>NZ_CP187419.1:0-4800000 GCF_049819085.1 Anatilimnocola aquadivae
GTGATCAGCGGCACTTTCACTCTCGCCTCTCAATCGGCAGCAGGAACAGCGTCTTCTGCAGCGCGGTCGCGCGCCAGCACTTCACCCGCTGAGCCGCTGTTGTTTGGCCCCGAGAACGCGATCGTCCGCCGGTTGGAAACCCTCGTTCACGAACCGCAGCCGGCGTTCAATCCGCTGGTGTTCTGCGGCAATAGCGGCACCGGCAAAACCAGCTTGGCGATGTTGCTCGTCGATCTGCGTGCCCAACATCTGCAAACAACCAACGTCTTTCGCACGACCGGGGCTGACTTTGCTCGCGCGGCCAGCCATGCACTGGAAACCGACTCGGTGGCCGAATATCGCAGCCGGATGGGCCGGGCCGATATCGTGCTGATCGACGAACTCCAGCGACTGGCTCATCGAGCCGCGCCGCTCGAGGAACTGCAAAACCGTCTCGATGGCTGGGTGCGACGTGGTTCGCTCGTGGTCGTCACCATGAAGCAACTGCCAGTCGAAACGGCCGGACTCTCGCCGGGCGTGATCAGCCGTCTCTCGGCCGGTCTATGCGTGCCGCTGTTACCGCCGGAACAAGCCACGCGGGCCGCGTTGCTCGCCCACTATGCCGAACGCGAGCAGCTGGACCTTTCGAACGACGCCCGCGAACGGCTCGTCCAACGAACGCTCTCGACACCCGCTTTTTTGACCGCCGCCTCGTTGCGCCATGCCTTGCTGCAGTTGGCTCACCTGGCCAAGACCAACATGCGTAGCATCGACGAAGCTCTCGTCGACGAACTGCTGGCCGAACACGTTCCCGACGAAAAAGCCACGCTCCGGCAGATCGTCTCAGCTGTTGCCAAGCATTTTGAAATCTCCCTCACCTCGCTCAAGGGGGACTGCCGTCAGCGGAATTTGGTGATGGCTCGCGGCGTCGTGGTTCATCTGGCTCGGCAATTAACCTCAGCCAGTTTTGCCACCATCGGCGAGTTGCTCGGTAAACGCGATCACACCACCATTCTGCACTCGGCCCGCAAAATCGTCGAACTCATCGACCTCGATCCCGAACTGCGTCAGCACGTCGAACATCTGCGCCAACAGCTAACCGCTACGGAGGTTCACCGATGAACTTCGTGGTTCAAGCTAGCAAACGAAACTCAGTTCGACACAAAAGCTTTAGCGCCCAAAGTTCGTTCTGTTCTCTCTCGGCAAAATCTCCGGCCGCTTTCGCTTCCGGCTCATCGTTGGGAAAACCTGTCGATGGTTGTCGACGGCCGTCTGTCGATTCGTCGGCCGTCGATCGCGCGATCTTGCTCGCCAGTCACTCATCGACAGGCTCACAGCAGCACACACAATTGGGCGACAGTCGCGCGACGGCTTTTCAACGGGCTGAATTGGCTCCCCGAACAGGCTCAAGTCGCAGCTCACACACTTGTTGCAGCAATCGCGCCTCGCGCTGTCGACAGCCGCGAGCCTCGCTTTTCTACTACTACCAGATACTTAAGATCTCTAAATACAAGAACCAAGTAACAGACACGCTCAGTCGCCTTGAGAGCCACTGCAGCAGACGTTGAAAGGACAGCCAGTGAAGATTCGTTGTAACCGCGAGAAGTTACTTAGCTCGTTTCAGACCGCAGCTTTGTTTGCTCCTGCTCGTAGCCCCAAAGAGATTCTGCAGAACGTCAAGCTCGAAGTAGACGCCAACGGTGCGACGTTCTCGGCCACCGACATGGAAGTGGGCGTGCGGGTAAACGTCGAAGGTGTCGAAGTGGATCAGGCCGGCAGCATTGTGTTGCCCGTGAGCCACGTGGGCGCGTTGCTGCGTGAAAGCAGCGATGAGTTCCTGACAATCGAATCGACCACGCGGGGCACGATCGTTCGCGGCGAACGAAGCGAGTTCAAGCTCCCCAGCAACGACCCGGAAGAGTTTCCCGAGGTGGCAAAGTTCACCGAAGAGAAATATCACGTCATTGCCGCACCTCTGTTTCGCCAGATCATCTCGCGAACGGAGTTTGCCACCGACCTGGAAAGCAGCCGTTACGCACTGGGTGGTGTGCTGGTCGAACTGGACGAAAACAAGATCATTGCGGTTGGTACGGACGGTCGTCGCTTGTCGCGTATGGAAGGGCCAGCGTCGTCGGTCGGTGGTCACAAGACCGGCGATACGATGACCATCATCCGCACGCAGTCGATGCGGCTCTTCAATCGCTCGGTGCAAGACTCCGACGGCGAAGTCCACCTGGCAGCTCGCGGCAACGACGTGCTCGTCCGCACGCCCCGAGCCACGTTCTATTCGCGCCTGGTCGAAGGTCGCTTCCCCCGCTGGCGCGATGTGTTCCCCAATCGCCGCGACATGCAGCGAATTCCGCTCACGGTCGGTCCGTTGCACGCCTGCCTTCGCCAGGCAGCTGTTGTGACGAATAACGACAGCCGAGGTATCGACTTCAGCTTTCAGCCGGGCACGCTCACGCTGTTGTCTTCGACGGCCGACATCGGTCAGGCTCAAGTGGAACTGCCGATTGCCTACGACGGTCCGCCGATCGTCGTTACGCTCGATCATCGCTTTGTCTCCGACTTTTTGAAGGTGCTCAGCCCCGAAACCAACATCACGCTCGAAATCGAAAACGCCGAGACCGCCGCGGTCTTCCTGGCCGATGACGACCGCTATGGTTACGTGGTGATGCCACTTTCGCGTGACCGCTAATGAGCCATTGTTCCGCCGTGATGCCCGCACCATTCATGGATGAATGAGATGACCAAACCCAAACCCTCGGAAGACGAGCGCTACCTGCAAGACGACTACAAGCGTCGTCGCGTGCCGGTGCGAGCCGCCAAATCGATGGGCGACGTCGTTGGCCAGTTGCTCGTCAAACGTGGCTATGCCAACGTGCAGCAAGCCGCCTCGCTCGATGCCGTCTGGAACCAGGCCGTCGGTGAGCGATTCAGTTCGCAAACCAAAGCTGGCCAAGTGAAGCGGGGCGTGCTCGAAGTGCTGGTCATCAACTCGGCCGTGCTGCAAGAACTAACGTTTGTCAAAGCCAAACTGGTGAAGTCGCTGGCAATCAGCGCCGCCGATCAAAAGATTAAGGACATCAAGTTCCGCGTGGGAAAACTGGCATGAGCGAAACGGCGGAACAATTCAGCAAACTTACCGACCGCGAGCATGTGCGGCTGCGCCCGGGTATGTACATCGGTAACGTCGACCAGCAAGGCTTGCACCACCTGGCTGGTGAGTTGATCAACAATAGCGTCGATGAAGTGCTGGCGGGACATGCCACGCAAATCAGTGTGACAATTCACAGTGATGGCAGCCTGAGTGTCGAGGATGATGGCCGAGGAATTTCCGTTGATCGCCACGAAGAGGAATCAACAAGGTTAGGTCGTGAGATTTCCACACTCGAAGTGGCAATGACAATTCTACGAAGGATCAAGTCTTCAAATCAGCGCCGCACCTCTGGTGTTGGCTTGAAGGCCGTCAATTTTCTTTCGCAGAGTTGCGTAACTACGGTTTGGCGAGATGGATTCGAGTATCAACTTCGCTTCGCGAAAGGCGAGGTCGTTGGTGATCTTGCGCGGCTTGGTCAGACTAGCAAACATGGCACGCGGGTCACGTTTCACGCCGATCCGGAGATTTTCGAGTGTGGGGCGAAGTTTGAATACCATCGCTTGCAGACGCGTTTGTGCGAACTGGCTTACCTTCATCCGAGGCTGATTGCCAAGATTCATGATGAACGAACGCAGGAGTTGCATTTCGAGCAAGGCATCGGCCAATTGGTGCAGGATTTGAATTGGGGTCGCCAATCACCCACCAAATGGTGTTCGCGATATCCGGTGCATACGAATGTGCTGCGATTGGAAGCCGAAGGAAAAGGAACCCAGTTGGAGCTTGCACTTCAGTTCACCATTGCGGAAAGCGAACTGATTCAAACCTACGTGAATGATGAACTCATGCCTGAGGGAGGTACACCGGCAATTGGATTGCGCAGAGGGATCACACGAGCTGTTCACAATTACGCCAAGAAGATGAATTTTCAGAGCGACGACTTTCCAACTGGTTCAGATCTGCGTAGCGGATTGACAGCGGTCATCATGGCTCGTCTGGATGACCCTCGCTTCGCAGGAGCAACTCGTCACAAGATTGAGAATCCCGAACTCAATCCGCTCACCGACTCTGCGGTGTATACGTTTCTGCAGCAGCATTTTGTTGCCCATCCAGAAACATTCGACAAGATTTGGCACCAAGGCGTCGTGGCCGCCCGTCGACGCAAACGAGAGGATCAGGGTATGTCCAGTTAAGTCTTTGGATATTTAGGGACAGTTACGAGTCAGTTAAACCGTACTAAAACGAGACAGTGAATAACGATGGCCGACGAATCAACAAATCCAAACGATGCCGCTGGAAAAGACGATTACGATTCCGAGTCGATTCAGCACTTGTCCGACGTCGATCACGTTCGTCTGCGGCCGGGTATGTACGTCGGCAATATCGACGAGCAGGGTTTGCATCACCTGGTGTATGAACTCGTCGACAACTCCATCGACGAAGTGATGGCTGGGCATGCCAAGAACGTGCTCGTCACCATTCGCAACGACGGATCTTGCAGTGTTGAGGATGACGGCCGCGGCATTCCCGTCGATCGTCACGAAGAAGAATCGGTCAAGCAAGGTCGGGAAGTCACGGCGCTCGAAGTGGTAATGACCAACCTGAAGGCCGGCGGCAAGTTCGACAAAAAGAGCTACAAGACTTCGGGCGGTTTGCACGGCATCGGCATCAAAGCCGTGAACTTTCTCTCGCAGTGGTGCGAGGTGCAGGTTTTCCGCAATGGCCACATGTACCAACAAGAGTTCGAGCGAGGCGTTCCGCAGGGCGAAGCTCGGCGCATGGGCGCGACCAGCAAGCGTGGTACCAAGGTCAGCTTCAAGCCGGACGGCACCATCTTCACCACCACCAAGTTCCAGTTCGACAAGTTGCAGAAGCGCCTGCGCGATCTGGCGTTCCTCAACAACGGCGTACGCATCAAGTTTCATGACGAGCGGAACGGCCAGACCGAAGAGTTCCACTACGAGCGGGGCATCGTCGAATACGTCGAGTATTTGAATCGTGCCACCGAGGCCATTCACAACGAACCGGTTTACGTCAGTGGCGAAAGCGATGGCGTGCAGTTTGAAATCGCCTTGCAGTACGTCAACGAATACACCGAAAACCTGCACGCCTATGTGAACAACATTCATACGCCCGACGGCGGTACGCACGTGGTGGGCTTTCGCACGGCACTCACGCGCACGCTCAACTCGTACGGCAAAAAAGAGGACATGTTCAAAGACATCACCGTCAGCGGAGAAGACTTCCGCGAAGGTCTGACGGTCGTGATCGCGGTCCGCGTGCCGCATCCTCAGTTTCAATCGCAGACCAAGAACCGCCTGCTCAACGCCGAAGTCGAAGGCATCATCAACGCTTCGTTCGGTGAATATTTCAGCAAGTTCCTGGAAGAGAACCCCAAGGTCGCCAAAACCATTCTGAAGAAAGCGACCCTCGCTGCCGAAGCTCGCGAAGCAGCTCGCAAGGCGAAAGAAGCGATTCGCGTTCGCAAAAATGCCCTCTCCGGCGGTGGCTTGCCCGGCAAGTTGCGAGACTGCCTCAGCAAGAAGATGGAAGAGTGCGAACTGTACCTGGTCGAAGGTGATTCGGCCGGTGGCTCGGCCGAAGGTGGTCGCTTGCGAGAGTTCCAGGCGATCTTGCCGCTGCGAGGTAAGATCATCAACGCTTACAAATCGCGCGAAGACAAAGTGCTCGCCAACGAAGAAGTGCAGAGCATGATCCAGGCCATTGGTGCCGGCATCGGCGATGAACAGGATCTCAGCAAGCGGCGGTACAACAAGGTCATCATCATGACCGATGCCGACGTCGACGGCTCGCACATCCGCACACTGCTGCTGTGCTTCTTCTATCGGCAAATGTACTCGCTCATCACCGGCGGCCATGTCTACGTGGCTCAGCCGCCGCTGTTCCGCGTGAAGAGCAAAAAAGACACGTACTACGTGCAGACCGAAGAGAAGATGAAGTCCCAATTGCTCAACAAGGGTCTCTCCGACTGCGAACTCGACCTCCGCGATGGCAAAGTCATCAGCGGTGCCGACATGACCAAGCTCTGCACCACGCTCGCCGATATGGACGAGGCCATCATCGCCCTCGAACGTCGCGGCATCAGCTTGCGGGCGCATGCTCTGCGAAAAGACGCCGAAGGACGATTGCCCTACTATCACGTCTTTCTCGGCGTACACGACAAGTGGTTCGTCAGTGCGCAAGAACTCGACCAGTTCAAGTCGGAGCAAGAACAGGCCGCGGGTAAAGAGTTGGCTGTCGACGAATCGGCGACTGCCGAGAACGGCAATGGCAAGACTGGCCCGCAACTGCACATTACCGAGTTGCACGAAGTGCGCACGATCAACTCCGGCCTCGCCGAACTCAAACGAGCGTTCGGCTTCGATATCGACGTGCTGATTCAGCAAGAACGAACCGGCAGCGACGAAGCCCGCTACATCCTCAAGCGGGGCGATCACGAAACGGGCCTGCAAGACCTGCGTTCGCTCGTCACTGCGGTGCGCGACCTCGGTCAGAAGGGACTCACCGTCACGCGGTTTAAAGGTCTGGGCGAAATGAACGCGGAAGAACTCCGCGAAACGACCCTCGACCCCGCCAACCGCACGCTGCTCAAAGTGAGCATGCGGGACGCTGGCTCCGCCGACGATATGTTCCGCGTCCTCATGGGCGAGAAGGTCGAACCGCGCCGCGAGTTCATCGAACGCCACGCGCTGGAAGTTCGCAACCTCGACGTCTAACGTGGCGGCAGGCCTGCTGGTCTGCCATGGCTGTCCTATGGTTCGCTCGGCCCCGCGTGTTTCAGGGCCGCACCGTGTCTGGGTACGGGCGGCGTACTTGCCCTTGCATGGCACACTTGCAATGCACCCCAACCTACTGCGGGCAGCGAAAGTTTGATAACTTTTTCGCGCGATTTTTTGCGTCTGAACAGCCACTTTAAACCTCGTCGCCACGATCACTTACATCTATTGATAACCAGTTATTGACCGTTTTCTTGATAACCGTTTGATAACCAGTTAACACTGCCATTTTGGCAGACGATAACCACCCGACACTCTCGGCTCCGTTCGTCATTAGGGCGAGTATCATTCCCTAACGGTTCTTGAAATCGTAACCCACTGATAACCACTCCGGCGTCCGCAGCGGGTGCCTGTCGTTCCGTGAAACTGCACTCAGTGAAGTGCGACCCGGGCAGGCCAAGCCGTTCGACGGCATTCCCCAGCAAGACAGGCGGCCATCCATACCCCTTGCTGACCAAAGCCAATCTGCGCGCGACCCTACCCCTCAGCTAACTCTCGCCGCTGCTTGCTTCACTAAATTGTCGAAGAACCTTCTGACATTGATGCAAAGTAGTGATCGTTTGTCAAGAATGTCAACGAGACATTTTGGTGACATTTTGAAGGGGCTCCCTCCCTCAAGTCACCTGCCGCGCTCGAGAAGATCAGCTCTCGATGCCGTAATATCGCTCGATGGCCCCGATGACAGAACTCCAACCACCGTTCGAGCGAACGGTGGACTGCGGATCGTTCGCCTTGAGTGGTACGTTGCCGATGTGGCGGATTTTGTTCTTCGTTTTGCGGTACGTGCTGGCTAAGACCCAAGTCGCCCGATCGAGCCAGGATAGCTTGGTGTTGAACCAGCGGCGCTTCGTATAGAAGTCGAGTGGCGGCGGCTCGGCATCGTGCCATTCCAGATAGACGACCCAGTCAAAACCCTGGACGTGCGTATCGTCCGTGGCGAGCACGATCGCCGCGCCGAACTTTCCGTCGCTCAACTCGATCGCCAGGCAGTCGCCCGGCTGGAAGATCGACCGATGCTGTTTTTCCGCCTTGGGCTTCTTCGGCTTCGGATTGGGCTGGCGGATCTTCTCGAGGAACTCGCGCACCACCTTCTCGCGCTTGGCGAGCAGCTTCGGGCCGCCTTCTCGCCAGCGTTCCAGTCCGAGCCCTTTCTTCTCGATCTGTTCAACTCGCTTCAGAACGGCTTTGTCGAGTTCACCAAATTCCCACTGAGCTCGCGCAACCGCGAACCAGAAGGTTGGTCCCTCGTCGCTATCCGCAATGGTCTCTGCCCAGTCCTGTTTCAGCTCTCGCAGGACCGCCGCATGGGACTTGCCCTCGTTAAACAGTTTGCGATAGTGCTCGTAAACATCCTGCGCGTCGTCATCCGCCAGGATCGAATCGCCCCATGTTCCCATCGCTGCCTCACCGTAACTCTGTGTGCCTGTTATTGATCTCGCTCTGGGTTCCTTCCCCAGCGCGTTTAATATGCTGGATCATAGCCACCGGCTTCTTTGCCGTTGCAAATCGTAAGTCGGCGAGAGCGGAACTGTCAAATGTTTTGGTGCTTTGGCAATTGTTAGGAGGACGCGATAGGGTTTGTAGACGCCTCCCAATGGGCCTTCACTACTGGCGCGCGAGTTCCTGCCACCAGCGTTTGAGCATGATTCCGGTACAATCGCAAAG
Organism: Anatilimnocola aquadivae; assembly: GCF_049819085.1. Lineage (GTDB taxonomy): Bacteria > Planctomycetota > Planctomycetia > Pirellulales > Pirellulaceae > Anatilimnocola. Next base: position 8,539 of record NZ_CP187419.1, read on the forward strand.
TACCGCGAATCGCCTGAGATCAGCTTCGTTCGATTGGCGTTGGCGTTTGCGCCCAAGGACCGTTTTCTTCCGAGGATCGTTTTCTCCCGAGGACCTGCCATGCCCCCTGCGGATCAAACTCGCCCGCTACCTGAGTCGACCGGCGCGGTCATCGTCCGGCGAATCCTCGTCGGTCTAGGCTGTGCCGCGCTCGTGGGCGCACTCGCCCTGGGGCAACCTTTCGCCTGTTACTATGTGTCGCTAATCGCGGTGCCCGATCTGTTCGGCAGCGAGTATCCCTTGCTGGCACCCATCATCGTCGCGGTGATTGGTGTGCTGGGCGCTCCGTGGATCGGACTCGTCGCGGGCGCCGCGGCTCCCAATCGCTGGGGAGCTGCTTTCTCGCTGGCAGGCTTAGCGGTCTTCCAACTCGCGACGATGCTCTACTTGCTCACCTTTCACATCGGCCCGAACGAAGCAAATGTCGTTGGGTTCCTGGTCTTGCTCGTCCCTGGGGCCATCTTCAACTTGATACTGGCCGCCGCCTGCGCGCTGTCGAGTCGTGTTAGCAACACGAGGTTTCGCTAAGCGGGTCAGCGGGCAACTCAATTGCCCTTGATTGACAGGATTGCACCGCGGTCGGATCATCAAGGCTGATGAAAATGCAGCGCTACGTTTCGCAGCCAGTAGGCCCGAACCAGCGGTCTCTGCGCAGTTGCAGCGGTTGTCCGAGGGATTGCCGGAACTGCGTGAGTACACTTTGTTCCGGCCTACGATCTACTACCTGAGGTGTCCATGAAAACCTTCGCACTCACAATCGCCGTCCTGCTTCTTACCTGCGCGGCAAACGCTCGGGAGCGCTGGACGCCGGAGCAAGCGAATGCCTGGTACGACAAGCAGCCTTGGCTGGTGGGGGCGAATTACACGCCCGCGTATGCGATCAATCAGCTCGAGATGTGGCAGGCCGATACGTTTGATCCGGCGGTCATCGATAAGGAGCTGGCGTGGGCCAAGTCGCTGGGCTTCAACTCGATGCGAGTCTTCTTGCATCACCTGCTGTGGGAGCAAGATAAGGAAGGCTTGCTCAAGCGGATGGATCAGTTTCTGGGCATCGCCGAGAAGCACGGCATTGGCATCATGTTGGTGCCGTTCGATAGCGTCTGGGACCCCAACCCCAAGCTGGGCAAGCAGCGGGAGCCGAAACAGGGCGTGCACAATTCGGGTTGGGTGCAAAGCCCCGGTCAGAAAGATCTGCTTGATAAGTCGCGGCACTCCTTGCTCGAAGAATACGTACGCGGCGTTGTCGGCCGCTTCAAGGACGACCCGCGCGTGCAGGTTTGGGACATTTGGAATGAGCCGGACAACATGAACGACAATTCGTACGGCAAGAGCCATCTCAAGCAGGAGCCACCCGCCGCCGTTAAGCAGCCCGCGACCCGCGAGCTGTTGAAGAAAGCGTTCGTTTGGGCCCGCGAAGCGAACCCGACACAGCCTGTGACTTCTGGCCCTTGGCTCGGTGGCCATAAGGCTGACGCGGCCCGCCTGATTCCCATGGAGAAGGTGCAGTTGGAAGAGTCGGACGTCATCACCTTTCACACGTACGGCAAGCTGAACGAAGCCAAGGAGTGGGTCGCCAACTTGCGGAAGTACAACCGGCCGCTCCTCTGCACCGAGTACATGGCCCGCCCGGTTGGCAGCACGTTTGATCCGATCGTTGGCTACTTCAAAGAAGAGAAGATCGGCGGCTACTGCTGGGGCTTTGTCGCCGGCAAGAGCAACACCATCTTCGCCTGGGAAACCTGGCAAAAGCCCGAACCCAACCCCGAGCCGAAGGTCTGGTTCCACGACATCTTCCGCACCGACGGCACTCCCTTCGACCCGAAGGAAGTGGAGTACCTGCAGAAGACAACGGGCGTGAAGAAGTAAGAGATCGAATGCCCCCGGAACACTCGCCGAGTAGCGCTTGTTCCGGCATACTCAAACACCAGCCCACTGTTCATCAGGTGTCACATGCGCAGCCTTGCTCGTTTGTTGTTGTGTTGGTTCGTCCTGGGCGCGGCATCAGCTGCGGCTGCTGAGCCCGACGCGGCCGAACTCGTCAAACAATTGGTGGCAAAGGCGGGGGGCGAAGAGAAACTGCTCAAGCTCTTTCGCATGAAAGAGCAGTTGAATGTGAGTGCGGACGAAACGAAGAAAGGCAACACACGGACGTCGGTCCTGGAGCCGCCCAAGTACTGGTGGCTCGGTAAAAAGGAACGTGTGAAGGACGAGAAAGAGCCCGCGACGTTTCTGGTCTGGGCCTGGACCCTGGGCGCTCTCACCGATCCACAATCCAAGCTGGAGGTACTGCCCGAGAAGACCGAAAACGGCGTCACCACGCTGGGGCTGCGAATCAGCGGCACCATCACGCCGCCGCTGGACTTCTATTTTGACAAAGCCGAGCAGCGCCTGTCGCACCTCGAATGGCGGAGCGACATTCACCGCTTCAGCGAGTGGCGCGAGCATGATGGCGTCCAGTATCCGGCCAAGTGCATCGGCTATAAAAAGGCCACGGGCAAACCTTGGTACTTCAGTGAGATTCTCGAAATCGAACGCCTGTCCGAGTTGCCCGCTGGCCTGGCACGTTAGTTCTGCCGGCGACGAATCATTGCCCCACATCCCCTTGAGAAAGCCCGCCTCATGAAATCGTTCAAGACCCTGCTCGCCGAAGGCACGCTGTGCCGCATCTTTTGTTCGGGCCGTATCATTCATCCGGTAGTCTTCGACGTCGTCGGCATGCTCGGTGGCTTTCATGGTTTTTGGATCGACCAGGAACATGCAGCGGTCAGTTACGAGCAGATCGTGCTCGCCTCAGCCTGCGGGCGGGCAAATGGGCTCGATAACTTTGTGCGGATGCCGATGAGCAACTATGCCATGGCGACGGCGAACCTCGAAGCGGGCGCGGGCGGGCTGATGGCCGCGCGGATTGAATCGGCCAAGCATGCCGAAGAGTTCATGCAGTGGGCTAAGTTTCAGCCGCGCGGCATTCGGGGCCTCAACACCAGCGGTTACGACGCCGACTATGGTGGCAAGACGCTGCCGCAACTGGCTCACGATGCCAACCGCGATTCCTTCGTTGCCATTCAAATCGAAACGCTCGGCGCGCTCGAAGAGTGCGAGGCCATCGCCGCGCTCGATGGTGTCGATCTGCTGTTTGTTGGCCCCAGCGATCTCTCCCAAGAACTGGGCATTCTCGCCCAGTGGGACAACGAGAAACTGTGGAACGCTTACGCCAAGGTGGCTGCCGCTTGCAAGAAGCATGGCAAAAACTGGGGCACCATTGCTGTGAACCCTGGCTTTGCCAAGCGAACCTACGACATGGGCTGCCGCATGCTCAGCTTTGGCATCGACGCCGTGATCCTTCGCCGTGGTGTCGAAGCCACGCGCACGGCGTTTGGCGAGTTGTTTCAATGACCGCTGGCCAGCCGAGCGGGCATTGTAGTATCTGCTGCCGTCGAAGTAGCGAAGCAACGCGGCCCGTACAAACAGTGGAATTCGGCCTAGTGACCAAGGCCCCGCTAGAATGTGGTTCATGGAAGAACATTTAGCAAAGGCGCGAGTGCTACCCCCTGGCAGCCATCCAAGCGATCCATGCAAATCGGAAATCGATGCCGTAGCTTTCGCTATAGATCGACTAAACACACACGTGCACTGGATCGCCGAACATCATTTGAGCTTTCTGGCAGCACGCAGCGTAGATGAGGAAGTTGCAGAACGCGAACTGGAGCTTCTGGCTCTGTCCGCGAAGGAAGCGACGGTGCATATTGTTCGCCTCAGTGAGTTATTGCTTGCGGGCTATGCAATTGACGCGACAAAGAAGCTACCGAGCGACTTAATGCGACAAAGGCAAACGTTGGACATTCCCGAAAAACCAATTTCAAACTGACCCACTACAGGCATCCACGGGGCTTTTGGGAAAAACAGTTTCCAAGGTAAGCTGATTGGGGACGAATGGTCTGGTAATCCTTTGCCTCCATTCGCCCATTACCGCCAGAAAGTCTCTCTGCTGCCATGGAACCGAAACCTCAATTTGCCGACGCGGCCATCGAGCGGCAGGATCGCGAGCATCTGCAACTGCTGTCGATTTTGTACTACGTGTTGGCCGGACTCTCGGCCCTGGGAGGCTGCTTTCCGGTCATTCATTTGACGGTTGGCCTGGCGATGCTCGGCGGCGCGTCGGGCTTTCCGGGCGAACCCGAAGGGCGCGTCGCCTTCGGCTTTATTGGCGGCTTTTTTACGATCGTCGCGGCCCTGATGATCGTGCTACTCTGGACCCAAGCTTTCCTGCTGTATTGCACCGCGCGCAATCTGGCCGAGCGGCGCAGCCACCTGTTCTGCATGGTCGTTGCCTGTATCACCTGCCTGAGCGTTCCCGTGGGAACCGCGCTCGGCGTGTTCACAATCATCGTCCTGCAGCGAGACTCGGTGAAGCAATTGTTCGGCGTGTCTACGGCCGATCCCTTCTCCGCCGCGCCCCGTCGCTACTGACCCGCACGAAAGAGATCGCTATGTGGCGGCAGCCGGCAACACGACAGCCTCTTTGGATCGGGTTGTTCGCTGCGCTGGGTCTGCTGGTTGGTTCAGCCGCGCTGCTGGCCGCTGATCGCACTTTTCCTTCGATCAAGCTCGGCAACATTCGCCGCGAACCGGTCGCGGCGATCTGGCTCGATGACAAGCTCGCGGCCATTGCCTGTGCGAAAAGCGGCTCGCTGATTATGTGGGATGTCGAGCGCGGAGAAATCAAACACGAGTTCGCTGTCGGCAAACAGTTGCGCGGTGTTGTGCGCTGCGGCGACGATCTGTTGCTTATCGACGACAAGTCGCACGAGTTGATTCAGGTGCGGGTGGGCGACGCAACTTTGAGGGAGCGGGGACGGTACGCCGTGCCCGAGTTTCCCGTGAGTCTGTGCGCGTACGAAGTAAACGGCAAGCGCCACGTCGATGTTGCCTCCCTCTGGTCGCGCCAAATAACGACCTGGCAAGCTGGCAGTGAGGCGTTCACCAAGATTCGCACCCGAACTCTTCCGTTTGAGCCTCGCTTGCTGTTGGCGAACACCACGGTCAGTCTTCACGACGGCTCAAAATTCACGACGCGCTGGGTAACGTCGGCGTTTGGCGGTGATATTGCCGAACTCTCGATATTTGACGGCCACGATCGCAGCGAACAACGGGCGATTCACAACATCGGCGGACTCGCCTGCGACGCCCGCGAGGGTTTCATCATCGGTTCGCACCAGGTTTTGAATTCCGCGCTCGGCTCGACGCGCGAACATGTCGGTAGTGGCAGCTTGATGAAGAATCGGCTGAGCAGTTTCACTAAGTCTTACGTTCTGATGCGCTCGACCAGCAAGTTGCCTCGCGACGTACCTGGTGAGGCGCTCGTCATCGACCAGAATGCAGATCCAGCGGGCATCGCGTTTACCAAACGGGGCCTGTTGGTTTGCCTGGCGGGCGTCGATCAGGTTTGGTACCGCGAGGGCGATTGGGACGGTGATTTTCAGCGATTGCCCGTCGGTAAGCGACCGCGCACTATCGTAGCCCGCGACGACGTGGCGCTGGTGCTGGGCGAACTCGACGATTCGGTTACGCGCATCGATACCAAGAAACCCGCGCAACCGGTGGTCACAAAATCGCTCCTCTTCCCCGAGAGTGACGCTCGGCTGCTTAGTCCTGCCGAGCGCGGCGAGCGACTGTTCTTTTCGGCTCGCCAGTCGTTACATGGCTTGATGAGTTGTCATAGTTGCCATACCGATGGTCACACGAATGGCCTGCTCGCCGATACGCTCGGGGACAATACCTACGGCACACCCAAGCGCGTCTTAACGCTGCGCGGCACGCGACTCACCGACTTGTGGAGTTGGAATGGCGAAATGAAGACGCTGCAGGACAACGTCCACAAGTCGCTGCGCGAGACGATGCACGCCGACAAGATTGCCCCCGCTGATGTCGATGACCTCGTTGCGTTTTTGCATACGCTGCCGCCGGTTCCACCGCTCAAGCCCCAGCCGGCCGACGAAGCCGATGCCAAGCAGGTGGCGCGCGGCGAACAGATCTTTCTGCGCGAAGGTTGCAATCGTTGTCACGTGCCGCCGCTGACGTTCACCTCGCACGAGGTCTACGACGTGGGCATGCCCGACGAACAAGGGCTGAAGAAATTCAATCCGCCCAGCCTGCGCGGCGTCGGCCGCCTGCGCCGTTTGTTTCACGACAACCGGGCGACGTCGCTGACTGATGTCTTCGAAACGCACGGTCACCAGTTGGCGCACCCGCTCCCTGCACAAGAGTTGCGGGACCTGATTCGATTCCTGGAAAGCCTTTGACCTAGACAATCACGCCGCTCATTTCGCGGCCGCGGTGATGGCTGCTTCCAGTTCCTTTAACCCTTGTTCGGGTTTGATCTCGTACAGACCGGCGTGATAGGTGGCGATCTTGCCATTCGGACTCACCACGACAAACAGCGGCAACTTGCCACTCGCGGCGCGAGGGTCACCCAGTTGCTTCAGCAGTGCGCCGTCATCGAGGGCAATGTTGTAGCTGAGATTCATGAACGACTTCAGCCTGCGGGCACTCGCAATGGCGGTGCGGCGGGTATCTTCGACGGCGAGACGTTCATCGACATTCACACCCACGATCACCGCCTTGTCGGCATGCTTGCGCGAGGCAAAGTCGAGATAACCGACCTGGCCATAAGGCTCTTCGAGCGGAGCATCGCGGTATTCCCAAAAGTGAAGAACCAGCACCTTATCTTTCCACGCAGCGGCGTCGAGTTGCTTGCCGCTGAGATCGGTGAGTTTGAGTTCTGGCAACGGCTTGCCCACGGCAGCATCGCGCAGGGCCTGCATCGCTCCCGCCCGACCCTTTTGATTCTGAATGTCCTTGGCTGCGGCCGCTGCGAAGGGAGCAAGCGGCGTCTCTTCGGCTGCTGATTCGAGCGACGCGAGTTGCTTGCGAGCTAGCGCCAGTTGCTCGTCGTTCAAGTCGGCTCGCTCGTGACGCGCGGGACGCTGCAAGTTGGCCCGCAGGTCCAACCAGGCGTTGAAGGCCTGCGTCGTCTTGGCGTATTCGTTGGTTGGCAGCTGCTTGGTTTCCTTCAGTTCGAATGTCAGTTCGTGCTGCACACCTTGGCCGACAAAGACCGTCTCGCGAACGGCCACGATGAGTGACGAAGCCTTCGCAACCCACAGTGTTCGCTTGGGGCCGTAGGGAGTGCGAACATTGATTACCCAGCAGGCCTGATCGGCTCGGGTGGCTTCGCCCGCCACTTCGTATTCGTAGCGATCTTCGGTCCACTTCTGTCCTTTGGCCAGCGGACTCTCGGCGGTGAACAGCAGCGGACAAAGCGGGACAACGCTCTTGCCATCGGTTCGTTCAAACATCAGCGCTGGAGCCTCGGGCACATCTTCGCGGCGCGCGGCATCGATGTTCCAGCGGCCGAAGCGTTCGGTCCACGACCAACTGCCGCGACCTGTTTCGGTAATGACCCAGTCAAAGGTGCGGGCCGCGTTGTTCGGCCCCACGACCGCCAGCAGCGAAAACTCCTTCACCCGCGGATCGCCATCGTCCTTCGTGGCAACCATCGAACCTTCGTATCGATGGAGCGTGCCTTCCGATAACTGCGCAGGGAGAGCCGCAGCCAGCAGCATGAGAATCGCATTCATGGCGAGATCTTTGAGGTGGGTGGAGTGAGGCGGGATAGAGGTTAGCGTAACCGAAATACATCGTATTTAACAGCAAATCCGTAGGAAAGCTCCCGTGAACGCCATCCAACGAACTTGTGTCGCTGCTTACGCAGTCATTGTCGACGGCGAGAAAATTCTGCTTTGTCGCTTCTCGGCCGAGATCGAAAAACTTGCCGGGCAGCGGACATTGTCTGGAGGTGGCATTGACTTCGGCGAATCACCGGCCAGCGGCATGAGCCGAGAGGTGTTGGAAGAAACGGGCTTGGTGGTGCGCGCGGTGTACGTCGCGCACGTCGACTCGTTTATCTCGCAGAAGGAAGGCGCAACTTGGCATCATGTCCGCATCATCTATCGGGCCAAAGTGTTGACTGGTGAGCTTCGGCACGAAGTGCAGGGGAGCACCGACGGCGGCAAGTGGTCGCATAAAGGTGGACAACTCCCGTTAACAGATCTTGCTGCACTAGGCTGGCGACCAGCCTTCACCTAGATCATTTGCTTAACAACTCGCGAGCATAACCAGCGATGCAAAAGCTGAATTCCGCCAATTTGTTGTTCACTGGAGTATTGAGGATATGGATTCGCTGTTCGACTTCTTCGCGACTCAGGATCTCATCCGTGGGAAAGAAGGCAGCAATAGCGCCGCGTCGCCAACTCGTCAGTGTTGCGTGGTCAAGCCTCAGCAATCGAATCGTGCTCGCGGCATCATCACCATTCCCGACGATTTCACCATTCATGCCGTAACGAAAAAATGATTCACAGTCTGGCTGCAAAGGGGTGATCGGTAGCAACTCGTCTCCATGGGCCGCAGCACCGAAGATCTCGGCGTCGGCCGGCGGCTTACGTTTTACCTCCAACGCCGCAATTAGATTGCGATGATCCATGTCCTCGCAAAGCTCTCGCCCGTAAACGTCTTTCCGCTTTTTCCGTTCTTCCAGTTCCGTCTGGCACACCCTGCGGGGCTTGACATGCTCAATGTGTGCTTGAAAGGCAAGGTTGCTGTCGTTGAACCCGGAAAGCCGTTCATCCACGGGAGCGCCCGTGTAACCACAAAGGCCGAACTGCTCTTCAATCAATTCGGCACGCAACTGTGGCTTGCGGGTAAAACTGGGGTAATCGAGGTTTACGCCGATCGGCTCTTGAGCTTGTCGCCACTCGCGAATCGCCGTCGGGGGTTCGGGCCGTTTAGGAAGGTATCTCATTTTCCGAACAACCGAATTCGCTCAATTGTTGACGCTGCCCGTTGTAGTGCCTCACTGTTGCCAATTTGCTCCCGAACTTTTCCCACTTCAAGCTGAGCGTCATCAAGTTTGCGTTCCGCAATCAAGTCGAAGATGTGCTTCAAGTCATGCTTTACGTCCGGCTGTTGCTCATCGGCGTTCATCAAGACCTGTAGAATCCAATTCGTGTCCATGCCATAGGATTGTGCAGGCACGTCATGCCCTCCTGCTGGAAGCAAACGGATAATCTCTTCCGGATGCACGCCACCAATTACTTGGGGCGAATGCGTCGTCGTTACGAATTGAATTTTGGGGAAGATTCGTTGCAAATCGACAGCAGCGCGGCGTTGCCAAGTAGGATGCAAGTGAACGTCTAGTTCATCGATCAGCACCACGCCTGGCGTTTGGGCCAATACTCTTGGTAAAGGCTCGTCGTCTGCAGTCAACTTGTCCGCTGGGACCAAAAAATTGTTTTGCGTAACGATACGGATGGCCAGATCTGCCACAAGTGTCAGCATCACGCGCTGGCCAGCACTCAAGTTGCTGAGGGGTTGAGCATTGCCGTTAATGGACAAAACGATTTCCTTAAAATCGCCATCGTAAGAAACGCCGTCAGCGTCTGGAACGCATGCCAGAATCGCGCGACGTACCACTTCAAATCCGGGGCGATATTGTCCGTCGCCGGCTCCTTTGGCGAGTTGCTCCACTTGAAACCAATGCGCCAAGTCAGCAAAGCGTATCCGCTCATTGAGGCAATCGTAAAAGGCTTCCCATCGATTTGCCGGTCCATTCGACTTTGCCTTCGCCTTTTGACGCTCATTGTGCGGCAACCACGCACGCCCAGCACCGTAGTAGCAGACTACGGGTAACAATACTTTCTCGCCCGTTCCAATACTTTGGTAGGCATCCCAAATACGAGCAAGAACCGCTTTTGATAGCTCATTGCTGACCTTGGAACGCCCAATGGGCAAGGCCTGTCCCCAAGTAACACTACGTTGATCTAGGATATCGCCGCGTACACGAACGGACGTAGTTTCCTGAGCCTGCTGAAGTTGCCAGCGATCGCCGAGCTTAGTCCCGAGCAAGCGCTTTTGGTCTTTGGTGATGCGCCGATGGCTGTTCTCAAGTAACGAATCAGGTTTGCGTTCCAACCAAACGCCCAAAGCTACTGCCAAGGCATCGAGAATGCTCGTTTTTCCGACTCCATTCTCACCAATCAGTACATGAAATGAACCGGCGTCGGGAGCGGCATCGGCGCGACGAGGAAACCGCAGAGATTCCTCTCGGAACTTCTTGAAATTTCGCAGTTCGAGCCAGTCGATTCTCATGCGATTTTTGCGTCCGCCCGCTTGGTGGATTAAGCTGATTTTATTGTGGATAGCAGCAGCAGTATACGCGACCCATACACGCTATTTTAATCCACATGCCTTCTTCGCTCGCGCTAGGACTTCGCCAGCTTTCTTGCGAGCGCGGGCGGCGCCGTCGCGGAGGATTTCTTGCACGGCAGCGGGATCGGCGGCCAGTTTCTCGCGGCGTTCGCGGGCAGCGGCGAAGTAAGTTTCGGCGGCGTCGGCGAGCGCTTTTTTGACGGTGCCGTAGCCGAAGTTGCCGGCCTGGTACAAGGCAGCCATCTCGGTCTTTTGAGCGTCGGTCGCGAAGAGCGAAAACAGCTGGTAGAGATTGTCGCTTTCGTAGTCGGGCTTGGGCTCTTCCATGGGGCGCGAGTCGGTCGGGATCCGCATGATCTTTTTGCGGGCAGGACCGATGGGCTCGAAAACTTCGATGGTGTTGTTGTAGCTTTTCGACATCTTCTCGCCATCAAGGCCCGGGACCTTGGCCGTGGCTTGCAGCACGCGAGCTTTGGGGAGCACGAAGACTTCGCCGAAGTGATGATTGAAGCTGCCGGCCAGGTCGCGGCAAACTTCGATGTGCTGGATCTGGTCTTCGCCGACGGGCACAATCTCGGCATCGTAGGCGAGAATGTCAGCCGCCATCAGCACGGGGTACGTGAACAGGCCGGCATCGGCGGGCAGACCCTTATCTTTCTTCGCTTTGTAGGCATGACAGTTGGCGAGCATGCTCATCGGTGTGCCGGTCATCAGCAGCCAGCAGAGTTCGCTCACCTCGGGCACATCGGATTGGACAAAGAGAATTGCTTTGCTGGGGTCGAGACCTAGAGCGAGCAGATCGAGCGCGGCGTCGAGCGTGTAACCGCTCAGGGCTTTGGGATCGCGCACCGTATTGAGCGCGTGCAGGTTGGCAATGAAGTAGTAGGCTTCGTTGCCATGTTGCAGGTCGATGTACTGCTGGATGGCCCCGAAGTAGTTGCCCCAGTGGAAGCGACCCGTGGGCTGAATGCCGGAGAGAACTCTCATGTGCGTTGATTCTTGTAGAAGTTATTTGCCGGGCAGTTTGAGCGTGCCGACGATTTCGTGCACGCTGGTCGCACCGAGTTCCGCCAGTGCCGCGGGAAGTGCGGCGACCAGCTTGGTGGTGACCGTTGGATCGTAGTAGTTGGCAGTCCCGATCTGCACGGCAGAAGCGCCCGTGACGAGGAACTCCATCACATCGTCGATCGTCGCGATACCGCCGATGCCAATGATGGGTATCTTCACCGCTTGAGCCACTTGATAGACACAGCGGAGGGCGATCGGCTTGATCGCGGGGCCGCTGAGACCACCCACGATGTTGCCGAGCATGGGCTGCCGCTTCCGCCAGTTCACTGCCATGCCCAGCACCGTGTTCACCAGGCACAGAGCATCGGCACCGCCGTCGCTGGCCGCTTTGGCGATGTCGACGATCTTGGTGACGTTGGGTGTGAGCTTGGCGAGGACCGGAACCTGGCATCGCTCGCGCACGGCGGAGACCAGCTTGAAGCAGAGGGCTGGGTCGGCGCCGTAGTCGACGCCGTGGGCCACGTTCGGGCACGAAATATTGAGTTCGATGGCTGCCAGGTTGGGCTGATCGGAGAGGGCTGCGGCCATCTCGACAAATTCGTTGTGATTGCTGCCGGCGATGCTCACTACCACAGCAGTCGGCAGCGTTTGCAGGTAGGGCCAGTGATGTTCGAGGAAGGCGTCGAGGCCGTCGTTATCGAGGCCGATCGAATTCAGCAGGCCAGCGGCCGTTTCGACGGTTCGCCAGGGCTTGTTGCCAGGGCGAGCTGCCTTGGTGATGGTTTTCGGCAGGATGCCGCCCAGCTTGGTGAAGTCGACCAGCGACTGCATTTCGCGAGCGTAGCCAAAAGTGCCCGAGGCGGTGAGGATCGGGTTGCGGAGCGAAAGTCGCCCCAGCGAAACGGCAAGATCGGGCTCGGACACAACAGGGCCGTTAAGAAGAAGGTGGGGAAGACGAAACTCGAACCACAGGCCCGAGTTTATCCCCTGGCAAGAAATGGGACAATCGGCGCAGTGAATGCGTCAGGCACCAACAGGGGCTTTGGTAGGTACGTAGAAAGTTGTTCACCTTCGCGCGAACACACGCTCAGTCCAGGCGAGCCAAGCTGAAGCTACGACTCGCGTTGCGCGTGAACAGGCTTAGATCACACCGCCGTGAACACGGTGGGGCGTCAAGTGGCTGGGCTGGTCGAGAAACCAGATCCGCTCCCACTCTTCGGTGATTTGCCGGAAGTTTTCCGACGTGTAGATCAGCTGGCGAGTTCGCACGGCTGGGTCACCCGAATAAATCGGAATGAAGCAGCCCACGTTGGCGGCCAAGCTAACTGCGATGATCGCTCCGAGAATCCACTGCCGCATGATACCATCCTCCGTGAGTGCGACCGCAATCCCTTGCGTTTGCTGATCTTGCGTACTGAATGTTGTTCAGTGACCGCGATCGTACTATGTCGTTCCCGCTCTTGATCAACTGTCTGTCGAATCGTGTTCGGGGCTAGCTCCGGTGTCGGAGGCTGGAGTTGAAGGCGGCTCAGTCGAGGGGGGAGCACCATTGCCCTGTCGGGCGGCTTCCCGCTCTTCCAAGAGCCGGACCTTTTCTTCCATCTCCTTGCCGGGCTTAAAGGTTACGACGTACTTGGTTGGTACATCGACCCTTGTGCCGGTACGAGGATTGCGCGCTTTGCGAGCGGCTCGTCGTTTGACCTCGAACACTCCGAAGTTGCGAAGTTCAATTCGCCCGTCCTCAACCAGCGTCTCGACGATAGCATCGAACGTCTTTTGGACGATCTCTTTCGTCTTCAGCTGAGTCAGGCCGATCTCTTCGGAAATCGTCTTCACGATCTCTTTCTTGGTCACGACGGGCACTCCTCCCACTTGGGGCACTTGGCGGCATTTCTGAGGCAGCGAGTCTGCTGCTTAAGAACGATCCAAGTGTAGGTGGCGTAAGTACTAGAGTCAAGCGTCCCTGCCTTAAGTCCGGCGGTCTTGCGTCGTCTGTAACGACTCTGCCGAAGGTACTAGCAAGGAGTTTTGGGCTCCCATCTTCGTTTCACCAGTTCCCCAGGAGAAGGCGCTTGCGGCGCGTTTTTCCTGTGAACACAAGTATCGGACGAGGCTGCCGGCAAACTCCAGCACAACCGGCAAATTTTCTCTAGCCGGCACAAGCGGCACCAGCAGCAGGGTCGGCCGTGTTTCAAAGGAATCGTCGCAAGTCGCTTGCGAGCTGCTGTTTACGGCAATGCGAGCAGGGCCAGTGGTGGTCGCCGGCCAGTCGCAAAATATTTGTCAGAAAATGATGCCGGACAGCGTCGCAAAGGGTTCCTACCTCAGACTTTGACGATCTTCCGCTGCTCTTCGATGTGCCCCAGTTGATAGAGCTTGCCTTTACCGCTGCCGGGGCAAACTTCGCAGGTTTGCTGCCATTCGGCTTCGTTGCGCAGGTTCGAATCCCAGAAGGGCCAGGTTTTGCATTGCCGCGGGCGAGCGTCGTAAACCGTACACTTCCGCTTCACCGTATCGAAGAAGACGCAATCCCCGTTGGGGAACTCCTTTAGGCTCTTACGCACACCGACGCGGCGGACGTATAGCTCTTCGAACTTCTCGGGATCTTCGGGCATGACCAGAGCGGCCAGGTCGGCGATTTCGGCGCTGTTCACCCATACATAGCCTGGGGCACCCGTGCAGCAATCTCCACACTGCGTGCACTCAAACTTCAGGCCCGCGTGATACCATGGCTGCTCGCTCATTCCCTTGTCCTTTTCCCGCAAGATCGTGGCTGGGGACGAAGCGCAGGTCCCCAGAGTTGTCTGTTCGCTTCATGGTATCACAATCCGATATGGCTACAGCTTGCGTGCTCTCCAGCGAGATGTTTTTTGCGATGCGAATCGCCGCTGCGGCGCGCGCGATCGGCGTGCCCCTGGTCATACTACGGTCTGCCGCCGAAGTGCCGACGAAACTAGCCGCCGACTGCCGCCTGGCAATGATTGACTTGGGCTCGGGCGTGGCCGGTGACTTGCTCGGTTTAGTCGCTGCCATTCAAGCAGTTGCGCCCACGGCGCAGATCATCGCCTTTGGTCCGCACGTCGATCACGAGCTGCTAGCGAAGGCTCAGGCAGCAGGCTGCACGACAATGTCGAACGGTGAATTCAATCAGCGGTACGCGAACCTGCTGCAAGGACTGTTGTCTGCCTCGTAGGCCAAGATTCTCTGCCACCTGCTTACCCTTGGCCTCTTGCTGATTAACCTCTCTTACTCGTGGCCCATGCTTTCCTCTCTCGCACCCCAATCCGACGGCAGCTGGTGGCAGCGACCAGCGGGCGGGCGAGAAGTGCTGGCACTTTCCCTGCCGCTGATTATCTCGACCGGCTTTTGGGCCGTCAGCTGGTTCTTCGACCGCCTGTTTCTCACTTGGTACGATTCCAGCGCGATGGCTGCTTCGCTTCCCAGCGGCATGATGCACTGGACGATTCTCTGCCTGCCCTCGGGCATTGCCTCGTACGTCAATACCTTCGTCGCGCAGTACTACGGCGCGGGGCAACAAAAGCGGATCGGCCATGTCGTGGGGCAGGGCATCTGGTTTGGGTTCGCTACCATTCCGCTCTTCGCGCTCACCGTGCCGCTGGCGCACTACCTGTTCGCAATCGCCACGAGCAACGAACGCCAGATCGAACTGCAAACGCTCTACTTTCAATCGCTGGCCCTCAGTGGTCCGGCGGTGGTGATGTCGAACGCTATGTCGGCGCTTTATACCGGCCGCGGACAAACGGGGTTGGTGATGATCGTCAACATCGTCGGCAGCTTGATCGATATCGTCCTCGACTACTGCATGGTCTTCGGCGAGTTCGGCTTTCCCGAGTGGGGCATCGTCGGCGCGGGCATTTCCACCGCCCTGGGCAATTGGTTCAACGTGGCCGTGTTCGCTCTGCTCATGTTGCGGCCCTACGACCGCGAGCACTTCGGCATGGCCGATGCCTGGAAGCTCGATTGGCCACTCATGGGCCGCCTGATGAAATACGGCTTTCCCAGTGGCTTGCCCATGCTCATCGAAACCCTCGGCTTTGCCCTGCTGACGATGTTCATCGCGGGCATCGGCGAAGTAGAAGGTGCGGCGACAGCGTTAGCATTTAATGTAAACAGCGTGGCCTTTGTTCCCTTGATTGGCCTGGGCATTGGCGTGTCCACGCTCGTGGGGCAATACCTGGGGGACAACAACGACCGACTCGCGGCGCGGGCCACTTGGACCGGCCTGACGTTTGGGCTCGTCTACAGCGCCGTGTTTGCCGCTGCCTACTGGTTCCTGCCGGGTTGGTTCCTCTACTTTCACGAACGGGGTGCCGATCCCGCCGAGTTCGAAGCTGTCCGCAGCATGACGACGAGTCTGCTGAAGTTCGTCGCCCTGTACGCCCTGTTCGATGCCATGCAGATCATCTTCGTCAGCGCCCTCAAAGGGGCCGGCGATACCCAGTTCGTCCTCTACGTTGCCGTTACTCTCTCCACGCTCATGATCGTTGCCGGCAACGTCCTGCAGCGGTACTTTGACTGGGGCATCTACGGCTGGTGGTACGTCATGACCGCCTGGATCTTCAGCATGGCTATCATCTACCTGCTGCGCTTCCTGCAAGGAAAATGGCGCACGATGCGCGTGATCGAACCGGAGTTTGTGGCGAAGGAAGTTCCAGCAAATTAGTTCTGAGTTCTGAGTTTTGTGTTCTGAGACAGGAGCTTGTTTCACGCGTTTTATGGTCTTGTCTCCGAACTCAGAACTCGAAACTCAGAACCCCCTCCACGGCATCCTCAACGTCGATAAGCCCGCTGGCATCAGCTCGCGGCTGGTCGTCACCAAGCTCGAGCACAAACTCAAGCCGTTGCCCGTGGGGCATGCCGGCACGCTCGATCCGCTGGCGACGGGCGTGCTGCTCGTTTGTGTCGGGCGGGCCACCAAGCTGGTCGACTACCTGCATCGCTTCTCGAAAACCTACCGAGCGACGTTCCTGCTCGGGCAAACCAGCGATACCGAAGACATCACCGGCGAAGTCGAAGTATTAAGTGACGCCCGGCAACCAACACGGGCGGAACTCGAAGCGGCAGTACCGCAGTTCCTCGGCAACCTCATGCAGACACCGCCGGCGTTCTCGGCCATCAAGGTTGCCGGCAGGCGGGCTTATAAAATGGCTCGCAAAGGTCGCACCGTCGAGATGCAACCCCGCGCGATTGTCGTCCACCGCTTCGAGCTGCTTCGCTACGAGTATCCGGAAGTGGAAGTCGAGATCGAATGCGCCAGCGGCACCTACATTCGTTCGCTGGGGCGCGACTTGGCTCGCGCTGTCGGGACCGAAGCACTCATGTCGCAACTGCGGCGCACGGCTATCGGTCCCTTTATCATTGCCGACTCCACCCCGCCGGAAGCGATCTGCGGCGACAGCTTTCGGCCGCTGCTGCAAGCGTCGCTGCTGTCGGTCGGCGAGATGCCGCGGCTCCCGATTTCGTTCGAGCAAGCCCTAGCGCTGCAGAACAACGGCGTACTCTTCAACCTGCCACCCTACCCAGGCACCGAGCTAGCCGCCGTCACGCCCGACGGTCGCCTCTTCTCCGTCCTCACCCCCAGCAAGACCGATCGCTGGAAAGTGAAGACCTTCGTCGGCTGACGCTCTTCAGCCTCGCAGCTATCTGTAACACCATCACCGGTTCTGCGCTCAGCCGGGGAAGCTACCTCGCGCATGTCTCCAGCCGAAAGATTTTTGGCCGATTCGTCCCGCCGTGGGGATGAAGGAGGGAGAAGCCGAAGCGGACTCCTGCTTCGCGTGGGCAGTCCGATCAAAAGCGTACTTTCAACCGAGGATTTCACCATGCAATTCCCAGTTCCGTTTGTGCCGAGAGGCGGATACGGCGGCGGCCGCGGCTTCGGTGCCGATCGGTCCGCCGTGGCTAGGCAGAATGGATTGGCCGGGACGCTGCTGCACGGAGCCTGCGACCTTGTTGCTGCTCCCGGCACGCCGGTCTTGGCCGTGGACGATGGCTTCGTGATGTACGAGCCTCGCAAGTTCTATCCTCGTGAAGGTCCGCAGGTTACGTACGAATTTGCCATCCGCCACAAAAGCGGCTTCGTCGCCCGCTACTGCGAGATCGACTCGGTCGTCCTGGCGCATCCAGGGCAGACCGTGAAGCGGGGGCAGATCATCGGCTACATCGGCGACCAGCCCGGTACGAATCGCTCGGCCCGCTTCGATGGGTTCGACATGCTCCACTTCGAAATGTTCAGCGGTAAGGCGAGCGGCGACCTGAGCACCAGTCCGAAAGATCCTGCGAACGGACCCTACTATCGTCGCAGCGACCTGATCGATCCCACGCCCTATCTGCGTCAGTGGCAAGCCTCAGCCAAGTGGCCCGCCCATCAAGACATCTACCTCACCGAACTCGACGCCGAAGACCGCCTGTTCCTGGTCCCTCCGACCTGACCTTTTCGTAGGTCCAGGTACCCCGTACCTGACCCTCTTGCCCGTTCGGTCTCACCACCACTGCTTCGACGTAACTTCGCTTACCTGCCTACCAGCCGAGTAAACTTCTTTCACAATCCGGCCGGTTTGTGAACACCAACGCGCGCCGCACCCGAGAGTTACGCCACCCACCGTTCACAAACCCCCACCCGTTTGTGAACACCCCTAACTGAAGGCCGAAAGAACTTACGTCGCCAGTTTGGCTCGCAACTCCTGATGGCACGGGAGCACCCATGCGAGTAAACCCGTGCTACCAAGCAGCGAACCCGCAAAACGATTCGCTGCCTGGTTGCTTGCGCGAACTAGGCCACTCGGAACGAGATTCCGTCCAGCGAATACTGCCCCGCTGCGAAGTAGTTGGTGACAATTAGCTGGCCGGCGGCGGTAATTGTGATCGTGGGATTTACGTTGCCACTGACTGGATGGGATGACAACACCACCGTACTAAATGCCGGACGGTAACCTGCGGGAAGCGTGAAAATGGTGGTGCTGCCACCACTAGTTTGGATAAACCCACGCAAGAAGACTCGCCCTGTGTGATCCTTGTAGAAACCGGCGGGGGCAAAACCGCTGCCGACATTTGACCAGCCTGTACCAAGCGTAGGGGCCTGATATGCCTCGGTCGGCTCATAGACCGACTGCCACCCTGAGCCATTCCATACGAGTAGCGAATTGCTCGTCGTGTTGTAGAAGAGTTGGCCCAGCGTAGGACTGCCGGGATTCACCGAGCCACTTTGCACGGGTGGTCCCTGTGGCCCTTGCGGTCCTTGAGGCCCAGTCGCTCCCTGCGGCCCGGTTGGTCCAAACGGACCTTGCGGTCCTTGAGGCCCAGTCACTCCCTGCGGCCCGGTAGCACCAACAGCGCCAGTAGCCCCCGTGGCACCAGTCGCGCCGGGAACGCCTTGTGGTCCTTGAGGGCCCGTTGCTCCCGGAACACCCTGCGGCCCCTGAGGCCCAGCTGCTCCGGTGTCACCCGTTTCACCCGGCAAGCCTTGTGGCCCCATGGGTCCGATGGGGCCCATCGGACCTTGGGGTCCAGCAGCGCCCGTTGCTCCTGTCGCGCCGGGAACGCCTTGAGGTCCTTGAGGGCCCGTTGCTCCCGGAACACCCTGTGGCCCTGTTGCGCCCGTGGCTCCGGTATCGCCCGTCTCGCCTTGCGGACCTGTAGCACCAGCAGGGCCAGTGGCCCCAGTCGCGCCGGGAACGCCTTGCGGACCTTGGGCTCCTTGAGGGCCAGTTGCTCCCGGAACACCCTGCGGACCTTGAGGACCAATTGCTCCGGTGTCGCCTGTTTCACCCGGCAAGCCTTGCGGCCCCATGGGACCGATGGGCCCCAGCGGACCTTGTGGTCCTTGGGTTCCCGTAGCTCCAGTCGCGCCGGGAACACCCTGCGGACCTTGGGCTCCTTGAGGGCCCGTTGCACCGATAGGCCCCGCTGGCCCTTGAGCGCCCGTTGCTCCGGTATCGCCCGTTTCACCTTGCGGGCCAGCTGGACCGACGGTGCCCTGAGGTCCTTGTGGTCCCTGGGGGCCGGTCAGACCTTGGGGACCAGCGGGCCCCGCAGTGCCGGTGGCTCCTGTCGCGCCGGGAACACCTTGTGGTCCTTGCGCACCTTGAGGACCCGTTGCCCCGACAGGCCCTTGAGGCCCAGTCGCTCCGGTGTCACCTGTTTCGCCTGGCAGACCTTGTGGCCCCATCGGACCAATCGGGCCCATTGCACCTTGGGGGCCCTGCGGCCCAGTGGCACCATTCGCGCCGGGAATTCCCTGAGGTCCCATCGGACCTGCAGCTCCTTGCGCGCCAGTGGCTCCAGTAGCACCTGTTGCTCCCTGCGGACCGGGCTCGCCTTGAGGTCCAGCCGGTCCTTGTGGACCCGGAGTGCCCGGCGCGCCGAGGTAATCGAACTTCAGACCCACGACCTGGAACACGCCTAAGTTCGCGCCGGTGAATTTGAGCGAAAGGTTATCGGTCGTCGGTGTGAGTCCTGCCGGGAAGATCGACGACACATCGACTTCCATCACCTTCCCAATCGTCATTACGAGTGGGCCCTGATTGAGCAGTTGATGATCGACGGTAGCGGCGGTATCTCCATTCGGCGAAACCGACAAGTCGAGCGAGTAGTTCACGTTGAACGTCAGCCGGGGAATGATCACGACCTTGGCACTGACCAGCGATTGAAAGTCGGCCGGTGTGGCAAACGAAAAACGCGCCTCCGCGAGAGCCGTCGCCGACCAGAGATTGGCGTACGAATAGTTGTAAGCAGCGGGCACCCAAACTTGCTGGGGAGCGCCGCCATTCGAAAAGAGCGAAGTGGGCTCCGTCGCTTCGCCAGCGGCGAACGAGTTGCCGAGCCATAGGCACGCGTTGCCATCATCGGCGTAGTGCGCGACGGAGCTTGTCAGTACGGTTGCAATATCACCCGCGAGCAGATCGCGCGAGTCGAGACTTTCGAAGAACAAGTTACGGGCGTATTTGCGGTCGTGCTGGGGGGTGCGAATCATAGTCCGGGCTCCTCTTCAGTTGATGCGGCGTTGCTTCCCAGAAGGTGGGAAAGAGGGGGCGATTATGCGTTCGCCGTATAGCCGGCTCAATCAAAAAGAGGGGATTTTCTAGTCGTAAAAGCGCACAATTCTGCGTTCGCGGCGTAAACACGTACGATGACAGAAGTTGTCAGCGACGACAATTTGTCGCTGGGCGAACGGGCGCTCAAAGATCACGGTCCTGCTGCGATCGCTGGGCTGCAGAACGAGTGTAAGAAGATAGGTCCAGGTACCCCGTACCTAACTCGCGTGACTTCCTTCTCCAATGTAACTAGCTCTAGCGCAAGGTCGGCTATTTGCCAACCTTCAGCACGCCATCTGGTGTGGAGCGAGCAAACGCCATTGACTGTTTTTGAATCCAGTCAGGTAGTCGATCATCAGT
This sequence comes from Anatilimnocola aquadivae, assembly GCF_049819085.1. Classification (GTDB taxonomy): domain Bacteria; phylum Planctomycetota; class Planctomycetia; order Pirellulales; family Pirellulaceae; genus Anatilimnocola. The sequence continues at coordinate 29,262 of NZ_CP187419.1, forward strand.
GGTGCCCAGCGAGCGCTCGTTGTCAAAGAAGACGATGGAATTCCCCACAACTCGACAGCGCACCTGCGAAACACCCTGGTAGACAATCGTCAGGTAAGCGACATGTAATTCCGAATCGTAACTCGGCTCGTTATTCGGGCGGATACTCGCCACACCACTCAGGGCAGTCCTGAATTCACGGAGGGCTGCTTCGTCGCTAACGACCACTGGCCCAACTCGCTCAATCGATTCACCGGGGCCATAGCCCAAGGCAACGAACTCAACCCGAACTACACTCTCTTGACAAGCTTGCAGCATTCGCAAGTTGTCGCGGTGCTCTGCGGATGCTGGCGAGGAGAGGCTGGCTTCGGGTCGCTGTGTACATGACGTGAATTGCAGATAGGCAACCGCGAGCAACAGAATGTCGCTCCATCTGCCGGAACGAAACAAGCTATTGGTGTTCATGATGATGTGGCCATTCGCCAAGTGCCTCAGCCCGTGACTCTCCCAAATCACCCCGGCCCTAGCAAGTCGGCCGGGGCAAAACCGATAGCGTTTCAGGTAGTGGTCGGATACGCTCCAGGCCGCGGCGGCTACTGCCCGGTGCTTTGTCGCTGGCAAAAGCAACTCCTTCCACCCGCAGGAAGTCGAGAAGACAACGGGCGTGAAGAGGTAAACCAAGGCAGAGTATCGAAGTGCTGGAGGAGCCCGTTTGAATTCCTACCTTTTGGTCATCGGGCTCGCTGTCGTAGTTTTGACGGTGCTCTGGTTCTGGCTGCGCCGCAGACTCGCGAAGTTAGATGCCGAATGGGAAGCAAAGTTTCCGCGCACAGGCTGCAAGTACTGTGGAAATACGCTGCTGTTTTACGATCTGGGACACGGCAATCAAATTGAATACCTCGACCCGGGTGGCCGCTGCTATCTGTGGTATCCCGGCAATCCCGTCATCTTGGTCGGCAAGTGGCGGGTAAGCGAATCAAGCATTTACTTCCAATATGGGCTCAACACGTATAACCCCGTGATGAACGTCCGCGGGGGAAGCTGGGAGGAACAGTCGATCGACCACTGGTCGAGTGGCATTGTCGATCGCGTGCCTGGCGACGTTTTTGGAATCAAGCGATCCTTTCCGTTCGTCCTAAAGTCGAATCCTCCCCTCAACTCCCTTAGTGAGCTGAGGTTGCCCGAAGAACTTTAGCCAAGTGAAGAAGTAAGGGACTGGTGGCTGAAGATGTCCACTTCTGATCCGGAACGATCGCACCATTGCCGGCGTTGTGGCGAGCGGCTATCCGACGCGGGAGCGTCGCTGCACGTTTGTAGTGTCAATCGCAGGCTCGCAACGGCAGCCATAGCGAATCAGCCGTCCCGGGCAAGTTTCAGCCTCGCAACACTGCTGAGTGTCGTCACGCTGGCCGCGGTTTGGTTGGGGATTGGCGTTTGGCGGATTGAGCTGGGAATCGGCGCGGCCATCCTTTTCACGCCCGCACTCATTCGTACCGGCGTTGCCATGCAACGGCGACGGAGCGAGGGAGAAAATATGGCTTGGGGAGCGCGGCTGGCCTTCTTCTTCGGTTCGATCGGCCTGGTCTTGATTCTGTATGTTGCTACTGCAGTCACCTTTTGCGCAATTTGCACGGCGGGACTGTGTGGAGTTATGAACGCGTTTTGGCTGGCGGGAAGCCAGAATAGTTACGCTCCCGTTTACTATGCTTTCGGATTTGGCCTCGTCGCGGGAACTGTGTTCGGGCTAGTCGTGATGGTTTGGCTTGGCAGGAAGTTGCTGCGTATCGAACAATGAGCGATCAGCGTCCGCATAAATTGTCCAGGAAACACTTGACAATCAATCACCACTTTGCGCCAATGTCGGAATGTTCTTGAGCAATTTGGTGGAACGACCTGTAGAAGAAGACAGGCCGACTCGGATGCTGCTGCGCGGGCGTCGGTGGCCAGCAGGGAAGGACAATGGTCCCGCTGCGGCGACACCTCTGGGCAGCGAATAGCAGTCTCCTTGCCGACGCCGCTGGATTCCTGAAGATACACACAATGCATAGTTGGTAACAGCTATTCCAATTTGTCGTAAGTGATTGATGATTGTTCTATATGTTAGTCGTATCTATGGAGCAGTAATTGCCCTAATGAGAGCCTCTGAAGCGACCATTGGAAGACTGCCGCCTGTCAAAATGGCAGTCTTGGTCGGTTATCAAACGGTTATCAGCAAAACGGGCAATAACTGGTTATCATTCGACCGAAGTGACGGTGGTAACGAGATTTAAAGGGGCTGTTCAGACGCAAAAAAACGCGCGAAAAAGTTATCAAACTGGGGCGATCGCCAGAGCCTCAGCGGAGGGCATGAGCGGGGCGGGTAAGGGAAGCAACCTAGCCATTCCTGCTCACGCCGAAGTTCGGCAAGCTGATCTGGAGTTCGCATCGAAGGTCAGCTAGTGCAGAAGCCAATGAACCCCCGCCGCAGGGGCGGGGGCGGTGATGGTTGCCAGATGGTGCGAGCTACGAACTGCTGACCGCTGACTCCTGACCCGCCAACTCCTGATCTCCCGGCCGCCGCAGCCCCAATATCCGGCGTCCGCTGGCGAACCTAACGGTCGGGCGGCTATCATAGGCGGCTATTCCAGCTTGTCGTTTTGAGGCGGCACTCTCGCACGCGCATCAGTAAAGGACTCCTCGTATGTCGTTCGATCCAAACTCCGGCTCTTCCTTTCCTCCCTCGACCGCTCCGGTAGCTCCGAAAAAGTCGAACGTGTTGCTGTACGTGCTGCTGGGTATTGGCGGCGTGGCCTTGCTGGTCTGCTGCGGTTGCGCGGGGACCATGTACTTTGGTGGTAGCTCGCTCATGAATGCCGCCCTGACGGCTGCGGCGAACGAGATTAAGCCCTCCTTGCAAGCAGACCCTGTGGTTCAAGAGCACATTGGCGATATCGAATCGGTCTCGGTCAATTTCTCGTCCATGATGGCCGAAGCGCAAGCCAACCAAAAAGCCGGCAACACCGAGCAACGGATGGTGATCGACATTAAAGGCTCCAAAGCCAGCGGTCAGGCCGTGGGTGTCATGGAGCAAGGACCACCGCCTCGCCTGCGTAACGGCGAACTGCGAGTGAACGGCCAGACCTACCCGCTGACTCCGTAAGCTGATTCCGTAAGCTACTCGCCGATCACTACTGTGTCGGTCGACACCGATTCGACATCGCTGCGGCGAGGACGCGAGATTTCATCCAGACGGGCGTTCAGCTTCGAAGTTTGCTGAGGCTGTTCGGCCCGCATCCAGGGAATGAGCACACGGAAGGTGCTTCCCTTGCCGAGTTCGCTTTCGACGTGGACTTCGCCGCCGAGCAGCTTGCATAGTTCTTTGACGATCGAGAGTCCCAGGCCGGTGCCGCTGTATTCGCGAGTGAGAATATCGCGGCCGAGGACGGCAGTTCCCTGGCGGAACTTTTCGAAGATGATTTCGCGATCGGACTCGGCGATGCCGACGCCGGTATCTTCGACATAGAGCTCGATAAAGCCGCGCGGGTTGCCCTTCGCGCCGACGGTGATGCGGCCCCCTTCAGGCGTGAACTTGATGGCGTTCGAGAGCAGGTTCGTCAGGATCTGCTGAACCTTCGCTTGGTCCTGAAAGAGTGTCGGCAGGTCGGCTTCGATGTCGATGGCCAGGTCGATGTTCTTATCTTCGGCCAGCGGGCGGACGATATCGCACTGCGAGTGAATGATGGCGTCGATGCGGAATTCGCTGAGGCGGAGTTCCATGCGGCCCGCTTCTAGCTTCGAGAGATCGAGAATGTCGTTGATCATCTCGAGCAACTGGCGGCCGGATTTTTGAATGTTGTTGGCGTAGCGCTTTTGCTTGTCCGAGAGCGAATCGATGCCGCCGAGCACTTCGGAAAAACCGATGATGCTGTTGAGGGGCGTGCGCAGCTCGTGGCTCATGTTGGCGAGAAACTCGCCCTTCAGCCGGTTCATTTCGTGCAGTTGCATATTGAGCTGCGCGAGTTCATCGACCTTGCCATCGAGCTCGGTATTCGCGGTTTGCAGCTGACCTTGCGCTTCGATCAAGTGGCGCAACATCTTGTTGAACGAGCCGGCCAGCTCTTCGAATTCGTCGTTGGTATTAATCTCAGCCCGTTGATCGAGATCGCCGCGCGTCACCGATTCGCTGACCTCGCGCAAGTGCGCCAGCGGCTTGAGCACCACGTAGCGCACGACCATCCAAAGTGCGACCATCGAGAGAAACACAGTGAGAATGCCGACGGAAAGAAGAACCGCGCGAATGGTGTTTACCGCCGAACGAGTTTTGCCGTAGGGCAGGTCGACGCGCGTGACGAGATAGGGCAACTTGCTGACATCGGCGGCGGCATCGCTGGCCGCGACGGAGTCTTTGCCGTAGCTACCCTCGTGGCACGACACGCATAGCTTGCGGTCCCAATAGACGGGTTGATAGTAGTAGTACTTGTCTTTGTCGTGGTCGATACGCCGCGCAAACACCGATTCGAACTTCTCCAGCGCCAAGCTATGCCGCAGCGGTTGATCGGGGCCTGGCGGTTGCGCAGGGTCAGAGGGCGTGTCAGCTTCGCTGGCGATGGCCTGCTCAAAGTCGGCCTGTAGTTGCCGCAGCAGGTCTTCTTCTTCTTTGTTTTCTGGGGCCCAGATCCGCTGTTTGTCGGCTGGGTCTTTTGCACTGGGTCGCAGGTTGAACTTGCTGTCGTTCAGCCGTTGCACGAAGTCCTTGTCGACAGAGATGACGCGCGACTTGTAGTTCTCGGGCAGCAGGGCACTGCTGAACTGGTTGCGAAACGGCTTCAAGGCTTCGTTGGTTTCCCAGGCTTCCCAGTGCTTATCGAAAATGTGATAGCGGACCCACTCGCGGCCGTTGCGGTGAATATTTCGCATCACCAGGTCTTCGCCGATCCAGTCGACGAGCCAGAAGGCGATGAGCACGAGTCCGAACAGGCAGAGACCAAACAGCCAGCGCAGCTTCCGTCCCAGATGCGTTTCGCCCAGCACGCGTTTGAGGGACTTGTAACCGCCCATACCTGCCGACTTGTTAGGGAAAGGAATATTCGAGCGCGGGACGACTCGCCCAGCTCCCTCGCTGATGCGGCGGGCTACTGTTGCGAATCCCTACATTTTACGCAGCCCGCGCCGATTGCAGCCAGTGCAATCGGCGAGCGGCAAACCAACCAATCGGGGAGCTGCCGCGGGAACCAATCACAGCCACCCTACGTAATCTCTCGGGTGTCTACGATTCTGCTGTTGTGGCGAGCCAAATCAGCCGACGTTTATTCCACGGAAAACCCGTCCCAGGTAAGACTTTCGAGCGATAATCGGATCGACCTACGGCGGTTCACTCGACTTGACATTGCCTATCTTGCCGAGTTAACTACGTGTGCTGCCCGTGGTTCCTACCTTCAAAAATTTCGCTGCGAATGGTCGCGGCGGTTGGCTTTGTGCCTGCTGTGGCAGTTCCAAAATTCTGCGGAGAAAACGGATGAAGAAAGTTTGTCTGACGCTGCTCCTCGGCGCGTTTGTTGTTTCGCTGACCGCCGGCTCGGCTTCGGCCCTGCCTCCGTTCGCGAAGGAATGGACCGCGAAGTACGTCGAAGGAAACACCAACAAGGAGTTCGTCGAGGCTGCCGGCACTGCCAAGTGCAACGTTTGCCACGAAGGTAACAACAAGAAGATGAAGAACGAGTACGGCAAGGCTGCCGGCATGTTCCTCACCAAGGCCGGACATGCTGCCGCCAAGGCGGAAGGCCCTGATGCCGAAAAGAAGTACATCGTCGAAGGTCTGGAAAAGGCTGCAGGCGAAAAGGCTGCCAGCGGCAAGACGTTCGGCGAAATCATCAAGAGCGGCAAGTTGCCAGCAGGTGGCTAGTGTGATTGCCAGCTCGCGCCAGTCGAGTTGAATCAGCTGCAAATCAACCTCAGGGCTGAAGCACCACGCGTGTTTCAGCCCTGCTCGTTTCTTGGCTCATCGTCCGCGTGATTCGTGACTACCTCGCGCGCCCACTCTTCATCACTGGGCAGCTTCGTCGGTGGTAGTTTCTTCGGCGCGCTGCCCATGTATCGCCGCGTCATTCGCGCCCCGAGCCACGCCAGGGTAACCAGCAAGAAGCCGAGCATCACCAGCGCTGCGAGAGCGGCCAATACCTTCGCCCGCGTTGGCCCGTCCAACTTCATCAGCAACGGCTGTTTCTGCTGCACTTGCTCTTGGGCAAGTAGCAACCAGTCGGCGATGAAGGGAGTCAGTGGTGGCATCCTTAAAACCGAAGCTCCGCTCGCGGAGCCTGATCCAATTCCACAGCGAGCTTCTTGACCAACTCCGCCGCTTCACTCCCCAGCGTCTTCGGCACGGTGATCATCATCTCGGCATACAGGTCCCCCTGCTTGCCATCTTTCGTATGCACCCCTTGTCCCTTGGCGCGAATGCGCTTGCCGCTCGAAGTGCCGGCAGGCAGCGTCAGGGTGAGGGTGCCGTGCGGCGAGGGGACATCGATTTTGCCGCCGAGGCAAGCTTCGGCAATGGTGATTGGCACCTTCACGGTCAGGTCGAGACCTTGCCGCGAGAACGCTTCGTGCTCACGCGTGCGGACAGTGATGAGCAGGTCGCCCGCCGGGCCGCCGTTGGGCGAGGGCTCGCCCAGACCGCGCAGCCGAATCGTTCTGCCAGATTCAATTCCCTGGGGAATGCTGACGTCGATCGTATCGATCTTGCCATCGGGACGTTGCAATCGCAGAGCCATCTTGCCGCCGAGCACAGCCGTCTGAAAGGGAATGTCCAGTTCGTGGCGCACATCATCGCCGGGCACTTGTTGCTGCTTGCGCGAGCGTCGCTTGGGCGCTGGGCCCCCTTCGAACCCGCCACCACCAAAGCCGCCGCCGAACTGCTTCATCAACTCTTCGAGCGTGATGCCACTGCTGCCACCAAAGGGGTTGCCCCCTCCGCCACCACCACCGCCAAACATCTGCTCAAAGCCGGGAGGAGCCTGGCCGCCGCCGAACGGATTACCACCACCGCCTGGCGGTGCACCACCCATCTGCTCGTAGGCCGAGCCGAACTGGTCGTACATCTGCTTTTTCTTGGGGTCGTTCAGCGTTTCGTAGGCAGTCTGCACGTCCTGAAACTTCTGCTTGGCTGTTTTGTCGTCCGGGTTCAGGTCGGGATGATACTTGCGCGCGAGCTTGCGATAAGCCTTCTGAATTTCTTCGTTGCTCGCCCCGCGAGCTACACCCAGTGTTTCGTAATAGTCTTTGCTCATAGCAAGTGATTTTACGTTGCGACCCGCGCGCGGGACAGGCGGAGAATCCGACAAAGCTCCCGGGACTTGGCGGGCGATGAGGCCCCAACTTGCCGTAACAGCCCCGTTGCGGCGGCTGAATTTGCCCTAGTTTTTGTCCGCCCGGCCCAGCCTCTCACGCGTTGACGATCTTGCCCGCCGACCGCTAGAGTAACAGGCTCGAAACATTCGGTTTTGGGCGATTTTGTCGTTGGGTTCCCGCAAGTAAGAGCACGCAATCATGGCTACCGCAGAGGCTTCCGTCGGCATCGAGCAACTGGCGATCAACACCATCCGCACTTTGGCGATGGACGCCGTGCAAAAAGCAAACAGCGGGCACCCCGGTACGCCGATGGCCTTGGCCCCGGTCGCCTATCAAATCTGGAACAACAATCTCAAGCTCGACCCGGCCAATCCCCTGTGGCCGTGCCGCGATCGCTTTGTGCTCTCGTGCGGCCATGCGTCGATGCTGCTGTACTCGATGATTCACCTCGCTGGCTTGAAGAAGGTCGACAAGAAGGGTGTGCAACACGACGAACCGGCCCTGTCGCTCGACGATCTGAAAAACTTCCGCCAACTCGGCAGCCCTTGTGCCGGTCACCCCGAATTCGGCGATGCGACGGGCATCGAAACCACCACGGGCCCGCTCGGCCAAGGTTGCGGCAATAGTGTCGGCATGGCGATGGGTGCCAAGTGGCTGGCCGCTCGCTACAACCGCCCTGGCTTCGAACTGTTCGAAAACAACGTCTACGTGCTGTGCAGCGACGGCGACATCATGGAAGGCGTCGCTTGCGAAGCAGCTTCGCTCGCCGGTCACTTGCAACTCGATAATCTCATCTGGGTCTACGACGACAACAACATCACCATCGAAGGCGAAACCGAACTCGCCTTCAGCGAAGATGTCGCCACGCGTTTTCAAGGCCTGGGTTGGAACACGATCGTTGTCGAAGATGCGAACGACTTGACTTCGATTCAGGGAGCGATCGACAACTTCCATAGCACCGAGCACAAGCCGACGCTCGTCGTCCTCCGCAGCATTATTGGCTGGGGCTCGCCGAACAAGGCCAACACCCACAACGCGCACGGCGCTCCGCTGGGCGAAGACGAAATCGTCCTCACCAAGAAAGCCTATGGCTGGCCCGAGAACGAAAAGTTCCTGGTGCCCGACGAAGTACGCAAGCAGTTCAAGAGCGGCATCGGTGCTCGCGGCGGCAAGGCTCACAGCGATTGGGCTGCCAAGTTCGCCGAATACAAAGCCAAGTTCGCTAAGGAAGCGGCCGAGCTCGAAGCCCTGTGGGCCGGGAAGTTGCCCGAAGGTTTTGATGCTGGCATTCCGGTCTTCCCCGCTGATGCCAAGGGGATGGCGACTCGTATTTCGTCGGGCAAAGTGCTCAATGGCCTGGCCAAACACTACCCGTGGATGATTGGCGGCTCGGCCGACCTGGCTCCCTCGACCATGACCATGCTCGAGTTCGAAGGGGCCGGCCACTTTGGTCCCCACGACTACGCCGGCCGCAATTTGCACTTCGGCATTCGCGAGCACGGCATGGCTGCGGCCTGCAATGGCCTCTCGCTGATGGGCATTCGCCCCTACTGTGCCACGTTCTTCGTCTTCACCGATTATCTTCGCCCCAGCATGCGACTGAGCAGCATCATGCACCGCCCAGTCACCTATGTGTTCACGCACGATTCGATCGGCCTGGGTGAAGACGGCCCGACCCATCAGCCTGTCGAACACCTGGCCGCTGCCCGCGCCATTCCTGGCTTGGCTGTGATTCGTCCCGGCGATGCCAATGAAGTGGGCGAATGCTACCGCGAAGCCATGAAGCGGCTGAAGCAACCGGCCGCGATGGTGCTCACTCGCCAGAACGTGCCCACCATCGACCGCACCAAGTTCGCCCCAGCCGCGATGGCTGCCAAGGGTGGTTACATCCTGGCCGAAGCCAAGAGCGGCAAGCCCGATGTGATTCTCATCGCCACCGGCAGCGAACTCGATATCGGCATGAAGGCCTGGGAACAACTGACCGCCGCCGGCACACAAGTGCGGCTGGTGAGCATGCCTTGCTGCGAATGGTTCGAAGAACAGGACCAAAAGTATCGCGACGAAGTGCTGCCACCGACCTGCGTCAACCGCGTCGCGATCGAAGCCGGCATTCGTCAAAGCTGGGACCGCTACCTCGGTTTCCAAGGTCGCTTTGTCGGCATGTCGTCGTTCGGCGCCAGCGGGCCATTCAACCTGCTCTACAAGCACTTCGCCCTCACCCCCGAAAACGTCATCACCCAAGTAAACGGCCTGCTCAGCAAATAGCCCTTCCTCAGGTAGGGAGAGCCTCGTCGCGGGGCACGATAGGTTCTGGCCGGCGGCCAGAACCTAGCTGTGCTGGCGTGAACGGTTGGTACTGTCCGACGTCGGTGGATATGAAAACCGAACCCACGCCGGCTCACTGACTTAGACCGCAGCGCGGAATTTTTGGCGGGTGAAGTCGACAGCCTCGTCAGTGTTAGCGTCAAAGCCTGAAGCCGCCCCCGTCCACTCCCACGCTCCCGGTCTCACCTTCCGGTCGATCTGCTCCAGTGGATAGAAAACTCTGGCGGCGGCGTTGTTTGCCAAGCGGTAATTGCCCAGCTGGGGAACGCCGCTTCGGTAAAAGTCGACAATGATTCCTTCCGGCACCACCATCGCCAGATAACTCCCCACGTACAGCACCGGCAGGAGCAGCAAGGCGATGGCGACGATGAGTGGAGCGCGGTTAGAAGTCATGAGTGTCCGCTCATTAGTGATCGATCAATTAGTCAAGGCGATAGATTTCTTCTTCGATCCAGTCACTCGGTAGCGTTGTTGGGCGTCCAACTTCACGATGAAGCAAGTAGTTCTCCCTCATGATTGCGCGAAGCTCTTTTCTGATGCGAATGTCCCTCTGATGAAGTGCCCTAGCGGTCGAGCGATTGTCCGCAAACCAGCCGGCACCGATGGCAACAACTAGGACCAGCCAGAATAAATCTCGCAGCGAAAATTTCATCCTCCCCATTCTACCCGCGCACGAAAAAGCCCCGCCAGAGTTGGCGGCGTTGGGTGTGGCAATTCGTCTTGCACATCCGGTAAACGGAAAAAGCCACCACAGGAGGCGGTCGCACGGTGATGGAAATCGCTCCTAAGACTTTGGACGCTCTCGCAGGCGTCCAACATCCTTGCGCCAAACGCCAAGTCGCGTAGCAAGTTCTACGGCGCGACCTCGACCGCCCCCTACGGGCATTTCTTTGTCGCGTGCGCTCGCATTGCACAAGCTGAAAATTTCCTTTCGGTCGCTCTTGACTCTGCACCACCTGTACTAATAGTATTAGTACAGACAGAGGTGAGGGCCGCATGATGTTTCAAATCGATCCCGCCAGCCGCATGCCGATCTATCGGCAGTTGGCGCAGCAGATTCGCGAGGCAGTCGCCCGTGGTCGTCTGGCTGCCGACGAGCGGCTCCCGAGTGTGCGCGAACTGTCGCGAACCTTGGTGATTAATCCTAATACCGTCGCGCGAGTCTACACCGAGCTCGAACGCGACGGCATTCTGAACACGCGTCCCGGTTTGGGTGTGTTCGTTGCTCAGCCTCGCAACGATTTGACGCGTCGCGCTCGCAAGGAGCGTCTGACCACCTTAGCCGATCAGTTGCTGACCGAGGCCGTCCACCTGGGCTTTACGGGGGATGAAGTATTGACCCTCGTTGCCGAACGCAAAGAGAAGTTTCAGTTTCCTCAGTCGATCGGGAGCGAATAGGCATGGCCGACGCGATTTCCACCGCTGGATTGACGAAGTATTACGGGCGCAAGTGTGTCGTCAACTCGCTGAACCTGCGCATTCCGACGGGCTCTGTTTATGGCCTGCTGGGCCGCAACGGCTCGGGCAAGTCCACCACGCTCAAGATGCTGCTGGGGTTCGTGCGGCCCGACCGCGGCACCGCGCGACTGTTGGGCGAAGATGCCAGCCAGTTGACTCCCGCGACGCGCGCCCGAATTGCCTACATCGCCGAAGGTCATCCGTTTTTCCGATGGATGTCGATCGACGATGCAATTCGCTTCACCCGGGCGTTCTATCCGCACTGGAATGCCGATCTGCTGGACCAGATTCTCGATCACTTTGCCCTCTCGCGGCGGGCGAAGATTCGCAGCCTATCCAATGGCCAGCGAGCACAGGTGTCGCTGGCTTTGGCCGTCGCCCCCGATCCGGAGTTGCTGATTCTCGACGATCCTACGCTCGGTCTCGATACCGTCGTCCGCCGAGATTTTCTGGAATCGCTGATCCAGATCATCCAGCGCGAAGGACGGACGATCCTCATCAGCTCGCATGTGCTCGCCGATGTCGAACGCGTAGCCGATCACATTGGCATCATCATGGACGGTGTGTTGCGGGTCGATTGTCCACTCGACTATTTCAAAATGTCGATCCGCAAAGTCTTGCTTGAGTTTTCTGGCGAGCCCCCGACTTTCCCGACCTGCGATGGCCTCGTCAGCTCGTGGCGCATCGGCAACCGGCTAGAGGTAGTACTCGTCGGTTACGGAACGCGTCACGAACAACTCATCGAATCGCTCGAACCACTGGCCGTCGATGTGCTTGAGTTGAACCTGGAAGACGCATTTATTGAGTACACCCGCGGTCCGCGAAGGTCGCTCCCCCTGCTCAATGTGGAGGCTGCCCATGAACGTCGCACTTACGCTTAAAGAACTAAGAGAAACAGCCGGACTCGCCGCGCTGGGTCTTATCGGCCTGGCACTCTTCACCTTCAACGCTATTGGCTGGGTTCACCTGGAAGATTGGACTCCGTTCATGACGGGATTTGGACGTGGGGGCGGCCTTCCGTTTCTCTACGACTCGTTCGAATCACAATTCGCATTTTGTGCCGGTGTGCTAGGGATCGCTTTTGGCTTCAAACAAACCTTGGCGGACTTTCAGGGCGACGCGCACTTGTTCATGCTGCATCGTCCTGTTAGTCGCCAAACCATTTTTCTCACGAAGCTCGTCGTGGGATTTTCGCTCTATTTGCTGCTGACGCTGCTGCCATTGGTCGCGTATGCCCTGTGGGCGGCCACGAACGGCGCGCATCCCAGTCCCTTCGCCTGGTCGATGACCGTTTCCGCTTGGATAACTTGGCTGGCAGCAAGCCTTTGCTATCTCGGAGCATTCTTGGCGGGTATTCGCCCTGCCCAGTGGCAGGGCACAAGGCTCTTGCCCCTAGTCGCGACAGCGACGATTGCAATGTTCGCCTGGCAACTCGCTCAATTTTCCCCCTTCGCAGCGCTGCTGCTGATTGCGGCGACCGGGGGAATGCTGGTCGCCCAAATACTGTTCGTGGTTGAGGTTCGCGATTTTGCCTGACACCGCCTCCGTCTGAAACATTTTGGGAGAGTGAGCATGCCTGCCCTCTATTCGACTTTCCGAGCCTTATCCCTGGCGGCGATGATTGCCACGGGGATCAGCGCGCTGTGGTTTCTTGCTCTCGTCACTGCTGACGGCACATTACCTTTGCGACCAGGAACAACTGGCTCGGAGCAACTACAGGTTCTTGCCGACGGCACTCCGGTGATCGAAAAGCACACGCAAAATTACAGCAAAACGCAGGTACTCACTATCGACCTGGAGCCAACTTCCGTTAGTCCCCATCACCTACTAGCACCCCAGTTGGTCTTCGCTCCGCACGACGAATTGATAGCGCCTGCGGTGGGCTGGGGTTGGTACAGTCGCCTGGCATCGATCAACGACGGCGCGTCGCCGGCCAATTACTGGTATCTCGTGCATGACGGCCAGCCAAATGGGCTCGCGTATGGCGTTGGCTACAACACGCTAACTAAGGAAGTGATCGGCTACTTCGGCCGCGCGGGATTCACCGAGAAGATGCCGGGGCGTGATACCTGGTTTGAAATTGCCGGAACCACTTCCCTGATATTCGCGGTGCTCGATCGAAATCCGTTTGTGCCTTACTCCCAGAACATCTCTGCATTTTACGTGCATGGCAACAACCAGGTCTGGGAGATCGACACTCGCAGGCGCCGGGTGACGTCGCTGTTCGAGAGTCCCGGGATCGTGAGCCTGGGATGGGCTTGGCGCACTTCGGACAAACTGCCCGAAGAGGGCGATGGGCTGACCATGTCCGCGAATGCAATCGCTCCTCGCTCGCTTGCGATCCTGCTGCCGAAAGAAATCGTCTTGATCGATCCCAAGACGCGACAGAGAGAAGAGTTTGCCCTGCCCGAAGAGTTGAAATCGGCAGCGATGTCACTAACTCGACTGGCCGATGGGCGGCTGCTTGTCATCAGTCGAGACCGGTCTACTCCCGGTGTGCAAACTCTCACGTGGCTGAAACCTGGGGGCGAAATCACTGAACAACGACGAGTAGTAGCGAATTCGGTCGTGGGGCCAAGCGCGCGGACCGGCATGGTGATGTTTGCGATTGGAGCACCCGCAATCGCCTGGCAAATTCCCCTCTATTTGAAGGTGGCTTGGTCGAATTTGCACACGAGAAAAGCCGTACCGCTATCGTCTGCGACGACCCAAGTGATTTCCGCCAGCTGGCCAGGGTTCCTGCTGACTGTTGTGGTCAGTGCAGGGCTGGCGATAGCTGCCTATCGCCGTCACCGACGGTTTGGTTTACCGGGCGCTACTTGGTGGGCTGCGTTTGTATTTCTCTTCGGCCCCGCAGGCTGGTTCGCCTATCGCTGGCATCGCACTTGGCCCCCGCTGGAAGATTGCCCCGCCTGCGAACAGCCCGCCCCTCGCGACCGCGTTCGCTGTCTGGAATGTGGCACTTCCTTCCCGCCCCCCGAGCTGAAGGGGATTGAAATCTTCGCCTGAGATTTCGTGACACGACTTTAAGGTGGGCAAGAAATGATGCCAGCGTGAACGGTCATTGCCCGAATTTTCTGGGACCAGACTAGTCACGCGGGTCTGTATCATTGGACGCGAAGCTGTTTGGCAATTTGGTGGAAAGATCGCGAGAATGTGGGTGTATGTTCGTTGGAAAAGATGAAAACATAATCGACAGTTGATTTGTTGTTGTGGTGTATTAATTGCCGTTGTCGCACAATTTGTTTGTCGCCGGTTGTGCAGTTGTCGCGAAATGAAGATTGCCCAGCTTGCCACAAAACGGTTATCAAATGGTTATCAGCAAAGGGGTGTTTTGGGGCAAAAAGTGATCGGTTTTGACGCTCGAAGTTGTTGGAGGCTAGCGGCTTAGAAATAGCCGCCCAAATTGCAAAAAACGCGAAAAAAAGTTATCAGACAAAACTGCGAATGTCGGTGACGGTGATAACCGCGAGGCGAATTGCGAAGGGAGAAGAATCGGCCCTTGCTGCGAGCGACCGAGAAACGCAAGCTGGCCACGACGAATGCCGAGCGCTGCAATCGTGAGGCTGGTATCTGATCGCTTGGCTGGTCGCTGGCAACGTGTCCAGCGAAGCGACGATTTGGAATTCTTTTGAGCGGCCCGCAGGGACCAAGAATCGCTGCGGGCGAACTCTGCGGGGGCTGACACTTCCGGCTCAGGAACGGATGCCTGCTCCTGTCTCAGAACTCAAAACTTCGAACTCAGAACTTCCCTACTCCACCGTCACGCTCTTGGCGAGGTTGCGGGGCTTATCGACATCGCAGCCACGGTGGACGGCGATGTGATAGGCGAGGAGTTGCAGCGGGACGATGTTGATGAGCGGCGAGAGGAACTCTTCGACGACCGGCACGTAGATGACGTCGTCGGCCAGCCGCGAGATCTCTTTGTCACCACGAGCGGCGATGGCGATCACCGGGCCGCCACGGGCTTTGATTTCTTCCAAGTTCGACATCACCTTGTCGTACACGCCGCCTTGCGGCATCAGGAACACGCTGGGGGTATGTTGATCGACCAGGGCGATGGGGCCGTGCTTCATTTCGGCCGCGGGGTAACCTTCGGCGTGGATGTAGCTGATTTCTTTCAGCTTGAGTGCCCCTTCGAGAGCGGTGGGAAAGTTGAACTGGCGGCCGAGGTACAAGAAGTTGTTGGCGTGGGCATACTTCGCGGCAATGCGACGAACTTCGTTGTTCACTTCGAGCGTTTCTCGCACGAGATCGGGCAACTTGCGCAGCTGCGTGATGATGCGCTGGCCTGCTTCAAAGCTGAGGTGACGCAGTCGGCCGAAGTAGAGGGCGAGCATCGTCATCACGGCCACTTGCGACGTGTAAGCCTTGGTCGAGGCCACGCCAATTTCGGGGCCGGCATGCAGATAAACACCTCCATCGGCTTCGTGAGCGATGGTGCTCCCCACGACGTTGCAAATCGCCAGTGAGGGATGCCCCTTCCGCTTCATTTCGCGCAGAGCGGCGAGCGTATCGGCTGTTTCACCGCTTTGGGTCAGAGCGAACAAGAGCGTCCCTTGTTCGACGGGTGGATTGCGATAGCGCAGTTCGCTGGCGTACTCCACTTCGACGGGAATGCGAGCCAGTTCTTCGATCAGGTACTCCCCCACCATGGCTGCATGCCAACTGGTACCACACGCCGTGAGGACGATGCGATTGACGTTGCGCAGTTGCTGCGGCGTGAGGTTGAGGCCGCCGAATACAGCCGTGGCATCGACATCGTTCAAGCGGCCACGCATGGCAGCGGTGATCGAGTCGGGCTGCTCGTAGATCTCTTTGAGCATGTAATGCGGGAAGCCTTCGAGGCCGACGTCTTCGGCTTCGATCTCCAGAGCTTCGACGGCATGCGAAACGATGCCCAGGTCTCGCTCGAGCACTTGTACGGAATCGGCAGTGATGACAGCCAGTTGGCGATCTGCCAGGTAGATGATTTTGTCGGTGCGGCCGGCGAGTGGCGAAGCATCGCTGGCGACCCAATGTTCACCATGACCAACACCCACAACGAGCGGACTGCCTTGACGGGCGGCGAAGATGACGCCGGGATAATCTCGCAGCAAGATGGCCAAGCCATACGTGCCGCGCAACTTGCCGGTGGCTTCGTTGATGGCCGCGATGGGAATCGCATAGGGATCGCGAATGCACGATTCCCCTTCGGTTCCCTCGGCCAGTTGGGCGCGATGCTTCGTGAGGCAACTCGCAATTTGATGAGCGACCGCTTCGGTATCGGTCGCCGAGACGAACTCGTAACCTTCTTCTTCGAGTCGTTCCTTGAGCGCGCGATAGTTTTCGATCACGCCGTTGTGAGCCAGCACGACGCAGTCGTCACCACCGCGATGTGGATGCGCGTTGACTTCGTTCGGGGCCCCGTGAGTGGCCCAGCGGGTGTGGCCGACGCCAATCGTGCCCGGAGCCCAATGCCGCTTCAACTTTTCAGCGAGAGCATCGATGCGGCCGACCGCTTTGACGACGTGCAGGCGACGATCGCTCGACACGGTCGCCAGCCCGGCCGAATCGTAGCCTCGATATTCGAGCCGGCGCAAGCCGTCGATGAGAAACTCTGCTGCCTGCCGATGTCCGACGTAAGCGACAATCCCGCACATGAGTCGATCCTTTTCTCTGACCGTGGTCTCAGACCGTAATCTTGGGTCGGTTTGCACCGACCGCCAACCTCGCTGGCCGGTGCCGCCCGGTCGGCTGTAGCTAAGTTGCTTCCATCCTGAATCTTAGGTCGCGCGTCGCAGCCGGAGGCCTAGCAGCGAACATTTCTCACCAAGTCGCCAACTTGTTTCTCTGTAAGTACTTACGCCGCCAGGGTCAGAAGCTGACAACCTGGCGGAGGGAGAATACCAAAACGAACATGATTGGCAGAGACAAGTTGCCGCGGAGGGGCGAGCTAGCGTTCCGCAACAGCGGAAGAAGACGCGATTTAGGGCTGGTCTGTTGGGGCAAGCTTGCTAGAATCCTAACGCTTTCGTTATCTTTCGGGTGCCGTTTTCAGGGGAGTTGCCCCAAACAGCTATCCGATACTGTTCGTTCCCCTTTATCCTCTGTGTTCAAACATGCTGGCATCATTATTGACCCAACGGAGTGTTTCGGTGATCGAAAATCCTACGCATGACATGACGTATCCGCCGGCTCGTGGTCCCGTGCTGCTCCTCAGCTGCATGGACCCGCGACTGCTCGATAACACGGCGATGTTCATGAACCACGACAACCTCGAAAACCGCTACGACCAGGTGATTTTCGCGGGTGCGGCTCTTGGAGCACTGGGTGGCTGTTTGCCCGAGTATGCTCACTGGAAACGCACGTTTTTCGACCATTTGGCCGGGGCTGTGGACCTGCATCGCATCGAAGACATCTACATTCTGGAGCATCGCCACTGCGGTGCCTATCACCAGATCTTCAAGGTCCATCCGGAGTTCGACGACACCCCGGCTGGGATGGCCGCGGAGGCGGAACTGCACCTGAAGTATGCCCAGATTCTGACGGGCGAGATCCACGAGTGGGCCGCCGCTCGCGACCTCAAGCTGAGCGTGAAGTCGTTCCTGATGGATATGCGCGGCACGGTGTCGATTCTGAAGGTCAATAATGGGCAATCCAATGGCCAGACCAACGGTCAGGCGAGCGGCAAAGCAAAAGTGAAGAAAAAGAAGCGAACTTCCTAGCTCGCTGGTCTCTCCTAAGTGCTGCCAGATTAGCCTTTTCGGCAACGCGGGCCGATGGTCGGTTCTGCCGGTAATCCGGCCTGCGGAAGGGGCGTGGTAAGCGAATTTTCGGTGTTTCGCCCGCCTGGGCAGCGCCGCGCCTTGTCCACTTGCCCGATGTGGCATAATCTGAGTGGTTCCCCCTGAGGCGAAGCTGCGCATTGGGGGCACCAGCTGATCGCAATAGCAGCGAGTTTTAGACCAGGAGAATGCATAATGGCCGCCACCTCAACCGCCACCGAAACGCAACTAATGACCGGGGCCGATATCCTCGTCAAGTCGCTCGTCGATCATGGCGTCGAGGTCGTATTCGCCTATCCAGGCGGCGCCAGCATGCCGATGCATCAGGCCCTCACTCGTTACGCCGACAAGATCCGCACGATTCTTCCCCGCCACGAACAGGGCGGAGCTTTCGCCGCGCAAGGCTATGCCCGTTCGACCGGCAAGCCCGGTGTTGTGTTCGCCACGAGCGGTCCCGGCGCAACGAACTTGGTCACTGCCATTGCCGATGCCAAGCTCGACAGCATTCCGATGATCGCCATCACCGGCCAGGTTCCTACGCCTGTCATCGGTACCGATGCCTTTCAAGAAACGCCGATCGTCGAAGTCTGTCGTCCGATCACCAAGCATCACTTTCTGGTGACCGACGTGAAGGATCTGGCCCGCGTGATGAAGGAAGCATTCTTCATCGCCACGACCGGCCGTCCTGGTCCCGTGCTGATCGACATGCCGAAGAACATTCAGAACCAGGTTTGCGTTCCCGATTGGGATGCCGCGATGAACCTGCCGGGCTATACCGGCAAGACGCCTCAAGCTCGTCCCGAACAGATCAAGCAGATTATCGCGGCGATCAAGCTCGCCAAGCGCCCGGTCATCTATGCCGGTGGCGGTGTGATCGCCGGTGAAGCTTCGGAAGACTTGCGAACTTTCATCAAGAAGACCGGCATTCCGGTCGCCATGACCGTGATGGGCTTGGGCGCTTATCCGAACGAAGGTCCGCTGTCGCTCGATATGCTCGGCATGCACGGCAGCGTGTATTCGAACTGGGCCGTCCGCGATTGCGACCTGCTGCTCGCCTTCGGCGTGCGGTTCGACGACCGCGTGACCGGCAAGCTTGCTGAGTTTGCCAAGCATGCGAAGATCATTCATATCGATATCGATCCTTCGGAACTGAACAAGAACAAGCCGGCCCACATTCCGGTTTGCAGCGATGTGAAGTTCGCCCTGCAAGAGATCAACAAGTCGGTCGAAGCTCCCGCCGAGATCGGCCCTTGGGTCAAGCTGTGCCAAGATTGGAAGAAGGCCCAGCCCTTCAAGTACGACCAGAACTGCAAGGGCATTCTGCAACAGCACGCGATTGCCGAACTCAGCCGCCTGACGCAAGACCGCAAGGCTTACATCACGGTGGGCGTGGGTCAGCACCAGATGTGGGCCGCTCAGTTCTACAAGTTCAAGCATCCTCGCACCTGGCTCAGCAGCAGCGGTCTCGGCACGATGGGCTTCGGCCTGCCGGCTGCAATGGGCGTGCAAGCCGCGTTTCCCGACTCGCTAGTGGTCGATATCGACGGCGACGGCAGCTACCAGATGAACATCCAAGAGATGGCCACCTGCTACTGCGAAAAGTTGCCAGTGAAGGTGCTGTTGCTCGACAATCAGCACCTGGGCATGGTGGTGCAGTGGGAAGATCGCTTTCACCAGAGCAACCGTGCTCACACCTACCTGGGGCCGATCGATCACGAACATGCCAGCGGCCAACGAGCCTGGAACGATAACGGCTTCATGGCCGAGCACGACCGCTATCCAGACTTCGTCACAATCGCCAAGGGCTACGGCTGGGGCGCTGCCAACGTCAGCAAGAAGGAAGATCTCACCGCCGCCATCCAAGAGATGATCGACTACCCCGGTCCCTACGTGCTCAACGTCCAAGTCCCCTACCAAGAGCACGTGCTCCCCATGATCCCCGCCGGCGGCACCGTCGACCAAATCATCACCGAGTAAACCGGGGCTAGAAAGTACCCCGGAACAAGCGGTACTCCGCGATGTTCCCGCAAGATACCGAGCCAGCGTTCGCACTCAGCACGCTGGCTCTTTTTGTTTCTTGGTGGCTCACGCTGCAGGCATCTCCTTGCTCGCTATGCTACAAAACAGCAATCATTGATGAGTTCGCGTTCGCTGTCAAAAACCGGAGGGACGATCGTGCTAGTTGCAGCCAAGGTCGCGTGTCGTTTCACAATGCTCTTGTGGTTGATGTTGCTCGCGGCGGTGCCAGCGAGCGGGCAAGAGAAGATTCCGCGCGTCGCGGTCATCACGACAGTCTGGTATCAGAACTCGCATGCCGACGTGATCGGCGGCCGGCTGCTCGAAGGTTACAACCTGAACGGGCAAGGTGAGTTTCCCAAGCTCAAGCTCGTTTCGATCTTTACCGATCAGGTTCCCGAGAACGACAAGAGCCGCGTGCTCGCCGAGAAGCACAAGGTGCCGATCTTCGATTCAATCGCTGGCGCGCTGACACTGGGCGGCGATCAGCTGGCCGTCGATGGCGTGCTGATGATCGCCGAGCATGGCAAGTATCCCGCGAACGATACCGGCAGCACTGCGTATCCCAAGCGACGGTTGTTTGGCGAGATCGTCAGCACCTTCGAAAAAACTGGCAAGGTCGTGCCGGTCTTCAGCGATAAACACCTGTCCGATAAATGGGAAGACGCCGATTGGTTCTGGCAGACGGCGGCAAAGCACAAGATCCCGCTGATGGCCGGCTCGTCGGTGCCGCAAGCGTGGCGCGTGCCAGCGATTGACCTGAAGAAAGACAAACCGATCAAAGAGATCGTCGTCACCTCGTATGGTCGGCTCGACTCGTACGGCTTTCATGGGCTCGAAGCGCTGCAGTGCCTGGTCGAACGCCGCGCGGGGGGCGAGACCGGCGTGAAGCGAGTTCGCTGCCTGGCAGGCGACGAAGTCTGGCGGGCCATGGACCGCGGCGAATTCAGCAGTCAGCTGCTCGAGCAGGCCGTGGCGACGTTTCAAATTCGTCCGCTGCCGGCGGGCAAAACCGTTCGCGACCTGCCCAAGAAGCCCGCGCTCTTTCAGATCGAATACAACGATGGACTGAAGGCCAGCGTAGCGCATCTCGACAACGGCCTGGCTGAATGGGGCGCAGCTTGGAAGTATGCCGACGGAGGAACCGAGTCGACGCTGTTCCGCTTACAGGAAGAACATCCCTTCGCTCACTTCACCAACTTGCTGAAGGGGGTCGAGCAGATGATGCACACCGGCAAACCGGCCTGGTCCACCGAACGCACGCTACTGACCAGCGGACTGCTCGATGTGGTGCTGACCTCAAAGCGCGATGGCGGCAAGTACCTCGAGACTCCCTTCCTCAACATCCGCTACCAGAACGCGTGGAACTGGCAAGAGCCGCCACCCATGCCGCCGAAAACACCGCCGCCGAATACTCCGCGGCCCAGCACTCCGAAGCCAGCGAAGAAGTGATGTCCCGCGACGTAAGTCCACCAGCTGGCAGTTGAGCCGGGAAAAGCTTGTTCCCAAACCGGGCAGGTTTGTGAACGCGCCCCTCAATATCTCTCGGTTGCGGCGCGCCTTTGTGGTCACAAACCCCCAGGGTTTGTGAACGGCCTCGTTTCCGACCGCTTTGACTTACGTCAGTATCATCCCGCAGTCCTTCCGCCTCGCTCCATGTCTTTCCGCCCCCGCCGCTGCGGCGGGGTTCATTGGCTTTTGCGCTTGCGGCTATTGAACCAGTGGCTTTTGCACCAGCGACGGGCTCCTGACCAGTCGTCTACAGCGAGTAGAGCAACGACGTGTCGCCGCCCCCTTAATCATTTCCAATTCCCGCAAAGCACTGTACCGCCGAACCCCCCCTGCTCACACGATTTGATAACTTTTTTGCGCGATTTGATGCAGCGACAAATCGTATCTAAGCGATTAATTTTAAATAACTTTCGATCATTATTTGGTTGTTATTGCTGGTTTTCTTGATAACCATTTGATAACCACTACTTGGCGGGGGAGGTTCCTGGGCTCTCATCGAGCCAGACCGAAAGCGATGGAAGGGCAAGGGAAAACGCAGCTCCCATAAATGTGCCGCACCTGTTCAAGAAAACCGTGTCACGCCCGCGCAGCAGACTGCTAACTTCTTTCCACCAGATTGAAAAAGATCGGCTGCGCAGTTGTGTCGCCGGCAACCAGCGAACCCTTCACTCGGCGCGCGCAGCGGCGCTCGCACTCACTGATAAATTATTTCGATGTGCTGATTGTTTGTCAATTATTTAGCAACGATTTTGTTGGCGGTCGGCGAGTCTTTGGCGAGAGACGACTCAGCTACTTCCCCAAGACACTACTCGCCATCGACTCCTGACCCCAATCGCGCAGGCAGCCGATCGACTTACCCCTGCCGGGTAATGGCCGGCAACTCGAATGCTCGGGCGGGCCGCGAGCAACTGCCGATCTGGCGTCCTCGGGTCGGGAGTTGATGGCGAGTCATGCAATCGCTTGTGGCCAGATCGTTCGTCGCCAAAGACTCGCCGACCCCGGACCACTCAGCTTGTGGCGACTTCCATGACCGCGGTTAGCCCGGCGATCACCGCCACCGTGTAAGCCAGTCGTGCATCGACCGGCAACCTTCGTGGTCCAAGCCCGAAGTGCCGACCCTGTTCGTGCCACAGAAGCAGACCGGCGGGAATGGTGACGAGGCCAAACAGCCAGAGGGTCCAAATCGGCGAACCGTGCCGCAGCAGGTCGCCACAATCGCCGATGCCGTCGAAGGAGCCGCCAGCGAGATAGGCTCCATTCGCCAGCAAGCAAAATCCCGCGAAAAAGCGATACAGAAACTCGCTATGCCATTTCAGCCACTTGCTCAGAAGCCACATCAGGACTGGCAGCAGGCAGCCCAGGATTGGCCCCGCCCAAATCACCACCAGCGGATGCTGGGCGGCCGAGACATCGGTTCGCGAGATCGCCAGCGGGTGCAGGACTACGCGCTCAACGGTCCCTCCCGTCGACCACGCGCCCAACACATGGCCGAATTCGTGCACGATCTGCATCCAGAGCCAACTGGTGACGAGTGTGCCGACGATCAGGATCACTCGAGCCATTGCGCATTGCCCCGCACGTCTTTCCGCCCCGCCCGCTGCAGCAAGTCAGCATCGCCCCGCACGTCTTTCCGCCCCCGCCCCTGCGGCGGGGGTTTATTGGCTTTTGCACTAGCGGTGGCCCGACGATTGCCAGCGGGCAAGTTAGATGTAATCCGCCACGGTCGGCTTGATAATCAACTCTGGCACGTGCGCTCGCGGCGGCAACATGGCCAGGGCTACGACAATCGGCCCGAAGTCTTCGGGCAGCAGCATCTTGGCGCGACGTTCGGCCGAGACGGCTTGCGGGCGATGTTCCAAAATCGGCGTATCGACTTCGCCCGGGAAAATGGTCGTAATGCGGATGTTGTCGGCCTTCACTTCGTTCCCCACACCGGTGCCGAGGGCCGCGACGGCGAACTTCGAGGCGTTGTAGGCGATGCCACCGAGCGGCGCGGCGCGCTTGCCCGAGATTGACGAGACGTTGATGATCAGCCCGTCTTTCCGGTCACGCATGGGCGGCAACGCAGCGTGCAGGCAGTTGTAAACGCCGGTCGAGTTGATGTTCATCACCTCGTCCCACTGCTCAGGGGTCATTTCGGTCATCGAGCGGGTTTTGATATTCACCCCGGCCGCGTTGACCAGAATATCGATCTGCCCCAGTTCTTTGTGGGCCCAAGCGAACAAACGATTCACACTGGCTCGGTCGGCCACATCGCAATCGTGGGCGAGCATCGCAGGCTGCCCCTTCCACGAGGCGGCCGCTGCTTGCACCACGTTCAATCGCCGACCGGCAATGGCGACGCGCACGCCCTCTTCGGCCAGGGCCAAGGCAATGCCCCAGCCAATGCCGGTGCCGCCGCCCGTTACCAATGCCGTCTTGCCCGCCAATCGCTGTGCCATGAGAACTCGCCCTGGTTACCTGTTTGCTTGGTGAATGGCCGTCAATCTTAAGGAGGCAAGCCGCCAGTGGGAATTGCCGGAGTGCATTTCAATTCCGCGTTCCGCCGGCCGAGCGTAAACCTGGCTTAACATCGCGCACAGACAAGCCACCTAAGCGGAGGGGTTATTCGTGGCTCAAGTGCGCCCCGGGTATGTCACATTTTCGCAATGCCGTGCAATCGACTAGCAATTTGCTTGACCCTCGTTATAGTCAATCCAACGGGTATTTCTTGCGCAGTCGGCGTAACTTGGGCGGCATAGCCAAACGGAACAGGTTTGAGCGAAGAGCGCTTCAAGAGAACGATCTCGACCGAATAACGAGATTCAGCTTTGCCAGTTTTTGCCCGCTTATTATCCCCTCAGGTCCCGCCTTCGTCTGCTGAATAAATCTGGAGTTTCTTATGGACGGTCGCCTCTCCCGCGTCCCCGCCCCCGGTCTCAACTCGTCGCGCCGCCGTGAGCAACGCCGTCTCCGCGACCTGAAACTCCGTCGCAAGTTCCTCTTCGAATCGCTCGAAGACCGCAGCCTGATGGCCACCTGGACCGGCCTCGGTGCCGCCGGTGTCTGGGCCGACGACATGAACTGGGGTGGTACCGCTGGCGCAACTCCAGACACCGCCGGCGAAACGGCAGTCTTTGATGGTGCGGTCGCAGGCTCGTCCATCACGATTGCCAGCGCGATCAGCATCGACAGCCTGACCTTCTCGGGCGCTGCCACGGGCTTTGCCATCAACAGCGGCGTCTCGAACACCTTCGGCGCGATCAACCACGCCGCGACGGGTTCGAACGCCATCAACTCCGTGATCGGCGGCGCAAGCTCCGTCGCCGTCAACGACGGCACATTCACCCTCGGCAGCGCGCTCAATACCTACACAGGCACGACGGCGATTAACAAGGGCGTGCTGAGTGCCGCCGACCTGTCGGTCACGGGTGGCGCGAGCAGCCTCGGCAATTCAGCCAGCGCGATCACGTTGGGCAATGCCACCAACGTCGGCACGTTGCTCTACACCGGTGCGACCGACACGATGTCGCGCGGCATCACCCTCGGTGCGCCTGCAGCGAACGCGACGGGCAATACGCTGAACCTTACGAATGCCTCCGCCGATCTGACGATTTCCGGCGCGATCACTGGCGGTCCGGGCAATGCCGCGGCCAATACCGTGCTCACCATTAACGGCGCCGGCCGCACGATTCTTACGTCTGGGTCCAATACTTTCACGGGCAACATCGTCGTCGATGCGAGCCGCCTGAGCATTAACAACGAACAGCGACTCGGGGGCACCGCGGTTGGTGAAAACAAAACGGTCACCGTCCAGAACAATGCCACGCTGTTCATCACGGGCAACACCAATCCCGGCAACAACGCCACGGCGAACGATAAGCGCCTCGTGGTAGGTGCCGGCGGTGGCAATGTTGATGTCTCCAGCGGCGTCACCTATCAATTGGACGATGCCAGCCAAATTTCGGGCAGTGGCACGCTGACAAAGCTTGGTTTGGGAACTCTGTTCCTGGGCAACGCCTATGCGAATACCGGTGGCATTAACCTCAATGCAGGCACTCTGCGCCTTAATGCCAGCAGCACCGTGACCGCTGGTGCCATTGTCTCGGGACCAGTCGGTACCGGGACACTGACCATCAACGGTGGTACGCTACAAGCCAATGATGGCAACGTGCGTACGATTCACAATACGACCGTGATCAACGCCGATTTCACGATGGGCGCGACGGGCATCGCAGGCATCACCATCGACCCACAAACGGTCACCTTGCCGGCCGTTGGCTCCATCACGGTAAACGGTGCGCGGACGATCAACGCTCCTGCGGGCACCCAGCGACTCAATGGCACGATCATCGGCACGGGTGGTGCAAGCATCACCAAGACTGGTGCTGGTGACTTGGTATTCGCTAACAACACGGCCGTGGCCAGCACCATGGGCAACGTGACGGTTAGCGCCGGCCGTTTGTTCTTGGAAGGTACTTCAGCCGCATTTCAGCAGAACAGTTCGGGCGCCGGCACTTACACTGTGAACAGCGGGGCTACGCTCGACTACAACGCGAATATCACCTTCACGCCGACCAACCCAATCGTCCTCAACAGTGGCGCGAACATTGTTAATCGCCAAGGCACGCTCACTCTACCCGCGGCTACGACCACTCTGCCGACCGCCGGTACGCTGATTGTCAACCAGGACAATCCGGCCGCCACGATCAACCTCGATAGCCCCATTGC
Source organism: Anatilimnocola aquadivae (assembly GCF_049819085.1). Taxonomy (GTDB): domain Bacteria; phylum Planctomycetota; class Planctomycetia; order Pirellulales; family Pirellulaceae; genus Anatilimnocola. The sequence continues at coordinate 55,355 of NZ_CP187419.1, forward strand.
GCTCACCGGCGATCTCACGATTCAAACCGGCGGCGGCGGTAGCAACGGCGGTACGCCCAACTTTAACGGCATCATTTCCGGCGGCTTTAATATCATCAAGACCGGCGTGGGCATGGCCCGTCTGTCGGCGGCCAATACCTACACCGGCACTTCGCAGGTAACCGCAGGCGCGCTCGTCTTCACCAATCCCAATGCTCTGCCGGGCGGGATTGCGAACTTCAATCCTAGCAAGATCACCGTCGAAAGCGGCGCTGCGCTTGGTCTGACCGTAGGCAACGGCGCGACGCAGTTTTCCAATTCACTGATCGACACTGTGCTGCTGCAGATGGGCCCCAGTACTGCGACGACCGGCATGAAGCCCGGTTCGTTCCTGGGTCTGGATACGACTGCCAACAGCTTTAACCTTTTTACTTCCATCGCCAATCTCAGCGGCGGCAATAGCATTGGCCTGAGCAAACTCGGCGGCAACACCCTGGTTCTTGAAGGAAACAATAGCTACTCCGGCAGCACCACGATCAACGCCGGGACGGTACAGGTGGGCAATAACGGCACGACGGGTAACTTGGGCACGGGTCCCGTAAACTTCCCGTTTGCAGGAGCGATTCAATTCAATCGCAGCAACGACATCGTCGTTCCCAACTTGATTAGTGGCGGAACGATCGGTTCTTTGACTCAAGCAGGCGCTGGCAACCTCACCTTCAGCGGAGCCAACAATCACAGTTTCAGTACGGTCAATGTAAACAGCCTCACGACAATTGATTTTGGTGGCGGCAATACGACGATTGGCGCTACCGGCGGCAATGGTGTTGCCTCGACTACGGGCGGCGTCATCAATGCGACGGGCGGAACGGTGACGTTCTTCGGGTCTTCGAATCTGGCTGACAATGCCTCGAACACTGGAACGATTCTCGTCATCAACGCCAAGATTACTGGCACCAATGCCGCTCAGCATGGCTTTGAAGGGTGTTGCGCGACTGGTACCGTCATGCTGACGAACCCCGGCAACGACTTTCCCGGAACCAGCGTGCTGATCAATAACGGCACGAGTATCAGCGTTTCGAACATCGGCAACCAGTTGTCGACGACCAGCAACCTGGGCAAGGGAACGACCATCGCCTGGAACACGGTCAACGGCTCACTCATCTACACGGGGACTGGCGAGACCAGCAATCGTATTTTGAGTTTTGCCGGTACCAACACCATCGCCAATCAAGGGACAGGCGCTCTGGTATTCTCGTCGCCATTAACGGCCTCGGGAACCGGAGCCAAGACACTCATTCTGACAGGCTCGACCTCGGGAACTGGCGAACTGCAAGGAGTCATACCGAACAACACCGTTGCTACCAACGTCACCAAGAGTGGCACCGGCACCTGGATCCTCTCGGGTGCGAATACCTACACCGGCGCGACCACGGTAAACGGAGGCTTGCTGTTGCTCAATGGTGCGGCCGCAGCGGCCAGTGCCATCACTGTTAACTCCACCGGCACGCTGGGCGGTAGTGGCTCGACGGCTGGCGCAATCACGGTTGCCTCGGGCGGCACACTAAACCCCGGTGGCGCTGCGGGCGCAACGGGAAAGCTCTCGTCAACCGCAGCCGTTACCTTTGCTGCTGGCTCGACCTATGCCTTCCAACTGGGCGCTGATACGACACCCGGAACAACCTACGATCAGCTGACGTCGACGGGCAACATTACACTCACCGGCGCTTCGCTGACTGGCAGCCTGCTGGGCACCTTTGTCTCGGGCACTTCGAATTATGACATCATCACCACGACTGGCGCTGGGGTCATTTCGGGGACATTCGCGGGTCTGAATCACAACGACTTTGTCTACATCGGCGGCCAAAAGTTCCAGATTCAGTACACGCCAACCTCGGTACGCCTGGTCGATCAAAACGTCAGCGTGTCGACCTCGACCGTGTATGTGAACAACAACTGGGCCAACACCACGCTGGAAGCGGATGCTGACGGCGGCGGTGTGCTGAGCGCGCAATACGGCGTGACTGCCTTTGCCGACATTCAATCGGCCATCAATGCGCTACCAGTCGCTGGTGGTACGGTAGTCATTCAAGGAAATGCCACGGCCTACTCGGCACCCATCAACGTCCATCGCCCCGGCATCAACTTCCAGTTTGCCGTGGACACGGTCCCTGCGAATGCAGCCGAGACCAGCGTCCTCATCAGCGGTCCTATCACGCTGACCAATGCTCCCACCTTCAGCAATGCGACGGGCCTGCTGACCAACGCGGCTGGCGTGACCTTTAGCGGCACGATCAACGGAGGTGTCGATCTCGACTTCTCCGGCATGACGACCCCCATCACGCTCACTGGCATTGTCGGTGGTATCGGCGCGCTGAACTCACTCACGAGCGCCTCGAACACCACGATTGGCGCAGCGATCACCACGACCGGCAATCAAACCTTCAATGCTCCCGTGACCGTCAGCGCTGCCGCAACGCTCACTGCCGCATCACTGAATGCCGGCGCGATCACGCTCAACAACAACCTCACGACCAACGTCACTGCCGCGTCGGCGATCGCCGGCAATGTGACCGGCGGGGCCTTCGGCATCATCAAAACAGGCGGCGGCGCACTGACTCTCAGCGGCACAAACACTTACACCGGCACCACCGCCATCAACGGCGGTACGCTCAAGCTGGGAAGCTCGACAGCGTTACCAAACGCACCGCTGACCATGGCCGGCACGGGTATTCTGGACTTGAACGGCTTCAACGCGACGGTTAGCAACGTAGCGTCCAGCCTCACAACCAACACCATCATTGATAACAGTGCCGGTGCTGGAACGTCGACGTTCACCGTTACCGCCCAGGCGAATACGATTAATTCGATCATTCGCGACGGGGCCACACGCACCGTCGCATTCGCTTATGCAAATAATCTGCCGTCAACATTGCTCTTCCCGCTTACAGCGGGGAACACCTTCTCCGGCGGATTAACGCTTTTGCATAACGCGGTCGGCGGCACTCGGCTGTGGGTGAATGGTCTCGTATCGACAATTGGTACTGCTGGAGCAATTGTCAGCAGTCCGTTTGGGCGGGGGCCGATCATCATTGGTCAGGCAGCTACTGACCGTGCTGGTATCTACATCGGTGGTGTTCCCAATCTCACCATTCACAATGAGATCATCTTTAACACGGCTGCCGGAAATGACTTCAAGGGCATTCGCGTCGATAGTCTCGGCAATGTCCTAACCGGCAAGATCACCGCCAACCTTGCCAATGCAATTATCTCGACCGGTGCCACAGGTGCCATTCGCATGGATGGCCAGGTCACCGGTGCGAACGGCTTTGTTATCGACAACGCCGGTACGGCCATCGCAGTCACCCTGAATAACCTCTCCCTTGTCAATCCCAACAACTATCTCGGTACAACGACGATCACTGGTAGCAAGGGAACGCTGAACCTCGCCGCCGCGAATCAGATTCCGGAAGGTGCCGGCTTCGGCAATGTTATCAACGAAGGCCGCTTGAACCTCAATGGCTTTAACGAAGCAATCAACGGCCTGACCGCCGTAGCCACCACCGCCATCGTCGATGGCATGAGTGGCACGCCGATCTTCACCGTGGGCAACAATAATGCTTCCACAACCTATGCTGGTGTCATTCGCAACACCGCCGGTACGTTGGCTCTGGTGAAAGAAGGAACTGGCACGCTGACCGTTTCCAACGCCAGCACTTACTCCGGTTCGACCACCCTCAACAATGGCGGACTCACGCTCAACACCGGCGCGAACCTGGCCAACACCTCGGGCATTACCGTCGGCAGCACGGGCAACACGGCAAACCTGAATGTTGCTTCCACAGGAACGGTTAATCTCGGCACCGGTAACGTCACGCTCGGCTTCGGCGGCGGCACGGGCAATTACAGCCAAACCGGCGCTGGCAGCACGGTCAACATTGCTGGCGGCGTCATCGACGCGGGAACAACGACCTATATCGTCACCAGCGGTACGAACAATGTCGCAAGCGGATTCGCGACAGATACCGTGAATGTTGCAGTTGCTGCTGGTTCTGTCACCGCTGCTTTGAATGTTAATGGCGGCGCTGTGACTATCGGCGCGGGAACGGGCGATCTGGACATTGGTCGCAGCGGAACGGGAATTGGTATTGGTACGCTGAACCTCGCGAATGCTACTTCGGCCAACATTAACGTCACGAATCTTCGGTTGGGAACTTATTCGGGCGCCGGCACTGCGGGCACCGTCGGCACGCTGTTGCTGCCTACATCCGCAGCAAGCGTTAATACCATTACCGCGTCGGCAATCCTGCTCGGTGACTCCTCTGGTACAGGCAACACGGCCGTAACCAGCACGCTGAACCTTGGCGCTGGCAACACGACGATCAACGCTGATACCGTCGCCATCGGCCAACAAAAATCGAATGCGGCAATGCAATTCAGCGGACCGGGCGGAACCCTTTTGCTGCGTGGCACTGCTGGTGGTTCCACCCTCTCTAGCTTGGCGATTGGCAATAACAGCGCCGCTGGTACGGGCACAGTCACGACAAGCACGGTTAACCTGGCTGGCGGCACATTCAATGCTCAGTTGAGCAGCCTTATTGTCGGTGCTCATGCGAGTGGCGCTGGATCCGGCAGCGGTACGCTGACGATGGATGCAGGCACCGTTGCCGCCACAAGCCTTGGGTTGGGCAATGGGGCGAACAGTGGAACGGTTGGAACGCTGAACTTGAACGGCGGTGCGATGACGGTCGCTGGTACCGTTTCCAACACAGCGGGCACCGCAAATCTTAATCAGAACGGTGGCACGCTCCGGTTCATCACCTTGGACAAGGGCACCGGCGCATTCACCTACACCTTCAACGCCGGCACCATTCAGAATGTCGTCGGTAGCAACGCGACCAACGTCGACGTCAATGTGAACGTCAACGGCGCGGGAGCACATTCCTTCAACTCAGACGCTGGCCGCAACCTCATTTTCCAATCGGCTGCTTTGGTCACGGGCACGGGTAACTATGCAAAGGACGGTTTTGGCGCTCTCACCCTTGGCGGTGTGAACACCAACACGGGTGCAGTGGCCGTCAATGCAGGCAAGCTGGTCGTTGATGGCTCGACGGATATCGCTAGCGCCATCACGGTCAACACCAACGGCACGCTCGGTGGTACGGGAACGATCAACGGCACGGTCACCACGGCCAGTACGGGCGTGGTTGATGCTGGTGCACAAGGTGCCTTGGCCGGTACGTTGCTGCTGAACAACAGTCTGATTCTGGTAGGCGGATCGACGTTCGCTGCTCAGTTGGGCGGAGCGACGCCTGGCGACGGCGCGACCTTCTACGACCAGGTGACTGCGGCGGGCGCGGTTGATCTCGGTAGTGCGGGAATCAGCCTGTCGTTGATCGGTGCCTTCGTACCGACGTTGAACGTCAGCTCATTCACCATCATCAACAAGACCAGCCCGGGCCAAGTGACCGGCACCTTCCAGTTGGCTGGTGATCCGCTGTACGAAGGCGAAGTCTTTGCCAGCGGCGGCACGAACTATCAAATCACGTATCAAGGCGGTGACGGCAACGACGTGGTCGTCCGCGCGGTCGATCTCACCACTCCGGCCCTGCAAGGAACTCCCGGCTCCGACATCTTCCTCGTGCGAGCCAACGGCGCGAACACCGAAGTGTTGCTCGGCGGAAATCTCATCTACTCGGGTGCACCGACCTCGCTGAGCATCGATGGACTTGCCGGCAACGATACCTTCAATGTCAGCTTCGCGACGGGCAACCCCGTCCCCGCTGGTGGCCTGAATGTGGTGGGCGGCACACCGACAACCGGTCCTGGCGACGTAATCAACGTCTCGGGTAATGTCGGCGGTACTCCGTTCACTAGCCTGGAATACGATGTCACCGGCGTGGGCGCTGGCACGCTTACTTTCGCTGGTCCTGCAGCGGTGATCAACTTCAGCGGTCTCGAACCAGCGGTGATCACTTCGCTGGCTGGCACAGTGACCATTGATATCGACAACGTCGCTCTCGATGGCTTCGCCGGTCCGATTACGACCACCATCACCGATGCTGGTGGCGGCATGATGCTCGCCGACTTCGATGTCGGCGCGGAAGATCTCACCTTCGTCACCCCAACGGTCGCCTTGAACATCATCGGCGACAACGATGGCAACGACACCGTCATTGTCTCGACCGTCCCCGCTGGCTTTGCCGCGGCCCTGTCGATCAATGGCCAAGGTGGCACCGATGTCATCACCAACAACGCCACCCTCACCTTGGGCTCTGGCACTTCCACGGGCGTAGTCGCCCTCACCGCCGAAACGATCAATCTCAACGGTTCGATCAACACCACGGCAGTAGCAACCGGTTCGATTTCGCTCACCGGCACCACGGTCAACTTGGGCAACAACCTGAGCACCGATAGTGCGGCGATCACTTTCGCAGCCACCAACGTCATCCTGACGAACTCCGTCACGCTCGATACCGAAGCTGGCAACAACAGCACCGGCGGCAACGTCACCTTCGGCACTTCGGCTCTCTCGGCCAACGCCCTTGGTCGCGACCTGGCCATCAACACTTCGTCGACCGGTGCTGCTCTCAGCGGTGGTGCGGTTCAACTGGGTGTTGCTGGCAACGCGGGCACGCAACATGTCAATGACCTGACCATTACAACGACTGCAGGCGCGGGCGGAACGGCTGGCACGACAACCATCGGCGGCAACATCACGTTGAACGAAAATGGAAACGATGGTGCAGCTTTCACCATCGCCGGCAACGGTGATGTAGCGATTGGCGGTGCTGCGAACGGAACAATTTCGATCATCACCGATAGTGGAGCCAATGGTAATAACAGTGGTGCCGGCAACAGCGCGAACAGCATCGCGTGGGGATCTGCGAATGTTTGGGCGGTGAACACCGGTGTGACACTCGTGCTAAACGCCAATAGTGCAACTGCCGCTGGCGGAGCCGTGGGCAACATGGTCCTCGGCGTGGTTGATAACAACTCGGGCGCGAACAACTATCTACGTGTTCTCACTTTTACGGGCAGCACAGCAGCAGTTGGCGCATCAACCGCGACCTTTAATGGCAATGTGAGCGTTGACGGTGGAAACGTCACCTTCACGAACACCGTCGCACAGCTGGCAACCAACGTCACGATTGATACTGCTCAAGGTGCCACAGGAACTGCTGGCAGTGTTACCTTTAGTAACTCCTTCAATTCGGCAGCTGGCGGTCCATTCGATCTCACCGTTGATACTTCGGCTCCTACGACCGGCGGCAACATCACCATTCCGGGCGTCAACAGCTCGGGCCTGAACGACGTTTTGTTGGTAACTACCGGTGGAACAACCACGGGGTCGACGGTCTTCAACGGTGGCAACGGTACGGGCAACTTCCAGAACTTCCTGCTCGACAATAATGGTGCCGATCTTCCCAGCCTGACGATTGTCGGCATCTTGAATGTCAACTCGACGGCAACTAATGGCCTGCTCATCGATACCGAGCAAGGCAACAATGCCGCTGGCGGATTCGTCGACTTGTCTGGTGTTGTCCGGATGATTGCTGGCGCAGCTGGCAGAGACCTGACCATCAATACCTCAACCGGCTTGGCCGCAGGGGCCGGTGGCAATGTGATTTTGCCGCTCACGACCAACACGGGTGGTCAATACCTGAATGACTTGTCGATTGTTACAACTCCCGGAGCTGGCGGTGTTGCTGGTACTGTGACGTTGGGTGGCAATATCGCGCTGGATGCGAACGTGGCCGATGGCGCATCGCTGGCCATTACTGGTGGCGGAAGTATTCTCCTGGCGACCGACATTGTGATCGATGTCGAGCAAGGAGACACCGCTGGCGTCGGTGCCAGTACGGTCAGCTTCGGCACTTCGGCCGTATCGTCAACCGGTGCCATTCGCGACCTGACGATCAATACTTCGAACATCGGAACGGGCTCTGTCGGTGGCGATGTTACCCTTGCTGTGGTGAACGCAGCCGGTGGCTTTGGGATTAACGATTTGACGATCAACGCCTCCGCACCCGCCGGCGGCACGTTCGGCAATGTGGCCCTCAACGGTGCGATTAACCTGGTGACCAATGTCGCAGATGTCGGCGACCTGTCGATCACTGGTGGCTCAATCACGCAAGCCGCTGCCGCAGCGACGACAATTACCGGCAATGTTGCCTTCAACGCGCAGCAGGCAGTCACGCTGAACAATCTGCTGAGCACCACTGGTTCGGGTGCGACGGGCATTGTCTCGATCCTCGCCAACCAAGACGGCGTTGGAGCCGAGAGCCTGCTGATGAATGCCGGTTCGTCGATCTCCACGCTCAACGACACTGCTACCGCGGTGACGATCACGGTGAACACCGCGACCGGCACAGGCAATGCCACCTTGCGTGGCATCAGCGCGGGCACGACCGCTGGAGTCGCAGGTGGCCGAATCACGGTCAACGCGAACGCGGGAGCCATTATCGATGGCGACAATCTCGCTCCCCTCACCGCCGGCAATCTCGTACTGCAAGCTGGCGCGGGCATTGGCTCGGGCGACGCGATCGAAACCGTCGTTTCAAACCTTGAAGCCGTCACCGGCAGTGGTGGCGTGTCCATCGCAAACACAGGCAACCTGACCCTCGGCGGCCTGACCGCCGTGGTAGGTGTGAGTGCAGCAACTGGCAATGTCGGGGTTAGCACTACTGGCAGTCTGATCGTCAGCGAAAATGTCACAGCCTCAAGCGGCAACGTGACCCTTAGTACGATTGACGACAACGATGCACCGACGCTGGATGATGATCTGACGATCAATGCTGGCGTGACGGTGCAGTCGACGACGGCGAATGTGTTCTTGAATGCGGGTGACGATGCAAGCATTAACGGCAACGTGAGTGCGGCGCTGCAAGTAGTGATTGGTGTGGATGTCGGTGATGCGGAACTGCCGGCAGGTACCGATGCCACGACGGGTGGCACGCTCACGATTGCGAATGCCGCGGTGATTACGACGCCGCTGGCACCGGCGGGTGGCACGTATCTGAACGGCAATGACGACTACGATACGTTTAATCTCGCGCCGCAAGGGACGACGGAGTTCTTCATCAACGGCAACTTGCCGACGGGAACGTCGCCGGGTGATACGTTGAATTTGGACATCAGCGCGGCGGTGAATCCGCTGCTAACGCTTGGTGGTATCGGCGCGGGGATGTGGACGTTTGACGCGCCGCTGCGACAGGTGGCGTACGTGAGCATCGAGGATGTGAACGCGAATGCTCCGTATCACCTGGCACTCGATGCGAACAACACGCCGTTCGGCAACACGAACGTCGACGATCATCTGACGCTGTCGCGCAGCGGAGCGGACTTCGTGCTGTCGCGGACCGGTGATGCGATCGCGCCCGATGACAACGACGTGGGCATCGTGTTTCAGGGCGATTTCGCGACGATTCTGTCGTTCACGTACCTCGGCAGCAACGATCGCGACTTCCTCACCATCAATGATGTCGGCGGGCTCGTGAACTTCAGCGGACTCGCACCGGGAGCGGGCGACAACACGAACCTTGCCGGCCAGGCCGAGTTCTTCTTCGACGGCGGCGGCAACGACGATACGCTCATCTTCGCCCTCACGGGACCGAGCGCGTCGCAAACGTATGCCTTCGGTACGAACAGTGGCAGCATGCCGAGCTACACGGGCGAAGTGCTGAGCACGAGCAATGCGGTCGATCTGCAAACGTACTTTGCAAATGTCGAACTCGTGCAGCGCACCGGCGCGGGCGCGACTCCGGGCGCGCTCACCGTGCTCGGTAGCGACGTGGCCGATGCGCTGAGCATCGCCGCGAATCTCGCCGACACCCGCGTGAGCATGGGCGTTGGTTACACGCCGTTCGACTTCAGCGGTGACAATTTTACGACGCTCAATGTGAATGCTCTCGCGGGTGCTGATTCGCTGAACCTTCTCAGTCTCGGCAGTGGCCAGAACAACGATCCGACGATCAACTTGCACGGCCAAGGCCTGTTCGCCGATGACGGCGCGGTCGATACGCTGCGAGTGCAGAGCACCAGCGGTAACACGGGCGTGGTGGCACTGCGTGGCGGTCTCGGCGGCGACTTGTTCCAACTGTTCGATGCGGCTCCCACGGTTGACTTCATCGCCGGTCCGGTGATTGTCGATGGCAGTGGCGGTGATATGACGTTCGCCGTCGATCGCCTGGAGATCAACGACAGCGGAGACCTCACGGGTGACACTGTCGCGCTCAATGCATTGAACGGAACCGATCCGGACTACGTCCTCACCGGTCTCAACGCCAGCGGCGTGACGTTCCGCAATATCGACAACCTCGATTACACCGGCACGAGCGACGCGGACAATATCAACTCGCAGTTCACACCGACGACAACTCCGCACGATCTCGATGCGGTGATTCTGCGCGGTAGCGGCGGCAACGATCAGTTCCGCGTGTTCACCTCCGATCAAATCGGTGGCACCTCGCCGCTGCCAAGTGGCACGCCCAGCGGAGTCACTTCGGTCTCGCTGTTCGGCGATGCCGGCCTCGATACGTTCGGCGAAACACCGGCGGGACTCGTCGGCACCGGCGCGATGAACGTTGGCCTTGTGGTCTCGCCGACGACGCAACTCATTCGTCCGAGCACGACCACCGCGATCACGATCAACGGCGGCATTCCCACGAATCCACTCCCCGCTCCGGTCGGCGACATCATTGGCGACACACTCAATCTCGATATCACTTCCATCCCGAATACCGCGCCCGTGGTTGTGGCCGCTGGTTCATCGGGCGTGCTCAATAGCGCGGGTCAGCCGGTCGCGTGGAGCGAAATCGAAGACCTGAATCTCGTCGATCAAGGCAAGCTCACCAACGTGCAAATTGGCGACTTGTTCGCCCGCACGACCAGTGCGAATGACTTGATTCAGTTCAGCCGCAACAACACGGTGGCACAGCCTCACCGCGTGCGGCTGCGGATCAACAGCACGTTCGGCGACTACAACGTGAGCAACAAGACGATCGTCTACGCCGGTGACGGGGCGGACTATGTCACGCAAGCCAACCTCACGGTCTCGGCGGAGTTCTACGGCGAAGGTGGCAACGATCTGCTCTATGGTGCGACCAACAACGACTGGCTCGTCGGCGGTCTCGATAACGACAGCGTGAACGGCGGCAACGGCGACAATGTGTTGTGGGGCGATAACGCTCCGGCATCGACCGACGTGGTCCCACCGCAGGATTCGCCCGTGGGTGGCAACGACACACTGAGTGGCGGCACCGGCAACGACGTGATCTATGGCGGCGGCGGTAACGATCGGCTCGGCGGCTTCGACAGCAACGACTATCTGCACGGCGGCTTCGGCGATGACATCGCCGACGGCGGCAACGGCGACGATCGTGTGTATGGCGGTGCGGGCAACGATCAGCTGGCCGGTTATCTCGGCAACGACTTGCTGATTGGCGAAGCGGGCAACGACATTCTCAACGGCGGCAGCGGCAACGATGTGCTGATCGGCGGCACCGGCGAAGACAACATGAGCGGCGAGTTCGGCAACGACCTGCTCATCACGGGCAGCGTCGCCAACGAACACAGCACGTGGACTTCGGTCGCCAGTGTTGGACCGTTCAGCGCGGCCACGTATTCGAATGCCACAGATAACGACGCCGCGCTCCTCGCGCTCCTCAACATCTGGGGCACTTCAAACCTTCGCACCGGCCTGGCCACCATCACGCACGACGGTGTCGACGACGATGTCTACGGTAAGCTCGGCGACGACGACTTCTGTTGGGAAGCCGCCGACGTCGCCGACCAAGGCCCCACCGCCCTCTCGCCCCCCGACTTCCAAGTCCCCGGCAACGGCACCGACGAACGCTTCGGACCTACGATGTAAGGGCGGAAGTTCTGAGTTCTGAGACACCGGTTTTGAGACAAGAGGCTCAGAACCGGTTTCAATTCCAGGCGGCCAAGTCCTGTTAAATAACTCGCAACAGCACCAGGATGAGCACGATCACCAGCACGAGCCCCAAACCACCGCTGGGTCCGTATCCCCAGCTGCGACTGTGCGGCCAAGCAGGAAAGGAACCGAGCAAAAGCATAATAAGTAGAATTAGCAGGATCAGACTGAGCATGGCAGCGCCTCAAAATCGGTGGTGTCGTTCAGCGAAGCAAAATGCTCGCGTCGACTTAACAAGAGCACGTTCCATGCCATGGCTGATAACACGCTCCAAATTGATAACTCGAGCGGATTGCTTTGCCACCGAAGCAACCGATCCATCGCAGAATCTCTGGGAATCATCGACCCTTTTCCCGCCAGCCGGCGTTAAAGTCTTGTCAGGCCGCAAAACAAGCAAGATAATGGGTGGAAATCGGAAGAGTTGCTCAGGTGGCGACTTCCGGCTACACCTGCGCTGCCGATGACTGACGATGGCCCCTGGTGCGAGCACTGCCGGCTCGACCGCCGAACGCTGACGGAGATTCTCATGCAAGTCCGAATTCGCTGGTCGCAAATCGTCTTCGCAGGCTGTTCTGCTGCCGCCCTGTTGCTGGCCCAAGCTACGGCGTCCGCTCAGTACAGCAGTGGTACAACCGGCACTAGCGCCTTTGGCAGCCGCACACTCGGTGGCAGCACCAGCAGCAATCGAACGGGACGTTCTACCGGAGCGTCGAATAGCCCGCTCGGCAACACGAGCGCGTCGGGCATTGGCAGCGGTGCGGGAACAGCCACAGGTGCCGCCACGGTCGGCGGCGGTGAACGGTTCATTCGCGGCAATCGCAATGGTGCGTTTGTTGGCGCAGATTCGGGCGAGGCTTCGAATTCGTACAGCGCCCAAGCAGGTGGCGCTGGCGGCATGGCCGGTGGGATGGGTGGCCTCGGCGGCGGCATGGGCAATCAAATGATGATGCAGGCCTTCCGCCAGTCGCAGCAGCAGAACCGCAATCAGAACCAAACTCAGCAGAAGGGCAAAACGACCCTGCGTACGGCCTTCTCGGTCGGCTTCGATGTTGCCCCGACCACAACGACGGTAGTTAGTACCCGCCTGCAGTCCCGGTTTGCCAACCTGCCGGCGCTGAAGGGGCGGGGGAATATTGAGACGGTGATGGAGGGAGATACCCTGGTGCTGCGTGGCCAGGTGGCGACTGCTGCTGACCGGAAGCTGGTGGAAGATTTGCTTTCACTGGAGCCGGAAGTGAGCCTGGTGCGTAACGAGTTGGTGATTGGCCAATCGTCGAATGAGAGTGCGACGCCTGGGACCGCTGAACGGTCGGCCCCCAAGATCGTGAGTCGCCCGTTGGAACGTTAAACGGCGAGGCTGCCTGGGCCTGCAAGTTTCCCAGCGTGGGCGTCGTACCTGGGATTGGCGCGGGAATCATGCTGGTCGATGCTCCAGCTGCTGGCGACGATACGGGCGTATGATTCGTGCCGGGTTGAGCCCCTTCTTGTCGGCGCTCCTGCCCCAACCGCTCCGCGATTCCTCGCGTCAGCTGAATCGACGTGGTGCGAATGTTCTCTTGCGGCGGTGGCTGCGTGGCGTGAGTGTAGAAACTTTGCTCGGCCAATTCGCCGTTCACACGGGGCTGTGTCAGACCGTTGTCAGTCGGCGATTGAAAGCTGGCCGGGGCCACGCGGTGGTCGATGATGATCGGCTGAACTTGCGATTGTTGGGTCTGGGAAGTCGCTGTTTGCGAAGTAGTGCCAGGCAGCACGTTGCGCGACTGTTCCCCCAGGATCACTTGGCCGCTGCTGGCCGTGAACACCGGCAACAGGCTGATTTCGAGTTGTTGACCGCCGACAGCATCCCACGGAATCCACACGCTGTACGACGCGCCAAGTTCTGCCGGGCTGAAGTGCTTACTCAGCTGTTCGCTCGTGAAGACGAACTTGCGATCGGGCTTGCGGCCATCGACTCGCTGGGTCGAATCGTTGTAGGCATAAACGACCAATTGCCCCTCGACGGGAATCGGTTCGTCCTTGTGATTGTAAAAATAGAGTCGCCCGCCGAAGCCGCGCGTGTTGGACTTGCCCGGGCTGTTGTACATGGCGGGCGACCACAGCGCTACCATGCGCGATGGTGTCTGAAACTGCGACTTCATTTCCTTCGTATCCGGATTCCAAAGCTTGCTGACCGACCAATCCTTGCTGAAGGTTTGGCAACCCGTGGTGGCCAGCAACAGAACGAGAAGCGGCAAGCTGCGAAGGGTGAAGTTCATGGTACTCATCCGTGAGTCGACTGCGGTGGACTGCAAAACCAGGGTGACTAGCTTGCTCAGCGAGCCAGCGGTGTGTAGTTCGGGTTCGGACCTTGCGGTGCATAGCCAGCCGGCGCTACCTGCCCATGCTGATTGGCCGGAGCCTGTTGATAGGGCGGCTGTTGGTACTGCGGTTGTTGTTGGTAAGGTCCCTGCTGGAACGGCGCGGGTTGAGCATACTGCGCCGGTTGAAGCTGGGCCTGTTGTTGTGTGTGCTGGAACTGGGCCTGCTGTTGGGCTTGTTGCCATTGAGCCTGTTGAACCGGTGGTCCTTGCTGCGGACCGTAGGGACCTGGTTGTGGTGGCTGCGCACCCGGTGGCAACGCAGCCTGTTGCCCCGCTGGCAGGAACTGCGGCGGGCCTTGCGGCACTGGCGGCACTGGCGGCAGAGCTTGCAGCGGGACGAGCGGTTGCAAGTTCGCGTAGGTGCCGGCCGGCTGATGCAACGGTTGGGCTCCGAACTGCTGTGAAACCTGTGGCGGCGAACCTCGAGCCGGGGTTGGCTCCTGGGAGTTTCGGCGGCTCGAAACATCTGGCGTCGCGGTAGGCGTCGGCAATTGGAATGGTTGCACTTCGCCGGGCGGAATCGAACCTGGACTTACGTTCGGCAGCGGCTGCAAATTCCCCGGTGAACCCGGAGCACGATCGAAGTTGAACGGCTGGGTTCCACCTTGTGGCGGCAGGTTCTCCGGCGCGATTAAGCCTTCGGGAGCGGGAGTTTCGTCCGGGAAGATGACCGGCGTGCTGATGCCGCTATCGGCGGATGAAGTGAAGTGTTGGGCCTGACCATGCACGTTTGCTACGTCGGCCAAGCACCAGTGCATCCGCTCCGATTCCCGCATGTTAAGCCAGGCGACGTGTTCGTCGGTCCGCATCACATAGGGAGTCATGATAATCAGCAGTTCGGTTCGCTGAACGTCGACCGAGTCGAAGCGGAACAAGCGACCAAGCACCGGGATATCGCCCAGGTAAGGAACCCGGCGAGTCGTTTCGCTTTGATTCTTCGTGATCAGACCACCCAGGATCACCGTTTGGCCGCTGCGGGCACTCACGGTAGTTTGAGCACGTGTGACGTTGATGATGGGCTGGCGAATCGCGGTGCCGTCGGCACTCACCGAGATGGCGATGCCCTCCGCCTCTGGACCAAGGTCCGACTTCACGGCATCGATTTCCATCACAATCATGCCGTCGGGGCTGGTTCGCGGCGTTACACCGAGAATCACACCGACGTCCTGAAAGGTCGTCTGGTTCTGAATACCGAACTGCGTCTGGTTCGAACTGGTGATGTACGGCACCTGTTGACCAACCTGCACGTAGGCGGGTTGATTGTCGAGTGTTTGCACCTGCGGACGGCTGAGGACTTGCATCCGCTGTGATTGTTGCAAGGCACGGATCAGCACGTTCACCGATTCATTACCGGCCGACAGCACCAAGCCGCCGAAACCGGCCGTCGCGTTCGTACGACCGACGGACAGGTTCGAGAGAGCCTGGCCGGCCACGTTTTCGCGAGTTGCCAGCGAGGCTGGGGTATTGTCGTTGCCTAGAGTCGTTTGATTGAAAGGAAAGCCGACGCGGCCCAAACCGGCAGCACCTACGCCCGCGAGACCTCGATCGAACAGCAGAGAGTCTTGCAGACCAAGCTCGACGCCAAACTCGTTGAGATCGTTGAGGCTCACTTCCGCGAGCAGCACCTGGATGATAACCATGTTCGGCCGGCGATCGAGTTCTTCGACCACGCGACGAATCTCGTCGAAGTATCGCGGAGTCGCCGACACGATCAGGCTATTACTCACCTGCTCGGGCACCACGATCACTTCACGTTCGAGCGTTTGCGGGGCACTGTTGAGGTTCGGAGCAATCTGCTGCAACTGTTGCTGCTGCTGACGCAACGTGGTGAGCGAGTTCGCTACTTCCAACGCTGGAGCATTTCGCAAGCGATACACCGTGGTGATGCGCTCGCGAATATTGCCTTCGTCGAGTCGCACCAGCACCTTGTAAACGACGTTCAAGTCTCCAGTCGAACCCGAGGCGACGATGCTGTTCGTACGCACGTCGACCGAGAACCGCAGTGGCACCAAGGCGCTATCGCCACCACCGGTCGCCGATTGCAGCAAAGCTTGCAAACCCTGATTGCCACCACCACCAGCCGTGGTGGTTTGGCCGAACAATTGACGCAAGAGCTCTGCAAGCTGAGTAGCATCGCCGTTGACGATGGTGAATACCTTGATCTGGGCTTCGGTCGCCGGCAGTTCATCCAGTTGACGAATAAGGGCTTCGATCAGAGCCATGTTCTGCGGCGGACCCGTGACGATGATCGAGTTACCGCGCGGGTCGCTCGTCAACTTCATATCCGCAAGAATCCCGCTCTGGATCATTCCCTTGCCATCGACCTGTAACAGCTGCAAGCTGCCGGAGGGACGACCGCCCGAACCTCCCGATTGTTGCGTGTTCGCTCCTTGCTGGGCACCAGGTTGCGGCGTTTGGGTGCCGGTCGTGCCGCCATCGCCGCTGATGGCCGCTTCGAGCACGGGCACCAGTTCATCGGCAAGGGAGTTGCGCAGTTTGAAGATCCGCACTTCATCGGTCACGCCCGACTTCTCGGCATCGAGCGAATCGACTAGCTTGGCTACTTCTTCCAGATCGCGGGGCGCGGCCTGCACAATCAGGCTGTTCGTACGAGCATCGGAAACGATATTCACTCGTGGGCTCAGACCGCCCACTTGCGCACCACCGCCGCCTTGTGCAGTGGTGGGAGTGAAGAAGGATTCAATGGTTGTTTCGGCAGTCGCAGCAGGAATGCGTTTGAGCGGGAAGACCCGCAGCTGGGTATCCGGCGCGACGGGCTTGTCGAGCTGTTCAATCAACTCCTTGAGCGCCGGCAGGTTTTCCTTGCGGCCGATCAAGAGCAATGCATTTGGCTTGATGAGCGGCACAATGGTCACTCGGCCACCGCGAGCACTGAAGACCTGGTCGTAGATTTGCGTGATCACGTCGTTGAGCGCTCGCCCATCGACATGCCGCAGGTGGAATATTTCGACCTCAGGCTTGGTCTGCAAGCTTTGCGTTTCGATCTGCTCGATCAAACGCATGACTTTTTCGACGTCCGATTTGCGACCGGTAAGAATCATCACATCGAGACCTTCGATGTAATCGATCCGCACGTTGCCAATGCGTCCGAAGTCGCCCAGGCCACCTTCCGGCAGGCCGTCGCCAGCTGGAGCTTCTCCCGGTGCTGCTGGAGCAGCAGGCGCGGGGCCCGGTTCTTGGCCAGGCTGAAACAGCAGCGAGACGAACTCGCCGATGTGTTGATGCTGGCCGGAGGCGGGGCTCGTGGGCCGAGTTGCCGATTGCATCCAATTGAGGAGCTTATGGACAGAGGCCGGTTCCGCCCGATCGAAGGCGACCAGCTGCGATGTTTCTCCCGCGCGAGCTGCCGGGCGATCGAGCGAAATCGTCAGCTTGCGCAGGGCTGGGGCGACGAGCTTCGACGCTTCGAGTTGAACCGTGCCATCATTCCGCGCGATCGAGACCTTGGCTTCTTCGCCAGTCGCCAGCTTCAGACGATAGCGGGCCAGGCTGCTGTTGGTGCCGGCAGTATCGGGCACAAAGCCCACGCGGCGAAGCTGACCTTCGAAGTCTTTCCACGAGACGTTCTTTAGCGTGTGCGAGTTGAGATCGGCCGCCGGCGCAGCAGCTTTTCCGCTCAAGCGATCGGCAATGGACTGATGCACATCGGCTGGACCAACAACGAGCAACTGATTGGCCCGGGTGTCGACGACGATGCGCACTTCGGCGCGAGCAGCCAGCGAGTTCTTGATGTCTGCCGCTACCGTTTGCAAATCGGCTGCCGCGACGGGATAGGCTTTGATCGTCGTGACGGCATCGCCTTGGGCCCAGGCCGATTGGCCCGCAGCGGAGATCGCAGCAGCAGAACAGAGCCACGCAAATGCCTGCCGACGCCAGAACGTCGGCAACAGCCAGCGGCGCGAGTCAAGTGCCGTAGAGTGTGAAGCAGCCATGGGGGGAGCACTTCCGTGTGGTTTCGCAATCCGAACCAAATGCGCGCATTCTGCCGGAACAGTCTGCGTACACGGAATAATCGGCAAATCTTACCAGGGCCGTGAACCTATGTTGCCGAAAATGAGAATCTTGGTCACCCTCATCAAACCCTTGCTGGACAATACGTTAACGAACTAATCAGCGGTCTGGTGATAGTCGTGCCAGCACGCTTTAGGCCGTTTCTCAGCGGCTCGGTAGTTTCCCAGCTTACTCAGCTTGCGAAGGCTCGAGCAGTTTGGGTTCGCCTGCTGGCGCTGGTGTTGCTTCGCTAGCGTCGAGTTTGTTTTGCGGTGCTGAATCATCTTCGGAAACTGGGGCCGAAAGCTCGCTCGAAGTGCTGACCGCGGTCACCGCAGCCTGCTCGAGGATTTCTCCCTTTGCGACTCGCAGCATCTTTCCCTTGGTCTTTTTGTTGGCCGATTCGTAGACGAATTCATCGTCGAGAATCTGGCGGACAGTTCCGCGAATTGAACCTATCTCAAAGGGTTCATCCTTGTGCAACTTCAGCAATTGAGCCGTGGGTCGAACGTACAGCCAAATCTCCCCTTCGGCACCAACGGAGATGACAGCACTCAGGACCGTGTGCTTAGCATGGTCAAAGGCAAGTTTGGGTTCAGCGTCGGGATCGACCGGCGGTGGCGGATCGGGCTTCTTCTCGGGCAGGGGATCAGTGACGGTCACAATCAACTTTTCGGTCTTGGGGCGAGGCGGGAAATTGTCATCTCGCACTGCGATTTCAAATTCGTATTCGCCGGCTTTGCGCGGCGTGAAGGAGAACTTGCCATCGGCATTGAGCTTGGCGTCTTTGATGGGCGATTTCACCAATTCGAAGAGAACCTTATCGAGCGGATCCGGATCGCTAGCTTTCGCTGACAGTTCGAACGAGCGATTGGTGGTACCACGTTGACGACCGAGGCCGCTGACCTGCGGCAGCTTGTTCGGCGGAGCAAAGATGTTCCGCCCGACGATCGAATTCTGATACTCCAGCAAGGTTGGCAACTTCAGCCGTTTGGCAGGCGTCTCATTTAGCTTGGTTGTGGGAGCCGCGCTGTACAGCGAGAGCGCGTCGAGCGTAAGTTGCAGGTCCAGCTCCTTCGAGTCTTTTACCGGCTTCAAGCTGACGCGCGAGACACGGTGGAGCATATCGACGCTGTATAAGTCGTGCAGCAATTTCACTATTTGCTCGTAGCGCCCTTTGCCATTGACGGTGAAGGTTTGCTGAACGAAGTTCTTCTCCTGCGGACGTTGACCGTTGGGGCTGACGAGCTGATCTCGCAGACCGGCATCCTGCAACTTGTTGAGCAGCCAACTCTGATAGAGCGAGCGAGCCAAAGCGGTATCGGGTGGCAACGAACGGGCTTCGTACTCGTTGAGTTTCTTGGTGGCTTTGGTGATGGTACGAATCTGCGCCGTCTGATCGGCAACTTCTTTGCTCAGCGCGCTTATGTTATCGCGCCGATATTTCACCATCCCTGCATAAAAACCCCAGCCCATCCAAACGGCAATCACGGCGGCACAAGCGCCAACCACAATGGCCAAGAGACGTTCGCGTTCACTCATTTCGCACCTCCTGCACTGCCGGTGCGAACGGGCCGACGGATATTGGCGCCCTTAGGAACCGGGGGGCCATCGGGCCCATGCACGACTACCTCTTCGCGATAACGCCAGGGAAGAGGGCCACCTTTGGGATCTTCCTTGCTGCCGCTGCCATTCACGGTGCGGTCTTTGTCACGCAGGGCAGCTTCCATCTCGCTGATGGTTTCTGGTTCGGCAGCGACGCCTTGCACCACGAGATTGCCGCCCCCTGTGTTCGCCTTCGAAAGCGCCAGCAAATCTTCGACACGAGCTTGTTCCGCCGTCGGAAATCGCTGCGACAATCGCTCGAGTTCATCGAGCCAGTTCACATCGGCGGCAGCAAACTTATCAAGCTCGGCCGCTCGCTTCAGTGCGGGGCTGCCCTGCTCGATCAGTTTCTTTTGATCACGCTTCTGCTTGTTGAGTTTTGAGATCTGAGAATCCATTGACGCCAGATTCCACCAACCCAGCATGCACAGCAGCAAAAACCCGGCAGCTAAAACACCACCAGCAATTTGGTAGATACGGTTGTGATTGACCGCTGGTGGCCGCTTGCGTGGATTAAGAAAGTCAATCGTATGCGCACGGCCAGCGGCTTCATCAGCAAGTAGGCCGAGCAGCGGAGCGAACGCGCCTGGAACCGAGGGACGGGCACGTTGCAGGGACTCGGCTACTTCGACGGCCGAGAAGGGGTCGACGACCTTCACGTCCATCTGCAGTTCGGTCTTCCAGGACGCTTGCATCTCCAGGAACTTGCGCTCGTCGCCGAACACAATGATCTCTTCCACGCGACGACCACCGAGTTGATTCTGGGCGGCGACAATGGTGCGGCGAACTTCCCCCAGCAGTGCTCGGCTGCGAACCTCCGGAGGAGCTTCGCTGCTGGGCAAGCGAACGGTACGTGGATAGACGACGTTCGGGCCGATTAGCACTGCCAGGTCGGCATCTTCGCCCAGCATGTCAACCGTTAAACGGCAGCGTTCATCCTGGGTCGAGGCCCGCAGCAAAGAAGCAGCTGCAAAGGGACGCAGAACGAGGTGCGAAGCGGTGAGGCCGGCGGCCACACACACGCCGCGAATCTGGGCAACGATTTCGGGCGAGACGGCGGTGGCGAGAACACTTGCGCCGCCATCAGCGGTGTTGCCGAGGGGCGAATAATCGAGCGGCCAATCATCGCCGAGCGTGGTGAACTGCCGCATCGCTTGAAAGCGAACCAGGTCGGGCAATTCATCAACGGGAGCCGGCGGGGTATTGAGAAAACGAAGTTCGAGATTGGCGCGGCCGACGGCAATCAGGGCATCACCCTTGGGGATGCCGCGTTGTTGCAGTTCTTTGCCGAGCAGGGTGCCGATTTCTGTCGGCGTGATGGGCTGTTCGCGTGTGAGGAAAGGAATCGCGAATGCTTCATCAATGATGGCGCTCTTTCCCTTCTGCCGCGCCAGCGCGACACGAAACTCTTTGGCATCCCATTCGAAAGCGACCAAACGCATGATGTGAACTCGCTCCGCGCGGGCGGAGTTTTCCAGTCAAGATTGTCAACGATTCACGAACCACACTGCTCGGCGGGTCAGCAGCGGCACTTCAACAGTTTTTGGCAGGAGAGGGGTTTAGGGTGTTGTCGTTGCGCCGGGCAGCATCATGCCACCCGAGCCACCTTCCAAGAAATCGACGCCGAGTGTCTCGACGGCGTATCCACGCCCCAGATGACTCAGGTCTCTCCAGAATAATACGCGTGCCGGCGCGGAGGAAGCATCGAAAATGACCTCCTTGCGCGACGAGGCTTCGCCGCTTTGGTAATAGCCGACGACTTGCGCCCGATAAACGTCACCGCCGGCGCAAACGAACGGCATGAGCGTGCGCATTTCGGCGAGCGTGACAATTCCCTCGGCCATGATCCACGTCTCGTGCCGCTTGTTGGCATCGTCGGCGGCTGCCTCGTAAGATCGCCGCGAGAGGATCTCGGTGATGATATCGTCGGTCATGCCGGGGATACCGCGCAGGATGTGAGCCGGTGCCTGATTGATGTTGATGCGGCCGGGGATGGTCGTCGCCGGGTTAATGGTGCAGGTGTCCATCAGCTTGGGGAGCCACAGGCCCATCCCACCGGCGAGACCGCTGGTGAATGGTGAAGCAATGACCTGCGACTCGCCAGCATTAGTCACGCGAATGCGCGCGTCGCATAGGTCGAGCAACTGAGTAAGTGGCACTCGCACGGGCTTGGTGAGGTCGGGGGCGGGCAAGTTGCTGGCTGGCATGCTGGCGGTGCCCGCAGCCGTGTTTGGACCATTTTGCCGATAGGCAATGATGAAATTCACCCACTCCTGAGGCAGGCCAGCGTTGTTCAGATTTTCGTAGAGCAGATTGACGTCGTTACCGTTGAGATAGACGCGGGCATCACCCGTTTCCTGCACGTTGTTTTCGAGGCTATGCAGCGTGAAGTAGGCCGACCATCCTCGTTCTGAACCTGGGTCTCCGCTGCCCGTTTCGTGTGGATCGATCGTGCCGTTGCGATTCGTGTCGGCACCTAGCAGCAACTCGGGCGTCACCCCGCGGACGAGCAACAATTCTTCGACGGTATCGAGCGGACCATTCTTCGGGCGATAGGCTGGATTCAGGCCCGAGTAGTGATCGACTTCCGCGCCGAGGGGCCGTTGTTCATCATCGGGATCGATCCAATCGAGAATGGCATCCGCGGCGTCTTCGGTCATGCCGGGCAAGCCCATCAGCAGTTGTTTCGCAGCACCCTCTTGCTGGGCATCAAGCACCAGCAGCGTGTTCAAGTTCAACCGAGTCGACTCGTCTTCGAGCCCATAGCGGAGGCCGGCGAGCGTGCCGTCATCGCTTAGGTTGGGCGAGAGAATCGCCACGCTGGCTCGCTCTTTGGGATCGTTTTCGGGAACGATGGTGAGGCCTTTAAAGCGAGTGGGGTTATCGAAAACACCGCCTGCTTCAAGCCGTGCAGATTTGCTTTGCGAAAGGAACAGACGAGTTGCTTCCATGCCCGACTCGACGAGGAACCGGGTTTGAATTTGCCGGCCCGTGAGTTGTGCGGACTCTTGATGGGTCAGCATCAAGTCGGTGAACGAATAGGCACCGAGCGCGAGGAACATGATCACGATGAGGACGATGATCAGCACCATGCCACGCCGGGCATGCTTGGCAAGCGAAGACTTAGCGACCACGGCCACCTCCGCCCATGCCGCCGAAGCCACCTCCGGCTCCACCCATGCCGCCGCCGAATCCACCGCCGGCAGCGCCGCCAAAACCACCACCCATACCGCCTTGACCTTGCCCACCACCACGAGGTCCACCTTGGCCACCGCCCGGACCTCCGCCACCTTGGCCCGGGAAGCCACCCCCGCCCTGTCCACCACCTTGGCCGCCGTTGCCTCCACGGCCGCCACCATCACCACCTCGACCGCCGCCTTGTCCACCACCAGCCTGACCACCGCCACCTTGGCCTGGGAAGCCACCGCCGGCTCCACCCATGCCACCAGCGCCTGCTTCCGCAGCATCGCCGGAGGTATCCAGCGCGCCAGTTTGGGACAGGGCCGTGTCTTCGGTCGATTCCTGCGGCTTCTCGTCGATCGACGTAGCTGTGGGCAGGTTCACCGTGAGTGTATAGACGCGTTCGTTGGTTTCAGTCTCGTCGTCAGTGGTTGCGAGAGCAGCCAATGGATTAAGCGCGGTGCCGGCGTTTGCTTCGCCCGTCGGTTGCATGACCAGGGTGATTTCGATGGCGACGGGAAGACCCTTCATCGCCACTGAGTCCCAGTCACTGGTCCAGGTAGCACCATCGAAATACATGAACGACAACCCGACCACTTCCGCAGCCAGCATTTCGGTTTCGCCCAGTGAAGAACTGCTGTTGCCATTCTCGGCAGCCCAGTTCGATACCGCGCGGTCGAGAACGCGGCGCATCAGGCCCTTGCCGCGAGCTTCCAATCCCGAGATGCCCGCGCTGACTGGCAGGCCGTTCTCTGAGTTGAGGAAGTAAGAAACGGTCTTCATATCGCTGGGGATATCGACAACTCCTTGCAACGCGTCGCTCGACATCTCCGCCTGGTACTGATCAATTCGCGGCAATCGGCTGACATCGAGTTGCAGTTCTGAGCCGCTGCCATACAGGCCAACCACACTGCCAGTGGAGCCTTCGCCGTACGTGGAAGTTGCTTCTTGCGTTTGGGGGTCCACATTCAGGTTCTGACCGCCCATCGAGTTCTGGGTGCCGCCACCTGTGCCGCCGGTTCCACTTCCTGTACCGCCACCACCGCCAGTGTTGCCATCACCACCTTGGCCACCCGTCGAACCTTGCCCGCCACTTCCTTGAGCACCCGCGCCACCCTGACCGCCGGTTTGGCCACCAGCCAGGCCACTCATCGCGCCCATGGCCGAGCCGCTAAGCATCGAGCTGGCATTTTGCGAATTGCCGGCGACCGTTTCGAGACCCTTGAGATCTGGGGGCATGTGCTGAACAGCCGCCCGAATGTCATCGGCGATGTGACGAAGCACGGCGCGAGCCAGTTGCTTCTCTTCCACATCCATTCGGCGCGTGTCGAACATGCGATAGTTGAGGTCGATCGCCATCGCAATCAGCCCCATGATGACTGTCGTCAGGCTGAGCGCGAGGATCAGTTCGAGCAACGTGACGCCGCGAGAGGCGCACGAGGGCCTAGAAGCACGGGGCGAGGAATGTGCGAATGATATGTTTGAATTAGCGGCCACCGAAGCCTCCTGGTGCACCACCGGCGCCACCACCACCGAAACCACCTCCTCCAAATCCGCCGCCACCCCCACCTCGTGTTCCACCACCGCCGCCGCCACCGCGCGGACCACCATTACCACCTCCGCCACGCGGGCCGCCGTTGCCGCCGCGAGGTCCACCACCATTGCCACCGGGTCCATTGCCATCAGAGTCGTTACCGCCCGGGCCGTTTCCGCCGCCGGGACCATTTCCACCTGGGCCATTGCCCCCATTATTTCCACCACCGTTGTTTCCGCCGCCAGGCCCGCCTCCGCCTCCGCCGGCACCAGGACCACCGCCACCAGCACCGAGGCCGCTCGCGGCTGGTTGCGTCGTACCAGCCTGACCCTGATTGGCGTCAGCTCCAGCTGATTTCTTCTCTTCAGCTTCGAGACGAACGGCTGCTTCCACTTCGGGATCGATGATCCAACGAGTGAGGCTGTAGATTACGGGGCGCGTGTTGAACTGGCGGTCTTGCTCGACCGTGACCAGCACGGCAAGCAAACCCTGTTGATCGATTTGCTGGCTGTCGATCGAGTAGAGCCATTCGGCGTCGTCATCGAGCGGCTGTTGATAGATGACATCGGGCAGCATAATGCCGCTGGAGATCTCCGCCATCTTGCTTTCGCACAGCATCTGGGCGGTGGCTGCATCGCGGGCGTTGGCCGCAGAGACAGAGCCGATGCGAATCAGCTGACCGAGGGCAGCGAGTGCTCCGCCGAGCAGCGCCAGCGCGAGCATGACTTCCAACAGCGAAAGACCGCGAGGGATATAGCGAGGCTTGCTCATGGCTGCACCCCGCCAGGCGTGATTGCGGCTTGCAGATCTTCGAGTTGAGTTTGTTCGCCAACGGCGCTCGTGCCAGTCAAGCCGCGCAGCTGAACGCGAATCGCAGCCTGCTTTTCGTTGGCCACAATTACGTACGAATCGGTGGCTGAACCGTCGGGATAGAACAAAATGGGGCGCGACCATTGGCCTTCGGTGGTGTTGTTGTTCTGCATGAAGTCTTCGACTTCATAGGCCCGAGCTTCGAACTTCGCATCGCCACCCGCGAAGGTAACGCCTTCAGGAAGTTCTTTGGTTTCGGTGTCGTCCACGACATCGGTCACTTGAGCCCCGAACCCCGCGACGCTTTCGCCCGGGTTCGTTTCGGTGGCTTCATCGGCGGCCAGCCAAGGCTGAATCGAGAACTTGTTGCCGGCCAGCTCGTAGCGGAAGACCTGAATACGACCAGTCTTCATCGCCTTGACGTGCGCCCGAGCCCATTCGACGCGCATCGTTTCGGCGGCGCTCTTCAGCCGCTGAACTCGCAACGAGCCCAGCATCGCGGGCATGGCGATGGCCCCTGCCACCACCAAAATGACCAGGACGGCCATGATTTCCATCAGCGAGAACGCACCGCGAGCCCGGCGACCCAAGTTAGGTCGCCCGCAGCAGACAGCGAGGTTCAAGCTGCCGATGGGCATCGTTCACCGAACATTAGAGATTGATATCGTCGTCGGTCTGAGGCTGGCGATCGGGACCACTGCTGAAAATGTGGAACGATTCGTCGTTGATCATTTCGTACTGATAGGGTTGATCCCAAGGATCGGAGGGCAGCTGCTTGCCCAGGTAAGGACCCTGCCACTTGGCCTGGTTCGGAATGTCTTGCGGCAGGGAAACCAAAGCTTCGATATCCGAGGGGACGGTGCCGATGTGCAGCTGATACTGCGTGATGGCGGCATCGAAAATCTGTAGTTGCGACTTGGCGGCGTCGATGTAGGCAGTCCGCTGCATGCGAATGACCGAGACGGTGACGATCGAGCCCAAAATGACAAGGATCGCCAGCACCAGCAACACTTCCATCAGCGTAAAACCGCGACGGCGAGAACGACGTGTAATTTTTGCCTTCAGGGAACGCATAACTCCATCCTTCAATAAAAACCGGATACCTACCTATTCAACCCTAGTCAGCCCTGGCGGTCTCGCCCGGGGCCGCAAATAGACGGCAAATTCCGCACACAAAGGTGCAGCTGTTTACAGAGTGCTACTCATCTTGATGATCGGGACCAGCAAAGCAATCACGACGAGCAAAATTACGCCCGCCAAAACCACCAGCATGAGGGGCTCTAGCAGCCTAACCAGCAGGTCTAGCTGGCGGGAAGTTCGCTTTTCCAGGCTGTCCGCCAGGTCGACCAAAACCTTGTCCAGTGAGTTCGATTCTTCAGCCACGGCGATCATCTCTACCACCATTTTAGGGAAGTGACCACTCGCGGCCAATGGCTGGGCAAGAGTAGCACCCGACGAGATGTTTTCGGAGGCCGCAGCGATTGCTTTGGATAGGACGCGGTTACCGGCGGCATCGCGGCTGATTTCAAGAGCCTTGAGGATCGGCACGCCGTTGTGCAGCAGTGTGCCGAGCACCCGGCAAAACCGAGCCACGGCGAACGCCTGGAAAATGCTGCCGGCAACTGGGATTTTGAGTTTGAGCCGGTCGCTTAACTGGCGACCCTCTTCGGTTTGCAGGCGAAAATGGATGATGACCCAGGCAATGGCACCCGCGACCAGCACCAGCCAGCCGTAACTGCGCGAGAAATTGCTCAGGTTCAGCAGGGCGTCGGTCATCCAGGGCAGTTCGCCTCGTTCGCGCAGGCGGTCGAACATCACCGCAAACTTGGGGACGAAGAAGACAATCAGGCCGACAACCACAATCGTACCAACGCTGCCCAGAATTGCCGGATAGGCGATGGCGCTGACGGTGCGCCCCTTCATTTCTTCCTGCAACTCCGTGAACGACGCCACACGCTCGAGGGCGTCTTCCAGGAAGCCGCCTTCCTGCCCAGCACGGACCATATTGATGGCCATTTCGCTGAACGCTTTCGGAAAGCGCTGCATGACGTCGGCCATCGAGGCCCCGTCTTCCACCTTGTGATGGACCTCGGCCAGGATTGACTTCAGGTTCTTGTTCGAGGTTTGATCGCGGAGCACGGCCAGCGAACGCAACAGCGGCACACCGCTCCGCAGCAGCGCGGCCATTTGGTTGTACGTGGTGGCCATGATGTTGCCACTTACACGCAGGTTTGCTCCCGGTGCCAGATAGCCTTTGGCCACGGCCACATTGAGCGGAAACAGCGTCTTGCCAGCCAGGAGCGAGATCGCTTCGCGTTCCGACTGCGCAGGGATCACGCCGGTCACTTTTTGGCCGGTCATGGTGCGGGCGGTATAGGCGAAGTCAGGCATGGGGGAGTGGGCTGGAGTTAGGGGCTGGAATTAGAGTCTAGGGATTGGAGGTTAGTCGTTGCGGGTTCGTTCCATCCTAATCACGCGGCAAGGAGTGGGTGGCTCAGTTTGCGGCAGTTCGGATTGCGGCAGTTCGGCAGGCGAAAGACGCAGGAGTGGCCACTAGTGCCCGGCACCTTCTCTCTTAATGAGCATGCTAAAATCGGATTTGGCGTTACGAACGACTTCTTCGACCGTCGACACGCCAGCGAGAACCTTGCGCCAGCCATCTTGCCGCAGGGTCATCATGCCGTCCTTGATGGCCGCTTCGACGATCTTCCAACTACTCACGCGGTCGTGAGCCAGCTGGCGAATATCGTTGGTCGTGATCAGCAATTCATAAATGCCGAGTCGGCCGCGATAGCCGGTTTGACGGCATTCGCGGCAACCACCAGGCAGATAGATCTGAGCACCGGGCAGTTTCTCCCACGGGAAGTCGGCCGGAGCATCGTCGGTGCCAAGAGTGACCGGTTTCTTGCAGTGTACGCACAGCCGACGCAACAACCGCTGAGCCATCACTGCTTCGACCGTGCTGGCTACAAGGAACGGTTCGACGCCCATATCGACGAGCCGCGTATAAGCGCTGGCGGCGTCGTTGGTGTGCAAGGTACTGAACACCAAGTGACCAGTGAGCGAGGCTTGAATCGCGTTTTCAGCCGTTTCAAGATCGCGAATTTCGCCGACAAGGACAATGTCCGGGTCGTGACGCAAGATCGAGCGAAGCGAGTGACCGAACGTGAGGCCGATCTTTTGATGGACCTGAATCTGGTTGATACCTTCGAGCTGATATTCGACCGGGTCTTCGGTAGTGATGATCTTCACGTCGGGCGTGTTGATCTCAATTAACGAGCTATACAGCGTGGTCGTTTTGCCAGAACCGGTGGGGCCCGTGACCAGAATGATGCCGTGGGGCATATCGATCATGCGGCGATACGACTCGTAGGTGTCCTGCTCCATACCGATCTGGCGGAGATCGAATTTCATCGAGCCCTTGTCGAGCACGCGCATGACCAGGCCTTCGCCGTGAATCATGGGGATGATTGACAAACGAATGTCGATTTCGCGACCTTGCACCTTCAGCTTCATGCGGCCGTCTTGCGGCAATCGCTTTTCGGCGATGTTGAGCCGAGCCATGATCTTCAGACGGCTGATGATGGCCGATTGAAAGCGGTTGATCTCGGGCGGCACCGGTTGTGTTTGCAGCATGCCGTCGATGCGGTACCGAATCACCACGCCCGAAGGTTGCGATTCGACATGGACGTCGCTCGCTCGCGATTCGATGGCTTCCAGCAAGATTTCGTTCACTAGGCGAACGACCGAAGCCTCCTGGGCCATTTCTGAAAGTTCGCTGCCGTCGGTTTCGATCTCGCCGACGAGTTCAATGCCGTCTTCTTCGTCCTTGACTGCTTGCGCGACGAGGCCGTCAACCGTTTCGCTACCGACACCTAAGTGTCGCTTGATCAGCTTGGCGATTTCTACGCGCGAAGCGAGGACGGGCATCACCGAGAAACCCGTGGCAGCCGAGACTTCGTCGAGCGGATAGAGATCGAACGGATTGCTCGTGGCGACCAGCAGTTGCCCATGATCGTGGCGGATCGGAAACAGCGTCTGGCGGTGGATGAGACGTTGCGGGAAACTCTTTAGCAGCGAGAGATCGACGTCGGTCGAGGTGAGGTCGATGAAGTCGATTCCCACTTCGTCGCCGACGGCGCGCAGAGCGGCTTCTTCGGTGACAAAGCCAGCCTGGACAGCTGATTCGATCAGGCGAATACCATCGCCGTGACCGTTGGCCTGCTGGCGGGTCTGGTTCAGTTGCCGCTGATCGATCAAACCGCGGCGGAGGAGAATTTCACCGGCTTCCATCGTGACCTGAATCTTGCCTGCAAGGAGGAGGGACAGAAATGCGGAACACGCTCAGGGAGCAGGAGTGAGGAAGGTGCGGGTGGCAGGCGGGCAGACTTCCATCATAAACGGCGAAGGCGTTAAACCCAAGCTGAATCACTGGTTCTCGTAAGAACTTACCCGGCAAAAACCTGCTGAGTTTTGATAAAAAAGCCGGTTCGGGGCTGGCGATGCTAGCCAACCCGAAACCGGTGCGTGGAGACGCTTTGGTGTGGACCTGAGCCCACGATGTTCGATCGTCGCGAGAAGGGAAATTCACGCGAAACTTAGCGTTAGTCGCCGTCTGCTGGGCGAGCCAAAGGAGCAGTCCGGCCACCTCGACCACCTTGGCCGCCAGGACCACCGCCACCTGGGCCACCAAACTGTTGCGGGCTGAACTCAAACTTCGGGCCGGTCAGCTTGTCGAGCTTGGCCCGTTGATCGGCTGTCAGCACGCTGAGGATCTCGGCGCGAGCTTCGTCACGCAACTTGGCGAGCTTCTTGTCGAGGTCGGCTTGAACGGCTTCGGCCTTTTTGCGGAGCTCCTCCTTTTGGGCATCGGTGATGCCCAAGTCGGTGGCCAGCGTATCGCTGATGCCACCGGGGCTACGGCTGAAGCGAGCCGAGCTTTGCACCATCAGCTGCTTCAGGCGTTCGCGTTGCTGAGGCAACAGCACGGCGTCCACTTCCTTCTGAGCGCTCGTGCGCAGTTCTTCGAACTTGGTTCGGCGCTCGTCATCCGACATCTCGCGGAAGTTACGGAACGCGTCGCGCATGCTGTCTTGAATCTTGGTCGCAACTTCGGCCAGTTGCTTCTCTTGGTCGGGAACAATATTGAGTTCGGCCTTCACCTTTTCATCTTGCAGCAGTTGGGTAGCGCCACCGCCACCAAAACCGCCGCCCCCACCACCAGGACCACCGCGGCCGCCGCCTGGTTGTCCAAAGGCTACTTGCGCCGCGACAACAAGCGTCAATGCGCACACTGCTACTGCCCACATGCGAGACTTCATCACTTACCACTCCCGAAAGGGTTCTGAGAAGGATTCGAAAAAGAGTGCAGCTTCCCATTGGAAGCGCAACCGTATAATTGCGTTCTTGTTCCTAATTCATCAAACCCCGAAGTACTCCAACGGTGTCGCGAATGCGGTAACCCGCAGTAAAGTTCGTGCTAGCAGCCGCTCAAAGGTGGTCGCTCGGCAGAATCTGCTTGCATCCAGTAGTCGCGGCAAGTTAACGTAACATCTGATGGCCGTTGCAGTTCTTTTCTCTCCGCACGTCCGTTCTCGTCATCTATTCTGCCGATGCTCGCTTATCTGGTGATCCGTGAAGGGTCGAAGTGGACCGACGTTTTTCGTCTGGTTCCCGGTCGCACTGTAACCATCGGGCGGGCCGGAACGAACCAGATTGTCATCAAAGATGAGCGTTGCAGCCGGAACCACGTCGAAGTCTTCTTGAATCGGGGTGAATGGACCCTGCGCGACCTCGACAGCCGGAACGGCACCTTTATCAATGGCAAACAGGTGCGGGGTGACAATGTTTTATCCGCCGGCGACATTGTCCGAATCGCCAACTGCCAACTGGGTTACGTTCACGACCTGACGCATGCCTTTCCCGACCCCGATCACGCGAGTGTGTTGGCGGTGCCGCCGCAACTGGGAGACGAGACCGTCCTCGGTGCCCCATTGATCGCCGATACTGGCGAAGTCTTCGATGCCGAAGGGGCCAGCATTCACGAGGCGAACGAGCCTACACACATCACGCATCGACGAAACCAAACTCGCTACCTGCGACCGGGCCCAGCGGCCGACTTGCCCATTCCCCGGGTTGGACAAGCAGCGGCCAAGCTCTGCCGCCTGGCCTTCGAACTCGCCAGTCAGCCCGATATTCCCTCGGTCGCTCACTTGGCTCTGACGGGACTATTCGAAGGGACTCACGTCGATGCCGGCGCGGTCCTGCTCGTGCCGCGTGGTTACGAAGGGATGCCGAACCCCACCGACTTGCAAGTGGTGGCTTCCCGTACCGATCGGGAACCCGTCTATCACCGCCCCTCGAGTTTTCTCTCTTCCACCGTGCTGCGCGATGGCGAAGCTGTCCTCGCGCGGAACATCGAGGGGGACAGTCAACTCGGCCTGCGCGACAGTAAGGGTGATTTTCACGCGACGAGTGTGATGTGCGCACCCATTCGCCAGGATAAGCGCGTGATCGGGCTGATTCACTTGTACTCGACCGAAGATCATCGGGTTCCCGATCCGGACGATCTCGAATTCACGCTGGCCGTTGCCGAGAACATGGCGCTCGCCCTGCGCAATTTGCAGCGGCAACAAGAGCTGGCCGAGAATCTGCATCAAACTCGCAACGAAATTGTGCAGTTAAGAAAGCAACTGGGCGCTGAGAGCGAACTGGTTGGTAGCAGCCTGGTGCTCAATAGTGTGCAGCAACAGATTTCGCGGGCCGCGCCCAGTCGCGCGACGGTGCTGATTCGCGGCGAGAGTGGCGTCGGCAAAGAACTGGTTGCGCGGGCGATGCACTATGCCAGTCCACGCAAGAAGGGGCCGTTCGTCTGCTTGAATTGCGCCGCACTTTCCGAGTCGTTGCTCGAAAGTGAACTGTTCGGGCACGAACGGGGCGCCTTCACGGGCGCGACGGAACGGAAGATTGGCAAGTTCGAAGCGGCTCATTCCGGCACCCTGATGCTGGACGAAATTGGCGAAATGAGCCCGCAAATTCAAGCCAAATTTCTGCGCGTGTTGGAAGGTCATCCTTTCGAACGTGTCGGCGGCGCTCAACCGATCAAGACCGACGTTCGCACCATCGCGGCGACAAATCGCGATCTGGAACGAGCCGTTGCCGATGGTACGTTTCGCCGCGACTTGTACTTTCGTCTGCGCGTGGTCGAGATCTATGTTCCGCCGCTGCGCAAACGGCCCGAAGATATTCTCGAACTGGCTGCCCACTTTCTCGACAAGTTCAATGCCGAAACCGGTCGCAAGCTGCAAGGATTTACGCCCGAAGCGACCGAGCACATGCAAAACTATCGCTGGCCGGGCAATGTGCGAGAGTTGAAGAACGTCATCGAGCGCGCGGTGGTTCTCTCACGCAGCGATTTGATTGAAGTGGAAGACCTCAATCTCTCCAGCTTGGGAACCAGTACGACGGACTCGAACGAAATGCCGGCAGTCAAGGCGATGTTCGAACCACTCTCCTTGGAAGATATCGAGAAGCGACACATCCTCGCGACGCTGACTGCGACCAACTGGAACAAGAGCCGCACGGCTTCGATCTTGGGTGTCGAGCGCTCGACCCTCGATCGCAAAATCAAACGCTACGAATTACGACCGCCGACCTCTGCTCGAGGAGACTGGTTGGTGGCCGAATAGGAGTTGGAGATCCGAACCTTTCTTCAAGAGCGAGGGTGAACTCATGTTGCAATCACTTCCTCATCTGCAAGAGTCGGACGAACGTCCGCTGGAGGCGCTACTGGCGCAGTTTCAGCACGGTAACCCAGACGACTACTATCTCGCGGTGTCTGATGGTTCCTGGGACGCAAACGAGCAAACTTCGTTCGCTGAGGTTTACGCCGAGTATCAGCGATTCTTCGCACAGGCAGCCGCTCGGCTGACGCAGATTCTGGGCGAGCCTGCCTATCGTGGCCATCACGACGATGCGGCATTTCCCGAGTGGGCCCACGGCAACGAAGTGGTCGTCTGGTCCGACCACAACCATTCGTTGTGGCTGCGAATCGAACACGAAGATCGCGAGTGCCCGATCCTCGTCGTCCTAGCGCCGACCCCCGAGTGAGACGAATTGAAAGAGAGCCCCGCGCAGCCAGCAAGGGCCAATCCCAGGATGGAAGGTCTTCCATCCTGGGATTGAATCGCTATCGCTTAGCCGCGCGAGCGTTCGCCGCCGGAGTAACGCATGATGTAGTAGGCCAGTGTGAGGACCGATTGCAACGTACCAGCCACGTAAGTGAGCGCCGCGGCATTGAGCACGTTGTTCACCGGGCCCATATCGTTCGGGTGTACCACGCCTTCGCTCACAAGCAGCCGCTTGGCCCGCGTGCTGGCGTTGAACTCCACCGGCAGGTTGATCAGTTGGAAGAACACCATGCCGCTGAACAGCACGATGCCCGCCAGCAGCAACAGCGGAAAGCTGAAGATCACACCGAGCAACATCAACATCGCACCCGCATTGCTGCCGAAGCCAGCCACCGGCACGGCGATGTTACGAATCACCAGCGGCACATAGCCAACGGCATCCTGAATGGCATGCCCGGCTTCGTGCGCGGCGATTCCCACTGCCGTGAGTGTGCGGCCATGAAAGACGTCGCTACTCAACCGCAAAACTTTATCGCGCGGGTCGTAATGGTCGCTCATATGTCCCGGGACCGGTTCGATTTGCACTTGGTGCAAACCGGCACCATCCAGAATATGCCGCGCGGCAGCGAAACCGGTCATGCCGGTGCTGAATTGTTGACCCTTGGCATAGGCCGAACTGACCCACATCTGGGCCAGAAACGCGAGGCCAATGGCAGGCAAAGTCCACAGCAGTAATTCAATTTGAGTAAAACCAAACATCGCTTACCTTCTCATCCGCAAATTGGGTTTAATCCCACCTGCCGAATCGACAGCACAGGTGAATAGCCCCCTAATAAGCAATTCGCATGCCATGGGGCCGCTGCCTGTTTATCGGCAGTTTCACAGCCGTAACTGCTTCCAAGCTGGTGCCAGCACTACCAGTTGTTCGTCCGCGGCGGTCGTTTCTCGGGCAGCCTGGAGCGCTTGCGGCAAATCCCCTTCGTAGCGAATCAGCTCCCAGCCCCAGCTTTGACTGTGCAGGGCCAGATCGCCGGCCGACGTCGTCCCCAGCAGGGAGCGGGCGGGAGTCGTGACAATCAGCCGATAGCCGCGCGGGGCGAATTCGTCGCGGCGAATCAGCGACGGCAAGTGCACCGGCTGCCGATCGTCGAGCACCAGTACGACGGTGGTAACTGCCGGCCGCTCAATCTGCTCCAGTTGCTGCCGCAGTTCGATCAGCGACCGATAGCCAAGCTGTTCTTCCTGGGCGATGCGTCCGCTGCTGGCTCCTCGGGAACGCGCGCTTGGTGTCGCGATAGCGGCAGGTTCATTGCCGACACTCATGGTCACAGGATTAAGCCAGCAATAATCGCGGACAATTTGCAATAAGTTGGTCATCGATCAGACTCCGATTCAAGGGGAAGCAAACCACACGACCAACTGTAGCGCCCTCACGTAAAGCCAAGCTGAAGCGAAGATAAAATCGGCTTCATCTTCGCCAGTTCGTGCGACATCTGGCGTAAGCTTGTCTGAAGTTAATACCTCGCGAAGTAACCCCCTCCATGACTGCCCGCATCCTGATCGTCGAAGATGAGCCCCGCATCGCCGACTTCCTCGTGCGCGGACTCGGCGAAGAAGGTTATGCGGTGGAACACGCGGCCGATGGTCGCGCGGGCGCACTCGCCCTGTCGCTCGGCCCGTGGGACTTGGTGCTGCTCGATTGGTGGCTCCCCGGCGAAGATGGCATCGCCTTGCTGCGTCGCTTTCGCCAGCAGAACCGCACGACGCCCGTGCTGTTTCTTTCCGCCCGCGATGCCATCGCCCAGCGCGTCGAGGGGCTTGATGCCGGCGCCGACGATTACCTGACCAAACCCTTTGCCTTCGAAGAGTTGCTCGCGCGTGTTCGTGCCTTATTGCGGCGACCCAGTCAATCGACGCCGCTGACGATGGAGTATGCGGGTGTGACCGTCGACCTGGCGAGTCAGAAGGCTTATCGGGACGGGCAACTCCTGGAACTCACCAGCAAAGAGTTTCAATTGCTGACGTTTCTGCTGCGACACCCGGGAACGATTCTCTCGCGCACGCGCATCTTCGATGCCGTCTGGGGCGATCAGTACGATGGGCTCTCGAACACCCTGGAAGTTCACGTGAAAGAGCTTCGTCGCAAGCTGGAGCAACACGGCCCGCGGATCATTCAAACGCATCGCGGCCGCGGCTATGCCCTCGATGCCAACTCCTCCGACGAGGGCTGACATGTCACTCGTCAATCGCGTTTCCGCCTTCTTCCTGCTCGCCCTCGCGCTGATCCTGGCGGGCTATTCGGCCGTCTTCTACGCGCTTGTGAGCCAGCAATTACACGAACAGTTCGACCAGCAATTGCATGGCGCATTGCACATGCTGGCGGCTGCCATCGAGGTGGAAATTGACGACGTCAAGTTCGAGCCTTCCGATCACACGATCCATCTGGGGAGCGAGGATGGCCTCGAAGACATTCGCTGGGCCATCTTCGACGAAGCAGGCCTCTTGGTAGCGAAGTCGGAGAACTTGAAAGGCGTCGACCAGACGGATCGGCACTTGCTCGAGTATGGCAAGCGACTGCAGCAAGACGATCACGATTCGCGCGACCTGGGTGATTGGCGCGTCCTGCAACAACGCCTCGTCGCTGTCCAGCCCAAGCCCAAAAGCGAACGCGATCCGCTGGAGCGCGGCGAGCTTGTCGTCACCGTGGGACGTTCACCGACAGACTTGAACGCGAATCTACAGATGATTGGTTTGCAAGTGACGCTGTTGCCACTCGCAGCCTGGCTGATCGCTGCAATCATTGGCCGCCTGTTCGTCTCCGCCGCACTTCGTCCGGTAACGACGATGGCCAGCGATGCGCGCGCGATGAGCACCGCAGCCACCAGCGGCGGCTTGATCGCCAGCGAGCGATTGCCTGTGGCTGACACGCGCGACGAACTGGCCGACCTGGGCCTTGCCTTCAATACTCTGCTCGATCAGATGTTCGCGGCCCTGGCCCAACAGCAACGCTTTACCGGTGATGCCGCGCATCAACTTCGTACGCCGCTGGCCGCCCTGCGCGGACAGATTGAAGTGGCCCTGCGGCGACCACGCTCACCCGAGGAGCATGCTCAGACGTTGCAGGTTTTGCTGGAACAAACCGTCGAGTTGCAGCAGATTGTCGAAGGGCTCTTGTTTCTCGCCCGCGCTGAGGGACAAGCGGCACTACCTGAGACCGAAACGATCCATCTGCAGCATTGGTTACCCGAGTTCCTCCGCCGCTGGCAAGACCATCCGCGCTTTGCCGACCTGCGGCTGGAAACCATACCTGTGGCTTCCGTTGTTGCTCCGGCTGGCCTGTTGGGGCAACTGGTCGAGAACCTGATCAGCAACGCGCTGAAATACAGTCCGGCAAACTCGCCGATTGAAATTGAGGTGCGGGTACGAGAAGCCGAGCGAGTCATTCTCAGCGTGCAAGATCGTGGCGCGGGCGTCCCCGCTAACGAACGGACAGCGATCTTCGAACCCTTCTATCGCAGCCCGGCTGCTCGTCAGTCGGGCATCTCCGGCACCGGTCTCGGCCTGGCCATTGCCGCCCGCATCGCCAAAGCCCTGCGCGGGGAATTGACCTGCGAACCGGTCGATGGCCCGGGTAGTTGCTTCGTCCTCGATCTGCCGGCACATCCGGCCGATTGAGACCGTTGATCGGCCCCAAACGGCTGCTGATTTTCTTGAGCGCGGCAATGGACCTTGTCGTTTGACTTTCGCATTTGACAAAGAATCGCGGGTCGCACAGATTCCAATTTGTGTCTGTTTTTGCTGTTCGAAAGTCCCACGGGCGAGGAGGTTGGAATGTGAGTCGGCTCGTAGCCCAGCTATCACTTAAAGTTAGGCTGCCGTTTCTGGTTAACCCACGCGTTTGCGCGGGCGATCTGCGAATTGACTGAATTGGCAAGTGGAGCGGCCGCAAGCGGCTCGGTTGACCAGGAGAAGCGCAGCCTGCCCGACTACGGCTCGTGCTGAGCTGCGCTAGCGGTGCGCGCACTGGATGGAGCGTCCCAAGAATGGGTCGTGTGGCTGAGGATCGGCACTGGAGAGAAGCCGCTGGGGAGGTTGCGCGCTTGGTGCGGCTCTTGTTTCTTATTCCACGTTAGAAAGATTGCGGAAGAGTGGTTGCCCTAAAGAGTTGGCGATGGTCTTGGCGAGAGGTAGTTGCGACCCCCTCGGATTGGGACTGTTCAAGGGTGTTGAGATGGTTATCAAACGGTTATCAAGAAAACGGGCAATAACGGCTGATAACTGACGGAAGAGATTGGCCGGCAAGGGCTTAGGGCGAGAATGAAATCGAGAAAAAGTAGCTAAAAAGTTATCAAAAGGATAACCTGGAGAGAATCGAGAAGTGGCAAAATGAATGGCAAGACGAAGGGAAAAGTGATCGCCGTAGAGGTTGGCCCACGAAAGAGAGCGCAGCTTACTTATAGAGAATCAATTTGCCCTGCTTGGTGCAGCGGAGGCGATAGGTTTGGCCGCGATGCACGATGAGTGCTTCGGCATCGTCGCCGAGCAGGTCGTTCGATTGCCAGATGCGGCGGTGCTCTTCCAGCGGCAACTGCGAAGCTGGTGGCGCGGCCTGCGGTTCTTTGGGTTCCGCAGGGGGCGACGGTTGATCGGTCGACATAACAGACTCTCGCGTCAGGCGACGCAGCAAGGAAGATGGGGCAGGAATCATGGGTTAGTTCGCAGGCTGTGAATTTCGCAGGCAGTAGAGTTTGTCGCCCGTTCGCACGAACAGGCTGCCACTCACGGCCGCCACGCCGTACTGGGTCGGGCCCGAAAACGTGGCGGCTGCCTTCCGACGTTCTTCGGTCTCTTCAGCGGCGGCTTTCGCGGGGTCGGCTTTGAGCTTGGCAGGATCCCAAAGTTGATTCTCGGCGAGTACTTCGAATTTCGGACCGGTTTTCAGCACACTGGTGATGCCATCCTTACCAAAGAAATAGACCCGGTCGCCGACGCCCACAGGGGTCGCCCAGCAGGATTGCTTGAGGCGTTCGGTGTAGCGGGTTTCGCCGGTCGCGGCATCAAGGCAAAAGACCACGCCCTGCGTGTTCACCCAGTAAGCATGGCCGGCATAGACCACGGGCGAGTTAAACGTCGGGGTAGCTTCGGTGGTTCGCCACAGCACCTTGGGTTGCGGCTTGCCATCGACCACTTCGATGGTCATGGCAAAGTTGCTTTGCTTGGGATCGACGCCCGGCGTCGCCTTGGCTTCGCGGCTGGACGAGGCACCCACGAGAAAGGAACCAGCGGCAAAGGGGGCCGGGGTCGACTTGTTGTTGCCACCGACTTCGTCAAACGTCCAGAGCAGCTTGCCGGTAGCCGCATCGTAGCCATCGACGGTTCCCGCCGAGCTGCACACCACATGCGGCTTGCCAGCAACATCGACGAGCGACGGCGAACTCCAACTGGTGCGCGAGGTGCGATCGGTTTTCCACTTGGTTTTGCCATCAGCCTTGCTGAGCGCGATGAGGTAGGACGGACCTTCGTCATCGACCAGGATCACGATCGCTTCATCGGTCATGACGGGCGAAGCAGCGAGACCGAACTTGTTTTTGAACTTGCCGAACTCAGCCGAAAGACTCTTGCGCCACTGCTCGGTGCCGGTTGTGGTCAGGGCGACGACATCACCACTTTCGAAGAACGCAAAGACGTGTTTGCCATCGATCACCGGCGTCGGAGCAGCCCGGCTGACATACAAGCTGTTCTTCACTTTGTCCGACGAGTCGAACGAATGCTTCCACTGAATCTTGCCGTCGCTCAGGTTGAGGGCCAGCACATGACAAATGTCTTTGTCGGGCCCTTCGACCGCGGTGACGAACACCTGGTCGCCCCAAATGACCGGGCTCGATTGTCCAAAGCCGGGAAGGTCGGCTTGCCAGGCGATGTTCTTGTCCGGCGACCAGGACAGAGGCAACGAATCGGTCTTCACTGCCGAAGCGCCTTGACCGAGAAACGCGGGCCACGATGGCTGGCTATCGGCAGCGGCGAGGGATAGGAGGAGGCAGAGAGTTGGGAGCATAGGAGGTTGAGGGTCGGAGGACGGGAGTCGGGAGTCAGGACGAGGGTGGCTGAGTTGATTCGAGGGGCAGGCCCCTCACCCCGACCCTCTCCCCGGAGTACCGAGGAGAGGGAGGAAGAGAAAGGCGAAGACGAACTATTTGGCGCCGGGGATCAGAGGACGGACGGTTTCAGTTTCGAGGACCTTGCCGCCGCGAGTGGTGCCGGCAACAGCGACGACGCCGCCGTCGTCGGCGATTACCAGGCGATGAAAGAAGCGAGGATGTTTCAACTCACCAGCTTTTGCCCAAGTTTTGCCGTCGTCGGCCAGACGATGAACCGTGCCGTTGCCCGTGGTGGCAAACAGGCCGTGATCAGCGCCGAAGGCCGAAGGTCCGAAGGTCTCCATGCCCTTGCCTGGAAGTGCGGGACCTTCCGACCAGGTTTTGGTGGCCGGATCGTAGACCGAAACGGCTCCGGTCATTTCGTTGCTGTCGGTCATGCCACCGAGGACGTACAGCTTGCCGCGATAACCGGCGACGGCGAGAGCGCGACGCATGAAGGGCGGCTTGCCGGTTTCTTTCCACTCGGGCTGGGCTTGCGAGAGGTCGCAAACGAGAGCCGTCTCGTGCCACGAGCCGTCACCTTCGCCGGTCAGTTCCCAACCACCGACAACGTACAGGTGATCGCCAATCACGGCGGCGTCGTGGCTGGAACGTCCGGTGGGAAGGGGAGCCAGATCGGTCCACTTGCCACTCTTGGGATCAAAGCGAGCGAAGTCCTTGCTGGAGTGCAGCACCCACTTATCACCGTTGGCGTTCTTCGATTCCCATCCACCGATGCGATAGATCTGCCCCTTGTGCGAAACCAGCGCGAGGCCGGTGCGTTTTGGTCCGCTGCCGACTTCTTCCCACTCGGTGGGCTTGGCGAGATTGACGCGGAGCATCTTGCCCGTTTGTTGATCGGCCGAGTAATCGTGAGCGGCACCCATGTGGCCGCCGTAGAGATAAAGGTGGCCATCGGCGATGGCAGCGCCGGCGCTAGTGACGCCGGTCTTGAGCGGCGGCAACTTGTCGCTGGTGAGTGGAGTGGCGGCGGTGGTCGACACGGGAACTTCTCCGAGCAGCTTGTGGTTGCTGAAGGTGATTTCTTCGACCGTGCGGCTGCCGTCGTTTTTGTTGATGGCGGCGAGAATGCGAACCGGCAGATCGATGCCCTGGATTCGCTTCCATTCCTGCTGAACCTGGCGGGCAGTGACGATGGCGTTGGTCTTGGTGTTCCAAGTCGTCACGCTGAAGCTGCGGGGCAAGTGTTTGCCTTCGGGAGTGCGCGAGACTTCGCCGATGCTGATGACCAGGTGGTTGTCGCCATGAAAGCGATGCACTTCGGTGAGGACGTCGTCTTTCACTCGCCATTGGCTGTGATCGCTGGCGTCCTTCGATTTCATCAAGCGGCCGAAGGGGTGCTTGGTGTCTTGATCGGCGAACTCGATGTTCGTGGCACCATCGTCGGTCGACAGGCGGTGACCAATGATCGACGACAAGGACCGCTGAGCCCAATCGAGGCCGTCGGGCTGTTGCAGCTTGAGTTCTGTCTTGCCATCGGCAGTGACAGAAAGAGTTCCTGTGGAAGCATGGCCAGCAGACGAGACCACGACGTCGGCGGTGAAGCCGGGAAACTTGGTCCACGTGGCGCGACCGTGGTGAGCGCGGTCCATCATGTCTTGCGCGGGGTCGGCTGCCGCTGCTAAGACACTGGCGACGATCAGACCGAGCACGGCAGGCGCGATCGAGCGATTGAGTACGAGCATGAACCATCTCCAAAAGTTAGGCGAGCAGACTGGATCGAGATCAGCAGAGTCCGAGATCCGGCAGAGCAAATCTCCGTCCACTGGATAGGGGCACACCGAAAGGGGACCGCGTGAGCGGTGACGTGCGGGCGACGCTGGCTGCCAAATCGATTGAGTAGCTGGCGAAAACTAATTGAGAGCGAGTCTCATTAGCGTCAGAGTTTAAGCTTTCCGGGCCCAGTGTCAAGCAGATGCTGGGTTTTTATGGCTTTTTCGGAGCCTCTGGCACGGGGGTGCCAGCCCGCTGAAGCGCTGCGAGGGCGTCCTTTTCGAGCTGTTGCTGGATCTCGGGCAGGGGGTATTCGAGCAGCGAGAGGCCGTCGGGTTGTTGCCCCAATTCGCACAGCCGCAGCCAGCCGCGGGTGACAAGCTCCTCGCGCTGGCGGACGAAGGTGGGGTCGAGATGTCGCTTGTCGAAGTCACCTTCGACGACGACCAGTGCGAAGGCCTCGTGGACGATGAACTGGGCGAGGACGGGCGTGCAGCGGATGTGGCGCTCGGGAGTGGTGTGCAGGGTCTCGGGGTCGAGCTGGCCGATGACGTAGCGCAGGTAGAGCTCGCTGAGCCAGATGTCGCCGACGTCTTCGCCACAGACGTCGCACAGATAGCCTTGTTCGCAGCGAGCCATGTTTGGAGAGAGTCCTGATGTTGATGTCGACCAGATCCAACAGCTTAGTACATGAGGGCCGATTGTTCAGCGGCCTGCACTTGCCGCAGTGTCTTGTGCCAGCGGGCACTCGTGCGACCAGCAAAGAAAGCGGCACAAGCGTAGATCGCTGCCATGCACATACACCAGGGCGGAGCCTTGCCGCTGGCGTATTGAGCATCGAGGCCCAGAGCACTGATGAGCGGACTATCGCCACTGGTGATGATTGTCAGGCCCAGCGCTGCCGCATAGATGGCCGCCAGCGCGAGAGACTGGACGGTGACAATCCAGACACTGCTCCAATCGGGAACTTGCACCAGCAGGATGACGCCTCCGATCTGCACCACGCCGAGCATCAGCAACAAGAACGCCCAAGAGGCGACGGGCACATTCACCTCGCCGGTGAAATAGCTGCCGATCTCCCATGCCGCGGGCCCCATGCTGAAGAGTGCCGCGGCCAGCAGCACCGCGCCGATTTGCCAGGCGGTTGTTCGCTGCGAGGCGGTGGGTTGTACACCCAGCAGCACGGCGATGGGTGGAGCTACGGGAGCCGGTTCGTGCGCGATGTATGGCTCCTGAGCATCGGCGGGCTGATGTGCGATGGGCTCGTGTGCAATGGGTTGAGCCGCAACAGGGGGTTCGTGAACCAGCGGCGGCTCGGAGACTTCTTCGCCGATGAAGAAGGGCTCGGGTGTTGGTTCAACCGGGGGCGCGAGAACCGTGCCGGTCATCGTCGCGCGCGGGCGATTCGAGCTGACTTGACTCGGGCTGACTGCGCTTGGCTTGGGCTTGGTTGGCTCGCTCGATTTCTTCGCGACTGGCTTCGGCGGCAACTCGACGGTTTCGATGAGCGCCGGGTCTTCGGCCGACGGAGTGGTCTTGGCAACCACAGGTGGAGGTGCAGGCTGTGGTGGCTGAGCAGGCACAGCGTCTGCTGGCGGAGGTGCAGCGTCACTGGTGACCTTGGCAACGATGCTCACTTTTTCTTCAGCTGGCGGCGTTGGCTTTGGGCGAGCTTTTGGCGGCGGCTTGATGATCGGTGGTGCGATCGCAGGTGCCGCTGCATTGGCCGTCGAATGACCGGCGACTTGAGGCGACTGCTGCATCGCCGAGGCAACTTGCGGCTTGGCAGTCGTGGGCAGGGGGCCCTTGCCGGCTGCAGCGGGAACTTGCACTTCGATGCCACACTTCGGACAGCGCAGCACGGTACCGGCGCGATGGTCGGGGACCATCATCAAGTGACCAGCGGTACATGCAACCCGCAGCGGCATGAGCAGGAAAATTCCAGACAAGGACCAATTCGCAATTCCAACCTTGAGTCTGGTTGGATGGGCGGCTCTGGTCAAGGCAGAGCGCGGGCTGAAGTTAACCAGCTTGGGGTCAGGAGTCTATGGCGAACAATGCCGAGAAGAGTGGAAGGTGGCTGCTTCGCCCAAGACTCCAGACCCCGGGACTGCTCACTTCGTGGGAGCAGCCTTAGTCTGATCGCCAGCCTTGCGCAGTTCCGAGACAAAGAAGTCGCTGAACCATGCGCTGCCATCTTCGGTGATCAAGCGAAACTCGTGCTCGTCGCGACCTGTTCGAGCCGGCGCATAGCCCACAACTTCGCCATCGACAAAGGCATACCAGCCCGGCGTGTGGCGCTCCAAGCTGATCTCGTGCTTATCGTTGCGTGTCTTCTTCAATGGCACGATAGGGCCCAGTGCGTGCCAGCCTTGCTGGTCGCCGGTCTTCGTACCGAGTTGCGAGCCGTCCTTGCCCACGTGCAGCACCACGCGGCGATTCTCACCGGTAGTGGAACGACCGGCGTCGTTCTTGGGCGGGAAA
Source organism: Anatilimnocola aquadivae (assembly GCF_049819085.1). GTDB lineage: Bacteria > Planctomycetota > Planctomycetia > Pirellulales > Pirellulaceae > Anatilimnocola. The sequence goes on from NZ_CP187419.1 coordinate 99,256, forward strand.
TCGAGGTGTACCTCGATGGCGGAAGCTTGGTTAAGTTCGGTGACCATTTCGAGGCGATAGTGCTGCAAGCCGCCGGGCGTCGCTTTAGCCAGATCGGAGAAATCGCGAACGACCGTGCCGTCGCCTTCCAGCACCGACTCGCCATCCTTGTTACGCGCGGGAGCCCACAAGCTGCCGAACGGACGCTTCCATTCCTGATAGCTGGCCCCTTCGAACGACAACTCGCTGAACATGCCACCCGGAACCAGATCGGGCGCACCAGGCAAATTGAAGGTACGCACAGCAATCCCGCCACCGATGAACAACAGCAGCAAAGCCACAATCGAGGCGATCAGCCAGCGACGATCGAAGCGAGGCGGTTCATTGACCATTTCGATGGTAGGCGAAGCATGATCGACAACACGATCAGATTGATGCGTGGTCTTGTTGGGATCTGGTTGCGGAAGATGCTTGGGCTGGACTGCCTTGGGCGGCGAGAGTTGCGTGCTGTTCGTAGCGCGCCGCGAACCGGTCAGACTTTGCTCGCCGATCAATTCGTCGATCTCTTCGATCAGCACGCCGTAGTCCTGTGGCCGTTGGCAAGGATCGACGGCCATCAAGCGATCGACCAGGTCGGCCGACGTGGGCGAGATTTCGGGACGCACCGAACGGAGCGATTCGTTCTTGCCTTGCAGCTTGAGCGACATCAGCCGCGTGAGCTCGATGCCGGACATCGGCGGCAAGCCCGAGAGCAAATGAAACGCCGTTGCCCCCAGCGAGTAGATGTCGGCCCGATAGTCGATCGTGTCGCCGGCCAGTTGCTCGGGAGCCATGTAGTGTGGGCTTCCCAGCGTGACGTTGGCCGAGGTCAGTCGGGTTCGCTCGTCCGCGGCGGTGGCAAGCCAAGCCAGGCCGAAGTCGCCGAGCTTGGCCATTGGCACTCCGGCGGGCAAAGGATAGCCGGCCGGTGGCTTCAGCAGCAGGATGTTCGCCGGTTTCACATCGCGATGCACCACACCCACATGCTGCGCGTGGGCGAGTCCCGCCGCTGCCTGGCGGATAATATGCCAGGCCGTGGATTCATCGAAACAGCCATTTCGTCGCACGTAATGATCGGCGTCTTCGCCTTCGACGACTTCCATCACGAAGTAGAGACGGCCTTCGTGCTTGCCAAAGTCGAACGCCGTAACAATGTGCGGATGAGCAAGCCGCGCGAGCACTTGCGCTTCGACCTCGAAACGCTTCACCGCCACGTCACCGGCCAGTTGATGGAGCGGGACGAGTTTAATGGCCACATCGCGATCCAGGCTGATCTGTCGCGCGCGAAACACGACCCCCATGCCACCCTGTCCGATCACACTGCGGATATCGTAGCCGGGCACAATCTCGCTAGGGCGACACAGCGTTTCGATGATATCGAGCTGCGTAGGTGTGATGAGCGCTCGTTGCAGCGCCAGCTGAATTGGCGGTACGCCTTGCGAGACGGATTGATCGCGGAGCAGAGCGACCGTGGGAGCACTCAGTACAGACAGTTCCTCCGCCACCGTGAGAAACTCACGCCGCTTTGGGACGACGCCGCTCGAAGTATCACCACTCATGCAGGCATTCACAGGCTAACGGTCTTGGGGCGCGTTAGCGGCAGGATGAATGAGCGCGCAGCATTGACAGGCTACTTCGCGCGACTCTCCGTGAACTTAGCACAACAGCTTGGAGAAATGTAGGCTGTGGTCACGACGCACCCATGCGAGCTACTTCCCCTTCACTCGCTCGCTCAACTTCACCGCCAAACGCGTGAGCGCGTCGCTCCCTTCGTTGCGCGGGATGTGAGCGTGAATGAGCGTCAGGGCGCTGCGATCTTCCCAGCCTTTGGTCAGGGCCGCTTCGAACTCCCCTTCGGTCCGCACCTCGTAGCCTGTGCCGCCGCCGAGCAGATTCGGCAGTTGGCTGTACTTCCAGGGATGCACGTTGTTGTACTCCCACTCTCCTTCGTGCAGGAATCGCTCGGTGCCATAGCCTTGGTTATCGAGCACGATGATGAGGGGATTAAGATGCCGGCGGACGATGGTCGACATCTCCATGCCGGTCATCTGAAATGCGCCGTCGCCGACAATCACAATCACACGGCTGTCGGGACGGGCAGTCATCGCCCCGAGTGCGGCAGGAACCGAAAAGCCCATCGACGTGTAATAGGCCGGGCTGATGAACTCGGTCTTGGCGTGAATCGTGAGTTCGGTCGCGGCAAACAGCGAGTTGCCAATATCGGCAATGACAATGGATTGATCGTCGAGTTGCTCATCGAGTCGAGCAATCAGCCGGCGCGTTGTCAGCGGTGCTTGGGTCTCGAGCACGAACGGTTTGCGCTCAGGGCGGATATCGGCAGGAATGGCACGATACGGAGGTTCCGGTTTGCGAGCGGCCAGCCTGTCGATGAATTCCTTCAGGCCGACATCGTGATAGTGGTGATGCCGGATCCGCAGCGTTTCGCTGGTGGCATAGATGCACTTCGCGGGATCGAGATTGGCCGTGAAGATGCCCAGGTTGATGTCGGTCATGAACGCGCCGAGCAACAGCACGCAGTCACTCTCTTCGACGAGTTTGGTCACTTCGGCTCTGCCCATCGCACCTTCATACAGACCGATATACAGCGGGTGTTTTTCCGGAATCACGCTCTTGCCGAGCAACGTGGCGGCCATCGGCACTTTCATTTGCTCGGCGAGGGCGACCACTTCGTCCTGCAAGTTGAAGCGGTGAATCTCGACGCCGGCAATCAACACGGGCCGCTTCGACTTCGTGAGAAGGGTGGCGGCCTCTTCAGCCGCTTCGTCCGCTGCCTGTGCGTCTTGCGTCGAATGAGCCTGATGGTAGGTGTGGGAGATGTGCGGAATCACATCGACCATGTCGCGCGGAATTTCGATATAGCCCGGGCGTTTGAAACGCGCCATGGCATCGAGCACCCGGTCGATTTCGCGGAACGCGATCACGGGATCATTCAGTTCGGCACAAGCGACACACAGCTTTTCGAAGACTTCGATCTGCGTGCGAAAGTCTCGGACCTTGTGATGCAAGAGCGGATTGTTGACTCGCTCGGCCAGACCTGGCGAACCACTAATCACCAGCACCGGAGACTTTTCGGCATAAGCGCCGGCAATCGAGTTGCAGACACTGAGGCCACCAACGCAATACGTAACGCAAACCGCTCCCATGCCATGTACGCGGGCGTAGGCGTCGGCAGCAAAGCCCGCGCAGTCCTCGCGCGTGCAGCCCACGATATTGATCGGGCTTTTTTCCAGCATGCCGTAGAAGGTCAGGATGTAGTCGCCCGGAATGCCGAACACGTCGTCGATCTTGTACTGCCGCATTCGCTGGATCAGGTACTCGCCGATCGACAAACCTCGCGGCGGAGGACCGTGATTCGCTGGCCCCTGCGGATTCCCCGGCATCGCTTCCAATCGCGTCATGTGCCCTTCTCCTCGCCTGGCTGTATGAGATCCATCACCAACTTATTATACGCGCGAGCCGGCAAGCGGGTGTGGTATAACAGCCGGGTTGGTACGTAGGTATTCGAAAGTTGCCGCAAGAGCCCGCATGTATTATCCTTTTGTGATGAGCACCGTCGAAGAAATTGAAGCTGCCGTGCAGCGATTGTCGCCCGAGCAACGCGCTGCATTCCGGGCCTGGTTCACCGAATTTGATGCAGCGGAATGGGACCGGCAAATCGAAGCAGATTCCGCAGAGGGGCGCTTGGATTGGCTCATCGAAGAAGCGCGAGGTGATCGCAGTGCCGGACGATTGACCGATCGATGACGCACCGAGCAACACCACGTTTTTGGGCGTGCTACCGCGACCTGCCGGTGGAGATTCAGCAACTCGCAGATCGCTGCTATGAGTTGCTGCGCCGGGATCCTCGACACCCTTCACTGCACTTCAAGAAGATCCATAAATTCTGGTCAGTAAGAGTCGGTCTGCACTATCGTGCCCTCGCGGTAGAAGAAGATGATGATTTTATGTGGGTCTGGATTGGCACGCACGCTGAATACGATGGCTTGCTGAGCTAATCGCTAGCCCGCTGCTGCGAGTGCGCCTAGCACCAAATCCCTCACGCCGGTTAGCGCCAAATTCTCTCCCGGCGCTGGTCCATCGCCAATGAGGATTGGTCGGTGATCGACGGTGGGCAAGCCGTGGCTGCCGCGAATGAGCGTGGGGTCGAGCGGGACGATATCGAAGAGCGAACGGAAGCCAAGTTTCTTCTGCGCGAGTCGCAGGGCAGCCCGGCCTTTGGGCCACATGAGCTTGGGGTTAAACAGCATCTCGCACGGGTCGTAGCCGGGCTTGCGATGGATGTCGATTGTCGGCGCGTAGTCGGGAGCGTGACGATCGTCGAGCCAGAAGGGATAGGCGAACCAGGCATCCGAATTGGCAAGTGCGACAATGTCGCCGGCCCGCGCGTGATTCAGCCCGATCTGGCTCCGCTCTTCTCCCACGTAGACCTGCGCGACGCCGGGGATGGCCGCCACCAGCTCGCGAGTCCGCTGCAAATCGGCGACATGCTTCACATAGACGTGGGCCACCTGATGATCGACCACGGCGAATGCTCTGCTGACGAAGGTTTCGAGAATCTCGCCAAAGGGACCGGGGCGAACCGTGAGCAGGCCCGCTTCGCGCAGTTTGCGATTAATGAGCACGGGCTGCTTTACGTCGACGAGACCATACTCACTGACGATCCACACGCGTGCGCCGACGTTCCTCGCGGCATCGAGCAGCGGCTCGCAGGCATCGTCAAGTTCGCTCACCAGCCGGGGCATATCGCTGCCCGAGGGACCATATCGCTGAGGGTCGTAGTCGAGGTGCGGCAAATAGACGAGCGACAGGTCGGGTCGCTCACTCGTCAACACTTCGGCGGCGGCCTGAGCGATCCAAGCACTGCTCGGCAAGCCGGCCATCGGTCCCCAAAATGCCGGGAACGGAAAGCTGCCAAGCTTCTTCTCTAGTCGATCGCTGAGTCCATTCGGCGTGCCCGTGATGCCGAACGCTTTGCTGCCATCGGCGCCGTAGTAAGGCTTTGGCGTGACGCTGATTTCGCAATCGGAGCCTTGATTGAACTGCCAGAAGAGTTTGGCCGCGCGAAACTTCTCGCCGCGAGCTGCGGACGCTTTGCGGGCCGTCGCATACAGCGGCTCCGCTTGAATCAGGCTGTTCGATTGCTGCCAGAACCGCACTTCCTGCGTGTCGCGAAACAGCCAGCCATTGCCAACCACGCCATGCACTTCAGGCTGCTTGCCCGTCAGAATTGTCGCCTGCGCCGAGCACGTGACTGCCGGCACAATCTCCGCCAATTCGCGAGTCCAACCTTTCGCCGCGATCTCACTCAGCCTGCGCGCACCGGGCAGCAGCTTTTTCGTCAGACCGACGGCCAGGATCAAAACGAGCGGTGGTGGCACGGTTACCTCGCGAGCAGCTTCGCACAAAACGGATGTCGCGATGATAGTCGCCGGTCTGTTTCTTCGCCACGCGTTCGCCGTTGTCAGGCAGCGAGGCGAAAGGTACCATCAGCGCCCGTTGAGACCGGGCGATCGTCGCCCTGGGAGTTCCTGCGGACCCGAGTTCCTGCAGCCAGGTTGCCGCAGACGCTTCGCGTTCAAGGAGACTCTCGCATCACCAGGAGACTTCGCCATGCCGTTTCGCTGGGACTACCGCGAGCACCTGCACTTAACCGTGTTTGTGCTGAAGTGGCTGGCGATTAACTTGCCGCTGGGGATCGTGGTCGGCTCGGCGGTCGCATTCTTTCTGTGGTCGCTCGACGAAGTAACTCGCCTGCAATGGCAGCATCCGTGGCTCCTCTATTTGCTGCCCGTCGCTGGCTTGGTCTCGGGGTTGCTGTATCACTGGTTGGGACGCACCGCCGAAGGGGGCAACAACTTGATCATGGAGCAGATTCATGAGCCGGGTGGCGGCGTCCCGGCTCGCATGGCTCCGCTGGTCTTGATCGGTACACTCATCACTCATCTCTGCGGAGGCTCGGCAGGTCGCGAAGGGACAGCCGTGCAAATGGGCGGCAGCCTGGCGGGAACGCTGGGACGCTGGCTGCAACTCGGCCCAGAGGACGTGCGAATCCTGTTGATGTCCGGCGTGGCGGCGGGCTTTGGCGCGGTGTTTGGCACGCCGCTCACGGGTGCCGTCTTTGCCCTGGAAGTTCTCGCGATCGGCCGCATGAGCTACCAAGCCTTGATTCCTTGCTTGATCGCGAGCATCGTCGGCGATCAGGCCAATTCCGCCTGGGGAATTGGCCACACGCACTATCACATTGTGGTGACCGATCAGATTACCAGCGTGTCGGCGGGCACCACGCTCGATTGGCTCCTGACCGGCAAGGTCGCGATTGCCGCCATCTTCTTCGGTCTCGCCAGCGTCCTGTTTGCCGAGTTGACCCATGCCATCAGCTGGGCCTCCAAGCAAGCCATTGCTCTCCCTTGGCTGCGTCCCGCGGTCGGTGGTTGTGTGGTGATTCTGCTGGTCTGGTTGCTCGGCGAACGAGACTATCTGGGACTTGGCGTCGCAGCCAATCCAAACGATCCCACGGCCGTCACCATTCAATCCTGCTTTCTGATTGGCGGCGCAGGTTGGTTCAGTTGGTCGTGGAAACTGCTCTTCACGGCAGTCACTGTCGGCAGCGGCTTCAAAGGGGGCGAGGTGACTCCCCTCTTCTTCATCGGTGCCGCCCTGGGGAATGTGCTTGGGGTGTTGCTCGGCGCGCCAGTCGATCTGATGGCAGGACTGGGCTTTGTCGCCGTCTTCGCCGGCGCGACCAACACGCCCCTCGCCTGCACCATCATGGCTATCGAACTCTTTGCGCCTGGCAATGGCGCCCTCTTGAGTTCTGGTTTCGTCATCTACGCCGCGGTTGCTTGCTTTCTGGCCTATTTCCTCAGCGGACGCTCGAGCATCTATCAAGCGCAGCGCATCGGCGTGCCCAAAACCAGTCACTCCCAGACGGATCAGCAGCCGGAAGAGGAGCGGGAGTAGACTCGCGAGCACCTCGTCGCGTAGCCCCGTTTCGCCCGCTTTGCTATACTCGCCCACTTCGGTGGTAGTGCCAAAAGCATCGCTGGGCCGCGGCCATCGCAGCTCGGCAGTAGATATTTTCGGAGGCTCGGAAATGGCGAATCTTCCCGCAGGGATCAAGACGGATATCACCCAGTGCATTGGCAATACGCCGCTCGTGCAACTGCGGCGGATCACCGCAGGCTGCGTAGCTACGGTGGCGGGGAAGATCGAGAACATGAACCCGCTCTGGAGCGTCAAGGACCGGATCGCCCGGGCCATGATCGACGCCGCCGAGCGCGACGGCAAGATCAAGCCGCACACGGTCATCATCGAACCCACCAGCGGTAATACCGGCATTGGCCTCGCTTACGTCTGTGCTGCTCGCGGTTACAAGCTGGCCGTGACCATGCCCGAGAGCATGACGGTGGAACGTCGCCGCCTGCTGAAGGCGCTGGGTGCCGAAATCATTCTCACGCCCGCCGCCGAAGGAATGCCCGGCGCGGTTCGTCGTGCGGAAGAGATCGCCAAGAGCGACCCGAACAAGTACTTCGTGCCGCAGCAATTCAACAACCCGGCGAATCCTGAAGTTCATCGCCAGACAACGGCTGAAGAGATCTGGCGAGATACCGACGGTCAGGTCGACTTTCTCGTCTCGGGCGTTGGTACCGGCGGAACCATCACGGGCGTCTCGGAAGTGCTCAAGTCGCGCAAGCCCAGCTTCAAGGCGATCGCGGTTGAGCCGGCCAACAGCCCGGTGATCACGCAAAAGCGAGAAGGAAAGCCATTGCAGCCTGGCCGCCACACCATTCAAGGCATCGGCGCGGGGTTCATCCCCGGCGTGCTCAATGTGAACATCATCGACGAAGTGGTGCAGGTAAAGGACGAAGACGCCGCCGAGACCGCGCGTAAGTTGTCGACCCTCGAAGGCATCTTCTGCGGCATCAGCTGCGGCGCCGCTGCCTGGGCCGCGATTCAAGTGGCCAAGCGTCCCGAGAACGCCGGCAAGCTGATCGTCGTCGTCCTGCCTGACCTGGGCGAGCGATATTTGTCGACGCAACTGTACCCCGAGTAAACCGAGTTTCGAGTTCGAAGTTTGAAGTTCGCAGTGAAAGACAACTACTTCTCTCTTCAACTTCGAACTACAAACTACAAACTACAAACTAAAAAAAGGTCCTGCCATGCTATCCGCCGAAGCGCTCAACAAGCTGACCAAGTTCGATACGCCGACGATCTGTAACGTGATCGAGCTGTTCGATGTGATCCCGCGCAATCGGGGTTACATGGACGGCCGCGTGAAATGCAACTTCCCCGAGTTTCCGCCGGTGATTGGCTACGCCTGCACGGCGGCGTTTCGCAGCGACGCTCCGCCCAAGGGCGGCGATGCTTACGGCGGCCTGCAGAAGCAGTTGGAACAGTTCGCCGCTCTGCCCGGCCCGGCGATGGTCGTGTTTCAAGACCTCGACGATCCACCGGCCGCCGCTGTGTTCGGCGAAGTGATGTGCTCGACCTATCAGGCCTTCGGATCAGCGGGCCTCATCACCAACGGCGCAGGTCGCGACTTGGAACAAGTGAAAGCCCTGAAGTACTCGGTCTTCACCGGCTCGTCGATTTGCTCGCATGGCTACTGCCACATGCTCCACCTTGGCTTGCCGGTGCGCGTCGGCGGGCTGATGGTCAATCAAGGTGATTTGCTGCACGGTGATGCCAACGGCGTCACCAGCATTCCGCTCGAAATCGCTGGGGAGATTGCCGATGTCGCCACCGAGTTCCTCGCCGCCGAAGACATTGTGATGAACTATGTAAAAGCCCCCGGCCCGAAGACCATCACCGAATACGACAAGCTGCGCAAAGAATTCCAAGCAGTCGCTGCCGCGCTGGGCAAGCGAGTCTCGCGAAAGAAGTAGCCTGCGGGAGATGGCCGATGGAACCGAATCCGTATGAGTCGCCACTTGAAACGAACGAGGACAAGGGCCTCATCCGGGATTTGCTTCCCAAGACTGCGATTTTTCCGGCTCGTAAGCAGAAGACTTCAGGCTGCACGATTGCGATCGTAATCGGTGTGTTGTTGCTGTTGTTTGTTCCCACCGTGCGGACTCTGCAAGTCAAGTATCTCCACAGCAGATCAAGACCACCTGCGGAACCAGAGTTCGACAACCGGCTTCGTCCTTCGAGCGAGACCACTTCTCCCGAAAAGCGAACCGACGAAGCAGATTCGGCACCGCAAAAACAATGAGTTACGCGGCAAGCATTCTTTGGCCAGCTCGCAAGTTTGATTGCGGTTGGCTGTCGAGATAAGCCGGAAGCACGACTATTTGCTTGGCAGGATCTCCAAATATGAGCAGTGCGCAATCCCCCAACACTTCTAACTGGCCGAGTGAGTTTGCGCACGAACTGGCACTGCAAAAAGCGAAGAACGCCGCGCTTGAATTAGAACTCGCTCAGCTTCGCCAGCAACGGCAAGAGCACGCCGGCAATCAATCGCAGTTGGAACTCGTCAGTGAAGAAGCCATCGCCGAATCGCTACGCCTCGCTCGCGAGATGTTCGACAATGAGCCTTCGATCGAAGTGCTCGTCGACCCCGAAATGCCGGAGTTTCCGTTCTTCGTGGTGACAGTGAAGGGGGCGGGGACGACGGAACTCATTGCCAAAGAGTTGGAATGGAATCGTCGCATCGAGCCGCTGTTTCCAGGTCCGTTCAACTATCCGCGACTCAGCGTCGTGTTCAGTTGAAATGGAGCCTATCGAATTCATTGCATTCGTCGAGACCGCTCTGAAGATCACTCAGTTTCTGGAGGTGTTCGTTCAAGCATGCCAAACCGACGGCCAAGTTCGTCAAGCGTTGCTGGCCGCTGTTGCCAAGATCGATGCTGTCCGCAGGGGACGCACGTAGCAGCTCAAGAAATCCACCGGATATTTGTGCCGAGCGGCCGATTATTGTGAGGCAGCGACAACTGCTTGTCACTTCACTCCTCACGCCGCTGCTCGAAACTGCCTGCCTTAACCCGCAAAATCGGGCTGGTCCCCGCTAGCAGTTTGGCACGTTCCAGTAGCTTCGACCTGGGAATTTGCCTAGAATCAGGTAGAGTAGATGGATTCTCGGCCTGCGGTCTGCAAGGCCCGGGGATGTCTTGTGTTTGCGGTGAGGACTTTCGTGATGAATGACCTGAAGGCACGCTTTACCAGCCCACTGTTTGCCGTGGGTTTGCTCGCCAGCCTGCTGGTGATCCTGCCGCTGACCCGCTCAATCGTTGTCGCGTGCCCCTTCTGCAGTGCCACGGCTCAGACCTTCTCCGAAGAAATGGCCACAATGGATGTCGTCGCCATTGCCAAGCTGGTGAACTTGCCACCGGTCACCGACAACAACGACGAAGTCGCCAAAGCCAAGTTCGAAATCGTCGAACTCATCAAAGGCTCGAAGAACAGCCCGCTCGGCAGCGCGAAAGCCGATCCGGTTTCCGACCCAGCCAATCCGGAGGCAGTAGCGAAAGAGAAGAACCTGTCCACCGACAGTGGCGTGAAGATCGGCGACATCATCGAAACGATCTACTTCGGCGATGGCAAGCCGGGAGCGACGTTTTTGATCATGGGCATCGATCCTCCCAAGGTGATGTGGTCGACCCCGCTCCTCCTTTCGCCTCGCGCCAAGGAGTATCTCGGCAAGATCACGAAGCTGCCGAAGGATGGCAACGAACGCTACATGTTCTTTCAGAACTACCTGGAAGACAGCGACGAGATGCTCGCCCGCGATGCCTACGATGAATTCGCCAAGGCACCGTACTCGACCATCAAGGACCTGAAGCCGCACATGAACCACGACCAACTCGTGTCGTGGATTCAAAATGCTGATATCCCCGCCAGTCGTCGTCGCCTCTACCTGGTAATGCTCGGTGTTTGCGGCAATGAGAAGGATCTGCCGATGCTCGCCACGGCGATGAAGTCGAGCGATCGCAAAGCCAAGTCCGGCCTCGATGCCTTGATTGCCTGCTATCTCACGCTCAAAGGTGAGACCGGCATGGAACTGGTCGAAGACTTGTATCTGAAGAACAAAAAATCGGACTACGCCGACACCTACTCAGCCATCATGGCCCTGCGGTTTCATGGTACCGAAGGGGGCGTCATAAAGAAGGAACGCCTGCTTACCGGCTTCAAGTACATGCTCGATCGTCCCGAACTGGCCGACCTGGTCATTCCGGATCTGGCCAACTGGGAAGATTGGTCCGCCATGGATCAGCTCTTCGACCTGTTCAAGAATGCCGACGAGAAGAGTACCTGGGTCCGCGTGCCCGTGATCAACTACCTGCGCAAGTGTCCGCTGGCCAAGGCCAAAGACTTGCTCAAAGAATGCGAGAAGATTGACCCTGCCTCGGTGAAGCGGGCCAATACCTTCTTCCCTGGCGATCCGGCCCCTGCTGCTCCGGACCCAAAGAAGGCCACCTCGATTCCCGACCGTGCTGCAGACGCCAGCGAAACGGCTACCGCCTCGTTCGAAGTGCCGGTTCCGCCAGCCGACGAGCAGGAAGTAGCCAAGGCCGAGCAAGGGGAAGAAACCGCTTCGGTCGTGAACAAGGGAGCACCGCCCGCGGCGGCAATTCGCCAAAATCCGGTCGATCCGCCGAACCGCTGGCTGCTGCTCGGCGTACCATGGGGTATTGGTGTCGCCCTGTTCTTCGTCCAGTGGTGCGTGCTCCGCGGGTTGGGTTAAATCAGACGGTTTGCAGCTGCAGCATGTTGTTTGGGTGCGGTTATGAGTTCGAGCACAATGCCTTACATGTCGCCCACTTATGGCGATGAAGCCGAAGCGATGCCCTACCGCGCGCTGAGCCGGAGTGCGGTCATTTCGGTGGTGCTGGCGGTTATTTCACTCCTGGGATACCTCTTCGAACCCATGGTGGTCGTCGCCGTGGCCGGAGTGGTCATGGGCCTGATTGCGCTGCAATCGATCCGCCGCTATCCGCAAGAGTACACGGGCCGCAGTGTGGCCCTTGTTGGCACGGTTCTCAGCGGCCTCATCTTCGTCAGCGCCGTAACGATGCACACGTACATCTACCTGACGGAACTGCCGGAAGATCACGTCCGTTTGTCGTTCAGCCAACTGCAGCCTGACTTCGTGAACGAGCCCGGCCAACCAATTCCGTCGAGCGCTCTCGAACTCAACGGCAAAAAGGTGTTCGTCAAGGGCTACACGCACAAGTTCATTGCCCAGATGGGCAAGGTCGACCACTTCATCCTGGTTCCCGACCTGGGCGAATGTTGCTTCGGCGATAAAACGAAGCCGACGCATATGATCGAAGTGAAAGTGACCGATCCGCGTTACAAGGTGAAGTACGCCATGCGCCGGATCAAACTCTCGGGCGAGTTCACCGCCTCTGAATACCCCGACAATGAGCTTGGCGTGGGCAACGTCTTCTACCATCTGAAGGCCACGAAGATCGAGTAGCGTAGGCCGGCAACAAGTGGACGAACGCAGTTCCGCCTCGCAAATCATCTCGGCGGAGCGAGATGACCACACTTTTCCTCTCGTGGAGCGAGACGGTTCTTTAGGGCGTGAAGATTGGCAGGAAGTTGTTGGGCATCTGCAGGATGATGCAGGCCATGGCGGTGCCGAACTCGGGGCAGACTTCGCTGTCGGCCCAACTGCCGTCGCCGGCTTGCTTTTTCAGCAGCACTTCGCGAATCGCCGGATACCACTTGGCCCAGTGAGAGCCGCCGGCATGCCACATGGCCTGCACAGCATAGTAGTGGCCATAAAAGAAATAGCCCGTATTGCTCGAGCCACTGCCGGGCATGTACCGCATCAGATAGGCCAGCGCCTTTTCGACTTGCTCGCCGTCGTAAATGCCTGCGCTATAGAGCGACACTACGCCGGCCGCGGTGAGCGGAAAGGTGCTGCCACCGCCGCTCGAAATCTGGTAGCGAAAGCCACCGTCACTGTTCTGGCTTTTCTTCACGTAGTCGATGCACTTGCTTCGTACTGGGTCCGGCACGTGAATGCCGGCATCGCGAGCGGCTCGCAGACCCATGATGTTGCAAATGGTGATCGACAGATCGGCGTCGCTCTTGCGAGGCTCATATCGCCAACCACCGGCATCGTTCTGACATTCACAGGTCAGCTTGACCGCCTTGCGTAATTTTTCGCCCACGGTGGCATCCAGATCGGGCCGATCGGACATGCCGTAGTATTCGGACAGAAAGAGCGTGCCGAAGCCGTGGCCATACATATTGTCTTGGCCAAAGTTAGGCTGCGAGATATACCCCGTATCGCCGACGCAGGTACACATGAACTCGGCACAGCGGTCGATGTTCTTGCCGAACGGTCCTTGGCCCGGGGCACTACCGCTGCACATGAAGGCCAGCCCGCTCAAGCTGCAGACCGCCACGCCACCTTGATAGCCGCTTTGGCCGAACGCACCTTTGTGCGTGCCCGAGCCGATTTGCCGCTTGGCCAACCAGGTGAGCCCACGATCGACGGCCCGCTGGGTGTCAGTGGTCAGCGATTCGCTGGCACGTTCGGTAGCCGGTTGCTGGGCAGTTGCTGAACCCGAGGCAGTGAGTGCGAGAGCAGTTGCCGAACTGGCGGCAAGAAAACGACGACGTCCAAGAGCTTGCATGGTCTGGCACCTTGCAGGGGAACCGCCTCGCGCGAGCAAGCAGGGAGCGGCGTGTTCCCGGGGGACATGCTCTGGCGGAGCGAGAGCTTATTATCACTCAAACCGTGCAGGGGCGAAAGAGCGATGCGGCAGCCAGTGTCCGCAGGATTGGCTTCACTTCACGAGGGGGATTTTCACGTCGTTCTGTTGAGACGCGCCGGCGGTGCTGCGTCCGCGCTGGATATAACGATTCAGCAGATTGGTTAGCTCGCCCACCTTCGACGATTTTTCAGCTTGCAGGTTCTGCTGCTCGCCAATATCCGCGGACAAGTCGTAGAGCTGAATCACCGGCAGGTCGGTTTCGGCCTTGGTGCCCGGCTTCGGTTCGCTCCAACCGCCAGAACCGCGGCAGACTTCCAACTTGTACTTCCCTTGGCGAATGGCGAACGAACCGTTGATGGAGTGATGCACGATTGCTTCGCGAATTGGCTCGGTGGCCGTTCCCTTAAACGCCGACAGCATGCTCACACTGTCCTCGCCGGCATTCGCGGGAAGTTTTTCACCAACAATATCCGCCGCCGTTGCCAGCAGATCGGTGAGGCAGGTGATCTGGTCCGATGTCTTGCCGGCGGGAACTTGTCCCGGCCAGCGGACGATGAAGGGGACGCGGTGCCCACCTTCGAAGATGTCGGCCTTGGTGCCGCGAAAGACATAGCTGGGGTTGTGACCTTTCTCTTTCAACTCTTCGAACTTCGCTTGTGGCGAACAGCCATTGTCGCTGGTGAAAATGACGAGTGTGTCGTCGGTCAGCTTTTGCTCGTCGAGCGCTTTGAGGATCTTCCCAACGGAGTGATCGGTTTGCATCACAAAATCGGCGTAGGGATTGAGACCACTTTTTCCCTGCCATTCTTTTGTCGCGACGATGGGCGTGTGCGGCGAAGCCAGCGGCAAGTAGAGGAAGAAGGGCTTGCCGTTGCGAGCGTCTTTGGCTTGCCGCTCGATGAAGGCAATCGCCTCCTTCGTGAGCTCCGGCAAGACTTGTTCGGCCTCGAACTCGGGTGCAGCGGGGCCCTTGCGAGTTTGTCCGCCGGTGCGGCCGAGCATCATCGGAAACGATTTCTCGACGGTCGGCAACACCGTGACCCGATCGTTCTTCAGGAACGTGTACGGGACCATGTCGAGCGATGCGCTGATGCCAAAATACTCATCAAAGCCGGCTGCGAGCGGGCCACCACCGAATGGCTGCGCGTAGTCGACGTTGTTCACTTGCTGTGCCGATTCGATGTTCAGCGCATTCACATCCTTGCCCGGCTTCTTGGCCCAATCGAGTCCCAGGTGCCACTTCCCCACGCAGGCCGTGCGGTACCCGTGCTTCTTCAGCAGATCGGCCACCGTCAGGCGGTCCGGCGCAATCAGCGAGGGACTCAGTCCGCCGAGCACACCCTTTTGCAACTTGGTGCGCCAGGCGTAGCGGCCGGTCATGACTCCGTAGCGCGTTGGCGTGCAAACCGCCGAGCCACTATGGGCATCGGTGAAGATCATGCCTGCCTTAGCGAGTGCATCGACGTGCGGCGTGGCAATCTTGCCCTGTGGGTTCAGGCACTGCACATCGCCGTAGCCCAGATCGTCGCAGAGGATGTAAATGATGTTCGGCTGGCGCGCGGGCTTCTCGTCCGCCGCGTGTACCAACAGAGCTGCCGTCAGAAGCACAATCGAAAGGAGCGTGGAGAGGCGATTCATTGCTTCTTGCCCTTCTTCTTCTTCGGCGTCTCGCGCAGGTCTTCGGGTGTGGCATCCTTGAGGGCGAGGGCCCGATTCTCGTCAAACTGCTTCTGCCAGGCTGCTTCCAACTCCTTCACCTTGTCTGGATGCTTCTCCGCCAGGTTGTGTTGCTCGCTGCGATCTTTCGACAAGTCGTACAGTTCCCAAGGCTGGCCCTTGAGTGCCACGAGTTTCCAGTCGCCTACGCGGATCGCGCGGTTTTCTTCGTGCAAAAACCACAGCGCTCGGTGCGCGTCATTGCCGACTAGTTTGCCTGGCCGCGGTGGTACAGGCTGGCCATCTTGCACCTTGGCTGATTCAACTTGGGCGATTTCGAGGATCGTCGGCACGATATCGATGACGTGCCCGGGCTGATGAACCAGCGCTCCGTTACTCTTAACGCCGTCTCCCTTGAGGCCGGGGCCGTGCATGATGAAGGGGGTCGCGATCCCACCTTCGTGCACCCAGGTCTTGTGACGGCGAAACGGCGTATTCGAACTGCTCGACCAACCTGGACCGAGGCAAGGATACGTCGCCGCGGAACCGAGCGGCGCGGTGGGATCGTGGCCATCGCCGCGGACCATCATCTCGGCACTCGCGCCGTTGTCGGATAGGAACAGAATGACGGTGTTCTCGAATTGCTTCATCGCCTTCAGTTGCGCGAGAACCTTACCGATTTCTTGATCCATGCGATCGACCATCGCCGCGTGAATGGCCATTTTCTCAGCTTGAAATTCCTGCTGAACTTTGTTGAGTTCGTTCCAAGGCAGCGGGCGATTGACTTCACCCTGACCAAACTTTTCGATGGCCTCGGGAAAGGCGTAGGGCGGGCCCACCTCACGCTCCATCGGCGCGAGGTCGCACGTGACGAGCTTCATTTCCTTCTGCCGGGCGTAACGGGCTTTTTGGATTGCATCCCAGCCTACTTGGTACATTTCGCGATAGCGGGCGATGTCTTCCGGCAGGGCATGCAGCGGAAAGTGCGGCGCGGTGAAGCAGAGATAGTGAAAGAAGGGGCGGTCGGCGAATTTCTCTTCGTGCTCCTTCAGACAGCGCACCGCATGATCGGCGACGGCCACCGTCGAGTAGTAGTTGTCGTGCGGCGGCACCTGCTTCTCGTCTTCGGTGACGGTACCCACTTTGAAGTAGTTGCTCTGGCTACCACCACCCAGTTCGTACGAATGGTCGAAGCCGTTGGCCAGCGGCTTGCCGTCGATGTGCCACTTGCCGCTGTGATAGTTGCGATAGTTCTTCTGCCGCAGCATCTCGGGCAACAGCTTGGCCCACTTGGGGCGCGTTCCTTGGCCGCCGCTCTTCACGCCCGGAATACTGTCGCGGCGAATGGCCTGCGCATAGTAACCGGTGAGCAATGCCGATCGCGTCGGCCAGCAGCGGGCCGTGTTGTAGAACTGCGAGAACTTCGCGCCGCTCTTGGCCAAACCATCGAGATTCGGCGTGGCGATTTCGGAACCATAGCAGCCAAGATCGGAGTAACCGAGATCGTCAGCGACGATCAGCAGCACATTTGGCGGCTTGTCTTGGGCGTGGATTGCCTGGCCGCCGATCAGCAGCAAAAGAGCAATGGCCACTGAGACAAGAACGCGCGAACGAATCGTCAGCGCGGAGGGGAGAGCTTCGCCTGTCATGAGATTACCCGAGCGATCGAAGGAGCAAGAGACGCGGGTAGTATCGGATGGGGAACCGGCTGGGTCAACGCGCAGATCTACGAGCGGTCGATCAGGTTGGCGTACTTGGCGCGGACTTTACAGACCTTGGGAATCGAGACCCCCTGGATGTAAGGCTGGTCGGGATTTAGCTGAGCGTAGCCTTGGTGGTAGTCTTCGGCGGGGAAGAACTCGACGAGCGGTTCCAGCGTGGTGACGATCGGCGAAGGAAAGGCCTGCCTATCGGTCAGTTCTTTGATCTTCTGCTGGGCCGCTTGCTTTTGCGTCTCGTCGGCATAAAAGATGGCCGAGCGATATTGCGTCCCTTGGTCGGCTCCCTGGCGATTGAGCGTCGTGGGATCGTGCGCGTCGTAGAACACGCTCAGCAGGGTGCCGAGCGAGATGACCTGTGGATCGTAGGTGATGCGGATCACTTCGGCGTGTCCGGTCTTGCCGGTGCACACTGCTTTGTAGTTTGCCGTTTCCTTGGCTCCGCCGGCATAGCCGCTGGTGACGTCACTGACGCCAGCGAGTTGCTCAAAGGCCGCTTCGGTACACCAGAAACAGCCGCCAGCCAGGACGATGGTTGCAGACATGAACTCGATTCTCCTTAGGAACGGCGTCGTGCGAGGATCTCTTCCTTCGCTGCACTTGCACAGTTCTGTAAAAGACGTTGAACGTCGCGGGCATATTCAACATTCACTCTGGCGTAGTCGAGGAGTTCCGCGACCCTGTCGTCCAGTCGGTAATCAGCTCGAATGCGGTTCGCGTTGAGCGTCGCAAGGAGTCTTCCTGCCTCGTAGGCATCAGCAGACTGGCTCGACATAAGCCAGACGTGCGCATCGTGCTTGCTGCGTTTTGCGCCCGTCAATTGGGCGATGAAGCGAGCGGCCAAATGGTAGGCACCAAAATAGGCACGACTCGTTATTGATCGGACCTGCGGTGGTATTGCCGTTGGATGTACAGCTAATTGCGCGGCGTAGTCAATGAACGCATCCGGACTCATACCGGAACCACCGAGATCACAAATTGAGGAAGCAGCTCTCGGTGCGCGGAGTCAAAGAGGTTGTACCAGCGCTTGGTGCGATCAACACAATCCTTAACTTCCCCTGGCCATTCAACCGTGATGCAGTAGAAGGAGTAATCCAGCTCGTCGGGATCGTTCATAACCTCAACATCGAACTTGGCCCCTGGAAATACCTCTCCGCAGGCTTGAATGGCAAACTTCATTGCAGGTGAGTCGATCGGCGGCAATGCGAGTTGCTGTACTGAATCCATCCGTGCCGTTGGACCGACGGCGATAGAGCCAGCAATTGGCAAGTTGGGATTACCAGAACTCGTTGCGCTCATGGATCGGGGTCCTCAGTCTACAGCGGGGGCTAGTTGAGGTTTATTTTAGTCAATAGCTCAAGGGATTTCGAGAGTCCAGTGCCCAGCCTGCATATCCTCCGAATCCTAAAATGGGGTGTAGCTACCGCACCAACTTCTTGTACTTGAACCGGTGCGGTTCGTCGGCAGCGATGCCGAGGCGTGCTTTGCGTTGCTCTTCGTAGGTGGCGAAGTTGCCTTCGCACCAATGGACGTAGCCCTCGCCTTCGAAGGCTAGGATGTGCGTCGCAATGCGATCGAGGAACCAGCGATCGTGGGTGATGACCACGACGCAGCCCACGTAGTTCAAGATGGCTTCTTCGAGCGCTCGGAGCGTATCGATGTCGAGGTCGTTGGTCGGTTCGTCGAGCAGCAGCACGTTGGAACCACGGCGCAACAGCTTGGCGAGATGGACGCGGTTGCGTTCACCACCCGAGAGGATGCCGACCTTTTTCTCTTGGTCGGGGCCTTTGAAATTGAACTTCGTGACGTAGCTGCGGACATTCACTTTCCGGCTGCCCATTTCGAACGTATCGACGCCGCCGGAAATTTCTTGATAGACGGTCTTATTGTCGTCCAGTGAGTCTCGGCTTTGATCGACATAGCCCAGATCGACGGTGGAACCGACGCGTAGCTCGCCACTATCCGGCTGCTCGGTTCCCATGATCATGCGGAACAGCGTCGTCTTGCCGGCACCGTTGGGGCCGATGATGCCCACGATGCCGCCCGCAGGAAGTCGGAAGTCGAGGTTCTCGATGAGCGCGTTCTCTCCAAAGCTCTTTGACACATTCTTGGCTTCGACGACCAGATCGCCCAGTTTCTTGCCCGGCGGAATTTGGATTTCGTAATCCTCAATCTTGTCGTCCATTTTCTGTTGCGACATCTCCTCATAGGCCTTGATGCGGGCCTTGCTCTTCGCTTGTCGCGCCTTGGGAGACATGCGAACCCATTCGAGTTCCTTCGCCAGCGCCTTATCGCGGTTTTGGCCTTGCTTCTCTTCGATCTGCAGACGGGCCGCTTTGCCGATCAGCCAAGCGGAGTAGTTCCCTTCAAAGGGATAGCCGTGGCCACGGTCGAGTTCCAGAATCCACTCGGCGACGTTGTCGAGAAAGTAGCGATCGTGGGTCACGGCGACGACGGTGCCCTTGTAATCTTTCAGATGGCGTTCCAGCCAATTGACACCTTCGGCGTCGAGATGGTTCGTCGGTTCGTCGAGCAGCAGCAGGTCGGGTCGTTGCAGCATCAGTTGGCACATGGCCACGCGCCGGCGTTCGCCGCCGGAGAGCTTCGCTACTTCGGCGTCTCGTTCGGCGACGTTGATCGCGTCCATGGCGATTTCGACTTCGCGGTCAATCTCCCAAGCGCCGGTCGCTTCGATCTGGTCCTGCAGGCGAGCCATTTCGTCGCACAGCTTTTGCATCTTGTCGTCGTCCATCGGCTCCGCGAGCAAACCGCTGATCTCGTTGTAGCGGTCGAGCACCTTTTGCCGCGGCTTGATGGCTTCTTGCAGGTTCTCCCAGACCGTGGGGTGGTTCAGCTGAGGCTCTTGCGAGAGATAGCCGACGGTAAAGCCGTCGGTGAGTCGAGCCTCGCCGTCGAAGTCTTTGTCTTGGCCGGCCATGATCCGCATGAGCGTACTTTTGCCCGAACCGTTGCGGCCGAGCACACCGATCTTGGCACCGGGATAGAACGAGAGCCAGATCTCTTTCAGCACCTCGCGCGGACCATGCTTTTTCGTCAGTCGTTCGATCTGATAGATGTATTGCCTGCTCATGTGTTCCGCGCGCTCGTACCGGTTGCCGATGACTAGACCAAAGAACTACTGATTATAGGGCTTTGGTGCGGAATGGAGCAGGGCGGGATCAGGTGCTGGCAGACTGGCCTAGGCAGACTGGCCTAGGCAGACTGGCCTAGGCAGACTGGCCTAGGAAGCGGGCGAAATCAGCCGTTGCAGGTAGAGGCGCTGCTTGCCGAACGAAGTGGGCAGCATTTCCTGGAGCGGCGGAATGGCGGCTGGGCCGAGTTTCTTCAAAACGGCGAAGAGCAACTCCGCGGTATCGCCCGTGGGGTGATTTAGCCGTCGAGCCAAGGTTTTTGTCAGGGGCAGGCAAGAATCGCCCAACGCGGCTACTTCGCGGGCTGCCTGGCTGCTTACGAGCGGATCGCCCGAATCGAGTCGTTCGAGAAAATCTTCCAGCTTGGAAGTGCGCGGCGTGGCTGCAGACATGAATCCTTCAATCACCGCCCAAGATCAATCCAGACTGACAGGTAACTGAGCCGCGCGAGCTCCTTCGCGCGGCTGCATGCTGTTCGGCAGCAAGGACGCTATTCCTTCGTGCTGGTTTTCTTCTCTTCCAGCAGTTCTTTCAGCAGGCCGTCGATCGCTTTGGCGTTCGCTTCACCGCTGCCGACTTTGATCATGCGGACCTTGCCTTGCTGGTCGATGACCACGACGTGCGGAATGCCGCTGACGGCGTAGAAGTCAGACATCTCCTGATTTTCTTGAATCGCAAACCGATGCTTCAAGCTGTGCATCTCGGCAAACTTAACGAGCATTTCGTTTTCGTCTTCGGGCGAGACATCGTCCTTCGAGCGGCTGGCCTTCTTGGCTTCTTCGTCCCACTTGAAGTTGTAGTATCGCGTCATGCCGATCATGACGAGCCCCTTGTCGCCATACTTCTCTTGCCATTCGCGCAGGTGCGGGAACGTGGCGATGCAGGGACCGCACCACACGGCCCAGAAGTCGAGCAACACGACCTTCCCCTTCAGATCGGCGTCGGTCAGCGGCTTGCCGTTTACCCAACCTTGCACATTCAGCGGCGCGGCATCTTTGCCCACGAGCGCTTCCAGCTTGCGAGTGCCGGCAATCGCCCGCTCGATGCTGGCTAGGTTCTTCACGGCCAGGTCGATGGCGGCCTTGGTCTTGTCTTCTTTGGCAGCCTCCTTGATCTTGGCCAGGCTGGCCTTCAGCACGGTGAGTTTTTCGTCGGCCTTGTCTGGCTCGGTGCGTGCCTGCTTGCCTACTTCCATTTGAATCTTGCGGGTGTAGTTCGCCAGGGCTTTGGCGTCGTCCGGGTTATCGGTCAGCTGCTTTTCGATTTCTTCGAAGGGCATCTGTTCGAGTTGTTTGTTCCCCCGCAGAGCCTTGAGCGAGGCCTGCATGCGTGCGGTCGAGGCTTTGGTGGCATCGCTCGTGGGAGCATGCTTCGCCAGGGTCGCCTCAACTTCGTCGATCAGCTTGATAGCAATCGCCGGATCATCCTGGGCAATGATGATCTTAAAGTTCTCGGCCCAGTATTCATTCCAGGCGGTGAGATCGTTCGGATCGGCCTGCACTTTGGCCAGGGGAGTTTGCTCCTGAGCCCATGCCGCCAAACTGAAACACGCCACTAGCGCCAAAGAAAGCCATGCTCGAAACATCGTATCGGCTCCGCAAGAAAAGGGACTGCCGCTCAGAACGATCCTGATTAGAAAGCTGCGGCCATACATTCACAAGCGTTGAGTGACGTTTTCTACCCGTTTGGTTCAAAGCACCAACCATAGTCATCTTGCTCCGCCGAGATGACAGCAGCTGTACTGAGCCAGATTGGTTCAAAAGGCTTGATCGAAAGGTTGTGGTAATAGGGGCCATTTTCGCGGTGTTGGAAAGGTTCATCTCGACGGAGCGAGATGACTACGGTGCGGGAAGGATCGGCTTGGCGGAGCGAGATGAATTAGGCGCGGGAAGGATCGGCTTGGCGAAGATGGCCATGGCGGTATTATTAAAATGTCTTGACTTAATGTCAATCATGTTTTAATATTTTTGGAGCGAGTTGGGATCGAGACTGCTCAGGGGTAGCTGACTGGTGGCAGGATGTTGAGCACCCCTGTTCAGGGCCTGTTCAGGCAACGGTTTGAACAGGGTGCAAGGTGGTTATCAAATGGTTATCAGGTAAGCGTTGATGCGTTCGGTTTTTTGTTCGCAACAGAATGACAGGAAATGGGTTATGGATTTTGGTTATCGCGAAAAAATCGCTCAAAAAGTTATCAAAAACTGGTTATCAGGAGCTTTGAAGGGGGCTGTTCAGCCGGTTATCGCCACGACTGAGGGATCGCCAAGGCGGAGCGTGGCGATTCCACCGTGCGCCACGGCAGACAGGCGAAAGTGAAGCCAAGCCCCCAAGCTCTGGCAATTGGCACTTCAGCCCGCTACGCTCATTGGCGATATACCCGGTCGACAAATTTCCTTCCTCTCTCGGATGGCTCTTATGAAAAACCTACGCTTCCTCTGCGCATTAGGGCTGCTGCTCGTCAGCGGCCAGTTGCTCACTGCTGCCGACAAACTGACGCTGGCCAGCCTGTTCACCGACAACGCGGTGTTGCAGCGCGAGATGCCGGTTCCTGTCTGGGGCTGGGCAGAGCCGAATGCCAAGGTCGTTGTGCAGTTTGCCGGGCAAGAGAAAGCGGCCACAGCCGACAAGTACGGCGCCTGGGCCGTGAAGCTCGATCCGCTCACGACTTCGGCCAAGGGAGCCACGCTCACCGTCAAAACGGAACCGGGCTCCGAAAGCCTGAAGCGGGAGAACATCCTCGTCGGCGAAGTTTGGGTCTGCAGTGGTCAGTCGAACATGGGCTTTGCCCTGAAGAACTCGGTCAATGGTCCGGAAGCCATCAAGGAAGCCGGTGACGATCAACTGCGTTTGTTCAACGCGAGTGCTCGCGCCGTCGACGAACCCCAGACAACGATCGGCGGCACGTGGGCCGTTGATGCACCCAAGAGCGCCGAGAATTTTTCGGGCGTGGCTTACTTCTTTGGCAAGGAACTGCGCAAGAGCCTCGGTGTGCCGGTCGGTTTGATCAAGTCGGCCGTTGGTGGCACCGTTGCCGAAGCGTGGACACCCAAGGCCGAGCTTGAAGCCAACCCGACCCTCAGCCCACTGTTTGCCGTGCAAGCGCAGAAGATTGCGGACCATCCCAAGGCTCTGGAAAACTACAAGAAGACCGAAGCGGCCCAACTGGCCAAGTGGGAAGTAGCTGCTGCCAAAGCGAAGGCCGACGGCAAGCCCATTCCGCGCAAGCCTGCTGCGCCCGTCGATCCGACGCTCAACAACAATCGCCCGACTGGTCTCTACAACGGCTCGATCGCTCCGCTGCAACCGTATGCCATGCGCGGGGCCATTTGGTATCAGGGTGAATCGAACTCAGGCCGTGGCAAGGAATATCAAACCCTATTCCCTGCCATGATCGGTGCCTGGCGCAAGGCTTGGGGGCAAGGCGACTTTCCTTTCCTCTTTGTGCAGATCACACCGCACAACGGCATGTCGCCCGAAGTGCGCGAAGCTCAACGCGTGACGGTGCAAACGACTCAGAACACCGCGATGGCCGTGACGACCGACGTGGGCGATGCAGCCGATATTCACCCGCGGCAAAAGCAGCCCGTTGGTACTCGCCTGGCGCTCGCCGCGCGGGCCCTCGCTTATGGTGAGAAGGTCGAGTACTCCGGTCCGGCGTATGACGCGATCAGTGTGAAGGGGAACAAAGCGACTCTGACCTTCAAACACGTGGGTGGTGGTCTGGTCGCGAAAGACGGCGAACTCAAGGGCTTCACGATCGCCGGTGAAGACAACAAGTTTGTGGATGCCAAGGCTGTTATCGAAGGGGACACCGTTGTCGTCTCGAGCGATGCCGTCAGTCATCCGCAGGTGGTTCGCTATGGCTGGACGAATGTTCCGGACGTCAATTTGTGGAACAAGGCTGGCCTGCCAGCTTCGCCATTTCAATCGGACCGCGCGTTCACGCTCGAACCAGGCTTTGAACCGCTGTTCAACGAGAAGGACCTGACGGGCTGGCGTTACAAAGACGGCTCGCCCTTCGATGGTCAAACGAGCGCCAGCGATGGTCGCTACACGGCCCGCGATGGCAAGATTGTCGTGAACTCCGGCAAGGGTCTGGCCCAGATGTGGACCAGCCGTGAGTTCCCGAAGGACTTTCAACTCAAATTGGAGTTTCGCGCAGGTGTGAACGCCGACAGTGGCATCTTCCTGCGTAAGCCTCAGTTGCAATGCCGCGACTATCTCCTGGCCGGTCCTTATAAGGAATTGAAGCTTTACAAGCCTCAAGACTGGAATGAGATCGAAGTGACGGTGAAGGATGGGACCGCGACTTCCACCTGCAACGGCGAACCGCTGAAGTTCGACGCGATGCTGCCAGCCACCGGCCCCATCGGCCTGGAAGCTGATCGCGGCCAAATGGAATACCGCCGCCTGCGCATCAAAGAATTGAAGTAACCCCGTGGGATAGGCATCCTGCTTGTCACTGCGTTTTTCCACGCCCCCGCCCCTGCGGCGGTGGTTTATTGGCTTTTGCACTAGCGTTACTCGGCGCTGCCGGAACAGCGCGGAGTACCGCTGGTTGCCAGCCTACGAGTTGTACAAATACTTGTCGAACAATCTGTGAAAGTGAAGTGGTTCGCAGCCATGCAAGACTTTGAGCGTTTGGGCGTCTTCTATCTCGGCAAGCAATACGACCTGCAGCAGAAGAAGCCGACCGACGAACTGCTGCTGTACGATTCGAAAGACCTGACCACCCACGGGGTGATTGTCGGTATGACGGGGAGTGGCAAAACAGGCCTCGCCATCTCGCTGCTGGAAGAGGCAGCCATCGACGGTATTCCCGCGATCGTCATCGATCCCAAGGGAGACCTGGGCAACTTGCTGCTCACGTTTCCCGATTTGAAGGCGAGCGACTTCGCCCCGTGGATCGATCCCGCTGAAGCGCTGCGCAAGGGACAAAAGCCGGAAGAACTGGCCGCGAAGACCGCCGAGCAATGGAAGGCCGGCCTCGCCGACTGGGGACAAACGCCCGAGCGGATTGCTAAGTTTCGCGATGCAGTCGATATCGCCGTTTATACTCCCGGCAGCAGCGCGGGGATTCCGCTGACGGTGCTACGTTCATTGGATGCTCCGCCGGCTTCGACGGTGCAGAATGCCGAAGCCTTTCGCGATGCGATCTCAGCAGCGGCGGCCAGTTTGCTGGGCTTGATGGGCCTCGATGGTGATCCGCTCCGCAGTCGCGAGCACATCTTGCTGGCCAACATTTTGGACCGCGCGTGGCGCGACGGCCAAAGCGTCGATATGCCCACGCTCATCCGTTACCTGCAACAGCCGCCGTTCGACAAGATCGGCGTAATGGACCTGGAAAGCTTCTTTCCCGCCAAAGAGCGCTTTGCCCTTTCGATGCAGTTGAACAACTTGCTGGCCTCGCCGGGCTTCAGCGCTTGGATGACCGGCGAACCGCTCGACGTGCAACGGTTGCTCTACACGCCCGAAGGGAAGCCCCGGCTGTCGATCTTGTCGATCTCGCATCTCTCGGATGCCGAGCGGATGTTCTTTGTCACCATCTTGCTCAGCGAAACGATTGCGTGGATGCGCAACCAATCGGGCACTTCGAGCCTGCGAGCGTTGCTCTACATGGACGAAGTCTTTGGCTACTTTCCACCGAGCGCCAATCCACCGTCGAAGACGCCGATGCTCACGCTGCTGAAGCAGGCTCGTGCCTTCGGCCTGGGCGTGGTTCTCGCCACGCAAAACCCGGTCGATCTCGACTACAAAGGCCTATCCAACTGCGGTACCTGGTTTCTCGGCCGCTTGCAAACCGAGCGCGACAAGCTGCGCGTGCTCGATGGCCTGGAAGGTGCTTCGGCCACCGCGGGGCAATCGTTCGATCGCGGGGAGATGGAAAAGATTCTCTCGGGACTCGGTAGCCGCGTGTTCTTGATGAACAACGTGCATGACGACGCGCCGGTGGTGTTTCAATCTCGCTGGGCACTGTCTTATCTGCGCGGACCACTCACCCGCGAGCAAACGTCTCAGCTGATGGCGGAGAAGAAAGCGGCTGCGGCTGCCAATGGCAGTGCGACCAAACCCTCGTCGCTGTTGGGGAACGCTAGCGAGCAACGACCCGTGTTGCCGCCGGAGATTACCGAGCGGTTTCAGCCACGCCGGCTCAGTCGCGGACCCAATGTCGGTCTCACGTATCGTCCACACCTTTGCGGTTCGGCGAAAGTTCACTTTGTGCAAGCGGCGTCTGGCATCGATCATTCGCAAAGCCTGACTTGGGTTGTTCCACTCGATGAAGCGCTGCCAGCGGATCCTTGGGCCGAAGTGGAACCGCTGGAAGACGAAACGCTGGAGTTGGAAAGCACGCCCGAGGACAAAGCGCAGTATCATCCGCTGCCGGCGGAACTTGCCCGGCCCAAGCAATACACCACGCTGGCCACTTCGCTCAAAGACTTCATCTATCGCAATCGCAAACTCAGCATCTGGAAGTGCGCGGCGCTGAAGGAGTGCTCGCAACCGGGCGAGAGTGAAGCGGACTTTCGCGTGCGGTTGTCGCAAGGTGCCCGCGAGCAGCGAGACTTGCTCGTCGAGAAGTTGCGCACCAAGTATGGTCCCAAGGCCGCCACTATTCAGGAGCAGATTCGCAAAGCCGAGCAACGCGTGGAGAGAGAAAAGTCGCAGGCCTCGCAGCAGACCATGAACGCGGCGATTTCGATTGGCTCTTCAATCCTCGGGGCAATCTTTGGCCGCAAGCTGGCCAGCGCCGCGAATATGTCTCGCGCTGCCACCGGCATGCGGGCCGCTGGCAAGATCGCTTCTGCTCGTCAAGACATTGGCCAGGCCAGCGAATCGGTCGAAGCGCTTGCTCAGAAGCTGGCCGACATGGAAGCCGAATTCAAAACCGAAAGCGACAAGGTCGCCGAACAGTTTTCCGAACAATCGCTCGAACTGACCGAAGTGCAAATCACGCCCAAGAAGACCGACATCGTCATCGGTCAGGTACAACTCGTCTGGCAACCGTGGCTGGTCAAAGCCGATGGTTCGTCGGAACCCGCGGTTTAGGTTCGTCACACCCTACGCCTTCGGTTCGCCGTTGGTGCGGTTGTTGGGAAAGATGGCCGCCACGGTTTGTTCGTCGAGGATCGGGGATTCCAGAGCGAGCTTGTCCATCATGCCTTGCAGTTGTTGTTGAATGGCGAGCATGAGCGGATCGATGGGGGCCTTGCGATCGCGCTCGGCCGAGACTTCGATGGCGGGGCCTACTTGCAGAATCACCTTCAGGTGACCATGCACTTTTGCGGAGTCGGTCAGGTCTTCTTCTAGTTTTTCGATGGTCTCCAGCACGCGGTCGACACTGGGCCGCGTCGTTAGATACTCGGGCGGATAGCTGGAAAGTTGCTGCGCCAGGTAGAGGTCGGCGAGATCTCGCCAGCGACGTTTCCGCTCTTCGCTGTCGATGGTGTTGGCCACCATCTCGGGCAGGATCTTGGTCCGTAGCGTGCGCACGCGCGGGACGGTCGTTCCTTCCTGAGCGTTGCCCAGCCAATGTTCTTCGAGAGGCCGCAGCAGGCGGTCGATCAGCTTCTGCAGTCGTTCGGCCAAGGTGCCCGTTTGTGTTTGTCCGAAGTATTCGATCTCCTTCAAGCTCAAGAGGGCCAGTCCCGCTTTGGAGACGCGTGCGAGCAGATCGAGTTGACGTTGAGGTTGCCAGGAAAGGCGGTCTTCGATCCGTGTCAGTACTTCATCGGCAGCGCTCGCGAGATTGCCACGAAACAGATACTTCACCGCCACGGGATGTACGACGACCTTGCCCGGCGGTGTTAGCTTGGCTCGCTTCTTGGCCGCAGCCCGCGCGATGAAGGCAACGCCATCGAGCAGCGCGTGTAAGTAGTCGGCCGTGCGACTCGTCGCCCCTTCGGGGAAAATGACCAGCGGCCTTCTACCTTCGCTGAGCAAGTCGATGGCCGTGTTGATGGCCTGTCGATCGACGCCTTCGCGATTGACGCTGAATGCGCCCATCATCCGGATGATGGTCGAGTTCAACCAGCCATGCTGAAAGAGATGCCAACTGGCCATTGCGTACAGTTCGCAGTGGGCGGCCTTCGACAAAAAGCCCATGGCCACGGGGTCGGCGGTGCGCGGATGGTTCGGCGTGAGCAGAATCGCATGCTTCGCGGCCAGCGATTGCTGCAGGAACTCGACGCCCCGAATCTCGTGCTCGACGACTCCTTCCTTCCGCCGCAGGTAGTGGTACGGCAGGCGAATGAATTGAAAGAACCAGGGGAACATCCAGCTATGGTAGGCCGGCGTAAACCGGTAGGGCTTCTCGACGATGATCTTTTGCATCGCCCTATGGTACCCAGCAAGCCCCGCGGCATGAATGCCGCCAACGAGCCTTTAGCCCTTCGTCGCGAAGCCCTGTGGATGGGTCCGGTGCCAGTTCCAGGCCGAGGCGACAATCGTTTTCAGGTCGGAATGGTGGCACTTCCAGTCAAGGGTTCGCTGGGCCAGCGAAGAGTCGGCCACCAGCGCCGGCGGGTCGCCCGGCCGACGAGCACCAATGACCGCTGGAATGGGATGACCGCTTACCTGGCGGCACATCTCAATCACTTGCTGCACGCTGAAGCCCACTCCGCTGCCGAGATTCATTTTCAACCCTTGGCCAGGCTGTAAGCGATCGAGCGCTCGCAGGTGAGCCTCGGCCAGATCGTCGACGTGAATGTAGTCGCGAATGCAGGTGCCATCGGGGGTAGGATAGTCGTTGCCGAAGATCGTCACCTTCTCTCGCTGCCCAAGAGCCACTTGCAGCACGATGGGAATCAAGTGCGACTCTGGGCGATGATCTTCGCCAATGAGCCCATCCGCCGATGCACCGGCGGCATTGAAGTACCGCAACGCAGCGAAGCCAAAACCATAGGCGCGGGCGAAGTCATCGAGGATCTGCTCGACCATGAGCTTGCTGACACCATACGGATTGATCGGCTTCTGCGGAGTCGTTTCGGCGATCGGCGATTTTTCGGGCTCGCCGTACGTGGCCGTGGTGCTCGAGAAGACAATCTTCCGCACGTCCGCTTCTTGCATCGCCTGCAGCAGGCGCAAGCTGCCGACCACATTGTTCTCGTAGTACATGCTCGGGTTCGTTACCGATTCGCCGACGAGGGCAAAGGCCGCGAAGTGCATGACCGCGTCGATGCGCAACTCGCGCAGCAGGTTGACGAGACGCGTGGTGTCGCTCAGGTTTCCTTGAAAGAGAGGCGTATCGAGCACCGCCGGTGGATTGCCCTGGGACAGGTTGTCGTAGATCCAAACCTGATGCCCCGCTTTGCGCAAATGCCGCACGGCATGCGAACCGACGTAACCTGCACCACCGGTAACCAGAATCTTCATGCTTGGCCCATCTTTGTTGAGGGTCGTTCATCTTGCGCGGTTGGCCGCGCACGGTCGCTGCTGTGTTCGTATCGTAGCGCTGTCGAGGTCGACGGAAAAGGAGACTTTTTCCGCAGCGGTGCGAATGCGTCACGCCGGCTAACGGTTGTAACGAATACTTTGGCCAGGAGCCGAATGTCGTAGCTCTCGGCGGCAACTCGCCGAAGACAAAGATACCCTGCGATCTGCCTGCGTGCGGACCTCTGGGTGAACTTCGTTGTTGCCCCGAAATTTTCCGCGATCGTGCCCGCATGCCTCCGCGCAAGACTCTCAAGGTTGTCCAAGCAGCGCCCGCGGCAGGTGGCCAAACGGCCCGCTGGGTCACGCTCTGCCTCGACTATCTGCGGACCGAGTGCCACCTCGCTGCCAACAGCATTGCGGCCTACACGCGCGACCTGAAGCGGTTACAGGAATGGCTCGGCGACCGCGCGCTGCCAAATCTGACGATTCGCGATCTCACCAGCTATCTAGCCTGGCTGCAGCAGAAAAAACTAGCCCCCGCGAGCATCGGCCGGCACATGGCCGCCTTGAAGGTCTTTTTTCGCTTCCTGCAGGTCGAAGGCGTGCTCAAGGAGAACCCCGCCGAGTTGCTCGTTGCCCAAAAGCAATGGCAACGAGTGCCGGAGGTCCTCTCGGCCAAGGTGGTGAAGGAACTCGTTGGAGCGCCCCAGCTTTACGATCCGTATCCCAAACGCGATCGCGCTCTGCTGGAATTGCTGTATGCCACGGGCTGCCGCGTGTCGGAAGTTTCCGGGCTGCAGATGCGCGACTTGCACTTGGAAGATCGGCACTGCCTGGTGCATGGCAAGGGTAGCAAGCAACGGTTAGTACCGCTCGGCGATGGGGCCCTCAATACCCTGCGCGACTACCTGGAGCACGAACGTCCGCTGTTTGTGGCCGCTGCGCGTACGCCACCCAGCTGGGTTCTGCTCTCTCGTCGCGGCAAGCAATTGCGGCGCGAAGCCATCTGGGAACTTCTCAAACGCTACGTCGCGCGCATCGGCGGCCCCGCCTCCGCCAGTCCCCACACCATGCGCCACTCATTCGCGACCCATCTGCTTTCCGGCGGCGCTGACCTGCGCCAGGTGCAAGAACTGCTTGGCCACGCGAGTATTGCCACAACGCAGATCTATACCCACGTCGACCAGACTCGGCTGAAGAAAGTGCACCAGCAATATCATCCGCGGGCGTGATCTATTATTCGCGCAGCAGTTCCGGCATTCGCTCGCGCACCTGCTTACGGGCAGAAGGGAGCAGCATGAGGAACGATTCGGGCAGAGCGGGCAAAGTGACCCTGCGCATGACTTGGTTCAATCGATAGAGCAGCCTTGCATCATCCTTGTAGTCGGCGAGAAAGCGCTCCGTCTGAAAACGCGGCAGAAACTTGCACAGCAGTTCGGACTGTTTGGTTGCCAAGCTGTTGATATGGTGCTCGATCATGGCCGGTTCGAGTTGCTCAAGGGCCGCGTAGTAGCGAGGCAGCAGTTGCGGGTCATCTTCGTCGAGGCAAGAGTCGAGCAGCAGTTCGACCAGAATGTGCCCAACAAAGCTGGGGCGAAAGCCATCGTCGGGTGCGAGCAGGTCGCGAATTTGCAGGGTGAACTGCAGACTCAGTTCGACAAAGGCCCGCTGCTGGTGAAACCAGTCGTCGTCGGCGTGATGCTGCATCACGCCGCGCGCAAACGCAGCGCGGACGGGATCATCCGATTCGATATGCTCGGCAACCGTCTTCGAGCGGAGTCTCATCCGCCGATCAATCACGCTCAGCCAATCGGGCGCAGCAGTTCCTGCGAGGTAGTACGGGTCGTGCGTAAAGAGTCGGCCGTGAGCGAGATAGTTCATAGTCGCAGATCAAACCTGAAACACGCCCAAGCGATAAGGTTCTTCCGTCGCGTAGCGAGTCACAACTTCCAGCGATTGAATCAGCACGTTGCGTGTCGCTGCCGGCTCGATAATGGCATCGACCCACAGCCTGGCGGCCGCATACCGCACATCCGTTTGTCGTTCGTAGTCGCCGGTGACTTGCGCACGCAGTTGAGCCAACTCGTCGGCATCGGCAGCATGCCCCTGCTTTTTCAGGCTGGCGACCATCACATCGAGCAGCGTATTCGTGGCCTGCGAGGCACCCATCACCGCACAGCGAGCATTGGGCCAGGCAAAGATGAAGCGGGGATCGAACGCTTTGCCGCACAAGGCATAGTTGCCAGCGCCGTACGACCCGCCGGTGATGAGCGTCAGCTTGGGGACTCGGCTGTTGCTCACCGCGGAAACCAGTTTCGCTCCCGCTTTGATGATTCCTTCCCGCTCGCTATCGCGCCCGACCATGAAGCCGTTCACATCTTGCAGGAAGAGGAGCGGGATGAAGTCCTGATTGCAGTTCATCACGAACCGGGCAGCCTTTTCCGCCGAATCGACGTACACGACACCACCGAACTGAAACTCGCCCCGCGCCGTTTTGATGCGATGCAACTGGTTAGCGACGATGCCCACCGGAAAGCCGCCAATCCGAGCCGTGCCGCAAACGAGCGTTTGCCCATAGTCGGCTTTGTACTCGTCGAAGCTATCGGCATCAACAATTCCCGCGAGCAGATCGCGCACGTCGGCCTGCCCCCGATGTTCGCCCGCCGCGAAGGAGTTCAGTGATTCCGCCGGCTGTCGTGGTTCCTTGGCTTCGATCCGCGAGAACGGCGCTGCCGGAACAGCAGCATCGACGGGAAGCAAGCCGACCAGATCTCGCAAACGGTTCAAACAGGTTGGCTCGTCCTTCTCGCGATAATCGATGGTGCCGCTGACGGCGGCGTGCATCAGCGCCCCGCCGAGATCTTCGCTGCTGACATCTTGCCCGATCGCTGACTTTACGAGCGCTGGGCCGGCGAGATACAGCCCCGAGCCTTCGGTCATCAGCAGTTTGTCGCAGAGGACCGGCAGGTAGCCGCCGCCAGCGACGCAATTGCCCAGGATTGCGGCGTATTGAGGAATGCCGGCCGCCGAGATCACGGCGTTGTTCCGAAAGATGCGGCCAAAGTCGTCTTCATCGGGAAAGACATCTTCCTGCAACGGCAGAAAGACGCCAGCGGAGTCAACGAGATAGATGAGAGGCAAGCGATTGAGGAAAGCGACCTTCTGGGCCCGCAGCACTTTTTTGGCGGTCATGGGAAAGAACGCGCCGGCTTTCACGGTGGCATCATTGGCAATCACCATGTGCCGCCTACCGTTCACCTGCCCCACTCCGCACACCACGCCCGCCGCTGGTGCACCTCCCCAGTCGGCGTACATCTCGAAAGCGGCCCAGAGGCCTATCTCCAGCCATGGCGAGCCCGGGTCTAGCAACTGAGCAATTCGCTCGCGGGCAGTGCCACGTCCTTTGCCATGTTGCCGCTCGATAGCCGCGGAGCCTCCTCCCTGTTCGATTCGCGCGGCTTGCGTAGCAAACGAACTCAGCAGCGAAGTGAAATCGGCAGCCGCCTCAGCCATAAGTCACACATTTTCCCGGGTTGATGGTTGGCACGACGCAGCGGACATCAGCGTGCTCGCGCGCCGTTCAGGTCCGCGTCTATTTCCGAGAACGGCAATCTCAAAATGGGAGCGATTCGCGACTTTGCGACGCCAGCACCCTGCGATCTGTTCTACCGCAATTTGTCTGTAAATGTTGTAACTCGAATGGCAATCGCCGTTTGCACGTTTCCGCACGAGTGCACCGCCGTGTTTGGCATAGTGGTTGCAATTGATCAATTCCAGAGAAAGTCAAATCCAGCGAACGGAATCGAAAAGCGAACTTAACACGGGGATTATAGCCATGACTCGAATTTGGAATTTTGCGATTGCTGCGGTGTTGGGGCTCGTTTCCGTTTCGGCTGCGAGTGCTCAAACTTACGGTCCTTACGCGGGCGGATACAACGCAGGCGCGTACCTTGGCTCGGCTCCCATGCTGGCCAATCATCACTCGTCGACCATCGACGAAGGCATCCTGACGGGCCAGTCGCGGCTCCTTCAGGGGGCTGGTATCTACAACGCTTTGACTGCCGAAGCCTACAACCGTTATCAGGACGGCTACGCCAAGGAGTTGGACAACAAACAACGCTATGTGAAGACCTACTTCGAAACTAAGCGGCTGAATGCCAGCTATCGTGCCGAAACCATGCCCGCTCCGCTTTCGAAGGAAAAGCTTGACCAGTGGAATCAAGAAGACCAACCGAGCCGCTTGTCGCGTCGTGAATACAACGTCGATACCGGTCGCGTCGCATGGCCAGCAGTGCTGCAGGCCCAAATCTTTGACGACAACCGCTTGTATCTCGACGATTTGTTTGCTCGCCGCAGTGCGAATGAGTTCGGTGTGAACAGCCCCTTCTATCGCGAAGTGAAGGCCAGCACGACTCAGATCAAAGATCAGCTCCGTAGCTACCTCCGTAGCGAAGACAAGTTCTTCTCGGATCAGGAATATGTTGCCGCTCAGAACTTTCTGAACAGCCTGCAGCAGGAAGCCCGCATGGCTCCCGACCTGAATGGTTTGGTGGCCAACTAACCAAAGCCGCCGCCTAACAGCGGCCTCAACGATATGGGTGGATACCCGCTGGGAGGGGACGGTAAGCCTGGAAGGTTTGCCGTCCCCTCATTTTGTTTCTTGCTGCAGAAACTTTTCAACGGCTGCCAACAGCTGATCGATGGTCTGAGCCTGAATCTGATGTGGCGGCTGCCACTTCACCCACTCAAAGTCCGGATGCTCGGTCAACTTGATCTTCACGGGCTTCAGCAATTTGGCCAAATAGATCACCACCGTCTTGTGGCAGCGCTCGCGAAACCGCTTGGAGTTCACTTCGTACTGCGTGATCCACTGAAAGCCTTCGACCAACTCAATCTCTTTCGCCTTGATGCCGGTTTCTTCCTTCAACTCGCGCAAGGCGCATTCGAGGTCGGTCTCCCCTTCGTCCAGGTGCCCCTTGGGTAAATCCCAACGATGCGCGTGCTTCATTAGCAGAAACGAGCGTTCTGGTTCGTCTCGCATCACCAGTACGCCACAAGCGCGAATCTCTTTGAGCTTCATCGGTCCTGCATATTCTGAGGGACAGCTTCTTCGGGGCTACGTCAAAACGGTTTGTCTAACCAGGCACAACTGCCGTTCGTGCAGGCTGGGCCAGGTGCATCCAGTCGATGGGGCGATCGAATGTCGGCTGCAAGTAGCCAAGCTGCGCCAGCACCGGCGGCACGCACCGCAGCTCTAACTCACAGCGGTTGAAACGCACACTCGGGTCGCCCGCACCTGGTGGCAAGACATCGTTGAGCACGATACCGGCGACCGGCAATCCGCTGCCGAAAGCTTGGGCGGCGATCAAGGTTTGCAAGGTATGGTTGATGGTACCGATGCGATTGGCAGCAACGACGATCAGCGGAAAACCAAAATCACGGGCCAGGTCGGCGACATAATCTTCTTCGCCGACGGGCGACATTAACCCGCCCGCTCCCTCGACCACCACCACATCGCTCCGCTTGATCCAATACTGCAGCCCA
The DNA here is from genome assembly GCF_049819085.1 of Anatilimnocola aquadivae. Lineage (GTDB taxonomy): Bacteria > Planctomycetota > Planctomycetia > Pirellulales > Pirellulaceae > Anatilimnocola. Next base: position 134,404 of record NZ_CP187419.1, read on the forward strand.
CGACGCAACCGCGCGGCGTCGATTTCTTTCCGCTCTTCTTTCGCGGCCAAGTGCGGCGCCAAGGGTGCCGAGAATCGTTGCGGGCAAACCGCCGACAACTTGCCCGGCCGGCCGGCCGCTTCCCACAGCGCGACTGCATCATCCGAGACGAGATTCTTGCCTGACTTTCGGCAACCACTGGCCGCGGGCTTGTACACACCGACTCGCCAACCCGTTTCGGCCAACGCCGCCGCAATCTTGGCCGCGACATAGGTCTTGCCGACACCCGTATCGGTGCCCGCCACGAACAGGCCTCGGCAACGCGCGGCAGAACCATGAGCCGCTTGAATGCTCGGTGGCTTGCGCGCCGAAATGGTTGCTCCGCGTCTCATCGCCTGTGCCTCATGCCCGACCTTGCTCCCAGCCCCTGACGCTCGTTCACCGTTCTGTCACCGTAACAACTCTGCGCGGCATGCAACAGCGGGTAATCCCCGGCGACGATTCGCGGGGGCTTGACGATCAGGCAGTTGTTTCCTGCCACGCCGGTAATTAGTGTGAAATGAAGCAGGTTCCGTTTTGCTTTTCTTTTTCTGTTCGTCAGCCGAGCTGCACCATGATTCGCACCCTCACGTTCGTCTTCAGTCTGCTTGTTCTCTCCGCCGCGAGTGCCAACGTCGCTCAAGCTCAGTTCCCCTACGGTGGCGATGTGGCCGCCTGGAACGGGTGGGGCGGTTACGGTTATGGCAATGGTTGGGGCTACCTCGGCACCCGCGTCGGCTTCGTGCCGCAACCTCCCTATTATGCCATTCACCCGCCGGTGTACTACAGCTCGCAGATCATTCGCCGCCCTTACGGCACCAGCCCGTTCGCCTGGCCAGCCACCTATCCCTCGTTCACCAATGCACCCCTGCCGGCCCAATCGCAGGCGCAGGCCGATCCGGTATTCGTTATCAACCACTACGTGCAGCAGCCCGGTGCTGAGCCTGCCAACGGCGGCGGTGTACTCCCCGCACCACGTCCGGCCAGCGACGAGTAGTCTCGCTGCGACCGCCCGGCATTGAATCCGCCTGACACTGAATCGCCTTTGCGACTCTGCAGCAACCTGCGACAATCCGCTCGGTGTGGATTGCCTCTTGTTGTTCCTTTAGCCGATCGCTGTCTGCATGGACGTCGCGCTGTTAATCTCGCCGCTGGCTCAAGTCACGCGGCGAATCGTAATCGAAGAACCAAGGGTCTCGGCCGAGACCATCTGGTGGATCGGAGCGGCGCTGCTTGGCACCTGGATGTTCGCCGTCGGTGGTTCCGTCGGCAGCTTTCTCAATGTTGTCGTCTATCGCCTGCCAGCAGGCCTGAATCTGATCTCCCCCGGCTCGCGCTGCCCCCGCTGTCTTTCGCCGATCCGCTCCCGCCACAACATTCCGATTCTGGGCTGGCTGCTGCTGCGCGGCCGCTGTGCCGATTGCCACCTGCCCATCTCCTCGCGCTATCCGCTGGTTGAAACCTGGGTGGCGTGCCTGTTTCTGCTCGTCGGTTGTGTCGAAATTCTCGGTCATGGAATGAACCTGCCCGTCCCGCCCGCCGGTTCGTGGCGCGCGCCGCTCAACACGTTCGAACCGTGGCCGCTCGGCATTGCCGTGATGCTGCATCTGTTCCTCCTTACGACGCTCGTCGCGGCGATCCTCATCGACTACGACGCGCACCGCATTCCCCGCCGACTGTTTCTACCCGTACTGTTGTTCGCCATCGTGGCTCCACTCGTTTGGCCGGCAGTTCATCCCGTACCGGCGATCAACTGGCAAGGTTGGCAGCTCCCCATCACGCCGAGCAATCGCTGGCTGTTGGGCTTGGTCGATATAGCCGCCGGGGCAATCGCAGGGCTACTAGCGAGTGCCGCCTTCTATCTGACAACTCGCAGCCGGCCCCAATTGGTGCAGCGTTACTTCGGTCCCGTCTCTCTCATGTGGATCTCTGTTGGCTTGGTGTTTGGCTGGCAGTTCATTCCGTTGGTGCTTTGTGCTTGGTCGATCTCGCTGCTGGTGAATGGCCAAAAAGCTGATGGGAGTCTGCGTTGGATCCCGCCCGCCGCTCCGCTCTTTGGCTGGCTGCTGCTGGCACTGCTCACTTGGCGCTGGTGGCAGCCTTACTTCCGCACGATCGAACCCCACACAACAACCAGTGTGCTCTCGATGCTCGGCATCGTCGCGCTCAGTTGCGTCACCCTGCTCGTTGTCACGCTGAAGTTGCCCCTGGAACTCGTTTGGGACAAACCCTCACCAGCACCAGTTGACGAGTTGCCGGCGGAAGAACCAACTGCGGAACCACCGCCTGCGGACGAAGCACTGCTCCCCACTTCCACCGCAGAACCTCCTCTCCCCTCGCCCAGTGATGAACCGTCATGAACCTATTGCCCCTCGATGCCATCCTCAGCAGTCCCAGCTATCGACTCGCGAATCAAGACCCCGAGTTTCTGGAACGTCCCGAGCTGCGCCCGGTGCGCATGCAACTTGAGTTGCTCAAGCCCGAAATGCTGCTGAGCGAAAATCAAATCGAATCGACCATTGTCGTCTTCGGCGGCACGGCCATTGTTGAGCAGCACGAAGCCGATCGACGTTTGCTCGAAGCCGAAAACTTCCTGCAGGAAGCTCCTCACGACGCTGACCGGCAACGGGCCGTGGTGCGAGCCAAGAACGTCGTCGCCAAGGCCAAGTACTACGACCAGGCCCGGGAGTTCGGCCGCCTGGTTTCTTCCACTTGCCAACTCGGCGGCATCTGCAACTACGTCATCGTCACCGGCGGTGGACCGGGCATCATGGAAGCCGCCAATCGCGGCGCGCACGATGTGGGCTGCAAAAGCATCGGCCTCAACATCACCCTGCCGCAAGAGCAGGATCCCAATCCCTACATCACTCCCGAGTTGTGTTTTCAGTTCCGCTACTTCGCGCTCCGCAAGATGCACTTTCTCATGCGGGCCAAAGCGCTCGTCGTGTTCCCCGGCGGCTTTGGCACACTCGACGAAATGCTTGAAGTCCTCACGCTCAAGCAGACCGGCCGCATGCAGGACATTCCCGTCATTCTGTTTGGCCGCCAGTTCTGGGACGCCATCATCAACTTTCAAGCGCTCGCCGACGAAGGCGTGATTGCCGATCACCACCTCAAGCTGATCCAATATGCCGAAACACCAGCCGAAGCTTGGGAGTTGATCACGCGCTTCCATCGCCTGCGAGAAGAAAGCCACATGGACTAACGCTCGGCAAGATCCACGCCGCTCTAGCGAATAGCCAGCACCATGAAACTCACCTGCCCCGATTGCCGCAAACCAGTTTCCGCCGCCGATGTGAACATACAACTCGGCATCGGCAAGTGCGTAGCCTGCGATGCGGTGTTCAACATCTCCGACCAGGTGGGAAGTCCGCTGCGTGGCTCGCGCCGCAACATGCCGCTCAAGGCACCCAAGCACTATGTCGTCGATGACTTCGGCCCCGACTTGGCCATTCGCTGGAGTTGGTTCACACACGCCGTTTGGTTCCTCGTCTTCTTTGCCCTCTTCTGGGATGGCTTTCTGCTGATGTGGTACGCCAGCGCATTCGCCGGCCTGCGCAACGGTCTGAATGCCGGCGCCATACTCTTCCTGGTCTTTCCGCTCATTCACGTGGCGGTCGGAGTAGGCATCACCTATGCCTGCCTCTGCTGTTTCATGAATCGCACCGAAATCAAACTCGCTGGCGGCGAACTGGCCGTGTGGCATGGTCCGCTGCCAGTCTTCGGCAGTCGACGCATCCCCACCATGGACATTCGCCAGCTGTATTGCACCGAGAAGTTTCAACGCAGCAAGCATGGCGGCTCCTTCGTCTACACCCTCAGTGTGCTACTTCAAAGTGGCGAGCGAATCATCCTGATCGGCAACATGCGAGAACCGGACGAGGTCCTCTATCTCGAACGGGCCCTCGAAGAACGGCTGAAGCTCACAGACGAACGCGTCCCCGGCGACTGGGTCGGTTAGAGGTTGTCTTCAAGCAGCCTCGCGGTAGGATGAAGCGTGGGCGGGCTCCCCTTTGTTCTTTCTTCTCGCGGTCGGTGCAAGCATGAGCAAGACATTATCTCCGCTGGCGACTGCCGGTTTGCTCGCACTGGCGTTCCTCTTGGCGGGTACAGTTGCCGCCAAAGAGCCCGAGACCGCTGCCGAGCGAGGCTATCGCTGGTTGACGCAAAAATCGTATCTGCCCGCTGACTTCACGCAAGAAGTATTCGACCAGGCTTGGACCGAATGGCCCGAACCGCTCCGCTCGCAAGCCGAAAAAGCGACGCCCGAAGAGCGTCGCGCAATGGCCTTCAGCCGTTATGGCCTCACGCCGCGCCCGGACGATCCGACCAAGCCTCTGCAGTATGTTGTCGATGACAAAGGCGTGTGGACGATGAACTGCTTCGCTTGCCACGGCGGGCAAGTGGAGGGCAAGGTCATTCCCGGTCTGCCCAATTCGCGCTTCGCCCTTCAGACACTCACCGACGATACTCGCGCGTACAAATTGAATCACGGCAAGTCGCTCGGGCGGATGGATCTCGGCAGCCTGTTCGTGCCGCTGGGCACCACCAACGGCACCACCAACGCAGTGATGTTCGGCGTGGCCTTGATGAACTTTCGCGACCCCGACTTGTCCGTTCACAAAGATCGGCTGCCGCCGCGGATGGTCCACCACGATATGGACGCTCCGCCGTGGTGGCACTTTCAGAAGAAGGATTTTCTCTACGCCGACGCCTTCGCCGGCAAGGGACATCGCGGGCTGATGCAGTTCATGATGGTGCCGCAAAATGGCCCGGCCAAGTTCCACGAATGGGAAGCCGACTATCGCGACGTGTACGCCTATATCAGTTCGATCGAGCCACCCAAGTATCCGCATGCCATCGACGCGCCGCTCGCTGAAAAGGGTCGTCTCGCGTTCAATCGCGTTTGTTCCGATTGCCACGGCACCTATGGTCGCAACAAAGACGAAGCTGATAACTGGCCCGCGAAAGTGATTCCGCTAAGTGAACTGAAGACCGACCCGGTGCGTCTGCAGGCGCTTTCGCCGGCCCAGCGCAATGCGTACGGCAGCAGTTGGTTTACCGACTTTGGCAAGATCCCGAATGTGAACGAACCGAAGGGCTATGTGGCTCAGCCTTTGGATGGCATCTGGGCGAGTGCCCCTTACTTGCATAATGGCAGTGTGCCGACGCTCTGGCACATGCTGCACCCGAGTGAGCGGCCGAAGATCTGGAAGCGAACCGAAACGGGCTACGATCAAAAGCGAGTGGGGCTTGAGGTCGAGACTTTTGATGCTCTGCCTGCGAGCCTTTCGGCTGCTCAAACGCGCGAGCACTTCCATACCGAGCGCTTCGGCAAGAGCGCCGCCGGGCACGACTATCCCGATGCGCTCAGCGAAGACGAGAAGACCGCCGTGCTCGAATACTTGAAGACGCTGTGATGGCGGCCATCGAGCCAGAGTGGCAATCGCTGCAGCAGCAGATCATCGCCTGTGAACGCTGCCCGCGCTTGCGCGAGTACTGCCAGCAGATTGCCAGCGACAAGCGAAAGGCCTATCTCGCTTGGGACTACTGGGGTAAGCCGGTTCCAAATTTTGGCATCGCGCCCGTGGGCCTGTTGATTGTCGGTCTGGCTCCAGCAGCGCACGGGGCGAATCGGACCGGCCGCATGTTCACCGGCGACCGCAGCGGCGAATGGCTCTATCGAGCGTTGCACCGCGCGGGCTTTGCGAATCAGGGACATTCGGAGAACATCGACGACGGTCTTCAACTGACGGGTTGCACCGTCACCGCCATGTGCCACTGCGCCCCGCCCGATAACAAGCCTTTGCCAGAAGAGATTTCCGCCTGTGAACCGTGGCTGAAGCAGACGTTCGACTTGGCTCGCCCGCGCGTGATGCTGGCCCTGGGACAACTAGCCTGGAAAGCAACGCTGGCCCAAGCCCGCGAGCGGCAATGGTTCACTGCCAAGAAGCTGCCCGACTTTGGCCACGGCGCCGAGGTCTCGCTCGCTGGCGACCGCCGGCTGCTTGGCAGCTATCATCCCAGTCAGCAAAACACCTTCACTGGCCGCTTAACCGAGCCGATGTTCGACGCCATCTTCACGCGAGCGCGCGAGCTGCTGGGCTGAGATCGCGCCAGCCGAGAAGTTCGACGGGCGACTAAGTCTCAGCGACCAGTTTGCGGACGGTGCCGAGGGCTTCGGTGACGTGCTTACTGGCGAAGAACTGCGAATTGAAGATCTGGCGGACGACCCCCTTTTTATCGATGACGTACGTGACGCGGCCGGGGAGTAGTCCCAGGGTTTTCGGCACACCATAGGCCTTGCGCAGCGAACCATCGGCGTCGCTCAGGAGTAGAAAGGGAAGCTGTCGTCCCTGGGTGAACTCCTGGTGCCGTTCGAGCGAGTCGCTGCTGACGCCAATGACCACGGCTCCGGCCTGGACAAAATCCTGGTAGGCATCGCGAAAGGCACAGGCCTGCGCGGTACAGACGGCTGTATTGTCGCGAGGATAAAAGTAGAGCACGACGGTCTGCTTGCCCAGGTAATCGGCGAGAGCAACGCGCGCGCCGGTCTGAGCAGTGCCAATGAAGTCCGGAGCAGAATCACCGACACGAATCGCTGGCATGAACGTAACTTTCTCGGCACATGAGGCACAATCTGGTTGCAGTTCCTCTATTGTCCCAGGGCATCACCGCTGGTGGCAATGGCAGGGCCGGCATCTATACTGAAAGGCCCGAAACTAACAGGCTCAACCCCGCCCTTAATACCTCTCCTGGAGTTTGCTTGATGTCCCGCTGTGTTTGCCTCCTTAGCTTACTCGCGATTGTTTGCTGCACCGCCGTGCTGCAGGCCGCCGACCCCGTTCCCGAATGGCTGTGGTCCAACAAGGGTGCCAAAGATGGCGAAATGGCCTTCTTTCGCAAAACCTTCGACCTGAAAGAAGTTCCCGCCTCCGCGACGTTCGCCGGTTCGTGCGACAACGTCTTCACGCTGTTCGTGAACGCCAAGCATTGCGTTGAGCACAACAACTGGGAAACGCCCGTTCGCGAAGATGTACTCAAGCACCTGGCAAAGGGGCAGAACGTCATCGCCCTCCGCTGCCGCAACGAAGGTGGCGCGGCCGGGATGATCGGTCAGTTGGTGTTGAAGTTCAAAGACGGCAGCACGCAGATCGTTGCTACCGACAAGAGCTGGCTCAGTAACACCGAACCGAGCGATGGCTGGCAGCAACTGACCTTCGATGACAAAGCCTGGAAACCAGCTCACGTCATTGGCAAGCTGGGAATTGGTCCCTGGACCTCGGTCTCGCTCAATGGTGCGCGCCCAGCAGGGTCGCTCAATTCGGCTACGCCCGCCGAAGTCATTCAGACTCTTCCCGGCTTTGAGGTCGAATTGGTTTACTCGGTACCCAAGGGTGACCAAGGAAGCTGGGTCTCGATGACAGTCGACCAAAAAGGCCGACTGATCACTTCCGACCAAGGTGGCTCGCTCTATCGTGTCACGCCAGGCAAGACCAGCGAAGAAACCAAGGTCGAAAAGCTGAGTGTGCCCATCGGCCAGGCTCAAGGCCTGCTCTGCGTGCAAGACAAGCTCTTTGTCGTGGTGAATGGCAATGCCGCGCAAGGTTCTGGCTTGTATCGCATCACCGATAAAGATCAGAACGATGAGTGGGATACGGTCGAGCTGATGAAGAAGTTCGAAGGGGGCGGCGAGCATGGTCCGCATGCGGTTCGTCTCGGTCCCGATGGCAAGCTGTGGGTGATTGCTGGCAATCACACCAAAGCTCCCAAAGAGGTCGACCCCGCCTCGCCCCACAAAAATTGGGCAGAGGATTTGCTGTTGCCGCGCAATCCTGATGGCAACGGTCACGCGACCGGTGTGATGGCGCCCGGCGGTTGGGTTTTCAAGACCGATTTGGACGGAAAAAACTGGGAGTTCTTCTGCGGTGGCTTTCGCAATCAATACGACATTGCCTTCAATCAAGATGGTGAACTGTTCACGTTCGATGCCGACATGGAATACGACACAGGTTCGCCCTGGTATCGGCCGACGCGTGTGAATCACTGCGTGAGTGCCGGCGAATATGGCTGGCGTTACGGTACCGGCAAGTGGCCTGCCTATCACACCGACAGCCTGGGAGCCGTGGTCGATATTGGCCTGGGTTCACCAACGGGTATTGAGTTTGGCACAGGTGCGAAGTTCCCCGCCAAGTATCAACGAGCGCTCTACATCAATGATTGGACTTACGGCAAGATTTACGCAGTCCACATGACACCGGCCGGTGGCTCTTACACCGGTACCTTCGAGCCCTTCGTGCAAGGCAAGCCATTGCCGGTCACCGACGTCTGTGTTCATCCCGATGGCTGTCTCTATTTCTCGATTGGCGGTCGTGGCACTCAGTCGGGCGTGTATCGCGTGAAGTACACGGGCCAGGAATCGACTGCACCTGTCGCTGCGGAGAAGAATGACAAGGCAATTGCTGCCCGCGAACTGCGCCATAAGCTCGAAAGCTTTCACGGCAAGCAAGATTCGCAAGCAGTGGCAACTGCCTGGCCTAACCTGAATTCGACCGATCGCGCGATCCGTTATGCCGCCCGCGTTGCTATCGAACATCAGAACCCGAGCGAGTGGCAGGCCAAGGCATTTGCTGAAACAAAGACCACGGCTGCAATTCAGGCGATGGTGGCCTTGGCTCGCACTGGCGATAAATCGCTGCAGGCACAGATTGTGGACAAGCTCAACAGCTTGCCGCTGGAACGCATGTCGGAAGATCAGCTGCTGAGCGCCACACGGGCTTACGGCCTGACCTTCATTCGACAGGGAAAGCCGGACGCCGCAACCGCCGAAAAGGTCAGCAATCGATTGAAGGGGCTGTATCCTCATCAAAATGAGTTCGTCAATCGCGAACTATGCGCGCTCCTTGTCTATCTGGAGTTCCCCGGGGTCGCCGAGCCAACGATGAAGCTGCTCGCTGCCAGCCAAACGCAGGAAGACCAGTGGTACTATGTCTTCACTCTTCGCAACGCGGCCCAGTTGCTGAACAACGAACAACGACGGGCTTACTTCGGTTGGCTCAATCTGGCTGAGCAAACTTACCGTGGTGGTGCCAGCTTCAAGAAGTTTGTGATCAAGGCTCGGCAAGACGCAGCCGACAAACTGAGCGAAGCCGATCGCCTGGCGCTCAAAGACGTGATTGAAGACAAGACCAAGGTCGAAGCAGTGAAGCTCGAGACCACACGCCAGTTCCTTCACAACTGGCAAATGGACGACGTGCAGGAGATGCTCAGCCAGGCTGAGACCGGCCGCAACTTCGAAAAGGGCAAGGCTGCCTATCAGGCCGCCCAGTGCTACAAGTGCCATCGCTTCAACGGCGAAGGTGGCGACACGGGCCCGGATATCACCGGTGTCGGCAATCGCTTCAATGCCCAGTACATCCTCGAAGCGATCGTGGTGCCGAGCAAGGTGATCTCCGATCAGTATCAGAGCTCGCTGGTGCTGACCGTGGGTGGTGAAGCGATCGCTGGCCGTATCATCGGCGAAGACGATAAGACGATCACCATTCGGACGGATCCTTTCGCCCGCGAAATGACCGTCATTAAGAAGAGCGATATCGAAGAACGTCAAAAATCGAGCGTCTCGGAGATGCCGCAAGGCCTGATCAACACGCTCACCAAGGAAGAGATTCTCGATATGGTTGCCTACCTGCGAGCCCAAGGCAAAGCCGACGACAAGGCATTTCAAAAGAAGTAGCCAGATGTAGTCAGCAGGCTGGCACGATTGTGTCGGCCGACTGACGAGAGTTGTCATCACGATAATCCATCAAGCCTTTGGAGGTTACTCTCCAAAGGCTATTTGTTTAATTGTGATTCTCGTCCAGAAGGTATTAACCTTAATATGGGTGCTTGCCTCGAAAAAACAATTGCAATCAGCTTGGCCCCTGGTAGATTACCCCCTCAATCAGAATAGATGAATATTCTGTCTACGCCGGGGACCGCGTATTGCGTTTGGACGTTCTGTCACGCGCCAGCTCACCTGGGATGTGAGTAAACGCACTAGAAACTCGCTTGCATGCGAAGCTCCCGCGAACTTTTGTGCCTAAAGCGGGGGCCCGCGCGCAGACGTGAAAACCAGGGAGCACGATCATGCTGGGTGAGCTCTACAAGAACATTTGCGATGTGGTCGGGGCTGTGTTCCTTTGGATTGGCGGCCTGGCAAAGCGATTTCCGTTGCAGTGTGCGTTCGTGGTGATGTCGCTCATCATCGCCGGAATTCTCTGGCGCTTTTATCAAGATGCTTCGGAACACACGATCACCCTGTTTGTAGGACCGCCAGGATCCTCCAGCTACCGGATCAGTGACACTCTGGTTAGCGCCATCGAAAGCCAAGGTCCTTCGCTGGGGGTGAAGTACAAAGTCAAGATTGAGCCGACCCAAGGCTACATCGATATCAAGCAACGGCTGGAGAGCGATCAGTCGGGGCAGTCGCTGGGGATGTTGGTCGACGGCATGGATTGCCCCTCGTTGCGGACACTGCTGCCGATGGACTGGGACTATCTGCACATTCTCGCTCGCACTGACTTCCTGCAGCGCTTTCCCAAGGAGAAACTGCGGCCAGCGAACGAAACTGGCAAACAGTACGTCCTGCCGCGGGAGTTTTCGGACATTGCCAGGCATTTGGAGTATGGCAAGGTGTACGCGGGCCCTGACGCCAGCGGCACGCGCCGGTTTGCCGAGGTGCTCTACGCCATGCATCAATTTGGGGACTCTGGCAAGGACTTGCATGACGTCCATTCGGTCGGCCTGACCGATTGGAATCAGGCGGTAGCCGCTTTGAAGCAAGGCGAAATCGATGTGGCTTTCTACTGCGGGCCCTTGGGTGCCACCACCATCAAGGAAGTGTGCGAAGACAATTCTGCGGTGCTGCTAGGAATTACGGATTTGCGTAGTGCCCTCATCAAGTCCGATTCGTTCTCGATGATTCCCGGGACGATCCCGAAAAACTTCTATTCAGCTGCTCCCTTCCCGGATGCGCCTGCGTCTCGGTGGCCCGATAACAATTCCGGCGAAGTCTCGAAGGTTTCGTCGGTGTACTTCAACGATGCCGATATTCCGACCATTGCCGCGCGGCGGTTGATTGTCACTTCCAAGAACATGTCAGAAACGGATGCCTACATCATCAGCGGTGCGCTCGCCGATCGGCTGGGGGAAGCGAGGTACATTCCGAAAGATACCTGGCAGCGTCGCAGTCCCGACGAAGAGACGGCCAAAGCCAACAGCGACTTTGGAATTGCTCCTCATGCGGGAGCGGCGCTGAAGCGAGACAATCGCCACTTGGTCCGCTTCTGGGATCCGTGGACCTGGAATGCCAGCGTACTGACAATTGCTGGCGGCTTGGCACTGGCGGCGGCGACTTCCGCTACCCAAGCACTGCGGAGTTGGTTCTCAAACTCGGCCCAACGCGGCGAGCAACGCAGTCGCGAACAGAATCAAGCCTCCCGCCAAGTGACCGCCCCGATTCAAACCGAGACCGCGCAGTTTTCGGCCCTGCGCAACTTGCGTTCTCGCTGGTTACATGAGGAGCCAGAGTCAACCGCGGCGGATGCAAAAGCGGAAGATACGCGCGATCAACAGGCGAAGCCGAAGGCCGGCGAAGAGACCTGGAAAGAGTTGCTGGAGGCCACCAAGATCATCGCGTCGCTAGCCGACAATAAAAGTCTCACCGCCCAGGAAAGAATGGACCTGTCGGTTCAACTGCTGGAGCTTGGTATTGCCATTCGCATGGCCAAGATCGAAGGTCGCCTCGACAAGCAACAATCGCAGGAACTCATTTTTGATTGGCGCGACCTGAAACGGCAACTGCAGTCTCTGAACCCGCGCAAGCCGGCGAAAAAACGACCGTCTCGCCAGCGTTAAGCGATCCGCGAGCAGCGCAACCGCAGAGATCGAACTACCGGGGCTTCTTCTTGGCGAGCCCCTTGGAGTCGGGCTTTTTGCCGGCGGGCTTGCCATCGCTCTTCGGCTTGTCTTTGGGTTTGTCCTTGCCGTGAGTGTCTTTCGGCTTGGGTGCGGACGAAGCAGCAGGCTTGGCGTGCGATTTGTCTTTCGATTTGTCGCCGGGCTTTTCTGGGCCCTTCTCGGCAGCCTTGGCTTTGGCGGCGGCTTCTTCCTTGGCCTTGGCGGCAGCAGCCTTGGCTTCGGCAGCGGGATTCGGCTTCGGCGTAGGAACGGGAAGTTCGAACGGCTTCTTCTCGCGCACGACGGGCAACTTGGCAAAAGCTTCGCGAATGGCAATCCGCTTTTCGAGTCGTTCTTTGAAGTGCGAATCGATTTCGGCAAGGATCGCGCGGAGCTTGCTCGATCCGGGCGAAGCAGCGAGGTCAGCACCGAACTGATGCAACAGCGAGCCGAACTCCACGCCCTTGTTCTTTGGGATGGCTCGTTCGGCACCGGGAACGATGCTCTTCTCGGCTTCCTGGTCGGTGATGCAGTTGACGGCATAGAGCGCGTCGATGGCACCGTTGTTCACGGGAATCGAGTGGCCGCCCAGTGCATGTTGTACGACGTAGGCACGCACGAACAACGACGAGCCGACGATCTTTTCGAGATCCTTTTCGGCCTTGCCCAGGTTCTGCTTGATGAGCGGATCGAGGTCGAATGTATAACTGGCTTCGAAGACCGACTGCAGCGACTTTTTGATGCGCGTGGCGGCGGCGGGAGCATCAGGAATGCTGGTCATCACTTCGGCTAGTTCGGTCAGCGTGGTGACGCGGACTTCGTTCCAATCGAAGAACAATTCCTTGAGCTTGGCGAACGCTTCGTCGGCGGCTTCGACGCGGGCATTCTCCAGGCAACACGCATACAGCATGTGTTCGAGCACGTTCCGCTCGGCCGGTGGCACGGCCGGCTTGTAGTGCTTCTTGAGAACTTTGTGAACCTTGCCCAGGATTGCTGCGCGGTTAGTACCTGTCATGCCTGCCTCAGACGATTCGTCAGTAGTGGTCGGTCGGATGTGTGCGGGGGAGCTTGAGTCCAGGAGGGACTATTCGGACATGTCTTCTTCGTCCGCATCCTGCTGGGGCATTGGTTGCGTCGGCTTGTCGGCGGGAAGCACTTCCTTGAGGATGCGCGCCACTTCGAGCGAGTGCTTGACGCCCTTGTCCATGACGAAGGTCAGCTTGGGCGTGTAGCGGGTATCGATTTTGTCGGCGATCACGCTTTGCAAAAAGCCGGCGCTGTTTTGCAGGCCGCGGAACGCGAGTCCCTGTTCCTTTTCTTCGCCCATGATGGACACGTGGACCTTGGCCGACTTCATGTCGGGCGCAACCTCCACCATGGTGACGGTGACGTTCTTGACGCGCGGATCGCGGACCTCGGTGAGAATGGCCATGCTGACCACTTCACGAAAGGCTTCGGCGGCTTTGAGGAGACGGCGGGAACTCATACGGGCAACTACGATTCAAACAAACAGGAGTCTAACGAACGAAAATGCAATTCAAGCAGTACCGCCGCTGGTGAATCCAGCGGCGGAGAAAACCTTGACCCGCGCAAACCACGGAGGTCGAAGCGAGCCAAACAACTTATAGCGTGCGAGCCACTTCTTCGATGCGATACGCTTCCAGCACATCGCCTTCTTTGATGTCGTTGAAGTTCTGCAGCTTGATACCGCATTCCATGCCGCGGCTGACTTCTTTCACATCATCCTTTTCACGACGCAAGGTATCGATGCCGTAATCGCCGATGGTGCGGTTTTCGCGATTCACACGCACGCGGCAACCACGCTCGATGCTGCCTTGAATGACCTGGCAACCGGCAACCGTACCGACGCGACTGATCGCGAAGGCTTGCTTGACGAGTGCGCGGCCCAGTTCGACGATTCGCTCTTCGGGCTTGAGTCGGCCTTCGAGGATCGCTTTGATGTCGTCGGTGAGCTTGTAGATGATGTCGTAGCGGCGAATTTCGACGCCCCGATCATCGGCCAGGACACGAGCGTTTTCATCGGGAATGACGTTGAAGCCGACGATGACCGCATCGGAAGCATGGGCCAGCGTGACGTCTGCCACGGTAATGCCGCCGACCGAAGCCTGCAGCACTTTCACCTTTACCTCGGGGTGCTCGAACTTGCCGAGTTCCTTGAGGATCGCCTCGATCGAACCACGCACGTCGGCGCGGATGATGAGGTTGAGGGTCGACACATCTTCCGAGTCGTGCAGTCGGCCTTCCGACAACCGCTTCTGGAAGTCTTCGAACGACATCTTGACGTTGCCGCCCGAAAGCGACGACTGCCGAGATTGCGAGGCACGACGACTGGCCAGTTCGCGAGCTTCGGTGATGTCTTTCACCACGTACAGGCGATCGCCCGCTTCGGGAGCGAAATCCAAACCGGTGACATTGACGGGCATGCTGGGCCCGGCAGATTCCACCTCTTCACGCGGACGAAGCGTATCGTACATCGCCTTCACGCGGCCATGACCGGCACCGCAGACGATGATATCGCCCGCTCGCAGCGTACCGTTTTGCACCATGATTTTGGCGATGACACCACGGCCCGGTTCTTGTTCGGCTTCGAGGCACATGCCCATCGCGGCGCGATTGGGGTTGGCCTTGTAGTCGTGCAATTCCGCGGTCACAAGCAAGGTTTCGAGCAGAGTGTCGAGGCCTTCGCCGGTGATGGCGCTGGTCCGAATCACTTCGACATCGCCACCCCATTCGCTCGGCAGCAAACCGGCCGTGGCCAGTTGCTGGAAGACCTTGTCTGGCTGAGCGCCAGGCAGGTCGATTTTGTTCATCGCCACGACGATTGGCACACCGGCAGCCTTGGCATGGCTGATGGCTTCTTCGGTCTGTGGCATCACGCCGTCGTCGGCAGCGACCACCAGGACCGCGATATCGGTGACGTTCGCACCACGAGCACGCATTTCGGTGAACGCTTCGTGACCGGGCGTATCGACAAACGACACGCGGCGACCATCGGGCGTGGGAACCGAGTAAGCGCGAATGTGCTGGGTGATACCACCCGCTTCGCCCTTGACCACGTTGATGCCGATGAGCCGATCGAGCAGCGACGTTTTGCCGTGATCGACGTGACCGAGCACCGTAACAATCGGCGGACGTGGCAACAGATTGGCTTCGTCCTCTTCGACCGAGAATTGCAGTTCGAGCAGTTCTTCGGGCGTGGGAGGCTGCTTGACGGTGATCTCGACGCCCACTTCGGCGGCGAGCAACTCGACGAACTCTTCCGGGACCATGGAGTTGATACTCACCATGATCTTGTTGTTCATGAGTGTTCGCAGCACGGTCGCCTTGCTGATGCCGGTTTGTTCGCAGAAATCGCGAACGCTGATCGGCAGCACCAGTTCGACCTTTTCTTTGCGCGGAGCCGTTGGCCCGCCATGCTTTTTGATACGCGAGAGCGTGTTGCGACCACGGCGGAATCCACCGTCATCGTCCTCACCACCCACGCGAACCTTGCCGCGATTGCCGCGCTGGTCCTGACGCTTGGCACGGAGCGAACCAATGTCACCCAAGCCTTCGCCTTCACCAGGTCGGCCCTTGCCGCGACCACCCTTGCCGGCCGCATCGGCTGGCATGGGCATCGCGCCGGGCTTGCGGGCATCGGTTTGCTCGCGAGCCTTTCGCTGGGCGTTGGCTTGCTCGGCCGCTTGCTTCAGCGGGGCCGAACCCATTCCCTTCTTGTCTTTGAGCGCTTCCGTCGGAATGCGCATGATCGGCTTTTGTGCGGTCACTTCCGGTGCCTTGGCAACCGGTTGAGGCTGACGAACCTCAGGCATCGCCGCGACGCGCACCACTGGGCCGCGTCGTTCGGGACCCTTGGCCGCTGGTTTACCGGGAACTTCAGGATCACCAGGCTTGGCTTCAGCCTTCTTGCCGGCAGCGCCAATCACTCGGATGCCACTGCTACGACCACGCAACGAGAGCGGATCACCACGCTGAGGTGCAGCGTGATGCGGAGCCGTCGAAGGCGTCGTCGGGGCAGGGGTCGAAAACGACTTGCTGTGGCTGTGAGCACTTACCGTGGGCGGAGCCGTCGGAGGTGCAGCAACCGGTGGTTCTGGAGCTGGCGGTGCAACGGGAGCCACAGGCGCTGCCTTGACGACGGGCCGGGGTGCTTCCACGGCAGGTTCGACAACTTTGGGCGTGGCCTTGGGCGCGGCAACCTTCGGTTCAGCAACCTTGGGCTCGGCAGGTGGAGCTTCGTCTGCAGGTGGTTCGACTGCTGGAGTCTTAGCCACAGGCGCGGGTTGTTTCACGACCGGTGGCGCTGGTACTTCGACCTTCGCTTCGGCGGCGACAATAGGTGGCTCTTCGACAGCGATAGCCGTTGAATCGTCAAAGGCAGGCGTCTCGACCACCGGAGCTGTGCCGGGACGAGCGCGACCGACCGCAGGGCGCGGTGGTGGAGGCGGAGTGAGAGCCGTCGTCGACACAGGGGCCGACAATACAGCCTTCACATTGACCGCAGGTGCTGCCGAGGCAGAGGAGGAAGCAGGGCGCTTCGAGTGCCCGTCAAGATAGGCCTTGAGCTTGGCAACTTCATCATCTTCCAGACTGGCCAGCGCCGAACCTTTCCCGGGAATACCTGCTTTAGTGCAGAGATCCACAAGTTCTTTGCTATCCAGCTTCAAATCTTTCGCTAGCGCGTAAATCCGTGTGGGCACATTGCCCTCCTCAGGCCTTCTGGCGCGATTCAAAATTTTCGCGCCAGTCAGGCGGTACCGCAGGTCAAATCATAGAACGCATCTCCTCGACAACCACCCAGTTAACAGACCAGGAAGATTGCCTAAGTCCGGGAAGCGAGTTTTTCGGGTGAAGCAGTGCAGCGTGGCTAGTTGCGGCGGCCCCATTAGGCACGGCCCGCGTTGGCCTCAAAACTTTGCTCTTTCACCCACTCGCCACCAAGCAAAACAGCACGCGACGCCAGCCAAAGCCGCACTTCGGGCCATCCGCAGATTGGGAGTGATCTGTTAATTTAGCTTTTTGCTGTCATCTTGACCAGTTGGCAAAAGCGGTTTTTTCCCACAATCGGCAGAATCCTTTGGTTGAAACCGCTGCCCGCCAGGGCAGGTATTTCCAGCAGGAACTTTCTGGTTGCCGTTTTGCCCTTCAACCCCTCCTGTGGTCGCCATCATGCTCATTCACGTCCGTTCGTTCCTTGCCGCCACGATGCTGGCACTGGTGGCTCTCTCGGCCACTTTCGCTCACGCTCAACGGCCGTCCGCACCAAAACTGCTGCCCGAGCAGACCCTGGCGTACTTTCGGGTGATGGATACGCCGCAGTTGATCGAACGCTTTCGCGAAACCAGCTTGGGGCGCATGGGAGCCGACGAACAGATCAAGCCGCTCGTCTCGGAATTCTACGCAGCCTTGCAGGAGCTGTGGGGAAATATCGAAGAGCGGGTCGGCCTGCCGCTCAACCAGGTGCTGGCCATTCCGCAGGGCGAAATCTGTGCAGCGTTCGTGGCGGTGCCGGAAGGGCCGACCGGGCTCGTCGTACTGCTGGACGTCAAAGACCAGGTGCTGAATGTTCGCAAGTTGCTCGAAAAGGGTGATGCCTTCGCTGCCGAGAATCGAATGACGAAGGCCACCGAGATGCTCGATGGGCATGAGATCAATCTTTACTCCGGGCCGAACGGCAACGTGCAAGCAGTGCAAATGGAGCGAGACGGAACCATTGTCATCACCTCCAGCAAGGATGTGATGCAACTGGTGCTCGATGCCTGGGCCGGCAAAGTTGAAAAAACACTCGCCGATAACGACCGCTTCAACTCGATCATGAGTCGCTGCCAAGGCGCGGCCGACGACCCGCCGCAAATCACCTACTATGTCGACCCGATTCAAATCGCCCGCGTGGTCACGCGCGGCAATGCCGTTGCCCGAACGGGCCTGGCGCTACTGCCAGTCCTGGGCCTCGATGGCGTTAAGGGTCTCGGCGGCAGCATGCTCTTTGCCTCCGGCGAGTTCGACTCGGTCAGTCACTTTCACCTGCTGCTCGAAAGCCCTCGCAGCGGCGTTGTCGAAATGCTCGCCATGGGCAGCGGAGACACCACCCCCGAACCTTGGGTTCCGGCCGATTCGATGGGCTATACCACGCTCCACTGGAAGCTCGACGAAACCTATCATCGCGGTGCCAAGCTCTACAACAGCCTGATGGCTGAAGGTGCCGCCGAAGCCGAGATCAAGACCCGCGTGCAGAACCTGGTCGGGCTCGATTTCGAAACCGAAATCCTCCCTGCCATCGAAGGTCGCGTGACGTATGTCGCCTGGGTCGAAAAGCCCATCAAGCTCAACAGCCAGGCGAACATGATTGGCCTCAAGCTGAAAGACGCGACCGCCTTCCAACCCACGTTCGACAAGCTGCGAGAAAAGTTCGCCGACTACTTGGAAAAGAAGACGTACGCCAACGTCAACTACTATCTGATCAAAACTCCCGCGTCGCAAAACGAGCCGCCGGTCAATCTGCGCCAGCCTAGCCCCTGCGTTTGCATTCTGGGCGACTATCTCATCGTGACCGACAGCACGGCCGCCCTGCAGCAGGCAATCATCACCAACGGCACACCGGGAACATCATTGGCGGCCGAGCTCGATTACAAGTTGATCGCCAGCAAGATCCGTCGCCAGGTTGGTGGCGATGCCCCGGGCATGGTGCAGTTCTCGCGGCCCGAGGTGGGCATGAAGCTGCTCTACGATCTGGCCCAGTCCGACGACACCCAAGGCCTGCTCAATCGCCAGGCCGAGTCGAATCAATTCTTTGGCCGGCTCGAGAAAGCCATGAAAGACAACCCGCTCCCTCCCTTCTCGGTCATCGCTCGCTACTTCGCCCCCGCCGGCGCCATGATGGTGAACGACGAAACCGGTTTTCATTACACCGGCTTCACGCTGAAGCGGAAGTAGGGGAAAAGGGGCCAGAGACTAGAGACTAGGGGCCAGGGATTAGCAAATTCAAACGCCCCCGCCCCTGCGGCGGGGGTCTATTGGCTTTTGCGCTAGCTACCAGGCCATTTCGCAGCCCGATGCAACTTTGAAATTCCTACCGCGTCGGTCCGTAGTACGGCGCGTCGACGGGCAGCGGTGCGTAAGCAGGTGCGGGTGGAATCTCGAAGACGGGCCGCGCGGGGACGGGATGAAAGCGCGCGACCGGAGGCGTGATGGCGGCCGGACGTGGAGGCTGTTTCCAGTAGTCCAAGTGCTGATGAATCGCGCCTTGCAAACGGCCTTTCATGCCACCGTGTCCGCCGCGGCAATGACCAGGTGGGCAATCACCGGTCGGGCAGCTGGGTTGGCAAGTTGCACAGCCTGCATTTCGCGTCGGCGCGCAGCACGGATGACAACAGCCCGAGAGGGCAGCGGTCAGCAGGAGCGCGAAGGCAGCGAAGTGGTAGTGCATCGTGTGACAAACGAGCTAACGTCAAACTACGGACAGCCGTGGCTGAGCCAGTGGCACCCGAGGAGTCTTGAGAAAATGGACCGCGGTGCCGAGAGGGACACCTTAAGCAAGCATCGGCAAAAATGGCCGGAGAATTGATTTAATCCGCACAGCTTGCCACTGCTAGCGAGGTGGCGCTTCGCTCTTCGGCGCTGGTTTGCTGCCTGGCTTCTGAATGATCGTCTGCAGAAACTGCATCGCCAGAAAGATGACGAGCGGAACGAACAGAGCCAGCGGCCACATGCGCCAGAGGAACCAGTTGCGCAGCGGCAGCTGCAACCCTTCGACCAGACTGACAACAAAGATCGTCAGCAGAATGAGCAACAGCAGCAAGCAGCCTCCGCTGGCCATCACACCTTTAAAATTGTGCTCTTCGGTTTGCTCGGCCTGTGAGAGCTCGATCGTTCGCCCCTTCTGCAGACTCTTCTCGACCGCGGCGAGCGTTTCCAAGTTGCGGCACGCTTCAAGCCAAGCACTTCCTAAGAGAACGGAGTCTTGCAGAACTTCTTCAACGGCGGAGAGCGTGGCGACCGCTTCGTTGCTCGCACGCCACTCGCCAGAATCACTTACACCGCCGGTGATTCGCCAGGGCAGCGTCGGTTCGCTGCGGACTTCCAGTCGCTGCTCAGCACCTGTGACGCCGGTGAAGTTCACCTGCAGGGCGAACTCTGCGGGTGGCATCATCGACCACCGCACCACGACTCCGCTGCCGGACTCCACTTGAACCGTGAGCGCATGCCAGGCTTGTTGGCTGGGCTCGGTCGTGGCGGTGCCGCCCAGCGCTGTCACGCGTTTGAGCTTGCCGAGCAGCCGCTCCATTAGCAGCAGGTCGCGGGCGAGCACCGCCGTCACGCTCTGCTTGTTACGCGTGGCGACAGCTCGTTTCCACTCCACCTGCTCGACTCGATCAAGCTGCAGCTGTTCGATCCAGTCATCGGTGACGAAGTGCGTCATTCCCGGGAACCAAGGCACGATGCCGCCGCCACCCTCGCGCCGCAGCATTTCAATTTCGTAGCCATCGAGCAAGTCGACAGCCGGATGCGAGACGAGCAGATTGCGGCCCGCTTGGGCTAACTTTCTGAGTTGATCGACTCGGCGACCTTGCGGTTCGAGCGAGTCGCCGCCCATCCGCAGTTCGCGCGGGTTGCCGACGAGTACGAGGTCGATATCGTCGCGCACCAAGAGCGATTCCCAGTTCTCGCTCCGTTCGACAGCGGGCATGAAGGCTGCCAGGGGCAACCGATTTTCGTCGGCTTCGTAAGCGGCGACTAGCGTATGCCCCGAACCCTCCGGCAACTCGCGCAGCAGAGCTTTCAGTTCGTCATCGCTACCCAGCAAAGCCAGTCGCATCGCACGTCGATCGGTGAAGAGTTCAGGAGTGTCGTTACTCCTTACTATACTACCGTGTCACCGGCGATCGAGCGGGCGCGTGGCAGTGCAGTGCCGCCGCTTAGGCCACTCGCGAGGCGGTTCGTGCACGCTCTTGCGCGCTATCGTAGGGTTCGATTCTCACCGCGACCTGCCATGATCGGGCCGCCGCTTCGAGCGACTGGCGCAGGTGTTCGATGCTCACCCCATCGCGGACGATCTCGAGCAGTTCGTCGTAGTGTCGCAGTTCCAGAGGTGGCGTGAAGGTAGCTTGAACCGAGCCATCCTTGCAAAGGATGACGAGCGAAAACGAGGTCATGCAGCAAATCCATAAAAGTGAACGTGCAGCAACTGTTTCTGCCCCCAGAACAGTGGACTGCAACTGTGCATTTATCGGCCCTACGCCATGCGGGCATCACGCCAAAGAACTTCCGCGTCGTGGGCGAAAGGTCTCAAGTTTAGCTTGGTGCAGGGAGCGTACGGCAGCGTACAAAAGCGACTGACTTCCACGCGATCAGCGGCAGGCTTCCAGGCGATCATTGGTGGTCGCGGCGAGATCAGTAGCGGCGTGAAATCCGGCAGCGTTAGAATCGGGCGATGGAAAAGAATCCCTATCAATCACCGGAGACCGACGCCTCTCTGCAGCTGAAACAGAGGCAACGCAGCCTGAAGTATCAGGTGCCGATTTTTCTCAATCGGGCAATCGGCTGGTTCACTTGGTGCCTGGCACTGCTGCTGATCGTCGCGATTCTGACTAGCGCGTACCTGAACCTGTTCGTTCGCCCGCCCGCGCGCAATCGCCAGCCAAATGCGCCCGGCGAGTTTCAGCAGAAGTGAGCGACGCCAATTACTGGGCGTCTGGCAAGCCGGCGAGCACTTCGCGCATCGCTTGCTCGAGACCGCGGCCGGTCGAGCCTTCGGAAGGTGGCGCGCCATGATCGACGCGCGAGGTGTTCCGCTTCCAGTGCCACCAGCCCGTTTCATCGGTCGAGATGATGGCGACGGGGCGCGAATTGGCTTGATCGATCAATTGTACTTGAGGGGGCTGACCAACAGGTCCGTCCCAGCGATACCTCGTGCTCATGCGACACTCGCTACCTGGCAGGAATGGAGAGTTTCCGGAAGAACAAAACGATCCTTGCAGCCAGGAAGAAAGACTCATCCCTGAGTGTCAGGCTCGTACCCAGATTATATCGGCTGTAATCCACCTCGGCAGTTACCCATGACAGCTTTTGTCCCGCTGGCGCATATCCGCAGCGGGTTCGCGCACCCAAATGAGGGTATATTTTACATTCGGCAAACACTGCCCTTTCAAAGGCACGGCGCTGCGTCTCGGTTACCTCAGCTAGCCCCTTTGTAGGAGAGAATGCCATGACCGCTCGCTTCAAGCTGTTTCAGTCCTCCTTCAACTCTTGGCCAACGATGTGCGCAGAAGTGGCCGAGTTTCTCACCTCGATTGGCCCCGACAAGGTGATTGGCGTGTCGCACAGCCAGGAGAGTAGTGTCGGTGTGATTACGGTCTGGTACTGGGAGTGAGGCAGCAGTGACGAACGACGGCATCCAGAATTTGTTTGCGCATCGATCCGCTGCGCAGCGATACGCCACCGCGCGCCCCTATTTCCATCCGCTGGTAATGGACAAGATTGTTGGGTTCACCAAGGTGGCCAAGTTTGGCCGCGCCATTGATATTGCCTGCGGTACAGGGCTTTCCTCACGAGCACTGACCGCGATTGCCGATCAGGTCGCGGCGGTCGACATCAGTCCCGAGATGCTCGCCGAAGCTCTGCCGCACGAGCGAATTCACTACCAGGTCTCACCCGCCGAGCGCACCCCTTTTGACAGTGCCAGTTTTGATCTCGCGACGGTCGGCCTCGCCTTTCATTGGTTCGATCAGGCAGCGTTCCTGCGAGAAGCAAAACGGATCTTGGCACTTGGTGGTTGGCTGGTGATTTACAACAGCGGCTTCCTGGGAGAGATGGTGGAGAATCCCGCCTTTCGAGCATGGGGTGTGGATCTCTATCAACGGCAATTTCCGACCCCCGCCCGGCGCTCATTTGGCATCACCGGCGAGTTGGCCGAGGAAGTCGGTTTGTCATTGGTCGGTAACGAAAGTTTTACGCATTTCGAAACGATGACCGCGGAGCAATTGACCTCGTACCTGCTTACGCAGACCAATGTTATCGCCGCTGTCGAAGCGGGAAGCATGCCTTTAGCGGAAGCAGCCAGCTGGATTGCCACCGGCGCTGCGCCCTACTTTCGCGATCAGCCCGGCACGATGAAATTCGGCGGCACCATTTGGTACCTGAGCGCGTAAGCCTCTTCACGGCATCTTCATGCGCCACAAAACTCGCGCACGTTGTTGCGACGCGCGATTGCGGATGGATTAGACTAGCGGCACTCTCCCGTTGTTTGATTCTGTGTTTCATCACTTTCAGATCACTGCCCGTAGAGAGAGTTCGCCATGCTAAAGTTTGCCCTGCTAAAGTTTGTGTGTGCCCTTGCCTGTTGCTTGTCCCCGCTGGTGATGGCTCAGGCTGCTGAGCCGGTCGTTGTTGCCTTGTTGCAAGAAGAAGTGGGGAAAGTGCCCACGCTCAAGGCGACCGATGTCGAAGAGCAGAAGAAGCTCGTCGATAAGACCGTGAAAGTGACCGGCAAGGTGAGCAAGATCTACAAGCCCGAATCGGGGAACGTCGTCGTGCTGAACTTTGGTCGCGACATCAAGACCTGCTTCAAAGTGGCCATTAACAAGCGCGACTACGGCAACTGGGAAGGTGGCGTCCCCGCCATCGAAAAGATGTACGGCGATAAAACCCTGACCGTCACCGGCAAGATGATCCTGTACAAAGACGCCCCCGAAATCGTCGTCAGCAAACCCGGCGAAATTGAAGTCGCCGCCGAATAACCGCGGGAGAGGCTTCCAGCCTGTCGCGTACTCTCATGTTTACTCAGCGGCCCCTCCATCGTCGCGCTGCGGTAGTCGCTACCTCTTGGGAACGCATTGAGCGCTGGCTTGCGATCAACGCTCCCGAGGCCGCCGCGAGCCTGCTTCCCGGCGCGGTCGCAGAGGACATCCATCGGTTTGAACGCCGAATGGGAGTAACGCTACCAACGGAAGTGCGCGAGTCGTTCCAAATTCATGATGGACAACAGCCGTATGTGATGGGTGTGCTCGCTGGCCAGCCTTTGGCAACTTTGGAGCAGATGGAGGACACCCTTACCTTCAATCGGGATCAAGTCCAAGAGTACGAACAGTCCGATGCATCGTGCGGGTTCGACGCCGAGTGCACTTCGTTCCCTGCTAATGCCATACGTTGCGAACATTGGAATGGTCGCTGGCTCGCGATGGGCGACTGGGATGGCAATTGTTACGGGATTGATTTGGATCCCGGACCCAATGGTGTGGTGGGGCAGGTCATCAACTTTGGGCGCAATGAGCGAGCGAAGTATGTTCTGGCTTTCAGTTGGGCACACTTTCTGGAAGATATCGCCGACGAACTAGAAGCCGGAAATCTAATCATTGGGAGGGACAAACGGGGCGAGGTTGTCAGCTTCGGCCGTCCTGGGCACGATGATCAGGCTCTGTTTCGCTTCTATCAAGAATGGTCTGCGGCCAAACTGCCGGTTGAGTTGCAAACGATTGCTCCGGCAATCAAAACGCCAGTTTTTCCAGGCGCACAGGTTGTTGGAGCCATCGCCGACGAAGCTTGGACCTGCGTCCAGTCATTTGTGCGAGCAATGCACGCCTATGAAATAGGCTGGCTACAGGTGCGGCCCATTCACAAGTTGGGCTACAGCCTCATCGTGGAGAGCGAGTACGGCTTTCGCGCGCACGGCTTAGATATGGCCCGCCGCCCCGTCGAGTGGGCACCACCGGCACCGAGGGAGAAGATGCAACTGCACGCCTACAATCGCCAGGCAGTTGAAGAGTATCGAGCACTGCTGAAAGCGCATTGCACCGAGCGGAGGCGCGCCCTGGATGGCTCCTTTGTACAGATCTATCCCCCTCACTACGATCCCGCGTTTGATCGAATCGCCCAAGTCCGCGCGATTGATGAAAAACGGCTGCTCGTTTATCTGCAGCCGGTGGATGGCGAAACCACTCGCTATCATTTGCAAAAAGCAGCCGGTCGCTGGCTGATCGATTACAAGGATGTCACGACCGATCATGTGACGTTCGTCAAGCAATCGTTGTTGTTCGGACAGCTGGGGTGATAGCCTCTCATCACAGGGCGGTGGTTATGAGCGTTGCGTTCTGCGTCATCTTTCAAAAGAAGGTCGCACCCTACGGCACGTTGGGAAGCGACAATCCGGCGCTGACCAGCAGCTATGAAAGGCTCGACAAACTGGCTGCCGCGCAAGGAGTCGCGACCTTGGGAAGCTTTCTCAGTCAGGATCCTGCGGAGCTGGCCGACATGCTCGGGCTAGATCCCGATGACCTCGATGCGGCTCCCGAAGAATGGTTTGAGGCCGCAGCAGGACTGCAGGCCGTCGAGGAAATCACGGCGTTCGTGCAGGCCAATCCGAAAGCCATTCGCAAGGCGGACGAGATTCTGGAAGAGCTGGCGAGCGTCAAACTCGAGCTCGCGGCAGCCGTGAAGAAGAAAGTGAAGTTTCACTTTGCCATCGTGCCATAAGCCCCCCCAACAGAGGGGCTCTCACAAACCCCCGGGTAATTGATTGTAAGACACGGCGTATTACTCGGTTTTGGCACAGTTATCCTTATAACAATTGGCGCGGTTGGTGAATGGCCTTTTCCCGGGCCGGTGCGCTGGAGCGGCGGAATGGGGTCTGGCCTTGACGCCCGCGTGCAGCCAGCCACGATTGAGGGATGCCTAAGTTTGTCGACGAGCATTTTGCTCGCTTGCTCCACTGTTTGAATCTGGAAGCTGCTGCCGAAGCGGCGATGGCCCGCGCGCGATTGCAGCGGATGAGCCCGCAGGACGCCGAACGAACCGGCGCGAGCCTGGTGGGCCTGACCATTCGCGACGAGACCACGGGCCTCGGTGGCCGGACCATTCTCACGCTCGGCAAGCGCGACCAGACGGTTCCTTTGCCCTGGACGCGGCTCAACACTGGCTCGCCGATTTTGCTGAGCGAAGAGAAGGTCGATGACGGGGCCACGGTGCGCGGCATTGTCAGCTGGCGAGATCGCCAGACGATCGAGCTGGCCCTGGCCTTCTCGCCCGAAGAGGTTGGCGATCGACCCACGTGGCGAATTGATCTGTCGAACGACGAAGTGGCCCGCGATCGCCAGCGGTTCGCCTTGCAGCGAGTACAGTCGGCGGAGAAGGGCCGGTTGTTCGAACTGCGGGCCGCGCTCATGGGTGAAGAGCCGCCGGAATTCAAGCCGCCCGTTGCCCCCGATCCGCAGGCTGGTGCGAGGCTCAATCCTTCGCAGCGCGAAGCGATTGCCTTCGCCTTGGCTGCGCAGGACGTGGCCATCATTCATGGCCCGCCAGGAACCGGCAAGACCACAACCGTTGCCGAACTCATTCGTCAGGCAGCCGCCCGCGGCGAAAAAGTGCTCGCCACCGCGCCGAGCAACATGGGCGTCGATAATCTGCTGGAACGCTTGCTGCGAGCCGGTGTGAAAGCGGTGCGGCTTGGTCATCCAGCCCGCGTGCTGCCGGAGCTGCGCGAACACACGCTCGACTTGCTCGTCGAGAATCACCCCGATTTGAAAGTCGCCCGGCGATTGATCAAAGAGGCTCGCATGCTGCGCGATCAGGCCAGCCGCTTCAAGCGCGCCAAGCCTGCGCGGGGAGCGAAGCAAGAGCTGCGGTCCGAAGCGAAGGGGATGATTGCCGATGCCCAGCAGATTGAGCGGCAGGTGATTGCCGAATTGCTCGATGGGGCCGAAGCATTGTGCGTCACGCTCACGGGTCTCGATCACGAAGTGCTCGGGCCGCGGCAGTTCGACCTGGCCGTGATTGACGAGGCGTGTCAATCGACCGAGCCCGCGTGCTGGATTCCGCTCCTGCGTTCGCAGCGGTTGATTCTCGCCGGCGATCATTGCCAACTGCCACCGACGGTCGTGGCTGCCGAGGCCCAGCGCGAAGGCTTTGGCGTCAGTCTGCAAGAACGACTGATTAAGCGGTACGGCGACAAGCTCATTTCCCGCCGGCTGACAACGCAGTACCGCATGCATACGTCGATCATGCAGTTCTCGTCGCGCGAGTTTTACGACAACGAGCTCGTGGCCGATCCTTCCGTCGCCTCGCACTTGCTGTGCGACTTGCCCGAGATCGAACGGACCCCGCTGACCGAAACACCGCTCGAATTTGTCGATACCGCCGGGGCCAACTACAACGAAGAGCAAGAGCCCGACGGCGAGAGTCGCCGCAATCCCGAAGAGGCCAGGCTAGTCGAGAAGAAGGTCGACGCGCTGCTCGCCGCTGGCGTCGCTCCGAGTGAGATTGCCGTGATTTCGCCCTATGGTGCCCAGGTGCGGCTGCTGCGGGAGTTGCTGGGCGAAGACGGCCCGGAAGTGGACACGGTCGACGGGTTTCAAGGTCGCGAGAAGGAAGTGGTCGTGCTGTCGCTCGTCCGCTCGAACAGCACGGGCGAAATTGGCTTCCTCAGCGACACTCGCCGGATGAACGTCGCCTTGACCCGCGCCCGCCGCAAGCTGATCGTGATTGCCGACAGCGCCACCATCGGCGGCCACCCCTTTTACGCCCGCCTGCTGGAATATTTTGATCAGCAGGGAGCGTACCGCACCGTGTGGGAAGAAGTGGAGTAAAGGCAGAACGAAGAAGTCAGAATGCAGAATGAAGGCGGGGAGACTGTTTTCATTCTGCGTTCTACATTCTGCCTTCCAGTGATGTTGTCAATTTTCCTGCGGTTGTTGAGAATAGGTGCGAGTTAGCAACTGCGGCACGCCTGGGGAGACTTTGGTGCAAATTCAGCGGAACCCGACACGGTCGGTCAAAATTGGCTCGATCTTTCTCGGCAGCGAGCATCCGATCGCCGTGCAAAGCATGACGGCGACCCATACGCAGGATATTGATGCGACCGTCGCGCTCGTCAACGACCTGCAAGCCGCGGGGGCCGATGTCGTGCGGATTGCCGTCGACAGCAAAAAGGACGCCGAGGCACTCGCTGAGATTCGCAAGCAAACCAAGGCGAACCTCTCCGTCGATTTGCAAGAGAACTATCGGCTGGCCGAACTCGTCGCGCCGCATGTCGACAAGGTCCGCTACAACCCGGGGCACCTCTATCACCACGAGCCCACCAAGCCCTGGCAAGAAAAGGTGACTTACCTGGCCGGTGTCGCCAAGGATAACGACGTCGCGATGCGCGTGGGCGTGAACTGCGGCAGTGTCGATCCGGCGAAGAAGGAAAAATACGACCCGGCCGACTCGATCACCCCGATGCTTGAGAGTGCCTGGGAACATTGCGAACTGCTCGATGGGCTCGACTTCACTCGCTACTGTGTTTCGCTGAAGGACAGCGACCCGCGCAAGGTAGTGGAAGTGAACAAGCGATTCGCCGAACGTCGTCCCGATGTGCCGCTGCACTTGGGCGTGACCGAAGCGGGTCTGCCGCCCGACGGCATCATCAAAACGCGAGTCGCTTTCGAACAGCTGATTGGTCGCGGCATTGGCGATACCATTCGCGTTTCGCTGACCGTGCCGAACAATCGCAAGAAGGAGGAGATCGAAGCGGGGCGCAAGATCATTGCCGATATCGCGGCCGGGCGAGTTCGCAGCGTGGTCGATTACGGCCTGCAAACGCTCAACATCATCGCTTGCCCCAGTTGCTCGCGCGTCGAGAACGAAGCGTTCATCGAACTGGCCCAGCAAGTGAAAGAGATGACTCGCTACGCCGAGAAACACGCGATCACCATCGCCGTAATGGGCTGCCGCGTGAACGGTCCCGGCGAAACCGACGACGCCGACCTGGGCCTCTGGTGCGGCCCGAACTTCGTGAACCTTAAGCGCGGTGGCATCGAACTGGGCGCTTATCCCTACGACGCCATCCTCGGCAAGCTGAAGAGCGAACTCGACGCGCTGGTGGCGACACGAGTGGCGTCGGCATGACTGCCCGCGAACTCACTCGCCGGCTGGGCGTGTGAGCAGATTCTTCACATCCAACAATTCGGCAAGTTTGCACCGAAATCCGGGAACTACGTCTTCGCCTTCGAGATCGTCATTCGCGTTAATGATGATCCCACGACCATTGGGATGATAGACGCTGGCTTTGCGAGCCGCAGGATCAATCACCCACACCAGCCGAACGCCGACTTCGAGATAGAAGTTCACCTTTTCAGAAACTTCTTCCGCGAGGTCGTTGGGTGAGATTACCTCGACGGCCAGATCTGGAATGAATCTCGCGTGGGCCAGAGGCAGCTCTGTGGACAGAAGTTTCGCAGCCGCGACGAACGACACATCGGGGCGTCGCACCTGCGGAGAGTCATGCGTGGGAAAGAGATAGCTGGCGTCCCCAGGGGCTACGAGGCCCAAGGAGTTCGCCACCACATAGTTGCTTAAGCGGCGAAAGAGTTCGCCACTGATTACAGTCGATAGCCAGCCCACTGACTTCTCCACGAGCTTGCCGTTAACCAACTCCATCGACTCCTGGCCCGGAAGGGCCAGCAGCTCTTGGGGAGTTAAAGATGATGCAACCGTTGCCATGACCACACTCAATCGACTAACTGTTTGTCGCGGAACTCACCAGCGAATTATACCACGGTATGGAGCCGGTGAAAAACATCGCATCAGCTCCTACGTCGTCACCGCCCGATCGAGATGCGTGTAGCCACCGTCAACGTGAATCAATTGCCCTGTGGTGTGACTGCTGCGCGGCGAGAGGAGAAAGACGACCATGTTGGCAATCTCTTCGGCAGTGGTCATGCGCCGCTGATAGGGAATGCGAGCTTCGATTTTCCGGCGTTCGCCGTCGGGATCACCCAGCGTGAGAATCCACTTGGCGTAGAGGGGCGTCCAACACTCGGCGACGATCACCGCGTTGACGCGAATGTCGTACTTGCCCAGCTCGATCGCCCACTCGCGAGTGAGCGCGTTCCGCCCGCCATTTGCCGCGGCATAAGCCGAGGTGTGCCCTTG
Organism: Anatilimnocola aquadivae; assembly: GCF_049819085.1. Classification (GTDB taxonomy): domain Bacteria; phylum Planctomycetota; class Planctomycetia; order Pirellulales; family Pirellulaceae; genus Anatilimnocola. The sequence continues at coordinate 164,281 of NZ_CP187419.1, forward strand.
CCCGGTCTCGCCCACCTTGCTGCCGATGTTGACGATGGCTCCCTTGGTGGCTTTTAGTTGTGGCAAGGCGAAGCGAGCCATTTCGTAGTAATGGACCAGGTTGCGATGCAGCGAAGTGAGGAACGCGTCGGTGTTGCCGTCTTCGAGATTGACGTTGTCGTTGATGCCCGCGTTGTTGACGAGGCCATCGATCCGGCCACATTGAGCAAGCGCCGAGTTCACCGCTCGTTCACAGGCAGCGCTCTCGGTCAGTTCGGCAACAATGCCAAGCGCTCGGCCGCCGCGCGCGACGATCTCGTTCACCGCGGCGTCGTTGTCTTGTTGACTGCGGCCGATGATGACGGGCACGGCTCCTTCACTGGCGAGGACGTCGGCAATCGCGCGGCCGATTCCTTTGGCGCCGCCGGTTACCAGAATCACACGATCTTGCAGTTGCAGGTCCATCACAGGGCTCGGGGCGGGGAGAGAGTGGAGTGAACAGAAACGACCATCATAGCCGGGCGGTTTTCAATCGGCGCGTCGTTCGCTAGATTCAAGCCACCGCATCCACCTAACTCCGCAGGAACAGGCCGTGACCAAATTCTCGCTCGCAGGACACACCGCCATCGTCACCGGCAATAGCACCGGCTTGGGCAAGGCCATCGGTCTGTCGCTTGGTCTCGCGGGGGCCAAGGTCGCCGTCAACTATGCCAACAACGCCAAGCGGGGCCAGGAAGCATTCGACGAATACAAACAAGCCGGCATCGAAACCGTGCTGGTGCAGGCCGACGTGACCAGCGAAGAGGGAATCGAAAAGCTGTTTCGCGAAACCGAAGCCAAGCTGGGCAAAGTCGACATCATCGTCCCCAACGCGACGTGCGAACAGCCGCAGCGGCCCATCGAAGACTACGACTGGGCCTTCTATCAACGGATGCTCGACTTTTTCATCAAGAGCCCATTCCTGCTGGCCAAGCGGGGGCTGCCCCACATGAAGCAGCAGCAGTGGGGTCGCTTCATCAATATTACCAGCGAAGTATTTCAGCGGTCCATCTCCCCCTTCAGCGCCTACGTCGCCGCCAAGGGTGGCCAAATCGGCTGGTCCCGCAGCATGAGCCGCGAGCTCGCCCCGTTCGGCATTACCGTGAACATGGTCGCTCCCGGTTGGATCCCCGTCGAACGTCACGAGAACGATCCGCAAGCCGACAAAGATGCTTATCTGGCTCTCATCCCCGCCGGCCGCTGGGGCCAGCCCAAAGACGTGGCCGAAGCGGTCCTCTATCTCGCCAGCGAAGAAGCCTCGTTCATCACCGGCCAAACCCTCTGCGTCAACGGCGGCATGACACCGTGGTAGGGGCTGGGAGTTAGGAACTGGGGCTGCTAAGACCGAGTGCTCTTTTGCCGAAGATGTTGCCTCTCGCGAAAATCCGAAGGGGTCATGCTCATCGTTCGCTTAAAATACCGGGCAAAGTAGTTCTGGTCGTCGAAGCCACACTGATACGCAATGTCGCCGATCGAGTCGGAGCTGGCCGATAGTCTCAGACATGCTTCATGCAGTCGCAGGCGGAGAATGAACTGCAGGGGCGTCATCCGAAAGAGCTTCTCGAATTCACGTCGAAACGTGGCCTCGGTAAGTTGGCACGCGTCGGCGAGAGCCAAAACTCGGATCTGTTGCGAGAAGTTCATTTGAATGTGGTCGAGGGCTGGAGTCAGCACTTCAAAATCCCCCATGCGGTGATCAGCGGCTTCCAAGCGGCGGCTGATTCCCACGAGCCCAACGATCTTGCCTTGGTGATCGCGGGCAGGAACCTTGGTGGTGCAGAACCAACTCAGCGCGCCGGCGGAAGTGATATTCAGCTCGCACTGTTCCAGAATCGATTCTCCTTGCTGTATCACGCGTTGATCATCTTCCGCAAAGGCATTTGCGAGCGCGTTCGGAAAGAAATCGTGGTTCGCCTTTCCGTAAAGATCATCGGCGTTTCCATAGCGAAAGATCCCGCGACGGTGGACTTCGTTGCAATGGATCAGACGTCCGGCTTTGTCTTTGATAAAAAAACAGACGTCGGGAAGCAGTTCGAAGAGCTGGCGCGTCGACGTATCCAGGCGAATCTGATCTAAAGCCGGCGTAACAAGGGGCATGGCTGAGCCTGCAGAGATGCAAGGATTGTGCTAATCGTCGGTCGTTTTCGTGCGAGCAGGTTTAGCAATTGAGCGATAAACTGCAGAAAATCGTAGCAGATCCTCAAAGCCCTTGCTGAAAATGCCAAAGGCCAGCGTGAAAACAATGCTAGTAAGTTTGTCCTCGCCACAACGATTCGTCGTGGTCTTGGCCATTTGCCTGGCCGGTGCAGTTACAAGTTCATCTGCGGCGGAATTGCGCCTGGAGAATCAGTTTCTGGCCAGAACCGTCGTGGTCGAGAACGGACGGCTGAGAACCACGTGTCTCGCCAACAAACTGGACCGCAAGGAATTGAAACAGGCCGGCACGGAGGAATTTCGCCTGCGGCTCTCGGCTGATGTGAACTCCGCGCAGCCCGACATTATGCTGACCGCGGCAGATTTTGAAGTTACCGCCAGCGACAAAACTGCGGAAGCAATTCGCATAGAGTTGCGCAGCAAAACTCACGGCGTGAGCGTTGCGGTTTGCTTCACGCTGCGATCCGGGAAGCGTTACGGTCACAAGCACCTGGAGATCGTCTCGGATAAGGCAAGAACACTGGAGTTGGTCGACATTGAGTCACTGGTCATTGCCGAAGCATTCTCGCCTTACAAAGCGAGAGACTTGATGCGGGCCTACGGCCGCTTCCTGCCGGCGTTGGGGCAGCCTCTTTACACGAACGGGACCGCAACATTCTGGGGTGTCGAATTTCCCGCGGCTTGGAATCGCCTGGAAGATGAGACCCTGCGCTGTGGCGTTCAATACGGAGAGAGTTTGCAGCCGGGGCAGAAGTTTACCACGCATCGCGCGGTCTTTGGAGTTGGCGATAATCCCGAGTTTGTCCAAGACGCCTTTCTGGAATACATCGACGAGATTCGCGCTTCGCCGGCAAAGTTAAGCGTGCAGTACAACTCCTGGTTCGACTTTGGTGGTGGCATCACGCAGCAGAAACTGCAGCAGTCGCTGGACACGCTGCACCAAGAACTTGTCGAAAGACGCGGCTGCCGCCCGCTGGATGTGTATGTCATCGACGATGGCTGGCAAAACTCGCGGCCGCCGCGGTCCCCTTTAGCGGACTGGAGTAAAGGTCTCTATCCGGTCAACGAAGCGAACTTCGATGCTGATCTGAAATCGGCGCGCGCGGCCATTGAAGCCAAAGGTTCGCACCTGGGATTGTGGGCCAGTCCGGCTTGCCTCTTTGGTGCGACCGCGAATCTTGAGGTCTTGGAGCAGAACGGATTCGAAGTTCTCGTCGGCGAGAAGCACCCCAAGAGCGGGCGCGCCAAGAAAGCGATGTCGATGGCAGGACCGAAGTATCTGGCGTTACTCGAAAAGCGTCTGCTGGAGATGGTCGACATGGGTTCGGTCTACTTCAAGCTGGATGGCATCTTTGGAGACATGCAAAGTCGACTGTTTGATACCGTTCCGCATCGCGGCACTCCGGTAATGACGTCGCTGCTTCCTCCGGATGGCATGCCGGCGAACGATCCGCGGATCGACGATCCCAAGTTCGACGAAATGAAACGCTATTACATCACCGTTGCCACGGCGCGTTTGGCGGCGATCTTTGACAAAATGCACGCAAAGAACCCGCAGGTTCGCATTCTGTGCCACAACGGCGCGACGATCAGCCCTTGGTGGTTGATGCACCTCGACGTCTTGAGCCTGGTGAACTGCAATGACGGCGCGCCTGGCGGCCGCACGCTGCAAATGTGCTATCGGGACGGCCTGTACTATCAGCTGACACGGCGCGATGGCAACCAGGTGCCGCTGAATAGCTTCTTCAATCATGAGCCTGCGAAGGATGGAAATCGTTTCGATGACGCGAGTCCCGAGGCGTTCAAGAACTACCTCTTCCTGGCCCTTTCGCGAGGTACGCTGACCGTCGAACTGTACTTCGTAGTAAATTCGCTCGATGCCAAGGATTTTGACGTCGTCGCCGGCGGCCTCAAGTGGCTGGATCAAGCCGCGCCGGCCTTCAAGCGTGCGCGGATGCACGGCGGCAGTCCAATCGGAGCGACCTCGGTCGACGAAGGGCAACTCAGCCTGAAGCGATTTCAACCGGACGTCGATGGCAAAGTGTACGGCTACACCGGTTGGACCCAAACCCAGGGATATGTCTCGATCCACAATCCCAGTCAGACGGCAAAGCCATACTCGTTCACGCTTGATCGCCACTTCGGCCTGCTACCGAACAGTGGTCCGTTTCAACTAAGGGTCACCCACGGCGAGAGTGCAAAAGAGTTGAAAAGGGATTGGAAGTTCGGCGAGACGGTAACGCTGAACGTGCAACCGCAGCAAGTCATCGTTCTGGATTTTCAGAGGAGTGAATCACGTGAGAAGTAATATGGCCGCGCTCAGCGTCAAGCTTGCCGTTCTGCACTTGGTAGTTGTCACCCTGGCTTTTGCTCAAGCGACGACGACAACTGCTGCGGAAGGGTCGCCCGAGAAACGTCCCAATATTCTGCTGATCCTCGCCGATAATTGGCGCTGGCCCAACGCGGGAGTTCTCGGCGATTCGCTAGCGAAGACGCCAACATTCGATCGCATTGCGCGCGAGGGCGTCCTTTTCACACACGCGTTCAATCCTGTCCCCTCGTGTTCGCCCACCCGCGCTTGCCTGCTGACAGGCAAGTGCGCGCATCAACTGGGCGAACGAGCGAGTCTCTGGAGCGCGTTCCCCCAAGACACCCCCGTGGTCACGGACCTACTGCGTCAGGCAGGCTACCAGACAGGTTTTGCTGGTAAAGGCTGGGGCCCTGGAAACTTCGAAGTCTCGGGTTGGAAGGAAAACCCCGTAGGAGCTAAGTTCGAGAGCTTCGCCAACTTCGCGCAAAATCGCGACAAGTCCAAGCCCTTTTTCTTCTGGCTGGGCAACACCGACACGGCGACCCGTGGCGGGCGACATCCCTATCTTGAAACCGCACTGGCCAAGCTGGATGCCAAAAAACTAGTCGTACCCAAGGAATTGCCCGATTGTCCGGAAGTTCGCCACGACTTGCTCAACTACTACGGAGGCATCATAAGACTTGACGAACAGGCAGCCGAGGCCGTTGCGTTACTGGAAAAGTCTGGTGATCTGGACAACACCGTTGTGGTTTTCGCCAGCGACAATGGCTGGCAATTGCCGCGAGGACTTGCCAATTGCTACGACGCCGGTTCGCGAGTCCCGCTGGCGATTCGTTGGGGTCAGAAGCTTCAGGCGGGCCGGCGCGTCGACGCGTTCATCAACGTCGCCGATCTAGCGCCGACATTCTTGCAAATCGCCGGCATCACACCACCCAAGGAGATGAGCATGCACGGCTTCCGCGAACTGCTCTTGGGAGAGAAGGACCCTTACTCGCGCGAGTCTGTCTTTCTCGAACGAGAACGCCACGCCGATGTTCGCCGCGAACATCAAAGCTATCCCATCAGGGCGATGAGAACTCGCGACTTTCTTTACATCCGTAATTTGCGCCCCGATCGTTGGCCCGCTGGTGATCCCGATGTGTACTTTTTGCACGAACGGCCGTATGGTGATGTCGACACGACAGCAGTAAAAGATGTCCTGCTCGCACATCAAAACGACCCGGCATTCCAGAAGTACGTTTCGCTGATTTTTGCGAAGCGTCCAGCGGAAGAGCTCTATGACTTGCGCAAGGATCCGGATCAACTTCAGAATGTGGTGGAAGATCCCAGCCATGCAGAGCGACTAGCAGAACTTCGCTCCTTGGTTCAGAATTGGATGCAGGCCACTGACGATCCTCGCATTGATCCTAAATTCGACGGGTTCGATACGTTCCGCTACTATGGCTCCCCACCAAAATCTCGCCCCTGATCCCCCCACCAGTTGCGATTCCACTTCTCCTTGCTTCGAAAGTCCTCCTATGCAACGCCGATATAAACGCTGTCTGAGCATTGCTTTGTCATTCACTTTGCTGTGCATAGCGGGAGTAGCGATCGTTCAGAACTTGTTCGGCCAGTCGGCAACGGCCGGCACGCTCGTGTTTGACGGAACTTCGGGCCCAGGCCAAGGCAAGCACATCGTCTTTCTTGCCGGGGACCACGAATATCGGTCCGAAGAATCCTTGCCGGCGCTGGCGCGGATTCTCGCCAAACATCACGGCTTCAAATGCACCGTGCTGTTCAACATCGACAAGGACAGCGGCGAAATCGTGGCTGGCAACTCGAACATGCCGGGGATGGAGGCACTGGACACCGCCGACCTGGCAGTTGTCTTCCTGCGGTTTCAGCAATTCCCGCCGGAGCAGATGAAGCACTTCGACGCCTGCCTGAATCGCGGTGGACCCGTGGTTGGCTTGCGCACCGCGACACATGCCTTCCAGATCAAAGGCCTGGATCCATTCGCGAAGTACTCGTCCAGCTACAAGGGTACCGAATACGATCGGGGCTTCGGCCACCAGGTGCTCGGTCAAACCTGGATCGGGCACTACGGCAAGAATCATCAGCAAAGCACGCGGATCACTCTCGTGGAGGGCAAGCAGGCGCATCCCATATTGCGCGGCGTTAAGGATGTTTGGGTGCAGGCCGGTGGATATGTCGGCAAGCCGGTGGATGGCGAGATCCTGACCATGGCGCAGCCCCTTAACGGGATGACGCCCGGATCGCCTGTCGATGAAACCAAGCCGCCCATGGCGTCCGAGTGGACGCGGAGTTACAAGTCCCCCTCGGGAAAAGTTGGCCGCGTCTTCACATCGCTTTACGGCACTTCCGAAGATCTGCTCAATGATGGTTATCGCCGGCTGCTGGTGAACGGTTGCTTCTGGGCGCTGGGGCTGGAAGACGCCATCAAATCTGACGCCAAGATCGACTTTGTGGGTCCGTTTCAACCGAACACGTTCGGCGGCGGAGCGTATGCCCGTGGCATCAAACCGGAGGCTTATGCCGGTTTCGAAAGTCCGATTCCTGCCAACAACCATACGAAGAATCCACCAGCTCCAACTGCGGCGAAAGCTCCGCCAGCTGCCAAAGAGGTCGCCGTTGCTGCCGCGCCCGCCGCGGCGCTCATCACTGGCAAGCCGGCCCGTTTCGTCCGCATTGAGTTGCCAGGCGACAAACGCATCCTGACGCTGGCCGAAGTAGAAGTGTTCAGCGCGGGTCGTAATATCGCCGCCGCCGGCAAGGCAACCCAGTCGAGCACGAATGGCGACGCCGCTGCGTCCCGGGCCGTCGACGGCAATAAGCATCCAAACTGGGAAAAAAACGGGCAGACCCACACTTCCAATGCAGGTGAAAAGAATCCGTGGTGGGAACTGGATCTCGGTGAAGCGAAAGACATCGACAAGGTCGGCGTGTGGAATCGCAGCGGGTTCGAGAACCGTCTCGAAGGATTCACGCTCATCCTGCTCGATGCGGATCGCAAAGAAGTGTTTTCCCTGAAAGGTGTCGCAGCGCCGCAGGGACTCGAAATTGACGTGAAGAAGGATGGCAAGCTGCAATATCTCTCCTACGATGGCAAGCCCGGCCAACCAGTCGGCGGAAAAGTACAACTCGCCGCGGGTGGCGAGGAAGACGCGAAGCCCGAACCCGCGTTGGCCGAGGTGCCGGCCGACTATCGCGACCCGACCCCTTTCAAGTTCCAGAAGAGCGACGTCGTTGCCATTCTGGGCAACGGTCTAGCCGACCGCATGCAGCATGATGGCTGGTTGGAAACAGTGCTGCAAAGTGAGTTACTGGGCCAGCAAGTGCGGTTTCGCAATATGAGTGCAAGCGGCGATCGGCCGAACTCGTATCCGCGGAGCGGCGGCGCGACCTCGATGACCGAATATCTGCGACACGTGAAAGCCGACGTCGTACTGGCGTTCTTTGGTTACAACGAATCGTACGACGGGAAGCCCGAAGAGTACAAAGCCCAACTACTGGAATTCGTGAAGCGGACGCGCGGCGCGAAACCCAATGGCCAGAGCCTGCCGCGCATCGTGCTATTCAGTCCTATCGCGCACGAGGACACACGCAATCCGAATGTGCCCGATGGCAAAGGCCACAACGCACAACTCGCAGCCTATGCGCATGCGACGGAAGCGGCGGCCAAGGAAGCGGGAGTCGGCTACGTCGATCTGTTTCATCCTACACAGAAGCTATTTGAGAGCGCGAACAGGCCGCTCACCATCAACGGCGTGCATCTGTCGGACGAAGGCAACCGTCGACTGGCAGAGTTGATCGCGCATGCGTTGCTCGGCAAGGCGGTGAACGCTTCGGCGTCGCTGCAACCCCTGCGGCAGGCTGTTTTGGACAAGGAATTGATTTGGAACAATCGCTATCGCGCGCGGGACGGCAACGATATTTGGGGCGGGCGCTCCAAGCTGGCCTTCACGAATGATCAGACGAATGCCGCGGTGCTGCAGCATGAACTGTCGATGCTCGACGTGATGGCAGCGAACCGCGACACGCGGCTGTGGGCTATTGCCAGCGGCAAAGACGTGCCCGTCGACGACAGCAACGTCCCTCAACCCGTCGAAGTCATTTCGAATGTCGGTGGCAAGAGCAAAAGCTCGAGCGCTGTGAAGGAGGGAACGCTGAGCTACGTCAGCGGCGAAGAAGCCATCAAGTATATGGGCGTCGCAAAGGGTTTCGAAGTGAGTCTGTTTGCCGACGAGGCGATGTTTCCCCAGATAGCGAATCCCGTGCAAATGCAGTTCGACACCAAGGGACGGCTGTGGGTCGCGGCCTGGCCGACCTATCCCAATTGGGAGCCGCTCAAGCCGATGACCGATGCACTGGTCATCATGCATGATGACGACAACAACGGTCGCGCCGATCGCGTGACGGAGTTTGCAAAGGTCCAAAACCCGCTGGGATTCGAATTCTGGAACGGCGGCGTGATTGTCACGAGCGCTCCCGAAATCCTGTTTCTTAAAGACACGAATGGCGACGATGTCGCCGACGTTCGAGTGGTGATGTTGCAGGGAGTCGATTCGTCCGACACACATCACGGTGCCAACAATCTGATCTATGGCCCGGACGGAGGCATTTACTGGCAGAGCGGCGTCTTCATGGTGCACAACCACGAGCATCCTTGGGGGCCCTCGTTGCAGTCGTCTGCCAGTGCGATGTATCGCTTCGATCCGCGGCGTTTCACCATTGCATTGCATGCCGGCAATTCACCGAATCCGCACGGCATTGCGTTCGACAATTGGGGTTACCAATACGCCACCGACGGCACGGGGGGCCGGGCCTTTCAGGTTCGCCCCGATAAGAGCGGCTTCAAAATGCAGGAATTGCTCAAAAAGGAAGTCCGGCCCGTGACGGCCAGCGAAGTTGTCAGCAGTGCGCATTTCCCCGAGTCGATGCAGGGCGACTTCCTGATCTGCAACGTGATTGGCTTTCTCGGGATCAAGCACTATCACCTCGAGCGAAATCCCGAGACCGGCAATGTCTGGGGCGAACCGGCCGGTGATGAACTGGTTGCCGTCAAGACGAATGCCGACGGCACGAAGACAGAGGAAAAATCGCGAGGATTGATGATGAGTGCCGACAAGAACTTCCGGCCTTCGGATGCGATCTTTGCCCCCGATGGTTCGCTGTACATTAGCGACTGGCACAACATGATCATCGGCCACATGCAGCACAACATCCGCGATCCCAATCGCGATCACGCGCACGGCCGCATCTACCGAATGACTGCCAAGGGGCGTCCCTTGCAGCAACCGGTTGCCATTCATGGGCAGCCGATCCCTGCTCTGCTCGAGAACTTGAAGTCTCCCGTCGACGGCATCCGGCACCGGACTCGCGTCGAATTGAGTGGCCGCGACACAAAGGAGGTCATTGCGGAGACCAAGAAATGGATCAAGCAATTCGACCCAACCAAGGCAGAGGACGCGCATCACTTGCTGGAAGCGCTGTGGCTGCACCAGCAGCACAATGTCAAGAATCAGGGCTTGCTGAATCAGGTTCTGTTGCAGTCGCCCGTGCCGCATGCACGCATTGCGGCGAGCACTGTGAAGCACTTCTGGGAGAATGTGGACAAGACCATCCACGGCGGCGTGATCGCCGATTCCCTGGAAACTGTTTCGAAGAAGTCCGGAATCCTCAGCGAGACTCCCGAACTCACGACCATCCGCATTGCCACGATCCCCGAGAAGATGATGTACGACGTGAAAGAGCTGACCGTGAAGCCTGGCAAAAAAGTCCGGCTCACGTTTGCCAACGCGGACTTCATGCCGCACAACATCATGCTTGTAAGCCCCGGCAAAGCCGATGAAGTTGGCCTGCAGGCCATCGCCCTAGGTGCCGGCGGCTTTGAGGTTGGTTTCGTTCCCAAGAGCAATGACATTCTCTGGTCGATTAAATTGGTGGACTATGGCCAGGAAGAGACGATTGAGTTCACGGCCCCAACGGCCGAAGGAGCGTACCCGTATATCTGCTCGTTCCCGGGGCACCACCAACTCATGCGCGGAACGCTGTTTGTCACCAACAACCTCCAGGAGTTCCTGGCGAAAAATCCTCAACCGGTGAAGAAACTCACGGAATGGAAGATCGACGATCTGGTAGCAGACCTGAAAAACGTGGGGCAACAACGGAACTACGCCCAGGGCAAGATGCTGTTCAACACGCTGGCGTGCGTGCAGTGCCACAAACTGGGCGATAAGGATTTCTCTCTCGCGGCTGGCCACGCCGGCGGCGATCATCATGGCCATCACGGCATGATGCCGACACGCACGGTTGGCCCCAACCTTCAAGACGTCGTCAAGAAGTACAAGGCTGATGCGAAAGCCCTGCTGCACGAGATTCTGGAACCCTCGCGCAATATCGAGGAGAAATATCGCACGATTTCGCTAGCTCTCGAAGACGGCACGATCGTTTCCGGCAACGTCGTTTCAGAGGACCAGAAAACGATTGTGCTGTATTCCACGACGCCCATTCCCAAGGAACACAAGATTGCGAAAGAGTCGATCGATTCGCGCTTGCCATCAGCCCTGTCGATCATGCCGACCGGTCAGCTGAATACGCTGGACAAGGAACAAATCCTGGACTTGCTCGCGTTTCTGCTGGCGATCGGAGATTCCGAGCACGCGGCGTTCAAAAAGTAGCTAGACGTCCGCTCGATCAAGTTAACCGCCATGTTCAATTGCTTGACCAGATCGGCTCGCATCTGGTCGCGATGGTGAAGCACGCGCCGATGACGGCCAAGCTCTCCGATCCGGATTACAACATCTGGTGCGGTGCGCCGATCAAAGGGGATGACGGCATGGATCACGTGTTCTATTCGCGCTGGCGGCAGAAGCTAGAGCGGTTTTAGTCTCGTCTGGCGTCGCTAGCAGCTAGTGCTGGCTGGTTATACATAGCTGCTTTTAAACGTGATGCACGACCAAACCGCCAGACCCAAAATGAACCCGCTCTAGGGGACCAAGCTTGGCTGACGAATGAAGAGCTAAACCGCCCAAGGGAAGGGTGCGATCCGGTGAGTTAGTCCCAGTAGTCTCAGTCACTGGGACTAACGAAAAACGCCTGCCGCAAGTTGCTGTGTTGCAACAGCTTGCGACAGGCGTTGGGTAAATCAACGGAGAGGACAGGATTCGAACCTGCGGTACGGTTTGACCCGTACACCGGTTTAGCAAACCGGCGCTTTCGACCACTCAGCCACCTCTCCAGGTGCAAACGCTAGCGGGGACTCTGGTGGGTCGCCAAGCTAGTTTCAATCAACCGTCTGTTACTACATTCTCGCAGGGCGATAGCAGCACGAACAGTATCGGTAGAAAAACACTATCGGCAGAACACAGCCCCCAGCGACATCCGCATTTTCATGCGGCCGGCACAAGTTGGGTTGCGAATTCCTGCTGGGTAATTTTTACTGAACTTCGCCTTTCCTGCAAGCCGTGCGGGTTAGTCCGGCTGTGGGGAATTTGTCATTCCTGGGTGCCTGCCTATCCGAAATTTCGATCAGTACCCCTCTATTCGTCACCGGTGGTAAGCTCGCATACGATAAGCACAGCCGGTCGAACCCACGATTTTGCGTCCACGGAGGCTTCCACACATGACCACTCGCAAGACTCCGGGGAACTGGTACAGGTTCGCGGCCCGAGCTTTTTTTGCCGCCGCCGCTGCGACTTCCAGCGTCGGCCTTCTTTCGCCGCTAGCTGCCCAAGGTGAAGAATCCCGGGCGAAGGCAGCCGCGCTGATGGCTGCCGACTCCATCACCAATGAAGAACTGAAGGAACTCGTCGACGTGCTGGCCGACGACACCTTCGAAGGTCGCGAGGCAGGCAGCCGCGGCGGGCAAGCAGCCGGCAACTATCTGGTGCAGCGGTTCACCGAACTCAAGCTGCAGCCGGCCGGCGACAAGGGAACCTTCTATCAAGGGTTTCGCGCTTCCAATCGCAACATCCTGGGGATGATGGAAGGGAGCGACGAAAAGCTGAAACACGAAGTCATCATCATCGGGGCCCACTACGACCACGTCGGCTACGGTCGCCCCGGCAACAGCTATGGTCCGTTCGGCCTGATTCACAATGGGGCCGACGACAACGCCAGCGGTGTCGCGGGCTTGCTCGAAGTGGCCGAAGGGCTGAACCAACTTCCCGAGCGACCCAAACGCAGCATCTTGTTCGCCCTGTGGGATGCCGAAGAGGCCGGGCTCATCGGTTCGCGCTACTGGCTGTCCACACCCACACTCGATCTCGCCCGCATCAAGCTGAAAATCAATACCGACATGATCGGTCGCCTCCGCAACGACAAGCTAGAGATCTACGGCTCGCGCACCGCGCCCGGCCTGCGTCGCCTGGTCAGCGAACAAAACCAGCATGTCGGCCTGAACATCGATTTCACCTGGAAGATGAAGGAAGACAGCGATCACTGGCCCTTCTATGCCCGCAGCATTCCCACGCTCATGTTCCACACGGGCCTGCACGACAACTACCACCGCCCCAGCGACGACACCCACCTGCTCAACGTCGAAGGGATTCGCGAAGTCAGCCGGCTGATGACCCTCACGCTCATCGAACTGGCCAATGCCGAGACCGCGGCTCCTTTTCGGGAAATGTCGAAGCGAGAGTCGCCCGACGTACAGATCCAAAAGGAACAGCCCGTTCGTCACGGTCCGCCGCGCTTCGGTGTCAGCTGGCGCATCGCCAAAGACGCCCCCGCTGCGATCACCGCCATCACGCCAGCCTCGCCCGCAGAACAGGCCGGTCTCAAAGTGGGCGATCAACTCCTGTCGTTCAATGGCCTGCCGATCAATGACGAACCCACGATGCGGCTGCAGTTGCTGGCCGCCGCGGGCGAATGCACGTTCGAAGTGCAGCGGGCCGGCGAAGAGACTCCCCGCAGCATCAAGGTCACTCCCGCTGGTCAGCCCATTCGCGTGGGCATCACCTGGCGAGAAGACGATGGCGAACCCGGTGTGATGCTGCTCACGCAAGTCGTGCCAGGTTCCGCTGCGGAAGTTGCTGGCATGAAACTACGAGACCGAATCTACGCGCTCAACGGCCAGTCGTTCGCGACCGGAAACGACTTCTCGACTCTCCTTGCGACGGCCGAGTCCCCCTTCAACCTGTTGGTCGAACGGGGCGGCAAACTGCAGACGGTCAAGGTCGAGCCACTGCCAGCGGCGCGAACCCAGCAGGCCCAGTAGCCGTAAGAATAGTAACCGTAGGGATCAAGTCGCTAGGCGTGCCCGGGCGTCGGCAAAAATGGCTCCTGGCACAACCAACTTGTCCAACTTTAGCCTTCGTTGTTGAACGCAGATTGCTCGCAAACCCGAGAGTTGCGCTATCTTGTGCTCAACAATTGCCCCGATTGTTGGACACCCCCCTTTTGCGGTCGCAAATCCGCTGGTCGCGTGAAATGTCGCCCGGCCCATGGTAGTCTGCCATCTTGCCGCATCACTGCCAGCGGCATGCTGTCTACCTACGGGAACCTGCCTGTGATCTCCAACGCCGCTACTTTCCTGCTGGCAATCTCCGGCCTCCTCTCGGCTGATGCGACCAGCGCCAACCTCGAGCGCGGAACCGCTCGCTTTCAGCCGGCCGAAGCGGCCGCCGAAATGCAAGTCGCCGAGCGGTTTCGTTTGGCCGAGCACGACTTCAGCTACGAGATGAAACGGCTGAACGTCGAACTCTCGAACCACGATATCTGGGACGTCACTTTCCCGTCGCCGGTCGTCACGCCGTTTGAATGCAATAACACGGTTCACTGCGAGTACTATCGCCCGCGCGGCGAAGGGAAGAAGCCCGCCGTAATCGTGCTGCATATTCTCGGCGGCGACTTTGCCCTCTCGCGCATGTTCGCGGGTTCGCTCGCCCAACGTGGCACGGCAGCCCTGTTCGTGAAAATGCCTTACTACGGACCGCGACGACCAGCGGAAGTGAATCGCCGGATGATCAGTGCCAATCCCGACGAAACCGTCGCCGGCATGACACAAGCCGTGCTCGATATTCGCCGGGCCACCGGCTGGCTCATGAGTCGTCCCGAGATTGACAGCGAACAACTCGGCATTTTTGGCATCAGCCTGGGTGGCATCACCGGCACGCTGGCTGCTTCGTCGGAACCGCGCTTGAAAAACGTCTGCGTGCTGCTCGCCGGTGGGGACTTGGGTCGCATTGCCTGGGAAGCGCGCGAGTTTCGCCGCGAACGCCAGAAACTGATCGACGCGGGCTACGGCCTGAACGACTTTCGCACGGCGGTCGAGCCCATCGAGATTCTCAAGCATGCGGCCAACTGCCGCGGCCGGCGAATCCTCATGCTCAATGCCGAGAGCGATGAAGTGATTCCCAAGCCCTGCACCGAAGCGCTCTGGCAAGCCTTCGATAAGCCCGAAATTGTCTGGTACTCCGGTGGCCACTACTCCGTGATTCAGCACTTTCTCAACGCCCGTGGCCGCGTGCAAGACTTCTTCGCACCACAAAACTAACCCCTCCCCCAACCGTACTCATCTCGCTCCCCAACCGTAGTCATCTCGCTCCGCCGAGATGAAAATCGTACTCATCTCGCTCCGTCGAGATGAAATCTGCCGCCATCTCGCTCCGCCGAGATGAACTCTGCCATCTCCCACTTCCCAGCCTGGCACACTCTCGCCCTCCCCACCCCAAAACGTCCAACAACTGTCAGGGTTATTGGACACGCTCCCATTCCCGATTTTCGCCCGAAGTTGCTGCCCCTCGACCACTTGCGACTCCACCACAACTTTTCCAACTCGCTCCTTTTGTCCATTAACCTGCCCCCTTCTTGGACAGGCTCCTCCATCCCAATCTCCGTCCCGCCTCGCGCGCACCACGTAACCCAACCGCGTTACCCGGGCCCGCTTCTCAACCTCCACATTACAAAAGAGCTTCCCGCAATTAGCTCACACTCGTGATCTATTGTCAAGTATGTCCGATGTTTCTTTTCAATGCATTTTCATCTAATTCCGCACCCAAACTGTCTCAGGCTTCCGTATTGGGTTCACCCACGCGCTTTCTGCACCAGCAGACTTTGGTTCGCAGCTAGTGCAAAATGATGGCCACACGGAGGCGAGCTCAGCGATGGCCGTTCGGGCAAACAATTCTCACAGGATCTAACATGCGCTGCGCAAACTTACTCGTAGTCCCGCTGTTATTCCTGGTTCATTCGTTGGCATGTGCGCTGAACGGCGCAGAACCGACGGAAGCGCAGACCAAGCAGATTGCGCAGCTGATTGAGAACCTGGCGTCGAAGGCGACTGCACCAGGCAAGGGATCGAAGGAGTTGGCTCCAACCGAAGAGGCGATTTGGAAAGCGACCGATGAGCTGACTAAGCTCGGCATTTTGGCATTCCCACAATTGATCGCGCATTTGGACGATCCGCGATTCAGCTTTTCGGAAGACAGCTTGGCGTCTGCTGCCGTCTATCACCGGTCCGTGGGTTACTTGTGCCAACAAATCTTCGGGCGGCAATTGAAGGTCTACGTTCCTTGGAATGTGCCTGATCCTCGAGGAACACCGGGCTTCGGCACAAGCGAGCTGCCCAGCGAGAAACAGCAGGCCCAAGCCTGGTGGGAGGCGAATCGAAGTAAGACGCTCTGGGAATTGCAAGTCGCGAACATCGAGCAAGTGATTGCCTTGAACGAGCAACGAAAAGCAGCGGGATTCGACTCGCCCGAGCAGCGCCAATTGTGCGACGCGGCCATTCAGGCCAATCGAGAACTGGCAAAGCAGCTCACGGCAACCAAGACCGCCCAGACAACAAAGCCCTATCGACCCGTTTTGAATCGCTGAGCAGCGACACAAGAAAAGTCGCCACCACGGGGCTCGAACCCGCATGTCGATTGCTATAAGTTGCAACGAACGGCGGATGTCTTTGTTTGTCGCAGTTGAACAAACGACTTTCTCCCTCTCCCATTGGCGGAACATGTTCACGCACGGATTGATGCTCAGGAACAGTTCGTGAATAAGGCCTTTGGTCGCAGGGAGGCAAAATGCTTCACGATCCTAGATATCTGATTTATTGGCGATTGCCCGTCTTCATTGTGTCGAGCTACTTTGCAATCATCGCAATGTTGCTTTGGGATGAAGACGCCACCGAGTGGGCTATAGGTATCGCGGTAGGACAGTGCGTCCTGGCCGCAGCTTGGCTGGCGTTCGGTCCGGCCGACTGGTATTGGCGGCTACTCGTATCGGCGCCGTGGTCATGGGTAATCTGCGCTGCGCTCACGATGCATTGGGAATCCGCCTGGGAATTCAGGCCGCCATTTCTGCTGATTTCGGTAGTGACTCTGGAATTGCTTCTGATTCCGCTGATTCCAGTTTTGGTGATTGCTCACACGTTCCATTTGCAAATGAACTATGAAGATCTACCTGACGGCGGTGTTCGCTCGCGGCCTCAGTTCGGCCTGGGAGGACTGCTGATCTACGTGACGTTTCTGGCTTGCGTGCTGGGAGTCGATCAACTGGTGAATCGAGTGTTTTTCAATGACGCCAAAAGCGCTGCCGCCCACCGAATGATTCAAATCTGTATCGCGCTACCAGCGGCAGTCAACGTGCCCTTGATCTGCCTACTGCTCTTGAAGCGATTTTACATTGTGATTGGCATCGGCTACCTGACCGTGGCGTTCGGTGTCATGATGGTGGAGTTACCTATTAGCAAATGGTTGCTCGACGACGTCGGAGTTGCGACGTCGTCTTTACTGAAGGTGAATCTGGCAAGTGCCGGTTGCGTGGTCGCGTTCGCGCTTGCCGCGCGGTACTACGGTTACCAATTCAGAGCACCTGCTTTAAAAACTGCGGCGATGCAGGATCCACAATAGGGAGTGGGCGATATCCCGCCTCGCAGATTGCAGCCCTCAGAAGCGGACTCTCCGCACGTATTGCCACCGCCAGAAAAATAGCTGGGACGGGGCTCGAACCCGTACGGTGGATTACCCACCACAGGATTTTAAGTCCTGTGCGTCTGCCAATTTCGCCACCCAGCCTTGGGGACGCGACATTGTAAACAGAAAGTGCGGGGGCGGAACCGGCGGGTTCGCGAGAATCGGCGGCGGCGGGCCGAAATGGGCCGAATGACCCTGGCATGACCTGAGCGCGGTCAACGTGGAGCGCTGGGAGTCGGGAAAGGACAGCGAATGGCCGATAAATAGCCATAAATCGAATGGCATTTAATTTGCACTAGTGGCAATCAAGCATGGAGGGCGTTTTCGGTTGCCACTTTTGACTAGCGAGACCCTGACCATGTCGACTTCTCCCGAACGATCGGTTCCTAATGCTTCACCGGCTGCCCAGCAGGCCCAGTTCGATCGGCTGGCCACCAGCAGGTCGTTTGACGGCTTTTGGCGGCACGCCGGCCAGCGAAAGTGGATTTACCTGATTGGCGGCGTGCTGATTGGCACCTTGCTGATCCTGGCGATTCAACGCAACTGGTGGAGTCGCTCGTATGTGACGCCGGTGGTGGTACCTGCCTACCGAGCACCCGTCTCCGGTTATCGCCTGAACGATGGCTACATGCCCGATGGTCGCCGCGTGGGAGACGCTGTCGTCGATTCACCCGTGGTGCAGTTTCCCACGCAGGTAGTAACGCCCGACGTGAACAGTCGCTTGCCCGTTTATCCTTCGGGACCCGGCGGCCAGGTGATGCCCTACACCAACACCAGCGGCACCGATAAGGTCGTGAAGGAAGCGATCTTCTATCAGCGGAATGCTGGCCGGCCGTTGATTCCCGGCGTGGGCATTCCTGCGTATGAGCTTCGCTTTGGACCCGCGGACTATGACCCCAGCCGGCGAGTCTGGTCGCGGTTGGTTAGCGACCTGACCTTGCCCGCCGCAGCACAAACGCGCGTGGTGGTACACATCGTCGATCCCGCACGGGCCGGGCAGCGGATCTATGGCACGCTGGTGCTCCGCTGTGCCGATGGCGAGCTGATTCAGTACGAAGCGTCGAAGGTTGTCCTGCTGCCAGAGTAGGTTATCCTGCTGCCAGAGTAATTGGCTGCTAGTTAGCCGACATCACCCAGTTCGAGCGCTTCGCCGTAGCGAACGAGGACCATGCGCTTGAGCTTGGCGTAGGCAGGGTTGGTCAGGTCGGGGTCGGCAGCGATGAGTGTTTGCGCATCGCTGCGGGCCTCTTCGACGATGGCCACATCGCGAGCCAGATCGGCGATGCGTAGCGGCGGCAAGCCGTGCTGCCGCGTGCCGAACAGGTCGCCCGGGCCGCGCAGTTGAAAATCGAGTTCGGCCAGCTCGAAGCCATCAGTCGATTTGGTGAAGGCATCGAGCCTTCGCTGAGCGTCGTCGGTCGTTGGATTCGCGAAGACACATAGATAGCCCGCATGGCTGCCACGGCTGATGCGTCCGCGGAGCTGATGCAACTGCGCGAGACCAAAGCGTTCGCCACCTTCGATGGTCATGAGCGTGGCGTTGGGGACATCGACGCCGACTTCGACCACAGTTGTACAGACGAGAATCTGTGTCCGGCCGCGACGAAAGCTCTCCATGGCCGATTCTTTTTCGATCGGCGTCATGCGGCCATGCAAGGCAGCGAGACGATAGCCGAGCAACTCGCCCCGCTGCAGCACCTCGAGCGTTTGTTGCACGCTGGCCGCTTCGACGGCTTCGGTTTCTTCGACGAGCGGCACGATCACGTAGGCCTGGCGACCTTCGTCCAGTTTTTGGCGGAAGAAGTTCCACCACCGGCTGCGCTGGCCATCGACGGCCAGATAGGTGTGCGTCTTTTGCCGGCCCGGTGGTGCCGCCCGCAGCGTGCTGACATCGAGATCGCCGAAGAGAGTCATGGTGACCGTGCGCGGAATCGGCGTGGCGGTCATCACCAGATAATGCGGATCGATGCCCGCGCGCTTCAGGGCCGCGCGCTGGTTCACGCCGAACTTGTGTTGCTCGTCGATGACCACCAGCCCCAACTTCGCGAAGCGACCACCGGCCAGGGCCTCGCTGAGGCCATCGGTTTGCGACGTCGCCGGGCCCGCTTGATTCAATGCGTGAGTAACGGCCTGCGTACCGACGAGAATATCGAGCTCGCCGGCCGCCAGCTTATCGAGCGTTTGCTTGCGTTCGCTGGCCGAGAGTGAACCGACGAGCAGGCCAATGCGCACCTGGCTCGCCTTCAGTGCCGTCGAAAGAGTGAGCACGTGTTGTCGCGCGAGGACTTCGGTCGGGGCCATGAGCGCGGCCTGTTTGCCGTGGGCCACGGCGAGCAGCATGGCATACATGGCGACCACAGTCTTGCCGCTGCCGACGTCACCTTGCAGCAGGCGATTCATCGGCACTTCGTGACCCATATCGGCCGCGATTTGATCGATGGCGGTCCGTTGCTCGGCTGTCAGCTCGAACGGAAACAGCCGCGTGATGCGGGCGTCGATGCGGGCCGAACTGGGGAGCGCGGGCGCGCGACGATGGTGGGTCAAACGCCACTTGCGAATCGCCAGGGCCAGTTGCAACACAAACAGCTCTTGATAGATGAACCGGCGCCGCGCTTGTTCCAGGCTGTCCTGATCGCGGGGCTGATGAATCTGTGGCAAGGCCGCGCGGATCGGCCACAGCTGGTGAGCATCGAGAAAGTCCTCGGGAAAAACGTCGTCGACCAGTTGCGCATGCGCTTCGACGATGCCCTGCATGATCCGCCGCATCTGAGTCTGATTCAGACCTTCGGTGAGCGAGTAGACGGGCAAGATGCGCCCGGCGGGAACGTCGTCGTCATCGGCCAGAAACTCGTACTTGGGGTGGACCATCTCCCAGCGAATGCCCTGCATTTTGGGCTCGCCGGCCAGGAGCACGCGGCGACCCACTTGAAATTTCGGTCGCAGGTAAGGCTGATTGAAAAACAGCGCCCGCAGATAGCTGGGCCCCTGCTTGAGCA
This sequence comes from Anatilimnocola aquadivae, assembly GCF_049819085.1. Taxonomy (GTDB): domain Bacteria; phylum Planctomycetota; class Planctomycetia; order Pirellulales; family Pirellulaceae; genus Anatilimnocola. The sequence continues at coordinate 184,671 of NZ_CP187419.1, forward strand.
GCACGCCGAGCAGCGAGCGGCCGGTGCCCGTATTGCGCAGGTCGACTTCTTCGATCACCCCGGTCACGCTCGCGAGCTTGCCTTCTTCGAGCTGGTCGATGGTGCGCAGCTCGCTCATGTCTTGATAGGCGCGGGGAAAGTTGAACAGCAGATCGCGCGCGTAGTACAGCTCGAGCTTGGCGAGTAGCTCGGCTTTGACGGGGCCAATCCCTTTCAGGAATTGTGCCGGCGTCAGCAGGGGTTCGGTCTGTGCGGGAACGCTGTTCATATTCCCGGCATTATATCCAGGACGACTATTTGCGAAGCTGGCCCGGCGGCACTTCTTTTCCAATTGGAGCAGCTTGCCAGGATCGGCTGACGAAGAACGATCGCCGGTTGATTTTTGCAGTGATTGCCTTGCTTTTTGAATTGACACCGAGTCCACTGACTTGCGGAACGGGCGATTGGATTTCCTGCCAACTTTTCTTTCTTCTCTGGCTGGGGGCTGTATGGACCCGTGTCTGGCTGCAGGAACGCGCCATCACCGGCGAGCATTCACGCTCGTCGAGTTGCTGGTTGTGATCGCCATTATTGGCGTCTTGGTCTCGCTGTTGCTTCCGGCCGTGCAAGCCGCCCGCGAAGCGAGCCGGCGCATTCAGTGTCAGAATCACTTGAAGCAGTTAGCGCTCGGCGTCGAGAACTACGAGTCTTCGCTGAAGGTCTTTCCCGCTTCGGGCATTGTCGATACGTCGATCAAAACGCAGTACGACTCGCGCAGCGGCACCATGATGAGCTGGATTGTGCTCACGCTGCCCTACATCGAGCAGTCGGCTCTGCATAGCAAGTTCGACTTCGGCCGCAGCGTGATCGATCAGCCGAATAACCCGCAAGCCAACCAGATCAACGTGCTGCTCTGCCCCAGCGACAGTACGAAAGGGCGGATGTATCAAGACCCGACGTTCACGAACAATCGTGTGGTCGCGAAAGGGAACTACGCGGCGTTTGTGGGTCCGATTCATGTGGAGTATCAGCATCGCTACCGCGGGGTGCTGACTTCCCATTTGCCGCATGCTCACCGCCATCTGGCCAGCGAGGGTACTTCCAACTGCCTGATGCTTTCCGAGGTTCGTACGCGGGCCAACCCACTCGATCAACGCGGGGCTTGGGCTCTGGGCTGGACCGGTTCGACGTTGCTCTCGTTCGACATGCACGATCAGATACTCAACTATGGCCTGAACGATAGTGGCTACACACCTTGGTCGGCCAGCCTGGGGCAGACTCAACCGCCGAACAATCAGGGCTCGAACCTGGACATGCTTTACAACTGTCCCGATCCGGCCGAAGCGCAACTGCGCCGTATGCCTTGCAACACGTTTGGAGCAGGCTCGAATAACTACTTGTCGGCCGCGCCGCGCAGCGAACATCCTGGTGGCGTGAATGTGGCCTATGCTGATGGCCACATTTCGATGCTCATGAACAATGTCGATGAGTACCTGATGGCCAGGCTCATCAGCGTCGAAGATGGCGAATCGGTCACGCCTCCCTAGAAACGCACTACAGACTCCTCACCGGGACATACCAACCAGCACCTACTACAGGCCCGGATTCTCATGAATCAAAGCTATGCCCCTTCTGGAGCGATGATGGTTGGTTTGGCGCTCATGTTCATCGGCTATTGGTTTCAATCGGCGTTACCCGTGCAGACTGTTTGGACCAACGAGCAAGCCCTTGAATATGGCCAAAACTCAGCGCGGCTGCATACCGCGACCTACGGCAAAGAGCACGACCACTCGAAGCCTCACTCGCATAGTGAGCCCAACCTGAAGGACAAAGAATACATCGAGGCCAAAGCGGCCTTCGAGAAATCGGTGCAGGCCCGGGACAATGCTATTTCGCGTCTCTCGTGGATCAAGTACTCGATCGTGGCGACAGGAGTCATCGTAGCCGGCTGGGGCGTTCTGCAAGTGATGTTCGAAAAGATGAAGAACGACGATCGGCCTCGCCATGTCAGCAAGCCCAAGCGTGCCGAGCACAAACATCAACACCATTGATCGCGCGGGATACTACGCGGTGCTGGTGATCGCCAGCCGTAACAGGTTCAGCGCCTGCTTCGCGGCGCGTGGCTTCAGAATATCGGGATGGCCGGTGAAGGGAACCTGGCGCGTGATCACACCCGTCGGACAAGCCACTGCCAGCGTCACATTGCCTGGCTCGGCTGTCTTGTCGACCACCGGCGGAAACGGACCAATGACCAAGGCAAAGTCGCTTTCAAAGCGTTCGCGGGCTGCCTGAGCCACCACGCTCAGGGTTCCTTCGGCGCTGAGGCCCATCATTTGGGCCATATCGGCGGCCAGGTTCGATAGCAGCGTGATGCCGGCAGCATCTCGCAGCATGAGGCTTCCTTTCAACACGCTGGCGCAATCGGCACATTCGCCCAGCCAATGCCCGATGAGGCCAGCCGTTCCCCATTCGACGACCGCCACGGTTTGTCCCCGGCTCTTCAGCTGCCGCGTCACGGCATGCTGCAGTTCCTCGTCTTCGTCGCCAAACACCAGTTCGCCCAGGCACTGGTGAATTACATCGATTGTGGGCTGCATCGAGCAGCGTGCTTCTTCGACCGATTCACCTTCAGCGGTGATGCGCAAGGTAATGGTGGCCTTGCTGACGGTGATTCCAACCGTCGGCGTGCGGCCGCGGCGAATCAGATCGGGCAACATCCCCTCCAGATCACTTTCGCCCACGCCAAAACACTTCACTCGGTAATGATGAATCACGCGGGGCTTACCGAGCATGCTGACAATCGCCGGAGCGACCGTCGCTTGCCACATCTCCTGCATCTCGGCGGGCACCCCAGGCAAACAGAAGAGCCTGGCCGGTTCTTGCCCCGCGCGCGGCACCGTCAGGTCGATGCCCGGGGCACTACCGTGCGGATTGGGCACCACGCGACTGCCTCGCGGAAAGAGAGCCTGCACCAGGTTGCTCGCCGGCATCTCGCGTTTGCGGCGGGCGAACAGCGCGCGAATGTGTTCGAGCGCCCCTTCGTCTTGCACCAGATCGACGCCGGCCATTTCGGCAACCGCTTGCCGAGTGAGATCGTCGGCGGTCGGACCCAGGCCGCCCGTCGCAATGACGATGTCAGCCCGCTCGCAAGCGAGGCGAAAGACCTGCACATTGTCGGACAGGTTGTCGGCCACCGTGGTATGAAAGGCGACAGGCACGCCGAACTCGCCCAGCCGTTGCGAGAGCCACGCGCTGTTCGTATCCACTCGCTGACCGCTGGTCAGTTCGTCGCCAATCGAAATAATCTCAGCACGCAAAGTGCTCATCCGTGGTTCTCTTCAGAAAATAAACTCGGCACCGGGATGCTACAAAATCCTCTCGGCCGCCTGACTGGCGACTATTGTACGCGGAGTGTCGATCCTGCGCGCTTGGCAATTTGCTCGCGGGTCGTTTTGGACCTATAACAGGCGAAAATCAGAGCGTTGTCTCGTGGTCATCATTTTGCCGACCGCTGGTTACTATCGAAGGAGCCTGCCATGCTCACGCGCATCGTTGCGGTGTTAACCGTTCTGTGGCTCGTCGGAAACGCTTCCCTAGCTGTGGCCGCCGATGACGAAAACAAGCTAATCGGCACCTGGAAACTGAAGAGCGTTACACGCGGAGGAATGACCGCCGAAGTGCCCGAAACGATCACGATTCTGAAGCACATCACACCGACTCACTTTGCCGGTATCTCGTACGACAAGGATGGGAAGTTCATCCGCAGCCACGGTGGCACCTACTCCAAGCAGGGCGAAGACTATATCGAGACGGTGGAGTACACGTCCAACGAAGGAACAGCCGATCTGATCGGTAAGGAGTCGAAGTTTACCTGGAAGCTCGACGGCAATAAGTGGCTTCACAGGGGCTCAACAGCCGCCGGCACACCCATCAATGAAGTTTGGGTGCGAGTTGAGAAGAAACAGCGAAAGGAAGAGTCCCCACCATGATGCTGCGCGTTGTTCTTACTGCCCTGTTGCTGGCTCTCAATTCCTCGGTGCAAGGTGCCGAACCCGCCGATCTCAAGTCGCTCCTCAAAATCGCCAGCCCTGTAGGTGGCCATATTCATCCGTCGATTTGCCGCACCAAGAAAGGAACGCTCGTCGTCACCTTCGGGCAAGTGAATCATCGCGACCTGCGCATCTTGCGTTCGACCGACGATGGCCAAACGTGGTCGCAACCGGAGCCCTTCGCGCCTACGATCAAGAAGAGCTATTACCCCGGTTCGTTGACGGCACTGGCCGATGGCCGAATCGTCCACTGCTGGAATCGTTGGAGCACCGACACCAACGAGCAAGAGCCGCGCAGCGTACTCTATTCGATTTCCAGCGACGAGGGCACCACTTGGAGCGAGCCGTTGCCGCTGCCTCGCGATGAAAAAGTCCGCAGTGTGATCCGCCACCCGATCGTCGAGTTAGGTCCCGATCGCTGGCTCTGCTCGCTCGACGACCGGACGTTCGTCTTCCGCCCGAGCACTTCTACGGCGGAGAAGTTTGGCGACGATCGCAACCATGGCCTCGTGCCGATCGTCCGCACGCCGAAAGGAACCTGCATTAGCGGCAAAGGGTTGCGGTCCACCGACGAAGGCCGCACCTGGCAAGTAACGAAGGGCATGCCTGACATCCATTCGCAAGGCTGGCGGCACGAACTCGTCTGCCTGTCCAATGGCTGGCTCCTTGCCTCCGAGATACTCGGCCCCGGCGTTGGCGGCGAACGGATTCGCTACGTGATCTCGACGGACGACGGCCTGACTTGGGACCGCACCTATGAGTACTACAATCCAGGCCGCGCCATCGGCGGCCGCGCGTGCCCGCGCACGGTCGAAATCAACGAAGACACGATCGGCGTGGTGTTTTACGATGTCGACGCGAAAGAGAAGGACAGCCGCGGTTTATTCTTTTTGACAATCCCGCTGGCGAAACTCCAGCAGAATTAAGACGCGACGGCACAAGGAGCGACTATCAAAATGACCATTCCCCGACGACAGTTCCTTACTACAGTCGCCTCGCTGCCGCTTGTCGCGACCAGTTGCGGAACTTCCCATCAAGCCGGCCCTATGACGCAGGCCAACGTGATAGTCGATGCAATTCCGCTGCTAGACAAATTGCGATCGTTGGAACCGGAAATCGAAAGACGATTTCCGAAAGGTCCCTTACACGGGCTTGATGTCATCGGTCTAAATCTGGTCCTGCCCTACAAGCATGGCGGTTACGAACACTCTCCACAGAACACCCGCATGTTTGCGGAGACCAGAGGTGACGGAACGCATTTCAGTTTTCTGTCGCAAAACGGCAAGATCGACGCGGCTTCGCCTGTGGTGATGACGGAGCCGAGTGGCTTTGCCAATGTGATTGTTGGGAAGAGCTTCCGAGACTTTCTCTGCTTTGGCCTCATTCGCGGCTATTTTTTCATGGAACAATTGGTCTACAGCCCAGCCGATACGCTGGCTGCCTACAACTCGGCAAACTGGCAGGATCCAAGCGGCGATGATTGGCCCAGCGAGAATTCGAGAAACGTCTTGGCGTTCATCGCCGACTCACTTGAATTGCAGCCCTTGGCATACTCACCGGCGGAATTTCAGGCGATGCAAGACGCACTGCTGCCGCAACTTGATTTGCCGCCAAATTTGCTGAAGTCGGAGGTTCGATTTAGCGAGCGCTGATGAACAACAAGATGCCTGGGATGCCCTCCGCAGCTAAGCAGACATCGCTAGTGAGATAGCTTCTTCACCACTGCCATGCAGGCCACCAGGGCGAGACACTCGGCAAGAATCAGGATCAACAACCACTGCAGGCTGAACCTCCAGATCGAAGGTGCAGTGGCGACATGATAAATGAGGATTGCTGCCGGGAGCCACAGAGGCGCGCTAAGCAGTGCCAAGTACAGAGGGACTTCCCAGGGAAACGGCATAATTGATTCGTCACCCTTGGCCAATTCCAAGCAGCCCTGATGTGATCAGCAAATAAGCCGCCAGGGCAATGCTCAGCGACGAAATCAGCCAGGCCATGAAGACGCTGAAGTTCATCCAGTAGCGATTGGGCCGCTGGTCAGCCGTGAGCTCGCTGCAAAAGCGAGTCTGCTGCCAGGCGGCCAGGCTGATCATCAAGGTACCAATCAAAACAAAGCCGATGCCAATGAGCGACGAGAAGATCGGTGGCGATACATCACCCGTGGGATGCCGCATCAACTTCAGAAACAGGCCAAATCTCGCCACAAGAAAGCCTACACCAATCACGGCGAGACCGGTGCGGAGCCACGCGAGCAGGGTGCGCTCAGCGGCAAAGAAGACGCGAGGATCGTTTTCAGTGGGCACAGAATGATGATCGCCGAGGGTACTTAGGATTTCGATTCGTTGGGCTGCTTCAGTTGTACTTCGCCAGTTCGAACTCGCGAGTCTGTCCCGCTTCGTTCGCTTGCCAGACATGATCGCTGTCCACGTCAAGCGCCGTGAGCCAGTTCATGCGGTAGGCCCCTGTATCGATGCAGACCCAACCGGGGAACGCGAGCGGGTAGCCATCGGCTTGTGGCGTATGACCACAGATCACTCGCTTGCCAGAGACGTGCGGCCGCTCATTGCCGCCGAGTTTCTTCCAGCGCAAAAAGTCGCGATGCTGATTGGCCATCGTCATTGTTGGCTCAAGCGTGGCATGCACAAAGATATGCGTGGGTGTCTCATAAAACGAGCGCAGCAGCGTGAGCCACTTCAGGTGCGAAGCGGGAATGTCCTTCAGCGACCCGCCATAGGATTCGAGGGCTTCGAGACCGCCAATCGCGCGCCACATTTCCAGCATTCCTTCACCACCGCCGATTGCCGCCCGCATGATCTCTTCGTGATTGCCCATCAGCGAGATCGTCAGGCATTGATCGGCCAGGCCGATGATGGTGTCGATGCACTCTTTGGTCGCAGGTCCGCGGTCCACAACATCGCCCAAAATAATGAGCGTGTCTTCTGCAGTAGGCTGAACCGTCTGCAGCAGCGCCGTAAGCGCCGTATGACAGCCATGAATATCGCCGATAGCGATGGTGCGCGCGGGCATGATTAGCTTCAGTGACAATTGAAAGGGAGCAGGGAGCAAAAACCCATCTGCATTGCAATATATTGGTGACAAGTTCGGGGCTCTGGCAATCTACAGATCATCTACAGCAGGACCAGGTTCTCTTGACTCCGCGAGTTTATTCAGATCCACATGAACGAAAAACAAAATGCTGGAATCTGACTTCCACTGGTTCTTTCGCTTGCCCCGAATCAAAACAATAGTTGAAACGTCATTTTCCCAAATATAAGAACTGTCGTCATGCGAGCGTGGCGAACTGTACTTCGCCGTGAGAGCAGCCAGTACTGCCTCCGTATGACCAGCCTCAAAAAACGCGCTGACTTTGAAAAGCTGAGCGTCAACAAAATGGTAAAGCAGCAATGTTGTCGGAACGCCAGCAACAGTTTGCGGATCGCGCCCATGAAATGCCTCGAAAGGGAAGTCAAGCCTACAGTTCGCTAATCCAGCTTCGGCGAAGTATGCCTTGCTAAATAACGAGTCATTATCCACGCCTTCGCAGATATCAGAACACCAAGGAATTGGCTTGTCGTGACCCTGGACCAGTCGGTGATGCTTTGCCTTGAAAGCGCTCAACTGCATTCCAAGCCGATCTCCTTTGAACTCAAACGGCTCTATGACCGGTTCTGCTACCAACACCTCTTGGTCTTCACTCATTGGAATGGCAATCGGCGAGTGGCACTTCGGACACTTCGCATTGGTTCCAGCCTTTTCGGGCTTTGCGCGAATCTTTACTCCACAGGCTCCGCAAGAGAATTTGATCACCGTAGTTCCTCAACAACTATCAGGTATGTCATTCAATGAACAGTTCATTCGCGATATCGTAGCAATTGTACGGTTCGCAGTTAATGACTAAATCGAATGAACAAGCGTTTTGGCTTCCCTGACAAATTATTGCTATCCTTTTTCGGGAATCAGTTCCAAACAGACGAGTCGATCGTCACCGCGCACGTACAGCAGGCCGTGCGAAAGGACCGGTGCGGCCCAGCAGGGATATTTTAAGAGTTCGAGCGGGGCATCAGCGCCGGGCAGCTTGGGACCGGGTAATGCCGGACCCGCCGCAGGCTGGCGCAGTTCGATTTCGGTGACCGGTTCGTACTTCTGCGGATTTGCTTTGAAAACGATAAGCTGGCCGTACTCTGCCTGACAGATGAAATGGCCATCGGCATACAGCAGCGACGAGCGCGTGAGTCCCGGTTCGCTCCACATCACCTTACCGGTCTTCCATTCGATGCAGCGAAGTTCGGCGTTCTCGGTGTGGCGACCGCTGCTGCCGTATAAGTAACCGTCGTGATAGACGGGCGTGTTCCAGTGGGTCATCATCGCCTTCGCGCGGCGGCGATCATCGTCTTTCCACACCACTTCACTGCTACCAGGCGAAACCTTCAGCAGCGAACTTCCCGGGCCGTAGGTTTCGCTCACGAAGACTTCGTCGCCGACTACCACGGGCATGGCTGCGTTCACGCTCTCGAGAATCTTCGCGCGCCAGGGATACGCAAAATCGAGCTTGCCGCTCTTGGGCTCCAGGCCGATCAGCCCGCCGCGACAGAAGGCGAGGCACCACCGCCGGCCATTGATCGTGGCCAGTTTGAGCGATGCGTAGCTCGCCAGTTCATCGCTAACTTTGTACTTCACTTTGCCGGTGAACTTGTCGAAGGCCACAATCCCGCTGCCGTTTCCTTCGACTCGGTCGAGCGCGCCGGCACCGAGCGACTGCGCCCAATCGGGACTGCCGCCGACCATCACAATCAATAAGTCACCTTCGACAACGGGCGTGCTGCCGACGCCGAAGAAGTTCTGCACGACGCCAAAGTCCTTCTGCGTGTTCACTTGCCAGACAAGCTTGCCGGTGTCAGCTGTGAGGCAAGTGAGCGTCCCTTCGGCGCCGTAGGCATACACGCGGTTGCCATCAACCACCGGCGAACAACGGGGGCCATTGTTGTAGCCAAAGTAATCGGAGTAGTCGGTCGGGTAATCGTAGTGCCACAGCTCTTTGCCGGTCTCGGCATTGAGCGAATAGATTCTCGCCTGATCGCTGAAGCGGTCGAACTGAAACAGCCTGCCTTTGCTGATGGTCGGTGCGCCGTAGCCCGTGCCCAGAGGTCGTTGCCAAACAATCCGCGGACTCGCGGCGGTCCACTTGGTGATAATGCCCGTCTCGGGAGACTTGCTGTCCTGCGTTAGCCCCAAGAAGATCGGCCAATCGACGCCCTTCTTGCGTGTACCGAGATTGGTGAGTTCGGCTTCTGACCTTTTGACGGGCGGTGATTGAGCCAACCCAGAGGAAACGAGACCGACGACAAGCGTAACCAGCAGACAGGCGAGTTGCAGGGACCACTTCGTCATCAGAACACATCCTTCACACGGTTCAGGCGTTCAGCGCTTGATTTAAATCGGCTCGCAAGTCTTCATAGGCTTCGAGACCGACGGAGAGACGAATCAAACCGTCGGTGATCCCATGCGCGGCCCGGGCAGCCGGATCGTAGCTGGCGTGCGACATCGACGCCGGCTGTTCGATTAGCGATTCTACCGCGCCCAAGCTGACCGCCAACTGAAACAATTGCGTGGATTCGCAAACTCGCTTGGTCTTTTGAAAATCCCCCTTCACTTCGAACGTAAGCATCGCCCCGAACGCGCCATCCATTTGCCGCGCGGCAATCGCATGCCCCGGATGATCTTTCAGGCCGGGATACAACACGCGATTGACGCGCTCGTCTTGCTGCAACCATTCGGCCAGTTGCATGGCCGTTTGCGACTGCGCCCGCACGCGCAGGTCCATTGTCTTGAGGCCGCGACTGGCGAGGAAGCATTCAAACGGACCCATCACCGCGCCGGTGGCATTCTGGAAGAAGTAGAGGCGATCGCGCAGCGTTTTGTCGCGCACGACGAGTGCCCCGCCGAGCAGGTCGCTATGCCCGCCGATGTACTTGGTGGCTGAGTGCATGACGATATCGGCACCTAGTTCCAGCGGCCGAGTGAGGACCGGCGAAGCGAACGTGCTATCGACACCGAGCAGCGCGCCCTGACGATGCGCGATCTCGGCAATCGCAGCGATGTCGGTGATCGACATCAGCGGATTGCCGGGGCTCTCGATCCAGATGAGTTTCGTGTTGGGTTTGATCGCGGCTTCAAAGTCCGAGAGGTTCGTGCTCGGCGCCAGCGACACGCTGATGCCCGCGTGATTAACCACCTTGTGCAGCAGGCGAAACGTGCCGCCATAAATGTCTGCTCCAGCGAGAATGTGATCGCCACTGCTGAGCAGCATCGTCGCGCAATGCGTCGCTGCCATGCCCGAAGCAAACGCCAATCCGCCAACGCCGCTTTCCAAAGAAGCCAGCGTGGCCTCAAAGGCAGATCGCGTGGGATTGCCACTGCGCGAGTAATCGAACTTGCCCCACTCCCCCGCGCCAGGCTGCACAAACGTCGACGCCACATGAATCGGCGGCACAATCGCCCCCGTCTGCGGATCGCGATCTTGCCCGACGTGAATGGCCCGAGTGCGGAAGTGATGACCGTTTGGTTGGCTTGACATGCTCGTTCGTACTTCTCTCTAACGCAGAATCACCACTGCCTGGAAAACTACCCTTCCAGCGACTGCCTCAAATCCTCGATCAAGTCGGCGGTGTCTTCGATGCCGCAGGCGAGGCGGATCATGTTGTCGAAGATGCCGAACTTGGCGCGTTCTTCTGGCTTATAGTCGAAGTAGCTCATCACGAGCGGTTGTTCGATCAGCGACTCAACACCGCCCAGGCTCGGTGCGATGCGGGCAATCTTGGCACGGTCGACGACAGCCGCCGTTTGCTTCCAGTCGGCGTCTTTCACCAGGAAGGTAATTAACCCGCCGAAGCCGCGCATCTGCTTTTTGGCCACGTCGTAGTAGGGATGCGTTTCCAGGCCCGGGTAATAGACCTTGCTGACGCGAGGATGGTTCGCGAGGAATTGCGCCACGGCGAGACCGTTCGCATTGTGTCGCTGCATCCGCAGTTCGAACGTCTTCAGGCCGCGTTCGAGCAAATAGATGTTGTGGGGCGAGTTGATGGCACCCATGATGCCGCGCAGCTTGCGAACTGGTTCGAGTTGAGCCTTGGAACCCGTGATGACGCCCGCGAGCAAATCGTTGTGGCCACCCAGGTATTTCGTGGCCGAGTGCAGCACGTAGTCGATGCCGTACTCCAGCGGCCGGCAGTTGTAAGGGGTGGCCAGCGTGGCGTCGATGAGCGTTTCTACATTGTACTTTTTGCCGAGCGCCCCGAACTTTTCCAGGTCGACAACCGACAGGTGCGGGTTGGTCGGCGACTCGCTGATGAGCATCCGCGTCTTCGGCGTGATGGCGGCGGCCATGGCGTCGTAGTCGCAGGCCTTCACTTGCTTGGTGACGACACCAAAGCGGCTCATGTGCTTGGTGCAGAACTCGCGGCTGCGATGGTAGCACTCGTCGAAGAAAATGACTTCGTCGCCGGAGTTCAGCTTGGCCATGATTAGGCCGACGATGGCCGCCATGCCGCTGGCAAACAGCACGGCATCTTCGCCGGCATCAAGGGCGGCCAGCTTGCGTTCGACGACGCGCTCGCCTGGGTTACCATAGCGGCCGTACTCTTCGCGAGGTTGCTTCTCGTGAATGTAGTCGAGCACCGCTTGCGTGCTGGTGAAGGTGTAAGTCGCCGAACAGACGATCGGGTCGGTCAGCGAGTGGGCCAACTTTTGGCGATCTTCGCCGGCATGGACCGAGAGCGTACCTAGGCCAGTAGGAAACTTTTCGCCAGAGCTATTGGAGACGGGGCCATTCGAGTCAGACATGCAAACAATCGCTTGTGAAATGTGCGGGCGAACGAATCGGGCAATTCAGAGGGAATCGCGCCAGCTGGCAGAACGCCATCGCACTAAGCCGCCGACCACACCGGTCGGCTGTAACATTCGCTGCCTGAATCTCCTCTCGCAGGGCGACCTCCGCGGCAAACCGCAGTCGCACAAACGTGCAGGGGCAAATCGAACGTGGCTGTTTAGCAGATGAAGGCTGCAAGCGGCCGCAAATCCCTTGGCTGAACATCGATCTTAATCTCTGGCCGCTTGGGCCACAAGGCAAAGTGATGTCCGCACGAATGCACCACCTTTCGGCTGCCTGCAGCCCGTAGGTTACTCCGCGTTTGCTTCCGCCACCTTCTGCTGCCAGAAGTCGCGGGCTGAGCGATGGAACTGCATCACCGCTTGCCGTTGCTCTGGATCGGTAATCGTGATCTTACGAGCCCGTTCCGTGAGCCAATCGAGCATGAACTGCGCCGACTTTTTACTCACCCTAGGCTGATAGCCGATCTCGACGTAGTACGGCGCAGTCATGGCAAAGCGATAGGTCTTGCTGGCGTTGGTCACCGCGCGAATCATCAACCAACCGCTGCGGTCGAACTTCACCGTCGGTAGTTTGCCGCCGGCGTTCGCCCATTCATCGAGCCGAGTCTCGTGCACGACGAGACCATTCTGAATGACCTCGAGATACTCGATCTTCTCGCGAGTTGCCAGGTTGAGCGCGATGCTCAGTTCGACCGTTTGTCCTTTGTCGGCCTGAAAGACATGCCCCGGCGGTTGCTCGTTGACCAGTGGTCGCAGCAGCGGACCGTTGGTGATGACAACTCGACCTTCCTTTAAACCTTGCCACCAGTTGGCGGGCGTGAACTCGTCGCAGTACACATACACGCGGTTGTAGCCGGCCGGATTGGCGGCGAGGCCGCTGCCGCTCCCTGCGGCGGGCGAGATACGCAGACCACTGTTGAGCAAATGAAAGTACGCCGTCTGCGCCCAGCGGCCAGCACCGGCAGTGCCAGGAAACAGCCCACCATCCTTGGGCTTCTCCCAGGTAGCCGCAGCTTGAATTTCTTCGCGCTCGAACATTTCACTGGCGACGATGATGGAATCGAGTTGTCCCGCGGCGACCAGCGCCGGCATGTCCCACAGCGTGGCACTGCGGGCCACAATCTGACAACCAGCTTGCTCGCGGGCTTGCGAGGCGATGTCGAACGGGCTGGGAAATTCTTGTCCGGCAGCATCGAGCGCGATGGGCTTGGCCATGTTCAGCAGCATCAACGATGCTCCTGCGCGTTCATCGCGGCCCCCCATAATCTGCGCGAAGCGGCCATCACTCGTACGCAGGAGCGGATCAGCCGGCGAAGTTTTTTTGTCCCACAGGTTCTTTTTGTTCCACCAGGTAACATCGGTGGCGAAGTCCAATTCCTCGGCTTTCATCAACAATTCCACTTCGGCCGGGTCGCGAGCCAGATGCAAGTCGCCGGCGTACCACTTCTCCTGCCGCATGTTCACCACGCGATGCAGGTCGATAACCTTCGAGTCTGCGGCATCTTTTTCGAGTTGAAAATTGCCGTAGCGTGTTTTGTATTCCGGCCCATGTTCCATTTCGAACGTGTAACTGCCCGGCGGCAGTTCGAGCTTGATCGAGCCGTCGAAGGTGAAGTGGTCGTGCCAGAAAGCCGTCTTGGTCGGCGGACGAATCGCCTTGCCACGAGCATCGCGCAGATGCATCCGCACGGCCAGCGGCTTGCCAGTGTCTTTGTCGATTGCCTGAATCTCGAGTTCACCCTTGCCGTTCTTGGCGACCGCAGTTTCTGCAGCCAACACCAGAACACCACCTACGACCAGGATGCCAATTTGCAGGTATCGCATGCAACGAATCTTCCGCGAGGGATCTTTGTACTGAATGCACCGCTGCCCACCCTCCGCGCGCAGCGTGCCGCACAACTCTAGGTCACGCCTTGGAACGGGCACTTGCCCGTCAAGCGTGACCCTATCAATAAGCTTGTCTCGCTCGCTGCCGGTACGCTATTCTGCAGACACACGCCGATCAGCCCACCCTCCCCGCTGAGACCTGCGATGCCCACCTCGACCGTCATTTCGCGTTTACGCAGTCAATCGAGTCGTCGCTCATTTCTGCGAGCGGCGGGCGTCACGCTCGCGCTGCCAATGCTGGATGCCTTGCAGCCGAAGCTGCGCGCGGGAGAGAAGAAAGTCGTGCCGCGGCGAATGGTCTGCATCTGCACGCCGCTGAGCGTGAACCCGAATTACTTCTTTCCGCAGGATCAGGGACGCGACTACACGCTCTCGCCCTATCTCGAACCGTTGGCAGATTTGCGAAACGACTTCTCGGTCATCTCGGGGCTCTCGCATCCCGATGTTGGCTCCAGCCACGATTCCATTTTCAGCTTCCTTACTGCTGCACCCCATCCCGAGATCCGCGCGGGCTTTCGCAACTCGATCTCGCTCGACCAGATTGCCGCCGAACAAATCGGCGGGCAAACTCGCTTCCCCAGTCTCTCGCTGTCCGCCGAAGGCTTTGGTCTTTCCTGGACTCGCAGCGGAGCACTCATCCCGCCCGATCTCTACCCGGCCAGTGTTTTCGCCAAGCTTTTTCTCGACGGCCGCCCCGATGAAGTCGAATCGCAAAAGCGCCGGCTGAGAGATGGCCAAAGCATTCTCGATACGCTTCATGCGCAGGCCAAGCAACTCGACCCAGCCATCGGCGTACGCGATCGCGAAAAGCTGGACGAGTATTTTACGAGTGTGCGGGAACTCGAACAGCGAATGGCCGTGCAGCAAGAATGGGCGAACAAGCCCAAGCCGAAGGTCGGTGCCAAGCAGCCCGTGAACAACATGAACTCGGCCGATCTCATCGGCAAGAATCGGCTGATGTTCGATTTGATCCACCTGGCCATTCAAACCGATTCGACGCGGCTGATTACGATGCTGCTGCTGGGCACCAGCAACGTGCCGCCGATTCCCGGTGTCTCGGCCGGGCATCACGATCTGTCGCATCACGGCCAGGACCCGAAGAAAATCGACCAGCTCAAAATTCTTGAACTCGAAAAGATGAAGACGCTGCAGGAACTGCTGGCCAAACTGAAGAGTACGCAGGAAGAAGGCGAATCACTGCTCGATCGCACCATGGTCTACTTCAGCAGCAACCTGGGAAACGCCAGCAATCACTCGACAAAGAACCTGCCGATTCTGTTCGCTGGCGGCGGCTTCCAACATGGCCAGCACTTGGCCTTCGATCCCAAATCGCCGCCTCCGCTGAGCAACCTCTACCTCTCGATGCTCCACCGCCTCGGCATCCCCGCCGAAAAATTCGGTTCCAGCAGCGGCACACTCACCGGGCTAGAAGCGTCCTCGTAGACCGGGCATCCATCGCGGCTCTCATCTCGCCACCGCCCCCGCGGCGGTGGTTGATTGGCTTTTGCGATATTGAACTTCGTCGTAAGTCCTCGCTTCGGCCGAGCCGACGGGAAAACTTTGTTCACAAACCAGGGAGGTTTGTGAACGCGACCTGCCGTATTTCTCGGGTTTGGCGCGCCTCTGAGTTCATAGCCCCCTGGGGTTTGTGAACACCCCCCGATTTCCGCACGTTGGGACT
The DNA here is from genome assembly GCF_049819085.1 of Anatilimnocola aquadivae. Classification (GTDB taxonomy): domain Bacteria; phylum Planctomycetota; class Planctomycetia; order Pirellulales; family Pirellulaceae; genus Anatilimnocola. The sequence continues at coordinate 200,154 of NZ_CP187419.1, forward strand.
TACGTCGACGTGAGCGGCACGCCACCCTGCTCACCAAATCCCAGCGACCCATTCTCTCGCTGTGCGGTGCAACCAAAATTTAAAAGATCGAGCGGCCTCTGCGCGCAGCAGCCTCCCTCTCTCTCATTAGACGCCTCGTCTGTGACTAGTCTGGTCCGGCGCCGGCAAGAATTCCGACCATTCATGCTGATAGGGTTTTCCGGCCTACTTGATAGCGGCGAGCATGCCGTCCCAGAGCGTCAAGCGCGCTTGCAGTGAGCTGAGGGCGGCTCGTTCGGCGGCCTGCCAATTTGCGGGGTCATCGCCGCAAAGCATCTCGACGAGTTGCCCGGCCATGGGGCCGTGATGATCGCCATCGAGTTCGATGTGCCGCTGCAGATAGAACTGAAACTGCGACAAACCTCCGCTCGCTTCGACATTCAATTCGTCGACGATGCGCTGAAACACCGCGGGGAGCAAATCTTCGCGGCCGAATGTGAAGGCAGAAGCAATCGCCGGTAGGTTGTTCGTCCGCAGCAGTTGAAACGTATGTTCGACGAACTGCCGCACCGAAGGGGGAATCTCGGCCTCGCGCAGGGCGGCCTCGACGGGCATCCCACTTTGCAGCAACTGGCAAAAGCCATCGATGGGTAGTGTATCGGCTCCGCAGGCGGTCATGGCCCGATGGTACAAATCGTAATGGCTGGCGTAACTTCCCTGGCCATCTTCGTCGCTCTCTTCGCCGAGAACGATCTCGTTGATCAGCCTGGCTGCCTGGCGATTGGCGGGAGGCAACCAAGGAATGGTGGTGCAGCAGAGTTGTTGCTGCAGCGCCTTGAGCAGCGACATGAAGTCCCAGACGGCAAACACATGCTGCTGCATGAAGGTTTGCAAAGCCCGCACGCTATCGATGCGGGCATAGAGCGGATGATTCAGCAACTGTTGGCGCAGGGGCAACAGTTGCTGCTGAATATGGTCGAGACCGGCAGACGCGAGCATGAGCTGATTTCAAAAGAGGCCGGCAACCAGTGTACGAACGCAGTTCCGGCGTGATGTGATTGTTGTATCAGCCAGCAGGTCTCGCCGGAACATCGCGAAAGTACCGCCTGTTCCGGCACATTAGCCACCGGCAAATATTAGCTGACCTTCCGCTTGGGCGCCCCCGGTTTGGCGTCTTCTTTGTTGAGCATGCGCGTGACGAGCGAAGCCACCAGTTCGGGCTTCCCTTCCTTGCGCAGGTGCTCGAGCGTCTTCGGATCGACCTTGAGCTTCGACAGGTGCATGATCACGCTGTCCCAGTTCTTTTGCAGCTTCTTTCCTTCGGAAAGATACAACTCCGTAACGAGTTCCTGCACGCGTTGCAGGGCAATCGTGTCGCGATTGTCGTAAAAGTTCTTGATCGCGTTTTGCTGAAACTTGGTGTACTCAGCCATGACCAGAATTATCTCCGTAAAAGAACTGATTCACCGTTAAGGAACGACCGGTCCGGGTGGACCGCCAGGTGGCATCGGCATCGGTGCGACACCGGGCATTGGCATTGGCGCTGCAGCCGGAGCAGGTCCACCAGGAGCAGGCGCCGCGGCTCCGGGAACATCTAGCAATGCGGAATCCACCGAGGCAGAAATAGCATCACTGAGATTGGCTTTCTTCATTGAATTCAGCTCGTATCGCCAACCAATGATCACAATGTTCTCTGCGGTTTCATAAGTTGACAGAAACAAGTGTCCCGGAAGCTTCTCCACCGTCCCATTAACTAAAAAATCGTGATTGCCCCCCACCTTCAGAAGATACTGTCCGGAGGGCTGACCAGGCTCATTCGAAGCCTCAAACCATTTCGAATTGGGATCGATGGCCACTGATGCTTGTTGAATCAGCTCGCGCAATTTGTCAGGCGGATGCGTCGCTTTCTTGGCCGAATACAAGTAGCAATAAGCGGGAATCTGCTTCCCTGAATCATCGGCAAGCATCACTTGCAGGGTATAGCAAAACCCAGGAATGTCGACGTGGGCAACCTTGGCCCCTGGCGCATCCGCGTTCAGGCTTTGCGCAGTGGCGAAAACGGTCGGCAAGCGGAATTTGACTCCTTGAGGCGTTCGCGCAATATCCATCACCGAAAGATAGTCCTTCGTCAGCTGACCATCGGCCGCTTTCTTTGACCTGGTTTTCAAGTGCTGGCCCACCTCGCTCACCCGCGAGTCGTAATCTCCCTGACCACAACCCGCAATCAGCAAGGTCGCCGCAGCGAGAAAAGCCGCCGGGAGTGTGGCACCGTGAAAGCAGGAACGAACTTGCATGATCAGAACTCAGGGAAAGGTGATGTTCGAGGTTAAGGGAACCGCAGTCTCGGCTATTACTTTAACTGTGATGTGGCATTCCTTTTTCTGCAACTGAATTTAACCGCCGCCCGCTTTCAGGCAGTGCATGTTCGCCATGCTGATGCCGCTGATGATCGAACCGATGATGCCGACGTAGCCCTGATCGGTCCCGCACAGAAACAGATTCTTCAGATGCGTCTGGCCGTCGAGTCGCTTCTCGGGCGCGCCGTACACGGCACCATTATCGTGCCAGGTAAAGCGGCGAATGGTGGTCGGCGTGAACATATCGGTATCGATCACATAGCTGCGAAAGTCCGGAACAAAGCGAACCGCCGAACCAACGACCGCATCGTAGCCCCGCAACTTCTCGAGCTGATATTGCTCCGGCGACAATGCCTGCCAACGATCGAAATCGGCGAGCGCCGTGATGCGAATCATATTGTCGGGCAGTTCCCCTTCGTCGGGGCCGTAGCGAAAGTTATTCGGCGAACAGATGACGCCGGTCCGCACATCGATCAGCCGATCGTGGGGCCGTTGCCAGTGAAAGTTCGGCGAGTCGTTGTAGAAGACAATCGTCCGGTCGTAGCCCATCTTTTGGGGTGAACGATCGAGCACCGAAACCGTTTCGACAAACGACAGTTGCCCCGCGCGGGCAGGTTCAGCCTTGGAGAGGTCGTCGCAGAGTCGCAAGGTTTCGACCACGCCGGCCGAAGAGAGCACCACGTTGGCCGTCAGTTCCTGGCCATTGTCCAGCACCACGCCGGCGGCCCGATCGCCGTCGACATGAATCCGCGAGATCCCGCTGCGAAGCTTCAACTCGCCACCCAGTTCGCGGAACTTGCGCACCAGGTTCTTCAGGATCAAACGCACGCCGCGAAACGGCCGGGCCATCCCTTCCAGGAAGATCGCGCGAAACATGATGCTGAACTGTCCCCAGTCCATGTCGTTTTCGCGGGCGTTGCCGTACCACATCAGCGGGCAGAGGAGCATTTCGATCAGCAGTGGATCGGTGATGGTTTCGCTGAGGATCTGCCGCGTCGACAGCGTGAAGATCTCGGCGTTCAGATCGTCGTAGCCCACGATCTTGTCGAGCAGGCGCTGAAAGTTGTCCTTCTGCTGCGGGAAGAGGCGTTCGACTTCGCTTTGCAGGTACTTCGGGTCGTTGTTGAACTTCAACTCAATGCCGGGGAACGCCACGGCCGAACCAATTTGCGGCGCGAGTGCCAGATCGTCCCAGGCCATCCGCAATTGCCGCAGCAGCACGGCGAGCGGACCTTTCTTCGCACCCTTGGGTGTGAAGTTGGTGACCGCATGCAGGCCGACATCGAAGTCGCGGCCGCGCAACCGGTAAAAGCTGTTCAAACCGCCGATGGTGTTGTGCCGTTCGCAAATGCAGACCTTCTGATCGAAGTAGGCCAAGCGAATGCCCGCCGCCAACCCCGACATACCAGCGCCGATAATGATCGTATCGTAATTCGACATCGAGCCCAGACTGCTAAAGCGGAACGAAGCGGACGAGTTCCCATTCTACTCACCTTGCCGCAGCCTGGGGCGGGCACAGGGACGTCGCACCCTATCGCCACGTATTTAACACTTGATAATTACCAGGCCGAACAACCGGCATTCATCAGCGATTCTCAATGCGATTCTGCGGTTCGGCTTCTCCAGCTGCCAGCTATTTGATTGCGTTTTGCCCGTCGCCAACTAGGATAAAGACTGAGCGAAGGTTTCTGCCGCGCAGGGGCGGGCGGGCCTGGGAGGATTCGGACGTTTGAAGTTGATCAACTTGTCTCGTTGGCGCAGGGCAAACAAGCCCGGTCCAGCGGCGCGCGGTGTTGACGCTTCCACTAGTTCTGAATGCGATAAAAGCCCAACTCGCACGCTCGTACTTCGTCTCATCGGAACAAGGCAAAATCATGCGCATTCTTTGTCGGAACAATCTGGCCGCGCTCGGCCTCTTGTTGCTGTTTGTGGGCTCGGCAGTCGCCCAAAACAATAACGGTGGCAACAACAACGGCGGCAACAACAATAACAACAATGGTGGCGGCGGTGGCAACCTGGTCGGTGCAGCTGGTGTCATTGTCGATGCCAGCAACGTGCTGAAGGCTCGTCGCTACGACGACCCGAATGGCGCTTTAACCATGCGCCGCATTGCCGAAGCCCGTCAGCGATTGCCGGGCAATCTCGCCCAGCAAGCTCCGCTCCGCAAGGTCTCGCTCAATCGGCTCGAAGCGGTGATCGCCGAGCGATTGAAGAACGGCCAAGAGCCAACCGAAGAGATGAAGTATCTGGCCGGTTTGACCCGCGCTCAGTACGTCTTCTTCTATCCAGACACCAACGACATCGTCATCGCCGGTCCTGCCGAAGGCTATATCGCCGATCCTTCGGGCCGCATGATCGGTATGAACACCGGTCGCGCGATTGTCGAACTGCAAGATCTGGTGGTTGCCCTGCGTGCTTATCCGCCGCAAGGGAAGCCAACCCAGATCATTGGCTGCTCGATCGACGCCACCAAAGACGGCCTGGCGAACTTGCAAAAGTTCTTCGCCAGCTTTCACGGCAAAATGCCCGCTGGTGGCGATGCTCGCATTGCCGAGGGTGCCCGCCAGGCACTCGGCCTGCAAGAAGTCACCATTCGCGGTCTCTCGCCCAAGACACACTTTGCTCAAGTGCTCGTTGAGGCCGATTACCGCATGAAGCTGATCGGCATTGGTCTGGAACAACCGCCGGTCCGCATTGCCAGCTATGCCTCGCTCGCCACGGCGGCCACGGTTCGCGGCAATGCCATGCAACGCTGGTTCTTCGAACCCAACTACGAGTGCGTGAAGGTCTCGGACGATGAACTCGCTCTGGAACTCGTCGGCGAAGGTGTCAAACTGATCGGCGAAGACGAAGTCGTGCAGGCCGATGGCACTCGCGTGGCCAACGCCGGTGGCAAGAACAAAGCCAGCCAGCAATTCTGCCAACAGTTCACCGCCAACTATCCACAACTGGCCCAGCGCAGTCCGGTCTACGGCCAGCTTCGCAACTTGATCGACCTCTCGGTCGCGGCGGCCTTCATTCAGCAGCAAGACTATTACGGCAAGTGCGATTGGGAGCTGGAAACCTTTGGGGACGAAAAGAAGTTTGCCGTCGAAACCTACGAAACTCCCAAGCACGTCGAAACGGCCTGCTCGGTGCTGAAGAAGGGAAATCAAACGGCATTTCCGATCGGTGGTGGCGTGCACATCGAAGCTCGCACCGCCCTGGAGAAACAGTACCGTATTGCTGATGAAGGTGGCAAGCTGCAAGCCATTCGTGGCAAGGTCACCACCGACAAACTTACCGAAAATCAATGGTGGTGGGATTAATCTCCCGCCGCAACCTGCCCGTTCAAATTAGGAAATCGACAACACTCCACGGACACTGATAGGTTTTTCTCTTCCCTACGGCCCCTGATCATTCATAAGGCACTGATCATGCGCACGAACATGCACTCGGTTTGGCTCGCGATTGGTTGTTCATTGTTGCTTGCTGGTTCTGCTCTAGCTCAGAACAACAACAATAATAATAACAACAATAACAATAATAACAACAACAATGGCGGTGGTGGCAACCTCTTGGGTGCTGCCGGCGTCATGGTCGATCCGACCGGCGTACTCAAGGTTCGCCGCTACGACGACCCAAATGGCGCGCTGACGACTCGGCGGCTCGCCGAAGCTCGTGGTCGCTTGCCCGGCAATCTCGCCCAGCAAGCTCCCCTGCGCAAGATCTCGCTTAATCGCCTGGAAGCCGCGATTGCCGAACGGGCTAAGAATGGCCAAAGCCCCACGGACGAAATGAAGTACCTCGCCGGTCTGACCCGCGCGCAGTACGTCTTCTACTATCCCGACACCAAAGACATCGTCATCGCCGGTCCGGCGGAAGGTTTTGTCGCCGACCCTTCGGGCCGCATGGTGGGCATGAACTCGGGTCGCGCGATTGTCGAACTACAAGATCTGGTCGTTGCCCTGCGAGCTTATCCGCCGCAAGGCAAACCGACACCGATCATTGCCTGCTCGATCGACGCCACGCAGGAAGGGCTCGCCAACCTCACCAAGTTCTTTGCCAACTTCCGTGGCCAAATGACTCGTGGTGCAGAAGGACGGATCGTCGAAGGTGCTCGTCAGGCTCTCGGCCTGCAAGAAGTGACCATTCGCGGTCTCTCGCCGAAGACACACTTCGCCCAGGTGCTCGTCGAAGCCGACTATCGCATGAAGCTGATTGGCATCGGTCTCGAACAGCCTCCGGTGCGCATTCCCAGCTATGCCTCGCTAGCCGATCCTAAGACCGTTTCGTCCAACGCCATGCAGCGCTGGTTCTTCACGCCCAACTACGAGTGCGTGAAGGTGACCGACGACGAACTAGCCATGGAACTGGTCGGTGAAGGAGTCAAGCTGATTGGTGAAGACGAACTGGTACAGCACGACGGCACGCGCGTCGCGAATGCGGGCGGCAAGAACAAGGCCAGCCAGCAATTCTGCCATCAGTTCACCACGAACTATCCGCAACTCGCTCAGCGGAGCCCGGTCTATGCTCAGCTACGCAATTTGATCGACCTGTCGGTGGCTGCGGCCTTCATTCAGGACCAGGACTACTTCGGCAAGGCTGGCTGGAAGATGGCGACGTTCGGCGATGAAGAAAAATTCGCCGTAGAAACGTGCGAAACGCCCAAGCATGTCGAAACAGCTTGCACCGCTGTGTGGAAGGGAACACGTTGTTCGTTCCCGATCGGTGGCGGTGTGCATATCGAGGCCCGCACGGCTCTCGATCCGGAAAATCGAATCGCCGACGAAGGTGGCAAGCTGCAAGCCGTCCGCAGCAAGGTCACGACCGACAAGTTGGCCGAGAATCAATGGTGGTGGGATTAAGCAACCACCACGGTTCGCCCTGGGCGAACCCTGCCTACGCCAGGCATGCTGCAACGCCCGGACTAACCCTCCGGGCGTTGTTTTTTGGCACTCGAAAAAGTGTCTACAAACGACACGCTTTTCCTCTTCGCGGGCACAAGTAGCCGTCTGGTCTTGCTAGCGTCACCTGATCTTGCCCTAGCATTCGTTTGTTGCCCGAATCTGGCCCCTTGCGCCTGCCCGGTAGCTTGTGAAGAGGTTCGCGGAAGTCGCTGAGAAGTGCGCGCCCGCAAGTTGCTCTTGAACTGCAGTACTCGCAGGTCTACGATAAGTTATGCGTGGGAATATGCCTCTCCAAAAGTAGGGTCAAGGAATTTCGATTTTCAATTCGATAGGTAAGGATAGCTGCTACCAGACTTGCCAACGTGGAAGGCCAAGTCGACTGGGCAGTAAGGCAGGGAGCCGATGAGGGTAGGTTCGATGTATAAGCCTGGTGATCGCGTCGTCTATCTGGCTAGCAAGCACAGTTCTCATCCCACTCCGCGCGCGGAAGAACTGGAGCCGGAGCCGCATGGCGAAGGTTACAGCTACGCGGTTCGCAAATATTGGGTCGTTTCGGAAGTGCTGCCCGACGGCCGCTTGTCGATTACGACTCGTCGCGGCAAACAGCGCGTGGTGCAAGCCAGCGACAATCGCCTGCGACCGGCACGCTGGTGGGAACGCTGGTTCCTCGCTGGCCGCTTTCCCGATGGGCAAGGCAGCTTTGCGGGTTAACCAAAGCTGTTATTGAAGCTCTTCGAGTTCCATCACCAACTCGACCGTATCAAGCGAGTCGACGCCCAACGTCTCTAAAAGCTGTGGCTTCGCCCGCAGCATCTCGACTGGCACTCCCAACTGGTTCGCCAAGTGCTTCAGCACGCGATCTTGCAGGTCGTGATTCGCCGCCGAAGTGACGACCATCGGCATCTGCTGAACCGCCACGAACCAGAGCAAGTGCCCGCAATGGGGACACGGCGCATCGCCGAAGGGCAGCGATGGCTCGATGATCACCGCCTGATTGCAGACCGGGCAATGATGCGGCGCCCCTTCGGGCGTGCGTGACGAGATCATGGCGCGATACTCCTGCTAGAATCGGCCGCAGCAACTTCATCCGGCGATCCTAACAGCAAATCTTACCCTGCCATGACTGGCGATTCCTCCCCGCGACCGCTCACCCAAATCGCCATCGCCGTTGTCCAGTACAACGACCGCTTCCTGATTGGTCAGCGGCCCGAAGGCGTCGCGCTCGCTGGCCTGTGGGAGTTTCCTGGCGGCAAGATCCACCCCGGCGAAACCGCGGAGGATGCCGCTGTGCGCGAATGCCTGGAAGAAACGGGCCTCGTTGTCGAACCCCTCTTCCCCTATCCGCAACATCAGCACGCCTACGCTCATGCCACCGTGCAACTCCATTTCATCGCCTGCCGGCCCGCAGATGCCGCAGCAATTCCACTCGCCCCTTTCCGCTGGGTGCCACGCAGCGAGTTGAACCAGCATGAATTTCCCGCGGGGAATGCGGAGTTGCTGAAGCAACTGACTGCTCAGGAGAAGTGAGGTACAATTGGCTGTCGACCACCCAGGGAACCGCCAATATGACCGTCCTCGTCTGCGATCCATACGCTGAAGCAGAAATGCTCGCCGACCGACGGGCCAAAGGTCTCGACCGCTTCGACGAAGTTTGGGACGGAGTGTACGTGATGGCGCCGCTGCCCGAATACTACCACCAGGAGATTGTGGGTGACCTGCAAACCTGCCTGGCAATGGTGCTACGGCAGCAAGGCTTGGGGCGAGTCGTTCCTGGTTGCAATGTCAGCGATCGGCAGACCGATTGGACGAAAAACTATCGCTGTCCCGATGTCGTCGTGTATCTCAACTCCACGACTGCCAGGTTCCATGGCACTCACTGGGAAGGCGGTCCTGATTTCGCCATCGAAGTTGTCAGCCCCAATGATCGCACCTGGGACAAACTCGACTTCTACGCCAAAATCGGCACGCGCGAGCTGTTGATCATCGATCGCGATCCCTGGGAAATCACGTTGCTCCGCTTGGAAGCAGACAAGCTCACCGAAAGTGGCCGCTCCAATTTGACCAACGGGCAGGAATTGCTTTCCCAGACAATCCCTTTCAGCTTTCGTCTTGTCAGCCGCAACGACTAGCCGACGATTGAAGTCAAACATTCGGCGGGTCAGGTTTGGTACGCACCGGCGCAAGGGCCAGTGACGATGCCAGAATAGCAACAGAGCAGATTGCATGACGCTCATCGTTCTTGATCAATCTGTTAAAAAGAGAATCATCACCGATCGCCGTGCGAGAGGACACGATCGCTTTGACGAAGTTTGGGATGGGGTCTACGTGATCGCACCCAGTCGCGATAACGAGCATCAGCAGACCGCGGGACGCTTGGCAACAATTGTCGACTTGCTGGTAGCGATGAATTATGGCGGCAGGCTCTTTGCCGGCTGCAATGTCAGCGACCGCAACGAGGATTGGCTCCAAAACTTTCGTTGTCCCGATGTCGCTCTTTATCTGCCGGGAACTCCCGCAATTGATCGATACACGCACTGGCAAGGAGGACCTGATTTCGCCGTGGAGATCGTCAGTCGTAACGATCGCAGTTGGCAGAAGCTGGAGTTTTATGCCAAGGTCGGCACGCGCGAGCTATTGATCGTGGACCGCGATCCGTGGCAGTTGACGCTGCTGCAACTGCAGGGTGATCAACTCGTCATCAGTGGGGCCTCATCTGCTGCCGATGGCAATGAACTGGCGTCAAATGTCGTTCCACTTGGTTTTCGTCTCACCTCTCCCGAGGGTTTACCTACGATTGAAGTGCGGCACCTGACCGATGGCCGTAAGTATTTCGCACCAGCAAGTCCTCGCTGACTCACACCAGCGCCGCTGCCACCGCATTCGATAAATGTACGAGTCGCCACGGCGCGCGGTCTCGTTCCATCGTGGTGAAGAGAATGCAGAACGCTTGACGCTGAGGATCGATCCAGAACAGCGTGCCGGTCGAGCCAAGATGACCGTAGGCCGTCGGTGGCAGCAGATCGCCGAGCGTCCCTTCAGTGGCCGGATGATTCAATTGCCAGCCCAGGCCCCAGGGCCGCGTGCGACGAATCGCTTCGGGCAGTTCAGGGAAGTCGTTGAGCCGATTGGTCGTCATCTTTTCGACTGTAGCGGGCGAGACTAGACGCACGTCGCCATAGCGGCCGCCGTTAAGCATCAATTGGCATAGGACTGCATAGTCGTCGGGCGTGCTGAACATGCCACCCCACGGCGCACCAAGCTCTTGCCAATAACGGCTGTTCCAGCCGAACTGTTCGACGCCCGTGTAGTCCGGCGTTTGCAATTGCGTCAGCCGATCGCGCGCCAGCGTGCGCACGGCCAGCGACGTCGAGAGGAGCCCCAGTGGTTCGAAGATTTCTTTGTGAAGGAAGTCGCTGATCGAGAGCCCGCTGATCCGCTGAATCAATTCGGCCACGATCAGCGTCCCCATGCTCTGATAGCTGAGATTGGTTCCAGCCGGGAACTTTGGCACCGTATCGCGAATCGCGCCATCAATGAACTTGCTCAGCGGGGCCTGTTGCCGCCGCAGTTCGATGTTGTTTTCCAGCATGTCGGGCAGCCCGGACGTGTGCGTGAACAGATGCTGCACCAGGGTCTGCTCTTTATGGTGAGCGGCAAAATCGGGAATATAACGAGTCACGCGATCGCTCAGTCCCAGCAAGCCGCGCTCGACCAGAATCATCGCCCCTAGGTACGTAATCGGCTTCGTCAGCGAGGCGATCAAAAACAGCGCGTCGCGCCGAATGCGCGGCGCATCCTTAGCCGTTCCTTGCTTGCCAAAGAATTTTGGTTCGACCGCTTTGCCGTTGCGCCCCACCATGATTGCAGCGGCGGGCATGATCGCCGGCTTGTTTCCCACGACCGTGGTCCACTCCGCTGCCAGGTCGTAGGCCCGTTGCAAGCGGTTCGGGTCGATGCCGATTGAAGCGGGCGAAACGTACTCAAGCATGCACTAATCTCCGGCACAGAATCGGGTCCGCAGTCGCGGCTGGCGGGCTATTCGCCCTGACGAAGGAGGCGGTTTTGGATTATGGTATCTGCAGCGACAAGCTGACAACTGAATTCACCCTCCGCTTGCCAACCATCTGCTCATGATTTCCTTTGTCATTCCGGTCTACAACGAATTTGAGAGCCTGCAGGCTTTGCACCAGGAACTGTGCGAAGTCGCCACGGCCAACCAATACGAAATCGAGATCATCCTGATCGACGATGGCTCGAAAGATGGCTCGTGGGACATCATCAAGCGGCTCTCGGCCGAAGATGCCCGCGTGAAGGGGATTCGCTTCCGTCGCAACTTCGGCAAAGCAGCCGCTCTGAGCGCTGGGTTTGAAGCGGCCCAAGGCGAATTCGTCTTTACGCTCGACGCCGACCTACAAGACGATCCGCACGAGATTCCCCGCTTTCTCGAAGAGATGGATAAGGGCTTCGACGTTGTCAGCGGCTGGAAGCAATTGCGACACGATCCCTGGCACAAGGTCGGCCCCTCGCGCGTCTTCAATTGGCTTGTGGGACAACTCACGGGCGTCAAGCTGCACGACCACAACTGCGGCTTCAAGTGCTACCGCCGCGGCGTGCTCGAAGAAGTTCGCATCTACGGCGAACTTCACCGCTTTGTGCCGGTGCTGGCCGCAGCCAAAGGCTGGACGGTCAGCGAAGTGGTGGTGAATCATCGCGCTCGCAAGTTCGGGTACAGCAAGTACGGCGTCTCGCGGATCGTCAAAGGCTTTCTCGATCTGCTGACGGTTTACTTTCTCACCGGCTTCAAAGAACGTCCGCAGCACTTGCTCGGCACACTGGGCATTCTGTCGTTCTTTCTCGGCAGCATGGGGCTGTTCTATCTGGCCGGATACTGGGTCGTCGACAAACTCGTGCCGGCTTGGGGGCTCGAAGACCTGCACAATCGGCCTGCCGTGATTTATTCGATGGGCCTGCTGCTGCTCGGTGCGCAGTTGATCTCGATGGGCTTTCTCGCCGAATTGATCACTGCCTATTACGGCAAAAATGTGATGCAGTACTCAGTGAAAGAACGGCTCGGTTTGCAGCCGCCGAACATCACCGAAAAACACTAACGGGCTGCAACTGAGTTGGCCGAAAACGAGTGAATCGCCATGGAGCCCATCGCGCCCGTCAACGACGACAGCCGCACGCTTCGCTGGAGCATCTACGCGCTGTTGATTGCGATTTCGCTCGGCTCGATGGCCGCCCGCTTGATGCAAGTTCGCTCGGCGAGCTTGAAAGATCCTTCGCCCTTTTTGAGTGCCAACGATCGCAGCCGTTGGTGTACGGTCCGCTCACTGGTCGATCACGGCACCTACGCCATCGACGACGTGATCTTCGATGCTGAAGGCAATCGCCAACGTGCCTGGCACACGATCGACCTGGTGAAGCATCGCGGCCCCGATGGCAAGGAGCATTACTACTCGAGCAAGCCGACGCTACTTCCCACGATGCTCGCCGGCGAATACTGGCTGCTGAAGCAAGTCACCGGAACCACGTTCGCCGATAAGTACAAAGCGTTCTATCTCGCCCGGATCATGCTCCTGCTCAGCCAGGTGTTGCCGCTGGCCGGCGCGATGTGGCTGCTTACGTACCTGGTCGAACGCTTGGGCCACAGCACTTGGGGGCGCATCTTTGTGGTCGCCTGCGCCACGCAAGCGACGTTTCTCAGCACCTTCGCCATCACGCTCAACAATCACGTCATCGCGGCGGTCGCAATCGTCATCTCGCTCGTCGTGCTCTGGCCGATTTGGAACGACGAAAAGGCAAGCTGGTGGAACTACGCCCTCGGCGGACTCGCCAGCGCGTTCGCCGTCACCTGTGAGTTGCCAGCCCTCGCCTACTTCGGCCTCGTCGGCCTCGCAGTCCTTTGGAAATCGCCGCTTAAAACATTCGCTGCGTTTGTCCCCGCAGCAGCGGTCGTCTTTGCCGCAGCGCTTGGGACAAACTACCTCGCGCATCAAAGCTTGCGTCCGGCGTATGCTCATCGCAATCAAGATGGCCCGGTCATGCTCTCGGTGGCTCCGCATTTGGCCCGCGCCTTCGACGATGGTCAGTTGCCACCCGTCGTCAGCAGCGAGTTGAAAAGTAAAGCCATCGACCTCTCGTCGCAAACCATCATCGAGCCCCGTGTGAAGGGCGAGCGCTGGGTCATTTGGGACGTCGACGGTCACGATCGGCTGGCCGTGCAACTAGTCGATAACACCAGCCTCGAAGTTCGCGCCTGGGACGATTGGTACGACTACGAAGGGACCTACTGGACGGCTGATCGCTTGCAAGGTGTCGACAAAGGCGAGCAGTCCGTCGCCGTCTATGCCCTGCATGTGCTCATCGGCCATCACGGGCTCTTTTCGCTCACGCCGGTCTGGTTGCTGAGTGTCTGCGGCCTCTACCTTTGGCTGCGCGCTGAGCGGACCGTGCTCTGGTGGTTCGCAGCAGCCGTCTCGTTGCTCACTGTGGTCGTGCTGGCCTTTTATCTCACGCGGCCACTCATCGATCGTAATTACGGCGGTGTGACCAGCGGCCTGCGCTGGCTGTTCTGGCTCATTCCGCTCTGGTTGCTCGCCATGATTCCCGCCGCCGACGAGATTGCCAAATCGCGACTCGGGCGTAATGTGGCGGTGGCGATGTTTCTGGTGAGCGTCTTCAGTGCGAACTATGCGACGCTGAATCCCTGGTCGCAGCCTTGGCTGTTCGAATACTGGCAGCATCTGGGTTGGATCAATTACGAATGACGAAACGGATTGTTGTCTTGCAGCGGTAAAAGGAGTTTGCGAAACGTGCTGATCTTGTTGACGAACGATGATGGAATTTACGCTCCCGGCCTGCGAGCGCTCGAAGACGAACTGCGCCAGATTGCTGAGGTGCGCGTTGTGGCCCCCGCGACCGAGCAGAGCGGCGTCGGCCACTCGATCACCTTCCTCCGCCCCCTCGTGCCCAAGGAAGTCTACGACCAGCACGACCGGCTGCGAGGCTGGGCCGTCGACGGCAGTCCCGCCGACTGCGTGAAGCTCGGCATCTTCGAATTCTGTCAGCGCCCGCCCGATATTGTCGTCAGCGGCATCAACGGCGGCCTGAATGCCGGCATCAACGTCCTCTACTCGGGCACAGTCGCCGCAGCCATCGAAGGAGCCTTCTTCGGCATTACCAGCATTGCCTGTTCGCTCGAATTTCACGAACACGCGAAGTATCGTGCCGCAGCCAAGATGTGCCGCAGCGTGATCGAACAGATCCTTGAGAAAAAGGGGCCCGAACCGGTTCTCTACAATCTCAACATTCCTACCGCAGCCACCGAACGGGACGAGAACGAACTGAAGGTCGTGCCGATGGGGGTCTCGCGCTATGGTGAGCACTTTGCGAAGGGAGTCGACCCGAAGGGCCGCACTTATTACTGGGCGACCAACGATCCGCCCCCGCGACCCGAAGGGCACGAAACCGATATCACGGCCATCACCAAAGGCTATCTCACGCTCACTCCGCTGCAATACAATATGACTCGTCACAACACGCTCGCCGAAATGGAACAGTGGAAGTTCACGGTCCCTGTGATCGAATAACTCCCTCGCCTGCGCACCTTAACCGCTTGAGGAACTCTCATGTCGAAGTACTTGCTCTTGGCCTTGGGCCTGTTGTTCCTCGGCGGCTGTGGCCCTTCACAGCCCGTTGCTTCGAACACTTCGGCACCTGCAAACGATCCAGTGCCTACGGCGATGCCCGGCCCGCCGCCACCAACAACCATGCCGGGTCCACCCGCGCCATCGCTTCCAGGATCTCTACCGCCGAGCCTTCCCGGTCCGCCCAGCCCAGTCTTGCCCGAACCGCCAGCTACACCAACCGAGCCGCTGCCACCGGCACTTCCGCCCGGCGAATCAGTAAAAGCTGAAGTGGGCGTCGGTGCGAAAGGTCGCAGCCTCGATAACGAAACGGGCTTCATCGTTGAACCGGCGAAGACACTCTTCGCCTTCCGCGAGAAAGCCGTCTTCGATATCTCGATTCCCTCTGCCATGAAGCTGTTCGAGGCCTCCGAAGGTCGCTACCCCAACTCCGACGAAGAGTTCATGCAGAAGATCATCAAAGACAACAACATCAAGCTCCCCGTTCTCCCTGCTGGCCAGATCTACTACTACGATCCCGAAACGCACGACCTGATGGTTCGCAAACCGGCGAAGTAGAGGCAAGTTTTGAGTTCGTAGTTCGTAGTTTGAAGTTACTTCCTCCCTCGCCTCGGTACTCCGGGGAGAGGGTCGGGGTGAGGGGCCTGCCTCTCCAACCATCTCAGCCATTCCTAACGCACAATTACGCCAGCCTCACTGCGGTAGAAAAGTTTGGGATGGCTGATGCAACATTGCAGCCTGCTGAACCGGGGGCCGTTCACAAACTGGGGGTAGTTTGTGAACAGCAGTTGCAGTATCTCTCGGGTGCGGCGCGCGTCAGTGTTCACAAACCGGGTAGGCTTGTGAACAAATTTTGCCCCCGGCGATCTGAGGGAAGATGACTTGCGCTGCAACTGCCCTGCTGAGGGTGTCGGTTAGATGCGTGCGGCAATGACTTCAGCGAGGCGCTGAGGAGACTTGCCGAAGAGTTGCACGTATTCGTCGTGGGTGGTTTGCAGGCGGACGCGAACCTTGTCGGCGTGATTGAGGGCGATGTCGGCCAGCTTGTGGTGCTGATAGGGATTGCGGAGGCGGTCGAAGGTAGCATCGGCGAAGGCGGCGACGCCGGGCACACGGTAGGCAATGGCCGGCACGATCTCTTCGTAGAGCAGATCGCGGAGCCAGCGAGTGGCTCGGGCATCGCGGAGCACGTCCTGCACCGTTACAAAGCCCTTGGGCAGATACCTGGCCACCATGGCACTGTGCAGGCCGTTGAGGATGCGGACCTTGCGCAGGTAACAGACCGAAAGATCGTCGACGAGTTGAATGGCCGGGTGAGAGAACATGAGCGGATCGCCACTGGCGGGCTTCTCGATGGCCCACAAGGCGTAAGGTTCCGCGCAGGTGAGGAGCGAGTCGTGCTTGGCCAGTGGATGTTCGGCGGGAGGACCGGTGACGATGCAATCGACCAGGTTATTGAGCCATTGGCATTCGCTGCTGATCCACTGCGTGAACTCGGCGGGCAAAGCCCAGACGCTGGCTTGTTCGAGGACGAGAGCTCGCAGTTTGTCAGCGTTCCGTTCGATCAGTTCGCAGGGGAGGATGGTCACGCCGCGCAGGCTGTGATTGAAGCGGACCCACAAGACTTGGGTCAGTTTGCCGGGCAACGAAGCGGGTGGGTGACTCGTCAGCCGATCGACCGGATCGATTTGGTAACCAGCTTCTGTGGCGTTCGAGACGATGTACTTCAGTTCGCCGGCGACCGAGACGCGGAGCACTTCGCGCCAATCGTCGGCAGCCACAATCGAGCGGCTGATGCTGTTTACCTTCTCGGGGCGCTCGATGAGTTCGCCCTGCTCGTAACCGCGGACCAGGACCGTGAAGCCATCGTCTTGTGCGTGCAGCGAATCGGCGCGACTATCGGCGGTGCGTTGCACGACGACGATTCGCCCGACACCTTGCCCGCTGTCGTTCGCCTGCTGAATGAAGCGATCGACGAACGAGCGGAGGAAGCGACCGGCCCCGAACTGCAGCACCGTTTCTGGCAACTGCTGAGCATCGACCTGGCTCATTCTCCCACCTCAACCACCGCTTTGATGACACCCGTTTCCGGCCTGGTGTAGGAAGGAAAGACTTCGATGAGTTGCTCGAACGGCGAGCGATGTGTGATCCACGGCGTCGTGTTGATTTGGCCCGCTTCCATCAGCCCGATGATGCGGGTGAAGTCGCGCGGCAAGGCATTGCGCGAGCAGAGCAGTGTGCCTTCCGGTCGATGAAACACGGGATGCTTGAACTTCACCTCGTCCGTCGTGATGCCGACATAGACCAAGCGACCACCCGGAGCCACGAGTCCAAAGGCGTTTGACATCGAGACAGCCGAGCCTGTGGCGTCGATGACCACTTCCGGCAAATGACCTTCGGTCAAATCACGCAGGTCCTTTTCCAGATTTTCACTGAGCAGCACCGTATGATCGGCACCCATTACTTCGCGACAAAACTGCAATCGCTGGGCGTTCATGTCGAGGACGATGATCTTGGCACCGGTGAGCTTGGCAAAGACGAGCGTCGCCAGGCCAATGGGCCCCGCGCCGATGATCAGGCAGTATTCGTCGGACTTCAGTTCGCTGCGATCAACCGCATGGCAGCCGATGGCGAGCGTCTCGACGAGGGCCAGTTGCTCGAACTGCAGCTTCGTCGAAACGTGCAGCTTTCGCGCGGGCAGAATGAAGTACGGCCGCAACCCGCCGTCGCGATGCACGCCGAGCACTTGCAACTTTTCGCAGCAGTTCGGCTTGCCCTTGCGGCTGGAATAGCTGTTGGGATCGTTGATGTAGGGTTCGACCGAGCAACGATCGCCGGCCTTCACGTTGGCAACATCGGCACCGACCTCGATCACTTCCACGCCCAGCTCATGGCCGGGAATGCGCGGATAGCTGAAGAAGGGCATTTTGCCGAGATAGCCGCTGAGATCGGTTCCGCAGATTCCCACTCGATGCACTCGCACCAGCGCTTCGCCGGGACCAGGCTTCTCCGGCGCGGGAATCTCGATCTGTTTCCAATGCTTGGGAGCTTCGAGCTGGAGAGCTTTCATGGCGGGGGAGGGGTTAGGGACTGGGGGCCAGGAACTAGGGAAAGGTAAGCACAGAAGGAGGAGCTAGAGGATTTTCTCTAGTCCCTAGCTCCTAGCCCCTAGTCCCTCCAGAATTTGATTCAGCGTCGCACTGGGGCGCAGCGCGGCCGCTGCTTTGGCATCGTCGGGCTGGTAGTAGCCGCCGACGTCGACGGGCTTGCCTTGCACGGCGAGCAGTTCGGCCACGATTTCCGATTCAGCAGCGGTCAGTTTTTCGGCGATGGGGGTGAAGATCTTCTTCAGTTCGGCATCGTCGTTTTGCGCGGCGAGGGCCTGAGCCCAGTAGAGAGCCAGATAGAAGTGCGAGCCGCGATTGTCGATGGTCCCGAGTTTGCGACCGGGGGACTTATCGTGTTCGAGAAACTTGCCGTTAGCCGTGTCGAGCGTATCGGCCAGGACCTTCGCCTTGGCATGCTTTTCGACAATGCTGAGATGTTCCAGCGATGCGGCGATGGCAAAGAACTCGCCCAGCGAATCCCAACGCAGATAGTTCTCTTGCTGGAACTGCTCAACGTGCTTGGGTGCCGAGCCACCAGCGCCTGTTTCGAAGAGTCCGCCGCCATTCATCAGCGGGACAATCGAAAGCATCTTGGCACTGGTGCCGACTTCGAGAATCGGGAACAGGTCGGTGTTGTAATCGCGCAGTACGTTGCCGGTGACCGAGATGGTATCGAGTCCTTGCTTGATCCGCTCCAAGCTGAACTTGCAAGCTTCGGCAGGAGGAAGCACGCGGATATCGAGACCCGTGGTGTCGTGGTCTTTCAGGTACTTGTCGACCTTGGCCAGAATCTGGGCGTCGTGCGCGCGGTTCTTATCGAGCCAGAACACAGCAGGGGTGTTCGAGAGCCGCGCGCGATTCACGGCGAGCTTCACCCAGTCTTGCACCGGAGCGCCTTTCGTCTGGCAAGCGCGCCAGATGTCGCCCGCTTCGACGGTGTGTTCCAGCAGCGTCTTGCCATCGGAGTCGACAACGCGAATCTGGCCAGCACCGGGAGCTTCGAATGTTTTGTTGTGCGAGCCGTACTCTTCGGCCGCTTGGGCCATCAGGCCGACGTTCGGGACCGAACCCATCGTCTTGGGATCGAGCGCGCCGTGCTCGCGGCAGAAGTCGACGGTCGCCTGATAGATGCCGGCATACGAGCTATCGGGAATGACGGCCAGGGTGTCTTGCAGCTTGCCTTGCTTGTCGTACATCTTGCCGCCAGCGCGAACCATGGCGGGCATCGAAGCATCGACAATCACATCACTGGGAACGTGAAAGTTGGTGATCCCCTGATCGGAGTTGACCATCGCCACACCGGGCCCAGCAGCAAACGCAGCTTGAATATCGGCATCAATGGCAGCCTTCTCAGCGGCCGGCAGTTTCTCGATTTTGGCGAGCAGATCTCCGAAGCCGTTTTTCAGATCGACGCCCAGCTTGGTGAAGGTGGCTTCGTGCTTGGCGAAGACCGTTTTGAAGAACTCGCGGACGACGTGACCAAAGATGATCGGGTCCGAGACCTTCATCATCGTGGCCTTGAGGTGGAGCGAGAACAGCAGACCCTCGGCCTTGGCCCGGGCGATCTGCTCGCTGACAAACTTGACCAGCGAGGCCTTGCGCAGGCAGGTGGCGTCGATGATCTCGCCGGCGAGAAGCGGCGTCTTGTCCTTGAGGACGGTGGTTGTGCCATCGTTGCCGACGAACTCAATCTTCACCGTGGTTGCAGCGGGAACCGTGACCGACTTTTCATTCGAGAAGAAATCGTCTTTTCCCATCGTGGCGATGTTGGTCTTCGAGTCCTTCGACCAGGCACCCATCGAATGCGGATGCTTGCGAGCGTAGTCCTTCACGGCCTTCGGTGCTCGGCGATCGGAGTTGCCTTCGCGCAGGACGGGATTCACCGCAGAGCCTTGCACTTTGTCGTAGCGGGCCTTGGCGTCTTTCTCGGCGTCGGTCTGAGGCGACTCGGGATAATTCGGCACCGCGTAGCCGTGCTTTTGCAGTTCCGCGATGGCTTCCTTGAGCTGCGGGACCGAGGCCGAAATGTTTGGCAACTTGATGATGTTGGCGTCGGGCTTGAGCGTCATCGCGCCCAGTTCGGCCAGAGCGTTGGGAAGCTGTTGCGCCGCGGGAAGTTGATCGGCGAAGGCGGAGAGAATGCGACCTGCCAGCGAAATGTCGCGCGTCTCGACAGCAATGCCAGCTTGCCGCGTAAACGCTTGCACAATGGGGAGCAGCGAGTAAGTGGCCAGGGCAGGAGCTTCGTCGGTCTTGGTATAGATGATGGTAGGCGACATGTTTTGAGCCAGACAGTGAACAGGGTGCAAAGAAGTCCGGTTCGCCGAATCAGCGAGCTGAGTTGCGGAGCCCACAGAATCGAGGCTGAAGAGAGTCAGCCAACCGCTGGCTGCAGCGACAGCCAGCACGGCCGGAACCGAAAAACTAGCACAGCCCCTACAGGCCGTCAACGCGGCGACTTCGCCAGCAAAATCGGGCCAAATGGCGACGTGCTGCGTACAATTAGTTGCCCGCACCCATTTCGCGTCTTACGCTTGCCGAGCGGAATCATCCGCGGGACGACTTTCGTCTTTGTAGGTGCCAACGACCGTGAACCGAACCGAGCAAAAACGCGATTGGTTGCAAGTTGCCTTCGAACAGGCAGCTCAGGCCGAGCGTCTGCACGCGCTGACCGCGGCCGACGTCATGACGCTGCAACCACGCACGGTCAGCACCCGCACCACAGCAGCCGAACTGGTCAAGCACTTTCACGACTGCCGCTTTCGCCACTTTCTAGTGGTCGAAAACGAACGCCTCGTGGGCGTGATCAGCGACCGCGATGTCATTCGCCTCTTCGGTCTCGACGACTTCCCGGAACGGAACGAGCTCGAAGCGCTCACCGCCGGCGAACTGATGAGCACCGACCTGGTGACCGTCGAACGTCACACGCCGCTCATCAAAGCGGTCGAACTGATCGTCGAGAACGGCATCAGCTGCTTGCCCGTCATCGAAGACAATCGTCCGGTCGGTATCGTCACCACGACCGATCTCTATCTGACACTCGAGCAACTGCTGCGGCAGTTTTCGGCTCGGCGGTAGTTATCTTTCGCAATCGGCCCGTTGGCATTACAACGATGGCACGCGCTCGAATGGAGAGCGCGCTAGTGAGTTGCGATTGGCTGAACGGCTCTCCCGGCAGCAGTAATCGTCAATCCAGGTTCCCAACGTCTCGGCGACCAGCGCCAAAGGGTCGGGAGTATGTTTCGGGTTGAGAGTCTATCTGTATCGCTGAAACCATCGCCCGAAAATACTCGCCGACCCTGATCCCAGCAGCCCTTCAGCAGAGGTTACCGCATCATGATTCGCGTAGGCATTGTCGGCATCGGCTTCATGGGTTGGATTCACTACCTGGCCTATCAAAAGACCAAGGGAATGAAGCTCGCCGCCATCTGCACCCGGGACGACAAGAAGCTGGCTGGCGATTGGCGCGATATCAAAGGGAACTTCGGTCCTCCCGGCAAACAGGTCGACCTGAGCGACGTCGGCGCTTATGCCGAGCTGAAGGACCTGCTCGCTGATCCCGAAATCGATCTCGTCGATCTCTGCTTGCCGCCGCACCTGCACGCCTCCGCAGCAATCGCGGCGTTCAAAGCCGGTAAGCACGTCTTTGTCGAAAAGCCGATGGCGCTCACCGCCACCGATTGCGACAAAATGGTCAAAGCGGCCGAACAAACCGGGAAGCAACTGTTTGTCGGCCACGTGCTGCCGCTATTGCCCGAGTACGCCATCGCGCGCAAGCTGATCAACAGCGGCAAGTACGGCAAGTTGCTTGGCGGGCACTTTCAACGCGTGATTTCCGATCCGCTCTGGCTGAAGGATTTCTTCGATCCGCAGAAAGCGGGCGGTCCAGCCATCGATCTGCACGTGCACGATGCCCACTTCATTCGCTTGCTCTTTGGCATGCCGACTGCGGTCACCAGCCAAGGTCGCCTGCGCGGCGAAGTGGCTGAGTACTTCAATACGCAGTTCACGTTTGGCGATCCCGATTTGGCCGTGACTGCCACCAGTGGCATCGTCCGGCAACAAGGCCGCTCGTTCACGCACGGCTTCGAGATCCACCTGGAAAAAGCCACGCTCTATTTCAATCTGGCCGTCCTGGCCGACCAACCGCTGCAAGTCACGCCGCTGACCTTGCTCGATAGCAAGGGAGCCGTCGAGTTCCCTGCCATGCCCGCTGGCGATCCGATGCTCACCGCCTTCGAAGCTGAGATCAAAGAAGTGGCCAGTTGCCTGAAGAGTAACAAACCGTCCAGCATCCTCGGCGGCGATCTCGCTCGCGACGCCATCGTGCTGGCTCTCAAGCAGCAAGAGTCGGTCAAGAAGCGGAAACCAGTCAAGGTTTAGAACCTGCTGGCCATACATCAGCTGCGCGTCCTCGTGCGCCGTCTTCCTATGTGGGTGAACAGCCGCTTCTGCGCGGCCTCCCACTTCAGCCACCCCGGGTGATTTATGCAAACAACTGAAAGAAAATAGCGCCGCGGGGATAGCTTCTCGATTTGAATTTACTAAACTACTGAAAGAAATGTTTCTCGCAGCACGATCGAGTACGCTGTAGGCGTTGAATTGGACCTCTCTCCTCGCACCGCTGCGGCGGTCGATTCACACGTGGAGCAACTATGAGCGGCAAGAAGTGGAACGTGGCGATGGTTGGGCTAGGCTTTGGTGCCGAGTTCATTCCCATCTATCAGGCTCATCCGCAGGCCAACGTCTATGCCATCTGCCAGCGCAACGCTGAGAAGATGAACGTCGTCGGCGATCGTTTCCAGATCGAAAAGCGATACACCAGCTACGACGACGTGCTGAAAGATCCCAACGTCGACTTCGTTCACATCAACAGCCCGATTCCCGATCACGCATCGATGTCGCTGGCCGCTCTCAAGGCCGGCAAGCATGTGATGTGCACGGTGCCGATGGCCACCACCATCGACGACTGCCGCCAGATTGTC
The DNA here is from genome assembly GCF_049819085.1 of Anatilimnocola aquadivae. GTDB lineage: Bacteria > Planctomycetota > Planctomycetia > Pirellulales > Pirellulaceae > Anatilimnocola. The sequence goes on from NZ_CP187419.1 coordinate 223,120, forward strand.
GAAATGGTGAAGAAGACGGGGCTCAAATACATGATGGCCGAAACGGTCGTCTATGCCCGCGAGTATCTGTTCATCAAGGATCTCTACAAGAAGGGTGAACTCGGCAAGATTCAGCATCTGGCCGCGTCGCATCCGCAAGACATGGATGGCTGGCCAGATTACTGGGAAAAGATGATTCCCATGCACTACGCCACACACGTGGTAAGTCCTTGCTTGGGCCTCGTCGATGGCAAGGCCGAGTACGTTAGCTGTTTCGGCAGCGGTACCGTGCGTGAAGACATCGCGAAGAAGTCGGGCAACAAGTTCGCCGTCGAAAGCTGCCACATCAAGGTCAAGGACAGCGACATCACCGCGCACATCTGGCGGTTTTTGTACGACGTCGCGCGGCAGTATCGCGAAAGCTTTGATGTCTACGGCACCAAGAAAAGCTTTGAGTGGACGCTGGTCGAAGGGGAACCTCACGTGCTGCATACGGCCAAGAAGCCGGAGCACGAAATTGCCTCCAAGATCGAAGTTCCCGATTTTGCCCACTTGCTTCCCGAACCGATTCGCAAATTCACCAAGTCGATTCAGGACGCCGATCACCTCTCGTTCATTCAAGGTGGCGGTCACGGTGGCTCGCACCCGCACCTGGTCAACGAAATGATCAGCGCGCTGAGCGAAAACCGCGATCCGGCCCCCAACGCCGTGACCGCCGCCAACTGGACCTGCGTCGGCATCTGTGCCCACGAATCGGCCCTCAAGGGTGGCGAAATCGTCAAGTTGCCGGACTTTACGCTGGGCTAAGATAAGAAATGAATACCACCGAGGCGCAGAGGGCACGAAGAACATCTCTTCCTCTCTGCGAACTCTGTGTCTCTGGGGTATATCTCCTCCAAAGGTGACGCGATGACTCTCTCCTCTCTACGTCCCGCTTGCTTACTATTCTTGGCGGCGCTTCTCGCCACCTCAGCTACCGCTGCAGACGCTCCCAAGCGTCTCAAGCTGCTGTTCCTTGGCGACAACGCCGGGCACAAGCCTGTTGAGCGATTCAAGCTCATCGAGCCGGTTCTGAAAGATCGTGGCATCGACCTGACGTACACCGACCAGGCGAGCGACCTGAACGCCAAGACCCTCGGCGGCTACGATGGCCTCGTCATCTATGCGAACACCACCGAGATCTCGCCCGAGCAAGAGCAAGCTTTGCTCGACTACGTCGCCAGCGGCAAGGGCTTCGTGCCGCTGCACTGCGCGTCGTATTGCTTTTTGAACTCGCCCAAGTACATCGCCCTGGTTGGTGCTCAGTTCAAGCGACATGGCACCGGCATCTTCCGCACGCAGATCGGCGAAGCCGATCACCCGCTGATGCGAGGCTACGGCGGCTTCGAAAGCTGGGACGAAACTTACGTACACGACAAGCACAACCCGACCGATCGCACGGTGCTGGAATACCGCGAAGACAAAGAAGGCAAGGAACCTTGGACCTGGGTGCGCACGCAAGGCGAAGGCCGCGTCTTCTACACCGCCTGGGGTCACGATGCTCGCACTTGGGGCAACCCTGGCTTCCAGAACTTGCTCGAGCGGGGCATTCGCTGGGCCGTGAAAGACAATCCAGCCATCGTGCCCGTCTTCGCCGATCGCCCGCAGATGACCAAGGTCTCGAAGGATGTGAAGCCTTTCGAGTATGTCGGTGCCGATGTTCCCTATTACGCGCCGGGCAAGCGAGGCAATTCGCAAGAGAAGTGGCAGATGCAACTGCCGGTCACTCCCGCAGAGTCCATGAAGCACCTGGTGACACCCGTCGGCTTTCACGTTGAACTGTTCGTAGCCGAGCCCGAGTTGCAGGGTAAGCCAATCTGCATGAACTGGGACGAACGGGGCCGGCTGTGGGTTTGCGAAACCGTCGACTATCCCAACGAACTGCAGCCGAAGGGTGAAGGCCGCGATCGCATCCGCATTTGTGAAGACACTGACGGCGATGGCCGCGCCGACAAGTTCACCGTTTTTGCCGACAAGCTGAGCATTCCCACGAGTCTGGTGTTTTGCCAGGGGGGTGTGATTGTGCATCAAGCGCCCGATACGCTTTTCCTCAAAGATGAAGACGGCGACGATAAGGCCGATACCCGCCGCCCGCTCTTCACGGGCTGGTCGACCGGCGACACGCACGCCGGGCCGAGCAATCTGCGCTATGGTCTCGATAACTGGTACTACGGCCAGGTCGGCTACGCGGGTTTTCAAGGTCAAATCGCGGGGCAGCCCCAATCGTTCAAGCAGGGCTTTTATCGCTTCAAAGTTGCTGCCGGCAAAAATGGCCCTGAGGTCACGCAGTTCGAATTCCTCCGCAACACCAACAACAACAGCTGGGGCGTGGGTATCAGCGAAGAAGGGATTTTGCTGGGCAGCACCGCGAACGGTAACCCGAGCGTGTACATGCCGATCGCCAATCGCTACTACGAGCAAGTGCGAGGCTGGAACAGCAGCGTGCTGGGTACGATTGCCGAGAGTGACAAGTTCGATCCCATCACCGACAAGATTCGCGAGGTCGATCATCACGGCAGCTTTACGGCGGCCGCTGGTCACGCGCTCTACACCGCGCGAACTTACCCGCGCGAGTATTGGAACCGGACGGCCTTCGTTACCGATCCGACGGGTCACTTAGCCGCAACGTTCGTCCTCAATCGCAATGGTGCCGACTTCAGCAGCAAGAACAGCTGGAACCTGCTCGCCAGCGACGACGAATGGACCGCGCCCATCATGGCCGAGGTCGGCCCCGATGGTCATGTGTGGGTCATCGATTGGTACAACTACATCGTCCAGCACAATCCGACGCCCGCTGGCTTTAAGAATGGCCGCGGCAACGCCTACGAAACCAACCTCCGCGATAAGAAGCACGGCCGCATCTATCGCGTTGTCTACACGACAGCAGAAAAGCAAAAGGCGTTCTCGTTGAAAGATGCTTCGCCCGAAACACTGGTGAAGACGCTCTCCAACGACAATATGTTCTGGCGGTTGCACGCCCAACGGTTGCTGGTGGAACGCAAGGATCATTCGCAATTCGACGCTGTTGCGGAATTGATTGAGAAGAGCAAGGAAGCTGACTCTTGGACGGCGGCAGCGCATGCGATTTGGGTTTTAAATCAAATCGTTACTTCTGAAACAGGGGCAGATTATGCAGACGCGATTGCCGCTTGCCTGCAACATCCGGCAGGCGGCGTTCGTCGCAATGCGCTGTTGGCGATGATGAGCGACTCAGAGCGAACTGGATTGGCTGTGGGCGACAACGTACCCAGGCTGTTCCGTCATTTGAAAAAGGATGACCCCGATGCGCAAGTGCGGCTGGCAATGTTTCTGGCGATGGCAGATCACAAAACTTCGTTCGGGGCAGTCGACAGTTTGGCGGCATTGCAGGACAGCGAAGTGCTTCGTGATCGGTGGCTGCTCGATGCCGCCACCGCGGCAGCGGCCCGAGGCGATTCGGCAGTCCTCGCCATTGCACTTCACCGCGAAGTGAAACTGAACCTTTCGAACCCGCTAACTCGTGAGCGGCTGGCCTTGGTCGCACAACATTTCGCCCGCGGTGACGAAGCCGATCAGATCATCGGTCGCTTGCTGAGCTCGGCTGAAACGCGTGATCCTTTGGTTATCAGCACAATCGTCGGCGGATTGGAGAAAGGTTGGCCGCGTGGCAAAAAAGCGACGCTCACCAATAAACAAGAACTCGCTCTTGCTAGCTTGCTGAAGATTGTTCCCGCTGCCGAGCAATCGACTGTTATTTCGCTGGCGCGCAAACTCGGCAGCCAGAAGCTGGATCAATACGCGGGCGAGATTGCCGCGGCGCTCCTCAAGACCGTCGAGAATGCGGAAGCCACCGACACCGCGCGTGTCGATGCCGCGAAGCAACTCGTGGAGTTCCGCAAGAACGATCCCGAAGTGGCCGGTCAGTTGTTCGCACTTCTGTCCCCGCGCATCTCGCCCCAACTGGCCACCGGCCTGATTGAAGCAGCCGCCAAGAGCGAATCTCCAGCGACGGGCAAAGCACTTTTGGCCAGCTTGGCGAAAGTAACTCCCGCGGTCCGCCCCGCTGTCATGCAAGCCATTGTCTCGCGCGGTGAATGGACCAAAGCGATGCTCGATGCGGCGGATGCCAGCGAGTTCTCGCTCAGCGAATTATCCCTCGATCAAAAGCAGTCCCTCGCTGCGCACCCCGATCGCACCCTGCGCGAGCGAGCCAAGACGTTGCTCGCTGCCGGTGGTGGCTTGCCCAATGCCGATCGCCAGAAGGTGATCGAAGAACTGGCTTCGATTGGCACCACCACGGGCGACCCGATTGCGGGCAAAGTTGCCTTCAAAAAGGTTTGTGCCAAGTGCCACATGCATAGCGGCGAGGGTACGAAGGTCGGTCCGGACCTGACCGGCATGGCTGTGCATCCCAAGCGGGAACTGATGATTCACCTGCTCGATCCCAGCCGTAGTGTGGAAGGGAACTACCGCGCTTATACGGTGCTGATCGACGACGGTCGCGTCCTTACCGGCCTGCTCGCTTCCGAAAGCAAGACAGCTGTGGAGCTGATCGACGCCGAAGGGAAGAAGCATGCCGTGCAGCGCGACCAGATCGAAGAGCTGGCGCAATCGACCAAGTCGCTGATGCCCGAAGGCTTCGAAAAGCAGCTCACCAAAACCGAGTTGACCGATCTGCTGGAGTTTATGACCCAGCGGGGCAAGTTCATGCCGATTGCCCTCGACAAGGTGGCTTCGATTGTCACGACCAAGGGAATGTTCTACGACGAAAAGGCCCCCGAGCAACGGCTGGTGTTCGACGATTGGTCCCCCAAGACGTTCGAAGGAGTGCCGTTTCAGCTGATCGATCCGCAAGGCGATAAAATCCCGAACGCGATTCTGTTCTATGGCCCGCAAGGTAAATTCCCGCCGACGATGCCCAAGAATGTCTCGCTGCCGTGCAATGCGCCGGCCAAGCAGATTCACATGCTGAGCGGCGTCGCGGGTTGGGCCTCGCCCTATAGCGCGCGGGAGTCGACTTCGCTGATTGTTCGCCTCCGTTACGAAGACGGCAGCCGCGAAGATCACGAACTGAAGAACGCGGTCCACTTCGCCGACTACATCCGCCGCGTCGATGTCCCCGGCAGCAAGTTCGCCTTCGGCCTCCGCGGCCAGCAACTGCGCTACCTCTCGATCGTCCCCAAAAAGCCCGATACCATCGCCACCATCGAACTCGTCAAAGGGAACGACGACACCGCCCCCATCGTGATGGCGGTTACGGTGGAAACACTGACGCCGGAGAAGAAGTAGAGCAGGGCAGAACCGGTGCGTTACTACGAGGCTTACATTCAGCGAGTCACCCTGCGAGAATTCATCCGCATCGCCTATCCCAACACCTTCTCAGCCCTATTTACCTGGCTGTGGATCCAGTTGGGTGTCGTGCGGTGGACGCCGCAGATCTGTCCGCGTGAAGAATGGGAGATCGACGCGCCGGTAAGACTCGACGATTGCGAGGAGCCGGTCCGCAGCAGTCTGACCGACGCCGCGCATCAGGCGGAAGCCGATGGCTTCATCGAGCCGATTGTTTTCCACTACCGCAGTATGGGATTTAACAACCTGCCGATGGTAACGGGCTGTTTACGGGCTCGGCATGCCCAAGGTAACGCCATCTTGCAGGCAATTCACACCGCCCCCGTCGGGATCGCGGGGATGTGTTGCTTGCAAGTGGTCAGCTTTCTCAGTGACGGCCGAGCGATCGCTACGGCGAACAATCGTCGCACTTTCAATTCAGCCCCCGGATTGGAAGCCACGTTTTTACCCGGCGCGAAATTAAACGTGCTTGTGGCTGCCCACGAACAGAAGCTGCGAAGCAGCGCTGCGCGTGTCGTCTCCTTAAGAAACAACGCCGATATGGTGCGGGAGTTGGAGCAACTCTCGGAGCGGTTCTTCGCCCACATGACCGCTCGTGGGATCATGCGGGAAGTACGGAATCCCGTCACTGGGTGAAACTCCCCCGGGGTCGGCGAGTCTTTGGCGAAGAGCGATTCAGCCACTGCAGATTGCTTTACTCGCCATAGACTCCTGACCCCCAGGCTCTGAGTTGCAGCTGCTCGTGGACCATTACGGCCTTCGCTTTGTCTCCGATTTTGCGAGGGGGAGGCCGATGGAGCGTCTGCGCGATTGGGGTCGGGAGTCTATGGCGAGTTGGGGTTCGGTGAGTGGTGAGTCGTTCGTCGCCAAAGACTCGCCGACCCCTGGGTTTTTGTGTCAATAAATAGTTGACAATAAATCAACATGTCGGAATAATTAACTGATAAGTGAGAGCTGTCCACCAAGGCCGATTTTTCTTCTCGGCGCTTTGGTGTGCCGCTGCGCGCTTGTGCGAGAGTCGCTAGGTCAGCGGTTATTTGCTGGCAATGAATTCTCGTAGCAGATCTTTTGCAACCTGGTGGAAAGTTATCGATCTGCTGCGCAGCAGATGTGCAATTTGTCGTGTGCAGCCGCTACAAACCAAGGGAAGCGTGTTTGCCCTTGCTGTTCGGACGTTCTCGGGCCGCCACGGTTAACACCACAGGAACAACCCCCACCAAATGGTTGTTATCAAATGGTTGTCAAGAAATCGCCCTATAACCAACAACATTTAGTTTTAAGTTGTTTAGAAATAATCGCTTAGATAGGGTTTGTCGCCGCGAAAAATTGCGTCAAAAAGTTATCAAAGCGGTTGAGCAGGGGGGTGTTCAGCTGAGTTGATTTGTGACGAGATTGCGACCGTGTTAACGGGGTCGGCGAGTCTTTGGCGAAGAGCGACTGAGCGATTGGAGTTTACTTCACTCGCCATAGACTCCTGACCCCAACGATTGAGATCGGCAGTTGATCGCAAGCCTCAGGGCGATTCGAAATGCCAGCTCGACCAAAGCTACTTCAGCCCTGCAGTCAATCGAGCAGCTACCAGAAAGGGTCGGGAGTCTATGGCGAGCAGTGACTCGCGGAAGTAGCTGGGTCGCTCGTCGCCAAAGACTCGCCGACCCCGGGTTTGCTATTCGCCGACGGGGAGGCAGATGAGTTTGCCTTGGCCGTTCTCGGTGGTGCGAGTGAGGAAGCGGCCTTGGGAGAGTGCGGGTATGGCGCGAGTTTTGTCAGTGGTGAAATTCGCGCGAGCCAGTTCGCGATAAGCGGTGCTATCGGCTGCGGCGAGCACGAGTTCGCCGGTGAGCTTGGCCAGGAGCAGTTTGTCGTCGGCGAGGATCACATGGGCGATGCCAAAGCCTGGCTTCTCCCAGGCGATCTTGCCGGTCTTGGCTTCGATGCAGCGGAGTGCGCCGGGAGTGCCGGAGTCTTCGCGACCGTGAATGCCGTAGAGGTAGCCCTTGTGATAAATGGGGGTCACGTACTGACTGCTAAGGACATCGCCGTTGTGCCAGCGAACCTCGGCCGGCGATTGCACGGTCGCGAGAACCGCCTCGATGTTGTAACTGGCGGTAAGAAACACCGTGCCATCGAAAACGAGCGGCGTGGCCGCATTTACCGTGGGCCCGCGAGCACCAAAGGGGAGCAACTTGCTGGTGGTGCCCGTGGCGGGATCGACGAGGAGGGCGTTCATGCGCGTGACGAACAGAGCTTGCGGCTTGCCGGCGATGGTGACGGTCGTGGGGGACGCGTAGCTGGTTCCTTCGTCGGTGGCCTGCCACACGGTCTTGCCGGTCTTGGCATCGACGCCAACGAGGCCGGCCTTGCGACCACCGACGTTGCAGATGACGCGGTCGCCGATCACCAGCGGAGTGCTGCCCGCACCGAAGTAGTTTTCGTCACCGGCGTAGTCGGCAAACAGGCTGCGAGACCAGCGCTCTTCGCCATTCTTGAGAGCCACGCAATGCAGATCGCCGGCTGCACCAAAGACGTACACCGAATCACCGACGACGACCGGCACACAGCGGGGGCCGGTATCGGAATCGATGCCACCGCGATAGGTCGCGAGGAAGGCGGTGCGCCAGATGAGCTTGCCGGTGGTGAGATCGACCGACTCGATGATCTCTTCATCGTCTTTGCGATGGAACACCAGCACTTGCTTGCCGACGACCGCGGGGCCGGCATAGCCGCTGCCGAGAGGATAGGTCCACTCGGGTTTGAGGCCCGCGGCGGGCCATTTTACTCGGAGTTTTTCGCCCTCGGCGTGGCCATCGCGATTCGGGCCGAGGATTTGGGGCCAATCACCGGCCCAGGATGCGGTGGCGATGAACAGCAAGCACAAGACGGACAGGCCGCGCGAAATAAGCATGGTGAGAGGTCTCTATTTTTTGCCGAAGCGGTTCTCGAGCAGGCAACCTTGATTGATGCAGTCGATGAGCAAGCGCAGACGGCCAAAGCTGCGGCGATTGAACGTGAAGACGAGCCGCGACTTGCCGGCGAGATCGGGTTCGTCCTTCTCGGCGGGCAAGGCGTCCCGCTGCGTGAACGTGCCTTCGTGCAGAATGTCTGTGAAGTTGGCTTGGATGGCTTCGAGCAGCGTGGGCTCGATGGGTTCGTTCAAGCGGAAGACGAGTTCTCGCTTTACGTAGCGCATGCTGTGATAGATCTTGAAGAAGTTGAGGACTTCGTTCAGGGCCGTTTCGTAGTTGTCGCAGACGGTGTACAGGTATTGATCTTCGGGCGAGATCAGCCGATTGCCGAGCAAGTGGGTGATGAGGAATTCGTTGAGGTCGGCCCAGTACTTGCCGCCGGGAGGATCGAGCAGCACGACTGGGACCATATCGCGCTTGCCGGTTTGCAGCAGCGTGATGACCTCCATGGCTTCGTCGAGCGTGCCGAAGCCGCCGGGCAAACAGACGACCGCATCGCACTCTTTCACGAACATCAGCTTGCGCGTGAAGAAGTACTTCATGTGGACGAGTTTGTGATCGTCGCGAATCACGGGGTTCGCCTGCTGCTCGAAGGGCAGCATGATATTGAGCCCCATCGAGTGCTCGCGGCCGGCGCCTTGATGGCCAGCCTCCATGATGCCCGCGGCGGCACCGGTGACGACGAGCCAATCGTTCTCGGCAAAGACACGGCCCAGGTGCACGGCCTCTTGATAGGCGGGCTCTTCGGGCTTGGTGCGGGCCGAACCGAAGACGGTCACTTTCCGCCGCTTGCGGTAAGGGGAGAAGACTTTGAACGCGTAGCGAAGCTCTCGCAGCGTGCGGCTGATGAGTTTGAGATCGCCCCGGCTGCTGCCATCGGCGGCCATCTTGTCGGCCGATTCTTTGATGGTCTGAATCAGGTCTTCGATGTGCTTGAGGCGGTCGTCGTCGTTGCCAGTCGCGGCTCCATCGGGGTTGAACCGCGGAATGACCGGATCGGGTACGAGGTCGCCTTCTTTGATTTCGTCTTCTGCCACAGTTTTGCGCTCCGGTCACGTCGGTCGGCGATTTGCCAACAGGTTCCTGAGGGGATTATACGCGGCTTCGGTGAGGAAGCGGTAAGGCGAACAACAAGTGATTAAGGAACGCCTCTTTTCGATGCCATCTACCTGCGAAACATGAAAGCAATCAGGGCCGCGAGAAACAGCCAACCACAGACTGCAATCACCCCCAGGGCCCACGACCCGTCGCGGACCTTCGTCGTCGCAAACCAGCAGATCAAAGCCATGACCACCAGAAAGCAAGACAGCGGATTATTCAGCAGCCCCGACAAGCCGAGACCAATCACGACACACAGCAGTGCGATGGTGGAGAAGCCGAACTGCAGTTGCTCGCGCGTCTCACTCACTTGGTCACCTCACCCAGCCCATGTGCCAGAACAAATAGGCGACCGGGGCAGCGATGAGTACGCTGTCAATGATATCGAGCACGCCGCCGAGGCCCGGGAGCCAGGTGCTGCTGTCTTTGCGGTTCATGTCGCGCTTGAGCAGCGACTCTGCCAGGTCGCCGTGCATGCCGGCGAGGGTGAGCGCGAGGCCATAGAGCAAGATGGCAATCAGCGGCGGGGAAGCATGCGCGGCAGCAGCTTCCTTGGAAAGAAGTGCCGGCTGCAAATAGGTGAAGCTGAGCCAGCTGGCCGCGCAGCCCGTAAGTACGCCACCGAGCGCTCCTTGCCAGGTTTTGCCGGGGCTCAACAGCGGCGTCATCTTGTGGCGGCCGATGAGGCGACCGAGTGTGTACGCGCCGGTATCGGCAAACTTCACGACGATGGGTATGGAGAGAAACGCAAACGTGCCGAACTGCAGACGTTGCCAGGCGAGAAACGTCATGAGTCCGCCGACGTAGATCATGGCGAACAGCGCGAGGGCCGCGTTGACGATGGCCCCTTCGCCCGCTTTGCGAAAGCGAGCCATTTCACCGCCGAAGGCGAGAATGACGCCACCAGCGACCGCAAGCATCGGCCAGCCTTCCCAGGCTGGTTCAAGCGTGCCACCAAACTGGGCCCAGACATCCTTCAGCAGTTTCTCGGCACCAGCGAGGGCAATGCCCACGCTGCCGACGTAGGTGACCCATTCGACGGGACGGTGATTTTGGTTTCGCAGCAGCGAGATGACTTCTTCGGTCCCGAGGACCGTGACGATGAGCAGCACCGGCAACAGCCAGACGCCAGGTAAGCCGAGGCCGACTTCGCGATGGTCGAGCGCGACGAGGGCGAGCATCACCGCAATGATGATGAAGGAGGAGAGCAATCGCCAACGAAGCACGGCCGACCCTTTCAGCTCTTGAGCCCACCGAAGCGGCGATCGCGCCCGGCGAAATCGCGCAGGGCTTGATGCAGGTCGGCAATCTCGAACTCGGGCCAGCAGCGCTCGGTCACCCACAACTCGGCATAGCTGATTTGCCACAACAGATAATTGCTGATGCGCATTTCGCCCGCGGTGCGAATCAGCAAATCGGGATCGGGCATTCCCTTGGTGTACAGATGGTCGGAGATTGTCTGCTCGTCGATCTGGTCCACCTGCAACAGGCCATCCTTCACGCGCTGGGCAATGGCGCGGGTGGCATCGACGATTTCCATCCGGCTGCCGTAGTTGATAGCCAGGCATAGTCGCGTGCCGTTGTTTGCCGCGCTCAGACGAACGGTCTCGTCCATTTCGCGGAGCGTGGCCGGCGGGATTCCTTCGCGGCGACCAATGATCGAAACGACGATGTTCTGCTTCAGAATGGTCGCTCGCTCTTCGATCATGTACTGCTCGAGCAAGTGCATGAGAAAATCGAGTTCCCGCTGCGGCCGCTTCCAGTTTTCGCTGCTAAGGCAATAGAGCGTGAGTTGTTCGAGGTGGAGCCGAGCGGCCTCTTCGACCGTTTGTCGCACGCTGCTGACGCCACGACGGTGACCCTCGATGCGCGGCAGGTTGCGCCGCTGAGCCCACCGGCCATTGCCATCCATGATGACAGCAACATGCCTCGGTCGACGTTCCGGTGGAACGTCGAAGGTGGCGTCAGTGCTAAGCATGGCGGATTGGGACACGGCGGTTTCTGGCGAAGGGGTAGCGAATGCGACGTTGCTACTGCCACCAAAATACCATCAGTGGCTTGCGACGAACACTGCCGAAGAGGGGCTCTGCAGCCGCAAACTCCATTCGTCGGTACTTTCCGGAGCCAGCAAAGCGGTGGCCAATACATAGCCGATGATGGCCAGTGGAATAACGGCGACGGCGATCGTCTTTGCGATCACCGCGGGCCAGCCAACCAGTCGCGCCAGCGGACCAAACGCAAACAGCCATAGCACCAACGGTGAAGCGGGAACGAGCAGCAATACATAATTGCGCTCGGTCGCTTCGATAGCACCAACAAAAGCACCGCCTATGGAGAGGAGTGCATAGACAGGAATCAAGCCTGCGGTTGCCAGGCCAAGCGACTCTTCGCTCAGCGGCTCCTGCGCTTTCCCTCGATTGGCCAAGACCATTGCCAGCCAGCAACCAATCAGCGAGGGGACGAGCAAGAACGCCGTTTGCGCCATCATCAGCGAACCTTCGACAGCGATGATCGGCACGCTGCACATCACGGTAGCCGCCAACAGGACTACGAACAGCTTGCCTCGCAGGCGAGTCGGCAGCAGTGCGAGCAACAAACTCACGAGCGCGGTATAGGCAGCCAGCAGCGGAATCATCACCGAGCGGCCGGGCTCTAGATCGTCCCATTGCGGCACGAGTTGCGACGCACCCAGTAACCCGAGCAGCAAATACAGCAGGTACTTACCCCAAGCAGGCAGCGGAACCAAGACGCTTAAGCAGCCAACCACGGCCCCGCTGATCGCCAGGTGTGGCAACCAATGCCAATGTCTCGCGGGTACCAGCGGCGCCCAATCCGGCAGCAGCACATAGCCCACAAAGAACGCCCCGGCAGTGGCAATCGCCAGCGAGCAGCGCCCCGCTACGGACTGGGGTGCAAACCGCAGCAGGGGCAGCGCCACGAACAACGCTGTGATCGTGGGGATCACAGCAGAGAACAACACAAATTGAAGCTCGTCAGTCATACGCCACGTGCTTACTGAGCAACGGTCTTTTCGCCGACGACCACCGTCATCGAGACTTTGTCATCCACCTTGCCAGCGCCGTAGGTCATGCCAAACTCGCTCCGTTGAATGGCGAATTCGCTCTTCAGGCTGATGCCATCGGGAGCAACGGTCAGTGTCGCGGGAAAGCTGATTTCCTTGGTCACGCCGTGCAAGGTGAGCTTGCCAGTGACGGTGGCCTGGCCATCTTTGCCGGGCACGACCTTGGTCGACTCGAACTTGGCCTTCGGATACTCGCGCACCTCGAAGAAGTCGGCGTTCTTCAGGTGATCGGTCAGCTTGGGAATCGTGGTGAAGAGCGAGCTGGTATCGATGTCGGCGGTGATGCCGGTCAACGACTTGGTTGCGGGATCGACCTTCACCTGGCCCGTGAATTTGCCAAAGCCGCCCGTGCGCGGATCTGGCTTATCGCCCGAATGCGTGCCGACGAACGTGATCTTCGAGTTGGCGTTCGAGATCGTTGCCACACCCTTATCCAGCGGGACGACCTCGGCCGTGGCCACGCTGGCGAGTCCCCAAATCAGCCCCATCACTGCCGACCAAGCAAATACGATACGCATGCCATTACTCCTCAAAAGATAAAGCAGGAACTTGTCGATTCGACGGCTCCGCCTGCGGACTAAACCTAGCAGAGCCAACTGGCGTAGAGAATCAGCTAGCAGCGATCTCCACGCTTGAGGTATCAACAATTACCAGAGAAGCGGCCGGGTCTTACACGGGTCTTACAGAGAATTCTTGACTCCAGCAGAATCGCGGCAAAGCTGAGCTGGGGAGTCTGCTCCTCTCCCCCTCTCCCACGCTTCGCCGCACTGCTAGAATCAGCCGGCTATGAAGCCTCTCGATTACCACACCGCGGGCGTCAACTACGACGTCTTGGACGAGTTCAAACGCCACTGCCAGCGAGCAGCCGCGACCACCACCGGTCTGCTGGCCCGGCACGGCATCACCGAGCCTGCGGGTATTCGCGGCGAGAGCGCGTACCTGCTCGAAACACCCGACGAGTACCTGGCTCACGTCGAAGAGGGGCTGGGGACAAAAAACCTCGTTGCCGATGCTCTCATCAAGCTGACCGGCGAAAGTCACTATCACGCGATTGGCGTCGATACGGTCGCCTCCATCGTCAACGACCTGATCACCGTCGGCGCGCTGCCGATTTCGATAGCCATGCATGCCGCGGTGGGCAATGCGAACTGGTTCGAAGAGACTTCGCGGGCTCGTGACTTGGCGGAAGGCTTTGCCGAAGGTTGCCGGCAATCGGGCGCGGTCTGGGGCGGTGGTGAAACACCAGCGCTGAAGAACTTGGTCTGCGACGATACGATCGTGCTCGCTGGTTCGGCTCTCGGGCGAATCAAACCGAAGGATCTGCGAATCACCGGCCAGCTGCAAGCCGGCGATGCGATGGTCTTTCTGGCCAGCAGCGGCATTCATGCCAACGGTCTCACGCTGTGCCGCGATCTGGCCGGTCGCTTGCCGCAGGGGTATCTCACACCGGTCACTGCGGAGCAAAACTTCGCGCAGGCACTGCTTGCACCCACAGCCATCTATGTGCCGTTCATTCAGGCCTGTCAGGATGCGGGCATCAAGCTCAAGTATGCTGTGAACCTTACCGGCCATGGCTGGCGGAAGTTGATGCGGCTCGATGAACCTTGGATTTATCGCTGCACCAAGCTCGGCCCGCAGCTGCCGATTTTCGACTTCATCAAACAGCACGCCGGCATGGACGATAGCGGTATGTATGGCACCTTCAACATGGGCGTCGGCTTTGCGGTCTATGTGTCGATGGTGGAAGCCCTCAACTGCCTCGAGATCGCTCGCCAGCTGAACATGCAGGCTTGGATCGGCGGCGTGATCGAACAAGGAAAGACCTCCGCCGGCGAACCTCGCCGCGCCGTCGAGATCGAGCCGCTGAACATTGCCTTCGAAGGGGACACGCTGAAGATTCGCGGTTAAGATATAGCGAGAGTCGCAACATCTTCCGGCTCAGAGACAACCAGCGGAGTCTGTCATGCGTTTCGCGTTCGCGCTTTTGCTCTTGGCAATTTGCTCTCCCTTTCTTGCCGCCCAGGAAGAGGAATCGCTGGAAGCGCGTAACTTCAAGCAGCCCCCGGCGCTGAAGGAATACAAAGGGAGGATGATCGCCCAGACGATGCACTACGCCGGTGCTCCTTGGCTGGTGCGAGACAATCGCGAACAAGAAGAACGCTGCTCGCTGATGCTCACCAACCTGGGTGTGAAGCGAGGAATGAACATCTGCGACATGGGCTGCGGCAACGGCTTCTATACGTTGCAGCTGGCCAAGATGGTCGGCGACAAAGGCCACCTGTACGCAGTCGACATTCAGCCCGAGATGCTCAAGCTGCTCAACCAACGGGCTGACAAACAAGGCGTGAAGAACTTCTCGCCGATCCTTGGCACGTTCACCAACCCGCGCTTGCCGCAAGGCAAAATCGACCTCATTCTGCTCGTCGACGTCTATCACGAGTTCTCGCATCCCGAGCAGATGCTCGCCGCGATGCGCGATTCGCTCTCACCCGAGGGGCTGATCGCCCTCGTCGAATATCGGGCCGAAGATCCCGAAGTGCCGATCAAACCCGAACACAAGATGACCAAAGCTCAGATCATGAAGGAGCTTCCCGCCAACGGCTTCAAACTGGCCAAAGAGTTCGACGGCCTCCCCTGGCAACACCTGATGTTCTTCGGCCGCGACGAAGCGTGGAAAGCTCCGGCGAAAGAGTAGCGCTCTCCCTTCTTCACTCCCTCGCCTCGGTACTCCGGGGAGAGGGTCGGGGTGAGGGGTCTGTGCAGCGAGCAACGTCAGCCTCTGCCTTTCATCGGATCTCTACCATGACTTCTCCCCTCGTCATTTATGTCGACGTTGACGACACGCTCATCCGCACCGCTGGATCGAAGCGAATCCCAGTCAGCGGCGTGCGCGAGCATATTCGTGCGCTGGCAGCAGAGGGTGCGCAACTTTACTGCTGGAGTTCTGGCGGCGCCGACTATGCAAGCGAAGTTGCCAGCGAACTGGGCATCGAAGATTGCTTCGTCGCGTTCCTACCGAAGCCACACGTGATGATCGACGATCAGCCTGTGCCGCAGTGGCGCAGGCTGGTTCAGGTACATCCCGGTCGCTGCAGTTCGCTCACCATCGAGCGATACCGACGCGCAGTCACTGGCGAGGAACCGTTGGCATAAAACCCACTACGGTTTCGCTGCCTTCAACTCCGCCAGTTGCTTCTCGATATCCTTCCGTTGCAAATCGCTGGTAGCGAGTCCGAGTGCTGCTTCGAACTGCGTGATAGCTTCCTTGGGCTCGCCCGACTTGAGAAACACATTGCCGAGCCCTTGTCGCCAATAGAAGGCCAGAATCGACGTCCGCTCTTCGGGGCCTTTCGCCAGCGATTGCCGGGCGGCAGCGAGCGCCTTGGCGTTATCTCCCGCCTCGACCCACGCGGCGGCTGCATCCTTCCAACTCCAGGCCGCGGTGCGTGGAGCAGCAGCGGCCTCTTTTTCGAGCTTCTCGGCCAGCTTGGTTGCCAACTTGCGATCGAGCTCTTTGAGTCGCCGCTCGAACTCGGGCGTGCTGGGATCTTCTTTCTTTTGACGCATAAAGATGGCGGTGAGAATCCCGAGCGCCGCAGGATCGAACGGCTCGTCTCGAAGTTTGGCTTCGTACCGTTCGATGGCCCAGTCCGATTTGCCCCGTTGATGCAAGAATACTGCCAGATCACGGCCGGCGAACGAGCGGGTCAAACGCGACTCGGCATGTCGCAGCACAAACTCTTGCGCCTCGAGCATCTTGTCGACTTCCGGCAGTAGCCGATACGCGGGAACGAGCGCCTGGTAGGCCTTCAGTTTGTCTTCGTCATTCTTGGCCAGCTTCACGGCCGCTTCTAAGGGCTCTTGGGCTTCCGCGTATTTCTTCTCACGCAGCTGTTTGCTCGCCGCTCGCATCGCGTCGTCAAACGACTTGAAATCCTCCGCTGGCAGTGAACTTGGCCTGGCCAAGTTACTGCCAAGCACGCAAGCGAACATCAGCAACGCCGGGAGAAGACGCATTGGCTGTCTCGTAATAAGAATGAAGGAGTGACGCCCAATTCTTACTGCCACCAGCGGTCCGAAGCAACATTTTCACGAAGGGATGTTACAAAGAGAGACTATGATGGACCGTCCTCGCTGAGCCGGAAGCACTAGCGCCCGGAGAGTGTGCGGCATGAGTTCAAAGTTTCACGTCGAAGGTTCAAGGTTCGAAATGCAGTGGAATTGCGGTTTTCTGTCGCTGGTCGTTTGCCTGGTCGCTCTGGCCCTGCCCGGCTGTTCGTCCAACGGATCCAAGCCTGAAGCGAGCGCTCCGCCGGAGTTGACTTGGGACGAGCAAGTCGTCGCGGTAAAGGCCGGCACGACCGATCGCCTCGAAATCACAGAGGCGACCATCGACGACACGCAGCTGCAGCAACTGGCAGAGCTATCGTCACTACGCGAACTATTGCTCGACAAGAGCAATGTCACCGACGCAGGAGTTGCCCACCTGACGAAGCTCGGCAAACTGGAGCACTTGAAACTGCGCGGGGCGCGCATCACCGACGCCGGCTTTCAACAGCTGTGCACGATCGAGTCGCTGCAACGACTGAACCTGCCCCAGGCTGATCTGACCGATGCGGGACTGGCTGCGATTACCAACTTGAAGCAGCTCGAACTGTTGCGGCTGGGCAGTCCCAAGGTGACCGACGCCGGCGTGGCTCACATTGCCCAGGCCCAGACCATCCGCTGGTTGCACCTGATCGATATCCCGCTGGGTGATGCTTCGCTCAAGTCAATCGCCGAGCTTCCGCACCTGGAATCGCTCTATCTCGATGGTGCCAAGATGAGCGACGCCGCCTACGACGAGTTCTTTAAAGCCAAACCCAAGTTGCATGTACACATCGACCAGAAGCATCACGATCGCGACCCGCATGGCCACTCGCACTAGCTTGTAAGACGAAGCCGTGCTTCGTCCCCTAAACACCAAAGTGCGAAACGGCTCTTTTCCTGTCCGGCGAGATTCACCGCAGCCAGTCGCGCAAGTATATTGAGGCCTTCCCTCTCACGGAGATTTACTGCGATGAAGCGAGTTGTTCTTACCTTGTGCCTGCTGGTTGCCTTGGGCGCTGTCGCCTTTGGTGCTTACTTTCGCGTGGGCGGAGCCGGTGGTGCGATGATCACCACGGCCGAGAAATTCCTGGGTACCCTTGATGCCGAACAAAAGGCCAAGGCCGTCATGAGCTACGACGCGCCGGAGCGACTCGATTGGCACTTCATTCCCAAGCCAACTCGCAAAGGTTTGCAGATCAAGGAAATGAGCGAATCACAACGCAAAGCAGCGCACGCGCTGCTGCAAAGCGCGCTCAGCGAAATCGGCTACGGCAAAGCGACCAAGATCATGGCCCTCGAGGGCGTGCTGAAGGAACTCGAGAAGAGCAAGAAGGGTGGCAACATCCGCGACACCGAGCGTTACTACTTCACGATCTTCGGCGAACCGAGCGACACCAGCAAATGGGGGCTGAGCGTCGAAGGGCATCATACGTCGATGAACTTCGTGGTCGATAAGGGCCGCGTCGTCTCTTCGACCCCCATCATGTTCGGCAGCAACCCGGCCGTGATGAAGGAAGAAGTCGCCGGCATCGCGAAGGGAACTCGGGTGCTCGCCGCCGAAGAAGAACTCGCCTTCGAACTGCTGTCGTCCCTTTCGGCCGAGCAGCGCAAAGAAGCCGTAATTGCCGAAAAGGCGATCGAAGAAGTGCGTAACGCCGGCAAACCTCAGCCGATGGTTGACGAGGCGGTTGGGATCGCGGTCGGCAAGCTGAACGACGCCCAGAAGAAGACGATCTATCGCCTGATCGAAGCGTATGCCAAGAATGTGCCCGACGAAGTGGCCAAAGAACGTCTGACCGACATCGAGAAGAGCGGCTTCGACAAGGTGAAGTTCGCTTGGGCCGGCGCCGATAAGCCTGGCATCGGTCACTACTATCGCATTCAAGGCGATTCTTTCATCATCGAATTCGTGAACACCCAGCCCGATGCTGCGGGCAACATTGCCAACCACATTCACTGCTTCTGGCGCGATGTGCGCGGCGACTTTGCGATTCCGCTGAAGTAGTCCAAGCAGCTTGACCACAACTCACACGATCTTACTCAGGGCGCGATTCACTCGCTCCCGAATCGTTTCTTGCAGATCGCTGGGCAATGGTCCACGCTCGGCAGCAGCCAGGTTTTCTGCCAAGTGCTGCGGGTTGCAGGTTCCCACGATGGCGGTGTGGCAATGCGGATGCCCCAACGTGTAGCGCAGAATCAGTTCAGCTCGGCTCATCTCGGGTGGCAAGACTTCATCGAGCGCCGCGCGCGTCCAAACTTCGTCGAGTGCCGGGCGCTTGATCTCGGCATCGGGTCCACCCTGGGCGATGCCTCCCCGCAGGATGATCCCCGTGCCCGTTTCCGCGGCCTGCGAGATCAAGTCGTGATGTTGCGGCGCGAGGCACGAATAGGGAACTTGAAAAGTATCGAATACGCCGAGCGCAATCAGGCCGGGTAAGTTTGGGAGCGAACTCGACGCGCCGATGAAGCGCACCTTGCCAGCCCGCCGAAAGCTTTGCAGCAAGTCGATCAGGCCGGCTCGCTGTAGCGACTCTGCATCGCCGCCATGAAACTGCAGCACATCGAGATAATCGGTCCGCAATCTCTGTAGGCTGGTTTCCAGATTTCGCTGGATCACGGGCGCTTCCCAAACGTGATCGATTTCCAAGTGATCGTCGTGCTGCGTGTAGACACAGCCACACTTGGTCGCGAGCAGAAACTCAGCGCGGCGAGCACCCAAGTACTTGCCGATCCGCTCTTCGCTCAGGCCATAGTCGGGGGCCGTATCGATGAAGTTGATGCCGCTATCGAGCACCTGGTGCAGCATCGCTTCGGCCGCTGCTTCGCTCACCACGCGCACGCCCCAGGTCTTCGGCCCCCGCAGTCCCATGCTGCCATAGCCGAGCGAAGTTACTTGTAATCCGGTCCGGCCGAGAGTGTGCTTGATCATGCCTTCATCATACCCATGGGGGACGCAATGTGCGGATTGCGCTCTGTAAGGCACCCGCGTGGCGACCTACAATCGGGCCTGCCACTCAAACTCCCAGGAGCCAACCCATGCTGAAAACTTTTTGTCTGGCGGGCGGCCTGCTGCTCGCCTTGCTCGGTTTTGTTGTCAGTTCCCCTGCCGCAGATTCGCTCGTCGCGCCCGGTGAGAAGGTGACCAAGCTCGCGGGTGACATGAAGTTCACTGAAGGGCCCGCTTGGATTCCCGCGAAGAAGACGCTCGTCTTCTCCGACATTCCCAACAGCAAGCTGATGCAGTGGAACGAGAAAGACGGCCTTTCGGTGTTTCGCGTTAGCGAGCAATCGAACGGCAACATTCTCGATCTCGAGGGTCGCTTGGTCTCTTGCCAACACGCGGGACGCAATCTCGTGCGCACCGAAGCCGATGGCACCCTCAAGGTGCTGGCCGATAAGTACGATGGCCAGCGGTTCAACTCGCCCAACGATGTGGCCGTTCGCTCCGATGGCTCGCTGTGGTTCACCGATCCCGCTTGGGGATTGACCGGCAAAGGCGAGATTCCCGGTCACTGGGTCTTTCGGCTCGATCCGGCCACAGGCAAGGTCGAACCGGTGGTGAAGGACCTGCCGATGCCCAACGGCATCAACTTTTCGCCTGATGAAAGCCGCCTCTACATTGCCGATACCGGCGGTCATCCCAAACATCCCGATCCAGAGTTTCACAAAAAGTCCGCCGGCATTCGTTGCTACGAAGTGAGCAAGAACGGCGAACTCGGCAAACTGCTGTTCACGATCGAACATGGCAGCGATGGTATGGCCGTCGATGTGAAGGGGAATCTGTATACCACGCACGGTGGCAAGATCCACGTGCACGACGCCGACGGCAAACTGCTCGAAGCGATCGACGTGCCAGAAGGTCCTGCCAATTGCACCTTCGGCGGCGAAGACATGAAAACCTTGTTCATCACCGCCAAGACCTCGCTTTATAGCGTGCGGATGAAGATCGCCGGTGCAAAACCGGTCGGCGCGAAGTGGTAAGCATCTCCTGAAGTGAGTTCTTTCCCGAGGTCCATCATGCGCACGCTGTTCATCGTCCAAGCGTTGCTGGTAGTTGCACTTTGCCACACAAGTCTCGTGGGGGCAGAGCCAGCGACGACGAGCAAAAAGGTCACAGTTTGGGAGATCGACAATCTGAAATTGATCGGCGGCCACAAGGTCACGGTCGTTGGTGAACCGCGTGTCATTGATGTCGGCGGAGGGAAGGCCATTGAGTTCGACGGTAAAGACGACGGCCTGTTCGTCGCCGCGAATCCGCTGGCGGGGCTCGAGCAGTTCACCGCGGAGGTTGTCTTTCGTCCAGCTGCGGGCGGTCCCAAGGAGCAGCGGTTCTTGCACTTCCAGCCCGATAGTGTGGAAGATCGCGGGCTCTTCGAAACTCGTCTCACGACGGATGGTCAGTGGTTTCTCGACACCTACCTGCAAACGAGCGGGGGCAAGCTGACCCTGTACGCCGACAAGTTTTTGCATCCGCTCGATGCTTGGTACGCCGCGGCAATGGTGGTCGATGGCACGACCATGAAACACTACGTGAACGGCCAGCAGGAACTGAGTGCGGACCTGAAACTCGTGCCACTCGCCGCGGGCCAGACTTCGATTGGCGTTCGCTTCAACCAGGTTCATTGGTTCGCCGGTGCCATTCGCCAGATTCGCATTTCGCCAGCCGTCCTCAAACCCGCCGAGTTGCTCAAGCCCTGATGCCGTCGACTCAGTAATCCCCTCGCTCTTCCCGCCCCTGCTTGGAGTTTCCCGCCCATGAAAACGCTGCTGATTTGCCTGCTGCTCGCTTCTGTGGCCCAAGCCCAGACTCTCAAAAGCAACATCCCCTACGCGAGCCCGGCCCACGAGCGCCAGGTTCTCGATATCCACTCGCCGGCCGAAGCCAAGAACCTGCCCGTGGTGTTTTGGATTCATGGTGGTGGCTGGCAAGTGGGCGATAAGTCGGACGTGCAGATCAAGCCGCGCGTGTTTACCGAGAAGGGCTTTGTGTTTGTTGCGACGAACTATCGCTTGCTGCCGCACGTGGACATGAAAGTGCTGACGGAAGATGTCGCCAAGTCGCTGGGCTGGGTTCACAAGCACATTGCCGAGTACGGTGGCGACCCCGTGCGAATCTTCGTCATGGGACATTCGGCCGGCGCTCAACTGGCTGCTTTGATTTGCATCGACGACCGCTATCTTAAAGCCGAAGGCGTTCCGCTGCGGGCCCTCAAGGGGTGCGTGCCGGTGGACGGCGATACCTACGACATACCGGCCATGATTACGACGGCCGAGATTCGCCAGGCAGTGCACGGCTTCCCACTGCCGGAGTTTGGTCATCGGATGAAGTTTGGCAACGATCCCAAAAAGCACGTCGATTTTTCGGCAGTGACTCACGTTGCCAAGAACAAGGGCATTCCGCCGTTCTTGATCCTACATGTCGCGGGTCACCCCGACGTCACCGCGCAGGCCCGGCGACTCGGCGTGGTGCTGGAGAAGGCCGAGATTCCCGTGACCGTGTTTGGCGACAAGGAATCGACTCACAACAAGCTCAACGCCGACTTAGGTTTGCCCGACGACGCGGCCACCAAGGAGCTCTTCAAGTTCCTCGCCCCGCTCGCGGCGGAAAAGCGCGCGGGGTCTTAGAGCCGCCGCGCTGCTTGAATTACAGCAGCGAGCGGATGATCTTGCCATCGTTGACGATCTTGATCGGGCGTCCTTCGGCAGTGAGAAACTCTTGCTGCGGATCGATGCCGAGCAGGTGCGTCATCGTGGCGAAGAGATCTTCGGGGCCATGAGGCTGGTCGGTCGGCCGCTCGGCACGCTCATCGCTGGTGCCGATGACGCGGCCACCCTTCACGCCACCACCGCCAAGCATCACGGTGAAGCTAGGCCCCCAGTGATCGCGACCGGCGTTCTTATTGATGCGTGGTGTGCGACCGAACTCACCCGTAACGACAACGAGTGTCTTTTCGAGCATCCCCCGATCGCTCAAATCGCGAAAGAGCGTGGAGATGGCCGGGTCCATCAGCGGCAGCAAGTCACGCTTGAGGGTGGCGAAATTGCCGTCGTGTGTGTCCCAGTTGCTGTGCTCGATCGTTACGCAGCGTACGCCCGCGCCAACCAAACGACGGGCCATCAAGCACGATTGTCCGAGCGTGTTGCGGCCGTACTCGTCGCGCAGCTTGTCGTTCTCGGCATGCAGATTGAACGCCTGCTTCGCTTCCGGCGAGACGATCAAATCAAAGGCCTTCTGGCGAAAGACATCAACGGTCTTCGCCCGGCTGTTGGCTTCGAGTTCAGTCGTGCGTTGAAACTTGTCGACCTTGGCGAGGAGCGCCTGACGCGAATTCAGTCGATCGGCCGAAAGCGTGAGGGGCGGGGCCAAATCGGGGACCGAAAAGTCTGGCGCAGCAGGATCGGCATCGACGGAGAGTGGAGCGCATGTCGCTCCCAGATAAGAAGCACCCGCGCTGTTGTGTGTCTGCGGCAAGCAGACGTACGTTGGCACGGGGCTCGCTGCGCGGGCGGAGCCATTTTGCGGGCCGAGCTTCTTGGCGATGATCGAACCGAGCGAGGGGCGCTGATTATTGGGGGACAGACTCGGGTTGAAACCAGCCTGGGGAAAATAGCCGGTGAGCATGTAGTGGTCAGCAGGTCCGTGGTCGCTGTTCTTGTGACCAAAGCCGCGTAGCAGGGCAATCTTGTCCATCTGCTGGGCCATCTTCGGCAACAGATCACAAATCTGCACACCGGGAACATTGGTGCTGGCGGGGCTGAAGTCGCCGCGAAACTCAGCCGGCGCACTCGGCTTCATATCGACCGTGTCGATGGTGCTGAGCCCGCCCTTCAGGAACACATAGATCACACTCAGCCCGCGATCGTTGGCCGCCGCGCCGATGTTCTCGGCCCGTAGCATGTTCTCCAGCGACAGTCCGCTGCCAAACAGGCCGGTGAGCCCGACCTTGAGCAGATCGCGCCGCTGTAGTCCATCACAGAATTTGCGGTTGGTCATATGGGGCTCGTTTCTGGTGTGTGATTCCGACCGGCGGTACTCGCGGGAAGTGCTAATGATTGAACACAAACTCTAGCGAGTTCAGCATTGTCCAGGCCAAGTCTTCGGCTGCAGTCCGCCGCGCGGCGGGGCCTGCTTTGCCGGCGGTTTGCAGATAGGCGACAGCGGTTTTCGTCTCGTCCGCCGTAGGTTGGCGAGAGAAGATCGTCAGGTAAAGTTCTTCCGTCAGGTTCTGGTCACTCGATTGCTCTTTCACGAGACGAGCAACAGCGCCACCCTCGTGCGAAAGCTTTTCTTGAACTCGCTGAGAGTTAAGTAGATGGAGTACCTGCGCGACGCTCGGTTCGCTGACTCGTTCGCAGTCGCAAGCTGTCACGCGAACGGGCCGGCCGAACAGCTTGAGAAAGTAGTGATCGACCTGACTATCCCAGAGTTCGATCGCGCGGGTATTGGCCTGCGCACCTTCGTATCGCTCGGGCACTCCCGTCGCCTGGCAGAGCGCGTCGAGCAGCACTTCGGCATCCAGTCGCTTGAGCAGAGCGCGCGAGTAGTTTTGTTCGTCGCGGGCGTTGGTGGGATTCGTCGTGGTCGATTGCTGATAAGTCCGCGAAAGAGCGATCGTTTTCAGCAAAGACTTGAGATCGTACTTCGACTCAATCAAATGCTGCGCGAGGCCCGTAAGCAATTCCGGATTGCTCGGCGGGTTTGTCGCGCGCACATCATCGACAGGCTCGACCAGTCCGCGGCCGAGCATGTGGGCCCACACACGGTTGGCGATGTTCTTGGTGAAGAATGGATTGCTCGGGGACGTCATCCAGGCAGCCAGTTCCGCGCGGCGATCGCCGGCGACGTTCTTCTCCGGCATTTGCTCGCCCAACGGATGGGCAGTGATCACGGCGCTCGTGCGGGGATGCTTCGAAACGGGATCGCCGGTCGCGACGAGCACTTCGCCAAACGGCGTCGTCTTCCGTTGCAACTGCGTGAAGTAGGCGGTCATGCCGACGTAGTCAGTCTGGCTCCAGCGATCGTACGGATGATGATGGCACTGGGCACATTCAATTCGCACGCCCAAAAAGACCTGCGAAACGGCACTCGCCGCCGGTCCAGGCTGCGGCACGGCTTTGAACAGATAGCCTTGCGGGTTCTCGCTCAGCGGACCTTCAGCCGTCACCACCGCGCGGGCGAATTGATCGAGCGGCATGTTCAGTGCAAGAGAAGTGCGAATCCAACGATACTGCTCGTAGGCCGCTTTGTGACCGAGCGCCAGGCGATCGACTCGCAACAGGTCCGACCACTTGAGTGCCCAGTAAGCGGCGAACTCGGGCCGCTGCAGCAGCGCGTCGACCAGCAAATCTCGCCGGTTACTGCGCGAGTCGTTCAGGAACCTGCGAGTCTCTTCGGCGGTCGGCAACGTGCCGATCAGATCGAGTTGCACACGCCGCAGAAAGTCGGCATCGGTGCAGATCTCTGCGGGCACGATGTTCAGTTGTTGCAGTCGGCGATAGACGTGGCCGTCGATAAAATTATGCCCGGCAATCTGCGGATAGTCAGGCACTGCTTCCGGTCGCGGGACAATCACGTGCAGCACGTCGACCTGCCCCATAAAGCTGGCCATGATCGCCACCACGCCCGGATTCTGCCCGGCTGTTACCAGCCCTTCTTCGGTGACCGAAGCGAGCACATCGTGATTCGATTGAAACCGCGCGAGCCGCGTGACATCGACTTTCTGGCCATCGCTCATTTCGGCAACGACGCGCAGCTGTTGCGTTTGACCAAGTGTTAGTTGCCGCTCGTGTGGCATAAGCTCGATTTTCTTTACCGTGGGATCGGCGGCTGAACCCTGCGGCAAGCCTTCAGCAATCCAGCGACGCAGCGTTTCGTACTCG
This sequence comes from Anatilimnocola aquadivae, assembly GCF_049819085.1. GTDB lineage: Bacteria > Planctomycetota > Planctomycetia > Pirellulales > Pirellulaceae > Anatilimnocola. Next base: position 248,581 of record NZ_CP187419.1, read on the forward strand.
GGCCGATCGGGCGTGATCCGCACGCCGCCACCGTGCGGAGCGCCGCCACTCGCCTTGCGTAGCAGCAAGCTCCGCTCGGGAGCGGCGGGAAACACGCGTCTGCCGCGCGACTCTTGCGTCAGCGCGCGATAGTCGGCCGGTGGATCAAACCCAAACACCGACAGCTTAAAGCCATTCTGCCCTTCCGCTTTGCCGTGACAGCCTGACGCGTTGCAAGCGAACTTGCCAAGAATCGGCACGATGTCGTTTTCGAAGTTCAATGCACGATGTTCATCGGCGTTGCTGACCGTCACCGAGACTTCGGTTTTGATCTCGCCGGCCGAGATCTCAATCGTCGTTTGGCCATTCCCTTTCGCCGTAACAATGCCACCGGCACTTACCTCGGCAATCTGGGGATCGCGCGATCGATAGCTGGCTGTGTGCGTCACATCGAGAGACTGCTTATTACCTGGCTCACCACTTACCAGCAGTTGCCACGTGGCACTCGCACCGACGAGCGAAACCTGCGCAGGATCGACCTGGATCGTGCTGACGACCGGCGTTGGTTCCGCCGCTGTAGCAACGACAAGCCCGCTGAGCAGCATGCTCGCAGCCGATAGAATCGCGGCAGCTAGTCGCATCCGGGTGCCTCAAGGGAGGAGGTTAAGGCGGGCAGGAATGGTGGGACGCACTGACCTCGCTTCATCCTTGCGGATCGCCGCCAGCACGCATCAACCAATCCTAATCGACCGCAGACGCTCGAAGCAAGCTGAATGACGAGCCGGCCGTGAGCTAGGAAGCCGGTCGCCTTTCCATTCCTCGGTGCTCTCTGATAACCATTTTTGATAACCTTTTCGTCAATTTTTTCGTGATAACCATTTTCCCGAACCCGTTGTCCTTCAACGTGTTGCAGTAAATACTATCGGTTTTTTGACGATTTACTGATAACCAATTGTTATCTTTGCCCATCTTCGCACTCTTGCCTCGGCAGTTGGGGGAAAGGATTGAGATGAGGGGCTGAACTGACAACCGCTGACCACTCCTCGCTAACCACAATTTGGTCTCCGACCTCCCGTAGCCCGCTGCGTCTGCGCGAGCAACCGGACCCGCTCCTCGTGAACGCGCAGCAGAACCCTGGGACGGTTCAACACCAGGCGCGGCCCATCTCAGTCGATGAAACGAAATTCTGTCTCGTTCACACGTCACAGCGTTTGGCTGTGCCAAACGGCGGCCACCCTGGCGGGCGTATTGCTTACTAGGCAGTCGCCAACACGGCAGTTTGACTTGCGCACGAAACCAACTGAAATCTGCTCGACGCGTGATTCTTTGTCAAACGCCAAACAGGACAAAATTCAGTGCTGACACTATGTTTCGCGCAGGGCGTTCACAATGTTCAGTCGCACGGCTCGCACGGCGGGCAGAATGCCGCCAAAGATTCCCATCAGCGCGGCCATCAGCACCCCGCGCAGCAGCACCCATGGCCCAAAGCGAAACGAGAAGTTCATCTCGCTAAAGGTTGCCATGTTCGCTGTTCCCGTCGTAATTCCATTGAAGGGAAGTGTGGCCAGACAGCCGAGAAGCCCGCCCAACACACAGATCAGCACGGACTCAAGTAGAAACGAAATGAGAATCGCACTGCGATGAAATCCCATCGCTCGCAAGGTGCCGATCTCGCGACTCCGGCCAGCCACGGCGGCGAACATCGTGTTGGCGGCCGCGAACATCGCGCCAAACGTGAGGAACACGGTGATCAGCAGCACCACGAATTTGAACAGCACTGCCGCCTGCAACTGTTCCGCAAAGAAGGATTCTTCGTCGACGGCCTTCAGATTAAAACGCTCATCCTCACTGATTGACTTGATCAGCTTGTCACGCATTTCTTTGTCGGTGGCTCGCATGCACATTGATGAAATTCCTTCATCGGCGCGACGCGCGCTGGAGAGGTCGCGAATATCGGTCCAGACTTCGGACTCGGCCGAGCTGCCTCCAGCTTCGAAAAAGCCAACGACTTGAAAGTCGGACTTATTAATCTTGAACTTTTCGCCGATGGCGAGACCTTCAAACCTTTGACCCATGCTGCGACTAGTGATGATTTCGTTCAAGCCAGGTTTCAAATCGCGGCCCGCGACGATTTGAAAATCGGGGCGCAGCTCGCGGCTGATTGCCTCGACTCCGCGGACGATCACATTGGTCTTGCCGCCATTGCCGCGCCGCGACTTGTTTAAAATAGTCACCAGTTCTGCCGCAGCGAGCGGCTTGTTTTCTGCGTTTCGCGCCACGCCGACCAGCGTCGCCAATTCGCCAGCTGTTGCTTCCGCGATCGTGCTGGAGGTTTCCGAATCGGCCCCTTTGCGCAGGATGACCAGGTCGAGCGGTTGACCGCTGATGCGCAGCGCGTACTCAATGCCATCGTTCAAACCGAACACGAGAACCATCGCCCACACGACCATGCCGATGGCGAACGCAGTGGTAATCGTGGTCATCCAGCGGACGCGCAGGTTTCGCAAGTTGTACTTAAGCGGAATGAGCATCTTCGTCCTTCGCTAAATCACGCGCCGCAAGCCATCAATTACTGACAGATTGGCTGCTCGAATTGCCGGGCCAATTCCACTGACAAACCCAACTCCTACAGCCACGCCGAGCAGAACCAACATCCAAGGCCCGGCAAATTGCGAGATTGGCAGCGGAAAGAGTGCCGGATTGAGATTGTACAAGCTTTGCCACAAGCCACAGCCCATTGCGATGCCGAGGATGCCACCGGTAATGGCGATGAGACACGCTTCGCCCAAAACCAACTGTAGAATTCGCTTCGGCCGAAATCCGATCGCCTTCAGCACCGCGATTTCCGTCGTTCGCTCGCGCATCGAAAGCGCCATGCCATTTCCAGCGACAAGTGTGAGCGACAAAACTACCGCACAGCCGATCATCAAGACGAACAACTGCAGGTTGCCCATCATGTCGGCGAACATCTTGGCAAACGCACCTTCGGTTTGCGTCATCGTGGGAAAATCGGAGTTTGCGAAGGCCTTGTCGATCGACTCCATCACCGCGGGCATGTCGTCCGCAGTCTTCGTCTTCACGAAGATGCATCCGGCATTGCCATCGCCGCGAGCCTTCATATTCCTCAGGCCTTCGTCGAGGTATTTCCAGTGATAGAGAATCGTGTTCGTCGGGCCTTTGTGGAATTTGAAGTAGCCGCTGACTCGCAATTCGAGATCGAACTGATAGATCGTTCCCTGCAATGGCAACTTGTCGCCGATTTCCCATTTCATGCGTTTGGCCAGGTCGTGGTCAACCATCACGCCTTGCGGGTCATTGATCCATGCCTGGTGCTGCTCGGGATCGACGCTGAATTCGCTCCAAACCTTAAAGACGTCCTCGGCATTCGTGCCGAATTGCGCAAACTCAGCCATCTTGTTCTGATACCTGCCGCCGTACCAGGCATAGGGAACCGCAGCAACGACGTTGTTCAATCTGCCAATCTTTTCGACATGCGCGATCGGCAATTTTCCGGCAAAGCCCTGAATATTCAGCACCACGACGCGATTCTCGGTCGCCGAATTGGCCCAGGTATCCTGCATCGCCTTGTAGCCATGCAGCACCGTCATGAATGCCAGGCTGAAAGCGATCGAGAGAATCGTGAGCGCGGAACGGAGCCAATGCCGCGTGACGTTGCGCCAGATGTATTTGAGTGTATGCATTACGCCCTCCCGGCCATGGCCACGTCGCTGACGAGCAGGCCTTTTTCCAGATGCAACTGCCGGCTGGCGCGCTGAGCGGCATGCGGATCGTGCGTCACCATGATGATGGTTTTCTGAAACTCGCGATGCAGCCGATCGAGCAAGTCGAGAATTTCGGCCGCCGATTTGGCATCGAGATCGCCCGTCGGTTCGTCCGCGACGATGAGTGTCGGATCGGTCACAATGGCCCGCGCAATCGAAACTCGCTGTTCCTGACCACCCGAGAGTTGCCGCGGAAAGTGATCCATGCGATCGGACAGGCCCACCACTTCCAAGGCTGCTTTCACGTGCTCGTCACGCTCCTTGCGCGAGAGCTTGGTGAGTGTGAGTGGCAGTTCCACGTTTTCGTAAGCATTCAAAACGGGAATCAAATTGTAAAGCTGGAAAATGAAGCCCACGTGGTGCGAACGCCAGTTGGCGAGCGCCCCTTCTGACATCTGCCCCAGATTCTCCCCCTCGACGGTAATCGTGCCGGTCGTGGGTTTATCGAGGCCAGCGATCAGATTCAGCAGCGTGGTCTTGCCCGAGCCCGAAGGGCCCATCAGCGACAAGTATTCACCCTTCGCGATCTCCAGATTCAGCCCTTGCAGCACGGGGATCTGAATCTTCTCGCGACGAAACTCTTTGTACAGATCGCGAACGACAACCAGGGAATCAGCCACAAGCATCTCCGTGAGCAAGTAAATCGGAACGACTGAATGCGCGCCGCGTGTTATTCGCGTAACTTGACCACGCTGCCGTCCTGCAAGCCTTCTGGTGGTCGCACAATCACGCGCTCACCACCAGCGAGGCCAGAAAGTATTTCCGTGCGGCCATCTTTATCGCCGCCCACCGTGATCTCAACCAGCCTCGCTCGCGAACGATCGTCGAGCGTCCAGACCGAAGTCGATTTGCCATCCCCCGTAACGACGGCGCCGCTATCGCAAAAGATCCGCTTCTTGCCCGACTCGGCATCTTTGTCCGTTGCTTCAGGCAGAAAATAGACGGTCGCGCTCATGTCGGGAAACAGCCTTTCGTCGGCGTCCAAAATTTCGACCTTCACCTTGATGGTCGCTCGCGCGCGATCGCCCATGGGGATCACTTTTCGCACCTTGGCGGCATAGCGACGATCGGGAACCGCTTCGACCGCCACTTCGCAAGGCGAGCCCGAGCGAATGCGGCTGATGTAGTCTTCTTTCACATCGCATTCGACTTCGAGTCGCTTGAGATCGGCGACGGTAACCACCGACCCGCGCCCTGAGGCCTCGCCCATGCCGCCTGGCAGAATCGATTCGCCGATTTCGGCATCTTTCGAGATGACCGTGCCGTCGAAGGGTGCCCGGACGATCATGTTTTCTTTGAACTGTTCCGTCTCCTGCACACGCGCTTCAGCTGACAGAATGGCCGCTTCAAGGGTCTCTTGCTTGGCGACCATCGCGCGGTGCTGGTAGTAGGCTGTATCGTGATCCGATTGAGGGAGCGCGCTCGATTGCTGCAACTTGGACGCTCGTTCCAGATCGTTCTTGGCGCGAGCAATGGCCACTTCGTTCTCGCCCAATTCGGCCTTGGCTCGCTTGAGCGCGGCCTTGGCACCAGCGAGTGCCGCTTCGACATCCTTATGGTCCAGCACGGCAATCACCTCGCCCTTTTTGACGAGAGAGCCTTCTTCGACCATCACCGCTTCGATTCGTCCGGCGGCCCGAGCGCCGATATTCGCCTGGCGATACGACTCGATGTAGCCGGTGGCGACGACGACCGCATCGGCGGCTCGGCCAACCTCAACGACCACTTTGGTGACGCGCACTTCAGGGCGCGAGCGGACGGCATCGGGAATCCATTCGCGGTTCGAGAGATCACCGAGCATCGGCCGCACAAACCAACCGACGATCCCGAGCAGCAACAGGGCTACGATCCCGAGAACCAATCGGCCCAGCCAGCCGCTACCGGCGGAACGAGTTGCCTGGCGATCTTCGCGGCGAATGCGCAGGCTGGATAGTGCGTCGCGCTTGTCTTGATTGCTGAGCGTCATCGCGGGAACCTCTGGGCCGAGAACAAACGAGTCGCGTTATTCTAACAACTAAGAAAACTTCCGGCGACTCGAAATGAGGGGTCCCCGGGTTGATCGGTGAGCGCTTATTGAATGCCTATTCAGGGGATAAGATTTGCCCAAAAAATAGTTGCAATTTGCCACGGAACTCGCCACAGTTCACCATTACCCGCCTCTTTCATCTGCCTTACTAACTCCCACCGCTCGCAAGGTTGCCACGCATGGCTGCGCCGTCGCTCCGCGATGCCTACGATTGTGTCGTGCTGGGCAGCAGCACGTCTGCTCACCTCCTCACCACTGCTCTTGCCCAAGCCGGCCTGCACACGCTGGTATTGCAGTCCGCCCATTCTCCCTTGGCGTCTGCCTGGCTGCAGCCGCGGTTCAGCTGCAGCACCGATGCCTCGCCGCGCAGGTCGCTGCTCAGTGGCGTGCAGCTGCTGAACACGATGGGGCGTTTGATGGCGTCGCTGGCGACCCCTGCCGGCGAGAAACCCGTCGCGGCTTTGCCGCTCTTCGATCGCGAACAAAGCTCGCGGCCGCAGGTGACTCATTTGCAACTGGCCGACGATGCCGAAGTGACCAGCCAGCAGACTGGCAGTGTGGAAATTTGCTCGCCACGTTGCCAACAGCAGGTTCGCGCGAGCGTTGTGATTCAATTGGTTCCCATTGCAGGTACGCCGCCCCGCACTGCGATCGGCGGACTCTACCGCGGAGTGACGTTGCTACCGGGCGAAGATCGCCAGGCGCTGCTGTTTGCAACCACGCGCGGGGCGGAAGTGTTTTGGCTCGTGCCGCAGGCGGATGGCCTCTGTAGCCTCGGCCTACTGAGGGCCGCTACGGAATCAACGGGCGAACAGTCAGCGGGCAGCGAGCTTGAGGAGGCACTGGTCGCTTGCCCAGCGCTCACGCAGCGATTGATCGCCGCGCAGCTTGTCGGCGGTTTGCACCAGGTCCACGAAGAGCCTCTAGCCGAGAAGCGCCCCGATCATTGGCTCACACTGCCCGATTGCGAAACCTGGATCGATCCTGTCTTCGCCAGCGGGCACTGGCTGCTAGAGCAACTGCTGCCGCAGGTGATGGCGGCGGTTACCAGTGCCTGCGCGAATAGCGCTTGCGTGAATCAAGGAGCCTTACCTTCGCTCCGGCAAATTGCCTGGCAAGAATCCGCTCAGCAGCTTCGCACGCGCATCGATCGCTGGTATCGGCCCGAAGAAATGCTCAAGAGCGTTGGCGACGACCTGGCCACGAGCACCATTTACTCGCAGTTGCTCGCCAGCGAACGCGCGAGCGAGGCGCCCAGCAGTACGCCGCCATCCGCATCTTCATTTTCGTGGGAAGCCCGCGGCATCTTTGCCCCCCGGCGAGCGCTGCTGAGTTTGTAGGCTTCCTCAGTTCAAAGTTTAAGGTTTAAAGTTCAAGGTTTAAAGTTCAAGGTTCAAGGTTTAAAATGCAGGAAGAGCTTGCTTCCCCAACCTTAAACCTTGAACTCCCCGGGCTTCCGGTTCGCGAAATGTTCCTTACGGAAGGTAAGAAACCTTGATCCAACTCGCCGGTCCCCGCAGCCCGAACTTGTTGACCGCGCGAGCTTGCCAGCGGTTCTCGCCGGATCGCAGTGACCACGTGAAGTCCGAGCCCTTGAGGATCTTCTCGGGGCCCTCATCAAGCTGCAGCACAAAGTGAGCAAAGCTGGGCATGTTGTGCGTCAGTCGTACGCTAACTTCGCCGGGCTTTTCTTGTTGCTCCAGCCACAGGTGCGTTTGGTTGATGGGAAAGTTCCAGTCCTGCTCGCGCGTAATGCGAGTGGGATACAGAATCGAGGCGGGGTATTTGTCGTCGGTCCACACGTGATGGCCGGTCCAGAACCAGCCTCGCATGCCTTGATTGAGCGGCAGGGGTAACTTGCCATCGAGGAACTGCGTGTGCGGAATCATCCGCAGTTCGGCAAACGCCGGAAACTCGCCAAAACCTCTCCACTCGTAGGGACTCTTGGCGAGCACCACGACTTCCGCCGCGCGAAACGGCTGTTGTTGAAAGTGAGCCACTTGCCGCTCGCGCAGTTCAAGCAGGCTCAGTGGCCGGCGCGTTGCTTGGTCGACGAAGTACCAGGCAGCTTGGCCGTCGACGTAGATCCACTGGTTGAGTTCGTTCGACCAGATCTCGACGACTTCGTGCCCACTGCGAATCTTCAGGCCGTGATCGCCCGAGCCAATCGATACGCACCTTCCCGGCATGCCGAGGCTTTCGCAGGCCTGCAGAAACACCAGGTTGTACTGCTGGCAAAACCCACCCACGGGCGTGCCATCGGCGTGCTTCTGCAAAATCTCCAGCGCATCCCACTTGGGATATGCCTCGCTCAAATGCCCCTTCGTCCAGAGTTGTGAACTCCACACCGCCAGCTTCGCCATCCGCTCCAGATCGGTCTGGCAACCCTTCACCACATCGTCGAGCTGATACTGCTGACGGAGTTGCTGGAGGCGAGGGTGGTCGAGCGATTCGAAGGGAAAAGGAGAATACCGCTCGGGAAGCGACGGATTGTGCCGAGTAAGGAGTTTGATCTTGTCCGTCCAGGTATCAATTGTTTCGACTTCAGCAATGATTTGAATTCCTCTCAGCCGGGACGACTTGTCGGGACTGATCGGCGGCATCGCGATCTCGATATCGAGATGCCGCGCCAGGCTGTCTTCAGCCAAGTTGAAGACTGTGCCCAACTGAGAAAAGCTGGGTTGGGGAGCTGTGTTATCTGCATCGCGATTGCGGTGACTCACGGTGATCGACGGGCCAGGCAATTCGGAGAAGTCGCCATCGAGCGAGATACTCACCCGCCGCATCTTTACCCGTTGCGGAGCGATGTTCTTGCCGTGGAGATTGGCGACATCAATCGTGGGCAGGCGGATGACTGACGTTGGCAATTCGCTGGCCGGCGCGTATCCATCGAGATACAGGCGAACGTAGTACTCCCCTTCGATGTCGTTTTTCGGTCCCAGCTTGGTGGGTTCGAACGGAGGCACGTCCTTCGTCAATTGGTAGCTTTGCTGAGGGCGAGAAAGCTCTGCTGGACTCGCACAGCTTCGCTCATCGCGGCGGGCGATCCACAACTTGCCGTCGCCCGTCAAACTGATTTTGTTCCCACCGTCGAGCAAGACCTTGGGCGGTATCTCGAACTTCTTCCAATAGTTACCGGCTTTCTGCGGACTGCTTAAATCGACAGGCTGGCCGTTGATCGAGCCAACGAGAGCCTTACCGCTATGCCCAACCAACAAGTAAGCACGCGGCGGCAAGAACCGATCGTCGCTGGCCAGCGGACGAAGAATCGGAAGGCCAGCAAGCGGCACTTTCAAAATTTGAACCGCCGCAATTTCGGGTCGCAGGAGCTCTTCGTTGGGTTTGTACGAGTAGCCCGCCGCGTTGCCGTCGTTCTCGATCAAATAGCCTCGCTGCAACTCGAGCGATTTGCCATCCCTTGCGAGTTGCAGGTTTTGCACCGTCGCCCGCGAGAAGATCTCGCTCGCAGACAGGCGAAGTTCTTCGGCACCGGCGAATCGATCTGCGCTAGTCAGCAGCAACGCAAGCAGCAGTACAGTAGTGAGCTTCATGGCAACGTGCCTCGGCGGGAGAGCGAATAAGTGACGTAGCAGGAGGCATCTTGAGCGCTGACGAGCGGGCCAGCAAGGAAAAAGTGGGGCAGCGAGCGAACCGGTGATGTGTTCGCTTCGCATTCGTCCCGATGGGCCGAAATCGGGAACATAATTTGCAGTCAGTTGTTAAATTGTATTTGACAATATGCAACAGAGTTTATAGCGTGTAATGTGGTAACTACGACTTAGGAAGCAGGCAGCCGAACGGGAGTATGGGGCCGTGAATAGTGATGGGAGCGCGATGATGGAGAAGCGTGCGAATGACAAAAATCATGCAGGCGGATTGTGCATCATGGGCGCGAGGGCGGTCCGCAACGGCGCGAGGACGGGTTATCACTGGCAGCTTCAAGGGGGGCTGTTCAGGGGGTGTCCCGTGGTTATCAAACGGTTATCGGCAATTCGCCCGATTCTCCGATTTTTTGATCGCAAGTTAAGTGCTGAATTGACGTTCGATCGATTGATTATCGCGAAAAAATCGGCGAAAAAGTTATCAAAAGTGGTTATCAAGGCAGCATGCAAGCGCGGCAGCAATCGTTGCCGCGAAAGAGGACGGTGGGTGGCAAGCGAGAATTGCGGAATGGTCAGATTACGCGGCGGCGTAGCGACCGAAGATCATTCGCCCAGCGCTGGTTTGCAGCACGCTGGTGACCGAGATTTTTACTTCCTTGCCGACGAACTCGCGGCCCCCTTCGACCACGATCATCGTGCCGTCGTCGAGATAGCCTACGCCTTGCCCGGCTTCTTCGCCCGGTTTGACGATACGGACGGCCAGGGCTTCGCCAGGCAAGAACACCGGCTTCAGCGAGTTCGAAATGTCGTTCAAATTGACGACCGGCACATTGTGCAGCTTGGCAACCTTGTTCAGGTTGTAATCGCCGGTGACCACTTTGCCACCCAGATGCTTGGCCAGCAGTACCAGCTTCATGTCGACAGGTTGATTGGCGGCTTCGGGCATTTCGCGGTCGTAGATCTTCAGGTCGATGGCTTCGTTGGCGCGCAAGCGATTGAGCACGTCGAGTCCGCGGCGACCGCGAGCCCGGCGCAGTTTATCGCTGCTATCGGCAATGGCCTGCAACTCGTTGAGCACGAAGCGGGGCATGATGAGCTGGCTATCGAGAATATTGGTCTCGGCGAAATCGGCGATGCGGCCGTCGATCACCACGCTTGTATCCAGAATAAAAGGCTTAAGACCTTTTACTTCTTTGGCGAATTCCACATAGGGGATGATAAAGCGAAAGTCGTCCTTGGTTTGCAGCAGCACGCTGATGCACGTATAGCAGAGCACCATGCCGAGCATCAGCTGTACGACGATGCGCGCAATGGGAACATGCTTGTCGTTGGGGTCGGGTTCTGGCAACAGTGGGGCCAAGGCGAGCATGAGGATATAGGTGAGGAGCACACCAATCAGCAGGCCGAAATAGACACCCGAGATAACTTCGATCTGTTTGCGGGGAATGAGGACGTCGGCGGCAATGACCGCACTTGCCAGGACCAGGATGCCGCAGAAGATCATCCACGGAATGGCGGGCGAGCCTGTGTAATCGCGCAACAAGCCAACGAACAAAGTTGCCACTCCGATGGCAACGAGCATGAATACACAGCGAAGAACGAGCAGCGGCATGAGGCTACAGAATCACCTAGCGAATGGGAGGGCTTGGTGGGGGGCGATTCCATGAACACGCCCTACCAGGAGAAACGGCAGGCGTTTCCCACACGAAGTATAGTTCATGAGTGCCTAATCAGCCACCCGTTGCCCGCGCCGCTTTGGCACTTTGGAGTAGGTTCCTACCAGTCGCGACGATTCTACCATTTAGGCCAGAATCTCAGCCGCAGGTTACTACTTCATGCTGGTCAGCTCACCTTTAGGAGCGGCAATCCGCTCGACTCCGCTTGTTCGCAGAGTTTGGCTGACGTGACGGATGGTGTCACGGGCCACGGTGTCGTGATTGACCTTACGGCCGGTGATCGCAGTAATCGACTCTGGCTTCGCCAGTGGTTTCTCGGCGGCACGCACGCTGGCTCCCAGGTGCTGAATGACCTGGTTCCGACCACCTGTTTTGGCCGAGTACAAAGCCGCATCGGTGCGGGCAAGCAGCCCCGCGACGTCGTCGGCCGTCATCATCTCTGCCACGCCGCAGCTGACCGTGACCGGCGAGAGCTTTTCGATGGTGGTTCGCATCCGTTCGGCAAACGCACTCGCGCCACGCAAGCTGGTGCCGGGCAACACCACGACAAACTCTTCGCCACCAAAGCGGCACACAACATCCGACTCGCGCGCATATTGATCGAGCAGTTGAGCCACTTGCTGCAGCACCTGATCGCCGCGCGGAGAGCCTTGTTCATTATTCAAGTGCTTGAAGTGATCGATGTCGAACATCGCCACCGAGCAGACCAGCCCATAGCGAGTATGCATATCCAACTGCGAAGCGAGGAGCGCTTCGAGCGATTTGCGATTGCCGAGTCCGGTGAGGCCGTCGGTGCGCACTTCGCTGAACGACATCAGCTGATTGGCTTGCTGGCGAATAAGTTCGTAGGCCTGCGTCAGCCGTTCGGTCAAATGCTGCGTTGGTTCGAGCAGTTTATCGGTTTCGCTGGCGAGCATTTCGATCGGTTCATTCGGAGCGATTTCGCCGGCTTCGGTCAGATCGCGCAGGCGACTGCGAAACTTGCCAAGGCTTCCCTGGTGTCGCGCCAGGTCGCGGCGCACTTGCTGCGCGACCACTTCCAGATCGCGAATGATGCCGCGGGCCCGTTTCAACTCGCGGCGAAGTTGAGCTTGATCGTTCGGAGCAGGCTGCGTGCGTTGACCAAACAAGTAACCGATCACCGCAATGGCAGCGAGCGCTACCGTGGTTGGCAAACCGAGGGACACGATGTCCATAGCAGGAGTCTCCAGCGGCGCGAGCGACTTCGCAGGTTCGAAGCCGATTCAGCACCGCGATCGAGGTGGGCAGGTGAGCAGGGGGGAATATATGGGGCGGGAAGCTTGCAGGCAGGTTGGCGAGAGCGGGCTGGGCTGGCGGTGGGTTTGTCGGCGAGGAAGCGCGAAGCGGCTACATGCGGGTGTTCATGCCGCGCATGCAGGCGACGCCGACAACGACCAGCACCACGGCAAGGCCCATCCAGTGAATTCGCTCCATGTGATTGATCTGGCGAATCAGCAGATCTGAGTATTTCGAGAACATTGCCATGCGACGACCCTCTTCAACAACGCAACCAAAGCTGGACGCCGGCAACCTGCGCAGGCGTCCCCTAATTCAAGCGTAGCTTATGGTTACGCGCAGTCCGGTTTGTGCTGCGTAGCTGCCGCAAGACCGTCTGGCTGGCTGCAAAACCCGCGTTTTCGACATAACCCAACCGCCGTCGAAAAGAGTTCTGGCCTGGACCGCGCCCGGGACTTGCGAGACTCCGACCGCATGCTAAAATTCACAGTCTCCCGTAAGGGGCCGTAGCTCAATTGGTTAGAGTACCGGACTGTCGATCCGGTGGTTGCGGGTTCGAGCCCCGTCGGCCTCGTTTGATTAAGTTCAATAGCTATAAGAACTTGCGACAAAAGCCCCGAAAGGGGCTTTTGGCGTTTCTTGGGGCGACTACGTTGTCGTACGCTCGGCCAGACGGAGTTCACCGCTGCGGAAAACCAGCACGCCAATTGAAACACCGACACCGCCCAGCACAACATCTGTCAGGCTCGCCGTGCGACTGAAAACGAATACTTGGGCGAGCTCAATTGCCGCTATGACTGCAACGCCTTTCAGCGTAGCTGTTACAATCAATCGCCAGCTTGAGCTCGTCGTCCTGAGCGATCCTGCGAGTGCGCCGATGGGTACTGCCAACAACACGTCTATAGCTAAGCGCGTAGCTGCGTCCCAGATCGAACCAAGATCTGCGAACGGAACTAGCGAGATAATCCCTTCGCGATACTTTAGGGCTAATTCTCCTGGGCGAATCGTCAAGTCGAGCGGTAAGAGGGAATAGAGGATGAATCCGGCCAGGTAAGCTAGGAGCAGCCAGGCGATGGGACTCGCTGGAACCTCAATAGCAAAATAGCTGCCCATCCACCGCGTGACATAATTGCCGCAACCAATCCAGGCGAGCGCACCAATCAAAGCCCCAAGTGACTCCGCTGCAATATCGTTCTGCGATGCTGTTCTCGCTGGAAACCAGATTTGTGTGAACTCGATTGCCATGCTCAAGCCGGCGAGAGTAGGCACCAGCAGCAACGCCCACGTCAACGCTACCAAGCGAGAGCGGCCGACGCTCAGCGCGACGAGCCAGAAGTAGCCCAAGGGCATAAAGAGTAGGATATTTGAGACCCAATCCGAGCGTGATTCGATGGTCAAATGCAGGAACGGTATCTGGCGGAATTGCTGGATCGCTACCCGGAGACTCACCGCTCTGAATTGATGTGGCACCAGCGAGCCATAGATGGCGATCAACGTGAAGATGGCCGCTGCTCCAAGCAACCAAATGCGAGCGGACTGCCACAATTCGGCCTGCTCGAAATTTCCACCCATCCGCAGCTGGTGAGCGTTACCCATCAACCCCGCAACCCTTCCGCAATCGTCCGGCTCAAAACGCAAAAAGCCAAGCGGACCACAGGGGCTCGCTTGGCTTTCACAGTGAACGATTGCGCCAGCTGGCAAACGCTAAGCTGCCGGCTTACGACGGCGGAAGTAGCTCATTCCCAATCCACCAAGTCCCAGCATCGACCAAACCACCAAGCTAGCAGGTTCGGGGACAGCTGGGAGCAGCACGGGATCAACTCCCGCCGCCTCAAAGGATCCGATATTGACGTCTTCGGTGATGTCTGAAGTGATTATGAAGTCAATGCCTCGCACCGACGTGAAGTCGAACCCGCCAAAGCTGTTGAAACCAAGATAGTAGTCCAAAGTATTGCTTGGACCAACACTGATACTCCTAGTTGCTGAGGTGCTTGCCGAATAGACTGTAACGGTAAATGTCACGGTGAAGTCCGACATCACGTCTGTAAAGACGAACGCGTTGTTCGCGCCAGCTTGTGTAAGATCTAGTGCATTTGATGCTAAGCCACCCGCCATTCCATCATTCAGCAACCTACCATTCGTGAACGAAGGAGATGTATCAACGCCATCGTACTGCAACAACAAAACTGACCCCGTTCCGTTTGTGCTATGCAACAAGCCGTTGTTGTTGAATCCAGCGTCGCCCGCGGCGGACGTCAGTGCCAATCGCACATCGCGTTCTTCGCCTAATACCAAATTTGGTGAGTCAGTGGAGATTATCTCTCCGAAAGGAGTGGGTAAATATCCAGCATTGGTGTAGGTGGCGGCAGGGGTTGAACCAATAATGGCCGGAGGCGTGCTCGTAAACGGAATGCCGGTAAAGAAAGTCGTATTTATTGCAATAAACTGATTTGGGGTAGAGAACTGATCAATGACAATCGTCGCACTTGCGGTAGAGCAAGCAAGGGCCATTCCCAATGCGACGAGCATGCTTAAAATAACTGTGATTTTCATGTGTACGCTTCTTTCAGCGATCGTTTCTATCTGCGAAACCGGCGACACAACCGTTCGCTCCATCCACTTCTACCTGTCCTATGCCGCAGTTGCAGCCGACATGACAGCGACACCCAGAAATTCTCAAAGTCGTTCGCCTGCTTGGCTGAAACGACATTGTCCTGCTGTCAGCCAGCGAAAGGGCTGTCGGTCTTTTTTGCAAGCTCGGTGCGTAAATCGCTTGACGAATCAGAATTGTGGTGTAGTATGCGACAAGTTTGAACTCCGATCCCGGCTCACTTCTTTCCTCTTTGAGCCGGGGTGATCAAGGGCTTGGCCCATCCAATTGGGTGTCACCCAGGCGGACGGAGTCTAGGAAGTTCGCACGCGGGCTGCAGGCTTCTCTTCGATTACAGCTGCATTAATCTGCAAGAGTATCTAACGAATTTAGTCGTGATTGAGATCTCGATTCGCGAATCTACTCAGCAGTAATATCGCAAAAACGAGCCGAAAACGCCGTTTCATTTTCTCTCTCTAGTTCACTTCGAATGTCGCACGCCGTAGGTCCCGACAAAACTTCGCGCACTGCTCGCCGCCGTAAAAATACACCACCGAAAGTGGTGCAGGCAGCGGAAATAGCACCGGCCCAAGATCGTCAAGACGTAGTCGCACGCTGTGCGATTGGAGTCGTCGTCTTGGCGGTTGGTGTTTGGGCCTACTGGCCGACACTGCTTGAGATGAGAAACGCCTGGGAGCGAGAATCCGACTATTCGCACGGCTACTTGGTTGCGCCGTTGGCAGCTTTTTTCCTCTGGTGGCGCCGAGATTCGTTCCCTGGTGTTGGCCGCAGCTCGTGGTTGCTGGGGAGCGCGCTGATTGCTGCTGGCATCGGCTTGCGAATGGTGGCCGGGGCCTTCTACTTCGAATCGATTGATGGTTGGTCGATCCTGCCATGGATTGCGGGTGCGGTTGCCATCCTGTTTGGATCGGCAGCTTTACGCTGGGCCGCGCCATCGATCGCCTTCTTGTTCTTCATGGTTCCATTGCCATTCCGGATGGAAAGCATGCTCAGCCTACCGCTGCAAGGCATCGCCACAAAACTCAGCTGTTGGATACTGCAGCTGCTTGGCCAACCTGCCATCGCCGAAGGGCACACGATTCTGATCGGCGAGTACACGATGGAAATCGCTGAGGCTTGCTCGGGGTTGCGACTCTTCGTCAGTATCTTCGCGCTCGCATTCGCCTACTTGATGCTTGTGCGAAAGGCCTGGTGGGAGAGAGTGCTGTTGGTGCTGAGTGTGCCGGCCATCGCCATCGCAGCAAACGCCATTCGGATCGTCGTGACTTCGCTGATGTACCAGTATGTGTCCGGCGAAGCAGCAAAGAAGTTCTCCCATGACTTCGCAGGCTGGGCGATGATCCCGCTGGCCGCCGCCATGTTTTGGTTGGTTCTTTGGTATCTCGGCAAAGTATTGCGCGAGCAGGAGCAGCTCACCGTTAGTGCTCTTGTTCGTCGTGTAGAAATCTGACCACCGTAATCGAGGCAGGGTTTTCCACTTGAGTTCGCCAATTTCATCCAACCCAGATTCATCGGCAGGTAAGCAACAGTTCGACGTGCGGACAGTTTTGCTGGCAATCCGCTGCTGGTGGAAGATCGCCATCCCTGCGGCGGTTTTGTTGGCCGTCGCGGCCGGTAGTGCTGTGTTCTTACTGCACAAACCACTGTTCACGGCAGATTCTTGGATATTGATTACCGACAAAGAGGTTGTCTTGAATCGAGATGTCCACTCCGACTCAAAGAGGTTCATTCAGAATCAGTTTGAATTCATCCGCAGCCCGAAGCTACTGGGACCGCTGATCAGCAAGCCTGCCATCGCGGTAACCCCCGAACTGGCCGAAACGCGTGACCCCATTTTGGAGTTGGGTAAGAGAATCAGCATTCGGCCGCGCAGCAACTCAGACATCTACGTCGTTTCGTTTTCGAGCGAGTCTCCGCAAAAGGCCGAGTTGGTCGTGAGAGAAGTCGTCAACGCCTACTTGGCCTTCAACACTCGAATCGAATCGGAGCAAGACTCTCGTATTATTCGGCTGCTGGAAGAGCAGCGGGCAGCCCGCTACGAAGAAATGAATCAACTGCGGGAAGTGGTGCGGGAGCTGTCGATTGACTTGACCGGCGTCGATCCATTTCGTTCGCAAACAACCGAGAAGGAGGCCGTCAATCCGCTGGCCACACTTCAGGACGATCTCGCTAGGCTTGAGGTCGAGCAAGAGATCTTGGCCCATCGCATCCAGTTCGAAGAAGAGCGACTGGCCAAGCAGACGGTGGAGCCTCCCGCTGCGGAAATTGCGGCGGTAGTCGAATCGCACGAAGCCTTTGTCAGTTTGCAGTCCCGGATCTATGCCTTGAAAAAGAAGGAGGCTGATCTTCAGCGGATCGGCAAGAATCTCGCCAGCAACTCGCTGTACAACCAAATCAAGGCAGAATTGAAGGCGCTAAATGACGAGGTCGAGCCTCTGCGCGCCAGTCTGCACAAAGAAATCAAGGAGACGATGGTTCGCACCGCGGCCAAGAACAGCGTCAGCCTGTTGGCAGAGTTGAAGCGAGAGTATGAACTTGGAAAGTCCCGTCTGACCGTGCTGAAAGCGCAGTTTGACAAAGGATTGGGGAAGGCCAAGGAGTTTGCTGGCACCACGTTGGAGTTGGAGTTCCGCAAGTCGAAGCTGGAACAAGTCACCAGGATTCACGACCAAATTTCAGCTCGCATTCTGGCTATCACTACCGAGCAACGCGCGCCGAATCGTGTGGAACTGTTCAAAGAGGCGGCCATTCCTGTTCAGCCTGACGAAGTGTTTCCCTTGAAAAAAGTCGCCTTGGCGGGAGGAATGGCCTTTTTGCTTCCGCTGGCCTTGGCGATCGGCTGGGAACATTTGGTGCGTCGCGTGAGCAGCCGCGCTCAGCTGGAGACTAACCAGATTGCAGTCATTGCCGAGGTCGCAGCGTTGCCGACTCGAACGCGCAGTTCCGATTTCAATCGCAAGGGTGCCAATCGTGATGTGCTGATGTTCGAAGAGAGCGTCGACAGCCTGCGAACGTACCTGAGCCTGGTCGAATCTCTCCAAGGGCTCCGTGTTCTGGCAGTCACCAGCGCCGTGAGCGGCGAAGGAAAAACCAGCCTGGCAGCCCAACTGGCAGTCAGTATTGCTCGTGCGACGGGCCAGCCGACGCTGTTGATCGATGGCGACATGCGGTCACCAGACGTCCACCAGATCTTCGATATCGACCAGTGTCCCGGGCTGGCCGAAGTGCTCTCCGGCGAGTGTCCTGTGGACGAAGCCATTGAAACCAACTTCAACGAAAAGTTGCATATTTTGACCGCCGGCCAACTACGTTCCAGTCCGCATCGCCTGCTCAGCAAGGGTGAGTTTGGACTGTTGCTGAACCGCCTAGGCGAGACCTATCAGCACATCATTGTGGATACGCCTCCCATTCTGCCTGCCAGTGAATCCTTGGTGCTTGCTCGCTCGGCTGATGCTGCGGTCCTTTGCATGCGGCGGGACTATTCTCGCATGCATCAATCGCAAGACGCCGCGAAGAGAATGGCTGCGGCCGGCGTGCAATCGGTGGGGGCCGTCTTGGTTGGGATTCCCCTGAACCAGTACGCCTATAAGTATGGCCAGTATCTCTACGACGCAGTGCCGGAACAGCCTACTTAAGTCGCTCTTCGCTTCTTCCCAGGTCAACGACGAACTTCTCGCTAATTCCGTGACATCCATCGACTCTAACGCTGGCTCGGCGAACTCAAATCGCAAGACGCGAGTTCTCAACATTCCTTTCCTTGTGCTGAGCTTGCTGTGCTTCGCAGCGATCGGCATCGGTGCGCACTTTGCCCGCAATTGGCAGGTCGCCCGTACCGCGACCATTCTGGTGGAGCGGGCAGATTCGCTGGAAGAAGAAGAGAAGTGGCTGGCAGCCGCTGAATATCTCAGTCGCTATCTGCAGTTAGCTCCCGACGATCACACTGCGAGGATTCGGCTGGCTCGCACCTTCAAACAAGGCCTCCCCCATTTCTCGCCCAAGAGCAGGTCTCTCCATCAACGGGCAATCAGCCTGTACTTCAGGGCCATCGGCACCGGCGTCAAAGAGGAAGAGCTTTCACTGCGACAAGAGGCTGGAGTGTTGTTGATCGCAAATGGCCAGTATTTAGAAGCAGAACAGGAAGCGGCGAAGATATTCGTGTTGGCGCCGAACGATGCTATTGGTCTACGACTTCGTGCGGTCGCTCTGGCTCGTCAGTATGGTAAGGGCTCCTTTGCCCGCGAACGACTCAACGAAGTTGGCATCATCAGTGCCTTGCGACGCGCCCACCAAGCCAATCCGGGTGATGTCGAACTGGCCGAACTGTTGGCTCTGTCGTTGCGAGACAAGACTATCTCGACTGCTGAAATCCCGGATGTCAGAGAGGAAGAGCGGTTTGCTGAAGCTGATGGCTGCATCGATCGTCTGATTGCAACGTCGCCCCAGGAAGCGCGGCCCTACCTTTCCCGCTATGCCTATCGCACCAAGTATGCGTTGGCCGGGGCTAGGGAAGATTTGCTCAAGGCCGAAGAACTGGAGCCGAACAATGTTGTCGTACTGATGACGGCAGCGCAAGCCGCTCAAAGCGAAGGGATGCGGATTCGGCAAACAGGAGGCACAACCGCAAATGCAACGCCCCATTGGGAGCGGGCTCGCGATTTGTACCAGAAGGTTCTTGGTCACAAGTTTGCTGACCTCGATCCATCTCCACGGATAGCGCTCGGTGAAGTGCTGCTTCATTTAAACGACTTCGAGGCTGCTTCCAAGATCTGGACCGAAGGGCTGGCAAAGTTCCCGCAATCAGCCATCGCGTTTCAGACACCCTTGGTCAATGCGTTGATCGACGCGAATGAACTGGATAAAGCTGGGCGGGTATTAGATGACCTTGATCGAGAAATCGCCCGGCTCCCTTCGTCGACTACCAAGGAAGCTCGTCTGCAACTACAGCGCGACCAGGATTATCGCCGCGGCCTGTGGCATGTCAGGAATCGACGTCCTCAGCAGGCGATTCCTCACTTGCGACAAGTCGTCTTACGTCAGGAGCAGTTAGGCGTCGAGAACGAACAATCGGCGCGAGCCTGGCTATTGCTCGGTGGCGCATTCGCAGCTAACGGCGACTGGGTGGAAGCTGGAACAGCTTACGATCGGGCCGGTGGCCAAATGCCCAAGTCGGCGTTTGCGAAACTAGGGGCTGCCGTTGCTTGGTTGGCGGCGAATCGCTCGGATCTGGCCGTCGAACGTGCCGAGAAGGCGGTTCAGCTAAGCGCCAGTGGCAGGGCCTTCCATACCTTGGCAGCCGCCTTGTTTCAGCAACAGGCAGCGCTTCAAGAAAAAGATCAGATCTGGAAGCGATTGGAAACTTCGCTCAACGAAGCGCAAGCTCGGGCTGCCGATGGCTCCATGGAAGAGCCATGGCGAACCGATTTGCTGAGGGCGGACTACCTGGTAGCCAAAGCGAAGAGTTCCGATTTGCCTGAGGAGGGGCGACTGCAAGCACTCGACGTGTTACGCCGAGCAGGCGAAAAGTATCCCGAGGCCAAGGAGTTTTGGAAATCGCTGGCCATTGTCTATCAGTTGCTTGGTCAACCCAAAGATGCAGACCTTGCCTGTGACCAGTTGGCAATTCAGAACGCGGAGGAGGCGACTGTCATTCGAGCTCGCGTTCTGACGATGCGCAGAGAGTACGACCGCGCAGAAGAGCTGCTACTGAACTCGTTGAAGAGTGCGACCGTTGCTCCACCGGCAGTTCAACGCGAAATGATCAATGTGAAACTGGCGCGCCGCGATTTTTCGGGAGCTCGCAAGCTCCTGTTAGGTGCCCTCGAAAAGAACCCGCAGGACTTGGCAATTCTACGGATCATTAGCGATATCGATTTGAATGCTCGCGAGTTGACCGACCTGAAACGCTGGGAAGCGGCTATGGATACCAGCGGAGACAAAGGCGCTACCTTGGCTCGCTATAGTCGAGTTCGGCGACTGATGATCGAGGCCAAGTCAAACAACGATCCCTTGCTCAATCAAGCTGCCGACGAAGTCGCGGTCCTCCATCATTTGCGATCCACCTCTCCCGAGGTTGCAGCGCTCAAGGGATTGGTCGAACAAAGGCTCGGCCGTTTCGATTCGGCCATCTTGGCTTTCGAGCAAGCGATCGACTTGGGAGAACAGCGAGTCAGTATTTTTGAGCAACTCATAGCCTTGCTCGATCGCCGCAATCGCTCGGCTGACGCGGAAAAGTATCTCTCTCGCCTCAAGTCTCACGTTCCGTTCTCCCACGACCTCACGGCCTTCGAAAGCTCTGTCGAAATCAGAAAAAACCAGCCCGATCATGCGGTAGAAGTTGCGCGTCGCGGCGTTGAACGTCGCCCCAACGATCCCACTGCTTACATCTGGCTGGGACGCATGCTGTTGGTCAACAACCAGCGTGAGGAAGCGGAAGCTGCCTTTAAGCAAGCGGTAAAACTTGAGCCAGAAAACGTCCGCTCTTGGAATGGCCTGTTTTCCTTTTACGTTCGCCAGGGGAACAAGGAAGTCGCGCGCAAGACCCTCGCTGAGCTTAGTCAACAGGCGAAACTGGGGGGCGCGGAGCGGAGTTTTGTTTTGGCACAGGGTTATGAATTGCTCGGCGACACCGCCGCGGCCGGCGACGAGTATCGCAAGGCCACCGACCTGGCTCCCGAAAACACGGCCATCCTGCTGCGAGTCGCTGGCTTTCACCTGCGGACCGACCCCGAAGAGTCGCAGCGGTGCCTGCGAAAAGTGTTGCGGCTCGACCCACAATCGAGCATCGCTCGGCGCACGCTCGCCGCCATCCTGGCAGCTCGAGGGACCGAAGCTGACTGGAATGAAGTCAAACAACTGCTGATCGACTTTGCTGACAGCAGCCAATCATCGTTAGACAATCGACTGTCTGCCATCCTGCTGATCCAGCGCGGTGGTGGAGACAACTATCAAAAGGCGGTCGCGATTCTCGAGGAGCTGATCGCCAGTCCCGAGAGCCAGGTTCCCTCCGATCGCCTCATGCTCTCGCAACTTTACGAAAAGCTATCCCGAATTGCCGTCGAGCCGCCAGAGGAAAAGCGATACTTGGAGAATGCCCGAGAGCAGTTCGTCAATCTCTGTGCACGATCGACAGCGCAGCCAGAACACCTCATCGCGTTTATTGAATTCCTGGTCCGGCACAAAGACAATCGCGAAGCAACGCGGTGGTTGAAGAAGCTTAGCGACCTCCAGCCTATCGCGCAGCGATCTTCCGCTTTCCTCGCCGAACAGATTCGCTTGTCACTTCTGCTGGACGATGCAGCTCAAGCCGAATTGCTGCTGACCACGCTCGAAGCGAAGGACAAAGAAACGATCGCGATTGTTTCGCTTCGCTCGCAGCTGATGCTTCGTCAAGGTAAGTCGGCAGAGATTCCGGCTTTTGTCAATTCGGCTGGTGAGCGACTGCTGGCTAAAGCGTCGAACGATCAGCAGCGGCTGGCCGCGCTGCAGAATCTGGGTGCGATTGCTGGCTCCGTGAAGGCCTTGCCACTTGCCGAAGCATGGTACCGCAAGCTCTATGACAAGTCTCCTCTAGCCTTCGAACCACTGGCCCGCGTACTCGCCGAGCAGGGTCGATTGTCCGAGGCGATGAGCATTAGTTTGCGAGCTGCTGAGAAGAGCGAGAGCCCCAAGCCGGCCATCACTCTCTCCCGCCTGCTCATCAGTTTCAAACCCAATCCCGCGGAAGCGAAGCAAGCTGAAAAACTTCTGGCTGCTGCTGCGAAGAACTTTCACAAAGACTCTCAATTGCTCTTCAGCCTCGCCTCGTTGCGAGTGGTGCAAGGGCGAATGGAAGAAGCGGTCGAGCTGTTTCGAGAGGTTGTTGCTCAAAATCCGCGACACGTCGTCGCGCTCAATAATCTGGCCACTCTGCTCTCGGAAAACCCGAACCAGCGCAAAGAAGCGCTCAAGCACATCGACAAAGCGATCGAGATCACCGGAACCGAGGCAGCCCTCTTCGATACCAAGGGGACGATCCTGCTGTTCGACGGCCAATCGGATAAAGCAGTCGAATTTCTGCGAGCCGCCGTCGATAGCCTCGAGGCAGACCCACGCTACCGGTTTCACTTGGCACTCGCTTATCACGATCTGAAAAACATCGAGTTGGCGCGGACCGAACTAGAAAAGGCTCTGCAGCAAGACCTTGAGAAGCAGATTCTCACTCCGAACGAACAGAAACTGCTCACCGAGTTGCGGTCGGCACTAATCCCCTAACAGCCTACGATCATGAAATCTTTCGGAACATTACTGACGGGTATCTTGCTGATTGCGATCACGGTCGCAGTGGGGGCCGCGCATGGCACCTTGATCGGCCGTTGGGGACTGAAGCCCGATGTGATGCAAGGCGCCAAGTTGCTGGAGAAAGTCCCTGATCAATTTGGCGACTGGAAGCGGGACGGCGACGATACTACGCAGCTCGATCCCGAGGCGGCGAAAGTGCTGCAATGCAAAGGGCACATCGTTCGAGTCTATGACAATGTGCGGACCGGCGATCGAGTCTCGGTGGCGGTGCTCCTGGGACCAGCGGGGCCCATTTCGGTGCATACTCCCGAGGTCTGTTACTCGGCTCGCGACTATCAGATTACGAGCGATCGCAAAAGCTGGTCGCTGCCGGAAAGCGACTCGAAAAACTCGGACACATTTTGGGATCTGCGACTGACCGCCAACAATGTCTCCGAGACTCGACTGCGTGTCATGTATGGCTGGACAAACCACCAAACCTGGCAGGCCCCCGATCATCCGCGTTTCTCTTACGGCGGCAGCCCTTACCTCTACAAGCTCCAACTCGCTGGTCCGGTAAACGATGACGAAAACCAACGAGACGCTTGCAATGACTTTCTGACGGCATTCCTCCCCGTGCTGCGGAACTACTTGATTGACCGCTAGTCTTCCCGCCTCCGCCTACCTCAGATCAGCGACCAAGGATTAATTCAATGGCCGATAACCTATCTTCGCGCTTGGAACGACAGGGAGAGTCAGAGTGCGACTGCTTCGACAAGCAGCCAAAAGCTCGGCTGAAGCGCTACTTTGGCTGGAAAGGGGCTTTGGACCTGTTAGCCGCAGCAATCTTGCTGGTTCCTGGGTTGCCCATGATCGGCATCCTGGTGATCTTGATCCGGCTAACATCGAAAGGACCGGGAGTCTATCGCCAGGTGCGAGTTGGCCGAGACGGTCACATCTATACCATGTACAAACTGCGCAGCATGCGCAGCGATGCCGAGTCCAAGACCGGTCCGGTTTGGACCACCATCGGCAGCGACTCCCGCATCACGCCGCTGGGCTACTGGCTGCGAAAACTCCACCTGGATGAACTGCCGCAGCTGATCAACGTCCTCAAGGGAGAGATGTCACTCATCGGCCCCCGGCCCGAGCGACCAGAGTTTGTGCACGTCCTGTCACAGAACATTCCCGGCTATCGAGACCGCTTACGCATCGCGCCGGGCATTACCGGCCTCGCGCAAATCAACCTTCCCCCAGACACCGATTTGAACAGCGTGCGGCGTAAGCTGGTTCTCGACCTGGAATATGTAGAGAAGGCTTCGCTAACGCTCGATTTCCGAATCTTCCTCTGCACACTCTTCCGAATTTTTGGCGTTCGTGGTGACCGCGCCATGCGAATCATGTCGCTGCAGCGGACTGTTGTCTTGGAAGGTGTTGAGAAAGATGGCTCAGAGAGCAAAGCTCCCGCAGCACCCGTGACGGTCGCGCAGGTCGATCCTCTGCTCGCAGCCCAAGAGCAACCGAAGGTGTTCCGGCCGCAAGCGGGAGCCGCACATCAGCTGGAAGCCAGGCATGAAGTCGCCGGCGTAGCGGCTCACGAATAGTGTTTGTTGGAGCGAGGAGAGGAAGCTGGCTTTGACATCCCCCACAACCCTGAACGCCTTTACCGTCGACGTTGAGGACTATTTTCAGGTCACCGGCTTCGAGCGGCAAATTGCCCGCACCGACTGGGATAGCCACGAAAGTCGCGTCGTCGCCAGCACTCACAAAGTGCTAGAGGTTTTGGCCAGCGTGGATGTTCGCGGCACGTTCTTTGTCCTGGGTTGGGTAGCGAACCGCTTTCCGAAACTCGTTCGCGAAATCTACGCAGCCGGTCACGAACTCGCCTCACACAGCTATTGGCATCGGCTGGTTTACTCGTTAACCCCAGCGGAGTTTCGCCAAGATCTAGCAGACTCTCGTAAGGCCATTGAGGATGCCGCGGGCATTCGCCCCGTGGCCTATCGCGCGCCGAGTTTTTCGATTACGGCCAAGTCGCTATGGGCGCTCGATATCCTGGCTGACGAAGGCTTCACCATCGACTCCAGCATTTTTCCTACTCGACATGATCGATACGGCATTCCCAATGCCCGGGCAGACATCCACGATTTGGAGTTGAGCACGGGAACGCTCACCGAGTTTCCACCGACGGTTTCCCCTTTGGCTGGAATGCGGTTGCCTGCCGGAGGTGGCGGCTACTTTCGGCTTTATCCTTGGCAATTCTCCAAGTACTTGCTCGGCCGGTTGAATCAGGCCGGTACACCGTTCATGTT
The DNA here is from genome assembly GCF_049819085.1 of Anatilimnocola aquadivae. Taxonomy (GTDB): domain Bacteria; phylum Planctomycetota; class Planctomycetia; order Pirellulales; family Pirellulaceae; genus Anatilimnocola. The sequence continues at coordinate 274,082 of NZ_CP187419.1, forward strand.
TTACATTCATCCGTGGGAAGTGGACCCCCAACAACCCCGGCTCCCCCATGGTTCGCGGTTCTCGCGTTTTCGTCATTACGTCAATCTGAAGACTACCGAACAAAAGCTGCGCCTTTTGCTTGAAGAATTTCGCTTTGGAACGATGAGCGAAGTATTAGACGCGTGGCGCGCTAAGCGGGCTGGCAAGTTGACATCCGTTGAACTGGCAACGAGCGCCAACTGAACTCGCAATCCATGAGCCCGCGACCCAAAATCTTGTTTCTCGTTCATCGCGTTCCCTTTCCGCCTAATCGCGGAGACCGCATCCGTTCGTATCACATTCTGAAATCTCTCGCCGAGTGGTCCGATGTCTCTTTGGCAACGCTGGCCGACGAGCCCCTGGAGCCAGGCACACACCAGGAACTCGACCGACTTTGTGAACGGGTCGCCATCGATCAGGTTTCCAGCACTCGCTGGTTGCGAGCCGCAGTGAGCTTGCTGGCGGGAAGATCGGCAACGGAAGGTCTGTTCGCGTCCACCAATCTCCGGCGAACTTTGGATTCGTGGACGCGCACCACGCCCTACGACGCAGTCGTCGTCTTTTGCTCGAGCATGATGCAGTATCTCCAACTTCCAGGCCTGAAATCAGTCCGCGCGATCATCGACCTCGTGGATGTCGACAGCCAGAAGTTCCTGGACTACGCCCAAGAGGCTACGGGGTTGAAGAGGCTGCTCTATCAAACGGAAGGCCAGCGCCTGCGAACACTGGAGAGGACCTTGCCCTACCGCGCACGTGCGATCACTCTCGTCAGCGAAGCCGAAGCTGATCTCTATCGCACGATTTGTCCGAACGACCGCACACTCGCGCTCGAAAACGGCGTCGACTTGAACTACTTCCAGCCCCAGGATGTTGAGGCCAGCCCATTCCACTGCGTGTTTGTGGGAGCGATGGATTACTACCCGAATGCTTCTGGCATCAAGCAGTTTTGTTGGGATGTCTGGCCGCAAATTCTGAGTCGTTACCCAGCAGCTACGCTGGCAATTGTCGGTCGCAACCCACCGCCGGATGTCAAAAGCCTGGTGTCAACTCCTGGAATCGAAGTAACGGGAACAGTGCCAGACGTTCGGCCGCACGTCGCAAAGGCGACCGCTGTCGTGGTGCCGCTCAAGATTGCCCGAGGCGTCCAGAATAAAATCCTGGAAGCCATGGCAATGGGAAAGCCCGTGATTGCCTCTCCCCAAGCTTTGGATGGTTTGCAAGCGCAACCTGAACAAGACTTGCTCTCGGCATGTTCAGCTGACGAATGGGTTTCCCAGATCAGTCGCTTGTTCGAAGACTCACTCGCCTGTCGCGAACTGGCGATCTCGGCTCGGCAATACGTCGAAAACCGGCATGCCTGGTCGATTACTATGCAGCCATTGGCCGAGCTGATTGGTTGGGAAACGGCACCGAAACATCCTCGGGTCGCCGCGACCATTTAGTTCATCGAGAATCGTTCGTTCCGATCGTGCGTCAAATAGCTAAACTCGCAGCCAATGGCTTCGCGGCCGCAGCGGTGTTTCCGTTGCTGCTGATGTATTGGTCAGCTGCCCTGATTGTGGGCAGCGGCCGAGCATTCCCGGGCTGGTCCCAGGCCATGTGCGTCTTTCCAGGCACGATCGGCGCCTACCTCCGCAGATCCTTCTATGCAGGCGCTCTACCGCGAGTTGGCACCGGTAGCGTGATTTCGTTTGGGACGGTGTTTTCGCACCCAAGTGCCACGATTGGAAAAGATGCCTACGTTGGACTGTTTTGCTGCTTGGGGGATGTCGATCTGGCGGATGATGTCCTCGTCGGCTCGCACGTCTCGATCATGAACGGCAGTCGTCAGCACGGCACCTCACGCTTAGACATTCCGGTCCGCGAACAGCCTGGTGTTTGGCCACGCATCGCGATTGGCCAAGACTCTTGGATTGGCGATCGAGCCGTCGTGATGGCCGATGTCGGTGAGCACTGCATCGTCGGTGCTGGCTCCGTCGTCACCAGACCGGTCCCCGACTATGCAATTGTGGTGGGCTCGCCGGCCCGCATCGTGGGTGACCGACGCGATCAAGTGACCCAGCTTTCTGATATCGCCAAGCCACTGAGCTTGGGCACTCAAATGCGCATCTTGGTTCCCGGCGAATAGGACAAACAGTCGTTCATGTGCGGAATTGCCGGTATCGCCTCAGCTAATCCCCGAGAGGAGATTTCTCCCGAGGAACTGCGATGGATGTCCAACGGCATCATCCATCGTGGCCCCGATGGGGAAGGTGCGTTTCGTGCGCCGGGCATCGCACTCGCGCACCGCAGACTGGCCATCATTGACCTCGCCGGGGGATCGCAGCCCCTGGGCAATGAAGACGGAAGCATACAGGTCGTCTTCAATGGCGAGATCTACAACTATCGGGAACTGCGCCAAGACTTGGAACGCAAAGGACATCGCTTCGCGACCAATTCAGATACGGAGACCCTCGTTCATCTCTACGAAGAGAAGGGGGATGCGCTCGTCGAAGACTTGCGCGGCATGTTCGCCTTTGCACTTTGGGATGGTCGACAGAAGCGGTTGCTACTCGCTCGTGATCGGCTCGGAATCAAACCGCTTTACTATCGTTTCGACAAGCACCGGCTCCTCTTTGCGTCGGAGCTAAAGGCCATCTTGGCCGTTGAACACGATCGCACGCTCGACGTGAGCGCGCTGGAGAGCTACCTGGCTTTTGGGATGGTAACAGGCAGCCAGTCGATTATTCGTGGCATCGAAAAGCTGCCGCCCGGTCACACCCTGGCAATCTCTGCCAGTGACTGGCGGCCACGAATCCATTGCTACTGGCGATTGCAGTTTCAACCCGATGCACAGCTATCAGAGGCCGAATGGTGCTCGGCGATTCGCAACAAGCTGGAGGAATCGGTCGATCGGCATCTCATCGCCGATGTACCCGTCGGTGCCTTCCTGAGCGGTGGTTTCGATTCAAGTGTCATCACGGCGCTGGCAGCCCAGAGAACGGGTCAGCCAGTTCAGACATTCTCGATCGGCTTCCGTGAGGCTGAGTTCAACGAGCTTCCGTATGCTCGTCAGGTTGCCGGTCATTGGAAAACACAGCATGTCGAAGAAGTCGTCTCGCCCGATGCGGTCGCCTTGCTCGATGATCTGTGCTGGTACTACGACGAGCCTTTCGCCGATGCCTCGGCCATTCCCACCATGCTCGTATCGCAGCTGGCGGCACGGCACGTTAAGGTCGTCCTCTCCGGCGATGGCGGCGATGAAGCCTTTGGTGGTTATGCCCGCTACGCTCACGACCTGCGCGAGTCGGCGGTACGAGCTTATCTGCCTCAGTGGCTGCGGCGGTCCGTCCTGAGCCGACTAGCTCACTACTGGCCCAAAACCGATTGGTTGCCGCGAAAGCTGCGGGCGAAGACTGCGTTGACGAATCTCTCACTCGATCCGCATCAGGCTTACGGTAATACACTCACTCGGTGTCGCTTGCCGTTACGTCGCCAACTTCTCGCGGCAGGGATCGTCGAGCAGTTAAACGGCAATCAGCCTGAAGCCTTAACCTATGGCGGATTCCGAGACGGCAATCACGATCCGCTCGCGAGCATGATCTCTGCCGACATCGCCACGCTCCTGCCCGATGACTATCTGGTGAAAGTGGACCGCGCGAGCATGGCCTACGGTCTGGAGGTCCGACCTCCCCTGCTCGATCACGAACTGTTTGAACTGGCGAGTCGTATTCCTTCTCGATTCAAAGTGAGGCAAGGGGAAACGAAATGGATTTTTAAGCAAGCTTGCGGCGACTTGCTGCCGCAGGGACTTCTCAACCGGCCGAAGCAGGGATTCGACATCCCTTTGGACGCCTGGTTTCGAGGGCCATTGAAAGAGCTGTTTTGCGATACGGTGCTGCAACCGAACAGCATCGCCGCTGACTATCTGGAGTTGCCGGCAGTGCGTCGGCTCTTCGAGCGCCATCAAAGCGGCGGGCAGCGCAACGGCCAAACGCTGTGGGCTCTACTCGTCTTCAGCAAATGGGCAGACACATTTCTTCGCCCCAGCCACACTGGCAGGGCAGCGGCGAGGGTGGCATGAATCGCCAGCATCCGGCCCCCGTCGAATCTTCAGTTACTTAAAAATAAATCACGATATACTTGACAATACACAACCACACTGAGATAATGTCGGCACGTTCTGTCACAATTTGGTGGTTGAGGCATGGGCCCGCTCTGTGCGATTGGGTTAGGTCGTGCGCGCAAGGCGGAAGTCGCGGTTGCAAGCGAAGTGCCTGTCCAACAACCAGGCAGGTTATTGGACAAATCGAGCGAGTTGCAAAAACTGCAAACGAGTCGCAAGCAAAGCAACTGCAACCACTTCGGACTAAATTCAAGAATAGTTGCGTGTCCAATAACCCTGCTGGTTGTTGGACGTTTAGGGTGCGTCGAAAAGACCCTAAATGGCTGCTCGCCTGACCATGAACGATTCATTAGCTACCAGCGAGCGACCTGTCGTGCTCCAGGTTCTCCATTCGCTGGAGGTCGGTGGTGCCGAGATTCTTGCGACCCGGATCGCACGGCGACTGCAACACCGCTACGAGTTTGTGTTTGGCTGCTTGGATGGCCTGGGAACCCTGGGGCATGAACTCATCGGGGAAGGCTTCCGAGTGGAAGTTCTGGGACGAAAGGCTGGCCTGGATGTGGGTTGCGTGCGTCGCCTCGCACAATTGGCCCAAAGTTGCCGCGCGGGTTTGATCCATGCCCATCAGTACACGCCATTCTTCTATTCACGAGCGCCTGGGTGGCTGGGTCCTCGCGTACCAGTGCTCTTCACCGAGCATGGCCGAATGCATCCCGATTTGCCCAATCGCAAGCGGATGCTTTTCAATCGCCTGTTTCTGCGGTCGCAAGATCGGGTTGTCGCCGTCGGTGAGTCCGTGAAAACGGCTCTGGTTAAAAATGAAGGCATCCCCGGCAACAAGATCGAAGTCATCTACAACGGCGTCCGTCTCGATGACTTCACTACGGACGCGAGCCTGCGAGAGCAAATGCGGTCTGAACTGGGCATTCGTCCGCAGCAACCTGTGGCCATTCAAGTCGCTCGCCTGGACTATTTGAAGGATCACAGTACCGCAATTCGCGCTGCCGCTCGTGTGCGGGAACAACATCCTGACTTTCAGCTGTTGCTGGTGGGCGAAGGACCGGAGCGAGCCAAGATCGAACACGAAATACTGGAACGAGACTTGGGAGCGACCGTCCGATTGCTCGGCCTGCGCAGCGATGTGCGGCAACTGCTGGCTGCGGGCGATTTGTTTCTGCTGACCAGCATCAGCGAAGGGATTCCCGTCACGCTCATCGAAGCCATGGCCGCGCGCTTGCCAATCGTTTCTACCGATGTGGGAGGCGTGGCCGAAGTGGTACTCGACGGTCGCAACGGCTGGCTGGCTCCTGCCAAAAACGATGAGGCTTTGGCCACCGGAATACTCAAGGTTCTTCGCAATCCAGCTCAAGCGCAACAACTGGCCTCCGCCGGAGCGGAGCGAGCTCACGATTTATTCTCGGAAGGTCAGATGCATCGTTCGTATGCCACGATTTATGATCGTTTGGCAAGCGTCGCGGTGAGCAAGCAGCCCCTGGCACTTCAAGAAGCCTAATCGATGCTGCTCGTATTCTCTGACGACTGGGGCCGGCATCCGTCGAGCTGTCAGCATCTCGTTCGACATTTGCTTCCCAGACATCGTGTCGTGTGGGTCAATACCATCGGCATGCGTCCACCGACTCTCGACTGGCCCACCTTTCACCGTGCTGCCGAAAAGTTGCGTCACTGGCGCAGCTCCAAACCGCAAAGTTGGGAAGGTAAGCACCCTGAGGTGATCAATCCGCGCATGTGGCCTTGGTTTCGACGTTGGCACGATCGCAAGTTGAACGAACGGTTAATGTACCGTGCGCTCCAGCCAATCGTTGAAGCTGCGGGCGAACCCGTCTTTGCTGTGACAACCGTCCCGATTGTCGCTGACTTGATGGGCAAGCTGGCCGTTGATCACTGGACATACTACTGCGTCGACGACTTCAGCAGTTGGCCGGGCTTGGATCAACCAACGATGGAGCGGATGGAGCGAGCTGTCATCGCTCGTTGCGACAAGGCAATTGCCGTGAGCGACAACCTCATCGCTCGACTGCGGGATCGTGGAAAGGAATCGACGCTTCTTTCCCACGGAGTCGACTTGAGTTTTTGGAGCCCGCCAAATTCTGCAGCGGGTGAAAGACACCTTAGACATCCTGAGCACCCGTTGATCGTTTTTTGGGGTGTCATTGATCGGCGAATGAACGTCGACTGGATTCGCAGACTGGCCCACGATTTGACCGGGGGCACGATCCTGTTGGTCGGTCCGCTCGATGCTCCTGATCCAGAGCTGCTGAAACTTCCTCGCGTAGTCCATCGACCATCGGTACCGCTGGCCGAGCTACCGAGCATTGCCGACTCTGCCGATGTGCTGGTGATGCCCTATGCCGACTTGCCTGTCACCCGAGCCATGCAACCGCTGAAGCTCAAGGAGTATCTGGCCACCGGTAAGCCTATGGTTTCCAGCGATCTGCCGGCAGTGAGGGAGTGGAGCGATTGCCTGGACATCGCCTCGACGCCCGAAGAGTTTTCGGCGCTCGTGCGAACTCGCGCCCGCACGGGAAAACTGAGTGCGCAAATCTCAGCGAGACAGCGTCTGGAGGCCGAATCATGGCAGGCGAAATCTCTCGCATTTGAAGCGATCGTTTGTTGTGCTGGCCAACAGGCTGGCCGCGAAGTGGCTCTTTCGGCGACCTGATCCAACTATGTCCTTAGTCCTTGAATCTCGAGATTCGCATCCAGCCATCAGAGCGAAGTTGCCGGTTATCCTGCACACTCGTGTGGTGACAGGACAAGGAGGCGGTCCGGAAAAGACGATTCTCAATTCGCCGCGGTTCCTGCCTCCGCTTGGTTACCAGGCGATCTGCGCCTACATGCGATCGCCGAGCGATGAAGGATTTCAAGCGATTCGCGATCGAGCTTCGGGATGGCAGGCACCGCTTGTTGAGATTGACGATAGAGGCCCGCTCGACATCGGTGTCTTTCGCCAATGCCTGCAGGTATGCCGCGAGAACAATGTCGCGATTTGGCACGGACACGATTACAAGAGCAATTTGATCGGTCTATGGGTCAGCCGATATTGGCCGATGCGACTGGTGACGACGTTGCATGGCTGGGTGAAGTTCACTTACAAAACGCCGCTCTACTACGCCATCGATCGTTGGTGCCTGCGTTACTACGAAAAGATCATCTGCGTCTCCGATGACCTGCTGCGCACTTGCCTCGACTGGGGCTTGCCCGCGGATCGCTTCATTTACATCGAGAACGCCATCGATACCGAACAGTTCTGTCGTCGGCAGTCGCGCGAGTCTGCCCGAGCATCGCTGGGGCTCGACCCGAGTCGAAAGATCGTCCTGGCTGTCGGCCGCCTGTCGCCCGAGAAGGGATTTGATGTACTCATCAGAGCGTTTGCCTCGCTTTCTCAGCAGCAGCATCCGAGCGACTTGGTCATCGCGGGCGAAGGAGATGATCGCACTCGCCTCACTGCACTGATCGAGGAGCTAGGTGTTGGCGACCGCGTGAAACTGCTTGGGTTTCGCTCAGATACAACGTCACTTTATGAAGCGGCCGATATCTTCGTCCTGAGCAGCTATCGGGAAGGTTTGCCGAATGTTGTTCTGGAAGCAATGGCGATGGAGACGCCCGTCATTGCCACGCGGGTGGCAGGGGTCCCAAAACTGATCTCCGCTGGCGAGACCGGCTTACTGTTTGACGCAGGCGACAAAAATGCACTCGCCGTGCATCTCGCGAGCCTACTTGAAAGTGGTGAGTTCCGCGAAAGACTATCCAAAGCCGCGCGAGCAACGATTGAGCAGCAATTCTCCTTTCACCGCCGGATGGAAAAGGTGGCGCAAGTTTACGACGACGTTCTGGCACGCAATCCCTAAACTCACGATGTCCATAATTCACGACGCGCCTGCCGCTGAGACGCTCGCTTTGAAAACAAGCGTGCTTGAGCCCAGGGATTTCGCGCGCTGGGGTACCTCGTTCTCGCAGAGCATGGAGACTACTTCTGCGCTGACAAGCGAGCGAGTGCTTACTTCACTGCGTTGGCTTTCTGTTCTCAAGCAAGGACTTCAGCAGCAACCCTATTGCATCCAAGTACATTCCGCCGGCAAGCTCGTTGGCTTTCTGCCGTTGGTGTTCGTCGAGAGCGCCATCTTTGGCCGCTATCTGGTGAGTCTCTCCTACGTCAATTCCGCGGGAATCGTGGCGGAAACAGACGCCGTTGCTAGTCAACTTGTCGATGAGGCCGTAAAGCTCGCGAAGCGATGCAACGTCCGCTACCTCGAGTTGCGACACGAGCGGGAGATCACGCACCCCACGTTAACGGAGAAGAACGAGGCAAAGGTCTTGATGCGGCTCACCCTTCCAAGTTCAACAGAAGAGCTATGGAACAGCTTCAAATCCAAGCTGAGAAGCCAGATTCGCGCGGGCGAAAAGAATGGCTTCGAAGTCTGCTGGGGACGAGAAGAACTACTCTGCGACTTCTACCGAGTCTTCTCGCACAATATGCGGGACTTAGGGACGCCTGTTTACTCGCGGCGACTGTTTTCCGAAATACTCGCGACCTTTGCGGGCGATTCGGAGTTGTGTGTGCTTAAGCTTGGCGGCTCTGCTGTTGCCGCAGCATTACTTCTGCACACTGACAAAACGACAGAAGTTCCCAGCGCGAGTTCACTGCGGCAGTTCAACAACACGAACGCCAACATGGTGATGTACTGGAATCTACTCGTCCGAGCCGTCGAACGGGGTCAACGAACCTTCGATTTCGGCAGAAGCACCGTCGAAAGTGGTACTTATCGATTCAAGAAGCAATGGGGCGCGGAACCCTCACCCTCAGTCTGGCAGTACCATTTGCGGCAAGGTACGATCCGCGCCCTTCGTCCAGACAACTCGCGTTTCAGCCTGGCAATCAAAATGTGGCAGCGACTCCCGGTATCCCTAACGCAATTGATCGGTCCTCCAATCGTGCGAGGGATTCCCTAGCGTGACCACACCGACTTCCACGACAACTGGGTGCTCTTTGCTGCTAGTTTTTTGCTTCGTCGCCATTGCCGGGTGCCACACGCCAGATCCTGCTGCACCGTTTCTGCACACAGGGCGGGCAGCACTGGCGGAGGGCAGTTGGAGCACCGCAATTGAGAGTTTCGATGAGACATTGCGGCTGAACCCAGAATGCCTTGAAGCACTCCTCGGACTAGCTACTGCCCGCGAAGGATTGGGAGATCTATCCTCTGCCGCGACCGACTACGAGAGAGTGCTGAAAGTCGATCCCGAGAACGTGCATTCTCGGAAACGACTGGTCTTGCTTCTTCTTGAATTGGACGAAGGCTCTAAAGCACATGGCCAGCTGAGTGCGCTCGAGGGCAAGATTGCAGACTTCGACTTTCACTTGATTCAAGGCCGAGTGGAGCTTTTGCTCGGAAAGGCGAACGAAGCAGTTGTGCAATTTGACCAAGCACTCGCGCTCGATCCGGGCAACACCCTCGCGTGGTACCTGCGGGGAAATGCGTTGGCAAGTAGCGGAAACAATGTTGCTGCAGAGGACTCATTCACCAAGGCAATCGCTGCCGACCGCCAGAATGCGATAGCCTATTGGCAACGCGCAGTCGTCCGAACAAAACTCAACAAGAAAGACCTGGCAGAGCTCGACCAAGTCACTGCGGCTGAACTAGACCCCCGCCTCTCGTTCGCTGAGTCATCTGTGGGAAAAACCATGCTGGAGCGTCTGCAAGGCGATTCCGATGGGCTCCAGGCTTTACGAGGGTCGGCCCCATAAAAAGGGCTCTTTTTAATGCTTGACAGCCTGCGATTGTTGATTAAACTCAAACCGACCAGCCAGAACTATCTTGGTGCAACGCATAAGCCACCCACGCGGACGGAGTCCGCGCCTAAATCGCTCTCAGTCAGATTCTGAATCGTCTAGCCCCCCGAAACGCGACCCAGCGATCTTCTTTTTCTGGATACGACTAAATTTGTCCGTGGCTCGCAGTGCGCCTGCACTGTAACTCGAGTCGCTGACTGAATCTACCAAGGCATGAAGGGGCTCATTTTTGTATACGGAATGACGTATGGCGGCGCCGCCATCTCATTGCTGCAACCCTTTCTGGGATTCTTGATCTACGTCGCCTTCGCAAATTTAAAGCCCGAGGCGCTGTGGTTCTGGTCGGTCCCTCCTGGCAATTATAGTCGCATCATCGCAATTGCGTTTCTCTTTGGCTGGCTGCTTAATGGCGCAGGCTCATGGCGGCTGGGCAAAGCAGCTGTTACTGTTTACGCACTGCTGTTTTATTGGGCGTGGATGCTACTAGGTGCGTGCATATCTCCTGCCCAACAAGAATCATGGTACACCTTTGACATACTTTCAAAGGTGTTTTTGCCGGCACTGGCTGGCATCACCCTGATCAATTCGCTAGATCGCTTGAAGCAATTAGCATGGGTGCTCGTTCTAACGCAGGGCTTTTTAGCCCTTCAGTTCAACCAGCGCTACTACTCCTGGGGGATAAATGCGAACGACTGGAATTTCGCGGGCCTGGACAACAATGGTATCGCAATCACCTCAGTAACGGCACTCGGACTCGCAATCTTCTTGGGACTACACGCTGACAATTGGCTACAGCGGATCATTGCTTTTGCCTCGGCGGGGCTATTGGCACACGTGGTACTGTTCAGTATGTCGCGTGGCGGCATGCTGGCGATGGTTGTCACGGGCGTTGTGGCGTTTTTGCTAATCCCCAAGCAGCCGTATCATTACTTCGCTCTCGTTATTGGCGTCCTAGTTGTGCTACGGCTGGCTGGGGCTGAAGTCAGGCAAGAATTCTTCAGCAGTTTCGCTGACAAAGAGAATCGAGATGCTTCGGCGGAGAGTCGTTTCACCTTGACCCGAGACGCATTGGACGTCCTGTCAAAACACCCACTACTAGGGTGTGGCATGGAAAACTGGCGTAACGTCGCACCGGAATACGGTTGGACACGGGGAAAGCGGGTCCATAACACCTGGGCTGAAATCGGAGCGACGCTCGGACTTCCTGGCCTCCTGTCGATCCTTCTGTTCTACGGATCCTGCTGCTATAACTTACTGCCTCTTACGAGAGAACGCACGGCTGTCGAGGATCCTTGGATTCGAGGGCTGGCACGCGCCGTTCTCGCTGGTACGGCTGGCTTCTTTGTTTCGGCAGCAGCTGTAACCGTCGACAGAATTGAGCTTTCGTATTACGTCATTATTCTAGGTGCTGGCGTTCTCAAGGTCCATTCGCTCAGACTAGTTGCGGCGCGCTCAACTGACCTTGCTCCTTCAGGCGTTGCTTATCCAACTATCGCTGTAGCATCGCGCGGACAGTCATGACCAGAGGCTTTCGGCTAACTAACGCCTATCGCTTTACCACAAAGGCAACAATTGTCGCAGCGATTATCTGCGTGTCATTGCTCTGGTCGCGAACAAGCAACTTTCGTTGTACGGCTCTGCAGTGCATGGCTTTCGCCTACGGAATCTGGGATCCCTCTACGCAGGAAGCTGCGGTGGATCTGGGACCGCCTCCCGTCCAATCGCTGGTCGTGTCGGCTCATTCCGAAGAAGCGCGATTGGCAAAATGGTTTCCGGCCTGGACGCTTCAGGTTTCTCGATCAGAATCTCCCGCTGCCTCGATTGGACAACCAGTATTTCAGCACGAACTGGTCGGTAGTGCCCAAGAAGCCGCGTTTGCAAAGGAAGCTGAGCGGTTGCTCCAAAGCTCGGAAAGCCTTTTCGACCTGTCAGCAAGTCTTCGCGGACTGACAAAGCATGGAGTGAGTAGCGTAAGCTTGAGCAGCGACCCATTGGAATTACTACGATGTACCAAACAAGGACATCCATTAACATGCAGGCCCTTTGCGCTGGTTCTTGGTAGCCTTGCAGTTTCTAAGGGCTACACGTCAAGGCTCCTCGGACTTAGCGCCGACGGTGAAAAGTTCGATCATGCAGTCGTCGAAGTCTATATGCCTGAGTTCCAAAAGTGGATCGTCATTGATCCGGACTTCAATGTTGCATATCGACGCCAAGGACAATGGCAAAATGCTGCCGAGCTTCATGACATTTGGCAGGAGATAACAGTCGCTTCTCATGGAGAAACTGTATCAAAGGAGACCTTTCGAGACCACCTACGGAGTCATCAGCTGGAGTTGTGTGTCTTAGGATCGCAGGGAGAAGAGCTTCGTCGCACCAATCTCTATGGCGTCCGTGGTGGGATTGGGCTGCAGTTCTATAATAATGTGATCTATAGCACCCGAAACAACTATCTGAGTGGAAGCTATCCGCCAGGACATCCGAAAGGCACCTTTCAATATGCCTTGGTATCCAAGAGCACTCACGTGCCGCTGAAGGTGTGCCCAGAGGCGTCACCCGTTCGGACGCGAGCGGATGTTTATTTTCCCGTAGGTCGAAGTGAAATCGAGATCGCACGGAAGGTTGGCGATAACGCTATCGAGGTTCACTTGGGAACCTGGACACCAAACTTCAAAGAGTTTGAAGTTCGCATAGATGGCGCAGAATGGAAGGCCCAACGCCACTCGGTACTGGTGCTCCGACTTGACGAAGGCAACCGCGCACTTGAAGTAAGGTCCGTCAACCTGGCAGGATTGCGGGGAGAGACTTCTACCCTCGAAATCGTCGTTGCAGAGCGCAAGGAAGCTAACTCTAACGCTGCACACAATGGGCTGTCCGCCATTGCGACGACCGGATGGCGGACGCCAATGCCGTATTCTTGTAGATATCCTCTTGCTTCAGCTCGATAGTTCCAACTGGCAGCAATAAGCCTTGAGTCACCTTTACGCATCTGATTCGCCGGTAAAGTTCAGCGCCGCCGTTGAACCGTCCGACATGGCGATCGTGGATGAAGCGGCTGGCTCGCCTGCTGAGATCATTACTGTCATCCAGGCTCGACCCGGTTGGCAGATCATCGACTTCGCCGAGATCTGGCGATTTCGCGAGCTGTTGTTCTTTTTGATTTGGCGAGATGTCAAGGTTCGTTACAAACAGACATTGCTCGGCGCGGCCTGGGCCATCTTGCAGCCATTCGCTCAGATGGTTGTCTTCAGTATTTTCTTCGGCCGCATGGTCGATATGCCAACCGGAGGAATTCCTTATCCTTTGTTCGTCTTCGCTGGGCTGTTGCCCTGGATCTTTTTTAGCAACGCCATTAGTTCCGCTGCCGGAAGTGTCGTGGGCAATCAGAATCTGATCACCAAGGTTTACTTTCCCAGGCTGTTTGTCCCTGCCAGCAGCATCGGCGTGGGGCTAGTCGATTTCGGCATCGCCTTTGGAATGCTTTTGCTGCTCATGCTGTATTACGGCGTTATGCCTGCCGCGACGCTCCTACTCACTCCGCTGCTCCTCATTGGCCTCACCGCTGCGGCGTTTGGCGTGGGAACATTGTTGGCTGCCCTCACGGTCGCCTACCGCGACTTCCGTTACGTCGTCCCCTTCATGGTACAGCTGTGGATGTTTGCCACCCCAACCATCTACATGGATGCCACTGCCGTTGGTCCTCGTTGGCAAGCCATCCTGCCACTTAATCCGGCCTACGGGTTAATTCTCAATTTCCGCAATGCGGCCCTCGGTCGCGAACTCGATGGCTATTCCCTCGGTGTTTCCCTGGCCGTAACCGTCGCCATGCTTGTCGTCGGCTGCCTTTACTTCCGCCGAGTCGAACGGACGTTTGCAGATTTAATTTAGTTCGCCTTTGGGCGTATCCCTAGGTGTCTGTTGACCACTCACAGCTTGTTCGCCCTAATTTTGAAATGTCCTTACCTGTTTACTTGAACCAGCAACCGAGGCGAATGCTGGAACACCCTATTTTGGTGATGTATGGCAACTGATGTTCAACTATATCCTGTGACTGCATCTCCTTCCTTCACTCGCCCCCATCACGGAGACGCGTTGGCGGCAGACGGTCGCTATGCCCAGCTCGAACGTGTGCTAGGTAGCGATGCATGCCGTCAACTTGGCATTTTCCCAATTCCGCCAGAGTTTCTGCTGTCAGTAGTTGTTCCTGTCTACAATGAGCAGGGCACTATTGAGCATCTCATTGCGAAAGTGCGACAAGTGCCTTTGCCTCTCGAACTCATCATTGTGGATGATTGTAGCACGGACCGCACTGCTGCCATCTTGCAGCAGTATGAACACGACGACGACGTTCGTATTGTTCGTCATCAGGTCAATCGTGGCAAGGGTGCCGCCTTAAGAACTGGATTCGAGCACATACGAGGGACTGTTGTCGTCGTTCAGGACGCGGACTTGGAGTACGATCCATCTGAGTATCCACGACTGGTCCAGCCAATTATTGAAGGAAAGGCAGACGCTGTATTCGGAAGCCGCTTCCTTGGTGGTGGACCTCACAGAGTGCTGTATTTCTGGCATTATTTGGGCAATTGCGTCCTGACGACACTCTCCAACGCCTTTACTAATCTCAATCTCACCGATATGGAGACTTGCTATAAAGTGATGCGTGCCGATGTGCTAAAATCACTTGTGCCAGACCTCAAGCAGAATCGCTTCGGCTTTGAACCTGAGATTACCGCACGGTTGGCGCGCGCAGGAGCCAGAATATACGAAGTGTCTATCAGCTATTCTGGCCGTACCTATCAGGAGGGTAAGAAGATAGGCTGGAAGGATGGCGTTCAGGCTATTTGGTGCATTCTACGGTATGGCCTCGGGCGATAGCATTCGTAACTGAAAGCTCTGCTGTCTTGCAAGCTAAGGAATCAATGGCGATGCGGCTTAGTGTTGGGGTGTGTATTACACTAAACATGCTCCTATTTGTTCTTATTGCTGCTCGCAATCCGTCAGTTCTAAGGGAGGAATCGCTTCTGTCGAACCCGGATGCCGTGCATTACTTTCAGCTGGGCAGGAATATGGTCGAGCTTGGTGTGTTCTCTCGGCAGGACTCACCGCCCTATGTGCCTGACATGCTCCGGACGCCAGCTTACCCCGCGTTTCTAGGCCCTCTAAATTGGCTTGCTGGACCAGGTGCGGTGTTTGTCGCGACTGCACTTGCCCATGCAATCAGTTGTGGAATCCTGTTTGCAATTGCAAATCGACTGTTCGAACGGCGGGTCGCAGTAATCTCTAGCCTGTTGCTCGCGGTCGATACGGTTGTAATAAGCTATAACTTTTCTGGAATGTCTGAGACACTATCGCTGTTGCCACTTCTGGCCGGCGTTTGCGTGATTGTGTCGACGTTGATTGGCGACTCTCCCAGGCAGTATCAGTCTCTCGCACTGGGCGGCCTTTTGATTGGCTTTGCAACTCTAGTGCGTCCTGCGACTTTGTATCTGGGCATTTGCCTTGGCATTGGACTTCTCGTCCATGAGCTGTGCCGGAAGCGATATTCAAAAGCAGTGTTGGCTGGCCTAACAGTCTCACTCTGTAGCGTCGCACCTCTGATTCCCTGGATCGCCCGCAACCACGCTGTGTTTTCCTTGGCAAAGCTCACGACTGTCGATACTGCAAATCTTGTCTACTTTGTCGGTGCCGGTGCCTTTCAGCAGCATTTTGACATTAGCCGCGAACAGGCCCAGATCGAAATTGCGGAAGAGTTCGGCTTGCCGAGGTACGAGATTGTGCAAAACCCATGGTTCTCTTCAGAATCCCCTGCACAAATGGACGCGAAATTGAAAGCTGCTGCACCGCAGATTCTCCGTCGATACCCTGCGGACTTGCTCGCCTCGAGCGTTATCGGAGTCGTTAAATCGCATGCTTCGCACGGCACCGAGCACGTGGCCCACCTGCTCGCTTTGCGCTGGACGAGTCCTGGCTTTAAGGAATTACTGCGACTTGACGGAGAAGCGCTTCGTCGGCTCAATCAGAATTCGCCCATGCTGGTACTCACGTTCGTCCTCCAAGTATCAATGATGCTGCTTACCGTGGCCATGACGTTTGTGGGGGTAATCGCTGGCCTGCGGCATTCCAATTCACGATGGGGAGTGCTGCTACTGCTCGGGGTGACTGCGTATCTCTACTTCACAATTGCTCTGTTTGGCATCGATGCCTACTATCGCTGCCGCATTCCTGTTCTGCCATTTTTGTACCTTTTCGCAGGTGTAGGGATTTCGGCAGCGTTATCGTCCGCATCTCGCTTGATCGCGCGAACACGCGGCGCTTCATCGCCTTCTTCGCTGGCCTCACCCAAATGAGCAGTCAACCCGCTATTCGCGTCGACGGTCTAAGCAAGCACTACCGCATTGGTGCGCGCCAACAGGGTTACAAGACCTTGCGCGAGAGCATTTCCGACGCTTGCTGGTCTCCGGTCAATCGCATTCGAAAGTCCTTCGCTTCCAAGGCTGCCAAAGGAGACGCGGATGGTTCGACTGAAAGGCTGTCGGGCGAAGACTTCTGGGCGCTGAACGACGTCAGCTTTGAGGTCCAGCCTGGTGAGGTGGTCGGAATCATCGGTCGCAACGGGGCCGGCAAGAGCACGCTCCTGAAGATTCTGAGTCGCATCACCGAACCTACGAGCGGCAAGATCGAACTCCGTGGCCGCGTCGGCAGCCTGCTAGAAGTCGGCACCGGCTTCCATCCCGAGCTTTCCGGCCGCGAAAACATCTACATGAACGGCAGCATCCTCGGCATGGCCCGCCGTGAGATCACTCGCAAGTTCGACGAAATCGTCGCATTCGCCGAAGTAGAAGACTTCCTCGATACACCCGTCAAACGCTACAGCAGCGGCATGTACGTCCGTCTCGCCTTTGCCGTCGCCGCCCACCTAGAACCAGAAATCCTCATCGTGGACGAGGTTCTTGCCGTTGGAGATCAAACCTTTCAAGGGAAGTGCATGGGCAAGATGCGCGATGTCGCGCGGGAGGGGCGTACTGTGCTAGTTGTAAGTCACAGCATGGCAAGTATATTGCACTTATGCCAAAGCGTGATATTGATTGAAGGCGGCAAATGCGTGTACCGCGGTGATGCCGAGGCAGGTGTGGCACGATTGTTACGCCGAAGTTCCCAAGCCAACAATCTTGGGAGCGATCTTCTCAATCATTCTCACCGCAGAGCGGGAATGAACGCGCATCTTCGTCATTGCGTTGTCAGGAACGCAGCCGGAGAAATCACAAATCAGATCGGATGTGGCGAACCCTTCGAGTTTGAGTTCACTGTGGATGGAAATGGCGTTGACGCTGCATACAATCTCCAAGTTGGGATAGAAAATAAACTTGGTGTACGAATTGCGACGATTGGTACTAACTTTAGCTCCAGTGGCCCATTGACTGTAGGTCGCTCCACTAAGTTGACCTGTCAGATTGATGGGCTGCCATTGCCACCAGGGCCGTATGCGGTGACTTTGTTGCTGGGCCCGGCCTTTAAGCCATTGATTGACGCTATCGACCACGCACTTGCGATCGACCTGACTGAGCGAGACTACCTAAATGCCGGACGACTGCCGCTTCTCACAGAGGGTTTGGTTCTAATCAGATCCTCATGGAGCAGCAAGAAAGCGATTACTTCTCAATGCGTGTAACTAGTCAGGCAGCAGGTGTCGTCGCACGAGTGCTGGCGAGAGTTCATCGCGACTCCGCTCGTAAGTTTGGATTTTGGTACCGGCTGAAGACGCTGATGTATCCTCGGTGGTGCTCGCCGATCGAATGGAACCCAAAGATCGCGTTACCGAACGGAGCCACTATGGGAGCGCCTTTCGGAGAGATTCAAGGAATGTCATTGATCCTTGACTCCTGCTGGGAGCCGGAGGTTACGGAGCGCCTCCTGACGACGCTGATGCCAGGCGATGTGTTTTTGGATGTGGGTGCTAACATGGGCTATTACACATTGCTGGCATCACGCTTAGTGGGGCTAGAAGGGCTGGTAGTGTCCTTCGAGCCGTCGCCGAGTAACTTGCGCAATCTATCGATAAACTTGGCGGAGAATAAGCTGTCCAATGTCGCTTTAGTAAGTCTGGCGCTATCTGACTGTACAGGTATCGCTAAGTTGTGGTCGGCGCCTTATTACAATACTGGTGTTTGTTCATTAAATACAACATCAGCAGCAAGCACCTCGGCATTTGACTGGGTTGCAACCACACGCCTTGATGATCTACGCGGAATTAGAGATTTAGCGACACGAGCGAGGCTGTTGAAAATCGACACGGAAGGCGCCGAGCTCCAGGTGTTGCGAGGTTCGTCAGAGTTCCTCCAGGCGAGCACGCGATTAGAAATAGTGTGCGAGTTGAGTCCCAGTTGGTGCTCTTCCAGCGATCTGGTCACATACCTTGCGCAGTTTGGTTATCGAGGAGAATTCTTTTCGAACGGCGTGTGGCAATCTCTTGAAATGTCACGGCCTACAGTTCAGTGCAATGCTTGGTTCCGTCGCCGCACCATGTAAAGAAAGGATAACACTATGAACCCTACTGTCTCAATTATCTTGCCGACGTTCAATCGGGCGAAGTTTTTGCCCGCGGCTTTCGCAGCGATTAAGGGCCAAACCTTTACCGACTGGGAGTTGATCATTGTCGATGATGGCAGTGCAGACAGCACGCGCGAGGTAGTCGCTGAGCTATGCAAGTCATTTCAGCAGCCAGTTCACTATTTGCACCAGGAGAATCAGGGGCCAGCGGGCGCTAGAAATCGCGGGCTTGAAAGTGCGAGCGGCAAGTACGTCGCATTTTTTGATAGTGATGATGAGTGGCTGCCGCACCACCTTTCGCAAGGTGTGCATGCGATGGACAGTTGTGAGGAAGTCGACTGGGTGTTTTCGGCGTGCCGCCGCATTGAGTTGCCCACGAGGAAGGTGCTGATAGACAATACGTTCTACGATGAAACGTCGCGATTTCGGTCGCTTAAGACAAGGCGTGTTGGTGAGTTGTGTATTATTGACGACCCCAATCTACGGTGCTGCGGACTCCGGGGAAGCGGATTCGGAGGGATGCAGTGCACAATTGCTCGCCGGCAAGTGTTCTCAAAGGTGCGATTTGAATCATGTTCATTCTTTGAAGATCGGATTGTGCTTATGCACGCAATCGAAAGTAACGTACGATTTGGCTACTTTGAAACGGTTAATGTGCTTGTTTATACCCATGACACCAATGTGTCCTTCGCGAATCCTGATATTGTGCGCAATCGAATCACTGCGTTTCGCACTTACATATCGACGCTAGAGCGACTGCGTACCGAACTGCCGAGAAATCAAAAGGAACTGAGAGCGTTTGACGGCAGACTGGGACATGAATACTTCTGGAGCTTGGGATACCCTCTCTTTCAATTAGGGAATCACAGAGAGGCTCTCGCGCATATGCGTCGGGCTATTTATTTATGCCCGTCGAATCTGCGGTTTATTAAAACGTATTGCGCGTCGATATGCAAGGTGATGCTGGGTTGCGCGCCGTACACGGTAGGCTCTAACTAGACCGAACGTCGATGAAGCTTCTTTACCAGATCCATAAGTCAAACAAGCCGGCGTTTCCCAATTTTGGCGACGAACTTAATTTGTTGATATGGCCAAAACTGGCTCCTGGGTTGTTCGATGAGTCCGAATCTGTGCTCTTTGTTGGAATTGGTACGGTGCTGGACAAAACCCTGCCGGAGTCACCTCTAAAAATCATCTTCGGCGCAGGAAACGGCTATGCACCGCCGCCAAGAATTGATAGCACTTATCGGATTTACTGCGTCCGTGGGCCGCTAACTGCCAAAATGGTCGGTCTTTCGGCAGAGCTTGCAGTTACAGATCCCGCAATTCTTATAAATCAGGTGTATAGTGTTCCGGTTGAGCAGAAGCGCGGCATTGCATTGATGGGGCACTACACGAGTGCGCAAAGCGCTGACTGGACATTTGCATGTGAGGAGCTTGGGTTTACCTATATAGACCCGCTTTGGCCGATGCACCGAATCTTGGCTATGATTTCGCAGTCTGAGTTGGTAGTAACGGAAGCAATGCATGGGGCAATTGTTGCCGATGCACTTCGGGTGCCCTGGGTGCCAGTTATCACAAATGTAAGTGCCTGTCCGTTCAAATGGCGGGACTGGACGAGTTCGATGGAGCTTGATTACAACCCTATAGTCATCCCCGCATTATGGGATCGATGTGCTCCGCCGACATCGTCGATTGGGCGGCTGAAGCGCTGGCTTAAGCGTCGCCAATTTATTAGCCGTCTCTCACCTGGCAACCTCAGGTCCAGGACGCGGCTGAGTTCTGACCGCGTTCTGGAGGCTCGATTGTGCAGGTTGCATGAGCTGTTTGGTCAGCTAAAGCGTGACGCCATTTATGAAGGGTGGGGACAGCGTCGCACATCCTGTGATTGTTGAGTTTGCTCGACAATTTGGAGTTGTTACGGAATATCAATGAACGTTCTTTATCTCACGATGAATCCCAACCGGGCGAGCACTACGGTGCCGACGGAGGGCTGGATTCGCTTGCTCAAAGATCAGGGGCTGGAGCCCGTGCTCGTGTCGCATGAAGTCGGAGCGTTCCACGAGTGGGCGGTCGAGCGGGGTATTCCTGCCTATCACGTGGAAATGCCCGCTCCGGATAAATGGCGACCTTGGCGATTTCTGAAGTCACTCTGGCAGCTTCGAGCGATTGCGAAACGGCACAAGGTACAACTCATTCACTGCAATGAGCAAAACATTTACCCCAACGGACAGTTTCTAGGCAGGCTAATGCGCCTACCTGTGGTTGTGAGCATTCACTTCACGATGGGTCGGTCATACTGTGAGTGGGCCTTCGGAGGCAATCGGGCTCCGACGCGGATCTTCTTCATCAGCCCAGGAAATCTCGATGCTTGCCGACCGAGCGTCGAAGGTGTGATCCCCAAAGATCGCTGGCGGATGCTTTATAACGGACTCGATCTGGCGCACTTCACGCCGAGCAATGAGCGGCGGTCACGATTTCGGGCACAATTTGGCCTAGACGGCAAGTTGGCACTGGGCGTGGCTTGTGCCCTGCGTGAACGAAAGCAGCTAGAGCACCTGTTTGAGCTCGGTTCAAGAATAAGTGATCCGCGTTTACGAATTGTGGTCGCCGGAGGTCCAGTTGCTTCCGAACGCGAATACGCCGCGGAGTTGTTGGCCCAAGCTCGGAAAAGACTTGGTGAGCGGTTAGTGCATGTCGGTCATCTCGACGAACTGCGTGATTTCTATAACGGACTGGATCTGTTTATTAACACAAGCCGTGAAGAAGCGTGCAGCATTAGTGTGCTGGAATCGATGGCATGCGGCTGTCCAGTTGTTGGTTACCCGAGCAAATCCGTCGACGGACAGGTTCTTCCCGGCGGAGGCGAAATCGTTCCACAGGATGATCTCGATGCGCTCGCCGGCGTGGTCGATCGCTGGGTCAACGACTACTCCTTCATCGAGAGAGGTCGCCTAGGGGCTCGCGCCCGCGTAGAAGACGCGTTTGACATCCGCAAGCTTTCAATTCAGCTCTGGGACGAATACATGGCGGTGGTCGCAGGAAGCGTGGCTTGACGGTGGTTGCAGCTGATTGGCCTTGCTGACGACATCAAATCTTGGGGTACGCTAACATGCTATATTCTTCGGGTACATGGCTGGTTACTGGCGGGGCTGGGTTTGTTGGCTCTGCGGTGGTGGCCGAGGCGTTGAGTCGGCCGGGGTGTCAGCGCGTGGTGGTGCTGGACAGCCTCTCGACGGGCAGCAAGGAGTACCTGCCGACCGATCCGCGAGTTGAGTTGCAAGCAGCGGACCTGCGTGATGGTGATACAGTCTTGCGGGTGTTTGCCGACGCTCACGCGGAGCGCGTGATTCACTTGGCTGCCATTCACTACATTCCCTACTGCAATCAGCATCCCACGGAAACGCTGGAGGTGAATGTTACGGGGACTCAGAACGTGCTGGAAGCTTGTCGCCGACATCCGCCACGGAGCCTGGCGATTGCCTCGAGCGCCGCGGTCTATCCCATTCATGATGAGGCCTGCAGCGAAGAAAGCTTAGTCGCCGCACCAACCGATATTTATGGACTGTCGAAGCACATCAACGAGCAACAGCTCGCATTGTTCGCCAAAGACGGGGGCGTACGCTGTGCCGCAGCTCGGCTGTTCAATGTTTACGGGCCTCATGAGACCAATCCACATGTGCTGCCAGAGATTCTGCGGCAAGCCTTGAGCGGTAATCTCAGCCTGAAGCTTGGGAATGTGAAACCCAAACGGGACTATGTCTATGTGACCGATATTGCGAGTGGTTTGGTGGCCATGGCTGAACGGAATGAACATCCATTCCGGACGTACAACGTGGGAACTGGCATCGAATACTCCGTCGAAGAGATGGTCGCCGAGCTGGCAAAGATCTCGAGCCTGAATCTGACAATTGATACTGACCCAGCCAAGGTCCGGAAGTCGGACCGAATGCATCTCTTGTGCGACCGACGGCGCATTGAAAAGGAGCTGGGTTGGCAGCCACAGTACGACATGAAGCGGGGCATGAGCGAACTGTGGCAGTGGGCCCAAAGTCACCACGAGCACGTGCAGTTGCCCTTTGCTTCCAAGTAGTATCGCAGTCAATCAGATAAATATGAGAATCGGAATTTATGTCGATGTTGCTCGTGACGCCAAGCCTACAGGCATTGGCAAGCATGTTTTGCATCTGATTCAAGCACTCGCCGAACTTGATCAGAAGAACGAGTATCGGCTGTATTACCCCAGCCGGGCTTGGGGCCGGACCGATGATTTTGCCCATTGCCCGGCGCAGGTGAACTTTCGCTCTCGGCCAGTACGTTTTCCGCGTCGCTGGGAAGCGGAGCACCCTCGCGTCTGGTGGCAATACTATCTGCCTTGGGTGCTACGACGTGATGGGATCGATGTGTTTCACGGGCCTAATCACTTCGTGCCTTGTTTCGATCCCGCACGAACGGTAGTCACGATCCACGACATTGCCTACTTCCACATGGAAGTTCATGGCGCGGGCATGGATCAGGTGATGCGCGATTGGACACGCAAAGCGCTTGACTGGTCCGGAGCTGTTATTGCGCTGTCGGAGAACACGCGGAGGGACGTCGAGGGCATTGGATGTGCGCCCGACAAGATCAAAGTGATTTACGGCGGCGGCAGCGTTATTTCGAACGAGAAAATCGCCTTCGAGCGTTTAGGTGAGTTGCGGCAGACAATGAACCTTCCTCCGAAGTATCTGTTGTTTGTCGGCGCCTTGCAGCCAAGGAAGAATGTCCCGTTCTTGGTTAAGGCCTATGCAAAACTGCTGGCAGAGCGGTCGATCGAAGAGCATTTGGTTCTGGCTGGGCCGAAGTCAGATGCCACCGCCGAGATTGAGGCTTTGGTTGCGTCGCTGGGCATCAGCGATCGCGTGCACCTCACGGGCTACTTAGACGACTGGCAGTTGCCCCTGCTCTATAAGGGTGCCAGTGCGTTCGTGCTACCGACTCGATACGAAGGCTTTACGCTAGTGACGCTGGAGGCAATGGCCTACGGTACGCCGGTGATAGCGACTGAGAGCAGCTCCATCCGCGAGGGGGTCGGCGACGCAGCCCTGCTCGTCGAGGTTGACAACATCCCGGCACTATCGGGAGCGATCGAAAGAGTGCTAACCGAAGAGTCGTTCCGAGCAGAACTAGTGCGTCGCGGGACCGAGCGAGCCAAGCGGTTCACCTGGCAACAATGCGCTAAAGACACCCTCGCGTTGTACGAATCAATGGCTAAGCATAAACCACAGACCAGCAGGGTGTCGGCGTGAAGACTCTGCTCGTCAGCGAGATCTTTCCGCCTCAGAACGGTGGCAGCGGACGCTGGCTGTATGAGATCTATCGTCGCATGCCGGCTGGAACCGTGGTCGCGGCTGCGGGGTTGCATCCGAAAGCAGCTGAGTTTGATAATGGCAGTGGAGTCCGGACGGAACGGCTCGATCTGCATTTGAAGTCATGGGGACTTCTCGGCTTAGGTCAGTTAGCCGGATATTTGACCATGGCGTTTCGGCTCTGGCGACTTGTTCGCAGGCACGGTGCTGGCGAGGTGCATGTTGCCCGTTGCCTGCCTGAGGGATTCGCGGCCTGGTTACTGAACAAGATGGCCGGGATTCCATATGTCGTGTACGTGCACGGAGAGGAAACTCGCACTTCGGCTTCCAGTCGCGAACTTTCCTGGATGACGAGACGCGTGTTCGAGGGCTGTCGGCTGATCGTGGCCAACAGCCGAAACACCGAGCGTGTGCTGCGCGAGGAGTGGCAGGTACCACCAGGCAAGATTCGCGTTCTCTTTCCAGGAGTGGATACGGAGTGGTTTACGCCCACAGTCCCGAGTGCTTCCGTTCGGAACGAATTGGGCTGGGGAGATCGCTTGGTGGTGATGACCGCCGGGCGTCTGCAAGTGCGCAAAGGTCACGACATGTTGATTCGGGCCTTGCCGCAGATTCAAGAGCGCTTACCACAGGTGCTGTATGCCATCGTTGGCGAGGGGGAGGAGCGTTCGCGGCTGGAGCGGTTGGCTGATGAGCTGGGCGTCAGCGAGCACGTTCACTTTCATGGCGAAGTCAGCTACCGGCAGTTGCTCGACTGTTATCAGCAGTGTGATCTATTTGTACTTTCCAACCGCGAAGTGAATGGTGATTTCGAGGGATTCGGCATGGTGCTTCTGGAGGCACAAGCCTGCGGTAAGCCTGTGATTGCGGGAGATTCCGGCGGTACGCGAGAGACCATGGTGGTTGGCGAAAGTGGAATGATTGTCGACTGCCGGGAACCAAAAGCGCTGGCCGAAGCCGTCGGGATGCTGCTGAGCGATTCAGCTCGCTGTGAAGAGATGGGCGCAAGCGGCCGACGCTTGGTCGTAGAGCGATTTGAGTGGACTGCATTGGCCATTGAGGCAGCGAATCTATTATCCTTTGACGAAGGTGATACTCCAAGCTCTCGCTCCGTTTGTAACCGAACGGGCTCGCTACAACTCGCCAAGTCGCTGACAAAATGACCATGCAGATTGTAGCCGCTGATTATGATTGCGATGTTAAGTCGCCAAAGTGTGTTGCGCTTTCGTTGCGCTCGGTCGGTGGCAGTTTTGGCAGACTTCCTATACCGCTCAGCGTCGGGATTCCGCTCGCGCGGGGCGTATGGGGCGCCGGATTGGCTTCTATTTGTGCCGGCGGAAGGACGAGCGAGCACTGTCAAACCAAGGTCTTGCAGCGGTGGCCAGATGGCAGTGCGAAGTGGCTGTTGGCGACGTGGATCATGCCACCGGGAGTAGCCGAGCTTGTAGAGTTGTCGCTGACTGAAGCCAACGAGACTGCCCCGCTCCCTTCGCCATCTGTCGCCGTGCGCGCTAGTGGTGATGGAACGATCATGATTACAACGGGCGCCATCACACTCCAGCTGGCGCCGGGAAGTGATGTTATCGTCCGTTCGCTGCGAGGACAGGATGGACCACAGATACTCGGACCGGACGGCGTGCGATTGGTTGTCGCCGATCAGCATGGCAAACGGCGACGAGTGCAGATCACATCGCTGAAGGCTCTCGAAGAAGGGCCGGTCAGAGCTCAGATTGCGATCGAAGGAGTGCTCGGGCAAGGAACGGGTTTGCGAGTCACGGGTACTGTGAGCTTTTTCGCGGGGTTGAACCAGCTTCGCATCGAGCTGACCGCTCAGAATCCTCGCAGAGCAAAGCATCCCGGTGGATTCTGGGATTTAGGTGATCCAGGCTCTGTGTTGCTTAAAGAGTGGTCGCTGGAGATCGACGCGGCGGTTGGGGATGGGATGCAGGTGGAATGGCTGGAGCAACCAGGCGGAACTGTGCAGCGAACAGCTGGTGACACGTTCACCATCCTGCAAGAGTCGAGCGGTGGTGAAAACTGGAACAGCCGGAACCATGTCAATCGAAATGGACACATCCCGTTACGCTTTCGCGGCTATCGAGTACGCACTGACTCGGGTGAAACGACCGGCGACAGAGCCAGCCCGGTTGTTAGTCTGAATGGTAAAGCGGGGCATGTCACTTGCGCGGTCGAAGAGTTCTGGCAGAAGTTTCCGACCAGCATCAAAGTCCAGGGCAACCGCGTAAACGTTCAGTTTTGGCCGGACGACTTTGGAGACCTACACGAACTGCAAGCTGGCGAGCATGCGACGCGCACCGTTTGGCTCGACCTGGGATCCAACCCCACGGACGCCTGCGAACGATTGGCATGGGTTCACGATCCACCCATAGTCAGTGCAACGCCGGAGTCGATCGCGGACAGCGGCTGCATTCCCTATTTCGCGGGCCCCACTTTTGCCCCTCGCGAAGAGTTGGAGACAATCCTCAGCGACGCGATCGAGGGGAAGAGCAGTTTAATCGCTAAGCGTGAAGCGATCGATGAATACGGCTGGCGCAATTTCGGAGATATCTGGGCTGATCACGAAGAAGCGTACTGCAGCGATCGACCAGTCATCTCGCATTACAACAATCAGTACGACTTACTTCATGGTTTGTTGATTCAGTTTCTGCAAAGTGGCGATAGTCGCTGGTGGCAAATCGCCGATCCATTGGCGCGCCACGTCATGGACATCGACATCTATCACACCACACGCGACAAGCCCGCCTACAGTGGCGGAATGTTCTGGCACACTGCGCACTATCTTAGCGCGGGCAGGAGCTCTCACCGCACGATGTCAACCGACATGGTCGGGCGGGGCATGTCTGCCTGCGGAATTGGTCCGGGCAACGAGCACAACTATTCCGCTGGGCTGTTGTTGTATTATCAACTCACAGGGAATGCCAAAGCGAGAAAGAGCGTGGTGGGCCTGGCAGATTGGGTGCTGTCGATGGACGACGGCTGTTCGCATCTGCTCGGTGTTGCCTCTGAGCGGCCGACGGGTGACGCCAGTCGCACGACCGAACCGAACTACCATGGCCCGGGCCGCGGTGCCGGGAATTCGATTAATGCACTGCTCAACGGCTGGCTCATCACCGACGACAAGCGATACCTGCAAAAGCTGGTGGAGCTGATTCAACGCACTATCCATCCAGAAGAGGACCTTGCTCTCCGAAATCTTGGCAATGCGGAACTGCGCTGGTCCTATACCGTTTATCTACAATCGCTCATTCGCTTTCTCGATTTAACCAGCCATGTCGCGGAACTGATCGACATCCGATGCTACGTTCGCGAGAGCATCCTCGCGTGTACACGCTGGATGTTAGACAACGAGCGTTTCTATTTGGACTCGCCCGAGTCACTCGAATACCCAACCGAAACCTGGGCAGCGCAAGAACTGCGCAAGGGTAATGTTTTGCTGCAGGCAGCTTTGCTCGCCACTCCCCAGGAAGCAGATCGTTTTCGTGCGAGGGGACAAGAGTTGCTCGAGCGAGCGTGGCGGTCGCTGCTGTCGTTCGACACACGCACCTGTACTCGCCCTGTAGCACTTGTTTTGCAGCAAGGCTATTTGGAGACATCTCTCAGGGCAATGAACGGCTGCAACAATGATGATCAATCGCCTGCTAACGAGTGGCAAAGCAGGACGGCACCCCAGACCTTTATCTCCCAAAAGCAGTGGTTGAAATCGGCACTTCGTTCGCCAGTCGGATGGTTTCACATCGTTCGAAATGCCTCGCGACCAGGTCGCTGGATCAATGCTTTTCAGCAGACCTGGTTGGCAGAGCGGGTACGCCGGGTGTGGGACTGAACCAAGCTGTGCCGCAAACTCTGAGGTTATGAAGTCATGAAGCTACTGATCACCGGTGGTGCAGGTTTTGTCGCTAGTCATCTAGTGCCACGGCTTAGTGCTTGCGCCGACAATGAACTAGTCTTGCTCGACAATTTCAACGACTACTACTGTCCTGAAACAAAATGGCAACAGGTGCGACCTTTGTTGGAGACGCCGAATGTTACTTTGGAGGAAGGTGACTTCAGTGACTTCGATTACTGCCGAAAGCTGTTTGCAAAGCACCGGCCTACTCATCTGATTCATCTAGGTGCCTATCCAGGCGTACCACTTAGTGTGGAATCGCCAGAAATCTACGTGAAGAACAACATCGCGGGAACCACGGCACTGCTAGAAGCTGCCCGGCACAATCCAGTCGAGCGATTCTTGTTTGCGTCTTCGTCAACGGTATATGGAGTGGGTGCCAGAGCCCCCTTCGTTGAAGATGCGCCGCTGGGCATTCCAGCAAGTCCCTACGGCGTTACAAAGCGAGCGGCGGAACTTATGGGGCTGACTTATCACAAGCTGCACGGAGTGCCATTCACTGCGCTGCGACTTTTCAATGTATATGGGCCCAGGATTCGCTCCGATCTTGCCCTGTCGATCTTCACTCGCACGATCATGGCTCACGAACCGATCCAGTTGTATGGCGATGGCACCATTCGTCGCGATTTTACCCATGCCGACGATATCTGCGTGGGAATTGTGGCGGCCCTCACTGCGAGCAATGTCAGCGGTGAATGCATCAACCTAGGTCACAACGAACCGATCGAAATCCGCAGCCTGATCGACATGATCGCGCACGCGGTTGGCACGGAGGCGGTGATCGAGCAGAGGGCACCTCGCGCAGGAGACATGCCACTCACCTGCGCTGATTTAACGAAGGCCGGTCGCTTGCTGAACTACGAGCCGCGCGTACCGATTGAGCGCGGCGTCAATGAGTATGTTGAGTGGGCTCGAGCGAAGCACCCAGAGCTTGTCGAAGGCCGACTCTTGACAAGCACTGGCTAAGATCACACACAGTTGTGAGACCAAGGTTGACTGTGAAGTTCGAAAACTTTTCGAATGTCGCTCCATTGGCGATTGAATTTAGCTGCGTTTGGGTTAGACTGCGGACACCGAGATCCGACCTCATGGGTAGCCTTACCTTGGCACCGAGGCGGACGGAGTCTGCGCGTCACCTCATCTTTGGTGACTTTCTTCGCTGGTTATCTTAAGCTCCTGAATCGATCTGGATTGACCGGAAAATTTGTGTTCGCGTTGGCTCGGAAGAAGCGAATTACCACGCCTCTCAACTTAGCACCAAAATCAATCGCCACTCCCGTGGATGATCGGTTACTGGTGGAGTCGTGCATATCAGGCGAACCACAGGCCTGGTCATTGCTCTATCAGCACTGCCACGACAGCCTCATCAAAACCATTCGCTTGATGATTGGCAAGTCGTCAGCCGACCTCGATCTCGTTGACGAGATCGCAGCTCGCGTGTGGTATGCGTTGGTACGCAATGATGGTGAACTGCTTGCGCGATTTGATCCTCTGCGCGGTTGCCGCCTGACGACCTTTTTGGCGATTCTGGCAAAGAGTGAAGCGCGACAGTACTTTCGCGGAGAACGTCGCCGCCGAGCTCGCGAAGAAGCTGCTTCCCGCTGTGCCCCGGAGCACCATTCGGACGACACCTGGCTGCGCCTTGATACCGAGGAGCAGTTCATGGAGACGCTCACGCCGGCAGAGTCAGAATACTATCGAACGGTATTGATCGGCGAGGGAGACGGCTTGGTGGGGCCCAAGTACTCCAATGGCAATTCGTGGCAGTTGCGACACCGGGTTCGCACCAAGATGCTCCGGTTTCTCGATACCGAGTATTGATCGAGATCTTCCTCCGGCCAACGAGAGCCGTCGCAATTCCTCGAGTGTCAGAGGATCTTTGCATCCGAGCGCCCGCCGTGTGACTCGCCCTAAGTGGCTCCTCGTCGAGGCACGTTGAGTTGCGAATGTTCACAAACCACGGCCTGGCTAACCCCGCAACACGCGCCGTTCTCGAGGAATACCTTACTTTTAGCCCCAGCCGCGACGGCAGTTTGTGAACACCCCCTGAATGGGCGTCTCAAGGACTTGTGGCGATCTTCGCCAGTAGTTACTGGCGACATTCACCGAACTCGTCGCCTGAACAGACAACCATTTTTCAGCGGCGCTCGAATCTCCTTGCCTTGCTTGTTCGCGGGCTTCTTCTGCGACGTGATCGCTCCGCGAACAAGGGCAACTAAAATCTGCCCGAGGCGTGATTCTTTGTCAAACGGAAAAGTAGGAACAAAGATGCGCTACGGCGGAGCGTGGCGACTGCCTTAAAACTTCCCGTCGGTCGTTTGAAAGTGCGTTGGCTTGCCGAGGCTTTCGCCGCCGCGGTCGACCCAGTCCGCCGTCCAGGCGATCATCTGCTGCGCGTTCACTTGGGGCTGGCCCAGGAGCCGATAGCCGTCGCGACCATCGTTCAGCAGGGCGCGAGTTCCTTCCTGGCCGCTGAAGGTCACGCGCAGCTTCATCCGTTCGCCCAGTTGCAGGGCCACATCGCGCAGGCTCAGGATTTCGTCGCCGGCCAGGTTGATCACGCGCGGCGGTGAGGTGGCATGGGCCAATGCACAGAGGGACATGCGATTGGCATCGGCCAGCCAAATGACATTTACCCGCGACATGCTGACATCCACAGGCTGCCCGGCGGCAATCTGGTGCGCGATATCGACCAGCACCCCATACCGCAGTTCGGTGGCATAGTTCAGTCGCAGCAGCACCAGCGGAATGTTGAGCGTGCGGCTGAAATGCTCGTACATTCGCTCGCGGCCAATCGCGGTCATGGCATACTCGCCATCGGCGACTAGCGGGGCGGTTTCGCTACAGCCGCGATTCGGCGAGCCATCGACGAGCGTGATCGGCACCGGGCCGTAGACATTGCCGGTCGAGAACGCCACGATCCGGCTGTGGCGATACTTCTGGCAGATGATGCCCGGCGCGTAGCAATTCATCGCCCAGCTATAACTGGGATTCTGCGTCGCGCCGAACTTGAAGCCGCTCATCGAGACCACGAGCGCTGCATCCGGCAATTTGGCCACGGCTGCTTCATCGAGCAGGTCGCAACTTTGCGTCTCGATCCCCCAGCGCTCGAGTCGCTGACGCAAGTCGCCGCTGCCGAACCGCGAGACGCCGATCACGCGGCGATTGCTGCCGGCCTCATCGAGCGCGCGGCGGGCCATGCGCGCCATCGTCGGCCCCATCTTGCCGCCCACACCGAGAAACACGATGTCGCCATCGAGGGCGGCCAGCGTTTGAATCACGGCCGCATCGGGCTCGCTGAGGAGCAGTTCGAGTTCGTCGACCGATTGGGGCGCTTTCGTCAAACCAGATTGGCTGTTCATCCGGGCAATCATAACCAGTGGCTGGGCCAACGGCACCCCTCCCGCCCCCCGCCCAAATGCCGCACAATGCAAGTGTCCTGGCCGCCCCTCTCACTTCCCGCCATTGCCCATGCCCGCCTATCTCGAAACCTTGACGATCCGCGTGGCCGAAGGGCTCGGGCAACTCAGTGACGAGGAGCGTGCGCGGCACACGCGTTACTTTTTGGCCGCTCAGAAAACTGATGGCGGTTTTGGTGGCCGTGAAGGGGGGAGCGATTTGTACTACACGGGCTTTGCCCTGCGCGCTCTGGCAGTACTCGGCGAGTTGTACGGGCCAGTCGCCGAACGGGCCGCCACGTTTTTGCAAGCAAAGCTCGGCGGGCAAGAGTCGATCGTCGACTTCTTTTCGCTCATCTATGGCGGCATGTTGCTGAAGTCTGCCTCGGGCATCGATGTGTTTGCGAATAGCCAGCCCGACTGGCGCGAGCAAGTTGCCGCCTGGCTCGAAACACTGCGCCGCGCGGATGGCGGCTACGCGAAAGGGATCGAAGGGCAGGCCAGCAGCACGTATCACAGTTTTCTGGTGGTCATCTGCCTGCAATTGCTCGACCGCTTACCTCCCGAGCCAGAGCGGATGCTCAGCTTTTTGCGCGCTCAAGTTTCGGAAGAAGGGGGCTTTCGCGAGATTAAGGCAGGCAAGCGCGCGGGAACCAATCCCACGGCTGCAGCCATCGCCACGCTCAAAATCTTAAACGCGCTCGACGAGAACACCCGGCTCGATACCATCGATTTTCTGCTCGACATGCAGACCGACGAAGGGGGCCTGCGCGCCAACACGCGGATTCCCATCGCCGACCTGCTGAGCACCTTTACTGGTCTCACGACGCTGGAAGATCTCGGTGGACTGGCCGAAATCGACCTCGCCGCGGCCGAGCGCTTTGTCCATTCGCTTCAACGCGAAGAAGGTGGCTTTCATGCCGCCGCCTGGGACGGCGCGCATGATGTCGAATATAGTTTTTATGGACTCGCGTCTCTCAGCTTCTTTGCCCGGCGAAGAATGATGAAATGACTACCTTGTTCGTTGGAGTTCCGGCTTTAGCCGGCTTTGGTTTTTCAAATCGAACTATCAAGGCAAGCCGGCTAAAGCCGGAACTCCAACAAAAGTCGGAACTCCAACAAATTTAGATCGCGGAACAACG
The DNA here is from genome assembly GCF_049819085.1 of Anatilimnocola aquadivae. GTDB lineage: Bacteria > Planctomycetota > Planctomycetia > Pirellulales > Pirellulaceae > Anatilimnocola. The sequence continues at coordinate 306,354 of NZ_CP187419.1, forward strand.
CATGGCAGACTTGATCGTCGAGCATGTTCGCAAAGAGTTTCCCACGCGTAGCGAGCCCCTCGTCGTGCTCCGCGATGCTTCACTGAAGCTCGCCGCTGGCGAGAATGCCGCGATTCTCGGCCCGAGCGGTTCCGGCAAAAGCACCTTGCTGCACATCATCGGCGGGCTCGATCAGCCCACAAGTGGCAGCGTGAAACTTGCGGGGCAAGATCCGGCGCAGTTGAAGGAAGTCGACCTCGCTCGGTTTCGCAATCGCCACATTGGCTTCGTCTTTCAAGATCACTACCTGCTACCGCAGCTGACCGTGCTCGAAAACGTGCTCATTCCCGCTCTTGCCGAGGGTCCACCTTCGGCGGAAGTGGTCGCCCGCGCCCGCGAGCTGCTGGATCGCGTCGGCCTTGGTCAGCGACTGGAACATCGCCCAGCGGAACTCTCGGGTGGTGAACGGCAACGCGTGGGGGTCGCGCGGGCGTTGCTGCTCAAGCCGGCACTGCTACTTGCTGATGAACCGACCGGTAATCTCGACCGTACAAACGCGACCGGCATCGGCCAATTGCTGATCGAGTTGCAACAACAAGAACAGAACATGCTGCTCGTCGTCACGCACAGTAGTGATCTCGCGGCGCTGTTGCAAAAGCGGTTCGAAATCGATAACGGCCAACTGATCGCCCAAACCTAAGCGGAAGGTACACCCATGAATTTCTTCCGCCTCGTTGTTCGCAGTTTGCAATTCCATGCCTCGAAGCACCTGGCGGTGCTATTCGGTGTGATGGCCGCCACCGCGGTTCTCACCGGCGCGCTGGTCGTGGGCGATTCAGTTCGCTACAGCTTGCGGCATCTCACGCTCGATCGCTTGGGCCGCATCGATCATCTGCTGCTCGTCGATCGGTTCTTTCGTGCCGAACTAGCCAGTGAATTACAGGCAGATGAATTGCTTAAGCCCAATGACTTTGAGCTGCCTTCGGGAATTGTCTCCTTTCCAGCGATCATCATTCCCACGGCGACTGCCGAAGTACCGCGCAGCAAAGGTCGTTCGCTGGCCGCAGGCATCACCTTAATTGCGGCCGGGAATGACTTCGATGAATTAAGGCATAAACGCGATGTCATCGGCAAACCAGATCTCGGTATCGACACACCGGGCCCCAACGAAGTCGTTCTTAACGAGCCGCTCGCCAAGGAACTGGATGCGAAGGTCGGCGATACGATCATCATTCGCATTCCCAAAGCGACGCAGGTGTCCGAAGACAGTCCACTTGGTCGCAAGGATGATCGACTCACCAGTCTCGCGGAATTGAAAGTAAGCCAAATTGTTCCAGCCCAAGATCTCGGCCGCTTTAGTTTGCATCCTATGCAAACTTCGCCGCGAAATGCCTACGTGGCACTCGCTCCCTTGCAAGAAGCCCTTGATCAACCCGGCAAAGTGAATGCAATTTTCGTCTCCAGCAAGGACGAACAGCTTGGGCTATCGCACTTGTTCACCCACAAACTACAAACCGCGCTTCGTCCCACGCTCGCCGACTACGGCTTGTCACTTAAGCATGTGAAATTGGATTTCGAACAAGATGGCAAAGAAGAGCCGATCCTCAACTACTTCAGTCTCAGCACCAATCGGATGCTGCTCGACGAAACGACGGATCGTGTGGCGCTCGAAGCATTCAAGAAGTTCGACGCCTACCCCATCCTCACATATCTGGCCAATTCCATCGACAAGGTTGGCGCCCCAGCCAATACCAAAGGCATTCCTTATTCCACGATCGCCGCGCTCGACCCAGCTCCCGATGGTCCGCTCGTCGATCGTGAGGGAGAACCCTTGCCCAAGCTGGCCGACGACGAAATCGCCCTCACCGATTGGGCCGCCGAAGATCAAGGTCTGAAGATTGGTGACAAAGTGCGCGTCACTTTCTTCGAGCCTGAGACGACCCACGGCGCTGAGAAAGAAGCGTCGGCCGAGTTCACCGTGAAAGCGATCGTGCCGCTCACGGAACCTTCGGCCCCGTATTCGCGCGGCAAAGGCCCGAAATTTAAAGACCCTCCGACCAAAGCCAACGATGCGGACCTGACGCCCGATGTTCCCGGCGTGACCGATCAGGCGAGCATCGCCGATTGGGATGCGCCGTTTCCGTTCGACTACAAAAAGATGCGCTCGCAGGACGACAAGTACTGGGAAAATCACCGGGCCACGCCCAAGGCCTACATCTCGCTGGCCGCGGGACAAAAGCTGTGGCACAGCCGCTTTGGTCAAGCCACGTCGATTCGCATTCCGTTCCGCGAAGGCATGACCGAAGAATCGCTGACATCTAAATTCCTTGCACAATTGAGCAAAGACAATGAGCGACTCGGCTTCGAAATCATTCCCATCAAGGCTCGCGATCTGGCCGCGTCGCAAGGGACCACGCCGTTCGACGTCCTCTTCCTGCTGCTGAGCATGTTCATCATCGGTGCCGCACTCCTGCTGATCTGGCTGTTGTTCCGCCTGGGTGTGGAACAGCGGGCCAGCGAAATTGGCTTGCTGCAGGCGCTTGGTTGGCGGCAGCAACTGACGGGCAAGTGGCTGGCCAGCGAAGGGCTAGTCGTCTCGATTCTCGGCGCGCTGCTCGGCACCGCCGTCGGCATCGGTTACGCCTGGCTGATGGTCACCGGCCTGCGCACCTGGTGGGTGGGTGCCATTTCGTCGCCCTTTCTCATTCTGCATCCAGGCTGGCTCAGCCTGGTGATTGGCTTTGTGGTGGGCGTGATCGTCGCGCAGCTGACGATCTACTTCAGCCTGCGGCAACTGCGGAAAGTATCGCCGCGACAGCTACTCGCCGGTGAAACATCATCGGCCCTCGCCACGCTCCAAAACGATCGCGAGTTACCTGCCTGGCGCAGGGCTTTGCCGTGGATGTTCCTCGTGCTGGCCGCCATACTCGCCGGCCTCGCCAGCATCCTGAAAGCAGAAGCCCAAGCGGCAACTTTTATGGCGTGTGGAGCCAGCGTGCTGACAGGATTGCTGATGCTCATCTCGCGGCAATTGGGCGGGCAATCGCGCACGCTCTCGAAGACGCCGTTCCGCTGGGTTTTGCCATCGTTGGCGATACGCAACATCGGCCGTGCTCGCGGTCGCAGCATGGCGACGATTGCGCTCGTCGCCAGTGCGTGCTTTTTGGTTGTGGCGGTTAGTTCGTTTCGCCTTAGTCCCACCGAGCAGGGCGTCGGCGGCTTCAACCTGCTGGCCGAAAGTGCCGAACCGATTCTGCCCGATCTCAACGACCCCGCTGCTCGCAAGGCCGCGATGGGTAACGACGCCGACAAGCTGACGGGCTCGACGGTGTTGCCCATGCGGATGCGTGCCGGTGACGATGCCAGTTGTCGCAACCTGTACCAGGCGATGCAGCCTCGCGTGCTCGGTGTGACGCCGGCCGTCGTCCAGCATTTTGATTCTCAGGGTGTCACGCACTTCGTATTCGCCGCTTCTGCTGCCAAGACCACTGAAGAACAGGCCAATCCGTGGCGCTTGCTCGAACAACCGGCGGCCGACGGCGAACCAATCAATACCGTGCTCGATATGAACACGGCCCTCTACAGTTTGAAACTGTACGGCGGCATCGGCCAGGTCTTCGAGCGCGACTACGGCGACGGACCACCGATCCAGTTTCGCGTTGTGGGCTTACTCTCGAACAGTGTGCTGCAAGGGAGCTTGCTGATTGGCGAAAGCGATTTCAAACGAGTCTTCCCGCGCGTCGCCGGCTATCGTTCGTTTTTGATTCGCACGCCCGAGGCCAACGAAAGAGAAGTTGCCGCCACACTTGAAGATCGCTTTGGCGATGAAGGCTTCGACGTCACCGAGTCGCGCGTTCGCCTACAAGACCTGCTCGCCGTGCAGAACACCTACATCAGCACCTTTCAAGCCCTCGGCGCACTTGGGCTGCTGCTGGGTACGTTCGGCCTTGCTGCGGTGCAACTTCGCAACGTGCTCGAACGGCGCAAAGAACTGGCCATGCTGCGCGCCACGGGCTTTCGCCCCGCGCGCATTGCCGGCATGGTCATGCTGGAGAATCTGTGGCTCCTCTGCGGCGGCATCTTTACCGGCCTGCTCGCCGCGCTGCTCGCCGTACTGCCGCACATGTTCCTCGGCGGCGCCTCGCTCCCTTGGCGAGACCTGACCATTATGATCGCCGCGATTCTGCTCATCGGCAGTCTTGTTGGCCTGCTCGCCGTGCGTGCTACGCTACGAGCACCAATCCTCGCGGCACTGCGAGGGGAGTAGTTACCGTCTTGGCTTATCCCGCCAGGTGTCTTCTTTGGGTGGCAGGCGGGCTTTGTCGGAGATGTCTTTGCGGCACCAAGCACCGGGCCAGCGGATGCATTTGACCGCGGTGTAGGCTTGGAGTTTCGCAGCGGCCAGAGTGTTGCCGAGCGCGGTCACGGCGAGAACACGACCCCCGTTGGTGACGACCTTGCCATTGTCGAGCGCCGTGCCGGAGTGAAAGACCTTCACATCGGGCAGCGCTCCCGCTTCGTCGAGCCCGCGAATCTGGCGTCCTTTTTCGTAGTCGCCAGGATAGCCTTCGCTGGCCATGACGACGCATACCGCGGGGCGTGGATCCCACTTGAGCGGGCCCAGTTCATCGAGCCGGCCGTCGATGGTCGCTTCGATCACATCGACCAGGTCGGTCTGCAAGCGCATGAGCAATGGCTGGCATTCGGGATCACCGAGCCGCACGTTGTACTCGAGCATGCGCGGGCCTTGATTCGTCAACATCACGCCCGCGTACAGCACGCCCTTGAATGGTTGGCGCGAGCGCTTCATGGCGTGCACGGTCGGCACCAGCATGTGCTCTTCGATCCAGGCGAGCATGCGGTCGTCGACAATGTGCGCCGGGCAATAGGCGCCCATGCCGCCGGTGTTTGGCCCCTTGTCGCCGTCGTGAGCCGCTTTGTGATCTTGCGCCGGTGGCAACGTGACGATCGTGCGGCCGTCGGTGAAGGCGAGCACGCTCGCTTCCTGACCATCGAGCCGATCTTCGATGATGAACTGTTTGCCGGCATCGCCGAACTCGCGCTTGCGGGCGATGCGATCGATGGCATCGAGCGCGTCGCGGCGACGATGGCACACGATTACACCTTTGCCGGCGGCCAGACCATCGGCCTTGATGACGACCGGCACCGATTCATCTTCGGAGGGATAACGATCGAGAATGAACCGCTGAGCCGTTTCGGCATTTTTGAAGACGTGAAAGTCGGCGGAAGGAACGTCGGCGTGGCGGAGCATCTCTTTGCAGAAGATTTTGCTTCCTTCAAGCTGAGCGGCAGCTCGGCTGGGACCAAACACCCGCAGCTTGGCTGCTTGAAAGGCGTCGACGACACCTTCGACCAGCGGACCTTCGGGGCCGACGACCGTCAGGTCGATCTTGGCCGTTTGCGCAAACTTGATGAGCGCGGGAATGTCGTTCGACGGGATGTTGACATTTTCCCCTTCTTCGAGCGTCCCGGCATTGCCCGGCGCGATGAAAACCTGGTCGACGCGCGAACTCTGCCGCAGCTTCCAAGCCAGCGCATGTTCGCGGCCGCCGTTTCCGATCACCAGCACTCTCATCGCACATCCCCCGTCACTCAAATCTTCGAACTTCCCCTTGAATATAGGGAACGAGGCCCGGATTCGGTAGGGAGTGCCGGGTCATGCGTGCAGCGACTGCCATTGCAGGTAAGTCTTGAAGCCACCGCTCAAATTAGCGACTTCGAAACCATTCTGTCGCAAGATGCGGGTGGCCAAGTAGCCTCGCTGACCGACCTGACAGTAAGCCACGAGGCGGCGATCGCGAGGAAGCTCCCCGAGCCGAGCTCGCAACTCGTCGATCGGAATATTGATGGCACCTGGCAAATGACCGGCGGCAAACTCAGTTGCGGTGCGTACGTCCAACAGGAAACTTGAGGGCGAGTTGTGTCCCGGCGCCGCTAGTTCCTGCCAATCGATTTGCGGATGATCGCCGCGCAACAGACCCGCAGCGACAAAGCCGGCCATGTTGACGGGATCTTTTGCCGAGCCGAATTGCGGCGCGTAAGCGAGTTCCATCTCTTCCAAATCGAAGACCGTCATGCCGGCTTGAATGGCGACGGACAAGACATCGATCCGCTTATCGACCCCTTCGCCGCCGACAGCCTGCGCGCCGAGAATGCGGCCGCTATCGGGCGCGAACAGAACCTTAAGAACCATCGCCTCGGCACCCGGATAGTAGCCTGCATGCTGGGCCGGATGAACATAGATCATGCGGAACGGTTGGTTGGCCCGGCGGAGTGATTTTTCGGACGCACCCGTGCAGGCCGCGATCTTCCCAAAGAGTCCGACAATGGCCGTAGCTTGCGTCCCTCGAAATTGAACCTCGCGGCCGAAGATATGGTCGGCTGCTAAACGCCCTTGACGATTGGCCGGGCCTGCGAGCGGCACTTGCGTCGGTTGATTGGAAATAAAGTCCTTCGTTTCCACCGCATCGCCAACGGCGTAGATATCGGGATCGCTGGTTTGCAGCTGAGCGTTGACCTTGATTCCACCGCGCGGACCTACCTCTAGACCAGCTGCCACAGCGAGTTGGTTTTCCGGTCGCACGCCAACGCCCAGCACCACGAACTGAGCCAGCAATTCTCGACCCGATTTCAGTTGCACCTTCACGCCGTCAGCCGTGGACTGAAAGCCGGTAGCCGCTTCACTCAGGAGCAGGTCAACCTTCTTGTCTTTCAGAACCTGCAGCAACGGGGCTGTCATTTCGCGATCGAGCGGTGGAAGGATCTGATCCTGCAGTTCGACGAGCGTCGTGCGAATCCCGCGGTGAACGAAATTCTCTACCAACTCCAGGCCGATAAATCCCGCTCCAATCACGACGGCACTGCCGACACCAGCAGTAATAGCCTGCTGGATGCGATCCATGTCCTGCAGGTTGCGGAGCGTGAAGATTCCCGGTGCATCAATGCCCGGCAACTCCGGACGAATCGGCGCGGCACCGGGCGCTAGAATCAGTTTGTCATAGGACTCGTCATACACCTGGCCGCTGACCAAGTCGCGAATCCGAACGGTCTTGGCGCTACGATCGATGGACTCGACGAGTGAGCGCACGCGCACATCCAGGTTGAAGCGTTCCCGCAGCCGCTCGGGCGTCACCACCAGCAACTTGTTGCGGTCGACGATCTGGCCACCGATGTAATAGGGCAGTCCGCAGTTGGCGAACGACACGTCGGGGCCGCGCTCCACCAAGACAATATGTGCAGCTTCCGACAACCTGCGAGCACGTGTGGCCGCTGAGGCTCCACCAGCAACACCACCGACGATCACAATTTTCATGAAGGTACCTGCGCTCGCTCATTAATCATTGATTGCCGGGCAATCTGATCCTTCAGCCCCGGCGCTCATCCTAAACGTCCAACAACCGGCGGGGTTATTGGACAGGTACCTATTCTTGGATTTGGCCGGAAGTTGTTGCCGATCGGCCACTTGCGACTCTGCAGCAACTTTTGCAACTCGTCCTTTTTGTCCAACAACCGGCTAGTATTTTGGACGAGCCCCTCGGTCGTAACAGGGGCCTCTGCCTCGCGCGCAATGTTATTCAACCGCGCAGCGCGAGTTCGCCGCTGAGCCACCGAACGGCAACAGAATGTCCCGTTATTAGCCCACAATGGTGATCTGTTGTCAACTACTTCGTGTGCTATTTGTGAAAATGTGATAAATTCAATGCGGCTGGCTGTCCTCTCTTGACAAGCCAAGTTACTGGCATCCATTGCACCGGTAGTCCGCCCACTTCGTCATTCGCTCCCTGTAAGCGAGTGGATTAACTGCGCGAGCATACAAGCGCGGCCAACACCGACCCTGGCAGTCATGAGCATGCGCGCTGTCAAAGAGCTCTCTGGTGTGACTCTCTTGCCACTGTGCGCACGGATTGCGATGGTTTTCAGCCGACGACGCTGATTACGGTCCGAGCTTGGCCGAGTCGATACTGCTGAGTTTGGCATCGGGCGAGGACGGCAGCACGGTGACCAGTTCCACTTCCATGGTGCTGGCGATCTTGCCATCAGCCTTCAGAATGTGCAGCGTCGCCTTGCTGGCCTTCGTCAGGCCCAGGACCGGCAGCGTGCAAATCACTGCGTCGTTTTTCCATTCCTTGATGGTGGCTGGCAGGGCGATGTCGCCGATCTGCAACACCACTTGGCCTGCTCTGTCCGACAGATCCTTGCCGTCCAAAGTCACGGTCGCGCCAATGGGAATTTGTGGCAACGCGGCTTCCTTCCTGGCGACTTCGGTCGTTACCGCATCGTCAGGTTTTGTAGGTTGGGGCTCGACTGCGACGATTGGCTTGCTTGGCAAACTGGCTGCCACCGGAGTTTGCACGCTGTCGCTCTGTGGTTTGTTCTCCAACGCTTTGCTCTTGGTCGCGCTGTTGTTGGTAATCGCGGTCCCGGTGCTCGGGTTATTCGTCTTGTTGGAGATTGTCACCGGCGGCGAGACACGCTTGCTGTTTGTGCCGCCGCTTTGGACGACCGGAGGAGGCACGGCCGCCTTGGGCGCCGGGGTATTGCCGCGCGCGACTCCAGCATTGCCGCCGTTGCGAATTCCATTGGCGTTGCCCTGCCGTGCGCGTGGAATGAGGGCCCCACCGATTCGAATCCCGCCCCCGCCTGCGCCCCCGCGACCGCCAATATGGGCATCAGCGGAACGCATTGTTCCAACGGTACTTACGGCCACGGCAATTAACGTCGCGAGCTTCAATTGGCGAAACATATGCAAGCCCTTCGAATGCGAATTCGAGAACAGTTGCCCTGCTAAGCGTAAGGCAACCGGTTATGTTACGTCTGATCGCTCGAAGTGGCTAGTATTTTCGGCAAACGCACTGCTGCAAAGTCGGTACGCCGCCTGATCGCATATTTTCGCTCGCCTACGCAGACTTCTTCCGTCTGGCTCTGGTGGCAGCAGCCTTCTTGGCCGATTTCACACGGGCCGCCTTGGGCCGAGCAGCAGCAGCGGCACCACCTTTTTTGCCGCCATTCTTGGCGGGAGCTTTGTTGACCTTCTTGCCCACGCCAGAGCCCGACTTTTTGCCACCGCCGGTCATGGCATTCACCGTGGCCCAAGCGCGGGCCTTCGCTGTCTTCTTGGGAGTACCGCGCTCCTCGTAGCTGTCGGCAATATGTTCTGCTTGCCGCTTTTGCTTGTCGGTGTACTTTGACTTGTCACCCTGAGGCATGCGAAGTCTCCGTTGTCGCTTCCGTTGTCGCTAAGCCATCAACGAAAAGAACTGCCCTGTGACCCGCAAGCAAGCTTACGAATCCCAGGGCAGAACTGGTTAGACAAATCAGCCCGTAGCTTTCGGCTACGTGCCCAACTTGTCGAGTTTTAAAGCAAGCTAGGCTTGCGTTGTGTTAGGGAGCAATCGGGCCTGGCGCTGGTGCTGGATTGATACCGTTCTTTTCGAGTTCGGCCTTTTTGGCGTCTTCCAGGTCTCGCTTCTCATCGAGAACCTTCTTCTCGCCTTCGATGGCGGCGTCTTGAACGTCGCGCATCTCTTCCTTCACGTTCTCCATCTTTTCCTTCTCGGCCTCATTCACATCTTGGACTGCGTTGTTGACGCTCTTTTCGCAACCAACAAGGGCCAAACCGAGCGCAGCAACCAAACCAAAAGCAAACCGTTTCATGGTGAAACTCCTATCGAGGTTGCAGCATCGAGGCAGGCGCGTGCAACGAAAAATGTATTCTTCAAAGGCCTCGCTTGGCAGGAGTTGTTCCCACCACGATTGGGCAGTTATGCAAGCCGTGGGCCAGAAGGCAGAAAAACCGTGAAGCCGGCGATTTTCAGGCGAAAAATGCACAATGAGACGGCTCGGGCATGTGTGCGCCGCCGCCAACATGCTTGCGCGACGATCAAAGCGGGCGATTGGCACACACCGGGCTACCGCGGGAATGATGGCAGCAGTTCGGCCGCCAGAAAGAACGATCCGGTGATGCAGACCAGATCTGCGGGTTGCGCGACTGCTTTCGCTCTTTGCCAGGCGGCCTGAGGTTCGTCGGCGATTTCTACCGCCGCGTGGCAGTTCATCTCAGCGGCCAGTTGCATGGCGCAGGTGTACAGTTCGGCCGGTTCGACCGCGCGGGGATTGTTGACGAACCTGGTCAGCACCAAATGATCGAAGTGCGGCAACAGCAGTCGCAACATGCCGACGGTGTCTTTGTCACGACTGCTGGCAAACACCAAGATGCGGCGTTCCGCCCGGAATCGCTGCTTCAAGGTTTCGAGCAGCGCTGCGATCGAAGCAATATTGTGAGCCACATCGACCACGACGGTCGGTCGCTGCTGCAACACTTCCACGCGGGCCGAGCACTTGGCTTCCCACAAGCCACTCTCGATCGCGGCGTTGCTGACGTTGTAACGACCGCGCGGCAATTGCCGCACGGCAGCAATCGCTGTGGCCGCATTGAGCGCTTGATGCTCTCCCAACATGCCGACGGGCAGCGGACCAAGTTCAAAGGTCGCCGGCTCGTTATCACCGGGCTCGCGATAGACGAGCGATGTCGCGCCGGTTGCTGAATCGGTCACCAGCGTGCTGGTGAACTCACGATCACGCTGAAAGAGATTTGCGCTCTGTTCGGCAGCGATGAGCTCGATCACGCCGCGCGGCTCTTCTTCGCATACGCTGGAAACAACAGGTACGCCCGGCTTGATGATACCCGCCTTCTCGCGAGCAATCGCCGCCAGCGTGTTCCCCAGCTGACGCATGTGATCGAAGCTGATGCTGGTGATCACACTCACGAGCGGTCGGCAGACATTCGTCGAGTCCAACCTGCCGCCGAGTCCCACTTCGAGCACCACGATATCGGCCCGCGAGCGAGCGAAATGGAGCAAGCCCATGGTCGTGGTGATTTCGAAGAACGTGGGAGTGCGATTGAGTGGATCGCGCGCCTCGAGTTCGTACGTGGCAGCTTGCAAGTCGGCAGTTAACTGCACGAACTCCTGATCGCTGCACAGTTGGCCGTCGAGAACAAACCGCTCTTCGAGTTTTTCGAGGTGGGGCGAAGTGTACAGTCCGGTGCGATAGCCGGCGGTCTGCAGAATGCGGGCGACCATCGTCGCCGTAGAGCCCTTGCCTTTTGTCCCAGCCACATGCACGACGGGCAACGACAGATGGGGATCTCCCACCAGGCTCAGCAACTGCTGCATTCGCTCGAGTTTGAGCCCGCCCGTGCGATAGGGGATTTGTGTCGTCCGCTCGTAATTGATGCGGCCGAAGAGGAATTCTAAAGCCGAATCGCGATCGACAACGGCAAGCGTGGCGGGCATGGGATGCTAACGAAGTCCAAGGGCTGACGAGCGAAGTCCCTCAATCCTACCCGGCAAGCCGCTGGCTGTCGTGGCACCGTGTGCGAAAAGTCCAGCAAAATCGTCGCAGAGCGGCCAGACTCCGTCATTTCCCTATCTAGTTTCCCTTGCCTGCTAGCCGATATTCTGAAAGAGTGATGGTAGGTGGTTGGGCAGGCCGGATTTGTTGCCGGAATACCGCTACGATCGCCGCGAGGTTCTGTGATGAAGCGGGCCATTCTTATCGCGACAGGCTGGTGCTGTGTGCTATTAGCACTGGCGGGCGCGTTGTTGCCTGTCCTGCCCTGCACCCCGTTCGTCTTGCTCGCCGCCGCTTGCTTTGCTCATAGCAGCCCGCACGCGATGCGACGGCTGCGCCGCATGCCGTTGCTTGGCAATGTGCTGCGCGACTGGGAATTGCACCGCGGCATGCGCCCGTCCGCGAAGTTCGCCGCCTTGTGCCTGGCCATCTCCGCCCCGCTGATTACCGTCACGCTGAATCCCCAATTCAGCATTCCGCTGATCATTTCGACGCTCGGCGGCCTCGTCGCCATCACGGTCGTCTTTCGCCTGCCCACGGTCCGTGCTGTTAGCACCACCACCGAGCTCGCCGCACCCAAGCTCAAGCGCTCTCGCCGCTCCAAACTGGCCCGCGCTGCGTAACTGCTCAGCGTTACTCCCGCCCCGATCAGCCTCAATGTCAAAGAACCGGGAAGGTTTTTGGACAGGTACTGAACTCAATTTATTGCCGCAACCGGTGTCTAACGCGGCACTTGCTTTCTCTCCAGCAATTGCTTACAGATGCCCTTTTGTCCAACAACCCTCCTGGTTCTTGGACAGACACTTTCGGCGCGTGTCGGTAGTTTGTTTCTTGCCGCTTCGCGAAAAACGACGGAGCTCAACCGCACATCGCGGCCCGCGCCGAGAACGACCAAAATGCAAGAGAACAGTACGACATTAGCGTCTGCAGGTGATTCATTGTCAACTGTGTTGTAATTTGTTTTTCATAAAAAGATCAGTATGTATGATATTCATTCGCCGGGTTACCAGATTGCGTAGGTGTCGACCGCAGAGACAACTTTGCCGGTCCAGACGCCGAGCCGGTCCGATTCTTTTTCAGGCTGGATCTGATAGACGGCCCGCAGCTTGATCTTGGTAGGCTTCTCGCCGGCTTTTACCTGGGGCGGGTTCTCCCAAACGCCCGGAGCCGCGAATCTCACGTTCAGCACGTACGTATCGTCCGGCTTCAACTCGAGCCAGTCGGGAAAATTCTTGCTCCACTCACCGGGCCTCTTTTGGATCGTGGTCACTTTGCCATCTTCGGCAATTTCTTCAAAGGTGAGGTTCTCGTAGCCCCACGAAAAGTGTTCCGACCAAAGCCTAACGGGCTGATCGGAGATGTTCTTCACCAGCACGTGAAAGTGATCGCCGTTGGTGTTCAGTGACCGCTGCTGGTGATGCACCGGAATTGCGATCTTCACTTCCAGCCGCGGAGCGGGATCAGCCGCCAACAGTCCCCTCGATAAACCTAACGCCAAGCACAGACCGAAAAGCATGAGTCGCATTGGTCAACCCTTTTTGCTGAGGCCCGCGGGCGGCCTGAATAAGCGGAACTGATGGTTGGCGAGGTCGGCAGAAACAGTCTTGGTGCCGCCGCTGCCGACTCGCGCGTCGAGATCTAGACGAAATCGGAATCTAGACGAAATCGGACCGTCCAGGGTTTTCGATCGGATTCTGCCCGGTGGTGAATTACGAGAGCCAGCGATAGGATATTGAGTAGGCGACGGACAGTTGACGATTTCTTGATTGAGGTAGGTTGTATGCCGGCTGACGATATTTTGCTCGACACCGAAGAACGGATGGACAAGGCCCTGAGCGTGCTGAAGAACCACTTGGCGGGCGTACGCACGGGGCGGGCAAACCCCGGCCTCGTCGACTCGCTGAAGGTGGAAGTTTACGGCTCGCTCTCGCCGATGAAGCAGGTGGCCTCGGTCGGTGCGCCGGAGCCTCAGCAGATTGTGATTCGTCCGTACGACGCCAGCACGATCAAGGACATCGAAAAGGCCATCATCGCCAGCGGCCTGGGCCTCGCGCCGCAGAGTGACGGCCGCGTTATTCGCCTCAACATTCCGCCGCTCACCACCGAAACTCGCCGCAAGCTGGTCGCGCGCATCAAAGAACTGACCGAAGAAGCCAAGGTCGCCATTCGCAATGTGCGCCGCGATGGCAACAAGGCAGCCGAGCAAGAAGAAAAAGACAAGCTCCTCAGCGAAGACGAATGCAAGAGCTTGAAGGAAGAGATTCAAGAGCTGACAAAGAAGTACGAGAACGCCGCTGCCGACATGGCCAAGGGCCGAGAGTCGGAAGTAATGGAGAACTAGCGGTCCGTTCGCAGTTCGTTCTACAGAACTGCGAACTCAAGGGTGCTTGGTCTTTGCCACTAGCCCAGCCTGCGTGCTACACCAGTTCGCTGATCGGCTTCCCCTTGTCGAGCATGTAGACGGGGCGGCCTGCAGGGTTCATGAACTGAACCTGCGGGTCGATGCCGAGCACGTGGAAGATCGTAGCCATCAGATCTTGCGGGCGAATGGGATGCGTCCCGGGAACGTCAACCTTGGGAGCAGAGTCGCCCACGACCTGCCCCATCTTCAAGCCGCCACCAGACAAGGCCAGCGTGCTCAGCGGTGCCCAGTGATCGCGGCCAGCGTTCTTGTTGATGCGTGGTGTGCGACCGAACTCGCCCGAGATGACGAGTAGAATCTTCTCGTTGAGTCCCCGCTGATAGATGTCTTCGACGAAGGCCGAAACAGCCTGGTCGAGTTGCGGGCTTCGCTGCTTCATCGAGCGTTCGATGGTGCCGTGCATGTCCCAGCCACCGTAGGCGATGGTCACAAAGCCGCAGCCTGCTTCGCACAGTCGACGAGCGGTCAGCATTTGCTTGCCGAGGTTATCGCCGTAGGCCGCACGGGTCTTGCTGCTCTCTTGGGAGATATCAAACGCCTTGCTCGCGGCGCCAAACATCAAGTCGAAAGCTTGCTGCTCGAACTTCGACTTGCCCGCCATATCGACGTTCTTGTCCAGCGTACGATTGGCAGTGTCGAGCGTGCTGAGCAGATTGCGGCGCTCAGCCATTCGCTCTTCGGGAACGGACATGTTCATGTTCTTGCGAGCCTGCCCTTCTTGATCGAAGGGGCCGCACGAGGGGCCAAGAAACGCCGGGCCATCTCCCTGGCGAATCTGTCCCATGCGCACATACGTGGGCATGCCCGTGGTCGGATGATTGGCCCCGCGCACACGCGAAAGAATCGAGCCATAGCCCGGACGATCAGGCACGCCGCCGTTATCGACCTTGCGATTGTCGTAGCCCGTCATCACATAGTGCGTGCCGCCGGCATGACCGCTGTTGGTGTGCGCGAACGAACGGACGAAGGCCATCTTGTCGGCCACGCTCGCGATTTTCGGCAACGTGCCGCCGATCGTCACGCCCGTCAGGTTCGTGGCCACTTCGCCGGTCGCACTACGATACTCCGACGGAGCCGTCATCTTGGGATCGAAGGTTTCGACATGCGTGGCACCACCGCCGAGCCACAACCACACGACGGACGTGTCTTTCACCGCCCGCTGATTGGCCGCCGCTTCAGCCCGAGCTTGCAGCAAGCCTGGCAGCGATAACGCCCCGAGCCCCATCGTTCCCAGGCTGAGTGAACCGGCCTTCAAGAAGTCGCGGCGATTCGATCCTGCACAATCGCGATACCGACGGCTGGAAGATAGCTCAAGCATGGCGAGGCTCCGGGAGGGGGAATTAGTTTGAAGTTCGCAGTTTGAAGTTCGTAGTTAATGGTTCAAGGTTTCAGGTTTAAAGTTCAAGGTTAAAATACAAAGCCGCTAAACTGGCTCTTTCTTCACTTCGAACTACAAACTTCGAACTTAAAGAGGGGAGAGGGAAACTAAAACAATTGACTAATCGGCGGTGTATCTTCGGCGGTGTATCTTCGGCGAGCTTGGTGAGTTCGCGGGGGATGCGGGTATCGAGACGCAGTTGGCCGACGTCGAACAGCGTGTGCAGCACGGTCGACATCAGGTTGGGGGTGGAGATCGGATCGGTATCGGGCACGTCGTTCTGGCGGCTGCTTTGGCCGATCACCTGCCCCATTTTGAGACCGCCACCAGCGAGGGCCAGAGTGCAAAGACGTGCCCAGTGATCGCGTCCGCCGCGGGCATTCACCTTGGGAGTGCGCCCGAAGTCGCCCGTGATGATCAGTAGCACATCGTCGCTGAGGCCGCGGTCTTCGAGATCTTGCAGGAACGCCGAGACGGCTTTATCGAGCGGACGGCCCAGCATTTCCATGCCGGCAGCGACACCCGGGTTGTTCCCATCGGCGTGCATGTCCCAGCCTGAACTTTGGACGGTGACGAAGCCACAGCCAGCTTCCACCAGACGACGAGCGAGTAGCATCTGCTTGCCGAGCGACGAAGGCTGAAAGACCTTCTTGCCGACGCGGAACTCGCGAGTGTCGTAACGCTCTACGAGTCGCTTGTCTTCTTTCTTCAGATCGAAGGCATCACCGGCTCCGCGAAGCACCATGTCGAGCGCTTGCTGTTCGTACTTATCGAGCCCTTGCATGGCGCCCGAAGCATCGACTTCGCGATTCAGCCGATCGAGTTGCCCGAGCAGCGAGCGGCGGTCGTCGATCCGCTCGGCGGAGAGCTTCAGCTGCATGTTCTTCAGCAGGGTGCCGCCGCCGTTGGGATCGAACGGCGCGTTCGCCAGGCCCAGTGAGCCGGGGCGCGAGCCATTCGCGATGCGGCTTCGTTCGCTGGAGTATTGACCATCGACTTCATCGCTCGTGAGGAGCGAGTAAGTGGGCAGACCACTATCGGGATGATTGGCCCCGCGAATGCGTGCAAAGACCGAACCCATGCTGTAGCCCGCTTTGCCATCGCCGAGCGGATCGCTGCCACCGGATAACACGTGGGCAATCGCCTTCACGTGATCGCCGATGGGATGCGTGAACGAGCGGACCAAGGCCATCTTGTGAGCGTGGCTGGCCAGTTGCGAAAAAGTGCCACCGAAGGAGATGCCCGGAACCGAAGACTTCACCTCGCCTGTGATGCTGCAGTACGGAGCAGGTGCATCGCTATTCGGATTGAAGGTTTCGATGTGGCTGGGGCCGCCACCCAGGAACAGCAACACGACCGACTTGTTGCGGAAGTAGTTGAGCTGGCGACTGGCATCTTTCGCCGCGAGCCACTGCGGCAAGGCCAGACTGCCCAAGCTGAGGGCCCCAATACGCACGAAGTCACGCCGGCTGAGGCCGGTGCAATCGGTGCTCTGGGGTCCGCAGAACCAGGTCAGCATGGGAGAGGATCCTCGGGCGGGAGGCGTGCGGCTGAGCGCATCACCGAGAATCATCGTATCGGATTATGCTGATGCGTCAATCTTTTTTTGCAAAAAGACTCGCGACCTCCAGGCTCTGGGGCTGCAGCTGTTCGTGGACCTTTACGGCCTTCGCTTTGCCTCCGATTTTGCGAGGGAAGGCCGATGGAGTGTCTGCGCGATTGGGGTCAGGAGTCTATGGCGAGTAATGTTTTGTGGAAGTAACCGGGTCGCCTCTCGCCAAAGACTCGCCGACCCCGGGTTTTTAATATTAATAGATAATTGACAAAGGATCAGCATGTCGGAATAATTTTCCGATGAGTGCAAGCTGCTGCGAAGGTCGAGTTTTTGCCCGGCCTTTCGGTGTGTCCTTGCGCGCTGCTGGCGACGGAATTGCGAGACCGATCTTTTCCAATCTGGTGAAAAGTTACAGTCTGCTGCGCAGCAGGGGCTCAATTTGCCGTGAGCGGTCGCTGCAAACTAAGGGAGGCGTGCTTGCCCTTGCTATTCGGAGGTTATCGGGTCGCCTTGGTTATCACCACAGGAGCATCCCCCACTAAAAGGCTGTTATCAAGTGGTTATCAAGAAATCGCTTAATAACCTCCATGAAATTATCACAAGTAATTTAAGGTTATAAACTTAGATTCGATTGATCACGGCGAAAAATCGTGTCAAAAAGTTATCGAATCGGTTGAGCAGGGGGGTGTTCAGCGAAGTTGAATTGATTCGGAATTGCGACCGGGTTAACGGGGGTCGGCGAGTCTTTGGCGAAGAGCGATCCAGCGAGTGGAGTTCGCTTCACTCGCCATAGACTCCCGACCCCAGGGCTCATGATCGGCGGTTGTTCACAAACCTCATAGCGATTCGAAATGCCAGTCCGAGCAGCTACTTCAAGCCTGCAGGCAATCGAATGGCTGGCGAATTGGGGTCAGGAGTCTAAGGCGAGCAATGGCCTGCGGAAGTAGCTGAATCGCTCTTCGCCAAAGACTCACCGACGCTAGGGTTTAGAAGCGGCGGGGGTTGCCACGAGTGCGCAGGGTGCTTTCGGTCTGAGGCTCGCTCGCTGCGCTGTGATCAGCAATCCAGCCTTGATCCGCGCAGCGAGCTCTTCGCGATGAAAGGTTCTAGTTCGGTTCCCGGCGAGAGCCAGAGGAGGAGGGGAGTCGTCATCAGCGTGGTGATGATGGCCATGAGGACGAGCATGCAGAAAAGGCTGTCGGGGATGACCCCCAGCTGACGTCCGACGTTGATGACGATCAGCTCCATCAGGCCGCGGGTGTTCATCATTGCGCCAATGCAGAGTGCTTCGCGGGGTTTAAAGCCGCCGAGCCAAGCGGCCAGCGAACAGCCGCCGAGTTTTCCAAAGATCGCGGCGGCGAGAATCGCGGCCAAGATGATCCAATGCGTGGCAGTCCCTAGGCTGCCGATATTGGTGTGCAGGCCGGTGTAGGTAAAGAAAATCGGCAGGAAGAAGACCGAGAGAAAGTCGCGCAGTTCGCGGCCGAGTCCTTTGCGCAGCGGCTCTTCGTCGGAGAGTGCTGCACCGAGCAGAAACGCCCCGAAGATCGCAAAGATGCCGATCAGGCTGGTGCAAATCGCACTGACAAACAACACGACCAACACAAATGCCAGTCCGCCCGGCGTGAGATCGCTCTTGTCGCGGCCCGTGTAGCAAAATTTCAGCAGCCGCTTCATTAGTGGGCGCACCACGAAGACAATGATCGCCACAAACACGATCGTCCACAGAGCCATTTGGACCACTCGCCAGGGATCGAACTTTTCCTGGCCGAGATTCGCCCGCACCAACCCTGAGACGGCGGCGAGCAGTGTCCAGCCAATCACATCGTCGACGGCAGCGGCGGTCATGGTTACTGCGCCGATGCGCGTGCGCACGATATTCAGTTCCATCAAGATCCGCGCCAGGACCGGGATCGCGGTAATGGACATCGAGATGCCCATGAATAGCGTAAAGCCCGAGAACGAAACGGGCCCACCGTTGACGTGTTCGAGGTACGGATAGATGGCCGGGGCGAGACCGGCCCCCAAGGCAAACGGCAGCACGACTCCCGTGAGAGATGTCGCGAGGGCAGCGGTGCCATGCCAGCGGAGATGGGAGAAGTCGAATTCCAGGCCCACGAGGAACAGGAGCAGGATCAGCCCCAGCTGACTGAGGACTTGCATCACGCTGGTCGTCTCGGGCGCGAAGACCGTTTGGGCAACTGTGGGGAAGAGCCAGCCAAAGAGCGAAGGGCCTAGCAGCAGTCCCGCCGCGATTTCGCCCACGACGGCCGGTTGTCGGCACCAGCGGGCGACTCGCGCGCCAATTTGCGAGGCCGCGACGATGACTGCCAACTGCAGAATCACGCGCAGCAGCAAGGACTCGGTCTGGGCATCACCGGCGGCGAGTAGAGGAAGGCCGAGCATTCCCACATCATCGTCAGAGCACAACTGATGTCAAGACAATTGTTGTTTGAACATTTGTTGCACGGGACGGATGTGCTGCCTCTTTGTCACCCCTGCCATCCTTTCTTCCCCCTTCCCCCGATTCTGCGTAACGCCAGCAGGGTCTCAAGTCATATCACAACGACTGCAACGACGTTGCGCTCTGGGAAAGCAGAAACAGTTAGCGATGCTTGACGGCCCCTCCACCGGCAAATAACGTAGCGTGATGCACCCTTGCCACCCGTTGGCAGCGTAGGACGCCGATTTCCCGCCTGACGATCACCCCTCCTACCTTGCGTCCTCGAAGACCCTTTTTCAGTGGGGAAGTTGCCCATGCCGCGCCCTGTCGTCGCCTGGTTTTTGCTCGCTTGTCTTAGCTTCCCGCTGCTGGTCGGTGCCCAAGAAAAGCCAGCCCCTGTCGAGCCAGATGCGGCTGTCCGCGGGTCGATCGTCGAAGATCGCCTCGCCAAGAAGCTGATCGAGGCGGGCGATGCCCGCGTCGATGCCGACGAAGGCTCGAAAGCGGTCGAGATCTGGAAGTCGGTCATCGAGCGCTACCCACGCAGCAAGTTCCGCTTCGATGCTCACCTGAAACTGGGCAACTACTTTCTCGATAAGGAACGAGCCTACGAACGGGCCCGTCCTCACTTCGAAGCAACCGCTGCCGAAGACAACCGCAGCGAAGAACAGCGGGCCGAAGCGACCCTCAAGTTGGGCGTCTGTTTCTATCACAACCGCAACTACGGCAAAAGCTTTCAGATCATGCGCGACGTGATCGAACGCTTTCCCGTCAGCCCGCAAGTCAACGAAGCCTACTACTACATTGGTCTCGGCCACTTTCAGCTCGGTCACTACAGCCGTGCGATTCAAGCTCTGGAAAAAGTCGGCACCACCCTCAGTGGTGAAGCCGGTCAATCTTCCAAGTTGGAAGCGGGCAAGCGCTTCTTCCTGAAGATCGAAGATGCGGATCTAGCCGTGCTCGAACCAAACCAAACGATCAAGGTCCGGGCCAAGACCACCAGTGGTGATGAAGAAGACATTGAGTGCTTCCCGGTAGGGCGCAATGTGCGCTTGGTACTAGGCAGCATTCCCTCGCACCTGGGCAAGCCTCGCAAGCAAAACGGCATGCTCGATGTGCGCGGCGGGGACAAGGTGCAAGTGACCTACACCGACGAGCACACCGCCGACAAGAAGCTGAAGGTTCCAGTCGATCGCGAAGTGCAAATCGTCGGCACGGCCAACGTCGCCGTTACCGACGGTGCCTTCGCCGAAACGGTGAACGGCGTGGTGCTCGGCAAGACCGTGAATGTGCGAATCAACGACGGCGACCGCGATGTTTCCGATGGTGCGGACACCATCAAAGCCGTCGTCGAAGTCTATCGCCAAAAGTCGGAAACCGAGATCGAAGCTGAGATCGCGGCGCTTAAGAGCAAGCCCGCAGTTCCCGCAGCCGGCGATGAAGAAACGACCGAAGTTGAACTCGATCGCTTCAAGCTGGTCGATAAGCTCGACCTCACACTCACCGAAGCCAAACCCGCCATCAGTGCCGCTTCGCGCGAAGCCCCTACTCGCTCTGGCGAACAACCCATTGGTCCGGCAACCAAGAGTGAAGCTCCCGCCCCCACGACCTCCGCCGAAGCGGTTCCCGCAACAACGAGCAACCAAGAACCCGTTGACGATGGCTCACTCCACTCGGGGCTGTTCCAGGCAACGGTGGTGCTGGTGAAGGCCGAAGAGGCCATCGCTGGCGATCAAATTTTGCAGGCATTGCCCGGCGATCAGGTGCGCGTGAAGTACCTCGACGAAGTTCACTTCAAAGACGGGGTTCGCGATGTACAAGCCCGCGTTGCTTGCCTCGAAGGGAACATCGGCGGCGTTCGGGTCACAAAGGCGGAAATCACCGATCAGCAACTGCGCGTGCAAACACAATTGAAAACGGCCGATGCGCTGACTCAGATTGGCAATCGCTACAAAGAATTCGGGCTCAAGGACAAGGCCATCGAAAAGTACGATCAGGCTTTGGACGTGTGTGACGATATCGCCGACGAGGCTCGCAAGCTGGGAGGCGCGTTGCTCGAACAAACCTACGTGCAACTGTGGAACATCTACTTCGCGATGGACAAGCTCGACTTAGCAGCAGCCATGTGCTCGCGGTTGCAGAACGAGTTTCCCAGCAGCGGTTTTGTCGATGACGCCATGTTGCAACTCGGCGATGTCGCCCGCAAAGGTGGCGACTTGCAGCGAGCCATTGGTATCTACTCGCGCCTGGCCGCGATGAAGACCAGCCAGCTACGCGGGGAAGCGCAGTTCGGCATTGCTGAATGCTACGAAACGATGGCGACCAAAGCACCGAACCCTGCATCAGCTTCGCAGATGCAGGACCGAGCCTTCCAGGAATTTAAGAAGGTTTACGATCAGTACCCCGAGAGTGGTCGCGTGGGTGAAGCCGTCGCGAAGATGGCCAACTACTACTACACGCAGAAGGACTACGCCCGCGCCGTCGATACTTTCGAGACGGTCCTCAACAACCATCCCGATGCCAAGTTTCTGGATGTGATTCTGTTTAACTATGGCCGTTGCTTGTATCGCATGGAACGCAAAGGGGATGCTCGCCGCCGCTTCGATCAGCTGATCAGCGAGTTCCCCGAAAGCCCGCTCGCCACCGATGCCAAGAAGATCTCGGAAGCTCTCGCCAAAGCGGGCTTCTAATCCCTGCCTTGCCCACCGCTCAGTCGCTCCTAATTTCTGTCAGGAATATTCGTATGCGTCGCCCACTTGCCTCTGCGGTGATTGCTGCCTTCGGCTGGTCCTTGGCATTCAGCAACGGCTGGGCTCAAGCACCGGCTGCACCCATGCCAGCCACTGCCAACCAAGAGGCAGTGACGGATGAAGTGAGCAAGCAAGCTTCGTCGCTCGAAGCGGAACTGGGCAAGTACAAAGACACTTCGCCCGAAGCGGCCGAGGCCATGTTCAAGCTCGTCGAGCTTTACCATCGCGAAGGTCGCCTATTTGGCCTGGTGCGAGTTGGCCAGCAGTTCGCCTCGGCGCATGCGGGAGACGCTCGTCATCAGGCCGTGATGCTCAAGCTGCTCGACGGCCTGGAAGCACTCTCGCGCAACAAAGAAATGGGCGCTGCCTGCCGGCAGTTCCTCGCGCGCTATCCCACTTCGCCCGAAGTGGCGAACATCGAAGTTCGACTGGCCGCCGCGCTCAGCCAAATGGAAGATCGCAAGGCAACCGCCGAGGCCAGCCGTGCGGTCTGGACTCGCCAGGGAGCCAGCGAAGTCGGTCGGCGGCATGGCGTGCAAGCGATTCAACTCTTCAGCGGTTTGAATGGCGAAGAAATTCTTGCTTCCGCCACGTTAAGCGAGGAGATGCTCGACAAGTTGCCCGCTGGCGAGTTTGCCAAAGAAGTTGGCCTCCACTCGTTCCACGAGTATCGCCGACTCGGTCAGTGGGCCAAGGCTTCGGTCGTCGGTAACAAACTGTTGCAAAAGGGCCTCGCCGGCGATGCCGAGGGTCAGCGACAGATTCACCTGTGGCTCGCCGAGAATCATGGCAACCTTGGTCAGCATGCCAACTCGGCCGAGAGCCTGCGTCTAGCGCGCTCGCTGCGAGACGATCAGAGTTCGCACTTCTATCACGTCTATCGGCTCTATCACGGTGGCGGCAAGCCCGATCAGTTGCAACCGCTCGTCGATCAGTACGTGCAGAAGTATCCGCAGCGGCCCGATCGCCTGCAGCTGCAGTCGTATCTCGCGGCGTCTTACATCACCGCCGGTGATAAGCCTCGCGGTGTCGCCATTCTCGCTTCGCTCCTGCCGCTCGAGCCAGCCTTCAACGGCAATGCCTCGGTGTTTGTGCGCGAGAACGGCATCGAGCCGGCGCAACTGGCCGACAGTGAGCAAAAGCTGCGGGCTGCCTTGAGTCAGAATAAGGAAGGCGCGTACTACCTGCGCTATGTCCTGGCGTTTGACCTATTCCGTGATCGCGTGAAGGATCTCGCCAAGGCCAAGCAAATGGCCCGTGAGCTGATTTCGCAATCGCCGACCGACGACGGTCACACTGCCGGGGCCATCGAATGGCTTCTGAGCAACGCAGCCGACGACAACGAATTCAAAAGCGACCTGGCGCTCATCCTGCAAGCTCGTCAGCAGAATCCCCACCTAGTGAACATTCGCGAGTGGGTTCGCAACTGGATGGTCGCCATTCGCCAAAACAAGGATCTGAAAGATCGCGCCGCGATCGTCGCCGAAGAACTGAAGAAGAGCGACGCGATTCCTCTCATCGCCCAGTGGACGGAACAGCGGGGCGGCAATGCCAACCAGGCTGAAGCCATTCGCATCAACCTGCTCAAGCCCGAAGTCTTCAACACGCTGAACGAAAAGTCCGCTCGCGCTCTGCTGCAAACGCAGGCCGACTATTACCGCCACTATGCCCCGGGCAACAAGCGCGGCGAGCAAGTTCGCGTTTATACGCAGTACGCCCAGAAGTTCCCCACCGATCAGCAAATCGCCTATTACTGGCTTGAGACCGCCGTCGATTACGGCAAGCCAGAGGATGCCAAGCCGGCGGCGCAGCATTGGATGAAGTTTCCAGCGCAAGCCTCGAACGGCGATATTTGGCGTCGTTTGATGATTGCTGGCGACAAGAACAACGATCCAGAACTGGTGAAGCAAGCGTTTGCATGGATTCAAGCCTGTGCGACGCAGCACGGCCCCGATCCGCAATATGCTTCGGGTATTGGCGACATGCTCGTCAAGCACAAGTTCGAGAACGAAGCGGTTGCCTGGTGGACGCAGTACTCTACCTTCAATCGCCAACACCCCGAAGCCCGCGAGTGTGCCCTGCGCTTGCTCGGTCGGTTGAAAGAACCAGCTCAGCGCGCGCCGCTCCTTGCCGATTTAATCAAGCACGATACCGACTTCTTTGGTCGTTGGGCTTTCATGCAGGCCGCCGATGCACTCGCTGCCAATGACCTGGCCACCTTCGAGCGCATCCTGAAGGAAACAAAGACTCGCCAGGCCGAACGCCCGTTGCGCGCCGCCGATCTCGACATGTGGATGGTCAATGGCTGGCTCGATGGCACTCGTGCCAACATGATGATGACCGAGCCCGACAAGGCTCGCGTCCTCACAGCGATTCGCAATTTGCAACTCTACCCACCCGCCGCCGGCGCAGCGCTGGCCCTGCTCGAAAACGAACCCGTCGCCGCTGATAAAAAGATTCAACGCCTGCTCGATCTACAAAAGTTCACGCGACTCGTGGGCAACGAATGGTACGACTTCGACCGCATTACGCCCTTCGTGCAATCAGCCGTCGGTCGCAAAGACTTTCTCTCGGCGGCGACGCTCGCCACGGGCATGCTCGCGAACATTCCGAATGTCGATGAGCCTCGCAAAAAGGCGGTGCGCGATCTGGCCACGCAGTCGCTGGCCCGCATGGGAGCCGTGGGTCTGACCATCGACGACTCCAGCCCGCTCGCGCCGCTGCTCCAAGCCGCCCTCTACTTCCGCTTGGGTGACGACCGCTTGGCCTTCGATGCTTACCTGGCCAACAAAGAGCTGTTCGACGCCAACCGCAATCAATTGCCGCCCGATCTGCTGATGTTCGTCTGCGATCGCTTGATCGCCGGCGGCGGCGACGCCAATCACGAAAAGGTGGAAGAGATCCTGCGCGGCTGGCTCATCGCCTTCAGCGAATCGATGCAAGTCGAAGACACCGTGAAGGCTCGGATGCAACTGCTGCTGGCCCGCAACTTCTACAAGGCCCAGCGGTACGACATTGCCCGCAGCGAATTTACCACCGTCGTCAATCGCTATGCCAAAACACCGCAAGCCATTGAAGGCGAGTTCGGTATCGGCGAGACCTATCTCTCACAAAAAGTCTACGACCAGGCCGAAGCGGTCTTCGACAAGCTGGCCCGCAGCACCGAGATTGACGTTGTCGTCCGCGCCGAGTTCCTCCGCGGTGTGCTCGCCTTCCGTCGTGGCGATCGCGATGAAGCCCGCGATATCTTCCGCGCTGTGCTCGAACGCGTGCCGAATGTCGAACTAGCAAATCAGGCACTGTTCAACCTGGCCGAAGTGTACGGTGCTGAAGAGCGCTACATCGACCAACTCAACCTGCTGCGCACCGTCGGTCGCTTGGGCCGCGCCAGCAAGCGGCGTCACGTGCCGGGCATGGCACTTTCGATCGTCGTGCACGATAGCGACCTGGGCATCAGCCGTGGTCACAATCGGATTCCGGTGCGAGTGACTACCGAGCCCGGCGGCGATAGCGAAATGGTGTATCTCACCGGTTCGGGCGCGGGCAAGGGCTTGTTCCGCGTGGATGTCGAAACGCGTTTGGGTCAAGCCACGAAAGACGATCGCGTGCTGCAACTGACCGGCAACGACGTCATCAAGTGCGACTATCCCGAAGAGTTCAAGAGCGAATTCAAAAACGTCCCACTCTCCGATGTGGAGATTCGTGTTGCTTCCGATGCCAAATTCGAAATGGCGAGCAACCCCATCGTCGACAAGCAGGCCGAGTCGTTCAGCGAAGCCCTCGCCCGCGAAGCGGCCGAAGAAGATGGCGACGCGCGTCGCTCGCAGGTTCGTCCTGCCAACCAGATCAAGCCGGGCAACCCGGTGTATCTGCGAGTGAAAGACGGTGACCGCGACCTGACGAACGATGCCGACGAAATCGTCGTCAAACTGGCCGCCGACAGTGGCGACCAGGTGCAAGTCAAGCTCAAGGAAACCGGTCCTCACACGGGCATCTTCGAAGCCAATGCCACGACGGGTGAGCTGCCCGCCGGTGCGCTCGCGACGGATACCGCCATCGACCACAGCCCGCTGATGGCCATCGACCGCGACCCAAAAAGCACTTGGATGAGCCAGCCTGATGGCGGCACTCCCAAGTCACTCACCATCGACATGAAGGACCTGAAGAAGACTGCCCGTGTGCGGCTCGGCGTGCCCGATTCCACCAAACGAGCCCCAGTGCGTGGCGATCTGTTCGGCAGCCAGGATGGCGAGTTCTGGTTCCGCATTGCCAGCCAGCCAGAACGCCCGATGCTTCCCTCGGCTGGCGACGCCGGTCGCATGAAGCAGAAGGTCTACAACGGCGACTTCACCAGTTACACCACCTGGGATCAAATCGCCGCCCTTTGGAAAAACAGCAAGGCCATCGAAGAGACCGATGCCGAACAACTTCGCTGGGTTCGTCCCGCCGAGCAAGAAGACTCGGCCAAGCGATTCGCGGTGATGTGGCACGGTAAGCTGGTGCAGCCTCGCGATGGGGCAGTTCGACTGCAGGTGAATGGCAACCGCACGGCACTGGCCGTGAATGGTCGCGAAGAATTGCCGCTCGGTGGCAATGGTCGCACCACCGACATTTGGCTGAACGCGGGCACACACGACGTTACTATCTTCGCAGCGTCAACAGCCGGTCAGACACCGGTCGAAGCACTCATTGCCCGTGCCGATCTCGATACCAGCAAGATCACGCTCATTCCCTTCCGCGCCAGTGACTTCGACCTGGAGCATCCCGCCGCGAAGAAGGCCGCTGAAGTAGCCGCTACTGCACTTCCCAACGAAGGGAACATTCCGCTGCTGCTGGAGCAAGCCAAGTTCAACAAGAAGACCGAAAAGTTCGGTGTTACCAAGGAAGTGACCAACGTCGATCACATCGGCTTCTGGCAATCGCCCGAAGATACCGCGACCTGGGAAGTGGAAGTTCCCGCAGCCGGCATCTACGAAGTCTGGACTCAGCATGCTCATGCGGGTCCCGGCGGCTCGTACAAAATTGAAGTCGATGGCCACGCCGCGACGGTGCAAGTTCCCGATACTGGCAATTGGGCAACCTACCGCGCCGAGCGCATCGCTCGCCTGCAGTTCGCTAAGGCCGGCAAGCACACGGTCGTGCTCAAGCCGATCGAGATTAAGGGTGAAGGTCTCGTCGATATCAAAGCGCTCGCCCTTCGCCCGGCGAAGGGAGCCAGTCTGATCACCGTCGGCAACGATTGGGAATTCCATTTCCCCGAGCAAGGCCTGCGCTACGTTCGCTTCACTTGCCACGAGTACCTGGGCGAAGCGATCGAACTGGGCAACATCGAGATTGCCGCCGCCGATCCGGCCCTGGTCCACATTCCTACCAAAGAAGACGTGCTTGCACTCGCCGGCAACAACTCGCTGGAGATTGCCGCTGGCGACAATGTCGTCGGCACTTACACCGATGAGCAAACCCTCAACGAGCAAGGTGGCAGCCAACTCCTCACAAGCAAGTTGCAAGCCACTTACTTCAATGCTTCGATCCACGCGATTGCTTACGACTTCGAACGTCAACAAAACGGTCAGGTCCAGAACATTCGCAAGGAACTGAAGCGGATCGATCCCGGCGAACGGATCACCGTCGAAGTGACCGACTACGATCAAGACAGTACCAATCAGCGCGACCAGGTGAGGTTGCAAGTGGTCGTCAACGATGGCGAGCCCATTGAACTCGTCGCCGTCGAAACGGAAGAAAACACTGGCATCTTCACCAAGGAAGTCGATACGGTCGCTCCCGGTGCAGACCCCAAAGCGGCTGCCGGCAAACTGGCGGTGAAGATGGGTGACCGTGTTTACATCCGCTATCTCGACACGCACAACACGTTCCCCGGCCACAGCGTGCCGCGTGAAGCGGCCGTCTATGTGACGCAGCCTTCGCTAGCCAAGATTCGCGTGCTCGAAACTCGCGTGGTACCCGCACCGAAGGGCTCGAACGCTCCTCCGGGAACCGTCGTGCTGCCGCCGAAGGAAGGCAAAGAAGTCAGCGGTGTGGCCTTCGAAGCTCCGCTTACCGTCGAAGTGATTGACCCCGATGCCGCTAAGGACAGCCGTAGCAGTGTGGTAGTCAAGCTGGCCACCAGCGACGGCGCCACGGCCGAAGTGCTCTGCCAAATCTCGAATCAACTTTCCAACATCCCGACCACAGTCGATGGCGACTGGGCCTTGGAAGAAGGTCGCTTCGTCGGTCAGGTGATTCTGCAACTGGGCGGCAAGAACAGTGCAGCCGAGGTTGCTCTCACCACTGCCATGCCGCGCAATCTCATCGGCAAAGTCAAACTAAGCGAAGAGGCGACAGAAGCTACTGCTGGTGCGAATCTCGTCACGCATGTGCTGAATTTGACTGGCAAGGATCTGGTCACTGCCTCGTATGCTGATACTCGCCGTCCCGATGGCCCAGCAAAGACACTCTCGGCTCAGGGTCGCCTGATCTCGAACGGTGTGCTCGTCTGCACTGACCGCGACTACGAAAAGGAACTCGAGCAGCTACACGTCGGCGAGAAACTGTTCCTCAAGGTCACCGACCCCGATCTCGATGCCTCCGATGCTCGCGACGTGGCCCAAGTAGTCATCACGACCGAACTGGGCGAGAAGGAAACGGTTAGCCTCGAAGAAACGCTCGCTCACAGCGGCGTCTTTACCGGTTCGCTGCAGCTGAAGGCCGTCGATACGCCGAAGGTCGACAATCTCGATCCAGCAGACCCGATCATCGAAACGTATTTCGGTGACACGATCGTCGTGAAGTACAAAGACCTCGCCGCCAGCACCGAATCGGGCGATCTGGAATTGCAAATTGAAGTGCCTGTCGTGGTCGGCACCGATGGCCTGGTCGCTGCTTTCAGCAAGACGTTCAACGACGAGAACCTGGCCGTCGAAACCAAGTTCCGCGTCGCCGAAAGTTACTTCGAGCTCTTCAAGAGCCACAAGACACTCGGCCGCGATGAGGAAAAGAAGATCGACCTGGAAGCGGGCCGGCGCATCTTGCGGGAAGTGATGGAAGACTATCCCGATCCCAAGTACGCACCACGCGTCGCTTACTTGCTCGGCCAGTTCGCCCAGGAACTCGGTCAGTGGGACGAAGCCATTCGTTCTTACGACATGATCCTGCGGCAGTTCCCCGATCACACCCTCGCCCCCGATGCCCAGTACAAACTGGCGCAGACTTACGAAGAGGCGGGCGACTTCGATCAGGCCCTCGAAGCTTACGTGACGCTCGCCGCCACGCATCCCAAGAGCCCGCTGATTCCGAACGTGATGATTCGCATCTCGGACTATTTTTATAAGACCGAGAAGTACGACATCAGTGCGCAAGTTGGCGAGAAGTTCCTCGAACGCTTCAACGCTCACCAGCACGCGCCGCGGATGGCGTTCCGTGTCGGCCAGTGCTACTACAAGAACAAGAAGTACCTCGTGGCCGGTAAGAGCTTCGATGCCTTTGCCAAGCTGTTCCCCGATGACGCGCTGTGTGCCGATTCGCTCTTCTGGGCCGGCGAAAGTTTCCGCATGGGTGGCAGCAATCGCGAAGCGTTCATTCGCTACAACAACTGCCGCTGGAAGCATCAGGAAAGCGAAGCTGCCAAGTACGCACGTGGCCGCCTCGCCCTGCCCGAAATGCTCAATCAGTTCGAAGCCGAAGCCAATAGCGTGGATGAGTAAGTTGGAGTTCCGGCTTCAGCCGGTTCTAGCTCCTCGTTCATGAAACCGGCTAAAGCCGGAACTCCAACATTTTTGATAAGTAGTTTGCTCATGACGTTTGCAACCCTCCTTCTGACGCTGGCCCTCGCCGGTCAAGTCGACGATATCCTGGCCGATGAAGCCAAAGCACAGAAGGGAATCAAGCCTGCTGCTGCCGCGCCGGCATCTCCTGCACCCACGGCACCAAAGACCGCAGATCCGGCGATGGCAACGGAACCAACCGCCGATGCCGCTGCTGCGGCCAAAACCCCCGGCGGCAAAGTTGCCAAGGCAAGCAATGCTGAAGAGCAGGGCGGCGATGCTGCGAAGAGTGAAGGCGAATCCTCCGACGGCGACGACAAGGCCAAAAGCGAAGAGCTCACGGGCACTGCTAAGTTCGTCAACGATCTGACCAAGACCGGCGCGCTGGGCTACATGATCGAGGGTGGCATCTTCATGTGGCCCATTCTCTTTCTCGGCATCCTCGCCTTCGGTGTGATCATCGAGCGGTACCGCGCTCTGCAAATGCTGAACACCAAAGACGAAACGCTCCGTTCGCAAGTCCTCAAGCTGATGCAAGACGACCAAATCGAAGAAGCCTTGCAGTTGGTCGAACGTCACAAGGGTCCGGTCCCTGCGATTCTCGGCGCTGGCCTGCGCAAGTATCTTATCGCTCGACGCCTCGGCTACGATCCGGCCAAGATTGAAGAGCAAGTGACCAAGGGGATGGATGAGTACTCGGTTCATATTGTGGCCGCGATGGAAAAGCATCTGCCGATTTTGGCGACCGTTGCTTCCGCGGCACCGATGCTCGGCTTTCTTGGCACGGTGTCCGGCATGGTGACCTCATTCGCCGAAATCGTGGCGACCATGGGTGAGAAGAACATCGTCGAAGCAGCAGCCGGGGGCATCATGGTGTCGCTCCTTACGACGGTGCTTGGACTGATTGTCGGTATCCCCGCGTTCGTGGCCTTTAACTACTTCACCAGTGCCATCAACGGCTTTGTGCTTGACGTGCAAGAGTCCGCAGCCGAGTTAATTGAAGCGGTGACGTTCCAACTGGCAGTCGCGGGACGTGAAATAGCCGATGCCGAGTTACCGCCAATTACTACGCATCGCTGAGCCTGTTCGAACCTCAGCCCCCTCATCCTCAATTCCTGGCCCCTAACCTCTAGCCCCTGGCCGCTCCCCCATGCGTCGCAGCGGAATGAACAAACTGATGGTTGAACCGGCCGCTGTCGCCACGGGCGATATCGCGTTCAATCTCATTGTGTTCTTTCTCGTCTGCGCGTCGACACAACCCGATCGAGGCCGCAAGCAGGACATTCCTTCGAGTCAGCAGACCAAGGCCGAGCAGAAGCAAGAGAACACCGAAATCCTGGTCACCAAGAGCGGCATCGTCCTGAATGGCGCCGCGGTTCGTGCCCCGGAATTGCCTGGTCGCCTGGCCACGCACTTCAAAGGGAAGCCACGGCCCGAAGATCGCGTGGTGGTGATCAAGACGCGCCCCGACACGCCGTACGAAAACTGGATCTCCGTCACCTCGATGGTGCAAGATGCCGGTGGCAGTATCACCATCCAGCGTGAAGAAGAACGAACCGTCACGGTTGGCAACTGAGCTATGAAGATACCTCGTCGAACCATGAAAGCAGATGTGCCGGCCACGGCGATGGGGGACATTGCGTTCAACCTGCTCATCTTTTTCGTGATCCTCGCCCGTGCTCAGGACGACAGCCATATTCAATGGAAGCCAGCCCAGGTCGGCAATCTCGAAAACAACAAAGGTGGCCGCGTTACGGTCGTGATGGACGTCGATGGCAAGATCTTTTTGAACGGTCAGCAGCAGAGCGAATCGGAGTTGAGCACCGCCATTGGCGAAGAGTTGGGTGATGCCCCCGCGGGCGAACGTACGGTGATGCTCAAGGTAGATAAAGACACGACCGCGCCGCGGTTTGAACCGGTGATTGAAGCCATCAGCCAGGCTGGTGGCGAGTTGATCCATATTCTGGAAGAAGACAAATCGGCCCGGCGCGCTGCAGTCGCGAAGTCGAAGTGAAATAGCGAACAGGTGAACCATGGAAAGCAATCAACCACGTCCATCGACTGGCTTCGGCCCGCTGAAGGATCTGAACAATCTGAAGAACAACGGCACCGCATCGCTGGGGGAGCTCAAGGAGTTTCTCAGTCGCCTGCAAGGCCGCAGCCCGCAGGAAGTTGTCGGGCTGGTGTCGACGAGCATGCTCGTGCAAAGCATGATCATCTCGACCGTCGGCACCCTCGCGGTGCTCGCGATTTTTACCATCGGGCCGTACATGGTCTATGGCGCGCCGCAGCCCAAGAAGGCAGCCGCCGTTCCAGCACCAGTCGCTCCAACTGCTCCCACGGCCGCAGAGCAGGCGAAGACCGAAGAACCCGTCGACAACAACACCAAGGCCGTGAAGGCGCTCGGCATCGACGAAACAAAGGACGCCGACCCCCAGGCCAACCCGCTCGAAAACAAGCTCGATAATCTGCTCGACAACGTGAAGTAAGCCACAGCCGTGATTGCTCAATTCCACAGCCGCCTGAACAATCTGCAGCGCATCACGCTCTACTACAGCGCGCTGTGGCTGCTCGGGTTTTGCTTGTGGCAGGCGATGCCCAACGAAGAGTGGGCCTTTCCGGTCATTGGCATCCTGCTGTTGCCATCAATTCCACTCAGCGGCATTTGGCTGAATCTCGTCCGCCAGAAAAGCACTCCCACGCTGCTGTGGGCCCGCGTGGTCTCGCTCGCTTACATTGCTTGCTGGCCCGCCGTTCATTACCTGTGCGAAGCGCTCGGCCTGACTGGACTGACGAGCACCATTCGCGACTTTGCCCCTTGGGGACTCTTTAGCATCGGTCTGGCCTGGGCCATCTGGTACTTGGAAGTCAGCTCGCGCCAGATCGAACTTGGTCGCATCGAACAGCACATTCAGCAGGGCGATATCGTCCATGCCGCGACCGACGAAGACTCCATCGCGCCTCCACCGGGCCAGCGCAGCTGGAATCCCTTCGATCCTCATGCCTGGTACTACGGGCGGCGAAATCGCAAGCTCAAGCAATCGACGCTGGTGACCATTGCTTACAGCGCTGGCTTCTGGATCGCTTGGGGTCTGTTGCTGCTCGGCCTGCAGTTTGGCGGCTGCCAGGAATCGGCCGATATGCCCGCCGGTGGTGGCCAGTACAAGCAAGTTGCCCAGCAAGTCAAAATCCAAAAGGTGATCCGCAAGAAGTTCGTCATCAATCCGTTCAGCGCCATCAAGTTCGATGTGCCACCCATCGACGACGTCAAGCTACAACTGCAGGAAGTCACCGAACACGCTTACACCGTTGGCTATGGCGAGGGAACCGGCGCGGGCTTTGGTGGCGGCAAGAAGGGTGGCAAGATCCGCTTCATTCGCTTGCAATACGACGGCGGCGACTGGGATCAAGAGTTCGGTATTGGCGGCGACGAGAACATGTTGCTGCAGTTCGACATCCTCACGAACAAGCAGCACAAGATTGCCGAGAACACCGAGTTCCGCAGCATTCAGCAGCTTTCAAACTTCGCTCCCGAAGCTACGCCGCCGTTCCTCTACATGACCGGTCAAGGAAACATCAGCCTGGCGAATAAGGACGTCAAAGTTCTGCGCGAGTACCTGATCGATCGCCACGGCATGATCTTCGCCGATAACGGCGGCAGTCGGCATTTTCATAATCAGTTTGTGGCCGCGATGAATCGCGTGCTGCCGGACATTCGCCCGGTTCCCGTGCCGCTCGACGATACCATTCACCGCGTCCCCTATGCACTGCCGTTCCTGCCTTACGTCGCTCCGCACGGCGGCAAGCAGGCACTAGGCTGGTCGCTCGATGGCCGCTGGCTCGTCTATTATCACCCGGGAGATATCGGCGATGCTTGGGCCGATGGCCACTCGGGCGTGAAGCCCGAAGTTTACGAAGCCTGCTACCAACTCGGCACGAATGTGATGACCTATGCCTACGTCGAACGATCGAAGTGGTTGCTCGGCAAGCAGCAAAAGGGGAAGTGAGATGACGATGGATTGTGCTTCGCGAACCTCGCTCAGATTCGTTCGCTGCCTGATGTGCGCCCTGCTGCTCGCTGGTTGCTTACTCACCCACCTGCGAGCCGATGAACTGAACGAACTATCCCTCGATGGCTGGAAGCAACTGAAGGAAGTCGAACGGTATCAGCTGCAGATTGCCGAGAAGTATGCTCGCGAACAGAACTGGAAGATCGCGGCCGCCGAGTACGAAAAGTTCATGGAACTGTACGAGTCGAGCACCGGCGCACCCTACGCACAGTTGAAGTGGAGCATCTGCCAAGTGCAACTTCGCAAGCAGAACACGGCCATCAAGGACGGCTACCAAGCGGTCATCGACTACTGGCCCGATTCGCCCCAAGCCACTGCCGCTGCGTTCTATATTGGCCGCACCTACAAAGACATCGGCCGTGTCAAGGAAGCCAAAAAGGCTCTGCGCGACGTGGTCGCCAAGTATCCTGGGCACCTCGTCTCGATCTATGCGATGAATGACCTGATCGACATCTCGACGATTGAGAACGACGTTCCCACGCGAGTCGAACTGTGGAAAAAGCTCACCTTCGAAACCAAACGCAATCGCGATGCGAACCAAACCTGCATCAATGCTTCCGTCAGTCTGGCCGCTCATCGTTTTCGCGAAGGTGCCTTCGACGACGGCGTGAAAGCACTCGAAACCACTTACAAAGCACCTCAGTTGGCTCATCGCGTGCACGAGTACGTTCGCCAGCCTTTGGCCGAACTGATGAACGCGCCCGAGACCGCTGCCAAAGGTGGCAAGCTGGCCGATCAGGCCATTAGTTGGCTGAAGACGCAAGCACCCACCGACCTCAGCACGCCCGAAGCCAAGGCCGAACTAAAACGCAACGGTCTCGACTCGCTCGATCTGCTCGCGATTGCCAAGCGAGACGATCAGGTCCCGCCTGCTTACGAACAACTGCTGAAAACGCTCGGCGGCACCGACGACGAACTCCTCGGTCGCTTGGCCGGCTTCTACAAGTCTCGCACCAAGTGGGACGATGCCCGCACTACCTATCGCCGCTTCTCAAACAAGACCGAAGGACTGAATCAGGTTGCTTACAGCTATCGCGAGCAGAACAACTTGCCCCTGGCGATTGAAACCTACGTGCAAGCCATCGCCCAGGCCGACGAAGACAGCCGCAAGAAGTTGCAGGAGCAACTGGCCGTCACATATCGCGGCGCGAAGAAGATTCCCGAAGCGGTCGCTGTGTACGAAGACCTTTACAAGTCCGATGCGACGAACTCCAACCGTTGGCGGTACGCGATTGGCGAGACCTATCGTGAAGCGGGTCAACTCAAGGAAGCCATTGGCCACTATCGCCAGTGCGACAACTTCCCCGAACAGTACAAGATGATGGCCTGGTGTCATCGCCATTTGAAGCAATACAACGAGGCCATCGTCCTCTACACACAAGTCACCAGCGATCAGGCTTCCGCTCCCTGGGCCATGCTGCAAATTGCCTACACGCGCGAGGAAGCAGGCCAGTCCGAACAGGCCATTCAAATGTTCCAGCAGGTGTGCAAAAAGTTCCCCAGCGACGGCCACGCGAGCATCGCCCACAC
Organism: Anatilimnocola aquadivae; assembly: GCF_049819085.1. Lineage (GTDB taxonomy): Bacteria > Planctomycetota > Planctomycetia > Pirellulales > Pirellulaceae > Anatilimnocola. Next base: position 341,614 of record NZ_CP187419.1, read on the forward strand.
CCACCTCAACAACAAGTACAAGATCTTCCTCACCCTCGGCGGCGCAAAGGATGAATAACCTCGGGGTCGGCGAGTCTTTGGCGACGACTGACTCAGCTAATTCCGCAGGCCATTGCTCGCCATAGACTCCCGACCCCAATTCGCCAGCCATTCTGCATGACGTAAGAGGCACGAGCATGCCCCGGCATCAGCGATTCTCCTCGGCCGGCTATGTCTTTCACGTCGTGAATCGCGGTGCCGGTCGCCAATCACTGTTTGATGACGAGGCCGACTACGATCAGTTTGTCGCCTTACTGGAACAGGCGCGCCAGCGAGTTGCGATGCAGATGTTGGCCTACTGCCTGATGCCGAATCACTTTCACCTGCTGCTATGGCCAACCACCGATGATTCGCTCTCCGACTACCTGCACTGGCTCACCACCACGCATAGCCAACGCCGTCACGCCAAGTTGAAGACCACCGGAACGGGCCCCATCTACCAAGGCCGCTTCAAATCGTTTCCCGTTCAAGACGACGATCACTTTCTGACGGTTGCTCGCTACGTCGAACGCAATGCCCTGCGGGCCAATCTCGTTCAGCGTGCCGAGCACTGGAAGTGGAGCAGCTTGTGGCAGGTTCACCACCAGCGGTCCGACATCCCACTGGCCGTCTGGCCGGTCGCTCGTGGCAGCGAATGGCTGAAGTTCGTGAACGAGCCTCAGACCGACAGCGAACTGAGCACGATCCGTCACTCGGTCCGGACCGGCCGGCCCTATGGCACCAGCGAATGGTGCCGCACCACCGCCCAGACCCTCGGCCTCGAAAGCACCCTGCGCACTCGCGGCAACCCGGGCCGCTTCTAAACTCGGGGTCCGCGAGTCTTTGGCGACGACTGACGCAGCTACCTCCGCAGGCGATTGCTCGCCATAGACTCCTGACCCCAATTCGCCAGCCATTCGATCGACTTTAAGCCTGTCGACGCTCGCATCGGTAATCGACAAGCTGTGATCGGGTTCGATTGGCTGCCGATCATGAGCCCTGGGGTCGGGAGTCTATGGCGAGTGAAGCGAACACCACTCGCTGGATCGCTCTTCGCCAAAGACTCGCCGACCCCCGTTAGCACGCTCGCCATGCCGCAGCAAACCAACTCCGCTGAACACCCCCCTTGCTCAACCGTTTTGATAACTTTTTGACGCAATTTTTCGCGGCGACAAACCTTATCTAATCGCTTATTTATAAACAACTTACAAATAAATTCTGGTGGTTATAGGGCGATTTCTTGATAACCATTTGATAACAACCATTTGGTGGGGGTTGTTCCTGTAGTGATAACCGCGGCGGCCCGAGAACTTCCGAACAGCAAGGACAAACACGCTTCCCTTAGTTCGTAGCGGCTGCACACGACAAATTGCACATCTGCTGCGTAGCAGATCGATAGCTTTCCACCAGGTTGCAAAAGATCTGCTGCGAGAGTTCGTTGCCAGCAAACAACTGCCGAGCTAGCGACTACCCCGCACGCGCGCAGCGGCACACCAAAGAGCCGAGAAGAAAAATCGGCCTTCGTGGACAGCCAGCACTTGTCGTTAAATTATTCCGACATGCTAATTTATTGTCAACTATTTATTGACAAAAAACCCAGGGGTCGGCGAGTCTTTGGCGACGAACGACTCACCACTCACCGAACCCCAGCTCGCCATCGACTCCTGACCCCAATCGCGCAGGCCACCCATCGACCCACCCGCGCCCGAGAGGTATCCGAGTCGCCGCTCATTCCATTGGCTGCAGAATCACCCCGCCAGAAAGCTCTTACTTTTTCACTTCAGCGGCCGCGGGAGCGGGAAACACATCGCTCTTGTCCGCGGTCTTGAACACCTGCAACTGACTATGGCTGCCGAGCGTGAGGAGCGTGCCATCGGGCGAAAAGGCGACCGCCCAGGCCGTGCTTTTGCCGGGGCCAATCGAGTGAACTTCCTTCTTCTCTTTCAGGTCCCAGAGCTTGCAGGTTTTGTCGTGGCTGCAGCTGGCGAGCAGGCTGCCATCGGGCGAAAAGGCAACCGAAGTGATCCAGTCCTTGTGCCCTTCGAGGGCGAACTGCTCTTTCCCTTCCTTGTCGCGAATCTTGATCTTGCGATCGGCCCCGGCCGTGGCCAGTTGGTTACCATCAGCTGACCAGGCGAGCGCCCAGACGGCGTCGTCGTGGCCATCGAGCTTGGCTTTTTCTTTCCCTTCGGCGGCATCCCACAGCTTGGTGGCCTTGTCGGTCGAAGCACTGGCGAGCGTACCGTCGGCAGCAAAGGCCAGCGAGTAAACGGCTTGGTCGTGAGCCTTGAACGACTTCACTTCCTTCGGGCCATCGACTTCCCACAGGATGATCGTGCCATCTTCGCCGCCGGTGGCAAAGCGTTTTTCGTCCTTCGTCAGGGCGATCGCGCGAACCCAGCCTTTGTGCTTGTCGAGCGTCGTCTTCGGCTTCTTACCATCGACATCCCAGACGATGACCTTGCCATCGTAGCCCGTCGTGATCAGTGTCTTGCCGTCATTCGAAGCAGCCACTGCCCACACGTTCGTTGGGTGACCTTCGAGCGAAGTGACCAGTGCCCCACTGGTGGCATCCCAGATTTTCACATCGCCGGGGCGATACTGCAGGCTCTCGCCGCCGACAGTAACCAGCTGCTTGCCGCCGTTCATGAACAGCAGCGATGTCACCCAGCGGTTGTGCTTGCCGATGCTGGCAGGCTCTTGAGCGTGGGCTGCGGAGACCAAACCGCCAACAATACCAAGGATGAGAGTAGTCAGAACCAGGTTGCGCGTCATGACGTGCTCCACAGTGATTTAGCAAGGAAACGAGCGAGTGCAGTGAAGCAGCATGATAGTCGAGCGCAGCAGGCGGAGCAATTTTGTGATTTGCCGGGTGCTATGGGGATTATCTTCTCTGTGCTTTCGTCCCGTAGGGACGCTGTGTGTAGCCACGGGTGTAACCCGTGGTAAATGACGTAGAAGAGTTGCCGTCCCGTAGGGACGCTGGACCGTTCACTCACAGCATACCGATGTACTGCCGACAACGCTGCCGCCGTCCCTTCGGGACGAAGATGTTCTATCGATCTGTTTCCACGGGTTACGCTTCGCTCGCTAACGCGATCGGCGCTAAACCCGTGGCTACAGCCAGCGTCCCTTCGGGACGAATGCGAGCGTGTAAGGGCGCGCCCGAAAAACCTCCCGACCCTGAATTGCTAAATCAATTCCTTGATCGGCTTCACGCCGGGGTCGACCAGGTACTGGGGTCGGCCGCGGAAGTCGAACAGGCGGGGGGCAGTGGCGAGATTGATGCCCAGGTTGCGATAGAGCGTGGCGTGTACTTCGTCGAACGTGACAGGGCGAACCTTGGCTTCGCCACCCATGCGGTCAGTCTCACCGATCACTTGCCCGGTCTTCATGCCGCCGCCAGCGAGCAGTGCGCAGCTGACGCCTGGCCAGTGATCGCGGCCAGCGTCTTTGTTGATCTTGGGTGTGCGGCCGAATTCGCCCCAGGCGACCACGGTGCAATCTTTGTCCATGCCCCGTTCGTGCAGGTCTTCGACGAGGGCCGAAACAGCCTGATCGAAAATCGGCAACTCCCCCTTCGCGTTCTTAAAATTCTGACCGTGCCAGTCCCAAAAGCTGTAGTTGATCGTCACGACGCGCACACCTGCTTCGACGAGTCGCCGCGCGAGCAACAGATTCTGCGGCACTCGCGGAGCGCCATCTCCCTTGGCCTTCGAGGGATCGTAGTAGCCGTAGCGAGCACGCGTTTTGTCGTCTTCCTTGGTGATATCGAGCGCGTCGAACAGTTGCGACGAGGTGAGGATGCCCATCGCCCGCTGCGTGAAGACATCGAGGCCGTCCATCGAACGACTGCTGTCCCACTGGCGACGAAAGTTGTCGACGTTCGTCAGCAGATTGCGGCGGTCATCGAGGCGCGTGGCATCGATCCCTTGCAGCACCAGATCGTCGCGCCCCTCACCCATCGGACGAAACGCCGAGTGGCCGAGGCCGAGGAAGCCGCCGTGAGGTTCGTTGTACGGCTTGTGCTGCGTCTGATAACAGAGGCTCACAAACGGTGGCACGCCTGGTGCAGTCGCGCCTTGCAAGCGCGAGACGGACGAGCCGACGTGGGGCCAACCTCCAGCGGGCGGATTGGCGCTCAAGTGACCGGTAAAACATTGATAGCCGGCGTGCTCGTCGCGGGCACCGACGATGGTGCGAATCGGCACGAGCTTGTCCATGATGCGGGCCATGTTCGGCATCAGTTCGCAGATCTCGATGCCCGGGACGTTGGTCTTGATCGGATCGAACTCGCCGCGAATCTCGGCGGGGGCATCGATCTTGATGTCGTACATATCCTGATGCGGCGGCCCACCACAGCAGTAGATCATGATGACCGACTTGTGACTTTTCTGCGTGCCTGCCTGAGCTTCCAACTCGAGCAGATTCGCCAGCGACAAACCGCCCAGCCCGAGCGCGCCGATTTGCAAAAAACTGCGCCGCGATTGGCCGTTGCAAAGTTTGGCCTGACGGGGGCCAGCGAGATTCAGCATGACAACTTCCTGCGATCGATTCGGCAGCGGCGGGGCGGGAACACCAACGGTGGGAGGGTAGCTGTGCCACCTACTCTTTATCGTCGTCGTTGGCCTATTTCGATGCAAGTCCTTCCTGAATTGACAGATAGACAATTCTTCGGGCAATGCACGCGGTAAATTCACACAAGTCCGGCTCCCATAGCCCGAATACCCTGGTAAAGGAAGCAGGTAAGATTGAGGTGTGCTTTCTGTGAGTCGCTACTTGAGGATTGAATGCAAAAACTGGGCTGTGGCATCGTGTTCGCCATTCTATTTGGGGGCCTCTGGTGTGGACTGACGTTCACGTTTGACGGCGTAATGCTCGTCCAGCTGTTTCGGCAGGTGCAGACCTTCCGTTACTCGGCGACCGAGGGGACAGTCACGCATTCCGCAGTGAAGGTCAATCACGATAGCGAGGGAAACTCGTATAGCGCGGAGGTTCACTTTCGCTACCAGGTGAATGGCCAGGCGTACGAGGGCAAGACGATTCGTTACGACTACGCGGGACTCGGCAAGAGCCACTCCGAGGCCACGGTTCGCAACTACCCCGTGCAGCAGACGGTTCCCGTTTACTACCACCCTTCCTCGCCGCAGCATGCGGTGCTCGAAACAGGTCTCGCGATTACCTCCTTCGCCGGCCTCCTGTTTTTGACCCCGTTCAATGCGTTCGCTTTCGGACTTGTCGGCGGTGTCTACGCCTGGCTGCGCGGCAGGCAACTGGGCCGCCCCGTGATCGGACTCTCGGTGCGCGATGATGGTCTGAACCGTGTGATTCGTATCTATCAGGCGAGCCCCGCGTTCATGGCACTCGTCGCTTGGGGAGCAACGGGCTTCATTACGGTTTTTGGCGTGATGCTGGCGAGCATCGTGATCTCACTCGAACTGGCGATCGCCATGGGTGGAATCATTACCCTCACAGCGCCGCTGGTCGGTTGGTGGCTGGCCGCGAAGTACTATTCGCAACTTCGTCGCGATACGATGCGCGGCACCATCGAGATCCGCGAAGCCGATGGCCGGGTCTCGCTGGTCGTGGAGCAAGACCTGCAGCCCGCCCGCTATTCACGTCGCCAGACGACCGACAGCGATGGGGACAAAAGTGAACGCTTTCCCGTGGAGTTGCCCTTTCACGATCCGGCAACCAATACCGTGCGAAGCCTGAAGCTGCCGGAACAAGTGACCGAGGAAGATGCCAAACGGTTCGTCAGCTGGCTCAATGGCGAGTTGCGAACGGTCGAGATGTTACCGGGCGAATTGCTACCGTAGGTCTGCCGCGCGCATCAGCTTGTCGGTCGCTTGATAGGCCTCGGTGACCCACTCGGTGATCTTGTCGGGCTCGGGAGAATACTCCAGTTCGATGCTGATCGCCCCATCGATGTTCAGGTCTTTGATCTCGCGCAGGTAGGGTTCGAACGGGACCACACCGCGGCCCGGTGGCAGGTCCCCATGCTGCTTGCCGTTGCAATCGCTGATGTGAACGTGAATCGCGCGGCCTTTCAGCCGCCGCAGTTCCTCCGGCGCGACATTGGCCAGGACGAGATGCGAAACATCGATGTTCGCCTGGACCGCCGGATGAGCGCAGTCGTCGAGAAAGCGGACCATGTTGTCGACGTTGTTCAGCAACGACAACTGGAATGGTTCCAGTTCGAGCGCGATCTGCACGCCGAGGTTCGCCGCGTAATCTCCCAATTGCTGACAAGTCTCAACGGCGAATTTCCATTGCTCGGCCGGCGGAATCACTTCCTGATTCCAAATGTATTCGCCCAGCACGAGCAACACATTCTTCGCCTCGTACTCGTAAGCCAGGTCGAGATACTCTTGCACGCGGTCGATGTGAAACCGCCGCACGCTCGGGTTGAAGTCGATCAGCCCCACAGCGACGCAGGCGATGGAGATAATCGGCAGTTGCAGCCGATCGCACTCCCGCTTGATCAGCAACCGCTCGCGAATGTCGATATCGAGCGGGTCGACGAAAATATCGACGCTATCAAAGCCCAGTTCTTTGGTCTTTTGCAGTCCATATTCCGTCGGCTGATTTGCCTGCACCCATGCCGAATTGATCAAGCCCAGCTTCATGGTTTGTTCGCCCTGGTTTGACTGTCACAGACAACCGTTGAACTTCCGCTCGCGTGGGCTGATGATAGTGGCAACTTTTCACCGGTACCATCACCGACTCAGTGATTCCCGCCGCGTAGTTCGTGAGTGAGTTGCGCAATGAAAACGATCTACATCGAAACCTCGATCATCAGCTTTCTGCGCGCTCGGGCAAGTTCGCATATCGTGTCCGCTGCGAGACAACTGCTAACACAACGCTGGTGGAATGAGGAGCGGCATCGATACCAACTCTTGACATCGCAATACGTGATTGATGAAGCCGCGCAGGGCAATGCAAAACTTGCCAATGAACGCCTCGCAATCATCGGCGAGATACAATTGCTCGAGATTTCGGACGCAATTCCTGCACTAGCCGAAAAGCTGATGGCAACTGCAGTGCTCCCGCCTTCGGCCCTGGTCGATGCACTGCACATCTGTGCTGCGTCGTATCATCGGTTAGACTATCTGTTGACGTGGAATTGCACACATATTGCCAATGCGCGAATCCTTCCTCAAATTCGAAGGATATTGCTGGATTCGGGGTTTGAATTGCCCACTGTCTGCACCCCAGAGGAGATGGTCGATGAACAAGCCAACACAGATTGAGCCCTCACCTGATTCCATCATTCAGGATTTGCATCGGATCCGCGAAGCAATCGCAGCCGAACATGGGAATGACTTGTTTGCGATCACTCGAGATGCGCGGCGACGTCAGGCTGAATCCGGACGTCCCGTCTGGCGCGGCAATCAACCAACTCAGCCTTCCGACAATTCAGAAGCTCCAGCAAAAGTAGAACCCCCGGCAAGCCCGCCCTAAGCTGCCAGCCAAACTGGGGCGAAGGGCATTTTGGTTACTCCCGCCGTATGGCCCCAGGTTTTAACTTCTAACCTCTTCCTCGCAGCCACTCCACATACTCTCTCACCCCCGCCTCGATCTCAACTCGTGGTTCGTAGCCGAGCAGGCGACGGGACTTGGTGAGGTCGGCATGCGTGAGCGGAAGGTCTTCGCCGCGAGGAGGAAGGTAGTCGATGATTGCCTTTTGACTGGCGGCCTGTTCGATCAGGGCAATGAGTTGGCGAATGCTGACGGGCTGATCGTGACCCAGGTTGAGACATTCACCCGCGATGTTCGGCGCGGTGAGCGAACTGACAATGCCGCGGCAAATATCGCTGACGTGGGTAAAGTCGCGGAGCACACTGCCGTCGCCAAAGAGAGGCAAGCTCTCGCCCGCCAGAATCTTGCGTGCAAAGACCGCCAGCGAAAGCTCAGGTCGTAAACGCGGACCATAGACATTGAAAAAACGGAGTGAAGTGAAAGGTACTCGGTGCAAGTGAAAGTAGTTCAACCCCAGCAATTCGGCCGTCCGCTTGCTAACGCCATACGGACTGGCCGGGATGCCGAGCGGCGCATCTTCGACGAACGGTGCTTTCGCACCCTGACCATAGACGGTCGACGAACTGGCGAACAGAAATCGCTCGACCGGATAATCGCGGGCGGCCTCCAGCAGCGAGAGTGTCCCTTGCACGTTGTTGAGCACCACTTCTTCCGGATGCTTCACGCTGTACGGCACACCCGGCGAACCACCCAGGTGAATCACGTGCTGGAACTGCTCGGCCGCGAACAGCTGTTGCATCGCTGGTGCATCGCAAAAGTCGGCTTCGACAATCTTCAGCTGGGGAAGAACCGCTAACTCGTCGGCTGTGTCTCGCTTGAGTTGCGGATCGTAATAAGAATTGAAGTTATCGAGCACGACGATGCGCTCGTAACCGGCAGCGGCCAGCGCGCGGCACAGATGGCCGCCGATAAAGCCCGCTCCACCTGTCACTAGAACCGTCATAACCCGCCCCGCAACATGAACAGCCGATCACAGGCCCAATGATATACTGGACTGTGGTATTTTTTCTGAGCCGGCAGCGTCACTCAGTTTAATCCCTCGCCCGTTACGCGTCCGTTCGCTTTTGCTGAGTCGCCCGTGCCCAAACGTCTGAAAACTCGGCTCCTGCTGATCTCGGTGATTGTCGCTGCCTACTGGACGCTCATTTTCACGCTGACGCACGTGCCGATCTCGTTGCCGGGGCCCATCGGCTCGAGCGATAAACTTCAGCACGCCGCGGCCTACTTCGGGCTGTCGGTGCTCCTCTGCTGGGCTTACTCGGCGTGGCGCCCAAACCATCCGCTGGGCTTCATCGGGTGCTTTTTCGCGATTGCCGTGTATGGCGCGGTGGACGAAATCACTCAGGGTTTGATTCCCGGCCGCTCGCCCGATGTCTTTGATTGGATTGCCGATGTCGGCGGCGCAGCGCTCGGGGTGGGTTGGATGTTTTTGGTCGCCGCTTTTTGGCCTGCGCGGGCGGCCTTGCCGGCTGCAGCCGCTTCGTCCGAAGTGAGCACACGATAGATCTGCTGGGGCGGCCGCGGCCGCTTGTTGTCTTTCCAGGGTGCTTCCGGGCCCAGTCGCGTTTCTTCACGCAACACGCGATCGGCGACCAGCTGATCGATGTGCTTCGCCGAGAATCGCCGATCGTAGCCGTAGTTGCCGGGGCTCAAGTAGCGGCGCAGTTCGTTCCAATCGACAACGACAAACCGCACACCCTTTTCGAGGAACGCGGCCCGCTGTTCTTCGGGCAACTTGTTCTGCGTCCACTCGGTGAACAAGCAGTCGTCGAAGCAAGTGTTGTAATAGATGCTTGTCTCCGCCGACTTGGCCGGCAGATCCCAGGGCGTGGCTCCGCCCACAAGTAACACACCCTCGCCGGGCGCGGTGAACTCACTGATCCAGCGCTCGGCCGGCGAGAGCCGCTGCGGCGAGTTCGTGGGCTTATCGATCTCGGCAGCGTTGAGCGGTTCGCCACGCAAGTGAGTCAGCGCCACGAACCAGCGAGGATCGCTCGTCAGGCCCGTGCCAGCGATGAGCAGCCAACTGAAGAGCAGGCCTACCGCCAAGAATAAGCGGGCAATCGTCGCACCGGCTTGTTCCTTCACATACACATACCCATAGCCGGCTACGAGCGCGGCCAGCGGCAACGCGGGGACGAGAAATCGTTCGATGCGGTGCGTCACCAGGAACCAGGCAGCGACAATGAACGACAGTAGTCCCAGCGAGAGGAGCCCGAAACGAATCGCCGCTCCTTGTTCCGCCGAGTAGTTCCACCAGAGCACGAGCAGGGCCCACGTGCCGAGCAGGAAAAGCGGCAACAAAAGTGGACTGGCAAACGTGCCGTGGAAGGTCAGTTCGCGCAGGCCGTTATACAACTGCCGCAGGGTAATGCGCCGGCCCTCGGCGTCTTGAGGCACTTGGTGGGCCTTCACCCAGCGGGCATCTTTCTCGGGCGTGCGAGTTTCGCCGCCCAGTGTTTTTGCAAGCAGCGGATAGAACGGGTTGCCGGTGAGGGCTTTGTTTTTGGCATACCAGAGTGAGCCGCCGAGCAGCAGGCCGATTAGCAACAGCGACAGACTAACGGCAGCCTGTTGAAAGCGATTCGCATTCATGGCTGCGGCCCGCTGTCCGCGCAGTCCCAATTTGCGCAGCAGCGTTTCGACACAGAGGGGCACGACCACGAACACCAGCGCGGGATACTTCACCGCGGCCGCTGCACCGGCAAAGAAGCCAGCGAGAATGAGCGCTCGCCAATCGCCCGTTTCGCTCTTCTGCCAGACCCACCAGGTAGCCAGTAGATAGAAACCGAGGACCGCATCGTTCAGCCCTTGCATCGACACGTGCGCCACGAGCGGGAACGACAAATAACAGAGCGCAGCGGCCAGCCCGATGGTACCGGAGAGACTGCGACGACCGATGCTCCAGAGCAAGACAGCCGTCAGTGGTGCAAACAGACTCATCAGCGTTTTGGCCGTGAGCCCGCCCAGCCACCAGGCCTCTTCACCACCGCCGAGGATTGCCGTCGCCGTGATGGCCTGCAGCTCGGCCCCGAGAGGCATGTTCGCATACACATTGTGCGGCAGAAAATCGATCTGCCCGCGCTGCAGCCATTCCTTGGGCGCTTGCAGGTGGTACTCGCGAACGTCGAAGTCCCACGGGGGGAGCATGCCGCCCAGCAAGTACGGCAAGCTGAACAGCGCGATGAACCAGCCTGCGTAACGCTCGGCCCACGAGCGCGGAACAGTTGAGGCAGGCAGTTCCAGTTCGCTCGGTTGCAGCAGACGATAGACGAGAAGGGGCAACGTCAGCAGGCCAATCAGCAGCCCCAGCCAGATCCACCACAGCTGATGCAGCGAACCAGGAACCAGGCCACCCGCGAGCACATACAGCGAAGCGAGATTCAGCCCGGCACCAATCGACAGGGTGACGTGCTCGAGCTTGTCGAGTGATTTCTTATTCGTCAGCAACATCACCAGCAGTGAGCCCGGGCCGATACTCGCGCCAATGATTAGCGCCGCGGTGAAGAGGATCGGCAAGCGATCGAAAAACGCGATCGGCACCGACTTACGCCATTCGCCGAACCAATTGCCAACGACAAACTCGGGTGTAAGGACGAGTTGGATGACCTGACGACGCACCGCCGAGTGATCGAGAAACAGCCACATCCAAAAGAAGAGACTGATGGCAATCACCGCCGCCGCTGCCGACCAACGCAGCCCCGCGCGCTGCAGCAGATCGCCCGCCGGCAATACCGCTGGGGTGACTTCGGCAGTCGGCATTCGCCGTTTCGAGTTTCGCGTTTTCGGCACGGACCGAATCCTTCCAGACTTTGTCGTAGTTACTTGATGAGCCGGGCGCTAACGCTTCCGGCTCAGGGCTCAGGTAAATGGGGGGCTAACTAAGCGAAGGGGGCAACCGCTATGCTTTTGTAGCGGCTAAGCCAGATAATCGAAACAAGCCGCACAGACCAGCCGGGCGGAAACTTGCGGAAAGTTTGAGCCGAATTAGGTTGTAGCAGACAACCGCTATCGCATTTCTTGACCCGACTTATTCCCCTCGATACGCAATCCGCTACTCACCCACTATGGCAGCCACCGCTGAGAACCGCCTGCGCGGCATTTTTACGCCCAACATCGTCCCGCTGACGAGCGATGCGGAGATCAACGAGCCGGAGCTGCGCCGCTACGTCGATTGGCTCATCGACCACGGCGTCCACGGACTTTATCCCAACGGCAGCACGGGCGAGTTCACGCGTTTCACCGTTGAAGAGCGGCGGCGGATCATCGAAATCATGGCCGATCAGACGCGCGGCCGCGTGCCGATCTTGGCTGGTGCGGCTGAAGCAAACGCCCGCGAAACGATCAAAGCCTGCGAGTACTACCACACGCTCGGTTGCCGCGCCGTGGCCATCGTGTCGCCGTTCTACTACAAGTTGTCGCCGGCCGGCGTGTATGCCTACTTCAAGGAGATTGCCGACAACAGTCCGATCGATATCACGCTCTACAACATCCCGATGTTCGCATCGCCCATCGATGTGCCCACGGTGCAACGACTGGCCGAAGAGTGCCCGCGCGTGATCGCCATCAAAGACAGCTCGGGCGATCTGCCCCACATGATGCGAATGATCGCCGCCGTGCGCAAACTGCGGCCCGACTTCGGCTTCATGACCGGCTGGGATGCCGCGCTGATGCCCATGCTGCTCATCGGTTGCGATGGCGGCACCAACGCGACTAGCGGTGTCGCGCCCGAGATCACCAAAAAGCTGTACGAACTGACCATCGCGGGCAAGATCGACGAAGCCCGCGACCTGCAGTATCGCTTGCTCCCGCTGTTCGACACGATGCTCTACTCGGCCGAATTTCCCGATGGCTTTCGCGCGGCACTCAAGCTGCGCGGCATCGAGCCCGGTCCGAGCCGCCAGCCGAAGTCCGCTGTGCAAGTCGATCAACTCCGCCAGCTCAGCGACCAGCTTCAATGCCTGCTCGCCGCCGAGGGTTTCACCAAAGAACCGAGCGCCGGGTGCAAGGTCACGCCCGCCGTCGATGCCGATCACGTTGCCCGCATCGTACAAAATGTCGTCGGCGAACTGCGCAAGCGCGGGATTGCGTAGCTTCGCGTTCGGCCGGACTTTAGCCGCTTCCGCAGAGCGGACGCCGCAAACGTCCTGATCCCGTATAATGCGGACTGCATCACACCGTCACGGTCGTGATGCCTCCTTGCCGCTCGGTAGCTATTTCCGCCACTCGCCGCTCGATTCGGTCGTTAGGAACACCATGATCGCCACTGCCGGTCGCTTGACCGATGTCGTGCATTTGCATCCCGAAGACAATATTATTGTCGCCGCGCGCCACCTAGCTGCGGGCGAAAAGCTGCAAGTCGGTGAGCGCTCGATCACTCTGAATCAGGCCGTGAAGATCGGGCACAAAATCGCCCTGGTGCCGATCGCCAAGGGTGCGCTGGTGCTGAAGTACGGCCAGATCATCGGGGCCACGACCGCGGCCGCTGAACCAGGCGACTGGATTCACAGCCATAACTTGCACAACGGCGACTTCGTCCGCGACTATGCTAAGGCAGAGCAGATTCCCGCCGACCTGCCGCCGATCACTGGGCGCACCTTTCAAGGCTTTCGCCGCAAAGATGGCCGCTCGGGAACGCGGAACTACGTCGGCATCATTTCGTCGGTGAACTGCTCGTCGACCGTGTCGCGTTACATTGCCGAACGGTTCGACAAGGAAGTGCTGAAGGCTTACCCGAACATCGACGGCGTGATTGCCTTTCGTCACGGCGGCGGCTGCGGGTTGCAGTACGGCGGCTTGCAGCACGAGATTCTCGCCCGCACACTGGCCGGGGCAGCACGGCATCCGAACATCGGCGGTTTTTTGATCATCGGCCTCGGCTGCGAGAACGCGCCGATTGGCTACCTGCTCGATTCGCAAAAGCTCCTTACTCTCGACGGCAAAGGCAATCGCAAGTTGCCGCCGATTCTCTCGATGCAAGATCTGGGCGGTACTGCGAAGACCGTCGAAGCGGGCATCAAGGTCCTCGCGGAACTGTTGCCGCAGGCCAACGATGTACGCCGCGAAGCGATCCCGATCAGCGAGATCATTCTCGGCACCAACTGCGGCGGCTCCGATGGCAACAGCGGTGTGACTTGCAATCCGGCGCTCGGTGTTGCTAGCGATATGCTGGTCGCGGCGGGGGGCACGAGCGTGCTGGCCGAAACGACCGAAATCTACGGTGCCGAGCATTTGCTCACCCGCCGCGCAAAGTCCGTGGAAGTCGCCGATAAGCTGCTGGAGCGGATCAAATGGTGGCTGTGGCATACCAGCTTGTATGGCGTCGAGATCGACAACAATCCGTCGGTCGGCAACAAGGAAGGTGGCCTGACGACCATCGCCGAGAAGTCACTCGGCGCGGTGGCGAAAGCAGGCACCACGGCGCTCAGCGAAGTCTATCAATATGCTGAGCCCATCACGGCCAAAGGCTTCTGCGTGATGGACACTCCGGGCTTTGACCCGCCGAGCGTGACGGGACTCGTCGCCGGCGGCTGCAACATGATCGTTTTCACCACGGGCCGCGGCAGTTGCTTTGGCTGCAAGCCGGTACCGTCGATCAAGGTCGCCAGCAACACGCCCATGTACGAACGGATGATCGACGACATGGACATCAACGCCGGCGAGATCCTCAACGGCAAGAGCGTCGAAGAAGTGGGCCGCGAGATCTTCGAAAAGATCATCTCCGTCGCCAGTGGCGAAAAAACCAAGAGCGAGCTGCTGGGCTACGGCGACGAAGAGTTCGTGCCGTGGCAGATTGGGCCCACGTTGTAGGAATGCAAAAGTAAGAACGCAGAATGCAGAACTGTGAATTCATTCTGCATTCTGACTTCTACGTTCTGCATTTACTTCACCAGATTCAACGTGCCCCACAGGCTGGGGTCTTCGGCGAAGGGAAACTCGGGGCCGACGGTGAAGGTTTGGGGGCCTAGTTCGCGGTCGATGACGGCGTAGGTGAAGCCGATGGCAGGCTGATCGCCGGGGGCAAAGCCGGTGAGCGTTTGCACGGGCAGGAAAGCCTGCAGCGTGTAGCCGTCGTGCCGGCGTTCGCCGCGAATTTGCAGCAGGCGAGTATCGATCTCGCGTGGGCTTTCTTTCGCGCGGTTGATGGCGAGCAGGGCGATGAGGGGTTCATCGAGCTTGCGGCCAGCACCGAGGGGCAACAGGGCAATTCGATGACAGAAGCGGCCGGCGCGGTGAATGTTCTGCGTGTTGCGGGTGTCGATCCACAGCTGTACGCCATCGCTATCGTCGATCCGCGAGTCGCGGCACCACGGCGGCTGCGTCTTGCCTTTGATCGCGAATTGAAACGCTAAGCCCGCTTCGCTCCAGCCCGCGCGGACCTCGGTGTGAATCTTCTTTCCTTCGAGTTCGCCGAAGCAAGGCAAAATGTGCTTGGGACCAAGGGACGTACCTTTGCTCGACCACAAGTCCGCGGTGTAGAAGCAAGGGGCGGCGAAACGGAAAAGAAATGTCGGGGCTACGAGTCGATCGCTCACGAGGCCACCTCTCGCAGTTTGCCCAGCGACGCCAAATGCTGCGTCAGGAACTGCCGCAGTTCGGGCTGATGGACTTGTTCGATATTGGCGAAGTGAATCTTGATCACATCTCGCTCCTTGCTCAAATCGTCAAACTCCCGGGTCGAGCCCAACGTAGTAATGCCGCCGAGGGCGAACTTTCCTTTGGGGCCGTTCAGCACGAGTAAAAGCGACTGCGGCCGCTTGGTATAGAGCGTCGCCCAGGCATCGCGGGCTTGCGGCACCAGTACACGAACCAGCTGCTGGTTATTCCAGAGGAACTCGCTCTCCGGCGCGACCTCTTTGATGAGTTCACACAACTCTTCGAGCGTTTCGGCTTTCCACTCCACGTTGCGACCTGGTGGGAAACCCTTGCGGAGCAGATGCCACTTCTGGCCGAGCACCTTCCAGGGCGAAACGTCTTCGGGCGAGACGGTGGCCTTCTCGGTGAACTTGAAGAAGCCCTGCACGGCGTCGTCGACAAACTGCCAGAACTCGGGCGTGTCGACTTCGTCGTACGAGTGCACGCGAACTTCGATCTCTTGCCACGGCCCTTGCAGCGTTTTCACTTTCACGCGTGGCTCGTTGCCATAGATGGGCAGGTCGGCCAGCTCGTTGAGCGTCTTCAGTTTGATTCGTTCCTGCAAGGCCTCGCGTTTGAAGGTTCCCTTGTAAACGCGGAATTTCAATTTGAGCAGCCAGGTTTCGCCGGTGATCGCATGGAAGAACCAGCCATCACTTTTCTTGCTGGCGGCGATCTCGACGACGGAGCGTTCGCTCCAGTCGGTTTCGCTGAACTCGCCCAGCGAGTGAATGCGGTCGACCACTTCGTCCAGGATGCGGCCGTCCCACTTACAAGCCTCGCCGGTGCGGCCGACGCGCGACTCGGTGTGCCATTTGCGACCGTCGACTTCCCAGGGCATCTTCACCGTCTTGCCGACCTCGGTGATATCGAGATCGCCCTGCTGTTCTTGCTCCGCTTCGTTCGGGTCGTACTTCTTGCGATCTTCGAACGGTCCGGCCAGCAGCACGGGAGCGAGCGCGGCGGCGGTGTGCGAGAACGGGATCGCCGCCAATTCTTCGGCCGAGAATTGTCGCTCGTCCTTGGCGGACTTTTTCTTGGCTTTGGCTTTCGGTTGCAAACTGGTTTGCGCCACGGCGGGCAGGCCATGCGCGGCGACGTGACGCTGCACAACTTCGTCGGGCGTGCCGAAGGCGACGACCTGGCCGCCCCCTTCGCCCGCGTCGGGCCCCATGTCGATCATCCAGTCGCAGCTTTTGATGATGTCGAGGTTGTGTTCGATGAGGACGACCGTGTTGCCGATATCGACCAGCCGTTGCAGCACTTCGAGCAGCTTGGCCAGATCGTCGAAATGCAAACCGGTCGTCGGTTCATCGAGCAGGTAGAGCGTGCGGCCGGTATCGGGACGCGAGAGCTCCGCGGCGAGCTTCACGCGCTGAGCTTCACCCCCCGAGAGCGTCGGAGCAGGTTGACCGAGTGTGAGATAGTCGAGCCCCACGTCGCAAAGCGTTTGCATGATGCGGCGGATCTTGGGAATGTTCTCGAAGAGCTTCAGGGCATCGCCACAGGTCATATCGAGCACATCGCTGATGCTGTGCCCGTGGAACATGACCGCCAGCGTTTCGGGGTTGTACCGCTTGCCGCGGCAGACGTCGCACTCGACCCAGACGTCGGGCAGAAAGTGCATTTCGATTCGCTTCTGGCCGTTTCCTTCGCAGGCTTCGCAGCGACCGCCGGGAACATTAAAGCTGAAGCGGCGGCCGGAGTAGCCGCGCACCTTGGCCTCGGGCAATTGCGAGAAGAGGGTGCGGATCAGTTCGAAGCAGCCCGTGTAAGTAGCTGGATTCGAAGTGGGCGAGTTACCCAGCGGCTGCTGATCGACGCGAATCACCTTGTTGATGTGCTCGAGGCCGTGAATCGCGTCGTGCTGGCCGGGAATGACCGACGCGCGATGCAACTGGCGGGCAATGGACGCGTACAGCACATCTTCGATGAGCGTGCTCTTGCCGCTACCGCTGGGGCCGGTGACAGCCGTGAGCGTACCAAGCGGAATCTTGGCCGTCACGTTGCGCAGGTTGTTGTGCCGCGCGCCGACGACCTCAATCCACGCTTGCTGGAGTTCCGGCTTTAGCCGGTCCGGTTCACCACTGTTCGCAGCCACCGCAGTCAGCGGAGCCTTTTTCTTCTTGCTGGCCTTCACCGGAACCGCTGGTTCGCCGTTCGCATCGACGGGAGGCAGAGCGTGGCCAATGCGGCGCGTCTTGGGAACGGGAATCGCCTTCCGATTGCTCAGGTACGGTCCCGTGACGCTGCGCGGTTGGCTATCGAGATCGCTGGGGTGAGCACTGGCGACGATCTCGCCGCCAAGTCTTCCTGCCCGGGGACCAAAGTCCAGCAAGTGATCGCAATGCTCGATCACTTCGCGGTCGTGCTCGACCACAATGAGCGTGTTGCCGAGATCGCGGAGCTTGTGAAGCGCGCCGAGCAAGCGGGTGTTGTCGCGCGGGTGCAAACCGATGGTCGGTTCGTCGAGTACATACAACACGCCGCACAATCCGCTGCCGAGTTGACTGGCGAGGCGAATTCGCTGGGCTTCGCCATTCGACAGAGTCGCCGCCGGGCGAGAGAGCGACAGATAATCGAGACCAACGTCGAGGAGGAACTGCAGCCGGCCGGTAATTTCACGCAGCAGTTCGCCGGCGATCTTTCGTTCCCGTTCGCTGAGGTTCCAATTGGCAATCGCCGTTTGAAAGTGAGCGAGTGGCATGCGACCGAGTTCGCCGATCGTCTGATTGCGAAAGCGGACTGCGGAGGCATCATCGCGCAAGCGACTTCCGCCGCAGGTTGAGCATTCGACATCGGCGACCAGTTGTTCCAGGCGAATACGCAGCAGCGGCGACAGCTTCGAGGCTTCTTCGAGCGCCGGATACAAGCCCTTGAACTGAAAGCGAAACAGCGGCTTGGCTTTCTTGCCAGTCGCACCGGGCGGCAACACATCGAACCATTGTTCTTCCGCGCCGTACAACACCGTGCGTCGTTGCCGATGGGGCAGTTGATCGAACGGTACATCAAGGGGCACGCCGGTGCCTTGGCCGAGTGCTTCGAGCATCGCCATGGCATAGGACGTTTGCAGATTAGGCCAAAGGGCTAGCGCGCCTTGAGCGAGCGTGAGCTTGGGATCGGAGAGTAGTGCGGCCGGATTGGCACCGGTTTGCACGCCCAGGCCTTCGCACGATGTGCACCAACCGAGCGGACTATTGAACGAAAAGCTGTGGGGCGTCAGTGGCTCGAAACTGCGACCGCATTCGTGACACGCCAGATGTTGGCTGTGCGCGACGGTTCGCCACTTGGCTTCGGGCACGTCGTCTTGCACGTAAGCGACGTGCATCACACCCTTGCCGAGAGCGAGCGCTTGCTCGATGCTCCCCGCAATGCGCGAGCGTGCCTCTTCCTTGACCGTGATGCGGTCGAGAACGACTTCCACCTTGTGTTTGCGGCGACGATCAATCTCGGGCACAGCATCAAGCGTGTGAGATTGATTGTTGATGCGGATGCGGTTGTAACCCTTGGTGCGCAGATCTTCCCACAACGTGGCGTATTGCTGGCCGACGTCAATCTCGACGGGGGCCATCAAAAAGAGCTTGGCCCCGGGCGTTTCGGCGAGGATCGTATCGACGACCTGATCCGCCGATTGCGTACCAACGGGAATCTCACACGTGGGGCAATACAGCTGCCCGAGCCGCGCCATGAGGATGCGCAGGTAGTCATAAATTTCGGTGACGGTGCCCACGGTCGAGCGGGGCGTGTGACCAAGGTTCTTTTGCTCGATGGCAATGGCCGGGGAGAGACCGTCGATGTGGTCGACGATCGGCTTTTGCATCTGCGCGACAAATTGCCGAGCGTAACTGCTTAGGCTTTCGACATAACGTCGCTGACCTTCGGCATAGATGGTGTCCATCGCCAGCGAGCTTTTGCCGCTGCCGCTAGGACCGCAGAAGACCGTCATCTTGTCGCGCTCAATGCTGGCGCTGACGTCTTTCAGGTTGTGCTGCTTGGCACCGCGGACGGTGATATGCGTGGCCAGGTGAGGCGGGCCTTGCGTCCCGGGGCGTTCGATCAGCCCGGTGTTCTTCTTGGCCTTCTTCTTGCCGTTGTTCTTGGTTTCTTCTTCGCTAGGATGCAAAGCGGCGTAGGCTTTTTCGCGAGCCTCTTTGGCCGCCGAGCCATCGAGCACCCTGCTCAGCGCGCGGCCCGTATAGGAACCGGCAACCTTCACGATGTCTTCGGGCGTGCCTGCGGCCAGCAACTGCCCACCGGCGGCACCACCTTCGGGCCCCATGTCGATGACCCAGTCAGCCGTCTTGATGACGTCGAGGTTGTGCTCGACGACAAGGACCGTATTCCCGGCATCGACAAAGTTGTGCAGCACCTTCAATAGCAGTTGAATATCGGCGAAGTGCAAACCAGTCGTGGGCTCATCGAGCAAGTAGAGCGTCTTGCCGGTGCTCTTTTTCACCAGTTCGCGGGCCAACTTGATGCGCTGAGCTTCACCACCGCTGAGGGTCGGCGAAGGCTGGCCCAGCTTGATGTAGTCGAGACCGACGTCGTGCAAGGTTTGCAGACGGTGATGAATGTTCGGCACATTTTCGAACAGGCCGAGCAATTGCTGCACGTCCATTTCGAGCACATCGGCAATGCTCTTGTCCTTGAAGCGAACCTGCAGCGTTTCACGGCTGAAGCGTTTGCCTTCGCAGACCGGGCAAGTGACCCACACGTCGGCGAGAAAATCCATTTCGAGCCGCGTGCTGCCGTTTCCTTCACAGGCTTCGCAACGTCCACCTTCGACATTAAAGCTGAAGCGCCCGGGCTTGAAGCCACGGCGCTTCGCTTCCGGCATTTGCGTGAACAGATCGCGAATTTCGTCGAACAGTTTGACGTAGGTGCCGGGATTGCTGCGGGGCGTGCGACCGATGGGCGTTTGATCGATGGCGATGAGCTTATCGAGATGCTCCATTCCTTCGATGGCGCGATGCTTACCAGGATTGCCGTCACCTTTGTTCAAATCGCGGTGCAATGTCTCGACCAGAATATCGCTGATGAGCGAGCTCTTGCCGGAGCCGGAGACGCCCGTGACGCAGACGAACGCGCCGAGCGGAATCTCGACATCGACGTTCTTCAGATTGTTATGTTCCGCGCCGAGAATCCTCAGGCTCCTGTCGGTACGAGCGCGCCGCTGCTTGGGGACGGCTATTTCGAGTTCGCCCGACAGGTACTTGCCGGTAATGCTCCGCTCAGCCTTGAGCACTTCGCCAGGGCGACCTTGCGCGACGAGTTCACCGCCGCGCACACCGGGACCAGGACCGAAGTCGAGAATTTGATCGGCGGCCCAAATGGTGTCTTCGTCGTGCTCGACAACGATGACGGTGTTGCCCATATCGCGCAAGCGACGGAGCGTGGCGAGCAAGCGGTCGTTATCGCGCGGGTGCAGGCCAATGGACGGTTCATCGAGGATGTAAAGCACACCGACGAGTCCGCTGCCGATTTGACCGGCGAGACGAATCCGCTGCGATTCACCGCCCGAGAGCGTGGGCGCGGTTCGATCGAGCGACAAGTAATCGAGACCGACATCGATCAAGAAGCCGAGGCGGGTGCGAATTTCTTTCAGCACTTCGGCGGCGATGATCTGCTGCGTATCGGTGAGTTGCAAGTTCTGGAAGAAGGCAGACGCATCGCTCACGGCCAGGTTGCAGATCTGCGGCAGTGTGCGACTTTCCGGCTCACCAACCGCGTTGCTTTGGGTGGTCACGCGGACCGCGCGAGCTTGCGGCACGAGTCGCTCGCCGTGACACGTGGGGCAGCCCACCATGCTCATGTATTTTTCGAGTTGCTTCTGCTGCATCTTGCTTTTGCTGTTGCGATGCTTGCCCGCAAACTCGGGAATGATCCCTTCGAACTTGCCGCCGTACATCATCGGGGCCTGACCACCGCGCCAGGTGAACGTGATGTGCTCTTTGCCGGTGCCGTAGAGCAGTACGTTGCGTTGCTCGGTCGTCAGTTTGTTCCACGGCGTTTCGAGCAGCGTGTCTTCTTGCCACTTGTGCTTGCGTTCGAGCGTGTCGGCGACGCCTTGATAAATATGTCGCCGCCAGCGACCCAATTCGTGCCATGGCCCGATGAGCTCGATGGCCCCTTCTTTGAACGTCAGCTTGGGGTTTGGCACCAGCAGTTCGGGTGACAAGCTGTACATCACACCGAGGCCGTCGCAATCGGGGCACATCCCCTGCGGGCTGTTAAAGCTGAAGAGCTGGGGGCTGGGGGGCTCGAACGACAGGCCGCATGTTGTGCAGGCATAGTCGGACGAAAACAGCAAATCGCCCGCGCGAGCTTCGCGACGCTTCCGCTTGTTGGACTTGGCCGAGGCTTCTTCCTCGGCGGGTTCTTCGGCTTCTTCGTCCTGCGGAACGGGCGCGGCCTTGGTTTCGCCAGCCGCCAGATCGAGGGCCACGATCAGATTGCCGCCACCCATCTTCAAAGACGTCTCAACCGCTTCACTCAAACGCGGGCGCACATCGGCGCGCAAGGTCAGCCGGTCGACAACGACTTCGATATCGTGGCGCATCTGGCGGTCGAGCGACAAACTGTCGTTCAGTTGCACGATGGTGCCGTCGACTCGTGCACGGACAAAGCCCTGCTTCAGCAAGTCTTCGAACAGGTCTTTGTATTCACCCTTCTGTTGGCGAATGAGGGGCGCCAGGATGTTGAGCTTGGTCCCTTCGGGTAACTGCAGAATGCGAACCAAGATTTCTTCACGCGATTGCGCGGTGATCGGCAGGCTGCACTTGGGGCAATGCCCTTGGCCGACGCGGGCGAACAGCACGCGCAGGTAGTCGTAGATTTCGGTGATCGTACCGACGGTGGACCGGGGGTTATTGCCGCTGCTCTTTTGGCTGATCGAGATCGACGGACTCAGGCCGCCAATGAAGTCGACATCGGGCTTGGGCATTTGCCCCAGAAAATGGCGCGCATAGCTAGACAGGCTTTCGACATACCGCCGCTGCCCTTCGGCATAGAGCGTATCGAAGGCGAGACTGCTTTTTCCGCTCCCGGAAACGCCCGTGAGGCAAATGAGCTGATTTCGCGGCAAAACGAGAGACACATCGCGCAGGTTATGCTCGCGTGCCCCTTTGATGACAATGTCCGATGCTGGCATACGGCGGCCAAAACCCCCAAGCAAGTTCATCCGTGACGAATCCTGCCATTGTACGAATATTCAGTACGGGGCGGACAGGGGGAGAAGTCATTCGAGCCCCGTCGGGCAATCGGGGCGAAGCAGCTTTCTCGAAACGTGATAGCAGCTAGTAGCACGGCTGCGTCTGTAGAATGGGGGGTAATCGATCGAGTTCGCCGAGGCACTTCAAGAGCGTTGAATCCTGCGTTCGAGATCGTCAAGATCAGCCGCGAGTTTTGCTTGTGTCTCGTGGAGCGCGGTGAGCAGTGCTGGGTCACTGCGTTCGGATCGAAAGCCGGGCCAATTCGGGCATTCCGCAAGAAGTTGATCCCACGGACCGCGAATGTCGCAGCAGGGACTTCCGCAAATCAGCGAGGCTCGATAGGCAACTAAGAAGCGGAATGAATAGTTGTCCGAATCAACACAGATTCGTGTAACGTCTCCGAAGCCTTCGTCAGACCAGCGGAAGCCACCCGAAAAGTGCTCATAGGAGCGAGTCGCGTCTGGTGACCAGCGAGCTTGGCGAAAGACTTCTATCGCCGCCGACGGTATGAACAAATCGTCCACTGAGCACCGTAACTAGTTCGTAATCAGCGGCAAGGTGAACCACGGCTGGACGACTGTGTCTGGCTTTCAAGATCGTCTGGCTTTCAAGATCTTAACAATCGTGAGCGCGTACCATGCCGCTGGACCAATCTGTCGAAGCAATCAACCAATGGTACTACAGCAAATGCAATGGCCAATGGGAACATCACGAAGGCATCCGCCTGGAGTCGACCGACAACCCAGGTTGGTTGGCCACCGTTAACTCTCTGCAACTCGACAATGCGAAACTGTCGCTGATCTTGGGTGAGCTGTTGCGGGACTACGAAGCGCAGGTCAGCACCGACGGATACATGGTCCGGGTGTTCGCACCCGACCTTGCCAACTGCCTGGAGGCACTCGGCCTCGTCATGACCAAAGCAGAGCGAACTAAAGCTTGAGCCAAGGCGAGCGGCCACGAAAAGAGCCCACTGCTTTAAGGGGGCCGTTCACAAACCGGGCCAGTTTGTGAACGCGAGGTGCAGTATTCTTCGAGTGCGGCGCGCGTTCGTGTTCACAAACCTCGGGCTTTGTGAATAGATTTTTGCCGGGGGCGGCGTGGAAGTTGCCGTTTCGAGACGATCGTCTGGTCAAGCGGCAGCACTCGAACGATCACTTGTATCGAGCGAGCCGGCGCAACTATGTTTCAGATTGTCTTATCGGGTTTCCTTTGAGAGATAGATTGCCATGGCCGTTGACCCGTACGAACTCCGCTGCAGACCCAAGCGTCATCCAGGCTTGAAGCGACCAACTCGCGAACATCCGTTCTTGGGCAAGTTGGAATTCGTCAACATAGGCGGCGGCGGTTGGCAAGCGGCAAGGCAAATTGGATCGGATTGGGTGCGAATCGATGTGGATTGTATGAGTCCAAACATCACGATCGAACGGCTCAACCACGCGGCCGACTTTGTCAGCTGGATCGAATTGCATCGGACTACCTTGGTGGCGTTTGCCCAGCAACGACTGAAAGCGGGACAAGTCGATAGTTACGATCGGGGCTCGACGTTGCAATTCTCTGAGCAGGATCTCGCCGCGTTACCTCTCCTGTTGATCTACCTCATTGTGGCTAGGAAAGAATACGCAGAGGTTTACTATGACTGCGATCTCTTGCCAACCGGTAGGTGTGGTGCCTTCGGAGAAATTCAAATCTCGGTTCGCCAGGGCTCCATGGAACCGTTTGATATTCGGCTAACGGCAGGCGACACCCTCACTAAGGCATCCAATATTCTGGCCCGTCCTGTGCCCCGTGAAATCGAAGGCTTCGTCAACAGTTTGCCCGATCGGTTTGTTTCGACTGCCGCCACCCGCGGGTGGTTTCGCTTCAACGAAGAATTAACCCAGAAGCTGGCTGAGGCGATCCGCCTGGTGGAACTGGGAATCGCTACCACTGCCGAAGAGGCCCGTCGCTATCTGAGGTCCGTGCAATTGCTGCTGCAATCAATTGCCCGCGAAGCCGAGTCTGCGAGTGAATAGGCCTGTTGTCGCGGGTCTCAGATCGGCTGCGTTTAGGCAGGAATCGTGTTCCCTTGCTGCGGCGAGAAAGGTACGATGAATACCGATATCCGCCTGTGCACCGGTAACAGGCGGCCCCACCGTTCATCCCACCCCGCGAGATCTCCGCATGCGAACTGGTCTGCCCAGCGATCGACCTTGCGCGGGCTTTCGTGAGCACTTGGCGTCGCGCCGCGCGGTAGTACAAGCGGGAGCGGCCAGTTTGCTGGGCCTGGGTTTGCCAGACCTGTTTGCGAGTCAATCGGCTCGGCAAGCGCGGGCCGATTTCACCGGGACCGACAATCGGCAGTTACCCGGGTTTGGCAAGGCGAAACGCTGCATCTTTTTGTTCATGTGGGGCGGACCGAGTCAGCTCGACACGTTTGACTTGAAGCCGAATGCGCCGGCCGATATTCGCGGGCCCTTTCAGCCCATCAGCACCAAGGTTCCCGGGCTGCAAATCGCTGAGCACTTCAAGGAACTTGCCGGACAAATGGACAAGGTCGCGGTGATTCGCAGCTTGTCGCACAACGATCCCGCGCATCTTTCGAGCGGGCACACTTGCGTAACGGGGCATCTCGCGCCGGTGGTGCGCAGCGATGCCACGCCACCGAGTTCACGCGATACACCGCACTTAGGCAGCGTGCTGAGCAAGCTGCGGCCGCCGCAGTCCTCGGTGCCTCCGTTTGTGATGTTGCCTTGGAAGGTCTTTCATCCCGCAGCACCCGGTGGACAAGCGCCAGGGCAACATGGCGGCTGGCTGGGCCCGACCTACGATCCGCTGCTCGCGACTGGCGACCCGAACAAGCCGGATTGGAAACTTCCCGCTCTCGAATTGCCGCAGGGTGTTACGCCCGAAACGCTGCACAGCCGCTATCAACTGCTGCAACAGATCGATGCTCAGCGGGCGGCCTTCGATGCCTTGCCTCGCCCGGCCGCGATGTCGCAACATCAGGCCAAGGCGCTCGATCTGCTCGCTTCACCCAAGGTGCGCGAAGCGTTCAACCTGGCGAAGGAATCGAACGAGACGCGCGAGCGCTACGGCCGCAACATTCACGGCCAAAGTGTGCTGCTGGGGCGTCGCTTGCTGGAGCATGGCGTGCTGATCGTGAACATCAACTGGCACGACGACGGCCAGAACTTTTGGGACACGCATGGCAACAATTTCAATCGCCTGAAAAACGACCTGATTCCTCCCAGCGATAGAGCGCTCGCCGCCTTGCTTACCGATCTGAGTGAACGGGGCCTGCTCGAAGATACGCTCGTCGCCTGGGTGGGTGAGTTTGGCCGCAAGCCGCAGATTTCGAACGGCACGGGCCGCGAACATTGGCCCTACTGCTATTGCGGACTGCTGGCCGGCGCGGGAATCACCGGCGGGGCCATCTACGGCAGCAGCGATCGCCACGCAGCGTACCCCGCGACGAATGCCTGCAGTCCTCACGATTACGCAGCCACCATGCTGCACGCGCTGGGCATCGAAGCCAGTGCCAAACTACACGACCGCGACGGCCGACCGCACGCCGTTTATGCGGGCGAGCCACTCACCGGCCTGTTTACCTAGGGATCTTGTTCGCCTAGGAATGAAGCGCCTAGTGACCAAGAAATGAAACAAGGGAGCGCGCACCGTGGCTCCCTTGATCTTGGCGGAAATGTGCGAGCGAGAGCCCGCCGCGAAATTACCCGGCCTTGGTCGACTTGCTCTTGGCCGCGGCGCTCGTGGGGTTGCGCAGGATGCGGCTGATTTCGTCCACGCCGTCTTGTTCTTCCTTGAGGATGTCTTCAAGGAAGATCACCAGGGCGCGATCGTCGCCGGCGATCTCAATGGCCTCGGTGTACTTCTTGACGGCCGTCGATTCGAACTCGAGAGCGAAGTTGAGGATTTCCATCAGGTCTTCGCTCTGCTTGATCGGGTTCCGCTCGACGGTGGGAATGCCACCGAGGGCGACGATCTTCTCACCGACCTTTTTGGCGTGACCGAACGATTCCTTGGCGCTGCCGTAGAACTTTTCGGAATAGACGTCGCGCCACAGGCCAGCGACGACAAAGCCTGCTTGGGCATATTGAGCAACTCCGGTCCATTCGTGGCGGAGGCATTCGTTCAGCTTTTCGATAACAGCGGACTTATCCATGATCGTATTCCTTTTTTCGTGGTTCACTCAGCGGTCTCGGCCAGGCGGAAGGCGATAGCACCTTCGAAAGTTGGCCGAACCAAAGATCTTACAAAGCAAAAGACTAGGCAGACAAAAAGACAAGGTCGGTCGCTGGCGGCAAGTTGCCGATGATCTGGCTGAGAAGCACTCGTCTGTCGTGAATCTTAACGACCATCGGCCGGCTGTCTAGCGTCGCGGTAACTCTTTTTGCCAGAATATGTTAGGATTCGCCGTTAACGAGATTTCATCTCAAATAACAGGGTCTGCCGGGGCGAGACTGGGTGTCAGCAGCAGCCTGCTGGGGGCCTGCTTTGACGGTTTCTGGCTCAGTCGCCAGGAGTTACTTCGCTGCCGAATGATTGCCAGAAGGTGTCAGTGCAGCTGGCAAGGGAATTTGAGGCATCTTGGCGAACAGCAAGTGATTTGGTTGACAACGTAATTCGGGCCGTTAAACTTGGCTTCGCTTCCTGAACATAATGTTCAGAATTATGAACATGGGAGGGGGTTGCGATCCGTCATCGTTGCTTCCCGCGCGAACAAGATTGAGCACTGCCAGCTCGCTGGTTCCAGACACATTGCCGCAGCTGCCCGGGCCGCAGAAGCTCAGCCGCCGTAGCCAAGATGGACTGCCCATGAAACTATCACGTACTGTCGCCTACGCGGTGCGAGCCACATTGCAACTCGCTCAGTTGCAATCGGAAGGCCCCGTGCCCTGCAGCCATCTGGCTTCGACCGGTAAGATGCCGGAACGGTTCCTGCTGCAAATCCTGCGCAACCTGGTGACGCACGGAATTCTGCGCTCGACGCGCGGTGTCGATGGCGGCTATGCCCTCGTTCGTCCCGCCGACCAGATCTCCCTGCTCGAAGTGATTGAGGCCATCGAAGGGCCGTACGATTCGACGCTCGAACTGGGCGAAGGCTTGTCCGACGAAGCTCAGAACCAACTGCGCGACGCCTTTCAACAGGTCAGCACCAACACCCGCCAACAGCTCGAAGCCATCAAGCTGTCGCAGTTGCTCACGCCCCCGGCAGAGTAATCGTTCACCGGCGCGACGGCTCGGCATGTTGGGAGTCAGGGTTCAGGAGTCGGGAGCCAGCAAGTCTGTTTTCATCCTACTTCTGCCTTCTTACTTCTAACTTCTGCATTCTATGAAGCTCGCAGTGATCATCGGCGTGGAACACTACGCCGATCCTTCTCTGGCGAAGCGATCGCTGGCCGGGAATGATGCCGCTGCCATCGCACAGGCTCTGGTGGGGCTGGGTTATGCCGACCTCGACCAAGTGCTGCTCGTCGATGGCCAAGCAACGAAGACGACCGTCGAATCGAAACTGAAGCGGACGATTCGCTCTTTGGCCGATGATGATGAACTGCTGCTGTACTACGCCGGGCATGGCTTTGCCGAAGCGGGCAAAGCGTATTTGACCTGCCACGATACACAGACGAGTGACCTCACTGAGACCAGCATCGCCTGGTCGTCGGTGCTGAAGCAACTGCGCGATTCCGATTGCCGCAAGGTTGCCCTGTTCATCGATTCGGGCAATGCGAACACCGGTGAACCACTCGGCGATGAGCCTTTCGTTCACGACGAGTTCCAGCACTTCGCCGAGTCCGATACCGGCCGTGTATGCGTCCTCTCGTGTCAGCCCGGCGAGCTCAGTTGGCCAGCGCCGATGACCAAGCATGGTGCGTGGGCTGCGAATCTCATTTCTGCCTTTCAAGGGCAAGCCAAGGCCGCAGCGAACACCAAGAAGCAGCTGACTTCCGCTTCGCTGCAAACTTTCTTACTCGAAGCTGTGCCACGCACGTTGCAAAAGGCCTACAGCGACAAGAAAACGCAATCGCCGGTATGCTACGGTCCGAGCAGTGGGCAGTTCGCGCTCGGCGACCTGACGGAGTTGCTGGGCAGCAAACAGAACTCCGCAGCTGCTCGGTCCAGCGATGTGCTGCGAGTGACACTGCTGTGCGAGTATCAGGAAGGAATCCGTTCGCTGGCGGGTTTCAAAAAGACGCAGGCGGTTCCCGATGCCGTGAACAGTTACGCGCGGTCGCTGGTGAACCAACTAGCCGCGAGTGAGATCGAGCAAGACATTGACGACGTCCGCGACAAGTTGCGGCAAGAGTTTTCCTTCAAACGCCGCGACCTGGAATCGACCACGCCCGGCGATGGGACCGGCAGCATTCTCACGCCTTACTTTTGTTACAGCGTGACGGTGTCGCTGAATCCCGAGAACCCGGCCGAAGTGATCTGGCGGCGGCAAGTCTCCGAAATCAAAGAGCCCGAGCAGATCCTCTCGCCCGCCTTCGAGCAGGTCTTTCCGAAAAAATTCAACGCCGTCGAGTTTGCCCCTCCCGCCCCCATCAAGCTGGCCGACTTCATCGACCAACTCGAAGAAACCGGCGATGACCGAGTGAAACTCGATTACGACTCAGCCGCCACGTGGTGCAAATTGAGCATCAAGGGAATCGCCGGACAGGTCGAGATCTCGCCGACCAACTTCGCCATCGTGCAGGCCAAAACCGAGTCTCCGCGCAAGCTGCTCGACTCCTTCTTCAAAATTCAGGCAATGCTCGTCGACAACTACGAGGTCCGTGCCGTGGGCTTTCGCGACTTGCAGGGCTAACGGCGGTGCGTGCAAAATTGAAGTGCAAGCTAGCGTATGGTGGCTGAGAGTAGGAAAGGCCATCGCTGGGTGTTTGAATATCAGAATCTCACTTGCAGATACTCAAACGGAGGCCCAGCGATGGTTTACAAGCAGCTTAGGGTTGAGGAGCGTGAAATCATAGCGACGATGAATGCTCAGGGTTGTACTCAGGCTGCCATCGCCGAGGCGACTCATCGCGATGCTTCGACAATCAGTCGCGAATTGAGTCGCAATCGGCCGCGGAGTTGTTACTCGGCATCGGTGGCCCAGGGACTGGCGATGCGTCGGCGGGCGGCGGCTGGGCGGCCGCGTCGCAAGTTCGAGCAGCCAGAGATTCGGGAGGCGGTCAAGAAGCAACTCCAAGAAGGCTGGTCTCCGGAGCAGATCGCAGGTGTGAGCAAGCGTCAGTTTCCCGAGGATCCGCGCCGTTGGATCTCGCGGCAGACGATCTACAACTCGCTCCGCCGTGACGACCACGGACGCCCACTGCAGAAGTGCCTGCGTCGTTATCACCTGCACAAACGCCGTTGCCGCACGCGAAAAGAGCGGATCTGCCCGCAATTGGAACAACGACCCGCGATCATTAACGAACGGGGCCGCTGCGGCGATTGGGAAGGAGATTTGATTTGCAGCGGCGGTCATGACCAGTTCTCGCTGGTGAGTCTCGTCGAACGTCAAACGGGCTACGTCGAACTGATCCTGGTTCCCAACAAAACGTCCGACGTGGTGATGAGCGCGATTCGTGTTCGCCTGGGAAAACACCCGCGTGAGTTGCGTCAGAGCGTGACGTTCGACAACGGCTCCGAATTCAGCCGCTGGGAATGGCTGCAGTGGATCCTGACCCTGCTGATCTTCTTCGCACATCCGCACTCACCTTGGGAGCGCGGCACGAACGAAAACACAAACGGCCTAGTCCGCGAATACTTCCCGAAAGGCACCCGCTTCAGCCAGGTCACTCGCTACGAGGTCCAAGCCGTCCAGGAAAAACTCAATCACCGACCTCGAAAACGACTGGATTTTCAAACACCCCACGAAGCCCTTTCAAAACATTGCTGTCTTGCAGTTCAAACTTGACTTCACCGGCCCTTCGATTCGTTAGAATCTTTTAAATTTTAACGGCACACATAATTGACAACAGGACACCGCAATGAGATAATATCGGGAAGTTCTCTTGCAGTTTTGTTGTTCAGGCATGTGCTCGCGTTCCGCGGTTCGGTAATGTCGTGCTCGCGAAGTGAGATACGCATTTTGACTTAGAGATGCCTGTCCAAGAACTCGACCAGTTATTGGACAAAAGGAATGAGTCGAAAAAGTTGTCTCCAAGTCGCAAGTGGTTACCGTTCCAGCAACTTCCGACAAGTTTTAAGAACAGCCACCTGTCCAAATACCTCGCGGGTTGTTGGACGTTTCCGTGTAGAGCGACATCTACGAGTGGGCTTTCGCGACTTGCAGGGCTAGCAGCTAGCAAGCAGAATGTTGCTCTTGCAAATCAACATAATGATCTTTCCGCCCGGATGACGATGGTGATTGCCTGGGGCGGTGCTATTCTACGGATCAGCCTGCCGCGTACACGTCAACGTGCCGCGCTTAGTTAGTGACC
The DNA here is from genome assembly GCF_049819085.1 of Anatilimnocola aquadivae. Classification (GTDB taxonomy): domain Bacteria; phylum Planctomycetota; class Planctomycetia; order Pirellulales; family Pirellulaceae; genus Anatilimnocola. The sequence goes on from NZ_CP187419.1 coordinate 372,443, forward strand.
AATGCCTCTGCTGCTTGCTGCGTTCAATCCGAAAGCGATCTGGGACTATCTGCCGTTCACGCAGGGGCAGTTCACGCTGTCGCTTGTCTTGGGCATTCTGGGCCTGCTGACGTTCACTAATCTGGCTCCCGATGTGGTGCTGATCCTCGGCGTCTGCCTGCTGGTGCTCATGGGTATTCTCACGCCCGGTGAAGCGCTCGCGGGCATGTCGAACGAAGGGATGATCACGGTCGCGATTCTGTTTGTCGTGGGCGCCGGTGTGCAGCAAACAGGTGGCGTCGACTGGATCGCCAAGCGGCTGTTTGGCAGACCGAAATCGGTTTTCTCCGCGGTCTCGCGACTCGTCTTTCCGACGATGTTTTTCAGCGCGTTCATGAACAACACGCCTCTGGTGGCGATGCTCATTCCCGCCGTGGGAGATCTCGCCCGCCGCGAACGAATTCCAGTCTCCAAGCTGATGATCCCGCTCAGTTATGCCGCGATTCTCGGTGGTACCTGCACGTTGATCGGCACCAGCACCAACCTGGTTACGCAGGGTCTGTGGATCAAAGAGGGTCACGACCCGCTGGGCATGTTTACGATTACCTGGGTCGGTTTGCCGGCCGCCATTGTCGGCGCTGTGTATGTGATCTTCGCGGCGTACTTCCTGCTGCCCGATCGCCGCGCAGCCGTCAGTACGCAGGACGATCCCCGCGAGTACACGGTCGAGATGCATGTGCAGCCTGGTAGTCCGCTGGCGGGTAAGAGCATCGAGAATGCTGGCCTCCGTCACTTGCCCGGGCTGTTCCTGGCCGAGATCGAGCGCGAGGGAGTCGTCATTCCCGCCGTCTCGCCGCAAGAGATTTTGCACGGCGGCGATCGCCTGCTGTTCGTCGGTAATGTCGAGTCGGTGGTGGAACTACAAAAGATTCGCGGCCTGGCTCCGGCCACCGATGAGGTCTTCAAGCTGTCTGCTCCGCGGCCGCAGCGGTGCTTGATCGAAGCGGTGGTGAGCAACACCTGCCCGTTCGTGGGCAATACCATTCGTGAATCGCGCTTTCGGAATCACTACAACGCGGTGGTTGTGGCGGTAGCTCGCAACGGCGAGCGGTTGCATCAGAAGATCGGCGATATCGTGCTCAAGCCGGGCGATGTACTGCTGGTCGAAGCGCACCCGTCGTTCGCCGAGCAACAACGCAGCTCGCGAGACTTTTTTCTGGTCTCAGCCGTCGAGAACTCGACACCTCCGCATCACGAGAAAGCGATTCTCGCCACGGGTCTGCTGCTGGCGATGGTCGTCTTCAGTGCCGTCGAGATTGTGCCCGTCGTCGTTGCTGCGTTTGTCGTGGCCGGCCTGATGATCCTCACGCGCTGCGTTTCGGTCGAAGGCGCGCGCAAGAGCATCAACTGGGAAGTGCTGCTGGCGATTGCCGCGGCCTTTGCCCTGGGTAAAGCCCTTGAAGTGACGGGCTCGGCAACGCAAGTCGCCGATCAGCTTCTGTCCTTCGCGGGAACGAACCCCTGGCTGTCACTGGTGATCATCTATTTCACGACGGTCATTGTGACCGAACTGATCACGAACAACGCCGCCGCGGCGCTGATGTTTCCGTTCGCCATGGCGACGGCGAAGAATCTCGATGTCAGTCCGCTGCCGTTTGTGATCGCCATCATGATGGCTGCCTCGGCCGGGTTTGCGACTCCCATCGGCTATCAAACCAACCTGATGGTCTACGGCCCGGGTGGCTACCGCTTCAGCGACTACGTGAAAGTCGGCCTGCCACTCGATCTGCTCATTGGCATTGTCGCGGTCATCGTCACGCCCTGGGCATTCCCGTTTAAGGTCTGAGCTGACTTTAAGCTGCCAGTGTTGCCAGACAGAAGGCGGCCAGCGCAAAGAAAGTGATGGTGGCCAGCGCCATGGCGCCGAGTTGCACGTAGGCGGCGAAGCGAAGCAGGGCTATCCACTGGGTGCCTAGTCCGAAGCGAGCTCGGATTCTGGCGATGTCAGATTCTGATCCGCGCCGCATACTTCCATAAAAGCAGCTGGCTAGAAACAGGCCGCAGGCGGTGAAGATCGCGGCGGAATAAACGATGACCATGGTTGCATCGTACTGGGGTGCGCAGGGGAACTGCCAGAGTCGCCTGCTGGAATGTTCTGCACCACACTCCTAGCGCCAGCTACCAACCTTTCCCCATTCATCATTTCTTCCACGAACCTTCACGCGCACCAGCGAGTAACGGCGCACAATCTGTCGGGCCAGAATGCCGAGAACTCAGTTGCTGTGGCCTCGGCGGGCCTGCCTTCTCTTGAGCCGCAACATGGTGCCATGAATGTCCGCCGTTCACCTCGCCTTTCGCGCCCTCGCGTTTGGCATCATCGTCGCTCTGACTTCAACCCTCGTCTGGCTGATGGGGACCAATGGCAACTGGCACGCGCTCCTCACCGGGCAGTTGCACGCCGCTGGTTACCCGCCGATTCGAGTCCGCAAGATTGCCTTCGAGGAACAGGACACAACCATCGCTGTACACGGCGACGCTAGTTCGCCCGGATGGACGAATCTGTTTGGGCCGAACCTCGACAGCCGATCGCCCGAGACGGGCCTGAACCTGCGCTTTGGCGAAGCAGGCCCGCGCGAGCTGTGGCGCAAGGCCATTGGCTCGGGATATAGCGCGCCGGTGGTGGGCAAGCAGGATTCGAGCAGCGACGACTTGGTGCTGCTACAGCGCGAGCAAGACGAAGAAGTGCTGGCCTGCCTCGACGCGCTCAGCGGAGAAGAGCGGTGGCGATGTGCCTGGCCGACGACCTACAAATGCCCCTATGAATACAGCAGCGGGCCCTATGCGACGCCGGTCATCGATGGCGACCGAGTCTATGCCGTCGGTGCCCAGGGGCAGTTGCATTGCGTTTCGCGAGAGCATGGCCAGGTGATTTGGCAGCGGAACTTGCCGGAAGAGTTTCCCGGCGGTGCTGCTGGTCTGTTTGGCTTTGGCGCGGGGCTGCTGGTCGATGGCGAAAGGCTCTATCTCAACGTCGGAGCGGGTGAACAACAAGCCGGAATCGTCGCTTTCGACAAACTGTCTGGCGAGACCGCGTGGCAAGCCACCGAGCGAAGTTTTGCCTATACCACGCCACGGCTGACAACGATCGCTGGCCAGCGATACTTGCTGGTCCTTACCGATTTCGGCCTGGCGGCGCTCGATCCCGCGAGTGGTAGTTTGCTCGGCGAGTATGAGTTTCAGCCTCGCGGCCCGGATGTCATCAATGCCGTCACGCCGGTAGTGCAAGGCGACCGCGTACTCCTCGTCGCGGGGCCGGGGCCGGGTGCGGTGTGCTTGCAACTGGTGCCGAACAACAAGCAGGGGCAGATGGAGTTTCGCGAGATATGGAAAGATCGCCGCACACTCGATAGCCAGTTCAACAGCCTGATTCATTATCCGCAGACGAATGACTCGGCGCTGGTCTTTGGCTTTACTGCTTCACAGCAGGGCGGCGCAACATTCCGCTGCGTGGAACTCGAGACCGGCAAGCTCCGCTGGAAGCACGCGTCGGAACTGGGCCGCGGGCAGGCCATTGCCGTTGATGGCCACCTGTTGCTACTCGGCGAGCATGGGCACCTGCAAGTGTTGCAGGCTCAAGCCGCTCAGGCAGAACCGGTAGCAAGCACCAAAGAGCCGATTCTCGCCGGACCTTGTTACAGCCAACCTGCACTCTGCAGCGGGCTGTTGTTTGTGCGCAATGAGAAGGAAGTCATCTGTTTTGACCTGCGGCCGGAGTCGCTTACTCCGTCACTTCGCCGCCCGATTTGGTAACCATGCGGGCCACTAGGCGAATGTCCATGCCTTTCGCGAGCAGGCGCACGCTGGCATCGCCAAACATGACGTTTGCACCACCGGGATGAAAGGCAAAAATCTCGTTGCGGTTGCAGCAGTTGATGGCGCACTTGTCGGGCGATGTAACGCAGTCGGGAGTCATGCCGTGCAGCGTGTAAGAATTCTCGGGATCGGCCCAAGCGGCACCAGAAGTGCCGCCGGTCTGGACCGACAGATCCGCCTTGTACCGCGCTGGCCGGCCAGCGTCTTCTGCAATCCAGAACGTGTTCGAGAGACCATCGGTGATATCGGCGAAGCGATGGAGCTGATTGGTACGCATTACACCAAAGGCTTGCTCGCCGGGCGTGCTATCCACGAGACCCGTGTTAATGAGCGCCCCTTCCACTGCGGTGATCGCCCCATAATCACCGGCAGCCGCGTTCTTTTGAAAGGTATCAACGCGTTTGCCGTTGGGCGTGCTGGGGCAGGTGTGAATCTTGAGGTGCGTGGTGACCACCGGAAGATTTTCGGTCGCGTCCCAGGTCACATTCAGGCTGTAGCGATCGCGAAGGTTTCCCATTTCCATGTAGGGAAGCAAGAAGGCAGACCAGCCATGCTCGGGCCCGCTGGGGATGCTGAACTTCACATGCACCGGGTTGGGATAGCTAGAGCTAGTGACCTTGCCGGGTGGCAGGCAGTTATTGGTATCGTGAAAGTTCTGAAACGCCAGCCCGATCTGCCGGACGTTGTTCGAGCACTGAATGCGCCGGGCAGCTTCGCGAGCGGCCTGAACGGCAGGCAGCAGCAGGGCTACCAAGACGCCAATGATGGCAATCACCACCAGCAACTCGACGAGGGTGAATGCGCGGCGAACCGAAGTTCTTTGGCCCAAGCTCATATCTCAATCCCCTAAAATGCCGAGAGGCAACGATCTAGCGTATCGCGGGGAGAGCGCGAGTAAATGCGAATTTCTACAAAAATTAACATACCTTGGGGCTAATCAAAACTCTACAGGTAGGAGCCGATGCTGCGAAGAGCGGCAGTCGATCGCCGGCTTAGTTTTGGCGGACGGTGGTCCTTGCCATCACATGTTGCCAGTCAGTTTGCCGCAAGCCTACACTACTAGCCGCATCTGTGAGCGTTAGCCTAGCCAAGGGTAGGTTCAAGTGGCTGAAAGTTTACTGCCGCGTTTGCCACTTGATCCCTTCCCGTATGATCAGGATCCTCGCTCGCGGATTTTGGATTCGACCATCGCCAGCGGGGCATACGTTTACGTGCGAGATTCTGCCGGGATTCTGCACGTTCTTCCCGACGGCCCGCACCTGCATCCCAAGATTCTGGGCGGGGGATTACCAGCGACCTACGCTGGCGAACTGACTATAATCAATGGAGTTGCAACAGAAGTCACCAATTGCTCAGGCACATTCCAGTTTGACGAGCGAGAAGGATTGCGAACCATTGCTCAGCAGGTAACGGAGCTTGGTTTGCATGTCGGTGAGCGAGCGGTGAGGTTCTTTCCCTTGGATGGCGGCCCCATCGAAATTCTGGAGTGATTTCAGCCATGGCACTAAAAATCGCCATTCTGGAAGACAATCTCGAACGCCAGCAGGCGATGAAAGCCTGGCTGAACGATCGTCTGTACATGTACGACCATGTTTTCTTCGATGAGTCGGCGCCGATGATTACCTGGCTTCAGACTTTCTTACCGGAGACACTAATTCTCTCCCTCGATCACGACCTGGAACTCAAGCCCACTGGGGACGGCCGTTGGCTTGATCCCGGCACAGGCCGCGAAGTTGCCGATTTTTTGGCGCTGCATGAAGCTCATTGCCCTGTAATCGTGCATTCAACCAATGCCCCAGCTGCCGATGGAATGGACGTGGCCCTGCGAGCTCGTGGCTGGCACGTTGAGTTAGTCAAGCCTTACGGAGATCTAGCTTGGGTCGATGAAGCATGGTGGCCGGCAATCAAGCAGAATCTACGCCTCGTTTCGACAGAACGACACCTTGCGGGTTAGTTGGTTCTCGCCTGCTATTTTCTCGACACACTTGCCAAATTCTTTCCTCCTCCCTCTTCACCTGGGGGGACGTTGCGCTACAATTCGTGACTGTACGCAGATCCTGCCGGGACTTTCTGAGGCGACTGTGTATTTCGCTTGAACTTGCTGATCCGATTCAACAATCTCAGCAATCTTTGAAGGGAACGATTTCTATGACTTCCAGCAACGCATCTTCCGGAAATTCAGGCTGGCAGCCTTCCAAGCAAGAACTTCTGCAGAAGACCATCGAGCACATCGACATCAAGGCACACAATGTGGTGCCTGTCGTCGAAGCCATGCAGCACATGGCCTTCAGCGCCCGCGACCTGAGCCGAGCCGCAGACATTTACGACCGGATGCTGCGCGACACCGACTGTGGTGTGATCCTGTGTCTCGCTGGCTCGCTGATTAGCGCCGGTTTGAAGCAGGTGATCATCGACATGGTGCGCAACAAGATGGTCGACGCCATCGTCAGCACCGGCGCGAACATGGTCGACCAGGACTTCTTCGAAGCCCTCGGCTTCAAGCACTACATTGCCGAAGAACGCCTGAAGAGCGGCATGGACGATAGCATGCTCCGCGATCACGGCATCGACCGGATCTACGACACGCTGATCGACGAAGAAGAACTGCGGATCTGCGACGAAACGACTCGCAAGATCGCCGACGGCCTGCCCGCCGGTGCTTACACCTCGCGGTTCTTCCTCAACAAGATGGGCGAGTACCTCGAAACGCACGGCAAGACCGATTCGATCATCGGCGCTGCCTATCAATGTGGCGTGCCAATCTTCTGCCCGGCATTTTCGGACTGCTCGGCAGGGCTCGGCATCGTGGCTCACATTCACGAACGGCTGAAGACCGGCCGCCAGCCGATTTCGTTCGACAGCTCGATGGACTTCTACGAACTGACGCAGATCAAGATGAACAACCCGATGACGGGCCTGTTCATGATCGGCGGCGGTGTGCCGAAGAACTACGCGCAGGACATCGTCGTTGCCGCTGATATTCTGCTGCAAGAAGATCACGGCGAGCACGAGTATCCCGCGATGCACAAGTACGCCGTGCAAATCACCATCGCCGATGTTCGCGACGGTGCGCTCAGCAGCAGCACCCTTAAGGAAGCCAGCAGCTGGGGCAAGGTCGATACCACCTTCGAACAGATGGTCTACAGCGAAGCCACGCTCGCCATGCCTCTAATCGTCGGCTATGCCTACCACAAGAAGGGCTGGGAAGGCCGCAAGTTCAAGCGCTTTGCCGACCTCTTCGTCGAAGCGGGCGAAATCGTCTAGCATTTTTTCTAAGGCACTTCTTGCCTTCTCGCATTTCCCACCTCCCTCTCCTCGGTACTCCGGGGAGAGGGTCGGGGTGAGGGGCTGCTGAGCTGATCTTCGGTCATTCGCTAACGGCCAAGCGAATGGTCTCACGGCGGCAACACTTCAAGGCTGCGAATGCACGCTCCTCGCTGACGCTGCGGGTTTCCTAAAAAATGCGAGTTTGGCGTTTGACAAAGAATCACGCAACGAACAGATTTGCAGTTGCTTAGGTCGACATGCGTTGCCGCACGACTGGCCTGCAGATCCTTGACATCTTGGTTGCTATTCACAAATAGTCGCTGATGATTAGGCGCGTCTTTCTTGCACAAAAGTGCAGAACGATTGACGCAAGTCAGCGCGACGCTCAATCAGGGGGTATTCACAAACCTCCGGTGGTTGGGGAGCCGGATCGCAGTATTCTTCGAGAACGGCGCGGATTGTGGGTTTGGCGAAGGGGCCGTTTGTGAACAAACACAACTCGAGCATCTTCGCGAGCAGGCGAGTTGCGCTCAGCGATGCATCTTCACAGCGGCTCGTTCGGTAAAATCAATGGCTGGCGAAGTGTGCCAGCCGGCGGATGAAGCTACTGGGAGATTGCCCGATGGCCAATGCAGCGCGAGCGGTGCCGGAGAACATGCCGGGAGACTTTTTTGTCGATGCCACCTGCATCGATTGCGATACCTGCCGGCAACTGGCTCCGCACACTTTCGGCGAAGCGGAGCAGACGGCCTTCGTACATCATCAGCCTGGGACGACCGAGCAACAGCAGGCGGCATTGCAAGCGCTCGTCTGCTGTCCCACCGGTTCGATTGGAACTCGCGGCAACCAAGCAGTGAAAGCTGCTTTGGGGGACTTTCCGCTGCTGATTGAAGCGCCTGTTTCTTACTGCGGCTTCAACTCGCCCAAGTCGTACGGCGGGAACAGCTATTTTGTCGAGCAGGCCGACGGTAATTGGCTGGTCGACTCGCCCAAGTTTCTGCCACAGCTGGTGCGGCGACTGGAAGAGCGGGGCGGCGTGAAGCACATCTTTTTGACGCACAGCGACGATGTGGCCGACGCCGAGCAATACGCCCATCACTTTCATGCCGAGCGAATCATTCACCGCGAAGAGCTCTCGTCGCAGCCGGCGGCCGAGCGCGTGCTCGAAGGCTACAAAAGTGTCCAGCTGGCTCCGGACTTTATTGCCATTCCCACGCCGGGGCATACCGCCGGCCATTGCGTGCTGCTATTCCAGAATCGGTTTCTGTTTACCGGCGATCATCTTCACTTCGATCGCCATGCGCGGCGGCTCGCCGCCTTCAAAGACTACTGCTGGCACTCCTGGCCGCAACAACTAGCCTCGCTCCGCCGCCTGCTCGACTATCGCTTCTGCTGGGTCCTTCCCGGCCACGGTCAACGAGTGCAGTTGCCAGAAGAGGAAATGCGCAGGCAGTTGGCGGAGTTGGTTGCCCAAACTTGAATCACAAAGTTCACTTCTTGCCCAAGCAATAAACCATCTCTTGCCGCTGGCCGTCTTTGATTTCGGCGACACGCAGGAAGACTTGATTGCCGCAGATGGTGGGAGTGGCGAAGGCTTCGCCGGGGAGCCTGTTTTCGGCCAGTTTTTCGAACTGCTTGGGGTTCGCGCGAAAGACGAAGGTCGTGCCGCTCTCGTTGGTTGTATAGAGCTTGTCGCCGACGAGCGTGAGCGAACCGCTGAAGGTGCCGCCGAGTCGTTCCTTCCACATCTCTTCGCCGGTGTCGCTCTTCCAACAACTGGCGACGCCACCGTCTTGCGTGGCGTACAGGTAACCTTCGTGAGCGATCATCGAGGGGACATAAACCTGCACGTTGTTTTGCCAGGCTGTTTTGCCGGAACCGTCGGCGGCGATCGCCTGCACGTGCTTGCGCGGGTAACCTCCGCTGACGAACACGCGCTCGCCATCGGTCACCATTGTCGTGACGCACTCGGTCGTGGCTCCTTCGATCTCCCAAAACTTGTCGCCGGTCAGCGGATGAAACCCGCTGGCCAGATCGCAGCCGGAAACGAGGAGTTGATCTTTGCCGGCCACACGCAGCACGATGGGCGAGGCGTAGTTGGCTTTTTCTGGACGCAACTGCTGCCAGACGATCTCGCCTTTGTCGCGCGACAACGCGGCGAGCGAACCGCCACCCTTGCTATCGGCCGTCACATAGACGAGCGAACCAAACAGGGCCGGCGAAGAGCCAAAGCCTTGATGCGTGGCGAATTCGGCGACCTTCGTTTGCCAGACTTGCTTCCCTTGCAGGTCGAGGGCGGTCGTCATCACACTGCCGTGATTCAGAAAGTTCACATACAGGTGCTTGCCATCGCAGGCGACGGTCGAAGAAGCTTGCGAGGTCTTCTTGTTACCCTTTTTGTCCATGCCAAGCTTGTGGACATCGGTCCGCCAACGAACCTGGCCGGTCTTGCGGTCGAGCGAAATGACCGCGAGCAGTTCTTTGTCTTCTTCGGCGGTCGTCACATAAACCTGATCGCCGACAACGGTCGCACTGCTGTGACCTCGCCCGGCAATCGGTGTTTTCCAGATCACATTTTCGGTCTCGCTCCAAGTGAGGGGCGGTTCTTGATTGCCAGCGGCGATGCCGTTGTTGCTCGGGCCGCGCCACCAGGGCCAATCGGTGGCTGCTGGTTCAAAGCCGGCAACTTTTGGCGTGCTATCAGCGGCGAGGCCGATCGTTGCGAGCGAGCAGACCAGCGAAACGAAACAACCAAAAAGACGCGAGTGGCGGGTCATGCAAACACCAGGGAAGATTGGTTCAAAGTTTCAGGTTTCAGGAAGGGGAGATCGTGGTGGCCTTAGCATAACCGGCGCGAGGGGACGATTCCACGCGATTGCCTCAACGAAGCCCTGACGAGGCGCAAGGGCATTTAAGGTATAAAAACAGAACACCGTCCGCATGCGCCACCACGGGCTTTGCCTCCGTGGTGCCTTGATTGTGCACGAGCCACCAGGCTTCCTGTGAGAGAACCGACCATGACCAGCGACGACCCGAAGTATCAGCCTGGGGAGCCACCGCCGCCGCCCGAGGGTGCCATCATCAGCCCCGATACGTTGCGGCAGAATCGCATTCCGCCCGGGCAGTCGCGCACTCCCAAGTGGCCCGTGCTCGATGCCTTCGGCACGCCGCGCTTGCCCAAGCCAGAGCAATGGCGACTGAAGATTTTTGGGCTCGTGGCGAAGCCGTACGAGTTAACGCTCGCCGAGTTTCAAACGCTGCCGCGCGTGAAGGTCTTTGCCGATTTTCACTGCGTCACCCGCTGGTCGCGCCTGAGCAATGTGTGGGAAGGAGTCTCGACGAAGTACCTGCTGGAGCGCGCGGGCATTCTTCCGGAAGCCAAGTACGTCGTCTGTCACGGTTACGACAATGGCTGGACGACCAACTTGCCGCTGAGTGATTTTCTCGCCGACGATGCCCTGCTGACCGACTTGCACGACGGCGCGCCCATCGAACCCGATCATGGTGGACCGGTCCGGGGCATGGTGCCGCAGTTGTATGCGTGGAAGAGTGCCAAGTGGATCTGCGGCATCGAACTGTTGCCGCACGATCAGGCTGGCTACTGGGAACGCGGCGGCTATCACATGCGCGGCGACCCGTGGGTCGAAGAACGCTTTCGCGATGGTTCGTGGTAATGCGCCCTCGCTAACAGTTGACTCGCGATGCGTTAGCCTCGCTTTTCGAGGCGGCGGTAAGCTTCCACGGCTAATATCCTGATTTTTGAGCGATCGGATTTAATCTCGTCGAGCGGGGAGGCGGCGAGATCTTTGAGGGCCTGCATCAACGGTTTCATGTCAGCCTTGGGATTGTGCTCAGCCAGCGACATGGTTCCTTGGATGCCGGCGACGAGGACGGAGATTCGCTTGCGGTCTTTGTCGGCCAGGGTGCTTTCGTCCTTGGCGGCCAAGTTGTTGTCGGGCGAGAGCATTTCCTTGAGTACCGGAATGGCCGCTTCGTCACCCTGCCGGCTGAGCCCCGTCGCCGCGTTGTAGCGGGCCGAGGCGTAGGGGTCGTTGAGCATGGTGGTGAGTCGTGCGCGGGCCTCTTCGCCGCCGATTACACCGAGCGTGAAGGCTGCGACCGCGCGAACTTCAGCCCGCGGTTGATACTCGCCGTCTTCCGAAGCCTTGGTGGGAGTCGCGGAATCGTCCGTCGCCCGCGAGGCTTCAATCACTGCCTGAACGATCTTCTCTTCTTGGCGCATCACTTCTGGGCCGACATTACGGGCCAGCGTGGCGAGTCCTTCGAGTGCGCTCAGACGCACGGAAACTTCGAGCGGGTCCTTTTCGTAGTTCGCCAGGCGCGCCAGCAGCGGAGCGCCATCGAGCACGTGAAACGAGCCGAGCGAGCGGCTGAGGAACATGCGGCGTTTGATCCGCAGTGAATCTCCCTTGTCGTTGCCGCCTCGCAAAGGCTGCGCGACATCGGCTTCGAGGAGGGCCGCCAGTTCTTTCGCCATTTCGTGATCTTGGCGAACGGCATCGAACTGCGGATCTGGACTGCGGAGAATCTCGGCCAGAGTGTACGCGCTCTGCCAACTGACATCGGTACCGCGGCGCAGTTCTTCGACGAGCTTCTTGGGATCGTTGCGACCGGCCTGGGCCAGCCAGCTGAACGAGAGCCACAGCAAGACCACGATCGAGACGATGGCCAGCGGAATCAAAAACAGCTGCATGATGAACGCAGCGGTGGGAGCTTCGACCGGCGGCAAGTGTTCGGGGAGCCGCTTGGCTTCGACCGGTTTCGGGTCGACGGCGTCGGGCGAAGGCATGCAACAAACTCCGGAAAAGCTACATTGGGAGGGCGACGATTGGGGACGACTTTCGTGTACCTTCAGTTTAGGTTCAGCGACTAGGGGCTCCTAGGGGGAGAATGCTACGGATGCTGCTGCTGGACCTGACATTACGGACTGCCGCCGAGAATCTGGCGCTCGACGAAGCGCTGCTGGAGGCAGTGGACGACGAGCCCGCCGCGGCAGAGTTGCTGCGGTTGTGGGAATGCCCGCAAACGGCCGTGGTGCTGGGTCGGTCGTGCAAGGCGGCGGATGAAGTCGATCTGGCTGCTTGCCGAGAGGATGGCGTGCCGGTTCTACGGCGGACCTCGGGGGGCGGCACGGTGCTGGTCGGTCCTGGCTGCCTGATGTTCTCCCTGCGGCTTAGTTATCTGCAGCGGCCGCACCTACGCTTGCTCGACGAAGCTCATCGCGAAGTGCTGACGACAGTTGCGAGTGCGGTGAACTCGGTGCTGAATCAGCAGCGCGTCGAACCGCGCGGGACGAGCGATTTGGCGATTGGCGAGACGAAGGTTTCTGGCAATAGCCTGCGTTGCAAGCGACACTTTCTGCTCTATCACGGCACGCTGCTCTACGACTTTAACTTGTCGCTTGTACAGCGATTGCTGCTGCCGCCTCCGCGACAGCCCGCCTACCGCCACGCGCGGGAACATCGCGCTTTCATCACGAATTTAGCCGCCGATCCGCTCGCTCTGCGGCAGGCACTCATTCACAGTTGGCAGGCCGATCAACCCACGAGCGACTGGCCGCAGCAGCTCACCGGCGAGCTGTTGGAACAACGCTATGGGCGCGACGCCTGGAATTTGGAGCGGTAGAGCGCGGCTGACTACGTTGCCCTGCCCGGTACATGCGGTGCTTGCGGTTGCGTATATTTGGACCTGCGCTAGCTCACGCCGACAGCGAAAACTAAGTCACTCGAACCTTTGTATTGACGAACGAAACATGAACGACGTTGCTGACCTGAAGAGTTACATTCGCGACATCCCGGACTTTCCCAAGCCGGGGATCATGTTTCGGGACATCACTCCGCTGCTGGCCTCGCCGGGGGCGTTTCGCGAATCGATCGATCGAATCGCCAAGCATTACCAGTCCGCTCGCATTGATGTAATCGTGGCCGCCGAAGCGCGGGGGTTCATCTTCGCCGCGCCGCTGGCTGTGGCTCTCAAGACCGGCTTTGTGCCGATTCGCAAACCGGGCAAATTGCCGTTTGACAAGCACTCACACAATTACGATCTTGAGTACGGCAGCGATACGCTCGAAATGCATCAGGACGGGCTGCAGAAAGGCCAGCGGGTTCTGGTGGTCGACGATCTGCTGGCTACCGGCGGTACGGTGAAAGCTTGCACCCAACTGGTCGAGCGCTGCGGCGGAACGATCGTGGGCTGTGCCTTCGCCATCGAACTGCTGGCACTGAAAGGACGCGAGATTATTGCCCCCTATGAAGCCTTCAGCCTGGTGCAATATTAGTTTTCCGCACCGATTTTGCGGGGCTGAGTTTGCCTTGAGGGTATAATTAGTGGTAATGTAGCGGACCTTAGGAGCGTTCCGTTGATTCACGGCTGGTAGGAAAGGTACGGCGATGCCTACGGTCTTGGTGGTGGACGACTCGGCCGTCGATCGCAGATTGGCCGGCGGCCTGCTAGCACGTTCGGGCGAATGGAACGTCATCTATGCCTTTGACGGCCCCTCCGCCCTCGAACAGATTGCCCTGAACCACCCCGATGTGATCGTGACCGATCTCATCATGCCGGGCATGAACGGGCTGGAGTTGGTCGCCTCGGTTGTGCAGCAACATCCGCACTTGCCCATTATCTTGATGACCGGCAAAGGGACGGAAGAAACGGCGCTCGAGGCGCTTAATGCTGGAGCGGCGAGTTACGTTCCCAAGACGGCTTTGAATCAACTGCTGCTGCAAACGGTGCGCGATGTGCTCGCCCTGCGAACCGCGCAAAACTATCAGATCAAGCTGATGGGCTGCATGCAGCAGGGAGAGTTGAACTTCAGCTTGGGTAACGATGCGGCATTCATTCCGCCGTTTATCGAATACGTCCAAACACTGCTGTGCAACGTGGGGCTCTGCGACGAATCGAACGTGATTCGCGTTTGCATTGCCTTGGAAGAGGCCCTGCGAAATGCACTGTTTCACGGCAACCTGGAACTCACCAGCGAGCAGCGCGACGGTGACAGTCAGATGTATCAGCAGTTGATTGACGAGCGGTTGAAGTCGCCGCCTTATAGCGAGCGGCAGTTGCACATCAGGCTCTCGGTGAATTCGGAGTCGGGGCGGTTTGTCGTCCGCGATGAAGGGCCGGGGTTCGATCCGGCCTCGCTGCCCGACCCAACCGACCCCACAAACATCGACCGGGTGAGTGGCCGTGGTCTGTTGTTGATGAAGACCTTCATGGACGAAGTTCGCTACAACGCCACCGGCAACGAAGTGACGATGATCAAGCGAAATGCAGTTGCGGCCGAGAAGGCTGAACCGGCCGGGGTGTGACTAAGGGGTGTGACTAAGGGGTGTGACTAACTCGTGGCGGCCGGCTGTGGAATGACGAGCGAAAAACGGGAGCCTTCGCCCAACTGGCTTTGCACTCGCAACTCCCCGCCATGCAGTTCGGCAATGCGATAAGCCTTCGAGAGTCCGAGGCCCAGTCCGCGCCCCGCTTCACGACCCGAGAAGAACGGATCGAACAAATGCCGGCGAACTTCGGCAGTGATGCCCGGGCCGTTATCGGCGACGGTAATCTCAAGTGCAGCCTGACCGGTTGCTAGTTCAGATGCCGCGACGCTCAGGCGAATTTCGCCGCTGATTTTCAGGGCTTCCAGCGCGTTTTTGAGGAGCGCCGCGATCGCTGCCGCCAGCTGTGTGCGATCGGCAGTGATGGCAGTAATCTCGGCCGGCAGCAGTGCGAGTTCTAGCGATGTTTTCTGTTGATCTGCGACAAGCTGATGCTCGGCGATCAATTGCTGCAGCAACTCGAGCAGATCGAAGGTTGTCTTCACCGGCGCCGGAGGATGCGCAAAGAGCATCAGGTCGGCGAGCATCTCAAACGCGCGAAAGGCCTGCGCGTTGATGGTCGTGAGCGCCTTGCGGCGGTCCGTATCCTTCTCGTCGACCAGCAGCATCTGGGCGCGGGTCGCGATGTTCGTCAGCGGATTGTTGATCTCGTGGCTAAGGCCATAAGCAAACTGCTTCAGCGCAGCGAGTTTCTCGCGCTCGAGATCGCGCGCCGAGAACCTGGGGGCATCGTCGTCAGGCAGCGCCATCTTGGTCACTTATGCTGCCACAAAGGGCCCTCGTCCCAACCCTCGCCCCAATGTTTGGGTGGAGGGCGGAAGAAACTTCGTCCACGGCCACTAAGCGTTGGCGGCACGTTCCATTTCGAGCATGTCGCAGACACGGTCGAGCAGCTTCTCAACAGTGAACGGCTTCTGCATGAAGTCGTCGGCACCGGCAGCACGCAAGTCGGACACTTTGTCCTGCTCGATCATGCCCGAGATGCAGATGACCTTCACCGACTCCAGCGTATTGTCGCTGCGAATTCGCTGGCAAACTTCTTTGCCGTTGATATCCGGCAGCATGATGTCGAGGACGACAACATCCGGCAGAAATTCCTTGACCATCATGCCGGCATCGAAGCCGTTGTTGGCGACCTTAACCTCAAATCGGCCGTCGCGGACGAAAGAGTCGCGCAAGAGTTCGCTCAGTTCCATGTCGTCGTCGACGACCAGAAGTTTGCGCTTGCCGCTTTCTAAGGCGTCGGTCGGAATGCCGTTGTCCCGCATAAAGTTATACAACTCATTGCGCGGGATGCGGCGAAACCGGCTGCCAGGGACGCGAAAGCCCTTGAGGGCTCCGTTGTCGAAGCAGCGGATAATCGTTTGCTGGCTCACCTTACAGATCTTGGCGGCCTCGCCCGTGGTAAAAACCGTCTTCAATGACATGGCTGCGAACCATCCTTCCCTTACGATGGTTAGACCGGCCGCTGAAGCAAGCAACCTCCGTGCTTCAACCCGCCGTGAACAGCCCTGAAAGGACTACCCACGCCGCTCGCCGACCCTAAACTCCGTCTTTCACAGACTACGCCCAAAGCGTAGCTGACACAGTTAACTTGCTTGCTGTAAAGCCCAGGAACGGCGAACCTTTCCAGGCTTACCAAACTTTCCTGACGTGGGCATTATAGCGGGGTGCCCCAACCAGTCAAGATTGATTCATTTGACACAAAGTCAATCAGAACAAATGCTTACGTTGCAACTTTCGATTGCCCCTCAAATTTTCTAAGGGAGCCGAATTACCCATCTTGCGATGTTCTCGCTGGACTCTCGGTCGCGAAAACGACCTTCTAGACCATTGCTGAGCATGGTTCTTGGCTGGTTGACTGTGACATCTTCCCCCTCACTCCCCTCACCTTGTTACCGCAGCCCAGCCGGCAAGGTCTGCTTTTTCAGAACATTCCTCACGTCCGGCAAGGTCGGTTGCCGATAGGTTTCGCAAGCTGGATTGTCGATTACCCCCGGTCGGTTGTTAGAGGGATTTGCCATGCTCGTCATCGTAAGCGACCTGCACTTGAACGACGGAACTGCCGGTGCCTTGCTAGACGCGGGTGCTGCAGAGCTCTTCACCGACCGTGTTTGCGAGCTTGCCTATCGCGCTTGCTGGCGAGCCGACGGCAGCTACCAACCCATTCAACGCCTCGACCTGGTCCTGCTTGGCGATGTCCTCGACATCATCCGCTCGCAGCGCTGGCTGACGAGCGATGTCCGCCCGTGGAGCGATCTTCATTCGCCCGCTGGTGTCGAAATGGTCAGCGGCATCACGAACGAAATCCTGCGCAAGAACGTCGAAATCGTCCGTCAGTTGCGGGCTCTCGCGACCGAAGGCCTGGTGACCGTTCCACTTGCCGGCAGCGATGGCAAGCCCCTGACCCACCACGACGAAATGCCCGTGGCGGTTCGCACGCATTATATGGTGGGCAACCACGATTGGCCGCTGCACTTGCCAGGTGCCAGCTACGATCTGCTCCGGCACAAGGTTGCTCATCACCTGGGTCTGGCTAGTCCTCACAATAAGCCATTTCCTCACGAAGCGGCCGAAAGCGAAGAACTGGCCGACGCTCTGCGTCGTCACCGCGTGCTGG
Organism: Anatilimnocola aquadivae; assembly: GCF_049819085.1. Lineage (GTDB taxonomy): Bacteria > Planctomycetota > Planctomycetia > Pirellulales > Pirellulaceae > Anatilimnocola. The sequence continues at coordinate 389,531 of NZ_CP187419.1, forward strand.
CTCGTCACGGCGACATCTTCGATCCACTCAGCTTTGCTGACGACCGCGATGCCAGCAGCATTGGCGATGCCTTGGCGGTTGAACTGCTCGCCCGCTTCCTGCAACGCATCGAAAGCGAACTCAGCGGCGATCTCACCCCCGCTGCCATGGCTGCGATTCGCGAGATCGACCAGATTCGCCCCACATTGCTGGCTGCTCCGTGGATCGAATGCACCCTCGAACGCCACGTACCTCAACTGGCGATTCGCAACGTCATTAAACGACTCTGGGATAACTTGGTCGACGACTTGCTCGAACTCGAAATCATTCGTCAACGGAGCCGTTGGACACCAGCCGACGTCATCGATGGCCTGGCTGGCGCGCTGATGTTCAGCAAGCGTGACTCGTCGCAATGGATGCAGCGGACGCTGCGTTGGCAGGAAAGCCTGCGTGGTGCCGCCAGCCAGTCGTACGTCGCGCATGCCTTGGCCGAAGCTGACCTGCGCAATCGTCGCGCTCGCCATATCGTCTATGGCCACACGCACCATCACGAAGCGATTCCGCTCGATGCCAGCCATGCTGATGGTTACGTGCTGAATCAAACTTATGTGAATGCCGGTACCTGGCGTCGCACCTACAGCGCTACGCAAGTCGCTGCTGCCACGCAGGAGTTCTGTGCCAGTGAAAGCTTCTCGCTCCTCGCCTTCTATCAGGCCGACGAGCGGAACGGCCGCAGCTACGAAACCTACAGCGGCACGCTGGCACCGAAGAGCGCCTACGTCAGCGCACCTCCCACCGTGCACCCCGAAACCAACTTCAGCTCACAGGGCCAGCTTCGCGCCCCGCACTTCGCCCGCCAAGGCGCCCGCAGCAGAGCGTAGGCGCAGGTCAAGGTTTCAGGTTAGAGTTTCGTCATGTCGATACTCGATCGGTTTCGTTTGGATGGCAAGCGGCTGCTGATTACCGGCGGCAGCCGTGGGCTGGGGCGCGAGATGGCGCTGGCCTGTGCCGATGCAGGCGCGGACGTCATTCTGCTCGGGCGTGATGTCGAGAGCTTGAACAAGACGGCCAATGACATTCGGGCGTTCGGCCGGCAAGCCTTCACGCTTGAGACCGATGTCGGCGACATGACCAAGTGCGAAGTGGCTTGCCAGCGAGCACTGGCCGAGTTCGGGCCGATTCACATTCTCATCAACAATGTGGGTGGCCGGCGCCAGAACATTCCCACGCACGAGATGCCGCTGGAGACCTGGCGGCAGCTGATGGACCTGAATCTCACCAGCACCTTTCTGTGCACCAAGCTGATTGGCGGGGCGATGATCGCCCGCGGCGAAGGGGGCCGGATCATCAACATTGCCTCGATCAATTCGCTGGTTGCCGGGCGAAAGATCGAAGGGCGACACTACGAAACGGCCAAGGCGGCAGTGCTGCAGTTCACCCGAGCCGTCGCCGCCGATTGGGCTCCGCATGGCATTACCGTGAATGCGATTTTGCCCGGCGGCTTTATGACCGAGCCGAATCAGCGGTGGAAAAAGCTGCATCCGGAAGTCGTCGAGACCTTCGTGCAGCAGATCCCGATGGGCAAGTACGGCGAGCCGGAAGATTTGGGTCCGCTGGCCGTGTATCTGGCCAGCGAAGCTTCGCGGTACATGACCGGGGCGGGGCTTGTCATCGACGGCGGCTATACGCTGTGGTAGGAATAGAGGTACTCCTCTCTGTCCTGCTCCCTCGCTCCCGTGAGCCGGTCTGTGACTTTTCAAGCTCTTCAAGCGTATTGGCCGCTCCCGCTGGTGGGCGTGTACTTTATTCTCGCCTCGTCGCTGTTGGGGCGGTGGATGCTGCAACCGATCAACGAAGCAGGTGGGCGCGTGCAAGCGCCACGCAAGTTCCTGCTCACCGACTTTGCCTGGCTGGTATTGCAGCTGCAGCTGGCACTGGGTTTTAGCGTGTCGTGGATCGGAGTCGAGCAGCGCACGTTTGCGCCGATCCTCGCCTTTCTGATGTTCGCCGTCTTTGTGCTCTGGCTGTTCGGCGTCGGTTTTCTTTCGCGGGCAGGCGTGACTCAGCCTTTGCGGCGGGCGATCTTCACCACGGTGCTACTGCCGGCGACACTCGGCGTGATGATGGCGCTGCCGGCCCTGCTGGTGATGCTCGTGGTTCTCGAATCCGATTTTACGCAGTGGGGCGATTTGGCGATTCCGCTGCGCGAGTACAGTCGGTCGAAGCCCCTGCTGTGGGTCGTCACACCGACGCTGCCCGTCATGGGCTGGATGCTACGGCAAGTCTCGTTCTGGGTCGTACGCGAGCGAACCGAACCAGCTTCAACCACGATTGCTACCAAAGGGCTAAAGCCAACATAACCGCCGCATTCATTTGCAACCGTCGGTACTCATCTCGCTCAGTCGAGATGAAAGCAACGATAATTGTGCTAAGCAAGCGAGAAGCAAGCATCTTGCGGAGCAAGATGGCGACGGTGACGGACGGATGCCAATAGCGGCCGCTAGCCAGCACCGCTAGCTCGCATTTTCTTCTGTAGGTCACTTCGCACCCTGCGCGATACAATCGGCCCGGGGTAGTGCCTGCGCGCACGAAGCGCGATCGTACCCAATCATTTACAGGGAGCACCACACGCGGCGGCATTTGCCGCGTGGAACGACGATGACCGGACAAGGAGGTCCGCAATTCGAACTGCATCGCACTCGTGCGGCGAGTCGGCGATGGCTGCGACCAATGCTCTGGGCATTGGCAGCGCTGCTGTTCTGCGCGCCTCTGTTTGCTCAGAAGCTGTCTGCCGCTGAAGTCGATCTCCGCCTGCGCTTGGCCTGGGGTGGTGGTGAGGCCTGTGCCTGGCAAGGTGTGATCGAACTCACCGCAGGTCAATTGGTCTCCGCTCAACCGCTTGGTCTCGAGGCCGACTCGCCCGGCGCGATGCAGATCGTTAACGATCAACTGCTGCGCGTCTTCCCGCGCTCGCCGCGTACCTACGATGGCTGCGACCTGCATGTGAAAGCGCCCGCCGATGCCATCCTGCGCGTCAAGCTCTTTCCCGCCGGCAGTGCGAGTGGCGAAGCAATCGAATTGCCGCTCGAAAAGCTGAAGCAGGGTTTTCATAGCTTGAATCTCGATCAGCAGCGGAATCGCCTGTTGGTGCAACGCTCGCCCGGCGATGTACTGCGCGTCAACTTCACCCGCGATCACCTGGTGTTTGCTCCCAGCGAAAAGTTCAGCTGCGAAGTCATTCCCAATGCCTTGCCATTGACGCCCAGCACGGCCTATCAGATGACCGCCACGCTCTACGACGCTCGGGGCGGAGCCGAACGAAATCGTCTCGACCTGGAAATCAAAACCGATGAGACCGGTTCGTCCTTGGCAGCCAGTGTCATCGATATGCCGCTGCCCGCCGAAGAAGGCGTGTACGACGTCGTCTTGTCGCTCTATCTCAAACGACTCACTTCGCCGCTCTTGCGCGGCAAGCCCATCGCCGAGCGCCGCGTGCAACTCGTCGTCGTCGATCCCGTCCAGCGAACCACTGCCACGCCAGCGGAGTGGAAGACCACCTGGGAGATCGATCCGGCGAATCCCAAGTGGTGGGAACGGATGGCCCGCATTCCCACGCTGCCGAAACTTCCCGGCCTGACGACACAGCCTTTGACCAACGGCGCTACAACGCTGAAAGAACACCTCGGCCGCACCTGGATCGAACTGCCGCCCGATACCTGGCAAGCCTATCCCTTGTCGGTCGAAGAGATCGGCCGGCCGCACGTGCTGCAGATCGAGTATCCCAACGACCTGCCGCAGAGTCTCGGCATCAGCATTGTCGAACCCAACGCCGCAGGCCAGGTGATGCCCATTGGTCTCGATAGCGGCGTCGAAGTGACGGCCCCGGGCGCTGGTGTCGCGGCCAAGGTCATGCGCCATCGTTTGATCTTCTGGCCGCAAACGAAAGCGCCGGTTGTGCTGCTGACAAATCGTCGCGCTGGGCAAGGGGCTTGGTTCGGCAAGATCAGCCTGCAAGCGGGGCCCATGACATTGCCACCCGTGCGATTGCCGCCGACAAACTTCGCGCAGCGAATGTTCGCTTCGTGTCTGGAGCGCCCGTTGCTTCCCGAAAACTTCTCGGCCGGCGAAGCGCTCGATCCTACGACCGGCCGCACCCTCGATGACTGGGTCACCTTTTACCTGGCTACGACCCGGCTGATCGAATACCTGCAACACTCCGGCAGCGGTAGCATCATGTTGCCAGTGCTGTGCGAAGGGAGCACGCTCTATCCGAGCAAGCTGCTCGAACCGACGCCGCGCTACGATACGGGCCTGTTCTTCGAGAGCGGACAAGATCCGCTGCGCAAGGATGTGCTCGAACTGCTGTTGCGGCTGTGCGATCGCTCGGGAGTGCAATGCGTCCCCTCGCTGCAGTTCAATACCCCGCTGCCAGAGCTCGAACGGCAACGCCTGCTCGATCCCGCGACAGCTGTGGGCATCGAACCTCTGGGTGTCGATGGCCGACCAATCCTTGCGCGACGCTCGCCGCGGCGTGGCCTCGCTCCGTATTACAACCCGCTCGACGAACGTGTGCAGCAGGCAATGCGGAACGTGGTTGCTGAACTGGCCGCGCGCTACGGCGAACATCCTTCGCTCACGGGCATCGGCTTGCAACTTGGCCCCGAATCGTTCGCGTTGCTGCCGGAAGATCTCAGTAGCTGTGACGATCGCACGTTGCTCCTGTTTCAGCAGCAGGCGGGCGTGACGCTCTCTGCGCTCGATCCGCAGCAACCCCAGTGGCGCACCGAAGCTACCAACACCCTGCGCACCACCGCGCATTCGGCCTGGGTGCAATGGCGCAGCCAGCGGATCGCGGCCTTCTATCGCGAGCTGCAAGGAGCCGTCGAAGAACATCATCCCGGTGGCAAGTTGTTTGTTCTCTCCAGCGAACTTCTCACCTCGCGTCCTGTGCAATTTGCCCTGCGACCGGTCTTGCCCGCGCAAGATCAAGCGGCTGCCGCCTTCGCCGCACTCGCCTTCGATCCCAAGCAGTTCGCTGCCGACAAGCTGATTGTCGTGCCTCGTCCTCAACGAGTGGCTCCCGAGTTTCTCGGCCTCTCGACCGCCTACCATGCCTGGGGACAAAGTGCCGATCAGACAAGCCTCTTCACCGGCTCGGCTGCCGCGACCCAACTCACCCTCGAACCTTCGCCGCTGGCACTTCCTTCGTTCGATCGCGTCAGCCCCTTTGGTGCCGAACAAACCCGCCTCTGGCTCGTGCCGCAGCTCGTTCCTTCGGAAGGCTTCAATCGCGAACGCTTCGTGCATGCGATTGCCCAGACCGATACTCGCATGCTCATTGACGGCGGTTGGCTGCTTCCCCTGGGACAAGAGAACTCGCTCAACTCGCTGCTAAAGGTCTTTCGTCGCTTGCCCGACGAGCCCTTTCAAACGGCTCAGCCTCGCTCGACCGGCGCGAACATGCAGCCCGCCGTGGTTCGCACCTTGTCGCGCCGCGGCAAGACCTATTTCTATGTGACCAACGATTCTCCCTGGCCCATCACGGTCGAGATCGATTGGCACGCCGCGACCAAGCTCACCATCGAACCCTACACATCGCAGCGAGAGGCGAGTTCCACCACGCAGGGGACACGCACTACGTGGACGATTCGCATGGAGCCTTACGATCTGGTCGGTGGCGAAGTGAACAATCCGCAGGTGGTGGTCGACAGTTGGCGAACGACCTTGCCCGACGATGTCGCCGAGAATCTGCGCGAGCAGGTTCGCCAGCTGCGCTATCGAGCTAACGCGCTTCGTTCGCCGCAACCGCGCGACGTGCTGGCCAATCCCTCGTTCGAACGCGTCGACGACAAGGGCGAGCCCGTGGGCTGGGTCCACGCGCAGGGCGCTCACGCAAAAGTTGGCATCGATATCGAAGAAGCGCTGCAAAGCCGACAGTCGCTCCATCTGCAGGCAACGCGCGACCCGGTCACCGGCCGCGCGGCACCGGTCTGGGTGCGCAGCGATCCTATCTCGGTTCCCGCGACCGGCCGCATCTCGGTTGTCGCGCACTTGCGTGTTGCTGATCCCGCGCGGCAGCCTCGCCTGCGACTCGCCATCGAAGGGAAGCTTGACGGCCAACCTTATTACCGCTGGTCGAACGTCGGCTTGAGCGAAGATGGCAAGCCGCTGAAAGTGCAACTGCAAAACGAGTGGACTTCGTATCGCTTTCCGCTTACCGACTTGCCCTTGAGTGGCTTGACCGACCTGCGGATCGGCTTCGACTTGATGGATGAGGGAGAAGTCTGGATCGACGAGGTCCAAGTCTTCGATCTGTGGTTCGACGATCACGAGCGCGACGAACTGCTGAAGAGCATCGCAGCCGCTGACTTTCAATTGACGGCCGGTCAACTCGTCGCGTGCCAGCGATACTTGGCCAGTTACTGGCCGCAGTACCTGCGTCATCATGTGCGCGTGGAATCGCTCGAGTCGACCCTGCGTCCCACGCCCCCTGCCGAAGCCAGCTCCAAAATCCCGGCCATCCCCGGTGCAGCTGCCGCGTCGAATGCGATTAACACGGTCGTCAAGCAAGTGACACCGCCGGTGGTTCCGATTCCTCCTCTCACGCCGGACCGCGAACGGGCCGAACGAGAACGCGGCGAGCGAGATCGTGAGACCGCCCGCGCCGAACGCGAAGCCGAAGAAAAGCCCGGCATGATGGACCGTATGCGCTCGTGGTGGTCTGGCCGCAGCGAGAAGAAGACGCGCTAACCCAAAAATCAACGCTTCCGGCTCAGGCCAAGGATGTTCACTTGCGCACCATGCAAACGACGTAGTCTGAATACATCGCGTCGTAGGTTTGCCGCGCAGCTTGCACGCGGCGATAGGCGGGCGTGAGTGAGAGGACGAGCGCGATCGACGAGAGGACTGCGGAGATTGCTGCCGAGGTGAGCATCGCGGTGCGAGATCCCAGGAACATGCAGCCGACGAAGAACATCAGGGCGACGATGCCCGTCGCGGCAAACCAGCTTTGCACGTGCCAGAGTCGCAGTGCTGCCGGGCTTGTTTTCTCGAGCAGCCAGGTTTCGTACACATCGTCGGGCACTTCGGTCGCGTAGGCAGTTACCTCGTACTCGCCGGCGGGAATCTCCAGCGGTGAACATCCGCCGGGGCGGCTATCGAGTTCCGCGCGATCCGTTTTAAAGAGATACTCGAGCCCGCCGAACCAGCCTGTGCCGGCAATCTCCAACTTCCGCAGCCAATGTACTTCTTCGCAATATGGCTGCAACTCCGCCGGCAGTTCTTCATCGACAAACACGTTCAGCGAATAACTTCCGTTGGCCTCGCAGGGGAAAGAGACGATCTGTTGCTGGTCGTGCAGTTCGTTACAGAGCAACTTCAACTCGGTGTGCTCGATACGCTCGTCAAAATCAGCGGGGAGCGACTCCGGCCAGAAGAGGCCGACGAGAGCCACATCGGTGCTGCCTGTTGCAGAGAATTTCATGCCAGCAAAACTATCATCATTCTCGTCCGCGTCTAGGCGGGCATTCGTAGCAGCGAAGAATTCCTCCCGGCGGATTACTCGGAAGCAAAAGCCGGTTGCAGAAGCCCCCAGGCGGTATCTGCCATTCGTTGATGCCCGGCCTGGGAGAGGTGAATAGTATCGAGCGTGGAATCTCCGCCTGCGAGAATGGAAAGCAGAACTCGCTTGGGGACGAGTGCAACCTGGTGCCTGGCAGCGGCAGCGCGCTGCACACGGCCATACTCGTGATAGAAGGGAGGGAGCGGCAACTCGAACATCACCAACTGGCGATTCGGTGCGGCCAGGTTCGCGAGCAAGGCCTGCAGGTCACGGTCGAACTCGGCAGCGGTGGTGGAGCCGAGCAGATCGTTGCCGCCGATTTCGATCAGCACCAGTTCGGCATCCACGCCTTGTTGCTTCACTCGTTTGAGTGCCGACGCCGCGGTCTCGCCGACGTGCGAAATATTCTGCACCGTCAGTTGATGTTCGCGAGCGAGAAGTTTGGGCCACGTTTCCGCCTTATCGCTGCCTCCAACACCGGCGGTCATCGAATCGCCCAGCACGGTTACCGAGCGCGATGATACGGGGCGCAACGTCGGCAGGGCGTGATACGGCACTTCCGCAGCCGCGGCGAACAACCAGCCTGCCATCAAACAGTGCGGAGCCCAATGTTGCCAATCTTGGCGAAAGCCGGAGAGCACCCACGGTAGCGAACCGGCAATCGCCAGCACATAGAACCAGTACGAGATGGCTGTCGAAGATAGGACGATGGCCAGGGCCGCCACGATCATCAGCAACACGGCAATCCGGTGGCAAGTTCGCTGCGGCCACTGTGACAGAATCGCCCCCGCCAACATCAGGGCGATGCCCGTGAAGAACGACTGTCCGCTGGCGATGTGATACACGAGCGGGTTCATGACGAGTGGCTTTCTTCCCAAGCAGCGAGCGACCTTTCGGCGTGGCTATAATAGCCCCCTTCAGCTTACTCGCCCACTCTCTGCCCCGCCTCCGGAGCTTTGCTCATGTTCCTACGTGCCGTCGTCGCGCTCTGTGCGATCTCTCTCCCGCTCGCCGCCATGGCCGAGACCAAGTTACACATCACCACCGACAAGCCCGCCGCAGTCTATGAAGCGGGCGAAGAAGTGGTGTGGAAGGTTGCCGCGAAAGATGGTGACGCGATCGTTCCCGGTAAGTTCTCGTACATCGTTAAGCGTGGCGGCTTGAAGGAGATTGCTTCGGGCGAATTCAGTGGCATGGACAATACGGTCCGTCATCAAGACAAAGGGGACGCAACAAAGGCACCGGGCGTGGTGATCTTGGAAGTGAAGTTCAAGCCCGAGGGTGAAGGGAAGGAACTGAAGGGTCTTGGTGCAGCCGTGTTTGCTCCGGACAAGATCAAGGCCTCGTCACCGCCCCCTGCTGACTTCGACGATTTCTGGAAAGCGAAGATCGCGGAACTCGATGCCGTGCCGATGAACGTGCAGGTTGAGAAGGTGGACATCGGCGATCCAAAGATCGAGTACTACAAGGTGACGATGGACAACATTCGCGGCCGCAAGATCTATGGCCAATTGGCCAAGCCTGTCGGCGGCGAAAAGCTGCCGGCGCTGCTGCAGGTGCAATGGGCTGGCGTCTATCCGCTGAACCGCGATTGGGTCGTGGGACCCGCGAAGCAGGGTCGATTGGCCTTCAACATCATCGCCCACGATCTGCCCATTGATCAGGACGCCAAGTTCTATCAAGACAAGGCAGCGAAGGAACTGAACGACTATCCAGGCCAAGGAAACGACGATCGCGAGACCAGCTACTTCCTGCCGATGTTCCTGTCCTGTCGTCGCGCGGTCGACTACCTCACCCAGCGACCCGATTGGGACCACAAGCATCTGGTCGTGCAGGGAGGCAGCCAAGGTGGCTATCAGGCCATCGTCACCGCGGGCATTCATCCGGCCGTCACGGCCTTTGCCGCCAACGTGCCAGCGGGCTGCGATCACACCGGCAAGCAAGCGGGCCGCTCACCAGGCTGGCCGAACTGGGCCAGCCGCGTGTGGCAAAAAAAGGACGAGCAAAAGATGCTTGAGGCCTCGCGCTACTTCGATGCCATGAACTTTGCGACCCGCACCAAAGCCCCCGGCCTGATCGGGCTGGGTCTTGTCGATCCGGTTTGCCCGGCCGAAGGTGTGCTCGCCACTTGCAACCAACTGCAAGGCCCCAAAGAGGTCATCATCATGCCGCTCGCCGACCACGGCGGCGACCATAAAGCCTACTACGCCCGATTTGGCGCGTTCCTCGATAAGCAGTTGAAGGATTAAGCCTAACCCGTGCCGAGACGAACTCCGTCTGGTGAAAACTCTGCCTCCCAGGGCCCTGCTTCGGCCCAGCCTCGACTGACGACGCGAACCCGTTCGCCAGTGACAGGATGCGGGAACTCGTCCTTGCAGGGCAATAGTTCGATTTCTGCTTGGCCGCAGTGCAAGCATTTCGCGGGAGCGGTACGTCGTTGACGCCATTGGATGCGAGTATGCAACTCAGCAATTCGTTGTTCGATAGGCGTAACGATGAACGCAATCATCAGCTTCTCTTCTTCATTGGGATCTAGCAGTGTCCGAAGCTCTGCTTGCATTTCGTCGATCGACTCAATCTGCTCGGCGATGGTGATTTGCTGGCAGGTGTAACACCAGCAGTCCGCTTGTCGAACAGGCAGCAGTAAATTGTCATCAAGGCGATAGTTGAGAAAGGCAGAGTAAAGACTGAAAACGTTATCTGAACCAGAATCGGGAAAAGCATATTCGGTGTATCCACGGCCCATAATTCGTTCATTTCTTTGGACGCAACCGTTTGGCTGCCGGCTGGATCCGGCGAAAGTGTTCCGTAAGGGATCCGGACAGGGGCATCCAGTAGTAGTCGCCTTCGAAATGGATATGGCGCAGAATTTCCGCCATGCAAAAGTCATCCCAGTAGCGGATGACGACGCTATCGGCATCACTGGCAATCACCTCGTAGCGAGTTACCCTGCGGACGCCGTCGTATTCCCAGCGGCAAGTGCGCGGGCCCCAGTGAATCACCAGCTTGCCGAAGATCGAGCGTAAGGTGCGAATACTCTTGGGCGAAGCGCTGGCCTTAGGTTTAAAGTGCCGCATGGTCCGCAAACGATCAGATCGCCACGTTCCGAGCAGTCGCCGATCTACTTTCGCAGGTTTAGGCATATGGAGTTACCCACCTTCGCGGGCGAAGATAATAAAATCCGTCATGAGAACCGTACCGCCGTGGCGGCCGATGAGCTTGGCGATCTGGCCGCGATGATAAGGGCCGTGGGTGATGACCTGCGTCAGGATCTCGATCACGGGAGTCGAGAACTCTTGCCCCGCTGCATTGCGATAGTGCTTCACTTCGGCCAACTGTTCGTCGCTCAGTTGATCAAGGAACGTGCGATAGCCAGCTTCGTTTTCGGCAGCCAGTTGCTCGCACTCAGCGAGCGACAGCGTGGGCCAAACGGCATGCCGCGGGTCACGTTGCTGCAGGCGCGAGAGCCAAACGTGTTCGGCCGCGAGCACATGTGCGAATAAGGGCAACGCTTCGTTCTGCGCGGGCTCGGCGGTCGCGCGCAAACCTGCCAGCGAGCGTTGATCGGCCCAGGCTACGTAGCGGAGCATCCGCTGCAGATATGCTTTCATGTTTTGGCCGAGCGCGTCGGCTCCTCGCAGATCGATGATGGCAATCCGAGTATTCTAGCTAGACTCCTCGAAAGCTGGCGAGCGCTGAGGAAAGCGTGAGGTCGAATGCCCGTTGAGATTCGATGTAGAATTTCGCTCCAGGCTGGCCGTGCGCCAAGGCCCACTGATCCCACAGTCCTTCAGGCTCCAAGTATCTTGCCGCGAAGTTCGCTCTTAACCGCTGGTCGATCCAGACCAAGGCCGGCAGCGCCCAATGTTGATCGTAATAGCAGTCTATCTTGGGAAGCCAACGGTCGAGGTACGCGCAAAGGTGCGCTGCGCTCTCCTCATCCGCAAAACAGGCCAGTGCGGCGCAATAGCCTTGACCTGCGAAGCACATCTCACTCCTGCAGAGCAGTCGCCCCAATTCGTCTCGGAATTGGGTCCAACCGCGCAGCCCCGCGTACCAACTGGCAGTCAATCGACCTCGCCACTCACGCTCGCTGAGCAAGGTGGCGACGACTGCCGGTGCGACTTCAGCCACGCAGCGGCGAAACTCGGCGAGCATTTGCTCGCGTTCGACTGACACCTCGGTCGCGAGTAGTTGGCGGCTGAAATTGCCGTGTAGAAGGTTCGCGTATAAAGGGCTTACCCAGCGTGCGCGATTGTCGGAAAGTTTGTCCATCGGCGATGCTCTGCAGGCAAACTCTTCTCGCTAACGCTTCCGGCTCAATAGAAATGCAGGACTACAACTTCCGTTTGCGTTTAGCATCTGGATGGCGTGGCAGCCACTTGTTGCGTTGTGATCTAGCGGCGGTATTGTGGCGAGTTGGCTACCGCGAGCGCTTCGCTTCGCCGGGGCGCGAGCTCATGTTGGGGCCGAGCGTTTGGCGCTGCGGATGCTTCGGGCCAAGGGCCACGCCCATCCAGCCGTCATGAATCACCAACTGCGTGACTTGTTGGTCCTGCAATTCCGGCGACATCGCGATCTGCTTGTTCACCAGGCTCAGCTTGCGATTGCGCGAAAGCACTCGGCTGAAGATGCCACGCAGCGCGATCTGGTCGCCGAAGCGGAGCTTCTCGCCGATGAGCTCGATCACGCCATCGCGGGCCAGGTTGGCATCGAGCTGATCGGAGTAGGGAGCATAGTAGCCACGCACAGTGAAGTTCTGCCACTTCGACTTGCCGTGTTCGAGGGCTTCGATGCGAATCGTCAGCCGCACGCGACCTTCGTCGCAATCAACGCGGACGGGATCGGTCTGCATGAAAGTGACGTACACATCTTCCGGCAGATCTTCTGGCGGCGGAGGAGCGTCTTTGGTGAAGATCGAAGTGACCTCTTTATACAGCTCGCGCAGTTCCAGCCGGCGACCGGCTAGGTTCAACCGATCGAGAATGTTGTTGAAGGCCGTTTCGTGCACCTGCACGCTAAGCAGGCTATCGCCCGGGGCTTGCGGCCGCGGCGTGTGTGACGAAAGTTGTTCGTGGCCGGCCAAGCGATAGCGGGCAATCAGCCTTTCGTGGGTCGTTTCCATATCGACGGCCGTGGGCTCGAGCTGCAGCTTGCGCATCGGTTCGAGCAACTTCGTTTGAAAGTTCGCTTTGCCTTTTTGCAGTTGCTCGGCGACGGCTTGATCGATACGAGACGTTGCGCGGCCCTGGATCTTGCCTTCGACTTCGAGGCGAGCGGAGTCTTGCGCCGCATCGTACTGGCTGCGAGCAATCGCGCGAGCCAGGCTGCCGAGCAAAGGGATGCCGTCGTACGAAGTTTCGTAGTCGAGCAGATTGCTGTTGGCCTGCGCTTCGGCTTCGGCATTGAACATCCGAACGCCGCGGCGATCGACGAGCAACATCTTGCGGACGCGGTAGTGCGACACGCCATTTTGATAGAACGTCGCGGGGCCCTTGGTGGACGAAGTGTCGGATGCCACTTCGCCTTTCGCTTCGAGACCCATGCGCCAGCGCAGACGATCGGGGAGCAGGACGAGACGCAGCCGCGTGCTCGCTTCGCTGTTCCCTTCGACATAGGCCCCCTGGATCGTGTCTTGCACGTATTCCAGCTGGCGAGCTTCCTTCGGCAACATTCGATTCACGAGTTCCGCCGAGATCGCCACGCGGACATTGGCGTTGCGATAGTACATGTTGAGCGTCTCGCCCAATTCGGCAATGTTCTTATCGGGCGACCAGCGGACTTGTTGATAGGCATTGGCGAGGGCGGAGCTTTCGGCAGTCAACTCTTGCCGTTCATAGTCTTCGATGCTCTGCAGAACTCGCACCAGGTCGGTGGGCTCGTCTGCCCAAGCCTTCAGGTGCTTGGTCAGGTCGAAGAAGACTTCACACTCGGCGAAATCGCCTTGCGTGGCATCGAACTGCGTCGAGTTAAGCCGGCGAAGGATATCGCGGGCCAGGGCGCGGCGATCGGCCGCCGATGTATCGGCCGAGGCAATCTTCTGGCGAGCTTGTTCCAGGCGCAGATAGTTCGTCCAAGGCGCACCACCGGGCAGGGTGAGCAGTTTTTGCTCCAGCGTGGTGAGGCACTGATTCCAGGCGGCCGTATCGGGACTTGCGATCTGGCGATTGGCCGCTTCATAGGCAGCAACATGCGTCACCTGCCAGACGGCAATGCGCCGCACGATCGCATACCCGGCGCGCAGCACTTGCGAACGTTGATTGTCGCTCGGTAGCGGAGCGGCAATGCCCTTGGCTTGCTCGGCCAACTTGTGCAGGTTATCCAGGGCCGTGCCAACCGCAGGAGCATCGAGGCGTTCGACCATCGCTAGCGCTTCGAGTTCCGCAATCGCTTGCTGGGCCCAAATTGCCGCTGATGGTTCCGCATCGGCCAATTCGCGAAGCTGAGCGATCAGCGCCGTGGGATAAGGCCAGGCACCAGCCGACGCATTGGCGGGCGGCGGAGGTACATCGGGTTGAACTTCAGGCTTGATGGTTGATTGATTGGGCAGATCGGCCGCGTCGGGCAAAGTGCGCGGCTCGGTGGGTACCGTGGGACTGGGGGTCGAAGGTTCCGTTGGCACCGGAGCCACTTCGGGCTCGGGGGTACTCAACTCCAACTCGACCTTGGGGGCGATGCGCGTGGGCTGTTCCGACAGCGAAGGATCGAGATCGATCTGCTCGGCCACCACCGGACCGGTCGGTGCCACTTGCTGGGGTGTGGCGAATTCTTCCAAGCCCGTAGCGGGAGATTCGAGCGAAGCTGCCCGAGCAGGCGTTGGCTCCGTCTTTTCAGCGGGCATCGCGGGAACTTCAAATGCCGGAGCTAGTTCGACAAACGAATTTTCGGCCGGCAGATAGGGAGCAGGAGCCGGTGTGGCAGGATTGAACGCTACCGTCGCACCGATGTCTTGCAGGTGAGCCGGGGCGGGGAACAGCCGGAGGTGATCGTTGTTAGCGACGGACTTGCCGGGCAAGAAATAGAACCAGCCTGAGGGCGCGACTAAGCTTAAAGCAGCAATCAGCAGCACCAGGCCCAGAAACTTCCAGGAGTAGCGACGAACAAGTCGACTCATCATCCGGCTCCGCGTTCCATGCATTCGCCCAGAGAGCCGCACATTCGCACCTCTCTAACAGTAAAATCGGAACGATCGGGCCCCGAAGTGGAATTACAACGGTTGGCGGTGGGTAACCTCTGCGACCGCCCTAAGTTGACACACCGAAGTCACAGCTTTGACAGCACTTACCACGCGACTTTGCCGATTAGCAAAGAAGTGCGGCGACAGCAGCTGCGGGCTGCCGCCGACATGCCACCCGTGCACGCGTCAGCGAGGAGCCCCCGACCGACAACTTGAAACATTCACCCCCGTCGCGATTGCAACGCTGAGTCCACCGCACACACAACCTCTTTTCTCTCTCATGACGAATCTGTATCTCATTGGCTATCGCGGTTGCGGCAAGACCACCGTCGCGCGCCTGGTGGCAACTCGCTTCGATTGGCTAGCTCTCGATGCCGATGAAGTTTTGGAACAGCGGGCTGGTCTCTCGATCCGCGAGATCTTCGCCCAAGAAGGTGAGCAGGGGTTTCGAGACCGCGAGAGTCAAACTGTACGCGAGCTGACGCAGCGACAACCGGTTGTGGTCTCTTGGGGAGGTGGCGTCATTTTGCGAGAGCAGAATCGCGACCTCTTGCGCGCGAATGGCCGGATCGTTTGGCTGCGAGCTCGGCCAGAAACATTGCTGCAACGAATCGAGCAGGATCCAACCACCGGCGCGCGACGCCCGAACCTGACAGCGGCTGGCGGCCTCGACGAAGTGAAGAAACTGCTGGCTCAGCGCGAACCGATCTACGCCGAACTGGCGAACCTCATCGTCGACGCCGACGAAGCAGTGCCCGAACAGATCGCGCTGCAGATTGCCGCTTGGCTGCAACAGCAGGAAGGTCGCCGAGCATGAACTGGCTGATCGACATTGGCATCTTCCTGGTGGCACTGCTGGTCGGCAGCGGCATCAACTGGGCCATCTACACGCTCGCGTTTCGCGCGCGGCCGATCAGTCCGTGGGTTACACCGCCCGCCGGTGCGGCTTCGCGCAGCTGGCTCGATTGCATACCGATCGTTGGCTGGTGGCGTTTGCGCCGCGAAGAGAAGTTTCACGGGCGCTGGTTTTGGATTCGCCCCATTTTGATTGAAGTCTGCTATGCCGCCGCCATGGTCTGGCTGTTTCACTTCCTCACCGCCGGCAAGTTGCTGCCTCCGAACGGGCAGCTGATCCCCTTCGTACCCAGCGACTGGTACCCCATCTTTGCCGCGCATGCCATTCTCATTGCACTGCTCACCATCGCCACGTTCATCGACTTCGACGAGCAAACGATTCCGGACGTCATCACGCTCCCGGGCACCATCTTGCTGTTGATCCTGACCACCATCTGGCCAGCCATGCATCTGCCGGCCGTTTACATCGTCGCGGGAGTGCTCACCTTCGAACCTTTGCTGTTCACATCGAAACATGCTGGCGCGTTTCCGCCAGACATGCTGGACTGGCCGGGCTTGGCGATCGCTTTGGCCATTGTGTGGGCTTGGTGGCTGGCGATCATCCCGGGCTTGCTGACCTTTCGCCGTGGACCGTGGAAAGCTGCGCAGTTTTACATCGTCAGCGTTATGCGCGACAACCTTCGTCTTGGCCATCGCCCGCAGGCCAAGTTCCCCGCCGCAGCTGGTGGCCGTTTAGAACGAACCTGGCTCGATAGACTCCTCTGGTGGCGATATAGCATCACGTTTCTGCTGATTTCTCTGGGTGTGGTGGCTGTGTGGCGAGTCGGCGGCGTGCATTGGCAGTCGTTACTGACGTCGCTCGTCGGTTTCGCCTTCGCGGGCGGGCTTGTGTGGGGTGTGCGCATCGGCGGCACCATTGGTTTACGGCAAGAAGCGATGGGATTTGGCGACGTCACACTGATGGGGATGATCGGCGTCGTCTTCGGTTGGCAAGCTTCGCTGCTGGTCTTCTTTCTTTCACCGGCAACGGCGGTCATTGTCGCCGTCACGCAGTGGTTGCTCACACGCCGCAAAGACATTGCCTTCGGTCCTTACCTCGCACTGGCTGCGGTGATCGTGATTGTGATGTGGCATTGGCTCTGGGAATCGTATGCGCGCGGCATCTTTGCTTTGGGCAGCCTTGTGCCGATCGCGATCGTCTTCTTCTTGCTCTCGATGACCGGCATGTTGTGGGTGTGGAGACTGATTCGCGAAGCGATTTTCGCGCGCATCGATGGTGACTTGTAACCGAGATCAGGGCGCGCGATGTCACATTTTTGTACGCGAGTGACCAGTCGACACACTTCGCGCGCATGATTTTCGGAAATTTTTTCGCGCATCTTTTTCGCGCGTGGTGAGTTTGCATTTTTCATCTCACCGCGCACTCGCAAACTTCATTTCGAAGTTCACACGAACGTCGTCGCTCCTCCTCGCGCGCGATCGTTGTCGGTTGCGAGGAACCGTTTGATGTCGCAGCGCGCAGTTACGACACGCAAAGACCCTGACTCCGAATACGAAATTAAAACCAGCAGAAAACAGGTCGATTTTTATCGAAATGATTCGGCCTCTGCCGTGTGAGTCGCGCACGACGTTGAACTTTTCAAATCACGCAAGCCTTCGTTCGCCGCGCTGCGCAGCCCGCGCGCGATGACTTGCGCAGCGCATCGCGCGGGTCATCAACGGCGATCTCTGCGCGTCGCGCATGAGTTGCCGATGATCGCGCGCGACACATCATTTTGGTTCATCGCGCGTCCAAAACATGACTGATGTTGAAGCGCGCCGCGCGTTTTCCTCTTGACGATTTGCAAGCAACTCGCAACATTGGTAGCAACTCGCGTGGAAAAAATGTCGATGACGAATGTCAATGACACTTGACCACAAAAGTTGCGAATCAAAAGTCCGAAGCAGCATGCTGAAGACTGCGACGACCAACTCAACACGAGTGACCAAAGCAGGGAGTTACCGGGCCGCCTGCCAGAGTGAATGTGACACACGGGATGTCATGGCACACTGGCACCGAAACAATGGAGACGTTGTGACGGCAACCGCGGACCGTGGCATAGGTGAGTGAAGAGCGGCTCGATCTGTTTCGTTTGCTGCTCGCCTCGCCAAGTTTTTCCTAAGGGAGGATGTTGCTGTGGCCAAGAAGAAAGCTGCTAAGAAGGCTGCCCCGAAGAAGGCTGCTAAGAAGGCAACCAAGAAGGCTTCGAAGAAGGCACCTGCAACCAAGAAGGCCTAAGTGCTTTTTGGTGACCGCAGCCCCTATGTTGCTGTAGCCGCCTGAATCCGCAGGCATGATGCCTAGCCCTCAGATGCCGGCTGCACACAACCGATAACAACGAGAAAGAGCCGCCGCGACGCGATGTCAGGGCGGCTCTAGTCATTTCTTGGCGGAGGAGAAGGAGCTGGGGAGTAGGAACTGGGAACTAGGGCGGGGGGAAGTAGTTTAAAGTTTTAGGTCAGAGGCCGGCAGTCAGAGATCACCATGACTCACCGCCCCCGGACCTGCTCCGGGGGTTTACTGGCTTTTGCACTAGCGGCCGAAAGCTGAGTGGTCGGGGGTCGGAAAAATCAGCGCTGGGCAATTGTTGCTTATTGCCGTCGAATCGCTCAGATTATCCCTGCTTCTTTCACTTCGAACTTCGAACTTCGAACTTCCCCCAGGATCCCGCCATGCTTCGCCGCGTTGTGCTCTTTGCCCTGCTGATTCTCAGTCCCGCGTTGCTTCTCGCTGCCGACACCACCGCAGCCGTCGATGCCGCCAAAGTGCGCCGCGATGATGCGGCGAAGATCGAATGGTACGACGCCCGCGTGATTGGACTCGAAGGGCAGGCTTTCACCGATGTGAAAGCTCCCTACGATCGCCTGCCCGCGCGGGCCGAGGGGAAAGTTCGCCCGCCCGTGTGGAGCCTGAGTCAGAACTCGGCCGGAATCTGCGTCCGCTTTCGCACCGACTCGCCGACGATTCATTGTCAGTGGACGAACACCTCGAGCAGACTGGCCATGCCGCACATGCCAGCCACGGGTGTCAGCGGCGTCGATCTTTACGTGCGCGATGACAAGGGAACGTGGCGGTGGCTGAGTATCGGCCAACCGAAAGAAGGAACCAAGCACACGGCGACGCTCGTTGAGGGTCTCGCCAAGCAAGATCGCGACTACTGTCTCTACCTGCCGCTGTACAACGGCGTCTCGCAGGTCGAAATCGGCGTCGCCGAAGGGAGCAAGATCGAACGACTGGTGCGTGAAGAAGCGAAGCGACTGCCGATTGTCTTCTACGGCACCAGCATCACGCAGGGAGGTTGCGCCTCGCGACCCGGCATGGTGCACACGGCTATTCTTGGCCGTCGCTTGAATCGCCCCGTGATCAACCTGGGCTTCTCCGGCAACGGCAAGATGGAACCGGAAGTTACGGCCTGCATCGTCGACATCGAAGCCGCGGCCTACGTGATCGACTGCCTTCCCAACATGACCGCCGCCGAAGTCACCGCGAACACCGCACCGCTCGTCGCCACGCTCCGCAAAGCCCATCCCAACACGCCGATCGTCCTCGCCGAAGATCGCACCTACAGCGATGCCTTCTTGAAGCGCGACCGAGCCGAACGTAACACCACCAGCCGTGCGACCCTCCAAAAGATCTTTGCCGAACTGCAACCCAACGACAAACTCCTGTTCTATCTTCCCGGCGAACAGCAACTTGGATCCGATGGCGAAGACACCGTCGACGGCTCGCATCCCACCGACCTCGGCTTTCTCCGCATGGCCGACGAGTTCAGCAAAGTGCTTGAACCCCTACTGAAAAAGTAGGTCTGCCTCTGAACATGCTACTCGCTTCCACTGGTTGTTGCTTCGCTGCCATCGCGAGCCAGGATTCAGGAAGTCAGGTGTCAGCGGACGTGCATGTTCGCGCAATCGAGCCGCTTACAGCCTCTGAACAGCACCCGGCCTCTGTGTGATCAAAAATACATCAGAAATAAATAAGCAAATACTTGACAATAGACCATCACTGTGAGCTAATGTCGGGAAGTTCTCTCACAGTCTGGTTGTTAAGGTGAGTGCCCGCGAGGTGCGGTTGGGGTGCGTCGTGCTCGCGCGGTGGAAGGCGAAATTGCGAGCGAACGGTTATCTCGACGGAATGAGATGAGTACGAAGAGGCGTGTCCAACAACTCGCCCGGTTATTGGACAAAAGGAGTGAGTGGCAAAAATTGAGCGAGAGTCGCAAGTGATACAGTGGCAGCAACTTCCGGCAGAATTCAAGAATGGATGCCTGTCCAAAAACCTCGCCGGTTGTTGGACGTTTTGAGTGCAGCAAGGAAAGAGAGTTCGGCTACTGTGGCAGTGACCCGCAAGACAGCCAAGGAGTTACGTCGCGGATCACCCTCGTTTGGCTACGCTTAGAGTGGGTGAGGGACAGGTATCGACGTGCGGTGGTGGGCTGGGGGCGAGACGCGGCACGCGGGTGAGCCATTGGATGAGGCGTCGAATGACGGGCATCTGGGCAAAGCGACCGGCGATGCTGTAGCCGAGACCGGGAATGACAATTACCTTGTTGCCTTGCAGGCAGCGGAGAGAGCAAGCGACGACTTCGTCGGCCGACATCCAAAAGTGGGCTGCGGGAGCCCAGCGCTGATTGAATCCCTTCATCGTTTCGGCGCTGTGAAACTCGGTGCGAACAAATCCGGGGCACAGGGCCTGAACACGGACGTTCGTGCCGCGAAGTTCGTCCTGCAGTGCCAGCGAGAGCCCGGCCAGATAATTTTTGGTGCAGCCGTACTGGGTATTCCCCGCGCTGTGGAACCAGCCTGCGAGCGAGGAGACATTGATGACGTTGCCACTGTTTCGCTCGATCATCTGAGGAAGTACGGCGCGGGTGAGCATCGTCGGCGCGACCACATGGACATCGACCATCGCCACCAGATAATTGGCATCGGTATCGGCAAAGTAACCAACGGTGCCGAACCCGGCGTTGTTGACGAGCAACTCAACGTCCGGTGTTTGCTCCAGTCGCTCAGCCAGTCGCTCGACTTCATCGCGCTTACAGAGATCGATGGTGTAAGGCTCGGCAGTTGTGCCGTACTCGGCGGCGATCGTAGCGCAGACTTGCTCAAGGGGTGCCTGTCGCCGGTCGATCAAGAGCAGGCGATAACCTCGCTGGGCCAATTGCCTGGCAAAGGAGAGACCAAGCCCACCGGCTGCGCCGGTGATGACTGCTAAACCGCGCTGGGATGTGCTTTGCATCGACGGACCTCCGCGACAGCCTGTTTACTTTGGCTTGCCGACCACGACATATCCCAGGCCGCCCCAGATCGAGTGAATGCGCCAGTCGCGCAGTGCCTGATCGACGAGGGGCTCGATCTTCAGATCGGTGTGCTCGAGGATCACGTCCGACATGGGGCCCAAAAAGAAGACCTTCGACAAGATCCATTTTTGGAGCTTATGCAATCCGAGCTTGTGCGCGATCTGGCGATTCGGCAGGTCGGGCACTTCGTCGGCGACCACGATCAGACCGTCGGGTTTCACGACGCGAGCCATTTCCTGGAACGCTTTGCCCGGGTCGTTCACGTGATTGATCGCCCCCAAGCTGAACAGGTTGTCGAACGTCGAATCGGGGAACGGAAGTGTTTCGGCCTCGCCGACGATCAAATGGAGATCGCGGTCGGCATAGTCGTGCTGACACTTCTCCAAGAGCACGCGCGAGATATCGACGCCATAAACCTGGCAGTCGCGAGGAATGAGCGGCAGGTTGCGCCCGTCGCCCATCGCCACGTCCAAGAGTTTCGTTCCCGAGAGCTTGGGCAGATGACGCAGAACTTCGTTGCGAGCCCGGCGCTCGCCACCGCGCGGCAGGTGGGCGACCCATTCCCAAAACCGGAACTTGGGCCACAGCGAGCTGTTGTAGTAGTCGGCCGCGATGGCGTTGTTTCCTTCGTACTGTCCTTCCATGTGCAGCACTTGGCGGTCGATCGGAAACACGCGCGAGCAAGCCGGGCAACTCAGGGCTTGGGCCGATTGATGCTGCAGCGGGCCGCTGCACTCGACGCAACGCAGGTGCGCGACGGCGGCTTGCCACTTGGAATCTGCTGCTAGTTCTTTGACTGCATTCATTGCGTGGACTCGCGGGCTAAAGGAGCCGACTGCTTCGTAAATACCGCAATCAGTCGCCTGTAGATTGAAAGATTAATCTCCGCAGTCACTTTTTCAAGGTTTTCTGCCCGAGATGACGCTGAGTCGCCCTTTCGCGTGCCGCGCATTCGTCAGAATCGGCCTGCGACGCGAGTTACAACCGTGCGGGACATGCACTTGCACCGAAATGGGGAGCGCGGGAGACTGACAAGCGACGTAGGGTGTTCGCCTTGGTTGGTTCTCTTGGCAGTTCGTTACTTCGTCGCAAATGAGTTGCGACCTAGGGAGATGCCGGTTCGCCGGATGCGGTTGCATGGATGAGGAAGCCGTCAATCTGATTGTCGCCAGCTTTATCTTGGGGCTGCGAGTTTCGCAGAGCATCAACAATCTGCCCGACCCCGACGAGATTCGCTATCTGGCCCTGCTCGAAACACTGGAGCGCCTGGTAGCCGGCGAAGAAGTCCTGTGGGATAGCATCGCTCAGCTAAAACGCCAGCGGCCCGAGATCAACGACCTGGCCGAGACTCAAGCAAAGTACGACAGCCTGCGCACGCTCATCGCCAGCACCGTGTTGAAGAAATTGCGACCTGCGGGGAAGTAGTCGCAACATCCATTTGTTCCCCACACTCATTCTGTCATCAGCGGTTTCGCAAGAGTGCTTCCATGCCGGCCATAGAACCGGCAATGGTCATCCCGCGTTGACGGACGTCCTGGCCGGCATAATCGCTACCGGCAGTCGTCGTCGATTCATGGCGCGATGAACCCCAGCGCGAAATGGGCGAACTTTTCGCTGGTGCGCACACCGCGACCTATAGTTCACGAAGCCGGTATTAGGTCTGCTTCCAGGTGTGCCCTATGAATTCCTCAGAACAGCGTAGCGCTTTTCGCATTGCGATGCCCGATGGGCAGAAGCAAGCGACGCTGCGCATTCAAGGACGCACATTTGATGTCCAGCTGGTCGATGCTTCGTCGACCGGCGTCGCGATTGCTTGTCCGCTGACCGTGGGCCTCGAAATCGATGACACCTGTGAATTGCTGACCCTCAGTGGCAACAGCCTGCTGCAGGTCGTTCGCAAAGAAATCTTCAAAGACGGCATCCTGCTGGGCGCGGTCCGCACTGGAGATGTTCCGGATGGTTCGCGCGGCATCTTGAGCTTCGCGTTCTCGTCCCTCTCCGCATTACCCGGCACGCTGTGGCAATCGTCCAATGCCACGCTGATGTGTGGGCTGATCGGACTGGTGCTGCTGTTGGGCTTTGGCCTGTCCTATGCCTGTTGGCATTTCGGTTGGCTCGCGAAACAACAGCCTATGGCTGCGGTTACTCCGCCAGCGGCACTAAACGAAAACTTGGCAATGCAGGCCAAGCTGCAAGCGGCGGCACTGCGAGTGGATGCCCCAGAGCGAGCGGCCCCCGTTTCCGCCAGCGACCAGCGCGCTCTAAAGATCTTCGATCATCAAAAGCAGCTCCTCTTGCCCGATACCTCGCGCCGGCTGCGACTCTCGCCCGCTCAAGAGAGCCACATTCAGCGTGCTATCGAGGCCGCCGCCGAGGCCGCTGCCGATACTTCCCGTCAAGACTTTTGGGAAGCCATCCATCGCAGCGAACGGCAGATCTTGAACGTCCTCAGCCCCAGTCAGGTCAAAGCCTGGCGGCAGCTGAACGGAACGTAAGTACAGCGCGGGCCCGCGTTGCTCTCCTTCTGTCCCGGGTTGTGCGTATTCACAAAGCCCGGCAATTGTTATAAGGATTTGCGCGCCATCTGCGAATAATGTCGCGCCTCTTACAATCAATTAGGGCAGGGTTTGTGAACGCCCCTCTGTTGAGGGGGCCGAAAGTCAGTCAATCAGTTCCTCAAGAGTCGCGACCCACAGATTTCGATGCTGCGGCGTTTCGCGGAGGCTGTTGACGTGGCGCTCAGCACGATTGTGCGGGAGTAGGCTAACTCAACGATGCGAGCAATTCTCGGAGAGCCTCAATCTTAAGACGATAATTCCGTTTCCATTGTTTATCTTCGGAGTGTTCTTCTTCTGGCGATTTAACGGGAAGCTCGGGCCCGCAATAGCTGGCAATGTGAATGAATTCCGCCGCTTCCCATTCCTGATCTGTGAATGGCGCTGATGCGGCTCTCGATTTCAGGCGTTCCTTGAAGCAATCGGGTAAGCAGGCAAACACTTCCCTAGCGTTTGTCGGGGTGAGGACTTCGATAATTTGTCCCTCGGCTTCCATTTCAAGAAGCACACCGCGATCGTATAGGTCGATGAACCTGGCGATTTTCTTCGTTGCACTCAGTTCGTATGCCGGGTTCATGCCCCGAATTCTACCCGACTTATGGGGCAACAGCGACTTTTTGGGCAAAGCCAACTGAACCGGCTTTGCCCAACAAATCGCGTCTGCCCAAAAAGTCAGTTCATGCGTAACACGATGTGAGTTATCGATTCGCCACTTCTGCGCAAGTCTAGGTATTGCGAACCCATTCCCTGGCTCCAGGATTCTTTGTCGGAACAAACTTCCCACAACTCATCATCGGGTTGGATCATCGCCTTTAGCTTCTCCCAATCGCCGTTGCAGTAGCCCAGCGGCTTCTTCAGTTGGGTTCGTCGCTCTTCGCATTCTGATCGCTTGATCTTCAAGCTGGCAAAGTAGTCGGCTTCAACTTCCGCAACCGTAACGCGGCGCTCTTGCTGCTGAGGTCCAGGCTTTAGTCGCATCGCCTACTCCCGAACAATCGTGCTGAGCGCCACACCGACCGCATCGGCGAATCGTCTCAGCATCGAAATCTGCGGGTCGCGACACTTAAGAAACTGGTTGACCGACTTACGCGCGGTGTCGCCCTTGTAGCCCATAGGCTTCGCCAAGTCGCTGCTGGGTCCAGCCATCGGCGCGCTTCGATTCCCACAGTGCGCGGGCCTTGACCACAGCCGGGTCATCAGCAAAGCCGATTCGCTTTGCCGACGTTAGTTCTGCGGCGACTTCGCCAGCAGTTCGGTTGCTTCAGCGCCTGCTTCGGTGCCGGCATGCTTCTCGGCTAGTTCTTTGAGTTTGAACATCAGCCCGCGCATGGCAGCGGGTGTGGCCGTGCGGGCTCGCTTCTTCAGCAGGTCGAGTTCCTTTTGGGCCTGCAGTTGCTTCTTCACTTCTTCGTCGGCCGCGAGTGCCGTCTTGGCTTTCGTCACCCCTTCCGGCAGATCGAGTCCGACATACTGCACGGTGAGGGCATCGACCATCTTGTACGACTTCCACTTCTCTCCGGCACCATAGGCTTCTTTGGCGGCCTTCAATTCGGCGGCGACGCGCTCTTGCACGATTGTGTTGAGCTTCTCGGCTCCCGTCTTCACGGTCGCATCTTTTGAGTTGAGCGCCGACTTCAAAGCGGCTCCGGTGCTGGCCGATGACAGCCCAAATTCGAGCGCTCGCCAGACGGGAACCAACACGGGAGGAACGCCCGTGGGATCGATGTTCCACTTCGCGCTGGCCAGCACTTGGTCGACCGAGGTCTCGGGGTTCTGCGCGCTACCCATCGCCATTTTGCCATCGGGAGTAATGACGCGGGCCTGATAGATGTTGTTCAGGCTGACTTCGGGCACACCCGAAGCCTGTTCGAACTGGCGCGCGGTGTCGACGATGATGGGCCAGGTCAGATTCACCTCGCGGGCATACGACATCACATCGTCACGGCCGTTGCCGGAGTTCACCGCAATGAACACGATCGGCTTGTCTTCGTACTTCTTGGCCATCGCCAGCAACGTGGGCCATTTTTCGCGGCAGCGGGGGCAGCCTTCTTCGTAGTAATAGACGTAGGCCGCTTTGCCCTTCAGCATCTCGGCGGTGATCGGTCCACCATTCACCCAGGCAGCAGGATCGGTCGGCAACGCGGCATCTTGTCCACGAGCGAGCGAAGCTCCGACGACCAGCAGAACGGAAGCAAGAAGGGAGATGCGGATGGACATAAATCACCTGCCGAGGCAAACGAATTGGTAGGAACCAACGTGCGCGAGCAAATCGTCGCGACGAGATCACCCTAAAGTACACTCTTTAGCACCCAAAAAGCCAGTGCCTGGTGAGATTGTCCGGCGTTTTCCCAGGCAAGCACGAAGTGTCAGCTCCTGCTTGGTGCTTGCAGGAAGAGAGGCTATTCGCTCTTCACGGTAATCAGACGGTCTTCGGGATTTTCTGAAAGGCGCAGGCCGCGAAAGCGAACTTCTTGCGCGACGCTGTTGCTGTGCAGTTGCAGCCCGATGGGGCCTTCTTCGCACAGTTCGGGCTTCGGGTCTCGCCAGTCGGCCACTTCCTGGCCATTCACGGCCAGGCGAATGCGGTCGCCGATGGCCAGGATCTCCATCTTGTTGTAGTCCTTGTTGTCGGCCTTTTTCGCGCGGCCGTCGTCCTTGTAGATGGAGTTGCGGCGAAACAGGTCGTAGTAGCCCCAGCCCGAGGGGAACATCACCAGGTGACCCTGGTACGAGTTCTTCTCGCCGTCTTTTTCGAATTGCTTGCCCCACAGGGCGATGCCGCTGTGCATGCTCGACTCGGCCAGCTTGGCTTCGAAGACGAGGCGGAAGTTGCGATAGTTTTTATCGGTGAGCAGGTAGTTGCTGACCTTCGGCGGGGAGTCCTTCTCGTTGCGGGCGACGATCTCGCCGTCCTTCACTTTGAAATATTCCTTCGTGCCGCCAGCGCCCGTGTTGCCGTGCCAGCCCGTGAGGTCTTTGCCATTGAAGAGTGCCACGGGCTTCTCGCTGTCGGGAAACTTGATCGACGCGGACCAATCGTCCGCAGCAAGGGCCACGAGTGGCGCGAGGGTCAGCAGGCAAACGGTCAGCGAGGTCAAAAGACGCTTCATGGCAAACTCCGGGAGAGGTGCTTGGGCGGGAAGAGCATGCAGGTCGTCAGTATGGATCGGCCTCGCGCGAGAAACAAGCAACGAACACGACGCCGCTGACCGGCACGTGTGCTAGGATGCGCTTTCGCGTTTCAATCCTTCCCAATCACATGCATGGACACACGCTCATGGGCAAAGGCAACAACAGCCAGAAGAACGACAAGAAGACGAAGAAGAAGCCAAAGGACGACAAGAAGAAGCCCGCCAAGTAACGGGGCCGGCTAACGTGGCTCGCCGTCGCCAACTGACGACGGCGTGGGGACATCGCGGCTTGCGCTGCGCGCGAATTCGCACACTTGCGCGATCTTGAGCGCGCGGTTTTCGCCTTTTTAAACTCCGCTGAACGCGCTCTCTCGCGATAATCTCGCTAGTGGAGATGGGTAAGCGTAACGGCATACCGGTTGCCAAGGCAGGTGATCGAGATTTCTCACCACGCCGTTGGTGGCCAAGTTTTTTCCTCTTGCGCATTGAACCATGACAGCCTTTCTTCGCTACCAAGAGTTGCAAAGGTATGTCGGCTGGACAGACGACGATGCGGAGCGAATCCGCACGATCGCTCCTTTCTTGGCGAGCAGTTTTGGCCCGCTGATCGATGACTTTTACGCCGAGATCGAACTTCATACCGAAGCGAGGAAGGTGATAACGGGCGGCGCGGAACAAATCGCCCGCTTGAAACAGAGCTTGCATCGCTGGCTGGCGGAGCTTCTCTCCGGCAAGTACGACCGGGAGTATGTTGAACGACGCTGGCGCGTAGGATATCGGCACGTCGAAATCGGACTCAGCCAGGTCTACACCAACGCTGCGCTTTCGCGGTTGCGGGGCGGGATGCTGCGAACCTTGGACGAAAAATGGGATCGGACTGCCGCAGAGCTAATTGCCTGTCGAGGCTCACTCAATTCGTTGCTGGATCTGGATCTGGCGATTATCGAAGATGCCTATCAAACCGAATATCAGCGCCGACACATGGCCGCCGAGCGTCTCGCCACGATTGGCAAAGTGGCTGGTGGAATCGCGCACGAGCTGCGCAACCCGCTCAACGTGGTGAAGACCTCTGTTTACTTCTTGCTGAATGCCCGCAATGCCACCGACGAAAAGAAGCGAGTGCACCTCGAACGCATCGAACGGCAAGTGGGGCTCGCCGACGGCGTGATCACGGCGCTTAACGACTTTGCCCGGCTTCCAGCGCCGGAATTGCAGCCTGTCGATGTCGAAGCCTGCTTGCGCGATATTCTCGACTTGGTCTGCTTGCCTCTGAACATTCAACAGGAGTGGCACATTGCCTCTTCGGGAATCAAACTGCTGGGCGATCGTTCGCAGCTGGGCATTGTGTTCGGAAACTTGATTCGCAATGCTCGCGATGCGATGCCGCAAGGAGGAACGCTGCGGTTGAATATTGCCCGCGATGGCGACATGGCAACCGTCACGGTTCAAGATACGGGCAAGGGAATCCCGCCCGAGCAGTTGCCACACATTTTCGAACCGCTCTATTCGACCAAAGCAAAAGGTATCGGTCTGGGGCTGTCCATTTCCCGCGATATCGTTGATCGTCATCAAGGAACTCTCACCGTCGCCAGCGAACCCAACTCGGGCTGCAGTTTTTGCGTCCGTTTGCCAGCCACACGGTGAGAGTTGAATGGAATGGCAATGAGCGTACAGAATCCGCGAATTCTGATCGTTGACGATGAGGCTGACACTTGTGCCAACCTGTCGGACATCTTCGGCGACTTGGGATTTCTCGTCGATACGGCCAGTGATGGCTTTGCCGCGCTGGAACTCGTCGAAGCGCAACCACCTTACGACATCGTACTGCTCGACCTGCGAATGCCGGGCATGGATGGCTTGGAGTTGTACCAACGAATCAAACAACTCTCGGCCGGCACGGTAGCCCTAATTGTCACTGCCTATGCCAGCAGCGACACCGCGCAAACGGCCATCGCGGCGGGGGCTCGCCACGTCCTTTCCAAGCCCATCAACATCGGCAATCTGATCAAGTTGGTCGAGTCGGCGCTGAATAGCCCGCTGCTGCTGGTGGTCGATGACGATCAGGACCTGTGTGAGAACCTGTGGGATATCTTTCACAAGGTCGGCTATCGAGTGCATTTGGCCAACGATGTTCAGGCCGCCAGTCAAACGCTGCAACAATGCCAGTTTCAAGTCGTGCTGCTCGATATGAAGTTGCCTAGCGGTGATGGCTCGAGCGTATTAAAGGTTGTGCGCGAGACCAATCCGCAAGCCCGCACGATTGTCATCACGGGAGTCGCAAACGAGCAAGCGCATCGCGTGCAACAAGCACTGAGCGAAGGAGCCACAGCGGTGGCCTACAAACCGTTTGATGTCCCCAAGCTACTGAAGATGGTGACGACTTACTCGCAGCCCGCGAGTTCCGAGCCATGAAGTCGTTTCAGCCTGGAGCCAATTGGTCGGGAGCACGCGTGTTCATCGTGGACGATGACGAGGACACGCGCAACAACCTGCGCGATATTCTCGAACTCGATGGCTACGACATTCAGGACGCTTCGTGTGCCAAACAACTCTTTGCATTGCCCGGCTGGGACACCGTCTCGCTGATCCTGCTCGATCGCAAGTTACCGGATGGCACGCCCGAAGAGGTGTTGCCGCAGATCAAGCAAAGAGCTCCCCATGCCAGCGTGATCATCATCACCGGCTATAGCGATGTAGCGGCTGCCGTTTCGGCACTGCGGATGGGTGCCGCCGACTACATCATCAAACCCGTGAATGCGGGAGCCCTGCGCGCCAGCTTGCGACGCGAACTGGAGCACCAGCAGTCCGAGCGGCAACTAAGTGCCCTGTTCGAGAACGCCTTGGATGGCTTGGTGATTTTCGATCACGAGGGCAATATCGTCGACGCGAATCCGGCCACTTGTTCAATTTTGGGAACATCGCGTGACCAACTCATCGCCAGCAATCTGCAATCGCTACTTGCCAAAAGCGACGCAGATTCCGAGGTTCGGGGATCTCTTTTCTCGCCGAGTAATTTGCGCGGCGAGAGTCGACTCCAACGTCCGGACGGCAGCGAGGTTCAGGTCGAGCATCAGGTGACGTTCAATTTCTCACCGGGCTTGAATCTGGTTTCGATTCGCGACGTGACCGATCGTAAGCGTTCCGAGCAACGAGCCATGCAGGCCGAGCGGCTGGCAGCGATTGGCGAAACGATGACCGCCCTGGCTCACGAAAGCCGCAACGCGTTGCAACGCAGCTCGGCTTGTCTCGAGATGCTGGCGCTCGAAGTTGAAGATCGTCCAGTAGCGCTCGATTTGGTGGCTCGCGCCCAGAAGGCACAGCAGCAACTTCGTCAGCTGTATGAAGAGGTTCGGCAATGGGCGGCACCCATCAACTTGCAACTTCAAGTGGTCGATTTGTGCGATGTCTGGCGCGAGGCCTGGCATCAGGTCGCCCAGGTGCATGCTAACAAACGCGTCAAACTCAGCGAGCAAATTCAAACGCCGACGAACTGCCGAGTCGATCCCACCAAGTTCGCACAGGTCTTCCGGAATATCTTCGAGAATGCCTTTGAAGTATCGCCCGACGAAGCAGCGATCGAACTGACGTGTGCGCCGAGCAGCAGCGACGAACTAACGATCTCGATCAGCGATCACGGCCCCGGGCTGTCGGCCGAACAGTCGGCTCGGCTGTTCGAGCCGTTCTTTACGACCAAAACCAAAGGGACTGGCCTGGGACTTGCTATTGCTAAGCGTATTGTGCAGACCCATGCCGGTAAAATTGCCGCGTCCTCGCCCGCCGGCGCTTGCCTTGAGCTTACAATCCCGCGAGGAATGTCATGACCGTCGGTTTGAGGATTTCGATCGCCGATGACGAGGCGGACATGCGCGACTTCCTGGCCCGGATGTTGCCCCGTTGTGGTCACGAAGTTGTTTCTAGCGCCCAAACGGGTTTGCAGCTGGTCGAAGACGTTCGTCGAGTTGCACCCGACCTGGTAATCACCGACATTAAGATGCCAGAGCTCGACGGCATCGAAGCCTCGACGCAGATCAATCGCGAGCGGCCCGTGCCGGTGATTCTCATTTCTGCTTATCACGACCCAGTGCTTCTCGCCCGCGCAGCCAGCGATCACGCGCTGGGCTACCTGATCAAGCCGATTACGTTTGCCGATCTGCAGCCTGCGATTGTCATTGCCATGAAGCGATTCCAGGAGCTGCAATCTTCGCCACAGTCGCCGCCACAAATTCCGCCGCCTTCCTGCCAACCCAAGTCATGACCCTGCCATGAAACCCGTCGACGTTTTGATTGTTGATGACGACGAAGACTTTCGACCGCTGCTGCTGCAAAAGCTCAAGCGGAGCGGCATGCATGTCGATGGTGCCGCGAACGCGGCCGAAGCGCTCGATCTGGCTCAGCGTCGCCAGTTCGACGTGGCGATCTTCGATATGCAAATGCCTGGCATGTCGGGGCTCGAATTGCTGGAGAAGTACAAGTCGCAATTCCCCTAAACCGAAGTCATCGTCCTCACCGGACAAGGGACCATCGAGTCGGCCGTGCAGGCCATGCAACTGGGCGCGTTCAACTATCTGCAAAAGCCCTTCGGATTGGGTGAACTAGAAGCACAGATTCAAAAAGCGGCTGAACGCCGTGCCCTGCGTAAAGAGAATGAGCAACTGCGCACGTTGCTCGCCCGCAATCAACAAGGAAAGCGTATCATCGGCGAGTCACCGCCGATGAAAGAGATTTTTCGTCTCATCGAACGCGCAGGTCCCAGCGATCGCGCGATTCTGATTCAGGGCGAAAGTGGCACCGGCAAGGAGCTAGTCGCCGAAGCACTGCACCGCTCCAGCTTGCGGGCCGCTCACCCGTTGGTCGCCGTAAACTGTGCGGCCCTGCCAGAAACACTGCTGGAGAGCGAACTATTTGGACATGAAAAAGGTTCCTTCACCGGAGCCATCGCGGCCAAGCAAGGTCTGTTTGAAGCGGCCGATGGTGGCACGCTATTCATTGACGAGATCGGCGAAATGCCGGGTTCGTTGCAGGCGAAGTTGCTGCGGGTGCTCGAGAACGGCGCGCTCCGCCGCGTAGGCTCGATCCAAGAGCGCAAGGTGAATGTTCGTTTGCTCGCGGCCACGAATCGCGACCTGCGCAATGAGATCAAGGCCGGACGTTTTCGCGAGGACCTTTATTACCGCATCAATGTCATGTCGCTGGAGCTGCCACCGCTGCGCGAGCGCTGTGGCGATATCGACCTGCTCGTCGATCATTTTCTCGGCGACGATTGGCACATCGAAGACGAAGCGCTGCGTCTGCTGAATGGCTATAACTGGCCCGGCAATGTTCGCCAGCTGGTGAACGTCTTGGAGCGGGCCAAGATTCTGGCCGACGACGATGTGATCCGGAAAAAGGACCTGCCTAAAGAAGTGCTACAAGGGCAATTGTCGGATCCTGCGACGATTCAACCGCCGCTAACACCCGCCGCAGCGCCCGATGACTTGAACTCGTTTCAACGAGCCAAAGTGCTGGCGGTGTTGCAACGCGAAGCGTTCAACAAAGCGAAAGCGGC
The DNA here is from genome assembly GCF_049819085.1 of Anatilimnocola aquadivae. Lineage (GTDB taxonomy): Bacteria > Planctomycetota > Planctomycetia > Pirellulales > Pirellulaceae > Anatilimnocola. Next base: position 421,670 of record NZ_CP187419.1, read on the forward strand.
CAGGGCTTTGGGAATCAGTCGCCGCAAGTTGTATCGGCTGCTAGAGAAGTATGAACTGGCCGACTCCCCGCCGGGCTAACCCATTTGTGCGGCATCGCGCATGGTTTTTCGTGCTGCTCGCACACATGCACCTCGGTGTGCATTTTCGCACCGCGAAAACTCCACACGTAGAGACTGTTTGGAACTGACGATATCAATTGTGGAAGGTGACTCAGTCACGGCTGCTCACCATCCCGCCCCGGCATTGCCCCGCCGGGGTTGTTTTTTGCGCCCTTAGTTTGCGCCCTTAGGAAAGATGCGCCGATGCACCCCACCGCACGAGAAGTCTAGGACGGCGAGGCGATATCGGCGCGAGTCGAGCAGCCCTCATCGACGCCGAAGGCTTCGGCCAGCAAGGTTCGCTCGGCTTCTTCGTAAAGCCGCAGATCGGCCGCCAACTGCTGGATCTCTTGCTCAACCATGTACGAGCAGGTTCCCAAGCGGTTGCGTCCCTCGAACTTGGCCGTGATCCTTTCGATGGCCGCCTGCAGTCGAGGCTGCTGAGCCTTCAAGTCGCGAGCTTCAGACGAGAGACGCGGGCAGCGACAAACGGCTTCTTCGACGCAGCCTCCACCTTCTTCCTCGGCGATGTGTCGCGCCAGTTGATCGGCCAGGTCGCCCAGCAACTGCTTGGCGTCGTCAAAGGCGAACGAGCAACCTTTCGCCCCCACTACCAACGAGCGCAGCTTGTCCAGCAACTGCTGCATGTGTCGATGCTGCAACTGCACGTGATCCCAATAGGCACGGCATTCTTCATGGTCAGACATGGCTTATCTCCTTCGCGATGGGTGCCCGCGGCAGTTTCACCGCATTGCACTTTACGGTGAGGACCGGGCACGGAGCTTTACGAACGACTTCCTCGGCGACGCTTCCCATCAGCAGTCGATGCAAACCGGTGCGGCCATGCGTCGGCATCACGATGTAGTCGACGTCGTGCTTCAGGGCAAACTCGACGATGGCCGGAGCGGGCATTCCGACGGTCAAATGTCGTTGCACGGTCATCTCGGGGTCGGTTACCAGGATCTTGTCGAGCAGCGCCCGCAGTTGTTCGCGACGTGGACCTTCCAGGCCGCAGTAGAATTCGCCGCCACCGGTGTAGGACAGCGACGGCTCTTCGACATGCAACAGCACGAGTTCACCATCGCGATCGCGAGCTAGCGAAGTAGCTAGTTCCACCGCTTGAGTGGTTCCAGGGGAGAAATCAACCGGGATTAGGATTTTCGTTTTCATGACAGGAACCTCCAGCAGCACAAGCAAAGTCGAAGAGGGGAACCTCTTCTTTCGCTTGAGTTTGCAATTGCAGTGCCACTCGCCACGAATGCGGGGCTTTGTCGTTCAAGGGCTGCGCACGACGAATCGCGGAGTTGCGTATTATGAGTTTTTGCGGGGAAATTAACGGTCCCGCCCGTTAACCAAGCCGTCGCAACCGCGACACGTCTCGCTGCACCGCGCTGTGCGATTCCGCTCACCTTCTCCTGCCAAAAGCGCGCGGCAGAGACCGTTTCCAGCGACAGCATTTTTTGCTTCCTCGCGGAATCGTCGTATTTTGTTGCCCCGCACGCTTCTCGCGCCGATTCTGCGGCCGTGGCACCCTGGTTGCTACTAAACGTGGGGTGGTGACGATTCAGTTCATAGCACCGCATCTTCGAGGGCACTCCGATGACCGTCAAAAGTCTCAGCCAAGGTTCGCCCGATGTTGCCCAGCGGCACGAAACGGTTTTGCAAGCAGCCGTGCGAATGCAGCAACGGGCCGTGGGCTCACTCGTCGTGGTCGACGACTACCAAGCGCCGATTGGCATCGTCACCGATCGCGATCTGGTCGAACGCGTCCTGGCAGCGGGCAAAGACCCGGGCCTCACCAAGGTCGGCGACGTGATGACTCCGCATGTGGTCACCATTGAAGAGCACCAGCCAATTGCCGATGCCCTGATGCTCATGCGCCGAGGTCAATTTCGTCGCCTGCCAATTGTGAATGACGAAGGAAATGTCTCCGGGCTGATCGCGCTCGACGACATCATTGCGTCCTGGGCAGTCCAAGCCGAAGCAGTGGCGCAGGTGATCAAGCAAGAAATGCCGGCGACCATTGCCGAAGCGCGCGACTCGCGCTGGGAGTAAGCCATGAACAATACAGCGACCCCACAACTGCCGCAGGCCTTGTTAGACCCGCAGGTCTATCCCCATCAACCGGCCAGCGTCGAACTGAAAGAGACGCACATCTCGTGGATCTTCTTGGCGGGCGATCTGGTCTATAAGTGCAAGAAGCCCGTGAAGATGGACTTTCTCGACTTCTCGTCGCTGGAGCAGCGACGCCTGGCCTGCGAGGAAGAAGTGCGGCTCAATCGGCGGTTAGCGCCCGATACTTACCTGGGGGTGGTACCGGTAACCTGTGCCGACGGACAGCTGTCGATTGGCGGGAAGGGAACTCCCTGCGAGTGGCTGGTCGAGATGCGCCGCCTTCCCTTGCACGACGCGCTCGATCAGCGGTTCTGGCAAGGCACGCTGCATCACTACGATTTGGAGCGTCTGGCAGCGACGCTCGCCCGCTTCTACGAACGATTGCCTCCCGCAGAGATCACGGCCGAGCAATACCGCGCGCGGCTGATCGATCACGTGAAGCACAATCGCGATGAGTTGCTCGCAGCTTCGCATCACCTGCCAGCTGAACTGATCAAACGTCTGCACGCGACTCAGTTGCAACTGTTGCAACTGGAGCCAAGCCTGTTTGACGAGCGCGTGGCGAACGGCTGTGTGGTGGAGGGGCATGGCGACCTGAGGCCGGAGCATATCTGTTTGACAGAGCCACCGGTGATCTTCGACTGCATCGAGTTCAGCCAGGATTTTCGGACGCTCGATATCGCGGACGAACTGGCGTTCTTTGTCTCGGAATGCGATCACATCGGTGCCTCTTGGGTGGGCGTTGCACTGCTGGACGAGCTCTCGCGACTGCTGCCCGATTGGTGTCCCAAGCGGCTGTTCAACTTTTACAAGGCCTACCGCGCTTGCGTGCGGGCGAAGGTGGCCGCCCTGCGTGCCGATCAACTAACAGGCATCGCCCAGCAGGCCGCGATCTGTCAGGCACAGAATTACCTGCAGCAAGCCGACAAATATTTGCAGCCCGCGGAACGTCCCCTGTTGCTGGTCGTGGGTGGTTTGCCGGGCACCGGCAAATCGACGCTGGCCTTGCAACTGGCCGCGGAGCTGGGGGCCGAACTGTTGCGGACCGATGTCATTCGCCAGGAACTGTTCGCCGAGCACTCGCCCCAAACCATCGATAGTGGTGTCTATCGGCAAGAGTTGCGAGATCAGGTCTATACCGAGATGTTGCTGCGGACGAAGTACCTGCTGCAGAACCGTGGCTCGGTCGTGCTCGACGGCACCTTTCGTTACTCGGCCGTTCTCGACGCCGCGCGGCATCTGGCCCACAGCACGGGCGCGAGGTTTCTGGCCATCGAGTGTACGTGCCCGGTTCCCGTGGCCAAAGCGCGCATTGTGCAGCGACTAGATGCGGGGCGCGATGCTTCGCGGGCCACTACCGGCGTGTACGAAAGTCAGCTGCGCAACTGGGTGCCTTGGCCGACCAAGATTCCGCAATGCCAGGTCGATACCACCGAGCCGCTGCCGCAGCAGCTGCACGAAGTGTTCGCAGGACTGAACTCCGCGGTTCGTGAACGGAGTCTGCAGTCGTAAGAGTTCTTTCCTCTCCATCACCGGGGTAACTTATGAAGAGTACGATTGGTCGAACATTTTGCTTGGTCGTTGGCGTGGCTGGCCTGTGGGCGACCTACGGTTTGGCGCTCGCACAACAGCCGGCCGACAAGCGCGCCGAAAAAGAAGCCGACAAACCGGCTGCCGAAATGCACCAGGGCCAACCGGTCAGCTTTTGGATGAAGAAGAAGCTCGACTTCTCCAAGAACATCCTCGAGGGAATTGCCTCGGGCGATTGCGACAAGATCGCTCAGAACGCGCAGACCATGCGGAGCCTGAGCAAGATCGAAGCCTTTATGCGGGGTCGCAATCCCGGCTATCGCGGCCAGCTGATCTCCTTCGAAATGTCGCTCGACGAGATCATCCGTCAGGCGAACAAAGACAACATCGAAGGGGTCACGCTCGGCTTCAATCAACTCACCGTCAGCTGCGTGCAGTGCCACAAACAGCTGCGCGAGTCGAAGTAGCCCCAGTTGTTAAAGTGACCAAGAAGCTGCCTAGGCGAAGTATTCCCGAGTGGGGTCGAACCACCAACCTTCGCCTTCGGAGGGCGACGCTCTATCCAATTGAGCTACGGGAACGTGTGACGCTTCCCCTTATGGGAAAACGACTTATGATTGCTTCAGACTGATTGGCACTACTTAGTGGCACTAGAAAGTGCCCGTTCGGCCCCCAGCCGGGTAGCAACACTTGCCAAGTTTACCAGTCAACCATGAGGCAAGCAACGTGACCAAACGCACAGACAACCGGGGCCGGGTAAAGGGTTCGCGCAACAAAGGCTACTTCTTTCGGAAAGGGCGGGGCTGGTTCAGCAAGAACGCCGCCGGGAAGTTCGTGCCGCTGAAGGATGAATCCGGCGCTCTTCTGCGGAACGAGAACACGCCCGAACTTCAGATCAAGCAGGCCTACGCCCGCCACACGCTGAGCAGTCCCCAGACGCAGACTGCGGCTAGTGGTGTGACCGTGGAAGAGGTTTGCAGCTACTACATCCAAAGGGCCGAACGTGAGAGCCGTAGCACGACGGTAGAGAAGCGGGCCGACACGTTGTTTGATCTTTGCTACGGATTGTCGCCACGGTGGCGTGAGACAGCAGGCCGCAAGGTGAAGGGCCGGCCCACGGCGGCCGACAAGATTCACCCCGGTTACGCCAAGATGGCCGTGGCCGATCTTCGCCCCCATCATCTTGAGGCATGGCTAGACGCTCACAAAGAAGACAAGGACAAGGGCTATAAGGGGTGGAAGTCGAACAGCGGTCGCAAGACGCGACTACAAGCCGTCAAGCGTGCCCTTAATCGGGCGGCTGAAGGTGGTCTGATTGCAAAAGACCACGCGATTCGTGGGATGCGAGTTCCCAAGGGCCGCGCCCGTGTCACGTACATCACGCCAGAGCAAGAAGCCGCGCTACTGAAGGAATGCAACTCCTCGTTGCGATTGGCGCTTTCTGTGCTTATCCGCTCCGGGATGCGTCCAGGTGTAGAGTTCGCAGCGCTGACTGCCGCACACGTCACAGATCAGGGCGAACGGCTAGAACTGACGTTCAAGGCTTCGGAATCCAAAACCAACCGCGAGCGAGTAATTCGCATTAAGGAAGTTTGGCTGATTGAAGCTATTCGCAAACAGATCAGGCATTACCCCGATGGCCCGTTGTTTCGCAATCACACGGGCGGGCCGTGCGAAGTGAAGGCGCTGTCTCGTAGCTTCCGCCGTGCTGTAAAGAACGCACAGAAGACAATCCAGTTCGATGCCGACGTGTGTTTGTATTCCTGCCGCCACACGTTCGCCAAGCGGGCGCTAACTGGCTTCTGGTCTGGCAAGCCGATCAACATGGAATTGCTCGCGACGTTGATGGGCAACACGCCAAAGGTCTGTGCAGAGCATTACGCCGACATTCTGAAGAAACTAAGCGGCGTAGAAGAATTGATTTGGGCCGCCTGCTAGATGTCGGTGAGTGACGAATCGAAACCGAACTTATTCAGCACTGCCGGCCGCTTCGGCTTGGCAACGCGAGTGCGAACCACTGGTTCGTCGGGCTTGCTACCCCGCTCGATAAACTCATCTAGCCATTCTGGCCGGAACTTCAGCGGCGAGTGTTTCCGCGCCTGAAAGAATCGAACGTCGCCACGGGCGCAGAGCTTGCGCAAGCCAGAGATTGAATAGCCAAGAGTCGCGGCGGCATCACGTAGGGTAAGCATGAAGTGCCTACCCGGTAGTCAGTGGCGCGGCGACATTTGATCTACCAAGTATCTATCTAGTTTCTATCAAGTTATAAGTAGTTACTAAACAACTTGACGGTTATAACGACAACAATTGTCGCCAATCTGCCTGGTTTCGCTGTTTTCACTCATCTTTCGGAGCGAACCCGTGCAAGAATTGAGTGTACCTGAATCACCTCATCTCTGGAGCTTGCAACTATGACTACCGAATCTCTCCGCCAACAAGTTCGTGAACTCGAATCACAGCTGGCCGCCAAGGAACTCGAATTGATCGCCGCTAGGAGCAACGCAACTGACCTAGTCGAAACTTTGGAAGCCATCCGAGTACGCGCAACCAAGACTCTCAACAGCTAGACACCAATGAACATTGAACTGACGACTGAACTGACGACTGAACTGCCGGACCACCTGCGTAGCGTGGTTCAGCACTTCAAAGACAATCCAGGAGTATTACGCCGAATGATTACCGAACTGCCGGACGAACCCGCCACACTTTATCACGCCGAAATGGTCGAGTACGCCACCGCCCGAACCGGCAACGCTGAACTAGCCGAACGTCTCGCTGCTGAAGCCATTCAAGCGGCAGAGCATCGCGGGGCGGGGCTATACGCCCGTCCGTGGCTCTACAATAAGATAGGCGTGCTATGCAAGCCGCATGACTCAGAAGCCACGATGGCAAGGGGACAATCGGACGCAGCGGTCATTACCGTGCTCGACTACCTAAAAGCGACCGCGCCTAATCGGTTCGATGCGCTATTCCACGAAGTTTGCGAGCGGGCCAAGTCGTGGCCGGACCCGTGGCCAGCTGATGAACTGCTGAAGATTGCCAAGGAACTGGTAGAAGCATGATTATCGAAATCGACTATCGACGAGTTACGTTTTGCTCGGAAGCGTGTGATAAGGAATTCGCCGCTAAACCCGACAAGGAAAAGATCGCGCTTGCAGCCGCGTCTACGCGAGGTGTATGCGTTATCTGCGACACGAATACTGCCAAGCCTTCCGAATAGCTACGAAAAAACGCCACTGGCCGAAGCCAGTGGCGTTTAGTGTTTATCCGACCTTCGGCCCAATCTGGGCGCTGTTCAATCCGCTTTGCGTCCACGCCACGCCGGTGTCTGGATCGGTTTCCAGAATGCGTGTGTAATTCGCGAAGTCCGTGCTGCTCACCGTCACGGCCGCCCCATCGTCTTCAGTCGAACCTGACTTCACAGTCAGGTTCATGTCGAAGTCGGTAACGTCGGTTTTGCGTGCAACGATGTTCGCCTGAATGGCGATGATCGAAGATGCGCCCGATACGTTGCCATGCGTGTAGAGATCGGAATCCCCAGGGGTGTCCGATTGCACATAGGTGCTGTCGTCGTCTGGGCCGTTGTCATCGACCATTGCGTAGTTGTCACCGCCGGTGCTTGGGGTGAAGTCGGACGAGTCGCCGTCAGCGTCCGGGAAGATGGTCATCACCTTGCGATCACCTAGGAAGGCGTCAGCTATCCACCAATCATCGAACGACGGGGCTTGACCTACGATGGCGTCGGGGCCAACCAGTCGCACGCGATTGCAGTAGTCGTTCGACCCTTCGCGAGTGTCAGCACTCCCGCTCAACACGTTCACGCCGTTGACACGAAGTTCATACGTTCCCGAATTGGCGATCGTGACTTTCAGTTCGATGTGATGCCAAGTGGCCGCAGACAACACGCTGATGGCCGTTGTGGCAATCAATGTGTTGTTTCGATAGAGGCTGATCTTGCCGTCAGTCTGCATCCTGATGTTCATCCCGGAAGTCGAGTTGTCAGCCTCTCGCAATTCGACGATGTAGGCGTTCAACAAGGTTCGCGGGTAGTACGAGAAGCCGGTGCAGATGGTCGCGACATTGCCCAGGTTGGGTGTGGTGATATAACCGTTTTGACCGCCACCGCCACGCAAACGCAGCGAGTAGCCGGTGAAGCGGGGACTGTCTACGTCCATGTTCGCGAATACATTCCCGGTGTACTTCGATTGCAAGCCGACAGCAGCCCCGGACGTGCCAAACGAATCAAAGCCCTCAATCCAAAGCACGCTCATTGCTGCCCCCTTAGCAAAGGCAGAATGGCCGCAACGTGATCCTCGCAGGCGGCCGTGGCCGCCGCAGGATCATTGTCGAACGCCTCGCTTTTGATGAGGCAGGCGACGTGCATCCGTTTCAGTTTGCGAACGTCGTAGCGAACTTCGCGCTGGAGTCGTTCAAAGTCGGCGCGTAGCCGCTCTATCGAGTCGTTTTTCATGTTTACTTCTGAGTAGGCCAGTGGTTTGTTAGGTGCCAGCCGCGCGACGTGGACTTATAGAGAATGCGTAGCATCGAAGTTCAGTCCGTGGTTGCCAAAGTGTTCCAGTGCGGCAGCGTCGTAGGCTTTGGCCGCTTCAATAGGGCTGGTGAACAGCCCTAGAAAGATGCGTCTACCATCGACCTTGATGCCGGCTTGCCACTTGTTGCGGAAAGGCGAAACGCCTTTGAATCCCGTGCTGCTGTTTCGGTTTGGCCGCCGGGTGAAGCTCATCTGCGAGCGTGTCGCGACACGCAGGTTGCTGAGCCGATTATCTAGCCGGTCGTCCGTCTGATAGTGGTAGCCCGGCACGAACTCGCCTGACAGTTGCAGCACGGTGCCCGCTAACGGTCGATACTTATGATCGGCCATCACGACGTAGCCAGCGTGAAGCCGCCACGGCCCCAAGGCGAGCAACGTAGAATAGAACACGTCGTCAACGGTGGCGACGTGTTCGGAGTTGGTGAGAATCAGTTCCACGGCCACCAGCCTTTCGGCTTGGGCTTGGGAGTCGCAGCAAGCAGCGCAGCGGCGGCCTCTTGTTCCGCTCGCAGTTGTTCCATCGCTTCGCGCGCGGCTTTCGCCTCACGCTGCGCGGCGACTTTGGCCCAATACTCAATCGCCGGTTCGCGGTGTTTCCGCTCATCTGCAATCGTTGCATCGCTGCTGCGTTCAATCGACGGCGACTGCAAGCCGATCTTCAACCGGAATGCCGCTGGGTCGGCGCACTCGCCTTTGTACTTATCGCCCTCAGTGAACCACGCACCGCAACCATCGGGCAAGCCGTCTTCGCCATCACCAGCGAGGACATACCCTATCCGGGACATCACGCCTTTTGAGGTGGTGTAAAACAGAATCTCGCAGCCCCCGAACTGGCCAATGTGCCTAGGCGGCTGGTGATCGGGGGAAGCATTAGCAACTCTCACATACCTCAAACCGGTTGGGCTTCGATAGGTGACGATCTTGTCTTCATTGGCGAGAATCATCTTGCGGACTTGTGCGTTCATTGTGTTTCTTCTGCTGTGGGGTATTCATTGGCCGCAGTCCAATCTTCCGGGCGCTCTTGCTGCCATCGCTTGAAAGAGCGAATTAAACTGAGCCGCTGATGAATCGCCATCAGGCGATTGGCGATTTTCACGAACTGGGGTTTCAGGTCGGCGAGTTCGGCTTCAAGTGACGCTAAATCGTCATCGGGGTTATTCATTGGCCAGCCCCGTCGCTTGTGCAACACGTAAGGCAGCTTCGGCGACCGTCACGTCAGCAGTTGCCGCTTCGTATTCGAGTCGGCTAACTTCCTGCCGCTTCTGCTCGCGTGCGTTGATTGCAGCCGCATAAGCCGCTTCCTCAACGCCTGCGACGGCGGTGAAATACTGCCGAGAGTATTCGGCGGGGTCTTGAAATTCCGTCGAACCAGCAATGGCGATCGCCAACGCCACGGCTTGCGGGTCTGCGGCCGGCGGTGGTGTTCTCGCGAAAGCTTGCGAGTGTTCCCGCACTCGTTTGTACTCATCTGACCGCTCAAAGCGTTGGATGCGCTGCTCTTCGGCAATCTTGTTTTCGACTTCCGTTCGCTTGGCCTTCAGCGTGTCAACGTACTGCGCCTCACTTACCCGCTCATGCGAGTTCATGTACTTGGCGGCCTGCGTGCGCTGGTCAATCAGCATCGAAAGGTTTTGAATCAGCCGTTCATCTTCCGATAGAACCTTTGCGGTTCTTGCCCGTAATTCAGCCGCCACACGGTCGGCGGCGAACTTGGCTTGCGCCTCGTCATTCCTGATTTCCGCCGTCGTTTTCAGGCGGTCTCCCGCGAACCATTGCGGCCTAGCTGTGGTCATGTCGGCAGATTGCTGGCGGGGTAAATCTTGACGTGCCACCGGCCGAATCAATCCGGTCAATGGGTCGATCATGTGGGCGGGGATATTGTGTTCGTGACTCATGGTTGCGTTTCCTAGCTTCGGTCGCGGAGAGTGTTGAGACGTTGAGCAACGGCAGCGAGGAAGAAAGGGTTTGAATCCCGCCACCGAAGCAGCATTTCGTCCACTGCGTTGGTAAAGGTATCGGGGATGCTCACCACGTCGCCGGCCGTGTGAGACGCTGGCGAACTGCTGCGAGTAACTGTCAAGACATTGCCCGCGCGACTGCGAACCGTGACCCGCTCGCTACCCATCCCGCTACCGATCAGCAGCGGAAAGTCGCGAGTAGGCAGGAACGCACCGTTGACGACCGTGATGCTGGTCACGCTGTCGTTGATATTGCCGACAAGGGCGGTGTTCGCTTCGTACAACTGGGCACTGAGCAGCAGCAGGGTTTGCAACTGGGCGTCGAACCCTTGAGGGAGTTCTGCGCCAATGAACAGGGCACGTTCGATCTTCGAGAAACAGGACATTAGGACAACCTTCGTGCGGCAGAGATTAGAGTGAGGCGATGCCGCGAGTCGGCCTCATGTTGAATTAGAAGAACCAGTGCTGGCAGTTTCGTTGCAACTTCGCCAGCGTCTTGCGGATGGCAAGATCGTCGCCAGCCCTGACGGCGCGGCTGGCGTTCAGCACTGACAGCGCGTGCGGGGCATACTCGGGTCTGACGCCTGACTCTCGAATCAATCGTTGGGCGAGTTGTCGGAGATTCTGTCGGTCGATGCGTTCGCGTGTGTGGTCCACTGTGGAACTCCTATGAGTAAGAAAAACAGCCGGAGACGGACGCGCATGTATCCGTCTCCGGCCGGAGCAGCCCGAAGGCGCTCTCTCCCCACCAGCAGCGCCTGAGATGCTGATGAGATGTACGTGGCGGACTAACCCTTTTTCCGATTGCCAGCGCTGGCAATCGGTGGCGTCAGGGGGTCCGCTGCCAGAACGCTCATTAGCGGTGAGCGTTCTGTGATCCGATGGCGACTGCTATGGTTGCCAGAGGATGTTTATTGGCTCATCAACTCCGAAAAACTTCGTTCAAAGTCTTTCAGAGAGAGAATGTCGGCAGTCTCTAGCAATCTGCGAGCATCGCTTCGCCGACTGAACGATTCGTTCTTGTCGTTGGCGATGGCAAGCAACTGCTTCCGCCGGTTGAGTGGCGGCGGCTTCAATGGCGCATTCAGGTCGGCTAAGTCGTCCGCTAAATCTTCTGTGCCGAAGTAAGCATCGGACTCGTACAGTTCGTCGTGGTTCATCGTGGCCCCAAAAGAGAAATGTCGGGCACGCCGTTAGTCCCTCCGGCGTGCCCGACAAAGTGCAGTGCCCGGCAAAGAGCACCGGAGCGGCGGCCGGTCGTATCCAGTCGCCGCTCTAATCAGCCGCATCATCAACGGCTGGTGTCTGTGTTTTGGCCGGCCGCGTGAGATGTCGTCTCGCATGCCGGTTTGATTTGTTTGCGTGCGCTAAGCCGCGCGAATCTTGCCGTCTTCACTGACAACCAACGTCGGAGGTGGGTCAGGTGGCGCAACGCTGTAGCCAATCGCATGCATTCGGCGATGATGAACGCCCATGAGCACGCCAAGCTCGTGCAGCGCATCGACCACGTCCCTACGACGTAGTGAGCGTCGGCGCTTAGGCGGCATTTGGCGTCGGGTTCCCTCAACGATTTCAGTGATCGCAATTAAACCGGCGGGGTGCGCGTGGACGCTCGCCAGGAATCGGGCGGTGGCTTGATTGATTGAATCGTTCATTGTTCTTCTCGCGTGCGCGCAACATTCCTACCCTCTATTTATGTGCGGATTGGGTAGCAAAATTCAGAATCCGATGTAAAAGTGCTCGGATTGATACAAAAATGTCCCTTTTGAGCACTTTCCATGCGTCCTACTCCGAAATCTCTCACACGGTTAGACATATTTAGATAGACAACTATTTAGTAGTTTCAGCGTGTGTCGCGAGCATCTTCCCCTACAATCGTTGCAACCGTCATAACCCGCACAGTTGGCACGTCGCACCGGTTGTTCGTGGTGTCGTCGCGTGTGCCGTGGTGCTCGCAGCGGGGCAGGGCGGCGTTGATTCCGGTCTAGTGCCATGATCTAGTGCCACGCACCAAGGGACGTGACGTAACCCCTTTTCAAGAAGCAACTTGCGAGCGTGACGACCTATCTCTATCGACTACCGGGACGCTGTTTTCGGGGTGAGTAGCGAAAGCTGCCGGGACCGGGGCGGGTCAAAAGTGCGGCGGGAATCGACGTTATAACCCTCAGAGAGTCCTAGCGGATTCGACGCTGGACGCGAGTTTTTGAAACGGTGCCACGCGGTGAATAGCCAAGTGAAGCCAGGCGGCGGCCGGTCGCAGAAATTTTGGGGCGGCCGTTGATACTGCTTGACGCGTTCCCGCGTTGAATTCAAGCGCCAAACGAGGCAGGCAGCTCGGTTGCCGCTAGGACGCGAAACGGCCAGCAAGCGAGTGGCAGATAGGCCGCCAGACGCAATAGGAGAGCCGCCAGGGGCCGTTGCGTATGGGGCTGGTGTGATTTCATGCCGGGCGGCATTGGGCGGCTGTAGAGAGCCGCAAGAAGGTTTGCTGCGTTCGAGTTAAGAATTTCAGACCAAGAAACGGTCGGTAAACTCGCTAAGTCCTTTTCAAGAAGGCACTTGCGCCAAAGTGGTGAATTATTGGCCGCCGGTTCCCGGCTTATAGGGAAATTTTCGGTTGATTTGCACTTAGTAGAGGGTAGGGGGATGGATCAATAATTAACCCCTTAACTCTTCTATTTTTATGATTGGTTCCTTCTTCTTCTTCTTCTTCATTATCTACTAATAGGGACTGGACTTACGACCCGCCCGCGTTGCGGGTCGTAACGAAAAACAACCTGAATTCGCTCAGTTAACGACTCAAACCGTGGGTAACTCAGCGCGGCACAAGTTTCCTTTCAAGCTTACGGCGTATGGCCTACCTTTCGGTTCGCACGGTTCCCAAGCCGCATTGATGAGATACACCCTGTTTGCAGTGCCGGTCCCTGATGCCTTCTTGAACCGCAGTTCGCGGGAGATTCGGATGCGGGACCAATCCGCACGTTCAGCCGGCGGCAGCCATGCGTGGAACGCCTCGAAGAATTCAGCGAACGGCAGCAACCGACCGTTGACGTGATGTACAAACCGATCAAAGAATGCCTGTATACGGTCGGCAGCCATTTCGGCAGCCGGAGCTTCCGGCTGGAATCGCCAACCGTAGCCGTCTGCTGACGGCATCTCACCGTCGAGCACCTCGCGGATGTCCCGCAGGTCAAACCCATAGGCTTTCACGTCGGCAATGCTCGGATACGTCGCTTTGGTCGCGCCCGTCTTCAGGTCGAACTGCTCAATCGGTGTGTTTCTACTTCTCATTCTCATTTCTCAAAACCTCATTCGGATTCGCCCACTGCCGGAATGGCTGGGGCACGAAGCTACTACCCGAAGGTCAACACCGTGGCGACCTACCTCTCCAATCCCGGCTCTGACACTGCTACACGAACGAACTTGTCGCGGCGACTTTTGGTGACACGATTTCACTTTCGGCACTGCTTGTCCAGTTTTTGCCGAGGGGCCGCATTGTCCGAAACGAAATGCCGAACTGTTCAACAGCCGCTAAAATGAAGCAAGCCATTCAGGAGAAGACCCATGCCCCGCCGTACAAATGCAGTGGACAAGCCGATCCGAGTTTCATGTGAGAACCTGGACTGCGAGAAGTCCCATTCCCAATCTTTTACTCCCACTGAGTTCGAGGAATGGGTGGAAAAGTGGGAGCACGATTGTCCGGCATGTGGAGAGGAAATGTCCGTCGAAGGCGTTCAGCTTCAATGTCATATCTGCGATGCCGACATTGAGTTCAACAAGCTGTCGGACATCCCGATTCTGCTGGAAGAGAAGTGCTACTATTGCGCAGGACCGCAGGACGTTGATTTCTGGTCAGTCAGAGTCGCTGGTTCATGGTCGCATGAGTACGATATGTATGACTGGGCTAGGGAAGTGAAGGGAACCGAAGACCTCGAACGCGAAGGGAGGTCCGACTACTGGGAAGGCCTTGTCCACTTTTGTGATGCAGAGACGTTCTTGGCGATCTATCGCAGCCGGTGCATTCGAGCGGCATCGACGGGGCTGTATGGCAGCCGAGACCCGGACAAGACCAAGGCGGTGTGTCTGACAGAAGCCACTTTGCCAAACTGGGGCGAGTTAAAAAACTCGCACGGTGAATACGGTTTTGTCTTTCGCAAGGCGGACATTATGGGATTGAACGGTGCGCCCGCAAGCCACATCCCCCAACCCATCATCGACCAAATGAAGGCGGCTAGGCAGCCGATTCCCGAAGCCTTGTGGCCTTACATAAGCAAACTGAACTCGTCGTCCACCCCGGCAAGGTTCAACTTTCTACATGAGCGGGAATGGCGAGTACCTGGCGATATTCACTTCTCGCAGGTGACACCATTCGCCGTGACGTTTCCGAAGCGACGGCCGGGAATCGAAGGCGAAGAGCTAGTCCTGCACGCCGCCAGAGAGTTCAGAGAGATAGACGAGAAGAATCATTCGGATTGGACGGCCTGAGTTGGGCCCGGAAGCAGCGCCACGCTCCACCTCAATCCGGCCGCGCGGCTTCCAGCGGCCGAACGTGAACGCCACGGCGAGCAAGAGCATCAGCACCAGCATCGAGACCAGCGACAGCCGCCGCTTCGGTTCGTAGATGGCCAGCCAGAAGAGCACGGCCGTGGCTGTCCATGCTGCGAATCCAAGCCAGACGGGCGCGGCGTACATCGCTATATTTCCGACTTTCGCCGATTGTCTTCCTTGCAGAGCATCTGGCAATTCGCCGGGATAGTCTTCCCGCCTGCGTGCCAAGGCGTGATATGGTCGCCTTCCATTAGCTCAATCGTGAACACCTTCTTGCATACCGGGCATTTCCCCTTTTGTCTCTCGAAGGCTGCAAGCTTCTGGCTATCGGTAAACTTGCGGATATTCAGGTGCTTCTCGTTGCGGTCAAGGACGTACCGATAAATCCCCTTCTTGTTCTCCACATCATCGTCGGCCATGAGCTTCGAGATTTCGGCTTCCAGCTTTGCCGGGTCGAGTTCTTGCTCCTTGTAGGTGTTGTAAAGCTCGCCCCACTCGACACCCTTCATCACCTTGCCACGGTAGGTCGGAAAAGTGGCCTTCACCCAAGCAATCACCGCTTGAAAGTACAGCCATAGGCTTTTGGCGTTGGGCTTTTTCTGGTGCTTCGACATGTACTCCTTGATTTGACCGCCGCTGATCCAATCAATCACAGTCTCCAAGTATTCTTGGCGGTTCGCCGAACCGCTCATGTAGTCGCCGCCTAGGCTGGAAGCAACGCACTGGTTTCTGCTGAAGTATTTCTTGGCGTCGGACACCCACGGGCCGGCATAGACTGCGTTTCGCATTTCCTGTTTTGTAAGCTCTTCCCCCGCGATATTGATGGTCTCGAACCACTCTAGCCGCTCGGTGTCCGTTCCAGAGCAAAGGTAGACCATCAGCTTGTAGCCAGTAATCTGCTTTTGCCGGTCGTCTTTGAGATTGTGAAACGCTAAGCCGTCGATCGAAAAATCACCATTAACGTATTGGCAGATGGAAATTGTTCGTTGTTGCCCATCTATCACTTCGTACTTTCCATCGTCACGGACTGCCCAGTACATCACGTTCAGGGGGAAGTCCTTGCGGACGCTGTCTATGACGGCGTCCCGCTGCTTATCCTTGTAGATGAACTCTCGTTGATAGGGCGGCCGAACGTCGAGCTTCCCACCATAAGCGACGACACCCCCTTCGGAATTGTCGAGAAAGCCATCGGTGAGTTCTTCGATAGTGACTTCTTGAAGCTCAATCTTCATTGTCGCTCTTTCGTTTGATGACAATTCGCATGTACAGCTGAACGAGAAATCCCTTCGCGTTGTCAGCAGTATAGTAGGTGCCGTCCGGCTTTTGCTTCACCAGCAAAGTTGGTCCCGTATTGACCTTGCCACCATTTGATACCGTGCCGTCCGGCTTCACTTGTTTCGCATTCTCATATCGCTTGGTCGGAAGGGCGTCAAACTCTTCAATGCCTCTCGTCCACCCCAAAATCTCAAACTGTTCAGGGTTGTATTTATCAAGCCATGTAATTGGTACGCCCATCGCGCCATCGTAATCTATTGGTATATCAGCGAATCTCGACACTTCGATCGCATCGTAATTGTCGTAGTGCGGATAGTCCTTTTTGTTGTACGTCTTGAATAGAATGATGTCTTCGTGGCGCTTTGCGATGTCTAGGTTCGTGAACCAGCACGCATTTCCCAAACTTCGCCAGTTCGTTCCGTTCTCGTCACGCCAGCTTCTCACCTCTCTCGCCTCATAGTGATCCGGCACGATAAACGCGACCGGGTGCGAGTATCCAAGCCAAATCTTATTCTCCTTTAACAAGGCGAAGATTTCCTTGTATGTGATAGCGTTCTGATTACCGATTATCAAGAACTTTTTCTTGTGCTTCACCAGCTGATCGACGTACTCCCGAAACAACGAAAACGGTGGATTGGTGACGACTATATCCGCTTGCTTCAGGAGGTTGATACTTTCCTCACTGCGAAAATCACCGTCGCCATTTAGTTCGTGGATGCCGATTTCGTCGGGGTCAGGGACTCGGTTATCGTTCTTGTCGCCGTTGTATTCGAGGTAGGCCCCCTTGTCCCCTGTGTGCTTGCTGAACAGATTGGCGTCGGCGTTCCGGTAGCAAGTGGCGATTAGCCTTTTCAGCTTCAGCCTCTCGAAGTTGTGCGAGAAGTAGTGGAAGAAATTGCTGACGGTTGGATCATCACAGTTGCATAGGACTGTTTTGTTTTTGAAATGCCTGCTGTAGTGCCGAAGTTCCTTTTCGATGTCCGAAAGCTGAGTATAGAACTCGTCCTGCTTGGAGTTCTTCGCAGCAGTCAGACTTCGTTTCAATGATTTTTTTGCCATCTGAGTTCGATCGTCCACGGTAAGTCGGTCGCAAGAGTTAGAGCATCGACAATTCGAGACCTGACCGCAAGTCGCTTTTGTTACGGATTGGTAGTGGTCCGTGGTTGAGCGGCCGGTGGTTGAGCGGCCGGTGGTTGAGCGGCCGGTGGTTGAGCGGCCGGTGGTTGAGCGGCCGGTGGTTGAGCGGCCGGTGGTTGAGCGGCCGGTGGTTGAGCGGCCGGTGGTTGAGCGGCCGGTGGTTGAGCGGCCGGTGGTTGAGCGGCCGGTGGTTGAGCGGCCGGTGGTTGAGCGGCCGGTGGTTGAGCGGCCGATGGTTGAGCGGCCGATGGTTGAGCGGCCGGTGGTTGAGCGGCCGGTGGTTGAGCGGCCGGTGGTTGAGCGGAATTCGTTACGCCGATCGTCCCTGCCGGAGCAGCCTTATCCCTTACGTGAATCTTGACCGACGCAATGGCCGCGATGACTAGGAGCGCAATTCCAGCCCAGTAGAACAAAGTCAACTTTGTTGACGAACGAATGTTCCATCCCCATAACAGCGTGGGGCTTTCTTTACCAATTGCGTGCGCCAGTCCTAGCTCAGGCAAAATCGAGCGATACCGCTTCTCGATAAACAGCCCGTGATAGACTGAGCCGAGCAGCAATTGATGATACCAGTATCGGTCCATCAGGCCGAATGCAACCCAAACCGCTGTGCCTACGAGCAGAATCAGAACGGACAGCGGCACAGTGATTCCTAGAAGAGTGAATTCGACTTGCTCTTTGATGCTGAACGCTGCTCCGGCCAGCACGGCCGTGATGACTGTCAGAGCAAAGTTCCTGACCTTCATTTCCAGTTCGTTGAAATGCTTCTGGACATCGACCGTCATCTTCCACGCATCGACGACCAGTTTCATCTTCTCAGGCGAACGGTCAATGAAGGCATCGAAGTGGACGTGCTGAGTCAGTTCGGAAAACGAATCCTTCAGCGTGATTGTGGGGACCACTTCGGCCGCCGAATACGTCTTTTCCTTTTCGACCGTCGCCAGTGGCCAATGAGTGACTTGTCGCAATAGTTCGTACTCTGGCCGCTCCTGCGCCGTGCCATACTTCGCCCACGCATCTAGCACCCCGGCCTGCTTGGCCATCGTGATGTCTTTCATCAGGCTATCGCCAACGTAGACCACCTCGTCGGGTGAAGCGTACACGTCCTTGATAATTTGCAGCAAGATTGCCGGGTTCGGCTTAACTTCGCCCTTCGGCGTATGGCGTTGCGAGGTCCGCCTCAACTTGTATTCGGCAGCCGGTAGCGTTCGGTACTTGTCCGGCGAGACACCGTCAGGAAAGTCGTGATCCGCCGGGGAGTAGATGAAGTCCAAAATGCGATCTAGCCCTAGTCGCCTCAACCGATAGTGACTGTAGTAGGCCATTGATTCCGTGTAGCCAATCACCAGACCGCCCGCGTCCTTGACTTGCAGCAAGGTGTCTTCGACGGTCGGATACAACGCAAGCGCGTCTCTGCGAGCGTCCCGGTATGCCTGAATGGCCGACTCGTAGATTTTCGGAAGGTCTTCGCCAGGATGCTTCGCCTTCAAGCAAGCCAACTCTTGAATCACGAACGCATATTCCGATGTCCCCCTTTCCGTGAATACGGCTTTGCAATCCTGGATCAGAATCTCGCGACTGATGCCGCTTTTGGCAACCAATTCATCGAGCATCGCCGTGAAGGTCTTGTGCCAGATGTTGACCCAGTCGAACAGGGTGTTGTCGAGGTCCACGATTACGACAGAAACGCGCTTAGTCATTAGCTGCTGCTAGGTGAAAATCTGAATTGGAACTTGGGCAGGCTACCGGCCGCGATTCTAGCCGCGCCGTCCTTGGTAGGCTTAGTGTACCATAGTACAGTAATCGTTCGCGAGCGATCCGACAGCTTGTTCCATTCGAGTTCGCTCCGGCCGTGGCGGTTGCATGTAGCCCAAGGCTTCATGAGAATCAGCCGACCGTGGCACTAGACTTGGCACTAAAAGGGTCCAAAACAGGGTAAATTCCGGTTATTTTTGGACTATTTTTCGGGGCCGCATTCAGAATCAAAAGCCTTACGCAGTAAGGCTTTGCGGCAACTAGAAGTGGGTAGCCAATTGAGCTACGGGAACGTGAACTCTGAGTATATCGTGCCGAGCGGTAAATTCTCAAGGTGGCACGTTTGAGTGGCCAGTCAGGTCATCCCTGGTTCATGGAGCAGCAATCGTCAGTTCCGGGACCGCCGACACGTTGGGGTCATTTGGATGAGGCTCATCGGGATGCATAAATATAAGGCGCATGCCTTCGCGATGTTTGTCGTTCCGCTCTTTTACGAAGGCCCTGATGAGAGTATCCCGCTGTGATAGAAGCGCCTGCCTGTGATCAATAGACAAGGCTCTTCGATCAAGAAACCACGCTAAACAAAGGGCCGTAGCTAAAATCAGCCAGAACAAATCGCGCAGGTTGAGTTTCATACTCGCCATTCTACCCGCGTACGAAAAAGCCTCGCTAGGGTCAGGGGGCTGAAGCTGAAGAGCAGGAGCCTGGCTTACGCCAGCAGTTCGCGGATGACCTTGCCCTGGCTGATGGCCATGGGGCGGCCGATGGGCGTTTGCAGTTCTTCTTTGAAGTCGATGCCGAAGGCGTGCAGGATGGTGGCGTGAATGTCTTCGACCTGGCGCGGATCGCTGACGTCGGCGAGCCGGTTTTTGTCGTCCAGCTTGGGCTGCGGGGCGGTCTCGCCGATGACGCGACCGCCGGCGATGCCGCCCCCGGCCAGGGCCATGCTGAATCCATGCGGCCAGTGATCGCGCCCTTCGAGGCCATTCATTTTGGGTGTGCGGCCGAACTCACCGGCCCAGAGGATCATGGTGCTGTCGAGCAGCTTTCGTTCGCGCAGGTGTTTAATGAGCGAAGCAAAGGCCGGGTCGAGCGTGCCGTTCAGCTGCTTGCAAAAGTTGTGATTGTTGGCATGCGAGTCCCAGCTTTCGAGGCGAATCTCGACGCAGCGGACACCGACTCCGACGAGTTGCAGTGCCGCGAGACAGCAGCGGCCGAATTGGGTATCGCCGAACTCTTTCCGCAGTGCTTCCGGCGCTTTGCTCACATCGAAGGCCGCCAACTGATCGGAAGACATCATCCGCTTGGCGGCTTCCACACTGCTTTGATGCAACGTCCGCCCTTCGTTGAGATTCTTCATCCGCCCGCGGGCGAAGGCACCTTCAACCAGTTCCAGATCTTTGATGCGCTGATCGAAGCGAGGCTGCGGCACGCGCTTGCTGATGTCCGGCACGGGCCCCAGCGGATCTTGCGACTTGAACGCATCGTACTGATCGCCCAGGTAACCACCCCGCGCGGCCCAGATGTTCGGCAGCAGCGAAATGTGTCGCGGGATCTCGATGTTGTCCTGCGTTTGATGGCAGATCACCGCGCCCAGCGAAGGATGCACCAGCGTGGGATCGGGACGGTAACCATTCTTGACGTAATAAGTGGCCCGCTCGTGATCTCCTTCTTTGCTGACCACCGAACGAACGAGCGAGATCGATTCCATCTGCTCGGCAACCAGCGGCAAGCCATCGCCGATTTCGATTCCCTTTACAGCGGTCGGAATGCTCAAGCTGCCACGAGCAATCTCGGTCTTGGGATGCGGATCAAATGTTTCGATTTGGCTCGGGCCACCTTGCATCCAGAGAACGATCAGCGAGTGAGGCGCTTTGCCTCGTGGTTCTTTTTCGGCCGCTCGCGCAAGCTTCTCGGCCAGTGGTGTCAAAAAGGAAATGCCGGAGAGGCCCATCGCCTGCAACACTCCGCGGCGCGAGAAGTGAGCCGCCGAGTTACAGAATCCTGGTGAGTTTTGCATGGTCAAGCTCCGCTAATGGTTCCACGAGAACTCGGTGCTGTTCACTAGAACCCAGTACAAGTCTTCGAGCACTCGCCGGCGAGCATCGCCCCGAGCCGCTTCGAGTCGCGGCACAAAAACGGCCTTCTCATCCGCGGTCGCGCGGCGCGTGAGCACGGCGAGGTAAGCAGCGTCGATGGCAGACTCGGCCCGTGGTGTCACGGCGACGATTCGCGTCGCCGCATTGGCAATGATGTTCTCGCTCGTTCGTTCATCGACCAGTTGGCCATTCATGAGCAACAGTCGCTGCGGAATCGTGCCACCCCGATCGGTGAACTCGTCTTCGCCCAGGTCACCATAGCGACGCACGAACTCGCGGGTCTGATCGTTCTTGGCCAGCAGCCAAATGATGTGTGCGTTTTGTTCGTCAAGCGTGTTGAGCGATGACGATTGAATCATCGCCCCAGCCATCTGTTGAGGCTGCAATCGCGAGAGCGGAAACGCGGCCCAAGCGGCTTCGTGATCGGCGGTGATGTCGAAGTTCGCGATGCTGCCTCGCTGGAAAGCATCGCTGGCGGCAATCAGGCGAATCAAGCGTTGCAGGTCGTGACCGTGCTGCACAAAGTCGTCGGCCAATATCTCCATGCCCGGTGGATAGTTGCCGTGCAGTGGAATTTCGTCGATCGGTTCCACGAGTGGCCGCCCACAAACAATGGCCCACATTCGATTGACCGTAGCCCGCGCGAAGGGCTTGTTCTCGGCGTGTGTCACCCACTGGGCTAACTGCTCGCGTCGCGTCCCACTGCCAGTTAACAGATCGGCCCGATAGGGAACCGCGACCGGGACGGTCTCTTCTTTTTCGCCCTTCAAATACTTGAAGCGATAGATGTCTTCCGAGTCTTGCACGCCGGAAAGGCTCAGCTTGGCCGGTGCGAAGAACGCTGCCAGCTGATGAAAGTCCGACTGTTTGCTGCCGCGCGGGCTGTCGGCATCGCCCAGAAAGTTGGTGCCCAGGTTATCGTCGTGGCATTGCAGGCAATCGATCCGCAGCGCGAGGAAAGCCCGCACCGTTCTCGCCGCGAGTCGCACTTCGTCGGGTTGTCCCTGATTGTTCTCGGTGCAGGTATGTGTGATGAAGTTCAATTCGGGACGGCTCGTCCAGATGCCGTTGCTGCCGATCATCTTCTGGACGATCTCGTTGTACGGAGCGCTCGTCATCAACTGATCGCTGAGCCAGGTGACGAACCGACGTCGGCGATAGAGCGCCACCGGGCCATCATCGGTGCCGACATAGACCCGCGCAAGGCGTTCGCCGACGTAATCGCCAAACCGGCGATCTTCCAGCAAACGTGAAGTCCACCACTCGAGCCGTTGGTTCTCGGGCAGTCGTTCCAGTTCGCGAATCTCTTCGAGCGAAGGAATGGTGCCGGTTAAACCGAGCGACAACCGCCGCGCGAGCGTCAGGCTATCGGCAGGCGGGGCAACTTCAAGTTTCTTCTCTTGCCAGGAAGCATGAAAATCCTGATTCAGCTGATTGAGTGTTCGTTGCCAATCGTTGGCAGGCTCGGCGGACGCCGTGGGAACCGTTGTCGAGACATTGGTCGTGGCTGGGGTCCCAAAGCGACCGGGTTGAAAGCTGCGGGGCGTGGCAATGCGGTCTTGCAGCAGGATGTTCGACGCGAGCGCGCCGATGCCCAGCAGGCAGACGACGGCGAACAACAGATTGCGAGCCCACATATCAATGGCCTCAAACCAAACCGGGCGGAAAACTTGCCAGCTTTGAAACGGAAAGCGTTTTCGGCTGGTATTTCTGGGTGGCTGTCATTTATCGTGACGACTACCGGCCCGCGTGACAACAGAGATTACCTGAGGGCCGGGGGTGAAGTTTCGCCCGGTCCCTGGAAAACCGGCTGAGATCCCAGTTCAGGCTTCCCCGGAAGCAGGCTACGAGCACTGTTGTAAGAGCACCCGTTGCATGTCGTCCAAAATCGACCTCCCTGCTGAATCTCGCGCCCGCGTGCCTACCGCGGTCGAGACCGATTTGTTCACTGCCGAGCAGGTGACCGTCGAAGTGGATTCTGCACCTACGGAGCCGGCGGCGTTTGCCGCTGAAGTGATTGCCGCTGATGAACCGACAGCCAGCACGAACGAGTTGTATGCGGCGGAGATGGTCGACGAGTGGTCGACGCTCCCCCCGGCTCAAAGCTGGCCGGTGAAGATCTGGCGCACGCTCTGTTTCACACTCGCCTGGCTGTTTGGTCTGGCGAGTTTGATTGGCTGTTTGGCGGCGGTGAGCGTAGTGCCGCTGCTGCAGTTCGTTAGCTTGGGTTATTTGCTGGAAGCGAGTGGGCGAGTCACGCGCAGCGGCAAGTTCAAAGACGGCTTCTTCGATATTTACCGCTTCGCGCGGATCGGCAGCCTCGTGGCCGGCACCTGGATCATGCTGCTGCCGATTCGATTTTTGACTGGTCTCACCCGCGATGCCGAAGCGATCCCCGGCAACCCGGCTGCACCCGCGTGGCGAATTGGCCTGACCATATGCACGGTGCTGATGGTCGCGCACATCTTGCTGGCCTGGTACAGCGGCGGCAAGTTGCGACATTTCTTCTGGCCGCTCCTCGCACCGTTTCAGCTGGGGCAACGACTGCTCAATAGCGGCCTGGCCGCTCCGCTGATGAAACACATTCTGAAGCCATGGTGGCCCACGCTCTTTGCCGATCTGTTCACGCCCTTGCCCTGGACCAGTTGGTTTCCGCCGGCCATCTTGTGGGCTGGCATGCGACGCGGGCGGATGTATGTCGAAGCGCGAGATGCCGTGTGGGACTTCGTCGTCGGTCTGCGCTTGCCCCATTACTTTTGGCTCGGCCTGCGCGGGTTCATTGGCGCGCTATTGTGGCTGGCCATTCCAATTGCCATGCTCACGGCAGGAACTGCTCAGCCGAAGCCGGGGGCGATTCTCGTGGGCTGGTTAGGAGCACTGCTGCTGGCCGGCGTGCTGTTGTACTTGCCGTTTTTGCAGGCTCACTTCGCCGCTGAGAACCGCTTCTCGGCGATGTTCGCCTGGCGTGAAGTTCGCCAACAGTTTCGCCGCGCACCACTCATGTTCTGGTTCTCGCTGCTCGCGACGCTCGCCTTCGCGCTGCCGCTGTATCTGCTCAAGATCGAGCCGCCGCCACGGCCCCTGCTGTGGACCCTCAGCGTGTTCTTTATCGTCTCGATCTATCCCGCGCGGCTCCTCACGGGCTGGGCGCTCGGCTATGCACGTCGCCGAGATAAACCCAGCTGGTTCATCGTCCGGCTGTTCTCACGTGTGGCAGCGATCCCCGTCGTATTGCTCTTCGTGCTGATTGTCTTCTTCACGCAGTACACCAGCTGGAACGGTGTCGCGAGCCTCTTCGAGCAGCATGCGTTTCTGGTGCCGGTGCCGTTCTTGGGCATGTAAGAGAACGCAGAAGTAAGTAGGCAGAAGGCAGAATGCAGAATTGAAACGGAAGAAGGCCTGCGTTGCATTAGCAAGCAGGCCTTCGATTCCGAATCACATGCGATCTGATGCTGCTTACTGCAGCAGGATCATCTCGTCGCCCGACATCAGCTTGCCGAGGCGAGTCTGACCGCGAGGCCGCACGATGGCGATGCCCGGATCGCTTTGAATCACAATGAAGTCGCCAACCGCTTGCTTGCCGGTCAGGGCATAGTGGTGGTAACCGCGAACGATCGAGCCCACCGGAGCCGTCTCACCACCAGCAAAGCTGATGGTCGCTTCGTTGTTCTTGTGATCGACAGCTGTCGCCACGGCGGGTCCAAAGTTTTCGAAAGTCGGCTTCGGACGAGCAGGCTGAGCCGTGATCTGCGGAGCTTGTGCAGCGGTCTGAACAGCAGGGGCAGCAACTCGGGCTGGAGCAGCGACCACGCTTTGGCTCGGCTCAGCAGCACTGGCAAACGCAACCGAGGTGGCTGGTGTGCCGGCGGTCGAAGCTTGAGCAACGCCCGGGCCACTCTTATGCAGGTTCGCAGTGCGGCGGCTCGATTTGCCCGCTGGTGTGGGAGCAGGAGCCGAACCGGTTTGATCTTCGAACAACGTCGGAGCTGGATCAGCGGCCGGCGTCGGCACGGCTGGCGGAGGAACCGGTTGTGGCGGTGGAGGAGGCAGTTCGGGGCGTTCGCCACCACCGGGCGGTGTCATGTCGGGGCGTTCGCCGCCACCACCATTGTCGATGACTTCGCCGGTGCCACCTTCTTCGACGATGAAGTCTGGCTCGCCACCACGACCGGGGCAGCAAGCTCGCAGTGCTTCGGCAGCAGCCAAGCGAACTCGTTCCGAAGGTTCGAGATAGCAGCCGCTGTCGTCGCGTTCGTAAGCCAATTCATAAAGCTTGTTCGACAGCTCTTCGCTGCAGCAGCTCTTGTTTTTGCAGTTCACGCAGGCTTCGCCGTTGGCGGCATCGGTGATGGCCTTCACCGTTTCGTAGCGTACGTCTTCGGTGCAGTCGTCCATCGCCTTCAGCAGGGCATCGGTGATGGAGCCATCGCGGTTATAGCAGCCGCAGCCAATCGAGGTCAGATATTTCACTGCCTTGATCTTCTGCTTGGCGAGATCCTCTTCGGTCTTGATCTCAGCGGCCTTCTTGATCGCCGGGTTGGGCGATTCAAGGTTCTTCGGATCGGCGATCCGCTTGAGTGGCGGCTTGCGCTCGGCATTGGGCCGATTGCCCCGGCGATTCGAAAAGTTATCGGTCACTCGCGTGTAGGTTTGCGGAATGCCCAAGAAGCTCCACAATGTTGCCGGCTTGGCAGCGGCCACGGGCGCTTGAGCATGAACCGATCCGGTCAGCGATGACCCGACCAGCACCACTCCGATGACGCATATCACTCTTCGCAGTGACATAAGACAATCCTCGAGCAATTCCATTTAGCGAGACGGCCCATCCGTGGCCTTCGCGGAGGCAGATTCCATGGCAACTCCCTCCATCCGGAGGAAGCCCCTACCTTGGTCAATCGGCTACGCGCAGCACCGTCGCAAATCAAATTCGCCCTTACCCTAAGGTTTACCAGTTCTGCCTCTTTTGCCTGCCGTGCGAATCAAGCGCAACCTACGAGGTTTAGCGATAGCACCGCTATCGACAGCAATGACTGCTAACCAACCAGCAATGCTTGCTTCCCAAATTGTTGCAGCGTCATTTCAATCCACTTAGCTAGCTCGGTGTT
This sequence comes from Anatilimnocola aquadivae, assembly GCF_049819085.1. GTDB lineage: Bacteria > Planctomycetota > Planctomycetia > Pirellulales > Pirellulaceae > Anatilimnocola. The sequence continues at coordinate 447,843 of NZ_CP187419.1, forward strand.
GTGGCCCGTTGCTAGCTCCGGCGCATTCGCACTGTCATTCGTTTGAATAGCTGCAAAGTCTCGCAGCAACTCAGCCTTGGTGCGCGTCCCATCGGCGAGCACGAGCAACAGTCGTTCGGCCGGCGAATAGCCCACGCTGATGTGGCGGCGCGTGGGCACTTGCGCAAACTGCCCTGCCAGCGTGCGCGCCAGCGGGCTGGTGATGGGCCGCTCGTTCACGGTCAGGCAAAACTCAAAGGGCTCGCGATGCAAAGCGACAAAGTGCGTCAAGTGTCCGCGCAGCAGCATCATCGCTAACAGGGCCTTCTGTTCTTCGCGGTTCGTGGTGTCGTCGGCGATGTCGGCTAAAGATTCGGCAAGCAACTGCTCGAACGGCACCATCTGCGGCCACGCGCGATAGGCTCGTACCAGCGCGGCTTTCACGATCGGAAAGTTCACACTTACGACCCCGCCCGTATCGAGGCGAAACTGTTCTTCGGCCTGCGAACGAACATCGGGCGTCTCGGACGCAGGCCGCGCGAGCGCCGTGACCAGCAACTGGCTAATCACCTCGACCGCCGGGCTGCGATCGAGCTGCACTTCGGCCTGACAGAGCAATGTGCGACGAAAGGTTCGATTCGTCAGAAAGTCGGCGTACTGCTCCAGTTGAATCAAGTCGCGCGAGATCCCTTGCAGCGATTCGCTGACATCCTTCGGCAGTTCATCAAGATTCAAGTGTTGCCACGCTTCGCTAACATATTGCAAGCCATGCTCACTAGCGCGCTGATGGAACTCATGAAAATAGAGGGGCGAGTTCACCTCTTCCAGATGTTCGTGAAACACGTAACTGTCGGGCGCGTCTTCGAGCGTCTTCAGTTCCGAGTCCAGAAACTTGGCGTAGGACGTTGTTTGATCGGGAGTCGACTTGGCCATGAATTTGACAATGGCCCGCGCTTGCTGAATCTTCTCCTGCAAATCGGTCAGCGGCCCGGAGTGATACTTCATCATCTCCCGCACGATCTTGCGCTGATGCCAGCCGGGATAGGTGTTGTAACTGATGTACGCGATGCCTTGCGGAGTCAGCAGGCGGCGGCAGATCTCGAACAGCTTGTCTTGGACAATCTTCGGCACCCACGAGAAGACGCCGTGACACAGGATGTAGTCGAACTTGCCCCACGAGGCATCAATGTCCATGATGCTCGCGGCATGCAGCCGAATATTCTTCAGCCCAGCGGCATCGACGACTTGCTGACCGGCGGCAATTTGCGAAGGGGACAGATCGAGCCCGACGAACTCGCTTTCTGGCAAGGCCTCTGCCATGCAGATGATGTTCATTGCTGTCGCACAGCCCAACTCTAGCACGCGGCACTTGCTGGCGAGCGCCGGTTGCATGCCGAACAACCGCCCGAGCGTACCGAGCGAATCGGCATGCATCGGATAGTGAGGCTTGCTTTGATACTGCACGTCTTCGTAGCTGGTGGCTTGCATAACAATTAACCTTCGACCGGCAGACTAGGATTCACTTTCGCGCTGGGCACCTTGCTGGTCCGCGCCAGCCTGCCAAAGACCTCACGCACCCATTCGGTGCCCGGCTTCTGCGGCCCCTCCTCATGCGTGTCCGCATAGTCGAGCGCTTGAATGAGTGGAACCCACGGGACATAGGTGCTGGCCTCGCCTTGTTCTTCCATCCGCGCGACTTCGGTCCACACCTTGGCTGGAATGGGCACCCATTCGACACCTTCGGGCGTCGGGTTCGAGCAGTTCACCGCGGGCGATGTGACCAGATACTCGCGGCATGCCATCGGCCGATCGAGATGAATCGAACAGGACTCTTCTTCCAAAAACGGACAAGCCACGCCGAGGCGAAAGTAATCGAGCCCCACCTGCAGCACATCGGCGTGCGGCCAGGTGGCCCGCTCATCAAGTTTTCCCCACATGCCCGCAGCGGTCATTTTTTCTTTCGCTTCGGCAAAGCGACGCAGGATTTCTGTCTTGCGCGGTTCGGGCATACTATCGACCAAGTCGCGCAGACCATGCGTCTCGACCGGAGCGATCGGTACCAACTGCCGGCAACAAGCTCCGCACCCCTTTTGGCACGAAATCGTCAGCCCGGCACTTTCGACATTCTGCTCGCCGATCTGCACGATCGTGCTCGATAGTTGCTGCATTACCGGCAGCAACGTCTTCAGGCCGACCTCGCCCGTGGGAACAGTGACCTTGGTCTTCAGTTGATGCCCCCCGATGCGCAGCGAAATATCGGCCGTCGCGGTCTCGAACACCGGCGGAACATTGGCCTCGGACATGGCAGAATCTCCCCTTCCACGAAATCTCTGGCTGAGGCGAAACGACTCGCCCCTGCGATCAGCGTAAGCAGATCAGCGTAAACCCCACCGCTTTGTTACCACTCGCTGGCGCTACTCAACCGGCCCACACACGAATCTCGTAAGGGTAGCCGTGCCGCCTGCCCGCTGCAAAGCGCTGCCGGCGATTGCCAGTTGAACAGCCCCTGTTCAACACGCTTGATAACCACTTCGCCCCTGTGCAAACTGCTGCTCCACCATCGTAGTCATCTCGCTCCGCCGAGATGAAAGCAGCTCCAACGATGCTGCCAATCAAGTTGAGCAGTCCTGACTAGAAAGCTACGATCAAACAAGCGTTTTCGCGATGTTGCAGAAAGCATCGCATCGACCGTAGTCATCTCGCTCCGCCGAGATGAAAGCAGCTCCAACGATGCTGCTAATCAAGTTGAGCAGTCCTGACTAGAAAGCTACGATCGAACAAGCGTTTTCGCGATCTTGCAGAAACCATCTCGGCGGAGCGAGATGACTACGGTGAGGAAAACACACGTTATCGAACTACGGTGAAAGGCGTGATGGCGATGGGCGAGTTGTGGCCGGTGGAGCTCTTCGATCCGGCGGCTGACGTTGAGATCGTCGAGCGAAACCTGCCCCATTGGTCACAAGCGGGAACCATTACTTTCATTACCTTTCGCACGCACGATTCGCTGCCGACCGCGGTGATCGAACGGTGGCTATCCCAGCGCGACGCCTGGCTGCGGCAACATGACATTGATGCCAGCCGTCCCGATTGGAAACGGCAACTCAGCAAGTTGGATTCGCGTCTGGCCCGAGAGTTTCGAGACGCCTTCTGGAACCGCTGGCACGATGCACTCGACAGCTGCCACGGCAACTGCGAATTGCGTAACGCGAAACTTGCGAAGATCGTCGCTGACAGCTTGCAGCACTTCGATGACGTGCGTTACCAATTGGTGGACTACGTTGTCATGCCCAACCATGTGCATTTACTCTGCTCGTTTGCGAATGCGACCGACATGCTGGCTCAATGTGATTCGTGGAAGCATTTCACCGCGGTCCAAATCAATCGGCAGTTGGGGCGCTCGGGTCGCCTCTGGCAGCAAGATGCCTTCGACCACCTCGTCCGCAGCGAAGAACAGTTTCAATTCCTCCGGCATTACATCGCCGCAAACCCAACCCAAGCACAATTGCAAACCGGTGAGTTCCTCCACTACAGTCGCCCGCAACCGTAGTCATCTCGCTCCGCCGAGATGAGATTTTGTCGTGCTGCTCAAATGCGTTGTGTCTCGCCGTCGCTTTTCGAGCCAGCATGCCCAACCGGAATGGCAGGCGTCTTGCATCTGCTTTCATCTCGCTCCGAAGAGATGACTACCGATATAGCATCGTTAGTTCTTTGCTACCGTCAGGCCAAGGGCCTTGGCGAGGCGATCGGCGGTTGCGAGACGAATGTCACGCTCGCCGGAGAGGAATCGCGAGACGACGATCTGCGAGACTTCGGCTTCCTTGCAGATTTGATAAACCGATTTAGCGCTGGAGTGAATTGCGTGCTTCAGGATTTCGCTCAATGCTCCGGATTCTAGCGGGGCTGCTTCCGCAGGCGGATATTCCGCTTTGATTTGCGCTCGCAACTGTTCGTCACGAGCAAACACTTCGGGAGTGACCTGCGTCGTGCGAACCTTACGAGTGAATTTCTTACGTTCCATGGCTACACCATTTTATTGCACCCGGGCGGTACTAGTCAAATGGCTAGTTTTTCGAGCCAGCATCACCAACCTGAATGGCAGACGTCTCTGAGCTGCTTTCATCTCGGCGGAGCGAGATGACTACGGTGAGGAGAGAAAACGCCTTCATCACCTGTCTCACCTCACTCATCGTCGAGCAATGGCAGAAAGCGAAGCTGCCGCTGGTTGCAGGCGCAGAGGATGCCGTTGCCTAAGACGGCGAGATCGTTGATACCCGCAGAGCTGACCTTGACTTCGCGGCGCTGGCGGTGGTTGTCGATTAGCAGCAATTGTCCGCCGTTGCCACCAGCTATCAGCGTGTCGCCATGAAATAGCAGGGCGTGCCAGTAGTCAGGGGCGATCACACCGTCGATCGCGCTGCCGTCGAGCGTCGAGATAATCCGCACGGATGGTTCTCGGTCGCCGCACAGACCGGCCACGGCCAAGCGAGTTTCATCGGGTGAGAGAGCTATCTGTCGGTGGCAGACAAAGTGCTCGCCCACGTTTTCACCAAAGTGTCGGGCCCAGCGCAAGAGGCCAGTGGAGACGTCGACCGCGCCTACCGAGCGTTGCCCGGAGTAATACAGCGTCATTTCATCTCGCGAAAGCGCGAGCCCAGTCAACTCGGGGTAGGGCTCGGCCAGCTCCTGTTCAGTAATCGTGAATACTACTTTGCCGCTCAGATCGCAGCAAACCAGCAGTCCGCCATCGGCGTCGATGAGAGCCCGCAACTCGGGAAACCTTGCCGACAGTGTGGGATCGGCAATCGGACTGGACTCTAAACCGAAGTAGCGGCGGAGGCGACCGAATACTAAACCGCTGCGCGACATCAGGAAGGGCGACGCGAGCGGCAACTCGACCAGAATGCATCTCTGCACAAGATCAAAGATGCGAGTGGATGCATTGCGCCCGCGGACCAGCGGACCATTCGCCAGCAGGTAATGCCCACATACCGCGAGCGGCGCTCCCAGGTCTTTCCAGGTATCGATCAACCCCTGCAACGTGCGCAGCTCAACGGCGTTCGAGGAATATACGTACGGTCCACCCCAGGCGAGTACGAAATGGCCGTCACCGACAGCGCGAACACCCTCGAACATCGGCTGCGGCGAATCTTTTAGCAGAACTTGCGCCGCGGGGCGAATTCGGGTGATAACGGCACCACTCGTGTCGGTCTCGCGCATACTCACGCTGCGGCGACTGGAAATCAAAGGCACCGAATGAGCGTGGAACATCCGAAAGACTCGCCGATACTTAAGTGGAAGCAAAAAACTGCGGCTTAGCTTACGCTAGTTCATTTAGTCGCACCTCCGCTCCAGGCATGGCATCAACCGTAGTCATCTCGCTCCGCCGAGATGAAATGTTCCAACATCGCGCAAGTGGCTTCGTTGGTCGTAGCTTTCTCGTCAGCATTCTTCAATTTGAATAGCAACATCGTTGCAGCTGCTTTCATCTCGGCGGAGCGAGATGACTACGGTGAGGCGCGACAAAATCTTATCTCGGCGGAGCGAGATGAGTACGGTTGATATATTAAAAATGTCTTGACGTAATGTCAAGTACTTTTTAAGATTTGTGGAGAGGCCTGGGCAGGATCGTGGCTGGCAGCGGTTCGGGGCGAAAGCTCACGCCCCCCTGTTCAGGGCCTGTTCAGGCAGCGATTGGAACAGGGCAGCAAGTGGTTATCAAATGGTTATCACGTAAACTTTGATGCGTTGGCTTTTGCATTCGCAACGGATTGACAGGAAACGGGTTAGGGGTTTTGGTTATCGCGAAAAAATCGCTCAAAAAGTTATCAAAAACTGGTTATCAGGGGCGTTGAAAGAGGGCTGTTCAACCGGCGGTGAATCTCGAAATTGCCTCTGACTGGGCGACACAAAAATGGCTGAAGCATGAGTCGTGCTCAATCTTCCGGCGCGGGTAGCGAAGTACTCACAACGCGGTAATACTATCGGGCGGTCACACTCTCCTCCTATTGAGGCATAGGCTTATGTCGATTTCGTTCTCGTGCCCGCACTGTGGCAAGCAAACCGTTGTCGCCGATCAATTTGCGGGGCAAACCGGTCCCTGTTCGGGTTGCAGCAAACCCATCACGATTCCCGCCACTTCCAGCTTGCCCGGCTACACTTCGGGCCCGCCGGCGAAGAAGGGGGGCGGGGCGATGCTCTGGGTCGCGATTATCCTGGGTGTTGGTTTCGGCGGCCTGTTCTGCTGCGGCATCTTGACCGCGCTGTTACTCCCCGCGGTGCAAGCTTCGCGCGAAGCGGCCCGGCGGATGCAGTCGAGCAATAACCTGAAGCAGCTGGCCCTGGCCCTGCACAACTATGCGGACACTCACGGCACACTGCCCCCGGCGGTTGTGACCGACGAGAACGGCAAGCCGCTCTACAGCGGTCGAGTGTTGCTGCTCCCGTTCATGGAACAATCGGCCCTCTACGATCAATTCGACAAGAGCAAGGCCTGGGACAGCCCGGAGAACATGGGTCTGTCGCAATCATCGATCAAGGCTTTTCTCGATCCTTCCAATCCCAATAACAATCCCACGCGGTCGGACTATGTGTTTGTGACCGGACCTGGGACCGCCTTTGAAGGAAACAAGTCGGCCAAGTTTATGGACATTACCGATGGGCTGTCCAACACGTTAGGCTTTGTCGAAACGACGAGCGGGCCTTCTTCCTGGGCGGAACCTTTGGAGTATGACGCCTCGGCTGGACCGATTGCTCGGGGGAGTCATCCGGGCGGGCCGCTGGTGGCTTATCTCGATGGCAGCGTGCGATTGATCCCGACCCAAGCCGCGCAGCAGCACTCGCAAGCACTATCGACGCGTAGTGGCGGCGAAGTCATGCCCGATTTTTAAGGATCGCCGACGGAGGCAAGCGTGGCATGTTCAGCAGGGGCAATTCGGGCTAACGTAAACAGCTGGATGGGAAATTTCGGACCTGATGCTTCGGTTGGCTTCGCATGCTGATTGGCTTGACCTACGACCTGCGCTCGGAATATCTGGCTGCTGGACTGAGTGACGAAGAGACGGCGGAGTTCGATCGCGAATCCACCGTCGAGGCCATTGATGGTGCCCTGCGAGAATTGGGGCACCAGACCGACCGCATTGGTCACGCCCGGCAGTTGATCGACCGCTTGAGCACCGGCAGTCGTTGGGATCTGGTCTTCAATATCGCCGAAGGGCTGAGTGGTATCGCCCGCGAAGCACAGGTTCCCGCGATCCTGGATGTGTACGGCATCCCCTACACGTTTTCCGATCCGCTCGTCCTGGCACTCACGCTGCATAAGGGGCTGACCAAGACCGTGGTACGGGCCGCGGGTGTGCCCACCGCGCCGTTCGCCGTTGTTGAGCAACCGTCGGATCTCGCGGCGATCGACCTTCCCTATCCGCTCTTCGCCAAGCCGATTGCCGAAGGGACCGGCAAGGGAGTTACGCCTGCTTCGAAAGTGCGTGACCCGCAAGAACTGGCCCACACGTGCGGGCGGCTGCTACAGCAGTTTCAACAGCCCGTGCTCGTCGAGACGTTTCTGCCCGGGCGCGAGTTCACGATTGGTATGATCGGCACGGGAGACAGTGCCTACGTGCTGGGCACGATGGAGATCTTGCTGCTGGCGAAAGCCGAGGCTGAGGTCTACTCGTATGTGAACAAAGAGTTCTGCGAGGATCGCGTCGCCTACGAAATGCCGAAGGCCGCGGATGACCCGACCGTCAATGCGGCTGAAGAAGTTGCTCTGCGGGCTTGGCGGGCGCTCAACTGTCGCGATGGCGGGCGAATCGATATTCGCTGCGATGCCGCCGGAGTGCCTTGCTTTTTGGAAGTGAATCCGCTGGCCGGCATTCATCCCGAACACTCCGACCTGCCCATCATGGCCACCCTGCTCGGCATTGCCTACACCGACCTGATTGGGCGAATTATCGCTTCGGCCCAACAGCGCATTGCGGCCTCGCCGGTCTCACTCGCGCAGAAGTTCAACGCTCGCAAAGGAAGCCAGCGATGAGCGCCGGCCATGACCATCGCCCGCGCGTGCTGGTGGTTCATAACAGTGTGCCCGATGATGCACCGGCGGCCGAACGGGACGTGCTGGAGCAGGTGGCCATTGTCGCCCAGGCTTGCAGCGAACTGAACTATGCCTGCGATACGATGAGCTGTGATCTCGACCTGCGACCGCTCCTGGCGCGCGTTGAAGCCTTTCAGCCCACGGTAGTTTTCAGCCTGGTGGAATCACTGGCGGGGCGAGATCAACTGGCCTGGCTCGTGCCCGCGCTGCTCGAGACGATTCACGTGCCCTGCACGGGCAACGCGGCCATTCCGCTCAACCTGAGCAACGACAAGCTCCGCACCAAAGAGCGGCTGCAACTGGCCGGCTTGCCGACGCCGGCGTGGTACACACTCGAAGGTTTAAGTAGCGGTGCGACATCCGCCCAGTTCATTCCCGGGCAGTACATTCTGAAGGCCATCAGTGAGCATGCTTCGCTGGGGCTCGATGATGCGGCCATTGCTGAAGTCACTTCATCGGCTGAATTGCGCGACCGGCTTCAGCAGCAGACCGCGCGACTCGGCAAGGCCTGTTTCGCCGAGCAATTCATTGCCGGGCGCGAGTTCAACATCTCCTTGTTGGCCAACGGTTCACAGCCTCAGGTGCTCCCCGCTGCCGAGATCGACTTCAGCAAGTTTCCCACCGACAAACCGCGCATCGTCGGTCAAGCGGCGAAGTGGGACGCCGGTTCGTTCGAGTTCGATCACACGCCGCGCCAGTTCGATTTTCCTGCCAGCGATGCTGGCCTGTTAGCACTGCTTGGTTCAATCGCGCGATCCTGTTGGCAAGTGCTGGAGCTGGCAGGCTGGGTGCGCGTTGACTTTCGCGTCGATGAGCAAGGGCAGCCTTGGATCTTGGAAGTGAACACCAACCCGTGTCTCTCCGCCGATGCGGGTTTTGCCGCCGCGGTGCAACAAGCGGGACTGTCGCTGACGCAGGCCGTCGAGCGGATTGTTGCTGCGGCGCTGCCGGACTTGCCCGCAGGTACTCCGCCTGCTGCTCGTCCGCGCAGCAGTCAATCGTCGTCAATCACCCTGCGATCAACGGTCCATGCAGCCGACGAGGCGCACGTTCGCGAGATCGTCGCGGCGACGGGCATGTTCCGCCCGAACGAAGTGGACGTGGCCGCCGAACTGGTGCGCGTGCGCTTACGCGACGGCGCGAGCAGTGGCTACGAGTTCCTGTTTGCCGAAGATGATGGCCAGGTGCTGGGCTATGCTTGCTACGGACTCAATACCGTCACGCTCGGCAGCTACGACTTGTACTGGATCGCCGTCCGGCCAGCGTTGCAGGGGCGCGGGATTGGCCAGCAATTGCTGCAGGCCGCCGAAGCCAATATTGCCGCTGCGGGGGGCCAGCGGATTTATATCGAAACCTCCGCTCGTCCCGATTATGCAGCCACACGATACTTCTACGAGCGGTGTGGCTACGCGCTCGAAGCGATCCTGCGCGACTACTATGCTACCGCGGACGATAAGGCCGTTTTCGTACGGCGAATTCACAAAAGCAAATTGCCGCCTGCGGGGCAGTGAATCTTTCGCGTGTCGCCGATTGCACAATCCTTACAGGCGAAACCATTTTTGTAAGGGAACCCGCTCTTTTGTCGCAGTCGGGGGAGAAAACGCCCCTCGGAACATTTCAAAGGTACGTTTTCGTATCCCGTCAACTGAATGTGCGGCAAGGGTCGCTCTTCAAAGCGAAGCGGGAGGGGCAAACCGTTCTAGGGGCAAAACGTGAACGACCGAAGAAACATTCTGCACATTGACGACGATCCGGCAGTCCTCCGTCTGGTCAGCAATCGGCTGCACGAACATGGCTACGATGTGACCAGCTGTGCCGATCCGGTGAACATCGAAGAGCTGCTGCTCTCGACCAACGCGCGCATCTGTCTACTCGATATCTCGATGCCGCGCTTCGATGGTCTCGAAGTTCTCAAGCAGATCAAGCGCTACGACGGCGGCATTCAAGTCATCATGCTCACCGGCCTGGTTAGCATGAACGCCGTGCTCGATTCACTTCGCAACGGCGCCGAAGCTCTCTACTTCAAGCCGATTTTGAACTTCGAACCGCTGCTCGAAATCCTGGGCGAATCCGTTCGCAAGAACGATCGTTGGCGCACCACGCTCGAAGAACTGCGGCAGCGTCGCACTCAATCGCTGGTCGCTAACTAGATAGCAGCCGAAGAGCTCCCGGCCGCAGACCAGATTACTGCGGCCCGCGACGTTCGCCCAGATGCTCGTCGACAACCGCTTGGGCCAGCGGCAGGCGGACATCGATCCGCGTCCCGTGCCCCAGCTGGCTGATGATCTCGGTCGTACCACCCATCATTCGGGCTCGCTCTTTCATGCCCGTCAGGCCATAGCGAGAAGGCCTGATCTCTTCGGGATCAAAGCCCACTCCCTGATCGGAAATGTCCATCAGCAGTTCGTCTTGCTGCTGCACCACGCGCACCGTAGCGCGGCTCGTTTGACTATGACGCCAGACGTTGTTCAGCGATTCCTGCACGATCCGCAGGATGATCATCTCGAACGCCGGAGCCAGGTGCTTCACTTGCACGTCGGCTTGAAAGTCGACCTGCAAGCCGTTGTCGGACTGAAACCGCAGCACCAGCTTTTGCAGCGACGTAATAAAGCCGGCTTGATCGAGCACCACCGGAATCAGGCCGCGAATCAGGCGTCGCGCTTCGGCGACACTCTCGCGCAGCGTGCTCACCGCGCGTTCGAACAATTCCTTTGACTCGGTCTCGCCAAACTGCAATTGCCGAGCGGCAGAGTCCAGCAGCATCACGCTGGCCGACATATCTTGCACGATGCCATCGTGAATTTCGAAGGCCAGCAGCTGGCGATCGCGCTCGTGCAGTTCGAGCGAGAGGAGCAGCACCTCTCGCTCGCGAAGCAGCAATTCCCGTTCACGAGCCAGCTCAGCGCATTGGTCGCGCAGTTGAGTCAGTTCGTCGATGGGCAAAGCAGACATAGGTTCACGAGCTCTAACGCGACTGGCATCACTGACAGTCAAACGTCGACCGCAGCCCGCTTGGCAGATCAGCTCTTATCGTCGCAATCAACCTGCATCTACCAGCGTACTTTACAAGTAACGGTTGAACAGGTTTTCCAACCATTCTTGACGACCACTGCGGTTCGCAGCAACTTCGCCCTTCTTCAACATATACGCTTCGAGCGACTCAAAAGTTGCCTTCCCCGATTCTACTTCGGCACCCACGCCGCTGTCCCAGCTGCTGTAGCGGTCCTTTACGAACTTTTCGAACTCGCCTTCGGCTCGAATCGCTGCCGCCACCCGCAGTCCCTTGGCAAAGGCATCCATGCCACCAATGTGAGCGTAGAACAGGTCGATGGGCTCGAAGCTCTCGCGGCGCACCTTCGCATCGAAGTTTACGCCCCCCGTACCGATGCCGCCGTACTTCAACAGCATCAGCATGATCTCGGTGGTCAGGTAGTAGTTGGTGGGGAATTGATCGGTATCCCAACCGAGCAGCAAGTCACCCGTGTTGGCGTCGATGGAACCGACAGCACCCTGGAAGCCCGCATAATCAAGCTCGTGCATCATCGTATGCCCGGCGAGCGTGGCATGGTTGGTTTCCAGGTTCAACTTGAAGTGCGGCAGCAGGTCGTAGGCCCGCAAAAAATTGAGGCAGGCCGCGGCATCACTATCGTACTGATGCTTAGTAGGTTCTTTAGGCTTGGGCTCGATCAGAAACTGCCCGGTAAAGCCGATCTTCTTGGCATAGTCGACCGCCATGTGAAAGAACTTGGCCAGGTGATCCAGCTCGCGCTTCATGTCGGTGTTCAGCTGGCACTGATAGCCTTCGCGACCGCCCCAAAACACGTAGTTCTCACCGCCGAGTTCCTTGGTCACTTCCAGGCACTTCTTCACGGCCGAAGCGGCATAGGCGAAGACATCGGCATTGCAAGTAGTGGCCGCACCATGCATGTAGCGCGGATGGCTGAACATGTTGGCGGTGCCCCACAGCAGCTTGATGCCCGTCCGCTGTTGCTCCTCTTTCAGCGCCTTCACAACCGTATCGAAAATCTTGTTCGATTCGGCCAGCGTGGCCCCTTCGGGCGAGACGTCGCGATCGTGAAAGGCGTAGTACGGCGCGCCGAGCTTTTCGATCAGTTCGAAGGCGACCTTCACGCGATTCACAGCGTTCTCGACGCTGGGCGAGCCATCATCCCAGGGGCGAACGGCCGTGCCGGGGCCAAACGGATCGCTACCGGTGCCGCGGAAGGTGTGCCAATAGACGACGCTGAACCGCATGTGGTCCTTCATCGTCTTCCCCTCGATCACTTCGCTTTCGTTGTACCAGCGAAAGGCGAGCGGGTTCTTCGACTGGGGGCCTTCGTACTTGATCTTGCTGACTTCAGGAAACGCGGCGGCCATGACTTGCTCTTCTCTGTCAGAAACAATGATTTTAGGGGAGAGAACCCGGCGCAGGCGGGCAATCGACTGCCCGGCGAGACGCCCAGAACTAAGCCGGCAATCGTCGCAGATTCGCCGCCGAATCGCAACGTACCCGCAGGATTCGGCAGGCGGCATGCGGCGCCCCCGTCCACACCAAGAGTGGCAATTTCGCTCTGCGCGTGGTCTAATTCACGGGTCATTCACCTTCCCCGCCGCTTCGCTCGCCGAGCACCCTTCATGCCGCGATCTATTGCGATCTTCAGCGCCCTGGTTGCCGGTCTCACACTGGTGGGAATCGCGCCTGCGGAGGAAGCGGACCAGTTGTTCACCAAGAAGATTCGACCGCTGCTGGAGAGCAAGTGCTTTGACTGCCACTCGGCCAAGGCAGAAGAAGTGAAGGGGGGCCTCAAGCTCGATACACTCGAGGAGATCCTCAAGGGGGGGCCCAACGGCCCCGCGGTCGTGCCCGGCGACGTCGAAAACAGCTTTCTGCTCAAGGCCATTCGCTATCAAGAGGCCGACTATCAAATGCCCCCCGCCGGCAAGCTGAGCGACGAGCAGATTCAACTCTTCGAGCAATGGGTCAAAGCGATGTCAGCGGCCAAGTGACCGCTCGTGCTCTTCGGCTTCGCCACGCACAAAATATTGCTTGACAATCGACCGCCACTTTTCGATAATGTTCTTAATAAGTCGGTTCGAGTGAAGCCGCAAGAGTTGGGCGGGCGATGAGCCTGTGCGCGAATCGTGCGACGGGAAAATGCATCGTTGCAGTGCGGCGATCGGCCAAGTCGCATCAGGCGAAGTCGATGGCTGAGGACAGGCAAGCAACGAAACGAGGGGTGAACAGGGGTCGGTGAGGCGGTGAAATTCGGTTATCAAACGGTTATCACCAGAAGGGCAAAATAACCGATTCCGATGGACGGAACTGCTTACCAAACTGAGGGTTAAAGGGGCTGTTCGGGAGTGAATTTAAGTGCTGAAAAAGTTATCAAAATCGGTTGTCAGGCAGGCTGGTATCGCAGGCAGATGAAATCCGTGTGATTCGCCGAAGTGACCCTAGCGGACAGCGGTCGCCGGCGGTTATCAACCAAGGTAGGAACCGTCAGCCGGGGGGTCGTCGTCTAATTTCCCGCACAGTCGGCCTTGGCGGTCAGGATTTCCCGTAACGGCATCGTAGGGCGCGGTAACTTAAGAGTGGCAGCAGGCAAGTGCCAGTAGCAAATGTCAGCAGATAGTCTTCGTCAAAGAGTAAGGATCACCACCCCATGAGCACCACGCGATCGAAATTTCGCTCGTTCGCGCTCGTGAGCGGATTGGTCACGCCCGAACAGTACGACGACGCGTTTCAGGCCGTCCGCGCGGCCGCCCTGATTCCGTCGGAAGTGATCGAGGTCGATGACAGCGCCGTCGCGGCCAAGTTGATCGAGATGAAACTGCTGACGGTCTATCAGGCCGAGCAGATTAAGGTTGGCCGGACCAAGCTGACACTCGGTCCGTACATCATCACCGATTCCATCGGCCACGGCGGGATGGGGCAGGTCTTCAAAGGCGTCCATCGGATGATGGGGCGAGAATGCGCGGTGAAGGTCTTACCGCTGCACAAGTCGACGCCCGAAGCCGTGAACAGCTTCATGCGCGAAATTCGCACCCAGGCTCAACTCGATCACCCGAACCTGGTGCGGGCCTACGACGCGGGCTGCGATGGCAAAGTCCATTACCTCGTCACCGAATACGTGCCAGGCATGGACTTGCGGCGGCTGGTCCGTTCGCAAGGTCCGCTGACGCAACAACAGGCGGCCAGCGTGGTGCTGCAATCGGCCCGTGGCCTGGCCGAAGCTCATGCGCGAGGATTGATTCATCGCGACGTGAAGCCCGGCAACATTCTGGTCACGCCCGAAGGGATTGCGAAGGTTTCGGACCTGGGTCTGGCCGGTTTCATGGAAGAAGCCGATCGCGATCCGCGGGCGGGGAAGGTCGTCGGCACGGCTGACTATTTGTCTCCCGAGCAGATTCGTACCCCGCGCGATATCGGCACCGTCAGCGACATCTATTCGCTTGGCTGCACGCTCTATTACTCGGTGTGCGGCAAGGTTCCGTTCCCGGGCGGTACGGCTCGCGACAAGGCACGCCGCCACACCGACGAAACGCCTTGGCATCCGCGGCGATTCAATCCCGAACTGCACGAAGAGTTTGTGGACGTTATCGCCGACATGATGGAAAAAGATCCTACTCGCCGGGTGCAAACGTGCGACGAGGTGGTGGCCCGTCTGGAACAATGGGCCGGCGATTTAACTCCCATCGCCACGCCCAAGAACGCGACTTCTGCCTGGACGACGCAGCCCTTGCCGGTGATTGAAGACGACCGAAACAAAGGTGACGGCGCACAAGATACCGACGCCAGCGATCACTCGGTGAGCAGTTCGCAGCCCGGACAGTTTTCGCAAGTCACCGGCTCACTGGCGGCGGCCACCCAAGACACAGCATCACTCAGCAAGACGCATCATAAAAGCAGTTCGGTTTTCGGCTTTACTTTTCCGCAGCCCATGAACCCGATGTGGCTGATTGTCGCCACACTGGCCGTCTCGGTGCCCATTTCGATGGCGCTCGGGGCCCTCGTGGCATCGCTGCTGTTTTTGATGCGCGGGTAAACTGCGGACTCAACGGCTTCCCCAACTTTGAACCTTAACCTTGAAACCTTCAACCTTCCACTGTCGCACTTTTTTGCCAGTTGCTGTGGTATGAATTGCGGCCACGAGTAGAATACCGCTCGCGAGGGATGATCGCCGCCGCTCTTCCAGCGCGAAGTCTTCGCAAGCTATTTCCTGTTTTCTTCGAAGAAGCTTCACAAATCTCGAGGGATCGCGGTATGTTGACGAATCTTTTGTTGCTGGCTCAGAACGATGGTGACGGTGCAGCTGCTGCGGCGGCTGGCGGGGTCATGAGCATGCTCTGCTCATGCGTCTATTTGCTCCTGATCGTGGGCATCATTGCCGGCATGTGGAAGATTTTCGAGAAGGCTGGCAAGCCCGGTTGGGCGGCCATCATTCCGATTTACAACGCGGTCGTGCTGCTCGAGATTATCGACCGCCCCATTTGGTGGCTGCTGCTGCTGTTCTGCGTGGGACCGGTGTTCGGCATCATCGTGGCGCTGGAACTGGCCAAGAGCTTTGGCAAGGGGATGGGCTTCGCGGTCGGGATGATTCTGTTGCCATTCATCTTCTATCCCATGTTGGGCTTCGGCGATGCGAAGTACCAAGGTCCTCAGCACGTATTCTAAATCGTACCTGCAGCGGTCCTACTTGGCGGGGCGTGAATCACGCCCCGCCACAAACCGCAGTCACTCCAAACACTACGCCGTCACTTCGTAGCCCTTGCGTGCTTCGCGTTTGACGAAGCCGTTGGCGACGTCGTCCCCTTCAATCTGCTCCGTCTCGGGATTCCACTTCAGCTTGCGGTCGAGGCGGATGGCGATGTTGGCCAGATGGCAAGTCGTCATCGAGCGATGATGGGTATAGACATCGCTGATCGGCTGCTCGCGTGACGCAGCGCACTCGAAGAAGTTGGCCATGTGATTGCCGGGCTTCTTCCCCTTGTAGAGCTTGGTGATCACCTCTTCTGGAAGGGCGTTGTCCTTCAGATGGTCGGCGACCACGGTGCCAGCGACATCGCGTAGCGCACCACGGCTGACGAAGATCGTCCCCTTGGTTCCTTCGATGGTGATGCCGTTTTCGGTGTCGTGACGAATGGTCATCTCGACGCCGTTCGGGAAGTTGGCCTTCACCAGGAACTCGGTGGCCGCGTTGTACATGTTGTCGACGGTCGGCCAGCCATCTTTGAATGGCACCGGATGCTTGGCGGTTCCTTCCACGCTATTCGGTCCGCTGTTTTCCATACCAATTGCCCACTGGGCGATATCGACATGGTGAGCGCCCCAGTCGGTCATCTTGCCGCCTGAATACTCGTACCACCAGCGGAATTCGTAGTGTACGCGGCTGGCCGGATAGTTCTTGTTCGAGCTACCGGTGGGAAACATGATGTAGTCCGTCATTGGAGCCTGGCCGAGCCACATGTCCCAGTTCAGGGTCGCAGGCACCGGAGCTTTGGGAAGTTCCGGACTCTTGATCGAGCCGCCGATGGCGCAGGTGACCTTTTTGATCTCGCCTAAGTGACCATTGCGACACAGAGCGACGGCGACGAGGAACTGCGATTTTACGGCCCCCTTGTTGGCGCTCATCTCGCTCCGCTGCTGCGTGCCAACTTGAAAGACACGGCCGGTTTCTTTCAGCACCTTGATGATCTGCTTGCCTTCGTCGATGGTGAGGGTCAGCGGCTTTTCGCAGTAGACGTCTTTGCCGGCCTTCATCGCTTCGATGGCGATCTTGCTGTGCCAGTGATCGGGCGTGACGATGGTCACGACTTGAATGTTCTTGTCTTCGAGCAGCTTTCGATAGTCGCCGTACACGGCCACGTCGCGAGTGCTCCCCTTCTTGCTTTGAATGTCGGTGACGCGGGCTTTCGCTTTGTCGGTCATGGCGGTATCGACATCGCACACGGCCACGCAATCGCCAAAATTCATCGCCTGCGGACCCACTGCGTTCCAACGATCGCCCACGCCGATGCAGCCGAGAATCGGCCGGTCGTTAGCGCTCTTGGTCTTGGCGTCTTGCGCAATCACCGGCGAGCCACTGAGAAAATAAGGGGCGACCATCGCGCCAGCGGTAGCACCGGCGGCCGCGTGCAGGAACTGACGACGAGACGAACGATTGGCTCGGGACATGAGAGGCTCTCGGATCGGAAAGGGTTTTGTGTGAGCGACGGGTCAGTCGCCAATCTAACCCAGCGAAAGTGCCGAGGAAACTGCCTTTGAAGTAGCCCGACGCGTTAGCGAGGGAGAACTGCAAGCGAATGAACACGATTCACAACTGTTCGGCCAAACTCTCTCAAACGAGAGTCTCCCTCGCTGACGCGTCGGGCTACCTTGAATACTCTCTGGGGGTAGCCTGAATCGCCGGCACTTCGACCGGTTCGTTCGCTTGCCGCCATTGCCCGTAGAAGAACCAGGCGGAAAGGATGAAGCCCATGGCGATGACGAAGTAGCGAATGTAGATCGGCTTGAGGCGGCGGCCAAAGCTGGCGGCGAGATAGCCGCCGATGATCGAGGTCACCATCATCATCAGGGCGATGGGCCAATTCACTTTCCCTTCCCACACGAAGATGCCGACCGACATGCCGTTGATGCAGCCGGCGAGGACCGTCTTCAGGGCGTTCATTTCGTGCATGTTCTTCAAGCCCATCAGCCCGAGGCCGGTGAGCATCAAGATGCCGATGCCAGCGCCAAAGTAACCGCCATAAATGGCAATGGCCAATTGAAAGAAGACGATCAGCACTAGCTTGCCAATCGAATGTTTGGGCGGTGCGGGCTCAGCGCCCGTCGCTGGCAAATCCCCCTTTTTTCGTGCGAGCAAAGGCTGCAGGGCGAACAGGCTAGAGGCCAGCAGGATCAGCCAGGGGATGAGTGCTTTGAAGTAGCTATCGGGCAGTCGGGTTACCAGCAGCGTACCGATCACGCCGCCTACCAGACTGGGTGCAATCAACAAGATGAGCCAGCGCCACTCCTTGGCCAATTCTTTGCGATAGGCCCAAGCACTGCTGAACGAAGCGGGAGCCAACGCTACGGTGCTGGTACCGTTGGCCATCACCGAGTTCGCCGGTCCCAGAGCGGCAAACAGCGCCGGAAACGTCAGCAGCGTACCACCACCAGCGAGCGCATTCACGCCGCCTGCCAGTGCGGCCGTAATGCAGAGCCAGGCAAAGTCGAGCAGCCCCGGAGTTGGGACCAGAGGTGTAACTTCAGGAGGCAACGGATCGCTTTCAACCGAGGGATGGGCGGGGCGAAGACTGGCCCAGTATATTCGATGCGGGGATGATTACGGCACTAGCGGTGAAGGCAACGTTGGCGTGGCAGTTCTACCATCTCGCAGCGGGTATCCAGTCACTCATTCGTCAGGCGCCCAATGTACGACACGCTGATCATGCTCAAACCCGGTGCGACCTTCGCCACAGACGACTTGCATCGAATCGTTTCCGACGTGGCAAAGTCTGGCCAAGCGAAAGTGGAGCGTAGCGGGGGTCAAATCCGGCTGGTTGCCGATGGCGGATTTATCGAGATCGGCAGCAACGACGCTCCGCACGTCTTGCAGGAGAGCGACGAAATCGCCAAGAGATTCTCGATCCCCTGCCAAGGATGCAGCAAACGATTTGAGATGACCAGCGAGGATCCGGAGATGGATCTGTTCAATGATTACCTGATGATCAACGAACAATTGCAGTCGACTGGGCTGTTCACCATCTTCGATACACAAGAATGCAAGTTCTTGTTCGGCGAAGGATAAGCTTCGCCTCACTGGGAAGCGACTACCGAATTGTGGTGCCCCGTTCGTTCTGTGTCATGGCTTGACGAAGGCCGTCGGTGAACTGGCGAGGGTTCTGCCAGAAGGTCTTCAGCGAGGCATCGTCGGTGAAGAGATAGATCTGCTTGCGATAGGTCAGGCCGAAGGTGGCCTTCCCTTCGATCAGTTCGCCGGTCTGCATGAACTTAACCGGATCGTAGCCGACCATCACCGGGCTGAAGCGATCGGGATCAGCGAGGAACTGTTGCTGGTGGGCGGCGCTGGCGAAGAGGAATGTGCGGCGACGATGCTTGGCACCGAACTGAGCCTCACCCTTCTTCCACTTCCCTTCGGTGAGGAGCGAGACCGGGCAGAAGCCTTCCATCACGATGGGGTACGTGCCGCTGGCCATTGAGGCCGGTGGAGGTGTCAGCGCGGGATTGCTTTCCGAAGCCGAGACAGTGGCGGTTGGATTGGGAGCTAAGGTCTGGGCCGGTGGAGCTGTCGTTGGTTGACCTGCAGCAGGCATTTGGAAAGGTGCGAAAGCACCGGCTGGAGCACCCGTCGAAACGGCCTGCGTTTGCAACGGGGTGGTGTACTTGTTGAGGACTTCCTTGGCGGCCGTGGCAGCGGCTTGCGTGGTGTCCTGCGTCATTTGGTTTGCTTGCTGAGCCACTTGCTGCGTGGTCTGAGCGGTTTGATTCGCGGTCTGGCCCGCTTGGGCCTGGGCGGCTTGCCACGCTTGTTGCAAGTTCTGCTTGGCCTGTTCGGCCGATTGCTGAGCCTGCTGCTGTGCCTGTTGGCCATACTGCTGAGCCTGGCCGCCGTATTGCTGAACTTGTTGGTTGTATTGCTGAGCCGTCGCTTGCGCACCACTCACGGCCCACTGAGCTTGCGAGTTGGCTTGGGCACTCACCTGGGCAACGGCATCGCGAGGCTGCGGAATGACCCACGGACTGTTCGCGGGTGCTGCAGCAGCGGGAGTGGCTAGCGGTGGCGAAGTAAGTGTCTGCGTGGCAGCGACCTGTTGCTGCGGCGGCAACGCGCTGGCATCGCGACCCGCACCGATGCCGGTGTTCTTGGCGACACTGGTCATCAGGTTCATGTAGTCGGTCGGGCTTTGCGGGCTGACCGTGCGAAAGACTTCGACACCAGCGGGCGTGACGAACACATCGGTCGGAAAGGCCCGGACGTTGTACTTTTGTGTCAGCTGCGGATTCTTACTGGCATGCACACTGACCGGCACAAAGTTCTTGGCCACGTGATCGGCCACGTCCTTGCGGCTGAAGACGTTCTTCTCCAGCTTGACGCAGTAGGTGCAGTTGTCGGAAGTGAAGTGCAGCAGGACGAGCTTCCCTTCGTTGTTCGCCTGCTGGCAAGCGACGGGATATTCCTCGACCCAAGGCATTTGATCCTCGGCAGCCAACGAGGCAACTGTCGACGCCAAGATCAGAAGCGTAGAGAGGGAAGTTCGTACGACCATGTTCGAACACCTTGCAAAAGTGACTGCCAGCACCGGCGTATTTCCCGCGCGCCGTTTCCTTTCTTTCGGCACGATGACCTTAACGAATACACCCGCAAAATGGTTTGTAGTGAAATTGGCAGTAAGTTTGGTTGTGCCGCCCACTTCTTCGCATGCCAGCAAGCAGATGGCTGCAGCGGGCTCGCTAGCAACGAGCGGGCAATTCGGACGCACTTTAACGACCGGGCGAAGTTTGCCGGCTCTTCTGCCGATATGCAGTGAGAACCGGTTCCATCGTCACGTCTATTTAGATCCAGCGATTGCATGACCTCGCCCCTCATTACCGCTGAAGTGATTGCCCAGTGCCGCGCAGGCATTGGCGAAGGATCCGAAGCCTGGCAACGGGCCTTCGGCGAGGCTACCACCGTCACGATTGGTGAGGCAGCGGAATTGCTCACACTCGTTGCCAAGGACGAGTGGAATCACGCGGGACTTGCCGTCGTCTTTCATCAGGAGGCTGGCGCGTACGCGCTGCTGGTCGCCGATGCCGACGGCAAACTGCCAGCCTGGATCGCCGCTCCCGATGCCACCGGCAAAAGCAAGCTAGCGACGCTCGCGCAAGAGCTCGGCATGATCTTGCTTCCCGAAGCCTTGATGCCGACGAGCGATCAAACGGCCAAGCTCGATAACCTGCAAGAGGCATTGCTTCGTTGCCAGGCCACAGCTGCGAGCGAATTGCTCTCGCTGACGATTCACTACGGCGGGCAAGACCTGCCCGCGGCACTCATCGGTTTGGCTGACCACAAACAGTTGCTGGAAGCACCAGCGAAAGAAGTGCCCGCGAAGAAAGACACTGCTCCTGCGCCTCCGGCCGAAATCGAAGCCGTCGTCGCGGCAACCACTTCCGCTCCAGCACCCCCGGTGAATCGCTTCGCCAACGTACTACGTGCGCCGGCACCTGTCGCCCCTCAAGATTTTGAAGATGGCATTCCAGCACTACCGTCGTACACGCGCAGCCTGCTGAAGATCCGCGTGCCGATTGTGGCCTCTTTGGCCACGACACAACTCCCCGTGGGACGCATTCTAGAGATTGGTCCGGGCTCGATTATTCAGTTCAATCAATCGTGCGAACAGCCGTTGTCACTCGCGGTGGGCGGGCACGAGTTCGCCGTGGGCGAAGCAGTGAAGGTCGGCGAAAAGTTCGGCCTGCGAATTACTTCGATGGTCATGCCCGACGAGCGATTCTGGTCGGTTCGCGGCAAGCGTGGCTAACAGGTCCCGGCGGGAATCCGCACGATTCCCAACCACTCTCCCCAAACGCCGCCGACGCTGCGCATAATCAGGGCTAGCCATACAGCTTGCCTCAAGCGCACGCCTTCCTTCTACTGGCCCGAATCACCCCCAGGTAACTCGACGATGACCCTTCGCAAACTCATCGGCAGCCTTTGCTATGCTTCGCTCTGTTTGTCCTCGCTGGCGACGCTCGGCATCGCTGCCGAATCCGACTGGCCGACCTTCCGTGGACCGACGCGAACCGCTGTTTCGCCCGACAAGGGCCTGCTCACTGAGTGGCCCTCCGAAGGTCCTGCGTTGCTCTGGGAAGCGCCAGGCGCTGGTCGTGGCTACTCGAGCCTGGCGATTGCGGGTGGCAAGATCTTTACCCTCGGCGATGCTCTGTCGACCGCCGGAGAAGAAGACAAGGACGAATACCTCACTTGCTTCAATCAGGCCGATGGCAAGCAACTGTGGAAGACCAAGACCGGCAAGGCTTGGACCAGCGGTCAAGAAAGTTGGCAAAGCTCGCGCAGCACACCGACCGTCGATGGCGACTCGGTCTACATTCTGACGCCTTACGGCGAGTTGATTGCCTGCGAGGTCTCAACCGGCAAGGAACTGTGGCGCAAGAACATCAAGGACGAGTTTTCCGGCAAGAAGGCCGACAGTTGGGGTTACAGCGAGTCGGTTTTGATTGACGGCGACAACCTGATCTGCACCCCCGGCGGCACCACCGCAACAATGGTGGCTCTGAACAAGAAGAATGGCGAAACCATTTGGAAGTGCGTGAGCGCTGACGATCGTGGCGCGGGGCATGCTTCGGTGGTGATCTCGCAAATCGGCGATACCAAGGTCTACGTGCAAACAACGGGCAGTGGTGCCCTGGGCGTGCGGGCGAAAGACGGCGAACGGCTGTGGCAGTATCCCATCGACAGGACCACCGCAGTCATTCCCACACCAATCGTCCGTGGCGATCTCGTCTTCTTTGCCGCGGGTTACAAGCGAGGTGGTGCGCTCCTCAAGCAAAAGCCGGCTGCCGACGGCAAGGTGGAAATGGAAGAGATCTTTCCCATCAACACTGACCTAGCGAATAAGCATGGCGGCATCGTCCTGGTGGGCGATCACCTGTACGGCGATTCAGACGATCAGGGCATTCCATGGTGCGCCGACCTGATGACCGGCGAAATCAAATGGAAGAAGCGAGCCAGCGGCAAGAAGTCGGCTTCGTTCGCGGCCGCCGATGGTCACCTCTACATTCGCTTTGCCGACGGCACGATGGTGCTCGCCAAGGCGACGCCCGAAGACTACATCGAAGTCGGCAGCTTCAAGATTCCTGACGGTGGCGAACGCCCCAGTTGGTCGCACCCCGTGATTGCCGACGGCAAGCTCTACCTGCGCGAGCAGGACAAGATCTTGTGCTACGACGTTACCAAAAAGTAGCAGCCTGGTCGGCAGTTTGGCCCTGCTACGAACTTGAGATATAGTGGCCTGATGATGTCAGCCACTCGAAAATCAGCCAACCGGGTCAAGTCCTTTCGCCAGGCACGCGGGCTGTCGCAGGCTGATCTGGCAGAGAAGACGGGCATCTCTCGGTCGGGCATTAGCGCCATCGAGAGCTGCCGGCTGGTCCCTTCGGTCGAGGCAGCGATTCAGCTGGCTCGAATTTTTGAGTGCTCGGTTGAAGAACTGTTTGGCTCGGATGCAGCTGGCACGGCGATCACCTGGGCCTGGCAACCCGCAGTGTTTCCTTGCCGCTATTGGCTCGCCGAAGTCGGCGGGCAAGTCTTGGCTTATCCGGTCGAAGCCTCGCTGGCCAATCTTCGCTTGGCCGATGCCACTGCCGCCAGCGGCGACTTCAAAGGGAAAGTGACCGACGTCGCCAATCGTACGCTGGTGATTGCCACCTGCGATCCGGCCGCCAGCTTTCTTGCTCAACTATACGAGCGACAATCGCCGTTTCGCCTGCTCGTGCTCTCACGTTCC
This sequence comes from Anatilimnocola aquadivae, assembly GCF_049819085.1. Classification (GTDB taxonomy): domain Bacteria; phylum Planctomycetota; class Planctomycetia; order Pirellulales; family Pirellulaceae; genus Anatilimnocola. The sequence goes on from NZ_CP187419.1 coordinate 471,418, forward strand.
AGCGGTCAGGCCCTCGAGTTGCTCGAGCAGAATCTGGTGCATGCAGCCGGTGTGCATCTGGCCCGCGTGAACGAACGTCAGGGCAATGCCCAACTGGTGCAGGGGCGATTGCCAAAGGACGACTGGCAACTGCTGCGCGTCGCGCAGTGGCAGGAAGGGCTCGCGACGAGCACACAGACTTCGGTGCGTTCGCTGCGGCAAGCAGCGAATGAATCGCTGCGCTGGGTCGGCCGATTGCCAAGCGCTGGTGCGCGGCGTTGCCAGGACGAGATTCTGGCCGATCGTCGCCCGCCGCAGCGAACGGCTCTCGATCATCGCGGAGTTATCGAGGCGATTCGCAATCACTGGGCCGATGCGGGCATCTGTCTGCAACTAGCCAGCGAGGAAGCCCAGTTACCATTCTTCCCGATTTGTGAAGAGCAATACGATCTCTGTTTCGCGCAGCGAGTCGCCTCCGATCCGCGCATCACAGCCCTCGTGCAAACCATTCGCAGCGCCGAGTATCGCCAACTGATCTCGCAACTGCCCGGCTACCGCGCGGTTGATACCGGCGAGATCGAGAAGATCGATCATCGCGAGTGAGAGTAGCTCGCGATCTTACGGCGAACCAGTCAGCAGGCTCACGAGTTGCCCAACGGGAATGGTGTACGCCTGAATGAGCAGCAAGGCCGCCAGATATCCCCAGCGATAGTAGCGGTCTTCTTTCTCGCACTGCGCCAGGCCGAGCAGCATCAACATCCAGCCAAAGCCGCGCACGGGGGCCACGCTGTAGGTGGTCGCGGCAAACAGAATGAGCAGGATGTTGCGGGTGTGGCTGACCCAACGAGACTTCGGCTCTACGGACTTCGGCACGAAGAACAGCAGACCGATCAGGCCTTCAATGAGGACTGTCCACCACGTCAGAAACTGGGCGAGCAGCGCGACCTGTTCACCGCCGGCGAGTCCCACGCTGGTAAGCCCCGCCAGTTGCCCGCTGCCGAGTTGTTCTCGCAGCGTGTGATTGTCGGCGAGCGTCTTCAGCGGCAAACCGGTCGTCCACGAAGTGAAGTGGGCGAAGCGATCGTCGACGAGCAACTCGAACGTGAAGAAACGGCCGTCGATGTATTCCGGCGTACAGATTTTCCACATCGTCGCCAGCACCATGCAGAGCGCGATGAGCAGCCGGCTCGTACGTGCCAGCGTTTCGCCCCATTGCGATTTGGGGAGTGAGAACGTGCAGCAGAGGGCGAGCGACCAGTAGACGAACAGGTACTTGTGATTGTCGGTCGATTCCCAATTGAAATAGACCGTCGTACCGAGCAGCATCGCGGTGATGTACCAGAACGGCGGCGTGTACAGCAACGGGCGAAAAATCAGTCCCAGGGCGAAGAGCGGAATCAGCACCACGCTCAGGTACCAGGCATGCGGCGCATGAATGAGCAGGTGCAAAATCGTAAGCGGCGGCAAGATCAGCAGGGGATCGAGTGCCAACCAGCGGCGATGGGCCCACGCGGGGGCCGCAGGTTGCGAGAGAGTCGGCGGCGAAACGGCAATCATGGTGCAGTCTCCCCAGCAGGTGCTTTTGCCGTGAAGAGAACTCGGTTCTTCAGTTCGTTCGTTCCGACCGGCATCTCGTATTTCCAGATCTCCACGCGCACGGCCTGAAACGGAACCGCCTGCCGATTGGTTTCACCCTTGGGCACCGCTGCGAGACTTGCAGGTTGAAGATTGCCAGTCGTCGTTTGAACTGCAGTGCTTACTCCCTGGTCGCGCAGCTCTCGCAATCGCTGGGCAGTTAGGGGCCGGTCCGGCGGTTCGTTTCTTAGTTGAGCCGCCAGTTGCTCTTGGGCGAGAGCCGGATCGCTCCACTGCCGCTGAGCAAGCTTGTTGGCCAGATCGCTGAGTCCCGCTTGATTGGGAATGGTGCGCAGTTCGCTCACGGTCTTGGCGACGTCACTGGGAAGCTCCAGCGGATGCTCGCCGGAATCGGTGATCAGCCAGGCATGCACCGAGCGGGCCTGTTCGCTGTCGATGGTCGAGAACATGCCGAAGCCGCCGCCCTTCCAGGGCGATTGTTCGGTCGTGAGCACTCGGTAGGCATGCAGACCCGCGACCAGGCAGAGGCAGAGGGGCGCGATCCAGACGCGCCGGTTTTGCAAACTGCGGTCGGTTGCTTCGTCCGCGACGACTTCGGGGGCTACAGGTGTTGCGATCGACATAATCGATACTACGGGAGTGCGAGTAGACGTTCCTCTGGCAAGTTTAGGTCACGGTTGGCGAGGTTGACCAACGATCTCGGCCTGTTGATACTGGCCTGCGCCCATCCGCCTTTCCCTGCTCGCCGTCCGGAGTCGCCATGTTCCGCTCCACACTCGCTCCTCGCTGTTTGGCCGTTCTCTCACTGGTCATTCTGTGCAGTGCGTTGCTGCCAAATCTCAGCGGCCAAGAACAGACCAAGACGAAAGAGGCCGAGAAGGAAGCCCCCAAGCGGCGGCCCAACATCGTCTTTCTGCTGGCTGACGATCTGGGCTATGGAGATCTCGGCGCTTTTGGCCAGGAGAAGATCAAGACGCCGCGACTCGACGCGCTGGCTCGCGATGGCATGCGGCTGATGCATCATTACTCGGGCAATGCCGTGTGTGCTCCATCTCGCTGCGTACTAATGACGGGCATGCATCCGGGGCATGCGATCGTCCGCGACAACAAACAGATCAAGCCGCAGAGTCAGTTTCCGCTCCCCACCGATACGGTCACCTTGCCCAAGTTGCTGAAGCAGGCGGGCTATGCAACCGGAGCCTTCGGCAAATGGGGCCTCGGCGGCGATGACACCACCGGTGAACCGATGAAGCAGCACATCGATCGCTTCTATGGCTACTACTGCCAAGGTGTTGCCCACAACTACTATCCGACCTTTCTCTGGAGCAACGACCAGCGCGTGCCGCTCGACAATCCTGAGTTTGCCGCCCGCTTCAAGCTGCCACCAGGAACCGACCTCAACGACCCGAAGACCTATGAACAGTTCAGCGGCAAACATTTCGCACCCGATTTGATCGCTGAGGAAGCGCTGAAGTTTGTCCGCGAGCACAAGGACGAACCGTTCTTCCTCTTCTTTCCCACCACGATTCCGCACCTCGCCTTGCAAGTGCCTGAAGATGGCCTGGAGCAATACACGAAGACCTTCACCGACGATCCGCCGTACGACGGCAGCAAGTCTTACCTGCCGCATCGCACTCCGCGAGCCGCGTATGCCGCCATGGTGAGTCGGCTCGATAGCCACGCCGGTCGCATTATCGACCTCATCAGCGAACTAAAGCTCGACGAAGACACGATCTTCGTCTTCTCGTCCGACAATGGCCCGCTCGACAATCGCTTCGGCGGCACCGACACCGACTTCTTCAACTCGAAACGCAACTTGCGCGGCTTTAAGGGTTCGCTCTACGAAGGGGGCGTACGGATGCCGACGTTCGTGCGCTGGAAGGGGAAGATCGAGCCAGGAACGACGAGCTATCGCGTGACAGGCTTTGAAGATTGGCTGCCGACCTTACTCGATCTGGCTGGCCTGGAGAAAGAGATCCCCAAGGACATCGACGGCATCAGCTTTAAGCCGGCGCTCGATGGGAAAGTTCAGCCGGTGAGACCATTTCTCTATCGCGAATTTCCTGGTTACGGCGGCCAGCAATCGGTACGCGTCGGCGAGTGGAAAGCCATCCGCCAAAAGTTGGCTCAAGGGCCGGCCCCGATCGAGCTCTATAATATTCGCCTCGATGAAGGAGAGACGAGCGATGTAGCGGCACTCAACCCCGACATCGTCGCCAAGCTTGAGGCCATCATGAAGAAAGAGCACGTCGTCTCGGCCGACTTTCCGATCAAAGGCCTGGGCGATCCGGTACCAGCAACTCCCGCGAAAAAGAACGCCAAAAAGCAGTAGTCACGGACGACAATCTCCATGGATTTGACGCCTCTCGAAGTGATCCAGCAGTTTGTCGCTGGTAAGATCTCGCCACCCGAGTTCCGCGACCTGCTGTACAACCACGACGGCTTCGAAGAACTGCTGACGAACGACCCAAATCTCAAGCGGCCCAACTATGTGTTGCTGGCTGGCAGTGCCTATCACTTTGTGATCTCGCAGAGCTACGACGATGCGGCCGGCATCGTCAATGCACAGAACGCGCTCTGCGATTACCTGAAGCGGAACAAAATCGAGTTCGAGCGGACCAGCGTCTATGAAGACCTGCACGATGTTTTGCTCGACGCCCAGCCCAAATGGCTACTCGTCGATTCGTACTGGATCAGCCAGAACATCATGCCGCAGGCGGAAGGACGTACGGGCAAAGCACTCCTGAATTGGCTGAAGGAACAACTGCACGAGCGATTTCAGTTTGCCAGCAAGCCACCCAAGTGGCTGCGGAATCCCAATTGGCCCCTCGGCCCCCACGGCCCGCTTGTCTTCCTCGGGCAGGTAAAAATCGAAGGCTATTTTAAAGACAAGGCTGCCGCCTATGTCTTCTACGATCCAGAGAGTAAGGAAACGAAGACGATTTTGCAGTCGTAGCGAAACCAGGGGTCGGGGCAATTTTCGGGCTCGCCGACACTTGCTTCAGCCGCAAACCGCTACCCCGAAACATTGTCCTGACCCCATTCTGGTCGGCCTGCTGCCTAAGCAAAGCTTTGCTCTCAACTTCTGTTTTGGTTTGGGTCACAAAGCCAGCGGATAACGCAACGCGAGTAGGGTCAGGAGGATTTTCGGGAGGACTTCAAGTTGCCAAAACAATCGAACGATCCCGAAAAACCTCCCGACCCTGGTTGAGCCCCACTTGTTTCGCTCAGATGCTGACTTAGGCTGATGCCAAGCGATCTCCATCTTTTTCTCGCGGAGCAGGAACATGACCAAGCAACCACAGACACAACTCTCCCGCCGGCAATGGCTCGGTTCGGCAGCGCTGGCCGGCGCAGCAATTTCAGCCGCGGCCGGAAATGCGATCGCGGCCGAGGAAGCCAAGGAGAGCAAGGGCTCAACCAAGGGGAACGTCAAGCAGTCGGTTGTCTATTGGTGCTTCAATGTCGCGGGCGATAAGTGGGACATCGAGACCACAGCCAAACATGCTAAGGCACTGGGCTGCAAGAGCGTGGAGCTGTGCGAGCCCGAACTGTGGCCGACCTTGAAGAAGAATGGACTCATCTGTGCCATCGCGCCGAACGGCATGCCGGGTGCGCCGTTCATGAAGGGCTTCAACAATCCGAAGTACCACGACGAGGTCATTGCCCGCACGACTGAGGTCATCGATAAGTGCGCCGAGTTTGGTTACCCCTCGGTGATTGCCTTTACCGGCTTCAAATTCCGTACCGCCGAGGATCCTAACAGCGGCGAGATCAGCGCCGAGGAAGGTGCAGAGAACTGTGTGAAAGGGCTGAAGAAAATTATCGGCCATGCGGAGAAGAAAAAGGTCACCATCTGTCTCGAGCACCTGAACAGCCGGGACGGTTCGCATCCGATGAAGGGGCATCCCGGCTATCAAGGCGACGATGTCGATTATTGTGCCAAGATCATTCGCGCCGTCGGCTCCGAGCGGATGAAACTGCTCTTCGATATCTATCACGTGCAGATCATGAACGGCGACGTGATGCGGCGGATCGAGCAATTGAAAGATGTGATCGGCCACGTCCACACCGCGGGCAATCCCGGCCGCGGCGAACTCGATGACAACCAAGAGATCAACTATCCGCCGATCATGCGCAAACTGATCGAAGTGGGTTATCAAGGCTACGTCGGCCAGGAATTCATTCCGACGCGCGACCCACTCGCAGGACTGAAGCAGGCCGTCACCTTGTGCGACGTATGATCCGCCTACCTTGCCTTGCTCCCACCGCTTTGCTCCTAACGCCTTGCCTTGCCTTGCTCCTACCGCCACCGCCCCTGCGGCGGTGGTTCATTGGCTTTTGCACTAGCAGCGGCCGGCTTGCTCGCTCCGCCGGCAACTTCGCCGGGGAAAACTATGTTCACAAACCGGGCCGGTTTGTGAACGCGACCTGCAGTATCTCTCGGGTTTGGCGCGCCTGAGTGTTCACAAACCCCCAGGGTTTGTGAATACCCACCATTCCCGCACGTATCGACTTACGTCGATTCAGCCAATTCTAGCGAGCGCTGTGGCGGTGTAGTTCAACCAGGATTTAAAAGATCAAGTTGCAACTGCGCGCAGGTGCACCTCTCTGATTGGATGCCACGCCTGTGACTAGTCTGGTCCGGCGACGGCGAGAATTCCGAGCTTTTTTGCACAGAGTGTTCGCTGCCAGAAATGAAGTGTGCCCCAGAATGAGCTGAGGCACGAGTCGTTTTTAGTGTGAGAACTGTGCTGATTACTTCTCGCCCTTGCGGAACTTCTCGAAGTACTGCTTCGCATGGTCCCGTTGTTCGCGGGGCAGGTTTTGCTCGTTGAGCGCATCGGGGTCGCGAGCCGCCGCCGATTGCAGTTCTGCTTTCACATCTTGCAGCGACTTGCCAGCAATGTTCTTGCCGTCGGCATCACCGGTGCGAACCGATTCGCCCGGACGTGCTTTGCCAGCGACGCGCGAGTCGTAGGACTTGGTATCGACTTCTTCTTCGGGGCGATCGCCGCTCCCTTGGCCTTTTCCCAAGCCTTGGCCTTTGCCCTTCTTGTTTCCCTTGTTGCCTTGGCCCATCTTGTTGCCGTCCATGTCTCCAAGATCTTTGCCTTCCTTGCCCCCGGCTTCTTTACCGTTCATGGCATTCTTGGCATCGGCCAGTTCATCGAGCACTTCGTCCAGGTTTTCCATCTGGTCGAGTTGCTCCTGGGCTTCCTTCATGGCTTTGGCAAGATCGTCGAGCTTCTGGCCGGCTTCTTTCGGGTCACCATTGCCGTCCTTCTTCATGCACTCGGCACACTGGCCCAGTTTGTTGGCCATCTTGTCGAGCATCTGCTCCATCTGCTTGCCTTCTTTTTCAGCCTTGTCGAGCTTCTCTTGCAGCTTGGCGGCCCCTTCCTGGTCACCCTGTTCCAGCTTCTTTTGAATCTCACGTTGCAACTGCTCGCGGTTATCCTTTTGGTTCTGGGCCATCTCCTTGATCTTGTCTCGCAGCTGCTCCATCTGCTTGGCGAGTTGCTCTTTGTCTTTTTCATCGAGCTTGCCGGCTTTCAGGTTGTCCTTCAGCTGTTCGAGCTGCTTTTGAGCTTCCTTGAAGTCACCATCTTTCATGGCATCGGCGAGCTTGTCGGCTGGACCTTTTTCGATCTTGCCGAGCTTATCGAGTTGCTTCTGCATTTCCTTGGCACCGCCGAGTTCACGCTTCCGCTGTTCGACTTCCTTGGCCAGATCGTTGATCTTGATCGTGGCTTCCTTCTTATCCATCCCTTCCTTGGTGGCGATGTTCTCGACCTTCTTCGAAATTTCCTTCAGCAGTTCGGCGTCTTTCAGATTGACGTCGGTTTCGTCTTTTTTCTTCTGCTTGTCGTCGATCTTCTTCTTCAGAATCTCGGCAGCCTTTTTGATCTGCTGCTTCATCTCGGTTGTTTGGGTGCCCGCAGCGGTTGCCTTGTTTTCGAGCCCGGCATTCGGTAACAGGAAGAGACCAGCGATCACGAGTGCCGGAACAAGCGGCAACGCGATGCGCCAGGTGGGCTGCACGCGGAACTGCTCACGGACATCAATTCGTTCGACTTTGCGAATGGCATCAGCCACCAGCGCGCGGCCCACTTCACTGGAGAGTTCTTCGCTGTTGAGGGCGAAGGTGCTCGAGACGCGTTCTTTCAAACCATAGCGGCGGTCGAGTTCAATCGCAGCATCAATGGCCGAGCGACGCACGACATAGGTCCACACGCTGGCAATGATCAAACCGACAGCCAGGCTGCCGCCGATCCAGCTGTAATTCCAAATGTCGTGCTTGATGGGCAAGGCCCAGATTTTGGGAATGGCCAGGCCGATCGCGCCGATGAGCAGGGTCGCAAACAGAGACCAGACGGCGATCGTCAAAAACTGCTGGCCGATGAGCCGCCGCTGAGCCCGACCAACTTGACGTTTGATCTCTTCCATGGCCAAAACCCTCGGTGAACAAAAAGACTTTTGTGCGCGCGTGCTTGCCCGCAGATAAGACGACGCTCGCGTGTAATTCGGTCGTGCCTGTTGATTATAGGGCTGCTGGCCCGCAAATCTCTAGCACGAAATGAAAGCAAGTGACAAAGAGAATACTCCCGTCACTGTCTCGTAGTTACAGCCAGCGTTTCAACTAGACACCTGAATTGCCCACCTCCCTCAGACCACCCAACTGGCATAGGTGGAGATTCAGAGAGCCGTTATACTTGCTTGACCGGCAGGACCGAAACATTACAATGGTAGTCAACATGGTGATGTTTCTGCTCGGTGAGCACTCCCAGGCTGGCTCTAAGTAGTGAAATAGTCAGCTTTTGCCTTCTTACGACGTCTGCGGACGAAAATCATGACCGATCAAGCGAAGCTCAGCAAAGTCGAGGGAATCAAAGACGCCAGCAACTTTCTCGCTGGACCCTTGGCCACGGAAATGTTCGATGGCAACCCGAACTTTGGTCACGACAGCGAAGTGCTGCTGAAGTTTCACGGCACCTACCAGCAAGATGACCGCGACTCGCGCGGCCAAGTGAACGAAGACGGCAAAAAGACCAAGTCGTACAGCTTCATGGTCCGCACGCGCATTCCCGGCGGCATTCTCACCAGCGAGCAAGTGCTGGAAGAACTCAACCTGTGCGATGAACTGGGCAACACAACCCTGCGCATCACTTCCCGCCAGGCGTTTCAGTTGCACGGCGTGCTGAAAGAAAACCTGAAGCGGACCATTCAGCGCATCAACGAGTGCCAACTCTCGACGCTCGCCGCCTGCGGCGACGTGAACCGCAACGTCATGTGCTGCCCCGCGCCGTACAAGAAGAACATCTACCGCGAGACCCAGGCGCTGGCTCATGAAATCGCCATGCACTTCGCGCCACGCACCAAGGCGTATCACGAAGTTTGGCTGACCGACACCGCGACCGGCGACAAGCAACTCGTCGGCGGCGATACCGAGTCGAGTGGCGACGGCTTTGATGTCGAGCCGATCTACGGCAAGCACTACATGCCGCGCAAGTTCAAAATGGCGATCGGCTTCGACTTCGACAACTGCGTCGATCTCTACGCCAACGACCTGGGGCTGATGGCGGTCACCGACGGCGACAAAATCGTTGGCTACAACGTGATTGTCGGCGGTGGCATGGGCGTCACTCCTTCCGCCAAGAAGACCTTCCCGGCGGTTGCCAAGCGACTTTGCTTTGCCGGCCCGCACAATGTGATCAAGGTTGTCGAAGCGGTCTTCAAAGTCCAACGCGACTTTGGCAATCGCGAAGATCGCAAGCTGGCCCGCCTGAAGTACGTCGTGGCGAATTGGGGCATCGAGAAGTTCAAGGCCAAGGTCGAAGAGTACTACGGCGGTCCGCTGCCAGAGCCACATCCGACCGATGTCCACGGCTTCAACGATCACATGGGTTGGGACGAGCAGGGTGACGGCAAGTGGTTCTACGGTTTGAATATCGAGAACGGCCGCATCAAAGACACGGCCGAAATGCAGCTGAAGACCGCCATCCGCGAAATCTGCACTGTGCTCAAGCCGGGTGTTCGCCTGACCGCGCACCAGAGCATGCTCTTCACCGATATCGAAGAGAAAGACAAGGCTCAACTCGAAGCCATCCTGCGCAAATACGGCGTCAAGCTCAGCGAAGAGATCAGCGAAGTTCGCCGTTACAGCATGGCCTGCGTGGCCTGGCCCACTTGCGGCCTGAGCATCACCGAAAGCGAACGGGCCCTGCCCGGCATGATCGATCAACTCGAAGTCGAACTGGCTCGCCTGGGACTTTCCAGCGAGAAGTTCACGGTCCGCATGACGGGCTGCCCCAACGGCTGCGCTCGGCCTTACAACTGCGACGTCGGTCTCGTCGGTCGTGCCCGCGGTCAATACACCGTGTTCGTCGGCGGCCGCTTGCTGGGCGATCGCTTGAATACGATGTACAAGGACTACGTGCCGTCCGAAGAAGTCGTGAGCACACTCACCCCGCTGTTCGTCTACTTCAAGACCGACCGCCAGCCTAGCGAAACCTTCGGCGACTTTTGCAATCGCAAGGGAACAGCCGACTTGGCTCAATGGGCCGAGAACTTTGCCGTCGCCAAGTAGCTTTGCGGTTGCAAAGTAACTCTGCCCGGGCATCGCGCTAGGCGAAGTAAATCCGCTCGGCTGTCTTGCGAAAGACGTGTTCTTTGTCGCCAGCCGAGAGTCCCGCGCGATCACGCAGCAGCGCGATCGAGGCCGCGTAAGTGTGCCCCTGCACGGTTTGATAGGGTGCATCGCTGGCCCACATGCAGCGCTCGGGACCAAACGCGGTGAGCACTTGGCGAATCATCGGCAGCAGGTCTTCGTAGGGCTCCTGTTTCTTGCCCAGCGCGTAGTAGGCCGAGAGTTTGACGTTCACCTTCTTATGCTTGGCGAGGGCGAGCAGCTTCTTGACGTCGCTCTCGCGAATTTGCCCATCGACGCCAATGCGGGCGAAGTGATCGATGACGACGGTCGTCTCGGGATGCTTCGCACACATCGCACTCACGCCGGGCAGATCCTCGGGATTGATCAGGCAGCACATGGCTTGGCCGGTCGTGGCACCGGTTTTCCACATCGCGGCCATCCCATCACCGCTGAGCCACTTGTCTTTGCGAATCCACGATGTGATGCGAAAGCCGCGCACCTTCTTCTCGAGTAGCGAAGGCATCTGCTTTTCGGGGTTTGGCTGCGCGTCGTCGAGCATGCCCGTCACGGCAAACACACCGGGAAAGCGAGCCGCACAGTCAATCAGGTACGAGTTGTCCCAGCTGTGATACAAGTGATGCTGAATGAGCACCACGCGGCCCACACGCTCGGGGTGAGCCAGTTTCAGCAACTCTTCGGGGGTGAAACTGGGCGGATCAAGATCGGCCTTCGTCTTGCCCCCCGCGAGTGGCCACTTGGTCGTATCGGGGGACCAGACATGCGAGTGAGCATCAATGAGCGGATGCTCGGGGTCAGGCGCTGCTCCGCTTCCGAGCGCTGGCAACGAACCAAGCATTGCGGCACCACCGGCCAAAGCCAGAACGTCACGACGCGACAAGGAAGCAGCAGCGAGCATAGTGAATCCGTTGAAAGGGCTACTCTGTTTTCAAAACCTTGAGTTCCACCTTGCGGAACTCCACGGGATGACTTTCCGATTGCAGCGAAATGCTGCCGCCGCTCAGCATCTTGGTGCCGGCCTTTTCGGCGAGCATCTTGGCGTGCGCATCGCGCTCGTCGAGTTGAGGCTCGCTGTAACTGAGGACCGACTTGCCATTGATCTTGTGATGGATGGCCTTGTTGCCGAGCACGTGAATCTCGACCGTCACCCATTGTTCGCCGGGATAGGTTTCCGACGTTGAGTTCGTGCAGTGACGAGTGACCAACTCACCCTTCATCACGACGTTCGTACCGGGGGTGCACAGGTTCGCGGTGGTGCGTGGGTCCTTGCCGTTGCCGCCCAGCAGTTGCACTTCGATCGAAGCGGGGAAGTCCTGATCCTTGCCAACGGTCTCGGGCATTTCGCCGTGAATCATCGCGCCGCTATTACGAATGGCCCAGCCTGGACCGCCCGGGCATTGCTGCCCGACGAAGCGATATTCCATCCGCAGCACATAGTTCGAAAAAGGCTGCTTGTAGTAAAGGTGACCGAAGGTCTCGTTGAACTTGTCGTACTTGTCATAGCTGACCTTCAGCAGGCCATCTTCGACGCGGAACGTATCGTTCCAGTTTTCGCCCACTTCGTGATAGCGAATCTTCGGCGTCCAGCCTTCGAGGTTCTTGCCATTGAAAAGCTGAATCCATTCGCCCGAGTCGTCCTTCTTCACTTCGGGCTTGGCTTCTTCTTTTTTCGCTTCCTGGGCCCAGGCCGAAAAGTTGACAGCGCACAGCAGGGTAGCGATCGACAGGAGCAAGGTACGCCGGAGCAACATGATTCACCTTCTGACAAAACGAATGCGTGGAGAGGACGACTGCGAACCAACCAGATTAACTTGCCCGCACAAGCGGCGTCTACCAGCGAAACCCAGCGATGCGAAAACCAGCTAGGTCCGCTTGAATCGCCGGTCGAGTTCTTCGCGCGTGAAGACGAGCGCCGTCGGGCGACCGTGCGGACAGTGATGCGTATCTTGATAGTGTTCGCGTTGTTCGAGGAGGGCCGTAATCTCTTCCGGCGCCAGGCGATCGCCCGCTTTGATGGCTGCCTTGCAAGCGATCATGTTGAGCAGATCGTTGAGCAGGTCCTTGCGGTCGGGGCTCTTGCCGCCGGCGACAATCTGGTCGACGACTTGCCGCAGCATCTCGGCGGGCCCCAGATTCGCCAGCATCGCGGGATAGCTGCTGAGCAGCACCGTGTCGCCGCCAAAGGGTTCGACTTCCATGCCTAGCTGTGCCAGCAGGGCTTTGTTTTCGAGGGCGGCGGCCACTTCATTGGGCGGCAACGTCACCGGCTCGGGGACGAGCAGGCGTTGCGTTTCCATCTTGCCGCTCATGACCTTGTCGCGCACCTGTTCGTACAAGATGCGCTCGTGCAAGGCATGCTGATCGATGACACACATCCCCTCTTCGGTCTGCGTGACGAGGTAGCGGTTGTGAATCTGGAAGCCCAGATGCGAAATCGACGGCGCTGTAACCGGCGCGGGGCGAGCATGCGCGAGCGCGCCGGCTTGCGCCATCAGCGGCGAAGGTGTGCGACCCGCTGCGGGCCAGCTGCGATCGAGCGTGTTCAATTGCAACGCTGTACCGCCGGCTCGTTCGAATTGCAGATCGAGCACGCCCTGTGAATCTTCGTCCAGCACCGCAGTGCCTGCGGCAGCCACGAGAGGAACGCCCTGCGCATCGAGACCGGCCGAACTGGCTTCGAGGGCTCCCTTGGCCCAATCGACCAGGTCGCGACGATGCTGTTCGAGTGCTGCGGGATCGAGGGCCGCGGTCTCGGCATCGTTGTCGCCCGGATTGATTCGCACTTTCGCGGTCAGATCGGTCGCCAGGAACTTCTTGCGAATGGTGCCCAGGACCAACGAATAGATTCGCCCGCTGTCTTGAAACCGCACTTCGAGTTTCGTCGGGTGTACGTTCACGTCGACATAATCGGCGGGCATGTTCAACCGCAAGAAGCCGATCGGGAACCGCCCGTGCAACAGCAGCCCCCGATAGGCCTCGCCCAGCGCGTGCTGCAGCGAACGATCGCGGATGTGCCGGCCGTTCAGAAAGATGTACTGCATCCGGTTGTTCGCGCGGCTCTGCTGCGGATCGCACACATAGCCCTGCAGCTGCACGTCCCCATCGCCGCTGGTGATCGGAATGAGCGAGCGTTCGAGATCGCGGCCGCAAAGTGCCGCGATGCGATCGCGCCAGTCGGCCACCGGCGGCAAGTCGAAGATCGTCCGATCGTTGTGCCGCAACGTGAAGTGCACTCGCTCGTGCGTGAGCGCGATCCGCGTGAACGCTTCGCTGCAATGGCCGATTTCGGTCTGCGAAGCTCGCATGAACTTGCGGCGGACCGGCGTGTTGAAAAACAGGTTCCGAATTTCCAGCATCGTCCCCGGTGCAGCGCCGCAGGGAGTCAGCGGGCTACTCTTGCCGCCGATCACTTCGATCTCGGCCGCTTGCTCGCTGTCGTGAGGCCGGCTGCGTAGGCGCAGGTGACTGACTTCGGCAATGGAGGCGAGTGCTTCGCCGCGAAAGCCAAACGTGGCCACATGAAACAGGTCATCGGCATCGTGAATCTTGCTCGTCGCATGGCTGGCCAGCGCCAGCGGCATTTGCTCGGGCGACAGACCGCAGCCATTGTCCGTGACGCGAATCAGGTCGAGGCCACCTTGCCCCAGCGAGACATCAATCCGCGTGCTTCCGGCATCAATCGCGTTCTCCAGCAGTTCCTTGACGACACTCGCCGGGCGCTCGATCACCTCGCCCGCGGCAATCTTGTTCACCACGCTTTGTGGCAGTTGACGAATCGTGGCAGGGGTGGGGGGCGAGAGGCGCGAGGCGAGGGACTGTGGACCGCTCCAGTTTTCAGGTTCGAGGTTCGAGGTTCGGGCATCGTGCGCTGACATGTTCATGCTTCCTGGCTTTCCAACTCCTGAATCTACTCTCGTCTCTCGTCCCCCACCTCTCGCCTCTCGCCTCTTTCCCTACTCCTCACTCCTCCGACGCCAACTCCACCTTGCCATCCTCATCGTTGCCTGACTGATACTTTTCCAGCTTGCGATAGAGCGTGCGGGCACCGATGCCGAGGACGCGGGCGGCCTCTTCGCGATTGCCGCCGGTCACTTGCAGGGTCTGTTCGATGGCCCAGCGTTCGATGTCGTCCATGGTCTTACCAATCAGATCCATCGGTCCCGAGAGCGCGCCGGAACTGCTCGGCGCGTCGTCGGCGTCCATCAGCTCGGGCGGCAAGTCATCCAGGTCGAGCAGGCCGTCGTTATCGAGCACCACCATCGCATCAATCGCATTGCGCAACTGGCGCACATTGCCGGGCCAGTCGTACATATACAGCTTCTTGGCGACGGCAGGCGAAACGCCCTTCACCGCCTTGTGATGTCGGCGGGCCAGCGTGCGGCGGAAGTGATCGGTCAGTGGCACAATGTCTTCGCGACGATCGCGGAGCGGCGGCAAATGAATGGTGACGACCTTTAGGCGGAAATACAGGTCGCTGCGGAACGCGCCGGTTTTGATCGCTTCGTCCAGGTTTTTGTGCGTGGCCGAAACCATTCTCACGTTGACCCGCGTCGTCTTGTTATCGCCCACGCGCGTAATCTGGCTGTCTTCCAGCACCCGCAGCAGTTTGATTTGCGTCGGCAGCGGCATGTCGCCGATTTCGTCCAGAAACAGCGTGCCGCCGTTAGCGTACTCGAACGCGCCCATTCGGTCGGCCACCGCGTCGGTATAAGCACCTTTCACGTGACCGAACAGTTCGCTCTCGACGAGGTTCTCGGCTACGGCCGCACAGTTGAGGGCGACGATCCGCTTAGCCTTCCGCGGGCTGTTCTGGTGAATCGCCTGGGCGATCACTTCCTTGCCGGTGCCACTTTCGCCGGTGATCAGTACGCTGGCGTCGGTCGGGGCGATCCGCTTCAGCCGGTCGATGACCTGCTTCATCTTGTCGCTGGCGTAGATGATCCCCTCGAAGCCGAACTTTTCATCGAGCCGCCCCTGCAACTCTTGATTCTGCTGCTTGAGCCGGACATTCTCGACGGCCTTCTCGACCGTCGCCCGCAGACGGTTCGGCGTGATCGGCTTTTCGAGAAAATTGAATGCTCCCAGCTGCATCGCCTCGACCGCTTTGCTGATCGTGGCATGCCCGGTGACCATAATCACCTGGCTGTCGGGCAGCAGTTGTTTGGCGCGGTTGAGAATCTCCATCCCGTCGACGTCGTTCATCACCAGGTCGGTAATGATGATGTCGAAGTGATCGGTTTCGATCTTTCGCGCCCCTTCGCCGCCGCTGGTGGCGACCGTGACCGGGTGCCCGATCTTGGCCAGACTCTCTTCCATGGCATAAGCCAGGGCCTGATCGTTGTCGACGACCAGAATGCGCAGCGGGGGCCCAGCCTGCTCAGCGGCTTCCGCCGACTTTTCGCTTGTTCGTTCGTCCTTCATGCTCAGCCTCGGGTGAAGCTTCGATGATACCGAAAACCGACCTCCCTCGCGAGTGGCGCAGGGACTCCGTCACGGGCAAACTCACCCGTGCAAGCCATGCTCTTTCGTGACTCCCTCGAACCCGCCGTTTGATAACTTTTTGCGCGAAAAATTTCGTGGTCTCCTGCCTCTTTAATCGTTTCTGCCGTCTGCAGTTACCGCGACAACCGGCCCGTTATCAGCGGTTCGCGCGATAACCGTTTGATAACCAAATTTTCGCGTTGAACAGCCGCCCGATTAGGTGGAGTGTCAATAACCTAAAAACCAATGTCTATATATTTCATGAGCATTTGCTTTGAAAATTATCCATAGGTACTGATCGTTCGTCAAGCAGTTTCATGGGATGGCCAGCCCTGGCTGGGAGCTGGGAGTCGGGCGAAACTCAAACCATCGCCCCCGCCCCTGCGGCGGGGGTTCACTGGCTTTTGCGCTAGCTAGTTCGCTGGGGCCTGCCACCGGAAACCGCCGCCGCTCCGTCGAACTCGTGACGCTACCCAAACCTCCGATCCCCGACCTCTGACTTCTGATCCCCGACTCCCGCTCCCAAACCATTTGCCAATCGCCGCGCGGCGCGGGTAAAATCTCCCCATGAGCAAACCACAGGAATCCAATTCGCGGCCGGCGGTGGTTGCTGCCATCCTGATCGGGCTGATTCTGCTGGTGCCGCTGCTCTATGTGCTGTCGATAGGCCCCGTCGGCTGCCTGGCGAATCATGGTTACATCGACCTCGAAACGGCCCGCGCTTTCTACTGGCCCATCATCAAGGCCCACGACGCCTTCCCGTCCCTGCAGCCCTTGATTCAGGGCTACATCGCGCTGTTTGAGTGAGTGTGTCTGATTCCTGACTCCTGACCTAACCCAGTTTGCGAGCGGGAGGAACAATCAGCCACCCGCCAATGGAGTCTTGGTACTCAAGACCGGCTAGTGCAAAAGCCTGTGAACCCCCGCCTCAGGGGCGGGGGCGATGGTTTGAATGTCGCGCGACTCCCGACCTCCGACTCCCGACCTCCGACTCCCGACCTCCGACCTCTGAACCCCGACTTCTGACACTACAGCAGGCCGTCGATGGGGGTGGCGGTTTCGCCGAGGCGGGCGACGTCGCGGGGGATGTTGGTTTGCAGGCGGAGGAGCCCCATGTCGAACAGGACGTTCATCAGCGTGATGAGGAGATTGTCGGGGCGATAGGGTTTGCTCGCGGCGCGGGCCGCTTGAGCATCGGACTGGCCAATGACTTGGCCCATCTTCAGGCCGCCGCCGAAGAGTAACAGCGGAGTGAGATCGCCGTAGTGATCGCGACCGCCGTTGTTGTTGATTCGTGGCGTGCGGCCCATTTCGCCGGTAACGACGAGCAGGATTTTGTCTTCCAGCCCGCGCTCGCGCACGTCGTCGATGAAGGCACTGACGGCGTGATCGACCTGATGACCCAGCGGCTGCATGCCGCCGAGAAACTTCGGGCTGTTGCCGTTGCTGTGCATGTCCCAGCCACAATCGCTGACGGTGACAAAGCCGCAGCCCGCCTCGCACAAGCGGCGAGCCAGCAGCATCTGTTTGCCGAGCAAGTTGGTGCTGCGCTTCATGTCGCTCCAGCGCTGTACGTCTTCGTTGCGGAAGATTTTCGAAGTGTCGTAGCGTTCGAGCGTCGCGGGGCTTTCCTGTTTGAGATCGAAAGCTTGCGCGACGCCGCGCGTGATGACATCGAGGGCCTGCTGCTGGAACTCGTGGGCCCCTTTGACCATCGCTTCGCTCTCAGCGGTTCGCTTCAAGCGGTCGAGACCCGCGAGCAGGTTACGCCGATCGAGCAGTCGCTCGGCGGGGATCTTCAGTTCGAGATTATCCTTCAGCTGACCGCCGCCGGCCGGATTGAACGCATTGAACGACGGCCCCAGATCGCCAGGCTGCGTGAGCGTGGGCAAGGCTCCTGTTTCGAAATTGCTCCCCAGCTTGAGTCCTTCTTTGACGGCTTCGGGCAACAGCAGAATGTTGTTGGGAATGCCGGTCTGCGGATGGTTCACGCCGGCGACGCGCGCGTAGATGGCTCCGAGGGCCGACTTCAGACTGTTGCCGCCCGTCGTCACTGACTCGTAGGTATGACCGGAGTTGCCTGAGCCATACGAGCGAACGACGGTAAAGCGATCGGCCCGTTCGGCCAGTTGGGGAAAGGTGCCGCCGAAGGTGATGCCTGGGTGCTTGGTCTGCACCTCGCCGGTCACGCTGCGGAACTCAGCGGGGGCCGACATTTTGGGATCGAAGAACTCGATATGCGACGGACCGCCCGAGAGGAACAAGAGAACGACCGACTTATCGCGCACGAGCGGCGAGCCGCTGGCCTTGGCCGCCAGTAATTGGGGCAGGGTGAGCAGGCCGCCGAAACCAAGCGAGCTGAGGGCTCCAATTTTGAGGAACTCACGACGAGCCAAGCCCTGGCAATTTCTGCTGGGCCGCGGATCGGCAAGGGTGAGCATGGGCGGGTCCTCGGGAAAGGGAGAGTCGAGGGCGGGGTCATTCGGGCAGGCAGGTCAATCAGCCGAAATCAACGGCTATTGATCTATGTCCCAGTCTAACCGTTTGTTACGCCCGCAGCCAAAGGAAACGGGCAGAATCGCGGCAAACTGCCACTCGTGACATATACTTTTGGTGGGTGATTCTGGACTCTGCCCCGTCTGGAGAATCCCAGCCCCGGCAAACTGCCTTGCCGGGGTCTTTTTGTGCCGCAAGTCAGCATCGCCCCTTTCGGGGGGGGGGTGTTCACAAACCACCCTGAGTTAAATGGTAGGATTGCGATATTGCTCGCATTTCACGCGAATGTCATTATAACAATTGTGCCGGTTTGTAAAAGAAGTTTTCCCGGCCAAGCTGTGAGGGAGCAAGTTACGTCGCAGGAGATCCCGTCGGAGGGGCCAGCGGGTGGGCAGCAAGGAACTGCTGCACGATGGGGACGATCCGCTCGTGAGCGTCCTCGACCACGTAGTGCCCGCAGTCGGCCAGTTCGTGAACTTCGGCCTTGGGCCAGTGCTGGCGAAAGCGGGCGAGGCAGCGGGGATCAAAACACCAGTCGCGCATGCCCCAGATCAGGGAAATCGGTCGATCGCGGAGGGTCCAGAGCCCCGATTCGATCTCGGCCAGCTTCTTGCCCGAAGGGTGCCGGCGCGTGAAGGGGATGTTCTTCACAAAGCGGTAGGTGGCGATGCGATTGGCCCAATTGTCGTAGGGGGCGAGCAGACCGGCTTGCACCTCGGGGGTCATGCGCTCGGGCTTCTCGGTTGCCATGTGGATCGCCGCGCGGGCGAACAGGTTGAAGCCTTGAATGCCGACCTTGCCGAAGACCGGCAAGCGACAGGCGGCAATTCGCCACGGCACATACATGGGCGGAAAGGCACCCGTGTTGAAGAGGACGATCCGCGCGAACAGCTCGGGCTTTTGCAGGGCTGCGCCGAGGCCGATGGCTCCGCCCCAATCGTGAGCCAGCAGGGTGATGTTGCGCAGGCCGAGCTTTTCGATGAACTCGACCAGATTGTTGATGTGCTGGGCGAACGTGTAGTAGTTGTACTGCTGCGGTTTGTCGCTGAGGCCGCAGCCTATGTGATCGGGGACGATGCAGCGATTTTTGCCTCGCAGGCCGAGAACCAGGTTCCGCCAATAGAAGGACCAGGTCGGGTTGCCATGCACCATCAGCAGCGGTTCGTCCCGATTGCTGCCGGCGGTTGCTTCGTCCAGGTAATGCATTCGCGACCCGCCGATGGGCAGGTGGTGGGACGCGAAAGGATAAAGCGGACGCCAATCAGCAGACATCAGGACTCGCGATTCGGGCAGGCCAGACAGAGCGGTGAATGACAAAGCGGCAACACTACCTGCGATGATAGATTCCGCAGCCCGTTTGCGGTATCCGTCAGACGCTCTCCGCGGCACTCCTCACGCTCGGTCGTGACGTTTTACTTTCTATCGCCGGGGGGCAAAATTCGCTATGATGCGAGTTACTCGTCCCTGCCACGAATGGTCGCTTTTCTTGCTGAATTGTCTGCGTATGTCTCGTCCTGCAACCTCTCCGCATCGATTCGCCTCCGCACTCTCCACAGAACCGGATCCGCTGGCAGCAGCGTTGCAAGTTTGCCGCCTGGCAAAGGAGCAACTGCGCGCCACTCCCGACCTGGCAGTGCTATTCGTCTCGGCCAAGCATGCCTCCCAGGCCGATGCCATTGCAACCATCGTCTGCGATGCCCTCGGCACCGAGAACGTGATTGGCTGCACCGCTGAGGGGATCATCGGCGTTGGTCGCGAAGTGGAGTTCGAGCCGGCGGTCTCGTTGTGGGTGGCTTCGTGGCCCGGTGTCTTCACGACGCAACTGCGATTGAACTACGAACGGACCCGCGATGGTGGTGCCATTCAAGGCTGGCCGAAGGAGCTTGAAGGCGACTGGCCCGCCGATGCCTTCCTGCTGCTGCTGGCCGAGCCAATGACCTTTCACGCTGACCTGCTGCTCGATCGCCTGAACGAAGATCGCCCCGGAGTGCCCATTCACGGTGGCATGGCCAGCGGAGGTTACAACCCGGGCGAGAACAGGCTCTTCTGCGGCCGCGAAGCACTTGTCGAAGGTGCGGTCGGCGTGTTCATTCACGGCGACATCAAACTGCGGAGTGTGGTCTCGCAAGGTTGCCGTCCGATCGGCAAACCGATGGTCATCACCAAGAGCGAACGGAACGTCATTCACGAGCTGGGCGGCAAGCCCGCGTTGCTGCAACTGAAGGAACTGTTCGATACGCTGCCGACGCGCGAGCAAGTTTTAGTGCAACGCAACCTGCATGTGGGCCGCGTGGTGAGTGAATATCGCGAGACGTTTGGGCAGGGGGACTTTCTGGTTCGCAACGTGATGGGGATCGATCCCAACGACGGAGCCATCGCGCTGGGCGACTACATTCGCACCGGTCAGACCGTGCAGTTTCACGTGCGCGATCAAGAGGCAGCCGATGCCGAGTTGAAGCAGATGCTCAACGCGGTGAAGAAGTCGGGCGGGCCGCAGCCTTTGGCGGGCCTGCTGTTTGCCTGCAACGGGCGGGGCTCACGGATGTTCAGCCAGTCCGATCACGACGCCGGCCTGATTGCCAAGTTGCTGGGCGATATTCCGCTGGCGGGCCTGTTTGCCGCCGGCGAGCTGGGCCCGGTCGGCAACCAGAACTTTCTGCACGGGCACACAGCCAGCATCGCCCTGTTTGAGCCCCGGTCGTAGGGGCTCTTGGCGTGGCGGCAGTGTAGTCCACGATTTGGGCGAACGTGCCCAACCCTCGCGCCGGCCATGCTTAGGCTTTAAGCAGCAGCTGGTGAATCAGCATTTCAGGGCGATTCTTCTCAAGAATCTCGCGAGTCGCTAACTGCCTTGCTCGTAATAGCTTAACGGCCCCGTTCGGGGGCTGCTCAAAAATCGCTCAAAGGTGCTGGCACATCCCTTGCTTTGGACGAGCCCGGCTTGAAGGCGGGCAAGCGCCGATCTGGGATCCCCGGCGTCACTCTCTGCCCTGAGCAACTTTGTTTTGTCGGGGGACGACGTTTCTATCCAAAACGCTCGTTCCAATTGTCCCACCATTTCTACCAGGCGAGAACACGAAAGATGACATTAACGCGTACCCCTTGGGCTGGCCTCTTGCCAGCCCTCGCACTCTGCGGAGCACTGCTCTGTACGACCTTTGTGAGCGCGCAGGAAGCAGCGCCCGAGGCCAAGACGGAAACCCCAGCTGCCAAGATTGAAGAAACAAAAGCGGAAGAAACCAAAACCGAAGCAACGGCTGCTGAGGCCCCTGCTGAAGAGAAAAAAGAAGAAGCCGCTCCACCTCCGCCATTGCCCACGGCAGCTGAGTTGTCCTACACCATCGACAACATGCTGTTGTTCATCTGTGCCGTGCTCGTGATCTTCATGCAGGCCGGTTTTGCTCTGGTTGAGACAGGCCTCAACAGCAGCAAGAACGCCGTGAACATCATGTTTAAGAACTACATG
Organism: Anatilimnocola aquadivae; assembly: GCF_049819085.1. Classification (GTDB taxonomy): domain Bacteria; phylum Planctomycetota; class Planctomycetia; order Pirellulales; family Pirellulaceae; genus Anatilimnocola. The sequence continues at coordinate 493,107 of NZ_CP187419.1, forward strand.
GACTTCGTTGTCGGAGCCTTGCTGTTCTTCGTTGTCGGCTACGGCATCATGTATCCGGGCCTCGACGGCTCGAACGACATCATTCCGGACTGGTTCGGCTTCGCTCAATTCGGCGTCGCCGCCCAAGACATCAAACAGTCGCCTACGCCCGAAGCAGCTCACCCGCTGGATTCGAATGCCGACTTTTTGTTCCAAGTCGCGTTTGCTGCTACGGCAGCGACGATCGTGTCCGGTTCGGTCGCCGGCCGCATCAAGTTCCCTGCGTACCTGATCTACACGGCTGTCATCACCGCCTTCATCTACCCAGTCAGCGGTATGTGGAAGTGGGGTGGTGGTTGGCTGAATCAAATGGGCTTTATTGACTTCGCTGGTTCGCTAGTTGTGCACTCGGTCGGTGGCTTCGCCGGTCTGGCGGGTGCCATCGCTCTGGGACCACGTTTGGGCCGCTACATCAATGGCAAGCCGCAAGCGATGCCTGGCCACAACATCCCCTACGTTGCTCTGGGTGTGTTCATTCTGATGATTGGTTGGTACGGCTTTAACCCCGGCAGCCAATTGGCCTTCACTGGCAACGCCAACACTCAAGTTGTGTTGTTGATCGCCGTCAATACGACCCTTGCCGGTTGTGCTGGTGCTCTCGCCGCCATGTGCGTGTCGTGGCCCATGTTTGGCAAGGCTGACCTCACGTTCGCTTTGAACGGTGGCTTGGCTGGCCTCGTGTCGATCACGGCTAACTGCCACATCGTCAATCACTGGCAATCGCTGGCAATCGGTGCCGTGGGTGGCGCTATAGTGATCGCCGGCATTCTAATGCTCGACAAACTGCAGATCGATGATCCGGTCGGTGCCTTCCCTGTGCACGGTTGCTGCGGCATTTGGGCCGGTATCGCCACGGGCTTGTTCGGCACCGGCGCTGATCTGACAACTCAGATCATCGGTTCTCTGGTCATTCCCGCCTGGGCTTTGTCAACATCGCTGGTCTTGTTCTTCGGTCTGAAGGCCGTTGGATTGCTCCGCGTCGATGCCGAGGAAGAACTCGCTGGTCTCGATATCTGCGAACACGGTATGTACGCCTATCCGCAGAACGTAGTTGCTCTCGACTCGGTCAACAGCAGCTTTGGTTCGGCTCAGATCAAGCACAGCACCTCGATGGCTACCAAGCCAGTAACGGAGTAACCCCAGTACCCTACCCTAGTTGCCCGAGGGCTACTCGTCTCCGCGCAAGTAGTTCCTCGGGCAGCGGGTCGGAGGGTTCTGAATAACAACTCGATATCCTTCTCGAACACGTTGGAAGCACTTCGGCTCTTGCCTGGGCCAGAAGGATACCCCACAAGGCCCGTGGTGAACGTCCGCCTCGTTCACCCGGGCCGGGGTATTTTTTCTGGCCCACTTTAATGGGCTAGTGAAAACTCCCCGCGAATCTGTCACCACGGCGCATCTCTTGGCATCCGATCTTCTGCCCAGCGTTCCCCTTGCGATGCCCCTGCACGCGAACTAGATTCAATCCCAGTTCACTCTTCGCCGCTGTCGATCGCATCTCGCCATGAAGCTCATCATTGCCATCATTCAGCCCAGCAAGCTCGAAGAAGTGAAGGCAGCGCTCACCGAGGTCGAAGTCTTTCGCCTGACGGTGCTCGATTGCCAAGGCTTTGGCCGGCAAAAAGGTCAGACCGAACTCTATCGCGGTCACGAATACAAAGTGAACTTGCTGCGCAAGGTTCAGCTGCAAATCGCCGTCAACGACGACTTTGTCGAGCCTACCATCAACGCCATCATTCGCGGCGGCCGCTCGGGCGACAAAGGCCAAATCGGCGATGGCAAGATCTTCGTCCTGCCCATGGATGACTGTGTGCGCATTCGCACGGGTGAACGCGGCAAAGAAGCGATCTAGCTTCTCTTCACTAGCCGATAGCCAGCGTTCCGCAGCATGACCAGCGACAGGGTCCAGATACTCGCGCGGACAAGCAATATCGCGCAGATGTCGCCTACTTCTCGATAAGTGGGAAAGTGCGGATCGTTACGCTCATAGGAAATCTGTAGATCCTTTGCGAACATCACGCAGGGGTACATTCCCAGAGGAAGGAAGGGCCACGGCATGTCGAACAGTGTCATCAAACTGCTGATGGCAAGCTCGCCAATCGAGAGGGCAACAAACAGCAAACATACTTTCATTGACAACCAGCTAGTCCACGGTCGATTGACCAGCAGGCTGTAGGTAAGCGTCGTCCACATCAAGCCGTACCATATCCAAGCGAGCAGCAAGACTGGTACACGCGGGAGCAGGAACTCCGTGTCAGCTGTGATCGCGAACTCAATGGAATCCCAGGGGTCAGACATTCCACTGACATCGGTCAGTATCATCGAACGTCTGGCAATTACCAGCATCAAGCCGCTGACAAACGTCCAGAGCAGTAGATCGGTGATCGTCCAGGCATAGCGCTGTGGAGGAATTGCCAATCCGGCTGTGGGCTTATCTTGGCAAATCAATTTCACCTGCCAGAACCGCTGCAAGACATAGAACGCTGAGCCAATGACCAGGACCGTGCCCAGAGGCACGAAGTATTCTTCGGCAAAGATAAATGGATAGGCAATCGGAACGATCGCGATGTAGTGTAGCGCCAGGCCCGCAAAGACTAGCAACAAGACGATCGGGATGCGCTGTCCAATGCGCAGCGGAGGCCAGACCATTAAGAATGCAGCGAGCGCCAATTGGCAATCTCCGACACCAATCCACGGTCCGGTTCGGCGAGAGTCCCAAGGATTGGCGACAAACACGAAGCCCGTCATTGCCTGAAACAGAAGGAAGAGCGCTAGCCAAATCGCGTGATTGCTCCACGGTTTCGCGTGCATTGGCAGCGTGGCTCACGAGATAAGTTCGATTGATGCGACACGTATCGCTAGAATCGTTGCGGATAAGCGAGGGCATTCTTCTCAGCGATCCACATAAAGGCAAGGCAACCCATGCTGCAAACTCACGAAACGACTCCCTGGGAAGAAGTTGCGCCCGGCGTGAGGCAACGGCGGCATACGCTCCGTACCGAGGGAGTGCCGATGGAACTCGCGATTGAGCTGACGGGCAAGCTCAATGAGCAAGAGTGCTTCGGCGCCCTGCCGGGGCATCTCTCGATGATCAAGCTGACGAATCGCGAAGATCACGCAATCGTGATTGTCCTTGAGCGCTCGCTGCACTGGTGCTTTCAAACCGATGACGAAGGCGGCTATCGATTTGAACCGACTTCGCGCGAAGCCTGCGACTATGACCTGCTGTTTGCCAAGCCCGGAGCCTGCAGCGACTTGAAACTTTGAAGCCATCCGGCCCGTGATATTCTCCCCGCGCGACAGTGATTACAATCGCAGCGAGTCAATCAACTCTCTGCACACGAGCCTCACGCATGCCTCTCTCAAGACGCGATCTGATCATCGGTTCGGCCGCCACGGGTCTGTTAGCGTCCCACTTGGGAATGGCTGCGGCTCGCAAGGAAAAACCCATGCTCCCGCTCATCGACTGCCATCAACACCTGTGGGATGTCACCAAGTTCAAGTTGTCCTGGCTCCCCGCGAGCGGTGTGCTGGCCCGCAGCTATGTGCTGGACGACTATCGCCAGGCGATCGTTGGCACCGGCATCGAGAAGTCGGTTTACATGGAAGTCGACGTCGCCCCCGAACAACAAACGGCCGAAGCTGAACACCTGATTGCCATTTGCAAGTCAGGCACGGCGCCGACCGTTGGCGCGGTGATCTCGGGCCGGCCGGGGGACGAAGCGGCGTTCAAAAAGTACATCGCGCAGTTCAAGGATGCGCCGCAGATCAAAGGCGTGCGGCAAGTGCTGCACGGCGATACGACCCCCGCTGGCTACTGCCTTTCGCCCGCGTATGTGAAGAGCGTGCAGCTGCTGGGCGAGATGGGCATGAGCTTTGATTTGTGCCTGCGCCCCGGCGATTTGGCCGATGCTTCGCAACTGGCCGACAAGTGCCCAGACACGCGTCTGATTCTCGATCACTGCGGCAATGCCGACCCCAAGGCCTGGCTGAGCGCTGCTCGCCGCGGCGATGCCAAGCCCGATCATGCCGTCGAGCCTTGGAAGAAAGAGATCGCCGAGCTCGCGAAGCGCAAGAACACGCTCTGCAAGATCAGCGGCATCATCGCCCGCGTGACGAAAGAATGGTCCGCTCACGACCTGGCCCCGATCGTCAATCATTGCCTCGACAGCTTTGGTCCGGACCGCGTCATCTTCGGCAGCGATTGGCCCGTCTGCCTGCTCGGCGCACCTCTGAAAGACTGGACCGACGCCCTGCGCCAAATCGTCGCCTCGCGCCCCGCAGCCGACCAGAAGAAACTCTTCAGCGAGAACGCAACGAAGTACTACCGGCTGTCGTAGGTCTAATGTAGGTCGGCAACAGGTTATGCAGCATGGCGTTTCGCCGCGCACTTTGGTCCGAGCAGCTGGAACTCCTTGAAGAACCAGGTCGTCCTCTCAGCCGGGGGCGATACGATTTCCCAGCCCTGCTCCTTCGCTAGCTTCGCCATCGCCAAATACCATTCAGGTGTCCATTCCTGACCAAGCTTCGGATGCTCGCACAACTCTTCGCCATAGCAGCCCTCGCACACGAACGTGTTCATCTTGCGAACGACCTTGAGGTAGGGGGCATGTGCCTCATCCTTGGTTGCGCGCGGTGTCGGCATTGTTGCACCTAAGGCTGGGGCTTTGCTGGCCAACGGACCGACATTCACTGGCCGGACCGGCGCCGGCGATGCTCTCATTCTATCGAGGACCGTTCCGGCTGGTCGATTGCAGCGTGCGGTTATAGTTGGCGGCTGAGACCTCCACCCTTGGGATCGAAATGCCAGTCGCCGCCCCGTAGCCACATGCCTGCCTCGTAGTCGCGCAGCGCCGCTCGCATGATCCACGGGCCGGAGTGGCCGTCCTCCCGACAGACTGAGCGGCACCCGTTCCGGCGCAGGTACGTGCGGACCTCCTTGTGAGCCTCCGCCATCGTGTCCGGTCGCTGAAACGTGCGGTATAGCGAGTGGTCGGTGAGGAACTCCTGGTCCTCGATGTAGTACGGGTAGTCGCCGAAAGAGCCCGCCACTATCCACCGCCGATCCGCGTCCGCCCACGACCGCGACAGGATGAAGTCGAAGGCCGGCCCGCCGTACCGCTGAGACAGCGAGAAGAAGTGCTGGCCGTCGTTGGCATGCACCTCATTGAAAACTAGCGGGAGCCTTTCCCACTTCGGGGAAAGCACGGCAAACCGTGAGGAACGTGAGCGGCGAACGTCCTCGTCAATCCGCCCCTGCACCTCGGCGAGCGCCCTATATCGCGGAAAGGGCGGAGGGTCCGGGGAACGCTCGGGTACGAACTCGGCAGAGAATCGTTCGATGAGAAACGAGACAAAGTCCGCACTGTCGTCCCGTCCCATGAAGAAGTGACTCTCGGCCACCCGCGCCTCCGCCGCCTAATGGATTTGAGTTCACCCTACGCATTGTTCCGTGCAACCTCCAGAGCCGCTAGCGCCCTTACCAATATGTCATGATGCCGCTCGGCAATCAACGCGAACGCAGTGCGGTTTTCTGGAAGCGCGCTTAGTGCTTCGACAAAGCGTTGCCGATGTTCCTTTCGACGGACGGGGGCATCGGCAGTCTTACGCAGCATCTCGGCAACCGGCGCGCTTTTCGATTGGATTGAATCTAGAAATAACGGACTTTCGACGAAGCGATAGTCGTCTATAAGCCGTTGGAGTTCTTGGCCAAGGCCACGGAAAGCGGCTAAATGGCGCGGAGGTATGTTGGTGGAATCTTGGTTGGCGACTACATCGAAAAGGTCGCCATCTCTGACGTCGGCGAGACCAACGATCATGCGAAAGGTGTCTTCAGCGGTAAACATAGAAAACCGAAAGGGCTAACTACTTATTCTCTTGCGCAGCGGTCACGTAAACGTGTGCAGCAAGCAAGGGAAAGAATGGATCGATCTAGCGTCAGTTAAATAGCTTGCGCGGCGCGTGTCAACGGATGAGCAAATCAGCAATCGTTGCGCAGCTAAATGGAATTGGCTTGCGAGCAATCGGGCAAAGCCAATAAGCCACCGCCGCAGGAGCGGTGGCGATGGATGTGCGGCGTACAAAAAACAAGCCCAGCTCGGCTGAGCTGGGCTTGGGCAGTTTTCGTTGGTTGGCAGCTTCTCGAGCTCGACCAGCACTTAGGCCGAAGGGCGGCGGAAGTGTTGGTAGGCGAGCAGTACTTCGTACAGATCGCTCGAGATGGTGATTTCTTCGTCACCGAAATCGTTGACCCAGGTGCGATTGCTTCGCACGGCATCAACGAGGAGCGGCAGCACTTCGTCGAGCGGGACCGAGACCGAATGACGGGTAGCGGGAAGCGTTTCGGTGGCAATTGCCAACTCGGTTTCTTCCGGTCCGTAATAGACGCGCAGGCGGTTCCGTGCCATGCAGAAAATCCTTCCTTGTCGTGAATCCGTTCGGGGGGATGGTGGCCCCAGCGATTTCGCTGCCAGCAACCTCGTGCTGGCAACTACGTATCGAGCGCAATCCGTGCGCCTCAAGGGACACCGTTCTCCTGTATCGGCACCTTGCCAGCAGCCTCTTAACAATTCCCTCGAAATACTTGCTGTCCGCTAGCAGGCGGAAGGTAGAATCACCTGCCATGAGACACGCCACGCCAGACTCGCTACCCATCGTTCGCACCCGACGCAGCTTTTTGCAGCAAGGCTCGCTCTGGTTGCTGGGCGGTGCGGTGGTTGGGACATCTCAACTTGGAACCTCTCCACTGTCGTTGTTGGCTGACGATGCCGAGCGGCGCGTGCGGTTCGGTCTGATCACCGACTTGCACTACGCTGACAAGCCGGCGGCTGGCTCGCGGCACTATCGAGAGTCGCTCGCCAAGTTGGCCGAAGCGGCCGGGGAGTTTGAGAAAGCGAAGCCCGACTTTGTCGTCGAGCTCGGCGATCTGATCGATGCTGCAACCTCGGTTGAAACCGAGAAGAAATACCTGGGTACTATCAACAAGCAGTTTGCCGCCTTACCGGGCGACAAGCACTACGTTCTGGGCAATCACTGCGTCACAACCCTGACGAAAGACGAGTTTCTGGGCGAAGTGGGCCGAAAAGAATCGCACTACTCGTTCGATGCCGGCGGTTTCCACTTCGTGGTGCTCGATGCCTGCTTTCGCCACGACCTGCAGCCTTACGGCCGCGACAATTTTAAATGGAACGACGCCAACATTCCCGCGGAACAAATCGATTGGCTGCGAGCCGACCTGAAAAGAACGAGTAACAGGACGATTGTCTTTGCCCATCAACGACTCGATGTAAAGAACGACCACGGCGTGAAGAATGCCGAGCAAGTGCGCAAGGTGCTGGAAGAGTCCGGCAAGGTGCTCGCCGTGTTTCAAGGGCACAGCCATAAGAACGACTTGAAAGACATCGGCGGCATTCATTACTGTACGCTCGTCGCGATGGTCGAAGGCTCGGGAGCAGCGAATAGTGGCTATTCGCTACTCGATTGCTTTGCCGATGGTACGATTCGGCTTCATGGTTTTCGCCAGCAAGCGAAATACGAGTGGAAGACATAACACGCCGTTCGGGCAACTAACCCCAAGAAGTTTCACCTGCCATGTTCCTCGCTCAATCTTCGGCCACAGACATCAGCAATCCGATTTGGCCCACCGTGGCGATCGCGGTCGGCGCTACGCTCATCTGCTTGGTCGGTTTCTTGCTGCTGCTGTTTCGGCAGATCCGCGTCAGCCGACAGTTGTTGCATACCGAACGGATCCGCTCGCTCGAAGCGGGCATTCCCATCGAGCCCGCGGAAGGAGCAAGGATGCAGGCCAAGTTCCTGCACAATGCCTTTTGGATTTCGTTCTGGCTGGTGTTCGGCGTACCGAGCGCCGCGTTCTCGGCCGCTTCGACCGCCACGCCCAGCAGCAAGACGCTGGCACTTTCCATCGTCATCTGGGTCGCTGCCACAGTCGCCAGCACCGCCGCCGTCATCTGCGCGATCATCCTCATGATCAACGCCGGTGCCCGACAGACCAGCGACACGAGTGGCCCGCCGAAGTTTCCCAAGCTGGGCTAACGCATCAGGGATTCTTGGCGTTCTTTTTCAGAATGGGCTGCAGTTCGTCGACAAAGTCGCGAACGTCTTTGAAGCGGCGATAAACGCTGGCGAAACGGACAAAGGCCACTTGGTCGACAGCCGCGAGGCGAGCCATGACCATTTCGCCGAGCAGATGGCTGTCGATTTCGCTCTCGCCGGTAGCGTAAACGTCGCTCTCGATCAGCGAGACGATCTGCTCGATCTGTTCGTCGCTGACGGGGCGTTTCCAGCAAGCTTTGGCGAGGCCCGAGCGAATTTTCTCGCGATCGAAGGGCTCGCGGACGTTGTTCTTCTTCACCACCTTGATGCCCATTTCTTCCAGGCGCTCGTAGGTAGTGAACCGCTTTTTGCAATGCAAGCACTCTCGCCGGCGACGAATGGCAAAGCCATCCTGGCTGACGCGCGAATCAATCACGCGGTCGTTATCGACACGGCAAAACGGGCAACGCATGAGATGATGTCGAAAGAACGGCTGCAAACGATACGGCAACAGGCTACTTGCCAATATAGCGTGCGACGTTCAACGTGCCACTGCCACGATGGTCCATCGGGGTTATGCGTACTTCACCGTAAACACGACCGCTTCGAGATTCTCCGCAGCTGCATCGAAGAAGACACGCATCTTCTGAATGGCGATCCACAACTCGGCAAATTCTTTATCGCCGCGCGGCTTGGCGTACGAAGCGGGCAAGGCTTCGAACTTTTCGCGCACTTCGGGCTGCTTGAGTTCGTTGATGGCCTCGGAGACAAAGCCAACCATGTCGGGGCGAATGAGGATGGCGCTGAAATCGCTGCCGTGATGCAGCTGGCGGCCACCGAGCACGATGTGACTATGTGGAAAGTCACCGCCACTGGGGTCGAGTTCACCGTCGGTCGTAAGGCGGTGAAGCGGATCCCACGTCGTGCCAATATCGAGTGCCCGGCCACTCTTTTTCATCTCTGCCGAGGTCTTTAGTTCGTCCATGAAGGCTCCCAAGGGAGCATCTTCTTTGATACCGAACAATCGCTTCGCGTGATCGCGATCGAGCGCGAGGTAGTAGCCTCGTCCTAACACGGCAGCACCTGTGTGTGTGAGCGGAAACAAACGGGGTGATATTGCATAGGAGAGTTAGCAATCAATAAGTCGTACATGGTTTACCGCCAAAGGTTGTCGTCGGCAAACGGATGCGTGGGACCGAGCAGCTTGGGCTTGGGCAGAGCCTTCATGATGGCGGCTGCCAAACGCAGGTCTTCTTTGGAAGTGATTTTGATGTTCATTGCCGAACAAGGGACCACCGTCACCGGGTGCGGCAAGCGTTCGACAAGCTGCGCGTCGTCGGTGGCCGGTTCTGGGCCGCGGCGGGCGTAAGCATCGAGCAGCACCTGCCGGGCGAAGACTTGGGGCGTTTGAGCTTCCCAGAGTGCTTCGCGCGAGACCGATTCACGAATGACCTTGTCACTTCCCACTCGCTTGAGTGTGGCGGTGACCGGCGCGGCCAGCAGTGCGGCACCCGTGTGCGTGGCGGTTGCAAATACCTGGTCGATCCACTCTTCGGTGAGGCAAGGACGAGCCGCATCGTGCACGGCGATGTATTCGATATCGTCTCTTACTCGGGCGAGGGCCGCTTGCACTGAGTCGGTCCGTTCGACACCGCCGGTAACGATTTCGATTCCCATCATCGCGGCATTGCCAGCAAACTTTTCCTCGAAGTGGTCGAGATCCTCGGGCGAGATCACGATCAGAATCTGCTTCACTTCAGGGCGGTTCGAGAACTTTTCCGCAGCATGCATCCAGACGGGACGGTTCTCCAGCAGGGCGAAAGGCTTCTTATAGAATAAGTCGCCAAACCGGGTACTTTTCCCAGCGGCGGGCAAGATGACAGCGAACGTAGCCACAAGTGCGGATCCCGACGGATCGCCAATCCGAGGTAAAGGTAAAAAGGACAACGGGCGTATTTTTGTGGGTTTTGGCTAGGGCGTCAAGCTTGTTCGTAAGGAAGTGGATTGTTATACGGAACTACTTCACCCAACCAATCGGGATCGGCAGTAAGGATTTCTCGCCCGATCTCTACTTCCAAGGCTCGTTCGCGCGGAGTTGCGCGCTGGCCGGCGAGCTGTCGCTGCAGTTGTTGGCGGAGCAAGTCGGCTGCAGTTTGCTGGGGAATTGAGGTCGGCAGTTGTTGCCAGGATTGGATGACGGCGAGAGCGGTGAGCGTTTGGATTCGTGTGGCGATTTCCAGTCTTTGAGCTTGGGTGCCGAGAACACGCCCGCTGGAATCGGGCAAAAGTTGCTCGACTTCCGCAGCAGTTGCTTGCCAATCGTCGGCGGTGGAACTCGTCACCACAGAGTGCGTGGGCTTCTTCGCCAATGCATGAAAGATAGCCAGACCAAGCAACTCATTTTCACCTTCATAGATGCACGGAGCGAGATAGTCATAGGCGTTGTCTCCGGTCGCATGACCACGCAGGAAGAACCGCCCGCCGTGCGTAGGCAGGGCCAAATCGAAGGCCGCTTCCTTCACCGCTTGGCTGGCGAACACCTTGGCGATCATCGATTCGACTTCGCAGCGATAGCCGACGTCGAGCAGCGTACCACACCAAGCAGCGAGTGCATCGCAGCCCGCGATGAGCGCCGCGACTCGCGCGACGCGCGCTTGCACCAGTTCGGTCAGGGCCAATGCCTGGCCTTGCACCTGCCGCTCGCGAGCCCAGGCCAGCATGCCACCGAGAATCGTGCGCAAGTGCCCTGCAGCGAGGGCCGCGATCGCTGCCCGCCCGCGATTCAAGCCGTGATAGACAATCGCCAAGCCATCTTTGCCAGCCGGTGGTACCAAAAGCGAATCCAGCGGAATGGGCAGTTGGTTGAACCTCGCGCCCTGATTAATGGTGTGCCGCAGCGGATGGAGCGGATTAGGCACGAGCGAGAACTGTTCGCTTTCCGCTGCAGGCAGGTCAGCAATCACCACGGCGAGCTTATCGTCCACGCGACAGAGCAGCCCAATCGTTCGACCCGGCGCGAGATTGGTAATGAATGCTTTCTGGCCAGTGAGCAGCAGTTCGTCACTATGCCTAATGGCCGCCGTGCGAACACGTCGCAAATCGGAACCTGCTGCTGGTTCGGTCGACGCGAACGCCGACAGCTTTTCGCCTCGCGCAAGAGCCGGCAGAAACTTCTGCTTCTGTGATTCGCTGCCGAACGCCTGCAGCGGATCGACCGCGCCGATACAGCCGTGCACCGCAGCTAGTCCAGCGAAGGGAGAATCCATCACCGCTGCCCGCGTGAGGAACGGCAGAAACGAACGCATCCCGCAGCCGCTGCCACCATACTCACCTTCGACGAGCAGGCCCCAGTATCCGGCAGCGCCCAATTCGCGAATGACCTGCTCGCCATTCTTGCCGTCATCGCCGCGCAAGGTTCCGTCGCGCCGATGGGAGTGCAACACTGCCAAAGACGAAGCCATCGTTGCTTGAACGGCAGCGGAAACATGCTCCACCGCAACATGGAAGAGCGATTCGCGGGCAGCTTCTTCGACCATCCACAGCGCGCGATAGACGGGGCTCTGATCGGCCCGTTCGTGAGCAGGGTTTCTGGTTCCAGCGTTCATGTTGCCACTGTAATCGAATTTTATCAGGCTGGTGACGCACAGTTCGCACTTGCCAGCAGCATTGCGAAGGATTCAGCGGGGAGTTAGTCTCGAAAGTGTTCCTTCTCTTTGCGACTGGAGGGCGGCAATGCCGACCGTGCTGGGAAATTTTCCGTCGATCAACGAACTGCTCGAAAGCCCACCGCTGAAATCGCTCGTCGAGCGCGTGAATCCCACGCGTGTGATGAGCAGCGTCCGCTCGTTCGTCGATGGCATGCGTCACGAACTGCAAACCGCCGTCTCGCAGCGGCAAATCCCCTCACCCACGGCACTCGCCGAGCAGATTGCCCAGTGGATCATTCGCCAGGAACATGCCGGCGTGCGTGCGGTGATCAATGCGACCGGTATTGTGATTCACCCCGAGTTAGGCACCGGACCCCTGGCCGACGAAGCTCTGCTCGCCCTGCGCGAAGCGGCTGGCGGCTATGCCCGCGCCACTAGCCAAGATCTGGCGGGGCGAGGCTCTCGCATCGAAGAACTGCTGCAACAACTCACGGGCTGCGAAGCGGCCATCGTGACCAACAATACGTCGCTGGCACTCTCGCTGGTCACCAGTGCAATCGCTGGTGGTCGCCAAGTGCTCGTGCCGCGCGCACATCTGGTTGCCGCAGCCGATGGTTCTCGCCCCTACGAACTGATCGACGCTGCGGGTGGCAAGTTGCGCGAGTGTGGCGCGCTGAATCAATTGACTGCGGATGATCTCTCCGCTGGCCACTCCAGCGACGCGGCATTTTTGTTCTGGCAGCAGGGTCTTCCCTTTGAATTGACCGGTGCCAACGACGTGCTCGATTTGCCTGGCGTTGTCAGCTGGGCGAACAAGCATTCGCTGCCAGTCGTTGTCGACCTTGGCATTGGTGGCATGATCGATTGCAGTGCGTTCGGCCTGACGAAGCAACTCACCGCCAAAGAAGCGTTACAAGCGGGCGCTGCGGCGGTCATCGTACGCGGCGATGGCTTGCTCGGTGGTCCCTCGTGCGGAATGATCGTTGGCCGCAGCAGCTTTATCTCTCGTCTGGCTTCGTATCCACTCTTTCGCGCAGTGGCCGCCGACAAGCTCACACTGGCAGCGCTCGAGTCGACCCTCGAACTGTATCGCAACTCGGCCGAGCACCCAGCCAGTGAGCGAACCGCTGCCGATCCCACAGCCAATCTCAGCGAGCGCGCGATTCCACTCTTGGGATTGCTCGCCACACCAGCCGACAACCTGAAGCATCGCTGTGAGCGTCTTGCACCACAGCTGGCAGCCTCACCCGCGATGCGCTCGGTCGAGATCTTGCCGGGCAATGCCTATCTCACGGGTGCCAAACTTTCGAGCGAACGGCTGCCCACTTGGGGGCTCTCGCTCGAAGCTGCACAAGGCACAGCAACCGACCTGCTGCAACTGCTCGCAAGCACCACGCCCGCCATCATCGCGCGACAGGAAGCAGACCGGGTGTGGCTCGATTTGCGCACGGTCGCGCCGCGTGAAGATCAACAGATCGTGCTGGCAATCGAGCAGCTGGCGCGCGGCAAAGAGTCGGCGAAAGAAACCGCAAAGGAAGTTCCCCTGGCGTAACATCGCGGGTCGCTTTGCACCAGCATCTGCCAGCCGGCCCTAGCTCTTCGCTGGTCGATTTAACCGTTAAATTCCGGCCCGCCAGCCCGTCCTTTTGTGAACGGTTCTCGGCCGAAGCCGACAAAAACGCGTGAATCGAACCCTACCGTTGGGTAGACTCGTAGATTGGTTGGCAAGCTGATTTACAGCTCGCATCCATGATTGTGCACCTTGATTCACCACCCGATGAAGCGTCTCTTGCTACTTCCGCTATTGGTTTGTTGCCTGCTAGGCAGCTGGCTGATTGCGCAAGAAGAGGTTCGCCCGGTCACGGTGCTTCCAAATCAAACTGGCCCCGAAGCCAAGTTGCCACTCGCTCCCAACGGCGAATTGCCATCTCCCGCGCCTGCACCTGCGACCGTGGAACCTGCCAAGCCAGCCGTGCGCGGCGAGCCGCAGTTTCCTCCCGAGGCACATCCTTGGGGTCGCTTTCCTCTTGGATCTTGGAAGGTCGTGCGCGTGACTGCCGAAACGCTCGATGCCAAGGGAAAGCCAGTGGGCAGTTCGATCACCGAAACCAAGACCACCCTCATTGAAGCCAGCGATCACGATTATTCACTGCGCGTCGAAGTCACGGTTCAAGTCGAGGGCAAACGCTTTGCCCGCCCACCACAAGTGACCAAGCTCAGCTATTGGGGCGACCTGAGCGAAGCGCCTCTGGGCGTGCGCAAAGTTGGCACATCAGACTTGGAGCTTAACGGCCAACGCATCCCCTGCGAAATTCGCCAGGCGGTAACCGAACACCAGGGTCAGCGCCGTCAATCGGTGGTGCACTATGCCGAAACGACTTACCCTTTTGTCTTGAAACGCGAATCGGTCGTCACGCCCGTTGCGAGCGACGCCAAATCGCACACGACCACGGTCGAGGTCATGGCGTCCGACATGCCCAAGGAAGTCCTTGGCCATACGCGCTCGGTGGCGTATGTCCGTACCTCGCGCCGGTATCCCACCGGTTCAAGCCTCACGATGGAAATGCAATCGGCCGACATTCCGGGCGGAGTCGTCTCGCACTCGTCGCAAGAATCGGACGAGACTCACGTTCTCACGCGCCGTAGCACGCTGGAGCTCGTCGACTACGGCGTCGGCAGCGAAGTGGTCGAAGAAGCCTCTCCCGCCCGAAAACGCTGGTTCCGCTCGCGCAGTCGTCGCAGCGAAGACATGGCGCCGCCGCGGCGCTAGCTCCCCCCCGCCTCGCGAAAAACGGCGGAAATTGCTACTCTTGCACATTGTCGGCGTTGCCCAGGGGCAACCCTCTCCCTGCCCGACAACCTTGAACCGTAAACTTAAAACCTTGAACCGATCTGCTTTCCGTTTGGAGATTGAAACCGATGGCTGTCACCGCTGAACGTGCTTTCCGTCTTTGTCAGTTGCTCAAGGGGGTCGCCACGCGGGAACATCTGTCGCTCGCCGACTACCTGGGTGCCATTCCCAAGCTCGACTCTCTCAGCGACCTCCCTGCTGGCACCACTGTCCTGATTCGCGGCGATGTCGATGCCAAAGTGGGCGCCGAAGTTGGTCAGGGCGATATTCGCCTTCGCTCGATGGTCGAGACTATCAAGTTTGGCCAGCAGAAGGGCTTCAAGCAGGTGGTCTTTGGTCACCTGGGCCGCAAGGAAAAGGACAAGCCGATCGGTTCGCTCGCCAAGGTGACTACTCGCCTGGGCAAGTTGCTCGATTGCGAAGTCACACTCATTGAAGATTGGCTCGACGAAAGCACCAGCACCGTGAAGGATGCTGTGCAGAAGCAAATCGCCGCCGCTCCGAATGGTAGCGTGTTCGTGCTGCAAAACGTCCGGGGCTACGACATCGAAACGGCGCTTTGGAAGGCGAAGCCCGATGCGCTCGCCGCCGTTGCCGCCAAGCAAGCCACGTTCGCCGATTCACTCGCCGAAAAGATTGGCGAAGTTTACGTGAACGAAGCTCTCTCCGCTGGCAGCCTCGATGCTTCCAGCACGGTGGTTCCACTCGCCATGAGTCGAGTTGCCCTCGGCACGTACACGGCACGCGAGTTCGAAGGGCCCATGATGGAGTGCATGCAGGCTCAGTTCGTGGTCTTCAGCGGCATCAAGATCGACAAGCTCGACGATCTCGAAGCGATGATCAATCGCGGCAAGATCAAGACGATCATCTCAGCCGGTTCGCTCGCGATGGCCCTGAAGAAGGCCGAAGCACTCGTCGCCGGCAAAGAATTCTGCCTGGGCGTGACCGAAGACCCCGCCCACGCCGACAAGCCCTACTACATCCCGCCCGACCGCATCGAGCAAGCTCGTCGCATGCTGGAGGCCGGCAAGAAGCAGGGCATCGAGTTTGTGCTGCCTTGCGACTTTGTCCTCGGCGATGCCCGCGTTGTCGAAACACTGCAGCCTGGCGATCAGCAATTCGACATTGGCCCAAAAACCATAGCCCTGTTCGACAAGAAGATCGGCGACTTCATTGCCAGTCGAAAGGGACAAGAAGCATCGACTGTTGCTTTCCACAACGGCGTCTTCGGCATGTTCGAAGATCCTCGCTTCGAGGCCGGTACAAAGGCCTTCATCGGCCAACTGAAGCGACTCACCGACGCGGGCATCAAGGTCTACGTAGGTGGCGGCGAAGGTGGCACAGCCCTCGAACGCTACGGCCAACCCAACTGGGTCACCCACTGCTTTACCGCAGGCGGCACCGTCCTCAACGCTCTTGGCAGTGAGCCCGTTCCTTATCTTGTCGCCCTACGCATGGCCGCCCAGGACGCCTAATCGAGCACGTCCCATTCTCCTCAACAAAACGCAAACGCCGGTGAGACCTCAGTCACAGCGGCGTTTTGCCCTTTCTGACCTCTGACCTCTGCGTTCCGAGCCTCTTGTCTCAGAACTCTGAACTCAAAACTCAGAACTGCGGTTCTACATCGTAGGTCCGAAGCGTTCGTCGGTGCCGTTGCCGGGGACTTGGAAGTCGGGGGGTGAGAGAGCGGTGGGGCCTTGGTCGGCGACGTCGGCAGCTTCCCAGCAGAAGTCGTCGTCGCCGAGTTTGCCATAGACGTCGTCGTCGACACCGTCGTGCGTGATCGTCGCTAGGCCGGTGCGAAGGTTGGAGGTGCCCCAGATGTTGAGGAGTGCGAGGAGCGCGGCGTCGTTATCGGTGCCGCTCGAATACGTGGCCGCGCTGAACGGACCAACGCTGGCGACCGAGGTCCACGTGCTGTGTTCGTTGGCCACGCTGCCCGTAATGAGCAGGTCGTTGCCAAACTCACCGCTCATGTTGTCTTCGCCGGTACCGCCGATCAGCACGTCGTTGCCGCTGCCGCCGTTGAGAATGTCGTTGCCCGCTTCGCCTACGAGCAAGTCGTTGCCGAGATAGCCGGCCAACTGATCGTTACCCGCACCGCCATACACACGATCGTCGCCGAAGCCGCCGTCGGCGATGTCATCGCCGAAGCCGCCGTGCAGGTAGTCGTTACTGTCGAAGCCGCCAAGCCGATCGTTGCCGCCGCCACCGTAAATCACGTCGTTGCCGGTGCCGCCACTGAGCGTGTCGTTGCCGCCGATGGGCGAATCCTGCGGCGGAACCACATCGGTCGATGCAGGTGCGTTATCGCCCCACAGCACATTGTCGCCGTTGCCGCCATTCACACTGTCGTTATCGAGACCGCCGACGAGCCAGTCGTTGTTGGTCGCACCATAGAGCAGATCGTTGCCACCTTCGCCGTAGAACTCGGCCGAGACCGTGAGGTTGGCTTGCGTGACGTAGTCCGCGCCGTCGCCGGCATAGACGATCGTCTTATTGCTCACGTTGTAGTCGCCGAACGTGCTGTTGATCCGCAGACGCACGCGGTGAGGCTGTGCCACCGTGTTGTTGCGGCTGAACTGAATCAAGTCATTCGCACTGGTCGTGCGGGCGAACAAGTCGCCGACTTGCACATTCGTCAGCTTGCCTTGGTCGACGAGATTCAGGTCTTCGATTTCGCTCCAAGCGACCGGTTGACCTGCGCTGTTGAGCACGCCGGATGAACCGGCGGCAACGACGACGGGCGCGGTGTTGGGGATCGAAGTGATGTCGAGATTGAGCGTGTCGCCGATGATATCGCCGACTGGTGCCGGCAACGGATTCGTGGGGATGCCGCCGTTGATCGTGATCGCCGTGCTCATGCTTGGACGAATGAGTTGCGTGGTCGGTGCGACCACGAGGCCGACGTTCATTGCGCCGGTGCCGACGAGTCCCGCCGGTGTTTCGCCGAACGTATCGAGGCCCGCATCGCCGAACAGCGAGACACTCGTCACTCCGCTCGGCGTTCCGGTGGGCAGCGGCGAGGTGCCGCCGATTTGATCGGAGGTGAAGACGCGGAACTGATCGTTGCCGCCGCTGCCGCGCAAGATGACCGCATCGAGATCGTGCGGAGTCGTGGTCGGCGTGAACTGCGAGTTGAGATTGTCCGCGTCGCTCGTGCCGGTGTAATCGAGGTTGTCGATGTTGCGGAACGTGACTCCGCTCGCATTGAGACCGGTGAGAACGTAATCCGGATCGGTTCCGTTCAATGCATTGAGCGCGACAGTGTCACCCGTGAGATCGCCGCTGTCGTTGATCTCCAAGCGATCGACGGCGAACGTCATGTCGCCGCCGCTGCCGTCGACGACGACCGGACCGGCGATGAAGTCAACCGTGGGAGCCGCATCGAACAGCTGGAACAAGTCGCCACCGAGACCACCACGCAGTGTGACGATGCCCGTGTTGCCGCTGGTGCTCTGCACGCGGAGGGTATCGACCGCGCCGTCGTCGGCGAACAAGCCTTGACCGTGCAAGTTGATTGCCGGATCGTTGTTCTGGCCACTGCCGAGACTGAGAAGGTTCAGCGAATCAGCACCCGCGAGAGCATTCACATTGAGCGATGTAAAATTATCACCGCTGAAGTCGAACGGCGTGTAACCGGCACCCATGCTCACGCGCGTGTCGGCAAGGTTCGCGGCGATGCTCAGTGCATCAGCCACGTCGCTACCGAGCACGGTGAGCGCGCCCGGAGTGGTGCCCGCGCCGGTGCGCTGCACCAGTTCGACGTTCGCAAAGTACGTCTGCAGATCAACCGCGTTGCTTGTGCTGAGCACTTCGCCCGTGTTGCTCGGCATGCTGCCGGTGCCTGTGCCGAAGGCATACGTCTGCGCGGCGCTCGGTCCGGTGAGCGCGAAGATGAGCGTGTCGTTGTTGCCGCCGCCATCGAAGAAGAACTCGGCCTGGCCGGCGAGGTTCGTGTTGTCGCCGGCTCCTGGAGCGAGACCGCTGAAGTTCACGAGGCCACCGAGGTCGTTGATCGTAAGGAAGTCGCGATCGTTACTGCCAAGGTACGTGAACGAGAGAATCGTCGCGAAATCTCCCTGAAACACGATGCCCACGTCGTTGTCATCGGGCGCGATCGCATCACCGGTGCGCGACAGCACGAAGTCGGCTCCGCTGCGCGACAATGTCAGATGATCATCAATGCCTGTGTTGCCGAACGGCGTGTTGTTCGCATCCAGGGCCAAGTGATACGCGGCATTCGCGTTCACATCCTCGATGCTCGTGTACGCCACCTGTCGCAGCGGCACGCCGAACGTCCACGTCCCCGCGCCGATACCACCAAGCGTCAACAGCGGATTCACCGCCGCGCTGAGATCCAAATTCAACGTATCGCCCGGCGACGTTCCCACCGGCAAGTTGCCGCTGATGAAGAACTCCGTCGTCCCTTGCGGCGCGAGATTAAACGTATCGTGGTCGTCATTGCCGTTCAGGTACGTGCCACCCACCGGCGCCAGCGGCGTGGTAATCACCGCGGCATTCGCAATCGTGAGCGTGCCACCGGTCGTGGCATCGGGGCCAGCCGGCAGTTCCGCATCACCGACATCCACACCAATCACCACCTGCAGCGCCGCACTCACGTTGCCGTTGATGATCGCATCGTCACCCGCATTCAAGAACACATTCGCCGTTGTCGACTGCACCGTCACGCCGCCATTGATCGTCAGATCATCATCGAGCAGCGGCGCATCGTTGTCGTCCGTGGCAGTGAACGTGACGTTGCCAGCGGAGATGCTGTTCGCCGCGATCGTCAGCGGACTGCTGTTGACGATGGTTGTGGCACCGCCGTCGTTGCGAGCACCAAAGCCCAGCGTGCGAAGATCGCTGACGGTGAGCAGCCCGCCCACGCTGTTGAGCACGTTGATCTCGCCGCTCGTCGTGTTGAACAGCTGAATCGCGCTCACCGACGTCTCGAGCGTATTCCCCGCACCGATACCCGTCGCCGCCTGCAAGAACACATTCGGGCCCGTGATGTTCACATCATCGTCGCCATCGATGATCGCCCCGCCCGCCACGATCCCACCACCTGCCGCCGTGCTCACATTCGCGATCGTCGCATCTCCCACCGTCGTCAGCGTGTTCGCACCCAACGCCAACAACGAATCATTCGACCCCACCCCGTCTCCCGCACCTACGTACGACGAAATGGTCTCATTCGCCAACAACTGCAGCGTCGCTCCCAACGCCACATTCACCGGCCCAGCACCGTTGGCGATTGCATCGCCACCCTGCACTTGCAACACACCCGCGTTGACGTTCGTCGTGCCGGTGTAGAGGTTGCTGGCGCTGAGGAGCAAGTTGCCCGCGCCCAGTTTGTTGAGGCCACCCGCGCCCGAGAGTTGGCCGGACAAGCCAATGTTGAAGCCATTGGAATCGATGATGGCCGGACCAGTGGCGTTGGTCAGGTTCATCGGCAGCGAAGACGTAAAGTTGGCAGTCGCCCGCAAGGTTCCCCCGCCCAGATTGACGAAGAACGGCGTACCGTCGCTGACGACTCCGCCGGAACCCACATTCAGAGTTCCACCATTCAGCGTGTAGGTTCCGCTGCCGCCGACGGGCACGCGACTGTTCACGTCCAACTGCGTGGTGTTGACCGTTCCGCCCGTTTGCAGGAACGTGCCGGTGCCATCGGTCGCGACCGAGAGGGCGAAGCCGTTGTTCACGATCAGAATTCCGGAGCCGCTCATGTTGTAAGTGACCGATGACGGGTAGTGAGCGAGACGGACGCCGTTCCCTTCTCCAGCATCGCCCGTGGTGGTGATGGTGCCACCGGAGTGATTGATGATCGCCGTGATCGCGCTGCCGTCGCTACGTTCGCCGGCGACAAGGCCTTGCGTCGTCAGCGAGCCCGAGAGCACGTTCAGCACAGCTGTGGCCGCACCTGCGGCGATGCCAGCAATTTCCGTGTTGCGATTGGTACCCACAATCGTCAAGCCCGAAGTGGTGACAGTTGGTCCGTCGATCGTCAACGTGCCACGACCGATCACAATGCGACTCAGCGAGATCGCGCCCGCGCCTGAGAGCACCTGCTGGCCGTTGTTGGCGATTGCTCCACGAATGTAGAGCCCGTTCGTTCCGGCGATCGTTCCCGAGAAGGTGTGAGTCGCGTTCAAATCATCCAGATACAGCCCGCCGTTGTTGCCGGTGATGCTGCCGCCGCCAGCTAGATTGCCAATGATGTCGCTAAAGCCATTCATGTTGAACGTGCCACCGGCGTCGATGGTGAAATCGCTGCCGTTGGCGAAAGCATCGGCTTGCAGCAGACGGAGCGTGGCACCGTTGTTGACGGTGACGTTGCCCGCCCAGGCTCCGTCGGTAGCAACACCTGGCCCCACATCAACCTGGCCCGCAGCGACGGTGAAGACACCGCCCGCATTGGCAGCGGAGGCATTGGTGAGCGTCATGAGCCCCGTACCGCTTTTGGTAATACCCATCGTGCCGCCACCCTGCGTGGTCGCGGCAGAGTAGTTCAAGGTTGCGCCAGCGGCCACGTTGATGGGCAACACGTTGCCCGGATTGCTTTCGCGAATGTTGATGCGGCCCTGAATGTTCGCGGCACCGCTGGTGACGTTGATGGCTGAGCCACCGCCCAGCGAGTAGAGCTGCGCTGTGGCATTGCTGCTGGTGCCGCCGTTCGAGCGGAGCGTGCCGCCGGCCATGTTGATGGTGAGTCCCCAGCCGTTATCGCCACTGGCGATGTTGTCGACGAGGCCTCCGTTGATATTGAGCGTGTCGACTTTCGTGCCTCCACCAAAGCCGAGAGCGTTCGCGGTCGACAGCCGCAGAGTGCCGGCAGCATTGACGGTGACCACGCCGCGAACGGCGCCTTCGCCATCGACGGCCGCATCGGCCAGATCCAAGATGCCGCCATCAACAATGGTCCCACCAGCGAATGTATTTTCGGCGGTGAGCGACAGCGTGCCGAGACCCAGCTTGTTAATGCCCCCCGTGCTAGAAATGATGCTGGTGATTTGCAGATCGGGGTCGGCAGTTCCGTCGGCAACCGTGATGGGCAAGCTGGTCACGCCGTTGGTGATGGGTGCCGAGATGACCGAAGGCGTCGCCGAGGCCAGCGTCGTGATAAACGAACCCACCGACGATTGCGGATTGATGCCGGTGGTGCCGTTGAGCGTGCCGCCGGTCATGGTGATACCCTTCACCCACATGCCGCCCGCAAAGGGCGAAGACGCAGTGAACGTGCCGCCGTTGATGAACACGTTGGGTATGTTCGCGGCCGTGGTGTGGCCAAGTTGGTTGTTGCCCGTTTGAGCAATGACCGTGGCCCCGGTGTTGATGGTCAGGTTGCCAGCGCCCACGGTGCTGAAGCCGTCGTTGGCGGTACTGGTCAGCGAGAGCGTGCCCGCATTGACCGTCGTGCCGCCGACGTAGGGATTCTTGTTCGACAAGGTCAACGTGCTTGTGCCGTTCTTGGTAATGCTGCCCGCTCCACTGATGACACCACTGGCCGTGATATCGTGACCACCGGCCACGGTGTCAACGATGATCGGCGCATTCAGCAGGATGTTGCCAGTGAAGGTGGTGTCGTTGTTTTCCGAGGCCAGCGTGCCGCCATTGAAGATGAGCGCTTCGGGCACGGTATAAGCACCGTAGTAGGCCAAGATCGCACCCGCGTTGATGGTGGTCGTATCCGTTGGCCCACCAGTGCCCAGGGCATTGCTCGTTTGAATGGTGGTGCGCCCAGCGCTCAGTACAATTGCCGCGCCATTGAGCGGGCTGGAGATCGCGAACTGAAAGCCACCGATCTTGGTCAAGGTAAAGTTATTGCCTGTAAAAGTCACGCCGCCGCGAACATCCCACCGCGCGGTACCGCCGATCGTGGTATTGCCGGTGAGGGTGAGATTGCCAAAGCCTTGATTGACAATCGCAGCGCCGGTGTTGATGATCGCGCCGTTACCACCGACGCCAACACCCTGCACGCTGATTGCCTCGGCGCTACTTCCCGCGCTGTAGGCTCCGTTCAAGTCGAGCGTCGCGCCGGCTTGAATGTCGGTGCCACTCGCCGTGCTACCAAGCGAACTGGAGTTCGTCAGGCGAACCGTACCGGCTTGCACCAAGGTCGCGCCACCATAAGTGTTGACGCCCGCCAGCACGATGGTGCCCGCGCCGCTCTTCGTCACGCCACCGGCTCCGCTGATGATGCCGGCCAGCGAACTGGCGACGCCCGTGTTGGTGATCGAAAGGCCTGTACCCTGCGCGATGGTGCCAGCAGCGGTCGAACTCACATTCGCCGCAGTGATGCTCACGGCCCCGGTCACGGCGAGTGCACCGTTCACATTCACCGCATCGGTGCCTGCGCCGGTGAGAATGGTCAGGTTGGTGTTGCCATGCACATTGTTCGCACTGTTGATCGTGATGGTGTCGTTCCCATCCACGCCGCTAGTTACCGTGTCGATGGTGACCGTCGTGTTGTTGCGCAGGGCCACAGTTTCGAACGGAACACCGTTGCTCGTGCCGCTGACGACGAGCGAATCGTTGGTGCCTGGGCCGAAGTCGTCGCCATTGACGATCGTCACCACGTCGTCGCTGTTGGGGAACACGACGAGAGCCGAGGCCATGCCGGCGATATCAATCGGAGCCAACTGCGTGAACGTGATGACCGTGCCATCGACGGTGAGCGTGCCATCGTTATCGAGCGCGCCGTTGACGACGCCGTTCGGGGCATACACGGCCGCTTGGGTTCCACTGCCAATCGCGCGAAGCGTATCGCCTGGCGCGGCGGTTTGACCACCACCGGCAAAGCTGACCGGAATCGCGCCGACGGCACCACCACCGAAATCGACCGTAAGCGTGTCGTTGTCGCTCGAGCCTTGCACGGCGATGCTGGCCACTTGAGCGACGGGCGTCGAGCGCACGAGCGAGCCATTGGCGTAGAACTCAAGGTTCGTACCATTACGAACAATGCGGAAATCGTCAGCTGTGCCATCGCCGGCCTGCTGCGAACTGGCTTGCAGCGTGACGGTCGAGCTTTCGAGCCCCAGCGTGTAGTAGCCATCGGCCAGCGAGCCATCGGGCACGTCGAACACGATCTGATCGCCGACCACGGTAGGCGCAAGATTGAGCGCCGTGAACGACGAGTTGGCAGATTCAAAGTTGTTATTCGGGCTATAGAGCAAGCGATAGCCGACCGTGCCAACAGGGATCGAGGCAATGCCTGCGTCGGAGAAATCGAAGGCCAGTTTGCCGTTGACCACGCCCGTCTTGTCGACATACCAAGCGCGCTCCCAGCGGCCTTGCACGGCGGCCGGCAGATCGGTGGCGACGACGCTATTGGCGGCCAACTTATAGCCAGCGGCCAGCGAGTTGCCCGTGCCGACCGTGCCCGACGAGGCTTCGATACCGAAGCCTGCTTGTCCTGCCGAGATAACATCGGTCTGGGCCAGATAGCCGGTGACTTCGACTTCGCCGAGCGAAAGGACGTTGGTGTCATCGTTGGGACCGCCACCAGCCGGTGTGCGCCGGACAACGGTCCAACGAGCAGCCGTGGGATTGCCGGCGGTCAACGTGGGAACGGGAATTGAGGCCGGACCACCAAGGGCATTCGCCGGATTGAGCAGTGGTGACGTGAAGACGGGACTGCCGCCCAAAGTTGGATCGGTCGCCCACAGTTCCACCGTGATATCGCGCAGGCGTTCAGGGCAGCAACCGCCGCCGCGATTGTAAAGCAGCACATTCGAAACAAGGTACGATCCGCCGAGATCGATCGTCAGTGCCGGTGCCGCGTCGTTGCTAAGCGTGTGGGTGAAGTCCCCCGTGGTCCCATTCACCGCGTTCGAAGCGGGGTAGCCACCGAGCGTGGTAGTTTGCGTGGTCACTTTCCCCACGGCTGCATTCGCGGGAACGCCGATGCCGCTGGCCAGGCCGATCACACCAAAGTCGTAGTCGCCATTGGCGGGACTGTCGCCGTTGTAGATGTCGCCCGCACCCAAGGTGATGCCATACTTGGCAGCCAGCGCGCTTTCGATGATCTGTTGTTCGGGAGCAGTGACCAGGCGATTGAAGGCCACAATGTCGCCGATCTGTCCGCCCCACGAGCGTGGTGTATTCGCGCCAATCTGAAAGTAGTCGCCAATGCTGGTCGACGCGATTGTGGCACCACTAGGACGCGTCGCGGTCAAAATGTGCGAAGTGTTGAGCGCCGCCGTCGGGTTGGTACCGGGTACGCCGTTCACATACAACAGCCCTGGATTGCTCAGGTCATTGCCGTCGCCCGGGTGTTGCCAGCTCGTCGCGCTTTGACGGCGAATGCCGAAGTCGCCGTTGTCTCGGCCGATGATGCCCGAGAGACCATTGCTGGTCGCGGTGCTGTTGACGATGAAGATCGAAGCAGGTGCCGTGCTGCTGGCCAGAACCAGTTCGTCGGCATTCGGGGCGACCGCCGGATCGCCACCCGCACCCACCAGGCTGCCATCAAAGCTGATCGCCGGCTGATTGTTCCCCAGCGAACCGCTGCTGACGAACGTCGGCTGTTTGAGCGGGTCGGCCTGGACGAAGTTATTCGCAGCCGTACCAGAATTGTTCCAAGCGGCAACCGGATCGCCTGGGTTCAGCGCCAAGCTACTCGCATTCAACTGATAGAGCAGGCTCGCACTATTGAGGGCCTCAAAACCACCCACCACGGTGCCGCCAGTAATGGTAGCCATCAGGGTGCGGTCTTCGAGCGATTCGAGAAATAACCGGCGGCGATGTTGTCGGACCTTGGCTGGAGAAAGCAGACGCTGACGGGCAGAGAGGGGGGCAAGAGAGCGTGCCTGGGCCATGCAAGGTAATTCCTTCGCGTAATTCGGCGGAAGAGAGATGGCGCTAACTCGCGAGAAAATTGATTCGCAGCAGAAACAACTTCGCAGGTCTTGCAGCCAGAGCAGTCAGCCGTCAGCAGGTGGAGAAGTGAGAGGTGGGAGGAATATCCGGATTTACCGGGGACTGCATTAAAATAGTAGTGGCCAACTATCAATTCAAGGGAAATGTGTAGAAATCAACCATTACCACTCGCCGGGCGGGCCTGTTTCTGGGTCGAAAGAGGGGCTGCGAGCATCGCGTCGCAGGTGCCTGGACTACGCCATGAAGAATCACCACCCGCGCGGAAGTGAGGGCAACCAACGCCGGTAACAACTCGGCGTAAGTCGTGACTTGGGGGACTTCCGAGAGGTGCCGCCCGACTATTCGCCTCAGCCAGGAATGAACAGAAGTCTTCCCTTGCTGTTTCTCTGCGTTTCCCCGCCAAAGCTCAGGTACCAATCCAAGTTTGATAACTTTTTCGCACGATTTGTCGCGTTTCGAAATAAGTCCTAAGCCGATTATTATCTTGGACTTCGGTCGAATGATAACCGGTTATTTCACCAATTCTTGATAACCGTTTGATAACCACTTTAGACTGCCATTTTGGCATGCGTCGGCTCGGCGAGGCTTGCTGCTGCGGTTGCCACTAGGGAAGCTAATGCCCCCTAGAAACTGAAAGCATTGCGACCAGCGAATCAGCACTTACAGCAGATCCACAGAGACGATCAGCTCGAACGAAACGCCAAAACTGGTTGCCTGTCGTTCTGCTCCAGAGAGCTACAGGCACCCAGTTTCCGAATCTTGCTGACCAAGAATGACGCGCGCGCCGCATCCGCGTCGGCCTGCTTTACCACACAGGTCGTTCCACCAAATTTCCGAAGAACATGCCGACATTGTCGAAAAGTGGTGATTGATTGTCAATCATATTTTCAGCAATTGATGTGCCGGACTGACGGACGTTGCGGACGATTCAGCCGCCTCAGGCTTACGCACCGTTAGCAGAGATTCGCCCAGGCGAGCTTTTACGGCCCCAGCACGACCACCGTGTCGGCCGGCAAGTGAATGCCGTTCGCGGCGATTTGGATTTCGGCTTTCGAGCTCAATTTGCAAAGCAGGGGCCGGCCGCTACGGAGGGGAACGGTTTGCGGGGTAGCGGCAAAATTGAAGACGCTCGTCATCGGTCCGCGTTCGACAATCAGCCAGCCTGCCTCTTCGTCGAACGTGGTGTCAATCAGATCGAGCCGGCCATCGGTAAAGGAGTTCGTCGAGCGGCGGAGGCGTGTCAGTTGCCGATACCAGCGCAACATATCGGCATGAGGCGACTGGCTCACCTCTTCCCAATTCAAGATCGACCGCTCGTAGGTGGCCTTTTCGCGCGGGTCGGGCACATCTTCGGGCAGCCAACCAAAGGCAGCAAACTCACGCCGGCGACCGTCGGCCACGGCTTGCGCCAATTCAGGCTCCGCGTCGTAATCGACAAAGTATTGAAAGGGTGACGAAGCCGCCCACTCCTGCCCCTGAAACAATTGCGGCACAAACGGCGAGAGCATCATGAGCGCCGCCCCCATCTTCGAGCGCTCGTGGCTCACCAACTGGCTCAGGCGTTCGCCCCGCGCGCGGTTGCCGCACTGGTCGTGATTCTGCGAAAAGACGACAAACTTGCTCCCCGACAGCCCGAGCGGCGGACGCCCATGCCGTCGTTGCCGAAAACTCGAATGCCGGTTGGCATAGACGTAAGGCTGCTGCATGGCGGTGGCCAGATCGGCGAGCGTGCCGAAATCGGCATAGTAGCCACCCCGCTCACCGGTGAGCACAGCATGAATCGCATGATGCACGTCGTCGGTCCATTGGGCATCAATGCCAAAGCCGCCGATCTCCCACGGCCGCACCACTCGCGGGTCGTTCGAGTCACTCTCGGCAATCAGCACCAAATGGCGTCCCAGATGCGCTTTGAGCTCGTCGACCTCCGTCGCCAATTGCTCCAAGAAGGGAAGAGCCGACGTATCGACAATCGCGTGGACCGCGTCCAGCCGCAGACCATCAATGTGATAATCGCGCAGCCACATCAGGGCGTTGTCGCAAAAGAATCGCCGCACTTCATCGCAATACGGTCCGTCGAAGTTGAGCGCATCTCCCCAGGGCGTCTTGTGCTCCTTGGTAAAGTACGGACCGAACTCGCTCAGGTAGTTTCCTGAGGGACCGAGATGGTTGTAGACGACGTCGAGAATGACCGCGAGCCCGCGCGAGTGACAAGCGTCGACCAAACGCTTCAGTCCTTCGGGTCCGCCCCAAGAATGCTTGGGCGCGAACAGATCGACGCCGTCGTAGCCCCAGCCTCGGTCGCCATGAAATTCCGCGACCGGCATGATCTCGACATGCGTGACCCCGAGGTCCACCAGGTGATCCAACTTGTCGATCGCCCCGTCGAAGGTCCCTGCCGGCGAGAAGGTGCCAATATGCAACTCGTAGAGCACCGCCGACGCAAAGGGTGGGGCCTGCCAGCGCCGGTCGGTCCAAGCGAACGCGCTTTGATCGACTGTCCGCGAAGGACCATGCACGCCGTAAGGTTGCCAGGCAGACCGCGGGTCGGGACGGGGCGGACCTCCGTCCAGTGAATAGCGATAGTCGGTTCCCGGACCAACCTCTGGCAAGTCAATTTCCCACCAGCCATGCGAACTTTGTTGGAGCGAATGCCGCGATTTCTCCAGCACCAGTTCCACGCGCTGCGCCCGCGGCGCCCATAGTCGAAACATCACACCTGCCTGCCCAGTTGTCGTTCAAGGTTAGGTACGGTGAGGCAACGATCGCCCGAAGGGAGCAACCTGCCTCAACCAACGCTCCCCTGCATGTTCCATGGACAGGCAAGCCGCAGCAAGGGGGATCAAGTTGTTAGCTAGAGAGTTGGATCGTCGAGCCTGGCGCGCATCACTTCTGTTTGATGTCGTAGCACAGCAGCGAGTCTTGATCGCGCAGGTAAAGCTTGCCGCCGGCGATGACGGGGTGTGGCCAGCTTTCGCCGTTCTTGGTGGCGATCTTGAACTTCCCCTTCTGGACGTAGTCCTTCGGCGTGGCTTCAATCAGCGCCATCGTCGCGTCTTGATAGCGGAAGTAGAGATGCCCGTCGGCGTACGCAATTGCGGCGGAACCGCTCCCCGCGCCGCGACCAGGACGCCAGGCGTCTTTGCCCGTCTTCAGGTCAACACAGAGTGGGAAGCCGTTGTTGTGGCCGTGCCCCATGTAGACGTGACCATCCAGGAGGATCATGCCGCCGTGATGGTTCTGCATTTCCTTGGCGGAGAAATAGTACTCTTCGTTGGCCTTCAGTTCGCTGCCGTCCTTCGTGATCTTGAGCAGAGCCGTCCCGCCATCGCCATAACCGCTGCTGCAAAAAACATAATCGCCGCTGATGATGGGCGTGGGAATGTTCGCGGTGCCATTGGCCACGTCGTTGTAATGCCACAGCAGTTTGCCGGTGGCCGCATCAACACTCACGATGCCACGTCCGGTCAGCGTGATGTATTGCTTGACGCCAGCACCGTTGCTGATGACGACGGAAGCGTAGCCCGCGCCGTCTTTGCCTTTGCGGCCGAGGTCGCCCGGCGCAGCGGACTCCCAGATCTTTTCGCCCGTCTTGCGATCGAGCGCCACCAGCAGAGCGCCTTGACCACCGGGAGTGCAGATCACGCGATCGCCATCGACCAGCGGAGATTCGCTGTAGCCCCAGCCCGACATCATCTTGCCGCTGAAGTCCTGGGCAAAGTTCTTTTTCCAAACCAGGTCGCCACTATCGGCCTTGCAGCACGCCAGGTCGCCACCGTGAGTGAGCGTGAAGACCAGTTCACCATCGACGGTGGGTGTGCAATTGGGATTGCTCCCGCTGCCAACTTCGGTCGACCAAAGAATCGCGCCGTCTTTGATATCGGCGGCGATTAGCTGCGTTTTGCCCTTCAAGTTGCCGAGCGTATAAACCTTGCCACCCTTCACCGCTACGCTCGACATCCCTTTGCCAAAGCCTTTGGCATGCCAGGCCAGCGGCGGACCTTCTTCGGGCCACTCGCTCAGCAGGCCCGTTTCGTAGCTGATGCCGTCGCCGTTCGGGCCCCGCCAGCGAGACCACTCGCCTCGTTCGGCTTCGATGTTGGCGGCGTTCTTACTGCCGGGCTTGTCGGGCGCTTTGGCACTGGCGAAGTTCCAGCAGCAGGCGGTACCGGTCGCTAGAACTGCCGCGAGAGTCACAAGGGAGGGAATGGAAAACGAACGACGCATTGGCTGATCTCCCGGGGGAAGGAAACGGGCTGAGCGGAAAGGATAGGTGGGCAATCTCGCCGATTATAGACCGCTGGCCGCCAGCAATGCGACAGCGAAAAGAGCGCCAGCGCTGCCCCACGGTTCGCGCCGCGCGATATAACCGAAGAAGCAAATCTGCTGGTCCTGATCACCACGCGAGTCTCCGCGATGCAAACTTTCCGTCTTGGTTTCGGTTTCGTGCTGTTTGTGGCCTGTGCTGGCCTGCTAGTCGACAGCAAGTTGCAAGCTGAAGATTGGCCGCAGTGGCGCGGGTCGAATCGGGACGGCGTCTGGCACGAGACGGGCCTGGTCGAAAAGTTCAAAGAGCCTCAGCTAGCCATCAAGTGGCGGGCGAAGATTGGCGCGGGGTACACCGGCCCGACGATTGCTGGCGGCAAGGTGTACGTGACGGATCGCGTGCCGGACCGCAACAAGCCGGAAGAGCGAATTCACTGCTTCGACGAACAGACAGGCGCGCCCGTCTGGATGGTTTCGTATCCCTGCGAGTATGGCAAAGTGGGCTATGCTGCCGGGCCGCGCGCTTCGGTGACCATCGACGCCGGCAAAGCGTACGCGCTCGGAGCGACCGGTTGGCTTCATTGTCTGGACGCAGCGAGCGGCAAGATCCTTTGGAAGCGAGATCTCGAAACCGACTATCAAATTGCGATGCCCATTTGGGGCATCACCGCCGCGCCATTGGTCGAAGGCGACTTGCTGCTGTTGCATATTGGCGGGAAGAACGGGGCCTGCATCGTGGCGGTGAATAAAGACACCGGCGCTGATGTCTGGCAAGCGCTCAACGATCGTGGTCAGTATTCGACGCCGCTCGTCGTCGATCAGGGTGGCAAGCGCGTCGCCATCTGCTGGACCGGCGATAGTGTCACGGGCTTGGACGTGAAGGATGGCAAGCCGCAATGGTCCGAGGCCTGGAAGCCGCGGAACATGCCCATTGGTGTGGCGACGCCGGTCATCGAAGGAGATCGCGTGTTCTTCACTTCGTTCTACGATGGCTCGTTGCTCCTGAAGCTCGATCGCGAGACGGCCAAGGCTGAAAAGTTGTGGCACGTGATCGGCCGTGACGAACGAAACACCGACGCCCTGCACTCCATCATCAGCACGCCCGTATTCGAGAATGGCTATATCTACGGCGTCGACAGCTATGGCGAACTCCGCTGCCTCGATGCCAAGACGGGCGACCGAGTTTGGGAGAACACGACCGCGGTTCCCAAGGCGCGCTGGAGCACCATTCACTTCGTGAAGAACGGCGACCGTTACTTCTTGTTTAACGAACGCGGCGAATTGATCATCGCCAAACTGAGTCCGCAGGGCTACGACGAAATCAGTCGCGCGAAGTTAATCGAGCCCACACTCGAACAGCTTCGCCAACGGGGCGGCGTCTGCTGGTCGCACCCTGGCTTCGCCAACAAGTGCGTCTTTGCCCGCAACGACGACGAACTTGTCTGCGCCAGCCTGGCAGCGGAGTAAGTTCAAGTAGCCCGACGTCGAGCGAATCCGTCACGCGGTGAGTTGGCGCTTGCCAGCGGCCCAGTCGAGCACCAGTTGCGGTGGCTCGTAGCGCAGGCCGCGGTTGCGCCAGGGCTCGAGTTTGCGCAGGATCGCAGCGCCGCCGAGGCCTTGGGCCCAGTGCAGAATGCCGCCGCGAAAGGCGGGAAAGCCCAGGCCGAAGATCACCCCCAGGTCGATATCGCGGGCATCGCGCACGCGTTCTTCTTCCAGCACGCGGCACGCTTCAAGCAGCATCGGCAGCAGCAGTCGGTCCTGTAACAGCTCAAGCGGCAGCCGATCTTCGCGGCGCACATACTGTTTCAGAATCTGTGCCGTACCTTCGTCGTCGAGCGGCTCCTGCACTGCTTCGCGGTAAGCAAAGAAGCCTGAACCACTTTTGCGGCCGAGCCGCTTGCGCTTGATGAGCGCCGGCAATATTGGCGACGCACGGACGCGGTCAGGCCAGGCTTCGTACATGGTTCGGCCCGCGTAGAAGGCAGTATCCAGTCCGACGAGGTCGTAGAGCGCCAGTGGGCCAAGCGGCATGCCATAGGCGACTGCTGCCTCGTCGATCTCGCGCGGCGAGTGACCGTCGTGCAACAGTTCGATCGATTCGTTTAGGTAAGGCGATAGCAGGCGATTGACGAGAAAGCCGGGGCCATCGGCAACCACGACCGGCATCTTGCCGAGTTTGCGCGCGAGGGCAATCGCTGCGGAAATGGTGTCGTCGCTGGTCTGTTCGCCACGAATGACTTCGACCAGCTTCATCCGTTTGACGGGATTGAAAAAGTGCATCCCGCAAAAGCGATCGGGCCGCTGCAACGCGCTGCCAAGTCGCGAAATGGGAATCGACGACGTGTTGGAAGCGAGAATCGCATTCGCAGGTTGCAGAGCTTCCAGCTTTTGCAGCACCGCGACTTTGATCTCATAGTTTTCGATGATCGCTTCAATCAGCACGTCGCTGGCGGCGAGATCAGTATCGCTAAGCACCGCGGCCATATTCGCGGTCAGCTGGCTGGCCCGCTCGGGATCTACGGCCTTGCTCGCCGGATCGTACGAGGCTTCCTGAACTGCATCGGTACACGCGCCGGCTAGCCGCGCTTGGTCGGCATCGCCCAAGCGAACTTGCAAACCCGCGCGCAGCGCCGCAGCGGCAATGCCGATTCCCATGATCCCCGCGCCGAGCACACTCACGCTCTGCGCCGGCCGCGCGGTGGCTGCTGCACTGGCCTGCACGTGCTTGTTGTAGTCCTGCAAAAAGAAGACATGCACGAGCGCGCGATTGGCTGGCGACCCAAATAGCTGACTGAAGGCCGTGGTCTCGGCCGCGAGTGCCGTGGCCAAATCGGCGGGGGCAGTATCGACAATCAAGTTCAGCGCCGTCATGGCCGCAGGCTGATGTTCGGCCTCGGGGGCCAACTTGGGGGCAGTGGTGAAGCGGAGAAAATCGAGATCCGCCCCGGTCATGCGCGTCCCTTGGCTCAATCGCTGACGATCGGTCAAATAGGCTTTTGATTTTGCTTCTCGTTCGACAATCGCTACCGCCGCTGCCAGCAACTGTTCGCTGCCCACCACTTCGTCGGCGAGGCCCAATTGCACGGCAGCTGCCGCCGACAGCGGATTGCCGGTGGTGATCATCTCGACGGCCGCCGCTGGCCCCACGAGCCGCGGTAAGCGAGCACAGCCACCCCAGCCTGGAATGAGGCCGAGCTTGACTTCCGGCAGGCCCAGCTGCGTCTTGGGATTGGTAGTGACAATCCGCCGGTCGCAAGCGAGGGCCAGTTCCAGTCCGCCACCCAGGCAGACGCCATCGATGGCCGCGACACTGACCGCAGCAAGCTCCGTCAGCTGTGCGAGCAACGTCTGACCGCGGCGACACAGTTCCGCCACATTCGTGGGCTGGTCCATCAAGCCGACAAATTCTCGAATATCCGCGCCGGCGATGAAGGTTCCCGGCTTGCCGGAGGCTAAAATAATTCCTTGCAGGTCGGGTGTTGCACGCAAGGTTTGCAAGTGCGATTGCAGATCGGCGACCACGGCAGCCGACAACACGTTGGCCGACTTGCCCGGTAGATCGACACTGAGCAAGGCAATGCCGGCTCGCGGGAACGAAAGCTTGATTGTCGGTAAAATCGGGGCGGAACCAGCGGTCACCAGCGTCAATCCTTGTACCAGGTCGATCGGAAGTGTCTCTCGCAATCTAGCCGCCAAGGCTGCGGTGGGCGAGGGCGGAAGGCGAAGTGAAAGAGAGAAGTGAAAGAGATATGAACAATACAGAACTGATTGGTCGACGGATGCTTGTCACGGCGATTTTGATGCTGGGGGTGAGTGTGGCTGTGGCTCAAGAGCCGGCCCCAGTCAAGATTCTGCCGCCCCTCGAAGTGAAGACCGTTCAGCTGACAATCGACTATGGCGATGGGTCAAAAAGGCAGTTCACGGCCATTCCCTGGAAGGAAAAGCAGACCGCCCTGGAGGTGCTCGAAGCGGCGGCCAAGCACCCGCGTGGGGTGAAGTTCAAGCATCGAGGCTCGGGAGCCACCGTGCTGGTGACAGCCATCGATGACCTGAGTAATCAGGCTGGCGGCAACAGCTGGCTGTACGAGGTGAACGGCAAGTTGGCCGACCGCAGCTGTGGCGTGTATGAGGTGCAGGCCGGTGACACGCTCTTGTGGAAGTTCGGAAATTACCGCTAAAATCGCCGTCCTGGGGTACTTCTAACCGAAGGAGCCTCGCACCTTTGCAGCGCCGCCTGGCGGGAGTCCGTAATGAAGAAGGTTGTGATGAATCGTTCGTTGCTCGTCGAATCGCTGGTTCTCGCCCTGCTGGTCACCCTGGGCGCTGGGGTTCGCATTGTGCTCGGGCCCGAACTGCCCAACTTCGCCCCCATCGCGGCCATCTCGCTGTTTGCTGGCTATTTCTTTCATCGCTGGTGGGTCGCCGCGCTGGCTCCTTGGCTCTCGATGACCATCGCCGACGCCTTCCTCGGCGGTTACGAGTGGCAAATGATGGTCATCGTCTATGCGATGATCATGCTCCCCATGGTTTGGAGCGGCTGGCTGCGAAAGTGGGTTCGCCTCGAGCGTTCGTCGGGCCTGGCCGGGATCGTGGGCAGCGTGCTCGCCCTCGTTGGGTGCAGCCTGGTTTCGTCGGTCCTGTTCTTCCTGGCGACGAACTTCGCCTGGCTGCCATGGTCGACCATGTACTCGCACGATCTTGAAGGGCTGATGCACTGCTACCAGCAGGGGCTTCCCTTCTTCCGCAACACACTGCTCGGCGACTTGTTCTTCGCCTTCGCACTGTTTGGCAGCTATGCGTTTGCCGTCTCAGCGGGTTGGGTGCGTGGCGAATTGCCACAGACCGAACTGGCCCGGGTGTGATGTCCTGCTGAGTGTAGTTGCAACGCTCCGCCGGCATTCGTCCCGACAGGACGAATGCAAAGAGAGATCGAATTACCACTCGCGGAGCGAGCTTACTTCTTCGCGGGTGCAGCGCCGCCGAGCAGATCGTCGTCGCTGGCTGCTGCGGGCTTGGCAGCCGGGGCACCGGGAGCGGCGGGCTGACCGGGCGCTGCCGGAGCAGCTTCGGCTGGTGCCGGTGCGGGAACCGTGCGGGCAATCGCCGCTTCCAGCATCTTTGACTCGGTGAGCATCGTGGTTTCGAGTTGAGCCAGATCGGTCCTGTTTTTCTCGACGATATCAGCCAGCTTGTTGACGGCGGCGAGCAAGTCTTCTGCGGCTTTACGTTCGGCGGCATTTGTAGCTAGACGCTGCGCACCCTTGCGGATATTCGGATTCGGCGGCGTGCCGGTCTTATCGAGCGGATGTCCGAGGCCGGTCTGCACGCAGTGCAGCTGATAACGCAGACGTTTGCGAACGGCATCCAGTCGGTACGCCTTGGGGTCTTCCGCAAATTGATTCATACCCCCGGGGCCAATCATGCCGTCGATACCACCCATGGGCGGCATCATGGCCGGCCGTGCGAAACCTTCGCCGCCACCCGGCCCGCCGAAGTTGCCGCCACCAGTACCGGAGCCAATCGTGGCATACACGGCGGCATGTTCTTTTTCCTTCTGGTTCATGGCAATCAGCCGCTCGAACTCCGTCTTGACCGAGGTTGCAGCCAAGTTCGCCAGCAAGCGAGACAGTTCGTTGGCATCGACTTTGTGGTTGGCGGGCACATTGGCTCGTCCCATCGCCATCGCGGCCGAGCAACGCAGTGCCAATGGTTCCGACGAGTCCTTCAGCACCTTCTCGATCGCGGTGACAGCCGCGGGGGTGGCAGTGGTGACGCTGGCCAGGCCCAGGGCCTCGATGGCGCGGCGACGAAGCCATTGCTGACCCTCAGCGGTGCGGCCTGCAGGTGGATCCTTCATTTCAGCCAGCTTGACGAGTGCGTTGAGCATCGTGGTGCGGGTACCAGCGGGCAGCGGAGCGCCGCGGTAGGGTTCCCATTCCAAATGACGCAGAATGCCCACGAGGGCGGCGATCTTTACCGGATCGGGAGTCCGCGCGTCATCCAACCGGTCAACCATAAACGGCAGCGTGGCGGCATAGGGTTCGGGCAACTTCAGGTCGCTGCCAAATCGCAGCACTTCCTGTTCGTTCAGGTCGCCAATCATGATCATGGCGTTGTAGCGAACGACGGGGTGAAAGTTGTTGTTAACGATCTGCTGCATCATGTTGAACGTCAGGCGGACCATCTCCTGGTGCGTTTCCTGATTCTTGCAGACGAAAATGTAGTACTTGAAGAAGTCGAACCGGGCCTTGGGCAAGGCATCGAGCGCTTCGGGCGTGGTTTGGGTCAGCGTGCGAAATTCGAAGTTGTTGAAGTACTTCTCGACCATCAAGGCGTTTTCGCCGAGGGGCAAATCGGCGCGAATGGCGTTCAGCACCCGCGTTTTGACTTGGGTCTTCCGCGATTCGAACTGCCCCAGGGTTTCGCCGGCGCCCGGCTTGGGGAGCGGCAGCACCAGAAAGCCGTTGGCATCGGGCTCGGCAGAGGCGATCAAGTTATTGGCGGCGGGGGCGGGCTCTTGGGCCTGTGCAACCGCGGCCAGACAGAGGCCAGCTGAGCCAACCAAAAACAACGCGACCCGGGAAAACACCTGCATGATCCTGTTCCTCTTGCTGTAGGGCGACTGCGGCCGGAATCGGCACTGGTTGCTGCCTCGTGCAAAGTGAGCTTGTCGAAGGAGATAAGGTCGACAAACTACCCTGCGGCAACCATTGGCTTTCGCGACGGAAATCCTGACGATCAAGCCCGCGCGGCCACCCCCGGTCAAATGCCCCTCTAGATAAATTAGTCGCTGCAAAACGGCGATGTCAATCAACATTGGTCGATTCCGCGGCTAATCGGGCTGTTTGGGCCGATTTCCCGGGCTGGACAGCTGGTTTTGCTGCCGAATGGCGAAAGCGCGTCGCTCCCGCAGTTTCTGGTTAATGCGATCAGGCAACTTCGTCACCGCGACCAGTTCGACGGAGCCATCGGGCCAGAGGATGTGTGTCGACGTGCCATTCTTGTGGACTCCCCGACAACCAGGCTGCGATAGATCTTGCAAACTGATGTCGCGCGGCTCAAAGAAGTTGATGCCACTATTGGGAACTTCGACGACGAAAAAGCTTCCGTCGGGATAGCCGCCAGGAACGGTGATTGCGAGAAATGCTACGTCCGTTGGTGATACACCGGCCGGGCCATAACGAAATTGGCAAGTGCTGATCTTCGTTTGGTGGAGAGCGGCGTTATTAGGCCCGTCCCATGCTTCATCCCAGTCGTAGCTTTCGGCAATGTCGGGCCGGCCAAGAGAGTCGAGCAGTGTGCTTCGCCAACTGTGCACCGCGCCCCCGGTCTTCTCGATTGTGATGGGCGGGCGGTTTCCCTTCGCAGATTCGTGGATCGCAAGTGCGATGCCGACTTGCTTCAGGTTGTTTTCCGCCGCCCCTTGGCGGTATGGTATGCCTCTCGCGATATCCAGAGGACTCAAAAACACCGCTATCACACTCACAACGATGGTTGTCGCCAGGATTTGCCAGCACCAGCGAGGACTCTGCCCGATAAAAGCGAATGCCGAAAGGTTGGCCAGGACGGCAGGCACACTGATGATTAGCAGTTCGGTGCCGCCTGCTCGAAACAGGGCCAGCAGGATCGCCAGCCAAGAGATTTGCAGCAGCAATTCACGCAGGGTGAAGGTGCTGCTCTTGGCAGAGCGTTCAATCGCTGGCGATTGCTCGAGCGTGGCTGTCATGGGCGTGAGGACCATTCACGTGTACCTACGGCGAGTTCGCATTGGCCAACCTGGCCTTCTTCATCGTGTAGGCGGCGGTGTATTGGCTCCAGCTACTGCTGCTCACACCGTTCCGCGAGGAACTGACGAAGGCAGGTGGCGAGGCGATTACCGAGACGATCATGACGCCCGTTTCGCCCGGCTTGAGCAAGCCCATGTGAACCGCGGCCGCCGCGATGGAGCTATCGGTCGTGTAGACGTCGGTGCCGTAGCAAGTGCCGTGCTGACTGCCGGTGACGCGATAGTAAAACGTCTTGCCAAGCTCGTATTGATGGCTGAGCATGTTGCCAGGATCGGCCTGAATCAGTTTGGGATCGATTTCATCGATGGCTGGTCCCGCCGCTTGCGACCGCAGTTCGCGGATATCAGCCAATTTGAGTTGCAGCTGACCGAACTGCGCCGAACTGATCTTAAAGCTGCCGGCCGATAACCTGCCGGCAATCTTCGAGTCGGCTGTGTAGACAACGTCGTTCAAGCGGACGTTCAACTGCTCTTCGGGAATTGTCTGCCGCAGTCTGTCGACCAGTTGATCAATTCTCGCGCGCATCTCGGCATCGGTCTGGCTGCGCGCGGCTCGCAGTAGCGGGGCGAAGCTCTTTTCTTTTCGCTCGAGCAGCCTGGCCATGGCCGCTTCACGCGTTTTGTAATCGTCGTGACCGAGCTTACCGATGTCTTGATCGATGGCCAGCGAAGTTTCTTCCGAGACTCGCTGCGCGAACTCAATGCGCTGGATATCGCCAATCGGGAACGACAGCTTGCCGTGCGGCGTTTGCAGCTCGATGGTTTCTTCGGCTAGCATAACCTTCAAATGGCTGCCATCGGTAAAGGCCAGATGCACGCTGCGAGGATCAACGGCCGGCGTCTTCTCGGCCGCGGGGTGCGTCTGCCCGGCACCAAGTAGGGGCACACCAAGCACCAACATCAGTCCGCAGCATGCTCGCGTGAAAATCGCCATCGCCTTACCCTCGCCTCGGTTTGTTTTACTGCCAGCCGGTCATCATCCCGCCACCGAACATGCCGAGCAAGCTTCGTTGCGAATATTCGTTACGCTCGCTTTACGCCCAACAGGCAGCCTGATGACACAACTTGAGCCCGACGTAAAAGATTCGCCTCGCCCGGGTAAAGACCGCGCAAACCTAGCGAGCGATCGGGAATTGATGACCTTTTTGACGAATATTCGGCAACTCGCGCCAATTTCGGTGGGTAAATTTGCCTAAGAGAGAAGTGGTAGGGCTCGCGCTGCGCGCATTCGCGTCGGCCGAGCCCAGAACCAACGATGCTTCTCGGCAGATCTGCCACGGGTGGTGATTGGAATGAACAGCGAAATCGCCGGACTGCTGTGCGGACTCGCAATCTTGCTGGGTATCGTCACC
Source organism: Anatilimnocola aquadivae (assembly GCF_049819085.1). Classification (GTDB taxonomy): domain Bacteria; phylum Planctomycetota; class Planctomycetia; order Pirellulales; family Pirellulaceae; genus Anatilimnocola. The sequence goes on from NZ_CP187419.1 coordinate 531,981, forward strand.
GTCGTTGGTCACGTCAGCTGGCTCTTCTTTGCGATGATCTTTCGAGCCCTGACCACCAACACCGATGCTGCCCGTTGCAACAAGTGTGGACGCATCGCCCTGATGAATGGCCGCTGCACGCATTGCGGCGCGGTTCCCTTGGTCTCAGTGGCCAATCGCACACGCGACGAACTGATCGGCACCGCCCGGCAGTTGAACCGCTTGCACGCTGCCGGACATCTGCCGTACGAACAATGCACTAGCCTGCTGAAGGTGCTCAATCACGACTTGGCGCGATTGGGCGAGCAAGTGCCGGAAGAATGCTGGCCCCGCTACACCAAGCCCCAGGAAGCAATTCCGCCAATACTGGTTGAAGAGTCAACGGCTGCTACTGCTCCCGCCGTCGAGTCGACCCAATCGACCATTCCGGAAGTAACGCCGCCACCGCTGCCAAAGCTTCATTTCATCGCTGATGAACCGCTCGTGGCGGAAATTGTCGATGCGAGTTTGTTGGAAGAAATCGAGCCGCCGCCCCTGCCGGCGCGCCCCGTTGTCTCGGCCTCGGCCGGACCATCGATCTCCGTTCGCGACGCTGCTTCCCTTTCCCCTCGCGAAAAAATCACACCCTCTCGCACGCTCGCAGACATGCTGCAGAGCTTCATGGAAGAGAGCAACATCCGCTGGGGCGAAGTAATTGCCGGGCTGGTGATTGTGATCAGCGCAATCGGCCTCGTCATCAGCTTGCGTCAGACACTGCAGCGGATTCCCTACTTTCCCGCGTTGCTGTTTTTGGTCTTTACGGTCTTATTTCATAGCGCCGGCCTCTACACGCTACGCCGTTGGAACCTGGCCGCGGTCAGCCGCGCGATTCTGATCATTGCCCTGCTGCTCGTGCCCCTCAGCTTTAGTGCGGGCGTGGTGCTCTCAGGGCAAGGCGAATTGCAACGTCCGCTGGGCGATCCGCTCTTGATCTTCGCCTTGCTCACGGGACTGAGCGTGTTTGGTTGGGTTGCCTACTCCGGCAGTCGGGTCCTCGTGGGTGAAGGAGCGCTGCGTCTCTCCGTCGCGATTCTCGGCTGCTGTCTCGCACAAGTGGTGATCAACCGCGGAGCGATGAGCGACAGTTCCAGTGCGGTCATCAATTTCCTCGGGTTGCTGCCGGTTGCTTCCTATCTGGTGGCCACACTCGGCCAAATCTGGCGCGCCCAAACCTGGCGCAAGATGTCGGCTAAACGAATCGAGCAGACATTTCTCGTACTGGGTGTCAGTCTGTTCGCCCTGGTGCCACCACTTGGTTTGTTGATCTTCAAAGTAGAGCCTCAGTGGTTCACGTTCGCGCGGCTGGCTCCGCTACTGACCTTGGTCGCCAGTTCGACACTCGCCATTGGCGTCGTTGTGCATCGGCGCACCCTGGCCCGCTCGCTGGCGACGTTTCGCACCGCTGGAACAGCAATCGCCATTGTCGGTGTCGCCGCGCAACTGTTGTTATGGGTTGCCGCCTGGCCACGTCCCGAGTTGATGCTCAACGTGGCTCTTCTCACAGGAGTCGGGCTGCTGGTGATCGCCATCCGCACTCGTTTACCCGCACTGCATTCGGCGGCCGCTGCGGCGCTGTCACTGGCTGTTCTCATTGGCTTCTTCTGGTGGCTGCAACTGGTCTCTAGCGAAGCTCCACTGAGTTGGGTTCAAGCTGCCCTGCTGGGGCGAACGAGCTTGATGCTCACGGTGATTGCCCTGACGATTGCGGGCGTTGGCGCGTGGCACTACGTGCGCGGTGAACGCGAGATTGCCCTCGCTTACTTGCTGACAGGCGGCGTGATGAGCGGCCTCAGCTTGCTGGTCGCGGGCTGGTCGGGCTTTGTGCCGATTGCCGGTTGGACCGGCGATGGCGATCTCACGGGACCGCTGTTTTTGGTCTATGCGATCGCGCTGTTTGTGATTGCCATTCGCCTGACCAACGAATTTGCGATCTCTGCCGCCATGGCGCTGCTGTGGGTCGCGCTCGTGCAACTGCTCGAACGAAACAGCACGGTCTATGCACTGCTGCTGCAATTGCATCTGTTGCCTGAGCGACGGATTCTGATGGCCACGATCTTGTCCGCGGCCAGCTTCAGCATCATCGCTTTGGTGCTCAGCAGGCCCAGCTGGAAACTGTCGACGACAGAGTTCGCTGCCTGGGAAAAGACGAGCCAACTGTATTCGCGGCTCATCATGCCCCTCACTCATGGTGCTGCGCTCGCCATCCTGGCTGCTTCACCGTTTGTGCTGTGGGTTTTGCCAGGCCGATTCGCCGTGCATGCCATTTATGCTGCACTCGCGACCAGCATCTGGGGCATCGTCTGTCTCGCGCGTCGTTGGCCCGAAGCGCTGGCGGTCGCCCAAGCGATGGCCACCATCACCATTGCCTTCGCGATCGCCGCCTGCTGGCCACCCGTCACTGTCGACCATCTGTGGTTTTTGCGCGGCGAAAATCTGCAAGCGCAGTTGTTGGCCCTTGCTGCGTCGGCTGGTGCCTGGAGCATCGTTCGCCGCTTTACTCGCACGGGAACCGCACTCTACGAACTGTTGCATCCACCATTTCCTGCCTGCGATCACGCCTTGCTCGGCATCAGCGTGGCTCTCCTCCTGCTGCTCACCATTTCGTCAGCCTGGACGGGCATGGCCTGGGAATTGGGAGCCATCGCGAAGAATTTGACTTCGGCAGAGATCCCGTGGCTCGATCAATCGCATAAAGGTCGTTTGGCCGTCGGTGTGCTTGCCGTAATCGGCGCGCTAGTCGTCGCACTTGTCGATCGCATCACCGGCCTCAAACTCATCGGTCTCTGTCTGGCTGGTTGGGCCAGCCTGTTTTTGATTGCCCAGGTTTGGCAGGCGGAGGATGCGACGGCCTCGGCCGCTCGCTGGCTGTTCGGCATCTACGGCATTGTCTTACTGAGTCTGTATATCGCTCGCGAGCGCCTGGCAAAGCTGCTGCAAACCCAGTCCTGGCTCCGCTGGAAACCGCTCGAAAACCATTGGCTCGAATGGTTCCGCTTCCAGCCTTTGATACTCGGGGTCTTGCCGCTCCTGGCGATTACCATCTTTGCCGTCGCGCAAAATGCGTCCAGCATCCCGATGCATCCGCCCAAGACAGGCTCGATCTTCGAGTGGATGGGACCGACCGCCTCGTATGCCGGACCCATCTTGCTCGGCGTGGTTGTGTTTCTCGGTTTGGCAATAACAGAGAAACAACCTGCGTTCGCCTTGGGCGGTGGATTGCTATTTCAACTGGCCGCGAATCTGGCCTTCACGCTGCACGTCTCCGGCAAGAACATTCCCGAGAGCCTGGTCGCTGCCGAAGGCCTGCAATGGAATGTTCTCGCTGCGAGTATCTACGCAGCCCTTTGGCTCGGTCTCGCCCATTGGCTGCTGCCGCACGCACAAGCTCGCCCTTCCGAAAGGCTGCGCAACGAACAGTTCTTCAAGACGTTCATCGGCGTCAGTACGCTGCTCTGTTTGGCTGCCGTTGTCTGGTCGATTGCCTGCATCATCGCTGCGCCGGACATGCTTCCCGCAGAAGCGATGTACGTGGCTCACTGGTCGACGATTGTCTCCCTGACCCTGATCGCAGTCCCCCTACTCGTCGCGCTCGGTATCTCGCGCGCTCAGCGAAGCTGGCCGCTCGGCGCGAGCGTGCTCGTGGCGCTCTGCATTGCGTTTGTTCCTCTGGTCGCGATTCGCGCCGAAGTTCTCGTCGCTCTAAATTTATGGATTGCCTATCACACGCTCGAAGTTGGCTGGCTGCTGATGGCCCTGTTTACCAGCGGCGCCGTTGCCTGGCATGCGGCATCGCAAACTTCTGTCGATGTGGTCGCAGTACCGCGTAGAGGCTTCGCGCCCCATCATGCGATTGCTGCTGCCCTGTGCGGTCTGCTGGTGTTTCTTGCGATCCGTGGCAACTTTCATGATCCCGAAAGGCCATTCTTCTCCACCTTTATCATCGCGGGCACCTGTTTCGTCGCGATCATGCTCGGCTTGGCGCGGCGGAGTCAGCCCTACGCAATCGCTTCGCTCTGCCTTGCCTCACTCGCAGCAGCAGTTCCTTGGACGGTCAGCCGGTCGGTCTGGACATTGCTTGGCAACTCGGCGTTCCTCGTCGCTATCAATGGCTGCCTGCTCGCCGCCATCGTCATCGGCGGCTGGTGGCAGTGGATCGAGATTCGCTTTCAGCGCCAATTGCAGCAGGTTTTTTCTCCTCGCTGGACGGGACCCCGCGCGGGCACACTGGCGATTCTGATCGTCACCACCATCCTTGGACTATCGAGTGCCGGGCATTTGCTCTCCGTGGGATCGACCTGGTATCTGAGCGGACTACCGGGTTTCGACTACGGACTGATTGCTCTAACGGTGACCTGGCTGGTGCTAGGAGTCGTCAACATTGGTTCGCTCTGGGATCGCCAGGCAACTTACATCTTCCCGATGCTCTTCGTCTGGCTCTGGATCGCCTGCGCCTTGGCGCTGGCACCATTGCAGCAAGCAACAATCCCCATGGCTTGTCTACATGCACTAGCCTTAGCGGGCGTGATTGCTCTCGCCGGTCACCTGTGGAGCTTTGGAGCGAACCTTGCCGCCTGGGGCGAGAAGCTGGGAATCAGTGATACCGTGGGCGGCCTCACACGCATCGACCGCTGGCTGCCAACGGTCACGCTGCTGCTTGGCGCTGGCATTTGTGTGTTCGAGTTCTATGGAATGCAAAACCTGTGGACTCGCGAACAGCGCGTCGCGATTGCCTTTGCCCCAGCACTCATCGGTTACGCCGTTGCCTGCTTAGCTCAGCGACAACGCCAAGAGGGCTTTCAGCTCACCGCTTTATTGCTCGGCGGTTTGACTTGCGTTTATCTGGGCTGGTCCGACTTGCTGCCAGGTTCGTCACTGATGGAGTCGATGACCCGCGCCTTCCGCCTGCTGATGGTGCTGGCCGTGTTGACGTTTGTGTATGGCCTCGTGCTGCCGCGGTTCATCTTTCGCCAGGAATCGTGGCTGAAGAGTTCACTGCGAGCCGGCTATGTTTCCTCGGCGCTGGCGATTGCCACCTTGCTCGCTTTGCTGGGCGGTGAGATCTCCCTGTTTGAGCCGAGCGTGGGAGCGGGCGTCGATGACGTTCAAGTACTCGCGGTCGCGGTGTTGCTGGTGCTATTCATCGTCGGCCTGATTGCTCTGGCGCTTTCGCCGGGAGCACACGAACGAGCCGAACAGCACCGCCGCACGTGGTTCGTGTATGGAGCGCAGCTGGTGGGCGGGCTGCTCTTCGCTCACGTCTATCTGTGCAAACCCATGTGGTTTGACGATGTCCTCAAGCCTTATTGGCCGTATGTCATCATGGCGATTGCCTTCGCGGGAGTCGGCCTGGGAGAGCTCTTCTGGCGTCTGCGCTTGCCGGTGCTCGCGGAACCGTTTCAGCGGACTGGCTCATTCCTGCCACTGCTGCCAATCCTCGCCTTGTGGGTGGTACATAACCGCGAAGACTATGATTACACGTTGCTGATGTTCTCTGCGGGGCTCATGTATTTGCTGCTGAGCCTCGTGCGCAAATCGTGGTCGGCAGCCCTCGCGGCAGCGGTCGCTGGCAACGGCGCGCTATGGTCACTTTTGCATCAGTCGCATTGGAGCATTCTGCAACATCCCCAGTTCTGGTTAATACCACCCGCAGTTGCGGTGCTTATTGCAGCCCATATCAACCGGAGTCGATTGAGCAGCGAACTGTTATCAACGATTCGTTATGCGTCGCTGATTGTGATTTATGTGAGCTCGACGTTTGAGATCTTTTTGCATCGCGCAGGGCTTGGTCTTTGGCCACCGATAATTCTGGCCTGTTTAGCACTTTCTGGCGCGCTGGCAGGAGTACTTTTGAGAATCCGTGCGTTTCTCTACCTAGGCGCTGTGTTTACCTTGCTCGCGATGATGAGCATGGTGTGGCACGCCGCTCGCGCAATCGAGCACGTGTGGCCTTGGTGGGCATTCGGCATCGGAATGGGCATCTGCATCCTGGCGATGCTGGCCTTTTTCGAGAAGAACCGCTCGCAGGTGCAATCGCTCGTGACTCGTCTGCGTCAGTGGGATCGCTAAGCAAGTTTTCGAACAAGGTTACAGCTCTAAACGAACGGTGACTCAAAAAGGATCGGGCTTCGCCGAAAATTTTTCGTTCGACACGGAAAGTCGACAGCCGTAACAACTTATCGGCTACAGGGCGAGACACGGGCAAGATTGCTGCGAAAAGTAGGGCGAACTTAATCTCGAAAATCTGCTTCTGGTACCAAGAATTGATGTTGGTTTTGTCATCATTATGCCATTAAGAATTGTATCTCTCCAACAATTCTAAGTGTGCGTGGTGAGTCTCGTGATTTCACGTTGCTCGCCTGAGTCGTTGCAATTTGTACCTGCCAGTCCGCATTAAATTCTCCAGCAAGTGAGCCCTTCTCATGCGCCACGAGACCGGGATTGAACCCATGTACTGCCGGCCAGAAGCGTATCGTTGGTTTGCCGACCAAATGGCTGACCTGAACACCACCGACGGGTTACTGCGAGCGGCCATCGCCGTTTCGCTGCATGCTTTGGACGATATCGCCCCCGAGCGGGTGGAGCAGGCGGTGCTCAAACTGGCCGACAAGATTCGGTCACAGTGTCGTAGCGACAACCCCAATGCGCTGCTGGCACATTTGCACGACGTTTTCTTCGAAGAAGAGCGATTCGTCGGCAATCTCGACAACTACTATGTCGCACTCAACAGCTACGTGCCGGTGGTGCTGAACACGCGTCGCGGGTTGCCCATCATTCTCGCCCTGCTTTACAAAGCTGTGGGCGAGAAAGTCGGGCTGCACATCGAAGGCGTGAATTCGCCTGCACACTTCCTGGCCCGCGTACGAACCGACGAAGGTTGGTTGCTGATCGACCCCTTCTATGGTGGCCAGGCCCTGACCACCGAAGAAGCCTTTCGCCGGATAGAGCAAGTTGCCGGTCGCAAGATTCCGCGCGACGAGAACTATCTTGCTCCCGCCACGCACTCGCAATGGCTCGGCCGGATTCTCGCCAACCTGCAGGCTCTGTTCGCCAAGGAAGGGCGGCACGACGACCTGGCAGCAATGACCGAACTGCAGCACGTGCTCAGCGGCGTCGGAGTCTAACGACCGCACTTTCCAATCTTGACATTAAAGCTGCGAACTTGAACCGATCCCCACCTGCACGTCGTTTCCCTCGACGCGCACGGGGAACGAGGGATGCACCAGCGACTTGCTGGTCTGGTGCTGACCAGTGGTCACGTCGAATTGAAAGCCGTGCCAAGGGCAAGTGACGATGCAGCCAGTGAGGCGCCCCTTGCCGAGCGGGCCCCCTTGATGCGGGCAGATGCCGTCGAGGGCGAAGAACTGGCCGTCGACATTGAAGAGGGCGACGATGTTACCGGCGGCGACGCACTCGCGCGAGGTGCCCGGGGGACAATCGCTGGCCTGAGCTACGGTGATCCAGTTCATGCGGCTTCGCGTCGTTCGAGCGGCATCTCGGCCGCAGCAAGTTTTTTCGCTTTCGCTCGTTGCGGCGGTTCTCGCCAACGACGATGCAGCCACCAATACTGATCGGGGGCTTTGCGAATTTCGTCTTCCAGCACACGATTGTACCACTGCGTGAGCGACTTCAGGTCGGCACATCCGGGTGGCAATGCCGCTGGGTCGGCGACATCGGCCAGCCCAAGTTCGAAATGCATCGGCGCGTGCTGACGACGACAATAGACGAGAATCATCGGCGCATTGCTGACCAACGTAAAGATGCCGAGCGCTTTGTGGCAGGATGCAGGTCGACCGAAAAAGTCGACCCAGCAGCCCTTGGGTCCGGCATCTTGATCGCCCAGCAGGGCCAGTGCGCCGTTGTTGGTGAGCACAGCATCGGCCTGATTGGCGCTACCCTTCTTCGGCAGAATGAACTGCCAATTGAGCTCGCGGAACCGCAGCACGAACTGATCAACATAGGGATTATCGAGCGTGCGCGTGACGGTGAAGGTGCTGATTCCCAGCAGACCGCTCATCAGGCCAGCCACTTCAAAATTGCCGAAGTGAGCCGAGACGAGCACGCGCGGTCGCGGCAGCAGCAGATATTTCACGAACTCGCGCTTGCGGTGAATATGGATGAACTTGCGCCAATTGGTCGCATGGATCTTGCGTGGCGCGTGAGCGATTTCGCAGACCATCGTCAGCAAATGGACCCACATGCCTCGGCCGATCGCATGCCGCTCGTTCAGGCTCTTTTCCGGAAATGCCTGGGCGATGTTCTCATCGACTAGTTTGCGGCGCATCTTCACGACGTCGTACATCAGCCAGGCGAGGAAGCGGCAGCCCACGACGCAGGTTTCGATTCGGACCGCCTGCACTACTGCGATAATCACTCGCAGCAGGATATAGAGCGGATAATCGAGAACTCGGCGGATGCTCACGGAACGATCCTTCGCGCGCGTGCTGACAAAACAACCAGAAGCCGGGCGATTGTTGCACGATCGTCCGATTGGGCAAAGATCGAATCTGGTGCTAGCAACGTACTCATTTCGCTCCGTCGAGATGTTTGCACCGTAGTCATCTCGCTCCGTCGAGATGGTAGAAGCGAAAAACCATCTTGCGGAGCAAGATGACTACGGCAGGGGAACTCATCTGGCCCTGCTGGCCGGTCGCTTCTATACTCCGCACGCCTGGGAGGACTGTGCAAGGATGCTGCAACTCTCTGAGGACGACTGGTCTTGTGTATGGACGAGCATTTTCGCCAAGGATGGCTCTTTATGTTTCGCACGCTTTGCCTCGCGGGCCTCGCCGCGATTTGCCTACTTGTGGGCAATGACTCGGCCGCACGTGCGCAGACAAACTCGCCGTTTCAGCCCGTCGCTCCACTTCCCTCGGCGAGCACAACTTCGCCCGCCACCACAGGCAACGCGGAACCGCTCGATGCCATTCGCAAGCAGCTGCCGGGCAGCACCAACTCGGGCTTGCAACCGGTTCAATCCCGCGACGGCCTCAGCGGTTTGAAAGTGACGAAGGGAAATGGCACGCTGCCGAATCAGCATGGCCAAGTGTGGCGCGAATACGATCTGACCCCTTATACCTCGCGCATTAAAGATGTTGCCAAGCCGGAGCAGGCCGTCATCGATTGGATCTTGCGCGAGACCGGCACCGAGACCTGGTTTGGCTCGCCCCTGGGTGTGTTGAGTGCCGACACGAGCACCTTGCGGGTCTATCACACACCGGAAGTGCATGTCGTGGTGCGCGATGTCGTCGAGCGTTTTGTCTGCTGCGATCCGCAAACCCAAACGCTTAATCTGCGTATCGTCACCGTCAGCAATCCCAGTTGGCGCTCGCAAGCGGTTTCGCTGCTGAAGTCGGTCGATGTGCAATCTTCGGGCGTCGACGCCTGGCTCCTTTCCCACGAGAATGCGACGGTGCTGCTCGATCAGTTCAAGAAGCGAGCCGACTACAAGGAATTGATGTCACTGTCGCAGCCCGTGATTCATGGTCAGTCGCTGCCACTTGCCCAGACCCAAGCCCGCAATTACACGCGCTGGCTGAAGGTTCGCCCCGATGGCTGGTCCGGTTACGATCCGGTCGCTGGTGCGGTGGACGAAGGCTTCAAGATGCAACTAAGTCCGCTGCTGTCTCTCGATGGCCGCACGGTCGATGCGCAGTTTCAATGCACCATCGATCAAGTCGAAAAGCTGGTCAATGTTCCGTTTGATATCGTTGTCGGTGGTCAAACGCAGCGCGCTCAGATTCAAGTGCCGCAGCTGGTGAGTTGGCGACTCTCGGAACGCTTTCGTTGGCCCGCCGATCAAACGCTGCTCCTCTCGTGCGGTGTCGTCGCCAGTCCCACGGGTAAAGCCGGTGGAGCATTGGCTTTTTTGCAACCACTCGAAGGGCGTGGCAGCCGCAGCGACGCCCTGATGTTTGTCGAATACTCGCGCCGCGTTCCCTCGGGCATGGCCGACAAGTTCCAAAGCCAGGCCGCGGGAGCTATTTCGACCAATCCGGTTTCCCGCGGTCGCTACTAAGCTGACTATCGTCGCACTCATGACCTCACCTCTTAACCGCCGGCAGTTTCTCACCCTCGCTCCGGCGTGGGCTGCGCTGGCGATTGGCATGACGGGTTGTCGAGGCATCTTGCGCAACGTCGATCAGAATGCGTTCTACGGCGCACCAGCAGGACCAATCGACAATCCGCTCTTCATTCCGCCGCTCGATGGCGAGTTTGTCTGGAGCCAACTCGTCGATGCCATCGACGACGATTTTCGCATCGAGCGCGAAGAGCGCGTGCGCTTGATCGGCGGAATCCTGACGGAAGGTCGAATCGATACCTTTCCACGAGTCGGTTCGACCATGCTCGAGCCTTGGCGAACAGACAGCACGCCTGGCTACGAACGGCTGCACGCTACGCTGCAATCGATTCGCCGCAAGGCCACGCTGCGACTCATTCCGACCGAAGGTGGCAGCCTGATCGATATTGTGGTTCAGAAGGAACTCGAAGACCTCGATAAGCCTGAGCATGCGACCGCCGGTGGCGGCACCATGCGCTACGACAGCACGCTGATTCGCCGCGAAGGCCAACCGGGACGATATAGCGTTTCGCTCGGTTGGATTCCGATTGGTCGCGACTGTTCGTTGGAGCAAAAGCTGCTGGCCGATATTCGCGCGCGATTGAATGTGCCAGCAGTGGGCAGTGGCGACGGCGGCATTCCGCCCGAATCGGGCCCAGCAATCTCGGGCTCAGGGCCGCGAGGCTCGGGCGAGACGATCGCACCAGGCAACATTCGGCCCTCGGTTGAGCCGCCCCCCATTCCCGCCTGGCAACCGCGCAGCTCTCCCGAATCGCTCCCTGCTCCAGCGCAGCCACCCGCTGGCAACATCTTGCTGCCCAGCCGGTTATAAGTTTGAAGTTTGCAGTTCGAAGTTCGTAGTCGGGAAGCGAACTCTAGTTAACTTCGAACTGCGAACCCTTCTCTCTTCAACTACCGAAAAAACGCCCTGCGCGGTATTCTCGCGGTATGTGATGAGTTATTTGGCAAGGATGTTGCTGTTGTGAAAACGCCCACCCGCAAGCAAGCTCCCGCAGTGAAGATCGCAGGGAATCAGCCCGAGCCGAAGGTCCGGTCAGCGTGGTGGGAGTTGCCGCTAGTGCCTGCCTTGCTCGGCTCACTGCTACTCTGGGCATCGTTTCCGCCGCTGAATCTTTGGCCACTCGCGTGGCTCGCGCCACTCCCTTGGCTATGGCTGATTCGCCAGTCAAGCTTGGGAGGCTGGAAGCCCTATCTGCAGATCTGGTTTGCCGGCTCGGTTCATTGGCTGCTAATGTTGCAGGGGATTCGCCTGGCGCATCCGGCACTCTACGGCGGATGGCTCGCGCTTTCGGCCTACCTGGCTGTCTATCTGGTGCTGTTCATCAGCATCGCGCGCGTCGCCGTCCATCAGCTTCGCTGGCCGCTGTTCATCACAGCGCCGATCGTGTTTGTGGGGTTGGAACTGCTACGTGGTCAGTTGATCTCGGGTTTTGCTAGTGGCAATCTCGCGCATACACAGATCGCACTTCCCGTAGTGCTGCAAATTGCCGATCTCGGCGGAGCTTACATGTTGAGCTTTGTCATGATGCTGGTTGCGGCGACGATTGCTCAACTATTTCCAGCAAAGTGGTTCGGCGTGGCTGAACCGGTGCGAGTGTCGCGCGTGCTCCCCATTGCTGTAACAAGTTGCGCCCTCATCGCCACGATCGCGTACGGCGCATATCGCCAGCAGGAACGTCCGCCGCCTAGCAATCGTCCGCCGCTCAAAGTGGCACTCATCCAGGGCTCGCTCGATACCCGCTTTGATCAAGATTTCAACGAGCGGGTAAATGAGAACTTCTCGCACTATGGCAAGCTTACCAGCGACGCCGTGGCCGCTCACCGCGGACTCGATCTGATCGTCTGGCCCGAATCTTCGTTTGCGATTCCCGAGATTACCGCCGCCGAGTTGCCGCTACTGGCCAATCCTCACGACAAGCAAATCGCCAGCCGGCGAGAAATGGTAACGGAGTCCGGCAAGCCCTTTCACAACATGCTGGCCGAGGGAATTCAGGCGATCAACAAGCCTGCGCAACCGCGCACGCCGGGCGAAACGGCCGTGCTACCGGCTACCGGCACTTCGTTTTTGTTTGGCACCTCGACCTACGTCTACGACTTAACGAAGGACCAAGGTTTTCCCGACCGAAACTTCAACACGGCGCTTCTGGTAGGGCCCGCAGGCCAAATCATCGGTCGCTACTACAAGATGCACGCGGTGATGTTCGGCGAGTATGTTCCCGTGGCCGATTTGCTGCCGTGGCTCAGCAGTCTGACGCCGCTGGGCAGCGGTATGTCAGTCGGCGAAGCGCCAACGACACTGTCTGTGAAGGGCTACAGCCTGTCGCCAAATATTTGCTTCGAAAGCACCGTGCCGCATCTGATTCGCAAACAAATCATCGAGTCCGAGCGAACCAGCAAGCGCCCCATCGATGCCATCGTGAACGTCACCAACGATGGCTGGTTCTGGGGCAGTTCGATTCTCGATCTTCACTTTCGCTGCAGCGTGTTTCGCGCGATCGAGAATCGCAAGCCGGTGGTGATTGCCGCAAACACGGGCATCTCGGCTCACATCGATGGTAACGGACGCGTGCTGCAACACGGCCTCAAACGCCAGCCCGAAGTCTTGGTCGCCGATGTCGTCGCCGATGGCCGGGCGAGTCCCTATCACCTTTGGGGTGATGCGCCGGCCTGGTTATGCGCCTGGATCACTTGGGCGTTGGCGCTGTACGGGGTATGGACACGCCGCGTAACGACGGCTCGCTAGCTGTCGTCCTCCTGCTAGCTACCGGCGAAAAATCTGCCGTGGTTCAGGTTCCGTCATCCTGATATACGAGCCGAGCAGGTTACGCTTCCCGCTCGTAATCCCCAGGTTCACGGATTCATGTTGATTGCATTTCATCGGTCTTTGCTCGGTTCATTTCTTGCCGCCACCGGTTTGGTCATTGGTCTGCTACCGGCGAGCGCTGTTGCGCAAGACGCTTCACCTCCCAAGAACGCGCTGGCCCAAGCAGCCGAGCCCAAGGTCGTCACCAAGTCGCCGACGAGCGAAGCGTCCCCGAGCGAAGTTGCTCCGGCAGCGCCCGCGGCTTTGACCGAGGCCGAGCAGATCACGCGCCTGCAGCGCACCATTGCCAGCGACGACAAGCGTGTGGAAGAGTTGCGTTGCGAGTTCGCCGATCCGACCAACGAATACTACAAAGCCGAAGCCGAGTTCCGCGCGCTCGAAGAGCGCTTCACGGAAGAGAAGGTGGCGCTGGCCAAGCTGCTCGACTTTGGTGCCGACGACGATGCAGCCAAGTTGAAGCTGGCGATGCTCGACACCGAGAAGAACTGGAAGCTGGCCCGCGAACGCTTCGATCTGGCAATTCAAACCCGCAAAACACTGCAAGAACAAATTGCCGTCCTCGAAAAAAAGTTACAGCAAGATCGACAGGCTCTCGACAAACTCACCAGCAGCGAACCGATCATCGCGACACCGGCCAAGCCTACCGTAGAAACCAATCCAACAACGCCCAAAGAAGCAACGGATGCCGTGGCCTCCAACGCCACAGCCAGTGTGAAAACGTCGGCACCAGCGGCAACAGCTAACGCCGATGCTGCGGGTATCGCCGCGGCACTCAACTTGAGCGAGCCCAAAGAAAAGCCCAGCCAGGCCATCATCGCCGCCGAAGCCGATGCCGGCGTCAAGCAACAAGCGGTGAAGCAGGCCGAGCAAGATGTGCAAACGGTTTCCGATCGGCTCGCTGCTTTGCAAAAGAACATTTCAATCGAGCAGAAGCTGCTCACCGCGGGTCGCAAGAAGGCAGACCTAGCCAATCAAAGCCGCTTGTCGGCCGAAGAGGATTATCAAAAGAAATCGGCCGAAGGGCTGATGGGAAATGAACTCGCCGAGATCGCCAGTCGCCGCAGCGATAGCGAACGCCAGTTTCAAGCGGCCAACAATGAAGTCCGTTCGCGCATGGATCGCCTGCAGGAATTGCAGGGCGAACTCACGGCGCTACAAAGTGAGGAACTGGCCGCCTTGCAGGCCGCCAAACTGCGCCAAACGGAACTCTCGGTTGCGGAGGCCAAACTCGGTCAACTGAAGAATCCACTGTCGTTGCAGAATCTGTTGCAATGGTTGCTCAGCCACGGACCGACGCTGTCGCTGATTCTCACGGTCATGTACGGCCTGCATAAGGTCATGCGATTATCGACTCGCCGCGTCGTCGATCTGATGGTGCAAAGCACTTCGCGCAGTGCCCCCGAAGAAAATGAAGCCCGCGTCAACACACTCGCCGGCGTCTTTCAAAACGCAGCATCGCTGACCATTATCATCGGCGGCGCAATCATGGTGTTTGAAGAAGCGGGCATTGCCGTCGCGCCTTTGATGGGAGGTGCCGCGGTACTCGGTTTGGCGGTCGCCTTTGGTGCGCAGAACCTGATTCGCGATTATTTCTACGGCTTCGTGATCCTGCTCGAGAATCAGTACAAAATCAACGACGTGCTCAAGATCGGCGAAGTCAGCGGTCAGGTCGAACGGATTACCTTGCGCATGACCGTGCTGCGTGATCTCGAAGGCTGCGTCCATTTCATTCCCAACGGCAAGATCGACTGCGTCTCGAACATGACTCACGGCTGGTCGCGGGCGGTATTCGATATCGGCATCTCGCACAAAGAAGATCCCGATCGCGTGATGAACACGCTGATGGACCTGGCTTGCGATCTGCGACAAGAAGCGGCCTTCTCGCGGCTGATCATTGACGATCCCGAGATGCTTGGCGTCGATCAACTCGATAGCAACGGAATTACGATCAAGTTCGTCATCAAGACGCGCCCGCTCAAACAATGGGCCGTGAAGCGGGAGTTGCAACGGCGCATTAAGCGCCGCTTTACCGAACTGGGGATCGATCTCGCCATGCCGCAGCAGTTCGTCCTGCGCGACGAATCTCACACCGGCGAAACCCTGCCCGTCGACACCTCGCCCATCGAAAACCACAGCGTCAACATTCACCGCGCTGCATAGAACTCGCTACCGCGGAATGTGTGTCCCTTTCAAATCGTCAGCGAGTTCTCCCAGGTCGTTGTACTTGACCGTGTTGGGTGTGGGACGACTCAGGTACTGCTGATGCTCGCTCGAAGGGACCCATTCCTTGTGATAGTGGGGGCGACCTCCGTGCGAGAGATGCACGCCGCTTCTCGTTTGCGAAACGACGGAAATGTTCCCCGGGCCAAGGTCGGCCTTGAAGGCATGCCCCTGCGTGTCCATGCGAACGACAAAATAGCCATTGCTGTCCGCATCGAACTTGCTCCAGATCTGCTTCGGCCCGGCAGCACCGCCGCTGGAACTGGCGACGCGATACGAGACGTCGTTCGACACGACCTTTTGAAAGCCGTTGCTGTTCAAAAAAATCTGCAGATGCTCGGGGCTCGTATGCTTGAAAGCCTTGGCCGGAAAGCTGACCGGGGCGCATGGCAATTTGAGAAGGAGGTCGATCTCTCCCTGAAGACGCCGCACGATCGTGTTGTTGTCTTTGGGCAGCCGATCCAGCATCTTGCTGAAGGCTTCCATCATCGGCAGAATTGCCACGCGCAGGTTCATGTTCTTCTTGGCCAAGGCCACCAGCGACTTCAGCGAAGTGAGATACTTCTCCAACTTCAGAATCTTGGCAACATCAGCGCCCGGAATGATGCTGACTGCGTTGATGGCCGCGCCGAACCAATCCCCTCGGCACAAGCTGATGATGGTGTTTGTCCCATCCGCGATGGGCGAAGGATCGAAGATGCCAATCAGGTTGAGCGCGAACTGGGTAATGTCCCAACGGACGTTATCCGGCAGCTTTTTCAACGCGTTTTTGATGGCAACAATCGATAACATGTTGCCGAACGACTCGCGGGCTGCGGCGCTGTTGGTGACTCTCCCCTACAGTAGCTGCGAGGGGCTGGGGTTGTCCAGCGGCGGGGAAATTTGTGCGCAGTAAAGTGGTGCAAAGATTATTGGGGGATGAAGCCGTGCTTCGTCTATTGCCGCCAGGGACGCAGCACGGCTGCGTCCTACATCCGAAACGTCCAACAAGCCGCACAAACGACGCCCACTAGGCACTAAATGTTTATCAACAACAAAATATTTGATTGACAATAAATCACCGACTGGCGATAAGTGCCAGTTGTCCTTCCTTAGTTTGGTGGAGCGAATTGGGGGCAGGCAACGGGAAAGTTGCGCGCTGAATTTGCACCGTCGCTGGCGAGGCGAAAAATCGAAGTCGGCGGGTGATGTTGAAGCCAGCGTAGGCAAAGTGTGACATCACTGAACTAGCAATTCAGTGACCGCAAGCGACTTGATTAGCGTGATGAGAATGTCCAGCGGCGAAAGCGAGACGCGCGTTGCCGTGTTCCCGCGCGCACGTCGGGAAACTTAGCGAGAGAGAGGAGAGTCGCCAAATGGTTATCAAACGGTTATCAGCAATTCGCCAGAATTTGCCAAGTCTTGATCGCAACGCTAAGTGCGAGCGAGAGTTGGGGCGAACGGTTATCACGAAAAAGTCGGTGAAAAGGTTATCAAAAATGGTTATCAGTCGCAGCAGCAATGCGGCCATTCAAACTGGCATCGTGTCTTATCCCTACCTCCCTGTTGCCTCGTCAGAACGATTGAGATGCTCCCATTACTGACGTGCACTGCACCCACCTCAATACCGAGCTAACCATGATTCAACCCGAACGGCTGCTGGCGGATGAGTTGAAGGGAATGGGAGCCATGCCACAGCAGTTCATCTTGCGAGACGAATCGCACTCGGGAGAAACGCTGCCCGTCGAAACCTCGGCCATCGAAAACCTGTCCGTCGAAGCCACGAGCGTCAACATTCAACGCGCGGCATAGTAGGTTGTAGTCATCCTGGTCGTTAGAGATGAGAGTAGTGCGAATCACACCCGGTAGTCGAGAAGGCCCATCTTGCGGAGCAAGATGGCTACGTGGGAAACGACTGGATGTTGTTATCGCAAGTGACATGCTTACCGACAGGAACCAGGTCGAGAATTTCGGCTTGTCTGGTTGTCGTGTCGAAGATAACGACCGTGGGGCGGCCAAAGGTCCAGCCGCTCGTTTCGCCGGGGTTGATGAGAAGCCGGCCCGCTTCGTCGCGGTCGATCCGAGGTTTGTGTGTATGGCCAAAGACGGCGACGTCGTAGTGTTCGGTAATGCCGCGCAACTGTCGCTTCATGTGTGTGATCACGAAGCGAGTGCCATCTTCGGTGGTCCAAAACAGAGGTGGCTCGGCGAGCTTCCCTTTCAGCAAACCAAAGCCGGCTTGCAGGCCGACCTTGTTTCCTTCGTTGTCGCCAAAGCAAGCGATGATCGGCATCCGCAGTTTTCGCAGCGGTGGCACAGCAAAAGTAGAAACCAGATCGCCGGCAAACAGCACCAGTTCGACCTGCTCGGCATTAAAGCGATCTACCGCTAGTCGCAGGTGATCGAGATGGTCATGGGTGTCTGCAAAGATGCCGATGCGCATGATAATGGATCGAAAAATGGCCGTAGGATCATTGTCTGCGGAGTTTAGCAGCGCTTGTCCCTCTTCGCCCACCGTGCTTCTGCTTGCTCCACCGACATGTCTTCCTCTTCATTCTGTCTTCGTCACGAAGACAGAACAATTATCTCGATGGAGCGAGATGACTGCGGGGAGACGAAAGCGAAGCTGGTGCAATCTCTCTGCGGCAGGCCAGCTTGCATTTGTGTCAGCCATGTAACAGACTCGCTAGAGGAGGCCACTGAGTGGTGGTTGTCCTTAGTCCGGTTTCACTGCCCGCGGAGCGATTGCGTCATGGCCGAAAATTCTCTAGAGGGCAGTATGGCTCTGCGCGGCAGTCTGCAGCGACGAACCTTTTTGGCTCTGGCGGCCGGCAGCACATTCGTTGGCTGGCAAGGCTTCAGCGGCCTGGCCTGGGGGCAGCAAAATAGTCCGCTGCCTCGCAAGGCGAGCAAGACTCCGGACGCCAGCGATGCGTTCTTCATCAACGGCGAGATCCCGACGATGAAGATCACCATCGAAGATGCCGAGCTGAATAAACTGCGCGGTAACTTGCGGGCATATGTCAAATGCCGCGTGCTCGAAAATGATAAGACCGAGTACAAAGAAGTCGCCGTGAAGTGCAAAGGGGCGGCGGGGAGCTTTCGCAGCATCGACGATCGCCCGGCGCTGACGCTCAACTTCGACAAGTTCACCAAGGATCAGCATTTTCATGCGATGGACAAAATCCATCTCAACAACAGCGTGCAGGACGGCACGTTCATGCACGAAATCCTGTGCGCCGATCTCAACTTGGCCGCAGGGGTGCCTTGTGCCCGCGCGACGCATTGCCGCGTGTGGGTCAACAGCCGCGACCTCGGTTTTTATGGCCTGAAAGAAGGCTTCGATAAGAAGTTCCTCAAGCGGCACTTTGCCAGCGACAAGGGGAACCTGTACGACGGCGGCTTCTTGCAAGACATCGATGCCAACCTGGAAAAAGACGAAGGCAAGAACCCCGACGATCGCAGCGATCTGAAAGCCCTCGTCGATGCCTGCCGCGACGGGGATCAGGCCAAACGCTGGACGCGCGTGAACGAACTACTTGATGTTGATGCGTTTTTGCGGTTCATGGCGCTCGAATTGATGTGCTGCCATTGGGACGGCTATTGCAACAATCGCAATAACTATCGCGTCTACTTCGACCCGTCGAACAAGAAAGCCTACTTCATGCCGCACGGCATGGACCAAATGTTCGGCGATACGAATGCCGGCATTCTGCATGTGCCGGGAGCGATGGTCGCCAACACAGTAATGCAAAACCCCGAATGGCGCGGCCGCTATCGCGATGTTGTTAACGAGTTGATGCCGCTCTTCAACCCACCGGACAAATTGCATCAACGACTCGATCAGATTCACGCTCGCACGCGGCCGGTGCTCGCGGCGATCAATGCCAACGTCGCCAACGAACACGATAACCACGTCAAAGGCTTGAAGGAGCGGCTGACCAACCGCGCCAAGAACTTGGTGCAACAGAATTCGGTGATCGAACCTCGTCCGCTCAAGTTCGATGGGAATGGCATCGCCAAGGTTCCTGCCTGGGCTCCTCGGCCAGCCAGCGATGCGGTGCTCGCCGAAGAGATGCCCACGGGCGTTAAGTGCTTCGTGATCGGCGTCGGCCCCGGCGGGCGCAGCGCCGATTCGTTCCGGACGAAAGTGTTGCTCCAAGCCGGCACATACAAGTTGCAAGCTCGCGCTCGTGTAACCGACGTCGCGGCGGTCGCTGAATCTTCCGGAACGGGCGCTGGCGTGCGGGTCTCGGGCGGCCAACGCACGAATAAGCTGGAAGGAACCACCGATTGGACGAACCTGGAACACGAGTTTGTTGTCAGTAACGCGACGCAGGAGTTGGAGCTGGTCGCCGAACTGCGGGCTACCAAGGGCAAGGTCTGGTTCGACGCCGGGTCGATTCAGATTGCCAAGGTGAATAAATAGCGAGCCAGTTTTGCTAGAATGGAGGCTTTCCTTGAGCCTCCACGACGTACTCTCCCTTGACCGCTTCGCCTACTGATTCTGACATCATTGAACCGGTCGCGATCCCAGCGGGGCCGTCGAACTGGGCGCTCATTCGCCGCATGCTTGGGCTGGGCTGGCGCTATCGCTGGGGCTGCATCCGCCTGCTCGTGTTGCAGTGTTTGCTTCTGCTGACGGCGCTCGCGTGCCTCGGGCTTACCGGCTTGGGCATCGATCTGATTCGACATTTTCACAGCCCTGACACGGTCACTAAACCGGCGTTTCCGTTTGGCCTGACACCGCCTACCGGCTGGTCTCCCATGTCGCAGGTGGCGGTAATCGCTGGATTGATTCTCGCCTTTGAACTCACCCGCAGTGTGCTCAATTACACCTATGCTCTGTCGAATGGTTACTTGATTCACACCAAGATCGTGGTCGACTTGCGGGCCCAGGTGTACGACAAGTTGCAGCGACTGTCGTTCAATTTCTTCGACGCCAACGCCACGGGCTCGATCATCAACCGCGTGACGGGCGACGTGCAATCGGTCCGCGCGTTTGTCGACGGCGTGTTGATTCAACTCGTCATCCTGGTGATCTCGCTCATCGGCTTCATGAGCTACATGCTCACGATTCACCCGATGCTGACGTTTGCCTGCCTGGCAACAACTCCCATCATGTGGCTGGTCACAGCGATCTTCTCACGCATGGTGCGACCGCTGTACGACCGCAACCGCGAGTTGGTCGACAACGTCATTCTGCGCTTGGCCGAAAGCATTCAGGGCGTGCAGGTGATTAAGGGGTTTGGCCGCGAGCAGGAAGAGATCGACCAGTTCGCGAAGGACAATCGCGAAGTGAAGGACCAACAGCAAGGGATCTTCTGGCGAGTCTCGATTTTCGGCCCAATCATCGGATACATGACGCAGTTGAACCTAGTGATTCTGCTTGCGTACGGCGGCTATCTCGTTCACAAGGGTGAACTGCCACTTGGTTCAGGCCTGATCGTGTTCGCCGGCCTATTGCAGCAGTTCTCCAGCCAGGTCGCCAACCTGACGAACATCGCCAACAGCGTGCAGCAGAGCTTGAGCGGTGCTCGCCGTGTGTTCGAAATTCTCGACGCTCCGATTCATGTACAAAACCCAGCGAATCCCGAACCCATTGGCCGCGCGCGAGGGGATGTCTCGCTGGAACGTGTCTGGTTCGAGTATGTTCCCGGTGCGCCCGTACTGAGTGATATCACGGTGAAGATTGCCGCGGGAACTCGCGTGGCGATTCTAGGTGCCACGGGTGCCGGAAAGAGTACGCTGCTGAGTTTGCTCTGCCGCTTTTATGATCCGACTCGCGGACGTATCACGCTCGATGGCCACGACCTGCGCAACCTCGATCTGGATGAACTGCGGCAGAACATCGGCCTCGTGTTTCAGGAGACCTTTCTCTTCAGCAACACGGTGGCAGCGAACATTGCCTTTGGCCATCCCGAAGCCTCACAAGAGCAGGTCGAAGCTGCGGCGAAGATCGCGGCGGCGCACGAGTTCATCGTCAACTTGCCCGATGGCTATCAAACGATTCTGGGCGAAAGCGGACTCGACCTCTCCGGTGGTCAGCGGCAACGCCTGGCCATCGCGCGAGCGGTGCTATTGAACCCGGCGCTATTGCTGCTTGATGATCCGGCCGCTGCGATCGATCCGCATACCGAGCACGAGATTCTCGGTGCCATCGAACAAGCGATGAGCGGCCGCACGACCTTCATTGTCGCTCACCGCCTGAGCACATTGCGTGCTTGCGATCTGGTGATGGTCATGGAAGAAGGTCGCATTGTTCAGTTCGGCACCCACGACGAACTGCTGCAGCAAACGGGACACTATCGCCTAGCAGCAGAATCGCAGTTTGCCGAAGTGTAGGACAGATGCTAAACGCGCACGAAAAGAGCCAGCAAACAAGCTGGCTCTTAGTCTTCTGATTAGCTACCGACCGCAAACCTAGGCGACGATCTTGCTGATCTTCACTTGGGTGTACTTCTGGCGATGGCCGGTCCGCTTGCGATAGTTCTTGCGGCGGCGGAACTTCTGGATGTAGATCTTTTCACCCTTTTCGAGGGCAACCAGCACTTCGGCCTGGACGGTCGCACCAGCGACCAGCGGCTTGCCGATCTTGATGGAACCGCCACCGGAGACTGCCAGCACTTTGTCGAAAGTGATTGCAGCACCTTCACTTATGCCGTCTCGCAGGTCGATCGAGAGGACCTGACCTTCTTCCACTTTGTATTGGCGGCCGCCGTCGGCAATGATCGCGTACATACTCGTCACTTACCTGCAAAACCGTGATTGAACGCCGGCCCGATTGACCAGCTTGAGTCCAGGGGAATTCCAAAGTTTATCGTTCCGCCGGCGGGCCGTCGAGAGGCGTTCTGGGAAAAATAGCAGAAGTCGGCACTCTCCAGCCGCCCCAACCGGGCGCGGTTAGCCGCAGCAGAAAGTGAAATAGCCAAAGGAGTTGCTTCGGAAGTATCATGCCAGCAGACCAATACTTGCCACTCATCCTGAGGAGAGACTGCCATGGGTTTGCTGAAAGAGTTCCGCGATTTTGCCATGCGAGGCAACGTCATCGATATGGCCGTGGGTGTGATCATTGGAGCCGCGTTTGGCAAGGTAGTAACCTCGGTGGTCAACGATCTGATGACCCCGCCAATCTCGTACGTCAGCAGCACCTTGCAGTCGGCCACTGCCGACGGCGTAAAGGTGCCGACCTTCGACGTCCAGGCATTCTGGAACTCAATCGCCTACGGCAAGTTCATCGGCGCCCTGGTCGACTTCGCGATTGTGGCCTTCTGCCTGTTTATGATCATCAAGGTCATTAACGTCGCGAAGAAGCGCTTCGAAGAGCAGAAGATCGAAAAGCCCGCCGAAGCACCGGCAGATATCAAACTGCTCACCGAGATTCGCGACCTGCTCGCCAAACAGCAGGGCGATGTCACCAAGACCGCGGTGTAAAGCCGCGCCTTACGGCCAAGGCTGTTCCGGCGTTTCGTGAGGCTTGCGCGCTTCCTCCAGAAGTGCGACTAGTTGAGCGAGCGACTCCTTCGAGAGATGCCCGAGTTGCTCGTGATTGCACTGACGAACTTGCTCGTCGAGTCTGGCGAGCAATTCCAGGCCTGTTGGTGTGATGCCCACCTCCACCACGCGGCGATTCTCGGGACGTCGCTGCCGTTCCACCAATTGCCGCTCTTCTAGCCGATCGAGCAGGCGGGTCATGTCCGGCGCTCGCGATATGAGCCGGGTACCAAGTGCCAACGTCGCGATAGTATCCGGCTGGGCCGCTCGCAGCAGTCGCAGTGCGTTGTATTGCTGGGGCGAGAGGTCGTACTGCTGAAACAGCTTCTCTTCCAGCGACTTCAGCCGATCGTACGTTCGCCACAAATGCAGATAGGCTTCCTGCTCGGGCGAATCGAACCGCTTGGTCGCGGGCTTTTCGGCTTTCGAAGGCTGGGGCTGCGAAGTACTCATTCCTTGCAGAGTAATGTCTGCCGCAGCAAATAGGTAGCCCGCAAATGATAGCATTCACCTTCGAGGCTAGCGAAACGAGCCCCTCTTTTCGATCTAGGAGCAATCAATACCAGTGCGATAGGCTACTCGTGTGTTGCCGAGCGGTCACATATCCGGTTGATCCACACGGAGGTAAGTATGTCGCACGAAGAGACTCATTCTGCCGCAACCATTTCCCCTGAAACTCAGCAGCGAATCGACGAACGACTCGATGCCATCGATCGCGCGCTGCTGGGCCTGGTCCCTCGCTCGACTCGGCTGGCAATCACGGCCGATATCGAGGCCCGGGTAGCAGCGGCCGGGGTCGACGCGACAGAACTCTCCATTCCGCTGGCCGAAGCGGTGCCTGCGGTGGCAACGTCTCGGCGAGCGGCAACCACCCGTCGCCGGTCGCAATTGGCGGTGACGGCCGGATCGCTGGGTATCGCAGGGCTACTTTGCCTGCTCGCCTTTCCGGTGCTGTATATCCTGGTTTCCATTCTGGCAGACGCCATCGACGAAACCATTGCCATCGGTCTGCTGAGCACCCATGCCCTGTTCATCGCCGCTTGTGGCGCATCTGCGGTGGTCTTCGGCGTCCTCGCGCTGATTCGGCTTTCGGGCAGCAGTAACAAAACCGGGCATGGCTGGGCCATCACGGGCCTCTGCACCGGTGCGATGCCACTCTTGATTGGCGGCACGGTCGTCGTCGTTGTCGGCTCGCAGTTGGTGGAGGCCTCCTCGGTTACCGTTACGCCAGCCAGCTATACCGTTGCCAGCGGACCGTATGGTCAGCCGGGCGCATATCCCGCAGTACCAGCGATGCCTGTCGACATGAGCTGCCCTCCTGGTTTTTATCCGCCGGCGTGCCAGCCTGGCACGCAACTTTTGCCGGAGCTTGCGCCCCTGCCGGCCTGCTTGCCGCCAGACGTAATTACCAAGCCACAACTGGCTGATGTGAAACAACCCGCATCGACGAGCGCCAAACCCCCAGCGATTTCGCCCAGTCAGCCGCCCGCTGAAGTTCTTTCTGCCGAGAAGGAAAAGCCAGCCGCCGAACCGAAGGCAACCTTAACGAAACCAACCAAGGAGACGGAAGCCAAGGAAGAGACCGAGGACGAGTAGGCGACCGCGTACTTGCTCCCTCCAATCCTTATTTCGATAATGTCTAAACGTCCAAAAACTCGCGAGGTTTTTGGACAGGCACTTGGTTCTGTTTTTTGCCTGAAACGGTTACAGTCGCAGCACTTAGATTCTCGTGGCCCATTTTTCGGTTCACTCCTTTTGTCCACTAACCACCCTGGTTCTTGGGCAGGCCGATGAATCGCAACTGCTGGTCTCGCGTCGAGGGCACGACGTCACCCCTCCATGCAGTGCGCGCACACCTTTCAGGCCACCAATGCGCGAGAACGTCTCGACATTATCCCAAAGTGCCTGCTCATTGTCAATCATATATTTCTCAATTATCGAAAATATCTTGACGACATTAATGGCATCTGCTCACACCGGAACCGCGTGCCCCTGATCGGCAGCGGGACTATTGATGCGGGCGATTGCGATGGGCCAGTTCGGGCTCAGGGGCAGAGAGCGTGAAGCCCGCACCGCAAGCACATTGAAAGACAAAGTTAGTGCCCAACACGCGCGGGTTGGCAACGGCGGCGACGATGTCTTCGCCGTGAAGAAGCGGCCTGGTCTCCAGCAGTTGCAACGCGCTGGAACCACAGATCGGGCAGCTACGCTCGGGTGGTGTGGGAGTGTTGCTCATCACTCCACCCTAGCCCGCTCACCAAACTTGGCAAAGTGAAGCGCCGCCTAGAATACGGCCTTTCCTGAGGAAACTTTGACGAGCCATTCTGAACCGGCCAAATCGTCGCAGCGAGGCCGAAAATGACGCCATCTGGCGCTGAATTTTTCGCCGACTTGGGCGGTGGCTGGCGAGTCAAATGCTATCGCGGCTGCAAAGCAAGCGAAGGCCGAACGAAGCGTTCCAGCAGAGAAGGATGCGCGGCGAGATTGAACAGGATCCTGCTGCAGATTGCATTGTTGCGGCCAAGAATATCGCACCGCTGGCCCGGATCGCCCGAGTAGGTTAGCATCGCGCCGCAAGGTTCGAGCTGCCAATGCGGATCGCGATAACCACGCAGTGTGGTCTTGCGATCGGCCAGCCAACAGCCGAGCCCAAAGGTGACTTCGGTGGGTTGTGGGGGAGCCGCCGTGGCAATGTAACGAGCGTTCGCGGGAATGAGCCCCGCCATCATCGCGGCGGCGCCGCCGGGCAGGATCAGTTGGCGACAAAGATAGGCCGAGCCGCTCGCTTCGGCATAGATTCGTCCGCCACCAGCAGCGAAGGAACGAATCGACTGCAGCAGACAATGATTGCTGGCCAGTTCGTGCGCATAACGCTCGGGGTGACCACAGGCGATGTACACGAGATCGGTGTTTTCGGGGATTCGTTCGCTACGCAGCGGTGAAAAATCGGTGAGGGTGGCTCCGGCACGCTCCAGCGCATCGAGCACTTCGGGAAAGCAAAGTCCGAATGCTTCGTCCTGGGCAACAGCGATGCGCACCCGCGGCGCGAACGCCGAGACGGGCAAGGCATCCACGGCTTGCCAGGGCAAGGCTGGCCGCAGCATCAACTGGCCCAGTTGATGTTCATCCCAATCCTCAGCCAAGTGATCGGCCAACGTGTTGAGCATTTCCGGCGGCGGTGGGACTTCCGCGTGCCAGTTCTCAACAACGGTTCGCACGGCTGCCGGCAACTGCAGGCTGCCCAGCACAGGCACTCGCCACAGCGACTCCAGTTCGGTTTGCAGGGCGGCTGCCTGCTGTACGGAATCGACACCATCGAGCAGCAGAGCATCGACCTCTTTGGGCAAGCGAGCATCGCGGCACAACTGCAACTGGCGGGCATCGATCAGGCCCACTCGGGGTAGGTCGAGCCATTGGCTGAGCATGCCGAAGTTGCGTGCGACGGCGGTTCTGGCTGCCAGGGAAGCTGTTGGTTCGCACGCCGGACAGTCGCCCTCTTCAGGAGCGTCGATCAAAATGCCGGTATCAGGGCGGCCCACGGCGGCCGAGTAGACCTCGCGGCAACGCTGGCGGGTCATCGACCAACTGTCCAAATGCCGCGGCGACTTGCCGGTAATGCGCTGCAGTGCCTGATAGGGAGCCGGACACGCCCGAGCCAGAAAGGGAACGGGACGAAGATTCGCCTGGCGGAAACGTGCCAAGATCGCCCAAACCAGGGCTCGGCACTGCTGTCCACCCACCATCTGGGTCAGCCCAAGGCGGGCGGCAGAACCTGGCCGTAACGGAAGACCCATAGCGATATCAATCCAGCGGGACAAAGACTGCTGACAACCGAGCGGGCTAGGGGGCTCAACTGGAACCTTCGCTCGGATGCATTGTTCGAGGGCCCCCGGTGGGGGTCAAGCAAGAAAAACCGGGAAAGTAAGGCATTTCTACCCAGCGGCCACTCCATGGCAAAGTTTCCTCAGCTCACCAAAACCTCCCAAGATCCGTCGCGCGCCGGTCTGCCTTGACTCACTCCCTGGAAATCCGTACACCCCTCACCGGCCCGCCCTGCGCGCGGGCGTTTGAGGGGTCCGATGTTCACTACCGCACAGCGTCGCTCAGCACCGCTGGCCTGGTTGCCCTGCGCAATCATGGTCGCGGTCGGCATTTGCGCGCTGGCCAGCACGGGCTGTGCCCGGCAGCGTTACGTGACGGTACGCGAAGCGCCCAACAATCCGCTGGCCACTCCGCTGAGGTTGCTTGCTCGCGGCGGACCGAAGCCCACCAAGCGAACCGAGCAACTGCTGCGGCGCTATAACTTGCTGGAGCAGGTCGAGAGCGATCCACTCGTGGCGCTCGTCAGCTTTCAGAAGGAACTGGCCCGCGAACCTTCGAGCGACAAGATCTACGCCTATGCCGAGCTCGCCTATCTCGAAGGCAAAGAGCTGGAGTTGCAGAACAAGCCCAAGGAAGCACTCGATGTGCATGGCGCGGCCGTCGCGCATGCCTACTGGTACTTGTTCGATCCGGGGCTCGATCACTTTCGCAATCCGTACGATCCGCAGTTCCGCCGCGCCTGCGATTTGTACAACGGTGCTTTGGAGGCGGCCCTGCGAATTGTCAGTAAGAACCGCGCGCTCAAGCCTGGCACCAAGCACATCATCAAGACGGGCAAAAAAGAGTATCACCTCGAAATAGCCATTCGCGGTCCTTGGCGGGCCGAAGATCTTTCGGCGCTGGAGTTTGTCAGCACGTATGAAATCGCCAGCGGACTGACGAATCACCATCACAGCTACGGCCTGGGCGTGCCCCTGATTGCCGTGCGTACCAAGCACCCGGGCGAATCACCGGCCGAGAAGTATTACCCGCCCGGTTTGAGCTTTGCCGTGAGCGCGTTCATGCGGGTGGAGGAAAACACACCGGAAGATCGCGACGCGAATGTTCATCGCTGCGTGCTGGAACTGTACGATCCGCTCCTTTCGTCCAGCATCAAGGTTTGCAATCACGATGTGCCGCTCGAAGCCGACTTGAGCACGCCGCTCGCGTTCTTTCTGGACGATCCACAGTTTCAAGAGACCGATATCTCGACGTTGGGCTTGCGCAATCCCGGGACGTCGAAGGGGATCAAGGGTCTCTTCATGGTCGAGCCCTACGATCCCAATCGAATTCCGGTGGTGATGGTGCATGGTCTGTGGTCGAGCCCGACAACCTGGATGGAGATGTTCAACGACCTGCGCGCGTTTCCCGAGATTCGCCAGCGATATCAGTTCTGGTTCTTTCAGTATCCGACCGGGCAGCCGTTTTGGGTCAGTGCTGCGCAGATGCGCGATGCGCTCGCGCAGATGCGGGTCGATCTCGACCCGATTGGTGAGAATCCGAACCTCGACCAGATGATCCTCGTCGGCCACAGCATGGGTGGGCTCGTGTCACGGATGCAAACGATTGAAAGTGGCGATCGCTTTTGGAACTTGCTGAGCAAGGTGCCGATCGAACAGATCAAAGCCTCGGACGACGAGCGCAGCAAGCTGGCCAAGTGCTTCTATTTTCACGCGAACCCGTCGATCAAGCGGGTCATCACGCTGGGCACGCCTCATCACGGCAGCAACTTTGCCGATGATTACACCCGCTATGTCACTCGCCAGCTCATCACACTCCCGGAGATGATGATTGAACTGAGCAACAAACTGATTCGCGATAACCCCGACGCATTTCGCAATACAGAGCTGATCACGACGGCCACGTCGATTGACTCGCTCGCCCCGAATTGTCAAATCTTTTCGGCCCTCAATCAGGCCGAGCGGAGTCCACACGTGATCTATCACAACGTGATTGGCGTCGTGCCGAAAGATACGTGGATCGGCCGCTTCTCGGAGGTGGGCGATGGCGTCGTCGGCAAATCGAGTGCGACGCTCGCCGATGTTGCTTCCGAAAAAGTCGTGCCCGCCGATCACATGGCTGTACATCGCTACCCGCTCAGCATTCTCGAAGTGCGCAAGATCCTGCTGGAACACGCGCAGGTGCAACCGGAGCATCAGCCGGAGTACAACCTGCCGGGCATTCAGCCTTGGGTGCGGGCCGCGGAAGCAACGGGTGCGATTCCTAGCGCGGCGCTGCCGGCGGGATCAGCGCCGCGGTAGGCTTGTCATCGCTTAAAAATCGGGAATCGCCTGGCCATCGTCGCGAGCGGCCAATTTCTGCACGGTATCGGCCGAGACATTATTGGTGAGGAGCGTGATGTGCCCATCGAGATAGGCGACGAGCGCACCAGGACCGTGCGGTGAGAGGAGCGGATTGTTCAAGCCTGCTCGACCCACGCCACCGCTGCCCCAGTTGGGCGTGGTCTGGTTAGCGGCTCCATCCTTATTGTTGGCTTGGGGAGCGTACTTCAACGTAATCAGGTTATAGACCTGGTCGGCAGGAACTGGATCGGCACCCGCACCAAAGACTCCCAGAGGCTGCTTTTGAGCGCTCATGCCACGGTTGGTTCCCGCCAGCCAGCCACCGGTTGTTCCGTTGCCGATGCTCAGCGACGGATCTTGTTTCTTTCCGGCATCGTCGTAGTACCAATTCGAAACTTCACCCAGGAGGATCGTGTTGGCTGTGCCGTCGGTGCATGCTGCGAAAGTAAGCGCTTCGTTCAGTGGCAACATGCCGTTGCCGGCGGCATTGCCTCCATAGGGTCCGGCAGTGACGCGAGAGTCGTTGGGCAGTTGACTACCCATGACGCCTGCATAGGACGGAACCACGAGCGCGGTTCCCGCCACGTTTTGTGTCTTGGGTAGCGGACTGCTCGGGCAAAGAAAGGTCGACAGGTCTTTGCCAGCCGTGGTCGCCAGCACCACTGCACTCACGTAATCATTGGGCGCGCCATCTTTGTCCACTTGGACAATGGCATCGAACAAGGGCTTCTGTTCGCAATAGGGGAGTACTCCCACAATCCAGGAAGAACCCCAGCTCACCTCTTCCGCCGGCGGAACGGTGCGGTTTCTGGCACCATAGGGAAGCGATAAAAATGTATCGTGGTAGTTCTGCAGACCCAGCACCAAGCGCTGAATATTGAGTCGGCACTTGTCTCGTTGGTCGCCCATCACAGCGCAGCCAGTGCCGAGCACCATGAGTGTCATTAAGACCGTGAGGACGGTGATGACCGTCAACAATTCAACGAGCGTGAAACCTCGCTTGCGCATGTTCTGGCCTTCCGTTAAAGACAAGAGCGTTACAACTCACGAGCGGCAAATATAACCGCGATGCTCGCGCAAGCAAATTATTCAAGCATTAATCGGCGAGATTATGAAGAAGCACGCTTAAGCCTTCTTCAGCGGCGGGCAGTTGCGCGTTATCGCGAGGACTTCTTCCTGCACCAAGCCGTTCGTAGCGATCGCTTCGCCAGCGAGGATCGTGGGCACCCCTTGCCAATCGGTGAAGGTACCACCCGCTTCTTCAATGAT
The DNA here is from genome assembly GCF_049819085.1 of Anatilimnocola aquadivae. Lineage (GTDB taxonomy): Bacteria > Planctomycetota > Planctomycetia > Pirellulales > Pirellulaceae > Anatilimnocola. The sequence goes on from NZ_CP187419.1 coordinate 562,027, forward strand.
GGGTTGCACCGCTGCGGCATCCCACACATTGAGCATCGGATCGACCATCACTTCGGCTCGTCCCGTGGCAACCAGCAAGTAGCCATAGCAGTCGCCCCAGGTGCGGGTAATGTAGGCTGCCGCTTGTAGTTTTTCGAAGGCTTCCCAGCCATCGCGTTTGCGAAAGGTATCGGCCTGAGAAGTGACGAAGAGACCTTCGCTCAGCTTCTTGCGCTGCGAAACCTTGGTGGGACGAGGCAACTGATTACCGCGAAAATGAAAGCAGCCTTGGCCATGCGCGGCGAAGACGCCTTCGTCGAGGCCAGGAATATAGACAACGCCGGCCCAACTGCGACCGTCTCGTTCCAGGCCGATCATCGTGCCGTACATCGGCACACCGCTGATGAACGACTTGGTGCCGTCGATCGGATCGAGAATCCAGCGCCAACCACTGGTGCCTTCGGTGATGCCGAACTCTTCGCCGATGACGCCATCTTCCGGATACTTGGCGGCGATCTTGCCGCGGATCAGTTGCTCGGCCGAGCGATCAGCAATGGTCACCGGCGAAGCGTCGCTCTTGCGCTCGACTTCGTAGTTCTCTTGCTGAAAGTACTGCAGCGTGAGTTGGCCGGCCTCTTTCGCCCACTGCACGGCTGCTTGCAGTTTCTCCGTCAGAAGTTTCGCGTCGGGAACAGCAGCGGAGTTGGAGTGAGCGTTCATGCTGCCAAGGTAACTTTTGCTTGGCGCGTGAGGAAGGGCGGATCCAAGGGCCCGGCAGTGTCGCTCTAGGCGATGGTGAAGACACAAACGGTAAACAGTGCGATTGCCAAAGCAAACAAACCCAGGATCACCATGCCCACGACCATGATCACTTTTTTCAGCGGGCTTTGGCCGCCAGACTTGCGAGTGTTTTCTTCTTGCGGCGATTCGTAGGGGTTTTGGCTCATGAGCGCAGTATATACCTGACTGCAGACACAGTGAACAGAAGCAGCTTTTGCGGCTGGTTCGCAGGCAGGTGCCCTTCGATTTTGGCGAGCGATCGGCGATAACGGTGGGCTGAGAAATCAGCCTACCTGCGAGAGCCGACACCTTGCCCAACATCAATGCGATTGAGATTCTGGCCGCGATGATCAGCCCGGCCGTGCTGATGGCGGCTGCTGGTTCGGTGGTGCTTTCGACCTCGAACCGTTTGGGGCGTGTCGTCGAACGAACACGCGCGCTGCTGCAAGATGCCCAGCGGCTGGATAAGACCTCGCCCGAGTTGGAAAGTCCTGCCGAGAAGGCCCAGCACGATCTGATTCTGGAGCAACTCGATTTTCTCGCGCGGCGGATGTACTTGCTGCGGACGGCGCTCGCGGCACTCTACTCGTCGATGTCGCTGCTGGTGATGACGAGCCTGCTGATCGGCGTGCTGATTCTGTTTCGCGGCGATGCCGGGTGGGTGCCGCTCCTCACGGGTTTTGCCGGCGCGCTCGCGTTTCTGTTTAGCGTGATTCAACTCATGCGAGAAGCGACGCTCGCCGTCGTCAGCACACAGGTGGAGATGCGGTTCATCAAGGAACTGCTAGCGAAGCGAAAACCTCGCTGATGACTCCTTGCTCGCTGGACCAACTGCGAATGAGCGGCCCGCTTGCTACAATTTTGCTACTTCAATGCACCCATCCCTAGAGATCCTTTGCAAGATCACCTCGCCATGAAAATCATCCGCTACGCCGATTCGCAAGGTGCCATTCATTTCGCCGCTCGTCAGACCGCCGGCAGCGGCACGCAGGACTTGCAAATTGAAGGGGACATTTACGGCGAGTATCAGGTCACCGACAAGCCCGCTCAGATTGCGAAGCTTCTCGCGCCGGTCGATCCGCGCGCGATCCTGTGCATCGGCCTCAACTACCGCAAGCACGCCGAAGAAGGCAAAGCGCCGATCCCGAAATTCCCGGTCCTCTTCATGAAGTCGCCCGGCGCGGTACAGAACCCAGGCGACCCCATCGTGCTGCCAAAAAAACTGCTGAGCACGCAGGTCGACTACGAATGCGAACTGGCCGTGGTGATTGGCAAAACGTGCAAAAACGTCAGCAAGGCGAACGCGCTCGACTACGTCCTGGGTTATACCTGCGGCAACGACGTGAGTGCCCGCGATTGGCAGAAAGACTTCGGCGGCTCGCAGTGGTGCCGCGGCAAGACTTTCGATACCTTCGCCCCGCTCGGACCGGTCCTCGTGCTGAAAGACGAGATTCCGAACCCGAACGCGCTCACCATCAAGACCATTCTCAACGGCGAGACGATGCAGGATTGGAATACAAACGACATGATTTTCGATGTTCCCACGCTGATCGAGTTCCTCAGCGGCAGCACCACGCTTCTTCCCGGCACCGTCATTCTCACCGGCACGCCCCACGGCGTTGGCATGGCCCGCGATCCCAAGGTCTTCCTCAAGCACGGCGATAGCATCACCGTCGAGATCGAAAAGATCGGCCAGCTGACGAATCCGGTGATCGACGAGGCGATTTAGCTCGCGGTGTTTAAAGAGGTGGTGCGGAAGTTCAAAAACGCTTGCCACTCCGCTTCGCTCACCTGCTTGCGTGCCATCGTCGTTCCTCCCTGAACGCGAAGTCGCTTCACTGGGCTGCCCGTCTCGCCCAACTCCGGCCACAGCCTGCAAAATCCTCTTTCATTCTCCGATTGACGGTCCGCCCACTCCCAAGACGATCTGCAAATGACCTTATGCACCCACGAAAAGGAGAAAAAGCGGAAAATCCTTTGAGGGCTTGGCCGATGCGCCAGGAGATGCTATTTTTGCTGAGGTCGAACCTTGAAGCCGAGCAACGGCAGCTGCTGGGTCGGCCCACGGGCCGAAGTAATGCAGCTTGCCCCTGATCTTCTTCGCCCACTGGCCGTTGCAGTGCGGGAGTCGGGGAGGCCGGGAGTTGATCACCTGCCTCAACCCGAGCCCGAAAGCCACGCAAAACAAGGTAAAACCACACCTGGTCAGGTAGCTCAGTTGGTAGAGCAATGGACTGAAAATCCATGTGTCGCCGGTTCAACTCCGGCCCTGACCACTTACACAGTAACAACTTACGACGATTCCGAAATCGCTCAAAAAGGCTTGTACAACCGATAACACAACCGCAGCGACAGTGACCTATCTTTGGACTGTCATTCGGAGTTATGGAAATGTCGAAAGTTCGACCGGACAAGCCTTACCCGGAATTCCCTCTTACCGCCCATCCTTGCGGCCAATGGTGCAAGAAGATTCGTGGACGCCTGCGCTACTTCGGCCCGTGGGCTGATTGGCAAGCTGCCCTCGACTTGTACTGCGAACAGCGTGACGACTTGCACGCTGGCAGGAACCCCAAACGGATTAAGGGCGGGGTGACGTTGGGCTATGCCCTCGACCACTTCCTATCGTCCAAGAAGAATGCCCACGCCACGGGCGAACTCTCGGAACGCTCGTTCCGTGAACACGTCCGAACGTGCGAGCGGATTAGCTTGACGCTGGGGAACAACACGCTGCTCGGTGAACTTGACCCGTCCGACCTTGAGAAGCTACGCCTAGAACTCGGCAAGGGGTTCCGCAGCAGCGTGAAGCGTGGCAGGGACAAGGCGAAGAAACGCAAGAAGCTGAAAACCGTACTGAGTCCGACCACGGTTAAGGGTGAGTTGACCCGCGCTCGCATGGTGTTGCTGCATATCAACGAGAACTTGGCAGAGAAGCCAATCGTTTACCGCAAGGCTCTCCGCTCGCCAAGTCGCCGTTCGATGCGACAAGTCGCCAACGAGCGGGGCGACCGCAGTTTCTCGCGAGAGGAAATCAAGACATTGTTGGCCGATGCTTCGCCGCAACTCACGGCGATGATCTATCTCGGCATCAACTGCGGGTTCGGCAATTCGGACTGTGCCACGCTGTCGATGCAAAACCTCGACTTGCCCGGCGGGTGGCATAACTATTGGCGACCCAAGACGCAAAACCCCCGACGCTGTCCGCTCTGGCCTGAAACCGTGCGAGCAATCCGAGAGTCGTTCGCCAGCCGTCCCGAACCACGTTCGGAAGAATTCGCGAACCTTGTATTCCTGACTCGGGAGGGGCGGGCGTGGTCGCGAGAGGATGGCTGGAACGCTGTCAGCACTGAGTTTCGCAAGCTGATGAAGGACAATGGAATCTACCGTCCGCGCGTGAATGGCTTCTACTCGTTGCGTCGAACTTTTGAAACCGTCGCCACCGATGCCGGGCATCAAGTCGCGGTTGATTTCATCATGGGCCACTGCCCAGCCAATGACGATATGGCTGCGGTCTATCGCCAGCGGATTTCCGATGAAGCATTGCAGAAGGTAACGGACTTTGTGCGGGCGTGGTTCACTAAGAAAACATAGTGAACGACAGACCGGATTTCTTGGGCCGACGCCTGGCTATGGGCGTCGGCGGAATCACGTTGGCGATTCTCTTACGGTCAAACTCTGCCAACGCCTCAGGCGCAATTCTGTACTGCGGTCGTGTTGACCCTGCCTTGGCAATGTTCGTTGCTCGCAAGTCGCCGTTGATAATCCACCCTCTTACAGTGTCGGGGTTAACCCCGGAGATATTGTCAATAGTTGTGGATGGTGGAATTGAATTAGGCGGCGGCTTGGTCGAGGGGTAGGCCGTCTTGGAAGACGACTCCGCGGATGACATCGGGGAGGAGTTGAGCGCCGTTGAGTAGTCGCCAGCCGCGCGCGGCGCTTTCAGCGAGCTTGAACATCATGGTCAGCGAGGCGATGCGACTGCCGTTGCCTTTGGTGCGACGATGCCGCAGGCGAATGGTGGCGAACGTCGACTCGATTGGGTTCGTAGTTCGCAGGTGCCGCCAATGCTCCGCAGGAAAGTCGTAGAACGTGAGCAGCACGTCGCGGTCCTTGGCCAGGCATTCCGTGGCCTGTGGATATTTGGCTTGATAGTCGGCCACGAAGGCGTCGAACGCTTTGCCGGCCGCTTCGCGCGTGTCGGCCATCCAGATTTGATGCAGCATGTCTTTCGCTTTCGGTTGCTTGTTCTTCGGTAGCTTATCGAGAACATTGGCAGTCTTGTGTACCCAGCAGCGTTGCACTTTCGTGGCGGGAAAGATCTCGGCGAGCGCTTTCCAGAAGCCGAGGGCACCATCGCCAATCGCTAACTTGGGCGCCACGGCCAGGCCGCGGCGCTGCACATCGAGCAGCAGTTCTCGCCACGATTGAGCGCTCTCGCGATGGCCGTCCGTCATGGCGATCAGCTCTTTTTTGCCGTCTTTGGTGGCTCCCATCAGCACCAGAATGCACTGCCGATCCTCTTCCAGACGAATGTTCGTGTGAATGCCATCGGCCCAGACGTAGACGTATTCCTTCCCCGTGAGGGAACGCGCGGACCACTCGCGATACTCCTGTTCCCAAACGCTCTTCAGCCGCGTGACGGTCGTTGCCGAGAGCCCCGGACACTCCGGCCCGACGATCGCCGCGAGCGCGTCGTGGAAGTCGCCCGTGCTGATCCCCTTGAGGTACAGATACGGAATCAACTCCTCAATGCTCTTGGTCTTCCGCAGATACGGCGGCAGCAGCTTCGAGTGAAATCGTTCGCCGTCGCCAGCCTCGCGCCGATCATGCACGCGTGGCTGCTCGATGGCCACTTCGCCCACCCCCGTGACGATCTTCCGCTCCGGCAAGTGCCCATTCCGAACGACCTGACGACGGCCCCGCTCATCAGTCACGTGTGCGTGCTGGTCGATCCATTCCGCAACCTCGGCTTCAATGGCCTGCGCGAGCATCTGCTGTGCTCCTTGCCGAAGAATCTCGTGCAGCGATTCCCGAGACCCTGGCAACGCAATCGTCGATCCGTTAACTTCCTGCATGGTGGTGTGCTCCTTGGTGAAAAAGGTTCTTTTGCAAAACACTTTCTCGCCAAGCACACCGCCTCTTTCAATCACTCAACGTCCACGACTTTCGGTTATATCTCTTACCGTGCTCGCGAAACTGCCAGTTTGGGCCGCCACATATTGGGCGAACGAAGAGTGCTGGCCATGGCGGAGAGAGAATCGGCTTCGAACGCCCAGTAAGCTTTGTCGATGCCCGCAAGGGCCGTTTCGACGGCGACGTAGAGTTCACTATCGTTCTGCTGATGATCGCGAACGGCTTCTGCTTCGCTCTTTCGTAGTTCGCTGGAGATGTAGGCCACGCGGATAGTGTGAGACGAAGTGGCTCCTGACTCTGTTACCAGCCGCGAGGCCATCGTGCTGGCTTCGACCGCTTGATACGTTCGCCGTGCCTGCTGGCTCTTGTTCTGCTCCTTGGCATATGCGTCGTTGAGGGCCTCGTCGCGCGCCGCGGTATCTTCATTCTCGGCATAGTCACGGTGCGCTTGGGAAACTTCGATTGCCCGATCGTGCTGGGCCGTCGCCACCGTCTCCAGGTACTTTTCCGCCGGAGCAAGCAGCCGACGTCCGTCAAGTGCGTGCGGCTGGAGGGGACGTCCAACAATACCCGTTATTGTTACCCCCCCTCTTTGCGGATGGCACACTTCCCCGCGACGTCAGTACTTTGCCCGCGCAACCGCGCCTGCGGCCCATCCGCCTGTGGAAAAGATCCTCTTCGTTGATAAACCGCCGAGTTTATCAACACCAATCCTGCATAACTATCGGGAAATACACATACCACCGTTGATAAACCACCAGGGTTTATCACCCCCCCCTTTTTTCAATTGCAGATTTTCCAGCGACGTAACTGTACACAGTTCAGCACTGCCTGGGTTGGTGGCACTCAACTTACGAATTCGTTTCTATTCAGCGCAACCTACCGCTATGTTACAGATAAAATCTCTGCAAACACATTAATAAACTCACGCGGACGAAGCCGTCCATCGAGCTCACTGATATTATTCCATCGCTTCGATCGATGTATGATTGTTCCGGGGATCAACTTCGATTTGTCCTTGCTCCATATTGTAATAGTAAGGAAAGCAATGCCACTTGCGGCGATCGAATCAATGCGTACAACCGCTCTCGACTGCCCAGCTTCAGCCTTCAGGTTTATCACAAAACTATCGCCAGGCTGGAAGCTAACATTCATGGCATCGGGTGGCAGCATCTTCCCAGACTTGGGAGGCCCGAGAACGTTGTTGACTGCCAGCGCAGTTTGATAAGCTGACAAATAGCCAGGATCACAACTTAAGCATACATAGTTTAACTGCGCTGTAACGTGAATGGACTCGACGTAATAATTAATCTCTTGCGTGCTAATAATCAAAGGAAAGTCCGACGCCACATATACACTCGAACTCGGAATAATCATTTGCTTGGCATCGGTGGCGAGATCAACAAGAAATTCCCGTAGTGGAAACTGTCCTCGTCGTCTTGACGTAACTTGCGAAACAAGCTGTGCATTCCCTCCTCTTGATGAACATACATAAAACGACCTCTGCTGTTCCTCCACAAGTTCGAAGTCTCCGCAAACTGGATGCAGCACAAGGAGTTCACCTGATTCCAGGGGCATAGCGGAGGTGCAAAAATACGTCGCCTGCTCATTGCGATCTTCTGGTGGCATGTCACGCTCTCGTAAAGCCAAGATAGTTCATGATAATCTGAACATCGTCCTCGAACACATTCGTTGACTTCCTAACCTCAAGTATCTGACTTAGCTCTTGGGGTGTTGGCGGTCTATTAAACTTCTGAGTCCATTTACTGATCTCCTCCGTCATCTGGCGATAATGGATCAGCTCTTCCAGAACCGTTCCATAACTAGCCCCTGGTATTTTCCCGGTGGGTGCCTGCAAGTCGATCCATACCTTTGAAACTACCGTCCCGTCACTTAACTTTTCGACTTTATAATTGAACTTCCCATTGACCTTGTTTCCGCTTTCATCGAAAAGCAGATTGCGCTTCTTGAAGTCATAATTCTTCGCTTTGAAGTCGGCCATTAGCTCTCGTACCAATGTCGTGATTTCATCGAGCTTGCCAGGAGGCAAGTTCTTTACGTCGAGCACCCATTTGCTGCCTGCATTATAGAACTCCGTGACTGGAAGGTCAGGCTGGGCCGCAAGAAGTTTCGCCGGCCCGGCGTCATATTGCTTGGCGGCATCCTTCAACTCTTCAACCGCTTTTTCCAGTTTCCCAAGTTGTGTCGCTAGTTCACCAGAACGGGTCACCACCTTGCCTGATTTTCCAGCTTGCTCACTCATCTCCTTCAGCACACGAATTTGTCCGGCGATCTCGTCCGCATATTTGGCGTATTGACGAGCAGCCTTTCCTAGCGTCGCCCCGCTGCCGGCGATGGGAATGACTGCCACGGCCGACAGTGCCGCGTCGAGGGGCTTTCCACGCAAAAGATAAACGGCTCCATTGATCGCATCAAGAGTATCTCCAATTACCGGGATCAGGCCTAAAACGTCCACTCCCGTCTGCATGTAGTCGAGCACATATTCTTCTGCATTACGCTCGAACTTGTTATTGGCGAGAATCTCCAGATACTCTGACATTAGTTCATACTCGCTCATTTCATAAAATTCGCGGCGCGAGATCGGAATTTCTTTGAATTGCCCTCCCGCACCGCCCAGGCCTGGATCGGAGAGATCAGGAGTGAACACCTCCCGATAGAACCTGGTGCCCGGGTAGTAGTTTGCGCCAACAAGCCCGATCACCTTATATTCCGGAGTATTGCGATTAATCCGGATAGTGCCGCCAGCATGCTTAATGATGCCAATTCCGGTTGGATGTATGGCTTTTGCATTTCGGTATACCTTGTGCAATTCATCGACTATTTCCGCGATTCTTTGCGAGGATCCACCGGTTCCCTTCAGATTGGCTAGTTCTCGCTCCAATCGCCCCTTCATTGTGCGTTTGGCGAACTCATCCAGGGTGAGCTTTGCATCGATTCTGGCACCCTCATCATCCGGCCGCTCATACTCAGTCCACGGATCTAACCCGTTAATAATCGTGCCATCGTGTCGATGATAAGGGATGGCAAAGGATGGTCCACTTTGCCTTGTGCCTCCGCCTTGTCGCATTATTCCTTCTAGTTGGGCCCCTAGTTTCGCCAAGTCAACGTCGCGGGCAGAGGGATTATTCTTGGATTTCTCATTCTTTGATTTTGGTTGACTTAGATCCTGCAGGATATCTTTCTTGGATAGGAATTCGGATGCCTTGAAACGCAATTGGGGCGGCAGAATCGATGATGTTGCGTCCACAGTCTCGCCATGTGCAATCAGATGTATTTGCGCAGCCACATCCATCGAGGATGCGTCTGCGACAAGCTGAATCCAATGCTTATCAGCCGCGTGTGATGTGAAGTCGGTATTGGTCGTCATACTAGCGGTTGATAGGCTTGAAGCAGACACAATCTCCTCAGCGGGCATTCGCACGGGCAGCGCTGACCTAGTGACTGCAACGTGCGATGTCCAGTAGGGGGCCAAATCAGATCCCAGTGCGTCGAGCGCGCGCCCAATACTTGTCGAGGTTACTTTCAAAACCTCTTCGCTGGAGTTGGTAGCGCCGATTTGCGGAGTGGACTGGGCGATCTTAGCGGATGGCAGAACTAGCAGCTTCTGGTCGGTAGCAAGTTCTGCCGGGCGACTAAAGAAGTCGTTCTCTGCAATTAGTGTTTCCAAATCCCAGAACTCATACGATAAATATTGTTCTGCTGGTTCGGAGGAGATGGACCAGTTCCAGCCCCAGAAGGACCAGCCGTAGGAGGAGTAGCCGTAATAGTTGTAGTCGTAGTCGCCGAAGTAGCTGTAGCCGTAGTAGTTGTAGCTGCCGTAGCCGAAGCCGCCGTAGGAGCCGAAGACGTTGTACGCCCCGGGCCAGTAGCCGATGCTGCCATAGCCGAAGTAGCCGTAGCTGCTGTAGGGAAAGCCCCAACCCCAGTGGCCGGGGCTGCCCACGTAGTACGAAGCGGGGCCTTCGGTGGCGACGGCGTAGGTGGGGAGATCACTCAGATTGACCAGCACCGGCAGCGTGCCGCTGTATTGACCGGAGCTTCCTTGTGCCAATAGCGCTTCGGCCTGGGCGATCACGACTCCATGCAGATTGTTGGCATTCGTGCGAGCACGCTCGTAGTCGGCCGTCGCCGCAGTCACTTGCAGGTCGCGCTCTTCGCTATAGACCCTGCTCTCGGCTTGCGCTTGCTCTGTGGCCTGGTTCACTCGCTTGGTTTCTTGCGCCGCGGAGGCGTTGTCTACCCAGGTTTGGTAACTGGCCTGGGCTGCCGCATATTGGGCGGACCAGGGAGAAGGAAGAGTGCTGGCCAGGTCGCTGGCCATGGCAGCGAGAGAATCGGCTTCGAACGCCCAGTAAGCTTTGTCGATGCCTGCAAGGGCCGTTTCGACGGCGACGTAGAGTTCACTATCGTTCTGCTGATGATCGTGAACGGCTTCTGCGTCGCTCTTTCGCAGTTCGCTGGAGATGTAGGCCACGCGAGAAGTGTGAGACGAAGTGGCTCCTGATTCTGTTACCAGCCGCGAGGCCATCGTGCTGGCTTCGACCGCTTGATACGTCCGCCGCGCCTGCTGGCTCTTGTTCTGCTCCTTGGCATACGCGTCGTTGAGGGCTTCGTCGCGCGCTGCGGTATCTTCATTCTCGGCATAGTCGCGGTGCGCTAGGGAAACTTCGATTGCCCGATCGTGCTGCGCCGTCGCCACCGTCTCCAGGTACTTTTCCGCCGGAGCCAGTAACAACAAGATTTGCCCGACCCGCACATTGGCGAGTGCGTCGTCGCGAGTTTTGGCCGAGTTCGCCTCGGCCACGGCTCCCTCCTGCTTCGCATTGCGAATGGTCTGTTCTTGCAACGCGTGAGAAAGGTTGGTCGCCGCCTGCCAATCGGACTCGACCTCGTTGCGGTCGGCAATCATTGCCAAATAGTCGTCGGTCACGCTCGACCACCAGGTGGCGTGTCCGTTTGCTTTTGCTTCCAGGAACGCTGACCAGGGATTATCCACCCCTTTGTCGATGGCGTCGGCGGCGGTGACGTGAGCAGTCTCTTGAGCGGTCCAGAAGCCAACATCGGCGAGTGCGTTAGAAGCCCGCTCGGTATTGGCGGCGTTGGTTTCGGCCGTCCAGTACGATTCTTCGGACGAGGCAAACGCGGCCTCGACGGCAGCTTGCTTGTCGGCGATGTCGAGAGCGGCGGTGTGGGTCGCAAGGGAGGCGCCCAGAGCGCGTACACTTTCGGCGACGGCAACGGCGTCTGAGTAGTACTTGCGGGACTCAGCTTCGTCCTTCTGGAACTTGAGCTTCGAATCTTCCACGGTGGTGATGTAAGTCAGGTCGGCTTCTGCCAGGTCCAGAAGGCGATCGTCGGCGGCCTCTTCGTCGTAACCGTAGCCTGCGTAGTTGTAGTTAAACAGTCCGCCACCCCAGTACCCGCCGTACCACGAGCTTCCATACCAATAGTGATTGTCGCCGATGTTTTCCTGTACCTGCTCGAGCCGCGCTAGTTGGTATTTCTGTTCAGCCTCGGCATAGTCAACTGCCTTCTCTTGTTGGGCGGTGGCGATGTCGACTTCGAGCTTATTGCGATGCGTCAGGTTTTGGCTATTGCGGCTGTGCTCCGCCGTGAGAGTCGTTGACGCATAGGTGTTGGAGCGAGTAGCGACCGAATTACTGCGGGTAATTTCGATACCGGTGACCAGCTTCGACTGATTGGCCAAGGCCGTGGCGCGGGCCAGGTTGCGCTCTCCCCAGCCAATGGCCAGACTGTGCGCCTGAGTAGCATCGGCGGCGACCTTCGCTGTTTCACGAGTGACATAAGCCGTGGACAGATTGTCGATCCAATCGGCCTTGACGCTGGCTTCGAGTGCTTTGAAACTGGCTTCGGGCGTATTGTCCGACAGGGCGGCCGCAGCGAAACGGCCTGCTTCCTGCTGGGCAGCGGCACGATGAAAAGCAGCTTCGTTGGCGGCAAGTCCTTGTGCAAAGATGATCGCCTCGCCCCCTTCCGCCAACTTGAGCGCGATGTTCAAGGTCTCTTCGTCGGTGACCTGATCGATGCGCGCGACTGCAATCGCGTTGCTGTAAGCCTGCTGTGCCGCATTGATCGTTGAGCGTGCGGTGTTGCTGGCGTTGCGTTGGGAATTGGCGGCTGTTAGTTCGGCGGCTTGAATTGCATTGCGGTAGATGACCGCAGCTTCGCCCCGAGCCGTCGCCAGATCGATATTGGCTTTCCCCAAATCGGTGGCGCGCTGAATCTGGGCATCGCCAATTTTGGTGACATAGTCGGTTAAGGGGCCATTCACCGTCTCGTAACGGTTGGCCGAGGCGTCCTCCAGATCGTCTTGCAGTTCTTCGAAGGCCGCGGCATCGTACGACCAGTTGGTATAGTACCCACCCCATCCCCAACCGTAACCACCATAGCCCCAGCCGCCCCAACCCCAGCCATAGTTGTTGCTGGTGGCGTTCTCGGGATCCATTTCCCAACGGCCGTAGTGGTAGCCGCCGTTCCCCCACCACCAGTTGCCATAGTAGCCGTAGCCATACCCACCATAACCGTAGCCGTAATATCCGCCCCAGCCCCAGCCATAGCCGGGGCCGCCGAATTCGACATTCTCGGTCACCTTTAGGTAGTACTTCTTTTGGGCGGCGGCGGCTTCCGCGGCATAACCGCTCGACGAGGTAGCGATACCCTCGTTGAGTTCGTTGAGCGCCTCGCGCTTCAGATCGTCGTAATCGACGCGCACGATGACCTGTTGCTCGGCATGCAGTGCTTCGGCCGTGATGCTGGAAACATACAGCGTCGAATCAGCGGTCGAAGTTGCTAGTGAAAGTGTGGCCTGTGCATTGTTGACAGCGATTTCCAATCCGACATTCGCGCTGCGCGTGGCATTCGTCAGGTCGAACTCGGCCGTGATGATGTCTTCCGTATAGTCAGCTGAGACAACGGATAGTGATTCCTGGTAATCATTACGAATGCCCGCCAAGGTGCCGGAGAGGTTGGCGTCGAGTTGAGCTACTGCGTACTGGAATGCAGCGAGGGGAGTTGCGCTGGTGGTCCACTCGACTAGCAAATCGGCCGCATGTTGCACGTAGAGGGATGTGTTATAGTCTCCGCGCGCGGCGACCTCGCCTTCTCGCTGAGCGGAATTGATACCATCGAGCGCCCTCGTACGAGTTTGATCGGCGGATTTCGCGGCCGCATCGTAGACGCTGTTGAGCGTGACGAGCGTATTGTCGTACGAGTTGTTCGCGCTCACCGTGAGGCTGGCATAGACATTGTCTGCATTGGCCACGTCAGTTGCGAGCGTAATCGCGGTTTCGCGAATGACCTCGGCGTAGTCCTTTTCAGCACTACCGCGAGCGCCATCCCACCACTGATCTTCATCGGCGGCATGGAGGGTCGTAGCTTGTTCACGATCGGCATAGAACATGATGCGGGCCGCGATTTCGCTGGCCTGCTGCAGACGGAGCACCTCCCAGACTTCGCCGTGCGATTCTTTGTAGGTTTCATCATTCTGCTCGCGTGCCTCATGCAAGACTCGCTGCGCCTCTTCACCACGGTCCGACATGGTGTAGATGGTTTGCGCATCCGTATCGGCCATGTACTTGGCAAGTGCTGCCGCTTGCACGCCTTCTTCATAGACTTTCCGGGCGGCTCGGCTCGTCTGGCTTTGCGAAAACTCGAAGTCGTCTTCAGCGGCTTCGCGGGCGGACGCTTCATCGCGGTCAGCGATTGCCTCGTCGGCGGCGATCGAGGCCAAGGCTTGAGCATACAGTTCTTTGCCCCGCCCAAGGTTGAGTGCGAAAATGAACTCGGCGAAGACGAGCGAGCCAGTTCGAATCTGAGATGCAAGAACAACGAAGTTGGCGAGGGATTCATCCTGATCAGCAACGTCTTCGCGACGCTTCTGTGCTGCATTGCCGAGGGTGCTGGTGTACACAACGTTAGCTTCCCCAGCATTAATGGCGCGAACCAATTCCGCTGCAGCGAGTGATTCCTGCAACTGGGCCCAAGGCGAGTTGTCGGTGTTCCAGGCATCCATTGCATTCAAGTGCTCCAGTGCCGCCTCGACTTCAAAGTCTCTCTGGGCATCGGCTTCGTCAACCGCTTGAACCTTAACGAGGAGCGCTTCTTTCTTCTCAAATACTGTCGTAGCGCCGGATTGTGAGCCAACAAACACTACAGACGCTTGCGCCAGTGCGTTTCGCTCCACACCCTGGGCAACCACGTATTCAAAAGCAAAGTCTTTCTCGGCCGTGGCTACAGCATGTTGATAAGCTTCTTGGGCCTCGGCAATATCGTTCAGTTCATCGACGCGTAGATTGCGGAGCGTTTCCCGTAGCGAATGAGAAGCAGTGGCCTGCTTGTCGGTAAAAGTCGCAGAAGCTTCTCGTAGAGCGGACTGAGTATCGTATTCGAGTTGCGTTCGGTCTTTTACTCGTTGAGCAGAAACGGCGGGAGATATGCCGCTATACCACGTGCCACCGTAGTAGTAATGCTCGTCGTCCACCTTAAACTGGCGACTGTTGATGTTGTTCACATCGTCAGCATGTTCCACAGCCATTAGAGTTCCCTCGCGAGCACCGTTGATGTTGGTAGTCGAAAGGTTGTATTCTGCGGTAGCAGTCGTGATGGTGTTGCGATAACCCTGCAGGGCGTCCGCTTCATCCAGCGCCCGAGAATGGCGCTCCGTGGCAGGCGCTTCCCAGTACTCGGCGCGCGCCTCTAGCCGGTCGTTGTCTCTTTGCCAAGCCGAGTTGGCCGCTGAATGCGAACGCACCTTCGCGGCATCGGCAGTGGACTCTCCTTCAACAAATGTCGCTTGCGCCACAGCGCTCGTATGTATTAGATACGCGGCACCGTGATTGCCGAGGTAAGTGGCTTCAATGTTGACTAATGCCAATTGGTAAGCAGCCCACGGTGAGCTGCTGCTGCTGGCGTAGTTAGCAAATGCTATTTGACGAGCCGCAACCTCTGCTTGCCATTTGTCAACGTCGGCTTGAGCGAGCGAGTTTGTGTTGCCTTTGCGTGCGGCGGCGAATGACTTGTCCTGAGTCCAGGCGGCATCAGCGATGGACTTCGCGCGAACCTTCTCTGCATCGATCCGAGCCTGCTCGAATTCGCGTTTGGCCAAGATGGAGCGGCTTGCCTTCCACAAGTTGAACTCTGCGATATCGTCGGCCAACTCTTTTGACGAATCGTTTACCTCCTTCTGATATGTCTCCCATTCTGGCACGCGCTCCGTCCGAAAACTCATCAGTGCATCATGGATGGTGGAGTCGTAAAGCTCCTTTGCATCCGCGACTGCCAGCGAATGAGTTTGGCCAGTCTCAAACATTTTGCGATTGTACGTGATGGTCGCCGCTCGAGAGGTCTCGTGCGGCACGTCTTCCTGATCAATCACTGCTCGCCACTCTGCATAAGCGGATTGCCGTGATTCAGTATCCGATTGATTGGCCGCCTCAATTTTGCTATCGAGAGTCGCCCTTGCTTCGGCAGCAATCCCGTTAAAAGTAACAGCTAGTTGGCGGGCCGCATCCCGATAAGTATCCCAGGCTGTCTGAATACGATCGCGATGGTCGCGATTAGCTTCGTCAATATCGGCAGGCTTATCAGTGTCGTCGTCAAGCTGTGCTTGATATTTCTTCGTTGCGTCCGCCACTGTTCGGTCATACGTTTTAGTCGCCTCGGTTTTGTCGCTATTGAAGGTTTCGACCGCCGTCCGAATAGCATTATCGAGCGTTGTTTGGGCCTGAGACTTGGCTTCGGCATACTCAAATTCAAACTGCGTCTTTGCTGTTTGATAGGAGTTTGTGGCGGCATAGTTGAAAGTTGGTCCCGTATAAACGGGGCCTGCCTGGGGTGGAACAGGCTGCGAGCTATCCGCTGGTAGTTGCAAGCGGTTGGACTTCGGCGAGGTCGGCCATGTGAATGCCTCAAAATCGAAACTCGTCGAGTCTCCGCCAAAGGTTCCCAGATCAATGCTGAAGGCCGTTGCGGCGGATTGAAGTGCAGTGAGATAGGCAGCATTGGCTGCGTTGACTGCAAGTTGGTAATCAGAACGAGCTTCTTCGACCGCTTCGTTCCGGTCATACAAGGCGTCGCCAACGGCAACATCGTAGTTTTGGTTAGCTGCCTCGTTTGCCTGATCATGAGTGACTTGGGCACTTCCCACGGCACTCTCGTAAGCTGCTTCCGACGCCAATGAACTGGCATTCAGCGCTGCAACAACGGCGACCAGATCTTGCGCAGCAGCGCTGTCCGGATCTTCGGCATAGACGAAGCTAAACGTCGTCCAGGGACTGGTGCGCGGCGTATCCCCAGTGTCAACTGCTCGGACTGAGACCGTGCGAAGGCCGTGAGGATCCGTCTCGCCTGAAAATAGCGTGAAGTGATCGATCGAGAAAGTTCCTTCGCTGCCCGAATACGCCGTGCCATCGACATCACCATCGCCGTCACGATCAAATTCAATCGTGACATACTCATGCTGTGCCAGCCCGGCAATTTGCCCGCTCAATGCACCTTGGGCAGTGCTATTGTCACTGCTGGAGGTGCCGGTATCGTCCAGCAGGCTAACGTTTGCGACTCGTAGCGGCTGATCGACATCGCTCAAGTTAAATTCGAGCGTCTTCCAGGTCCCGAAGACGGCTACACCGTTGTGATCGAAGTCCTTCGTGCGCGCTCGCACCAACTGCGCTCCATTCGCGATTGCAGTGGACGAGTAGGTGAACTGCAAGTTGCTGCCAACGACAACCTGCCCATCGGGAGCGTCATCATTGTTGTGATCGAATTGAACAACGACCAATTGGCTAGAGCCCAGGCCGCTCAACACGCCTTTGAGCCGGGGATCCGATGTGTAATTGTCGTTAGGCCATCCCGTATCGTTGAGCAGTTCCAGAGTCGTCACCTGAGCGCGATCAGGAACAATTTGCACATAATCCAATAATTGAGTCGACCAGTTGGAAACCAGCGCCTGCCGGGTGACGGAATCTATTTCGCGGGTACGAACCTTGATGCTGACAGTTCCGAACGTCAGGCCGTTGGGCTGTAGCGAGAATCTCCCCGCTGCGTCAGTTGTCGCTGATTGATCGACAGTACCGTCATTGTTCAAGTCAAACTCAACGGCTAGTCCTTTTAGAGCTCCTTCGTTCGTGACTCGGCCACTGAATGAATGCCGCGTTGGATCGGAATCATGAAGTGGATCCCCCAAATCCAATTCGACCAGCACGGGGGCCTGATTGGCTTGAGCTTCGTAGAGAAAGCTAAGGGGTAGCCAAGACCCTCGCAGATAACTGCTGGTGTTCGAGTCCCATTCGGCGGCGCGAGCGCGGAGCGTCACATTACCGTGGGCCAACCCGGTGGGCAAGTATTGAAAGTTCCCCGCAGAGTCCGAGAGAGACACACCATCGACAATGTCATCGCCATCGTGGTCGAACTCAATCAGGAGATTCCCCAACGCCGATTCGTTCAGCACACTGCCAAACACCGTTGCATTGGCAGTTTCGCTGTCAGCGGGTGTTCCGGTGTCACTGAGCACGGCGAGTTCGTCCACCACGGGAGCCGTATTTACCAGGGCGTCGTAGGTAAACTCCAATTCAGCCCATTCACCATAAGCCATCTCTTCCAATAGGGGATCGTACTGAACAGTGCGGGCCGCAATCGTTTGCGTGCCTCCGGTTAGACTGATGGGGTGGTAGCGGAAGGCCCCGGTGGCATCAGCAGTTACACTTCCATCAACCGAGCCGTTTACTCCGTGGTCAAACTGTATCGTGAGATAGCCAACTTCACTCACGCCCGCAATTTGCCCTTCGAACATGGCATAGTTCGTAATTGGAATTGGATCGGGCGTGCCTAGAATGCTCGTGGGGACAAAGTCTTCAACGGTGGCTCGCGGACCGGTGGTCATCGTAAATGAAACGGTTGACGTTCCCCATTCGCTGTACACCATTCGATCGTAGATCGGGTCGCGAACCACGGTGCGAACCCTGATGGTTTGTGGGCCCACATCGAGACCGGCAGGTTCGTAGACTAACTTGCCGTCTTCCTGAATTGGAGCCATCCCGTCAGCGACATTGTCTCCATCATGGTCAAATTCGACGGCATGATCGGTACCGGTCGTGTGCCCATACGTAGTACCCACCAGAGTGGGTACGGACGTGATAGAGTCGTACGGGACGTCGCCATCATCAGTTAAGGCCAAACGCGAAATAACTTCCTTTGGTACTGTCGCATGATAATCTGAAGGGGGGCATGGAGTCAGTCACAGGAGGGCTCAACGATGAAGGTTTATCGGGCAACGGTCGAGCGGCAGATGGTGAAGGTGTATGGGGCGTTATCCGAGAAGGATCGGCGACGCTACGCGGCGGTCGAAGCGGTGAAGCTCGGGCATGGCGGTGTGCAGTACATCGCCGATTTGTTTGGTTGCGATCCCGACACGATTCGCCACGGCGCGGAGGACATCGAGCAGCTGCCGGAGGACGAAGCTGCGGGACGCGTTCGCAAAAAAGGGGAGGCCGAAAGCCAGCTAGCATTGCGCAACCGGAAATCATTCCTGCAGTGGAAGCCCTGATCGAGCGCGACACGGCCGGTTCGCCCGTCGACGAAAACATTCGCTGGACGAACCGCTCGGTTCCTGAATTGGCGGAGGAGTTGCAAGAGCAGGGCTTTGAGATTGGTCCCGATGCGTTGCGGCGAATCTTGTTCGACGAGCTTGGTCTCTCGCGGCGACAGGCGTACAAGGACGAAGCGGCGTGTGAGTTTGAACATCGCGACGAGCAGTTTCAATTCATTGCCAAGCTCCGCGCCAAGTACGAGCGGAACGATTGGCCGGTGCTGAGCATCGACACGAAAAGAAGGAAATTCTCGGCGATTTCTTTCATCCGGGCCGAGCGATCACCGATGGCCGCGTGGTCGTGCAAGATCACGACTTCGTGACTGCCGAGCAACGACTCGTTCCTTACGGCGTGTACGACACTCGCCGCAACGAAGCGTTCATGTACTTGGCCCGCGGCGCCGACACCAGCGAACTCGCTTGCGATGCGATCCGTCGGTGGTGGGAGCGAATGGGTCGGGAACATTACTGGTACGCGCCGCGACTGTTGTTGCTGTGCGACTGCGGCGGCAGCAACGGGTGTCGCCAGCATCGCTTCAAGGAAACGCTATGCCACCTGGCCCATGATCTGCGCTGCGACGTGCAGGTGGCTCACTACCCGCCGGGCTGTTCGAAATACAATCCCATTGAGCATCGCCTCTTCTGTCACGTCTCGCGCGCGATCAAGGCCGTGGTGCTCAAGACCATTCAAGTTGCGCGGAACTTTATCGCACGCACTCACACGACGCACGGACTGCATGTCGTCGCGGAAGTTGCCCGCCGGATGTATCAGAAGGGAATCAAAGCCAGCCAAGCCTTCCTCGATCACAATCCCATTCGCTTCAATAGCTTTCCTGCCCCAACTCAACTACACAGCGCCCGCCTTCAACCCGCTATGATCAAAAGCCGAAGTTATTTCGCGCTGGGTTCTTAGCAAGCTGAAAGCCGATGATCAGGCCGCTGCCGTTCTCAGTATGCTGGACGATCCCGTTCACACTGTCCGTCATGCGGCAGCGCAAGCATTGGGCACAGTGGGCAACCAACAAATGCTTGCGGAAATCCATAGATATGTTGAAAAGTACGAGGCCAAGCGAGAAGATCTCCGCGAGGGCCAAGCCGCATGGTACATGCTGTTCCTACTGAACGATTCAATTGCCAAGATCGAAAAACGCTCGCCGTAGAAACGTACACATCCGATCCCCGCTCCGAGCGCAAGAGCGGCTGGCTCAGCTAAACTGCATGACGGTTCACGCCGTGCCGGACCAGAGAAGAATGGTTTGTTCCGCCGCGCACGAGTCTCTCATGCGCGCAGAAGGAGATGTCATGAGATATTTGCTTTTGATGGCTGTGTTGTTCGTTGTGGTTGCCGGCCCGACTCTTGCAGAACCACCCAGCCCGTCGGGGCGTCAGGAGTTGTTCGACCTGAGTGTGCGGCGAGCTAAGCTGCAGTTCGAGTTGGCGACACTCGACAAACGCCTTGTGGCGATGGAGCGGACAGTGTTCGCGGAATTCGAACGCGTAGCCGATCCGACGGGTACAGACTACTGGGAGTCAGTTAGCGACACAGTGTTGTTCGCGAATGCGCAGCAAGCCATCAGCAAGGGCGAGTTGCTGCTCTACCATGCCCCGGGAATTTACCGAGTGAAAGATGTTCGGCCAAGTCTCGCCACCGAGGGCGAATGCTGGTACTTCCGCCCGAACCGGGACATCAAGCAAGGGGAGCGAATCACAATCGTCCTTGTGTACGATGCCCCAGAGGATGTTGCCGCAAAAGCCAAGGGCCTCTCCCCCTCGACTCATCGGGGGCGAGATCCCAAGCGAGCTTTCAACACGCAAATTGTCAGGGGCGACTGAACGGATTGGTCAGGCATTGATCGATCCCACCTGAGTAATTGGTGGTTTTTCAGATCGTTGACCAATCAGCCCAGAATGAGTGCCAAGGAATTGATCGCCGACTTGGCTGCATCAATCCCTCCGAGTTTGTCCACCAACTTCTTTGCTTGAATCAAGTGATCAATTTGGCCAGAACCACTGGTAAATTTGGCAGCATCGTTCGTACTTTTGCGACCTGGTCTGCCAACTACCCCACCCTTCTTTTTCGCGTTCGACAGGACCGTGCTCACAAATTGTGATGATACGGCGACACCTTGCTTACCGAGCGCTTCGACGATTTCCTTGGGCGAGGCGGTTGGAGAAGCCTCCTTGTAGTTGCGGATCACCAGCGACTTATTCAAGCCAGAACGCTTTTTTGCCATCGTTTGTTCTCCACCACCAGCTATTGACCGCAAGATTTTTCCCAAGGTTTTTAGCGTAGACACGTCACAAACTATGGTCAACCCTTTTGCTCAATAAGGCTTACGAATATCAGTGGTGACATCGAATGTCACTGTAATTTCTGCAAACCGCCTTTTGGAAGAGTTTTCAGAAACTCAGCGGCCCGGTTTTAGCGATAGTTTGCGATTCAGCATCTGCGGAGAGCTTCATCATGCAGATATAGCCGGGGACGAACGATGCCATCGCGATTGTTGACGACTGAAGTTACCGTTCAGCCGGGAAGTCGAGTTCGCAGGCTCTTGCAGCTCCTCTGGATCCTGCAAAGTTGCCAGGGATGGTCATGTTCTCAAATCGCAGGGCACTTTCAGGTCTCTCGTCGTACCATTTTTCGCGACATTCAGATCTTGCGCGATTCGGGTATTCCCGTTTTCACGGATGGCACGTGTGGCGGGTACAAGCTCACGAATAGTGCCCTGCTGAAGTGCCCCGACCTCGAAGTCCTGGAATTGTTGGCCTTGGCGATGTTGCACAACAGCCCAGAACTGGCAAAGGTCGACTTGTTGCAACGCGCAGCAACAATGGCGATCGCAAAGTTGATGTCGGCCGTGCCTGGCCGAGTTCGAAATAGGGTTCAGGCTTTGATCAAAGAGCTTTCCCTACTAACAGGCAAGAGCGCTGGAATCGCAGGCGACTCAGCGAAGCTCGATCACTTTCTGGCGTTGTGCCTGGAAAGGACGAGTACAAACCTGGAATGATTCTGCCGCCGTTGCAATCCTGCTTAAGCAAAGGCGGCCCAAACTCTGACTGTGGGAGATTAAAAGAACACTAGCCCCTCGTTCGACAACAGGCCATCGGCGTCTTGGAAAATGGAAGTCACCGCTCCAGATGGCGAGGTCAATCCAAAGGAGAATGAAAAGGCACCGTCAGCACCTACCGTGCAGGAATGACCGTTGAGGAGTCCGCCAAACGTGACAGTAAGTCCCGCAGGGTTCGTGTCGTCGACGACGCTTCCTGAGAACACGTATTCCGCATTAATGTATTCCACTCCGAAGCCGACAATCTCTGGCGTTTCATTCGAGCCGCTCCCAGAGCCGCAACCGGAGCCGCAACCGGAGCCGCAACCGGAGCCGCTGCCTCCGCCGGAACCTGAAGATCCGCCTGATCCCGAACCGGATGTTTCCCCGGATCCGGACGACTCCCCTGACCCGGATCCGGACGAATTTCCGCTATCAGAACCCGACGATTCGCCGGTCCCACTGCCGGAGGAACCGCCTGAGCCACTTGCTCCTCCCGATCCACTTCCCGATGAATCGTCGAAGCCATTCTCGGAGCCACTGGTACCACCACTTCCAGAACCAATTTCTTCGAGACTACCGAAGCTAGAACCGCTGGAGCTACCTTCAGACCCGCCCCCTCCCGATCCCGAGGCGGACATCTGGTGATAGCCCGAGTACAGAGTTGGGGAACTAAGAGCGTTACCTTCGCCCCAGGCAATCTGGTCTGAGGAATCCAAGACACTGTCAGGCACGAAACCTGACGCGGAGCCAGGAACTTGGCCCCAACCGACTCCGATGCCCGCTGCGGGTGTAGGAGATGCACCAATCTCCAATGTGGTGCTGTACTCGATGCTTGCAACTTGCGAGGAGCCAGCGAGTTCTTGGGACATGACCGTTTCCACGAAGGAAATGGTCGCCAGCATCTGACGAGCCTCGACAGGCTCAATTCGAGGCTTTCGATACAGTGGATGGGGCCGACTCGACCAGCCTTGAAGATAGCGCGCAAGCGCAGACAGAAACGGATTCACGGGTCGCTCCTGGCGGCGCTCGCGCGGAAGAATTTGAACCCAGCACGCGGAAAGAAGCGCGGGGAAGTTAGGTGCGGAGATTCCGCCGCCTATGCACGAATCGCAATCAGCCCAAGAAAGCGGGCTGCAGAATCAGGAATTAATGACGAACGACAGTTCCCCAGTCAGCGATAAGTGGCGACTCCTGGCAGATCTTCCAGGCCTTCAACTAGAGTTTCCAACGCAAAGGATCTCGGTAGGGGGCGTGGGATTTCTGAGGGAGGGGGCGGCGCAGGCCTCGTATTCGCTTGCGGCAAGTGGGGCTGGAGTGCGGGAAAGTACCTAAAGATGACTGCATCTTCAAATTGCTTACGCGTCGCGCCAAGTCGCTTCGCGTTTTCAATGTGCTGAATCGTTCTCTCGAGGGATTCCTGTTTCTCCGTTCGCAAGCGCGCGGCGTAAAACTTTGCAGCGTCGAGAGCCAAGTAAACATCCGGTGGCAAAAGCGAACACGCCGCTTCAATGTCATCTAGCGCATCCAGCGGGATCGGATGATTCTTTTTCATAGCAGCGCGCACGATGGCCAGTGATCGGGCTCGATAGGCCTCACCGAAATAAGGGTTGCAGTTGAGAGCTTTCGTAAATTCAGTGGCAGCTCTTTCTGGGTTATTCAAGTTGAGGCTGCATTTACCCATGTGGAAGTACAATTCTCCGGTGGGATCTTCCTCAGGGCCAGCGCGCTCAAAGTTGTACCACGCGATATCCGTATGGCCCGACATCTCGTTGCAGTATCCGAGCCAGGCGTTGATCGTTTTTCGGGGATGCGTCCGCCGAAGCAGAAGAAGGCGCTTGGAGCCACTAATAAAATCGTTTTCCTTGAAATCTTGGATCGCGGTCAGCAACAGTCGTTGCGCCGGATTGCGCGGCGGATTGATCCAGCGATGGATGCCAAATAAGGCAGCTCCCGACACTGCAATAATGACGAGCAACACAAATGCTTGGTTAACAAGCCTTTGACGCCGTTGCTTAGCCGTTGATCGCTTCACAAATCTTGCCAGCTCATCAGCAACTGCCGAGACCGTTGCGAAGCGGCGGTCAGGTTCAACCTCGATACATCGCTTGACGATGGATATCAGGTCTTTCGGTACCGGTTTCCCTGCAACATCAATCTGGCCGGCTGAACGTAAACTCTCAACTCGTTCATAAGTTGGGTCATCAAACTGCTCGGCCGCGAGCGCAAACGGTGGCGTTCCGAACACCAACTCATGCAGAACCACACCCAAGGAGAACACGTCGCTGCGAAAATCGACATCGTGAGTCCGTTCGGCGTCCTGAGAAAGGCCTTCCAGTCCTAACAGGCACAGACGCTCGGGAGCCATGTAGGGCGGAGTTCCGCCGAGGGGAGACTCTGTGACATCGCCGTTGCTGGAGAGATTGAAATCCAGCAACAGCGGATGACCATCAAAACCAAGCAGGATGTTCGATGGCTTGATATCCCCGTGCAAGATTTTCAGTTCGTGAGCGGCAGCCAGCCCCAGCGCGGTCTCCTCAACGATTCTCGCTGCGGCAATCACGTATGATTCGCGAGGCTTTGTTACAACCTTCGGAACTCCAACTGATTCCTCGGCGATTTCCGGCGAGAAAATATCCGCGGTAATGTTCTCCGGTCGAGTTGCCGCGATACGATCCAACACTTGCGCGAGCGTCACGCGCCCCAGCAAAGGCATGCAGATTCCGACCAACGCGCGTTCGTCATCTTTGCGAATGGAATGAATGGGCATCACGTTGCGATGCGCAGATTTCCCCAGCACAAATGCTTCGCTGGCTCCGAAACGAGAACACTTGACAACGACTTCCCGGTCACCGAGTGACCGTTCTTTGGCCAAATACACTCGCGAGAAAGCACCGCGACCGATTTCGTCGAGTAGCTCCCAATCAAGCCATTGTTCGCCTAGTTTGGGCCAATCAGGATCCTTGATCTCGACGCCGGGAACCATCTCGTGAATCATGCGATGAATGGCCAGGACTCGTGTGAGCGAATGGCTGAGGCCCTTGAATCTCGCACCAAACCGCTCCGGATCAATCGCTTCTCCCTTCTCTTCCCGAAGGCAGAATTCTTCGTAGGCGAGATCGATGGCGAGCGAACGGTGGTTCATCAATTCAGGCTGTTCACCGAGCACATGCAATGCGTTGGGAGGCTCGCCCGCTCGCCATTTTTCGACGATCGTGTCCACCTGTGACCGAAAAAAACTTGCAGTACTCATGCTAGTTCGCTTGCCGCAACAATCGCTGAACTGTCTTACGAGCAGTCCGCTCGTGGATCTTGAGTTCTGCAGCGATCGCAGTGAACGTAACTCCCTTCATTCGTAGCTCAACAATCTGCTTCACCTGTTCTGGCTCGCCAGCCAAGATTTGTTGCCACTTTTCTTTGGCAATCGCAATTGCACTGGCCGTCGGCGCATTCGAAACAAGTGTGCCGAGTGTTTGATGCTGGTCTGCCTGGATTGCCTCGCGATTGACGTTGTACTTGTCCGACTGCAATCGCCGGCGCACTTCCGAGATAACTTTGAATTTTGCCACGGTGACCAAGTAGGCCAAAACTTGGTCGGGGCTTTGCATGTCCTGCAATTTATGCGGAGTGCGGAAGAACGACGCCCACACGATTTGGACAAAGTCCATGGAGTCAAACTTGGATCGCAGGCGCCGGTTGAGCGTGCGGCGCACGATTCGGTGGACATCCGCTCCATACAGCTGCACGATTTGCCAGGCGGCTTCCTGAGACCCAGCCTGAACTTTCTGGAGGAGGGCTGCAAACTCCTTCGCGGTCTCGGATACAGAACGATTCTCAAATCCTTCCATGGGGGCGGCACCATCTACCTTGGCCGTGTCAAAAACGCAATTGCACTGATTATTCGCGCATTTTTTGGAAGTCACCGCCCGTTTCCAGTCTCGGATTGCGACTTATTAACTGAGTAACCTACGCGACGTGACAACTATTGTCACCCTGTTTTGGTGAAACGGATAAAAGTTGGCGGAAAACCCAATGAACAGGTCCAACCAGCAATGTGTGATCTTAGTGCCGGTTGGATCATACATAGAGCCCAGTTGCGAAGCATCGCTGCACGAACTCGAGCGGCGTGGTTACCCGGTCTGGAGAGTTCGTGGCTACTCCGCCATCGACCAAGGGCGAAACCAGTTAGCGACCGACGCATTGGCAAAGGGCTTTGAGGAGACGATGTGGATCGACTCTGACATGTCTTTTGAACCGAATTCGGTTGAACGGTTGAGATCCCACGGTCTTCCCATCACTTGCGGCGTCTATCCGAAGAAAAGCAAGCGGGAACTGACGATCCACGTCTTGCCAGGCACCTCGAAGCTGACGTTCGGACGAGGCGGAGGGCTGACGGAGATTCGCTATGCCGCAACGGGCTTTCTGCATGTACGACGGTCCGCCTACCAAACAATTCAGCAAAAGCTACGGCTACCCACGTGCAACACACGCTGGAAGCGGCCGATGACACCCTACTTTCAGCCACTAATTCAGGAAGAGTCATGGGGAAGCTGGTATCTCGCTGAGGATTTTGCCTTCAGCGAGCGAGCTCGACGCTGCGGAATCAAGATTATGGCCGACACTTCGTTTCGACTTGGGCATATCGGATCGCATTGCTTCAGCTGGGAAGAAGCTGGCTGCGAAACGAAACGCTTTGGCACGTTCACCTACTACCTCGGCTCCAAGCGAGATGAAAACGCTGGGGATTCAGAGCGAGCGGATTTGGAAGCAGGGAGTGCCGAAGCGAGTTCTCTCGTCCCCATTTAGCAACTCGATTCGCAAGGCGGAGGCAAATCGATGATCAAAATGTATTGGTGGCAAGGTGGCGGTGGCAAAGGCAATTTTGGCGACAAACTTGCGCCCGCATTGGTCCAGGCGCTAACCGGTCAAGAGGTGGCCTATTCAACGATCGAACGAGCCGACATCTTGGCGATCGGCAGTGTCCTAGAACCTTGGTTCTGGCCTCAAGAATCCTGGCTGAACTTTCAAGGGCACATTTGGGGCGCTGGTCGGATGTTTGGCAAGGTGACGATGCCGTTTCCCAGGGCTAACATTTTGAGTGTGCGGGGCGAGTTAACGCTAAACACACTCGGCGGCTTTGGAACTCGCGAAACGTTCGTTGGCGACCCAGGCTTGCTTTGCGGCCACCTTCGTCGGTCAGTCGGAAGACCTAAATTCAAGATCGGAATCTGGCCCCATTGGAGTGAAGTGCGGAATGCTCAGATTCAGGCACTCGCCGACTCATCTTCGGACATCCTGCTAATCGATCCCTGCGGCGGAATTCGAGAGACAATTGATCGAGCGGCTTCGTGTGAAGCGATTGCTGCCAGTTCCTTGCACGGTCTAGTTACTGCAGACGCACTCGGCATTCCCAACTGTTGGTTGCGACTCGAGACCGGCAAGGAAGACCAAGTTGGAATGCCGATGTTTAAGTATCTCGACTATTTTTCTGCGTTCCAGTGCGCACCGCCCGTACCTCAGCAGTTGCAGCTGTCGACGAGCCTCGACAGCTTGCTCGCTTCAATGCAAAGCGATCGCCATACGGATGTGACTCGCCTGCAGGACGACTTGTTGTCGGTCTTTCCCTATAGCCGTTCGCAGATGCTCGTGTGATTGCACGGAAAAAACAAATCTGAAAACAACCGTTTCGATTCCCCCGCGCTCCCGGTTCGTATCTGCGTCCCGACCAGCACCTGGAGTGCAACTACAGCTGACTCAGCGAATCTGAACGTCGGTCGTCGTAGTGCTGGCCAGTGAAGGTTAGTTCGTTCGGCGGGGGGCCTGCGATCCTTCTCGATCGGATGCGACAGGTAGAGCTCTAGGTCCAGCTATCGGGAGTAGTCGAACACCAAGCAGAGACGATTCAGGTGCCGCTCGCCGAACACGATGAAACGGCTCAAGCATTCTTGTCGCAACGTCTGGATGAACCGCTTCACGAGTTCAATCTGAACCAATTCGCACACTTGAGATGAGAGGGGTCGACGAGCGGCAGCCGTCACCGAATAATGACGGCCCCTGGGTCACCGGTTTCCCGCTCATTCCTTCTTTGTCGGCTTTTGATGCCATGACGAATTTTAGCCGCGCCGTATCAGACGCTCCAACAAGGACTCCCGGCGACCTTGAGATCAAAGACGCGCAGCTGATTTTTTCGGCGGTGTGGGACGCTCTTGTTGAAAAGCACGGTCGTGAAAACCTCCGCTTTCCGCGCGACTTCATTTGGCTGGGGGGCGCGCCCGGCTCCGGCAAAGGCACCAACACGCCGTTCATCGCCGCGACACGCGACATTTCCGAGCCGCCGATCGTCGTCAGCGACCTGCTGACGACACCGCAGGCAGTTGCGATCAAAAACGCTGGCAAGATGGTTGGCGATCGTGAAGTGATCGGCCTGTTGTTGGAGCAGTTGCTGCAACCCGTCTATCAAGACGGTGTGATCGTTGACGGCTTTCCCCGGACGATCGTTCAGGCTGAGACATTGAAGCTGTTCTTCAACGCGCTCTTGAAGCTGCACGACGACTTTCGCAACTCGCCGCTGTCCCGGTATTTTCGAAAGCCGATGTTCCGCATCGCGCTGTTGTTTGTCAGTGAAGAGATCAGCGTCGAGCGGCAGCTGAGGCGCGGCCATGAGATCCAGCAGCATAATCGTCTGGTCCGCGAGTCTGGCGTAGGTGAGCTCAAGGAAGAGCGAGTGACCGATGTCGATCCCGAATTGTGTCGCAATCGCTACCAAACGTTCAAAGACACGACGTTCGACGCTCTGCAGTCGCTGCGAAAATTCTTCCACTTTCACTTCATCGACGCCGAAGGCAATCTCGACGATGTGCAGCAGAACATCGCCCGCGAGTTCACTTACCAAAGCTCTCTCGACCTGAGCCACGAATTATTCGACCTGATTCGAGGAATTCCAGAGGCAGCTCAACTGGCGCTACACGCCCGGCAAGAGCTCGTCGAACGTTTGGAACAATACGAACAGAACCAAAGACCCTTGTTCCAAAATGTCCTGCGATTCATTGAGGACAAGATGATTCCGATCATCCGGACCCACGCGATTTCTGGCCACACGCAGATTAACAGCGAAGACGAGTTGTTCGACGACCCCCTAGCGCTACGCATGATGATCGACGTCTTTTCGGAACGAGGCTTTCACGCGATGGTCGACATCCATCGCGTGGATGTGCCCGAGCGGATCAACCCGGAAACGTGGGAAATTACCTGCCGGGTCAAGCGAGTTTATCGCTTCGAGATTCGCTATCAGGCGTCCGAGATCCGCCGCGGGCAATGAAAAGTCGGAAGATACACTTTGCCCTTCGACTCTGTGCATCATTGCTTCGGGCGAACCCTCTGCGTCAACGACGGCATGACACCGGGGTAGGGGCGGGGCTGGGGACTGGGAACTGGGGCGGGGGAAGCCGTTTAAGGTTTGAGGTTCAAAGTTTCAGGTCAGAGGTCGGCAGTCAGCGATCATCATGACTCACCGCCCCCGGGCCTGCCCCGGGGGTTCATTGGCTTTTGCACTAGCCGGACGGAAGGTCGGAAGTCAGAGGTCGGGGATCAGGAGTTCAGAGGCTGAACCGCCTAAGTGCTTGGGGCCCTGAAAGTCGCCTTCTCGAACGCCGCGCGACGACTCGCTGTGGAAAAGCGCCAGCAAGCCAGCACCACCACCGCACGCAGACCCTCGACATCTTGGGGTTCCAACCACTGGAAGAACCTGTTCAATGAGGTGATGATCCGCCAGATGCGATTGCTCGCGCCATCGTAAATTGCAGGTGGAGATATTCGGCTGGGTGAAGCACGCGCCCCACTTCAAACAGGGCCGTTCACAAACAGGGTGGGGTTTGTGAACGGCAGGGGGCGTAACTCTCGGGAACGGCGCGTGTGAGTGTTCACAAACCGACGAGATTGTGAACGGATTTTTCTCGGGGACGAGGACTCAGGGGGGCGACAGGCCGGAAGCCTATCGCACGCGGGAAGGTTAGCGGGGCACGATGTGCTTGAGGTCGAGTTGGGTCTTGGGGGCGTCGGGGTCGAGGGTGATTTTGCCGGTCCAGCTGACTTCGCCCGCTTTGCAGATGCCTTCGGCGCCGGTGCGGCAGTAGTAGAAGGCCAGCGAGAGGGTGAGCGGTCCGCTGGCGGTTTTCGATTGCAGCGGGACGTCAAGTTCGAGCTGCGAAAGCCCTTGCTCGGCATCGAGCCATTTGTTGACGGCCGAGGTAGCCACCAGGGTTTGGTCGTCGGTGGCGTGCAGATAGTAGCGGACGGGTGCGCCGGGATTCAGCTTGTAGTCGGTCGGCAGGAGCAGGCTCACCGTCACCTTCACGCTGTCGCCGGTCGGCTTCAGCACGGCAGCCTCAAAGGGGCGAGGTCGCACAGCGACTAACGGAGCGGCGGCGACTTTCACGGGAACGGGTGGCTCGAGCCCTTTGATTTTCAGCTCGATCACGCTGCTGCCCGCGAGGTCGATAACGCGGACGCCGTGATTGTTGGTGTCGGCGACGAAGAGCTTGTCGCCACCCAGGCTGAGGCCGCCCGGTTCGTCGAGCGATTTGCTGTCGGTGCCCCCCGCGCTCGGCACGGTGCGGACGACTCCCGTTTTTAGGTCAAGTTCTTTGATCTTGCTGTTGTAGGTATCGGCGATGAACAGCTGACCTTCGCGATAGGCCACACCGAGCGGATGTTGCAGCAGCGCCTGGTTGACCGCGCCGTCGCGATCGCCAAAGGTGAAGAGCCGCCCCGTCGGCAAACGCGATGTGCCCAGGACCGTGGCCACTTCTTTCACACCCTTGATCGGCACCGCGCGAATCGAGCTGCCTTCGCTATCGGCCACGAACAGCACTTGTCCGTCGGAGGCCAAGCCACTGGGCTGAGCAAAGGCCGAGAAGCCAGGCTGAAATGCCGTGCGCGGCAGGAGTGGTCCGTCGATGATGTCTTCGGCGGCATTGCCGGCGAAGGGGACGATCGTTTGGGTATCGAGCGACATGCGCCAGATTTGATGGATGCCGGCCATCGCAATGTACAGGTCATCGCCTTGCAACCACAAATCCCAAGGGCTGGCCAGCTTCACTAGGCGCGGCGCACTCGAAGCGCGAAAGATGGGAATCTTCCCTTGCTCACCGTTGCCGGCGAGGGTGGTCACCTTGCGATTCTTCAGGTCGACTTTGCGGAGCATGTGGTTCTCGGTATCGGCCACAAACAGCATGTCTCCCTGCAAGGCCATCCCCTGCGGATGATTGAACGTGGCCTGCTCGTAGGTGCCATCGGTGCGACCTTCGACTCCCGAACCAATCACGTCCAGCAAGTCACCATTGAGTTTGGAAACGATAATGCGGTTGTGGCCACTATCGGCGACAAACAGGCGGTCGCTGGCAGCATCGGCCAGAACCTTGCCCGGGTAGAGGAGCGGCAGGTTTGGCTTGACTGGCCGCGCGACATCGAAGTTGAGCGGCGTTTCGTCGAGGACTCGCTTGCGGCGATAGGCGGGAATGGCCGTCCGCAGGAAGCGCGAGACCATCTCGGCCGAGAACTCACCCTTGTAGACGGCGACGAGCTTTCCCTCGGGATCGATCACCCGCAAAGAAGGCCAGGTATCGACGGCATACTTTTGCCACAGGGCATGTTGCGGATCGTTGATGACCGGGTGTTCGATTTCGTAACGGTCGATGGCTTCGGCGACATTTTTGGCGTCGCGCTCGGTCTGAAACTTGGCAGAGTGTACGCCGATGACGACCAGGTTCTTGGGGAACTCGTGTTCGAGCTTTTTCAGCTCGGGGAGGATGTGCATGCAGTTGATGCAGCAGTAAGTCCAGAAATCGAGGATTACAAACTTGCCACGCAGATCCTGCAGGTCGAGCTGCCCCGGCGTATTGACCCATTCGCCACCCTGCAGGGACGGCGCGGTCACGCGCGTGGGAAGCAGTTCTAGTTCTTGAGCTGTGACGGGCGCGGCGGCCAGCAGGCCAATCAAAACGAGGGACAACGAGACGCGGAGTGCTGGCAGGAGGGTTTGCATCGCTGACTCTCGGGAGGGACTTTGGCGACACGGCCGAGGCGACATGGCCGAATCGTACGGGCTGGGGGGAGGGGAGTCTTGTCAATTATTCTATACAGCCGGCCAGCAACACTCTTACGATTTTCTCCGAAAACGAGGCTACAACTGGCGGGCAAAGTGAATCTGGCGAGCCACTTCGACAAAGCCACAAGCGCGGTAGAGATGGTCGCCGATCTCGTTTTGGGCCATGGTTTCGATCATGGCATAGGCGAGACCTTCGCGGCGGAAGTAGTCGAGGGCATGTTCGATGAGCCTGCGACCGAGCCCCTGGCCGCGCAGGCTTTCCGCGACCACCAGGTTCGGAATTCGCCCTTTGCCGGACTCCCTGTCGATGACGGTGGAGATATAGCCAACGACCTCTATGGTTCTCTCAGCAACAAAAATGCCCGCTGCGTTGGCTCGGACGTCTTCGTCGACATGCCGAGCCTTGCGCCATTGCCAGTCGTGGCCGTTCAAGATGCCTAGAGTTGCCTCGACGTTCTGCTCGAGCGAAACACCTACGAAGGCACTGGTGGTTAGCTGGCGGAGCGTTTCCAGATCGTCGGGGCGGTAGGGGCGGATTGCAATGTCCATGCCGCTGAATGTAAATCTTGCGGAGCAAGATTACTACGATGAGGAACTGGCGAAGAGGCAGGCGACAAAATGTCACCAGTAGTACTGTAAAAAATTACTAAGATACGATTGACAAAAGATCAGCACTTCGCGCAAATGTCGGGGTGACATCTCGCGAAGTGGCGGACCGAATCGCTGCGCGAAAGTTGGCGATTTGGGGACAATGCTAGCGGCAGTGAATGGCAACCAATTTCGACGCGCAGGAAATGCGAGCGTGTCCAAAAACTGGGGTCCAAAATGGTTATCAAACGGTTATCACTGGGACGGCCGATAACCACTTTTTTGATCTCGGAAGGTCTTGCAGCAGTACAGTTTAAGTGTGATTGTGAGGAGTGAAAAAATGGCGCAAAAAAGTTATCAAAAGGGAGCTCGTTGTTGGACATTTTGGTTGGCTGGCGAGAAGACCCTGCCAGGTTGATGACACGATCGGTCATCCCTTGAATAGGCCAACTGGCGGAAGAAAAAACCGGCATTCTGTGATTTCCTGTTTGACACCCTGCGGGAGTCAGAGATAGCATCCACGGGTGCCGATTGATAATTCGCTGGCGAGATTCTTGTAACGACCAACGTTTAGGATTTACCGCTTATGAACCTCTCCCGTTCATCGCGCGCTCGTATGGCTGCACCGCCACTTTCTCGTGGCTTTACGCTCGTCGAGTTGCTAGTAGTGATCGCCATTATTGGAGTTTTGGTGGCGCTGCTGTTGCCGGCGGTGCAATCGGCCCGCGAGGCTGCTCGCCGGACGCAATGCACCAATCATCTGCGGCAGTTGGGGCTCGCGTATCACAACTATCACGATACGCTGCTGAACTTTCCCGCCGGTGCGCTGGGTGCCGATGCTTGGGCAGTGGGTGCTACCAACGCTGGCGGTCCCGGCGGTGGCGATGGCGGCTACTACGACGGCATGTGGGGCTGGCCTGTGGGCATCCTTCCCTTCATGGAAAGCGGGAGCCTGGAGCGAACCTTTGATATGTCGCGC
Organism: Anatilimnocola aquadivae; assembly: GCF_049819085.1. Classification (GTDB taxonomy): domain Bacteria; phylum Planctomycetota; class Planctomycetia; order Pirellulales; family Pirellulaceae; genus Anatilimnocola. The sequence goes on from NZ_CP187419.1 coordinate 595,257, forward strand.
CGACCGTATGTGAGCGAACGAGCCGATGTGTGGTTCAACACCTTTGGTCCCGAGACCACGCACGGGCCGATGAACGTGCTGCCCTGCAGCAGCATGCCCAAGATCTTCTCTTGCCCGTCGACCCCGCCTGCCGCGAAGGGAACCAGGACCGAATACAAGAATTATGCGGTGAACGCGGGCGGTGGAGTGGAAATGTCGCAATGCTGTCCCGAACGGGCGACGACCAGCGATGGCATTGGTCACAAGAACAGCCGAGTGCGGATGGGCGAGATCACCGACGGCACCAGCAACACGTTCATGCACTTGGAACAGGCCAGTACCTTTAAGGAAATCGCCCGCACTCCCGGGACCAAGTACGCCTGGTATCCGACGAACCCGTTTGTGTGGGTCAACCATCAATCGCAGGGTCTGGCCATGGCAAGCCAGTCAACGAGTCGGCAGATGCCACCCAATACGTCGCCCGTTTTGATGCAGGCTTGGGGTACCACCGGGCGGGCAACTTGGGGCTTTCATCCTGGGGGAATCATGGCTTCGCTCTGTGATGGGAGCGTGCGGTTTGTCCCGGATACGATTTCGCAAAACGTCTGGTATGCGACCTATACGCGTGCCGGTGGTGAAGCCGTGACGCTGCCTCAGTAAGTTTTCACCTCTCTCGGATTTTGCTCCCTATGATGCAGTTTGCGCGCAGCCTGTGCATGGTCGGTCTCTGCAGCCTGCTGTTGTTGTTGGTCGGTTGTCAGCCCGGAGATGAGCGCCTGTGTGAGATCGAGGGAACACTCCGTTATAAGGGGAAGCCGATCCCACGAGTGCAGATCAGCTTTGAGCCGGACGATCTGACGGCCAAATCGACCAGCATGGGAATGTCGGATGACAGCGGCCGCTTTGTGATGATGATTGGCTCGACGCCGGGGGTCTTTAAAGGGAAGGTGAAGGTCTACTGCGACGACCCAGTCGCAGCCGTGGGATCGAAAATGGAAGTTCCGCCGGAAGTCGAAAGCGACTATCGGGCGCTCGTGAAAAAGTACGGCCACGGCAAGTCCAAGCACGAACTGACCATCGAGAAGACCGACAAGAAGCTCGACCTGAATTTGGAGTAGTGAGGGATCGGCGCTGACACTTCCTACTTGCTGCCAGGTTCAATGGGCAGGTTTGCGGCCTTCCAGGCCTTGAAGCCGCCGGCCAGTGATTGGACGTTGGTGTAGCCCATTTTTTGCAGGTTATCGACCGCGATGGCCGAGCGATATCCGCCGCCGCAATAGCAAATGATCGGCGTCGCAGTGTCCGGCGCGGTCGGTTCAATTTTCAGTTCAATGACGCCTTTGCTGAGGTGAATCGAACCAATGGCATGCTCCTGAGCGAACTCCGATTCTTCCCGTGTGTCGATGAGTAGTGCGCCCGCTTGTTGCTGCTGGTAGGCATCGGCGGCGGACACTTCGCGAATGCGGGTCTTGGCGTCGGCAGCCAGTTGTTCGAAACGGGGCGGATGAGGCACAGGGTGGCTCCAGCTAGCAGTAGGAGATGAACGAGGAAGTTCAAGCGACAACTTGATGTTGCTTGCCAGCTATTAGAAAACTCCTTCTGCCCATTCGCAAGCTGTTGGGATTCTTGGCCGGGTGCCAGAACAGTCTGCCTGGTTGCCGCGTATTACCAGTCGGACATGGTTCGTGCATCGCAGCAGACTGCTGGCAGGTCGATTTGACGCTACAGCCAGCAAAATCGGAAAAAACCTCCCAAACCCCACGCTCGGGCCGAAGATTCCGTTTCGTTGCTGCCGATGCAAATCCCATCTACAACGAACTGTGTCGTCACGATTGACAAAGTTTCACCAGTCCGCCAGTTTTGGTGGAAGGGGAAGCGTCAATGGTCCGAGCGGTCAGCAGAAAGGTCTGTATGCGTCACGCGCGCAAGCATCCGAGTGGTCGTGGTTTTCAGCGGTTGTCGGTCGAGAAGTTGGAAGACCGCTCGCTCATGGCTGGCAATGTTACGGCAGCCGTCACCGGTGGTGTGTTGAACATCACAGGCGACACGGCCGACAACGGCATCACCGTCGACTACACGCTGGCAACGAACAGCTACACCGTCACCGGCACTGCGCAAGGTGGCAGCGCGACGACGATCAACGGCCTCGATACTTCGGTTCCTGCGAATGTGCAAACCTTCACGAATGTCACCAAGGGCATTCGCGTGCTGGCGAATAACGGCAACGACAACCTCGTCTTCGGCGCTGCCGCTTCGACGAACTTTACGGTTGCTGGCTTTGTCGATATTCAAATGGGGAACGGCAACGACACGGTCAGCATTGGCCGCAACGGCAATGCTGCCGGCGGTGCTGCTCCTATCGCCAACAAGTTTGAAGTTGGCACCACCATGGCCATCAAGCTGGGCTTTGGCAACGACACGCTCGACATCACGAACACGAAGGTCGCCCGCGACTTGATCATTCACGCCGACGTGAACAACCCGATCAACAATGCCAGCGATGGCAACGATACGATCCGCTTCCCCACGACCTTCACCCAAAACAACAACCCGGTGCAAACCTTCCCGGTTACCGTCGGCAAAAAGTCGACTGTGCTGCTCGGGGGTGGTGTCGACATTTTCAATGCCGCGAACCTGCATGCCCGCGGCGGCCTGTTTGTGCAGGATCTGTCCAGCGCACTGACGTTCGACTTGATCGATAGCCAAATCGGCGGCGAACTGAAAATTCAAAAGACCGGTGGTGGCGCGACCGACGTCGACATCGACAATGTGCAAGCCGGCACCCTGCGGGCGACGCTCGGCGGCGGTGTCGATACCGTGGATATTCGCGATTCGATCTTCGAGCGGATGTATCTCGACACCGGCGCATCAGTCGACGATATCACCATTGCCAACACCCGCGTGCGCAAAGCGGGCCTCATCAGCGGTGGCCGCGATAAAGCTCGCCTCACGCAAGAAGCCGGCAACCAACTTCGTGGCGTCGTGAAGTCGAAGGTCTTCACGCCGTAATGGCGCGGTGTTTGTCGTTCCGCACCGAAGGTGCAGCCACAATGTAGCCTGGCCCAACGGGCCTGGTTGCTACCAATCGCCGACGCTGCCGTCGCTGAGAAAGACGCGTTGCAGCACCTCTTGTTCGAAGGGGTGCTTGCGCACTTCGGCTTCGTTGATTTCGATGCCAAGCCCGGGACGCTGATTGGGACGCACGATGCGCCCGCGCGGATCGGTAGTGAAGCCTTCTTGCACGACGTCGCTACGCCAGGGGACATCGTTGCAGACCGTTTCGCAAATGATGTAACTGGGCTGAGCGAAGCCAAACTCGAGTGACGCGGCGGTACTCACCGGCCCCTGTGGATTGTGCGGCGCGAGTGAAATGCGATGTGCTTCGGCGAGCGCCGCAATGCGCCGAGCTTCGGATAGGCCGCCGCAGTGCGTGATATCGAGCTGGCAAACTTCGCAGCCTCGCGCGGCAAACAGATCTCGAAATTGAGCCAGATGTGTCATCCGCTCGCCGGTCGCGACGGGCGTGACCAGTTCGCGATTGATCATCGCCAGCCCTTCGATACTCTCGGGCCAGCAAGGTTCTTCGAAGAAGTACAAGTGATAGGGCTCCAGGGCTTTACCGAATTGCAGCCCCATCGCCGGCGAAGGTCGCGCGTGACAATCGACCATGATGTCGATCTCTTCACCCACGGCCTCGCGCATAGCCCGCACCGCTGCTTCCGCCGCGCGGATGGGTTTCATCCCTTCGAGCGGTAAGGTCGAAGGGACTGCCATGCTCTTGAAGGCGGTGTAGCCATCAGCGACGGCCTGCTGAGCCAACTCGGCGAAGCGCTTGGCGTTGTCGACGGCCGTCTCGTAAAAGTCTTCCATGCGCCCGCCGCCCAAGTGGCAGTACGTGCGAACATGATCTCGCACCGGACCGCCCCAGAGCTTGCTGCAGGGCATGTTCGCGACCTTGCCGAGGATATCCCAGAGGGCGATATCGATGCCGGCGATGGCGGTGGAACGAACGATGCCGTTGCCATGCCAGAAGTGTTGCCGGTGCATCATCTGCCACAAGTGCTCGATGCGCGTGGGGTCTTCGCCGACCACCAGTTGCGAGAGATCTTCGAGCGCGCCGACCACGCCCCGCGTGTGCCACTCGAGCGTCGCTTCGCCCCAGCCAAACAGCCCGGGCTGATCGGTGTGGACCTTTACGAAGATCCAGTTCCGCATGCGGGCGTGACAAACGAGAGGCTCAATGCGCGTGATCTTCATGGTGAGTTAGCTTGGCTGGTGAGTGAGCAATTCGGTAATCAGTTGCGTGGCCGCGGAGACAACTTGTTCGAACGTGCCGGGTGCGAGGACGGCTACGGACTCTTGATAGAGGCCGAGACCGTACTTCTCTTGCGGCACAATATACGACGGCCCCCAGCCATCGACGAGCGTCATCACGACCAGCGGCGTCCGTGGGAACTTGGTGCGCAGCGACGTCTGCAGCCCGCTATACAACTCGCCGCGCACTCCGAGCCAAATGGCATCGCCCATGCGCCACGCTTGAATCTGGTAGGGATACGCATCGGGCGGCAATTCATCCAGTCGTCGCAGCATGCGCGTTTGTCGCTCGATGAGTGCGTGAACATCGCGTGCTTCAGCTTGCTCGCCAGCGGCGAGGGCTTCGAGTTCTCGCTGCTGAAGTTGTTCCAGTTTGGCTTCGACTTCGTCACGACTCGGACGATCCTGGCGATAAGCCAAGTCGAGCTTCGTCGCTTGCCACCTCAGAGCACTCGCTTGCGTGCGTCGCGCAGAAGTCCAAGGCAAATCTTTCCAGGTGCCCAGCGTCGCGCCCGAAATGGTCGGACCTTGGTACACGTAGCTTGTGCCGGCGGGGGGCAGCGCGGTCAGCACTTCGAGCGCGGCATAGGCCAGTTGTCTGCCATTGCGATCGGCCACCGCCACATCGCCGACAAAGCCTTCGCGCGGGCCCAACTCGGCCGAGGCACCTTGCAAAAAGATACAAGGAGCGTTGCTGGTGGCTTGCTCGACCGTTTCTCGAAGCGCGCCGATGAAGTCTGGGCTGATGAGTTGATTTTCCCAGGCGAGCGTCGTGGGATGACAAGCGTAGTTGATGAACGTGGCCAGTACTTGCCCTGCAGTGTTCGTCACGCGGGCCACAACCACGGTGTCATCGGCAGGTGCTCCCGGATTGAAGCCGCAGACATACTGCTGACGCTCGGTATCGAAGAAATCGCGATTCGCCGCGAGTGAGCAGCGGCCGTGTCCATAGGTGATGATCGCTTCGGCCAGTTGCTGTTGAGCTTGGGCAACGAGGTGACCACAGCGCTGGGCCACCTCACGCAGGTACGGGGCGATCAAATCTCCGCCGGGCAAATTCGCCCGATCGAGGCTCATCAGCCCCGCGCCGTGGGTGTGTGTGAACGTCACCATCAACTGCGCTTGCCGCACTCCTGAGATCTCGGCAATGGTCGACTTCAGCAACTCCATCTCCGCCTCGCCCAATAGGCAATGATCGAGGGTGATGAGCACGCGGCAATCGCCAGTCGTGTCACTCTCGCACTGAAAGATCGCCGTCGAAGCTACCAGCGGACGATGCACCCCCACGGCCTGGTCGTGCGTAGCCGCGCCCCACATGCGGTGATAGATGCCGACGGGCGGGGTGATGTCTCCGTGGGCGACACCGAACCGACAAACTGACTGCGGAGTTTCGTGCTGCATGAAGTCTTTCTTCTTCCACCTATTAAACGCCCCCGGGCCTGCCCCGGGGGCGGTGGCGTTTGGGCAACGGAACTATCGAGGCAGGTGCCGTGAAAATAACACGAATGCCGTTCTCGGGAAGTGTGTTCAAGTGTACACTGCCATCCGTCCTGAATGGAGTTTGCGACCCATGCCCGATGAAATCCCATTTCGATTCGTCGCCCGTGCGGCGACGGTGAATCCGCCCAACCGTTTCGAACATTCGCGGCAAGAGGCCGATCATGAGCACGGCTTTGCCGAAGACGATCAGCTGCCGGGAGAACGGCGGAAGGTGGAAACCGAGTTTTTGCCCGATCGCGCCGAGACGCTGATTCGCGAGAACGATAGCCCCGATGTTTCGTTCCGCTTCAGCATCAATGCCTATCGAGGCTGCGAGCATGGCTGTGTCTATTGCTACGCGCGCCCTGGGCACGAAACGCTTGGCATGAATGCTGGGCTCGATTTCGAAACGCGCGTACTCGTGAAATTCGATGCGGTGAAACTGTTGCGCAAGGAACTGAACAAGAAACATTGGCGACCCGAGCCGATCATGATTTCAGGAGTGACCGACTGTTATCAGCCTGCGGAGCGAAAGTTTCAGCTAACACGCGGCATCTTGCAGGTGCTGCTCGAAGCGGAGCATCCACTCACCATGATCACCAAGAACTCGCTCATCGTGCGCGACCTCGACGTACTGCAACCGCTGGCCGAACGCCGCTTGGTAGGAACAGCCATCAGCATCACCACGCTCGATGCCGAGTTGGCGCGCACCATGGAACCGCGTACCGCCACACCCGCCGCCAAGCTGCGAGCGATCCGCGCCCTCAGCGAAGCTGGTGTGCCTGTGCGCGTAATGGTCGCGCCGATCATTCCCGGACTCAACGATCACGAGATTCCGACGATCCTCGCTGCCGCCAAAGAGGCCGGCGCGCTCAATGCCGGCTACGTCATGCTGCGGTTGCCGTGGGCGGTCGCTCCCATCTTCAGCGCTTGGCTGCGCGAGCATCGTCCGCTGCAAGCCGACAAGGTCGAGTCCCTGCTGCGCGACATGCGCGGCGGCAAGCTCTACGACGCGCAGTTCGGCACGCGCATGAAAGGAACAGGCCCTTACGCCGAAGGTGTGCGCGCCACCTTTCAGGCCTTCTGCAAAAAACTGGGGCTCGATCAGCCCTCGCCGGAACTCGACTGCAGTCGCTTCCGCCCGCCGAAACTTCCCGGTGGACAAGGGCAGCTGTTTTGATCGCACGGGAAGTTGATGTCACAGCTCCCTAAGCGGGAGGCAGCGTGTCTTGCATTACCTTGTCTGCCTGTTCGCGATGAAAGTCGTGCAGCTGTTTGCGCAGAGATTCGTCATTGGCGGCAAGTATGCGAACGGCTAACAGGCCAGCGTTCTTGGCACCAGCTTCACCGATGGCCAAGGTGCCGACGGGAATGCCGCCGGGCATTTGCACGATCGAAAGTAGCGAATCGAGTCCCGAGAGTGCGCGGCTTTGCACCGGCACGCCCAGAACGGGCAGGATGGTTTGCGAGGCTACCATGCCGGGCAAATGGGCCGCGCCACCGGCTCCAGCGATAATCAGGGCGAGCCCTCTCTTTTCGGCCGACTCGGCATATTCGCACATCCACTGCGGCGTGCGGTGAGCGGAAACGACGCGGCATTCGTGCGGCACGCCAAAACGAGTGAGTATTTCTGAGGCGTGGCGCATGGTCTCCCAGTCGGACTTGCTTCCCATGATCACGCCGACCAGCAGTTGTTGTGTGTTCATGCAACTATGATAATCGCAAGCGAGAAAGCGAACATGCCGGGCTATCTTGATTCGCTACTCATCACCGCGAGAGGAATCAAAATCGTGTCTCCCTATCGCGCCTGGTCAATCATCGCTGCCTTGCTCATCGCCGCTCCCTTGGCCGCCAAGGAAGAGCCCGCGGAACCGACCGAACCCGAGATTGCTGTTGCCGTGAAAGAACTGGGGCACGACGAGTACCCCATTCGCGAAGCAGCTTCGAAAAAATTGTGGCTCTGGGGACTCGTCTCGCAAAAGGCCCTGCAGCAGGCGAGTAAAAGCAACGATGCCGAAGTCCGGCTGCGGGCCAGGTTGATTCTCGACAAGTTCGAACTGGGCCTCACCCCCGATTCGCCTCCCGAGTTCGAAGCGCTGCTAAGCAGTTTTCGCGATGGCGATATCGAGAGCAAACGTGGTATCCTCAATTCCCTGATTGGCGAGAAAAAAGTGAAGCTGGCTTTTAAGCTGGCCCGCTCCGAGAAGAATGCTGTCGATCGCGAATCGCTCTTCTCGTCGGCTAGTCGCACGGCCCAGCGATTCGTTCCGGATCTGCTCGTCGAGGACGAACTGGACGAAGCCGAGGCGATTCTGGAATCGCTCGATGTGGCTCAAGACAGTTCGCTGGAACGCTTGACGTCGATGTTGCTAGTTACTGGTCGCTTGCCTGCACGACTGGCAGATCTGGAGAAGCAGTTCGCGAAAGGTTCCACCTTCGCACTTGCGAAACGCCTGGTCTATTATCGCCGCGCGAATGGCGACCTTGCCGGCGCGGCAGATCTCGCGGGCAAGCATCAGTTGGCGTATTACCAGCGGGCCATCTTGATGGAGCAGAGCGACTGGGGCGCTGCCGCGGCCGTACAGCAGGAGATGTTCAAAGGCCCAAAGCTCGCCGCAGAGACCTTGGCGCTAGGTGCCACGCTTAATTTTCTCGCCGGCAATCACGTGCTGATGGATTCCAAGCTGCAAGAGTTGCGGGCGAACGCCCCCGAGCAGCGTTCAACTTATTGGGATGCCGCCGAAGCACACCTAGCCTGCGAACAACACGAACACGCGCTGCGACTGCTGGAGGAAAGCATTCCTGCCGGAGCGTCGTACATTCGTTTTCTGCGTTTCGAATACCAAGAGTCGCAAGCGATTGCGGGCCTGACTGCCGAAACTCGATTTGATGAAGCGTGGTTGAAGAGCCTGATCGATGGTGGCAAGGTCGCCACGCAAAAGAGCGTCCCGCGACACGACTACGCCCGCGACTTGGCTCGCCAGCTTCATCAACTGGGGGAGCGCGAGCGGGCGAAGCAGATTGTGGCAGTGTTGCGGGCGGCGGCGGAAAAAGATCCAAGTCTTTGGCACACCGTCATTCAGGCCGATGTGTTGACCGGTGATCGACCGCAGGCACTCGACGATCTGAACACGGCCCTCGAAGTTCCCGGTACTTCCCCGTCGCCGAAGTTTAGCGCGCTGTATGGCAAGGACTTTGCCCTGGCCGAGACGCTGTATAGTCGGCTGGGCGGGGCAGCCGATCGTCGGCGATTGACGATCGCGACGATCGAGAAAATTCTTGGTCCGGCGGGAGTGCCGGCCGAAATGAAAGACCCGCTGACCAAGCAAATTGCTGAAGACTTAGAGCCCTGGTTCGAAGGGGCGGACTTTCGCCAGCAACTACGGGCCGGCGAGGTGCTGGTGAAACTGGGGGATCGCAAGCAGGCTCGCCGCTGGTTCGAAAAAGCCGCTCCCAGTGCCACCGACGCTCAGTTGCGCCTGGGAGATCTTGCTCGGGAAGATCAAGACTGGCCCGAAGCCATCCGGTGGTATCGCGCAGCCACCGAGAAACTGCCGGCACTGCCGTTGCCGCGCTATTTGCTCGGCCATGCGATGCTGCAGGCGGGCGACAAAGATGCCGGCAAGCTGGAACAACAGCGCGCGAGTCTCGCCGCGCTATCTCCGGTCGCGCGGTACTCGCTGGCGTTCCAACTGAAAGATCGTGACCTGCTCGTTGATGCTGCCGAACAAGCACGGATCGTTCAGATCACAGCGAATCCCACCGTGCAGCATCCCACGCTGGCAGCGGGGCATTTGCGCGCGAACTGCATCTTTACCAAGGAACCGAGCGAAGCAGCCGACAACTGGCAACGCTGGCTCCTGAGCCAACTGGTTGGTGTGAACAACTTCACGCTCTTTGAACACTACCTGACGGACCCCGAGGTGATTCATCGCAATCGCGGCCGCGCTTTCCTGGCGGCTGGCAAGCCTGACCTGGCGATTGCCGAGCTGAAACGCGTCCTGGCAATCATGCCCGGCAACGTACGTGCCCTCGAAGAGTTCGTCCCGCTGCTCAGCAAAGCCGAGCGGACGAAAGAAGCGGGCGAACTCGTCAGCGAAGTGGCCTCGCGCTACGAGCGGGTCATTCGCGACTATCCGCAGACCTCGTACCATCGCCGCGAACTGGCCCTGCTGCTCGCCCGTTGTAACCAGCGACTCGACGAAGCCCTGGCCCTCGCCCAAGCGGCCGTGAAGCTCGAAGACCAGACCGCAGCCAATCACGCCGCCCTCGCAGAAATCCATTCCTTGCGTGGCGAAAACGCCTTGGCCGTTGCTTCCGCCCAGCGGGCCCTCGAACTGCAAGCGAACAACGAAGAACTGCGCGAACGTCTGGCGAAGTGGAAAGGCAAGTAAGTTCCAGGTTTGAACATTGAACCTCAAACTTGCTCCGCCAAGAAACGCAGAAGCCGCCGCAGGTCCAGGGGGGGTGAGACGTGCGGCGGCCTCCGACATGAACGCTAGTCCTCTCCCCGGATTACCGAGGAGAGGGAGCTGTTGGCTCGACTATTGTTCGAAGTCGATACCGAGTTTCTCTTCTTCTTCTTCCTGAATGATAATGCGTGGTGTCACCATCATCATCAGGCTCTGAGCATCGCGGCCGATACCAACGTTGGTGAACAAGCGGCTGATGTACGGGATCTTGCTCACGAGGGGCAAGCCACGTTCGTTGCGACCTTCTCGCAACCGCTTGATACCACCGAGCAGCACCGTACCACCGTCTGGCACGCTGACGGTTGTGGTAACCGTCGTGGTGGCCAGGGTTGGCAGCTGAACCGTGGTGCCTTCAACCGTGCGAGTAGCACCGCTGACGACATTCTGGTCCGGGTTCGATGGATCTTGCACCACCGTACCGCTGTCGGTCGTCACTCGACCGTTGAAGGTAAAGGTTTCGACATCACCGATCTGGCTGAAGAACGGCACCAGAGTGAGGCGGACGAACCGGCGATCGGACGAGACCACCGCTTGCACGCTCATCATGGTACCTTCGCTCAGCACGATGATCACAGGCTGGTGAGCCGCGGCAAAGTCGCCGACGACGGGCACCACGCTGGTGACGAAGGGACGGAACGAGCTGTCGATGATGGTCGCTTGTTGACCGTTGAACAACGTCACCTTCGGAGCCTGCAGCACATTCGTGCGGTCGTCACCCTGTGCAGCTTGCAGCAGGAAGAAGACTTCGATGTCGCTGAGGATCGCAAAGCCGAAGTTTGCAGCCGAGCCGGCGTCGAAACCACCGAACTGCGGTTGGGCACTAAAGCTACCTTGGTTGAAGCGGAAGTCGAGATCCGCGGTCGGACCTTGCTCGTTCAAACCCACCGAGAAGCCCGGGCCGTCGTCATCGAAGGGGCTACCAATCGGAGCCGTCAGAATACCCGTAGGAATCTGGTCGGCCCGGTTGTTGAAGCCGGTGTTGTCATCGATGTTGAAGTCGAAGTCGATACCGATACGTTCGAAGAAGCGATCGCTCACCGTGATGAAGCGAACTTCGATCGTCACCTGCAAGTCTTGCAAGCGGCGAAGCTGTTCGAGCAAGTCGGCAATCCGTTCGTGAATGTCCTGCCGTTGGCTAACAACCAGGCTCAAGTTGGTATCGAAGCCCGAGACCGAACCAGGACCACCCACGTCTTGCCACGAGTCGGGCTCGATCGTCGAGGTAATCAGTTCGATCAGCGGATCGAAGTCAGCTTGCACACCACCACCCAAGCCGCCGGGACCAGCACCCAGGGACTGACCGCCCCCACGAGCCGACGAGACCGGGAACATGCCGTTCGAGCCAGACATTTGTTGCTGGGCCATCACGGTCGGGTTGATCGAGCCACCACCAGCACCAGGAGTGGTGGTGTCGGCAGCGACGGTCAGCGGAGCACGGTTGAGCGGTCCCGCAGCACCACCATAACCGAGCGTCGCCAGGCTTTCCTTCAACGCACCCGCGATACCCATGTTGTAGGTCGGGGTGAAGTTCGGAATCGGAATGACGAGGTCGGCCACGTAGTACACCTTGGCATACACGTTGGAGTCACGCGTCTGCTGGCTCGTGACGCGAAGCACTTCGCTCTGAATCACAAACGACAGGTTCAGCGGTTCGAGCAACAACGTGAGGGCACTCTTCAGCGAGATCGGCTGGCTCAGGTCGAGCGTCACCGGGGCGTCGCTGGTCAAACCTTCGGCCCGCAAACCTTGCGGATCGAGATAAATGTTCACACCGGTCATGGTGCCGAGGAGCGACACAACTTCCGACAGCGGACGATCGGTGAACTTCACATCCACTGGCTTGCTGAGCGACTTCTGAATTTCCATTTCCGCTGGCGACAGACGATTCTGTTGTTCCAGGCGGCTCTTGCGTCGGCGAGTGAGTTCGCTCCACAGCTTGGCGTTGAAGACGATTGGTTCGCGATCATCGAAGGGAATCGACGATGCTTCCATCGAATCGGTAACACCCAAGAAGCCGGCTTCCTTGGCTTCCTTGGTGGACTGATTGAACCAAATCTGCTTGGCCAGCTTGGCCTTCTCGACCATCGAGGTCGTGACCGGGCTGTTGGGCTCGATTTCTCGAGCTTGCTTCGAGATCACTTCGGCTTCGGCGTAGCGGTTCTCATCCATCAAGCGATTGAACTGCTCGACCAGGCTGGCCAGCTTGTCCTGCATCTCGAGGGTGAGCTCGGTATTGCGAGCCCGCTCGGCGAGCAGACCACGATTCTTCTCAGCGTTTTCGATCGTCGATTTGTTCTGATCGATGTAGGTCTGCAATTCCGACACGCGGCGGTCGATGCTGGTCAGCAGGTTCTTGCGAGCCGTGGTGTCCAGGTCGGCAGCAGTGACGCGTTCGCGGAAGGTCTTCATCTTGTTCAAAGCAGCGCGTGGATCGCTTTGGGCGATCTGTTCGGCCGACTTGGCTTCGATGGTGAACTCACGGACCATGCGTTGACGATTCAGCTCTTGCTGTGAACCGACCTGTTCCAGCGGCGACAGCGGATTCGCTGGGCCATCGGGACGAGGCATCGGTTGCGTGGGAGCCGTGTTCGCACGCAGGAAGGTCAACTTGTCACCGAGGAGCTTTTGCACTTCGGGATCGAGCTGTTCTTTCTGCTTCCAGGCTTCCTGGAACAGACGGATGGCCGTATCGCGGTCTTGAGCTTCGAGAGCTCGCACACCGTTTTCGTACATCCGCAGCGGATGCGAATCGTCCAGGTTGCCAGGTTGACGCATCATGGCCGACGCGGTCGACGCTTGTTGCAGGCGCGAGTTATCGGCGGCCGGGTTGTAAACACCAGGCGAAACCGGGAATCGCGGACCTTCACCAACAGCTGGCTCGACGGCGCTGGCCGTTTGCACGCCCTGACGCTTGTAAGCAGCCTTGTCGACTTCCAGCAGCATCTGCCACGGGCGAGTTTCGTTCTGAGCGAAGGCCGCTTCGTCCACCTTCAGGCTATCGGCCTGTTTGGCCAATTGTCCGGCAGTGTTCAAGTCGCCCTTATCGAGAGCCATGCGGGCTTGAGCGAGCAAACGCAGCGCTTCTGCCTTGTTGGCATTCGGGGCCACAGCATTCATTTGTCCGAACGGCGGAGCCGGCAATCGCTGCGGAGCTTCGTTCGGGGCACCCGGACCACTCGGAGCCGGCAGATTCAAGTCAGCCAGTTGTTCAGGCGTGGCCTGACGACCGGCGGGCAGAGCCGAACGAGCGAGTGGATTGTTCTCCACGGGCAAGGTGTACGGATTCAACTGCGGAGCCGTGTTCACGCCGGAAGGCGGAGCTTGCATACCGGGCAACATGCCGGGCAGTTGTTGATCGCGAGCAGCCATCTCGGCCGGGTTGTTCATCGCAAATCCGCGAGTGGGATCGTTGCTGGTAGCACCGAAGCGGCTCATATCGAGACCCGCAGCGGCAATCGCAGCCGCCACTTTCTCGGGCGAGTCTTCTTGCGGGCCGAACTGAGCACCCAGGCCGGCAGCCTTTTGATAGGCGGCGAGCGCGGCGTACTTGTCGCCCCGGGCCAGTTGCTTGCGAGCTTCGGCCAACAGCGACGTCGCTTGAGCTTTCGCTCCATCGGTCAGCTGATTGACCGCTTGCTCTTGCGACTGACGCGCGGCAAACGGGTCTTGGGGCGGCTGCGGAGCAGCAGCTGGCGTTTGGCCAGGCTGATTCCACATCGCCGTGAACAGCGAGCTGGGCTTGCGAGCGCCGCCCACCTTGGCACGCTCTTCGGCCGACAGCTTACGCAACAGCGTGGGGCTATCGACAAAGCGGTCTTGATAGGGGTCGTACACGGCCCCCGTCTTTTCCGCTTGCGAGATCAAGCTATCAGCCTGATCGAATTGTCCACTCTTGATGGCGGTACGAGCCTGCTTGAGCAGGTCGTCTGCCTGACGGCGGGCATTATTCGGCTGGCCAGAAATCTGGCCGGCTGCCTCCGCCGCGGTAATCCAAGCCACTGCCGTGGGCGTGGCCGCCTGACTCGACGCAAAGAGCAAAGTCGATGCAACGACGATGCCCGGCAACACGACGCTCGCTTTCAAAGCGCTTCTCCTATTTCGAGAAAACCCGCACGCGCCAAGCTGCGGCCGGCGATCCATCGCACGATCCGCGGTGACCTGTCCGCTGGAGTCCGGAGCCCTCAATCGAACGACGATTGACTGCTCCCGCACTCGAACGGACCGTGTCTGCTTGTCGCCAGGACTCCCTGACGAGACTGACCTGGGTAGACGAGAGGCGGGTAAATACTGGCAAGCCGACACAAGCGTCAAGAGCGGTTTGTCACGAATTTTTGCTTTCGCGACAAAATGGCGTTTTTCGCCGGAGGCAAGGGGCAAGTTTATTAGCCGAGCCATTGGTGGCTGTTGCACTGCTGATAGAGTCGTATCGCGGATTGATGCATTTCGTCCCAAAGGGACGCTGGATGTAGCCGCGGGTGTAGCGCAGCGAAACCCGTGGCAAACGATAGCAAGAGTTCCTCCGTCCCTGCGGGACGCTGGACCATTGCCTTGCAGCAGGCCGTTACTCCGCCGGTATCGCTTCCGTCGTCCCTGCGGGACGAAGAGGTTCTAGAATTCCCGCTTTCCACGGGTGTCGCTTCGCTCGCTAAAGCGATCGGCGCTTGCCCGTGGCTACACTCAGCGTCCCTACGGGACGGGGGATGGTTGAACGCAAAATGTTAAATAATTTTCGACCACACACTTGACAATAATTCACCAGTATGCGGAAATAGCGGGACGTTCTCTTTCAGTTTGGTTGGCTAGGTGCGTACCGCGATGTGCGGCGGAGTCGCTTCGTTCTTGAGGACTCGATTTCGTGTTTAACGACGTGATGACTGCTGCCGATGACTGCCTCTTAAAACGGGGCCTGTCCAACAATGAGCCCGGTTGTTGGACAAAGAGGCTAAGTTCGAAAGTTGTCCCAACCGATCCAAGTGCAGTGACGGTAACAGCTTCCAGCAAGAAACAAGAATCGGTGCCTGTCCAACAATTGGCTCGATTGTTGGACGTTTACGCTGATGCGAGAAGTTCGGATCTGCCAACCGCGAAAGTGGGGAGTTGATAAATGGCGGGCTGTTTCAACAGAAATGTGCGCCGCACATGGGTTTGGCGCTATTTGGCTTAGGATCAGCGGGGTGATTAATCAACAAAGAGGACCCAAACAACGGTCACCACATTCTTCACTCCCCAATCCGCACTCCGAATTCCGCACTTCCCTCGGCTCACTTCTCCTGCGGCTTCTT
Source organism: Anatilimnocola aquadivae (assembly GCF_049819085.1). GTDB lineage: Bacteria > Planctomycetota > Planctomycetia > Pirellulales > Pirellulaceae > Anatilimnocola. Next base: position 610,783 of record NZ_CP187419.1, read on the forward strand.
TTGTGCGAGCAGGAACGTGGCGAGATCGGCAAAGTCGGTGGGGTTGATGGTTTCGCCGACATTGGCGGGCATCAGGGAGAGGGACGTTTGTTTGCGCTCTTCGATTTCGTTCTTCGGCACGGTGAACTCTTTGCCCAGAGGATCGACGAGCACCAGCAGGGCTCCTTCTTCGCGGCGGAAGAGGCCCGAGACGACGCGGCCGTCGGCCAGTTGGAGCGTGGTGGTTCGGAAGGCTACGTCCACGTTCCGATTGGGGTCGAGCACGTCTTCCAGGATGCGATCGCGGCCTCGCAGGCCGATGCCGTCGAGCTGAGGACCAACAATCGCTCCCTTACCGGCAATTTGGTGGCAGTTGGCGCAGTTTTTGGCGAACAGTTCCGCGCCGCGGGTACCATCGGCGGTGTTCTTCTCGAGCGCGGTGCGCCGTTCGGCGATGAGTTTGTCGCGTGCTTCGGCATCGGTGGGCAAACCAGCGGTGAGTTCCGCGATTTGTTCCTTCCACTTCGGCACACCGAGCGCCGGCAAGCGGGCAGTGATCGTCGGCAAGGTGAGCAAGCGCGGAGATGCTTGTCCAGCTTTGACGAGGGCGAACAAGACCTCGGCCCCGGCTTTATCGCTGGTGAGAGTATCGGCAATGAGCGTTTGCAGGCGAAGCGGACTGGCGCGGAGAGCCAACTTCAAGGCTTCGGCCACGCGAGCTTCTTCGCCGGAGGTCAGGTCATGGAGCAAACGAGTTCGATCAACGCCGGCCAACTCACTGCTGCCAAGAGCGGTGGCGAGCGCGCGATTGGCCGCTTGCGTTTCGAGGGCGACAAAGGCCTGGCCCGCTGCGGCGCGGACGGCTGCGTCGGTCTTTTCACCCGCGAGAAGTTCTCCCAGGCGAGGACGAAGGTCGGCCAGTTTGAATTTGGTGGCCAGTTCGCAGCCCGCGGTCTGCTGGGTGACTTGAGGCACGGGATTGAGAGCATTGAGCGAGAAACGGCCGACGGCGAACCAGGCATAGCCGGTGCCGGTGTCGGCATCGATCAGTTCGAGGTAAGCCTGGCGGCCGACGAAGGGTTTGAGATCCCACTCGATCTTCTGGGCGACATCGTTCCGCGGCGGCTTGCCCGTTTTGATGATCCCCTTGGTTTCGACATCGCGCAGCACGATCTTGTTATTGCCGCTTGGCTTGCCCGGCGGAACGCCATCGTGCCCGGCACACCAGAACGTCAGTTGCTCCGGCACGGCGAAGACTTCGCTGCGATAGATGCCGGTAAGCGTTTCGCCGCTCGGCAAGCTGCAAAAGAACTTCGACTCCTTATCGCCGTCCTTGCTGACCCGCTCCTGAATGACCCAAGGCTGCTCCGAAGCGGGCAGGCCCTCGACGGCTACAGCTCGCCACGGCAACACTTCGCCGGGAGCAGAGGCCAGCAACTGGGTGCTCAGTTCCTTGGCCCAATCGATAAGAGCCTTGCCTGGTTGCTCGTTGCGAGTCGCCAGTCCTGCTTGAATGGCCATGACCATGCGAGCCTGTTGTGGCAGATTGTTGGCCAATTGCTTCTTCGCCACCGGCGCGATTCGATCGGCCACGCTCCCCGAAGCGTTCTTCGCCGCATGCTGAATGTACTGCGAGAGCTGATCGCCGCTGACGTTGCCACCTTCGATTTGACGGAGCAAGATCGTGGCCGCAGCGGGAGAGTTGACGGCGAGACAGATCGATGCAAGTTCGGCGGATTCCGCGGCGGTCAATTCCAATGCATCGAGGCGTTCCAAAGAATCCGCTGCAGCGAGTTGGTTCCGCAGGGCCAGCCGGATGGTGTAAGTGAGATGAGTGTCATCTTTGGCTGTCTCAGCGAGGGCACCGAGGAGTCCTCTGATTGAATCAGAATTCGGATGTACTCCGAGTGCCTCCGCAGCGGCTCGGCGTACGAACGGAGGCTGAACCGACGAAGCCAACTTCACGAGCGTTGTATTCGCATTTGCGCCAATCTCCTCTTGATTTGCCTTGGCTTTCGCATAGTGAATCTTCAAGACCTCGCTGGTTGAACGTTCTGCAGGCAACTCGATGGATGCGTCAGGCGTCAAGGTAATTGCCCAAATAGCATGACATAGTCCTAGTGAGTCCTTTCGCTCTCCGCTCATGTAATCAACGATCGCAAAGTCACCAACACCCACCACATCCGTCAGATAATGCTGCACCGTCAGTCGCCGTTGCAGATTCGGGTTCTCCAATTCAACTAACAACTCTTTCGTTGATAGCCCCTTCAAATCGCGCGGCATCTTCGCTGGTTTGGTTTTCGGATCGTTGCCCGTGTAGGCAATTCGCCAGATGCGGCCGCTGGTCCGGTCGCGACCGGGGTGAGGGAGCGGCACTTCGTAGTGGCCGATGATGCGGTTGTAGAAGTCGAGCACGTACATGGCGCCGTCGGGACCGATGTGAATATCGACGGGGCGGAACCACGGGTCCGTTGTGCCGAGAAAATCGGGTTGCTCGATGGCCTTGATGGTGCTGCCTTGATACTCGGCGGCGTTGCAGTTGATTCTGCTGGTCATCACATTGCCGCTGAAGAAGAGCCCGCGATACTTCTCGGGAAAGTTGTCGCCGGTGTAGGTCGTCAGTCCGCAAATGGCCGTGCTGCCATGCAGGTGGTCCATCATCGGCGGCACAAAGCCGAGCCCATCGTGCGGCTTCCCAAAGCTGGGGTAATAGCCGCCTCGCAGCAATTGATAAATCGGCTTGCTGTGGCAATCGGCGGTGAAAATATTGAACCGCTCGTCAAAGCACATGCCGAACGGATTCACTTGGCCGTGCGTGAAGTGCTCGATCCGCGAGCCGTCCAGCTTGAAGCGGAACGTGTTCCCGGAGTGCATGGTCACTTCGTTGCCATCGGTTCCTTTTACCTTGCTTTGGTTGTTGAAGCCGTGGCAGGCATATAACCAGCCATCGAAGCCGCGGCGAAAGGCATTGCACATGCCGTGGGTATCGCGGGTGGTATCGAACGGGCCGTAGAGCTTGGTTCGCTTGTCGCACGTACCGTCGCCGTCGGTATCTTCGAAGTGGATGATGTCGGGAATGCTGAAGGCGATGCAGCCACCTTTCCAGGGATAGATGCCCATCGGAATATTCAGGCCGTCGGCGAAGATGGTCATCTTTTCGAAGCGGCCGTCGCCATCGGTATCTTCCAGCACGCGAATGCTGTCCTTCGCCGGGCGATCGTTGGGTGCCGCGTAGGGATACTCGACCGAACACGTGAGCCAGATGCGGCCGCGTTCGTCGAACTGCATATTGAGCGGCTTTTGAATATCGGGCTCGGCCGCGACCAAGTTAATCGCAAAGCCATCGGGCAGCTTGAAGGCCTTTTGTTCATCCTCGGGCGAGAGCCAGGGCGTGGTGCGCACTCCTTCGGCGAAGGGATCGGCAGCCGAGGATGCGCGCGCGAGGAAAATAATGAGCGAGAGAACAATGAACCAGGAGAGGTGTTTCATGGTAGTTTGTCGACAGCACCTGAATGTGCCTAATTTGCATTCTGAAATCTAAAATCCGCAATCGCTATGACACCCGCTCATCTTATGCAGGCCATCGACACGCAACTAGCGCACGTCTGGATGGTGCGCGCATTTCTGAAGCACAGCGAAGAAGCCGCCGAAGACGACGAACTGGCTGAAGTTCACCGCGAACTGTACGACTACATGCTGGCCCTGGGCGCGCCGCTCAAAGAGAACAACGCGGCAGACTATTTGCGCATGGCCAGGAAGAAGCTTGGCCGCTTGAAGCGGGCGAGGGAGTCGTTCGCGCAGATTCAGCCCGAGATTTCGCAGCACACGAATTTTCAGATGGCCCTGCTGTCATTGACTGCAGCCGTCGCGGAGATTGTTCGGCTGCTGGAAGCTGGTCCGGAAGCGGCTGGTCCGGAAACAGCGGGCGAAACATCCGCAGCGGACGAACGCAAGAGCAGCGAGCCCTGAAATTGCGAGAAATTGGCACGAAAATTTTCGTGACGAGTTTGCAATGAAGAGGCCTCGCAGCGGTCGGCTGATCTTGCATCAGGTTGTACGGTCACTAAAATTAGAGATGTAGGCTGACGCAACGACGAGGTGTCGGCCATGTTGTTCTACCTTATTGCCTGTACAGCGCGCTCGAACTCACGCGTGCCGCTGGCGGGGAGGCTCCCTTGCTTACTGAAGATCAAGTTCAACGCAGTTTTCGCAATCTGTTCAAGACGAAGGATTTTCCTCCGGAGAATTTCGACAAGGCCGAGAACCTGCTGGATGAACTGCGTGCCGAGAGCCCGCTGCGACATCGCCTGAGCATCGAGCTCGAAGATCTTCGCAAGATCATGGATCCGAGCTTGATTCCCGCCAAGGCAACCAAAGCCAAGGCGAAGGCTAAACCAAAGGCTAAGGCCAAGGTCGCTGCCAGCTAAGCCCGCTCCCACCTGCCTTCCATTTCTTTCTGCGGCACCAGCCCGGGCAAAAATCAAATTTGCCCGGCCGCGATCATTTTCTACTCTTCTGCCGCTTGTTCTTGCCTGCTTCCCAGCCGCGAAGATGATTCGCAAGAACCTATGGTCCGTTCGCACCGGCGATGCTTGACAAAGGCGCACGCTCAATCGATAAACAGAAACTCGTTGGTCGAGAACAAAACTTGCGCCAGTTGCTCCCAGGGATCGAGAGTGGCGGTGCGCGGGCCGGTGAAATCGGAACGCGAATTCCACACGAGCGGTGCTTTGTCGGTAGCTTCGGCGGCTGGCATTGCCGTCGCAATTTTAACTTTCCAGACGTATTGGTCGCTGTTGAGCGTGCCGCCAATATCGACTGCGAAGTCGAGAGTGTCACCGGCTTTCACTTCCAACGATTCGAGTTTGAGCTCAGCCTGACTGTTATGAACCGAGGCTTCTTTCAGCAGACCTTGGCGACTACTGATCACGCGGGCCCGCACTCCGTCGCCAGCGGTCGTATCGTGGATGATGGCGGAACTGATGGAAACGGTCAGCTCGCGCGGCGCGGTCCAGCGGCGGACCGCTGCATGCTGGACATCGTTGCCCGCATGGCCACCTTCGGCTGTTAGTTGCACCCAACCTAGTTTGGCATCGGGCCAGGCGGGGCCACCCTGCCAGGCACTGCCGCTGAAGTGGGGCAGCTTGGTGAAGACTTTGTTACGCTGCGACTGTTCATCGTAAGCGGCGAAGCCGTATTGCCAATCGGCGGCAGTGGCGGGAACGGCCAGTTCGCTGGGATCTTCCTTCGCATCGATGAGCGCGAGAGCAGCGGCCACTTGCTCGGGTGTCGCCGCGCGCTGATAGACGTGCTGAAACATCTGCTGCACGCGCTCGGCCGGTGAGATCGCAGCGGGAACTGCTTTGACCAGTGCTTGAACGCGGCTCAGCACCAGCTGGTGATTCAAAAAGAAGAGCGCCTGCTGAGGAACGGTGGTTTCGCTTCGCTGCGGAATGTGCAGATCGGGATTGGCGAAATCGAAAACGCGCAAGGTGCCGGGCAGAAACTGCCGGTCGATTTGCCCATAGAGCGAACGTCGCTTAAAGCTAGCGGCGAAGAGATCCGCGGGCTTGCCACCTGTTTGCAAGTTGAGCTCGCCAGTTGCCGCGAACATGGCATCGCGCAGTTCTTCGAACGTAAGTCGCCGTTGGTTCGCCCGCCACAGCAGGCGGTTCTCGGGATCGGTTTGCACGGCTTTGGCTAGTTCCGTTTTATCGGTGGGGCCAGCGGAACTTCGCTGATACGTTTCGCTGAGCATGATTCGCCGATGCAGTTGCTTCAGGCTCCAGCCTTCGGCCAGAAAGCGACTCGTGAGCCAATCGAGCAACTCGGGGTGACTTGGCTGTTCCGCCCGCGTGCCAAAGTCGCTCGGTGTGCGCACCAAGCCAGCGCCAAAGTGATGGAGCCAAACACGATTCACCAAGACGCGCGGTGTGAGCGGGTTTTGCGGATCGGTAATCGCTTGGGCCAGTTCCAAACGCCCGCTTCCCTTTGCAAATGGTTGGCGCGCGTCACCAGCCAGCAGCTTCAAAAACTGGCGGGGCGTTTCGGGCCCTTTATTCGCTGCCTTGCCTCGCTTGAAGACATACGCCGGTGTAGTCGCCTGCCTGTCTTCGAGAATCTGCGCTTGCGCGGGCGCGAGTGGCGACTGAATCAGCCAGGCGTCGACTTCGCCCTGCAGCTTCCAGAGTTCGGTACACGAACCCAGGTCGAAAAAGCCTTCAATGTTGACGATCGCGGCATTCGGAATTTCGCACGGTGCGTGCTCGCCGTACATCACCTGGCGCAGCGATTCTTTGTGGTCATCGGCGAGTCTTGTTGGTGCCGGCTCCTTGCGCTCGGCAGCACTCTTGAGCGCGGCTTGCCATTCGTTTTCGATTTCCGTGAAGAGCGTGCCATAGCGGGTGGCGACATCGAGATGCGAATGCACGGGAGTGCGAAATCGCTCGGCAACGATTGGATGAAACTCGGCAGCGGTCTTGGTTTGTAGTGCTGCGGTTACCTGTTCTGCTGGTTGACGAAAACTTTCCACAGGGACCGCCGCATACGCGAACCAAGCAGCAAAGACCGGATCATGCTGTTGCTCTGCCTGCCGCAGATAGGTTTGCCAGCGACGCACGAAGTTAGGGATGACGTCGTTCTTTTCCAGCACCTGGTCAAAGCCCTCTTCGGGATACTTGTGCAGTTCCCGCTGAGCCATCAGGTAATCGCCGATCCGATCGCGCACGCGCGAGGCCGCTTCGTTTCGTCGTCGCAGCAAGGTGTCGTCCAGCTTCTGCTGCCGCTTGTGCAACTCTTGCTCGAACGCCAAGTAAGCATCGTCCCGCTTCGCTGGCTCCGAGATCGACAGCGAGCGTTCGACGCAATTCTGAAAGACGCCATAGAGCGAGTAATAGTCGGCCGTGGGAATGGGGTCGTATTTGTGATCGTGGCAACGAGCACAGGCGACGGTGAGGCCCATCGTGCCACGCGTGACGACATCAATCCGATCATCGATAATGTCGTGCGTTACGCCGAGAAACCTTCGACCCAGCGTGAGGAAGCCCATCGCTGCCAGCTGGCTCTTGTCGTCCCGCGCTGCCTGGTCGGCAGCGATTTGCAGCAGCAGAAATTTGTCATAACGCAAGTCGTCATTCAGTGCCTTGGTGACCCAATCGCGATAGGCCCAGGCATGGACCCAGGTTCGATTCTCGCGCGCGTAGACATAGCCCTTGGTATCGGAATAGCGAGCGACATCCAACCAATGGCGGCCCCATTGCTCGCCGTAGTGGGGCGAAGCGAGCAAGCGATCGACGAGCTTCGCATAAGCCTGCGGATCTTCATCGCGCTCGAAGGCTGCCACTTCTTCTGGCTTGGGTGGCAAGCCGAGCAAATCGAAACTTGCACGGCGAATGAGCGTGCGGCGATCGGCGCGGGGTGACGCGGCAAGCTTAGCGGCGGCCAGTTTTTGTCGCACGAACGAATCAATGGGATTGGCAGTGGGAAACTCAGCAGGAACTGCGGGATCACGCACCGGCTGAAAGGCCCAATGGCTGCGAGCGATTTCGCTCCGTTCGTTTTTCGCCAGCTCCGTGTTTGGCCAAGGTGCGCCTAGTTTGATCCAGCGTTCGATCGCGGCAATTTGCTCGTCTTTCAACTTCCCTTCCGGTGGCATCTTCAATTTGCCGGAGTGACGCAGCGCCGCGATCAACAAACTCTGCTCGGGCTTTCCCGGCACGAGGGCCGCGCCTTTTGCCCCACCACGCAAGACAGCTTCTCGGCTATCGAGCCGCAACTTGGCTTCCTGCGTTTCGGCACCGTGACATTCCAGGCACTTTTCGACAAGGACCGGTCGCACGCTCGTTTCGAACAGTTGCAATCCCGCTTCCTCGTCGGCCCAGCTTGCGGGCGACAAGATCACGACCACGATGATGCCCAGCCAGCAGGCAAGTTGGTCACCGAGTTTCTTCATCGCGTCCCTTTCGCTAGCGCAACTCTCGCGAACCTCAACGGGCTAGTTTAAGCTACGGCCACGACTGCTGCCCACCGAATCACCGGCACCCTTCCAGGCAATTATATGACCAGGCCTTCACTCCTCTGCGTCCTTAGCCTCGCGCTGCTGCTATCCAGCGTGCTAGTTGTCAGCGGTCAAGCGCCGGTGCCCAAGGCACCAACGAAGACAACCACGATCAAGGAACTTGATCCGGTAGCCAAGATCGCCGTGGGTCTCGAACCTGCGAAGAAGGTGGTTTACAAGATGGTCGGCGAGCGCAAACTTTTGCTGCACGTGTTCGAGCCCACAGGCTGGAAGGCCAGCGACCAGCGTCCTTGTTTTCTCACGATTCACGGCGGCGGTTGGGCCGGCGGTGAGCCTCGGCGAATGTATCCGTTCGCCGCTCACTTTGCCAAGCTTGGCATGGTAGGCATCAGCTTGGAGTATCGGCTGCTCAGCAAACCGGCGGGGATCACTCCGTTTGAGTGCGTGAAAGATGGTCGCTCGGCAGTTCGCTATCTCAAATCGCATGCGGCCGAGTTGGGCATCGATCCGAACAAGATCATCGTCAGCGGCGGTTCGGCCGGTGGTCATGTGGCCGCCGCAACGGCACTCTTTAGCGAAATCAATGAAGCCAACGAAGGTACAAAGGTCTCGGCAACGCCCGCGGCTCTCGTGCTGCTCTATCCGGTCATCGATACCTCGAAGCAAGGCTATGGCAACGCGAAGTGTGGCGAGCGTTGGCAGGAAATCTCGCCCGTGCATCAGGTCCGCAAAGATCTGCCGCCGACGATCGTGTTTCATGGCACTGGCGACACCGTCACTCCGTTCGCGGGAGCCAAGGCCTTTGACGAAGCGATGCGCAAGGCGGGCAATCGCTGCGAACTCGTGGTCAATGAGGGCGGCAAGCACGGCTACCTGATGTTCGAAGACAGGCTCTATCGCGAGACGCTGGCCAAGTCCGAGGAGTTCTTGAAGTCGCTCTCGCTGCTGCCGTAACGAACCGGCCGACATTAATTGCCGATGTACCGCGCGTACAGCGATTTCGCTTCAGCGATTTCCTCGGTCCCGCCAATCACCGCGCGGCCATCGGGGAACACCGTGAGTTGATGCTCGCCGATGGTGGCTCGCACCAAATAGCGATTACGCGTGACGGTGCCAAAAGGTTGCAACTTGGCTTCCATCTGTTCGAGCGATACGCTTTGCCGATCGGGGAAGCTCAACTGCACGGCATTGCGACCACAGAGCACTGCCGAGTGACTGCCGCGCTCGCCACTGAGCCAAGGAAACTCTTGACCGCTGCAAGTGGGGCACGCCGCGCGATCCATCTTGCCGAGATTGATCTGCCGGATCGTCGCATCCCACAGATCGAAAATCGTCCACGTTCGGCTGATCGCTTCCGGGTGGCCACTCAGAATCTTAATTGCTTCGCAGCATTGCCAGGAAGCAATAATGTTGATTATCGGCGAGAGAATGCCTGCCGTATCGCAGGTTGGTGAACTGCCGGGGGGCGGCGTATCGGGCATCAAACAGCGTAGGCACGGAGTGTCGCCGGGAATAATTGTCAGCGTTTGACCTTCAGCCCCTAAGCAACCTCCGTAGATCCACGGCAGGTTGAACTTCACCGCTGCATCGTTGAGCAAATAGCGGGTCTCGAAGTTGTCGGTGCCATCCAGCAGCAAATCGACGCCTTCGAGCAGGCCTTCGATATTCGTGTGGTCGAGATCCGTGACGTGGGCTTCGATTTCGATCTCGGAATTGATCTTCACCAGGCGATTGCGGGCGGCAATCGCTTTCGGCAAGCCGGCAGCGACATCGTCTTCGTCGTAGAGCACCTGCCGCTGCAGATTATTCAGTTCGAGAAAGTCGCGATCGACAATTCGCAGCTTGCCGATTCCTGCGCGGGCCAGCGTATTGGCCTGCACGCTGCCGAGCGCACCACAGCCCACAATCAGCACGCGCGAAGCGAGTAATTTTCGCTGACCTTCTTTGCCCAGCGGCGCGAATCGCCATTGGCGAGCATAGCGGGCCAGATCAGCAGATTCTTCAGGCGGTTGATCGTTCATGCGGCGGGCAATCGAAGGAGGAAGCGAATAGACTGCAGTGTAACCCGCGAGCGTTCGAAGAAAACGGTGGGAATAAATCGTTGCTGGGCGGGCTCTTGATTCTGTCTGGTCGCAATGGCCTCTTCTCGAAAGGGTTCGAGTTATGCAACGGCTTCTCTGGCCCCTCCCGATCTTTTGCTACGCGTTGTTTACATTATGTCTGGCGGGCTGCGAAGCGATTCCTGTTTCGCAGCATCCGCTCTCGGATGAAACCACATCACAGATCGACGAAGAATTGCTCGGCATGTGGGACATTATCAACGAACCTGAAGAAGGTAAGCCTGCACCTGCCGCGAAAGAGGTTGCCGAAGAGAGTACGCCCGTGGAAGCAGTTGTCGACGAAGAACGTCCGCCCCGCTTTGCCATCGGTAAATTGGCTGGCAAAGAACGAGTGCATGAGGTGGCGGGGATGAGTCTCGACGACAGCGGACAGATTAACGTGAATCGCTTTCCGATCTACACGACACGTCTGGGCGAGCAACGATTCATCAGCCTGCGAGTCGGCCCGTCAGTTGACAACTCTGACTTCTTTATTGCTCGCTACACACTCGTGAATGCGAATCGCGGGCTGCTCTATCCGCTCGATCGCGACGTCATCACCGCAGCCATCGGACGCGGTGAGTTAAAGGGTGTCGTGAAGAAAGCGGCTTCCGACGATCCCAATGCCGAACCGCGCAAGGAATCGATTCGCATTACCGCCAGCGCTGAGGAGCTACAGGCGTTTCTCGTTAAGCACGAAAAGAAAGCGTTTAGCGCGAAGCCCATGTACCGACTGCAACGCGCGGCGGGAAACTGAATTTCGACGAGTGCCGAAACTACTTCCCTTCGAGCGTTCGCTGCAAATAGTCGATCTGGGCACGCACGTCTTCGAGATCGGGATTCAGCTTCACCGCGCGGCGAAAGCATTCGAGGGCGGCGAAGGGATCGTCCATTTCGAGATAGCAGTGCCCCATCCCGACGGCCGCGCCGAAGTGATACGGGTTGATCTCGAGCGTTTGGTGACAATCGTTGGCGGCATCTTCCCAGCGCGAGGTGGCGAAGTAACCAATGGCCCTTTGATTCCAAGCCTCCGCAAACCACGCTGCCTGATCGATCAGGTCGCCGGCCGCTTCGATGGCTTCGTTATGGTGCTGCGAGTCGTTCAGGCGGCAGATCACTTGCAACGCCTGTTGTTGCCGCTCGTTGCCGTCTCGCTGCCACAAGCTGCGGATGCCGTTATCGGCGAGCAAGCGAACCGCGCGATCGGTATCGTGCAAGGCTCGGCCAAGAATCGCATTGTGCGAATAATTGCCCAGAAAACTGATGGCTAGCACCGCTGCTCGCCGCGAAACATGCTGACCACCACTGGCCAGACGTTCGAGCGTCGACAGCAAGTAAGTTTGCGAAACGCCAAGCACGAACCCAGCCGACTCTTCAGTATCGAGATACCGATGGTACAGCTGATCGAGTCGTGGTGTGCGGGTGGGAGTCTTCGTCACGTCAGGCCATTCCGTCTCTCAGCAGCGGGCAAACTCAGCTCAATCGCAGTCGCGGTGAGGCCGTGCTTTGAGTCTAATTAGAAGGTCAGCAATCAACAACCGACGCCCGGGGCAAAGCTGCGTTTTTCCAACGAGTGTGCTGGCACGGTTGCTTCTGATCGCTGCAAACTGAAACAGGGAGGCAGAACTTTGAAACGTTCAAACTCGCTACGCTCAACGACCCTGACGCATCTGATTCTGCTGGTCGGTTTCACTACGTCCGGTGGTGGCGGTTGGTTTGGCAACGATTGCATGGGTCGTGTGGCCGCCGCAGACAGTGTCCAGTGGAAGATCGGCATCGAGTTCCGAAAAGCACTCGAAGCGCCCCTGGGGCTCAATTGGGGCGACAATCCGGCCCGTGAAGCGCTGCGTAACTTGTCGAATAATCAACGCGTGGCCATCTGGCCCGACCGTCGGATCGACCCCAGCAAAAAATTGCAATTCGAATCGCAAGATCTGCCCCTCGATATCACGCTGGATAAACTGTGTGAGAAATACAAGCTGGGCCGCTCAGTAGTGGGGCCTGTTGTTTACCTTGGTCCGCCGTCGACAACCGAGAAGCTAGCGACACTGGCAGCCGTCAAGCGGCAGCAAGTCGGACAGCAATCTGCACAGGAGCGGGCAAAATGGGCACGCTCGGCAGAGTTGAACGTCCCAGCCTTGGGACAGCCTCGAGAACTGGTGCGCGAACTCGCGCAGCAAGCCGGCGCGACCTTAGAGAACCCCGAAGCCATTCCGCACGACTTGTGGCCGGCCATGCAGTTGCCACCACTGTCGCTAGCCGATCGCCTGACGCTCATCTTGGCGGGGTTCGATCTCACCTTCGAAACAAGTGCCGATGGGAGCACCATTCGCATTGTTCCCGCGCCGGACAAGATTGAGTACGAGCAGAAGTACTCGTGGCGCGGCGCGAACGCCTCGCTGGCCTCTCAACTGGCGAAGAAATTCCCTGAGTTGAAGATTCGCAAAGAGGGTGAACAAGTCTTCGTCACCGGCAAGTACGAGATTCACGAACTGATCGACCGCATGCTCAGTGGCGAGAGTGTTCGCACCGCCAAGGTCGTACCCGGCGATAAGCGCTACTCACTGCGAGTCGAGAATCAACTGGCCGGCGCGATCGTCAAACGCATGGCGCAAGAGCTTGGCAAGACGATGGAGTACGATCCGTCGCTCACCGAAAAGTTGCAGACCAAGGTCAGCTTTAATGTGAAAGATGTGACGATGGAAGAACTGCTGGCCACTGCGCTCAAGCCGGTCGGACTCGTCGCTGAAATTAAAGAGGCTGCGCTGGTAATCACGACGAAACCTGAACAGTAGGCAAAACAACTCGCCAGTCACAGTTACTTCTTGACGATCGCCAAGTTGTCCCGGTGGATCACTTCCTCGTAGGGGCGCTGGCCCAGCACCTGTGCGATCTTTGCTGACTTGAGTCCCTTGATTCGCTCCACTTCCGCCGAGGCATAATTCGAGAGGCCGCGGGCAACGACTTGCCCCTCGCCATCGCATAGCGCGACGACGTCACCCTTCTTGAAATCCCCTTGCGTACCGGTGATTCCCGCGGCGAGCAAGCTGCGACCTTGCTCGACAATCGCCCGGCGAGCTCCCGAGTCGAGTTGAATTCTGCCGCGAGTCTGTGCAGTGAACCCCAGCCAACGCTTGAAGGGGGTGATTCCCTTGCCTTGGGCTTGAAACAAAGTGCCCAGCGGTTCACCGGCGGCCAGTTGGGTCAGCACGTCCATCCGTCGGCCGCTGGCGATGATCATATTCTCGCCAGCTGTGGTCACGATGCGAGCCGCTTCTAGCTTGCTTGCCATGCCGCCCTTGCTGAGCCCCGTTTTCTTATCGCGCACGAAGGCATACACGCTCTGATCGATGACCGGCACTGTATTGATCAGCTTTGATCCCGCCAGGCTGGGGTCGTCATCGTAGAGCCCTTCGATGTCGCTCAGTACGATCAGGAGCGGCGCGCGAATCAGGTTGGTGACCATCGCTGCGAGGCGATCGTTGTCGCCGAAGGTCGTTTGTAATTCTTCGACGCTGACCGTGTCGTTTTCATTGATGACAGGCATCGCCCCGAACTCAAGGATCGACAGCAGCGTGTTGCGCACGTTCAAATAGCGCACGCGATCGTCGACATCTTCGGCCGTAAGCAGCACCTGCGCCGCTTGACTGCCATGCTTGCTGAACGTCTTGTCATAAGCTTGGATCAGCGGTACTTGCCCCACGGCTGCCACGGCTTGCAACTTGGCCAAATCGGTCGGCCGCCCGGGCAGTTTCAGCCGACTCATGCCGGCACCGACGGCTCCGCTGCTCACCAACACCATTCGCCGCCCTTGAGCGCGCAGGGCCAGCAGTTCTTCCGACAGCCGATCGATCCGCTCGTGGTTGAGCGTGCCATCGGGGGACGTGAGAACGCGAGTTCCCACCTTAACGACAATGGTTTTGGCAGCGGCAAACAGCTGCTCGCGGATCGGATCGGACATGAAACGGAGAGCCTTACGGGACACAGTGCACACAGATTTCGCTGCGGCAATTTAGCGAAAATAGCCCGTTTCAACAATTCGGCTTTCCTCGCCCTTAATCGCCCTTCGCATCCGCCAATCCTGCGGGCACATACCTGCCCCATTCCGATTTGAGCAACTCGCTGAACGAGAACTTCAGCTTGTCTTGCTGCTTGGCCAGGCTCTTGTTCAAGCTGGCGACCAGCTTGGGCCGCCGGGCAGCCAGTTCGTCCTTCAAGACGGCGTGCGTGTCGTCGCTGAGTGAGCGGACAAGGGGACCATCGAATTGACCCAGTCGCCGCAACTCGAACTGGGTGATCTCAAAATCGGCGCTAGTGACCTGCGGTTCCAGGTAGACATCGGGCGGGAACTTCGTCGGATCCAGTTTCATGGCGACTTCAACGGTTCCGGTGACGCGGACCTTAGCATCGGCTTCGGCGCTGGTGCTGAGCAGCTGCACGCCGCTCTCCCATTTCGACATCCGCCCAAAGAGACGCAATTTGGAGATGGCGGTCAGTTGCAAGCGAATCTTGTTGCCCTCCAGTTGATCGATCTGTTCGACGCGCACCACAAAATGTTCGTCGGGGTTCAGCGGCGTCACGGTATAGCGACTCCAAGTGCCGTCGCGAACCGTCTTCCACCGGCGACGCGTTTCAATCTTCAAGCCGTGTTGTTCGACGTGCCAGCCGTCAAACACGCGAGCCGTATTGCCCCAGTTCTTGCTCTTCTCATAGTTCTCGGGTAACTGGTCGCGCACGACCCCCGTCACCCACGTTTGAAAAGCCTCGGAAGGGGTAAAGCCTTCCAAGGGCTGCTCTTCGCCCCGAACAAGGTTGCCAGAAACCAGCAGGTAGCAGCACAGCAGCCAGCCAAGGGTTGAAGATGGTTTCATACGCGGTCATCCCTGCTCTCGGGCTGCTTGCTTGTCGGTGCGGCCAGCGATTGCTAGGCTGCGTGCGAAGGTTTGTCGAGACTTCTTCGCAGTAGCCTGCAATAAACGGAGGCTTGGTGTCAATGTCGTTTGGCGTCGCCATGATCGGCACGGGCTTTATCGGCCCCATTCACCTCGAAGCACTGCGCCGTGCCGGGCAGCGCGTCGTCGGCATTTTGGGTTCATCGCCGGCTCGTTCGCAGGCTGCAGCCGAGAAATATGACATTCCCAAGGCTTACCAGTCGCTCGACGAACTGCTGTACGATCCGCAGGTTCAGGCGGTTCACGTCACGTCACCCAATCGTTACCACGCTGAGCAAACGGCCGCCGCCCTACGTGCTGGCAAGCACGTTCTGTGCGAAAAGCCGCTGGCGATGACTTCGCAGGAGTCGGCCGCACTCGTCGAACTGGCTGCGAGCACCGGGCTGCATGCAGGTGTCTGTTACAACGTGCGGTTTTATCCCCTTTGTCACGAAGCGCGGGCCCGCGTCCTGTCTGGCGAAGCGGGCAAGCTACTGCACGTGACGGGCTCGTATGTGCAAGATTGGCTGCTGCACGAAACCGACTTCAACTGGCGGGTACTTGCCAGCGAAGGTGGGCCGCTCCGAGCGATCGCCGATATCGGCACGCATTGGCTCGACTTGATTCAGTTCATCATGGCCGACGAAGTCATCAGCGTGTGTGCGGATCTGCAGACGGTGCATCCGATTCGCAAAAAGCCGCGCGGCATGACCAGCGTCGAGACCTTTCAGGCGGACCGCGCGACCCCCGTACATGATGAAGAAGTGCCCATCGACACCGAAGATGCCGGCAACATCCTGCTGCAATTCGCCAGCGGAGCGAAGGGAAACTTGCATGTCTCGCAGACCACTGCGGGGCGCAAAAACTGCATTCGCTACGAACTGGCTGGGCGCAAGGAAGCGCTCGGCTGGAATAGCGAGCGCCCGAACGAACTATGGATCGGCCAGCGCGACCGCGCGAGTGAACTGCTCGTACGCGATCCGGCGCTCCTATCTCCCTCGGCTCGCGGTATCGCGGCGTATCCCGGTGGTCACAACGAAGGCTTCTCCGATTCGTTCAAGCAGCTGTTCCGCTCCTTCTATGGCAGCCTCGATAAACCCGCCAATAGCGCAGCTCAACCCTATCCCACCCTCGCCGAAGGGCATCGCGAGATCTTGCTCTGCGAAGCGATTCTGAAGAGCCACGGTTCACGAGGCTGGGTCGAGGTATAGGTTTCGAGTTCTGAGTTTGGAGTTAGAAAATATGAAGCTTGGTTTCGTTACCGCCATTCTCGCCGACCTGTCCCTCGCCGAAGTGGCTGCGTTTGCCTCGGAAAGCGATTTTCAATGTCTCGAGGTCATGTGCTGGCCGGTGAGCAAGGCGGAGCGTCGGTATGCCGGTGTGACGCACATCGATGTTACGGACATGACCCCCGCGAAGGCAGCGGAAGTGCAAAAGGAACTGGCGACTGCGCGGGTCGAGATCAGCGGGCTGGGCTACTACCCCAATCCTCTTGCCCCCGATGCGGCTGAAGCTGCCAAATGTGTCGAGCATCTGAAGAAGGTGATCGTCGCCGCGCCTTTGCTCGGCCTGTCGCGAGTGAATACATTCATCGGCCGCGATTGGACCAAATCGGTCGACGACAACTGGCCGCGCTTGCTCGAAACTTGGAAGCCCATCGTGGCCCTGGCCAAAGAGCACGGAGTGAAGATCGGCATCGAGAACTGCCCCATGTCGTTCACCAAGGACGAATGGCCCGGCGGCAAGAACATCGCTACGTCCCCCAAAATCTGGCGCAGGCTCTTCAACGATCTGGGCGCGGAACATCTGGGACTCAACTATGACCCTTCGCACATGATCTGGCAGCAGATGGACTACCTGCAACCGATGCGAGAGTTCAAAGACCAACTCTTTCACATCCATGCCAAGGATGTGCGGATCGATCGCCAGCGTTTGAATGAAGTCGGCATCTTGGCCCATCCAAACGAGTACCACACGCCTAAACTGCCCGGACTCGGCGACGTGAACTGGGGGCAGTTCTTCTCGGTGCTGAGCGAAGTTGGCTACTGCGGGCCGGTGTGCGTCGAGGTCGAAGACCGCGCCTACGAAGGTTCGCTCCAAGCCCGTCAGCGTTCCCTTCGGCAAAGTGCCATCTATCTGCGACAGTTCATTGGCAGGTAGAGGCTCGCTCGCTCACGCGTTGGTCTACTTTAAGCTGGCCGCATGGCCACTTTCCCGCTCTTCGGCTATTCTGGATTGATGGATCCAGTTGCCCCTACCGACCCGCCTGCGCCTGCTTCTTCGGCGGCTCCACCTTCCTCTTCGCCGACTCCGGTAAGCGACGATGGCAGTGTGCGTTACGAACCGACTGTCACCGATATCTCGCGTGATCCTCACTCCGAGTCGACTGCGCGCAACTTGCACTATGCGTTTCGGACCCCATCGATCTTGCTGGTTCTTAGTGCCATCAGCGTGTTCGTGGCGGGCTGCTGTCAGTGGATGCCGCACGCCGTGCTGATCGCGAGCCTGTACCGCACCCGGACGAGGCACTGGTACGAATTCGATGTGGACTTCCATCCTCTTCGCATGGCGATTATCTCGGAGTGGCAAACCGGTCTCGCCTTCATGGCAAGTCTGCTGGGGATTCTGCTCGCCCACGAGATGGGGCATTTTGTCTACACGGTTCTGTACCGGGTGCGCGCGACATTGCCGCTGGTCATTCCGTTTCCCTTGTCGCCAATTGGTACCATGGGCGCGGTCATCGCGATGGAACCCGGCAAAGCCAATCGCCGCGAGATCTTTGATATCGGCATCGCGGGGCCGCTCGCCGGTCTGGTCGTGGCGATCCCGGTCCTCTGGTATGGCATCACCCTGTTCGATCCGCAGCTGATCGGCTCGGCACCGTTCGGCATTCGTCCTCCACCCGCCCTGGACTGGTGGCTGGCGGCCACGTACCCGGGGCAATGGGAAGCGGGCAGTGTGATTTGGATCGACCAGGTCAATCCGTTTTTGATGGCCGGTTGGACGGGCCTCTTCTTCACGGGACTCAACATGTTTCCGGTCGGGCAGCTCGACGGCGGCCACATCACCTACTGCCTCTTCGGTCGCCGGGCCCATTGGCTGGCCCGCGGCCTGATGGTCCTCTCGTTCGCTTACATGGCCTACTCGGGAAATACTGCGTTGATTTTGATGGCGATGCTCGTCATGCTCATGGGAACCGATCACCCGCCTACAGCTGACGACAGCGTGCCGCTAGGCTGGCCCCGCTACCTGCTTGGGTTGGCCTCGCTGATTCTCCCTATCGTTTGCCTCACGCCCGAGTTCATGGTGATCCGGTAGTATTCTCCACCTCGTGATTCCAGGAGCCGGATTGCTCATGCTGACTTCACGTTTCTCAGCCACTTTTCTGTTCGTTGGTTTGCTCGGCAGCAGCGCGATCTCGCTCGCTGCTGAGAACTTCCCGGTCTCGCCCCTGGCGGCTTTCTCGCAGATTGATCCCGCCGGTGTTCCCGGCACGCTAATCATCAGCGGTGGTGGTGTGCCAGCAGACGACGGCATTCGTGCTCGCTTCATGAAGATCGCCGGCGGCAAAGAAGCCAAGCTGGTGATCATTCCCACGTCTCGGCCCCGCTACGAACTGGAGCAAGGCACGCCCGAGTTTGAACTGAAGTACATCGAACCCTGGCGCAAGTACGAACCCAAGAGCCTGACGATTCTGCACACCCGCGACGCGGTCGAAGCCAACAGCGATGCCTTTGTAAAGCCGCTACAAGAAGCGACCGCCGTGTGGTTCTTCGGGTCGAACCAGAACTTGCATGCCGCTTCGTATTTGAACACCAAGGTCGAGACCGAGCTGTATAACCTGCTGAAGCGCGGCGGCTTGATCGGCGGCGCAAGCGCTGGAGCGGCCATTCAAAGCCGCACGATGATCGGCGGTGGTAAAGAAGAGCCCGTGATGGCTACCGGCTTCGATCTGCTTCCCGGTGCGATCATCGACCAGCATTTTCTCGCCCGCAAACGAATGCCCCGCCTGCTGAAGGCTCTGGAACTCAAGCCGGCGCATTGGGGTGTGGGGCTGGATGAAAAAACGGCGATCGTCGTTCGTGGGCGCAAGATTGAAGTCATTGGCGAATCAACAGCCACCGTGCTGTTGCCCGCCGGCACTGGGCGGCCGCTGCGCGAGATCGTGCTAAAGGCAGGCGAAACGAACGATCTGGTTTCACTCCGCCGTGCTGCCTTGGCTCGGGCGACCGAGTCGTACTTGCCTCCCAAATGGCCGACGCCCGAAGTGAAACAAGGTTCGCTGGTCATCGTCGGCGGCGGTGGCATGCCCAAAGCCGTGGCCGAAAAATTCATCGAATTGGCTGGAGGACCGGAAGCAGCCATCGTCGTTTTGCCCACGGCGCAAGAGTCCGTAAAGCCGGAACTCGAGGGTGCCTTTCTCAAGCGGCTTGGCGCCAAGAACATCATCGTGCTGCCGCAGACCAAGCGCGACGATGTTGAGTCTGCGGCCGTGATCGAAGCTCTCTCGACGGCCAAGGGAGTCTGGTTTGGGGGCGGCCGGCAATGGCGCTTTGTCGATTGCTACGCGGGTACCAAGGTCGAACCGCTGCTGCGCGAAGTGATCGCGCGGGGTGGCGTCATCGGCGGCAGTAGCGCCGGCGCGACCATTCTAGGCGACTACCTGTGCCGCGGCAGCCCGCTGGGCAATCTGGAAATGATGGCCGAAGGCTACGAGCGCGGCTTTGGTTACTTGCCCGGTGTGGCCATCGACCAGCACTTCGCCCAACGCAAACGATTTGGCGATATGACCCAGCTGATGAAGTTCCAGCCTCAGTTGCTCGGCATCGGCATCGATGAAGCTACCGCCCTGATCGTCCGCGGCAGTACGGCCGAAGTCCTCGGTAACAACGAGGCTCATTTCTTCGACTATCGCACAGCCCCGGCCGAAGGCGAGAAGGACTACGTCACGCTGAAGTCGGGACAGAAGTTCGATCTGGCAAGTCGTAAGCTGGTGGAGTAATTGCCGAGAAATATCTATTTCAGGTCGAACGGAAACTCATTTGTCTCGCCATCTTTCACTTCTACACTCAAACCCGAAGTCTTGATGTTGGAGTACTTCTCCGGCACGAGCCAGCGAATGGTCGGCGGCACGCTGGCACCGCCCGCCGAAACGTCAACGCCCGGCGGCGTATTATCTATCACATCGACGCGGCGGATGGCTACTAGCTGAGGTCCGGGGACGACGCCATCTGCTTTACCGAAGGTTGACAGGGCGAACCGCCCTGCCGAATCGGTCTTCGCCGTGCCCGTCTGCCCCGCGTTCGGATTGTTGAAGGTCACATCGGCATCAGCGACAGGCTGGCCTTGGTACCGCACAATTCCCGTCGCCTTGACAACGCGCGGATGATTGCCGGTACCTTCGTTCGAACAGCCACCTACGCCGACCACCAGCAGACTCAGCAGCGACAACCGCATCAGGCAACGATCCATGTTCAATCTCATACTTGCGCTTCGTTAGGGAGCAGCTGTCTCGCCGCCACTGATGGTCGCGATGGCACCCCACACACCATACGGGCTGGCGGAGCCTGCCGTGGCAATTTCCGGCGTACCAGGATTTCCCGCATTGATGTTCTCGTTAATGATGCGAATCGAACCATCGGCAAAACAGGCGTTCACACCACCAGGATGCCAACTCTGCGCGGTCATCACGCCCACGCTATTTACGTTACCGATCTGACACGAAGGACTATTCGGCGGCAGAATGCAATTGAATCCCGTATAGATGGGCATGCCGTCGTAGGCTCGCGTGCCGCCGACGTTGTAACCCGACAGTGTCGCAGAGGCTAGAAACTGCCCGGTCGCCTTGTCGGCTTGAGCCAGACATAGCGCTGGGTTGGTCTGTAGACCTGCCAAGTTCTCTACCACGTGTCCAAAGATACTTCGCTTGGCCTTTGGAAAACACTTCTCAGACATGGCCAGAGTGTTGCTGGTGCCGTCAGTAATATTTTTGAAGCTGGCGTAGCTGTACTGACCGAACAAGCCTCGCCCTTGGTATGCATGTTGGTCGCCAGTGCCCGTCACGTGATCGCCGACGCAGAACGCATAGCTCGTGCAGGCCATCACCCCGGTGCGGCCCCCACGCACATCGCCCACGGGAACATCCGAAGGGCAGAACATGCTCTTCATCTGAAAGGCCTTGCCCCATAGATCGTAGTCTTGCACCCAAGGCTGCGGACCGAACGGAGCATAAGTGTTCGCGCCAAAGGTTTGCTGCGAACTGATCATGCTGTAGAGCGAACTGTTCTCGATGAATCCCATCAGGCCGACGTTGGGATTGAGCCGGCGACCGTTAGCAGCCGTGCCGCCGGAACCTGCGGGCAACGCGCCGTAGGTATCCATGTAGTTATGCAGGGCGAGGCCCCACTGCCGCATGTTGTTGGTGCATTGAGCGCGACGTGCTGCCTCGCGGGCAGCCTGCACGGCCGGTAATAAGAGGGCCACCAAGACGCCGATGATCGCAATCACAACCAGCAGTTCGACAAGGGTAAAACCCAAGCGACGCGTGTCCGCAAATGGACGTGTCATACCAATCGCTCCAATGTGAGAGAGGGGCCTGCAAACATCCCTGCAGGTTCACTGTCCCGAGCGTAGGGTCAGCACACGCAACTATAGCCGAGCAATTAGGGCAAAGAAAGCGAGTTCTCGGCCTAAAGATCCATATCAAGAATGATTGTGGGACTACCACAATGCAGGCACTTGCCGGCAAATAGTACGTTGCAGAAATAATCTTGAGCGGGAAGTTTTGGTTCGTCTTCAAACAAATCGACGACAGCATCGAGATAGTCGAATTGGACTGTCACTTCAAACTCTGTTCGCTTGCAATTCGGGCAGGCGAAAACCTTTGGCTCTCCTTGGCCACGCAACTTCGCAGACGAATGAAGTTCGCCATGATAGCCATGCACTTCGCTATCGAAGGCGAGCGTCTGCTGACCATCGGGCCAGCGAATCGTCAGGGGCGAGATGAAATCCGGATCGCCCTGACAGGCCGGATTGTAGTCGCCGAGTGGATAGCCCAGGACGGTCGCCTTGTTGATCTTTGTCCCGGCTTGGGCCAGCGAGTAAGCCGCGAAGTAGTCACTACGCTCGTCGATCGGAAATCTCGCCTTCGTGACGGCAAAGCCCGCCAGACAACGAGGCACGTGCTTCTGCAAATGTTTCTTAAGGCTCGGCAAGCAGACGTTCCCAGTAGGCCGGTAACGAGCGGTACTCCGCGCTGTTCCGGCAGAAGCTTTGGACGATTGATGAGGTAGCTCAACCAAAAATAGTTCAGCCCCTCACCCCGACCCTCTGCCCGGAGTACTGAGGCGAGGGAGTGAAGAGAAGGGATTAGAACAACTCGGTAATCAGCTTGCCACCCTCAACCAACTTGAGAGGCTGTTGCTGATCGGTGATATATTCGTCGTGCGGGTTCAGGCCAAGGATGTGGCAGAACGTGACGAACAAGTCCTGCACGCCAACCGGGCGATCGCTGACCTTCACACCTTCGTCGTCGGTGGCACCAATCACCTGGCCCATCTTTACGCCACCACCGCTAAAGCCGCACAGCCAGCCATCGCTGTAGTGGTCGCGGCCACCATCAGCGTCAAACTTCGGTGTGCGGCAGAACTCGCCCATCCAGACGACGAGCGTGTTATCGAGCATGCCGCGATCCGCCAAGTCGGTGAGCAGCGTGGCATAGGCCGAATCGGTCTCGTCGGCCAGCATTGGGTTTTCTTTAAAGCCCCGCTTGTGCGTGTCCCAGCCTTGATCGCCGTGGCTGCCGCCATTGATGACTTCAATAAAGCTCACGCCGGTCTCGACCAGCCGGCGAGCGAGCAAGCAGCCTTCGCCAAAGTAGTTGCGGCCGTAAGCATCGCGCAGCTTCTCGGGCTCGTCATCGAGCCGGAACGACTTCAAAAGTGGGCTGAGCACGAAGCGACTGGTCCGCTTATAGATTTCCTGCTGTTCGCGAGCCGCACGGCCCGAGCCGGCATCGGCAAACTGCTGATCGAGTTCCGAAGCAAGCGCCAAGCGTCGCTGCAGCACTTCGGGCGAGACTCTCGGCAATACATCTTCGGGCAACTTGCCTGCCTGATCGATCTTGAACGACTCGTAGCGCGGGCCGAGCACGCCGCTGGTCACATCGCGGGTCTTGATGCGCGGCTTGCCGATGCGCACGAACGCGGGTAGGTCAAAGTCGGGGTTGTAGCGATCACGGGCGACCACCGAACCCCACGTGGGATAATTGATGGTCGGCTTGATCGGATAACCGGTGCGGACGAGCTTGATGGCGCGAAAGTGATCGCGCTCCGTGCTTTGCATGCTGCGGATGAGGGCAATCTTGTCCATCACCTGCGCGGTCTTGGGCCAGTACTCAGCAATCTCGACGCCGGGCAACTTGGTTTGAATGGCCTTGGCCGGACCTTGATACTTAGAGCCGATCTTGGGATTGAACGTCTCGAATTGGCTGGGCCCGCCGTCCATCCACAGCAGGATCATGCTCTTGCCGGCCTTGCGCACTTCTTCGGCCTTGGCCATCAGCATGTCGCGCCACGAGAGCGTGAGTGCTCCCGCACCAACACCAGCCGCCATCTGACCAAGGAAGCCACGCCGGCTGAGAATGCCACTGCCGGTGGTTTGAATATTTGCAAAGGAACGAAGCATGGCTGACATCCTGGAGAGGATTTTTAGTTGTCTGGTTCCCTCTCCTCGGTACTCCGGGGAGAGGGTTAGGGTGAGGGGCGTTGGGGCAGGTGCTAGTATCGCTTAGGTCTTCCATCCATCAGGCTTTCGCGGCGGAATGCCAATCTCGATCATCACCAATTCCTTACCATTGCGAAGTTCGATTTCCATTTCGGAACGAAAGTTAGCCAATGCCTCATCCTTGGTATTTCCGATGCCGACCGCCTTCAACAGCCCACCTTCATGGGCGCGGAATCGGCCGTCTTCAAGGCATTCGACTAGGACTGGAATCTGCATAATAAATGGCTGAGACTTTCGCCGGCACAGCCCCTCACCCCAGCCCTCTCCCCGGAATACCGAGGCG
The DNA here is from genome assembly GCF_049819085.1 of Anatilimnocola aquadivae. GTDB lineage: Bacteria > Planctomycetota > Planctomycetia > Pirellulales > Pirellulaceae > Anatilimnocola. The sequence goes on from NZ_CP187419.1 coordinate 634,876, forward strand.
AGGAGCTAGTAAGTTACCGGCGGCTCAAAAACTCAGCCGAGTTGATCATGCTCCAGAGCAGATCTTCGTAGCCGGTCTTTCGCTCGCCGACTTTCGCCAGGTGGGTGCGGCCGATTTGAACTTCTTTTTCGGTTGGCTTGCGGGCAAGCACCGATTGATACAACCGGGCAATCGCCTTCGCATCATCGGTCTCTTCCGAGACGATCTTCGCCAGCACCGTGCCACTGCCCGGTGAAGCATCGATCTGCTTTTGAATCTGGTCGTTGTTCATCAGGAACATCGCCTGCTGCATCGTCCGCGAGACGTTGGCAGCTTCCGACGAAGGATCGAAACCGAAGGCTTCGTTCACCAGGTCCTGGGTGCTCTTGGGCGGCGGTGGAAAGCGAACACCTTCTGGCACGGGAGCTGGCGGCGGCGTGAAGTTCGGCAGATCGATGCCAGCCTTGAGCGAGGCAAAGACTTCGTCGCCACGCAAGCGACCCGAGGGCACCACCGCGAACGGCTTGTCTTCGCCCGGCAGCGGATCGCGGAGCGGCCGCTGATACGCGCTGCTGTTGACGATCGTGCGGAAGACGTCCTTGATATCGAACTGGCTGGCCACGAAATGTTCGGCCACGGCAGTGTGTACTTCGGGCAAGACGCTGTCGGCGAGATCACCGATTTCGTCGACCGGTTCGCAGAAGCCACGGCCCATCAAGCGGGCCCAAACGCGATTCGTAAACGCCTTGGCGAACCAAGGATTCTCGGCACCGATGATCCAGCGGGCCAGTTCTGTCCGCCGTGTGATATCGCTTTGACCGACGTCGGTCTTGTGCGTGAAAGCGATTGGCTGCATTTCTTTGTTGGTGTCCGGCATCTTATGTTCGCCAGCCGCCTTGCTCGAAACCACAATCTGGCTGCTGTCGTTCCAAGGCAACTTGGTTTGCACCCGTACAAAGAACGCCGCCACATGGTGGAACGTCTCTTGGGGCATGTCGATGAACTTGTGGTCGTGACACTCGGCACATTGAATCTGGGTCGAGAGGAACACGCGGGTCGTTTCCGAAGCCAAACGCGACTTGTCGCCTTGATGGAAGCCCACGTACGTGGCAGCCGGGTTTTCGCCGACAGTGCCGCTGGCCGTGATGATGTTGTAGGTCAGTTCATCCCAGCCGGTGTTCTTGTTGAACTCTTCGGCGAGCCAGTTCTTGAAGGGCTTGTAGTTGAGGAAGGTCAACTCCGGCTGCGGTGTGCGATAGCTCACCACGTCGCTGAAGTAGTCGGCCCAGTTCGCACCGAACTCGGCCGAAGCGAGCAGTTTTTCGACCACGCGGGCTCGCTTATCTTCCGAGGCATCGGCGAGAAACGCGTTCATCTCGGCCATCGTCGGTTGGCGACCAATCAAGTCGAGCGACAGTCGGCGCAGAAACGCTTCGTCGCCCGCGAGCGGGGCATTGACGATGCCACCGACGAATTTTTCCATCAGCTTGTCGAGCTGCTCGGCATTCAGTCGGCTGACGACCTTCGTCGACTTGCTTCGTTCAAACGGAGCGGCCTTCTCGGCGACCGCCTTGGCAGGTTCTTTCTTGGCGGCCGCTGGCTTGGCCGTTTTGGGTTCGCCGGGCTTCGCGGGCGTTGTCGGTGCTGCGTTGGGCTCAATCGGCTTGATGGCAGCGAGCAATTTCGGCGGAGCATTCTTCGCGGCTTCGGCCTTCAGCTTGGTCCACTGTTCGGTCGTCATGACCGCCACAGCATCGGCAATCACCACTCCCTTTATATTGTCTTCGGCCGAGAGCACCAGGGTCGCGGGACCAGCATCAAAGCTGAACTCACCGAGCCAGTGCAGGCACCACGCACCTTCGGGCACGCGCTGTTGATTGACGATGTAATCCTTCTCGGTGTCGCCGCTGCGGACGGTCACCTTGGCACTCGTGCTGCGATTACCAGAGAACGTGTACGAGAGCAGCACCTGATACTGCCCGGCTTCTTCGACATCGAAGCTATAAGTCGCCACGTTGCCGGCACCGCCAGCGCTGTACGAATAGCCTTCGCCCACGTACGGCTTGGTATGCACCGACTTGGTCCAGACGCCATCGAGTTTGGCGGCCGTATCGTCGATGACGATGCCCGGCAACTTCGCCGGATCGATGGCCACGCCTTCGGCAGCCAGACAGGGCGAAAGACCACCCAGCACAGCGCACGAAAAGAGCGCAGCACGGGCAACAGCGAGCAGGGAGAATGATCGCTTCACAGGGTTCGTCTCCGTAATCAACGGCGGGCGAGTTCAGCGCGGCAACAGCAAGTCGCCAGCTGAGGCGGGCATGGGAATGTTCTGAGTCATTAGTCTAAGTGCTGGCGAGCTTGCCGGTCAATCAAAATGAGGGGCGAAATTGGGCACCGAAATGGCCCCTCACCAACCGGCGCAAACCGCCTGTCATTTCACGAGATAGCTTGCGCCGGCAAGGTCCGTCTGCTTGCCACTCATCTTCATCGGGAAACCGAAGGAATGGGCTGCAGTGGGATCGGTTCGGGGGCATGATTTCGGGCGATTCAATTCAGGCTCAATTGCCCTCCCCATCGAACGGCCATTTCGACGTAAGTCGCCTTCGCGGAGAGTCGTCTGGGGAAACCGTGAACCCGAACCGGCCGGTTTGTGAACACCAACGCGCGCCGCACCCGAGAGATATGGCATCGCGCGTTCACAAACCCCCTGGGTTTGTGAACGGGTGGCTTTTGGGGCGACTTAGACTTACGTCGATTTTGCTTGGAACGGGGAAACCGCCAGAACTTCGGCTATTAGAGACGCCGCTTAACTCACGAATGCCAAGCAAAGCTACGTATCGCCCAGTTGCGATTTGCGGCGGAGTTGGTGGTGGTAGTGCTGGGCGAAGCGGTGGGCTTCGTCGCGAACATACTGAAGCAGGCGGAGGGCGAAGTTGTTCTTGCTGAGGCGAATGGGCTCGTCGAGATCAGGTAAGTAGATCTCTTCTTCGCGCTTGGCAAGGGAAAGGATCGCCGGGGGTGTGATGTCTTGATCGCGGAAGGCTTGCAGGGCCGCGTTGAGTTGCCCCTTGCCGCCGTCGATGAGGAGCAGATCGGGAAAGACCTCGTCTTCATCGCTCAGCCGGCGATAGCGACGGGAAACCACTTCGTGCAAGCTGCGGAAGTCGTCGATGCCGGCGACGCCGTTAATTTTGTAACGACGATAGCCGGGCTTGAAGGGCAAGCCATCGAGGAACTGCACCACGCTGGCGACCGTTTCACCGCCGCCGAGGTGCGCGATGTCCATCCCTTCGATGGTCCGCGGCACTTCGGCCAGCTTGAGTGCCTTCTTCAGCCCCGCGAGCCCTTTCTTCGGGTCGATGTAGAACACTTCGGGCTGGGCGTGCACATCGATATCGCCGCGCCGGTCGAGCGATTCGAGCATTTTGATCTCGTCGCGCAACATGGCTGCTTGCTCGAAGTTTTTCTCCTTCGCGGCGGCTTGCATCTCGTCGCGCATCTCTTTCAACAGCTTCTTTTTGTTCCCTTCCAGGAACATCACCAGCCGTTGAATATCGTGCTTGTACTCATCCTTGCTGATTCGCAGATTACACGGCGCGGTGCACTGCGCGATGCTGGCGAGCAAGCAGGGCCGGAACCAGCGCCAGCGTTCGTCGTTCTCTTCGATATCCAGGCTGCAGGTACGGAACTTGAAGATCCGCTGCAGCACCTGCATCGCGCCGCGCAAGGCACCGGCACTGGCGAAGGGACCGAACAGGCGCACGCCCCGATCGGGCGGCTGACGAGTGACTTCCACGCGCGGGAAGTCTTCTCCCTTGGTGATCATCAGGTAGGGGAACGTCTTATCGTCTTTGAGTTCCTTGTTGTGCTTGGGCTGGATGTCTTTGATCAGGCGGGCTTCCATCAGCAGGGCATCGACGTCGCTCTCGCACTCGATGTAGTCGGCATCGGCGATATCCAGCACCCAGTCGGAGGTCCGGCGTTCCTGCTGGGCCCCGATCAAAAAGTAGCTCCCCGCCCGGCTACGCAGGTTTTTCGCCTTGCCAACATAAATGGTGATGCCCGAGGTGTCTTTGAACAGGTAGACGCCCGGCGTGCGAGGAAACTCGCGAACCTTGGCTGCCGCGCGACGAAAGGCGAACTCGTAGCGGTAAGTGACGGCGTTGGAATCGGCGGCCGGGTGATTCGCTTCTTCTGGTGAAGAGTCTGGTGCTAGCGGACCAGCAACCTTGTCGAGCACCGCATCGACTTCGGCATCGGAAAGTTGCGGTACCTCTTCGACTTCGCTGGCCTCAGCCCGCAATTCGGCGGCGACGATATCTTCCGCCGAGTCGTCGGCGGTTTCTTCAGAATCTTTTTGGTCCCAATCAGCGGCCATCGTCCCTGGTTACGGCAATGCCGCCCTCTTTCTTAACAAAGCGCGCCAGCCGTTGCGTCCACATTCAGGTTGGGAATTCTGGCCAATTCCGTTACTTTGTGCCGGTGCGCTGGCTAGAACGCCAGTCGCAAACCATTGGCACCGTGGCTTATTCACCATTGTAGCGCGGCGGGATTGGTCTTGTAGGCACAGGACCGATTCCTTATACGACATTTTGACAGGCCAGAGGCCGCTAGCGAGCTTGCTCTTGGGGAGCCGGTTACGCCTGCGGCCACTGCAGAATCAGGGAGGATGCCAGGGAATGTCAGCCCGAGAGCCAATTCGCGTACCCCGCCCCCATTTTGTCCCTAACGCGCCGCCGCGCGAGGAGTCGCCGGAACCCGGTTCGCTCGCCGCTGCTGTGCAGAACACCCGCGGTTGGCTGCTCGACCAGCAACAGCCTGCCGGTTTCTGGTGCGCGGAACTCGAAGGGGATAGCATCCTGCAAAGCGAGTACATTCTGCTGCTCGCCTGGCTGCGAAAAGAATACTCACCCATCGCGAAGAAGTGTGCTCAGCGGCTCATCGACACTCAGTTGCCCACCGGTGGCTGGGCCATGTATCCCGGCGGCGAACTCGAAATCAGCGGCAGTGTGAAGGCGTATTTTGCCCTCAAGCTGACCGGCCACGACCGCAACGCTGAATACATGGTGCGGGCCCGCGATGCCATTCGCGCCGCCGGCGGCGCCGATGCGGTCAACAGCTTTACTCGCTTTTACCTGGCGCTGCTGGGGCAGATTTCGTACGATCATTGCCCGGCGGTCCCGCCCGAGTTGGTGCTGCTGCCGAAGTGGTCGCCGGTAAACATCTATCGCATGAGCGCGTGGTCGCGGACTATCGTCGTGCCGCTGGCGATCATGTGGGCCCATCGACCGGTGCGCCAATTGGCCCCCGATCGCAGCATCGGCGAACTCTTTTTGAAACAGCCCGACCAATGGCCGGAGTGCAAATGCCCGGGACTGTCACAAGAATCAGGCTGGTTCAGCTGGGACAAGTTTTTTCGCCGCGCCGACCAGACATTCAAGTGGCTGGAGAAGCGGAAGATCAAGCCACTACGCAAGCGGGCCCTGCGTGTCGCCACGCAGTGGATGACTACGCGCTTTGCTCATAGCGATGGCCTCGGCGCGATCTTTCCGCCGATCATCTGGAGCATCATCGCGCTCAAGTGCTTGGGCTATGACGATGACTCCGCCGAGGTTCGTTACAACCACGAACAGCTGGCTGGTCTCACGGTCGAAGAAGAAACCTCAGCGCATCTGCAGCCTTGCTTATCTCCCGTGTGGGATACGGCTATCACCGTTCGCGCGCTCGCAGCGAGCGGCGTGACAATCGACGATCAGCCCATGGTGGCTGCTGTCGATTGGCTGTTGGAAAAAGAAGTGACGCGCCCCGGCGACTGGTCCGCGAACGTGAACGCGGCCCCCGCAGGCTGGTTCTTCGAGCATCACAACGACTTCTATCCTGATGTCGACGATACCGTGATGGTCATGATCGCGGTGAAGGAACTGCTCACGGCCTCTGATGCGGCCACCATTGCGAAGGGGCAACCCAAACGCGAACCGCAGCATCCGCGCACCAGTAGCGACATGCAAATCGACCAGGCCGATGCCCGCAGGCGCTGGGCCATCGGTGCTTGCGAGCGTGCTCGTCGCTGGGTGCATGCCATGCAGAACACCGACGGAGGCTGGGGCGCTTTCGACAAAGACAACGACAGCGAATTCCTCTGCCGCGTGCCGTTCGCCGATCACAACGCCATGATCGACCCCAGTACACCCGATCTCACCGGTCGCGTGCTGGAAGCACTCGCGCATTGGGGCGGCAAGCTCGGGCAGCCGACAGTGGATCGCGCATTGCACTACCTGCGCACCACGCAGGAGAGCGACGGCAGCTGGTTCGGCCGTTGGGGCGTGAACTACATCTATGGCACGTGGCAGGTGCTTGTCGGTCTGCAAGCCATTGGCCTCGACAAAGACGATCCGCTCATGCAGCGGGCCGCGAATTGGCTGCTGCTCCATCAACAGGCCAGCGGCGCTTGGGGTGAATCGGCCGATAGCTACGAGAAGCCCGAACTGCGCGGCCAAGGTCCAGCGACCGCTTCGCAAACCGCCTGGGCGCTCCTCGGCTTGCTCGCCGCTGGACTCGCCGATCATCCGGCTGTCGAGCGCGGCGTGCAGTGGCTCGTCGATCAGCAACAGGCAGACGGCACCTGGGCCGAACACGAGTTCACCGGCACCGGCTTCCCCCGAGTCTTCTACCTGAAGTATCACGCCTATCCGATTTATTTCCCGCTGCTCGCCCTGGCGACCTATGCCAAGGCTCGCGGCAAGCACTTGCCGTCGCTCCACGGCGAACTGGCATCACCACGCTTGCGTGTGGTGGGATAAACCCTGCTGGCTCCCTGTAGCCCGACGCGTCAGCGAGGGAGCTACTGCACGAGACGTTCACCATCGCTCGACCACCGAACCTCAACTCGCCCATCCCCTCGCTCACGCGTCGGGCTACGAAGAAATAAACAACATGTCGGTACCCATCAGCCAAATGTGGACGGTCGCCAGTTACGTGCTCGGCAAAAAGCTCGCCGGCGTCAAGCGCTACCCGCTCGTGCTGATGCTCGAGCCACTCTTTCGCTGCAACCTGGCCTGCGCCGGCTGCGGCAAGATTCAATTTCCCGCGGACATTCTGCGGCAGAATCTCTCCGTCGAAAAATGTCTGCATGCCGCCGACGAATGTGGCGCGCCGATCGTCTCGATCCCCGGTGGCGAACCGCTCATGCATCCGCAGATCGACGAGATCGTCGCCGGCCTGGTGAAACGTAAAAAGTACATCTATCTCTGCACCAACGCCCTCAAGCTGGAAGCAGCCCTGCACAAGTTCACGCCGAGCAAGTACCTGGCCTTCTCCGTTCACATGGACGGCCCCAAGGAAGAGCACGACCACGCGGTGTGCCGCGAAGGCGTCTACGACATTGCGGTCTCGGCCATCAAAGCGGCCCGCGCGAAGGGCTTTCGAGTCACCACCAACAGCACGCTCTTCGATGGTGCCAATCCCGAACGGATGCGCGGCTTCTTCGACGACATGATGAAACTCGGTGTCGAAGGGATGATGGTCTCGCCGGGCTACAGCTACGAGAAAGCCCCCGATCAGAATCACTTTCTTAAGCGACAACAAACCACGAACCTCTTTCAACGCTTGCTCAATCGCGCGCCGCGCCGTTGGCAGTTCAATCAGACGCCGCTGTTTCTCGAATTCCTGCAAGGCAAGTTCGATCTCGAATGCACACCTTGGGGCAGCCCAACGTACAACGTGTTTGGCTGGCAAAAGCCCTGCTACTTGCTGAACGAAGGTTATGTCAAAACCTTCCAGGAACTGATGTCGCTCACCGAATGGGACAAGTACGGTCAGAAGAGCGGCAACAGCCGTTGCCAAGACTGCATGGTCCACTGCGGCCACGAACCCTCGGCCGTCGCCGCCACGTTCGGCACACTCAAAGGTTTTCTACACACCGCCAAGGTCACGCTCTTTGGCTCCGCTGCCAATCCCGAGCCGGCTCTCGTCCGCGTACCCTCTTCGCCCACCACCTCCGGCAAAGTCCCCGCGCCGCACCTCAGCAAATCTCGCTCCGGGTCGCTGCTCAAGATTGGGAAGTAGCCGCACAAGTCGGCGGCATTCTAAAGCCCGGCCCTAAATCATTGAGACTCGTGCGCTTTGACGGTTACAATCCAATCGTCTGTGGCAGGGGGCGAGCTCTCAATGAAACGTGGAGGTTCGAATGGCGATCCAGTCGCGAATGCTAAGCGCCGCGAGTTGCTTGCTGCTGCTCATTGCTGTGAATAATGCTATCGCCCAGGAGGCACCCGTCAAACCGGTGCAGCCAACCGAGCAGCCGCCCGCGAAGCTCGATTTCGAGAAGACCGGCCCGCAAGTGGGCGAGCAAGTTCCCGATCTCAGCCTGCATACCATGAAGGGCGAGGTCCAGCGCCTGAGCGATGCCTGGCGAGGCGGCCCCGCGCTGCTGGTGACCAGTTCGCTGACGTGCCCCAAGTCGCGCAGTCGTTGGCCAGAGTTGAAAGCGCTCGTCGAAAAGTACGATGGCAAGCTGAACATCGTCATTGTCTACGTGATCGAAGCCCATCCCGTCGGCAGCATCTGCCCCTACAAGGGTATCGAAGACATCACCCCCGAAAACGAGCGCGACGGCATCTTGCGCAAGCAGCCCAGGACGCTCGAAGATCGACTTGAGCTCGCCCAAGAATTCAAACGCCTGCTGCGCATCAACGCGCCCATCTACGTCGACAATCTCAAAGACGAAGCCTGGAAAGGCCTTGGTTCCGCCCCCAATCTCGCCCTGCTAGTCGATGCCGATGGAATCGTTATCGCACGAACGGGCTGGTTCGAAGGGAAGACATCGCAGACGGCCATCGATAAATTTCTCGAAACGGATCGGCTCAAGCGAGAAGTTGAACAACGCCCGGTGAACGAATCCTCAATCAATTCCACAGGCGTAGAGATGTTCCTGAGAAGAGCTGGATTCGAGCTAGATCAGTTCAAAGAGTCGATTAGCGACAACAAGTCCGATGAATTCATCCGCATGCTCAAAGCTGCTCCCAAGGCAGCAAATATGATTGTCCCTAGCGAGCAGGGCCATCCCTACGAAGCGACCATGCTGATGGAAGCGGTCCAGTATCGCCACGTGGCCGCAGTCAAACTCTTGCTCGAATACGGCGCGGATGTAAAGGCTATAACCAAAAGTTATGATTCAGCTTTACAGATTGCTGCGAGCAATGGCGATCTCGAAATCGCCAAGCTGCTGCTCGCCAAAGGGGCCGATCCGGCCTTTCCTGCGACAGGCGATTCACCACTCCACGAAGCGGCAATCAACGGACACACCGAGATTGTCAAGCTGTTGCTCGCGACCGGACTGCGTCACGACATCTACTCGGCCATAGCGCTCGGCGAACTCGAACTGGTGCGCAAGGGTCTCAAAGTTGATCCCTCGCGCGTGATGCGCCCCGATGGCGAGGGACGCATGCCGCTGGACTACGCGGCCGCGAATGGTCAACTGGAAATTGCTCAGCTCTTGCTAAGCAGTGGCGCACCGATCGAGACCGAACTACGGTGCCGTGTCGCGCCTCCGCTGCACCGGGCGATCGAGCAGAAGCAAGTGGCGATGGTCAAGTTGTTGCTCGCAGCGGGCAGTTCACCCAACACCAAGGTGGGCTATGGAGGCGAGTATCCGAATTGGACTCCAGCATTGCATAAAGCAATCGCGCAGAAGAACGTCGAGATCGTCAATCTGCTCATCACTTATAAGGTCGATTTTGAGGCACGAGACGCCTACTCTCAGACAGCCTTGCACGATGCGGCTGCTGCCAGCCAGGTGGAACTCGTGAAGACACTGTTGCAGGCCGGAGCCGACGTAAATGCCAAGCAAGGCGGCTACGAATTGCCCTGCGGCTCCGGTGAAGAAGGGAGGCCAACCAACACCACGCCGCTGCACTTCGCGGCAAGGTCCGGCAATCCCGCGACGATTAAGGAATTGCTGGCCGGTGGTGCCAAGCTGGAAGCCAAAACCGCCAGAGGTGAAACCCCGTTGATGCAAGCTGCCACCGACTTGCGATATCGCGGTCGCGAAGTACCGCTGGCCGCTAATGTCGCCACACTCCTGGCTGCCGGGGCTGACCCCAATACTGCCGACAAAGGAACCATCACCGTTCTTGAGCATGTCGAGAGCGAGTTAATCGAAAACAATCCTGCCGCTGCGAAAGTTCAGCAAGAGATTATCGCCCTGCTGAAAAAGCACGGTGCCAAGGCGATCCAACGACCGCTCATCAGCGACTCTCTGCCCGCAGCTCCAGCACCCAAAACCGCTGAGAAAGATCCCTTCGGTTGCGATTAGGCCCCGTTGCCTTCAGCACCGAAGGTGCGGCCACATCTCAGCCCACGGCAACGCGTGAACCTTCGGTGCTGCAAAGAAGCTTGCGTAACAACCGACGCGATGCTTGCCCCCATAGTGCCAGCAACCGCTGAGCTAGCATCTCCCTGCCCTAGCCCCCAGTCCCCAGCTCCCAGCCCCCACCTCACAAACTCGCGTTCAAGGAAAATCAGCCTGCTGCTAAACTCCTGCGATGCCTTTCCCGGTTATTCCAATTCGCTGTGAGTCCTCGCTGGTCGCTGCGCTCCTGTGTGCGCTCGCGCTGGTTAGCGCGGGCTGTTCCGTGAACAAGTCGCGGCTGGCGACCGAGCAGCTGGTGGTTGCCGACGCGGTCGATCATGCGGTGAGTCAGATCGACTTCACACCGATTTCCGGTCGCAAGGTATATCTCGACAAGCAGTACATGCCCCCGACGAACGCGCCGGGCAAGCCGCCGGTGAACAGCTCGAACGTCGAGTATGTGATTGGTTCGTTGCGTCAGCAGATGGTTGCGTACAACTGCCAGTTGCAAGACAAGCCCGAAACGGCCGACATCATTGTCGAAGCTCGGCTCGGCGCGCTCGGTTCCGATGGCAACGAAGCCACCTACGGCTTGCCCACGGGTGCCGTGGTGAGGACTGCGGCGGCGACGATGACCCCCGGCGGCGATTCGCTCCCCCAACTGCCCGACCTGGCCTTGGGTCGGCGCAATCATCAGCTGGGTGCCGCGCGGATTGGTGTGTTTGCCTACGATCAAAAAACTCGCGAGCCCGTCTGGCAAGCGGGAGTCGCCACGGGCAACAGCCAGGCGCGCGATCTGTGGGTGTTGGGGATTGGTCCGTTCCAGCATGGTCGCATTTACGACCAGGTGAAGACCGCCACCAAAGAGCCCAAGCTCGTCAAGCAGCACGACGACCTGCCCCAAGGCATGGCCAGCTATTTGCAACCGCAAACTTTCCAGCGTGCCCTCGCGCCGGGCGAACAAAGCCCCGCTCGCATCTTGAACCCCGCACCCGCAACTGCCGAGGCCAGCCCCGCGCAGTCGATGGCGGGGAATCGCCCCTAGGCGAGAATCGATCGTCATGACAACTCACTCGCAACCTCGCTTTCTCATCACGCGCCTGAGTGCGATCGGCGATTGCATCCTCACGATGCCCCTCGCCTGTGCCTTGCGAGACGCCTTTCCACAAGCCTGGATTGGTTGGCTGGCCGAGAAAGGTGGCGCGTCGCTGCTGCAAGGGCATCCCGCTCTCGACGAAGTGATCGTCTCGCCCAAACGCGTGCTGCATTCGCTGACCGATACCTGGCAGTTGCGCGCCAAGCTCCGCGCGCTGAAGATCGACGTCAGTCTCGATCCGCAGGGCCTGGCCAAGAGCGCCGTCATGGGTTGGCTCTCGGGTGCCAAGCGGCGGATTGGCTTTCGCGCGCCGCATGGCCGCGAATGTTCCGACTGGATGAACAATCAACTGGTCACCAGCCGGCAGTCGCACGTGGTCGATCGCTATCGCGAACTGCTCGGGCCGCTCGATGTGCAACCGACGACCGTCCGGTTCGATGTGCCCCGCCAACCGGGCGCGACGCAGGTCATTGCCTCGTGGCTCGACCAGCAAAAACTGACGCAGCAACCGGTGGCCGTCATCAACCCAGGCGCAGGCTGGGATTCGAAGCTGTGGCCCGCCGAGCGGTACGCAGCCATCGCGCACCACTTGCACCGCGAGCACGGCTTGCCGTCGCTGGTGGTGTATGCCGGTGGGCGAGAGAAGACCTGGGCCGAGCAGATTGTCGCGGGCTCACACGGCGGAGCACGCCTGGCGCCGAACACGTCACTGCCGGAACTCGCCGCCCTGCTGCGACACGCCCGGTTGTTCGTCGGTTCCGATACCGGCCCGCTGCATCTCGCGGCCGCCGTCGGTGTGCCGTGCGTCGGCGTCTATGGCCCGACCCCTCCGACCGAATGTGGTCCTTATGGTCCTGGCCATCGCACGGTCCAGACCTATCTGCAATCAGGCACTTGCCGCGAACGTCGCAAGGCCGAGAACATCGCCATGCAGGCCGTCACCGTCGAGCAAGTGGCCGCCGCCTGCCACGACGTGCTGATACAATCGCCCCTCAGCCGCGCGGCGTAAGGTAGGTCAGGTACTCCGTACCTGACGATCATCCCGGGTTGCAGTCAGGTACGGGGTACCTGACCTACCGGCTCTACCGGCTCGCTTTAGCACCGTAGGTGCGGCCCTATGCCAACTCAGGGCAAGCGCAACGGCGTCAGCCGTGGAGCGTCGCCCTGGTAGGAAGGCGTTACGGGCATTAATGAACAGCCGCCGCGTCAGAGTCCGGCGTCAATTTAGCAATATCACTCAACAACAGTTCAAATCGTGGAAGATAGAAACCGTTCGAGTCTTTTCGCAAAATATCCGTGTAAATGGATACTAAGTAGTCGTAGTTGTCGCGACCGACTAGCTTGGCGACAATTGCCCCAGTTGAACAACGCAGCCAAGGCATAGCGCGATGAACGGAATTGTCACTGGGTTGAGCGTTGATGGCAGTGTCGACAGCCACCAAGGAACTGAAGTGTGAGTAATAGGGCATTGCCTTATCGTGGAAGATTTCGAGCAGTTGCGAAGCCACTACGTCCACGCCAGCCGCCTGCGTGAGCGAAACCTGATATCCATCTTTCCCATAAACACTCCAGAGGTCGATCCCCACCGTAGGTGTGTCTCGTTGGTATTCCACCTCGTAACCGGATGATCGGTGAAAAATCGCCTCAACATGCTCAAACCGAACGCTTACCGAGGGACAGATACGATATCCCTTCTTCTCATCAAGCACTACAAGTTGGTACTTCTCCACTCGGTTGCTAATGGCTCTGATAAACCACTTCTTGCTCTTCACCAACTTGAAGCCAAGCGGTTTCAACTCAGCGGCCACTGCTTCCAGCACGGCGATTGGCAAATAGTAACTCATGGCTGTTTCAATCAACAATTCGAAGTGACTAATGCCAAAAACTTGGCTCATGCTGGTGAGGGGCCCCATGTACGCGACGTCTTCTATAGCCAGGCAGGCTCGGCCGCTTGAAGACAAAACCGGATCCCTCTGCGTATCGTATCCGACTCCGAGGTAGCCCTGAAGCTTACTCGCGCACCGTCTCGTGCCGCCCCTTCAGGGCTTGGACCTTCGATTCAACTTCTCACCCAGGGCGACGCTACGCGACTTCGTCGCTGCGCTCTGCGCTGGGCTGGTATGGTGCCGGCCCGTTGGGCCTGAGGAGTGGCGGCTTCAGCAGAGCTAAGCTTGGCGAATAATTGATCGTTATCTTATTGACAAACGATCACGACATTGCGCAAATGTCGGGTAGTGTACGTAAAGACGAAACGGCGGCGAGAGCGGCCAGGGTGGCTGCTGCGCTGGTGTCGTTCTTGGGCAGGAGGAGGTAACGATGCGGGCAGTTTCGCTTGACTCGCTGGGTGCCTGTCGTTCTGCGAGCAGAACCCAGTGAAGTTTGGACCAAGCTGGATTTGGCTGCTGGACGGCGCTACGGACCTTCGTTGGAATTTCGATTCACCAAGATCGCTTGATTGGTCCGAGCGGCTGCCTGTCGCAAGTTGATTAGCACAAAAGCAATAGTGTTTGCGTATATTTGTCGTAAGTGTAGATTAGTGAGAAGATGTGTAGAAACGATTTAGGGAGTAGCAGTCGCCTTAAGGATAAGCGAAACAGCGCAGATCGCAGGCTGTTCACGTGCCAAAATGGCAGGCTTAACTGGTTATCAAACGGTTATCGGCAAAACGGGTGATTAGCGGTTATCACTCGACCGAAGTGGTGGTTGCGAAGAGATTTAAAGGGGGTTTGCAGATGCGAAAAAACGAGCCAAAAAGTTATCAAACTTGGGGTGTTCAGGGGCTGTTCGAGGGTGGGGTAGGCAACGGGGGACAAGGGAAAATGAGTCGCCGCAAAATTCGTGGCGAAGCTGGCAGCTAGTGCGAGCCAATTCGCGGGGGTAACCTTACAGCTCTGATCTGCTGAGCAAGACATCTCTGTTTAGCTACTGGTTGTTCTTTACCTGCACAAGGACCTTTCCATGCTGTCGCGTTCTGAGTTGAAGGCTGTTCAAACCAAGAAAGCTTACCCCTCCGTTTCGATTCTGGCCCCCACGCATCGGACGGCACCGGCTAACAAGGCCGATCCCATCAAGGTGAAGAACCTGGTGAGCAAGGCGATTGCCCGCCTGCAAAAGGAATTCAAAAAGCGGGAAGTGGCGGCTGTGGTTGGCAACTTGAAGGAGCTGGTCAAGCAAGTCGATTGGCAACATACGCTCGACGGTTTGGCGCTGTTCGCCAGCGCCACTGAATCGCTGGCGGTCAATCTCCCCTTTAAAGTGAAGCCCCGCGCCATTGTCGATGAGACGTTTGCCACCCGCGATCTCGTGTATGCCTTGAACCGCGCGGTCCCTTATCGGGTGCTGGTGTTGGGGCATACCACTTACTTTTACGATGCCTGGACGACCGTGCTCGAAGAGCACACGAAGGCCCCGTTTCCGTTTGAGCATCGCGGACCCGGTGGCGCGGCCAAGCTGCCCGGCGGTGTGGGAGTCAATCGTTCGGCCATCCGCGACGAAGCGATGCGCAAGTACTTTCGCTCGGTGGACGAAGCGGTCGCGAAGATTCAAAAAGCCAATCCACTGCCGCTGGTGGTGGTGGGCGTCGAACGGAATCTGGCCTTTTATCGCGAGGTGACCTCGCAGCAGGCATCGATTGTGGGCATGCTCGCCGGCAATCACGAAAAGACGGCTCCCCTGGCACTGGGCAAGTTGGTGTGGCCCGTATTCGAGGCTGGCGCGACGGTTCGTCGTACCGAAGCTCTGGTGCAACTCGATGACGCCGTGAGCGCCAGTCGGCATGCTTCGGGAATCGATCAGGTCTGGCGCGCTGTGGTCGGCGGCAAGGTCCGCGTATTGCTGGTCGAAAAGAACTTTAAGTATCCTGCCCATATTAGCCCGGAAGGTGACCGCCTGATGCCGTTCACGGGTCAGGGGCCGGCGGCGCTCGACGACGTGGTCGATGAGGCCATCGAACGAGTCATGGAAGCCGGCGGCGAAGTTTACTTTTATGGAGAGGACGATCTGGAAGTGCATCAAAAGATCGCGGTCGTGGTCCGCAGCTAAGGTTTGATTTCGCTCGAGGCCTTTTCCGTTGACAGCAAAGGTCGCCCCGTGGATACCAGCATGCTGCGCGATTATGCGACCGTCGTAACGGCCATCGTTGCGCTGGCGGTCTTCGCGCTGAACTCGTACGCGCAGATTCGCAATCGACGCATTGAGAATCTGTCGCGGTTCATCGAGGCGCACGTGCGGCTGTTCGACGAGGGGAGCTACATTGCGCAGAATATTGCGGCGATCGAGAGTCGCACCTTGGTGCGCGATCGGAAAAATCCGGAGATGGAGCGAAAGTTCCATCTCATGCTGCTGGAGATCGAGCACCTGGCGATCTTGGCCAACAATCAGGCGGTGCCGCGTCCCACGCAGGTCTATATGTTTGGGGCCTATTCGCGTGAGCTTTTGAAAGTGATTACTGCCGAAGAGCGAGAGAGTATGTCGTGGGAATTGGCGATTGGCTTTCTCGACCGCCTGGCGAAAGATACCGATGCTTATCAACAGTTGACCCGTAAGCAGCGGGAACGATTCTGGCACTGAGCGAAAGGGAAGTGTGTGCCATCGCTGCAGGTGCCTTTGGCGGGGTGAGGCAAAATTTGGCTGGCGAGGGGAAATTCGCTCGGCAGTTGGGTATGATTAAACTGACTCAGCAGGAAGCGCTCCGGCGAGCGGTCCCTCGCGCGGCGACCTTGCCTCTTGCTCGATCTATAAAACGGGATGGCGGCCGATGACGGCAGGTAATACGTTCAGCAGGATGCCCTTCGTGCAGCGATTCGCTTGCTTCGCGCTGGCACTCTTCATTTCCCTTCCGGTTGCTACCGCCCAGGTCAATAATCCGCCGCCATCGCAGCCTGCGGTGGTGAAAGCAGCGGATGTCGCCCCGGTTCAGAAGCCCGAAGCTCCGGCGATCAACTCCATCGCACCGCCCGCGCCCGAAGCGATCGATCCGCGCCTGGCCAAGATCTTTGCTGGCGCCAACCCCAGCGGGATTGCCGACCTGCGCTTGATGCAGGATCACGTGCGCAAGATCAGCGAAAAGCTGCAAAAGGCAACTGTCGGTGTGCAGGTGGGCGCGGCTCAAGGGAGCGGCGTCATCATCAACAAAGAAGGCTACGTACTCACCGCGGCGCATGTGTCTGGTCAGCCAAAGAAGCAAGTGCTGTTTCAGCTTTATGACGGCCGCAAACTGTTTGGCGAGACCCTCGGGCTCGATCGGAGCGTCGATGGCGGCATGATGAAGATCACGGAAGGGAAAGACTTTCCGCATCTTGAAATGGGTGACTCGTCCAAGTTGCGTGAAGGGCAGTGGGTGCTCGCGACAGGACACCCTGGCGGCTATCAATCGGACCGCAAACCGGTGCTGCGTTTGGGCCGGCTGTTGCTAGTGGAGCGGACCGTGCTCACCACCGACTGCACTCTCGTTGGCGGCGACTCGGGTGGTCCGCTATTCGACATGGAAGGCCGAGTGATCGGCATCAACAGCCGAATCGCGACGCCACTTACCGCAAATATGCATGTGCCGGTCAACACGTTCAAAGAGACCTGGGACCGCATGCTCAAGGCTGAGGCCTGGGGACACTTTCCGGGTCAGGAGCCCTTTTTGGGTGTCCGTGGGGAAAAAGATGCAAAAAATGCCAAGCTCGCCCATGTTTTTCCCAACTCCCCAGCCGAGAAGGCGGGTTTGAAGGTAGGGGACATTGTCGAGCTGTTTGACGGCAAGCAAATCACCGATTTTCCCTCACTTTCGGCGCAAGTACAGGAACAACAGCCTGGGGAACGCATCAAGTTGCAGGTGAAGCGAGGCGAAGAAACGCTCGAGCTGAAGCTAGTGCTCGGCAAGCGGGGAGAATGACAGTGCTGTCTGCGAATAGCCACCGCCGATAATGCTGGCAGGGAAGTAATGTAATTGAACGGTCAATAAATTCGTCTTTTGGCCACGAACTCAGTATGATTCAACTGGATTTGCGTGCGCGGCGAAAGCCGGCGATGTTGCAGCAATGAAACAACGACCGAGAATTCACGCCAGGCAACGTAGGAAGTCATGTCCGCGGTGAGGGATCATTTTCAGGGAGTGCTTGTTCCATGAAATTGTCTGCCGGCAGTTGGTCGTTGTTCTTGTGGTCCATCGTTCCCGTAGCTTTGCTCGCGCTGGCTCCGGCTTCGCTGCTGGCCAGTGAGCGTTCGCACTCCAAGGTGCTTGCTGCGTTTCGTGACGTCGTTCGCGATCCAGCTCAAAGTACCGTGCGCGTCTTCTCGGATGGTCGCAAGGCAGCGCTTGGCGCTGTCGTCGATCAACAAGGCTTTGTGGTTACCAAGGCCAGCGAACTGAAGGGTAAGCTGACGGTCCAACTGCTCGACGGCCGGAAGATGGATGCCGAACTGGTCGGCAAAGATACGACGGTCGACCTGGCACTGCTCAAGATCACCGCCGATAAGTTGCATTCGATCTCCTGGTCGGACACTGCCGACGCCACCGTTGGTAGCTGGCTGATTACTCCCGGCCTGGAACTCGATCCCATCGCCATTGGCGTGGTGAGCGTGGGGGCTCGCAAGATCGCCGCTCCTTCGGGAGCTCTCGGCGTGCAGCTCGATCAGAAAGACGACGTGGCTCGCATCGAGAAAGTCATGCCCGATTCCGCAGCTTTGCGGGCTGGCATGGAAGCGGGAGACATCGTCACCAAGATCAACGGCAAAGACATCAAGGGACGGCAGAACCTGATCGAAACCGTGCGAGCCTTCATGCCCGGCGAACGCCTGGAGCTGACCGTCAAACGGGGCGACAAAGACATGGCGATTACCGTCACGCTGGGCAATCTCGCCACGCTGTTTCATGGCGGCGAACGGGCCGAATTTCAGAACAACTTGGGTGGCCCGCTGAGCGAACGTCGCGCGGGTTTCTCGCTCGCCATTCAACACGACACGGTCCTGCGTCCCGCTGATTGCGGCGGCCCCATTGTCGACCTCGATGGCAAGTGCCTAGGCATTAACATCGCCCGTGCTGGCCGCGTGGAAAGCTATGCCCTGCCAGCTTCGCTGGTGAAAGATGTCGTCGGCAAACTGAAGGCCGCCGCCGAACTGGCCCAGAAGAAGGTGCAAGAAGTTTCGACTCCGGCGGAATCGGTCAAGCCGCAGTAGTCGCTCGACTTCATTACCAACAACCGCTGCGGGCCCGGCAATTCTCCGTTAGAATTGACCGGGCTCCTTCGTTTGCTCACTTGAAAATGCTGGCTCCCCCTCCGAAAGATACCTGGCCATGAACGACAAAGCCGACCGCTTGCGAGCCGCCATCGCTGAACTGGAGCGGGAGCTTCACAACCTGGAATCTTCCGATCCCGAGACCCGCGCGCTGCTGCAATCGGCCGCAGCTGATATCTCCAGCGCGCTGCAATCTCGCGGAGAGGCTTCGGATGAGGCCCCAGACACAACCGAGTCAAAAAACCTGATCGAGCAAAAAGTGCTCGAGTTCGAAGCTTCGCATCCGCAGATCTCGACCGCCCTGAGTCGCTTCATCGACATGCTAGGACAGATTGGTATTTAGGTATTGGGGTGACCTTCCATGCAGCGGATATTTGCACTTGTCTGCGCCGGCGCGATGATTCCCATCCTGCTGTTTGTGCTGTGGGCGAGCTGGGATTCCACCCCAGATCATCGCATTTACGTGCTGGATGCAACAACCAAGCGCCCCGTTCACAATGCAAACGTCCTGATTGCGCCACTGACTGATAACGGCAGATTCTCGCAACTGGGCCGTACGGACAAACGCGGCATCCTGGACGTTGGACTTTCGCGAGATCACAAGAGCTTTCTCATTCGAGCTGAAGCGCGCGGCCTTCAGTTCGCCGGCCAAAGTTCATTGCCAGGCGAACCTGCTGACGCAGACTTCGTCCTGCTGATGAAGGCAGAGAACCGCATTGTGGATTAATTTCGCGGAATGGGCGGGCACTCAAAATATCTGCCCGCGCCCGATTCAACTTTTCTCCTGCCCCGGCTAAATTACTTGTCCCAACGCACCTTACGACGGAGCTTCCTCTGTTCGCGAGGAATGCGGAGCACAGCCACCCGCTTCAGGGTGGTTGACAGATGTCAATAACCAGCTAGAACTTAAGAGGCAGGGATTGTGAAAAATATCACAAGGCCTAGCTGCTGCGGTTTCTGGCTACAAGTCGTTTCCGGAAAATGACTTATCGCCGTAATCGGCAAATCGAATCGCGGGCGGTCCATCCTGATTTTTTGCGTGCGCCGCAGCTGAGGCGTCGCGACTGTGGGTAAAGGCTTGGCGTTATGGCCAAAAAAATGTCGGTAGAGGAAATCCTTGCTGCAGCCAAGGCTGGCGGTGCGAAAAAGCCCGCGGATAGTCCGCCTCCGGCTGTAGAGGCGGCTCCCGCTAATGTGCCTGCCGCTTCCGAGTCTGCGGCATCTGAGGCTGCGCCCGTCGCTGAAAAGCCCAAGGCTGCAGTCAAGCCCGGCTCGATGAGCGCCGCTGATATTCTGGCGATGGCCAAGGCCGGCAAAAAGCCCGTCGCCGCTGCTCCTGCCGCACCAAAGCCGGCCGCTGCCGCTGCTCCGGTTGCCGAGAAGAAGCTAGCTCCGCCGAAGACCGATGCCGCCACTGCGGCCGCGGTTCCTAAAGACACTGCAAGTATCCTCGCTGCCGCTCGCAAGGCCGCGAAGCCCGGGCCTGTTTCGAAGGCTGAAGCGGAGGCCAAGGGGGTTGTTGTCCCCGCGCCGGCTGGCAAGAAAAAACTCGAAGCTCCGCCGATGCCCGCCAAGCCTGCCTTTGCTCGCCCGGCAGCGGTCACCGATCCCGATCGTCGTACCTTCTTGGCTGCCGCCGGTGGTGCTCTGTTTGGTTCGTCGCTGGCCATTGGCTTTACTTCGCTGGCGGTGACGCATGTCATGTGGCTGCTGGGTTTGGCCCGCTTCATGTTCCCGAATATTTTGATCGAGCCCCCGACTCGCTTTAAGGTCGGGCCGCCAACCAATTTTGGTCCCGGTCAGGTTGAGACCAAGTTCATTCCTGAGTTTGGCGTTTGGATTGTGCGGTACGAGTTCGACGGTCGTCCGATGATTTTCGCCCTGAAGTCCGTCTGTACGCATCTGGGCTGCACGCCCAACTGGCTCGAGGCCGAGCAGAAGTTCAAGTGTCCTTGCCACGGTAGTGGTTTCTACAAGGACGGCATTAATTTCGAAGGTCCCGCGCCTCGTCCGCTGGAACGCTATGCCATCAGTCTGGCCGACGACGGTCAGTTAGAAGTCGATAAGAGCCGCACGTTTAATCAAGAGCAGGGTCAATGGAAAGACGCTGCCTCCTACGTGCCGGTGTAGTCGGTGGTTGCTGATTCCGGCCGGAATGAAAATGACTTCCGGGCTTCAGCTTTTGGCTTCTTTAGTTTTTCCTGCGACTCGATACACGAACCACTCCTATGGCCACGCTCGGCGAAATCATCCGCGAATCGCAGATTTGGAAGAGTGTCTTCCGCCATCCGGCTCCGCTGGATCGGCGCAATCGCATCGTCGTGATGCTCACGAACTTCTTCCTGCACTTGCACCCCGTCTCCATCAAAAAGCAAGGCATTGCTCTCAGCTTTACGTGGTGCATGGGTGGTGTGACGTTCTTTCTGTTTCTGGTCGAAACGGTCACCGGCGTGTTGTTGATGTTCTATTACCGGCCCACGCTGGAATGGGCGTACAACGATATTCTCGCACTCCGCGACGTCACCTCGCTCGGCATTCTCCGCGAGTTGCATCGCTGGGGCGCGCACGCGATGGTGATCACCGTCTGGCTGCATATGTATCGCGTGTTTCTCACCGGTTCGTACAAGCCGCCGCGCGAGTTCAACTGGGTCATTGGTGTCGTCTTGCTCTTGCTGACGTTGTTAATGTCCTTCACGGGCTATTTGCTGCCTTGGGATCAGTTGGCAATCTGGGCGATCACGGTGGGTTCGAATATGGCGAAGGCTACACCGCTGCTGGGTTCTGAAGGACCTGGTGCGATGTTCCTGACTGTGGACGGTATCAGCATGGTCACCAATGCCTCCGATGCCCGCTTCGGTCTGCTCGGTGCGCGATTTGTGGGTGAAGAAACGCTCAATCGCTTTTACGTGTTGCACTGCGTCGCGATTCCGCTCGCTGTGTCGCTCTTGTTGGCGATCCACTTCTGGCGAGTCCGTAAGGACGGCGGCATTAGCGGTCCGTTGTAGGGTTTGGCAGCAAGGGTCGGCGAGGATCGTCGGCCCGAGGCGATGGTGGAATGGGTTTATCGACGTGTTGCTGAAAAGTCAGGGCTGTCGGTCTTTGGTTTGGTAAATGGCAGGCTGCGATGCACGGAATTGAACCACTCGAGATTTTCATCCCCAAGATCGCCACGTTCTTGGGATCGTATTACCTGCTGATGTCGGTGATGAACGCGGCCATTGCCGTCATCATTTGGCAGTCCGGCCGCGATCAAACCTTCTTTCGTCTCCCCGTCGCCAAGTTTCCGTTTACCAGTTCCATCGTGTGGCTGATCGTCTCGATGGTGTTTCTGTTGATGGCCGCTCTTGGCTTCAGCGGTTCGGCCACGCTGGCTCCGTTCATCTCGCTGCCTCAGTCGCTCCGAAACGGCATTAACTACGTCATGAGCCCGACGTGGTACACGATTGGGTCACTCGTTCTGCTAACGATTCTGTACCTCGGTCGCCGCTTCTTTGTGAAGCCGATGGTGGCTTGGGTGATGCTCAATTTGGCCATGCTGCTGCTCGGTATGTCGATGACCGATCAGAACTTCGCGCTCATCGTGATGAAGCCCGACAACGTGCCGATCGTCGGCCTGATGTTCTTGCTCGGCTTCTTTACGTGGCTGAGTGCTTATCAGGCAGTGCAGAACGACGACCGCGCTTTGCAGGGCCTGGAACCGCTCGAAAAGCTCGACAACGAAAAAGTGCTCGTCTGGCCAGATCTCGTTTACACCGAACTGATCTGCATGGTCGCCCTCACGGCGTTCCTGCTCGTCTGGGCCATCCTGCTGCAAGCTCCGCTCGAAGAGCCTGCTTCGGCAGTCAAGACTCCGAATCCTTCGAAGGCCCCTTGGTACTTCCTGGGTCTGCAAGAAATGCTGGTGTACTACGATCCGTGGATGGCAGGTGTGGTACTGCCCAGCATGGTCGTCGCCGGTCTCATGGCCATTCCCTACATCGACTTCAATAAGAAGGGGAATGGCTACTACACGATCGATCAACGCAAGTTTGCCTACATCACGTTCCAATTCGGCTTCCTGGTTCTGTGGATCACGCTGATCGTGATGGGAACCTTCCTCCGCGGGCCCAACTGGAACTTCTTCGGTCCGTACGAGTATTGGGACACGCATAAAGTCGAAGCGTTGAATAACGTCGATCTCTCGGAATACGTCTGGGTTTGGGCTCTCGGTGGCAGCCGTCCTGCTGCTCCGGAAGGCTCGTCGGCGTTCATAAAATTTCTCTACATCATGCTGCGAGAGTCGCCGGGCATTTTCCTGGTGATTACCTATCTCACTGTGTTGCCCCCGCTGCTTGTGGTTATTAGCAAGTTCTTTCAGGACTTGTTTGTCCGCATGGGTTTCATTCGCTACATGGTGCTGACGAATCTGCTGCTGATGATGATGCTACTGCCGCTGAAGATGGTTGCCCGCTGGACGGCCAACCTAAAGTACTTCATCGCATTGCCCGAATACATGATGAATTTTTAGTGCTGCTCGAACCAGGCTTGAGTTTCGAATAGCCCCAAAATTGAGTTGAGAAAAGGCCGCCGAGGCGGAGAGAAGACATGCCCGCAACCGAATCGACCTGGCGCAGTATGACGCTCATGCATCGCATCTTTGCGGTGACCGGTGTCGTGCTGGCCTTGTGCACGATCTGGATGTTCTACAAAGACCATTTCCGCCCGTGGAAGAACACCCAGGCTGCTGTCATTGAAGTCGATCGCCGCATGACCGAAATGCGCGAAGAGCAGTTCCGGACGGACGAAGCCAACAAGCAGGTTTCGCAACTGACCATCGAAGTCAGTAAAGCCCGGGCCTTGCCAATCGATCCCGCCGCCATTCTCGCCTTCAATGCTGAGATGACGGAATTCAAAACGAACTTTCCGGACTTGGCTGTCGGCGGTGAGCTTCCCGATTTAGCCAAGCGATTGGAAACCCTACGCAGCGATTCAGAAACGGCCGCTCAAGATCGCCAGGCTGCCAATGCCGCGCGCGAAGCCGCCGATGCCAAGCTGGACGACGCCGCACTGCAAAATGCCGCCAATGAAGCCGAGAAGAAAGCTGCGGCTGCCGAAGAAAATGCTGCTGATCAGCGCGTCAGTATTGTCAAGTTGCTGCAAGACAAAGTGAATCTGGTTCAAGGTCGCGAAACGCTCAAGTTGGGCGATCGCAAGTTCCAGTCGGCCCACGTTGACAAGGCCAAGGCCGATCTCGATATCGCCATTCGCGATAACCTGACCGCCGAGATGCCAGCCCGTCAAAAGGCCATTGATGAGCAAGTCGCCAAGCTGAATAAGCTCAATCTGGAATATCAGGCCCTGAGCGCTCATCGCAAAGAACTGGAAGCGATTGTCAAGAATATCAACGCTCCCGTTGACCTCGCGCAAAAGAACCTTGCCGACAGCCGCGCAGCACTCGAGCGGTTGGCGAAGACAGCCACCGAGAAGCGCGAAACCTACATCGCAACTTACGACAGCTTTCCTTGGTATGGTCCCGGCAAGAAGATTGTCAACCTGCCCATTCTGGATGCGTTCGGCGCGACGCGCAAGGCCGATACGCGTTGGAGTGCGGACCTGACGCAGGACTACAACTTTGCGAAGGTGCGGCGTTTCGATCGCTGCACGACTTGCCATGGTTCGATGCAAAAGTCGTTGCCCGGCGATCCCACTTCACCGCTCTACACGGACGAGAACAAGTTTGAGGTCATCATCACGCCGCGCACCGCGGAAGAAATGAAGGCCGCCCGCGTCGCCCTCAAATTGCCCGAAGTTGACGCCGCTGGTAAGCCGATTCCCTACAGCTTGGAAGAAGCTCTCGGTCTGAAGCTGGCCGACCACGGTTTGCTGGACATTGACGATGTCATCGTCAAGTACGTTCAGCCCAAGTCGCCAGGTGCTGCGGCAATGCCCATCAATGTCGACGCCCCCGCGCAACAGCCGACCGGTGAAGAGATTCAACAGCAAGCAGCCACGGGCATTTTGCCCGAAGACAATTCGACCATTCCCACTCGGCCCGGTTTGCTCGTGGGTGATGTGATTGCGTCAATCGACGGCAGCGAACTATTCGGTCAGTTCCGGGGTGCTCCGCGCGCCACGGTGTCACTGCTCGATCTGGCTGCAGCCGGCAAGCCTTTCCGCGTGGGTATCAAGCGCGGGTTGCCCCATCCATTCAATTCGCATCCGCGGCTGGATTTGTTCCTCAGCGATTCGAGCCCGCACAAGCTGGCCACCTTTGCCTGCACCGTGTGTCACGAAGGGCAAGGTAGCGCCACCGATTTTAAGTGGGCTTCGCACACGCCTAACGATCCCACCCAAGCGGCTGAATGGTCCAAGGAACATGGTTGGTTCAACAACCATCACTGGATCTATCCGATGTATCCGTCGCGTTTTGCTCAGGCGACCTGCCTCAAGTGCCATCACGACGTGGTGGAACTGGAGCCCAGCCAGCGGTTTCCCGATCCACCCGCGCCCAAATTGATGCATGGCTATCATCTCATTCGCAAGTACGGCTGCTTTGGCTGCCACGAAGTGAATGGCTACGATGGTCCCTCGCGTCGCGTTGGTCCCGATATGCGGCTGGAGCCCAACTTCTTCGCAGCTGCCCAACAACTCACTTGGGAAGCCAATCTGCGAGCCAAGGAACTGGAAACCATTCGTCCAGAATCGGACGAAGACAAGCAAGCCATTGCTGGTACGCAAAGCAAACTGGCTGAAGTCCTTCGCCTCGCCGGACAGTTGACGAATCATCCCGCCGAAAATGGCGTGCGTCGCCAGTTGTTGTCGCTGGTCGAAGAAGACCAGGTTTCCGGCGGTGGTAAGTACGGCACGGTGCTCGCGCCGCAAAGCCATCGCATCGCTCCTATGCTGCGAGATGTCGAAACTCCCGGTTCGCTCCGTAAGGTCGGCCCCAGCTTGCGATTTGTTGCCCAGAAGGTCGATACGGCTTTTCTGTACGACTGGATCTGGGATCCGCAGAATTTCCGCAAGTCGACCCGCATGCCGCGGTTCTTTGGTCTGTGGGATCACTTCCGCGATGATCAACCTTCGCAGCACGTAGCCGAGCAACTCGAACCCATCGAGGCTCGGGGCCTGGTGGCCTACCTGATGGATCGCTCGCAGCAATTCGAGCCCGTCGAGCGTCCCGAGGGGATTTCGGAATGGACCGACGAGCAGATGATCACGCGCGGCAAGCAGATGTTCGAAACCCGCGGCTGCCTGGCGTGTCACACCCACCACGACTTCCCCGACACCGACAAGTTCCGTGCGGCCGGTGAGATCGTGCAAGGTCCCGATCTATCGAACGTCGGCGCCAAGTTCTCCCCAGAAACGAACCCGAAGGGTCCTAGCTGGCTCTATAGCTGGATCAAGGAGCCGACCAAGTATCACGCTCGAACGGTGATGCCGAATCTTTTCCTGGACCCAGTGAAGCTCGTCGAAGTGGAGAAGGATGCCGAAGGCAATCCTGTCAAAGACGCCGACGGCAAGGACAAGACGACCACCAGGTTCTACGATCCGGCCGAAGATATCGCTGTCTACCTGCTCAACGATAACAAGGGTGGCTGGAAGCCCGTTAAATCTCAGCAGCAATTGGCTGAGCTGAATAAGGACGAGCAAGAGCACCTGAAGAAGCTGACGCTCGAATACTTGAACGACGCCTTCTTCAAGGATGCTGCGGAAGGGTATTACGTAAAGGGCCTTCCTGAGTCGATGCGTTCGGAACTCAAGGGTGCCGAAACCGAGTTGATTGTTCCGGAAGGGGGCACGCTCAGCGATGCCCAGCGGCTGCGCTATATCGGGCTAAAGACCGTTTCGAAGTATGGCTGCTATGGTTGCCACGACGTTGTCGGTTTTGAAGATGCCAAGCCCATCGGCACCCAGTTGCAAAACTGGGGACGCAAGGATCCCTCGCGTTTAGCCTTCGAGCACATCTCGCATTACATCGAGCACGGTCACGGCACTGCCTCGCATGGCGAAAAGGCCGCTCCTGCCGGCGACGATGCTGCGGGCCACAAAGACGATACTGCAGCAACGTCGACGGAAGGCCACGATCACGCGCATGACCATGCTCACGATCATGAAGCCCCCGACGATACGTTGCCTCCAGGCTCGGAAGAATACTATCACCATGAAGTAGGCCACGGCAGCCGCATCGGCTTCATCTATCAAAAGCTGAAGGAGCCACGCAGCTACGACTACAACAAGACCTTCAATAAGCGGTTCAACGAACGACTGCGAATGCCGCAGTTCCCCTTCGACAGCCGCGATCGCGAAGCCATCATTACCTTCGTGCTGGGTCTCGTTGCTGAGCCACCACGCGAGAAGTACTTGTTCCGCGCCGATCCGCGGTCCAAGGCTATCGCTGATGGCAAGGTGGTTCTCGAGAAGTTCAACTGCGGCGGCTGCCATATTCTGGAAGCCGACAAGTGGAAGATCAGCTATCCGCCGGGTCAGTTCGGCGAGCAGGTTCTCCCTGGACCGGTTTTCCCGTTCCTCCAGGTGCATGTCTCGCCGGCGGAACTGGCTAAGGCTAGCATTCCTGACGCGAGCAATCGGCTTCACTCGACGCTCATCGGTATTCCTGCTTTGACCAAGAGCCAAGGCTTGCCGGAATTGGTCGACGTGGAAGATAGCGAACTCGTCCTTGAGGATCGCTACGATCCCCGCAACACCAAGCTGTCGGTCGAGATCGTGAATTGGTCGATCGTCGATGGTCACGTCTATCTACCGGGTCAGGCCAAGATGTCGATCCCCGGCAGCATGGTGAACAGTGCCTACACCGCGAATGGCGGTATGCTCACTCGCTACCTATTGCCGCGCGTCACCAAGCTCGAACAAGCGGGAAATCCCAACGCCAGCGGTACGGAAGCCTATGGCTGGTTGCCGCCGCCGTTGTTCGGCGAAGGAAACAAGGTGCAAACGAATTGGTTGTACGAGTTCCTGCTCGAACCTCATCCGATTCGTCCAGCCGTGTTCTTGCGAATGCCGAAGTTCAACATGTCGCGCGACGAAGCGACCAAACTGGTCAACTACTTCGCCGCCGTTGATAACGCGAACTTCCCCTACGAGTCGGCTGAAGTCCGTCTCGATAGCCACCTGGCCGAAATGCAGGCTGCTTATGCCAAGCAGGCCATGCGTCCCGACGCAAATCGGCTGGACGATGCGATGAAGATCGTCATCGACAAGAACTTCTGCGTGAAGTGTCATATCGTCGGCGACTACGATCCAGGTGGCAGCGAGCGAGCCAAGGCTCCGGATCTGGCCAATATCCACCGTCGGCTGCGTTCCGATTACCTGCGGCAGTGGATCGGCAATCCGAAGATGATCCTGCCCTACACGGCGATGCCCGTGAACATTCCGTACCAGCCTGGCGAGCCTCAAGGCAAAGCTCCGGCTGACCTGTTCGTGGGCGATAGCGAGCAACAGGTGCAAGGCTTGGTCGATCTGCTGATGAACTTCGAAGAATTCTCGAAGGGCAAAAACAAGATCGCTCCCTTGATACCAGCCGCGACTCCCGCAGCCGAAGGAACACCGGCGGCACCCGCCGAGGCGACAAACTAAACGGAGGGCCGCAATCGTGCGGTTTTCCGGTCCAATTGGTTTTCCACAGGGCGAACAAGGCGGTCCGCCATTGATAAGTTGATATGATGATTTGAGGGTTGAGTTTCGCGTGTTTGTTTCCCGCCTGGCTTTGCGATAAACCCACAGCGAAGCCATCCATTTCACCTGGGGAGTCCTCTCATGAATCGTTCCACTCGCTCTTTCGCCGCGGTCGTCGCAGCGATTCTGTTGCCCGCTGTGGCTCTCGCCGCCGATGGCAGCATCAAGATCAAGTTCAAACTCGACGGCGAAGCGCCCAAGCCCGCCAAACTCACGATCAATAAGGATCCCGAGTTCTGTGGGCCGAAGATGCTCGTCGATGAAAGCATCAAGGTCGGCAAGGACAATGCCCTGCAGAACATCGTGATGTACCTGTACGTCGCGCCAGGTACCAAGGCTCCGGAAAGTGCCGCCGCCGTCGCCGCGCTGCCGAAGGAAGTGAAAGTCGACAACCTTGGCTGCCGCTACGAACCCCGCGTCGCTGCGATTCACACCTCACAAACCTTGATTCTCGGCAATCCCGATCCAGTTGGTCACAACGTGAAGGCCGACTTGTTTTCGAATCCTTCGTTCAACGATCTGATTCCTGCCGGTGGTTCGACCAAGAAGACCTTTGCCAAGGGCGAGAATCGCCCGATGCCGCTCGCCTGTGCGATTCACTCGTGGATGGGCGGCTTCATCTTGATTCGTGACAACCCGTACTTTGGCGTCAGCAACGAAGCGGGCGAAATCACGATTCCGAACGTCCCCGAAGGCAAGCGAACCTTTACCGTTTGGCAAGAGAAGGCCGGCTTTGTCACCAAGG
This sequence comes from Anatilimnocola aquadivae, assembly GCF_049819085.1. Lineage (GTDB taxonomy): Bacteria > Planctomycetota > Planctomycetia > Pirellulales > Pirellulaceae > Anatilimnocola. The sequence continues at coordinate 663,946 of NZ_CP187419.1, forward strand.
CGAACAAGGATGGCAAGGACGTTGCTTGGAAGTTGGGTCGCATCGAAGTCGATGTGAAGGGTGCCACCGACCTGGGCGAATTCAAGATTCCGCTGAGCGTACTGCAGAAGTAAATTGTCCGTCTGTTCGCATTAAGGAACATGAACCGTGAATCGGTTTGTTCAAGTCAGTACGATTTGTCTCTTCGCTGGCGGCCTGCTATTGGTCGCCGGTTGTGAGCGTACGAGTCAGCCCAACAGCTACGTCAATCAGGCGAATGTTGATTCGCTTGCCAAGGCGTTTGGTTCTGGCGCCACCGCCGAAGCGACTACTGCCGCCGTCGTTGCCGATCCCACGGGTTGGGCCACCATCAAGGGCAAGTTCGTGTTCGCTGGTACGGTACCCGCAGCGACGGCTCTCCGGGTCGACAAAGACCAAGATGTGTGTGCTCCTGGAGGTAAGCAGGTCTTCGAACAGTCACTGGTTGTCGATCCCGGCAGCAAAGGCATCCGCGATGTCGTGATCTATCTGTCGAAAAAGATTCCGAGCGACGAAAAATGGGAGCACGCCGATTATCTGACGAAGAAGAACGACCAGCTTGCTGAACCCTTCGATCAAGAGAAATGCGTTTTCCTCAGCCACGTGTTCGTGATGCGTTCGACGCAGAAGGTGCTGATCAAGAACAGTGACCCCATCGGTCACAATACCAGCATCAGTGCTTCGGCAGGCAGCAAAGCTGCTTCCATCAATGTCACCATCGGTGCTAACAGCAGCACGGTTTATGAGCCTAAGGGCGAGTCGAGCATTCCAAACCCTGTAGCTTGCACCATTCACCCGTGGATGTCGGCTCGCCTGCTAACTCGCAACAACCCATACTTTGCTGTGTCCGATAAGGATGGCAACTTCGAAATCAAGAATGTTCCTGCGGGCGTCGAACTCGAGTTCGCTGTGTGGCAAGAACGAGCCGGGTTCGTCGGCACGGCCACGGTGAATGGCAAGGACGAAAAGTGGACCAAGGGTCGCTTCAAGAAAACACTTGCCAATGACGCCACCGAAACACTGGATGTCACGCTCAACGAGTCCGTGTTTGTGAAATAGTGACTGAGAAGAACTTCCCAGACGTTGTCGAAAGCACTGTAGCCTGCCCGTGACCAAGCGAGTCGCGACCGGGATGAGAATTATGAACTTGCGTTGGATAGTTTGCCTGCTAGTAATCGTGAGCGGTCTGTTGACTGCCGGCTGTGGTTCGCCACCGCCGGAGTTCCGCCGCTATTCGACTTTTATTCGTCAAGTGGAAGACCAGGTTCCCAAGGACGATGACGGAAATGCCTTCCGCTTCTCGGCACAGCAAAAGCAGGACCTGGACGAAATCCTGGCCGCGCTCTTTGGTACTCCCAATGCTCCGCTGATTCCCGCCGTCAAAGACGTCGACATGACCATGGTCATGAACAGCGGCAAGTTGATGGTCGCCGCAGGTGCGGTCGGCAGCGATGAGCAGGGACGAGCTCGCGGGCTGTATCGCGAACATTGTGCTCACTGCCACGGCATTACCGGCGACGGTGCTGGGCCGACCGCGGCCTTTTTGAATCCCTACCCGCGCGACTATCGCCGTGGCACTTTCAAGTTCAAGTCGACTCCGGTCGGTGCCAAGCCCACCCATGCTGACCTGCGCAAGATCTTGCTTGAAGGCGTGCCCGGCACAGCGATGCCTGCCTTTTTGCTGCTGCCGGAAAGCGAAGTCGAAGCACTGGTCGAGTACGTGCGGTACCTGTCGATTCGCGGCGAAGTTGAGCGGAACTTGCTCAGCCAATGGGCCGAACAAAATCTGGGTCCTGAGGAGCGCCTGATCGATGACCCTGCCAATCCTAATCCCGCGAAGGTGGACCTGATCAAGGAGGTGGTGGCTGGTGTTGTCGGTAGCTGGGTTGCTGCCGAAACCGAGCCGGTTGCTGTCGTCGGTCGACCGGAGATGACCGGTGAAGAACTCGCCGCCTCGCGTCAGTTGGGCAAGCAGTTGTTTCAGGGCACTCGCGCCAACTGTGCTTCGTGCCACGGTGTTTCGGCACTCGGTGACGGCCAAACGAATCTGTACGACAAGTGGACCGAAGAGTTCATCACCCCCAAGGGCGATCCAAAGTTGATCACCGAGTTCACCGGTCTGGGGATGCTCGAGCCTCGCCATCTAAAGCCGCGTAACTTGCGCCAAGGTGTGTTCCGTGGCGGTCGTCGCCCGGTTGATATCTTCTGGCGAATTCGCAACGGCATCGACGGCGCGCAGATGCCAGCCGCCAAGCCCGATGCCTTGTCCGATCAAGAGGTTTGGCACATCGTCAATTACGTTCAATCGTTGCCGTACGAGTCGATCAGCGATCCGCGGCAGAATGTTCCCGAGCCAGCCAATGACCGCGGGGTGAGGTAGCGAGCGTCGCTGCGTGACGAGCGAGTCTCGTCCAGTCGTTTTCTATCTGCCAAGCCTGTCTGAGGAGTTTTGTCGTGGGTCGATTTTGGAGTTTGCTGTTCTTATCGGTGCCAATTCTGGGCGTGCTCTGCTTTGTCTGGGCAATGGCCGGCTTTTGGCCCATGGAGAACCATTGGCTCCCCGTCAACATTGGCGGTGACGATGCACATGCCATCGATAACCTGTTCATGTTCATTTTGGGACTGACCGGGGCCATCTTCATTGGTACCGGCCTGGTCTTCTTCTGGTTTCTCTGGAAGTACGACGCGGCAGTTACCACTGAGCCGGTGAAGTACTTTCACGGTAGCCATCAGCTGGAAGTGATCTGGTCGATCATTCCCGCCGCAGCGCTGCTGTTCATCGCCATCTTCCAGATGACGGTGTGGGCCAATGCGAAGATTCGCCGCCCCGAGATCGCGAAAGGTGTTCCCCGGCCTCCCTTCGCCGAGGTCACCGGCCGCCAGTTTGAATGGCGTATTCGCTATCCCGGCAAGGATGGAGTGCTGGGGAACGATGACGACATTTTGAAGGTCAACGACCTGCACCTGCCCCTGAACGAAGACGTCGTGCTGCTCATTAAGAGCCAGGACGTGTTGCACAGTTTCTTTTTGCCCCACTTGCGCGTCAAGCAGGACGTGGTTCCGGGCATGCAGCAGTTTGTGTGGTTCCAAGCCAAGAAGACCGGCACCTACGACATTGTGTGCGCGGAACTGTGTGGCTGGGGTCACTACAAGATGCGTGGCCGCATCGTCGTGCAAAGTCGCGCTGAATTAGATAAATGGCTGGAACAATCGTGGCAGGAGCAAGAGGTTTCGTCCTTTACTCCGCCCGTGGGAGAATAGGTTAAGCAATGAGTACGACAGCAATTCAGCCGCACGATCACGATCACGGTCACGGCGCACACGGCATGAGTGTGGGCGACTTCGTTCGCACCTACGTCTTCTCGCTCGATCATAAGATCATCGGGTTGCAGTTTTTGTTTTCCACGCTGTTGTGGTTCCTGGTGGGCGGCTTGCTCGCCCTGGGAATTCGCTGGCAGTTGGCTTACCCCTGGCAAGACATGCCGGTCATTGGCCGCATGCTCTTCTCGGCGGAAGGTGGCCAGATCTCGCCCGAGTTCTACACCACGCTATTCACGATGCACGCCACGGTGATGATCTTCTTCGTGATCATTCCGATTCTGGCCGGTGCCTTCGGAAATTATCTGATTCCGCTAATGATCGGCGCGGACGATATGGCCTTCCCCACGCTCAACATGCTCAGCTATTGGTTCATGTGGCCAGCGTTCTTTTGCATTGGCATGAGCTTCCTCTGGCCTCCTTACGGTGCTGGCGGTGGTTGGACTTCGTATCCGCCGCTTTCGGTGGTGTGGGATGCCGCTCCAGGCAGCCACTGGCCGCAAACCTTATGGCTGCTCGGTGTCACCTTTGTCGGTGTCTCGTCGATGATGGGTTCGGTCAACTACATGACCACCATCATTCAAATGCGTGCCCCTGGTCTGACGATGTTTCGCCTTCCCCTCACGATTTGGGCGATGTTCATCACGGCCATTCTGCAAGCTTTCGCTCTGCCGGTACTCACGGCAGCGGGCTTCATGCAACTCACCGACCGTACACTGGGCACAGGCTTCTTCTTGCCCGAAGGCTTGGTGGTGAATAACAGCTTGCCGGCTACTGGCGGTGGCCAACCGATTCTGTGGCAGCACCTGTTCTGGTTCTATTCGCACCCTGCGGTGTACATCATGATTCTGCCCGCGATGGGCATGGTCAGCGATATCATCTCCTGCTTCGCCCGCAAGCCCATCTTCGGCTACAAGCCGATGGTTTACTCCATCTCGGGTATCGCCGGCCTCGGCTTTATCGTGTGGGGTCACCATATGTTCGTCTCGGGCATGAACCCGTTCCTCGGCATGACCTTCATGGTCAGCACGATGATGATCGCCTTGCCTTCGGCGGTGAAGACCTTCAATTGGTTGGGAACCGTTTGGGGCGGCAAGATTCAGTTCACCACGCCCATGTTGTTTGCCTTGTCGTTCGTCTCGATGTTTATCATTGGCGGGCTCTCGGGCATCTTCATGGCCGCCACGCCCGTCGACATCTTCATTCACGATACGTACTTCATCGTGGCTCACTTCCACTATGTGCTCTTTGCGGGTACGGCGATGGCAGTGTTCGGCTCGATCTACTTTTGGTTCCCGAAGATGTTCGGCCGCATGATGGATGAGAACCTCGGCAAGGTCCACTTCTTCCTGACGTTCCTGTTCCTCAATGGCACATTCTTCACGATGCACATTCTGGGCGCCGTTGGCTTCCCCCGCCGTCTGGCCGATCCGTACGACTACGAAACCTTCCGCCACTTGCTCCCCATGAACCAGTTCATGACCTGGTGTGCGATTGGCATGGTGGCGACGCAAGTGATTTTTGCGTTCAACTTCATCCGCAGCATCTTCTTCGGCCAGATCGTTGGTCGTAATCCGTGGGGTGCGAACAGCCTGGAGTGGATGGCACCAAGCCCGCCGGGACACGGCAACTTCGATTTCCAACCGATCGTCTATCGCGGTCCTTACGAGTACGGCTCGCCTGAAGTCGATACCGACTTCTATCCACAAACTCAGCCGCCGCCGGCTGATCCCGCCAGGCGTTTTAAGCCACCAGCGCACTAGGTTTGTCCCGATTGTTGATTTGCTCCTCGCCCGTTGATCCATCAAGCGTACTCTCATGACCACCATCACCCCGACAAGCTATCGCTGGCCTCACCGCCTCGCCTTGCTGGCGGCGTTGGTCACGTTTCCGCTGATTTGGGTCGGTGGCTTGGTGACCAGCTACGACGCGGGGATGGCTGTACCCGATTGGCCGGGAACCTATGGCTACAACATGTTCGCCTATCCGCTGACGACTTGGCTCGGCGCGGATTGGGATCTGTTTATTGAACATGGTCATCGCTTGCTGGGTGCCGTGGCCGGCCTGCTGATGATTGCCTTGGTGGTCAGCACGTTTGTGACTCGCACGCCTCTCTGGCTGAAGCAGTTCGCGGGCGGGTTACTTGGATTGGTGATCTTGCAGGGTGTGATGGGGGGCGCACGCGTGGTGCTTGATGAGCGCCTGGTGGCTCTGCTGCACGGTTGCACCGGTCCCGTCTTCTTTGTGTCCCTCGTCGCCTTTGCTCTTGTTACCTCCGCACGGTTTCCGTTCGCTGGCCCTCAGCAAGATGCTCAGCCGGCCGCTCGATTGGCAACCGCCACCTGGGGCTTTGCGGCTGTTTGCTATTTGCAATTGGTGCTCGGCGCACTTGTTCGACATGTACCGGTGACCAGCACCGCTGGCTTCTTCCGTGCGGTGATGTTGCTGCACGTGGTCTTCGCCATCATGATCCTCGCCCAGGCTGTGCTGCTCGGCGTGACGATTATTCGCGCCAAGAATGATCGCTCGGTCTCGCGTTGGGTCGGCTGGTCGTTGCTCCTGTTAGTGACGTTACAGATCGGTCTGGGCGTGATGACCTACGTAACCAAATACTCTTGGCCGGAATGGATGGGCTCGTTCCAGTTCGCGGCTTCGCATGTGAACTACGAAAAGTCCGCTCTTCAGGCCATTCTCGCGACGGCTCACGTGGCGAACGGTTCGCTGATTCTGGCCACTGCCGTTATCATGTCGCTGCAGGCCTCGCGCAACTGGCGTCCAGCCGCAGTGCTGGCCACTGCCGCTCCGTTGCTGCTTGTGAGGCCCACCGCATGAGCAGTTCGCATCTTCCCAGTTCTGCCTTCGCCATTCCGTATCGCCGCACCGCGATTACGGGTCGCGCACTCGATTTTCTCGAACTGGCCAAGCCACGTATCGGCGTCTTCGTCACGCTCGTGGTGCTTGCCAGTTGCTATGTCGCCACCAGCGGCAGTTGCACCTGGCCTACGATGCTCGCTGCCTCAATCGGCACGCTGCTCGTTGGGGCAAGTGCCAGCGGCATGAATCATTGGCTCGAACGCAAGCTCGACCAACGCATGGTGCGCACGGCTTCGCGGCCGATTGCTGCCGGACGGATCACATCTTTTGCCGCACTCACGTTCGTCGCGGTGACGATGGCCGCAGGAAGCAGCTTGTTGCTTTGCACCGACAATTCCGCTGCCGTGCTGTGGGGCGTGGGAACATGGGCCGCCTATGTGCTCATTTACACTCCGCTCAAAACCATCAGCAGTTGGAACACCTGGTTCGGTGCTGTTGCCGGCGCCATGCCGGTGCTCATGGGATGGTCTGCAACCGGTGCCGAACTGAACGCTCCGATTCTGGTCCTGTTTGCGATTCTCGTCTTCTGGCAGTTGCCGCACTTCATGGCCATCGCCTGGCTTTATCAAGACGACTACGAGCGCGCCGGCCACAAGATGGCAACTGTCGTCGACAAGACCGGCCGCCTCGCTGCGTGGCAGGCAATCAGCTTTGCGGTCTTGCTGGTGCTGCTGCCCCTGGGGCTGCTCGCCGGTTCAATGTCGCTGCCGTCGCTAGTAGCCGCCGGCTTGCTCATCGCCCTGGCCGCCGGTCAGTGCTGGTTTGCCTGGCAGTTCTTTCAGAATCAAAACGAACAAACGAGCCGCGCCTTGCTGCTCGCTTCGCTCCTGTATTTGCCAGCCACGCTCCCGTGCATTTGTCTCGCGGCGTGGCCGGTTGCTTAGTTTGATCGCACGCACAAATATTTATCACCCGCCCAGAACGGTAAGTCTGCTATGTCGGATCATGCACACGCCCACGACGATCATGGGCACGGACACATCAAGCTGCAGTACCAACGCAGCTTGCCCATTCCCAATGGCAAGCTTTGCTTGTGGCTGTTCTTGTCGACAGAAATCATGTTCTTCGCCGGTCTGATCGGCGCGTACATCGTGCTCCGTTTCGGTGCGCCCACCGGCACGTGGCCCTTGCCGCACGATGTGCACCTGGTCGAATGGGTCGGCGCGATGAACACCTTCGTGCTCATCTGCTCCAGCGTGACGATCGTGTTGTCGTACGAGGCTGCCAAGTCGAACCAAGCCAGCTTGTCTCGCTTTTGGCTCGCTCTCACGCTCATCCTCGGAACCGTCTTCATCGGTGTGAAGGGTTTCGAGTACAAGTCGAAGTTCGAACACGGTATCTACCCGGCAACTCCACGCAGCCTGATCCATGAACGGGCTGACCTGTTTTACGTGCAAGCGGTTCGTCAACGATTGGTCGCCCTGCAATCGGAACTCACCACCAAAGTGGCTGCCGAGGAAAAGCTCACGGAAGAAGAGACCAAGCGACTTGAGACTCTTAACCAACTGGTCGAGTTTGCCAAGTGGACCGAAAGCATCGCCGCACTCGACAACGATCCGCTCAAACGCCGCGCTGCGCTGGAGCGACTGGCGATGGCTGTCTATCCTCTCCATCGCGGGCACGATGCTCACTTGTCTCCTGATGCCAAACACGAAATCTTCACCAGCATCATGAAGGAAGAGTTTGCCGGTGTCGAACGCGAAGGCTTCGAGGTGAATCAATCGCTGAAGCAGATCGCGACGAATCGCGCGGCCGTTGCCAAAGAGGCCGAACAACTCACCGACCAGATCAAGCAACTCAACGATCAAAAAGCCAAGCTGCAACCGGCTGCTCCAGCCGCAGGCGCAACGGGCTCAAACGACAGCAATGGCACGACGTTCGTTGCCCTGCAAGATCAGCCCACACCTGCCGCTCAAATCGACGCGCAGATTACCGAAGCAACCGCGAAGCTGGCCGAAAAGACCAAGGAACTCGGTAAGTTCGACGAGCAGATTACTCCGCTCGACAATCGCCTGAAGGCACTCACCTCGCGCACTAAGGTTCAAACCATCTTGGAAGAAGCCCATGGCGGCTTGAACGAGCATTTTCATTGGCTCCGTCTTCCAATGAAGATCCCCAGCGGCAACATGTGGGCCAGCACGTACTTTTTGATGACGGGCTTCCACGCGATTCACGTCGCAGTTGGCTTGCTCGCCTTCGCCCTGATTTTGCCCAAGCGATTGGATTCGACGAAAGCCCACATCATCGAGAACGTCGGCCTGTACTGGCACTTTGTCGATCTCGTGTGGATTTTCCTCTTCCCGCTGCTGTATCTGTTCTAAATCAATTCATTGACCGCAATCCGCTGATCGCAACATCAGCTTGTAGATAGTGAGAGCAAACATGGACCACGACCACGGCATCGATAAGCAGGTGCATCGCGAGCACCTGGGCGCCACCACGAAGGCCCATGCGTCGCATGGCGGCTTGGGCGTTTATCTGGGCGTGTTCGTCGCGCTGTGCGTGCTCACGCTCATTTCGTTCCTGGTGGGCAACTCGCAAACACTGCGACAGGAAGCTCCGCAAGTGATGTGGGCGGCGATGATGGCCGTCTCGGTCGCCAAGGCGCTCCTTGTCATGCTGTTCTTCATGCACTTGAAGTGGGAAGCCAACTGGAAGTACGTCCTCACCATTCCCGCCAGCATGATGAGTCTGTTCCTTGTGCTGATGCTGGTCCCCGATATCGGTCGCCGCACCCGCTACTACTCGGACGACCGTTGGCTCCATTCCGCGAAGCCGGTTGTCGAAGTCAAGAAAAAGCATGATGCCGATCATTCTCATCCTCCAGCCAAGAGTGGCGAAGGGCACTAAGCTGCTCGCCGGTCTGTTTTGCGATCGTGATGGGTCATGAGTAAGTCGGTGCTCGCCTGGTTGGGTGTACTGTTCATTGCGATGGGCGGCACCATTCTGTGGTTAGGCTACAAGTACAGCCGGCCGGCTGCTGCTGTCTATACGTCCGATCCGGTTCTCGATCGCGGCTACAAGCTGCCGCCCCCTTCGGCCGGCGATGTCTACCTGAAAGAGTTCACCCTCACCGAGCGTGATGGCAGCAAGAAGGGGACCGCCGATCTCGCTGGTAAGGTGAATGTCACCAACTTCTTCTTCGCCAGTTGCCCGGCTGAGTGCAAGCGGCAAAACGCGCAGTTCGAAATCATCCAGCGCGAATACGGCCCCAAGGGCGTGCAGTTCCTGAGCATTACTTGCGACCCGGAACTCGACACTCCTTCATACCTCGCGCAACACGCCCGGCAGTTCGATATCGCCAACGACGGTCAAGCGTGGTGGTTTCTCACCGGCGATTTGACTTACATTCGCCGCATCGCCGAAGAGATCTATCGGGTCCCGCTCAAACGCTACACGCATACCGAAAAGTTCGAAGTCCGCGACAAGTGGGGCCACCCGCGCGGCAGCTTTTCCTGGAAAGAGCCTGCTTCGCTGGCCGAGTTAAAACTGACGCTCGATCGCCTGCTGGCCGAAACGGAGCCTCCCGCCGAGGTCGTCAAAGCGGCCGAAGAGCGAGCCACCCAGATCAAGCAGGCTGAAGAAGCCGCGACGGAACAAAAGGCAGAGAAACAAGCAGAACCTGTTCCCGCCGAGAAACCCGCGGAAGCCACTTCACCAACCCCGGCTGCTCCTTAAGGAACTTTGTGTTGCAAGACATCGTTCCTTACCTGCCGCACGTCAACGCGCTGCTCAACAGCCTGGCCACGGTGCTACTCGTTACCGGCTACGTGCTCATCAAGCAGCGTCGCGAGCAGGCCCATAAAGCAACCATGCTCAGTTGCTTCGGCGTGTCGGTCGTGTTTTTGGTCTCGTACCTCACGCGCATCGCTTTCGCGGGCACGCACCTGTTTCCGCGCGACGAGTATCCCGTCGCGGCCATGTTCTATTACCCCCTGCTGGCCTCGCATGTCTTCCTGGCGGCAGCGGTACCGTTTTTAGCGATTGCGACGATCTATTTCGGCCTGACCGATCAGCGACTGCGGCACGTTCGCTTTGCCCGCTGGACGTTCCCCATTTGGCTGTATGTTTCCATTACTGGTGTAATCGTTTACTTGATGCTCTATCAGCTATTCCTCCCGCAGGGTGAGTTGCCTAAAATTAATTGAAGTGGCGAGCGTACCGGTTTCGCCCTTCCAGCAGGTGTTTGCGATGAAGCTATCTCAACTCAGTTCGTTCGCCCTGGCTTGCCTGGCCGTGTTGCTGCTCGCTGGCATCGCCCAAGCCTGCCCGACGTGCAAGGACCAGCTCGCCTCCGATCCCGAGACGTACAACATCGCCCGGGGCTATTTCTGGAGCATTCTCTTCATGCTCACGATGCCCATTCTGATCTTCACCGGCCTGGGCAGCTACTTCTATTGGGAAGTTCGCCGCGCCTACGCCAAAGAGGCTCTCGAGCAGATGCAATCGTAGTTTGTGGCTCGCCTCGCGATCTTTCTCTCGAGATCCTCGTACCTCAATCTTCACCATGCGGCTCCCTCCGAGCCTAACGTGTCGCGTCGGCAGATTCCCCCTCGTCGCAGTGCCATCGCATAGAATGCCGGCACACTTGGGTCGCCCTCTCTCCCCCGCTGCGCGTGAGTGAAGATGAGTATCGCCGATGAGACGGTGCCGGACAGCGTAATTCCCGCCGGTGCCTTGCCCCCGCTGCGCTGGCGCGAGATGCCCGCGGCCTTGCCCGTGTGGAAGATGATCGGCCCCAGCGTGATTCTGGCGGGCCTGGCTCTCGGCAGCGGCGAGTACGTGCTGTGGCCGTTCATCACGTTCAAGAGCCAGTTCGTCTTCTTTTGGGCCTGCTTGCTCGCCGTGGTGACGCAGTACTTTCTGAACCTCGAAATCATGCGTTGGACGATGGCCACCGGCGAGACCACGCTCATCGGCCTGCAGCGCATGAACCGATTCGTCGCGCCGGTCTTTCTCGCGCTCAACATCATTCCCTGGATGCTCCCCGCCTGGGCCCAAGGCTGTTCCCAGTTGCTCGGCTGGCTCGTGTTTGGACCTCAGTTCGATTCGGCCGGTGCCATCCAACCCGGCCGCTACGACAATTGGATTTCGATTGTCACTCTGATCGGCTGCGGCATCATTCTCACCGCCGGGCCCGTCATTTACGAAACGGTCGAAAAGGTTCAATTGACGCTCGTAGGCCTGATCCTGGCCCTCGTCATCGTGCTGGCCGTGTGGCTCGTCTGTTTGCGCCCCGATGCCCTGGTGACACAAGTCACCTCGGTCGCAACGCTCGGCTGGCCGAAGTTCTTGCCGACCTTCGACGCCAGCCTCACGCCCATCGGCCTGCTCGGCGCGCTGGCCTTCGCCGGCGCGGGAGGCACGATGAATCTGGCCCAAGCGAACTACATCAAGGACAAGGGCTATGCGATGGGCGCGCACATCGGCCGACTGACGAGCCCCTTCACCGGCAACGAAGAAGCAGTCAGTGAAACGGGCTTTCACTTTCCACATACGCCCGAGAATCTGGCCCGCTGGCGGCAGTGGTGGCGAGCCGCCTGCTGGGAACATTTCGTCTCGTTCCTGCTCACCTGCATCATCTGTCTCACACTGCTGACCCTCATCAGCTACATCGCCTTTTACGATGCCGCCGGGACGTTGCAGGTCGACCCGGCAAAATACCAAGAGGGGCTGGGGTTCGTCTGGGCCGAAGCGGTTCGCCTGGGCGAGATCATCGGACCGGCAGCGAAGCTGGCCTTTCTGGTAATGGGAGTGGCGATTTTGTTTACGACGGAATTCGGTGTGCTCGATGCGAGCAGTCGCATCTCGACCGACCTGGTAAAGGTCGCTTGGCTGCGCGACAAGCCGCAATGGAGCGAAGGACGGCTCTATTACTGGTTTCTGTGGGGCGAGATTCTGCTGGCCATCGGCATCTTGAGCCTCGACATGTTCGGGGTGAAAATCGGAGCGTTGGCCCTGTTTCAACTGACCGCAGCCATGAACGGCGGCGTGATGTTTCTGTACTCCGTCTTGTTGATGTTCATGAACACGCGGCGGTTGCCGGCCGAAGTGCGGATTCCCAAGTGGCGACTGGCGATCCTCGCCTGGACCGTGATCTTCTTTGGCTTCTTCAGCGCGTGGGCGGCTTATAGCGGCGTGCAACGAATCGCCGCCAGTTTTGCCAATAGCAAGACGGCCCAAGTCGTTCGCAGCAACTGAACGCGATTCGCTTTGTCCGCGCGAGTTGTCCGCTTGTGACATCGTCAATCATTGTTGCTCTCTCAACACGGCACCGGCATCACAAAGTTGTTCGCCCAATCGAGCCGCAGGTTCTGGCAACGATTGAGATAAAACTGCCGTGGTTCCTCCCGGCTGAGGCACAGGGCCAAGAAGCGATCGCCGGCGAGAAACCGGACCGGGCTGACAACGCGGCGCGTCGTGGCCCCTTTGGAGTCCTGATAATCGAACACCAACACCAGGTCGTCACTTTGGCGAATCGCACGTTGAATGAGTTGTCGCATGGCGGGCTCGTTGATCGAAGGACGTGACTGCGAAGCTCGAAAGGAAAGGGACCGAGTACCTTGGCCCCACACTTCTATCTTCGCGACGCCCGTGACTAGTCTGGTCACGCCGCGGACACATTTTTTTGACCATTCCCTTCCCCTCGCTAGCGACCGCTCCGTCCCCCCTGGCCCCGCTGAACAGCCCCGCATTCACGCTCGTTGCAGCCCCGTTTTGATAACTTTTTGCGAGAAAAATCGAAACTGATGTGTCGATTCAACTCCTTTTATTTCAGTGGGTTGCGACGAAAAATGATCGCCGATTCGCGTTTTGCTGATAACCGTCTGATAACCACTTTTCACCCTGTTCAAACTGCCTGCTGAACAGGCCCTAATCGGGGGGTGCGTGGCGATTGGCTACAGGAGTTCCCTTCGTCCCGGCGAGAACGAATTGTCACGAACCGCCGCGCCCGTCCAGGAGTCGGAGGTCGGGAGTCGGAGGTCGGGAGTCGGAGGTCGGAGGTCGGGAGTCGGAGGGAAAGCTACCAGTCCCTGCCTAGCAATGACGTTATAATGTACTTGACACAATGTCAATACATTTGTACGATGTATCGAGTTGTAGTACATGATGTCATTGTAATGTGGAGAATAGTAGTCGCTGAGACTTTCGACCGAGCCGCAGCGATTCACGCTGTCACGCCTCCTGGGCATCGTTAGCGACCGAATGTTGCGGCGGTCACTCCGCGCGGCGAAGGCGTGGGGCAGTCCGCTGTCAGATTAATAGTCACTCGGCAACTCGCCGCCGTCATCGCGGATGGCGAGGCGTTTGAGGACGTCGAGTGAAGTTTGTTTGCTGAGGAGTTGCACGTGGCCATCGACGAAGCCAACCATAGCACCGGCGGGATGCGCGGAATGGAGCGGGTTGTTGAGTCCGCAGCGGCCGATCCCCTGCGTGCCCCATTTCGGTTCTTTGGTTTTGCCATTCGTGCCGATGGCGTGCTCGATGGTGACGAGATTCAGCACTTGATCGACGCCAATCGCTGGGCCGCCCCGCTCAATTGTGAGGGTGAGATTTGTTCCCGCGAGCCAGCCAGCTTCATTGTGGAAGCCATCTCCGGCATCCGCCACGCTCAGGGCCAGGTTCCGTTGGCGACCGCCGTCGAAGTACCAATTCGAAACTTCGCCGATCATGATCTGGTTCGCGTGGCCGTCTTTGCAATCGGCGAGAGTTAGCCATTGGTTGACCGTCAACATTCCATTGGCCGCGGCAAAGCCGCCGTAGGGACCAGCCACAATGCGGCCCTGCGAGTCCAGCACTGGACTGGATGCAGCGGCGAAATCATTGGCCCCCATGATGCCGGCGTAACTCGGGACTATCAATTCTGCGTTGCCAATCGCTTGCGTTCGTGGCAAGGGGCTGGAAGGGCAGAGCATGAACCAGGCACCGTGCTGTTGTGTATTGGTCCGCATTGTTGGACTGAGGTAGTCGTTGTCTGACGCGGCGGCATCAACATTGCAGAGTTGGCCATAGAGAGGGTCCGCCTCGCAAAAAGGAAGAATTGCGGTCAGCCAGGAAGTCCCCCAAGTCGACTCTCCCACATCATCGTCGCGGGTTCGGTTGCGCGCTCCGTGCGGCAGGGATCTGTAGGTGTCTTGATAGTTGAGGAGAGCCAAGCAAAGTTGTCCGGTGGTGTTGCCGCACTGCATTCTCCGGGCAGCTTCGCGGGCGGCGTTAATGGCTGGCAACACTAGCGCCAGGATGATGCCGATAATAGTCACCACGATCAAGAGTTCGCGCAGCGTGAAGGTGATCCGAGCCGAGTCAGTTTGGGAGTTGCGATCGGGGGTGCTCATTAAAAGTCGGAGATCTCTCCGCCATCATCGCGAATGGCAAGGCGCTTCAGCACATACAGCGGTGTCTTGGACAGTAAAAACTGCGTGTGCCCGTCGGCGAAAGCGACCGTAGCACCAGCGGGATGCGCAGAAATCAGAGGGTTGTTGAGTCCGCAGCGGCCGATCCCCTGCGTGCCCCCTTTGGGTTGAGAATCGCCTTTGCCATTGGTGCCGACCGCGTGTTCCATGGTGATTAAGTTCAGTACGCGTCCGGGTTCGATGGCGGGACCATCCTTTTGAATGGGGCCAGCCAGATTGGTCCCGGCGATCCAGCCTGCCGCTCCCGGTGGACCGCTGCCAGCCGCAGCGATGCTCAGGGAAGGGTTCATTTTCTCGCTGCCAGCGAAATACCAATCGGCGACTTCACCGACGATGATGGTGTTCGCGCTGCCGTCCTGGCAGTCGCTCAGGTTCAGGCACTCATTTACCAAGAGCAGGCCATTGGCGGCCGCGAAGCCATTGTAAGGCCCGGGCACGATTCGCCCTTTTTGGTCGTGAACGCTGTTACCCTTCGCATCGAGGTGATGGTTGGCTCCCATAATGCCCGCGTAGCTGGGAACCATCAGGGCGTGGCCACTGAGCGTTTGTATCTCCGGCAGCGGACTCGAAAGGCAGAGCAGATATTTGATCTTTGCTCCGCCTGCCGCCTGACGAAGCTCGTCGCTGAGAAAATCGTGCGCGGTGCCTTCCGCATTGGCCTGCATCAATTTCGTAAATAGCGGACCTTGCTCGCAGAAGGGCAAGGTCGCGGTGATCCAAGACGATCCCCACGAAGGTTCTTCGCCGGCTGCTTCGTGCGGGCAATTTCTCGCGCCGTAAGGGAGCCATTGAAACGTGTCGTGATAGTTCTGCAGTCCGAACGCGAGTTGCTTCAAGTTATTGCCGCACTGCATGCGTCGCGCTGCTTCGCGGGAACCACGCATGTTGGGAAGCAGCAGGGCGATGAGAACCCCGATGACGACGATCACCACCAGCAATTCCACGAGGGTGAAGCCGCGTTTCACTTGGGTTGGCATGGATTGTTCCCTCTCGTTGAGTGTTGGTCTTAGTAGTCGGGCAACACGCCGCCGTCATCGCGAATGGCCAGGCGCTTAAGGACGTAAAGGTCAGTATGAATGGTGAGTAACTGCACGTGGGCATCGGTGAAGGCGACCCACGCGCCGCCGGGATGGCTGGAGAGCAACGGGTTGTTCAAGCCGCAGCGGCCGATGCCTTGCGTGCCCCATTTCGGGTCGCTGCTTTTGCCATTCGTGCCAATAGCGTGCTCGATGGTGATTAAGTTCAACACGCGGTCGGGGCCGACGGCGGGACCACCCGATTCGATGAGATCTGGCAAGTCCGTTCCCGCGATCCAGCCTGCGGCGTTGCTTGCACTATCGCCGGCATCGGCCACACTGAGTGCCGGGTTGCGCTGCTTGCGGCCGTCGGAATACCAGTGCGAGACTTCGCCCACGATCAGCGTATTCGCAGTGCCATCGGTGCAGGCCGCGAGCGACAAGCACTCGTTCACCGGCAGCATACCGTTCGCTGCGGCAATTCCCTGATAAGGACCAACGACTAACCGCTGTTCGGCGTCGATGACGTTGATGGTCGCCGGCGTCTGCCCCGTCAGTTCGTTGGCACCCATGATGCCCGCGTAACTGGGAACCGTCAGCTGCAGGCCACCGATATTTTGCAGCGGCGGCAGCGGGCTGAATGGGCAGAGCATGTACTTGAATCGGGCGTTCGCAACTTCATTCTGAACGGCGGCACTGAGGTAGTCGTTGCGGCTGGACTGTGATTCCTGTGCCACTACTTGGTCGAAGGTTGGTCGCTGCTCGCAGAAGGGAGTGGTGGCAAGCAGCCAAGATGAGCCCCAGTTCGGAATGTCGCCGGGTGCACCGGTCGTACGATTTCTCGCTCCGTAGGGCAGATACAAAAACGTGTCGTGATAGTTCTGCAATCCCAGCGAGAGAACCTTGAGATTGTTGGCGCAGTCCATTCGCTGCGCTCGCATGCGGGCCGTATTGATGGCCGGGAACAACAGTCCCATCAGCACGCAGAGGATCGTGACCACGATCATCAGCGTCTTGAGTGTGAAAGCACGGGGAGAGGTTTCTGACATCAGACATCCCGCGGTTTGCGAGGATCAAAGGTGTAAGCGCTCCGCCTCAGTAGTCTAGGAGCAGGTCTCCATCGTCGCGAATGGCGAGACGTTTGAGGACAGAGGGATCGGTTTCTTTGGTAAGCAATTGAACGTGGCCATCGACAAAGCCGGCCATAGCGCCAGCCGGATGTTCGGACGTAAGCGGATTGTTGAGCCCGCGCGGTCCGATGCCACCGGTGGTCCAATTGGGATGAGCGTCGGACTTGCCGCGTTTGTTGTTGGTGTTGATGGCGTGCTCGACGGTGACCAGGTTATTCACACGGTCGGCGGGAACGGCCATGAAGTCATTGCCCAGCGTGCCTGTCAGATTCGTGCCGGCGAGCCAACCGGCTGTGGCGGGTGAATTGCCACTGAAGGCGAGCGCTGGATTCTGCCGACGGCCACGATCGTCGTAGTACCAAGCGGATACTTCGGCCACGATGAGCGTGTTCGCGGTTCCATCGGTGCAGTCGGCAAACTTGAGCCGCTGGTTGATGGGCAACATGCCGTTGCTCGCGGCCCAGCCTGCATACGGCCCCGGCACGATGGGGCCCTTCATCTCGGTCACTTGTTGCGCGGCTGGACCGGTCGTCAATTCATTGGCCCCCATGATGCCGACGTAACTGGGAATGAAGAGTTGAAAGCCGTTCAGTTTTTCGGATTCTGGTAGCTTGCTCGATGGGCAGAGCAAGTACCGAAGCTTCACCTTATCCGCGACCTGCCGAAGCTGCGGACTGACGTACTCCGCTCCTTGAGCTTCCGCCTTCCTTAGCCCGTCATGCAGCGGAGCCTGTTCGCAAAAGGGTAATGTGGCCACGATCCACGATTGACCCCAAGTGGGCTGATCGCCGGTCGCGGCCGACTGACGGACCTCGGCACCGGCGGGAAAGCGACCGAACGTGTCGTGGTAGTTTTGCAACGCCAAGGCCAGCTGCTTGAGATTGTAACCGCATTGCATTCGCCTGGAGCCTTCGCGCGGCGTCCCAGGGCTAGGGAGCAAAAGGTACAGCACCACCAGGACGGAAATAACCGCCACGATCACTTCGATGGGCCGAACTCGAATCGGCGGATCGTCAGACATCGCTGGCCCTCGGCGGAGGAGAAGGGTTCAAGCGAGACGGTTCACAGGGACGCAGAGAAACGTCCGGGGACGAACGTCCCGAGAGATAGCCTACTCCGGCGGAAGAGAGGAAGCGAGAAAGGGCCGAAGAGAAAAATGCGAACTGCCTGCTTCCTCTCTTCTTCCTTTTAACCCTTCCTCCCTACCAACTACCCATGAATGATCTTGTCGCAGGGCGCGCCTTCGTTGAGCGTGGGGCGCTCGGGGCGGCCTTTGTGCAGGTAGGTAAGGGCCATGTTGTCGAGGCCGAGTACCCGCAGGATCGTGGCGTGGAAGTCGTGCACGTGCAGCCGATCTTCGACGGCATGCAGGCCGATCTCATCCGTCGCGCCGATCGTTCGTCCGCCGCGCACACCGCCACCGGCCATCCACATCGTAAAGCCGGCTGAGTTGTGATCGCGGCCGTCTCCCTTTTCGCTTTGCGGCGTGCGGCCAAACTCGCCACCCCACACGACGAGCGTGTTCTTTAGCAGGCCGCGACGCTTCAGGTCCATCAGCAGGCCAGCGATAGGCTTATCGGTCGCCATGCAGTTGGTGCCGTGGTTTTTCTCGATGTTGCTGTGAGCGTCCCACTTGCTCCCCGAGCCCGAGTACAACTGCACGAAGCGCACGCCTCGCTCGACCATGCGTCGCGCGAGCAAACACATGCGGCCGAAGTTCTCGGTCTCTTTGCGATCGAGCCCGTATAGCGCCTGCGTCTCGGCGGTCTCTTGCGACAGGTCGACCGCTTCGGGTGCTTCGGCTTGCATGCGGAACGCCAACTCGTAGCTGGCGATGCGGGCGTCGAGTTCCGATTGATCGCGACGGTCGGAAGCGTGTTGGCGATTCAGTTCTCGCAGCAGCGCGAGCTTGCCTTTTTGAGCCGCGGCGGAGACTTCCTTCGGTGTTTGCAAATTGCGAATGGGCTCGGGGCCGTTCTGGAAAGCCGTTCCTTGATAGACGGCTGGCATGAAGCCAGCGCCCCAGTTGCGTGGGCCGTTGATGACCTGGCCGGGATTGTCTTCGAGCACCACAAAGCCTGGCAGGTTCTGATTCTCGGTCCCCAGGCCATAGCTGACCCACGAGCCGATGGAAGGCCGGCCGCCGAGCGTCGAGCCCGTGTTCATCTGGCAGACACCGCCCGAGTGGTTAATGCCGTCGCCGTAGACCGATCGCACCACGCACAGGTCGTCGGCACACTGGGCGACGTTGGGGTACCAATCGGAAACCCACAAACCGCCGTCGCCGTACTGTGCCCACTTCCGCTTCGAGGCCATCAGCGGCGGGTTCTTCTCGCCCATCGCGAGAATGATCGGCTTGTAGGACGCGGGCAACTGCTGGCCGTGCAGTTCCTTCAGCTTGGGCTTGGGGTCGAAGGTGTCCATGGCACTCGGGCCACCTTCCATGAACAGAAAGATGACGCTCGTTGCCATGACCGGATGGTGAGGCTTTTGCGTGGGCGCAGCGGCAGCCTGTTCTTGGCCGAGCAAACCTGCCATCGCGAGCGCACCGAAACCGGCCCCCGACTGGCAGAGCATCTGCCGGCGAGAAAGATAACCTTGCTTCAGCATTTGATCTTCGAACGATGACATCGGTGCCTCTGCTCTTCTATCTACTTTCGACTCTCTACTATCTCTGCCCTATTCCGCCGCAGGCCCCTCTGGCCCCTATCCTCTGGCCCCTTCCTCAGTCCACATACACAAACTCATTCGAGTTCAGCAGTACGTGGGCCAGATCGGCGAGGGTTCGTTCCGTCTTATCTTCCGAGGGTTCTCGCAAGAAGCTGATCGCTGCCGCTTGCTCGCTGTCGCTGGGGCGGCGACCGAGCATCTGCAAGTACAGGTTCTGCACTTGTTCTTCTGGGCCGAGTTTGCCTTGGCTCTTCACAACCGTGCTGGCCGCTTTGGCCTTCGCGATCATGAACGGGCCGTTGATCATCAGCAGCGCTTGAATGGGCGTGGTGGTGACGTTGCGAGTGGGCATCGTGGAGAGGCCATCCGCCACATCGAACACATCGAGCAGCGGATCGCGCACATTCCGCTTCACCTTCACATACACGCTGCGGCGAGCCTTGGTGGCATCGACGGCTGGGCCGCCGATGGTCAGGCTCAACTCGCCCGCGACGGCCAGGCTGGAGTCGCGAATTTGCTCGGCGCTGAGGCGGCGAACGGGCATGCGAGCCAGCAGGCGATTGGCCGGATCGATGCGAACCGAGTCTGCTGTTGCGGGACCAAACGACTGTTGACGATAGGCCGCGGAAGTGACGATCTGCCGATGCAGCTGCTTCCAGTTCCAGCCTTTCTCGACAAAGTCCTTCGCCAGGTAATCGAGCAATTCTGGATGGCTTGGTGGCTGACCGAGGCGGCCGAAATCGCTCGGCGCTTCGCACAGACCTTTGCCAAAGTGATGCTGCCAAAGGCGATTGGCTAGTACGCGCGGCGTGAGTGGGTTTGCTTCGTCACCCAGCCAGTTGGCGAGCGCCGTGCGACGGCCGGTCGAGAGCGAATTTTCTGGCAACACCGCAGGTGGCATCGGCAGCGAGACCGGTGTCTCGGTCGCTTCGCCATCGGCGGGCGGTGTGCACAGCACCGTCGGAATTGCCGGCAAAACTTCGCCCAGGCGAGGCTTGCCCGGGACCATCACCGGCGGAGCTTGCGGGCCGACATCGGTCACCGTCATGGCCGTGGGGGGTGGCACGGGCAGTTCCGCGTTGTGTTCTTTCAGCTGTTCCTTCAAGGCGACCCAGCGTTCTTTTTTCTCGCCGGTCAGCTTCTTGGTAAAGTCGAGTTTGTCCTGATCGGCTTTGGCCTGCCGAAAGGCGAGTGCGAAAATCTGCTTCTCGTAGGGCGTGCGTTCCTCATCGGTCTTGTCGACCAGGATCGGCACCACGTCATCGGGGAAACGATTGAGCTGCGAGTGGGCTGCATTCTTCAGCGGTTGTTTTTCGAGTTCGGCCAACTCCGCGAGAATATCCGCAGCCTTCGCTTTCCAGTCAGTCATTTTTTGTTGGTACGCGGTCAGTTCGCTGGGAGTCGCCACCGGCGTATCGTCGTGCGGCATGATCGGCGCAAAGAACGCTTGCAGAGCGAAGTAATCCTTCTGCAGAATCGGGTCGAACTTGTGATCGTGGCAACGAGCACAGCTCATGCCCATGCCCATAAAGACATCGGCCGTCACGTCGGTGATGTCGTTCAGAATCACGCTCCACTGACCCTTCACATCGCGCTGGTTGTACTCGTAAATGCCCAGCCGCAAATAGCCGGTGGCCACTACTGCGTCGATCGACTCTTGAGGGTTGCTCGACGGCGGCATTTCGTCGCCGGCCAACTGTTCGCGAATAAACTGCGGATAAGGCTTGTCTTGATTGAGCGAGCGAATCACGTAATCGCGATAGCGCCAGGCATCGGGGCGATAATCGTCTTGCTTGTAACCATCCGATTCGGCGTAACGAACAAGGTCGAGCCAATGCCGCGACCATTGTTCGCCGTGCTGGGGCTTGGCAAGCAGTCGCTCAACAAGACGCTCGTAAGCATCGGGGCTTTGATCGGCTAAGAAGGCTTCAATCTCGGTCTTCGTCGGCGGCAGGCCGGTCAGGTCGAACGACAGCCGGCGAATCAGCGTGCTCCGTTCGGCTTCGGGGGCAGGCTGTAGCTTTTCGGTCTGCATGCGAGCGAGCAGAAAGCGATCGATGACGCCGCGCGACCAATGATCATTCTCGATCGCCGGCACCGGCGCGCGACGCACAGGCTGGAACGCCCAGTACTCGCGATCGGCCGCAGTGATCTTGTCTTTCACCTTTCGCAGGCCAGGACCTGCGCCGCCATGTTCTTTCGGCCATGGAGCGCCGATCTTCACCCACTGGGTCAGGATCTCGATCTCGCTTTCGCTGAGCTTGCCGTCGGGGGGCATCTCGAGCGATTCGTACTTCACGGCATCCAGCAGCAGACTCTCTTCGGGCTTACCGGGAACAATCGCCGGGCCCGATTCGCCACCGGTAAGCATCGCCTGATGCAGGTCGAGTCGCAGGTCACCTTTCTGCTTTTCTTCGCCGTGGCACTTGAAGCAGTTTTGAGCCAGGACGGGCCGCACTTTCTCCTCGAAGAACTTCAACTGTTCCGGAGTCGGCGCTTTATCAGCAGCAAAGGCCTGTGAGCCAGCTCCAGCGAGCAAACAAACGGCGAGCAAACAACGCGATCGGAGGGAGCGGTGAGCCATCAAAAAGTATCCCAGCGTAGGCATTCGAAAATACCCCGAAAATGGCGGCACGAAATCAACCTAAATGCTAGCCGTCCTTAGAGATGACGTCAATCAAATCCGCTCCGCGAAAGTTGCCTCGTCGGCGAGCCTGATGGCGACAAAATCCAGACTCGCGGTGAATCAAGATCTTGCTTGCCTGCCGCCCAGCCAGGAAGCCGCTTTCCTTAGGGGCTTCGTGGCTCCTTTCGGCTCCCTTTCGATTATCGAACCCACCCTTCGATTCTGCACAGTTCAAATGCAATTTGATCACTGCTCGGTGCGATTCTCTCGCTCTCCAGACCGCACATAAACCCAACAGCGACAATCGCTTGCAGCGGTAATGAAGAAAATGAGCCCAAAGCTCCTTCCAAACGCCCCTACCGCAACCACTGGCAAGCTGTGACGGCTGTTTGGCTTGTATCGCAGGTAGCGCTTGTTCGGGTGGTGTCAAAGAAACTCGAAACTCCGCCGGCGCAGGTCGATGCAAATGAACGCAGATGCTGGTCGCGCCGATCGCGCTGGTCTGCCGCGAGATTCGTCTTCCACCGAACAATCATCTCAGCAGCGCTGGGCGGTTTGCGAACCGACGCCTGGTGCTGCCGGAGAGGAGCTTGATCTATGCATGCTGTTTTGTTGACCGTGCTTGCCCTCACGGGCGGTGATGGCGTTTACTCAGACTACAACGTGGCTCCTGCGGGCCATCACGGCGATTGCGCATCGTGCGGCGGCGGTTCTGGCCACGGCCACTACAAGCAGCCTCACTGGATGATGCCCCAGTCGTGCTACAACCCCAAATACGGTTGCTACGGCGCCGATCGCCATATGAATCGCTACCCCGCGTTTCATGGCACGTACTATCGCCGGCCGTACAACTACCGCAACGTGTTCGACTATCCGTGGCACGCCGAACTGCACGAGCCCACCTCGCACTTCTCGTATCACGTGCAAGCTCAACAGCAGCAGCAACAACCTCAGCCTGCACCGCCGCAGCCAGATCCGGGCATGGTGCAACATCCCTATGCTCCTGGCCCGATGTCGGCCCACGCTCAAGCCGGTTCGATCATGAGCACCAGCGGTCGCATGATCCGCCGCTAGGTTTTGTGAAAATCGCATTCTGAATGTATAGAGACCACGCTCCGTCGTGGTCTCTTTCGTTGCGCCCGGTGAGCATCGCAGCCGGTCCGGGGCCGGGAGACACGGTCAACTCAGTTCGTGAAGCCCTGTTAGATCGAAGGGGAATCGACAACAACAGAAGCGGGTGAGTTCGCTTGATTCATCCCAACGCCGCTAAACTGTCAGGGTTGAGCGAAATCATGTATGGCGTGCCGGCTGACTTAGACCTGAGCTTTCTAATCGGTTGCGAGCTGACGCAGGTTTGCTTTGGCTGCCATCAGATTCAGCTTCACTTTCACCCGACAGCCAGCATTTCCATCGAAGGGAAATGGGAACTGCGTGATATCGCGGGCAAGCGGATCGACGGGGAATCGAAGGCAGGCGAGGGAATGGACTCGGCATCCCACTTAGTCCGACTACTTGGGCAGCGAGTCGCGGGCGTGGTGATCTCGGCGCCGCAGTCGATCGCGATTCGCCTGGGCGACGAAGCGGTATTGCACCTTTTCGATAATCAACCCGCCCACGAGTCGTTTCAAATCCAGCCTGGAAACATCATTGTCTAGTTGCAGGCTCTGATCTCCGACTCCCGACAAGCCAGCGAGTAGATAGCGGAGAGTACAAAGTAGAAACTCCGGCCGGAAGGATACTTTTTCGCAAGAAAGCGGACTTGCGAAAAACTGGGGTTGTTTTGCGCAAGCGATTCGCGCTAGAATTTCCGCCGTGCTAAGGATGGCACACCTATCGGCTGACAAGTGCAGTCGATGGCATGGATGCCGCCACTGATCAAGCTTTCGATCACGGCTGGCTGTTTGCGGTTAATCCCAAAAGGGACGACTTGCGTCAACAGCATGCTGAGCTTGCCAGTGACTGCTAAACTGAACCTCCAGCGGAGGGCCCTGCGGCGAAACGCATTTCGCACAGGTTCCCGCCCCCGTCAGGAGAAGATCGCCGTGAGTTCCGCCGCCAATTTCGGCACAGCCAAGGACGAAATCCGCCAGGCGATTAATATCGTCGATCTGGTCGGTTCGTACCTCGACCTGCGCCGGCAAGGCAGCGGCTATGTGGGTCTGTGCCCCTGGCACTCCGACAGCAAGCCTTCGTTGCAGGTGAATCCCGCTCGTCAGATTTGGAAGTGCTGGGTCTGCAACATCGGCGGCGATATCTTCAGCTTTGAGATGCGGCAGCACGGCATCGAGTTTCGCGAAGCCCTGCAACAGCTGGCCGACCGCGCGGGGATTGAACTCACTCAGCAAAAACAACGACCCATTGCCCCTGGCAGCCCCGACGATAAAAACGCTCTGCTGGCCGCCTGTGCTTGGGCCGAGAATCAGTTTCACGAGTATTTTCTGCGTTCGCCCGCTGCGGAAGTTGCTCGCCATTACATCGAAGATCGCGGCATCACCCGCGAAAGCGTCGATAAGTTCCGCATCGGGTTTTGCCCCGATGAATGGACTTGGCTGCTCGATCGCGCACGTGGCACCTCTCACTCACCGGCCGTGTTGGAAGCTGCGGGCTTGCTCGGAAAGAGTGAAAAAGGAAGCTATTACGACTTCTACAAAGGCCGCGTGATCTTCCCCATCCGCGATACGCAAAAGCGGCCCATCGCCTTCGGCGGACGCATCCTGCCCGGCGTCGACAAAGACAAGGCTGGCGGCAAGTACAAGAACAGCCGTGAGACGAAACTGTTCAGCAAGAGCGAACAGCTGTACGCTCTCGAAATCGCCAAAGATACCGCGAACAAGACTCGCAACTTGACGGTCGTCGAAGGCTACACCGACGTCATCATGTGCCACCAGTTTGGCATCACCGATGTGGTCGCGTGCCTCGGCACAGCACTCGGCGACCGCCACATTCCGGTGCTACGTCGCTTTGCCGATACCGTCACGTTGCTGCTCGATGGCGACGATGCCGGCCAACGGCGCACGAATGATATTCTCGAGCTATTCGTCACCGCGACGGTCGACCTGCGCGTGCTGACACTCCCCGATGAACTCGACCCGGCCGATTTTTTGCTCGAGCACGGCGCGCCGGCGTTCAATAGCTTGCTGAAAGACAAATCGGTCGACGCGCTGGAACACAAGATTCGCGCGGCAACGAAGGATCTCGATATTGCCCGCGAAACTCATCGCGCGAGTGAAGCCCTCGAAGAGATTCTGGCGACGCTCGCCCGCTTTGCAACGGCCCATGGTGCGGATGGCAAGAGTCTGCGGACACAGCAATTGCTCGCCAGGCTCTCCCGACAGTTTTTGCTGGAAGAGTCCATCGTTCGGGAACGCTTTGGCGAACTTTGTCAGAGCGACCGTGTCGTACGCAAGCCAGCGATTAGTTCGAACAGTGCACCCGCAAAGGTGCAGCCTGTTCGAGCCGAGTTTCGCATTGAAGCCATCTCGATGGACGAAATCGAACTGCTCGAGATCCTGGTCGCACACTACGAACTCGCGGGAACGGCTCTTTCGGAATTGGGCGAGCTCGATCTCTCGGCCGATGCCACGAAAATGATCTTTCGAACTTATCGCCAGCTGGAAGAGACGGGCGAATCGCTCGACTTCAGTCGCGTGATGGCAGAGATCGAAGATGCCGACCTGAAAAGCCTGCTGGTGCAGTTGGTCGAAGTGGCCGATCGCAAGGCGAGCAAAGCGAACCTCGATCCACCGACTCGGCTGCGGCACTTATTGCAAAAGATTCACCGCGCCCACGAGCAGCGGATCATTCGCGAAAAGGAACGATACCTTCAGCAAACGGAGCCTAACGATCAAGAAAAGCACGACGTGTTTTTAGAGATACTGGAAGCGAAACGCCGGCAGCAAGGATTGATCGCGCCCACGGATGGGTAGCGGTTGCCGGGCCTGAATCGCGCTATTCCCGCAGGGGGGTATGTAACGCGAAGCAGGTGTGCAAACCATTTCGAGTCAGCAGTGCCCGTAGCAATGATGGTGTCATCACGGCTGCAGGCCACTCGCGGAGCAAGTCTCGCAACTTGACTCGCGGGTGAACGATCCTCCCAGGGATTGGCTGGCAAGATTGGCGCGCATGGTGATTGTCGAAACGTTCAAGGAGGAACGAAATGAACCAGAACCACATGCCGAGTCATTTGGAAGTCGACCTGCAAGCTCTTGTGACCAAAGGCAAGACGCAGGGCTATCTGACCTACGACGATGTCAACGGCTACTTGCCCGATCAAGACATCAACCCCGAAAAGCTCGACAATCTGCTCGTCGCCATTGATGAAGCGGGCATCGAACTGATGGATGAACCGCCGCCGGGACCGGGCGACATCCTCAAGTTCCAGCCGAAGGAAGTGGAAGGCCCCTCGCTCGCCAACAAGGCGACCGAACCGCCGACCAAGCTGAACAACGATCCGATCCGCCTGTATCTCTCGCAGATGTCGGAGATTCCGCTCCTCTCGCGCACCGAAGAGATTTCGCTGGCCAAGAAGATCGAAGTAACCCGTAAGCGTTTCCGTCGCACACTGCTCAGCTGCGATTACGCGATGCGTGAAACAGTCAAGATTTTGACGCAGGTCTATAAGGGCGAATTGCCTTTCGACCGGACGATCAAGGTCTCGCTGACGGAACAGCTGGCGAAGGAACAAATCCTGGCCCGCATGCCGCACAACCTGCGAACGATCGAGAACCTGCTCGATCGGAATCGCGAAGACTTCACTCGCCTGGTGCGCAAAAGCACCAGCCGCGAGGAACGACAACTGGCTCGCCGCAACTTCCTGCGTCGTCGTCGCAAGTGCCTGCAACTGGCCGAAGAGATGAGCCTGCGGACTCGCCGCGTTCATCCTCACATGGCCCAGCTGGAAAACTACTCTCGCCGCATGGATCAAATCCAGGCTCGCCTGACGGTGATTCGCACCGATGTTGCTTGCCGCGATGAACGGGCCGACTTGCGTCGCGAACTGTTCGACCTGATGCGCATCACGCTCGAAAGCCCGAAGTCGCTGCGGGAGCGCTGCAAGGCTTTCCGTCGCCAGCACCAGGAATACGAAGAAGCTAAGCGAAACTTGAGCAGCGGCAACTTGCGACTGGTCGTGAGCATCGCGAAGAAGTATCGCAACCGCGGCTTGAGCTTCCTCGACCTGATTCAGGAAGGAAACACCGGCCTGATGCGCGCGGTCGATAAGTACGAATATCGCCGCGGCTTCAAGTTCAGCACTTATGCCACCTGGTGGATTCGCCAGGCGATCACTCGCGCCATTGCCGATCAAGCGCGCACGATTCGCATTCCGGTCCACATGATCGACATCCTGTCGAAACTGCGGAACATTCAAAAGAAGCTGCAGCAGGAACTGGGCCGCGAAGCGACGACTGAAGAAATTGCCGGCCAGACGGAAGTGCCGATCGAAGAAGTCCGCCGCATTCTCGATATCGGTCGTCATCCCGTGAGCCTCGATCGCCCAGTGGGGGATAGTGAAGACTCCAGCTTTGGTGAGTTCCTGCAAGACAACAGCAGCGACAACCCAGTCTTCTGTGCCAGCAACGCGATCCTGCGTGAGAAGATCGAGCAACTGCTTAAGACGCTCACTTGGCGCGAACGAGAGATCGTCCGCCTGCGTTATGGCCTGCAAGACGGCTACACCTACACGCTGGAAGAAGTGGGCCGCATTTTCAAGGTGACCCGCGAGCGTGTTCGCCAGATCGAAGCCAAGGCCGTCCGCAAGCTGCAACACCCCAACCGCAGCCAACACCTGGAAGGCTTCTTGAAGCAAATGGCAGGGTAAAGCGGTCGTTCCTCTTTCGAGAGCGTTGGCCAGCACGTCATGGCCAGCGCTCGTGCGTCGTTCAGTTATCTGACTTGCAGGATCACTGTCGCAAGCCTGTAGCAGATTTTGCACCGCGAGCGCGCTCTACTCTTATGGGCAATCTCAGCTCGCAGCGACAAGAGTTGTCCCTGGTCCGCTCAGCGGACATTTAGGAGACCGCCCACGGGTCGCCGGGCAATCGATACTTCGGGTCGCACCATCGACTCGCACCTAAGAATGAGCCCAAGTATCAGACTTGCTAACAGCAAGAAGGACACGACTTAGGGGCAGGTGATTTATTCACCCCTTTCTGTAACACAGAGCCCAAAACCCCCGCTTCGTGTGGGGTGAATCCAGTCTGAATCACCCGCAGGCGTACATGCGCCACGGTAGCGCCCAACCGGTAGAACGTGGTAATTCTGTAATTGGAAGGATCACTATCAATACAAGTAAGAAACCCTGCCGAGGAAGAGCGAGGAGGCAGGGAAGTCTCCGCAAAATGGCGGTTTCGGGCGTTTTGGCACACAACAGCACATTGACGTGACATACTATTGGGCTTAGCGTATTCTTTTTAACCTGTGACAGCTTCTGACACTATCGCCTTTTCGGGGAGAATGATCGTATGGCCAAGAAAGCCAAGGGTGGGCCTAACAAGTCGTCTGAAATCCGCAATTACAAGGATGCCAACCCAACGGCCAGCCCTAAAGAAATTGCTGAGGCACTCGGCAAGCAGGGTGTCGCAGTCTCGGCTCAGTTTGTGAGCACGGTTCTCTCGAATGCGAAGAAGAAGGGTGGCAAGATTGGCAAGCGCGGACCAAAGCCAGGTCGCAAGGCCGCCGCTGCTGCCGCGATGGGTGATGTCAGCCAACTGATCAAGGCCAAGAAGCTCGTTGACCAACTCGGTGGCGTCGAAGCGGCTCGCTCGGCTCTCAATGCCCTGGCTCAATTGCTCAGCAGCTAGTGGTCATAGTCGAAATTGCGGTCAGTAAACGATCCCTGCAAAAGCCCTGACGATTTTCTCGTCAGGGTTTTTTCGTGCGCGCTAGGCTTCACTCGAAACTCGCTGTGTTACAGCACTCGTCACCGTACAACTGGCTTCGCGCTCGACTCGCCACAACTTGTAGATGGCAGCGAACAGCGAAGGTTCGTTGGTTTGGCGATAGAGTGAATCGGCGGGCAACTCGGCCATCAGGCGACGATGTGCAGCGGGCAGATTGTGATAGGGAATGCCGGGGAACAGATGATGCGTCGCGTGATACCGCAGCCCAACGGGGGCAACGATCATG
Source organism: Anatilimnocola aquadivae (assembly GCF_049819085.1). Classification (GTDB taxonomy): domain Bacteria; phylum Planctomycetota; class Planctomycetia; order Pirellulales; family Pirellulaceae; genus Anatilimnocola. The sequence goes on from NZ_CP187419.1 coordinate 693,137, forward strand.
TCCCAAGGTTGCCGACTATCAATGTTCACACTGTCGAGTAACTGCTCGACAAAGGTGCTCTCATCACCCGCTCCGCGAAAGCGATGAGCCCCCATCGTTCGCAGGCAATTCAGCCCAATGATGACACAACCCATCGCATACGACTGTAGCAGGAACGGCACGAAGCGATCCCAGCCCAGGCGAATTCCGACAATCGCTACGCCCACGATCCACGCAAAGCACAGACCTTCCTGCACACGAATAGCCCACAGCTTGTTGGCCGTCGGCAACGGGCGCAGATAGCGCGGGTCCATCACCAGCGATGAGAAGTGTCTGTGGACCCAATCGCGAATGTGCGGGCTTAACCAAGAGAGCGGCGTGAGCAGGCCGAATCTCACAATCGCCAGTGGCGGTGCCCAGATCGCTTGCGAGAGATAAACAATCATCAACCAACGGCTGAAGCGTCCGAGTGCAAGATACTCGCCATCGGCAGTGGTGCCAAAGATCCGCCGGCGATGATGATCGAGATGTCCTTCGTGCGTAAACGATGGCGTGAGGAATGGTATGCCGCAGAGCAGATTCCAGGTTGCATTGAAGAGCCAAAACTTGCGAGCTGGGACGTGCACCACTTCGTGAATGAAATTCACGGCGCGAAAGTAGAGCACACAAGCAGCCGCAAAGAACAGCAGGCGAGCACCAAGCATGATCCAGGTTGGCAACTCACTGCTGGTGAAATAGGGCAACACATCATTCAGCCGGCGACTCAAGCCAAAGCAAACATGGCCGCTGATGATGGTCGTAAGAAAGTCAGCCCAGTAGATCTCTGGGCGATGTTCGAACAAGTCACGCACGATATGCCGCGCTTGAGCCGGCGAGAACTGCGAGCACGTTTCTGCCGTTTGGTCTTGAGTGAGTAGATCGTCAGCCATCCATGAATCTCGCCGGGTGATTGCAGCACCCGAATCTTAACTTTCCTGCCTACTCCGAGGCGAGACCAACCAGCGCCGCTGCGAAGGCAATCGCGGCGGTTTCGATGCGCAGAATGCTGCGCCCCAGCGAGACGCCTTGCCAACCAGCGTCCTTGGCTGCGGCTGTTTCTTCCGGCGTGAAGCCTCCTTCAGGACCAACGGCGACAAAGACTCGCGCTGCCGTACTCAGTTTCAACGCGACCTTGGCCAAGGGTTCGCCAGCCGGGTCGGCAAGGAGCCGAACTTCCGCTGCGGGCATTTGAGCGAACCAATCCTTGGCAGTCACCGGCTCGCCAATCTCCAGCAGTTTGTTTCGGCCGCACTGTTTGCTTGCTTCGATCACGCCGCGGCGCAGTCTGCTAGCGGCTTGTTCGCCGGGCTGCACCACGCCGCGCGTTGTCAGCAGCGGCACAAGTTCAGAGACGCCCAGCTCGGTTAATTTTTCAATGAGCCACTTTTGCCGCTCTCCTTTGGGGAGTGCTACGCCAACAATGACAGCAACCTTGGGCTCGCGCGAGACTTCGCGCCGCTCGATCACTTGCAGTTCGCAGCGGTCCTTCTTCAGGAACTCAATTCGCCCGGTGAATTCGCAGCCCGAGCCATCGAACAGGGTGATCTCGTCGCCGACTTTCGCACGCATCACACCGGCCAGGTGATGCACCTCGCTGCCGCTGAGCAAGGCACGTTCGCCCGTGATAGCAGGCTCGATAAAGAAACGCTCAGACATGCAATGCCTCGTGCTAGCAACAAATCGGTCAAGACAACGTGCAGATTCTACCGATTTTGAGTGAGTTACGGCGCGCTGCATTCGGCTCGATCGTTGAGAGCCACAGAGGGAGATCAAGCATGTACCACGCTCACTGGGGATTACGAAGTTCGCCCTTCGGCGGCTCCGCGGGCGATGCGCTGACCAAAACCGTCAACAGCCCCGCCTGCGACGAAGCTCTCGCCAGGCTGCAGTACCTAGTCGATGGCCAAGGGCGGTTGGGGTTGCTCATGGGTGCCGCAGGGACGGGCAAGACCACCTTGCTCCGCCGGTTTGTCGATCGTGCACGTCGCGGTGGCATCCCCGCGGCCCTCATCGGTGGCTGTGCCTGCGACGAACGGGCCTTCGCCCTGCAGTTGGCTCGCGCCTGGCAAGTTCCCTCGTCGGGCACCGACGACGCGACTCAAACTTGGGAACTGATCGCCAACCAACTTGTCGAATGGCGCTACGAACGGCAACCTGCCATCCTGGTGCTCGACGATGCCGATCGCGCCCCCGCGGCGGTTCGTCTGCTCATCGAACGCTTGCTCCACCTGGCGATGACGCATCAAACCCAACTCACGGTCTTCCTCGCTTGCTCCACCGACACGGCCGCCAGCGTCGGACATCGCTTGCTCGAACAAGTCGAACTGCGTATCGACCTGGCTCCCTGGAGCGAAGACGAAACCGCCGAGCACGTCGCCCGTATGATCTACGAAAGTGGCGGCGAGCATCCGATCTTCACCGATGACGCCATTGTCACGTTGCATGAACTCTCGGGCGGTCTCGCACGCAAGGTTGACCAAATCGCCGAGCTCGCGCTGCTTGCGGGCGCGGGGCAAGGCCTCAGCGAAATCGACGCCGCCACGCTACTCGAAGCGTATCAAGAATTGGGGACGGGCAGCCTGTAAGAAACCTGCAGAAGCACTCACCGTGTATCTCGCCCCGGACGGGCGGCTTGCAGAATTCCTTCAGCTGCGCGGCGAACTTCGGGATCGTCGTCTTCGCTCAGTTGCAGCAGCCAAGGGCGCGGGTCGACATTCGTGAGCCGAGGCAGTTGCTCGGCCAGTTTGCGACGCTCGCGGGCATCGGGATGAATCAGCAGTTTGGCCAGCGGCAGATGCTCTTTGGCGTAGCCGCGGCGGTCGAGTTCTCGCTCGGCGGTATAGCGAACACCGTAGTCGCCATGGTGCAACAGCCGCATCACTTCCAAGTCGGCCAGTTCCCGCACCCAGTCATTCAGATTCTTCTTCACCGTCGATTCCACCGGCGGTGCCACGCGCTCCTCGGGAACGATGGGCTGCGTCGGCAATTCGTTGGCTCGGGGCGCAAAGAATCGCTTCGGTATCTTCTTGGGCTTAGGCGCTGGTTCTTCTTCTGCCGGAGGAAGATCGGCAGGAGTAATCACTTCGCGCGGATCGTTCTCGAACGGCGGGGCAAGCGGTGGATCCGTACTCGGAGTGGTCGTTTCGATGGAGCGGGCCAGCCGGCGATCTTCAGCCGAGTCGCGCTCGGCGAGCAACAGTTCTTCGGCCGATGCAGGGGGCAACTGCGCGACGATTTGATCGCAGGCAGCGATGAGATCGGCAGCGAGGCTCTTGTCACCGATCGGCCAAGTCGCCATTTGTTCTACTAGCCGGCGAATGTTCGGACGACGAGAGGCGGGTAACTGATCGGCCGAGAGCGCCAAGGCGCGAGCCAGCTCCAGCATGCGATCGGCCGTTTCCGCCGAGTTGCGAATTCGCCAACTGTCGCTCTCACGCAGCAGCGCTTGCTCGGCGGCATACGAGACCCCGGGACGAGAACTGCTCAGTGCGGTCACGGTCCAAGTCAGACCGTCGTGCTCGCGCGCGAGCCAATCGTCGAACTTCGCCGCCAGCTGATAGTTTTCGAGCGACTCCAGCTCGGCCATTTCTCGCTCGGCCAGTCGTTGGTGCAGTGCGTGCGACCAAACTGGTCCTAACCGCGAAGCCGTGAAGAGCATCACGGTGCTCAGCAAGATCGTCAGCAACAACACGCGGGTAACCGGCGACGACGGCGGGCGACTTGATCCCGCGGCTACTACTTGCTGGGCCTTCTTCACTTCCGCGGGCACCGGTCGGCGCAGACCGCCACCCTTGTGAGCAGAGTCGCGGCGAAAGTGATTGATAGCCATGAGCAGGAATGCCAGTCGCTACGGAGTGGACCGTGGCGCGTATCTTCGTCTTTGCCCGAAACGAGGCAAGACCGAAATCATCGCGGCGGTTCGCAGTGGAGTCATCGCTAGCACAGCAGGCCCTCAGACCGGGGAAATGTGAAGGTTTTAGTGGCCGCCCCAGGCAGGAATGGCCGAATTATCTCTCTGACCGGCAAAGTTTGCCGGCGCGGAAGTTGATTCCGAACGGGCCAGTGCTTCGGGGGGAGCATGATGAACTTATTCGCCAGCATGATGCCAGCATTTAGCGAGCAAGGCACCATCGACCCGCTGCGAAGCCGTCGTCGCTTCTTGCAATCGGCGGCCGCGCTCACGCTTGGTGCGCTCGGCGGTTCGTTGCTGGCCGCTGGTCCCGACGAAGCCGATTCGTCGCACCAGTCGCAGGTCGAAGCCGCGCGGGCGATGCCGCTCAACAAGCTCAACGAAGAGTCGCAGCGCAAGGTTCTCTCCGTTCTCGAACGGCCGAGCATCTATCGCCGCTTGCCCAGCAAGAGCATCGACTGCGATCCCGAACTCTTCGTGTTCCTCGTCCGCAATCCCGAAGTGATTGTGAACATCTGGGAACTGATGCAAGTCTCGAACATGGTGGCCGAACGGACCGGCGCGTACACCTGGAAGGGTAACGACGGCCAGGGAACCGAAAGCAACATCGAACTCGTCTACGGCACCGACGAACTTCACCTGCTCTATGGCGAGGGCTTTTACGAGGGCCCGCTCCTCAAGCGCAAAGTGGCCGGCCGCGCTGTGGTCCTGCTCCGCAGTGGCTATGGTCTCTCGCCCGAGGGCCGCGCTCAAATCACGAACAAGCTTGACGTGTTCATCGCCATCGACAATGTCGGTGCCGAACTGCTCGCCAAGACCTTGCAGCCCATGGTCGGCAGCACCGCCGATGTCAACTTCACCGAAGCGGCCAAGTTCCTCGGCAAGCTCTCGCAAACCGCCGAGACCAATCCCGATGGCATGCCGCGACTCGCTGCCAAGCTGAACCGCTGCAACGAAGATGTCAAACGCGGCTTCACCAGCGTGTCGTCCAGCGTCGGTCAACGCGTCGCCCAGCGCACCGCGACCAACATCCAACGCCGCTAGTTCTTCCTGGCGGCAGGCCATTTGCATCGAACCGGTTCGTGCGCGACAATGTTCCGCATGAATACAGCTACGCAAAAAGCTCCTTACGAACTGGTCGATTTCGCCTCGATAGCTCCCGTCGCTTGTCCTTGTGGCCAGGCCCGCCGCGGACTGGCCGAGGTCGACGACTATCCCGGCACAATCCATGTGACCGAGATCTCGGTCGACGCCAAGCTGCACTATCACCAGCGGCTGACCGAGACCTACTACTTTCTCGAATGCGAGCCCGATGCTCGCATGCAGCTGAACGACGAAATTCTCGACGTTCGCCCCGGCACCTGCATCATGATTCGCCCCGGCACTCGCCACCGCGCGCTCGGCCGCGCGAAAGTGCTGATCGTCGTTTTTCCGAAGTTCGATCCGCACGATGAGTGGTTCGACGAACAGGGACCAGGGGCTAGAGATTAGGGGCCAGGGAAAAACGACTACATTCCTGCCCTGGTCCCTGGCCTCTATCCTCTGGCCCCCGTTTTCGTTTGATCTTCCATTGCAACGAGACACACCATGCCCAGCCGCGTAATGACCGAGTACCGCTACGAAAAGCTGACGTGGCCGGAGATTAACGATGCGGTCGAGGAAGGGCAAGTTTGTATCGTGCCCTGCGGCGCGGTCGAACAGCACGGGCCGCACTTGCCCCTCGATGTCGACCTGGTTTGTCCCGGGGGGATCGCTAAGGGCGCTGGTCTTGAGATTCCCTCGAAAATGAAGGTGCTGCCGATCGTGGCCTATGGCTACACGGGGCACGTGATGGATTTTCCGGGCACGATCAACAACGACTTCGAGCACTTCATGCACCATGTGCTCGATATCACCAAGTCGCTCGCGTATCACGGCTTCAAAAAGATCATCCTGCTCAACGGGCATGGTTCGAACATGCCGAATCTGGATCTCGTCGCGCGGCGGACGAATCTGGAAACCGACGCCGAATGTCTCGTCGCTGCATGGTGGAATCTGCTCACTGTGGACAAAGAGTTTCTCCCCAAGTGGCGGCAGAGCAAGTTTCCTGGCGGCTGTGCACATGCCTGCGAGTTGGAAACGTCGCTCTACATGTATCTCGACGGCGATAACGTGCGCAAGGATCTCATCAAGAACGGCCTGATCAGTTTCAATGCTGACCAGAGCCCGTTTCAATGGGTCGACCTGTTCGGCTCGGGGCCGGCGACGGTCGTATCGTGGACCAGCAGTTACAGCGAGACAGGCGTGCTCGGCGAAGCGGAACTTGCCACGCCCGAAAAAGGCCGGCAGGCTTACGAAGAGGCTGTGAAGCAACTCGTCCGCTTTGTGACCTGGTTCAAAGACCGTCCCAAGGACGTTCGCCACGATCGCCATCGCGTGCCGCCCACCATGCCCCTTCCCTGGGGACAACGGCCCGTGAAATGACGCCCACCGACGGCTCTCTCGCCGTCGCCGCTGGCCATTCTCCCCGCCCCGCTGATAACCACTTTTGATAACTTTTTCGACTCTTTTTTCGCGATAACCGTTCACCGTAAGTCCCGTTCATTTTGCATGTTACGCGAACAAATAAGCACAATTCGATGAATTCTTGATAACCGTTTGATAACCAATCGTTAGCTTTGCCCAGCTTCGCTCGCTTGCCTCGGCGGTCAACGACAGAGATCAGAGATCAGATCGCGTCCGCTTCCTCGCTCGCTCTTGGACCAACCTCGTTTGGAAGGGAATCGATCCTTCCAACCCGTCTGCTGACGAACATCACAACGTCAAATAACCGTTGGAGGTTTTTGGACAGGCACCAACGCTTGTATCTCGTTGGAAGTGACTGCCGTCGTATCACTTGCAACTCGCAGAGCACTTTTGCAACGCCCTCCTTTTGTCCAATAACCGGGCGAACTCTCGTTAGGCCATTCGATCGCAGTTACAACCCCGCCTAGCGCGCACGCCTAGACCAACCGCGCAGCCGCCAGCGTGGCCTCATGCACAAAAGCAAAAGAGAACACCACGATATTGTTGCAATGAGGGTGATTTATTGTCAAGTTATTGACGACAAATTTTTTAATAAGTGGCGAGCGAACCGACCCGCGGAATATATTGCGGGTCACTCGAAATCAATCCCAAGAGGTTCGTCGGGGTCGCTACCAAGAATCCTTGGTGTCACTATGGGCATCCATGGGTCCGGTCGCAGCTTGCGGTCTAGCTGCTCCATTGGCCAGAAAAAACTAGCCGACCACTTTGCCCCGCAGCGATAAGCAATGACCCATTCGCCATCAATGTAGTACTGTGCTGGAACTACTAGCGCGCAGTAGCTACCGACGTACAACAGCGGGAGCAGCAACAAAAAGGCCGCGAATATCGGCGCTGCGGGGCGGGATCTATCCATGCAGCCAATATACGCCCGTGACTTCGCGCACGTCCATGTCATTAGCCGTGCGAGGATCGATTACTCACGCCTGAGCCGCTCCAGCAGACTCTTGGCGGCATGTTCGTCGCGAACTTCAAGCGAGCAATCGTAAAGATGCTGGCTGAGGTCAGCGCATTTCCAAATCAGGCGGAGGATGGTTTCGAGCGCATCGATTTGCTTTGCGGCGACGTACCAATCCGCCGACTTCGGCCCATGGATCAGGAGGGTTGCGTCGGTGCCGCGAAACCGCAGCTGTTGATCCGCCGGCCAGCCATAGGTGGTCAGTTCTTCTGTCAGGTGCTGTTTCAAATGTGCCAGCGTCGCCATCGATGCGTCGACACCGTTTGCTTGCAGCACGAAGGGAGATTGGAAGATGAGTGCATCATCCCAGGCGCAGGTATAGATGAACTCGGAGAATGTCGGCGCGTAGCGAATGACATTTCCGTCCCGACTAACTTCGACCATCACCGGCGGATCTTCCGATCCATCGAGCAGGACCGACCAGACGCAGACTCCCTGGTTTTCGCGTTTGATGGGCAAGAGTCGCTGCAGGTCCGGTTCGTCGGCAGCGAATTCATCGCGCACAAATTCATCGACGCCAAACGGATCGAGTTCGAAATCTTCCAGCGGAATGGCAATGTCGTCGTTGCTCCCCTTCGCCAAGATGGCCAATGCTCGCGGCAGTTGGTACCACTCGCGCACCGCCGCAGGGAATGTGAACCCCAGCCGCTGTTCCGCCTGCTCGATCCTCGCAATGTTCTGGATCGAAGGCCGTGCATCGAGCCCCAGCAATTTCATGGTCTTGGCGTGATACATCGATTCTCCCCGTGCTATCACCCGCCCTTGCGGCACACTCTTGCACCTCGCGAGCAGCTACAATCTTCGTATAATAGACAATTGCACACTGGTCGGGTTGTTTTGTTAGCGCGGTGATTGCCATGGTTGGATCGAACTTTCATCCGCTGGTCGCACGCTGGTTTCGCGAGCGGTTCGGCGAGCCTACGCCGCCTCAATTGGCGGGCTGGCCGCACATTTCGCGCGGCGAACATACCCTCATTGCCGCGCCGACCGGCTCGGGCAAAACGCTGGCCGCGTTCTTGGTTTGTCTCGATCGGCTCTTTCGCCGCTGGCTCGCGGGCGACATGCCCCAGGGGATCGACGTCGTTTATCTCTCGCCCCTGAAGGCGCTGAGCAACGACATTCAACGGAATCTGCAAATTCCCCTGCAAGAGATTTGCGAACTGGCCATTGCCGAAGGGTTGCCCGTTTGGCCGATTCGCGTGGCGGTCCGGACGGGCGATACCCCGGCTGCTCAGCGGCAAGCGATGCTCCGCAAGCCGCCGCACATTCTGGTCACCACGCCCGAGTCGCTCTACTTACTCCTTACTTCGCAAAAGAGTCGCGAAGTGCTGCGCACCGTCAGCACCATCATCATCGACGAAATTCATGCCCTCGCCCGCGATAAGCGAGGTTCGCATCTGTCGCTGTCGCTCGAACGGCTGACCGCCATCTGCGATCGTCCTCCCACGCGCATCGGCCTGTCGGCCACGCAAAAGCCTCTCGATCAAATCGGCGAGTTTCTCGTCGGTGGGCAAGGTCGCGATGCTGCTGGCAATCGCGTTGGCCCCGTCATCATCGACGGCGGTCACATCCGCAATCTCGATCTGGGCATCGAGGTGCCGCCTAGCGAACTGCAGGCAGTTTGCTCGGGCGATCAATGGGGCGAGGTCTACGACAGACTGATTGCCCTGATTCAATCGCACCGCAGCACCCTCATTTTTGTGAACACGCGGCGCATGGCCGAACGCGTGGCTCACAGCCTGACGCAATTGCTGGGTGACGAGGCCGTCGCCAGTCACCACGGCAGTCTGGCGAAAGAGATTCGTCTCGACGCCGAACAGCGGCTGAAGGCGGGCGAGCTAAAAGCCATCGTGGCGACCGCTTCGCTCGAAATGGGCATCGACATCGGCTATATCGATCTCGTCTGCCAGATCGGCTCGCCGCGCAGCATTGCCACGTTTCTGCAGCGCATTGGCCGCTCGGGTCACAATCTGGGGGCGACACCCAAGGGACGCTTGTTTCCACTTACGCGCGACGAACTACTCGAATCCTGCGCGCTGATTCGCGCAGTCCGCACGGGGCAACTCGATCGGATCGAGATTCCGCAACAGCCGCTCGATATTCTGGCTCAGCAAATTGTCGCGACAGTGGCCAGCGACGACTGGGAAGAAGACGCGCTGTTCGAACTGTGCCGTGGCGCGTGGCCCTATCGCAATCTGCCGCGCACCGAGTTCGATGCCATCATCAAGATGCTCAGCGATGGTCTCAAGCCCGGCAGCAAAGCCGGCGCTTACTTGCATCGCGATCAGATCAACAACAAATTGAAGGCTCGTCGCCACGCCCGGATCGCGGCCATCACTTGCGGCGGCGCGATTCCCGAGCTTGGCGAATACAAAGTCATCATCGAAGGGGAAGGGAAGCAAGTCGGCACGGTCGACGAAGACTTCGCCATCGATAGTACGGTCGGCAATATCTTTTTGCTCGGCAATACCAGTTGGCGAATCACGCAGATCACGCGTGACGAAGTGATCGTTGCCGATGCGGGGGGCGCGCCGCCGAACATTCCCTTCTGGTTTGGCGAAGCTCCCGGCCGCACGATGGAGCTGTCACAAGAACTGTCTCACTTGCGCCGCGAGTTGGCCACGAACCTGGTGGAAGAAGCTTGGGAGCCCGATGCCGAGGGAGTTGCCGGCCCTGGGTTGCTCGTCTCGCCACAGAACAAGGACCTGATGACCTGGCTGATCGAAAACTGCAGCGCCTGCAGTTGGGGCGCCGAGCAGGCCATTCGATATGTCGCCGCGCAGCGGGCAGCGCTGGGGGTCGTCCCGACATGCACGGAGGTTGTCTTCGAGCGGTTCTTCGACGAATCCGGCGGCATGCAGCTGATCATTCACGCGCCCATGGGAGCCCGCATCAATCGCGCCTGGGGTCTCGCGATGCGCAAGCGCTTCTGCCGCAGCTTCGATTTTGAACTGCAGGCCGCCGCCGACGATAACGGCGTGCTCCTTTCCATCGGTCCGCAGCACAGCTTTGCGATTGAGAGTCTGTTTGGCATGTTGCACGCGGGGAACGCGCAAGAACTGCTTGAGCAGGCAGTCTTCGCCGTCCCTATGTTTGGCATTCGTTGGCGGTGGAACATCACGCGCGCTCTGGGAGTGCTGCGATCGTCGGGCGGCAAGCGGGTGCCGCCGTTCTTGCAAAAGTTTCGTGCCGAAGATCTGCTCGCGGCGACGTTTCCCGAAACGGTAGGCTGTCTGGAGAATCACCACGGCGATATCGAAATGCCCGATCACCCGCTTGTGCGTCAGACGATGCACGACTGCCTGCATGAGGCGATGGACTTGCCCCGCTGGCTCGACGCTCTCCGCGAAGTGAAGGCCGGCAACATCACGTTCACGCCAGTCGACACCCGCGAGCCTTCGCCCTTCGCACATCAGTTGCTCAACGCCCGGCCGTATGCGTTTCTCGACGATGCTCCGTTGGAAGAACGTCGGACTCGCGCGGTGACGACGCGTCGCGGCTTGGCCATCGATCAGATGCGCGACCTTGCGCGACTCGACCCGGCAGCGATTGCTCAGGTAACCGAAGAAGCCTGGCCGTTTGCCCGCGATCCCGACGAAGTGCACGATATTCTGCTGACCATGATCGTGCTGCGACAGGACGAAGGTCGCGATTGGCTGGCCTGGCTGAAACAACTCTCGACAGCAGGTCGCGTTTGCAGTGGCACCTGGGCCGATGGCGAAAAGTTCTGGTTCGCCACCGAACGCTGGCCGCTGATCCGCGCGGCGTATGCCACGGCGACGGTAGCTCCGCCACCGAAGTTGCCGGCTGTGTTGGACATCACGATCGAAGGAACCGATGCCCGCGTCGAGATCGTCCGCGGCCGCATTGCCGTCAGCGGACCGATCACCGCCACGGCCCTAGCGGCGAAGATTCATCTGGAACCTTCGCAGGTCTTTGCTTCGCTCGAAGCGATCGAAGGGCAAGGCTCCGTGATGCGCGGTCGCTACAGCGAAGCAGCCTTTGCTTCGAAAGATCCCGCGACCCTCGAGTGGTGCGATCGCCGGCTGCTCGCGCGGATTCATCGCCTCACACTCGATGGCCTGCGCAAGCGGATTCAACCCGTCGCGGCGGAAGTATTCGTCGACTATCTCACGCGACTGCATGGTCTCACGCCCGACTCGCATCGCCAGGGTGAAGTCGGCATTCGGCAAGCCGTGACGCAGCTCCAAGGCTTTGAACTGGCCGCCGGTGTGTGGGAAGACAAAGTTCTCTCGGCCCGCGTCAGCGATTGGGACCCGAGCGGCCTCGATCATTTGTTTCTCTGCGGCGAACTGGCATGGGGCCGGTTTCAACCACCCAAGCGCGACGAAGACGACAAGCCCCTTTCGGGCATGACCCGCGTGATGCCGATTACCCTCGCCCTGCGCGAAGACCTCGCCTGGCTGTTGCCGCCGGATCGCACCCCCTGCGATGCCAACCTCGGCGGCAAAGCCCGCGATGTGATTGCGGCCTTGCAAGCACGCGGCGCACTCTTTCAACACGACTTGCGGGCGCTCACGGGTTTGCTCCCCGCGGAACTTGATGAAGCCCTGCGCGAGTGCGCGGCAGCCGGGTTGGTCTCGGCCGATACCTTCGCCGCCATTCGGGCCATCGCCGGCAAGACCGAAAACCAGCGCTCGTCGGCCATGATTCGCGCCCGAGCACGCGGCATGACCATTCCGACGCGCTCGTCGGCGACGGGCCGCTGGTCGCTCTTTCCGGGTGTTGTCGAGAGCATCGAGCGCGAAGTGCGCTTGGAAAAATGGTGCCGGCTGCTATTGGCCCGCTATGGCGTGGTGTTTCGCGATTTGCTGGCGAGGGAAGTCTCGGCACCTGCCTGGTGGGAACTCGTGCGCGTCCTGCGCAGGCTGGAACTGCGAGGCGAGATTCGGGGGGGCCGATTCATTGCGGGCATCGGCGAGCAGTATGCACTGGAATCGGCAGTGAGTCGCTTGCGCGAACTGCGCGAGTCGCCCGACGACGAGCAATGGTGCCTGATCTCGGCCGTCGATCCATTGAACCTCAGCGGGCATGTGACTGCAGGGCCGAAGATTGCCGCGATGCACAAAAACTGTCTCATTCTCCAGCGTGGTCGCTGCGTCGCTGCGAAAATCAGCGGGCGGATTGAGTTCTACGTGGAAGTTTCTCAGCTGCAGCAATTGGCCATGCGCCGCTCGTTGCAACTCGGCCACAAAGTACAGGCACCGAAACTGGTCGCTGAGGTAGGTCGGAAAAAAGGTACTCCTGCAGTACCGGCCTAAAACGAAGCTCACCGCTGGCGCGTTGGGCGGGGCTTGTTGATGTTGCCCAGTTGCTGCAGGTCGATAACGCGGGCATCTTCAATTTTGAGAGCGCCGGTCTTGGGCCAGAATTGAAACTCGCGGGCCGCTTGATAGGCGTGAGCGGCTGCGCCCCGCTGTTGATACCAGAGTTCGGCGTCGGTACGGCCGTCGCCCTTGACGACGAGCATGTCCTTCATCGAGGTGTACGAAATGCGATGGGCCCGCGCGGTGAAGGTGCGGCCATCAACGCGGGTGTTCCCTTCGGCCATCAACTCGTACCACGGTTCGCCACCACCGGGAGGCAAAGCCTGGGCGACTTGCATCGCGTCGCTCGACATCAAAATGCCCTGTTCGCCCAGCGCGGCCAGACCGCGTTGATCGATCATCTCGATGGTGAGGCGATCTTTCCAATCGGGGATCTTGGTGTAAACCGTTTCGACATTCTGCTCGAACTGCACCGTGCGGGTGTTCATGTCGCCCGTCATACCACGATGAAACGAGACGAGCAGGTGCGTGAGTTGATTGGGATCTTCGTTCGCCGCGACACCATCCGCCGGAGCACCGGGCAAGGGTGCGCCGGGCAGCTTGATGGCCCCTTTGCGAATGGTCAGCAGCTTGCCGCGACCGACGGCCCGCATGGCGCCGGTGAGTTGATTCAGGTAGAGGTTCGGCGTTTCGAGCGTATCGAACGAAGTTTGCTGGCCGGTGAGATCGAGCGTGCGATTCTCCAGGTAAACACCCCCGTCGAGCTTCATCTCGGCGAGGCCGACCTTATTGCTGACCCCAGGGTTCGCAAAATCGATGCGCTCCGTGATCGTAGCATCGAGCGTGCCGGCGAGGACGAGTTGCGTCGGCGTGCGAGCTTGCACGTCTTGTTCGAGGCGAATGGTGTGGCCGTCGAAGTTCATTTTCTTCTGCCAGGTCACACGCATCGACTGGGGTGGTTCGACGGGGCGACCGGCTGGCTCGATCTTTTGCGGAAGCGGGAAGGTGGCTTCGCCGGGGCCATCGATCCAAACGCGATTCTCGCCGCGGTGCAAGTGAATGGCATCGCCATTGAGCGAGAGGCCCCGCGCGGAGATCTGAGCCGGCGCGCCCACAATGTGAATGATGGCATCGGGCGTGGTACCGCCGCGCAGCTCGACTGCTTCGCCGCGCAGCTTCAGTGGTACTTGGCCGGGGAGTGTCGTTTGGATTTCATCGATCTGGGCATTGCCTTGAATGGTTAAGTCTTCGATGCCCGAGACACCGCCGCTGGCCACGCGCATCTGCACGAGTTGTCCGGTGACATCGAACTTTTGCGTCGCTTGATCGGGCCGCGGTGCGCCGCCAAAGATCGTCCCGGGCTTGATGCCAGCCGGTTGCTTGCTCGCGGCAGCAGCCAGCGCAGGATCGGGAGTGAAGAACCAGGCTTCGAGCCGTTCGGTTTTGGCATGCAGTTTGGGCGAATCGACTTCGACGCCGCGGAGGGCGAGCAATCGATCGGGGACGATCTGCACTTTGGGTTGGCCGGCGGTCGAATTGGGCGATGCGCCGTAGGCGGTCGAACCGAGCATGTCTTGCTCAACCGGAACGAGGCCGTCGGTCCCTGCGCGCGGGCGTTTCGCTTCTTGCAGCCAAAAGTGGAGTTCGTCGGCGACGAAAGTGCCCAGCGATTGCAGCGAAACCGAAGCTTGCGAAACCAGCGAGACAACCTGCGAGCCATCTTGAGGCTGAATGCGCAGCTCTTTGTTCCACTTGGCATCGAGCGTGCGCGGCTGACCGCTGACGAGTTGCATCGTCTGCAAGCGCCCTGGTCCCGCGGCCCACAGGCGCCCCAGGCCGCCGTTCGTTGACATTTCGTACTGCAGTTCGACGGCATCAAAGGCATGCGGTCCCTGACGTAGCGAAACTTGCTTCAGCCCTTGGCCACTTTCAAGCGCGATGCGCCGCAGCGGTGGTGTGAGTTCCATGCGCGCTGCTTTGACATACAGCCCGGTGCTGGGGCCTTCGAGAATCACCGGGTTGCCGGTCGCGACGATCTTGGCCACGGCCACCATCCGAACGGGATCAGCGGCCGGATCGGCTCCCGGAGGTGGAACGGCGAGCTTATCGACAGAAGCATCCTTTTCGTTGCCGCCCAGGTAGAGCCGCAAGCGCGTACAGGTGAGGCGATCGGGCAATGCGCCAGGCAGGAGGCGCGTGATTTCGACCTGATCGTCAAAGGCGGCGAGTCGCTGTTCGAAGTCAAACACGAACATGCCGCGGCAAGTGATTTCGATGGGTGCTTTGCGTTTCGAAACGCCGCTGACGTCGGCTGTTGCGCCGGGCATCGCGGGGAGGAAGCCTTGCCCGGGAAGATCGAGATGCAACCGCTCGATGCGCGAGAGCTGCAGTGTGCTGATGCCGCCGATGGCAGTATCGTCGCCATTCTTTTCGCTGGGCTTGAGGAAGAGCGTGAGGTCGCGGCCACGACCAAAGCTGTCGCCATACGAAAAATCGACATCGTGCGGAGTGAAGGCCCGCTGGGCATCCATTTGCAAGTTGCGCGTTGTCAGCTGCAAAGCGTCATTCGCGCCGGGCTTGCTGGGTGGACTGAAGATCGTGATCTCGCCGGGCAAGCGACCACCGATCAAGCGCCCGAAATCAGCACGAGCAAAATCGAGAGCGCGGTCGAACTGTAGGATGGCTCCTTGAGGAGCGCGCAAGACAATCGGCCGACCCTTGCGTTTCAGACCGCCGGCAGCCAGCTCTTCCTTCGTCGGAGTCATGTAGAACACAAGCGTGCAGGGCTTGAGTTCCAGCCGGCCGTCGTCAGTAGGCTGATAGTCTTTGAGCAGCAGCGTGCATTGCTCGGTTTCGATGATCTTCACGGCGTCTCGTTCCCAGGCATCATCGGGAAAGAGAGCCATCAACTCAGGATGGATAGGCGGCCTGGGCTCCCTTTCACCTTCGGGACCAGGGCCAGCAACCGCCTTAGGAATTGGCGGTTCCAGCAGTGGCGCAGCAAATGACGCATAGGCGAGAAATGCCGCCAAGACCGTCATCGTCGCGAAGAACCACCGCCGAATGTGAATCACTGCGGGTCCTAATCAGCTAAGTAGGTTTGAATCGTTTCGTCCCAGCGGCCCTTGGCCTTGAGAATCAATTCGATGAGTTCGCGCACGCAGCCTTGGCCGCCGGAGAGACGCGTGATGTGACCGGCGGCGGCGCGAACTTCGTCGGCTGCGTCGGCCACGGCCACACCCAGGCCAACATTGCGAATACAAGGCAGGTCGGTAAGATCGTCGCCGATGTAGCAGCACTGCTCGGGCGTCAGATTCAGTTGCTTCAGCACTTCGCGTGCGACCGGCAACTTCGTTTCGAAGCCTTGGCGCACGATCTCAATTCCCAGTTCGCCCGCTCGCAACTTCACCAGGTGAGAAGTGCGAGCCGTGAGCACGCCGAATTTGAAACCCGCGCGTTGCCACAGCTTGATGCCGAGGCCATCGCGAATGTGGAACTTCTTTTGCTCGATCCCTTGGTTGTCGTAGGTGATGCCGCCATCGGTCAGCACGCCATCGACGTCGGACAAAATGAATTCAATACGGCGGCAGCGGTCGATCAGTTTCATGGAGTCGGAAAAGGTTCGGAGTTCTGGGTTCTGAGTTTTGAGACAGGAGGGAGAATGGACGGGCAACTAGTCCCAGCATTCTTCGTTGTCGATGATTTGGGCGAGGGTGATGGCTGACTCGCTGATGTGCGGTGCAGGGACGGCCTGCTCGCGATAAACGGGACGATGGAGCTTGATGACCTGGTTGCGGTCGACTTCGGCTGTGTTCTCGGGCGAGCGATTGCCGGCGACGGGAACATTCCAGACGTCGGTAATGTCGATGAGCCCCGCAGGCTTGTGATCGGCATCGACGACGGGCAATTCGCTGATCTTGCGATCGGCCAGCAGTTGGCAAGCGACGACGAGGCGAGTGCCCACTTCGACGCGCGTGGGCGAAGGGGTCATCACGGCAGCGATGGGGCCGTCGATGCAAGTCTCCCGACGAGCTTCGAGCAATTTCGCCAGGTCGCTATCGGTGAAGATGCCACTCAGGCGACCTTCGTCGTCGGTGATCATGACGGCGCCGGTTCGGCGGCCTGGTCGGCTTTGCAACAGCAGTGCCTCGCGGACGGTTTGATCGCCACGGGCGATGCGGCATTGTTCCAGCGGACGCATCGCTTCTTCGACCTTGGCCAGTTTGCGCCCCAAGCTGCCGCCGGGATGAAACCGCGCGAAGTCTTCTTCGCTGAAGTGGCGCATTTGGCTGAGGACGAGCGCCAGCGCATCGCCCAGGGCGAGCATAGCCGTGGTACTGGCACTGGGTGCGAGACCCAGCGGGCAAGCTTCGCGAATGGAACCGAGGTCGAGAGTGACAGCGGCGAACTTGCCGAGAGTACTGGCGGGTTGACCCGTGATGGCGACGACCGACGCGCCAAGTTGCCCCACGGCAGGCAGCAACCGAACGATCTCTT
This sequence comes from Anatilimnocola aquadivae, assembly GCF_049819085.1. GTDB lineage: Bacteria > Planctomycetota > Planctomycetia > Pirellulales > Pirellulaceae > Anatilimnocola. The sequence goes on from NZ_CP187419.1 coordinate 710,370, forward strand.
CGGTCTCGCCGCTGTAGGAAAGGACGATCAACACATCGTCGCGATGAATGCGACCGAGATCGCCATGAATGGCTTCACTGGGATGAACAAAATGGCTGCGGGTACCCGTCGAGGCCAGCGTGGCCACAATCTTCTGACCGATGAGTCCCGCCTTACCCATGCCGGCGACCAGAACGCTGCCGCGACAATCGTGCAGCAGCTGCACCGCCGAGCAGAAGTCCTCGCCCAGGCTTTCGGCCAGGTTGAGCAGGGTATTGGCTTCGGCGCGAATCACTTCGCGCCCTTGCCGCAGCTGTTCGAGAGACGACAGCAATCCGTAACTACCTGCTGGTAATGCGCTCATGGCTCGTCGTCCTTGACGTAGCGTGCGGGGCGGCACAATCGTTAACGCGTTTGAAAGCACCCACGATTGGCCGGGAATCTGACGGCCGGATTGTAAGAAAGCTGGCGAAATCGAACAATGCGAAAGATTGACGCGTAGGGAATGCTGGCGCGCGAAATGCGTTGCCAAAACGAAGACATTGTGTCGCGTTTTGGCAACATCAGGCTCCTTTGATGCTCGGGCTGTTGAGTCGGCTGGAACCTTTTTGACGCTCGTGCGTCCAACTAGTCGGACTCCGCCTTGTCTCCGCAGTCCGCGTAGAGTCACAAATTCCACACCTTTTCGGGGGCATATCGACGGCTTCGTGCGAATACCCGGGCAATGCCCATTCGCGGTATTCGGTTTGCAACAGGTCGCTGTTCGCGATTTCTGCCAGAGCCGATCTTGCTTCTCTCAATTTTCTCGAGGTTTTTCTATGGCCCGTTCGTTCCCTGGTCGCAACCGTTCTACATCTAAGCCTCAACAACGCCGCCGGGCGTTCCTCGGTTTAGAAAGCCTGGAAGAACGGGCAGTGCTGGCCGGTAACGTCACGGCGACCGTTACCAACGGCTATCTGTTGCTGGTGGGCGATGCCGCGGACAACAAATTCGAAGTGATGCGGACCACTGGCAATAGCGTGGTGCTTACCGCGCTGGATGGCACGACGACCTTCAATGGCGCTGCGGGCCCGCTCACGCTCAACAACGTGCGGATGGGTGTCAATGCGCAGACTGGCGAGGGGAACGACGAAGTCAGCCTGACGGGTTCTAGCACGACCGTGTTTCGTGTGTTGGGTCAAACGAAGGTCAACACGGGCAATGGCAACGACATTGTCCGCTTTACCAACTACTCGATGGCCGGCCATCTGACCGTCAATACGGGCGAAGGTGCCGATCAGTTCTACGCCGATAGCGATCCCGATCTGAATTTGGTGGTCAACGGTTTGCGCGTCGCTGGCGTCACGTCGATCACCACTGCTGGCGAAGACGATGTCGTTTCAATTCAGGATTCGCTGTTCGTTAAAAACTTTACGCTGAACACCGGCTTCCAGAACGACCAGGTCGATATCCGCAGCAGCGAATTCGGCAAGACGACGATTATTCACGGCAGCACCGATACCGATCGCCTGAATCGTTTTGGGAACAAGTTCCACCGAGCCCCGATCGTCATCGGTTTCGAAGTCAAAACGACCAATGCCGGTCCGAGTGCAGTCGGCGATACCGCAACGGTCGCCCGTGGTGCCACAGCCACGCTCAATGTGCTGGCGAACGACTCGGCTGGCAGCGGAACCTTGAATGCCTCGACGGTTACGATTGTGCAACAGCCGACACGCGGCACCGCCACGGTGAACGCCAACGGCACCATCACCTATGTGAATGCTGGCGGCAACTTCACTTCCGATACGCTCACCTACACAGTACGCGATAGCGCCGGCCGCATCTCGAATGTCGCGACGGTCTCGATCAACATCACGGCCACCAATGTGATTCCGGTCGCCGTTGCCGACACCTTTACTGTCGCCGAAGGCTCGACCACTTCGCTGAATCTCGCCGCCAACGACACCGACACCGAGAACTCGCTCAACCTCGGCTCGATCGTCATCGTGCAACAGCCAACCAACGGCACGATTGTCGTGAACGCCAACGGCACGGTCAGTTACACGCACAATGGCTCGGAAACGACGACCGATTCGTTCACGTACACCATCGCCGATTCGGCGGGAGGCGTTTCGCTCGCTGGCACCGTCAATCTGACGATCACTCCGGCCAATGACGCTCCCACGATCGGCGCGATCGCGGGTGTGACGATTGCCGAGAACACCTCGACCAGCCCGATTGCCGTGACCGTCGGCGATGCCGAAACAGCAGCCGGTTCGTTGACCGTGACGGCTACGTCCAGCAACACGACGCTCGTACCCAATGCCAGCATTGTCGTGGGTGGCTCCGGCGCGAATCGCACGCTGGTCATCACTCCCGCCGCGAATCAGTTCGGCACCAGCACCATCACCGTGACCGTCAGCGACGGTACCACAACCAGCACGCAAACCTTTGTGCTCACGGTGACCGATACGAACAACACAGCGCCCACCATTGGTGCGATTGGTGCGGTCACGACCAACGAAGACACCGCCACTACTGCGATTCCGGTAACCGTGGGCGATGCCGAAACGCCCGTCGCCAATCTGACCGTCACGGCCACTTCGAGCGATCAGGCCATCGTGCCGAATGCCAACATCGTCGTTGGTGGTTCCGGTGCGAACCGCACCCTGGTCATCACTCCTGCCGCCAATGCGACCGGCAATGCGACCATTACGGTCACCGTCAGCGATGGCACGGCAACCTCCACACAGACCTTCGTGCTGACGGTCACGGCCGTCAACGATGCTCCAACCGTCGGCGCGATCGCCGACCTCAGCACTCCCAATAACGTCGCCACCAGCCCGATTGCTGTGACCGTGGGTGATGCGGAAACCGCTGCAGGTTCACTCACCGTAACCGCCACGTCGAGCGACACCGCCGTCGTCCCGAACGCGAACATCGTCGTTGGTGGCTCGGGTGCCAATCGCACGCTCATCATCACTCCCGCCACGGGCGCTACCGGCACCAGCACCATCACGGTGACGGTCAGCGATGGTACGACGACCACTACCGAGACCTTCGTGCTGACGGTGACCGCCGCCAACACGGCCCCAACCATCGCTGCCATTGCCGATCTCTCGACGAACGAAGACACGGCGACGAGTGCCATTTCCGTGACTGTCGGCGATGCTGAAACCGCCGTGGGATCGCTCACCGTGACTGCCACTTCCAGCGATCAAGCGGTGGTACCGAACGCCAACATCGTTGTCGGTGGTTCCGGTGCCGATCGTACACTCGTCATCACTCCCGCCGCGAATGCCACCGGCACTGCCACGATCACCGTGACGGTTAGCGATGGCACCACGACCACCACAGAGACGTTCGTACTGACGGTGACTGCCGTCAACGACGATCCGACGATTGCGGCGATTGCCGATCTCAGCGTCGAACAAGATACCGCCACAAGCCCGATCGCGGTTACCATCGGCGACGCCGAAACCGCCGTTGGTTCGCTGACGGTGACCGCCACTTCGAGCGACACCGCGGTTGTGCCGAACGCGAACATCGTCGTCGGTGGCTCCGGCGCGAATCGCACGCTGGTCATCACTCCCGCCACCGGCGCTACTGGTACCAGCACCATCACGGTGACGGTCAATGATGGCACGACGACCACGACCGAGACGTTTGTCCTGACCGTTACGGCGCAGAACGACGCTCCGACCATTGCCGCCATTGCCGATCTCTCGACCAACGAAGACACTGCCACGAGCGCCATTGCTGTGACCGTTGGTGACACCGAAACGCCTGTCGCCAATTTGACGGTAACCGCGACCTCCAGCGATCAGGCTGTTGTGCCGAACGCGAACATCGTCGTCGGTGGCTCGGGTGCGAATCGCACGCTGGTCATCACACCCGCCGCGAACGCCACGGGCACGGCCACGATCACCGTGACCGTCAGCGACGGCACCGAAACCAGCACCGAGACCTTTGTGCTGACCGTGACCGCTGTCAACGATGATCCCACGATTGCGGCCATCGCCGATCTCAGCACCGCTGAAGATACCGCGACCGGTCCGATTGCCGTCACCATCGGCGACGTCGAAACCGACCCTGCAACGCTCACCGTAACGGCCACTTCGAGCGACACCGCCGTTGTGCCAAACGCGAACATTGTGGTCGGTGGCTCGGGTGCGAATCGTACCCTGGTCATCACTCCCGCCACGGGCGCTACCGGAACCAGCACGATTACGGTTACCGTCAACGACGGGACGACGACCACCACGGAGACGTTTGTCCTCACGGTCACAGCCGCCAACGATGCTCCGACCATCGCACCGATCTCGGCAGCCTCGACCAACGAAGACACAGCTTCGAGCGCCATCGCGGTGACCGTCGGCGATAACGAAACTCCCGTCAACGATTTGACCGTCACGGCCACTTCGAGCGATCAGGCCATCGTGCCGAACGCGAATATTGTCGTCGGTGGCTCGGGTGCGAATCGCACGCTGACCATCACGCCCGTTGCAGATGCTGCCGGCGATGTCACCATCACCGTCACGGTCAGCGATGGCACCACCACCAGCACGCAGACCTTTGTGCTGACGGTGACCGCGATCAACGATGACCCGACCGTCGCTGCCATCGCCGATGTGCAAGCTGCCGTCGGTGCCTCGATCGCTCCGATCACCGTCTCGGTGGCCGACATCGATACGAACGTCAACTCGCTGACCGTCACAGCCACCTCTTCGAATCAGTCCCTGATTTTGGATAGCGGCCTGGTTGTCACCGGCACCGGCGCTTCGCGGATGCTCACGATAACTCCAGTCGCCGCAGCGACCGGGACCGCGAACATCACGGTGACCATTGATGATGGTGCCGGTGGTACGACGACGGAAGTGTTCGTTGTGAATATCAACGCAGCCCCGATGATCTCGACCATTGCCGATCAGAATGTCAATGAAGATGTGGCGACCAGCGACCTGGCCTTCACGGTTGGCGATGCCGATTCTGATCTGGCCGTAGTCACCGTCACGGGTACCAGCAGCGATACCACATTGGTGCCGAACGCGGCCATTGTGATCGCCGGGACGGGAGCCAACCGCACGGTAACAGTCACCCCAGCTGCCAACCTTTCGGGAACGGCCACCATCACGCTGACCGTTACCGATGAAACGGGCCTGTCGACCACCGAGCAGTTCGACGTCGTGGTGGCTCCGCAGAACGACAATCCAACCATGTCGAGCGTCGCACCCTTCACCGTGGTTGAAGATGTGGCCATCGATCCGATCGTCGTCACCATTGGCGATCCCGATGCGGGCGACACCCTGACGTTGACCGGCAGCAGCGATAACCAAGGCCTGATTCCGGATGGCAGCATCGTCATTACGGGAACCGGTGCCACGCGAACCGTCACCTTGACGCAAGTCGCCGATGCCTCGGGCGTCGCCAACATCACTTTGACGCTGGCCGATGGCGTGGGTGGCATTGCCACGCAAACCTTCGCGGTGACCATCACTGCTGCTGACGAAGCACCTGTGGCTGTCGACGATCAAGCGAGTGCCAACTCCGATGTGGTGACCGCGATCCTGCTCAATGTGCTGACTAACGATACCGATGCCGATACGTTGCCCGCCAACCTCACGGTTTCAGCGGTCGCGGGTGGCACGGTCGGCGTGGCCTACAACGGCACCTATGGCACGATCCAACTCAATTCCGACGGCTCGCTCACCTACAACATCAACCCCACGGCTGTCGACGACTTGATGACCGGAGAGGTCGTCGAAGAACTGATCGACTACACCGTGTTCGATGGTGCGTTGTCCGACACGGGCCTCGCCAAGATCGTCATCACGGGTGTGTAAAACCCAGCCCGGCATGCTTGGCACGAGCCAACCTTAACAATTCATCGCTGGCCGATTCTTCCTGGATCGGCCAGCGTTTTTTGATGATGGTTGAGAGTTACTTTGATTCCACTCGCTTGGCCGCGAGATCGGCAGGTAACTGCAGTAGCAAGTCGGGTGATGAGCCACTCCCGCCGCCAATAAAATAGGTCGGAAAGCGGCCATCCCACTTGGTGAGCTTTTCCTTTTCGAGTTCCAGTCGTTTCAGGGCAAGATAGATCTCGCCATCTTCCTTGGCCTTTTCGATTTCGTACACCTTCGCGTCGGCCACCACCTTGATGCCGTCCGCTTCGGCCTGCTTGGTGGTCAGCAGGGCCTTCGCCTTGCCTTCCGCTTCAGACTCGACCGTCTTGTTCTTCATGTCCTGAGCTTGAAATGCAGCCGAGGCAATGGCTTTTTCCTGCTCGGCGTTGAAGACCTTGACCATGGTATCCATGATTGTTTTGTCCTTATAGACAAAGCCGCCGGTGATACCGAGGTTCGTGATCGTGATGCCCCGCTCCTTAAAAAAACCAGTGACTTCGGTAGTCACTTTTACAATGTGCGGCGTGGCTTCCTTACGTAGCACATCCATGGGCAGGTCGGTGACTTCGAGGCCAAACGAGGCCTGCAACTTGGCCCGCACTTCCGTATCCATCACGTTCTGCAACGAACCGTTCGGGTAGTTGTGCAGGAACTTTACGGCATCATCGCGAGCGGCAATGCGCGCGGTGCAGGTCCAACCGGTGCTGAACTCGACCTGGTCGCTCGTCATCACCCAGATCGCTTCGTTCTTGTTCGACGTTCCGCTGTTGGGATCAGCGGTCCACTCGCGCGTGACAGGTGACTTGTCGACCTTCACCAGGATCGCGGCCGGCTTCCAGTTGCCATTCGGGCCCAGGGTTTCGAAGCCCTTCTGCACCCACTGCTGCGGAACCTTCACTTGCTTGGTGTAGACCAGGTTCGAGCGCAGGTATTCTTCGTTATTGGTCGAAGTCTGCGCCTTCACATCGCCGAGCAGGGGCAGCAAGAAGGCTTCTTCGTTCGGATTGATCGTTTCGAGTTGCACGGGCTCAAACGGCCGCCAACAACCGGTCGAGGTACTGAGTACGACCAGCAACAGGGCCGCCGTTGTCGCGTTGGTTGTGCTATTGCGGCGAACGGACGTCAAACGCTTCACGCCAGCGCTTAGTTCGCGCTCGAACAGGGCGATTACGATCCCGGTGACAACGAGCCAACCCAGTGAGTACGAGAAACCGCGCCAGGCATGTTCACGATCCAAGGCTTCGCGCGCTTGACCCTCGTCGTGCAATTGTTGCAGGGACTGCGTCACGCGCTCGGGCCTGTTCCCACGTTCGGCCACATTCGCCAAAAAGGCATAACCGGCAATCACCACCACCGCCACAAAACCACGAACCAGCAGGCTCTTCACAGCTATTCTCCAGGGGCCAGTGAAACGTAATCACCAGTATTCGAGAGATTTGGCTGCGAATTGCCGGAAATCGCTAAGGGAAGACGTCACGCCGTCAGACCAGCGTGGGTGGGGCGTTAAAAGTCCCTACCGACAACACCCAAACGTCCAACAACCGGCGGGGTTTTTGGACAGGCACCAGTTCTCGCTTTTTGTCAGAACTGGCGGCAGGCGTAGTACTTGCGACGAACCGTCAAGTTTTGCCACTCATCCTCTTTGTCCAACAACCGGGCTAGTTCTTGGACAGGCAGTTCAATCGCAACTGCGGCTTGCACCGGACGAGCACGACGTCGCCGAACCGTGCTCCGCAGGCCAATGACTCAACAACCAAACTTTGAGAGAACTTCCCGATATTAGATTACTGTGGTGTTCTGTTGTCAAGTATGTGTTTAATAGTTTATAAAAATACGGTGTCGAGATCTGCCAAGGGGTCTCTTCCGCAGCTTAGCCCCTCGGCTCAGCCATCTCCCAGGGTACCGAGGCGAGGGAGTGAAGACGAGGAGCGGCCGCCAGCCTCTCGGTTAACCAACAATACTCGCAGCTCCGAACCTCTGACCTCCAGCCTCTGATTCCCGACCTCCCGCTCCGGCAGCGTTTAAATTCATTTACAGCTAGCAACGCGGGGACTATACTCGCGAGCTTTGCGAATTGCCCAACACCTCTCCCAGACAAGATTCGGAGTGAACTTACTATGGCAAAGCCATCAGGCGTTGCTGCCAAGCCCCTTGCAGCCGAGAACGAGCATCAGGTCTTGTTCTGGGGTTGCTTCGTTGCCCTCATTACCACCGCCTTTGCATTTGTGGGCCGATTGTCGCTCCTGGGGGTATGGAAGGCTCAGTTCGGACTGGATGAAGCAGAACTCGGACGTCTCGGCGGAATCGGCATTTGGCCATTTGCCGTCAGCATTATTTTCTTCAGCCTGGTAATCGATCGCATCGGCTACAAGGTGGCCATGTACATCGCCTTTCTCGGGCACTTGATTTGGACCGTGATGGCTGTTTCGGCATATTTTGCCACGGACAAGCAAACCGGCTATCAGCTGCTGTACTGGGGTAGTTTGATTTGCGCGTTGGCGAATGGCACCGTCGAAGCTTTCGCGAACCCCGTGGTAGCGACTCTTTTCAGCCGCGAAAAAACCAAGTGGCTGAATATTCTGCATGCCGGTTGGCCTGGCGGTCTGGTCGTTACGGGCTTGCTGCTGATCGGCATCGATACTTTCGCACCAACCACACCCTGGTGGGTGAAGGTCGGGTTGATCGGCATTCCGACGGTCATCTATTTCCTGATGCTGGTGGGACAGAAGTTCCCTGAGAGCGAACGGGTCTCGGCTGGTGTCAGCTATAAGGAAATGCTTGCTGAATTTGGCATTGGTGGCGCAGCAGTCGTGGCATTCCTGACCGTGCTGCAACTGATCGACTTCTTTTCGCCAGTCGGCCCTGCGGTCAAGTATGCCTTTTGGGGCGCGGGCATTGCGTTCGTCGTTGCGTTTGGTGCTTACACCAAATCGATCGGTCGCCCGCTGTTGATTCTGCTCATCTTTGTGATGATGCCACTGGCCACGACTGAAATTGGCACGGACGGCTGGATCTCGACCATCATGGAAGGGATTGCCAAAGAGCAAGGCTTTCATGCTGGTTGGATTCTGGTTTACACCTCGGCCATCATGCTGGTGCTGCGATTCTTTGCTGGTCCCATCGTGCATAAGATCTCACCGCTGGGCTTGCTCGCGGCTAGCGCGGTGCTCGCAATCGCCGGTTTGTTCTACTTGAGCTTTGCTCAAGGAACCGCGATATTCATCGCCGCCACGTTGTACGGTTTTGGCAAGACCTTCTTCTGGCCAACGACGCTCGGCGTGGTTGCCGAACAGTTCCCTAAGGGTGGTGCACTCACACTGAACGCGATCGCAGGCATCGGCATGTTGGCCGTTGGTACTCTCGGCTTCCCGTACATCGGCACGCTGCAGACCCAAGCTCAGCAAGCAGCCATCGTCGACAACACCAAGCTTCAGGAAGACGTTCCTGGCTTAGTGTCAGATGGCAAGGTTGTTCCGGTTGTGGAAAAGCGAATTTACGAGGTGTTGTCTTACAAGACGATCGATGACGCCAAGCTCGGAGAAATCATCGACCAGTTGCCAGAAGATCGTCGTGCAGCGGCGAAGGAAGAAGTTGCCAAGGTTCGTGAGAACAGCAATCAGCATGCTCTCAAGGCCATGTCTTACTTTCCCATGTTCATGCTCGTTTGCTATATGGGCATTATCGCCTACTTCACGACCAAGGGTGGCTATAAGCCGGTTGAGCTGCACGGTGCCCATACGGGCGAAGACGAAGGTGCTGTTGAGTATTAACCCGTAGGCCGACAACCAGCGGTACTTCGCGAAGTTCCGTCAGTGGGTAACCGAACGCTGATTAACCATTCTTGAGGCGGAGCAAGGTTACTTGCTCTGCCTCTTGGCTTGCGCGGATGTTGCCGGGCAAGTTGAGCGAGCGCGCTGGTTTGGCTGAGTCGGCGGTGATCAGTTCCGCAAGTGCGTCCCATTCGTGCAGGCCCATTTGTTGCAGCGGCCATTGCTGCCGCTGCCACAGTTGGACGAGCAGTTCGCGGACCAGATGAACAGGCTGTTGCTGCAGCGCGAGAGTATTCACACTCGCTTTATCGGCTGACATGATTTGAACCGCCTGCGAGAACAGTTCGTCGGCCTGTTGCTGGATGACTTGCTGGGCATCGCCGGCTAATTGTCCGAGCCGCAAAAGGGCCTGGCGGACGTTCGGGTTGTACTGCGAGGCCAGTTGGGGCAGCAGGGCGTGGCGAATGCGGTTGCGGGTGAAGCTGGGGTCTTCGTTACTTTCGTCCATGCAAAAGGTCTGTTGTCGCTCGGAAAGGTACGCGACCACTTCCGCGCGACAGACCTCAAGCAACGGACGAATCAGCGTAACGGCTTCGCTCAGCGGGCGAGTGCGCTGAATGCCCGCGAGGCCGGCGAGCCCGGTGCCCCGAATGATGCGGTGCAAGATCGTCTCGGCCTGATCGTCCAGGGTGTGGGCCGTCGCGACATATCGCGCGCCATGTTCCGAAGCGGCCTGGAGCAGAAAGTTGTACCTCGCCGCGCGCGCGGTCGCTTCGAGACCTTCGCCGCCGGTGGCGGTCAGCGGTTGCTCGGCTCGGCCAATCACGCAAGTTATTTTCAAATCATCTGCGAGATTCTGTACAAACTGGGCATCGTGCTCGGCAGTCTCACGCATCCGGTGATTGAAGTGCGCGGCAATGAGTCGGCCCTTACCAGCCGACTTCGACCTCATTTCCTGAAGACCACACAACAGCGCCACGCTATCGGCCCCGCCCGAGACCGCCACCACGACAGTGACATCGCGCCAGGTATCAACGGGCCACGCGGCAGATAGTTGAGTGAGCATAAGGGGAAGGGGCCAGAGGTTAGGGGCCAGGGATCAGGGACCAGGGACGAAGAGATCAGGAATGAAGGAACGGAAGTCCGCTGTTTATTGTTCGCTGAATCGGCAAATCGACAAGGATCATTCGCTCCCTTATTCCGGCTCTGGTCCCTGGCCCCTAACCTCTGGCCCCTCCCGCCCTTACCCCCGCTGGTTGCAGCATGCGAAGACTGTGTTAATATGCTACTCGTGCCAGGGGGTGGCAGTGGGTTCGCCCCTTGCTTGGTTCAAACATGAACTGGCAACTGGTGTAGAAGCTTGCTTCGGCCTGAAGGCGAAGCGGGCAGGCGTTTTGACGTTCGTAATCGATTTTGCACGCCGCAGGGCGAAAGACAGCCTGGCGGATTGTTGGTGCAGGCGCGTGTGAGGCCGGGTGCAAGCTGCATCGTTGGCCGGGGAAGAGTGGTATGGAATTTCTCGCAATCGTATGGCATTGGCTGTGCGCTGTCTGGCAGTTGCTGACGAAGCAACCTGTTGCCGGACGGTCGTCGCAGCGCAACCTGCCGTCTGGGGCGATCGTCGTTCGGCGCACGCAAGCGTCGACCGGTGAGTCGCCGTTGGCGAGAATTCGGGCAGGCATTCAGTGTTGGCTCTCCCCGCAACCGGTCCGCGCACGAGCGCTTTGTCCGTCGGCAACGGCCGTACGCATTGCTGACTCTCCGGGTGTGCACCGTCGTCGTTGGTAAACTTGTCACGTTAGTTCTCGTCATCACGTTTGTTCGTTCGCCGTCAAAGTTGACGCCGCGCGGGTAGTGCTCGTCACCTCCCCGCGACGCGTGAACATCGCTGCAGCTCCTACGCTGTTCTCTGCAAAGAGAACGTGCTGCCAGAAGATACAGCGGAGGCGATGTGGACAGTCCTTTAATGATTGGTGCAATTGCTGCGGCAGTTGCAGTCGTGTTGACGTTTGGTGTGGTGAAGTTTCTTGATCGACTGCGAAAGGTCGATGCCGAGAATCAGGCCAAAGAAATTCTCGATCGCGCGGCCCGCGATGCGGCGTCCAAGCTGAAAGAAACCGAGCTCGCCATTAAAGAGCGCGAGCTTGCTTCGAAGGCCGAGACCGAAAAACAGCTGACCAAAGCTCGCGACGAGCTGCGCGAGCGGGAACGAACCGTTGAGAAGCGGTCGGAACAAGTCCAGCAGTCGAGCGACGACCTTCGTAAGCAAGAGCGGATCGTCGAAACCACCCAGCGTCGCTTGGCCGAACGACTAGAAGACTCCAGCCGTCGCAACGAAGAGCTGGCAAAACTGATCGAGGCCCAGCGCACCACGCTGCACAACCTGAGCGGACTCTCGCCCGGCGAAGCTTCCAAGCGGCTGCTCGATACGCTTGAACAAGAATTGCAGCAGGAGATGGGCTCCATCATTCTGCGGCATGAACGCCGCGTTCAGCAGGAAGTCGAACAAAAATCTCGCGACATTCTGCTCACAGCGATCCAGCGATATGCCTCGGCCCACACCGCCGAAAGCACGACGAGCACCGTCGATATTCCCAACGACGAAATGAAGGGGCGCATCATCGGCCGCGAAGGTCGCAACATTCGCGCGTTCGAAAAAGCAACCGGCGTCGATGTGATCATTGACGACACTCCGGGCGTTGTTATCGTCAGCGGGTTCGATCCGGTCCGCCGCGAAGTGGCTCGCCAATCACTGGCCAAGCTCATCGCCGATGGTCGCATTCACCCCTCGCGCATCGAAGAGATCGCCGCCGAAACGGCTAAGGAAATCGAAGCCTTCATTCAGAAGAAAGGCGAAGAAGCGGCCGAAGAAGTTGGCGCGCACGGTTTGCATCCGCGCGTGATCTACATGCTCGGCCGGTTGCACTTCCGTACCAGCTATAGCCAGAACGTGCTGCGGCATAGTGTCGAAGTGGCCTTCCTTTCGGGCTTGCTGGCCGAGATGGTCGGCCTCGATGGGACGCTCGCTCGTCGTGCGGGCCTGTTGCACGATATCGGCAAGGCTGCCGATCACGAACTCGAAGGTGGCCACCCGAAGATCGGTGCCGACTTGCTCAAGCGGCACAACGAGAAGGTCGAAGTGGTGCACGCTGCCTATGGTCATCACGACGAGATCGTCACGGAGTATCCCTACACGATGTTGGTCGCCACAGCCGATGCCTGCAGTGCTTCTCGCCCCGGTGCTCGCCGCGAATCGCTCGAGCGGTACATCAAGCGGATGGAGGAACTAGAGTCGATTGCCTGCGGCTTCCCCGGCGTCGAACAGGCCTTTGCCATTCAAGCGGGTCGTGAGCTGCGCGTGCTTGCCAGCTCGCGCGATACCGACGATGCCAAGGCAGCAAAGCTGTGCCGCGATATCGCCATGGCCTTCGAAGAGCAACTGACCTATCCCGGCGAGATCAAAGTGACGGTCGTGCGCGAATCGAGGTTTATTGAGGTCGCGAGATAGGAGTAGGCCGGAGCAAAGTTTACTTGCGCAGTTCCGGCAAGGCTGCGAATCAAGACCTTCTCGCAAATCAAGCCGGAACAGCGCGGTGTACCGCGTGTTCCGGCTTACGAGATAGAATGAAGCGAACAGTCTCGCAACTCCTCAGGTGAATCCGATGAAGATCAACTGGCAGGATTACATCGAAGAACGCAAGGACATACAAACGGGGAAGCCCGTCTTTAAGGGAACGCGTTTGACCGTGGAGTTTGTACTGCGGCAAATCGGCGCAGGAGCGTCGGAGCAAGTTCTCCTTCAGCAGTATCCCTCGCTTCGTACGGAGCACATCCGAGCAGCAATGCTGTACGCCGCTGACGTCGTTACCATGGATCAGTCCATTTATCAATGATGCGTCGGTGGCATGAAACTCCTCGCGGACGAAAACATACCTTATGACATCAGCTCGTGGCTCCGTGCCATGGGGCACGATGTCCTGGTAGCAGTTGAAATTCATCCCGGCGCAGCAGATTCCGATTGGGTGGTTCGCGCCGAGCAAGAGCAGCGTTTGATTCTCACTTCGGACAAGGACTACGGAGAGCTGATCTTTCGAGATCGCCTCACAAGTCAGGGAGTCGTGTTGTTGCGAATGGATGACATATTGCCAGCGGAAATGCTCGCCAGACTACAAGTAGTCTGGTCGGTTGTGGAGGCCAATCCTCAGGGGCAGTTCATCGTCATCACTCCCACGAGGATTCGCGTTCGTCCTCTGCCCCCTTCACCTCCAGCGACTGACGGGGAGTAAGAGATGGCCGAAAATCTAGTCCCAGCCGAAAGGATTCAGCAGTCGATTCTGTTCATTCGCGAGCAGAAGGTATTGCTAGATAAGGACCTGGCGCTGCTGTACGGAGTGACGACGGCAAATTTGAACAAAGCCGTCAGTCGGAACCAGAACCGCTTCCCCGACGATTTCATGTTTCAGCTAACCAAAGAAGAGGCTGAGAACTTGATGTTCCAAATTGGAATATCAAGTTCTGGTAAGCATGACGAGCAATTCCGCATCGCCTCCGACGCGATTCGCCAGTTGATGGCTTCTCCCGAGCCACCACCCAAACGTAAAATCGGCTATCGTGCCGATGTTTCTTCGTGAGGTTCCATTGCGCATCCTGCTAATTGGCGACATTGTCGGCAAACCGGGCCAGCGAATCGTCGTGCAGGTCCTGAAGGCTCTGCGCGCACGCGAGCAGATCGACCTGGTCGTGGCCAATGCCGAGAACGCGCTCGATGGCAGCGGCCTCAGTCCGTCGATTTATAAAAAGCTGATTGCTGCCGGTGTCGATTGCATCACGCTCGGCGATCATATTTATCGCCGCAACGAAATCTGCTCGATCCTCAATAGCGAGTGCAACATCGTCAAACCGGCGAACTATCCGCCGAAGGCACCGGGCAAGAACTGGGCGGTCGTAAAAGCCGCGAGTGGCGAATCGGTTGCGGTCTTTTCGTTGCTGGGGCGAGTGTTCATGAAGCCCGTTGACTGCCCGTTTCAAGCAGCGGAGCGCGTGCTCGCCGAGATTCCCGCCGAGGTGAAGATTCGCGTCCTCGATTTTCATGCGGAAGCCACCAGCGACAAACAGCTGATGGGGCGGATGCTCGATGGCCGCGTCAGCGCCGTGGTTGGCACGCACACGCATGTGACAACTGCCGACGAGCAGATCCTGCCGGGTGGCACCGCGTTCCAATGCGACCTGGGGATGACCGGTCCGCACGAGAGCATACTTGGACGTAGAATCGACCGCGTCATGGAGACTACAATCACTTTTCAGCCTACGCAGTTCGATGTGGCCACCGGCGATGTGCAGTTGCACGGTTCGCTGGTCGACATCGATCCTGCCACGGGCCACGCGACCGCCATTCGTCGCCTGGTCATCAAACAGGCTGAAGCCGATGCGCTGGCACTGCCACCTGCCACGCAACCTGCTGAGCCCACGAACTGACCCACATCTGGAATTTGCCCCATGACGACCCGCACCTGGACTCTCCTGCATCAAGCCGACAATACCCGCGTCGACTCCGACCTCATCACGCCGCAAGATGTGGGCGTCGATGGCGCGTGGAAGATTGAGAAACGAACCCTACACGGCGGCCTCAGCGAAGGGGTCGACGAAATCCGCGTGAACAACGGCAAGCTCACGTTTTCGGTTCTGCCCACACGCGGCATGGGTCTGTGGAAGGCCTGGCTGGGCGACATGGAGATTGGTTGGAAGTCGCCCGTGCGCGGACCCGTGAATCCTGCCTTCGTGAATGTCGGCGAACCGAGTGGGCTCGGTTGGCTCGATGGCTTTGACGAGTTGATGGTTCGCTGCGGGCTGGAGAGCAACGGCGCGCCAGAGTTCGACAAAGAGACTGGCCGGCTGAAGTATCCGGTCCACGGTCGCATCGCCAATCGCCCGGCGATTCATGTTTCGGTGACGGTCGATACCACCACGCAAGAAATTACGGTCCGCGGCATCGTTGAGGAAACTCGCTTCCACTTCCTCAAGCTGCGAATGGTCACGCAGTTCAGCACACGGTTCAACGATCACTCCGTGACCATTCACGACGAGATCGAAAACTTCTCGGGTGGCCCTGCCGAAATGCAGATGCTCTATCACGCCAACTTCGGCTTGCCGATGCTCGACGGTGGCTCGCGCGTGGTGCTGCCTGCCAAGACGGTTGTTCCGCGCAACGATCACGCCGCTAGCGGCATTCGCACCTGGGACAGCTATCCGGCTCCGCAGGCCGGTTACGAAGAGATGGTCTACTTCATGGAACTCTACGCCGCCGACGATGGCTGGACGCGCACGCTGCTCAAGAACGCCCACAGCACACAGGGCGTAAGCTTGGTCTTCAACAAGCGGCAACTCCCCTGCTTCTCGCTGTGGAAGAACACGACCGCCGAGAACGACGGCTATGTCACGGGCCTCGAACCAGGGACGAACTTTCCGAACCCGCGCAGCTACGAAGGCGAACAAGGTCGCGTCGTGAAGATCGATGGTGGCAAGCGGGCAGCGTTCCTGCTCACGCTCGAAGTGCATCCCACGGCCAAGGATGTTACCGATGCTGAAGCAGCCGTCGCCAAGGTTCGCGCCGGCCGCGATCCCCAGGTCTGGGACAAACCCCAGCCCGGCTGGTGCGCATAAGCGTCCCACGCAGGATAAGTCAGATCGAGATTAGGCAATAATCTTTTTGGCGATGTTGCCGTGGACATCGGTCAGGCGGAAATCGCGACCGCTGTAACGGTAGGTGAGCTTTTCGTGATCGAGGCCGAGCAGATGCAGCACGGTCGCATGCAGATCGTGAATGTGCATCTTGTCTTCGACCGACTTGATGCCATGCTCGTCGGTGGCACCGTACCGCATACCACCCTTCACTCCGCCGCCTGCCATAAACATGCTGAAGCCGGTGGCATTGTGGTCGCGACCATCTTCGTTCTGGGCATGAGGAGTGCGGCCGAACTCGCCGCCCCAAACCACGAGCGTGTCCTTGAGCATGCTCCGCTGTTTCAAGTCGTTGAGTAACGCTGCAATGGGTTGATCGATGCTGGTGCAATTCGCCGTCAAGCGATTGCGCAGTTGCCCGTGCTGATCCCAGCCTCCGAGACCCACTTCGATGAACCGCACTCCCGCTTCGGCAAACCGGCGAGCCATCAGGCACTGACGACCGAAGTTGTCGGTGCCGCCTCCGCCACCCTTGGCCTTGCCACCGGCTCCGCCTGCGCCGCCGATGCCATAGGCGGCGAGCGTGGCGGGCGATTCATTGGCAAAGTCCATCACCTTGGGCACGGCAGACTGCATGCGGAACGCCAGCTCGTAGGACTCGATCACACCTTCGAGTTGCGGGTTCACTTGATCGGCTTGGAGGCGATCTTGATTCAGCTTTTGCAGCAGGTCGAGTTGCTGCCGCTGTTGCTGGCCCGTGAGATCGGTGTTGCGAATGTTGGGCACACTGGCCTTGGCAAGCTGCACGCCCTCGCCCCCGACCCGCGTCCCTTGAAACGCAGCCGGCAGGAACGAGCTGCCATAGTTCTGCGCGCCGCCAACGCGGCCGATGGGATTGATCGTGATGAAGCCGGGCAGTTCCTGATTCTCACTTCCCAAACCATACAACACCCACGCGCCGAGCGACGGGCGGACGAACTGAAAATTGCCCGTGTGCATTTGCACCGCAGCTTGCGGGTGATTCGGCAAGTCGCAATGCAGACTATTGAGCAAGCAGAGATCGTCCGCATGCTTGCTGAGATGCGGGAAGAGTTCCGAAATCGGCAGACCGCTTTGTCCGCTCGGGTTGAACTTCCACGGCGACTTTAGCAGCTTGCGATTACCCTTTCCCGGGACTTGGCCGGGCGATTTGCCGTCGTCTTTCTCCAGGCCCGGCTTGTAGTCGAAGGTATCGACGTGCGAAGGCCCGCCCTGCATGAACATGAAGATCACGCGCTTGGCCTTGGGCTCAAAGTGCGGTGTCCGCGGAGCCAGCGGATTGCTCGAAGGTTCACCACTCGCAGCGGGAGAGCCTTTGGCCAGTTGTTCGCAAAGTCCAGCGAGGGCCAACATGCCAAAACCGCACGAGGTCGACCGGAGCAATTCGCGACGCGAGAAGAGTGGGTTCATAAGGCACCTGCGAATGACGTTGGAAAGTTTCTGAAGTAGCCCGACGTGTCAGCAAGGGGATGTTGTGTTCATGTGTTTGAGCTAATACACATACCGAAATTCAGCGGAGGCATAGAGCGTGTGGCAAAGCGCCGTCCAACCTTGCAAGCGACGTTGATCGGGGCTCATGCCGGCCGCTTGTGTGCTCGCGAAGTCTTTCAGGAACTGCTGGACCTCGCCGATCTGATCGACGGTAGGCCGGTGACCGACGATCAGGCGGAAGGCGTAGTCGACGCGGGCATTCGAATCGACGAAGCGAGGATCGTTTAGCAGCCGTTGAGCTGTTGATTCGGAAAGATCGTGTACGACTGGACTGTTCATCAGATACAAGGCTTGGGTAGCGACGGTAGTCACGTCGCGCTGGCCGGTGACAAGTTCCGGGTCGGCCATATCGAAGACATTGAGGAATTCGGGAACATAGCCGCGAGCCATTGGCAGGTAACAACTGCGGTGATGGTTCTCCTTCAGCAGTTCGTCGCCCTTCACCTGACGGCCAAGTTCACCGCCGCCGAGTTTCATCACGGCGGAGCCAACTGGACGTTCTAAATTCAGTTTGCCCGACGAAGCGAGCACCGCATCACGGATGGCTTCGGCTTCGAGACGGCGACGGCTCATGCGCCAGAGGTACTTGTTTTCGGGATCGCTGTTGTAGTTGGTTGCCTGGTGGGTGCTGGCCAGTTGATAGGTGCGGCTGAGCACGACTTCGCGAATCAGCTGCTTGGTCGACCACTTTTGATCCATCAAGCGGATCGCGAGGTAGTCGAGCAACTCGGGATGCGAAGGAGTTTCGCCCAGAGCGCCGAAGTTATCAACCGTCTCCACTAGTCCGCGACCGAACAGATGAAACCACACGCGATTCGCCATCACACGCGCGGTCAGCGGATTGTTTCGGTTGGTGATCCAGGCGGCGAGCTGCAGCCGGCCACTTTGGGTTTTGTCGATCTGCGGAGCACCAGGGAACATCAGCACGCGGACGAGACCACGATTGACTTCGTCCCCCAGGTCGTTCACTTCACCGCGAATGTTGATGCGGCAATCCATCAGCTTCGAGGCTTCGCGCACGCCCATCGCCGATTCACCGGGCGGCGAGACCTTCTTTTCGAGGTCATCGCGGGTAGCGACCAATTCCTTCAAACGTCGCTCTTCTTTTTGGAACGGATTGGCGATGGCTGCCTTGTTTCGTTTGTTTGCCTTGTCGGCCTTGTTCTTATTTTTGGCCTTGAGGGCCGCTTTGACGACCGCTGGCGAGATATCGCCGAGCGCCTGCTTGGCGCGAGCCAGATCGACCTTGGCTTGCGCGATCTCGCGTTCCAGGCGGGCCAGTTCGCGGCGATCGGCTTCGCTGCCAGCGGACTTGGTGGTACTGACGAGTGAGACATAGTCTCCCTCGTAGCCAGTCTTGTTGTTGCCGCGTTTCACACCGGCGAAGACTTCGGTGCTGCGGAAGATGCCCGCGAGGGCATAGTAGTCTTGCTGCTGAATGGGATCGAACTTGTGATCGTGACAGCGGGCACAAGCCACCGAGATGCCCATAAAGGCTCGCGTGGTGACGTCGATTTGCTCGTCGGCGATGTCCATCGCGAACTGCTCGACATTCCGCTCGTTCAAGCTGCGAGGGCTGAGCGTCAAAAAGCCCGTGGCGGTAATGTGTTCGTTCTTCTCGGCGGGAGTGCTCGCGGGCAACAGATCGCCAGCGATTTGTTCACGAATGAACTGGTCGTAAGGTTTGTCTTTGGCAAAGGCGTCGATCACGTAGTCGCGATAGCGCCAGGCATAGTTGTACGGAACATTCCGTTCTTTGCCGGTCGATTCGCCAAAGCGAGCGACGTCGAGCCAGTGACGTCCCCAGCGTTCGCCAAATTGAGGTGAAGCCAGCAAAAGATCGACCAAGGCCTCGGTGGCCTTGGGTGACTGGTCAGCAACAAAGACATCGACTTCTTCCGGAGTCGGTGGCAAGCCGAGCAGGTCGAAGTACAAGCGGCGAATGAGTACGCTCTTGTCGGCATCAGCGACCGGCGTCAATTTGTTGGCTTCCAGCCCGGCGATGACATAGCGATCGATTGGCGTGCGAGCCCAAGAGGCGTTCAGGGCAGCCGCAGGAGCAGTCACCTTGGGAGGCTGCAGCGACCAGAACTTGCGAGCTTCGGCGAGACTGATTTTTTTGCCGACGGTCGAGGCACTCGACTCGCGCGGGTCGGGGGCACCCAGTTGCACCCACTTGGTGAAGTCGGCAATCACTTCTTCGGACAGCTTTTGCTTGGGTGGCATCTCCAGGCCATCTTCGTGTCGCAGGGCCTGAATCAGCAGGCTGTCGCCCGGTTTGCCGGGAACCACCGAAGGGCCGGTATCGCCCCCTTTGCGGATTCCCTGCTTGATATCAACTCGCAGGTTTCCCTTCACTTCTTTGCTGCTGGCAGAGTGGCACTGATAGCAGTTGGCGACCAGGACCGGCCGGATTTTTTTCTCGAAGAAGTCCAGGCCCACGGCGTCGGTTTCGGCTGCACGAGCCAGTTCAGGAGCGAACAGGGCCGAGACGACGATCAGGAGAACAAGGTTGCAACAAAGCTTCATGGCTGGGAGATCCCGGGCTGCAACTGGTTTTGAGTGAAGCACTTGCGGACGGAAACAGCAAACTCGCGAACGGCTGTGGGGAATAGCTGAGCAGGCAGCGAGCGAACCGACGAGCACGAGCAATTCCCTGGACCTTGAATCTGATGCTCTCGGGGGCCCATTTATTGCGGACGACCGAGCGGCAATCTGGCGAGGAACTTTCGCCCCGGGGACGAGTTATAATTGCCGTTGTCAGCGAGTGAGATCATGGGAAAGGATGCCGCCTGGGCAAGATCGGCCAGCCAGACAGGCGGGATGCAGGGAAGAGGAGAGGCTTGGAATGTCGTTTCAGTTTGAGTGCCCCAATGGCCATTTGCTCGAGGGAACTCCCGATCAGGCTGGTCAGCAATGTCATTGCCCGACTTGCGGCATGCTGTTTTTGATCCCCGAGCCGGTGGCAGAAGAGCCTGCACCCGCGGCTGGCTTTCCGTTTCCCGGTGCAGCAAATCCGACGAATCCGCTGGCAGCTGCCGGCCCCGAGTTGCTCCACATTCCGTGCCCCAATGGTCACGAACTCGAAACGCCGCCGGAGATGCTTGACCAGGACGTGCTGTGCCCGCAGTGCCAGGCACAGTTCACGTTACGTCGCAAGAACAGCGTCGAGTTCAAGCGGAAGCAAGAAGAAGCAGAGATGATCCGAGTAGCGAAGATCGGCAATGCCTGGCTGCAAGGGGCGATCATCGCCGTGGTGCTAATTGTGATCGGCCTGGGTGCGCTGATTGCCATTCGCATTGCCAGCCGCAGCTAAGCACGCACCACGGGAACCAAATTGCTCGCCCCGGAAAGCAGTTCGTCTTCCCAAAGCTCAAGCTCGACTGGCACTAGTTCCCAGCCTCTTCGTCGCCGTACCACAACACCAGCTTTGCAGTGGGCTGGGCGATTGCCGGAGCGTACAGATAGAGCCGCATCTCGTGCGAGCCGCCGACGATGTTCGAGACATTCATCAGCTTGACTCGCTCGTTGAGCGGAGTCGGCAAGCCGCCACCGAGGCCAGCAAAACCGAGAGCCGTCGGCGAGGCACATTTATCGACCGCTGCGTAACGTCGCAGGGCCGGATCGCAGCAGTTGACAGTGATCAGCCATTCGTCGGCCATCGGCAAGGCTTGACCGTGTGCATGGCCAGGCAAGGGCCAAGTGTTGTGTTCAGCTGCGGCCCACAAGGCGGCGCGAATGGCCTGCCCTTGGCTGGGCCGTTCGAGCTTGCGCCCGCCGAACGAACCACCGCCGAGCAAGTGCATGCTGCCGAGCAAGATTCGTGCGCCGTAGCTATAGCCAATCACGCCAATCGGCACCCGGTTGTCGATGCGACCGAGGAAGCGAGCGACGTGAAATGCTTCTTCGTCGGCACGACCCGCTTTGTAGCGGACGTCTTTCAGCTGACCTTTGATTTGATCGCTGGCCCACGAATAGATGACAAAGCGAACGGCCCGCTGATGGTCGTACTTGCCAATCAATTGAAAGTAAACGGCCAGGCCGTCGGCCCGCGACAAGCCCGCATCGATACGATTGCCGTGCACATAAGCGGTCGTTACCACCTCGGCACTATCGGTCGCATAGAACTCAGCGATTGGCTTGGGCTGCCATACACCTTTCTCATACAAGAAGGCTTGCAGCGAATCGGCCGTGGCCTTGGTGTTGCAACCCAAGTGGCGCGAACTGATCACCCACACCTGATCTTGCTCGCGCACGCGAAACGTCTGACAACACGTCTTCAGTTCCGGGCAAGGGTGCAGATGAGTGAGCTTCGCACTCGTGACATTCGTACTGATATGAACCGTCGAGAGCGACTCGAGTGGAACTTCGAGGTTCGCCAATTCCGTGGTCAGCGGTTCCAAGTCGTGCGCGGTTACATTCGCCGGCAGCAGAGCCACCGCAGCGAGCAAGCTCAACAGGAGGAAGGAAAGTGACCGGAAAATGCGAAGGCTCATGATGTCGAATCGCTTATCGAGCGGCCAGTGAGGGAGCAGGAGCATCCTGCTCGGGAAACACCGGTTGCGCAAAGGCTACGTAACCACCTGTAAAAGTGTAGCACTAAAACAACTCGTGACGCCCAAACGCAACACAAATCGCGCTGCAAATCTTCGCGCTCCGTTACCCTCGCTACAACCCGCGTCCACGCCATGCCAGTTCTCAAGAGTGATGCAAAAAGTCGACGGTTGCATTTGCACCTCGCTAGGAGTGGGCTAGAGTTGCCTGGCTGCAACGAGTGCCCCTCATGGAAAGGCAACTCGGGCGACGGCTCAACACAGGAAGCTTGCAGGAAGAGGGAATTGTCATGAAGAAAATCTGGGTATTGACGTTGCTGGCCCTGGCCGCACTCAGCATGAGCGGCTGTGGCTGTAATCGACCTTTCTTAAATTGGTTCAATCGCAGCAGCGATAACTGCGGACCACCACCCTGCAACACATCGGCTGGCATGCCTATCACGACAGGCTCGCCCGTGATGCTGGGACCCATCGAGACTGGCCCAGCGGCCGTCTATGGTGGGCAGCAGTAAGGGTGGATTGGGGAACAGGCACAAGGCAGTAGCAATCCGGCTGCTGCCAACACACACGTGAGCGGTCTCTTCACTTTGCCCCTCACGATCAAATCATTATCTGGCTGACGCTTGAGCGAGAACTTGCGTTCAGTTGGAACGCTCCGCCGCGAGCAGGACCTTTCCGGGAAAGCGTGTCCGCTCGCGGTGGCAGCGACGACTTGGGCCTCTGGCCCCTCTTCAATTTCATCGCAAATGACGCTGCGAAACGAGCTCTTCGTCAGTTGACAGCCCTACCCTTCGAACGTACTGTTAAGTGATTGAATCCGTGAGGCTCCGCCACTTTCCCGCTTGCACCATGTTCTGCCAACTCCACAATCTGCACGCCTTGCCGCTGGCCGCTGGCCACCGCGGGGAGATTGCGATTCTGGGAAACACCGGCCGAATTATCGGCGGCATTATTATTGGGGAACGGGCGTAGGGGTCACACGGCACATCACGTGAAGTTGTCAGCCCTGACGCCCTAAGGTGTCAGGGCTTTTTTTGTTTTGAATTCGAACGAGACCAACGATGCGAACCATCCAGATCTACGATACGACCTTGCGCGACGGCACGCAGGGAGAAGGGGTCAGCCTTTCGCTGGAGGACAAGTTGCTGATTACTCGTCGGCTGGACGAATTCGGCATCGACTTTGTCGAGGGTGGCTACCCGCTCTCGAACCCCAAGGACGCTGAGTATTTTCAGCGCGTGCGGGATCTGAAGCTGAAGCATGCCAAGGTCTGTGCCTTTGGTATGACGCGGCGCAAGGGCATTGCCGCCAAGGACGATCCCGGCATGCAGGCGCTGGTGAATTCGCAAGCGCCGGTCTGTACGGTCGTCGGCAAGACTTCGGACTTTCATGTGACCGAGATCTTGCGCGTGTCGCTGCAAGAGAATCTCGACATGATCCAAGATTCGCTCTCGTATCTCAAGTCGCAAGGTCGCGAAGTCTTCTACGACGCCGAGCACTTTTTCGATGGCTTTGCCGCGAACCCACAGTACGCCCTCTCGACCATTCGCACCGCCGCCGAAGCGGGCGCGAGCGTGATCATTCTCTGCGATACCAATGGCGGCACCATGCCGGAGGCCATCGCCGATCGCACGCGCCAGGCACTCGAAGTGCTCACACCACTCGGTGCCAAAGTGGGCATCCATTGTCATAACGACTGCGAACTGGCCGTGGCCAATTCGCTCGCCGCGGTGGACGCCGGCGCGTCGCAAGTGCAAGGGACGATGAACGGCTTCGGCGAACGCTGCGGCAATGTCGACCTGATCACTCTCGTCGCCAATCTGTGCTTGAAGAAAGGCTACAGCGCATTGCAGCCCGATTCGCTCGCGCACCTCACCGAGCTGTCGCGATTCGTGTACGAAGTGGCAAACCAGAATCATCGCAACAGCCAGCCTTTCGTCGGCCAAAGTGCGTTTGCCCATAAAGGCGGCATGCACGTCCATGCCATCGCCCGGGCCACCAGTTCTTACGAGCACATCGATCCTGCTCTGGTGGGCAACGAACGGCGAATTCTCGTCAGCGAACTCTCGGGCCGGTCGAACATCGCGGCGCTCACCGCCAAGCACAAGCTGGCCGACAATCGCCAGCTGATGGACTCTATCTTGCAACGCGTTTGCGACCTCGAAGCGGTTGGCTATCAGTTCGAAGCGGCCGAAGCGAGCTTCGATTTGCTGGTGCGGAAGGTGGCCGGGACTTTCCAGCCTCACTTCGAACGACTGAAGTATCACGTCGCCGTAAGTGCCGAAGGCGAAAGTGGTGAGCCGGTGACGGAAGCCACCGTGAAGATGAAAGTCGGCGACACGTTGCTGCACGAAGTGGCCGAGGGCGATGGCCCGGTGAATGCGCTCGACGCTGCCCTGCGCAAGGCTCTCAATGGTACCTTCGCCGGCCTGCAAGAGATGCGGCTCATCGACTACAAGGTGCGTGTCGTCAATGGCGAAGCAGGCACCGCTGCCAAGATTCGCGTTATCATCGAATCGACCGATGGCCACGACGTCTGGGGCACCATCGGCGTTAGCGAGAACATCATCGAAGCCAGCTGGCTGGCACTCGTCGACGCCATCGAATACAAGCTGTTCAAAGACGAGCTGTAAACCCGCACCATATTACCGGTGGTGGGGTATTGGCATACTCGCCGTACCCCAGGCCATCCTTCGGGGCACCATGTCACTGCCCTCTCGCTTTATTGCCACACCGTTCTAAGTGTGGCGCGACTCTCGGCAACACATAAGCCGAAGTCAATCTAAACCAGCTTTTATTGCGGCAATATGTCGCAGGGGCATCCCGCGATTGAGTGGTAAGCAAATAAACTTCGGAATATTGCCACCACTTATGAGAGGAATGCACACAATCAGCGCAAAAACGGGCTTCTCAAATTACGATAGGGCGACTTGGTGTTTGATCAGTACGCGATGTCGCGGTTGATCGTCCTACCATACTTTCCCCGAAGTATCTCTCGCCGAAGGACTGTATTTACATGTCAGGTTCGTTCTTTGCTCGCCAACGAAAAAACTCCCAAACCCTACAGCGACGAAGAGCGTTTCTCGGCATCGAAAGCCTCGAAGAGCGAACCGTCATGGCCGGCAACGTGTTGGCCAACGCCGCTGACGGCGTGCTCCGAATTATTGGTGACGCCAACGACAACCAGATTCAGGTGACTCGCAGCACGCTAGCTACCAACTCGGTGACAATCTCGTCGATCAACGGCAGTAACACCACGATCAATGGCCAAGCGGGTCCGGTCACCATCAACAATGTCTCGAAGGGCGTTCTTGCCGCGCTGGGAGCGGGCAACGACGAAATTCATCTCAGCGGCTCATCAACGGACGTGTTCCGCACGACCGGCGATACCACGATTATGACCGGTATCGGCAACGACATCGTCCGCTTCACCAACTACTCGATGGGTGGTCGCCTGAATGTTCAGACAGGCGGCGGTAACGATCAAGTGATTGCTGATCGCGATCCAAGCTTGAACCTTACCGTGAATGGTTTGCGCGTCGGCAAAGACACTTACATCAACACGGGTCTTTCGCTGGATGTGCTTGTCAATCCAGCCACGCGGCCGGCTGTTAGCTTTGATTCTGCCGGTAGTGGCAACGATTCCGTTACCATTCGCAATTCGTTCCTGAATAAAACGGTCTATCTGACAACAGGTTCACAGAACGATACCGTGGATCTGACCAACAACGAATTCGGCCAATTGGTGTTGATCGATGGCGGCCTCGGCTATGATCGAGTGAACCTTGCCGCCAATACTTACAGCTACTATCCGGGCTACGCCCCATTCCCCATATTGTTCGAAGTGAAAACGTCGACGGTTCCAAATACCGCTCCGACGATTTCGCCAATTGGTGCGCAGACCACTGCCGAAGATACCGCTACGGCAGCGATTCCCGTCACCGTGGGCGATGCGCAAACGGCAGCCTCGGCGCTCGTCGTTACGGCCACCTCCAGCAATCAAACGCTGGTTCCCAACGCGAATATTGTCGTCGGTGGCACAGGGGCCAATCGCACGCTGGTGATCACTCCCGTCGCGAACTTGTCCGGCACATCGACCATCACGGTCACCGTCAGCGATGGAGTGCTGACCACCACGCAAATGTTCGATCTGAACGTAACCGCCGTGAACGATGCGCCCACGGTCGTCGTAGCTCCCACAGCCACCACCAACGAAGATACCGCCGTTGATGTCCCGGTGACGGTCGCTGATATCGACACCGCCGTTGCTTCGCTCATCGTTTCGGCCACGTCGAGCAACACGGACCTGATTCCCAACACCGGCATCTTGGTGAGTGGCACCGACGGTAATCGTACCGTCAGCATCACCCCTGCTGCCAATGCAAGCGGCACTTCAACGATTACCGTCTCGGTCAGCGATGGCACGACCACCACTACGCAGACGTTTGTGGTTACCGTCAATCCCATCAACGATGCTCCGACGTTGACCGTTGCTCCCGCTACCACGCCAGAGGATGTTGCTGCGGTTGTCCCTGTTACGGTCGGTGACATCGATACTGCGGTCGGCACCCTGACCGTCACTGCCACATCCAGCGACACCACGCTCGTTCCCAATGCGAACATTGTCGTCGGTGGATCGGGAGCAAATCGCACGCTGACGATCACCCCAGCGGCGAACCTCTCGGGAACTTCGACCATCACGGTCACCGTCAACGACGGCGCGCTCACCACCACACAGACCTTCCTGTTGACCGTCTCGTCAGTCGACGATGCTCCTGTCATCGCCACGATCGGTGCCCAGAGCACGGCGGAAGACACGATTTCGGCACCGATCTCGGTGAACTTCAGCGATGTCGAAACCGACGCTGGACTTCTTACTTTCACCGCAATTTCCAGCGACCAAGCGATTGTGCCCGATGCCAACATTGTCATCGGTGGCGCTGATGGCGCTCGTACGCTCACCATCAATCCCGCGCCCGATGCCAACGGCACGGTGAACATCACCGTCAGTGTGAACGACGGCAATACCACGACAACGCAAGTCTTCCAGTTCACGGTCACTCCCACGAACGATCTCCCCACGATCTCCTCGGTGGCCGACTTGGCACTCGCTGAAGACGAGGTAAGTGCCCCGATCGCCGTCACGGTTAGCGACATCGAAACCGCTGTTGGTACGCTGACGGTTACGGCAGCATCGTCAGACGAGAACGTAGTGGCCGTGTCAGGCATCGCCATTACCGGTAGCGACGGCAGTCGAACCGTAGTGATCACTCCGGTCGCCAACGCTTCGGGATCGACTTTGATTACTCTGACGGTCAGCGATGGTACTGCCACCGCGACCTCTACTTTCACTGTCACCGTTACCGCATTGAACGACGCCCCGCTCATCGCGCCGATTGCTGACTTCGCAATTGCCGTTGGTGCGCCGGTCCCAGTGGTCAATGTGGCCCTCAGTGATGTCGATACCGACGTCAATACGGTTGGCCTGACTGCTACCTCGGACAATGCGTTACTCGTTACCAATGGCGGTCTGGTTGTCGGAGGCGCCGCAGGCGCTCGCACGCTTACCATCACACCGGAAGTTGGCATCACGGGCAGTGCAACGATCACGCTGACCGCGACCGAAGGTGCTAATACGGTTACGGAAACATTCACGATCACGATCGAGAATCCGCCCACTATCTCGGATATTGTCGATCAGATCATCAACGAAGACACGCCCACAGGTTCGCTGGCATTCACCATTGCCGATCTCGATTCGTTGTTCTCCGAATTGGCGGTGACCGCCACCAGCAGCAATCCCGCTATTGTTCCCGCTACCAATGTTGTTTTTGGTAGCGAAGCCGACGGCAATCGAACCTTGGTGGTGACGCCCGCCCCGAACGCAACGGGTACCTCGACGATCACCGTCACGGTCACCGATGAAAACGGTCTGACTGCCGTCGATACGTTCACCGTCACCGTGAATGCGACCAACGACAACCCCTCGCTCTCCGCAGTTCAATCGTTCGCGATCGCCGAGGGGGAAGTGATTCCTACGTTAACCGTCGAGGTGAGCGATATCGACTTGCCAGCCGACACGCTTACCTTGACGGCGGCGAGCAGCGATGAAGGCGTGATCTCGAACGCGGGAATTTTGATCGAAGGCACGGGAAGCGAACGTACCATCACGCTCACCCCGGTCGCGAATGCCGTCGGTCCCACCACCATCACACTTACCCTGAGCGATGGTAATGGTGGCACGGCAGTTCAGACCTTCACGATTACCATCGCGAATGTCAACGATGCTCCGATTGCCGTTGATGACACGCTTGCCATCAACTCAAACATCGGTGGCAACGCCACACTCAACGTGTTGCTCAATGACTCGGATGCAGACGCCGCAACCACGCTGACTGTCTCTGCAGTCGGCGGCGGCGAAGTCGGCACCGAGATCGACGTTCAATACGGTTCATTCACTTTGGCATCCGATGGTGTGCTGACATTCACCGTCGATCCAGCTTCGTTGGATTTGGTGGTGGAAGGCGAATTCGTCGAACAGTTGATCAGCTACACCGTTTCCGATGGCCTCAGCTCCGATATCGGTCAGATCATCGTGCGGATTACGAAAGTGACCGTTGCTGCGTAAGGCAATTCCGCAGCGACCCTTCCGATGAACTACACAAGCTGGCCGGACTCTTTGGGTTCGGCCGGCTTTTTTTCGGATCTGCGATTCGCCTGCTGACACGCAATCACTCGCGGGATGACCGCTGCTATCATTGCCAGTATGCCCAGTGAAAAGACATCGGCGATCGTGCTGCGGACGGTGGAGTTCAGCGAAACCAGCCTGGTGGTGACGTTATTCACACGCGACTTTGGCAAGATCAGTGCTTTGGCGAAGGGAGCGAGGCGTCCCAAAGGACCTTTCGAGTCTGCTCTTGACCTCCTAGCGGTGATTCGCATAGTGTTCCTGCGCAAATCGTCCGATGTCCTCGACCTCCTGACTGAAGCCAAGTTGGATCGCCGCTTTCGAGCGGGCGCTCGTGATTTGAACCGTTTGTATGCCGGATTTTACGTGGCGGAACTCCTCGCGGAGCTCACCGACACGCACGATCCGC
Source organism: Anatilimnocola aquadivae (assembly GCF_049819085.1). Lineage (GTDB taxonomy): Bacteria > Planctomycetota > Planctomycetia > Pirellulales > Pirellulaceae > Anatilimnocola. The sequence goes on from NZ_CP187419.1 coordinate 739,862, forward strand.
ACCCCGAACTGTTCGACGCGGCCGTCGATACCCTGCTGGCTTTGGATGGGGATGTGTCGCCGGCTTCGGCCGTGTTGTGGCTCGAATTGACGGCTCTGTCGCGACTCGGTCACCTGCCCACACTCGATGTGTGTGCGGCGTGCAGCCGAGAAGTGGAGGTCGTCGAGCGCGTGCCGTTTGGTTTGCTCGCCGGTGGGCTGTTGTGTGCTGCTTGTCGCAGCGGGCAACGACAAGTCATCAGCGTGCGGGCCGAAGTGATTCAGACCATGCAACAATTTCTCGCTGCCGAAGGGCACTGGCAAACGCTGGTGATTCCTGCCGAACAGCGGGGCGAGTTGCGAGGCCTGCTGAATAATTACTTGAGCCACTTGATGGGACGTCGATCGCGATTGCAAAGCTACTTGAATGGACTCACGGCTGCCGACTAGTGCCACAACGCACGACGAGGCAACCTGGCGACCGCTTGTTCGACACCGCGTAAAAGATTTCCGGGGACGGTAATGCCAAGGATGGTCATGCCGAAAACTGCAGCTTCGTCCGCGCCAACTCGCTTGGTTGCGTCGATCGCTGGGCAAGCGTTGCCCGCTGCACGTCGCTGCGCCTGGCCTATCAAAAGCCTGTGCCTGCTGTGCGTCTTGCTTTGCTCGTTGGGCTGCCAAACCCTCGTTCCGAGATCTAGCAAGCCCGATGAAGTCATTGATGCCACGAACATTAACGCACCCGACTCGGTTGGCGAAGCTATAGGAGAAGGCTTGGGAGAAGCAGCCTTCGGTGCCGCTGCCGAAACGGCGATCGAGCAAATCCAGTGGTCCGACCTCCAGCCTCAAAACCTGAAAAAACTGGTGAAGAAGGCAACCGGCAATGGCCCGAATCGCAAAATCGCGAAAGAGCTGTATGTCGAAGCAGAAGAGCTCTACAAGAAAGCCACGGCACTTCCCGAAGGTCAACGCCAGCAAGCCTTCGTCGCTGCTGCGGAAAAATATGCTGAAGCCGCCGACCGCTGGCCGGGTTCCGCCCTCGAGCAAGATGGCCGCTTCATGGCTGGCGAAAGTTACTTCTTCGCCGACTACTACCCCAAGTCGAATGAACAGTACGAAATTCTGATCAAGGCTTTTCCCAACAATCGCTATCTCGACACCGTCGATCAGCGACGGTTTGCCATTGCTCGCTACTGGCTCGAACAGAACCGCAAAAGCCCCGACGCCTGGTACGCCGTCAACTTCTGGAATCAAGAACGTCCTTGGCGCGATACGCGCGGCTATGCCTTGCGGGCCTACGACAAGATTCGTGTCGACGACCCCACTGGTCGCCTCGCCGACGATGCCACGCTCGCCGCCGGCAACGAACATTTCGCCAGCGGCAGCTTTCAAAAGGCCGACGACTACTACAGCGATCTGCGGCAGGCCTATCCCACCAGCGAGCATCAATTCAACGCTCACTACTTGGGTCTGAAGGCGAAATTGATGTGCTACCTCGGCCCCGATTACGGTGCCAAGTCGCTGGACGAAGCCGAAAAACTGATTAAGCAAATCAAGCGTCAGTTCCCCAAAGAATACGCCGCCGAACAAGAGTACCTCGATCGCGCCGCGGCCGAAGTTCGCTACAAGAAGGCCGAAAAGCTCTACAACTTTGCTCAGTACTTTGACGGCCGCGCCGAGTATCGCGCAGCAGGCACTTACTACCAGAAGATCCAACGCGAATACAACGACACGCCCTTCGGCGAGAAGTCGACCACCCGCCTCGCCGAAATCGCCGACAAACCGCCGAAGCCCGAGCAGTACGTTCCTTTTCTCGTCAATGCCTTCCCCAAAAGAGACAAGATCAGCCGTGTGATTGATGCGGTAGATGCCTACGAAAAGGCAAACCCTCGCACGCCAGAGACCGGTTCCTCGGAAGTAATGCCCGCCAGTGCCACCGAACCGCTGAGGTAGGGAGGAAGCGAGGAAGGGGCCAGATGTGAGGGACCAGAGGCCCGGCATTTTCTCCCTCGCCTCGGTACTCCGGGGAGAGGGTTGGGGTGAGGGGCTGATGCTCAAAAGCTCTCTCCTTTCAATCTCACTTCACTCTCGCTCACGCGCCACTTAACTACGAACTTCAAACTACGAACTAACGCCTTGAACCCCTTGCTCCATCCCGTCGCTCGACTCACCATCATCGCGGTAACGCTGATCGGTGCCGCTGCTTCGTCCGGGTGTGCCACCTATCAGTTCGGCAACCGCTCGTTGTATCGCCCCGATATCCGCACGGTGCACGTGCAGATGGTCCAGTCCGACAGCTTTCGCCGCAACCTGGGCGAACGGCTGACCGAACAAATCTGCAAGCAACTCGAACTGAGAACTCCCTACAAGTTGTCGGATGCCGACACCGCCGACAGCATTCTCACCGCCCGCATCATCAGCGAAAACAAAAAGGTCCTCGCCGAGAATGGCCTCGATGAAGCCCGCGACGTCGAAACTGATTTCTTCGTCCAAGTCCGTTGGGTCGATCGTCGCGGCGATTTGATCATGAGCCACACCGACGTCCCCGTGCAGCCGTTGCTCATCAACGTCAGCCAGGCCACCAACTTCGTCCCCGAAGGTGGCCAATCCCTGGTCACCTCGCACGAAGAGGCCATGCGTCGCCTCGCCGACCAAATCGTCGGCCAACTCGAAATGCCCTGGTAGCTCTGCCTGACCGCGCCTACTAAAACCCCAGCCTGCCGGGATTCAGGAATCGGGAAACGGGAGTCGGCAGCCGGAGGCTTAGGCGTCGGAGGTCAGCGCAGCGTCTTTCCTACTTCCGTCCCCCTCTCTTCCTTCCGCCCCCGCCCCTGCGGCGGGGGTTTATTGGCTTTTGCACTACCGCCCGTCAACATCGCGCCACCCGCTCGCGAACTCTCCCTACCTTCCACTCCGCAATCCGCATTCCGAACTTCCTCAAAAGCTCTCTTCCACCGTCTGCACCGGAAACTTACTCGGCGGCGGCTCGATCCAGTTCGTTGGCACCAGCCGGCGAAAGCCTTCGGCCTCCTGCACCAGCCTGCCGCGCGCATCCACGCTGAACGCCGAGCCCGGCTTCGGCGTAAACTTCTCCGGTGCCGATGGATGCCGCTCCGTCGTAAACGCTGGCGCCGTCGACCGCAGGAACTCGATCGTAGGGCAGGAAGAAGAGTGGGAGTGTGGAAGAGCGGGAGAGGGGGAGATTTTGGAGTCCAGCTGAGGCTGCCCTCGACCTTCTCCCATCCGCCCCCGGGCCTGCCCCGGGGGTTCATTGGCTTTTGCACTACCGCCCGTCAACATCACGCTACCCGTTCGCAAACCCTCCTCTGAACCCAAGCCACTTTCCCATCGCTCGCCCCTCTCCGCTGAATACAAAGGCCAAGGAGCTGGGACGCTTTTGATAACTTTTTCGTCGATAATTTCAGCGATAACCACGTCGTCGCTATCTTCGACTGTATCAACGACTTCGCACGATTTCACAGCCGTTATTTGCGGTGTTTTTCCGCCTTCGGTGATAACCGTTTGATAACCACTTTCGCACGTGCTGAAGCCATCTTCCTGCCCTCGCGTTTCTTCCATCCGCCCCCGGGCCTGCCCCGGGGGTTCAACGGCTTTTGCACTACCGCCTGGCAACATCGCGATCCCCTCGCGTGAACCCAGTCCGCTCTCACAGCGCTCGCCCCTCACCCCGGCCCTCTCCCCTGAGTACAGAGGAGAGGGAGCACAGACGGCAGCAGCAACTCCTCGTAGCTTCCCCTCATTCTGCATTCTGCGATCTTCCTTCTGCCTTTCCTTCTCCCTTTCCTTCGCCTCCCACTTCTCCACTTCCGGCAGCGCCGCGTCGATCCACTTCCGCTGCTCAGCCATCCGCTCGTCGTAGGTCATCTCAGGTTCTTCGGGCAGCCGATTCTTCGTCTCGAAGTCGACCGTACCATCGAGCTTGATCCCCTCAAACTTCAGCATCTTCTCACTCATGCGAATCGCATCGTTGAGAAATCGCGGGTTGCCGTCGCGAGTCTTGATGGTCGACTCCTTCATCAATTCGCCCTTAAAAACGCGGTCTTTAATGGTTCCCGCAGCCTTTTGCGACTCCCGCCACTTCTCGCACATCTGCGAGTAACCCATATCGAGCCGACGCTTGTGCTGCCGCGTCAGCATGTGCAATCGCTGAATCCGCCCTTGCTCGCTCTTGTGCTCCGTCTCGCGATTCGTCGTTAGCTCCGGCTCGCCTTCCCAGCGCTGCAGCTTGTGACAAATCTTGCTCACCGCAGGCTGCGAGATGCCGAACTCCGCGGCCACCATCCGCTGCGAGACCCCATGCGTCGAGCATCGCTCATAGATCTCCAGATCCCTCGGTTTCGGCGCGCGGAAAATGCTGTTCGTTTTCTTTTTCTTGCTCATGTCTGAAACTCCGGCGGGGAAAGAGGGGGAGAGTGGGAGTGAGGGAGAGCGGGAGACAAATGCCTGAAAGCGCATATCTATTTCCCTGGTTAACCGAGCCGCTGGCGGCCGTTGAAATAAACTCGGGTCGCTGCACCGTTCAGCTCCTCTCCCCGAGTACCGAGGCGAGGGAGGAAATACGGGGAAACTGCCCAAACGGCTGGGTTAACCGAAAAAACCTGCCTTCTCACTCTCTAACTACAGATCAATTACTAATCACATGCGCACAACATAGTACGCACATAAGCACCACTATCTCGCTCCCGTGATTCTTTGGCAAGCACTTTTCAAAAAAAGTCTTTCGCGTTGAGAGCAGGCTTCTGGGCATCAGCAGTCGAACGTCCGCTTCTCTGTTCGTCAGCCATCCTCGGCGCAGCCGGATTTAGCGCCACGGCTGGAGTTCCAGCCATGTTGTGTGATGGCAGCAGTGCAGCTGAGGGAGATTCGTTGGATTGGTTGGTTGGCGCTGGGCAGTCAGGCGCTGACGCAGCCAGTCAGCAAGACGGAGCGTTACCTGTGAAGAGCAGGGGAGGACACGGGTGGAGTACCACCACGTGCCATCGGGGAAGGCCGATTACGGGCGAGAGGTGACAGGGCGGAGGGGCTTGAGTTGCCAACGCTCGTCGAAGAAGTCGGCGGCGACGATCTTGCCGGGCCAGACTGAATTGGGTGGTGTCGAAAGATCGACGACGGCCCAGTCGGGCAGCATTGGCACCTGGCGCGCGTTGTTCAGGTATGCGAACTCGCGGAAGGTGAAGCTGCTATTGAGCACCACGTATTTTTTGGGGTTCAGCGGATTGGGATAGATGGCCACCACGGCGTGCTGATTGGCCGGGAACGAAGCACCGCCCACTTGAACTTGCTCGGCGGTCCATTTGATCGGCAGCTTGGCGGCGATTTGAGCGAGAACGGCGTTGCTGCCGGGATCGCCCCAGAGGACCAGGTTATGGCGGGCCAGGTCGTCGGGCGTCATTTGCGAATCGTTCTTCACGCGCGGCACGCCGCGGAAGTGACGACGCCAATGTTCCTTGGCGCGGGTCAGTTCGCTGGTGCTCCACTGAGCGGGAAGCTCATTCCAGGCCTTGCCGGTGGGAGCCACGAAGAGAAACGAATCCATAAATGCATCATCAATCGGCCCGGTCAGACCATGTTTCTTGCGCAGGCCGATTTCGTTGGTGCGCGGTCCCAGGTGCCAACGGTCGCCGATCTTGTGCGCCGAGAGTTTGATCGAACGATCGCTGAGGGCCGGAACCGTGCCGAGCGAATACTCTTCGCTGTTGAGATCGTCGGCCGGTGCGCCGGGCAAACCTTCGTTGACGATGACTTCGAGCCCTTCCTGGTCGACGTAGTAACCGGGGAGTGAATCGACCGTGAAGGCCGTGATTCCCTTGGCACTGAAGCGGACTTCGCCGCCGATGTCGATCTCGATCGTGCCGGGCTTCCAATGTTCTTCGAGCTCGTCGATGGTGACGAACGTGTGCTTCGGATAGCGAAGCGTGAGCGTGGTGAACGAGACCGTCGTGTTCCCTTCGTTGCCGGCAAACTGCTCAAGCGCAGCCAAACGGCGATCGACCTCTTCCTTGGCATCGGGGGAATAGGCGTGTTTGGTTTCGGGGGCGATAACGTGGCGCAGCTGCATGCCAGCGGCTTGCATGGCGGCTTCCATGATGTCGGCGGCCTGCTTCTGGGAATCGAGTTCGCCACTATAGGCGACGGTTGGCAGCCCGCGCAGGTTGTTCACCCAGGCTGGGCAGTCGTACCATTGCCACAAGGTCTTTTCCCACCACAGCGGCTTGAGATCTTGCTTCTGGAAGACGCGGAGGAAGTCGGGCGTTTCGCTGAAGCCGGCGCCAGGATTGGCGGCGAACCAACGGTCGGGATGATGCACCGCCAGATGCCAAGCACCGGCACCACCCATGCTGAAGCCACGCATGGCGATGCGATCGGCATCAATGGGATATCGTTTTTGCACACTGGCCAGCGATTCAAACACATCGACTTCGCCAGCGAACTTGAAGGCGTTGCTATAGCGGCCGTAGGGATGCAGCACGATGACGTCGCGCGGCGACATGGTGCCGATGTTGGTCATGCGGTCGCGCAGAAAGTTCAACTCGCTGAGCGTTTCGCCGCGGCCGTGCAGCCAGATGTCGCAGCGATGGCGATTGCCCGTGCCGTTGAAGCTGTCGGGCACCACCAGACCGTAAGGCTGCACGCTGCCATCGAGCTTCGAAACGAAGCCCCGCACGACGAGCCCTTTTTCGGTCGTCCAGGGAGCTTCGCCCTTGGCGAGTGCGCTCGCCCGCTCAAGCCCAGCAGTGATGAGCTTGGGAGCGAAGTCGACGTCTTTGGGATCGAAGAACTCTTGATAGACGAGAGCGTCGTTCACGGCCTTGTGAAAGATTTCGAGATCCGGCAGCAGTTCGTTGATTTTGGGATTGTTGCGTTTGCGCAGGTCGTCGATCTTGCCTCGCAGTTCCTTCAAGCCGGCTTCGAGTTCGGCTCGTTTCTCGGCGGGAACTTCGACGCCCAACTTGGGAATGCGGCGGACATCTTCGATCTGGTTATCGGCGGGGCCGTCGGCCAGAGCGAGGGAAGTGGCCAGCAACAAGGCTGACAAGACGAGTGCGAACGGACGCGGAGCAGGAATCATGAGCGGCTATCCCAAAGGTGAATCGTGGTGGTCGTTACTTGGCAGGCGTGGTTGCCACGCGATGTTCCCAACCCACAGGCTGGAGCCAGGCTTGTTCTTTTTGATTGGGAAACGAAGGGTTCTCGGGAGCACGGCTGCTGGTCACCACCGCGCGGGCGTACAGTTCTTTGCCCGTGAGTTGAAACGTCACGCTGGTACCGGTTTTCACTTGCAACGTCTTGCCCACTTCGGGCGAGTACTTGCGCGTGACGGGGAGTTCGATTCCTTTTTCATCCTTCACGGGTTCGCTCTTGAGCGAGACGGTTTCGAGCGAGCCCACCAGGGCCGTGGCGTACGTGACCCCAGGCTGCGGTTCGATTTCGATCGAGAGTTTTTTGCTCTTGGGATCCCACTGAAAATCTTTGAGCACGATGCCGCTCGAAGCGTAGAAGTCGCCGGCGTGCAGAGCCTTCAGCAGCGCCTCGACGGTCAACTCGGGCGCGCGCACCACGACCCAGCCTCGTCCGGGCGAAGCGCCGCGCAGGCCGAAGTAGTTGTGCGAGTCATCGGTACCGAGACCAAAGAGCGGTGGTCGTTTCAATTCGGCCAGGCGAATGGTGTTAGCGATGTCCCACATCTTTTCGATGCTCGCATGATGCACCGGCGGATGCGCGTGTGAGTGCGAATGCCCTTTGTCGCTATGGTCGTGGGTGTGAGCTGGTTCTTTGCCGGCGGCTGGCTTGAAGGTATCTCCCAGGTGATTCACGCCGGGGTGACCGTTGTAGACTTCGAAGAACTTTTCTTCGGCGACGTGCGCCATGTCTTCGGCGGTGACGGCGTATTGATAGTTGGGGTGGTTCAAGTGGCCGAGCACAGGCTGCTTGAGTCGCTTTCCCTGTTGCTCGATGGCGCGCAGGTTGTTCGAGATGGTGGCCCGCAGCGAATCGCCTCCTTGTGGCTTGATGGCTTCCTGCAAGTTCTGGCCGTTGATGTGAATGGGCTTGCTCTTGAAGCTGTCGGTGATTTCTTCGGCCTGAATCAGCAGGAACTTTTCGGGCTCCTCGAACAGCGGACGAAACTCCGACAGGGGCGACAATCGGACCATTGTCTTGCCGTCTTCTTCTTTGGTTTGCACACGATCTTTGAAGCGTTCGCGAAACCGCTCCAGGCCGCCGATGGCGTCCTTGGTATTCGCTCGCTTCGAGTCGACCCACTTCTCGCCAACGCTCAGCAAGTTGTGATCGGACAGGGCGAGAAAGTGGTAGCCGCGGCTCTTGTACCACTCACAGATCATCTCGGGAAAGTCGTTGCCATCGCTCCACAAGGAGTGGGTGTGGGTGTTCCCCTTGTACCACTTCAGTCCGCTCGGTTTGGCGGCTGTATCGGGCTCGGCTGCCACCGCGCAGGCAAGTGTCAGCAGGGCGAACGTGAGAGCCAGTGGTTGACGCAGCATGGCGACCTCGGCAGGAGAGTGATGGGAAACAGTCGGCGGGAACGAGCAACGGCAGCCCGTCATGGGACTAATTTAGTCGGAATTGGGTCGATAAACAGCCTGCCCCACTCGGCGGGTGGTCCCGTTAAGATGTGGAACGTCGTGCGGTTAGTGCAGAGAGCAACAGGCTGCGAACGAAGGGTGACATGTTTTCGCTGAGACAGATGCTAACGGATTTGGTGCAAGCCGGGCATGCGGTGCGCCTGGACCAAGAGGTCGATGGCCACTTGGAAGCGGCCGAGATCCAGCGCCGAGTGTACGCCAGCGGTGGGCCTGCCGTCTGGTTCACCCGGGTGAAGGGCTGCCGCTTCGAGATGGCGTCGAATCTGTTCGGCACCCTCGAGCGAGCCCGCTATCTGTTCCGTCATTCGTACGAAGCGGTGCGGCGCGCGATTGAAATCAAGATCGATCCGGGCGTCGCGATGAAGCAGCCTTGGCGGTATTGGTCGGCACCACTGACGGCTTGGCACATGCAGCCGAAGTCGGTTCGCAGCGGTCCGGTGTTCGCGCAGCGGATCAACATCAGCGACTTGCCGATGATGCAATCGTGGCCCCGCGATGGCGGCCCGTTCATCACCTTGCCGCAGGTCTTTTCGGAAGACCCCAACGAACCAGGGCTGCAGCACTCGAACCTGGGAATGTACCGGGTGCAACTCGCGGGCAACTCGTACGCTCGCGACCGTGAGATCGGTCTGCACTATCAAATTCATCGGGGCATTGGCGTGCATCACGCGGCAGCCCTCGCCAAGGGCGAACCGCTGCGGGTGAACATCTTTGTCGGTGGTCATCCGGCAATGACATTGGCCGCCGTGATGCCGCTGCCCGAAGGAATGAGCGAGTTGGCTTTTGCGGGAGCACTCGCGGGCCATCGCATCCCGATGGCGAAGCGCGCGACACCCTCAGGGAACAATTTGCCTGTATATGCCGATGCCGACTTTTGTATTCGCGGAGTGATCCGCCCGGGTCGCACATTGCCGGAAGGTCCGTTCGGCGATCACTTGGGCTACTACAGCTTGGCGCATGATTTTCCGGTACTGGAAGTCGAAGAAGTCCTCGCGCGGCAAGGTGCGATTTGGCCGTTCACAGTGGTTGGTCGGCCGCCGCAGGAAGATACGACCTTCGGCCAACTGATTCACGAACTAACCGGGCCGATCATCCCCACGGTCGTGCATGGCGTGCAGCAAGTGCATGCGGTTGATGCTGCGGGCGTGCATCCGCTGCTACTGGCGATTGGCAGCGAGCGGTACATGCCCTTTCATGCGAACCCGCAGCCTCAAGAATTGCTGACGCAGGCGAATGCCATTCTGGGGCAAGGGCAAATGTCGCTTGCCAAGTATCTGCTGATTGCCAATGTGGGGGACGATCCACAGTTGCAGACCCACGACGAGGGAGCCTTCCTGCAGCATGTGTTGGCCCGCGTCGATTGGCGGCGCGATCTCCATTTTCAAACATGCACGACCATCGACACGCTCGATTACTCGGGCGATGGTCTGAATCGTGGTTCGAAAGTGGTGATTGCCGCGGTGGGACCTGCCCGCCGGTCGTTGGCGAAAGAACTGCCCGGCGAGCTGCGCTTGCCGGAAGGATTCTCGAATCCCCAGCTGGCACTGCCTGGTGTGCTCGTCGTGAAGGGACCGGCCATTCAGCCGCAGCCAAGTTTTACGCCGCGAAATCCGGCAGAGCCCCGAACAGCAACCTGGCAGCCCGACATGGAGCGGCTGTGTGAGTTCCTGCAGCAGGCGAATCGCTCGGCGGAACTTGCGGACCGCGTTCCGCTGATTGTGGTCGTTGACGATAGTGACTTCGCCGCTCGCACGCTAGGTAACTTTTTGTGGGTGACATTCACACGCAGCAACCCGGCTGCGGACGTGTACGGCGTGGGTGCATCGACAGTAATGAAGCACTGGGGTTGCACCGGCCCGCTGGTGATTGATGCCCGGATTAAACCTCATCACGCACCACCGCTGGTGGAAGATCCGGTGATCAGTGTTAAGGTCGATGCACTGGCCGCCGCGGGTGGGCCACTGGCGAAGTGGCTATGAGAACCGCAAAAGGGGGGGGCCAACAATGGAGGCCATTGTTGGACACGAGATAGCGCAACTCTCGGGATTGGCTACAGATTGGTGTCCAACAATCCAACTAATTGTTGGACAAGTTGGTTCAATTCGGGAATGCTTTTGGGATCACCTTGCCGGGGCGGTGCGCTATAATCAGCAAGGCAGATGAAGGGGCGTTGTGAGGCAGATGAGGCGTGGCATGATGCATTTTGAATCTTCGTGGATTGGTCGCGCGGCGGCGCTCCTTTGCCTCGCGCTGCTTGTTGGTTGCGGCGAGATGCCCGCGCCCAAGCAGGCAGCCAAGAAAAAGATCGCTCCCGCGACCAGCACCTCGGGCAAGAAGGCTCCCCAAGAGCCGCCGAAGAAGCAAGCCAACGCTGCAACGGAAGATCCACCTGCCCGCAGCTTTCTTCCTCCGCTCGCCGAAAGCGACAAGCCGGTCAAGCCTCGCCCAGCGGGGTCGTTGTCGGACCTGGTGAAGCGTGGCGAAGAGACGCAGTTTGCCTTGCCAGAACTCGACGACGGCAAGATCGCGGTCGCCGGCATTCGCAAGCTGGTCGGCAAGCACTTGATCCTGTACACCGATGTTCCCGAATCGGTGGAAGATATCCAGAAGCTGCCGCAAGTCTTCGACGCCTCGGTCACGCTGCTGTGCGAATACTTTGGCGTGGACCCGGCCAAGCTCAACGATTGGAAGCTCGTGGGCTGCGTGATGGAAAACAAAGCTCGCTTTGAAGGAGCCGGGCTCTACACGGCGGATCTGCCCGATTTCCCCAATGGCTTTCACAAGGGCTCGCAGTTCTGGCTCTACAATCAGCCGAGCGATTACTACCGCCGACACTTGATGATTCACGAGGGTACGCATGCCTTCATGGCGCATTGGCTCGGCGGCGCGGGGCCACCCTGGTATCAGGAAGGAATGGCCGAACTGCTCGGCACGCACGAGTGGGACGGCACCAAGCTCACCCTGGGCTACAATCCGCCCGATAAGACGCTGGTCCCTTACTGGGGGCGCGTGAAGATCGTTCGCGACGAGTACGCGGCCAATCGTGGCCTCACGCTGCTCGACATCTTTCGTTTCGATGGCCAGGCGCATCTCAAAAACGAAGCGTATGGCTGGTGCTGGGCAGCGACCTGTTTCCTCAATCAACATCCGGCTACCCGAGAAGCGTTTCTCGAACTGAAAAACGACACCAAGGATCGCTCGATTGAGTTCTCGCGGCGGTTTCATGAAAAGCTGAAGCCCCACTGGGCGGACATTGCCGAGGACTGGCAGCTGTACGTGGCCCAGCTTGACTACGGCTACGATGTGGCCCGCGCTGCGACGGTTCGCAAGGCCGCGGCACCACTGCCCGCCGGTGGTGCAACGGTGAGCGTAGCTGCCGATCGCGCCTGGCAATCGACGGGCTTCGAAGTCACCGCTGGCAAGACCTACGAACTTACGGCCACCGGGCGCTATCAAATGGCCCAAGAGCCGCAACCTTGGTGGTCCGAGCCAAACGGCATCACCATTGAATACAACCAGGGTCAGCCGTTGGGCATTGTGCTCGCGGGCGTGACCAGTCCCGCAGCATCGCAGAATGCCATGTCGCCGCTACTTAGTCCCGATATCATCGGCCCCAGCGGACGTATCACGCCGCGAGCCACCGGCACGCTCTACTTGCGCGTGAACGACTCTCTCGCCAAGCTGGCCGACAACAGCGGCACGTGTACGGTGCAGGTGAAAGAAGTGTCGCCGTAGGTATTTCGGCGATCTGCATGGCGAGCTGCGCGGCTACGAAAAAAGCCATCAAGCATGGGCTGATGGCTTTCGAGTGGAGGTGGCGGGACACCAATCGAACTTTTCCTGGCCGGGGTCAGTGGCTTTGAAACCTCGACAACTTCGCTGGTTCGATCGCTCGCTGCTCTGCAACGCAGGTCCGGCAGTTAAGGGGTGCGGAAGACGATCGCGCCGGAGCGGCTTCGCTTCGCTCCTTGATCTGGGCTGCTTTGCTGTGAGGCAAATGTAACAAGCGTCGCAACCAAAGCCGCGACGCTTGAGAGGTTCCTCGGCCACTACGGAATGGACAACTTCCGGGTACTACGGGGCATTACTGCTTTACCCAAATTGCCTTGCTGCCACCAACTAGTTGCAACTCTTTCACCTTACCGTCTTTATCGCGTGCGATGTTATATCGCTCACCTTTGAAAGGCCCTTCAGCGAACTGGATAAAATAAACGTTTGGCTTGTCTCCCCCTGGGGCGTCCACTCCCTGACTACAAGCCCAATCACCCTCCCCCTTCAGCACAAACCTCCAAGGGCCGGCTTCCATTTTTGCATCATCCGACTTCCGAATCTTCATCTCCCCCCCAGACTTCTCCTGATAACTTCCCTCAATCCCTTTGAAGTTTTCGGCTAAGTCGTTAGCAGAGGCAAACGACGCAGCGGCCAAAAGTGTGAAGAGTCCCAGAACAAATGTTTTGATCATTGTGTTTCCCCAGTTCAGTTTCATTGATGTGATACCGCAAGGGCGAACGCATTTTGGATCGGGCCACTTCCTTTGCAACAAGAGTTCCTGGCACCATTTTCCTTTCGGCATCCTCCAAGCGCCATCCCCCGCCCGTCAAAATTGGCGGATCACTTACAAATATTCGGCTGCCGATGTGCGGAACGGACGTTTACTTCCGACGCATAACCCATGTTTGCAATTCTTTAGTGTCCGAGCCTTTCACATACTCTTTCAAGAACACCAGCTTACCTTCGGAATCCCGTACGAGGTGGAGTTCGTGACCGGGGTAAGGAGATTCTTTCCCGAAAGTTAGAGTATACGTCCTCGGTCCATTGTTCGGCGGTTGGATAAAACCAGCCGCACAAGGCCAACTTTTACCAGCTTTGTTGCTCCAGACATAAGGACCAGCTTCTCCCTCTTTTGCCTCAGCAATCTCGATGTAATGATAGTCGTTCTTCGGAAAGTCAAGCTCCCATTTTCCCACAAGGTCCTTGTAATTGGGGTCGGCAGCAGAGGCAAACGACGCAGCGGCCAAAAGTGTGAAGAGTCCCAGAACAAATGTTTTGATCATTGTGTTTCCCCGGTTCAGTTTCATAGATGTGATGCCGAAAGTGGCGAGCTGCAGGCCGGATGAACCAATCCGGGCTCACAATCTGAATGTTCAAATACGCCTCAAGTCCGACAGGCAACTGCCAGGTTTTTTGGGAAGTCGCTGGAAAAACACCTCCTCCCGTGCTACCCTGGCCGTTCTGAAACACTTGGCCTGTCAGGTGTTAGGGCTGCGGTCGACTATCGCCGGAAAATGAACTGTGGATAGCCAATCCGTCACCGGCTGGATCGACCAGCTTTCAGCAGGGGATGGCCAGGCGGCCGAACACTTGTGGCGGCACATTTCCGTGCGGTTGGAGGAGTTTGCTCGGCAGAAGCTCGACGTACAGACCCGCCGGCGTTACGACGAATATGATGCGGCGAATAGCGCGTTTCACAGCCTCTGCAGCGGCTTGGCTGATGGCCGCCTAGAAGCCGAGAATCGAGACGCTTTCTGGGGTCTATTGGCCGTCATTACCTCTCGAAAAATCTCGGCCCAGCGGCGATCTGCGAATCGTCAGAAACGAGGGGGAGGGGCGGAAGGCGGAGAATCTGGATTTGGCGCTGCGGGCATCAACGCGGTCAAAGACAACCAGCTGGCACCCGATGTCCTGGCGGAAGTTTCAGGAAGTTGCGACCAACTGCTCAATGCCATCCCTGACGAGGCGATGAAAACGATCGTGCTGCTCAAGTTTCAGGGGGCCACGAATGGAGAAATCGCCGAGGAAATCAAGTGTACTCGGCGAACCATCGAACGAAAGCTGGAACGAATTCGACGAATTTGGGTGGAAGCGGGACTGCATGATGGCGAGCAGTAACATGGGCGGCGTTCAGTTTCAGCATGAGCGAAAAATGTGAAAAGAGTGACCGGTCGTTCTGTCGGACTCGACTGCCGTTTGACCATTCAGGGCTACGAGTACTGCCATTGGTTGTAATCTCATGAATGACCCGACGATCAGGAATCCCGCCTACCGGTCACTGACTGACCAGCAACTCTCTGAGATTGACGAGTTTTGTGACCGTTTTGATCAGGAGTTGGTGACCGGGGCCAGTCCGCGCATCGAGTCGTTTCTGGCAGAGGCTCCGGAGGTGGCGCAGGACGGACTGCTGGTCGAACTTCTGGCCATGGAACTCGAATACCGGATTCGGCAAAGTGAGGCGCCTCGACCGGATGACTACATCCTACGATTTCCCCAGCAGGGAGGCGTCATCGCGGGGGTGTTTTCCGGTTCGAAAAGAAACCAATTCTGCGACGATCGTACCAATCTGAGCGAAAGTCAGACCGCCCCATCGGCTGAGGTGGCGACGCAATCCGCACTCAGTCATCCCCCAGAACTGACCAATACAGAGCAGACCGCTACGGGCGAGACATTGTCGACGGGCCCGCTCAGTACGGTCATGGATGTCGGCGGCCAGATTGGTCCGTACAAGTTGCTCGCCAAGTTGGGCGAGGGCGGCATGGGGGCTGTTTACCAGGCGCGGCATACTAAGCTCGGCAAGTTGGTGGCCCTGAAGATCCTGCCCCAGCATCTCCTCACCCGGTTCGATGCCCTGTCTCGGTTTGAGCGCGAGATGCTGGCTGTCGGATCGCTGCAACACCCGAACATTATCCAGGCTCTCGACGCCGGTGAGATCACCGGCATGCATTACCTGTCGATGGAGTACGTCGAGGGCCAGGACTTGCAGCAGTTCATCCAGACCAAGGGCACCATGTCTGTGGACAATGCCTGCCAGGCGATCCGGCAGGCGGCCCAGGGGTTGGCAGCGGCTCACCAGCTGGGTCTCGTGCATCGCGACATCAAGCCCTCCAACCTCTTTGTGTCGAAACAGACCGGCCAGATCAAGATCCTCGACATGGGGCTGGCACTCCTGGCGCAGGAAGAAACTCCCGCCGCATTGACCACCACTGGGCAGTGCTTCGGCACGCCCGACTACATGGCTCCCGAACAATGGAACGACTCGCACACCTGCGATGCAAGGTCCGATCTGTACTCGCTGGGTTGCACGCTGTACTTCCTGCTGACGGGTCGACCGCCGTACCACAGCTACACCCACCGCTCTGCTGCCAACAAGATGAAAGGGCATATGCTGGACGCCATCCCTGACCTCGCGCTGGCGCGTCCCGATGTACCAGCGGAAGTCGTCGCAATCTATTTGAAACTGATGGCGAAGACTCCGTCCGACCGGTTTGCCTCAGCAGATGAACTGGCCACCGCCTTGTCTCCCTGGGGCAAGGCTCTGCCCGCTCCCTCGGCTCCGGCAGCGGCCCCAAAGTTCCAGGCGGTCGCCAAACCTCTCGCTGGCCAGAGTTCCCCTCTCCGCCGACCGTTATCGCGGTGGTTGCTCGCCGCCGGCGGAGCCGCTGCGCTCGTGCTGCTGCTGGGTGTGATCATCATCACGATCACGAACAAGGATGGCACACAGACGAAGATCGAGGTTCCCGACACTTCGCAGATCGAGATCACGAAGCAGAGCGACAACCCTCCCGCCACCGCGAAGCCTGGGCCGCCGACGTTCAAGAACAGCATCGGCATGGAGTTCGTGCTGGTGCCGAAGGGCAAGTCGTGGCTGGGCGGCGGCGTGGACAAGCCGGGCGACCAGGAGGTGGTGATCCCGGCGGACTTCTACTTGGGAAAGTATCAGGTCACGCAAGGGGAGTGGGAGGAAGTGATGGACGACAACCCCAGCTCCTTCTCGCGCTACGGCGCGGGCAGGCATGCAGTGAAGGACATCTCGGATGCGGACCTGAAGCGGTTCCCGATGGAATCGGTTTCGTGGGATGACTGCCAGCTGTTCGTGGCCCGGCTGAACGCGAGGGAGAAGGACACCGGATGGGTGTATCGGCTGCCGAAGGAAGTCGAGTGGGAGTACGCGTGTCGGGGCGGCCCGCAGTCGGACCAGCAGGAGAGCGCCTTCGAGTTTTACTTCGCGAAGCCGACGAACACGTTATTGCCGGGTCAGGCGAACTTCGGAACCCGGAACGAGCGGTCCTTGAACCGGACGTGTCCGGTGGGTTCGTATCAGCCGAATGTGCTGGGATTCCATGACATGCATGGAAATGTCCGCGAGTGGTGCGACGACACGCATAAAGGCGTCGATGGAGCCTTGCTTCGCGTGGACCGGGGCGGCTCCTGGTTCAACGGCCCCACACACTGCCGGGCGGCGTTCCGCTACGCGAACCCGCCTTCGTTACGGCTGAGCCACCAAGGCTTGCGCCTGGCTGGAGTTCCTTCAACTGAAGCGAAGACGCCGTCCCCTGCGATTGCGCCGTTCAATACCGAGCCAGCCCAGCAACATCAGGCAGCGTGGGCCAAGTAGCTGAACGTGCTGGTCGAGCACACCAACAGCATCGGCATGACGTTCCGCCTCATCCCGCTCGGCGAGTTCCTGATGGGGAGCACGCCGGAGGAAATAGAAGCAGCGTTGAAGCGGCCTGGGCTACGGGCACATTTACAGTTCTGGCGAGAGCACATCGAGAGCGAAGGTCCGCAGCACAAAGTGGTTCTCACAAAGCCGATCTACCTCGGGGTGACTGAGGTAACACAGACGCAATACGAGCTGATGATGGGGACCAACCCGTCCTACTACTCGGCCACGGGTCAAGGGAAAGAGGCGGTCGCCAACCTGGAGACCGGCAATTATCCGGTGGAAATGGTGAGCTGCAACGAATCGGCTGAGTTCTGCGCCAAATTGAGCCAGCTGGAGAAGCTGAAGCCGCTCAACATCCATTCCGATCAAACGGTGATGTCGCTGGAAGGGACCGGCTACCGACTGCCAACGGAGGCGGAATGGGAGTTTTTCTGCCGGGCCGGGACCACGACGCGGTTCTGGAGCGGCGATCAGAACGAAGACCTGGTTCGGACTGGCTGGTGCTTCAGCAACGCTGGCGGCCGCACGCATGCTGCCCGCGAGTTGAAAGCCAATCCGTTCGGATTGTCAGACCTGCATGGCAACGTGTGGGAATGGGTGCAGGACGGCTGGGATCCGAAGTTCTATGGGCAGTTTCAAGGGAATGTCGCAACGAACCCATTCAGCCCACTTTCCGCCAGCTCCATGCCGATGCGCCGGGGCGGAAGTTTTATGCAAGTCCCGGAGTTGGTCCGCTCGTCGAGCCGCCACTGCTATCACACAAACGCCGAGGCGGGGTTCCGTGTAGTGTTGGTTGCTGACGCCGTGAAGGAACTGATGGGCAAGACGGAGGCGGAAATAAAGGGGTCAGGAACATCTATTGGCGCTCCTGGGCAATCGAAACAGAAAATGCACCTCCTCGCCCTGGGAGAACAAACGGTTCAGGATCAAAATCGAGACGCTGACCAACAAAAAAAGCCCGCTGCGATCAACTCGCAACGGGCTTTGAAAAGTGGACACGATGGGAGTTGAACCCACGACCTCTGCATTGCGAACGCAGCGCTCTCCCAACTGAGCTACGTGCCCTCATTCAGCGGACTGAAATATAACACAGCCCTTGGTACCAGTGTAGAGGCGAATTTGCCGGGCCAGTTTCGCGACCGGCGAAGTTGGACCGGCAATTAGTCGGACGGATACGTGGCCGCTTCGCCCTTAATTTCGGACAGCGCGTTGCAGGCCGCGCGCTGCTCGGCTTCTTTCTTATTGCGGCCCCAGGCTCCCTGATATCGCTGACCGCCGACCTGGGCAACGATCTTGAAGCACTTGCTATGATCGGGCCCTTTCTCGTCGAGCAAGTGATAGGTCGGCGTGCTGCCAAACTCGCGCTGGGCCAGTTGCTGCAGCAGCGACTTGTAGTTGCCACCAAGCTCACCGGCAGCTGCCAGTTCGATTTCGGGCCCAATGAAAGCCGTCACAAATTGGCGGGCGGCGGGCTCGCCACCATCCAGATAGACAGCAGCGATGAGCGATTCGAACACATCGGCCAGCAGCGACGGCGGCACCGAAGGATGCGTCGACATCCCTTTGCCAAGCACGAGGAACTCTTGCAGACCGAGGGCTTCGCTGACCTTGGCGCACGTTTGCCGACTCACGACGACCGACTTGATCTTGGTCAAATCGCCTTCGAGGAATTCGGGAAACTGGCGAAAGAGCAGCTCGCAGACGACGAAGCCCAAAATGGCATCGCCGAGGAACTCGAGCCGTTCGTTCGAGGCTAGCCGATGCTCAGCGCCCGAAGCATGTGTGAGCGCCGAGCGAAGGATCGCCTGATTGTGAAATTGATAGCCGATGCGGCGTTCACAACGTTCCAGCAGCGTTTCGGCGACGTCGCCGTCCGGCGTCGCAGGTGGTGCTTCGTTGTCCATTACTGGGATTTCGTCGGTCATGAAGAGGTGTCCCCTACTGTCGCAAACCTATATCTGGAAATATCTTTTGTCAATGTAAAGTTCTCGCTCTGCGTCAGGATTGCCATGCGAATTGTCCTTTGCTACCCGGTTGAAGATCGTCACTTACAGCAAATTCAAGCTGCCGCGCCCGGTTGCGAGGTTTGCAACGCTGGACAGGAACGTATCGCGCACGAGCTTCTCGACGCCGATATATTCTGCGGCCATGCCAAGGTCCCAGTTCCTTGGCCAGCCGTGGTGAAGCAGGGACGACTGCAGTGGATTCAGTCTTCGGCGGCGGGACTCGACCATTGCTTGACGCCGAAAGTCATCGACTCGCCGATCATTGTCAGCAGCGCTTCAGGACTCTTTGCCGATCAGGTCGCCGAGCAAACCTTCGCGCTCATGTTGGGTTTACTCCGCAGCTTGCCGACGTTCTTTCGCGCGCAGCAAAAGTTTGATTTCACCCGCCGACCCACTGGCGACTTACATCACAAGACGGTTGGCATCGTTGGCCTCGGTGGCAACGGCACTCGCATTGCCGAAGTGCTACGGCCTTGGAAAGTGCGGATCCTGGCGACCGATGTTTTCGCCGACGAAAAGCCGGACTGTGTCGACGAACTCTGGCCCGCCGATCAACTGCCGCAGCTGATGCAGGCTTGCGATATCGTGATTTTGTGCGTGCCGCTCAACGAGCAAACGCATCATCTGATTGGCGCTAAAGAACTGGCCCAGATGAAAAAGGGCTCGCTCCTCATCAACGTGGCGCGCGGGCCGGTGATGGATGAAACTGCTCTCATCGCTGCGCTGCAGTCGGGCCATTTAGCAGGCGCGGGGCTGGATGTAACCGAAGTCGAACCGCTCCCGGCCGAGAGTCCGCTCTGGACGCTTCCCAACGTGATCATCACGCCCCATGTCGGCGCACAGGCGAAACGCCGCGTCGATGACAGCACCGATTTGATCTGCGAGAACCTGCGACGATATCTGGCTGGCAAATCGCTCCTCAACAAGGTCGACAAGCGACTCGGCTATCCCACTCCCGCAGCGCGACGTGGCGAGTGACCGCAAGCGACTGCGATACCTTAGCAGTGCAAATGGTGCCAACTCCGATTACGATACGGTTCTTGGCAGATAGTTAGATGGCTACGGGCAGCCAGAACCGGGCGATCTTGAGAAGCGCGAACATGGGGCGGTGACTTTCAGCCCGGACGGAAGAAAGCAATGACGGCGGTTACGCTCGCTTGCCCGCATTGTGCGGGAAATATTCAGGTCGATACGGACTACGCCGGACAACAAGTGGGTTGTCCGTTGTGCCACAACGCGCTGATGCTGCCTCCGATCGAGGTGCTCGCTCAGTTTTTGGCCGCGGCCGCACCTGCCTATCAGCCACCACCGCAAGAGCCGGTGTTCACTCTCGGTTGTCCGGTTTGCAACAACCCTCTGCAAGTGACGGCGGCAATGAGCGGTCACCAGGTGGGCTGCCCCAGTTGCAACACGCCGATCATGGTGCCGCCACTCTCTTGGCCCGGACAGCAGCCTGGTGCGCCCTCGACCGAGGTCGCTGCCGAAGCGGTCGTTGAGCAAGCTCTAGCGGTCGAGCCCGAGCCGGATGTGCACTCGATGTTGCCTCCCGGAGCTGCACCACTGCCGCTTCCGCCCGCGGCAATGCCGCCCCCTGCGGTGCCAAAGCCAGCTGCGCCCACCCGCGAAGTGCCTGCCCGGGAACAGCCGAGCCGCGTTCCTCCTACTCGCTCGCCATCCACGGCACCGTCGCCTGGCGCTGATCGCATGCCGCCCGGCGCTGATCGCATGCCGCCGTCACGTGCGCCGAGTACAGCGCCGAAAAGCCCCGCAGCCGAAGCAACTCGCAGTGAGCGCTCGCCGCCAGCCACCGAGCGGGTAGTTTCCGGCGCTGGTCGGATGCCACCTGGCGCTGATCGTCTGCCGCCGAAACGGGAAGCACCGAAGGTTGACGATCGGCTACCACCGACCAGCAGCGAGTTGAGCGCGCCCAAGCCAGACGATCGACTGCCGCCGCCGCGCAGGCCCACCGTCGAACCTCGGCCAGAAACAATCGAGGCACCTTCGAAGCCAGCTGCTGCCACTCAGAACATTCCGCCAACGGCTGCAATCGACGATCTGTTGCCGCCGGGGGCACTTCCGCCGGAGGTCGTACCGCCGCTGCCTTTACCTGCTGCTTCAGCGAGCGCCGAACCGTCGCCAGCACCGGCACCAAGCTCCAATGTCGATGCGTTTCTTCCGCCCGGCGCTGCACCGGCAATGCCGTTGCCGGTAACACTTCCGTCTGAATCTTCTGCCGCAGGCTCCTCAGCACTCGACCAATTGCTCCCGCCCGGCGCGACGGATCTCCACACGGCTGCAGTCGGTCAGCCTACCTCCCCGCAACCGACTCGCCTGGTCGACTCGCTGCTTCCGCCGGGAACTGCGGCGGGCCTTGGTTCGCCGAATGCACCTGGATCAGAAGTTCCTCTTCCGGTGAGTTCTGGTGGTCCGCTGCGACCGGTCTTGGTCCCCGGGCAAACGCCAGCCAAGCCTGGAGTCGATGCCCTGCAGGTGCAAGGTCGCGAGGGTAAGAAGCCTCGCGGCGAAGAAGAAATGGAGATTCGCAAGCTCACGGACAAAGAGCGTGCCAGTCGCCGATTGCGCCGTAACGCGGTGATGGTGACGATCCTGCTGGGAATTCTGTTCGCTGTCTTTTATTGGATGTCGCGATAGCATCGGCTGCCATTTCGAGCTGCCATTTTTGAGGACGCGCCGACCGTTTCTTCTTCCGGTTTTGGCACGTCAGCTGCTTTTTAGTACTCCGCTGGAATGCGGCTCTGTCATTTTGGCGTTGAGCCGTTCTGGCCATCGTTGCAAACGGAAAAAGTGCGGTCGTCCGCAGAATCTTCTCTGCGGTTTTTATCGCCTTTGGTAGCAAGAACCGGTAGCAACGGCCAAGCGTACTAATTGGGTGGAGTGGACTTTTTCTTTAAAGCGAGCGGTTGTGGCAGCGAAAACGGAGTTCGTTTTTGAGCTGTGCTCGGTCGCTTGATCCAGGGACACGAAGGAGGATTGATCATGCAGAGTTCGGCTTCTCATATATTCTCTCGCTGGGGAATGGGCTCAGTGCTAACGATAGCCACACTGAGTTCGGCGAGTTACTTTCTGAACTCCGTCGGTTCGTTGACGGCTCAGAACTCGCCGCCTGTGGCAGCTTCGCCACAAGCCCGCGAGAACCTCACTCACGCCAACGCGCTGTCGCAAGCCTTTCGCGCTTCGTCGAATCGCGTGTTGCCAGCAGTCGTCGCCATTCAGAACGTCGTTCAGCCCAAGCTGGTTCAGCGTGAGATGCCACGTCGCGCGCCGCGACAAGCTCCTGGCATGCAACGGCCGGGCATGGAAGAACTCGATCCGCTGCTGAAGCGGTTCTTCGAGGGCATGCCAGACATGGAAGAGATGCAACCAGAACAGCCTCGCGGCAATCGCGAGAGCAGCGGCTCGGGCGTGATTATTGATGCCAGCGGAATCATTCTTACCAACAATCACGTCGTCGCCGGTGGTGGCAAGTTGCGGGTGAAGTTGCACGATGGTCGCGAGTTTGACGCGGTCGACGTAAAGACTGATCCGAGCACGGACCTCGCTGTGATCAAGATCAAAGCGAATGCTCCGCTGCCGTTTGCGGAACTGGGCGACAGCGATCAGATGATGATCGGCGATTGGGTGCTCGCGCTCGGTCAGCCTTTCGGTCTGCAAGACACCGTGACTGCGGGCATCATCTCGGCCAAGGGGCGCGATATCGGCATCACTCGCCACAACGAGTTTTTGCAAACCGATGCCGCGATCAATCCGGGCAACAGCGGTGGTCCGCTCGTCAACTTGGAAGGTAAAGTCATCGGCATTAATACCGCGATCAGTTCGAGCAGCGGTGGCTTTCAAGGGATCGGCTTTGCCGTGCCTGTGAATGTTGCCAAGTGGGTTAGCTCGCAGTTGCTCAAGGATGGTTCGGTTCATCGCGCTTACCTGGGCGTCGGCATTCAGCCCGTCGATCAAGCTTTGGCCGAACAACTGGGCCTGAGCACGTCGCAAGGCGCTCTCATCACCGACGTGCAGAAGGATTCTCCGGCTGCAGCCGCCGGCATGAAGTCGCAAGATGTGGTCGTCGAGTTTGCTGGCCAGCCTGTGACGAGCCCGCGCCAACTGCAGGCAGTCGTGGGTCGTGCTACGCTCGGCAGCACGCAGCCCCTCGTGGTATTGCGAGATGGCAAACGCGTGACGCTGCAAGTGAGCGTGCGTGAACAGCCGAAGAATTACGGCGAACGTATTGCCCAGGAAGAGACCGGCGTCGCCAAGCCCGAATCGTCAACCTTCGAAGACCTCGGGATGGAAGTGGCTCCGCTGACACCGGAACTGGCCAAGAAGCTGGACGTCTCGGCAGAGAGTGGTGTGGTTGTCACCGACGTCGAGAGCGGCAGCATGGCAGCTCAAGCGGGCATTCAGCAGGGGAACGTCATCACCCAAGTTGGTCGCACCCCGGTGCAGAACGTCGAAGAGTTCACGGCTGCCGTGAAGAAGGCCGATCTCGCGAAAGGCCTGATGGTGCTGGTCAAGAGCGATGAAGGATCCCGCTTTGTCGTCCTGAAGAAGTAGTTGCTAACACTCGCGCACGGCGCTCAACCCGTCAGCGCGAGGATGTGTCCGATTCGTTCGTTCATTCCGGGCGAATCCTCCACGGGCCCGGCAGATCTCGTCGATCTGCCGGGCTTTTTTTGTGCGCTGGCATCGGCAATAACGAATCGCATGCTAAACCGACGCTCCTTCTTGCAATCCATCCCGCTTGTCTTCTTATTGGGCGATGCCTTCGGTGGGCGAGATGCGCTCATACGAAATTCGCCTCGCGATGTTGCCAAGCGACTATTCCTGGAGGTGCAATCTCGACCTTGGGAAGAATTGCTTCAACACGCTTCGGACAAGATCTGGCATCAGCAAGCGGTGGCCATCAAACAGTTAGCGACCGTCGGCGAGCAACTTGGTTCGCTGAATGAGTTTCTCGATCTGCTCGGAATGGACGAAGTAGCGTATCGCCAGGCAGATGAGCGCCAATTGGTGCGAGCCTTCATTAGGGCTATGGACAAAGAGTTGCAAGAGAATCGAGAGTCGTTGCAGGACGCAAGTTTGGATTACATCGGCGAATTCCACGAAGACGAGACGCGTGTGCACATCCTCTACCGATTGCGTGGGGCGAGTGTCTGGCCATCGATTCGCCCAAGCGTGCTGCAATTGATTTTGGTCGACGACGAATGGCAAGCCGATTGGAATGAGCCAGCGGGGCGCATTCGCTACGCAGCAATTGCGCACCGCCAAGTGCCTACGATCACAATTGATGTCCTCACTGCGCTCTCGCACGACCAGTTCCAGCACTTTTTGTGTCGCGCCAATTGTCAGTTCGAGAATGAACGAGTGGCTCCCGTTTTTTGTTGTACTTGGCCGGAGGAAAGTCCCGATGCGGTCAAAATGGCCAGCAGCGATTTCGGTCCTCTCAAGAGTTTACTCACGGAACAACTCGCGACTGGCACTGCCAGGTTGTTGGAGATGGCTTCGCGGACTTCAGGAAAGTAGAGCAATTGCGACGCTGTAGAAAGACTGACACAATCAGCGGCAACTAACTCACTCTCTCCGGAGTTCCACTATGCCTTCGCGTCGTCAGTTTCTGCATTCATCGGCCGCGGTCTCCACCGCCCTATTGGCCGCGGCTGCCAACCTTGAGTCGGCTCGTGGTTTTGCCGCGAACGATACCTTGCAAGTCGGTTGCATCGGCACGGGTGGACGTTGCCGCAAACTGATGGAATCGCTGCGCACGATTCCCGGCGTGAAGATCACCGCTGTCTGCGACGTGTGGGACCAGCACCTGGAAGCAGGCAAGAAACTGGCTGATCCCAGCGCGTTCGCCACCAAGTATCACCACGAACTGCTGGCTCGCAAGGATGTCGATGCTGTCCTCATCGGCTCGCCCGATCACTGGCACGTGCCGCTCACGATTGATTCGTGCGCCGCGGGCAAAGACGTCTACGTTGAGAAGCCACTCACGCACGATCTGGCCGAAGGTCAAAGCGTGATCGATGCGCAGAACAATCACAAGCGCATCGTGCAGGTCGGTATGCAGCAGCGGAGCATGCCGCACATCGCTAAGGCCCGCGAGATCATTCAGTCGGGTGAAATCGGAAAAGTGGTGAAGGTTCACCTGACCTGGAACCGCAATACCTCACGCGCGACAGCCAACAAGTTGGGCATTGATCCCAAGTCGGTCGATTGGAAGAAGTTCGTTGGTAACGCGCCGCAGCAGGAGTTCAACGAATACAAGTTCCGCAATTGGCGCTGGTTCTGGGATTTCGGCGGCGGCATCTTCACCGACCTGATGGTTCACTGGATCGATGTCGCGCACTGGATCCTCGATCTGGATCATCCGCTCACTGCGGCCAGCATCGGCGACTTTCATCATGCGGCGGGCATCTGGGAAACCCCCGACACCGTGCAAACGCTGCTCCGCTATGCCGATCCCAAAGCTGTGGTCGGCGAGAGCCCCGCGGCGATTCAGGCTTACTTCGAAGGGACGTTTAGCAATGCTCGCAACGCCGCGATGATTGAGTTCATGGGGACCGAAGCCAGCATCTATATCGATCGCGGCCGTTACGAACTCATCCCCGAGCGCAAGAGCAAGCTCAAACCCAGCGAATGGGTTCTCAATGAAGGAATGCCACGTGGCGCCGACTTCTATCCTCAGCCCGACGGCGAATTGCTCCATCTGATGAATTGGGTCGAGTGCGTCCGCTCGCGCAAGAAGCCCACGGCTCCCGCCGAAGCGGGCGTGACCTCAGCAGCGGCCGCGCAGTTGGCCAACCAATCGCTGCGGAGCGGCCAGATCGCCCACTGGGGCAAATAGCAGAAGCTTGAGCCTCAAGAAAAGACAGACCGTCGCACAGCGGTTATGCGACGGTCTGGGTTTCGGGGAGGGAGCATTGGCGCCCCTGGTCTAGTCGCACAGCTGCCTTCGCAACAGGTACGCAGGCAGCCGTGCAGCAAGTGGCAGGTTCTAACCGCAGCGGCCAGCGACTGCCGTTGCGATCAAACCCATCTAAAACATAGGTCGATATTTCGGCGGTGCAGAGATATTGCCAGAAAAACAGAAGATTTTCTGGCCGGGATTTTTGTGTTACGAGCAGGGTTTAGCGGAAGCCGCCATCGTCGTCTCCACCACCACCATTATCGCCGCCGCCACTTCCACCACCACCGTAGCTACCGCCATACAGCAGCGCCAGTAGCGCCAGATCTTGAGCGGTCATGGCACCGTGCGAGTAACCCGAAACAGAATCAGCGGCCTCGCCTGTCGTGTAGACGTTGTTGTAGCTCATCAGCAGCAGATTGCTGCCGCCAGTCACGGTATCGCTACCTGGGTTGGCTGAGACAACCGCCGATACTGCAGACGGGGCGACATAGATATAGTCGTCGCCGTCGACGCCATCGATGGCCATGCCATTTTCGACACTAAACACACCGAGCAGTTTATTGCCGACACGGACGCGGACCAGGCCATCGACGACCGGGCTCACGAGAATCGCTTCGCTGGCCTCGGTGCCGCTAATCAGCAGCTTGCCATCGACAATGCTGGCCGCTGGTTGCGTGGCGCTACCAGGGGTATGCAAGTTGGCCAGCAGCAACTGCTGCAGTCCATTCACCACCGTATTTCCGGTCGTGTTTACCGTCACCAGCGAGCTATCGCGGTATCTCCAGCGTCCGGTGCCGCCGCCACCTCCGCCACCACCACCACCGCCACCGGAAGACGGTGGGCGAGTCTGGCCATTCTCGAAGTTGATAAACCGTACTTCGACTACGGCGGGATCAGCGAAAGGTGGGATCGGCACACCGGTGGTCGGTAGCAATGGAGTGAAGTTGTTCTTGGGCGTTACATTCGACTCGGTGTGGATGTCGTAGCCAGTCCCGCCATCGACTTGCGAATCCAGTTTGATCGTCGTCGATTGGAAGTACGCGGTGTCGTCACCGGCACCTAGGTCCCACAAAACGTGATTTGAAGTCATCCCCGTGGCACTGACCGTATCGTTGCCGTTGCCGGTGAGAAGCCAAAAGCTGCTCTGCGCCTGAGTTGTTCGGGTAGCACCGATACTCACCGGACCGCCGGGAGCATTCGTGACAATGACGCGGTCGTTGCCATCGCGAGTTTCCATGGACCGAGCGAGATTGACTGGGGCAGTCCAGTTGTTTTCGTTTGGCGACAAACCAACGTGATCGACGATGGTCGTGTTAACGATGGTGATATCATCGTTGCCGTTACCACCCAGGTAGCCAAAATGGCGGCCTACAAAAATGGGGCCGCCGCGCCCCATGGTGATTACGGGCGCTTGAGCGGGCACTGCGGCCGGAACATCTTGGCCGCCCCAGACCTTCAAGTCGCGAGACAGACGCAAGTAAGTGATATCCAGCGAATCTTTGGCACCAAATCCCAAGTCGAAGTTGGCATCTCGAAATTGGATTGCCGTGTTCGAAGCCGGCGCGCTTTGATTGAAAACAACTCGGTCGTCACCATCTTCCGATTGAATCGTCAGGTCGATGGTATTGGGAATCGCAGGCAGGTTAATCGTCGAAAAGGTTGCGCCGGTTGTTCCAATGCGGAACAAAGTTCCGGTATCTCCCGATGACCCCGTGTTAACCGACGACACTCGCAGCAGTGTGTTCGAACCCGAGTTTCCTTGGAACGTAACCGAAATGCCATTATTGGCAGCGTCACCCACGAACCGGATCTCGGTGGCGGAAATAAGGATGTTCACGATGCCCGCCATTAGTTGACGGTCTTCGAGTTGCTCGACGCCCAGTGGTCGCTTCCGCCTCAATCCAGACATTGCTACTACTCCAGTCGGTATTCAAGCCCTAACCCTCAACATCATGCTCTGACGTGGAGATTATGCCAAGTGTTTGACACCGAAAATCGAAAATAACCCTCAAGTTTGGTCTAACTGCCACATTCGCGGCAGTTGGAAGACCACCCATCTCATTTGACGTAAGTCCAGCAAGACCGCCACTCGTTTGGGAGCATTCATTCACAACCGCACGAGGTTTGTGAACGCGCCCGAGCGCCAATCCCGAGAGTTATGGCACCTGCTGTTCACAAACCTCCTCTGTTCGTGAACGCCCCCCAAAGGAGCGAATTGGTACTTACGTCAATTGGCCCGCTCGCCGTCGCTACGATCCGCAGCCACTTGAGCTGTTTTGCCGCAGGTCTCAGTCTATTTCGCATACCCCCACGGTGCGACCTCATTTTCCGGCACGAACCAATTTACCGGCACAATTTCTCAATTGGATTGGGTGGGTGATTCGATAGGAGATTGGCAGGGATTGGGCTGCGAGAGGAGCGCGCGGGGATGCGCGGGAATCGAAGCAGCCGAGTAGCAACGAGAGTTAGCGCGGGTGGATGAGGCCGGTGATTGGACAACGGCCGAGTCGTGAAGGCCTGCGGCGAGAGTGAAACCTATCCTGCACCGAGTCATGGAAGACAGCTGATTGCCTGCCGGGGACCCAGTTTCTGGGAGGGCGGGCAAGCAGAACACTTAGAGGGGGAAGACGATGCTTGGATCGTCACGTAAGCGTCGGGCGCGGAGCGCTCGCCGTTGGCAACGTTGGTTGGCCGCTTCGCTCTGCACGGCCAGCTTTCTGAGCGGCCACGTGCTGTTCGGAGAAGAGCCCAACTCGCCAGCTGCGAAGAAGCCGCTGCAGCGCGTCTCCATCAACGCCGTTCGGGCTGCCGATAGCGCAGTGCCTACTGCGGAGAAAGCTGCCGAGAAGTCTATTCCGACAGCTGAGCACGCGCTCGCTACGGAGCCCGTGACTTCGTCGCGCAAGACAGCCGGCCAAGCGTCGGCGGTTCAGCCCGCTGCGCATGTCGATGAAACGGCGACCGAGAAGCTCTCGTCGACCAAGAACAAAACCGAACTGAAGCCGCCGCCGCTCAAGCTCGCGCCGACCAAACTGGCCGAAGCGAAGCCCGCGCTGACACCAGCTCCTGCGCAGGCCGCAGTTCCACAGCTGACACCGCCGCCGACTCAAGCGACGAATCCGCTGCCCCCGATTCTGTCGGGCAAAGATGCGCCGAAGCGCCCGAGTCGCCTGGCCCCCAATGCGCCCGCAGCGGCACCAACACCAGTAGCTCCCGTTGCGACAACGCAACCCCAGAGCACGCCGCCCGCGACCATTCAAGCTTCGACGCGCCGCGAAACAACACCAGTCGCAGCAGCACCCGTTGCTCCTGCCGCGAGCAAGCCCGCGCCGATTAAGCCCGTGACTGAACTGGCCACGAAGGAATCGTCGGCACCGGCGACGCTGCCACCGACCACGCTCGCGCCGAGTGCTCCCAGCCCGTGGATGCAGGACATTCGCCAGCTGATCGACACCACGCCCGGTGCGAAGAAGTTCACTTCGCCGCCGAGTGCCCCAACACCCAGCGCACCAATTATGAGCGCACCCGCTGCGTTCAGTGCCGCGCCGGTTGCTCCGGCGAAGAACACCACGAGTTCAGCTCCCGCGATGAGCGCTCCGGCGACTTACTCGCCTGCCAACTATCCGTCGACGAATTACCCGTCCACGAATTATCCCCAGACCAACTTCGCCAGTCGCACACCGGCTGCTGCTCCGCTGTCGACCGCTGCCCAACTGCCTCGTCCGCTGAGCCAGGTTGCTCCGGTCGCTGGCATCGATTCGCCCAGCAATCGCCACGCCCAATTCGCGGGCGGAGTGCAGAGCAGCGATACATCTGGCAACTCCGCTCCCGGGACCGGCCCGAACGACGAGTACGATCCGAATGCCGATTACCCGGAGACAAAGTACACGCCCAACACGTTCAGCGGGCCGACGAACTTCGCTCCGGTGAAGCCCGCCGAGCCGACTCCGGCGAACTTCGCGCCGATCAGCGCTCCGACTTTCAACAGCCCAGCTCCGCAGGCCACGTTCTCGAACACGTTGCCCGCGAATGCCATTCCGTCGAATCCTCAGCCAGTCACCAGCCAGGCTGCATCACTGCCTTCAACATCACTGCCGCCGAGCAAGCGTTTTCCTTTAGCTCCGACCAGCGATCGCACGCCCGCACAGCCCGTGGCTTCGTCCTCGGCTGTTCGCGCTCAGGCCTTCGATCCAGCGAACAATCACGAGACAGAACAACCGCAGGCGTTCCCAGCGCCACGTGCTCCGCAGACCCGTTCGCAACCAGTCCACTTCGCGAACCAACCGGGCGCACCCGCACCGAAACCGCTCAATCTGGCTCCGATGGCCGACCCGCTGGAAGGCGATGCCATGCTGCGGGCCAACAGCCCGTTCGAAGTCATCGATCAAACCGGTGCGGTCCAAGTGATGGTCCGCCGCAGCAAGCTGCTTCGCACCAAGGTCGACATCTACCGCACGGCGGTCGTCGACGACTCGATCTGCGACGTCGTGCAGTTCACACCCCGCGAAATCTCGTTGATCGGCAAGAGCCAAGGTTCGACGCACGTCACCTTCTGGTTCGACGATCCGAACATGCAGCCTGTGACCTACCTCATTCAAGTCGTACCCGACGTGGCTGCGGTGCAGGTTCAAGAAAACACCTACAAGATGCTGCAGGACGTGATCAACGAAATGTTCCCCGACAGCAAGATTCAACTGCTGCTCGTGGCCGACAAGCTGATCATTCGTGGCCAGGCCAAAGACAGCGAAGAGGCGGCTCAAATCGTTGCCCTCATCCGCAGTCAATCGGGTGGTGCCAACGGCAACACCAACGGTCTGGGGGGCGGCTTCGGCGGCGGGCTCAGCGAAGGTGCAGCGGCTCAAGTCCTCAGCGATAGTGCCACGGGCGCTTCGCAGCGGTCGCGGTTGCAAGTCATCAACATGCTGCGTGTCCCTGGCGTCCAGCAAGTGGCCCTGCGAGTGAAGATTGCCGAAATGAATCGCTCGGCCGCTCGTGGCTTTGGCGTCGACGTCAAGGGTCACATCAACTTCACCGACAATCCCGACGGTAGCCAGCTGTTCCTGCAATCGATGCTCAACGTGGCCGGCGGTGCTGGTCCCGCGTTGCTCACGCAACTCGATGGCGACGACATTCAGGTCGGCGTCCGTTACTTGCAACAGCACGGCATCCTGCGACTGCTGAGTGAACCGACGCTGGTCACCATGAGCGGCACGCCAGCGACGTTCATCGCCGGTGGTGAGTTCGCGGTTCCCACGCTCGTGGGTTCGGCCGGTCTGAACGCCGTGACGAGTGACTTCCGCGCCTTCGGTGCCATCATCAGCTTCATGCCGACGGTGGTCGACAAGGACCGCATTCGCTTGCAAGTCTCGCCCGAGTTCAGCCAGATCAACTCGGCCCTGACCGTGAACAACACGCCCGGATTGAAGGTGCGAGCCGCGACCACGACCGTCGAAATGCGGGAAGGTCAAACGCTGGCCATCGCGGGCTTGCTCGAAGACAACATGAACGGCACGAACGTGGGCGACTTGCCTTTCCTGGCTCGCGTGTTCGGCCGCCGCGACATGACCCGCAACGAAACGGAACTCTTGATCCTCGTCACACCGGAACTGGTGCAAGCGATGGAAGCCGAAGAGGTACCGCCGCTGCCAGGCTTCGACGTGACCGAGCCGACGAGTGCTCAGTTCTTCCTGCATGGCCGACTGGAAGGAACCCCGACGCAAGACTATCGCAGCACGGTCTGGCCCCGCCTGAAGAAACGCTACGGAGCCGGCGGTCCCGCCATGACCAGCGGACCGTTTGGACATGGACAGTAGGAGAGAAGTTCTGAGTTCTGAGTTTAGGGTTCTGAGACAAGATTGATCTCAGAACCCACTCGGAACTCACTTCCTGTCTCAAAACTCAGAACTCAAAACTCAAAACTGTACTCCCATGAAACACACCATTCAGTTCCTTGCCATCCTGGCTACGGTCGCCCTGAGTGCCGCGTCATTCAGTGGCTGTGCCTGGGACGACTTCGATCGGCAAGCCAACGGCCATCATGGCCGCTACGCTCGCCAGGGCGGGCCCGGCTACGACCGGCCGTTCCCGATCGGTCAGGTCAGCGATTCGTTCTGGGAAACCCAGCAAACGAACGCCGAAGCGGCCGACTTCACGTTCTACGATCATGAGTTCCGCGGCGATACGGCCGAGTTGGCCCCGGGTGCCAAGCGGCATCTGGAGAGCGTGGCGATGCGCCTGGAACACGTGCCGTTCCCGATCGTGATCGAGCAGAGCCAGCACAATGCCAAGCCGCAACTCGATGCCGCTCGTCGGCAGACGATTGTGATGCACCTGAATCGCATGGGTATCACCGGCGCGGACGAACGGGTCGTAGTCGCGGGTGCCTTCGCCGAAGGCTTCACCGGCATCGAAGCCGAACGCTCGTACTACAACGGCATCCTCAGCGGCTCCTTCGGCGGCGGCGCCGGCCGACGCTTCGGCGGCACCGGCGGCGTCTACCGCTAAGCACCAGCGAGCAAGTTTTTTGGTTTTGCTCAAACCCAAGAACGGACCACCACGATGCGAAACACACTTTCTCATAATCGGCTTTTGCTGCTCCTGCTTGCTCTCGTTGCCACGCACACCGGTTGCGCGAGCATGCCGGGCAAGGATTGGTTCAGCAAGCCCGACTGGTTCAGTAAAAAGTCGGACCTCCCTTCGCCGGGTGCCACGGTCAGCAAGAACAGCGGCAGCAAGCCCGAGGAAATGTCGCAGCCTACAGCGATGGAACTGGCCCGCGGTCGCAACTTCGAGCGCTCGGCCCAGTGGGACAAAGCGCGCAAGGTGTACGAAGACCTGCGTAAAAAGGAACCTGAGAATCCAATCATTGCTCACCGCCTGGGCATCGTAGCCGATAGCCAACGTCGTCACGGTGAAGCTGAGCAACTGTTCCTGTTTGCTGCTCAACGTCGTCCGCAAGACGCGCAAATTTTGTGTGACCTCGGTTATTGCTACTACCTGCAAGGCTCGCTCGAACAGGCCGAGCCCTACCTGCGCCAAGCGGTCACGCTGCAGCCAGCGAACGCTCGCTTCCGTAACAACCTGGGCTTGGTTCTGGGACACATGGGTCGAGTCGATGAAGCCCTCGTCGAGTTCCGCGCTGGCGGCAACGAAGCCGATGCCATGTTCAACCTGGCGTTCATCTACGCCTCGCAGGATCGCGTCGATGATTCGAAGGTCTGCTTCCGCAAGGCTTTGGCCATTGACCCGACTCACCGCCGTGCTCGCGAGGCTTTGGCCTCGTTCGAAGACTACGAGAACAAACCAGCGGCACTCCGTGATGCCGAAGTCGATCTGGCCGAAAAGGGTGGTCGTTGGGTTCCCTATCAAGAGGCCGCAGGCGGCGGGGTGATGCAGGCGTCGGCCCAGACGCCGCTCCCCTCCGCCCGTGACGCCAGCAAGGCAACCCGCGCCTTGCAGCAGCAGTCGCGAGGCCTCGCCAATCAACAGAGCTTCCAGTAATGCGGAACATCTGGTTCACCTGTCAGTAATGACGCGTCCAACATTGCGACGGATGCCGTAACCGCTTCATCAGAAGCTTGAGCCAAGGGTGCGACCCAGCCCCTTGGCTCGCTTCGTTGGTGGGCGAAGCCCGTGGAATCTGACCAGTTGCCGAACAGGCATTTTTGATAACTTTTTGCGCGATATTCGCTGCGTCTTCGCGTCTGCTGTAAGTCATTGCGATTTCTTGCCTTAGGCCTTCCAGGACGACCGATTTGCCCGTCATTTTGGCGTTCGCGCGATAACCGCTTGATAACCATTCTGGACCTTCTGAACAGGGGCTGAACAGGCCCTGATCGCGGGAGTCACCAGTTCTCCGCAATGGCAAACAGTGCCCCACAATGGCCTGCCGACAAATGCCCAGTTGCGCCGTTACTGCAATGGATATATTGCATATGTTACTTCGATGCATTGCGTACTATCTCCCAATTGGCTCGGCAGTGCGTTGCGGCGCATTGCAAGTAGCAGCTCACCATCGGCGCGCAGCAATACCCCGACCGGTGCTCGGTTCGCTCCACCACACGGTGGACGATCAGCCTGCTATTAGCGTGAATGGCCGATCGTTTGTCAAGAAACTATTTAGTAGATAATTGACACATGCAAAGCAAATAATGTGCCAGCGAAGTTGCTTTAAGCGATTAGCTCAAGGTCGATTGCCAGCCAGCCGCAGGCGGAGGCGGTCGAGATAGAGATAGACCACGGGAGTCGTGTAGAGGGTCAGCATCTGGCTGAAGATCAGTCCGCCGACAATGGCGATGCCCAAAGGCTGGCGAAGCTCCGCGCCGTTGCCAGCCCCAATCGCCAAAGGCAAGCCGGCGAGCAGAGCCGCCATGGTGGTCATGGTGATGGGGCGAA
Source organism: Anatilimnocola aquadivae (assembly GCF_049819085.1). Classification (GTDB taxonomy): domain Bacteria; phylum Planctomycetota; class Planctomycetia; order Pirellulales; family Pirellulaceae; genus Anatilimnocola. The sequence goes on from NZ_CP187419.1 coordinate 774,223, forward strand.
AGCGAAGCAGGCACGCTTCGAAAATGGCATCCTCCGGCGACTTGCCGTGCGTCCGTTCGGCTTCGAGCGCGAAATCGATCATCATGATCGCGTTTTTCTTCACTATGCCAATCAGCAGCAAGATGCCGATGAGCGCCATCACGTTCAGTTCGGTGCCGCAGAGCATGAGTGCCAGGAGTGCTCCGACGCCGGCCGAGGGAAGCGTCGAGAGAATCGTCAGCGGGTGAATGTAGCTTTCGTAGAGCATGCCCAGGACGATATATACCGTCACGAGCGCGGCCAGGATCAACAGTGGTTGGGTGCTGAGCGAGTCTTGAAAGGCCTGCGCGGCTCCCGAGAACTTGCCCTGAATGCTCTGCGGCAGGCCGAGTTGCCGCGAGGCGTTTTCGATCTGCGGTACGACTTCGCCGAGCGACGTGCCAGGAGCCAGATTGAACGAGATTGTCGTCGAGGGAAACTGCCCGCTGTGATTGGCCGATAGCGCCGAGTAGCGTTTGGTGTAGGTGTAGAGGGTTTTGAGTGGAATCTGGGCGTCGTTCAGTCCGCGAACATAAATGTGATTCAGCGCTTCGGGATCGCTGGCAAAATCGTCTTCAACCTGCATCACCACGTGGTACTGATTCTGGTCCTGATACATGGTCGACACTTGTCGCTGGCCGAAGGCGTCGTAGAGCGTGTTATCAATCGTCGAAACAGTGATACCCAAGCGCGAGGCCATCGTGCGGTCAATGGCCAGTCGCGATTGCAGCCCTTTGTTCTGCTGATCGGTGTTGATGTCGACGAGGCCAGGGATCTTGCGCATTTCGGCAATCAGCTTGGGATTCCACTCGGTGAGTTCAGCCAGGCTGTCGCCGCGCAAGCTGTATTGATACTGCGCGCTGCTGGCCCGACCGCCGATGCGCAAATCTTGCACGGCCTGCAGCAACAGCGTGGCCCCGGGCAGCTTGGAAGCTTTGGCGCGAATGCGCGCGATCACCTGATCGGCCGATAGTTTTCGTTCGTGCAACGGCTTGAGCGACACAAACATGCGCCCGGCGTTCGACCCGCCACCCATGCCGCCGATCGAAGCCGTCACTCCCTCCACGGCCGGATCTTCGCTGACCACCGCCGCGAACTGTTGCACCAAACGGGCCATCGACTTGTACGAAGTGTCTTGATCGGCCGGTTGCAGGCTGCCGGAGAGTCGTCCGGTATCTTGTTGCGGAAAGAAGCCTTTGGGAATGATGATGTAAAGGTAGATCGTCACGCCAATGGTCGCCAACGTGACCAGGAGCGTGATGAACTGAAATCGCAGCACCACGCGCAGCGTCGATTCATACCGAGCCAGAATCCAATCGAACACACGTTCGCTGAACAGAAAGATGCGGCCGTGGCGGGTTTCGCCGCGCGACTTCAGCATAAAAGCGCACATCATGGGGGTGGTGGTGAGCGAGACCACGAGCGAAACGATGATCGCCACCGACAGTGTGACGGCAAACTCGCGGAACAGACGTCCGACGATGCCCCCCATCAGCAGAATCGGAATGAACACGGCGACCAAGGAAATGCTGATCGAAAGGACCGTAAAGCCGATTTCCTGCGCCCCTTTGATCGAGGCTTGCATGGGCGTCAGCCCTTTTTCGATATGCCGCGCGATGTTCTCGATCACCACGATGGCGTCGTCGACGACAAAGCCCGTGGCGATGGTGAGCGCCATCAGCGAGAGATTGTCGAGGCTGTAATCGAGCAGATACATCACGCCGAACGTGCTGATCAGCGAGACGGGCACCGCGACGCTGGGAATCAAGGTAGCGCGCCAATCGCGAAGAAACACAAACACCACCAGAATCACCAGCGCTACCGAAAGAACCAGGGTGAACTGCACCTCTTCGAGCGACGCGCGGATGGTTGCCGTCCGATCCAACGTGATCTGCAGATCCATATCGGCAGGAATCTGAGCCTCGAGTTGGGGCAGAATCTCGCGAATGCGTTCCACGGTGCCGATGATGTTGGCTCCTGGCTGCCGAAAAATGATCAGCAAGATGCAAGGCTTACCATTGGCCATGCCAAATGCGCGGGTGTCTGCGACCGAGTCGGTGACGGTGGCAATGTCTTGCAAGCGGACGGGAGCGCCATTGCGATACACGACAATCAGCGGCGCATACTCTTTGGCGGTGAAGAGTTGATCGGTCGCTTGCAGCGACCAGCTTCGCTGGTCATCGGCGATGCTTCCCTTGGGCCGGTTAGCATTGGCTGCATTGAGCGCCGTGCGCACATCTTCTAAGCCGAGTCCGAGGTGATTGAGAATCGTGGGATTGACGTCGACGCGCACTGCAGGCGCGGAACCGCCGCCCACCATTACCTGGCCGACGCCTTGGATCTGCGACAGCTTCTGCTGCAAGATGGTCGCCGCCGCATCGTACATCTTGGGCTTGGTGTAGGTATCGGAGGTGACCGCCAGAATCAAGATCGGCGCATCGGCCGGATTGACCTTGCGATACGACGGGTTGTTCGGAAGGTTGGCGGGCAACTGACCGCGAGCTGCATTGATGGCGGCTTGCACATCGCGCGCGGCAGCGTTGATGTTGCGGTCCAGATCGAACTGCATCGTGATCTGCGTCGAGCCGAGCGCACTCGCCGAAGTCATTTCGGTCACGCCGGCAATTCGCCCGAACTGGCGTTCCAGCGGAGTTGCCACGGCCGAGGCCATCGTCTCGGGACTAGCGCCGGGCAGGTTCGCACTGACTTGAATCGTGGGAAAGTCGACCTGCGGCAGTGGCGACACCGGCAGCAACGTATAGCCCAGGACGCCGGCCAGCGTGATGGCGATGGTCAAGAGCGTCGTGCCGACCGGGCGGCGAATGAAGGGAGTCGAAAGACTCATGCGCCCTCTCCCGCGGGGACATGCTGCGTCAGGTTCTCGGGCAAGTCGTCTTCGGGCACGAGGGTTGTCTGCACCTTCACGCCAAAATACGCACCGAGACGATCGAACCAGAGGTAGATGACGGGCGTTGTATAGAGCGTGAGCAATTGGCTGAAGATGAGACCGCCGATGATGGTGATCCCCAGCGGACTGCGCAGCTCCGAGCCCGTGCCGGTGCCAATCGCGAGCGGAACTGCACCGAGCAGCGCTGCCATCGTCGTCATCATGATCGGGCGAAAGCGAAGCAAGCAAGCTTCGAAAATGGCCTTGTCCGGCGACATGTTCTGGTTGCGCTGCGCATCGAGCGCGAAGTCGATCATCATGATCGCGTTCTTCTTGACGATGCCAATCAACAGAATGATGCCGATCAGCCCAATCACGCTCAATTCGGTCCGGCACATCAGCAGGGCCAGCAGCGCGCCGACACCAGCCGAGGGTAATGTCGACAAGATCGTGATCGGGTGAATGTAACTCTCGTAGAGCACGCCGAGCACGATATAGACGGTAACGAGCGCCGCGAGAATCAGCAGCGGCGTGTTCTTGATGGAAGCCAGAAACGCTTCCGCTGTCCCCTGAAAACTGCCCACGGTGCTCGGTGGCAGACCGACATCGGCTTTGGCGTTTTCGATTGCTTCGACGGCTTCTCCCAGCGAGACATTGGGAGCGAGGTTAAACGAAACGGTCACTACCGGGAATTGTCCCTGGTGATTGATCGTCAGCGGGGCGGTGGCTTCTTCTAGACGCGTGAACGTGCTGAGCGGAACGGCGCTGCCGCCCGGTGGTCGGATGTAAATCTCGTTAAGGTCTTTGGGCGCGTTGCGAAATTCAGGCTGCACTTCGAGCACCAGCCGATACTGGTTCAGCTGCGTGAACATAATCGAGATCTGCCGCTGACCGTAAGCGTCGTAGAGCGCGTCGTCGATCATTTGCGGCGTGATGCCGAGTCGCGAGGCGATGTCGCGATCGATGACGACCCGCATCTGCAGGCCGGAGTTCTGTTGATCGCTGGTGACGTCGCGCAGTTGTGGCAGCTCTTGCAATTTGGCCACGAACTTCGGCGCCCATTCGTCCAGTTCCTTGGCATCGGGATCTTCCAGGCTGTACTGATACTGCGTGCGACTGACGCGAGTTTCGACCGTCAGGTCCTGCACGGGCTGCATGAACAGATGGATGTCTGGAATGTCCTTCAAACTCTCTTGCAGCCTGCGAATGACCTCGGTCGCACTTTCGTGCCGCTCTTCGTGCGGCTTCAGATTGATTTGAATGCGGCCGCTGTTGACGGTGGTGTTCGTGCCGTCGACGCCAATGAAACTCGACAGGCTCTCGACGGCTGGGTCCTGCAAAATCGCCTTGTTCAGCAGCTGTTGCCGCTCCTTCATCGCGTCGAACGAGACGCTCTGCGGCGCTTCGGAAATGCCGAGAATCACGCCCGTATCCTGCACGGGAAAGAACCCCTTCGGCACGATGAAGTACAACCACACGGTGGCCACCAGCGTGATTGCCGAGACCACCATCGTCGCCGTTTGATGCCGCAGCACGACGCGAAGGGTCTCGCCATAGACGCGAATCACCCATTCGAAACAAGCTTCCGAAATGCGGAACAGCCGGCCGTGCTTGCTGGGATCGGTGTGCTTGAGCAGCTTAGCGCACATCATGGGAGTGAGGGTCAGCGAAACGACCGCCGAGACGAGAATCGTCACACTCAAGGTCACGGCGAACTCGCGGAACAGACGGCCGACAATATCACCCATGAATAGCAGCGGAATGAGCACCGCGATGAGCGACACGCTCAGCGAAACGATCGTAAAGCCGATTTGCGCCGAACCCTTCAGCGAAGCTTCGAGCGGGGAATCGCCTTCCTCAATGTAGCGCATGATGTTCTCGATCATCACAATCGCATCGTCGACGACAAAGCCCGTCGAGATCGTCAGCGCCATGAGCGTGAGGTTGTTCAGGCTGTAGTCCAGTAGGTACATCACCGCAAACGTGCCGATCAACGACAGCGGCACCGCCACGCTGGGAATGATCGTGGCGTTCACATTGCGCAGGAACACAAAAATCACGAGCACCACCAGCGCGATCGTAAAGAGCAATTCGATTTGCACATCTTCGACCGAGGCACGAATGGTGACCGTGCGGTCCGTGAGGATTTCGATCTTCACCGCGGCCGGCAAGGAGTCGCGGAGTTGCGGCAACAGGGCCTTCACACGATCGACCACTTCGATCGTGTTCGCGCCCGGTTGGCGCTGAATGTTCAAAATGACCGCAGGCGTATCGTTCATCCAAGCGGCCTGGCGCAGGTTCTCGATATCGTCAACCACATCGGCCACATCGGAGAGGTGCACCGGTGAGTTATTGCGATAAGCGACAATCAACTTGCGATACTGCTCGCTGGTGAAGATCTGATCGTTCGCGCCGATGGTATAGGATTGCCGCTCACCATCGAAGCTTCCCTTGGCCTGGTTCACATTCGCACCGGCGACGACGGTGCGAATATCTTCCAGGTTGAGCCCCAGGCTGGAGAGAGCCGTCGGATTTACCTGGATGCGAATCGCCGGCTTCTGACCGCCGCTGATGCTCACCATGCCGACGCCGCTCAGCTGCGAGATCTTTTGCGCGAGCCGCGTATCGGCCAGATCTTCGACCTTCGAGAGGGGGAGTGTCTCGGAAGTGATTGCCAGGGTCAGAATGGGAGCATCAGCCGGATTCGTTTTGGTATAGATCGGCGGATTCGGCAAGTCGCGCGGCAAGAACGTCGACGCTACATTGATCGACGATTGCACCTGCTGGGCCGCGACGTCGATATCAAGCTCCAAGGCAAATCGCAACGTGATGACCGAGCAGCCTTCGCTGCTGGTTGAAGTCATTTGCGTCAAACCGGGAACCTGGCCGAATTGACGTTCCAGCGGCGCAGTGACCGACGAAGCCATCACGTCGGGCCCCGCGCCGGGGTAGAACGTGACGACTTGAATGGTCGGATAATCGACCTGCGGCAATGCCGAGACAGGCAGCAGGCGATAGGCGATCAAGCCCGCCAGCAAAATGGCGAGCATGAACAGCACGGTCGCGACCGGCCGCAGCACGAAGGGGCGAGAAATATTCATCGGGCGGCTTTTGAACGGTCCGTTGAGTCGGGCTGCTGTTCGTCCTTGCTGTCCGCCGGCTTTCCTTCCGCTGGTTTGCCAACAGCTGGCATGCCTGCTTTCGGCTGCGCGTTGCGAGTCGAAACCTTGGTTTTGGGCTGCAGCTTGTCGATGCCTTCGGTAACCACGATTTCACCCGGTGCGAGACCTTTTTCAATTACGGTCTCCGACCCTTCCGTCGGGCCAATTTCGACCTGGCGAAGTTCGACCGTGTCGTCGCTGGTCACTACATACACAAACGAGAACTCGGGGCCACGTTGCACAGCCGCAGCCGGCACGACAATGGCGTTGGGCAACGTATCGACGAGCAAACGCGTGTTGACGAACTGATTGGGAAACAGGGAATCGGCGTTGTGATCGATGATGGCCTTCAGACGCAGGGTGCCCGTGGTGGAGTCGACCTGGTTATCGGTCGCGATCAGCTTGCCGCTGGCGAGTTTGTTCGTGAAGTCGCGGTCGTAAGCATCAACCTGCAGTTCTTCACCTTCCAGCATGCGTTTGCGAACGCGGGGAATCTCGTCCTGCGAAATAGTGAAAGTAAGGGCAATTGGCTGCAGTTGATTGATGACGGCCAGTCCGTTCGCTTCGTTGGCCCGCACGATATTGCCAACATCGACCAATCGCAGACCGATGCGGCCATCGATGGGAGACTCGATGCGGCAATAGGTGATTTGCAGTTCGGCATCGGCGACCATCGCCCGGTCGCTCTTGATGGCGCCTTCGGTCTGCTGGACGATGGCGAGTTGATTTTCGACCTCTTGGGTCGAAACACTGTCGGCCCGGAAGAGTCGCTCGAGCCGCTCCAGCGTCACCTTGGCAGCCTTGAGGGTGGCTTCGTCGCGAGCCAGTTGTCCCGCGGCTTGATCTCGCTGCACTTCGAACGGCCGCGAGTCAATCTCAGCAAGCAGATCGCCTTCTTTCACCATTTGGCCTTCGACAAAGGCGACGTTGATCAACTCGCCTTCAACGCGACTGCGGATCGTCACCGTTTTCAGCGCCGTGACGGTACCCAGCCCATTCAGATACAAGTCCATATCTCGCTGGCCAACGGTTGCCGTCACCACCGGCACGACGCGCACCGGCTTGGTTTCCGGCTTGGTCTCACCGAAGTAGGGAGCAACGCGCGGCCACCATTGCTCTTGGTAGTACCAGCCGATGCCGCCGCCAATTGCAATCACAATCAGCATCACGAGCCAAAAGCGGCCAGAACTGTTGGCAGGCGGCTGCGGCGCAGCGGTCGTGGGCTCGACGGGCGAGGCGGGGTTTTCAGCAGTGGGTGAAGGCCGTCGTTTGGTCGTTTCTGGGGCCTCACCAATCGCTGCAGCAGCAATCGGGCTGTTCCTGATCATCGGCGTTCGCGCTATCTTTAGGCAGGATTGGGCGGGAGGTGGGAGTAACGAGACTTCTGACAACTATTCATCAGAACCGAAGGGCTTCGATTCTGATATCTGCCATTAGGCATATGACATTCTGGCTCGTCTTCTCGATGATGGCGGGAATGGACCATACAGGTTATTCGCCCGGCCAGACCCGCGATAGAGTCGACCCGCACGGACCTGCCCGTCCGAGGTAGAGTGGAGATGGCTTCAGTTTTGTCGTATCAACTTTGAGACGGTGAATGGTCTGCGCTCGACGCTCTTCGATAGCCTGCCTGATAGCCGCGGCGCTACTGCTGTGTCTGCCCTGCGCAGCCCGCGCGCTCGATCCCCAGCGGCCCTTGACCCAGGCGCTGCTGCGCATTTGGCAAGCCAACCAAGGGCTGCCCCGCGCCTCGATCTTTTCGCTGCATCAAACGCGCAATGGCTATCTCTGGCTGGGAACTCAAGCCGGGCTCTATCGCTTTGACGGCGCGCGGTTCGTCCCCATCGAGGGGAGTGGTCGCGTAGCCAATCATTGGATTCAAGATCTGTGCGAAGACGATACCGGCACTTTGTGGATTGCCACCGACGATGCCGGACTGATCGGTCTGCAGGATGGCGCCACTTTTTCACTGACCATTGCCGAAGGTCTCCCCTCGAACAACATTCAGTGCTTGCTTGTCGATCATCGCGGCCAGTTATGGGTGGGCACCGATCAAGGACTCGCCTTTTATCGCCAAGGTAAGTTTCAGGTTTATCAAGCCGAGCAAGGTCTGCCTACCAATGCCATTCGCGCGATTAGTGAAACGCCCACAGGTAAAATCTTGATTGGCACCGCTGGACCCCACGTTTGCAGTTGGGACGGGAGCAAGTTCGTGCGCGAGAACTTTTCTCTGCTACCGCCGCAAAGCACCATTCAGGCGCTGCAGGCGACTGACGACGACACCGTCTGGATTGGTACTTCAGCGGGCCTGCTGCGACGAAGAGGTAATGACGACCGTCTGTTCACCACCGTCGATGGTCTGGGAGATAACCTTGTTCATTGCCTGACGCTGGGGAGCAGCGGCGGCTTGTGGGTCGGAACCAAGGATGGCCTGTGCCGCATCTTGGGTGACCGCGTCGAGCCGTTTCAGACGAAAGAAGGCTTGTCGCAGAGCACCGTCTTCGCCATTTGCGAAGACCACGAGGGGAGCCTGTGGGTAGGAACAAAAAATGGTTTGAATCAACTCGTCGATCGCCGCACGCTGTTGCCATTCACAACCACCGAAGGTTTGCCGAGCAATGCCACGGGCCCAGTCCTGCAGAGCGATGCGGGCAACATTTGGGTAGGAACATTAGGAGCAGGTCTCGCGCAGTTCGACGGTCGACGATTCACCCAGGTGGCGACGACGAACAACGGACTCTTGAGCGACACCGTACTATCGCTTGCGGACAGCGATGGCGACCTCTGGATCGGCACCGAGCTAGGTCTATGCAAGTTCCAAGCGGGGAAGGTGGTCGAGCGATACACGAAAGAAGATGGGCTGCCGGCAAACAAGATTTTATCTCTCTGCCGCGACCGGGCTGGTGCCTTATGGGTAGGCACCGAAGCTGGCCTGGTCGAACTACGCGAAGGGAAGTTCGTCGCACCACAGGGAGAAGAAGCGGTAGTCGCAGCGCCCATTCAATCGCTGATCGACGTCGGCGGAAAATATCTGGTGGCCGCGCTGGCGGGCGGAGGTCTGTATCGCGTGCAAGATGGCCGAATCAGTCTGCTCAATGAACAGTTGAGTGGTTGGTCGGACATTCATTCGCTGTATCTCGATGAACAGAATCGTCTGTGGGCTGCCATTCGCGGCGGTGGATTGGGGCTGATTGATGGAGACAGGCAGGTTCGCTTCAGCGTGAAAGATGGGTTGTACGACGACGACATCTTTGGCATTGCGACTGACGACAAAGGCCGGCTTTGGATGGCCTGCAGCCGAGGGATTTTCTTCGTGCCGCTCGCCGATCTAGAAAAGTTCGCGGCCGGTCAGTCAGACAGGCTAATAAGCACACCGTTCAGTCCAACCGATGCCTTGCGCACGATCGAATGCCAAAGCGGTGTGCAACCCACCGTTTGGAAGATGCAAGATGGCCGCGTTTGGTTCTCGACGATTCGCGGCATCATCGTGGTCGATCCGCAGCGTTTCGGGCGTCAGTTGCCTAAGCCTTCGGTCTTGATCGAAGAAGTACGCGTCAACGGCCAGGACATGCGCCCGCAGCAATTGCAACGACTTCCACCGGGCCACACGAATTTCGAGTTCCACTACACGGCGCTCAGTTTTGCATCGCCGACGCGGATTGCGTTTCGCTACCAACTCGAAGGCTTTGACCCCAATTGGATTGCCTCCGGCTCGCGGCGGCAGGCTTTCTATACCAATCTCGCGCCGGGTCGCTATCGCTTTCGCGTGCAAGCCATTAATTCGGACGGCAGTGAAACCGAAGCAGCGCTACCCGTCGAATTCACACTCCGGCCTCATTTCTACGAGACCTCTAGCTTTCTCTTGTTGTTGCTCGCCGGCATTGCTGCGGCGGCCTGGATTGCCTATCGCTTGCGCGTACGACACATCAAAGATCGGTTGCAAGTGGTGCTAACCGAGCGCAATCGGATCGCGCGCGAATTGCATGACACGTTGATTCAAGGCTTTTCCGGCGTGACGATGCAAATGCAGGCTTTGGCGACGCGATTGCAAAAGTCTCCCGAGTCCGCCACGCTCACCGAGATCATCCGCGACGCCGGTGGCTGCCTGAGTGAAGCGCGCCGCTCGGTTGCCGGCCTGCGCAATCCGCAAGGGAGCGAGTCGGGTCTGGCCACTGCCATCGCGCAAACGGCCCGTCAATTGACAGAAGCCAGTGACGCGCGCCTTAGCTTGCAACTAGCAACGCTGGCAAGCAAGCTCGACGCCGATCTGGAGTACAACGTCCTGCGCATCGTGCAGGAAGCGATTGCCAATGCCGTTCGGCATGCGGGGGCGAGCCTGATTGAAGTGAAGATGGGCGTCGAACGCCAGCGGTTGGTAATCTCGATTCACGATGATGGCTCGGGCTTTGATGTGCAGCGACATCTCGAACAGGTACAGCCCGGGCACTATGGCATCATCGGCATGCGCGAGCGGGCCAGTCAGATCGGCGCCCAACTGCAGTGGCGCAGCCATGCGCGGCAGGGAACGACAGTCACCCTCAGCTTGCCTGTCGCAGCTTCCCTCGTCGCTATTCCCGAGCGGTCCAATCCATGAGCGACACAAACTCATCACCGCTGATTCGCGTGCTGTGCGTCGACGATCATCCGTTGGTGCGCAAAGGGATCATTGCCATTCTCAGCAACGAAAGCGATATCGAACTCGTGGCCGAAGGGGCCAATGGTCTCGACGCCGTCGATCTCTTTCGCAAGCACCGCCCCGATGTCACGCTCATGGACCTGCGCATGCCTGGCTTGGATGGCATCGGTGCAATCAAGGCGATTCGCGGCGAATTTCCTGAGGCCAAAATCGTCGCTCTTACCAGTTACGACGGCGATCAAGACATCTTCCGCGCGCTCGAAGCGGGTGTGCGCGGCTACTTGCTCAAAGAGATGGTCCATACCGAAGTGCTAACTGCGATTCGCAAAGTCTTCGCCGGGCACAAGCTCATGTCTCCGGAAGTGGCCGAGCGCGTCGCGGGCTACTTTCCTCAGGATGCATTAACGCCCCGCGAGGTGGAAGTGCTAACGCTCGTCGCGCAAGGTCTCGCCAACAAAGAGATCGCCGGCAAGCTAGGAACCGCCAGCGGCACGGTGAAGATCCACGTGCAAAACATTCTCGCCAAACTCAGCGCCACCGATCGCACGCATGCCGTCACCATCGCGCTGCAGCGGGGCATCATTCATCTATAACGCACAGCAAACAAGCGACATCCCAGCAAACGGCATATGTCATTCGGCAGATGACAGAATGCGCAATTGTTCGATGATGGCCCCGTGATGATGGCCCCGTAATGAAACTTTGATGTTGCCACGAGGATGCGGATTGATGGCGCTGGTGTTTGTCTTCAACAAGGCTGGTGAATTGGTGGGTCCCATCGATTCGCCCGCGTGGGAATTCTCGCCAGAGAGATGGAAATCGATCCTCACTCCGGAACAATTTCGCGTGCTAAGGACCCAAGGGACCGAGCTTGCTTTTAGTGGCATGCTGCACGACAACGAACGAAGTGGCGTCTATATCTGTGCAGGCTGCAGCTTGCCGCTGTTCTCATCCGCCGACAAATTCGATGCTCGCACCGGCTGGCCAAGCTTCTGTCGTCCGCTGGCCACCGAAAACCTTCGCGAGCGAACCGACCAGAGCCACGGCCTGCAGCGCACAGCGATTGTCTGCACGCGCTGCGAAGGTCATCTCGGCCACGTCTTTCCCGACGGCCCACCTCCGACCGGTCTGCGCTACTCTCTTAACTCCGAGTCGCTCATCTTCGCCCCCGACAATCAACTCAGCAAACTCGCCGACCCAGCCGCCAGATCGTGAATCCACGCTGCTGTTGAGAAACAGCAAATGGCATGAACGACCGAGTCAGAATTTGCAATCGCCGCAAGCGGCAATTCTAATATCCCTCCGATGAGCGGTTGATAATAAGGGCCTCAACGGGGAGTGATTGAGCATGCGTTCCATCATGTGTTCGCTGTTATTCTTGGTGAGTTTGACGACTCTGGCTTTCGCCCAAGAGAAGCTGAAGACCCATGCCGAACTCATTGCGGCTAATCCCAATGATGCCTACGAATGGCAAGAGTATTGGCGACAGCAAGCGGCCAAAGTGGGGCGCGCGGTGGCGAACGATCGAGCCACAACAGTGCGGCTGATGGAGGAAGTCGAAGGCATGCTGGCCAAGCATCAAGCCACCGCTCCGCAAGCGGCTCAGATGCAAATGCAGATCGCCGCTTGGCTCGAAATGTGGAAGTCCACCATTGAAGCTAACCCGGCTACCAGCGGAGAAGCGGCCAAGCAACTCCTGCAGAAGCCGGACGATTCCAAGGCTTTGACTGCGTATCTCCGCCAGGCGGGTCAAGAGATAGCCTCAGGGCTGCAATTGGCACCCGATCTTGCCGAATTGCAAATCAAGACGCTGCAAGCGCATGTCGCGCAGGTTAAGGCGGCAGCCAAGGAAGAATCTCGTTCTGCCATCGATAAGGAGGTGGCCAATATTGTTGAAGCGCTGAAGCTCCAACTCGCTGCGATTCGCAAGCGAGAAAACGATCAATCCAAAGATGCAACTCCACTGAAATTGGAAACCTGGCTGCAAGGAACGCCAGTGACCGATGCCGACCTCCAAGGCAAAGTCGTCATCATCAACTTCTGGGCTCCTTGGTGTCCGTATTGCACGAAACTTGCTCCCCGACTGGCCGCCTGGCACGAGAAGTACGCCGACCGCGGCTTGGTGATTGTTGGAGTTACGGACTATTCCAATGCCGAATGGAATGACGCGGCGCAGCGAGCGGAAAGAGTCGCCGGCAAAAAGGTTCCGCCCGATGACGAACACAAGGCGATGACGAAGTATGCCGAAGTGCACGGCTGGAAGTTTCCGATCGCCGTTGATAACAAGAATCAAAAGCTCGCGAAGTTTTATGGTCCGCGCGGCGTCCCCGCGTTGTTCTTGATTGACCAGCGCGGGCAGGTTCGCCTCACAGCCGGCCAGGGCGCCGAGAGCGAGCAGCAAATGACAGAGGCCTTGGAGAGGCTGCTGCCTGAACCATTGGAAGGATCCCCGGTTGCAACAACGAATGCGCCACCCACTGCGCAGCGCGCAGTAGCTCGCCTGTGGAGCGATGTCAGCGGCAAGTTCAAGATTCAGGCAGAGCTCGTCTCTTACGACAAAGAAACAGTACGGCTAAAGAAAGCCGACGGCAATGAAATCGCCGTACCTCGGTCACGCTTGTCCGCCGCAGACCAGGCTTTCCTCGACTCGCTGCCAGCTGCCGCCACCAACCCGTAGGAAAGAAGCGACTACCTTTCAATATTCGTTGGCTCGATTGTGCCAGCGCCGTCTAGCGACGAAAATGGCGATCACCAACCCCGTCAGCATGAGCAGGATCAAGCCAACGAATGGCCCGCGACGCGATTCTTAGTCACCGTTTCAAAGTCAGTCGGGCCTGGCGTCGGCAGACTGCAAATGAAAACGGCAGCAAAACCTCTCATCGCCCTACTCTCATCATTAGTCTTCAGCGAGGAACTCGCGCATGTCTCTGAACAATCCCTTGCTTTCGGGAAGCAATCGGCTCCGTCAAGTTTCGGATGGCGCTCCGTCGGTCAAGGCTGCGCCGCCGCACGACGATACCGATGCCGTGCGCCGCATTCAAAAAGCCCTGCGCATTCTCACTCGCAATCCAATGCCGCAATCGTTTGTGAACGGCCCTAACAACGAACCTGATGGCAAGTTTGGACAAGAGACATTGAACCTGGTCATCGCCTTTCAAAAGCAGGCGTTTCCGACTGATCCTCGCGAGTGGGATGGTCGCGTCGGGAAAAAGACACTGGGCAAGATGGATGCGCTGCTGCCGCCCGGCGGCGGTGGAGGTGGTGGCGTCATCCCCGTGCCGCCTCCCTTGCCCCCCGCGCCGATTCCTCCGCTCGGGCTGACGATTGTGAATCAACCGTCAGGCAATGTGTTGATGCTGGCTGAGATCGACGATGCCGCGGGCAAGTCCGATCTCAATAGCGAACGGCGGCAAGTGAAAGGCGTCTCACTTGGGGCGAGATTGCGGGTCTGGTTCGCCAAGCTGGGCGTGGGCGCTGCGCTACTCAACGAGATCGAAAAACTGGCGCTGGGAATGACGGGCTTTGGTCCGCTCGAAATTCGCAAGTTCATCAACGGCCTGATCGAATCTGGCAAGCTGGAGCGCGAAGCCTTTGAAGACGTCACCGCCGCCGCGATCACTTCGTTTCCCGACGTCGATGCGAATAAACCGCTCAGTGCGCGCTCGGTTCGACTCAACCAGGCGCTACTGCGGAACGAAATGGCGGTGGGTGGTGAAACGGCGCTCGAGCTCTTTAAGTTCTGGACGGGCGAAAGTGACGTGCCGGCGAAACTGCGAAACTTCAATTCGCTCGACAATGCCATCAATGCCACGCCAAACTTCAAAGCGGCCGCCAACCAATTCGAGGAGCGCCTGCGGCAGAACGTGCAGGCCCAAGCGAGGCTGGCCTTGATCGATTTTCGCGATCTGGTGACCGGTCCCGGGCCCAAGCGAGGGTCGAATGTCGATGTGCCAGCCAGCGAGCCCGGTCAACAGACTCGGCGGATGTTACCGGCCATCGAACCGGTGATTCCGAACCTGAGCCTCGTCGAAGATCGCGTGGCCAAGATCTGCATCGGCAGCTTTCAGGGCGTGCATATTTCGATGACGGGTTTTACGGCCGATGCCAAAACCCGGACGTTTACGGCCATGCTGAAATACGACCTGCGCGATCACTTTGGGGTGGACGACGACGATTGCGAGGTTACCACCAAGGGAATTCACGGCACGCCTGGCCAGGTCGCCATGTGGGTGCTGCAACACTTCGCCCCCCAAGGACACCGGCCGTTCATCGACCATATCCTGGTCAACCGCTCGGTGACGGGCAAGTTCTGATGGCGAGCTAGCTCTGTGGCACGTCTGGCTGATGCGGCTCGACGTGGATGAAGGCATCGGCGATGCGCAGCGGTGAGTTGCGCAGGGCGCTACGCACGCGACCGCCGATGGAGTGCCCTGCTTGCACCGTGGCGAGGGCATCGACTTCGATATGGATCTCGACGAAGAACTGCATCCCGCTTTTGCGAATGCGGCATTTTTCGACGGCTCGCACGCCGTCGATATGAGCCGCCAGTTGTCGCACCTGTTCTTCGAATTGCTTCGGCGGGGCCGCGTCGAGCAAATCTCGAATGGCCATCCGCATCAACATGAACGCGCTATAGACAATCACCACGCAGGCGACGAGCGCCGCCCAATCATCGGCCGGTTCGTAGCCCGGCCCGCCGATCAGACCGATCGTGATGCCGATAAAGGCGGCCAGCGACGTGAGCGCGTCGGACCGATGATGCCAGGCATCGGCCTGCAGCGCCGAACTCGCGGTTTCGTCGCCAAATTTGCCAATCCAGCGGGCCATCACTTCTTTGGTAACGACCACCAGGGCTAACACCAGCAGCGTGGACCAGTGCGGCAAGTGATGCGGCGTGAGAATCTCCCGCACGCTTTGCACGGCAATGATCACCGCCGCCCCCAGCAGCGCGAGTGCTGCCACGATGCCCGCCAGTGCTTCGGCTTTGCCGTAACCATACGGATGCCGTTCGTTGGCCGGCGCAATGGCAACTTGCAAGCCTCCCCAGACGACGAGCGACGTGACGATATCAGAAGTCGATTCGATGCCGTCGGCAATCAGGGCGTACGAGTTGCCGAAGACGCCCGCAATGATCTTGAGCGCCGCCAGGGCCGCATTCACCGCCATGCTCACCAAGGGCACCCTGGTGATTGACTCGGAGCTGGCTGAGGCGGACCGTTGCATGCTGGCGAGTGAATAGGGAGAAGAAGCATCGCATTCGAAAGGCAGCTTGAGTCTAAGGGGACTCGTTGCCAACCGATAGGACGCACGGAAGGCCCATGGACCGCAGGTGGGCAGGAGTCTCCGGCCGCTGCGCGATCAGAAAGCTTGACGCAAGTGCCAGCGACGCCCAATCAGGGGGTGTTCACAAACCGGCCTGCTGTTCTGGAAAAGAATGCAATATCTCTCGGGAATGGCGCGGGTTGTGGGTCAGCGGGCGTGGGCGTTTGTGAACATCGGCAAACCAGCGACAGTTGCCTGCTGGTGAGTTACGTCAAATCGACCCCGGAGGATCGAAGAGGCAAAGTGCCGCGGAAGGAACGGCTACGGTCTGCTGAACCGCAGTTGCAGCTGAGCGATCTGTTGTTGCCGATCGCTGAACTGGGCGTTGGGGTCGAAGGCCAAGGGCTTGCCGCACAATAGCGACAAATGATTGGAGGCCGCCAGGCGAACCTGCGAGTCATCGTGGTTCAGCAAAGCGAACCAGGCACAGCGGTCGTCGACCATCCAGCCAGCGACGCGTTGCGGAGTATCTTGCGAAAGATCGGCCAGGCCGTGGCAGATCTCGCGAACTCGGCTGGCTTGTTCGGCCGAGAGCTGCCGGCGATCGAGCCGCTGCAGCCACGATACGACCGGTTGCCCGGCGGCGCGCAGTTGCGTATCGGCTTGTTGCCGCTGCTGAAAATCATCGCTGTCGAGTTGCTGGACCCAGGTTCTCCACTGGGTTCGTTCGGCCTGAACATTCTTGCCGGCGAGGCCGATCAGCGATTGTTCGATCGCCGCAGCCTGCTCCTGCAGTCGCCAGTGCGGACGCAAGGTTTCCAGCATCGGGAACAGTGCTTCTTCGCACAGGTGTGGCTGCTTCAGCATCAGGTGCCAAAGGGTGGCAGCGGTGTAAGTTTGCTGCTTGTCGCGGCCCATGGTTACCGTGAGCGGGCCCTTGAAGGGCTGAACCAGTTTCACGTCAGCGGTGGGACTCGAGCCGGTGCTCGTCAGAGTCAGACGCTGCTGATCGTCCAGGTCGAACGTAAGCTGCCGTTCGGGCTGAAAGTCTTCGTAATGAATCACGAGCGACTCGGAGTGCAGCTGCACGCTCAGTTGCTCGCTGGGGATTTCCGTCGGCTCGCCCACTTGCACCACGCGGCTTTGGCCGCAGCGATGTCCGAGGACGGCGATTCGGCCGCCAATCAATTCCAGGCGAATCCAGCCCGTGCGCTCAAGCAAATTGCGCTCCAGCGTGGGCGAATCGCTCGCCTTCACGGGGACCGCACTGCGATCAACGGGATCTTGCGCGGCCAATGGACTGGAAAGGACCGGACTAAAGAAACTGCCCAGTAAGAGTGCGAGATAGACTCTCGCGGTGCTGGGCACTCTGCCGCGCGCTGGGTCAACAAAACTTCCCCTCATGGCGAACCCCCATGCTTCGTGCAAACACGAATGTGGAGAGGAAGTGTGAAAACTGGCTTAATGCTGCGGATTGGCGAAATCCGTTCGCCAACCTCACTCAAGCTGCGGCGTCAGTAGTTGTGGCAGGCTGCCCCTTCATCGCCCACAATCGCGGGGTAACCGGTCATCTGACTTATCGACGTTTATTGCCCTATCGCCAAGAGCAATAAGTTGAATCGATGAAAAAACAACGAAGATTTCGCAACTCTCGCTGGTGCAAGTGTAACTACCGATAAACCTCCCCGCTAGCGATCGGGCGACCTGAGCGGCCCGATAATTCTGCAAACTGCTGCTGGTCGGCCAAGGGCTACTCTTGTTCTTTTTTCTTGGCTGCGTCACGCTTGCTGGCGTTGGCCTCTTCGTCGACCTTGACCATTTTCAGAATGGCGCGGGCCTTGTCGACTTCGAATTTGAAGTTACCGAGAAAGCTCATGCCGAGGAGTGGGCGAGCTGCCACGGCCGATTCGTCCATCACCACGCAGTCGACACCTTCCACCAGGAACTTGCCCACGCGTACGCTCCCCAGGGTCTTCTGAAAACCAGGGATCTCGCGGCCATCGGCCAAGATCAACGTGATGCGAGGATCGGTGCTCATCGGTTCCAGGCCCATCTCTTTGGCCATTGCATAGGGCAGAGCCAGCGATTGAGCACCCGAGTCGACGATCATTTCCTTGGTGTGCTTGCCGTTGATCATAACCGACGCCCACAAGGTGGCATCGTCGTCGCGCAGGGCAATATTCTCGGACAGAATCTTGTCTTCGAGTTGAGCCAATTGCCGCTCGGCCACCGTGAAGACCGGTGTTGGCTTAAGGGCGAGGGACTTCTTCAGCACTTCGTTGACCTTGGCCATCGCAGCCTGATTCTTCGGATCCGCAGCTGCTTTCGACCAGGCTTGTTCTACCTTGTCTGCGGCGGAGCGAACCTCTAGCAACTTCTCGGTGTAGGCTTCGCGGGCCGCGTTCGATTTGCCACGAGCTGCTCGTACCTTGTCGGTCGACTTTCCCTGCTGTTGCAAGCCGAGGTCAATTTGACCGCCGATGGCATTCAACGCACCCACGAGACGATTGTGATTGTCGACCGTCAGGTTCCCCGCTGCCAAAGCCGCGTTGTATTGAACCTCGTTAGTCTTCAAAGTCGTGATCGTGGCTTTGACCTGTTCTAGCTCTAGCTCCGCCACAGCCAACTCCTTTTCGGCAGCGAGATAGCTCTTGCGAACGGTGGTGATGTCCTTCACCTGCTTGGCGAACTCTGCTTCAGCAGGGAGTGAGACGCCCGTTGTCGTAACTTTGAAGCCCGCAGTTTCCAGAGCAGCCTTCGCTTCCGAAGGTGTCAGCGTGATTGCCGCAGCAGCGTTCTCTGCCGCTGGTTTCTCTTGGGCGATCGAGAAGGTGCTCGATAGGGTAACCACAAGTAGTCCGGCAACCAAAACTCGAATTAACGTAGACATCGGAAGGCCCTGGCGAATGGGTTTGCCGCAATTACAGAATCCTCAGATGTTACTCCCCTCTACTAAGTGACGCTAGGCGTTTTTTGCCCTCGCACGCTTATCTGGTCCCCTGCAATGTAAAGGGAATTTGCGCTATAATTGTGCTTTATCACTTCCTGTCAGGCGGTCGCAGCAACCATTGGGTCGCTGGCGATTCTTGCCTACGGCGATTCAGCCTCTGTGACAAAACTTTCGACCGACGCTGCACCATTGCTGGCCAAGCCGGTTCTCCTGGCGCCGCATCCTTGGTTCGGGACCTTTTGCGGACTCTTCTCCGCAGTGGTGTACACGGTCGCAAACGGATTCTTGCGGGCCGTCAGCGATTACGACCCAATCTGGGTGTCGGCCATGAAGGCGCTCTCGACAGCCGCCTGTCTCTCGCCCTGGGTGTTGTTTTCGTTGCGGCGCGGTGAAGGTGTGCCCCCCGTCAAGATCTGGCTGATGATTGCCGCCGCCTCGCTCGTGGGACAATTGGGCGGGAACATCTCGTTTCAGTTTGCCCTCGGGCAGATTGGCTTGGCACTTACCGTTCCGCTTTCGCTGGGCGGCATGATCGTCGGTGCGACATTCCTCAGCCGTGTGTTTTTGCACGAACGAGTGAATCTCACCTCAGCGATTGCCGTGGGCGTGCTGTTGATGGCCATCGCCGTGCTCTCGTTGGGCGCGGAAGAAGCTCGCGCAATGGTGCTGCAGAAAGTCGCGGCCAATCCTTGGCAACTAACGATTGGTGTGACAACGGCTTGCCTCTCGGGAGTGGCTTACTCGGTGCTGAACGTGGTCATTCGGCACGCCGTGCAACATGGGGCAACCTTGCCGGCCACGCTGATGACCGTCTCTCTGATGGGGCTTGCCAGCCTGGGTTTTCTTGCCATGCAGCGCATCGGTTGGCAAGGCATGCTGCACACGGAATCGCTGGATGTAGCCCTGATGCTGGCCGCAGGTGTTTGCAATGCATTAGCCTTCGTCGCACTCACGCGGTGTTTGCAACTAACGAGCGTGGTCTATGCCAATGTGCTCAACGCCGCACAAGCGGCACTGGCAGCACTCGCTGGCGTGCTCGTCTTTCGCGAGCCGGCTTCGGTCGCACTAACTGCCGGCGTGGGACTGACCATCTTGGGGCTGGTGATCCTCACACGCAAGCAGCGGTCGTGATTCAGTTCTATTCCTGCTCAGGTCCGTGTACGAACAGGTACTTAATCCCGCAACTGCCGCAGCGTACATCGCCGGTCGCTTCCGCCTCGGGATGATTGACGAATCGCTCGCCGCAGCGGCAACACGCTCCCGAGATTAATGGACTTTGCGGAGAGAAGTCCGGAGGCAGCTCTCCCTCGATTTGCAAAATCTGCTGAGCTCCCCACAGCTTGCGATGCTTCAATCGCACGTAATCGACGAGCGGAAACGACTCGCCCACCAACTCTTCGTTGACCAGCCACCATTCCGACCACGGCGGCACACTCAAAGGTTCGGCGATCGCTTGCCGGAAGTAAATCAAACACGCTTCCCGATCAACCACGCGACTAGCTCCTGCAAGACACTTCTACCGCAGTACGCGGCTTTCACTTGTGCCTTCCATTCTACCGCGCCGAGCAATTTCCGGCTGCGGTAGCTTCAGTCGGCATGGCTATGATCGTGCGAATGTCCCGCCGTTTCCGCTGCGGGGCGCTTGCGGCTGAGCTGAGCCTGTTCGAACTTCAGGCAGGCTCGTTCGGCAGTTTCCCATTCGCCCGCTTCCGCTTGGGCGATGAGTTTGTCGAAGTGGGCCCGCTCGTCGACCGACATTTTGCCGGCAGTCTGTCGTTCGGCGACGGCCCGTTTGACACCTGCGAGCCACGTGGTGTTGCGGGCCGAGCAAGCAGTACGAAGCGACGAGATGAGCGGCAAGTGATCGTGCTGGACGGCCGGCGGACGTGAACAACCGGCCAAGCTAAAGCAGGCGATGCCAACGAGCAAAACGATGGGCAGGTTTTTCATGGCAGGCAACAATCAAAAATCCTGAAGCACTTCACCGCTCGCGCGGCTCGAAAGTCCGGCCCACGTAGGCTGGTGAATGAACTGAGAAATGAACCGCACACTCCCATCGCCGAGCGCGACGTTGCAGCCGGTAGGATGCTCGGCGTACATCTGGCAGACGTGACAGAGCGGACTGTTCGGCGGGTGAATCGGAGCAAAGCCAGTGACGGGATCGAGCTCACCGGACGCTGGCCCGCTATGTACATTCACCAGGGTTGTGGCAAAGTCACAGGCGGTGATTGGGAACTTGTCGGGGCGATTCGCACAGACCGACGCGCCGGGAATCACGCCCACCCAAGTCTTGCTACTCAGCAGGCTACTATGCTCGCCCAGGAACACCGTGTTCGAGAGCCCATCGGTGACGTCGGCCGCTCGCGTCGGCGAGTTGCGATACAGGGGCCCATCGGCCACCGAAGTCCAATCTTCGAGCGTGAAGCCCCAGGGCTCTTCCATCCCCGCATTAGCGACAAAATCGGCGCGACCAAATTTTGCGAGCACCGAGCCCGAACTGTTATTCACATCGAACGGGCCAGGATTGCCCGAAGATGAAGGGCAGTAAAAGACCTTGAGAGTCGTTTGAGCCGTCGCAGCATTCACGGTGCTCCAGCATGGTTGCTTGAAGTCGAACTTGTCGTACACAGGTTGCTGTTCGATGAACGGCAGCAGCAGCGCTCCCCAGGCGAAGCCCGAAGGGCCGTCGAAGGTCTCTGGATCACGCGACGGATGCTTGGTGTTGGCAATGTACGACGGCGGAAAGCAGTTGTGAGTGGAGTGATAGTTCTGCAGGCCGAGCGCCAACTGCCGCAGGTTGTTGCTGCACTGGGCTCGCCGCCCCGCCTCGCGCGCCTGCTGCACCGCTGGCAATAGTAACGCCACCAGCATGCCGATGATGGCGATTACGACGAGCAACTCCACCAGCGTGAAGGCTCGGTTTCGCCGCCCTTTGATTCTGTCGGCCATAAACTACCTTTCTGCTGGCGAGAAAATAAGTTTGATTGATCAAAATAATTAAGTTTTGCCATTCGAAATACTGGGCGACACGCTGTCAAGGCCCACGGATCAAAATTGCGCAACTGATTTCACAACAATCAGTTGCAAAGAAAACGAAAGCTAAAGCCGTACCGGCAGCTAGACTTCCGGCGGCGCTTTATGGCAAGCAACCAGATGCTGGCGACCTTCCAGCAGCGGCACTTTCTCGCGACAGAACTGCTCGGCGATCGGGCAGCGGTCGGCAAAGGGGCAGCCCGGGTAAACACGGTCCGCTGAAGGGACTTCCCCCTTCAAAATCGTCCGCTGTCGCTGCCGTTGCAGCACAGGATCGGGAATAGGAGCGGCCGACAGAAGCGCCTGGGTGTAAGGATGCCGAGGGTTGGCATGCAGCGCGTCGGCGCTGGCCAATTCGACGATCCGGCCCAGGTACATCACGCCGATGCGATGCGAGATATGCCGCACGACGGAAAGGTCGTGCGAGATAAACAGATAGGCCAGTCCCAATTGCCGCTGCAAATCCATCAGCAGGTTGATGACCTGTGCCTGAATCGAAACATCAAGCGCCGAAACGGGCTCATCGCACACAATCAACTTCGGCTGCACCGCCAAAGCGCGGGCGATGCCAATCCGCTGTCGCTGGCCTCCGGAGAACTCGTGCGGATAACGATTGAGGAACCGTGGGTTGAGCCCCACCAGGTCCATCAGCCGCATCGCTTCCAGCTTGCGGTTGTTGCCGTACAAGCCGAAGATTTCCATCGGCTCTTGAATGATGCTGCCGACCGTCATGCGCGGATTGAGCGAAGCAAACGGATCTTGAAAGATCATCTGCACATGGCGGCGATGCGGCAGCATCTGTCGCGGCGTGAGTCCATCGATTCGCTCTCCGCCGAGCCAAATCTCTCCGCTGGTTGGCTTTTGCAAATGAATGACGGCTCGCGCGGTCGTCGTCTTACCACAGCCCGATTCGCCGACGAGGCCCAGTGTTTCGCCTTCGCGAATCGTAAAGCTCACACCATCCACGGCCCGCAGCCAACCGGGCTCGCCAAACAACCAGCCACCCTTCCGCTTGGGAAAGTGAACCTTCAGGTCCTTCACTTCGAGCAAAGGCTTGTCGGTCAGTTTTTGCTGGCGACGGCCAACTTCGGGTGCGGCAGTGGCCGTCATCGGTGGGCTCCTGCTGCGCGGGCCTGCTCGGTGGGCGATTCAAGTTTGGTCAGATCGGCAAAGCAGGCTTTGAGGCCACCATGAATCGCAGGTTCCAGCGGCGGTTCTTCCTGCGAGCACCTGGGCAAGCGAAAACTGCAGCGAGGATGAAAAGCACAGCCCGTGGGAGGATGCAGCATGTCTGGCGGTTGACCATCGATGGCCGACAGTTGATCCTGCCGAATCGCGTCCCAGCGCGGAATCGACTTCAGCAGGCCCAGCGTGTACGGATGTTGCGGCTTGGCGAACAGTTCGAAGACGCCCGCTTGCTCGACAATCTTGCCGGCGTACATCACCAGCACGCGATGGCACACGCTGGCAATCACCCCCAGTGCATGTGTGATGAGAATCACGGCCGTCCCATGCTTCTGCTGCAATTCGGCGATCAGTTCCAGCATCTGCGCTTGAATGGTGACATCCAGGGCCGTCGTCGGCTCGTCAGCAATCAAAATCTCCGGCTGGCAAGCGAGTGCCATGGCGATCATTACCCGCTGCCGCATACCGCCAGAAAACTGGTGCGGAAAGTCATCAATGCGTTCGGCCGCGGCGGGAATGCCCACCCGCTCAAGCATGTCGATGGCATGCTTCCGAGCCTGGGCCGGCGAATGCTTGAGATGCAGCTGCGTGACCTCAGTCAATTGTTCGGCGACCGACAGAAACGGATTAAGCGCCGTCATCGGATCCTGAAAGATCATCGCGATTCGCTTGCCGCGAATCGTCGACAGCTCGCGGGTGCCGAGTTTAAGCAGGTCTTGCCCGTCAAACAGGGCTCGTCCCTTCTCGATCACACCCGGAGGCTTCGGAATCAGTCCCAAGAGCGCGAGATTCGTCACGCTCTTGCCCGAACCCGATTCGCCAACGATTCCCAGGGTTTCGCCGGGATGCAGATCGAACGAGACGCCATTGACAGCCCGAATCGAACCATCGTCGGTGCGAAACGACACGTGCAAATCATCGACGGAAAGCAGTGGCCTGGTAAGAATTGGCTTAGTCCCGGAAGTTGTCAGCATGCAGGAACTATACGGCCCTGCTGCGCTCGGAGCAACTGCGGAACTCAGCAAACCTGGAAGTCGAACCATCCCTCGTTCTCAGTTTCATTCTCAGACACTCTAGCCTGCGGGCTCCCTGTCGAATCACACCTAAACGTCCAACAACCGGCGAAGTTGTTGGACAGGCTCTCATTTCGAAATCTTGCGGAAAGTTCTTTCGACAGCACCACTTCCGACTCGCGGTCAACTTTTGCCACTCATCCTTCTTGTCCAACAACCGGGCTCATTCTTGGACAGGCTCTTGAAGCGTATCCGGCTCTCGTCTCGCGAGCGATGCAGCGATGCAGCGCAACCGCGCACTCAATAGAGCCTGCGTCTCTGCCACCAAAAGGTGAGAGTACATCCCGACATTAGCTCACAGTGACGATCTTTTGTCAATCACATAGTTCGCATTTTTTGAACAACAGTAAAATAGTCGAGGTGCTGGTGCCGCAATCTCGCAGGCGAAGGAAGGGCGGCTCAAGCCGGTTGCCGGTACCTCCCCCGCAGATAGTCTCGGCAGCAGGTGAAAAAAGCGTGATAGTCGGCTCGTTGATAGTCGGGGTAGGTCCAGGGGCGAGCTTGCCAGTTGCCGCGGGCAAAGTGGAGCGTCACTTCGGCAAAGATGCCCTGCGAGAGATAGATCCGGTGATCTCGGTCCTTGGTCGAGGCGAGGACCAGCTTGGCTTCGGTCAGATACCCCGGGTCGATATTGAGCGGGCGAGCTTCGGCATGATGACCCAGCGCGCGGTACTCTTCTTCCCAGCGATTGGCCTGGAGTTTCAACTCCGGCAAGGCCCCCGGATCGATGAGCGTTTCACTGGCCAGAAACATCTTCTGCAGGTCCGCCCCCATCGATGCTTCATAGTAAGCCGTCTCGCGATGTTCGAAGCAGGAGCTTTCCAGCACGATCGGCCCCCACGCCGCAGCGAATCGCTCGCGTGCCCAAGCGAGGGCTGCCTGATGCCGGCTGAAGGCCGCGGCAATCATCAGTACGGGTCGTTGCCCAATCACATCGCCCATCCTGCGTTCCCCTCCAAAAGTCTTTCCAATGTCTCCCGCCCCTCGACTCCCTTCCCGCGTCTAGGTAAGGTTGAGTGGTCGCGGCAAGGTGTTCGCGAAGTTTCTTTCCTGCTGTCTTATTGTTAGCGGCTGCAATGGTTAAAGCCAAGTCTCGCGGATTGGAATACGTCGAACCGATTGGGGCGCGCGTGCTCGTGCGCAAGGACGAACCCAAACGACAAACCAAGGGTGGCATCGCGCTGCCCGATCAGTCCGAGATCCCTACCATCACCGGACGGATCGTCGCTATCTCGGCTCAAGTCGAGAAGGATGAAGACGTTCCCCTGCGGCAGTACGACAAGATTCTCTTTCACCCGAAGAACGCGATTCCGGTCGACTTCGAATCGGACAATCAGCTGTTTGTGATCCCGGTCGAGGACGTAGTTGCCGTCTTTCGCCGCGAACAAAAAGACTCCCCCACCAAAGACAACGGCGACGACGAGTGACCTCCGGACCTCCGACTCCTGACCTCCGCCGTCCCAACCTTAAACCTGAAACCTTAAACTTCCCGCCCCATGAACGTCGTTGGCATTGGTACCGACATCATCGAATGCCTGCGGATTGCGCAGATGATCGAGCGCCACGGCGAACTGTTCTTGAACCGTGTCTACACGCCGCACGAGATTGAATACTGCTCGGCTCGCAAGGCTTCGACACAGCACTACGCCGGCCGGTTCGCCGCGAAAGAGGCCATTCTGAAGGCGCTCGGCACGGGCTGGACGCGCGGCATCGCCTGGGGCGATATGGAAATCCGTAACGACTTCGGCGGCAAGCCCCGCGTGTTGCTTGGTGGCGGGGCTCGAGAAGTTTGTGCTCAGCAGGGGATCGCGCAGATCCTGATCAGCATCAGTCACTGCCGCACCCATGCCACAGCCTATGCCCTGGCACTCGGCACGGGCGACAGCGGCGTGATGGGTCTGCGCGATTAGCGATTCTTAACGCAGCGAACCATTCGTAGAGTTGTAGTTGGCTGCCAGCGATTGGCGCGGCACTTCGACCGGAATGGGCTGAGCGTCGAAGTTAATGCCGGCGAGCTTCTTGGGAATGACGCCCAGTTGCGACATGCCGGGAATCGCTTGATGTTCCGCCGAGTATTCCTTCATGATGCGATGCACGCCCGGGTCAATTTCGGTCTTGCCGTCGGCCCGCTCTTCGCCCACCGAATCAAACGAGCCAATGGTCACGATGCTTTCCGAGGTATCGTGAAACTCGTAGGCTTCGATACCTTTCTCGCGCAGGGCTGCACACAATTTGTTGGCGTTCAGGGCCGCGATATCGATCTTCGAATCACCCTGGCGTTGACTGGTCAGCTGCTCGAACTCTTTCGGCTTCATCGTGTCGACGCCGCGGAAGGTCGCAACCTTGACGGAGTACTTTTTCGGGTTCCGCAGCAAGCTGTGCGGAATGTTCTTGTTCAAATCGACGATGAAGGGATCCAGCCCCTTGGCCACAAAGTACTCGTCGGGCAACAAGGGATTGCGGGTGACGAAGGCTTTCGCCATCGGGCCTTTCAGTTTGCGGGCATCGCCGCTTTTGTAGAGCGACTGGTAGTATTCGCGGATACGATCGAGGGGCTGGCTCAAACCCGACGAAGCCTGTTTGCCAGGCTGTTGCGTCTTCTGGGTCAGCATGGCGGGCTTCAGTACCTTGATCTGCGCCAAAGTCTTTTCGAGGGCCGGATCGTTCACCGATTCAAAGTTGCCGACCATCACCGCGAACTCGTCAAACTCCACCGCTCGCCGCGGCTTCATCTTTTTCTGTCCGCCGAATTTGTTGAAGCCCAGCCCGACTTCGGTCTGGGTGTAATCGAAATGCTGGCGAAAAACGTAAGCCTGCATCCCGTGCTTGCGACGCAGTTCACGGGCAAATGCGTGAGCCTGTTCTTCGCCCGTCAGTTGCTCCGCCGGTGGATCGTCGAAGCCTTCACCTTGGGTCGCGCTTCCCACAAACGTGGTGCAGAGGATTAGCCAAGGGCCATGCTTCTCGGTCAGCGAGTAATCCACTTCGGCAGCCACCGTGCGCACGGGAGCGGCTTTCCGCTGAAAGGGAATCAGCTGTGCCCAGGGAGGCGCAGCGGTGGCGGAAGTCGCAAGTGTCAGGACGCAAGCGAGGGTGAACAGAACGTGCGCGCGCATCGGCAATCCAGGCTGGTGCATCGAGCGAACCTCCGCTGATGAGAACCGCAAAGCGAATAGACGAGCCACAGACACGAAGTCTCTGCGGCTGAGAAGCGGCGGGACTTTAGCAGGAGCAACGATTTTCTGCCAAGACGAGTTTCCTTGCAGAAAAGTGCTGCCTTCTGCACTCCCCACCGTAGTCATCTTGCTCCGCAAGATGGTCCCTCCCACCGTAGGCATCTTGCGGAGCAAGATGCTCTGTCATCTCGGCGGAGCGAGATGACTACCTACTCGTCACCGGTAGAGCGAGATGACTACGAAGCAGGGACGACCAATTTTCGGCCCGCGACTTCCACCACGTCGCCGCTGGCGAGTTTCTTACGGCGGCGAGTTTCCACCTCGCCATTCAGCTTCACTTCACCGTTTTGAATCATCACCTTGGCATGACCACCGGTATCGGCGACGCCGCTCCGCTTCAGGAAATGATCGAGGCGCAGCATATCGGCAGCAGATGATTCGTCCGCAGTTGATTTTGTAGCAACAGGTTCGGCAGGTTCAGTCACCGACAGACTCCTCGGGGGATGGCGCAAGCTTCGGGGCGAACGCGGCACAACGAATCACGGGCTGCGGCGGATACTTCGCGTAACGCCCATCGGCCTGCGATTGCCGACAAAGATAAAACACCGAGCCGCGGCCGGAAATGACCTCTTGGCAACGCGTACAGGCTTGACACAAACTGATGATCACGAGAGTTCACTTTACGCAGCGAAATTTCACCGACGATGCCCGAACCCATTGTAGCCGACGTACACGAACTGGCAGCGCGAGCCATACCCGGCGGCTGGACCTGGCGAACGATCGAGCAAAGCGGACAGTCGTGGTCGTTGCTGCTCCCCGCCGATCAAAATGCCTTCTTGCAGGCCGATGCGCTGGCCGACAAATGGCCCGATCCTTACTGGACGCAAATCTGGCCCGCCGCGCAGTCGATGGCGGCCCTCGTACTGGCCCGCAACTGGCCGCCGCAGACACAAGTGCTCGAACTGGGCTGTGGCACCGGTCTCGTCGGTTTGGCTGCACTGGCGAAAGGTTGCCGCGTGACCTTCAGCGACTATGTGCCGCTGGCGGTGGAACTCGCTTGTGCGAATGCGCGGCACAATGGCTACCAGCACGTTCGCGGCGAAGTGCTCGACTGGCGAGATCCCGGCCGCGAACCTCAGTACCCAATTATCTTGGCCGCTGATGTTGTCTACGACGAGGAACTGCATCAGCCTTTGCTCGACACACTCGCCGCGAGACTTCTGCCCGCTGGCTTCGCCTGGCTGGCGGAACCAGGACGCAGCGCAACCGGCAAGGCTTTTTTGGATCGAGCCTCGGCTGCCGGCTGGCAGGTCAAGTTCGCCGACGAGCAAGGAGCACCCTGCGAAGGACTGGCCCCGGGGCAGTTCCGGCGGCTGAAGTTGTGGCGTCAGGAAACCTACTTGTCCAACAATCGACCCCCACTATCGGGTTGCTATTGCTCACAATCCCCAGAGTTGCGCTATCTGCTCTTCAAAAATCGCCCCGATTGTTGAACACCCCCCTTTGGCGGTTTCGCGAAATGCGAGCGGGAACCGAGGGAAAATCACTGCGGTGCTTGGACCACTTCGAAGGCCGAGCCTTTGACTTTGCGCAGTTCGTCGTGCAGCACAGGAATGCGTTCATCGGGGGCACAGCTCAGCGCCCACTCGATGCCGTTGTCGGCCACGAGCATGCCGTGCTTCTTCAGCCCCTTCAGAATCGCTTGCACCGTCGGGCTGAACTTCGAGATGTCGTAGTCGGCTTTGAGTCGCAGGCGCTCGCCCATGCGGGGCAGGTTGGGATCAGTCTTGTTGCTGGCATAGTGCGTGGCGGGAGCAACATAGGCCCGGCGTGAATTGCGAACCGTCACTCGCATGGCATGATTCACCATGCCAGCTTGCAGTTCGTCGTAGCGAATGATCGCCGGAAAAATTGGTAAGCCCGCGGCATCGGAACTGGTCCAGCCATCAGGGCGCAGGTCGTTCGTTTTCAGATTGAAGGTCGCTTCACAGGCCGCTTGCCAGCCGCCGTCGACCTTCTTCATTTGATAGAACTCGTACAGCATCATCTTGACCGGGTCGACGACAATCGCGTGCCGGTCGCCACCTTGGCCGACCTTGTCTCGCTGCACATCTTCGAGCGTCAGCTTCTTCAGGTCGTCTTCACGTTGGAAGTGAGCCGGCCAACCTTCGATGGGGACGTTGTCGGGAATCGGAAACGGCCCTTGGTCAGACTCGTCTGGGTAGTCGACGATTTTTAGTTCCACGCGAGGCTGATCGGCCGGCACCAAGATGTAGGCCATGTCGGGATTGTAGCGCAGCGGCTTGTCGTTGCCGATCGAGGCCACAATGGCTGCACTGTTCTTAGCGACAGGCCAGGCAGAGACATCTGCATTCCACGGATTGTCCTTGGGCAGAATCTGCAGATTGGAGACAATCGCGTCGGCTTCCTTGGTGTCGAACATCACCGGCCTGGTAAGCGCCGGTGACTGAGCCAAGGCGATCGCGGGGCAGAGACTCACAGCAACAACGACGAACATCAGCCAGCGATGGTGCGACATGTGAGCCAGGCTCCGGGTGAACGAGAGTACGGGCCAGTTGCGTTAGTTTACGTTGCCGTCATCGCGTTCGATCACGTTACGAAAGGCTTGTAGGTCCATGCCGTAGGTTAGCGTACGAACCGAACCATCGGCATACGAGAATTGGCAACCGGCTGGATGCTGCGAACCGAATTCGCGCGACGAGCTGATTGTCGTGCTCCGGTAGTCGGGCGCGAAGATCGCGTAGCCCCAGCGAACCGTGTCCCAGTCGTAGCCGTCGATCCAGCCGTTGTTTTCGTCGGCCATCGTGGGATCATTGCGGCGGGCGATATTGCATTGGCGTTCGCCCACGATGATGGTGTTCGAGAGACCATCGGTAATCATCGCCAGGCGAATCGGGGGTTCGGGCGGAGTGGCAAGCGTCCGCACGACGGCCCCATTCAAGCCGCCCAAGGGGCTCGCAAAGTTGCCATCGGTTCCAGCACTGCAGGCATAATCGATTTGGCCGCGCGGGCCGGCTGTGATGCCGCTTTGGCTCCCTTGAATGACGGTCGGGGGACGCCGCGTCGGGCAGAACAACAGTTTGATCGTGGCCTTGGCCACATCGGTGTCGGAGGCTAGTTCCCAGATGTTTCGCTGTTCGATGTAGGGAGCCATCTGATAGGCCCAGCCCCATGCCTGATTGGGAGCGACGGCGGGAACTCCGTTGACCATGGTGCGCGGCGAATTCCAGTCCTTGCCGGCGTCGGGCAGAATCAGGTGCGTGTCGGCATGATTCTGAAAGGCAAGGCCCATCTGCTTGAGATGATTCGCGCATTGGGTGCGGCGCGCCGATTCGCGGGCGGCTTGTACGGCCGGCAGCAGAAGCGCCACCAGCACGCCAATGATGGCAATCACCACCAGCAATTCAACCAACGTGAAGGCGCGGTTGCGGCGAGGGAGGGAAGTACAGGACGGATGAAGCGAGTGAGTCATGAGGTTAGGGCATTGGCGAAGAGAGAGGAACTTGCTTTTGAAAGGTAGCTTCGTCCATCGTTTCGATGGTCATAGCTGTCAGCACGCGTCGCACGCCGCGCTTGCCTTGTTGCTCGTAAGCGACGACGGGCGTCCCTTTGGCAAAGTTGCGTGTGTCGGTGCCATACCGAATGACGTAGGGCAAGCCATCGTTGGGCGAGACCAGATCGACGGCAGCGATGTTATCGCCGAGAAAAGGCTGCAACTCGGTAAAGTCCTTGGGAGGACGCCCCAACTTGTTGTAGGCCAGCTCGTAGCCCGACTGAACTTTGTAAAGCAACTCGACTTCGGGAGTGGCAGCGATTTCTTGCACGCCCGAGCTACAGCCAACCAGGCTGAGAACTACGAGGGCAGCCACAAGACTCGTCGCCAACCAGTGGCGGCGAGAGAGAAAACAAAGTTTGGCGGGCATGGAGGGGGATTGGGAGAGAGCTTTGCAGGAGGGAGGGCGGCGGACTGATTCTAGTTGCCGGCAGGGGTCGCATGATAGCGAGATTAGGCCGAGTTTTCTAACTCTTGTCCGATTTGTAGGACTTCCTCGGCATCGAGAATGAGGCTATTGGCGGTGAACAGTTTTTGGATCGCTGCGCGGTGGATCTTCATTTTGGTACCACCGACGCCAAGAGCCCCGTAGCAGATCTGTGCGCCTCGTTCTTTGGCTTTATCTCCCTGTTCGATGCCGGCGATGCCCACGGGCGGCACGGCGTTGAGATCGATGGTCACCTTCAGCGCACTGGCCGCGCGAACCTCGGCGGAGAGCAGTTCGATACCGGCCGCTCCGGCGGCAATCACCAACTGCGAGCCCTCGAGCGAACGTCCGGTCTCCAGAGAGGTTGCCGTTTGCAGCGCCGAGACTTTGGCAGCAGGCAACAGCTCGCGCAGTTGCTGGCAGGCGTGCTCTGCCCGTTCGACCGAGCGCGAGCCGAGCTTGACGGTGGCACCCAAACCGGCGAGCAAGCGCGCGACGCGCTGACCGACGGGCCCCGTCGCGGCAAGAACGGTGGCGGTTGTTTCCGCCAGATTCAAATGCCGGGAAGCAGCGATGACCGCGGCAGCGGCAGTGGTGTTCGCGCCGTTGGCATCGAGCAGCACCGAGACCCGCAGCGGGCCAAAGAAGCATTTTTTGACGAGCCTGAGAAGCTCTTCGCCTTGCGCGACATTGCTGCCGCCGATAAAGATGGCCGTCTGATGCAGGTCTTGAGGGCCGCGGGTAAACATCGCCCCGTGGACCAAGTCTCGCAGTTGCGCGGGCTCGACGGAGCCATATTGCAGCAAGTGATCGATGCCGGAATCGACGGCGACGACGGCGTCAAAGACGCTGGCGTGAGCGTCGCTATCGAACTGAATGAGAATTTTAGGTTTGGACATAAAAATGGGAGGGCGAGGCTCCTGCCGAGCCGGCGTTGGGTGCGCGGTTGCGGCTCGGCAGGAGCCTCGCCCTCCCGAAATTCAACAGACGGTTCGTCGATTCCACTTAGAAACCGCGGAAAGGGTGGGCAGCCTTTTCCTTGCCGGCCAGCATTTCGTCGACGGTGGGCTTGCCGCCCATGGCGTTTTCGATGGCCAGCTTGGTGGCATCGTAGTTGTACTGATAGATCTTCTTGTCGTCGTTGGCAGCAGGGTGAATGAACACGCCGCAGACGATGACGAGATCTTCAGCCTTGCCCTTCGGAATGGTGCCCGCTTCGACGGCGTCGGCCACAGCCTTGGCGACGGCAGCTTGCGCTGGGCCGAACATCTGCACGGCTTGCTTCATGCCCTTGATGGTGACCTTGGTGATCATCACGGTGGCAGGCTTGACGGCGAGGTTGGGGGTGAGGACGGCGAGCAGGTTGTTGTGACCGCTGCTTTGGGTTGCCAAGGCATTGGCGAACGCGTTGCCAACAGGGCCATCCTTGCTGCCGATGAGCAAATCGATGTGAGCGATTTCGTTACCTTCTCCCGACAGACCTTCGCCAATGAACATCGACATGAAAACTTCTCCCTGATGCTGCAAAATACCGAGCGGCAAAAAGCCACCCGCAAATGCGTGGTTTAGAATGTGCGTGTGCCCGCAGAACCGCAGAAATTACCAAACCACCCGCTATTTGCAACCACCCGCAACGCTACGTGGGTAGGTACCGCCGGCAAGAAATGCCTTGTCTTAGGGCTAGACAGGAGCTTACGATTTGGTAAGGATTGGAATAGCAACGGACGATATTGTTTTTCTAGTACACACCTCTCCCACAGCGCAAACCTTGAATAGGGGTAATGCATGAGAGAGCGGTCTTTCTTCATGTCGGCGATGGGCTCGATTCAGCCACGCATCTTCGCCTGGGATCTGCGGGCGGCGACGTCTTTAGCCTTACCCTTGGCCATTTGTCTGTGCTTTTCTGGCTGCGGAGGCAGCGGCCCCAGTACGTTGCCTGTCACCGGTGTCGTGACCCTCGATGGTCAGCCCTGTGAAGGTGCCCTGGTTTCGTTCGTTCCCCAGGAAACAACCGGCGGCAACGGCGGGACGGGCCTGACGGACTCCACCGGCAAGTACGTCACCAAGTTGCAAGACGGTAAAACGCCCGGACTATTGCCGGGAAAATACAAGGTGATGATCAGTAAGTTTGTGCGACCCGATGGCAGCCTGTTTGTCGCCACGGGCGATGAGGCTCCGATCGATTCGAACGCTCGCGAACTGTTGCCGCCCCGCTACAGCGATTACCAATACACCACATTGCAGGCCCAGATTGATGCGGCCGCAACGCCCCACAACTTCGACCTCAAGTCAAAAAAATAGAAATCTCGACGCAACCCTCACTCAATGTCGAGATGGATCGGATCATCAGCACACTCCCCCTTCGTCGCTGATGGTTCCTGACTCGAAATTGGCTGTGGACTGCGCAGAGATGTGCACGGCAACGGACGCGGTATTTTTCGTTTTATTACTTATTCCTCTCCATTAGCAATCCTTGAAAAGGAGTCTGCGCATGGTCAGGAATTGGTCCGTTCCGGTGGTCTGCTCGCAGCGGCGCTGCGGCCGTCTGCAAACAGGTTTTACTCTCGTCGAACTGCTCGTGGTGATTGCCATCATCGGCGTGTTGGTCGCCCTGTTGTTGCCGGCCGTTCAGGCAGCGCGCGAGGCGGCTCGCCGCTCGCAGTGCACCAACAACGTCAAGCAACTGGTGTTGGCACTACACAACTATCACGACACGCACCTGGTGTTCGTGCCCGGCGGGCTCAGCTATGGCTGGTGTACGACCCCAGCCACTCCTCCACCAAAGGTTCTGAACCTGAATGGCATGTTGTTGCTGCTGCCGTTCGTGGAGCAAACTCCGCTGTACAGCAAGTACAACATGAGTGCGAGCGCCGCGAACATCACCGTCGGCAATTCGACTCCCGCGACCAACACCAATCTGGCTGGCGATGCAATTGCCGCCGGCAACGCCGACGTTGTCTCGCAGAAGTTAAAGATCTTTAGTTGCCCCAGCGACAACGGCGACCCTTGGCTGGCCGTCGGTGGCTTCTACGGCATTGCCTCCAGCGGCACAACTCTCAAAGGCTCCAAGTCGAACTACGATTTCTCGGCTGGCCAAAGCTATGCCTGCGATAACTGGATGACCAACATCTCGTCTCCTGCGCGGCGGATGTTCGGCGAGAACAGCAACTGCCGTATGGCCGACGTGGTCGATGGCACCAGCAACACGGCCGCCATCGCCGAGACCACGTACAACGTCTACAACGGTCGCTGTGCGGCTTGGGGTTATCGCGGCTGGGTGATGACCGGTGCCAACATCGGTTCGACGCGCGGCATCAACAACTGGACCTACAGCACGCAGATCCCCAGGATCGGCCGCCTCGGTAGCTGGGGTGAAGCCGGCAGCTTGCATCCCGGTGGTTGCATGGTGGGCAAGGCCGATGGCTCGGTGATCTTTCTGATGGAGAACACCGACCTGACCACGCGCGAACGCTTTGCAGCTATGGGTGACGGCGAAGTCGCCAACATACCGTAGCGCAGAGTGGCTGATTCGCTGCAAGAGAGTTGTAGGCACTCCCTGCCAAAGCTGGGCAGGGAGTTCGCCGTGAAAGACTGGACAACGCATCAGCCGTCGACGATGATACCGTCCGGAACGGGCGCGGAGGTTGTGCAAAAGTTACGACTGACTCTTTCCATTGCATTCCTGAGAAAGGAGCTGCATGTGGCTGGGTTGCGTGTTCGTTGGGAAAATCGTCGCCAGGGTTTTACTCTGGTCGAACTTCTGGTCGTGATTGCAATCATCGGAGTGCTGGTGGCGCTCCTCTTGCCCGCCGTGCAGGCTGCTCGCGAAGCGGCCCGACGTGCGAGTTGCACCAACAACGTCAAGCAGGTCTTGATCGGCTTGCACAACTATCACGATACGCACCAGCGCTTTCCACCGGGCGGTATCGGCTATGGTTGGTGCCGCTACCCAGGCTCTCCCGGCGATTGGGGCGCGAAGAGCGTCCACAATCTGAATGGCCTGCTGCTCTTGTTGCCCTACCTTGAGCAGTCGCCGTTGCATGCCAAGTACAACATGAGCGCCAGTGCCGCCAACATCACGGTCGGCAACGATGGTTGCTGCGGACCGACCGCCATGGTCGGTGCTTTGGCTGGCGATGTCGTCGCCAGTGGCAACGCGGCCGTCGTCTCGCAGCGGGTCAAGGTTTTCAATTGCCCCAGCGACAACGGTGACCCTTGGCTGGCGGCTGGCAATTACTACGGAATCTCAACCAACACTGCTTTCAAAGGTGCCAAGACCAACTACGACTTTTGCGCCATCAAGAATTACGACTGCGACTATTGGAACCGAACGGCGAGCACCAACACGCGGCGGATGTTTGGTGAGAACAGCAACTCCCGCATCGCCGACGTGACGGACGGCACCAGTTCGACGACGGCCATCGTGGAATCCACCTTGGACGTCTACAACGGCCGCTGCAGTGCCTGGGGATATCGAGGCTGGGTGATGACCGGCAACGATATTGGCAGCGATCGTGGCGTGAACAACTGGACCTACACGACCATCGTGCCGAAGATCGGCCGCCTCGGTAGCTGGGGTGATCCCGGCAGCTTGCATCCTGGCGGTTGCATGATTGGCATGGCCGATGGAGCGGTCCGCTTCATCAGTCAATCCACCGACCTCCTCACTCGTCAGCGAATGGCAATGATGGCCGATGGCGAGCCAGTCAATCTGCCGTGACGCAGACGGCTATTTGCTGCCGAGGCAAAACAGGTGCTTCTCGCCCCGGATGAAGATCTGGCCGTGGGCGATGGCCGGTGACGAATAGCATCGCTCTCCGAGTGGATTCTCGGCGACAACGTCAAGCTTTTCGCCCGGGCGAACAACCTTTGTCAGGCCATCGTCGGCGACGAGATAGCCCAGGCCGTTGGCCGTCACCAGTGAATTGCTGAAGTGATTGCCGAGTCGTTCCTGCCACAAGCGATCGCCGGTGGCAGCGACAAAGCAGTTCGCGGTCCCCCGATCATCGGCCACCAGCAAGTGATCGCCCACGACGACCGGCGAGGGAACATAGCACTTGGCATTGGTCGCGTGCCAGGCAATGTGTGTATCGGTGACATCGCCGCGGCCATCGGGCTTGATGCCCATCACGTGATACGTCGGAAAGCCAGCGGCCATGAACAGGAGCTTGCCGTCGTAGACCATCGACGCGACGAACTGTTCCGTCGGGCCTTCGATTTTCCAATTCTCGCTGCCATCGCGCGGATTCAAGCTGATGATGTGCTTGCTTCCCGAAAAGATCATCTGCGTGCGGCCGTCAATTTCGCGAATGATGGGCGTGACATAGCTGCGAATGCCATTGGCCCGCGGAACCTTCCAAACCACTTCGCCCGTGTCGTGATGCAGAGCGACCATATACGACTTGCCATCGTGATCGCCGTTCACAATCACGCGATCTTCGAACAGCACCGGACTGGAGCAATAGCCGTGCGCGCTGATGAAGTCACCGGGGCGGACGAGCCACTTTTGGTTACCAGCGAAATCGTAAGCAGCGACCACCATCTTGCCCGGCGTGATCGGTCGCGGAGCGCCGACATTCGGGGCGGGCACGGTGCTGCCATCCACTTCGAGAAACGACACAAAGACCAGCTTGCCGTCAGTCGCCGGAGTGCTGGAAGCAAAGCTGTTCAGCGAGTGCTTGGTCTCGAGCGGGCCGGTGAAAACAGTCTTCTGCCAGAGCGTTTTTCCCGTCACGCGATCAAGGCATTGCAGTACGCGCTCTTTCGAGGCATCGAGGCAGGCCGTTAGAAAGATGCGATCGTCCCATACGATGGGCGAGGCATGTCCGCTTCCCTCGACGGGAACTTTCCAAGCCAGATTCGTGCCTGTCGTGGCGTCCCACTTCACCGGCAACGAGGTCTCCGAACTGGTGCCGTCGCCGCGGGGGCCGCGCCAGCAGGGCCAGTTCTCTCCCGCGACTACCCAACTGCACGAGCCCACTAACAGCAACGAGCAGAGCGCTGGCAACCAATTTCGCATGATCGAACTCCGACAGAGTCTTCAAGTGGAGGGAGGGAACCAACGGCGGGAATCAAAGCGGGTTCCGCTCATCATAGCCCGCGAAAAACCAGCCTGCGACTGTTTACCTATTTGGCTGCTTGAAAGTCACTTTCGGAAAGTCCCAGCTTCTTCCAAGCTTCCAAATCGAGTTCGCCGGTCTCTGGCTGCTTCGTCGCATTTTGCCACTGGACCACTGCCGCTCGCGTTTGCATTCCGAAATCACCGTCAACGGTCAGCTGTTGATCGGCGGCTCCCTTAGCGGCTAGTTCTTTGTTCAGAGCTTGCTGCAGTTTCTCGACTCGCACGCCTTGAGCGCCAAGCTTTAGCACGAGCGACTTGCGTTGGGCGGCTGGTTTCCAGTCGGGTTCGAAGTGATCGAAGACCACGCGGCCAATCTTCGAAGCGATGACCTCTCCGGCATTGGTAGGGAGCCAACTTCGATCTTGGTTCTCGTTCGTGAGGACACAGACGGCGACATTGCCGCTGGGGAGTTCGAGCACTCCAGCAACCGTCCGAACCGCGTTCACCGAGCCTGTTTTTTGCTGGACGCGAATCTCGCTGGGCAAATCGCGCGAGAGCCGCTTGCCTTCGCATTCGGCCAGGTGCTTCTGCATGGCCTTGGTGTTTTCGGGCGAAGCCAGTTTGCCCGCATCGAGCATTTCGAGGAGCTGGACCATTTCATTCGCGGTAGTGCTGCCGAGGCCAAACTGTTTGCTGCGTTCAGGCGCAATGGTGGTCGTCCCTTTGAACACTTTGCTGTGCAACTTGGTGTGCGGAAGCTCGAACTGCTCCATCGCTGCTGTGGTGGCTGGTAAGCCAATCTGATCGACGACGAGATTCGTCGCGGTGTTGTCCGAGTACACAATCATGAGGTGAATCGCGTCGACGAGCGGCAACGTCATGCCTGCCGAAAAGTGCTGCGTGAGAATGCCACTGCCGGGCACCTTGTCTTCTGGCCTGAGCGTGATCATTTTCTGCAGATCGACCTTGCCGGCTTCTGCTTGGCGATAGGCCTCGACCATCACGGGCAACTTGATCAAGCTCGCGGTGGGCATTGGCTCGTCGGCGTTGTGCGCGAAGGTTTCGCCGGTCTTCAAGTGCTTCACGGCGACCGCGACTTTGCCTTCGTGAGCTTTAATCAGCGGCAGCAACTTGTCGGCCAGCTTCTCGGCGGCCGAGGCTGGCAGCGTTGCCAGCAGAATGAGCAGGTAACAGGCCCCGTGAATCAACCGAACTCGTGCATCCCTCATCGCTGACCTCCCAGACTTTTGCCGAACGAGCGCTTTGCCACCACGACCGACTGATTGTAACGACTGCAGCGATTCTTTGGCTGATTTCTCTGCTTTGGCCAGAGTAGCGGCCTGGCGCGAGCGGGCAGCGGGAAACATCCCGCGACGTAGACTTGCGCGGCGTCGATGGCAGACTCAACACGATTACGGGGTAATAGGTATCGGGGATGGCGGGCATCGCTTCCACTTTGCAGTACCTGGGCGAGACCGAGAACGAAGCAGCCGTTCCCGTGTTGCTCGCCGCGCTGCGCGCGCCCCAGCGGCAACTGCAAGAGCGGAGCTTGCGTACGCTGTTGCACCGCACGAGTGCCGTCGCCGAGATGGATGTGCTGACGCATTGGCACGAGATGTCGGAGCGGATGCAACTGCTCGTCGCCGAGAAGCCGGGCTGGTTGTCTGGGGCGATCCATCAGGCACTGACGAGTTCGACCGAGCAACTGGTGCGCAACGCCTGCGAAGCAGCACTCACGATGCGCGACTTCGACCAGATTCCCGCGTTGGCAACGGCCGCCATTAACTTGAAAAACAGCCACCATCGCCGCGCCGCCGATGTCGCCCTGTTGCTGGCCGAAATGCTCTTCGACGAGTTGCACGCCCCGCGAGATTATCGCGTTCGGCGAGATCCGCAGCTGCAACGGGCGAACATCATGCCCAGTTTGGAGCGCACGGCCGAGTCGGTAGACCGCCACCTGAAGGTGCAGTTGATCGAAGCTCTGCTGTTGCTTTCCGAACGCGACACGGCGACCGTCAAGCGAGTCTTGCAAAGCCCCCGTGATCCGGCGTATCCCTTTTTCGCCAGCGTGCTCGAACGCAGTTCCCGCCCCGGTGTCATTCGCCTGCTGCTCAGCTATCTCGACGATCCGCATGCGCCGCGTGGAGCGCTCGAGATTCTCGCTCGCCGCCGCGACCTGCAGTTCATTCGACATTTGCTGCGAAAGATTGGCAATCAGCCCCCGCCCGTGGTGCGCGGCAACTTGCGCCGCATCGACGACTTGCCTTGGCTGGCCGATAGTGGTGCCGTGTTCGCTGCCCTGTCCGAGACCGAGCAACCTGCTGCAATTCAACTGGTGACCGAAGCGAACTTGCCCAACTCACAAGCGCTGCAAATGCTCTCGCTGGCCCTGCAGGATGGATGTGCAGCCGGACGACGCATGGCCGCTGCAGGCCTGGCCAAGTTCACTGGCAACGAGGCCGACGAGATCGCCTGGCAAGCACTCGACGACGAAGATCCTCTCGTCCGCGCCCAAGCGGTCGCACGCATGGGAACGAGTGCCACCCCAACCGCGATTCCACGACTGCTCGAAATGCTCGACAGTCCGCATCAGACCGAGCGAGAGGCTGCCGCTCAATGTCTGCACGATTACAACTTCGAGCGCTACCTGCAAGCTTTCGATACCATGGTGCCCGAAGCTCGTCTGGCAACTGGCTGGCTCGTCATGAAGGTCGACAATACCGCCATCGGGCAATTGACGCGCGAACTGCAAGCTCCCGTGCGAGCCCGGCGGACGCGTGCCCTGCAAATCACCGTCACACTGCAATTGGTGCCGGAACTGTTCGACGCCATCAAATTGCTACTGAATGACGAAGACCACTACACGCGACTCGATGCGGTACGCACGCTGGCCAGTTGTGACCTGGTGGAGTCGCAACAGGCCTTGAAGCGAATGCTGCTCGACCATTCGCCACTCGTTGCCCAGGCAGCGGAAGAAGCTCTGTCACGGTTCGCCGAGCAGTCCTCCCAGCCTGCGGAGTCGCTGAAGAAAAGCCGACGGCCCAAAACGGCGGACTCGCCGTTTGAGACCGCTGGCTCCACTGCAGACGAAGGAGCATAACCATGTGGCTACTCGCCGAGCAGATCATTGCGACCCCCGTGCCGACCTCGCCACCCGATCCGGGCGTGATTCATCATCCGGTGGTCTTGGCCTGGATCGTGGCCACGATGCTGGTCTCGACCATCGTCACCTGGCTCGTCTTCCGCTGGCGAAACGCTCGGCTCAAACGCCGGCACAATTCGCCACGCCAGCTGCTTCGCGGACTATGCAAGTTGCACCATCTCAGCTGGTTCGATCGGCAACTGATCGCCGCTTCTGCCCGCAAGCACAAGATCAGCGACCCGGCTCGCTTCTTTCTCGAAGCCAGCCTGTGGCAAGATCTACTGAGCGCTGAACGCTCGGCCCCTAAGCGAGCTCAGCTCGAGAAGTTGCAGAGCAAGCTGCTGGACGCACCGCCGACGAGCCCGGTCTCGCCCGCTTGACCCCACGGATCGCCGGCCGTTATCCTCAGCCCTGAGATTGTTCTCAACTCTTTTGCGTCACGCCAGCGACGATTCTGCCAGCCCCAGTACGTGGAGAGAGCGCTCGACTTCGTTTCTTCGCCGGGCTCACTCTGGCTCGGCATCGTTGGGAGGCTGTGATGAAAATTGCGTCGTTTGCGGCACTAGCTCTGGTCTGTTTGGTCGCGGTCCCGGCGTGGGCCCACTTCATCTTTATTGCCACGGGACCCAATGCGGCGGGCAAGCCTGCCGTGCATTTGATCTTTGGCGAAGATGCCGTGTTGGGCGAAGCCAACTTGCTCGACAAGGTCGCCCACACCAAGCTGTGGACGCATGAAGCGGGCAAGCCGCCCGTTGAGGTGAAGTTGGAAAAGGAGATCAAAGGCGAGCATGGCACCTGGACCGCTCCGCAGGATCTGACGGGCAAGGCCTACAGTGCCACTTGCGAGTACGGAGTGTTGGCTCGCGGCGAGAAGAAGTATCTGCTCACCTATCACGCCAAGAACATCAATGCGATCGATCCTGCCGGCCTGAAGAACTTTGCCCGTGCAGAGAACCTGAAGCTCGACATCGTCCCAACCATCAATGGCGAAGCAGGCGAACTGCAAGTGCTCTTCGACGGCAAGCCAGCCGCCAAGGCCCAGGTGATGATCTGGACTCCCGACAAGTACGAGAAGGAAACCGAGCAGTTCACCGACGACGAAGGCAAGGTCAAGTTCAAGGTCAATCAAAAGGGCATCTGGACCGTTCGTGCTCGCCACCAGCACAACCAGGCTGGCAAGAAGGACGACAAAGAGTATCCCTACGAAATGCACTACAGCACCCTCGTGCTGAAGAACGGCGAACCAAAGCCTGAAGCCGCCGCAAAGTAAGCGGGGCAGTCCTCTTGCCAAATTCAGCGGCGGTTGCGAACGGCAGCCGCCGTGAACTCGATGACCTCTTTGGCGATATCGACATCAAGCGTTCTCGCCAGTGCTTTCCAACCGGGCACGGCATTCACCTCGAGCACATACAGCTGGCCATCACGGGCAGGAAGCAGATCGACGCCGGCAATCGGTGCGTGCACGGCTGCTGCAGCTCGTAGAGCCAATTCGCGTAGTTCGAGTGTAACTTCCAGCGGCGAGGCGGTCGCGCCGCGGCTGACATTGGTGCGCCAGTCGAGTGGGTTGCGGCGACGCATGCCGTAGACTTGTTCGCCGAGGACCAACAGCCGCCAGTCTTCGCCTTCGTGCTGAATGAATTGCTGCACGTAAAGAACGGCGTTTAACTGCGACAGCATCTTGAAGGCTCGCAGGGCCAGGTTCGCATCTTGCAGACGAATCAGCCCGCGCCCTTCACTGCCAAAGAGCGGTTTGACGACGACATCGCCGCCCAGTTCTTCGAAGGCTTGCATTGCCTCTTCAAACGTCTGGCAAACAATCGTGCGCGGCGTGAGCAGGCCGGCTGATTGCAGCTTGGCGGACGTTAAGAATTTGTCGACGGCCGCTTCGATGGCTCGCGCCGGATTGATGGCAATGCCACCGGCCGCTTCGTAGCGCGCGAGACAGTCCATGCGGAAGACAACTTGCTCAAGACTGCCCGGCGGCATGGTGCGCACGAGGATGGCTTCGCAGGCAGACAAATTGCAACTGCCGCTGTGAATCTCAAGTGGCTCGTCGCCGCCCAGCTTCGCTGTGATTTCGCTGAAGGCCGCGATCGTCAGTTCGTGCTCGTTGCCCGCTGCCCGCTGCAAGTCGCGCGCGTACCAACTATCGGGAGCCGCGAGAATGGCGATGCGCATGTACTTTGTCGCCCTGGGCTCAAAGGCTATTTCTGCAGCAGCCAATGCTGAAGGACATCGGGACGGAGCGTGCCGAACCGGTGCAACTTGCCGCTGGCGAGGTTGATGAAAGTGATCGTGCCGGGACTAAACAGGAGCGGGTCAATCTTATAGAAGTCGCCGTTGTACCGCTGAAAGATGCTGGCGAAGGGCTCGCCAAAATCGCTCGACGAGTTACTCGGAACTTGCGGGCCAAGCTCCGCCAGTTGGTCATCATCGGCATGTACCCACAGCGTGACATCGCCGCCATAGAGGACCGCATCGTTAGTCCAGCCAATGGCCGTCAGGTCGCTCTTGGCAATCGGCGGCAGCGGAGCCGTGCCGTAACCACTCACCACTTGCTGCAGGTCGAACTTGAGGGCGTGCAGTTTGTGAAGCGCCGTCTCAACCGACCGGGCAACAACTTGAACCGTGCCCGCGATGCTCGCGGTTCTGGCACCCAAGAGGGTCACTCGGTCCGGCGACACATGACAGGCCGCTGCGATCTGTTCCACGATGGCGCTCGGCGGAGTCTTGCTTGTCTCCAGCACGCCCACGACTTGTTGCGGCGACTCGATGTACTGCAAGTCCGCAAAGATTGGCTCGCGATTCGCGGCGGCGCGCATCGGGCCCGAGCCCA
Source organism: Anatilimnocola aquadivae (assembly GCF_049819085.1). Lineage (GTDB taxonomy): Bacteria > Planctomycetota > Planctomycetia > Pirellulales > Pirellulaceae > Anatilimnocola. Next base: position 817,644 of record NZ_CP187419.1, read on the forward strand.
TCGCAAAGTACTTCTCCGCAGCCAGTTGCCAGCCGGCATACTGCGAGGCCAGGCAAGCAGCGACCGGTTGATCGCTGCGGACTTCGATCGTCGGCCCAGCCCACAAATCACTGCGTGCCGGAGCTATCGTCACCGAGCCTAGACCGGCGAGGCAGATCTCGGCGAGCAGGCGACCAGTTTCCAACCCACCCTTGGCCTGAATGCCACAATCGACGAAACGAGCCCCACCGGGAAGTTGGTCGACCGTCACGTTATATCGCCGCGGTTCAGAAGCCAACCGCTCGGCGAGTACGGCCGCGCGATCGTTCAGTGAAAAACTCCCGAGTGGCATGCTGCATCATTTCCTGAAGGCTCGATAAATGTGACACGCCGATGATGCCGCATGGACCGGTGGGTCGCAACCCGGGTTGACGCGAACCACATTCAAAACAGGGCATAAAAAAGCCGACCGGAAATCATAGGACTTCCGGCCGGCCGAGAAAATCAAGCTATGTCTGCGTTACTTAGGCGAACAGTTCCTTGATGACCTTACCGCCGTTGGCGATCTTCATCGGGCGACCGCTCTTGCTGGTGAAGGTGGTCTCGAGCGAGATGCCGAGAGCCTTGCAGACCGAGGCCATCACGTCTTGTGAGGTGTAGGGTTCAGTCTCGACCGAGGTGCCATCGGCGTTGGTCTTACCCACGGCGATACCACCCTTCATGCCGGCACCGCCGACGACCACGCTCCACGAGCGAGCCCAGTGATCGCGACCCGTCGTGCCGTTGATGCGTGGCGTACGGCTGAACTCGCCCATCCAAATGATGGCGGTGTCTTTGAGCAGCCCCCGTTGCTCGAGGTCTTCGACCAGGGCGCTCATGCCGCGATCGAGAATGCCGAGCTTCGGATTCATGCCAGTGCCGAGCGTCGTGAAGATGTTGGCATGGTTGTCCCAGCCACCAAGATCAACTTCGACGAACGGCACACCGGCTTCTACCAGGCGGCGAGCCATCAAGCAGCCACGACCGAAGCCGTCGTTGCCATAACGGTCTTGAATTTCCTTCGGTTCCTTGGTGACCTTGAAGGCTTCCATCTGTTCGCTGGTCATCAGGTTCAGCGTCTTCTTCAGAATCTTCATGTGGTCGTCCGAAGCCGAACCACGATTCTGGCTGATGAAGTTCTTCTCGATCATGTCGAGAGCGGCCATACGTTGCATGAGTCGCTTGTCTTCGATGCCCATGTCCAAGTTGCGAACCTGGCCATTGCTGCTGACGACGAACGGAGCCCAAGCCATGCCGAGGAAGCCTGGACCAACGCTACCGCCACCGACCGAGACGAACGGTGGGATTTCGAGGTTGGCCCGTTGGTCGATCAGTTCGTGCGAGAGAACCGCACCGTAGCTGGGGTGCTCGATGTTGGGGTTTGGCACATAGCCGGTGTGCATGTAGTAGCGACCACGCATGTGATCGGCTTCGCGAGTGCTCATCGAGCGAATGATCGAGAGCTTGTCCATCACGTTGGCCGTGAGGGGCATGTGTTCGCAAATTTGCACATCGCCCTTGGTGCTGATTGGCTTGAACGGACCGCCGGTCGGGGCACCTGGCTTGAGATCCCAGATGTCCATCGTGCTGGGGCCACCGCTCATCCACAACAGAATGGCTGACTTGTGATTCTTCTTCAGTTCGGCAGCGTGCGTCCGCAAGCTGTGGCCGAAGGTGAGGGCCGGAATGGTCATGGCCGAGGCACCAGCCATGTGGGACATGAAGTGCCGGCGAGACATGTCCGAGGGAACTGAAGTCATCATGCGAGAATCTCCGAGAAGTGAGCGCGAGTGGTTGGTAGTTGGCGAAGGACTTTATCTTGCGGATCGCAGGCTCGTGTTGCCGAGCCTACTGAGTTGGTGAGGGATGTTCGTTAGAGGGCGTTGAGAGAGGTAACTCCTTAGTGCTGCAGGATGAACTCGTTGGCATTGAGTGCCGCCCAGAACACATCCTGCAAGGCAGCGACGGAATCACCACCACGGGCTTGCAGCAGCTTGTTCGCAATGTCGACCTCGCCCTGCGTGGGTGCACGAGAGAGAGCAGCCTGGAACAAGTAATCGATCTTTTGTGCGGGCGACAGCTTGCTGGTTGCCACTTTGTGCAAGAAGCTGCCCGATTCGGTGCTGACGGCTTTCTTCACCAGATCGCCATTCATCATCATCAGTTGCTGCGGGATCGTGCCGTTGAAGGTGGTCTGCTCGTCCCCTTCGTCGGTGCCGAAGGTCTGATTGAACTGCGAGAGCCACTGCGTCTTCAGCTTTTCCTGCTCGGCGTAGTCACCCTTGGTCTTTTGAGCTTCGGTGGCCACGATCAGCGATTCGTACAGCTCTTCAGCCCGCATGTTCCGCAGGTAGAAGTGCGTGAACTTGGGTGTTTCACCCATCAGCGGATCGTCGGCCTTGTTGCCGGGAGTGATCTTGCTGGAGAGCGAATAGGCTTCGCTGAGAGCAACCCACTTGATGAGTTCCTTCAGGTTAAAGCTGTTCGTGCGAACTTCTTTGCCCAGGTAATCGAGCAGTTCGGGGTGCGTCGGTGTGTTGTGCGGGCCCATATCATCGATGGGCTTGGTGAAACCATAACCGAGGAAGTGGTGCCAGATGCGATTGGCAATCGTCTTGTCCATGTATTCCGATGCCACAATCATCTTGGCGAGTTCTTCGCGGCGGTTCGCATCGGAAACATAACCGCTGCGAGGAGCTTCTTTGCCGTTGACGAACACGGGATAAGCACTGGCCATCAGACCATTGCGAAGTTCGTAGAAAATGATCGCTTCCGAGGCATCACCGCCACCACCTTCGCCCGCGAAATCCTGATTGACGAGTTCCGCAGATTCCACATCGCGAGTGCCCGGCACAAAGGTGCGCAGGGCCCGGGTCTGACGGAAGAAGGCGTTGAACTCCCAGAACTTCTGCTGCTTCCAGTCGTTGAACGGGTGATTGTGGCACTGGGTGCATTGCACCTGCAGGCCGAGGAAGTTCTTCGCGGTCATGGCCGTCGCCTGGGCGGCGTTTTCGTCCAGCTTCATCACCAGATAATTGGCAGCGCCGTTGAATTTCGGGCTACCAGGCGAAGTGGTGCCGGTGGCCGAGACCAATTCGTACACCATGCGGTCGTAAGGCTTGTCTTGGGCAAACGAATCGCGGAGATACTTTTGCATCCCTTCTCGACTGGTGAGTGTGCGGTCTTCAGTGCCGCCGGTGCGACCGATCAGGATGTTGGTCCAGATGGTGGTCCAGTTACGGGCGTAATCTTCGAGATAGATTTCATCGAACAGCAGCTTGTTGACGAGCTTGAGCTTGCGGTCGGGAGTTTTGTCGCTGGCAAATTCGCGAAGTTCCGTCACCGAAGGGACGCGGCCGAGAATATCGAGATAGACGCGGCGGCACCATTCGCCATCCGTTGCCATCGGCGACGGAGTCATTTCGTTGTCTTTCCAGACCTGACGAATTTGCTCGTTGATGTATTTGACTTGAGGAATGTTGTAGTCAGCCGAGGCAACCGCACCCGTCTTTGGAGTTTGGGCGTCGACCGGCAGGGTTGCCCCGCACAGCACCGCGACCAACAACAGTCCACCTACAATCCGTGACATAAATCCCTCTCTGCCTGTAAACGATAAGGTCGAAGAGCAAACTCGACCGCCTGCATTAGCACCCAAGCTGCATTAGCACTTAAGGTGTGGCGGACGAATCGATGTGCGAACTCTCAGGGCTCGCGTTGACCGAAAGTGTTCCCCGACAAGCGATAAACGACGGTGCGGCGGAAAAGTACTCTGCTTTTTTCAGTTTCTATTTCGCCCGCTCCGGTCGAAGCTGTGAGTTTATCGCTAAGGTGGGGTAAATTCAACGAAAAACGCCTGCAGATTAATGCTGGCAAGCGGAAGTCCGCCGCGATCGCCAGAAGGCAAATCTCAGGAGCCGAGAAAGAGATCGTGCGGTAGTCCGCAATCTTTTCGTCGGTCGCAGCGAAGCGATTCGCCAGCACGCCGATGTGTTTAATTTCTAAACACAGTGTTGCAAAATTGCGCTATCAAAATGCAGCAGGCGAGCTGACCCGTGTGACCGAATCAGCTCGCCTGTTTTGCATTGCCAAGTGCGCTGTCCAGACGCCCTCAGCTACCTCAATCTCTATTCCTGTGCCTCTTTACCGTCTGTTCTTGCCTCTATTAATCGCAGTAAACCGCGAAGAATAGCCTCTTTTCGCCGGCCCCTAGCATCTTGTGGATGCCACTTCTCTGTTCCGGCCCACATCAGGAATACTCACCACCGAAGAGTTCCGGTCCTCGGCGGCGATGTCCCACTAAAAGCAACTGGTGTGCCAAAGTTCCGACTCGGGTCCTCTCTCGCGGTTCGAGCGGGGTCAGCGAACCAATTGACCCCCGCCACGTCTCTCCTAAACTTACTGACAGAGGGACGACCCTCGCTGCACTGCCCCGTCAGGCAGCCACCAGTCGGGCAAGGACGACCTTGCCACCCACTCGGAGGTGTGCAATGGCGTGGATCATTCTTGTAATCGCGGGCCTGTTCGAAGTTTGCTGGTCAACCGGCTTGAAGGCGAGCGACGGCTTCAAGCTCTTCTGGCCCAGCGTCTTCACGGTCGTCACCCTCGCCCTGAGCATGGGCCTGCTGGGCTACGCCATGCGAACGCTCCCCCTCGGAACCGCCTACACGGTCTGGACCGGCATCGGAGCCGTCGGCGCGGTCATCGTCGGCATTGTCTTCTTTCGCGAACCCCTCACGGCGATGCGCGTCGGCTGCATCCTGCTGATTCTCGCCGGCATCATCGGCCTCAAACTGACCTCCGGCCACGACGAGCCCCAGCACTCAGATGTCAAATCACTGCCAGCTGAGCAATTGCCTGCCCCATGAATTCTCGATCTTCCAAACGTCCAAAAACGACGCCCACTTTGATAACTTTTTTGCGACAAAAGCCCACTCCGCAAAACCGCACTTAACATCGATCGTCCCAAGACTTTCCGAGATCGCAAAGCCGGTTATCGGCCGTCCTAGTGATAACCACTTTGAGTCCCGGTTTTTGGACACCCCCGTCATCAAACAGAGCAAGGCGATTGGAATTTACCGGCCGCGGTTGCCCTGGCAGAATGGGGGGATGGAGCCGAACCCCTTCAAATCGCCACGCTGGAACGAAGAACCTCAACGCGGCGACCGCGATCCAAAGGCACGAGTCGTGTTTATCGTAGCCCTTGTATGCATCGGTCTCCTGGCTTTGAGCATCGCGCTATGCGGCATCTGCAGCAGCATGGGGCCGTACCACTAGCTACCGAATTGATCAACGAGCTTGCCTCGTCCCATTTCCAACTCGCCACCAGCTAGGTGACGAGTCGTTCACGCTACTCGCGCAGTTGGAAGTCGCTGCTGAACTGAAATCTGCTCGACCCGTGATTCTTTGTCAAACGGCAGCCGCTGAATCACCCGCTGCTGCCAGACTTGATTGAGCTTTCCCGCTGGCGAGCCTGCTGCCACAATGGGCCCTTGCCAGCATCAGCCTGGTGCTGCCATTGGAAGTGGAAGGAGCCTGCGGGTGAAGACGAACGTGGTGCGCGGAACATCGATAGCATTCCTCCTGGCGGTCGCGCTGCTGGCAGTGCCTGGCTGCAAAAAACCGGAAGCAGTCGGCCCTAAGGTTGATAACCCCACGGTCTCGCCGCTGGCCAGTCCCGCCGAGAGCTTCGATGCCGCCACGTCGGCCAACAAGATCCTGCAGCGGTTGCTCAAAACCTATCGCGACGCCAAGTCCTATCAAGATCAGGCCGTCGTCAAGCTGTCGTACAAAGCGAACGGTCAGGATGTGGTGCAGGACTTTCCCGCGGCCGTCGCCTTCGAGCGGCCCAATCGGCTGGCGCTCGATGTGTACCAGGCCAAAGTTCGCATCGATGGCAAGCGGTTCAAGGCCAGTATTCACGATCCCGACTCGGGCGAGAACCTCGACGGGCAAGTCGTGGTCAGAACCGCACCGCTGATGCTCAAGCTGGCCGATCTTGCCAGCGATCCGTTGCTGTACGACACGCTCGCTGGTCGTCCGCGCCGCCAGCCTATTCAATTGGAGCTGATGCTCGAATCGCGCGGCCTGGCGAATGCCTTTGCCGACGATGTCGCTTGCCAGTTGCTCGACGACGGCATTTCGAATGGCCGAGGTTGCAAGCGAATCGCCGTTCCTTCGCCCGGTGGCAATTTCATCTTTTGGGTCGACCGCGAAAACAGTCTGCTCCGCCGGCTCGACTACCCGGCTGCGGCGCTCTTGCCCGAAGTGGCCCAAGATCCAGCGGTGAGCCAACTGCAGCTGTGGATCGAAATGCCCGGTGCCGAGCTCGATCAGCCCATCGCGGCCAGTCGCTGGCAGTTGACGGTTCCCGCGGGCGCGAAGGTGGTGAAATCGTTCCTTCTGCCGCCGCGGCCCCTTCCGTCGCAGTTGTTCGGTAAGCAGCCCAGCGAGTTCTTCTTCACCACGCTCGATGACAAGCGACTCACTCAGGCTCAGCTGACCGAGAAGATCACCGTCCTCTGCTGGTATCACGAAAACCCCGCCTGCGAAGCGACGCTGCAGCAAGTGGCACTCGCCGCGCGCGAGTATCGCGACCATCCCAAAGTCGCCTTCTATGGCGTGGCCACCGACCCTTCCGATATCCCCTCGGATCGCATTCGCCAAACGCTGCAGCAGTGGCAAGCCGAGATTCCCGTCGTCCGCGATCTGGAAGCCTTCGGCGACAAGAGTTTTAAGATCGAGTTCCAGCCCACCGTGGTGGTGATGAACGCGAAGGGACAGGTGCAGATCTTTCAATCGGGGGGCAATCCGGAACTCTCGAAGCAACTGGGCGTAATCATCGAACGCTTGCTGAAGGGGGACGATCTGGCTGCTGAGATTCTCACGCAGTTCGAGCGCGAACAAACCGAATACCAGACGCTTGTGGCCAGTGGTGGCCGCGAACCCGAGCCCGTCGTCGAACTCGCCGAGCCCGTCATTCGCCGCCGCAGCGAACCCAAGCACATTCAGCTGAAAGCCGCCTGGAACTGCACCGAGTTGAAATCGCCAGGCAACATCCTGCTGGTTCCACCTGTCCGCAGCGACGAAGAACCGAAGCTGCTGGTCTGCGATGGCTGGCGAACGATCGCGGAAGTCAGCCCCGTCGGCAAAGTGGTTCAGCGCTACGAGCTCGAACTTCCCGAGCAGGCTGCGGTCACTTTCCTGCGCACCACGGTCGACAAAGACGGCAAGCGGTTCTTCGTCGGCAGTTCTCCGCTCGCGCCGCAATGGTTCCTGTTCGATGAGCAGTTCAAACTGTTGACGGCCTATCCCAACACGCCGCAAGACTCGCTCCGCATCACCGACCTGCAACTGGCCGATCTCGACGAAGACGGCACTGCCGACGTGCTGGCCGGTAACGTCGGTCTGCTCGGTTTGCATGCCACGACTTTGCAGGGCGAAGTGAAGTGGCGGAACCGCACCTTCCCCAATGTGATCTCGGTCGCCGTGACCAGGCCCAACGATGTGGGCTCGTGGCAAATTCTGGTCACGGGCGAACAAGGTAGCGTGTTGCCGCTGAGTCGCTTTGGCCGCGAAGATCCCGCGAAAAAGGTCGCCAGTTGGCCCATCGCGCGGTTGGCGGTCGCCAGCTTTCCCACACCGACGCAAGCTTCGTTCGTGGGCATCTCGAACGATCCGCAAGGGAACCTCGTGGCGGTGGGGCTCACGTCGCAGTTGCGCGAATGCTGGAACTATCAGCTGCCGCCGGGTGCTCATCAGCAGCCCATCGATCCGATCGCTTCGTCGCAAGTGCTCGAAGGGCATCAAGGCGAATGGTGGTTTGCGGCCGCCGATGGCAGCGTGCATCTGGTGAGCGAGAACGGCAAATTGCACGACTCGTTCGCGACGGGCAGTGTGCTCAGTGGGCTGGCAGTCGCTAAACTCAGTCAAGGAGGGCTGCTGCTCCTCTCGACAACGAGTGGCCTCTCTGCGTGGCAAGTCACCGCCCCGCAAATGCCTCGCTAAGACCGCGCCGCCTCGATCCGCAAAACTACCATGGCCGATTTGATTGCTCAGGGCTCGCAACCGCAGTTTCGCTGGCGGCGGCGATTGCCACTGAATGTCCCGCAGGTTCTCGGCCGCGCCGGTGGTCCCTGGTCGGCACCGTGGGACGAACGAATCAGTCGTAAGCATGCCGAACTGATCCTGCAAGAAGGTCGCTTGCAGGTTCGCATGCTCCCCGAAGCTCGCAACCCCATCTTCTATCGCGGTCGCCGCAGCGATGCGTTCGAAATCCAACCGGGCGATCACTTTGTCATTGGCGAAACGACCTTCACCTTTGCCAACGAGCGCGTGAGCGTCGGCGGCGGAAACGAACCGGTCCCGCTCACCGAGCGAACCTTCAGCATCGAGGAACTCCACAGCCGCAGCTACCGCCGACCCGATCAGCGTATGGAAGTGCTGAGCCGCTTGCCCGAGGTCATCACCAGTTCGTCGAGCGACAGCGAACTCTTCGTCCGGCTCATCAATTTGCTGATGGGCGGAATCCAGCGAGCCGCGGCCGCGGCCATTGTCGAAATCACCGAAGATCAAGAGGCAGCGCCTTCGGAACTGAAAGTACTCCACTGGGACCGGCGAATCCTCTCCGGTGCCGACTTCAATCCTTCCGAACGGCTGATTCGTCAGGCAGTCACCACGCGGCAAAGCGTCGTCTACGTCTGGAGCGGCGCGGAGCGCGGCCCCGGCGACTTCACGCTCAGCGAAGGTCTCGACTGGGCCTTCTGCACTCCCATCAGTGGCAACGCCTGCAAGGGCTGGGCCTTGTATGTCACCGGCAGTTTCGCCGGCGATGCAGCGCTCGACGTGGGTGCCGACGTCGATTCGCTCGGCGACGAAATCAAGTTTACGGAACTCACCTCCGCCACGTTCGGCAGCCTGCGTGAAGCTCGGCAACTGGCTCGCAAGCAAGCGGGGCTCAGTCAGTTCTTTTCGCCTGTCGTGCTCGAAGCGCTCGCCGATCAAGATGCCGACGCGGTACTGCAGCCCCGTGAAGCCGACGTCACCGTGCTGTTTTGCGATCTCCGCGGGTTCTCGCGCGCGAGCGAAAAGCTCTCGGCTCAATTGCACGAACTGCTGCAACGCGTGAGCCAGGCACTCGGAGTGACCACGCATAACATTCTGCATACGGGCGGCGTCGTCGGCGACTTTCACGGCGACTCGGTGATGGGCTTTTGGGGCTGGCCGCTGGCCCAGTCCGATGCCGTGACGCGGGCCTGTCATGCGGCGCTCGGCATTCGCGCCGCGTTCAATGCCACAGCCTTTAACGCCACAGCCGCTCAAGCTCATCCCTTGGCCAATTTTCGCGTCGGCATTGGGATCGCCACGGGCCGCGCGGTCGCCGGTAAGATCGGCACGGTCGACCAAGTGAAGGTGACCGTCTTCGGACCGGTTGTGAATCTGGCATCGCGACTGGAAGAGATGACAAAGACGATTCGAGTTCCCATTCTGCTCGACGAAGTGACCGCCGCCGCAGCTCGCCAGCAGATGCCCGCCGACGAAGCTCGTGTGCGAACCCTTGCCAAGGTTCGTCCCCCGGGCCTCGATACGCCGCTGGTCGTCAGCGAACTCCTGCCACCGCTGCTCGCCTGGCCGCAACTCACCGACGAACACATCGCCGCCTTCGAGGCCGCCAGCACCGCGCTAAACGCCCGCGACTGGCCCCGAGCCCTGCAGTTGCTGCATCAAGTACCTCCCGACGATCTGGCCAAAGACTTCCTGACCGTCTTCATTGCCCAGCACAATCGCACGCCCCCCGAGAACTGGGACGGCATCGTCCCCGTCACCCGCAGCTGACCTTGCTCCAATTTGGGTCTCGCAACTTGGGTCTCGGGAAATCGGTGTTCACAAACCGGCCCCCTCTGACCGTGCGAATTAGCGAAATTGCCGCGAAAAACGCATGTTTCCGTCTCGCCAACCCGGCGGTTTGTGAACGCCCCCCAGTCGAGCGGCGTTCCACTTGCGTCCAATCGCAGCCGGCATCAGCACGTCCTCGGCGCGAAGTTTCTCGCAGCGACTTACTTCCCCTGCCACCAAGATGTCAAAGATATCCTTCCTGGAACCGCCGTCGCCACGTTCATCGTGACAACCACTTTTGATAACCAAAAGTGATAACCTTTTCGCGATTTATTTCGCGATAACCAGTTTCCCTTACTCGCGATCTCCGTTCATGTTACGACAACAAATCGTAATATTCAGATAGATTACTGATAACCATTTGATAACCACATTTCAATGACACGTTCTCAAGCAGTCCGACGTCTCCGCCAGGAAAACCTCGCTGACGGTCCTGCTGGCAGTGTCACGAGGTTTTTGGACAGCCGATCTTTCCCGGATCTCGACCGAAGTGACTTCAACCCCAACACTTGTCTCCGTTTCGACAACATCTGCATCACTTCCTTTTTGTCCAACTACTCAATCCCCGCTGGTTCACGCGCTATCACTCGCCAATCCAAGCCCTATCCAACCGATGCACTACTGGCAACTGCCGACATCCGCGCGCAATGTTACCATCGCCATTCGATCTACTAGACAACGCAGGTCGAGCACCAATCCATTGGCGCAAATCGGTGATTGATTGTCAAGTGTTAGCGCGTTATTTTTTGGTAACTGTCGGTTAATTGTTAAGTTTATGGTATGCAGCAAGTTGTCCGCAATTGCGACCAACCACCCAGATCACTTCTCCTCCGCTTGATCCAGTCGTTCCAAGTATTGGTTGATGTGCTCTCGTTCACTAGGAAAAAGATGGGGCAACTCTTGCCAGTGGGAGTAGAGCGTTCGTTCCCAGCAGCAGTAACCATCGGCAGGCCGGTGCTTGGCCAGTCGTTGAAACGCTTCGTGGATATCCGGTGCAATGGGCTCGTATTCGGCGCCCAGGCGAGCGAGGACACGAATGGCAGCTTCCGTAGTCCAGTCCAACGGACCAAACAGCGCGGAATAGAGTGCTGGACGTCGAATGGACTTTTCCCAGCCATCATCCAGATGCGCGATAACCTGCATCGCTGTGTGTTGCACCCGCGGCAACCAAACCAAGGTGGATTGATTGGCGGGTGTCGCCGGCGGATGCACTATCGCCGCTAACAAATCTTGCGCGCGATGGGGACCAAGTTCAGCAGCCAGCAAGCTGGCACTTGCCCAGTTGGTCAGTTCAGCGAAGGGAGCTTCTGCCAGCTTCGCAATCTTCGCCGACAACTCAGCGTCCGGTGGCGGCAGTCCTGGCCGCGGCTGAGTCCCTTCGTAATCCCACAACAGGTACTGCACTTCTTCCACCGGCCACCGCGGATCGGGCTGCGTGATGTGTTTCACCTCCACTTCAATCGCCAAATCGTTCTGCAGCCGAGCCATCTCCATTCGGAAGGCCAAATACACACTGGGGGCTTCGATGCCGGAAATCCTTACCTTCACGGTTCCTACCGGCGGATCCTGCGGGTTCTGCTCCAGCGAATCGCAGAACTTACGCAAGATGTTGGCTGTTGCGTCGGCTGGCGGCGGCAGACCGGCAAAGAACTCTTGGTTGTAAAGGCTGCCGGCCCGCCCGTTGCCTCCCTTCGCCAGGGCGATGACTCTGTCCAGCCATTGATCGTCGCCCGTCAGCTTCCAACTGCACATCAAGGAAGACGGTAAGGCCCAAGGATGCTGCCGATCTACTTCCAGCGCCTGTTCATACCAATCGTGGGCGCGCTGCCATTGCCCCAAGCGATAATACATATCGCCCGCTTCCAATCGCGCGCTCACATCGCTTGGATCCAAGCGCAGGGCGTCCCGAAAAGCCCGTTCGGCCTGTTCGTGATCTCCCTGCTGGCGATAAATCAGACCCAACGCGACAGCAGCGTGCCAATTGGGCGATTGGTCGAATGCTGCCTGGGCAACTTTGGCAGCTTCGACGTACCGTCCTGCCTTGCGCAGGATGCCCGCCCGCAGCATCGTGTTCATCTGATCTGTTGGCGCTGTCGCAAAATGACGTTCGCTCAACACCGACCAGCGATGCAGCAGACGAGCCTTTTTGACCGTCAAATCCTGTCGCTCTGAGTAACGGCCGAGGACGGCGGCGAACAATTGCAGCGCCATGGGGGCCGGCAGACCTTCCACCGCTCCCGCCGTCTCTAACCAAGGAAGCGCCCAAGCCTCCAAGTACTGCGCATCTGGTTTGGCATCTGTTGAACCCAGCAACAGCTCGACCGCGTCATGCAACCGGCCCTGCTTGTGCCAGATGTAGGCCCGTAGCGCCTCCGTCGAGTAATACAGCTGTTCGCCACGGGGAATGAGCTGTTCTGGAGTGGGGCCTGCAGCGACCAGATATCGCTCCAGCAGTTCAACCCACTCCGGTCGTCCGGGATCGTAACTCAGCAGATTCGCCAAGTGATTGGCGCCGTGAGGGAGATTTCTCGCCGACTCCAATTCGCCGCGAGCAACAAAGTACTCAAACTCCGCCGTTCCTTGCCGCAAGTGGACTGCGTCGCCATGTTGGCAGCCGCTGTCATCCTGGTTCGCGTTTCCTGCGCCCAATACGCTACGCGCTTTGTTGGCGAGATCTTTCCACCATGACATGCCACGGGCCCCGTCGCTTGTGATGAAGTCGCTTGTGATGAAATAGGTTTCCCCATCTGACCGCCGCCCATTGTCACATTTGAAGGTGTGATTTGGCAGCGTGGCAATTCCGCCGGGCGTTTTTTGTTTCTTGCAAATGCAGCTGCGCACGTTCAATTTGAAGCTGGAGAAACTGGAACAGCCTGGCTCTTGTCGACCGTGGTCGGTTCGTTGACTTTAATTACGGGATTTCCGTCGACGGTGCTCCATACCACCGTGCGCCCTTCCTCGGCCAAGCGAGATTCAAGCATCACCAACTTCAGCGTGGCAAGTTTGGCGCTCCGGCCATAGGCCGCCAGCGCTTCATGGGTAGCATAGACCTCCACTTGCCCAGCCTGGTCACGATAAGCGATGCCTTCTGCATCGAGGGCCAGATTCAGTTTCAGCAGCTGTTGAGCAGCCTTTTGCTGAGCTGTCGTTTGCAGTCGATGATCCAGCCACCATCCAATGGCAAGTCCAGTAGTCAGCGCAAGCCACAGCAAATCTCGTATGGTAAATTTCATCTTCGCATTCTACTTGCCTCCACGACCGGCAGCTGACGCTTCGATGCCCAAGCCAGCCACGAGTGACCGACCGTGTGCGACGCAACAGCGGCGATTGAAAATGGCTTGTAGGCTTCCTGTGGTTGCCGTTCTGCGTGGTTATCAGTCTCCGCGAAAACACGGGTGGAGTACCACCCGTGCCACCAGAAATGCTCCGCAGCAAACAAGGCGATTCGATTGTTCCCCCGCTGCGTTGCACTTAGACTGAAGAGTTGCCTGCCCGATAAGAACTGCCTACGAAAAACTCGCCAGCTCTCCTGCTGAGGATTCTCGAAGTGAAGCTCTCCGCACTAGCCCGCCTGAAGTTGACTATTTGCCTCACCGCGATGTGGCTGCTGGCGATTGCGCCCGCCGTGGCCGCGCCGCCGACTGGCAAGGTGAACTTTAATCGCGATATCAAGCCGCTCCTTACGCATCGCTGCTTTACCTGCCACGGGCCCGACGAAGCCGAGCGTAAGGCTGACTTGCGGCTCGACCTGCGCGACGAAGCACTGAAGGGGGCGATCAAGGCCGGCGATGGCAAGGCAAGTGACGTCTACGAGCGAATCACGTCGACCGATCCCGAAATCATGATGCCGCCGCCAACCGCGAAGAAGCCTCTCTTCAAGCCCGAAGAGGCCGAACTGATTCGCCGCTGGATCGACGAGGGAGCCCAGTACGATCAGCATTGGGCCTATGTGCCGGTCACTCGCCCCGCTGTTCCTGCCGTAAAGAACGACGCGTGGGCGAGAAATACCATCGATCGCTTCATTCTCGCGGCACAGGAACAACAGAATCTGGGGCCTTCGCCGGCTGCTGACAAACGGACATTGCTCCGCCGGCTCAGTTTCGATCTGACGGGCCTGCCGCCGTCGCCGGCTGAACTCGCAGCCTTCGTGAAAGACGATTCGCCGCAGGCCTACGAGAAGGTTGTCGATCGCTTGCTCGCTTCGCAGCATTTTGGCGAACGGATGGCGCTCTACTGGCTGGATGTTGTCCGCTTTGCCGATACGGCCGGCTATCACAGCGACAATCACCGCGACTTGGCTCCGTACCGCGACTACGTCATTCGCTCGTTTAACGACAACAAACGGTTCGACGCCTTCACGCGCGAGCAACTGGCCGGCGACTTGCTTCCCGGCGCCACGACCGAGCAGCGAATCGCGTCGGGCTTTAATCGCCTGTTGCAAACGACGGAGGAAGGTGGTGCTCAGCCTAAGGAGTACACGGCCAAGTATGTCGCCGACCGCGTCCGCAACACCGCGTCGATTTTCATGGCCAGCACGATGGGATGCAGCGAGTGCCACAACCACAAGTTCGATCCCTTCACCGCTCGCGACTTCTACAGCATGGGCGCGTTCTTCGCCGACGTGAGCGAGAAAGCGGTGGGCCGGCAAGATCAAGCCAAGATCCCCACGCCGGAACAGGCGATGCAGCTGCAACAACTCGAAACGCAACTGGCGACTGCCAAACAGCAATTGCAAGTGACGACGCCGGAACTAATCGCCGCGCAAGCGAAGTGGGAAAGTGAAGCGACCGCTGCACTCTCCTCGTCCGCCGATACCTGGCTCGCCAGCAAGCCCGAGAAGGCTGATTCTTCCGGCGGTGCCAAGCTGGTGGTCAAAGACGACAGCAGCGTGCTGAGCACCGGCAAAAATCCCGCGAAGGATAATTACACCGTCGTGCTGGCGAGCAACTTGCCGAAGATCACCGCCATTCGCCTGGAAGCTCTCACCGACGACACGCTTACCAACAAGAGCCTGTCGCGCGGCAATGGCAACTTCGTGCTTACCGAGGTGGAAGTCGAAAAGATTGCCGCTGACGGCAAGTCGCAGCGGGTGAAGATCGCCTCGGCTGATGCTGATTTTTCACAGGCTAGCCACGCTGTGGCGCAAGCCATCGATGGCAATGCCACAACCGGCTGGGCCGGCAATGGTCATATGGAAGCGAAATCTCGCCTGGCGGCTTTCGTGCTGGCTGAACCTGTCACACTGGCCGCCGATGAACGCCTGCAAGTGAAGCTCATTCACGGCTCGCAGTACCCGCAGCACAACATCGGCCGCTTCCGCCTGTCACTCACCGCGGCCGAAAAGCCGTCGCTCAGCGGCAGCAGCTTGCCCGCCGAAATTGCCTCGCTCCTGGGCACCAAGGCCGAAGAGCGAACCGCCGCACAGAAGGACAAACTGGCTGCTTACTATCGAGGCATCGCGCCCGAGCTGAAGCCCGCCCGCGATGAAGTGACCAGGCTCGAACAGCAACAGAAGGCCATCAGCGATAGCTTTCCCACGACGCTGGTGTCGATGTCGACCGCGCCGCGCGTCGTGCGCATTCTGCCGCGAGGCAATTGGCTCGATGACTCGGGCGAGATTGTCCAGCCGGCAGTACCAGCGTTTCTCAACAAGAATCCCGCGCAGACCACCGAGCGACAGACTCGGCTCGATCTGGCCAATTGGCTCCTCGCGAAAGATCATCCGCTCACTTCCCGAGTGTTTGTGAATCGCCTGTGGAAGCTCTACTTTGGCCGGGGGCTTTCGCGATCGCTGGAAGATTTCGGCCTGCAAGGCGAATATCCAACGCATCCCGAATTGCTCGATTGGCTGTCGGCCGAGTTCGTCGAGAGCGGCTGGGACGTCAAGCACATGATCAAGCTGATGGTAATGTCAAATGCCTATCAACAGGTTTCGACCGTCAATGCCGCCGCTCGCGAGCACGATCCACTGAACAACTTGTTCACGCGGCAGAATCGCTGGCGGATCGAAGCCGAAATGGTGCGCGACAACGCGCTGGCCCTCAGCGGACTCTTGGAAAAGAAGATCGGCGGCGCGAGTGTGAAGCCGTATCAGCCTGCCGGTTATTGGCAGTATCTCAATTTTCCCAAGCGTGAATGGCAGAACGACAAGGGCGAAAGTCAATATCGCCGCGGCCTGTACACCTACTGGCAACGAACCTTCATTCACCCGAGCCTCGCCGCCTTCGATGCCCCCAGCCGCGAAGAGTGCACCGTGCAGCGCCCCGTCAGCAATACGCCGCAGCAGGCCCTCGTGCTGCTCAACGATCCCACGTACGTCGAAGCGGCTCGCGCGCTCGCCGGCCGCATTGTCGCCGAAGGTGGAGCCGATGTTTCCAGCAAGATGAAGTTCGCGTATCAGCAAACACTGCTGCGGGAACCGACAGCCGACGAAGCCCAGGTGCTCACCCGCTTGTACGAAAAGCATCTTGAACAATTTCGTGCTGACACCGGCGCGGCGCAGCAGCTACAAACCGTGGGCGACTTAAAGCCCTCCGCCGGCCAAGACGCAGCCGAACTCGCCGCTTGGACCAGCATCGCTCGCGTGCTGCTGAATTTGCACGAGACGATTGTGAGGAATTAGGGGCTGGGACCTGAGGACTAGGGAAGGAGACGGGGACAAGCTGAAATGATTATTCGATCCACAAACTATCTCGATTCCATTTCCGAGTCAAAGCGACTGCTCGCATCATCCGCTGGCTTGCGCATGTCGGTGAGCGAATTTGAATCGATGGAGGATTTTGAAGATGGCTATCGGTTCGAACTCATTAACGGAGTCGTGATTGTGACGCCGCCTGCCTCTGATGCGGAAATGGATCCGAATGGCGAATTTGAATTCATGCTTCGCTATTACAAATATCATCATCCCGAAGGCAAGTCACTGGATGGAACAATGATGGAGCGAGAGGTCAAAACCTCCACTGGAATTCGACGAGTAGATCGGGCGATTTGGACCGGACTCGGCCGGAGCCCCGATAGTCGATCAGATGTTCCCAGCATCATCGTCGAATTCGTCTCACCAGGCAAAGTTGCGTTTGTTCGCGACTACGAAGAGAAGCGAGACGAGTATCTCGAACTCGGTTGCCAAGAGTACTGGGTGATTGATCGCTTTCGTCGCAAGATGACAGTGTTTCGTGCCGACGAGCAGGAGGTCACCGTGCTAGAGACGCAAGCGTACACCACAAGGTTACTGCCAGGATTTGAGCTGCCCTTGAAACGATTGCTGCACCTCGCCGATCAGCATCCGAATAGCTAATCGCAGCATAACGACTCACTTTGCCTGTTGAGCTTACTCATGAACCTCCAATCTCTCTCTACCGCTTACTCCCGTCGCACTTTCCTCGGCCGTGGCGCTTGCGGCATTGGCTATGCCGCACTGGCGTCGCTGCTCAATCCCATGGGCGGCTTTCAACGGATCGCCTCCGCAGCGGATAGCTCGCCCGATCCGATGCAGTCGCTGGGCATGCTGAAAAAGTTGCATCACGCGCCGAGGGCGAAACGCGTGATCTTTCTGACGATGGCTGGCGGACCGTCGCACCTCGAAACACTCGACTACAAGCCCAAGCTGGCCGAGATGCATGGCCAGCCGATGCCCGAGTCGTTCACCAAGGGGCAGCCCATCGCGCAGCTGCAAGGCAAAGAGCTGAAGTGCTTTGGTCCGCAGCATGCGTTCAAAAAGTTTGGTCAAAGCGGGCAGCAGATCGCCGAGATCTTTCCCAAGATGGGCGAACTGGCCGACGACATTTGCATTGTGAACTCGCTGCGGACGCAGGCGATCAATCACGATCCAGCTCACACGTTCTTCAACACAGGTACGACCATCAGCGGCCGCCCGGCGATGGGCTCGTGGCTGACGTACGGCCTCGGTGCCGTTACGCAGAACTTGCCGGGCTTCGTGGTGCTTACTTCGACCGGCAAGTTCGGCCAGGCTCAGCCCATTGCTTCGCGGCAATGGCACAGCGGCTTTTTGCCGAGTCGCTTTCAAGGAGTCGAACTGCGCGGCAAGGGCGATCCGGTCCTCTACGTGAATCGCCCCGCTGGTGTCTCGGCCACGCAGCAGCAAGATGTCGTCGAGGCGGCCGCTCAGCTAAATCAACTTCATTCGCAGGCTGTCGACGATCCCGAGATTGCCACTCGCATTGCGCAGTACGAACTGGCCTTCAAGATGCAATCGAGCGTGCCCGAACTCATGGACGTAGCCGACGAGCCGCAAGCGGTTCTCGATGCTTACGGCACCAAGGGTGGCGACGGCACGTTCGCCGCGAATTGCCTGCTGGCCCGCAGGCTGGCCGAGCGCGGAGTGCGGTTCATTCAACTCTATCATCGCGACTGGGATCATCACGGCGGTGTGAAAGATCAGATCGCCGGCACCTCGAAAGAGGTCGATGGTCCCTGCGCGGCTCTCATCAACGATTTGAAGGCCCGCGACATGCTCAAGGACACGCTCATTGTCTGGACGGGCGAGTTCGGTCGCACGCCGATGGCGCAAGGCAATGGCCGCGACCATCACATCAAGGGCTTCTCGATGTGGCTGTGCGGCGGCGGCATCAAGGGTGGCATCACCTACGGCAAGACCGACGAACTGGGTTACAATGCCGTCGAAGACATCGTCGAAGTACACGACCTGCATGCCACGCTCCTCCACTTGCTCGGCGTCGATCACGAACGGCTCACCTTCTTCTCGCAAGGTCGCGACTTCCGCCTGACCGACGTCAGCGGGCATGTGGTGAAGCCGATTCTGGCGTAAATGGGGACCGCTGGCCGAACCGCTGAATCCCTCCGAATCGCCGGCCTATCCCACGCACCACTTGCAAGCGAACGCGCAGGAAAGTGGTTACTCGCCAAACAGGCTGATTGAAATTTGTACGCTCGCCCGCAGTGTTGGCCAGCCAATGCGAGTGAACAAATTGGCTGATTCTTCATCAGGCGGGCTGATGTCTGGTGCGCAGGAGACAAATTCTACGCGAATCAGCGCTCACACAAGCGTTTTTTTCATCAGACCGCTGAGAACTCTCGTGCCAATGCGTAACGGGCACCCTGTTTGCTGAATGTTCTCGTACTAACGCTGAGCAAGACGCTGGCATCACGAAACAAGCACTGGTGAAGGGCGAGTGATTTATGGCTGCTGTAATTCAACAAACCATTGTGGGTGCCTTCGAAAGTCGAATCGATGCCGAGAATGCGATTCGCGAAATGAAGAGCTTCGGAATCGATGAAAGCCGGATTGGCATGGTCCTGCGTCATGCCAACGGCAAAGAATATGTTGATCCACGACCAACGGACTCGGGTACCAAGGCTGTCGAAGGTGCCGCGGTCGGCGTAGCCACCGGTGCTGGAGTTGGTGCCTTGTGGGCCCTCGGTATCGCCGCGAATATTCTGCCAGCCATTGGGCCGGTGATCTCGGGCGGCATCCTCGCTGCGGTGCTCGCCAGTGCCGCGGGTGGTGCTGCGACGGCTGGTCTGGTCGGTGCGCTGGTCGGCCTCGGCATCTCGGAAGAAGATGCTGTGTATTACGAAGGGGAACTGAAATCGGGCCGCACCCTGGTCACGGTTCAAGCCCCGGAATATGCCACCGACATCAATGAAATCATCCACCGTCACAACGGTGTTACCACGCAAGCGACTGCCATCCGGTAGTTCGCTTGCTTCTTTCGGTTTTCCACTCTCGTAACGTCGGGCGACGTTGCGAGAGTCTTTACCAGTTGTAGCTGTTTGGGCCGATGCCCCGGATTCGCAGAGGCGGAATGTGTCCGCTGCATTGCACCCAAGCGCACTGGTCTGTGAGTTTGATTGAGGTTTATCAGGAGTTTTGGCAATGCGTAAGTTTTATGGATGGTCGTTGGCAGGTGTGGCAATGTGCGGCGGAATGGCGCTGGCCCAAGGGACTCAGCCTGGTGTAAACAACCAGATCAAGCCCGGCCAAGGTCAACCGGCAGTGCAGGGACAGCCTGCAGTTCAAGGTCAGCCAGTGCAAATTCGGCCGGGCCAGCCTGGGCAACCAACGGTTCAGAATCAACAAGGACAAAATCAACAAGTGGCTCACTCGGCCGATCAGCAAGTGGCACAGTTACTCGCCAGTTGCAATCGGAACGAAGTCGAAGTCGCCAAGTTCGCCATGGACAAGCTGAAGTCGGACGAGGCCAAGGAAGTTGCCACTATGATGATCAAAGATCACACCGCGGCTGCTGAGAAGTTCTCGAAATGGGCTTCTGCTCCGACAAGCGTGCGAACCGAAGTACGTAGCGAAGCGATTCGCGAGAATGAAACTCGCGAAGAAGGTCGCCGGGAAGAACGTCGCGGAGAACGTCGTGAAGGTGCTCGCGAAGGAGCAGCCACGATTCCGAACAATCCGGCCGCTCGCCCTGCGGCTGCTACCACGGCTCAGAACGCTCCCGCCGGTGTAGCTGGCCAGCCTCGCGTCGCGCTACGTCCCGTAAGCGGCGGCCAACTCGACTGGTCAGCTGTTCATCAAGAGATCGCCAAGGAAAGTCTCGACTCGTGCAAGAAGGAACTGGCCCGCTACGAAGGAAACGACTTCGATAAGGCATTCCTCGGGCACCAACTGGGCGCTCACATGATGGCGGCAACTCAATTGAAGGTGCTGCGCAATCACGTGTCGAGCCAACTGGCCGGCGAAATCGATGCGGCTCACGAGACGACCGAAACGCACATCAAGCACCTCCGCAAGGTGATGGATGAAAAGAAGGACGAGAAGTAGGACAGGCGTTTAATGGATTATCTGCTGTCGACCGCCAAACGGATCTGACGGGCATCACGTATCTGTTCCGCGAGGGCCGCGGCTGAGTGTTCACCACTCAGCTGCGGCCCTTCTCATTTCTTGCCCCCTGCTTTCGCGGCAATCGCCTCCCCGCTGACCTACGCTTGAGCGGCCATTCGGCAACCGCGGTCCGGTTTGCTCTTGAGCCGTAACTGCTGCTGGCAATACAGTTTGCTTGCAGCAACTCGAATCGTAGGATCAGGACTATGGCAACCGGCGAATCATTGACACAGTACCGTCAGCCACGCAGTTCGCGTTGGCTGGTGCTGGTTCTGTTGATTGCGCCGATCGTAGTGATGTTTGCGCCGGTCCTGTTTGCCAACCGGACCTTCGGCTTTCGTGATGGAGCCCACTTCTATCATCCGCTATTTCAGTGGATCGCAGCGGAGTGGGGACAAGGACGCGTGCCGCTATGGAATCCTCAGGAGAACAGCGGACTGCCGATTCTTGCCGACGCGACCAGTAGCATTTTCTATCCGGGCAAGTTGCTGTTCACGCTGCCGATCCCCTTTGCCTATCGCTACAACCTGTATGTTGTCGGGCACGTGTTGCTAGCCGCCGTGGGTATGTACTCGCTCGCGCGGCGATTGAGCGCAAGCCAACCCACTGCAGTATTGGCTGCCCTCGCGTATGCGTGCGGCGGTAATGTCGTCTTTCAATACTGCAACGTGGTCTTCCTGATCGGCGCTGCGTGGCTCCCGGCAGCGCTGTTGGCCATTGAAGAGGTTGTCTCGAATCGTTGCTGGCGAGGGATGCTCTTCCTGGCCTTTGTCCTGGCCATGATGATCCTCGGCGGCGACCCCCAGATGGCCTATCACGCGCTGCTCGCTGCGGGGCTGAGATTGCTCTGCCAGTGGTGCTGCCGAACTCCTTCAGCAGCAGCGAGCACGACAGCATCTCTACCAATCCTTCGCGAGCCAACACGTTGGTGGCTCGCGCCGCTGCAGTTGGCCGGTGCCGCGGTCTTTGCCTTCTTGCTCGCGGCAGTGCAGATTCTCCCTTCGTCGGAAGCAACCAAGTCCAGCGAACGGGCCGCGTTTACCAGACCTCGCAATATCTTCGAAGCGGCCGCGACCATTCGCGCCAGCAGCCCGCACGATTCTCTGCTGAAGGAAACGCCCAGCGAAGCCATCGCCGCGGGCATCTTCGGCCAACCGGAAAAATCTTCGCATCAAGATCGGGCTTACAACTTCAGCGTCAGCCCGTGGCGACTCATCGAGTTCGTCTGGCCGAATGTCTCCGGCCGGCCGTTTCCCATTTCGCGCAACTGGATCGGTCAATTGCCCGGCAGCACGAGTCCCTGGACCCCTTCGCTCTATCTGGGGCTGTTGCCGTTTCTGGTTGGTGTCTTCGCGATTCGCTGCTGGAAGACGGATGCCACCACGCGCTGGCTCTCGACACTTGTGCTGATCTTCACGCTCGCCAGTTTTGGCTGGTATGGCCTGGGTTGGGTCGTTCGTGAATTCTACGCGAGCGTGCTCAAAGGTGATTCGTCACAGCTAAGCATTGGTTCGCCCGTCGGTGGCGTCTACTGGCTGATGGTCACACTATTGCCGACGTACATCTACTTTCGCTATCCGGCCAAACTGATGGTCGTCGCCGTTTGCGCACTCTGCGGCCTCGGTGCTGTGAACGCCGATCGTCTGTTTGCCGAGCGCAACGATCGCTGGACCGCGGGGCTGCGCCTGTTTGGCCAGGTGAGCACGCTGCTGGCCTTCATCGTGTGGTGTGCCTCGAGCTACCTGATCAAGCTGCCGATGAAGCCCAGCCAAAGCTTTGGTCCGTTCGATGGTCACGGCGCATCCGTCGATGCCATCACGGCGCTCCTGCATGCGGCTGTTGTCGCCTGGTTATTGCAGCTGATTCTGCAGAAGCTGTGGACCGTCCCTTCAACCGAAAAACAACGCTGGCAATGGGCAATCGTCGGGCTGACCGCCGTCGAACTGGTAGTCGCCAACGCCTCGATGATCTTCACAGCACCAGCGGCCATGTGGAGTGAACCAGGCCCGGCGGCAATAGCCATTCGCGATGATCTGGCCGCGCAAACAGCAGCCAACGAGAATCCGGGCACCGTTCGCCCGGAACCTCGAATTTTCCGCGGTGGCTATCAAACGTGGCATGCCCACAGCTTTGCCAAGACCCAATCGGCCAGCCGACTGCAGGAATTAGTCCGTTGGGAGCACGATACACTGTTCCCGAAATATCACCTGGCCAGCGGCTTGCCCCTGGTTGAATCGTATGGCTCGCTGAAACTGCTCGACTACGAATCGCTGCTGCATGTCGCGCGCGGTTACAGCAAATTAGAGTTTGAAGGCACGCGCATCCCGAACCCTGTGGCCCTTCGCATGACCGCCTGCGAATACCTGCTGCTCCCTGCGAATGCCGAGGTTCCCTTCGCCGAACGGGTCACACCGGACAAACAGATTACCCTGCCCGAAAATCTCAGCATCTGGCGAATGAAGAAGACGCAACCCCGCGCGTGGATTGTGCATCATGTGGTGCAATTGCCGCCGCTCACCAACACGCTGGACTTGCCCGCCGTCGACGCCCGGGCAGCTGAGGTGCTTACGGGAATGGTCGATGGCAAACGCAAGCTGCGCGACTTTCAGCGAACAGCTGTGGTCGAAACGGATCTGCCGTTAAGCGATGTATTGCTCCATACCGATCCCGCCGCAGAGAACTCGTCCACCTGCGAGGTTCTCATTGACGAACCGCAACACATTCAGTTGAAGGCCAAACTCGCTCGCCCGGGCCTGCTGGTGCTCGCCGATAGCTGGTCGAGCGGCTGGCAAGCTTCCCTTCAATCAACCGCACCGCAGCCACTGACCATCCATCGCACCAATCGTTGCTTCCGGGGCATCGAACTCCCTGCCGGCGAGCTCACGATCGACTTCCACTACCGCCCCACCAGCTTCTATCGCGGCGGCCTCATCAGCGGCATCAGCTGGCTGGTGCTGATCGGCTGTTGCGTCTTCCTTGGTTGGCGAAGACAGACTTGTTAACCCAACGCACGGCTTCGCGGTTATGCTAACGCCATGACCACGCGCATTCTGCTGCTGACCGGAATGACACCGGACACTCGCATCTTTTCGCGATTGCTCCCACTGTTGCCGAACGCCACGATCGTTCCTTGGATCACGCCGCGGCGAAACGAATCGATCCCAAACTATGCCGAGCGGCTTGCCGACTCTCTGACGATAGCTGGCGAAGTCATTGTATGCGGAGTCTCCTTTGGCGGTATCGTCGCGCGAGAACTGGCCCTGCGACTGAATGCCAAGGCCTGCGTGCTCATCTCATCGGTGCGCGACTCACAGCAGTTACCTCCCTGGTTTCGCGCCTTTCGCGGACTGTCACGATTGCCACTCGAGCCTTTGTTTAGCGCTGTCGGAACCGTGGCGTCGCTTGCACCCGCAACACTACGAACCGCCAGCACGGCCCGCCTCAAGAAGTTTCATGGCCAAGCAGGTTCGTGGCATCGCTGGGCATCATCAGCCGTGCTGCGCTGGCAGCCGTCTCTGAGTATCGACGCCATTCCGCTCACGCAGATCCATGGCGATCAGGACCTCACGTTTCCCATTCGTTACATCCAGCCGGATCGCGTCATCACCGGTGGTGGACACGTGCTGCCACTGACCCATCCGAAAGAGGTTGCGGCAATCATTTCTCAGCTTGCTTCGTGATGCATTTTGCGAATTACTAGGTAAATTGAGCTCTATGACTTCCCCAATCGATTCGTCCGCTTCTCACACCTGGCTTGCCGGCACTGTCGGCATGGGGAAAGAGATTCTCGACCGCATGGAGCGAGCTGTGGTCAAAGTGCGCGAAAGGTTATTGAGGGCAACGTCGGCTTTAAACCAGGCGGGCATTCCCTACGCGGTGGTAGGTGGCAATGCGGTCGCCTCGTGGGTTGCCACCGTCGATGAAGGCGCCGTGCGGAACACACGCGATGTCGACCTGCTGGTGCGGCGAGAAGATTACGCCAAGGTGAGTGCTGCTCTAGACACCGCGGGCTTCGTTCCTACCGAGTCCTTCGGTATTGTGATGTTTCGCGATGGCATTGACGGCAAACCGAGCGAAGCAATTCACCTGCTGTTTGCTGGCGAGCGGACCAAGCCCGACCATTTGCTGCCGGCACCGGAGATTGAGACGTTTGATGATCCGGCGAACTTTCGTGTGATGCAATTGCAGTCGTTGGCGCTGATGAAACTGATGTCGAATCGTGATAAAGATCGCATGCATCTCCGAGATTTGATCGCAGTCGGTCTCATCGATCAAACCTGGCCGCAAAAATTCCCGCCAGAATTGAGCAGCCGACTACAGCATCTGCTCGATACGCCGGACGGTTAATGCCCACTACTATTGAAGCTGTGCCGCTCATTCTCTTCTCCGGCTTGGCAGCTGACGCCTCGGTATTCGCTCCGCAGAAGTTGGCGTTTCCGCAGCTGGTGGTGCCGCGTTGGCTCAAGCCGGAGCGCCGCGAAACGCTGGCTCACTATTGCGAGCGATTTGCTGCTGAGATTTGTCCGCGCACCCGCTGCGTGCTGGGCGGGGCCAGCTTCGGCGGCATCTTTGCCTTGGAGATGGCCCGCTACTTGGACCCGCTCGCCGTAGTGCTCATTGGGAGTTTGCGCGGCCCGAGTGAACTGCCGCGCCGCGTTCGCCTGTGGCGACCATTCCGCTCACTCGTCTCCTTGTGCCCCATCACGCCGTTTCAGTGGTCCGCAGGAACGATGTCCCTGGTCCAGCAGCGGTGGCCGCACTTCGCCGGCGTTGCCCGACAATTCTCGCAAGCCGATGCCGATGTCTTTCGCTGGTCGGTTCAACAACTGCTCGCCTGGCAGAACGCGCCAGTCATTACCTGCCCCGTGTTTCAGATTCACGGCCAGTACGATCGTGTTCTTCCCGCGCGTTACACTCGCGCCGATGTCATCGTTCCCGGTGGGCACGTCATCTCGCTAACGCATCCACAGGAAGTTAACGAGTTTCTCCTGCGAGTTAGCACGCTTCTCCCTCGCTGACGCGTCGGACTCGTAACGAACTAATCCCTGGCCCCTAGTCCCTGGCCCCTAGTCTCTCCCCTCCTACCGCCCTTCGCTGCCAACCGGGCTCAGATCGTCGGCGGGGATCTCAACCCCTTCGACAAAGCTTTGCAGCGTGCGAGCGCGGTAGGGCTGTTGCAACTTGCGGACGGCCTTGGTTTCGATCTGGCGAACGCGTTCGCGAGTGACACAGAAGATCTTGCCCACTTCTTCGAGCGTATAGGCGTAACCGTCGGTCAGGCCGTAACGCAGGCGAAGGATTTCGCGTTCGCGATAGTTCAAGGTCGACATGGCTTCTTCGATGCGGCTCTTCAGGGCAACCTGGTTTGCTTCGAACAACGGATCGTCTTCGCGATGATCGGCCAGGAATTCGCCGAAGTAGCTGTCGTCGTGATCGCCGACCGGTTGATCGAGCGACAAAGGCTGGCGAGCCATCTTGATGATGCAACGAGCCTCTTCGAGCGACAGACCAGCGCGGCGAGCGGTTTCTTCGGCCGTCGGTTCGCGGCCGAGTTCTTGAACGAGTTGGCGAGTGATAACGCGGACTTTGCTCATGGTGTCGATCATGTGGACTGGCACGCGGATGGTGCGGCTTTGATCGGCAATGGCGCGGGTAATGGCTTGGCGAATCCACCACGTGGCATACGTGCTGAACTTGAAACCACGAGCGTATTCGAACTTGTCGACGGCTCGCATCAGGCCCGTGTTTCCTTCTTGAATCAGGTCGAGGAAGCTCAAACCGCGATTGCGATACTTCTTGGCGATCGAAACCACGAGACGCAGGTTGCCGGCCGAGAGAACTCGCTTGGCAGCGTCGTAGCTTTGGTGATAGCGATTGGTCTGTTCGATGCGGCGAGTGAGAGTCGAAGGAGTTTCGAGCGTGATTCGCATCAGGTGAACAAGTTCCTTGCGAAGCTCAAGGTAAGAACGGCCGCAAAAGCTGCCGCTGACGCGAGCATCTTTCACTTGCTGACGCAGAATGACCATGCGATGCTGAATCTCGGCCAGCTTATCGAACAGCGGTTGCAGACGGTTGTTACGCAGGTTCATTTCTTCGATCAGGCGAACCGCCTTGTTGCGACGGCGGGTCAGATTGATCCAAGCCTGGTGGCGAACCTTCTTGGGCTGCTTCTTGCTGATGGCAATGCGATAGTCGGCGTTGTTGGCCTTCAGCAGTTTCTTGAGCGTGGCCAGGTTCGGCCAAATCCGCTTCATGATCCGCTTCTTCTCGGTCGTGTTCGTAACCGAGACTTCGATCGTGCGATCGAGCCGCAGCTGGCCATCGCGAACTTTCTCAAGCAGTTCGACAGCACCTTCCAGGACGTAGTCGGTGGCGAGCATGCAGTGACGGAAGCGACGGCGAGTCCCTTCGATCTTGCGGGCAGCGTCGATTTCTTCGGCCCGGTTGAGGAGTGGAATCTGGCCCATTTGCATCAGGTACATGCGAACTGGGTCATCGGTGGCGTCGACACTTTCGTTGTCGGCTTCGACAAAGGCCACTTCTTCTTCGTCGACAAACACCAGTTCATCCACTTCGTCCAAGATGGCGGCGTCGTCCAGGTCGTCGTGCAGACCGAGGCGATCTTCACCGGCTGGGCGGCCGTTGGCCTTCTTCGCCGGGCCTTTCCGATTGGCTGCCGGACGAGCGGAGACTGGCAGAGACTTGCGGAAGCTTTTGGCCATCGAGAACTGCTCCAGAACCTGAGAAGCGGACAAGAGAAGCCGCGTCATTCATCGCGGGTAGTTCTGGAAAGAGAAAGCAATGGCTATGCCCGCGCTGGTTCGTGGTTCACTCCATTGTTTCGAACTCTTGACACAGCATGACTTTGGATTAAAAGGCTCAGTTCCTTAATTGCCGCCCGGCCAATGTCAAGTGTGGTGCAATCGCCTCATCTCGTTTCCAGCACGTTGCCGCGAGGCAACAAAGAATGCTACGGGGGTGCGCAGGCATAGGTTGGGCCGATCCGGCGGGACATGCGGAACTTTGCGGTTATTCGGCGCGGTTGTAACGGCCAGTCGAATTGCGACAAACCTCGCGAATCTGCGGCGGCTTGCCCCCTAGCGGCGTATAATTTCTATTTGAAGCGTACTCTCCCCCGCAATATTCCCACCCTGCACTTACTCGACTGCTCACGCCCGCTGAGGTTGCGATGGTTCGTCCGTTCCCTTTCATCTCTTCCGCAGCCTGGTTCGCCCTGGCGATGTTGACCGCCGCTGGCTTGCCCGGTCAGGTACGCGCCACCGATGCGCCCCCGGTCTCTCCGGAGCAAGAGAAGTTCTTTGAAGAGAAGGTGCGCCCCGTTCTCGCCACCAAGTGCTGGGAATGTCACGGGACAAAGAAGCAAGAAAGTGGTCTGCGGCTCGATTCGCGCGCGGCGATCCTCGCGGGCGGCGATAGTGGCAAAAAGGGAGCCGTCGCGGGCGAACCTGATAACAGCCTGGTGATTCAGGCCGTTCATCATCGCGGCGACTTTCAGATGCCCCCCGATACCAAGCTGCCCGAGGCGCAGATTGCCGACCTCTCGGAATGGGTGAAGCAAGGGCTACCCTGGCCAGCCAGTTCTCCTTCGGCCGCAGTCGCGCTCACCGCCATCGAGCGCGCCAAGCAAGACCGACAGTCCCATTGGGCCTATCAGCCAGTGGGGCGTCCGACCGTGCCAAATGTAACGGCTCCTGGTTTTGCCACGTCGCCCCTCGATGCGTTCATTGCCGATAAGCTGGCCGCCGCGGGCATCGCTCCCTCGCCGGAGGCCGATCGCCGTACCTTGCTCCGCCGACTGAACTTTGACCTGCTCGGCCTGCCGCCTGAGTTGGCCGAGGCGCAAGCGTTCGAGCAAGACCAATCTCCAGATGCCTACGAGCAGCAAGTCGATCGTTTGCTGGCATCGCCGCAGTTCGGTGCCCGTTGGGGTCGCCATTGGCTCGATGTGGCCCGCTATGCCGATACGCGCGGCTATGCCTTCGCCAAGGATCGGCGCTATCCGTATGCCTACACGTACCGCGATTACGTCATTGATGCCTTCAATCAGGACTTGCCCTACGACCGCTTCATTCGCGAACAACTGGCCGCGGACAAGCTCGAACTGGGGGACGACAAGCGTCCGCTCGCGGCTCTAGGCTTTTTGACCACGGGTCGTCGCTTCAACAATCGCAACGACGATATCGATGACCAGATCGATGCCGTCACGCGCGGCATCCTCGGCCTGACGGTCGCTTGCGCCCGCTGTCACGATCACAAGTTCGATGCCATCCCGGCGGAAGACTATTACTCCCTATACGGAGTCTTTGCGAGCATTGAAGAACCGGGCGAACTGCCGCTGATCGCTCAGCCTCAAGAGAGCGAAGCGTTTCGCGTTTTCGAAGCCGAACTGAGCAAGCGCCGCGGCGCGATGAACGATTTCATCAGCGCCAAGCAGCGCGAGGTGATCGATCAGGCTCGTGCGCAAGCGACCGATTACCTGGCAAAGATCGCCGCTGGGGACCGGCCACAACTGCTGGAGAAGCTTCCCTACCTGACAATCGATCCCAAGGATCTACGTCCGGCGCTTGTCGATCGCTGGAAGCGATTTCTCAGCGAACGGACCAAGAACAACGAACATGCCCTGTGGGGGCTTTGGAAAGATCTGCTCGCTCTGAAAGACGAAGGCTTTGCCGAAGAAGCGGCCAAGGTCATCGAAAGCTTTAAGATGCGGGCCGAAGGAGATGCCACGGGGCAGATCAACCCGCTGCTCAAAGCGGCCTTCGCAGCCGAGACACCGCAGTCGCGCATGGACGTACCGCGCATCTACGGCAAGTTGCTCGCCGGGATTATGCCCGCCTGGACGCAAGCTGGTGCCGATACCGCTGCCCTCGAGAAACTGAACGCTGCCGAAAAGCAACTCGCCCGCGTGCTGGTCGGCAAAGACGGCCCCGCCGATATCTCGGCCGACGAAATCGGCAAACTGGTGAATCGTGCCGATCGGAACAAGCAGAATGAACTGCTGAAGAAGGTGCAGGAGTTTGAAGCCTCGTCGCCGGTCGCACCACCGCGAGCGATGGTCGTGTACGACAAGGCCAATCCGCACGATCCACGCGTGTTCATTCGCGGCAATCAGGCGCGCCCTGGCAAGCAGGTACCACGTCAGTTTTTGCTCGTCATGGCCTCAAGCGAACGCCAGCCTTTTAAGAACGGCAGCGGACGTTTGGAACTGGCTGATTCGCTGGTCTCGGCCCAAAATCCGCTCACTAGTCGCGTGCTGGTGAACCGGATGTGGATGCACCACTTTGGCGAGCCGATTGTCGATACCCCCAGCGACTTCGGCATTCGGACGGAAGCGCCTCCGCTGCAAAGTGCGCTCGATTGGCTCGCGGCCGATTTGCTCGACAGCGCCTGGTCGTTGAAAAAACTACATCGGCAATTGGTCTCTTCCGCCACCTATCGCCAGCAAAGCAACGATCACGAAGCGGCCCGTCAGATTGATCCCGAGAATCGCCTGTTGTGGCGAATGAATCGGCGACGGCTGGAATGGGAACCCTTGCGAGATAGCCTGCTTGCCGTCTCGGGTCAGCTCGACCCAAGTTTAGGCGGCAAGTCGGTGGAACTCACCACGGCACCCTATACTCGCCGCCGCAGCGTGTTTGGCAGCATCGATCGCCAGGACCTGCCGAACATCTTTCGGGTGTTCGATATCGCCAGCCCCGACTCCAGCACGCCTCGTCGCCCGCGCACTACCGTCCCGCAGCAAGCCCTGTTTTTGATGAACAGTCCATTCGTGGTCGAACAGGCTCAGGCACTCGCCAATCGCCCCGAAGTGGCCGCCGCCACGACTCCCAGCGAACAAGCGCGATGCTTGTACCGCGTCGTGCTCGCCCGCGAACCCGATGCCGCAGACCTGAAAATTGCCGAACAGTTTCTCGCTGGCGCACCCGCCGTCAGCGATGGCATCAAGCTGACCCCCGTCGCACAGTTGGCCCAGTTGCTACTGCTGACGAATGAATTCATGTATGTGGATTAACTCGCCGGTGCGTAGAATTGGATTGGAGGTACAAAACGATGCAAGTTTCAACGGAACATTTGGCGTTAGACGATAAAGGGATCGCGGGAATCAGCGGCAGCCGAATCAAGGTCATGCATGTGGCTATGCGGGCCCAATCCGGAATGACTGCCGAACAGATCCACCAAAGTTATCCCCACTTATCGCTGGGGCAGATTCATGCCGCACTGGCATACTACTACGACCATCGCTCAGTCATCGATGAACAGATCCGGGAGTCTGAGGAGATTGCCGACGCCCACTTTACGGCCCACGATCAATCGGAATTTGCGGCTCGAATTCGTGAGCGGGCCAAGAAATTATGACGTTGGCGCTCTACATGGATGAGCACATTGACAGCCTCATCACGGAGCAATTGGCGCTCCGCGGAATCGATGTACTGACGGTGCAACAAGACGAACGAGACAGCCTTCCTGACAATCAAATACTGCAACGGGCGTATGAATTGCGGCGCTCATTGGTGACGCAAGATAGCGACTTTTTCGCGGTTGCCACGAAACTCAATGAGGATGGCGGCGATCATTTTGGCATTGCCTACCTTCGCGATATCAATGTCCCGTTGATGCAGATCGTCGCGGACTTGGAAATGTACGCAGTATGCTGCGAACCCGACGAAGTCATGAACGCCATCATGCGAATACCGCTTCCCTAGGATCGAGTAACAGATGACGATTTCAGAAAACACCAACTGCTCCCTCACCCGTCGCGAACTGCTGCACCGCAGCGGCATGGGCTTCGCCATGCTCGGTTTGGCTGGTGTCATGCAAGATGCCGGTAGGCTGGTCGCCGCGCCGACGGAGGCCACCGGCGGCTATCAGAATCCACTGGCCGCCAAGCTGCCTCACTTTGCCGCGAAGGCCAAGCGAGTGATTCATATCTTCTGCAATGGTGGACCTTCGCACGTCGATACGTTCGACCCCAAGCCGCTGCTGCAAAAGTACGCCGGGCAAAGCCTGCCGACGGCGAATCTGGCCACCGAGCGCAAAACCGGCGCTGCCTTTCCCTCGCCGTATAAGTTTCAAAAGTACGGGCAAAGCGGCATCGAAGTCAGCGAGATTTTTCATCACACGGCCCAGCACATCGACGACATAGCCGTCATCCGTTCGATGCATGCCGACGTGCCCAATCACGAACCTTCGCTGCTGCTGATGAACTGCGGCGAGTCGCGTCTCGTCCGTCCCAGCATGGGTTCGTGGCTGACGTATGGCCTGGGTACGGACAACCTCAACTTGCCCGGCTTCATCGCGATGGTCCCCGGCGGCTATCCCATCCAAGAGACCCAGAACTGGCAATCGGCCTTTTTGCCCGGCGTCTATCAAGGGACCTACGTCAACACACAGCACGCCGAGATCGACAAACTGATCGAGAACGTGCGCAACAAGTGGTTGAACGATGGCGCCCAACGCGGACAACTCGACGCGCTCGCGGCCCTCAACCAACATCACCGTGAGCAGCGCGGTCACGATCCGGCCCTCGATAGCCGCATTCATTCCTTCGAACTGGCCTACCGCATGCAGCGAGAAGCGGCCGAAGCCTTCGATGTGAATCGCGAGACGAAAGAAGTGCTCGAGTCCTACGGTCCCGGTACGCAAGCGAGACAGATTCTGATCGCGCGGCGGTTGATCGAGCGTGGCGTTCGCTTTGTGCAGGTCTGGCACGGGCAAGGTCAGCCTTGGGATAACCACGACGATATCGCCGAGAATCACAAGAGGCTCGCAGGGCAGACCGACAAGGCCATCGGTGCCCTCATCACCGATTTGAAG
This sequence comes from Anatilimnocola aquadivae, assembly GCF_049819085.1. Classification (GTDB taxonomy): domain Bacteria; phylum Planctomycetota; class Planctomycetia; order Pirellulales; family Pirellulaceae; genus Anatilimnocola. The sequence continues at coordinate 850,204 of NZ_CP187419.1, forward strand.
CGACTCGGTCTGTTTGAAGAAACACTGATCCTATGGGGCGGCGAATTCGGTCGTACGCCCACAGTAGAACTGCCTCAAGCCGGTGCCAACGCTGGCAAGATCAACGGCCGCGACCACAACCATTGGGGCTTCACCTGCTGGCTGGCTGGCGGCGGCGTGAAGGGTGGTCAGACCTACGGTGCCACCGACGAGTTCGGCTTCAAGGCCGTCGATAAGCCCGTGCACGTTCACGATCTGCACGCCACCATGCTCAAGCTGATGGGTTTCGATCACGAGAAGCTCACCTATCGCTACGCCGGCCGCGACTTCCGCCTAACCGACGTCCACGGCAAGGTCATCAACGACCTAATCGCCTAGTTGGCCGACTGCGAATAGAAAACCCAAGCTGCTCTTACCGCCAGCTTCTGACTCTTGCCTTTCCCTGCGTGCCTCTTTGCCGCAGGTGCTCCGCTGGCCGTGATAACGCTTGATAGTGCCTATAGGACGTTCCGAACGGGAGCTGGGAACTGGTAGCTGGGGTAAATTCTTTTGAAAAAGTACTTGCCAAAGAATCACGACGGCTAGATAGTGGCGATGATGTGCGAACGATGTCGTGCGCAGTTGGTTAGTACTTGAGTGGTAGTGAGATGGTGAGAAGGTAGGTGTTCTTGGTTAACCGAGCCGCTGGCGGCTGTTGGGTGACTAGTTGCGGGTGGAGTTGTTTCAAAGCTCAGCCCCTCACCCCGACCCTCTCCCCGGAGTACCGAGGAGAGGGAGTGGGGACGGGGGGAGCGGCCGCAAGCGGCTCGGTTAACCAGGGAAATAGATATGCGCTTTCAGGCATTTGTCTCCCGCTCTCCCTCACTCCCACTCTCCCCCTCTTTCTTCGCCGGAGTTCGAAACATGAGCAAGAAAAAGAAGACACAGAGCATTTTCCGCGCGCCGAAGCCGAGGGATCTGGAGATCTACGAGCGATGCTCGACGCATGGAGTCTCGCAGCGGATGGTGGCGGCGGAGTTTGGCATCTCGCAGCCTGCGGTGAGCAAGATTTGTCACAAGCTGCAGCGCTGGGAAGGCGAGCCCGAACTGACGACCAATCGCGAGACGGAGCACAAGAGCGAGCAGGGGCGGATCCAGCGCTTGCACATGCTGACGCGGCAGCACAAGCGTCGGCTCGATATGGGTTACTCGCAAATGTGCGAGAAGTGGCGGGCGTCGCAAGAGCCGCAATTCAATGCGAAAAAACGCAAGTTCAAGGGCGAATTGATGGTAGAAACGTCGTCGAAGACTCGCGACGGCAATCCGCGATTTCTCAAACGATGCGATTCGCATGAGCGAAAAGATGCTGAAGTTTGAAGGGATCAAACTCGATGGCACGGTCGACTTCGAGACGAAGAATCGGCTTCCGGAAGAGCCCGAGATGACGTACGACGAGCGGATGGCTGAGCAGCGGCGGTGGATCGACGCGGCGCTGCCGGAAGTGGAGAAATGGGAGGCGAAGGAAAGGGAGAAGGAAGAACGCAGAATGCAGAACGAGGGAGGAATGCGCGTCGACGCCGTTGCTGCTGCATTGGCTCCCTCACCTTGGTACTCAGGGGAGAGAGTCGAAGTGAGGGGCGACCGCTGGGAAAGTGCTCTGGCTTCACAGGAGAGCTTGCGAGCGGGCAGCGCGATGTTGACGGGCGGTAGTGCAAAAGCCGTTGAACCCCCGGGGCAGGCCCGGGGGCGGAAGGAAGAAGGCAGTGGGCAGGAAGCGGTGTTGAGCACGTGCGAAAGTGGTTATCAAACGGTTATCACCGACGGCGGAAAAATACCGCAAATAACGGTGGTGGAATCGTGCGAAGTCGTTGAGGGAGTAGAAGATATCGACGACGTTGTTATCGCTGAAATTATCGACGAAAAAGTTATCAAAACGGAGGCAAAGATCGAGCGAGTTGGCAACGCGATGTTGCCGGTCGGTAGTGCAAAAGCCAATGAACCCCGGGGGCGGAAGGAAGAAACGCGGGGGCGGAAGGGAGAAGGTCGAGAGCAGCCTCAACTGGACTCCAAAATCTCCCCCTCTCCCGCTCTTCCACACTCCCCCTCTCCCTCTTCCTGTCCTACGATCGAGTTCCTGCGGTCGACGGCGCCAGCGTTTACGACGGAGCGGCATCCATCGGCGCCGGAGAACTACACGCCGAAGCCGGGCTCGGCGTTCAGCGTTGATGCGCGAGGCAGGTTAGTGCAAGAGGCCGAAGGCTTTCGCCGGCTGGTGCCAACGAACTGGATCGAGCCTCCGCCGAGTAAGTTTCCCGTGCAGACCGTGGAGGAGTGCTTTTGAGTGGGCGAGTGCCATTTCAACCGAGGAATGGCCGCGATCATCGGCTATGTTAGAGCGTCGAAGTCAACCAGCATGCTGCTCTGTAGTACCGGTGCTGCAGTCCTTTCCACTCACCATTCGAGAAGTCTCCTTTATGTTCACCATACGCCTGCCTCTTGCTGTCAGCTTTTGTCTCTTGTTTCTTCCTGCGTGGCTCGTTGCGGCCGATGCTCCGCTGCGTGTGATGAGTTTCAACATTCGCTATGGCACGGCGAAGGATGGCGAGAATCATTGGGACAAGCGGAAGGCATGGGTCGCCGAGACCATTCACGCTTACAAGCCGGACTTGCTCGGCACGCAAGAGACGCTGCTGTTTCAGCGTGACTATCTGGCTGAGAAGATGCCCGAGTACGATTCGCTGGCCGTGGGTCGCAACGATGGCAAGCTGGACGGCGAATCGGTGGCGCTGTTTTATCGCCGTGATCGTTTTGAGAAGCTCGATGGCGGGCATTTCTGGCTGAGCGAAACGCCCGACAAGCCCGGCAGCAAAGGCTGGGATACTTCTCTGCCCCGCATGGTCACCTGGGTCAAGTTGAAGGATCTCCAGCAGCCTCAATCGCAGCCCATCACTTTTTTCAATACCCATTTCGATCACATGGGCAAACAAGCTCGGCTGGAATCGGCCAAGCTGCTGCGGAAGAAAATCGAAGCTGTCGCGGGCGACACGGCTGTCGTTGTGACCGGCGATTTCAACTCTGCCGAAGCGAGCGCGCCTTATCAAGCGTTCTTTGGCGAAGCTGCCGGTAAGGCGAGCCCCGTCGTCGATACGTTTCGCAAGTTGCACCCAGAGCGGGGCAACGAAGAAGGGACAACGACACCGTTCAAGGCTTCGCAAGTGAGTGGCGGGCGCATCGATTGGATCGCCGTGAACCCGGCGTGGAAGATCACCGCCGCAGCGATCGACCGCACATCCAAAGACGGCCGCACGCCATCCGATCACTGGCCGGTGACCGCAGTGCTCGAGCGTGGCTCGGCCACACCGCAGCCGTAGCCACTACCGCGCACGATGGCTGCGAAGATGAGCACCCAAACGGCGCTGAAGAAGTTGATCCAGGCGAGAAAGCCTCTTTCCATCACCGGCCCGATGCTAAGGAGTTTCCAAGATAATTGCCATTCCACTACGGTCACCAGGGCGATAAACAGCAGGCTGATTAAGATTCCGGGCAGCCAGTGTTTGTGGAGCAACGAGGCGAAGATTAGAGGCACACTGACAATCATCTGCGCGATCAAGAGAAACAAAAAGAACCCCAGTTGGTCGTCAACTCTTAGGTCGAACCAAGCGAGCGATAGCAGCATTCGGCCCAACCCCAGCAGCACACCTATCAAAGCGGTAAAGATCATGAGTTGCCGAATGCCAAATTGACGTTCGCGAACATCGTCAACCGGCAGGCTGCAGTGACGCAGTCGAACGCTGAAGATTAACGAGCCACACCATAGGGGAAACTGAGCAACCAACCACAGGCTGCCCATTGTCAGCACCCACATCATCGCCCAAGGCTCGCGGTGCTCCATCCAAATGGGCACGGCGATCGAGAGCCCCATCACATTCGCCCAAGCCAATGACAGCGGTAGTCTCCACAACAGCGGTCCGGGACCGAGTGCCGCCCAGGCTGCTGCCAGTACGCAGTGCTGAAAGATGGTGCCGAAGATCAATCCCAGGACCCACTGGGACGGCTCTGACTCCACCAGTGTCACTGTGAAAAAGTTCGCGACTGCGACCAGCAAAATCAGCGGAGCGATTCGCCAGTAAATCGCCTGGGGAGAAGCAGCCACGGCCGGCTCCAGCGGTGAGACTACCGGCCTGCTTCGCGGGCCTCGCGTTTGGCTTCGCTTGCTTCCTGGCGGGCGAACTTGACGTCGTTTTCCAGACCTTCCACGACGGTGATCAGATCTTCAACCGTTTTTGCGAGCTTGCGGAGATGAGCGTCTTGAATCGACAATTCGGTGACACTTTGTGCATCACTCTTCAAAGCACTGAGACTCAGCATGGGATTCCCCCTCTGCTTCAGCCAATTTGCGCGCACCGTCGGAGACGGTGAGTAGCGGGGAGCGGACTTGAACCGCCGACACACGGCTTATGAAGCCGTTGCTCTAACCAACTGAGCTACCCCGCCAAAGGTTTCTTGCCCAGGATTACTCCCAGGAAGACAGTCCAGAATATCAAGAAAGTGCCGCGTCACAAGCCCCGATTATGCTGCCGGAAAGGGTCGGTTGGGCAACCAACAGCGAGTTAGCCCAGTTTCGGCTGCCCGGCGGCGTACAGATCGAGCGTCGGGCGGTCGCCGAGGATGGCAAACAGCTGTCGAATTTGGTCCAAACCGTCGGTGAACAGAAAGCCCGACTTGCGCCCGAATGACTTCTCTCCCAGGATGTAAAAATTGTCCTCTAACTGCACGAGATCGCCGAGCGGGTTACGCAAGCCGCTGGTGACCGGGTCGAGATCGACCTGCAACTCGGCCAGCAGCGAGGTATCGGGCCGATAACCAACGAGTGCCAGCACATGGTCAAACGAATGCTCGCCCGTCAGTTGTCCGAAGAACGACACCACCAGCGGCCCGGCAGGTTCGCGCACGATTTTTTCGACATGCGTCCCCCAATGCCACTGGCTATCTCGCGCGGCGATGGCATTGGCCCGCTCACCCAAAGTGCGACGCTGGGGCAAGCGATCGTGCGCGTACGTGGCCACCGGTCCGCCCGCGGGCTGATGTTCGTGACGCGTGACCCAAGTGAACCTGGTCTCCGGATCGATGTCGGCCAACTCTGCCAGGTCGACCGCGGCCTGCGCGGCAGAGTCGCCATGACCGATCAGCAATGTGTGCTTACCGGCATACTTCGCCCGATCTACGCCCAACAGATCTGGCAAGTGATAAACGATCTCACCCTGCAACTGCCGCTCGCCGATCGCGGGCAAGCCGCCGTGCCCGCACCACTGAATGTGCGAACGCACGCCCGAGCAATCGAGCACCGCATCGGCCTCTTCGATCTTCTCATTCCCATCGGCATCTTGCACCAGCAGGCGAAACGACCAATCTCCCCGCTCGTCACCTGCCGGCAGATCAGCCGCGCGATCGGTTCGCCGCACCTGCTCTTTGCCGATTGACACCACCCGCGTACGCACTCGCAAGTGATCGCTCAGCAGGTCGGTCTCGGCGAGAGGCAGCAAGTAGCGATCGAGCCATTCCTGGCCGGTGAGAAACGCACCCACCGCCGGAGCCTTGTAGCTTTCGTCTTGCGCCAAGATCGCAGCCAGCCCGAGGGGCGAACTGCATTGCGCGAAGGGAGCAAACGACTTGACGTGCTGAGACCAATGAACATGTTCGCCCACTCGGCCGCGTTCGAAGATCACCACGTCGTAGCCCAGAAACCGAGCATACAAGGCTGCTTCGAGTCCGATGGGCCCGGCTCCGATGATGGCGAGTTTGGCAGGAGTGTCGATGGCCATTTTGGGAAAGGGATGAAGGGTGAATGAGATGAAGAGAGGAAGATGATCAAGTCGATTTGAGCAGGCCGTCGTTCATTGGAGTAGTGAAGACGAACGGCTCGCGCGGGATTGGTAACCAAGAGAAGGAGAGGAGTAGATCTTGCGTGGAGACTGGTCGCGTGTCCAGTTGCAATCCACACGACCAGGCAAGTAAGCCGATGATCTGCTCGGGCGAAACTCCTGCGGCGCGAAACCAGGCCAGACGAGTATCGCCGTGTCGTTTCGCCAGCCTGCGACCATCCTCGCCGATGACTAGCGGCACGTGAACGAATCGCGGGGCTTGCCAGCCAAAGAATTCATAGATTTGTAGTTGGCGAAACGCGCTCGGCAGCAGATCGTCGCCGCGCACCACTTCGTTGATTCCCATCGCGTGATCGTCGATGACCACGGCTAATTGATACGCCGGTGTGCCATCCGCTTTGGCAATTACAAAGTCGCCCAGTTCTCGCTGCACGTGGCAGGTTACTTCGCCGACGAAGCCATCGCGAAACGTCACCGGCTCATCGCTGGTGCGAAAACGCCAGGCAAACGAACCGGGGTCCAGTTGCTCCGCCGTCGTCGCTTGGTTCCCCGCACACGTGCCCGGATAACGCGGACCTTCCTGCCCAGCATGCGGCGCACTCGCCGCCGCAGCCACTTCGCTGCGGGAACAAGTACAGGGATAGATTTGCTCTTGTCGTTTGAGTTCTTGCAGAGCCGCCTCGTAGAGCGCTCGCCGCTCGGTTTGCACGTACGAGAACTGCGGCCCGCCACAATCGGGCCCTTCGTCCCAGTTCAGCCCCAGCCAACGCAAATCGTCGATCGCCTGCTGGGCCGCCCCCGCCTTGATTCGCGGCGAATCGATGTCTTCCATCCGCAAAATCAGCGTGCCACCCTGCGACCGGGCCGAGAGCCAGGCGAGCAGAAACGTCCGCGCATTCCCTACATGCTGCGCACCCGTTGGAGACGGCGCGAGCCGGCCAACGATCGGCGGTGAAGTAGAGGTGGAGAGTGACATGCCGGGGAACTCGGTCAATTAAGATAATAGGGAAACAACCATAGCAAAAAACGGGCTGGTCGAAACCGGCCGCTGCATCTCCGTTTTGTTTGTCTCGGGCCAGACCCATCCGTGAACTCATCCGCTGACATCTCGCCTGCTTCACCCACGGCGACCTCGACGGCCGCAACCCAGGTTCCGCGCGTGCGCAACGCCGCCATCATTGCCTGGACACTCGCGCTGTTGTTCATCGTGGCTGCCGCCGAGTTAAACCTCCTCACGCTCACCTGGGCTCGCGTCAGCCGCGCACCGCGTCTCCAGCCTGCTGCGGTGTTGGCCATTGCGTTAGCTTTTGCCGAGGCGGGCTTGATTGCCCTCGTCTGCGGACTCGGTCGGCAACACTTTGCCTTGCGAATCTGGATGTTTGTTTGTTCTTCCATTGCAGCGGCATTCTTCGTCGATCGCGTGCTTGGTGCAGCCAATCTGGGTAATGTCATTGCCCTGTTCTTTGTCTATTCCACCCTGGTATTACTCGTCACTTGGCTCTGGCAAATTCGTGGCTGGCGTCTCATTCTCGCCGACGAACATCAACCGCTGCTCCCCTCGCCGTGGCAATTCAGCGTGAGTAATTTGTTTGCCGTGACCACTTGCGTAGCCTTCGTGTTCGCTGTCTTTCGTTACTTCAACATCGAGACAATCCGCTTCTCCAACGACTTGATGCTCGTTTCGTTCGTGGTCATCGTGCCCTGCATGGCTGCCTACTTGATTCTCACTCGCCAGCGCCTCGTACTCGTTGCCTTAGGCCTGTTCGCGACCATCCTGGTAACTGCCTGCTTCTGGAACGCCTTCAATGGCATCAACAACTTTGCCACGAGTTTCTTCTTGATGCTGCTCACCAGTCTGTTCGTGCTCACGGGACTCGTCTTGGCCCGCCTGGCCGGTTATCAACTCGCCAGAGATTCGTAACTGACGGCAGAATTGCATTTCACCCCTGCCCAGTTGAAACTGATCCTTCCCCTCCCAGCACCGTCTCAACCATTCTGTTTCTTACGACCACCGAAGCTCAGCGACCATGCGTGAAAAATGGCACTCGTGGTTCGACTATCGCTGGGGACTGTGGGCCGCCGTGACGTGGGCCGCCTGCGGCTATTTTCGCCAGCGGCAGGGGGAACTCGAGGCTGACTCAATCCTGATCGACCGTTGGCTGCTACTCGTCTTCTTGTTACTGCGCGAGCTTCCCACCTGGTGGTACTCGGTGCAGATGTTGTTACGCCGTCCGGACGACAAGTCACCCGAGTTCCAAGTCACTCGCGCGACCTGGGTCGCGCCGGTGAACCACATGCTAGGGCACATCTTTGTCCTCTGCGTTCTTGTCGCGTCGTTTGGTCGGGTCTGGACCTTCGCCGACGTCGGCTTTCGCACCGCCTCGCCTTGGAGTTGGACGATTCTCGTCGGTCTGTTGTGCTGCCACTTCATGATTAAGGCTCAAAATGTCTTGGCCGGGTTTCTCTACCGTCAAAATGCGGAACTCGAAGAGCAACAGCGGCGTATGTTTGTCACGATGCAGCTGGCGCGGGGACGAGTCGCTCAGGTCCTCGATGTGATCAATTCCGGAATCGTCTGCCCCATTCACGAGGAACTCGTCTATCGCGGCTTCCTGGTCTACATGCTGGCGAACCTCACTCAGCTTCCTTGGCTGGCAATACTCTTCGGACTCGTCATCTGCCTGATCGTGCATCTCTATCAAGGCTGGTGGGCCATTCCCACGCACATCCTGTTTTATGTCGGCTTCGTCGCGTTGCTGTTTTCTCCCGCGGGACTGCTCGCTGGCATTTCGATGCACGTTGCCAACAACACCCAGTCGTGGCTTCGCTGGGTGTTCTTCGCCAGGGAGTACGTTGCCCACCTACGTGGCTGGCGGTTGCAAAGGCAAGAGCAGCGATCCCTGGCAACCGCAGAAGTCTCGCCCTTAGAGCCGCCCCCTTGTCCTTAGTCGAACTGGCACCCAGCCTTCCAAACGTCCAAAAACGACTTCCCTTTTGATAACTTTTCGCGACAAAAAATCATTTCGCCAAATCGCACTTAACATCCCTCTTCCCAAGACCTTCCGAAGTCAAAAAGCCGGTTGTGGGCCCTCCAGGTGATAACCATTTGATAACCACTTTTGGCCCACGTTTTTGGACACTCCCTCGCTTCTTCGCCGTCGAGAATCGCTGCCACTAATGGCGTCGAATCTGCCGTAATAAAACACGAACAATCGCGCATGTAACATCCAGAATTGAAATACATGATAAGCACCCATAGCCAATGTTTATTTTCGTTGTCGTCGTATTGCAGCGTAAATTTCCTACTAATTACTACGGAAATCCATCTGCGCACCCCGTTGAACTGCCCTCAACCAGAAGCCTCTATGTCCGCAAAACCTGCAGCACGCGACTGGCCTCGGTACACAGTTTGGCCGCCGCGGCCGCTTGCGGGGCTTCGGCAATAATCCGCACCAGGGGCTCGGTGTTGCTACCTCGAACGATCAGCCAGCGATCGGGCCAGTCGAGCCTCAGGCCATCGAGCTTGTCCGGTGTGGCATCGGCAAAGTGCTGTTCCAAAGCGGCGAACGCGGCCGGCAGTTGTTCGCTGCTCAGCGGCGTCGTGGTCTTATGAATTTCGTAACGAGGCAGTTCCGCGACCAACTCGCTCGTCTTGCACTTGCGCTCGGCGAGTGCGGCCAGGATCAGCGACATCCCCACAAAGCTGTCGCGCACATAACCCACGCGCGGGTCGATCGGCCCGCCGTTGCCTTCGCCGCCAAAGCCGGCTTGGACGCGAATCATTTCGTCGACCACGTTTGCCTCACCGACGGCCGAACGCGAAAAAGCAGCTCCGTACTTCACAGCCAAATCCTGTGACATCCGGCTGGTCGCACAGTTGGTCACCACCGGCCCCTGCTGCTGACGTAAGACATGGTCGAGGCAAAGCGCCAGCGTCAGCTCTTCGCCGATGTAGCGACCGGTCTCGTCGATAATGGCCAGGCGATCGGCATCGGGATCCTGACAAAAGCCGATATCCGCGCCCGCCGAGACCACTTGTTGCTGCACGCTTTGCAAATTGTCGAGCGTGGGTTCGGGCGGGTGAATGAACTTGCCCGTCGGTTCGCCGCCGAGAATCGTTACGTGACATCCGAGCCGCTGCAACAGCGAACGCCCCAAATGACTGCCGGCTCCTGCGTTACTATCGAGCAGCACCTTGCAGCCCCGCGCGCGAATGGCCGCTTCATCGACCGTGGCGAGCAGCAGTTTCAAATGGGGGCCCGTGGTGTCGGGAAGTGAGCGAATCGAGCCGATCTTCTCGTGATTGGCCCAGGCGAAATGCCCCTGCCGGTAGCGCTCGAGGACCAGACGACCGGCGGCCGCTGGAATCACTCGCCCTTCGTGGCTGAACAGCTTTAAACCGTTATAGGGCAGCGGATTATGGCTGGCCGAGATCTGCACGCCACCGACTGCCTGATAGTGTCGCACCAGCACGCCGAGCGTCGGTGTCGCGGCGACACCCGCATCCCACACATCCTTGCCGCTCGCCGCCAGCGCCGATTGCACCGCCAGCGAAAGCATACTTCCCGTCGTGCGGCCATCTCGGCTGACCACGACAGGGCCTGGCGGCAAAGTGGCCGCGAAGGCAGCCACATACCGGACCGCCAAATCGGGCGTCAGCGTTTCGCCAATCACCCCGCGTAGTCCAGACACACTAATGATTGGCTCAGCCATTCGTTCGCTCCTTCGCCAGCATCAACCCAGAGATTGCCGCAATTGGACAACAGTCAGCCATCGGCAACCAGTACGCCTGGATTGACCGATTTCTGCCTGATTGTCCCGGACCCAGGTTTTTGGACACGAGCGGTTCGCTGGTTTTGCTCCGAAGTGATGAATTGCCAACTACTTGCAGTTCAATGGCACCCCGCGCCACTACGCCTGTTTGTCCATGAACCCTCACCGGCCTCGCTCGTCTCGGCGGAGTGAAAGTCCTCGACAACCGAGTCTCGCGCACAATCAAATCATATCTCAAGGACTTCGTGAATCATTGTCAATAGTATTCTTAGAAAATCCTGGTCGCGGGCTTGCGCTGCGGGTTTCCTGCAGCAACTTCCCTGCGGTTAACCGTGTACCCCAATCGGTGGTTTCGGCTAGAATCTAGTTCGTCGGGCAGGAATGGCGGGCCCGGCTTTTTGTCAGAGTCATCAGTCCAGGTTTGGCAACGGAAGTTGGCCCAGGGAGCAATCATGCGGCAGGTTTTAATGTTTTGGCGGCAGCAACCTCAGGTGAAGCAGCCTGCGGAGTCGATCAGTCAGGAATTGAGCTTTGGCGAGGATGTCGACGGCCTGGTAGACCTGCCCGTGAAAGAAGTGATCGACCGCATCAAGGCCGAGTTCACCGGTGTCGATGAAAAGCCCGGCGTGCTGGTGGGCAAAGGCTCGGCGGGACAGTTCGAAGTCTCGTGGACGTGGCAATTCTTCCGTATCGAAGGCCCGCACATCGGCGAAGACGACCGCCAAAAATTCCTCACCATCGGCCGCGACTTCGGCTGCCAGGCTTACGAGCCCAAGCCCTCATTTCCAATGAAGTAGCGCTCTCCGCTCTTGATGCTACTCCTCTCGCTTTACCGTAGTCCTCTCGCTCCGCCGAGAGGTGCCCTGCTCTCCACCGTAGTCCTCTCGCTCCGCCGAGAGGTGCCCTGCTCTCCACCGTAGTCCTCTCGCTCCGCCGAGAGGTGCCCTGTTCTCCATCGTAGTCCTCTCGCTCCGCCGAGAGGACATCTCTGTCAGTTCTCTCAAGCCGTCAGCAGTCCCCAGACCCAGCGTCGTTCTTTGAACTGATAAGCCTGTCGTCGCTCAAACGGAAACCGCTCGCCGGACGCGTTGACGGCATAGCCCCGCATCGTCAGCACAAATGCATCTCGGCGCGTGATGGCCGCCTTGAAGACGACCGTGGCCTCCTCACCAACCTTGTCCTTGCTACTCTGCGGAATCTTGTGCGTGCGATCTTCCAAGGGCCACGAAGACGAAACCAACTCCACGGGTGCCTCTCCGGCGCGCTCGATTTGTAGTGATTCAATCACCACGGTCTCAAAGGGCTTGCTCGCGTTATGGTAGGTGGCGTCAAACGTCTCCATGACGAGATCGTGCGGCGGCGATTCGTTGTAGATCCAAAAGAACGGCGCATAGACATTCTGCTTGGTCTTGCCGATGTAGAAGTCCGGTGCAAACTGCCCCACTTCGTTGCTGGCCGCTCGATCGAATTCAAACTCGTCGTTGTGGCCAATGACCATGCACCCCGACAAGAGCAAGACACAGCTCAGCAATACGCATTTTGTTCGAACCATGGTGCAGCAGTCCTTTGCCCGCTGGGGCGGCAGATGGTAGCAGGCGAGAACAGAATCAATCAATGCCGATGCCACAGCAATTGAGAAATTCCCGCTGAGCGGCTAATGTAATCCCACGGTGCGCAGTTTGATATCGGGCCGTTTCGCCCAGAATCGCTCGATACTTGCTCGCGTAATCTGCCGTGTCCCGCCAATGCAAAGCACCTTTAGCGCCCCCGATTCTGCCAGGACATCCAAGCCGCAGTCCGTTACTTGGGTTCCTTCAATAATCAGTCGTTGAAGCTTGGGAAGAGTTGAGAGTTGCGGGCAGTGTTGATCGGCCAAGCGCGTGTGCGCCAAGTTCAAGTATTCCAAGCCCTGGCAACTTCCCACGACACGCATTGCCCGCGACGTTAACTCGCATTCCGACAGGCTCAAACTCTTCAATTGAGGCAAGCGAGGGATGAGTTCCACTCCAAAATTCGTGAGGCGGCAGTTCTTCAACGACAGACTTTGCAGCGATTGACGCCGCGTCAGCTTCCGGATGCTGAGATTCGTCACTCTTTTGCCACTGAATGAGGTATCAATCAAACCTGGAAGCTGTGCGAGTAATTGAACTGCATCGTCATCGAGCCTCGTCAAGCCTAGGCGGAGTTGGACTTTGTTAGGGAGCCACTTCAATCCCCGCAGAGCACTCTCGGTAACCGTTGTATTTCCAGTCGCAATCAATTCCAGATCTGCCAGCGAACGAAATGCACCTACTTCCTTCGCGCCTATTATCCCGTTCCAGATCAATATCTGCTTCACTCGCTCGGCCTCAACCAGTTGAGCCAGACTCACGGCTCCGAAGTCTTGCAGGTAAACAACTTCGCACCTTCGCAATGCATCTCGATCGATGGGCTGCCCGTTAAGCCAGAGTACGAGGTCCGCTTTTGGTGACGGTTGCACCTCTGTCTGCCGTTGTTCAACTTCCAGTGCCTGCCTGGCGCACCCGCGAATCCAGAGATCGAGACGATCCCAGGAACACGAATGTCTCGCGGCGTACTCGGGACCACAGTGGATCGGAGCGGTTCGCGAGACGAGTTTGCCTCGACGGAGATTTAGTTCGACGGTTGGCTGGCACGTTTTTCGATTGCAGCAGCAATCGTTGCGACACGGCTGCCGAAGAAAGGTACTAATGATCAAACCGAGGCGGTCAGCGGAAACCGAGCCCGTTGATACCCGAAAGACCACCCGTTCACTGATGGGCTGCTGTTGTCTCCGTGTGTCCGCGGATGGCGTCCGGACCGCTGCGCGAATGTTTGCTTCCAACTCGTTAATCCTCAGCAAGCCAGATTTCGAGCGCCGGGTTCTGGCTGCTCGAAAGTAATTCGTCTCGTCCCAATTACGGCGATCATTTTGGAGCGGCACATGCAGGTAACATTTTGCTTTTGCCAGTTTTGACTGATCTTGAATCCAAGTTCGTACGAGAGGAACGGTTCGATTTCCCACAACAATCCAATCGAGGGAGTAGCGTGTGTCGTCGCTTAATACGGGTTCTGGCACGAACGTGGCTCCCGCCGGCTGGTCGCGAGTTGATGTGTAAATCCTAGCTCTCTGGCGAGTCGGCTTCTATAACGAGAGTTCGTCTGGCTAAGTAAGCGATTGTGCAGATTCGGAAGTTTTCTCTGTAAGACGCTTCTCAGCGGCCCTGTATTGGAAGGGTAGACTGCTGCGTCACGATCAGTGCCCTTATAGAACCGTCACTTAGACACGGATTTTCGTCATGAGTTCATCACAGCCCGCTTCGAGTACCACGTCCAGCAAGCAGCATGGCTGCCCAGCCGACAGCGATCACGACCGGGAAGTTCCGGCGAACGACCTGCTATCGCCGCTGAAGATTCGTGAAGTGACGCTGCGCAATCGAATCGTGATGTCTCCCATGTGCCAGTACAGTGCCAAAGACGGGTTGGCCGACGACTGGCACCTGGTGCATCTCGGCAGTCGTGCCGCGGGTGGCGTGGCGCTGGTAATGGTCGAAGCTACGGCAGTCACCGCTCAAGGGCGGATCTCGCCCGGCGATATGGGCATCTGGAGCGAGCAGCACGTTGAACCGCTCGCTCGTATTGCCCGCTTTGTGAAGTCGCAAGGTGCCGTGCCGGCGATTCAGTTGGCCCACGCGGGGCGCAAAGCCAGTTGCCAGGAACCTTGGCTCGGCGGAGCCAGCTTGAAGACCGTAGCCGAAGGAGGCTGGCCCGTCATCGCGCCGAGTGCCATCCCCTTTCATGATGGTGACCCAACACCGATTGCCCTCGACCGCGCGGGGATCGTAGCCACGATCGAAGACTTTGCCGCCGCAACCCAGCGGGCCCTGCGTGCTGGCTTTGAACTGATTGAGCTTCACGCCGCCCACGGTTATTTGCTGCACGAATTCATGTCGCCGCTGAGCAATCAGCGCACCGATGAATACGGCGGCACCTTGGAGAATCGAATGCGGCTCACGCTGCAAGTTGCCGCGCGGATGCGCGAAATCATTCCGCAGGGCCTGCCGATGTTCGTCCGCATCTCGGCCACCGACTGGGTCGACGGCGGTTGGGACGTCGAGCAGTCCGTCGAGCTCTCGCGCGAACTACTCAAGCTGGGCATCGACCTGATCGATGTCTCGTCCGGCGCACTCGTACCCCATGCCAAGATTCCGGTGGGCCGCGGCTACCAGGTCCCTCTGGCTCAACAAATCAAAGAGCAAGCGGGCATCATGACCGGCGCGGTCGGAATGATCACCGAACCGCAGTACGCCAACGAGATCATCACCAGCGGTGCAGCCGACCTCGTCTTCATCGGCCGCGAACTCCTCCGCGATCCCTACTGGGCTCTCAAAGCCGAACAAGAACTCGGCGGCACACCCAGTTGGCCCACACCCTATGGCTATGCCGTGAAACGGAGAGGGAAATAACTGACCACAGGGCATTTTGATTAGCTGTGGTTCCAAAAAAAGGCCGGAACGAGTAGCTCGTTCCGGCCATGTGCTTTTTTGGATTGCTTGGCGGTGATGCCGGTCGATTACAGCGGTAGGATCACTTCGCGGCCTTCGACGTCGCGCAGTTCCATTTCCAGGTGTTCGGGGAACACGCTGGAGGTGCTGAGAATCTGCACGCTCATGTTGCAGTCGTCTTCGAGGCGAGTGATCTCGCGACGCTTCTTGTTGTTCAAGTAAGCACCGACCGCTTCCGACACCTTCACGGTGACGCGGGCGATCTTCGGCTGCTGGCTGGCGAGCATCAGCATGCGGACCACTTCGATGGCCATGCTCTCGGCGGTCTTCACCACGCCACGACCGGTGCAGCATGGGCAATCGCTGTACACGCTGGTCTTCAGGCTCGGGCGAATGCGCTGACGCGTCATTTCGATCAGGCCGAACGGACTGGTGCGCAGGATCTTGGTGCGGGCACGATCACGACGCATGGCGTCACGCAGCGCGCGTTCGACACCACGACGATGCTTTTCGCGGCGCATGTCGATGAAGTCGTTGACCACGACGCCACCCAGATCCCGCAGCCGAAGCTGACGAGCGATTTCCTTGGCTGCCGAGATGTTCAGCTTGAAAGCACTCGTTTCGGCATCGTCGCCCGTGCGGAAGTTACCGCTGTTGACGTCGATCGCGACGAGAGCTTCGGTTTGATCGATGACGATCGAGCCGCCGCCACGAAGCGGAACCTTTCGCTTGTGAATGCCAGCGATTTCTTCGTCCAGCTTGTACTTGTGAAAGAGTGGTTCGCGGCCGTCGTAGTGACGCAGCCGATCGACGTGGCGCGGCATCACGAGTTGCAGAAACTCTTTGGCTCGCTCGTAGGCGTCGGCCTGGTCGATGTAGATGGCGTCGATATCGGCGGTGAAGATATCGCGGATCGTGCGAATGATCATGTCGCTTTCTTCGTAGATCACGCCCGGGCCGGTCGTCTTCTTCAGCCGGCGAACGATCACCTTCCACAGCCGCAGCAGGTAGGCCATGTCGCGCGAGAGTTCTTTCTTCGCCCGGTCCTGACCGGCGGTGCGGACAATGAAGCCCAGTCCCTTCGGCGGATTGAGTTCCAGCAGGGTATCTCGCAGGCTGCGGCGCAGTTGATCGTCTTCGATCTTGCGCGAGACACCGACGCGGCCGAGAGCCGGCATCAGTACCAGGTAGCGACCAGGAATGCTGATGTAGGTGGAGAGCGTGGGTCCCTTGGTGCCGATGCCTTCCTTGATAACTTGCACCAGCACTTCGTCGCCACGACGAAAGATCTCTTGAATCGGCGGCTTAATGCGGGGACGTCCACCGCGGGGTGGCCGGCGCTGCTGCCGTTGTTGACGCTGTGGCGGACGGCCTCCTTCGCCCTCTTCGTCGGCATCACCATCACCATCGCCGCCGTTGTCATCTTCGCCGGTATCGATATCGGCGTTGCGGCCACCCATCATCGCTTCGGCTGGGTCGAAGCCACCTTGGCGGAAGTATTGCGATTCGACGTCGCTGATGTGCAGAAAGCCGTTACGGCCGACGCCAAAATCGACGAAGGCAGCTTGAATGCTGGGTTCCAAATTGACAATGCGACCGCGGTAGATATTGCCGACGTAGTTATCTGCACTCGCCCGCTCGATATACAACTCTTCGAGTTGGCCATCCTCAATGATGGCAATTCGGCACTCCTCGGGCTGCGAGACATTCACCAACATTTCGCTCTTCATGGACTTGTTTTCTCTCGTGATTTGAAGGCCAGCCCTGGCGCTTCTGCACTTGCAGAGCTGGTCGCAACCAGCGGCAAAGCTCGCGCGCCTGTGCCGGTTCGGCGAACGTCAACCAGGACGTTCCGGCCGAAGTAGCAAGTAACGCTCGTCGAGCACCAGACGCGCAGCGCGGGAGAGTGGCCCGGCGAGGCGCGTGATTCGCGTGCTCGCAGTTTGCAGTGGGCCAAGGGCGCTGCCGCGAGCAGTGTTCGCTCGAGCCATTCAGCTCGCGACGAAGCTCGTCAGGGCAAAAAACAGACGTGTACGCAACGTGTACGAAAGCCCGCGAACGGGCGTCTGCAACGGCAAGTGCTTCAGCCGATGAGTCCAATTTCCAACGACGATCAAGCGCTGTCGATTGTGTCGACCTGGCCGTCGTTGCTCGCGTCATGGGAGGCGCGTAGAGACCCTGCCGAGGGAGGGCCGACCCAAGGGATCGGACATTCAACGTGAATGGCAAGGTTGGCAACATCGTGAGTGAAGAACAGTTCGCTGCATGGCTCTCCAGCTTGTTGCGGCTCTGCTGACAGTCAGCGAGCAGCGCGCACCGCGCCGAGACTATGGGCGGTTATTATGCCGGAAACGAACCCGCTCCGCGACACCAAACCCCGCTGGGGCCATACTTTCTGGCAATTTCTTGAGAGGGTAGAGACGGGAGGCCAGAGTGGCGGAGGGCAGACGCTCTGACCTAAATGCTGCAATCGGAATTGCCAGTTGGCGAGTGACCCGCGCGGGCCTATAATCCCGATAGAGCTGATTGTGAAATTTCTCACAGGTACTTGCGCGGTCGATAGTCGATGCCGCGACAAGTTGGCCAGTGAGCTGTTGAATAGCACCCAAGGCCTTGCCTGGCAAGGATTTCCGCGAAGAGGACCGTTATGGCCAAACAAGGGCCCCGCAAAAAGCTGCCCAAAGAGCTCGCGGTCATCACCGCCGACAATTGCACCGGGTGCGAGTCGTGTCTGGAGGTCTGTCCCGTCGATTGCATCACGCTCATCGAGCTCAATCACGGCGTGAAAGGAAATCAATCCTTCTGCCAGATCGATCTCGAGCGGTGCGTGGGTTGCGAAGTGTGCGTGCACATTCCGGGCAAGAAGACAAACCCGTACGAGCTAAAAGTTTGCCCCTGGGATGCCATCGAAATGGTCCCTACCGAGCAAGTGGCGCTGCACGTCGCCCAATCCGGCGGCCCACCCGAATACATCGTCACCAATT
Organism: Anatilimnocola aquadivae; assembly: GCF_049819085.1. Taxonomy (GTDB): domain Bacteria; phylum Planctomycetota; class Planctomycetia; order Pirellulales; family Pirellulaceae; genus Anatilimnocola. The sequence continues at coordinate 868,303 of NZ_CP187419.1, forward strand.
GGGACCGTCTCGTCGGCACCGCCCAGCATCTGGCCGAATTGAAGGCCAGTTCGTAGGCGAGCTACGTTACTCTTTCGTCCCATGAGCATTGCGAATGGGAATGAATGCTCTGCGACTACTCGGGTACTTTGACGAACCGCAGTTCTCCCGTCGACAGATCAAGCGTGGCGACTGTGTATTCATCCGCTCGATGCAGAGCGCCAGGGCAGATGCGGCGAACACCGTCTTGGTCGCGGTCGACTGGAAAATGAAGATGCCCCGTGAGTAAGCAGTCGGGCTTATTGGCGAGCAAGCGGCGGACGTCCATGTGCGTGTGCCCATGCGCAGCTGCGATTCGTTTGCCGCCCAGTTCGACTTCGCCGCCCCAGCCTAACGATATGCCCCCAGCTTCGGCTATGGCTTTGTCTAAGTGGGGCACCATGTCGGCATCATGGTTTCCAAAAGTGAAGTAGCTTGGCAGGATCGCGATCTGCGGAATCATCTCTGGTTCAGAAATATCACCGCAGTGGAACAGTAGTTCTGCTCCCTGATCTTGAAGCATCTGTACGGCAATTCGTGCGCGCTTGAATTCATTATGCGTATCAGAAAGTATTCCGATGATCACACCGAAGTTCCTGGGTTGCGGTGAACGCCGGATTCATTGCGCAGCACAGCTTCGCGCCGACCGCTGCAGGGTTCGCTCCTGCCTGTTGGCAAGCATACTCCAGTGACTTGCCCGGGCAACTATAGTCGATCCCGAATTCTTCAAAAACGGCAATGGAGGCTGGGTGATCGATCACCCAGTCCACCACACTCGCTTCCCAATCAACCTTGCACATGAGCGGTGGCTTGGGCCGCTTTGTAGGCAGCGGTTTCGGCGCGCATCTCGTTCATTGGTTCGACCACATCGTCGACCTTGTCTTCGAACAAGTCGCCGATGAGCAGATCGGTAAGATGCCCCTTGAGGTGCGGATGCTTCTTGACGAAGCGGCCAAAGCTGAAGCCGTCGTAGTATTCGCACACCAGCCGTTTCATTCGTTCCATGCCGGTGATGAACTCGGGGCCCCATTTGCTGAGTTGCGTTTCCGAGGTGTCGCCACTCTTCAAACCTTCCGAGATGCAATCGGCAGCAACCGAACCGGAACGCAGGGCGAGCAACACGCCCGACGAGTAGAGCGGGTCGAGAAAGCCGAAGGCATCGCCGACCAGCACCCAGCCATCGCCGGCAACCTTTTGCGAGCGATAGGTGTATTCCTTGGCGATGCGGAACGGAGCAACGCGTTTGGCATTCGCCAGCCGCGGGATGAGCCCCGGGCACATGGCGACTTGTTCGTTGTAAATCGCTTCCGGGTCCATGCCCTCGCGATTCTTGAACAGGTACTCATGGTCGGCCACGATACCAACGCTGATGACGTTGTCGTGCAGCGGGATATACCAGAACCACCCCTTTTTGCCTTCCGTTTGCATGACGTGAGTGGCACCCTCGTCTTTGCCGGTATCACGGTAGGCGTTTTCCCAGTACGTCCAGAGAGCGGCCTTCTTCAAGTCGTTATCCCACTTGCGCAGACCCAGCCGGCTGATGATCATCGAGCTTTGACCACTGGCATCGACCACGACCTTGCTGCGCACTTCGCGCACGTTGCCAGTCTCGTCTTCGACCTTCACACCCACGGCTCGCTCGCCTTCCCACAGCACGTCAAGCACGCGGACGCCTTCGTGCGTCTCGACACCATGCTCAGCGGCGTTGCGCAGCATCATCAGGTCGAATTCGCTGCGCAGAACCTGCCACGTTTGCGAACATTCGTGTGGCTTGTTGTCGTGAAAGTAAAAGGGCTCGGAGAGTTTGCCTTTGTCGGTGACAAACTGCACGCTGAACTTTTTGACGAAGTGACTCCCCTTCATCTTGTCGAGCATGTTGAGCCGCTTAAGGACCCAATACGTTTCCGGAATCAGCGATTCGCCGATGTGAAACCGGGGAAAGCGTTCCCGCTCGAACAGCTGCACCTTGTGGCCATGCTGGGCGAGGATCGTCGAGCAGGTCGCTCCCGCGGGCCCGCCGCCAATAACCACCACATCCGTAAAGATCGGTTCCGAGGTGTTGCCAGTAACCATGCGAAGGTAACTCCGAGGAGGAGGAAGCGTGGAGGCGACCAAATGTCCTTGTAACGATAGTTGTTTAAACATGTATCGTCAAGAGATTGCTCTCCAGTTGAATTATTGGGGCCAAGGCAAGGGCTTTGTAGCTAGCACTGCTGCTCCCGTGAGGCTGTCAACGCCCACTTACGGCCAACTGTCGCGGTGGTCGGTGAAGTTGGGCGGGGGTAGAATCGAGGAGTTCGTACTCTCCCGCGGAGCTTCCTCGATGACTTGTGATACGTGCCTTCGATACTGCTGGTTGGCCTGTTGCTTGCTGACGCTGGCAGTGCCTGTCGTCGCTGCGGAGCCGGTCGATTTTAACCGGCAGATCCGGCCAATTCTCTCGGGTCACTGTTTCAAGTGCCATGGACCGGATGACAAAACACGCGAGGCCGGCTTGCGGCTCGATGTGCCCGATGCAGCGGCAAAAAAGCTGGAGTCCGGCGAGACAGCTATCGTGCCGGGGCAGCCCACCAAGAGTGAACTGGTGAAGCGGATTCTCACCAGCGATGGCGACCTGCAAATGCCGCCGGCGGCCGCGAACAAGCCACTCTCAGACGAACAGAAAAAACTGCTGCAGACCTGGATCGAGCAGGGAGCCAAGTACGATGCGCACTGGGCCTTCCTCGCACCCAAGCCCGTCACCGTGCCGACCGTCAAACAGACCGATTGGCCACGGAACGAGATCGACAACTTCATTCTCGCCAAGCTCGAAGTTGCCGGGCAACAGCCTTCGCCAGCAGCCGACAAATATACCCTCGTCCGGCGAGCTTATCTCGACTTGATTGGCTTGCCACCCACGCCTGCCGAGGCGGATGCGTTTGCGAACGACAAAGACCCCCGCGCTTATGAGAAGCTGCTCGATCGCTTGCTGCAGTCGCCACACTACGGCGAACGCTGGGCTCGTCGCTGGCTCGATCTGGCGCGCTATGCCGATACCAATGGCTACGAAAAGGATCGTCCCCGCTCCATCTGGCCTTACCGCGATTGGGTCATTAACGCGCTCAATGCCGACATGCCCTTCGATCAATTCACGATCGAGCAGTTGGCAGGCGACATGCTCCCCAACGCCACGCCGCAGCAAAAAATCGCCACCGGTTTTCATCGCAACACGATGATTAATGAAGAAGGGGGCATCGATCCGCAGGAGTTCCGCTTCTACGCGAGCGTCGATCGCATCAACACCACCGCGACCGTTTGGCTCGGCCTCACACTCGGCTGTGCTCAGTGCCACACCCACAAATTCGATCCGATCCCGCATCGCGACTACTACCAAATGATGGCGCTCGTCAACAATGCCGACGAGCCTGAATTCGATGTGCCGCAGGCGGACATCGCGGCGAAACGAGCCGAGATCGAAAAGCAGATTGCAGCGCTCGAAGCGGATCCGCCGTTTGCAGAACCAACTGGCGATCTCAAGTTTGCGACACCACAGGTCATCGAAGCCAAAGCGACCAGTGGCGCGAAGGCAGAAGTGCTGAAGGATGGCTCGGTACTGTTCTCTGGCGAAGCGGCCGCTACCGATACTTACACGCTGGTATTGGCCGGTGACCCCAGCGAAATCAGCGCCCTGCGGATCGAAGCACTCACCGACAAGAGTTTGCCGAGCCAGGGGCCGGGACGCACGCCGCATGGCAACTTTGTCGTGACGGAAGTTGAGGTGCGAGCTGCCGCAGACAATGGCGGCAAAGAGCATCAGCCTCTCAAGTTAGCTTCCGCCACCGCTGATTTCGCCCAAGAGAAATTTCCCGCTGCCGATGTGTTCGATGGCAATTCCAAGACTGGCTGGGCCATCCACGGTCCGGGCGAGTGGAATGTAAACCGCACGGCAACAATCACCTTCGCGGCGCCGCAAAAGTCTTTCGAAGAAGGTCGCTGGGTAGTGACCATTCGTCAGGATTACGGCACCCAGCATACGCTTGGCAAGTTGCGACTCAGTTGGGGAACGAAAGCGAAAGACGAAGGTCCCGACCGGACGAAACCGGACTTAGCTTCACAGCGGGACGTGCAATTTGCCCGGTGGCTGGAACGGAACAAAGAAAAGTCTGCGAACTGGCAAGTGCTCACTCCGGTTGCAGCAAAGAGCGAATTACCGAGTCTGACCATCGAAGCGAACAACACGATTTTTGCCAGCGGTGATTTCAGCAAACGTGATGTGTACGATCTGCAATTCAAAACGAATCTGCCGAAAATCACCGCGATTAAACTCGAAGTCATTCCCGACGATCGTTTGCCGAAGCGGGGTCCAGGGCGCATTGCCTATGAAGGACCGCACGGCGACTTCTGGCTCAGCGAAATCTCGCTGCTGAAGGGAGAGGCCAAGCAGAAGTGGAGGGAGACATCACAGACCTTTGCCAGCGGCAAGAACAACGCGGCCGCGGCCATCGACGGCGATCCGCAGACCGGCTGGTCGATCAACGGCGGTCAAGGACGCGAGCACTCAGCCGTCTTCGTGCTGGCTGAACCGGTGACGCCAGCGGAGACCGTTCACCTTCAACTGCTGTTCGAAAAGTACTACGCGGCTGGTCTGGGCCGGTTTCGCATGTGGGCGACCGATGAAGAAAATCCTGTCGCTAGCGATGTGGCCGCCGAAATCGAACCGCTGCTGCATATCGCTGCGGACAAACGATCGGCCGCCGACCAGCAACGACTGCTGAGCTATTTCCTGGCCACGGTTGCGAAGCCGCAGGTCGATGCACTCAAAAAACAACTGCCAGCTTACCCCACGACGCTCGTGATGAGTGAGCGGCCTGCCGATCATCCGCGCACGACGCACCTTCATCATCGGGGCGAGTACTTGCAGCCGAAGGAAGAAGTGCAGCCTGGGGTACTCTCGCTCGTGGGCGAGCAAGCTGTTGTGCCGAAAGATCGCCTGGCCTTCGCCCGCTGGTTAGTGAATGGCCAGAACCCGTTGACGACGCGCGTGACGGTGAATCGGCAATGGGCGGCACTGTTTGGTCGTGGGCTGGTGAAGAGCACTGACGACTTTGGCTATCAAGGTTCCGCGCCAACCCATCCCGAGTTACTTGATTGGCTGGCGCTCGAGTTGCCCAAGCGAGGCTGGTCCATGAAACAGCTTCACAAGCTGATCATGATGAGTGCCACCTATCAGCAGGCTTCGAATGTCTCGCCGGAAATGACCGCCGCCGATCCTGAGAATCTGCTCCTCGGTCGCTACCCGCGCGGCCGCATCGAAGCGGAACTTATTCGCGACGTGGTGCTGAAGTCGGCGGGGCTGCTCTCGCCAAAACTGGGCGGGCCCAGTGTCTTCCCGCCACAGCCCGCAGGTGTGACTGCCGAAGGAACCTATGGCCCGCTCGCCTGGAACGTGAGCACCGGTGAGGACCGTTTTCGCCGTGGCTTGTACACGTTCTCGAAGCGAACGGCCCCCTATGCCATGTTCCTCACGTTCGATGCCCCTAGCGGCGAAGCCTGCGTGCCTCGGCGCGAGATCAGCAATTCACCGTTGCAGGCACTCACCCTACTGAACGATGCCATGTTCCTGGAAGCGGCCCAGTCACTTGGCACGCAACTGACGAAATTCGATGGCGACACCACCGCGCGAGCCCGCGAGGCGTTTCGTCGTTGCCTCACGCGTCCGCCTAGCGAAGAAGAGTTGCAACTGGTGCTGAAGTTTTATGCCCAGCAGCTACATCGCCTCGCCAGCAAGGAACTAAACGCCGCGACCATCGCGGGCGGCGGTGACGACAACGCGGTGGAACGAGCCGCCTGGACGCTCGTCGCCCGCAGCCTTCTGAACCTCGACGAAACGATCACCAAGAACTAATCGAGAATCCTATGCGTCCTAATCACATTGCTCGCCGGCAGTTTTTGCACGATTGCGGCATTGGTCTCGGCAAGGTGGCACTCGCTTCGTTGCTCGCTGGCGGTGTCGCACGCGGTGCTGACGAAGTGCCAAAGATCGTCAATCCGTTTCCGCCAAAGCAGCCTCACTTTGCCGGTAAGGCCAAGGCGGTGATCCACCTCTTTATGGCCGGTGCGCCGAGCCAACTCGACTTGTTCGATTACAAACCCAAGCTGGCCGAGTACGAAGGAAAATCGATCCCGCCCGAAGTGATCGGCGGGCAACGCTACGCATTCATTCGTTCCGACGCCGCCTGTCTTGGGCCTCGTTTCAAATTTGCCAAGCACGGGCAAAGCGGCGCGGAACTGAGCGAGGTGCTGCCGCATCTGGCGAAGGTTGCCGACAACATCTGCATCGTCAAATCGTGCAAGACCGACCAGTTCAATCACGCGCCGGCTCAGTTGTTTTTCAACACCGGCTTCTCGCAGCCGGGGCGACCTTCGCTCGGGTCATGGGCCCTGTATGGCTTGGGTTCCGAGACCACCGAGTTGCCTGCCTTTGTGGTGATGTCCACTGGCGCGGGGATCAGCGGCGGTGCGGCGAATTGGAATAGCGGCTTCATGCCTTCCGGCTATACGGGCGTCCGCCTGCGGAACCAAGGCGATGCGATTCTGAACGTGAGCAATCCGGCGGGAATCGATGCCGAGGCTCAGCGCGACACGCTCGATCTGGTCGGCAGTTTGAATCGCGAGCGATTGGCCACGCTCAACGATCCCGAGATTGCCACGCGGATTCAATCGTACGAAATGGCGTATCGGCTGCAGACGAGCGCGCCGGATCTACTCAACCTGAAGAGCGAAGATGCCAAGACGCTTGCCCTGTATGGCTGCGACCCCGAGAAGCCTTCCTTCGCACGAGCCTGCTTGCTGGCGCGGCGAATGGTCGAGCGAGGTGTCCGGTTCATCAACATCTACAACGAAGGCTGGGACGCGCATAGCGACGTCACGGGCAATCTCAAAAAGAACTGCGGAGCGACCGATCAAGCTTCGGCCGCGCTCGTGGCCGATCTGCAGCAGCGAGGCTTGCTCGATAGCACCCTGGTCGTGTGGGGCGGCGAATTCGGTCGCACGCCGATGGTCGAAACGAATACGGCCCTTGGTCGCAGCTTGGGACGCGATCACCACCCGCAGGCCTACACCATGTGGTTCGCCGGCGGCGGCATCAAGCCGGGCGTGACGCTCGGCAGCACCGATGACCTGGGCTTTCACGTGGTCGACAAGGCCGCTCACGTTCACGACCTGCAAGCCACCATCCTGCATTGCCTCGGGCTCGATCACGAGCGACTGACCTACCGCTACGCCGGTCGCGATTTCCGCCTGACCGATGTCCACGGCCACGTGATCAAAGAGATGCTCGCTTAGGAAACTCGGGAGAGTTCAGACTACGCCGCGCGTTTGCCGGCGAGTCGCTCGATGGTTTGCACCAGCGGGCCGTAGTGATAGGGCTTGGCTACGAAGCGATCGGCCTGAGCCTGGCGATGTGGAGGGCTGTTGCCGAGCACAATCAGGCCCGTGTGGGGCAGTCGAGTCTCAGCGGCAAAGTCGTTCTGCACGCCATCGTCCACGCTGGGTTGATCGAAGTCGAGCACAATCACATCCGGCCGTTCGGCTCGCGCAATCAGCAGCCCCTCGACCGGCTCTTCGGCTTGCAGAATGCGCAGACCGCGCAACTCGAGGATTGTCGTGAGGACTTCGCGGGCTTCCGACGAAGGCTCCACAAGCAGCACGCTGGGTTGATTCGATTCCGCAGGGCAGGTGTTCACGCGGTAGCTCCGCAGTCGCTAGCAGTATCTTGCCAGCGAGCACATCAAACGTCGAAGGTGGGAACGAGGCTGTGTTCCAACAAACAGGTCCCAAGACCAGCCTCCAGGTTGGAGCGGGAGAATAGCGACGTGCCCGGTGCCTGTCAAAGCCGGTTTACTTGGCAACCGCCTTTCCGCCTTTCTCATTTCGCGTCCCAGACCCATTTCCATTCGGGGGCGGTGAGCAGAAAAATGGCGCAGGCCATCAGCAGCACCGCGAAGATGCGCTGGCCGCTGATGGGTTGCACGGGGACGTTCAGCAGGCCGAAGTGCTCGACGATGATTGATACGGTCAGTTGCCCGGCAATGAAACACATCAGCATTGTCGTAGGGCCGAGCGGTGCCACCAGGTAGATGGAGGCGGTGATAAAGAACACGCCGAGTGTGCCGCCGAGCCACATCCACCACGGACCTGCCTGCAGATTATCTGCCGCCGGGGGCTGGACTTGCTGGAAGTAGTAGAGACCCACGCAAAGTAGCGCGAGGAGGACCGTCCCTGTGAAAAAAGAAAGCAGGGCGGCGTGCAGCACATGATTCACATGCTTGGCCAGCTGTGCATTCACGACGGGCTGCAACCCGATTGCCATGCCGATCAAGATGGCATTCAAAACTAAGGGCCACTTTGCCATGCGCGTTGACTTCTCGATGTACCGACTACGATTGGGGAACGCCAAAGTTAACTGGATCGTGCCGCAGTCGTCGAGGGGCCCTCGGTCGCCGTCGCGGATCAACTGGGCAATTGCAGTTTCCCTTGCACGTACGCCACTAAGATCGGAATAGCTTCTTGTACCTGTTGTTGCAGGCGAGTCCACTTTGCTTCCGCGCCTTCCAGTGAGTGCTTGCTGCCAAGGTTTTCCAGTTCCAGGGCCGTGGCAAAGGGCGCATCGGCTCCGAAGTATCTCAGCGAGCCCTTGATGGTATGGCCGCAGCGATGGAGTAGGTCAAAATTGCTGTCGTCGATCGCGCGCCGCATCTCAGTCGTTCGTTTGGGCCATTCTTCCAGAAAGGCCTCGGCAATTTCACGGAGCAACGCGGCATCGCCGTTGCAAAACTCGAGCGCTACACGCCAGTCGACGACACTGACTGGTTCAGTAGTGGTTGGCGATGCAGCTGGACTGACAGGCGCGACGATGGCGGTTCCTAACACCCGTTCGATCTCGTCGATCAACTGCTTCTGGCGAATGGGCTTCGATACATAGCCATCCATGCCCACTTCCAGGCAGCGCTCGCGATCGCCTTTGAGCGCGTGCGCGGTCACGGCCACGATCGGCAAGTGGCCGCCGGTCTTGGCTTCCTGTTCGCGAATCCGCAAGGCGGTCTGCAGGCCGTCGAGTTCTGGCATCTGAATATCCATCAGCGCCAGATCGAACTTTTCACGCTGCAGCAGGTCGAGAGCTTCGTGACCGTTATTGGCAATCATGGCTTCATGGCCGAGTCGCTCCAAAACTCCGACCGCCAGTCGTTGATTCACCAGGCTGTCTTCGGCAAGCAAGATCCGCAGCGAACGAACCGCCACTGTTGCGGGAGCCTCGACATGGGGCGCAACCACTGGCTCCACGAGGCTACTGACTTCCACATTCATGGCGGCAGCCAGCGCGTCGAACAGTTCGGATTGCTTGATGGGTTTAAACAACCGCTGCTTCACTTCCAAACGCTGGCACTGCGGCGCGATCTCACTCGACTCGTGCGAAAGAAGCAGAATCACGGGCAGCGAAGCGGTGCTAGGGTTAGCCCGCAGTTGTTCGACGAGCGACCAGGCGTTGCCGTCCTCGGGGCGAAGATCGGTCACCACGACATCACAGGCAGGGTGGCCGTTGCTCTCTTCCAGCAACTTGCGACTGGCCTGCGCGGCGTTGTCGAACATGATGGGCTCCATCCGCCAACTTTCCAGCGTGTCGTGCAAGATCCGCCTGCTGGTGGGATGATGATCGACCACGAGGACTCGCGCCCCTTCGAGTCCGCCGATGCGCGGAGCAACTTGGGGTAGCGCTTCACAGGGTTCGAGTTGCAGGGTGAACATGAATTTGCTCCCCTTGCCCAGTTCACTTTCGATGGTGATGCGGCCGTCCAGCAACTCCACAAGGCGCTGCACGATGGTCAGGCCCAGCCCCGTGCCACCAAAATGTCGCGTAGTCGAGGCATCGGCCTGCTCGAACGGTTCGAAGATCAACTTCTGCTTTTCGGCGGCAATGCCAATCCCCGTATCGGCAACGCAGAAGGAGATGGGCACTGTTTCGTCGGAAGGGTTAGCGAGCGAAGTGCCACGGCGAACGCTGACGACGACCTCGCCGCTGTAGGTAAACTTGATCGCATTGCTGACAAGGTTGTTGACGATCTGACGCAACCGGCCGCGGTCGGTCGAGAACCAATCAGGCACATCGGGCGCGATGTCGAGGAGTAATTCCAACTGTTTACCATGTGCTCGCACGGCTAGCGACTTAAGCGCATCTCCTAGGCATTCGCGCAGGTTCGTAGGTTGCAAATCGAGTTGCACATGCCCCGATTCGACTTTCGAGAAGTCGAGCACATCGTTGATGACCGACAGCAGGCCTTCGCCCGATTGCAGCACCAGTTGCAAGTATTCGCGCTGCTGAGATTCGAGCGGCGTGTTGAGCACTAGTTCTGTCAGGCCGATGACCGCATTCATTGGCGTGCGAACTTCGTGACTCATGTTCGCCAGGAATTGGCTCTTGGCGCGACTGGCCTGATCGGCCAGTTCTTTGGCCAGTTTCAAATCGCGTTCTGTCTGCTTTTGGCTCGTGATATCGAGCGCGAAGCAGATGCACTCTTGTTTCGCATGGCTGAGCATCGTGACGCCAATCAGCACGGGCACACGGTGCCCTGCTTTATGAAAGAACTCTTTCTCCCAAGAGGGGCAATCTTCGTGCTCGAGCAGCGTAGCCATCGCGCGCTCATCGCCGGCGCGAAACTCCGGCGGCGTCAGTTGATCCCAGCGGAGCTGGCCTTTGTCCAGTTCCTCGCGCGTGTAGCCGAGCATGGCGAGAAAGGCGTCGTTGGCTTCCAGCACGTGGCCAGCGAAGTCGGCGACGATGACGCCCATGATGCTTGACTGCACCAGTTTGCGCAGCTTGGCGTCACTGGCGCGCAGTTGCTCCTCGGCACGCATGCGCTGGGTAACATCCCAAAACATGCCTTGCACGCCGGCGATACGTCCCTCGGCATCGCGAACGGGAGCCTTCAGCACTTGCATGTAGAGCCGCTCGCCGTTTGGGCCGACATACTCTTCGACCAGTTCCAGCGATTCGCCCGTTTCGAAGACCTTCAGGTCGTCCTGATGGTACTTTTGGGCTTGCGACTCGGGATAAAAGTCGAAGTCGGTCTTGCCGAGAATCTGCTCGCGCGACATGCGCAAGGTATCGCAAAAACGTTGATTGCAATCGATAAACGCGCCGGCCAGATCCTTGCGAATCACGTTCAGCGGCAAGCATTCATTCAGCGATTGATAAAGAGCGATTGTTTCGCGCAGACGCTGCTCGGCTTGTTCGCGCTGGTGGATCTGATGCTGCAGCTCTTCGGGGCTGCGTTGCTTCATGAGCTTGGGAACGACCACGAGCAGGGTGATGAGCGTGGCCCACGAGAGAGCCGTCATCACCAGCCCCATGATCGAAGCGACACTGGTGCCATGCAGCCAGGGAGCGGCTTGCACCAGGTGCAACAAGCCCGCCGAGAAGAGCAGCACCACCAGCAGCCAATACAGACTGCTCATCTTGAGTCGATTGCTGAAGACCAGATAGAGAGCGAAGACCGGGATGGTAAGAAGGGCCACGCCCGTTGCCAGATCGGCCAGCTGTTGCATGATCGCCGGCATAACGCGTCTTCCGTAGTGAGAGGAACTCGACGCGTTGCCAATTCGGCCCGTCGCGTCTGACCACCGTAACAGAAGTCTCTGCGGTAGTGAATTTACTCCTGCAATTGGGGGATAGCAAGAAACATTGAAAAGGTAGCACGAAAATGCCATTTTCCTGGCGAATCCATGCCACGAGGGACGCGTCTGTGCCACGAAAAGTGATAGCATCTCGCGGGGTCGACGAGGCGCTTCAGCGATTCGCCGCACTGGCAGTGAAGGGCCGCGCGTGCCATATTGGGCGGGCCAGTCGCGCGCGGAGCGGCACTGCAAAAACCACTCTAGCTTGATAGACACCTCGATATGGTTACTGATGCAATTGCCCTGCTGGCCCTGGTCGCGATGGAAATCGTCCTGGGCATCGACAATATCGTCTTCATCTCGGTCGTCACCGCGAGGCTGCCAGAGTCGCAGCAGAAGCAAGCTCGCAATATTGGTCTCGCGCTGGCGATGATCATGCGCATCGGTCTGCTGCTGACCATCACTTGGATCATGCAGCTGACGCAGCCTGCGTTCCACTGGACCGACTTGCACATTCCCATCGAGTGGCTTCCGGGCGACCATCACGAAGAGATCAACAATGTCACTTGGAAAGATCTCATCTTGCTGGCCGGTGGCCTGTTCTTGATTCGCAGCAGCGTGCTCGAAATCCATCACAAGGTGGAAGGGATTCACGAGGAGACGACCGACGCCAAGAAGGCCTCGTTCAACTCGATCATCGGGCAGATCATTCTGCTCGACATCATCTTCTCGCTCGACTCGGTCATCACTGCCGTGGGCATGGTGAAGAACATTTGGGTCATGGTTGCCGCCGTCGTGATTGCGGTGATCGTGATGATGATCTTTGCTGGCCACGTGGCTCGCTTCGTCGAGCGACATCCTACGGTCAAGATGCTCGCCCTCAGCTTTTTGTTGCTCATCGGCGTGATGCTGCTGGCCGAAGGCGTGGGCACGCACATCGACAAGGGCTACATCTACTTCGCGATGGCTTTCTCGCTGGGTGTGGAAGCGCTCAACCTGCGGGCCAGTGGCAAAGCAGCCCGGCGCAAGCAACTGGCCGCAGCTGCACTGGCAGAAGTAGGCAAGGAACCGAAGCCCAAGCATTAGCGAACGAAAGTGGCGGGCCTGTAACATCGGGGAGTCTTTCACGCTGAGCATAATCTCCTCTCTACTCTCATCGAAGTCCGGTCGACATCGCTCATCCTGCCAGGTGATTCATGCTTCGCGGTTGCTTGTTTGCTTTGCTGCTGTACGCCGGAATTGCGGTCGGCTACTTCTTTTGGCTCGATACGGTTTTCGATCGCCCCGGCAGCTACTACGGCGCTGCGGCGCTGGGCTTTGTCGTCTTCTGTTGTCTGGGCGCACTGATGAACGCGCGCACGGCGTGGAAAGATTGGTCGCTGGCAAGCTATGCACGGCACCAGTTTCCGCCGCGCGACGGCCAACTGTTCGCCGCGGCAGGTCCCATTCAGCCAATCAATCAGCCGTTGCTGGCTCCCTTCAGCAATACGCCTTGCTGCCTGTGCGAATACGACCTGTCGACAGCCCAGCCCTCGACCGATTCGAGTGAAGGCAAGCCCGGCTCCGACCTGGCCGGCTTCCTGATGGTTCCTTCTGAAATTCAAACCGGCACCGGCAGCATCAAGTTGCTCGGCTTTCCGATTCTCGAAGAGGGCGAGTCCTACACGCTGCGCAGCTACACCGCGGCTCGTCGCGCTCGTGACTTTGTCACCCGCACGCAGTTTGAAGACATCAGCGGCCTGCGGTTGCTCAATGCGTTTGGTGCCATCGAAGATGCCTGGACCGATGACGACGGCAGCGTTGAGAAAAACCTGCAGCTCAAGAAGGTCGATCCGCAAAAACTGTTTCCCGACGACCTGGAAGCTGTCTGGCAAGAGATTCACGGCGAGAAAGCCGCTGAAGATCCCGCGACGGGCATCAGCAACGGCGACCTGGCCGACGAAGAAGATGAGCTGGAACGCCAGCAACTGGAAGACAAAGACTTCGAAGACGAAAACCTCGAAGACCACGACCTCGACGACGAAGAGGATGACCTGGACGATGAGGAAGATGACGACGACGAAAGCGGCGTTAGCACGCCGATTCCTAACATTCCTCTTCCCACGCTCAAAGAAAATCGCGTCTCGCCCGGTGACCAAGTGGTGGTGATTGGCAAGTTCGACGAAATGCGGCGAGGCATCTTGCCGGTCGGCAGCGGCATGAAAGCCATCCGCCTGATTCGCGGCGACGTCGATACGCTCGAACGCAAAGCGCGCAGTTCCCTTTGGAGTCACCTCTTCGGCGGTCTGTTGTTTTTGGTCATCGCTCACGCGGCGACTTGCCTCGTGATGTACCTGTACCTCAACAGCGAAAGCCAGGTGCGCAAGTTCAGTTCGCAGGCTTTTGAAGCGGTGGAACAAGGGGATGTTGCCAGGCTCCAGAAGATGCAAACCCGCAAGACGCTCGACCTCAACGCGCGGCGCGTCAATGTTTATAATCGCACGCTGTTGATGTTCGCCAAAGATGCCGCCACCGCGCAATGGCTCATCGATCAGAAGGTGCCGCTCAACGAAGTGGATGACGAAGGCAACACGGCCCTGAGTTTGGCTGTGTCCCAAGGCCACGCCGATGTGGCCAAAGCACTGATCGCCGCGAAGGCCGACCTGAACCTTGGCGGCAAGTCGGGCGAGACTCCGCTCATCACGGCCGATAAGCGAAGTGATGGTACTTCGCTGGAACTTGCCAAGTTGCTTCGCGAAGCAGGTGCCAAGGATTACATCGTCAACGAACAGAACGGGCAGCCGTTGCCAGCCGATGGCGGCGAACAGATGGCAGCCATCAACGCCTACCTTCAAGCCCTGCGCGATCACGACGCGCCGGCTCTTTACAGCCTGATGACCTTCGGCGGCAGTGGCGATGTTTCGGCCGAGATTTGGGACAACTGGAACCTGACCATTCCGAAAAAAGTGGAAAGCTTCAGTGGTTACACGACCGACGAGGCCGCGACGGTAATCGTGCTCGGCACGTGGGGCGATAACGACTCGCCGTCGAAATCGACATTTAATCTCGTGCGCGTGAACGGTCAGTGGAAGATCGCGCGCAACGAGATCGCCATTAATTGATCCGCTGCCAGCTGCGCCAATCTGTCGCAGTGCTTGCCTGAGAATCGTTGCGGCGACAATGCAGCTACGGACAGCAGGATGCCCTTCGGAGGCAGCACCATTCCTTAAGGGTGTTTCCACGTACGTAAGCGACGACTGGGTAACCGTGAGCGCGCCAAAACTACTGTTGCGCTTACCCGCATTCGTCCGAACGGTTCGCACGAATTCCTTGAACTTCACCCGAGAATTTTTAGGATACGGGTACCTGCTCTCGTCTGCCACTTTTCTCCCTAGTCTCCTCTCTGGCATTGGACGTTCATCATGCGTGTTGCTGCGCACCGGCAAAATCGTTGGCATCGTTTGCGACCAGCGTTTACGCTCGTCGAACTCTTGGTCGTGATTGCCATTATCGGCGTCTTGGTCGCCCTGTTGCTCCCCGCGGTACAGGCCGCGCGCGAAGCGGCTCGCCGGATGAAGTGCAGCAACAATCTCAAGCAGCTTTCCTTGGGCCTGCACAATTTCCACGACACCAACAATTCGTTTCCCAAGTACACCAGCGGGAGCGTGGGTTATCCGTCGTTCATTCTCCCGTATGTCGAACAGCGCGCACTGGGCGATCAGGTCTTGCCGACGGCAGGTGCCTATAACGCTGGTCAAAACGCCAATCGCGTGATGGGACAAACCAAGCTGGTGATGTTGCTCTGCCCTAGTTTCACCAGCGAGCGATCGGCCAGCACGATCGACAACATCACGAATGTGGGCAATGCCTACACCACTCACTACGTCGGCTGCATGGGACCGATCGGCAATTTGCCGAACACCACCACGCCCTACGATGTGAGCACCGTGGGCATGGCGCAAGGCGGCATTGCCGCGACGGGCATGATGTCTCCTGTACCGGCGATGCAGACCGCTTCGACGGCTCCGGTTCCCGTTGGCCTGCGACTGGCCGATGTCACCGACGGAACCAGCAACACCATCATGCTGATGGAAATGGCTTGGAAGGGAATGGAGAGCGGCTTGCGAGCTTGGCCTCGTGGTTACGTCTGGAACAGCGACTGTACCACGATGAAGAACGTGCAGAATGCCATGCGTAAGGTGAACTACAGCAGCGCCAACTTTAACAACATCAGCATCGGTGCCATGCATCCTGCTGGTTGTAACATTGCGATGGGCGATGGCAGTGTGCGGTTTATCACCGAGAGCATTGACCTGAACAAGATCCTGCTGCCGCTGGCCAGCCGCAATGGCGGTGAAGTGGTTGGCGATTTCTAAGCGTGACCACTTCGTTCGAGTCGCCCGTCGAAATCTCGCTGCAAGGAACCTGCGATGCTCGCGCCACGTATTTGCTCTGCTTCGCTGTTGGCTCTGGTCGCTGCTGTGGCCTTGGCCGGTTGCAACACGGCCAGCGGCCCTCCGTCGTACACACTGACGGGTGATATCACCTTCGACAATCAACCCATTCCGAAGGGCCAGATTGTCTTCACTCCCGATAGCAGCCAGGGCAACTCGGGGCCGCAAGGCGTGGCGACGATTCAAGGGGGCAAGTTCGATACTTCGAAGGACGGCGGCAGTGGCATCGGCGGTGGACCGACGCGCGTGCGCGTTACGGGTCAGGCCGAAGACGGCAAACTGCTGTGCGAATATGAGTACTCCGTCGAGTTGCCTAAACAGAGTTCTACGCTGGAGATCAAAGTCCCCGCCTCGGCCGCCAATCGTAAGCCGCCCACTCCAGAGATCTAGTCGCCTCCCCTGCGCATCGCGGGGGCCTGCTGGCTGCCAATTGCCCAGGCCCAAATTGCCCGGCTCCAAAATACGCCACCCCAAACATCGCCCCAGCGAGGGCGATGTTTGCTCTTTGCCGGCGGCACCGATATCATCCGGGCTCCGAGTGTGTTCACTTCCCGCCTTGCTCGCCCCCCTCGTGAGATCTTTGCCATGCGCCTGTTCGCTGTGGTTCTTGCGCTCGTTGTTGTCATTCCGCTGGGTGCTGGGGAACTTGTTGCCCAGGAAAAAGAGTTGCCCAGCGCTGCAGAACTGAAAGCAGTCCTGGCCGAACCGATCATCACCGATACCACCACCCAGCGTGAGGTGGAAGCCTTTTGCGAAGCCCGCGTACTGAAGTTCCCGGTCGCCGATGCGCCCGAGCGAGCCTCGGCCGCAGCTTGGCAAAAGTACATTGCCGGCGTGCGCGAGAATGTGTTCCAAAACGTGGTGTTTCGCGGCGCTGCAGCCGACTGGCGCAACTACAGCGGCAAGATCGAATGGCAAGACACCATCGAAGGAGGCGAGGGCTACTCGATTCGCAAATTGCGATTCGAAGCGGTGCCGGGAATGTGGGTGCCAGCTGTGGTCTATGTACCATCGAAGTCGTCGGGAAAAATGCCTGTGTTCCTGAACGTCAACGGCCACGACGGTGCCGGCAAAGCGGCCAAGTACAAACAGATTCGCTGCATCAACATGGCCAAACGGGGCCTGCTGGTGATGAACCTCGAGTGGATGGGAATGGGGCAACTTCGCACGCCCGGTTTCACGCACACCAAGATCAATCAACTTGATCTGTGCGGCACGAGCGGCGTGGCGACCCACTATCTGGCGATGAAGCGGGGGCTCGATATCCTGCTCTCGCAAGAGAACGTCGACGCAACGCGAGTGGGCGTGGCGGGCCTTTCTGGCGGTGGCTGGCAGACGATCTTTTTCACGTCCCTCGACGCGCGCGTCACGCTCTCGAATCCCGTCGCCGGTTACTCCAGCTTTCTTACTCGCATTCAACACTACTCGGACCTGGGCGACTCCGAACAAACGCCCGTCGATCTCGCTGCCAATGGCGACTATGCCCACCTGACCGCGATGCTCGCGCCGCGCGTGGCCCTCCTCACGTTCAACGAAAAGGACAACTGCTGCTTCGCGGCTCCGCATGCCTTGCCGCCGCTCATGGAAGCCTCTCGACCCGTCTATCAACTGCTGGGCAAACCGACGAATTTGCACTCCCATATCAACTACGATCCGGGCAATCACAACTTCGAACGCGACAACCGCGAAGCTCTGTACAAGGTCATCGGCGAGCATTGGTTCACCGGCGATAACACCTACTTGGCCACCGAAATCGAATGCGACGCTGAAGTGAAGAAAAGCGATGACCTGCAAGTCGAGATGCCGGCCGACAATCTCGATTTGCAGCAGCTGGCTTTGCAACTCGCGAAGTCCCTGCCACGTGGACAAGCCACGCGCGAGCAAGTGGCCAAGACGTTGCACTTGCCCCCAGCGAAGCTTTCCCAAATCGCAGCAACCTCCCCCGCAGTTACTGTCGGTAATGTGATCGTGCAGCGGTACACGCTCAAGGTGAATGACGCTTGGACTGTTCCCGCCGTGTTGTTGCGAACGCAAGAGTTGGCCGCTACGAAGGGAACGACGATCGTGCTGGCCGATACCGGCCGAGCCGATGCTGCGGAACAAGTTCGTGCGGCGCTGGCCGATGGCTGGAGCGTGCTCGCTGTGGATCCTTTCTATTTTGGTGAAGCGAAGGTCAAGAACAAGAATTGGCTGTTTGCCATTTTGGTGTCGAGCGTCGGCGAGCGCCCGCTGGGAGTGCAAGTCGCGCAGTTGCAAGCTGCTGCTTCGTTCCTAAAGAACGAGTTAAAGGTCAAGCAGGTGCGCGTCGCGGCGTTCGGTCCTCGCACGAGTCTCATCGCCCTGGCAGCAGCAGCTACCGAAGAGAAAAACATCGATGGCCTCCAACTAACAGGTTCACTGGGCTCGTTGAAGGAAGTGATCGAAAATGGTGGTCAGGCCGACAAGACTCCGGAGCAGTTCTGCTTCGGCCTGCTCGAAACGGCCGACATCGCGCAGCTGGCCACGCTCGTCGCACCACGCCCGGTCCGGTTCGCAGGGCCGAGCGAGCGCGTGAAGCAAGAACTTGCTGGCCTGGCCGCCGTCTACCAACAGCTCGGCAGCAACTTCGATCCGCTGTCTCCCGAAAAATGAGCCGGTCCATCGCGAGCAGGCTGGGCAACGGACCGAACGGCAACCATTCGCTGACAAGCATGTTTGATAACCACTTTTGATAACCTTTTCGTCGATTTTTTCGTGATAACCGTTTGCCCGAACCCGTTGCCTGGCAAGATGTTGCTCGCACGATTGACGATATCTTGGCGAATATCTGATAACCGTTTGATAACCACTTTTCGACTACCTTCTTCCGGGGTGTTCAGATGGCCTGCAAGCGCGGCGGCCCAACCTCAGCGCGCAGCTTTCCAGCGGCGAGCTAAGATCCGAGCCGCCGAATACAGGAACAGTAGTGGTAGATTATCGCGAGTCGGTGGTTTATTGTCAATTAATTATTAACAAATATATTAATACTCAAGCAGCGATGTGACCGTGCCACTGTCGGTGCCGGTCCGCAAACTTGGCCCGCTGAGGCTGCCCAATAGTGGACCGAGCTTCCGAACGCGACGCTGCCTGCAGGGGGCGTCAGCGTGACGCGGAGCCAGCCATGCGGGTTACCGCAATCGTTTTGGTCTACTCCCGAGCCGCAAAGGCTTAGCGGGATTGCGGATAGCGGTGACTCAACCGTCTTTTCGCTGCCCGCGATCCACCCAGAAGTATTGTTTTTGAAGATTAGATGTTGCTGACGCCGAGAAAATCGGCAGGTAAGATGAAACCCTTCGGATGGCTCGACTGCAGCAATGGGGGCGCGTCATCCGCACGTTATGGCAGCGGGAATGGAATGCCTGTGGCCACGATAATGTGCTTTCCGAAACGGGTATGGCCGGATCGCCGAAGCGAATTGCAGACCTCGCACAGTGAATTCAACACGGGTGCTAGCAGGCTGAGTCGCGGGGCAATCCGGAAGGTATGTCTGCCAGTCAGTCTATCGAATCTCTTCGCACGGCCACTCCGTTGGTGTTGCCGTCGCTGCTGCAATGCGATTTCGCCAATCTCGAGCGCGAAGTCCGCACTCTGGAAGATGCTGGCATCAAAGCGCTGCACTTGGACGTCATGGATGGCAGCTTTGTGCCGAACCTGTCCTACGGCATGCCGATCGTCGCCGCTTTGCGGAAAGTTACCAAACTGCCCCTCGACGTTCACCTGATGATCGAGCAGCCTCAGCGGTACGTGAAGCAATTCGTCGAAGCAGGCTCGGATTTGATCACTTTTCACGTCGAGGCGGTTTCGGATGCTCGGCCGCTGATCGATGAAATTCACTCCCTGGGCGTGAAGGCAGGGCTGGCGCTCAATCCGGCGACGCCTCTTGGCACGCTGGATGCATGTCTAGGCTCCGTCGATCTGATTCTTGTCATGAGTGTTCCTGCCGGCTTTGGCGGGCAGAAGTTTGATGACGTTGCTCTCGACAAGTTGCAAACGCTGAACTCGCAAAAACAAACGGGCCAGTTACGGCCCGAAGTGATTCTGGAAGTGGATGGCGGCGTCAATGCGTCGACCATTGGCCGATGTGCGCAGGCGGGAGCGCAGTGGTTTGTGGTTGGGTCCGCGATCTTCGGGCAGCCAAACTATCGGCAGGCCGTCGATCAGCTCACCCAACTGGCACGTCTTTAGGAGGTCAAGTTCGATCCTGTATGGTTCGCATTCTGCTCATTCGTTCCGCCGCGACCGATTTTGATGAACAAGGTCGCATCAAGGGAACTCTCGATTTGCCGCTCAGCGATGTCGGCACGGCGCAAGCCGTTCGCCTGGTCGCTGAACTGCAGCAAGTCGCCATCGACTACTTCTACAGCTCGACCTGCCGCTGTGCGGTAGAAACTGCCACTCAACTTGCCCACAGCCGCAAGTTGAAGGTGAAGCAACTCGCCGATTTCCAAAACGTCGATCACGGTCTGTGGCACGGCAAGCTGGTGGACGAACTGAAGCACACCCAGCCCCGCGTCTATCGCCAGTTGCAAGAACATCCCGAAACGGTCTGCCCCCCCGAGGGTGAGCCCGTGGGCATGGCTCAAGCTCGCGTGCGTGTTGGCATCGACCGCCTGCTGCGCAAGCATCGCACGGGCACCATTGCTCTCGTCTTGCCAGAACCGCTTTTCAGCCTGGCGCGCAACGTCATCACGCCGGGAGAACTGGGCGACTTGTGGAAAGCCGAGTGCCAATGCGGCGGCTGGCAGCTGCTGGATCTGGCTAACGACGACGTTCGCCGCGTGGTGCTAGCACATACATCGGCAGCGGTGTTGCCGGTCGCTGGTGGAGCCGCCTGAAGAGCCTTTCGCCGACGTTTCACGTTCGGCGCTGCGGCCCTGTCGGAAATAACTACGACCGCCTAACCTGCGGAACCGATACTGTCATTGATGAACCTGCCTCATCAGGCGACAATTGCCTTCCTGCCACACGTTCGAATTTTAGTAGAATCAACGCCGGAATTTGCTTGCATGACCCCGGCAGCCTAGCGCATAGTCGCCCTGGATTGGAGCATGTCATGGGAGCCGTTGTCCCTTCCGCCTCGCTTCCCACCTCCCCCATGTCTACCGTGCCAAGTTCATCGAACGAATCTGCTTCCAACAAGCGTCCCAAGCGGGGCGTTCCGGAAGGTCTTTGGCTCCGCTGCCCTGGTTGCGGCGAGTCGATCTTCAAGAAGGAAGCCGAAAAGCAGCACAACGTCTGCCCGAAGTGCGAATACCACTTTTACGTCTCTGCTCCGGAGCGAATCGCCCAGTTGCTCGACGAAGGAACCTTCGAAGAGTGGGATGCTCACCTGCGGCCGACCGATCCGCTGGAATTCGCTGATTCCAAGCCTTACAAAGAGCGGCTGATTGCCGAGCAAAAGCGCACGGGCATGACCGACGCGGCCGTCACCGGCTGCGGCATGATTCGCGCCCGGCGGGTTGCCGTCGGTGTCACCGACTCGGCTTTCATCATGGGCAGCATGGGTTCGGTTGTCGGCGAACGTCTCGCTCGCCTGGTCGAACGGGCCACCGAAGAGAACCTCGCTCTGATCATCGTCAGCGGTTCGGGCGGTGGTGCCCGTATGCACGAGGGCATCCTTTCGCTGATGCAAATGGCCAAGGTCTCGGCAGCGCTGGCTCGCTACGATTCGGCCGGCGGCTTGTTCATTTCCGTCCTCACCAATCCCACCATGGGCGGCGTCGCGGCGAGTTTTGCATCGCTGGGCGATCTCGTCTTCGCTGAACCAAAAGCGCTCATCGGCTTCGCTGGTCCGCGTACCATCAAGGCCACCATTCGCCTGGAACTCCCCAAGGGCTTTCAAACGAGCGAATTCCTGCTGCAGCACGGCTTCATCGATCGCATCGTCAGCCGCTCGCGGCTGAAGAGCGAAATCGCCCGCGCCATCGACTACTGCGGTAAGTAGTCCCTCGCTTCACCGAATCCAGAACGGCTTCATCACTCGCCCCTGGATTTTGCCCAGCGGCACTTCGGCCTGCACCCACTCGCGGCTGTCGCTCGAGGCGGGCGGATTGTCCCCCAGGGCAAAATAGTGATTCGCGGGAATCGGTCGCTCGGCGTGCCATGAGGCGCCCGTGTTGCCCGGCTCCAGATAGTACAAATCGCGATAAACTTTTAGTTTGCTGATGCGAATGCGAGCCCCCGCGCCGCCGATTTCGAGCTGCGGTTCCGCCTGGAAGGTACCGCTCTCTTTGCGCTCGTAAGGCTGCCGCAGCACTTCGCGGCCATCCATGCCAAACAAGACCTGCTGGTCGCAGAGGGCAAATTCAATATCGATCGGCTCCTCATAGTCGCGATGGGGCAGCAGTTTGACGTCGATTTCCTGACCGTTCTGAAACAGCTTCAGCTTTTGAATGTCGTGGCACATGTGGACTTCAAAGCGATCGTTCCCATCCACGGCAGCAAAGACCAGGCAGGCATACTTGGCGATGCTCGCGCGGCAGGTAAGCAGCAAATCCGGCACAGCGTTCAGCGAAGTGCGGTCAAGGTTCTGGTTGTAGCTGTCGTTGTCGAGTACCGTTGAATACGTGGTTCGCGTCTCGGGTGTGTATCCCATCCGCCAATTGTGAAACGAGAGCCAATCCGAGTTCTTCCCTAGCGGCGGAACCTTCCCGCTGTGGATAAAGGCATGCTCGCGCTCGACCCAGTGACTTTTTTCTCCAGCGGCTGGTTGCCAATGACCGGGCGCGTCGCGCGTCTTGGTCACGGGAAAATGATCGTCATGCACCAGGATCGCCGCTGCTCGCATTTCGGCGAGGCTCTTTCGCCAGGGCTTGCCGTCAACGTACACATCGCCGCGCCGAATGGCGATCTGCTCACCCGGCATCCCCACGATCCGCTTCACCACCCGCTGAGAGTTTTCGTTAGGGTCGGGAAAGGCCACCAGCTCCCCTCGCCGAGGTCGACCGAGCAAATAGACCCACCGATCGATCAACACCTGGTCGCCGGGCTGATAGTCACTGGGTTGCAACTGGTTGTGGCGATAGCCGCAATGCGGACAGACCACTTCGTGCGACATGGGGACATTGCGCGCATCGCAGCGAAACTCGACTTGGCAATCGTCGCACTTCACTCGGTAATGTTCGCCCGATAAGGTCGTGCCCATCGATGCGCCCGTGACGCGCACGGGAAACAGCAAGCCTTCCAGGCACCATAGACGAGCCGCCACAAAGAACACGAGCAGTCCCAGCAGCGCTAGAATCGCGCGGCGGATTTGCTTCATCCGCAGTGCTTCCAGATCGATCGGTTCGCCGGTCAAACTGAGCGCCGAAGCCTGCGAGACGATGCTGTTGCCGATTTGGGAAGCGGTAGACATGCGAGCAATTATACCGCATCGCCGGGAGTTGTTTTTCCGCGAGGCAATCGGCTGTGCAGGGTTCATTCACCCCTCTTTTGCCGTTTTCGTTTACAGCACAAATGCTTTCACGCGCTCGGCGAACTCAACCGGCTGCTCGAAAGGGAGCATGTGGGCGCTGTTGTCAAAGACTTCGAGCTTCGCGCCGGGAATGGCCTGAGCCAGATACTCGCCGTGCGCGAGCGGAATCAGTTGATCGTGGCGTCCCCACAAGACCAGCGTGGGGCACTCCAGCCGCCGCAGATGCGCGGGCAAGCGTGGATTGTGCAGGTACGGGTTCCAGCCCACGCGGGCTGTCGCTTCGCGCGCCCGCAGCCAATGCAAGATGCGCGGATCTTCCAGTTCGCTGGGCATCGCCAGCTTGATGACCGGGTTGTTGGGATCGAGGAACAACAGCTTTTTCAGTTGATCCAGATCGTCAATAAACAGTTCGCCCATTTTGGCATCGGGCAGGCGAATGCCTGCCGAGTTGACCAGCACCAGCTTGCTCACGAGGTTCGGTCGCAATAGTGCCAGTTCCATGCCGGTCCAACCACCGAGCGAGAAGCCAACGACGGGCACGCTCTTCAGTTTGAGTTCACTGAGCAGGTCCACATAATGCCACGCGTAATCGGTGACGTCGCGAATCTCTTCTAGCCCTTTGGAATCGGCAAAGCCCGGATGGGCTGGCAACAACACCGTAAACGACTTGGCCAATTCTTCGTGAAAAGGCATCCACTCCGTTTCGCCACCCGCCGAGTGCAAATACAGCAGCGGCGGACCACTTCCCCCTTCGGTGAGTTGGGTCTTTTTGCCAGCGACGTTAACGAAGCGAGTGGTGGGCATGATTCAAGTTTGTAGTTCGAAGTTTGTAGTTCGAAGTTGAAGCACACCGAGCTCGTATTCAACTACGAACTCCGAACTTCAAACTTCGAACTCGTTCCTAAACCGCTGCCATCTCGGCGCGGACGTTCAACTGCTGAAGGTGGGGCATGACCTCGCTGGCGAAGATCGTCATGTTCTTTTTAGTCAGGTCGGCAGGTAGGGTGCCGATCTGGAACAGGCCGAGCAAATTGCCGACGCCCAGCTTCTTGATGTAGTGCGCGAGCTTGTCGCGCACGGTGGCCGGGCTGCCGACGATGGCGTAGGCGCCGTCTTCGATTTCTTTGCGCGTCTTCACGTTCATCAGGAACTTCTTGAGGGCCTGATGAATGCCGACGAGCGACCGCGGGCTGGTGTAACCCGGCGGAAAGACCACCAGACCCTTGAGCAGTTTCTGGGCGAAGAACATGAAGTGCTTTTCGTACTCTTCCCAGGCCTTTTCGTCGCTCTCGGCAACATAGATCGGACAGAGCCAGCCGAGTTGCTCGGGGTCGGCTTCGTAGCCGTTCTTCTGGCAGGCGTCGCGGAACATGTCGAAGTTTCGTTGGAAGAAATCGACGTGGAAATAGGGAATACCCATGTAGGCATAGCGCCGCTCCGCGACGAACTCGATCGTCTCTTTGCTTCCCGCGCCGGGAATCCAGATCGGCGGGTGAGGCTGCTGCAGTGGCCGTGGCCAAGGATTCACATGCTTGAGTTTCCAGAACTCGCCATAGTGCTCGAACGGGCCTGGTTCGGTCCAAGCACGCACGACCAGGTCGAGCGCCTCGGTGTACATCGCCCGGGCATGGGTCGGGTTGATCGAAAAGCTGTAATACTCGGGACCACCGCCCACGACGAGACCGGCAATCAGCCGACCGCCGCTGATGACATCGATCATCGCGAACTCTTCGGCCACGCGGGTCGGCGGGTTGTAGAGCGGCAGCGCGTTGCCGATGACGGCGATCTTGCAGCGTTTGGTCTGCCGCGCCAGGATCGAGCCCATTAGATTGGGGCTGGGCATCGTGCCGTAGGCATTCTGGTGATGCTCATTCACACAGACGCCATCAAAGCCGAGCGTATCGGCGAGGACCAGTTCATCGAGAAAGCGGTTGTAGAGCGTGTGGCCGTGGACGGGGTCATAGAGTGAATTCGGCAGCTTGGTCCACGCCGAATCGTACTGCTCGTCGAAGTTCTGCGGCAGGCGATCCCAGGGCATCAGGTGGAAGGCAAAACACTTCATCGCGGCAAAACTCCACAGTTGGAACCAGGAAGGCAAGTGCCAGTCTGGCAAATCGAGCCTGAAACAGCAAGGACGCCAAACTCGTCCTGTTACCGACACGCAAATTAGTCGTGCCGACGGCACGCAAAGTAGTAGTGTCAGCGGGCGGAAAAACAGCTATCCTTCAAGCTGTCGACTGCCAACAAGACCGAGCATGAATCGGAGCCGGATATGAACTTACGAACTGCCTGTGCCGTCCTGGGAATGACCGCTGTCTTCTGTTCCACAGCTGCGGCCCATCCCGGGCATCTGCACTCGCCGTCCGCCAGCGGGTTCGAATCCGGTTTCTTTCATCCATTCTTAGGGCTCGACCACCTCCTAGCGATGTTTGCCGTCGGCTTGCTGGCCACCCAGATCGGCGGACGAGCCATTTGGGCTCTGCCCGCCGCGTTTCTGGGCATGATGGTCGCGGGTGGCGCACTCGGCATGACCGGATTCGCTTTGCCGGGCATCGAAATCGGCATCGCCTTGACGGTGGTCGGTTTGGGAATCGCCCTCGCTTATGGAAAGAAGTATCCGCTCGCGGTCGCAGCCGTCGTTATCGGCCTGTTTGGCCTGCTGCATGGACATGCTCACGGGGCGGAAATGCCGGGAAGCCTGCAGCCTGCTCTGTATGCCACGGGTTTCGTCCTGGCAACTGCCGGTCTCCATCTGGCTGGCATCGGTGCCGGGCTGCTGCTGGTTCGCGGCGCGCAAGAACCGCTGGCCATTCGCCTTTCGGGTGCTGCCATTTCTTTCGCCGGCCTGATGATTCTGCTGGCCGCGATCTAGCAAATTCAAATCGTGGAACGAAGCCGTGCTTCGTTTCTCTGGCCCCGCGCAAAATGCGACGAAGCACGGCTCTCAGTATTACCCACATTTACGTTGGAATTGCCACGGGGGTTTGGGTGAGCCGGCATTGCATGATAGCGGAGGCAAGTCGGGCCGCGGCGGATAGTTGTAGTTTTTGCGGGCCAAGTCGTTGCGATTTTCGTACAGAGTGAATCGTAGCCCCGGTTGTGTGGGGCGGCAGGGTCGGCGGCCAGGGAGGCAAAGTCCGGCAGTGGCAAGGATGTGCGACGATGTCGGTGGAACTTGACGTTGAGGCGTGGGCTGAGCAGCAGTTTGGCCGTTGTGATTTGGGTGACGCGCGGCGTACGCGTCGGATCGTTCGCACGGCGGCGTTGTGTGCGGCCGATCCCAGTGGGACCACGCCCGAGCAGACCGAAACCTGGGAAGATTGCAAAGCGGCGTATCGGTTGTTCGATACCGAGGCCGTCACGTTCGCGGGGATCGCCGGTCCGCATTGGGAACAGACGCGAGCTCGGACCAGCGGCCACTATCTGCTGATTGGCGACACCACCCTGATCAGCTTCGAAGGCGACCGTCAAATTTCAGGCATGGGCATCATCACCAGTGGGAATGCCCAGGGCTTTCTGCTGCACTCGGCCTTGATGGTTGATGCTCGCGACGGCGAAGTAATTGGCTTGGCAGGTCAAACCATTCGCTATCGCCAACGTGTGCCCAAGAAGGAACCAGGAAGCGTGCGTCTGCAGCGCGATCGCGAGTCGGAGATTTGGGGTAAAGTGATCACGGCTGTTGGCGCCCCGTCGAATGAGCAGGTGCGCTTCACGCATGTCTGCGATCGGGGTGCGGACAATTTCGAAGTCTATTGCCATTGCCTGCTGCAGGGCGCGGATTGGGTTATTCGCGCGAAGAGCCTCACGCGCAAAATTTACGTTGCTGGGCAGTTGCTGCCGCTCGCCGATCACTTGCTGACGTTGCCCCTGGCAGGCACCTATCCGCTGGAGATCAAGGCGAATGCGAATCAAGTGGCGCGGACCGCGACCGTGGAAGTGCGCTGCGGACTGATCGGCATGCCGGAACCACATCAGCCCGGCCGCTTCACTCAGGAATGTGGCATCACCTTCTTGACGATGAACGTGATTGAAGTGAAAGAGGTCGATCCGCCCCGGGGACAAAAGCCGTTGCAGTGGGTGCTCTATACTTCGCATGCCGTGACGTGTTGGGAAGACGCCCTGACGGTGATTGAATACTACGAACGCCGCCCGCTGGTCGAAGAGTTTCACAAGGCGCTCAAGACCGGCTGCCGCATCGAAGAACGGCTGTATGAAACCGCGCCACGCTGGGAAAACGTGACCGCCCTGCTGTCGATTATTGCCGTTCGACTGCTGCAACTGAAGACGATCGCCCTCAAAGAACCGAATCGCCCGGCTGCAGCGCTGGTCCCCGCGATCTGGCTGCGGATGCTAACCGCCGTGCGTGGCCGCAAACGTCAGCCGATCGTTACCGCCCACGACTTCCTCCGCGCGCTCGCCGGCCTGGGCGGTCACCTCGGCCGCAAACACGATGGTGAACCCGGCTGGCTCACCATCTGGCGCGGGTTCGACAAACTACAACTCCTGCTGCGCGGCGCAACTACCATGCAACGAAATTGTGGGTAATACTGAGAGCACGGCTTCATCCAACGCTCGCTAGCGATAATCATCACGAGCGGCTTTCATCGCTGCCAGCAGTGCTTGGCAAGCTGTGCTGCTTAACCCGATCGGTGATAGCAGCGGGAATGCGGTGATGCAGCCTGCGAAACCGCGCCGATGAAGTAAGAAGTGCGACCGTCGGTCGCCGGGCAAGCGCCTGCGCGCGCGCTTTTGCTCCCGGCGACGCGCTGACCGGTTGTGCTAGAAGGCAAGGGACTGCCCGCTAGCAACATACGCCGCACAAACGATCAACGGGTGGGCCGTCGACTGCTCCGGCAGTTGGCCTCTCGCTGTTGCATGCCTCCGCGGGCAGTCCAGGGATGTGGTTTTGCTGCCGATGTCGGAGGGGGACTGCTATGAAATTGTCGATCGCGCCGTTGTCGATCGTTCCCGTATGGGGCGGACTCTTGTTGCTGGCCTCGCTCGCTAGTGAAGTGTCGTTCGGTCAACAGCCGGGGATTGCGCCTGCAGCTGCCGCTCCAGCGCCCGAATCGACGAAGAGTCTGCTGTCGACTTTTCATGACGGCGGGCCGGTGATGTATCCCATCGCCTTATGCTCGTTCGTGCTGGTGATCTTTGTTTGCGAGCGAGTCGTCAGCTTGCGGCGCGGACAAGTGGTTCCCAAACCCTTCCTCACCCGTATTTTCGAACTACTGCGCGAAGGGCAACTCGACCGCGAGCAAGCGATCGCTCTGTGTGAGAAAAACGGCAGCCCCGTCGCCATGGTGCTGGCAGGCGGTTTCAAGAAATGGGGCCGCACTGCGGTCGAAGTCGAGCAAGCCGTGCTCGATTCGGGCGAACGAGTCGCCAATCAGTTGCGGAAGTATCTGCGCTTATTCAACGGCATTTCGCAAGTCGCGCCGCTGCTGGGACTGCTCGGCACCGTGATGGGGATGATCTCGTCGTTCAATGCCATCTCGGCTTCGCAGGCCGCGGGCCAACGCGAAATGATGGCCTCTGGTATTGCCGAGGCGCTCATCACCACTGCGGCAGGCATGCTGATTGCGATTCCCGCGCTGCTCGCCTATCTGCACTTTGTCAGCCGCGTCGATCAACTCGTCACCGAGATCGATTCGCACGGCCAAAAGCTGGTGGAGATGATATCGGCCGATGGTCTCGAGCGTCTCGCCGCGGCCCGCAATCCTGGCAAGCGAGCCAAAGCCGCATAGTTACTTCAACGAGAGTTGTTGCTCGCGTTCGAGTGTGAATGGAATCACCGCAGAAGTCAGGGAGGTCGATCGATGCCACTCAAGATGCATCAAGACGAGATGCCGCAAATCAACCTCACCCCGATGGTCGACATCATTTTCCAACTCATCATCTTCTTCATGGTGGGCTCGCAGTTTACGGAGATGGACAAGAAGGTCGACGTCAAAGTTCCGACGGTTGCGAATGGACAGAACTTGCCGAACGCGCCGACGCGCTACGTGGTGAATGTTCACCGGGACGGCAAGATTTTTTTCAATAACAATCCCGCCACACTCGAAAGCTTGATTCAGGAACTGCGCGCAGCGCGGCAAACCAAGACCGACCTGAACGTGATCGTGCGTGGCGATGCCGATGGCCCGCTGCAAAATGTTGCGGCCGTGCTGACGGCTTGCCGGCAAGCGGGCGTAGCCGATGTGGGAATTTCGGTGCGTGGTGGTGGAACGAGTATCGGTGGAACCAAGGAGCGTTAGTCGGTGCCTTACCTGCAGTCAGCATTGATCGGCGCCATCGGGCCGGACTACACCCTGCAGTGGGTGTTGTTCGCGGGGCTGTCGGTCTGGACTGTGCTGCTGCTGGTGATGATGTGGACGCAGTGGGGCCAGGCACGTCCGCTGGTGAAGTGCGTGGCGCTCTCCGTATTCGCGCATCTGTTACTCGGCCTGTTCATGTGGGGAACGCGCGTTCTCTCGATGCTGCCGCCTGGCGATTCACTCTCCGGAACTGTGCAGGTTCGCCTCGTCGAAGACGATCTGGGGGACGAGAACTTGGTTCCTTGGAACGTCGCCGAAGAAGATCCCAGCGACAAGCCCAAAGAAATCAACGCGCCGCCCCTGTTGCCCGCACCTCCCGTTGAAGCAGCGAAGCCTACCGAGCAAGAAGCTCCGCCGCCCGAGCCCAAGCCAGCCGAACCAGCGCCTCAGCAGTTGGCCCAGGAAACACCGCCCCCGGCAGCGCCCGAGTTGCCAATGACTCCCACCGCTGACGAAGCGGCCCAGCCCCCGGACAATGCGCTGCGCCAACCGATGGATCTGGCCCAGAATCAACTGCGAGATCCACCGCCGGCAGAACAATCGCCCGAAACGCCCCGGATGCTCGAAGATCCGCTGCAACCGGCGCGGCAGTACATTCCCGTGGCTCAGCCGGCGGCAATTCCCCGCCGCGCTGCGGACGGTGAAACCGTCGCCGCTCAGTTGCAACTGCGCATGCGAGCCGACCGCTTCGAAATTGCCAAGCGATATGGGGCGACTCCCGATAGCGAACGAGCCGTGCGCACGGCTCTCACCTGGCTCGTTGCCAATCAACACGCCGATGGTCGCTGGCTGGCCGCTGCTCACGGCGCTGGTCGCGAAACCCGCGCTCTCGGGCAAGATCGTCAGGGAGCCGGTCAAAAAGCGGATACGGGCATCACAGGTCTCGCCCTGCTTGCCTTTCTCGCCGCTGGGCAAACGCATCTCGAGGGTGAACATCGCGAGACCATTCAGCACGGCCTGGAGTTTCTGCTCGCCAGCCAGGCTCAGAACGGCAGCCTGTCGGGCGAAGCCGAATTGTTCGCCGCCATGTACTGCCACGGCATCGCGTCTCTGGCTCTCACCGAAGCTTACGCGCTCACCGGCGATCGCCGACTGCACGCCGCCGTTCAAGCTGCGATCAATTACACGCTCGAAGCCCAGCACGTCGGCGGTGGCTGGCGCTATCAGCCTCATGATGCCGGCGACCTGAGCCAATTCGGCTGGCAACTGATGGCCCTGAAGTCGGCCGAAATGGGCGGCATGCCCATCCCCGACGCGACCCGTGTGCGGATGATTCGCTTCCTCCGCTCGGTCTCTGCCGGTCGCTACAAAGGGCTCGCCAGTTATCGCCCCGGCGAAGCAGCGACCCGCCCCATGACCGCCGAAGCTCTCGCCTGCCGCTTCTTTCTGGATGTCGAAAATAGTCCCGAGACCGTGGAAGAAGCAGCGGCCTTCATCAGCCAGGAGTTGCCACGCGGCGACCGCATCAATTTGTACTACTGGTACTACGGCACGCTGGCCCTGTTTCAAAAACAGGATGCCGACTGGGTGCGTTGGAATAACGCCCTGCAAGCCGAACTGCTGCCGCGACAACGGGGCGATGGCCAGTACCTGGGCAGTTGGGACCCCGATCAAGTCTGGGGCGGCTACGGCGGCCGCGTCTATAGCACGGCTCTCGCCTGCCTGTGTCTCGAAGCTTCGTACCGCTACTTGCCCGTGTATGCCGACCCCGCCGGTATCGATCGATTGACCGAAGCACCCGGCTCGCCGTTCTCTCCGGCGCGACCGCGGTAGCTCTTTCTTTCTGAGATGGAAGCTTCCGCGCCATGCTGCCGAGTCGACGTAAGTCTAATCGGGTGGAAATGGTGGGTGTTCACAAACGGGTGGGGTTTGTGAACACGAAGGCGCGCCGCAGCCGAGAGATACTGCAGGTCGCGTTCACAAACCATCCCGGATTGTGAAAGAACTTTTCCCCAACGACTTGGCCCAAGCGAAGACTTACGGCGATTCGAAAGTTTTGTTCTGCGCACGGTTTGACAAAGAATCACGCGTCGAACAGATTTCAGTTCCTCGCGTGCGAGGCAAACGCCCCGTTGGGTTGAAGATGGTTTGCTGGCGACAAGCGAGTCAGCAGAACCAAGGAGGAGTCTCGTCGATGACGAATCAGATCATGGAACCGAATCGAATGCCTCAACCGCTACAAGCTGCGATCGTGATTCCGGCCCGGTTGCAGTCGACGCGTCTGCCACGGAAGTTGCTGCTCGCCGAAACCGGCAAGCCGGTCATTCAGCACACGTATGAAGCCGCGTCGAAGGCCACCAAACCGCAAAACATCTGCGTCGCCGCCGATAGTGAAGAGATTGCCGAGGTGGTGCGCGGCTTTGGCGGCAACGTGCTGTTGACCGATCCGAATCACGCCAGCGGCAGCGATCGCGTCGCCGAAGTGGCGCGCCGCTGGACCGAGATTGATATCATTGTCAATGTGCAGGGCGATGAGCCGGAAATCTCCGCCGCCGCCATTGATCAAGTGATTGAATTGCTTGAGCGAGATCCTGCCGCGGTGATGTCGACGCTGGCCACGCCAATCCGCAGCAAAGAAAAACTGTTTGACCCGGCCTGTGTGAAAGTCGTCTTCGATCAGCACCAACGGGCCCTCTACTTCAGCCGTTCGGTCATTCCGCACGCGAGGACCTGGAGCGACGAGTTGCTCACTGCCGAGCCACCGCATTTTTATCAGCACATTGGTCTGTATGCGTATCGCCGCGAATTTCTGCTGGAGATTTCGCGTCTGCCTCGCCCAGCCATGGAGCAACTCGAAAGCCTGGAGCAGCTCCGGGTTTTACACGCCGGTCAGACCATCCTCGTCGGCACGATTGACGAGCCCAGCATCGGCATCGATACCCCCGCTGATTACCGAGAATTTGTAGCGAGGTTCGCTCGCGCGTAAGGGTGGTATCGACCTCGGCGGGCAGTCGTAGCGATTCTGCGGGTGGTTCGCTTTCTAGTAAAAATTCACCGCTAGTACTGGCCGGTGTTGTCGGTGTTACACCCCGTAGATTCTCGCTGACGAGCGCAATTTATGAGCCACATTAGTAGTGTGCTATCTCGATTGCTGACGGGCGGACGGCAGTGATGCGCGCGGTTGCGCTCGCTTGTCTCGCCCGGAAAGGAAGCCTTGCGCCGTGCCAGCCGTCTTACGAAAAGCGAGTGAACCCATTCCTGGCTACAAGCTGGTCCAGCGCGTCGGCGCTGGTGGCTATGGCGAGGTCTGGACCGCTGAAGCTCCCGGCGGGCTCATCAAGGCGATCAAGTTTGTCTACGGCTTGCTGGACGAAGACCGCGGCTCGCGCGAAATGAAAGCGCTGCAGCGCATCAAGGGTGTGCGGCATCCGTTCTTGCTCTCGATCGAACGCATCGAAATCATCGATAGCCAGCTGATCTTCGTCACCGAATTGGCAGACGCTAGTTTGAAGGATCGTTTCGATCAGTGCCGCAAAGAAGGTCGCCCGGGCATTCCTCGCGACGAGTTGCTGCAGCATTTGCGCGATACGGCCGACGCGCTCGACTACATGAGCGAGCATCACACGTTGCAACACTTGGACGTGAAGCCCGAAAACTTGCTCCTCGTTGGTGGTCGCGTAAAGGTTGCCGACTTCGGCCTGGTAAAAGATCTTCACGAAGCGGCCGCCTCGATGATGGGCGGTCTCACGCCCATCTATGCTCCGCCGGAAGTCTTCGAAGGCCGACCGACAAAATACAGCGATCAATACAGCCTGGCGATTGTCTACCAAGAGATGCTCAGCGGCGTGTTGCCATTTCCGGGCAAGACGGCCGCGCAACTCGCCGCCCAGCACTTGAACGCCAAGCCACGCATGGCAGCGTTGCCGGAAGCCGATCAGCAAGTGATCGGTCGCAGCCTGTCGAAGAATCCGCTCGAACGGTTTGCCAACTGCCGCGAGATGGTAGCGGCGCTCAACAAAGCCACGCAGCAGATTGTCGCTGCGCGCATGACGCATGCTCGCGGAGAACTGGCCAACGAACTGGGCCGACATATTACGCAAGGGGCAACACAGGCGAACTCACAGCCGGGAGTCATCCAGCCCGCCGCGAATCAACCGGCCGCAGCACCAACTCCCGAAGCCCCGCTGCCGCCGATGTCGTACGCGACGGAAGCTTCGCGCTCGCCCGAGCACATGCTTGCGAGTCTCGAAGAGGCTTCGCAGCAGGCCGATTCGCTGGTCGAAGATAACCGCCTGGTCTCGTCCGAAGATGACCTGTGCGTCAATCTCACGCAGCGGTTGCAAACCATCGATGCGCCGCCGCCGGAATTCGATACGCTCAACTGGACGCCCCAACCGACGCTGCTGGTGGGCATCGGCGGCTTAGGTGGCAAAGTCCTCAATCGCTTGAAGATGGTGTTTGCCGAAAATCCGCTCGGAGCACCGGTGCAGTCGCTGGTGTTCGACACCGATCGACGCGAAGCGCTCGAGAGTTGCCAATCGTCGTCGGGCACGACCTATCGGCCGGAAGACTTGATTCACTTGCCCCTGCGCCGCAGCAGCGATTACCGCGACGACTCGCGCCGCATGCTCGAATGGCTCGGTCGGCGTTGGCTCTACAATATCCCTCGCTCGCAGCAGACCGAAGGCTTGCGACCACTCGGCCGACTGGCGATGGTCGATCACTCGGCAGGGATCTGGAAGGCGCTGCGCAATTCGCTGCAGCTGCTCGCGCGACCCATTTCCGGTAGCGATCAGCCTCAAGTTCCTCGCGTCGTCATCGTTGCCGGCACAGGCGGTGGCACCGGCGGCGGCATGGTGATTGATATCGTCGTCGGGCTGCAACAGTTGTTCGACGAACTCAACCTCACCACTAGCGACCTGAGCGTCGTGCTGGCTCATACCACGCCCCGCACGGCGACCGGTGTGCAACTGGCAACGGCCAATACTTGTGCCTTGCTGGCCGAATGGCAGCATCAGCTGCGTAAGGGAGCACAGTTCCCTGGTGACCCGGCCTGCGGTTTGAAGCCACGGACGATTGAGCGCTCACCTCGGACCCGCATCATTCACTTGGGTGATGAACTTTCGAACGACGATTTCGATGCTTCCTGCGATTCATTGGCCGATCTGGTCGCGCTCGATGTGGCAACTCCCGTCGATAACTTCTTCCGTGTTACTGCCGAACAGGCCCGCGCGAAAGTAAACGAAGCCGAGCAGGCTCAGTTCCGCACGGCCGGTATTGTCCGTGTGGGCTTCACGCGCGACGATTTGGCAGCGCGCGAAGTTCGCCGACTGTGCTTTTCACTCGTACAGCGTTGGCTAGGCAAACCCAAGGCACCGGAATCAATTCGCACATCGACTGCCGTTCGTTCCAGCAACATACTCTCGGGTCGCCAATCGCAGTCGAATAGCGAAGGGCGGATGAAGGATGCCTTCCTCGAACTGCAAGCGCAGAAGCAAGCCAGTTCGTGGGGCCTCGATACAGAGACGCTAGTCAAACAATTGATGGATCTCGCCGGCAGCCAACTGGGTGGTAACCCGGAAAGCTTCTTTCAAGAGTTGACGCAAACGCTGGCCAAGGAAGCGGGAGCCGCTTCACCGGTTGCGCGTTGGCTGGCCACGACCACCGAACTGTTTGGACCACGCACAGCTGAAGCTGTCGCGCCTGGACAAGGGACCGGCGTTCCGGCGCTCGTCCAAGCGACCGATGCGGCGCTCAAGGAACGGATCGGCACACTCGCCGCCTCGTTCAAGACCTGGCTCTTTGCCTACCTGGATGATCCTGAGCAACGGCTGTACGCCGCGCAGAAATCTCTTAACTGGTTTCAAGGACATTGCCGCGCGATGCTCGATCAGCTGCGCGACCTGCGGCGCCGCCTTGCCCAGGAAACAGGCACGCTCGAACAGTACCTGGTCGCATTGCCGGCCGACTGGAAGAAGGCTCGCGCCAGTGTGAAGAAGGCTCAAGGCCCCGAGCCCGAAACTGCCTTCTTGCAATTCTGTCGCTATCGCTTGCAAGACTTTGGTGCGCAACTGGCCGGCAAGATCGTGCAAGCCTTGCAGGGTTCGCTGAGTGGCTGTGGCGACTTGCTGGTCGACACGCATCGCGAACTGCAGTTCTTCGCTTCGGTGTTCGACGATGGCGAAGAATCGGGCACACCGGCCGCTACTCCAGCGCTGCTCGGTCAGCTACGCAAACTGGTTTCCGAACAACTGCGCGTATCCAATGCCGAACAAGCGATGGTGCTCGATGAGCAGCTGACCACTTCGATGCTCTTGCCCGCCGGCGGCCTGCTCGCGGCACTGATCGGCGCCGGAGATGGCCGCACGAAGTTACTGGCTCAACTCGAACGGGACAGCCGCGCGCTGGTGCTCAAACAACTGGAATCACTCGACATCGCCGCTGTCCTGGCTGAAGGGGCCGCCATCGATCCTCAACTTGCAGCCGACTGGCGCACGTTGGTCGAGCAAGCGCAACCTCGCTGGAAGGGGACTGCAGCCGAACGTCGGTTCCTATGCGTGCTGCCTGAGCGATCGCAAGCTTCTCGCGATCCGCAACTGTGGCAGAAGAGTCTGCAGTCCACTTCGTTTAAACAACTGCCGGGCCTCGTGGATGCTCCTGGTGCCGACTTGCTGCTGTGCTTTGATGTCGGACCACTCACCGTCAACGATATCCTCGCACAGTTGCTGGTCGAGAATCCCAATCTGGGTGAAGTCGCCGGTCGGCTGCACACCCGCGCCGATGTCTCGTGGCCGGAAATCGTTCCCAGCTAACATCGCTAGAAGAGCTAG
Organism: Anatilimnocola aquadivae; assembly: GCF_049819085.1. GTDB lineage: Bacteria > Planctomycetota > Planctomycetia > Pirellulales > Pirellulaceae > Anatilimnocola. Next base: position 904,922 of record NZ_CP187419.1, read on the forward strand.
CGACGCTGTCGCCGCGTGTGACTACTAAACTTTCACCACCTTGCGTGCGCTGGTGGGAGCGATCACCATTTGATCCTGCGGACAGCTGAGCTGGTCTGCCGAACTCTTCTTTCCTCGCATACCCAGGAGACACGGATGGCTGCCTCTCCGCTGCGCGTTACGATCTGGAACGAGTACCTTCACGAACTGACGGTCGACCAAGTTCGCAAGATCTACCCTAACGGCTTGCATACGGTGATTGCCGATGCGCTCGAAACTCGTCTGGGCAATGGCGTCGAGGTACGGATTGCCACGCTCAACGAGCCCGACCACGGCCTGACCTATGCGGCGCTCGCAGAAACCGACGTGCTGCTGTGGTGGGGACATGCCGCGCACGAGCGCGTCGAGGATGAAGTCGTGCAGCGGGTGCATGATCGTGTGCTGCATGGCATGGGACTCGTCGCACTGCATTCCGCACACGCGTCGAAGATCTTTCGCCGCCTGATGGGTACCAGCTGCATGCTGCGCTGGCGCGAGGCAGCCGAGAAAGAACGGGTCTGGGTCATCGATCCCGGACATCCCGTAGTCAGTGGCCTGCGCGATGAATGGTTCGAGTTGCCGCAGAGCGAAATGTATGGCGAGCACTTCGATATTCCCTCGCCCGACGAACTGTTTCTGCTCAGCTGGTTCGAAGGGGGCGAGGTCTTTCGCAGCGGTTGTGCCTGGCGACGTGGAAAAGGGAAAGTCATTTACCTGAGTCCCGGCCACGATACCTTTCCGATTTATCACAACTCGAATATTCAGTTGCTGATTGCCAACGCCGTGCAATACGCGGCCCCGACTGGCTGCCTCTATCTCGGCCAAGGCCGCAACATCGTTCCCTCACTCAGCCCCATCGCCGCCAAACATCAGGTCGACGAATGCCTGCACAAGGTGAAGTGATTTTCCTAACTCCAGCAGTTCACGCGAGAACGCGCTTGTGCGGTTCGCCAGCAATCTCTTGAACGTAGCGCGGCACGGCGTAGCCGGGAAGTTGTTCACGCATGTCAGCGATCAGTTGCAGGCCACGTTTCACCGGCACTTCGAAGTGGGCAGCACCGGCGACGCGATCGAGTTGGTGCAGGTAGTAGGGCATCACGCGCAGATCGACCAGCCGGCGAGAGAGATCGACCAACGCCGCCGCGGAGTCGTTCACCCCGCGCAGTAGCACGGATTGATTCAGCAGCGGAACGCCCGCGTCAACGAGACGGGCCAGCGCATGGGCCACGCTGTCATCAATTTCTTGCGCATGGTTCGCATGCACCACGATCAGCGGCGCGAGTCGCGTTCCGCGCAGCCAGGCGAGTAACTCGCTGGTGACTCGCTCGGGGATGATGATTGGCAGGCGAGTGTGAATGCGAAGGCGCTTCAGGTGGGGAATCGCAGCGAGACGATCGGCCAGTTCGGCAAGCGTGGAATCCACAAGTGTCAGGGGATCGCCACCGGAGAGTAGGACCTCGTCGATCGATTCGTCGGCGCGAATCAGGTCGAGCGCCGGTTCCCAGTCGTCGACCGACTTCGGCGCGGTCGAGTAAGGGTAATGTCGCCGGAAGCAGTAGCGGCAATGAATCGCACACGCGCCGGTGGTGATGAGCAGGGCTCGACTTTGATACTTCTGAATCAGCCCCGCTGACTTGGTTGCCGCGCTGTCTCCGACGGCATCGGCCGCAAAGCCTGGCACCTCGTTCAGTTCATCACCCAGCGGCAGAACTTGCCGCAGCAGCGGGTCGTCCAACTTTCCAGCTGCCATGCGGCCGATGTAGCCCCACGGCGCGAACAACGGAAAGGCCTTGGCGGCCGCTTCAGCCTGCGGCAGGAGCGATTCCGGAAGGTCAAGCAAGGCCAGCAGTTGCGCCGGCTCGCGCACGGCCGTTTTGAGGGCTGTTTTCCAGTCATGCGGTACCGCCAGTCGCCCAGGCATTGGGCGGGGGGAAGTGGCGCAGGCAATCGGGTTGTCAGCCGCTACAATTTCCATTCTCACACCATAATCCCCAGTATCCAGTTAGCGTAGCAGGGTCACGAACGTGGCGACGTATAAAACGAGCGATTTCAAAAAAGGCATCAAGGTCCAGATCGATGGCGAGCCTTACCTGATGGCGGAAATGAACTTCCGCAAGCCGGGTAAGGGGAACGCTCTGTACGAATGCAAGTTGAAGAACCTCATTCGTGGCACCACCTTGCAGCGCGTCTTCAAGGGTGGCGATACCCTGGAAGCGGCCGACGTCGAAGAAATCGAAGTGCAGTACCTGTATCGCCAGGGCGATACTTGGGTGTTCATGGATGCGACCAGCTTCGAGCAGTACGAACTCGACAAGGACAAGGTCGACGATGCCTGGAAGTATTTGAAGGACGGCATGACCTGCACGATGATGCTTTTCAATGAAAAGCCCGTCAGCATGACACCGCCCGCGCACGTCGAATTGAAGGTCGAATACTGCGATCCAGGTGCTCGTGGCGATACGGCCACCAACGTCACCAAGCCCGTCAAGCTGGAGACTGGTGCCGAAATCGCTGCTCCGCTCTTCATCAACATCGGCAACGTACTGCGAATCGATACCCGCAGTGGTGAATACATCGAACGCGTTTCGACGTAGCATTCACCTTTTGCATTCTCGCCCCCGGCCCTGTGCCGGGGGTTTGTTGGCTTTTGCACTAGCCATCCGTTGAACCCGTGCCGCGGGGACTTCTGGCCAGACGATGTCGAGCGACTTTCTCCCTTCTTGTTCTTTAGAAATGCTCCATCAGCGGGCTGAGTTGCTGCGGCGGTTACGCCGGTTTTTTGATGCGCATGGGTTCATTGAGGTGGAGACGCCGACGCTTTCGCGCGACTCGGTGATCGACGAGCATCTCGATCCGCTGCGGGTCACGCTGTTCAAGGATGCGCGCGAGCCCGACGTTGGAGAAGTGCATTACTTGCAAACGTCCCCCGAGTTCGGCATGAAGCGTTTGCTGGCGGCTGGTGCGGCGGCCGTCTATCAGGTCACGCGAGCGTATCGCGGCGGCGAAGTCGGTCCGCTGCATAACCCCGAGTTCACGATGCTCGAGTGGTATCGCGCCGGCGATGACTACGCAGCGGGAAGGCGATTACTTAGTGACTTGGTGAGTGCGGCCATCGGCTGCGAAGATGCCGAGCAACTTACGTTTCGAGAAGCCTTTCAGCGACATGCCAATATCGATCCCTTCACCGCGGATGTTCCGAAACTGCGAAGCGCACTAGCAACCAACGGAAAAGAAGTAGCTGACGAGGAGCAAGACCGCGCGGTCCTGCTCGATCGAGTACTGACCGAACTGGTCGAAGCGAAACTGGGCGAAGAGCGACCAACGATCCTGTACGATTACCCAGCCGATCAATCGGCGCTCGCGCAAGTTCGCCCAGCCGATAGCAAAGGCAATCCAGCGGTCGCCGAACGCTTCGAGTTGTATCTGAGCGGGGTTGAACTGGCCAACGGCTACCACGAGTTGCTTGACCCCGCAGTATTGCTTGAGCGCAATCGTGCGAACAATCAAAAGCGAGTCGCTGCGGGCAAGTACACGCTGCCCGCAGAGAGCCGCCTCGTTGCCGCGATGCAGCATGGCCTGCCTGCCTGCTCAGGCTGTGCCCTCGGCGTCGATCGCCTGTTGATGGTCGCCACGGGCGCGACCACCATTCAGGAAGTGCTCGCCTTTCCTGCTGATCGAGCGTGAGGATTGAGTTTCGCGTACCGCAATCACTTCGTCTGCGAATACATGACGTCGGTACGCAGCACATACTTGCGACCGCGATGCACCGGTTGCCCCTTGTGTCGAATCTGATGCACAAAGAACAGGGCCAAGCCGGTTTCGGGAACCACGGTGATTCCTTCGAACGATGTTTGTCCGCCAAGGAAGTCGTCGTTGAGATAAATCATAAATGTTAGCTTGCTTCGTTCACCGTTCGGCCGTTCATAAGCACCGTCGTAGTGCCAGTCGAACTGTTGGCCGATGTCGTAGCGGTAGTAACGAAATCGCTCATTAATTCCGCCCGCCGTCGCATCGCCCAAGCGGTGCGGCACATAGTCAGTAACTCGCTTCCACAGATCCGCCGCGAGAAGGGGACTGTCGATCATCACACGCTCGTTATTGCGCACGTCCTTGCGAATCTCGGGGCCGAAGGAAGAGTTAATCGGCGCATCGGCAAAGCCATGCGATTCGGCCAGTTCGATTGCCATCGCGCATTCTTCAGCCGTGAAGAACTCCTTAACGGTAAAGATCTCACTGTTGATCCAGTTGTAGTCAGGCATCATCGCACCACGGAGAAATTGGCCCCTTGAACTCCGTCAACGACACACTTCACATCAAGTTGGTTCGGCAAGATTGCCGGGCCACTGGCTTACCCAACTCGGTACGGATCGTACCGGTAGTACTTCGGCCGATTGTCGAGGCGAACGTGCAGCCACGAAACACCCGCGCCGGCAGTGCTCAGCCAAACGGGGTCAGCGCTGAGACGACCATCGAGTGCTTCGCCGACACGCTGCCAAAGGAGGTCTTGTTGTTCGGCCGGAGCAGCGCGTACGAAGGTCCCGAGATGCGAATAGGCTCGATCCGGACCAACGGGGCAAGGCACGACCAGGATCGCATTCCGTCCCAAGTTGGCAAAGGTCACGACGGTGTCGTTAGCACCTGCGGTGTCAAAGTGTTCGGCGAACGAATGGCGATCGGGGTGGGGCGCGAGGTCGGGACTATCGATGGCCACGAACTCAAACACTCGTTGCACACTTGAGGTCGTCAACGAGGGTGTTTCCCAGCGATACGAGGCGTAGGGAACATCGGCCAGCAGTTGATTAAAGAAGCTGCGAAACGCTTCATCGCTCCGCCAGGCTTGAATCAATTGCTCGTATGTCGCTGGCGCTGACTGAAACAACAACTCGTACTTCAACCCGCGATAGGCACTCAGTTCCCGCGAGTTGGCCGTCCAGACTCCGTTCATAGCTCCGGTCCATAGATCAAGCTGCGGAGCCAAATCAATGTCGCTGCGGCAGCAAGAAAAAACATCGGCACGTTGAAGCCGATCGCCCAGTAGAGCTTGCGGCGAACGGCGGGACGAATCGGATCGTCGGCTTGCCACACGCTCAGCAGCAGCCAAGTGGCATAGAACTGTAGCGGCGGAAACATAAAGCCGAACAGGGCAGCGCGATAGGCTCGTTCGGCATCCTGTTCGCGAGCATTCAAGGTCGGTTCAGAATCGTCTTCGTCAGTGCCCGGTTTGGGCTCCGCAGCCGCCTGATCGTCTGCATCCTCATCGCGTGCATGGGTTGCTGTGGCAGGGGCGTCTTCCTCATCGCCATGCTGCAGTTGTTGCTCCACGGCATCGAGCGCTTCCGCAGCACGCTCGAAATCTTCTTCGGCCACTTGCAGCTTGATACCGCCGATAGCATTGGTGAGATGCCAGACCATGGTGGTGGCGTACTCGTCGGCAAGAACGCAACGAATGCCCGCAGCTTCCAGCTGGTTTTTCACCAGGTGGGCCTGCATGGCATTCTGATAAACCTCGAGAGTAACGAGTCGGCCGAGCATGCGGAGGAAAATCCAGAGAGTAGTGCGGCCGGTATTGACTGCTCTCCCGATTCTAATTGTTGCTCGGCCCGCGTGTTGTTACTGGTGACTAATTGGGACGTGGGCTGCTAAGAAACTCGTTGACCGATTTTGGCTTGGAGTCCGGCGTCTTGCCGCCACCCCAGCCAGGGAACCACGAGCGGTTTGTACCGGGAGCGGTGCCAGGCTTCGAAGCACGGGCATTGGCGTGCTGGTTAAACAGACTGTTCGAGCCCGTCACGCTTTGTTCTTGCACTTCCGGTTGGCCATCATTGAACGGATTGAGGAAGTCAGCCGTTTGAGCCGCGGCCTTCTTGGTCCCCTTGGTCACCTTTTGCCAGGTGGAAGGTTGTTGTGGCTTTTGATACGAGCTGTTCGAGGTTTTGCCGGCAGAACCGGGCAATAGTTTGAACGGGTTAATGCCGTCTGGCACGAGGGGCTTATCGCTGACGCGACCCGTCGCGGGACCGCTCTTGCCGGCAAAGGGGTTCAGGTTCGGCATCTTCCAACCGCCGCTGGTTGGCGCTTGGCCAAAAGCGGGAGTTGCAATCAGACCACAAACGAGAGTCACGCTCGCGAGCGAGATCGCCCAGCGAGATCGCTGAAACAGGAACGTCGACAACATGAGCAGGGCCTCCCAGGCAACTGATTTTCTACGAATGGTCCGCGTGATCATTCCCCGCTGTTTCACCGATCGGTGAGCGGGAATGAGACACGGGCTGGGACCATCGCAAAAGTATTTCGCCGAGTCCAGAGCAGTTTCGGAGCACTTTGCGCGTCGTCGAAAAATCTCAACCCCTTAGTACGCTACTCACCCAGGCAAGCATGCTGGTAGGAAATTCGCCAGTTGCTAAGATACTGGACAGATGATTAGTCCCTCCCCATCCACTCGCAATCGCGATGAGCCTGCCGATGCGTTTTCTGCATGCTGCTGATATCCACCTCGATAGCCCTCTGCGAGGACTCGATCAGTACGAAGGTGCCCCGGTCGATGTACTGCGCGGCGCTACGCGCAAGGCATTTCAAGCACTCGTCCAGCTGGCGATTGCCGAGCGCGTCGATTTTGTGATTCTCGCGGGCGATCTGTATGACGGCGATTGGCCCGACTACAACTCGGGGTTGTTCTTCGTCAGTGGTATGCGCGAACTGGAGAAGGCCAAGATTCCGGTGCTGCTGATTCGCGGCAATCACGATGCCGAGAGCCGCACAACTCACTATCTCACGCTTCCCGACAACGTCCATTCGTTTGCCACGTCCGAACCCAGCACCAAGAAGCTGGACGAACTGCGCGTCGCCTTGCATGGCCAGGGTTTTGCAAAGCAAGCCGAAACTCGCAATTTGGCAGCCAACTATCCTGCGCCGGTTTCGGGCTACTTCAACATTGGCATCTTGCACACGGCCCTCGACGGGCGCGAAGGGCACGCGAACTATGCTCCCTGCACGGTCGGCGAACTGATCGCGCGCGACTATGACTACTGGGCGCTAGGACACATTCATCAGCGCGAATCGGTCAACGGTACGCAGCGACCAAGGATCGAGTTTCCCGGCAATGTGCAGGGCCGACATGCACGCGAAACGGGAGCTAAAGGCTGTCTGCTCGTGACTGTCGATGGAGCGCGAGTCACCACCGAGTTCCGCCCGCTCGATGTTGTTCGCTGGCAAGTCCTAGTCGTCGATGGAGCCGATGCAGAGTCAGCCGCCGATCTACTCGCCATCGTGCGCGCTGCCGTCTCGGCGGCCCAGGACGAAGCCGAAGGACGTCCACTGGCAGTTCGTCTTGTGCTCACTTGCCCTGACGCGCTGCGGCACCGAGTCGCAGCCGATGCCGATCAGTTTCGCGCGGAACTTGCAGCGCAGTTTGGCAAGGATGTATGGATCGAGAAGATCAAGTGGAAGCAATTGCCATCTACAGCGGCGAGTTCTCCCATACTCAGTGAGGACGCGGCTAGCGAACTACGCACGGTACTGGCCGAAATTCAAGCCGACCCGGAGGCCGCGTGGGAAGATTTTGCGGCCGGTGAATGCGAAAAATTGCTCAAGAGCTTGCCAGCAAATTTGCGAAATGTGGCAAAGGAATCGTGGAACGACATCGTCGCGCGAGCGGCCGTGCTGTTGCAAGCTTCGGCGGAGGACCAATCGTGAAGTTCGTCAGCGTAAACTTTCGCTCCTTTGGTCCGTTCGAAGATCGGACGCTCGACTTTACCGGCAATGGCGGCCTACATGTGATCTTCGGCGCCAACGAAGCAGGGAAGAGTTCCGCGCTGCGCGGCTTGTATGCGCTGTTGTTTGGGTGGGGCAAAACGACGGCTGACGACTATCACTTTAAAACAACTCAGTTCCGCGTGCAGGCATCCCTGCAGAGCTCAGCTGGCGAGTTACTTGACTGCGTCCGGCGAAAAGGCCTTAAAGCTACACTTCTGACGCCCGATGAGAAGCAGGAAATCACCGACACTTTGTGGGCGAAGTTCTTAGGCAGCTTGCAGCAGTCGCAATTCGAACAACTCTTTGGGTTGGATTCCGAACGGCTGGTCGCTGGTGGTCGTCAAATTGCTGACGGAAAGGGTGACCTGGGCGAAGCCTTGTTCGCCGCAGGCGCGGGTTTGGCGGGCCTGCGCAAGTTGGCCGAATCGCTGCAACAGCGCCAGAACAGCTTGTATAAGTCGGCGGGTAAGAATCAACCGATCGCCGTGTCGCTGCGCGAGTATCGAGATCAGGTAGCGGCCATTCGAGATAACTCGTTGTTGCCCGAAAAGTATGCCGCCGCCGTCGAACAAGGTCAAGCGGCCGAAAAGCAGGCGCAGACTTTGCGTGAGGAGCGCGAGCGAGTTCGTCGCGAGCAACTGCTGCTCGATCGCTATCAGCAAGCCTTGCTTGTGATCGACTTGTATCGGGCCGCGCGCGAGCGGTTGGCGGTCGTTGCCAAAGCCCCGTTGTTGCCCGCGGACTTTGAACAGCAACTGCAGGCGGTGCGCGAAAAACGAGGTGCCTCGCAGGCGAAGTTGCAGGATTTGCAATCCAGGTACGACGAACTGAAAAAACAGCAGCAGGCCGAGGATCTGCCGACGGGCGTCTTGGACGAAGAGAGCGAAATCGATGAACTGAAAAAACTCGTGGGGGCCGAAGTGAAGGCCCGCGAAGAAGAGTTCAAAGCCGATACCCGCCGCCGCCAGTTGGACGGCGAGGCCCGCGATATCTTTCGCGAGCTCACCAATACGACCAACTGGGACCAGATGCTCGGCCTCCAGCCGCGACTCGAAGATGAGAACCGCATTCGCGATCTGGCTGCCGATGCCAAGGCCGTGGCGCAGGGTGTGACGAATGCCGAAACGAAGCTGGAGCAAACTCGCGAGGCCTTGAGCATTGCTGCAGGTAAGCAGCGTTCATTGGCTCCCCACGTTGATCCCACGCCACTCGTGGCGCTAACGGAATCGATCCTCGCCCGCGGTCCATTGGAAGAGAAGCTACGCGAACTGCAGACAAAACTCACTGCCGACGAACAGCGGCTTGCCAGCGAGTTCAGCCGCTTGCAACCCGCCGCGCCCGGTGACTGGAAGAGTGCCGCGACAGTGTCTGTGCCGGCCAGTGAACTGATCGCGGAGTTCGTGAAACGCCGCGCTGCTGCCGAGAACGGACTTGCTAAAACCCGAAGCGACCTAACCGAGATTGAGCGGGACTTGCTCGCCGAGCAAGGCAGGCTTGCTGCTTCGACGGGCACACAAGCTTTGCCCTCGTTGGCTGAGTTGCACGACGTTCGGCAAGTTCGCGATGGTGGATTGCAACTCATTCGTCGGCGTCTAAGTGCTCAGGCCGACGAAACAGCGGAACACCAATTCACAGCGGAGCATGCCCCCGGCCGGTCGTTGATCGATACGACCGAGATCGTCGTTCACCAGGCTGATTCGCTTGCCGATCGCTTGCGTACCGAGGCCGAACACATTGCGAATTGTCAGGCTCTGCAACAAAAGCTCGATTCGCTGCAAGCTCGCCGACAAACTGCGACCGCAGCTCTGCAAACGGCGGACGCGGAGTCCGCGAAGCTGGAAAAAGATTGGCAAGCGGCGTGGCAGGCAGCGGGCATCGCGCCGCAATCTCCGCCCGTCATGCAAGCCTGGCTTGGTACCTGGCAACGGCTCGTTGAACGCCTCGCCGCCTGGCAGGAAGGCCAGCAGGCGGTAGCAGCGGTCCAACGAGAAATTGTCTCGCTACAAACGCAACTCGCCGCGGCTTGTCCCGCAACCAAGTCGGTCGCCACGCTGTCCGCGGCCCTCTCACTTGCTGGTCAAGTGACCAAAGAGGCGGCCGCGCAGCGAGCCAATGCTGCCAAGTTGGAAGAGGACGTACAGAGGCTCCAGTTGGAAACCGCTAAAGCCGATAGCGAACTGCAAGCTGCGCAAGCGAAACAGAAAAAGTGGAAAGAAGCCTGGTCGGCGGCCATTGTTGTGCTCGGATTGCAAGATGGCGAAATTTCGGTCACCACGGCTCATGAGTATCTCAAACGAATCGCCGAGATGCAGGACAAGATGAAAGAGGCTCGCATCAAAGCGGCTCGCATCAAAGAGATTACTGAAGATAGGGCCACGCTCCTGCAGCGAATCTCGGCCGTGCGGCAACGGCTGAACAAAGCCGCCAAGCCAACAACGGCCGAATCTCTGGACGAGGACTTTCGCCAGCTGGAAGAATCACTCAAGGTCGCGCGGGTTCGCCGCACGCAGTTCGAAGACCGCAGCAGGCAGCTGCAAAAACAGCAAGCCGAACTGGCCACCACAACCGATGCCTTTCGGCAGGCCGAAGCCGCGCTCGGAGCGCTCGCCGCGCAGGTGGATGTCACTTCCAGCGAGCAGATTACGCCCGCAGTCCAAAGCGCCAAGGAAAGACTGGTGGCAGAAAAGGAAGTTCGCGAGCACGAGCAAGTGCTCCTCAAGAGTGCGCGGGGCCAAGGATTAGACGACTTCATCGCCGCGGCGGTTACCGCCCGCGAAAACCTCGATGAGCGGATCACCACTCTCGCGCGGCGAGCCCAGGAACTCGATCCCGAAATTGCGCAAGCCGAAGCTGCCGCGCTGCAAGCGAATCTGGTGTTGAAAGACTACTTGAAGGCTTCGGATGCCGCTGCGGAAGCCAAGCAAAAGTCAGAACTGGTCGCCTCTCGTTTGGAAGAGCAGGTGCTGGAGTTTGCGGCATTGCAACTGGCCAATATCGCTTTGGAACGAGCCAAGGAACGGTATCGAGCGCGGCATCAAGACACCATGCTCAGCCGGGCTGGCGAGTTTTTTCGCATGCTCACCGATGAGAAGTTCGCCACGCTTGAGATCTTTAATGAAGAGGGGCAAGACGTGCTCAAGGCAGTTCGTCCCGAAGGGCACGCCAATCCTCAGGTTCCCATTAGCGGCCTCTCGGAAGGTACGCGCGATCAGCTGTTTCTGGCCTTGCGCCTCGCTGGCATCGAGCAGCACTTACAAAACCGCGAACCTGTGCCGCTCATCATCGACGACGTGTTGATGACTTTCGACGACGCCCGGGCAAGTGCCACGCTCAAGTGCCTGGCCGAACTCTCGCAAAAGACCCAGGTCCTTCTCTTCACCCACCATCAGCATGTTGCCGACCTCGCGAAGGCCGTTCATCCAGGGACGAAGTTGCACACGCTCTAACGTCTTCTCAGTCAGTAGCGTGAGCGCCCGGAGCGTATTCACTTTCTCTTTTGGCCCGAATTATCTCGCTGACAGGCTGTTCTGCAATAGAAAGCCATCCATCTCGGCTTCGGCCAGGCGCAGGTCTCGCAGGGCATCGAGATAGGTAAGATTGGCCGTGGCGAAACTGCGTTCGGCCAGGAGCAGGCTTAGGTAGTTGAGTTCACCAGCCTGGTAGGCCCTGCGCGAGAGCTCGGTCGATTCTTGCGCGAGCGCGAGAATGGTCTTTTCGTAGCGTTCGACCTGGTTACGAGAATTCTGATATCGCTCGAAGACGGGTGCCAGCCGTTGTTGCAAGTCGAGTTCCACCTGCTGCAAAGCGCGCTCGGCGATGGCCACTTCGCCCTGGGCCTGCACGATGCCACCCTGGTTCTTGTTCCAGATCGGAATGGGCATATCGACGACCAGCGAGCCATCGGGGCGGCCGCCGATGCCGTTGTCTTGCCAGTTGTACAAGGCTTGCAGGTTGACGTTTCCCTTCTTTTCTACGAGTGCCCGTTGATAGGCCCAGCGGGCACGTTCGATGTTACTCGCCGCGGCCGCGACTTCCGGGCTGGCCGACAGAATGTGGTGCAACGTCTGCTGATAGTCGAAGTTTTTGCAGGCGATGGCCGCATCACCGGCGAGTGCTTGTGGCGGCAAGTGAGGCTGGCCGATTACAGCCGCTAACGATTGCCACGCTGCGTTGTGCCTGTGCTGCGCGTTCTTGAGCGTCACGCTGGCCGACTCGAACTCAAGGCGCGCCTGCAGCACTTCCAACTTACTGATTTCTTGAGCTTGAAACAGACGCTCGGTGGTTTCGACCGCGCGCTGATAGTTACCAGCGATGATGTGCGAAACGTCGATCTGCCGCTGAGCAATCAGCACTTGATAAAAGGCCGTGCGCACATCAGTGAGCACGCGATACTCCTGAGCCATGTACTGTTGCTCGGCCTGGGCCACTTCGTGGGCCGCAGCCTGGCGATTCAGGTTCAGTTTGCCGCCTCGCACGATCTCTTGCGTGGCATACACGCCATGTTGTTCGGCCAAGCCGCCACTGCCCAGCTGTTGCCCCGAATAACCAACGGACGGGTTCGGTGGCAAACCAACCTGCACCCACTTACCTCGCGCCACTTGAATGCCCGCTTGAGCACGAGCTAGCGAGGGATTGCTAGACAGCGCCATCTGCTCAAGATCGACCAGCGATAACTGCGGCCGAGCGAGGGGTGTGATGACTGTCTCCGCGGGTGTCACCGCCGCTTGCGCTTGATGGTTGGCCGGCCGAATTTGCACAGGCTGCTGGGCGAACAGGCCGCTGGTCATGGCGACGTAGCAACTTAAGCCAACGACGCCATAGCGCCACGGCTGAAGTGTGCGTGCGAGTTTATGCACCAACGACGTTACGAGCACGGTTGGCTCCGAGGTGGGCCGAACAAGGCGGTAGATTCGTGACTGGTAGGCTTCAGGCGGGAAGATCGGCAAAGGACGCAACAGCCGATCAATGGGAGTCATCGACACAGCGAGTAGCATCCCTAGAGGCGACAGACTCGTTGCCCGCACAGGTTAAGTCGCTGGCACTGCTAGCGCGGCGGTGCTTCCTAGATTGCCCGACGCTTCAGCTCACGCTTTGGGTTCCCTGACCGTGACATCCCTGAACCCAACCCGAGACTTTCCCTCTCCCACCGAGTACGATAACGGCTACGGCCCGCCTCTCTTTCCCACCTTGGCCAAGACCCTCGCCCGAGGATTTTTGCATGGCCCAGCGTTTGACTCTTGTTGTTGGTTTTTTGCTCGGCAGTCTTGCCCTGGGCTCGAGCGCGCTTGCTGAAGAGGAAACCGCCGCTGGGAAACCTGCGGGCGAGTATGCGAGCAAAATCAAGCCAGTGCTGCGTGAGCGGTGCTATGCCTGCCACGGCGTGCTGAAGCAGGAAGGCGGCCTGCGGCTCGATACGGTTCAATTGGCTACGAAGGGCGGCGATAGTGGCGCGGCGATCAAGGCCGGCGATGCCACGAGTCTGATCATCGCCCGCGTTTCGGCCGCGGAAGAATCGGAGCGGATGCCGCCGGAAGGGGAACCGCTCAAGCCCGCCGAAGTCGAAGCTATGAAAGCCTGGATCGCCGCCGGCGCGCTGGCTCCCGCCGATGAACAGCCCGAGCGCGACCCGCGCGAGCACTGGGCGTTTAAGAATCCGGTTCGTCCACCGCTGCCGACCGTTGCCAATCCAGCTTGGGCGCAAAACCCCATCGATGCCTTCATTGCGGCCGAACATGCGAAGCGAAATCTCACTCCGCAGCCAGCAGCCGACAAGCGACTCTGGCTCCGTCGCGTTTCGCTCGACCTGGTTGGTTTGCCGCCGACCACTGACGAGCAGACAGCATTTCTGGCCGATAACTCCGCGGAAGCCTACGACAAAGTCGTGACCCGTTTGCTCGACAGTCCTCAGTACGGTGAGCGCTGGGGACGTCATTGGATGGACATCTGGCGGTTCAGCGATTGGTGGGGGCTTGGGGCCGAGGTGCGCAACTCGCAAAAGCACATCTGGCATTGGCGCGACTGGATCATCGAGTCGCACAACGCCGACAAAGGCTACGACCAGATGCTGCGCGAAATGCTCGCGGCCGACGAACTCTGTCCGAACGATCTCGATCGCCTGCGCGGCAGCGGATTCCTCGCCCGGCAGTACTTCAAATTCAACCGCACCAGTTGGCTCGACGAAACGGTGGAACATACCGGCAAAGCGATGCTCGGGCTGACCTTTAATTGTGCCAAGTGCCACGACCACAAGTACGATCCGTTATCGCAGGTCGAATACTATCAGCTGCGGGCCATCTTCGAGCCCTATCAGGTTCGCACCGATGTCGTCGGCGGTGAACTCGATTTCGAAAAGAACGGCATCCCCCGCCCGTTCGATTGCAATCTTGACGCGGAGACCTTCCTGCACATTCGCGGCGACGATCGCAATCCCGACAAGACCAAACCGATTGTTCCCCAGATTCCGACTTTCCTCTCTTCCGTTCCCTTTGCGATTGAACCGGTGACTTTGCCCGTCGAAGCGTATCAACCCGGTTTGCGCCCCAGCGTGATCGAGGCGCATCTGCAAGTGGCTCAACAAGCAGTTGCCAAAGCGAAGGAAGCCGTCGACGCTGCGAATAAGAAACTCGACGTGGCAGCGGAAGGAGACAAAGCGGTCGCAGAACTCGAACACACCATCGCCGCGAAGTCCCTGGTAACCGCCGAAGCTCAGTTGGCGGCAGTGAATGCCCGTGTTGCCGCGGATCGCATCAAGTACGCGAGTCCCGATTCAGCGGATACTAAGCCGCTGTTCACCGCTGCCGCACTGGCAGAGAAAACAGCTGCGGCGAAGAAGGCCGACGAAGAACTCTCTCGCGCTGAACTGGCCGTGTTGAAAGCGCCGGCCGAGAAGAAGGCAGATCCCGAGAAGAAACTCGACGCCGCCAAAAAGGCTCTCGAACTGGCCGAGAAGGCGCTGGCGATGCCGGGAGAAAGCTACACGTCGCTCGTTGGCTCGTTGAAGACTCTCGAAAACAATCTCGAAAAAGAGGACTCCCGGCGGAAGCCTTTTCCCACCACGAGCACTGGCCGGCGAACGGCCCTGGCAAAGTGGATCACGGCCAACGAGCACCCGCTCACCGCGCGCGTGGCGGTGAACCACTTATGGAACCGCCATTTCGGTCGCGCGCTGGTTCCGACGGTTTTTGATTTCGGCCGTAAAGGGACCGCGCCAACGCATCCCGAATTGCTCGATTGGCTGGCCGTCGAATTGCGCGAACGCAACTGGAGCATGAAGCACCTGCATCGCCTAATTGTCACTTCGCAGACGTATCGACTTTCTTCATCGACGGCCGGTGCGAACGAAGCCACACTCGCCGCGGACGGCGACAATCGCTATTACTGGCACGGGAATCCGGTTCGCATGCAAGCGCAACTCGTTCGCGACAGCCTGCTGCATCTCGCCGGTGAACTCGATCTCACGCTGGGCGGACCTTCGATTCCCGTGGCCAACGAATCAACGAGACGCCGCAGCTTGTATTTTGTGCATTCGCACAACGAGCATCAAAAGTTCCTCTCCATTTTCGACGACGCCAACGTGCTCGAATGCTACCGCCGCTCCGAGAGCATTGTCCCGCAGCAAGCCCTCGCCCTCGAAAACAGCCCGCTCGCCTTCGACGTCGCGCAAAAGGTCGCCGCGCGGATTGAGAAGGGGAATCCGAAATGCAGTGATGATGATTTCACTAGAGCGGCCTTCATCAACGTCTTGAGTACCGAACCAACCCCCGCTGAACTCGAACTCGTCAAATCCTCGCTCATCCAACTCACCGACCTGGCCACATCGCAGAAGAAGCCCAACCCCTCCTTCTCCGCTCGCATTGCTATCATCCACGCGCTGCTCAACCACAACGACTTCGTGACCATTCGCTGAGGAGTGGACCCTATGAAAAGAAATTTCTCTCTCTCGCGCCCTCCCTCCCTCGCGCACTCGCCCTCTCCCACTCTTCAACCGCGCAGAAACTTCCTACGGGCAGGTCTCTCGTCAATCGCGCTGGGCACCATCCTCGCGCAAGACGGTATGCTCCGCGCCAATCCGGCGGACGAATGGCAGCCTCCAACTGGTCAGCCTCATTTTGCGCCGAAGGCAAAGAGCGTCATCTGGCTGTTCATGAACGGTGGCGTCTCGCACATGGAGTCGTTCGATCCGAAACCGGAGCTGACGAAGTACGCTGGCAAATCCATCAACGAGACGCCACATAAGGACGCGCAGAATCCGGAGAAGTTAAAACTGGCTCGCGTTACGGTCATCAACGATGCGAACGGCCAGCAGCGGAACAAGCTCTATCCGCTGCAAGTCGGTTTCAAAAAGTACGGCCAAGCGGGCATTGAACTGAGTGACTGGGTGCCGCATGTGGGCGGTTGCGTTGACGACATCGCGATTATTCGCTCGATGTACACGACCGACGATAATCACGGCGCGCAGACGCAGTTCCATTCGGGCCGCCACATGCTCGACGGCGAGTTTCCGACGCTCGGAGGTTGGGTCCATTATGGGCTCGGTTCGCTCAACGACAACCTGCCGCAGTTCATCTCGATGGGCAAGCGCGAGTATTGGAACGCGAAAGATGGGCACTATCTCGGCCCGTCCCATGATGCGATTCCGGTTCGTGTCGATCCAAAAAACCCACTCGACTTTGGCAAACCGGCCAGTAACATCTCGGCTGCCGAACAGCAGATCGGCTTTGACCTGGTCGGTAAGCTGAATCAATTGAAGGCCGAACAGTACCCCAACGATCCGGCGCTCAGTGCTCGGATTAAAGCGTATGAGCTGGCCTATCGCATGCAGACGTCAGTGCCGGAGACTTTGAATCTGGATGTGGAAACGAAAGATACTCAGGCCCTGTATGGGCTCGATAATCCCGCCACGCGCGAGTTCGGCCTGCAGATGCTGGCTACGCGACGTTTTGTGGAACGTGGCGTGAGATTCATTCAAGTGCAACATGGTGCCGGCGGCGCAGGAGCCTGGGATGCTCATAGCGGCTTGAAGGCCAATCACTCGAAAAACTTTGGCGCGGTCGATAAACCCATTGCCGGTTTGCTGAAAGACCTCAAGCAGCGCGGTTTGCTCGATTCCACCCTCGTCGTCTTCGCCAGTGAGTTTGGCCGCACACCCGGTTCACAAGGGGCCGATGGCCGCGACCACCATATCTACGGCTTCTCGGTCTGGATGGCTGGCGGCGGCATCAAGGGAGGCGTCGTTCACGGGGCCACCGACGAAATCGGCTTCCATGCGGTGGAGAATCGGCACTACGTCACCGATATTCATGCCACGATCCTGCACCAGCTCGGCCTCGACAGCCGGAGGCTAGAAATCCCCGGCCGCAAGCGACTCGATATCGATCACGGCAAGCCAATTCGGGAGATCCTGTCGTAAGTCCTGCGTGGCAATAGCTCCGCTTACATGCTCTTCTTTGCCAGCAAGGCATCGATCTGGGTGCGCATCTCCAACGTCACGCCCGAACGGTAGCCAATCCAGACGCCTCGCACGATTCCCTGCTGATCCAGTAACACGGTTGTCGGATAGGCGAAGTTGCCGTCGTTCAGTTCCATCAGTTCTGTGCGCGTCGCGAAAGTCGCATCGCGATGAACGGGCAACTCGAAGCCTGCACTCTTCAGATAAGCAATCGTGAGCGACTCTAGTTCCCGCTCGTCTTGATTGGGCATGCAGGTGACCGAGACAAAGCGAAATCTGCTCTCGTCCTGCAAGCTTTCGCGCAGCTCCATCAGTTCGGGAAACTCCAATCGGCACGGGACGCACCAAGGGCCCCAGAAGTTGATCAGCACGACCTGACCCTGCAGCGAGGCCGAGGTCAGAGGCGATTCGTCACCCGTGAGTGGTTCCAAATGCAACTTCGTCAGTTGCTGGCCGACCGCCGGTTGCGCTTCGACCGAGCGTGACGTTGAAAAAATGCGCACTGCCAAGACAATGGCAAGGATGACGCCCAGCGTGGCCAGCAGACCAACCAGTCTGCCGTTGTTGCGGCGCGGCAGGCCCAGGTGATGCTGGTCGGCGGCATCGCCCCATTCGGTGGACGCCTTCGATGTTCTCGATGAATCCGGCACTTGCTATTCCGCCTTCTTCTCTTCCGTGGGAGCGGGGTTCGCTTCGCCTTCCACGGCCGGAGTTTCTGCAGGAGCCGGCGCGCTGCCAGAGTCCTTGGGGAATTGCATGTGCGCCGCCACGGCATAGGCGAAGTCGCGATGCTTCTTCAGGCTGTTTTTGTATTGGTTGTCGCTGTTCGCCGTCACGGTCAGCTCGACCGTGTAAAGCCGTTCGCTGCGAATAGTTTGCAGCGATTGAATGGCACACGGAGCATCACTAAAGCTGGCGATGCGCACGTGCCGCACCCAGGTGTTGTCGCCCAGAATCAGCGGCGTGGTCGCGTCGACTTTCTGAATCTTCTTGCCTTCCTTCAGCGCGATGGATTGCATCGCTTTGGCAAACTCCGCCGCGTTGTCGGGTGTGGTGCTGGCTTTGTCGTCAGTGGGCGGATCGGAGACGTTGATCGTAATGCGCGGCAACTTCGCGGCACTTCCCTCTTCAGGAATCATCGCCGCCAGCGACTTCGAGCCCTTGGGCAAGGTTCGCCAACCCACCGGCACGCTGAACACAATTCGACCCTGGTCTTGAGGCGCCAGCGGCTTCTCTACCTCCGGCAAATCGGCGATGGCATAGCTCTTGATCTCGGAGCTGGTCGACTCCACTTCTGCTCCGCCGCCTTCATCACCGCCCGACGACGAAACGCTATCAGTCGAACCACAACCGGCGAGCAGCAACAGCCCGACCATAGCGATGCAGAACCCACCACCCGCAAAAAACCTACGCATGAAGTCAATCTCCGGCAAAGCCAAACATATATGCCTGCAGCGTCCCATCTTACCTTCCTGCCGACACGCTGTCCTGCCAGCGTGCCGTCGACCACAGTCAACTTGCCCAGTTTGTCTTTCGGGCAGGTGGTCTGCTGGCCTACAATTTCGCCATTCAACCACTGGGAAGGAACCCCTGCGATGGCAACTGGGCTGCGAACTGGCAAACGACGAACCTGGCTGATCTTGGCGATTGCCATTACCACGCTGTGTCTCAACTGTTGGGGCGAAGAGAAAGCCCAAGCACCGGCTGCGCCGGTTGCCGACCAAACGCCGAAGGCCGCAGTGCCGGAAGCCAAGTACATCAATCAGGCCTTGGATGCTGTACGTGCTCAGCAGGGGAACTTGCTGCAGGGAACCGCGGCGGAACAGATCGGCGGCAAGATCACCGATGAAGAACGACGCGAAGCGCTCGCCCGCGTCGCGGCTCGCCATGCCGCCGAGCAGTCCGAGTTGCCTGCTGCGCCGCTGAACCTGCCGCCGGCGGAGTCGCTGGCTGAACTCGACCTGCTAGCCAACCAGCTGCGCATGATCGGCCGCTCGCTCGATGCCCGTGCGGCTGACTGCGAAGATCAAGGCTCGTTTGCCGAAGCCGATCGCCTGCGTGCCGTTGCCCAGCGCTTGCGCCGCGAAGCTCGCACCCTAGCCAAGTAGTAACCTCGCTCCGTCACCGTACTCATCTCGCTCCGTCGAGATGACAGCAGCGCGCGGTGGACCGAGCAATCGAGCTGGCTCATCTTGGGGAGCAACATGACTACGGTTAGCGAGTGCGTTCGGCGAAGCGCAGGTGGCCGTAGAGGGTGTCGCTGCCACGCAAGATGTAGAAGAGCACAGGCTCTTGGCGGTTGACGTCGTCGCGATCGAGAACGTACGAGACGTTGTCGAGCGAGACCGTTTCCCAGACATGCATGCCGACCAGGACATCGCCGCGGCGAATCCCTTGGGCCGAGGCTGGACTATCACCGCGGACTGCAGTGACCGAGAGACCACCGCGATAGCGGCTGTTGAGCGTTTTGAATTCCGCTTCGTCCATCGGCGCGAGCCGCAGACCGAGGTTCTCCCACACCCGATCGGCCAGGGCGACCTTGCCACCCTTGTTGCCGCTGGCTGGTGCCAGGACGATGTTGGTCGTCATGCGACTACCAGAGCGAAGCACTTCGATCTGTAGATCTTCTGTCTTCTTGCGACCAAGCAGGGCCAGTTCAATGTCGAGGGCTCGTTCGATCTTGCGTTCGCCGATGGCAGCAATCACATCGCCCGGTTGCAGATTGGCAATCTCACCGGGGCTTTCGCGCCGCACGCTGCTGACGACAAACGTCCTTTGCGAAGGTTCGCACTTGGTCTTGCCGACGATGCCATGGCTTTGCTGTTCGAGCCGTTCGATGCTCATCAGCTTGGCGGCCACTTCGAGGGCTTCGTCGATGGGAATGGCAAAGCCAATTCCCTGCGCGCCCACTCGCACCGCCACGTTGATGCCAATCACATCGCCATCGGCATTGAAGAGTGGACCACCCGAGTTACCCGGGTTGATGCTGGCGTCGGTTTGAATCAGGTCTTGATACTTTTGTTCGTCGCTGACCTGCACCGTGCGATGCAGCGCGGAAATGATCCCTTGCGTGACCGTGTAGTCGTAGCCATAGGCATTGCCCATGGCGACTACGGTCTCGGCGGTGAGCAGATCGCAGCTGGTGCCGAACTGAACCGACTTGAGCGGTGTTTCGGGTTCGATCTTGATGACGGCCAGATCGGTCTTCGGGTCGTGCGCGATCAGCTTGGCGATGGCCTGGCGATCGTTGTGCATCGAGACCTGAATATTGCTCACCCCTTCGACCACGTGATAGTTGGTCAGGATGTAGCCGCGAGCATCGAAGATGATGCCCGTACCCATGCCATTCACTTGCTTCATGCCGTCGCTGCCATACGAGGCGTTTTCAGCTCGCACGGTTTTGCGGCCGTGAATGTTCACGACGGAAGGCTTGGCGGCTTCGATGGCCCGGATGAGAGGCGTGAAGCGGTTCTCGGCAGCGGCCGCTTCGGGAGCCAGCGACGAGAGCGCGAACGAGCCGGTGCCGAACACCGCGGCAGCACAAGCGAGCGAAAAGCCTTGCAACCAGCGCCGGCGATTGGCAGTCTGGCTCGGGCGTAGATTAAATACTGGCATTGCGGGCTCGTTGCTGCGGGTTCAACGTCAATGCGGATCAACCAACGCCTGTCGACAAATGTCGCCACTGCACCAACGTGCTCTGCCGGCAACTGGGTCGTTGCAGGCAGGTGAAAGCGCGGCGGCAGAACGTTGCCGGGACGTATCCGTCCGAAGGTTTGATCGGTCCCTGCCGCGCTTTGGCTTCATCGTGCGTGTGCGTCGTCGCACACTCGTCCTAGCTTGCCAGTGGGAGAGTAGTTAAACCCTAGCGATTAACTGGCGAGAATTCGCTAGCGGTGCCAGCAGAAGCAGCCGCCCCATTTCAGCGAGCGTCAGAGTGCTGCAAGGTTGATTTTATCGCATAAATCGCGGGCGAACTCGGCCGCGCGCGGTGACAATTTGACCGGCGAAAAAGCGCGAGCAGAGTCGCAGGCAACGTGCGGAGGAAGCAGCAGCAACGACAGAATTCGTCAGCAGCCAGCACGAGAAGGGAAGAAGAGTGGCTAGCAGTAGCTCAATTTCCGCTAGCAGACTTCTCTTTTTCCATAATCACCAGATTGCCCCGCCCCGCATAATCGACGCGGGTCATGAAGGTGCGAATCAACAACACGCCGCGGCCGTGAGGCCGGTCGAGATGTTCTTCGCTGGTGGGATCGGGCAATTGGGCAGGATCGAAACCGGGACCATCGTCCTGAATCTCGATCCGCACATAGTCGTCGGCCAGGTAAAAACGGAGCTGCACTTCTTTACCTGGATCGCTCTGGTTGCCGTGACGAATGGCGTTCACCAGTGCTTCTTCGAGCGACAGGTGAATGCCGTACACGTCGCGCGAGGGCCAGCCAACCCGTTCCAGCTCGGCGAGCAACTTGGCGATGGCATCGTGCCCCGGCGCAGCTTCACTAGGAAAGCGGCGTTCCAGCTTCCAATTCCAGTCAGGCTGGGGCATGGCAGATCCGAAATGCGGTGATCGATAGGCCGCCATCCCTGGGCAGCCGCGGGCTGATTAGAGCCCGGTCAGGGCTTCGCCTTCGGTTCCCTTGATATCAAACAGTTGATTCAAGCGAGTGATGGCGAAGACTTCGTAAATTTCTGGCCGCAGTTGGCAGAGTCGCATCTTGCCACTGTGAGCCTTGACCTTCTTCTCGAGGATGATCAGCTTGTTGAGGGCCGCCGAGGACAGGAACTCGACGTTGGCGAAGTTGAGAACCAGCAGTTTGCGGGCTTCCTTCTCGACGAGGGAAAACAGCTCGTCTCCCAGTTCCTGGATGTTGGTGGCGTCGATGATCTTGCGGTCAACAAACCGGACCAGAGTCACGTCGCCTGTGGTGCCGCTAAAACTGGTCAACTCAATCCGCCGATAAACCGCCATGCTTGGCTCCCGAATAAATGACGCCGAGGGTGGACAGAAAAGAACCGCCAACTGCGCAGTAAAAACCGCCCGTCGTCACCCGCAAGGAGTCAAATTACTCCACACCCCCCGCGAATGCAATCCGCAGCGAGGGTGGGTGGTGGCTGGTTTTCGGTCGCTTGGTCACCGGCCGATCTCAGGCTCATGCCACGGTGGTGGCTCCCAAACCGCCGGTCTCAACTTCCGGTCGATCTGCTCCAGCGGCCAGAAAGCATACGAGCCGTAGCTACGTACGTTACGGTAGTCATAGACCAAAAACCCTTCCTCTCCCCAAGACCCAGTTACGGGAACGAGGGTACCCCGCGGCGTAACCAACGCCAGATAACTCCCCACGTACAGCAGCGGCAGGAGCAGCAGCAACACGGCCGCCAAAATCGGCGCGGCGGAGCGGGAGCTAGATTTGCCCATTGAGCCCCGAGCTTTTCAGATGACTGTCAACCCACCGCAAATGGGCAAGAGCAGCCGCCCATCCGAACGAGAGTAACAGCATCAAAATTAGCAGCGACAAAATGGAAACTCTTCGTGTCTTTAACTGCTCCCAAAAAATCCAAATCCAGATTCCAAATGTCAGGGCAGTCTCCGTAAGAATGATGTCCATGATGCCCGCCATTCTAATCACGCACGAGCCTCTAGAAATTGCGGGGCCACCACGAATCGGGACGCACTGCCTTGTCGATTCGCTCCAGCGGCCAATACAGCATGTCTAGCCAAGAATGGACGCTATACCTCAAATCATCGCCTTCCAAGTAGAGCACCACAGGGTATTCGAGCACTCGATCTCCGTCCGGCCTTTCATACGGATCAACCAGCGACAGATAACTCCCGACGTACAACACCGGTAACAGCAGCAACACGGCGGCAAAGATCGGCGCGGCGGAGCGAGCAGGCGGTGACGTATTCTGATGAGGCATGGGGTTTATCTCACGAGCCGATGCTTTGTGCCGATGCGTTGCAATTCAGAAAACCCGCTGCGCGAGCGAGGCGAGTGCTTAGCGTCGCACGGATGTTTAGCCGCTGGAAGACCATTCGTCGTGGAGTCGTGCAATTCGCTTTCCTCGCTCACGCTGCGGGTGTCCTGAATAGAATGGCAAGGATGAAAATCAATTCTCACCACTCTCGCTCCTGGACCGCAGTCGGCATCTTGCTGCTGACAGCATTGGCTGGCTGTCGGGCTCGAGATTTTGGGTTTGCAGGTGCTGCTGACTTTTCAGCGCAGCTGCCACAGGGGTTCGTCGTCTACCGCACCTCCGCTCACCAAATCGCGATTGCGCCGAAGGATTCACCTCCGGTAATACCTGCTAAGGTTATCGAAATCGATCATGACGATTTGTGGTTGATCGCAAAACAACAACACCTGCGGCAGCGCAAGGCAAAGCCGAATGACACCTATGAGGAGCCTGATCCAGGAGTGTTCAGCTACTGGATTCTGCGATTCGACACGACGGAAGTTCGCGGACCCCTGTCGCTCGTTGACTTCGAGAGTCAGCGCAAGAAACTGAATGTGCCGGCATCGTTGAAACTGCACTCCGTCCACGACTATCGCCTGTAGTGCGATTTACTGTTGCTGCGATCCACCTACGCCGCTGGAACAATAGCCATTCATCATGCCCCGCCTTCCGTTTGATTACTCGCTGGATTTTCAGAGCACCGATTTTCGCAAGCAGCCGGAGTTGTATCGGGTGGGGAAGGGGGAGCAGGGAGTGCTGCTGGTGGAACCCTACAAGAGCGAGATTCTGCCTCACTGGCGGTTCAAGAGTGTGGCCGAAGCGAAGAAGTCTGCGGCGAAAATCTACCGGATGTTTCTGGCTTACCTGCGGGCGAAAGACTTTCCCGGTGCCGACATGGCTCGCAAGTTCCTGCAAATGGGTTGGACTCGCGCGCGGCGTTACTCGAATCACCAAGGAGGCCGCAAATACGACAAGCAAACGGGTGCTGAGTTGCCTCGGACCGTCGACCCCGAAAAAGCGGCGGCAGCGGCCGTGTTTTACGAGCGCTACGTCGCCGCTCGCGAACATGCCGTCTATCTGCAGCAAAAGGCTCAACATCTGGCCCAGCACGAAACAGCCTGAAGGTCGGCAGTGAGTCGCGACTTCCCCACTCGCATTGCTCGCCCGCTTGGTACAATACTTTGACCAACATTGCCTGTGAGTTGCTCTCCCCGCGTTTGCCCATGCCCACCATTGGTCTGTTCATCCCCTGTTACGTCGATCAGCTTTTTCCCAAAGTTGGCCTGGCCACGCTCGATTTGCTTGAGAGCCTGGGGCAAACCGTCGAGTTTCCGACTGCCCAGACCTGCTGCGGCCAGCCCATGGCCAATACGGGCTGCCTGGATGATGCCCGCCCGCTCGCCAAGCGGTTTCTCGAAATCTTTGGGCCTTACGATTACGTCGTGGCCCCTTCCGGCAGTTGCGTGGCCATGGTGCGGAATCATTACGATCACTTGCTGCATCACGACCCGGCCCTGGAAAAAATTAAGGCCAAGACGTTCGAGTTGTGCGAGTTCCTGACCGACGTCCTCAAGATCGAAAAGCTTCCCGGCCGCTTTCCGCATCGCGTCGGGTTGCATCAAAGTTGCCACGGCCTGCGGGAGCTGCGCCTGGGTAGTTGCAGCGAGGTGATGGGCCCACAGTTCAGCAAAGTGAAACAAGTGCTGCAGATGATCGATGGGATCGAGTTCGTCCCGCTTACCCGTCCCGACGAGTGCTGCGGCTTTGGCGGCACGTTCGCGGTGAGCGAAGAAGCCGTCAGCTGCCTGATGGGCGAAGATCGCGTCGCCGATCACGAGCAGGCCGGCGCGGAAGTGCTCACCGCCAACGATATGAGTTGCCTGATGCACCTCGACGGCATCATTCGCCGCCAGAAGAAGCCAATTCGCGTGCTGCACGTCGCCGAGATCTTGTCGGGGAGTGCCACATGAGCCCTTCGCATCCCGTACTCGCCGACGGCTTCATCAAGGACAAAGAACGCGCCCGCTGGCACGATCAAACCTTGTGGTTCGTGCGTCACAAGCGCGACCTCGCCGCGAAGTCCCTTCCCGAATGGGAAGACCTGCGGACTGCGGCATCCGCCATCAAGATGCACACCCAGCAAAAGCTGGCCGACTATCTCGAACTATTCGAGCGACAAGCGACCAAGCTCGGCGCGAAGGTTCACTGGGCCGCCGACGCTGCCGAACACAACCGAATCGTGCTCGAGATTTTGCAAAGCCACGGCGTCACCCGGCTGGTGAAGAGCAAGAGCATGCTCACCGAAGAGTGCCATCTCAATCCGCATCTCGAAAAGCATGGTATCGAAGTCATCGATAGCGACCTGGGCGAACGAATTGTCCAGATGCAGGGAATGCCGCCCAGTCACATCGTGCTGCCGGCCATTCACCTGAAGAAGCAAGACATCGGCGACCTGTTTCACAAAGAGTTGCATACCGAAGCGGGCGCTTCCGACCCCAAGTATCTGGCCGAAGCGGCTCGCCAACACTTGCGCGATAAGTTCATGCGGGCCGAAGCGGGCCTGACGGGTGTAAACTTTGGCATTGCCGAGACTGGCGGCATTGTGATCTGTACCAACGAAGGAAATGCCGACATCGGTGTCTCGCTTCCCAAGGTACATATCGCCTGCATGGGCATCGAAAAACTGATTCCCCGCGCGAAGGACCTGGGCGTCTTCTTACGCTTGCTCGCGCGCTCGGCAACTGGCCAGCCCATCACCACTTACTCTTCGCACTTTCATGGTCCGCGAGCCGGCGGTGAGTTGCATATTGTGCTCGTCGATAACGGCCGTTCACAGATTCGTGCTTCGAGCGACTATCGCCGCTCGCTGAACTGCATTCGCTGCGGCGCGTGCATGAACACCTGCCCCGTGTATCGTCGCAGCGGCGGCTATAGCTACAACAGCACCGTCCCGGGCCCGATCGGTTCGATCCTTTCCCCCGCGATGGATAGTGCCAAGCATTACAGCTTGCCGTTTGCCTGCAGCCTGTGTGGCTCGTGCACGGATGTCTGCCCGGTGAAGATCGATTTGCACAATCAATTGCTCACGTGGCGCGGCGAGATCGCCAAGCGGAATCAGCTGCCGCTCGATAAAGTGCTCGGCATGAAGCTGGCGCGAATCGTGCTTGGCACTTCGTGGATTTATCGCCTCAGCGGTTGGCTCGCGCGGAAGATCGTGCCAGTGCTGCCTCGCTGGCTGATCTACAACCGGCTGAATCCCTGGGGCAAGCAACGCGAGTTGCCAATGTTCCCCACGCATAGCTTTCGCGAAGAGCTGAAAACTCGGCAACAACAGCAGGCAAAGCAGCAACAACCGAAGCAGCCGAATTTGAAGCAGGGCGGTCATGGCCAGTCGTGATGAAATCCTCGCCAGGCTGCGAGCGGACACCCTTCCCAATCAAGACTTGCCCGATCTGGCCGGCCCGTGGATCGCCTACGAGAACGCCGCCGAGCAATTCGCCAAGTCGCTCGCCGGCATCGGTGGCAGTTGCCACTTTGTCGATTCACTCGACGCCGCGCGCGAACATTTATCGCAGCTGACGGTCTTTCAAACTGCGAAACAGGTCGCCTCGCTGGTGCCCGAGATCGCCGCTGGTAACATCGACGAACGAGCCTGCGACGATCCACATCAACTCGAGACCATTGACGTCGCCATTGCGCGGGGCGAGTTCGGCGTGGCTGAAAACGGTGCCATTTGGCTGTGGGATAGTCAGCTGCGTAATCGCGTGCTGCTGTTCATCACGCAACACTTGGTGCTGGTGATTCCCGCCGAGCAAATCGTCCATACGATGCACGCGGCCTACGAACGACTGACCTTCGATGGCACGCCGCGCTTCGGCGCGTTCATCGCGGGCCCTTCGAAGACCGCTGACATCGAGCAATCGCTGGTCATCGGTGCCCACGGCCCACGTTCGCTCACGGTATATTGTGTGAAGAGCAGCTAGTAATATCGCCCCCGGGCCCGCCCCGGGGGTTCATTGGCTTTTGCACTAGCTTGCCGCAGTTGCAATGAGTAGTGCAAAAGCCAATGAACCCCCGCCGCAGGGGCGGGGGCGTTTGTTGCAGAAATCAGATCGTCATAGCATCATGGGCAAAGGCCAACCAAAACCGACGAAACCACCGCCGACCAAGGCGAAGGCTGATAAGTCAGCAGGCAAGAAGCCCGCTGCGCCCAAAGAGCCCGAAGGGAAGATGGTCTCCGATAATCGCAAGGCTCGGTTTCGGTTCGAGATTCTCGACACGCTCGAATGCGGCGTGCAACTGCTCGGCAGCGAAGTGAAAAGCCTGCGCGACGGCAAGCTGTCGCTCGACGAAGCATACGCTCGTGTGAAGGACGGCGACATCTGGCTCGTCGGTGCCGACATCGCTGAGTACAAGCAGGCGACCATCTGGAATCATGCTCCCAAGCGGCCTCGCAAACTGCTGATGAAAAAGGTCGAGCAGGAAAAGTTCGCCGGCCTTGCGCACGAAAAAGGGCTGACGCTCGTCCCTTTGAAGGTCTACTTCAACCCGCGCGGCATCGCCAAGGTGCTCATCGGCCTCTGTCGCGGTAAAAAGCTGCACGATAAGCGCGAGACCCTGAAAAAGAACGACGCCAAACGCGACATCGACCGCGCCATGCGCCACAGATCGTAGCCAGTAAACAATTTTTGCCGGAACTGCGTTCGTCCACTTGTTGCCGGCCAACAAGTTACCCGCCCGTCATGCGTTTCGTCAGCCAATCGCCGAGACTCGGCCAGAGCGCACTGAGGGTAAAGAGCAAGCGAGCCTTCGCGGGAACGATCAGTTCGAGTTGGCGACATTCGCAGGCACGGAGGATGCGCCGGGCGAGATCGTCGGGTTTGATGCCCTTGAGCTTGACGCCACCACCGGGCTGGCGCGCTTCGGCGGGCAGGTTGCTGGCCTCGGCGTCGTAACGCGAGCCGGCATCGTCGCGGGCGATTGGTCCCGGACAAACGAGCAGCACGTGCAAGCCCCGCTCGCCCAGTTCCAGGCGAAGCTGCTGTGAGTATGCGGCGAGGGCGAACTTGCCCGCCGGATAAGCGCCGAGAAACTTCGAAGTTGACTTCGACGCCAACGAACCGATCTGTACCACGTGACCGTGCGTCGTCAGCAGCAGTGGCAACAGCGCCCGCGTACAACGGACCGCCGCGAGAAAATTCAGCTCCCACAGTTCCTGAAACTGCTCGGGCGTCGTGTCTTCGATCTTGCCACGACTACTCTTGCCGGCGCAGTTCACCAGCAGGTCGAGCTTGCCCCAGGTCTCTTCGACCGTGATTCGCATCCGGTCGACATCGGTCTGCTGGGTGATATCGGCGGCAATCGCGAGCGTGCGATCAGCGGGAACTTGCAGCGAATCAATGGCCAGTTGCAATTTGGCAGCATCGCGGGCGACGAGCGCCACCTTCGTTCCCGCAGCCGTCAATTGTCGGGCAATCGCCAGCCCTAGTCCCGACGAAGCTCCCGTGACCAGCGCGCACTTCGTAGCAGCATCGGCAGTGGTCCAGGGCATGCGCAGGCTTCAATTCGAGGGCGAGAAAGGATTGGTGGAGTTGGCTCCGCGATTATAGCTCGCTTCGCCCCTGTTGTTTGCTCCTCCCCTTTGCCATGCTGCGACTTGGCAACGATAATGAAGGCAGGAATCATCCTGGAGCAAATGCATGGCCTCTCAATCACCGGCAGAACTGACGAAGAAAAAGTGCAAACCGTGCGAAGGGGGCGTCGAGCCTTATGCGGCCCGCGATGCCGAGCAGCAACTGGCCCAACTGCCAGGCTGGCGACTCACGCACGACGGCCAGCGGATTCGCAAAGACTGGAACGTCAAGAACTTCATGGTCGGCATCAAGTTCTTTGACGAAGTGGCCCAGATCGCCGAAGCCGATCAACATCATCCCGACCTGCACCTCGAAGGCTATCGCCGCGTCTGGATCGAGATCTTCACCCACGCCATCGGCGGCCTGAGCGAGAACGATTTCATTCTCGCCGCGAAGATCGATCAGATTCCGGTAGATGCGAAGAAATAGCCCGGCCATGCGAGAAAAAAGCTGGCGCGAATGGCAAGCAGCCTGGAGCGAGGCGCAGCAAGGGAAGAAGCCCGCTGCTCGTCGCGAAGCTCTCGAAGTATTCCTGAAAGCACCGCTCGTTGTGGTGCTGAAGCTCGCGAAAAAGAATCGCAAGCTGATGCAACGTCCTGTCAGATCGTTCGCGGCGAATGTAGCCCGCGAGTATTTCTTCGCTGCTTCGATTTCTAAGAACGTGCTGCGGGCTGTAGTACACGTTCGGGTTTGGCAAGGGCGTGGCCAGTCGCGAATCGAGGAGATTCTCATCTGCGATCAGGTGACTGTCGGTCTAGTGCCCGATGGATATTTGATTCGCGAGCTCGTACACGCAGCGGCTGGCGGAATTGGCGGGCAGCGAGTCGTTAATGTGTCGGAGTATCTCGGATCTTGCGAGCCCGATTTTCGGGAAGACTTGAAACAGCAGTTCCCACGATTGAGGAGCTATCAATACCGGGGATCTATGGTTCGGTGTGCTTGGACAACCAGTCGTTTACAGTTGCGGTTGTGGCAGAAGCGATTGCAGGGCAATGGTGCTTCGTTAGAAGAAGCCCTGAGTGAACTGGAGGAATTCCTCGGTTCCCTGAGCATGACGTTAGAAGTGGAAGCGCTGGTTCAAAAAGCACTGAACTCTGCAATCATTCCCCATCTGACTTCCGCAAATCCAACCATCCAAAATCTGGCTTGGCGAACTTGGAATACGCTCAATCACGGTGTTCGCCCGCCCGGGTTTCCGCCGCCTGCTCCTCCTGAATGGTCGCCACCGGTTGGTAAGATCAAACCCAAGAAGTAGCGGCGATTGAGAGAAGCAGTGAGGTCACCCCGCTGCGGCGGCGAATGCCACCAGTGCGACGATGGACATCACGAAGCCGACAATCAGCACGACGTAGCCCACAAACGAGATGACGACCGCACCGACTGCCTGGCCGGTCGTGCAACGATGGGCTTCGAGCAGCGCGTTGATCAAGCAGGCCAATCCCCAGACGAGCACCACGCAGCCTCCGACGCAGGGAATCATTCCCACAATCGTCATCGTGCCAAAGCTGTACGCGGTGAGTCGAAAGGTCGTCTCATAGCCGCGATTCGCGCCGCCGACGACCATCAGCGAGCCGTGCAAAAAGGCCGCCGCGATAAAGCAAAACAGCGGCGACAAGATCAGGCCAGCCGCCATGATGACGACATACCCAATCAACGTGTAGATCAACTCTTGCCCGTTCCCCTGGCCACCTTGCGCGCCCATTTGCAGCGCTGTCCAGCCACCCTGGAAGATCATGTTGACCACTAGGCTGATGCAGGCACAGACCATGTAAAACCCGAGTGGCCCCAGGTAACCTCCGTCGGGCTTCATCCGGCGAAACGCGTCGTTCATCTCGAGCAGAATGAGCTTGAGCGTTTCGAACCAACTGCTGGGGCCGACTTCCAAGTCCCAGGGCAAGCCTTGAGAGCTGCTTAGCAGATGCTGCGGAATCGAATAGGGCGAGGCATACGGATTGGCGGCTGCATCGCCAAACGATATTGGTCCAGCCGGTTTGGGCTCGCGCGGCGCGCCATCAGCAAAAGGATTGCTGGTGCCCAGATTGCCCGCGACGGGATAGTTGCTACCAGGAACCGGCGTGGGATTGTGAGAGATCGGTGCGAACGCACCGGCATTTGGCAGCCACGCAGGGGGAGCCGGTTGTGGCAGTGCGCTGGGCGGTGAAAACGGATCAGTTGCAGGTGGATCGAAAGAACCGGGCAAGCCAGCACTCGGCAAACCAGCGCTCGGTAGCGCCGAGCCTAAACTGCCGAGACCTGGATCCGACGAGGCGTCAGGAATCTTGTTGATCGCCTGGCAACCTGGACAACGCGCCATCTTGCCGGCACTGGCATCGGGCACACGCAACGGGCGACTGCACTGCGAACAGCTGAATTCAATGGGCATGAGTTTCCAATCAGCGGTTCTGGGAAGCAGCTTGGGCGATGATGGCCATGATGGCCGAAAAGAACAGCACGGCAAAGATGGTAAACAGACCGCAGATGACAATGATCGGCAGCAAGACTGCCATCGCCGCGCGACCAGGCGGCACTTCGTGGGCCTTTTGCACGGCGATGATGTTGACCGCGATCGACCAGAAAAGGAGAGCCAGCGGGCCGGCGACGGGAATCAAGTTAAGCCAGGCTAAGCCACCCTGAGAAAAGGCAACGATGCGAAACGAGGTGTCGAACGTCTGCCGACTGCCACCACAAATGAGCAAGCAGACATGCAGAACAGCGCCGCCAATGAAATTGCCCAGCGTGGCTCCCAGCCCCACCGAGAGAGCCCCGATCACCAGTTGTTGAACGGCGCTCATCATCACGCCCATGCCGATTGCCTCGGGGGGCGCGCCGATCGAGGCCATCATGATGAAGGAGAAGAGGACGCCCCAAACCAGATTCCCCAGCGAGGCGATGCCCAGGCCCCACATCGAGAAGAACATGGGGTTGCCCATGTCCCCGCGCTGCCACATCATCGAAAACGCGCGGCCGGGATCGAAGGAAATGAGCTGGGCCGTATCCATGTACGACTTGAAGTTCTTGTGGCGATTTCGTTCCCAGGGCAAACCCTGGCGGCCACCTTTGGCCGGGGCAGTGGTCGCGGAATGCGAATCGTAAGTGCCCGCGGGAGAGGCATACGGATTGGGCGGCGCGACAAAACCCCCGGGCTGTGGGCTCGGTGGACCACCGAGAAAATCGAACGAGCCGCTCTTCGCCGGACTGCCACCTGCACCACCGACTGAACCGCCGCCGTGCCCGCCGGAAAAGTCGAAAGGATTGGGTGGTGGGGGCGGCGGAGGAGGTGGTGGGGGCGGACCAAAGCCTGGCTGACCATAACCTGGTTGTGGAAAGCCCGGTTGCTGAAAGCCCGGCTGACCATAACCGGCCGGCGGAGCAAACGTCGGGGGCGGTGGCGGCGCGAAGTTGCCCTGCGGCGGTGGCGGAGCGTACTGCTGCGGACTCGTCGCAGGAATCTGCATCAACAGCTGACACTTCGGGCAACGAGCATTCTTGCCGGCACTCGTGTCCGGCACTCGCAGCAATTGATTGCACTGCGCGCAGCGAAACTCGATTGTCATGATTCAGCCATCGCGTGAAGGAGAGCCATTGTTAGTGGACGGTGTGACCGCAATTGTTGTTCTTCGCTCGGCTGGGCAGCAGCTTGCCTTAACTTCGGAAAGACCGTTTTATATTCTCTTGATAAAGCACGACAAGCGCCCAAATGGAAAACGGGAAGGTACAGCAGCCGATACACGGAATCGCTCCGCCCCAGGCAGCTGCCAAGGCGTTGCCGTACCCTCGGCGCTGGATCATGCCCACCGAACCGACAATGATCATGATCTGGACGATGAGGATGATCAACA
Source organism: Anatilimnocola aquadivae (assembly GCF_049819085.1). GTDB lineage: Bacteria > Planctomycetota > Planctomycetia > Pirellulales > Pirellulaceae > Anatilimnocola. Next base: position 937,564 of record NZ_CP187419.1, read on the forward strand.
TCCAGACGAATTCGGCAATCTGCCAGGCCAGGTAACCACCCAAGTAAGCTTGCGATTCGAGCGACATCGACTGCGACGAAACCCACAGCAGGGCGAAGAGCCCATAGGTGGCCCGGAACAGTGGCAGGACTAGCAGCAACAACGTAAAACCGGCGCCGATCATCTGAAAGATGGCCGGCAACATCAAGGTCGAGTTATCGCCGCTACCTGCCCCGCCAGGCTGTGGATAGCCGGCCGACGGTTGCGAATATTGAGGCGATTGATACGGATTGGGATCGAAGGCGCTGTTCGGCGGCAGTCCATACGGGGCCGGCGGAATGCCGAGCGTCGCGGCTCCGCCGTAGGCATCGTGGCCGACTGGGGTGAGGACCGGCAGATTGGTAAACGCATCGACCGGTGTCGAAGGTGGCAATGACGCGGGACCACCAAAGGGATCGTCGGTAAGGGGTTCCAGGCCTGCGTTCTCGGGGGGGAGTGGCTCCAGCTTGGGATGCGGCGCGAGAATCGGTGTGGGCTTGGCCGAAATGGTCGTGGGCTGCTGCGGCGTGACGGGCTGCGGAGGCGGGACCGCCAAGATGACCGAAGGTTGCAGCGCCACGGGCTCGGGGGCTTCGACCGTCGGCACGACTTTGGTTTCCGCCGGCTTGGCCGGGGTGAACTGCGACGACTTGGTCCGCTTGGCCGTCGCAATCGCTTCGGGCTTCGGCAACATCTTAGGTTCAGGCTGGCCGCTCTCCGGTGCCATGCCGATCTCGGGCTGAGCAGATCGCGCGGCCGGCCTTGCCGCCGCTGAAGCTGCTGCGGCTTTGTTCGAGAGCGGAATCTGCACGACGCTGGCGCAGTGCGGGCACTTTCCCTTTTTGCCGGCTGCCGCGCGAGGCGTGCGCACTTGCTGCCCGCACGAAGCGCAGAAAAACTCGATGGGGCCGGTCTCAGCCGGATCGGTTTTAGTCGGTTCAGCCTTCGGTGGTTGCGCCGCTGCGGGCGGAGAGGGCGCAGCCGGTTTTGTCGTCGCTGGCTTTGTCGGCGGCTTCGTCGGTGGCCAAGCCGAAGGAGATCCCGGCGCCGGCTTCGGCGGCGGTGTAGCGGGTGGGCGCGAGGCCAGCGGAATCTGCACGACGGCAGCGCAGCTGGGGCACTTTCCCCGCTTGCCGGCAGCTGCGTCGGGGGTGCGCACTAACTGGGCGCATTGCGGGCAGGGAAACTCGATGGTCATGACCGCTTCAAATCACCCGCGCCGGCTAGGGAGCTTCCAGCGATGAAAATTACAACCGCAGGGCACCTGGCTGCTGCCCCACGGTTCTCGCACGTTGGCTCTATCGTAATTAATCGAGGTGACCGATGCACGTCAGTGGTGGGGTAAAACCCGTTCGGCCTGTGCCGATTGTGCCGCCGCCGGAAAATTGATCAAAAGACTCGCCACCGCCGCCGATGAATCCGGAGTACGTCCGTTTTCTGCGAGGCCGTGTATGTGCGACACCAGCTGCGTTTCCGCCGCTCAAAATTCCTCCCTGCAAACGCAGATTCAAATCAGCGTGCTCATGAAGCAGCAATCGGCCGTGAAGCAACAGGGCGCGGCCGTGGTCGAACTGCTGCAATCGGCGGCTCAAGTTGGTAAGTCGCTCGATACCGGCAAAGCGTTTGACGCGGTGGGGTAAGGACCTCGCTTCCGCGAATCACGGCCGGGGAAATGCCGGCAACATCGGTCGCGTATTCACCGACGGCCGCGAGTAGTCCGGCAAGGGTGGCCGCTGGGTTGTGGCCGGCGGAGTGCTGCCAAAAGAGCTCGAGCCGAAGGCATTCGCAGCGGGCGAAGTGGAGACCGGCGAACTCGAGACTGTTGTACTACCGCCGCCGAACGAACTGTTCGTAAAGCCTTCGAGCGTGGGGCGCTGCGTGATGGTCGGCGTTTGTTGCAGTCGCTGATAGACCACAAAGCCGACGCCGCCAATGATGGCGAGCATCGCCAGCCAGAGGACTCCGTCGCGGACGACCGAGAAGACGCCTTTCAGTCCGGGGAATGCCCCGAACAGACTGATGATGAGTGCCAGCCCCGCCATGATGACGGCCACTAACGACAACTGCATGTTCGCGTCCAATTTCATGGCCGCACCCTGCCCGGACAGATGACCAAAAGAGCATCGCGGGTCGCGTTGGCTCTTCAGCAATCATTCTGAACGAGCGACACAACATGACCTCTTCTGTTTATTTCCGCTCGCAGCGATTTTGACAATCGTTTTCGCGCCTGATTCTTCGCGTCTCGCGAATTTTTCTCCAACTCAGTTCCACTTATTCCGCGTGCGAAAACTTTGCCGGGCGGTTGGGGGTGGGAACTAGGAGCTAGGAGCTAGGAACTAGGGGCTAGGGGAATTTTTTTAAAAAGTGCTTGTGAAAGAATCACGACGGTGAGATAGTAATTGGCATGTGTGCACTATGTCGTGCGCAGTTGGTTAGTAATTGGGTGGTCGTGAGAGGGTGAGAAGGCGGGTGTTCTTGGTTAACCAAGGATAGGCGCATGCGCTTCCAGGCATTTGTCTCGCACTTTCCCTCACTCCCACTTTCGCCGTCTTCACGCCCCGGAGTTTGAAACATGAGCAAGAAAAAGAAGACACAGAGCATCTTTCGTGCGCCGAAGCCGAGGGATTTGGAGATCTACGAGCGATGCTCGACGCATGGGGTCTCGCAGCGGATGGTGGCGGCGGAGTTCGGCATCTCGCAGCCTGCGGTGAGCAAGATTTGTCACAAGCTGCAGCGCTGGGAAGGCGAGCCCGAACTGACGACCAATCGCGAGACGGAGCACAAGAGCGAGCAGGGGCGGATCCAGCGCTTGCACATGCTGACGCGGCAGCACAAGCGTCGGCTCGATATGGGCTACTCGCAGATGTGCGAAAAGTGGCGGGCGTCGCAAGAGCCACAATTCAATGCGAAAAAACGCAAGTTCAAGGGCGACTTGATGGTAGAAACGTCGTCGAAGACTCGCGACGGCAATCCGCGATTTCTCAACGATGCGATTCGCATGAGCGAAAAGATGCTGAAGTTTGAAGGGATCAAACTCGATGGCACGGTCGACTTCGAGACGAAGAATCGGCTTCCGGAAGAGCCCGAGATGACGTACGACGAGCGGATGGCGGAACAGCGGCGGTGGATCGACGCGGCGCTGCCGGAGGTGGAGAAGTGGGAGGCGAAGGAAAGGGAGAAGGAAAGGCAGAAGGAAGAACGCAGAATGCAGAATGAGGGGAAGCTAGAAGAAGTTGCCGCCGTCTTTGGTCCCTCTCCTCTGTACTCAGGGGAGAGGGCTGGGGTGAGGGGCGAGCGCTGTGAGAGCGGTCTGGGTTCGCAGGAGAGTTGGCGAGCGAGCAACGCGATGTTGCCGGCTGCTAGTGCAAAAGCCGTTGAACCCCCGGGGCAGGCCCGGGGGCGGAAGGAAGAAACGCGGGGGCAGGAAGATGGATTCAGCACGTCCGAAAGTGGTTATCAAACGGTTATCACCGAAGGCGGAAAAACACCGGAAATAACGGCTATGAAATCGTGCGAAGTCGTTGAGACAATAGAAGATAGCGACGACGTGGTTATCGCTGAAATTATCGACGAAAAAGTTATCAAAACCGTCCCAACTCCCTCTCCTCGGTACTCAGGGGAGAGGGCCGGGGTGAGGGGCGACCGCTGGGAAAGTGGTCTGGGTTCAGAGGAGAGTTTGCGAGTTGGCAACGCGATGTTGCCGGCCGGTAGTGCAAAAGCCGTTGAACCCCCGGGGCAGGCCCGGGGGCGGGAAGAGGAAAGACGGGGGCGGATGGGAGAAGGTCGAGGGCAGGAGCGGTCGGATGCGACAATCTCCCCCTCTCCCGCTCTTCCACACTCCCCCTCTTCTTCCTGCCCGACGACTGAGTTCCTACGGTCGACGGCGCCGGCGTTTACGACGGAGCGGCATCCATCGGCGGTGGAGAAGTTTACGCCGAAGCCGGGCTCGGCGTTCAGCGTGGATGCGCGCGGCAGGTTAGTGCAGGAGGCGGAAGGTTTTCGCCGGCTGGTGCCGACGAACTGGATTGAGCCGCCGCCGAGTAAATTTCCCGTGCAGACGGTGGAGGAGTGCTTTTGAGCGCGGAGTGGGGAGCAGTTCGAAGTTTGTAGTTCGTGGTTTGTAGTTTGAGGACAGGGAGAGTTCGCGAGCGGGCTGGGCGATGTTGCCACGCAGTAGTGCAAAAGCCAATAAACCCCCGCCGCAGGGGCGGGGGCGGAAGGGAGAAAGGGGCGGAAGGAAGGTAGGAAAGGCCCCGCTCCGACCTCCGAATCCCGACTCGGGGTCCGCGAGGAGGGAAATGCCGGTTGTGCGGGGAATATCGAGGTGTGGATGCTGCGAATTCTGGGAAAGCTAGGAGTTTGGAAGTCGGCAAACTATACTCAACGACTGCAAGCATGCTCATCGCTCTTGGTTGGCAGTACTTATGAAATCCATGTTCTCAAAAGTTGTCGCTGTTGGCTGCCTCGCCGTCTGCACGTTGGTCCTGGCAGCGGGCCTGGTTCAGGCTCAGACCCGCCGGCTAGCACCAGGCGTGGTCACCACGATTCCTTCGACGCCCAACGAAGTAGAGATGTTCAGCGGGCCGCGCCCCCTGGCCGAGATTCCGATCGCCATTCCAGGCCTCGATTACAAGCCTAACTTGAGCCCGAAAACAGACACAGTCTTCGAACAGGCCAAGGCCAGCACCCTGCGGCGGACGATCTGGAACCTGGAGTTTGCGTTCAAGCCGATGCGGATGATTGAAGTCGATATGCCGCAAGCCAACGGCAAGATGCAGCGGAAGCTGGTTTGGTACATGGTTTACCGAATCCGTAACCTGGGGGGCCACTGGAAGCCCATCGCCAAGGAAGAAGATTTTCGCGGCACCAAGCACATCACCTACAGCAAAGAACTGACCAACATCGTCACGATTTTCGACAAGGAAACCGAGGATTTGCGGTTCTTCCCGCACTTTGTGCTGGAGTCGGTAGAGTTCAATAAGCAGTATCTCGATCGCGTGATTCCGGCGGCGATGCCCGTCATCAAAGCTCGGGAGTTTCCTGGCGATACGAAGATCAAATTGCACGACTCGCAGTCGATCATGGAGGTGCCGATTGGGGTCAGCAAGCCTGACGCGGACAAGGCCGTGTGGGGCGTGGTGACTTGGGAAGATGTTGACCCACGGATCGACTACTTCAGCGTGTATGTGCAAGGCTTGACCAATGCCTACCGCTACGAAGATCCCGCTGGGGCCTTCAAGGCTGGCGATAAGCCCGGCACAGGTCGCCAACTGACGCACAAGACGCTCCGCTTGAACTTCTGGCGTCCGGGCGATGCCATTGATGAAGCGGAAGAGGAAATTCGCTATGGGATGCGGATCGATCCCGATCCGGCCGAACAGGCGAAGATTTTCAAACTGTTTGGAGCGACAGAACGCCTTGATTACGAGTGGTTGTATCGCTAAAATCTGGGATTCGCAGCCGATACATTACACAATCTACCAGTCGCCGGACTGGTCGCGATCGACGTAAAGGGTTTCTGTCATGGCACATAAGAAGGGTCAGGGTTCTACCAGCAACGGTCGCGACTCGAATGGTCAGCGGCGGGGCGTGAAGAAGTTTGGCGGCGAGAAAGTCATCGCCGGCAACATTCTCGTTCGTCAGCTGGGCACGGTGTTCCGCGCTGGTCGCAATGTGGGCCAAGGCAAGGACTACACGCTGTTCGCGTTGACCGACGGTGTGGTGAAGTTCGACCAGGACAGCCGTCGCATTAACGTCGACGCTGCTGCCAACTAGTTTTTTGCGAAGAACCAGCTTGCTGAACTGGTGCGAAGTTGCTTCGCCCGTTCCAAGCTGTCAAGCTTGAAGGCTCACGTGCTATCGCTGGCTCGTGGGCCTTTGCCGTTTCGTGTGAGAGTTGTTTGTACGAGTTTGGTTCGTCGGAAGGTTAGAGTCGTGCTGCCATGTTTGTCGACCGCGTTCAGATTGAGGTTCAAGCCGGCAACGGCGGCAACGGCTGCATGAGCTTTCGCCGCGAAAAGTACGTACCCAATGGCGGCCCCGATGGCGGCGACGGCGGCAAGGGTGGCAGCGTCATTATTGTGGCTCGCAACGGCGTGAATAACCTGGCCGGCTTCTCGCACACCAAGTTCTGGAAGGCCAGCGCTGGCGCTCACGGCAGCGGCTCGAACAAAGCGGGCAAAGACGGCCACGACTTGACCCTGGAAGTGCCCGTGGGCACGCTGATCATCGACTACAAGAACGACTTCGTGCTGCGCGACATGATGCTCGAAGGGGACAGCATTGTCGTCGCCCGCGGCGGTGAAGCCGGCAAGGGTAATAGCCGCTTCAAAACGTCGACCAATCGCGCCCCGCGCGATCATACGCCTGGTGGCGATGGCGAACGACGCGAGCTGGTTCTCGAAATGAAGGTGATCGCCGACGTCGGTATCATCGGCAAGCCCAACGCCGGCAAGAGCACGCTGCTGAGTCGCTTGACGAAGGCTCGGCCGCAAATCGCTGACTATCCTTTCACCACGAAGTATCCCAACCTGGGCATGGTGCAGGTCGATCGCGATCGCCACTTTGTCCTGGCCGATATTCCGGGTCTGATCGAAGGAGCCAGTCACGGCGCGGGCCTTGGTCACGAGTTTCTGCGCCATGTCGAACGCGCGGGGATCCTCGTTCACCTTGTCGAGCCTGCTCCAGCCGACCTAAGCGACCCCATCGCCAACTATCACACCATTCGCGAAGAGCTGGGCATCTACGACAAAGAGTTGGGGCTGCGACAAGAGATTGTGGCTGTGACCAAGGCCGAGTTGCCCGAAGCGAAAGAAGTGCAAGAGAAGCTGCAGGAATCGATCGGCACGCCCGTGCTGCTGATCTCGGCAGTGACCGGCGAAGGCTTGAATCACCTGATGCACGCGGTAACTGCGGCCCTTGATGCCAAGGCTGTCGCATGAGTGGCCCGCAGCTGATCGCCGTCGATATTGGCAACAGCTTCGCCAAACTCGGGTGGTTTGCTGCCGAGAGAAATGCTGCGAGCGAGCTGCCGCTGGCGACGCAGACCGCTGACTTTCGCACCGAAGATGGCCCTGGCGATGAACTGCTGGAGAAGTTGCCGCACGAAGCGGTTCGCTGGCGGGTCTCGAGCGTGAATCGCGCCGGGCAACAACGGCTGGGGAACTGGGTTCGCCAACATCGTCCCGCCGATGACTATCGCGTGCTTTCGCGGCACGACCTGCCGATTGAAGTGCTCGTGGATGAGCCCAACAAAGTGGGCCTCGATCGTCTGGCTGCTGCGGTTGGCGCGAACGTGCTGCGGACCGCGAACACGCCGGCGATTGTCGTGGGCGCTGGGACTGCCGTGACGGTGAACCTGCTCAGTAGCGAAGGGGCGTTTCTCGGCGGGACGATTCTCGCCGGCTTTCGCATGTCGGCCGAGGCGCTGTTTGGTGGTGCCGATCAGTTGCCACTCACGACGCTGCAGCCGAATGAAGAGCCGCCGGAAGTTGTGGGCAAAAACACCGACGCGGCCATTCGCAGCGGACTGTTCTGGGGCGCGGTGGGTGCCGTGCGTGAGATTGTCGAGCGGATGAAGGCAGAGCTAGACGTGGAACCGGAGTTGTTCATCACCGGGGGCGATCTGCGCCGGCTCTCGCCGCTGGTTGCCGAACACGCTCGCTACTTGCCGAACCTGGTGCTGCGGGGAATTGCGGTAGCGGTGAGTTAAGCAATTGAGCGTGGGATGAAGCCGTGCTTCGTCCGAATGGATTGGTGAAGAAGACGCAGCACGGCTGCATCCTACGAAGAATACTTACTCGGGCAGTTTGCCATCAGCAACTTCCGCTTCGTATTCGTCCATGAGTGGCCAATGCGTGGCGCAGGTGCCCCAGTCGGCCATGCTCAGGTAGCCTGTGAGTCGCTTGATGGTGGCATCAATGAGTTTGTTGTCTTTGCGAAAGACGGGGCCGTGGCTGGGGAGCAACCATTCGACGTCGCTGTTGCGGATGCGCTGGAGCGACTTGATGAACGAGGGGATGTCGCTGCCGTGATGGGCGTCGATCGCGCCGACGCAGCCATCGCGATAGATGTTGTCGCCGCTGAAGAGGAGGTTGCCCATGCGGAAGCTGAGTTGGCTGTCGGTGTGTCCGGGCGTGAGCCAGACTTCGAGCTTGAGCTTGCCGACGGTGATGACGTCGCCGTCTTCGATGGTGTGATCGATCTTTACGGCGGGCATCGCCAGGTCGATGTTCTGGGGCTCGATCTGGGCAAACGTGCGCAGGCGGTCTCCTTCTTCCAGCGGCTTCACGGCCTTGGGGTGAGCATAGACTGGTGCTTTGAGCAACGACTTGGCCTTGGCTAGTCCCTGGATGTGATCGACGTCAGCGTGCGTGGCAATCAGCATCTTGCAGCGGCTGAGGGGGAAGTCGAGCTTGCGAATCAGCTCGACGATTTCCTCGGTTGCTTCCTCGAACCCAATGTCGATCAGCAGCCACTCCTTTTGATCGAAGACCAGGTAGACATTGCAGCCCATGACCTGGCCAGCCTGAAAGTTCAGTTCAATCACATTCGGAAAAATCGGCTTACGTGGCAACATGCGTACAGGCTCGAAAAAGCGGCGACGAAGATCTGGCTTCACCCGGACGAAACGACAAGATCAGCCGGGCTGACAGCAAACCAATCGGGTGATGCGGGATTGTAGAAGGGAGGCCACTCTCCAGCAACCTGCAGGCGGGGCGAAGATCGCTAAAATCAAGCAGAGAAACGGGTTATTGAGAGTCGCTCTCAGTGGCGAGGCAGATTCTGCGGCAAACTGACGCATTCCGGCCGGAATGCCTGCCAGCGGCAAGCTTTCTCCATTTTAACCAAACTACTGGTCGGCAATCCTGGTCCATGGCAAAACTGAGGGGTATATTCGTGTACCAAGGATGCGCTTCGCGGCAGGTACGCCGATTTCCCCCTCGCTTCGGCAGTTGCCACCGGTCTTCTCCGACTTGCTGGCAACTCCCCGCCGAGAAAGTGTTTCGCTATGTCTGGTTGCTCCCTGTTCAGCTTTCCCGTTCGCCTTATTGCCCTGTCCGTTGCCCTGCTCAGCGCGCTGGTCGCTTTGACCGGCTGCGAATCGGCTCCTGAACCCACCAAGGTTCAGGTCAATAAGCCGGTCATCGACTCGACCGGTGCCGTGAAGAAGCCCGAACTGACCGATGCCGAACTGAAGAAGCAGATCGACGACGCTCTCGATTACACCTACGAAAATCGCCGCCTCGATCTGAAGGATCAAGCTGCCTGGCAGATGATTCACGGCGCACTCGCCTTCAAACGCGACTTTCAAGTTCGCGATGGCGACAAAGACGTCTCGGCTCTGACGCACGTCCTGAACGGCGGCAAGATGAAGGGCTGGAACCTGGTCAAAGGTGACCTGCTCAACGAAGAGACCAAGCAATACGGCGTGCGCGCGTTGCTCGAAGAGGGAACCAAGGCTGGCCAAGGTCACACCGATCAATGGCTCGGCTACTTGTGCGACTGTGGTATGCCCCTCGATGAACCCGTGATGGTTGAGGGAGAAAAGATGACCCTCAACGATTGGATCCTACAGGCCGAGCGCGACGTGCATCGCAATCCAGCCAAGGAATACAGCTGGACGCTGATGGCCCTGAGTGCTTATCGCAAACCTGGCTACACCTGGAAAGCAGCCGACGGTTCGGACTGGAGCATTGAGAAGCTGGCCGAAATCGAACTCGGCTACGCCCTCGACCAAAGCCCCTGTGGTGGCGCTCACCGCATGTTCGGTCTCGTCATGGCCCGCGATCGTCACGTCGCCGCTGGCGGCAAGCTCGAAGGCGTGTGGGCCGATGTTGACGCCAAGATCAAGGACTGCATCGCCAAGGCGAAGGAACTGCAAAACCCCGATGGCTCGCTCTCGTCAAACTACTTTCAACGTCAGGGCATGAGCGCCGACTTGGCTCAAGCGATGGGCTCGGCCGGTCACGTCATGGAATTTCTCGCGGCCTCGATGACCAAAGAAGAATTGCAAGAACCTTGGGTTCGCCGGGCAGTTGCTAACATGGCCTCGGTCTTTCGCAAGACCAAGTCCGTCGATGTCGAATGCGGCGCTCTCTTCCACGCTGCCCACGGTCTGCGTGTCTACCGCTTCAAGGTTTACGGCCCGCGTACCTTCCCGGCCAGCGGCGAAGAAGCCAACAAGACTGCTGCCAACTGATCTGCGAAGCAGTACTTGGTGACCTCTGCGTTCGCTTCGAGTGCGAACAACTTTCGTCGTGATTCGTTCGCGCGATCTCACTCGAAGCGGAAACTTCGCCTGAAGACATTTCGTTGCCGCTAGCTCGGTGCGCGGCGACTAAGCGGTCGCAAGTTGCCTAAAGCGACCAGTTCTCACCTGAGAGAGCGTTCGCGATCAACAAATAATGTCTTTGCGACAAATACATTTTCAGATCCACCGGAACTATTGCACCTTACCCCCTATCAATAGATAGGGTTGCAACGCTTCTCTCCGGCCGCCGACTCAGGCAGTCAGCAATTGCAACGTAGGCGTAGTGATTGGGTGGTATCGAAGCGATGGAATTCTCTTGCGCGCGGACGGTTGGTTCGAAAACGAAACGGGCCTTTACTCTCGTCGAACTGCTGGTGGTGATTGCGATCATCGGCGTCTTGGTGGCTCTCTTGCTCCCCGCTGTGCAGGCCGCTCGCGAAGCTGCCCGCCGCATGAGTTGCTCGAACAATCTCAAGCAGATTGGCCTGGCTCTGCAGAATTATCACGATACCGTTCTCGCCTTTCCTTACGGCGGCACCGACGGCATCAAGCGTTCGACTCCCGCGATGAACGACATCTCGTGGCATGTGCGCGTTCTGCCCTTCATCGAGCAGAACGCCGTTTATGACAAAGTGAACTGGGGCGTCGCTTATAACAACGCAGCCAACACGCCGATCATGCACATTCAGATCAAGGGCTACTTTTGTCCCAGCCAATCGATTGTCCGCTCGGGTTCGAGCGGCGAGAAGGATGCGGCCCAATCGGTGGCTGGCTTCACCACACACTATTACGGCGTGAATGGTCCGCAGGGAACGAACGCGACGACCGGCCAGGTATATACGAATCATCCCAACACGTCTTCTGGTCACGGTGATATCGCTGGTGACGGCGTGCTGAATACCTACGAAGCCTCGAACATGGCTGCCGTGACTGACGGTACGTCTAACACGTTCCTCGTTGGCGAAATCTCGTTTCAGAAGGCTCTGCAACCAACCGCACACAGTCTGCGGGTTTGGACGCGCGGCGGCGGTTCGACCACCACGACCTCCGCGACCAAGAATATCGAGTTCCCGATCAACTCGACGCCCTACAACGGCAGCAACAACTTCAACGACATCAGCTTTGGCAGTCAGCATCCCGCAGGTGCGCTCTTTGGTCTTGTCGATGGTTCCGTTCGGTTGGTCTCGCAGAACATCGACATGTCGATCTATCAAGCCATGGCCAGCCGCAGCGGTGGCGAATCGCTGGTCGACTAAAGATCCGCAGCGTTCGTAAAGGCCATTGCTTTGACTTGAGATTTGGGATTGGAGTCTGTTCGTGACGAATCGGAATGTTAGTGCGTGGCTATCACTCGGTTTTTTAGCCACACTGGGTTTGCTCGTGGGGTGCGGTAAAGATGGCGATGGGCCCCAGCGGTATCGCGCTAGCGGTAACGTGAGCCTCGATGGCCAGCCGGTCTCGAAGGGGACGATCTACTTCGCCCCGGCCAGCGGCAACAAAGGACCGCAAGGCTTCAGCGCGATCACGAATGGCAACTACGATACGCAAGGTGCCGACGGCAGTGGCACCGTGGGCGGACCGCACCGCGTGAAGATCATCGGGCCCGATTTCGAGTATCAAGGGAAGGTCGATGTTGACCTTCCGAAGGCTGACGGCAGCCAGAACTTCGAGCTCAAAGCAAACGAAGTGAAGAAGATCGCTCCCAGCGCACCGGCCTAGGCGTTAGTTAAACAGGAAGTGGCAGATATCGCCGTCCTTCATAATGTAGCTCTTGCCCTCGACGCGCAGCTTGCCCGCTGCGCGTAGCTCTTTTTCGCTGCCATACTTTTCGAGGTCTTCCAGCGAGTAGACCTCGACGCGAATGAAGCCCTTCTCGAAGTCGCTGTGAATCACACCGGCCGCTTGCGGTGCCGTAGCACCAACCGGAATGGTCCAAGCGCGAACTTCTTTCTCGCCGGCGGTGAAGTAGCTCTGCAAGCCAAGCGTGCGATAGGCTTCGCGGGCGAGCGCGGCGAGTGCTGGTTCTTTCAGGCCGACTCCAGCGAGCATTTCGCTGCGGTCGGGTTCTTCGAGTTCGGCAATCTCCGATTCCAGCTTGGCACAAACGGGAACGATGCCGGCCGAGATCTTGGTAGCGAACTCGCGGACGCGTTGCACCATGGGACCTTGGCCATGCAGATCGGTTTCGTCGACGTTGGCGACAAACAGAATTGGCTTGGCCGTCATCAGACCAAAGCTTTGAATTGATTCCGCTTCCGGTGGCGGCAGCTTCAAGCTGCGGAGCGGTTGTTCTTTCGCGAGGTGCGCGTGGCAGGCTTCGATAGCTGTGACCCGCAGCTTGGCTTCTTTGTCGCCACTGCGGGCGGCTTTTTGAGCCTTCGGCAGGGCGACCTCGAGAGCTTGGATGTCGGAGAGCATCAATTCCATCTCGATGGTTTCGATATCCGACAGCGGATCGACATTGCCGGCCACGTGAATGACATCGGGATCCACGAAGCAGCGGACCACCTGCAGAATGGCATCGACCTGGCGAATGTGACTGAGGAACTTGTTGCCCAAGCCCTGGCCTTCGCTGGCCCCTTTGACGATACCGGCGATATCGATGAGCTTGAGGATTGCCGGAATCACCTTTTGTGGCGGGATGAACTTGGTGATTCTCGCCAGACGATCGTCGGGCACGGTGACGATGCCCTCATTGGGCTCGATCGTGCAAAACGGGTAGTTGGCCGCCTGGGCACCTTGGGTACTGGTCAGCGCGTTAAACAGCGTGCTCTTACCGACATTCGGCAAGCCAACAATCCCAGCTTCCATCGCATGCTACCTTGTGATAATTCCAATCGCGTTGTCACGAGTCTCTTCCAATACGGCCACCAGTTTCCCGGGTGGGGCCAAAATCGGCAAGGGCAGGCTGCCAATCGGTGGAATGGGCAGTTTTGCCGGGGGAGCACCCAGCCAGCGAGTGATTTATGGAACTAACCAGCCCCGCGATACTGTTTCCCGCAATCAGCCTGCTGCTGCTCGCCTATACCAATCGCTTCCTGGCTCTGGCCGCCTTGATCCGCAGTCTGCACGATCGGCACTCGGCGAAACCCGATGAACTGATCGTCGCCCAGATTGGCAATTTGCGGTACCGCGTTCATCTGATTCGGAACATGCAGGCGTTCGGAGTATTGAGCCTGCTGCTCTGTACGGTGTGCGTCTTCCTGCTCTTTGTGAACCAAGTAATGGTCGCCAAGGTCACCTTTGGCGCGAGCCTGCTGCTGATGGTGGGTTCGCTGGGGCTGTCGTTTCACGAGATTCAGGTTTCGGTGAATGCTCTGAATCTGCAACTGCGCGACTTGGAGAAATGGGAAGAGAAATGATTGAGAATTCCTGAGCCGGAAGCGTTAGCGCCCGGAGAGTATTCGCTCTTCAAAAGACAAAGAAAAATACTCTCCGGGCGCTAACGCTTCCGGCTCATTAAAAGGAGGGGGTAAGTGGCCAAAAGCCCCGGGGCAGTTCTGCAGTGAAGGTCCGCTCGGGATAGCCTTCGGCAGAGGGCAGGTGAATCTGCTCGGCGTGCAACAGCAGTCGAGGATGCTTCGGCGGCTGAGGCCCGTAAAGGCGGTCGCCAAGAATCGGCGCGCCCAGATGGGCGAGATGCACGCGCAGCTGATGGGTGCGACCTGTTTGCGGAAACAGTCGCACGAGTTGCCGTTGTTTGTCCGTAACTTCAATCTGGTAGTTGGTGACCGCCTTCTGACCACCACGAGTCACCACGGCCATTTGATCGCGACGCTGCGGATGCGGTCCGAGGTAGGCGTCGATGGTTCCACTGGCGTCGAGTTGGTTCGGCTGGGTTACGACAGCCAGATACTCTTTGCGAACGCTGTGACTCTTGAAGGCGGCGTCAAGGTATTTGTTGACGGGGCCGGGGCGCGTAAGGATGACGACGCCCGAAGTATCGCGGTCCAGGCGATGAAACAGGATGACGGGCCCAAAGCGAGCTTTCGCCAGATCGAGCAAGTTGCCTGTTGGAGAAAAACGAGGTGCTTCGGAAAGTAAGCCCGCCGGTTTGTTCACCGCGACCAGGTCAGGCTCATCGGCAATCAGCCAGGCATCGTCCCAGGCGATGGGTGCGGCGACCTTATCGGCCGGCGGATCCAAGATTTCCAGCCTATCGCCGTTGTTCACTTCCCAAGAAGATAGCTTGACGACTCGGCCATTCAGCCGCACCTTGCCGCTGCCAATCAGCCTTTGCACTGCCTGACGTCCCCAGCCCGGATACTGCTTCTTCAGCGTGGCATCGAGCCGCGTGGGCTTCGCCAACGAGTGAGCAGTGAATCGAGCGGTGGCAACGGGCATATCGTGGTTGTAGAACGGTTCGTCGGTCGACTACAAGCGGCCACCGTTGCCAAGCTCGTAGCTTAGTGCATTGCGGCTGAGCGTATGGTCCACAGACCGGCTTGCCGCTTGCTCGCAGGCTCTGGCTTGGGGCTGCTGTCGTTCATGGCCAAGAATGGCCGTCGCAACGATTCGCCCCCGATTTTGGAATCGGCAGAGAGGTGTTCGTGGCAGCGAGGGCAGCAGGCACCTTCAGCAGACTCTTCCACGGCCCGGCAATGGGCGTCGCAAGACCAACAGTAATATACGTTTCCGGCAAACATCAGCCAAACTCGCTACAGACACGGACTGGGTATAAGAAAGTTTTATCGGCAGGCCGCGTAATCGACATGAGTCGTAATATGCGAAAAGCTAATCCGCACAAACGTCATTACTGAACTGCAATTCAAGTGCCGTAGCGGCTATCTGCCTGCTGGCAATTGAATGCTGGCACCACAGCAACTAGCCTGAATTCCAGCGAAATGTCAGGCTTTTTGTGACACCGTTTGGATAGCGATTTCTTCCGCGAGGCCAGTATGCAGCTCATCATCCTTGCTGCTTTGCTGGCCACCCTGGCCCAAACCGAGGCATCGCCAGCGGATATCCCGGCCGAGTTATTTCCCGGCCCAGCACGCATCTGGCTCATCCTGCTGGCCACCCTCGCAGCCCCCGTAGCTACGGCCTGCGACTGCTATTGGTTCGTCGCCAAGCTCACCAAGGCCACCCCCGCGCAAGCAGCCGAATGGCAACAAGCGGGCGATCGCTATGGGCGAATGCAACTCGCTGGCACGTGGCTCTGGCTGGCTGGTTCGCTGGCAGTCGTCTACCTGCTGAAGTGGCCGGCGATCGTGCGTACGCATTGGAACTGGCAACACTGGCCGCTGGTCGACGACCTGTTCATTCTTGCGCCGGTGCTGGGTTCGCTGCTGCTGGTGTGGAGCACGTTTTATTACGTCGAGCGCTCGGCTCAACGGTTGCGGCAGGTTCCTCCGCGGGCCTCGTCGCTGATCGCATATCTGCTCTGGCAATCGCGACATTACCTGGCCATGGCGCTGGTACCAGCGCTTGCTATCATCGCCATTCACGATGTCACTAGCGTTTGGCTCGCGGGGACTGCCTGGTCCGAAGTGCTGACGAGTGAAACGACGTGGCTCTTCGCCTTACCAGCTCTCGTGATTCTTTCCGCGAGTTTGCCGCTGCTGCTGAGTAAGTTATGGCCGACGAGCGATTTGCCGCCAGGCGAACTGCGCAGTGAATTGGAAGAGATCAGTCGCGAACTGCAAACGCCGCTGAGTCGCCTGCTGGTCTGGCACACGCAAGGGCGAATGGCGAACGCAGCCGTCGCGGGACTCTCGCGCTATTGCCGCTACTTGTTCCTGACCGATGCCCTGCTACAGCAACTCGCGCCGAGCGAAATCGCCGCTGTGGTGCGGCACGAGTTGGGTCATCTGCAGCGGAAACATCTGCTGCAACGCCTGCTACTGCTCATGCTTCCCGCACTCGCTTGGTTTGTCATTCAGCCTGCCATGGGCGTCGAACTCGATCTGCTCTCGACGTCGTCGCCCTACGCGCTGGCCGTCTCAGCGGCGTACTTGCTGTATGCCGCATTGGTCGTCGGCCTCGTTTCGCAGTGGTTCGAATACGATGCCGATTTGAGTGCCGTGATTAACTCACGCCAGCAGCTTCTACCCGACAGCGCCCGCGACCTGATCCACGCGCTCGTGGTGCTGCAAGGTCCACAGCGGGAATCTCGCTTCAGCCATTGGCTTCATCCACCCACCGCGAATCGAGTTGCTTGGATCCGCCGCGTTCTCATGCAACCGGCTCTCGCCATTGCCTATCGCCAGCGCCTGGATCGCCTCGCGCAGTTGATCTACGCCATCACCGCCGGGCTGATCGGGCTGATGGCAATCTCGCTGTGGAAGTGAGCGGCCTCTGCGGCGTATCCGCCTTATTGGGTTCAAGGTTTGAGGTTTAAAGTTCAAGGTTGAAAAACGCAGGGAAGTTGCTCCCAAAACCTTCTTTAAACCTGAAACCTTGAACTGCATCCCCGCTAGCGTGACACTCCACCCCCAAGACCAGAAAACGGGCGTCTGGTATCATCACGAGTTGCCGATTGGTTTTCCGCTTCCGGAACTATAGAGGAATGGTTCGATGTCTCGATCTGGATTGCTCATGGCCCTGGTGGCCCCGTTGTTTTTTGCCTCGCTAGGAATTGCCCAAGTGACACCTCCCGCCGGCGGCCAGCCCGCTGCCAAGCCGCTGACGACCAACACTCAACAAGCCAGCTACGCGATTGGCCTCGATTTTGGCCAGCGACTCACTCGCGATGGCGCGAAGCTCGACCTGGAAGCAATCACGCGCGGCCTGCGCGATGGCTTGCTCGGCAACAAGCCTGAAATTGCCGAAGAGCAAATCGAAGTGGTGATGAAGAAGTTCATCACCGACCTTCGTGCCGCGCAAGCGGAATCGTCGAAGAAGACGGTCGATACTTTCCTCGCCGCCAACCTGCAAAAGCCGGGCGTGAAGGCCACGAAGAGCGGTTTGCAAATCAAGTCGCTGAAGGCAGGCACCGGTGCCACACCAAAGGCCACCAGCACCGTGAAGGTGCACTATCACGGTATGCTCACCGACGGCAAGGTGTTCGATAGCAGCGTCGATCGCGGCGTGCCGGCCGAGTTTCCTGTGAACCGCGTTATTCCAGGCTGGACCGAAGCGTTGCAAATGATGAAGGTGGGCGACAAGGTCCAACTCGTCATTCCACCGGACCTGGCTTATGGCGAAGAAGGCAGCCCGCCGGTAATTCCACCGAGCGCCGTTTTGATCTTCGAAGTGGAACTGCTGGACATTGTGAAGTAGTTGTCGCCGGCTTTGGCGAAGGGCCTGCATGGCGTTTCTTTCTGCCGAAACCTTTCGCGAAATTGTCAGCTCGCAGCGGCGAGGGATCCTCGCCGCCACCTTGCGCACGCTGTTCTCGGCCGCTGAGCCTCTCTATGGCGCGGTCGTGGCGAGGAAGAATCGCCGCTTCGATGCCTGCCAGCTCATACCGGCGAAAGTCAATGCGCCGGTCATCAGCGTGGGGAATCTCACCACGGGTGGGACAGGCAAGACCCCGTTCGTCGTCTGGCTGGCGAAGTGGTTTCTTGCGCAAGACCAACAGGTGACACTCATCAGTCGCGGCTATGGAAAACAGCACGGACCGAATGACGAAGCGCTCGAAATTGCGGCTTCGCTGCCCGATGTGCCCCATCTGCAGAACCCCGACCGTGTTGCTGCCGCCAACGACGCGCTGCGAGACTCCCCCGGCAATGTGCTGATTCTCGACGATGCTTTTCAGCATCGGCGGATTGCGCGAGATCTCGATATCGTGCTGCTCGATGCCTTGGAGCCATTTGGTTACGGCCACTTGTTGCCGCGTGGTCTGCTGCGCGAGCCAATCGCCAGCTTGTGTCGCGCGCATGTGGTCGCGCTCTCACGAGCGGATGCCGTGACAGCTGAGCGGCGAGAAGAGATTCGCCAAGTCATGCACCAACATGCTCCGCAGGCCGAATGGCTGGAGTTAACGCACGAGCCGGTGGCACTCATCGATCACACGGGCCGCGAAGAATCGCTGGCCGACTGGCGCGGCAAGTCACTCGCGGGGTTTGCCGGCATTGGAAACCCAGCCGGCTTTCAACACACCCTGCAACAGTGCGGGCTAACGATTTCTGCGTGGAAAGAATTTGCCGATCATCAGGCGTATGGCACTGCGGAGCAGCAAGCTCTGGCTGCGTGGCTGCGCGAGCAGCCGTCACTGGCCGGAGTAGTTTGCACGCACAAGGATCTGGTTAAATTGCCGCACACAACCATTGGCAACTTACCACTACGAGCATTGAAGATTGCTCTGCAGATCTCACGCGGGCAGGACCGCCTCGAACAGCGGCTGCGTGATCTGGTGGGATAGGCTTCTTGAATGTCACGAATCCAAGAAAGTGTTCACAGGCCGGAAGCCTATGCCACGTGTATATTAGCGAGTCTCTACCAGGTAATCGGGCTTGGGGGTGTAGACGACTTGCAGCTGGTTCGAAACTTCGACGCCTTCCACAGCCGTGCGCACCAATTCTTGCGCGAGTTGCTTGTGATAGAACGATTCGACATGGCCGCGAAGCACGAGGCCACTCCCTTCGCTTTCGACTTGCAGCCGGCGAAGCACATAAATGCTACTGGCTTGGAGCACCTCGCGAGCCGCGACAAGTTGTTCGCTGGCTCGTGAATCGGGGGCAAGAGACTTACGCTCGAGAGTTCGCATGGGCATCAGAAATCCTCCTTGGCCGGGCATCCTCGCCCAGATCGTGCAAGCTGATTCGGCCGCGCGCCGCCTACTGCGCATTCCCGCCGAATTCCATAAGAACTAACTGTAAGAATGCCTTGCGAGGTGTCAAGCGAACCCGTTCTCTTTTACGCAATCTTGCCACATTTCTTGAGCTGCGACAGCACCTCGGCCGCTAGCACGTCGGGCGTTTTATTTGCCGATAACAAATGAACATCTGGCGTTAAGGGTGCCTCATAGGCGTCGTGAATGCCCGTAAAGTTCGGCAACTCGCCGGCGCGCGCTTTTTTGTACAAACCCTTCGGGTCGCGAGCTTCACAGACCTCTAACGGAGCATCAACGAACACTTCGAAGAAGTCGCCGGGCTCGCCCCGCTCTTCGACGAGCTTGCGCACCGCATCGCGATCGGCTCGATAAGGGCTGACGAACGCGGTGAGCGTAATGATGCCGGCAGAAACGAACAATTCGGTCACCGCGCCGATGCGGCGAATATTCTCGACGCGATCTTCGGGCGTAAAGGTCAGGCCAAACCGCTTGGCAAAGCCCTCGCCATAGCTGCTGAGCATTTGTGGTGAAGCATTGAGACCATGCCGGACGTTATCACCATCCAGCAGCATGCTGTGTACGCCCCGCTGATGAAGCTGCCGGTCGACTTCGTTCGCCACGGTACTCTTGCCGCAGCCCGACAGCCCCGTGAACCACACGACACAACCTCGATGACCATTCAACTTCTCGCGCTCCGCGCGCGTCACACTATGCGGATGCCAAACAACGTGCGTAGTAGATGGATCAGACAAAACAGCACCTTGCTCTTAACTTCGAACTACAAACTTTTATTTCACGCCAGCCCGGCAAACTCACAAAGGTTGACGGCTAACACGTTCTGCGGACAACTCCAGACCAGAAAAAACAACGCTTCGCGGCACCAGCGACCCGCCGGATGCGCAGCAATAAAGCCCGAGCCCTTCGCAGCAACCAGCGCTGCCTGCGTGGCGCGCAGCGACAGGCTGTTGGCTCGACTCCGGGCATCTTCGGCGGCGCACGGTTGTTCGCCTTCGGCTAGGGCAAGCAGATCGTGAATCAACGTATCGAGTTCAGCGCGCATGGCCTTGGCTGGTTCGGCGAACATGTTCCGCTGCAGCGATTCGCCTTCCAGATAATCGAGCGCGGCGGTCGTCAGTCCCGCGGCCAATGTCGACGTTTGCAGACCGCCCGTCTTGGCACCAAGCCCCGCCTTCATGACGTTTTCGATGGGTCCGCCCAGCAACCAGCGGCGATCGACCAGCACCTCGTCGCAATGCACTTCGCCCGTGTGCGAAGCGGTGAGGCTCACCAGCTCCGGGGCCGCAGGAATTCTCACTCCCGGTAAATCGGTTGGCATCGCCACCAGAATTTGTCTTCCATCGGCCAGCGTCGCGCCGAGCACAATCGACTGGGCAAACGCGGCCCCCGTGACCCACGGCGAATAACCACTCAGCCGAAAGCCGCTGCTGGTCTCTTCGGCGCGCAATACCGGCTGCACATGTTGCCGGCTAGTCGTTAGGTGCGAGATGCCGAGCGTCGCGAAGATCTCGCCACGTAATAGCGGGCCCCACAGTACTTGCTGGGCCCCTTCATTGCCACTTGCGGCGATGCGCGTGCAAGCTCCCACGCGCTGGGTGAGGATGAAGGCCGTGGTGAGACACGCGGCACTCAATTGCAAATAACCGCGCAGCAGATCGGCCTCGCTCCAGCCTTGGCCACCCACTTCGGGCGGCAAGAACCACTCGTGAACTCCCGCCTCGGCACAAAGCTGCAATTGTTCCGCGGGCCACGCCCCCGGCTGGCTTAAGTGCGGTGCCAGTGCGCGCAGCTGCAGTCCTAGTTCCGTGAGCGAATCATCGTGCGGCGAAGTAATGCGAGGCATGGCCGAATTATAGCAGCGTTCGTTTGTAGCGGGTCCGATTGTCGTTTGGTTGCCGCCAATGCGATACCATGGAGGCACCATTCGTACCCTCTCGAACCATCGCTTGAAAATCAACCATGCCTGTCACCATCGATCAAATCTTTGTCGAAACTCCCCAGTACGACGAAGTGGCCCGCGAATACGCCGAACTCGAAGCTGCCTTTGCTCGTGCGACCACCGCCGAACAAACGGCTGAGGTCGTCGACCGCTGGGATCAAATCCGCCGCCGTCTGGAAACCTGGGGCGCGCTCGTCTCGCTGCGGTTCAATCAAGACACGCGTAACGAGCAGTACAAGAAGGACCGCGAGTACAGCGATGAACTGAACCCGCGGCTGACCGATCTCGATGTCAAAATCAAACGGCTCCTCCTCGCCAGCCCGCACCGCGCGGCGCTCGAAACGAAGTACGGCCCGCAAGCCTTCGCGCTTTGGTCGGCCGACGTGATGACTTTCGAGCCCTCGATTCAGGAGCATCTCGTTCGCGAAGCCAAGCTGCAGGCCGAATATGGCGAGGTGATGGCCACGGCCCAGCTGACCTTCCGCGGCGAAACGCTCAATCACAGCGCGATTGTGAAGTATCGCGAAGATCCCGATCGCAATACCCGCCACGAGGCCGAGCAGGTTCGTTGGCAGTGGTATGCCGACAATCGCCCCCAGCTCGATCGCATCTTCACCGACATGGTGAACCTGCGGCACGAAATGGCCCGCACGCTTAAGTTCAATAACTTCGTCGAGCTTGGTTACCAGCGGATGAAGCGAGTCGATTACAACGCGGCCGATGTCGCCCGCTTTCGCGACGAGGTCCGCCAGCACGTGGTGCCGCTCGCCGTCGAACTGCGCAAGAAGCAAGCCCAGGATCTGGGCGTCGACAAGCTCATGTTCTGGGACGATGCCATTCACGATGTGCAGGGCAACCCCGCGCCGCACGGCGATCACGACTGGATGGTCGAGCGGGCTCACGAAATGTTCGCCGCCATGCATCCCGAGCTGGCGAACTTCTTTCAGCTGATGACCACGGCCAAACTGACCGACCTGAAGAACCGCGAAGGCAAAAGCCCGGGCGGCTTCTGCACGTCGTTTCCTTCCTATGGCCTGCCGTTCATCTTTGCGAACTTCAACGGCACCAAGCACGACGTTGAAGTCTTCACGCACGAAGTGGGGCACGCCTACCAGGGCTACCTCAGTCGCGAACAGCCTCTCATCGACTATCTCTGGCCGACGTACGAGTCGTGCGAGATCCACTCGATGGGGCTCGAGTTTCTCACCTGGCCGCACATGGAGAAGTTCTTCGGCGCCGATGCCGAGCGCTTTCGACGCATTCATCTCACGCAAGGTTTGCTCTTCCTGCCTTACGGAGTCGCCGTCGATCACTTCCAGCATCTCGTTTACGAGCGGCCTCAAGCGACTGCCGCCGAGCGGCATGGCATGTGGCAAGAAGTGGAACGGCTCTATCTGCCGTGGCGCGATTACGGCGACCTGCCGCATGTGGTCGATGGCGGCTTCTGGCAATTCCAGCGGCACATCTACCTGCATCCGTTCTACTACATCGACTACACGCTGGCCCAAACCTGCGCCCTGCAACTGTGGGTTCGCTCGCAGAAAGAACCCGAACAGACCCTGGCCGACTACAACGCCCTCTGCCGTCGCGGCGGCGAAGCTCCCTTCCAGGCGCTCGCCCGCGGCGCTGGCCTCATCAGCCCCTTCGAGCCAGGCTGCTTGCGCGATGTCGTTGCGCAAGCTCGCGCGGTGCTGGAAGCGTGAGGGGGAGGAGGCGAGGGACGAGGGGCGGGAGACGAGGGACGAGGGGCGGGAGACGAGGGGCGGGAGACGGGAAGATAGGAATTACGAGCCTCCCAGGAAGCCCGAAGCGTGAGCGAGGAGCATTGTCGAACGCGCAACGAACTTGCCCGCACGCCAAACATCCCACCAGCCACAGCCTGATCCTTCCCTGCTCCGCCGAGACGTCGTCCCAGGCAACAGAACGGGCATCGCTGGAATGCGAGCCCGCCCGGCGTAGGCTTTGACCCACGCCGGCATCTCGCTGAATGCGATCCGTTCGGCTTCACGTTCCGCGCACTCCGCAACTACGACCTCTCGGGCGACCCTTCACCCCGCTCGCTGCCAGCGGCTTCGATCTGCCCGCAGCAAGGATCGCCGCAAGACGCTCACGCCGAGCTTTCACTCGCACGTATCTAAGCCCATCGAATCCAAATACCTCCTCGCCGTCCTCGCCCGCGTTGCTAACCGGGTGAAGTGCTATACATGTCGCTGTTGATCCCACTACCTCTCGTCACTTCCAGCAAAACCGCTAATGGGCCTTCAGGCCTGTCCTACGGATGCTTTAGCTAAGCGTGCGTACTACAATCGACGTCGGCCTCGGCAGGGTATTTGACCAAAGCTGAGTTTGCGCATTTTCGATAAGGCATTTGTTGCAATGACCGCAACGTTTCCAAGAGGGTCAGAATGGCGAAAGTGGGACCTCCATCTTCATGCGCCAGGCACGAAGCAGGCCGATAGTTTCAAGCCAACGGGCGGTGGCGACATTTGGGAAGAATACTGCCGAAAGCTACACGATTCCGACGTCCAGGCCTTCGGCATTGCTGACTACTTCTCTGCGGATGCGTACTTCGCTGCAAAGGAGCAGTACCAGAAGCGTTATCCGGATTCCTTCAAGCCATTATTTCCAAACATTGAACTTCGCACAAACGACGTCGTGAATCGAAAGCAGGAAGAAGTCAACATTCATCTCCTTTTCAACTCATTCCATCCAGATCATGCAGACAAAATCCGCTTGTTCCTCAGCTGCTTAAAGACAAATAAGACGGACGGGGAAGGCCGTCCCGTAAGAGCTAATGAACTTAGGACTGCGGCGGAATTCGGTTCAGCGACGACCACGCGCGCATACATCCAGGAAGCATTACTGGAAACCTATGGCAGAGACAAAGACCTCCTAGATTGTGTGCTGATCATTACGGCTGCGAATAATGACGGAATTCGCCCCGAACGAGGGAAGCTGCGAAAGGAACTGATAACGGATGAGCTTGATAAGCTGAGCGACGCTTTTTTTGGCAATTCTGGTAACGTCCAATATTTTCTCAGCACAGATCGTGCAGAAGACAAGTCTTGTCACACGCAACCCAAGCCTGTGCTTTCCGCTTCAGACGCACACTCGTTCGCCGATCTTGATGCATTTCTCGGGCAGGTCGCATCGGGTGCAAACGGCACTGTGCGGGAACCAACTTGGATAAAAGCAGATCTAACATTTGAAGGACTCAAGCAGATCATCTTCGAGCCGCGTAACCGCGTGTTTATCGGGGCGGAGCCTGAAATTGTACAGCGAGTGCGATTGCGTAAAACATGGTATATCGAATCGCTCCAGGTAAACTGCGTCGATGGCTACGCGGATAGTCAACAACATGGCGCATGGTTTTGCGATGAAACGATACCCCTTGGGAAGGAGCTTGTTGCGATCATTGGCAACAAGGGCAGCGGCAAGAGTGCGATTACTGACATCATCGGCTTGCTAGGAAACAGTCACAACCAGACGTCTCGGAATCTGTCTGGCGGGAAGGCAGAGGATCTATTCTCG
The DNA here is from genome assembly GCF_049819085.1 of Anatilimnocola aquadivae. GTDB lineage: Bacteria > Planctomycetota > Planctomycetia > Pirellulales > Pirellulaceae > Anatilimnocola. Next base: position 962,038 of record NZ_CP187419.1, read on the forward strand.
TTTCTGAATAAAGACAAGTTTCTTAAAGGCGGCTGCGCCAAGAATTTCCGAGGGACACTGAATTGGTATGGCGGCGATCCCGACGAAAAGTTGCTTGACGATCTAATCGCTAGGCATTTACCGGAGAAGGTCGAGTACTTACCACAGAAGTATTTAGAGCGAATCTGCGCGAATATCTCTGACGACGAGTTTCGGGTGACATTGAATGAAGTCATCTTCCGCTACGTCAAAGAGAAGGATCGCCACAATAAGACCAATCTCGATGAGCTGATCAAACATCTCACTCACCAGTCTGAGGCCGATATTGTTGACAAAAAACAAAATCTTCGTGAGGCCAATGACAAAGTCGTCTCCATTGAAAAGAAATTAACTGCCGACTATCGACGGGAAGTTGAGCAATTACTTAAGCTCAAACGAGAAGAGCTGACTGCCCATTCGAAGGTGTGTCCGCCAGCGAAGCTGAGTCCCGAACCTGCTCCTGAAGGTTCCACCGATGAGACGAAGGAAATCGTACAAATAGGCGAAACGGTTGCTGATATTGAGTTTACAATCAAGAAGCTTGAGGCTGAACAGGTTGATACGACTCGGATCACAGAAGATATTGGCCAGTTGAAACAGGCCATCGAACGCGAGGTGGCGTCATTGAGCGCGTTGGAGACTCAGCACGAGGTGACTTTGGCTACTGTGGGATTGACCTTCAATCAGGTCGTCAAAGTAAACGTAGACTACGCCGTATTAGATAGCCTGCTCAAAGTGAAGTCGCAAAGACTGGACGAGGTCGAGGCTCTACTTCGCTCGAAGGATGAGATTATTGATTTCTACAGCGATCCCGGCGCCGAAGAGTTGCGTGATGCCGCGATCGCCGCAAGTGTCATATGCCAGAAAGCAAACCTGGAAGAGCGAAAGGCAGAAATTGTCGAACGACTGAGTAAACCTGCGCGCGAGTATCAGGAGTATCTCACTCAGTTCAAATCATGGTCGGACAGAGAAGTCCAGCTACGAGGAGCGGAAGGGGATGACGGCATCCAAACTCTCATGGGGCTAGAAAGAGAACTCAACAGCATCGATGCTGCTTATCCGCAGGCTTTAATTCATGCTCGCGCCAATCGCGAGGAGATTAGCAAAGAGCTTTTTCGCAAGAAGCAGGGTCTTACGCAGTTCTACAACACCGTCAAAGTGTCGATCGACAGCGAAATCGCTAAGTGTCGCCATAATCTGGGCGACTACGATATCTCGATAGACGCCGGGCTTCGGCTCGACCCACTGTTTTTCGAGGAATTCGCAAGATTTATTAATCAGGGCGCTCGGGGTAGCTTCCATGGGCAGCAAGATGGCCAAGCCATTCTCAGCGGGATTATCGATTCGGTATCCGATTGGGAAAATGAACATGAAGTCTTTTCCGCCCTTGCCAGTGTCGTTGATGCACTCCATTTTGATCGACGTGAGGAAAATGCGTCTAAAAACCTGTCCCGAGATGTCTTCAAACAGATGAAAGGAATGAAGTCAGTTCAGGATCTGTATGACTATTTATTCGGATTTGACTACCTGGACACTAAGTATGACCTGAAGGTTGACCAGAAAGATCTCAGCGAGCTATCGCCGGGCGAGCGTGGCGGACTTTTGTTGGTATTTTATCTCATGCTAGATCGGCAGGAGACCCCTCTTGTCATAGATCAGCCTGAGGACAACCTGGACAATAAGAGCATTTACGAAATTCTAGTGACCTTCATTAAGGAGGCAAAGAAGAGGCGGCAAATCATACTGGTAACTCACAATCCGAATCTTGCCGTCGTGGCTGATGCTGAACAGATCATTCACGTGGCCATCGACAAGAAGAACGGCCGACACGATTTTGATTTCTTTTCCGGTTCAATTGAGAACAGCCGTATCAATCAAGCCGTGGTTGATATCCTCGAAGGCACACTTCCAGCTTTCGATAATCGACGCTTGAAATACAGGAAGCAGCGGCAATCAAGCAGTCGATGAACCTTAGCTCGGCTGCAATTGCCGCCACGCACTGCTCCACTGACTAAGCAGTCCCAGACCTGCAGTGGGAGCAGGTATTGAGCGCACGTTGGGGCTGGCGAGGGTGGGCAGTGATGGCTGTCCGGCTGGCCGCGGTTGGTTAGGTGGGTCGCTGGTGGCCGCTGAACGGTGAGTTCGGGCTGGTGGCAGTTCGGCGGCGCGAGCGCGGGGGTTAGACGGGTGCGGCAGCCTGACGCTTGGGGTGGCATCTGGGGGCGTGGGAATCAGGCAGAATCTGATTGACAAAAAGTCACGATGTAGCGACAAAGTACTGAATAAAATTTCGGTGCGGCGATGGCAGGCGAGCTCGGTGTTACAGCAGCGGGAATCGGCGGGCTGGCGCCGCGCGCGGATGGAGAGGAGTGCGGTCGAGGGCCGAGGCGGGGGAAGGATGGTCGGGGAGGAGCCAGGTGAGCTTGCGGACTGGGAGTGCGCAAGTGGAGGGGCGACGGTTGGTCGTGGGGATTTTCATCTCGGCGGAGCGAGATGACTACGGTGCGAGGGGGGCGAGTTGGCGATGGTTTTCATCTCGACGGAGCGAGATGACTACGGTTCGGAGGAGCGAGATGGGAGGGTGAAAAGTGGTTATCAGCAAAACGACGAAATTTGGTGATTGGTTGGCGTAAGGTGATGAAGGATTGAGGGTTCGGGAGAGTGGTTATCGCGAAAAAAGTCGCGAAAAAGTTATCAAAAGTGGTTATCAAAGAGGGGTGGCGGAAGGGTTATAGAGGAGGGTTGGTGGATGGGCAGTTCAGGCCCCTCAACGCAGCCCTCTCACTGTCACGTTGTGGGGTACCACGTGTACCGAGGAGAGGGAGGCAGGACAGGGAATGGGGAGAACGGTGGTTAATGAGATAGGAGGTATTGTTGCTGCGCGCTTCAGTCGCGGAGCGAATTGGTGACGGTTTTCATCTCGGCGGAGCGAGATGACTACGGTTCGGAGGAGCGAAACGGGGGGCGAAAAGTGGTTATCAGCAAAACGGCGGAATTTGGTGATTGGGTGGCGTAAGGTGATGAAGGATTGAGGGTTCGGGAGAGTGGTTATCGCGCAAAAAGTCGCGAAAAAGTTATCAAAAGTGGTTGTCAAAGAGAAGGGCGGAGGGGTTGGCAAGGAGGGCGGTTGGGCAGTTCAGGCCCCTCACCCCAACCCTCTCCCCGGAGTACCGAGGAGAGGGAGTTAGGATATGGGGAGAACAGCGGGCGGCGAGGGCGCGCTTAATTCGCGCGGGGGGCGGAAGCAACTGAAATGCTGCGGGGGGCAGTGAACATTTCGCCTGCGCCAGGGCGGAAACACTAACAATCACCCGGGCGGTGTGGTATAGGTAGAACTTCACTTGTCGTACCCTCTTCAGAGCCGCCGCAGCCGAGCCTAACGCATGTCGCTTGAACTTCGTCGCCGGATTTTCGACCAACTCGATTCCCTGGTGATCGTCGATCCCCATACGCATATCAATCCGCTCGATCCGGCGTCGCACACGCTGGCCGATATCCTCGGTTACCACTATTACACCGAGCTGGCCCACTCGGCCGGCTTGCCTCAGGCGGCCATCGAAGACCCGTCGCTGTCCCCCAAAGACAAGGTCGGCCTGCTGATCGACAACCTGGGTTCGATCAGCAATACGATTCAGTGGAGCTGGTTTGTCGAGATGGCCCAAAAGCTGTTCGGCTTTCAGGGGAACAGCATCGACTCGAGCAACTGGAGCCAGCTGTACGACGATGCCGAGCAGAAGATGTCGTACAGCGATTGGCCCGAGAGCGTGCTGAAGACCAGCAAGCTGTCGGCCGTGTTTCTGACCAACGAATTCGACGACCCGCTCGAAGGGTTCGATACCAATACCTACATTCCCTGCCTGCGGACCGACGACCTCGTCTTTCACCTGGCCAAGGGGACGGTTCGCGATCGACTGGAGCGGTTCTCGGGCATTCGCACCAGTTCGCCCGAAGCACTGCGGCAAGCCATCGGCACGCTGTTCGACCACTTCATTACGAAGGGGGCTCGGGCCTGCGCCATCTCGTTGCCGCCGGACTTTGCTCCGCAGAAAATCTCGAGCGGGCGAGCCGCTTCGGCCCTGGAAGCGATTGAGCAGTCGGGCGTCGATTGTGCCGACTCGCACAAGAAGGCGATTGCCAACTTCGTGTTTTGGACGTTGTGTGAATACTGTGCCGACTACGGCCTGCCGTTCGACCTGATGATTGGCGTGAACCGCGCCGTGTATCCGGCCGGTGTGCATCAAGGTCGCGACTTGTACGATAGCCGCGTTTCGCTGCATCAATACAAGGACGTTTTCAACGCGTTCCCGGGCGTGAAGTTTCCGCTGTCGGTGCTCGCGAGTGTGACGAATCAGGAATTGACCAGCTACGCCTGGATCTTCCCGAACGTGATCACCAGCGGACATTGGTGGTACTCGAACACGCCGACGTTCATCGAGCACGACCTGGGTGCGCGCCTGGAAGCCGTGCCGCGGACCAAGCAGATTGGCTACTACAGCGACATGTACAAGCTGGAGTTCGCGCTGCCGAAGTTTGCGATGTACAAGCGATGCCTGGCCAAGGTGCTGGCCGAGAAGTTTGTGCAGGATCGTGGCTGGAGCGAAGAACAAGCGGTGGACCTGGGCACCCAAGTGCTGCAAGGGAATACCGAAGCGATCTTCCCCGCCGTGCCAATGGACAAAGTCGTCATGCGGCGGGCCGAGATGGAAGCGTCGCTGACGGCCGCTTCGATGGCCGCACCCGTCGCGATGGCTGGTGGCTTTCCCGAAGAGGGAGACACGTTCGATTCGGTGGCCGGTCCCAAGCTGGGCGACTTCCCGTCTTCGGGCGGCATGGGTTTGCCGATCGGCGGCGCCGCTGCAGGTTCGCTCGCTTCGTTGGCCACAGCCCCGCTGCATGCGGGCAGCTTTGAAGAGCGGATCGAGCCGACGATCGATATGGACCAGGCCGAAACAGAACACTCGGCGATTCACTCCGGCTCAATGTCGCCGGAAGTACACTTGCCCCTGCCGCACTTCGTGCCGACGCAGCCTCAGACCGAAGACGACCAGATTGCCCTGGACGAAGAACTGTCGCTCGACCCGCAATGGAAGCTCGATCTGGCTCCGGAAGAGAATGAAGTGCCCATCGTGCATACGGGTGACCCCGCTCACGATGACCCGACCCAACACGAGCCGCTGTCGCTCGGCGATGAGCCTTTGGCGGTGGGCGACGAGGTGCAACTTGAATCGTCGTGGGACGCAGAGCCCGTAGTGGCCGGCGAAGTTGTCGAAGAAGAGTTGCTGCTCGAACACTTGGACGAAGTTCCGCTCGACGATGTTCCACTAGAGGAGGTTCCACTGGAGGAAGCCTCGCTGGTGGAAGAGCCGATGCAGATCTCGCTCGAAGAACCAGCAGCAGCGGAGCCCGTCGCCGCCGACGAGGAAATCGTCGAGGCGAGCGAGTTCACCGCCCGCGAGACGGTTGTATTCGATCCCACCAAGATGTGGGGCAAGCAAGGCGACGAACCAGCGGAGGAGCCGGCTGACGAAGCCATGGACGAGATCGTGCTCGACGAGCATGTGTCGCTTCACGAAGCTCCGACGATGAAGGCCGCTCAGGCTGACGACTTTGACGACATGCTCGAAGCGCTCGACCTGGAAGTGGAATCGCCCGCCGAGACCAAGCCGCCAGAGACCGATGATCCGCCGAAGGCCGACCCCCAAAACCCGTGGGACTTTTTGAAGAAGTAGCGGGAGAGGGGAGCGATGTCAGCGGACGATTCAATTCCCTCGATCTCGCCGAGCATCATCGAACTCGTGCCCGAAAGCGTGGCACGAGAATGCTGCGTGCTACCCGCCGCAGCAGACAAGGCTTCGATCACGCTTTATTGCCCAGACGAACCGGGCTTTGCGGCTGCCAACTTCGAGAAGCTGCGCTTCATCCTGAAGATGCAGGTTCAGTTCATTCCCGCTGAGCGGCAGGCAATCCTACAGGCAATCGATCGACACTACTCGCAGTGCGACTACATCGATGGCTGTGAGTTGGCGTTTCGCTTTCGCTGCCCGCGTACCTGGGAATCGCTTTCGCTGACCAAGGACGAAGCGATTCGTCATTGCCCGGAATGCGAGCAGTTGGTTTACCTCTGCGAGAGTCTCGAACAAGCAGAAGCGTTGGGTGCTCAGCGGAAGTGCATCGCGTATGGAGGTTGGCTGGGCGATGTGCAGATTGACTAACCTGAGGCAAGAAAAACAAAAGGCGGCTGTTGAGGCCGCCCTTCGTTTACTCCGGTATCAGAACCAATCCAACTCTTGATCGGGCCACTCCATGCCCAAAGGTCGTTCCACGCGTCATTGCATGCGACCGACCGGAGTTATCATTCGGCAAACTGTAAACGCTGCGAGTTCGGATTGCGAGCCCCTATCGTGTGGGGCTCGGGAAAACTAAACGCTGCTAGCGATTACAGCAATGAACTAGCTGATGGAAACTTCGACGGCGTCGATCAATTGCCGGGCACCTTGTGCCTGGCACGATTGAATCGCCAGCTGCTTCTCGTAGAACCAGCGAACATTGCCACGCAGCGTCACGAGTCCTTCGTGCACGTCCACAGCCAGACGCCGCAAAGCCTGATGATGGCTTTGAGCGAGGTGAGAGATGATCCGTAATTGCAGGCTACGATCGGAATCGAGCAGCACGGAATCGGAGCACGAAGAAACCATGACGAAGGGCATCCTTACGCGGAACTATCAGGACGAGTAAACAGGATTATTAAAGGGCCGTACCGCCGGTTTCACCGGTGCGGATGCGGATGGCTTCTTTGATTTCCGAAACGAAGATCTTGCCGTCGCCAATTTGGCCGGTCTGAGCGGTCTTCACGATCGAGCTGATGGCCTTGTCGGCCGACTCAGAAGGAACGACCAATTCAATCTTGAGCTTGGGAATGAAGTCGATCTTGTACTCAGCTCCGCGGTACGTTTCTTTCTGCCCCTTTTGGCGGCCGAAACCGCGTACTTCCGTGACCGTCAGGCCGTGAAAACCAGCCGTGACCAGGGCATTCTTGATTTCATCCAAGCGGTGATGCCGAACAATCGCCTCAATCTTCACCATCATGTGCGTGTAGCTCCCAAGCAAGATTACAATCCGCCGGGAAAACAAGTTCTCTCCGGCCGCCTTCCGATGAACCCCCTGTTTAGCAACCTGTATGCCAGCTGCAAGTCCCCGTCGCGGCACGCCGCACCTAAACCCTTGCACCACAAGCAGCAACGAAAATTCGGCAGATCCGCGCCAACCCGCAACAGCCAGCTTTGCCCAATTGGGTGGCACAAGGTCTGAGCTAGTGTGCCTAGAAACGTGGCAGCGGGAATTGCAGATTGAAGATGGCAGATTGCCTATTCAGAACGATCGGCACGACAGCAGATTTCAGCAGCGTTGCCAGCACTGCCATGCTTTCATTTTGCAATTTGCCATCTTCAATCTGCAATCTCGTTCTCTTCCTTTACAGCCTCGCTGACTTTCTTCATACTTGCCCTTCGCCCCCAGAAAACCTCTTCGCCCACGCGGTCCACCGCGCATCAAAACGAGCTTCGGACATGCGCGGATTGGAACTTCACGGCCGAGAACTTTCTCGACTCGCCGTGAGCGAAATCACGACGTTCCGCTGGTCGTTCGAAGAAGACATCGAGCACTATCAGGCAGCCGGCATTACCGCCCTGGGCATCTGGCGACAAAAGCTGACGGACTTTGGTGCCGACCGCGGTGTCGAGTTGTTGCTACATCGCGGCCTGCGCGCCAGCAGCCTGCAATGGGCCGGCGGCTTCACCGGCAGCGAAGGTGGTACCCACGATGAGAGCATCGACGACGCTTGCGAGGCCATCAAACTGGCTCATGCCCTGGGTGCCCCGAGCTTGATCCTGCACAGCGGCTCGCGGGGTATCCACACTCACAAGCACGCCCGCCGCTTGCTGCGCACGGCCATCGATCAACTGCTGCCGCTCGCTGAGGCGTTGCAGGTCTGTCTGGCCCTCGAACCAATGCCGCGAGAAGTGGGCACCGACTGGACCTTTCTGCACGACTGGAACGAAACGCTCGGCCTGATCAAAGACGTCAACAGCGATTACCTGCGGGCCGTTCTCGATTTGTACTACTGGGGACAAGACGAGCAGACACTGGCTCGCATTCCCGAACTCGCCCCCAAGCTCACACTGGTGCAACTGGCCGATGCCCGCCAGGCTCCGCAACTCGAGCCCAATCGCACACCACTCGGCGAAGGTGTGCTCCCGCTTCATGCCATCACCGAGCAACTGAACGCCGCCGGTTACCACGGCTTCTATGAAGTCGAACTGATGGGCGAAGAGATCGAGGCCACCGACAACCACGACCTCCTTCGCCGCTCGCAGCAGTTCTTCGACCGCCTGCCTACTGAGTAGCAATGGCCAAGGGTCAGCCTACGGCCCGACTTCCTTCACCAACGCACTGATCACCTTGAACTGTGGATTCGCAGCCGTTTCGCACCATTCAAACAGAGCCGCTTCAGTGGTGGTGAGCGTAGCGCCGCTGGCATCCAGGCGGCGAATGGCGATTTCGGCATCGAGCGTGGCGCGCGAGCCGATGGCATCGACGGCGACGTAAGTGCGAAAGCCTTCGCTGAGGAGATCGAGCACCGTTTGCTGTACGCAGACGTGCGCTTCGATGCCGCACACCAGCACCTTGTAGATGCCCGCATCTCGCCAGCGATAAAAGATCTCGGCGCATTCGCGCGAGCTGAATATCTTCTTCGCGGGCATGGGTCCAATGCGCTCGGCAAGGACCGAAGTCGTCGGGCCGAGCCCTTGCGGATACTGCTCGGTTCCGGCGACCGGCACGCCGAGCAGCTTTGCGCCGTCAATGAGCCGGCGGCAATTCCAAGTCACTCGCTCGTGGCCAGCGATGAGCTTGAGGAGCTTTTCCTGCATGTCGACGACGAGCAGGCCGGTATCGCCGACGTTCATCAGTTCCAGGCTGCGCTGCAGCGGCAAATCTTGTGGTTCGTTCATCTGCTCGAAGATAGCAGGCCAGTTCTGGCTGTTGAAGCCGCAGCGAGCTACAATCCCGCCTGATTTCCAGCCTCGAATTCAGCGACGGACGATTCCTCTCATGAGTCATTTTCTCGGCATCGATATCGGCACCTCGGGCACCAAGACACTCGTCGTGAGCGCAGACGGCAAGATCCTCGCCGAAGCCTCGCAGGGTTACCCTCTCTCAATGCCCAAGCCCCTGTGGAGCGAACAGAATCCGGAAGACTGGTGGCAAGCGACAATCGCCACCGTGCGAGCAGCCGTGAAGAAGGCCAAGCTGAAGCCCGCCGATATCAAAGCGATCGGGCTCTCGGGGCAAATGCACGGCAGCGTGTTCCTCGATAAGAATCACAAGGTGGTTCGTCCGGCGCTGCTGTGGAACGATCAGCGCACGGCTGCCGAATGCGCAGAAATCGAACAGCGAGCCGGCGGCCGCAAGAAACTGATTCAGCTTGTCGCCAATCCAGCTCTCACCGGCTTCACTGCGCCGAAGATTCTCTGGCTGCGAAATCACGAGCCGAAGAACTTCGCCAAGACCGTGAAAGTGTTGCTCCCCAAGGACGACATTCGTCGCCGCTTGACGGGCGAGTATGCGACCGAAGTCAGCGATGCCAGCGGCATGTTGCTGCTCGATGTTGCCAAGCGAAACTGGAGCACCAAGCTGCTCGAAAAGCTCGAACTCGATGCTTCATTGCTCGGCAAGGTTTACGAGTCGGAAGAAGTGACCGGGAAGCTCACCAGCGAAGCAGCGAAAGAATTGGGCCTGACGACCGATTGCGTGGTGGTTGGCGGTGCCGGTGACTGTGCGGCGAATGCGGTCGGTACGGGCGTCGTCGAAGGTGGTATTCTTTCGAACTCGCTTGGCACCAGCGGGGTGATGTTCGTCCATAGCGATCAGATGCAAGTCGATCCGCAAGGTCGCCTGCATACCTTCTGCCACGCGGTACGAGGCAAGTGGCACATGATGGGAGTCACGCTCTCGGCCGCTGGATCGCTGCAATGGTTCGTCGAGCAGCTGTGCAAAGAGGCCGCCAAGAAGCCTGCCGATTGCTACGACATCATCAACGCCGAAGCGGCCAAGGTCGCCGCTGGCAGCCAGGGGCTCTTCTTCCTGCCGTATCTTTCCGGCGAACGTACCCCACACGCCGATCCCAACGCGCGAGGCTCGTTCATTGGTCTCACGCTCTCGCATGGCCGCGGGCATTTGAGCCGTTCGATCATGGAGGGCGTCGCTTACTCGCTGCGAGACAGCTTGGCGATCCTCGCCGAGATGAAAGTTCCCGTGAAGCAGATTCGTGCCTCGGGCGGCGGCGCCAAGAGCCCGCTGTGGCGACAGATCCAGGCCGATGTCTTTGGTCAGGAAGTGGTCACCATCAACGCCGAGCAAGGTCCTGCTTACGGCGTCGCCCTGCTCGCCGCCGTGGGTGCCGGCGCTTACAAGAACATCCAGGAAGCTTGCGCGGCGAACATCCGCGTCGTCAGCCGCACGCCAGCCGACAAGAAAGCCATTCCCGTCTACGACCGTGGCTTTCCGATCTATCAAAGGCTGTATCAGTCGCTGAAACAGGATTTTGAGGCGATTGCCAAGCTGTAACGCAGGCTATTCGTCGTCGTGCAGATGACGCTTGTCGTAGCCCTGGCGTCGCACTTGCTGAGTCGTGATGAAGTCTTGTAACTGCGAGGCAGTTATCACTTCTTGCGTGCCTAGTGGTGAGGGCACAATCATCGTCGAGTTAATGACTCGTCGCTTGGTGTCATCGGGAGTCAGGATCGTTGCCGTGTGAAGTACGCCCTGCCACTTTGGTCGATCGTCTGAGTGTGTTGAAGAGGAATTGTTGATGCAGACAATCTGATAAGCATCGCTCTGAAAACAGGGTGCGCGAGTCGTATAGGGCTGTAGTAGCGCTGCTCCCGCGTTAAACATAGGATTGTGTCTCGCCAGGAATTCCTGCGGCGTGATTCCCAAGTCAAACGCGCAAAGGCTGTAGTCAGCAAGGTGCAATTCTGAAGCAACTTCGCTGGGTTCATATCCGAGCATGAGAAAACACTCTGCTGGGCCACCATCGCGATGGAGCTTCGTACTGATCTGTTGATCAAATCGGGCGACTGACTGGTAATGCAGCGACTGTCCGGTTGCAGACTCATGGATCATGGCCATCGCTGCTTTCAACTCGACCATCAGCCTGCGAAAGCCCGTTGAGTTCAGATTCTTACCCAGGTTCACCGTTGCGAAACCAGGAACATCAAAGCCAGTGCGGCACGTGCGTTCGTAAAACGCAGTGGCAAGAGACTGCGTAGAGCTCGGCATTCGAAGGCAGACTTGGTCGGCAGTCCAACTCATCATTGGCGAGCTCACGTCTACTTTTGGCGACGAATTGGGGTAACCGACATCGTCTCAACCGCTGGTCCAGGCTGGACATCACCGGCCGTGGAGGCGAAAAATCCGCACAATCAGATTGACACTGGACCGGCGACTCTTAGAATAAGTCGTAGCTGAGACCGAATCTCAAAATCAACTGCAAGCGTCTCAGCACGCTGGAAACTGCTTTAAGCCCTGAACCCGCCCACCTTTCCCACCACTGCTATGCAATCCTCCGAAACGATTCTGAGCGCCATCCCAGCGCAGTCGGATAAGGAACGTCTGATTGTTGTCCTGGTGCAAAAGTCCGAGGGGAGCCGCCTCGAGCTGCGTCAGCAGTCGTACGGCGAAGGGGTGGGCTGGTTTACACAGTCGACTGTCCAACTCGAGCCCGGTCAGGTCGCCCAACTGAAGAACTCGCTGGGGCATGCCACGGCCAATTCGCCGGCCGCTCGCCTGCCCAAGGCGTTCAATCAATTGAAGACCCCAGCCTGGCAGCCTCGCTTGGTCGCCGACTCGGCGTAACCCTGCTGTGTTTGAGTCCAAACACAGTCACCCGAGTTTGCAGCTGTACGCGTCGCGACTTTCACCGTCATCGCTTTACGCCACGATGTCCCGCTTGCGATTCACGTAGTCCCAGATGACGTAGCGGTCGAGATCTTTGCCGGCGGTGAAGAAGACGCGCCCCTTGGTGCTTTCCGCCAGCCGATAGGCAAAGCGAATGTCTTCTTCCGACTGTGACCAACTGGGAATGAGAAACAGGTTGATCGTGATCCCTTCGCGGCTGCAGAGCATCCCCTCGCGCATGGTCGCCGCTTCCGTCAACGGATCCGGCGGATAGAGCAAGTAGAGCCAATCGCCGGTGTAGTGAGCCGTGGGCAGACCATCGGTGATGAGGATGACTTGGCGATTGGGCGTGTCTTGATTGGTGAGGAATTGCCGCGCCATCTGCAGCGAGCGTTGAATGTTCGTGAAGTGGGGCGGAATGCGATGCTCGGCGACGTCATCGCGCGTCATGTCGACCTTCAAGCGAACGACGGGATCGAATAGCGTGACGGGCTTGGGCATCAGTTCGACCACTTTGCCGGGCGGAACTGGCCGCGCGAACGTCGCCATCTCGATGAACTGCAGAAAGTCGCCCGGGTACTCGCGACGAATGAGCCCTTCGAGAGCAAGGCCCATGCGTTTGACGTTCATGTACTGACCGTCGTGCCGCATGCTGCCGCTCATGTCCATGATGACGCAGGTTGCGCATTTGGGCGTGTTGCGGGTCTTGTGGATGACGATGTCTTCCTGCTTCAGTTGAATCGGCAAGCCGCCGCCCGTGCGCAGCAGTGCATTCACAAACGACTGCGGAATATCCATCTGCGTGAGCGAATCGCCGAACTCAAATGGCTTGGTCGTTTGCAGTTCGACCGCCCCTTCGCCTTGTACGGCATTGGGATGACGGCCTGTTTTGCTGTCGAGCAGGTTGCTGAAGATCTTTTCGAGCAGCTTGCCTTGAAACAGGCGATACGCCTTCGGTGTGAGGCGAAAGCCGTCACCATCGCGTTCGAGGCCTTGCCGTTCGGCCATTTCGCGGACCATGTTCTCGACCATCTGCTGCAACTCGGCCAGTTTTTCCATATCGCCCGGCTCGGTGAAGTGCTCGAGTAGATCGAGTTCGATGATGCCGATCTGTGCAGTGGCCTGTGCCTCTTCGAGTTGCTTCAGCAGGCGATCGATCTTCTCCAGCTCTTCTTTGACTTGCAACGCTTCCTCAACCGTCAGAGGCGTTTGACCGGTGAACTGATACTTGGAAGCCAGTTCATCGACCTGGTACTTCTGCCCGAGCAGTTCGATCAGGTTGACCAGCGAGTGGGCGAACTTCGAACGATCGTCGCCGGCCGCGTACCAGAGCATTTCGAGATCGCGGAGCTGTTCTTCCTTCACGGCGCGGCGAAACGATTTCTGCAAAGCTTCGGGCGGATTGATCTTGTCGGCTGACTTGCGAAAATCCTTGCCGGCTCGCTGCTGGACAGTATCGGTCTCGTACTTGGCCAGAATCTTTCGCTTCCGCTCGAGCAGCATTGCCATCAGTGCGTCGAGGCTGGGCCCCAGCCCCGCAATCTGGCTGGGATCGAGTCGCACGGCCCGCGCAAGTTCCTCGTCGGTGAGCCGGCGCATATTGCCGTACTGCAACATGTGCTCAAACGCGGGCGAGACCAGATCCGGCGGCGGCTGCGTGGGACTGGGAAAATTAACCGGATCGAACTTTTGGTAGGTGTGGATGATTCCGCCGGGGCGTTTTGCTGTCATTGCGGCTTCAGTTCATAGATTGCAAAGGAAGAAACCGAGGCGGAGAGTGTTTTGCTATTGTACGGCGCGCAGCTAGTGGGCAAGGCTCGTTACGGGCGACCGCTAGGCATCAAAGCGAAACAGCTTCAGGGCATTTAGGCCAAAGATCTTGTTGGTATCCTCAGCGGTGCGATCAGCAAAGTAACCTCGTGCGCGGGCGAAAGCCCCTTGATAGCTGTCGGGCTTCGGTGAGCCATCGAAACCGCCACCGTAGATCAGCCTGTCACTGCCGTAGGCGTCGAATAGCTGATGGATGACCGGTTGCAAGTCGCGATGCGGATACATGCGCGTCGCCGGCAGCGAGCTGATTTTCATGATGGTATTTTTGTGATCGGCCCATTTCACAACGACTTCGTGCTCTGCCGGCGTGCCTTGCAGCGGGCGACCGAGGTGGTCGATGATCACCGGCACTGTAGAGAATTCTTTGATCAGCGGAGTGAACTGCGGCGCGTAACGAGGTTCGAGATGCAGTTGCACCGCCAGACCCAAATCGCCAGCGAGTTTCCAAAGCTGCTTCAATTCTGGTTTGCCGAACGGAGGCAAGCGCTCAGGTGCGTAAGCATGCACGCGCACCGCAGCGATGGCCATGCGTTTTGCGAGAGTGGGCAACTGAGCCACCGACTGGGGCTGTTCGGCAAACACGAGCGCCGTGGCCTTCAGCCGTTTGCCGCCCACTCCGAGCACGTGTTCCAGGTAGCGGTGGTCATCCTGATAGGGCTCGGGATGCACGATCACCGCGTAGTTGACACCCGCTGCGTCCATCGCCGCCAGCAGATTCTCGGGAGAAGCAACGTCCTCCGGTTTGTACGGGGCGTGCTTGTGATACGGAAATCGTTCGTCCTTCGTTCCCGCAAAACAATGGACGTGCGTATCGACGAGCGGCACTTTCTTCTCTGCCGACAACAGCGGCGAGGCAGCGGTTGCCGCCAGCAACGCAGCGGACGACTGCAGAAACGCACGGCGGGAAGAATCGTGGAGCATCAGCAGTCTCCAGGGCAGAAGTTCCAATGGCGAAGCTCTGCGGCGATTGTATCAGCGCCCTGCTCGCAAGACGAAGTTTGCGGCCAAGAACAAGTCAGGCCCAAGCGATCGTGAGACAGCTTGGGCCTGGGGGAGAGGTTGTTCGAATGAATGCTGTTACTCGGGTTTCTTCTCACCCTTGCCACCAGCACCGCCTGGGCGACGACCAGGGCCACCCTTGGGCATGGCTTCGCGGGCAGCGGCTTTTTCTTCGTCACTCAGTTTGCCGTCGCCGTCCTTGTCGAACTTTTTCATCAGCTCGGCGAAGTTACCGCCACCGGGACCACCTGGGCCGCGCTTGGCTCCTGGACCGCCGGGGCCGCCTGGCCTGCCGCCTCGTTCCTTCATCGCCGCAATGGCAGCGGCTTTTTCCTCTTCGTTCAATTGGCCATCGCCGTCTTTGTCGAAACGCTTCAGCATTTCGGCTCGCATGGCTTCGCCACCAGGGCCACCGGGACCGCGCTTGGCTCCAGGGCGACCACCTTTCCCTTGGGGACCTTTACCCGCTGGGCCTTTGCCTTCTTCGGCCAGCAGGCTCGTTGCCAGCAACGCACAACAGCCGAACATCAACGCAGTCAGAATCTTCATGCCTCTCGCTCCCGTCCAATAGATAAGATTGTCAGCACTACCGCTGTTCCTTCTCATCCAACCCCGCTGGTACCTGCGTGTTTCGAGATTTGCCGCTGGCGCGACAGGCGAAAAAATAAGCCCCGGCAATGGATTCATTACCGAGGCTCGATGGTTTGCGATGCAGACTGCGACCGACAGGTTACTTCTTCTCGGCCTTGTTCTTCTGGCCGAGTTCGGCGCGGGCAGCTGCTTTTTCTTCAGCGCTGAGCTTGCCATCGCCGTCTTTATCGAACCGCTTCAGCAGCAGTTCTTCTCGCTTGTTAAGTTTGGGGGCTGGCGCTTGAGCGGGAGCCTGACCGACGCCGGGCCCCGATTGCGGACCCGCGTTGTTGCCGGGACCAACCAGGTTCGGAACGCCGGGAGTGCGAATGCCGCGCTCTTGCATGGCGCGGGTCGCAGCAATTTGTTCTTGAGCATTCAGCTTGCCGTCGCCATCGCGATCGAATTTCTTCATGATGGTTTCGCGCATCGCAGCGGCGTTGCCCCCTCCACCGTTCGGATTGAAGGGCTGACCAAACTGACCGGGCGGGACAACTTGCCCGGGGTTGTTGGGAGTGGGCGATGGTTGGGGATTCTTGTTGGCCGGTGCTTTGGGATTTTGCGCGGCAGCGGTGGCAGCCAACAGGCAACAGGCGCAGCAGAGGATCAAGCGAGACAGCATTTTCATGATGTGGATCTCCGGTGGACGTACGTCGGCAGTCTTCCTCTATCCTAATCCGAACTTTTCGCCGTGTAAGATTTTCTGAACATTCAACCCGCTGGGAACCGGTTCTGCTGATTTTTCGGCTCGTTTTCGGCCCCAGCTGACGGATATGCTGACGCCTGAACGACATTTTCTGGCTGTACCCGTTACCACCGGTCGTCGGCCAACGTCTATTCAACAGCGGTTTGTTTTTCGGAGGCGAGGCGAAGCTTGAACGATGACGATTTGCTTCGCCGCTGCCAGCAGGGAGACGACCGGGCACTCACGCAGTTGGTGCAGGCCTATCAAGCACGCATTTTCCAGCTCGCGATGCGGGTGCTGAACGACCAAGCCCGGGCCGAGGACGCCACGACCGATGCACTTGCCTCGATCTGGTCTCGCTGCAGCAGTTGGCGAGGTGAAGGTGCCCGAACTTGGATCCAGCGCGTGGCCTGGCGAGTCGTTCTCGACCACCATCGCGCTCGCCGGCGCTGGTGGCGGTTTTGGGAACTCGACGACGATGCCAACCTGACGAGTAATGCGAGCGATGATCCTGCGGAGAAGTTCGCGACGCTCGATCGGCAAACGGATCTCGCCCAGCGAGTGAAAGCGATACTGGCACAACTGCCGGCTGAGGACCGAGCCTTGGTTCACTGGCACTACTTTGAAGAACAGAGTTTGGCAGATATTGCCGAAGTGCTCGGCACGACGCGCGATGCCTTGAAGATGCGACTCAGCCGCTTGCGAACCAAGCTGCGGATGATTTGGAAGGATGAGAAGTGAATGTCGAAAGCGGAGCAAAGTTGCCTGCGCGCATGGGCCTGGTGCGGCGGTTGTTAGGGCGGTCGCTCAGGCAGGGGGCATTCACAAACCGGTGGGGTCTGTGAACAGAGTTTTCCTGGATCAAGCAGTCGATGAGTCGCCATGAACGAAGATGAACAGCTCGATATCAGGTTGCGGTCTGCCTTGGTCGCTAGCGCGCCAGTGACCATGTCCGCGAATCTGGAACCTCGCACCCGTCAGCGGATTCGCGCGCGGGCGCTGCGCCACATGCTGGTTCGCTCGGCAGTTGTGCTCACCGCCATCGCCACCTTGATTGGCGTGCGAAACTGGCCGCCCAGTCGCACGCCAGTCAGTGCCGTCGCCAGTTTGCAGACCGCGGAACTCGAATCGCTGTTTGCACCACCTCCGGTCATCTCCTTAAGTGTGCTCGATCGTCAGCAAGAGTTTGCCCTGCGAGCCCTTCGCCGTTTGGAAGCAAATCCATGATTATTTCACTACTCCTTTCATTGCTCGCTGCCGCACCCGAGGCACCGCGCGAGCCGCCACCGCTGTCGCCCGAGCAACTGGCGCAAGTCCGGGCGCTGGTGCAACGGACACAAGCCGAGCAACAAACACTCAAGGCGGAACTGGCCACCTCGCAAGAGAAGTTGACGCGTTGCTATGCCGAGTACAAGCTCGATGAACCCCAGGTGGAGAAACTGCAGGACGAAATTGTCGACCTGCAAAAGAAGTTGCTCGCTAGCCATCATCGGCTGCAGAAGGAACTGCGAACGATTGTGGGAGCCGAGCGCTTTATGATCCTCAGCCGGCGAATTGAGAACGCCTTGCGCTCGCCGCCACCAGCGACAAACAGCAAATCCAGCGACAAGCCTGAACCGAAACAGTAAGCCCGCCCCATTCTCTCCCGTGAGCCCAATATGAGTCACCTGCACTATTTGCTGAGTCTTACCTGTGCCCTTAGTCTGGTCGCTTCGCTGCCAGCCGCTGATCCGCTTTTCTCTGGCCCTCAGGTGGGCGAGAAGCTCCCTGCGTTCAAGGTGCGTGGAGCGCTGGGCGACGAGGCCGGCAAAGAACTCGACTTCGTCACGGCCGCCGCTGGCAAACCGCTGGTGCTCATTTTTGTACACGACTTGAATCGGCAGTCAGTCAGCATGGTGCGCGTGCTGAGCGGCTACACGGTCGGACGTGCCAAAGATGGTGTGCATACGGGCGTGGTGTGGCTCGGTGACGATGCCACCGAAGCCGAGAACACCCTCAAGCGAATCTCGCACGCGCTCACGCCCAAAGCACCCACGGGCATCTCGCTCGAGGGCCGCGAAGGACCGGGCGCTTACGGGCTCAACCGCAATGTCACGCTCACGATCCTGGTGGGCAAAGAAGGAAAGGTGACGAGCAACTTCGCCCTGGTGCAACCCAGTTTGCAGGTCGACCTGCCGAAGATTCTGCAGGCGATTGTCGATGTGGCCGGCGGTGATGTGCCCAAGCTGACCGACCTGGAAGGGATGCCGGCGATGGCCGCTCGCCCCGCTGCCAATCAGCAAGATCCGAATCTGCGCGGACTGCTAACTCCGGTGATTCGTCGCGATGCCGCGCCGGAAGATGTCGACCGCGCCGCCAAGGCCGTGGAAGAGTACGTCGCCAAGAACGAAGCCACGCGCAAGGAAGTGGGCCGCATCGCCAACACCATCATCGATGCCGGCAAGCTCAAGGACTACGGCACCGAGCGAGCGCAAGAATATCTGCAAAAGTGGGCCAAGGAATTTGGTGGCAAACCGGCTACGTCTCGCGAGGAGAAAACGCCTCGCGAAGATGCCAAGCCGAGCGAGAAGCAAGAATGAACGTGTTTCCGCTGGTCTTGCTGCTGCTGGCTGCGGAGCCTGCCACGCCGCGCATCGACTTTGCGACCGAGATTGTGCCCGTGCTGACCAAGGCGGGCTGCAATGCCGGTGCGTGTCACGGCGCGGCAGCAGGACGCGGCGGGTTTCATCTCTCGCTCTTTGGCAGTGATGCCACGGCCGATCATGCGGCGATTGTCCACGCCTTTGAAGGTCGCCGCGTGAATCTCGTAAACCCACAGCAAAGCCTGCTGCTGCGCAAACCCACAGGTTACCTGAATCACGAAGGGGGCGAAGTACTCGCCGAAGATGGCGCTGGCGCAAAACGGATTACCGATTGGCTCGCGGCGGGTGCTCCGGTGGGCGAAGCAAGGCAACTGAAGTCGTTCGATTGCTCGCCTCAACAGCACCTGGCAAAGCAATTGCTGGAAGAGGTTCCCCTGCGAGCAATGGCTCGCTTTGCGGACGACAGGCCCGTCGATGTCAGCGAATGGACCGTCTTCACCTCAGCCGACCCCTCGTCGCTCGAGATCGATCCGGCCCAAGCCATCGCCAAGATTCTGCGTCCGGGCCAGCATACAATTGTGGCCCGCTATCTCGATCAAGTCGTGGCGCTGCAGATCAGTTTGCCGCTGGCCGCTCAGCCCATCGATTTGTCGAGCGCTAAGCGAGTCAACTTCATCGACGAAGAAGTGCTTCGCACGCTGGAGCGACTGTGCATCCCCACTTCGCCGTCCGCCGATGACGCTACCTTCCTGCGGCGAGTCACACTCGATCTGACCGGCAAGTTGCCGGCGCCAGGCGAAGTCACCCAGTACCTGGCCGATGAATCGCACGAGAAAAAGACGAAGCTCATTGATCGCCTGCTGACGAGCGAAGCCTTCGCCGATTACTGGACGCTGCGCTTTGCCAAACTGCTCAACCTCCACTCACTCCCCAACGATCAGCTGGGCACGAAGCAATACGCAGCCTGGCTGCGTGACCAGATTGCCGCAGACACTCCGCTGAATGTTTGGGGCGAACAACTCCTCACCGCTACCGGCGACGCGCACGTAGTCGGCCCCGCGAACTTTGGCCGGATGGTCGCCGATGCTCGCGGCCAAGCGGAACTGGTCGGGCGATTCTTTCTGGGGGCCCGCCTTGGCTGTGCCAACTGCCATCATCATCCGCTCGATCGCTGGAGTCAGGACGACTACCACGGACTGGCTGCCGTCTTTGCGAGATTGGAACGCGGCCGCCAGGTGCAATTCGTTGCTCGCGGCGAGGTCACCAATCTACGCACCGGCGAGCCGGCCATTCCGCGAATTCCTGGCGTGCGAAATCTTGACCGGGAAGGTGAAGATCATCGAGCGGTCGCCCGGTGGCTCACTTCGCGCGAGAATCCGCTCTTTGCGAAAGCAATGGTAAACCGCTTGTGGCAAAGCATGTTCGGCCGCGGGCTGGTCGAGCCCACCGACGATCTGCGAGCCACCAATCCGGCCACGCATCCCGAATTGCTCGAGCAATTGGCCAGCGACTTCGCCTCGCATCGCTACAGCCTGCGACATACCCTACGCATGATTGCCTTGAGTGAAACTTACGCTCGCAGCGGCCAACCGGTGCCCAGCAACGCAACCGATGATCGCTTCTATTCTCGCAGCTATCGTCGGCCCCTGAGTGCCGAAGTGCTCGCAGATGCCATCGACGATGTTACCGATGTGCGGACGAGCTACGCCAATCAACGGGCTGGCACGCGCGCGGTGCAACTGGTCGACCCATTGAGTCCCGCGCCGACGCTCGATCTGCTCGGGCGGTGCTCTCGAGCCAGTTGCGACGAGGATGCACAGATTAGTCGTGGCTTGCCAGCTCAGCTTCATTTGCTCAATGGCGAACTGGTTAATGGCAAGCTCATTGATCAACGAAGCCGTTTGCAGCGCATGCTCGCCGCGAAAAAGTCAGAGCGCGAGATCGTTACGGAGTTCTACTCACGTAGTCTTGGTCGGGAACCAACGGCTGGTGAGTTGAAACTTTGGACGAAGCAATTGGCCGGTACAAGTGCAGCCGAGCGCCGGGAGAAGTGCGAGGACTTTGTGTGGAGCTTGCTCAATAGTCGCGAGTTCACCGAGAATCGTTAGCGGCAGGAGAACACGCATGAAGAACATCCAAACCCACACTCGCTGCGATGGTATCTCGCGCCGCGATACGCTCCGTCTTGGTACCCTCAGCGCGTTTGGCTTGAGCCTGGTGGATTCGTTTCGCCAGCGATCGAGTGCGAAGGAGGCAGTTGCTCCGAAAGCAAAGGCGTGCATCTTGCTGTGGCTCGATGGTGGGCCCAGTCATTTGGAAATGTTCGACCCCAAGCCAGATGCGCCGGCGGAAGTGCGCGGGCCATTCGCGGCCATGGCAACGGCGACGCCGGGCATGCACCTGAGTGAGTTGTTGCCGCGAACCGCCAAGCTGACGAACCAGCTGGCCATCGTGCGTTCGCTCACGTCGCCGCTGGGCGAACACGGGCTGGCCAATCATTACCTGCTGACCGGTTACCAGCCCACGCCGGTGCTGCAGCATCCCAGCTATGGAGCGGTGCTGCGAAAGTTACGCACCGCCGATTCGCCACTGCCCGGTTACATCGCCATTCCGCAAGCGAGCGGAACGGCCGGGGCAGGCTATCTCGGCGAGAATCATCAGCCTTTCGCTACCGGCGGCGATCCGAGCAAACCCGACTTTCGTGTCCGCGATCTCGATCTCTTTCCGGGAGTGACGGAAACTCGTTTGAATCGTCGGCGACAGTTTCTCGCCGAGTTCGATCGCGCCCAGCAACAAATTGAATCAGTCCATGCGACCAGCGATCAACCTTTTGAGCAGGCCTATCGTCTGGTAACTTCGACCGCGGCCAAACGGGCCTTCGATCTGCAAAGTGAGACGGCCGATATCAGGGCCAGCTATGGCCCGCGCATGTTTGGGCAAAGTTGTTTGCTCGCCCGCAGGCTGGTCGAACGCGAAGTTCCCTTTGTCACTGTGTGGAACACAGGCTGGGATACGCATGAGGGGCTGGCATTGCAACTACGCGATGGCTACAGCGGAGCAAAGACCGGCGTGGGGCTCATACCGACGTTTGATCTCGGCTTCTCGGCGCTCCTGGCTGATCTGGATCAGCGCGGTCTGCTCGATACTACGCTGGTGATTGCGATGGGCGAGTTTGGCCGCACGCCGAAGCTGAACACGCGCGGCGGGCGCGATCATTGGCCGCGCGTCTTCAGTGCCGTGCTGGCGGGCGCGGGGATTCGTGGTGGGCAAGTCATCGGTGCGAGTGACCGCGTCGGCGAAAGCCCTGCCGAGCGACCCATTACTCCCAGCGATCTGGCTGCCACAATTTACACCCTGCTCGGCATCGATCCGCGACAAACTCTGCTCACCAGCGATGGCCGCCCGGTTCAGGTCAACAGTGGCGGCAAATTGATTCACGAACTGATATGAGCGAGCCATGCCGAAACTCTTCCTGCGTCTGCTGCTCGCATTTGCCCTTCTCATCGGCTGCGCGGCGGGCACCATCGCTGCGCCGCCAATCACCGCTGCAGTGTTCACGCCCGCAGGCACCGAAGTGCTGCTCGGTTCGCAAGCCGGCGTCGAATTACATTCGTGGCCCGATCTTAAACCAATCGAACGGCTCAAAGTCGAGCTGCCCAACATTCACGATCTGTCCTTCTCACCGAATGGCGAGCAACTACTGATTGCCGGCGGCAGTCCCGGCGAGAGTGGCGAGGTCGAAGTGCTTCGTTGGCCGGAGAAGAAGCGGCAGCAGCTCGTGCGAATGGGCGACGATGTGGTTTATCGCACGGCTTGGTCAGCGGACGGCGACCAATGGGCAGCTGCCAGTGCCGACGGTATCTGCCGCGTCTTTCGCGCCAGCGATCATCAGCCCGCCAGCCAGTTCGCCGGTCACTCGCGGGCAGTGCTCGCGATTGGCTTCCTGCCCGATGGCACGAGCGCGCTGTCGGCGGGTGCCGATCATACGCTGCGATTGTGGGAGGTGAACAGCGGCCAAGAGATTCGCGCGCTCGATAATCACTTGGGCATCATCAACGATCTGGCGATTCAGCCTCGGCCAGCGCCGAATACATTGCCACTCGTCGCGACGGTGAGTGAAGATCGGACCGTTCGCCTGTGGCAGCCGACGATTGGCCGAATGGTTCGCTTCGCGAAGCTGGCCGTTGTGCCTCGGGCGGTAAGTTGGTCCCGCGATGGTCAGCAACTGCTGGTTGGCGGTGACGATGGCCAGCTGCGCGTGATCGATCCGGCGACCGCAGAAGTGGTGAAAGAATTGCCCGGCATCAACGGGCGAGCGTTGGTGCTGCTCATCGATCCGGGCAGTGAGCGGCGCGTGTTGCTGGCTGGCGACGGCGGCGCTGTCTCCCTGAAGTGGTAGCCAGCTGTGAAGCTAGTAGCGGCGAAGCTAGTTCGCGGCAGAGTCGACGCCGAAGCGGCGCAACTTGGCGCGTGCTCGATAGAGAGTAGGCCCGACGCTATTGCTCGGGATGCCCAGCGTGCTGCTGATTTCGTCGTAGCTTTTGCCTTCGATGTGATACAGCTGCACGATCTTGGCTTCTTCGCTGCCGAGTTCTTCCATCAGCTTTTGCACTTCTTCGCGATTGCTGAGGCGATCTTCGACGGGCAAGTGCTGATCGGCCATTTCTTCCACCTCGGAAGAATCCGAGGGAGGAGCGTTCAGCTTGCGACGAAGCATCTCACGCACGACCACGCGGCGGGCAACCACCGTTAAGTAAGTGGCCAGGCTGCTCATCCCTTTGAAACGACGCAGCACGGCATAGTCGTCGCCGACAAACGCCAGGAAGACATCGGCCGTCAGATCTTCGAGATCTTGCGTCGTAATGGCCAGACCGCGCGAGTCAGCCGTGTGATTCACGACGTGAATCACCAGACCTAAAAAGCGATCGACAAAGGCCTCCCATGCCCGGGGTTCGTGCTCCAAGCAAAGCTGGAGCAACTGGCGATCTTCGTCGGTAAGAGGCACGGGGAGCGTTCCTTGGGCGGACTGCTGGGGCAAATCTTGGTGCGAACTCTTGTGTTGCGAACTCCAAGCTTCCTGAGAAGTGATCGGCAACTTCACTGAGCAGCGGAATGCGTTTCATTTTAAGTCGCGCCCCCCTCACGGGCAAGCGAAACCAGCGGGGCAGGTAACAACATTCGATCCTTTTCCGAGATTGCTAGACTTTGCGGCTCGGGCGCTTTGCGCGGCGCGACTACGCCGGGCGAGATTGCCGCCGCTAGCGACCCGCCGGGCAAGTTGGCAACGAAGTCGCGAATCTGTCAGCACTTACGAACAGCGAAATTTCGCCGCCGCGGGTGTCTACTGGCTGTTGTCCCACAAACCGGGGCCGTACAATGCCCGGGAATTCACAGGGATTCGCCCGGTGGCCAAGTTGCGCACCGGCGGAGCCACTTTTCTCATTCCCTTTCTGCAGGTCACTGCGGTTCGCATGGACAAAGTTCAAATCATTGGCATTGGTGATGACGGTCTCGAAGGTTTAACCGCTGCCGCACGTCAGCGGTTGCAAACGGCGGGGCTGATCCTCGGGGCTCGGCAAGCCCTGGCAGCCGTTGAAGGGCTGCCTGCTCAAAAGTTGGATATCGGCGGCGATCTCGAATTGATCGTCAAGCGGATCGATGCGGCCAAGGGGCAGTTGATCGCCGTGCTCGCCAGCGGCGATCCTCTGTTCTATGGCACGGCCCGCTTCCTCTGCGATCGCCTGGGCAAAGACCGCTTTGAGGTGACACCTCACGTCAGCAGCATGCAACTTGCCTTCGCCCGCGTGAAAGAAAGCTGGGACGATGCTTATTTGACGAGCCTCGCCACGCAACCTCTCGACCTGGTCGCCGAAAAGGCGCGTACCGCGACGAAGGTGGGCCTGTTTACCACCGATGCCGCTCCGCCGGCCGCTGTGGCACAAGCGCTGCTTGATCGGGGCATCGACTACTTCACCGTCTACGTTTGCGAGAACCTGGGCGCGCCCGATGAGTGCGTGACGCAAGGCGAACTCGAAGAAGTCGCCTCGCAGCAGTTCAGCGCACTGAACGTGATGATCCTGATCCGTAAGCCCGGCGTGCCCGACCGCCCAACGAGCATGGTGGGCCGGCGCTTGTTCGGCAATCCGGATGACGCCTTCCTGCAATCGCAACCGAAACGGGGTTTGCTCACGCCGGCCGAAGTGCGGGCGATTGCTCTCGCCGAACTCGATATCGGCCGCAGTAGCATCATCTGGGATATTGGCGCTGGCAGCGGCAGCGTTTCGATCGAGGCAGCGCAAGTCGCTTCGGCGGGCTCTGCCTACGCGATCGAAATGGATCCGGAAGATTACGCGCTCATCGCTGCGAATGCCGAACGCTTTGGCGTAACGAATTTGATTCCCGTGCTGGGCCAGGCTCCCGATGCGTGGAAAGGCCTGCCCGAACCCGATGCAGTTTTTGTCGGTGGCACCGGTCGACACATTCGTGGCCTCGTCGAACAGGCTTTCGAGAAGTTGAAGCCAGGTGGCCGCCTGGTGGCTAACGTCGGCAGCATCGACAACCTGGCCGATGTTCGCAAAGTGCTGCACAAGGCGGCTGGCGATACCAAGGTGCTGATGATCAACATCTCGCGCGGCAACGACCAACTCGACCGCCTCCGCTTCGAAGCCCTCAACCCGACATTTTTGATTGTGGCGGTGAAGGGAAAGTAAGCAGAGGGAAAAACGGATTCAAACGCCCACGGGCCTGCCCCGGGGGTTTATTGGCTTTTGCACTACCAGGCGACAAACATCCAATTGCAACTTCTGAGGGGCAGGCATGAATCTTCGCGTTACGTTTTCCATCCTTTGCTTGGGCATCGCGCTCGCGTCGGCAGCGGCTCAAGAAAAACCCAAGGCCGCGCCGCCATCACCACCGGCCGGTGTGAAGTACTCGCCGGACATCGTGTACGGAACCGGCGGCGGTGAGAAGTTGAAGCTTGATCTCGCGCGGCCTGAAAAGCTCGATAAGGCAGCGCCCTGCATTCTCGTGATTCATGGTGGCGCGTGGCGAGGTGGTGATCGGAGACAGCACACGAACATCATTTTTCAGTTGGCTCAGGCCGGCTATGTGGCAGCCACGGTGCAGTACCGCTTGTGTCCCACGCATCGCTTTCCTGCTCAGGTGGAAGACGTGAAGTGCGCGGTTCGCTATCTGCGGTCGAGCGCTGAAGAACACAAGATCAACCGGGAGATGATGGGGGCGATCGGCTTCTCGGCTGGTGGTCACCTGTCGATGATGCTCGGCACCATGGGCAAGGATGATGGTCTCGAAGGGGAAGGGGGCCATGCGGATGAATCGAGCCGCGTGCAATGTGTCGTCTCGTTCTTCGGCCCCACGAACCTCGAGGCGAAAGACATCCCCACCCTTAGCGTTGGCCTGCTCAGCGACTTTGTGGGCAGCACACCCGAAGACGACAAAGGAGAACGGAAGCGCGCTTCGCCGCTCACGTATCTCGATCAGGGCGATGCGCCGCTCCTCATTTTTCAAGGTACCAAGGATCGTCTCGTTCCCTACACGCAAGCGCTCGTGATGGGCGACGCCATGACCAAGGCCGCTGTGCCGGGCCGCGTGGAACTGCTGATCGGTGCCGACCACGGCTGGGGAGGCGAGGAACTGATTCGAACCTGGAACGAGAGCCTACTGTTCTTCGCCCAGCACCTGAAGCCTAAGCCGGTACAAGCCAAGTAGACGCCCCGTCGATCCCACCTGCTGAGGAGTTCCACGATGTCGCTCCGCCTGTTGCTGTCGCTCGCGCTGGTTAGCTCACTTGCTTCGACGAGCTTCGCGGAGGTCGTGAAGTGGGAAATCAAGACGCGCGAGCCGTATCAGGCGGGTAAAACCTTCGGTAGCCGTGGTGCGTACGAGCGACTGACCGGCAAAGTCCATTTTGCGATCGACCCACGAGACAAGGCCAATGCGGCCATCGTCGACTTGAAGTTGGCGCCGCTGAATGCGAAGCAGCAGGTCGAGTTTTCCGCTGACTTCGAAATGCTCGTGCCGAAGAACCAAAGCCAGGCGAACGGCAGTCTGTTTTATGAAGTGAACAATCGCGGCAAGAACACGGCAGCGAACCTGATCGACGGTGGGGGCGACGACTTTCTCTGTCGCCAAGGTTTTGTCATCCTCTGGTCGGGCTGGATTGCCGAGACGCAGCCCGGCAACAATCGCTGGATCTTGCAAGCGCCGGTGGCCACCGAGAATGGCAAGCCGTTGCAGGGACTGGTGCGGAACGAGTTCAATCTCGACAAGCCCGCCGCGCGGGCTTCGGTGGCGCATCGCGCAAACCTTGGCAGCTACCGCCCGGTTCGCGATGCTGAACGAAACGCCATTCTCTCGTACCGCGAGCGGGAAGCTGATCCGCGCCGCGTGGTACCACGGGCCGATTGGAAGTTCGTCGTCAGCGAGGTCGAAGAAGGGGGCGTGAAGGGGCAGTTGCCTCTCGTCGAAGTCGAACTGCAAGGTGGTCTGCAGCCCGGCTTGATCTACGAGGTGGTGTACGAAGCCGAAGGGCCGATCGTGCAGGGCGTCGGACTGGCCGGCATTCGCGATCTGGTCTCGGCGCTCAAATACGGAAAGCAGCCAGAGCAGAATCCACTGCTGGCGAAGAACGGCGAGCCCCTGATTGGCCGGGCGATGGGCTTTGGAACATCACAAAGTGGCCGGTTGCTGCGGCACTATCTGTGGGAAGGCTTCAATGCCGATGAGCAGGGTCGAAAGGTCTTTGATGGAGTGATTTCGCACGTGGCCGGCGGTGGGCTCGGTTCGTTCAATCACCGGTTTGCTTCGCCCACTCGCACCAACGGCCAGCACGACGAGCATTTGTTTCCCGCGGACTACTTTCCGTTTGCCTATGGCGAGGAGAAGGATCCGCACACGGGAAACGAAGATGGCATTCTGAAGAAGAGCACAGCCTCGAAGACGACGCCGCTCGTGTTCCACACGCAGTCGTCGAGCGAGTATTGGCACCGCAGCGGATCGCTGGTCCATACCGATCCGCTCGGCAAGCAAGATGCAGACTTGCCCGCGAACGTGCGGATCTATTCGTTTGGCGGCACGCAACACGGCAGCGGTAGTGGCACGCCCGGCGTGAAAGGGAACGGCGAACTTCCCGCGAGCCCTGCCGACTATCGCCCGCTGATGCGAGCCCTGGTGGTCGCCATGCACGAAGCACTTGCCGAGGGGAAAAGTCCGCCACCGAGTGTTTATCCGCTACTGCGAAAGGGAACACTCGCCAATTGGCCCGCCAATGATAGTGGCTGGCCCGGCATCCCCGGCGTGAACTACCCCCAGGTCATTCAGCAGCCAGCGCTCCTCGACCGCGGTCCGCTGTGGGAGAAAGAACGCATCGCCACGCTCGAGCCGCCTCTTGCCAAGGCAATGTACGAAGTTCGCGTGCCGGCCATCGGCCCCAATGGGAACGAACTGGGCACGCTCAACCTGCCCGCGATCACCGTTCCCGTTGGCACCTATACCAGTTGGAACCTGCGCGACTCGGCGATTGGTGCCGCCGGCGAACTCCTCTCGTTGCAGGGCGGCTACATTCCTTTCGCCAAGACGAAAGCAGAGCGACTCGCCCAGAAAGATCCTCGCCCGTCGTTGGCTGAACTCTATACCAGCTACGACGACTACGAAGCCAAGTACCTGGCCGCCGCGCAAAAATTGGTCGACGACCGCTACCTGCTCGCCGAAGATCTGCCGCGTCTGAAGACGCTATGTAGGAAGTTTCAGCCGCTGTTTGGCGCAGAGACAACGAGCCCTCAATAGTTCAATCCACCAGGGAAAACGCCTTGCCTGAGAACAACGAAAAGAAAACACCTGAGGAACGACAGCGGCTCTCTGAGATCCGAGCGGCCGCCAAGCAGGAGTTTCCGCCCGCGGTTCCTTCGCATCTTTCGCCAGTGACCACCGGGATACCTGCACAGTTGCGGCAGGCTCGGGAAGAGAAAGGCCTGACTTGGTACGCCGTTGCCAAGCTGGCCAACATCCCGAATCCCGTGACGATTCGGGACATTGAATGCGGACGCGATGCCAAACTTTCGAACATCGAAGCGGTGGCTTTGGCCCTCGGGCTACGTCTCGAACTCGTTGATGCTTAACGAGCTCTCAAAAGCTGTACGTCACGTTTGCACGCACGTTGAACGGAGCACCCTGAAAGACGGTGTATTGGTCAACCGAGCTGGTGGCGTACTGAATGTCGAACAGGTTTTCCAGGTAGACGTTCGTGCGTAGTTGGCCGCGTTCGTAAAAGAGGCCGCCGTCCCAGCGACCATAACTGGGCAGGACGAAGGTGTTTGCCAGGTCGCCCGGCCTGCTGTCGGAATAGACCAGACCGAGAGCCACGCCAAAGGCCTGCGAGTCGTCTTGAATCAGGTTGTAGCGCGTCCAAAAGTTCGCACTGTTGTACGGCACGCCCCGCTGGCGATTGCCATCGAAGGCAGCCGGCGGAGCCGGATCGTCTATGCGCACATCGGTGTAGGTATAGTTGGCGACGGCCGACCAGTAGTCGGTAATTTGGCCGATCAAGTTGACTTCGGCCCCGCGGCTCGTTTCCTGGCCAATCTGCGTGAGGAAGAAGGCGCGATTGTTCAGGTCGGCGTTATTGCGAGTGGCGTACCAGCCCGCCACGTTCAACTGCAGGTTCTCGAGCAACAGCGATTTCACGCCACCTTCGATCGATTCGCCTGTCACCGGCCGCAGTGGTCCCGGATTCACATAGATGCCGCCACTGGGCGGCGCGAACGTCTGGCCATAGCTGCAATAGAACGCCAGCGATTCATCGGCGAACGGCTGATAGATGGCTCCCGCTCGGGGCGACGTGTAGACATAGTCCTGATCGGTCATGCCACCGCCGACCGGAAACCCGGCGAACGTATTCACGCGGTCGTAACGCAGGTTGAGGCTCTCGACTCGCAAGCCACCGAGCAGTTTGATCTGGTCCGTGATGTCGACGTAGTCCTGCAGGTACCAACCCACGCGCTGGTGCTGGAACAGCGGCGAATCCTGGCGAAACTGGGCGCCGAACTCGGGCGGATTGAGGTACACAGGATTGGTAACATCAATCGGCTGGATGCCGTCGGAATAGAAATTGGTCTCCGAACCAAAGTAGATGTACTCCACGCCGGTCACGATGCGATGCCGCAAGTTGCCGATGAACGTATCGCCGACCAGGTTGGCCTGGAACGATTGCGAGTTCTCGCCCGATTCTTCAAACACACTGCGGCTGCGATAAAAAAACGGCTCCGGAACCGGCGGCGCACCTGTCGGCGTCCCCGAGGCGGCCGTCGTCGACAGCGGATAGCTGTAAAAGAGCGAATAGCCACCCACCCGCAGCGACCAATCGTCGTTGAGCTCTTGTTCCAGCACGAGTGACTGGCGGAACTCTTCTGGCTGGAAGAAGTCGTTCGCTGGTTCACCCACGTAACGATTCGGCGGCAGAAAGAGCGGATCGCCATTCACGACGGGCGTCCCTTGAAACCCGATCGTGCTGTGCTTGTGATATTCGGCAGAGTACGTGATGCGCGCGTAATCGTCGATCTGCCAGGAGACAGTCGGGGCAATCAACGTGCGATTCAGGTGATCGAAATCGACAAAGCCCTTCGAGTCTTCCTGGGCCACATTCACGCGATACAACACCGAACCATCACTGCTGGCGCGGCCGTTGGTATCGAGTGTGAAGCGCGCCTGTTGATACGAGCCGAAGGTGAAACCGACATCACTAAACGTGGCATCGAGTGGTTTCTTGGTCACCAAGTTGACGACCCCCGCGGGCGAACCCGAGCCCCAAATCGAACCCGCTGGTCCCTTCAAAACTTCGACGCGTTCGATGCTCTGAAAGTCGCGCGGCACGTAAGTGGGATCGAGAAAGCCATCGCGGCGAAAATCGCGCGAGCCGAGCTCAAAGCCGCGAATGAGAAAACGATCTTTGAAGACGCCGTCGCCTTGCCCCGGAGTCACGCCACCCGCATTGCGCAGCACGTCGTTGATGTTCAAAGCAATCTGATCGTTCAGCAGATCGCGCGAGATCACGTTCACGGTCGCCGGATTCGCCGAATCGAGCAACGGAATCAAGCTGCCCGTCGTCGATTCGCTCTGACGATAGCCAGGGTCGATCACGCTGCTGAACGGAGTGCCATCAAGCACCGGATCGTAACCGCCGTTGGGATCGATCAAATTCGGTTCGAAGCCCTCGACGTTGGTCGGTGGCAACGTAGGCTGCACCGCTTCGACTTCCGTCGCGGGTAAGGTGGGCGGTTGAGCTTCCTGCGCCGAAGCTCTTGGCAAACCACCCAGCGACGACCAGCCCAACAATCCCAGGGCCGCCAACGACAGGTACCAAGGAGCCTGGCTGACCGACTCGTGACGCCAAAAGAGGGAGGAGATTCGCATGGCGGGGATCATTTCTCGGTGGGTAGCGAAGGCTTGTTACCAGTGACAATCGTCGCCTCAGTCCTTGCCAGTAAAGCAACATTCGTCAAAATGTAAGAATGTTAAACCTTGCCGAGTCGCTAGCACCCCACCCGGGATCAACCCTTTGCGAAAGGCTTTGATGTCCCTCGCACCAACCCCAGCTTTAGCCGCCGAGCAGATCGCCGGCTATCACGAGACGGGCTTTCTCGTCGTGCGCAATGTCTTCTCGCCAGAAGAAATGGCGCTGCTCGCCGCCGAAGCCGACACGCTCTTCAGCCGCACCGAACTGATTGATACGCAGAACATCCGCTGCCGCTGGCAGAACCATGCCGAGACTGCCGAGTGCCGCTTCGATTGTTTTGATCCGGTGATCGATATCGGCCCGGTCTGCCGCTACTTCGCCTACGATCGGCGAATTCTCGACCTCGTCAGTTCGCTCTACGACGACGAGGCTCACCTGTTTAAAGACAAGCTGATCTTCAAGCCGCCGCAGGCCACCGGTTATGCGTTGCACCAGGACTTCATTGGCTGGAAGGAGTTTCCCGAGAGCTTTCTGACAGTCATCGTAGCGCTCGATGCGACCGACGCCACCAACGGCGCGACCGAAGTCTTTCCCGGCTATCACAAGCAGGGGTACCTGGCCCCGCGCGATGGCGACTATCATCAAATGGCCCCCGACGCGGTCGATGAGTCGACCGGTGTGCTGCTGCTGTTGAACCCCGGCGATCTCGCTATGTTCAGTGGCTTCACGCCGCATCGGTCCGGTCCGAATCAGAGCGACAGTTGGCGGCGGCAACTCTATCTCAGCTATAACGCCGGCCGCGATGGCGGCAACCAGCGCGATGCCCACTATCAACAGTTCCACGAGTGGCTGGTGACGAAGTACGCCGAGTGCGGCAAGACAGGTGTCTACTTCCAATGACCACCGCGCAATCGAATCCCCACCAATCGCCCGCTCAGCTCAACCAGCCTATGAGCTCGCGCGCGGCAGCGGTCACGCCCGGTGGCTACGTTGCCGCGTTTAGCGTGATGCTCTCGGCCGCGCTGGTGATGGCCGCAACCATACCTGGCCGCACCCAAGGCCTGGCGCTCATTACCGAGCATCTGAAGACTGATTTTCAAGGGCTGACGAATCAGAACTTTGCCTGGATCAATTGCTGGGGGACGCTCATCGGCGGACTCTTCTGCTTGCCTTGTGGCTGGCTGCTCGATCGTGTCGCGCCGAAGTACTTCGCGCTCATCACCATGGCTGCACTTGCGTTCGTCACGCTTGGCATGAGCCAAGCGCACGATACGACCTCGCTGATGGTTTACATCACGCTCACGCGCGGGCTGGGGCAGAGCATGCTCTCGGTGATCAGCATCACACTCATGGCCAAGTGGTTTCGTCGCGATTCGTCGGTGCCCATGGCCGGCTACGCCGTCGCCATGACCATGCTGATGGTGGTCGGCTTCGGCCTGCTACAGTCGAACTTGTCTCCTGTCGGTCTCGAAAAACTCTTGCCCGATTGGCGACCTGTATGGGCACAACTGGGGTGGGCCTTGCTGGTGATGGCACCCATCGCGGCGCTGCTGTGCTGGCCAGTCACCGCCGGTCGCAAGCCCGACGATGCCACCGCGGTGTCGTTCGCCAGCGCCTCGTTGTGGACGGCGCTGGGTACGAGTTGCTTCTGGGTCTTTTCGCTCAGTATTTCGCTGTTCGGCATGGTCAGTTCCGGCGTGACGCTTTTTCAGCAAGAGATTTTTGCCGGCCTCGGCCTCGACGTGAAGGTTTTTTACACCTGCCAATTGATTGGCCTGGGTGTGGGACTACTCGCCAACTTTGTCACGGGCTATCTCGCGCGCAAGGTGTCGCTTTCGCTGTTGCTGGGCATCGCGATGTCGGTGTTTGCCGGGTCCCTGATCACGTTGCCGCTATTGCGCACCGCCGAGCAGGCGTACCTGCAAGCGGTCGTGTATGCCTTCGCCGGTGGCGCGATTGTGGTGCTGTTCTATTTGATCTGGGTGCACGCTTACGGGCCAAAGCACGTTGGCTCCATCCAGGGCGCCGTGCAATGGATGACCGTTGTCACGTCGGCATTGGGCCCACCCTTCGTGATTGAAGGGAGCAGACTGCTCGGAGGCTATACGGGCATCATCTGGGCATTCGCCGCGTTCGCGGCGCTACTGGCAATCACGGCCTTCCTTTCGCGCGTGCCGGTCGCCAGCCGCGGTGATTGGCAAGGGAGCGAGCCCGCCGAAACTCGGCCAGCAAACTATCAACTTTCGCAGGAAACCAACTGATGACCGCTGTGATTCCCTCCTCTGTCATTTCGATCGGCTCTTGCGCTCGTGAAGCGGAAGCCGCCACAAAACAAGTGACGAAGTTTCACTTGTCGCTGAACGTGGGTGATCTCGACAAGGCGATTGCCTTCTTTCGCGTCTTTCTCGGCGTTGAGCCTGCCAAGTGCCGCGCCGATTATGCGAAGTTCGAACTGAACGATCCGCCGCTGGTAATGTCGCTCGAACCGTACCAAGCCCCGCCCGGTGGCAACTTGAACCATCTCGGCTTTCGCATGTCGGATTCCGCAGCGCTCGTCGACGTGCAACGACGCCTGGAACTGGCCGGCATTGCGACCAAGCGGGAAGAAGGAGTCGAGTGTTGCTACGCGCGGCAAACGAAGTTCTGGGTCCACGACCCCGATGGCAACATGTGGGAAGTCTACACGCTCGACGAAGACCTCGACCATCGCGGCGATGGTCGCCTGCCGGTCACCCCAACCAAATCGGCCGGCGATGGTCCGCCGCCAGCTATCTGGGCGCATCAACTGGGCTCGCCGTTCCCGCAGCGATTGCCGATCCTGGACGCCACCGTCGACCAGGCCATGCTGCAAGGCACGCTCAACGAAAAGCTGACGGCGGAAGAACAGCTTCGGCGACTGGTTGAAGTGCGTCGCATTTTGAAGCCCACCGGCATCGTACAGATGCATATGCTCACCGCCGATCGGCCGGCGGGAGATCAGCCTCTTCGCTTGCCCGGACCTGCCGCGGCGGTGCAAGCCGTTCCTACGCATGAAGAAGTATTGCAACTGCTGCGCGATGCCGGCTTCGCCACTGCCAGGCTCACGCTCCACGCGCAGTCACCCTGCTTTCGTTTGGGCGAGTGCGAACTGCGCGAGACCCGTGTCGAAGGAACCGTCTCGTAGACTCGGCAAAACGATCGACCGGATTGTTTTAATAAAGTATTGACTTTGTGTCAATGACATTTTAAGTTTTGTTGGCAGCCCGCGACGGAGCCGATTGGGCCCGGCGCGCGCCCGATCAAACGGCAACCTGGTCAGGTACGGAGTACCTGGTCGACCCACGCGCTTGCGCGGGCGAAGCGCGAACGGGCTGGTTCCCGGTTCCCGGTTCAGCGGCCGCAAGCGGCTCGGTTAACCGGGAGACGGCAGGCTGGAGTTTCGTTGCCGGCAGATCACCCACCCGATTAGGGCCTGTTCAGGCTGCGCTTTGAACAGGGGCGAGAGTGGTTATCAAACGGTTATCGGGAAATGGCTGAAATGGCGATCAATTTTGACGCAAGAGACTGTGGTAGAGAAGGTTATGGCGAGGCGTTTGGATTCATTTTTCGCGCAAAAAGTTATCAGAGTCGCGATGCGGGGAGGGCTGAATGGAGACTGTTCAGCAGAGGTGAGCAGGTGGAGGAGAAGGCAGAGCCGGAGGTCTGCCGCCACGAAGAGCGAAATGGCATAACCACCCGATTAGGGCCTGTTCAGGCTACTGTTTGAACAGGGGCGAGAGTGGTTATCAAACGGTTATCGGGAAATGGTCGATGCCGGGGCTGTTATGGACGTAAGGTGTTTTCAGTTAGTGACTTAGGAAGACGATGCCGTTTTGATTTTTCACGCAAAAAGTTATCAAAAGCAGGTATCAGAAAGACAAGATAGGGACTGTTCAGCAGGCTGACTACGCAACTTTTTGTTTGCTGGTCGCCGGGTTGGATTCGGTTCGTTCGAGCATGTTCTTCAGGGCGCGGAGGACGAGATCGGGATGCAGATCTTGCATGCAGGCATGATGGCTGAGGGGGCAGACCTTTTTGCCGCAAGGAGCACAATCGAGCCGCAGGTGCAGCTCGGTCGACAGGTCTTGATAGTTGCGGCTCCAGCGCGGGTCGATGGGACCGAACAGCGTGATCGTGGGCGTTTGCATTGCCGAGGCAATGTGCCGGGGGCCGCTATCGGTGGTGATGAGCATGCGCGCGCGACGCACGAGGGCCTTGGTCACGCCGAACGAGACATCTTCGCCGGCGACACTCTTCACCAGCGGATGGGCGGCCAGGCTGGCAATATCCGCAGCTTCCTCTCGCTCGTTCGGTCCGCAGAGAACAAGGACGGTGAGCCCCAGATCGGTGGCTGCTCGGCGAGCGAGGTTCACGCTATGCCTGGCGGGCCAATGCTTAGTGCTGCCGAAGGCACCGCCCGTGTTGAGCAACACCACTTGCTCGGGCGAAGGGAGATCGAGACGTTTCCACTGCAGATCGGCGGCCGCTTCATCGGCGGGGAGCGTCGCCAGTTCGAGCTGCCGTTTGGTAACCGAGCAACCCAGCGCTTCCGCCGTTTGAGCG
Source organism: Anatilimnocola aquadivae (assembly GCF_049819085.1). Taxonomy (GTDB): domain Bacteria; phylum Planctomycetota; class Planctomycetia; order Pirellulales; family Pirellulaceae; genus Anatilimnocola. Next base: position 997,787 of record NZ_CP187419.1, read on the forward strand.
TAGTAGTCGACGGCCGAGATCGGCACGAGCTTGCCGTTTTCGCGCGGCGGTTGAATGGTCTTGGTGAGGAACAGTCCGCTGCCGCGACGGGCAAAGCCGATCCGCTGTTTTGCGCCGCTGCAGTAAGCGATGGCAGCCGCGTAAGGCGAATTTCGCAGGACCAGCATCGCGTCGAGTCGCTGGGCTCGCAAGGTGCGAACGAGTTGCCACGACCGGCCCCAGGAACCCTTGCCGTGATGTTCCCAACCCAAATACGAATCGAGAAAGTTCGTGCCGCCCAGGAGCGACTTCAGAAAGGGGCGACCAATGCCAACGACCTCGGCCGCCGGATGTGTCTGGCGCAGCGCGCGGAGCGTGGGTGTGGCCATGACCACATCACCGACCCAATTCGGCAAAATGACACCGATCCGCACTTGGCACTTCCTTGCGCTGGCTCACGATCCTGCCCCACCCAGTTCAGCGAGCCATTCATCGCAAATGGCCCGTTTTACGTCAAGAGTGAACCGGTGGTGCAATCCGTGCTGACACCCGGCAGAACACTGCGAGGGTGGAGTAAACAAGCAGAGAAACGCTTAACTCTGCCTGCCGAGTTACTTTCCCGCTGCCGCTTCGGTGTGGTCGGCCAGTTTGATGGGTTTGACGTAGACGTTGGCGGAGCCGAGCGCGTGAGACTGAGGGCCTTGGACGAAGACGCGAATGTGGCAGGGGCCTTGGCACTCGGCGGGGATGGTGAGTGTGGTGCTGAAAGCGCCGGGTTGAACCGGGAGTTGCAGGCGAGTCCAGCAGCGGTCGTTGGCCTGTTCGTACACAGGATGAAGCGCGGCGAGACCGGCATTGGAAGGATTGAAATGATCGCGCTGAGGAAGTTCCCCCTTAAAGCAATCACGGCGGCAGACCAGTTCGACGAGGGCAGTGCCAGCGATGGTCGACTCGCCCGAGATGGTTACGGTCTGACCGGGATCGGCATCGCGAGGCACGCTGATCTTCACCTTGGTGGGGTGAGCCAGCTTGGTCATGGGATCGCCGACGAGGTTGAAGAGGTGAACGTGTTCCTTTCGTTCGTCGGTCATTTGTTGACGTGCGGGGCTCATGACCGAAGCCATCGCATCGAGCAGCAGGCGGTTCGTGTTCTTGAGCGGGTTGGTCTCGTCGAGCGGCTTCACCATTTGCAACTTGGCGGACAGGATCGCCTCGCCGAGCGTCTCGGGCTGGGCTTTGAAGTACTGTTCCATCATTGCCGAGCCCATCACGGCCATCGCATAGGGCATGGTTACGCGCGAGCCACCGTACACGGCGACGGGGCCGCCCGGTGCGAGCAGCATCGTTTCCGCAAGGCAGTCTTTTTCGCCGTCAAAGGCTGCGGTGTAGCAGGCGAGCATCACGGCGATGGGCGCGCGGTTCACGCACTGCAGCTTGGCACTATCGTTGACATCGAGAATGTGGAAGCGAGCGCCGGGGACGACGATGCGGTCGAGCGAGTTGCTTTGACCGTGGCCGATGTAGACCCAAAAGAGACAACCGTCGTTGTGTTGTTGCAGCGACACTTCGTGAAAGCGGCGCGGGTCGGGGCAGAACGGACTGCGCCAGCTGCCGTAGGTCATGTTGGTCGTATAGCTGGCGGGAATGCCATCCGTGAGGAACTTGCGAGTCGTGTTTTCGATGAGCGAATCGATCACCCCACCAAAGCCGCCGACACCAGCCACAAAGTTGATGCGCTGACGCCACAGGCCGTGATCGACCGAGCGTTCGTAAGCGAGAATCTTGGCGACCACTCCCGCCAGTTGCTGCGGAGTATCGGCGGGGATGCGACCGACAGCCACGTCGGGCAGGTGATCGTCGTCGAGATCGGCGTACCAGTTGTCGGTGGCGATTTCGGGCTCGCTGCCGAACTTGATGTTCACCTTGGCTTCGACATAGTGCGTGGGAATGCAGCGCTGACGAACGACGTCGCTGGTGCTGAGAGCCGGCTCGGCATCGCCGACCAGCAACACATATTTCAAGCCGCCCTTCTTGGCTGCTTCGCGAATGCCCGTGCGGATCTGCTCGGCCGTGAAGGTATTGGGGATGTAGACGAACCGATGCCCTTGCGCGTGACGATGGGCGAGCAATGGTTCGAGCGCGCTGACGAACGACTTCGGGCAAACGACGACCGCATCGGGCACGTCGTCACTGGGAGCCTTGGGCGCAGGTGCAGCGGCCGGCGGGTTCACCGCTGGAGCTGCGACGGGCGCGGGATTGGGCGGCGGCAATGGTTGCAAGCCGACGGCGGGCAGCGTGGGGTTAGCGGCCAGCGTCAAGCACAGTATCATCCAGGCAGTCATCGGCGATCCCTCAAACCGGGCGAGGCAATTAGCAGCCTGGAATGTACCGCGCTCGGCAATTTCCAGGAAAGACGAATCTGCTGGCAAGTGCGCGGTATGACAGACTTGTTGCTCCGCAGGATGATGCTGTCATCTTGGCGGAGCATGATGTCTCTGTACTTACGTTGCCGTTCCGAATTGACATCACTCCACACGGCACGTATGACAAAGCGACGACAGGCTTATCTACTCTTTTCTGCAGGACCCACTCGGATGCGATCCCAAAACTTGTTGAACAACGCTGCGTTGATTCTCGTTGCCCTGGCTACACAATTGCCCTCGATGGCGGCCGAGCCGGCAAAGCCCGCCGCCATCACCGAAGCAGAGGTCAATGCCGCGCAGCAGGCGTGGTGCGATGGGCTGGTGAAGATCGGCAAAGTTCACAAAGAGGGGGGCGACTACAAGGCCGTGGCGAACCAGGTGCTCGACGACCTGTATGACTACCAGGACGGCAAAGTCTTCTTCAAGCCGACATTAGCCTTCGGCAAGAACACCTTTCGCAGCACGCGCGAAGGGGCGCTCGCCTACTTCATCGGCGGCAATCCCGCTTTTCCCGAAGACACGGGCTTTGCCCTGAAGGATTGGGTGAAGGTCCGCTACGACAACAATGCGGCCGAGAATGGCATTCAGATTCACGGCGAGATCGGCATTACCATGGGCAATGTGTATCTGACAAATAACAAAGGCGTGGAAGTGATGGTCGACAAGACCTTCGTCTTTCGCCGCGGCAAAGACGGCAAGCTCCGCCTCTGCGTCCACAAATCGGCACTCCCTTTCGAGCCCAGCAAGTAGCCCCACTAACTCGTCTCGCTCCAGCGACATGAGCACTTCCCACCTTGGATACTCACAACCGGCCAGAATGCCCTGCCGGTCAGTTTCGTCGCCAATCGCGACTGGCTGGCGGTTTCCAGCGGATGAGAAGTGCCGTTTTGTCGGCGAAAGCGACGCTTCGAGAGCCGCGCACTTATCCGGCAGGCAGAAGTAGGGTATTCTGCTGCCTGTGCGAAGTGACCCGGGTGCTGGGTTGCGATTCGCCCGTTTCGTCCCGCCCAGGAATGTTTGAGGAATGAGTCTTTCGGTCATTTCGGTCATCATTGTCATGCTGCTGCTCAATGGATTGTTTGCAGCTTATGAGTTGGCCCTGGCGTCGGTTCGTGTCGATCGTCTCCGGTTGCTGACGGAGCAGAAGCGCCGCGGCGCTGCGACCGCTCTAAAGATGAAGGGCCGCATGGAGGCCAGCCTGGCCGTCGTGCAACTCGGCATCACGCTGGTGGGTGCCATTGCCGCCGCGGTCGGCGGTGCCTCCGCCGAAGAAGACCTGACTCCACTTCTTAGACCCTGGCTCGAGAGGATCGGCATTCACTCCGAGCACTGGGCCGACTTTATCTCCATCGCCTGCGTGGTCCTGCCCATCTCGGCCTTCACGATTGTGGTGGGCGAGTTGATTCCTAAAGTCTTCGCGCTAAAGAACGCAGAACTGGTCTGCCTGTTGCTTAGTCCGCTGATGTGGGTCTTCTCGATTGTGGCGTTTCCCGCCGTGTGGCTGTTTGAGAACATCACCATGCAGTTTGTGGCCCTGGTCGAGCGTCTGCCGTTCATGAAGCAGACCGACGATCACCGCGCGGTGGGCCTGCACGAGCTGCGCGCTCAGGTGAACTTGCTGCGCGCGAGTCAGGCGATTGGTATGCAGGAAGAGCGGATCATTCTGCAAGCGAGTCGCTTGTCGTCGATGAAGGTCAGCGACATCATGCTGCCCGAAGAAGACATTGTGATGGTCGTGGCCGATGCTCCGCTGAGCGAGAACCTGATCATTGCCCACATGGACTTGCACACACGATTTCCTGTGACCGTGCACCGTGGCAATCCGCAGACCATCATCGGCTACGTGACCTTCAAAGACATGGTGCTGCTCGCCAAGACACACCCCGGCAATCCGGTGATCCGCGAGATTGTGCGGCAGATCAGCAGTCTCTCGGTCGACCTGTCGCTGAGCGAAGCCTTGCGGCGGATGACGACCGAGCATCAACACTTGGCGCTCGTGCGCGGCGAAGGTGGCGCAGTGGTCGGCATGATCACGCAGGAAGATATCTTCGAAGAACTGGTCGGCGATATTCAGGATGAGTTCGATCGCTTGCCTAGACACATCAGCCCGGCTGGACAACAGTTGGTCGTCGGCGGCGGTGTCACGCTTGGTCAGCTTCGCGCGCTGCTGAAGCGCGTGGAACTCGGCGGCGAATTGCCGGATGCGACTGCCCTCAACGATTGGTTGAACCTGGGACGCGAAGACCACCTGAAGGGTGGCGATGTCGTCGAGGTCGATGGCCTGTGGTGTCAGGTTCGCAAGGTGCGTCGCCGGCGCATCACCGAGGCTTTGCTCGACCCGCTCGGTAGTCCGTTTGATTCGAAGCGATCGGCGGCAGCCATTCCGATGACCGAAAAAGTGGTATAGCTGCCATGACGTCAGCCGTGGACCTCGTGCTATTCGATGCGGTCGGCACGCTGATGTTTCCCGATCCGCCGGTAGCCATTGCCTACGAACGAGTGGGCCGGAAGTTTGGCTGCGAGACGTCTGCTGCCGAAATCAGCGGTCACTTTCGCCACGCATTTCGCACTTCCTACGATCCAAGCCATTCGGGGCAACCGCTCCGCACGAGCGAAGCCCACGAACTTTCACGCTGGCAGGCAATTGTCGGGGCGGTCTTCTGCGATGCTCCCATATCGGCGACAGAAATCATCTTCCCGGCTCTGTGGCAGCATTTTGCCGAGCCGCAGCACTGGCGATTGTTCGAAGATGTGCAACCCGTCATCGAAGGACTGCTTGCTCGCGGCTATCGCGTGGGCATCGCTTCCAATTTCGACCAGCGGCTGCTGAACATTTGCCAAGCCTTTCCAGTCTTAAGCCAATGCGAACCCATCTTCATCAGCTCGCAGGTGGGCTGGTCGAAACCCTCGCCGGAATACTATCGCCACATCGAACAGGCGACAGGGGTGTCGCCGGATCGAATTCTGATGATCGGCGACGATGAGCAGAACGACGTCCTGCAGCCGCGATCTCTTGGCTGGCAAGCTCGCTGGTTGGTGCGAGAAGAAACCGCACCCGGCTCCGATCGATTGAGGACGCTGACCGATCTGCTCACTGAGCTTGCTTAGCTTGAACCAGAAGCCACTCAGCGGGAAAACAGATCGGTCTTGAGATCGACTTCGGGCGGATCGGCAAAGTACTGCCGATTCGCACGCGGGTAGATATGCCTGCTGAAAGGTGCAAAACCGCCGGCATCGTCGAAGTACATGTAGTGCGTAATCCGGATGGAGTCCTCGGTCACGCGAATCCAGTTGAATGAGTTCTTCTCTCGTTCCCGCGCACGACCGCGGCGGGAGGTGCTGGTGCCGCTTTGCACGATCACGATGCCGTGGTTGCGATCTTTGCCGGGATACACATCAAGGGAGTTGCCTACATACGCCCGATGCAAATGGCCGCCGAGAATCATCTCGACATTGAGATCGTTGAACAAGTCGATGGCTCGCTTGGCGCCGGGCATTACGCTGCTCCGCTCATAGTCGGGCGCGGGAGCGAAGTGATGATGCGCGACAACGATGCGAATCAAGTCTTTCGGAGATTCTAGAAAGGCCTCGCGGGCAAAGTTCAGCTTCTCGTGGCTGATGCGGCCGTTGGTGATTGCCCGCAGCGGCGAAGTCGAGTCGAGTGAAACGATCGTGGCATACGGCAGTTTGAAGACTTCGTTCAGGTTTTTGGAAATATGCTCTTGGTACAAAGCGTGCGGCGTAAAGAGTCGTTCCCACACGCGATAGAGCGGCACATCGTGATTGCCTGGGCAGACAATCAGCGGGACGGGAGGCAGTTGATCGAGAAACTTGCGTGCGGCGGCGAACTCGGCCGCTGTAGCACGCTGGGAAAAATCGCCGCTGGCGACGATCAAGTCCGGCTTGAGCGCGGCAGCACTCTTCAAGACCGACTCGGCCACGGCGGGCATGAAGAACGGCCCGAAGTGGAGATCGGAGATATGCATCATATTGAACATGGAACCAACTTCTTCCTTGAACCTTGCCAGCGCAAGCTATGCGTCAGCTTCGAGTCGCAGTTGTAAATCGAGGAGGGATGTCGCCAGCAGTTTACCTTGCGTATCGATCCGCAAGCTGCGACTCGCGCCGCCCCCGAGTGCATCATAGAGCAGGAAATTCAGCGCCCCGATCAGTGGCAGTTCGAATCGTTCGACGCGCGATACGCCGAGCCCGGCAAAGTGCGATTGCACTCGGATGGCGGTCAAGCGGCTGCAGAGGATTTCGTAGCACTCCGCATCGTTCGCCACTACGCCGACGTTGGCGTGGTTGCCTTTGTCACCGCTGCGAGCTGTGGCCAGATCGCGAATCGAAATGAGTTGTTGCCCGGGGTTCATGCCAGCCACTCCTGAGCAGTACGAACAGTGACGTGGCTCTTCACGAGCGATTTCGGAACCAACGTAGGCCAGTAGGCGAACACCGGTCGCACGGCTGGCCGGCCGCTCGCGTAACCGGCAAGTCCCGCTGGGCCGCTGGTGATGAGCGGGGCAATCTCGCGGGTGAAGTATTCCACAGCAGCACGATTGGCATCATGCACGGTTACGCGCAGCATGAGTTCGCCCGGCGGTTGATACTTTCGCCAGAACCACGATCCCGGCACACCAGCGCCCTGACCGATCAGTTCGATGTTCGTTCGCGATAACGAAAAGCCGGCTGCGTTCACGCGCGACAGAATCATCTCGCCGCAGGCCTGAGCTTTCTCGCGACAATCGAGTCCATAGACAAGCAACTGGCCGCTTGCCATGAAGCCATCGCGATACGCGAGTGAGACCTTGTAGGTATCCGTCGCTACGTGACCACTCGCGCCGGTCACTCGCACGCGGTCGTTCCCCAGGTCCTGCAACTGAACCGTCGTGAAGTCGCAATCGATATCGGGCGTGAGGTAATGCTGCGGATCGCCGATTTCGTAGACGAGTTGCTCGGCGACTGTGCGGAACGTGACCTTACCCCCAGTGCCTGGCGGCTTGGTGATGATCGTCTCGCCCGCGGCATTCACTTCGGCAATCGGATAACCAACATCGGCCAAGTGATACTGCTGCCATTCGGTCGAGTAGCCACCTGTTACCTGCGCACCACATTCAATCAAGTGCCCAGCTACGGTGGCGGCGGCGATGCGCGGCAGGTCGTTCCACTGCCAGCCAAACTCGTGCACGAGCGGAGCTACCGTGAGTGAAGCATCGGCCACTCGCCCGGTGATCACAATCCGGGCACCACCAGCAAGTGCCTCGACAATCGGCTGAGCGCCCAGATAAGCATTGGCACTGACGATCCGCGAACGCGGGCCAAGTGTACCCAGCGGCTCCGCAGTTTCGAGGTTCTGCAGTTCGCAACCACTGGCCAGAATCAAGTCCAGGTGCGGCAGCAGATCATCGCCGGTGACAACAGCAATGGGCACGTCATTCAACTTCTCTGCTGCCAGTACTTTCGCCACGGCTGCAGCGCAGGCGAGTGGGTTTATGCCGCCCGAGTTGGCAATCACCTTCAATTGAGTCTGCATTCGCAGAGCGTTCGCCAAGCTGCCGACAACCTCGACGAAATCTTCAGCATAGCCGGCCCGCGGATCTTTCTCGCGCTGGCGGGCGAGGATCGACATGGTGAGTTCGGCTAGATGCTCGATGGTGAGATAATCGACGCTGGTACCTTCGACCAAGCGACGAGGCGCGGTGATGCTATCTCCCAGAAAGCCCGCGCCATTTGCAATCCGCACGACTGATTTCACTACGATGGCTCGCGCTCGTTGCTGGGGGTGCTGAGGAGAGGAAGAGACTTGATGAACTTCGCCAGCACCTTGTCGTACTCGGGCGGTTCCGCGTCGTTGTGACCGAGTCCTTTGTTCACGAAAAACTCTTTCGGACCAGGCGCTGCGGCGTGCAACTTCTGGCCGATATCAAACGGGACGAGGGTATCGCGATCACCGTGACTCTGCAGCAGCGGGCCACGATACTTCGTAATCTTCTCCAGCGAGTTGTAGCGATTCTTCATCAACAGCTGAATCGGTGCCCACGGATACATCCTCGCCGCTGCGTCAGGCATCGAGGTGAACGTGTTCTGCAAAATCAGACCGCGGCAGCCATTGCGGGCAGCCAAGTCGACCGCGACACCACCACCCAGCGATCGGCCCATCAACACAATCTGGTTGGCTGGAATTCTCGCTCGCTCGGCGAGCCATTGCTGGGCAGCCTCGCCATCGGCGAGCACGCCTGCTTCGGTCGGTTTGCCTTCACTGCGGCCGTAACCGCGATAGTCGAACATGAAAATGTTCAGCTGGTTTTGGTTGGCCACATCAGCCAGGTAGTCGCCGTTGTGGGCGATGTTCTCGCCGTTGCCGTGACAGTACAACATGACGGCTTGTGGCTCGCCCTGAGACTTGGGCAACTCGCGATACCAGCCATGCAGCTTCGTACCATCGGCCGACTTAAAATCGACTTCTTCCCAGCCGTAGGTTTGGGCCGCTTGCCAATTGCCGACCGGATATTGCGGAGCCGGATAAACGAGCGCCGTTTCCATCCACAGCAGCATGAGAATCACCGAGACATAAGCGAGGGCAGCGAAGCGCAGGACTCGCCACAGTCCGTACCGAACCTTGCGCAGCCCGGTCCGCTGTTTGGGGTCGCCTGCACTGACTGGCGTCGTGTTAAGCGTGACGTCCGAGGGTGAAGTCGTGGGACCAGCCATCGCAAGTTGCCGCTCGGTTCCAGGGAAAGGTAGACTAGAGCTCTCTGCATCGTACTTCATTTCCTGCCCCGCCGTGATTGCCGACCGCGAACTCCTGCCGCTCCACCTCCTCTCCCGAGGCTTGCTGATGATGCGTTCTTTCGATTCTGCCCTGCTAACAATCGTGGCTGTGTTGGCCGTCTGCCCTGCGCCGCTGATCGCCGCCGATAAGCCCGTGCAGCCCGAGTTTGACCCGGCGCATGTTGAGAAGATGCAAGAAGGGTTGGCCCTGTTCAAGCAGACCGTGCGGAAGGTTCTCATTTCGCAGTGCATCGATTGCCACGGCGGTGATGAGGTGCAATCGGGTTTGGATTTGGCAACTCGCAAAGGTCTGCTGCGCGGCGGTTCGAAGGGACCGGCGGTGAGCATCGGCAAAGCCATGGATAGCAACCTGTTGCGGTTCATCAGCCGGCAGGAGAAGCCGTTCATGCCCGAAGGGGCTGACAAGTTGCCCGACGATGCGATCGCGGCCATCGCCAAATGGATCGACTTGGGAGCACCCTACGATCAGCCTTTGGTCGAGAATCCGCGCGATCCCGATTCGTGGACCAAGACCGTCGTTGGCGACAAGGCTCGCGACTTTTGGTCACTCAAGCCGATTCAGCGCGTCGAGCTACCAGCGGTGAAGAACCGGGCCTGGGTTCGCACGCCCATCGACAACTTTATCTTGGCCGCGGCAGAAGCCAAGGGTGTCACGCCCAACGAGACGACGAAGAAGCAGATCCTGTTGCGACGAGCTTATTTTGATCTCATCGGCCTGCCTCCTACGCCCGAGCAAATCGCGAAGTTCCTGGCCGATGAAAGTCCGCAAGCTTTTGAGAGGGTCATCGACGAACTGCTGGAAAGCCCGCACTACGGCGAACGCTGGGGACGGCATTGGCTGGACGCGGCTCGCTTCGCCGAGAGTCATGGCTTTGAACAAGACTACGATCGTCCGCACGCTTATCACTTTCGCGATTTCGTCATTCAGGCCTTGAACAAGGATATGCCCTACAACCAGTTTGTTCGCTGGCAATTGGCCGGCGATGAACTGGCTCCGGACGAACCGCTCGCGCAAATGGCTACCGGCTTCTTGGGGGCGGGAGTATTTCCCACGCAGATCACGGCCAACGAAGTGGAGAAATCTCGTTACGACGCCCTCGACGACATGGCTGCCACGACCGGCAGCGCGCTGCTCGGCCTATCGATTGGCTGTGCCCGCTGTCACGATCACAAGTTCGATCCCATTCCCGCCGCCGACTACTACCGCTTCATCGCCACGTTTGCCACGACCGTCCGCAGCAACGTCGATATCAATCTCGAACCCGCTCAATACCGCGCTGCGAAAGAACTCTTCGACAAAGCTCATGCGCCGTTTGTGAGTGCCCGAGAGAAGTTCGAAAAAGAAGAACTGCCCGCGCGATTCGCGGCGTGGGAGCAAGCCGGTGGTGCGAAAGCCGTGCAAGAGGCTGCTTGGCAGATCTTGCCGCTGAAGTCGATGCAATCGAAGGGCAAAGCCACGCTGACGCTGCAGCCCGACGGTTCCGCGCTGGCAAGTGGCACCAATCCCGATTTCGACACATACACGCTCGTCGCTGAATTGCCGGCAGGGACCTATCAAGGACTCCGACTCGAAGCACTTGCCGACAAATCGTTTCCCAAGAGTGGTCCCGGCCTCGCCGGGAATGGAAATTTCGCCCTGACGGATTTCCGCGTCATCCTCAAGCAGATGGGAAGTGAAGACAAGAAACTTAGCTTGAAGAATCCACAGGCCACTTTTGAGCAAAAGCCGAGCCTGCTGGTTTCGTACACGATCGACGATGACAAAAAGTCCGCGTGGGCCGTCGATCCACAGTTCGGCAAAGACCACGCCGCTGTCTACGAATTAGCTGAACCGCTCACACTCGACAAGCCGGGCTCACTGTCGCTCACGCTTGAGTTCAATAACAACAAGCAGCATAGCATCGGACGACCGCGCGTCAGTGTCACTTCCAAGCCAGCACCACTCGCCGTGGAAACTGGTGGTCTAGCTGCCGGACTCGCTTCCGCCTTGGCAACTCCCGCAGAGAGCAGAACGGCCGAGCAACAGAAAACGCTGCTCAACTGGCATCGCCCCCAGGACGAAGCGTGGACCAAGTTGAATCAGGCTGAACAGGAGCACGCAAAGCAGGCTCCCCAGCCCAAACTGGTGAAGGTCATGGTCTGCAGTGAAGGCGTGACGCCGATCCGGCATCACACGCAGGGAGCCGACTTTTTCACCGAGACGTTCTTCCTGAAACGGGGCGATAACGAGCAGAAAATGGGCACCGCGGCGCCCGGCTTTTTGCAAGTACTCATCAACGCTCCGCAAGGCGAAAAGCATTGGCAAATCGAGCCTCCTGCTGGTTCGAAGTTGTCGCATCGCCGCAGTTCACTTGCGGCGTGGATCACTGACACTGAATACGGCGGTGGACAGTTGCTCGCGCGAGTCATGGCCAATCGCTTGTGGCATCATCACTTTGGCCGCGGCTTGGTCGCAACTCCCAATGACTTTGGCGTGCAAGGCGACCGGCCCACGCATCCCGAGTTGCTCGATTGGCTCGCCAGCGAACTGATGGCTCGCAGCTGGAAACTGAAGGCGATGCATAAGCTGATTATGACCAGCGCCGCCTATCAGCAGGCCAGCACGTTTGACGCTGCCGACGCCAAACTCGACCCCGAAAACAAACTCCTCTGGCGTTTCTCACCTCGCCGACTCGAAGCGGAGATTGTTCGTGACAACCTGCTCACCGTCAGCGGGGCCCTCGATCGCACGCAGTTCGGCCCCGGCTCGCTCGACGAAACACATCGCCGCCGCAGCATCTACTTCACCATCAAGCGCAGCAAGCTGGTGCCGATGATGCAACTTTTCGATCAGCCCGAACCGCTCGTCAGCGTTGGTGGTCGCCCCAGCACCACCATCGCACCGCAGGCCCTCATGCTGCTCAACAATCCACAAGTTCGTTCCTACGCACACTCCTTCGCCAAGCAATTGCTGCCTATCGCGGCGAAGAATCAGGCCGCTGCCATCACGCAGGCCTATCAACAGGCCATCTGCCGTGCGCCCGATGCCGACGAACAGTCCACAGCGGTTGCCTTTCTCGCCGAACAAGAAAGGCTTTATCAAGCCGACAACAAGCCCAACGCTCGAGAACTTGCCCTCGCCGACTTCTGCCAGGTGCTGTTTGGGCTGAATGAGTTTGTGTACATCGAATAATTCCTTCCTTTGAGAAACGTACAGTTCCGTCAAGGATCAACCTATGTTCGATAGACCGACTTACTCCCGCCGTCACCTTCTCGCTCAAGCCGGCGGTGGCGCTGGGCTGCTCGCGCTGGCTGCGCTGCTCGCCGATGAAGGACTGCTCAACAAGTCGGCTGCGGCCGAATCGACGGGAAAGAACGCGCCGCTGAATCCACTCGCGCCGCACGCGGGTCACTTCGGAGCCAAGGCGAAGAACGTCATTTGGCTCTTTATGAATGGCGGTCCGAGCCAGGTCGATACTTGGGACTATAAACCTGAACTGGAAAAGCGTGACGGTCAGGAACTAAAGGGCTTCGATAAGAACACGGGCTTCTTCACTGGGCAGGTGGGCCCGGTGATGAAGTCGCCGTTTAAGTTCGCCCAGTACGGCAAGAGCGGCGCGTGGGTCAGCGATATCTTTCCGGGCATGGCTCAGCATGTCGACGACATGGCCTTCGTTCACTCGTGTTACACGGGCTCGAACAATCACAGCCCCGCGTTGTTCATGATCAACACGGGCATGGCCAAAATGGGCTTCCCCTGCGTCGGTTCGTGGGTGACGTACGGGCTGGGAAGTGAAAGCCAAAGCTTGCCGGCGTTTGTCGCCATGACCGATCCACTGGGGCGAGGACTGCCCAAAGGTTATTCACAAAATTGGGGCGCAGGCTTTTTGCCGAGCGTGTATCAAGGGACCTGGCTCAAGCCCAGTGGCGATGCCATCGACAACCTCTATCGCCCGGCCGATCAAGGGGACAAGCAACAGCGGGCCGCGCTCGACCTGCTCGCCAAGCTGAACCGCAAGCAGCTCGAATCGCGACCGCACGAAGCCGAACTGGCCGCGCGAATCGAAAGCTTCGAATTGGCCTACCGCATGCAACTCGCGGCACCAGAAGCCATCGACATCAACCAAGAGCCCGAGCACATCCACAAGCTTTACGGCGTTGGTGATAAACGGTGTGATCATTTCGCCAAGCAGTGCCTGATGGCTCGCCGGCTCGTCGAGCGCGGCGTGCGCTTCGTGCAGATCTACAGCGGCGGCATGGAAAACGAACGCAGCTGGGACGGTCATCAAAACATCAAGGCCAACCACGAGCAGTTCGCGGGCGAAACGGATACGCCCATTGCCGCGCTGCTAGCCGATCTCAAGCAGCGAGGTTTACTGGAGAGTACGCTCGTCGTCTGGGGTGGCGAATTTGGTCGCTTACCGATCGTGCAGACCGGCGGCACGGGCCGCGATCACAATCCGCACGCCTTCACCTATTGGCTGGCCGGCGGTGGCGTGAAGGGTGGCGTCAAGCACGGCGCGACGGACGAGCTCGGTCACAAGGCGGTTGAAGATCGCGTGCACGTCAACGACTTGCATGCCACGATCCTGCACTTGCTCGGTCTCGATCACCAGCGGCTGACCTTCCGCATGAGCGGCCGCGACTTCCGCCTGACCGACGTCGCGGGGCATGTGGTGAAAGAGATCTTAGCTTAGACGTAGGAATTTCTTGCCGCATCAATAAACAAGCACTTATTTTAAGAAGCGGCTTGCGCCATTTCTGCGGACAAGGCACGTCCAATCGAGAAATCACCCAGACAGAGGGTTTTTCTTGCTGTTTCCCCGAAGATCTAGCGTCGCTGAAAATTTTCTCCAAAAAAAACTTTCCCTAAATTGCGACTCTGAGGTTTGAAAAGGCGAAAATTTTGTTACGTTTTGCTATTCTAGTCAGTGTCTAGCATTGCACCCAAAACAGATTCGCAAGGTTGGACATTTTTGCCTTATCCTCTTCCTAAGGTTCGATGACATGCTTCTTCCTATGCGCGCGCGGCGTGGTTTCACGCTCGTGGAATTGTTGGTGGTGATCGCGATCATCGGTGTTCTTGTGGCGTTGCTTTTGCCGGCTGTGCAGGCCGCCCGCGAAGCAGCCCGCCGGACCAGTTGTGCGAACAAGATTCGGCAGTTGGCAATCGCGGTGCATAACTTCCACGACACCAACAATCGCCTTCCCCGTGGTGCGGAGGAGAACGTCCTGCCGACACCAAACCCCACCAACAGCACGACGAACATTGCGGGTACGAGTTGGATTGTGCATTCGTTGCCATTTTTTGAGCAGAACGCTTTGTACGCCAAGTACCGATTCGACCTGGCCTACAATGACCCGATCAACGCACTCGTTGGCGAAGTGGTCGTTCCCACCCTGTTTTGCCCCTCGGGCCCAGATCCACAAAAGCACAAGGATCCGAATACCAACCTGACGAGAAATGTCAGCACGCACTACTACGGGGTAATGGGCCCAGCCGGTGCCACGAACCCCACGACGATCACGATCAGTAGCGTGACCTACAGCTACACGGTTGGTAATCCCGTTACGAATGGCGCTTGGGCGGCGGATGGGATGATGAGTCAGTATCGAACGGCCTCGGGTAGCGTGAGCAGCCTGCGCAATATTCGCCTAGCAGATGTCACCGACGGTACTTCGAACACGTTGATGTTGGCCGAACGATCGCGACACCTGCCGTCTGGCCAAACGAACGATTATCGTTCGTGGATCCGCGGCAATTCGGGCGGCTCCGGGGCGACCAAAAACGTCACCAATCCCATTAACGGCGTGTTCTACAACGGTAGCAATAACTTCAACGACATCAGCTTTGGTAGTGCCCACCCGGGCGGTTGCCACTTCGCCCTCGGCGATGCTTCGCTCCGCTTTATCTCGGCGAACATCGACATGAACATTTACATGGCATCGGCCAGTATGGGTGGCGGCGAAGTCGTTCAGCTACCTTAATGGCTGGTAAATTGCGAATCGTTAGGGCCCGTCTCATTTCAGACGGGCTCTTGTTTTCTATCTCGAGATCGTTCGCATCAAGGTCGTCAGCCGAGCGAATCGAGCCCTGTTGCCCTCTCTTAGATCTGCATCTTGCCCTGAGGGCAACTGCACGGAGTTTTGAAATGATTCGTCAATCGGCTGTGGCCGCGCAGCTTGCGAGTTTCGCCTTCGCCATTGTTGCTACCAGCTTCATCGTCGGTTGCGGTGGTGACAAAGTTGCCCATGTCTCGGGCAAAGTTACGTTTAACGGGAAGCCCGTTCCCGCGGGCAAGGTCATCATTAAGCCCGACTCTGCCAAAGGTAACTCAGGTGCTACCGGTTTTGCCGACATCAAGGACGGTGCCTACGACACCAAGGTAGCTGGCGGCAAGGGTGCACCGCCGGGACCAGTAGTCTTTACCGTTGAAGGAATCGATCCCGTTCCGCCACCGAATGCCAGCCCCGATGTCACGACCACAGTCCTGTTTCCCTACTACGAAATGACTGCTGAAGTTGCTGCCGCAGGTGGTGTTCACGACATCGACGTGCCGGCAGAAGCTGCCAAAGGCCCCCCTCCCCCGAAAGTTAAGCCTGGCGTTCAGCCTTAGAAGGCTTGGCGACAAGCGCCTGCTTGCACAATTTGTGGCTCACATGAACTACACTCGGGCGGTGCCGCTCGCGCCGGGCGAGCGAGCCTGATTGGTTCTCCTGTGCAGGCAGGCCGTTATGCAGCGTCGACAGGTTCTTGCTTTGAGCGTCGCGGCCGTTGGTTTCGCGACTCAGTGGCGATTGCTGGCAGCTGCTGAGATTCCGGCTGCGGCGGGCACGTTTCGCGTTGCGGGCTACTGGCCCGACTATCGCGCGGCGGAGTTCGAGCCGCGGACGGCGAGCCTGCTCACTGACCTGATGATCTTCTCGGCCGAGCCTACAGAAACCGGCGGCATCAATCGCGCGAGACTGGCGAAGTTTCCTTGGCAGGAACTGCGCACCTGGAAAACTGCGGCGCGTGTGCGGCTCATTCTGTGCATTGGCGGCTGGGAGCGGTCGAAGCACTTCGCCACGGTCGCCACGTCGCCCGAGAAGCGGCAAGCGTTCGTCCAAGCAGCGGTGAAGCTGTGCCTCGACGAGCGACTGGATGGCATCGATCTCGACTGGGAACATCCCCGCGACGAGGCCGAGCAGCAAGGTTACGGCGATCTGCTAACCGAACTGCGCACGGCGTTTGAACCGCACGGGCTGATGCTCTCGGTCACGATCGCTGCCTGGCAAAAGATGCCCCCGGCAGCTTTCGCCGCCGCTCACTACGTGCAGGTGATGGCCTACGATCACGACGGGCGGCACTCGACTTTCGATAACGCCGTTGCCGATGTGAAAACGCTGAAAGCGGCCGGCGTACCCACGGAAAAGATTGTGCTGGGAATGCCGTTCTACGGCCGCGATGTTGTGCGGCGAAATCGCTCGCTCACGTATCGCGAGATCGTCGCCAAACACGAACCCAAGCCGGAAGTCGATGAGATCGACGGTGTCTACTTCAACGGCCCAGCCACCATTCGTCGCAAGACCGAGTATGCAATCGAAGCGGGACTGGGCGGCGTGATGGTCTGGGAACTCGGCCAGGATGTTCCCACCGAACGATCGCTGCTGCGGACCATTGATGCGGCCGTGCAAGCAGGTCGCTAGTTCGCGCCGTCGTTGCCAAAGCTGAGGGTGAGTTGAGGATCGCGACGGTCGCTTTGCGGGTTCAGCTCTTTATAGAGCAAGCTCGGTTGAATATCGCGGTTGTGCTGATACTTGTCGCTGCAGTACTCGGTGATGCTGCCCGTGATCTGGTGATAAAAGATCTGGCAGATCGGCACGCCCGGATAGATGCGAATAGGCTGAACCGCGAACATCTCGAGCGTCCAATACCCCGCGAAACCCACGTCGCCGAAGCCCGCGGTGACATGTACAAACAGGCCCAGGCGGCCAATCGAAGAACGGCCTTCGATCATCGGTACAAAGTTGTGCGTTTCGGTCCGCTCGACCGTGCGACCCAGATATAGCTTCTGCGGCGCGAGGACGATGCCATCGGGTGGAATGCGCAGCCGCCGCGTGCGATTGGGCTGAGCCATATCGAGCACGACTTCTTCGTAGGTGATCAGCTCGTCGTGCAGCGTGAGATTGTAGCTGTTCGGATTGAGCCGCTGCGGTTCGAAGGGCTCGATGCAGATGTCTTTGCCGAGGCGTCTGCGGATCTCGTCACCCGAAAGGATCATGATTCACCCATGGCGGCAGCGGTGGTTGCGGGCCGCTCATTGTACCGTGCGAACACCACCGCGAAGAGACGACGTCCGATTTTTCACGACCCTCGAACCGCTAAGTTAGTCTGGCAGCGGCTGACCCTTGGTCTCGGGAGCGAACCAAATGATCACCATGCCCACGACATAAACCAGGCTGATAGTCGAGCAAGCCAGCGCATGACCGTGGGGGATCACAAAGCCGCCGAGCATCACATCGGTATCGAACAGCTTGAGCAAGTTGCCGACTTGCAGCACGCCAATGGCCGCCAGAATGCGACCAAAGTTAAAGCTGAAGCCCTGACCTGTCGCCCGCACATTCGTGCTGAACAGTTCCGGCAGATACAGCGGCAGCCAGCCATAAAACGAAGCCGTACACGTGCCCGCGATAAACGCCCAGACAAGCAGCGGCGTGCCGTAGGTGGTGTTGAGCAAGAACAGGCCCCACACCGAGAGGAGCGAAAGCAGGCAGAGTAAGAAGAACGCCAGCCGGCGGCCCAGCCAGTCGCCCATAAAGGCTGCCGCGAGCGTGCCGACGATGGCTCCGACCGAGAGCCAAATCAGGGTGTATTCGCGAGCCCGCAACTTCGGCCTTTGCAGGGCAGCCGCTTCATCGGCCTTGCCTTCGGCAATCAATGCTTGCTTGGTTCGGTTGAAGTCGGCTTCGGTCAATTTGTCGGCCCAGCTAGGCGATTGTTGCGTCGAGCCCCAAGTTCCGAGCAAGGCCACGCCGCTGAGCGTTGCTCCCAGCAACATCCGCTGCATCGTTCCTGCCCACGGAGCAGAAGTTCCCGCCGAGTGAATCGCATGTCGCTGAAAGTACCGAACGACGGGATAGGTGTAACCGACCAGCGCGATCGCTAGCCCCAGCACCGTGCCGACAACTCGCAGTACCGTTCCATGCTCGAACAATACAGTCTCGGTGCCGGGTTGCAGCGTACGATCGAAGGCCCACAAGTACACGATGAGAAACGGACCAATCAACCCAATCAACACGCCGAACAGATCCTGCGACGCCCAATGTGAGGTCGTTCCCTTTTGCTGCTCGTGTTCCCACTTTTCGGATTCAGGCACGAAGATGCGAATCAAAAAGGTCAGGAGTGCGGGCAAGGTGCCGGCGATCATCATTAGCCGCCAGGCATCGTTTCGAATCAGCATGGCGACGGTCGCTTCTGGCAACCCAACGGCGAGCATCGCCGCTTCCATATTGGTCAGGAATCCCAACAATCCCAGGCCGAGAAAGCCGACTAGCAAATAGCCAACATTCGCGGCAGCACCGATCAGGCCCGCCATGAACGCGCGGGACTTATTCGGCCAAACTTCCATCACGAGGGCGACACCTAGCGACCATTCACCACCCATGCCCAGGGCCGCGATAAATCGCAGCAAACCGACTTGCCACGCTTCGCCAGCAAAGCCACACAGGCCGGTAAACAATGCATAGGTGAGCACGCTCAGGGTCATAGCCCGCACGCGGCCGATGCGATCGCCGAGCCAGCCGAATACTACGCCGCCCGTGGCAGCGCCGACGAGGAACGACGCGATGATGACATTGAACCAGAGACCCACGGTTTGCTCGGTGGCTCCGGGCATCAAGTCCATCACTGCTTTCCGGCCGACGAGACTAAAGATGCCCATCTCGGCGCCATCGAACATCCAGCCCAGCAATGCCGCAGTGAGTGCCATCCAGCGACCTTTGCCGCTCGATTCAAACGCCTCGGAAACGGGCAGCTTGGCCGGCGCTGAATGAGCGTCGCGGGCGGGGCGGGTAGTCGCATTGGCCATGATGGGCCGGTCCTCTACGAAATCTAGGCGGGAAAGACGGAAGCCGAGATTGTAGTCGGCTGGTTATGGTACGTCACGCGTTCAAACTGCTTCCTAGGCGAAACTTCTGCAGCAAGTGGCAGAAAATCCCCGCAATGTTCCACGCATCGTCGTGGCCCCGATGATGCGTCCCTTCGAGCTTCATACCGATTCGCTCGCACGCTTCGTCGAGCCCCAGTTCGCCGCTATCTCCATAGGCCACGGCAAACAGCGTCTTGATGTTCAGATGCCCCACGCCAAACGGATAAGGGACCGTCAACTCTTTGCAGACTCGCTCGAACTGCCGCCGATCATAGTCGCCCCAACTGGCCCACAGTCGATCGGGCGAGCGATACTCCTTCTTCAAAATGCCCACCGCATCGGCCAATGTCCCCGCGGTGCGAAAGTGCTCGTCGGTGAGCGTGGTTAACTTCGTACAGAACTCGCTGATCTTGCTCCGAATGGGCTTAATGAGCAGGCTACGCTTCTCCAGACGTTCTAGTTTTTTTACATCGACGGGGCATAACCCCACTTCAATGATTTCGCTGATCTGCCCCGCCGGCGGATAACCTTGCCAGCAAGTGGATTCGATATCGACAATCAGCACCTGATCGAAAAGTTTGGCCATGGGGCGATTTTAGCAGGTCAGTTCTGCGACGGGCTTGTTCTGTGTACGCTCTCGGCGAGGAAAACCTCGTCGATTTGTTGCTTCAACTCTTCGAAACTCTCCGTGTACAAACCCATGCGGGCAATATTCTCACCAAGTTTTACTTCCGCCGGGTCATTCGAGCGAAGCAAAGGAAAGACCGTCGACCAGAGCAAGCGAGCACGTTCGGGATCTTCTTTGCACCAGGCGATGGTGCGGTCCTGCCTCCACGAAAAGACATAGACCAGCGGCCCCTGACCATCCCGCCACGCCGGGCTATAGCGCGCGATCAATCGCCACCTCGGTGAGTTCGTCTCCATTCGCTCGACATGGCGCTCAGCGACCAGGAATGTGATCACCTTCGAATCATATTCCGTCGCGGGCCAAGGAATGAGGGAATCAGCCTGCCAACAAAACCGAAGCGTATCTGGCGAAAAATAGTGGGAAGTTGACTCGACCTTGAACACGTCGTAAGCAACAAACAGCCCGATGAGAACCAGGGCGGCAATGGTCGCTCGCTCCAGCAGTTTCATCTTCGTACCTGTTACCAAAGGAACCCGCTGCTCCACCAACCATCTCAGTGTCGAAGGTCACTGATTCTTTGGCAAGCGCTTCTTGGCTCATTTGCTAGGCGTCTCGGAATTCGTTCCATTTCCGCTACATTTGAGCCTTATGAAAACGCTCATTCGTCATGCTCAGGTGGTGCTGCCAACGGAAACCATCGCCACATCGGTACTCGTGGAAAATGGCCAGATCGCGGCCATTGATGCAGCCATTCATACGACCGCCGATGTAACGGTCGATGCCCGCGGCCTGCATCTCATTCCCGGCGTGATCGACGACCAGGTCCATTTCCGCGAGCCTGGCCTCACCCACAAAGAAGATCTCGCCACGGCGACTCGCGCCTGTGCCAAAGGTGGCGTGACGACCTTCCTCGAGATGCCAAATACAAACCCCACGACGACGTCGGTCGCAGCGCTGCATGACAAGTTGGCGCTCGCCGCCAGCAAGTGCCTGGTGAACTACGGCTTCTATATCGGTGCCACAACGACGAACGTCGCGGAACTCAGCCAGGCGAAGCGAACTCCGGGCATCAAGATTTTCATCGGCTCCAGCACCGGCAACATGCTGGTCGATGAGCAAGCAGCGCTCGAAAGTATCTTTGCCGAAACGTCCCTTCCCATCTGTGCCCACTGCGAAGACGAAACGACCGTTCGCGAAAACAGTGCCCGCTTCGCCGGCACGCACGATGTGGCCGATCACAGCAAAATCCGCGATCACCGGGCCGCCGTGATTGCCACGAAGCGAGCCATCGAACTGGCTCATCGGCACAACCATCGGTTTCATGTGCTGCACGTCTCTACCGCCGACGAAGTGCCGCTGCTCGTCGATCATCGCGGCCTGATCACTGCCGAAGTCTGCCCGCACCATCTGTTTTTCAACATCGACGACTACGCTCGCCTCGGCACGCTCGTGCAGATGAATCCCTCGCTGAAGACGGCCGCCGACAATCGCGGGCTGTGGCAAGCACTCCAAGATGGCCTGATTCAGGTCATCGCCACCGATCATGCCCCGCACACGCTCGAAGAAAAGAAGCTCCCCTACTCGCCCGGCCACGGCGGCAGTCCCTCCGGTTTGCCCGCCGTTGAGAACAGCTTGGCACTGCTGCTGAATCAAGTTCATCAAGGCCGCTGCACGCTCCAGCAAGTGGTGCATTGGATGTGCGACGCTCCTGCTCGCGTCTGGGACATTGTCAATAAAGGTCGCATCGAAGTGGGCTACGATGCCGACCTGGTTCTCGTCGATTTGAATAAGACCGCCACCATTCGCAACGAAGAGCAAGAGACCAAGAATCGCTGGAGTCCCTGGCACGGCGACTCGCTCACAGGCTGGCCCGTCCGAACCTGGGTGATGGGGCAGGAAGTCTTTCGGGCCGATACTAGCGGCAACCAGATCAACGCCAACATTCGCGGCCAGGAAGCCACCTACGACCACGCCCGCGGCGGCTATTGGAAAACGTAATTCCGCTTACAAGGATCAGGCATGTCTCGCAAAGTCCTCGTCATGGGCACCCGGAATCGCAAAAAGCTGGGGGAGCTCATCGACCTGCTCGAACCTCACGGCTTTGAACTCCGCTCGCTGGCCGACTTTCCGAACTCGATCGAGATCGACGAAACGGGTACTACCTTCGGCGAGAACGCGGCCCTCAAAGCAACCTTGCAGGCCAAGCATCTGGGCCACTGGGTACTCGGCGAAGATAGCGGGCTCGCCGTCGACCACTTGAAGGGCGCGCCCGGTGTTTACTCGGCTCGCTTCTCGGGCGAAGGTGCCACCGACGAATCGAACAATCGGCTGCTGCTGGAAAAACTCGCTGGCGTGCCGCTCGATCGCCGCGGCGCGCACTATGTATGTCACGCGACGCTGTCGGATCCCAATGGCAATATTGTCGCCGAGGCCGAAGACTATTGCCGGGGCCGCATCCTGGAAACTGCTTCCGGTAGCGGAGGCTTTGGCTACGATCCACTTTTCGAAGTGATCGAGTGCCATCGCACCTTTGGCGAACTCTCTCCCGCGGTGAAAAGCGTCCTCTCGCACCGCAGCCGTGCCATCCGCGCCATCGTCTCGAAGATTATCGCGCTGGTTAACTAACACCGTTTTTCCTGAGCCGGAAGCGTCAGCGCCCGGAGAGTATTTGCTCCCTCCTCACCACCACCTTGAGACACTTGCCATGACTCGTTGGTTGCTTACCACAACCTACTACGGCACATGGCTCCCCGGTGACAAACGTGGGTCGGTAACCAGTGTTCGCGACCAGCGCCGCTCCGATTCCCCATCTCTTACTCGGCGAGAGCACTCCAAACCCGGTGAAAGCTATGAGCAACATCTCCCGCTATTGGAGCGAGCGGCCAGCGAGCAATTGCGTGGGCCGCCCATCTACTTTGACCGCGAGATGGCCACAATCGTTTTCGAGCAGTTCCAAGAGACTGTCGCATTTCGACGTTGGCTCAATCACGCCGTTGCGATCATGCGAAATCACTTGCACATCGTGCTCGAAGCTGGCGACGACGTCTTGGGGCAAAAGATTCTCGCAGACCTTAAGGCCTACGCGAGTCGTCGGCTCAACACTCACATTGGTAAGCCCCTGTCAGGAACGTGGTGGACCTCCAACGGGTCGCACCGAAAGCTACGAGATGAGTTGGCTTTCGAAAGTGCCCACAACTACGTCGTCAATCGACAAGAATTCCCACTGCTGATTTGGGATGGCAGGAAGCTTGAATATGGAAGAGTGTCGCAAGGCAGCGAATAGCATTTGCAGGCAAAATGCCGGAGAGGGATACTCTCCGGGCGCTTACGCTTCCGGCTCATTGGGGAACTAGTTTCTTCGATAGACCGGAAAGCCTTTGCGGCGTTGATCGCTGTAGCGTTCGAGCGCTTCGAGGATGATCGGCTTGGCAGCTTCGGCCGGTTGCAGTTCGTCGACTTCGACCGTTTTGCCTTCCAACAGCTTGTAATCCTGGAAGAAGCGGCGAATCAGATTCAGCCGATGAATGGGCAACTCGGCCGCTTCTTGAAAGGCGTTGTACTCGGGATCGTCGAGAGCGACGGCCAGCAGTTTGTGATCCTTCTTGCCGCTATCGATCATCGTCATCAGGCCGATCGCGCGGGCATAGACGATGGTCAGCGGGCTCACAGGTTCCTGACACAGCACCAGCACGTCGAGCGGATCGTCATCTTCGGCCAAAGTTTGCGGAATGAAGCCGTAGTTAGCCGGGTAGTGAACCGACGAATACAAAATGCGATCGAGCTTGAGCAGGCCGGTTGTTTTTTCCAGCTCGTACTTCACATTGCTCCCCCGTGGGATTTCGATCACCGTGGTAAACTCCATCGGCAATCGTGAACCGGGGGTGATATCGTGCCAGGCGTGGGTCATGGTCATCTCGTGTCGAGAGGCGGGCTTAAAGAGGGAGGCGGGTGGAAACAACGCAAACTAGGTTTTCGCCGGTTGGCTTATCATACTGACCGCTACAGGTTCACCGTAGGAGGCATCCTAAAATGCTGTCTCACAGCACCCAAAAGGCAAACGAAATCCGCACATGACAGGCACATTTTCGCAGTTGCAAACGGCCCTGAAAGGTCACACCGCCACGGTGGGGGTGATTGGGCTGGGTTATGTCGGCTTGCCGCTGGTTCGCACCTTTGTGCAGGCAGGCTTTCGTACCATTGGCTTCGATCTGGACGAGCGTAAGGTTCGCAAGCTGCAAGCCGGCGAGAGCTATATCGGCCATTTGCCCAGCGAGTGGATTGCCGAGACCATTGCCACCGGAAAGTTTGCCGCGACCGCCGACATGGACCTATTGGCCATCGCCGATGCGATCCTCATCTGCGTTCCCACCCCCTTAAACGACAGCCGCGACCCCGATCTGACCTACGTCGAAAACACCACCCGCGAAATTGCCCAGCGCTTGCGACCGGGGCAGCTGATCGTCCTGGAGAGCACTACCTACCCCGGCACGACGCGCGATATCGTTCTTCCGATTCTCGCCGAGCGCGGCCTGCAACTTGGCAGCGATTTCTTTCTCGCCTACAGTCCCGAGCGGGAAGATCCCGGCAACCCCAATTTCTCCACGCAGCGAATTCCCAAGGTCGTCGGCGGTGCCGATGCCGCCAGTGGCGAACTGGCGGACTTGCTCTATTCGCAGGCCGTGATCGAAACGGTGCCGGTCGCCAATTGCGAGATTGCCGAAGCGTGCAAGATTCTGGAGAACGTCTATCGCGCGGTGAACATCGCGATGGTCAACGAATTGAAAGTCCTCTTCGATCGCCTCGACATCGATATCTGGGCGGTGATCGCCGCCGCCAAGACCAAACCGTTTGGCTTTCAGGCCTTCTATCCTGGCCCGGGTCTCGGCGGGCATTGCATTCCCATCGATCCCTTCTACCTCAGTTGGCTCGCCCGCAAGCATGAGAGCCCCGCGCGGTTTATTGAACTAGCGGGCGAGATCAACTGGGAAATGCCCCGCTATGTCGTGCAAAAAGTAAGCGACGCGCTCAACGACGTTCCCAAGCCGATGCGTGGCAGCAAAATCGGCATCCTGGGCGTCGCCTATAAAAAAGATGTCGACGACCCGCGCGAGAGCCCCGCCTTCCGCCTCATCGAGATGCTTGAAGACCGTGGTGCGATCATCTCGTATCACGATCCCCACATTCCGCAGTTGCCCAAGATGCGGCACTACCGCGTACCGGAACTTTCCAGCGAAGCGCTCACGCCCGCCTGGCTCGCCGCGCAAGATGCCGTGGTGATCGTCACCGACCACACCGCCGTTGATTACGCGCTCGTCGCCGCGCACGCTCCGCTGATCATCGACACCCGCAATGCCATGGCCCGCGTGGGCGCGAATCTCGGCAATGTCCGCCGCGCGTGAATCGCCATCTATCTGATGAATCGCCGGAACTCGCTCCTCGTCGCGGCTATGTGATTGGCATAAATTCGCCTTGAAATTGCTTCGGTGGCGAGTTAATTTCCCCCTAAGCGATTCGGCCAGCGACTCTCCTCTTCTCTGCTTCGAGGGCACGATGTGGCTTTTTCGGTACTGCCCGAGGTTCTCGTTACGAACCATGTTCGTACTGACCCTGCTTACAGGGTTTGTCTTGCAGTCTGGCATTTCGGTGTGGGAACATCGACAGGCCCAACGAAGAACGAACTTCGCCTGTGACGTCCGCGCGCTTGTGGGCGGTTGCCAAGAGCTTGATCCGAGATTCGCCCCCTGCTTGCTGAAGTATGTGGAGCGCCGCATTGCGACGGCCCCCGAGGCCTCCCTGCTAACGCCCCGCCAGCAGCGTCAACTTTCGCAGCTCATTGAGTGTGAGCGGGTGCGGCAACGACGGGTGGCCCAGAACCTGGAAAGCAACCGCCTGGTGGTCGCTCGCGACGAATGAGCCTAGGCAAGCATCTTCCTGTTCCTCGCCGTAAGTCTTCTCTCGGGCCGAGTCGCTGGGGAAAAGTGGTTCACTAACCAGGGAGGTTTGTGAACACGACCTGCAGTATCTCTCGGCTGCGGCGCGCCTGCGCGTTCACAAACCCTGCCCGTTTGTGAACACCCGGCTATCTCGCCCACTCAGACTTACGTCGACTTTCCTGTCAATTCGAAGTCGCCCCGTCTGAAGTCTCTGGTGCTTTGGCGGGCATTGTCCGGGCAACGCGAAAGCCGAGCGATGACATCCGACTACCGATGCCGTAGTACGGCTTGTAGGCCGACCGCAACTGAGACGGATGGGCGAAGTGCGATCCGCCGCGCAGATAACAGACCGAGGCAGTCGTAATTTCTTGGGTGGTCAGCCGAACGGGTACGCGAGATTGGCGAGAGGTGAGTAGATACAGGTCGTGAGTCCATTCGCTCTCGCTGCCGAGCATGTCGAACAGGCCGAACTCGTTGGGCTTTAACGCCCCCACCGGCCAGACCTGCCCATAGGCGTCCATCATCGACCAACCGTACTTTGGCAGCAACGCATCGGACGATCCGTAGTAGCGCGGTGTGATGGTGTTTGCCCGACAAGCATATTCCCACTCGATGTTGGTCGGCAGCCGATAGCCGGTCAGCTTGGTGGCGTCCGGCTTGATCGTCATCCCCGGAGCATAGTGCTGGGCCGATGTCGGCGCGTAGCACCATTCGTCTTGGGGAATGAGTTCCTGCTTGCTGAGCCAGTTGCAATAAGCGGTCGCTTCGAACCAGGTGAGGAAGCCGCAGGGCGTATCTTCGGCGCTGGTTGTCTTGCGATCGTCGAAGACGGAGAAGTCCGGGTAGTCAGCCGCGAAGCGTCTCATCTGAGCGCGCGTCACTTCGTGAGCGGCAATGGCAAAGGGGCGCTCAATCGTGACCTGCTCGACCGTTTCTGTTTCCAGACGATCGAGTTCTGTCTCGGGAGAACCGACGGTGATGGTTGCCGGCGGCAACACCACCATGGTTTGCCCCTCGGGAGTCAGGAACCAGTTTCGCTGCTCGCCGTCCGGTGATTTCGGATTCGGTTGCAGTGGTACCCACTGTTTAGCCTGCGTCGTGCGTAGTCGCTCCGTCGCCACTTCCATTCGCTCACCTTCACCCCACGAGCGCAGCAGCCACTCGGCGGCCGCGCGCAGGCCGGCATCGGGTTCGGAATCCCAGGCGGCAAGCAGTTTGGGGATCAACTGGCGTCGCTCGACCGCCGGCAACTGCGCTTCGGTGAACTCGCCGAGCGTGAAGAGCAAACCGCGACGGATGGAGATATTGGGCTCGCTTTTCCAACGAGTCAGGATGATTTGCGGCGTCCCTCCGCGCAGGCTCAGCCAATGAATGAAGTAGCTTCGCGCGCGGGGATCGTCAGAGTGCTTGAGGATGGGCCAGGCTTGCTCTTCGGCACCCAAGTGGCAAAGGGCGATCGCAGCGCTCGCTCGCCGCTTGGCCAAGTGTTCTTTTTCGAGTTCCGTCGCATCGGCGGGTGGCTGCTTCGCCAATTCAGCGGCCACGAGAGTCACTGCCGACTCAGGGCTGAGTTGCGCGAGCAAGATTGGAAACTGAAAGTGTTCGGCATCGGCCAGCAGATCGACGAGTACGGCGGGCTGTTCGGCGGCGAAATCGGCCAGGGTTTCAGTCGCCAACAGGCGAGGCTGTTCGCGCTGCAGTGAGTTGCGATAGATGCGGCTCAAAGGCTCCAAGAGTTGCTCGTGAGCGGGACGCAAGGCTTCTCGCCAGGCCACATGGTCGGCCGTTTGCCGCGTCACCAGATGTTCGGCCACCAGCGGGCTCACCTGCCGCCAGCGTTTATCTTGCGGCGCATAGGTTGCCAAAGCACAAGCCGCCTGAAAGCGAGGCTGAGCGGCGTGCGACGTGTTTAGCGCGACCTGCCAGAGCGGTTCGACTAGATCTTCGCGGTAAGGAAGCAGCGCATCGCGAACGACAGGAAACTGGCTCGCCGAAACCAGCGGCAGTTGATCCCGTAAATAGACAACCTGCGAGCGATCGACCGGCAACAAAGCCAGGGCCAGCCGCAGTCGTTCGCTTGAGCCTTGCGACGCCTCGCTCAACTGAGTGTTGAGCAACGGTCCTGCCCAGCGGCGGTAACCGTTGATTCGTTCGATCACGCCGGGCACTTGTTGCATGTCGGCTGTTCTCAGTTCAGCGACCAACCCTGCGGCGCGGGTGGCATTTAGGCGCTCGAGGGAAACGAGCGTGCCGACAGCTATGCCCACGAGTGCGAGCAACAGAAACACAAGCGAAGTGCCCACGAAAGATCGCCGCCGCTGGCTCCAGAGCCAAAGTCTTTCAACGGGTCCAACACGACGAGCTCGGATGGGCCGCCCTTGCAACCAGCGGCCCAGATCATCGGCAAGCATCTGCGCCGTGCCATAGCGGCGATGAGGTTCTTTTTGCAGGCACTTGAGACAGATGATTTCCAGATCGCGCGAGATGCTTGGGTTGAGTGTGCGGGGCGAGACGGGAGCATTTTGAATCACTTGCAACAGTGTGTCGGCCTGCGATTCGCCCACGAAGGGAGCACGCCCGGTCAGCATGGCATAGAGAATCGCTCCCAAGGAATAGATGTCGGTCGACGGCAGAATCAGGCGATTCTTGCCGGCTGCCTGCTCGGGAGACATATAGCCAGCCGTTCCCAGCACTTGCCCTGTTTCGGTCATCGTCCCGCCGGTCGAATCGTCGTTCGACCACAACCGTTTGGCCAGGCCGAAGTCGGCGATGCGCGGCGCTCCGTTGGTCGTCAGCAACACGTTGGCGGGTTTCAAATCGCGATGAACGATACCGCGGCTGTGGGCATAGTGCATGGTTTCGGCAAGTTGCCGGACAATCTCTGCGGCACGGCGACTGGCAACCGGCTCGTCTCGATTGAGTTTCGCGAGGCTGCCCCCGCCCAAGTAATCCATCGTGTAGTAGTGCTGGCCTTGGTACATGCCCACTTCATGTACGGCGACAATGCCGGGATTGTCCAGCTTGGCAGCAGCACGCGCTTCGGCTTGAAACCTCAATACTTGCTCTTCGGAAGCAAGCTGGCCAACCTTGATCAACTTCAGCGCGACGATCTTTTTCAACTTGCACTGGCGAGCTTTGTAAACGACTCCCATGCCGCCGGTGCCGAGCACCTCCAGCACTTCGTAGTCGCCGAAGTATTGCACCTTCGTGCCGGAATGCAGCGCAGCGCCCCGGCTGGAGCGACTTCCCTCCAGGCTAAAACCTACAGGATTGAAACTCCGTGGCGCGGCAGCTTGCTCGATCTTGCCGACGTCGGCAAAGAAGTCGCGTAGCTCGGCGGCAAAGTCGGGATGCCGATCGAGAAATGCGGCCTGATCGAGCGGCTCGCCGCGATCTTCCGCCTGGTAGTACTCGGCAATGAGCTCATCGAGCTGTTGTTCACGCAGGCCGCGCTCGCTGGTGGATTCAGTCATGCGTCACTTCGGCTGCGCGATCTTGTTCTGCAGCAGCGGTTGCGGGGCTGGAGCAAGCACACGGTCGACCTTGGCGCGAGGCTGGACTTCCAGACTCAAATCGGCAGAGAGCGTTTGGTCTTCGAGGGAACAGCCCAGATCGAGCCCGCGCAGCCACTCGGTGAAGGGAAAGCGATAGTCGGGCGGGACGGTCACTTCGTCGTACAACGACGAGGCGGTCCAACGGTCGCTGCACCAGTGATTGCCGTGCGTTTGCCCCAGCGGCGAATCTTCACGCGCAAGTGTCAGCCGGCCATTGAGTGGGCAGAGCATGCGGGCGGAGTGAATCGATTCGAGCGCGGGCAAGACTTCCGCTGGCCGCAAGCAGAACTGTTGCATGGTCAGTTCGAGAAGTGCCGCCTGTTTGGCCGATGCGCGCCGCGCTTCCAGGTAGGTATAGGCTTGGATGTACGGTTCGATCTGGGTTCCTTGCAGCGGCTTGAGTTCGAACCGCACCTGCTTCTTCTCCGAGGTGTTCTCCCAAGCATAAGCCTGCTTGTTCTGCAGATCGCGACGCGGTGAGCGAACTTGAAAACCTTCACCCTTGGGCACTTCGACTTTCTTTATGGCCGTGCGCGGGGATGTGGGGAGATTGAAGAACCGGTTCATCAAAAAGAGGTAGCCGCCAAACAAGTTTTCGACCGTCAGAAGCGCCTGCGCATCGGAGGCTGGGCCTCCCATTTCGCCCGCGAGATTAAAGAGCGTGCTTAGGCACTCGGCATCGACGTGATCCATGGCCAATTGCCAGTTTCCCCCTGCAAAGGTCTCGCCTGGTCCCATCCCCTCGACCTGCAATTGGCCATCGACAAGGCGGAATGACAACGAAGTATCGTGAATGCTGGCGAAGCCGAGAAAGGGCATGTTCTGTGCCGTCCGCAACGAAGCGCGCAAACTGAGAAGTTCTCCAGGCGGACCAACGATCCTTCTTTTCTGAGGCGTAGAGAGGGTGTCTTTCACTGCGGCATACGTGTCTTCAGCAAACGGCGTAATCGCAATCTCCACTTTCACCTCTTCTCGGCCGGCCGCATTGGGTCGATGCGAGACAACGACCGCCACCGGGTCCATCATGCGGTATTCGCTGCTGTACCGTTCGACAAAACTTCGATACTCGCTCAATTCACTCCGCGTGATTTTATCCACCTGCATATCGCAAATCGGAACGTACGTCCCCGGCACGCCGCGCAGCGAGTCTTCGGCCCGTTCAGGAGTTAGCAGGGCATGGGAACCGTCGCTGCGGTCGGAGAAGTTCGTCGGTAAGAATCCGTGCTCGATGAAGGGCTTCACGCCGGCAACTGGCAAGCTCTCGCCACGAGCAGCCAGGCGGGCAAGTTCCAGGTGTTGCACGTCGGCGCTTGCCTGGCGACGACGTCCCATTTCCACCTGATAGTGAGGGCCAATCACGCGTTGAAAGAACGGGTCGGGCATATAGAGAAACACATCTTGGGCATCGTCCAATCGCACTTTCGAGCGCGCGTAGCGAAACTCTGGCAACGACGCCAAGTTGCGATTGCCGCGACTGCTTTCCAGAAACCGACGAACGAGATAGGTCGAATTCGTGACGAAATGAAACTTGCCACTCACGACGTGATACGACCGCAGCCGCTTGTCGCTCGTGGAGAGGAGCGAAACCTCGCTCCCCTCAATCATGGCCGGCGTCTCGGTCGCTCCCCAAGACTCTAGTTCGCTCAAGGCTCGCGCTCGCTGCTCTTGCAGCAGTCGGTTCAGCTGAGCTTCGTCCTTGGCCTGAAACAGCACTCCGACCGCGGCCCCCTCGTCAAAACAGGTATCGCCAAACACGACGGCCATGTCGGCCAGGCACGCCTTGAGCGACTTTTGCGCCTGGTCATCAATCGTTAGCGCGAGTTGGCGTTCCAATCGTTCCCGCACGGGCTTTTCCACTCTCCCTGGAGAAACGATCTCGCTCAAATCGCCACCCCAGCCCAGCAGCAGGTCGCGGAACCAGAGATAGTTCTCAAGCGAGTGACAGCGCAGATAGACGCAATCGTCCGGAACATGCGAGGCAATCGATTCGATGGCGACTTGCGCCGTCGGCTCAGGAAACGCCACCGAAGCAATGCGAGGAGGAAGAGGCAGGGCCTCGCTCAGAGGTTCGACGGCAATGTGCGCGAACGTATTTCCCTCGCCGAGCGCTGTCTTGACGGAAGCAAACCCCAAGAAGGTCCCCACGGACTTTTCGAAGTAGCGTTGCAGCTGAGAGGCATCGTCATTGCTGATGGGCAGCGGACTGGCGGCAGGCAATTCCATTCGCCGCGCGAGCATGTCGTGCAGGTAGGTCTTGATCAAACGGGCTTCATCGTTCAAGGGCTCGTTCGGCGGTCGGGTATAACGGGCCCACCAATCGCTCCGCAGTGTGTCGCCGTCGACTGCCTGATCGGCTGAGATTTCGCGGCCCGCTAAGAGCACGCGGTTTCCGTAGCGCAGATCAATCCGTAGCGGCATCTTGGCGGGAGTTAAAAATGAAGCCGTGAGTTGCCGGATCACGCCGCGAGTGGTTCGCGGTTGTGGTTTTGCTCCGGCTTCTGCGTCCAACAAATCCAGCTGATAGGCCGGATAGAACACACGACCATCGGCGGCAGAGACACGGCACGCCCAGTCCGGGCGAAACTCGATGCCGCTGTTCGCTGGAAAATGGAGGGCAACTTCGACGACATCAATTTCGTTGCTAGACGCCCTGCGCGATTGGATCTCCATCTCTGCGGGTGCATTAGCGACGACGGGAACCGGAGCGACGGGCGGTGGATCTTGGGCAATTGGCTGTGGAGTGGTAGCGGCCAGTTCTGATGCCGGCGGCAGAACTGGTTTGTTTGCTTCTACCTTGCGTAGCTCTTCAGGCGGGTTCGGGTTTTTCTCTGCCGGTGGTGGTTGTGCCGGATCGCTCGCCTCAAGCGAGCCGACGCGTTGCGAAGCGGGAGCGAACACGCCACTCACAACACCGATGATCGCCAGCGTAAGCACCAGGGCGAGAGCACCGAGCGCGCTTACGGCCCAGCTTCGAAGGTCCGGCGGAAAGACAAGGGGATTGTTGCCTGTCGAGAACACCTGTGGTGGTTCTACGCAGGGTGGTTCCTCGATCGGGTAGACAGGAGGGATCAAAGGTGGAGGTATTGGTTCCCCTTGCAAGACCGCTATGTCGGCGACAACCTCGGCCATGGAACCGTAACGGTCGGCGGGATTCGCTGCCATCATTTTGAGACAGACCGCTTCGACACCGGAATGATCGGCCAATTCGGGTCGCAGTTGTAGGGGAGGCAGAGGCTCGCCAGCACGAATCTGCAATATTACTGATAAAAAGCCGCCGTCGTAGGGCAAGCGGCCGCAGAGCAGTTGATAGAAAATGACGCCCAGGCTGTAGACGTCCGTCGCGCGGCCAATCAGCTCGGGTTTGCCTTCCAATTGCTCCGGCGACATGTACGCCAAGGTTCCCACCAGCATGCCGGATTGCGTCAGCAGGGTCTCGCGCATGTCGAGTCGGCGCGCGAGCCCGAAGTCGGTGAGGATCGGCTCGCCACGGTCATCGAGCATGACGTTCGCGGGCTTGAGGTCGCGATGAATGATGTCGTGACGATGAGCTTCATCCAGGGCCTCGGCCAATTGCCGAATCAACTGCAAGCTGCGCGGCACGGAAAACACTTCGCCGCGAGCAATTGCTTGAGCGAGGCTTTCGCCATCGATGTAGGCCATGCTGAGAAAGTGGACGCCGTCGATGGTTCCCACGTCAAAGATGGGACAAATGTGCGGATGCCGGACCATGGCAGAGGCCCGGGCCTCGCGGCGAAAGCGCTCGATGGCGGCCGACGATTGTTGCCCCTGAAACCGCGGTGTCTTTAGAGCGACAAAGCGATCGAGGGCGGTGTCATACGCGAGGTGTACGGCACCCATCGAACCTTCGCCCAACATCTCCTGCAAGAAATAGCGACCGAATTGCACCCCCGTTACGCTCTGCTTCGAGACTGCGGTCAGCGGATCAACTTGCAAGGGACTGCAGCCGACATCGGCCAAGGTTGGCTGGCCACTCAAGGCATCAGCCGTGCTCCTGGCGCCGGCATTTTCTCCCGGCGCAGTGGGCCCCGTGCCCAAGTACTCGAGCAAGTTGGCCATCTCGAGGAACTCGCGCAGCTCGGCTTCGGCTTCGGGATGGGCCGAGCAGAAATCAGCGAGTTTGACGACTTCCCCACGGTCGATCCGAGCCAGGTAGTCGGCCAGAAGTGCGTCGAGCAATTCGTCGTGTTCATTCTGGGCAGTATTCACGGCCGTGGCTCCTCGGCAGCAGGCGGCATCACCGAAGAGTCCGTCGCCGACGGAAGAAAATGGCCGCGGAGCGACTGCAGGCCCCGCTTGAGCAGGCCAGCCACCGACGGGTGCGACCGCTCCATTTGCAGAGCGATATTGTCCAGCGATTGCGACTCAAAGTACCGCAGCCGAATGGCCTCGCGCTGATCGCTGGGCAAGCTATCGAGGGCATGAATCAGGTGCAGAATGATTTCTGCCTGCATCAAATTGCCGCTGGGTGTACTACCGGAAATCGCTGCGAGTTGGGGCCCGTTACTATCGGTGAATTGTCGTTCGCGATTGGTCGAACGCTTTTGTGCCAGGATGTGCTCACGCGCCAGATTTTGCACCACGTGTTCGTGCACGGTACGCAGCCAGGCGAGAAACTCTGGCCGTTGGCTGCCGCGAAATTGCTCCAGCGAACTGAGCGCGCGAACGTACGTTTCGTGGACGATATCGGAAGCGTCGATGCGGCCGCTTAAGCGGGCATCAGATTGTCGCACCGCGAGCATGTGCAAGAAATCGCGGAGCGGCTCCAGCAATTCGCCCTTCGCCTCACGATCACCCGTTTGGGCTCGCGCGAGCAGCGCAGCGAAGTCCGACGAATCGTTGGCGGTCATGTCCATTGTTGTCATTGCAACCTTCGCCAGATGAGCATCTACGGCTAAGCGAGAGGTGTTCGGCCACTTCTTAGGCACGATTCTCACCCAGTCGGAGCGGTCGAGCACACTGATTTTTTCAGAAATCTGTGGATTTTCCTCGGCATCGCGGGCGCAAGTGCCCAGCCGCCAACGATTTGAGAAAACTGGTGCGAAAAAAGCTCTGGCGATGATTTTTCGCGCCTTAGGCCGCTGCCGAGGGTGCCTTTAGTAGGCGTGGGAACTGCCGGACATTCCCGTGGCAATCCTGGCAGCGACTTTACTCCTCATAACCAAGGACACATTCCATGACGAATCTCCATCGCTGGTTTTTCAGGGGAGTCGTTGCTCTTTGCGGAGTCGCGAGCGCTGCGGTAGCGGCGGAACCGACCGTATCGTCAAAGGCATTCGTCGGTGAGCCGTTCGGCGTGGGAGAAGTCGTGATTGAGTATCCCGTCGACTCGCCACCAGTCTGGCATGGCGACCGAGGCCCTCGCATTCAATCGCTGGGTGCGCCGGTCCACTATCCCGCCTGGATCGCCGAATACTCGAAATCACCCGAACTCCAAACGCTGAGGATCCTGTTTCTGTTTCAAGGCGAGCAGCCTCGCATGGTGGAGGTGCATGCCGCCGGAATCGTCTCAACCAGGTTGACTCCCCTTCAAGACGCCGACGCAAGGACACAACTGCTGAAGAAGTGGTGGACAACTTACAACAAAGCGACTCCCCTGCAACTCGATTCAGGCCCAGCGACACAGGTGAAGAACTACCTGCGCTCGATGTTGTCGCGGCGGTTGAATCAGCCGCGCCCGGCACAAGAGGCGGCACCGTCTTCGCTTGACCAACTTCCTTTGGATCGATTTCTCAACGATAGCCTGGGCCTGCTCATTGGTTCGACGTCGATCCGCACCGCACTGCAAAACGAGCGAATGCTCGCCTTGCCCAGTGCCGTGGAGACGGCGAACCTGCCCCTTCCCCAAGCCACCTCGCCTCCAGCAATCCCCTTGCCAGAGAAGCTCAAGCCAGAAACCGTGGTAGAAGATATCGCGTTTCATACTCCCGCTGAGTGCTTTTACGTACGCTGTCAACGATTCTCCGACTACCTCTGGCTGCGGGACTTGATCGATGCCTGGGGCGGGACCGTCGACAATCTGGTGGCGCAAGAATCGTTCGATTGTGGCTTGCGGCGCCGCGTGGAACGACGCCTGGCGCTATCGCCCAACGAAGAAGCTCGTGCCGTCTTGAGTGACGCAGTGTCGGACTTTGCGGTGATCGGCACCGATCTGTTCTTTCGCGATGGTCCTTCCGTCGGCGTGCTGTTTGAGGCCAAGAAAGACCGCGAAGTTGCGGCTGTTATTCGCGGCCAGCGAGATTTGATTCGGGCGGAACTGGGTGCGCGGGAGACCGAGGTGCAGTTCGGCAATCACAGGGCCAAGCTGCTCACCACGGCAGATGGTTCCGTCCGTTCGTTCTATGCAGTGGCTGGCAAGTATCACCTGGTCACCACTTCGGAGTGGATCACCCGGCGATTCTTCGAGTGCCAGCAAGGCACGGGCTCGCTCGGTGGTTTAGACGAGTTTCGCTATGCTCGCCAAAAGATGCCTGTCAGCCGTAACGACCAGGCGTTTATCTATCTCTCCGATCCGTTCTTTCGCACCTTGGTCGGTCCGAAGTATCGCGTCGAAATGACGCGGCGGGCAGCATCGCTCGCCGATCTGCAGTTGTTGGAATTGGCGCGACTCGCGGCCGCTGGTGAAGGTCGCAAGCTATCGAGCGTCAAGGAACTGCGGGACGCTGGTTTTCTGCCCCAGGGATTTGGCGCGCGAGCTGATGGCAGCAGCGCCGAAATTGTAGCGGGACATGTGCGTGATTCGCTGCGTGGGGCGACGGGAGCATTTCTGCCCATTCCCGATGTCCAGATCACCGGCATCACCACCTCGGAGGCACACGGCTACCAAGACTTCGCCCGGGAATACCAACAGCAATGGCGGCAGATGGATCCCGTCACGGTGGCGATCGCGCGCAAGCCCGGTGCGGCGGGGCGCGAGGTCGTGTCGTTGGATTTTGTCATTACACCCTACGCCGTTTCTCACTATGGCTTCATGGCCTCCTACTTGTCGGCGAGTAAACAGCGTGTGAGCGCGGGCCAAGACATGCTCGCGGTGATGGAAGCCACCACGGCGATTCCATGGTTCGATGGGCTAACGATTTTTGCCGGCGTGAAGGATCTGGCGATTCCCGTGGAGATCAAACGCGGGCAGTTGGTCCCCCACAGCGTTGTCCACTCGTTCAGCGACTTTCTCAAGGGTTGGAAGCAACCTTTCGTGGGTTTTGCCGCGAAGGATCCGCAGCGAATGGAAGAAGTTCTCGCCATGCTGAATGCGCTGGCGGAACTTCAACACGACAAGCCGGATGTGAATGGCTACATTCAAATCAAGCCCAAGGAACCGGGCCGGCCATCCTTTTATCTCGATTTGATTCGCGCGGGCCGACTTCAAAAGCAACACGCCGTGTATGGACTGGAGCGCGCCGACCTGGAGGCGATCACGCCCGATTTGAAACTCGTCGATGCGGAGCGCCCGGCTCAGATTCGACTGCGAGTTGGCGATTTGCGCGACACTAACTTCGCTCGCGCGGCCGACGCGGCTGGCTATCTCGGCGCGCGTCATCTCTCGGCGGTAAACTCGCAGCTGATGTGGCAATTCGATCAACAATTGCGAGTCAGCCCCGGACAGATTCCCGCAGCAGCAACCGGCGTGTTCGGTGGCAGGCCCCTCTGCCCGCTCGGTGGCCAATATCAACTGGGAGACGGCAAGCTCAATCCATCGCTTTGGTCGAGCACAGCCTGGGAGACCAAGAGCATTCAGCAGGTCAATCGTGTTCCCCCGGGGTATCGCTACCCCTTCACCACCTGGCTGCACGAATTGAGTATCGACTTCAACATCAGCCGCACCACGCTTTCGACGCATCTGGAACTGACCCTGCACCCGTGATAGCAGCGCACTGTCGCTCACCTCCGTCGTCCAGAATTGTCAA
This sequence comes from Anatilimnocola aquadivae, assembly GCF_049819085.1. Lineage (GTDB taxonomy): Bacteria > Planctomycetota > Planctomycetia > Pirellulales > Pirellulaceae > Anatilimnocola. Next base: position 1,035,127 of record NZ_CP187419.1, read on the forward strand.
ATTACGCCCGCACGACCGCTCTGCAGCCGGGCCGTCGGGCTATAATGGCACGTTTCCCGAGCGCTCGGCGGCCACTGAGGTAGAGAGAATCTACCGGGCAATTCCAGCCTCGCTCGTGGCCGACGCGTCCGTAGAAAGCGACCCAAGCTGCATGTCGAAGCGACCAACCGGAGGTCCTCCCAGGAAAACGCCCGTGAGCAGAACCACCCACGGGACGCCGATTCGCTTCGTCTACATGCCGGACCTGAACCTCGCCATGAACGAGGTCAATCTCGACGACTACAAGAATTTTGTCGTCCGCACCGACTACGTTCCTCGCGAAGGGGAACAAGTCATGGCCATCACGGCCGAGATTCTGGTTGTCGCCGAAGTGGCTCATCGCCTGAGCAAGTATCCCGACGCTGGCGGCGTGGTCGATGTCGAAGAGATTCTGGTCGTTGTCGTCCCCATCGAAGCCTACAACCGCGATCGGGACGATGATGAAGATGACGACGACGATGAACCCGATGGCGAAGAAAACGCCTGATGCGCAGCCGCGAGATGAGTTCGTGGAATCGTTGAACTCCCTGGCAGCGGTTACGCGTGTTACCACAAGCATGTCGATTGACTGCAGGTCTCATGCTACGCTGGGCGAGCCATTGAACTCATTCGCAGTTTGAGTGTCTTCTTTCCGGCGGAGGAAATGTGTTCGCCTACTTGAAGAAGTATCGCGATGGAATGGCCATTGCAGGCATCCTGGCGCTGATGGGTGCGGCAATCTGCCTCTACTTTTTGCCCGGGGCACGATGGCGTGCAAAGGCGCTCACGACGGCACCGCAGCAGATGACGGTGCGCGATTTGGCCGAGCGCGGCGCGGGTGAAAATCCGTATGTGACCGTAACCGACTTCACCTGCGGCAGCGGCTATGTCTTCCAGATTAGAACGCACCAGGCGAACACTCAGCCGCTTCACGAGAGACCTGGTTCCGGCCAGGCTTGGATTCCGTTGTTTCCCAAGCAGCCACGTGAGCTGGTCGAGGCATCGCCGGAGCCTACAAGCATTGTCGTGCTGCTGCAAACAGCTTCGACTCTCGGTAACGCGACCGATTTTCATTTGCTGAGTCGACGGGCGTCGATGACCGGACTTGTCGTACCGTATCGTCGTACCAGCATCACCGGCGAAATCGGCAGCAAATTGAAAGATGGGTATCCCGACACGAACTTTGACCGCTGTTTCGTTTTGGAGCAGTACGAGAAGGGTGGCAAGGATGACGCGATTCTGTTTGGCAGCGTTCTTCCTGTCGGCGCAACGCTGGGAATCGTGTTCGGCCTCCCACTTTTGGCCCTCGCAGCTTACGTAAAGCGAGTCCAGCGGGCAGAGGCCTCTCGCATACCTGCATAGCATTGATTAGGCCTGCAATAAGTGATCCCGTGTTTTGCGAATCGCCTTGCATGGCTAGATCGTCGTTCCCCTATCTGGTTCTAATTAGTGGCAGCTTGATGCTGCTTTTCCTTTTGGCTATCGCGGCCTTGTGCTGGCAAAGGTCGCGCCCGGTCCCAATTGTATTTGCACCGTTGGCGACGGCTGAGCCAGAACCTCATTCCTTGACGAACGGATTCTTGACGAGTGAAGAGGCTGTTCGCTTTGCGCTCGAGAAGTTCGCGGCCGAGCAACGCGAAAATGGAAGTTGGCCGTCAAGTTCGAATGCTAACGAAACAGAAATGACCTCGTTGATCCTGTTGGTCTACGCTGGCGCGAGCCAAACGCATCGGCACGGTAAGTATCGTGACGTGGTTCAATGTGGTCTGCAATTCCTGCTCGATACGGCCCAGGTCGATGAGGAACCTGCGCCGCGCGGGTTGAGCTTCGGCGATCACGAACATGCAACTCGCCGTCAAGCCCTAGCAACGCTGGCAATCTGCCGCCACTACGCGATGACCAATGACGACCGGTTGCACGTTGCTGCGCAATTGGTCGTCAACGAACTGTGCGAACGTGCGCACTGGCCAAGCGAGCAGTCGACTACAGACAAAAAATTGGAACGACGCGAAGCCGCGTTCTGGCAGATGGCAGCACTTAAGGAATCACACCTGGCGTACCTCGAGGTATCTCGCGATTGCATCTCTGCGACCGTTGACTGGCTTAGCGATCACGCACATTCCACGTCGCAGCCGTCCCACGTTACAGGATTGGTTTCGGAAGAAGCCACTGACCGCACAGGATTTCGCAGCGAGCACTTGCTGCTGAGCGTCGGCAACTACCAAAGCCAATCGCTCTTGGAGCAGTATTCACTCGCCCAAGCGTTGCACGACTACCGAGATGTACTGAGTCCACTGGCGCTGCGACGATTGCAAGAAGATGTCCGCACTAAACTGCGACCTGATACTGATCGCGCGGAGACCGCGCTCCGCATTTTGATTCTGCAAACTCGTCCGCCACGATTCCTGCAATCGGAAGTAGAGGACGACGATTTCCCCCTTTAGAGCAACCGTCCGCCGGGCACGAGGCTCACGCTGTCCTTCCTCAGGTGTAGCGACTCACCAAAACATGCTAGGTTGAAACACGGTAGGTTGTTTCGTCAGGATGGAACCACAGGCGCAGCAGCCGGCGATGGCCAGCGGGTTTACCAAATTCTTTTCATGTTCGTTGGGGAGCTCGCTATGTTGTTCGATCGTAGTTGCAAGATGGTTGCGGCTGGTGCGTTGTTGCTGGTGTCTGTGCTGGGAGCAGCGGCTCAAGCTGCCGAGTCGGTAACTGTGCCGATGGTCACCAAGGTCGCCTTCGACTTGACGAAGGGTGCCGTCATGGAAGTGACCGGCGAAGTGCCGACGGGAGGCTACACCGAGCCGATGCTGGTCAAGGTCGAGTATGTGAAGCAGCCTGACGACGGCATTCAAGACTTCAACTTTGTCGCGAAAAAGCCTGATGGCATCGTGACGCAAGTCGTCAGCAGCATCTCGGCCCGTCATGACTGGAAGGGCGAGATTCCTGCTTGGGTGAAGGGCGTGCGGATTCATGGCACGGCGGGCGGCATCAAGACCGTGAAGCTCGATCGATAGTGCCCGTTGCTGTCGCAAGGTATTCTCGCCACGCGAGGCAAGATTGGGGCGAACTTACCAACCGCCGGTGTGTCTGCTTTGCATCACCCGGCGCGTTCGGTCGCCTCATTCATCAGCTACTCGGTGGTTCCTTGTTCCACAACGTCCATGAAACTCGCGACAGAAAACAGCAACTCGATCACGGTCGCCGCGAAGCTCGCCCCCGAGGACGTGGCCTGCGGTGATTTCGTGGCACTGCTCAAGACTACCTTCGAGTTGCCGTCCTATATGTGGGACGTTGCTCAGGGAATGCTTCCCGTTGACGAACTGGTCCGCCTGCAAATGATTCCCTCCGACGCCGGAGTGCCACTCAAGGTCTTTGCCGTCTGCCTGCCGTTCGTGTATGTGAAGACAGCCGACGGGACCGTAAAGACGCTCGACATGCGACGCGAGCAGATTGTTCGCCTCGATCACGACTGCGGCAAAGAGGTCTGGGATGAACTGAAGCCGGGGAAGAAGAAACAGCATTGCTAATAGCAAATACTCGCCGGGCGCTCCGGCTTCCGGCCCCGGGATAGTGTGGCCTTACCCCGGAATCTCGGGTTCCACTAATAGCGCCAGCAGCATTAGCGACTCTTGCCAGCCGAGGCAGCAGGCTTCGGTGGGAATGACGGCCGGAATGCCCGATTGAACGATGTTCACTTCGGTGCCGCAGCTGACTTTTTTCAGCGTGATGGTGGTTTCCATTTCGCCGGGCAAGTTCGCATCGTCGAAGCGATCGGAGTGGCGAATCCTTTCGTTGGGGACAAGTTCGAGATACTCACCGCCAAACGAATGGCTATTGCCGCTGGTGAAATTGGTAAACGACATCTTGTAGCTGCCGCCGACGCGCACATCGATTTGATGGACCTTGCCCGTGAAGCCATGCGGCGGCAGCCACTTGACCATCGCGTCGGCATCGAGAAATGCCTTGTAGACTTTTTCGGGAGACGTACGCAACACCCGCTGAAAACGAACCGTACCGGTCGACATGTTTTTTAGGATCCTTGGAAAAGGCTTGTTCGTCGGGCCTATTGTTCTGCCGTAAAGGTCCGGATTTCAAGCAGGCCGATGTCGCTCTCGCCGACCATCAGCAAGTGCTGGCCCAGGCCGCGTACGGGACCGTTTTCGATCTGTACCCAGTCGGTCAACCGGCCGAGTTTCGCCTCGTCGTTATCGGCGGCGCTCGAACCGGGATAGAGCGCAGGCAGATAGCAGCTGCGTTGAATACCGTCGGTCAGCGTGAGTTTCGCCGCGGCCCAAATCAGATCGCGCGGACGTTGCGGCGGCATGACGGAGAGAGACTGCACTTGCTCCCACGGCACCCAAACGTAATCGCGCATCACCATCACTTCAAGAATCGGCGACAGCAGATCGTCGGCATTCTTCAGTCCACTGACCGGATTGCCGTTGAGTTCACCCTTCAGCACTTTTTGCTGAGCGGTCGATTGCTCGAGCAACGCCGTAGCTGCAGCGCCGTTGCCTTCTCGCAGTTTACTGATGGCATCGAGGTGCAAACTGAGGAACGCAGGTTGGTCGATGAAGGTCTCGGGCTTCACACCCTCGCTGAAGACTTTTTGACGAGTCTTCTCGGCGGCAAGCAAGTTCTGATAGACCTGCACTCCCCACGCAGCCTGAGCTTCTTGCACCGAGAGCGCGTCAAGCTGCTTGTTCGCGCGGTCCCAATCACCGGCAAAGCAGAGCAACTCAAAGAGGAACGTGCGGGCGCGAGTATCGCCCGGCGCGCTCTTCACTTTTTGCGTTTGCGCCTCGATGGCTCCCTTCAAGTTACCGGAATCAAAGGCCTGTTTGGCATCCATGAATGAGGACTCTGCAAAGTGAGGAGATGAGCTCGCGAGCAACAGAAGCGATGCGAAAAATGTTCCCACAAACGAAAGCAGGGGGCAACAATGCCCCCCGCATTTGGTCTCGCTGAAGTTGGGTGGCGACAAGGCCGCCACCCGTCAGCCAGACTAGACCTTTTTGTTGGCCTTGACGTCCCAACCCATTTGGCCGGCCTTGGTGCCCGAGCCGTCTGGCTTTTGCTCGTGGTATTCGACTTCGTACTTGGCGAAGTTGAGGCTCAGATTTTCGCTGAGCACGTCGCCGTGGCCCGAACCCGAGTGCTGAATGCTGGAGACCAAAATGTCGGTCAACTTGATCTTCAAGTATTCGAGCGGCTTTTCACCAGCTTTGCGGACGGTGATCAGACCGTCAGGAATGTGTTGGCCGCTGGAGCAGGCAAACATCAGTTTGCAGCTCGACTTGTCGAGATACTTCGAGATCGAAATGTCGTGTACGTTGACCTTGCCGGCACCGCCACCACCACCCGCGCCACCCGAGCCCTGCTGAGTCAAACCCCAGCTGAACGATTCGATGTGAATTTCGTTCTTGTGCTTGTCGTCCTTCGATTCGCCTTCGATCCCGTTCAACTTCAGAAACATGTCAACAGCCATCGCTCAGTCTCCCTTAATCTAAAACTTAGAACTTTGTGATTTGATCGCCCCGAACCCGTCTTTTGTTTTCCGTGTGAGGCTCTTTACAACACTATTCTCGGAGTGGCCCGGACAAAGTTGCGTGGAAAGTGGAGAAAGATTTGGGAAGGGAGTTCTGGGAGTGATCGGCGTGGCTGTAAGTCGTTTTGGGATAGATGGTTGCGGGCTCTTGAGGACGAGGCACGGGAGGCGAGAGACGTGGGGGGAAGACCGGAAATGCGAATAGAATTCGCGGTATGAAGAGGCAGCAGAATAGGCTATCGCAGCGGTGTCATTTAAACGTGACGTTGCCCCAACGGCTGCCCAATACTCCATTTAATTCTCGTCGCTTAGAACAACAAAAATCTGGTCGCGATCGAACACCGCCGGGATCTCATCGATATCGAAGTCATGAGGTTCCAAACCAGGAGTGTCCTGATTGATCCAAACAGCATCAGGGCGACCAGCCTGATCGCGAGAGAGATAGCACTCGAAGACTTGGTAACGAGTACCATCCCGAAGAACGAACTCGATACGCCCCGAGTTGTCGTCGTCCCACTGGTCGACGTAGTCTGCTAGGCGGTTCGAGAATAGCTTGGCCATTGGGTGGACCGTTTACTTCGCTTCCTCTTTCTTCTCTTCCTTCGGTTTGTCGTCAGCCTTCTTCTCTTCAGGCTTTTTATCATCAGGCTTCTTTTCTTCAGGCTTAACCTCTTCCTTCTTCTCTTCCTTCGCCTTCGGTGGTTGGCCGACGAGCGGGTGAATGTTTTCGCGCACCCAGATGTTGCGGAAGCGGACCGGGTTGCCGTGGAACTGAATGTTCAGCGGTTCCTTCTCGGCGTGCTTCGAGTACTTCGGCGGCGCGATGTACGACGTGCCACCTTGCAGCTCGTAGTGGTTGTGCAAGAGCACGCCGTTGTGCAGCACGGTCACATAGGCGGGCGAAGCCACGCTGCCGTCGTCGTTAAACTTCGGAGCCGTGAAGATAATGTCCATCGCTTGCCACTCGCCCGGCTTGCGACTGGCGTTGACCATCGGCGGTTGCTGCTTGTAGACACTACCGCACTGGCCGTCGAAATAGGTTTCGTTCTCGTACGAATCGAGCACCTGCACTTCGTAGCGACCCATCAGATAAATGCCGCTATTCCCGCGGCCTTGCCCCTTCCCCTTCACCTCGGCCGGCGTGGCAAACTCGACGTGAATCTGGCAATCGCCAAATTTTTGCTTGCTCGTCAGGCCGCCACCCTTGGCCGTAGCCACACCATCGGCAATTTCCCACTTATCGCCGCCGTTGAACGCATCGAGATTCGTCCCATCGAACAGCACGATCGCATCGCTCGGCGCCTTGTCAGGCTGAGCGTCGACAATCGCCGGCATCGGCCAAAGGATGCCACTCTTGTACTCGTCGACCCACATCGCGCCGGCGACGAGGGAGAAACACGAAACGAGAACGGCGGGAAGGATGTATTTGAGTTTCATAAGTGACTTTCGGTTCAGTCGAAATGAGTTAGTTGCGAACGGCGAATATGGAACTGATCATGCCACCAATGATGGATAATGCAATCAAAGAAAACAGCGACATTAGAGATGCTCGGCGATACCACTTGCCACGAGAGGTCAGCAGGTCAGGTTGCGATAACAGGACGAGAGGTTGAATGCCAACGCGATCGCTACACATCAAAATGTGAAATAAAACTGTTGCCGCGAACAGTAGCAAGACTACAGCTTGCCCCAGATAGGAAAGCATTGCTATTCCTGCCTTCGTCCCCGAAAAAAGCGTGCTGGAAATTTACTCCTCATCCCCGCGGATCTTCGCGAGCACGCTGTAATCTTCCAGTGTACTCGTGTCTTGCACCGATTCCTTACCGGCGGCGATATCGCGCAGCAACCGCCGCATGATCTTGCCGCTGCGAGTTTTCGGTAGCGAACCCGTGAAGCGAATATCGTCAGGAACGGCCAGCGCGCCGATCTCTTTGCGCACATGCTGCTTCATGGCTTGCTTGAGCGCGTCGTTGGCCTCGCCACTCTTGAGCGTGACGAACACGACGACCGATTGCCCCTTCAGTTCGTCGGGACGACCGACCGCAGCTGCTTCGGCCACGTTTGGGTGACTGACGAGCGCACTCTCGACTTCAATGGTACTCAGGCGGTGACCGCTGACGTTGATCACGTCGTCGATGCGACCCATGATCCAGTAATAGCCATCGTTGTCTTGCCGGCTGTTATCGCCAGTCAGGTACTTGCCCGGAACCTTGGTCCAGTATTGCTGCACGTAGCGATCGTCGTCGCCCCACAGACCGCGCAGCATCCCCGGCCAAGGCTGACTAATGCACAACATGCCACCCTGATTTTTGCCGACTTCCTGCAAGTTGTCATCGAGAATCGCCGGCACAATGCCCGGCATGGGCTTGGTGCAACTGCCGGGCTTGGTCGCGATGGCTCCCGGCAGCGGGCTCATCATGATGCCCCCCGTTTCGGTCTGCCACCAGGTATCGACGATGGGGCAACGTCCGCCGCCAATCTTGTGGTGATACCACATCCACGCTTCGGGATTGATCCCTTCGCCGACTGTGCCGAGCAATCGCAGGCTGCTCAGATCGTGCTTATCGACGTGATGATCGCCCCACTTAATGAACGCGCGAATCGCCGTCGGCGCGGTGTAGAGAATGGTGACGCGATGCCGCTCGATGATGTCCCAGAAGCGATCTTCCTGCGGCCAGTTCGGGGCCCCTTCATACATGACCGTCGTGGCACCGGCCGCGAGCGGTCCGTACACAATGTAGCTGTGACCGGTCACCCAGCCGCAATCGGCGGTGCACCAGTAGATATCTTCGTCGCGGTGATCAAAAACCCATTCGAAGGTCTTTTTCACGTACAGGTTGTAACCGGCCGTGGTGTGACGAATCCCCTTCGGCTTACCGGTCGAACCGCTGGTGTACAGAATGAACAGCGGATGTTCGCTATCGAGCTTTTCGGCAGGGCAATCGGCCGAAGCTGTTTCGACCAGGTCGTGCCACCAGCGATCTCGCCACGACTTCATCGGCGGGTTGTTGCCGGCTCGCTTCAGCACCACGCAATGTTCGACCGTCGGCGACTTATCCAAAGCAACGTCGACCGTTTCCTTTAGCGGCAACAACTTGCCACGGCGCCAGCCTCCGTCAGCGGTGATGACAACCTTAGCTTTCGCGTCGTTGTTGCGGTCCGCAATCGCTTCGGCCGAGAAGCCGCCAAACACCACGCTATGGACCACGCCAATTCGCGCGAAGGCCAGCATGGCGATCGCTAGTTCAGGAACCATCGGCATGTAGATGGTCGCGACATCGCCTTTGTTCAGGCCGAGCCCCTTCAGCGCGTTGGCGAACTTGCAGACTTCGCGATGCAGCTGCGAGTAGGTGAGCGTTTTCTGTTCGCCTGGCTCCCCTTCCCAAATCAGGGCAGCTTTGTTTTTGCGCCAAGTCGTCAGGTGACGATCGAGGCAGTTGTAGCTGATGTTGGTCTGGCCGCCGACAAACCACTGGGCAAACGGCGGCTGCCAATCGAGCACCTTTTCGTAAGGCTTGAACCAGTGCAGGTCCGTTTGAGCCATATCTCCCCAGAATTTCTCCGGGTTTTGAATGGACTCGTTGTAGAGTTTTTCATACGCAGCGAGCGAGCCAATGCTGGCCTGGGCCTGAAACTCTGCACTGGGAGGAAACTGCCGATCTTCCACCATCACCGAATCGATCTGACCACCACTCATCGCCAACCGCCCTAGCTGTTGCTGAAAAATTCCGAACAAGTCCGTGAAGAGGCTTTTTTGCGGTTCGCGATCCTGCGTTCCGCCGTCGTTAGGGTGGTTCTGGTGCCGTAAACGTCCGCGCACCGCGACTCCAAACGAATCGCAAATTCTAGGCTCGCGTGCCTCGCAATGTCAAACTTGGGTGCCCGCCCCTTCCGCCCCCGCCCCTTTCTCCTTCCCACCCCTGCCTCCGCCCTCTTCCCTTCCGCTCCCGCCCTCTTCCCATCCGCCCCCGCCCCTTTTCTCCCTTCCGCCCCCGCCCCTGCGGCGGGGGTTTATTGGCTTTTGCACTACCGCGTGGCAACATCGCCCGACCCGCTCGCAAACTCTCCCTGCCTTCCACTCCGCATTCCGAACTTCCTCAAAAGCTCTCCTCCACTGTCTGCACAGGAAACTTACTCGGCGGCGGTTCGATCCAGTTGGTCGGCACCAGCCGGCGAAAGCCTTCTGCCTCCTGCACTAGCCTGCCGCGGGCATCCACGCTGATCGCCGAGCCCGGCTTCGGCGTAAACTTCTCCACCGCCGATGGATGCCGCTCCGTCGTAAACGCCGGCGCCGTCGACCGTAGGAACTCAGTCGTCGGGCAGGAAGAGGGGGAGCTTTTCGAATCCGACCGCTCCTGCTCCTTTCGCTCTCGCCCTTCTCCCATCCGCCCCCGGGCCTGCCCCGGGGGTTCATTGGCTTTTGCACTACTGCCTAGCAACATCGCGGTGCCAACTCGCTCGATCTTTGCCTCCGTTTTGATAACTTTTTCGTCGATAATTTCAGCGATAACCACGTCGTCGCTATCTTCTATTGTCTCAACGACTTCGCACGATTTCATAGCCGTTATTTCCGGTGTTTTTCCGCCTTCGGTGATAACCGTTTGATAACCATTTTCGGACGTGCTGAATCCATCTTCCTGCCCCCGCGTTTCTTCCTTCCGCCCCCGGGCCTGCCCCGGGGGTTCAACGGCTTTTGCACTACCAACCGGCAACATCGCGTTGCCTACTCGCAAGCTCTCCTCTGAACCCAGACCACTTTCCCAGCGCTCGCCCCTTGTATGTTTTTACAAGGGGAAGTTCAGTGTCTATAAAGTCTACTCGTCGGGCATCGCGGAGTGAGCGCAGCGAACGAAGCGATGCCCGACGGCCGACCGCGAGTTCGTCCGCCCCTAGGCCTACGAGGCCGCGGGTGAGCAAGAAACCGGTCGGCACCATTCCGTTGACCCGAACAGTCGCTAGGGCCGCTAACCGCGAGCCCGTATCTGCAAGGATGGGTGCGAGAATGATGCTCTCCGTCGGTATCGATGTCTCCAAAGATTGGCTCGATGTCCATCTCCTCCAAGGGACGCACGAACGCGTCCCTAACACCTCCCAAGGGTGCCAGGCCCTCTGTCAAAAGCTCCGTGAGCTCAACGTCGAACGAATCGTCCTCGAAGCCAGTGGCGGCTACGAACGACTCGTCGTCAGCACGCTCGTCGCTGCCGACTTCCCCGTCGTCGTCGCCAATCCGAGGCAGGTGCGGGACTTCGCCAAGGCCCTCGGACTCCTGGCCAAGACCGACAAGATCGATGCTCAAGTCCTCGCTCGTTTCGGACAGGTCATTCAGCCTCCCCTGCGTAAAATCCCCGATGAACATGCCCAAAACCTCCGTGATCTGCTTACCCGCCGGGCTCAGCTCATCGAAATGCGGACCATGGAAACCAATCGCCTCCATCAGGCCACAACCACCCGCATCATCAAAGATCTCAAGTCCTCTCTCGAGTTCATCGAGAAACGACTCCAACGGATCGATGACGAAATCGACGACCAGATTCGAAATACACCCGCCTGGCAAGAGAAAGTCGAGCTCCTGCAAAGCGTCCCCGGCATCGGACCGCAAACCGCTCGCATCCTCGTCCTCGATCTGCCAGAGCTCGGCGAATGCTCGCGACAACAAACCGCCGCACGCGTGGGAGTCGCTCCTATGAACTGCGATAGTGGACAGTTCCGCGGACAACGTGTCATTCGAGGCGGTAGAAAGGTCGTTCGCCGCGCACTCTACATGGCGACCCTCTCTGCTGCACGATGCAACGATGTCATCCGGCCCCATTACCAAAAACTCCGGCAAGCCGGCAAACCCTTCAAGGTCGCCATGGTCGCCTGCATGCGTAAACTACTCACCATCCTCAACGCCATCGTCCGACAAAAACAACCCTGGCAACCCGTCACCAACACTTGATTTCAAACACAGTCGCTCACCCCAACCCTCTCCCCGGAGTACCGAGGAGAGGGAGTACAGACGGCGGCAGCAGCCGCTGCGTCGACGCGCATTCCTGCCTCATTCTGCATTCTGCGTTCTTCCTTCTCCCTTTCCTTCGCTTCCCACTTCTCCACCTCCGGCAACGCCGCGTCGATCCACTTCCGCTGTTCCGCCATCCGCTCGTCGTACGTCATCTCGGGTTCTTCGGGCAGCCTGTTCTTCGTCTCGAAGTCGACCGTACCATCGAGCTTGATCCCCTCAAACTTCAGCATCTTCTCGCTCATGCGAATCGCATCGTTGAGAAAGCGCGGATTGCCGTCGCGAGTCTTCGACGACGTTTCTACCATCAATTCGCCCTTGACCTTGCGTTTTTTCGCATTGAATTGCGGCTCTTGCGACGCCCGCCACTTCTCGCACATCTGCGAGTAACCCATGTCCAGCCGCCGCTTGTGCTGCCGCGTCAGCATGTGCAATCGCTGAATCCGCCCCTGCTCGCTCTTGTGCTCCGTCTCGCGATTGGTCGTCAGTTCCGGCTCACCTTCCCAGCGCTGCAGCTTGTGAAAAATCTTGCTCACCGCAGGCTGCGAGATGCCAAACTCCGCCGCCACCATCCGCTGCGAGACCCCATGCGTCGAGCATCGCTCGTAGATCTCCAGATCCCTCGGCTTCGGCGCGCGGAAAATGCTGTTCGTTTTCTTTTTCTTGCTCATGTTTCGAACTCCGGGGCGTGAAGACGGGGAGAGTGGCAATGAGAGAGTGTGGAAGACAAATGCCTGCGCGCGCATTCGCTATCCCTGGTTAACCGAGCCGCTCTCTGCCTTCCCCACTCCCTCTCCTCGGTACTCCGGGGAGAGGGTCGGGGTGAGGGGCTGAACTGCCGCGCCACGCCGACTACAACTAGCGCCCCAACTTCCATTCAGCCGCCGCCAGCGGCTCGGTTAACCAAGAAACCCTACCTTCTCACCCTCTCACTACCATTCAAGTACAAACCAACTGCGCACGACATAGTTCGCACATGCGCACCAATATCTAGCTCGGGCGATTCATTCGCAAGTACTTTTTTAAAAGAATTTCCCCTAGCCTCCAGTTCCCAGCGCAGGGAGTGGCCGCGGCCGGGGAAAGCTGTTCGGAAAGCTGAAAAGTTACTGCTGCGGCTTGAGGCCGAAGATAGGTGGCACGGTTGGCCACTTGAAGCCGCCGAAGGGCGAGGCTGGTGCAGCGGGCGAGGCATTGGTGGCTGCGGCAGATGCGGGCTCGGTGCCCGGAACGGTCGTGCTGGGCTGAGGTGTTTCCGCGGCGGGAGTTTCAGCGGTGGTCGTTGGCACCGGGGCATCGGCCGGTTTGCTGGCGATGGTGGCTGGCTTGGGATCGATGTTCACGCCGAGGCCGATTTTGTCGGGCGCAGCTTCGAACAGAGTCATCGCCTCGGGGACCATCGCCGCGAGATCGGCGGCCCGGCGAGCATCGCTGGGGTGCGTCGACATGAACTCCATCTGCTGCTGACCTTGCTTAGCTTCGCCAAAGCGAGTCCAGAAGCGCGGTGCCTCGCGCGGATCGTAACCAGCTTTGGCGAGCAGCATCACGCCAATGTGATCGGCTTCCGATTCGTGCTTGCGACTATAGGGGAGCAGCACGCCGTACTGCGAACTGACACCGTAGGCCTGCAGCACGATGTCTTTGCGGGTCTGATCTTGATTTTGCATGACGTACGAGACTGCCTGCTTCACGCCATCGACGGCCATGTTCTGACTCATCCGCTCGCCACCATGCCGCGCGAGGGCGTGGGCGATTTCGTGCGACATGACGACGGCCAGGCCCGCTTCGGTCGCACAGACGGGAATGATCCCTTCGTAGACGGCCACTTTGCCACCGGGCAAGCAGAAGGCATTCTGCTGATCGGATTCGATGACTTTGAATTCCCACTTGTAGTCGGGCTTGTTGGCAACTGCGGCGATTCGCTGGCCAACCTTCTCGACCAGTTCGACATAAGGCTGATGGCCCGACGGTGGTTCCTTCTCCGTCACATCGTTGAACGCGGTCAGCCCCATGCTGACTTCCTGCGATTCCGGCATCAGCAGCATTTGCTTACGACCGGTTAGCGGCGCGCTTTTGCAACCTAGCAGGCCCAAGAAAATCGTCGGCAGTAGCAGAGCGGAACCGAGTCGCGCAATCGTCATCGCAGCCATCCGTGGCAGTTTACAAAGCGGTGGAACAAGCCATCCATTCGATAGATCAATTTCGGCTGGGATGATCGCAGAAGTTCAGTTTTGCGGAAGAGCAACTAATGCTGTGCTGGCGTTGCTGGCGAGCGTTGCTGGCGGACGAGCGCAAGGCGCACGGAGGAGCCAGCAAAGACAGGAAACCCGATGCGTGGCGGAGCGATGAAATTGAAAGGCCGTGGTAGCTTGCGCGAGATCAGAAGAGGTGCTGTCCTCCCCTGCTGCCAAACGAGTCTGGCGGTAAAATAGTGGATTCCAGATGTACAAGTCAACGCGGAGCCGGGTCATGCGATTTACGAAGATGCAGGGAATTGGCAACGACTACGTCTATGTGAACTGCTTTCAGGAGCCTTTTCCTAAGGATCCTGCTGACCTGGCCAAACGCATTTCTGACCGGCACTTTGGCGTCGGCAGCGATGGGCTGATTTTGATCTGCCCCAGCAATCAGGGGGCCGATGCTTGGATGCGGATGTTCAATGCCGATGGCAGCGAATCGGAGATGTGCGGCAACGGCCTTCGCTGCGTAGCCAAGTATGTGTACGACCACGGCATCAAGAAGTCGCCGCAGCTGCGGTTGCAAACGGGCAACGGCATTCTCACGGTTGACCTGGAAGTGAAGAACGGCAAAGCGGAACGCGTTCGGGTGAACATGGGCAAGCCGATTCTCACGCCCGAGAAAATTCCCACCAGGCTGGTCGGCACACCGCCCGTCAACGTCAAGCTGGAAGCCAATGGCCGGCAGTTCGATGTGACGGCGATTTCGATGGGCAATCCGCACTGCGTCATCTTTGTTCCCGAAGCGACCGACGAACTGGTCCTCGGTTTTGGTCGCCATATCGAACACTCGCCGCAGTTCCCCAAGCGGGTGAATGTCGAATTTGTGGAAGTGCTCGGACGCGGCGAAGTGCGGCAACGAACCTGGGAGCGAGGCTCGGGCGAAACGCTGGCCTGCGGCACCGGCGCGAGTGCGGTGTGCGTTGCTGGTGTGCTCGCGGGACGAACCGACCGCAAGATCGTCAACCATCTGCTCGGCGGCGATCTCGAACTCGAATGGAACGAGCAGGATGGTTGCGTTTATAAGACGGGCCCGGCGGTCGAAGTCTTTAGTGGCGATTGGCCGGAGTCGAACTAGTGCCTGTTAAGCAATGGCTGTTTTCCGACGACGAAGAAGACGTGCCCAGTGTACCTGCGCCGAAGGCTAAGCCCGCGCGCACACGTTCGGCCACTGCCAAAGCCGAGACGAAGCCGGAGCCGATTCGTACTCCCGAGAATGCAGAAGCAGTTTCGGAATCTGACAGTCCTGAGCAGACTCCTAAGCTGATCGAGCCAGCAAAACCGAAGGTGCTGAGTGTCTCGCAGTTGAATGCGGCCATTCAAGGAACGCTGCAAACGGGCTTTTCGTCGATCAGCGTGAGTGGCGAGATTTCTGAAGTGTCGCGCCCGCAGTCGGGGCATATTTACTTCACGCTTAAGGACGATACGGCCCAGGTGCGCGCCATCTTGTGGCGCACTTCGGCGATGCGGCTGAAGTTTGTCCTCGAGGAAGGTCAGCAGGTCATTTGCCGCGGCGATATCGACGTTTATACGCCGCGTGGCACCTACCAACTGGTCGTCAAGCAGGTCGAACCGCAGGGCGAAGGTGCCTTGCAACTCGCCTTTCGCCAGCTGCAATTGCGACTCGCCGCGGAAGGCCTGTTTCATCCGGCGCGTAAGCGGCAGTTGCCACGATTTCCGCGGCGCATTGGCTTTGTGACGAGCCCGAGCGGAGCGGCCATCCATGACTTTGTGCAGGTGATTCGTCGCCGCTTCAAAGGAGTGGAGTTGCTGGTGATTCCCGCGAAGGTGCAGGGTCCAGGAGCCGCTGCCGATATTGTTCGTGGTATTCAACTGGCGAATCGCTTACGGCCCGCGCTCGATGTGCTCGTGGTTGGGCGTGGCGGCGGTAGCATCGAAGACTTGTGGTGCTTTAACGAAGAGCCCGTGGTGCGGGCCATTTTTGCCTCGCGCGTGCCGGTTGTTTCAGCCGTCGGTCACGAGGTTGATGTTACGCTTGCCGATCTGGTGGCCGATGTTCGCGCACTAACGCCGACGGAAGCAGCAGAGCGGGTAGTACCTTCGGGCAGCGAACTGCGCGAGCAGCTGAACGCCTTTGCGCGACGGCTGAAGACCTCGCTCGCGAATCAGCTATTCTCTGCTCGGCGGCATTTAGAGTTGCTTGCCAATCGCCGCGTGCTGACACATCCGCTCGATCGTATTCGCGAGCGCTCGCGCCGGCTGGATGAACTGGGCACGAACATGGAACAAGCGATGCGGCGCAAGATCAAACGCCAGCGTGAATCGCTGTTGAGCACGGCCGCGAGATTGGAATCCCTCAGTCCGCTGCAGGTGTTGACTCGCGGTTACAGCGTGACGCAAACCGAGAGTGGCGACGTTGTGCGACGTGCGGCGCAGGTGACCGTCGGCGATGTCATCCGAACCAGGCTGCAGCACGGCGAACTGGTCAGCAAAGTAGAATCCATTCAAGAGCCAACGGAGTAAGCCATGCCTCAGTCAAAACATCCTGCCGAGTCGACCACCGAAGAACCAGAAACATTCGAAGTCTCGCTGGCGGCGCTCGAAAAAATTGTGCACGGCCTCGAAGATGGCCAGCAGGGGCTCGGCAAGTCGCTGCAACTTTATGAACAGGGCATCCAGCACTTGCAGCGATGTTATCAATTGCTCGATGCGGCCGAGCAGAAGATTGAACTGCTCACCAGCGTCGATGAGGAGGGGCGAGCCAGCACCCAGCCCTTCGACTCCACCAGCGGCGAACTCGCCGAGAAGACCGGCACGCGAACACGCAAGCGTACTTCGTAGGCCATCGCGACTCAGGCATTAGGGTGTACTGTCACCTTTTTTCGCTGCTGAGCTTGGCCCCCTTAACCTCGAATACGCCCTTGATTCCGTTTCGAATGGTGTGAGCCAGATTCAGAGATTTACTTTTGAGCCTGCCTTGGTCACGAGGGCTCGTTTTCAGTTCGTTGCCAAACGCCACCATGGCAGCCTCGATCTTTGCTTCCTCGATTTGACCAAAAAGCGTCAGGTCTTCCACTGCACCCATGGGCCCCCAATACAGCATCCAAAACTGGGCTTCCGCTTTGGCCCTCGTGTCTTCGTCGCCACTGGTAGCTACGAGCGCTGCGTTCTCCGAGGCTTTTAGATATAGGGATAACTGCTCCCTCCAAAGCGTGTCGGTGGCGGCACGCTGCGACTCGAGAGTGGCTGCTTCGATGGCCCTGGTTCGCTCATCATGCTGCTTTGATATTTCAGTCTCGCGTAGTTCCCGTGATTTATTCTCTGCTTGAATGTATTGATAAACCCCGAAGCAAAAGGCGGCGATTCCGAGGCTCGCAGTGAGCAGTGGGATAAAAGGCGAGAATCGCCGCGCACTTCGCTCCAAGGTGCTGGCATTTTTCAGTTCGAGTAACTCATGCTCAAGCTTGGCAAGCTGTTTCTGTAAGTACCTGACCTCTAGTTCTGGCTTCGACGGCAGCGGCGAATCTGCATTACCTTTTGACTCTTCCATGGCAGGTCTCCATATATCTAACGGTAGAGCGACCGCCGTATTTATAAAGGTAGATTGCCTGCGGGTCCATTTAATTTGTTGGTTACCCCGGATACCAGATTTTGCGTGGATTGTCGGCCGCGCGCTGGTAGTTGTAAGCTTCGTCAACTAAGCGGCGATAATCGTATTGAGGACGCCAACCGAGCAGGAACTTGGCCTTGGAATTATCGAGCCAGGTGGAGTGGTAGGGAGTGGCCACATCGACGGAAGGAAGACCGCGCGTGGCTTGCAGATGATTGGCGACCAGTCGATAGTCGACGGGCTCGTTGCAGCAAATATTGAAGGTCTGCTTGTGAGCCTGTTGATGATCGAGGGCGATGAGAATCGCCGAGACCAGATCGCTGACATGGACAAAGTTCCGCTGCACGGGTTTGCCACCGGGATCGAGCATCACGGGAACACGACCTTCGCGGGCGTATTCATCGGCCTTCGCCGCGCCCACGAGATCTCGCCAGCGGGGGCCGCCGAAAACATCGTCACCAAAGGAGAGCTGGTATTTGAAGTCGTCCTTTTCCATGATCCATGGGGCGCGGAGGCAGCAACCATTCAGCTCGTACTGAATTTGGTACTGCTCGAGCATCACCTCTTCCAACACTTTCGAGAGCGCATAGCAACCTGGATAGGCTGAGTGCACTTGCTCTTCGGTGACCGGAAGTGGATGGGGATAGACAAAGTGTCCGAGGGCCGCGTCGCCGCCGATCAACACGAACTGCTGAAAGGTCGGGCTCTGCCGGCAACTTTCGAGGAGCCAGAAGAGACCTTTGACGGTCACGTCCATTACGTCTTCGGGCGTTTCTTTGCAGGTGGCCAGGTGCACGACATGCGTCACGCCCTGCATGGCTCGCGCCACGACGGCTTTGTCGGCAATCGTACCATTCACGCATTCCACGCGAGCTTGAGCGGGCAATTGCCGCTGGTGACAAAGAGCCCGTAATTGAAAATGAGCATGGTGCGGGCTTTTGAGCAGGGCTTCGCAAAAGTGCTGCCCCACTTTGCCGGTGGCACCGGTGACGAGAATGGTCGCTGGCTGAGGATCGTGCGCGGTCATGGGCGGTAGGTTCCAGTTCGAGAGAGAGGAAGCAGCTAATGTAGAATCCAAACAACAATGAGCGGGAGTGGGGGAATTGTGATTTAACTTTGGCGAGACGAGGGACTACAATCGGCCACGGTGTAATTTGGCGAATTGCTCATTGGGCCTTGGATGTTCGCAAGGAAGTGCCATGAGTCACAACTACTCACTGGAATTTCGGGCCGACCATGTCGTGGTGCAACTCACTCCGAATTTTGAGTTGTCCCCCGCGACGCTGCGTGGTCATTGGGCGGCGGTGACTGCCTTCTGCCAAGAGCACCAGTGCGCGAAAGTGTTGTCGCTGGCGACCAATCCGCACCGAAGTTTGAATACCATGGATGCGTATGACTCGGGCAAGTCCGCGGCCAGCAGCGGCCTGGCACTCAAAGTCGCCTGCTATTGGCAAGGCTATGAGCCCGACGAATTGACTCGCTTCTTTCAGACGGTGGCGGCGAATCGCGGTATGGAAGTCGAATACTTTGCTTCCCTGCCGGCGGCCCTTGCCTGGCTGGACGTAGATATCAGGGCGACATGACCGAACAGATAGAAGACTCTCCTTCACCGCCCGCACCCAAGCCTCGCCGCCGAGTGTTGCGGTGGCTGCTCATCGCGGGCGTGATCTCGATTCTGTTAGCCTTGGGCTACGTTCATTACTGGCTCTATTTGCCAATGGGCAGCGGTCCGGCAGGTAGAGCCGTCCCGCTGGAGCCGTTTCAGTCGCCGTGGACGGAGCGGAAGGTGTTGCTCGTCGGCATCGGCGACAGCGTCACTGCGGGGCTGGGTGCTTCGCCGGGCAAGTCGTATTTCCAGCGGTTGCACAATCCGCCGAAGGACGACTTTGCCGATATGCAGGGGCGAAACCTCGCCGCCGTGCTGCCGAATTTGCAAACGCTCAATATTGCTGTTTCGGGAAGTAACTCGCTGCAGCACGTCGAGCAGATCAAAGCGAAGTTGCCGGTGCAGCCCGACGATGTTTTTGGTCTGGTGGTGATGAGCACTGGTGGCAACGACTTGATTCACTGGTACGGCCGCACGCCGCCCCACGAAGGGGCCATGTATGGAGCGACACTCGCGGAAGCGGAACCATGGATTGCCAACTATGGCAAGCGCGTTGACGAAATGCTGGGATTGATCGAAGAGCGATTTCCCGGTGGCTGCGCCATTTTTCTCGCCGATATTTACGATCCTTCCGATGGCTACGGAAATCCAGAGAGTGCGTATCTGCCACCATGGGCAGACGTGATAGCGATTCACACTCGTTACAACGCTGCCATGCGGGCTTCGGCAGCCAAGCATCCGAGCGTGCAGGTGATTCCCATGCACGCCGAGTTTCTCGGCCACGGCATTCACTGCCGCAAGTTCTGGACAAGGCATTATCGCAGCAACGATCCGCACTACTGGTACTACTTCAATCTCGAAGATCCGAACGACCGGGGCTACGATGCCCTGCGGCGGTTGTTTCTGCTCTCGCTGATCGAGCACCGAGAATCGATTGGCAAACCGCTCACGATGCCTTAGCGCGATTCAGCTGGCCACTGCGGCAGATGGGCCAGAAAGTTGGGATGGGCTCCTTCGAACCAAACGTAGTCTCGCCAAGAGTTGACGTGCTTTAAGGGCGGGCGAGCGGTGAAGAGTGCTCGCAGCCAGAGCGCCATGCCCGCCAAGCCGACTAGCAAGGTCAAGATCATCAGTAGCGCAACCCAAACGTCTTGACGCCCGTCAGGAACAACATTCAACAGCGCGGGAATGCCGAAGACGACGGTGATGGGCACCAGCCCCATCAGTCCCAGGCCGAGCTTGGAAATTCCCTTTTGGCGAGCGTATTCCAAGCGATACTTACGGGCCTGTGGCAGCCAGAACTGATGCGTGCGCGAGAGCAAGTCGCCTGGCGCTCGCCAACTGAGGACCAACTCGCGGGCTCCGTCCGCCGCTTCGCCCGTGGTGATGCAATAGTGAGGCAACTCGGCATTCATGTGCATGACGAGATACCGGCCGTCACGCCACGAGCCGATACCCGGGTCGGGCTGTTCGTTAGGGCCAGCAGGCGAAGCGTACGGATTGGGATCCATCCTGCGACCTGCTTTGATGTCGTTAACGTCGCTGGGGACTCGTCAGCGATAGCGTGAGGCCCAGCACAAGCATCAAGCCGCCAACGCCTGCGAGCGACGTGCCGAGGAACTGGCGAGTCTTGTGACCAGCCGAAGCGGCCCGGGCTGTTTCCAGAGGCTGATCGAGTGATGTCGTAGTCCCTTGCTCCCGCAGCATTTTGAACTCTTCGTACAATCCGTCCATGCCGAGTTGATCAACGGGCACCGATTGCCGCTCGATATCGGCTTCGAACCGCCGAAGCATTTCGTCCGGTGGCAAGACGCTAAAGAGTTGGGTGTAGGCGATCAGAATCAAGCCGACAAACAGCAGGATTGCTCCGATCGAGAACAGCGGTCCTTGCCAGGCCGACAGGGCACTACTGGGCCGAGGCGCGGACTCGTCGGCGACGGTTTCGAGTTGCCGCAATTGGCGAATCGTGGGCACGGGGACGCTTTGGCCGCACTTGCACGTCAGCTTTTCGCCGGCCTGACCACCACGGACGCGCAACTTTTCGCCGCACGAGCAGGGAACCAAATAAAGCTGTGGTTGGGTCGTGGGCATCTCAGGTTAACTCTGGGTTCTGCTTGTTACGCAGGCAGTCGACGATTGGTTGTGACTGCCAGTCTAACCTGGAGCGGCCGACCCGCGGTTGGCCCACCACGGCAAACTAATGCCGCCGTCGATGAGCAGAGCCGCGCCGGTGAGGTAGGTATTCTTTGGATCGGCCAGGTACAAAATCCCTTCGGCCATTTCTTCGGGGGTGCCCAGCCGGCCGAGCGGAATCTTCGCTCCCGCCGTTTGCAGTGTGTCTTCGCTGGCGAATTTGCGTTCGCCGGGAGTATCGGTCCAGCCAGGCTGGATGACGTTGATCCGAATGCGATGTTCAGCCACTTCGATCGCCGCCGTGCGGGCGGCATGCTCGATGGCAGCCTTCGACATGTTATAGGCCATGGCACGGGGCGCTGGGATAAACGCGTGCGGAGAGCTAACCAGCACAATGGCCCCGCCGCCTCCCTGTTTAATCATCTGCTGGGTGGCTGCCCGCATCAGGTAGAAGGCACCCCACATGGTGACATCCACCGTCCGGCGAAAGCCTTCCATGTTGGCTTCATAAAAGACTTCGCGGTCGCTATAGGCAGCGTTGCTGACCGCGATGGTCAATTTGCCGAAGTTCTTCACGGCTGCGGCGACCAATCCTTCGACGACGGCCTGATCGGCTACGTCCCCGGCGACGGCAATGGCCTTGCCGCCAGCCTGTTCGCACTCGGCAACCACCTTTTGGGCCTGCTCGTGGTGCGAACGGTAGTTCACCACCACGCTCGCCCCCGCCCGAGCCAAAGCTACGGCGGTGGCTTCCCCAATTCCCATACTGGCCCCGGTAACGACCGCAACCTGACCCCGCAAATCGACCTCAGCCATGCCAGCTATTTCCTGCAACGCGTTGTGGCGAAAGAGTTTTGCCCATTGTTGCCGCTGGCTGGGAAACGTCAACCTGCACGGCAGAGGTCGGGCGTCAGGGGTCGGAGATCAGAAGTCGGGAGGTCAGACCACCTCGTGACGTAAGTCTGGCTGGTTACACGTGCCAAAGCCACCAACTTGTTCAACTCCGCGGGCTACCGTTGCCCAGCAGTTGCCATATCTCTCGGGTGCGGCGCGAATTGGTGCTCAAAAATCGAGACAAAGTTGAACACCCCCCTTTTGCGGCTGGCCAACACTTACGGCGACAGCGGCGGCCTCGACCTGGCTCCCGACTCCCGATCCCCGACTCGCGACTCCTCATCCCCGCCTCCCGCAGCGTCAAGAACCTGAAACGTCCGCCTCCCAGCCCCGTTTTCTCTTTTTTCCGGCTAGTTGTGCCGGTTATGCTGACGCCTGCCCTTTTGCCGGCTCAGGCGGCACCATCGATTCCATCCCAAGTTTCGCGCCAAGCTGGAGAATTTGGTCCGGTCAGAGGGAACTTTTCGATTGCTCCGACACTCAAAGGCCAGTAGCGCGCCTGTGTTTAAGTTGTGGCTGCGCATTTTTTTGCATCGTTGAGACCCCTAATTATAATCCGAAGCTGGCTCCTGCGGTTTGTCCGCTCGTCTAGGCTCGGACTCCTTGCTGGTTAGTTAAGCCGATTCGCCCCCCAGTTCCCATCTCCTTGGCGGCTCGGTTCGTTGGATACAGAGATAAGTCGTAAATCGCGATATTTTCGAGGGTTAGTACATGTCGACCCGGCGTTCGCTGAAGCAAACCAAAGCATCCCTCAAGAACTCTTGGATGAAGAGTTCCCAATACAAAGAGATGCTCCGGCGCGCTGCTCGCAAGTTCCATCTAGAAACGCTCGAAGACCGGCGCGTCTTCGCAGTCGATCCGGTGCTCGTGGCAGCCGATGGCGGTGTGCAGTTCAATACCGGCACCTCGCCGATGACGGTTCGCAACGAATCGCCTCGTGAACTCACCTTCACGTTCCCCGGCATTCCGGGCATCGACCGCACCACGCTGGCTAGCGGCATTCGCCTGATCCCTGCCAATGGCGACGGTACGTTCGATCCGACCGATCTGCCGATCACTCCCGCCTACCTCGACCTGGGCGAAGATCCGACGCAAGTCGTCATGCGGTTTGCAACTCCGCTCAAGGATGACGTTTATCAATTGCAATTCGTCGGCGCTAACCTGCTAGACACCGACGGCATCCGGTTTAACTCGGGCACCAACTTCAACGTCAATTTCGGCCTCAACCTCGCTCCGCAGGTTCTGGCAGTCGTGCCCCAACCAGTGGTTCGCGATACCTCGGGCGCTTTGAATCAGCTGCGCAATCAAGTTCATGTTTATCTGAACAACGACAAGCTGAATGTCGCCCGCGCTCAAGACGTAGACTACTACCGCCTACTCGTCACTCGCGGGACGGTCGATCCTGCCGACGATGCTCCCAGCGGCAACGAAATCAAGCCGTCCACAGCCTTTTACGACGCCGCTCACAACAAGGTAGTGCTGACGTTCTCGGCAAATATCGAGACGTTTGCTCCAGTCGTTGCCGGTGTTGCCGATTCCGCAGTGGCCTTCCGCCTGCGGTTGGGCACCGACGAAGCCCGCCGACCCAACGTGTACGGCACCGCCGGCGGGGGTGGTGCTACCGATTGGCTCACCAACGATCCAGGCTCGTCGTTCGATGGCGCTGCCAACCTGCGCGATGTGCTGATCAAGGGCCTGCCGGCGGGTACCCCGCTGCAACAGCTCGAAGATTTCATCAACAGTACGGGTGCCAACCCCGGCAATGTCAACGTGCTGCAAAGCGGTACGAGCGTGATCATTGGTCAGTCGATTGACCCGCAGTTTTACAACCTGATGTGGCCGGGTGGTAACAACGATCCTGGTCATCGCGACGTCACGGTTCAGAATCATCCAGGCAGCAACTTCTACACGCTGATCAACGGTCGCTTTCAGACCGTTGTCATCGGTAGCGATGGTCCCGAAGATCACCTGGGCCGCCAGATTGCCAAAGATCCAATCTTCCAACCGGCCGCCGAAGCCGACAGCGTCAACGGCATCACCACCTACTACTACAACTTCCGTTCCGAGTTGGGCTTCGTTCCCGACTCGACGAACTCGACCATTCCGACGCAGCCTGCCGTTAACTCGATCACCTCGGCTCAAAAGCAGCGTGCTCGCGAAGTGCTGGAATTGATCGGCCAGCAGTCCGGTGTGAACTTTGTCGAAACGGAAAATCAAGGCTTCATCATCGCCACTGGCGACTTGCGGGCGATTTCGGTCATCGCCACGACCGCCACGGGGCAGGTCATCAACACCGGTGCCCAAACGGGCCCAGGTGGACTCACCGGCCTGGCTGGCGCGGTTGACTTGAATAACGACGGCATCGCCGAAACGGCCGCCGCGATCATGGACAATGGCGAAGACTGGGCGACGAGCGGTGGCGATCAATACGGCAATCGCTGGTTCCAGACCGCGATGCACGAGATCAGCGAATTGCTCGGACTCGGTCACAGCTACGACCTGCCGGCGACTGCCATTCAAGGGCAGGATCCATTGCTGTCGGGCTCGGTGCCGGCTCCCGAAGGTGTCTATCCAGGCGATGCGAACGTGGCTCACATGCAGCACGTGTATCGGCCGGACAGCAAAGACATCGATATGTACAAGTTTGAAATCGATGCCGAAGGCTACTTCACCGCCGAGACCTTTGCCGAACGTCTCGCCAACTCCAGCCAACTCGATTCGGCCTTGTCGATCTACCGCGTCAATCTAGGGACGGGCATCGCCGAACTGTACGCCAAGAACGACGACTACTTCAGCAAAGACTCGTACATCGAACTCAAGCTGCAACCTGGCACCTACTACGTAGGTGTGAGCGCCAGCGGCAACACCGAATACGACCCGAATGTGACCGATTCCGGCATGGGTGGCACGACCCAGGGCGCGTACCAGCTCAAGCTGGACTTTCGTAAGATCGCCACCGATACGCTCACCGATACGACGGGCACTCCGCTCGATGGCGACTCGGATGGCAAGCCCGGCGGTGTGAACAATTTCTGGTTCCGCGCCGCAGCACCAGTGACCTCGCTCACCGACCTGAATAGCACCACCCGAACTGCCCGCACGATCTTTGTCGATCGCAGCGCCTCGCCCGACATTTCGCCCCGCGATGGTTTGCCAGATAGCGGTTCGTACGTTCCCGATGGCTCGCTCACGCGGCCGTTCCTGTCCATCAAGGCTGCGACTGCCGCCTCGCGTCCGTTCGACATCATTCGCGTCGTCGGCAACAACTTGAATCCGCTGGCCGATACGACCGATACGAACCTGGCCGACAACCTGGCCTATCAGATTGGCTTCGATACCCTGGGCAACGCTCTGCCCGACGGTGCGACGCTGGATGTGCCGAAAGACCGTACTCTCATGTTCGACGCGGGTGCCGTGGTGCAACTGCGCCGTGCCCAGATCAGCGTCGGTAGCGAAAACCAAGGTCTCACGGCCGATCGCAGCGGTGGTGCCCTGCAAGTCCTCGGTACTCCGTTCCAGAATGTCTATTTCACCTCCTACAACCGGGCGAATACCGCGACGCTGGCGACCGAACCACAAATCGGTGCGCCTGAGGGCCCCGTGGGGGCAACCGCCGAAGAAGGTGACTGGGGCGGTCTCTCGTTCCGCAGCGATATCGATCGCGCCGATGGTCGGCTCGACTTCGAACGCCGCGGCATCTTCCTCAACTACATCTCCAACGCCGACATCCGTTACGGCGGTGGCCAGGTGGTGGTGAACTCGGCTCCACGTACGGTCAACGCAATCACGCTGACCGATACTCGCCCGACCATCGTCAACAACCGGATCACCTACAACGCCGAAGCGGCGATGTCAGCCAATCCCAACAGCTTCGAAGAAAGCAACTTCACCAGCCCGCAGTACGGCAGCTCGTTCAACACCAGCTTCAATGTCGACTACAACCGCGTCGGGCCAGAAATTCACGGCAATACGCTGACCAATAACACGGTCAATGGCATCGCCGTTCGCTCGACCACGCTCTCGGGCCGGTTGAATGCTTCGTCGATCGAAGAGTTGACCGTTGCCGGCCGCTTCAACGATACCGACATCGTCCACGTCATCCAGGAAAACGTCTCGATCAAGAGCGCTCCTGGTGGCGCGTTTATCCACACCAACCTGACTTCCCCCGCCACGACGCTGACCGTCGCCGCGCCCTCGTTGGGTTCCGGTGGTTTCGCGACTTCGGTCGGTACGGGCATCGAGTACAAGATTGTCTACGTCGATTCGAACGGCAACGAAGGCCTGGCCTCGAACACCGTGCGCTTGACCGGCACGATCACGGCCACCAATTCGTACGTTCGCTTGACGAACCTGCCGAACGTCACTGCCGACTTGCTGGCTGCTGGCTTCGTCGGTCGTCGCTTGTATCGCCGCGTCGGCGGTGTCGGCGAGTTCATGCTCGTTGAGCAAATCCCAGCTTCGGCCGCGGCCACTTATGTCGACCGCAACATTCCGCTGCCAGCCTCGGCACTGCGGCTGAAGGTAGCTTCGGCACAAGATCCGATCTCGCCCAGCACGACGAATGTTGTCACGACGCCATCGGCTACTGGCGGCACGTATGCCACTCCTCAGCAAGTAGTGTATGCCCTCGCCTTTGTCGACACCGAAGGTCGCGACACCCCGATGGTGGAACTGGCACCAGTCACCACGATTGGTGCTGCTGGCTCGGTGACCCTCAGCGGTCTGCCACAGTCGTATGGCTCGTACATGGGCTTGCGAATCTATCGCTCGATCGCGGGCGGTCAGTTCGATCTCATCGGCATGACCGATGCGGGCGCTACCACCTTTACCGATCGCGGTGTACCTGTCACGCCCTCGCAGCTGATTCCTGCGACCGTGAACATCAATGCCGCCGTCGCGGCCATTCCGCCGCCAGCCGGCACCACCGGCTTCATGAATGGAACAAGAGTGAACTATCGGTTCACCTTCTCGGGAACCGGTGGACAATCGGCTTCGGCCGCTCTGGCCGTTCCAGCAGGTGATACCGGCTCGTTCCTGATCTCGGGAAACAATCGCCAGATCACACTGTCGAATCTGCCGCTGATCAACACCAAGGTTTACTCGCAGCTCAATATCTATCGGTCGAACAACTACGGGAAGTTCGAACTGATCGATACAATTTTCGTCATCAACGGAATTCCTCAGCGAACGACTTCGGTCGACACCAACGCGCCGAACGCAATCCCCTTCTACCTGGAAGACGCCACGCTGGCGCAACCAGCGAATGCCCGTGCCCGTCCGCACGGTTCGCTGGTGATCGATCCCTCGATGGTGGTCAAGACCGACGGTGCGCGCATCGACGTGAACATTGGCACCAGCCTGATCGCCGAAGGTGTGAAGGGTCGTGAAATCATCATGACTTCGCTGTACGACCAGCGGTACGGTGCCGGTGGTACGTTCGCCACCTCGAAGTCGACGGCCACTTCGGGCCAACCGGGTAACTGGGGCGGCGTGTACTTCGCTCCCGATTCGAAGGGCAGCTTTAACGAAGTCGTATTCGCCTACGGTGGCGGTGGCACCCGCATCGAAGGTAACTTTGCAGGCACTAACGTCATTGAGGTTCAGCAGGCCAAGGTTCGCGTGGCGAACAGCCGCTTCGAATTCAACGACAGTGGCGTCACCACTTCGCAAGGGTCCGATCGCGCAGGTCGCGGCGTCAACGACAGCGCGACGATCTTCGTTCGCGGTGCTCAGCCCGTGATCATCAACAACACGGTGGTCTTTAACAGCGGTGCTTTCCTCAGCATCAACGTCAACGCCCTCAATCACACGCAAGTCACTGACTTCGGTCGCCAAACCGGCCTGCTGGCCGAATTGCCCACCGGTGCTTCGCTCGCTCGCATCAACTATCCGGTGTCGCGTTTGATCGACACGCAAACCGGCGTGACCGATGTCGATAACAACGGTCCCCTGATCCGCTTGAACCGGCTCGACAACAACGGCACCAACGGCATGCGAGTTCGTGGTGGCGTGCTGACCACCGAGAGCGTGTGGGACGATACCGATATCGCCCACGTTCTCTTCGACTCGATCCTGATCCCCGATTTCCACACCTTTGGTGGCTTGCGGCTGGAAAGCTCGGCTCGCGAGAGCCTGGTGATTAAGTCGGCCAGCAACACTGCGACGGGCACCCTCGCCGGCTTTATTGCCGACGGTCGCCCGCTGGAAACCGAAGATCGCATCGGTGGCACACTGCAAGTGCTCGGCCAACCCGGCTTCCCCGTGGTGATGACCTCATTCTCGGACGATACCATCAGCGCTGGCTTCACTCCGGAAGGTCGTCCGCAAGCCAACACCAATGGCGATTCGCTGTTGCCGCCTTTGCCAACCATCGGTGAAGTGGCTAACGGCGTGAGAATTGATAACGATGTTGCCCAAACCACGAATGGTTACTTCAGCTACATCGTTGGACCGGCCGGTAGCTATGTGGGCGATCCGCTGACGCTAACTCCTGGTAGCTTCGCCACCGCGCAGGGAAATACCGCTCAATACACCAATGCCGAACTGCTGTTCGACTATTACCCGATGGTGGTAGCTGGCGGAGCGGTCGTTGATCTGAAGACGACAGTAACCGTCGCACCAGCCCTTCGTAACCCTGACGAAGTTGTCAGCGAAGGTGAATTCACGAGCGGCAACGGCAAGATCATTCACTGGAAGTCCACTTCCAGCTTTGCGAATGGTTCGACGCGACTGAATACTTCGTACGAGTTCATGACGCTGGACGGTTCCGCGATGGGCGACATTCGCCTCATCAGCTACCTCGACCAGGACATCGGCGTGTCCCTCGCGGACGATGCCTTGTATCTGTACGGATCGCCAGGACAGGCTGATTTCCGTGTCCTAACTCTCGACAATCAAGATCGCATCGGTTTTGCTCAGGGCGGCATCTATTCTCCTGGCAGCGGTCTGCAAAATGCCCGCTACATCGGCTTCACCGCCGATAAGTACGATGATTTGGAATTGGGCCTGGCGGCAGGAACCGTCAACAATTTTGCGATCACCGCCAATCCGCTTAACGGGCCTGTCAACATTGATGCGACCGATCTGCCTTTGATCGCAGACCCCGCACTTGGCAACATCTACGGCCTCAACGACATTACGACTGCTCTGGCTTGGGACGTCTCTCCTACCGCCAGTTCTTCGACCATCACCACGTTCCTGGAGCTGTTCCCCCGCAGCCCAGTCTCGAACGGCCGGCCCGGCGAGTGGAATGGTCTGCTCATCGACAAGTACGCGAACGATCGCAACGTCGAAAGCATCCCCGAACGCGAACCGGTAACGAGCAACGGTGCGCAGAACTCGCGCCCGTCGAAGGCTCAGTTCCTGGGCTCGCTGGCTACTGCCAACAAGGGTGGCGACGAAAATCAACGCTTGGGTTTTGTGGTTCAAGGTGCCATCGGCACCCCGGGCGACGTCGATATCTACAGCTTCAAGGCTCAGGCCGAAACCGAAGTTTGGTTCGATATCGACCGCACGACCCAGTCTCTCGATACGGTCATCGAACTGGTCGACGAATTTGGCAACATCGTGGCTCGGTCCGACAACTCGGCCGATGAAGCCTTGGGTGCCGATTCGCTGGTGGGCCTCGGTGCTTTGCCGATGCAAAAGACCACTCCGTATGAAGGTCAAGATCTCTACTCGACCAATCCTCGCGACGCCGGCTTCCGGATCAAGCTGACCGGTACGCCGGGTGTCGAAAGCACCTACTTCATTCGTGTCCGCAGCGTGCCGAAGAACAAGGCCGATCTCGATACCATCGTGCCCGCCAGCACGAACGAGAGCCTGGTTGTTACGGGTGCCAGCTCGGGCGCTTACGAACTGCAAGTTCGCTTGCGTGAAAAGGACGAAAAGGGTGGGACCACGGTCCGCTACGGCAAGATCGCCAATGCGACTACCGGTATCGACGTGAATGGCCATCCGGCACACTCGCCGCTGTCTGGCGAACGCCGCGACATCGAACCCAACAACATTGGTTCGCTGGCTAATGCTCAGTACCTGGGCAACCTGCTCGAAGTCGATCGCGGTGCGATCTCGGTCTCCGGCAGCCTCGGCGCTCCTGGCGATATCGATTGGTTCCGCTTCGACTTGGATTACTCGGCCATCGACGGATCGTCGCCCGTGCCGAAGGAATTCCCGAACCTGACCAACCTGGTCAACACGGTCTTCGATTTGGATTACGCCGACGGCCTCGGTCGTCCGAATCTGCAGATGTTCGTGTACAACGAAAACCTTGAGTTGATTCTGACGAACTTCGACTCGAACGTCTCCGACGACCGCCCCGGTCCGCTCGCGGGCAGCGGCATCAGCGACCTGAGCGCTGGTTCGGTGGGCACCAACGATGCCTATATCGGCAACATCGCGCTGCCAGCCTCGAACCCACTCTCGACACCGCAAACCTACTACGTTGCGATCGCCGCCATTGGCACTCAGCCTACGGTCTGGGATCAGTTCACCAATCGCAATACCCTCAATCCTGGCCTGCGTGTCGAGCCGATCGACTCGGTGCATCGCATCGTCGAAGATCACCTGAACGAAGGCACCTTCGCCAACCCACGCCAGCCGCAGAAGCAGGACTTCCCGCAACCAGACCGCGGCACTTCTGGCTTGCCAACTCAGGAAATCCTGTTTGATCGGGCTCCTGGTCAGGCCCAGGTTCCTGGTTTCGATAGCTCGATTCCGTGGACCTTGGGCGATGTCTCGATGTACATCATCCGAGACATCGGGCTGGATCCGAACGCGCTACAATCCACCAACGGCACGATCGATACCAGCTACTTGCAGACCTTCAATCCTTTCACCGGGGCTCACATGACCAATGTGGGTCAGATGGGCTTCGACATCGAAGACATCGACTTCAATCGGTTGGGTGAATTGTTCGGTCTTTCACGGGACCACGAACGAGGTAACGGTCTAACCGATGCCGCCAGCGGTCACCTGATCAACATTTCGACCGCGAACGGCCAACCAACCGATCGTGGTGACGATGGCATTATCACTTACGAAGCGGACGCCAGCGGCGCGCCAGTGGTCGCCCACCCCACACCGGCTCGCGTGGGTTACGGCATCCAGTTCGACGCGATGTCGTACTTCAATCCGAACAATGATCCCAATCAGCAAATACTTCTAGCCGTTGGACGTCGTGGCGAAGATTACCTCGGCTTCGATCCGAATCCGGAAATTAGCGATAAGAGCAACATCGTCTATCAGTTGGACCCGAATACGGGTGCGGCATTGACGTCAGTGGGACCTCGTCTCGACGGCGCGGGTACCAATGCTTACGAAGCGGGCATTATTCTCACTTCGCAGCGATTCACGGCTGTCGAAGCGACAACCATCAATCCCGCGCCAAATAACCAGAGCTACAACTCGGTCATTCTCGACGGCACGCAGTTCACCGTTTCGGATGGCTTGACCACGCAGGTCTTCGAGTTCAATGCGGGCTTCGAAGTTTCCCAGCAGATCGATGTGTCGAATGACTTTACGGTTCGCGACGGCGAGTTCTTCATTCTCGATCGCGATACCGATGCCACGAATGGCAACGAAGCCATCTACCACTACGACACGGGTGCCGTGCTGGCCGTTGGCCGGTTCACGACCTCGAACCAGATCCCGGATGCGACGGTCTTTACCGTGCAAGGTCGCGATGCAGGCGGCACCATCCGTCAGCTCAACTTCGAGTTCGATAACAACAACGCGACCAACCCCGGTAACGTACCGGTCAACAGCAGCGGCTCGCAGACGGCCAATGCGATTGCCACGAACATTGCCAATGCGATCAACGGTCGCAGCAACATCAATACCTTCCCCGTGACGGCCAGCGTCAGCCCCGGTTCGACCCGCATCAACCTGATTCCCATGGTGGCCGGTCAGTCAACCAATGCGACCGTCATCCCTCAGCCTGGCCTGGACCCGGGCGAGTTCTACGTCGAAGGCGGAACAGGCAACGCGCCCATCCTGCAGGCCGTGGCGTCGCCAGCCTCTGGAGCCCCCGGCGATTTGGAAGGACGAACCTTCACTCTGCAAATTGGTGGAACGCCCGCGGGCAATGTGGTGTTTGAGTTCGATCCGTCCGGCAATGGCGTGGGTGCTGGTCGCGTCGCCGTCAATGTCGGTTACAACCAGAGCTCGATTCAAGTTGCCACAGCCATGGCCGCAGCAATTGATGCCACTCCGGAGTTTGATGCCCGCGCCTATGGCGATCGCGTGGTGGTCAATGGCCAGCAGATTCGCTTTGTGTTCAACGGCTCCGACCTCACGATTGTTAACCTGCTCGCCCCGGGAAACGAAGGGGGACTCGAAAACTACGTGATCAATGTTGAAGAGAATTTCTCGACGCAACAGTTCACGACAACAACGCTCGCCGCTGTCAATAACGCACCGTCGCCCTTCCGCGCTGGTGGCGAAACCGGCCTGAACACGGGCCGCATCAACTTCCCGCCGATCACAATTCCAGGCGTTGCGACCCCCACCAACCGGATCGACATCTCCGGTATGCCACTGTGGACGCAACTCGTGGGGAGTTCTCCAGCCGTGAGCGCTGGGGCCATCTCGGTGCCGTTCTTCGCGCAAGACACGGCCATTGATATCGCTACCCGCGTCGAATCGGCAATTGACGCTAACATGGCGGGCTTCAACGCCGCCGCCCTGGGCATCTATGTTGAGCTCGATCGTGGTCAGATCTCGCTGCCGAACGGCTCGCCCTTCATCGTCGAGGGTGAAGGCCCGGGCGGTAACATCACGGGCATTGTGAATGTCGGCAACGTTGGTCCCGAGTCGTACTTTGTCGCCGTCAGCGACGAAGGTGGCTTGTACTACGTCACCGTCAATCATCAAAACAACCGGATTCTGTTGCCCGGTTTTGCCAAGCGTGACCAAGTCGATACGCAATACATCGGTACCTCGCAGGCCGATCTGTCGGGCATTCGCTTCCAAGGCTTGACCCGCGGCCCGGCCAATGTGGAAGGTGGACGCTACGCCAACACCTGGTTTGCTGTTGCCGATGGTGCGGCCGCGGCCGTTGGTGCCACGGTGAACTTCACCCACACCGAGAACAACAACACCATCAGCCAGGCTCAGCCTACCGGCATCACTCTCGGTGGTGCTTCAATTGCTAACCTGGCAAATGGCTTTATCGGCGATGGTGCGTTCGGAACCACCAGCGGCGACTACGACTTCTACTCGTTCACGGCTGGTCCCGGTCAACGCGTGACCATCGAAGTCAACGCAGCCGGTCTGGGAGTTGGCACCCTCGCCGACTCGCACGTCACGTTGTACTCGTCGACCGGTGGTTTCATCGATCAGGACGACAACGGCGGCACCGGTTTGGATAGCCGGTTGGAGTTTACGGTGGGAGCGGCCGGTACCTACTACTTTGCCGTTCGCAGCGGTGGAGCCGGAGTCGGCAACCTGACGAACCCCTTCAACGGCAGTTCGGGTTCGGGTGCCGCCTTCACGGGTAGCTACAACGTCACGGTGACCAAGGAAGACTTCGGCCTGAGCCGGCTGTATGCCTTCGAGTACGAACCGGACAATGCCTACACGGGCTTGCAGCCGATCTTTGTCGAAGGCCAGAACAACATTCCGTTGACCTATCGCCTCGGCAACGTCACGCTGCCGATCGACAATGCCAAGGGCATCCATTTCTCGGAACTGGATCGCAACCTCTGGAACATGACCCCGTTCAATTCTCCGACGAACCCAGATTTCCGGCAATTGGATCCCGGCCACGGCACGCCCGACGTCGAAAACGGCAGCCGTCCAGATCAGACCGGCAACTCGAGCTATCACTTTGGCCGCGGCGTGGGAAACAACTACGCCTTCAACAACGGTGCTCACGGCACGATCATCAGCAACGATGTGAATCTGGAAGGCTACTCGGCGACCGATCAGCCGATGTTGTACTTCACGTACTTCTCGTCACACGAGACAACCGCTTACGATTCGTTCCGCGTGTTTGTCAGCGGCATTGCCGACAACAATGCCGACCGTAACGGCGACGGCGTGGCAGACACCAATAGCGGTGACTGGTACCCGATCTCGATGGACGATATCAACGTTGTACCGCGGATTCTGACCGATACGAGCGTGGAACTGAATGTTCCAGTTCAGGAAAACTTCACTACGGGTGCCTGGCGTCAGGTTCGCATTCCGCTCGACAAGTGGGCCGGTCAAAAAGACGTCCGCTTCCGTCTCGACTTCAGCACGGCGGGCGACATGGACACCGGCGTGGCCTTCACCACGGGTGAAGAACTGCGAGCGGTGGCCGGTGAATACATCACCGATGGCCAGTTCATCTCGATCGCCGGCCAGCGGTACGAGTTCAACAACGGCATCTCGGGCACCTTCTCAACCGGTAATGCTACCCCTGATGGCGAACTGTTGACCATCACGGGCCCCGGCGTCGGTGCTTTGCCTATCACCTTCGAGTTCGATAAGAATGGAACCATCGGAGCTGGCAGCATTGCAGTTCCCATCACCGACCTGATGACTTCTCAACAAGTCGCACAGGCGATGCTTACCGCCCTGGGCAACAACGGCCTGGGAACCTCGGTCAGCAATCTGGGCACTGCAGGCAACGTGTCCGATGCCGTTCTGAACTTCTTCGGCGCTGCCAATGCCGTCGTAACTCCGGCGGTAGTGGGCGGAACGCCCGTCACTCAACTGTCCGGCTCGACCGGCCTGGTGAATCCGGGTGCCATTGCGATTCCGTATCAGCGTGGCTGGACCAAGCTTCAGGTTGCCAACTCGATCAACGCGGTTCTGGAACGTGACTTCTACGATCAGAAACTCGTGGTGGCTGAAGGGACCTCGTATCAGGATGGCCAGCGGTTCACGCTGACCGACCCGAACAACCCGCTGAATACCCAGATCTTTGAATTCGACCTGGGCGTGTCGATGGGGATTCCCACCGGTGGGGCCAGCGCTTTGCTGCCGGCGAACCTGCGGGTGAACGATCAAGACACGTTCACGCTCACCTACACGGTCGGTGGCGTGCCGCAGATCGAAACATTCGAACTGGACAGCGACAACGCGATCACTGCCGGACGGATTCGCATTCCGTTCAGCCTCAATGACACGCAGTCGTTGGTCGCCAACTCGATTGTGACCGTCCTCAATGCGACCTTCGCGGGCATGAATGCCCAGGTGGTCACGGGCGGACGGATTCAATTCGATACCGACGGCACGGCTAACACCACGGTCGACTTCACGGCTGATCCGAACCCGGTCGTGGCCGCCAAGTATCCGACGACGGGTGCTGCTGGTGTCGCGGGAACGAACCAGCCAGTGTACGTGACGGCTTCGAACCTGTTCACTCCGGCCAATGTGGCTGCCGCTGTGGCTTCGGCCATCAATGGGGTTACTACGCTGGGCACCGTGACAGCCAGCACGGCTCTCACCGCGCCGAACCGTGTGGTTCTGGTCAGTGCCAATGACTACGCCGAGCCAGCGATGCCTCAGCTGCCGGGCGTGCCTGCTCCGAACATCTCGTTCGAACTGACCAACGTCGTCGCCAACGATAACGTGAAGCAGTACGGCGACTTGATCCGTCTGGTGAGCTCGCCCACCGGTCCGCAGCGGACCATCGACATCGATCCCTTCACGCTGATCCCCTACCGTGGTCCGCTGGGTTGGGAAGCTGCCTTGCCAGGCGATCAGGCCGATACCCCGCCGGGCAACCTGCTGCTCAATGGTTTCCGCAGCAACCTGCGTGGCCAGAACAACAACTTCGAAGGCATCTACGTCGATGACTTCATCATCGGCCTGGCCGAACGTGGCGAAATGGTGGCCAATGCCAACCCCACCGCAGGTTTCACCTCGGCAGTTCCCGTGGGCCAGATTGTTCTCGGCGACTATCAGCTCGAAATTCGTCGTGGTGTGGGTTACGACTTTGTCGCTCCTCCAGCACCGACCTTCACCGCCGATTCGAACGACCGCTTTACTGAACAGCAGACCCTGCTGGCCCGGCATGGCTCGCAAATCGTCGATGGTCAGACCTTTACCATCAGCGATGGCAATCGCCAGCTGACGTTTGAGTTCAACGACAACAGCGAAGTGACACCGTTCGGTGTGGACGTGGTCACTCCCGGTAATCAAGCCATCCACTTCAACTCGACCATGAAGGACGAGGAGATTGCGATGCTGATTCGCGACGCAATCAACAGCACCGATGTGCAGCAAATTCTGGATGTCGACGCCTGGTTGGCCGATGGAACTCAACCGGGCCTGCGCAGCACCACCAATCGCATCAACCTGAATGGTGCGGCCACATTCGTGGCGACGGGCGTGCCTGTTACCGAAAGCAACGAGAACATCGCCACGGCTCTGCCGATCAGCCCGGTCGGCACGACGTACGATGGCTTGCGGTTCTTCGCGAACGGCACGATTGGCGATACCGACGACACCACGACCTCGCAAAACGATGCCGGTCGCCGCAGCCGCGACGTTGACTACTTCGGAGTCGATCTCGCCGCTGGTCAGCAGATTCTGGTCGATGTCGATGCCGCGAATAACGGCTCGACCCTCGACAGCTATCTGCGGATCTTCAATGCCGCCGGAGCACTCCAGAATGTGGTCATCGGTGGTGTTACCTACACCGCTGAGAACGACGGGGCGACCGTCTCGATGCGATTCCCCGGTGGTGGTTTGCCCTTCGTGCCCGTGCTGACTTCGGCTCCTGGCGAACAGCTTGGTGCCACGCAGGTCATCGGCAACACGTTTGGCGTGCGTCCAGAAACTGATTCATTCATCAACTTTGTTGCCCCAACGGCTGGCCGCTACTACATCGCGGTCAGCGGTGCCGGCAACAACCTGTACAATCCGCTCACCGGTGCCGGGGCGATTCCAGGTAGCGTGGGCAAGTACACCCTCGAGGTGACCTCGCCGAATGCTGCCGGTGCAAACTCGGCCGGTGCTCCGAGCGGGATTGACATCATCACCTTCGATCAAGAACTGGGCGATAGTAACCTGGTTCGCGATCAGGGACAGATCATTCTGCAAGGGAACGAAATCTACAACTCGTCCCTGTTCGGCATCGATATCGATGCAGGCTCTCGCTCGGCCGCCGATGGCAACGCCGCTCACCAGGGTTCGACCCGCAACCTGAGCCAATCGAATTCGATTGGGCTGGTACCCGGTGTGGTGGTGATGAACAACATCATTTACGGCAACGGCTCGGGAGCGATTCGCTTCAGTGGCGATACGGGCCTCGACGCTCCGATCGCTTACGGCCGAATCATCAACAACACGCTGTACGGCCAGGGTGGCACCTTGAACCCGCCAGCCACGCCGGTCAACGATGTGGGCATTCTGATTGAACAGCGTTCTGGCCCAACCTTGCTGAACAACATCATCGCCAACTTTGCGACGGGGTTGCGGGTCGATGCCTCTTCCAGCCCGAACACGGTGATCGGTGGTATTGTCACCCAAGGAAACACGGTTCTCTCAAACCCAGCTTCCATTGGCTTCGGCGATTTCCCGATCTTGTTGTCGGATACTCGCCGGGCAGACGGTACGCTGGTCGATCCGCTGTTCAAAAACGCTCAAGGAGCAAACTTCTACCTCGACGCCCTGTCCCGGGCGATCGACAGCTCGGTCGACTCCTTGCTCGATCGTCCGCTGATGGTGACCATCAAGTCGCCACTGGGCTTGGGTGCTTCGCCGATCTTGACTCCGGACCGCGATGCTCGTGGCCAGGTGCGAGCCGACGATCCAGACGTGCAAACGCCTCAAGGGTTCGGTCTCAATCCGTTCAAGGATCGTGGTGCCCTCGATCGCGTCGACAAGGTAGGTCCTAGCTCGGGCCTCGTTAATCCGCAGGATAACGACAGCCTCGGCATCGATCGCGACTCGGCTCCCACGGTGGTCTCGACTGACAATACGGTGCTCGTGCGTAACTTCACGATCGCCCTGTTCGATCGAACCGACCCGAACGGCGAACTCGATGGCTCGGACATCGATGACTTCTCGGTCACGAGCAGCCAGGTGATCATTACTCGTCGGGTTTCGGCCACGACGACCGAAGTGCTGGTTGAAGGCGAAGACTACTTCTTCTCCTACGACGCCACCAGCAACCAGATTGTGCTGACCCCGGTCGGCAATGTCTGGACTCGCGGCACCTACCAGGTTCTGCTGCGAGACGGCATCATCGATCAGGCCGGCAACAAGCTGTCGCTGAACAATGGGGTTTCGATTCCGAATCCTCTGGACACGAACACGCCTCCCGAGCAGATCAACCACTACTACACGTTGTTCCTCGGCACGGCAGTTGATTACGGCGATGCTCCGCTTGGCTATCCGGTTCTGGATGCTGATGGCGGTGCCAACCACGGTATCGCGCCGGGTGTTTACCTCGGTAATGCACCCACGGCCGACTTCGATGGCAAACCCAGCACCGCGGCCCTGCTCGATGAGAATGACGACGGCGTCCAGTTTGTCTCGCTGTTGCCAGGTGCCGCCAATGGCTCGCAGATCATCGTTCAGTCGCCCACCGCTGGCCTCAAGCTGTCGGCTTGGATCGACAACGATGGCACGGTTGGTTGGAGCTCGGGCGAACAAGTGCTGACGAACTATGTGCTCGCGGCCGGTTCGAACACGATCCAGTTCACGATCCCCAATGGTGCTCGTGGTGCCACTTATGCTCGCTTCCGTGTCAGCACGGCCGACATGAACTCGCCCACAGGCCCCGCCGTCGATGGTGAAGTCGAAGATTACCAGGTCACGCTCACCGGCCCGTTGTTCCAAAACAGCCGGTCGATCCTGGTGACTTATCCAGGCCAGACCGTCGCGACTAGCGTTGGCAACTTGGACGTGAACGATAGCGGGACGATCACCGCCTTCGATGCACTCATCGTCATCAACTACCTGAACCAGTACGGCCTGCAATCGCTGCCGATTGTCTCGCCACCACCTGGTTTGCCGGCACTGCTCGCTCCGCCGCCATTCCTCGATACCAACGGCTCGGGCACACTCAACGCTCTCGATGCTCTGTTGGTCATCAACCACCTCAACCTGGTGCCGCTGACGGCTCCGAGCGGAAGCGGCGGGGAAGATGTTGGTTTCACCAGCATGACAAGCGGGGGTGAGAGCACTGCGGAGTTCGAAGGCGACGCCCTCGATGCACATGCTCTGCTCCGTACGCTGACGCCGGATGTGATGTACGCCTCGTCGAGCGTGGTCGTGGAAGAAGTTCCGGTCGCAACGGCCAGCGTGTCGGTGGCTGAACTGCTGCACGACTCCGCAGTCGAACAGCTGCTCTACAGCATGGCCGCCGCCCAGCCAGAAAGCAGCCAGGGTGCCACTTTCGAGAGCTTTGAAGAGGCCGACTTGGCTGGCGACGCGCTCAATGACGCTCAGTGGGCAGATCTGCTGAGTGATCTGGCCTTGGAGCACCACAATCTGGGCTAAATGCCCGCTAACGAACTCGGGTGGGGCCCAACAGGGGCGGGCCTCGCCTGGAAACATCGGGCCGATTCCAGAACGTGGGAACTTTCTGGAATCGGCCCGCGTCTTTACTAGGTGCAGTCGTAGCGAATGTAGTGGTTAGTCCGTGCGCGCTAAGGTTTCGGAGTGGGTAGACCTATCGGAACGAGAAAACTTGAACGGTCAGCGCAAATCTGTTGCAAAGCACGGACATCCCAACTAGCTTGGAATTCAAACCCTAGTCCTGGAATGCAGATCTGGCATACCTTCCGGGGCTCGACCAATTCGCTGCAACTGCTTATCTGGCTTGTGATTAGGCTGACTGAGGTAAGGGCTGGGGTTAAGCGGTGATTTTGAGTGGCGGAAGCTTCTGAGGCGAAGTTTCCAAGGCAAGCCACCACTTAAATTCCGCATCGGGAACAGAGACTTTCGACTCGCTACGGGTAAATCCATGACAATTCTCGGTCGTCGCAACCGTTCTGCATCTTCGTCGCGTGCTGTCGCTGCCCAAAAGCGGGAGCGTCAGCAATTGGCCCAGCGGCGCGCCCTGTGGGGTGAAGCCCTGGAATCGCGTCAGCTGATGGCCGGCGACGTGATGCCGTCCCTGACGCGCAGTCCGTACTTCAACATCGCCCAACCGCAGGACGTCAATGTTGACGGCCGCATTTCGGCGATGGACGCCCTGGCGATCATCAACGAGCTCAACCTCAATGGTGCCCGTACGCTCTCGACCAACACCGGTGCCGGCGAAGGTGGCGCGAACGACCAGCCCTTCTTTGTCGACGTCAACAACGACAACCGCCTGAGTGCCATGGACGCCCTGGCAGTCATCAACAGCTTGAATTCGGCTGGCGAAGCGGGTCCACCCCTCGTTCGCTACACGGTTCAGCCTGTGGCGATTGGGACCAATGACCCGATCACCACCATTCCCAAGGGTGGCTATTACGAGTTGCGCGTGCTGGTCGAAGATCTCGGCCAATTGACGTACATGTCGCAAACTCGCCCGGCAACACTGCCAGCCTCGTCCAGCACGGCTCTCGGTGTCTTTACCTCGTTCTTCGATGTGCTTTGGGGCGACACCACCAAGACTGACGTCCAGGTGAACGAAAGCCAGCACTTCGAGATCACCGGCAGCCCGACGACCGGCACCACGACCCCGCCTGACCCAAGTACCTTCACGCTGTCTCTCATGGACGGCACGCTCAAGACAACGGCCCCCATCACCTTTGCCAGCAACCGGTTGGCCACTGCCGCGAACATCCAGAACGCTCTGAACACCACGCTGGGTGCCGGTTCGGTCGAGGTGACTCATGACCCCAGCGGCAACACGAATCGCTGGCGAATTCGTTTCCTGAATCGCTTGAGCAATCAAGACGTTCCAGAAATGACCGCGAACATCAGCCAGTTGAATGGTACGGGCCTCGGAACATCGGTTACCGAGACTCTGAAGGGTGTTCCTTCCAACGCCGCGGCCTATCTCGACGCGACCTTGCCTCGTGTTGTGAACGACATCGACGGCTTC
Organism: Anatilimnocola aquadivae; assembly: GCF_049819085.1. Taxonomy (GTDB): domain Bacteria; phylum Planctomycetota; class Planctomycetia; order Pirellulales; family Pirellulaceae; genus Anatilimnocola. The sequence continues at coordinate 1,076,114 of NZ_CP187419.1, forward strand.
CCGATCAACACGCCGCTCTATTACACCGGACAACGGACGAGCGGCTCGCGGATGTCGACCGGCATCAACGATGTCGGCGGCACCGGCCCTTCCGCTTCGCCCTTCCCAGGCGTCGACCCATCGGAGATCCTTCGCGTTCGCATGAATGCCACCGATGCGACAGCAGCGGGCATGCCTCTCAATTTCAACGTATCGATTGCCAATGTCCTGTCGGGCTTGGAAACCGGTCTGTATGGCTTCAGCAACCCAGTCACAGCCGACCGTGTGGAAGTAGTTACCTCCACACTCGTGATCACTGAAAAGTTAAGCGCCGGCGACGACACTGCCACCACCACCGAGGGCAGCACCACTCCGATCAACATCATCGTCACCACGAACGACGTGAACGTTGCGCCCACGCCCAACACCACCAAGTCGGTTGTCAGCGTCGATATGACGGGCGCTGTAGGCACCGCGGTGGTGCTCAACTCGACCACCATCCGCTACACCCCGCCAGGTGGCACCTTCAACGGTGTCGACACGTTCCGTTACGTCGTTACCGATCAAGCCGGCAACACGGACATTGGCACGGTGCGCGTGACGATTACTCCCGTCAACAACGCGCCTGTCATCACGGTTCCTGGGGCACAAGGTTTTAACGAAGACACTTCGCGGACCTTCAGCAGTGGCAACGGTAACGCGATCACGGTTGCCGATGCCGATATCGGCGCGGGCGTGCTGACCTTTACGTTGAGCGTTGGTGCTGGCAACGGCAATCTGACGCTCAGTGGCACCACCGGCCTGACGAATGTCACCGGCAACGGCACCAGCAGCATCTCGGTCCAAGGGAACTTGACCAACCTCAACAACGCTCTCGAAGGTCTGGTCTATACGCCCGTGGGCGATGCCAACGGCACCAAGACATTGACGCTGACCGCCAACGACGGGAGTTCGACGCGGACGAGCACCGTCGCCCTGAATATTGCGGCCGTCAACGATGCTCCTACCGTCACGCTGGGTGGCGTGCTCGGAGCACCACAGAACACGATCGAAGGCGATTCGTTGGTCTTCTCGTCGACCACCAATCGCGTGATCACAATTGGCGATGTCGACGCCGGTGCTGCCAATGTGGTCGTGACCCTGAGCGTGCCCAACGCCCTGAACAAGATCAACGTCGGAGCAGCCTCTGGTGTCACGATCGGCACCAACAATACCAACAGTGTCACTCTGACCGGCACCTTGAGTGCAATCAACGCTGCTCTCGCCAGCCCGGGCTTTACCTACACCACGTTTGTTGGCTTCGGCAACAATACCGAAACCCTGACCATCACCGTGAACGATCAGGGCAATACCGGCTCGGGCGGTGCTCTGCCCGGCAGCGCAACGGTTTCGATCGTGGTCGCTCCTACGATTCGCCCTCGCGCCTCCAACGATACCGCGACGGTTGTGGAAGATTCTTCCGTGACCATCGACGTCCTCGCCAACGACATCGTTACGTTGCCCGAACGGCCGACCGTCAAGCCGATTTTGCTGGGTACCTATCCGCAGACCACTACTGCTGGCGGCACCTTGGACCGTGACGAAAACGGTACGATCGGCGACTTCACCGACGACCGCATCGTCTACACGCCACCATTGAATTTCAATGGCAACGATTCGTTCACCTATGACATGAACGACACCGATGGCACCGGTGCCAATGCCACTGGCAGTGTGAGCATTGTCGTCCGCGAAATGAACGACGCCCCCGTGGCCAACAACGATACGCTGGCAGACATCGCCGAAGACTCGGGCAGTCTGAACATCGCCATCGGTACTTTGACCGGTAACGACACCACGGGCCCCGCCAATGAGTCGGCCCAAACGCTGACGATCTCGCCAACCTTCACCAACGTCGTTGGTGGAACCGTCATCCTGAGCTTGGGCAATGCGGTCTTTACTCCCACGCTCAACTACAACGGTCCAGCAGGCTTCGACTACACGATCACCGATAACGGCACCACGGCTGGCGTTGCTGATCCAAAATCGAGCACCGCTCGCGTTTCGTTCAACATCACCAATGTGAATGACGCACCAACGGCCGGTAGCGATACGCTCGGCTCGATTCCAGAAGGTTCAGCGGCCCAAACGATTTCGATCGCTTCGCTGTTGGCCAACGATAGCACCGGTCCAGCCGATGAAAACGGGCAAATGCTGACGCTGACCAACGTCACCGCCGGCGCAGGTGGTACGGTTTCGATCAGCGGAACCGATGTGATCTTTACTCCGAATACCGATTTCAACGGTACGGCCACCTTCAGCTACACCATCACCGACGACGGCACTTCAAACGGTGCTGCCGACCCCAAGACTGCGACGGGCACTGTCTCGATCCCGGTCTCGGCTGTCAACGACGCACCAGTCGCCGTTAACGACACGATCTCGACGGGCGAAGGCCAGCAGATCAACATCTCGGTCCTGGCGAACGACTCCGACGTCGACGCTTCGCCGACTTTCGTCAGCCAGCCTGGTGTCGTGAGCCCCACGACCACGATCACCATCATCACCCCGCCGACGAACGGCACCGCAGTGGTTGTCGGCAATCAGGTTCAGTACACTCCCAACGCGTTCTACAACGGTCCAGATTCGTTCGTCTATCAATTGACCGATAACGACCCGACGACTCCAGGCAGCCTGCAATCGGGTCTGGCAACCGTCAGCATCAGCGTTGTCGAAAAGAATGACGCTCCCGTGGCTGTTGGTGACTCGGCCACAACCGCAGAAGACACCCCGGTCAGCATCGACGTCTTCGCCAACGACAGCGATCCCGATACCGCCAACACCCTGTGGTCGTTCGTTCCCGTGACCCAACCAGCGAACGGCACGATCAGCTTCAACACCACCACGCGTCAGGTCGAGTACACGCCTGCTGCGAACTACAACGGCCCCGATTCGTTTACCTACAAGGTGAACGACGGCTCGAGCATTGCTCCTACCAACCTCGACTCGAATGTCGTCACCGTCAACATCACGGTCACGGAAGTAAACGACGCTCCGACTGCCAACAACGACCCTAGCGGTGTGGTTCCGTTTACGGTGATCAAGGATGTCGCTCGTGATTTCAACATCACGACCGAGATTCTGGCCAACGACTCGAAGGGTCCAGCCAACGAATCGTCGCAAACCCTGACGCTCGATTCGTTCCAAGCTGCCACCGCCAACGGTACGATCACTCGCTCGGGCAACACCCTCACCTACACGCCGAACCCAGGCTACGTGGGGCTCGATAGCTTCACCTATACCATTAGTGACAATGGCAACACCAACGGTGTCGCCGATCCCAAGACCTCGACCGCCACGATCCTTGTCGATGTGAAGAACTTCATTCCCACGACAGTCTCCGGCGTGGTTTACATCGATGCGGACAACGACGGCGTATTCGACACGGGCGAGAAGACGATCAGCGGTGTGGACGTCACCTTGGCTGGCACCAGCGACCTCAGCGGCTCGATCACACCGATCACCGTGACAACCGGGTTCGATGGGCGATATGCGTTCAACAATATCGAACCAGGGACTTACACCGTCACCGAGTCGCAGCCACTCGCTCTGACCGATGGCAAAGAAACTCTGGGCAACTACGCCACCGTCGCTTCGAACGACGTGATTCAACTCACGCTCCCATTCTTCGGCAATGGCGTCTCGGTGAACAACTTCGGCGAACGGAGCATCGACCCCAGCCAACTCGCCAACAGCGCGGGTCTGATTGGTGAATTGCTGGCCTCCTCGACCACGAATGGCTTTGTGCTGGCCACCGACATGACCGGCGAAGCCCTCTGGTCGTGGACGCTCAATGGCTGGACCAACGCCCACTCGGTGAAGGTCACCCTGGATGCCGATCTGTCGGCGGCCACTTTGGAATGCAGCGACGGTGTGAGCACCTACACCACGCGGATCTACCAAAACCCCAACGACACTCGGAATGCCAATCGCTTCAACACCGATTCAGTTGCCAAGCTCGCCCGGTTCCGAGTTCTCGGTTACGACTCGAGCGGCAACTACATCATTCGTCTCGATGGCACTGCCGAGCATTTCTATGGCGTAGGCAGCACCTTGGCCTTAGCTCCCACGGTGATGTCGGGTGGCGAAGCCACCAGCGGTGCTGACTACAGCAACAGCGTTGACGCCGCGATGATGGAAGAAAGCTGGGCCTAGCCGAACCAGGTTGCTCTAGCGACCGAATGATTCAATTACGAAGGGCCGAGTTTTTACTCGGCCCTTTTTCGTAGCTGGCCGCGAACATACAAATCGCTGCCCATCTGCTGCCAGACGGGCGCATCCAAATCGGCAGCCAAGTCAGGTAGTTCAATCCCTTGCCCAGCAACTGGCCCCGCCGCTTGTGCGCTGCCAAAGATCTTCGGTGCGATGAAGCAATGGACTTCATCCACGAGTTGATCATCGAAGAGCGAGCCCAGCAGTTGCCCGCCCCCTTCGCAGAGGACGTTCGTCAGGCGGCGCTTGCCAAGTTCTTTGAAAAGTTCACGCAATCGCTCGGCAGCAGAACTCGCGGCAATGGACAACACTTCCGCGCCAGCGGCCTGCAGCGCAGCAACCTTCGTCGCTTCAGCTTGTTCGCTGGTAACAACGAGCAGCGGCACCTCACGAGCGGTCTTCACCAATTGGCTGTGCAGCGAAAGGGAAGCTTGCGAATCGAGGACAATGCGAGTGGCAACGCGCGCTGGTTTTTGGCCAGTGGCTAAGCGAGCTGTGAGGAGTGGATCGTCGAGCTCCGCGGTACGCCGGCCAATGAGAACTGCATCAACGCGACTTCTCAGTTGCTGTACGACTTCACGAGATTCGGGGCCTGAGATCCATTTGCTTCGGCCCGTGCGGGTAGCAATTTTTCCGTCGAGCGTCATGGCCCACTTGGCGATGATCCAGGGGCGACGATTGCCGACCAGCATTAAGTACGGCGCATTCAGTTCGCGAGCTTCTTGCTCGAGCAGTCCAAGTTCAATCTGCACTCCGGCAGCTTGCAGCTCCGCCACACCCTGACCGCTTACTTGCGGGAACGGATCTCGCATCGCTGCGACGACTCGCGAAACACCCGCGGCAATCACTGCCTGGCTGCAGGGCGGAGTCTTGCCGAAATGGCAACAAGGTTCGAGCGTGACGTAGAGCGTGCTCCCTTTCGCGGCTTCACCGGCCGCGCGCAGCGCTTCGATCTCGGCATGCGGTCCGCCATAACGCTGGTGGTAATCTTCACCAACAATTTGCCCGGCGCGCACAATCACGCAGCCGACCATCGGGTTCGGTTCCACCGAGCCTTGCCCGCGCGCGGCCAGTTCCAGCGCGCGCCGCATGAACCGTTGATCCATCTCGGCAGACGATTTCTGTGTCATCACTATTTGCCGGAGCCGATCTGGCCGAGCGAAAGACGCGTAAAGACAATTTCTTTGTAGTTGTCGCGCTCGTACAACACGCCAATATCGCTCCCCGGTAGCACGGCCAGCGAAGAATAGATCGACGAGCCCGCGCAGATCACGCGACTTTTCGGCCACGTCTGGCCATCGTCGTGGCTGAGTCGAATCGTCAGGTTCTGTCGCTTCTTGGGATCAGCGGGATTGCTGAACGCCAGGTGCGTTCCAGCTTTCTCGATCGCCGGGACGCGAATCAGGCTGCCCTGACATACCGGTTCGACCAGATTGGGATCGTCGACACACTCCGACCAGGTGAGCCCACCGTCGGTGCTGCGGCTGACAACGCGGCAGGCTTTGCCGCGGTAGCTACGCATATTCATCAGCAGAGTGCCGTTCTCCAGTTCCGCGACCGCACATTCGTTGGTCATGGGATCGAGCACACCACCTAACTGCCACGTCTTGCCATGATCGTCGGAATAGATCGCGTGCGAGCGAAAGCCGTGGTTCTTCTCTTTTTCGTCCTTCAGCTTATGATCGCAGGGTATCACCAGCCGGCCGCGATACTTCCCTTGCGTCAGTTGAATGCCGTTGCCCGGGCCGGTGGCATACCAGTTCCAATTGTCTTTTTTGACCGTCTTGGTGATGTCTTGCGGCACCGACCAGGTCACGCCATCGTCGGTCGAAGAGAGCATCAGGACCGTGTCGTTGTTGCGAGTGAGCGGCAGCCAGATGGTGCCGGTTTCGTGATCGACGACCGGGCAAGGGTTGCCAATCGTGACTTTGGCATCGCCCCCGTCCTCAAGCACCAGTTGCTGCTTCGACCACGTTTTGCCGCCGTCGCTGCTCCGCTTCATGACCAGGTCGATATCGCCGGCATCGCCCCGCCCGGTCTTTCGCCCTTCGCAAAAGGCGAGCAGCGATCCCTTGGGCGAAGTCAGCAAAGCGGGAATGCGGTAGGTGTGATAGCCATCTTCGCCGGACTTGAAGACGACCGATTCGGTTAGCTCGGCGGCAGAGAGGAGGCTTGGCGCAACTACGCCGAAAAACACACCCAACAGAAGAGGAACCGTTAGAGGCATTACGCTGTGCTTCATAGGACTTTCCGTTTCTGAATTACAACAGGTTCATTACAACCGGGGCATTCGCTGATGCCGCTGGGGCGACGCATCCGAAAAATTCATCAGCTACTTGCGTCCGTTCGGGTGGGTAGCCAGACTAAACGCACGAACCTCTCCATGTTCGGCGTTTCTGTCTCCCTTCGCAAGCTGCGGTGAGCTTGGCTCACTCGCAAACGAGCCGCACGTTCGCTGCGGGCAGACAAAACGCACAATCGCTACAATGAAACCAGCGGGTGCGATTTATCAGGAGAGAGTAGCATGGCAGACGGTCCGAAAAGAATCGGCGTGTTGACGGCTGGTGGCGACTGCCCCGGTCTGAATGCAGTGATCCGTGGCGTCGTGAAGGCGGCGGGCACTCACGGCTACGACGTGGTCGGCTTTCTCAAAGGGTACGAAGGACTCGTCGACCCGGTCAGCTACATTCCCCTCAACAATAAGAACACCACCGGCATTCTCGGCCAGGGTGGTACGATTCTCGGCTCGACGAACAAAGGTCGCTTTGCCGCGACGGTCGGCGTGAACGACCGACTGGAACTCGATCCAGAGCTGATCGCTGGCGTAAAGACCACGATGGAGCACCTGAATATCAGCGGGCTCATTTGCATCGGTGGTGACGGCTCGCTGGCGGTTGCCCAGCAGTTTCACGAGCAGGGTATCCCCGTCGTCGGCGTGCCGAAGACGATCGACAACGATCTGTCGAGCACGGCCTTTACGTTCGGCTTCTTCAGCGCGGTGTTCTGTGCGACTGACGCTCTCGACCGCCTGCACACGACGGCCGCCAGTCACGAGCGCGTGATGGTGCTGGAAGTAATGGGTCGCCATGCCGGTTGGATTGCCCTGTATGCGGGTGTTGCCGGCGGCGGCGATGTGATTCTGATTCCCGAAATTCCGTGGTCGTTCGAAACGGTTTGCCAGGCCGTCATCACGCGCGAGCAACGAGGCAAAAAGTTCACGCTGATCGTCGTTGCCGAAGGAGCTGAACTCCCCAGCGGTGCGCTAGTCACCCAAGAACGTCGCGGCGAGCAAAAGCAGGTTCGCCTGGGTGGCATCGGCAACATCGTGGGCGCTGAAATTGAGAAGCGGCTTGGCAAAGAAACTCGCACCGTGGTGCTGGGTCACTTGCAACGAGGTGGTGCGCCAACGACCTTCGATCGCGTACTCGCCACGCAGTATGGTGCGCATGCCGTGCGCATGATCATCGAACGAAAGTTCGGTCAGATGGTCACTTACTGGCCGCCAGACATGGGACATGTCTCGCTGCTGGACGCCATCAAGCTGTCATCGGTCAACCCAGGTTGTTCGGCCGTGCAAGCCGCGCGTGCGCTGGGTATCTGCTTTGGCGATGAAAACAAAGCAGCTCCCTGGAGCTACACCCCCAACGAAACCAATGGCGATGCCTGCACTACCGACAACGGTAGTTCGTTCCTGGGAATCCCGAAGCCCGATGTCGCCAAGCACTAAGCGGCTGCTGCCAATAACCGACACAGCCACCTATCGGAGGGGTGTTCACAAACCGCTGCATAATTGATTATAAGGATCGTGCTTTTGCCGGAAGATACGCACAATTCATCATAACAATTGCCGAGGTTTGTGAACGTGCTTTTCCCGGGACGCTTGCTGCGGCGTTAGTGATGAGTCTTGGCCGGCGCTGCATGAACTGCCGCCGGAGCTGGAGCGGCGTGGCCATCGGTGGCTGCGGCTACCGTGTGCCCCTTCTTCCAGAATAGGAGCGCTTGCCAGCCGGCGGCGGGACCGTGGCCCAGATGGACGGCCAGTCCGTATCCCAATGCCAAATTGCCCACGCTGACCATCATCACTAGTGACATGAGCATGAGCGTGGTCAGCATGGCCGGCGTTCCGAGAGAGTGATTGGGGAGCCAACAAACGCTGGCCCACGGTTCCTCAAATCTACGGCGCAGAATGCCCGCTCGCCCCGCTAGTTGGGGGCGAGGCTCTTTTTCGCCAAGGTCCGATTATCCGGCCTGTAACTATTGCGACTGGCCACGGACGATGGGCGCACCGTCGGTACGGCCAAAATCGCCTGCTTGGCCCAGCCTCGTGGCATTCTGCAGCAAGTCTTGCGACGTGCCACGCGCTGCCGGGCGACCCGCGGCCTGTAACTGCTGCAGCATCTCGGCCGGGGGACGATCCATCACAAAGATCTCGCTTTGGCGAGTTGGATTCGAACGTGAACGGACGATGACAATCACTTCGGTATCATCGGCAGGCAAGCCGGCCACACCAGCTAAATCGCGAGCAGCCGGGGAAGCCATCGCGGCTCCCATTGAGGCTGTGCCCATTGCCGCCGCACTCATGCCGGCAGCAGGCATGCTCGACGGCATTGCTGGAGGAGTGGGAGCAGCCGCGAGATTCGGCATCGAGCGGGGCATTTCGAGATTCGTCTGCATGATCGGCGGAGCGGCATTGTTGCCGGCAATCTGATTCACCTGCATGGCTGGCGTCCGCTTGTAGATCGCCGATTGGCCGATCTGATCCAGCTGCCAATGAACCGAAGCGAGCGCCGCGTACAGGCCTTCGTTTCCCTTTTCGTCGGCTGCGTTGCAGACACCGATGAGCATGCCATTCTCGGCGAACAATCCGCCACCGCTGCGACCACCGACAGGCTGGCCAGCGACAGTAATGTTCGGGGCACCTTGGTAGCGATTGACTTGCAGCACGTGGCTCGGCACCAAGCTGGGGTCGGCGCCTTTGTCGCAGCCAATGGTGAAGACGCGATCGCGGGGAGCGATGGTGTAATCGGCTGGGGCCACGGGAACTGGATCGATCTTGATGCCAGGACGAATGCTGACGAGAGCGACGTCGCGTTCGAGATCGAAGGAGATCAATTGCCCTTCAATCGACTTGCCGGCTCCGGGAGCAAACAGGTCGACCGAGATCTTGCCCTTGCCTTGTGACTGGCGAAAAATATGGCCGCACGTCATGACGAGTGCTTCTTCGTCGTGCCGATCGATGATGGTGCCCGTGCCGAAACCATAGCCGCCAGCATCTTCGACTTTCAAGCGCACCGTGGCCCAAGCGGCCCGTTGTTCGGGCGAAGCGTTTTGGCCACCGGCAGCAGCAGGGCCGCCCAACAGTTGCGGAGCGCCACGCGAGTTGTCGACATAGCCCTGCGTGGGTGTCAGCTGCTGCGCACTGGGAGTGCTGACGAATTGTTCTTGCGGCGGTTGCTGCTGGACAGTCTGGGCGGCAACCGTTGGTTTGAAGCCAGTGCGGCCGATGACCGTGGCCAATTGATCGAAGGTGGCAGGCCCTTCGATGCGTTCTACCTCGCGGCCGCGATCGAACAAAATGAACGTCGGCAGGCTGCGAACTTTGAATTGCTGGGCCAGTTGTGGCTGCTGATCGGTGTCGACCTGTTGCAGCGGATAGCCTTCGTTGGCCAGGCGTTGCACCACGGGCTGCATCGATTTGCAGGGACCACAGTTGGTCGAGTGAAATTGCACCAGCACGGGGTCTGCCCCGGCAGCACAAACGGCGAGTAACACGAGCGAAGATAGCACGGACATGGCTTCCCTCCTTGAAAGCTGAGGGGAGCCAATGCAGCGCGCGAACCAAGGCATAGTGAACGTGTCACTACGTCCTTCACGGCTTCGATAGCTTCCCTGCTGGGTTCGTTGCCGGTCGGTCGCAGATCCCTTGCGAGAGCTTCCGGCAGTTTCGTGTGGAGTTGTCGCGCCAGCCTTTGCGGGGGCTGATGCGACAGGCCCCAATGTGGGCCAGGATTGAAAATTTTACAAGAGCAAGTTTTTCCTGCCGTCGAAGTGGCACCTGTTTGCAGTTGCCACTTCGCAGGCTAAAACCCTTGCTCCACGGCACTTGAGGGCGGCGCTGGCGATCATCCGCCAATTCACGCCCTCAGTGATTGCCGCGAGAAAGCGAACCGTATGCCAAGCCCCGCAAAATACACGCTCAGCGAACTATTGCCCGGCGATTACGACGCCGTGATGACGCTCTGGAACACCGCCCCCGGAGTGCGCGCCAGCGAAACTCGCGAGGAGTTTGAACGCATTCTGCTGCGCAACCCTGGGCTATCCACGGCCGCGCGCGTCGAAGGTGAAATCGCGGGCGCGGTGCTCTGCTGTCATGATGGGCGGCGAGGCTATCTCTATCATCTGGCCGTCGCCGACAAGTTTAGACGACAAGGAATTGCTCGCGAGTTGGTGGCACGCTCGCTCAACTTGCTGGAGAAAGAAGGAATCGGCCGCTGCACGATTTTCCTGGTCGCCGACAATGCACAAGGCAAGTTCTTTTGGGAGCAACTGGGCTGGTTCGAACGAACCGATCTGGTCGCGTTCGCGAAAGACTTGCCTTCATCCTGAAGCAGAAAACAGCATCAGGAGATGATACCCTTCACAACATGACCAGCAACATCGGTCAGGCGGAAGTCGCGGCCGGCGTAACGGTAAGTCAATCGCTGATGATCGAGCCCGAGCAAGTGCAGGATCGTGGCATGCAGATCATGCACGTGCACTTTGTTCTCGACCGCGTAATAGCCAAACTCGTCGGTAGCACCGTACTTGATGCCCGGCTTCACGCCGCCGCCAGCCAGCCACATCGTGAAGCCTTCGGGATTGTGGTCGCGGCCATCGTTTCCTTGAGCCACCGGCGTGCGACCGAACTCGCCGCCCCACAAGACGAGTGTATCGTCGAGCAGGCCACGGGTTTTGAGGTCAGTAAGTAAAGCTGCAATCGGACGATCGACTTCGAGCGCATTCTTGGCATGACCCGTTTTGAGGTTGCCGTGCTGATCCCACTGTACGGCCGCATCGCTGTGCGTGACCTGCACGAAGCGCACCCCTTGCTCGATGAACCGCCGCGCGAGCAGACATTGACGGCCGAAGTTCTCGGTTACCTTGTCATCAAGGCCGTACGCGGTTCGAGTGGTTGCTGTCTCGCGGCCGAGGTCTTCGATGACCGGAAACGCATTCTGCATGCGGAAGGCCAGCTCGAAGGAATCGATGCGACCCTCAAGTGCTTGATCGGGGCCGGTGGTTTTCAGATGTTCGCGATTCAGTTCGGCGAGAAAATCGAGTTCCTGCCGCTGCAGATTGCGATCGACGGCCGGATTGCTCAGGTATTTCACTTGCGCCTGCGTGGCGGGGACACTCGCATTGCCGAGCGGCGTGCCGGAATACGGAGCGGGCAGAAACGCGGAACTCCAATTCTTCACGCCACCATGCGCGAGCGTGGGGCAGATGGTAACGAAGCCGGGAAGATCTTGATTTTCGGTGCCGAGGCCATAGGTAACCCACGAACCCATGCTGGGGCGGACGAACGAGTCGCTGCCGGTGTGCATCTTCAGCAGGGCACCGCCGTGCGCAGCATTCGAACCGTGCAACGAATTGATGATGCACAGGTCATCGACGCACTTCGCAACGTGCGGAAAGAGCTCGCTGACCTCGATGCCACTTTGGCCGTACTTCTGAAACTTCCAAGGACTCTTGAGCAAGTTGCCGGTCGGGGCAAACTGCACGCGCGGCTTCGCGAAGGGAACGGGTTGACCGTCTTTCTCCGTCAGCAGCGGTTTGTGGTCGAACGTATCGACCTGCGAAGGGCCACCCTTCATGAACAGAAAAATCACACGCTTCGCGCGCGGCCTAAAGTGCGGCACCTTCGGCGCGAGCGGACCGGCGGCCACGGCTGGTTTCTCGCCCGCAAGCATGGAGGCAAAAGCCAAGTAGCCAAAACCGGTCGCCGCGTTCTTGAGCATCGCGCGACGTGAAAGAGGTGAAGCTGCAGGGACCATGAAGTCCCCTCCCCTCGGTACTCCGGGGAGAGGGCTAGGGTGAGGGGCTGAGGCTCGATCGATATGGCTACTCATAATGGATGAAGGCGGGTTGTGAGTTGGGGATCAATCGAGAGGATTATCAGCTTTGGTGATCGGAGTTGTCAGCGGTTCTCCCCTCACCCCAACCCTCTTCCCGGAGTACCGAGGCGAGGGAGCAAGAGAGGAGAATATCCACAGAGAACCTAACGCAAATACACAAACTCATTCGCGGCAAACAGCACGTGGCACAAGGATGACCAGGCTCGTTGTTGATCTTGCGGATTCTGCGAAATGGTGCGAGTGAGATAAGCCTCTGCGCGGTCAATCTCGGCCGAGGTGGCAACTCGACCGTACACTTGCAGGTACAGCCGCTGGATACGGTCGGCGGGGGAGAACTCGCCGGCCAGCACGGTTTTGGCGAGGTTGTCGCTGGCCTTCAGCACCAGATCGCTATTCATCATGAACAGGGCTTGCGGCGCGACGACGGTGCTGGCGCGATTGCCATCAAGGACCGTCGCATCGGTTGCATCGAACAGTTGAAACACGTCGTACAGGTTGTTGCGGACCACGGGCAAGTAGAGCGAACGACGCAAGCTGTCGTACTTCGTGCCGTCTTTCGAGGTGTGATCGAAAAAGAACTCGCGATTGCCGACATGCAGCAGCGAGCCCCCCGCTGAGCGATCGAGCAGACCGCTGGTAGCGAGAATAGCGTCGCGAATCTCTTCGGCTTCCAGACGCCGCAAAGGCATCCGCCAGTAAAGACGATTTTCTGGATCGGCAGCGGAACCGGCCGCGCTGAAGGTGCTGCTCATTTGATACGTTTGCGAGAGCATCAGTAGGCGGTGCATCGATTTGATCGACCAACCATTCTGCATGAACTGCCGCGAGAGCCAATCGAGCAGCGCAGGGTGAGAAGGTGCTTCACCGAGGCGGCCGAAGTTGTCGGGCGTCGAGACCAGCCCTTGGCCAAAGTGCCAGCGCCAAATGCGATTGGCCATCACACGACTGGTGAGCGGATGCTCGGGGCGAGTCAGCCACTGCGAAAGCTCCAAACGGCCACTGGTTTCGGCGGCGAAAGGTTTTTGCTCCGTCGATACGAGTACGACGGGAAAGCCTCGCGGCACCATTTTGCCCAGGGCCAGGTGACTGCCGCGAATGTGAATCGGAACGTCGGTGACTTTGCCTTCGATCACTCCCATCGCAGTTGGTACGGGTGGCGCGGCTTTCGTGAGCGTCTCGAGTTGTTCGCGACGAACTTTCAGTTCGGTTTGCACGTCGACAGGAAATAGCGGTTCGAACTCTTTTGGCAGTTCCATACCAGACTTCGTGAGCAACTCTTTGTTCTTCTTCACGAGCGCGTCGATGGCGGCCTTTTGTTCGGCAACCAGTTTGTCGTAGGCGGCTTTGCGCTGCACTTCTTCGGGCGGAGCGAGCGGATTTTCCCACCACTTGGCGATGGTGGTGTAGGTCTCCATCGTCCGCGTACTTTTGAAGATGCCGACCAGCGCGTAGTAGTCTTCGGCGCGGATGGGATCGAACTTGTGATCGTGGCAGCGGGCGCAGCCAAAGGTCAGTCCGAGAATCGACCGACCGATCGTATCGACCTGTTCATCGAGAATGTCCATTTCCATCTTGGTTTTGTCAACTTCAGCCAGCACCTTCGGGCCGAGCGAGAGAAAACCGGTGGCGATGAGCCGTTCGTGTTTCGTCGCCGTGTCGCTGGCGGGCATCAAGTCGCCAGCCAACTGCTCATGCAGAAACTGGTCGTAAGGCTTGTCGCTGTTGAACGAGCGGACAACATAATCTCGATAGCGCCAGGCATTGCCATGGGCGACGTTTTCGTCGAGGCCATTCGAATCGGCATAGCGGGCCACATCGAGCCAGTGTCGCCCCCAGCGCTCACCGTAGTGGGGCGAGTCAAGCAATCGGTCGACTACTTTCGCAAACGCGCCGGGGGAATCATCGTTTTCGAAGGCCGCGATTTCTTCCGGAGTCGGTGGCAGCCCCGTCAAATCGAATGTCGCCCGGCGCAACAGCGTGAGCTTGTCGGCTGACGGAGCGGGACGCAGGCTCTTCGCTTCCAGTTCCTTTAGAATGAATTGATCAATGGGCGAAGTGCCCCAAGTTGGATCTTGCGTGGCGGGCGGAGCCGAATCGGCGATCGGTTGCAGCGACCAAAATTGCCGCGCTTTGGCGAGATCGAATTTCTCTTGGGCAAGCGGTGTGCCTGCTACTCGATCGGGATGCGGCGCGCCCATTTTGATCCAAGCGGTCAGATCGGCGATTTCGCGATCGGCCAGCTTCTTCTCGGGCGGCATTTGCAAATCGGGCAGTTGGTAGCCGATGGCCGCGATCAGCAGACTTTTATCGGGCTGTCCGGCGACGATGAGCGAACCCGCTTTGCCACCTTTGGCAAGACCGGTCCAGGTATCGAGGCGAAGGCCAGATTCTTGCTCATCGGCCCCGTGGCAGTCGTTGCAGTGTGCCACCAGGATTGGTCGCACTTTGGTCTCAAAAAAACGGATGCCTTCCGCCAGTTGTTCTTTGGTCGGCTCTTGGCTGGCCGCTGGGGCGGGCTCTTTTTCTTGTGCAGACACCCGAGCTACGGATACCAACAGCCCGAGGGCGAGGAGTAAGCCCGAGAGGCAGGAAAGACGCAAGCTGCGTGGTGACATCGTTCACCTTTCGCGATCAGATCGGCGGGGTGGGAAGTGGGCAGCGTCTCAAAGGAGGGAGGAGAGGGCATGAGTCGACTACGTTCAATCATCGTCCATTGCCTGCCGGCAAGCAAGCCAATGTTTCCCCTGCGAGCGGGTAAGTTTCTGAGAATTCTTTGCCTGCAGTTGACAAGGAAGGGTCGCGTCGGGCGAAATAGAAGTTGAGGCTGCGACCGCGGCACTCAATTTCGTCGTCGCTTGGGAAGTCAATCCGGAATCCAACATGTTTGCTGCGTGGCGATTCAAGCTGAAGGAGGCCGAGACTGCGCTTCAGCAAGGCCGGCTTGAAGATGCCGCCGCCATCTTGCAGCAAGGCGATCTGCTGAGTTACTTGCCGATCAAGCAACTGCTAGCGCATGTGGCCATTGCCGCGAGCAAACGAAGCGTGGAACGAGCCCGTCGCGGTGAGTTCGATGCTGCCTGGCAAGATCTCGACCTGGCGAAGCAATGGTCGGGCGAAACGACTCACTATCTGGCCGCACAACGCGCAGTGGTCGATGCCTCTCTGAGTGAAGTCGTCCGCTATCTGGCCGCTGAAGATGCCGCCGGCGCGCAGCAGCGGATTGATGCCCTCGCCCGCAAGCAAGTCAAAGGTGTTTCGCTCGATTCCCTGCGAGAGGTCGCTCGTCGGCTGCAATCGGCCACCAAGCTGCGGGAGCGAGGTCAGTTCGTCGAAGCGATTGAGCAGTTGCAAGCCGCCACCACACTGCGCCCCGATCTCCCCCCGCTCGAAGACCTGCTGAAGAAGACGCGTGACGCTGCCGAGCAAGCCCGCCTGGTGCAAGAGCAACTGCATGTGTCGCTGGCGGCTGCCGATTGGACACACACCCTAGCCCTCTCCGAACAACTGCTGCAGATTTCCCCCCAATGTCGCCTGGCTCGCAACGCCCGCCGCCAAGCCTGGGCCGAAGTGGGCGGCAAGCTCGGCGATTCGCGGGTGATGCGAGAAACGCAGCCTTGGGCTTCGACACTTTTGGGAGGCGTCGAAGACTGCGACATCAAATTCAGTCGCGGGCCTCGATTTTTGTTATGGGTCGATGCGGTCGGCGGCTATTTGGTGTGTCTGGCCGACGAAGTCGTCATCGGCCAGGCTCACCCCGGTAACCAGGTCGATGTGCCGATCCAGGCCGATATTCGCCGCCGACATGTGAGCATCAAGCGTCAGGGAGAGGGCTACGTGCTCGATCCCCTGGCCGCGAAAGAAACGACGCGAGATAACCACGTCAGTGCCATGGCAGCGCGGCAAGCGCGCGTCCGCATCGACGGCAAAGATATCCGCACCCCAGCACTCTTGAACGACGGCGACGAAATTGAACTGGGCGAAGGGGTCAAGCTGCGGTTTCGCAAGCCGCATGCCCTGAGTGCTTCGGCTCGGCTCGAAATACTAAGCAATCACCGCACCCATCCGTTTGCCGACGCCGTCCTGCTGATGGCAGAGTCGGCGGTGCTCGGGCCCAAGTGGCAGAACCATGTCATTTGCCGAGACTGGCAAGGGGACGTAGTGCTCTACCGGCAGGAAGAAAGCCTGTTCTGCCGGGCGATGCAGTCGCTCGAAATCGATGGCCAACTGCAGGAGGGGCGTGGCCGACTCAACGTCCGTTCGCGGATCGTCGGGCCCGATTTTTCGCTTAGCTTGGAACCGGTCGAAATTGTTTAATGGGTTGTTGGTCGGCTTTCACCGCTCCTGCCCCTGCGGCAGGGGTTTAACGTCTTTTGCGTTGGCTGGCGCGCAACATAACCCGCTAGTGCACAAGCCGTTAAACCCCCGGGGCAGGCCCGGGGGCGTGATTGAAAGGGAGCCGGGCAGGGATGATATCAAAGCTGCCAACTGCTTCAATTTCAAGGAGTTATGAAACGAAGTAACGTCTGCACGTGTATTATGAAGGAGAGCTTGCTGCGCGGTTGCCGGAAGGGGAAACCGCTGGCGTGAAATCGTTCGCGGATTCCCGCCAAGATTCGCGGCTGCGCAGCGAACACCAGGAGAGCGAAACGGGTCTTGCCTCACACGGCAGTGACTTTCCGCAGCGGACGAAGCAGTGAATGACTTCTCCCGGAAAGCACCCCAGGAACACTCCTTCGCGTAGAAAGTGGACCGATGACATTGCGAGCCGCTATCATGCCCGCCAACGCCGAAGAACCTAACGCCGAAGAGCGCGATGCCCAAGCATCGCCCAAGCCGGCCGGCGGCATCAAGTTTACGTTTGCCAGCGGCGTCCGACCGTTCGATGGCTATACCATCAAGCGCGGCATTGGTCGCGGCGGTTTCGGCGAAGTCTATTTTGCCACGACTGCTGCCGGCAAAGAACTTGCGCTCAAGCATGTCGAGCGGAATCTCGAGGTCGAGCTGCGCGGCGCGAGCCAGTGCCTCAATCTGAAGCACCCGAACCTCATCGACCTGTACGACATTCGTTACGACGACCACGGCGACGCCTGGATCGTGATGGAATACGTCGCCGGGCCGAGCCTGAAGGACGTGCTCGATCGCAACCCCAATGGTTTGCCGCGCGACCAGGTCGATTTCTGGTTCCGAGGCATCGCCGCGGGTACGGCGTACCTGCACGACAATGGGCTGATTCACCGCGACCTGAAGCCCGGCAATATTTTCGAAGATCAAAACTACGTGAAGGTGGGCGACTACGGCCTGTCGAAATTCATTTCGTGCAGCCGTCGCAGCGGGCAGACCGAGAGCGTCGGTACGTTCCACTACATGGCCCCCGAAATCGGCAAGGGCGTCTACGGCAAAGAAATCGATATCTATGCCCTGGGCGTCATCTTGTACGAACTGCTCACCGGTCGCGTACCGTTCGATGGCGAGAGCAGCCACGAAATCATCATGAAGCACCTGACCGCCGACCCCGATCTGTCGGCAGTGCCGGGTGCTTATCGTGGGGTGATTCAACGGGCGCTGCTCAAGGATCCCGAAAAGCGATTTGCCAACGTGCCAGAAATGCTCGCTGCGTTCTCCGCCGCTGCCGATCCTGGTGCCAAATTAATCGCGCCGAAAGTGTCGCAGCCTGTGTTCACCGCAGTGCCTGTGAATAGCGAAGCTCCGCTCTACATCGGCGACGATGAGCGCGAAATGCACTTCGGCCCGATGCAACAGGCTCACAAGAAGGCGAATGGAAAAACTCCTTCGCCCCTGCCAATGAATCAACGGGGCGTCGCTCCTCGCGCGCAGTTTGTGCCGACCACGACTCCACCGGAGCCGATTGCCGCGGCCGTGCGCAATAGCGGCGGCCAACTCGCGCAGTGGTGGAATCACAGCAGCCTGAACACGCCGGTCAAGGTCGCCTTGATTCTGGCGGTGACCGTGCTGGCCGTGGTCAATGGCTTCTGGCTGGGGCCGGTGCTCATTGCCCTGGCGGCGGTGTACGTGCTGTATCTCGGGGTGCGCATGTTGGCCCTGGCCGGCACGAGCGCTTCGCCAATTCCCTCGCCCGATGCGATGCGGCCGATACCGCAGCGCCGCACGTTCAGCTTGGAAACGCACGGGCGTCATGCCCTGTCGATGAAGACCGCCGGCGATCGCGTGGGCGAACTCTCGGGTTCGATGCTTGCCTCGGCAGTTATTTCCGCGGTGCTCTGTTTGCTGATGCTCGTCGTGAATGGCGAGAACCTGCAACACGGCGGCGTGGCTACCTGGACGTTCTACGCCTGGCTGACCATCACCAGCACGGCTGGCTCGTGGCTCGCGCTGCTCGCCGGCAAGTTCTGGGAAGCCCGCTCGGGCGAACAGATGAAAAGGCGCTTTGTGCAAATCGTGCTGGGCTTGATTCTGGCGGTAGTGGCCTTTGGTGCCAGCCAACTGCTGATGATCGGCGGACCGTACAGTCACACGTTCGCGGCGAAAGACATCAGCGAATCGCTGGCGAGCCGCAGCATGTACGATGCGGCAGGCGTGCCGGGCCTGACGGCGTTCCTCGCGTACTTCACCGCGGTGTTTGCCACCGTGGGCTGGTGGAGCCAGACCGATCCGCTGCGAACATCGCGATTGCAGATTCGTTCGCTGGCCGTGACGCTGCTGGTCGCTTGGTTGTGGAGTTTGGCTTGGCCCTTCCCGCAACCTTGGGGAATCATGCTCGCCGGGGCCATCAGTGTGAGCGTGCAGTTGTCGGCCAGTTGGTTGTCGTCGTCCGATCGCACGGCGCTGCGGCATAACTTTCAACGGAACTTGATTGGATAAGCCGATCGCCTCGTCTCGGTGAACAAGACAGACAAATCGGCTTGCTTGGATAGGAACTTCGTTATGGAACTCGTCATCATCGTCGCCATCATTTGCTTGGGAATTGCCGCGCAGCCTTTTGCTGCTCGACGTTTATCACCACTGGTGCAAAGTACCCTCGGCTCGCTCTGCGTCGGTATTTCGCTGGTGCTGACAGCGCTCGTGGGCAGCGGTTTCGCCGCGTTGCCAGACATCGAGAAGCCGGTCGTTCCCCCGATGGAAACTTCGTCATCGCCAGAAACTCCGGCGGTTCCACAAGTTCCCGCGGAACAGCCCAAGGTTGTCCCCAACGACGAAAGCCGCTTCTTCGAACCGGCGGAGCAGACTGCCGATGGCATCAAGATCTATTCGGAAGACGACGAAGACGTGGTGTACATTCCGCCGGGTCGCCCCAGTTGGGTAGGCCAGGCTCCGCAGCGCGAAGGATCGATTCACTCGACGGCCGTCTGTTCTGATCCGTATGCTACCCATCAGCAGGCCGTGCAGGCGCTCGATAAAAAACTGATCACTGCCACCGAAGACTACATTCGCCAACATTTGCAATCGGATCTAGCTCCGCAGCTCATCAGCTATGACGTGCCGAAAATCAAGCAGCGATTGCTGGCACCGCAAAACGTCTATCACGAGAAGATCAAAGTTTCGATCGGCCCGATGCATCAGGTACATGCGCTGATTGAGTTTCCGCCGGAGTTTCGTGACGAGCTCGATCGTCGGTGGGGTGAAATGCGGGCCACCTATCGTTTGGCCGAGACGGGCCTCATCGGCGGCGGGGTGTTGCTGGTGCTAGCCACAATTTTTGGTTACTTCCGCCTCGATAACGCGACCCGTGGCTACTACACCAGTCGCTTGCAGTTCATGGCTGCCGCGGCAATACTAGCCATTGTCGCGACCAGTGCCCTGGTTTCGAAATGGTGGATCTACTGGTTGTAGAACTGCCTTCGCCTGTCGTTGGTCTCTTGCTGTCTGGAACACTGCGTTGTCCGATGCCGATACTCTCCTGATCGACCGAATTCGGGACGGCGAAGCGGATGCTTGGACCGACCTGATTGCTCGTTACGAGGGGCGGCTGCTCGCGTTTGTCGAGAGTCGCCTGGGAAGACGGGCCCCCAGCGAAGACATCGTGCAGGAAGCGTTTCTCGGCTTTCTCAACAGCTTGCCGAACTTTGACGGCAAACGTCCGCTCGAAGGCTATCTGTTTTCGATCTGCGCATACAAGCTGACCGATCACTTGCGCCGCGAAGGTCGCCGTCCGGCGGTGCCACTCTCCAGCAGCAACGATTCATCGGGCGAATGGCACATTGCCGGCAGCGAACGCCCCGCGAGCAGCATCGCTCGTAGTGGCGAACGCAAGGACATGGAAGAGCGGGCCGTCGCCGCTGCCCTCCGCGATCAAATCGAACGCTGGGCAGAGAAAAGCGAATGGCAAAAGCTGATGTGCGCCGAGCTACTCTTCGTCCGTGGCTGGGCCAACAAAGAAGTCGCCGAAGAACTCAAGCTGTCCGAACAACAAGTGGCCAATTACAAGTTCGATTTTATCGCCCGGCTGCGCACGATGGTAAAGAAGCAGGAACTGTCGGCTGAAGTTTTCCCTGAACTGGCAGATGAGGGGCCCGCCTAACCGCGGTTGCAACCATGACCACTCCTCGACGCCTAACCGATGCCGAACTGGAAGCGTATCTCGAAGAAACGCTGGCCGCGGATGAAATGGCCGCCATCGAAGCTGAGATTCGCCAGCGTCCCGAGTTGCTCCGCCGCTTGTCGATCATTCTCGGCCGCCGCGATGCCGGCTTGCACAGCGTGGGTGAGATTTGGCGTCGCCATCGCCTCAGTTGTCCCGATCGTCAGCAACTGGGAAGTTACCTGCTCGGCGTGCTCGATAACGAGCACGCGAACTACATTCGCTTTCATCTCGAGCAGATTGGCTGCCGCTATTGCCAGGCCAACTATGCCGACCTGCGCCTGCAGCAGGAAGAAACTCAGGAACTCATCATCACTCGCCGGACCAAATACTTTCAGTCCACCGCCGGGCACCTGCGCCAAACACCGTAGCGATCTATTTGGATATCACGCCACGGCCCCTGCCTCGGTGGTTCATTGGTTTTTGCACTCGCTGCGGCCTGCTTTCTATCTGCCGGAACTTCGCGGAGTACCGCTTGTTGCCGGCCTACGATCGCCGTAACTCCTCAATCTGATTGCCTCGTCGGGAAAACATTGTTCACAAGCCAGCCAGGTTTGTGAACGCGACCTGCCATATCTCTCGGGTGCGGCGCGCCTGAGTGTTCACAAACCCTGCCGGTTAGTGAACACCCTCTGTTTCCGCTTGCCTGGAGTTACGTCGATTCAGACCTCGACTCCAGCGGCATTCAACCAAGTTTTCAAGGAGCAAGTCGTGCCTAAATCTGGCCTCTGATAACCACTTTTGATAACCTTTTCAGCCTTTTCTGCGCGATAACTGCTTGCTGGAACATCCAGCTGCAGTTGAACTTAGGAAAAGAAACTCGCGATTTTTGCTGAAATGGTGATAACCGTTTGATAACCACGTTCTTGCGACTCTCGAACTGCCAGTGACTGTTCTTCGCACAAACTTCAGGCGCGTGCGTCGGCCACACCGTCGCCAGCCCGCCCGGCGTTTGCCCGCCAAACCCACCCAACTGAAATCTGCCCGAAGCGTGATTCTTTGTCAAACGCCGCCAGGCAATTTTTTCCCCCGGCTTTCTAAGGTAGGCCGACCGCGAGCTACGACGAACTCTTCTTTCGCCGCTCTTCACTGGCGGCGACGTCGGCGGCAATTTGCGCGTCGGTGGGTTTCCAATTGCGACCGGCGAGTTGCGGTTCGAAGTCGGGTTGCTCGGCCAGGACGGCGATTGCTTTGAGCACGCGGAGCATCACGAGTTGGACGATCTCGGTTTCGCCTTCGCGGCCGTAGTACTCACTGATATCGATCAGCGGGCCAACACGGACGACGACGTTCGCCCGCAGAAAGAACGGACTCCACGCTGTTTTGCGATAGGGCGATCCCTGAATATAGACCGGCAACATCGGCACTCGCGATTTCATCGCCACGACGGCAGCGCCGGGTCTGCACGGCAGCAGCAGTTGCTCGGTCATGTTGATTCGCCCTTCGGGGAACATGCCCACG
Organism: Anatilimnocola aquadivae; assembly: GCF_049819085.1. Lineage (GTDB taxonomy): Bacteria > Planctomycetota > Planctomycetia > Pirellulales > Pirellulaceae > Anatilimnocola. Next base: position 1,098,476 of record NZ_CP187419.1, read on the forward strand.
AGACCGCCGCCCGCGGTGTGGCGCAGCGCGGTCTTGGTGGCCGCCGTATCGACGCCGCCACGACCCACGGGAATCACTTCGCACATCTTCAGGAAGAGGCCGAAGATTGGGTGCACACAATACTCGCGGGCGACCATCCAATGGATTTTGCGCGGCGAGACGGTTTGCAAAAAGAAGGGATCAACACTGCTGCGATGATTGCACACCAGCACCGCGCCGGTCTCCTCAGGGATCGGCAGACTGGTCGGCAACTTGGCTCGCCACTGCCAACGGGTGATGAGATAGCAGAAGCCCCAGATGATTGCCTGGTGCGGTGCAAAGCGGCTGAAGAGCCGCAAATAGAACAGCCAAATGACGAAGGCTGTCGCCAGGAAGGCCAGCGCGAGGAGCGTTCCTTGAGTGACCGTCACGATGGGCACGCTCGCGGCAGATTACTCTGCCACGTCCTCATCCTTGGGTGGCAAAACGGTCGAAGCGGCTTCCGGCGAACCGGCGGTGGCCGCTTCGTCGCTCAGCATCGCCCGGCGAGCCGTTTCCAAATGCACGTCTTCGTCTTCCATGTGGACTTCGTCCATTTCCTTGTCGTCGACCGCTTTGCGCATCAACAGGAAGATGGCGGCGGCAGCAGCAAAAAAGTAGCTGTACGCAGCAGCTTGAACAATCACCTTCACCAGCGCGAGAACCAGGCTGATGAGCCAAGCTCCCGTGCTGAAGGCGGTCGTTTCTCCAATCGGTTGGCGAAGCTCGATGGCATTCAGATGCTCGCGCAGTTTGCGAATATCGTCGGCGCCGGCACCCCAAGAGGTCGCCCAAAAGCCGAACTGAACGGCCACATCGGCGAACAAGTGAACAGCGGCGAGCGCAAGCCCACCCAGGCCGAGCGCGATGATGGCATAGAAGAAGTAATGGAGCGGTTTGCCATAGACATAGGAGAACGCTTCACTGAAAGCTTGCAGGGCGTCTCCATCGCGTTTGGCACCGACGGCGGCAATCATCAGCGGCCAACCAAACAGCAGTCCAACGATCAGCCAGGCAGCGACGAGGCCCAGGGCAATCACCAAGATCCAGAGAACTCCGGCAATGAGCACGCCCACGCCGAGGTTCATCAGCCAGCCCAGCGGGACCAGGAGCAGACCCAAGCCAAAGATCGCGAGCAACGGCGCAAGCGGAGCCATCAGGTATTGCACGTAACGTCGAGCAACGTACCGAACGGCATCGACCCAGTCGTAGCTTTGCTCGGTTCCTAGTTCAACGAGCGCCAGCCGCGTGATCACGCCGCCCACAAAGGTCCACACCACGGTCGAGATGAGAAACCCGAGTAGGTAGAACACGACATGCCGGAACGTGATCTGATCGCGAAACAATTGCCGGGCGGGAAGCGCCAGGCTCTGTACCGGCAGCAGCACATCGGAGGCACCTGCGGGCAAGTAGCTAGCGGCGGCATCGGGAATATTAAACGGAGCTTGTGCCGGCGGGAACTCGTGGAACTCTCGATTCGTCAGCAATGCCCCGCAGCACCACCAGCCCAGCGAAGAGATGGCCAGCGCGCCAGTCGCCAGCATCAATGGACCGGGAGCGATGGCTACGCGAAACACGCGCAGCAAAATGAGCCAGGGAAAGACTTCTTTCCAGGCAATATGGCGCACGATCGTCGTGTCGCGCGCGGGGACTTGGTTTGCGTTCATGGCTACCTCAGTCAAAGTTGTCGTACCAAGTCGGTCATCGTTTCAGTATGCTTCGCCAGCCGCGTTTGAACCAATCATTTCGCCGCGTCGAGCAGGCGCAAGAACTCACGCATCAACGGAGCGTTATCGTGCCAGGTGCGCGAGGAGATGAGCGAGCCATCGATCACCACTTCTTTATTCACATACTTGCCGCCACCTTGTTCGACATCGAGCTGGCACTTGGCCACGGTGGCGACGCTCTTTCCTTGAATGATGCTGGCGGCAGTCAGAATTTCGACACCGTGACAAACGGAAGCGATCGGTTTGCCCGCGGCGGAGATCTCGCGCGTCACGCGGAGCAGGTCTTGATCGTAGCGGATGTATTCCGGCGCTCGACCACCGCTGATGAACATGCCGGCGAAGTCGGCTCCGCGGCAATCGCGAAAGGCCAGCGTCGCCCGAATGAAGTAGCCCGGGCGTTCCTGCGTGATATCCCAAGGGATGCTCGAATCCGGCGGAATCTCGTGCAGCACCGTGTGATACAGGCGAGCTTCGGGACCGGCGACGACAACCTCGTAGCCGGCTTCCTGCAAACGAAAGAAGGGATAGAACGTATCGAGCGCTTCGGTGGCATCACCGAGCGGCATCAAGATTTTAGGCATGAACAAAGTCTCGTTAAATGGAACTGCACGCCCCCGCCCCTGCGGCGGGGGTTCAACGGCTTGTGCACTAGCTGGCTGTTGTTAGCAGGCCGGCTTGTCTCTGTCGTTTCGTGAGCCGGAAGCGTCAGCGCCCGGAGAGTACTTCCGTTCATTCAATCTAGAAAATCTCCGGGCGCTGACGCTTCCGGCTCAGGTGAGTACAGCCGGTCAGATTAGCGAAGCTGGCATTCCGCAACCAGTAGCCGATGCCGCGCGGCCGGTGGTACGATGGGTGCTTGCCCACCCACCCGCAATTCCTTCCTTTCCACGTTCCCACGAGCGTTTTCCATGAGTGCTGCTGCCCCTGCAACTGCCAACCCGGCCCTCTTTCAGCAACTGCAGGCGTCGCTCGCCCAAGGGGGAGCCGCGGCGGTGCTGCAACAGGCAGCCGAGCAACTGCGTAAAGAGAAGCGGTACCACGAACTGTTCGAAGCTCTCAAGATGCAACTTCGCCTGCGACTAGGATTGCCACTGCAGTCGAGCGAAGGAAGCGACGGCCTCAGTGAAGCCCTGCGCAAGGATCTCGAAGACGGCCTGATTACCGCTTGCCGCGAAGTCGGTTCGCTGCTGATTCAAGAAGGAAAGGTTCGCGAAGGTTACATGTACCTGCGTCCGGTTGGCGAAGCAGCAGAGGCTCGCGCGCTGCTCGATCAAGTGGTACCCGACGAAGACAATACGGAAGAGCTGATTGAGGTGCTGCTGCACGAAGGTGTCGATATCGGCCGCGGCTTTCAGCTGATGATCGACCAATACGGCACTTGCAGTTCAATCACCCAGTACGAGCAGTCGGTTGCTCGCCGGCCGCGTCACGAACAACAGCCCGCCGCGCGCAAGTTGCTGCAGAAGGTTCATAGCGATCTGCTGGGGAGTGTGAAGCACGACATTGCTCGTCAGGAAGGAAGTACGCCCGGCGAGAACACGCTCCTGGAACTGATTCGCGATCGCGAATGGCTCTTCTTCGAAAATGCCTATCACATCGATACAACCCATCTGGCCGCGACCGTCCGCAATTCTCGCGTGCTGACCGACCCAGCCGATCTGCGCATGGCGCTCGATCTGACCGAGTACGGTCGCCGCTTGAGCCAGCAGTTTCAGTATCAGGGGGATGAGCCTTTCGCCGATCAGTACCCGTCGAATGCTCTCTATTTTCATTCGCTGCTGGGCGAGAACATCGACGAAGCGATCGCCTACTTTCAGCAAAAGGCTGACATGCTCGATCCGCAGTATCACGGCAGTGTGCCGCTCGAAACCTACGTCGATCTGCTCGCGCGACTCGGCAAGCCTGCCGAGGCAATCGCCGCAGCTATCAAGCTGAACCCCAAGACCGTCGCGCCGATCGGCATGGCTCCCTCGCTTATGGAACTAGCGACCCAGTCCAGGCAGTTCGACGCCGTGCTCAGCCATTGCCAAGAGCAGGGTGACATTCTCGGCTATGCAGCGGTGTTGGCTGCGAAGGGGAAGTAGGGAGAAACTAAGGATTTCCGTACGCTAATTATCTGGAGTTAATATGGATGAAACGCCGGTAACGAGTTTCGCGGAATTGCAGCAGTTTTCGAATAGACACCGTGGCTGGTTGTTTCGAGGCATGCGTTCTCCGAATTGGGAACTCGATACATCCCTCGAGCGTGCAGCCAGACGATGCAAAATGAATCCATGCCGCTTTGAAAAACTATCCATCTATGAGTTTCGTCGGCACTGCCACGGATATCTTTTGCGTGTTCCGCATCCCGATCACTACGTCGAGTGGTTAGCGCTAATGCAGCATTACGGGGCACCAACACGCTTTCTTGATTTCACACGCTCATTCTGGATCGCCCTACACTTCGCGTATGAATCTGCGGACAACGATTGCGTCGTATGGGCTCTTGATAGCAGGTCGCTTGGCAAAAAAGCTAAAAAGGACTTCAATATATTAATCCGCGAGAACATCGAGAAAGGCGCGCATACTGAAGATGTCCTCTATGAAGATGTTCCCTACTTCACAAATGAACGCTTGGCGATTCAGAAGGGAACATTTGTGTTTTCGATGAACCAAGAACGAACTTTTAATGATATCTTTACTGCAAACAAGAAGACTCATCGCCGACTTGTGATCTCAGAGAAACTTTTTCCAGAGATACGTCGTTACCTGAATGAGATGAACTGCACCAGTCGAGTGTTGTTCCCGGGTATCGATGGGTATGCTCGACATTTCAACAACTTTGCAGATGATGGCGGGGTGCTCTGAAGTAATCTCGCATGCCTAGGTCGTATAGTCGGCGTTGAAGCGGACGTAGTTGACGTTGAGGTCACTCGTCCAAAAGCGACCGACGGCCGAGCCTTCGCTGAAGGTGAGCTTGACCTGGGTCTTCCGCTCCGACTTAATCGCAGTCGAGACGGTCTTGGCATCGAAGGCCACCGGAGCACCCGCGCGATAAAGTTCGTGGCCGTTAACGATCAGGCCGACGCCATCGGGATTGAACGGCACCCCTGCATAGCCGGCTGCCGAAACGATGCGTCCCCAGTTGGGATCTGCTCCCGCGACCGCCGTCTTCACCAGGGCGCTGTTCGCCACGGTGCGAGCAATTTGCTGAGCATCGGCCACGGTCTGGCAGCCGGTGATTTCGATGCAGATGAGGTGCGAAGCCCCTTCACCGTCATCAGGAATTTGCTGGGCGAGTTCGATGCAGGCGTCGGTAAGAGCAGCCTGGAACTTTGTCAGTTCATCGCCACTGAGCGGTTCGCCACCGGCCGCGCCGCTCGCCAGGAGCAACAGCGTGTCGTTGGTGCTCATGTGCCCTTCGACGCTGATGCAATTGAAGCTCTCGTCGGTCGCGGCCTTGAGGACTCGCTGCGCGTCTGCAGGCGTGAGCGGAGCATCGGTCAGCATGATGGCCAGCATCGTGGCCATGTTCGGGCCAATCATGCCGGCACCCTTGCACATGCCTGCGAGGCGAATAGTCCGTCCGCCGACATTTACTTGCTTGGAGATGACCTTGTGAAATTGATCGGTCGTCATGATGCCGCGTGCTGCGGCCAGAAACGACGCTTCGTCGTTGCCCAGCTTTTGTGCGGCCAGTTTGGCACCGTTGGCAATCTTCTCCATCGGCAAGAAGACTCCGATGACACCGGTCGACATCACGAGCGCCGTTGATTCGTCTTCGCCGACAGCTTCCGCAGCGAGGCGCGCCATCTCGCGACAATCGTTCAGGCCACGCTCGCCGGTGCAGGCATTGGCATTGCCACTATTCACGGCAACCACACGAATATTCGCCGAAGGTGTTCGTGCCCGGTCGAAACCCACGGGCGCGGCAAAGACCAGATTCTGCGTATAGACGCCCGCGGCCGTTGCGCCCTGGGGGCAATGAATGAGCGTGAAGTCTTCCTTGGTGGCAACCTTCTTGATGCCGCCATGCACGCCATTCATGACAAAGCCGGCTGGAACTTCGATGGACATGGTTATCTCGGAGATGGTCGTGCTTATTGTTAAACGGAAGTAGCTCGAAGTCAGCCTTACTGCAGCGCCGTGGTTTCAGCGAAACCGTACATCAGGTTGAAGTTCTGAGCCGCAGCACCAGAGGCACCCTTGATGAGGTTATCGATCACGCTGATCAGCAGTAGACGGCCGCCCACGATCCGAGCCGTGATATGGCAGTTGTTCGTGTGGGCCACATCCTTCGTCGCGGGCAAATGCTTGACCACGTGCACGAACGGTTCGTTGTGGTAAGCCGCGTTCAGGTGCTCGAGAGCCTGGGCTTCGGTGAACGACTTCTTCGGCTTGCTGTAGCTGACCGTGAGAATGCCGCGGTCCATGGGAGTGAGATGGGGCGTGAAGATGATCTGCGGATCGGAGCCCGCCGCGCGGCCGAGAATCTGTTCGATCTCGGGCGAGTGTCGATGCTTCCCCACTGCGTAGGCCGAGATGCTTTCGTTGCATTCGGGATAGAGCGTGCCCAGCTTGGGAGTGCGTCCCGCGCCACTCACGCCGCTCTTGCTATCGACAATGATGTCTTGATTGTCGACCCAGCCGTCTTTCAAAAACGGGGCGAGCGGCAGAATCGCCGAGGTCGGATAGCAGCCCGGATTGGCAATCAAATCGGCTTTCGGAATCTGATCGCGAAACAGTTCCGGCAGGCCATAGACCGTTTTGCCAAGTCGGCCGGCATCGGGATGGTCGTGGTCGTACCATTGCTTGTACGAGACGGGATCGTTCAGCCGATAGTCGGCGCTGAAGTCGATCACTCGTTTGCCGAGAGCGAGCAGGGCCTTCGCCGATTCTGCCGAGGCGGCGTGGGGCAAACAGCTGAAGATGCAATCGCAGCGGTCGGCGACGGCGGCCGGAGCGAAGTCTTCGAGCGGCAGATCGAGCCGGCCGGTGAGGGACGGATGGACCGACGAAATCGGTGGACGTCCTTCCTGCCGACTGGTGACCGCCGTGATCTGGGCCTCGGGATGGCGCAGCAGAATCTTGATCAGTTCCAGTGCCGTATAGCCCGTCGCACCGAGAATGCCCACTCGAATCATCGCTTACCGACCTCTCGCAAAACGCTCGCAACAAAATCAGTTCAACGCACCCGTTGGACTGAGGACCAATTCCCGGCGACCAGGGTTCGCGCAACCGAAATTGACGATCGCGTCGTTCCTGCCGTCACATTCCAAAACCTGCGTACTTTCCGCAGTTACTTGGCAGCTTCGGTGCCTTCTTTGCGTTTCAGCTTCGAGTCGTTTTCGGTCATGAACGACTTGAGGTCGTCCGAAAACTCGAGCAGGCGCTGCCATTGTTCGACGTAGAGGGTGACGGGCATCCGCTGCAGACCGTACACCGAAATGGCCCCTTTTTCGCTCACTTTGCAGTACAACTGGCCGCGCTTGGGGGCAGTGTCGGTCAGCATTTTCGAAGCTTCTTCGACCGAGAGTTCGCCGGCTTGCAACTTGGCGAGAATTTCTTCCTTTTTCACCGTTCGGGCCTCCTGTGTTTGAGATGAGTGGCGCGCTGGCTGGATCGCGCAGGCTGTTAATTTAGCAGCTAAGAGCGGAGACCGGGAGACAAGGAGACCACGGGAGTCGCTTCACCGTTCGTAACGTAACTCCGCGTTCCTCGCGTTCCCATTTCAGCCAACTTGTCCAACCAAAACGCTGCTCGCGGGGCACAACCTGCAGTAACTCTCGGCTGCGGCGCACTTGGGCAGTCAATGAGGCCCTGAAAGTTGGACACCCCCCTTTTGCGGTCAGCAAGCACTTGCGTCAACAGAGCCGGCCGCAGCACGGAAGAATCGACCGAGGTTTTTGGACGGGCGCTGATTCTCAAGTGCAGCGGCAAGCTCTTGCCACTACCAGATTTGCGGCTGTCCGGTCGATTGCAGCTTCGCACCTCTTTGTCCAACAACCGGTTCTGATCACTGACCGCTTCGTAGCAGCTTCAAGGCGACAAGAACGAGGCATCCCAACCGCGCATTGCGGTTCGCACCGAAACAACCAGACTGTCAGAGAGCATACAGGCATTGTGGCTAGATAGTGAACTCATGTCAACTATTTCGCAATATTTTGTCGTAATGTATTTAAAGATATTTTGCCCGGTAGGCCACATCGGCTCGATGTGACCTGGATAGGCTAGGATGCGTTGCCGCGCGATAAGATCACATCCAGAGGATCGTTGCCTCCCAGTCGCTCAAGCCCGCTACCGCGCTTTCGTCTGCCGGATGGCCTCTTTCACAATCGTCTCTTCAATCTCGGGAGCCCAGATCGTGGGCAGGCCGTAATAGACCATCGAGCCCCCTCCTTCGTAGCCTCCTTCGATCAGCACGCGACGGCTGGGGATGTACGCCATCACGTCATTCGCATAACCGGCCACCCAGGTCTTTTTGCCAGCCAGATCACTCTTCAGCCGCAGGGCGTAATCGACAACCACTTCGCCGCCGAGAATGACCCACTTCACCTCGGGGCCGAGCTGCCACACGGCGACCGGGTAGGAATAGTCCTTCGCCAACGGTTTGCCTTCTGCCAGCTCGGCGAGCAGCATCTTCGCGCGAGCCGCCTGGAACTTGTCTTTGCCATCGGCGGCTGCTTGTAACTCTTCTTGTGTCGGCAAGGTTCCGAGGGCTACTTTCACTTCCTGATAGCTGGTTGAAAGTTGACTCGGCAGCGGAGTCGTTCCCTTCGCCAGAGCCGCATCGACGGCGTCGGCGAGTTGCCGGCCGTAGTTCTCGGCGAGAGGAACCGTCCGGCGGGGCAGCGGGTTCTGATCGGCCCCGCAACCTGCCCAGAAGAGGGCGAGGCACCCCGGATGCCGCTTCTCTAATTCCTGCTGAGCGTAGCCGGGCCAATCACCGCACCAGTCATAGCCCGAGAGCACCGTCGCGTGGCAGGCATAGCCAAACAGCAGCCCGCGCAGCTCACCCTTGTCGTTATGAATGGCGAGCAGTGGCACATCGTGATCGTGGGGGCCGAGAATCTTGCCGTCAGTTTTCAGCTGCGGAACGTCCGCTTCTTTATTCGTGCGGCGATTGACGGCGAACGTCGCCTGCCCTGTGGTCCAACTTACCTTCGCCGGTTGGAGATCCTGGAACGCAGCGGCGGCCAGTTCTACCAGCTGTGCTTCGAGTTTCGTGGCATACTCGGCGATCAGTTTTTTCTGATCCTCGGGCAACAAGTACTCGTGCATCGGCCGCAGGTTCTTGCTCACTACCGGTCCGCTGTGCGTATGCGAACAAAAGAGCGCGATCTGCGAGCGCTGCAGCTTTTGAGCTTTCTGAATCCGTTCACAAATCGAAGCAGCCAATTGACGATCGATGCCGACCAGGTCGAGCGTGATCGCCAGGCCTTGATGGCCGCTCGCATCTTGTACCACGATCGCCTTTGCCCACAAGTCGGTCAGCTTGCCTTCGGCCAGCTTGTTGCGTGCCCCATAGCCGGCCATCCACATCGGCTTCGTCGGCGTGATGTTGGTTTTGGCGAGGCCCACTTTCCAGAGCTCGTCCCCCTGGGCGAGTTGCGGCACCAGAAGAAACAGACATACGCACAGGAACTGGCAAGTTCGCCGAAACATGGAAGCGACTCCGAGGTGGGATGGGACCGATAGGCGAGAGACTGGCTGAGAGGGTACTGGGCGGGAGGGATGCCCTTAACTGAATCCGGCCACTCGCCCTCGTCAAGCTGCTTTCCTAGCCATGCTCGCTCGCAATTCGCACAATTGCTGCTAAGTGATGATCGCAACTGATTTTGCGCGAACCATTGGGGCTTGGAAGACTACTCCTTTTAGCGGAGCTGGTAGGAATTCCGTGCGGCGTGCCGTAAGATCGACGGCTGGCAAGCGAATACTTGCCAAAGCGACATTACGTCGACTGTATTCCGTCGACAAGGAGTGAAAAGGTCATGTCTGTCCCCTCGAATGATGAGCGCAAAGGAACGCGAGTGACGTTCCTCGATCAGACCGGTGCGAAAAGCGTGGAAGCAGTGATTGCCGACACGGTTACCGTAAAGCGAATTCTGCCGAACATCATCACCAAGATGAACCTGCCGGTCATGGGCCCCGATGGGCAGCCGATGAGCTACAGCCTCGATCATAAAGAGGGTGGCAAGCGGCTGCGCGAAGAACAAACCCTGATCGAGGCCTCGGTGCTCGACGGCCACCACCTGATTGTCTATCCCGAGATCGTCGCCGGCTAAGCTTGTGGCGGCAGACCTCTTGGTCTGCCAAGTTTCTTCGTCTGCCGAGTTTCTGCCTTTCTCTTCTCTTCTGCCTCAGCAAATCGAATGAGTGCTACATCTCCCCGCCTGCGCCGACTGCACAGCGACCTGCGTGCCATGCAACAGTTGCAGGCCGAAAGCTCGATCCTGCACTTCACCTCGCACGGCGATCTGCCCGAAGCCTACACGGTGACCTTTCTGGGTCGCGGCATGATGCGCGGCGAGAATAACGGGCCGATCGAATTGATCGAGAAGCACGAAGTGACCATTCGTCTGGGGGCTGGCTACCCGCGGATGATGCCCGAGATTCGCTGGAAGTCGCCGATCTTCCATCCGAACATTTCGGGCAATGGCTCGGTCTGCCTCGGTGGCTATGGTACCTATTGGGTGCCTAGTCTCACGCTCGACGAACTATGCCACATGCTGTGGGACATGGTTCGTTACGAGAACTACGACGTCACCAGCCCTTATAACCGAGAAGCAGCCTTGTGGGCCAAAACGCAGTCGCAGTACAAACTGCCGCTCGATGCACGCCCCCTGCGCGATCGCCTTGCCCGCGCTGCCGAACACGAAGCTGCCCCCCAGCGCGCCGAGTATCCGAGCGCCAAAACAACCGACGCGACGAGCACCCGCCGTTGGTCCTACTCGCCACCGACGCCTGTCGCCGCAGTTCCCACGCCCATTCGCCCAGCAGTACCTCCCGTCATTCGACCGCCGGTGCGTCCTGCCGTCGCCCGTCGCGTGGACGAAGCCGAAGACAGCGGGGTCACATTCCTGGACTCCGGCGTCGTCAACGCCGAGATCGTCAGCCCCGCCACTACCGACTCCGACATCATGTTTATTCAGTAGCTCCACCCCTGAGCCGGAAGCGTAAGCGCCCGGAGAGTATTTGCTTCGCCTTGTGGCAATTCAATCCCTATGACCTCAGCTCGGGCCAAGGAACCGTTCGATCTCGATCGGCTGCGTGACGCGCGGCAGTTGGGGACGCTCTATCGGAGCGGCGCGGTCGTGGTGATCGAAGAGCCGGTGCTCGACGAAATCTTGTCTTACTCTGGCAAGGACCTGGTTCGCGAAGTGGGCGGCTTTCTGCTCGGCGATGTTCATCAGGAAGAACCGAATTGTGTGATCGTCCGGCATTTTCATCCCGCGGTCCAAGCCACCTCCCGAGCGGCTTCCCTCACCTTCACACATGAAAGCTGGTCTGACTTGCATCGCCAGGCCGAACTCCGTTTTCCCGGCGCCCAGGTCCTGGGCTGGCAGCATACGCATCCCGGCTTCGGCGTGTTTCTCTCCGCTTATGACCTCTTCATCCATCGCAACTTTTTTTCGCTCCCCTGGCAAATCGCCATGGTCGTCGACCCCCGCCGCCAGGAACTCGGCTTCTTTCACTGGCGCGGCGAAGAAGTCCTCGACTGTGGGTTTGTATGCTTGGGGGCTTAGGGTTCAAGGTTTAAGGTTTGAAGTTTGGAGTTCGAAGTTTGGAGTTCGAAGTTTGGAGTTCGAAGTTTGGAGTTCGAAGTTGAATTCACATTCAGCTGCCTGTGCCTTTCAACTTTCAACTTTCAACTTTCAACTTTAAACCTGAAACCTTGAACTACGAACGTCAAACTACGAACTTCAAACTAACACCCCATGTCCGAATTTATCATCGACGATGACGACCGTTATTCCCGTCTGCGGCTGATCAGCTGGTGGGATCAAGACAAACTGCGCGCGGCGAAGATTCTGGTCGTGGGCGCCGGCGCGCTCGGCAACGAAGTGCTGAAGAATCTCTCGTTACTCGGTGTGGGCAAGGTGCTGGTGATCGATCTCGATGAAATCGAAGACTCCAACCTCACGCGTTCGGTGCTGTTTCGCGCCAGCGATCGCGGCAAGAGCAAGGCGGAGGCAGCGGCCAAGATGCTGCACGAGATCAATCCCGATACGCACGTTGTGCCCATTCACGGCAACGTGATGACCGACATCGGCCTTGGTGTGTTTCGCGATGTCGACGTGGTCATCGGCTGCCTCGATAACCGCGAGGCTCGCCTGTGGGTCAATCGCTGCTGCTGGAAAGTCGGCACGCCCTGGGTGGATGGCGGCATTCAAGAGATCAGCGGCGTGGCCAAGGTCTTTGTGCCCCCGCATAGTGCCTGTTATGAATGCGCGATGACGGAGAACGACTATCGCCTCATCAGCTTGCGTTACAGTTGCCCGCTGCTGAAGCGCGAGGACTTGCTCGCTGGCAAAGTGCCCACGGCGCCGACCATTGGCTCGATGATCGCCGGGCTGCAGACTCAGGAAGCACTCAAGTTGCTGCATGGTCTGCCTGTGCAAGCTGGCGCGGCGATGGTCTTTAATGGCATTGCCAATAATTTTTATACCACGCACTACCAGCGGCGAGACGATTGCCTCAGCCATGAGACTTACCCGGAGCCAATCTCGCTCGAGGTCTCCGCGACCCAGATTACTGCCGCCGAACTATTCCAGGCAGCTAGGCCGCACTTTGCCGAAGAGGCAAAGCTGACGCTGGAACTCGATCGCGACTTGATCCTCGCCCTGCATTGCAATTGCGGCAATACGCGCTCCGTGATGCGGCCGCAACAGTTGGTCAATGCCAAAGAAGCGATCTGCCCCAGCTGTGGACAGGCCGCCCAGCCCGAGATGATTCACGCGATTCCCGAAGATCATCCGCTGGCCGCGGAAAAACTCGCCGCGCTGGGCATTCCTGCTTACGATATGGTTCGCGTCACCGCCGGCGGCGAGTACCAAACCTTTTTGCTCGCTGCTGACCGCGCGGCAACATTCAAAGTTTGAAGTTCGCAGTTTGTAGTTCGCAGTTAAACTCAATTTTCAACCTTGAACTCGAAACCTGAAACGCATTTCCCCAGCCCCGAGTTCCTAGCCCCCAGCCCCTCCCCCCCATGTCCGACGACATGCAATTTGGCGAAGTCGAGCAGGCCCAGCCGGAGCAAAATCTCCGGCCGGACCGCAATCGCCATTTTGCGGTCGTGGCCTACGGCGAACCAAGCGACAAAGACTTGCCGATTTTTGTCGATCTCGACGTGCTGCTCGATATGGAAGCGCACGCGGCGAGCGACAAGACGGTGGAACTGGGCGGCGTGATGCTCGGCGGGCATTACGAAGACAGCGACGGCAAGGCGTTCGTGGTCATCTCCGATTCGCTGCGGGCGGAACATTACGAAAGTACCAAGGGAAGCTTCAAGTTCACGCACGATACGTGGGAAAAGATCTCCCGCCAGCGCGACGAGTTTCCCGCCGACATGCAGATGGCAGGCTGGTATCACACGCATCCCGATTGGGGCGTGTTCTTGTCCGTCATGGACATGTTCATCTGCGACAATTTTTTCAACAAGCCGCTTGATGTGGCCTACGTGATCGACCCCTGTCGGCTCGACCGCGCGTTCTTTATGTGGACTGGCAAGCCGAAAGAGCGAATTCGCCGCACCGGCGGATTCTATGTCACCGCGTCTCGCTTTCGGCAGGCGGAACTCGAACAAGTCGTGCAGGCGTTAGAAGGAAAACAAGCAATGCCCAGCTATACACCTGGTTCCGCCGGTTCGCCGAACATCTACGTGCAATCGGCCCCGCCGCCCCCCAAGCCTGCCTGGGAAGGGATGGCGATGATGGGCATGCTCGCGCTGCAATTCTGCTTGCTCTCGCTCATTGCCTGGAAGTTGCTTGGCACGAACAATGTCGATTCCGCTGTAGTTGCCAAGCTGCAACTCGAAAAAGAAGTTGCCGTCAAAGCCGAGGCCGAGCAACTTGCGCGGCAAGCTCAGCACGACTTGCTAGTGATCGATCGAGTGCTGCACGAAGTAAAGGGAACCGATCGCGGGCTCGTCGAGAACTATCGTGATGAAACGATCAAGCGCAAGGACGCCGAGATTGCCCTGCGCAATAGCCACGAAGTGCAAGAGAACCGCATGAAGCAGTTTGAGGCCAACTTGGAATTGCTGAAGAAGAGTAACCTGGAACAAGCGGGCAGCATTGAAGAATGGAAAGCGAAGACCGAAAAGCTCGACAAGGAACGTGACAAACTGGCGGTCGACTTGAAAGCCCGCGATGCTCAGGTAGCCATGCTGGAACAGCAACTGAACCCCGCTGAAGAAACCGCCGCGACCAGCATCTTTGCGTGGCCGCCGACGGGTCGCACCTGGTGGTATCTCGGGGGTGGGGCAGTCGTGCTGGCCGTGTTTGGCTTCGCGGGCTATTGGTTTCGCAGCCAATCGCCGCCAGCGGCTGACGAATCACTGGCAGAGGCTGCCGCGCAGTCGCCACCCAGGTCAACGACTACAGAAAGCGTGTCGCAGCCCAGTCCACTTCGCGACGAAACGGAAACTCCACGCTAACGTCGCCGAATTAAAAGCTGTCCAGGAAAACCATCATGGATCCCAAACAACGCACCGAACGCTTGCAAGCCGACCAGGCTTTGCTGCAGAAGCTTTCGGCCGGCAGCAGTCTGCTGAAGGTCGAGTCGTTCGGCGAACCGGCGGATCGTTACGTCTTCACCTTTCGCGGCAAAGGATTGGCCCGCGATGTGAGCCAGGCGGGCGAAGTCTCGATTGTCGAATTGCACCAGGTCGAACTGCGCTTGCCCTATGCCTATCCCACGAGTCCACCCGACATTCGCTGGCTTACGCCCATATTGCATCCCAACATTTCGTTCAGCGGCTTTGTAAACCTGAACGAGATGGGCCTGCCGTGGATGCCCGACGTCGGGCTCGATGTGATCTGCGAACGGCTGTGGGATGTGGCCCGCAGTGCTTACCTGAATCTCGATCGCGCGACGAACTACTCGGCCAAAAACTGGTACGAGGACGAATGCAAGTTTCAGCTGCCGGTGGACAATCGCCCCCTTCGTAGCGGCGGCAGCGTGAGCACGTCGAACATTGTCCGCTACTCGCACCGCGCGGGCGAAGGCGTTCGCTGGGCATCTCCCACGGCCAGCGGCGAAGTGCTCTTCATCGACGAGAACACACCCACGCCGGGTGCCGCGACTGCTGCTCCCCGCCGTCGTCCAGCGGCCGGGGATGATGTGTTTTACATCGGGCCGGAGTAGATCGGCGGCACGAAGAACGACAGGCTACTTCGGCGAGTAAGCTTCGGCGAAGGTCTTCTTTTCGGCTTCGGCTTTTTCGACGAGTTCTTTGGCGGCATCGAGGGCCGCTTGGGCATCGGCGGCGGCCTTGGCCTTGGCGGCGAGAGCGTCGTCGATTTGCTTTTGCTCGGCCTGAACTTTCGCCAGTTCGGCTTGCAGGGCGGCCAGCTTATCGGCAACAGCCTTGGTCGCAGCTGCCTTCTCGGCGGCTTGCGTCGAGAGAGCGTTCCGTTCCGCTTCGGCTTGCGTGGCGAGGGGAGTCTTCGCAGCGACTTGTTCCTGAGCCTGCTTGGCGGCCGCTTCGAGCTTGCCGGTCATGCTGGCGAAGGCGTCGCGATCGGCCTGGGTCTTGGCGACGGCGGAATTCGCCGCATCCAAGGCTTGCTGGGCAGCATCGGCGGCGACCTTCTTGGGGGCTGCTGCCGTTTCGAGATCGGCTTTCTCTTTGGCCAGTTTGTCGATCTCGGCTTTGAAGCTGGGGAGTTGATCGCTGGCTGCCTTGTGAGCCGCCGTGGATGTTTCCACGAGCTTGGTGGCGGTAGCGACTTGCGCCTTGGCGGTTTCGAGGGCGGTGTTCTCGGCGGCAACTGCAGCGGCCGTTTTGGTTACGGCATCAGCTTGAGCAGTAGCAGCGGCGACGGCTGCGACTCGTTCCGCCTCGAGCTTGGCCGCTTCAGCGGCGCTGGCTTTGGCTTTTTCTTCCAGGGCGGCGATGTTCTCGGCCTTATCGGCGACAGCCTTCTCGGCAGCCGCTTTGTCCACTGCGGCAACATCGGCTGTGGCTTTGGCGGCGTTTGTCTTTTCGGTTACCAACGCGTCAGCGGCAGTCTTGGCATCGGTGGCTGCTTTGTCGGCCGCTTGAGCTGCCGCGAGCTTGGCTGCTTGCGCGGTCACAGCAGCGGTGGTTGTCTCAACCTGCTTCACTGCAGCCAAGCGATCTTGTTCCAGTTTGGCAACGGCTGCGACGTGAGCCGTTTGCTTGTCGTTGGCCAGCTTGAGCGCTGCGTCTTTATCGGCAACAAGTTTCATGGCTGCAGCCAGTTCGGCTTGGGCTTGCGCCAGAGCCGCTTGCTTCACGGGGACTGCGGCTTGAGCGGCGGCTAGAGCCTGATCGAGCGGCAGCGGATTCGGCGCGAGGACGTACAGTTCTTTGGCTTCGGTCGCGTCCCAGGCTTTCAAGTTGCCGAGCCAATCGCCACCGAGGACGCGTTTGCCGTCGTGCACGATCACGGCCTGCAGTGCCAGTTCGGCAAAGGCGGGATAGGTCTTGATGGTTGCGCCATCGCCGCCCCACAGCTTGACGGCCTTGTCGCGACCAGCGGTAGCCAAGCGACCATCCTGGGCATAGTTGATACTGAAGACGCCGCCCGGATGAGCAGCCCAGTTCTTGATCGAGTTGCCATCGTTCATTTCCCATAACCGCACGCTGCCATCTTCGCTGCCGCTGGCCAGCACGTTGCCATCGGGCCGCCAGCTGACGCCGTTGATCGCGCCGGTATGGCCACGCAGGCCGAGGTACTCGCGAGCAGTCTCACCTTCCCAGACAAACAGGCCGCCACTGCGGTCGCCAGTGGCGAGCAGCACGCCGTCGGGGCTGAACTGCACGGCTTGCACCCAGTCGGTGTGTTTCTTCACTTCGTGCAGCAACTGGCCCGATTCGGTCGAGTAGATGCGCACGATCTTGCTTGGGCCACCCAGGGCGACGAGAGTGTGTGTGTTGTTGATGTCGGCCGCGAGGACCGCGTCAAGTTCTTCGCCAACCTTGGCGATTCGCTTGCCAGTCTTCACATCGAACAGCACGACGAGACCCGAGTGCCCGCCGCGGCCGCCGCCCACCAGCAGCACGCTGCCGTTGCGGCTGAACTGCAGCACGTGCGGAATGCCTTCGGGGAATGGCAACACGCCGAGCAGCTCAGCAGTGTCGGTGTTGTACAGCGAGACTTGCTTCTGGCCGGCGACTGCGGCCAGCGGCGCCCAAGGGCTGGCCGCGAGAGCCGTGATGGCGCCTGGCTTGGCTGTAAACAGCACGGGCTGCTTGAGCAGACCTTCGGGCATCGCGACGGGGCCTGTGGGCTTACCCGTAGCGCTGACGCTGGCCAGTGCCAGGTTATTCTTCTTTTTGATGTTCGCCTTGGAGCCACTGTTTTCGAGCGCGCCCTGCTCGATCCACTTGCTCAAGATGTCTAGCTTGGCCATGGCCAGCTTGTCTTGCATTGGCGGCATCTTGGGCTCTTCGCTATGGTTGGTCAGGCCCCACAGGCGCGAACTGCCAGTGTCACCCGCAATCACGACTTCGCCGCTGCTACCGCCTTCCATGGTCTTGGCGTAGCTATCCAGAACGAGACCACCCTTGGCGCGATCCTGGGCGTGGCAGGCGAAGCAATGCTCGCGAAAGATCGGCCGCACGTGCTCTTCGTAGGTGATCTTGGGGGCTGCTGGTGCCGCTGGCTTGGCTGCTTCCTGAGCCAGGACAAACGAGGCACTGCACGCGAGCAAAGCAACCGCACCAAGCGAGCGAATCACAACCGAAAGGCGAACCATAACCAGACTCCGGACACAGACAGTCAATCAGAAGTGCTTTTTCACTGAGCAACGTGCTTATGCAGGTCGCTCAGAAACAATGCATTCTGTTTAGTGGTTGAACAAAAACTCGCGGGAATTCAGGATTGCCCAAAAGACGTCTTCGAGGCCAGCAGTTGGACTCTCCGAAGCAGTCACTGTCGTCATCAGGCGTTCAAGCTCTTCAGGTTGTGGCTTGCGCGAGAGGCAGCGGATGTAGAGCGACTCGATGACTTGCTCGGGAGTCCGCTTGTCGGCCAATTGCTTGCGAACCACGCCACCTGCACTGATTTTGCCCTGAATGGTCGAGCCGTTGATCATGTGCAAGGCCTGCGACAGGGTGGGATCGGTCTTCGAGTCCGCCGCACACACGGTATCGCGCGGGGCGCGACCGAAGGTGGTGAGGAAGTAATTGCTGGTGCGACCATCGGCCACTTGCACGGCCCGAGCACCAATCGGCAACCCGCGGAATTTATCCGGCGCGCCTGTCACTTGGCTGATACAGTCGAGCAGCATTTCGGCCGGGATGCGGCGCACATTGCCGTGCGCGAAATTGCGCGAGTCGTCCATGTTCGATTCGTTTCGTTCCACCGACCGCTGATACGCTTGCGAGTTGCAAATATCGCGGACCAACTGCTTGAAGTCGTACTTGTATTCGACCAGCTTTTTACCGAGCTTTTCGAACAACTCGGGATTGCTGGCGGGGTTGCTGACACGGATGTCGTCGACCGGTTCGATGATTCCCTTGCCGAAGAAGTGAGACCACACGCGATTGGCCACGCTCGTGGCGAAGAAGGGGTTCTCGGGTGAGGTCATCCATTCGGCGAGGACCGCGCGGCGATCTTTGCCGGCGACATCTGGAACCTGGCCCCCCAGGAATTTGGGCGTCATCGCCTTGCCACCCACCGGATGACGCACTTCGCCGCCACCGCTGTTGAACACAATGATCTCGCGATAGTCTTCGCTCTGCTTGCGACCAATTTGCGAGAAGAATGCGGCAAAGCTGTAGTAGTCGTCCATCGTCCAGCGATCGAACGGATGGTTGTGGCACTGGGCACATTGGGTGCGAATGCCAAAAAAGACCTGCGCGACATTTTCGGCAGTCTTCAGCGTGTCGCGCTCAATCTGATAGAAGTTGGTGCCAGGACTCTTGAAGGTACCACCCGACGAACTGAGCAGGTCGCGCACCATCTTGTCCAGTGGAACGTCGTTGGCAACCTGATCGGTCACCCAACTCGAATAGAGGAAGATCGACTTGTAGCTGACCTGGTTGCTCGACTTCATCATCAGCAACTCGGACCACTTCATGGCCCAGATTTCGGAGAACTCTTTCCGTTCGAGCAAGCGGTCAACCAGTTTGGCGCGCTTGTTAGGATCGGCATCGCCCATGAAGTCGATGAAATCTTCTTCGGTGGGCAGGGTGCCGGTGATATCGATCGAGGCGCGACGCAGAAACTGTTCGTCGGTGCAGATACCACTGGGCAGGATACGCACCTTTTTCAGTTTCTCGCCCACCAGTTCATCGACATAGTTGCCGGTGACGGCTGGCGGCGTGTACATCAGGTTCTTCGGCAACACGAGCACCTGGTTGCCGACGGTGTGAGTTTCGAAGCGAGCCATCACAAAGGCTTCGCCGCGAGCAGCAGCAGTTACGAGACCATCTTGCGTGATCGGCGCGCTGTTGTCGTTGTTGGTCATGAAGGTCGCGAGCGAGGTGATGTCGCGATCGGTCCCGTCGGCATAGCGAGCCCGGGCGATGAACTGCTGCGCGGCTCCTTCGCCTTCGAGCACGGCGCTCGGCGGATAGAGATCGACACCAACGACTGCCGGGGTCGGCGCGGCATCGTTCGGGGCACCCATCTCCAGCCAGCGGAGCATGGTCGCGTAATGTTCGGTGTCGTCGCCAAACCGCTTGCCGCCGGTGTGCGGCACGCTGCCGATGGATTTTTCCATCAGCAGGCTGTCTTTCGGCGAACCGAGATTGATGCGGCGAGCGACCGCTTCGCGCGTCAGGCGGTAGTAATCGCCTTGAGGATCAAAACCGAACAGCGAGAGGCGGAAACCATCTTTGCCGCGGGCCGCGCCGTGGCAGCTGCCGGTGTTACAGCCCCCTCGCATGAAGACCGGCATGATATCGAGTTGAAAGCTGATGCCCCGATCGGCCGCAGCATCTTTCACTTCGACGGAAGCTTCGGCCTGCAGACCCTGATATTCGACATTGAGCTTGGTAGCTCCATCGGCAACCGGAAGCAGCATGTTCTTTTCGAGTTTGCAGAGCTTGTCGTCGGCCAGCTTGATCGAAGCCTGCGCGGTCACATCGAGCGTGACGCCATCTTCGCGGGTGGCGACCACCACGAACCGCTGCAAGTCCTGTTTCGTGCTGAGGTGCACATCAGGCGGGTAGACGTTGAGAGCGGTGATCTTGCCCTCGGCCAGCGCGGCGGCAGAGACCGCCAGCGACATACCCAGTGACAGCCCGAGGCTTCTCCACCAGCCAAGCGTTTGCTGCGACACGTGAATCTCTCCGGAAGAATGAGCGGTTGGTTTAGTTTTGGATGTGGGAAATGGCTGAGCGTGGTGCGGGTCAGCCCCTCACCCCAACCCTCTCTCCAGAGTACTGGGGCGAGGGAGTTAGGAGCGTGAGTTATTTCTTTTCAGCTTGCTCTTTTTCGAGCCGCAGTTGTTCGAGTCGCGAGAGACGTTTTTTCTCTGGCGGCTTCTCGGTGGTTGGCATCGGCATGGGCATCGGAGACGCAGCGGGCTTCGGTGCATCGGCCTTCGGAGGCAGCGGAGCATCGATCCGGAGTTCGCCGGGGCCCAGGGTGTGGGTGACTTCTTCGCCCTCTTGTTGGAACTTGGCGATCGTCATCAGCGTGGTGTATTTGCCGGGACGAGCATCCTTGATAACCGTGACGGGAAACACGATTTCGGTGGTATCTTTGGTGAACTTCACGGGGGTCGAGGTCGCGCCATTGGGCAAGCCGACGAGTTCGCAGGTGGCTTCCCCAGGGAAGTCGCTGACTTTTTCGACCTTGGCCACGAACTCGGTGTTTTGGCCTTGTTCGCAGACACCTTTTTCGAACGTGAACTTGAAGAACTGATCGGCGACATTCAGATCGATGAACTGCGTGGCCACTTCGACCTTGCCACCTTCATGCGGACCGGTGCCCAGGGCTACGATTTTCGAAACACCCAGCGTAGCATTGCCGTTGGCGGTGAGTGGGATCACGGTTTCGTTTTGATTCTCGGGAATCACAGCGCTCACCGACGAACCAACGCCGTTGGGGTTGTAGAGCAGCTTGACGGCAATGGGTGCGGTGTAACCCATGGCTCGCGTAGCGACAACCTTCAGCCCCATGTTGCCGTTGCGAACCAGCGGCACCTTGGGCTGTACCAGATCGATCTTGAACGGTGATTCTGAGGCGAGGGCCACCGCCATGCGATCGGCATCGTGGCCCCAGACGTCGTTATTGTTTTCACCGCGAATGAGCATTGTTCGCTGGCTAAAGCTACCAGCGGTGGGAGCGTTGGGGTCGGTCGATTTGGGTGTGAGATAGGCAAGTGCTCCGCTCGGGGCAGCATCGGCAGCAGCGGTAAACAGGACGGGGACTTCCGTCTTGCCAGCGGCGAAGGGCAGAGCTTCGAACGTCATGCCGGGGGGCAAGTTGGGGCTTTCGAGTACCACATCGCCGCCAAAGTTTTGCCGCTGGGCGTTCACCATCAGGGCCATGCGATTGCCCTTATGAACGGTTAGCGTGGTCGCGATGTACTGCACCTTTTCGGGCAGTCCAACGACGACCGCAGGCTTGATTTCGGTGATCTCGACGCGATAGACGTAGCTTGGTCCGCCGCCATTTAGGTGATCGCGCACCGAAACATAGAACTCGCCATCTTCGGGAGCATTGAAGCGGGCGTAGCTATCGGGGCCACCGCTATCGTCGTTGTTGGCGAGGTTGCCACCCTTGGCATTGTGAATCACCATCACCGAGTCGAGTGGCGAGCGGAGAGGCTTGCGAGCATAGACGCGAACGTCGAACTGCTGCCCCTTCTTCGCCGTGAACTTGTGGAAGTCGATGTCGCCAGGCTGGTCGATGATGCCGTTAAGGGCGATCGGAGCAGCACCACCGGGCGAGCCTTCTTGCAAGGTGTTGTTGGGTTCGACTTCGAGAGCATTCGCCAGATCGATCACGCGGACCGGATTGGGCGATGGAGCGATGCCCTTGTCGTCCTGAGCATAGACGCCGGGCTGGCCGTCCGTTGAATTCGGCATAGTCACGCTGCTGGTGAATTCGCCGGCGGCGTCACCGATCCACTTGGCTTGGATTTGTTCGCCGGGGCGACCGCCGGCCGGATAGACGGCGGTGGGACGTGGGAACGAACCCAGGTGCAAGCGATAGGCAGCGCCACCGCCACCGAAAGAGCTCTCGCGGACCTGCACAACGTACTTGCCATCTTCGGGAGCGACGATCGAGCAGATGGAGTCTTGGAACAAGAGCGAAGCATCGTCGCTGCGGGCGAGTTCGAAGCGGGCTTCGTTCAAAATGGCAACGTAGGGATCGAACTGCACATTGCCGAGTCGCAGCCCTTCGACTTCGGCATTCAGGCGCTGCCCCTTCTTGAGTTCGACGACGTAATTATCGAGATCTTCGTTGGCGCAGGTGCCGCTGATCGTCACGTTCATGGCGACGGCCTGGGGCGTCGTGAACAGGTTGTTCGGTTCGACTTCGGCCACTTCGGGCAGCGGTCCGACCGTAAAGGTTCGCATGTTGCTGATGCCGCTGGCCGACGCAAGACGCACGGCATGAATACCCATGCGGCAATCGGCGGCGACGGCCAGCTTGGCGACGACCTTGTTGTCTTTGTCGGGAGTGACAGACTTCACCTCGATGCCCGGCGAATAGAACAACAACTGCTTGGCATCGGCGAGACGAGCTCCCGTGAAGGTGATCTCCACCTCCGTGCCCCGTTGCAAGCCCGTGGGAGACATCTGGCCGATATTCGGTTCGACTGCACTCGCGATGAAGGCCGAGCCGATGATGGAGAGAAACGCGAGAGCGCGCAGCCCAAAACGAAGACGATTCATACCGGATTCTCGCTAAGCGGGAAAAAGGTGAGCAGGCGATACAAGCGACATTGGCCAGGCGGGGGAGTCGCTGGAGTGTGCGAAAATTCGAAGCGAATTAGCGCCTGGCGACGGGACCAATGGACAATTGGGCGGGGACGAAATAGAAACGCGGGGCGACAGAGTTAAACTTTGCCGCCCCGCTCAATTGTAATCGAAAAACTAGGCGAGCAAGCCCTTAATCACCTTGCCGCCGTCGACAATTTCAATCGGGCGATCGCCGGGCGACATCAGTTCCTTGTCGGCGACAATGCCGAGTTGGTGATAGATGGTCGTGGCCAGATCTTCCGGGCCAACTGCGTCGGTTTCTGGTTCCGAAGCGGTGGCGTTCGACGTGCCGTAAATCGTGCCACCCTTGATACCGCCACCAGCCAGCATCACGCTGAAGACCTTGGGCCAGTGATCGCGACCAGCGTCCTTGTTGATCTTGGGAGTGCGGCCGAATTCGCTTGAGACCATGATCAGCGTGCTGCTGAGCAGGCCCGTGCGGTCCAGGTCCTTGATCAAGGCAGTGAGGCCCTGGTCGAGAGCAGGAACGGCGTTCTTCATGCCCCGAGTAATCTGGGCGTGCATGTCCCAGCCACCGTAGGTGAGCGTGACAAAGCGAGCACCAGCAGCCACCAGGCGGCGGGCCATCAGCAATCGCTGGCCAGCGGTATTGCGGCCGTATTCGTCGCGAACCGCAGCGGTTTCGGCTTCGATATTGAACGCTTCGCGAGCTTGCTTCGAGCTGATGAGGCTGTAGGCTCGTTCGTAGAAGGTATTCATCGCGCCGACATTGTCCGACTTGTCACGCTTGGTGAAGTAGTCGTTGACGGCATCAAGGGCCGAGCGACGGCGAGTGAACCGCTCTTCGGTCACCTTCTCGGGCAAGCTCAGGTCTTGCACCTTGAAACCGTTGTTGGCAGGGTCGGCACCGAGGCTGAACGGAGCGAACGACGAGCTGAGATAGCCGTTGCTCGCGAATTCGTTCGGGACGTTGGGAATGCAAACGTAAGGAGGCAGGTTATTGCGTGGGCCATATTCGTGGCTCACCACGCTACCCATGCTGGGATAGTTGAGAGCGGGGCTCGGACGATAGCCGGTGAACATGTTGTGGGTGCCACGTTCGTGGGCCGCTTCGCCGTGGGTCATCGAGCGGATGACGGCGATCTTGTCGGCGACTTGCGACAGCTGTGGCAAGGTTTCGCAGAACACTTCACCCGTGTTGGTCTTGATCGGGTTCAGTTCGCCACGATATTCAATCGGGGCGTACGGCTTGGGGTCGAACGATTCCTGATGGGCCATACCGCCTGGCAGGTAGATATGAATGATGCTCTGGGCCTTGGCCTGCACAAAGTCGTAGTGCTTTTGATCAGCCTGCGCGGTCTTCATCCGAAAGAAGTCGGACAGAGTCAGACCGAGACCGCCGACGGCACCAACCGTCAGCATCGCACGACGACTCATTTGATTGCCTTCGCACTTCATAACTGCTCTCCAAGGAAGGAATTGCCAGCGGATGTAAGGTGGGGACAGGAGCCGGGGAGACCGGTTTGCCGAATGGTGTCCGGCAGTACGCGATCGATAGGCAGCAAACTGGGGGCCAGCGGATGACCTAGTTACTTATGGCCAATAAGCCGAAACTGTTTCATGCCAGCAGGCGGGAAAGGGTTGGTAGGGGTAATTGAAGGGACAGGTTTAATCGCCGAAGCGCAAACCCATCCACTCAATCTAATGGGTGAAGGTAACCGAGCCCAAGGCGCTTGTCAAACTGGATCGGGTAAGAATCTAGGTCCGACGCAGCAGCAGCTCGGGCGTGAGTTGCCCGAGCAAGTCAAGTTTGCGGATTGGTTGGCTGGTGCGAGTTCCGTAGAACGTAACTCGCGTCGAACCGCGAGTTGCAGTCGCCGTAAGTCACCACCCATGCGAAGGCGACGAGTAACAAGTGGCCCCAAACCGCCTCGGTTTGTGAACACGACATGCAGTATTCCTCGGGCGCCACGCACATCGCTGTTCACAAACCCTGCTGGTTTGTGAACGCCCCCTGAATTTGGCAGTGCGATCTACCTTCGTACCTTTCTGCTACAATAAAGCAGTCGGGTTGTTCCACCGGCGTCTTCTTATCTGCTGGATCCGTTCCTGATGACCTCGCTGACCGAAGCGCTCCGAATTCTGCATCGCATTCATACGCAGATCGCCGATCTGCAAGACCGTTTGCAACGGGGCCCCAAGCAGGTGCGCGCTTCGGAAGCCAACGTCAAAAAGTGTGAAGCCGACCTGGTCACCGCCAAAGAAGTCTATCGCGCTGCCAAGATGAGCAGCGACGAAAAGCAACTGCAACTGAAGCAGCGGGAAGCCAAACTGCTCGATCTGCAGGGCAAGCTGCACTCGGCGAACAGCAACAAAGAGTACCAACTGCTGAAAGATCAGATCGCCGCCGACAATCAGGCGAGCAGCGTTTTGGCCGATGAGATTCTCGAATCGCTCGAACGGCTCGATGTATTGCAGGCCAACATCAAGTCAGCCGAAGAATCGCTCGTCAAGAATCGCGAGGAAGAGCAAAAGGTCCGGGCTCGGGTCGGCGCGCAGCAGGAATTGCTCGAAGGGGATCTAGGCCGCTACAGTCACGAGCTGTCGGAAGCAGAAAAGCTGATTGACGGCGATTTCAAAGAGAATTACTTACGACTCTCGAAGTCGATGGGAGCCGATGCGCTGGCACCCGTCGAAGGCGAGACTTGCGGTGGCTGCAATCAATCGCTGACACCGCACATCATTGACCAACTGCGACTCAACAAGCCGGTCTTCTGCAAAGTTTGCGGGCGACTGCTCTACCTGCCCGAGTAAGTTGCTCGCGGGTTCTACCGCGCCGCTTTTTTCCCAACCTTGTCGCGCAGATAGCCCAGCAACTCGGGCGTATTCACGGGCTTGAGCAAGTGAAGATCGATACCCGCGGCCAGCGATAACTCACGGTCCGTTGCGCGCGCATAGCCCGTCACCGCAATGATCACTGCCGAGCAGGTTTCCGGCATGGCTCTCACCATTCGAGCCACTTCGTAGCCATCGAGTTTCGGCAGCCCGATGTCGAGCAGAATCACTTCGGGCTGGTGTAGCTGAGCGATCTCGATCGCTGTTTGGCCGCTGTAGGCTACGCGCGCTTCGTGGCCGCCCAAGCGAGTTAATAGCATCGCCATAGAATTGGCAGCGTCGACGTTATCGTCCACGACGAGTATCGATAGGGGCCGGCCATTCGAAGGTTTAGCTTGGGAATTAGTCATCTGTTTCACGATTGCGAGAACGTCGCAAAGCAGGACGAGTAGAAGCGGTCGAATGGCAATATGGGAGTTTTTCCTGTTGGCTTCAGTCGGAAACCGTACTGAAGACGGGGAATAGTTCCGGTACATTTCCGCATTCACGTGCCGTTGGGTGACGACGACTGATAGAGTGAAGGTTTCCCCTTTCTCCTGCCTCACCCAAGGAACTTAGCTACGCTGTCCTTAGAACCCATCACCTTCGACGCATGCAGCTCGCTTTTAGCAGCACGTACTTCGGTGGTTTCTTCTGAGCATTGCCAGAGGACCAACACCGATGTCCGGAAACCAGATACTTGCGCGCTTACCCAAAGTTGAGCTCGATCGGCTGCGCCCCTATCTCACCTCGATCAAGTTCGACTCGGGACTTGTCTTGTACGAAGCTCACGCTCCCTACGAGTATTCGTATTTTCCCAATCGCGGCACCCTCTCAGCCGTCGTCGTGATGCTCGATGGCAGCATGATCGAAGTGGCCACGATCGGTAGCGAAGGAATGGTCGGTCTGCCGAATCTGTCGAACGCAGGTTCCTCACCCAATCGAGTTTTCGTGCAAGTGCCTGGTGAGGGCTGGCGGATCGATACGAAGGTCCTGTTGCGCGAAGCTCAACCCGGTTCCGTCCTCCAAGACCTGATGATGCGCTATCACGCCGCGTTCCTGTTTCAGATTTCGCAATCCGTCGCCTGCAATGGTTTGCATCCACTGCTGGAACGCTGTTGCCGTTGGCTGCTGATGACCCACGACCGAGCCGAAGGGGACGAGTTCCAACTAACGCACGAGTTTCTCGCCGCGATGCTCGGAGTGCGCCGATCGAGCGTGACAGAAACGCTGCAGATCATGCAGGAGAAGGGCCTGATCAGTGGTGCTCGCGGCAAGATCACCATCGTCGATCGTAAGGGGTTGGAGGCCGGCAGCTGTGAATGTTACCGAGCAGTGACCGACGAATACGCCAAGCTGCTCAAATTCTAAACTCAGGGCCATTCTGCCAAGAAATAAAACAGCCCCTGGTTAACCCAAAAACCAGGGGCCGAGAGGACGTTCTCAAGCAGAGCTTGCGAGCGTCCGGATATTGCTAGATTGCCAGTTACGGAAGCTGCTCAATGCTGCCCCGCTCTGTCGCATCTTGTTTGGGCTCTTCCAAGCGTACGAAGACGAAGGTGGCCGACTTCTTTGGTCCAAAGTGGACCAGTACCGGCGTTTCATCCTGCGTCAGGTTGTACAAACCAGTTTCGAACACGATGTCCTTGTCATTGTCGACCAGGAACGAGATCCGCTGGGTGTCCTTGTCGACACGACCACTGAGCGAGTAAACCTCGTCGTCCTTTTTGTTGAAGAGCGTACCGCTGACGAAACCCTTCTTATCCACGGCGAGCTGAACGTACCGCGAAGGTTCGATCGTCTCCTTGTTGCCACTGTCGTCGGTTTCGACCAAGGCGAAGGTCCCTAGGCCCAACCAGTCTTCACTGGTTTGAGCAGGCACTTCCTCGGGATCAACCGTAGCCAAGGCAGCAGCCGACTGAGCGTACTCTTCCGCAGTACCGACGTTGGTGCCATCGACGTAAACGTAGTTGTCACGATAGACGACGTTACCGCCCACACCGTAGTCGTAGTAGTAAGGCGAATTCCAGCCACCCCAGCCACCGTACCAGCGATTCACGCCGACCCAGCCTGGCGAACCCCACCAGTAACCGTAGGGGCGACCACCCCAACCGTAGTTGAAGTAGCTGTAGGGACGATACACATAGTGACCGGCCCACCAACGGTTATTGAAGTAAGGCGAGCGATTGTTGCCCCAGTAGTTGCGGACGCCGTTACCATAACCACCCCAATGCCGATTACGGTTCGGGTTGTTATTTAAGTAATTGGCCGTCGCGGCTCCTGCCAGCGAGGCACCAATCGTGCGGCCCAGATTCGCGTTGATCCGGCTGTTCAGTCCCAAGTTGTTGTTGTACCAAGAGGGACGAATCGCAGTGCGAGCATTCACGCCGGGCAGATTAGCCCGAGCGTTGACGTTCGCGCCATTCAGGAAGTTGTTGACACGATTGGGACCGTTCACACGGCCGTCGACGCCAACTCGACCATCATTACGACCGCGACCATCCACACCGATGCGACCGTCAGTACCAACTCGGCCATCTACACCAACCCGACCGACTCCGGGCAGGTTTGCCCGGCCGGCTGCGCCAGTCCCAGCATTCACGCCTGGAGCGATGTTGCTACGAATCGGCGAGTTAACTCGACCGTTCAGAGCAGCATTCACGTTCGCACGAATATCGCCTTGGTTCCGCACGCCACTGTTAACACCAGCACCAACGCCGGCGTTGCCGCGGATACCGGAATTGACGTTTGCCCCGACGCCCGGCGTCACAGGGCGAAGCGTCGTGCGTGTGTTGCCATCGACACCAGCATTTACGCGAGGCGTCACCCCGGCATTTACGCGAGGCGTCACCCCGGCATTTACGCGAGGCGTCACCCCGGCATTTACGCGAGGCGTCACCCCGGCATTTACGCGAGGCGTCACCCCGGCATTTACGCGAGGCGTCACCCCGGCATTTACGCGAGGCGTCACCCCGGCATTCACGCGCGGAGCAGATTGGATTGCAGCCCTAGGTGCCGTTTGCACGCTGGCCCGTGGAGCAGAAACTCGCGGGGCAGCTTGAACATTGGCGCGCGGCGCTACGTTTACACGAGGCGCGCTGCTCGCACGTGGCGCAGAGTTCATGCGCGGCGCGCTGCTTGCGCGTGGGGCACTCATGCCACCACCGACACGTGCACCGCCTCCGCCCCCTCCACCTCCACCTCCACCTGCGCGGGCTCCGCCTCCGCCCCCACCACCGCGGCCCCCACCACCACCGCCTCGTTGAGCCGAAGCATCGAGTGGTATGACGACGGCAAGCAGCAATGCAGCTGCGATATGCCAATAATGTTTCATCGCAATCCCCTTTCAAACCAATCAAAAATTATTAGCTGGCTCACGAGGAGCACAGCGTTGTGTTGACACAGGGCAGGTAGACACGCGGCAGTCTGTCAGCAGGGACAATCTGCTCGGTGTAGCTAGACTTTTGCGAATTGCATGCCAGCGGGGCGGCAAGCTGAAATGGGAAAGGCGCAAATCGCGATTTCCGGGCGTTTTCGCCCTAAAACTCGGCGATATAGAGGCCCAAAGTTACCCCGATTTCCGAATTGTCAGGCGACAATTCCCCGGAACATGACGATTGAGCTGCCAAAGATACGGATTGATCTCGGGCAGCGCGCTCGCTGAGCAATCACCGCCCGTTGATCGAAAAATGCGCGCGATGCCACAGCCAGATGGCTCGCAGTGCGCCAATTTGGCGCACAACTTTACCGCACAAAGCGCTTTTGAATCTGCGTCAACTCACTGGCGAGTGTCTGAACTTCGTCCAAGCTGTTGTAGAGATAGAAGCTCGCACGGCAACTGGCCGAAATGCCTAAGCGAGCGTGCAACGGCATCGCGCAGTGATGGCCTGCGCGCACCGCAATTCCTTGCACATCGAGCAACCGCGACAAATCGTCCGGATGCACTCCATCGAGTACGAACGTCACGATGCCGCTCTTGAACTCGGGATCGGGGCCGAGAATTCTCAAGCCGGGAATCGCCGACAACAGTTCGTGAGCGCGATGCACTAGTTGCCGCTCATGCTGCAGGATGTTCTCCAGCCCGATCTGGTTCAGATACTTCACTGCGGCACCCAGGCCAATCGCTTGCACAATTGGCGGCGTGCCCGCTTCGAACTTGTGGGGCAAATCGGCGGACGTAAAACCGGTGAGCGTGACGCGATGAATCATGCTGCCGCCACCGAGGAACGGCGGCATACTATTCAGCAATGACTCTTTCCCATAGAGCACGCCAATGCCGGTTGGCCCCAACATTTTGTGCCCGCTAAAGGCGAGAAAGTCGCAATCGAGCGCCTGTACATCGAGCGGTTCATGCGGCGCTGCTTGCGCGGCATCGACGAGCACCACTGCGCCCATCGCGTGCGCCTTGCTGATCAGTTCGCGGAGCGGGTTAATCGTGCCCAGCACATTCGAAATAGCCGTGATCGCCACAATCTTCGTGCGCGAAGTCAGCAGGCGATCGAAGGCATCCAGATCGAGTCGATAGTCAGAGGTGATCGGAGCCCAGCGAATCACCGCTCCCGTGCGTTCGGCCACTTGCTGCCAGGGAACGATGTTCGAGTGATGCTCCATTTCGGTGAGCAGGATCTCGTCACCAGCCTGCAGTTGTGAACCGCCGTAACTCTGCGCGACCAAGTTGATGCCGGCTGTCGTGCCGCTGGTGAAGATGATCTCGTGGCGCGACTTGGCATTCAGCAATTGCGCGACCAACGAGCGGGCCTCTTCGTACAATTCTGTCGATTCGGCCGCGAGCCGATGCCCACCACGATGGACATTGCTGTAGCCCGTCTCTTCGACCGACCGCATCGCATCGAGCACCGCCAGCGGCCGCTGCGTCGAGGCGCCGTTATCGAGATAAATCAGCGGACGGCCGTTTTCCAGCTGGCGTTGCAGAATCGGGAACTGCTGGCGAATGGTAGCCACGTCGAGTGGGGAAGGAGTCGAGGGACGGGAGGAGAGAGGCGGGGCAGATGAAGACTGCTTTGCTGGCGGTAGCGACTTTGGTGTAGGAGAGCCGCTGGGATTGCCATTCTCCGTTGCCGTGGCAGCACCCGCCTTTAAGGCTTCGGGTGATTGTTGAGCGAGTTCTGCCAGATCGCGAATGCGGCGGATCATCGACCGCAGCCCGCTGCTTCGCTGCATGCCAATTAGGTTGCGCAGGCCGGCCCGTTCAATGGTTTCGTCAATCGGATAGTCGAGAATTGCTTGGGGCGAGTGGCCGTTGTAAACAGCCAGGACGAAGGCAATCAGGCCGCGCACGAGAGCCGCATCGCTGGTTCCCTGAAACTCCAGTTCGCGGGCATCGTCTTTGACCCGCGGGATCAACCAAACCTGCGACATGCACCCCAGCACGCGATTGGGTTCCGTCTGCCAGGCTTCCGGAAACTCTGGCAGGGTATCGCCCAATTCCATTAAATACTGCAGCCGTTCCTGCCCCTCGAGATCTTCGAGTTCGCTGATGATTTCCTCAAGGCTGATCGTGCCGCTCATCTTGGCCTTCGGTTCGGACGGGATTTCTTCGGGCGTGGTGACTGTTCCTGCATTATAGGCTGGCCACTCCGATCTGTTGAGGCACCCGCTAGCTGAGTAGGGAACTGCTCTGGACGCTCTGCAGGCGTTTCCCTACTCTCCGCGCGAGTTTGCGGCTGCGAAAAATGCGCGCCGAGCGAGACAGTTAACGAATCCATCCCAGCAAGGACGCAGCCATGCGACCCGCCACGCTCCTACTTTCCGCCGCCCTCGCGCTTGCCACCTTTGGACTGGCTGCAGGGGAGGATTTTCGGATCGATACCGAGCTATTCATTGGCTCCGCCAAGGAGCCGTTCAGCGAAAACCTGACCATCTTCAACGAAGGCGAAATCTACGACTTCCTGCTGACCAACTCCGAAGAGATCACCGTTTTCGAGCCCAGACAGGGCAAACTCACGCTGCTCGACGTCAAGCGGCAGCTCAAAGCAACCATGGACACGAAGGAGTTGCTAGAAGCAGCCTTATCGCTGCAGGCCAAAGCGCTCGAAGAAACCGACGCTGTGTTTCGAGCCGCGGCCAAGCCCGAATTTATCGTTAAGCACGAAGCCTTCAAAGAGAACGGCAACAAGTTCACTCGTCTGAAGCTGGAAGCGAAAGTCATTCAATACACGGCCGTTGGCGAAAAGCCTCGCCATCCCGATGCCGCGCGCGATTTCAGATATTTCGCCGACTGGTACGCCCGGCTCAACTCCGTGCGAGGCAACTTGCCGGCTGGTGCCCGCCTGGAACTCAACGCAGCCATCTTCGACCAGGGCTTACTTCCCCTGCGCATCGAACGAGTCGTCCAATCGGACAAGTTCCACCGTAAGGCAGAAGTCCATTCCAAGCACCTTATTGTTTGGCGACTCTCGGGCGAAGATCAAAAGCGGATCGAGCAAGCGCAGACTTATATGGTGAGCGATAAATTCACCCTCGTCACATTCGATCAGTACTGCCGTGCTGCCAGCGGCGCAACTGCACAGCAAGTTCGCCCCGCCGTGGGTCAGCAGGCTGGCAGGTAGCAGGTTCGATAGCCGCGAACGGCTCCTCTCCTTTCGCGTGTTAGCTCGCCATGCGAAGATGCTCGCGAGCAGAGGTCATTTCTTGAAGCACCAGAGGCGGATGCTTCGAGTGGACCGCTGCTCACGTTTCTTCACCATCTCCCTTGTTGCGCGAGCAGGATTTCGCC
Source organism: Anatilimnocola aquadivae (assembly GCF_049819085.1). Lineage (GTDB taxonomy): Bacteria > Planctomycetota > Planctomycetia > Pirellulales > Pirellulaceae > Anatilimnocola. The sequence continues at coordinate 1,130,907 of NZ_CP187419.1, forward strand.
CACATGCCTCACGTCCCTGATAGTTCGTTTGCCGATCCACACCCCGGAACCACTCCGGCCTTCGATCTTAAGAGCATCGGCATCACCGTCGCGGACATTCGCCGCAATCTAGCCCCAGCCGAACTCTACGCGCTGGGCATTCGCGAAGATCCCCAGTGCAACATTGCCGATACCGGCGCGCTGATTGCCTACTCAGGTGCCAAGACCGGTCGCTCGCCCAAAGACAAACGAATCGTCAAGGAACCGATTACCGAAAACGATGTCTGGTGGGGCAACGTCAACATCGGCATCAAGGACGAGATCTTTCAGATCAACCTGGAGCGGGCCAAAGACTATCTCAACACCCGCAAGAAGCTGTACATCGTCGATGCCTTTGCCGGTTGGGATCCGGCGACCAGGCTGAAGATTCGGGTCGTTTGTTCGCGGCCCTATCATGCCCTGTTCATGCACATCATGCTGATTCGCCCCACAGCCGAAGAACTGGCTAACTTCGGCGAACCCGATGCGATCATCTACAACGCCGGGCAATTTCCCGCGAACCGTCACACCCCGGGCATGACCTCGAAGACGAGTATCGATGTTAACCTGGCCACGCGCGAGATGGTGATCCTCGGCACCGAGTATGCCGGCGAGATGAAAAAGGGCGTCTTCACGCTCATGAATCACTACATGCCCAAACAGGGCATTCTATCGATGCACTGCTCGGCGACCGCGGACAAAGAGACGGGGCGCTCGTCGCTATTGTTCGGCCTGTCGGGTACCGGCAAGACGACGCTCTCAGCCGATCCGAATCGCCTGCTGATTGGTGACGATGAGCATTGCTGGTCGAACGATGGCATCTTCAATATCGAAGGTGGCTGCTACGCCAAGGCGATCAACCTGAGTTCTGAAGCCGAGCCCGAGATCTTTCAGGCGCTACGCTTCGGCGCGTTACTCGAAAATGTGGTCTACGATGCCGCGACACATCACGTCGATTTCACCGATGTCAGTGTCACCGAGAACACGCGCGGGGCATACCCGATTGAGTTCATTCGCAACGCCAAGATTCCCTGCGTTGCCGGTCATCCGACCGATGTGATCTTCCTCACCTGCGATGCGTACGGAGTGTTGCCCCCCGTGAGCAAGCTGACGGCCGAGCAGGCCATGTATCACTACATCAGCGGTTACACGGCGAAGGTCGCGGGCACCGAGATGGGAATCACCGAACCTCAAGTGACGTTCTCGCCTTGCTTCGGCGGACCGTTCTTGGTGTGGCATCCCTCAAAGTACGCCGAGCTGCTTGCTGAGAAAATGAAGCAGCATCAAGCAAATGTCTGGCTAGTGAATACTGGCTGGACGGGCGGCGCATTCGGAACTGGCTCGCGCATCAAGCTGCGACTGACGCGGTCAATCATCGATGCCATACACAGCGGCACTCTGGCGAAGATCGAGACGACGCCAGATCCCGTATTCGGCATTGCGGTTCCCAAGACTTGCCCGGGTGTACCGACCGAACTGCTGCAACCGCGCAGCACGTGGGCCGATAAAGCGGCGTACGACGCTACCGCCAAAAAGCTGAGCGGTCAGTTCAAAGAGAACTTCGAGAAGTACGCCGAGAATGTCTCCCCAGCAGTTAGAGCCGCTGGTCCCACGTAGGTTTGTCCACGACACCGCACCGGAATTTCACTTGTTCAGCACCAGCTTGCCCGCGCTGGTGATGCGCAGGCGATATTGCAGGTCGCCATGTTCAATCCAGATCTCGCGGTCGCCGCCAAAGAGTTCGTCCGAGCGATAGACGCGCGGCTTTTGACTGGCCCCCGCAGAGTTCTGCGTCGGCGTTGATTCAGACTTCTTGTCCGGCGGCAGATTTGATTCATTCATGGCCGCTAGCTGCTGGCAAGTCGCGCGCCGCGGACCGCACTTTGCTTTAGCCTGTAAATCTCTGGGCAAATTACATTTCGCTAGCAGTAGCTTGAAGCAGCCATGTCGATGCTGACGACAATCGAGGCGATTAAATCGCCATAGAGTTTGCTTGATCGTGTTAAGCGGTACCGGTTGCAAGAACATCTGTAATCGTCAAACTCTGCCGCTGCCGAACATTACGAAGCATCCAGGCTCCTGACCGCGCGCGACCAGCTTCGGGCCAACTCGTGCGTAGCAGGACGGAGTTTCGCCATGTTCTACTTTCCGAGATGGTTGGCCGCCGCAGTCGCGCTCGCGGCCGTTCCCGCGTTGCTCGGCGCGCAAGAGACGACCAGCAACACGCAGCCGACGACGGCCCAACCGCAGACGTTGCCCGATACCGATGTCGTGGGGCAGCCCACGCCCGTGCAGCCATTCAGCGAACCCAGCGAAGCGGAGCCCACTTTTGGCAATCCGGCTTTTCCCTCGTTGGCCGATCAGTTCTTCGGGGGCGATTCTCCGCTGGATATCGGCGGCCTGAACAATGTGATCCGAGGTGAGAAGTCGCTCTTTGAGCAGTCGAATTTTGGCACCATCATCGACCGCGAGACGATTCGCGAGAAGCAAGCGGGCGATATGTTCCGGGCGTTGCAGTTCGAGCCAGGTGTGCTCATGCAACAAACGGGACGCGGTCAGGCATCGCCGTTCATTCGCGGCGTCACTGGCCAGCAACTGCTGATTCTGGTCGACGGCATTCGCGTGAACAACAGCGTGCTCCGTTCGGGGCCCAATCAATACTTCAACACCTTCGATCCCGGGCAAGTGGAACGGATTGAGATTCTGCGCGGCAGTGGCTCGGTGTTGTACGGCAGCGATGCCATCGGTGGCACCGTCAACATTGTGACGCGCTCGGCCGACCCCTATCGTGCTGACTACACGGCCGGTTCGTTTCGGCAATTCTTTAGCACGGCCGACGGCGCGCCTTACAGCCGCGCAAACATCGAGGGCTGGGTCGGTGGCGGGGGGCTGTTTGCCGGTGCCAGCTACATGGACGTACACGACGTTGATATCGGAGGCGGTCGAGGCCACCAGCCCTTCACCAATTACGATCAGTATGCGGGCGATATCAAATATAACCTGATGGTCAACGACGATCAGGTGCTGACGTTTGCCCTCTCGCACTTCGAGCAGCAGAACCTGCCGCGCAGCGATCGCTTTGCTCCGTTCGTGTACAACCGTCCCGGCAACACGCCGCGGCCGACCTTCTTCGACCCGCAGCAGCGCGATCTGGCCTACATTCGTTGGCAGGGTCTGGCCTACAACATCAACCCGCTCTTTGATACGTTCTCGACGACCTTTTCTTATCAACGAACGAAAGAAGGTTCGCGGGAGTTCACGAATTTTAGTGTGCCGCTCGACGATTATACGCGCCGCCAAGAAGGCGAGTTCGACAACGACATGGTGGGCTTTCAGGTCGCCCTGTCGAAAGACCTGAGCAACGAAGGGCTCGGCATCTTCACCTACGGTGCCGACTATTACTACGAAGACATCGATGCCACGCGGCAGCGTTTCAGCGTGCAAACAGGCCTGCCGTTGCCCCCCGCTCAACAAGCGGCCGGTCCGCAATATCCGGACGACTCCATCGCCGATCGCGTGGGCTGCTACCTGAATTGGGACGTCTTCCTCACCGAGCGATTGAACGCGGTCGCCGGCGTACGCTACGAAAACTCCGATCAGCAAGGGACGCCTCGATTCACGTTTCCCATGAATGTGCAGCAAGACGTCTTTTATTCACGCACCTATCAAGATTGGGTTGGCAGCCTGGGGTTGACCTACAAGCTGACCGAAGAAGTCAACCTCGTGGGCGGTGTGTACGAAGGTTACCGTGCGCCAACCATCGACGATCTGACGGCGAACAACACTTTTCAACAAAATGCCAATCAACAGCCGCAACTGTTGGCGCTCAATCTACAGCCCGAGCACAGCTATACCTACGAAATTGGTGCTAAGTACAACGGCGACAAACTGCGGCTGCAGATCTATGAATGGTGGATGCAGATCGACGACTACATCACGCGCGATGTCGTGATGGGCAACGTCATCCTCGGCAATCACCAGGCTTACCTGAACGGCACCGAACTCTCGGGCGAGTATTTGCTCGACCCCAACTGGTCGACCTTCGGCAACTTCGCCTATACGTTCGGCCGCGACGATACGACCTCGCAGCCTTACACCCGCATTCCGCCGACCCAGGGTGTGCTCGGGTTGCGCTGGCGCGACGATCTTCGCCTGAGCTATTTCGAGGTCTTCACTTGGATGGTGAATCGCCAGGATCGTAACAATCCGGCCAGCAACTCCGACAGCCGCTTCTACGTGAATGGCGAATTCGCCACGCCGGGCTTTGCCACGCTCAACATGCGAACGGGCACGACATTTGGTGCTACCAATCAGCACCGCATCAGCTTGTCGCTGGAGAACATCACCGACAAGTATTACCGCGTGCTCGGCAGCGGCGTCGACGGTACCGGCTTCAACGCGATTTTTGGCTACGAGTTTCAGCAGTAGACAGCTGTGCTGACCCGGCGGCCAACTTACAGGTCGCCGGGTTGAACGGGGGCATCACGCGAGATCGTATCAGGGCCTTTGCCGACGGTTTTCTCGTAGGTGCCATCGCCGGATTTCACGTACTTGGTGAACCCCAGCCGGCCGAGCTTCTTGTCATCAGCTGCACTCTTGCCCATCGCCGAATCGGACCATTTGCCGCCAATATTTGGAGCCTGAAAGACACGCCGAATCGGCAGGCCCGACTCGGGATGCTTCTTCAACGGTTCCTCGGCCATGCTTTGGAAGATTTCGAACTGCTCGCCCGAATCGTCGTCGGTGATCACTTCGTAAACGTAGAGAGGCATGGTGGCGCGCGGGCTGAAAGAGGCGTGGGCTATGACAACCTCTATTATAGCAACGAGCGGCGGGAAGACAGGAGTCTGAACCGTTCTTCTTCACGCAATCGCTTCCGCAGCCAGTAGCTACCGGCGAGTTACTTCTGCGGAGGCGCCGACCACGGATCATAGGTGCCGAAGGTCCACAGGTTGCCTTCGATGTCGAGGCAAGAGTAGCCACGACCGCCATAGTCTTCGGTCTTCAGCGGAATGACAACCTTCGCGCCGTGAGCCACTGCCTGGGCATGATGAGCGTCGGCATCGGAAACGATGATATACGGACTCTGTGTGCCGCGACCGCCGACTTCGGCGGTGAGAGCGGTCAGCTTGCCGAATTCGCTCTCGACGTTTGACCCGAGCATAATCATGCCGTTGCCGAAGGTCAGTTCGGCATGATGCACAGTCTTCTCGTCGCCGTAGACTGCCCGCTTCTCAAACCCGAATGCCGTACAAAGCCATTCGATGGCTGCGCGTGCATTGGCATAGCGCAGACAGGGAATGATGGTTGCGGTAGTCTTCGCCGGTTCAGCGGGCATTTGCCGTCTCCTTCGAGCTTATTCGTGCAAGGCCTCGGGCTTTGGTTCCGGCAGCCAGAAGCTGGCGATGAAGTTGACTACGTACAACGTGAACGCCACGCCGGCCGCCGTGTACGCAACCTTCGTCGGATAGGGCTCATCGATCGGCAGGTATACGGCGATCCATTGCGTCACACCGGCGAAGCACGTCCCGATGAGACGCCCACCGATGTTCGCGGCAAAGCTCTCGCCAGTCCCACGCAAGTGAACCGGGTAGACCAGTGGCAAGTAGTTGCCCCAGAAGCTGAACTGAGCCACGGTAAGCAGACCTGCAGCGAAGATGCCGTACTCCAGATAATGCAGGCTCGTGGTACCGGCATAGCCGAAGATAATGGGCATCAAAATCATGCCGGGGATCAAGAACATCCGCAGCAGTGCGCGACGGCTGGCAACAAACAAAATCAAAATCGCCAGCAAGAAGCGGCCGACCAGACCGCCCACTTCTTGTCGTTCGGTGGCGTGACTGGCCAGCGATTGTTCGATCGGACCAGCGACCTTGCGAATCTCCAAACCGACGGCTCTCCCAATCTCCTCCTTACTTTTGCCTTCCGCAGCCAACTTCGTCTTGAGAGCTTCTTGCTTCTCTGCCGGAAACCGTTCTTCCAAAGCCTTGGCGATCGCCTCTTTGGTCTCGGGCAGGCCCGGAACAATTTGCGGCATCTGCTGAATGGCACCGAATGCCACACCAAAGCTGCAGGTGAACATCAAAGTGGTGACGATCGTGGTTCGCTTCAATTCGGGCGAGAACAGCTCAGCGATCGAAGGCCGACGGAGCTTACCACTTTCACGTTTGGCGGCCCACGCGGGCGACTCCGGCAGGAACGGACGAATCAAGATCAGCGGAATGGCCGGAATCAAACCCGACATCAACAAGTAGCGCCAACCAGCATGGGGATTCGGAATCGTGCCGAGAAAGCTCAGGAAGTCTGGCAAAGCGATCGCTGGAAGCTGCATCGCAGGCAGCGTGATCGATTTGAAGAGAATGCTCGGAGCCTCGTTCTTGGCCCACGCGGCGACGATGATCGAAACCATCGCGACCGACAAGCCGCCGAGCGAAGAGAAAGCCTGCGTAAAGCCCAGCACACCTTCGCGCTGCTTCGGGTTATCAAAAAGTTCTGCTAGCCAGGCCACCGCTGCGACAAACTCGACGCAGACGCCAATGAATACCAAGCAGCGGAAGAAGAGGAGCATCGGCAAGCTCGTCGAGAAGCCTGCTGCAAACGCCGCAAAGGCGTACAGCAGAATGCTCCATGTCAGCACGCGACGGCGGCCAAGCCGATCCGTCAGATAACCGCCCAGCAACCCAAAAATGCCACCGGCCACGGCAGGCACATAAAACAGCAAGCTGAACCACGTCGTGAATTCTTTGGTGCCGGGGCGAATTCCGCCCAGTTCCAGCAAGGCGTCACGCACAATCAGCGGCAGCATCAACAGTTCGTAAATGTCAAATGCAAAACCGATCGCTGCGATAAAGCAAATCAGCCATTGGACAGTGGTCAATCGAAAACCGCTGGAAGCATTCAACGGCTGGCCAGGCTGAGACATCTCGCACTCCAAAAACACGGGGAGGAACTAGGCGGGAAGGCCAGAATGATAACATGCCGAGCCGGGCGGCGGAATGCGCGCACTGCTATCGCAGGACTCGCAATCACCACCAAGTTTGGTCCCGCCACGCCCTGCGAAAGACGTAGACAACGCCACCCACTGCTAGCCTAGCAGCGATGTTTGTCCGCAAAGTTTCACCAAAGCTCAAGACCGTTAAGACCGATACCGATAATTGGAAGGCGACAACATCCCTTCGCGCGCCGCCAGGATGGCACTGCGCGAGCATGACTGCTCTCGGGCAGATCGGGGAAAGGACTCCCCCACTCATGAAGAATACAACCGACCAATCGACGGGTAATACTCTCTGGTCTGCTCGCCCCGAGCCAGCGACCGAGCCTCATCGTGCCCGCGAGATGCCGCTGCTGTTTCAGCTAGCCGACATCAATCGCGTGCCACCTGCTCCGCCCATGCCGGCAGCGCCTGTGGCAGCCGCTGCGGCACCCATCGCGATGGCACCGATCAGCATGTCGCCTTTGCCAAGTGGGTTTCCCACTTCGGCACCGTTTGCGGCCTTTCCACCGACCACTTTCAGCGATCCCTGGCCGAAGACACCCAGCAGCTTGTACGAAATGGCCGCTGGCCTCTCGACCACGGCCCTCACGATGGGACTGACAACTTCGCCCGTCGAAGATCGCCCGCAATTGAAGAGCTCGGAACTGAAAGCCAAGCCCGCAGCAATCGATAAGCCGGTTATTGAAAAACCGGTGATCGAAAATCCAGTCGCTGAAAAGCCCGTGGTCGAAAAGAAGGCGGAAGTCGTCGCTTCACCGGCGGCGAAAAGCACACTCCCCACTGTCATCGACACGGCAGTCAAAGCCGCTGCAATCTCGCCGGAAGTCAGCGAGAGCAAGGTCGAGCCCAAGGCTGAGGTCAAGGTCGAAGCCAAAGCGGTTGTTAAGAGCGAAATCAAAACCGAAGTCAAAGCTGACGCCAAAACTCCTTCGACCGTTGCTGCGGCTACCGATGCTAAAGCAACGAGCACTGCCACGACTGCAGCAGCTGTTGAGGCTGCCAAGCCTTCGCCGGGCTCGCTCCGCCGCCAACGAGCTGAAGCTCGTCAGCAAAAGGTCGAAGGGAAGAGCAGCGACTGGTTCGGTTCGCATGGCAAGATCATTGCCATTGGGTTTGTGATTGCCTTGGTTGGCACGATCTATCTGGCTCGTCGCAATCAGCCGGTGAAGGAAGTTGCCGAGCCACAGACTGCCGCGCCAGTAGGTCTCGCCATCGAAGTTCCCGGCGAACACAACCACGATCATTCGCCTACCGAAGCCGCCAACACGGCTCCGCGGCTTGTCGAGTCTCCCAGCCATCCGATGGATACCACTCCTTCGCCAGCTGCGGCCGACCAACATTCGCCGGCGAACTCCACGGCTGACCTTCATCCGCCGGTAGTTCCCAGCGGCGAAGCAGCCCCAGCCAGCAACAACACGCCGCTCTTCCCTTGGCAACAGCCGGGCGAAGCTCGCGTGGCGACTCGTCCCGAGGCACCAACCACTCCCGCTCCGGCCGCAGGAACAGCTCCCGCACCGAGCACTGGCCCGACTTTGAATGGGCCGCAGTATCCCGAAACCAACTTGCGAGATGCACCACTGTTGCCCCCTGCTCCTCCTGCCGAGCAAGGCCGCACCCGCGTACCATCACGCACGTCCCCCGCTTCGTTCACCTCCACCCCCGGCGGTAATCGTTATGAGCGTACTGGATCAGGCCTTTATTAAAGCCTTCGCAAAAGAACCATCGGCTGCTCCGCGCTCGACACCGCGCGGCGACTACGCTCCCGCTTTGCCCTCGCTATACGCGGGCGAACCGGAAGGTGAGTCGGCTGCATTCGATGCCATGTACGACGCAGGCACTTTCTACCGCGTCGATAACGCCGCCGGTACCAAAGCCGTTCCTGCTTCGCACTTGCAGCCTGAGCGGAAAGTTCCGCGCCGCCTGCAACGTCGTGCTGCGAGCCGGCCGGAAGTTGCCTTGCCGGAACCAACCCCGGTAGAACCGGTAGTCGATTCGCATCCGCTCCCCTTGCCGCCGCGCCGTAACTGGTCGCGCAGCATGCTGGAGATTGCGCGCCAACTGGCGCGGCTCGATTTGCTGCAACGCGGTGCTGATGGCGAACTGCCGCCAGAAATTGTCTTCATCGAACCACCAATGCCGGAACCACCGCCAGTGGTTCCGCAAGAGCACAACATTGCAGTCGTTGAAGCTGCGACAGTGCCGGCGGCGATTGCCGAACCAACGATCGAGCCAACGCTCGAGTTGCCACCATCCGCTCCACAAGCGTTTGCGAATCTGTGGGCTGTCGATGCTCCTATCGTCGCTCACTCGACTCTCTCGCTGGCTGATGCCGAAACCTGGTTCGCACTGCCGATGGCTCCGGCTGTCACCTGCACCGAGAGTGTTGCCGATGGCTGGCACACGGCACCGGCGACCGAAGAACTGTCTCTGGTAGAAGAGCCGATCGAAGAAGCCTACGAAGAGCCGGTTGTCATCGCTCCGCCGGTCATCGAAAAGAAGACCAAACGCAAACTGCGGATCGACAACAGCCACTCGCGCATGCCGGCTCCGCATATCGAGCCTGCTGTTGAACCGGTTGTCGAATTGCCGGCTGAAGTCACCGCCGAAACAACCTCCGAGATCGAGGCGATTGCCTTTGGTCCCGTGGCCGCACCCGAAGAGAATCCGGCCGAGAAGACGTCGCAGCCTGCACCAGCACCGGCCGAGAGTAAGCCAGCCGAACAGCAGGCTGTCGAGCCCGTTATCGTTGCAAAAGCCGTTGAAGAGAAGAAGATCGATAATACTGCTGTTGAAAGCACTGCCGCTGAACACACAGTCCCCAAGCGGCCCTACGTTCCGCTCTGGGAAGTCGATCGCTTCACCTGGCCCGCCTTGTGCGACAAACTGATGCACGATCCGAGCGGCTACTTCGCCAGCGCCAGCAACAAACTGCTGAGCGTCGTGCGAGGTGGTTTGAAGGTGCTCGGCGTGACCGGTAGCCGCCGTGGCGAAGGGCGCACCACACTCGCGCTGTGCCTCGCTCGCGCTGCCGCACAAGCGGGTATTCATGTGGCGCTCGTTGATGCCGACTTCAGCCGACCGCAATTGGCCTCGATGCTCGGCCTCGAAACGGCTTATGGCTGGCAAGATGCCGCGACCGGCAAGATTCCACTCAGCGAAGCTGCGGTGAAATCGCTGGCCGATCGCTTGACGGTCTTGCCACTCGAAGTCACTTCGTCGTCGGCACCGCTGTCACTCGCCGATCCTCGCGTGACCGCCACCTTGCGAGCAACGGCGGCCACTTTCGATCTGGTCATTGTCGACCTTGGCCCGTTAAACACGGGCAGTGAATCACTCTTCCCCAAGGGTGAGAACTGTCCGCTCGATGCGGCGGTAGTCGTGCGAGATACACGATTCGCTTCGATCGGCGAGAGCCGCGCGGTAGGCGATCGCTTGTACGATTCGGGCATCGAAGCCGTGGGCATTGCCGAAAACTTTGTCACGCAACCTGAGTTGTCGTTTCTGTAATCGCAGCGGTGGGACGGATTTTTGACCATGTACGAAGCGCATTGGCAACTCAACGCTCGGCCGTTTGATCACACGGCCGACGCGCGCTTCTATTACCCTGGCGAAAGTCAGCAGGGCGCTTTACTAAAGCTGCGTTACGCTGTCGAAATGCGCCAGCCTGCTGCGTTGCTGGCTGGCCCTGCAGGCGTCGGCAAGACCACGCTGATCCAAACCTTGCTGCGGCAATGTGGCGATGCGCTCTCGCCGCGTCTGAACATCGTCTTTCCGCAGTTGCCCAGCGATCAACTTCTCATCTACCTTGCCGGGCAACTCAGCGAAGCACGCTCGCAGGCACCAGAGACGCTCGAACAAAGCTTGCGACGCCTGGAAACCGTACTCGGCGACAATGCTCGCGCCGGCAAGCACGCGCTGGTGATCATCGACGAAGCACATTTGCTCGCAGCCAACGGCGGTCTGGAAACCGTGCGCCTGTTGCTCAACTTGCAATATGCGGGGCGACCGCTGGCCACGCTCTTGCTGATCGGTCAGACGGGTTTGCTCGTATCGATTGAGCGCACACCAAATCTGGAAGAGCGGTTTGCGGTGAAGTGCCTGCTACGGCGACTCACGCTCACCGAAACGATGGCCTACGTGCAACATCGTCTGCAGGCCGCGGGCGTCGAACGTCAGATATTCAGCGATGCGGCCCTCGAAGCCGTGCATCAGCACTCGCTCGGTGTGCCACGCCGCGTCAATCGCCTCTGCGATCTAGCTCTGCTCGTCGGCTTTGCCGAAGAGGCCACCAGCATCGACGCTGCCCAGATTGAAGCGATCTCGGAAGAGTTGCTGACGTCATCAGCAGAGTGAGCCGGCGTTCTTCACGCTTCCGGCTCAGGAATTCATCCCTATTCTACGGGCACTTTGAGTGCTTCGAGATTCGTCGAGGCTGGCTTCAGCCACTTGCGAATGACGGTCAGCAGGGTGCTGCGGTCGATGGGCTTGGTGGCAAAGTCGTCGCAACCGGCGGCCAGGCATTGATTGCGCACGCCGCTCATGGCGTTAGCGGTGAGGGCGATGATTGGCAATCGAAGGCCTTCCTCGCGTAAGCGGCGAGTCGCTTCGACGCCATCCATGCCCGGCATGATCATATCCATCAGCACCAGATCGAACGGTTCACCATTTGCCTCGGCTGCCAAGACCTGATCGACAGCCTGCTGGCCATCTTCGGCCAGCGTGACTTGTGCGCCGGCCTTGCACAGCAAGTATGAGATCAGCCGGCGATTATCGGGGCCATCTTCCGCCAGCAGCACGCGACAATGAAGCCGAATGTTCGTCATCCGCATCGTCGTACGCGTGTTCTCCGCTTCGCTCTCTTCGGCGGAGTTTAAGCGGGGAACACCATGCAGTGAGCCAGTGGTGACGACGACGGTAAAGCGACTGCCTTGGCCCGGCAGACTCTCGAGCGAGATGTCGCCACCCAGTTTACGAGCCAGCTCGCGACTGATGGCCAGGCCGAGGCCAGTGCCACCATACGTGCGACTGACCCACGAGCCACCCTGTTGGTACGCCTTGAAGAGCCCCTGCTGCTGTTCGTACGACATGCCGATGCCGGTATCGCTGACAGTGAACTGCAGCATCGGTTCGAGGCCGGATCGTTCCAGCAGTCTCACGCCGATTTTCACATCACCGGCTTTGGTGAACTTCACGGCGTTGCTGACCAGGTTGAGCAGAATCTGTTTCAGACGCACCGGGTCGGTAGTGATGGTGGCGGGCACGCCCGGAGTCCAGTCGAGTGTGAGCTTGAGTCCTTTGCCGCGAGCGCGAGGCTCAAGGACTTCCAGCACATCGAGCAGAATCTGCGCGGGGCTGCAACTCAAACTATCGACTTCAAACCGGCAGGATTCAATTTTCGAGATGTCGAGAATGTCGTTCACGATCTCGAGCAGGTGCTGGCCATTCCGCTTGATTGTTTCTGCCGCGGCTACCACTTCATCCGGCGCGAGCTTGGGTTCGAGCAGGTTATCGGCAAAGCCGAGGATCGCGGTCAGCGGGCTGCGAATTTCGTGGCTCATGTGGGCGAGGAATTCGCTCTTGGCTCGATTGGCCGCGAGTGCTTCTTCTTTAGCTCGCTCGAGTTCCAGTTCGATCTGCTTCCGCTCGTAGGCATACCGCACGCTACGCGAAACGAGGCCGTAGCTGACAGCCTCTTTAACCAGGTAGTCTTGCGCGCCCGATTGAATGGCGGTGATCGCCATGTCTTCGTCGGCGATTCTCGTGAGCACGACGACGGGGAGCTTAGGAAACTCATTGTGCAGGCGGTCGAGAGTTCGCAGGCCTTGCTCGTCTGGCAAGTTCAACTCAATCAGCACGACATCGACGGGCTGCGAGCGGAGAAACTCGAGCGCCAATTCAAACGTGTCGACGTGCCGCATGATCAATCCGCTGGCGCGCAGGCTGGCTGCTTCGCACAGCAGACTGGCAATCCAGGGATCATTCTCAACGAGCAGCAGTTGCATATCGGTAACGGTCACGAGGACAAACTTTGCGCAAGGTCCGCCGCCTGACGAACCAATCTCGGCAAATCTAGGTTAAGAAAGTTGGCGCAGAGTCGCCGCTGGTCGCAGGCCTTGGCCAAATCCCCTTTGCCGAAGGACGTGCGCAACCGCTACAGTCGTTACGCCCCGGCCAGATGTAACACCCAGCACCCGGGCGGCCACAGACAGTTATACTGCGAGACATGGCCAAGAAACGTCGGAAACGTCTTCGCCGGCGCGTACGCGAGATGCAACCCGAGGTCTCGTATGTGTGCGATGCCTGCGGAGAAGAAATTGTTATTCCCGTCGATCCGTCTCAAGGGGACGAGCAGTCTTATGTCGAGGATTGTCCCGTCTGCTGCCGACCGAATATCGTCCACCTCGATATCGAACCCGATGGCTCCGTGCGCGCTTGGGCAGAACCAGAGTGACGCGCTGGTGAAATTCGCCGCGGTCGGCATCGTGGTTGTTTTGTGGACGTTGGTCACTTCAACGATTGCAATCGCGCAACAAGCTCCGCGTTATCAGGCTTTGCTGCAAAATGGGCAGCGGGTGCAAGGCAAAGCGCTTGCCGATTGGCATGAGCCCCAGAGGGTACCTAGGCTTGATGGTCAACCTCTACTCGAACCTGGTAACCCTGCTCGCTGGTTGCGCGATCGTTCGCAGCCTTTGCCGGAAGTTCCCACTGCGTGTGTCGAGTTGCACACGGGGGACTGCTTGCCGGGCAATACACTCTTGGCCTTCACGGGACTGGAAGCGAAGGACGAACCACTTCCCGCGCACGTCTTGGTTGAGCCTCGCGTCACGCTGGAGCCGACGAAGGAACGCCCCGTGCCGCGCATTCGCGTGGCGACACAGTACATCCGCCGCATCATCTGGCAGCGACGTCGTAAACTCGACTATCAGCCTGGCAACTTGTTCTTTCGCGATGGTCGCACGTTGCAATTTCAAGCTTATCGGCTGGATGGCACCACCGTGCAAATCTTGCTCGATGAAGGCGCCAAGCGAGTTCCCTTCTCCGATATCTCCGAACTGCACCTGCCCGCGCTGGCTCAGCCTTGGCAATTGCACTTCGACGAACTGGCTACGCTCTGTACCAAGCCGGAAACACGCCTGTGGCAAGTCGAAACGGCGCAAGGCCTGATCGTCACCAGTTCGCCAGAACGATTCTCGCCTCGTTTTGAAGGGAACGCCAACGACTCGGTGCGCTGGGTTCACGCGCTGCAGCCTGCCTGGTCGCTTGATCCCCTGTGGATCCCGGTGCGTGACGTTGCTACCTGGCGTTTCTTTGCGCAACACGAAGTGCCGCTGCAACGTGCCTGCGAACTGCACCGGGGCGAAAAGAACTTTCTGACCAGTGCCCGCTGGGTCACGAATCGCAACATCCTCGACGGTCCCCTCCGTAGTTTGACCACGGACTTTGGTAGTGGCCTTGGCCTGCAGGCACCGGGGCGATTGTCGCTACCGTTGCCCGTAGGTGCAGTGGCTATGCGCAGTCAGGTTTGCCTCGACCGCATCTCAGGCAACGGTGGTTGTGCCCGCGTGCGGATCAAAACCACTGACGGCCAGCAAGCGACCGAGCAGCAGCTATGGGAGAGTCCGTTGCTGCTGGGGGCTGAGACCGTGGCTGATACCGGTCGCCTGGCTCTACAGCCACCAGCGGCAGGAACATCGACCCACCTGATCATCGAGCTCGATCAAATGCACGCGGGTCGCCCCTTGGGCGCAGACCCGCTCGATATTCGCGACCATGTGAACCTCGGCGACGCTTGGCTGGAACTTGATACTGCAACCGTGCAGCAGGAAATTGCCAGTCGTTGGCCGCAGCAGTTTGTAGCTTGGAAGCATTGGGATGTCGCCGTTCTATCTACCAGTGATCCAGCCAAACGCGAACTCCTCCTTTCGCAAGAGCGGCGCAATCTCGAGCGCCGCGAGGAAGGCTTTCAACCGGGCATTGTTAGCAAAGATAAGCCGCTGGTGCTTACTCGCGAACTGACGATCTCGCCCGCCGATCAATGGCTGGTGGTCGCTGCCGCGAGGTTGCGCAATCAAGGACCACCGGGCAAGATCGAGGTTCGCATCGCTGGCAAATTGGCGGCTGAGTTTGAAGTTCCCGAGCTGCGCTCGCAAGCCAATGAGACATCGCCGCTGGCGATTCCTCTGGAGCCGTATCGCAAGCCCGGTCAGCAGACCTTGCCCGTCGAGATTCGGCAGCAAGCGGGGCCCGCCGATGCCGCCCCCGTTCGTTGGCGAGCCATCTACACTGCCGAACGAGCTCCCAATTCGCACATGCTCTACGAAGATGGTTCGCAGCTTACAGCGGTGCCGTCGGTCACGTCCAGCGGAACTAATTCCAGCGGCACGAGCCAGGCAACATTCACGACGGCCGATCGCTTTGCGGGCCGCGGTTCGTTGCAGTTGAAAGGAAACGGGCTCTTCCGCCTCGGACTGAATGCGTCACTGGCCATACGCGAACGTCCCGAGTGGGGCGAGTACCGGTTTGTCCGCTTTGCCGTCCGTCGACCACAAAAGCAAAAGAAAGAAGAGAAGGGACGCTTTGCGCTCGAATTCGAAGCGTCCGCGCCGGGACGTCGGCCCTATCGACTGGACACGGGCAAAGGGAAGCCAGCGTTCGAGTCGGCAGTACGAGTCTGGGACGGCGACCTGCCAGAACATTGGATCGTGATCACTCGCGATCTGTTTGCCGACTTCGGTGAGTTCGAAATTCGCGATCTGCTTGTCAGTTGCTTTGAAGGGGAGAGCGTCGGCATCGATCACATCTACTTGGGGCGCAGCCCGGGAGATCTCGATCGCTTACCACCGAAGGGCTCTTCGTACGAAGACACTGCCACCGCGCTCAAACAGTGGAATGGCGACATCGACAAACGTGTTGGCCCGGCGCTGGTCGGGATCGAGTTTCGCGATGGTCGTTGGACCGGCGGCGTGGTGATCAAACCTGAAGGGGAGATTCTCGTGCCCGCGCATGCGCTCGGTGCGCCGAACGAAGAGGTGACGGTACACACCGGCAGCGGTAAGACTTACCCAGCCAAAACGAAAGGCTATTGCCGCGATCGCAACTTGGGCATGATCAAAATCGAGCAACAGGTGCACATCAATGCCGCGCCGACGTGGGACCAACCCGAAGCCAAGCTGGCCGACGACTACGTGGCAATGCTGCTGCCCGCGAAACTCAGCGGCGGGTTTTCGGTCACGCCCGTGCAGGCCGAAGTCAAGCAAGTGGTGCGTGGTCAATTGTGGAGCCCACTCGAAGCGCAAGACTGGCAACCGGGCGGCGTGTTGTTTCATCGCCACGGTTACATCATGGGCATCAACGTCGGGCGACATCCGCTCGGCGGCTTGATTTTTGAGCGCCCCATTCAAGGCGGGCTGCCAGATCCTATCGGCCGCATCCGCAATGGCGAAGTCTTTGGCAATTGGACCGCGGGCAACGAACCCTTCCTCGGGTTCACGACCAAAATCAAGCAATCCGATCACGACACGGCGCTCGTCGTCGATCAAGTCCGTTCGCCCGTGGCCGCCGCCGCGGGCTTTCTGCCGGGCGATCAACTGCTGACGTGTGAAGGAAAGTCGCTCGCGAGTATCAGTGACCTCGGTGCCATCCTCGAACAAAAAGATGCCGGCCAAGAGATTACCTTCGCCATCATTCGCGGCGGCAACAACCAGCAGCTGAAGTTGAAGCTGCAACGCCGCGAGCCGTAGTTTGTCGCGGCACTACAGCGGCGCGAGCTTCGCCTGCTTCAGATCGAGCCGCAGCACATGCACATGGCTATTCTGGCCAACGGCCCAGACGAGCTTGCGAGCCGGGTCGTACATCAGCCCCATCGAGTTATTGAACTCCCCTTTGCTGATCGGATCGGCTCCCGCAAGTTCCACGCTGAACCAGGCATTCTTCCCGCAGTCGTACCAGAGCCAGCAGAACTTGTCGTCGGCATTCTTCACGCGCGCGCCGATCAGTACGGCATCTTGTTCGGGCAAATAGATGGTCTCGCGCGACGACACCGCAGCGCGTTCTTTGCCGGCGGCATTCAGCCACGCGTTGTCTCCTGTTTTTAGATCGTAGGCAGCGACATCTCCTTTTTGCTTGCCGACGGCGCTGAAGAACAGCAAGCGATCGCGCTTGGAGTCGTAGGCCATGCCATGACGATCGGCGCTCTTCTCGTGCAGCGATTGAAACCCCTGCTGAGGCCGCGGCAAGAATCTCCACTCGCGGCGATCCCCTTCGAGCAACCAAAGTCCACCATCGCTACTGCTCCCATGCCAGTCGGCCCAGGCCACGAGTCCCTTCGCTGTGGTGGCAAGGGTCACGGCATACATATTCGGTTGAAATGGACACATCTGGCGAGTGCGCGACCACTTATTCGTCTTCGCATCGAAGAAGTATGTGTAGTCGTGAGCAGCAAAGGCCAGCGTTTGGGAATGGGGTTCGTAGCCAGTCGCTTTGTAAGTGTGACCGGTCATCCACGGGTTGCCTTGAAACGACCACTCGCCGTGGACCTGGTCGTTGCTGTAGACAAACTCAATCGGCAGTTCCGGAGCGAAGGCCAGCGAGTAACGGTCGGTCGGGATGTCGTAGATGATTGGCGCCGTGCCGCTGTAGGCCGAATGCCCGCCGGAAAAGCGGACAATCTTGTCTTGCCCGGGGATGAAGACCGCCGAACCCCAGTCCATGTTCGGCCGCGGCAATTTGGGCGTCGGTCGTTGAACCCATTCGTTGGCGGGCAAGTTGGCCAGCTCTTTGGTGACTTGCTGAGGATCGGGCGGCGGCACATCCTGCGTGAACCAGGCGGGGTCATACGGGCCCGTGCGACGCTGTACGCTGCCGGCAGCAACGCCAAATTCGTTCGTGCCCGCTGCGTCGACTTGCGAGGCATCGAGCTGGCACAGCCAAGTCCCTTCGCCGGTGGTAACCACCACATCGTGCTCATCGACGGCTGCATGCCACATGCCATTCGCCGGTCCCGCGGGACCAGTCTTCGCCGCGGCGCGTTGCAGCAGTTGCCACTTGCCAGCGGACGTATCGAGGGTCCAAATCTCGACGGGCAAGCGCTGATACATATTGGCTACATAGCCCGTGTTCGAGGTGTATTCGTAGCCGCCAATCAGCGCCACGCGTTTGGCTTTCGGTAGCCACACCAGAGCGTGACCGGCTCGCGGTGACGGGCTGCGGTCCGGTTTCAGTTGCTCCCATTGCCGCTGGCCGAGATCAAAGGTCCACGTATCGGCAACAAGCTGCGAAAGTTGATCGCCGCCGAACAGCACTACTTTTTTGGCAACCGGATCGTAGACCAACTGCGAATTGGCCCGCTGCGGAGGCTGCTGCTGCAGCTTCAATTCTTCCCACTTGTTCTCTGCGGGTGAATAGACCCAAGTGCCCGGATCGCCGCGCGAAGTCTCCACGTTGCCACCACCGAACAAGACGAACTGTTTGTGCTCGCGGTCGTAACACAACGACGACCAGAGCAAGATGCCGCCATGTTCCTGCTCAGGATTATTGGCAGGCTGCAGATCGGTCCAGGTGCGCGCGGCAGGGTCATACCGAAACGTCTTGCCGTGCGCGAAGAAGAGAAATGTCTTCGTATCGGGATCGTAGTCATACGCATGGCCCAGCGAAAACGTGCCGTAAATGGACCAGTTGGGACGCACGTTTCCCGCCGTGTCTTCGAAGATCCACTTCTCATTCTTCCAGACCGGCGCAGTCGCAGGTCCAAACTTCGGCCCCCAGTCCTTGCCGCTGGGAAACCAGTTTTCCCACTGACCGCTGGTGACGTCGAGCGCTACCTGGTCGAACGAGCGTGGCTTTTTGAAATCGCTCCAACTAGCGCGGCCGCCAAGGACTAAAAACTTCTTCAACTCGGGCGAGTAGCTCAGCGGAGTCTCGTAGCGACGGCCGGTGATCGTCGCCTCTTCGAGTTTCTTCCAGGAATTGGGAACGAGCGGTTTCGGTTCGGCCGCCAGCAAGGAGAAACTAGCGAGCGAGCAGAGAGCCAAGGCCAACAGCGGAGCACTGCGCATGGAGAGGTCGCCTGTGGGAAACGGGGGCTACTTGCCGTTCGTCGTAACCGGCTTCGTGGCGTTGAGCAAGACAGCGGTCATGCTCAGAAGGCCAGTCTTGATGGTGGGTTCGGGAACCGGGTAATAGAGATCGGTGTGTGTCAGCGGAAGTGGCTCGCCACCGTTGCGAGCGGCAGAGACTTTCTCCGGCGGCGCGGTGCCCAGGAAATAGTAACAGCCGGGAACACCGGCGAGCACAAAGCGGCTGAAGTCTTCGCCGCCGAGACTCATCGGCCGTTCGTGCACGCGATCGGCACCCAGCACTTTTTTCAACACGACGACCGTCGCTGCTGTGATTTCAGGATCGTTGACCAGAGCCGGCGTGAATTGATCTTCGTCGACGGTGATCGTCGGTTCCGGTGCGCGAGCCGAAGCGGCCGTGCTCTTGGCAATGCGACGTATCGCTTCGAGCACATGCTGCCGTGATTTGTCGTTGGTCGTGCGGACGGTGAGTTGCAATTTCACGTCGCTGGGGATGACATTGTGCTTGGTGCCGCCATGAATCGAGCCCACCGTCACCACGGCCGCATCGAGCGGGTCGAGTTCGCGGCTGACGATCGTTTGCAGGTCAACCACGATTCGCGAAGCGATGACCACGGGATCGATGGTGGTATGCGGGGCCGCTCCGTGGCCTCCTTTGCCGAGAACCACGATATCGACGGTGTCGACATTGGCCTGCATCTGTCCACTGCGATAGTTCACTTGCCCGTGGGGAAAGCGAGCGTCGCAGTGCAAGGCATAGCATTTCTCGGGTCGCGGAAAGCGATGAAAGAGCCCATCAGCGAGCATCATCCTCGCGCCGGATCCAATCTCTTCCGCAGGCTGGCCGACGAACACCAGCGTCCCTTGCCACTGAGAGCGGAACTCGTGCAGCAAGCGAGCTACGCCGACCAGGCAGGTCATGTTCACGTCGTGGCCGCAGGCATGCATCACGCCCACATCGCGGCCTTGGTGATCGCGCGTGCGAACCTGGCTGGCATAAGGCAGCTTGGTGCGCTCGGCGATCGGGAGGGCGTCCATGTCGGCCCGCAGCATGATTGTGGGGCCAGCACCATTTTTCATCACCCCGACCACACCATGTCCGCCGACACCGGTTGTCACTTCGCAGTGAGCGTCTTTCAATTCCTGGGCGATGCGGGCTGCAGTGTTCTCTTCCGCAAGTGACAGTTCCGGATGCGAGTGCAGGTGCTGATAGAGCTTTTCAAGCGACGCATACTCGGCGTCGACTTTCGTTTGCACATCGCGCAGTAGTGCCGCTGGAATCGCTGGCTGCGCGGGTTCCTTCTCTTGAGCCTGAGCGCCGAAGCAGATCATTGCCAGAAACAACAGGGCGCAGCAGCGTGTCATGAAACGAGCCTTCCAGTAGGCCGGCAACAAGCGGTACCTCCGCGCTGTTCCGGCATTGAAATGTATGGCAAGCTCGCTCAGTAAGTTATCCGGCCTGCAACTAGCTGAGCACCAGCGGACCAGCGCCGCAGAAGTCCGGGTTGCCGAACTTGTCGATGCGATGGCCGAACGCATGGGCAAAAGCCATCAGCAGGCGATTGTGCGGAATCTTGCCGAGCTTGTGCGAGCGGCCCATCTGCCAATCGAGACCATTGCCGACGAGCACGAACGGCGTGTTATCGAGCGTGTGCGAATTGCCCTTACCAAGCTCGTTGGTCCACACAATGGTCGTGTTATCGAGCATGCTGCCGCGGCCATCGGGCTCGGGAGTTTCGGCCAGGCGAGTCGCCAGGTAAGCGAGTTGTTCGCAGTACCAGTGGTTCACCTTGGTCAGCTTTTCTTGCACCTTTTCGTTGCTGTCGGGTTCGTGCGACATCTCGTGATGCCCTTCGTCGATGCCCAGCCACTTGTGCCGAGCACCGCCGACACTGTTCGTGTATTGCAACGTCGCGACGCGGGCAAAGTCGGCCTGAAAGCTGTTGATCATCAGTTCGATGTTCAGCTTGCTGATCTGCGGAATGTTGTCGTTCTCTTCCTTGATCCCTTGCTCGATCTGTGGCACGGCGTGCGTCAGCGGGCCCGAAGCCTTCAGCTCTTGTTCCAACTCGCGCACGAGCGTGGTTTGTTCTTCGAGCAGCCGCTTGTCGGCAGCATTGATGTGCTGGCTGACCTTCTTCAGATCTTCCTGCAGGTCGTCAAGCACGCTCTTCAGACTCTCTTGATCCTTTTGGCGACCATAGAGCTTATTGAACATCTGGTAGGGGTCGTCGATCGGTGCGATCGGCTTGTTACCAGCCGAGTAGACCATGCGGGTCCAGGTGTCGGCCCGATCGGGGACCATCACACCAAATTCGAGCGAGCCGAAGCGGGTGCGGGTGGCTTCATTAGCTTGCAGAAAGTTCTTGATCTCTTGGTCGATCGAAATGCCGCTCGACCAACCGGCGGGCGTGTGCGAGCCACCCTGAATGTTGCCGGGGAACAGTTCCGCGCCGGTGAGCAAGCAGCCGATGCCGCGCATGTGGTTATCGCCGTCGCCGCGTACCTTGTCGCAGACGCCGTGCAATACCAGTGTTCGCTCGCGCAGCTTCTCCAGCGGCGTCATACTCTCTTTGAGCTTGAAGTCGGCCCCTTCTTCGTCGGGCCAGAAGGTTTTGGGCACGATGCCGTTGGGGCTGAACATGATGACCAGCCGTTGCTTGCGCGGGGCTTCGGCGGCAGCCAGACTCTGCAGATTGGTGATAAACGGCAACGCCGCGGCACCAATGCCCAGATCTCGCAAAAACTGACGACGGGTTTGATAGCTCAGCACAGAAAACCTCCCTCGGCAAAACGGACCAATCAACCGTTGCCATTGTATCACAGCCGGCAACCTGCTGTCATCGTGTTTTGGCCCGTTGCCGCTTGAATGATTTTGGCTGTCCAACCGCAGAGGGGGCCGGAGGGGCTTCATGCTGGCATCTTGTTTTTGCAGCACCGAAGGTGCGACGTGATACCAGCCTAGGCCGTCAGGCCTAGGTTGCTGATGCGCATGAATCTATAGGGCTGAAAGAGGGCTGAAAGCCCATCCTATCGAATGCGTGTCGAGGCTCAATCCCAGACAAACGCCTCGTCATACTCGACTTTGTACTTATTCAAGAACATCCGGAATTCATCATGGAAGGTTCGCGTCTTGTGATGCTCAACCTGATTGTCGATGTAACCGCGCAGCGAGTCCAAGTCCGCGCAACAGTCCAATAAGTCGCAAAGCTGGTGAATGCTTCACTTCACCACTTGCTGTTTGCCGTCATAGCAAATGGCCAGTTGCCGGCGGGCAACAAAATCCCAATCGAGACGGTGCGGTGGATCGCAGAAATGGCGGTACGCAACCGACATCTGCCGCGCTGCTTCGTCGTGCGGAACACCACCAAACCCCGCACCCATCGCGGGCATGGCGGCGGTGAAAATCTTCTGGCTGGAAGACTGGTTGTGTGCTTGGATGGCCAAGAGTGCGGCCCAAGTCGCGCTGTAAACCTTGTCGGTACCGTTAATGGGGCCTGGTACGCGCATCGTGGGCGCGTGACAGAGAAAGGGAATCTCGGCGGAACCGGTCTCGATGACGAACGCGGTTCCGACGGGTTGTTCACCAAAATACTCGTTCATGATCTTGAACTGCACTCGCTCCATGAGCGGTTCGCCCAGGCGGTGAATCACGGCAGCGTCGATGCCGGCAGTCATAATGCCGAACGCGTTGCCGGCAGTGACAAAGCAATCGTGCGGTTCCAAGTTTTCGAATCGTCCCTGAATCACGCGGACACCCGGCAGGCCTGCGAAGCGACGCCGGAAAGATTCGCACATTTCTTCGTGCGGATGGACCAACCAAAGATTCTCAAGCATGAAGTATTGTTTGCTCCGGAGTCAGGCAGTTTACCGGCCGCAGCGGGTACGGTCGAGCAATTCGCGTTTTGACGACAGCTCAGCCTGGTTGTTGGGCCTCTTGGTGCCAGCGTGGGCGGCTATCGAACATCGCGCGTCGCTTTTCACCCAACTACTTGACAATGTACAACTGTATACATATTATGTCAATAGCGAACAAATAATTTTTAGATGCTAACAATGTGATACGAATTTGATCGTTACATTGTTTGCAATGGCGAGGTAATTTCCGTTAGCGGAGTGGTGAGTAGGCGGTCGAGGCGGATTTGGCGAGAGGGCAAAATGGTTATCAAACGGTTTTCAGACGTTCGTCAGAATGATGGGGTGCGGCGAACGCAAGTGCTGGCAGAGTGGCGGTTAGTGGCAATTGGTTATCACGAAAAAACGCGCGAAAAAGTTATCAAAACTGGTTATCAAAACGAACCGCTAGGCGCTGGAGCCGGAAGGGCTGAACAGCGATTAAGGGAAACGAAGATGGCTGTTTCGGGAGAACAGAAAGCGGCCGCGAGGGGCTCGCTTCGCCAGAGAAAGCGCCAGCGTGAGCTAGCCACGGCGGATCAAGAATCGCACGGGAACGAACACGTCGTGCGTGACGGCCAGGCCTTGGCGTTTGGCAGGGGCAAACTTCCACTGGCGGACGGCTTCGAGCGCCGATTCATCAAAGCTGGTGTAGCCGCTCGAGGTTTGCACCGAGGCGGCGAGCACGCGACCGGCGGCCGAGATCTGCACGCGGAGCATCACCTTCCCTTCGATGCCCGAGATGAGTTCGTCGCGCGGGTAATAGGGTTCGCGATTGTTCGGCAACTTGCGGGGCAGTTCGTCGACCTTGGCACCGGCTTCCGTGAGCTGCGCGGCGAGCGTGTTCACCTTGCTCGGCGAGATGACCAGCTTGTCAGACACCTGGCGATCGAGCGGCTTGCTCGCCGCCACCTGCTGTTCGGGAGGAGCTTCTTTGGTCGGTTCTTTGGCGGGAAGCTTCGCAGGCGAATCAAGCGAGACGGACGTTTCGGGCGGTTTGTCTTGCGGCTGGACGTCGGTCGGTTCGTATTCGCCCTGACGAACGACGGGGATCGCGGCGGGAGTAGGTTCCAGCGTATCGCGAATTGGCGCGTGTTCGACCGCGACTTGCGGCGGAGGCTGGAGCGGAATGGCCTCGACCGAGACTTCGATCTCTTGTGTTTGTTCGGGCTGCGTTGCCGCGACGGCTGCCATTTGAGCCTGCAGCACGACGGCTTCGCCCCGACGGATCTGAATGACGAAAATGTGCGGAAATGCTAGCAGCAAATAGACAACCACCGCCGCACTGGCGGAGTGAATGAGTGTCGTCACGCCCAGGCCGACCGGCAGGGGACGAAGACAATGTCGCGCTATAGAGCGAAAGTTCACGGTGGGTTAGACTTACGGAGGAAGCTTTGATAGTCGGTCTTACATTCTAAAGACCGTGCAATTTAGAAGCAATCATTACCAGGTTTTGTCGGCCAATTTGCCAGAGATTGAGCATGAAAGAACCGGCTGAATTCCAAGCTTGCGCCGAAAGGCTCAAAGCCTTGGCTGATCCTGAACGATTACGCATCTTACAGGTGTTGTTTCAGGGACCGTGCACCGTTGGCCAGATCGCCGAACGGCTGTCGGAAGATATTGTCAAAGTTTCGCACCATTTGTCGATACTTCGGCGTGGAAAGATCGTTCTCTCCACGCGGATGGGGCGATTCATCCAATATGCGATTCACCCCGAAGTGAAGCCTGCCGAGTTGCCGCGGCCTGATATGGCCCAGATCAACTTGGGCTGCTGTCAGTTCGATGTGAAGCTGGAACCGAAGACGGCTTGAGCCACGGGCGACGGCTGCCACTGAGCCGGCGAAGTGCAGTAAAGCGGCAAAATGGACATACGGACAAACGGTCGCAGTGGGCCGCTGTAACCTGCTGACTAGCAAGGTTCGGTCGCTCCTTCGGCTTTACAAGCGCGCGCCACCGGCACACAATACCAGACAACCAATCAACCTATTGCCACGCGGCCTTCGCAGAAGGTCGCGAATTTTTTTGTCACTTGTCCAAAGTCGGTGCCTCCAGGCATTGCCACTCCGAGATTGTTGCCATGGTCGAATACGTTCCGATGACAAAAAAGGGCTTCAATAAAAAGAAGGCCGAGCTGGACCGTCTCGACAATACCGAGATGCCGCTCATCGCTGAAAAGATCGCCGCTGCGCGGGCCGAAGGCGATCTGAAGGAAAATGCGGAGTACCACGCTCAGCGCGAGGCTCAGGGCCTGTTGCAAGCCAAGATCAACCAGATCAAAGGTGAGCTCTCGCGGGCGCAGATCATCGACCCTTCGACGCTGCCGCGCGACCAGGTGTGCTTTGGCGCGACGATCACCGTGCGCGATGTCGACATGGACGAAGAAGAGGTTTACACCCTCGTCGGCTCCGGCGAAGAAGATTACGACACCGGCAAGATTCTCGTCACCAGTCCGCTGGGCCAAGGCTTGCTCGGCAAAAAAATTGGCGAGACCGCGGAGATTCCCGCGCCAAAGGGTTCGTATGAACTTGAAGTTGTGAAGATCGATTTCAGCTTCTTGGATGAGTAAGGTTCTGAGTTTTGGGATTTGAGTTCTGAGACAAGATGCTGCAGCAGGCCGCGACATGCTAATCCAACTCTTGTTACTGACGAGTGCGATTAGCCAGGCTGCTGACGCGGTTCCCGCTCCTAAGCCTGTGCCAGCGATGCAGGTGCTGCCGTTGCCCGCGGGGCAGGCTGCGGTGGAGTGGAACGGCCAAGAGATCAGCCGCTATTACTTTGGCAGCGACAATCGCCGGACGTTTCTTTATCCGCTGATTGGTCCGAGCGGGAAGTCTCATATTCGCATGGGTCATCCGCGCGATCCTAATGGACATAGCCATCACAACGGCCTGTGGATCAGTCATCACGACGTGAACGGAGTTGGCTTTTGGAACGACGCGGCGAGTTCGAAAGGGCGCATCGTTCACAAGCGTGTCAGCCGCTACGAAGACTCAGACAACGAAGCGCTCATCGAAGCGGAAAACAATTGGGTCGATGAGGCGGGGAAGAAAATCCTCGACGAAACGCGGGCGATGCGTTTCATTCCTTCGGCGAAGCCCGGCGAGTGGCTGCTGGTGATCGACTTGCTGCTGAAGCCCGGCGCTGATGCGAAAGAGGGTGTGACCTTCGGCAAAACGCCGTTTGGCATCACGGGGATTCGCATGGCGAAGACGATCGGCGTCCATGATGGCGGCGGACGCGTCCTTAACAGTGAAGGGGGCGTGAACGAGGCGGGCGTCTTCTGGAAACAGGCCAAGTGGGTCGACTACAGCGGACCACTTACCAAATCCAAATCAGGCGGCGTCACGCTGTTCGACCATCCGAAAAACCCGAGTCATCCCTCGCACTTTCATGTGCGCGACGATGGCTGGATGGGTGCCTGTATCAGCTATGAGGCACCACGGACCATTGCCGTAGGTGAGTCGCTGCAGCTGCGGTATGGCTTTTGGATACACGGTGGCACGCCAAACGCCGATGCGATCAATGACCAGTTCGTGGCCTTCACCAAGATTGGCGATGTGCCACCACTGCCGAAGAAGAAGTAGCCGCGTCGTCGCTAAACAGCGGCGACCGTGCCGCCCATTTGCCGGGCATAGGCCATGATTGTCGTAGCCACGTTATCGAGAGCGAACTGCTCGTCGACGTGACCTTCGTTCATCGCTACTCGGTTCATGCCATACACGTCGGACGTCTCTTCATCCTGACCGAGCACGAACCCGCCGTGCTTACGAATAAAGCTGCAACCTGCGACGCCATCACGCCCCATGCCGGTCATGATGACACCGAGACACTTCGCCTTAAACAGTTCGGCGGCCGAGGTCATCAGCACGTCGATGCTGGGGCGATGTCCGCTGACGAGATCGCTGAACGAGACTACGCAGCGAGGACCACTTGGGCCGCGCTCCAAGCTGAGGTGCATCCCGCCCGGTGCGAGGTAGGCATGGTTGGGCTGCAGCACATCGCCCGACTCTGCTTCCTTGCAGCGGATGGGGCCCAGGCGATCGAGTCGGCCGGCCAGGGACTTGGTGAAGTGCTTGGGCATGTGTTGCACGATGACCAGCGGCGGCAGTGGTCCTTGCAGATGCTCGAACAGGTGATGCAGCGCCGGAGGACCTCCGGTCGAGATGCCAAGGGCGATGACTTTGCCTGCTTGATCGCTGATTGCCTTTTGCGCGGACAAGGTGTGAGTGAGGGCCGAGACCGGATCTCGCTGAGGACGGTTGGCTTGCCGCTTGCGACGAATCTCGAGGATGCGCCGCACATCGGCACCTGCGATGAGCCTGAGCTTGCGGATCAGTTCGTCGCGCAGCAACTCGTTGCCGACGCGTCCGCTTTCGGGCTTCGCGACATAATCGAGCGCGCCTTGTTCGAGCGCGGTGAGGGTGATCTCGGCACCAAACGTGGTAAGCGAACTGCACATCAGCACCGGCAGCGCTCGGCAGGCCAGCAAGTCCTGCAGTGTCTCCAGGCCATTACGCCTTGGCATCTGAATATCGAGCGTGACCACGTCGGGCTGAAGCTCTTTGAACTTCGCCAGCGCCTCGATGCCGTCGGTGGCCTGGCCAACAACCTGCATGTCGTCGACCGTGGCAATGGCGTCGCAGATGAGTGCGCGCATCAGCGGACTATCATCGACAACGAGGACGCGAATGGTTTTGTCGGACATCATGAGCCGTAGTCGTTTCTTCGTGCGAATGGTTAGTTGCTGGCGGGGACGCTGCCTTGGTACAGTCCGGCCCACAGCTGTCCCGTTTCGGGATGATAGACCCAGCCCACGCGGCTGGTGAGATTCGTCGGCGGAGCCGTATTGCTGCGGTAGACGTCGTTCGTATCGTTGAGTGGATTGACCGGCATCCGATTCTTCAAATAGGGGCCCAGCGGATAGGCAACACCGCTGCCGATTGAGCCTGCCGAATTGGTGCTCGCAAACAGTTGAGGCAAGGTGCGATCGGGCATCAGGTCGGGCGTGCGGCCGTCGTGATCGATCTGGTACCGCTCCATCGCGAACGACAGTTCGTTCAACTGCGCGAGCATGCTGGCGTGACGGGCATCGTCGAGCACCGAGCCAACCTGTGGGATGATTGCCCCGGCGAGAATCGCCAGCGTCGTTACCACCATTAGCACTTCCACCAACGTGAAGGCTGGGCGACTCGCAGGGCGCAGCCGGGCAAGGCCACCGCGCGGATTGCCGCGCCGTGTGTCGCCACCACGAAATGTGCTGGACCGTTGCATGAGCCGCCCCTGACCACTGAAACCTTCTCATTTCAGTTAGGCAACTCTAAGTCACGGCTGGGGGCTCGCGGCGGTGAATGCGGCAGTTACGCAGAACAATGGTAACGGTTGTGACGATTTCTCTCGCCGGTTGCTTCCCGCGCAGTCGCAGGGTATTAAAGGAACGCCTTGTGATTGGTCTCTCCCTGCTTTGCCGCGGAGCTTCGCGTGCTTGATTCGTGCCTGCTGCTGGCGAACTTGAATTGGCTCGATTACGGCGTGCTTGTCGTCTATTTCGCTGCCATGCTCGGGCTGGGGTTCTATTTCAGCGGCAAACAAAAGACGACCGAAGACTACTTTCTCGGTGGACGAGCCTTCAGTTGGTTTCCGCTCGGCATCTCGCTGATGGCGACCCTCATCTCGGCCATGTCGTACACGGGCTTGCCGGGGCAAGCGTATGACCACGGTCTGCTCGTGCTCATTCATCCGCTCAGTATTTGGATCGGCCTGCCGATCATCATCGGCGTGGTGGTGCCCATCTATCGCGGGCTGCGCTTGAGCAGCGTGTACGAATACTTGGAACTGCGGTTTGACTCGCGGGTGCGGTTGCTCGCCAGTGGACTGTTTGTTGTCTGGCGATTGCTGTGGCTCGGTGGCGTAATCTATGCGCCCAGCAAGTTGCTGATTCTCGCCGCGGGCTGGAATATTCCCGATTGGCCGCTGCTGCTGGTGCTCGGCTTCATCACGACGATCTATACCGTGATGGGCGGCATGAAGGCGGTGATTTGGACGGACACGATTCAAGGCCTGATGATGCTCGGCGGCGTCGTGATTGTGATACTTGCCGTCTGGTGGCAAGTCGATGGTGGACCAGCCCGCGTGACCGAAGTGGCTACCGGTCTCGGACGACTCGACCTCGATGGCTTCAAGTTCAGCTGGACCGATCAGTGGTCGATCTGGGGCGCTCTTCCTCACTGGATTCTGGCCATGCTCTCGTTCTATATCGCTGACCAGATTACCGCTCAGCGATTTCTGAGTGCCAAGAGCGTGGTCGCAGCCCGCAATTCCTTTTTGCTCAATACCCTCGCTCTCACACTGCTGCTTCCTGGCTTGGTTTACATCGGTCTCTGCCTGCTCACCTTTTATCACGACCATCCCCAGCAACTAAAACCAGAATGGGTGGCCAATGTCGATGGGCAAACTCGCAAGCCGATCACGCAGGAAGAGACCCGCGACAACGCTCGTCTGCGCACCAACAGCGTGACGGGTGAGAGCGAAGTTGATCCGACAATGGGCAAGCCATTGCTCAATTGGCGCGACAAATCTGACGCCATCACCGCTGAGAATGTTCACCGCCTCGTCGAGCAAAAGAAGCTGCTGGATCCCAATACCAAAGAGCCACTCACGGAAGCCGACGCCGACGAACTGATCGATCCCGAGACTCGCGAGGTGCGCATCGAGAGGCTGGCCATGCGCAAGCCCCAGACACTTTCGGAATTGGGTGCATCGTCCAAGCTGCGGCCCGAAGTGCTCCTCAACAAGCGGGCCGCGGAAGAGATGTTGCCTCGCTTCATCGCCACCAGACTTGGCTGGGGAATCGCCGGCCTGATTGTCGCCGCCTTGCTGGCCGCTTCGATGTCGTCGATCGATTCGGGGCTCAATTCGCTCTGCTCGCTGTTGATTGTCGACATGCACCGCCGGTATGGGGTCGGCCGCCAATGGCTGGCGAATCGGCTGCAGAAGCCCGTTGGCGAATTGAACGAAGAAGACGAACTACGATTGGCTCAGCCGTTGACCTTGGTCGTGGGCGTGGCCGCAACACTCTTCTCCATCATCATCTCTCAAATTGGCGATGTATTTTTGATGATGGTGGCCATTGTAAATACGATCGGAGCTCCGCTCCTCGCCGTGTACTTGCTGGGCATGTTTACCCGCCGCTGTACAAGCGCCGCGGCGTTCTGGTCGCTCGCCATTGGCAGCCTTTTCACCATCACACTCATTGCCTTCAATCGCTTCGCCTTCCTCGAACCGCTGTGGCCCTTGAGTGTGCGGTTCAACGACATCTGGACGGTCACCTTCGGTACCGTCTTTACGTTTGTTCTCGGCTACGCACTCAGCTTCGTGCTCGGCGAACCAAAGTCGAAGCCCGAACTGAAAGGGCTCGTCGCCGGCTGCGGCACACTAGGCGTACGTGCTACCGACGAAGAAATGCTCATCATCAGCGCGCCTGAAGAGACTTCCCGCTGGAAAGGGAAGCCGCGAACGTAGCGAGGAGAAGATCGAATTCACCGGACCTAAGCCTGATCAATCTTCAACCAATCGTGGTGAAGCAGGT
The DNA here is from genome assembly GCF_049819085.1 of Anatilimnocola aquadivae. Taxonomy (GTDB): domain Bacteria; phylum Planctomycetota; class Planctomycetia; order Pirellulales; family Pirellulaceae; genus Anatilimnocola. Next base: position 1,161,472 of record NZ_CP187419.1, read on the forward strand.
TGGTCGCGCTACAGACTACGCGCAGATAGCTTGGAAGATTAAGGAATTGGAGAGCATCCGGGAGAGATTTGACTCGCTGCCGCGCCTCATGCGCAAGCATCGTCTCCTTGTAAGCCTCGGCATACTCCAGCCGAAAAAGCACTTCGCCGTAGCGATCGCTGCCCGCCGTTCCGAAGCGTTCGACATCGTCATCATGTGCCGGCGTGACTTGGACGATCTCGGTGATATCGTACTTCTGCTCTCTCTTGGCGAACTCGATTGCCCGCTGAGCCACGCCTTGATATTCCGTTCGCAAGTTGCCCAGTTCCGGACTTGGGTCGGCGATCAAACTCGCGATGGTGCCGCAACAGCCGTCACCGCAGATGTCCGTATAGAGAAACTCGTGCCGAATGACGTCGGTCGTGGTGCAGACGACGCGCAGATCCCAGGGGTGAGCTAAAAAGCGTTGCGTCTCTTCTCGTTCTTCGCCCACCTTGCCGCGCAGCGAGTCTATGCGCATTGACTCGGAGTGTTCCAAACGAACATCGATCTGGAAATATCGCGTGGAACCGGGCGTACCAAATCGTACGACGTCGGCCACGCTTGCCTGCGCAACCTTCAGCACGATGGGATTTGCAAAACCAGCAAATGTCTGCACAAATCGAAGTGCCCTTCCACGTACGGCAAAGTAGACGTCTGGCTCGACGGGCGAACATGCTGACATCATGGATGCCTCTCACGAGAACCTGCAACTTGGCTCAATTCGAGAGCAGAGGAATTACTGACTTTCTTCCGTCGGCTCCGGCGAGAACTCAACGCCTTCATACATTTCGCTCAGCGGCAATTCGGTCTCAATTTCGGCGAGTGGAATGATGGCAGCCGGACCTTCGTACACTTCGGGTACAAAGCCTGAGTCGGTACGCCGATAGACGACGACCGCTGCCTTCTCTTGTTCGACAATGACGTAAGCCGATAGCGAGGGAATCGTCAGATAGGCGTCTCGCTTCTCGCCTTCATCGGTGCGACGTGTCGAACGCGAGATCACCTCGAAGATCACCGCTGGATCGTCCTGAAAAGAATCGTCCTGCGGATTGGGACGACAAACCACGGAGCAATCGGGGTAGTAGAAGCGCAGGTGCGTGGGCAGCCTCACGCGGATCTTGGTATCTGAATTGAATGGGCGGCACTTGCGGCCGCGTAGGCGTGATCCCACCGCAACCGTGATATTCGTTGCAATGACGTTGTGCGCATTGCGTGCGCCGGGCATGGCGTAGACGACGCCGCCGAGATACTCGTGCTTGATCGGCGAGGCAAGTTCGCCGGCCAGGTAGTCTTCGACGGAAACCAGATCGAGTTTTTTGGCTGCTGACATACGGCTAGTTTACCGCGAAGGGGTGGCCGTTTGAAGCGTTGCTCGTTGTCTGTCGATGTGTCCGCCAGCGTTGTCGGCACGCAAAATCAGCGCGCGCCGGCCTTCTGAAACTTTCGCGGTCCCGGTCGATCGGCCGACGGCTTGGGCGGGTTCTTCAGCAGGCGAAGATGTCCGGGACCAAGCAAGTCGAGCAGGCGAGCTTCGAGTTCCTTGGTAATGCTCAGCCGGCCTTTATTCACACGCAATTCAACAATGGTGCGATCTTCGGTGACGATCTGCATTTTCAATTGGCCGGGCTTGTCGCCGTTTGCGGGGTAGCCGCGAATGATCTCATAAGCCTTCTTAATCGTCTCGATGCCGTGCTGGCGTTCATCGAAACGAATCTCAATTCCCGACGTGCTCCGCTCGTCGATATCGGCGAGTGTGCTCAGTTCGTTGACGATCAGGTTCGCTTCTTCACCGCCACGGCGGTCGATGCTGCCGCGCACCATCAGGATTGCATCAGGCTGCGCGAGATGTCCGTATTCCACGAAGCCTTCCGGCCAAAGGCAGCATCGGATTACCCCTTCGACGTCTTCCAGATCGAACATTACCCAACGCGACGGTTTGCCCGGCTTCGGATCCTTCGAATTGCCGTATTTAAACGCCCCTAGCATGCCCCCCAGGATCACCTCTTGTCGTTCGGCCGCTGTCTTCGCACCATTGACCGTGTGCGAACGATACATGGCCAACTTGCCCTTAAATTCATCGAGCGGATGTGACGAAAGATAGAAGCCGAGAACCTCCTTCTCGGCTTGCGCCATCTCCTTCGCGGGCAACTCCGGCAGATCGGGCATGGTAACGACAGGCTTCGAATCGGCTTCTTCCGCAAAGGCACCAAAGAGCGACTTCTGCCCGCTCTTGCGGTCCGAAGCCACGCTCTGGCCCGCCTGAATTGCCCGTTCGACGATGGCGCCAAGCTGCGAGCGTTTTGCCTTGAAGCAATCGAAGGCCCCTGCCTTGATGAGCGTTTCGATCACACCCTTGCTGGAACCGGAAGAATCAACACGCTCGCAGAAATCAAACAGATCGCGGAAGGGACCACCCTTCTTGCGCGCCGTCGAGATCGCTTCGCCGGCACTGCCGCCGCAGCCACGAATCGCGGAAAGGCCGAAGTGAATCTTGTCGCCCGCAACGGTGAAATCGACGTCGCTATGATTTACGCACGGCGGCACCACTTCGATGTTCATTCGCTCGCAGTCTTCCAAGTGCTCGACGAGCGCATCTTTCGTTTTGAAGTTACGGCCCTCGATATCGCCGCTGAGGAGCGCCGCCATGAACTCGACCGGATAGTGCGCCTTCAGATAGGCCGTCATGTAGGCAATCAGCGCGTAAGCGGTCGAGTGGCTCTTATTAAAGCCGTAGCCCGCGAACTTGATGATCATATTCCAGAAGTCTTCAGCTTCGTTTTTCGACAGGCCCTTCTCGCCGCAGCCGATGAGGAACTGATCTTTGTTCTTCGCGATCAACTCTTCCTTCTTTTTGCTGATCGCTTTGATGCAAGTGTACGAACTGGCCAGTTCGATGCCGCCCAACTCGCTCAAGATCCGCATCACCTGTTCTTGATACACCATCACGCCGTGCGTTTCCGCGAGGATCTTCTCGCAGACGGGATGGATGTAACTGGCAGCCTGCCGGCCGTTCTTCACTTCGACGTAGTCACGAACCATGCCGCCTTCAAGTGGACCGGGGCGATAGAGCGCGTTCGTCGCAATGATGTCGCGAAAGTGATCGGGTTTCATCTTCTGCAGCAAGTCGCGAATGCCGCCCGATTCCAGCTGGAAAATGCCTTTCGTTTCACCACGTTGCAGCAGAGCGAATGTTTTCTTGTCGTCGAGCGGGAACTTGTACGGGTTAATTCGCTTGCCCGTCGTTTGCAGAATGATGTCTTCTGCCTTGCTGAGGATCGTCAAGTTTCGCAGACCGAGAAAGTCCATCTTCAGCAGACCGGCCGCTTCGACATCGCCCATCGACCATTGCGTGATGATGTCGTTCTTGCCGCTCACCTTGCCCAGCGGCACATACTCAGTCAGCGGCTTGTCAGCGATCACCACCGCCGCCGCATGCGTGCCGATGTTCCGCGCGAGACCTTCGATTTTGCGAGCCAGATTCAGCACTTCGCGAATTTCAGCATCCGTCTCGTACAGATGCTTCAGCTCTTCGGCTTGCTCGATCGCTTCGTCGAGCGAAATGTGTAGTTGATCCGGAACAAGCCCCGTGAGCTTATTGACTCGATCGACGGGGATACCGAGCACGCGACCGACGTCCTTGATCGCTGCGCGGGCTTGCAACGTACCGAAGGTGCCGATTTGCGCGACGTTCGCTTCGCCGTACTTTTCCTTGACGTAGTTGATGATCAGCCCGCGACGTTCCTTGCAGAAGTCGATGTCGATATCGGGCGCTTCTTTGCGGTTCAGGTCGAGAAACCGCTCGAACAGCAAGTCGTATTTGATCGGGCAAACGTGGCTGAGGTAAAGCGCGAAGCAGACGAGCGCGCCGACACCGCTACCTCTCGCCGTCGCAGGAATGCCTTTGTCGCGGGCTTCGCGGACGAAGTCCCAAACGATGAGGAAATAGTTCGGAAAGCCCAGCTTGTTAATCACGTCGAGTTCGCGATCGAGCCGCGCGATGACTACGTCGGCCAGCACATCGTCCTTGAGCATCTCCGGATCGTCCGAGTAGCGATCCTTGAGGCCGGTGATGCACAACTCGCGCAAGTACTCAGCCGTCGAGCGCCCTTCCGGCAAGGCGTAGACGGGAAAGTGTCGCTTGCCGAGTTCCAGATCGATGCAAACCGAATTCGCAATTTCCTGACTGCGGGCAACGGCATCTTCCAGCCCCGGAAAATGCTGGTACATCTCTTCCGGCGAGCGAAGGTAGAACGAATCGTTCTCCATCTTCATCCGGTTGGTGTCGGTGCGGAACCGGCCGGTGTTCACGCATAGCATCACGTCCTGCGCTTCGGCATCGTCGCGGTCGACGTAGTGCGCGTCGCTGGTGGCCACGAGCGGCAAGCCCATGCGCTTAGCGATCTCGACGGCGCCCTCCAGTTGAATGCGCTGGATGTCGACGCCGTTGTTCATGATCTCGATGTAGTAGCGATCGCCGAATAGCTTGCTGAACCAGGCAGCGGTTTCCATTGCGGCTTTAAAAGCATCATCGCCATCGCCGCCGCGCAAGATCGCGTTGCTGAACTCGCTGGAGACGCATCCACTGAGGCAGATAATCCCTTCGCTATGCGCAGCGAGGATCTCTTTGTCGATGCGCGGCTTATAGTAAAAACCTTCTAGCATCGCGGCCGAGGCCAGCTTGATCAGGTTCTTGAAGCCAACTCGATTCTGCGCGAGCAAGGTCAAGTGATAACTGGCTTCCTTGCTGTTCGAGGCGTCTTTCTTGTCGAAGCGACTGCCGGGGGCAATGTAGGCCTCGTAGCCAAGAATCGGATTGATCCCCTTCGCCTTTGCCTTGTTGTAAAACTCCAGCGCGCCGTGCAGATTGCCGTGGTCGGTGAGCGCCAGCGAGTTCATCCCGTGATCCTTCGCCCGCTGAATCAGCTTGGGAATGGGCGAGGCACCGTCGAGCAGGCTGTAATGCGAGTGGCAATGCAAATGCACAAACGAACGGGACATGCGGGGCTTCCTTGCGGACGGAGCATTGCGAAGAGGGGACGGCGGACAGTTGGCTAGAGTCAGACTAACTAGCAAGGTTCATTCTAAGAAATCAGGGGCGAGAGGCGAGAGGCGAGGGACGGGAGAAAGACGAATGGGCGAGCGGGAATTCGGTAAGTGCCGAGAGACGCTACAGTTGGGGCCGCCAAAATTTATTTCTTCCCCTCGTCCCCCGACTCTCGTCTCTCGCCCCTCTCTCGCAACGCCTTGGTCAGCCAGCGATCGAGCGTGTTAGCGAAAGCTTGCCGATCGTTCGAGTTGTAACCGCGCGGGCCGCGGATCACGTCGCCGCTGCCGCGCATCTGGTCGAGCATGTTACGTACAGCCAGTCGCTCGCCGATGGACGCTTCGGTGTGAAGCTGCCCACGCGGGTCAAGCGCTTCGCCCCCCTTGGCGATGACGTCGGCGGCGAGTGGAATATCGGCGGTCACCACCAGATCGCCGGGAGTCAGCAGTTCCACAATCTTGCGGTCGGCGATATTCGCGCCATCGGTGACCAGTAGCGACGAAATGTATTCGGATCGTGGAATGCGAATCGACTGATTCGCGACCACGGTCATCTTCACTTGCCGCCGGTCTGCCGTGCGAAACAGCAGTTCCTTCACATCGACCGGGCAAGCATCGCCATCAATCCAGATTTGCATCGACTTATTGTATCGCTGTTTTCAGAAAACTCGAAGCGGCGAAGCTAACCGTTGGGCCTACCCTCGCAAAAAATACGGCCACAGGCTGTCGCTGATCAGCAGGCCGCGACGAGTGAGTCGCAGCCTGTCATCTGCGAGTTGGAGTAAACCCTGCGCAAGGAACTGCTGCAGCGAAGCTCCGCCGAGCGAAACAGCTGAATACTCCGTCTCTGCTTCAAACTCGCCTAGACGGATTCCCTCTAAGCGGCGCAGGCCGAAGACGAGTCGCTCGCGCGCGCGATCGTCTGCAGTGAGTTCTTCGTGCTCAGCGACGGGCGATTGTTGGTTCTCCAGTCGCTGCAGCCAGGCAGTCGTGCTGCGATGATTCATTTCGCGCACACCGTGCACGTAACGAGCTGCCCCAGGACCGGCAGCGAAGTAACCTCGCCCGAGCCAGTAGGTTTCATTGTGCCGGCAGCGAAAACCGGGCAAGGCGAAATTGGAAACTTCGTAGTGTTCGTAGCCCGCAGCGGTGAGCACGTCGATGGCCCGCTCGTACATACTGGCTGCTGCGTCGTCGTTCGCTGGTGTCAGCTCGCCACGTTGCACGCGCGGGAAGAAGGAAGTTCCTTTCTCGATCGTCAGGCCGTAGGTCGAAATGTGCTGCGGTCGTAAGGCTAACGCCTGTTGCAAGTCGGCTTCCCACTCCGCCAACATTTCGTCCGGCACACCAAAAATGAGATCGAGTGAAACGGACGGAGCTACCTTCGCGGCCGCGTGAAACGCAGTGGCCACATCCGCAGGCTGGTGATCCCGCTCGAGGATCTTCAGCTTGCGCGGGCTGAACGATTGCGCCCCGATGCTGATGCGGTTGATGCCGGCGGCTTGCATCACGTCCAAACGCTCGGCAGTGAGATCGAGCGGATTCGCCTCAGCGCTGAACTCTCCGCCCGTTTGTAGCGAAAACCAACAGAGAGCCAACTCGAGCAACTGCTTTAATTGCGGCGGCGGCAAGTGCGTCGGAGTACCACCGCCAAAGAAAAGCGTATCGACCTCGCGCGGCGACTTCAGCAACTGCAATTCCAGCTCAAGTGCCCGCAGGTAGCGCTCGATGAGGTCATCACGCCCGGCGATGAGCGTGAAGTTGCAATAGCCGCAGCGATGACGGCAAAACGGCACATGCACGTACGCTGCGCGTGGCTCGGCCAGCAGCCTCCCTGCTGCCCCAGCTGTCAAAGCCACAAGTTCAACCTGCCGCCGAGCATATCCGGGAATGCCTTGTGGACGTAGTGCTTCACTTGCTTATCGTGATACCGCGTGCTGAGGTGCCCGGCAATGATCAGTTCGTTGCGAAACCGATCGCGGCGTTCGACCCAATCGTCCAGGTGCATGTGCCCGTGCTTGTGAATCTTTTCCTTGCGATGGCTGGGAGCGACGAACGTCATCTCGGCAATCAGAATCTTCGCCTCGTACATCGCCGGGCAAGCATCGAGTCCCGCGGGTGCCGTGTCGCCGGTATAAGCGACAAGCGGAATCCGCTTCTCTTCGGTCACGTCTGCCCCGCTCATGCGGATATCGCGAATTTGATCGCCGGAGAGACCTTGATACTCCGACTTCAGCTTCTTGCGACGCTCCCAAATCACGAAGCCCACGGAAGGAACCGTGTGCTTCGTGGCCGAGACCGTGCAGACATGCTCGCGTGAGAGTTCGAGTTCGTCGCCAGGCTTAACGGCGATCAGTTCGCAAGGCAACCGCCCGCGATCCAACCGCGAAACCACGCGTAGCAGATGATCGACTAACTCGACGCCATGCTCGGGCAAGTAGATGGTCGGCGGATCCATTTTCATCATCCGCCGCCGCGCAACGTACACCGGAATGGCCGCCATGTGATCGAGATGCAGATGCGACAGCAGCCACGTCTGCGTCCCCATGAAGTCCCACGGATGCGCACCCAGATCGAAGCCGATCTTGAGCTCGGGAATTCGCCAGTACGTTTGCACCGCCGCGCGCGAGTAACCCTCGATCGTCAAGTCCTGAAACTTCTTACTACGAACCGGAGCATTGTCGAGCATGAATCAAACTTCGAACTACGAACCATTAACTGCGAACTAAACGCTACTTGCCGTTCCAATAAATCTTGACGTTGTGCGTCGCACGGCCGACGGCGACGATCTCCGCCTTGCCATCGCCGTTCAGATCGCCGACGGCCAGATCTTCGACCGCGACACCACCCTGATCGACGAATTGCCGCTCCCACTTTTGACCAGCAGCATCTTGCGGATCATAGATCCGCACACCGCAGCGGCGGTCCTTGCCCAGGTCATCGCGAATGCCGATGACCAGCTCCTCAGCTTCGTCGTCGTCGAGATTCGCGCACCACACCGCATGCCCCCACTTCAGTTCTTCGTCCACGACGTGCCGATTCCAGAGACCGTCGCCGGGCGAAGGGCGGTCAGCGGTTGGCTTGGTATAGACAACGACCTGATGGCCGTGCCAAGGTTCGATGGTAGCGATGTAATCTCCCGATTTTCCCAGCAGACCGTGCTTGATTTCGCTGGCGCCGCGATTGGGCGAGGTTTTTTGGTTCCCTTCGCCGATTCGCTTGTTCTGCCACTTGCCGCTGGCGTCCTTGGTGAGGAGCGAGACTCCTTCAAAGCCGACATAGAGGATGTCAGGCTGGCCATCGTGATTGAAATCGGTGACTTGAAAATTGTGGGTCACGTGCAGTTTGTCGTCGATGACGGTGGGCTCCCAAGGGCCCTTCACGGGATCGGCCGGAATCTTGTAGGCAAGCAATTGGCAGGTCGCTTCTTGCCAGTTGGGCTTGGTGGTACCGCGACCCATCAGGGGCGAAACGATCAGCTCTGGCTTCTTGTCGCCATCCAGGTCAGCAAAGTTGATGCGATGCACGGTCGGCACTTCGCTGATGGGATGAACTTCCCATAGCGCCGGTTCCTTGCTCTCCTTTTTGGCCGGGTTCGCGCGAATCCACTGCACGGTGCCGCCACTCTCGGTGTTGAACGGCTTCCAGTCGGCGCCCACGGCAAAATCCAGCTTGCCATCGCCATCGATATCGGCCTGCGCGAAGCAGACGTTGTCGGGCCGCGTCTGCTTGTCGATCAGGATGTGTTCTTTCCAGGTCGGGTTCTCCAGCCACAAGATTCGCGTCTGGTCGACGATGCAGATATCGAGCTTCTGATCGTCATTCATATCGAGCAACCGCACGGCATATCCCACGCCGAGCTTGGTCGGCAGTTCTTCGGCCTTGAAAGTGATTTCAGCGGCCGAGGTTGCTAAAGCACAGCACGCGGTGATCAATAGCGAGGCAATGGCTGGGGAAGTTTTCATAGCAGTGAATCACAGGCGGTTGTGAGGGAGGATCCGGTTGAATTGAGCTTCTTAAAGTGTTTCTTTGTTGAGATACGCAATGACGTCTTTGGTGATGTCGAGGGATTCGTCATAGCGAACAACCGTTCGGTAACTTCGGAAGAACACATCAGCCGATTTGCTGGGATCGAAGTCCGGTTCGTAGCTGTTTAGGATGATGTCCAGCTTTTTGTCTTTTTTTACAAGGTCTGCCGCCCGCAGCAAATCTTCATAGCAGCTCGATATGTTTTGATAGGTGCGAGCAGTATCTTCACGTCTGAACTTCTCGTGCGCATCAACCATGTCTTGTGCAATCCGTTCCAATTGCCGCTTGAGCCGAAGGCCCTCATCGCTTTTTTCGTCAAGCTGCTTGTAGTCTTGATAAAGGCTTTCCGCCTCCGCAGTTTGTCTCGCGCGGTCCTCGTTGTACTCGTCTCGTTGCTTTTGAATGGTCGCCGCAGTCTTCAAATACTTTTGGTAACCCGCCACGGCCTTGGCAATGTCGACCACACCGATGGATGAAGCGTCCGCGGCACGTTCACTTTTCTTTTGATCTTCATTGCCAGCATGGGCGGTCGAAATGGCCGGCGTACTCTCCACCCGCAGCCAGAGGGCAAAGATTGCTAACAGGGCGAGGAGCCAGCCGTAACGCGAAAGCGAAGTTTGCCCGTGCATGTCGACCTCCGTGAGTGAGCGTGGGGGTGTCTCGTAATTACTTGCTTTCTGCCTCGTTGAGAGCCTTGATCACGTCATCGGTGATATCGAGTCCCTCTTGATAGATGACGTCGCGGTTCAGGTTCTTGGCCAGTTCTTGCAAGGGCTGATTTTCGTTGGGCGGGCTGTACTCGCGCAGCACCAGTTTGAGGCCCCGTTCTTTACAGATCTTTTTGACCTGTTCGTCGATTTCGCGCTGCGAGGCGATGATCATCGCTAGTTCGCGTTTTTGGAGTTTCTGCCGCTCTTGTTCGACGAACTGCCGCAGTTCGGTTTGCAGCTTGACGATTTGCATCTGGGCCCGCTGTTGTTCCGGCGAGCCGGGAGGAGCCTTACGCAGTTGATTGGCTGCGGTCTCCATTTCGACCTGCCGCACTTGCACCGTTTCGTCCAGTTCCTTGGCACTGCCGCGCAAGGGTTCCAGGCGTTCGGCATGCTTCTTGAAAGCATTGAACACCTTGTCGAGATTCAGCACCGCGACGGGAAAATCGCTGGTCTTCTCTTGGGCCAGCGCGACCATTGGCAACGCGAACAGACTGGCGACTAAGCACACAAGCAGGCGAGAGGTTTGGATAGGCATCAGACATAGTCCCGGCGGGGAAGAAGCGAAGCGGTTTGCAGCGTGTTGTTTTAGCACTCTCGCCGCTGGGAAGTAAGAAGCGATAGGCAGAACGCGATTCGAGAGGGCAATCACATCAGCCGAACCTTTTCCCATTGCTTGTCGAGTCGCGGGCCACTCACAGCCTGGCTCGTGCCGAGTTCCTGGGCAAAGAGTGATACGCGGAACTCTTCCAGCAGCCAGCGAAAGGTTTCGAGTTCGGGATCGAGGACGTGATGCTTGCGGTGCACTTCCCGCCGTTCGTGCCAGAGTTTCACGCGCGGAGTTACCTGCAACATCGCTTGGCGATCGCGGGGCAACCCGGTGCTGGCAATCTTCTGCAGGCGAAGCGAGATGCCCTTGAGATAGCGAGGAAAGTGTTGCAGCCAGGTCCATGGCGTGTCGGCGAGGAAGTTCGGTACGATTAGCTCGTTGAACTGGTCACGCAGATCCTCCATCGCTGGTTTCCACGTTTCCGGGCGAGCTTGCTCGAGTGCCAAGCGGGCCTGGTGATAGGCTTCGAACAGTGGCAGTGCGAACCGAGACACTTCCTGTACGGCTGGTAGCAGCTGATCGGTCGAGAGCTTGAGCAGCTTGTTGAACTCGTCCTTGGTGCGCGGCAACGAATTCTGCGACTGCTTCTTCCAGGCCGGCATGGCCAAGTCGATGGTCCGCTGGGCGAGTAAGTCGATGAGTTGCTGAATGAGCGTGCGGTCTTGCGTCAGTTTCGCGGAGAGGACCTGCATCTGATTCAGCTTGGGCAGGTTCTCGATCTGCTCGCGATAGCGGCGCGGGCGATCAAGCACGATCAAGCGGCGAATGCCGGCCCAGGTCAGTTGTTCCGCTTCGGGCAGCGTCTCGGTCAATCGCAGAGCGACTGTTTCTTGCGTGTCGACGATGGCTGGAAAGCGCGTGAACGTGAGACCGCCGCGGCTGATGTCGACGGCCTCGGGCAGCACATCCCACTCCCAACTCTTCACGCCGTCGCGATGCCAGGGGCTCTTCTCCGCGGCGACCACGGCTGTGGAAGGCTTCGCGCCGATCTCGGCGCGCAGCTTTTCGATATCGCGACCTTCGGCGAGAATCTTGCCTTGCTCATCGACGACGCGCACCTTCAAAATCAGATGCTGGGGCAAGCGAGTCAGGTCAAACTGCTCGGGCGATATTGGTTCACCCGCTTCAACAGACAAGACTCGCGCGACTTCGAGCAAAAACGAAGACTTGGCAAAGTGCAACTTCTTGGCGGTTCGCTTGGCGACATCGGGCGCGGGGATGAGGTTCCGCCGCTGTTGCTTGGGGAGCGAACGAATCAGGTGTTCAACCTTTTCGGCCAGCAGGCCGGGGATCAACCAGCCAAGACGCTCGGCCGAGAGTTGAAAAATAGCTTCGCGCGGCACGGTTGCGGTGAGACCATCATTTTCGGCACCCGGTTCAAAGTGATAGTCGAGCGGCAACTGCAGGCGGTCGAGTTCCAGCTTTTCAGGAAACTCCTCGGGCTCAGGCGGGTTGAGTTCCTGCCCGAGCAAGTCGGCCGGCTCCATGTGCAGGATGCGAGGCTGTTTCTCTTCCAGCGAGCGACGCCATTTTTCGAGGCGAGGAGCGTCGTAGGCGTCGGCGGGAATACGACCGGCGTAGAAGTCGTAGACCATCTGATCTTCGACGAGCAGGTCTCGCCGCCGGGCTTTGGCGGCCAGATGATCGAGCTCATCACGCAGCTGCTGATTGTGCCGGAAGAACGGTGCGCGGGTTTCGAATTCGCCTTCGACGAGTCCGCTGCGGATCATGATCTCGCGCGAGGCGAGCGGATCGATCGGTCCGTAACGCACGCGACGGCGCGGAATGATCGTTAGGCCATAGAGCGATACGCGCTCGCTCGCCATGGTCGAGCCGGCGCGCTTATCCCACTGTGGATTGGTGTAGTGATAGTTAACCAGGTGACTCGCCAGCGGTTCGATCCAATCGGGATCGATGCGCGCGACCGTACGGGCATAGTTCTTTGTGGTTTCGACCAGGTCGGCGGCGACGATCCATTTGGGCTTGGTGGCGAACACACCGCTGCCGGGCCAAAGAAACAGTTTGTTACCACCCGCGCCGTTGTACTCTGCCGTGTCGCTCCGCAGGGCGATGTTCGCGAGCAGGCCGGCGAGTAACGCGCGGTGAATCGCGTCGTAGGCATCCTTATCTTTCGGTGCGTCGTCTTCCGAGGTTTGCCAGCGACGACGGCCGGCGCGGAGGCCGAACTGGGTGACCATGTCGAGCAGTTGCCGATGGACATCGTGCCATTCACGCATCCGCAGTTCGGAGAGAAAGTTCTGCTGACATGCCCGGCGAAGCTGATTGCGACTGAGTTCAGCTTTCAGTTTGGCGTAAAAGTCCCACAGTTTGATGAAGGAGAGAAAGTCGCTCTCGCCCGACTGGAACTTGCGATGGGCTTCGTCGGCGGCGGCCGCGCGATCGGCGGGTCGTTCGCGCGGGTCTTGAGTTTCGAGCGCAGCGGCGATGATGAGCACGTCGGCCAAACAGCCTTCGCGATCGGCGGCCAGCAGAATGCGGCCGATGCGCGGATCGGCGGGTAACTTGGCTAGTTGCCTGCCAACAGGGGTCAGATCGCGAGCCTGATCGATGGCTCCGAGTTCAAACAGCGTCTTGTAGCCATCGCGAACGGCTTCGGCTCGCGGCGGATCCAGAAAGGGAAAATCTTCGATGATGCCGAGATCGAGGGCCAAGGTTTGCAGCACCACCGCAGCTAGGTTCGTCCGCTGAATTTCTGGTGGTGTGTAGCGTTCGCGGCGGGAGTAATCTTCTTCGCTGTAGAGGCGAATGCAGACGCCAGGACCCACGCGACCGCAGCGACCTTTGCGTTGATCGGCAGAGGCTTGGGAAATGGCCTCAATAGGCAAGCGTTGCAGTTTGCTGCGGGCCGAGTAACGACTGACGCGAGCTGTGCCGGTATCAATCACGTAGCGAATGCCAGGCACCGTCAGCGAAGACTCGGCGACGTTGGTGGCGAGGACAATCCGCCGCCCCGTGTGACTGCGAAAGACCTTGTTCTGCTCAGCCGTCGAGAGCCGCGCGTACAGCGGCAGCACTTCGGTGTTGCCGCCGTGGGTGCGCCCGCGCAGCTTGTGCGAGACCTCGAGAATGTCGCGCTCGGTGGGCAAGAAGACAAGCACGTCTCCCTGGCCGAGCCGCGAAAGTTCATCGATTCCGCGGAGGACACCTTGCACTGGATCGAGTTCGAAATCTTCGTCTTCCAGGGATAAGGGGCGATAGAGGGTTTCGACCGGATACGTTCGGCCCGAGACTTCGACGATTGGCGCGGGGATCAACTTGCCGTTTTCACCCGCATGGCCAAAGTGCTCGGCGAAGCGCTGGGCGTCGAGAGTGGCGCTGGTGATGATTAGGCGAAACTCGGGACGCTTGACCATCAGGCGATGGAGATACCCCAGCAGAAAATCGATGTTCAGCGACCGCTCGTGGGCTTCGTCGATGATGAGCGTATCGTAATTTTCGAAGTAGCGATCGGTCTGCGATTCGGCGAGCAGCACGCCGTCGGTCATCACCTTGATGAGCGTCTCGGGCGTCGTTTGATCGGCAAAGCGAATCTTGTAGCCGACCAATTTGCCGACGCTGCTATTCAACTCTTCCGCCACGCGGGCGGCGATTGAGCGGGCCGCGATGCGCCGGGGCTGTGTGTGCCCAATCAGGCCGGTCACTCCCCGGCCAATCTCCAGGCAGATCTTCGGTAGCTGCGTACTCTTGCCCGAGCCCGTTTCGCCGCAGATCACCACAACGGGATTTTTTTGAATCGCCTCGGCAATGACGGCCCGCTGTTCGACGACGGGGAGCGCTTCGTCGTATTCGATCTTCGGCACCAGCGACTTGCGGCGCTCGGCTTCGGCAATCGACTTTTCGAGTTCCTCTTGCAGCCGCGACAAATTGCGGTCGAAGGGGCGGCCGTCTTGTTCGGCCTGGCGAATGGCCCGCAGCTGATTGCGCAGGCGATGGCGATCGCGCTGCATCGCCGTGGCCAGTTGTGCCTCGAGTTCGGCGTAGTAGAGCATGGGTCAGCAAATACAGGAGAGACAGCCTGACCGAGTTTTGGTTCGGGCTGAGGTTCGCGGGGATTTTATCCGGGCGGGGGCATCACTAGGGATGCTCGTCCTTGGCCGCGGCAACTTTCTTGACAGGCTTCAGCTGTTCCATCAGCCAGGCTTTGTACTCGGCAGAAATTTCGACCACGGGGGTCGCCATGATTTCGGGCTTGTCGTACGAGTGGAGTTCCATGATCGTCCGCTCGACTTGAGCAAACTTTTCTTTCACCGTTTTGATGGTGCAAAGGTATTCGCGCGCGGTTTCAATTCGCCCATTCCACCAATAGCTGCTTTCGACCGGCCCGCTGATCTGCACGCAGGCACCCAGGCGGCGATTCAAAATGGCGGCCCCGATCTTCTCGGCCGAATCCTTCTCGGCGGTGGTCGTAACGACCTGAATGATCTCTCCAGGCATCGGCAACTCCCTTACATAGTCTCGTGACGTTGCCGCTCGTCCGCAAAACGGCGTTCCCTCTACTCATTAGTCTACCGAAAGGGTGGGAAGGGCATAACCGGGCATTCAGCAGCCAGACTGCAGGGCGGCGCGGGCGTTGAGTGCCAGTTCGGCGGCCGCTTGGGGCGTATCGGCGAGGGCCGTGAGATGCCCCATCTTGCGCCCCGCGCGAGGTTCGGCCTTGCCGTACAGGTGCAGCTTGATCTCGGGATTGCTGAGAGCCAGATCCCAACGCGGCGCGTTAGGTTGCCAGACATCGCCGAGCAAGTTGACCATCGCCGCCGGTCGATGCTGACGAACCGAACCGAGGGGGAGGCCGCACACCGCTCGCACCTGCTGCTCGAACTGACAGCTGACGCAGGCATCGATGCCGTAGTGCCCGCTGTTGTGAGGTCGTGGCGCCAGTTCGTTCACCAGCAGGCGATTCTCGCGCGTTACAAAGAACTCGACCGTCAACACGCCGACAACATCCAGCTTTTCGAAGATCGTCCGCGTGATCTCAATCGCTTCGCTGGCCACGCTCTCGGCCACGGGAGCCGGGCAAATCGAAACATCGAGAATGTGATTGCTGTGGGAGTTATGAATCGGGCCATACGCCACGAAGTCACCCGCTAAGCCTCGGGCGGCAACGACGGAAATCTCGCAGGCAAAATCGACGTACGCTTCGAGGATGCTTTCCTGCCCGTCGAACTTGGGCCAGAGGCCACTGATCTCGTCGGCTTGTTGAATCTTCGCCTGGCCTTTGCCGTCGTAGCCCCAGTCGGCGGTCTTTAGCACCGCGGGATAGCCCGTCTGCAGCAGTGCCGAGCGCAGCTGCTGTTCGTTATGGATTGCATGATAGGGAGTGGTAGCAATCCCTTGCCCTCGCAAAAAGTTCTTCTCGCGCAGGCGATTCTGCGTCACGTGCAGCACGTGGCCACCGGGACGAACCGGCGCGAACTTCTCGGCGGCAGCCGTCGTTGCCGAAGGGACGTTCTCGAACTCGAAGGTCACCACCGACACGCCTTGAGCGAACTTGGCGATCGCATCGAGGTCGTCGTAGCTGGCCCGCACTTCCATGTCGGCCACTTGCCCGGTGGGCGTATCGTCGTCGGGCGACAGAACGTGCACGCGATAACCGAGCCGGCGCGCGGCGATCGTAAACATGCGGCCCAATTGGCCGCTGCCGAGCACGCCCAAGGTGCTGCCCGGTTGAATCACATTCGAGTGGGGAACCGACATGGAAAGGTCGTTTACTAAGCAGAGAACAATCGCGGAGACTTCCGCGCAACTACGCCCGCAGGCCGAGCGTAGATTCTGGTCTATTTCGCCCCCGGGCGACAGTGCCGAATCAGTCCGCCCACGACTCTCGTTGGCTATTCCAACTTTCCTTCGACTGCCAGTTGGTGGAAGTAATGCTGCACCTTGTCTTGATTGTCGAGCAGCCAGTCGATGCTAGGCTCGTTGCGCATTGCTTTGCCAATGGCCTTGGCCGTGGCTTCGCGATTGGTGCGAAAGAGAAGTTCGAAGTCGACGCTCGGCTCATCGACAATGCTGGGGTCGAGCCAGACCGAGACGATGATCCCCAGGTCATTGACCTTTTTCTTGGGCAAGTCGCCGGCCCGGACGGCATCGAGTACGCCGTGGGCAATCGCAGCCTGCACGGTGCCCATCAGGATGTTGGTGTACTTCGAACTCTTGACCGTCACCTTGCTGACCATCAGCGTGGTGGGCCGAATCTGCACGTCGCTGTTGAGGATCGCAAAGACCTTGGTGTGTCCCTTCACCTGATCACCAATCAAGTTGGCAATCGCGTAGCCCACCGGGCCATCGAGTTCGCCAATCACCACCTCGGGCTCCGCCGCCGAGTAAGCTGGCTCGCCCTCGACCAGCGCCTCGCCTGTTCGCAGCACGATCCGCTCCGATGTCTTCAGTTTGTCCTTCGGTTCCTTATTCTTCTTACCCGCCTTTTTCTTCGCCATGATTCCGCTCCGATGTGAACTCGTGATGATGCAGCAAGTGCCGCATTTTATCGCTCGATTGAAGAACAATCGAGATGATGAACGAAGTGGTAGTGGGGCAGTTTGAAATTCGGAACTCTTGGCGGCTGGTTACGGCAAACTTGGCCCTGGTCCGTAGTACTCGTAGCTTTGAGGTCGCCAAGTCTCTGGTCTCAGCCTGCGGTCAATCTGCTCCAGCGGCCAGAAGACGGTAGACTCCCAATCTCCGCCGGACCGATAGTCACTCTTGATCATGTTCAGCAAGATATCACCACCGGATCGAGGCTTCACCATCGCCAGATAAGTCCCCACATACAGCACCGGCAGGAGCAGTAAGACGATGGCGATGATGAGAGGTGCGCGGGTGGTCATGGTGTTGTTGGCTGAGTGATGTAGGGGCCAACCTCACCATCCTCGTGAAGGTAAAATGGCGGCTGGAAATACCAACTTCCGAAGAACCAAGCAGCTGCCACGAGGGGTGGCAGGATTGCTAACAAAATCAGGCTGGTTCGCCGGCTCAGTTTCATGGGCCACATTCTATCTGCCGGCGAAAGCGACTCGCCAGAGCGAAACGGGCCGGATGCGATTGGCAATCGCCTCGTTAAAGATCACGTAGGTGCAGCCAGTGGCTTGCGCCCGCTTGTCAACGCAGCCTCGACAGTGATGGATCCCAGTCTATCGGTCTCAGCCTGCGGTCGATTTGCTCAAGGGGCCAAAACAAGGTAGCAAGAATTGTACGACCTCGAACTGGATACGGTTCGTGAGGCATTGGACCAGGCCATGCTTCCATCACGCCAGGGTAACTACCGTCTGGATCAACCACCGCCAGATAGCTCCCCACGTACAGCAGCGGGAGGAGCAATAAAACAGCTGCGAGGAACGGGGCGAGGTGTTTCCTCATGACGACTCCTTGTCAGGGATCGTTTTGTGAATTGCCGCCGCCGATCGAAACCGGATGCGGGCACAGCGATCTCGCTGCTCCTGCGGTGTGACGTCAGTGCAGCAGCAGTGTTTCGCCAGGTACTGCAGATCTTCGGGCGACAACCATAGTGCGATCCGGCCTAGCGAGAGTTCCCGCTGCGCGTCCGTTGGTTTAATTGGCTGCTCCATCGCACCATTCTATCCGCCTACGAAACGGCCCCGCCAGCATGACGGGGTGAGGTACTATACGAACCCGCGCCGGCTTGCTGACTTAGGGTGAAGTGCACAGCTAATCGCCATTTGACGGTCTTAGTCGAATGGAGATTCGGTAGGTTCTCCAGGCTGCCAAAGCTTCGGTCGAATCTTGCGGTCCATTTGCTCTAGTGGCCAAAATAACCACTGGGATCGGTCGCCACCGTACCGGTAGAAAGCCAGCCGATACCCTGAGTCGCCCAGCTGATCTGTCGAGGTGCTGTGAAGGGACGCTGGCTGCACGAGTACCAGATAACTTCCCACGTACAGCAGCGGTAAGAGCAGCAAGAAGATGGCGATGATGAGAGGTGCGCGGTTGGTCATGAGTACTCGGAAGTCTAATGAATCGCCGGCAGCAAGAACCAATAGAGAATGGTAAACAGCACCGCAACGATCGCGATCTCCAGCCACGATACTCGGAACCAACCCGCAAACGAATTGCCGTTATTTGTAGGTTCACCAGGCGACTGTGGCGATTCGTAGGGGTTTTGGTCCATTCGCGTATTTTACTAGCGGTCGAAAGAGCTTCGCTAGTGACGGGGCACACCAGTTTGCAACTGGAGACTGGCAACCGGTCATGCAGGTGTATGCGGCGATAGCGCCATGAATGGCGACAGCGCGGCTCAGGAACGAAGCACGGCTTCGTTTTACGGGTTTGTGTTTCAAGCTGAAAGCGTTTGACAAAGAATCACGCATCGAGCAGATTCGGATTGTGTCGCTTTTCAGTTGGCGGACGGTTTTGACCGAGGGAGCGGGCGACGATCTGGTCGCTGCGAAAGCGAGAAATATAGAAGAGAGAGACGGAGCATCGGGGCCGCCGGTCGCGGTGGGGCTGCGCGCCGGCGTGAAGGGGAATGACAGGCAAGATGCTCGTCCCACAGTAGACGGTGCTTAGTTATTGAGCATCAGGTGCGTAGTAGGTGGTTGTTAGGGATGAAGGCTGTGGAGAATAACCGCTTATGACAAAGGCAGAATATCTGCCATAACGACCGAGCGACGAAGAGCCTGGAGACGCAGCAACAGATTGCCCAGCTTGCCAAAAGGCGGTTATCAAATGGTTATCGCGCAAGCCGTTCCAACGAGGGGGTTATAACTGGATTGGATCGCGGCAAAGGTTTGCGGTAGTGGGACTTCAGGCGAGGCGGTTTTTGAAAAAAGTCTCGCGAAAAAGTTATCAAAAGTCGGGTGAACAGGGGTGGTCGGCGGGATGAGCATCGAAAGTGGTTAAGGGGGACGAGACAAGATGAACGAACAATCACCAGCGGAACTGCCGGAACCGAAAAGGCTGACCGGTCAGCAGACGTACAACGTCGTGACCGATATTGGTGCAGGGCCCAACCTGCGTGCGCGCGACAATCTGTATCAGGCGCTGGCGATTTTCGTCTGCCTGGTGATCGGTGCCAGCGTGGGCTACTTCTCAATGCGAGATCAGGTTTTGGGAGCGGTCGCTGGCGGTTTCTTTGGCGTGCTGGCCGGTCTGTTCGGTAGCGGCGTCTTTCTGATGATTTATCGCATGGTGAGGCACGCGAAGGGGAAGCACGATTAGTTCTGCTCGCTGGTTCTACGACCGTAGTCCTGGGCCGCGTGATACACTGAATTGTTGAAACCTGGTTAAAACAATCGCTAGTGCATAAGCCAATGAACCACCGCCGCAGGGGCGGTGGCGTGATAATGTTTCGCCGACCTTTTTCGCCGACTCGCCGCCTATGAAGTTTCTGCTCCTGATGTTCAAGAACGTCCGCCGCAATGTGCTGCGGTCGCTGCTGACGGCTGGCGCGACGGTCATGTTGGTGCTCGTCATCACGCTGGTCTGGTCGATTCTCGACTTTCTCGATAAAGCTACCACCGAGAAGGAAAAGGACCTGAAGGCCATCGTCACGGAGCGGTGGCAGATCCCCAGTCGGATACCGTTTGCGTATGCCAGCCAATTGGAACTCGGCGGCGCTCGCAACCCGGGCGATGTGAAGCCGACCGATACGATGACCTGGCAGTTTTACGGCGGCCTACTCGATAAAACGAAAATGACGCGTGACAACATGCTGTTCGCCATCGCCCTGGAGCCCAAAAAGCTCGAGACGATGATGGACGATCTCGACAAGCTGCAAGGCCAGGAAAAGGAAGACTTTCACCAACTGGTTCTCAAACTCGAACAGAATCGCCAAGGCTTGATTCTCGGCCGCGATCGCCTGAAGGGACTCGGCAAGAAGATCGGCGACCGAATCACGCTCTACGGCATCAACTTCAAAGAGATCGACCTGGAACTAGAGATCATCGGGCAGTTTCCGACGAGTGCGGGGCGTTACGATCTATCGGCCGCGATGAACCGCGACTATCTGAATGAAGCCATCGCGGCCTACCCTCGCACGCATGGCGGCAAGCCTCATCCGCAGGCCGAAAAGAGCATGGCCCTGTTTTGGCTGCGAGCGAACAGCAAGGCCGACTTCGAGCGGATTGCTGCGCAAATCAGCACTTCGCCAGCGTTTTCGAACCCGGCGATCAAATGCGAAACAGCCGCTTCGGGTGTGGCGAATTTTCTGGACTCGTACCGCGATATCTTTTTCGGCATGCGTTGGCTGCTGACACCAGCGGCCCTGATTTCCCTGTGCGTGGTCAGTGCCAATGCGATTGGCATCAGTGTGCGTGAACGGCGGCAAGAACTGGCTGTGATGAAAGTGCTGGGCTTTCGTCCGGGACAAATCATGCTGCTGGTCCTGGGCGAAGCGATGATTTTGGGCCTGCTCGCGGGCTTGGTGGGTTCGTGGGGCACGTACTTTTTGATTAACGATTACTACGGCGGGTTCTCGTTGCCGATCGCCTTCTTTGGCAAGTTCTTCATCTCCAGCAGTGCGCTCTGGTGGGGACCTGTCATTGGGATGATGGCTGGATTAATCGGCAGTGTCGTACCGGCCTGGTCGGCCTGTTCGGTGAAGGTGACCGACGTCTTTTCGAAGGTTGCTTAGTGGGGTTGCTTCTGTGTTCTTTGTGATGAAATCTGCCGATGCTTTCCGGACTTAATGTTTCGCCCATCAGCTTGATTCCGCTGGTCGCCGCGCTGGGCCTGATGATCATGCTCACGCTGTGGGGTCGCGTGCCGCTGCGCTATAACCTGCGCAATCTCTCGGTCCGCTGGCTCAGCACCCTGCTGACGGCAGTTGGCTTTGTCCTGGTCATTGGCACGCTCACCGTCTTGCTCGCGTTTGTGAACGGCATGATCGAGCTGACCAAGTCGAGCGGCCAGCCCGGCAATGTGCTGGTCATCTCGGAAGGGTTTCAAGACGAGACTTTCAGTAACTTGCCCAACGACACCGTCAACGATGTGATTCTGCAGCAAGGCATTTTGCGAGACGAGACTACCAACGAACCGCTGGCGAGTCCCGAGACGTATTTGGTGGTCGTGCAGCCCATCGAGAATCAAGATTCCGGCCGGGCCGCAGGACGGCGGTTTTTGCAAGTCCGCGGTGTCGACGATGCGCCCATGGCGGGACGCGTGCATGGCATGTCGCTCGCCGACGGCCGCTGGCTCTCGCGCGAAGGGGTGACCAGTGGCGGTGAAGGAAAGCCCGACGTGCTGGAAGCCGTCATCGGCATGGGCACGGCTCGCGAACTGGGGAGCACTCGCACAGCCGAAGAACTGGCCGCTGCTCCCAATCCCGATCGGCTCGACTTGGGCGACTTCTTTACGCTGGGCGAACGGAAGTGGATGGTCGTGGGCGTGATGGCTCCGACGGGCTCGACGTTCGATTCTGAGATTTGGGCCAAGCGTGGCATCGTCGCTCCCATGTTTGGCAAGAACTCGTATTCGTCGGTTGTCCTGCGCACTGCGAACGCCAGCGAAGCTTACAAGCTCAAGCGTTACCTGAACGACGACTACGCAAAGAGCGTGCAGTCGTATGTCGAGACCGAGTACTTTGCGAGCATGCAGGAAACGGCGAAGCAGTTTCTGGTGGCGATTATCATCTTTGCGGTGGTGATGTCGGTGGGTGGTTTGTTCGGCGTGATGAACACCATGTTCGCCACGGTCGCTCAGAGGTCGCGCGATATCGGCGTGTTGCGAATGCTCGGCTACTCGCGCGGCGAAGTACTCGCTTCGTTCCTGGTCGAGTCGCTCTTTTTGGCGATGATCGGCGGCGGCATTGGCTGTCTGCTCGCCGGCTTCGCTGCCAACGGCTACGAAGTGCGGAGCATTCTCGGCAGTGGTCAGGGGGGCGGCAAGTTCGTCTCGCTGAACATGGTCGTGAGCGGCGATATTGTGGCCACAGGCATGACCGTTTCGCTGCTCATTGGCGCTCTCGGCGGCCTGCTTCCCGCCATCAGCGCCATGCTGGTCAAACCGCTTTACTCCCTCCGCTGATTGGCAGGGCGTAGCGGCTAGGGGAGTTTAAGCGACGGTGAAGCGAAGTTAGGTGCGGGGTTCTGCCAACAAGCAAGGAGCCGGGCTGCTGTGGCGGGAACGACAGGTCGTCGCCCCGGCGGCCGAATCTTTCAAAAATTGGCCGAAAAAGCCGATTTTTGGCGTCGACCCCTTTGATACCAAGGTGGGGGTTGCTGTTAAGATGGGCCTAACCCTCCTGGCCCATTCGCTCGACAGGCCCCGCATGCCCGAGTATCGTCAAGACCCGCTATCGCAACGCTGGGTAATCGTCGGGAGCGAACGCTCGTCCCGCCCGCAGGAGTTCGTGGAGCGGACCGACCGCGTCACCAACACCAGCTGCCCCTTCTGTGCCGGCAACGAAGACCAAACCCCACACGCGGTGCAGATCTATCCGGCGAGTAACGGCCGGGCGAAGCTCTTTCCCTGGCAAGTGCGCGTGGTGCCGAACAAGTACCCCGCAGTCACCACCGAAGTTCCTCCCTCGCCCACCAGTCAGAATGGCTCGCTCCATCGGCACGAAGCAGGCTTTGGTCAGCACGAGGTGATCATCGAATCGCCCGAGCACATCACGAGCCTGAGCGAACTTTCGCTCGCCGATCAGATTCTGGTCTGGCACGCCTATCAAGATCGCCTGCGCACGCTGCGGCAAGATGGCCGCTTCAAGTACGTGCAGATCTTCAAGAATGTCGGTGCCGCCGCCGGCGCTTCGCTCGAACATACGCATAGCCAGGTTGTCGCCCTACCTTGGACGCCGCCCGATGTGCAAAGCGAAGTTGACCGCTTCGCACAGCACCAGCAGAAGTCGGGCCGCTCGCTATTGACACAGATCATCGACGAAGAGGTCGTCTCCGGCGAGCGAGTCGTCGCCCAGTCGCAGCGGTTCGTCGCCTTCTGTCCGTGGGCCAGTCGCTTTCCGTTTCAGGTCTGCATTGCTCCGCGCCAACAGGCCTCCAGCATCGAGCAATTGAAGGCTGGCGAAGTTAGCGAATTGGCAACGATTGTGAGTGAGGTTATCGGTCGAATCGAACGTACCTTGGCACGTCCGGCATATAATCTGATTCTGCACACGGAACCCTTTGACATTGACTCGCACGACCACTATCACTGGCATATCGAGATTTTTCCGCGTCTTACGAAGGCAGCTGGCTTCGAGTGGAGCACGGGATGTTGGATGAACCCCCAACCTCCGGAAACAGCGGCCGCCCTGCTGCGTGAATCGGGCCTCTCTCCGGCCAGCTAGCACGCGCGTGAGTGAACGGCGAAAGTCCGCGCGAAGTTCCGGTTGAAATAACTAGCTAATTGGTATCAAGCTTGCCGATGTTGAGGGACGACTGCCGCTCGTCGCGCTTGGGCGCGGCCAGCAACATCAGCTAGCTGCCTGGTTCTGCTCTCTCGTCACGATGGTGATTTGGGCTATGAATTCGATTCGCCTTTGCCTGGTTCTGCACAATCATCAACCCGTCGGTAACTTCGACGGCGTGTTTGAGCAGGCCTATCAGGACAGCTACCTGCCATTTCTCGATGTCTTCGAAAGCTACAGCGATCTGAAGATCTCGCTGCACACCAGCGGTCCGCTGATGGAATGGCTCGACGAGCGCCACGGCGAATACATCGATCGCGTCGCGCGGCTGGTCGCTGCCGGCCGCATCGAAATCGTCGGCGGGCCGTTCTACGAACCCATCATGACGATGATCCCCCCGCGCGATCGCGTCGGGCAGATCACCACGTACACGCGCTGGCTGGAGAACCGCCTCGGCGCCCATGTGCAAGGCATGTGGATGCCCGAGCGCGTGTGGGAACAGTCGCTCACCGGCGATCTCGTTAACGCGGGCATGAAGTACACCGTTCTGGACGACTTCCACTTCCGCAACGCGGGCCTGACGGAAGATCAGCTGCAAGGTTACTACCTGACCGAAGACGACGGCAAAGTGCTGTGCGTCTTCCCCGGCAGCGAACCACTTCGTTACACCATTCCGTTTCAATCGCCGCAGTCAAGCATCGACTATCTGCGCGGCATCTGCGACAAGCATCCTGGCGCGGTCGTGGTGTTCGGCGATGACGGCGAAAAGTTCGGCACCTGGCCTGATACTAAAAAGCACGTCTACGACAACGGCTGGCTGCGGCAGTTCTTTGACGCCCTGTTGCACAATCGCGACTGGCTGAAAATGAGCACACTGGCCGAGGCGTATGAAAACTCGCCACCGGTCGGCAAGGTTTACCTGCCCGATGGCAGCTATCGCGAAATGACCGAGTGGGCACTGCCGGTTAACCAACAACTGGAATACGACAGCATCACGCACGACCTGGAGCACGATCCTCGTTGGCCCCGCGTGAAGCGATTTGTGCGTGGCGGTTTCTGGCGGAACTTCAAAGTGAAGTACCCCGAAACCAACGAGATGTACGCGCGGATGATGATGACCAGCCGGCGCTTCTCTCAGGCCGAACGCGAGGGGATCTCGGGGACCGCTTTCGATAACGCGCGGCAGGCTCTCTATCGTGGTCAATGCAATTGCCCTTACTGGCACGGCGCGTTTGGCGGCATCTATCTGCCTCACTTGCGCAATGCGATCTTCACGCAATTGATCGCCAGCGACAACTTGCTCGATCAGGCTACCGGCAAGACCGGCCCGTATGTCGAAGCAACCGTCGACGATTACAACTTCGACCTGAAGCAGGAAGTGCGGCTGGCCAGCGATAAGCTGATCGCCCTGATCGCGCCCGCTCAAGGTGGCATGTTGTACGAACTGGATGTGCGCACCATTTGCCACAACCTGGGTGCCACGCTCACTCGCCGCCCCGAGTCGTATCACCGCAAGGTGCTTGCCGGAGCATCGGGCGCGAATGGCAACGTCGCCAGCATTCACGATCGTATCGTGTTCAAGCAACCAGGGCTCGATCAGCGGCTGCAATACGATGCCACGCAGCGGAAGAGCCTGCTCGACCACTTCTATGATCTCGGTGCCACGCTTCAAGGTGTGAGCCGCGGCGAAGCTCGCGAACTGGGCGACTTCGTCAGCGGAGTTTACGAAGCAAAGATTCGCCGCTCCAGCGACCGGATGCAGGCGCAACTGACTCGCACTGGCTGGGTGAATGGTCGCGAAGTGCGAATCACCAAGGCCGTGACTATTGCCGCCGGCAGCCCGACGCTCGAGATTGCCTATCAGCTTGAGAATCTGCCGCCGCACGAACTGCTGCACTTTGGCGTGGAACTGAACTTTGCCGGTTTGCCTTCGGGTGCCGACGATCGCTACTTCCACGACCTGAACGGCAATCGCTTCGGCCAACTCGGCACGCAACTCGATTTGAACGAAGTAAACCAGCTTGGCCTGACCGACGAATGGCTGGGAATCGACGTGCAGCTCGTCTCGAACCGCCCGACGAACTTCTGGACCTTCCCGGTCGAGACCGTCAGCCAATCGGAAGGTGGCTTCGAACTGGTTCACCAGTCCGTGGCCGTACTCCCTCACTGGCACGTCCGTGGCGACGCCAGCGGCAAGTGGACCGCCACGATTCAACTCACCGCCAGCACGGCTCTTGCCGAACGCCGGATGAGCATGCCGCGAGCGGCGGAAGAAGTTTTGAGTTGAGTTCGAAGTTTGAAGTTCATAGTTGATGCAAGCAGGTATTTAACTACGAACTTCGAACTACAAACTTGAAACTCGCGGCCCGCCGCGCTGGTACAATCGGCGACTCGATCTTCTCCTGCTGCAGAAGTGAGTGCCGCCATGTCATTTGCTTTCCGGTGTCGCGTTGTCGTTTGTTTCTTGCTCAGCGGGTTTTCGCTGGCTGCGGTCGCTGGAGCGGAAAAAACCGCTCAGGATCTGCTCCCCGCTACGGTCATTGCCTATGCGGAGATTTCGCAGCCCGGCAGACTGGCCGACGTGCTGCTCGACCATCCCCTCTCTCTGCAGTTGCAAGCCTTGCCCGAGTATCAGCAGGCTTTGCAGCGGCCCGAGGCCAAAAAAGGTCTCGCGGCGATTGCCGAGCTCGAAACGAAGCTGGGCGAGAAGCTTCGTCCCGCCTTCAGCAAATTGACCAGCGACGGCGTGTACATCGGTTTTGATCTCGCCACCCAAGGTGTGATTGTGATCTCGCGGGCCAGCGAGCAGGCTCTCGCTGAAAGAACCCGCGATAGCCTGTTGGAACTCGCGCGAGCTGCCACTGCGGAGCAAGGAAAAACAGACGCCATCAAAGACATTGAGCATCGGGGTCTCAAGGGGCATCAAGTTGGCGAAGTGCAGGTGACCGTTCACGATCGCTGGATCATCGCCAGCAACAAGCCTCTCGCGCAATCGTTCGTGCTGAATAACCTGCTCGACAAAGAGCCTGAATCACTCTCGGGCGAATCGCAGTTTGCCGCCGCCTATGCGAAGCGACCGAAGACAAGTGCTTGGGCTTATCTCGACCTGCGACTGCTCCGCACCCTGGGCAACTTCAAGGCGCTGGCGGCAAAAAAGAGCGACAATCCGCTGGGCGAGTTGCTGGCGGGAGGCATCGTCAGTGCGTTGCCGTCGGCCACACAGGTAACGGCGGCAATCGACCTGCAACCTCAACGACTAGCAGTGAGCGTGGCGATGCCCTGCGATCTATCCAGGGCTGCTCAGCAAAAGGAGTTCTTCTTTGGCACTGAAGGGAAAGGGCAAGCACCGGAGCTGCTTACGCCCAAGAACACCATTCTCTCGCTGAGCACCTATCGCGATTTTGCCTCTCTGTGGAATCGTGCCCCGGACCTGTTCGATGAAGCAGTGAACGCCAAATTCGTCGAAGCCGAAGCAGGGTTGAAAACGCTCTTTGCCGGCCGCGATTTCGCCGACGATATCCTCGGCAATCTTCAGCCTGGCATGCAGGTGGTGGTGGCTCGCCAGCAGTACCAAGAGGGTGACATCGTGCCCGCAATCAAGTTGCCCGCCGCAGCGTTGATCTTCCGTATGAAAAATCCCGCTGAGACCTCACGCATCTTCAAGGTGACGTTTCAAAGCATCGTGGGCTTCATCAACATTGCCGGTGGCCAGAACGGCATCGATCCGCTCGATGTAAACAGCGAGAAGATGGGCGACACGCTGGTCGTCTCGGGCGAGTACCTGCCCCCCGATGACGAGGCCACTCGTAAGGCCGCGCCGCCGCAATTCAATGCTTCGCCCACAGCGGTCTTTGCGGGAGATAAGTTTATCCTCTCAAGTACCAAGCGATTGGCTCTCGAAGTGGCCGAGTTGCTCAAGTCGGCACCAGATGCGGCCGCTGGCACCAACACCAACCTGAAGGTTGATGCTCAAGTGCTGGAATCGATTCTCGCCGACAACCAGGCCCAACTGGTTGCCCAGAACATGCTGGAGCAAGGTCACGATAAGGAAGCCGCCGAGAAGCAAGTGAATGGCTTGCTCGCGATCATCAAGCACTTGAGCGAGACCACACTCAAGCTGCAGCAATCGGCCGAGGGGCTGCAACTGCGGTGGGAAATTGGTTTGTCGAGCGCGAAGTAGCCACACGCTGTCGAGGTGCCCCATGATACGACTCGCTGATCTCTCGCCCCGCGAAGGCTGGCTTTGTTACGAACCCACCGCGGAGCAGCCTTTCGATCGCCGGGCGGCTGGTCACCTGTTTCGCCGTGCGGGCTTCGCCGCCACGTTCAGCGAACTCGACCAAGCCACGGCACGTAGTCCCGAAGTGACGATTCAAAAGTTGCTCGCCGGAGAAGCCGAGCATGCCGCCTTTGCCGAAGGGATGCAGCAATTCGCCACCAGCGTCTTAGGGCGTAACGAATCCACGGCTGTTGCCTCGTGGTGGCTCTACCGCATGCGTCACACGCCGGCACCATTGCTGGAAAAGACGACGCTCTTCTGGCATGGCCATTTCGCCACTAGCGCGGCCAAGGTGAACGACGCCAAGCTGATGCTGCAGCAAAACAACTCGCTGCGGCAACAGGCTCTCGGTGACTTTCCGACCATGGTGAAAAGCATCGGTCGCGATCCCGCGATGCTGCTGTATCTCGATTCAGCGACCAATCGCAAGACACGTCCCAACGAAAACTTTGCCCGCGAAGTGCTCGAACTTTTTTGCCTCGGTCCGGGCAATTACACCGAGCACGACATTCAGCAACTGGCTCGCTGCTACACGGGCTGGGAGATCCAGAACAACACGTTCAAGTTCAACTCGTATCAGCACGATACCGGCAGCAAGAGCATCTTCGGTCGCAGCGGCAACTTCGATGGCGACACAGCCTTGCCCATTATTCTGGCCCAGCCTGCAGCAGCCAGGTTCCTCTGCACGAAGCTCGTGCGGTTCTTTGTCGCCGATGAACAGTTCGTGGCGCCGGAGTGGATCGAACCGCTGGCGGTACAGCTGCAAGAGAGTCAGTTCAAAATCCAGCCTGTACTGGCCACGATTCTCTCCAGTCGAGTTTTCTTCTCACCTGCTGCACGTGGAGCAAAAGTGCGCTCGCCGGTCGAGATGACCATCGGCTTCTTGCGCGCCTTTGACGCCGGCGCGAATTTGCAAACCCTGGTCGAAAGCCTGCGCGGTCTTGGGCAACTCCCGCTGTTTCCACCGAACGTCAAAGGCTGGAACGGTGGCCGCGAGTGGATCAATGCGGCGACGATCGTAGCCCGCGCGAATGTGATGCGACAGCTGATCGAAGGAGCTTCGGGGCGGTTCGGCGGGACTTCGCTCGTCGATTGGCTTGAGCATCATGACTTGAAGAGCGGTAAAGAAATCGTCGCTGGGCTGTGCGACTTACTATTGCCCATCGCTCCACCAGCAGCCGTGCGCGAACAACTGGTCGCTCAGTTCGACAGTACGAAAGATCGTGCCGCGGCAACTCAGCGAGCTTTACATCAACTGTGCACATTACCCGAATATCAACTGGCGTGAACCATCAGGAACTCGTTCGATGAACCGTCGCACTCGCCGTCAATTTCTCGCCGATGCTGCTGCAACCACGGCTACCGCGGGCCTCGTCTCGCTCGCCAGCAGCACGCCGCTGTTCCTGCTGCAATCGGCAGCATCCGGAGCCGAACAAAAGGGCGAGAACATCCTCGTCGTGGTGCAACTCACCGGGGGTAACGATGGCCTCAACACGGTCATTCCGTACAAAGACGAACGGTATCGTCGCAGCCGCCCAAGTCTAGCGCAAGATGCTTCTTCACTCATCAAGCTCAAAGACGATCTCGCCCTGCATGCTTCACTGCGAGGCTTCGGCAAGATCTGGGAAGCGGGACAACTAGCCATCGTGCAAGGAGTCGGCTATCCCAATCCGAATCGTTCGCACTTCGAATCGATGGATATCTGGCATACGGCCACGCTGAAGCAGACCGACCGCACCAGCGGTTGGCTGGGCAGGACCTTCGATCAATTGCGAGTCGCGGGAACGACAGAGCTATCTTCGCCGGCCATGCACTTGGGTGGTGATGTTCAACCATTGGCACTTGCCAGCCGCGATGTGCCGACTCCGTCGATTTCGTCACTAGCTCAGTTCAAACTGCAAACTGGCAAGAGCGAAACCGAACGCCAAGCAGTCGAAGCCGCGATGACGACAGCCCGCAGTAGCGGAAATGACCTGCTCAACTTCGTCACGACCCGCTCGACCGCAGCGGTGAAACTCTCGAACCGCCTGCAAGAGGCCACAAAAGAGTACTCCACCAGCGTGCAGTATCCCGCTTCATCGCTCGCCGAGAAACTAAAGCAAGTGGCTCAACTCATTGATGCTGGTCTCGGCACACGAGTCTATTACGTCACGCTCGATGGCTTCGATACCCATTCCGACCAGGCCGTTGCACATGCGAACCTGCTGCAGCAATTGGGCGATGCACTGGCGGCCTTCCAGGAAGATCTGAAACTGCACGGGCACGATGGCCGCGTAGCCTCGCTCGTGTTCAGCGAGTTTGGTCGCCGCGTGCAAGAGAACAGTAGCCGCGGCACCGATCACGGCGCAGCAGCGCCGGTTTTTCTGCTCGGCACCAAGATCAAACCTGGCCTGATCGGCAAGCATCCGGACCTGGGTGATCTCGACGACGGCGATTTGAAGTATCACACCGACTTCCGTTCGGTCTACGCGTCGCTCCTGACCAACTGGCTCCATTGGCCCGTGAAGGCAGCCTTCAGCGACAAAGTGCCCAGCATTCAACTGTTTGCCTAGAGCATTACCCCGCTTGTCCCTTATTCTCCTTCCCGGCTCTCGTGGCGCAGATTGCGATTCGGTTGCTAAACTAGATTTGCACCTGCGCTAAGCCCGCCGAAAATGAGACGAGGAAGACCAAGATGATGACCTGGGAAGAACTGCTCGCGCGGTTTGAGCAGCCCTTTTATGGCAACACCGTGCGCCAGTGGGCCATCGCCGTTATCGCGGCCATCGGCCTGTTTCTCCTGCTCAAGTTGATCCAGGCGATTCTCGTTTCGCGGCTGACCAAACTGAACGAGCGTGTGCCCACCGACGCCGGCGATCTGTTCGTCGTAGCGACGGCCAGCATCAGGCTGTGGTTCCTACTTCTCGTCTCGCTCTTCGCGGGCTCCCTCCTGCTCGCATTGCCTCCCAAGACCACGGCGATCCTTAACACGCTGGCCATACTCACCGTGCTGTTCCAGGCGGCGCTCACCGGCAATGCACTCCTCACGCGGCTGATTCACATCTATTCGCAGCGCAAGCTGGCAACCGACGCCGGCAGTGTGACAACCGTCACGTCGCTGGGAGTTCTCGCGCGAATCGCTTTGTGGCTGGTGGTGGGCTTGCTCGTTCTGCAGAATCTCGGCATCAATGTCACGGCGCTAGTCGCCGGGCTGGGCATCGGCGGCATCGCGGTGGCTCTCGCCGCGCAAAATGTCTTAGGCGATCTGTTCGCCTCGCTGTCCATTGTTCTCGATAAGCCGTTCGTCCTCGGCGACTTTATCATCGTCGGCGACCAGATGGGCACCGTCGAAAAGATCGGGATCAAAACGACTCACCTCCGCAGTCTCTCGGGCGAGCAACTGATCATTTCAAATGCCGATTTGCTCAAGAGCCGCATTCGCAATTGCCGGCGCATGCACGAGCGACGAATCGTGTTTGGAATCGGCGTCGCTTACAAAACGCCGGCCCACAAGCTGGCCAATATTCCGGGCATGCTGCGCGAAGCAGTTGAGAAGCAAGAGGTGATCCGCTTCGACCGCGCCCATTTCAAAGGCTTTGGCGCATCGTCGCTCGATTTCGAAGTAGTCTACTTCGTCCTTTCGGCCGACTTCAATCTGTACATGGACATTCAGCAGCGCATCAATCTGCTGGTGTACGAACGGCTGGGGGCGGAAGGTATTGAGTTCGCCTTTCCGAAGCCAACCGTGCTGCTGGAGAGACCGCAGCCTGAGCCAGAAACGGCCAAAGATGCGGCGCCCGCTCGCGAAGCGTAACGAGCGCCGACTTGATTGCAATGAACGCGCGTTTGCCTTACGACTTCTTCGCGCCTACGCCCAGTTCCTTGAGCTTGGCGGCGATGTCGGCGCCGTGCGAATCGGTCTTCACGGCGCGATCGACGTGCAGCAACTTGCCGTCTGCGCCAATGTAAAACGTCACGCGGCCCGCGGCGGTACCGGCGGCATTCAGAATGCCGTAGGCCTTGGCGACCTTGCCATCGGGGTCGCTAAGAATCGGATAGTCCAGGTCGAGCGACTTGGCGAAGTCAGCATTCTTCTGCACCGGGTCGGTGCTGGCGGTGAAGTAGGCGACGTCGAGTCCCTTCAGCGAGGCGCTGTTTTCATTCATCGACTTGCACTCCTTGGTGCAGCCGCCGGTGAAGGCTCGTGGGAACCAAGCGACCACAATCGCCTTGTTCGCCTTTTGCAGTTCCGACAGCTTGTAGGTCTTGCCGTCGCTAGCGGTTAGTTCAAAATCAGGAGCGGCGTCGCCAGCCTTCAGTGGTTCGGCGGCATTCAGCAGACCAGCCGACAGTGCGAGGACCAAACCCAATCCCAGGCTTAAGAGCGATTTCATCGTATTCGTCTCCAGAAAAATGTCTTTCAGAACCGCTCGTCAGGCTACCGCTTCCGCTGGCAACATTCAACCAGCGGAAAGAATGCCCGGCTCGTCCAGGGGCAGTTCCATACGATAGTTGAGGAACGCCGCACCACGATAGAACACTAACTGGTTCGTCACTTCGCGAAAGCCACAGCGGGCAAAGAAGGGCCTCGCAGTGATGCTGGCCTCGGTGCGTATCCGCGGCACCTTCAACGCGCGTGCGTGGGCAATGATCGCGGCGAGCAACATTCGTCCGACACCTTGCCCCTGATGATCGGCCGCAACGAAGAACCGGTCGAGATGGCCATCGGGTTCCAAGTCGCCAAAGCCGGCAATGCGCGGCGTGTTACTGCTGGCCGTCTCCGCGATGAATGTTCGCCTGCCGGGAAATTTTGACGACCAGGCTTCCAGCGTCAATTCATCCGTCGCCCACGCGGCAATCTGTGCCGGGCAATAGTCGCGGCAATTCACACGGCGAATCGTATCTTTGAAGAGGGCCAGCAGCTTCGGAGCGTCGTCAGGTTGAAAGTCACGTAAGCGGAACAAGATTACTCTCTCCTAAGTAGCCCAACGCGTCAGCGAGGGTGAATCGCCCATCAGCCTTCAATTGGAATTCTCCAACTTGAATCTAGCGGTCCAATTTCGCTAAGGCGCTACGAAGGAGCATCGCCAATGCCCGGTCTCGAGCAACCATTTCCAGCGGCGAACGATAGGGGACAAGATTCTGGCGATTCGCTTCCGAGTGCCGATACTTCTGTTCCAACTGTTGCCAGCCACTTTCATCGGCGGGATAACATTCGACGTTTGCTCTCACGAACTCGAGGCACCGACCATCGAGTAAACTGAGCATGTGGTCAACATTGCTCGGCACGGCATAGTTGGCAATTAGTGCCCAGGCAGTGACGGGTGGAAGCCCACCCACTCGAATGTAGGTAAGCAGAATAGGAATTCCGGGATTCTCGGCGACTTCTGTGTTGCCTGCATGAGCGGCTCGCTCGCACTCGATGATCAGGCTCTTGAAATTGTCGTACTCCGCGCGGATCATCGAACGCGATACGCGCAGTTCATCGAGTGCAGCCAATCGATCCTCAAGCATGGTGTACTGTGTGATCTCTGCGGGCAGGCGACCATCACCACTGAACTCGTACCAAACTCGGTGCACCAACTCACCGCCACATGGGCAAATCCCATCTAGCTCCGAGGCACACACGGCGCAGCAATTCGTGGCACACTGCGGACAGCCGAACGATCCATCTTCGTTTGTCGGAATGTCGCAGTCGAGGTAAATGCAACCTGTTCTGCTTAGCAAGGTATTGCGACCGTGGCGTTCCTTGCAGTGTCTGCAGATTTGGGTTCGCATCGTTCACCTCTCAACCCTCAAGTGGCCCGACGTGTCAGCGAGTGTGAATCGCCTATCGGCCTCGAAATACAAATGTCCCTCGCTCACGCGTCTGGCTACGTAAAGGCGACTAATCGCCCTGCTTGATCTGTAGGCCGGCGGGAACAATGAAGCGTTCCGCAAGGCCGAAGAGCCAATCGACGACGAGCGCGAAGACCGCTGCCGGAATGGCACCTTGCAAGAGGAGCGAGGTATCGAGCAAGCGGAGACCGGTCATGATGGGCTGGCCATAGCCACCCGCTCCGATAAGTCCACCGATGGTCGCGGCCCCGACGTTGATGACCGCTGCGGTTTTGATGCCGGACAGGATCGAACGGGAGGCTAGCGGCAGTTCGACGAGCCGCAAGCGCGCGTAGTCATCGAGGCCCAGCACCGTCGCTGACTCGCGCAGGTTACCCGTGATATCGCGCAGGCCGGTATAGGTGTTGCGCACGATGGGCAGCAGGCTGTACAGGAACAGTGCGACGAGCGCCGGTAGTGGACCAATGCCGAGCAGCGGCACCAGCATCACGAGCACGGCCAGCGAAGGGAGCGTTTGAATGATGCCAACGACACTCAGGATCACGCTGCCGATTTTGGGTCGGCGAAAGGCAATGATGCCGAGTGGCACGGCAATTAGGATCGCGGCCGCGAGCGAAATCGAGACGAGTCGCAGATGCTGCAGCGTGGTGCGAATCAGGTTGCGAATGAGCCTTTCCCAGCGGTCGTCGGGCGGGGGCGGAATGTTGGTAGCGAGCTTCTCATTCAGAAAATCGGCAGCCACCTGCGATTCGCTCAGCCGATCGATCTGCACACGGGCATTCATGGCCGCCATCGCTTCGTCGTCGATTTTCCCTTCGAGCTTCTTCACGGCCTCGACAATTTGCGGTGCTCGCTCTTCCAAATCAGCCCGGTACAGGGCGACGCAGTAGTAACTGGAGAAGAAGCCCAGATCATCTTCGAGTACGCGCAGGCCGTACAGCTTTACCTGGGCATCGGTCGAATAGATATCGGTGACGTCGATCTTGCCGGTATCGAGCCCGCGATAGGCCAGATTGTGATCCATGCCGGTCACCTCGAACGGCAAGCGATACCGCCGCTTGAGACCCGGCCAGCCATCGTCGCGGTTAATGAACTCATCGCTGACGCCGAACTTCAGCTTGGCGACACGCGGGTCGGTCGCAGCCAGGCGGGTGAGGTCCGAAATCTTGGTAATGCCCAGTTCCGCAGCCCGCGACTCTTTCATGCCGAGGGCATAGGTATTGTTGAAGCCCAAGGGCTGGCTCATACGAATTCCCTGCTTCGCCAGTGCCGCCCGCAACTCATCGTCGGTGCGGTACTTCTCGGCGGCAAAGATCTCGCCGGATAGTGTGCCGGTGTATTCGAAGTAGAGATCGAGATCCCCCTTCAGCAGAGCCTGGTAACAAATCTGCGTGCCGCCGAGTTCCGCGCGATGGGTTGCTTGTGCTCCGGCTTGCCGCGCCAGGTGCGCAGCCATCTCGCCGAGGATGATCGGTTCGTTGTACGACTTGCTGCCGATGACGACTTTGTCGGCCGCAGTCAACGACGACAACAGAGTGAGCGAACAAGCAGTGGCGAGGAGTGCGGACACGATGCGGTTGATCACTTGGCTTCCAACTCCGGCAGGCGTTGCGAGCGGACAAACTTAGCCACAAACTCATCCGCCGGTTTGCGAATCAAATCGTCGAGCGTGCCTCGCTGGACGATGCGACCACTGCCGAGCAGTAGCACGTCGTCACCAAAGAAGCCAGCCTCGCCCATATCGTGCGTCACCAAAACCACCGTCTTCTTCAGCGAATGAAAGATGCCGCGCAGGTCTTCCTGCAAGTCGTAGCGCACGAGCGGATCGAGCGCGCCCATCGGCTCATCCAGCAGAATCACCGCCGGGTCGAGCATCAAGGCCCGCATGATGCCGACGCGTTGCCGCTGGCCGCCGGAGATCTGTGCCGGGTAACGATCGAGGGCCGTGCGCGGCAGCCTGGTTAGATCGGCCAGTTCATCGACTCGCTTGTTCGCCTTCGCACGATCCCAACCCAGATGCCGAGCGAGCAGGCTCGTATTGTCGCGGGCACTCAGGTGCGGGAAGAGCCCGCCATCTTGAATGACGTACCCCATCCGCCGCCGACATTCGAGCAGGTTCTCGCTGGTCAATTGCTGACCATCAAAAAGCACCTCTCCTGTATCGGGCTCAATCAGACCGATCATCAACCTCAGCAGTGTGCTCTTACCGCACCCGCTCGGGCCGATCAGCACCGTGCAACGCCCCGGAATCACATCCAGCGTCGTGGGCTGAAGGACTTGCAGGCTGCCGAAGGATTTAGAAACATTCTGGAGTTGAATCATAACGCAATAGGTAAACGAGTTCGTAGTTTGAAGTTCGCAGTTGAATGGGATAACTGCGAACTTCAAACTGCGAACTTCGAACTTCTCTGGGCGTTGATCTCATCGAGCAAGCCTTGCACGGCGTGTTCGAGTTGGTCGGTCATGCGGGCGACGGCGTCGCGCTGGTCGCGGGTCTTGGGTACTTCGATCGGCGGGCCGAAGCGGACGATGGCATGTCGCTCGCCGCGGATGCCGGGAAAAGGCTGTTCCAGGACGTCCTCTTCGAACTTGTCGAGCGTTTCGGCGGTGCGCTCGATCGTCACTTTCTCGGCCAGGTAGTTGCCCGGATAACTGAAGAGCTGCACGACAAAAAACAGGTCGTCCATCGCATCGACGAGCGGCTGGCGAGCGTCGTCTTTCGTCTCAGGGTTTTCGAGTTGCTTGATCACCGCGCGGCGAACTTCTTTCACACGTTCGGGAACGATGCCACCGGCATTTGCGACGCCATAGGCTTGTTCTAGTTTGGCCAGGACATGATTTGCGAGGCCCTGGATTCGCTCAGGGATGGTGCCGCTCTGTTGCCGGCCGATGTATTCGATTTCCTTGAGGCTCAGCAGGCCATCGGCATAGGCGAAGATTCGCTTATCGAGTGGCCATTCGGTTCGCGGCCGCCAGTTGAACCGCTGTTCCAGCCTCGTCATCACTTGTGCCAGTTCTTGCGCCGGATCAGTCACATAAAAGCACTTGAGCGCGCATGGTTGCACGACGATCTTCCGCTCGCTCTTCTTCGCGGCACTCATGGCAATCGCTGCCGCCCCATCGCGAAAGGGCGTTACTCGATCGTTGCTGTGATAGATGTCCCCTTCAGGAAACACCACCAGTGGTTGCTGCGAGGTCTGCAAGATATCGACCGCCTGCTTGAATGCCTTCAGGTCGGCCGCTTCGCGATTGATGCTGAAGCAGCCGTGCCATTGCAGAACGCGTTGTTCGAGCGGTTTGCTCATGGCGAAGACTTGCCAGGCACTGAGAAAGTGAAAGGGCTGGCCGACGCGATGGGCCGTCTCGATCATCACGTACGAGTCGTAATGAAACGAGTGATTGGGCGTCACCATCAGGCCGCAGTTCTCGCGCAGAGCTTGCTGCGGATGCTCGATCCCTTGCACTTCGATTTTTGTGATCTTCTGGCCACGACGCAGTTCTCGATTGATCAGCGGTCGCCAAAGTTTGACGATCCACGGCGTCATCAAGGGTGGCCAATGCTTGGGTGGAGTTTGATAAGGCTGGCGATTCATGGCAGGTGAAGCTCGGGACCTCAGCAAAGAAGTTGCTGAAGTCTATCGACTGCGCGGACGAGATGCGAGTGTTCTGCGGGGTGGTGAAAAGTGTCCAGGGAGTTTGGGCCGTGAAATCTCCGTCCCTTTCACAGTGGGCGTGTAAGGTCGGCACCATCGACCGGTAATAATAGTAGCGAAGACATCCCTATTTTCTGGAAAGCACTCTTTCAGGTCACACTGAATCGTTATGGTCAGACAATCGATCCTCGACCTCGCCTTCATTCCCGAAGGGGCGACTCCCCGCGATGCCTTGCGCAATACCCTGGACCTGGCGCAGCATGCGGAGCGTTGGGGCTATCATCGTTTTTGGTTGGCCGAACATCACAACATGGTGGGCATCGCGAGTGCTGCGACGGCGGTCGTGATTGGCTATGTCGCCGCGGGAACGAGCACCATTCGCGTTGGTTCCGGCGGAATCATGCTGCCCAATCACTCGCCGCTGGTGGTGGCTGAGCAGTTCGGCACGCTGGAATCGCTCTTTCCAGGACGCATCGATTTGGGGCTGGGCCGTGCTCCTGGAACCGATCAGCGGACCTTGCGAGCGCTCCGGCGTTCGCCGGAAACGGCCGATCGGTTTCCGCAGGATGTGGCCGAGTTGCAGGCGTTGTTAGGTCCCGCGTCTGCCGATCAGTCGATTCGCGCGGTGCCTGGCACCGGCTTGCAAGTTCCGCTTTGGATTCTGGGATCCAGTCTGTTTGGTGCCCGGCTGGCCGCGACGATGGGCCTGCCGTATGCGTTCGCATCTCACTTTGCTCCTGGAGATCTGTTGCCAGCTATCGAAATCTACCGGGAAGAGTTTCGGCCGTCGCAGCAGCTGAAGAGTCCCTACGTGGCTGCGGGCGTCAACGTCGTCGCGGCCGACAACGACGCTGAAGCCGCTCGGCTGTTCACCTCGCTGCAGCAACAGTTCGCGAAGCTCGTGCGCGGCAAGCCCGGGCAATTATCACCGCCGATCAACAACATCGACGAGTACTGGTCACCAATCGAAAAATCGCACGCCTCTTCCATGCTCGCTCGATCGTTCGTCGGCTCGCAGGCAACGGTTCAGCAGGGGCTGCGAGACTTTGTCGAGCAAACCGGCGTCGATGAGCTGATCGTGGCCTCGGCCATCTACGATCACGGTGCCCGGCTTCGCTCCTACGAATTGCTGGCTGAAGCGAGCGAAGTGAGATAGTTACCGATAGGCTTACCGAGACATCAATCCATGGTCGGCCAGTTCTCATACAAATCGACGATGAGTCGCCACAGGCCAATACTGACGGCCAAGGCAACACACTCCAGGAATACGACGGTGAGCAGAAATACCGGGCTGAATTGCCAAAATCTCTCGGCGGTAATCGCGTGATAGATCAGCATCGCGATAGGTAGCCAAACGGGCGCTGTCAGAATGGCGCACAGTGTGCCTGCGAACGCATTGGGAGCAAACTCGTTCGAAATATTGCCCCCGCTTAGCAAACTCACCGTGATCGCC
The DNA here is from genome assembly GCF_049819085.1 of Anatilimnocola aquadivae. Classification (GTDB taxonomy): domain Bacteria; phylum Planctomycetota; class Planctomycetia; order Pirellulales; family Pirellulaceae; genus Anatilimnocola. The sequence goes on from NZ_CP187419.1 coordinate 1,200,405, forward strand.
GCACTGACGACGGCGCAGGCAAGAACGGCAGCGATGAAAGTGAATATCTTCTTCAACATGGAGAGGATTGTACCTGCGGCCGTAGTGATGAGTTGTTCCACTTACGGCGACCGAAATGTACGCAACGGCAAAAGGGGGGTGTTCAACAATCGGACCGATTATTGAACACGACCACGCGCAACTCTCGGGTTTGCGACGAATGTGTGTTCAACAACGGCCTTGAAGTTGAACAAGTTGGTTCAAAATGGACGTCGGTTTGGCGGTGAGTGATCGACGTAAGTTTGCGTTTGATACTCTGACCTCCGACTCCTGACTCCCTCTCCTCACGAGCCTATGTGGCACTCGATGCGGCGGCCTTCCCGGCTGGCCTGATAGATGGTGTCGATCAGCTGCAATGTCTGCAGGGTCGAAGTGCCTGTGTTGCGGCACTTGTGGCCGGGGTTCTGCATGGCCGCGAGCCAGTCCTGAATAAGGGACAGGCAGCGGCGACCGCCATAGCCGGGCGTGGTATCGACCGGCAAGGTGAAGGAGTCTTCCATGCCGTGCCACTGCGGCATGGGACCATGAATATCGAGCGCTCCGCCGGTGCCTGGCCGTACGGGATCCCACTCCACCCAGCGCTGGCTGCCACGAATTCGCCAGTGGCTCTCGCCGGCCCAACGCGGAATCCAATAGCCGCCGATGAACGTCGCCAAGCTGCCATCGGCCAGATCGAGAATGGCCACGCCCCCATCTTCGACGGCTGAGGGGTGCTCGCTGAAGACGCCCGTGCGAGCCGTCACGCCGACCACAGCCTGCCCGGTGACGTACAGGAGCAAGTCGAGTTGGTGACAGGCAAGCCAGCTGAAGAAGCCGCCGCCGCTGACGGCCGGATCGAACAAATAGTGCGCGGGGCCCCGGCGAGCGATGTCGCTGGTAGCAAAGGTCATCTCCATGCTGATGAGCTTGCCGAACCGGCGGTCGCGGATCATCGCGCGCAAGCGTTCGGCCGCTTCGTCGTAGCGCCACATGTAGCCATTTTGAAAAGCAACCTGCGGATGCTCTGCCAGGGCATCGACAATCTGCTGGCCGTCGGCTGCGTTGCTGCAGACGGGCTTTTCGGCCAGCACATGCTTGCCCGCGCGAATCAGCTGGGCGATCGCCTCGGGGCCTTCACGATTCGTCAGGCAGACGACGGCCGCATCGAACTCGTTCCAGCGCAACAGTTCGGCAACTGTGCCAAAGCGAGGCAGGCCCGCATAGCGTTCTTCGAGGCTGGTTGTCCCGCCGTCGAAGGCCGGCATCAGCGCCACAAGCGGCGCTTCGGCCGCGACGTTCTGCAGCATCTGCCGCCAATGAGCACCGTGCGGATGATCGATTCCCAGGAAGGCTAGACGAGGCATGTGGAAAGAGAACCAGCGGTCAAATGGATAAAAGAAGTGGGTACGCTTGATTGTAGTTCGGCCGCGGCCGCTGTGACGATAGCTCCGCGCAGTCATCTCGACGAAGCACGATGACTATGGCGGGTGGCCGGACACGCGACGCACCGGCTGCGGCAAAAAGACTTGCCAGCGGCGCGGTGGGCGTGATATCACAACGGACCTTACTGCTCTTCCCGACCATTCCCACCTTTCGTTTTCTCCGGAGCCAGGCTCATGCGTCTCTGCCGCTATCAACAGCGCGACTCGGTTCAAGTCGGCATTTACGACGAGAAGACCATCATCTCGCTGGCTGCGGCTGCCGCGGCGTATGCCCAGGGAACGCACGAACGCTTGCCCATTCCCGTCGGCGATTCACTGCTGGAGTTGCTGCCTTGCGGCAAGCAGGCCGAAGCTGCCAAGAAACTGGTCGATTGGGTCGCGCGGAATGCGGCTGCGATTCCGGATAATGCCAAGGTCGAAACCGACAAGGTGCAACTGCTGGTGCCGATCGCTCGGCCTAACAAGTTGCTGCTGCTGGCCGGCAACTACAACGCCCACATTCAAGAAGGGGGCGGCATCGCCACCGAGCGAGCCGAGACATTTCCTTACGTCTTTATGAAGCCGCCGAGCACCACGCTCACCGATCCCGGCAAGCCCGTGTTCGTGCCCAAGAGTTCGCCGAAGAACGTCGACTGGGAATGCGAACTGGCCGTCGTCATCGGCAAGGGGGGCAAGCACATCACCGAAGCGAACGCTTTGCAACATGTGGCTGGCTACACCGTGGTGAACGATATCTCCGACCGTAAGTTCAAGCCCAACCCCGAGCGGAAGGAACGCAAGAACGACAGCTTCTTCGATTGGCTGCACGGCAAGTGGCACGACAGCTTTTGCCCGTGCGGTCCGTGTGTCGTGTCGGCGGCCGACGTACCCGATCCTCAAAAACTGAAGATGAAACTGACCGTCAACGGCAAGGTCTGGCAGGATGCTTCGACCGCCCAGCAGATTTTTCCTGTGGCCGCGACCATTGCCTTCATCAGCAACATTGTCACGCTGGAACCGGGCGACATCATCGCCACCGGCACGCCGGCCGGCGTGGGCAATACGACGCAGACCTATCTGCATGCCGGCGACAAAGTCGAAGCCTGGATCGAAAACATCGGCACGCTGTTCTCGCCGATTAAGGATGAGGCGTAGAACTGTTGGAGTCGGCTCGATGGCAACCAATGATCGGGTACATGTTTTCTCCGGACAGTTTGGCGACCGGGAGGCCGCAACTCGCTACTCAGAAGCACAATGGGAACCGGAGCCCAGCGATGATGTGAGCGACGAAGAGTACTCAGCCTGGGAGGATCGCAATCCGCACTGGCAACTGCGTGATGACTTGGGGCGCTATCTGCAAAGCGATTTCATCGAGACGATTTTTGGCGACGATCGTCACCAGTACTTAGCGACCCTGCTCGTCAGGCCGACAGAAATCCACCAAATCTGCCGAACGGCAAACTCACCTTCAGACACGCTGGTCTTGGTATTCTCTGAGGCTCTTGGAGGATTTCCCGGCGAAATGCGTTCCACACAAGCATTGCAATACCTGGGTGAATTCGCCTGCGAACTCAAGTCTTGGGACGGCTGAGAGCATTCAGACAAATGCGCGCTGCCGATGGTTGTGTGCGAGAATGGCTTTGTGGCAATTCTCACGAGTCGCTTTGTTTCCACAATCTCAATGTTCGCTAGCGGCGGCCCAGGCGAATAATGAGATAAATCATGGGCGCACCCACTGCCAAGGCGGCGAGCGCTCCCCAAATCCAAGGCCAAATATCGAAATCTTGACCATCGTGAAAGCTCGAATTCGACGCGCATGTCACCAAGAATGCAATCCCTGCCGCCGGGACGGTAAGGATTCCCAAACCGATCGCCGAAGCGCTCCGAAGTGCGGAAGGCTTACCTGACGAGTTAGAGTTCGGCGGAGCTTTGTAGGGATTCTGTTTATTCTTAGACATTGCAGCACTTTCGTGGCCTCGATTGTACTCCCGACCTCGGAATTGGTGACCGGTGGGGCGGCACTGCAGGTTCATAATTGAAATGCCGACTCAGTTCCCGCGGCAGCAATATTTGGCGTTTTTTCGTTGGCGCGGTCGCGGCAAACTTCGAAATCTAATCCTTGCGGAACTGCGCAAGTCGGTTGATAATATCACCTCCGGTGGGTGGTCCCTTTGCCGTCAAAACTGCTGCGCAAAGAGTCCTCTACCGGTCACGATCGCTGCTGCAGCGTCGCCAGATTCGCACCCGCCTCCCCTACTCGGATTCATCTCATGTCGGAAGTTCTTTGCCGCTGCAACGCTTGTTCGGCCAAGTTCAAAGTCGACGTTAAGTACGCAGGCAAAAAGGCCCGCTGCCCCAAGTGTTCGGTGATTGTAGAAGTCCCCGCGCCGGGCAATAGCCCCGTTTCCGGCAACACGACGGTCATTCCGCCCGCCGCGCAGACGACCGTGGCTCCTCCCAAGGTTGCCCCGCCGCCGAGCAAGAACGATCAGTTTCCGCCGGGCCAAGGCCCGAATCAGCCAGCGCCCGCGCATGCCAGCAGCGGCTCGATTCCGACCATCAAAACCACCACGGTGGCCAAGCCCTTGCCGAGCAATCGGCCTGTTCAGCCGATGCCGGTGCAACCCGTGCCGGCGCGCGAAGAAGCCGTGAACGCGCTCATCGAAGAGCCCGTGCAGGCACCTGCTCCAATCGCGGCGACTCCGCCTGCGGACCTTGGTTTTCAACTCAATGTGGCCGCGAAGCCCAAGGTCAGCAGCAGTTCGACCTTGGCTGCGAACCCCAGCGGACATGCTGCCTCGCCGACCCCACGCGGCAAGAAGAAGGAAGGCTCGGCACTGCCGCTCATCATCGGCGGCGTAGTCTGTTTGCTGCTGCTTGTCGGCGGCGGCCTGGCAGCTGTCGTGATGATGAATTCCGGCGGCACGCCCGTGGCGAAAGGGACCAAGGGAGGCAAGGGTGCCGCTGCTGCCAAATCGACTGGCAAGTTGGTCATCGACTGGGCCGAAGACGAACGGAAAGCGGGGGGCGCGGTCCTCATCAACAGCAAACGCGAAATCATGCTCTCGAAGGGGGAGTTGTATTTCGATCTCACCGCCGGCGAACACGACCTGCTGTTGCAACGCCGGGGTTACGAGCAAATCGAAACCAAGATCACCATCACCAAAGGTGAAACGACCACCTACAAGCCCGAATGGAAGAAGAACGAGTTCGGTAGTGGCGGTCCGACAATCGCCACCAAGACAGCCGGCTCGGGCAATTCCGGCGGGACCGATTTTCAAGTCGGCCTGGGCGCAGGCTCGCCGGTTACGGGCTTCGATGGTTTCACGCAGAACTTTCATCTGGCCAAAGAGGCCGCGCTCAAGCAGCAGAAGGGGATCCTGATTGTCTTTGGTTCCAGCGATAACGATTCGCAAACCAAGACCATCGGCCGCCTGACGCAAGAACAGGCGATGAAGGATCAAATCACCGCAGCCTATGTGCTCGTGATGATCGATTTCCCCCGCACCCGCGAAGGCCTCAACAACGTCTTCGACTCCGGGCAGAATTCGGCACTGGCGAAGGAATTTGGCCTGCGGCAGCTTCCGACGCTCGCTTTGCTCGATCACAAGGGCAAAACCTACTACCTGCAAACCGAGTGGAAGAAGGGCTCCGATGACCTGAAGGCCTACCTGGAAGAAGGCGAAGCCCAGCGCGTCGAGCGCGATAAGATGTGGGCCGACATCAAGGGTGAGACGCTGGAGCCCGCGGTGAAGATGGCCGAATGGCTGATCGAGAAGAAGATCGTCGCGCGCTACAAGGAAGAAGTCGAAAGTTGGATGCGCGTGGCCAATCGCTTGGACCCCACGAACGAAAAGGGACAACTCGAATCGTTCGTCGAAGCCGACCTGATGGTCAAAGCGGTCGACATCGATCCCGATGACAACATCGAAGTGACCCAGTTTGTGGCTCCGCTGCAAGATTGGCTCACGACCAAGAAATTTCAGAACGACGACCGCGGCGCGCGGATGCACATTCTGGCCGCTGGTCTGCTCGGGCGGGCCGATCGCCGCGACGAAGCCATGCAGCACCTGGCCCGCGCAGCGACCTACAGCCCGAAAGATGCCAAGCTGAGAGAAGCTCTGGCTTCGGCCAAGGAATTGATCGAGCGGGGCAACATCCTGTCCTCGGGAACCGGCTTCTTGGTTTCCGATACCGGCTACATCATGACCAATCACCATGTGATTGAAGGCAAGGGCAAAGTCGTCGTTCGTCTGCCCGGTGGCAAGACCACCATCGACGCCACGGTCATCGCCAAGGATGCCGAGCGCGATATGGCCATCCTCAAGGTCACTTTGCCAGCCGATACGACGATCAAGCCCATTCCGGTCACCCCTGCGGGTGTTGGTCGCGGAATGAGCGTCGCTGCGTTTGGTTTTCCGCTGGGAGATGCACTCGGGACGGATCTCAAATTGACCGCCGGTGGTGTCTCCGCTTTGCCGGGCGCTTCGAACGACCAAATGATCACGCTCGATCTGCGGGTGAACCCCGGGAACAGTGGTGGGCCCCTTTGCGACCAAAAGGGGAATGTCGTCGGCATGGTCACGGCCAAGACGGGGGGCAACGTGTTTGCCGGCGTCGATAGCTACGGTCTGGCCATTCCGTCGGTCGATCTGATCGCGTTCCTCGACAAGCACCTGCCCACCGGCACCGCCCGACCGGAAGTGAAAGCCGGCGCCGATCTGGCCAACTGGAGCGCCGTCGACGGCGTTGTCAGCCCCGGCGTGTTGATGATTTTGAAGGTGGAGTAAGGACAAGCTGTGCCGAAGCGGGTAGCTCGGCATGCAGGCTACTTTTTGGCACCGAGCGAAACAAGCAAGTTAACCATGGCGCGGTTGACTCTTCCTTCCTCGCCAGGCAATGCGGTGCCACCAACGTAGGACAACGGTCGGTCGCCATAGCGATCTCGTTCGTTGACGTCACCTCCTGCCTTTACCAGGCGGCGGACATACTCCAGATTGCCATTTGCGGCTGCCAGATGGACAGCATTCACCAAACTCGCGCCGCGTGCCAAGCAGGCATCCAACAGTTCGGAATTCCTGTGCTTAATTGCCTCTCCTAGGATCGTGAAGCCATGCTTTCCGATTTCGTCGAGCGAGTTTCCCTCGGCAAGGTACGCGTCCAGGTCCTGCTCGCTGCCATATTCTCCCAACTCTTCCACACGGCAGTGAGGTTCTTCCACCTCGCGCAACAGACCGAGAAACTCGGTAAAGGAACTTGCCAGACGAACGAGTTTCACCGCGACTCGAACTTGATTGTCACGAAGGTTGTAGGCAAACCACACCGTCCCAGGGTCGTTCCGAAACGATAGGCAGATATTCTCGCCATTTAAAGTACTCAAGAATGGTAAAAGTCCCTCGACTCCCAATTCCCTCAGATCTTTGAGCACCATGCGAATTCCTTCGTCGGGCAAAGGAAGCAGTTTAAGGAATGCGGGAATCTTATGAATGTGCCCGTTCCAGTCCATCTCTAAACATGGCTCTGCCACGCCCCCATTTTTGGCCAACAGAAACGCCTGGTAGTCGGCCGGGAGTTGCCCACCCATTTCGCGTTCGAACGCCTGGAGGTCGCCTGGCGCCAGGCTGGGGCCCTTGTGCTTCAGTTTCAGTTGTTTGCCCATGACTCAATCGCCATTCGATTTCGAAGCGTCGCCAATCGGCAGAATGGTGTGGCACCAAAATAGTTCATGGATGTCTGCCAGAATAGCCGAGTCGAGATCCGGCACCATTCGGCCCTGGTCGGCGCTGCCTTGCAAGCATACCTGCTGACAATTCGCAGCAGGTCGTAACCCGGCGACGTAAGCAATCCGCTCGAACTACTTTTGTATCTCTGAAATAATTACTTGACAATAACCGACGTCTTGTCGATAATCAACAGCAACCCTTCAAATGTGTGGTGGATGAAACCGCGACCAAAAGGGATCCGGTGCGCGCTGGCGTCGCTCGCCCGGGGTACTGGCCGGACTGTGGTCCGAACCCTGGGAGCTGGCGACAACTTGGTTCGTTCGGGACGACAGCGTTGCCCAAGCGGCTGAACGAACCTCGGCGAGCACTGAAAAAGTAGTTATCAACTGGTTATCAGGAAACTGGCATGATTTCGGTAATTAGCGACGCAAGTAGAGTCGCTGTCGAGATTAGCGGCAAATGGTTATCGCGAAAAAGTGCGCAAAAAAGTTATCAGATTTGGTTATCAGCAGAGACAAGACGGTTGAGGTTGCTGTGAAGGATGTTAAAAGCAGCTCCGCACTTTTGAGGCGAAGTTTGAGGAGGCTGGCGGCGACGTAAGTCGTGAGTAACCGCAAAAGAGGGGTGTCCAACTATCGTGGCCACGATTGAACAGAAACTCGCGCCATTTGCGAGAGATACTGAAGATGCTGCTCAACGATGAGCTTGATAGTTGGACAAGTTGGTTAGATAGAACGGTGCAGTTGCGGAGAGTTACGTCAATTTCGGCAGTGAGCTTGGGATGGGAGGCCAAACTCCCGACCTCCCGGCGACCAGCCTTACTTTCCGCTGCCACTGACGCTGAGCAGTTGCGCGAGGGTGGCCGCGAGGCCTTCGAGGGCGCTGCGATCGGGGAGGGTAATGGTGAGTCGTTGTTTGCCTGCGGGATCGACCTCGACACACTGACTAAGGCCGGCGGTGATTTCGGTCACGAGTTGAGGCTGGGGCGGTGCAGCTGGGGCTTGCGAGGCGACCAATTCACCGAGGAATTTGAACGCAGCGCCGAGTAGTTCGCCGCCGGCAGCAGAGACGCGGTCGCGGCGTTCGGCTTCGAGATTGGTTGTTTGCTCGGTGGCCGCTTGTTGCTGTGACACATCGAGCGGCGCTTCGGGCTTGGCACCGATGAGTCGCTCCAAGCGGCTTTTGAGTTCGTCCATGCCGCTGTGAAGTTCGACAGCGTCGGTTGTGGCATCGGGATCGAGGGCTGCCAAGGCGAGGTCGCGTTTGGAGGCGAGCGTATTGAGCAGGTTCTCTTCCAGCGTATTCTCGGTGATGAGGACAAAGACTTGAACCGGTTGCGTTTGTCCCATGCGATGTGCCCGGGCAATCCGCTGTTCGAGCACGGCGGGATTCCAGGGCAAATCGACATTGATGACGGTATTGGCGGCTTGCAGGTTGAGGCCCGTGGAACCGGCATTCGTGGTGAGGAACAGTTTGCAGTCGGGGTTGGTTTGAAATTCGTGCACAAGCGCTGGTCGCTGCTTTTGCGGCACGCTGCCATCGAGCCGGACGAACTGCAGGCCATGCTTGTGCAGCAATTCTTCGATCAAATCGAGCATCGTGGTCCACTCGCTGAAGACCACTACTTTGCGATCGGGTTCGGCGAACAGTCGCGGCAGGAAGTCGTCGAGATGAGCCAGCTTGGTCGAGTAGGCGGGTTCTTCTTTGTTCACGAGATAGGTGCTGTCGGCCACCATGCGGCACATCATGAGCCCCTGCCGCAGCCGGAGCATATCCATTTCGGTGATGAAAGCTTTGCGCACCACGCTGGCCACGACGCGCATGTGCGCGGTGTGAATATCGAGCTGCTCTTGAGTCGGCGGAATGCGGACGTACTCGATGGTTCGTTCGGGCAGTTCGAGCTTGACGGAATCGCGCGTTCGTCGCAGCAGCACGTGGCTCAGCGATTCGCGCAGGTGCGCCAGGTTTTTGTAGCCGAGCACCTTCCCCTTTTCGTCGACCACGCGGTGCTGATTGAAGAAGCGGAAGCCGGGTCCGAGGCGGCGATCGTCGATGAACTGCACGACCGAGTAGAGATCTTCGAGCCGGTTCTCGAGCGGAGTGCCCGAGAGGCAGAGGGCAAACCGGGAACGCAGCCCTTTGATCACACGGCTGGTCTTGGCTTCCCAGTTTTTGATCTTTTGCCCTTCGTCGAGAATGATCATGTCCCACGGAAGCTGCTCGACAAATTGCAGGTCGCGCAGCACTTGCTCGTAGTTGCAGATGGTGAAGAACTGGTCGGAGGAGTATTGCTCGCCGCGCGTGGCATTGCTGCCCGAGACCAGCTGAGCATCGCGATCGCAGAAGCGATGGATTTCGTTCTTCCACTGCGACTTGAGCGAGGCGGGGCAAACGATCAGCACTTTGCGAATGCCGGCTTCGCGCGCGAGCAACTCGGCGACGCCGACGCCTTGCATCGTTTTGCCGAGGCCCATATCGTCGGCCAGTACCGCGCGTCCTGCACCGGCGGCAAAGGCAATGCCATCGAGTTGATAGGGGAGCAGCGGGATCTTGAGCAGCGAGGTGCGGAGCGGGTGCTTGGCCGGGTCTTTGCGAATTTGCGTGGTGAGTCGCGAGATTCGCTCGTGAAACAAGCGGGCCTGAATCCACTCTTCGGCATCGGGATAGATCTGTACCGACTGGCCGAGCGATTCCAGCGGAGGAATCAGTTTCAAGAGTGCATGGACATCCTCGATGGGCTTGTCTCGCAGCGGCTGAACGAGCGCCGCGACTTCGTCGGACAACTTGCGGGGCAAGCCAAGCTGCAACGTCGTTTGCCGATCGAACTTCAGGTAGAGCGAGATGTTTTTGCGTTCGTAAGGCCGCTGCAGTTTTTGGCGAGTGAAGGTCTTTTGGGCTTTGCCTAGCACATGCAAAATGTGCTTGCAGGTGCCCAGAGTGTTGGTGCGAAAGTCGGGGCACGAGCAATACGATTGGCCGAGTTCGGTGCCGCGCAACGCGACCCGATAGGTCTTGCCCGTCAGCAGACTGGTGACGGTGTAGTCGGTCCAAGGTCGGTTGGGGTCGGCGGCGAGGCACTTCATTTTCTCGGTGCGGGCTCGTTCGGCGCGGTCATTGAGGGCCCGCAGATACAACTCTTCTTCCGGCAAGCTTTCGAGCGGCTTGCCGGGTTCGGGTGGGGCAACCGCCAGACCCAAGAGAGTCTTCTCTTCCAGCAGCAGAGAGAAGGCTGCACCCAGGTGCGCACAAGAACCTTCGCAGCCGGTGCAGTTCCAATGCAAGCGGCCACGGGCATCGGCCTTCTGTGTGATGCTGGCGACAACCGGCAAGCCTTGCTTCGTCGTTTCAAAGAAGCGGACGCGGAACAAGTCGTTGCCGAGATAGACCTGCTGTTCGGGATTGATGTCCCACTTACCACCCTGCTGAATCAGCTTTTTCCCTTCGGGGCCCAGCAGTTTGCAGGCATCCAGAAAGTTGAGTTGCGACAGACGATCGCGAAAAGTGAGCCTGTTCGCGGGCTTTGATTTGACCGCCGGAGCCTTGGTCACTGCCGCATCCTTCGTCGTCATGACGCGATCCTTGGAAAAGAAGGTTGCCGCAGCGGGTGCGGGCAACGAGTGATTCCTGAATCAGACACCTCTGAAACAGCCACCGATCTTAACGAACGGCCCCCACCGATTGAATCACCCCGCGCGAGCAATTTACTTGAGCGCGTCGAGTGGATTTTGAAAGACCTCGGCGAGCTTTAGTTCGAAACCGGGCAGCAGAGCAGTCGAGACCGTGGCTGCTCCTTGCCATACCTGTGGGGGCTGTGGACTGGTGAACTGGTGCAACTCACGCGTCTTGGGATAGACGTACCAAACTTCTTCGCTGCCGGTAGAGAAATACTCTTTTAGCTTCTCATCCATTTCCTTTCGGCTGTTCCCTTTGCTGATGACTTCGATGGCCAGGTTGGGGGACATGCTGGCGATGTTCTGCTGGCCAAAGTCACTGTTCAAAAGTCGGTCCTTTGAGATGTAGGACACATCAGGGACACGGATGGCATCCGGTCGGATTTTTAATTGGCCGTCCGCACCCAATAAAATGCCCAGCGGGCGCTGTTGCAGATAAACGGACAAGGCAACCAGAATCTTGATAGCAACGTGCGACTCATAGCTGCCCATAGTTTTCTCGATCAGAGTGCCATCGACCAGTTCGAACAAGCGATCCTCGTGCTCTTGGAGATACACCAGATCGGCTTCGGTTGCCTGTCCGGGGGGCGGATTCATACAGATGCGAGTAGCAGGAATATCGCCAAAGCGTTCCGCTAGTTGCACCAGCGTGACCGGCGGGCTTGTCGTGTCAGTAACGTCCGAGAAGGGGACGGATGGCGAAGAAGTGCTCATAAACACCAGCTTAAGCAATCTGCTGCACCCTTGCCACGATTTCTCCAAGTTTGCTGGTGCCATCGAGTTGCGCGGTCAATTGTCGCGGTGGGTCAGCCCGATTCCGTCCCTTCGCGCCTCCGGTCGTCCCGGCTAAAATCGCGGTTTCCCGTTTTGCCCGGCTGTTGCCGGTTGCAAACCAAAAGTAACTCTCCACGAGCACTGCTCAATCAGCACGCAATCATGAGCAAGAAGAAAAACCTGGTCGTTGCCCAAAGCGGCGGTCCTAGCCCGGTGATCAACAACACGCTGCGGGGCCTGATCGAAGCGGCTCGCAACTACGACAACATCGGCACCGTCTACGGCGCCTTTCACGGCATCGAAGGCGTGCTGAAGGAAGAGTTGCTCGACCTTTCCGGCCAATGCCGCGACGAGATCTCGCTGCTGCGTTACACGCCGGCCGCCGGTTCAATCGGCACTTGCCGCTACAAGCTCAAGGCGAACCAGAACGAAGACTTCGACCGCGTGCTGGAAGTCTTCAAGGCTCACGATGTCGGCTACTTCTGCTACATCGGCGGTAACGACTCGATGGACACCGCCAACAAGGTCGCTCAACTTGCTCAGCAGCGAGGGCTCGACCTGATTGGTATCGGCGGACCGAAGACGATCGACAACGACGTCGGCGATAGCGAGTTCAAGCTCATCGACCACACGCCCGGTTACGGCAGCACCGCCAAGTACTGGATGCACGCGGTTCAAAATGCCAATGAAGAAAACGAAGGCTCGTGCCCCGCTGACCCCGTGCTGGTGATGCAGGCCATGGGTCGCAAGATCGGGTTCATTCCCGCTGCGGCTCGTCTGGCCGATCCGAATCGCGAGATGCCACTGCAGATCTATCTCGCCGAAAGCCCTTGCTCGCTGGAGCAATTGGCCGATAACGTCAACGATCAGTTGGTGAAAGACGGCCGCTGCATCGTCGTCATCAGCGAGGGCTTTAACGTCGGCAGCTTGGGCGAACGGAAAGACTCGTTCGGTCATACGCAGTTCAGCAGCAGCGAAACGACCGTGGCTCAATTGGTCGTCAACTATCTCAACAAGATCGGCTTGAAGGCCAAGGGTAGTGCTCGCGGCAATGTGCCCGGTACCGACCAACGTCACTCGATGGCCTATGCCTCGACGGTCGATCTGGACGAAGCGTATCGCGCCGGCGAGAACTGTGCGGTCATCGCGGCCAAGGGCGAGAGCGGCTACATGTCGACCATCCTGCGCAATCCGGGCGCCGTTTACAGCGTGACCTACGACAAAGTTCCTCTGACCGAAGTCGCCAACAGCGAGCGGACCTTCCCCAAGAAGTGGATCACCGCTGCGGGCAACGACGTCACCGACGACTTCCTCAAGTACGCCAAGCCCCTCGTCGGCGAAGGGATGGTCAGCTTGCCCATGGTCGATGGTCGTCAACGGATGACGCGGCTTAAGAAGACGTTCGCCGCGCAGAAGTTGCCGAAGTATGTTCCGCAGGCGGATCGGAAGGGGTAGGAGGCGAGGGTTGGGAGGCGAGAGACGAGGGGGAGGAAACAGAAATGCCCGGCTACCAGGAACTGAAAGTCTGGCAGATTGGGGTGCAAGTATCGGTCGATGTCTACCGCCTCACCGAAGCGTTTCCTAAGACTGAAATCTATGGCCTGACGAGCCAAATTCGTCGGGCTGCGGTTTCCATTCCTTCCAACATTGCCGAAGGCCACGAGCGAGACACGACGAAGGATTACTTGCGTTTTTTGTCGATCGCCCGCGGATCGCTTGCTGAACTTGAAACGCAATTGCTAGTTGCCAATCGATTGAACTTCGTAGAGCAGAGCCAATTGAACGACTTACTTTCCACACTGGATAGCCTGAGTCGAATGATCCGAAACTTACAAAAAGCGTTGCGACAAAAACTGAGCGAATAATCACTAAACACTCCTGCGGCCGGCCGTTCTGACGCAAGAAAACGAGCAGCGTAGCCCGTTTTCCCCCGTCTCTCGCCTCCCGCCCCTCGCACCCTCCTCCCATGTACGAAATCACCCCCGAGCATGCTTTCCTCGTCGGCATCGATTCCGATGGCTGCACGTTCGACACCATGGAACTGAAGCACAAGGAGTGCTTCATTCCGAACATCATCAACTACTACGGCCTGCAAGCCGTGAGCAAGTACGCTCGCGAATGTGCGGAGTTCGTAAACCTGTACAGCAAGAGCCGCGGCATCAACCGCTTCCCGGCGCTCATCGAAGCGCTCGAATGGCTACAGAAGCGGCCCGAGGTGATCGCTCGCGGTGTGAAGATCGAGATTCCCGATTCGCTGCGGAAGTGGGTCAAGGAAGAGACCAAGCTCGGTAACCCGGCCCTCGAAGCCAAAGTGAAAGCCAGCGGCGACAAGGCTCTGACGGAATGCCTCGCGTGGTCGAAGGCTGTGAATAAGTCCGTCGACGATATGGTTCGTCATGTGCCGCCATTCCCGTATGTCTTCGACAGCTTGAAGAAGCTGCAAGGCAAGGCCGACATGATCGTCTGCTCGGCCACGCCGAACGACGCCCTGAAGAAGGAATGGAGCGAGCATGGTATCGATCAGTTCGTGACCGCGATCTGCGGCCAGGAAACTGGCACCAAGAAAGAAGTGCTCGTCAACTCGCAGAAGTACGCCCCCAGCCACACGCTGATGATCGGCGACGCTCCCGGCGACTACGCCGCGGCCAAAGCCAACAACTGCCTCTTCTATCCGATTAATCCCGGTGCCGAAGATGCCAGCTGGAAACGCTTTCACGATGAAGGCATCGATCGCTTCCTCAACGAGACCTTCGCCGGCGATTACCAGAAGCAGTTGCTCGCTGAGTTCGATCGCTACTTGCCTGAAAAGCCAAGTTGGAAGGGAGTTAGCTAGGAGGGGTCTAGGGACCGGGAACTGGGGGCTGGGGAAAGAAGGCAATGGCCGCTATTCGCAGCTATCGCGACTTGATCGTTTGGCAAGAGGCGATGTCGTTGGCGAAGAGTGTCTACAAGCTTTCCGCGAACTTTCCCCGCCAAGAAGTTTATGGATTGACCAGTCAAATTCGCCGCGCGAGCATTTCCATATCCTTCGAATATCGCCGAAGGCCACGCTCGAAACTCAACTCGTGAATATCTTCGGTTTGTTTCGATCGCTTTGGGCTCACTGGCTGAATTAGAAACGCAACTTTGTCTTTCAGTCGAATTGGAATTCTGCACACAACAACAAGTGGATCCAGTTCTGAAAATAGCCGAGATACTCGGTCGTCGAATACACGCACTACAAAGCTCCCTCAACGCAAAGGTCGAATAGATGTCTCCTTCCCCAGCCCCCAGTTCCCAGTCCCAAGCCCCTGCCCAGGCTGATTTCGGTCTTATCGGCCTCGCCGTCATGGGCGAAAACCTGGCACTCAACGTCGAGAGCCGCGGCTACAGCGTCGCTGTATTCAATCGAACCACTTCGGTAACCGACGCGTTCATCGAAGGTCGCGCCAAGGGGAAGAAGTTCACCGGCTGTCATTCGTTGGAAGAGCTTGTTGCCGCGGTGAAAACTCCGCGCAAGATCATGATGATGGTGAAGGCCGGTCCAGCGGTTGACGACTTGATCGAAAAACTGATCCCGCTGTGCTCGCCCGGCGATGTGATCATTGACGGCGGCAACGAACATTACACCAACACCGAACGCCGTACGCAGTACGTCGAGAGCAAGGGCCTGCTCTACATCGGCACCGGTGTTTCGGGCGGTGAAGAAGGCGCCCTCAAGGGCCCGAGCATGATGCCCGGCGGCAGCGAAAAGGGCTGGCCGCTGGTCAAGCCAATCTTCCAGGCGATTGCCGCCAAGGTCGGACCGAAGGAAGACATCCCTTGCTGCGAATGGGTCGGTCCGCGCGGTGCTGGCCACTATGTGAAGATGGTTCACAACGGCATCGAATACGGTGATATGCAGCTGATTTGCGAAGCCTATCTCATGCTCAAAGAAGCAGCCTGCCTGACGAACGACGAGTTGTACGACGTGTTCGATTCGTGGAACCGCAGCGAACTGCAGAGCTATCTCATCGAAATCAGCCGCGACATCTTCAGTGTGAAGGATGACCAAGGTGGCGAAGGCTACCTCGTTGACAAGATCCTCGATGCTGCCGGCGCCAAGGGCACGGGCAAGTGGATGAGCCAACTGGCGCTCGACCTCGGTGTGCCAAGCACGATGGTCACCGAGGCCGTCTATGCTCGCTCGTTGTCGAGCTTCAAGGATGCTCGCGTCCGTGCTTCGAAGATTCTTGCTGGGCCTTCGCCAACATCATCTGGCGTGAACATCGGCGATAAGAAGCAATTCATCGAAGACGTGAAGCAAGCGCTCTACGCTTCGAAGATTTGCAGTTACGCTCAAGGTTACGTCCAATTGCAAGCTGCCGCCAAGGAGCACAACTGGCCGCTCAACTATGGCGACATCGCCCTGCTGTGGCGCGGTGGCTGCATCATCCGCGCGCAGTTCCTCGAACGAATCAAGGAAGCCTTCGACGCTCAGCCTAACCTCGAAAACCTGCTGCTGTTCCCGTTCTTCACCGAAGCACTGAAGAAGGCTCAAGACTCGTGGCGCAAGGTCGTTGTGACCGCGACGCAGATGGGCCTGCCCGTCATCGAGTTCAGCAACGCCCTGGCCTACTACGACAGCTATCGCCGCGAACGCTTGCCGGCCAACTTGCTGCAAGCCCAGCGCGACTACTTTGGCGCTCACACCTATCAGCGCACCGACAAGCCGCTCGATAAGAAGTTCCACAGCGAGTGGATTCAGCTCCGCAAGACGCCGAAAGCGTAAGTTGTTGGGCAGCCGAAAGCTGGCGAGTACAATAGACGATAGCGACTAGTTAAATCTTGGAGCAAAGTCATGTCCTCGCCAGCAAGTCATTCAATGGGCGACATACCGCCGGTGACCGGGCAGGAGCGTGTTCCGGTCGGCAGCATAACGACGCCCTCAAATAGCGTCGTTGTTTTGACTCCCGAGCAGGCAGGCGCTGCCTGGATTGAGCTCCGCGATGCTGACGGCAAGCCGCTTGGCTTTCTGGCACGAAGTGAGACTACGCGCCACTTCTTCACTCCTCAGCAAATCGAAGAAATCCAGCGTCGCGCACAATCACCCGTGCCCGGAAAGACGTTCGCGGAAATCCTCGAATCTGTCCGGGCAAGGATTGAAGGGTGAATCGGTACAGCGTCGTCTGGCACCCCGACGTCGAAGAAACACTAGCAAAGTTCGCGCTCGAACATTGGGGTACCTCTCGGCTCAAGGAGATCAGCCAGGCCTCGAATCAAATCGACAGGCTACTTGGCGAACGTCCGCTTGAAGTAGGCTCCTCTTCAGCCGCCAATCTGCGGTTTCTGACGATACCTCCATTGACCGTTCTTTATGCGGTCTTTGAAGACGACCGAATGGTTATGTTGCTCGAATATCGATTGCTATTCGCGACTTGATTTGCCCCTCTTCATTCTGCAGCAGGAAGGCCGGTCCAAATGGAGGAACTTTGGGAGCAGTTTCGGCCTCACTTTGGCGCACTCCATGCGATTGATACACCCGATCCTCGTGCGACCGTTTTCTACGAACTGATGTCAGGAGGACTTGTCTGGTCGGACGAGCAGGTAGGGGACTCAGCGACTGACTTGATCGCATTGCTTCGCACATTCTTCAGCTTTCGCACCAAGATCATGCTGGGAGAGTTGACGACGGAGCACGAAGTTTGGGTGCGGTTTCGCCAGTCGTTCCCTCACTGGATTGGCTTACTTCCCAACCGCTGCACTCCCTCACCCCAGTTGCTCTCTATCTACCGGCGTGGCAACACGTCCCTGCGCTGGTGCCTGCGACGAGAGGAGCGGCGGGCACCACTCATCACCGAGGCCAAGAATCTCAATCGCCCTGGCATCATGTCGGCCTACTCTCGGGCTCCGCGACCAGTTCCTCAATATCCTCCTGTATCCGACGTTTGATGTGGCTTGGCGATCCACCGACATTGGAGAAATGGCGGGGCGATGAAGGTGCTGACGATCACTGACTTCGCTGCGCAGAATCATGCCGAAGCCGATGACCTGCTCAGTGGCCCTTCGCCCGAACGGTGCATCAGCCCGCTGCGAACTTCCGATCCAATAAATCGTATTTAAATTTTAACTAACAAACAGTTGACAATCAAGTGCAAATGTGATTATTTATACATGTGACGCAAGTCGTTGCTGCGGTGGTTTCGCGGCCGCCAGTTTGCGGAGGCTTGCTTGCCATTAGCAAAGGGAAGCGAGCAGACCGACAGGGGCTGTTCAGGGGGTGCGGGCAGCGGGCCAAAGTGGTTATCAGACGGTTATCAAGAACCGGGCTAATTACCACGCTCGACGGCCAGCAAGTGCCACTGAAATAAGCGGTTAGAGGCAGTTTGGCGAAGTGAAATTTCGCGCGAAAAAGTTATCAAAATCGGACAACTGGGAGGGTGACATGAAAAGTTATCAGAGCGAAGAGGTGGAATGGGTAGAGGCGATTAGGCTGCCATTGGACCGAAGGTGGGTCTGACTGGTACCCCCTGCCTCGGTCGCCATGGGCGGTAGCCTCGTAGTAGAGGCGGCGCGGAGGTGGTCCCCAGCCTTGACCAAGGTGGGGGGAACGGTCAGAGTAATATGTTTGCCACGGTGCATGCCGGGGCAGTTTTGCGCGCCGGTTGGTCTGTTTGTAGGAGTGCTCCCGCGTGTCAGGTACGTGCGTTATTGGTCTGCAATGGGGCGACGAAGCGAAAGGCAAGCTCGTCGACCTGCTCACTTCCCGCTTCGATGTGGTCGTTCGCTATCAAGGGGGAGCCAACGCGGGTCATACCGTCGTGGTTGGTGACAAAACGTACAAGCTGCACCATATTCCCAGCGGGATTCTGTCGCCGCAGGTAATGAACGTGGTGACGCCCGGCGTGGTGATCAATCCGCCGACGATTCTGCAGGAGCTCGACTCGCTGGACGCGCAAGGCGTGAAGGTGGCCGAGAACCTGATGCTGAGCGACCGGGCTCACGTCGTGTTCCCCTGGCACATTGCCGAAGACAAGGTGCGGAACGAATCGACCGATCGCGAAAGCATCGGCACGACGCTGCGCGGCATTGGCCCCTGCTATGGCGACAAGGTCGGTCGTCTGCACGCGGTGCGGCTGGGGGATATGTTCCGCCCCGACTTCAAAACGCGCGTCGAACAAATCGTCGCGGCCAAGAATAAGTTCCTCGCCGCCCTCGGCAGCAACAGCGATCTGCTCGATGCGAATGCCATCTTCGATCAGTACAGCGGCTACGCGGCCCGCCTGAAGCCCTTCGTCACCGACACTACGGCGTATCTGCTGGATGCGGTCGAAGACGGCAAGCGAATGCTCTTTGAAGGTGCCCAAGGTTCGTTGCTCGATATCGACCACGGTACGTTCCCCTATGTGACCAGCAGCAATGCTTCGGGCGTGGGTGTGTCGGCCGGTTCGGGCGTTCCCGGTAAGTGGATCACCAAGGTGCTCGGTGTTTGCAAGGCTTACACGACGCGCGTTGGTGGCGGTCCGTTCCCGACCGAACTGAAAGACGAAATGGGCAACAAGATTCGCGAGCTGGGTCGCGAATACGGCACCACGACGGGCCGCCCGCGCCGCTGCGGTTGGTTCGATGCCGTCGCGGTGCGCTATACGTCGCGTTTGAGCGGCGTCGATGCTATCTCGCTAATGATGATGGACGTGCTGAGCCAATTGCCCGAAGTGAAGATCTGCACCGCGTACGAAATCGATGGCGAGCGAACACAGAAGTTCCCCAGCCATGTCGATGACCTACGCAAGGTCGTGCCGATCTATGAAACGGTGCCGGGCTGGCTGACCGATGTGACCAAGGTTCGCAAGATCTCCGATCTGCCGCTGGGCGCTCGCAAGTACATCGACCGCATTACGGAACTAGTCGGCAAGCCTGTTGAAGTCGTTTCGGTGGGGCCCGATCGAGCCCAGACGATGTTCGCGGGCTCGATGATTCCGTAGGCGCTGCGTAGTCTGGTATGGCTGGAAAAACCGAGAGCTTCGATCCGTATCAACACTGGCTGGGCATTCCTCCCACGGCTCGGCCCCTGCATCACTACCTGTTGCTCGGGCTGAATACATTTGAAGCAGATGCGGCGAAGATCTCGGCGGCCGCTGATGAGCGGATGAAGCTCATTCGGCAATACCAGGCCGGACCGCGCGGTTCGCACACTAATAAGCTGCTCAACGAATTGGCGACCGCGCGCATCTGTCTGCTCTCGCCAGCCAGCAAAGCCGTTTACGATCAGTCGTTGCATCAGGCTCTCTTTCCAACAGTGCCCGAGGCCGCCGCGCCACCACCGCGGCGTCGCAAGCTGGAAGAAGTGATGCCGCCGGGATGGACGGGCAACGAACCACCGGCCGTGATGGCACCGCCGCAGCCGCAGCAGTACGAAACGCCACCGCAGTATTCGCAACCATTCGACGAGCCGCACGAACCGGCGGAGACCAGAACGAAGTCTCCGCTGATGACCGTGGCAGGCTTGGGAGCGCTGATTCTGCTGATTGCCGTTTTGGGCGGAGTCGCTGTTTGGATTTCTGGCAGCAGTGTGCGCAACGAACGCGACGTCGCTGGTCGGCCGATCGGCGACGAGGTCGATCCAAGCACAGAGAAAGAACCCGTCGTTGAACAGCCGGCAGAGCCGCCGAAGGTTGAGCCGGCCGCGCCGAAGGGCGTGATGTTGATGCAGGAGGGCTCGGGTGAAGTGAACCTGTCGCCATCGACGGCTGTCTTGTCGGGGCAGGTGCAACGCGAAGTGGTGGGGACCAGCGATGTGCTGTCGCAGTGGTCTTCGCCGACCGATGTGGCCGAGTGGAACTTCAGCCTGGTGAAGCCCGGGTTCTTTGAACTGGAACTGCAATACACGGCCGGCGTGGCGATTCGCGGCCAGCAAGCCACGGTGCAATACGATCAAGAATCCAAACGCTTCACGCTGCGAGAATCGGACAGTGAAGGGAAGCCGGTGCGCGACTCGCACATCATCGTGGTGAAGCGCAGCGGCAAGCACACGCTCTCGTTTCGACCTGAACAAGCATGGCCCGCCGGAGCGATGCAACTGATTGGCATTCGGCTGGTGCCAGCCGTGAATCAGTGACGCGGCAAGACCACCCGCTAAGATCCGCACAACTGCGACAAACCAACCGGAGGCGAATACCTCGGTATTCTCCGGGCACTAACGCTTTCGGCTCAGCGCGCGTTTGGACTAAGCTGGAGATGGGGAGAAGTGGCGATGATGGTGCGCGCGAAGCGCTATCTTTGGTGCAGGATTCGGGGCTTGGCCCTGGCCTGTACCTGCGCGCTCATCGCCGGTGCGAGCATTCAGGCCGCGGAGCCACACTGGGCTTATCTCACTCCGCAGCGGCCGACGGTTCCCTCTTTCTCCCAGCCGGAAAAAGTGCGCGGGCCCATCGATGCCTTTCTGCGGCAAGAGTTGGCCAAGCACAAATTGGAGCCGAACGCTGAAGCAGATCGCGGGACCTTGTTGCGACGCGTGACACTCGCGCTGCATGGCCTGTTTCCGGAACTCGCCGAGCTCGATGCCTTCGAGCAGAGCCAAGCGCCCGATGCTTATGAGCAGCAAGTCGATCGGCTGCTCGCTTCGCCCCGCTATGGTCAGCATCTGGCCAGCGACTGGCTCGACTTGGCCCGCTATGCCGATACGCACGGCTATCATGCCGACACCGAGCGCGAGCAATGGCGGTGGCGTGATTGGGTGATTGAGCAACTCAACGCGGGGCAGCCTTTCGATCAATTCACGCTCGAGCAACTGGCCGGCGACTTGTTGCCGAATGCCACGCTGAGCCAGCGAATCGCGACCGGCTTTCAGCGGAACCATATGCTCAACGATGAGAACGGCGCGATCCCCGCGGAGTTCCTCGCCGAGCATGCCATCGACCGCGTGAATACCACGGGCACTGTTTGGCTCGGACAAACTTGGGGCTGTGCCCGCTGTCACGATCACAAGTACGAGCCGATTTCGCAGCGCGAGTTCTATGGCCTGATGGCCTTCTTCAACAGCGTCGACGAGCCAGCGCTCCTCGCTCGACAGACGGCAGCGAAACCTCGCCTGGCAGCGCCGACGCGCGAGCAACAAGAGGACCTGAATCGGCTCAATGCACGAATCGCCTCGCTGCAACAATTGCTATCCACTCGCGCAGCCAGCTCCGCTGCCGATCAAACTCGGTGGGAATCGCAGCTGGGTGATGAGAACCTGCAAGCTCCGCCAGCAAACGCGGCGGTACACTTGCCGCTCGATGTTGTGAAGGACAATCTCACGGCTGACGACGCTCGCACAAACAAACCGGCGCGCGTGCGTGGCACCGCGACTACTGCCGCGGGGCAGATTGGCAATGCTCTGCTGCTGAATGGGCAAACGTCGCTGGAACTGCCGCATGTGCCGGCGCTCGCCGGTGATGGTTCGTGGACGCTCAGCGCCTGGATCTTCCCCACGACCGAAGATGACATGTCACTGGTCGCGCAAGTCGACGATGTGCTTTATCAGCGAGGTTGGGAGTGGAGCCTGCACGAAGGTGCGCTGCAAGTTCGACTCACGCAGCGGCGCGGCGAAGATGAACTGGTCGTACGGGCGAAGCAGCCTGTGGCGCTACGTCGCTGGCAGCACGTGGCCGCTCGTTACGATCAGCGACAGCCTGGCAAGGTTCAGCTATGGCTCAATGGAAAGCCGCTCGAAACAGAAACGACAGGCAAGTTGCCTGCTGCCGGTTTTGTGGCTGGCGGACCGCTGCGAGTGGGTGGCACCGAGCACGATGATGGCTGGCGCGGCATGCTCGACGAGGTTCGCCTGTATGCTCGCACCCTCAGCGACAGTGAGCTGCAACTGCTCAGCGGAGGTAATCCGCTCGCGAGCCTGCTACGCGTGAAGGCTGCGGAACGATCGCCCTCGCAGCAAGCTACTGTGCGGCAATATTATCTGGAGAATCACGATGCCGAGTATCGTCGCCTGAATGAATCGCTGCGTGCCGAGATCGCCCGTCACGATTTGTTCCAGCAGCAGATTCCCACGGTCCTCGTCATGCAAGAGTTGCCCGAACCTCGCCCCACGTTCGTGCTGCAGAATGGTCAGTACGATCAGCCTGGAGAGCGGGTGCAGCGACATGCTCCGGAGTATCTTTCTCAGCAAGTGAAGCTCGCGCGGCAAGATCGCCTGGGGTTCGCCCGCTGGTTGATTGATGGGCAACATCCGCTGACGGGACGCGTCGGCGTGAATCGCGCGTGGCAGCAGATATTCGGAGCGGGACTGGTAACCACGCCCGATGACTTCGGCCTGCGTGGTGCCAAGCCTTCGCATCCGGAATTGCTTGATTGGCTCGCGCGCGAATGGGTCGACGGTGGCTGGGACACCAAGCGACTGCATCGGCAACTCGTTAGTTCCGCGGCGTTTCGTCAGCAAAGTGAAACCTCCGCCGCTCTCGCAACTGCTGACCCTGAGAATCGCTGGCTCGCGCGCGGTCCTCGCCAGCGACTGTCGGCCGAGGCGATTCGAGATTCCCTGCTCGCAGCCGCCGGCTTGCTAAACGCGGCTCAGGGCGGCCCGGGAACCAAGCCTTATCAGCCTGGCGACCTATGGAAGGAACTGGCCTTTGATACGAACGAACTGAGTGCACAAACGTATGTGCCAGGAACTGGCGGCCAGTTGTATCGCGCGAGCGTCTATCTGTTCTGGAAGCGAAGTTCGCCCCCCGTGAATCTGACGACCTTCGATGCTCCCAATCGCGAGAAGTGTACCGCCAGTCGCAGTCGCACGAACACGCCGCTGCAGGCACTGGTGCTTCTCAACGATCCCACGTTCGTCGAAGCGGCGCGCGTGCTGGCCACGCGGGTGCTGCGGGAAAAAGAGGCAACGACCGAAGCTCGCCTAAATCGCATGGCGCGATTGGTGCTGAGCCGAAAGGTGACCGCCGCCGAACGAGACTTGCTACAGAAGCAACTCGCCGCGGACCTTGAGCATTACAATCGGGAGCCCACGGCCGCCGATCAGCTGTTGCACGTCGGACAGGCTCATTTGCCGCCGGACCTGTCGCATCCGGAACTTGCAGCCTGGACCAACCTAGCCGCGGTACTGCTGAACCTCGACGAAACCATTACGAATCACTGACGCGTTATGCTCGCCACCTACGGACAGCCAATTGATGAACTTCTTTCGCCGCCTCGCCGCTGCGAACTCAGCCCGGGTCGAGCCAATGAAGCCGCGCGGCCAAAGTTGGCGGCACTGACGATCGCGAACGCGTTTGCTGGACGAAATGTAGTCGACCAAGACGCAGCCCGCTGTTGCCTCTCGGGACTGTGGCTGCTGCATGACTTTCTCGACGAGTCGCACTCACTGAGCCAGGAAATTGAAACGCCTGACGGCAGTTACTGGCACGGCATCATGCACCGCCGCGAGCCCGACTATGGGAATGGCAAGTACTGGTTCCGGCGTGTGGGTTCGCACGCCGTGTTTCCGGAGTTGCAGGCCCGAGCCCAAGAGTTGATCGCCACTCAGAGTGCGCAGGATTCAGTTGCAGAGCAGATCGCTGCGAACAGTGCCTGGGACCCATACCTGTTCATCGATTGGTGCGAACAGATTGCTCGCGGCAAAGCCAGTCAGCGGGAACTGGCTGAAGAGATTTCGCAGGCGGAATGGCACCTGCTGTTTGAGCACTGCTATGGTCGTGCGACAGGGACGAGCAGTTAACTACTTCCCGCCGCGCAAGAACGCGATGATCTCGTCGTTTGTCTTGAACTTGCCGAGCATCGACTTTTTGCCATCGCCACCGGCAGCAGCGGGAGCCGGTTCGGGCTCTGGCTCTGGAGCCGGCGGGGGTGCTTCGACCTTGGGAGCCGCCTTGGCGACGGGGGCTTCGGCTTTCGGAGCAGCCGGGGCTGGTTTCGCGCCCCCCTTAGCAGCGGCGAGGATCTCGGCGGCGCTCATCTTGCCGGCGGGCTTGGCCGGAGCAGCTTCCACTTTGGGTGCTTCGGCTTTGGGTGCAGCCGGGGCTGCCTTCGCGCCACCCTTGGCAGCAGCGAGGATATCGGCGGCGCTCATCTTGCCGGCAGGCTTGGCAGCCGGTGTAGAAGCGGCACCACCCTTAGCGGCAGCAAGGATGTCGGCGGGGCTCTTGGCAGCCGGTTTGGCTCCGCCCTTGGCAGCGGCCAGAATATCGGCCGCGCTCTTTCCTGCGGGCTTGGCCGGGGCGGCTTCCGCCTTGGGAGCAGCTTCCTTGGCGGGCTTCTTTTCCGCCTTGGGTTCGGCCTTTGGCAGCGGAGCGTCGATGACCTTCAAAAAGGCGGGATCGATATCGTACCAGCCAATGTTGTTGTGGCCGTCGAACTGCACCAAGGCCCGACCGCTGAAATTCACGGTCTTGACGGTGCCGGTTTGGCCGTCGAACCGCCGCAATTCGGGGCGATTGGCATCGACCACCACGTATTTGTCGGTCAACTGTTTTTGCAGCTTCAGAATGTTGTCAAAGACCATGGTGGTGCGGCAGTTAGGCAAAACGGGTGAACAAAACCGGGAATTTCGGAAGTCCCAATTCTCTCGTCTGACCGCGTCGAAAACAAGGGCCGGTGAGTGACCAGACATGTGTTGATTCTTGGTCCGACGAAGGGTGATCCGTCGCCGTAAGTCTCCTGCGACCGCAAAAGAGGGGTGTTCAACAATGAGAGCCATTGCTGAACAGGATTAGGCATATTCCTCGGGTTTGGCAGCGTTTGGCGTTCAACCATCGGCCCGTGGTTGAACACTTAGGAGCGAAAACGGTGCGAGTGGAACCGCACTTACGTCGAGTCACTACCGCTTCAGGATCGGCATGGCGGGGCGAGACGAGTGGAGCTGCGACGGCGGGCAGTATTCTTCTTCGCCCAGTTCGTAGCCATTGCCTTGAATGAACGAGTCGCCGCCGTAGGAAGCTTGCTTGGCACCGACGCCAAGTGGCCGACCGTCGAGAGCACCCTTGACGCCGAGTTGGCGAGGATCGCGGGCAATCTTGTCGGTGAAGATCGTGACGTTTTCGAGGATGGGCTTCACCTTGAATGTGATCTCTTCGATGTTCGTCAGCGAGCGGTTCAGCTTTTGATACAGCTCTTCGTCGTTCATCAGCCGGCCGAGCGTCCCTTGCTTGCTGTTGAGATTGTCGGTGAACTCGACCAACTGTTCGAGCAGAGCGTTGACATTGGCCAAGCTGCCATCAAGGTTCTCGACCAGCTGCGGACCTCGCTCGCCGAGCGGACGAGTAAAGTTCTCGAGGTTTTCGAGATTGCGCCCGGCGCGATCGGTCACGGTCTTCATGCCGGCGAACGATTCGTTGGCTTGACGCAGGGTGTCGCGAGCTTCGGCGAACAGCTGGGGTACATCGCGCATGGTTTGCTTCAAGCCGTTACGCAGTTCCGGATCGCCGAACAGATCGTTCATCGTGGCCATCGTGTTGTTGAACTGATCGAGGGCGCGTTCCGACTTTTGCATGATGCGGGGAATCTGATCGTCGTTGTTGGCGACCGCCGAGTTGAGCGTACTGGCAGCCCGTTGCACTTCGTGGCCGGCATCGCGAAACGACTGCAGAGCGAGCTTGATATCGTGCTCGAGGTTGACGACGACGTTCATGGGGTTGCCAGCAACGACGCCATTCTGAATCTCCGCGCCCGATTCGAGCGGGCGGGCATTTGTCGATTCAACACCGGGAACAAACTCAAGCAGGGCATCGCCCAACAGTGACGTCGTGCCCACGCGGCAGTACTCGCTATCGAGCACCGAGAACTGAGAGTCGATGTCGGTGGTCACTCGCACGCCCTGAGGCTTGAGCAATTCGACACGCGTGACGCGGCCAATCGTGATGCCGCTCTTGCGCACGGGGGTGCCGACGGAAACGCCAGGCGCTTCGGGAAACAGGACGTAGATCACTTTTTTCTGCGCACCCGGGAACGGCATATCGCCCATCAGCATGACGAGGATGCCGGTGACCAGGATCGCGGCCAGGACCACGACACCGACGCGTAATCGTAAGGTTCGTTCGTCCATGGGGAAGGGGCTAGGAGCTAGGGACTAGGGGCTGGTAAATGCAGAATTAAAAAGGCAGAACGCAGAGTTTCTCACAGGTCTTCATTCACAATGCCGCGGGCTTCGCGCAGTTCCATCAGGCGTTGGCCTGCTTCACCGCGGACGAATTGCCGCACACGTTGATCGGGATAGTTTTCGAGTTCGCTGGGGGGGCCATCGAAAATGATTTGCGATTCGTCGCCACGCAAGCGAGGCAGCGGATAGAGCATGATCACTCGGTCGGCCACTTTGCGAGCCGTTCGCATGTCGTGTGTGACCACCAGGCTCGTAACCTGGTGCTGGCGTCGCGTGCGCATCATCAGTTCGTTAATGACGTCGCTCATGATCGGGTCGAGGCCAGTCGTCGGCTCGTCGTAAAGCATCATCTCGGGATTCAGGATCAGCGCGCGGGCCATGCCAACACGTTTGCGCATACCGCCCGAGAGTTCCGCCGGCTTTTTTACGACGACCGAATCGGGCAAGCCGACTTCCGCCAGGCGATCGAGCACCAGGCGCTTCACTTCGAGTTCGCTGGGCTTGCGATGTTGCCGCAACGGAAACGCGACGTTCTGGCCAACCGTCATGCTGTCGAATAGGGCAGCGTTTTGGAACAAATAGCCGAAGCGAATCCGCTGCGTGACAAGGTCGCGATCGTTTAATTTCGTGAAGTCGCGGCCGTCAAACTGGACTTCGCCTTGCGACGGGCGAATCAAGCCGATGAGCGTTTTGAGCAACACCGTTTTGCCGCAGCCGCTCTCGCCGATGACGGCCAGTGTTTGCCCCTTGGGCACATTCAGGTCGATATTGCGCAATACGCTCTGTCGACCAAACTGCACGCTCAGTTTGCGAATCTCCAGGACGTTCGGCAGGTTCGAAGCGGGCATGGCCATTAGAACAGCGACTCCGCTTCCGGGTACATGCGGTAGTAAGCGTTGTACAGCAGCTGGCCCAGGACCAAGTCGATGATCAGGATCATCACAAACGAATACACGAACGACGCTGTCGCTGCGCGCCCCACGCCTTCGGCCCCAGGTGTGCAATTGAAGCCGCGATGGCAGCTGATGATCGCGATGGCCGCGCCGAAGAAAAAGCTCTTCAGCACGCCACTGAACAAATCGAAGATGTTGACGAAGCGTTCGGTGTGAAACCAGAAGTAGTGCTTATCGACATCGAGAATGACGACGGCATGAAAATATCCGCCCACCACGCCCATGTAGTCGGCCATGATCGTCAGCGTGGGAATCAGGAAGATGCAGGCGAGAAATCGCGGCACCACCAGGTAATGAATCGGATCGGCGCCCATGCTTTCCAGGGCGTCAATTTGTTCGGTCACGCGCATCGTGCCCAACTCGGCCGACATCGCACAGCCAACGCGGCCAGCGAGCATCGTCGCGGCGAGCACCGGTCCGAGTTCGCGCAGCAGCGTCTTATTGATCACCGCGCCTAGGTACGATTCGAGATTCAAATCCTTAAACAGGAAATAGCTCTGCATCGAG
This sequence comes from Anatilimnocola aquadivae, assembly GCF_049819085.1. Lineage (GTDB taxonomy): Bacteria > Planctomycetota > Planctomycetia > Pirellulales > Pirellulaceae > Anatilimnocola. Next base: position 1,228,524 of record NZ_CP187419.1, read on the forward strand.
AGGACCATGCCGATGAACGTGCCGGTCAGCGCGATCACAGGCAGGCTCAGCACGCCGACCTGATAAAAGTTCGGTAGCAGCGTTTCCCACTTTGGGGCGCGAAAGAACAGCCAAGCCAGTGTACGGAAGAAGAAGATCGTGATGTCGCCGACGGTGCTCACACCATCGACCACCACGCCACCCCAATCGGCTAGCGCGTCGCCCACGGCGGTCGTTTGCTGACCGTTGGTTGGGGATTGCGAAAGGGATGAATCGCTGGCCATGATGGGACGTCACTCACTGGATATTGCTGGCAGTTGCGTGCGATCAGTAGACCGATGCCTGCCGATTCGGCGCGCGGTGCCTCGCATGGTGTTTTCGGCTCGCAGGCTGGGTAGAGTTGAGAAACTTTGCCGGTTAAATCGATTTTGTCGTCGCTAGCATTGTGGCGCGATAGTCATGAGATTGATCCACAACTTAGTTACCTCGCTGTCTCGTTCCTGACCAGTTCAACTGGGAAAGCTTGCTTTCGCATGCCAGCAACTTCGATCACCTCGAATCTGCAGCAGTTAGATCCCAAGGATCTGAATTATGCGATGCAGTTTGTCGATCGCCTGCTAGCGGCGGCCGACCAAGTGCGCGCCAGCGACGTTCATCTGCAACCAACGCTGGCCGGAATTGAGATTCGGTGGCGACTCGACGGCGTGCTGCAACTGGTCGGCACGTTCTCGCGTGGCGAGGGAACCGATGTCGCCGCCAGACTGAAGGTGCTGGCGCGATTGCTCACCTATCGGACTGACATTCCGCAGGAAGGACGCATCCCCGCCGTTGATACGCGGGCCGAGATGCGCGTCAGCACGTTTCCGTCGCTGCATGGCGAGCGGGTCGTGATCCGCCTGTTTGTGGCACCGCAAGAGTTGCTGCACATTGACGACTTGCAGCTACCGGACGAAATCTCGAACGCACTCCAGCTAGCCCTGCAGCGAACGAGCGGAGCGATCTTGATCACCGGTCCTGCTGGCGGCGGCAAAACGACGACCGCCTACGCTTGCTTGCGGCAGGTGGTGCAGGCGACGACAGGGGCTCGCAGTATTGTCTCGCTCGAAGATCCCATCGAAGTGGCCCTTGACGGCGTTTCGCAATCGCAAGTGAATCCCGCCGCGGGCTTTGACCTGGCAAGTGGCTTGAGAGCACTGCTGCGGCAAGATCCCGAGGTGGTCTTGCTCGGCGAAGTCCGCGATCAACCGACGGCGGCCGCGGTCTTTCAAGCGGCTCTCACCGGGCAGCTTGTCATCTCCACCTTTCACGCCGGCAGTGTGTGCGAGGCGATCTCACGCCTCGCCGAGATGGGAATCGAGCCGTATCTCCTGCGCAGTGGACTCGCGTTACTGCTTCATCAGCGGTTGCTGCGAAAGCTCTGCACCTGCGCAGGCACCGGCTGCGATCGTTGCCAACGGAGCGGCTACTCCGGACGAATCGCCACCGCTGAGATGCTGCCGCCACTCACGGGCGAGCTCACTGCAGCGGTGCTGCGTCATGCAGATGCTGCTGAGTTGCAGAAACTCGTCGAAGCAGCGGGGATGGTGCCGCTGAAGGAGAGAGTTGCAGCGCTGGTCGAGCAGCGCGTAACATCTCAAGCCGAAATGATCCGCGTGCGGGGCGTACTTTGAGCTTTACTCTTCGCTCAACTTAATCCACACCCAACCATCGCGCACTTCCACCTGATGAGCGGCGGTGTCTTCGGTGGCGGGCATCGTCAGGGCTTTGCCAGTGCAGATATCGAACTTCGCGCCGTGTCGCGGGCAGGCGATCGTGTGATCGTCGAGTTCGCCGTCGCTCAGCGGACCACCGTCGTGCGTGCAGACGTCGTCGATGCAAAAGAACTTGCCGTCCTTGTGAATCAGTACCACGACGCGCTCACCCACTTCGAGCAATTCTTTGCCCGGATCGGCGAGTTCGGCGGCGGGAACGGTTTTCACAAAATCGGGCATAGGAAGAAGTTTCGAGTTTGAAGTTTGAAGTTTGAATTTCGTAGTTAGCAGCGAGGGAAGAACGAATGGCACAGGAGCTCGAAAGCCAACTACAAACTTCGAACTATGAACTTCGAACTAGCTGTACTCTCGCACGCGGCGGAGGATTGCGTGACCGAGGGCATTGCGGACGCTTTCGATAGTGATGCGATCGAAGATCTGTTGAAAGAACCCGCTGACAATGATGCGAGTCGCTTCTTGCCGCGTGAAGCCACGAGCCTGGGCGTAGAAGATGAGTTCTTCGTCAACCTTGCCCGTCGTGCTGCCGTGCGTGCAGCGGACGTCGTCGGCTTCGATTTCCAGGCCAGGAATCGAGTCCGCCCGGGCTTCGGTGCTGAGCATCAGGTTGTCGTTGCGTTGATAGCCGTCGGTCTTCTGAGCCAGCGGATCAACCTTGATCATGCCGCGCCAGACCGTGCGAGACTTGTCCTGCAACGCGGCCTTATACAAAAAGTCGCTGCGGCAGCCGGGGGCCGCGTGATGTTGCAGCGTGTGATACGAAATGTGCTGCTTGCCTTCGGTAAAGAGCACGCCGTTCACCTGGCACTCGGCGCCCTTGCCGCACAGTTCGACGTGTTGATTCACCTTGCTGAGGCGACTCCCCATTGCGGCAATCGTCCATTGCAGGGTCGAGTCATGACCGACGAGGGCCTTTTGATGGGCAAAGTTCCAAACCTGGTCGGACCAGTTCTGCAAACTCACCAGCCGCAACATGGCCCGTGGGGCAAGAATCACTTCGGTCGCACCATTATGAAAACCGGCTCCGGTCGCGTCAGCGGCAACGGGCAAGCTGGCTGTCTCGCACATCACGGTTGCTTCGGCCCCTTCTTCAAGCACGATCAGCGAGTGACTGAGATCGGCTCCGCCACCACTGAGCGCCGAGATGAAATGGAACGGATCGCCGATGCTCACATTCCGCGGCACATACAGAAAATGACCACCCGACCAGCAAGCGCCATGCAACGCAGCAAAGCGGTCGTACTCGGGATTTACCGCGCGGGTGAGCAGATATTTCTGGACGAGGTCGCCATGCGTCTTGGCCACTTCATCGAGGCTGCCGAAGATCACGCCCTTCTCTTGCCACTTCTTATCGATCGTTGCCGACTGCGGCCGTCCATCGACCGAACTGACTTGCCCAGCGAGTTGCACACCTTCGGAAAGGAGCGAAGGTATCGCAACGTCCGGCTTCGCAGCATCGACGGGCAAACCAAACTGGCTCAGCTTGAGCAGGCGGATATCGGTACGAATCCACTCTTCGTCATTGCGAGCTGGCCAGTCCATCCGCTGAAATGCTTCCCAGCTATGCTTGCGCAGGTTGACGAGCCACTCGGGCTCGTTGCGCGAACGGAGGAAGGATTCAAAGGCTTCGGTTGAGAAGGATGCAAGGTACGTGGCCGACATTTTCAGGAATGCTTTCCGTTCGATGGCTTCTTTATCTTTTTCACTGGGGAACATCCGTTGGACGTTTTGCCGTAACCGGTTGTGACATTCTTGTGAATGACTTGCCCGTTCTCGTCGACAATGCCGCTCCGCAGCAAATCCGCAACTCTCTCTTCCATCGGCCGGGCCCGAGCTACTTTGAGAATCTCGCGCGCCTTGGCAATGGTATCTGCATCTGCACGTCTGACCATGCTGTAGCTCCTGCTATTCGACCAGTTCCACAGTGTGGATCATTTGATAATTTCTCACTGCGATTTGAACATGGCTCTGATCTCGGATAAGCGACCCCGGAAAAATAGGATCACCCTCTTCGAACGGAGCACAAACCGTGTCGAACTTGATGATCGCTAGCCCGTCAACGCTTTCCATTTTGGCGACGAATCGATCGATCACAAGCCGATCTAAATCACGCAGGCCGGATTTTCGATTGGCGGGCATCTTCCAGTTCAGCTCGCGATATTCCTCAACGAGACTATCGTACTCGTCCCGAATCAGACCCAAGTAATCACTATCTGCCAAATCCAAGCATTTGCCCAGTTCGAGCTCAACCCGCAAAATCGCGGCGTCACCCTTAACATTCTTCGCAGCCCACTGCCGCGCTCTTCGCTTATTCCGCTCCCAAAAGTAAATGCCTTTGCCAAGCCAATCGTAAGGGTTCTCGCTCGGCTTCCAGTCCGCAATTTTGATATCGCCGCGCACGAGCGCTTCGGCAAAGTCTCGCTGGCACGCATGAAACCCAGTGACCCGAGCCATGCACTACCCAACCGAGCCTTCCATTTGCATCTGAATCAGCCGGTTCATTTCGACGGCGTATTCCATCGGCAGTTCCTTCACCAGCGGTTCGATGAAACCGTTGACGATCATGGCCGACGCTTCCGCTTCGGTCAGACCGCGGCTGGTGAGATAGAACAGCTGTTCTTCACCAATGCGCGAGACGCTCGCCTCGTGACCGATTGAAACATCCTGCTCGGCGATTTCGAGGTAGGGGTAAGTATCGCTGCGGCTCTTGTCGTCGAGGATCAGGGCGTCGCAAACGACGCTTGTCTTGACGTTGGTCGCGCCCTTTTCGACGCGAACGAGTCCACGGTAGCTGCTACGACCGCCACCCTTCGAGATGCTCTTGCTGATGATCTGGCCCGTGGTGTTCGGGGCACAATGCACCAGTTTGGCACCAGCGTCTTGATGCTGATGAGGACCGGCAAACGCGATCGAGAGGATCTCGCCGCGAGCACCTGGCTCCATCATGTACACGGCTGGGTACTTCATCGTCAGCTTGCTGCCGAGGTTGCCATCGATCCATTCCATCGTGGCATCGGCGTAAGCCATGGCCCGCTTGGTCACCAAGTTGAAGATGTTATTGGCCCAGTTCTGAATCGTCGTGTAGCGGCAACGAGCACCACGTTGCACGCTGATTTCGACCACAGCCGAGTGCAAGCTTTCGCTGCTGTACATCGGAGCCGTGCAACCTTCGACGTAGTGAATGCTGGCCCCTTCATCGACGATGATCAGGGTCCGTTCGAACTGACCCATGTTCTCGGCATTGATGCGAAAGTAAGCCTGCAGCGGGAATTCGATCTTCACGCCTGGTGGTACGTAAATGAACGAACCGCCCGACCACACAGCCGAGTTGAGCGCGGCGAACTTGTTGTCGGAAGGAGGAATGATCTTGGCGAAGTACTTCCGCACGAGTTCGGGATGTTCACGCACCGCAGTGTCGGTGTCGGTGAAGATCACACCCTTGTCGGTCAGGTCTTGCTTGAGTGAGCCGTAGATCACTTCGCTTTCGAACTGCGCCTTCACACCCGAGAGGAACTTGCGTTCTGCTTCGGGAATGCCCAGTTTCTCAAACGTGTCTTTGATTTCCTGGGGAACTTCGTCCCAGGTCTTTCCCTGGCCCGTTGTCGGCTTCAGGTAGTAATAGATGTCTTGAAAGTCGAGCGAGATATCGCCGCCCCATTTGGGCATCGGCTTGCTGAAGAAGATCTCGAGCGATTGCTGGCGAAACTCGCGCATCCAATCGGGTTCGTTCTTCATGTCCGAAATCTGATGCACGATTTCGGCATCGATACCTTTGCGAGCCTTGAAGACCGGCTTGCTGTCGGTATGGAAGTCGTACTTATTGATTTCCCCAACGGGGTTCTCAATGGTGGGGAGCGAGGTTTCAGTACTCATGGCTGACTCTTACCTAAAGTGACCGCTGGAAAGTCGCGATCGCTTTTGATGATTTGCTGCGCTTGAATCGTGTGATCGAATGGTTGTTGATGACGAGTGAAACTCAACTAGCAAAACTAGTTGGAAGCACCCGCGGCCAGTTCTTCTTTGGCTGCCATCAAGCGATTTTCCTCGGCGGCATCGGGATAGGTGCGCCGAACGCGGTCGTAACCTTCGGAATGGAGTTCGACGGCCAATTCGGGGCCGCCCGTTTCGACAATTCGGCCGCCAAGCATCACGTGCGTGTACTCGGGCGGGTTGTGTTCGAGCAGTTTGTCGTGGTGCGTGATGATGAGCAGGCCCATCTTCTCGCGGCCGATCTCGGCAATGCTTTGGCTGGCGAGACGAACCGCATCGGCATCCAGACCGGAGTCGGTTTCGTCGAGCACGGCGATCTTGGGTTGCAGCATGGCCATTTGCAGAATCTCGGCCCGCTTCATTTCCCCGCCCGAGAAGCCATCGTTGACATAGCGGCGGGCAAAATCGGTATTCATCCGCAGCTGCTCCATCTTGGCCTTCAGCTCTTTGCGGAACTCTCGCATGGGCATCAACTCTTCGCCCTCTTTGCGTTCCGGATTGCGGACGTTGGTCGCCGCATGACGCAAGAAGTCGGCCAGCTTGACGCCGGGAATCGCTACCGGACGTTGGAAGGCATAGAACAAGCCCAGGCGAGCGCGCTGGTCGGGCGACATCTCTTGCAGATCGACGCCATTGAGCGCGATCGTCCCTTCGGTCACTTCGTACTTGGGATGACCCATGATGACGAGGCCGAGCGTACTCTTGCCGCTGCCATTGGGACCCATGAGCGCGTGAGTTTCGCCGCGACGAACCGTCAGGTTCACGCCACGCAGGATGGGCTTCCCTTCCACCGAGCAATGCAAATTGGTGATGACGAGCGTATCGGACATGTTCTGCTTAAAACCTATTCTGACTGTTTAACCGCGCCGCTTGCGGCCGTTGAACTGAAAATACACTCTCGATGCTGATCAACCCTAGCAAGCGCTTGGGTTAAGCAGCAAGGATTAACCGGTAATCTTCTGGTGATCGTAAACGGGCGTCTTGTCGACGTCGGTCGACACAAAACCCGAGTGATGCGGAATGGGCAATTCGTCTTCGCTCTTCTGACCAAGCGTGAGCCAACCAGCTTCGCCGGTCTGACGTTGCTTGCCGATTTTGTGACCGCGAATCTTGTCTTGGATGCGCATCAGCCCTTCGAGCAGAGCTTCTGGGCGGGGCGGGCAACCAGGAACGTACACATCGACGGGCACGACCAGGTCGACGCCCTTCACCACGTGATAGCCCCACTTGAAGTAAGGACCACCACCGACGGTGCAGGCACCCATGGCAATGACGAACTTCGGGTCGGGCATCATGTTGTACAAGCGGCGAACACGGCTGGCCATTTTGTAGGTCACCGTGCCGGCTACGATCATCAGGTCGGCTTGGCGAGGCGTGGCGCGGAAGGCACCGGCACCGAAACGATCCATGTCGTAACGGCTGGCACCAGCGGCCATCATTTCGATCGCACAGCAGGCCAGACCGAAGGTCATGGGCCAAATGCTCGACTGGCGAGCCCAGTTAATGGCCTGCTCGAGCGTGGTGGTGAACACACCTTCTTCAATGCGAGCTTCGATCCAAGGTTGAGTCGACATTTTGTTCTTCTTACGCGTGTTGGATGTTCGTTTTGCCGGGCCGTAAAACTGGCGAAATTGCCAGCTGCGGCAAGCTCGTCAGGATACCGCAGTTGCAGGCACTTCGGCCAGCGGCCCGTTGGAAATAGAGACAGGTGAAATCGACTCTGGAGAAAACGCCGTCGGGGAAAAAGTGCAGCAGTGGTCACCGTTCAACCGGCAACTGGCCAGCTTCACGTTTTCGCCCAGTAACTCGGAAAACATCATCCGTTCCATGGCACAAATACTTTGGTCCTGCTCGGCCAAGTCCGGATAGGGACAGGCATGGGCGCTCAGAACCGGCAGGCTTCGTTCGTGGCCATTATCCAGCGAGGTCGAGGGAACGTGTTTGACTTCAAACGGAATCTGCCGGGCCGTGAACATCTCCGCCAGCGATTCCATGCGTTCGCCGACCGAATCGCCGTGGATGTGCTCGGCATAGCTTTCGGCCATCCGCTTGCTGAGCCGCTTGAGCAGCCCGCGGCGAATCTCTTGGTCTTTGATTTCCCGCACTTCCTGCCAGAGGGCAACCGCCAGATCGGCGAAATTGGCTCCCGCCGAGCGGCGTCCCAGTTCCGTCAGTTTGTACTTATGGCTTGGTCGACCGCGGCCGCCGGTGAGAGCTTCACGCTCGATCAGGCCCTGCGACAGCAGTCGAGTTAATCGCTGGCGCACAGCAGTTGCCGTAACGCCTGTCTGCGAAATGAGTTGTGACACACTGAGGGCCGACTGCTTACGCAGCAAATCCACGATTTGCAGGTCGGAGGTTTCAGTGGCTTCAGTCACGGTTCGTCAATCCAGGCAGGCGACAGTGTGCTGCGGAACTACCACTATGGTATGCGTGGCAGGCTTTTTGACAAGCGGTTATGTCTAAATTATCACGACGCAATTCCCGCCTCGAGTTCCGTTTTGTCGAATGGAAGGTAACTTCCCCTTCCTGTTTCTGTTCACCAAGCCGACTGAACAGGGCTCGGGGCGATAACTTTTTCGAGCGTTTTGTCGATTTTCCGGATCGTCACAAGGTCTTTATTTAAAGGTGTTTATGTCAATAAAATCAGCGATCACTGCGATTTCTTGATAACCAGTTGATAACCACTTTTCGCCCCCCTTTTGACCCACCTGAACAGTGCCGAATCTCGCCTTTCTACGCACGGCAATGGCAGGCCTGTTTCCCTTGGTGTGATGGTCCCTGGCCGCGTGTTGCCGACTTAAGAATCCACACGAAGCGAATGTTATTTACAGAGTCGCTCTCCATCTCAGCCTCACTTGTCAATCGCATTGCAGTCTAATGTCCATAGCATGTCCGTGATAATTATATATCATTCAGCGACTAGTCTGGTCACGCGCGAGCGGGGACTGCAACCGCTCACGCAAGCAGGTCATGCGAGCCTTGGGAAGCTTCCGCCGAGCTGCGGTGGCGATGAGTTCGCCGCTGGCGATTCGATCGGCTGTTTCCTCTTCAATTAGCCCACTACCAGCCTTTAGTTCCCGTTGCGAACCTGCGGGGGCATTCCTATAATGGTCGATTCGCCTCACAGGAACCACTTGCGCACGTGGACCTTGGGACGAATCAACCTGGCTGAAAACACCGTGGAAAACTCCCTTTTTGGCAGCTGCCGGGGCCCGTTTTCACAGATTTTTAAAGACCGATTTTTGAGACGGCCCGCTGACGAGCGGCCGGGAGATGCAGTCATGACGATTGATAAGAGCTTGAAGGTTAAGGGCAGCGGTAGTCAGAACCGGAACGTGCTGACCCGGGCCGAACGCGTGGAACAACTCAAGGCCGCCGACAAGTTCAAGGATGGCGACAAGGTCCTGGGCTTGCCCAAGGTCCGCGTCATGAAGCTCTCGATGAAGAAGAAAAAGAAGGTCAAGACCGAAGAAGGTGCCGACGCCAAGGCTGCTCCAGCCAAGGGCGGAGCCAAGGGTGGCGCTGCAGCCAAGCCAGCCGCCGCGGCTGCAAAGCCCGCTGCCAAGAAGTAATTCAGGCATCGACCTGCAATTCTCCTCGCGCAACTTGTGCGAGGAGATCGGTCCGTGTGCGGTTTCGCTTGCTCATCGAAGACTTCCCGAGGTGTCGCCATGCGCGTCAAGCTCGAGTATGGCCGCACGGGACTTTACGCCGACCTGCCTGCGGACCGCGTCGTTCGCACGCTGCACTACAAAGACGCCCCGCCACTGCCCGATCCAATTGCGTCGCTCGCTGAAGCCCTCGCTCAGCCCATCGGCACCCAGCCGCTGGCGGAAATCGCCGCCGGCAAACGAACCTGCTGCATCGCCATCTGCGATATCACTCGCCCAGTTCCCAACGAACTGATCCTACGCCCCTTGCTCGCCACGCTGGAAGCCAGCGGCATTCAGCGGCAAGACATTCTCATCTTGGTCGCCACCGGACTGCACCGCGAAAGCACGCCGGAAGAAAAGCTCGAAATGGTTGGCAGCGAGATCGTCGCCAACTATCGCGTGGAAGATCACCGGGGCCAGAATCGTGACGAGCATACCTATCTGGGCGAAAGTCCGCGCGGCGTGCCAATCTGGATTGATACTCGCTATGTGCAGGCCGATTTGAAGATCACCATCGGGCTGATCGAGCCCCATTTCATGGCGGGCTATTCCGGCGGGCGCAAACTCATCTGCCCAGGACTCGCGGCCCTCGAAACGGTGAAGGTCTGGCACGGCCCGGCCTTCCTGGAGCATCCCAAAGCGGAAAGTGGCTCGCTCGACGGCAACCCGGTGCATGAAGAGAACACCTGGATCGCCCAGCGTGCAGGCTGCGACTTTATCGTCAACGTGATCATCGACGCGCTACGTCGTCCGCTCAAGTTTGTCGCCGGCGACATGCTGGCTGCCTTTGCCGAAGGAGTCGCCTTTTGCAGCCAGGTGGTGCGCGACTATTTGCCCGAGCCCGTGGAGATTGTCGTCACCAGCGGAGCGGGCTATCCACTCGATACTACCTTCTATCAAGCCGTGAAGGGCATGAATGGGGCCCTGTCGATCATCAAGCCGGGCGGCACCATCATCCTCTGCGCGAGCATGAGCGAAGGGATCGGCAGCCCGCAGTTTCAGCAGTTGTTTCGCGAGAACAGCACGCTCGAAGGCTTCATGCAGCGCATCACGGGCGAAGGTTACTTCGTCATGGATCAATGGCAGCTTGAAGAGTTGGCCAAGGTCCGGCGCAAAGCCCGCGTGAAGGTCGTTACCGATGGGCTGCCTGCCGAAACGCTCCGCGGCCTGTTCGTCGAATGGGCCCCCAGCATCGAACAAGCCGTCGCTGATTCACTCGCCGAATACGGCCCTACCGCGAAGGTCGCCGTCATTCCCAAGGGCCCCTACGTGCTGGCCCAATTGGCCTAGCCCCTACCTACTACTAGGCGAGCCCGTTTTACAGCCGGAAGTTGTCCGGAATCATGCCGTCTTTGACAACGCAGGGGATGCCGTCGCGGATGATACAGGCTTCGTCTTCGCCACGGTTTTCGACGTGTTGCTCGTTGACGATCCGCACGCCTTTACCAATGCGAACATTCTTGTCGATGATCGCCCCTTCGATATACGAGCGATCGCCGATACCCAGCTGCGGAGTGCCAGCTCCGGCATGTTTTCGCTTCACGCCATCGGTGTCGTAAGCATCGGCACCCATGATGACCGTGTTACGAATGGTAACCCCTTCGCCGATGATCGTCCGCAAGCCGATCACGCTGTTCTCGATCACCGCCCCTTGGCCGATCTGGCAACCGTCCGCAATCAAGCTACGCTTGATGGTAGCGCCGTCGAACATGGTCGGTGGCAAGAACCGTGGACGCGAGTAAATCGGCGCGACGGCTGCCGAGAGATCGAACGGCGGATGTGTGCCGGCGAGGCTCAGGTTGGCTTCATAAAACGCTTTGATCGTGCCGATGTCTTCCCAGTAGCCATCGAACATGTGCAGCATCACGCGTTTCGAACGCACGACGGCGGGGAAGATTTCTTTGCCGAAGTCTGGATAGTCGGTCTTTTCGAGGGCTTCGACGAGCATGTCGCGATTGAACAGATAGATGCCCATGCTGGCGATCAGGTCGCGCCCCTTGCTGGCGATGCCGCGGGCATCGATCCAACTGGGTTCCATCTTGACCATGTCCATTTCTTGGTGCGTTTGCGGCTTCTCCAAAAAGCCTTGCACGCGCCCTTCGTCATTGATGCGCATGATGCCGAAGCCCTTGGCAGCTTCGCGATCGACGGGGATGCCCGCGATGGTAACGTCGGCTTTGCTTTCTTGATGCGTCTTGATCATCTGCTGATAGTCCATGCGATACAGTTGATCGCCGGAGAGAATCAGCACGTAGTCGATACCAGGCTGTTGCAGATAGCGCAGGTTCTTGCGCACGGCATCAGCGGTTCCTTGGTACCAGTCTTTCTTCTCGTCGTTCGTGGTTTGCTGGGCAGCCAGCAACTCGACAAAGCCACCGCTGAAGTGATCGAAACGGTACGTCTGGCGAATGTGCCGGTGCAAGCTGACCGACATGAACTGCGTCAGCACGTACATGCGATTCAGGCCGCTGTTGATGCAGTTCGACAGCGGAATGTCGATGAGCCGATACTTGCCCGCGAGCGGCACCGCAGGCTTTGAACGGAACTTGGTCAAGGGATACAGACGAGTGCCGCGACCGCCGCCCAGCACGAGCGAGATAACATTGCGCATGATCAACTTCTAGGACGTGAATGGGCGAGGGAACGGGCAGGAACACTAGCCATCAAGGCACGCAAACAACAGACCGAGTAGGCGGGGAGAGGAGCGCCTACGCGGCCTGGGCCCTTAACATAGCCGGAAGAGCTCTATGGGGCAAGAACCGCCCCAAAATAGCCTTTGTGGGATCGGAGTCAGCCGATGGGAGGCGGATTGTGACAGACAGGCGAATCCCTGGCAAGACGCAACCAAGCAATTTGCGCAGGCAGGCAAGAAATAGCGCATTTGGCCGCTTTACCGAGGATCGGCAGCGCGAAAGAAAGGAGCAGGAACTAATCCGTAGCCACAACTAGATATCGAGCTCGTCCAGCTTATCGAGCAGGCTATCGAGCTCGTCTTTAGGCTGAGAACTGCCACCCTGACGCTTGGGCAACCCCACTGTCGCCCCGACGGCAGTGCGGCCAGCAAGTTGCAACTGCTCGTCACGCTCGCGAATCGCAGCCTGTTCTGCTGATTCGCCCGTATCGGGAGCACCGAACAGGCGCGACAGGTCGATCTTCATGCTGCCCGCAACTTCCGGCGACCCAGCAATCGACGGAGTCTTGTGCTGGGGAAAGATGATCGCGTTCTCGGGGCAAACGCGACTGCACGCCGGGCATCCTTTACGGCAGTTATCGGGCTGCTCGACCAGAATCGTATCGGCCCCGTCGAGACCATAAACTCCAAACAGGCAGAAGTCGATGCACTCCATGCAATTGGTGCAGCGACTGTAATCGATGACCGGGTACCAACGACGATCTCCCACTTCTTCGATGCGAATGATCTGCGACGGAGTCTCGCCTTTCGCATCGGCCGACTTGCTTTCCGTCAGGAACGAAAACGGTGCGTTCACTGGCGCGAGATTCGGGGGGCCGATGATGGGCAAAGCCGTCGAATTTGTCGGCTCGGCAAAGCGAGCGAGTGCCGCCGGCGAAGGACCAGCCGGCTTACTCCCCATGCCGCCGAGTCCACCCAGCCCGAGCAGTTGCATCGAGGCTTCACGGGCAATCCGCTTTACCTCTTCCACAAACGCTTCGGCCTTCGGTTGCACGCGCAGGTCGAGGCAATAGATTTTGCGATTGGGCAGATCGCGCGAATCGTTGACGCGAGTTTTCTCGGCGGCTGCCGCTTCCTCACTTTCGGCGGTATCGCTTTCCTCGTCCTCGTCCGTTTCTTCATCCGCCGACTTGAGGAGAGAAGTACCTTCTTTGCCCCGAATGCCCATCCGATCGAGCGTCCAGCGCGTGGCGCGATCGAAGAGCCAGGCCAGGACGATCATGTTGCCTTTGATGTTGGTCAACGCGAGAGTGCCGGTGCCATCGGGCTTAAGATCGTACAGGTGTGGGACAATGACCAGATCGATGCCGGGCTCCATGAGGAGGGCAGCAGCGATGTCTTCTTCCATCTGGCGCTTGGCCGGATGTTGGCTCTGGCCTTGCGAGAGGACGACGGCGATGCGTTTGGCCATGATGTTCGTTCAACCGAGAAGGACGCGAAGTTGGCGGGCGAGTTGCTGACTCAGTGCGGCGAGCCCGATCACCTAGTTTAGCCGCACATTGGGGCAGCGGCTATTCGTTCATCTGTCCCTTGATCGTCCGCTGGGTGACTTCCCACACGGCGGCCAAGTGTTCCAGGTATTGCGGCGGGGTTAGCAGCGGGCTGGGCGTTGTGTCGGCAGGTTCAATCTCGAAGAGCCAGCCTTTGCCATATTTGTCGACGTTAATGGCTGACGGATCGGAGAGCAACTCTGGATTGAACTCGACCAGGTGACCGGCAACCGGCGAATAGAGGCTACTCTCGGCTTTTTTGCTCTCGATGCTTCCCATCTCTTGTTTCTCTTTCAGGTCGGTCCCGGCATCGATCGACCAATCGAGAAAGTAGACATCTTGTAGTAAGCGCACGGCGTAGGCGGAGAAGCCAAATCGCAGGCGGCCCGCGCGTTGCTCGGCCCACATGTGATTCTTCGCGTACAGGCGATCGACGGGAAACTCGGCGACGAATTTCCCCATCTCAAACGTCAAAGGCTCGCTCACGTGTAGCGGACCCCTTGATGTTGCGGCTCAAAGAAGGCGGGCAACAGGGCATCGGCATGCAGCAGTCCGTCGCGCGTGAGCGTGACACGATCGCTGGTGAAATTGAGCATCCCTTCGGACTGATGCTGCTGCCAAGCATCGCGGAATTCGTCCAGCACATCGACGTTGTACTTGCGGCGGAAGTAGTTGACGTCGAGGTAGCCTTTCTTCAGCAGCAGGATCAATTCACGAATCAGCAGTTGATGCTGAGTGGGACGCATCGCCCGCAACAGAGGCAACTTGTTCTCTTCGAGCAATGTCTTGGTGTAGTCGCCCCACTCGGTCTTGTTCTGGTAGTGAATGCCTGCCACGTGCCCGAAACTGGCCACGCCCGTCGCGAGCAAATCAGAACCTTGCCACAGGTTGTCTCGATAGCTGAAGTTCACCTTCTGAGGATCTTTCACCAGCGTGTAGGCGCTCGAGATGTGATAGCCCACAGCCTGCATTTCGTCGTAGGCATAGTTGAGCCAGGCGCGCTTGGTGGGCCAATCGGCGACAGGGCTTTCGACCTGATTGCCGAGCATGTCCTTCGAATAGACCGTGTTGAACGGCAGTTCCATCTGGTAGATCGTCACGCTGTCGGGCGACAGTTCGATCGTCTTTTTGATGTTCTCTTTCCAGTTGTCCCAGGTCTCGCCAACCATCCCGGAGATGAGATCGATGTTCACGTTGTGGAACTTGGCATCCTGGATCCATTGCCAAGCCTTGTACACTTCGGGCGAAAGATGCGCTCGGCCATTCTCTTCTAACACGTGATCGCTGAAATTTTCGACACCCAAGCTGAGCCGAGTGACCCCCAGTTCTTTGAGCGTGTGAACCTTCGGTTCCGACAGTGTGCCTGGTTCGCACTCGAACGTAACCTCTTCGGCATGATCCCAGTTCACATGCTTTTTCAGGCGATCGACCAGCGACGTGAGTTGCTTGGCACTTAAGAACGACGGTGTTCCGCCACCAAAATAGACAAAGCGAAACGGCCGCCCGCCCATGACCGGGAGTTGACTGACCAGTTCGATCTCTTTGGAAAGCGCCGAGACGTAGTACTCCACGTCGTGGGCGTTTTTATCGGTGTACACGCGGAAGTAGCAGAACTTGCACCGCTTGCGGCAAAACGGAATATGCAGATAGAGCCCCAGCGGCGTCTCGCGCAGCGGCGGACTATGCAGCGCTGCTTCGATCTCGGGCAAAACCTCCGTCGTCCACTGTGAGAACGGCGGATAGTTCGAGATGAAGTAACTGCCAACTTCGGTTTTTACGGTTTCGATAGTCACGGCAAACGTGCTTCCAATTTAAGGCGGGCTTTTCGGATGGCTATTTCAAAAAGTCGCGCACGGCGAGTAGGCAATTCGGGAGGATATCGGGCAGGATCTGGCCCAAGTTTAGTTCATCGTTTTCTGTGAGCACAAAAGGTGCCGCATCAGGAGCGTAAACATGCAACCGGCGTTCATCGGGATCGAGAACAGCCACGACTTTCACATCTGCGTGCAAATACTCTTGAACCTTGGCGACAACATTAACCCAGCGATCGGAAGGAGAGCGAACTTCAAAGACCAACTCGGGCGATCGAGGCCAATATCCCTGTGGAGGGGATTCTCTGGGAATTCGCTGGTAACTACCAAAGGCTACATCGGCACCTCGCACCGAGTCGGGATTGGTTTCCGTAACAATTCCCGCATCATTAATCGCGACATGACCGCAATCGTTTTGATCGAGATACTTTGACAGGGCGCGAGCGATAGCGAAACAGTATCTGCCGTGACCGTAACCCGCCGGTGGCATTTCGATGATTCTCCCACGCACTAGTTCGGTGACGCGGCCGTCGTCAGGCATCGTCAGCAATTCTGCCGCAGTAATGAACTGTTGAGGAGTTGCAGACGCGGATGATGTCGACATCTTTGCCCCCTTAACCCTTGTTGCCGTAGCAGTACACAGTACACCACGGCGGACCGTTGGAGATAATGTAACTGCCAATTTCGGTTTTAACGGTTTCGATCGTCACAATAAGCGTCAGGGCTGAAGGAAGCGGCGGGGTGAAAAGATGCAGACGGAGACTTACTCTTCGAAGAATTCGCGGACACTCAGTTTGCATCCTGGCAGTACGTCAGGCAAAAGTTGACCAAGGTCGAGATTGTCTTGTGCTTCGACAATTTGAGGGGCATTGTCATGTGCGTAAACATGGACTCGCTGTTCTTCGGGATCGACAACGACCACCACCGTTACATTAGCTTCAAGATATTCCTGAATCTTGGCGATGATTGGAACCCAGCGATCCGAAGGTGAGCGAACTTCGAAAACCAGCTCGGGAGAGGGCCAGTAACCGCGAGGCAACGGCCCCGGCGCGACCCGTTTATAGCTGTAAAACAACACATCACCGCCTCGAACGCTATCCGGATTGCGTTTTGTGACAACGCCCGAGTCATTGCTCACGACGCGACCCAAGTTTTGGCCTTTGATGGCCGCTCGCAGTGCGGACGCGATGTTAACGCAATAGAACCCGTGTCGGGATTCGGATTGATTCATTTCCACAATCTTTCCCAGGATCAATTCGGTCGCGCGATCATCGTTGGGCAATGCACAATACTCTTCTGCAGTGAAGAGCTTTTCTGTGAAGGAAGAAGCTGTGGACATTCTCAAATCCCCCCTTAACTCTTGCTGCCGTAGCAGTACACAGTGCCTCGATCGGTCGCAATCACGATCTTGCCATCGGCGACGCCGGCGGAGCCGACGAAGCCGCCCGTGGCCTGCTTTTGCCAGACTTCGGTGCCGGTCTTGCGATCAATGCCGTACAACCGGCCGTCTGCTGCGCCCACGATGACACGCTCACCAGCGATCACGGGAGAGCTATCGATCCGTTGCTTGGTGGCAAAGCTCCAGAGTTCGTTGCCATTCGCCGGATCCAGAGCGAGGACCTTGCGTCCACGACTACCGACAATGACCATTCCGTCCATGACTGCCGGTGAACTGCGATAGGGTTGACCTGCGCCTTTGTCTTCGCTTTGCCAGGTCACTTTCGCTTGCTTCCAATCGACCCCAAACAGCACGCCCGCTTCGGTACCAAAGAAGACTTGATCGCCCAACACGGCCGGAGTGACACCCGTGGGCGCTTCGATGGGAACTTCAGCGGCCCCCTCGCCCTTGAGCAGATCGATAATGTGCAGCTTGCTGTCGCAACCGGCAACGAAACAGCGATCGCCCACGACGGTGGGCGTGCAGCGGATTTGATCTTCGATGGCATGTTTCCACGCGAGCTTGCCGCTGTCCGCTTCCAGACAGTAGAGATAGCGATCCTGCGAACCAAACAGCACTTTGTCTTGCCAGAAGTTGGCGCTCGAATTGACTTCGGCTTCGGCAGCAAACTTCCACTTCTCTTTGCCGGTGCTCAGGTCGAGACAATGGAAGGCGCCGTCGATATCACCCTGATAGATCAAGCCTTCGCGAATGGCCGGCGCGGCCATGAAGCCGCTATCGATCTTCCAGCTCCATTTTTCTTTGCCGGTTTGCAAGTCGAGGGCGAAGAACTTGCCGTCAAGATCGCCGATGTAGACCACGCCGTCGACGATGGCTGGCGTCGATTCAAACGCGCCACCTTCGACCGGCATCTTCCAGAGTTGTTCGGGCGAGTCGGTGATCGTGGAGCGAGCTACACCGCTGGCCAGCACATCACCGCGGAAGACGGGCCAGTTTTTGGCGGTCGCGGCGGGCAACTGGACACTCGGTTTATCGGCAGCGAGCAGGCCGCGCGAGAGCAACGGCGAGGCGAGCAGCGGAGCGGCAGCCAACGCACCCAAGACTTCGCGCCGTGAAAGCTGAGCGTGGGAACTGCGCATGGCATAACTCCGGAAAACGTCGACCAAAGTCCGTTGAAGACCCAAGGTCGAATTATATCAGAAGGCCTGCTGATAAAGGGACAAAAGTTCGTCCGCACCCACCTTTCGTGGGTTAAACGAGCCGGTCCATTGGGTCGCCGCTTCGGTCGCCAGCTGCGGCAATTTGTCGTAATCGACGTGCAGTTCCTCCAGCTTGATCTTCAGGCCGGCCAGTACCGCCAGAGCCGCGACAAAGTGAGCCAACTCATCAACCGTTTTCGGGACCGGTCCCGCGCCGTTGGCCGGCATGGTGCTGAGCAGGTCGAGGTACCAGCCTTCGACTTGCTCGCCATTGAACCGAATTACGTGCGGCAGCATCAGGCCGACGGCTTGACCATGCGGAATGTTGAAGTGCGTCGTAAGCGGATTGGCCAGCGCGTGAGCAGCACCGAGCATGCTGTTCTCGATGGCAATGCCCGCGAAGCTGGCGCCGAGCAACATGGCTCCGCGAGCCTCAATGTTCGTAGGCTCTTTGAGAACCTGCGCAAAATTTCCCGCGAGCAGTCGCCAGGCTTCGCGGCTGAAGGCGAGTGACGCAGCGTTCCGCTTGGTGCAGACAAAGGTCTCTAGCGCGTGCGAAATGGCATCAATGCCCGTGAGAGCCGTGACTCGCGGTGGCTGAGTGACCGTCAGTTTCGGATCGAGAATGGCAATGCGGCAGGCAGCCTTCTTATCGCCGCAGGCCATCTTTACGTGCGTCTGAGCGTCGCTGATGAGCGCGAACGATTGCGTCTCGCTGCCGGTGCCAGCGGTCGTCGGCACAGCAATCATCGGCAACATCGGCTTGAGTGCTTTGCCAACGCCCCAGTAGTCTTTCACCTCGCCGCCATTGGTCAACACGAAGTTGATTCCCTTGGCGCAGTCCATCGCACTGCCGCCCCCGAGACCAATCAGCAAGCGAATGTCGTGTCGCTTGGCGAACTTTACGCCCGCATCGACATCGTCGGTGTTGGGGTTCTCATGCACAGCACCGAACAGGTGCGTCTCAATGCCCGCCTGCACCAGCGAGGCAATGCCCCGCGCGGTATGCCCGGCCGTGATCACGCCCGGATCGCTCACCACCAGTGCCCGCCGGCCACCCAGTTCCGACGCCAAAACCCCGAGCATTTCCAGCTTGTCCGGACCGTAGACGATCCGCGTGCGGGGTTGAAAGTCGAAATCGGTCATCAGGTGGGCAATCTAAGGTGGGTGAGCCGCGAGACGGCAGTTAGCGTGGTCCACAGAGCGCTCGGACCTTGCACTACACTCCTGCCACTTGATAGGCACGCGAGCGGTACAGGAAGTCGATGATACTTCCCTCGTGAGGCTGCAGCCAGTTCAGTCGCGTCGTGGGAATCGGCCCGATGTTCAGCCGATCAATGAACGTGGCATCGCTCAGCTGAGCAATCAGTTTTTCGTTCTTGGTGATCGCCGTGCAGACAAGCGTATAGCCCATCTTCTTTAGCATTTGATCCTCCGGGCACTTCACCACGGTCGCGAAGGGGAACATGTATTCCTTCTTCACGATCCCCGTCTCGGGCGAACTGCTGTGGGCAATGACAGGCCGCAGGTACGAACACAACTCGCGCTCGACAAGCCGCTGGCCGTACTGCGAGGTCATGTCCTTGACGCCACTTTCTTTCAGGTCCTGTTCGATCACGCCCCACACACTCTTGCCCTGACCAGGCACGGTGAAAGCGGCGAGTTTAGCCTCGGGATCTTGTGGCGGCTTCACATCGATCGGTCCCAGCTTGGCGGCAAGCGCTGCCGCAATCTCTTCCGTATGGCGAGACGCCCAAACGGCCGACGAGTTGATGCAACCGCGCCCACTGTTCGTGGCGATGCTCTCGGCCATCATGTCGATATGCTGTTCCCAGTTATCGACTTCGTCGTCGCCGAGAATCACCTTCGAGAAGCCTGGGCCGTGCGCTTGCACGCGCGGGTTGCCTTTGTACTTCTCCACGGTCTGGGCACTGCCGAAGATCATCGAGCGATCGAGACATTCAAGCAGCGCACCACCCGCATCGTGACCACCGGGATACAGCCCAAAGACTTCCTTCGGAATGCCAGCCTGTGTGAACGCCGAGACAATGCGATACGCGGTCCAAGGCTCTTGCGAACCGGGCTTCAGAGCCAAGCCAACTTGCAACGGAATTACGGGCAACCACAGCGTATGCACGCCGGGCGAATTCGAGGGCAACACAGCGCCCAACACCGGAGCCTGGCATTGATAGCTGACGATCACGCCCCGATGTTCCATCCCCCAACCCTTGGTGAGGATGTTCAGATCGAGACCGCGCGTCAGGCAGTCCATGATCTTGTCCATATTCCGCAGCACGAAGCTGTTCTTCGGAATGTTTGCTCGGCAGAGCGTTTCGGGCAGACCTGTGGTCGACGACTGTTGCCGTACAAAGTCTTCAGGCGATTGCGTTCCATCGCCCATTGGCAGCGTCGAGTTCTCGTAAAGATCGGCTGCGATCTTCAGCTTGGCGATGAGGTCCGAAATCGGGAACTGCCGGAGAATGTCGCGGCACTTCCAGGCTTTGGTCATATCGCGTTTGACGATGCCGCCATTCGCCTGACTGACCTTCGCCACTGGCTCGCCCGTATAGAAGTGCTTGATCTCGTCGACTTCCAGCGATTCGTACGGTTCGCCCCAACGGAGCACAGGAATGTTGAGCATGGTTATAGGAGGGGGCTAGGGGCTAGGAACTGGGATTTAGGGAAATGCGAAATGCGGGGAGCTACTTCTTCACTCCCTCTCCTCGGTACTCCGGGGAGAGGGTTGGGGTGAGGGGCTTTCAGATGGAACCAGAGTTCGAAGCTAGAGCTATACAAGCGGCGGGACGGACTCTTACACGCTTCTTCGCCCTAGCTCCTAGTCCCCAGCCCCCTAGTACACTCCTACCGTCGTCGAACTGGCAATGCCGCGCCACGGCTTCACACCGCTCACGCCATCCCAGGGGTAAGCAGCGTAGGGAGTTTCTCGCTCGCCTTCATCTCGCTCCATGAAGCCTGGGACGAAGAACTCGTTGGTGAGCGTCGTCAGCTTCACGCGACCGGAGGCACCGTAAGCCACAGGCTGATTGTAGTTGTCGAACTCCACCACCTCGACCACGGCCCGAGGCTGCGGGGCGTAGTAGGCGATCTTGAAGCCATCGGCTTTGGTCACCGGCTTGCTGCAGGCGAGACCCATCAGCGTGTTGCCGTAGGTCGGCGTCATATAGATGCCGCTCTCTTCCGGCGGACCACCAAAGTACTCTTCAATGGCGAACCGCGTGAACTGAGGCGTGAACTCGGTACCACCGCTAAAGATGCCGGTGATGCCGGTATCGGCGAAGGTCTTTCCCTTCTTCTCGAGTGCCTGGCACAGAGCTTCGAGCAGTTTGGGCGTGGTGAACATGCACTTCACATCGTGCCCCGCTTCGAGCACGGTCAGGGCCTGATCGATGCAGTGTTCTTTGTATGCTTCGAGATGTTCCATCCATCCCTTCTTGATCAGCTTTACGACCCAGCGCGGATCGAGATCGATGCAGAAGCAGATGCCGCCGCGATGTTGGCACAAATGCTCAACCGCGAGTCGTAGCCGACGAGGTCCGCTGGGGCCTAGCATCAGCCAGTTGGCACCCTTGGGAAAATACTTCTCGGGCAACGTCTCGCTGAAGTTCTCGTAGTCGGTCCAATGATCGGTCACGACCATGCGGCTCTTCGGAATGCCGGTCGTACCACCAGTTTCGAAGACGTACACCGGCTTACCGGCCAAACCCTTTGGCACCCAGCGGCCGATCGGTCCACCACGGAGCCATTCGTCTTCGAACTCGGGGAACTTCTTGATGTCGTCGAAGTTCTTCACTTCCTTCAGAGGGTCGAACTTGAGCGAGCTCTTCTTTTCGAGCCAGAACGGGCAACCCGTCGACTCGTGAAAGTGCCACTGCACCGTTTCATAAGCGTGGGCGTCGAGTTGTTCCTTGGCTGCTTTGACGCGGGATTCCAATTCCGCTGCGGGAATCACTTCCGGTTTCATTCCGGTTCCTCTGCGAGTCTGGCTAGTGGAGGGGGAGTCATTAGGTGGGACACTGCGAGCCATTCACCATATCCGACCGGCCACCCGCCGACAACTCTCGACCAACGCCTCGATGAACGCTCTCCCGGTTGCGCCACGCCATTTTTCGCGATTCACTACGGCAGGCCGACCTCCCTTATCTGGGCGGGTTGCTGTGATGTTAGGCGGTAAAGAGATCAGAATTTGATTAAGGGTCGAGTTGCCGGTTAGTCCAGCCAGTCGAGTTCGACCTGATAGCCGTCTTGCGCGGCGAGCTTGGCGTGCTGGCGAAGCTGATAGATGGAGAGGCCGCGAATCTGGGCCGCTTCGTCGAGGGAGAAGCCGGCGGTCAGAATTCGCCAGGTCCAGTAATGATCGGGATGGGCGGCAGGTTGGCCATTGGTGTTGGAAGTGGAAGCCGTGGCGGCCGAGTGCGCGGCGGGGGACGTTTTGGGCGATGCAGGTTTGACGATGCTCTTCGGGGACGATGAGGAGGCTGGCTTCAGATCGAACAAGTCGGGCTTGCGCAGCACGCCGGGTGCGGCCGGCTTGGGAACCGGCTTCGCTTCGGGCGCTGGTTCGTCGGTGCGGAAGATTTCGTCGAACGATGGTTCAAAGGCATCGGTCTCGAAGTCAGGCTCGGGGGTGCGCGGGGCTTCGCGAGGTTTGGGTGCAGGTGGCGAAACATTCGGCTTGGAAACGACGGCCGTTGTGGGAGCAGGAGTGGCAGCATGGCTGACGAAGGGGCCAGCGGCAGCGAGTCGCTGCAGGATTTCGCGCTCGACGGGCAACGTGTGTTGTAGCGGAACTTGCCCGCGCATCACCGCGTCTCCTTCTTCGCTCAGTTCGATCGTCGGGCGGTTGCGTTCGAGTTCGGTCTGTTTGAGGAGGCGAATCTTCAGCAGGCCATCGACGAGCGCTGTCACTTCGGGCTGCTTGAGCGATTCGAGCAGGCCGAAGGTGCTGAGCTTGGCGAGACCAAACTGCTTCACTTCTTTCGAATTCGAGCCGCAAAGCATGCGGACCAGCATCCCTTTGCCAAAGCGGCCGCGGCTGTTCATGCGGGCCGCTCCACTGAGAATGATGCGCACTGCCTCGACGACGTGCGCGTGCAGCGCCATCGGCTTTTCATTCGGTGCGGCCAGGCGGCCGACGCTCTTCACGCCGCCGCAATTGTCGCAGAGGCCGCAATTGCCGGGACTCGGATCGCCGAAGTAATCGAGCACGATTCGCTGGCGGCAGTTGCGAGTCTCGGCGTAGTCGATCATGTGATCGAGCTTGTCGTACTCGGCCTTCTTCCGCCGATTCAGCTCGTTGAAGTCGATGCCCAAATCGCTGAAGTGCTTGTCGCGTTCCAACATGTGAACCGCGCGGCCACGGAACGGCGGCACATAGCTGAACGCCTGCAGCTTGTTGAGTTCCTTGAGCGCGCGATTGACGGCAGGCAGGTCCAACTCGGCCGCTTTGGCGACATTTTCGGCTCGCATGAAGACCCGCTCGCCGCGCACGTCCCCCATGAAACGCTCGATGACTTGCAGCACCTTGCGAGGGTTCTTGGCATCGCGCGAGAGGAGATCGACGAGCGAGGGCAAGTCGCTATCGATGCGAACTGCGCCCTGATTCTGCCGCGAATCGAGCCGCTCCAGTGCCCCGCACTCTTCCAGCAGTTTCTCGCAAGCGCTCACCCCTTCGCTGGAGATGGGGAGGTTGAGCGTTTCTTTGATCTCTTGCAGCGTTTGTTCGATCGGGTCGTCGCGCTGCTCGCGCAAGTAATCGTAGACTTCTTCGACGATCTCTGGCGGCGGATACGAACTGTCGATGAAGAATTCCTGAATCTTCCGATCGGCATAACTGTACAAGAGCAAGCAGCGCGAGCGTTCGCCATCGCGACCGGCACGGCCTGCTTCCTGGTAGTAGGCCTCCAGGCTGCCGGGAATGTTGTAGTGGACGACGAACCGCAGGTCGCGCTTGTCGATGCCCATGCCGAAGGCGTTGGTGGCGACGATGATGTCTACTCGGTCCGCCATGAACGCTTCTTGCACGCTGCGGCGTTCTTCGGGCATTAGGCCGGCGTGATAGAAGGCGACCTTCCGCTTGAGTCCGCTATCGGCCAGCATGTCGACCAGTTCGCCGCAGCGTTTGCGCGTCGCGGCGTAGATGATGCCGCTGCCTGGCGTCGCTTGGAGAAAGTCGAGCAGTTCCTGAAACTTGTCGGTCTGGCTGTGAGCGGTCGTGACTTCGAAATGGAGGTTCGTCCGCGCAAAGCCGGTGATGAAGACCTCAGGCTCCTTCAGCTGCAACTGATGCATCACGTCATCGCGAACCTTAAGCGTCGCGGTGGCGGTGAGGGCGATGGTAGGAGGCGTACCGATCCGTTGCCGCAACTGTCCCAGCCGAGCGTAGTCAGGACGAAAGTCGTGCCCCCATTCACTGATACAGTGGGCTTCGTCAACGGCGAGCAGTTCGATGCGGGTGGATCGCAGCTTTTCGACAAACAGCGAATTGCGCAGACGTTCTGGCGCGACGTAAACCAGGCGGTACTCTCCGGCAGCCATCCGATCCATCCGCTCGCGCTGTTCGGGCAACGAGAGCGAACTATTGATGAACGTCGCCGAGATTCCCAGCGATTGCAGGGCGTCGACCTGATCTTTCATCAGCGCGATCAGCGGAGAAACGACGAGCGTCAAGCCGCTGCGGGCAATGGCCGGCAGCTGATAGCAAAGGCTTTTGCCGCCGCCGGTCGGCATGATGCAAAGACAGTCTTTGCGAGCCAAGACCGCGTTGATAACATCGCGCTGACCGGGACGAAACGCGCGCAGGCCAAAAGGGGCCAGATGCACCGCCAGCTGGTCTGTCGTGTCGACATTCGCGTCCGCTATTTCCATCCAACGATTGTAGCGGCGATTGCTGCCGGTTGTGGACGGGCTCGCTTACTTCCGAGCTTCGACAAACAGGCTTTCCAGCGGTCGGTTATCGAGTTCGGTGATACCGTCGAGACCGCTGGCCGACTCTTGGAACTTGCAGCGGGTAATCTCGCGGTAGCCGGTTCGTGCGAGTAATTCCTGAGTGAACTCCCAGGTGAACATGCTGCGGGAGCGGCCATACCAGAGGAGTTGCACAATCAGCTTGCCGGCGAGACTTTTCACCTCGTCGTCGCCAATCAAAAAGTAGTCGACATCGCGGCTACGGTACGCATCGATGGCCAGATCGAGATCGGGGAGCGACAGCCGCAGAACGCCGCCCGGCTTGAGCACGCGATACAGTTCGCGCAGCGCCGGATCGAGTTCACGATAAGCCAGTTCCGGCAGGACATGAATGCTGACGATGTAATCGAAGTGATCATCGGGAAACGGCAGCCCACGGCG
Organism: Anatilimnocola aquadivae; assembly: GCF_049819085.1. GTDB lineage: Bacteria > Planctomycetota > Planctomycetia > Pirellulales > Pirellulaceae > Anatilimnocola. The sequence continues at coordinate 1,253,874 of NZ_CP187419.1, forward strand.
AATATCGGCAACGATGTCGACGCCGACGCCCGCTTCGATATCCGAGTTCACCCAACCCAAGGGACTGTGCGGGCCACAGCCCCAGTTCAATCGCTTCAACATGGCAGGATTCTCAAGGCGTCAGGCTTTGATCGCCAAAAAGGTCGGCGTGTCGAGGGTCACAAAGGCTTCGGCATAGCGCGAGGGTGGGCAACTGAGGGCTCGATACGAGGCCAGGCCGACGAACGCGTTCATGTAGTCCAGGCAAGCCAGCTGACTCACATGCTGGGCGATGGCTTCGCGCTTGGCCGCCATCGTCGGATCAATGGGGACGAAGTCGGTTGGCTGCAGCGGAGTCCAGACTTCGTACAGCCAGATGGCAGGAGTCGTTCCACTGGCGGCGACGGCCCGCTGTAACATCCGAAACGTCGCCTGGTGATCGAGGTGCGCTTCGCCCTGCCAAGGTGCAAAGATGCGGTGATAGTTGCCGGCACCCAGCAGATACTCAATCGACTGGGCCAAATGAGGCTGATCGCTCAAACCTCCGTCGACACCTCTCAGAAACTCGACATTCGACACGCCGAGCAATTGGCAAGCAGCGCGGGCCTCGGCTTCGCGGGTCATGGCCAGTTGCGCGTGAACGTGTTCGGCTTGCTGCTGCGGAGCATCGCAGCCGTTCTCACCTCGGGTCATGAAGACCACATCGACTTGCTTGCCCGCTTGAGTCAGCAGGCGGATCGTTCCGCCGCAACCGAGACTTTCGTCATCGGGATGCGGAGCCAGGACAAGGACGTTCTTGGTATTCATGCCGGATACGCCGTCAAGCTGCAGGACTCAAGTGAAGCTGCTTTGTCCTGGCAAATGACGTTCCCCTCCTTAACGGCCGCGTTCGCGCCAAGGTCCAGGCCGACATTAATCGCCCGGAAAGTAGCATTTTCAGTGGTTATGGTTGCTGCTGCCAGTGATGACCAGCTCCTCGCTAGGTGCGACAACCTGTCGCTGCTGGCCGGACAAATCGTCACCACTTCGGGGGATTTCGTTTTTTCGGACTGCGGGTTGTTAAGCCACTGCAGAAGGACCAACGAAGCGGAGGAATCCGCCCTAAACAATTACCGGAAAATGATTTATGTGCAATCGACATCACTGGCCTGCTCGCTAGTGGCCGTCAAAGCCAGTCCGCACCGGCAGCGGACGATGGCCGAATTCGTCGCGGTACGGCAAATGCCTAAGGGTGCAGGAGATTTGGCCTCTGAAATCGAGCGGCACTGGTCTGCGCATTGCCTCGGGGCTGAATCCGACTCATCTCATCGTCTGCGGTCAGCTGTGAAGGAACCTGCTGTGAACTCTCGCCCTCGAATCTCTCTGTGCGTGATTGCCCGGAATGAAGAGGCCAACCTGCGCGCCTGTCTGCAGCCCGTGCAGGCCCTGTTTGACGAAGTGATTGTGGTCGATACGGGCTCCGTCGATCGGACCCGCGAGATTGCCGCCGACTTGGGTGCAAAGGTCTGCGAGTTTGCCTGGTGCGACGACTTCGCTGCGGCGCGCAACTGTGCCCTCGAACAAGCGACCGGCGATTGGATTTTTTGGCTCGACGCCGACGACCGAATCGACGCGACCAATCGCGATCAGCTGGCCGACTTGTTCAATCAGATCGCCTTGCAATCGGCAGATGCTGCCAAGCGTGCGTATGTGATGACGACCGTCTCGACGAGTCGGCACAGCACCGAACCGGCAACCCTCATTTCGCACACGCGGCTATTTCGCAATCAGCCTCAGATTCGCTGGAGCGGTCGCGTGCACGAGCAGATCACCCCGGCGATAGAAGCTGCCGGCGATGAACTAGCGCTGACCGATATTCGGATTGAACACGTGGGTTATCTCGATCCGGCCCTTTGTCAGCGGAAGGCGAATCGCGATCTACGCCTGCTGCGAATGGACTACGCTACCGATCCGGAGAATCCCGTCACGACCTTCTTGTTGGGCACAACCTACCTGCGCACCGGTCAGGCTCATCAAGCACTCGCGCATCTGCTCAAGAGCTTGCAGTTGGTAAAGTCGCGCGGCGATTGGGTGCGGCGGTTGTATGCCCTGATCGTCGAAACGCTGGTGCGCTTGGGCCGACGCGAGGAAGCCTTCGGCTTTACGACGGAAGGCTTGCAAGCCTTTCCGCTCGATGTCGAACTGACGACTCGCCGCGCCGAACTGCTGTGCGACTTCAACGATCTGGGGGGTGGCGAACAGTGCCTGCGCGAACTGCTGCAGGCACCTCGGGTCAAGTATCTGTTGCATGGAGCCAGCACCTATCACGATGGCCGCGAAGCTCGCGCGATGCTCGGTCGCATCTATCGAGAGACCCAGCGATTTGAACCAGCCGAGCAGATCTTTCAAGAGCTGCTCTCCGAACAGCCTGCCTGGATTCCGGCTTGGGTCAACTTGGGCTACGTCTACCTTCTGCAGCATCGTTGGGGCGATGTCGAGTATGTCGCCAAGCAACTCGAAAAGTGCGAAACGGGTGATCCCTATGCGCTGGTGATGCGGGCCGAAGCCAAGCTGACGCGTGGTGACTTGACGGAAGCTCGCCTGCTGGTCGAGAAGGCCATTGCCCGCGCGCCCCAGCTGGCCTGGGCACGTATTGTCCTCAGCGACCTCCTGCTGCGTGAAGGAACCGACCGCGATGCCTGCATCGCCGCGCAACGCGATATCCTCCGGCTGAATCCCGGCAATCCTCAAGCGCAGCGAAATCTCGACGCGCTGACACAACCGGCAGCTGCTCCCGTCGCGCCGGCTTGGCCGCTGGGCTGGTCGATCAATGTCAATCCCTAGAATTGCCCACTGGCAGCTGACATTTTCGCCCGAGATTGGGGCCCCCTTAATGAGGCACACCCAGGCCAGACAGTTGTTATAGACGGGCGGGCTAGTTAGACTTGAAATCAAGGTTTTTCAGCCTCCCGCTCGGGAACTTTCTGGCTGAGAGACTTCCTTTCGTGAAGGCTGGCGCGAGCTGGGATCAGGCTTGGGTCAGCTGCGTGTGTTTGCGGAGTTGTCGATGTCGTTGAATGTGACGCTGGTGGTTGTCGGCGGGGATGTGAAAACCCCTGAGGTCAAGCTGCGCCTGCCCTCTACGGTAGGTCGCGGTCGCGACTGCTCGATCATGCTGCGCCATCCGCTCGTCAGCCGCCAGCACTGCGAAATCTTCGAAGCCAGCGGTTCGCTGATGGTGCGCGATCTCGGCTCGCTCAACGGCACGTTCGTGAATAACCAGCGCATCGAAGGGGACGCTCCGCTGGCCCCTGGTCAGTTGCTGACGATTGGCACGGTGACATTCCGTGCGATGTACGAAGAGCAGTCGTCCGATGGTCAGGCTCCACCGACAGGCCCCGGACCACAAATGAGAGGCCCTGCCACGCCTTCGAGCGAAACCGATTCCGACGGCACCATCAACGCCCGACCAATGCAGCGCAAGCCAGCCGTCGAAGATACGCTGCCGACTGAACCAGTCGATGTCGAAATGGACTTCGATATGGAGGATGCCGCGCCGCTCTTCTCCGAGGCAGCTGAGAAGACCAAGCCCGTTACGACCAAACCTGCCCCTGCCGGCAAGAACGGCGCGGCAGAAACCGTTCCTGCTCCCGCGAAGCCCAAGCCAGCGGCCATCACCACGCCTGCTGGTCCGGCGAAACCGCCCGCACCGAAAACGCCGGAAACGAAGCCTGCAGCCGACAAGACGCCGGCCAATGACGACGCCAGCTTTGGCTTCCTTTCGGACGAAGAGACCGACAAAGCTGCGGACGAAGATGACCTGAACGACTTCTTGAAGAACCTGAAGTAAGCTGTTGCTGAGCTTTACTCGAACACGCCCAAGTCAGTAGCCATCGCGAGCAAAGGTTCGACTTCGGCTGCTTCGATTGTGGCAGCCCGCTCGAAGCCTTCTCGCGTGAGTGAGAACTCGTGATAGATGTGATGCATCACGAGCCCCGCCTGGCAAAGCTCTCGAAAGCCCGCAAGAAAGCGAATCGTGAAGGCTGGGTTCTCTCGGCTGCGAAAGATAAGCGTGCGATCGGCGGCAGCTTCAACATAGACGGCGAGCATCCGCCCGGGCGCATCGAAGGCGCGATTCGAACCCTTGATCTCCAGCGTTCCCCAATTCTTGGCAGCAAACAACAGCGTTTTTGCTTCGAGCGAGAGTGGCAGATCGGGCGCACCGCCGGTCGCGAGCGCCGTGCTGCAGATGCGGGCCAAGCCGGCGAGGGTCGGTGCACCTTGACCCAGTTCGGTCCACGTCTCTGCCCACTTGGGATCGGCCGCTGCAGCCGTCAGCGCTTCGGTTCGCTTCTGATGGCTGCGGTCGTAAAGAGATTGACCCTTCAAGTGTTCGGGCAAGATTTCCATGATTGGCTTTGTTGAAGTTCGGGCGGTTTGACTTGTCGCTGCTACACTTTCAGCATACTCTGCGGGCAAGCGTGCGTAAGCAATCGAACAGCCGCCGTTTCATTTCATTCATGAGGAAGCCATTGATGACTGCGATCTCACGTCGAACATTCACGATGACCGCCCTGGCACTTTGCTCGGCAATTGCGTTGCTCCCCAATAGAGCCGCGGCGAAAGAGAAGGCCCCTGCTGTCGGTGACGAAGCTGCCGACTTTCAACTGAAAACCGCTGACGGCGAAGAAGTTGCCCTGACGAAACTACTGAAGCAGGGACCGGTCGTCCTGATCGTGCTGCGAGGTTACCCGGGCTATCAATGTCCGGCCTGCAACACGCAGACAGGGCAGTTTCTGGGCGCCGCGAAAAAGTTCGCAGCTGCCAAGGCAAACATCGTGCTCGTCTATCCGGGCCCTGCCGATGGCCTGAAGCAGCATGCTGAGGACTTTACTCGCGGCAAGACGTTTCCTGACAACTGCTATCTGGCGCTCGATCCCGACTTTGCGTTTACCAATGCCTATCGCCTGCGCTGGGACGCGAAGAACGAGACGGCCTATCCTTCGACGTTCATTATCGACGAGAAGCAAAAAATCGTCTTTGCCAAAATCAGCATGACCCACGGCGGTCGCACGAGCGTTGACGAAGTGCTCAAAGCTGTGCCGACCAAGTAACTCTCGCCGCCTCATTCGCCCCCGCCCCTGCGGCGGGAGTTCATCGGCTTTTGCACTACAGCTTTTGATTCCGCATCGATGAGATCTGCAGTAACCCCGCTGCGGCAATCACTGCGACAATCGGCATGAGCGGCGCGCGCATTCTCAAGTTGCACCAGTAGAGCGTGTGGACGCCGGTGAAGATGAAGCACAGCAGCACGCCGTAGAGCCAAGGCGAGCGCAGCAAGTTGCCGCGCAACTGGTAGCAACCGACGAAGGCTAGTGCATACACCGCCAGATACCAGGCAGCGGTGAGATAGCGGAGCAACATGCGTCCAGTCGACTCGTCGGCCGACAGCTTGTAGGGAAGCGGCGACCAGAGTTGCCGCACGCGATACCAGGCAGCGAGCAAGAAGCCAGCGGGATCATCTTGAATCGCTTGCCGAGCCAGTGACGATTCGAATTTGCTGAGGGCGAATTCATCATCGGCATTGAGGCTTCCAGCGGCCACTTGAGCTTCTATTTCGGTTCGCCGTTCGCCGCGAAACGACTGCTGGTAAGCGAGCGAGTTGCCCATCCATTGCGTGGGTGTTCGTGGCTCCCACGGTAAGCCGGTCTGATCGCTGCGCAAGTATTTGTAGAAGTGCCGGTTGTTGGCGAGATAGAGCGTGTAACCGCCATGAGTCGTCGTGAGGAGGGGCTGCTGAAACGTCTGATAGTTTCGAATCACCCATGGTGAAATGATGCCTACGCCGCCGATGAGCATCGCGAGCGCATTCAAGACCCGCTGGGCGATCTGCCGATTCGGTCGATAGTTCGTGTTGCTGGCTGCGGACGGCTTGTCGGTCACCAACTTCCCCGGCTTCATCAACAGGCTGATGAGCACGCATAGAACAAACCACGGCAGATACGTGGGCCGACACAGCGCAGCCAAACCGAGTGCTCCGCCCGCGAGCGCGGCGTTCCACCAATTGCGGTCGAAGTGAAACCGCACGAGTAGCCCCCAGGCCAGCACGGTGCAAAGTGCCGCCAGCGTTTCGGTCATCACCAGCGATTGCTGATTGAGCAGAATGGGGTCACAAATGACGAGCACAGCCGCGACATCACTGGCCCAACCTAAACCAAGGGCCCGCGCAATGAGCCACGTGAGCCACACGGTTGCGATTCCCATCACAATGTGCGCGGCGGCGATCGCTCCGCTGTGAATGATCAAGTCCTTGCCGATCGCCAGATTGCTCAGCAGCACCGGATAGAGCGGCGGGCGATAAGCCGAGGGGCGCGGGTCGCCGCGAATCTCACCCACATCGGCCGGGTTGTCCACGCTGAACGTCGCAAAGCGGACCATGTTGTGGGCGATCAGTTCGTAGCTATCGGGGTCGTCTTGCAGTTGATCGAAGCGGGCCATCATCAGCCCGCCGCGTACGATCAGCGTGAAGGCCAGCAGCGCGACGAGTCGCCAATGGGGGAACTGACTCAGTTGCTGTGGCAACTTCACACGAGCCCCCACTTCTTGCGCAAGAACCAATCGGTGCCCAGCAAACCCACCAGCAGGCCGAAGAAGAGCCAGGCGTCACCAGCGGTGCTCGCCAACTGCCACTTCGTCTGCCGCACATCGTAGTCCTTGGGTCGATTCTTCAACTCGGCAATTTGCCCGGGCAATTCTTCCGGCGTGAGAGTTCGCCCGCCATCAGCCTTTGTCCAGGCGGCCAGCGCCTCCATCTGGTCGGGATCGGCGGCGGGATTGCTCAACTCGATATCGCGATCGAAGACGAGAAACTCCGCGCGAGCATTGCCGAGCTTGCGGCCATCCTGCGTGGCAATGGTTTCGACCGCGTAATCGCCGGGAACTTTCACCTCGACACTGCCGACATACTTCTCACCGTCCAGAGATAAACGGAGCGGTTGCTTCGTACCACCGGGCAGAATCAGTTGGGTGGTGAAGGTAGCCGTCGTGATCGCATCGCCGGTGCTGCTGCGCGCGCCGGCAGTGATCTGCACACGACTTCCGGGATTGAAGCGTCGCTGGTCGAGCTTGATCCAAACATCGTCGCGGTCGAGATCATCGCGACGGACGAGCCAGAGGATTGCTTGCCGCCAGAAGCGTTTGTGCTCTTGTTCGAAACCATGCATGGGCCAGCGATAACTCGATTCGCCACCGAACACGAGCACGCGACCGCGGCCGAACTCGCCGCTGACGAGCAGCGGATCGCCGGCAGGTGTTTGCAACAGTACGTTGATGCCCGGACCTGTCTTCACCTCGGCAAATTTGTGCGCCCAAGCGAGGGGCGGCAACTTTTGCCAGGCAGCTACGTTTTGGGCTTCACTGGCGAGGCGGGTGATCGGATGGGGTGGCTGGGTCGGCACCAGCGGCAACGGTCCTTCCAGAAAGAAGCGATTCTGCTGAGCCTCGCTGAGGCCGTCGCTTCCTTCGAGCGTGTCGAACTTGACGGGCAACGCGTTTTCGAGCGGTGTGCCGCGGTAATGTCCCCAGCCAAAACTGCGGCGGCCGCCAATCATCAGCAGGCCTTTGCCCGCGGCCACATTCTCGGCCAGCGTCTTCAGTTGCTGGGGGCCAATGGCTGCAGCGTCGACTTCGCCCAAGATGTACGCGTCATACTTTCCCGGCTTAAGATCCTCGCTGAGATCGATCGGCCAGCGCGGTTTGCTGCGGATATCGATGATGCGATCGTCGAGGTCGATATCGGGCGAGGCGTTGATTGCTCGGCGCAAGAACTTCTGCTCGAACCGTTTCTCGCCATCGAGATACAAGATTCGCAGCCCCCCTTCGAGCACCGTGAGATAAGCGCTCAATGAGTTGTTCTTGGCGACGAGTTCTCCTTCCTGCAACGCAGCGGTCATCGTCAGGCGATAGTGGCCGACTTGCTGCGGCGTGAAGGGAAACTCCACTTCCAGCTGTTTGCCATCTTCGGCAGCGCGAACGGTCCGCTGCCCAATGACTTGCTTCTTGCCAGCAGAATCTTCCAGCGTCAAATCGACAGCGATATCCTTTTGCACGTAACCGCGCACGCGCACGAGACCCTTCACGATCAGTTCGTTTTTGACGAACACGGTGAACTGCTCGTCGAGTCGTTCGACGGCCACATCGCGCGACTGAGCGGCATCTCCGGCGGGACCAAAGGTGACCGTGTAGAGCGGCGCTGCGAAATCGTCGCGGATCTTCCGCCCCGCCTCTTGCACTTCCACCTGCGGATCGAAGGCCGTCTGTGCACCGTCGCCCAGCAAGATCACTCCGGCGAGTCGCTTGCCTTGTTCGGGAACAAGCGCTGCGAAGAGCGATGTGCCGACATCCGTTTGGTCGCCTGTAGGTTCGTCGGGCAATATCAGCTTGCCGTTTTTGATTTCCCAAGGCTGGAGGCGTGAATCGTACTGGTAAGTTCGCAGTTCGAGATCGGGCCCGAGGTTCGTCAGCTGCGATTCGATGCTGGCAATGGCCTGCTGCTGCGCTTGCCAGCGAGTGATTTCGCCGCGGCCATTGGGCAGTTGCATACTGCGGCTGGTATCGACCATCACAATCACCACGCTCGTGCGCGGCGTTTTGACGGTCGTCATTTTGGTTGGCCTGAGCAGGGCAATCACGACCAGCAAAATGATGCCGAGTCGAAGTCCGGTGAGCACCGCCTTCCGCCGCCACGACAGCTTGCCATATCTCGGGCCCAGCGCGAGGAGCGCAATCAGTCCCGCCGCAATCAGCGCAACGGCCCAGTAGCTGCCCAAAACGGGATCAGCGCTGAAGTCGTTCGGTAGTGATTCGGTGGGAGGCATGGGGAAATGAAGTTCTGAGTTGGGAGTTTTGAGTTCTGAGACAGGATGAAAGCTGGCTTACTACTCTTGTCTCCGAACTCAAAACTCAGAACTCAGAACTTGCTTCACTCGTCTTTCCGATAAAACCGGTTGGCCAACAGTTGCTCGCCAGCGAGGGCGACGACGAGCAGGAGTATGAGCAGGGGATAAAACTCGCTGCCGATGCGGTCGGCACCGACAGCGCGGTTGATTTCGGTTTGATTGCGAGCCAGGTGGAAGCGTTTGGCTCCGAGCAGTTCGTCCAGCTTGTCGTCGGGCCAGCGCGTGAGATCGCCAACATCGGCGGGCAAGTTCACGGCAAAACCACGGACGACCGGGCCACTCAATTGACCTCGCAGGCGGTAAGCCCCCGGATTGTCGGTAAAGCGAACCGTCAAACGGCCCTCGCGGGCCAGCACATCTTGCGGTTCATCGAGGGGCGTGAAGAGCTGGTAACGCTCGGGCTGAGTGGCGGGATCGTTCCTCAGCACGGCCGTCTCGCCGGTCACGTAGTTCAGCCTCGTTTCGCTGCTGCCGGTCAGATACAGCAGCATTTCGTTGGCGAGCACAAAGCCGGGCCAGGCATCTTCGCCGGTGAGCAAGCTGTTCCAGGCCGTGCGATTGCGAGGTTGGCGGGGATCGGTCAGCGGCGTCGTCAAGATCAGCGCGCGACCGCGGCCAATCTGCGTTTCGGTGAGGGCCGGCTTGCCATTGCCGAAGGGAAAGATGACGCGCGTTTCCGGCGCGAGGTGATCGAGATTCCAGTGAAAGAAAATCGGAAAGCGATCCCAGGGAATGTTCTCGCCAATTTGTCGATAAGCGGCCGTGATCGGATGATCGAACGTGCGAGTATCGATGAACAAGTCGCTGCCGCCGCGTGTTTGCAGCGTGAGCTTGCCGCCGAGCAGCTTCATCGCCGAGGCATCTTGGAACGATGCCACCGGCTGGGCATTGTGGCCCAGGAACACGGCGACACCGCCGCCGCGCTCGACGTAGCTCACGAGCTTTTCCCAAACCTCGGGCGTAAACGCTTGCGGATCGAGCAAGCAGAGCGCGCGATACTCGCCCAGATCGAGGCCGGCGAGTTCCGGCTGCGGAATCACGCGGCAATCGAACTGCACCTGCGGATTATTCTTCAGCACTTGCACGAACAGATCGGGCGACACGTTGGGGCCAGTCACCACGAGCAGCGGCAACGAAGGCTGTACTTCGAGCGTGAAGTAGCGAACATCATCGAGTGCCAGACCATCTTCGCCCACCAGACGAATTTGCCCTTGATGGGTGCCCGGCTCGAGCCCTTGCAGCGAGAAGCGAATTTGCTGCGATCCCTGGGCCAGTTCCACCGTTTGACTGCCGCGGCGAATCTGCTTCGGCAATACCGGCTGGCCATCGCGAATGACCGGCAACGTCGGGTCTTGCACTTCCAGATAGAGATCGACCTGCCGTTCGCCGCTGAGGCCGCTGTTTTGAATCGTGGTCTCGATGCTGACTTGAGCCTTCTGCGGCAGCACTTCGGCCGAGAGTTGCACTTTGCCCAGCGCCACATTGCGTGCTTTCGTCACACCGACATCGATGACATACAGCAAGATATCGGGGCTGGCTTTCAAACGCTCCTTGAGAACAGCGGCATCGCCGCCTTGCCAGGCAGCCTGCGTCAGATCGGTAAAAACGTACAGCTCTTTGCGCAAACGCGGATTCTGACGAGCCAGCTCGATCGCGGCCGAGATAGTATCGACGAGCGCGCGCGGCGAACCGGTGATGCGAAGGCGTTCCAACGATTTGGCCGCGGCGGCGCGATCGACTGCGAAGGCTCCGCTGCCGGGCTTGGAATCGAAGATGGCCACTTCGCTATCGGCGGGAAACTGTTCGAGGAGCCAATCGCCCGTTTCTTGAGCCTGCTCGAGTCGCGTTTTGTTCTCGTGGCGATATTGCATGCGCGGCGACGTATCGACAATCATCACGGCAGCCAGCGGAGCCTCTTGGTCGCCGAGTCCCGTGCCGCCGCCACCCCACACGCGCGCAAGCATCCACAGCACGATGCCCGCCAAAATCGCAGCGGTCGCACTGCTGGCGATCATCACGGTCGGAGATCGTTTGGTAAGTAACGAAATGAAGGCTACCGCCAGTGCTGCCACCAGGGCGACACCCAGCAGGGCGATCGCCGTCCAGGCACCGACCAGGGCCGACGCCACACTGGGTCGAGCGAGCGCTAGTGCGGCGAGCAATACCGCGCCGCAGCGTAGGGCGAGCAGCAACCAATGCTTGAGTTGCAACTGGCGACGATTGGCTTCGCGACGTTGCTGCACGAATCGCAACGCCGGAAAGACCAGCTGCTTCGGCCGCTGGCGCATCACCAGATGCAGCACGATAGGCAAGGCCATGAAGAGCCCGCCAACCAGCAGTGAGAGATTCAAAAAGACCATCAGGGCGTCGTGCTACCAAGGAACGTGCTTGATCTGGCGACAAGTCGTACGCGACGAGCGAGTCCGCTCGCAGGAACTGCGACCGGACACATTTATCATATCGGTTTATCGGCCCGCGGGTCGGCAAATGCCCGAGCAAAGTTTCTGCGCCACCCGCATAGCCCGCACGACCGCTACGGTGCCGGCCAGATTTCGCTCCGATCTGTCCACCGAGAGCCGCCTGACTAAAAATCGCGACGTATGGTTGGTTGCCCCTGCGCCCTGCTGTTTTCCCAGCAGGTAATCCAGCCCGCGGGTCCCCTCCTTCGCGAAGAGTTCCCACCCCCTCGTGACGTTCCACACGCTGGTTTCTCGAACTTGCCCACTAGCGATCCGGTCGCTCGTTTGCGCCGTGGTGGCCAGTGCGTGCTTGTTCGCAGAACCTGCTTTTGGGCAGCGGCACACCATCATTGCCGTCAGCAGTCAGACACTGTCGCAACTTTCGCTGAGCGACGCCGAACGGGCACTGCTGAGCGACGCCCACGATGGCCAACTGCAGCAGTTCGATTTCATCGATGCGGCTTTGATTGCCAGTGGACAATCCGATCCGCTCGACCGCGCACGATGGCTGCGGGTGCGAGCCGCTCGCTATGCGCAGATCGACTTTGCCGGCATCAGCCGCCTGCCGACACCGCACCGCGCACCAGCAGTTCTCGCCGGACTGCATCGCGAGATTCTGGCGGGCAAGTTCTTGCCCGGAGCCACGCTGGTGCCAATCACGCTGGGGAGTGGTGACTTCAACTGCGTTACGGCGACCGTGCTTTACTACGATCTGTGCAGGCAGGCCGGGGTACCGGTGGAGATTCTTGCCCAAAGTGGCCATGTGAACTGCCGGCTGACCAGCGGTGATCACGAAGAAGTCGAAACGACCCGGCGCGATTGGTTCGCCAAATTGGCAGCCGATCAACGCGATTCCATCGTCGTGGCCAAGCCCCGCGATGAGAGTCGGCGGGTGATTTCGCCCGTGCAGTTGCTCGGGCGAATCTATTACAACCGGGCCCTCGCGGCGCTTGAGCAGAAGGACTTTGCCGCGGCGGTGAACATGCTGCAAGTCAGCATCGTACTCGATGAACAAGATCGCGATGCCCGCGAAAATCTGCTCGCTGGCTTGAACAACTGGGCTCTCGCCTTGTGCGCCGCGGGAGATTTTTCGACGGCTGCCGAGAAGATTGCCGCCGGCATCAAGCTCGACAGTAGGTATCAGCCTTTGCGGACAAACGAACTGCATGTCTATCAACAGTGGGTAATGCGGCTGTGCGAACAGCAGGAGTACGCCCGCGCGATTCAACTGCTCGAAGCCGGGAGCCAGCGCCGTCCCGATGCTCCGCTGTTCGTCGCTGGCCAGCGAGCGGTGTTCGAATCGTGGCTGCGCACCTGTATCGCGAATGGCGATGCCGCGACAGCCGCGCAGGTCTTGCGACAAGCCAAGCAGGTCCTTGGTGCTGAAGCGAAACTGTCGCTCGAGGCCCGACCGGTCATGCGGGCCTCGCCTGAACACGGGCGGAGATCCGTGTCAGGCGAGACCACGCACAGCCAGTGATCCCCAAGGGGCTGAACCGCAGCCGCACTCTCTCCAGCCATCCCTTGCTTGCGGCTGCGAACGATCCATCCTCAGCCAACGGTTCTAGCGGGCCGTCTTCGCCATCATTCGCAGTGACCGCAGTTTTGCCGGCGCTTTAGCCTTGATCGTGGCTGCCGCCATCGTTTGCGGCAGGCTCAACTCGCGCTTCACAAAACGTCGTTGCACTCGACTTCGTACATTCATTTGCCAATTCTCCCAGGCCACATTCGCGGCAATCAGCAGGGCTCCCGCGAGGGTGGCCAACAGTAACACGCAGGCGTGAAAGAAAACTACAGAGACCAGGTGACTCATAGAACGTGGCTCATAAACAGCAGTCAGGTCCGGCCGATTTGGTATCTCGCTGCAGCTGTGCCAGGCGCTCGACGCAGGCACTCGATTTGGCAAACGCGTGAGCCTGCCAAAAGATCTTCACCAGCCGCCGCAAGCAGCATTCGCACTTGAGCGAGTGGAGTTCGGCGAGCGACAACACATCGGCTTCGCGAAAGGCAGTTTCTCGCCGCTCTTGTTGCCAGAGCAGAGATGCCAGACCCACGCGATAGTTGGCGATCGACGGGGCGAGGGCGATGGCCTGCCGAGCTGCGGCTTCGATCTCCGCCAGCGGCTGTTTGTGCCGCCCGAGATAGTAGCCCAAGTCGTAGAAAGCTTGATGGCAGTCCGGCGCTTGCCAGTTGACCTCGCGACAGATCGCAATGCTCAAATCGGGCCGGCCGCAGTTATCGCAAACCTGCGCCAGGTAAAGCAGCAGTGACCAATCGACGTTAGCCAACGAGAGGATGTGCTCAGCGATGCACACGGCGACACTGCCGTGTCCGGTGCGCGCCAGGCAATCGGCCAGGGTCACCTGACCGCCAGAAGACAGCGGCACCAACAGTGAAGCATGTTCCAGCGAATCGCAGGCCAGCGGAATATTGCCGGTGGCTCGCAACACCAGCCCGCGCAGCTCCCACAGACGGCCGTCGTCCGGCGCAATCGCCAGCGAGTTCTCGATGGTGTCCAAGGCCTCTTCGTGAAAGCCTCGCTTGTAGAGCGCCGCCGCCGATTCGAGCGTTCGCAACATTCCAGCCCGCATGTTCGATTCCCCCATCCAGGATCAATCTGCCGGTCATTACCGTACGCTGGCGTGTGCTGGCTGGAGTGATTCTACAGATACTGAGACTCGATTTCAATAGAGCGTGTTCGGAATTTAATGAATTGTTCCTATCTGTATACCTGGAAGGTAGTTAAGGCTGATTGAAGGTGCAGTCCTCGTGCCGCGGGCATAGACAAACCACTACGCGGTAAAAGAAGGCCGACCCTACCCATGGCGGCTGAAGCTCATGTCTGTCGCTGACTATTCGCAACCGCGGCAATCAGCGGTTACAACATAGCGTATCCTCCTCCACTCGCCGGAAACCCAGCCATGCATCCCAACAGTCTTGCGCCTTCGCGTCGCCAGTTTCTGTCCTCGGTCGCCGTCGGAACCGCTTCGTGTGCACTCGCCTCGTCGCTCGGTGCGACGGCAGCGGCCATCGAACCGATCCCGCGCAATGGCCAGAGCAAGTTCAAGTACAGCTTGGCCGCGTATAGCTACCGCTCGATGTTGCAGAAGGGCAAGGATGGCACCGAGCCTACGGCCACGCTCACCGACTTTATCAACGACTGTGCCAAACTGGGCTGCGATGGCACCGAACTCACGTCCTACTACTTTCCCAAGGCGGTGACGCACGATTATCTCCGCTCGCTGCGGCGGCAATGCTTTCGCCTGGGGCTCGATGTCTCGGGCACGGCCGTCGGCAACGACTTTGGCTTTCCGCCGGGCGAAGAACGTACCAAGCAGATCGCGGCCGTGAAGCAGTGGATCGACTTTGCCGAAGTGCTCGGCGCGCCGGTCATTCGCATCTTTGCCGGGCATGTGAAGAAAGACTCGACCCCCGCGGCGACGCATTCGCTGATGGTTGCCGGCATCGAAGAGTGCTGCGAGTACGCCGGGCAACATGGCGTGCACCTAGCGCTGGAGAACCACGGTGGACCGACGGCCACCGCCGAGGGCCTTTTGCAGTTTGTGCGCGATGTGAACAGCCCGTGGTTTGGCGTGAATGTCGACAGTGGAAACTTTCACAGCGACGATCCGTATCGCGAGTTGGAACAGATCGCCCCCTATGCCCTGAACATGCAAGTGAAGGTGGTGATGGTTGGCCCCGACAAGAAGAAGGTTCCCGCCGACTACAAGCGGCTCGCCAAGATCATGCGCGACGCCAACTATCGTGGTTACGTCGTGCTCGAATACGAAGAGGCCGGCGATGTCCGCGCCGAATGCGCGAAGCATTTTCGAGCGATGAAAGAAGCCTTCGAGGGCTAAGCTTCTGGCCGTGACGGAAAGTCACAACGGCCGCGCAAAAAAGCTTGAATCTGCCGTTTGACAAAGAATCACGCATCCGGCAGATTTGCAGATGCGCGGCATTTTTCCCGCTGCCAACCGGCACCACGCATGGGCCGCCGCGGGGAGCCCGCGCGCACAGACGAGCTTTCGGCGGCTGTCTTGCTGGTGACAAAGCAGGAATTGCCAGCGAGAACGTGTCGAATGACTTTTCATACAACACACAACACATCATTCACTATTTATCAGTTTTGTGTCTCGACGTCATTCCTAAGTGACCGACGACTAATACTGATTTACGGATTAGTAGTTTCCCTAAACGTGCTGCGAGCGACTAGCGGCGATTGGCAAGCTGCGCAAAACAGGCAGATCCAGAATGGTTATCAAACGGTTATCAAGAAAACGGGCTGATAACAGCAGCTTTGATTCGCAAGTTCAATTGCGGACGGCGGTTAAGTGGCTTTCGCAGAACGAAAATTTTCGCGCGAAAAGTTATCAAACGAAAGGTGCTTGGTAAGAGTCGCGACGATCGCAGGCGTGCGTGTTAATGGTGCTGTCCGCCCCCTAAGCCGTGCAAGGCACCGGCCACGCCCAGCGAAAAAAGCTGCCGGCGGCTAGTAACAACTCGGCGGGAAATGCGCTTCACACTTGCTGGGCGGAGCGCGTGTGCGCGCATGCATTACGGAGTATCGATACGAAAGACCTGCCATGGCTGATCAGTTGAACAAGGATCCTCAGTTTGTCACGGAAGAAGAAATCAAAACGGAGAACGAGCGCCGGCTGAAGTCGATCGAGAAGATTCAAAAGTACTCGGCGGACTTTATCCGCATGGAGATGATCTGCGTGCTCGATGCCGACATCGGCCGCGCCCTCACGCCTCCGCCGGGCGAGATGCTCTACCTGCGCAAAGGTTGGCTGATCGCGCCGGCCGATAAAAAGGAGCACTTGAACCTGGTGGTTGCCCAGTCGCAGGCCTTTTCTGGCAGCATGTATGGCTACTACGACCCGAAGCACAACCCCGTCGAGAAGTTGAAAGAGATCGAGTCCAAACTCAAAGTCATCTATCGCCGCGGTTCCGATTACTTTCGGGCCGCCGTCGGCAAAGCGGCGGACTGGGCGTGTGTGCCGGCAGAGCTGCTCGCCGCCGTGCTCATGAACGAGAATCAGCCCGGCGCGAGTGGTACCAAGCGCGCGGGACAGGCCGTGGAGCGGAGCGTGCAGAGTTTTTTTGGCTATGGCTCGACCGGGCTCGGCAACGTAAAGCCCGATACGCTCGACCGCGTGAAAGAGCTGTTCAAGACGTACTACAAGATTTCGATCCTACGGCCGGGCGTGCCAAACTCCGATCAGAACGACAACGCCGAGACCGACATCTATCACGCGGCAGCCGTGCTGCGCGATTGCTTGAACAAAGCCTGGTCCGCGGGAGGGCGCTCGCTGAATGCCGATCAACTGAAGCGGTATGTCTACTATCCGTACTTCGGCGGCATCGTCCGGTCGGAGGTGGCCATTCGCGCCATGGGTCACTACAACGGCATGGGCGACGCCGCTCGCACCTATGGCGAAGCTGGCATGAGACGCATCACCAAACAGGAACTGTCGCTGATGCCTCCCAAGTAAGAAGCACTTTCTGGCAAACTCGCTGGACAAAGAATCACGGGTGCGCTTCAATGAACACCTGCCTTCGAAATTCAATCGTTTGCCAGGGACCACTACCGATGATTCGCCAGCAGTGTTGCTTTGCTATTTTCGTCTTTTCACTCATCACCTGCGCGGTTGTCACAGCGCAGGAAGCCAAGGACGGCTGGCGCTCGCTGCCGCTGACGAAGAACGGCAAGGTCGATTCCAACTGGGTACAGGTTGGCTATGGGCAATATGTCGTTGATGGTAAGACAATTCGCAGCGATTGCGATGAGCGGGGCCTGGGACTGCTGTTGTATCGCGCCGAGAAGTTTGGCGATTGCCAGTTGCGCGTGGTGTACAAATCGAAGGATGCCAAATCGAACGCAGGCCTGTTTGTGCGCGTGGATGACGGCATTTTAAAGAAGCTGGACGAGAAGCATCCGCCAGCAAAGCGAGACTCGACGGGTAATTTGACGCCCGACTCGGTGAAGATTTTTCAAGATGCTTCGGACAAAGAAACCAGTGCCTGGTACGCCGTGCATCACGGCTATGAAGTGCAGATTTGCGATCTCGCCAGCGGTGAGTACTCGCGCACCGGCGCGGTCTATTCACTCGCCAAGTCGGCCAAACTTTCTGAGAAGAAGCCTGACGAATGGAAGACGATGATCATCACGCTAATGGGCGACAAGATCCTCGTCGACGTCGACGGCGAGCGAGTTACCCAGTTCGATCCGGCTTCGAAAGACATTCCCGCTGATCGCCAGTGGTTCGAGCCCAAGCGCGAACCGGTTCGTCCCACCAGCGGCTACATCGGCCTGCAAACGCACGACCCGGGAGATGTGGTGTTCATCCAAGAAATCAGCGTGAAGCCGCTGAAGACCGGTAATTAAACCAGGTCGAGTTTTCGGAGCAAACGTGATGACTGTCCGCCTACTTCCACTCGTGCTGAGCCTTGTCGTAATGGCGGGACTATCTCGCGCGGAGACATGGAACTCGCCCGATGGCAAACTGTCTGTGGAGGTGCCTGATGCCGCCAGCTTTGAGGCGATTGCCGACGCGCCTACGCCGTTTGCCGTCGTGTGGATTTCGAGCGACGGCGATACGAAGCTGGGTGTGATGAAGTCGTCGGTTCCCGCGAACGTCAAGCTGGTGCAAACAGAAGTGGAAGAGGGGCTCGCCAAAGAGATTGGGGGCAAGGTGACGCGACTCCCTACCAAGACCATCGGCGGGCACGAAGTCTGGCTGATGAAAGGAACAGGCTCCGGCGTCGAGATCACGCAAGCACTCGTGCGAGTGGACGATACCGTTCACAAAGTGATGGCCATTACCTCGAGCGAAAATCCTCACGCTGCTGCGGTGAATCGCTTTATGGAGTCGCTGGCGATTACGGAGCCCGCCAATTCAGCTGCCGCGCATGACGCAACGCATGCTCCCTGGCCGCCTCCGACGGAGCCCCTCGACACGCACCAAATCTCCAAAGCCATCGGCGGCTTCTTCAGCCTGCTGCTCATCGGACTGGTGATTTATTTTGTGTTGAAGGGGCGACGAAAGTGACCGTTATGGTGCGGCGAGTTAGTCCGGGGTCGGGAGTCTTTGGCGAGTTGGATCTCAGCCATGTAGCGAGATCGTTGCTCGCCAAAGACTCCCGACCCCAGTCTGTTGTGGTACTAGCTGACGTAGCCTCGCGACTGCAGCAGTTCGAGGATCTTGTCGACGCACTGGTCGACGTTGAGCTTGTCGGTGCTGAGTTTGAGGTCGGGCTTGGCGGGGGCTTCGTAGGGAGCAGAGACGCCGGGGAACTCGGTCAGTTCGCCCTTTTCGGCAAGAGCGTAGTGACCTTCGGTATCGCGGGCGCGGCAGACTTCGACGGGGGCATCGAGGTGGACAATCAGGAACCGCTCTTGGCCGATGGCTTCGGCGACCTTCTGACGCACGGCCTCTTCGGGAGCGACGAACGCGCCGAGGACGATGAGCCCGGCTTCGTTGAAGAGCTTCGCAACCTCGCTGCTCCGGCGCAGGTTCTCGCTGCGTTCGCTGGCGGTGAAGCCGAGATCTTTACTGATGCCGCGGCGCATGTTCTGGCCATCGAGCACGACGACCGAGCGGCCATCTTTAAACAGGCGCCGTTCGAGGGCGTAAGCGATGGTGGTTTTCCCCGAGCCGGTGAGGCCGGTAAGGAGCACCGTCGCCGGCTTTTGCCCGAAGCGGTTCGAGCGTTCTTCGACGCTGACCTTGCTGGTCTCGCCGTGCAAGTGAGCCGAGGCAGGTTCGTCGTCCCAGTGATCTTTCGCGCCGTCGCCGGTCGTGCGATCGAGAATCATGCCCGCCGCGACGGTGGCATTGGTCAAGCGATCGATGACGATGAACGAACCGGTGCCACGGTTACGCTTGTAGGCATCGAAGCAGATGGGCTGCGTGAGTGTGATCTGGCAGCGGCCGATTTCGTTGAGTGCCAGGGTCGGAGCATCTTGCCGATGCATGGTGTTCACATCGACGCGATACCGCAGCGTGGTGACCATGCCGGGAGCGACGCGCGAGGTCTGCTTGAACAGGTACTGTTTGCCGGGCAGCATCGCTTCTTCAGCCATCCAGACCATCATGGCTTCGAACTTGTTGTCGACGCGGGGCACGTTGCCGGGGCGGACGATCATGTCGCCGCGACTGCTGTCGATTTCGTCTTCGAGCGTGACGGTGATCGACTGCGGAGCGAAGGCTTCTTCGATCTCGCCGTCGAAGGTGACGATGCTCTTAATGCGGCTGGTCTTGCGCGAGGGCAACGTCATGATCTCGTCGCCCTTGCGGATGATGCCCGAGGCAATCGTGCCGCTGAAGCCACGGAAATCAAGATTCGGCCGCAGCACGAGTTGCACCGGCAGGCGGAAATCTTCCAGGTTGCGATCGGAGCCGATGTACAGTGTTTCGAGCAGCGGCATCAACGCCGGCCCTTGAAACCAAGGCATGTACTGGCTGGGAGCAACGACGTTTTCGCCCTTGAGCGCCGAGATGGGCATGAAGTGAACGTCGGGCAAGTCGAGCCGCGAAGCGAACGAGATGTAGTCGGCTTTGATCTGCTCGAAGACTTCCTGCTTGTAGTCGACAATGTCCATCTTGTTGATGGCGACGATGATGTGCTTGATGCCGAGCAGCGAGACGATAAACGAGTGGCGCTTGGTCTGCTCGAGCACGCCGTGCCGCGCATCGATAAGGATGATCGCCAGATCAGCCGTCGAGGCACCGGTGGCCATGTTCCGCGTGTACTGCTTATGCCCCGGGGTATCGGCGATGATGAACTTGCGCTTGTCGGTCGAGAAGTACCGGTAAGCGACGTCGATCGTAATGCCCTGCTCGCGCTCTTCCTGCAAGCCATCGGTGAACAGCGCCAAGTCGGGCTCGCCGCCGGTGGTGCCGTAGCGGGCCGAGTCCTTGGTGATCGCCGAGAGTTGATCCTCGTAGATCATCTTGGCTTCGTAGAACAGCCGTCCGATCAGCGTGCTCTTGCCGTCATCAACGCTGCCGCACGTGATGAATCGCAGGATTTCTTTCCGCTCGTGCTGCGACAAATACTCGTTGATATCCGAGGCGATTAATGCGGACTGGTGTGACATGGTTGTTCAGTAATTGAGTTCTTGAACCCGGAGGGTTCGCAGCTATTAGGCCCGGGTCGCTGCGCCAGCAGCGCACCCGGGGTTTGGATTCAGTTGTGAGTTCCGACCCCGCAGGGGTCGCAGCACCGAGGACTTCCATCTTGCTGCGACCCCTGCGGGGTCGATGGTTGTTTGTTATCGCAACCCCGGGTGCGCTGCTCCGCAGCGACCCGGGGCTAATGGCTTTGATCCCTTCAGGATCGAATGTGACGGCTTAGAAGTATCCTTCCTTCTTCTTCTTCTCCATCGAGCCTGCTTCATCGGAATCGATCAGGCGGCCTTGGCGTTCGCTGAAGGTGGTAAGGAGCATTTCCTGAATGATTTCGGGGAGCGTGGTGGCGTTGCTATCGACGGCGCCGCTGAGCGGGTAGCAGCCAAGCGTGCGGAAGCGGACCTTGCGCATCTCGGGTGTCTCGCCGGGCTTGAGTGGCAAGCGGTCGTCGTCGACCATGATCATGGTGCCATCGCGATAGACAATGGGACGCTCCTTGGCGAAGTAGAGCGGGACGATGGGGATGTTTTCGAGGTGGATGTATTGCCACACGTCGAGTTCCGTCCAGTTCGAAATCGGGAAGACGCGAATGCTTTCGCCCTTGTTGACCTTGGTGTTGTAGAGGCTCCAAAGTTCGGGCCGCTGGTTTTTGGGGTCCCAGCGATGGAACTCGTCGCGGAACGAGAAGACGCGTTCTTTGGCGCGGGACTTCTCTTCGTCTCGGCGAGCGCCGCCGAAGGCCGCGTCAAAGCGATACTTATTGAGAGCCTGCTTCAGCCCTTCGGTCTTCATCACGTCGGTGTGCTTCTTGCTGCCGTGCGTGATGGGATTGATCCCCTGGCGAACGCCCTCTTCGTTGACATGCACGATCAGCTTGAGGCCCAGTTCCTTGGCGACGTAGTTGTCGCGCAGGTCGTACATATCGCGGAACTTCCACGTGGTATCGACGTGCATCAGCGGGAACGGCGGCTTGGCCGGGTAGAACGCCTTTTGAGCCAGGCGAACCATGCAGGCCGAGTCCTTGCCGATAGAGTAGAGCATCACCGGGTTCTCGAACTCGGCGGCCACTTCGCGGATGATGTGAATGCTCTCGGCTTCGAGCTGTTTCAGGTGGGTGAGGGAGTATCCGGTCATGCAGGGCACTTATGCGTTCGGGCAAACAAGGGGTACGGTTAAACTACCGGCTGAAAACGGAATTTTACCAGCTTGTCGCAGTTTGGGTAACCTGCGACGACTCTGGCAATTCTGATGGCCGCGAAGAGGCGTTCTTAGGAAATCGGTGCCAGCAAGGCAACAGCAGTTCCGATGCCAAGCGGTTTGCTAGCTCGCGGCGTTGAGATCGAATCTTGAGAAGCGCCACCCAAGGCACGGTAACGAGTGCCGTGCAGAAACCTGGGCAAGCGTCCGGGCGCCACGCAGGTTAGCGCCGGCGATAGCGGGCCAGCGAGTTCACTGGCACCCCGTGCCACGCTGTGGGTCATCCGTGTGTCTACAATGCCGGATAGTTCTGTCTTCCTCAAGGAGGATTTCTGATGAGTGCTCGCGTCCTATCTCTCTTGCTTCTCGCCTGCATCATCGCAACGGCCATTGCGGAAGATCCGCTTCCCAAATCGCCCGAGACCTTCGAGATCGCCGGACAGAAGGCCATCGTCTACGCCGCGCCGAAGCCCGCGGAAGGCAAGCCTTGGGTCTGGTACGCCCCTACGATTAAGGGAATCTCGCTCGTGAGGCGCAAGGCGTACTACGAGACTTTTCTGCGAGAAGGAATCAGCATTGCTGGGTTCGATCTGGGCGAGGTGCGCGGCGGGCCGGCCAGCACGGCCAAGTTCACGCAGTTCTACGACGAGATGGTCAAGCGAGGCTGGTCGCAGAAGCCGATCCTCTTGGGGCAAAGCCGCGGCGGCCTGATGATGCTCGCCTGGGGCGTGCGCAACCCCGAGCGCGTGCAAGCCTTCGTCGGCATCTATCCCGTTTGCAATTTGGCACAGTGGCCCATGAAGAACAAGGAAATCACACTGGCCGACTATCAACTAACCGAAGCAGAGTTTCTCGCCAAGCTAGCCGAACTCAACCCCATCGACAACTTGAAGGAACTGGCCGCGAAGAAAGTTCCCATCTTCATCGTCCACGGCGATGTCGACGCCGTCGTTACCTTCAAAGATAACACCGGTCTGCTGAAGGAACGCTACGAAGCGGCAGGCGGGCCTATCACAGTGAAAGTGATTGCTGGCGAAGGGCATCAAGCCACACCATCATTTTTCGAGTGCCAGGAACTGATTGAGTTTGTTCATAAACAGGCCAAGTCCGTCATTCCCGCGAAGGCCACAGATAGGGCGATGCGCGCCGACTATTCAAACCCGCAGGCAACGTACCGAGCTTACATTCAAGCAGTTCGCGCCAACGACCTCCAGGCCGCGACTGCGTGCTGGACAATCGACGACAACAACAAGTCCGGTGTGCTCGATACCATCGTGGAAATGTGGACCGGCGGTCGTGCGCTGACTCAAGCAGCGAAGGAGAAGTTCAGTGCGGAGGATGCAAAAAAGGTGCACGGTTGGCAACGCGACGACACTTCCGATGCCGCCTTGGATCTGACCTACCAGCGAGCCGACGCCGCTGAGGTCACAATCACTGGCGACACTGCTGAGTTGAAAATGAAGTGGCAGAAAGACGATGGATTGAAGAATCCGGCCTTCGAGTATGGGGATTCAACCGCTTTTCGAAAAGTTGGCGGGCTATGGAAGATTGATGCAAACAAGCAAGCGGGCTTGGAGCGAGCCGAAGACTTTCTCAGCAAGGGC
Organism: Anatilimnocola aquadivae; assembly: GCF_049819085.1. Classification (GTDB taxonomy): domain Bacteria; phylum Planctomycetota; class Planctomycetia; order Pirellulales; family Pirellulaceae; genus Anatilimnocola. The sequence goes on from NZ_CP187419.1 coordinate 1,277,186, forward strand.
AAGTGGGGCCGAGCGTTCCGCAGTCAGACCAAGCTGACAAATGAAGCGATCGCGGGCGTGAAGAAGGGCGAGTTGAAGACGGCTGGAGAGTTACAAGCCTTTCTCAAAGCCAAATTCGAAGCAGCGCGCAAGGAGTACGAGCAAGACCTGCAAACGGAGCAAACGCCAAAATAGGGCAGGCCAAACGAAGCGAGTTAGCTGGCCGACTTCTTCACAGCCAGGTCGCAAGCGCGCCACAGGTACCAGGCAGCGGCGGAGCGGAAGGGTTTCCAGCGCTCGCCCTGTTTGTGGATGGCTTCCAAGGCAGGAAGCTCTTCCTGGTCGGCCTTCTTGAGAAACGTCAGGGCGAAGCCTTTGCGAATGCCAAGGTCGGCGACGGGGAGCACGTCGAGCCGGCCGAGGGTAAACATCAGAATCATCTCGGCGGTCCAGCGACCGACGCCGCGAACTTCGGTGAGCAATTCGATGATCTCTTCGTCGGTCTTGCGGGCGAGTGCTTTGCGTTCGGGGACTAAGCCCGCCGCGCTGCGGGCGGCCAGATCGCGAATCGAGAGAAGCTTGTTCCGCGAGAGGCCGGCACCTCGCAATGTTTCGTCGGGGAGCGTGGCAATCGCGGCGGCGTGTTCGTTGGGGCTTGCAGGCAGCAGGGCGAGCACGCGGCCGTGAATGGTTCCGGCCGCTTTGCCGGAGAGCTGCTGATAAACAATCGACTTCATCAGCCCCGAGAAAATGGTTCCCTTCTGAGGCTGCAAGTTGAACGGGCCCGCAGCCTGAATGAGGCGGGCCAGTTTCTTGTCGGCAGCAGACAGATGGGCAATGATCTCGTCGGAGCGAGGATGCGCCGCAGCCACTTTGTCTGTTCCCACTACTCCATCCCTGGCAACCAGAGCTTGCTCTTGCCTGCTTCGGCAGGTGCGGCGGCGGGTTGACCGGGCGTCCACAAGCCTCCGCTGGCGGGAGCGGCAGCGGGCATTGCGGCCGGCATGGCTGCGCCGCCGGGCATACCGCCACCTGGACCACCGGGAGCTCCACCTTGGGGGCGAATGAGTCCAAGCTGGGCGAGCATCATGTACAAGCCCTGGGCAATGCCCGGCTCGTTCATGTGCTTGGCACGCAGGGTTTCCATGATGCGCGTGAATTCGGCTTGCTCGCCACGCATCAGGCGAAGCGGAATTTCTTGCAGCATGAACCGGGCGGGTGAGCGACCGCGAGCCTTGGCCCATTCCTGAGCCTTAGTGAGCAGGTCCAGCGTTTCGGTCGGATCGTTTGATTGGCGCGAGAGGATCTCGAACACGTCTTCCTTGTTCGTGATCTTGTCCAGCGAAGGTCGCGCAACAACTTCGCGCCCCATTCTCAGAACCAGACGACGACAGCTGACGAGTGTGCCGCGGGTGAAGGCTTGCATCAGCTCTTCGTCGCTGAGCTTGGTTGCATCCACGCGCGTCAGCTGGGCCAGCGACAGGGATTGCACCTTGCGGCCCGAAGGGTCGAATTCTTCGAGCGTGGGCAAGCCGAGCGAACGGCGAACTTCGTTGAAGACGGGCTCTTCTTGAGGCTGAGCCAGGTCCATCAGCAGGATGGTAGCGAGGGCCTTATTTTGCAACTGCGGATTGGCAGCGGCCTGACGCAGCGTGCTGCCGTCGAGACCGGCTTGTACCGAGTCGGGCAACACATTCAGCAGCAAGTGCCGACGTTGTTCCAGAATCAGCGTCTTGCGATGTTCTTCTGGAGTGTCATCCGGAAAGCGCCAGTTCACGGCAAGGATCGCGGCATTGCGATTGGCAAAGCCGACGGTCTCTTCCATCGGTTCGCCTTGCAGGTGCGAGCCGATGAGCTTCTTCACCGTTTGCAGGCGGTCGTTCCAGTCTTCCAACTGCGGTGCGGTGAACTCGACGCGGGCAGCGCGATCGGTTTGACGGCCGTAGAAGAGCAATTCGCCCAGCACGCGAGGGATAGCTTCGCGGGTAATGTCGACACCGGTCGCTGGCACTTCGCGATCGAGTACAAAGAAGGCGTTTTGCGGTGGCGGCTCACCTTCGGCCAGATCCATGTCTTCGGGACGCAGGGTGATGGACTGCAGTTGCTTGTTCGAAATCCAAGCTTCACGGAGGGTGGGTGCGTCTTCGATGGAGAAGGTCGCGGTGACTTCGGGAACTTGGTATTCCTCGCCGTTCATCGCCAGGAACTGCGACAGAGCTTCGGCTTCGATGGCTTCATCGCGGGGCACAGTCGCAAGCGAGGCATACTTCTGGAAGATGGCGGCAGCAATGTCGTCTTCGGCGAGTGTGACGAGCAAGGTGCCGAGATTGCGCCAGATCGATGGTTCGCTTTGTTCGGCGGCGGCGAGGGCTTCGAACTTTTTGGCAGCAGCCTGGAAGCAACCGTAGTTGGCATCCTTCAGGGCAGCTTGAAACTCAGCGAGGCTGGCAGCCGAGAGACTGCTTTCGGCCGGCGGCGGGACGAGATCAGCAAACGTGTGCGCGACGAGCGGCACCTGCCCGCTGCTATCGAGATCCATCATCGCGCTGAAGGCAGTCTCGTCTTTGCCTTGCGAAACACGCACTTGATAGGTGAGATGCCCGCGCGCGGCGAGCACTTCGCCGGTGGCAAACAAAGCGCGGCCGAGAGTGCCGATGGCCTGATACACCAAGTGATGAATCTTGCCCGGATGTTGTTCGAGAGCCTGCTGCACTCGTCCGATGGCTTCCAGCACCTTGCCATCTTGGCAATCGAGAATCGCGGCGAGTGCGAGACCCGGAGGATTCGTCGGGGCCACTTCCAGCAGTTTGGCCGCCGATTGACGAGCCTGGTCGATCTCGCTGAGGCTCAGTTCGACGATGGCCTTGTACATCAAGGCCGATGGAAGCTTGGGGTGCGTCGACAGCAGCTTGTTGATGTGGTCGAGCGCGGCCAGCCGCTGTTCGCCTTCCATTGCCAGCTGAATTTTTTCGAGCTCGTGGCTGACGTCGGCTCCACAGCAGAACTTCAGTTTCTTCTCACTGCCGCAAGGGCACGGTTGATACGGATCGAGAGACATCGTCCTGGCACTTTCTGGAAACAACCAGCCGGAAACCGGTCACCGCGGGAAGATGCATAGACATTGCACTCCCGGAGACTCAGGCCTCAACGGCCAGCTGACCATCGAAATCGTGTTGAATTGGTTCAGCCGCAAGCCTTGCAATGTAGCAAAGCCCAGGCGGCACGGGGAGATAAGGTGGCTTGCCCGGTTGCTAGCCTGTTGGTCCGCCGCCGAGAAGTGTCGATTTTTCTGGCTTTGACGATTGCCTTCTGCCGATGATACGAAGGATGACATTCTGCCCGCACTGCCAGCGAAGATGTCATGGCTGTGATAGCTCCTTCTCTTCTCGATGAGCCTGTACAGGCGCGTAGCTGCCATGCAAATCCAGACCACACGCTTCGGTACGGTAACCCTCGAGGCAGACGATATTCTGCTGTTTCCTCATGGGCTGATTGCCTTTGAAGATTGCCGCCACTGGGTGCTGCTCAACGATGGCGAGAACGACTCGCTCGGCTGGCTGCAAAGTGTGTCGCGGGCCGAAGTGGCCCTGCCCGTCGTTAGTCCGCGGCGATTTGTGCCCGGTTACCAGGTGCGCGTGGCTCGCACCCAGTTGCAACCGCTGGAGCTCGCTCAGTTCGACTCGGCCTTCGTGCTGTCGATTGTCAGCAAGGATGGCCCTTCGCTGACCGTTAACCTGAAGGCTCCGCTGGTGGTGAATCTCGACCGCCGCCTCGGCCGCCAAGTGATCACCACCGACGACCAGCCCGTCGCGCTCGCCATCGGCCAGCCCCTCCGCAGCTTGCTGCGAAAATCGGCATAGCCGCAGCAACAACGGAGTGCTTTGCTCCGCCAGTGCGAACTTTCTCTCGATGTACCTCACGGCTTAAGTTGAAAGTCAACCTTTCCACTAGCGGGTACTTCTGCCTTGAGTTCGGTCTTGGTGTTATAGCGGTCGGGAATGAACTGCTTCATTTCTTCCCTGGCACCGTCCATGCCGGTTTGCCCAGGAGGCAGCGGCGTCAGCTTGCTGGCGGTAACCTCGACTTTGTACTTGCCCGCCGGCGCCTTGATGGTGTAGTTGCCATTGACGATGTTCGAGCCACCACCTTGGCCCGATAACTCTGGCACGAATGCGATGTACCCTTCTTGCAATGGCTGACCGTCGAAAGTGACCGAACCCGAAACAGTCGGGTCCGAGCAGCCACTCAGGCCCAACATCAGCGCAGCGACCAATCCATAGAGCGCAATCCTCATTCTAACCCTCATCAATTCCGTGGAAGCAAGAAAGCAAAGCCGAAGCAGATTGTCTGGGACCGATGTTATTCGGCAGTGAGTTATTCGGAAGTGACTTCGCCACCTGCTCGGGTTCCCATCGCTGACCAGGTGACAAGGTCGACCGTCTTTGAAAAGAGACGCACGGAACCATCAGCGAGCAGGCACATCACACCTGCTGGATGCAGGGCGCGCGCGGAGTTGATGGAGTTGGCATTCCCCGCAACAGCGGTGCAGGGCATGAAAGCGGGCAGGGATGTACCGCAGCTGTATTGCGCATCAGCCGAAGCGGACATCGGAGCACGCAGGGTGCTGAACAGCGTTTCGCCTTGATAGCTATTGAACAGGCGGCCACGACGATCGTCGCCCGTCTTCCAAAGCAGGGTCTCGCTGCAGAGCAGCGTATTGCTGGTGCCATCGGTGAGTGCCGCCATGGATTGACGTTCGCCCACCAGGATTGTGCCGGTATTTGCCAAACCACCGGCTTTGGGCAGCGTGGCAGTGTTGTCCCAATTCAACGTATTGCCATTGCAGGCAAGATAGTTGCCGTGAAAGCCTTCGCCCACCACCTTGCCCATGCCGGGATCGGTGGGGCACATGTACATCGGAATCTTGTTTTGATTCGGAACGCCTGCGGTGTAGGCGTTCACAGCATTGGTGGTTAAGTAGGTGGTGACCTTTTCATACATGTTCGCCTGTTCCGCGTAAGGCAGAATCACTACCGGCCAGGTGATGCATGCTCTGGCGGTGATGGCAGGAGGGACCGGCAGAGCCGAGTTATTGGCATAGCCACCAAATTGCCCATAAGGGAACACCAACAGAGTGTCGTGATGGTTGTGCATCGCGAGCCCAATCTGCTTCAGATTGTTGCTGCACTGGCTGCGACGGGCAGCTTCGCGAGCCGCCTGAACTGCTGGGAGCAAGAGTGCAACCAGCACGCCGATGATGGCGATAACGACCAGCAGTTCCACGAGTGTGAAGCCGCTTCGAGAGGGAGAGGTTCTCATGCGTTGTTCCGATATAGGATAAGAACGTGTTACATACTCTGAATCAGCTTGTAGTGGCAGATGATCTCGCCGCTGTTGGCGCGCACTTCCATAAAACCAAAAGTGTCCCGCATTGTTTCGCCGGTCGGCGCTAAAAATTGCGGATAATTTTTATCTACGAACAAGAGATTCGGTGGCGTAGTTTGTATCCTCCGCCGGCAAGCAGAAGTGCGGAGGCAGTAGCAATCGCCGTGAAATGCATACTCTTGGCGATCATCGGTAAATCGCCAGCCTGACACGAAGGGCTATTAATGCTTGTGTGAGCGCGGCCTTCGGCAATCGAATTATTATGCATGCATAATAAAAATATGTTTGCAGATTAAGCCAGCAGATCAAACACTACGCGGCCATGGACGTCGGTAAGGCGGCGATTGATGCCGTTGTGGTACCAGGTGAGGCGGGTGTGATCGATGCCGAGTAGATGGAGCACGGTGGCGTGCAAGTCGTACACGCTGGTAGGGTCACTGGTCGGTTGATAGCCAACCTCGTCACTGCTGCCGAAGGTGAAGCCGCGCTTGGTGCCGCCGCCGCAGAGCCAGCCCGTGAAGCAGAGGTTATGATGATCGCGGCCTTTGCCGTTCTCGCCCTGCGTGAAGGGCGTGCGACCAAACTCGCTGGTCCAAAAGACGAGCGTGTCGTCGAGCAGACCGCGCCGCTTCAGGTCGCGCAGCAAGCCAGCCACGGGCTTGTCGAGCAGTACGCCTTGAGTGTCATGGTTCTGTTTCAGATCCTCGTGAGCGTCCCAGTTGATGCGCGGCGAACCGAGCGCTCCGCCGTTGTAGAGTTGCACAAAGCGAACGCCCCGCTCGATCAACCGGCGCGCGAGCAAGCAGTTGCGGCCAAAGCCGGCGGTGAGGGGCTGATCGAGACCGTAGAGGGCTTGAGTCTCGGCGGTCTCTTGTTCGAGGCCGACCGTTTCGGGAATGCTGGCCTGCATCTGGGCCGCCAGTTCGTACGAGCGGAGTCGTGCAGCGAAAGCGCTATCGAGCGGATATTGCTCCGCCATTCGCCGGTTCATCTGCTCCAACACTTGCATGGCTGCCGCTCGGGCGGCGGGCGAGACATGGCCGGGAGTCTGCAGATTGGCTACGGGCTGAGGCTGCGATGTTTCGAAGGCCACTCCCTGATGCTGCGCCGGCAAGAATCCACTTCCCCAGTTGCTCGCGCCACCATTCACAATGCCGCGAGGGTCCGGCAGCACCACGAACGTCGGTAGTGACTGGCTCTCGGTCCCCAGTCCATACGACAGCCACGCTCCCAAGCTGGGATAGCCATTGAGGGTGAAGCCGGTGTTCATTTGAAAGCAGGCCGGCGTGTGCGAACTGCTCTTCGACACCAGTCCGTGGACAATTGTCAGGTCATCGACGCATTCCGCGATGTTCGGCAGCAAGTCACTGACCCATGCTCCTGACTCTCCGTGCTGTTTGAACTTGTAAAAGCTTTTGCGCAGTTTGCCGATCTGGCCAAAAAAGGGCTCGATCTTTCCCTTGCCGGTCAAAGGCTGGCCATCGAGCCGTTCCAGCTCAGGCTTGTAGTCGAAGGTGTCGACATGACTCACGCCGCCCGGCGAGAAGATATGGATGCACCTCTTGGCTCGAGGTAGGTGATGCAAACCGCTTGTTGACTTCTTCCCGTCCGCAGCACCCTCCCCGGCGAACATCGCCGCCATCGCCATCGCACCCAGGCCACTGGCGGAATGCGCGAGCCAGTTGCGACGGGTGTAGCCGAAAAGGGAGGAAGTTTTCATGAGCTCCAGTTTACTCGTCACGTGCGCTGCCGGCATCAGGCGGGCGATCGATCTGCACCAGCCAGGTAGGCGTTCAAGTTGGTGCTTTCCGAGGAAACCCGAAGCGAGGAGCGCGAACGGGAGGCACGGAACGAAGTTCTTACGCAATTCGTCCGCAAGACTTTCGTGGCGAAGCCGATCCGGACCAAGCGAATGGCTTGGCCACGACAACACTTCCAGGCGGCGAGAAGCACTCTCCTCGCTGACGCTTCGGGTTTCCTGAAAAGCGACTTCGTCTCCGCCGGCAGCGACCTGAAATGTTGGCGTGAATAGTTACGAAACCTGCCGGCGGTTGACCAGACTAGTCACAGCAACTCGTATAATACTCAGCCGAATGTACTGGTTAGTTCTTGCGTAAATACAGAAACAAATCGCATTTAGTATTACCAATATTAATCTCAGGAAATGAGCACATGGATCATTATCCGCTCTCAATTACGGAGCCTACTATGCCATTAGGAAAAGCGTCGGTCGTTGGCTGCAGGAATCGGTCCTCGCTGCGTAGAGGGGTGCAAAATGGTTATCAAACGGTTATCAAGAAATCGAGTGATTACGCCGATGCACGACTGCCAACCGATTCGAACACAAGGGTTTGCGGCGATTCGGCGGCGCAAAATTTTTGCTCAAAAAGTTATCACCTTCGCCGCGCCAGCCGGCAATCGAAAAGAATCGTTGGTCCGGCGAGAAGGGTGCGAAGTTGCCCCTTCCGAGTTGAGGTCTGGAGCGTCGATTTGAGAAGGGGCAGCGCCGTGGATTTGCGAAGTGATATTTCGGTCCCGTCCGCAGCGGGCTCGGTTTTGTTACAATCGCGGTTTTCTGCCAGTGCCAGCAAACTCGGGCAGCACGCATGAAACGGTGGGAGCAAGCAGCGATTGTCGGCGTGGGGCTGATTGGGGGCTCCATCGGGTTGGCGCTGCGCCGCGCTGGACTAGCGAAGCAGATCATCGGTGTCGGCAGGTCCGCGGCCAGTTTGCAAAAGGCCATTTCGCGCGGAGCCATCGATCAGCTGGTGCTGGAATCGGCCGGCGAATTGCCCGAAGTCGATCTGGTGATTGTCTGCACGCCCATCGACCTGGTAGCCAAACATGTGGCCTGGTGGGCCAATTCGGCCGCCGAAGGGGCACTGCTCACCGATGCGGGAAGTACGAAGGCCAACATTGTGGCCGAGGTCGACGGCCAACTGCACCTGCACAATCCGCGACAGGTCCGGTTCATCGGCAGTCATCCCTTGGCCGGCAGTGAGAAGACCGGGGTCGAACACGCTCGCGAGAGCTTGCTCGATGGCCGCATCGTCGTTATCACGCCCAGTGAGCACACCGCGCCGTCGGCCGTGGACGAAGTGCAGCTGCTGTGGAAGTCGCTGGGTGCCGGCGTCGTGACGATGGAGCCTGCTGCGCATGATGCGGCCGTGGCCAGTACGAGTCACTTGCCGCATTTGATTTCGTCGCTGCTCGCGGCGGTTACTCCGCCGGATCTCTTAAAACTCACCGCTGGTGGCTGGCTCGATACCACCCGCGTTGCTGCCGGCGATGTCTCGCTGTGGCAACAGATTTTGCTCGACAACCGCGAGCCAGTGCTCGCGGCGTTGTCGCGTTTTGAAACCGATCTCGCCTTATGGCGTCGTGCGCTGGAGCAGCGCGATGCCGTGGCCCTGCAATCATTGCTCCAGCAAGGGAAGACCATCCGTGACGCTGTGGGAAATTGACCTGCATCCTGCTGCCGGTGAGCGCGACCTGCTCGCGACCGCAGCCATTTCACAAGCGGCCGATTTGGGCCTGGGCTCGTTTCGCGCTGCAGCCGTGCGCGGCTTCTTGCTCGAAGGTGATCTGTCGCAAAGCCAGGTCGAGCAACTGGCGCGCGAACTGCTGGCCGATCTGGTGGTCGAAGTGCCGGTCGTCTCGAAAGTGGGCGATGCCGCGCTGCTGACCGCACCCAAGGCCTCGGGGCTCAATGGCGGCAGCCAACTTGTCCATGTGTTTCCCAAGCCGGGCGTCACCGATCCTGTCGCAGCGAGCACACTCACGGCGATTGCCGATTTCGGCCTGCAAGCCGATGCTGTCGTAACGCTGCGCAAGTACTGGTTGGCAGATCTATCCAGCGATCGCTTGCAACTGCTCGTGAAGAAGCTGCTGGCCAACGATTCCATCGAACAGGCGGTTGTCGGTCCGTTGAACTTGACGCAACTGCACGTCGGTGCGCCGGCCAAGTTTGAACTGAAGACGGTGCCGATTCGTCAGTTGACCGACGAGCAACTCGTGGCTCTCAGCCGTGCGAACACGCTGAGCCTCACACTTGTCGAAATGCAGACCATTCAGCAGCACTTTCGCACGCTCGATCGCGAGCCCACCGATATCGAGCTGGAATCGATCGCGCAAACATGGAGCGAGCACTGCAGCCATAAGACGCTGGCCGGCCGCGTGAACTATCGCGATGAGAATGGCGAGCGCAAGTTCAACAACATGCTTAAGGAGACGATCTTTGCCGCGACGCAGAAGATTCGTGGCAACCTGGGAAAAGACGATTGGTGCGTCAGCGTGTTCAAAGACAACGCGGGCGTCATCAAGTTCAACGATGAGTTTCACATCTGCTTTAAGGTGGAAACGCATAATCGTCCGAGCGCCATCGAACCTTACGGCGGTGCCAATACGGGCGTCGGCGGTGTAATTCGCGATACGCTGGGCACGGGCCTCGGTGCCAAGCCGATCTGCAATACCGATGTCTTCTGCTTTGCTCCGCCCGATATGCCACTCGAGCATTTGCCGCCGGGCGTGCTGCATCCGCGGCGAATCATGCGCGGCGTGGTCTCTGGCGTGCGCGATTACGGCAACCGCATGGGCATTCCGACGGTCAACGGTGCGATCTATTTCGACGAACGGTACGTCGGCAATCCGCTGGTGTTCTGTGGCAACGTCGGATTGATCCCCGTCGACAAAGCGGCCAAGGAAACTCAGCCCGGCGACTTGATTGTTGCCATTGGCGGCCGCACGGGGCGCGATGGCATTCACGGCGCTACGTTCAGCAGCGTGGAACTCACCAGCCAAAGCGAAAAGGTCTCGGGCGGCGCGGTGCAGATCGGCAATGCGATTACCGAGAAGATGGTGCTCGATGTGCTGCTGCAAGCGCGCGACGAAGGCTTGTACACAGCCGTGACCGATTGCGGCGCAGGTGGCTTTTCGTCAGCCGTTGGTGAGATGGGTGCTGATATCGGGGCCGAAGTTTGGCTCGACCAGGCTCCGCTCAAGTACGATGGGCTGAGCTATGTCGAAATCTGGATCAGCGAAGCGCAAGAGAGGATGGTCTTCAGCGTGCCTGAAGACAAGTGGCCGCGTTTCGAAGCGTTGTGCAAGGCAGAGAATGTCGAAGCCGTGGCGCTGGGCAAGTTCACTCCCACGGGTAATCTCACGCTGAAGTATCAAGGACAAACCGTCGGCGAACTGGCGATGGAGTTCTTGCATGAAGGTCGGCCCAAGGTCGAACGGCAAGCTGTCTATTCGCCGCGCACGCCGGCGGCAATGAGCACCGTCGTTAACGCTCGGGTGAATCACGAAGCGACGTTGCTCCGGTTGCTTGGTTCGCTGAACATAGCCAGCAAGGAATGGGTGATTCGCCAGTACGATCACGAAGTGCAAGGTGGCAGTGTGATCAAGCCGCTGACCGGCGCGACCAACGACGGCCCGAGCGATGCGGCCGTGCTGCGTCCCGTGCTCGGCTCGCGACAAGGCATTGTCGTCTCGTGCGGCATGAACCCGCGGCTGGGTGACTTCGATCCTTATCACATGGCGGCCAGTGCCATCGACGAAGCGGTGCGCAATTGCGTGGCCGTGGGAGCCGATCCCTCTCGAATCGCGATTCTCGATAACTTCTGCTGGGGCTATACCGATCGGCCGGAAACGCTCGGCGAACTAGTGCGCGCGGCGCTGGCCTGTCATGACTTGGCGCTCGATTTGGGCACGCCGTTCATCAGCGGCAAGGACAGTCTCAACAACGAGTACAGCTACGATGCCGATGGCGTTCGTAAAACGATCTCCATTCCTTCGACGCTGCTCATCAGCGCGCTCGGGCAGGTGAACGATGTGAGCAAGTGCGTGACGATGGACCTGAAGCAGGCCGGCAACTTGATCTATCTGGTCGGCAACACGCGCGACGAACTCGCTGGCTCCCATTTGCACTTGGTGAGCGGCAACAACGTCCTCAGCCCCAATGCCTGCGGCAGCGAAGTGCCGAAGGTGAACGGCAAGGTTGCCAGCCAAACCTTTCAAGCGATGCACGCGGCCATTCAAGCGGGGACCGTGCGGGCCTGTCACGATCTGAGCGAAGGTGGTCTCGCCGTGGCGATCGCAGAGATGGCGTTTGCGGGCAATCTCGGTGCGAAAGTTCGCCTCGCCAACGTCCCCACCGATGTTCCCGCTGAAGAACGAACGGCAGAGTTCGAAAGTGTGCTGCTGTACAGTGAATCGAACACGCGGTTCCTGGTCGAAGTGCCCGCTGAAAAGAAGTCCGCCTTCGAATCGGCCCTGGCCGGCGTTCCGCATGCCGCGATCGGCGAAGTGACCGCCAGCGACCGCTTGCAGATTGAAGGGAAGAGCAGCCTGCTGATCGATACGGCACTCAACTCGCTGAAGGAAGCCTGGCAAAAACCGCTGCGGTGGTAATTGCTGCATAATCATCACAATCGGCAAGACCGCGAAATCGAGCGTGCAAACCGAGACGATTGCCGCTGCGAACGCGCGGCTTCCGAGCATCGATCTTTCCAGCGCACTAGGTTTGCTTTGCTGGATGATCTTCGCACCCGGAAGGATGCTTGCCGTGGCCCGCTTCAACTTGCTGCTCGTCTTGGGACTCTTCCTCGCTGGCCTGGCCGGCTGTGGCAGTCCCGCGCCGAGCGCTGCCGGGTTGGATGTGCCGGAACTGCTCGAGCTGCTCGAAGACGAACAGCTGAAGCAGAATCCCCAAGCCTTCACCGAGGTCGACCTGGGCAAGTTCAAGGTCTCGCGGATGTTGCCTGGTGATGAAGGGCAGCTGCTCGTGCGTTTTCACTTGATCGGCATCGTGGCCGAAACGAAGCAGGAAGACTTTCAAGGAGAGCTGCCGAAGTACGAAACGCGCATTCGCGACTCGATCTTGTCGCTGGTGCAGCGGGCCGAACCCGAGCATCTGGCCGATCCCGCCATGAGCTTTATCAAGACCGAAATCATGGCCACCATCAACGACAAGATGCACAACCGCCTGCTGAAGAGCGTGGCGTTCAGCGACCTCTCGATCGAGCGTCGCTAAGTTCACTTCATCGCACGCTTGTCGCGCCGGCAAACACGGCTGTCGAACCGCGCGACAACACTTTCGCTCTTGCTCACTTGGCGGCAAAATCTGCGGCCGATTTCGCAACAAATCGGTAGCCGCGGTTGTTTGAAGTACAGGCATGCCATGTGCTACGCTGAGAAGCAAGGTTCTCTCGGCATACCTACTTCTTCTCGCCTTTTCCGGTGGCAGATTTCTTCAGGACACCAGTTATGCACACGGTTCAAGTTCGTCGGCGGTTGTTCTTGGCTGGCTTGGCCAGTCTCGCACTCGTTTCGCGATTCGGCCTCGCGCAAGAGAAGGGTGCCAAGAAGGAAGTGAAGACGGCTGCCGATCAAAAGAAGCTCGCCGCCACGGTCGCCAAGGCGATCGAGTATCTAAAGACCAAGGGTCAGGCCGAAGACGGCTCGTTCTCGAAACAAGCGGGCATCGGCGTGACGGCTCTCGCTGTTTCGGCAATGTTGCAAAACGGTCTCACAGCGCAAGACCCAGCGGTTGCCAAGGGACTGAAGTTTTTGGAAACGAACATTCAGCCCAGCGGCGGCATTCATTCGCCGAAGAGCCGTTTCGTGAATTACGAAACGTGTTTGGGTGTCATGACGTTCGCCAATGCGAACAAGGAGGGCAAGTACGACAAAGTGCTTGCCGATGCCAACAAGTTTTTGAAGACCATGCAGTTCGATGGTGAAGAAGGACACGACAAGGACAGTCCCGAGTTCGGCGGTGGTGGCTATGCTGCGGCAAGTTCCAAGGGTGGTCGCCCCGATCTTTCCAACACCGCCTTCATGGTCGAAGCCTTGCGAGCCTCGGGCTCCGGTGCGGACGATCAGGCCGTGCAGAACGCCATCATCTTCGTCTCGCGGTGCCAGAACCTGGAATCGCCCCACAACACAACGCCGCCAGCCGCCCTCGTCAACGATGGTGGCTTCTATTACTCGGGAATCACGGGCGACAAGAAGGGCGAAGACGCTCTGCCGAACGGCGGCCTGCGCAGCTATGGCACCATGAGCTATGCCGGTCTGAAGAGCCTCATCTTTGCTGGTGTGGGTCCAGAAGATCCCCGCGTAAAAGCTGCGGTCGGCTGGATCGGCAAGAACTACGACCTGGAGAGCAATCCGGGCATGGGTAGCTCGGGGCTGTATTACTACTATCAAACCTTCGCCAAGTCGCTCGACACGATGGGCAACTCGACTGTCAAAGACGACAAGGGTGGCGAGCACGACTGGCGGAAAGACCTCGTCGAAGAACTCGCCAGCCGTCAGCGCGACGATGGCGCGTGGGTCAACACCAACGGTCAATGGATGGAAGGCGATGCCAACCTATGTACCTGCTTTTCGTTGCTCGCCCTGAGCCACTGCAAGGCGAAGTAAACGCAGCTCTACCCTTTACGCCCCCGCCCCTGCGGCGGGGGTTTAATGGCTTTTGCACTAGGTGCGGCCTCGGCTATTACTGGACCCAACCGTCGATTCGGCGGCCGCCAGCGGCTCAGTTAACCGGTCGGGCAGCAGCTATCGGTTCAACTTCTTCGTTCCGCTCAGGAACATGTTGCCTCGCAGATAGAACCGCAGGGGCAACTCGTGCGCACTGGTCACGCCGATGCGAGTGGAAGTGCCGATCGCGTCGGCAGAGAGTTTGAACTCCGGCGATTTAGCAATCCACAGCTGTTCTGCGGTGGTCAAGTCACCGCCGTCCTGAGCTCGCGTAATATCCAGCGCCGCACACAGCCGCGCTGGTCCTCGAGCGAGATCACGCGTCGTTGAGAGCGGCCGGCGAGCCTGCATCAGTTCGAGATTGATCAGTGGTTCAAGAGCCCGAATCAAGACGGCACTGCCGATACCAGCGGACTCGGTCACGGTGTTGCAGCACCACTTGGCATGAATCGAATAAACATACGCATGCCCCGGTTCGCCGAACATCGCGGCGTTCCGTTTCGTTTGCCCCTTCGCGGCATGACAAGCCGGGTCGCCACTGGCCAGGTAAGCTTCGGTTTCAACGATCAGTCCGCCACACAGGCCGAGCGGCGTTTCGCGCAGCAGCAACTTTCCCAGCAGTTCGCGGGCGACGATCTCGGGAGGCCGATCGTAAAACGAGCGGCGGAGCGGAGCATTCATGCACTCACTATAAGTTGCAACCGCAGCCCACGGTCCACACACGACCATCAGCGGCCATGATGGGCGTGTGTTGATGAATCGGCGGAGAGGGGAGCGAATTGTTGTAGCCGCCCACATGCTTCACCGGCGACCAATCGGGACTGACAGGCGGCAGGGGCGGCGCATGGGAGGCGAACTCGCTGGACCCATGCACGACGCGGCCACCAACGAGCGTGAGCACACTTTCGAGGCCGCGAATGGCGTCGTCTTCGATGGCGAAGTAGTCGTCACTCAGCACCGCCAGATCGGCAAATCGACCGACGGCCAATGTTCCCTTCCGATCGTCTTCGCTGCTGAACCAAGCGCTGCCGTGCGTATAGAGCCGGAGTGCCTGTTCGCGCGAGAGCCGCTCGGACTCTTCGTGCAGGACGGTCCCACCGACCGTTTTCGATGTGACCATCCACCAGAGGCAAGTCCACGGATGGTAACTGGCCACGCGTGTGCCGTCGGTTCCAGCGCCGATGGGTAAGCCCATCGCCAGCATTTTCTTCAACGGCGGCTTGCGTTTGGCTGATTCCAAGCCGAAGCGGCGAATGTAGTACTCGCCCTGGTAGGCCATGCGATGCTGAATGGCGATGCCGCCGCCAAGCTTTTGAATCCGTTCGAGGTTCTTATCGGAGATGGTCTCGGCGTGATCGATAAACCAGCGAAGCTTGTCGATGGGAACATCGCGATGCACCCGCTCGAAAATGTTCAGAAACCGGCCGATCGATTCGTCATAGGTCGCGTGAATCCGCCACGGCCACTTCGCTTCGGCCAACATGCGCACGATGGGTTCCAGTTCGCTCTCCATCGTCGGCTTCAGGTCTGGGCGAGGCTGCAAAAAGTTCTCGAAGTCGGCAGCACTCCAAACGAGGTTCTCGCCGGCTCCGTTCACCCGCAGCAGATCGCTTCCTTCGCCGGGGCGCGTCATCTTCAGCCAGCGAGCGTAGTCGGCTTGCTCTTCACCACTCTTTTGCGCGAATAGGCTGTAGGCGACGCGCACCGTCAGGTGACCATCCTGGTCGAGCTTCTTCGCCACGGCGTAGTCGTCGGGATAGTTCTGCCCACCACCGCCAGCATCAGCCACGCTGGTGACACCAAAGCGGTTGAGCTCGCGTAGATAGTGCCGCGTGCTGTTCAATTGATCGTCAAATGACAGCTTGGGAGCATTGGCAATCGTAGAGTAGAGAATGAGTGCGCTGGGCTCGGCGATCAGCAGACCGGTGGGATTCCCCTTGGTATCGCGGGCGATGAGACCACCGGGCGGATTGGGCGTGCTTTTATCAAATCCCAGAGCCACGAGCGCCGCCCGATTGAGCAACGCGGAATCGTACAGGTGCAGCAGGAACACCGGCGTGTGTGGTGCCGCTTCGTTCAGTTCGGCGAGCGTCGGCATGCGACCTTCGGCGAATTGAAACTCGTTCCAGCCGCCGATGACGCGAACCCATTGCGGCGGCGGAGTGCGTTCGGCCTGTTGCTTCAATTGTTCGAGTGCCACCCCGAGCGTGGGAACGCCATCCCAGCGAAGCTCGAGGTTGTAGAAGAGCCCCGCGCGAATCACATGCAGGTGCGAATCGTTCAGGCCCGGAATCACGCGCCGCTGGCGCAAATCGATGGTCTGCGTCCGCGTTCCTGCCAACTTGAGCATCTGATCATCAGAACCGAGCGCGGTGATCACACCACCGGAGATCGCCAGCGCCGTGACCTCAGGCTGGGCCGGATTGAGTGTCGTGATTTTGCCGTGATAGAGAATGATGTCGGGCGTCATGCTTTTGATTCCTTCAACTCCCGCCACAAAGGCGACGGGAGGGGCGGTGTAAGTGAGGCATCAACTACCTGGTAACCTTCCGCGCGGCAGGTGCTTTGTGAACCATGGTGTAAGCGTATTCGATGCCCACGCCGTACGCGCCGCCATGTTCGCGGAAGATGTTCATCAGCGCGTCGTAGTGATCGCGATGAGCCCAGTCTCGTTGAAATTCGAGGACAGTGGCGACGCTGGTCATGCGAACTGCGCCGGCCTGCACCATGCGGGAGAGAGCCGCTTCGTGAGCTGCCGGCGAGGTGCCCGCAGAGGCATCTTCGACGACATACACGTTATACCCTTCGGACAGCATGTTGAGCGCGGGCCAGGTGATACAGACTTCGGTCCAGAGCCCCGACAGGATCACATTTTTACGTCCCGTTTTCTTAATCGCTTCGCGAAACGCGGGCGTATCCCACGAGTTCATGCCCGTCCTTTCGATCGGCTGTTGGTCCGGGAAGATATCGAGCAGTTGCGGCCACATCTGCCCACTGAACGATTCGGTTTCGACCGTGGTAAGAATGGTGGGAACTTGGAATTCTTTCGCTCCGCGAGCGAGCATCAGCACGTTGTTCATCAGCAGTTGACGGTCGATGCCGCTACTCACGCCGAACGACATCTGTGGTTGATGATCGATAAACACCAGCACGCTGTTGTCGGCAGTGATCAAGCCACCATCGGTGTGGGGAAGAATATTGGCCATGAGAGTTTCTTTCGAAGTTGGGATGGGAAATGGGGAAAGTCGGAACCAAAAAGTAGTGCCAAAGCCAGTGAACCCCCGCCGCAGGGGCGGGGCGGAAGTAAAAAGTTTAGGCCAGGTCGAACAGCATCACTTCGGCGTTGCTGGTGGCTTCGATAGCCAGCGAAGTTTCGTCACTGATGGCTGCGCCGTCGCTGGTGGCGAGGGCCTGACCATTCAACGTCACACTGCCGCGCAACACTTGCAGCCAGGCATGCCGGCCGCTAGCCACTTGCTGCGTCACGCTCTGCCCTTCATCAAGGGAAGCCAAATAGATCTTGGCATCTTGATGAATCCGCAGCGAGCCTTCGGCAGCATCTCGCGAAGCGACGAGCCGCAGCCGGTTGTGCCGCTCTTCGTCGGCGAACCGCTTCTGCTCGTAGCTGGGCGTCAGGCCATTGGCTTCCGGGAACAACCAGATCTGATACAGGTGGACGGGTTCGCTCGTGGACGGGTTGAATTCGCTGTGCGTGATGCCGGTTCCAGCCGTCATCCGTTGGAATTCACCGGGCCGCAGCACTTCGCCGTTTCCCATCGAATCTTTATGTTCCAGGGCACCTTCCAGCACGTAGGTCACAATTTCCATATCGCGATGCGGATGGGTGCCGAAGCCTTGGCCGGCAGCGACCCAGTCTTCGTTCATCACCCGCAGAGCACGAAAGTTCATGTGCTGCGGATCGCGGTAGGTCGAGAATGAGAACGTGTGGTAAGTGTTGAGCCAGCCGTGATTGGCGTGGCCTCGTTCTTTAGCTTTTCGGACTTGGATCATGGCTGGCTCCTTTTTAGACGACTAATGAACTGTTGATATGTAAACTACCGGCACAAAGCCTGGACCTTACAGGCAACCGCCAATTATTCACTTGCCCCCTCCGCCGCCCGGGCCTTTTCCAGCAAACTGCCGAGTTGAGCCAGCTCCGCCTTGGTGAGATGCCCTACCAACTGGCACTGCAACGCCTGCAGGGGCTTGTCCAGCTTGTCGAGCAATTTCATGGCTTTGCGGGTGATTTCGACGAAGACAACGCGGCGGTCGGCGTCGTCGCGGCGACGAACGACCAGTTCTTGCTTTTCCAGGCGGTCGATGAGCCCGGTGATGGCCGGCACAACCTGAATCATCCGCTCGGCAATTTCGAGCGAAGGGAGAGGCTGCCCCTCGCCACGCAAAATCCGCAGCACGTTGTACTGCGAGTTCGTCAGGCCGAAGGAGCGAAACAGTCGTCCCAGGCGATTGTCGATCCAATCGCCGGTCCGCAGCACCTGGATAACTGCCTCCTGCTCCGGTGATTCGAAAGGCTGCTTCTTTTTCAGCTCTTGTTGCAAATGGGTCGCCATGACTGCTCCGGGCTCTGTCGCTAATTTATTTCATAGTTAATTTTTACATTGTTCTCAGTTGGCAATCAAGTGCCTTTATGTTTATTTTTATATGTGCCGTAAGTCGTTGCCTTGGCAAAGCGACTGCCGGCCTGTTAGTGGGAATTTGAATTCCATTGGTGCGGGCCGGCCAAACGCCAGACAGGGGGCTGTTCAGGGGGTGCAGAGAGCGAGCCAAGGTGGTTATCAAACGGTTATCACGAAACGGCCTGATTACCACGCAAGACGCTCGGCAAGTTATTCAGCCACAAGAAGTTAGAGGCGATTCGTCGAATTGAAAATCCGGATAAAAAAGTTATCAAAACGGGACGGCTCGGAGGGTGCGATGAAAAGTTATCGGCGCGGCGGAGTGGATTGGGCAGTGGCGACAGAACTGCCATTGTGCTGGCAAGTACAAACGGCAATCGCGACGGAGTTTCGCCCGCCAGGCGTTCCGGTTGGTAGAGGCAGACGTAGCCAGCACTTCGCCTTGACCGTAGCGGTGGCCCTGATAAGATGAGCGATTCGTTTTGGTCCGTCCCCGCAGGTGCGGGGGTGAGAAGGCGTTTTTATCGGCGTTTTCTGATTGCGGATGAGCCGTGTGGCTCTGGCGGTCGATCTAGTTGCTTTTCCCTGCTGTTTGTTTCCTGGCCCGTTTGGATCAGTGAAACAGGGCGAAGGTGTCCGTTTCGGCGGCACCTGTGGCACGTGTGCCATGTCCCTTCAAGGCAGCCATAAGGAGTTTGGTTCGTGAGCGATACTCTAGTTCCTGAATTGATTGAAGCGGGCGTGCACTTTGGTCACCGGGCGAGCCGGTGGAATCCGAAGATGGCACCTTATATCTATGCCCGTAAGAATGGCATTCACATCATCGACATCCGCGAAACCGTTCGCGGTTTGTTGCGGGCCAAGAAGTACCTGGCTCAGGTTGCTTCGCAAGGCAGCTTGATTCTGTTCGTCGGCACCAAGCGTCAAGCCGGTCCGGCGGTCGAGCGAGAATCGCTCCGCTGCCACATGCCGTTCGTCAGCGAACGCTGGCTCGGTGGTTGCTTGACGAACTTCCGCACCGTTCGCAGCCGGCTGACCCGCCTGGAACAGGTCGAGAAGATTCGCGCTGGCGAAGAACTGGCCACGTACAGCAAGAAGATGCAATCGTCGCTGTCGCGCGAATATCGCAAGATGTACCGCAACTTGAACGGTATCCGCACGCTGAACCGCATGCCGGAATGCCTCGTGGTCGTCGATCCGAACAAGGAAAAGAACTGCATCAAGGAAGCACGTTCGCTGGGCATCACCACCGTCGCGTTGATCGATACCGACTGCGATCCAGACGTGGTCGATCTGCCCATTCCAGGCAACGACGACGGTATCCGCAGCGTCGAACTGATCATGCGTCACCTGGCCGAAGCGATCCTGATCGGTTCGCAAGCCGCTGCCGCCGCGAAGGGCAAGGACAAAGATGCCAAGCCTGAGCCAATCAGCGCTGCAGCAGCTGCCGCCGCCGCGAAAGATGGCAACGCGTAGATAGCAGTATTCACTCCCTCGCCCCTGTAGCTTGGGGAGAGGGCCGGGGTAAGGAGCTGGAGCGGTTGGGGCTCAGCTCCCATGAACCCCCGACGAATCACGAGTGTCTTGAATTGGTTGGCTACGTTAGCACCCACGTCAGCCCCTCACGCTAACCCTCTTCCCGGAGTATCGAGGAGAGGGAACTAAGACAAAAAATACTTTCAACAAGACGATTCAGGAGATACGACCATGGCAGAAATCACCGCCACCCTGGTCCGCGAATTGCGCGATGAGACCGGCCTCCCCATGATGGATTGCAAAAAGGCTTTGATCGAAGCCGGGGGCGACAAAGAAAAGGCTAAAGAAACGCTGCGCAAGAATGGTATCGCCATTGCTGCCAAACGCAGCGATCGCGAGACCGCGTTCGGCCGCTTTGGCATCTATCACGGCGTCGGCAAAACCGCTGGTGCCGTGGTCGAACTGAAGTGCGAAAGCGCTCCGGTTGCCAACAGTGCCGAGTTCATTCAGCTGGCCAACGACATGGCTCAAGCTCTGGCCACCGGCCCTGGTGCGAATACCGCTGACGAACTGCTCGATCAGCCTTCGCCCAGCAACCCTGGCAAGAAGCTGCGTGAAGTGAAGGACGACATGTTCAATCGCATCCGCGAAGTCTTCAACGTCGGGCGCATGCACCGCGTCGAAGGTGGCTCGGGCGCTTACAGCCACAACAGCGGTACCGTTTCGGGCGTGCTGTTGCAGTTGGAAGGTGGCACCGACGAAGCTGCCAAGGACGTCGCCATGCACGTGGCCGCCATGCGTCCGCTGGCCTTGTCCAAAGAAGAGATCGACCCAGCGTTGATCGAAAAAGAACGCGAAATCCTCAAGGAAGCCGCGCTCAAGGAAGGCAAGCCCGCCAATATCGTCGACAAGATGGTTGAAGGCCGCTTGCGTAATTTCTACGCCGAAAAGGCTCTGCTCGAACAGCCCTTCGTCAAGGAACCAAGCTTGACGGTGGCTAAGTTCGCGGAAGCTGCCGGCATGAAGATCAAGAAGTTCCTGCACTGGGAACTGGGTCGCTAGATCCCGTAGATTTGCCACTTGGGTGGCAGTAGCCTCGAAGAGGCGACAAACATTCAGCCGTAGGCGAAAGCCTGCGGTTGACAAAGCTGTCGAAGTGCTGCAAACGCCTTGACAGTGCTTCGCGTGACCCCTAACATCGGTCGTTTCTCTGCAAATCAATGGTTAGCGGACGATCGCCCTTTTGGTTCCTTCGTCGGTAGATTCGAGACAGTCATGGCAGTACCAAAGCGACGACATTCCAATTCGCGGACCGGCAAGCGTCGGTCGCACCACGCTAAAACGCCGAAGCAATCGTCGTTCTGCCCGAAGTGCAGCACGTCCACGCTTCAGCACGTAGTTTGCGAAAAGTGCGGCTACTACATGGGCCGTGTGATTGTAGAAACGCCAGAGACCTAAACCGGAACGTCTGGTCTTGAGCAAGATCGTCCTCCTTTTTCCTGGGCAGGGTGCACAGGCCGTCGGCATGGGCCGGCAATTGGCCGAGACACTCCCTGCTGCGCGGGCCCTGTTCGATCGAGCCAACAGTATTCTGGGCTACGACTTGGCCCAGCTATGCTTCGAAGGTCCTGCTGAAAAGCTGGACTCGACCGTCTATAGCCAGCCGGCCCTGTTTGTGTGCAGCCTCGCCGCTCTCGAGCAGCTGAAAGCCACACAGCCAGAAGTTGCCAACGACGCCCAAGCCGCCGCCGGCCTGAGCCTGGGCGAATACACAGCCCTGGTCTTTGCCGGGGTGATGTCGTTTGAGGATGGCCTGAAGGTCGTTCAGCAGCGCGGTCAAGCGATGCAAGACGCCGCCGACGCAGTGCCCAGCGGCATGGTCAGCGTGCTGGGCCTCACCATCGAACAAGTGCAAGCCGTCTGCGACGAAGCCCGCCAGCCTGGTGAGGTGCTGCAGATCGCCAACATGCTCTGCCCGGGCAATACCGTGATCAGCGGCCATAAAGCAGCCTGCGACCGGGTGCCTGCGATTGCCGAAAAAGCCGGCGCCATGAAGACGATTCGCCTGGCGGTGGCCGGTGCGTTTCATACGTCGATCATGGAGCCCGCTGTGCAACGATTGGCCGCGGCGCTGCAGCACGTTCCACTCGTTCGGCCACGCATTCCGGTTATTTCCAACGTCGACGCACTGGCCCACGACGATCCGCACGAGATCCGGCATTTGCTGGTTCAGCAGGTGGTGTCGCCGGTTCGCTGGGAAGACTCGATGCGGTCGCTGCTCGGTCAAGGCTATGCACCCTTCTGGGAAATTGGTCCCGGACGCGTCCTCCGCGGCCTGCTCAAGCGGATCGATCGCAAGGTCGCCGCTGACGGCATCGAAGCGTAGTTCCTCCATCGACTCGGAAGAGGGCCGGGGCGAGAGGGAGACTTGCGTGCTCTCACCATCGGGCGATCATCCAGCCGCATTACCCCTAACCCTCTCCCCGGAGTACCGAGGCGAGGGAACCAGTCAAATACAAAGGAAAGAGCCATGGCCGATAATCCCTACGACAGCTTGAAGGTCGATCTCAACGGGCAGATTGCCGTCGTCACTGGTGCCTCGCAAGGGCTGGGTAAAGCCATCGCGATGGCGATTGCCAAGAGCGGCGCCAAGGTCGCCTGCATCGCCCGCAATGCCGAAAAGCTGGCAGCGGTCGTGGCCGAGATCACCGCGGCTGGCGGCCATGCCGAAGCATTCCCGTGCGACGTGCGCGAGTCGGTAGCCGTCGATAAGGTGATGAACGACATCAATGAGAAGTGGGGCCGCATCGACATTCTCGTCAACAACGCGGGCGTCACCCGCGACACGCTGCTACCAATCATGACCGACGAACAATGGGACGAAGTGATCGCCACCAACCTGCGTGGGCCGTTCCTCTTTGCCCGTGCAGCGGGCCGCCTGATGATGCGCCAGCGCTATGGCCGGATCATCAACATGTCGAGCGTTTCGGGCCTGATGGGGAACGCTGGCCAGACCAACTACTCGGCATCGAAGGCTGGCCTCATCGGTTTCACCCGCAGCATGAGCCGCGAACTGGCCAAGCGCAAGGTGACTATCAATGCCGTGTGCCCAGGCTTTATCGAAAGCGAAATGACGGCCATCCTCGGCGACATTGTGATTGAAGAAGCCAAGAAGCGGATCCCTGCCGGCCGCGTTGGCAAGGCCGAAGATGTCTCGGCCTGCGTACTGTTCCTCGCGAGCCCCGCAGCGGGTTATGTCACCGGCGCGGTGCTGACCGTTGACGGCGGTATGACGGGGTAGTCCTGTGCTGATCGCTAAAGGCTAGGCTGCTGCGCTGATTGCTCCCGCTGGATTCCGTTGATGACGTCTAATCCGTACCAATCACCCGCGGCGCAGCAGGAGGGTCAGTCAACGGGACGTGTGTTTGCCCCTGCGAGTTGCTTAATCGCCATTGGGATCCTTTCGAGCCTATGTGTGGCACTGCCGCTCATGTTGGACGTTGTTGCTCTGACGGCTGGCTTTGTCGATCAGTGGCATCAAGCCGCTGGAATGTCCAATCGAACGAAAGTGACCATTCGCGCAGTTTGCAGCGGAGCAGTGCTGCTGTCCAACATCGCAACGATTTGGGGCGCAGTCCAAATGCTTCGCCTGCAAAGCCGAAGCGCTGCGAAACTGGCGTGTATCCTCGCCGTGATCCCCTGTTTATCGCCCTGCCTCATCCTCGGCATCCCCTTCGGGATTTGGGGGCTATTGGTCCTGCAAGACGAGCAGGTTAAGAACGCGTTTCGGAGTTGAGCCCAGCTCGATCCCTAGGCGATGAAACGCACAAATGAATGGCACTTCCCCAGGCTCACAACTCGATCCATCCCTGCTGCAATTGCTGGTCGAGCCGTACGGGCTGGCTGCAGCAGACTTGCGGTGGATTCGGTCCTCGCAGAATTGCGTCTACGAACACGCGGGCGATCCGCCAGCGATCGTCCGCATCTCGCACGGCCGCGGCCGAACGCTCGAACAGGTCGAAGCTGAGATAGCTTGGGTTGCCGAGTTGGCAGCACAGGGGCTTCCTGTCTGCCAAGCGATCCTGTCACCGGCAGGTCGCATGTGCGAACGCGTTATTCACAATGGTCAAGAGTTTCTGGTCGTCCGCTTTCAACGGGCCCCGGGCCGGAAGGTGGAACTGGCTGATAGTGATGCCGCGGTCTATCGCCAGCTAGGGCAACTGACTGGGCGGCTACACGAAGCATCGTTCGCGCGGGTGAGCGATGTCTCAACGCGGTACCATCGTCCACGGTGGTTCGACTCGCGATTGCTGACGGCTGACCTGGAGCGTTACGCCGCTGGCCAGCCAGCATTTCAAAAGTGGGTGTACGGTCTCATTGCCCAACTGGCTGGGCAAACTCGCGATGCCCTAGGGCTCGTGCATGCCGATATCCATTTCGGCAATCTGTTTCTGCACGACGGCCAGCTGTGGATTTTCGACTTCGACAACTGCGAATACGGCAGCGTGGAGCAGGATTTGGCGACCATGCTGTACGACGCGATTTACTGCCGGGTGCTGAACCGAGTTCCGCCGGCGGAAGTCAACACTCACGTCCGCTCCCGGTGGCAAAGCTTTCTCGGTGGCTACCGGACGGTACGCCGCGACCACGCGTTCGACGAAGAGCTGCTGCGGAAGTTTCTCGTCCTGCGAGAGGCGATCATCTACCTGCACTATCACCGCGTGCTCGACCTGAATAGCGTCTCGCGGGCCTTCCTGGCTGGACTAGACCAGATGCGGCGGAACGTGGAGCAGGAAACCACCGAGATCGAACTGGCGGAAACATCGTGAGATTACAGACTTGCGGCGAAACTGCCGATACTGGTGACTTGCCTGTTGAAGGGGCAAAAACCCGCGATTGAGCCTTGCGTAAGTAGCACAATGCCGTAAAATCACGGGTTCCCAATTTTCAAGTTCTCCGGCTAGCAAAGTCTTGCCGGCTTATGACCATGGAACTTTAAGAGCACTCAAGTTATGTCGATGTACAGCGGTGGTGGTGGAGGCGGTGGACGTGATGGTGGTGGCGGTCGTTTCGGTGGCCCTGGCGGTAAGGGGAACATGCGAAACAAGAAGCGCCCGAAGGCCCGCATCAAGATCAAGAAGCGCGATCCAATTTGGGTCGATGGTGAACGTCCTCGGCCGATGTTCGTCGACTACAAGGACATCGAGCTCCTCAAGAAGATGATCAATCGCCACGGCAAGATTGTCAGCCGTCGCAAGACGGGCTGCACCGCACTCAGCCAGCACAACGTGGCTCTCGCGATCAAGCGGGCTCGCTTCATGGCTCTGCTGCCCTACGTCGGCGAGTAAGATCCGTCGAGCCCTTGGGCTCCGGGTTTCGATTTGACGAATTCTGTTTGACAAAGAATCAGCTTCTCACGATCTTCGGGAGAAGCTGTTTTTCGTTTCTTGCCGCGCACTTGCTTGACGGTGCCATCGCGAGGATGTATTTTTCCATTTAGTTAATTAACCAAATGGTGAAATACGATGAGCGATCCGCTGAGTGCTACGTTTGCCGCGCTGGCCGATCCGACGAGGCGGGCCATCTTGGCTCGACTTGCTCGGGGCGAGACTTCGGTGAACGAGCTTGCCAAGCCTTTCAAGTTGAGCCTGCCGGGCATTTCCAAGCACCTGAAAGTGCTCGAACGCTGCGGGCTGGTGACGCGCAGCCGCGATGCCCAGCGACGACCATGTCGACTGGATGCTTGCCGGCTGAAGGAAGCGGCTGAGTGGCTCGCGCACTATCAAGCGTTCTGGAGCGACAGCTTCGATCGGCTCGATGATCACCTGCAGCAACTTCAAGGCAAGGAGAAGAAACGTGCACGAACCAAAAAGTAACTTCCCGGTAGAACCGCAGGTCTTCATCAGCCGCATGTTCGATGCGCCGCGCGAACTCGTGTTCCGCGCTTGGACCGATCCCGCACAACTCCCCTCGTGGTTCGCGCCGCGCGGCTGCAGCGTTAGTTTTCGGCAACTCGATATACGCTCGGGAGGCTCGTTTCACTCCTGCATTCAGACGCCCGATGGCTACGAGTGCTGGTGCGCGGGAGAGTACCGCGAGGTGGTGCCGAATGAGCGAATCGTCTTCACCATGGCCGTGGCGAATGCGGCGGGCGAACTTGTGGAACCGACTGCCGTGGGGATGGACCCGAGTTGGCCGCGCGAGACCATCGTGACAGTCACCTTCGAAGAGGTGGATGGCAAAACAAAACTCACGCTTCGCCAAACGGTGAACGAAGCTCTCGCCAAGAAAACCGGCGCTCATCCCAGCTGGTTGCAGATGCTCGATCGCCTGGCCGAGCAATTGCCAAGCGGTCAGTTCGCTAGTGTTTCACCTGCCGAGGCTTCATGACCATTCGCACTGGAGGCCACGGAATGGTCACGGGCTCGGCGTTGCTTACTCCGGACGCAAGATCGGGAACAGGATCACGTCGCGAATGGTTTGCGTGTTGGTGAGCAGCATGACGAGGCGGTCGATGCCAATGCCGAGACCACCGGCGGGTGGCATGGCATGCTTGAGTGCGCGGACGAAGTCGGTGTCCATCTTGGCCATCGTATCGTCGGCACCCTGACCCGCGAGTTGAGTCTTGAAGAGCTGTTCTTGCAGATCGGGGTCGTTCAGTTCGGTGTAGGCATTCGCCACTTCCATGCCATGCACAAACAGTTCGAACCGCTCGGCAACGGCGGGATTGCTGGTCTTGCGCTTGGTGAGCGGGCAGATGCTGGCCGGGTAGTCGGTGACGAAAATCGGGCCGACGAGCGCATCTTCGACCTTCTCTTCGAAGACTTCGCTCTTGATGACGTCGGGGTGCTTGCCGGCAGTTTCAAAGCCGATCTTCTCGGCGAGGGCCTTTACTGCGGCAGCATCCTGCGGATCGATGCCTGTTTGTTCTCGGAACAATTCGTCGTACGTTTTGCGCTGGAACGGGGGCGTGAAGTCGATCTTCTTTTCGCCCCAGGGCCGGACGAAGTCACCATCGAGCGCGCTGATGGCATTGCAGATCACAGCCTCGGTCAGGTCCATCATCGTTTCGTAGTTGCCGTACGCTTGATAGACCTCCAGCATGGTGAACTCGGGGTTGTGCTTCGGGCTGATCCCTTCGTTGCGGTAAACGCGGCCCAGTTCGTAGACGCGTTCCATGCCACCCACCAGCAGTCGCTTGAGATGCAGTTCGAGCGCGATTCGCAGGAACAGTTGCATGTCGAGCGTGTTGTGATGCGTGATGAACGGTCGGGCTGCGGCTCCACCGGCGATGGTATGCAGCGTGGGGCCTTCGATTTCGCAATAACCTTGCTCGTTGAGGGTGCGGCGAATGGAAGCAACGACCTTGGTCCGCTGCAAGAATCGCGGCAACACACCTTCGGTATAGGCAAGATCGAGATAGCGCATGCGATGACGCAGTTCGGGGTCGGCCAGCCCCGCGTGTTTGTCCGGCGGAGGGAGCACGCTCTTCGAGAGAAAGTGCAGCTTCTCGGCGAAGATGGTGAGTTCACCGAGCTTGGTATAGCGCAGTTCGCCATCGACTCCGATGAGATCGCCCAGGTCACAACACTCAGCCAGCTTCCAGCTTTCTTCGCCCACTTGCGCACGGCCGACGAACAACTGAATCTTGCCGGTCCAGTCCTGAATATCGATGAAACGCAGCTTGCCCGTATCGCGATGCAGCACGATCCGCCCAGCCGCACGAACCTTGGGGCCTTTGAGTTCGCCCTTGCCTTGATCGGCCAGCCACTTGCGAAAATCGAGATCAGGCTGCGACTCGCGCGAAGGAGGTATGACGCTCTCGCCCGACTCCTTCACAAAGACCACTTCGTTGACTCGCGACCGGATCTCGCCGAGCAGCGACCGCTCGTCGAATCGCTGGCCCCAAGGGTCGATGCCCATCTCGATGAGCTTGCGCATCTTTGCGCGGCGAGCTGCTTCGTGTTCTCCTTCGGTGGCGGAATCGTTGGCAGCGGGGGGGACGGGCAGTTCAGGTGTGGTCATGTTCGGTCAGTTATTTGACGGAGAAGTTGCGCGATTGCGTAAAGGGTACGGACCCTGAATCATTGAAGAAGTTCGCAATTTTAGACGCTGATTTTAGAGGCTACAGCAACAGGGTCAACGGCAATGACTTGGGGCTGAAGATGAGCCAGCGGTGACCACCTTGTATCGCAGCCTTGCAGCGGCTTAGCGCCGCAGAGGGCGACGTTTGCGCGTCACGATCAGCGTGAACCGCGTAAGTAGTGCCTGGAGTGAATTTAAGCACCTGATTCGCTAGCACTTCATGCGAAAACAGGGGCCAGGTAGGGTTTGGCCCACGAATTGCTCTGCACTCGGAGAGTTCGTCGCCGGGTACCTGCCCGTAGCGGCTGTTCGGATCACTTTCGGAGGGTAAGATCATGCTGCGTTTTACTGGGATGCTGCTATTCGTTGCCCTGACCGGCCTGTTGGGTGGTGCGGTTTACGCCTCGTCTGAGACGCAAGCTGCCGCTGAACCGCAGCTTCACGAGGGCACGGTAGTCTCCGCGGGAACTGGCCAGGTGAGCATGAAAACCGCCGACGGTAAGGAGCACGTCTTCAAGACGAACGACACGACTCGCATCACCGTGAACGGAAAACCGGGCAAGCTGGAAGATCTGAAGCCGGGCATTCAGATTCGCGTAATGACCGACCAGATGAACAAAGTCACTTCGATCTCCACCGTTGACGATCGCAAGCGATTGTAACTTTCCCGCAGATTCCGTTTGATAAAGCCAGGGATGCTATGACACTACTCGAGCCTAAGTTGGCAGCTCCCGCTTCCCCTGGAACGCATCACGCTCCAGCGCAATTGGCAAATCATGCCCCTGTGGCAGCTGCCACGGCGGGAGCCCTTGGGCCAGCACAGCTCAAGCCAACCAAGCCCTCGATTGCGATCAAGGTTGCCGACCAGAAAACCCGTCGGCTGAAGGTGCAGCACCGGAATGTGTTTCAATACGACCGGTCGGTCAAGCGCAGCGTGCATCGAATGCACCTGAAGCCCGTGACCGATGTCAAGCAGCGACTTCTCTCGCACCAGCTATTCTGCCAGCCCGCATCGGACGTCATTGCCTACGAGGACGTATTTGGCAACGCGACTTACCGCACCGAAGTCAAAAGTCCCTACACCGAGCTGTCGGTGATCGCGGAGAGTGTCGTCGAACTAGTTGATGACGATCCGTTCGCATTTGCGAACCTGCCGATTCGCCCCGCGTTTCCGGTGTCGTGGATGCCGTGGGAGCTGACGATGCTCTCGCCATATTTGACCTCGGAAGAATTGCCGGAAACGCAATTGCGCGAGCTCTATGAATACGCGATGTCGTTCGTCGTGCGTAACTCGCGCGACTTGATGGAGACGCTGTTCGCGATCAACCTCGAGCTATACCGCCAATACAAATATGTCCCCGGCAGCACGGTGCTGCAGACTACCGCCTACGATGTGTTCACGTCGCAACAAGGCGTTTGCCAGGACTTTTCGAATCTGTTCATTTGCCTGGCCCGCTTGATGGGCATCCCGGCTCGCTATGTTTGTGGCTACGTGTATTGCCCGCAACTCGATAGCTTGCAGTCGGTTGCCTCGCATGCGTGGGTCGAACTGTATATTCCCAATGTTGGTTGGAAAGGATTCGATCCAACCAACGGCATCTTACCTAACCTGGATCATGTTCGAGTAGCCGTCGGCCGTCACTATCGCGACACAGCCCCGATAGCTGGCACCTTGTACACACCCGCCTTGGAGACAATGGCCGTTCACGTGCATGTCGCCCCGGCCGGGAACTAGCATCAACAGAACTGCTCCGAGTGAAACCAGGATTTGGCACGCTGAGGTTTATTAACGGCGAGGAACAGAGTCATGGCTCCCATTTTTGATTACAGCGGTTCCCTCCGCCGAATGGGCAACGATCGTGGCCTGTTTCAGGACATGATCGTGCTTCTCAACGAAGACGCGCCGCAGTACATCACGGCGATTCACCAAACCTACAGCGTTCAGGACTATCCCTCACTCAAACGCGCCGCCCACACTTTGAAAGGCCTAGTGCTGAACTTCGGTGCCACCCGCGCAGTGTCGGCGGCCATCGCCTTAGAAACCCTGACTCAAACGGCCGAGCGGGAGCCAAGCGAGAAGAACAACATTCCAGCGGCGATCGCCGAACTGGAAGCTGCGGTTGCCGAACTGCAGGCAGCGTTGTCGGAACATTGTGATCTAGGATCAACTGTCATCCGAGATAGCGCAACGACAAAACCCGGAGCCGCGAAATCGCAGGCGAAATCTTCCTGAAACTTGGCCCGCTTGATCGCGTGCAATTGCAAATCATCTTTTCATGTTTATCTACAAGTATAACAAGAGCATCCTGGTTGGCTTCTTGTTGGTATTCATCGCGCTGCTTGCCAACAGTGTCTTGTCGTACGTAAACCTCCAGCGTCTGCAGGCAACTGCCGAACGAGTCGAACATCAACATTCCGCGTTGGGTGAGCTCCAACAGCTCTTTCAGATCCTGCTCGACGCCGAAACCGGGCAACGTGGCTACCTCATCACGGGCGAAGACAGCTTTCTCAAACCATATCAATCCGCTTCGTTGTCGCTGCAACAAAAACTGCGAGTTGTCGGCAAGCTTGTGTCGACCGACGCCGAAGGGAAGAAGCTGTTCGAAGAGTTGGAAGCTACGATTGGCGACCGGATGCAATTGATCAAGGAGTCGATCGATGTGCGCGACAAGGAAGGTTTGGCCGCTGCCAGCAAGTTGACCGCCATGGGAGACGACAGGCCGGTGATGGACAAGATTCGGGCTCAAATCGGGGCTCTGGAGGCCCGGGAACAAACGATCCTGGCTCAGCACAACCTTGACTCGCACGTCAGCTATTGGACTTCGCTTGCCACTGGCCTGATCTCATCGGCGCTTGGTTTGGCATTGGCCATCAGCGGTTACATCCTGGTTTCGCGAGATCTCGTTCAACGCCAACAACTTTCCGAAGCTCTGCAAAAGTCGAAAGACCGCTTAGAAGACCGGGTCAAAGCCCGGACGATGGAGATCGAAGCCAGCAACAATGCGCTCCGCGATGAAGTCACGACGCGCACCCAGGCTGAGGCTGCGGCCCAGCAAGCTGCTCAGGAATTGCAACGCAGCAATCGTGAACTCGAACAATTCGCGTCCGTTGCCTCTCACGATCTGCAAGAGCCGTTGCGCAAGATTCAAGCCTTTGGCGATCGGCTGCAACTCCATTGTGGGGCACAACTGGGCGAGCGTGGCGCTGACTATCTGCAACGGATGCTTTCTTCGGCTGGCCGCATGCGCAAGCTGATCGACGATCTGCTTACGTACTCGCGCGTCGCCTCCAAAGCGCAACCTTTTAGTGCCGTCGATTTGAATGAAGTGGCCGAAGAAGTTGTGGGCGACCTGGAAGCTCGTTTACATGATGTGAAGGGGAAAGTCGAAATTGGCAAACTGCCGCACATCGAAGCCGATCCAACCCAAATGCGCCAGTTGTTTCAGAACCTGATTGGCAATGCGCTCAAATTCCATCGTCCCGATTTGCCACCCGTGGTTCAGGTTACCTCGCAGATCGTTCCTGCCCCCGCCAAGTCGAATGGCGAACACGCAGCCAACGGATCGGTCTGCGAAGTGACGGTGCAAGACAACGGCATCGGCTTCGAGCAAGTCTACGCCGATCGTATCTTCGAATTGTTTCAACGACTGCACGGCCGCGATGAGTACCAGGGGACGGGCATGGGGTTAGCCATTTGCCGTAAGATTATCGAACGGCATGCCGGTAACATTGCGGCCCACAGCGAACCCAATCAGGGGACTCGCTTTGTGTTCACTTTGCCGATCCAACAACGCAGCCCCAGCGCCAACTCGCCCGCAAACAGTCGACCTGCCACCCAGACCAGCAACCAGGAGATTCGCGCATGAATCGCGAAGGAAAACCAATCACGATCTTGATGGCCGATGACGACGCCGATGATCGCCAGATGACCCAGGAGGCATTCGACGAGAGCCGGCTCGCCAACGACCTGCGTTTTGTCGAAGACGGCGCAGAGTTGATGGACTATCTATTCCGTCGCAATAAATACAGCGAGCCCAGCAGTTCGCCTCGTCCCAGTCTGATCCTGCTCGACCTAAACATGCCGAAGAAAGACGGCCGTGAAGCGCTGCGCGAAATCAAGGCCGATCCCCGCTTGCGCAACATTCGCGTCGTGGTGATGACGACCTCCAAGGCCGAGGAAGACATCCTTCGCACCTACGACCTGGGGGCAGAATCTTATGTGACCAAGCCCGTGACGTTTACTTCGCTGGTCGATGTCATTCGCACGATCGGCAAGTACTGGCTCGAAATTGTGGAGCTTCCCGCTGGAGCCGATGGTGAAGGTAATGGGTGAGGGCCCCGTCCGCGTACTACTGGTGGAGGACGGCGAGGACGATTACTTGCTGACGAAGGAACTGTTCGAAGAGTTCCCACGCGGCTCGTATCATCTCGACCGCGTGGCGACCTACGAATCGGCCGTGCAAACATTCTCTGAATGCCACCACGACGTCTACCTGATCGACTATCGCCTGGGCAAGAAGAACGGATTGGAACTAATCGCGGAAGCTCAAAAGGCAGGGTGCCATTCCCCCGTCATCATTCTCACCGGTCAACGCGAACGGGAAGTCGACCTGCAAGCCATGCAAGCCGGGGCCGTCGATTATCTCGTGAAGGACCAACTGGCTGCCGATATGCTCGAGCGGGCCATGCGCTACGCTCTGCAGCGGGGCAAGCTGGAGGATGTGATTCGACAGGCGAATCAACAACTCGAACAGCGGGTGCAAGAGCGTACCGCTGAGCTGGCCCGCGTAAACGAAACCCTGCAGCTCGAAATCGCCGAGCGAAAGAAGGCGGAAGAGGCCTTGCGCGAGGCTGATCGGCTCAAGGACGAGTTCGTCGCCATGCTCGCGCACGAGTTGCATAATCCGCTCGCGCCACTTTCGGCCGCTTTGCAGCTCTTCGAACTGGATTCGAACTCCGTCGAACAAAACCACGAGCTACGGGTGATGATGTCTCGTCAGGTCGAGCAATTGATCCGCCTGATCGACGACCTGCTCGATGTTTCCCGCATTTCACGAGGCAAGCTTAACCTGCGTCGTGAGTCGTTCGCATTAACGGACGTGATCGATACGGCCTTGGATGTCAGCAAGCCAGTCATCGATTCGGCAAAGCATCGACTGGAAGTCGAGCTTCCCGGTCAGCCTTTGTTTCTCGACGCCGACAAGGTTCGCGTGTCTCAAATCATCAGCAATTTGCTAATTAATGCCGCGAAATACACACCGCCCAGCGGTAGAATCGAATTGTGCATCCAGCGCGAAGCTACCCAGGCTGTGATCACCGTCCGTGACAACGGCGTCGGCATTCCGCCGGAGATGCTGACCAAGGTCTTCGACCTCTTTACGCAGGTCGACAGCTCGCACACGCGTACGCATGGGGGCTTGGGCATTGGTCTCACTCTGGTAAAAACGCTAGTCGAAATGCATGGCGGCTCGATCATTGCCCGCAGCCAAGGCGTGGGCTTCGGAAGCGAATTTGTCGTTCGCCTCCCCTTAGCTCGCCCCGTCAACACACCACAGCCGATGGAAGCTCCCTTGCCGGTTCCACCCACCAAGCCCGTGCCCGTGTACCGCATTCTGATCGTTGACGACAACGAATCGGCTGGGTACCTGTTGGGCCGCTTGCTGCAAAAGCTGGGGCAGCACGTGCACACGGTTAGCAGTGCAACGGCTGCGCTGGAAGTGATCGCCTCGCTCAAGCCCGATATCTTGATCTCCGATATCGCCATGCCTGGCATGTCGGGCTATGAACTGGCGAGCGAGATTCGCGCCCGGTCGGAAGTGGTGCAGCCAACTTTAATTGCTCTTACCGGTTACGGCCGTGAATCCGATCGTCAGCAAGCACGCGATGCCGGTTTCGATCACCACCTGACCAAGCCCGTCGATCTGCAAGCGCTCGAGAAACTACTGCTGCAGTTAGGGCCGGATGAGAAGTAACTTCCCTTGGTACTGCAGCATGATTGGCTGAAAACGCCGCGACTGCTGGCGACAGTCATGGCTGCCGCCGCAATCGCAGGCTTAAACCCTCGTAGTTAAGACCGTTCCGATTATTTGCGTTCGCCTTCTGGCTTAGGGCGATCAGCACCTTCACGGCGTTCGGTCGGCCGCGGCCGATCTGCACCTTCGCGCGGACGATCACTTTCGGGCCGAGGGCGGTCAGCGCCCTCACGTGGACGATCCGCGCCTTCGCGCGGACGGTCACCTTCTGGGCGGGGGCGGTCACCACCTTCACGTGGACGAACCGCATCGGGGCGAGGACGATCGGGTTCACCACGGCCACCACGCAGGCGAGCCACTTCTGCCCGCAATTCGGTCACTTCCGCTCGAAGCTGACGAATGAGCTGCATCATTTCCGCCTGCTCGCGATTGGGAGCAGCATCGGGACGTCGGTCCCCCTCACGGGCACCTTCCACGCGATTCGGATCGGTCGGGCGACGAACATCGCCTTCACGTGGGCGATCGCCTTCGGGGCGGGGACGATCTCCATCACGACGAACTTCACCCTCTGGTCGCGGGCGATCTCCTTCGCGTTTCACTTCCGGGCGTGGGCGGTCGCCATCACGTTTGACTTCACCCTCGCGGCGAGGTGCATCACCGTCGCGCTTCACTTCTCCCTCTTTGCGACCTTCCTGGGCAACGGCACTGTTGTTGCCACTCACGCTGTAGATGGCGGTGAGCAAGGCGAGCGAGAGCCCACCGAGCACGAGGCCAGCTGGCCACAACGAGGCAGGTCGTTCGCTGGAAATTCCCAGCACGCAGCGGACACGATGGAGCAGATTCATTTTGCCTTCTCCGAAATAACCTGCTGCCAGCGCCGGTCGCCCGTCGACCATCGCCCAGCGGGCTGTCAATTCCAATGCTTCGGCATAGTCCAGTCGCTCGCCCGTGGCGGCAACTGCCAACTCGTCACAGCAAAGTTCTCGCTCGCGTCGCAGTCGCGACGAGAGCCACCAAATGGCCGGATGGTAAAAGAGGACTGCCTCGGCCACTCGCTGCAGCAGGTTCACCCACAAGTCGCACCGCCGCAGATGAGCCAGTTCGTGAGCAACCACGGCTTCGAGCAGATTCGGAGGTAACTCCAGCAGCCACGCAGCGGGAAGCAACACGACAGGTTTAAAGAAGCCAACCGCCAATGCTTCCGACACTCGCTCGCTGGCATAGACCACGCGGGGAATCGCCGTGCGAAAACGCCAGCCAAGTCGAGCGAGTTGTGAGGAAACTTCGCGCGGCAACGCAACGCGCGTTTGCAACAGCGAACGCGTCGCCAGCCAACTGACGACCAGTCGCATGTTCAGTAACAGACAACCAGCCAGCCAGGCGGTGAAAACCACGGGCTGCAGCGTGCGAAACCAGGCCTGGAAGTCGCTACCCGTTACACGAGCATCTGCAGCGGCAATCGCTTCGTCGCTAGAGACAATTGCCACCGTTGTCTCAGCGATCGGCTCTTCTCCCAGCCAAGCCCAAGTCGTTGGCAGCGCCAGCAACATCAGCAAGAGCGCGGTCAGTGAGAGTGCATAGCGGGCGTTCGCACTGCGAATCCGCAGGGCTTCGACAATGGCGACGAGGAGCGCCGCAACGAGCAGTCCCTGCCACAGAAAGTGAGCCAGCGTCCACGTCAATCGCTGCGAGAGCGGATGCGTCAGCAAGTCGATGGCAGTCATGCGCGCCTCTACTTCTTCTCAGGCCGACCCTGTTTGTATTGTTGAATCGCTTTGCGAATCTCATCGAGTTCACCCGAATCGGGACGGGTTTGATCGAGCAGATGCGCAACCAGCTGACTGGCGGAACCCTCGAAGGCCCGCCCCAGCAGATCGGCCACCATGCCACCGAGCGTTTCTTCGCGCTCGAAGGCCGGCTCGTACAGAAACGCGCGACCCTGTTCGCGGCGGACAAGTTGCCCCTTGTCTGCCATCACGTTCATCAGACTCATCACCGATGTATAAGCACGTGGCCGCGACTCGTTCAGTACTTCCAGCACGTCGCGCACGGTACTCGGTCCGCGCTGCCACAGCACTTTCAATACTTCCAACTCACCACTCGTCGGATGCTCTTCCTTTGGTCTAGCCATGGGATGCATTCTACGGGTTACACCGTAGCTGTCAACTGTTTTTGCCGTAGATGGTGGAGTAAGGCTCCCAGCCTGTCCCACCGGCTACGGCAAGTGTCTAATCGCCTGGGTCTCTCCCTATTGATCTCTCTTGTAAGAGCACGCGATGAAGTTGCATTTTCTAGGGGCCAACCGGCAGGTGACCGGCAGCCGATATTGCCTCGAAACCGATGGGCGCGAACTGCTGATCGATTGCGGGCTGTTTCAGGAACGGCAGTACCAGAATCGCAACTGGGATCTCTGCCCCATTCCTGCAGCCAAGATCGATGCCATGCTCCTCACGCATGTGCATATCGATCACAGCGGGCTGATTCCCCGCTTCGTGAAAGAAGGTTTCACTGGGCCCATTCATTGCACGCGGCCCACGTCGTCGCTCGTCGAGATCATGCTCCGCGATTCGGCCAAGATTCAAACTGAAGATGCCGAGTACAAACGCAAACGGCACATGAAAGAAAACCGTCGCACTCAGTTCGAACCCCAGGCGCTCTATCTCGATGAAGATGTCGACCGCTGCCTGCCACTATTTCGCGAGGTTCACTACAACCAGCCAGCGCAGGTGCTGCCGAATGTGAAGGCCATTTTTCACGATGCGGGGCACATTCTCGGCTCGGCCATGATCGAACTCGAAGTGACCGAGAACGGGAAAATGCAGCGGCTTGTCTTCTCGGGCGATATCGGCCAGTGGAACAAGCCCATCATTCGCGATCCGTCACTGCTGTTAAAGGCCGACTACGTCGTGATGGAAACCACCTATGGAAATCGATTACATCCCGACGCGGGCGATGTCGAAACGCAACTGGCCGAAGTGATCAACACCACGATCGGTCGCGGAGGCAATGTCGTCATTCCCACGTTTGCGCTCGAGCGGGCTCAAGAACTGATGTATCACTTTTCAAGGCTCGTGCGGGCCAAGCGAATTCCGCCCGTCAAAATCTACATGGATAGTCCGATGGCTGTCGATGTAACGGCGGTTTTCGAGCGGCATCGCGAGTACTACGACCAAGAGATGAAAGCCTTGATCAGCGGTGCTGAAGCACCTCTGCGTTTCCCCGGCCTGACGATGGTTCGCACTGCCGAAGAATCAAAGAAGATCAACGCGAGCTACGAGCCCTGTGTCATCATGTCGAGCGCCGGCATGTGCAACGCCGGCCGCATCAAGCATCACCTGCGGAACAACATCGGCCGGCCTGCGGCCACGATTCTCTTCGTCGGCCATCAATCCCAGGGAACACTCGGCCACGAGATCGTCAGCGGCAAGAAGTACGTGCGGATTCACGGCCAACAATTCAAAGTCGAAGCGCAGATTGCCCAGGTCTACGGCCTGTCGGGTCACGCCGACCGCAACGGCCTGATCAAATGGCTGACCCACTTCAGCCCCAAACCCAAGCGAGTCTTTTTCACTCACGGCGAAGAAGACGTCGCCCTCGCGTTTGCTGAGTATGCCGAAAAGCAGCTTCACCTGAATGCACACGTACCGTACTATCGCGAGGCAGTGGAGTTGCCCTGATGCACAACCCGTATGAGTCGCCGCAAGTCGATCCGTACATGCACGATCCGCAGGAAACGGCGGTACCGGACATCGTCTTCATCGAAGAGCCTCGCGAACGACTGAGCTGGCTGCATGGCCAGTTGTGGTTGGTGGCCATGGCTGTCCTGGTTTACTTCACCCCGGGCTTGCTGAATTACTTGATTCCGTATCCGCTGGACCTTTACTTTGCCAGGAACTTCTATTGGACCTGGCTGAACTCGATGGGCCTGGCCGGCCTGTTCTTGGCAGCCCTTCGCCTTTGGACAAAGGTCGATACCTTTCCCAAGACATTCGGTCACTGGCTGCTGGTCTTCGTAGGCTGCGACTGGATCGTCCAGCGCCTGATCGATGTCTGGGTGCAAAAGATTCGGTATGCGACCGCCGTGAATCCTGGCCGGGACCTGATTGACGATCCGGTCGCGTGGATTCCACAAATCGAAGGCCTTCCTCACCTCATGGCCGTGATCTGCGTCGGCTATGTCATTTGGCGAACGAGGCCCGACAAGCTTTGGCTCCGCTATGCCTACTGCAGGCTGGCGATTGGAAGTTGGTTTCTTATTGTTAGCTTTGGCGGGTTCTCGAATGTGAGCCTGCTGCTCGTCATGACAGTCGTGTTGACGGTACCACTCATCCTCTCGTTCGCCATGGCGGTACTGCGCGATTTACTGGGACGGACCGAACACGACCTCTTTCATTGGCTGGGAATTGTCGCGGAAGGATGCTCCATACTTCCGATGGTACTGCTGTACAACGGACAACTGGCTCAAGCCTGGCTGGCCCCGCCGCCACTTGGCTATTAGTGAACGAACGATGGTACAGTTGCCAGCGCAGGAACCACCGATTTACCAGCCGCCGCCTGAGCGCATCACCATCGGCATACTTATGCTGTGGACCGCGATGAGCGCGGTGCTGCTGGCCTTCGACCGTGCCACCAACGATTTCTGGAGCGGGCGAATTGGCTGGTTGTCCCAGGTCGTTGCGTTTTTCTATGCACCACTGTGGGGATCGCATACAGCTGCAGTCGTGCTGATGGTGTGGCGATACATGACCGATGGTCCTCGGTTCCCGACTCAGCCCGGGCATTGGCTGCTGGTGATCGGCGGCGTTCACGCGACGGCCACGATATTTCTTAGCATGGTTGTTCTTTCGACGCTCAACACTTGGGGTTACGCAGGACCGATTTACGAAGTGCTGCGACTGCTGACACTCGCGCTGGCGACCGTGCTCTACTGCTTACCACTGCGAACATTCCAACAGATGTGGGGAGCCGCGTTTGTCTGCGGTGCTGTCACACAGGGAGTGATACTGCTCGTCAACGTGGGTTCGATGCTCTTCGCGAGGAACAACTTTCTCGTCTTCCGCATCGAGTTCGTGACAACCTGGGTTGTGCTGGGCGCCATCCTCTTGGCAGTGATTTCAGACTTGCGATGCGGCCAGCGGCGCGACAGCCTGCACACGGTTGGAATTTTTGCCACAATCGCGATGCAACTGCTGATCACCGCTATCCCGCTGGCACTATGGCTGCTCAAGCGGTGGAATTATCTGGATTAGCTGCCTGTCGAAAGTGCACCTTTGAATCTCGCCGAACAACTCGCCCGCTGGGGACCGCTCAGCGATCATCCCCGGCCCTCCCTCAAGGAAGCAGAGGCTTATTGCCGCGCGCTGGCCACTTCGCACTACGAGAACTTCTCGGTGGTGAATTGGCTCTTTCCCAAGCACTTGCACCAGCACCTGTGCAATGTTTACTCCTACTGTCGCTGGGCCGACGATCTGGCCGATGAAGCCCAGAATCCTGAACAAGCGACGGAGTTGCTCGCCTGGTGGGAACAGCAACTCGAACATCGCGAAGAATCTTGCCATCCTGTGTTTGTGGCCCTCAACCGAACCATCGCAGAGAAGCAAATCCCGCTCGAACCCTTTCGCCATCTGTTGATCGCCTTCCGACAAGATCAGGTGCAAACTCGCTACGAGACTTGGGACGACTTGCTCGGCTATTGCCGCAACTCGGCCGACCCGGTTGGCCAGTTGGTTCTGCACCTCGGGCAAAGTGCAACTGCCGAGAACATCGCCCGGTCGAACTCTGTTTGCACGGGCCTGCAACTCATCAACTTCTGCCAGGATGTGAGCCGCGACTTCGCCAAGGGACGGATCTACTTGCCTCGCCACGAGCGAGCACCTTTCGGCTGGAACGATGACCGCTTTGCTCTGCAAGCAGCCAGCAAGTCGCCGCCGAGTCAAGCCTTTCGCGATCTGCTGCAGGCCCAGGTCAAGCGCGCCGAAGACTTGCTTCGCTCCGGTGAGTCGCTGGTGCAGTCGGTACACCGCGACCTGCGGTTGCCCGTTCGGCTGTTCATCAACGGTGGCCTCGCCATCGCCCGCGCAATTCGCCAGCAGCGTTTTGATGTCTGGACTAGCAGGCCTGTTGTCAGCAAATGGCAAAAACTGATGCTGCTGGCGAAGGGATGGTTTTTCACTTGAATTCGCTCTCTCCCAAGTAGCACGCCCCGAAGGGACTGCTTGTGCGCCGGCAAGGCTTCCCTAGCCGGCAAAGCTTAACAGCCGACTTGGTTTGCCCGATCTTTCTGCTGGGGCGCGGCCTCTTTTGCAACCGATACAAAACGAACAGCGGTCCCGCGCACCAGCCTGGCGTGCCGCTGTCACGACCGTCTGTCGGCCTTCCTGTCTGCTATGAAACCTACGCTGGCAAATCATCACTATGCCATCCATTCATCGCCGCCGATTTCTGTTTGCCGCTGCTGCCACGCTCTCTTCGCCGTGGTGGTTGCCGGCCCCTGCTGCCCAGGCACAAGCACCGGGCGTTACTGATGTATCAGCGAGGCTCGATTGGCCCGCCCGCGTCATTCAGCTGAAGGCTGATCCCGACGAACTCACTCCGCCGGTCATCACCGGGCTCGAGATTCACCGCGATGGCAAGGTCATCGCCACTGCCGGCGACGATCACGTCGTGCGGGTCTATAGCCTGGCTGACGGCAGCCAGGTCCATCGACTCGATGCGCACGTCGATTGGGTCCGCACCATCGATTACAACCGCGATTGCACCCTGCTCGCCTCGGCCGGCAACGATCGCCGCGTGCTACTGTGGCCGACTGAAGGGGTAATGAAGCCTCGCCAACTCGTGCTGCACGAGCAGGCCATCACCGCCGTCAGGTTCAGCGACGATGGCACCAAGCTGGCCGTGGTCGGCTTCGAACGGACCGTCCGCATGTATCGCGTCAGCGACGGCGAACTGCTCTGGCAGGCCGCTGGTCCGTGCGACGATTTGCGCACGGTTGTCTTCTCGCCCGATCAACAATCCATCGCTGTCGCCGGTCGCTGCGGTCGCATTCGTCTGCTGAGTGTAGTCGACGGTCGCCAAGTGCGCGACATTGCCGCTCACACCCAACGCGTAAGAGCGCTGGAGTACTCCCCCGATGGCACCTACCTTGCCTCGGTCGGTGAAGATCGCACGGTTCACGTGCAGCCACTTAGCGATGGTGCCGAGGGTAAGAACTTGCCGAAGCGACCGACCAAGGTTCTCGCGGCCACCTTCTATGCTCCCGGCAAATTAGCCACCTCGGGAAGCGACAACCTCGTTCGCTTGTGGGATGTGGTGAAGCAAGAAGAAGTCGGCCTGCTGACGGGACACACGGGCAGCGTCGCTGCAGTGGCGGCCAGGGGAAACATGCTGGCCTCAGCTGGTTACGACACCACGATTCGGCTCTGGACAATTACCGAGAACATCGCCGGCGGACCTGCTCCCGCGGCGACTCCTCGGCTGGGAACGGTTCCTTCGGCGTTGCCGCCGTTCAAGTTGAAGTAGGTCGCGGCAGTCAGCAGAACATGAAGACGAGTTTTTGAACCAGGAACAAGGATGTTCGTGGTTCCGATACCGAGCACATGGAGGTGACTTGTGAAGTTGTGGAACCTGCTCTCGATCTGGCGTCGCTCGCTTTGGTCGGCTCGACTCTCGGAAGCCGCACAACATACCGGCACCACCATTCGCAAGAGCGGCGGCCGCACCACTCGCCTCGACGAAGGCTCGCGCCGCTGCCGCTTCGAGGCAATGGAAGAACGCCAGATGATGGATGCCGATCCCATCAAGCTGGGCGTCGTCTACATCGAAGAGGATAGCGGTTCCGATCTTCATGGCGATACGTTCGAACTGATGTTCGAAGGTGGTGCTGCCAATACCGAACTCACTCGGCTGGTCATCGATACCGATCACGGTCCCGCTGGCCGCAGCGTCGGCGACCTGTTCTTCGATACGATCAAGGGTGGCTGGGGGGCGGACGAAGCCTTCGGCATGCAGATTGTTTCGCAAACAGGCATTCAGGAAGTGACCTGGACGGTGGAAGATGGCGGCACACGTCTGGTGCTGAACTTCAAAGGCTTCAATGCTGGCGAGAAGCTGCGTTTTAGCATCGATGTCGACGAAGTGCAGGACTACGATCCAAGCGAAACCAACCTCGCTGTCCACAACGAAAGCGTCGACCCAATTACCTCGGGCGTCGAATTTCAAGGTTCGATCTCGACGGCTACGTTCAAAGCGCCGCATTACTACGATGTCGAAGGTGGACGAGAATTCCGCAACCTGTACGACCAACAATTCGCCGGCACCAACCTGCTCAAATCGTCGGGCAACAGTAATGGTCTGCCGCAAGACGACTTCGAAGGCAAACGCGACCGTTCGACGGGCGTGATGGTTCCGCTGCAGCAATTGCCAAAGCCCATCACCATCGCCGGTAAGGTCTTCCTCGACTACGATGCCGACTTGGTGCAAGACCAGGGCGATACCGGCATCAGTGGCGTTACCATGTCGCTGTGGAAGAAGGTCGGCAACAGCTATGTCTTCACCGGTCATACCACCACCACGAACGCACAAGGTGAGTACGAGTTTGGCGCAAGCCTGAAGCTCGACCCAGCAACCTACCAGGTGCGTGAGACGCAGCCTGATGAATACTTCAGCGTGGGTGCCATCGTCGGTTTGGTCGAAGGCGTGAAGACGGGTAGTCTCGTTTCGAACGACCCCGATCAACTCACCGAAATCGCCATGCCTCTGGGCGATACGCACGGTGTGAAGTACGACTTTGCCGAGACACTGCCGGCTTCGATTCGCGGTCTCGTGCGCCTCACCGACAAGTACGGCAATTGCGAAGCGGCTGGTGTCGCCACTCGTCCCATCGCCGGCGCCACGGTGCTGCTGAAAGACAAACTCGGCAACACACTCAAGCAGACCGTCACCAACGCCCAAGGCCAGTACGAGTTCACCGGCCTGCGTCCGGGCGAATACACCATTGTCGAAATCACGCCGCCCGGCTTGATCGATGGTGGCGATCACGTCGGTACCGTGAATGGCGTGAAGACAGGTACCGTCGTCGAGAACGACACGATCGACGTCTCGCTCCGCGGCGGCGACAACGGCATCAACTACGACTTCTGCGAAAAAGAGCCCGCGATGGTTTCGGGCTACGTCTATCACGACCGTGACAACGACGGCAATCGCGAACAGGGTGAAGAAGCCATTCCCGGCACGACCATTACCTTGTTCGATGCCGGTGGCACCCAAATCGCCACGGCGGTCACCGATGCCAATGGCTTCTACAAATTCACCGGCCTCGGTGCCGGAACCTACATGATCGTCGAGGCTCAGCCCGCAGGCTGGAGCGACGGCAAAGACACTCCCGGTAAGATCGGCGGCGTCACGGTCGGTACCGCAACGAACGACAAGCAAAACGGCGTCGCCCTGCTGAATGGCGATAACGGCGTCGAGTACAACTTTGGCGAACTCAAGACCGTAAGCCTCTCGGGTTATGTCCACGAAGATCCGATTCGCAACTGCATCTTCGATCCGGGCGAGAAGCCGATCGCTGGCGTGACGATCAGTTTGTACGACATTGGCGGCAATCTGATAAGCACGACGCTCACCGATCAGAATGGTTTCTACAAGTTCGACAATTTGGCTCCGGGCACTTACATGGTGCGTGAGAGCCAGCCTGCGAATTACATTCATGGTGGTCAGGCGCTCGGCTCTCACGGCGGACTCGAAGCTACCGACCAATTGAGCCAGATCGCTCTCGCTTCGGGTCAGAATGCCACCGATTACAACTTCTGCGAGATCCTGCCCGTTAGCATCAACGGCTACGTGCATGAGGATCCCGATCGCGATTGCTACTTCGACTCGAACGAGAAGCCAATTTCTGGCGTGCAGATTCGACTGTACGACGCCAACGATAATCTCGTTGGCACAACCTTCACCGATCAGAACGGCTTCTACAAATTCGAAAAACTGCCGCCCGGTACTTACACAGTTCGTGAATCTCAACCGGCTGGCTACTTCCAAGGTGGTCAGGTCAAAGGTTCGCACGGCGGTAACGACAGCCAGACCGATCAGATCAGCCAGGTAACGCTCAATTCCGGCGACGATGCCGTGAACTACAATTTTTGCGAGATCCTGCCAGCCAAACTCAGCGGTTGGGTGTGGGTCGATACCCAACACGACTGTATCTTCCAGCCTGAAGAGCAGCCGCTCGCTGGTGTGACGATCAACCTGTTCGATGAGTTCGGCTCGATCGTCGCCACGACGCACACCAACTCGCAAGGCTACTACGAGTTCCTCAACCTCAAGCCTGGGCAGTACACCGTCAAGGAAACGCAGCCCACGGGTTACTTCCAAGGTGGTCAGGTTGCCGGTAGCGAAGGCGGCAACGACTTCGATCAGGATGTCATTTCTGAAGTTAACCTCGATAGTGGCGAGAACGCCGTTGAGTACAACTTCTGCGAAGTGCCTCCCGCGAGCTTGTCGGGGTATGTCTTCCAGGACGGTCCCGCCATTCCCACGAACGGCAACACACCTCCCGCGAATCTGTACGAGATTCGCGATGGTCAACTCACGGCCGATGACACGCGGATCTCGGGCGTGGTGCTCGAACTTCGTCACACACTCACCGGCGAACCGGTCGACCTGTCCGAAACCTTGCACGGCGGCAGTGGCGCGTACCGCCTCACCACCGACAGCGACGGCTTCTACAAGTTCGATGGCTTGGCCGCTGGCAACTATACCGTTATCGAAGTGCATCCGAGCGGCTACTTCGATAGCAAGGACACCGCGGGCACG
The DNA here is from genome assembly GCF_049819085.1 of Anatilimnocola aquadivae. Lineage (GTDB taxonomy): Bacteria > Planctomycetota > Planctomycetia > Pirellulales > Pirellulaceae > Anatilimnocola. Next base: position 1,322,016 of record NZ_CP187419.1, read on the forward strand.
ACCACGGGTCTGGCGGTGAACGTCAACACGTTCGTCGATCCGCTGACGATCTTCACGTTCGAAGCAGCCGGCGTGAACTTCCAGTTCGATGCGATCCTTCGCATACCATTGGCCGCGGGGCAAGAATCGCTGCTCAACAACTTCAGCGAAGTGAAGATCACTCCGACCATCATTCCGCCACCGCCAAAGTTGATCACGCCGCCACCAGAGGTGCCGAACGTCATTCCGCCGCTGCCGCCGGAGTTGCCGCCGTTCATCTTCATTCCGCCGCCAGTTGCAGAGCAGATCATCACCGGTGGCGATGCGGGCTGGACATGGCACTTGAGCATCATCGATGCTGGTACGCCGCGCATCTCGGAACGTAGCACTCGCATCAGCGAAAAGCTGTTTCGTCCGGCAATGTTCGTGGACCAGATTCAGTGGCAGTCCGAACGCCTGCGGAAAGGCATTTGGACCATCCACAGCGAAGACGTCGAAGGTGAAGCTGGCCAAACGAAGGTCTACGCCTTTGGTATCGCCGACGCAATTCCCGTGGTCGGCGACTGGAACGGTGACGGCAAGAGCGAACTCGGCATCTTCTACAAAGGTGAATGGTTCCTCGACGTCAACGGCAACGGTGTGTGGGACGAAGGTGACCTGTGGGCCAAGCTCGGCAGCGAAGCCGACAAGCCTGTGGTCGGCGACTGGGATGGTGACGGCAAGGACGACATCGGCATCTTCGGACCCGAATGGCCGATGGACCCTCGCCACATCAAGCACGAAGCCGGCTTGCCTGACCCTTACAACATTCCTCGCGAACGGCAGAAGAACGTACCGCACAAGCCTGAAGAGGCCACCGAAGGCGAACGCTTGCTGCAACTGTCGAAGCACGGCAAGGAACGGTCGGACCTGATCGACCACGTCTTTCAGTTCGGTGTCTCGACCGACATTCCGATTGCTGGCGACTGGAACGGCGACGGCATCCGCTCGATTGGTGTGTTCCGCGACGGCAAGTGGCACTTCGATATGGACGGCGACGGTCGTTGGACCAAGGGCGACAAGATCGCTCGCTTCGGCGAGAAGAACGATCTGCCCGTGGTCGGCGATTTTAACGGCGACGGTATCGAAGAGATCGGCATCTATCGCGGCGGCAAGTGGATCATCGACGTCAACGGCAATCGCGAGATCGATGCCGCCGACCGAGTCTTCGAACTCGGCGGCAGCGGCGACTTGCCCGTTGTCGGCGACTGGAACGGCGACGGCACTGACGAGCCCGGCCTCTATCGCCAGGGCGAACTCGAAGTCGAAACGTCGTTCCAAGGACCACAACAGCCTTAGTGCCGATCTACTCACTCCCTCGCCGCGGTTCATTGGCTTCTCCGCAAGAGAGAGGCTCGGTGACGGGCTGAACTGTCGGAAGTCAGCAGGCGTTGCTGGTTTGACGTAAGTCCCCCAAAACCACCCTGGCTTGGAAAATGATGTTCACAAACCAGGGAGGCTTGTGAACGACTTTGAGCGCCGTTCCCGAGAGTTATCGCACCTGCTGTTCCCAAATGCCCCTGGGTTTGTGAACACCCCCCGCCTGGGCGGATCGCCCCTTGCGACAAACTGGCCCTCTCTCGCCTCGATACAAGCAAACAGTGCAAGGCCGGAATCGTTGCTGCTCCCCCCGGCTTCTGATAACCAATTCTGATAACCTTTTCAGTACATTCTTCACGATAACCATTTGATCGAACCACCAATAAGTACTCAACTTAGGCGAATAAAGTCTCGCTTACTGTTGAAATACTGATAACCACTTAGGCAGCTATTTCTTCTTTGCTCCTTCCCCCGAGTACCGACGGGTTGGGGCCTGCCTCGGAGCAAACGCATTCCGGCAGATCACCTCCCTGGGATGTGATGCTGAACCTGACGCTGGCCCCCCGGCTTAGCAATCGACCATCAAGCGCAGAACCAGACGCCTCGCTGCTTCGGGTTCCGGCCAGCGGCCAGTAGCTACCTCTGCCAACCTGAACGCTACACGAACCTCGCGCGCGGACGCATCACGCCTTCCGGTCAGTTCCCTGTCCGAAAGTCGGGCTAACCCTTCAACCACTTCTTCTGACCGACTCCAGCATCGACCTCCTCGTCCATTGTTCCGGTTCGCACAGCGCAGAACCAAACAACCTGGAATCTGCTCGACTCGTGATTCTTTGTCAAACGACGAAATTGGTGCGGGCAGTCAATTGCCTATTCGCGGGCTGCTTTCCAGTGAGAGAGGAAGGCGCTGAGCCAGTGAGTTTTCGCAATTCTGCTGCTACGTTTGGGCTGGCAGTAAAAGGTGTCGACGAAAGAGCTTGTTCGATCAACGAGATCGACGAGCTCGGCAATGACGCATTACAGCGAGTTTACTTTCCCGGTGCACGCATCATAATGGTGGTCGAGGTACCACTTATGTCCATGATGTCAGCTGCCAGCGAAACCGCCATCTGGTCCCGGGTGATTGGTGCTGAACCCACCAGCATGCCGCCGGAAGCGGCGCGATATTTTCTCTCGCTTGAGTTCGAACCTGCAGACCTGCAGCGGATGCACGACCTGGCGGTGCGAAATCAGCAAGGTGTGCTCAGCGCTGATGAAATCGACGAGTTAAAGAACTTTCGCCAAATCGGCCTGCAGATCGATCTGTTGCGGTCCAAGGCCAGGCTCTCGCTCCGAGATACATCGGCCAATTCCTGAGAGCCACTCGTGCAACAAGCACTCACTCGAGTGGTGCTCAAGCGCGCAGCTAACGTATCAATGCAAACGGGTTTTGCACCTTAACCGTTCTATACGGAACGCCGGAGCTCAAGTCTTCGTTGTAAAATGTCGTGACACCGGCCTCGATGCAGGCGGCTAGCAACAGACTATCCCAGTGCGAGAGGCTGTATTGCTTCGTCAGCTCCAAAGCCAAGGACAATGAGTTCACTGTCGGATGAACGATCGGCAACGAAAGCACGAATCGCTTCAAATAGTCTTCCGTATCTGCGCGGCGAATTCGCCCCGCATTTTCCCATCGTCGCAAGCAAGCTAGGAATTCGACTGCGACCTGCCAGGGAACGACAAGTGGAACGCTTCGTAGGCTCTGAAGTAATTGAATCGCCTGTTGTGATTTAACAGGTTCTGTTGAATCAACTGCATACACGAGGACATTGGTGTCAATCGCGTTCATGCAGTTCCTCACGACTGAACTTCAAACCGCCGGACCCAATCGGCCTCTCCGCCTTCAGCTGTTCGAGCGCAGTAAGTGCTTGCGACCATTGATCGTTGGGTTGCTCGATGGGAACCACAGTCACGCGCACGCGCGAGTGGTCCGCCAACTCAATCAATTGATCGAGTTGAATAGTCCCGGAAACCACAGTGCCATCAAAAGATGTTCGCGGGGCGTTCACGTCATGCCTCACCAAACGAAGAAGAGTATCACTTCTTCGATTATATCATCGGCCTGCTGAACGGGCGATCAAGTTACGCCTTCAGCATCAGCTTGGCCACTTCACGCGCCTTGATGAGCGCGTCGGCCATCTTTTCGGGCTGCTTGCCGCCGGCTTGAGCGAGGTCAGGTTTGCCACCACCACCGCCGCCGACGACGGGAGCGACATCGCGCACCCAGTTACCAGCGCTCACGCCCTTGGTGACCAGATCCTTCGAAACGCCCGCGACGAGCACGACCTTGCCTTCACCTTCGGTGGTGGCGAGAAAGATCGCACTCGGGCTGACCTTCTGCCGAATCTGATCGATCAACTGACGCATCAGGTTCGAGTTCGCACCGGGAGCTTCCGAGACGATGACCGTCGCTCCACCGACTTGTTCGGAACCAGCGAGCAAGGTTTCGGCGGAGATGGAACCAGCTTCGCTGCGCGAGGCAATCTGCTGCTTGAGTTCGGTTGATTCGGCGAGTAACGCCTGCACGCGTGCGGGAGCATCGAACAGGGCGACGTTCAACAGGCGTGCCGTGTCGCGCAGCAGCGACTTCTTTTCGGCCGTCGTCGGCGAAGGTGTCTTCGCCAGGCTGATAGGCTCGGTACCCGCAGCAGGCTTCGCACCGCTGGTGAGTTGCTTGCGCAGATCGCGCACTTGCTGCACCAGGTGGCGGACAGCGTGATTCACATCGCCGATGCCAGTGCCGAGCGCGTGAGCAATCGCCTGCAGCGAACTTTCGGTTTGTTCTTCATGAGCCTTCGCCTTCTCGCCCGTGAGCGCAGTGATGCGGCGCACACCAGCGGCCACACCTTCTTCGGCGAGGATCTCGAACGCGCCGACGTCCTTGGTGTTGTCGAGGTGCGTTCCGCCGCACAACTCGCGGCTGAACTCGCCCATCGTTACCATGCGCGCTGGGTCCGGGTATTTTTCACCAAACAACATCATCGCGCCAGCAGTGCGTGCTTCGCTGAGCGGGACGAACTTGGCAGTGATCTTCTGAGCAGCCGCGACTTGCTCGGCAACGTCTTTCTCGATGGTCGCCAGCTTTTCAGCGCTCACGGGTTCGGGATTGCCAAAGTCGAACCGCAGCCAATCTTCCTCGACCTTCGAACCCATCTGGTGCGCGTCTTTGCCGAGCGCCTTCTGCAACGCGTAGTGCATGATGTGCGTGGCCGAGTGAGCACGGCGAATGCCTTGACGACGACCCTGATGAACCTTAGCTGTGACCTTCGCGCCGGCGGTCATCTTGCCTTCGAGCAGGTGCCCATAGTGCAGCAACAAGTCGCCGTCTTTCTGCGTATCGATCACTTGAAACTTGAAGCCGGGGCCGATGAGTTCGCCCTTGTCGCCGACCTGACCACCCGATTCGCCATAGAACGGACTGCGATCGAGCACGACGATCACAGCCGCTTCGTGGCTGGCTTCGGTGAACTCGTCGCATAGATGATCGTGCGAAACGATGCCTTTAACCTCGGCGGTCGCTTCCAGCCCGTCGTAGGCGAGGAATTCTGTCGACTTGAGCGACTTCTTCAGAGCACCAATGGGATTGTTCACATCCATGCCGGTGTCGGCAGCGATCTTGCCTGATCGCTCGCCATGCTTCTCCATCGAGTCTTTGAAGCCGGGCCAATCGAACGTGTAGTTCATTTCGGCAGCCATGTTTTCGACGAGCTCGGGCGGAATGCCGTAGGTTTGATACATGTCGAAGGCATCTTCGCCCGGCACGATGACCTTGCCGCCCCGCTTCATGTCGCCAAAGGTCTTATCGATCCGCGCGAGGCCGGCATCGAGCGTACCGAGGAAGGCACTCTCTTCTCCCTGCATCGCCTTTTCAACGCGGCTGGTCGTTTGCGAGATTTCCGGATACGAAGCCTTCATCATTTCGGCGACCTTGCCGACCAGCTTGTACATAAACGGTTCGCGCAGGCCCAATTGGTGGCCGTCGAGAATGGCGCGGCGCATCAAGCGGCGAATCACGTAGTTCTGCTTGTTGGGGCCGGGAAGGACGTTTTCGTGAATGGCAAACGTACAGGCGCGGACGTGATCGGCAATGCGTCGCAAGCGACGACCGCGATCGTCCTTGGGATCGTACTTCAGCCCGCAAACTTCGCCCGCTGCTTCGACGAGCGGGCGCAGAATGTCGATGTGATAATTCGTATCGACGCCTTGCAGCACGCTGGCGATGCGCTCGAGCCCCATGCCCGTGTCGATGTTCTTGCTCGGCAGCGGACGCAGGTTGTTGGGCGGGTTGCCGACGCGATTGAACTGCGTGAACACCAGGTTCCAGATTTCGACGCTCTTCGTGGCACCTGGCGCGTGATAATAGATTTCGCTGCAGGGTCCGCAGACGCCGTCTGGGCCCTTGCTGGGGGCACTCGCGGGCCAGAAGTTGTCGTCCTCGCCCATCCGCTCGATACGGTTGACGGGCAGACCAATTTCGTTGTGCCAGATGCCGGCCGCTTCGTCGTCGTCGAGATAGACGGTGACCGTCAGGCGGTCCTTCTCGATGCCCAGCCATTTCTTGTCGGTGAGAAACTCCCACGCCCAGTGAATGGCTTCCTTCTTGAAGTAATCGCCAAAGCTGAAGTTGCCCAGCATCTCGAAAAACGTGTGATGGTAGGCCGTGCGGCCGACATTATCGATGTCGCCCGTACGCAAGCACTTTTGGCAGGTGGTCGCGCGGGTGAACTCCAGCTTTACGCGGCCGAGGAAGTGATCCTTGAACGGATTCATGCCGGCGGGCGTGAACAGTACCGAAGGATCCCAACGTGGCACCAGCACGTCGCTGGCCTGGCGGGTGTGCCCCTTGCTTTCGAAGAATTCGAGGTACTTTTCGCGCAGTTCGTCAGTCTTCATGGCCAGATCCGTTGGTCGTCGTTGCTTGCTTGGGGAACTATCAATCTAGGAAGATGCAAACGCCCCGTGCCAAGCGAAGCCCGCCCTGGCTCAGTGCGCACCATGCCCTAAAACCGCTCATCGTAGCGGATTACGGCAATTTGGACCAGATGAAGCGGGCGGCTCGCTTACTGCCCCGCAGTCCTTCGACAGTCGTCCTGCACCGTAGTCATCTTGCTCCGCAAGATGTTTCCCACTTCTGGGCACAATTTACACACTCTCATCTCGGCGGAGCGAGGATGACTACCGGGCCTCTGATCTCGGCGGAGCGAGATGACGACCGGGGTCGCCAGAGCCCATCATTTCCTCCCGGCAGAAATCATTTTGGCCGCGGTGACGGCTTGACGCGGGGGCGCACTTAAGTTTAGGACACTTAAGTTTAGGAAACGTCCTTACTCATGCTGTCGGCAGCCCTGCCGGAAGCCGATCGCAGGGTGGCAAGATCGCCGCTAGGCCCTTGCTGGACAATGACTTACGGAACAACAGGCAAGCTCGATGACCGCCCGCAAACGGGGCGCGCCATCCTTTTTGGCAAGCGAATCGATCATGGCCAAGCGTGCGGCTGGAACTGGAAAATCGCTGGTAATTGTAGAATCTCCCGCCAAGGCGCGGACGATTTCCAAGTACCTCGGCAAAGACTACACCGTCGAAGCCAGCATCGGCCACATTCGCGATTTGCCCCAAGGCTCCAAGGAGATGCCGGAGGAGCATAAGCGCAAAAAATGGTCGTACCTGGGCGTCAACGTCGAGGAGGGTTTCGAACCGGTCTATATCGTCCCGGGTGAAAAGAAGCCGCAAGTGGCCAAATTGAAGGCCCTGCTCAAAGACGCTTCCCGCCTCTATCTCGCGACGGACGAAGACCGCGAAGGAGAAGCCATCAGCTGGCACCTGCTGGAGGTTTTGAAGCCCAAGATTCCCGTTCATCGCCTCGTCTTTCACGAAATCACCGAAGAGGCCATTCTCGACGCTCTCGAGCACCCTCGCGACATCGACGACGGTCTCGTCCGCGCGCAAGAAACTCGCCGCATTCTCGATCGCTTGTACGGCTACGAAGTTTCGCAGCTGCTGTGGCGCAAGGTCGCTCCCCGGCTTTCCGCTGGTCGCGTGCAAAGCGTGGCAGTGCGCCTGATTGTCGAACGCGAACGTCAGCGAATGGCGTTTCGCTCGGCCACTTACTGGGACTTGATTGCGCGGTTCACCACCGAAGACGGCAAAGAATTTGAAGCCGAACTTGTGTCGGTCGGCGGGCGAAAGATTCCGGCCGGCAAAGACTTTGATTCGGCCACAGGCAAGATCAAAGACCCGAACCTGCTGCTGCTCAACGAAAAGACCGTGCAGGAACTGGCCGAGAAACTGCAGAAAGCTGACTTCATCGTCAACTCGCTCGACGACAAGCCTTACACGCGCAAGCCCTCCGAGCCCTTCACCACCAGCACGTTGCAACAAGAGGCCAACCGCAAGCTGGGCTTCACCGCGCGGCGGACGATGAACGTAGCGCAAAGCTTGTACGAAAACGGTTACATCACTTACATGCGTACCGACTCGACGAACCTCGCGCAGGTGGCCATCGATGCCGCCCGCGATCTGGTGCGTACCGAGTACGGCCCGAACTTTGTTCCCGCTGAACCGCGCGTCTACAAGAGCAAGGTGAAGAACGCGCAGGAAGCCCACGAAGCGATTCGTCCGGCAGGTCATCCCTTCAAATTGCCAGAGTCACTTCGCAGCGTGCTCACGCCCGATCAGTTCCGCCTGTTCGATCTGATCTGGAAGCGCACCATCGCCAGCCAAATGTCCGATGCCCGCGGCCGCAGCATTACGCTGCAAGTGGCCGGCGGCGACGCCATTTTTCAAGTCACCGGCAAAACGATCGAATTCGCCGGCTTTTTGCGGGCTTATGTCGAAGGCTCGGATGATCCCGAAGCCGAACTGGCCGATCAAGAACGCTTGCTCCCTTCGGTGAACGTCCGCGACCCGCTCAACTGCAAAAACCTCACGGAAAAGAGCCACTCGACACAACCTCCGGCCCGCTTCAGCGAAGCTTCGCTCACTGCCGGCTTGGAAGAACGTGGCATCGGCCGCCCGTCTACCTACGCTTCGATTATCGACACGATCCTCGAGCGGAAATACGTCTTTAAGAAGGCGAATGCCCTCGTGCCGACTTGGGTTGCGTTCTCGGTCTCGCGGTTGCTCGAAGAGCATCTGCCGAACCTGGTGAACTACGAGTTCACCGCCAAGATGGAAGACCTGCTGGACTCGATCAGCCGTAAAGAAGAAGACTCGACCGCCTATCTGCAGAACTTTTACTTCGGTAACGGCGAAGGCAACGCGGGACTCAAGCCGCAGCTTGATAAAAAGATCATCGAAGTCGATCCGCGCGAGATGGGCCGCTTTACTTTGGGCATGCCCGAAGAAGGGGAACATCGCGAAGAGGTCTTCGTCCGCGTCGGCAAGTTCGGTCCGTTCATCGAGCAAGGCGAACGAAAGGGTTCAATTCCTCAAGACACACCGCCGGACGAAATGACGCTGGCCCGAGCGTTGCAAATCCTCGAACAGGCCGGCGTCGGCGAAGAACCGCTCGGCATTTGCCCCGATACGCACCAGCCTGTTTACTTGAAGCAAGGTCGCTTCGGTCCGTACGTGCAACGTGGTGCCGGCGACGAAGAAGAGAAGCCCAAAAACGCTTCGCTCCTTCCTGGCATGAAGCCCGAAGATGTCACGTTCCCCATCGCGCTCGACCTGCTCAAACTGCCACGCACGCTGGGTGAACATCCTGAGACGAAAGAGCCGATTCTGGCGGCGAACGGCCGCTATGGCCCGTATATCAAGCACGGTTCCGATTTCCGTTCGCTCCCCGCCGATATCTCGCCGGTGGACGTAACGCTCGAAAAGGCGCTGCAGATTTTTGCTGAGCCCAAGGTGCGCGGCCGCGGTCGCAACGCTCCCAAAGAACCACTCAAGACGCTTGATGTCTCGCCGGTCACCAATCAGCCTGTGAAGGTGCTCGAAGGTCGTTACGGCAACTACATCACCGACGGCGTGACGAACGCCACGTTGCCCAAAGACCTCACGCACGAACAGCTGACGATGCCGCAGGCCCTGACCTTGCTCGAAGAGCGCGCCGCCATGGGCCCGCCGAAGAAGGGACGCCGCGGCGCGAAGGCTGCTCCCAAGAAGGCCGCCGCCGCGCCCAAGGCTCCTAAAGCGGCGAAGTCTGCCAAGGCACCAAAGAAGGCGAAGGCTGCTGTTGCCGAAGACGGAGCATCGAAGAAAGCTGCTCCCAAAAAGGCCGCCAAAAAAGCTCCGGCGAAAAAGACAGCCAAGCAGGCCACGCCGAAAAACCCGAAGCCCAACGACGACATTCCGTTCTAATTTTCGCGAGCGTCGTCCCTTTGGCCGCTCTTCCCACGCGGTAAATGTCCAAAAACCCTGCAGGTTTTTGGACAGCCGCTGGAAATGCAAATTCGCTGAAACCTGCTGCTGCCAGGCTACTTGCGTCTAGTCTGGCACTTTTCGCATCACGCCTCTTTGTCCAACAACCGGGCCTGGTGTTGGACACGCTGCTTTAAGCATCAGTGCCTGCCGTACTTCGTCGGCAGGGCACCAGCGGCGGCGCACTTCGCTGCCCAACACGTCAGCCACGTAGTAACGACGTCGGTACGCCGCGCACCGCGCATCTCGCCGCTCGCTCAATCGACCAGGCTTTTAAAGAACACTTCGAGATTGGCGCTGTCACACTTGAAGTGTCCGCTATCACGGGCGGAATTTGCGTGAAGATCCACCGCCGGGGAGTTTGAATGAGGTTAGTTCAACCACTCTTCAAACGGAGTCCCGGCGATGGAAGAGCGACAAACCTATCGGCATTTTACGTTGGTCGAGCGGCAGGTCCTAGCGCAGCTGGTGGCCATGCGCGCCACGCAGCAAGAGATGGCAAGCTGCTTGGGTCGTGACGTGCGAACGATCCGAGCCGAGCTCAAACGCAACTCGCGTTATGGCGGCTACTCTGCGTGCGAAGCGCAACGCTTGTCCGAACAGCGGCGTTGCCAGGCTCGACAGAAGTGCCGCAAGTTACGCCGACCCGAGTTGGTGGCAGTCGTCACGGCAGGGCTCCGTAAGCGCTGGTCACCCGATCAAATCGCCGGTCGTTTGAAGCGGCAATTCCCGTGCGAACCGCAGCGTCGCTGCTCCAGTCAAACGATCTACCGCTGGATCGACACCGACGATTTCGGTTACCTTTGGCGGCGAATGTTGCGAAACCACAAACGCCGCAAACCTCGTGCGCGGCAGGTCAAGTCACCGGCGCGCGAGATCGCCGGGCGGCCCGAGATCATCAACCTACGCGAGCGAATCGGCGACTGGGAGGGAGACACGATCGTCGGCCGTGGCGGGCGGGCCTCGCTGGTCAGCCTCGTCGAACGGAAAACCGGCTTCGCCTTGCTGCTCCCAGTGGAGAACCGCTGTGCTCCCACGGTGAACAACGCGATAAAACGGCGCTTAGGCACGCTTCCACCCGAGGCTCGGCACTCGCTGACATTCGACAATGGCTCCGAATTCGCCGGTTACCAAGAGCTGATGTCGAGTCTGTCACTCGACATTTATTTCGCCACTCCACGCTGCCCTTGGCAACGTGGTAGCAACGAGCATTTCAACCGCCTGGTCCGCGAGTTCTTCCCCAAAGGCACCGACCTGCGTGGCCTGAATCGGCGCAAGCTGGCCGAGGTGCAGCGGTTATTGAACCAACGACCACGCAAACGCTTAAACTATCAAACCCCCGACGAAATCTTCTCCGAATTCTGCCAGCGGACACTTCTAACTTGACAGCGCCATTGTCGTGAGTCAGCGACTGTTTGTCAAGTGTTCTTTCTCAGTTGGTGTCGACTTAACAACCAAACAGCTTAAGTGACGCGATTTTCCGAAAATACCTTATCTGCCTAGGCGAGGCAAAACCCCGCATTAGAATGGGCGCACTAACTTGATCGACCTACCTTAGCGATGGACAGAGCACCATGAGCCTCGACGCCAACAAGTTGAAAGACGCGAGTATTCGCGATGCCTATAAGAAGGCGGGCAAAAAGATCAACGGCAGCGAGATGGCTACGATCATTCGCGCCGCGCTCGATAAAAAGGTGGTCTCCGCGAACGAAAAAACAGATCTCCGCAAAATTTTGGAACACGCTGACCTGACCGACAAAGCGCGCGAGCGCGTCGATGAGTTTCTCAGCCGCAGCTTTAAGCTGCTCAAGGGCGCGGCACGTAAGAAGGTGGTGCAGACCATTTATGGTGCGGGAAACGTGAAGCGAATTTGCTTTCGCGACCCGGTACATGGCGTGCATTACGAACCGCGTCACTACGAAGAGATCGCGAGTCTGATTGCCGATGACGATATCGACGTTTGGGAATACGAGGTTGCGGAAGGCTACACCGGCAAGAAGCCGCTCGGCTATTACAACTCCAGTGACGACAACCTGTTCATCCGCAAGGTCAATCGCACCGCACTGCAGCGGCAATCGACGATCGTGCACGAAGCCACCCATGCCATTCAGGACAAGTCGAACGTCAAGTTGCCCCGCCGCGATGCCGAAGCTGCGGCGCACGTCGCCCAGGCGGTGATGCTGCTCACCGTCGATCCCACCGAAGAGTCGCTCTATCACCGCTTGAAGCGGCCGAACATTCTGGGGGCCGCACGCAAGGTATTAACGGCGAAAAAGATCTCGGTGCTGACCGAGAAAGACTTCAAGAAGATGCACGAAGACCTGGCCGACGCCTACGAAAACGACACGATGAATTTCGACAGCGAGTGGTACTCGTTCTTCGAAAGCTTGGCGTTTCATCTGTCGACGTGATGACTCAACATCACGACACTTTTTCCTATTCTTAGCACCTTGTCATCGCTGGACGTAGTACGCCAGTTCCACCATCAAAAGTGTGGTCCAGCCACATAGCTGCCGGATGCTGAAGCGTCCCTGCGAAAAGCAAAGGATGCCTACAGGCGCGAGAACCGTCAGAATCAATGGTAAGGGAATACAGCAGGAGTAGTACGTCACATTCGTCTGGTTGCGTGAGAAGTAGCTGTCTTGCGCGCGCAAGAACACGAGGCCTCCCAGCGGTATTCGCGGCGGATGCGGTTCGATGAACCATTTGCCCCGCTGGCTTCCCGTGTCATCGTCAACGAATATCAGCGCTGCTCCAGCATCTACGCCAACCTCAAGATTGTCTGACCGATAGCCCATCTTGCAAACCGCACTGGCTGCCCAAGCGATAGTCGTTAGCAGCGCCAGCGAGGCAACCGACAACGAAGCAAGCTTGTAAAGTCGCATGTATCGATCAGGTTGCTCGACTATTTTCGAGAGTTTCGCCTCGAGCACAGGATGGCCTCCGCCAGCGAACCGAGCAAGCAGGTCGTCGTTGGCGAGATCACTCCGCCTGGTCGGGCTTGGCAACTTCTGGCCAAGGGTACTCCCGCGTGATCTCTCCGCTAGGGAGTTTGTAGTGAACCACGCCATCAATCTCAAAGCAAATCGCGATCCCCCGGTGAAGACTTGCCTGCTGTGCCTTCGCGACGGCCGTATGCATGGTGTCCATGTCTTCAATCACCCCCGGCGAAGGGCTGTTCTCAAGAGCCTTCTTCACCGCAGCCTGCATCGTCTCGAGTGTCTCATCAGCGAGACGATTGAGTTCCGCCAGCGATTGCTCGGGCATAAGCGGTGCTTCTCGATATGGGTTTGAACGGACCGCTCGCTCAATCACGGCGCGAACGGCTTGGCCAGCACTGCAACGCTAACGCCTCGAAGCGCGCTCCTCGCTGACGCTTCGGGTTTCCTCAAGGCGAGTGAACTGCGTTCACCTCGCCTCGTGTCTCTCGCACCTCGCCTCTTCCTGCCTACTCGCCCTTCGAAGCGGTGCCGAGGTTCGGCATCCGTTCGAGCACCTTGTCGATCAGGCGATATTCCTGGGCTTCTTCGGCCGACATGAAGCGATCGCGGTCGGTGTCCTTCTCGATCTTTTCGAGCGGGTGACCGGTGTGCTTGATCATGATCTCGTTCATCTTTTGCTTGATGCGGCGGAACTCTTTGGCGTGAATCAGAATTTCTTCCGCCGTTCCCTGCATGCCCGCCAAAGGTTGATGGATCATGATGCGGGCGTTGGGCAGTGCGAACCGCTTGCCGGGCGTACCAGCGGTGAGCAGCACGGCGCCCATCGAGGCCGCCTGGCCGATGCAGTAGGTGGCCACATCGCAGGTGACGAACTGCATGGTGTCGTAAATCGCCATGCCGGCGCTGATGCTGCCGCCGGGCGAGTTCACGTACAAGTGAATGTCGGCCTTCGGGTCATCAGATTGCAAGAACAGCATTTGCGCGACGATGGCGTTAGCCATTTCGTCGTTCACTTGCGTGCCGAGGAAAATGATGCGGTCTTTCAGCAGGCGGCTGTAGATGTCGTAAACCCGCTCTTCGCGGCCGCTCTTTTCGACGACATAAGGAATCATGGGCATCGGAGCTACTCCGTCAGTATGGATGTGCGCGTGGAATGAATTGGATGTCGAGGCTGGACCGAAATTACTTGTCGGTATCGGCCAGCATCTCGGGGGCGACGGTGTGCTTCAGCACGTCGTCGACCAGACCATAAGCCTTGGCTTCTTCGGCCGACATGAAAAAGTCGCGATCGGTGTCCTTCGCGATTTTGTCGATGGCCTGGCCGGTATGCTTCGACATGATGCCGTTGAGCACGTCGCGGTAGCGAAGAATTTCGTTGGCTTGAATTTCGATATCGCTGATCTGTCCACCTACCTGACCAGCAGGCTGATGCATCATCACGCGGGCATTTGGCAGGGCAAAGCGCTTGCCCTTGGTGCCACCGGTCAGCAGCACGGCCGCGCCGCTAGCAGCCTGTCCCACGCAGTACGTGGCAATCGGGCAGCTGAGAATCTGCATCGTGTCGTAAATGGCAAGGGTCGCCACGACATCGCCACCGGGCGAGCTGATGTAGAAGTGAATGTCCTTGCGGCGATTTTCGCTCTGCAAATAAAGCAGTTTCATCACCACTTCGTTGGCGTTGCCGGCGTAGATCTCGCCTTGCAAGAACACAATGCGGTTCTCGAGCAGCAAGTCGCCGAGGGTCAACTGGCGTTGCCGTTGAACGCTCTGGTAAGACTGCGAGTTGTCGATCCGACCGGGCAAATACGGGTTCATTCGGGGCGATCCTTCCTCAAGGAGAGATGCAGCAACGACTGGCAGGCCTCAAACTCTTCCTGCCTGATGCAATTACTCGTGCCGCTGCTCGTGCAACTATCTGTGCGTATTATTCCGCCGCGGGCTCTAGCGGACTAGCCCACCTCTTGTCGGCTGGGCTGGAGCGCTGGCGTTCAAGATTATCTCGCGATTCCCGCAGAACCCGTAATCGTCACGACCGACAGACCTTTCTAGGTGAGATTGGCCGGTAAATGCCGGCAAACATCGCTTTGTTCAGCACATGCGAGACGAGCCTGCCTGCTGGTTGCATTTGCATTTTCCGCAGCCCATCATGCACGTTCGCTTGGACGACGACGGACGCGACTCTCCTCAATTTCCGCTAGTCTCAATAAGGAACCCAGCCGTGGAGTTTGAGCAGCATTACACGCGCGATATCCCCGCCGGTGAGCCTGCTGGCAATTTGAAGATCCTGGAGCAGATCGAACCTCATGCGACGGGCATTCAAGCATTTTTTGCGAAGTATGCCGGCGCGACGTTCAACCGGGGCCTGTTTCGCATTCTGCCCCTCGACCAGATTCGCAAGTGGACCGACATCGCCACCGAAATGTTCCCGCAGTACAAGGGAAAAATGGTCGTCTTCTCGTCGGACTGGCGCGGCCAGCTTTACGCCCTGAATGCGAAACGCTTGGATGGCGACCAGTACCAGGTTCAGTTGCTCGACCCGGCAACCAGCGAGACGCTGAACATCCCCGCCACTTTCAACTCGTTTCTAAACGACGAATTGGTGAACTACCCCAACGACTCGCTGCAAGTCGAATTATTTCAAGAGTGGCTCGCGGCCGGCAAACCAGCACCCGCTGCCAACGAATGTGTCGCCTACATCAAGCCGCTGCGCCTGGGAGGCGTCGATGACGCGACGAACCAGGAAGTGACCGACATGGAAGTTTATTGGTCGTTCGAAACACAAATTCAACAGCAAATTGCCAATCTACCACCCGGTACCAAAATCGATCGAATCAACATCCAGGAATAACTCATGCGCACGACTTGCCTCTGCCTCTTTAGTCTCGTACTTGCCGCTTCGTTGTCGCCCGCTCAAGAGCCACCGGTGAAGAAAGCCGAGCAGGCGAAAACGCCCGCCGTGCCCGCTGCCGAGAAGTGGGAAAAAGAAATCGCGGCCATGCTCGCCAAGGACGAGAAGAATCCGCCGCCGGAAGAAGGAATCGTCTTTACCGGCAGCAGCAGTGTGCGGCTGTGGGACTTGCCCAAATCGTTCCCAAATCTGCCGGTGGTGAATCGCGGCTTCGGGGGCTCGCAGATTCATGATGCCACCAAGTATGCGACCAAAATCGTCACGCCGCTGAGGCCAAAGCTGGTCATCTTCTACTCGGGCGATAACGATCTGAAGTCGAACAAGACGCCCGAGAAAGCAGCGGCCGATTTTCAAGAGTTCTGCGCGGTCGTTCATAAAGAACTGCCGAATACGCCCATCTGGTTCATCGCCATCAAGCCCTGCCCATCGCGCTGGTCGCTCTTCGAGGTGCAAAAGAAGGCCAACGACCTGATTCGCCAGCAATGCGAAGCCGACTCCCAGCGGCTGCTGTATGTCGACATTGTCCCCGCCATGCTCGGCAGCGACGGCCAGCCCATGCCGGAACTGTTCGTCAAAGACATGCTGCACATGAGCCCCGCCGGCTACAAAATCTGGAACGACCAGCTTCACAAACTGCTTGCCGAGCACAAACCGCTCGGGAAATGAGGGCTACAAGGGCCGTTTCTCGGCCTTACCCGCGAATAAATCGCCCCTCGCGGCCGAAACACCCGGTATCGGGCAGGGTTTAGATTGCTGGAACGAGAGAATTGCCCGGTTGGAGGAGTCACCTATATGAGTTGCTATCGAGCGTGGATCGCGGTTGCCCTGTTGGCGGGTTGCTGCCAGTTGGTTTCGGCCGCAGAAGAGCCTAGCCAGGTGGCCGCCAAAGCCGACGAACTGCTGGCCGGCGAAATGGGCCTGGGCAATAAGTCCAAACCCGTGCCGCTGGCCGACGACGAGATCTTTCTGCGTCGCGTCACGCTCGACGTGCAAGGCCGGCTCCCCACAACCGCCGAGATCACCACCTTTGCTCTCGATCCGGCCAGCGACAAACGAGCAGTCGTCGTGCGCAAGTTGCTGGCCGATCCTCGCTACGGCGAGAACTGGTCGAAGTACTGGCGCGACGTCATCATGTACCGCGCGACCGAACAGCGGGCTCAGCTGATTGCCGGCGTGTTGACCGAATACCTGCGCGATTCGCTCAATCAAAACAAACCGTGGAGTACCGTCGCCACCGAGTTCATCACCGCCTCCGGCGACGGCCTCACCCAGGGCGAGACGGCACTCATCATTGCCCAAGAAGGCAAGCCCGAAGAAACGGTCTCCGAGATCTCGCGAATTTTTCTCGGCGTGCAGATTCAATGTGCGCAGTGTCACGATCATCCCACCGACCGCTGGAAGCGAGAACAGTTTCACGAGTTGGCTGCGTTCTTCCCGCGCGTCTCTTCGCGTGTGATTCTCACGCCCGAGAACCGCAGCATCACGGTTGCCGTGGCCGAGTTCGGCGAAGAGCCGTTCGAGCGAAACGGCAATCGTGTCCGCGGCTCAGCCGAGCATCGCATGAGCGATCTGAAGAACCCGGACGCCAAAGGCCGCATGATGAAGCCGGTCCTGTTTGCCACCGGCGATTCGGTGCCGGTCACCACGCGCGATAGCGACCGTCGAGGACAACTGGCCGAATTCATCACCAAGCCTGAGAACCCTTACTTTGCCCAGGCACTGGTGAATCGCCTGTGGTCGGAACTAGTCGGCGAAGGTTTTTATGAGCCCGTCGATGACATGGGGCCCGATCGCGAAGGCAACGCGCCGCGCACGCTCGAACACCTCTCGACTGCCTTCGCCTCCACAGGGTACGACGTAAAGTGGCTCTTCGAAACGATCACCTCGACGCAAGCCTATCAGCGGGCCAGTCGCTCGCGGCGCAATCCAGAACAAGTGGCGTTCGTCGCCAACGTGCCGCAACGATTGCGGGCCGATCAATTGTTCGACAACGCCCTCGCCGCTCTCGGTGCCCGCGAACCGGCAGGGATGGCTGGCCCCGCATATGGCCCGGGAGCCCGCTTCGGTCGTGGTCCGCGGCAACAGTTTGCCACGGTGTTTGGCTACGACCCCAGCGAACGCCGCGACGAGGTAGCCGGCACCATTCCGCAAGCGCTCGTGATGATGAACTCCAGCTACTTCAACGGCCTGCTCGATGGCCGCAGCAGTCGCACGGCACTCGGCAAACTGCTCACCGAAATCAAGGACGACCGGGCGCTCATCAGCGAGTTGTACTTGCGAACCTTGGCTCGCGAACCGAGCAGCAAGGAAGTCGATACCTGCCTGGCACATGTCGCGGCCATTCAGAATCGCACCGAAGCGTTCGAAGATATTTCCTGGTCGCTGCTCAATTCGACCGAGTTTTTGTATCGCCGCTAGTTCAATTGTCGGTTAACCGAGCCGCCTGCCGCCGCTCTCGTAGGTACTACCATGAACACTCAACTTCACCATCAGCTGCAATTGCAATTTTCCCACAATGGCCAACTGCAGCGGCGCGATTTTTTGAAGGCCATTGCCGGCACCACCGCTGCCGCGAGTGGTCTCGCCTGGTCCGATCAGCTCACGGCTAGTGCCGCCGACCTGCGCAAGCAAGGCAAGGCGTGCATCCTGCTGTGGATGCAAGGTGGCCCCAGCCAGTTCGAGACCTTCTCGCCCAAACCGGGGCACGATAACGGTGGCGAGACCAAGGCGATCAGCACTGCGGTGCCGGGGATCGAAATCGCCGCTGGCTTGCCGAAGACCGCGGCGATGATGAAGGATCTGTGCGTCATCCGCTCGATGAACAGCCGCGAAGGTGCTCACCCGCGGGCAACCTACTTGATGCACACCGGCTACTTGCCCACGGCGAGCGTGAAGTATCCCACGCTCGGTTCGATTGTCTCCCACGAGATCGGCGATCACGGGGCGGAACTGCCCAGCTTTGTGCGGATCGGCGCGGGCCGCTTTGGCGATAGTGCTGGCCTGCTGGGTGTCGACTACGATCCGTTTGTGATGCAATCGGCGAGTCGCTCGCCAGAGAATACCTCGCTGCCGACGTCTTCGGCCCGCTACGGCCGCCGGCTCAATCTGCTCGGCAAGTTGGAACAAGACTTTGCCGCCAAGGGTGGCCAGCAGGAAGTGGCCGATCATCAAAAGGTCTACGATCGCGCGGCCAAGATGATCCTCAGCCCGCAGATGAAAGCCTTCGATCTCGACCAGGAATCGGCCGGCACACGCAAGCTGTATGGCGATTCCGAATTCGGCAAAGGCTGCCTGCTCGCTCGCCGTTTGGTGCAAGCGGGTGTCACGTTCATCGAAGTGTCGCTCGGCAACTGGGACACGCACTTCGACAACTTCACCAACACCACGCGGCTTTGCGGCCAACTCGATCAACCGTTCGCGGCGCTCATTGAAGATCTGAAGCAGCAAGGAATGTTGGACAACACCCTCGTGCTGTGGATGGGCGAGTTTGGTCGCACGCCGAAGATCAATCCGCGGTCGGGCCGCGATCACTTCCCGAAGGCCTTCAACATGGCCCTTGCCGGCGGCGGCGTGAAGGGCGGGCAAGTGATCGGCAAGACAAACGCCTCGGGCGATTCGGTGACCGATAGCCCCGTGAACGTCAACGACATGCTGCGAACCGTCGTCAGCGGCCTCGGCATCAATGCCGATAAAGAGAACATGAGCAACATCGGCCGCCCCATCAAAATCGTCGACGGCGGCAAACTGGTGCCTGGCATTTTTGGTTAACATCACGATTTCCCCCCAAGACACGGCGCGCGTCATGTTTTTCGAGAGGTCACGATGGACACCAAGGAGCCAGTTGCCCCGCAGCGAAAGTTGGTCCGCATTGTTCTCGGAGCGGTGATTTCGGTCGCGGTGATCGCCGGCGTATCTTCCTGGTGGATCGCACGCCCCAGAAACTCAGCCCACGAATTCATTCGCCTCGTCTCGACAGGAAGCTTTGCCGAAGCCGACGCCATGTTAGCCGGGGCATCGTCGATCGAACGCGAAGCAGACGGCAACGTCGTAATCACCAGCAATGATGGTACCGCGTTCACGTTCCCCACGAACGAACTCCCTCTGCAGGGAATGGACAACTTCTACTATCAGCCGCGGCCCAGCAACTTCGACTATCTGGCCGGTCGCTATCACTTTCCCCTGGTTTCGGCCGGCCCGGCCGTGCGGGGCGACCTGCAGGAACCCTCGCTCGTCTCGGCCGTCGCCACGACCGCGGGGATTGTCATCGTTTCGGTGAAATGACGACATATCCAGTTCCATCCTCAATTCCGGTGACAACGCCGTCAAAGGCTTCGATCAATGCCACCAGGCAGCCAACCCCGCCGTAGGGATAGGCCCAAGCATTGAATTTGAGCCGCGCGTCGCCGTCTGCCGACCGCTCACAATTCAGCAACTCGTATTCACCATTCACAAACGAATCGATCAGCGAATCGAAGTCCCATTTCGCTCCCACGGCCTGATTCGTGGGAGTCAACAGGATTGGGCGCGTCCGCAGATCTTCTAGTCGCTGGCGGCGCCTGTCATCCTGAAGCCAGACAAAGCTGCCCAGGGACTCGGCATCGAAGAATTCGAGTAATTCCTCGTTCGAGCGCCAGTCGTCTACGTCCTTATTTCGCTTCAGTTCGGCGAAGGCACGCTGAAGTGGCGCAAATCGCGCGGCAGGAATCGAGAAGTCAATGTATTCGCTCAAAGTGTAAATCCCGAAATGGATGCAGCTACCCGATGCTCTGACCGTACTCGCCCAGCGAACTGATTCAAAACCGAATTGAGCCGTCGTCGTGCCTTCCAGCTGACGACAATTCTTTTGAAAACGTGCTTGCGAACGAATCACCACTGTTAGCTGGGAGTTATGACATGCGAACTAGTTCGTTCGCAGTTCGATAGCTATTGATCTGTATTGATCTGTTGAGAAGGTAGGTGTTCTTGGTTAATCGAGCGGCTGGCGGCCGTTCCCCTGTATTTCCTCCCTCGCCTCTGTACTCCGCAATTTTGTTCGGCACAATAGTTGTTGTGGGTTCGGGGAGGGCGGGGGTTAATTGGCTTTTGCACTACTGCGTGGCAACATCGCCCAACCCGCTCGCGAACTCTCCCTGCCTTCCACTCCGCAATCCGAACTCCCCATTCCCCACTTCCTCAAAAACTCTCCTCCACCGTCTGCACAGGAAACTTACTCGGCGGCGGCTCGATCCAGTTCGTTGGTACCAGCCGGCGAAAGCCTTCTGCCTCTTGCACTAATCGGCCGCGGGCGTCCACGCTGAACGCCGAGCCCGGCTTCGGCGTGTAATTCTCCGGCGCTGAAGGATGCCGCTCCGTCGTAAACGCCGGCGCCGTCGACCGCAGTAACTCAGTCGTAGGGCAGGAAGAAGAGGGGGAGTGTGGAAGAGCGGGAGAGGGGGAGATTTTGGAGTCCAGTTGAGGCTGCTCTCGACCTTCTTCCTTCTGCCCCCGCGTTTCTTCCTTCCGCCCCCGGGCCTGCCCCGGGGGTTCAACGGCTTTTGCACTACCGCGTGGCAGCATCGCGTCGCCCGCTCGCCAACTCTCCTGCCCCTCATTCTGCAATCTGCCTTCTTCCTTCTGCATTTCCTTGATAACTTTTTCGTCGATAATTTCAGCGATAACCACGTCGTCGCTATCCTCTACTACCTCAACGACTTCGCACGATTCCACCACTGGTATTTCCGGTGTTTTTCCGCCTTCGGTGATAACCGTTTGATAACCATTTTCGGACGTGCTGAATCCATCTTCCTGCCCCCGCGTTTCTCCCATCCGCCCCCGGGCCTGCCCCGGGGGTTCAACGGCTTGTGCACTACCGCCCGGCAACATCGCGCGGCCCGCTCGCGAACTCTCCTGCGAACCCAGCCCACCTTCCCAGCGCTCGCCCCTCACCCCAACCCTCGCCCCTGAGTACAGAGGAGAGGGAGCAAAGACAGTGGCAACTTCTTCTAGCTTCCCCTCATTCTGCATTCTGCGTTCTTCCTTCTGCCTTTCCTTCTCCCTTTCCTTCGCCTCCCACTTCTCTACTTCCGGGAGCGCCGCATCGATCCACCGCCGCTGTTCCGCCATCCGCTCATCGTGCGTCATCTCAGGCTCTTCGGGCAGCCTGTTCTTCGTGTCGAAGTCGACCGTGCCATCAAGTTTGATCCCCTCAAACTTCAGCATCTTTTCACTCATGCGAATCGCATCGTTGAGAAATCGCGGATTGCCATCGCGAGTCTTGATGGTCGACTCCTTCATCAATTCGCCCTTAAAAACGCGGTCTTTAATGGTTCCCGCTGCCTTTTGCGACTCCCGCCACTTCTCGCACATCTGCGAGTACCCCATATCCAACCGTCGCTTGTGCTGCCGCGTCAGCATGTGCAAGCGCTGAATGCGCCCTTGCTCGCTCTTGTGCTCCGTCTCGCGATTTGTCGTTAGTTCCGGCTCGCCTTCCCAGCGCTGCAGCTTGTGAAAAATCTTGCTCACCGCAGGCTGCGAAATTCCAAACTCCGCCGCCACCATCCGCTGCGAGACCCCATGCGTCGAGCATCGCTCGTAGATCTCCAGATCCCGTGGCTTCGGCGCGCGGAAGATGCTGTTTGCTTTCTTTTTCTTGCTCATGTTTCGAACTCCGGGTGCGGGAAAGAGAGAGACAAATGCGTGCGCGCGCATTCGCATTTCCTCGGTTAACCAAGAAAACCGGCCTCTCACTCACTCCAAACTGATGCACAACTACGCACGACATAGTACGTATATCATCACCAATATCTAGCCCTGGCGATTCTTTCGCAAGTACTTTTTAAAAAATCTTCCGGATCCAGAAACCTCATCGGCAGTGCCTGATGTGTAGCGGCGTTCAGCCAGACAGATGGCGGCTCACGTACCTTTTTGCCAGCAGGCTGCAGCAATGCTACCGGTCGCTTGCCTTCAGCCAGAACCGTAAGTCCGTGGAGTCGTCGGGCTGTGAGATTCGGTCATAGTCAAATTCGACGTCACGAATCGTTGGCAGTTTCACCCTGTGGTAAAACAGCTCTTGAGCCGATCTGAAACTAGCCAAGTCGATTTGCAGCGCCGAGCACTCGATGGTGCCGCCCGCAGCTGGTCAAGTGACGCACTTCACCAGCGCATCTCGCCGTTGCCCGTCCAACGCTCAGAGTGAGGTCCCCTCGCATCGATTCAGGGTGGAGTACCGACCTAACCTACGGAGCTACCTACCTAACAGGATTTTGAATGTCAGCCACACAAGTTTGCCCGATTTGTTCGACTGCTGTTGAGCCCGTTCCTCGCTACCCAAAATATTTGTGCTCGACTTGTGCCGCTCAGGCTAAATCGAGGGATGGTCGTTCGGTCGTATTTAGTAACGCCGACGCGACTGGCGGATTTGTGGCCCACTTTGCCGATGAAGGTAGCCCATATTCCAGCCACGAGTGTTTTGTTTCTGGCATCAAGTGCTACGCAGACGAGGCTCGTTTTGGTGGAATTGTGATTCAGCGTACCGACGAGCCGGCAGGCCACTGGGAAGCTGTTCGTAGGCTTGTGGGTACTGATCTAACGACACTGAATCAGAAGAGATCATTTACGGTTGATGAGGTCAATGAGAAGCACCTGCTCGTCAGCCCATCGGTGGGAAGTGGGAAGAAGCGAACAATCCTACGAGAGCGGGTTGAGTTCATTGCAAATCTGGGAATTCCTAGAGATGAAATTCGCAAGCGGGTTCTTCGCGAGTATCCGGCAAGCCGAAATGCGTCGTACATTGCAGCCATCCTTCATCAGATCTCACTAAGCCAAAAAATCTGAAGAACATTTCTCGTGCTGTGAACCGGAAGAGCGGTCTGCCATCGGCCGGTGGCACGGGCATTTTTCTGGGTGCCCGTGCCTGGTGTGTAGCAGGGTTCCGCCAGGCAGATGGCTGCTCACGCACCTTTTTGCCAACAGACCGCAGCAATGCTACCGGTCGATCGCGTGCGGGCGAAATCGGTGCGTGCTTCTATCCGTGGGACCAAAAGTGGTTGGTGTGCAGGAGCAATAAGACGCGGCGATTCAAGGCAATTTCAGCCGCCGTGCCGGTCTACCGATTGTCAGGTACGGGGTACCTGGACCTACTTGGCGTACTGGCCATCGGGAACAGTTCTACTTGCTTAGTGCGAGTGATGAACTCGTGGGCTGCAGGCGGCAGCGACGGCACAGCCTGCGCAGCCGCCGCCGGGACCCGTGCCGCAGGCGCCACCTTCGGCCTCGGGCGTGCCACAGCCTGGGCCGCAACCCTGAGTGAGCAGGTCGGCAAACTGATGGAACTGCACGGTCGCGGCGTAGGTCTGGGCCAGCTCGGCGGTGAGGGCATCGACTTCGGGAGTGGTATCGCCGAGAAAGTAAAAGAACAGATGTTGGCCATCGAAGAGAAGTTCGACTTCGGCCAAGGCAGCGGGAATGTTGTGGTCGGCGAGGAGCTTTTCGCAATCGAGAAAAGCTTGCTGGCGATTCTTGTCGAGGCGAGCGAGGAGCAAATCGTCTTCGACCCCCACGCGGCGGAGGATGCTTCCCTGGGTACTACCGCGGTAGTTATCGGTTTCGTTAGCGACCGGCGAGAGGACCTCGCCCACTTCGAGCCCGCGTTCGGTGCGGCAGACGACGCGAGCGCCTCGCGCATAGCGAGCGCCGTCACTCGCCCCAAAACGAGAGACCTGTCCCATCACGCCAAAACGAACCCAGTGCTGGCCTAACACAAGTTACCGCCTATGGTTAAAATCGATCAGCTTTCGCGGCCGGATGTGACCCGACCGCGAAAGAGCCAGTTCATCTTGATCGAGATGCGTACCGCTGCCTAGATGACAGCCGGGCGCATGTCGCTACCGTCCGCTTGCTGTACCGCTTGTTGTTTTCGAGGATTGCATGATTCAGCCTTCTCCCATGATGAGTGCCGTTGAGACGTCGACCGATTGGGCGGATCTCGCGCGGCGGGTCCTCGCCGGTTATCAACTGACCGAAGACGATGCGCTAGGCATTCTGCAAGCGCCCGACGATCAACTGCTCGAGATCATGGGTGCGGCCTACAAGGTGCGCCATCGCTACTGGAGCAATACGGTCCAGCTCTACTTTTTGATGAACGCCAAGAGTGGCCTCTGCCCGGAAGATTGCTCGTACTGCTCGCAGAGCAAGGTGAGCGAAGCGGAGATCCCCAAGTACAACCTGCTAAGCCGTGAAAAGTTGATGGCTGGGGCCAAGATGGCCGCCGAACGGAAAAGCGGAACGTACTGCATTGTGATCTCGGCCCGCGGTCCCAGCGAGCGCGAGATTCGCGCCGTCGAGACCATCGTGCCGGAGATCAAAAAGGAATATGGCCTGAATGTCTGCGCGTGCCTCGGCCTGCTCACGCCGGAACAAGCCCAGCGATTGGCCGCGTGTGGCGTCGACAAGGTGAATCACAACCTGAACACCAGCCGCGAGTACTATCCGGAAGTCTGCAGCACGCACACTTATCAGGATCGGGTCGACACGCTCAATGCTGTTCGCACGGCAGGCCTCAAGCTGTGCAGCGGCGGCATCATCGGCATGGGTGAGAAGGACGTCGATGTCGTGCGGATGGCGTTCGAACTACGCGAGTTGGGCGTCGAGTCAATTCCGCTCAACTTTCTCAATTCGATCGACGGTACGCCGCTGGAAAAGAACGCCCGGCTGAATCCCCGCTACTGCCTCAAGGCGCTGGCCATGTTCCGGCTGGCGAATCCCGCCAGCGAGTTACGCATCGCCGGCGGTCGCGAGCTGCATCTTGGTTCGCTGCAGGCACTCGGTCTGTATGCCGCGAACTCGGTCTTTGTCGGCGACTATCTCACCACCAGCGGGCAGGCTCCCTCAGCCGACTACAAGATGATCGAAGAGATGGGCTTCGTCGTCACCAAGTGTGAAGACGGCGGCAGCTGTGCGTAAATCGGTCTGAGTACCGGCAACAAGCGGCACTCCGCGCGATGTTTCGGCATCGCCTTGCCTTTTCGAACGCGCACGAAAACATGCCGCAAAGGGGCTGGAAAAGCTTGCCTTCGGGGGGCTAAGTGGCGTAGGGTGTAAGTTCCTGCTGTGTGTGTCGCCTACCTTCCGACAGCTCGTCTGGTGCCATGAAAATCTCTCCCGTTGCGATTGCCGCGTTCTTGCTTGCGACCAGCCTGCTGGCGGCCGCTCCCGTTGACTACATCCGAGAAGTTAAACCGCTGCTGCAGGCCACCTGTGTGAAGTGTCACGGCACGCATACGCAGAAGAGCGACCTCAAGCTCGATACGGTTGCCAATGCGCTGAAGGGTGGCGTCAGCGGCCCCTCGATCGTGCCCGGCAAAGCGAGCGAAAGCTTGCTGATTCTGTCGCTTGACGGCAAGCACGAATACATTCCCAAGATGCCCTACAAGCGGCCGCCGCTCGATGCCGCGCAGGTTGCCCTGCTCAAGCGTTGGATCGATGAGGGAGCCAAAGCTCCCGCCGACGAACAACCGAGCGACGATCGTCACTGGGCGTTCATTGCTCCCGAGAAACCGCCGGTACCATCGCTGGGCAACGTGTCGCTCCATCCGATTGATGCCTTCGTGCGCCAGCGACTTGCCAAGGAAGGACTCACTCCTGCGCCGGCTGCGGATAAAACGACGCTCGTGCGCCGCGTGTATCTCGACCTGCTCGGCTTGCCGCCGACCCCCACGCAGGTGCAGGCCTTCGTCGACGACAAAGACGAACGAGCCTACGAAAAGCTGGTGGTGCAGATTTTGGAATCGCCCCACTACGGCGAACGCTGGGGCCGCTGGTGGCTCGATCAGGCCCGCTATGCCGATTCGAATGGCTACAGCATCGATGCCCCGCGGCAGATCTGGAAGTTCCGCGATTGGGTCATTGATGCCATCAATGCCGATATGCCCTTCGATCAATTCAGCGTCGAGCAACTGGCCGGCGACATGTTGCCAGCAGCGACCGATCTGCAAAAGGTCGCCACCGGCTTTCATCGCAACACGCAAATCAATCAAGAAGGTGGCATCGACCCCGAGCAGTTCCGCATCGAGAGCGTCGTCGATCGCGTGGGCACCACCGCGACCGTGTGGCTCGGCCTGACTGTCGCGTGCGCGCAATGCCACGACCACAAATTCGATCCCATCTCGCATGCCGAGTACTACCAGTTTTTTGCCTTCTTTAACAACCAGTCGGAACCGACGCTGAAGGTGATCGACAACAACATCGATCCGGTCGAGATCGCCGCCGAGATGAAGGAGCTCGAAACCAAGATCAAAGCCTATTTCGCCGACCAGAAGGAAGAGTTCGCCGCGTGGGAACGCGATCTGGGCGAGATGTCGAAAAAGTTGCTCTCGAAGGAGAACATCAAGGCACTGAATGTGCCCGCCGAGAAACGAACCTTCGATCAAAAGCGGACCCTCTTTGCGATGGGCCCCGGCGCGGCCGATCAGGATTATCGGGCACTCAACGAGCGTTATCAGGAACTGCAGGCATTGCAAAACAGCGGCATCAGTACGCTGGTGATGCAGGAGATGCCGCAGCCTCGCAAGACAACCATTTTCATCAAGGGAGACTTTACGCGCCCCGCCGATGAAGTGCAGGAAGGTGTGCCGGCGGTGTTGCCAAAGTTGAAGCTCGATCGCCGCGGCAATCGGCTCGACCTGGCGAAATGGCTGGTGAGTCGCGAAAACCCGCTGACTGCCCGCGTGATCGTGAATCGTGTGTGGCAGCAATATTTTGGTCGCGGGCTGGTCGAAACCGAAAACGACTTTGGCACCATGGGTGCTGCTCCGACACATCCCGAGTTGCTCGATTGGCTGGCGGTCGAGTTCATGGAGAGTGGCTGGAGCCTGAAAAAGCTACATCAGCTGATTGTCACCTCCGACACCTATCAGCAAAGCAGCACCGTGACGAAAGATCATCCAGCGCTGCAAAAGGATGCTCGTAACTATTTGCTGTGGCGACAAACACGGCTGCGACTCGATGCCGAAGTGGTCCGCGATGTGTCGCTGGCGGCGAGCGGCCTGCTCTCGCAAAAGATGGGCGGCGCGCCGGTCTATCCGCCGATTCCGGAAGGGGTGCTTGGCCTGGGACAAGTGAAACGTCCTTGGCCGCTGAGCAAGGGAGAAGATCGCTATCGCCGCGGTCTGTACACGTTTGTTTTCCGCTCGACTCCGCCGCCGTCGCTGAGCGTATTCGATGCTCCCGAGGGCTTCAGCACGTGTACGCGTCGCATTCGCAGCAATACGCCGCTGCAAGCACTCACGCTGCTGAACGATGCCAGCCATTTTGAGTTTGCCCAGTCCTTGCAGAAGATCATCGAGCGCGAGGGCTTGCCCGCTGCGTTTCAGCGGTGCGTGGCTCGCCCGCCCACCAAGGACGAGCTGGCCGTGCTCGGCAAACTCGATTCGCTGACGATTGCCCGCGTGCTGCTCAACCTGGACGAAACCATTACTCGCGAATAGTCGCCTCTCTCCATATGACTCCCGAACAAAACAACATTCTGCGTGATGTCACCCGCCGGCACTTCTTTCAGGAGTGTTCGCTGGGCATTGGTGCTCTCGCTCTGGGCTCGCTGCTGGGCAATTCGGCCTCGGCCGCTGGCGGAGTCCCTGCGGGTGGGCACTTTCCCGCGAAGGCCAAGAACGTCATCTATCTGTTTATGGCCGGCGGCCCGTCGCAGCTGGAACTGTGGGACTACAAACCCAAGCTGGTCGAACTCAACGGCCAGCCCATTCCGCAGAGCTATATCGAAGGCAAACGCTTTGCCTTCATGGGGAGCAGCCACGGCGTGAAGTTGCTCGGCACGCGCAAGAAATTCGCGCAGCACGGCCAGAGCGGAACCTGGGTCAGCGACATGCTGCCGCACACGGCAAAAATTGTCGACGACATCAGCGTGGTCACTTCGTGCCAGACGAGCCTGTTCAATCACGCGCCCGCCAAGCTGTTCATGAACACTGGCAGCGGGCAGTTCGGCCGGCCGTCGATGGGTTCGTGGGTCACCTACGGCATCGGCAGCGAATCGCAGGACTTGCCGGGCTTTGTCGTGCTGCAAAGTGGCCCGCGCGGTCCTCGCGGCGGCGCGGTGAACTGGGGGAGCGGCTTTTTGCCGACCACCTATCAAGGCGTTCCCTTGCGCGGGCAAGGTGAGCCGATCTTGAATCTGTCGAACCCGGCGGGCATCGACACCGCGAAGCAACGCGCGGCCATCGATGCCGTTCGCGCGATGAACCAGCTTCGTCTGGCGGAAACGGGCGACGACGAAATCTCGACGCGCATCAATGCCTACGAGATGGCTTATCGCATGCAATCGAGCGCACCCGAACTGATCGATATCAGCGGCGAAACGCAAGGGACGCTCGATCTCTACGGAGTGAATCCGGCCAAGGCTTCTTTTGCCCGCAACTGCCTGTTGGCTCGCCGACTGGTGGAACGTGGCACTCGCTTCGTGCAGCTATATCACACCAACTGGGACAGCCACGGCGGTGCCGGCGAAACCCTGGAAGATGATTTTCCCAAGGTAGTGAAGGATGTCGACCAAGCCTGTGCAGCGCTGGTGATGGACCTGAAGCAACGCGACCTGCTCAAGGACACGCTCGTCATTTGGGGCGGCGAGTTTGGTCGTACGCCGATGGGTGAGAATCGCGAAAAGACCGGCCGCAATCACCACATCGATGCCTTCACCATGTGGTTCGCTGGCGGCGGCATCAAGCCCGGCACAACTTATGGCAAGTCGGACGAACTGGGCTTCAACGCGGTCGAAGATCCGGCGCACGTGCACGATCTGCATGCGACGATCCTGCACTTGCTCGGCATCGATCACCTGCAGCACACCTTCCGCTTCCAAGGCCGCGACTTCCGCCTGACCGATGTCCACGGCAACGTGATGAAAAAGCTGCTGGCGTAACGCAACGAATCGCTGCGTTATTCCCCCGCCGTCTTTTTCGTATGTGTCTGCTCGTAGATGGCGAGCAGCACCGCTTCGACGTCGGCGAACTTGCGTTTAGTTTTGAGGATCGCGTCGAGGCTTTTGCGGGCATCCTGTTCGGTGTGGCCCAGAGCGCGCAGCGCTTCGTACGATTCTTCCACGACGTCGCGTTTGATTTCAGCTTCGTACTTCACATCCTTGGCGATGAGCAGCGCGAACTTCGACATTTTGCGCCGCAGCTTGGCGATCACTCGCTCGCCAGTCGCCGCGCCGATGCCGGGGAGTGAAGAAAGCCCCTTAGCATCTTGTTCTTCGATCATTTCGGCGATGTCTTGCACGGGGCGAACCATGGCGCGGAGAGCCTTCTTGGCACCAAGCCCATCGACTGAGCAGAACATTTCGAAGAACTCGCGCTCGACCTCACTCATAAAGCCCACCAATCGCGGCGTGACGCGGCCGCGCGACGGATCGCCGTCGATGTAATAAATCGTCTGCAGCGAAACAGTCTGCCCGATCAGCTGCGACAGTGCGCGGCGCGTCGATTCGGCAATGAAGACCTGGTATTCAAAATGGTCTAACTGCAGCAGGGCCGAGTCTTCTTGAACCTTCAACAGTTGGCCGGTAATGCGGGTGATCATGGGGGAAGGGGCCAGAGGTTAGGGGCCAGGGACCAGGGGAAGTCGGAGGTCAGGAGTCGGAGGTCGGAAGAAAATCAACCAACGCCCCCGCCCCTGCGGCGGGGGTTGATTGGCTTTTGCACTAGGTCGGCGATAGGAGAGTCGGAGTCCGGCAGGCGGAAGGCTGGATTTTTTCTGACCCTTGCTCCCAGATCCAAGCTCGCAGCTCCCACTCGCCGATGAAAATGATGGCAAAGCGCAATCGCCATCGCGTCGGCGACGTCGGGAGGCTCGGGGGCTTTGCTAAGGCGAAACGGTTGAATCACCGCTTGCTGCACTTGAGCCTTCGGTGCGCGGCCGTTGCCGGTGAGCATTTTTTTGATCTTCGTGGCGGCATAGCTTTGCACTTCGATGCCGCCGAGCTGAGCGGCGAGCACGATCACGCCGCGGGCGTGACCCATCAGGATAGCCGTCGTCGGTCGTTCGTAATGCGAATAGAGTTGCTCGATGGCCATCACTTCCGGCGATAAGCTGGCGATGACATCGCGCACCCCTTCGTGAATTTCCTGCAAGCGAGCGGCGAGGCTTCCCTTGGTTTTACCGCGCACCACGCCCGCCTCGATCAGCTTGACTTGCTGGCCACAACTTTCGATCACCGCATAGCCAGTGATATTCAGGCCGGGGTCGATGCCGACGATGCGCAGCGTAGGAAGCGAGCTCATGTGCCGCTGCCGATCCGCCATTCCGTCGGCCCACCCTTTTTGTCTTCGAGCGTGATGCCACTTTCGGTCAGCTTGTTGCGAATCAGGTCGCCCGTGGCGAAATCCTTGTTCGCGCGGGCATTGGCTCGCAGTTCGATCAGCAGCGGCATCAGCTTATCGACGACACCATCGCCGCCCCCGCCCCGCTTGGGCTGCACGGTCTTGAAGACGCCGAGAATCGCGGTCAGTTCGCGGAGGATCTTGGTCGCCTTTACCAGCGTTTGCACGTCGGGATCGGAGAACACGGCCGGTTCCGGCGCCATGGTGGTGAAACGCTCAAGGTTCTTCTGATCGGCGAACTTGTTGAGTTCCCGGAGCATATCGAACAACTCAGCGATCGCGCCGCCGGTGTTGAAGTCGTCGTCCATCTTCTCCAGGAAGTTCTTCCGCTGTGCGGCCAACGTCTTTAGCAGGGGCTCTTGGGTATCGATCTCGTCCCCCTCTTTGCGCGTCTTGGCAAAGGGGAGATTGAAGTACCGCTGCTTGGTGATCTTTTGAAAGCGTTCGAAGAAGCGATAGAAACCGTCGAGCGACTTCGCTGTTTCCGCGAGCCCTTCTTCGCCGAACATGACCGTGCTGCGGTAATGCGTGCTGAGCAGGAAGAAGCGAATACGTTCGCCGCCCAGGCGGGCGATATCGTCGGCGAGGCCGCCGGCACCTTTCGACCGGCTCACCTTGCCGCCATCATCGGCTTCGGCCGCGCGATCTCCCTTGCCGCCGATCTTGCCGGCCGAGGCTGCTTTGCGCAACAGGCCGTTGTGCATCCAGTACTTCACCATCGGCTTGCCGTGGCAGCATTGGCTTTGAGCCAGTTCGTTTTCATGGTGCGGAAACATCAGGTCGAGACCGCCGCCGTGAATATCAAACGTCTCACCGAGAATTGCTTTGCACATGGCTGAGCACTCGATATGCCAGCCTGGCCGACCCTTGCCCCAGGGGCTGTCCCAGGCTGGTTCACCCGGCTTGGCTGCTTTCCACAGGGCAAAGTCGCCCGGGTTCCGCTTCTTCGAAGCATGCCCGCCGCCTTCGCCCTGCTGATCTTCGGGCGAGCGATTGCTGAGCTTGCCGTAGGCAGGATCTTTGGCGACATCGAACAGCACGTCGCCATCGGAGACGTAGGCGTGCCCCTTCTTAATCAGCGATGCGTTGAAGTCGATGATTCCCTGCATGTGCTCGGTCGCCTTGGGCATCTTGTCGATCTGATCGACCCCGAGGCCAGCGAGATTGTTGAGATAGTCGATGACCATCTCGTCAGCGATCGCAGCCATGGGAATGCCCCGCTCGTGCTGCTGCTGAATCAGCTTGTCGTCGACATCGGTGATGTTGACGACCCAGGTCACGTCGTAGCCGTTGTAGGTGAGATAACGCTTGATCGTGTCGAAGATCACCGGGCCCACCATGTGGCCGATGTGGCTCTCTTTATAGACCGTTGGTCCGCACAGGTAGATGCCCACCTTGCCGGGCTGCACGGTTTCGAAGTTTTCTTTGTTCTTGCTGAGAGTGTTGTAAACGCGGATGGTCATGGGTGTGGGGAGTTTAGAGTTTGAAGTTCGTAGTTTGAAGTTCGTAGTTTTGCTTATCTCACTCACGCCACCGCCCCTGCGGCGGTGGTTCATTGGCTTCTGCACTAGCTGGCGAGTAGGCCGCGGGCCGGAACAAGATGCTCCGCTGTTCCGGCAATCGGTAGTGCGATTGGCTGCGCGAGTTGGAATGGCTCTAGCGCAAAAGCCGTTAAACCCCCGGGGCAGGCCCGGGGGCGGATGTGGGAGTTGGGGCGGAAATGTTCGTTCATGAGGAAACCTCTTCCAGCAACACGATGCACTCGGTGCTGATCGCTTCTTCCCGGCCAATGGGGCCGACATTCTCACCGGTTTTGGCCTTCAGGCCGATGCGATCGACGGGAAGTTCCAAGATGCGGCTGATCTGTTCGCGAATCGCCGTTTTGTGCGGTAGCAGTTTCGGTCGTTGGGCAAAGACGATGCAGTCGAGATTGCCAATGCGATAGCCGGCGGCCTTTACGCGGTCGTGTGCCAGCCGGAGCATGTCGGCCGAGTCTCGGCCTTTGTTCTCGGGGGCCGTATCGGGAAAGAGCTCGCCGATATCGCCCAGGGCCGCTGCCCCGAGAATGGCATCGGTGATGGCATGCAGCAACGCATCGGCATCGCTATGGCCGATCAGGTGGTGGTCGTGAGGTATGGTGATGCCACCCAGCGTGAGCGGCCCCCCCTGACCCAGTCGATGCGTATCGTGACCAATGCCCACGCGCATACCGCGGAAATCCTTCTCCGAACTGCTGTCTCAAAACAGGCAAACTGCACAGTTTGTGCGGCGATTATATCGCGAGCTGGCAAAATCGACAATGCGAAGCTGGCGTGCAAGGCAATGTGCTAGTGAAAGCTGCCGTGGGAATAGGGGAATGCCTGCTGAAGAAACCGCATTTGAGAAAACGGGGGCTTCCGTTATCATTCGCCGAACCATCAACGCCCGCCACGCAACTATCGCAGGAAGTCACGGATGACTCGCGCGACCCGCACACTGTTTGTTCTGTTCGTTTCGTCGGTCTCGGCCGGCCAACTTGCGGCTCAAAACTATCAGCCTCAACTGCAGGGAACCAACCCGGCTGTCGCCCAGGCCAATCCCCCTTCGCGGTACGCCGTGCAGCAGCAGCCTGCGGGGCAAGCTCAGCCGCAAGGTCAGGCACGACCCGCCCAGGGTTCGGTGTATGGGCCACTTCCCTCACAAACGGGTCAGGCTGTTGCTAACGAAAACAATCCTGCGATTGGCGCGCAAGGCCAGGTCATGCAAGCTGCCGGTCAGCAGCCCATTCGCCAACCGGGACCCGGTGCTGCCGGGCAAGGCATCGTCGTGCCGGGCAACCCGCTCGGTGCGCCACGGGCCGCTGCACCCGCTTCGCCGCTACAGCCCGAGTGGTTCCCGCTCGATCCCAAGGTGCAAGCGTGGGTCGACGATGTACTCCGCTTTTGGGAAGAACGCAGCGACAAAATCAAGACGCTGGAATGCAACTTTCAAAAGTGGGAATACGATCCTTCGTACATGCCGAACGAAGCCCAACGGCTGCAGTTGGCCGGCAAGCTGCACGAACTTCCTTTCCGCGCTTACTCGGCGGGCACCATCAAGTACGCCTCTCCGGACAAAGGCCTGTTCAAGGTCGAGAATCTGCAATCGATCCAGCTCGGCAAGCCCGGCGAAAAGCACACGTACTTCACGCAGCCACCCGAGAACGGCGAGCACTGGGTCTGCGACGGCAAGCGAGTCTATGCGTTCGACTCACGCAGCAAGCAAGTGATTGAGCAAGTCCTTCCGCCGGAGATGCAAGGCAAAGCCCTCGCCGATGGTCCACTACCATTCATGTTCGGCGCGCGGGCCGAGACGATTAAGGCTCGCTACTGGATTCGTCCGCTGCAAGCCGAGAACAAGGGCGAGTACTGTCTCGAAGCCGTGCCGAAGTCCCGCCAGGATGCGGCCAATTTCAAGATGGTGCAGATCGTCCTCGACGAGAAAGAGTACCTGCCCGTGCGCATGCAAATCTTCGAAAGCGCCTTCAGCCCGCAGAACCCGCATCGCACCGCGTACATGTTCGACAAGCGCGTGGTGAATGCCGAGAACCCACTCCCCAAGCTGTTCGATCCCCTCAAACTCACCCCTTGGCATCGCGAGTTCTTCGAAGTGAAGACTCCCGCAGGCTGGAAGCGAATCGTGCAGAATCCTGAAGGCCCGCCGCAACCGGGTCCAAATGTCGCGGGCCCAGGTGCTGCAGCCGGTGCTCCTCCTGCACAGGCGACGCGTCCCATCGTGCAACCGTTTCAGAAGAAATAGCCTTGGCTCTTTGACGAGTGGCTATTTGAGCGCTGTTTGTAGCGGGCAGGTTTCCGGATTCACCGGAAAGTCCGAGCGGTACTGATTGAGCAACCTGCGAGATTGCTCGGCCAGTTCGCGGCGAACTTCGCGTCGTTCCCCCTTGATGCGGGCGATCTTCATTTCGTCGTAGGCGGTGGTTTGATGCCGCAGCCAGGCAATGACTGCTGCTTCGGCTCGCTGCTCGATTGGAATCCGCTCGGTGCGAGCCACAGTGCCGCTGCCGACGGGCGTGGCATGCGCGGTGACCGCGGTTGCCAGACGCTCTGCCAGTGCCGAATAGTGCGGGGCGAACCGTAAAAACAGCAACACGGCGCCGCGAAAATCTTCGACATACTCGCCTTGCTTCTTCTCGCGACGGGCAGCGCCGGCTGCTTTCCTTTTCGCATGCGCCGGGTCCGCTCGTTCGGCGGCGAGATCGGCGCGAATCTGTTCAACGGTCGCCGTCGGGCACCACATGCCGCGCGAGAAGAGTTTGCGGCCACGTTTCTCCTGCACGCTCCACGTTGGTCCCGCAAGCTTCACACGACGTGTAAGTGCAGCATCACCAGGGGGCAGCAGCATCCAGTCTACTGGCGCGGTAAGTACTTGCCCTTGGGCGGTGACAACGGTTCGCTCGGTAGGACCAACGGCGACGGTGAGATTCTGGTTCGGCATGGAGCTGAAATGCGGGAGTTTGTGGAATGGAAGTGTGTAGAGCCTGATTACAGCGGAAAGCTCGCGCGTCGACTAGACTGTGGAACTTGCCCCAAGCCTCTCGTGGGAGAATATCATGCTGGTTCGCTGCAGTCATTGGTTCTGTATCGTCATTCTGCTGTGCCTTGCTTTGGAGTCAGTTGCTTTGCAGGCGAGCGGTGAAGAACCAATCAAGCATTCCTTTTTGATTGCCGGCCCCACCTTCACGGGAATTATCGGCGAAGACGATTCTGAAGTGTGGAGTGCCGGTAGACCTGCCGCCCGTGATGGCTATGTCCTCGAAAATGGCAACGTCCTTATCGCTTGGGCCGATGAAGTGGTCGAGTTCACACGAGAGACGAAGGAAGTCGTGTTCCGCTACAAACGTGCCGCCGAGAACAAAGAGATTGGCACTGCTGAGCGACTGCCTGATGGTAAAACGCTGATCACCGAACTGGGGCCGAAGCCCCGCCTGCTGGAAGTCGATCGCGAGGGAAAGATCACGCTTGAGTTTCCCTTGCAGCCCGAAGCCGACAACGCTCACATGCAAACGCGCATGGCTCGCAAGCTGCCCAGCGGCAATTACCTGGTGCCACACTTGCTCGCCTTCAAGGTGAAGGAGTACACGCCGGAAGGGAAGATCGTTCGCGAGTTGAAAACTGATCTCGACTCGCTCGGCGGTCGCGCGGCGAAGAACTGGCCCTTCACGGCCATTCAGCTCGAAGGTGGCGAACTGCTCGTCAATCTCACCAACGGCAACAAGACGGTCGAACTCGACGCCGACGGAAAAGTCGTCTGGCAGATCAGCAATGCCGACTTTCCCAGCGAGCAACCGTTCGCCGATCCTTGCGGCGGTCAGCGCCTGCCCAACGGCAACACCGTCATCGCCAGCTATGGCTCGCAAAAACCGATCAAAGCCTTTGAAGTCACCGCCGACAAAAAACTCGTCTGGACCTACACCGGCAAGCATCGAATTCACGAGTTGCAGATTCTGACGACGAATGGCAAGCCCATCGAAGGAAAACCGAAGAAGTAGCTGGCTCTGGATTTCGAGAGGATTCCACCAATGGAAGTCGCTTCTACGCCAGCCAGCGAAACTGCTCCGCAGAACTCTAAACGATTTCGCCGTTACCCGAAGTTCTCGCTTCGCACGCTGCTCATCGCGATCACGCTAATTGCGTGCCTGTTGGGCTGGAGTGTCTATCAGTACCGTCTCTACAAGCGCGAGCGAGACGCCGTGGCAATTCTCGTCGCCCGCTTTGAAGCGCTTTGCTTCACGCGGGTTCACCAAACGCCAGGACAGGCCTTACGCCTACCGGACAGGGTGCCAGTGATCGATCTGGCTCAACTGCGAAATGGCCGAATCTATCGACCGATCGAAATCGTCGTCGTTGACGAAGGAACACTTGATGATGCCGCGGTAGAGACACTACGTTCCTTCCACTCACTCAAGCGACTCACGCTGATAGGCTGCGATTCGCAAACAACGCTCGATCCGATTGCGGGACACAACTCATTACGGAATCTCATTGTGGCTAGAACGAGGCTGCATTCCCGCGACATCGACAGCGTTGTTTCTCTGACAAACCTTCGGTCCTTGAGCTTGGGGCCGGGCGATCACATGCCTCGTGATTGCGCGGAGCGGATCAGCGGCTTGCATCTGACGAGCCTAACGCTTGACGAAATGCTGGTCTCGGACACTGCTCTCAAAAACCTTACAGCGCAAAACTCCATGGAGTGCTTGTCGCTCCCAAAGTGTACGGTTAGTCGAGATTCGCTACTGTTGATTGGCAGACTTCGTGAGCTCATCTGGCTCGACTTGTCAGGCACGAAAGTTGACGATCGTCTGTTCACTCATTTCACGTTTCCCAAACTGGAGATACTTGACCTGGCGGACTGTCCAATCACAGACGAAGGAGTTGTGGGAATTGTTCGTAACAAAGAAATCATACGTCTCGTATTGCGCAACACGCAGATTACTGATCGAGGCGTCAAAGAACTTGCAAAGTTGCCCAAGCTCCTTGCCCTCGACATTTCCGGCTGCAAGATAACCAATGAAGCACAGAAGACGTTAGACTCCATTTCGACGCTTGACCCAACCGAGGTCGTAACCGGACTCAGTCCTTAAGAACTCTCTCATGCTTGTACGATCAAGATTTGCGTGGCTTTCCCTTTCTTTTCTTTGCCTCTGCTTGCCGCGAGCAAATGCTGCCGATGACCTCTCGCTGCAACCGCCGCTGATCAATACGTCGCCCGGCGCGGAATACTCGCACGAGCAGCGGGACTATGCGATGACGATTGGCATCGAGCGCACGCCGAAGGGTCGGCTGTGGTCGTGCTGGGTCGC
Source organism: Anatilimnocola aquadivae (assembly GCF_049819085.1). Classification (GTDB taxonomy): domain Bacteria; phylum Planctomycetota; class Planctomycetia; order Pirellulales; family Pirellulaceae; genus Anatilimnocola. Next base: position 1,359,804 of record NZ_CP187419.1, read on the forward strand.
AGGGGGCGATAGTCACCTGGGTTACTTTGTGCTCGCGACGAGCGACGACAGCGGCAAGACCTGGACGCAGCCTCGGTTGGTGATCGATCCGACCGATGCGCCTAATGGTACGCCGCGACGGACACTCGTCGGCAACTTGTGGACCGATCCGACCGGCAAGTTGTGGCTGTTCTTCGATCAATCGCTGGGGTATTTCGATGGCCGCGCGGGAGCGTGGGCCATTACTTGCGAGAATCCAGATGCGGATCGCCCCACCTGGTCTGCACCTCGCCGCATCTGGCACGGTTGCACACTCAATAAGCCCACGGTGCTAAAGGACGGCACTTGGCTAATGCCCATTTCGCTCTGGCAACGCAGCCGCATCGGCACGCCCGTCGCCGCGATCAAGGGTGAAGCCGATCCCCAAGCGTTTTTAAAGGCGTTCAAGGAAGGATTTCACGAACTGGATGAAGACCGCAAAGCTTGGCTCTTCGCTTCGAACGACGAAGGCAAGACTTGGACCAAGCGTGGCGGCACCGTGTTCCCGAAGTTCGCGTTTGACGAACACATGACTGTGGAATTGAAAGACGGCAAGCTCTGGATGCTCGCCCGCACCGGCGATGGCATGGCCGAAAGTTACTCCAGCGATGCAGGGCGCACCTGGAGTGAGCCCAAGGTGCGTTTTCCGCACATCAGCGCCCGGTTTCATCTCCGCCGCCTGGCTTCCGGAAATCTGCTGCTGGTCCGGCATGGCAACATGGACGAACAGACAGCCAAGCGAAGTCACCTACGGGCCTTTATCTCGAAAGACGATGGTCAATCGTGGCAAGGCGGCCTGCTGCTCGATGAGCGGAACGGCGTCTCATACCCCGATGGCTTTCAAACGCCCGATGGCCGAATCGTCATTCAGTACGATCGCGAGCGGGCCAAAGAACGGGAGATCCTTTTCGCCGATTTCACCGAGGCCGACGTGCTGGCCGGCAAGTTGGTGAGCGACAAGTCGCGCCTGCAACAAATGGTCAGCAAGGCGACGGGAAATCTGAAAAAGGAAGAGCCGAAACCAGCAGCCAAGCCTGAGAACAAGCAGACTCCTGCTTCCACCTTTGTTCCTCCGCGCGGTACGGAAGGCAGCTCGGACAAGTGGGCCAAGCAAGCCGCGGAAGACGCGAAGCAAGATCGCAGTTCGATTCCCTACGACGGCATCACGCCGAACAAGATGGTCTGCGATACCACGCTGCGGCAACTGCCCGATGGCTCATGGATCCTATTCTTCCTCGCGGGAGGTGACACCGAACCGTCGCCCAAGAACTACACCGCAATCTGTCGCAGCAACGATCAAGGGAAGACCTGGACCAAGGCGGAAGCGTTCGACACCACATTCCCGCGCGAAGGCAAGACGATCGGCCAAGGACCGACCGAACTGATGATTCGTGGCAACGAATGCACGCTCTTCTTTTCGACGCACTCGAATCATTGGAATACCGACTGGCAAAGTTGGATCATGCGCAGCAGCGACAACTGCCAGACGTGGACAAAGCCCGAAGCGGTCCCCGGGCGACTCGCCAAGCGAACCTTCATTCGCAACCACATCGTCGCGCGCGATGGCCGGATCATTGCTCCGTTCCAGCACTACATCGGACCGAACGATCAGCAGGAGTTGCCGATTCACGGTCGTAAGTTCACCAATCCGCGCAACGGTGTGATCATCAGCAGCGATGGCGGCAAGACGTGGACCGAGCATGGCAACGTGGCCCTTACCGACAACGATCAGTACTTTGGCTGGGCCGAAGCAAACATCGCGGAACTGAGCGACGGCCGCATCGCGATGATCACTCGCGCGGACAAGCTTGGCGGAGTGCTCTACTACGCCGAGTCAGCGGACGGAGGTAAGACATGGCCGGCAATGGCGCGCAAGACCGACATTCCCAATCCGGGCAGCAAGGCTACACTCTATCCGCTCGGCGGAGACAACGTGGCGATGCTGCACAATCCGAATCCCGGGCATCGCAGTCCGCTGTCGCTGTGGATCACGTTCGACGGGCTGAAGACCTGGCCCTATCGCCGCGTGCTGGTGCCGGAATCGAGCGATGGGCCCAAGGGACGAATCAATTACCCCGACGGCTTTGTTTCGGCCGACAAAGAGTGGCTTCACTTTGCCTACGACGACAACCGGCATCGCGCCGTGCATTACAGCGCGAAGTTGCCGGGGAAGGTGCTAGAGACGGGGAACTAGGGTCCTAGAAAACTCCTACAGCGTCCAGCCTTTGCGATACTCCTTGTGCAGCCATTTCTGCGCGTCCGGCGCGTTGGTGATCTTCAGGTTCGCGCCGTCCCATTCGATATTGCTGCCGTGGCGGTAGGCGACCGTGCCCAGCAGCACCGCTTCGGTAAGTGCGCCGGCATAGTCGAAGTTGGTAGTGGTCGGCCCACCGTTGCGAATGGCGTTCGTCCATTCGCGGTGATGGCCAATCGACTTCGGAATCGTTTGCATCGGCGGCTTGTAGTCGGCGAACTTCTCTTCGGGGAAGAGGAAGTGATCGCCGTAACTGGAGAGGAGTATTCCCTTGCTGCCGACGAACAGCACGCCCGATTTCCACGTCTCGGGCTTCACGCGAGTGTGTTCGAGCGAGGCGAGCACCTCGGGTTGTTTGCCGCTGTCGTACCAATGCAGCGTGCAGGCAGGGAACTTGCCGCGAGCCGGATACTGATACTTGGCCAAACAATAGCCGGGGCAACTGACCGGGTCGTAGGGCGTGCCGGTCGCTTCGACGGAAGTGGGTGAACGAAGTTCGAGGGCCCAGTGAGGCAGGTCCATGTAATGGCAACCGAAGTCCCCCAGCGAACCGGTGCCGTAATCCCAGAACTTGCGCCACGTGAAAGGATGCACCCCTTCGCTATACGGCCGCTCGGGGGCTGGGCCGAGCCAAAGATTCCAATCGAGATTCTTCGGCGCTGACGTACCGGTGGTGAACTTGCCGCCGGTGTATTCCGCGCCGGCCCAAACGTGTACTTCGCCCACATCGCCGATGGAGCCTGCTTGAATGGCTTCGACCACGCGGCGGTAGTTATCGCCGGCGTGAATCTGATTTCCCATCTGCGTGACGAGCTTCTTTTCTTTCGCCAGGTTGGCCAGCGTGCGAGCTTCGACCACCGTGTGCGTGAGGGGTTTTTCGCAGTAGGTGTGCTTGCCCATTCGCAAAGCCATAGCCGCGGCTGGCGCGTGCGTGTGATCGGGCGTGCCCACGACGACCGCGTCGATCTTGTCACCTTCCTTCTCGAGCATGTCGCGGAAGTCGCGGTACTTGCGAGTCTCAGTGAACTTCACGGCGGCCTTGTCGAGATTGTTGCTATCGACGTCGGCCATGCAGATCAGGTTCTCGTAAGCCAGTTCGTTCAGATTGGCTCCCGCGCGGCCGGTGGTGCCAATGCCGGCGAGGTTCAGTTTTTCGTTCGGCGATTTCGATTGCTGGGCCGGGGCGATGTTCACCCAAGCACCCAGAGCGAGCGCACTCGAAGCAGCAGCAGACGTCGACAAGAACCGGCGGCGAGAAATACGAGCCATGGCGAGAAAACTCCGGTGATGGATGGCGTAAAGCAGGCGGGTTGATGTTCGCAGTTGTAAGCTCGCGCAATAGCCACGACAAGCAGCGCCCGCGAAGCCTTCCGCGGATGCTCACCCGAACCGGCGGAACATCACCACCAACAGGCTGACGATTACCATCAGCAACATTGGCCCGGCGAGCACGAACAAGAGCCCGGCGAGCCGCATGCCTGTTTCGTTGGCCTCGGCCTTCATCAGGTAGTAGGCACCCGACGACGCGACGCTGCAGATGAGCATCACGATCATCATGCCCAGCAGGTTGAACTGCAGGGGCCGCCGCACCGGCGCGGGTGCTGGCGGAATGGGCTTCACAGGCTGTGGTTTCGAGCGAGGGTGACGCATGAGCGTAGTTTACTCGAAGCAGCCATGCCTCAAAGCTGCCAGGGAACTGAAAGCAGCCGCGCAACCAAGCAGGCAAACTTGGGAAGCGGCCGGATCGACTTACCCCCGCGTGTAGAACTAGTTAAGATAGAAATCTCGGGAGCAAGCTCATTCGAGCGGCGAATTCACTCTTGCTGACCGGTAGCCTTAGCCAGGAGCGTACGGGTGGCTTTTGATTGCGGCGTCCAGACCGCTTCGTTGACGAACGTCGGCATGCGGCGGTCGGTGAATCAGGATTCGTATTGCCTGATCGTGGCCGATACTGCAGACCTATGGCGGACGCGTGGCCATTTTCTGATGGTCGCCGATGGCATGGGCGCGCACGCAGCGGGAGAACTGGCCAGCAAGATGGCCGTGGAGAATACTCCCTACCTGTACAACAAGTACACCGAGCTTTCTCCCCCAGAAGCGCTCGAGCGAGCGATTCGCGAGAGCAACACCCAGATTCATAGCCGCGGCAGTGCCAACACCGATTTTCATGGCATGGGGACCACCGCCAGCGCCCTGGTGCTGTTGCCCCAAGGGGCCGTCTGTGGCCACGTGGGGGACAGCCGTGTTTATCGCCTGCGCGGCAATCAGCTGAACCAACTGTCGTTCGATCACAGCCTGCAATGGGAACTGCGTGCATCCGGGCAACTCTCGGAAGGGAGCGAACTGGCCGCGGCAGTTCCCAAGAACGTGATCACCCGTTCGCTCGGTCCGAATGCGAATGTGCAGATCGATCTCGAAGGACCACACCCGATTGAAGTGGGCGATGTCTTTCTGCTCTGCAGCGATGGTCTGACCGGACGCGTGGACGATCCCGAACTGGGCACCATCATGGGTTGTCTGCCACCGCACGAAGCTGTGAAGACACTGGTCGATCTGGCGAACTTGCGCGGTGGACCGGATAACATCACGGTGCTGATCGCGCGAATCGTTAGTCCCGAAGCTTCGACAGCCGGCGCACAAGCTCCGCCGTTAACGCTGGGCGGCAAGAAGGATCTTAAGCCCGTTCATCCGGGCGTGTGGATCGCCGTCGGGGTGGGTGTTCTGGCCGCTGCCATCATGGCCTTGATGAAGTTTTTCATTGTCGCTGGCCTGGCATTGCTGGCCGCCGTGATTGCCGCGATCGTCGGTGTGGTGAAGCTCTACAGCGGCTATACCGCCGGCACGCAACTGGCCGGCAATCGTCGGCTGGGCAAAGGCCCTTACACAAACACGCCTTGCGGGCCAACCCCGGCCTTCTTCGCCAAGCTGGAGCAAACCGCTGGTGAACTGAAGCAAGTGGCCATCGATGGCGGTTACAACGTCGACTGGAACGAGTACAGCGAACTGCAACGCAAGTCGGTCGCCGCGAGGCAAGCGAATCCCGTCGACTCCGTCCGCCAGTTGTGTAAATCCATCACCTTTCTGATGAACGAACTTCGCACCCAGCACGACCGCAAGACCAGCGACTCGACGATTAAGTACTAAGCGGTTACCAAGTAACCGACGCTACCCAAAAACATGGAACTCGACTTTCTTCGCTGGCTGCAAGAGCAGTTGCCAACCTCGGCGAGAGTTCCGCTAGGCATTGGCGATGACGCCGCGTTACTGAGTCAACGATCTGGCCAGCAAACGGTCGTCACCACTGACATGCTGATGGAGGGGACCGATTTTGTATTGCAAGAGTGCGGTCCACTTGCCGCAGGTCGCAAGGCACTCGCGGTGAACCTCAGCGATCTCGCTGCGATGGGAGCGAGGCCGCTCGCTGCCTTTGTCTCGATCGCCGTAACTTCCGGTCAGAGCGAAGCAACGCTTCTTTTCGCCCAGCAGTTGATGCAAGGGTTGTTGCCGCTGGCCGCTGAATTTGACTGCACGATTGCTGGCGGCGATACCAACAGCTGGAGTTCGCCACTGGTCATCAGCGTAACGGCGATGGGCGAAGTGGCCGAAGGCAAAGCATGGAAACGGAGCGGCGCAAAACCAGGCGACGCGATTCTCGTTACCGGTAGTTTCGGCGGCAGCATTCTCGGCCGGCATCTCGCCTTCACGCCTCGCGTGCGTGAAGCGTTGCAGTTGCAAGTGATGAACGCCCAGATTCACGCGGCGATCGACGTGAGCGATGGCCTGTCGCTCGATTTATCTCGCATCTGTGCAGCCAGCAACTGCGGAGCAACCATCGAAGTTGCTCGCATCCCAATTGCTGTCGCTGCGCATGAACTTGCTGCTCAAAGCAAGCAATCAGCCCTCAATCATGCCCTTGGCGATGGCGAGGATTTTGAGTTGATCCTGGGGGTTCCGCCCGAGGAAGCAACTCGGCTGCTGCGCGACCAGCCTTTGGAGACTCCACTCACACAAATCGGCTGGTTCACAGCGGATGCAGCGCTGAAACAGCAATTGCCGGATGGCACCATCGTTCCGCTCTTGCCGCGGGGCTACGAACATTGAGCCAGTTCACTTTTTCCTCGGATTCACCGGCCGATACCGACCGGCTCGCTCAAGCCCTGATTAACGTGCTGCCCCAGCGCGCCACGCTCGCGCTCTGTGGCACCCTCGGCGCGGGTAAGACTCGGTTTGTGCAAGGGCTGGCTGCAGCAGTCGGCATCGACCCCGCCTCGGTGACCAGTCCGACGTTCGTTCTGTGTCAACAATACACGGGTTCGCGCAGGCTCTATCATCTCGACGCGTATCGTCTGCACGATGTCGACGAGTTTCGCGAACTGGGAACCGACGAACTGTACGACGAGCAGGCCCTCACGCTCATTGAGTGGGCCGACAAGATCGAACCGGCACTTCCGGAGTCGTACATGCTCGTGCGAATCGAAGTGACCGGCGAAACGAGCCGCCAAATTCATCTCACAGCCATCGGTGAGGAACTGGCAAACATCCCGCTGCTCGTGCAGAATGAACTTTCGCAGTAAACCTGCCGCTGTCTTTCGTTTCTTTTCTCTGAGGAGTCGCCCGTTGATCGTCGTGTTAGCCACCATTGAGTTGAATCCTGGGAAGCGGAACGATTTTCTCGCGGAGTTTCATAAGATCGTCGAGCCCGTACGGGCCGAAGACGGCTGCATCGAGTACTTCCCCGCTACCGATCACGCCACGAATTTGCCAAATCAGCCAGCGGCTCGCGAGAACACCGTAGTTGTCGTCGAGAAGTGGGAAAGCATCGCCCACCTCGAAGCTCACCTGATCGCGCCGCACATGATGAGCTACCGTCCGCGCGTCAAAGATTTCGTCAAAAGCGTATCGCTGCAAATTCTCAGCCCGGCGTAGTTGTCCAAAGTCCGCTCTTCACGGTCAGTTCACCACGATGCGCGATGTCGTACGACAACTGTTGACAACACTGGCCGCGAATCGGCCTGCCGCTTATTGCCGGCTCGTGGAAACGCGCGGCTCAACTCCGCAAAAGGCCGGCGCGGTGATGCTTGTCTATGCCGATGGCTCGCAAGCGGGCACGCTCGGTGGCGGTTGTGTCGAGGCCGAAGTGAAACGCCGGACGATAGCGTTGCTTGCCGACGACCGTGCGGAGCTTTGCAAGTTTCAACTCGACAGCGACTATGGCTGGGACGACGGCCTGATCTGCGGCGGTCGCATGCTCGTGCTGATTCAGCCAATCACTGCTGCCTCGACTGACTACTTCCGCCAGCTGAGCGAAATGATCGACGCCGGCCAAGGTGCTACCGAAGCCATTGTGTTCGATGCGGATGCCGCAGGCCTGGCAGCGCCCACCAGCTACTTGCTCGATGGTAGCGGCAGACTACTCGCCACGCTCAACGCACCCGCCAGTAACTTGCCGCCAGCCATCGCGCAAGATCTGAAGCCGCTCGAGATTCGCCCGCGACCTTACATTTCCGCCGGCATTTCGTACCTACCGGTGCTCCCACGTTGTCGGCTGATCATCGTCGGTGGTGGTCACGTGGGACAAGCCGTGGCAGAACTTGCCACGCCGCTTGATTTTGAAGTCTGGGTCGTCGATGACCGGGCTGATGTCGTCAGTGAAGCAAGATTTCCGCAGGCGGACCGGCGTATTGCCGGCGCGGTCGATCAAGTGCTCCCCACGCTGCCCATCGATCACGATACTTACTGCCTGATTGTGACGCGCGGGCATAATCACGACGAAGAGGCGCTGTTTCATGTGGTGAACCGCGGTGCTCGCTACGTGGGGCTGATTGGCAGCCGTCGCAAAATCCGGCTCATCTTCGACGATCTGCTGGAGCAAGGTGTGACGCGCGAAGCGCTCGAGCGGGTTCATGCGCCGCTGGGGATCGATATCGGTTCGCAAACCGTTCCCGAGATTGCCGTGAGCATCGCTGCCGAGTTGGTTGCGCATCGCAACCGCGATGGCTTCATTCCCGGCAGACCCGCGCGGGTCGAAATGGCGAAATGAATTGTGGCAGGCGAACTCTCTCAGCCTCGCGCGTTTGCCATCATTCCCGCGGCCGGTGAAAGCCGCCGCATGGGCGAGCCGAAGTTGCTGCTGCCGGTGAATGGACGGCCGCTGATCGAGCACACGATCTCTGCATGGCTAACGGCGGGACTGAAGCCACTCGTGGTGGTTCGGCCCGCTGATCACGCGCTGGCTATTGCCTGCCGCGATGCGGGCGCTGATGTATTGCAGCCGCCAGTTGCTCCGGCCGAAATGAAAATCTCGGTGCAATTGGCATTGCAGGCAATTGCTGAGAACTCTCAGCCCACCAAGCACGATTGCTGGCTACTCGCGCCGGCTGATATGCCCGGTCTATCACCCGTGATCATTCAGCGCCTGATCGCAATTCACCGTGAAGCTGTTACCACCGAGATTTTAGTTCCCACCTCGCGGAAGCCTATCCCACGGAGAGGGCATCCCGTTTTGTTTCCGTGGCCCTTGGCGGAACAAGTGCATCAGCTGGCAGCGAACGAGGGTGTCAAAGCCCTGCTGGCCAGGAATAAAGTGCGCGAGATAGCCTGCGAAGATCTGCTCGCGCAATCACCGGCGGCATTCGAGGATGTTGATACGCGGGCGGATTACGATCAACTGCGCTGACGCTTCCAGCTCAAGTGATTCGGCACACTACTTCTGCAGAGCCTTCCAGATCTTGGGGGGGGACATGGGCAAATCGGTAAAGCGCACGCCAGTCGCGCGTTGAATGGCGTTGGCCATCGTCGCCGGGGGCGGGACGATGGGCGTTTCGCCGACGCCGCGCACGCCGTAGGGATGGCCCGGGTTGGGCACCTCGACAATGATCGTTTCGATCATTGGTACGTCGAGGCACGTGGGCATCCGATAGTCGAGAAAGCTGGCGTTGCGCATCTGGTCGTTCTTGTCGAAGAAATACTCTTCGTTGAGCGCCCAGCCAATGCCTTGCACCGCGCCCCCCTGCATTTGTCCTTCGACATAGCTGGGGTGAATCGCCTTGCCGGCGTCTTGAATGGCCGTGTAACGGAGCACCGTCACCTTGCCCGTTTCGGGATCGACTTCAACGTCGGCGATGTGCGTGCCGAAGCCGTTCGTCGAACCTTCCGGCGCGACGCTCGCACGGCCCACCACCGGCTCGACCGCTGATTGGCTGATCTTCACCGCCAATTCTTTGAAAGTCAGCTTTTCTGTTTTGTACGAGTAGACGCCCTCTTCGACCTGCACCTCTTCCGGCTTGCACTTCCACAAGCGAGCCGCCCGGTCTTGCATTTGCGATTGCAAGTCGAGGCCTAGCTTGTATGCGGCGAGGCCCGTGGCGAATGTGACGCGGCTACCGCCGGTGAGGAACGTATAGCCAACGCTATCGGTATCGGCGACTTGGGGGCGAACATCTTCGGCCGTGATGCCCAGCACTTCGGCCAGCTGCATTGCGATGCTCGTGCGGGTGCCGCCGATATCGGTCGAGCCTTCGATGAGCGAAACGATGCCGTCTTCCATCACCGTGGCGGAGCAACTCGACGCACCACCGATGTTGAACCAGAATCCGCTGGCCAGACCGCGGCCCCGATTCTTGCCGGTCAGTGGCGACTTCCAGTGATCGGAGTTGCGGGCGGCTTCCAGCGTTTCGATGAAGCCGATGCGAGGATAGACCGGGCCATCGACGCGGCGGGTGCCCTCTTTCGCGGCGTTCTTCAGCCGCAGTTCGATCGGGTCGATGTTGAGCTGCAATGCCAACTCGTCCATCACCTGCTCGATAGCGAACGCCGCCTGCGTACTGCCCGGCGCGCGATAGGCTTGCACCTTCGGTTTGTTGTTGAGAACGTCGAAACCATCGACACGAGCATTGGGAATGTCGTAACAGCTGAAGACGCACATGCTGCCGGGGCCGATCATGCCGCCGGGAAATGCGCCGCAATCGTAGGCCAGCCAGGCTTCGCCAGCGACGAGCGTGCCATCTTTCTTGGCACCCAACTTCACCCGTATGTACGAACCGGGCGTAGGACCGGTCCCTTCAAAGACCTCAGCCCGCTGCATGGTCATCTTCACCGGGCGACCAGACTTTTTGCTGAGCAGCGCTGCGACAGGCTCCAGATAGACAGTGATCTTGCCGCCAAAGCCGCCACCAATTTCGCACGGCACCACCAGCACGCGCGAGATGGGAATCTGCAACAACTCGGCAGTCTGTTGACGGCAGACGAACGCACCCTGCGTGGCTGTCCAGATCTTCAGCCGACCATCTTCGTTCCACATCGCCACGGTGGCGTGCGGTTCGATATATCCCTGATGCACGCTGGCCGTGCGAAATTCCCGCTCGATGACAATCTCGGATTGCTTAAAACCTTCGGCGGGGTTTCCTTGTTCGAAGGCGATATGGACGGAGACATTCGTCGGTTTGTCTCCTTTTTTGCCCAGTTCGTCGGTCCGCAGGTCGTCGTGCAACAGCGGAGCATCAGCCTTCATGGCATCGAGCACCCAGGTGACGCTCGGCAACGGTTCGTACTCGACGACGATCTTCTTGCAAGCTTCTTCGGCGATGTGGGTGTTTGTGGCCGCGACGGCCGCGACGGCGTGACCCTTGTACAGAACCTTGTCTTTGGCCAAACAGTTGCCGGCTAAGTGCTGCAGGTTCACCGCGCCGGCCTCGCCCATTATCGCGATCTTTTCGGCGAGATTGGGGAAGTCGTCGGCAGTGACCACGGCGAGCACGCCGGGCATGGCGAGCGCCGCCGAGACATCAATTCGCTTGATCTTCGCGTGCGCATGCGGGCTGCGAACGATACGGCCGTGAGCCATGTTTGGCAGCTGCAGATCGGCGGTGTAGATCGCCTTGCCAGTCACCTTGTCGGCACCATCGTGGCGCACGGGCCGCTGGCCGATGACTTTGTAGCTGGTCTTGCCGAGGTAAAGGTCTTCCATCGATTCGTTCCTTTTCGTTCGCAGCCATCGCCGCTATTTCGTTGCAAGCGGCAGTGGTCTAACGGCAGCAAACGCGAGGTAGTACAAAAGCCAATGAACCACCGGAGCAGGGCCGGTGGCGTAGTGATTCAGCGCGCTTCCGCTGCACAAGCTTGCACGGCTTTTACGATTTTGTCGTAGCCCGTGCAGCGGCACAGATTGTTGGCCAGGTGAAAGCGAATGTCGTGTTCCGAAGGCTGCGGGAACTTGTCGAGCAGCGCCTTGGTGGCCATCAAGTAGCCGGGTGTACAGATACCGCATTGCAGCGCCGCACCTTCCAAAAAGCATTGCTGCACCGGCGCGAGTTGCCCGTTCTGGGCGAGGGACTCAACCGTCTCGATCTTCGCCCCTTCCGCTTCCACGCCCAACACCAGGCAGCTGAGAACGGGCTTGCCGTCCATCAACACGGTGCATGCGCCGCAGTTGCCGTTGTTGCAGCCTTCTTTGCTGCCGGTCAGATGCAAGGTGTCGCGCAGCACTTCGAGCAGGCTCTGCCGCGGCTCGCACAAAAACTCGGTGCTGCTGCCGTTGATGGTGGACGATACTACCGTCTTCTTGGCCACTCGTTATTCCTTATTCCCGCTGACGTGTTTGTATTGGGAGAGCGTTCGCGGCTTACTTATTGACAAAAGCCTTGGCCCGTTCGGTTGCTTTCAACAGCGTGCGTTTCACCAGCACGCCGACGAGATGCGTCCGATATTCGGCGGGTCCACGCATGTCGCTGATTGGTGTCGCTACTTTTTTCGCCAGTTCTCCCGCCTGAGCGAACGATTCTTCGGTGGCCGGTTTGCCCGCCAGCCATTCGCTGGCCTCTTGAGCGTACTTGGGCGTGGGAGCCACCGCGCCGAGGCCAATGCGGGCGAACTCGATCGTGTCGCAGGCCGCATTCAATTGAACGCGCGAACCAGCACCCACAACTGCGATATCCATTTCGTTGCGCGGAATGAAGCGTTCATAGGCCGAGCCACTGTGCGTAAGGCAAGGTGGAAAAACGATTGCGACGAGCAGTTCACCCTTTTGCAGCACATTCTTGCCGGGTCCCGTGCAGAACTGTTCGACGGCCACATGCCGCTTGCCGCGCGGGCCAGTAATTTCGCAGTAGGCATGATGAGCGATCAGCGACGGAATGGTGTCTGCCGCTGGGGACGAGTTGCACAGGTTACCGCCGATGCTCGCCCGGCTTTGAATCTGCCAACCGCCGATAATTTTCGCCGAATCGACGATTGCCGCATAAGCGGCCGCAATTTTCAGATGCTCGTACACCTTGTGGCAAGGCACACTGGCACCGAGTCGCAGGCCGTGCTGCGCCGAGAAAGTGAGCTCTTGCAGCTCGGGCACTTTCTTGACATCGACCACCAGATCGGCTTCACGCATCCCTTCGCGCAGTTGCACGATGATGTCGGTGCCGCCGGCCAGAATTTTGACATTCCCGGCTGCGTGCTGCAGCAAGCGATTCGCCTCGCTGAGTGATTCCGGGGCCGCGTAGGCAAAATCTTTCAAGGCCAGCTCCTCAATGATTGTCCGCTGGCAGTTCCTGCAACACCGTTCTCGCTCGCCTGCGGTGCGCGGATTATACCCCGGCAGCGAGGGTTTTCAACGAAGGGTAACCAGCTCTCGTCGCCGCGCGACCCATTCGCGCCTGCCAGCAGCCAGTTATTCTGGAGGGAATGAACTGCGATTGCCTGATCGTCGGCGGTGGTGTGATTGGCCTCTCCTTGGCCTGGCAACTGGCCCTGCGCGGACGCAAAGTGCGAGTCATCGATCGCCAGGCTCCTGCCCAAGAGGCCAGCTGGGCCGGCGCGGGAATTCTGCCTCCCGCCAGCAGAACAGCGCTCGCTCATCCGCTCGATCAGCTGCGAGGCTGGAGCTTCGAACTGCATGCCGAGTGGGCTGTGAAGCTGTTGCAGCAAACGGGCATCGATACCGGCTATCGCAAATGCGGCGGCCTGTATGTTGCGCGCTCCATTGGCGAAGCAGCGGCTCTCACCGCGTGGGCCGAAGCCCAGCACGAAGAGCAAGTGGTCGTCGAGAAGCTTTCGCCTGGTCGCCTCGCCGAGCTCGAACCGGAACTGGCCACTGCCAATCCACCTGCTCTTCCGATTCGCGCCGCCTGGCTGCTGCCCGATGAATGCCAGCTGCGCAATCCGCGCTATCTGCAGGCCCTATTGAAAGTGTGCGAGCAGCAGGGCGTAGAAATTGTTGCCAACTGCGAAGTGCAGGATTTTCAGATTTCCAACGGTCGCTTGCAGAAAGTGAATACTTCCCTGGGTGATATCAGCGCAGAGCAAGTCTGCGTCACCTCCGGCGCATGGACCGGCCAGCTATTGCAAAAACTGGGCATGACGCTCGGCGTGATCCCGATTCGTGGTCAGATGGTCCTCTTCCGCTGCGAGCGTCCACCGCTACGCACAATAGTGAACGAAGGGCCTCGATATCTGGTTCCCCGAGACGACGGCCGACTACTCGTCGGTTCCACCGAGGAAGAAGCCGGCTTCGATAAGAGAACCACGCCGGAAGCGATTGCCGAATTGATCGGCCTCGCCCGCACCTGGCTTCCTTCACTGGCCGACGCCGAAGTCGAGCAAACCTGGGCCGGTCTACGCCCCGCTTCGTTCGATGGTTTTCCCTATCTGGGACATTTGCCTGGAGTGGCCAATGCATTCGTTGCTTCGGGCCATTACCGCAGTGGACTCTATCTTTCACCCGGCACCGCCATCGTCATGGCCCAGCTGATGTGCCACGAAGCTTGCAGCCTCAATCTCTCGGCGTTTGCAGTGGGACGTTAGCGCGAAACATCGGTCGTTGATTGGCGCTCCTCTTAGGAAGCGCTCAGCGCGCAGATCCCGCCTGACATCTCACCCGACCCAAGCCTGCGCAAGATTTCGCTATAGTACCTCCATGCCATCCTTGCCCGCTAAGACAGAACTGCTGTCGCATCAACCTCAGCGCACTTTGTCGCTGCTGGATACGACTTCGATCATCGTCGGCATCATCATCGGCTCGACGATTTTCAAAAGCTCGCCGATCATCTCCGCCGCAGCGGCAGGTTGGACCACCGCCACGCTACAGCATTATTGGAACTGGCCCGCCGCTGGCGACGTGAACGGTCTGCTTTTGGCTCAATACCTGGGCATTGCCCTGATCTGGTTGCTCGGTGGCATCATCGCGCTACTCGGCGCTCTCTGCTATGCCGAACTGGCGACCGCCTTGCCGCAAGAAGGTGGCAACTATGTGTTTCTAACCACAGCCTTCGGTCGCCGCACTGGGTTTGCCTTTGCCTGGACCGAGTTTTGGATTGTCCGACCGGGAAACATCGGCGCGATTGCCTTTGTCATGGCCACCTTTGCGATGCAGCTCCTTCCCGAGTCCATCAAAGCCACGCTTGGCACGCGCGGCGAAGCACTCCTGGCTGTCGCAGCGATTGCAGTACTGACCGCGGTCAATATTCTGGGCATTCAAATGGAACGCTGGACGCAGAACGTCCTCACGGCGGCCAAGGTGCTGGGACTGTTGTTCGTCGCCATCACTGCCTGGTTCTTGCTGACTGCGCCGGTGGCAGTAACAGAAGTCAGTCAGGTTCCGCAACCGCCGACTGCAATGCTTCCGCTGGCGATCATCCTGGTGATGTTTGCCTATGGAGGCTGGAGCGATATGTCGTATGTCGCCGCCGAAGTCACCGATCCAAACAAGAACATTACCCGTGCGCTATTGCTCGGAACCGTTGCTGTTACTGCGATCTACTTGTTCCTGATCTTTGGTTTTGTGCATGGCCTGGGGCTAGCCGGCCTGTACGACTCGCCGTCGGTAGCCAGTGCCGTGCTCTACAAAAGTTGGGGCCCGTGGGGCGATACCGCGATCAGTCTGCTGGTGGTGATCTCCTGCCTGGGAACCATTCACGGCATGCTCTTCACCGGAGCTCGCGTGTTTTACAAACTGGGCTCGGAACATCGCATGTTTCGCTGGCTGGGAAAGTGGAATGCGAAGCGCGATGTCCCGCTCCGGTCACTACTCGCGCAATCGGTGGTGACTATCGCGCTCGTGATGATCTTTGGCTCGAACGCCAAAGCCTTTGAAGGGCTGGTAGTTTTCACCGGCCCGTTTTATTGGGGCTTCATCTGCCTCGTTATCTTGGCGCTCGTCTGGCTCCGCTGGCGGGGAAAGTTGACGAGCGAGCGCTACGGCGTGCCCTTCTATCCCTTGCCGCCAATTCTATTTAGCGTGGCCTGCCTATGGATGTGCTACGAAGGGGTGAAGTATGCCTGGAGCAATCGCGCCACCGCGGGCTTGCTCTATTGGTGGGAAGGTCACTGGGCACTCGCGGTCGTCGTCATCGGGCTCGTACTGATGTTCATCGACAGCCGCGAACAACCTCCGGACGCCAATACTGCCGGCTCAATAAAACACTAACCCTACCCCGCATACCGCCCTTCGAAATTGATCCGTGCGAAGACATCGTTCAGCACCCAGTGAAACACACACAGGTGCAAACTCTCGACCATGCCCATGTCGTCGAGCGCCACATGCAGGCCATGCTGCTGCATGCTCTTTAGCTTGCCACCGGAGTAACCCGTCAGGCCGTAGGTCTTCAGCCCATGACGATTCGCCCAATCAACAGCGGCGAGGATGTTCGGGCTGTTGCCGCTACCGCTGATGGCGATCACCACATCACCTTCGCGGCCATAGTTCATCAGCTGTTGCAAAAAGATGTGCTCGTACGAGACATCGTTCCCCACCGCCATGATCCAGCCGAGGTTGTCCGTCAAGCTCAGCACCTTTAGCCGCTTCTTACTCTCGTCCTTTAGATCTTCCGGGCGAAGGGTGCTCTTGCCCAGATCTTCGGCCATGTGCGAAGCCGTGGTGCCGCTGCCGCCGTTGCCAAAGATGTAGACGAACTTGTCATTCTCCCATGCTTCGTAAATCAAATCGGCCATCTTCAGCAGGTCAGCCTGATTGAGCTTTCCTGTTTCGGTTTGCAAGCGAGCGAGATAGGTGGGCAGATCGAGCGTAGCACCGAGCATGGCTGAGCGAATCCATTAAGCGTGGAGAGAACCCTGGGATCGACAATGGTTGCGAAGTTCCCATTCTCCGCGATTCCGTCGCTGTTTGAAGGCCCCCGCGCGCAGCATTTCTACTCGCGTTGCACCACAAAAGGCACACGCTCAGCACACCGCCACTGCGTACTTTGCTCAGCGTCATCTGCGGGAATCCGTTACTGAAAAATTCGCAACTGCTTTCTTCAAGCCCGCGATAACGGAAGAGAGTCTGCCAATTCTCATTACCTCTCCCAGAAAGCTGTCATGAGTCCGCAAGCGAAAAAATTTAAGTCGACCAGTCCCAGCAAGCTCGAGCAAAACCTGGGCTATTCGATGCAAGCGGTGAACTTCGTACTCACGCGTGCCAAGCTCCAAGCGGCAAATTACGATTATTTCGATCCCCAGAAGAAAGCAGCTACCTTCGAAATCTTTGCCAAGCAGCTCAACAACTATCAGCCTCAGACCGAGTACGACGCCCTCTACAAGCTGGCCGAAGCGCATAAGACGCCGCTCGACCAGTGCGTCTACGACGGCGTCCGTCCGGTGCAACATCTAGTAACGGGTATTGCCGCCGACCTTGGTTTCGATAGCGAGATGGACCGTTACCGAATCATTGCCGCGCTCGCGATGATGGCCGGTTGCGGCAACTGCCAAGAAGAGTCAATCGTCGCTTTTCTGTATCTCCACGATATGAAAGTTCGTGCCCACCGGATCTCCGCGAAACCCGATCACGCCTTCGTGGTCGTCGGCATGGCCCCGAATGCCGACTTCGAAGACTATCGAACATGGGGCACCGATGCCGTGATCTGCGACCCGTGGTCCCAGGGATTCCAAAAAGGAAATGCCAAGTTTGGTACCTACCCTGCGAGTCAATTCAACTCCGTCATGGGGAGCCTACTGGGGGCAATTACCATCGAGGCGTGCTTTCCTGCACCGTGATCACCATCCATGAAGACTTTAGGACGAAGGTATGAAAGGACAAGGTCCCTCCAGATACTTCGAAAACTTCGTCGCATACGTCGTATCAATTTCCCATCTGGTAATGTCGCCAATGGGAATTGTTAGCGGTTCCTTATCCCATTTTCCCAAGGCATCGAAACTAACAAAGCTCACATTGGCGCCATCCACAGACAATACGTTGCCAATGTAGAAGTCCTCCAAATCTCGCAACTTGTCTTCGCAGTGAATGATCACGGGCACCGATCGATGCAGGAGAGAATCTGCCAAGGTTGCCATATCGGTGATTGGCAGATCGCTACTGAAATCGATTGGGATTCCTTCGCCTGCCAACATTTTCTCCCACTGCCGCTCATATTCACCCGATCGCACGTCCGACACATCGCCAACGCGCAGAACGGTATGGCCATCTGGAGAGAAATCGTGGAACTGGTGAAGCATCAGCAAGTCGGAACTCAGCGCAACAACAAACCCATGGCTCACTGGCTCACCTGGAAACGATCGCTCAATTCTGACGATTTCACCGGTTCCGACGTGACTGCGTAGCTGTTTGTAAATTCGCCGCTTCATCGCAACCTTTTACTACTCAATCTCATACTGAATGTGCCCATGCTGCTGCGAGCGGCTGATGCGGTCGAGCGCGTAGAGCCCGGCCAGGACAAACTCGACGCACGATGCTCGCACGGCAGCATCACTGGCGGCATTCACCTCGAAGGCCTTGTTCCATACCGGAGGAACACGTTTCAGGCGATCGGCGTAATGCGCCGAAGGGAGCATGTCGCCAACTTCGATTTTTACTCCCTTGCCAAAAATTTCGGCAATCTCGTGCAAGCCGTGCTCTTCAACATACTGGTTGAAGACGCTGCGAATCGCTTCGGCAATCACGGCATCAAGGACCTGTCGTTCACTCATTTGATGGCTTCCCATCATGTCGAGTTCCAACTTGCCTAGCGATGATGCATACAAGTGACCGAGATCGCTGATGCGTGGCACGGCCGGCTTCTCGCCCAGTACAACCGACCGCTGACGTGCGGAAGCGATCATGGTGCCGTAGTTGGCGAGACTGAACCGCGCACTCACGCCGGACTGTTGATCGATGTACTTGCTCTTGCGGGCCTGAATAGTGATCTGCTCGATCAGTTCCTTCATGAAATAAGGAACAATCACCGGGTAGTCGCCACCGAGGTCGACCTTGGCCTCTTGTTCGAGGATCTTGATCCCCAGGTCTCGTTCGCGCGGATAGTGCGTATGGATCACACTGCCGATGCGGTCCTTCAGCTGTGGAATCACCTTACCGCTGCGGTTGTATGTCGACGGATTCGCGCTGAACAGAATCAGCACGTCGATTTCGAAGCGAACCGGAAAGCCGCGAATCTGCACATCGCGTTCTTCGAGAATATTGAACAGGCCGACCTGCACCAGTTCATCGAGCTCCGGCAATTCGTTCATCGCAAAGATGCCGCGATGCATCCGTGGAATCAGACCGAAGTGCAAAGCCTCTTCGGTCGACATGCTCACGCCCGAAGCTAACTTCGAAGGATCGATTTCGCCAATGATGTCGGCGAACTTGGTCCCCGGCGAAAGCCGTTCCGCATAGCGATCTTCCCGCTTCCACCACTTGATGGGCGTTTCAGCCGGCGAATGCTCCGCCAAAAAACGCTTGGCGACCGAGGTGACCGGCGAGTAGGGATCTTCGTGCAAGGGCACGCCGGGAATATCGAGATACGGAACCTCTTCGTCAAGAAAGCGAACTAGCGTGCGCATCAACCGGCTTTTGCCTTGCCCCTTCTCACCGAGAAAGAGCATGTCGTGGCTGGCTAGCAGAGCAATATTCACTTCGGGTACGACAGTGTCTTCGTAGCCGACGATGCCAGGAAAAAGATCCTCACCGCTGGCGAGTGCTTTCAGAAAGTTATCGTGCAGTTCGCGTTTAACCGGTTTCGAAACCCAGCCACTCTCGCGCAGCTGTTGCAGGTTACTCGGACGGGAGTGGGTGGGACTGGCCTCAGTCATCAGGATTCTCGCTGGTACGCTAGTTCGTTTCGATCGTGCCTGCATTATAGGGGCCAGCCTAGGGCGCGCGTTCCCACGCCCGCAATCCAGCCCCCTGCGCGTTGGACACTTCCTGCCTGGGGAACGACTGATCGATCTGTCATTCTTTCTCAGCCTAAACGTCCAACAATCGGCCGGATTATTGGACAGGCACCCATTCTCGAAATGTGCCGCAAGTGGCTGCCGGCCTATCACTTGCGACACTCCGGCAAGTTTTCAGCTCACCCTCTTTGTCCAACAACCGGGTTAATTCTTGGACAGCCCCCTCCATCGCACTGCGACTTCTAGTTCTCGATCCCACGTAACCCAACCGTGCAGCGCAAGCCCGCAGCTCAATCACCAAGCCGCACGAGCACTTACGGACATTATCACACTGTCGTAATCTATTGTCAATCAAGTTGTTTTCTATTGGTGAAATTATCTGGCCGCGGTGCGTGCAAAATTGAAGTGCAAGCTAGCGTATGGTGGCTGAGAGTAGGAAAGGCCATCGCTGGGTGTTTGAATATCAGAATCTCACTTGCAGATACTCAAACGGAGGCCCAGCGATGGTTTACAAGCAGCTTAGGGTTGAGGAGCGTGAAATCATAGCGACGATGAATGCTCAGGGTTGTACTCAGGCTGCCATCGCCGAGGCGACTCATCGCGATGCTTCGACAATCAGTCGCGAATTGAGTCGCAATCGGCCGCGGAGTTGTTACTCGGCATCGGTGGCCCAGGGACTGGCGATGCGTCGGCGGGCGGCGGCTGGGCGGCCGCGTCGCAAGTTCGAGCAGCCAGAGATTCGGGAGGCGGTCAAGAAGCAACTCCAAGAAGGCTGGTCTCCGGAGCAGATCGCAGGTGTGAGCAAGCGTCAGTTTCCCGAGGATCCGCGCCGTTGGATCTCGCGGCAGACGATCTACAACTCGCTCCGCCGTGACGACCACGGACGCCCACTGCAGAAGTGCCTGCGTCGTTATCACCTGCACAAACGCCGTTGCCGCACGCGAAAAGAGCGGATCTGCCCGCAATTGGAACAACGACCCGCGATCATTAACGAACGGGGCCGCTGCGGCGATTGGGAAGGAGATTTGATTTGCAGCGGCGGTCATGACCAGTTCTCGCTGGTGAGTCTCGTCGAACGTCAAACGGGCTACGTCGAACTGATCCTGGTTCCCAACAAAACGTCCGACGTGGTGATGAGCGCTATTCGTGTTCGCCTGGGAAAACACCCGCGTGAGTTGCGTCAGAGCGTGACGTTCGACAACGGCTCCGAATTCAGCCGCTGGGAATGGCTGCAGTGGATCCTGACCCTGCTGATCTTCTTCGCACATCCGCACTCACCTTGGGAGCGCGGCACGAACGAAAACACAAACGGCCTAGTCCGCGAATACTTCCCGAAAGGCACCCGCTTCAGCCAGGTCACTCGCTACGAGGTCCAAGCCGTCCAGGAAAAACTCAATCACCGACCTCGAAAACGACTGGATTTTCAAACACCCCACGAAGCCCTTTCAAAACATTGCTGTCTTGCAGTTCAAACTTGACTTCACCCGCTGCGGGCCGGCAGCCATTTTGCCCCCCAGCAGTTTCGCGGTTCTGCAGATTCTTCAGAAATTGTGGTCTTGGTGTGGGAGAATCGCCAAGGACCGGCGTCATCAGGTTACAGGCAAGACAACTTCAGCGGAAAGTGAGAATGAATCCAGCTGCCGACCCAGAGTTTCTCGGTCGCTTGCTCGACGAGCAGGGAGGAGCCCTCGCGCTCTACGCAGCCCAGTGGACCGACGCTGCCGATGACTGCGTGCAGGAAGCCTTGCTGGAACTCGTTCGGCAGCCGGAATTGCCTCGCAATGTTTCGGCGTGGCTCTTCCGCGTGGTGCGCAACCGGGCCATCAGCCGGGCTCGGGCCAGCAATCGCCGGAAGAAACACGAAACGCAGGCGGCAACATCGCGGGCGTTCAACGTTGGCGAAGAGCGCGACGCTGCATTTTCGCCCGAGGACGTCGCTGCGGCATTGCCGACGCTCGAGGATGAATTGCGCGAGGTCGTGGTGCTGCGAGTGTGGGGCAACTTGAGTTTTGAGGCCATTGCCGACTTGTGCGAAATCAGTGCGAGCACGGCCCATCGTCGCTACGAGCTGGGGCTGAAGGGCTTGCGAGAAAAACTAGGTGTAACATGGACCATCCAGAACACGAACAACCGCTGAACGACGATCTGCTCTCGCTCGAACGATCGCTGCGCCAGCTGCAACCGCTGGCCTGCCGTGTCGATCGGGATCGACTGATGTTCCTCGCGGGGCAAGCAGCAGCAGCGCCAGTCGTTGAGCCTGCAACGCTGGTCGTTCCGTCCAGCCGCACTTGGCTCTGGCCAGCAGCAACGGCTGCAATGACCGCCGTCTCGGCCTGTTTGCTCGTCGCACTCTCACTGCAAATGTCTCGCCCGTCGGCAGCGCCGATCATGGCAGGCGAGAAACCTGCGCCAATCGTGCAGCCCGACCGAACGGTTGTCCAAGCTCCACTTACCAAACCTATGAATCCAGCACCTGTGGTTCCGAGATTGTTGCCGCCGTCTTCGATTTCTCTCTCGCTCCCCGCGGGAAGTGTGCTGCGGATGCGCGATGTTGCCTTGCGACTAGGCGTCGATGCCCTACCTGCGGGCAACTCGCCGCAAGATTCCGCGGACACCTCGCCCGAAATCTCCGGCCCTTGGCTGCAACTGCGCGATGCGAACAGCGATCCAACTCATTCCGCTCTTTAAGTAATTCATTCTCTCTTTTTAGGCATCATCCCATGTTTCGCCAGATCTTGACCTGTCTCTGCGGGGTCTTACTCGCCGCGTCTGCCGCGTCTGCCGCGTCTGCCGCGCGAGCCGATGATGAGCCCCCCATCAATAACAACCTGCCCGAGCAGATCGCGCTCACGCTTTCGCCTGCAGGCGAGCCGCGGCCAGCCCTCAAGTACAGCCTGGCAATTGGTGTGCGGGAACGAACCGCAGGAAATGGCGCCACGTTCTATTACCGTGCGCTGTTAATGCGTAAGAGCCTGGGAGAAGCCCATCACAAGCTCTACGCGAAGCGGCAACCTGATTGGGAGAATAGGCCTCTCGACGACAAAACGCGGGCCGAAATTCGCGAATGGCTCGTCCCCAACGAAAAGCTGCTGCGAGAAGTGAGGCGGGCAGTCTATTGCGAACACTGTGCCTGGGACTTTCGCCTCCAAGATCTATCGGGCATGGACGCGATTAGTTTTCCGATGGATGAAATCCAAGGCATTCGTGACTTGGGCCGCGTCCTTAGCTTGAAGATTCGGCTAGCCATTGCGGAGCAGCGCTACGACGAAGCCCTGGAAACATTGCGTTGGGGATTTCAGTTGTGCATCGACTGTGCCGAGCAGCCATTGCTTATTAGTCAACTGGTGGGAATCGCCGTGGCCGGAGTGATGGCCGAGCGAGTGTCCGAGTTGATTGCTGCTCCGGATGCCCCCAACCTGTACTGGGCAATTGCGGCTTTGCCGCGCCCGTTGATCACCATCCGCCGCGCACTGGACTTTGAACGTGGCTTTGGCGAACAGATCTTCCCGTTCCTGAAAGATGCAGAAACGGTCGAACGCACACCGGCAGAGTGGAAGCGTCGGATCACAGGACTGAGCGAAGACATGAAGAGTCTCTCCAGCGAGAGCCCGACGCCCACGAGCGGACAAGCGTGGCTGGAGAAGGCTGGCCAAGTGCTGATGCTGGCTAAGATCTATCCAACGGCCAAGGAGGAATTAATTGCCCAAGGTATGGACGCCAAAAAACTCGAGGCCATGCCGACCGCTCAAGTGGTGGCCATTCATATTTCGCGAGCCACCCGAGCTTCGTACGATCAGGCCTTCAAGGCATCGCTATTGCCGTTTCCCGAAAACTTACGTCTGGCGGCTGAGATCGAAAAACAGCAGCAGGCCAGCCGTAGGTCGAGTCTGTTTGCTGGTTTTCAATTGGCTCAACTTCTGGTTCCCGCTGTCTCGAGCGTCAGCCGGTCAGAAATGCGGCTTCCGCGCCAACTCGCTGCCCTGCAGGCGATCGAAGCGATTCGCATGCACGCCGCTGTCACCGGCAAGCTGCCCGACTCGCTCAGCGAAATCACGGTGGTCCCGGCACTCCCCAACCCCATCACGCACGAGCCTTTTCCTTATCAACGGAAGGGGGCCGAAGCGACACTCGTGATTCCGATTCTTCCCGATGAAGGCCCCAAGCGATTGGAAAGGCACTACACGATTCGCCTTCGCCCCTAAGTACTCCTGCCGAATAGACTCGCTCTCATCTGACTCGCGATAAGGATTTCTCTCATGCTTTCGAAATTATCCTCGACAATCGTGCTTGGTTTGCTGCTACTGGCGGGCAGTTGGTGCGCGGCCCAAGACAAGGCCGGCAAGCTCGAACCGATTGTCCCGTTCGTCGACGCGCAAACTTTGGCCATCGTCCGCATCGATCCTGCCAAGATCGATATTGCGGCGACGGCTAAGCTTGCTGTTGCCTTTGCGCCAGAGCCAGTGCCCCCGCAAGAATTGGAAGCGGCTATCGATCGATTCAAGGGATTTTTAGCGACGCTGGCCGAGTACGGCGGCCAGGAAATCTTCGTCGTGCTCAGCCTGGCTGATATTCCCGAGCCGCCAATTCTGCTCACACTCAGGCCCGGTGCTAACGAAGCACTGATCACCAGTCATCTGCAAAAGTCCGGCCTGATCGGCATGGCGAAACTGGAACGCTTGCATAATGTGCTGGTGTACGCGAATGAATCGACGATGGATCGCCTGCGCACCTTGAAAGCTGTAGCACGACCGGATCTCGCGACGGCGATGGCAAACAACGGCGACACTGCAGTGCAAATCGCCTTGGCGATTCCTACCGATGCGCAGCGGGTGGTGCGCGAAATGCTCGGTAAATTGCCAGCCGAGCTTGGCGGCGGTGAAGGGCAAGACCTGCTCGACTCGTTGCAATGGGCCAGCGTGGCCATTGATGCGCCGCCGCGAACCTCGCTCAAGCTGACCATTCAATCGAAGAACCAGTCGAGTGCCGAGAACTTGCGTCCCCGAATTCTCGCGGGCTTCAACCTGCTCGGCGAGATTTCGGAGATGAAGAAGACCATGCCCAAATTCGCGGAACTGGCCATTCGCCTGACACCCACCGTCAAGAGCGACAAGTTGGAACTGGCCATCGAAGGAAACGAAGTCGACTTGCTACTTCAGCAATTGAAGGCTGGCCCCTTCAGCCTCGTAAGTGAAGCCAGTATGCGCACTCGCTCGGTGAACAACCTGAAGCTGATCGCCTTGGCGATGCACAACTTTCACGATACGCATAGCCGCTTTCCCGCTGCAGGTAGCTCTAGCAAGGATGGCAAGCCGCTACTCTCGTGGCGAGTGCAGATCCTTCCCTATGTCGAACAGCTGGAACTGTACAACAAGTTTCATCACGACGAACCTTGGGACAGCGAGCACAATCGCAAGCTGATCAGCGAGATTCCCAGGGTCTTTGTCGCGCCGGCTCACCCGGCGCTCGCGAAGGAGGGCAAGACGGTTTACGTCGTGCCTGTCGGTGAGAAGGCCGTGTTTGGCGGTACGAAGGGAGCGCAGTTTCGCGAGATCGTCGACGGCACCAGCAACACCATCATGGTGGTGGACTTGGCACCCGAGAACGCGGTGATTTGGACACAGCCTGCCGATTGGGAATTCAACCCCAAAGATCCCGCCAAGGGATTGCTCGATGAATCACGCAAGCAATTTATCACAGCATTCTGCGATGGCAGCGTGCATACGCTCCCCGCGACCATCGATCGCAACGACCTCCGCCGACTCGTGCAAATGAGCGACGGCGAAGTGCTGAGCGAGAATTTCTTTCGGCGGTAGTTCCTGCTTACAGGTTAAAGCTCTCGCTACGGCGAACCAAACAGTCTCTCCCTGCCTATCATCTGCACGGTCAGGCCCGAGAACCAGTTAATTCGGCGGATGTTGTGCATCGCGTACACATGCCGCTGAGCGGGTGTGCCGAAGCTCTCGACCAGCAAGTAATCAGGTTTCGCGGCGATGACTCGATAGGTGAGTTGAGGCGAAAGCGAGGAGTAGAGGCGCGGGGTCAGCTTGCTGCTCTCGCGATCTTGCCCATCTTTTTTCTGATTTTCGGCCACCGCCTTGGTGGCTGCATCCATTTGGGCCTGCAGTTGCGGATACTTCTCCAGCATTTCGGCGACCGTGAGCGAGCGGGCGTCGATGAGTTGCTGCCGCTCTTCGCGTTTGAGAATCGTGGCGGTTACAAACTCCGAATCGGTCGGCTTGAGTAAGTGAACAATCTGGTCCTTCTCGAAAAACTGATCGAAGCTGGCCGGTTCCTGCGCGAGTGAGAACGAGGGAATTGCCAGGCAAATCATCGCCACACAAACCAAGCGGAGAGAGGTGACCATCAATGCACCGTAGCCAGGAGGAAGATCGCCTGCCCGTAAAATTACCGGCAGCAACCTCGGCAATATATATCACGCGGTAAGCGAGCGGGCGAAAATGCGAAAGCACCTTCGTCTAGTGTTCGATTACCTCGGCACCATCGACGACGAGGCGGCCTTTGTCGAGTCGCTGAACGTGCGAAGCCCGTTCGGCGGCGCGCGGGTCGTGCGTGACCATGATGATGGTCTTGTTGAGGGCGCTTTGCAGCACTTGGAGCAGGCCGAGAATCTCGTCGGCCGATTTGGCGTCGAGATCGCCTGTCGGTTCGTCTGCAACGAGCAGCGTGGGATCGGTCACGATGGCGCGGGCAATGCCAACGCGTTGTTGCTGACCGCCGGAGAGTTGCCCCGGGCGATGATTCTCGCGGTTGTGCAAACCCACCAGTTCTAGCGCCGTGCGAACTTGCTGGCGACGCGCCGCGGCGCTAAGCGGCAAGAGGAGCAGCGGCAGTTCAATGTTTTCGTAAGCCGTCAGCACCGGCAGCAGGTGATAAAACTGAAACACAAAGCCGACGTGCCTCGTGCGCCACTGCGCGAGTTGCCCTTCCGACAGTGACGAGATGCAATTGCCGCCGACCCAAACCTGGCCTTCGCTGGGCGTATCGAGCCCGGCGATCAGATTCAGCAGCGTCGTTTTGCCGGAACCGCTGGGGCCCATGAGCGCCAGGAAGTCTCCCTGCGCGACATCCAGATTCAAACCATTGAGCACGTCAACGCGTTCGCTGCCGCGCGTGAAATACTTGTGGACACCCTGCACGCTGACAATCGCCGGACCAGACTTCATCGGGAAGAGTTCTCAGGGAGATAGATACTTGACTGGCTGCAGGGTGGGTTGTGAGCGGGTACTCTCCGGGCGCTTATGCTTCCGGCTCAGGCTTTGTCTCAGGTTTCGTTTCCGAATTCGTTTCCGCTTTCGGCTCCGGTTTCAAGAACGTGACCGTCGCTGCCATCTCTGGCTTCAGGTACACACCCTCTTCTTCGGCGGGAATCGAGAGTTTCACGCGCACCGGAACGGCCCCTTTGGCGCGATCGGCAATCGGCATCAGCCGGGAGACGTACCCTTCGTAAATGCGATCGGGGTAGGCCAGCGACCGTACCTTGCACTTCTGCCCCTTGAAGACGGTAGAGATGTCTCGCTCTTGCACGTTGAGGTCGACTTCCAGATCCGAGAGGTCGGCCATATCGCACAAGCTGAACGAACCATTGAAGGCGATCGGGTTGACGATGTTTCCTTCTTCAGCGTTCTTCTTCAAAATCGTACCGCTGATCGGGGCTTTGATGACGCAATTGCCGAGGCGCCACTCGGCTTTGGTTAATTCGGCCTTGGCCTGATCCATTAGTGCGCGGACGTTTTCGATTTGCTCTTCGCGCACGCCGCGCATGATGAGTTTGTAAGACTCGTTGAGCTTAACAATTCGCTGTTCCATCGCGCGGTAGGCGCTCTCGGACTGCTCCATTTCTTGCTGGGTAATGGCGTTGGTTTTGTGCAGTTCCGTGTTTCGCTCCCACTGCGAACGAAGTTGCGACAGCTGAGCTTGCGACTCGCCGAGTTCTGCCTTCGCACGTGCCTTCTCTTCGGGCAGATAACCGTTCTCTAGCTCCTTGAGTCGTTCGCTGGCAGCACGAACCGACGACTTCGCTCGATCGTAGTCCGCTTGATACTCGGTGCTCTCCAGCTTGGCGAGAATCTCACCTTTGTTGACGCGGCGGCCTTCTTCGATGTGCAGTTCGATAATCCGCCCGCTCACCTGCGGACTGACCAGAATCTGATGCGCGGGGATGATATACCCTTGAGACTCAAGCGCCGTAGTACCCGCGCGTCCGACAGGCGCGGCAGCACCAGGCGAAGCATTGTTGGTAGCAGCAGACCCACCGCTGGAAGCATCTCCCGAGTTTCCGTCTGGCGCGGCAGTCGCAACATCAGCGGGCGACGCGGTCTCTTTGTTGGCACGCAGCGTTTCCAGCACCAGATAGAACAGAATGCCGAGAAAGCCCGCGCCGACGACCAACAGCACGAGCGAACGAAACCAATCGCTTCCTTGCGGAATGGAAGAAAGCCTCAGCGAGCGCACTCGCTCTTCGAGGTTTCCTTCAACAGGGGCGGTGCTCGTTTTGGCCGAGGCCGCGGGATCGAGCACCGCAGGATTTCCGCCCGACATGCACTAAGTCTCCAGGTCGTTTGATGACTGATCGAGAGGCTTCGTATTCTCTTCGACGTTTTGCGCTTCGCGCCACGGCTTCTTTTCTTTGTAGCTTTCCAGTTCCTTCTTCAGCTGGTCTTTCACTTCCCCTTCGCCCGCTTCGACAGCCTTGGTCGACCATTTAACGGCCGTTTCGAAATCGCCCTTCTCGGCATAGCCCGAGGCGAGCGTGCTGAGAATGTGGGGCTTTTCGTACTTAGTGAGTTCGCAAGCCTTGGTGGCGAGTTCAATCGACCGCTTGGCATCCCGCACACTCTCCGTTTCCGAGGTGGCCAGGACCCAGGCCAGATTGTTCAGCACGCCGGTATCTTCCGGATCGAGCTTCAACGCAGCTTCGTAGTCGGCGATCGCTTCAGCATGTTTATTGATGCTTAGGAGGGCATCGCCGCGGGTGCGCAGGATGTCGGCATCTTTTGGATCGTCGTCGTGCAGGCCATTGAGCACTTCGATGGCCCGGCGTGGGCGCTTGTCACCTTGCAGGTAAAGGGCAAGCTGCAGGCGATACTCTGCATTCTTCGGATCGGAACGGAGCAGGGTTTGGACGTCGCGAATCGCTTCGCCGAACTTGCCTTGTTGAGCCGCGAGCCGGCTGTTCATCAAGATCACTTGAGGAACATCGGGGCGCAGACGCATGGCCTTCTCGACGTCAGCCTTGGCGGCATCGGCCTTGCCATCGGCGGCGAGCAGACTGCTGCGCATCAGCAGGGCGGGAATGTCTTCGCTGTTGATCTTCAGGGCTTCATTCAGGTCTTCGATGCCAGCCTTCAGATCGTCCTTCATGACGTGAATTCGAGCCCGCAAGCTATAGCCGAGGGTTTCTTTTGGCTTCAGCTTGATGACTTGGTCGCACAGCTTGAGCGCTTCGTCGTATTTTTTCAGGTTGGTCATCACTTCGGCCAGCGCGGCGATGACTTGAGGATTGTCTTTTTGCAGTTCAACGGCGGCTTGCAGATCGGCGGTCGCCTTTTCGTTTTCGCCCTTTTCCAGGTACATCAACGCCCGAGCTTGCAGGGCGCTGGTGTTGCGCGGGTCGGCCTTTACGGCGGCATCAAAGTCGGCGAACTTCGCGTCCATGTCGTCGGTCATTTGGGCCCGCAGCACGAGCGCGTCGGCGTAAGCCTTGGTGTCGTCCTTAGCCTTGAGCAACTTCACCGCCTCGTCGACCGCTTCGGCCGCGGCCTTTTCATCGCCATCGGGCAGCAGCTGCAACTTGGCGAAGAGCAGGTAGAGATCGGGAAGCTTAGGGTCGTGCTTTTTGGCCTTCTCCAGATCGCCGAGGGCAATCTTGCGGATAAAGGGCCAGCGCGGGCTGGGGGGCGTTTGTTCGAAAATGGCCGCACTCAACCGCTTGGCATGCTGAAAGAGCGTGGCTGCCAGCAGTTGCTTGGCAAATTCGGAATTGTCCTTTTCGAGCCCCTTGGTGAGGGAACTCTCGAGCAGGCTGGCGACCTTTTCCAGGTCGGCGAGCGACTGCACATTCAGTTGCAGATCGATGGCCTTGTCGAGATCTTCCTGCCCTTCGTTGGCCGCGAACGAAATCGCGGGCGCGAGAAACAACATGGTGGTCAAAGCAACGAGTGAAATACTTCGCATGGCGATAGCTCCAAAATTCAAGGACGGCAAATGCCGCACCGTGCAGCGGTCCCCGCATGTCGCTATTATGGCGCAGCCAGCGTTTCAACGCTATGCGAGTCTGGGGAACCTGTACCGGGGATTCCCCAGCGTTATCTCACCGCGGAAACCGCTATGCCGACCATCGTTGCCCGCCGATACGATACCCTTCGCCCTGTCGAAATGGCCATCGAGCGCGGCTTGATCCACAGTATTATTCCCGCCCGGCAAGTTCCCCCCAACTCGACCGTGGAGCAGTCATTGCCCCTGGTGGCCCCGGGCTTTGTCGATTTGCAGATTAATGGCTACGCCGGTCGAGAGTTCAACGACCCGCAATTAACCGCCGATAAGGTCCGCGAAGTCGCCCTCGCCATGGACGCTTGTGGCTGCACCAGCTTTCTGGCCACCTGCACCACCGACAGCTTCGAGGTGCTCGCGAATTCGTTCGCCGTGATGGCTCGCGCCATCGACGAAGTACCCGAGATCGCCGCCCGCATTCCCGGTTTTCATTGCGAAGGCCCGTGGATCTCCCCGCTGGATGGCCCCCGCGGAGCCCATCCCAAGCAGCACGTGCGCGTACCATCGCTGGACGAATGGAACCGGCTGCAAGCTGCCGCTCGCGGCAAGATCAAGCTGCTAACGATCTCGCCTGAGTACGACGAAGCCATTCCGCTGATTCGTGCCGCCGCGAAAGCTGGTGTGCTGATTGCCATCGGCCACACCAATGCGACGAGCGACCAGATTGCCGCTGCCGTCGATGCCGGCGCTCGCATGAGCACGCATCTGGGAAATGGCGCTCACCCACAGATCAAGCGTCACCCGAATTACATCTGGGATCAATTGGCGAATGACAGTCTAGTGGCCAGCCTGATTGTCGACGGTCATCACTTGCCCCCGGCAGTCGTCAAATCAATGATCCGCGCCAAAGGTTCGCACCGCTGTGTGCTCGTCAGCGATGTCACTTCGATGGGAGGCATGCCGCCAGGTACTTACGCCACTGGCTTAGGAAACCTGGAAGTACTCGAAAGCGGCAAGCTGGTCGTCGCTGGTCAGCGAGATATTCTCGCCGGCGCTTCACTGCTGCTCGATACCTGCGTCGCGCAAGTGATGCGCTACGCTGCGGTGAGCCTGACTACTGCCATCGACATGGCCACCACGCAACCTGCCGAACTGATCGGCGTCACCAATCACCGCCTCGACGTCGGCTGTCCGGCGAATCTTTTTCTCTTCGACCTGCCAACGCCAGAGACGACGAAGTTGACGGTGAGAGCCACGATGAATGGTGGCACCTTCACTCCCTCGCCGCTGTCCGCAGAATGAGCCTTACGATTTCATCTTCAGCATTTGCTGTTCGACGGACTGCAGTTCTTCGGGCGTGTTGATGCTGAGAGATTCGCAGGGGTCCAGAACGGCGATGGCTTCGACCCGTTTGCCTTCGTGCAGCAAGATGCCGGGGCAATCAGTGAGGTAATACTCTTTTTGCCGGTTCTCATTCTTGAGCAAGTCGAGAGCGTGAAGCAATTCGGGAGCATCGAAGACATAGGTGCTCATGTTCACCTCGGTGATCTTGCGTTGCTCATCGCTGGCATCCTTCTCTTCGACGATGCCGTAGAAACTGCCGCTGGCATCGCGCACGATCCGACCGAGCCCTTGCGGATTGTCTTTGTGCAGTGTGCCGAGCAGGCAAGCTGGTTGGTGTTCGCCAAAGTAGTCGAGGAGCGTCTTCACTGACTTGCTTTGCAGCATGGGCGAGTCGCCAGCGACGATCACGACGGGGCCGGTCACTCCTTGCAAGTTTTCGCGGGCCATCTTCACGGCGTGGCCGGTGCCCAAGCGTTCGGTCTGCAGGACATATTCGACATTCTTTCGCCCGACGAGAGCCTGTCGCACGTCGTCGGCTCGGTAACCAATGACGGCGATGATGCGCTGCACGCCGGCGGCCTCCAGCGAGTCAAGAACGTATTCGATCATCGGCCGGCCCAGGACGGGGCACAGAACCTTCGGCAGGTCCGACTTCATGCGGGTGCCCATCCCTGCGGCAAGGACCACGGCGGTTACTGGTGTCATCGGCTCTGCCCTGTTTTGGTGCGGCGTTGTTCGTGTCTGCAAACGTGTTGCGTTACTCTACTTTGCTCGCGAAGGATGGGAGCGAGGACCAAGCCCATCGCGGCCAACCAGCCCAGGAAACACGAGCGTTTGGAGCGGTTCTGCGGCCCACATCATGGCAATTTCGGTACGAACGGACCAGAGCAATGGCGCCGGGCGTACCAGGGAAGCAGCCGACAAACCTCAAACCGCGAATCGATGGCTGCAGCGGGGACAGACGCGCGTGAGCGTACTCAACTCCCGTGCGCATTGCGGGCAGTACTTCAAGCCCGTTTCGTACTCGCCAATGCCGCCAAGCTGCGCTAGTGCCTGCAGTTCGCGCCGCTGCACTTCCAACGGTAATTCCTTCAGCGGCGTTTCTTCGCTAGCAGATCGTTGACGGAGCCAGCGCAGATAAAGCAGGATCGCGCTGACGGTGGCAATGATGACTGCGATTGCCAAGGATCGCTTGCCAATCACTTCGCTCAGTTCTTTCGAAACAACCTTGCGACTCCGCTGCAGTGTCAAATGATGCTCGTCGCTGATGTATCCCATCGCGGCAATGTCGCGCTCTTCCACCGTCGTCGCCAGTTTTTCCAGACGACGGAAAGCTTGCGCACGCGTTTCATAGGCTTCCAGAAAGCCAGGTTGCAGATCAATCGCTTGCGTAAACGATTCAACAGCTCCCTTCAAGTCGTTGTCGCGCAGCTGCTTTTGACCAAACTCATAGTGCGCACGAGCCTGATCGAAATTGATTGACGCAGGCTGTGCGTGAGCAAGCGAAGCAGCGAAGACAAGGACAGCCGCGAGCAAGCAAGCGAGATGGTTCATGTCAGCTGGCCGCCTCATGCGGGTCTTCTACTTCTTCCACGCGTGATCTTCCGGCTTCACGCCTTTGACATAACCCTTGAAGCTGAAGCGGCTGGGCTTGTAGTCGCCGACGAGGTCGACGGTGGCTTTGGCGGGAAGTTTCTCTTCCATGGCGAGCGCCCAGAAGCTGGCGTTGACGATCATCCGTCGCACTGCTTCGTTGAGCAAGTCTTGCGAGGCGCCCATCGTGGTGGTGAAGACACGGGCCTTCTTGCCGCTGCTGGTTTCATAGGTCTTGGTCCAGGCAACGGGCATCATGGGATCGTTCTTCGCCCCTTCGAGTGCCTTGTCTTCTTCCTTCATGCCATCGACGACCTGCCCAAGCACCAGCGGGGTGCTATCGCCGGGAAGTGGCAGGTTGACGGTGTAGACGTCGGTGGGGCCAAAGATCGCACCATCGGCAATTCCCTTCAAAATCGGATGCGACTCTTGCCCCTTGGCAAAGATGCCGCGCGTGGCCTGACTGCCGTGCTTGCCGTGGTGATTCACCCACGTTTCGCCCAAGACTTGCTTGCCAAAGCCTTTTGGGTATTCGCTACCGCCGTAGCCCCACGAATACTTTTCGTACGTCTTGCCCTTCTTGATGTTGAAGGCATGCGTCGAAGTCCGCAGGCCGATGATTGGCTTGCCCGATTCGATGTAGTCGGCCATGTGCTTCATTTGTTCATCGGGCAGGTCGCGAAATCGCAGACCGACGATCATCAGGTCAGCGGAGTCGAGTGCTTCGAGCCCCGGAATGTTGCTGACGTCGGGATTAATCGTGCCATCTTCGGCAATGGGAAAGAGGACCGTGCATTTGAAGCCGTGATGCTTGGCCAGAATCTGTCCCAGCTGAGGCAGGGCTTCTTCGCTGCGATATTCTTCGTCGCCGGCGACGAGCACAATGTGCTTCCCTTTGCCCGGTCCTTCGGTCCCTTCGTAGACAACGCCCGCTGCCGAGGCGGTGAGAGGAAGAATCAACAGAAAAGCGAACGTAAATGCGGTGCGGAGCATGGAGGGGCTTACTTTCAAACAGTTGGTGAGCGGAGTGGAAATGCAGAATGTAGAACGCAGAATGCAGAACGAACTGCAAACAGGAAAATGAACTAATTGTCGTTCATTCTGCGTTCTGCATTCTTACTTCTGCGTTTACTTGGCTTCAAACTTCCGCTGGCTGGTTTTGTCAGCAGTGGGAAAGTCTTCCGGGACGGGAACGGTTACCTTGCCGGTGGCTGCCCATTCGGCACCGCGTTGCAACGTGGTGATGAAGCCGACGCATTCTTGCGAGTCGTTGCCGTGACCCATGGGCGTGTGGAAGATCTTTCCCTTGCCGTATTCGAGCGTGAGCAGCATCGGCTCGTGACGTCCGCTGCCACCCTTCTTCGGATCGGCGAAGGCTGTAGCGAGGACTTGCATGTTCTCGCCCGGGCCGCGGAGCTTGTCGTACAGTTCGTCGTTCATGTGCATCCACTCGCGCGGCAGTCCCTTGGTGATGGGATGCTCGGCATCGCGGACAATGATCTGAAACGGATGCTGCGGGCCGTGATGACCGCCGCCGCCGGGCGAAGTGTCGCGCACCACTTTGCCGGCATCGTCGAGATAGACATAGGGCCCGCTCTTCTCGTTGCGGCCTCCCCAGCCTCCGATGCCGATCATCTCGTTGTACTCGCGCCAGTTGCCGAACGAATTGTTCGCGGCATGCACAATCACCAAGCCGCCGCCACCTTTCACGAAGTCGATGAATGAAGTCTTGGTTTCCTCCGGCCAGTCGGCACCGTTGTAGTTCGAGACTACCACATCGTACTTTTTGAACTCAGGCTTAAAACTAGGGTCGGTTCCCTTCGGCGCGGTCGTCGCCACGTCGACGGTGAAGAGCCCGGACTTCTCCAGGTACGACTTCATCATCTTGGTCGTCTGCGGCCAATTGCCGTGATTGTTCTGACCATCGACGATCAGCGCTTTCAGCTTGGCGTCGGCAGCCCAAGTCGGCGCGAAAGTCACGCCCAGCAGCAGTAAAGCGAAACTCAACTTGAAGACCGATTTCAACAGCAGTGGCATCAGCAGATGCTCCGGAGAGAGGAAAGTTTTCGGTGGGCAAAAACAGAGCAGATAGCCGGCCAGTGTAATCGTCCCCGCTGCGCGAGAAAAGCTTGGAATCACCCGCAGTCGCCAATCCACTCCACTGCCATACGGGCGTTGTTGGGCGAAAATTCAAAAATCTAGTCGACAGCCCCCGCGATCTTGCCAAGAATTGGGAACGAGCAGCGAACACTTGGCTGCAGTGCGAGGTCAACACGTCGGCCCGATTCGACTTGGGGGTGCACGATGGGTTATGAATCGACAGGTTACGGATCGACAGGGTACGCGGCGACAGAGAGTGTGGGAGATTCGCTCTATCCGCGCGGGTTTCGGAAGACGTTGGCGATGGTGCTGTTCTTCGTGACGGCAACCTTGCCTTCGGTCGTTTTCTGGCAGAGTGAAGATTCGCCGCCGCAGCCTCACGGGCCGGTGGGCTTCGCGGCGATGCATCCCTTGGACGGACCGCCCAGCCGAGCCTTTGGACCGGGTCCGCGGTCCTTCGGCGTGAGCCATCGGCATTCGCACTACGGACCAGCGGCCAACGACGGTCCGTCGCTGATGAGTTGGGTGGGTACCTTCTTCCGCTGGTCGCTGGCCTTTTTCGGCGGCATCTTTTCGCTCGCCCTGTATTATCCGCGCTGGGGATTCAAACGCTTCGCTTTGCTTTGCGGTCCCATTGCCGGCCTGGGTGCGATGATGGCTCTGGCAATGTACCTGTTTGCACGAACCGAGGTCTATCGCTTCGAAATTGTGTTCGCTTCGATGTTTGGTGCCTTGCCCGGTATCCTGCTGTATGCCCTGCTGGTTTACGCGAAGGCGTCACGCCTGGCGAACCAGGACCAAGCTATCGATGCACCGGTCTTCGGCACTTAACCCAGTCGGGCCGTCCTTGTAGCTCTGCTTAAGATCTCACCTGCTGGAAGTGATACAAAAACACGGCCGCAGCGATTGCCACGTTCAGCGAATCGATGCCAGCCTGCATCGGTAATGTTATCTGCTGCGGACAGAGTTTGAGCCAGCGCTCATCGAGTCCATTCCCTTCACTGCCCAGTACGAGCGCGAGTCGCTTGGGCGCGGGCACCTGACTCAGCGGCGTTGCTTGTTCATCGAGCACAGTTGCCAATACTTCAAAGCCGTGCTGCTCGCGCAGTGCGACGACGTCCGCCACAAGATCGGGCGATTCACGCACGGGAATGAAGAGCACGCTCCCCATCGAGACGCGAAGTACGCGGCGCGAGAACGGATCGGCACA
The DNA here is from genome assembly GCF_049819085.1 of Anatilimnocola aquadivae. Lineage (GTDB taxonomy): Bacteria > Planctomycetota > Planctomycetia > Pirellulales > Pirellulaceae > Anatilimnocola. Next base: position 1,395,641 of record NZ_CP187419.1, read on the forward strand.
TTCGCTGCCTAGCAGAATTGCCGAGACACCCAGCGCGGCTGCGGTGCGGATGATACTGCCGAGATTTGTTGGGTCTTGCACCGCCGGACATACGAGCACCGTTGTCGCTTGCTCGACTGGTGCCAAAATCGACTTCAACTCGGGCGCTGGTTTTCTACGACCGCACCCCAGCACGCCGCGGTGAAAGCGGAACCCAACTAGTTCCGTCATCAGCTCGCGCGTCGCGACATAAATGGGTGTCTCCGGCGGCACTTGCGATTCAAGTCTCTCGGCCCACTCTGGTTCCGCCAGTAACGAATCGGTGACGTACTCGCTCTCGATCAATCGCTGGACGACCTTATCTCCCTCCGCCACAAACAGCTGATTCCCCCGCGTGAGATTCGTCTGATTCAGCTGCCGATAGGGCGTCACGCGTGGATCATCGATGCTGGTGAGTGGAATGAGAGGCATGGCAAGCGATTGCTACCTGGGAATTGCTGATTTCTGATTATAGAGTGCCACAGCATCGCCGGCCTTTTCCTCGTCTGCAATCGGCAATTCCCAATTAGCCATTCGAAATTCGCCATCTGTATCGTCTGTACCGCCTCACCATTCTCCCCACGCCTGCCAATCGCCACAGCCCTCATCACCTACACTCCTCCAGCTTCGTTACTGAGAAAAATCGCGGCATCTCCTCAAGATTCTCTCAAGCACAGAATTTGACACCTTGGAAAGCTGACATAGGTTTCAAGTGTGCAGGGAGTCAGTGGCTTAACGGCTGCTGACTTCTGCCCGGCAAGTTCTGACTCAGGTCTGCACCGGCTCGGCTTCGGCTGTGTCGGCTAGATCTCCGGTGGAACTTGTCGGTAGGGCCTGCCGCCTCACATCCCCGAGAAGGGCAAACCGGTAGTAATGCCGGGGCGCAAAGCAAAGGGCCGTCGTGGTCTCGCTTCTCACGAAGCGGGTCGATGCCGGTCGCCTGGCTGCCGAACGGATGGGACTGTGCTGCTCGGTTAGATTCCGGTCAGCGCATTTTTTCCTGGCAATGATCGAGACGATGACGAGGCGAGCTTCCAGTGTTGATGTTTGAGTCGAAGCCCGGTGCCAAGGCAGGCCGGCGATGCGTTCCTCAAGGCGTATCGCTCGCACCGGGTGGGACTCACCGGTTTTTTTAGGTGTCGGATGGAATTCCGACGGACTTGTTCCGTCCGGACCGCCGAACTGGAGAAGGAACACATGAAGAATCTCGCTCTGAAAGTGCAACGTTTCCTGGTTTCTGAAGATGGCCCAACCGCGGTGGAATACGCCGTGATGTTGGCCCTCATCGTGATCGTCTGCTTGACCGCCATTCAGGCGATCGGCACGAACGCGAATGCGACGTTCCAAAGCGTCGCCGACAAACTGCCCGCTGGCGGCGGTTCGTAGTCGCGTCGCTCTTCCGGCGAGGTTGCACTCGCTGGTTGCGATTGGATATTGGGCCCCCTCGCTGTCATCCCCCGGGATCCAGCGAGGGGGTCTTTTCGCGCGCCAATCGAAAGATCCAACTCGCAGGCCCGGCAACACCACGAAATTCGTAGCTTGAAGGATTTTGCCCACTTTCCTCCGATTTTCAACCTAAGTTTTGGTAGAGGATCGCTGTTACGGGTTCTCCACTGTCGCGATTGAAGCTCGCCCGCAGTGATGTGATTTACTCATCGTTTGCAAGGATCTTGTCATGAAGTTGCTCGCCCAAGTCAAAACGTTTCTGAAGTCGGAAGATGGTCCTACCGCGGTGGAATACGCCGTGATGTTGGCCCTCATCGTGATCGTCTGCTTGACCGCCATCCAGGCCATCGGCACCAACGCGAACGCCACGTTCCAAAGCGTCGCCGACAAGCTGCCTGCTGGTGGCGGTTCGTAAGCAGAAGCACTGTGCACGGGGCGAGGTCTACTCTCGATCTCGCTCGCTGCCAAGTATCGCCGGCACGGACAGTTCGCCACGGTTCGTGCCCGAGGCTGCCGGCAAAGCCGAAACTGCCGTGAATGTGGCCAATCAGCGACTCGTTGTTAATACAAAGATCATCGCATTTTTAGAAAAAAGTACAACCTATGTATCCCGTAGTTCCTGCTGATGTTTTCATCGGCAGTTGGGAAATGATGTGCTACGTTTTCACGGCTGCGGCCGCTCTCGTGAGCTGGTTGTTGGCCCTGCGGTCATAGGCGCTGTAGTCGCTACCTCTGGTGATAGGACCAGGCGGCAGCACACGGCACGCAATTCAATCAAGCCTCGGCAAGCCGCCGGGGAGCGGACTTGTTTTTGGAGATTCGTAAGATGCTCGATACGTTTGCCGCGCTGGGCGAAGTCATGGCCCAGCACTGGACAGTGTGGCTGGTCACGGTGGTTCTGATTCTGGCCGCGGTCATCGACGGCTTTGAACTGAAAGTGCCCAACTGGGTTACCTTCCCCTTCATCCTCAGCGGCTGGGTGTACAGCGGGGTCGCCTTCGGTTGGGAAGGCCTCGCCTGGAGCCTGGGTGGCACGGTCCTCGGCCTGCTCCTGTTGCTGCCTGCCTACGCAATTGGCGGGATGGGTGCTGGCGACGTGAAACTGCTAGCAGGCATCGGTGCGTGGATCTACGCATCACAGCTCCTCTATTCTTTCGCCATCGCCGTCATCGTGGGTGCGGTTCTCGCCGTCGCCATGGTCCTGATTCGCGGGGAATGGAAGAAGCACAAGGATCAGTTTTTTATGATCCTCAACGAGATCATGGTGATCCGAAATCCAGAGCAGCTTGCACAGATCGCTGCTAAACGTAAGCCAACCATGATGTTGCTGCCGTACGGCATTCCTATCACTATCGGGACGATTGTCTACTTCCTCCTGGCGGGTCTGTTGATCTAGCCAGCATGGAGCAGGTAAGGCAGGAAAGATTTGACGAAAGGGTTGACTATGCTCACCACGCAGACTTTGTCGCTACTAGTTCGGAAACTTGTTAAACCCTGCCGGTTATTCCGAAAACAACGACGGGGAGCAGCGGCCGTCGAATTCGCTGTGGTAGCACCCGTGTTCTTCTTGCTCGTATTCGGCATGATCGAATACGGCCGGATGGTGATGGTCCAACAGATCGTCACCAACGCGGCACGCGAGGGAGCCCGGGTCGCGGTTTTGGATGGCTCGACAACCACGGCCGTTCAGACTGCTGCCAGAAACGCGATGGCTAGTGGAAGCATCACCATCACAGCAGACAAAGTAACGGTTAGTCCGAATCCACCCAGTAATGCCAAATTTGGCGATCCTGTCAGTGTTACGGTGACCGTGCCTTTCAATCAAGTCAGCTGGCTACCATCGCCAATGTACCTTGGGGGAAAAAGTATGACTGCAACCACGACCATGCGTCGGGAAACAGTCCAGTAAGCGACCGAACCGACCCTGGGATGGGTTAGGTAAAGTCTGAGGCTTTCTAGTTCGGCGCGTTGCTTGGTTGGAACCGGGTAACGCAGGGCCAATTGCTCAGTAGGAACCGTTCGATGCGGATGAAGTCGCTGATTTTGATTTTCATCGCCCTGGGCTGCGGCCTGGTTGCTTCGATCGGCATTAGCCAAGTCATGGAACGTGGCCGGGCGAACGCTGGCAGTGGTGGCGTCGAAATGGAAGATATCCTCGTCACCCTCAAAGACATCGATATCAACTCTTCGTTCGATGCGCAAAACGTCAAACTCGAGCCTTGGCCAAAGGTCAAGATGCCCGAAGGTGCCGTCCGCAATCTCGAAGAACTAAAAGACAAATTTGCCCGTCAGCGGTTCATCAAAGGTGAACCGATTTTGATCGACAAGATCACCGACCAGGTAGGCGCTGTCGCTCCCCTCATTCCGCCTGGCTTTCGTGCCATGCCCGTGAAGGTTGAAGAAGACACCGTCATGAAGGGCATCTCGCCCGGTGACCGCGTCGACATCAACCTGTACGTCAAGCGCGGCGAAGAGATCAACGCCTCGGGCGTCTACACGATCATGAAGGCCGTCCGCGTCTTTGCCGTCGGCTCGAATACCGAGAAGGTGATTGATCCCAAGGGTCAAGAAGCGGCGTTCCGTACCGTCTCGTTGCTGGTAACACCCGAACAAATGCGAGACCTGACCGGCGCCCTGCAGATCGGTCGCGTCACGCTTGCCTTGCGTCACCCCAACGAAACGGGCGACGACAAAGGCGACAACGTCACTCCGCTCGCCGACATTCTCAAAGGCAAGCCAGACGAAACGGCTGAAGAACCAGTAGAGACCCCGGTCGCTGCCGCTCCTGTTGCCCCCGCCGGTCCCGGCTTCCTCGACATGCTGAGCAAAGGCATGGACGCAGTTGCCAAGGCCAGCAAGAACATGGGTGAAGTGCCCGTCGAAACCGATCCTGGCCACACGATGCACATCTACACCAACAGCGAAGTGAAGCAATATCAATGGCAAGACCGAGCCGGTATGCCACAAGAAAGCACAGTATTTACGGCCGGTGTTGCCGGCCCGACCTCCTCTCCCCCACCGGCTCCCGCTGCTGGTGCGGGAGTCAACCATCGCCCCAGCTATTTGCTGGAGCGACGGCCGGTCTGGATGACCGAACAAGCTCGCTAAGCTAGTCACGGCTGACTGGCCCACGAGCAAGGATCGCACGGACGAGACCCATAAACTGTTACTGCAAGGAAGCACACGGATGGCAAAATCATGGCTGCGGGCTGCATATGCCCTTATTGCCTGCGCGGTACTGACCGCGGGTGCGATCCTCGTTCCGCCCGCCTCGCTCTGTGCCCAAGAACCGGTGTCTGCACCGGGGGTAAAGTTCAAGGTGCAAGGCGCCGCTGAACGACTCGAAATGACGGTCAACACCAGCCGGATCCTCGAATTCGAATTCGACGTTCCCAAGATGCTGGTGAATAACCCCGACCTCGTACGAGTGATTCCCATCTCGCCCCGCAGCGTGCAGGTTTCTGCCGTCCGCGCTGGCGTGACCCAAGTCAACGTCTGGGATGACAAAGGGAAGGTCACCTCGATCGACCTTGTCATTCTCGGCGACGTCCAGGAACTCGACCTGATCCTGAAGACCGAGTTCCCCGAGGCCAACATTCGCCTCCGGCCGCTCAATAGCAGCCTCTTTGTCACCGGCTTTGTGCCGCGGGCCGAGATGGTGCCGCAAATCACGCGCATCGCGCAAGACTACTTTCCCCAGATCGTGAACAACCTCACGGTCGGCGGCGTGCAGAAGGTGCTGCTCCATGTCAAAATCATGGAAGTCTCTCGCACCAAGCTCCGCACGCTCGGGTTCGACTGGGCCAACATCAACGGCGCCGACTTCGTCTCCCAAGGCGTGAGCGGCTTGCTCAGCGGCGTCGGCCAGGCAACCGGTGGTCCTTCCACCGTCCGCTTCGGCATCGTCGATGGCAACAATGCCTTCTACGGCTTCCTCGAAGCTTTGCGTCAAAACGATATGGCCAAGTTGCTGGCCGAACCAACCCTCACCACTCTCAACGGCCGACCTGCCAGCTTTAACGTCGGTGGTGAAGTTCCGATTCTCGTGCCCCAAAGCTTGGGTACGGTCACCATTCAGTACCGCGAGTTCGGCACGCAGGTCGATTTCGTACCGATCGTGCTGGGCAATGGCCTGGTGCGACTCGAAGTCCGCCCGCAAATCACCGAGCTCGATCAAAGTTTGTCGGTCAACCTGAACGGCACCAACATCCCTGGCTTCCGTCAACGCCGGGCGGACGTCGGTGTCGAAATGCGAGCCGGTCAAACCCTGGCGATCGCCGGTTTGGTGTACAACCGCATCGAAGCCCAGAACCGTGGTATTCCGTGGATTTCGGATGTGCCGTGGTTCGGTGCTCCTTTCCGCCGCGTGCAAGAACGCCAGAACGAAGTCGAACTCGTGATTCTCGTCACGCCCGAATTCGCCGAAGCCATGGATCCGAACGAAGTGCCTCCTTGTGGTCCCGGCCAGACGACCGTCAGCCCGACCGATACCGAGCTGTACTATCGTGGCTACCTGGAAGTGCCCAAAAAGAACTGCGAAGGTGGCAACTGCGGCCCTGCCGGTGCCCCGAATACTCCCGGAGCCGCCGAACCGCTGCAGCCTGGCTTCAGTGCTCCTTATGGTGCTCAGTCAGCTCGCCAACAGCAACCGGCTTACAGCACAGCCACGCAACCCGTTGCCACCGGCACAGGCGTCAAAACCGCCCTGCAATCGACTTCGCCGCAATCCAGCGGAGGCAACTACTCGTACTATGCCGGTTCGAATCAGGCTCCGCCGGTTCGCACCGCCCAAGCGACCACCACTCAGCAAAAGCCTTCGCAACAGGCGAAGCCGGCACTGATCGGTCCGCTCGGTTATGACGATTTGAAGTAACACGATGAATCTACCGGGCGGCGGTATGACATGCCGTCGCCTGGATGCCTCGCGGTTACCGTAGTCCGTGTAAAAATCTCACCGTCGCTCATACGCCTGCCCGCGTTTTCCGACCTATTTACATACAGGGATCGTTTGTGGCGAGAGTTGTCTCTCGTCGTAACCTCCCGAGATGTGGTCCGCCTTTGTCCCCGTCAGGGCTGGTCTAGTAGCAATGAGCAACGTGCTTCGAATTGCGATTGTCGATCCTAGCGATGCTTCGCGCACTGCGCTGAAGAACATGTTGCTGGGGCTCGATATCGTATGGCTAGAAGCGGAATGCTCACGCTACGAATTCTTCGCCGACGTCGTCACCCAGACCAAGCCCGATATCGGCATCGTCTGCATCGACAGCAACTCCGATAAGGGGCTGAAGCTCGTCGAGACCCTGCGCGACACCAGCAGCGAATGCGCCATTCTGGTGGTCAGCTCGTCCAACGATGGCCAGGTCATTCTGCGAGCCGTCCGCGCCGGAGCCAAAGAATTTCTCACCCAGCCTGTGCGGGTCGAAGATCTGGTCTCGGCCGTCGATCGCATCAGCAGTCAAAAATTTGGTGGTGGTAGCGGCAGTTCCCGCAGCTGCCATGTCATCGCTGTCGCCGGAGCGACCGGTGGCGTGGGAACCACGTCCGCCGCGGTCAACCTTGCCTGCGTCCTCGCCGCCGAACCGCGCAACAGCGTGGTCCTCGTCGATCTCGATATGGCCCTGGGCGACGCCGACGTCTTCCTCGACGCCATTCCCGACTACACGCTCGTCGATGTCGCGCAGAACATCTCGCGCCTCGACTTCAGCCTGCTCAAACGCTCACTCACCAAGCACAGCTCGGGGCTCTACCTGTTGCCTCGGCCCGTGCAGTTGCAAGACTCATCGCTCGTCACGCCCGACGATCTCACTCGCGTGCTCGGTCTGCTTAAGGCAACCTTCACGCACCTGATCCTCGACCTGTCGAAAAGCTACAGCGAACTCGACTTCGTGGCGCTCAAGAGTGCTAAAGACATTCTGCTCATCACGCAGCTCGACTTGCCCTGCTTGCGCAACGTCGTCCGCCTGATGATGTCGTTCGGCGAAACCGAAAACCTCAAAGACAAAGTCAAGATCATCGTCAACCGCGTTGGCCTTGGCAGCGGCGAAATCAGCTTGAAGAAAGCTCAGGAGACCATGGGTCGCGAAATCTTTTGGCAACTGCCAAACGATTACAAGACCATGGTCGAAGTCCGCAACAACGGCGTTCCGCTCATCGAGCAGGCACCCAAGGCTGGTATCACGCAAGCCTTCATCACCCTGGCTGATACGCTCAACCAAGACGACAAGGCCAAAGAAGGCGATCCCGCCTTAGCTGCCGCCGGTGGCAAAAACGCCAGCTGGCTCAGCTTCCTCTCGCGCCCCAAGCCCAAAGGCAAGTAGCCTCTCGTACTCCAGCACCACTGCCTCTGCGCATGTGTCTCTGCGCACGACACTCACCACGCCCCCGCCCCGGCGGCGGGGGTTCATTGGCTTTTGCAATAGCTGGTGCTCGCGCCGGCTCCCCTGCCGGCCTCCTTCCCCGTTGGAGTTCCGGCTTTAGCCGGTCCTGCTCCCTGCCTCTTCCCCTCGCGGTTGCTTGCGCCGCTCCCCTGCCGCCCTTCTTTCTACTTCGCCTTCCTCATCTTCTTCTCCAACATCGCCTGTCTCGCCTTCCGTTCCTTCCGATTCAGCGGTCGTCGCACACCAGGGCCCTCCATCGCAGGCGAGCCATCGACTCCTGCCTGCTCGCTGGTCTCCTCACTGCCCCCCGCATGTTCTTCCCGGTGCTCCACCGACACCACCACCTTGTATGTTTTTACAAGGGGAAGTTCAGTGTCTATAAAGTCTACTCGTCGGGCATCGCGGAGTGAGCGCAGCGAACGAAGCGATGCCCGACGGCCGACCGCGAGTTCGTCCGCCCCTAGGCCTACGAGGCCGCGGGTGAGCAAGAAACCGGTCGGCACCATTCCGTTGACCCGAACAGTCGCTAGGGCCGCTAACCGCGAGCCTGTATCTGCAAGGATGGGTGCGAGAATGATGCTCTCCGTCGGTATCGATGTCTCCAAAGATTGGCTCGATGTCCATCTCCTCCAAGGGACGCACGAACGCGTCCCTAACACCTCCCAAGGGTGCCAGGCCCTCTGTCAAAAGCTCCGTGAGCTCAACGTCGAACGAATCGTCCTCGAAGCCAGTGGCGGCTACGAACGACTCGTCGTCAGCACGCTCGTCGCTGCCGACTTGCCCGTCGTCGTCGCCAATCCGAGGCAGGTGCGGGACTTCGCCAAGGCCCTCGGACTCCTGGCCAAGACCGACAAGATCGATGCTCAAGTCCTCGCTCGTTTCGGACAGGTCATTCAGCCTCCCCTGCGTAAAATCCCCGATGAACATGCCCAAAACCTCCGTGATCTGCTTACCCGCCGGGCTCAGCTCATCGAAATGCGGACCATGGAAACCAATCGCCTCCATCAGGCCACAACCACCCGCATCATCAAAGATCTCAAGTCCTCTCTCGAGTTCATCGAGAAACGACTCCAACGGATCGATGACGAAATCGACGACCAGATTCGAAATACACCCGCCTGGCAAGAGAAAGTCGAGCTCCTGCAAAGCGTCCCCGGCATCGGACCGCAAACCGCTCGCATCCTCGTCCTCGATCTGCCAGAGCTCGGCGAATGCTCGCGACAACAAACCGCCGCACTCGTGGGAGTCGCTCCTATGAACTGCGATAGTGGACAGTTCCGCGGACAACGTGTCATTCGAGGCGGTAGAAAGGTCGTTCGCCGCGCACTCTACATGGCGACCCTCTCTGCTGCACGATGCAACGATGTCATCCGGCCCCATTACCAAAAACTCCGGCAAGCCGGCAAACCCTTCAAGGTCGCCATGGTCGCCTGCATGCGTAAACTACTCACCATCCTCAACGCCATCGTCCGACAAAAACAACCCTGGCAACCCGTCACCAACACTTGATTTCAAACACAGTCGCTCACCCCAGCCCGCGCCACCTATGTCCTGAACCAAATCTGTTACCTATGTCCTGAATGCACCATGCACCACTTCCGACTTCTGACTTCTGACTTCTGACTTCCGACTGCCGGGGGCGTCCACTGCGGAGCTAGACGTCGCAGACTTGGGCGGCGTGACGAAGGGCGGCGATTTTGTCGGTCCAGGTGGGGATGAATTCCTGGGCGACGAAGCCTTGGAAATCGATGTCGAGGATGGCCTGCATCACGGCGGGGTAGTTGATTTCTTGTTTGTTGTCGAGTTCGCAGCGACCCGGGTTGCCGGCGGTATGAATATGGCTGATCACATCTTTGTATTGACGCAGGCGGCGGATGACATCCCCGTTCATGATCTGCACGTGATAAATGTCGAACAGCAACTTCATGCGCGGAGAGTCCATTTGCTTGATGAGGTCGACGCAGAAGTCGACATCGTCCCCAAAGTAGCCGGGGTGCCCCTTCATCGGATGGCTGCTGTCGCGCGAGTTGAGATGTTCGAGGCAAAGGTTCACCTTTTTCTCTTCGGCGTAGCCAATGACCTGTTTCCAAAGCTCGAGGCAGTTCTTGGTTCCCTGCTGGTCGGAAATGCCCTTTTCGCGCATGCCGGTGAAGGTGATCACGTTTTCGCATTCGTTGGCGACGGCCAGATCGATGCCGGTGCGCAGTTTATTCAAGCAGAACTCGTGATTGTCGCGATTGAACGGTCCCTTGGCGAAACCATGGCTGCCGACGAGCGAAATCTGCAGCCCGAGTTTGCGTACGGCCGGGTAGTGCTCGGCGCCGATGCCTTCGATACCGACGAGGCCGATCTCACGGCAATGTTTGGCCAGTTCTACGGCGGGCATGGGGTTAAAACACCAGCCCATGACCGATTGGCGAATGCGGCCGTTTTTCACTTTGAAATCTGCATCGAGGGGCTTCTCGTCCGCGTGCGCGGCGGCCTGCCAACTCGCAGCGGAACCGAGTGCGAGGGCACCAGTAGTGGAACGAAGCAAGTCGCGGCGGGAGAGCGAGGCCATGGTGAGATCTCCAGGAGAGGTCAGGGATGTGTTGCCATCTTCTCATATTTTCTGGGAGGGGGTGAATGCGGAAATCCGTGGCCGGTTCGGCTGGTGTCAGCAGTCGCCGGGCGAGTAAATTGGGGCGAGGCTTGTCTTGTCGCTTCTCATCTCTGTCGCCGTGAGACCGCAGCTGTGCGTTTCGCCGGCCGAAATCTGGTCTGCTTCGATCGTCCACCCAGCGCGCGGCGCTGGAGTGGTGCGTGGACACTTCTTGCCTGCGCGATGGTCTGCGCGATTGGCTGTGGCAGTAGCGAAGTGCTGCTGGATGTAAGCGGGACGGTGCGATTGGACGAAGCGCCGCTTACGACGGGAGTTGTCTCGCTGCGGGCCGGTGATGGAAATGGGACGTTGCACCAGCCTACGGGGCTCATCGATGCGCAAGGGAACTATCGCATCTACACCGCGAGCAAGGCGGGTGCCCCGCCAGGCAAGTATCGCGTGGTAGTGTTCGCAACCGAGCCGACGGTCGATATGAGCAAGGTGCATCCCGGGTTGCCGAAATCGCTGATTCCCCAGCGTTACAATAATGCCCACTCTTCTCCCCTGTCGTTCGAAGTCGATCGCGTCGCGGCTGCCGGGGCGTATGACCTGCAGCTGACGCAAGCGGCCAAGTAGTTTGGGAAGCGAGCCGTTATGTCGCCCTATCCTGTTGTTCGTCGCGCTTTCACCCTGGTGGAGTTGCTGGTGGTGATTGCCATCATCGGTGTGCTCGTGGCGCTGCTGTTGCCAGCCGTGCAGTCGGCCCGCGAAGCAGCGCGGCGAACCAAGTGCGCGAACCATCTGCGCCAGATCGGCATCGCGGTACACCTGTTCGAAGACTCGAATCGCAAGTTGCCCATCAATCGCTACGGCGATTACGACGATCACATGGCCTTCGGCGGCCCTTACGAGAACAGCAGTTCCTGGAGTTGGCTCGCTTCGATCTTGCCGTATCTCGAACAGGCGAATATCACCAACACGGGCGACATTCCCAATCGGCAACTGAATCAGACGCCGATTATCGAGACCGCGGTAGCTGTGTTCTTCTGCCCCAGCGATGAGTTGGGACGGATCAAGGTCTACAACGAGCAGACCCGCTACTTGCGCCCGCTGCGCACCGGGCTGACGAACTACAAGGGTGTGCAAGGGGCGAACTTCTGTTGGGGCGATTGGGCGAACGGCAGTTCCATCGGCGGCGATTGCGAACCTTGGTGGAAAGGGGACGGCGTGTTCTATCCCATGGATTGGCAGATTCCCAAGAGCACTGCAGCCATCAAAGACGGCACCAGCAATACGTATCTGGCTGGCGAAGATATCTGGAACGAGAAGCGGGCCAACTCGACCGGTCCGGGGCTCGGCTTTTCGTGGGCTCATCCGGTGGAAGCGAACGCCACCGCTGCCTTGCCGCCGAATGCCAAGCGGCCCGATGGTACGCCTTACGCCGATGATGACTGGACCGGGCACAATGGCTTCCGCAGCAGGCATCCCGCGGGTGTGCAGTTTGCCAACTGCGACGCCTCCGTGCGCTTCGTCGCCGATCACACGCCGCTTGGTGTGTATCGTGCGCAGGCGACCATTGATGGGGGCGAGTGAGCAGCTTGAAGGACAGCAGCATGAACCACAACGACGATCCGTGGGTGATTCGCACAGACTTCTCGAATCCATCTGCTTGGGAAGAAGTTTGCCAGATGATTACCTCGCCGCAAACCGCGGACAATTTCTATGCCAATGTTCGCCTTGTGAGCGATGAATATTGGCGAGATAAGGAGCCGGAAGCAATTCTCGCAGAGCTTGCAGATGACGAGCTTTTGTTTGTGGTCGACCGACTCTGCTTGAGCGATCCGGAGCACCCGGTCTTGGTCCTGGGTTCCGCACTCGTGTGGGACGAAGAGGCAAATGACGAGGGTTTGCCGCCGACAAAGTTCGTGATGTTTCGTGCGCTGCCCAGCACGATTCAAGCCATTGAGAACAATGTCACCATCGGCAATATGGGCCTTGAAGAATTCGCCGACGGCGTGGATGCCGACGGCGTGTTTCGGTGTTTTTCGGATGCTTGATTTCGCCGACGCCGATTCACGCACTAAAAACCGCGGCGACGGCTAAGGTTTCGTTGCGGCCAAGGCGATTGCATGGCATAATCGACGCTCGCGCGGGCGACGATCGTTCGGCCGCCTGCGATGCGAGTGTAACTCAGTGGTAGAGTAGTACGTTCCCAACGTACCTGTCGTGGGTTCGATCCCCATCACTCGCTCTCGAACCCCGTGACGGCAACAGCGCGGGGTTCGTTCGTTTCTTGTCAGTCATTCGCCGCGTCGGACTACGTGGGAAGTTAGCGACTGATCATTTCCATGACGCGGCCATCGCGCGAGAGACGCATGGTGCTGCTGCCCGTGTAGGCGGCCGCTTGGCCCTGCTCGTCGAGTTGCACGTATTGAACTTGCACTCGATAGCCTCGCTCGGTCCGTTGCACATTGAACTCTGCCGGGCGATGTTCGCCGGTTTGCGACTGCAGGTGCTCGCGGACGATGTTCTGGGCCCATTGAGTTTCTTCGGCCGTTGCGGGCTGCGCTGGGGAGCGTTGCATCTCGCCCGCCGTTCGCGCGGGTGCAGCGCCGTTCCAGCGATCAGCCTGCGGAGATCGCGACGGCGAACCTTGGCCGGCTATGGTGCGTGGTTCGAAGCCCGGTGGGCGACTATTCGGACGAGCCTGCTGGCCATTCCAGGGGAGTGTGTTCCCCGCCTGACCATTGGCATCGGGCCGTTGTGCGTCCGGTCGTTCCCACTCGGGACGTTCGCCGGGGCGAGCCGGGTAGACGCCGCTGGGCCGGGAGGTGGGTCGTCCTTTGCCGTAGCTGCCGCGCGGGCGACGATGGAGCGCATCGCGGTTGGTCTGTTCGATTTCAGCAGGAGCTGGATTTTCTTCGTTAATCAGCGCTGCTACTTGTTCCACTTCTTCCGCCGTTGCCGGTGGTGGATCGATGCGGACGACCGTCGGTACCGACACTTCGCGTTGCACGGGCACACCCTCGGAGGTGGTCCCCATTTCGATCTGCGACTCGTTCACGACTTCCCACCGCGGACCGAAGTGGTACACGGCGTAGTACATCATTTTGGCTTGGGTCTCGTCGACGCCGCCGCAGCGACAAGCCTCGTAGAACATGCGGTGGACATCTTCCCACGACTGGTTCATCTCGTGGCAACCGACATCGTGCACGACGGAGGCGTTGCGATACTGCCCTTCGAACGGGCCGCCAATCACCGACCAGAAGGCTGCGGGAATCGAAGCTCCGTTGACGACGGCTCCGGCGGGAGCTTGCCAGGGACGGTTCTGAGAATCGTAATAGACAAAGTTCTCCCGCAGGGTCATGTTGCGGCCGTCGTTGTCCCACACGGCCACAATATCCCCTTCGAACCGGCCATAGCTGGTTGCCTCGGGTACGGGGGCCACTTCGCAACCTACCAGCAGCAAGGCGGCCAGCCAGAGCGGCAACATCGAAATTCGCATGACTTCCCTCCTGGAAGAACTCGCCGGGATTCAATCGGGGGCCAATCATTCCGTAATTGTCGCCAGCTGACAATGCGAATGTCGGTATCAGGGTGCTAGCAAGCAGGCGGTAGCATCGCTGCAATCACCAGCGCCGTAGACTACGATGGCCTTGTTGGCTCCTGATTCGAACACTTCAAGCTGGCGCTGTGTCCCTCGACTCGCGCTCGTAAACATTTGGCGGTGTATGTCTGCGAAACACATTCTCGTCGTCGAAGACGAACGCCATTTGGCCGTGGGGATCAAATTCAATCTGGAAGCCGAGGGCTTTCAGGTCACGACTGTCGGCGACGGCCCGTCGGCGCTGCGTCTGATCGACGAAGGCGAAAACGACTTCGACCTGATCATTCTCGACCTGATGTTGCCCAGCATGAGTGGCTACGCGGTCTGCGAAACCATTCGCAACAACGGCAACGATGTGCCGATATTGATCCTCAGCGCCCGGACCCTCACCGAGGATCGCACGCGGGGCTTTAATGTCGGCGCCAGTCAGTACCTGACCAAGCCCTTTGATCTGGATGAACTGCTCAGCCGGGTGAAGAACCTGCTGACGCACTTTCCCCGGCGTCGCTATACCGAACGCGTGATGCCAACCAAGATCACCTCGTTCGAGTTCGGCGAGGCGAAGATCGACTTCCCGCGCTTTCACCTGCAGATCGACGGCAAGGAAGTTCAGCTCACCAAGCGCGAGTGGGAACTGCTGCAGTACTTTGTCGAGCACGAAGGACGTCTAATCCCGCGTCAAGAGTTGCTGCAAAATGTCTGGCAAATGCCGGGGCATATTCAAACGCGGGCCGTCGATCAGTTCATCCTGCGCCTGCGCAAGATCTTCGAGCACGACCATGCGTCGCCGAAGTACTTTCTGACGGTACGCGATATGGGCTATCGGTTTGTCAAACAGCCCGACGCGGAGATTGTGGAATCAACCGCCGGGCATACCCCGGAAGCATGAAGTAACCAAGCGAATGAAAATCCTGCTGATGATTACCTGCCTGGGCGACGTGATGCGTCCGGGAGCGGGCATTGCCACGGTCAAGCTGCTGCGGCGATTGGGGCACGAGGTGGAGTTTCGCAGTGCGCAGACCTGCTGTGGCCAGCCAATGTACAACAGCGGGTATGCCGATCTGGCGCGCGAGCAGGCGAAGCACACGATCGGGGTGTTTGCCGGCGATGACCCCGTGGTGGTGCCTTCGGGCAGTTGTGCCGCGATGGTCAAGATCGAGTATCCGCACCTGCTCGAACACGACGAGCCTGCTCATGCGGCCGCGTTGCAACTTTCGGCCCGCACGTTCGAACTGAGCGACTTTCTCGTCAATCAATTGAAGGTCACCGATGTCGGCGCCAAGTACAACGGTAAGGTTGCGTACCACTTTGCTTGCCACTTGCGGATGCTGCGGCAACAGACCGAAGCCGAAACGCTGATTCGGCATGTGGAAGGCGCGGAGTTAATGCCGCTGCATCATCAGGATCAATGCTGCGGTTTCGGTGGTTCGTTCGCGGTTCGTTACCCGGGCGTCAGTGGCAATATGGTTGACGACAAAATGAAGTGCGTCCTGGCGACGGAAGCCGATTGTCTTGTCTCAACGGACGCGGGCTGTTTGATGAACATCGGCGGCCGCTTGCATCGCGAAGGGAAGACCATCGAGGTGCTGCACTTGGCCGAGTTACTCGACCGGCGGTGATATTATCCGCTAGGTAGCCCGACGCGTCGGCGAGAGAGCTTCGCCAAGTTGCGTGGTTGCACAGATCTTGCTCACCTTGGCGCATCCCTAAGAACGGCTTTCAAAGCCTGGCCGCCGCGTTTAACGTCGAGCGTAATCGATTTGTCGCCCAGTGGAAAACTCAGTTCCCTCAGCCACTCGACGTCAGCATCTTCTGACGCAGCCACGCCGTTGACTGCAGAGATTTCATCGCCAACGGTGATACCCGCTGCGGCAGCCAAACTTCCGGGCACAACACTGGTAACGGTCCAATTCCCGACTGATTGAGCGTGATAAACGATGCCGCATCGATCGCCATTGTCACGTGATTCGAAACGGCGGCTTGGTTCCCAATAGGACTTGCGATTCTTGAAGTCCAATGTCACGCGATAGCGACAGAGGTAGGGAAGGCCAATGAGGTTCTGTTCTGCATCCGCGAAAACGACGTTCTTCACTTCGTGTTTTCCCAAAGAGATTGACGGGTAGCAAATCTGCTCTTGAAAGGTGATTGCGTCGTACACGTCATGCGACTTTAGAATTACGCCAGTATTTATTGCGGCGGGTTCTTTGCTCAGCAAGTTGAAATCGGCTGTGTTTACGCGAATGCACGATATAAGTCCGGTATCAATCATAAACATAGCTGGTCGATGCGCCCCCACCTTGAGCTGAACATAAGGTAGTCCTGCTTCACTGAAACTAATCGGGATCGATTCTCCGCTGGGCACTTCGTCGCTGTCAGCGTCAATAAGCATCATCACTCCGTGATCGAAGTCGAGATGTACTTGAAATCGGGCAAGCACATCCATGCCGACAATGCCAGTCACGTTCGTCCCGCTTCCTCGGGCAATGTGCGCCAGGTCGAGTAAATAAGCCGATTTGATCCAGTCACACTTCATGGTTCCAAAGCAAAATTCGTGAAAGGCAATCGTCTCCAGCGACTGCCTGCCAGCCACCGTTTTGCGGTGTTTTCCTGGCATCGAGAGGAAGGTTGCACTTGCGCCCGTGTCAATCGCGAAGGAATGCTCGTTTGCATCAATTTGAACAAGAGACCGTAGCGGCTTTCCGTTCGTCGCTATCGGGTTCGTGGCTAGCAAGCGACGCGGCTTCCACGGAGGCTTGATCTTGCTGGCAGACCGGACGGCTGACGGCTCTTGGCCAACCGCGATGGCGCCGCCGATATCGATACCGAGCACGAGCAGGAGAACAAGCGTCAGACGCTGGGCCATGCAAAAATCCTCGGGCGAGGGTCTTGGCCAAGGTGGGAAAGAGAGGTGGGCCGTAGCCGTTATCGTACTCGGTGGGCGAGGGAAAGTCTTGCGTTTGAAGTTTGGCCCGTTCAGGCATCAAAGGGCACGGCGGCGGTAAAATCACGACCAGTCGAGATGGCGTGGCCCGGTGCTTGGTTGCTGGCTGCGGCTATGCCCGCTTTTGGCGCTTCGGCATGGTCTTCTTAGGGAGTGGGGTGGCTTTCGCTTTAACGGTTTTGGGCCTGCTAACCTTAAGAGGCAGCGTGGCACGAGTTTTGGCTGTCTTGGCCGGCAGTTGCCGTTTCGGTTTGCTCGCCACCTTCCGCTCAGCTTTGAGACGTTTGAGTGCTCCGAGCGCTTCCTTGCACAGCGGTTCAAAGTAGCGGGGAATTACCGCCAGTCCTTCGTGTACCACCTTGTTGCGAATATGTGCGATGGCGCGTATTTCCCAACAGAGTGTTGGACTCAACTGACTCTCGACCGAACGGACCATTTCGCCCAGCCCGCGGCCCTCGGCGTTGAAAACCTTGTGCAGCAGCATCTGCAAGTCGGAATATCGACGATTAACGGTCTCGTGCGTCGTCATGTTTGAGAATCATCTCGCTGGAGGCGGGGCTAAAGCAAAGGGCTCACAGGGTAGTTCGAAGCGGCGGTAGGTTAACGGTGGAAGGCGATCCTGTCCAGCGAGTTTACGCCTTCAAATCGAACTGATATTGCCCAGCCTTCGCCAGCCATAGCAGCTTAAAATACCGCCGCGCTTACCTGGTCATGGATGCACCCTTTCTTCGCACAGCAGCATCTCCTGCGCGTGCTCGGCATCGATACCGGCGGCAACATCGTGGAAGGAGAGGCGGGCCGCAGTCGTTATCGTACTCGGCCGAGAGGGAAAGGCTCGGGTTGGCGAGTGGGGCAATGCCCTTTTAAGAGTGCCTGGTCCAGTCATGGGCTCGCGTTTGTTTTTTGGCTACGCCGCAACTGTTGATAGAATACTTTCATGTCGAGCCACGAATTCGGGCGTAGCTTTCGATGCAAGCTTTCTAGTGGCCAGTAGAGCCAGGCACAGTGTCGTGGTTGGCATCTGTAGAACACGGTTTCGCCGGCGGCGCTCACATTGCCAAACCCGTCATCAGGCGGGAATAAGTGGATCCCGCGTGGCGCAACCAGTGCTAGATAGCTCCCCACGTATAGAACGGGCAAGAGCAGTAAAACGGCTGCGATCATCGGTGCGACGTGGCGTTTCACTTGTCCAGTACCTCCTGTTCCTCGATCTGCCACTTTCCATCGGCTTTCTTCATTCGGAAGAATTCGCCGCCTCCATCCGAGTTTTCATTGCTCCGGCCAATCAGGACAGTAACTCGATTCTCTGCTCGCTTATTGATCTTGATAACGAGATACTTCAAAGTCGAATGTTCGCGTGCAATGCGGGCAGCGTCAATTAAGTCGGCAGAAATCGCCGCTGCAATGCTGGCAAGTTCAATTCGTAGACGAGTTCGCTCCACTCACCAGCCAGCCGCAAGCGATACGACCAAGATGAGCCAGAATAAGTCCCGCAGGTTAAGTTTCATGCACTACTGCCCTGTTGATCGCTTCACGGGAATCGGTGCGAAATGCGGCTCACGCTTTGGTACGTCTTGAGGGAACAGCAGTTCAAACACCGCCCCGCCGACGAGTGACAAGAAGAATACGCCACCGACGGCAACCAAAAACAGGCATCCGAGTCGCGGCAGGTGATGCAGCAGTCCATCGCGTGGCTCATCGGCTGACGCATCGGGGGACTCGTAGGGATTAATGTCCATCGCCGCATTCTAGTCGCACGCGAAATAGGGTTGCCACAAGAGATGCGTGTGAGAGTATTACCCAGGGTGCGCGGAGTACCGCGCACCCTGGTCTAGGTTGTGCCACGCCTTCGGCGTGAAGAGGAATCGGCTACAGCTACCCAGCATTGAGAAGCCAGCAGAACGCGGTAGGCAAATTGAAATCTCACCACGCCCAACATGCTAACGATCCTGAATCAGAATCCCCATCACCGATGGTTGGTGCTTATTCAAAAGGTGTCGCATGTTTTTGCTGGAATAGAATGATAAAAAACTCTCCACATCCCCGCTTTGGACATCCACAGCATGTACTGATCCGCTGAACTGTGCCGTGGAGAAGTTGATGTTCAGCGCGGTGGGGTCTTCGCTCTCATCGCTGAATGAAAACTCCGTTCCTGACAATTGACCCAGCCAGGATCTGAAAGCAGCGAGTGACTCATCGGCAACAAAGACGATGGAGTTGGCCACGCCCTGCCAGTTGTATTCCAAGGGGAGCGCTTCAAGCGTTGCTGGCGACAAGTAGGCAGCGAGCGGACTCTTCTCTGTATTGCGGATCGGTTCATCCCAGCAATCGGTCTTCCAGACAAATTCTCCCTGCCTGTTGATGTACCCCTTGCAGGCTCCTTGCTGCACCAACGCCAGTTCGCCACGAAAGTCCTCGCCCCGATCGAATTGCAGCGGAATGGCAAGTTCACCGCTGACGTTCACATAGCCGACTTTGTCTTGAGAGCGGATCGTTGCCAGGCCGCCGGAGAATCGTCCCGCGTCAAATTCAATGCCAAGATTAATTTCTGCCACACAGTTGCCGCTTCGATCAACGACAAAATGCATTCCTCCCTTTTGGCCGGTTGCATAATCGCCACCTTCCAAGTCACTCAGTTGGTCGAACTGGAGCGGGATCACAACCGTGCCGCTGGTATCGATGTAACCCACTTTGCGGTCCTTCACCACGCGCGCGAGGCCCGCTGCAAATTTGCCAATTCCCGAAAAGCGACCAGCGCGGATAATAGTCTTGCCCTTCGCATCGATGACCTCGGGTTGCCAATCGCCAGCGCGGTCCTGAACGTCAAGAACACATAGCCCATCTGAAAATCCGGAGGCCACAAAACTACGTTTTGCTGGAATCACAAATTCGCCAGCGAGGTTGATGAAGCCGGTCCGCTTTGGCCCAAAGGGAGAGCCGTCAGCGCGTGGCAGAGAAACGCAAGCCAAGCCCTCCGAAAAGTCGCTGGCATCTGCAAATTTGGGTGGAATGACAAGCTGTCCGGTGCGATCGATGTAACCGCTCAGGCCCGTGGCATCGCCAAGATGGAATCTCGCGTAGCCGTCGTGAAAGTCGTCGTAGGAATAGTCGTTACGGTCTCCTGGAAACCGGAACTTCGGTGGCGGTCCTGGACCGATGACAAACTCCCCGCGCTCGTCGATGAAACCACTCGCCCGACGCTCGAATAGTTGATCCTCTTCCGTCGGTCCTGCCACCTCGACCTTGGCAAGCCCTTCCGAGAAATGCCTTGCGGCGAGGAATTGCGGCTGAATCGCCACGTTGCCGTTTGTGTCGATACATCCCAAAACCCCTGCGACCGAAATCGGAAAACGAGAAGGGACTGCAGTCGGCATCATGAAAGCTTCTTTGCTGCGAATAGGGCAGGGTTCGCAAATCACACAACAGGCTATGTCATCCCACTATCAGGTTCAATCCGATTGGAACTGCCCCTTTATTCGCACAGCAGCATTTCGCCTTCGTGGAAGAAGAAGACTGCGCGCTTGCCCGGAACGAGGGAGTAGATGCTGTCGTACATCGGACCGACGAGCATGATGTCGTCGGTCGAAATCAGTTTGGGATCGCCGGTGAACTGATCATAAATGCCGAAGGCAGTGGGTCCGGGTTTCCACGGCCATTTCACTTCGCGGCACTTTGCGCGGTCGAGATCGGCGTGGAGTTTATGGGAGTTGTGACGAGTCTTTTCGGTCGGCTGCAGCAGCAGGAACAGCCAGCGGTCACGGCGAGGCTTCTGCACGAAGGCAGTCACGAACGCGCGCGCGTGCGCTTCCCACAGCGCCAGGTCGGCTGGCTCTGCGGCCGTCAAGATTTTGTCGCGATCGAACTGCATACGAAATACACCCAAGCGATTTGACAAAGAATCAGAGCTAGGTCAGATTTCAGTTCCTTCGGTTGTACAAGGGAACCAGGCCATTCCTGGATACGTGCAGAATGGCGGGTGCGCAATTCTTTGTCAACTAGAAAATTATAAACACACAATACTTACGGTTGTTGTTCACATTTCAGTTGTTTTTGGTTATCACATGGCAGTCGGGATTGCACTACTTAGGGAAGAGTGTTTGCCGTAAGGGCGATTCAATGATTTGGGCGAGGCGTCGTCGGTCGCTGGCAAAAGTGAGCAAAAACAGGTTATCAAATGGTTATCGACTTGCAGCGTGATTGCTGGTTATCACCACGCGGAAGTGACGGCCGGCGAAAGGCTTAAGTGGCGTCGCCGAATTTCAAAAAAACGCGAAAAAAGTTATCAAACAGCGAGCAGCAAACTGGATGATCTGGAACGCAAAAGGAAGGCGAGTTAGGGAGCCGAGTTGACCCTTGGGAAACGGCTGAAAAGTGGCGAAATGGTTATCAAAAATGGTTATCAAACGCGTGGCAGCCAGCGGAGGTGCAAATTGACATCTGCGCGGCTGCATGTTCAGATTAAGATCTGCCGATGGATCAGTGGGGTCGTTCACCTGTCTGTCATCCCCTGGCCTCTCCCCGCCCGCCACTCCGCCTGGAGTTCCCGCCGATGAAGTCAACTCTCTCTACTGCGAATCAAACCTGTTCGGGACCGATCGCCCGCCGTTCGTTCTTGCAGGCCGGTGCTGTCGCATTCTCGGGCCTGGGCATGGCCGATTTGCTGCGACTGAAGGCTGCGGCGGCGCAGTCGGATCCCGATACGAGTGTGATCTTTGTGTGGCTGCCCGGTGGGCCGCCGCACATGGAAACCTTCGACATGAAGCCGAACGCTCCCGAGGATTATCGGGGGACGTTCCGGCCGATTCATACTAACGTGCCGGGCATCGACATTTGTGAACACTTGCCGCTGCTGGCCAAGTGTGCCGATAAGTATTCGCTGATTCGCTCGATCGCTCACAAGTTTGCCGATCACGGCGGCGGGCATAAGCGGTTTATGACCGCTCGCGATCCCAAGGAGCCCACCGGCTTTGTGAATGACTATCCGGCCGTCGGTTCGATGATCGCGCGGATGCGCGAGCATGTGAATCGCGGCTTGCCGAACTACATTCTGGAAGTTGATAACGGCCGGCAAGGGATCGATACGTTCAGCTTGGGGACGGCGTATCTGGGAGCGGCCTATGCTCCGTTCGCGGTGCCGGGCGACCCGAGCGAGCAGAACTTCAAGGTGCAGAACGTCTCGCTGGCCGCCGAGATGGAAAATCGACTGAGCGACCGGACGCAGTTGCTGCAAGGTCTCGACCGGCTGCAGCGAAAGCTCGATGCCAGCGGACGAATGGACGCGCTCGATCAATTCAGCGGCAAGGCGGTCGACCTGCTCACCAGCCCCAAGGCCCGCGAAGCGTTCGATTTCTCCAAAGAACCGGAGCACATCAAAGATCGCTACGGCAAGCATGCGTGGGGCTATCGCGCGCTGATGGCTCGCCGCCTGGTGGAGGCGGGTTGCTCGTTTGTGAATGTGATTATGGAGAACCCGTATGTTTCCGGAGTCGGCTCGCTGAAGAATGGCACCTATAACTGGGATTCGCACGCGGTGAATTGCCACCTGTTCGATGACGCGCTCGTGCGGTTGCCGCTGCTCGATAAGGTGATCTCGGCGCTGATTCAAGATCTATTCGAGAAAGGTCTCGATAAGAAGGTGCTGCTCGTTGTGACGGGCGAGTTTGGCCGGACACCGCGAATCAGCAATACGGTGGGCTCGCAGACGGGCATCATGCAACCCGGCCGCGATCACTGGCCCGGTGCGATGAGCGTGCTGGTTTCCGGCGGCGGCCTGAAGATGGGAACAATCGTCGGAGCCACGAACACCAAGGGCGAATACCCGATCGACACGCCGCTGAGCCCCAACGACTTGTGGTCCACGATGCTGAAGCACCTAGGGATCAACCAGAACCACAACTTTCTCGATCACAACGGCCGGCCGATGCCGCTGCTGCCCGATGGAGCGCCGATCGCTCAGCTGGGGTAGCGGAAATGGTCGAGTCAGTGTTGCTTGGTGTCACTCGCGAAAATCACGCCTGTTCGGCTTGCGCCTTTTTGGCGATCTCGAGCAGCTGGCGTGGATTGGCGGCGTAAAACTCAGTGAAACCGCATGCTCCGCAGACCTCGGCATGTAAGCGATAGGAGACAGCACCTTTGAAGACAAATGCATCGGGATGGCGATAGACGGTCACCGCAAGTTCGAGGGCCTGATTGCCGTGTCCGTGGTCGATAATTCGTACATCCGGGATCATTTCCCGGCACCCGCACTTCGCACACTCGTAATCTTTCATCGTTCTTCCTGTTGCCCGCTAGGTACATTGTTGCTTAGAGGAGAATTCGGGATTGGGCGGGCGTTATTGTATGGCAGCAGTACCAGCGACCGTTCGTTTCCGCAGGCTGTGCGTAAACCAGCGGTTGCAACTTTCCGCTTAGGTTGACGTTCACCCGGCTCGAATCCTAAAATCGCTTGCTTCCCTTGTCGGACGTTTTGTGCCGAGCAGTGTTCTTCGTCAAGACTGTAACCCATGTTTTATCTGTCGGCGAATAATGGCCCCCAAGCCGGCAAACGCTACGAACTTCGGACCGATCGCACCATCATGGGGCGGCATCCAGAGTGCAATATCGTTATCGAAGTCGGCGCGGTCAGCCGTCAGCATGCTGCTGTGGTGCGCAAAGGGTCCGACTATTTCCTCGAAGATTTAAACAGCCGCAACGGCACCTTCCTGAACGAAGAGCCGACCAAAGTCGAAGGACAACGACTGCTGAAACCGGGAGATGTGGTGCGGGTGTGCGAGGTCTCGTACACGTTTCACGCCGACACGCCGGTTCCCTTCAAGCCGATGCCCGGCAAGCTGGGCATCACCGATGGTGCCGGCCTCGGTACGTTGATGGTGGACGACGAAGGTGGCACGCCCAACTCGACGATCATGTCGAAGCTGGATGTCTCGACATCAAGTCGCGGCAGCGTGCATATCGCCGCGAGTGCCGAAGTGAAACTTGCGGCTCTCGTCGAGATTACGCAGAACCTGGGAAAGGCCCTCGCGCTCGACGAAGTGTTGCCGCAGATTCTCAAGAGCCTGTTCAAGATCTTTGTGCAGGCCGATCGTGGGTTCATTGTGCTCGAAGAACCAAACGGCCAACTGGTGCCCAAGTGGGTTCGCCTGCGACGCGAGGACTCGAACGATTCGCTACGGATCAGCAAGACGATTGTGCGGCACGTGATGGAGTCGCGCCAGGCGATTCTCTCGGCCGATGCCGCTTCGGACGAGCGATTTGAATTGAGCCAGAGCATCGCTGATTTTCGTATTCGCTCGATGATGTGCGCGCCGCTGATCGACAACGATGGGAAGGCCTTTGGCGTGCTGCAGATCGATACGCTCGATCAGCGTCAGCGGTTTCAGCCAGAAGACCTGGAGTTGCTGGTGAGTGCTGCCTCGCAAGCGGCGATTGCGATCAACAATGCTCAGTTGCACGAGTCGGCCCTGCATCAGCGGGAACTCGATCACGACATGAAGGTTGCCCGCGATGTGCAACTCGCTTTCTTGCCCACCAGCAAGCCGGCGCTCGCGGGGTATTCGTTTTACGACTACTACAATCCGGCCGAGCAGATCGGCGGTGACTACTTCGACTACATTCCGCTGCAGGATGGTCGGCATGCGATTGTCGTGGCCGATGTCGTTGGTCATGGTGTCGCCGCAGCTTTGCTGATGGCCAAGCTGTCGGCCGAAACGCGCTCCAGCCTGCTGAGCGAAGCGAGCCCTTCGATCGCGATGACCAAACTGAACGAACGGCTGAGCCAATTGAACATTCAGCGATTCGTGACGATGATTCTGGTGGTTGTCGATCCCACGACGCATCGCGTGCAAATGGTCAACGCCGGGCATATGTCGCCGCTGCATCGCAAAATCGACGGCACCATCGACGAACCTGCCGAGAAGATCGCCGGGCTGCCGCTGGGCATTATGGACTCGGTCGAGTACGAACAGACGGAGATTCAACTCGGTGCCGGCGAGTCCCTGACGCTGTACACCGACGGCATTAACGAATCGATCGACGCCGAAGGGAAGTTCTTCACCATCGATCGCCTGCGCGACCATGTTCGCCTGCCCGAACAATCGATCTCCAGCTTGGGCCAATTGATTGTCGACGACGTGAGGCGGTTCCTCGGCCGCGCCCCGCAAAACGACGATATGTGCCTGGTCTGTTTTGGGCGTAGTTAATTTGCTGTGAACCTTGTCGCGGCGGCGTGTGTCCTTCTCGTCGCCTATCGGCATTTCGTGGTTTCGGCTGCCCTGGTTTTACTCGTGGTGGAGAAAAGATCGCCCCCGCCTTTTAGTTGCTATGCGGGTGGCGATTGGGCAACAGAATCACAAATCCCAATTTGGCTGCTCGTGGCAGCCAGGGAGTTTCTCGGACATGAACAAGGTTCACGTCAACGTCGGCACGATCGGTCACATCGACCACGGTAAGACCACACTCACAGCCGCAATTCTTGCGGTGCAGTCGAAAAAAGGCTTGGCAAAGGCGCAGTCGTATGCGCACATTGCTCGTGGCGGGATTACTCGCGACGCGACCAAGACGGTCACCATTGCGACCAGTCACGTCGAGTACGAAACGGCCACGCGGCACTATGCGCACATCGATTGCCCCGGTCACGCGGATTACATCAAGAACATGATTACGGGCGCGGCCCAGATGGACGGAGCAGTGTTGCTGCTGTCGGCCGTCGACGGCCCGATGCCGCAAACGCGCGAGCACATTCTGCTGGCGCGGCAAGTTGGCGTGCCTGAGCTGGTCGTGTTTTTGAACAAGTGCGACCTGGTGGATGATCTGGACTTGCTGGAGCTTGTCGAACTCGAAGCGCGCGAACTGCTGACGCGGTTCGGTTTCGATGGCGACCGCACGCCGTTCATTCGCGGCAATGCGAAAGGGGCGATCGAGGATCCGAGCAACCCCGACGCGAGCCGTTGCATTGAGGAGTTGCTCGATGCGTTGGACAGCACGATTCCTGAACCGAAACGAGCGGTCGACAAGCCGCTGCTGATGCACATCGAAGGTGTTCACACCATCGAAGGGCGCGGCACCGTCGTTACCGGCAAGATCGAGCAAGGTGTTGTGCGAGTTGGCCAACCGGTCGAGATTCTCGGGTTGGGTGAAGTGCTCGAAAGCGTCTGTACGGCAATCGAAGCCTTCAAACAGCCGCTGGAACAAGGTTCGGCTGGCCAGAACGTGGGTCTGTTGCTGCGCGGCATCAAAACCGAGCAGGTGCAGCGTGGACAAGTGGTCGCGGCGCCGCGGTCGATTCGTCCACGGCTGAAGTTCAAGGGTGAGGTTTACGTGCTGAGCAAAGAAGAGGGTGGTCGTCACACGCCGTTCTTCGGTGGGTACAAGCCGCAGTTCTTCTTTCGCACGACCAACGTCACCGGCGAGATTCAGCTCCCGGCTGACCAAGGGATGGCGATGCCGGGCGACAATGCGCAGATCGACGTGTTGCTCGACAAACCCATTGCCGTGAATGTCGGCAGCCACTTCGCCATCCGCGAAGGGGGCCGCACCGTCGGCTCGGGCGTGGTAACGGAAGTGGCGGATTGACGGTGAACCTTGCTGCCAATGATTGGTTCCTCGTGGGTGGAGGCGGAGCAATCCGCCTCCACCTTTTTCTGAAATCGGCACGTTGCACTTGCGAGGTAGGTCAAAATGGAGGCAGTTTTTCTCATTGGCTTGCCCGGCTCAGGGAAGTCTTCGTTCTACAAGGAACGATACTTCTCGACGCACGTGCGCATCAGCCGAGATTTGCTGAAGACTCCTCATCGCTTCGAGCGAATGATGCAACTCTGTCTGGAAACAGATCAGCCCTTTGTAATCGACAATACAAATCCGTCCGTGAATGATCGCGCTCCGCTCATTTCGGCATCGCGCGCCTGGGGATTCATGATTCATGGCTGTTACTTTCAATCGCGAGTCGCTGATTGTTTGCAGCGGAACGCAATGCGCAGCGGAGATGAGCGGGTTCCGGACGTGGCGATCTTGAGCAAGGCCAAGCAACTGCAATTACCGGAGTGGACTGAAGGTTTCGAGCGGCTTTCGTACGTGCGAATCGAGAATGGTCAGTTTGTGGTGGAGGACTGGCAAGATGAAATTCGATGAGCTCGATACGAAGATGCGGGTATTTGAAACGGCCGCTGACTACTGCGTGTTGCCAGGCATTTACATGGTGGCACGCTTGGACGGCCGCAGCTTTACTCGGTTGACGAAAGACATCTGCCAGTTTCAAGCTCCCTTCGACGAGCGTTTTCGGGACTTGATGCTGACAACCGCTGAGTCACTGATGACGTGCGGTTTTCGCGTGCTTTACGCGTACACCGAGAGCGACGAGATCTCGCTGTTGCTCTCGCCTCATGAAAACGTCTTTGGTCGCAAGTTGCGTAAGTACAACTCAACGCTCGCGGGCGAAGCCAGCGCCCGCTTCAGCTTGTCGCTCGGACGAATGGCGACGTTCGACTGCCGCATTTCTCAACTACCAACGAAGGCCCTGGTCGTAGACTACTTTCGCTGGCGCAGTGAAGATGCCGCACGCAACTCGCTCAACGCTTATTGCTACTGGACGCTGCGGCGTGATGGCCTCAGCGAACGTGAGGCAACAGCGCAAACTGCTGGGCATTCTTTAGCGGCGAAGAACGAATTGCTGTTTGAGCGAGGCATTAACTTCAACGACGTTCCGCAATGGCAGAAGCGCGGCGTTGGCTTGTACTGGCGAGATTTCGAGAAGACTTCTCAAAATCCGATCACAGGCGAGAAAGTCGTGGCGCTTCGCCGCCGAGTGGAGCGAAACCTCGAATTGCCGATGAAAGAGGCCTACAACGATTTTGTGCTGGAGATACTTGCCAAAGAATCACCGTTGGATTCGAGTAAGGCTTCGTGAAGCGCAAAGTTGACAGAGCAGCGAATAAATCCCTCCGGGTTGGAAATGCATCATGAGTGCGTGCCGTTCAATCAGTCGCCGCTTCGCCTTGCAGGCCTTTGCCTGCGGAGCGTTATCGCTCTCAACCTTGCGGAACAAGCAACTGCAGGCGGCTGAGGACGCCAAGGAACTGCGTGTCATTGCGTACAACGTGTACGAGTGCACCGGTTGGCCCAAAGAGCGGGCGATGGGCAAGCGAGCGACGGCGCTGGGACAGATGCCGGCGCGATTTGCGCAAGAATTGGCGCTGTACGAGCCGGACATTATCGCCTTCTCGGAGTCCCCGGCGGAGAGCGTGACGAAGGAGATTGCGCGACTGCTGAAGATGCATCACGTCCGCTTTCCGAGTGGCGGAAAGTGGCCTGGGACCTTGCTCAGCCGGTACGAGATTCTCGAATCGCAAAATGCGCCGCTGGGTTTCGAACGCCCGAAGGATCTGTTCACGCGGCATTGGGGACGCGCAGTGATCAAGCTGCCTCATACCGAGTTGGTCCTTCATTCGGCGCACTTGAATCCGTTCCCAGAGTCGGACGTGCGGATGCAAGAGATTCCGGCGATGCTGAAGACGATGGTTGCAGACCAGATGGCGGGACGCTCGATGCTGGTGATTGGCGACTTGAATCATCAGCCCCTGCCGCCGGAGTATCCGCTCTGGGAAAAGGCTGGCTGGATCGATACGTTCACGCAGCTGAACAAAACAGCGGGCCTCACGTTTCGCTCCGATACTCCCGAGAAGCGGCTGGACTACATTCTGGCTTACGGGCCGATTGCCAAGCAGTTGGTGGAAGCAAGACCGCTGTGGGAGGGAGCGTTTCGCGTGAACAATGCCGACGAGCAATCATTCGCGCTCAGCGATCACGTGCCCCAGTTCGCCCGGTTTGAGTGGAGTAAGTAGCAGTGCAGGCACAGTGGGCGGCTCGATCTTGAAGCCAGGCTTCGGGGTCTCTTGATCGAGCCGGTGGTATGCGATGGTGGGAAGTAGTCACTGCTTTGCTGGCGCGTGGCAACCCATCAACGCTCGTGGCAGCCGCCGATGGGTGCCACCGCAAAGAGTGGCGAGCGACTACCGAGCGAACCAGTAGCGCTGGCAGGGCTGGCTGCCATCTGCTGCACTGGCAATGAATCATTCGGGAAAAGATTTGCGAATGATGGTTGCCAATTGCGAACTCGCTTCGTAGAAATCGGCAAGCTCAGCGCTGGCTCGTTCGTAGTCGGCACTGAGGCACTGCGAATTAACGCAGGCAATGCCAGCGGGTATTGCAGACACGACTGCAGCGCAGGGAATTCAAAGCCGCTGCAGCCAGTGAAGCGCATGGATGCGAACCAGCAGATGACCGTTGCCCCGCACTTTTCCATTCGCGGGCGCGGCATCGCAAACTCCTGTCACGAGACTTCGCTATCGGAGACGGCGAAGCAACAGCAAGCGACAGTCCAGGCACATTACTTGGCAGTTCGTACTTGCGTCGCTTCGTCAACGCTCGTGGGCAGGAGAAGGTTCGTTAACCGGGCGAGATGCTTCGCCCAACTCTGGAAGGAATGTTCGCATGATGAAGAATTTGTTTGGTCGGAATCGGCAGTCCACAGCACTCATGAGCGAGCGAAAGGAGAGCCGGCGGCGTAATGGCCAAGACGTGAATCGTCGGAACTTCTTGCAACTCGAATCGCTCGAAACTCGTTGGGCTTTGGCCACTGTGGCCACGGCGATGAACGATGTCTATCACACCCCCATCGACGCCCCATTGGCGATCAGCGGCCCCGGTGTGCTCGCCAACGATGTCAGCTCTGCTCCTGGTCAGCCGATGACGGCCAACTTGTTCAGCGGGCCAGCGCATGGCCAGTTGACGTTCAATACCGATGGTTCGTTTGTCTACACACCCGAAGCTGGTTTCTCGGGGATGGACAGCTTTGTCTATAGCGCCAACGATGGCTCCACCAACAGCCAACTCGCGGCCGTGACGATCAACGTCAGCGAAGGAACCGAGCCGATCTCGGCCAACGATTCCTTTGCTCTTTCGGAAGACGAATCGTTGACGATTCCGGGTGTCACCGGCGTGCTCGCCAATGACGACTCGGCCGCTGGTGCCACAGTCGAGTTGGTCACCGGTCCATCCAGCGGTTCGCTGACATTGGCCACCGATGGCGGCTTCCTCTACACGCCCGAAGCGAACTTCTCCGGCGAAGTGACCTTCACCTATCGGGCCACGAACTCCATCGGAGTCGGCAACGAAGCCACGGTGACGTTGACCATCGAAGCCGTGAACGATGCTCCGATCGCGGCCAACGATTCCTTCAGCGTCGACGAAGATCAGCCCCTGACCGTCACCACCAGCGTGATGACCAACGATTCCGACGTCGAAGGTTCTGCTCTGACTGCTGAACTGGCTAGCCAACCGTTGCACGGCACGGTCACGTTCAATCCCGATGGCACGTTCACGTACCAGCCTGAAGCCAACTTCAGTGGCATCGACGGCTTCAGCTACCTGGTGAACGACGGCGGCAGCAACAGCGAAGTCGCCACGGTCACCATCAGTGTGAATCCGATCAACGACGCGCCCGTTGCTGCAAACGACGAATACTCGATCGACGAAGATCAACCGCTGACTGTCACCGGCACCGGTGTGCTGGGGAACGACAGCGACATCGATAGCGCGAGCCTGACGGCTTCGCTCGTGGCTGGCCCCACCAACGGCACTGTCACGCTCAATGCCGATGGCTCGTTCGTCTATACCCCGGCGGCCGATTTCTCCGGCGCCGATAGCTTCACCTACACGGCCGGAGATGGCACGCTGAGCAGCGAAGTTGCGACGGTGACGATCAACGTCGCGCCGATCAATGACTCGCCCGTTGCTGTTAACGACGAGTACAGCACTCCGGAAGATACCGAACTGGTGATCGAAGCGCCGGGCATTCTCATCAATGACCTGGATCCGGACAGCAGCACACTAAGTGTCCAGATCGTCAACCCACCGCAGCACGGCACCGTCACCTTGGGTGCCGATGGCCGCGTGGTCTACATGCCCAATGCCGACTTCAGCGGCTTGGACGGCTTTAGCTATACCGTCAGCGATGGCACGCTGACCAGCGATGTCGGGACGGTCACGATCAACGTCACTCCCGTCAACGATGCGCCCCTTGGTGTTGCCGATGCTTACACCGTTGCCGAAGATGCCGTCCTCGATGCCACTGCCGGCAGCGTGTTGGCGAACGACACCGACGCCGATAGCACCGTGCTAACGGCCACTCTCGGTACGGGTCCAACCAACGGCACCGTTGCCTTGAATGCCGATGGCACGTTCCTCTACACCCCGGCCGCGAACTTCAGCGGCGAAGATACCTTCACCTACATCGTCAGCGATGGCGAACTGGCCGGTGCGGAAACGACGGTCACGATCACCGTGACTCCGTCGAACGATGCTCCACTCGCCGTCAACGATGAGTATGCAGCCACCGAAGACACCGAACTGGTTGTCACGACCAGCATTCTGGCCAACGACAGCGATCCAGAAGGCGACACACTAGCCGCCTCGATCGTCTCTCAACCGCAGTACGGCACCGTCACGCTGAATGCCGATGGCACGTTCAGCTATACACCGAATGCCGACTTCAGCGGCGTCGATGGATTCAGCTACATGGTGAGCGATGGTTCGCTTTCGAGCGACGTAGCCACGGTGACGATCACGGTCGCACCGGTGAACGATGCTCCGATTGGTGTGGCCGATGCTTACACGATGGCCGAAGACGGCGTGCTCGATGTGGGTGAAGATGGCGTGCTGGCCAACGATACCGATGTCGACAGCACCGAACTGACCGCGACGATGGGGACGGGGCCCGCCAACGGCGTCGTGACCTTCAACGCCGATGGCACCTTCATCTACACGCCCAATGCTAACTTCACGGGCGAAGATTCGTTCACCTACACAGTGAGCGATGGTGAACTGGCCAGCAGCGAAACGATGGTCACGATTTCGGTCGCCTCCGAGAACGATGGTCCCTCCGCTGTGGCCGATGCTTACACCACCGATGAAAACCAGCCCTTGCAAATTGCCGCGGCGGGTGTGCTGAGCAACGACACGGATCCCGATGGCGATCCGCTGACTGCGGCAATCGTCACCGGCCCAACCAATGGAACTGTCTCGTTGGCTGCCGATGGTTCGTTCCTCTATACGCCGAATGCAGGCTTTGCCGGGACCGATACCTTCACGTATGCAGCCGGCGACGGTACGGCCACTTCCGAAGCGATTGTCACCATCACCGTGAACGATGTCATTCAGCCACCCACGACTCTCGGCGATGCGTACAGCATTGGCGAAGACATGGTGCTGGACATGAGTGAAAGCTGGGGCGTACTCGCCAACGACGTCGACCCGCAAGGGACGGCGATGACGGCTGAAGTCGTCACCGGGCCCGCGAATGGTACGCTCGTGCTCGATGCCAATGGTGCGTTCCGTTACACGCCAAACGCCAACTTCAATGGCAGCGATTCGTTCACCTACCGTGCGACGAATGCGGACGGCGAAGTGACCGAAGGCGTGGCCACGATCGTGGTCGAAGCCTTGAACGATGCTCCGCAAGCCGCCGATGATGCTTACTCGGTTGCCGCGGGAGCATCGCTGCAAGTGAGTGTTGCCGAAGGTGTGATTGCGAATGACTCGGACGTCGACGCCGCAACTAGCTTGACCAGCAGCATGGTTGCCAACCTCGTTCAGGGGCCGCAGCACGGCACGCTGGTCTTCAATGGCGATGGTTCGTTCACCTACACGCCAGACGCAGGCTACACAGGTGTCGATACCTTCTCCTATCAGCTGAACGATGGTATGTCGAACAGCCAGGTGGCCCATGCTTCGATCACGGTGAGCCCGGAAGGAGGCAGCGAAGAAAATGTTGCTCCAGTCAGCGCTGCCGATAGCTATACGACCTCGGTCGACCAGACGCTGAATGTCAGCGCACCGGGCGTGCTGAGCAACGACAGCGATCTTAACGGCGACACGTTAACCGCTCAGATTGTTACCAGCGCCGCCAACGGTCAGGTGACTCTCGCCGCCGATGGTTCGTTTGTGTACGTGCCGAATGCGGGCTTCGTCGGCTCGGATTCGTTCACGTACGCTGCCCATGATGGGACCGAAGCTGGTGCTCCGGTTACCGTAACCTTGTCGATCCAGGCTGCCGGGCAAAACACTCGCCCAACGGTGAACAACGACCACTACGTGCTGGTGGGAGATTCGCCGTTCACCGTAAGTGGTCCTGGTGTGCTGGCCAACGACACCGACGCGCAGAACGATTCGCTGATCGCTAACTTCTTTGGTGGTCCGCAGAACGGCACCGTCACCCTCAATGCTGATGGTGGCTTTACCTACACTCCCAACGCAGGCTATGTGGGGACCGATTCGTTCCTGTACTGGGCCTGGGATGGACAGTTAGGCAGTGCGCTCGCCGCGGTGACGTTGCGTGTAACCGCCCCACCAACCACTGAAGCTCCAGAAGCGCCGGAAGAAGGCCTGACCGACGACGACTTCAACGGGTCGGTCGACTGCGTCCTGGCGAATGAAAGCTGGTGGGCCTAATCGATAGGTAGCTTGGGCGAAGCGCCGCGAGCCCATTGCTATTCGTAGTCACTTCAATCCCTCTCCTTGTGCTCGTGAGGAGAGGGTTGTTTTGCGCTTTACTCCGCAGATTCTGGCCGGCTTTCTTTCTTCCCCTTCACGATAGCCCACCAGGTATAGCCAGAGCCTGAATGTAGCTTCGCACCAAAGAATACACTCAAGGCAGCGGAGACGGCGATCGTCGTCAGGCAAGGTACAGCGACCGCTAAGAAAATCGTAGGACTCTCTTTCGTCCCAAAGATAAACTCCCACCAACTCCAGATGATGGAGATGACGAGCCCGAGGATAGCCGCGGGAAGCACGCACACCGTAGTGGCTCGCGGTACAAACATGCCGACGATAAACATGCCGGCCAGTGGCCCCAGGAACATGTTGAAGAATTTGGGCATCATGCTGACGAGATTCATATCGGGGCTTTGCCGCTGCACAAAGTCGACTCCATAGGCGGCCGATGCCGCGATCAGCGCGATCACGATCGTTACCACGCGCACAAACATCAGTTGCGAAGGTGCGCGCTCGGCGGCTTCCGAGCGCTTGGGTAACAGGTCTTTCGTAAACACCGCCGTGATTGCATTCACACCCGCTTCGAGCGTTTGAATGGCATCGCACAGGAAGGCCGAAATAATCAGTCCCGCACAGCCGGCGGGCAGTTGATTGCCGAGGAACGTGGGAAACAAACGATCGGCCATGCTGATGGGATCCTTGCCATCGAGCAGGTAAGTTCGCTTGAGATAAAAGGCGAGCAGGCCCAATCCGGCCAAGGTCAGCAGACCTGCCATCGAAACATCGACGATCAGGTTCGTAAAATAGCTGCGGCGTGCCGCGGCCAGCGAGGGTGTCGAAAAGTATCGCTGCAGCACTACCTGGTCGGAAGCATGCGTGCAGCAATGCCAAAAGAAGGAATTGATCATCACAAACAAGACCGTCCGCTGGACGAACACGTTGGTGCTGTAAAGCGGCGGAGTCACGTGCGACGTTGTGTTTTCGTTGGCAGTTCGCCACCAGTCGATTGGCGTGGTGCCATCGGTGTACATGATGAAACCGATCGTCATCACGACGCCGAACAGCAGGAGCAAGCACTGCAAAACGTCGATCCACACCATCGCCTGGATGCCGCCGATGGACGTGTAAATTGCGGCGACAAGTCCAATAGCACCAATCCACCAATACAGATCAGGCCCCGATAAGAACTGCAGATCGGGGCCTTTAATGTGGTCAAGAGCCAGCGATGCCGAAAAGACAACCATGCTCATCCAACCCAGCCGGAGCAGTACAAACAGGATCGCCCCCATACAACGCACGGGATAGCTGAATCGCTGCTCTAGGTATTCGTAGGCGCTCGTCAGCTTGAGTCGCATGAAGAACGGAATCCAGAGAAACGAAATCACCAGGAAGGTGAGGGGCAGCGACAAGTAGCCCGTAAAGATCGCGATGCCGTTCTTGATGACTTCTCCTGGAACGCCCTGATATGTGAGGGTCGAGAAGAGCGTGGCGAGAATGCTGAGGCCGATGACGAACCACGGCATTTGCCGCCCGCCGACGAAGAAGTCTTCGGTATTCTTCTGCTTGCGACCAAACCAAATCGAAATGCCGAAGGTGACAACCAGGTACACGATGATTGCCGCGTAGTCGAGGCCTTCGAGACCTTGGTGGTCGATCACTGCGGGCGTTTCGTCCAAGGTGATGCACCCTTCAAGGATAGTTAGCGAGGTGGTTCAGCGGCGGGAATGGCGCCGCGCAGATGCAAGCCGCCATCGACCAGCAACGAAGTGCCCGTAATGTAGTCGGCATCGTCGGAGCATAGAAACGCAGCGGCCCTGCCGATCTCTTCCGGCAAGCCAAGTCGTCCCCAAGGCAATGCCGGGGCCGCTTCGGCAATCTTGTCGCTGCCAAATGTCGCATGCTCACCGGGCGTATCGATCCAGCCCGGCTCAATGACATTCACATTGATCCGCTGGGGTAACAACTCGGCAGCCAAGGTTTGGGCGAGATGATTCAGCCCCGCTTTCGCCGCGTTGTAGGCTGCGGCGCGAGCAAACGGAATGCGGGCGTGCACGCTCGAAATGAACACGATCTTGCCGCGGGCATTTCGCTCGACCAGATGCCGGGCGATGAACTGACTCATGTGAAAGCCCGCCACGAGTGTTCCCTGCAGTGTCTTTTCGAACAAATCCGGGTCGTACGTCAGATAGTCGCCACGGCGCGAAAAAGCTGGATTGCTGACGAGGATATCAACCCGCCCGAGTTCGTGGATGGCTCGCGCGGCAATCTGTTCGCACGAAGCTCGCGCGAAGGCATCTCCGGCAACGAGCACCGCTTGGCGACCGAGCGCGCGAATCTCGGCGAGTACTGCCTCGGCCTCGGGGGATGCTTCCCGATCATTGATGGCAACATTAGCTCCCGCGCGAGCCAGTTCCAGGGCACAGCCTCGGCCGATGCCGCGTGCTGCTCCCGTGACAAGTGCTGTGCGGCCCGCGAGCTTCATCGAGATGGATCCTAGTGAGTACGGTCGTGAAGGCAGTTCGTGGCGATACTCTACCGGCCAATCTCACCCGATGCAAACTACACGCTACAATGCTCGCAGCCATCCTCTCGCTTTGAAAGACTCAAGCTAATGACGATTTGGCGCTTTGCTGACTGGCTCGAACCGATCGCACCCGCGGCCAGACTTTCGCTGGGGGAAGGGAACACACCGCTCGTTCGTTCGCGGCGACTGGGCCCCAGCTTGGGTTTGCCGAATCTGTTCTTTAAGCTCGAGATTTCGAATCCCACAGCGTCTTATAAAGATCGCTTTGCCGCAGCAGCCATTTCGCACATGGTGGCAGCCGGCAAAACTCGCTGCGTGGCTACTTCGAGCGGTAATACGGGCTCGTCACTGGCGGCCTACTGTGCACTGGCGCAGATCGAATGCCTGATCGCCATCGTCGAAGGTGCTCCACTCGGCAAGTTGCAACAGATGCTCGCCTATGGCGCCAAGCTGTTTCGCATTCAAGGCTTTGGACTCGACCCAGAGTTGACCAAGGAGGCGTTCGTCACCGTCAAAGAGCTGGGGGCCCAGCCTGGATCGGCAACGCAGGTCAGCTCGTACACCGTGAGCCCCCTCGGCATGTCGGGCGTCAAGTCGCTTAGCTATGAACTGGCGGAGCAAACGAGGGGCAAACTCGATCATGTCTTCTGTCCTGCCGGTGGTGGTGGAATGGCACTCGCCGTCGCACGTGGTTTCGCCGATCTAGTTCAGGCAGGAAAGCTGGCCGCCAGCCCGCGAGTGGAAGTGGTGCAACCGCTCGGCAACGATACGATTGCCACGCCGCTGCGCCGTGGCGATGCCGAGGCCCGCGAAGTAACCTGCACCTCGCGCGTCAGCGGCTTGCAGGTGCCGAACATCATGGATGGCAACATGGTCGTCACGGAATGCCGCGCGAGCGGTGGTACCGGTCATGCGGTGAGTGACGAAGCAGTTTGGGAGACGCAGGCCCGCCTTGCCCGCGAAGAAGGCATTTTCTGCGAACCGGCGGGGGCCACCTCGGTCGCGGGAATGATTCAAGCCGCTCGTGAAAGATTGCTCGATCCGGCCGGTACTATTGTTTGTTGCGTTACCGGTTCAGGCTTCAAAGATCCAGCCTCCGTCGAGCGGATGCTCGCGGGAGCCGCCTGTCCCTTGATCAGTTTGGGAGAGTTCCAGGAAATCGCCGGCCAGACACGATAAGATGATCTACTCACTCAAGCCGGAAGCGCTAGCGCCCGGAGAGTACTTCTCCGCAATCCTGTAGTTTTTGAGGCACTCATGAAACTCCTCTTCCAAGTGTTGATTCTCGTTTGTCTCGCAGCTTCGTTGGCTTCCGCCGCCGAACCACAGGTCATCAACCTGTGGCCGGCGAAGGCACCGGGTGAAGTGAAAGAGTTACCTGCCGAGCAGGATGTGAACAAGCCTACGGATGCACTGGTGGGTGCTCGAAAGATTATCAAGCTAACCAACGTGACGACGCCGCAGTTAGCGGTCTTCGAACCACCGACTGAAAAGCACACCGGTTGCGCGCTCATCATTTGTCCTGGCGGTGGACATCACATTCTGGCTTACGACCACGAAGGAACCGAGTGTGCTGAATACTTTGCCGCGCGAGGCGTCACGGCGTTCGTGCTGAAGTATCGCGTCCCCTTCCGCAATCCGGAAAAGCGCTGGGAAGCCGCTGTTCAAGATGCTCAGCGAGCAGTAAGTCTCGTCCGCAGCCGCGCCAGTGAGTGGAAGCTCGATCCTGCGCAGATCGGCATTCTCGGTTTCTCTGCCGGTGGCGAAACTGCCGGCCTGACCGCGATCCTGCATCAGCAGCGGCAGTACGAAGCGATCGATAAGACCGACGAAGCCAGCTGCCGGCCCGACTTCGCCGCGCTCATCTACGCGGGGGGCTTTGAAAACAAGAAGCAGCCTTGGACCTTGCAGGAGCATGTGAAAGTCGATGCCTCCACTCCGCCAATGTTCTTTGTGCATGCTCAGGACGACAACGTGTCGGTGGCAAACTCGGTGCTCGTCTTCACTGAGCTCAAGAAAGCCAAGATTCCTGCCGAGTTGCACGTGTATGCGACCGGTGGTCACGGTTACGGCATGCGACAAACAGGACACCCGGTCAACGAGTGGCCTGCTCGCTGTGCCGATTGGCTCGTGAACCAGGGTTTTAACAAGGCCTCCAAGTGACCCGTTGCGTGGACCTTTTGGGATGCTCGTGATAGTCTGGTAATGACATGGCTGCCTCTTCTGCTCACATCGAATCGGTGATCCAATGCTGCGTGCAAGCAGCAGCGGCCAACCGCGCGACGGCAGCTCGGAAGGGGAACATCGTCTCCCTGGATATCGACGATGGCGACGAAGTGCTGATCTCTGCCGACCTGCATGGCAATCGGCTGAA
This sequence comes from Anatilimnocola aquadivae, assembly GCF_049819085.1. Lineage (GTDB taxonomy): Bacteria > Planctomycetota > Planctomycetia > Pirellulales > Pirellulaceae > Anatilimnocola. Next base: position 1,434,051 of record NZ_CP187419.1, read on the forward strand.
CTTCAAGCGGCTCGTTCAAGTTGCCGATCTCGCGGGACATCCGCGTCGACACCTGGTGATGCAGGAAGTCTGTCATGGCGGGCCAAGTTACCCCGGCGATGCAGGCTGCATGAGCCATCTGCTGCTCGAAGATGTAGCTCGGCTGAAGTGTGAGTATCCAGAGCGGTTCCACTTTCTGCTGAGCAATCATGAGCTCGCCGAGCTGGGCGACTTTCCGATCTGCAAGAGCAAGAAGATGCTGAATTTGCAGTTTCGCGCCGGGATCAACGAACTGTATGGCTCAGCCGCCGATCGTGTCCGCTGCAGCTACATGCAGTTCATCGGCACTTGTCCACTCGCAATTCGACTCGCGGGCGGCGTGTTCATCTCCCACAGTTTGCCGGACCGCTGCGATTCGCACGGGTTCGATTTAAAGATCTTCGAACGACCTCTCACTTGCGCCGATTGGCAACAAGGGAGCGATGTCTTCAGGCTTGTCTGGGGGCGCGACTATCGCGCGGCCAATGCCGCGGCCTTCGCCAAGCTCGTCTCAGCACAAATGCTCGTGAATGGTCACGAGCCCTGCGCGGACGGCGTACACTCACCCAATCCTCAGCAGATCATTCTTGATTGCTGCAGTGGGCGCGCGGCTTACTTATTGTTGCCAATCGCTCAGTCGGTCACACAGGCCGAAGCGCTCGCCCGCGTGGGCTATTTGCACGATCGCTTGGAACAAGCGGCCGGCGCGTAGCTGCTCTCGGCGGAGCAAGAGCGCTACACTTATTCCACTTCATGGACGACAAGTAGATTCTGAGCCATCGGATAGAAGTTCGTCCCGGTGACAAAGATCACGCAGTCACCCTTTTGCAGCAGGCCCTGCTTACGTCCCCAATTGTCAATGAAGGCGCGAAGCGCGGGACCGTCATTCACGGGCGCACCAGCAAGCGGTGTCACGCCCCAGAACAAGGTCAACAGTCGCAGGACCGAGATCGAGTCGCTGGTGCCAATCGTGGGGACGAAGTCTCGCTGCTTGCTGCGTAGTCGGCAAGTGCCACCACCGCGAGTTGCGACAACCACCAGCTTGGCACCCAGCTGTTCGGCGATGACGGCCGTACCTCGCACCGCCGCAGCGGTGATGGGATGCACATCGTGGGCAGCAACCAGTTGCGTTCGATGGACCTGCTCTTTGAGCAATGGCTCGGTGGCCAGAGCGATGCGGTTCATCGTTTCGACCGATTCGACCGGGAACTCGCCAATGGCCGTTTCGCCCGAGAGCATGCAGGCATCGGCACCATCGAGAATGGCGTTGGCAACGTCGGTCGCTTCGGCTCGCGTGGGCCGGCGATTGTGATGCATGCTGTCGAGCATCTGGGTCGCCACAATCACGGGCTTGCCTTGGTCTTGGCACTCACGCACGATTCGCTTTTGCGCGACGGCGATCTCCGCTACATCAATCTCGACACCCAAGTCACCGCGGGCCACCATCACACCATCGGCAGCAGCCACAATCTCTTTCAAGTGCAGCAGCGCCTCAGGCTTTTCGATCTTGGCAATCACCCACGCTTTGCAGCCTTGCGACTGCAGCAGTTCTTTCAGCAGCAATACGTTCACGGGCGAGCGAACGAAGCTCAGACTGACGAAGTCGATGTCGTTCTTCGCGGCCCACAGCGCATTGGCCATGTCGGCTTCGGTGAGAGAGGCCACGCTCAGCTTGGCACCGGGCAAGTTGATCCCTTGTCGACTGCGAATGATGCCGCCACCGACCACCTTGCAGCGAACCTCATCGTTCGACTTGCCGACTACCACCATGCTCACGGTGCCGTCGGCCAGCATCACGCTGTCGCCGGCTTGCAGCTCGTTGATCAACGACGAGTACGTGCAGGTCAGCTCGTCGGCCGCTTGAGGCTGGTTGCCGCGGACAAACCGATAGATCTCGCCCGGCTCGCAATTCGTTGGATCCGTATGCAATTCGCCCAGGCGAATCTTCGGTCCAGCCAGATCGACCAGCACACCGACCTCAATGCCAATGGCGGCAGAGGCCGTGCGAATGTCGGCCAGGATCTCGGCCCGCTGTTGTTCGTTGCCGTGAGCGGTATTCAAACGGAACACCGAGACCCCCGCGCATATCAGCTTCGTGAGCATCTCAATGCTACGACAAGCCGGGCCGACGGTGGCCACAATTTTGGTGCGTGCTCGCAAGTTGAGCGGGGGCATCGAGAGAGCCGAGTTCGGGACGGCGGGCGCTGGCGTAGCAGTACTCATGGCAGTTGAATCCTCCGGGCGAAAAGTCCTCCGCTCCGCGTGTGGCCGGCCATCGGTCCAACGCGCGAATCCGCTTCTTCGGCACTACTTCCAGACACTGACGGGAGGGAGAGAAGGCAGTCGGCGACAAGCGCAAACCGCCACAATCGTCGTGTACCTGGGATATCGCTAGGCTATCGGCCTTTGCCGCAAAGCGATAGCCGGGACTATCTCGACCTTGCGAGTAGGCCACCACGCTTCAGCATTGCCGATGCCGGTCATATTTGGCTAAGTCGTTTTGGGGCAAGGTCTTTACGTCATGAAACCAGTCCTTTCTTAACAAAGCCGTTAGAAACCGAGCGACAGGCTGTCGCGTTAATTTTTGGCGCAAATGCCTTCTGCAAAATAAATTGCGCCGATTCCCGAAATCAAATCTTGCCTTTTCAGCCCGCTATCATTACAGTTCCGTAAGGTTTCAGGTTAACAAAGCCGTTAGTTAGATAGGGACTCTTGCCGCTCCCGCACCTCTTCTCCCACGGCAAGCTGAGAGCCCACGGCACTCGAACAACCTTCTCATCGCAAGTTCGCTAACGAGGTAGTTATGCAAAACCTGGTCAAGGGCGTTCACTACTTCCAGAATATCGGCTTCCATAAGCAACAGGAGTTGTTCGAGTCGCTGAGCGAAGGGCAATCGCCCGAAGCTTGCTTCATTACCTGCTCCGATTCGCGCATCGATCCGAACCTCATCACCAACTCGGCACCCGGCAGTTTGTTCATCGTCCGGAATGTCGGCAACTTGATTCCCTGCTACGGCACCAGCAACAACGGCGAGATGGCCGCTGTTGAGTACGCCGTTTCGGCCCTGGGTGTAAAACACATCATCGTCTGCGGGCACACCTCGTGTGGTGCGATGAAGGCGATCATCGAAGGGGGTACTGCCGAAAAGCTTCCCGCTGTCACCAACTGGTTGCGACATGCCGATTCGACGGCTGCGATTGTGAAAGAACACTACGATCACCTCAGCGGCCACGAATTGGTCACGGCCGCCGCTCAGGAAAACGTGCTGGTTCAACTCGAACATTTGCGTACTGCTCCGGTGATTGCCACGCGAGTGTCGCGCGGCCAGATCACGCTGCATGGCTGGATGTACAAGATCGAGACGGGTGAGATTTTCGCCTACGATTCGGCGGCTCATGAGTTTCGACCTGTGCTGGATGTGGAAGACGCCGGCGACTACGATGGACCTCGCTATCTGCCGCGAGCCATCGCTTAAGTAACCACGGTTCGTACATGAATGAACCAACTGCGAACGAAAAATTGCTGAGCCCCACGACAGGGCCAGCTTGGCATCGCGATCTCTTAGCTTCGCTCGTGGTATTTCTCATCGCTCTGCCGCTCGGCATGGGCATTGCCATCGCTTCAGGTGTTCCCGTTGCCGCGGGCTTGGCGACCGGCATCATCGGCGGCATTGTCGTTGGCTTCATTGCTGGTTCACCTTTGCAAGTCAGCGGTCCGGCGGCTGGCCTTACCGTCATCGTCCTGGGCATCGTTCAACAGCATGGCTTCGAAATGCTGGGCCTGATCGTTCTGGTCGCCGGCCTGATTCAAATCGCTGCCGGCATGGGTGGCATTGGTCAGTGGTTTCGCGCGGTTTCGCCCGCCGTGGTCGAAGGCATGCTGGCCGGCATTGGCATTCTGATCTTCGCCAGCCAGTTTCACGTGATGGTGGACGATTCGCCTCGCAAAAACGGCCTGCAGAACATCCTCAGCTTGCCCGAAGCGGTGCGCAAAGGCCTGCCTTGGCCCGAACTCGGCCCGCTCGAACATCGCGCCACGCGCAGTCACTGGCTGCGAGAACTGGGCACCTTGCACGCCAATCAGCGGCAGGTGCAAGACCACGTGGCCGATGTCATCCCGCAGGCCGTTGTCGTCGAACAGGGGCATGGTCTGTTCGCCGCCGAAGAAGCCGCCGAGCCGGCCGAAGCCACCGTCAAGCCCGCAGTGCTCGCTCGTCTGGCTGCCTCGCAACAGGCAGTGATCGACGAGATCCGCAAATACCAGATCGAAGCCGCCGCCCTCACCGACGCCACGCTCGGCGAAGGTCGCCGCACCGACTTGCAAAACGCCCTGGCCAAGTCGCTCACCACCGCCGAAGCCGCTTTGGCCGACTTGCAACCCGAACGAATCGCCTCGGCTCGTCTTTCGCAGTTGCATGCCACCGAAGCCATCGGCGCTGCGCGGGCGAAGTTCAAGAGTCACGATGCCGCCGCGAAAATTGGCCTGCTCACCATCGCCATTCTGCTCATCTGGCAATGGCTCCCTTGGAAAAAGCTCAAGCTGATTCCCGGTCCGCTCGTCGCAGTGACAACAGCCACGGTCGTTGCCGTTTGCCTGGCGCTGCCCGTCTTCTACGTCGAACTCCCACGCAACATTATCAGCGACTTGCATCTGCCTTCCCTCACACTGCTCCAAACCGCCGACTGGTATTCCATCCTGAAATCGGGCATGGTCATCGCCCTGGTCGCCAGTGCCGAGACCCTGCTCTGCTGTTCGGCCGTCGATCAAATGCACCAAGGGCCGCGCACCAAGTACAACCGAGAGTTGCTCGCCCAAGGCATCGGCAATTCTCTCTGCGGGCTCATCGGTGCCTTGCCCATGACGGGCGTCATTGTCCGCTCCGCTGCCAATGTGCAATCCGGTGCCACGACGCGACTCTCGACGATTCTGCACGGCATCTGGTTGCTCCTCTTTGTGGTCTTTCTCGGCAGCTTGCTGCGGATGATTCCCACCGCCGCTCTCGCCGCCATGCTGGTTTTTACAGGTGTGCGACTCGTCAACTTCCAATCGCTCCGCGCCTTCTGGCATCTCGATAAAGCCGAAGCGGCCATCTTTGTCATCACCGCGACCATCGTGGTCGTCGAAGATCTCCTCATGGGTGTCGTAGTCGGCATCGTCCTTGCTGCCGTCAAGTTACTTTGGCAATTCTCGCACCTGCGAGTCGACGTCAAATCGGGCGAAGCTGGCGAACCATCCGTCATCTCCCTGGCTGGTGCCGCAACCTTCCTGCGCTTGCCACAGCTGGCTCAGGTCATCGAAAAGATCTCGCCTCGCACGCATGCCATCGTCGATATCAGCGAACTCACCTACATCGACCACGCTTGCCTGGAACTGCTCATTCACTGGCAGAAGCGGCACCTGGCCGCAGGTGGCACGCTCGATCTCGACTGGGAACTGCTCACCTCGCGCTATCGCGCTCGTCCGGCCGCTGCCGACCCGGGTCTCGATCCCGATGTTGTCCCGCCGAATCCTTTCGGCAAGTTAGATCCGGCAGTGAAGCACTAGCGGTCGATCTGCCGCCGAGCACCCAAACGTCCAATAACCTGTGGGGTTTTTGGACAGGCCCTCATTCTCGGATTTCGTCGAAAGTTGCGGCCGCTGCATCACTTGCAACTTGCAGGCGACTTTTACCACCCACTCTTCTTGTCCAACAACCAAGCTCATTGTTGGACATGCCCGAAGTTGGCAACTGCGGCCAATCAACCACGCCGCGCGGCCCGCAACTCACCCACCAAACCACAAACGAACCTGACGACATTAGCCACCAGTTGTGAATTATTGTCAATCATCTATTGAGATAATTTTGGCAATATTTTCGCGAGGCTAGGCCCTATCGGTTGTGCTTAGTACTGCCGGCTCATCGAGGGCGCGGTGGCATTCCCCAGCGAGGAACCTCGTACCGGACTAGCAATGATGTTGGCCGGAGCGCTAGTTGGCGGATTCGTCCAGGTAAAGCCGCCGTTGCCGGTGGGATTCGTGTTCACTTGTGTGTTGCCTGCGGGCATTCCGCCTTGAGCCAGCTTCATGCTCAGCTCTTGCACCTTCGAAGCCAATTGAGGCTGCATTGGGTTCAACTGCTGCGCTCGTTGATAATTCTGAATCGCCTGCTGATAGTTCCCCGCCAGTTCTCGCTGCCGGCCCAGCGCCGCGTGAGCTCGCCAGTTGGCCACATCCAGTTTGAGCGCTTCGTTCAGGTAATACTCGGCGTTCCGATTGTCCCCCACCTCTTCGCTTAGCCGCGCCAGTTCCACGCGAGCATCGGCCGATTGGGGATTCTTCGCGGCCCAATCGTTGAGCAGCGCAAAGGCCTGCGTCGTGCGACCGGTTTCAGTGAGCAGCACCGCGAGTCCGCGACGGCAATCGACGTGATTTGGGTTGTACTGCAAGCAAGTGTTGTACAGCGACTCAGCCTGTGAGAGCGCATTGGCATCTCGATTAAGCAAACCCATCCGGTGATTGGTCGCGGCCAGGTTGTAATAGCTGTCGGGGTTTTGGGGATCGGTTCGCTGCGCTTCCTGAAACCGCTGCATCGCAACCTGGTAGTTCCCCTGCTGAAAATAGCGCACACCATCGACGTTGCGACCCTGAGCAGCCATGCCACAGCCGAGCAACAAGGGCAGCAAACAGCAAATCGCCAGCGCCACTGCCTTGGGCAGCGTCACGGCGTGTTTGACTTCGAAAGTGTTCCTACCAGACATGGTTGCGTTCCCGCGATTAGAGCGCATCTCGTGTGTTCTGCATTCGTGCGACTCGCACTAAAAATTTCCGCCCAGATTCTTCTCGATCTCCTGCGACCGCTTGTCGTACAGAAAACCACTCGGCTTGGCGTCGGGATTCTTACCCCGCATGCCACCCATATCGGTGCTTCCTGGTGCGAACCCCGGTCCTCGCCACTTCTCGAACCACTGACAGCCGCTAGCGGTGCCTAACAAGCCTGCCAAGCCGAACGCCACCGCGATCAGTCGTAAACTTCGCCCAGACATAGCTGCAGCCAACCTCAAAGTGATGATCGAATTTTTCGAGCGAAGTTGCATATCGCAGAAAGATTTTCTCAAGTCGAGCCCAACCTGCCAAAACTGCCGCTCTCGCCGCCAGCACTTACTCGCCCTGCTAGCTCCCGTCCCCCGTCCTCGCTCCCTCTCCTCGTGTACTCTGGGGAGAGGGCCGGGGTGAGGGGCTGAACCGCTAACCACAGGCTGCCGTCAGGCGTCGGAGTTCAGAAGTCAGAAGTCAGAAGTCGGAGGATAGATAGAGCCGCTGGCGACCGCGACTCATCTTCACTTCCTTTCCCTTAACCACTGTTCACCTCAGCCAACTCGCCGCCGTTTTGACAACCACTTTTGATAACTTTTTCGCGCGATTTTTCGCGATAACCAATCACCACTAACCGAATCCCTCCTAGCACTTGCGCCGCCGCACCCCCATCATTCTGACGATCGTCTGAAAACCATTTGATAACCATTTTCTCACCCCGTCCCACCAGCCTCGCTCGCCTACTCGCCCGTTCATCAACGGAAAATCCAACGCCATTAGAAATCTATTTTGCACCTAACAATCAAACTGTCTGTATTTATTCTGACAAATATATTTAGTATTTACAAGTTAATATGCTCTCGCTATATTGTCAAGAACTTAGTGGCCAATTCGGTGCCTGTCCTGCGAGTCCGCTGGATTCGTGCCGACAGGAACCGCTGCTCCCGACTCCCGACCTGCGACTCCCAACTCTACCCCTGACAGCACGACTTTCCCGCCGCTTGCTTCTTCGGCGACGGCGGCACATCGTTGGCCGGGTTTTGAGAAAAGAAGCCGCTGGGTTTGAGTAAGAAGCCGATGTAGGCGGTGGGCATCACGGGATAGTCTTCGGCCCGCGGAATGTGCGTATGACCAAACGTGTACCAAAAGACGACGTCGGTGTTCGTGATGGGCCGGTCTTGCTCGGTCCAACGAATCAGCCCATCGCCGCCACTACTTTGATTGGGGTAATCTCCCGCCCCGTAGTTTTCGCGATCGTGGAACGGCGTCACCCACACGTGACTCTCGACAAAGCCGGCGCGCTTGCGCCACCAGGCATTTTTCGAAGCCAGCGGAAAGGCATTGTCGCCGGGAAAGAACTTGTAACCGACCGGCTCCCCCACGCTGTTTAACGATTGCTCGTTCACAATCCGCCAGGTGCGGCACGTTTCGAGGTTCAAATGCGCGCGGGCCTGCGATTCAGTTGGCAACTTCGTCGCCTTGGCATAGAAGGCATTCTCGAACGGGTTGTTCTCTCCCAGTTCCTCGGCGACCGCATCCACCTGCAGCACGCTGTTGGGCATGCCATCCAGGTCGAAATCGAGCCGCACATTAAAAAAGTGCTGGTGGTTCGGCGCGTACAACTGCGGCGCGATGAGTGTGCCATACTTTGGCTTCTCTTCAGGGCCGGCAGCACCGAGCGAGAGAATGCCCGTCAGTTTGACTTCGAGTTGAATGTTGCCGTCCTGGTACAAGTACCAGAAGAAACCGTACTCGTAGTTTTCGACGGTCGAAACCGACGAGATCACCAGTCGGCGAGAGCGGCGCACTTCGGGTGTTTCCGGCAATCGCCGATCGGTATGCTTCCAGCCAATGCCAAAATCCTCTTCGTGCATGCAGATGGCATTTTTGATCGTCAGTGGCTCGCCCCGGCTCGTGCACAGGTGAGCATCGAAGTACTTGATCAGGCCGAGGCAATCGCAGCCTAGTTCGAGACTGTTCGCGCACATGCCCATGCCGTACTCGCCAACGTCGAAGGCGTTTTTGCGCCGCTGCGTGGGGCCGGGATCGCCATAAGGAACGACCATTTCGGTAAGGGACGCGCGATAGAGAATTGAGCGGTCACGGCCGGCATCGTCGTACCGCAAGTGATGCAGCGTGAGGCCTTCGCGGGCGTTGAAGCCGATGACGAAGTTCCATTTCTGCCACTGCACCTGATAGCCATTGACCTGAAAGCTCGGCCCGTCAGGCTGGGTAATGTCGATCGTTTTCAGGTCTTGCCGCTGAGGTTTCACGCGCTCAGCGGCGTAGTTGGCTTCACCCGGCGGTAAGGGCCAGCGACCGTAATCTTCGACACGAATCACTTCCATCGTGTTCAGATCAACCACGGGCCGCAGTCCTTCAATCGGACGCACGTAGCCGTTGTCGGTGGCATCGCTGCGCAAGAAGCAAAGCGGACGAGCGAGCCTGCGTGTGCGATCTTCGTCGCTGCCGTAGTTGCCAGCGCTCCAGATATCGACCATCACCAGGCTGGTATCGTCGATGCCATAATGCTCTTGCAACTTGGCTTTAAACTCAGGGCTATTCAGCACAGCCTGTTCGCACTCGACTTGCTCGTCAATCGTCATCGTCGGCTGAACGCCAGGAATATGGATGAACGACAGGAGAGAACCGCTGGCCAGCGACAGGGCCGCTTCGTAACAGGCATTTGCACCGTTATCGAACAGCACCGCGAACGCTTCGCGGGGGATCTCGGTCACGCCAGTGTGTACCAACTCTTTGGCTGGTTCCTTGAGCGCGATCGACACGATGCGCGTGGTCGGCGAGAGTTTGCCTTGCTGGCGGAGTATCGAAACGGCTTGAGCCACTTCAGCGGCGGTAAGCGGTTCGAGTGGATGCGGCGGAACAGGGTGGCCGTTGGTAGCCACAGAAACAGGCGACCGAAGCTGGAGCAATTCAGACATGCGACGGGGTTCCCCAAAAGAAAACGATGGTCCCTACCCGCCTGTGCCGCAATATAGCAATCGAACCGAGGAGCGACAAACGGCCCTCGCCTGCTGGCAGCAGGCCAGCAAGAGTTCGACAATGTCGATCGTCGAATAGCGAAGTCGTTACTTCGAAGGAGCCTCCGCTTGAATCTGCTACTGCAAAAAATGGGGATTCGCCTGCCGATCATTCAGGCGCCGATGGCCGGCGTCTCGACGCCGGCAATGGCAGCGGCGGTGTCGAATGCCGGCGGGCTTGGTTCCCTGGGACTTGGCTCGCTGGGGATAGGCTCGGCCGATGTGGCCACCGCGCGCGAGCAGATCGCCGCGACGCGGGCAGCGACGTCGTCGCCGTTCAACGTGAACCTGTTTTGCCATCACCGAGCCACGGCTGACGAAGCCAAAGAGACTGCTTGGATCGCCCGCTATACTCCTGCGTTCAAACAACTGGGAGCGACGGCTCCGCAGCAACTGCGCAGTCCGTATGAGAGTTTTCTGGATAACCCGGCGCTCTTCGAACTGCTGAAAAGCGAACGACCGCCGGTCATCAGTTTTCATTTCGGTCTGCCGCCACCAGAATGGATCGAGGCACTCCGGCAACCGGGAACTACGCTGCTCGCGAGTGCCACGAATTTGATCGAAGGACGCTTGATTGCCGCAGCGGGTATCGATGCGGTCATTGCGCAGGGCTGGGAAGCGGGCGGGCATCGCGGGACGTTTGATCCTGCGCGTGGCGACGAACAGCTAGGTACGTTCGCGCTGACGCGACTTTTATCATTGCAACTCTCGCTCCCCGTCATTGCCGCCGGAGGCATCATGGATGGCGCAGGCATCGCGGCTGCTTTAAGGCTGGGGGCTTCCGCCGCGCAACTAGGCACTGCCTTCATCGGTTGCCCAGAATCGCTGGCCAGCGACGATTACCGCGCTACGCTCTTCAGCCCTGCTGCTGAGCAGACCTTTGTCACGAGCAGGCTCTCGGGCCGCGCGGCGCGAACCATGCCCAACAAATTGACTGACCTCGTCGCCACGGCAAATGACTACGAAGTTCCCGCGTACCCGATTGCCTACGATGCGGCCAAGTTGCTCATTGCCGCAGCTAAGGCCAAGTCGCAACCAGGCTACGGAGCGTACCTCGCAGGGCAAGATGCTCCGCTCGCGCGGGCGTTGCCAGTTGCCGAATTGATGTCCGTCCTGGAGCGTGAGTTGCAAGCACCACATGAAAAACAACTGGCATCGGCTCCCTGCCACCGGGTACCATAACGCCACTTGCCTCTCTCCCACGATGAGCACTTTCATGCGATCTCACTGGTTCTTAATCACGGCGATTACCCTAGCAACAACTTCGCTCCTAATTGGCGGCCAGAAACTGCCAGCCAAGGAAGTGATCAAGTTCAGCAGGTTGGAATCGCATGGCGACCCGGATGCGCATGTGATCCAGCGTGGCAATTCGCGCCTGGTAGTGACGCGGTTCGGTGGCCGTGTGCTGGAGTATTCTGTCGACGGAAAACAGGCATTGTGGTTCGACGAAAAGGAAGCCACCGAACCGGCGAACAAGCGTTCGATGAGTGCGGGGCGGTTTGATATTGGGCCCGAGCTAACCATCGCCGCACATCCGAAGCTGTGGTCGGGAGTGTGGGAAATCAAGGCGACGGAGAAGCCGTCGATTGTGGTTACGAGCTCGAAGGATGAAGCCACTGGCATTCAATTGATGCGCGAGTTCGAGCCCACGCAGTTCTCTGGCCTGCTCTGTAAACAAACGATGACGAACATTTCGGATCAGCCTCGCGAGGTTTGCCACTGGGGGCGATCGTTTTCGCCCGGCGGCGGCATCTGCCTGGTACCACTCGTCGGGAAGAGTCGCTTTCCCAGCAAGTACGCCATGTATGAAGACTCGGCGATCATCAATGTCCGCAATCAGGACGAACAGATTCGCGAGCGAGATGGCTTTTTGGAGATCCTCTCGCCACCACGCAAACCGAAACTCGGTTTTGACTCTTACGCCGGCTGGCTCGCTTATGTCATGCCCGGCGATGTGATGCTGGTGAAGCGTTTCCCGACCTATCCCGATCGCGTCTACAGCGAAGCAGCGGGGCTGACTCTCTCGGTCTGGTATCCAACCGGTCCGCGGATCGAACTCGAACCGATCGGCCCGCGCGAACAACTGCAGCCTGGTCAATCGGCAAGCTTCACCGAGCAATGGTTCCTGCTGCCGCATCCGTTTCCGAAAGCGGGCGAACAACTCGACCTGCCGAAACTGCGCGCTCAAGTGCTGAAGCAGTTCGATGCGGCTCCCCAGCAGGCCCGCGCGGGTATCGCCGATCAATACGACGGGCTGAAGACGGCGGACTACCTGGGCGAGCTGAAAACACTGGCGAAAGTCGTCGACACGAAGGTCTTTATCGAAGGTCCCTGCTGCGATCGCGCGGGGAACGTCTTTTTCACGAGCACCGAAGTTAACAAGATCCTCAAGTGGGACGGCCGCGCGCTGACCACGTTTCGCGAGCACAGCGGCGGTGCCAATGGGCTGCTGTTTGATGCTCAGGGGCGTTTGGTGGCCTGCGAAGGTAATGCGGGGCGTGTCACTCGTACGGACATGAACACAGGCAAGATTGAAGTGCTCGTCGATCAGTTCAATGGCCATTCGCTGGGAGCACCCAACGACTTGTGCTTCGATGCCCAGGGGCGCATTTACTTCACCAGCCGCTTGCCAAATCTCGATCGCGACAAAGGGAATGTGAACTCTGTCTATCGGATCGATGTCGATGGCAAAATCTCCCGCGTCGCACATGCGCCCGACATTCACATGCCCAACGGCATTGTCATCTCGCCCGACAACAAAACGCTTCACCTGATCGAAGCGCACCCGCAGGCCGATTTCAATCGTTGCATTCTGTCGTTCCCCCTGGCTGAGGACGGGAGCCTCGGGAAACCGACAAAACTCATCGACTTCTATCCCGGCCGCAGTGGCGATGGCATGGCCATCGACGAGCAAGGAAACCTGTATGTCGCGGCCGGCTTGCACAAGCCGCGCAAGACATCGGAGACGCTCGATACGCGCCCCGGCATTCACGTCATCTCGCCGCAAGGCAAGTTGCTCGCGTTTGTGCAATCGCCCGAAGACACCATCACGAACTGCCGCTTTGGTGGCGCAGATCTCAAAACGCTTTACATCACCTGCGGCTCACTACTAATGAGCTTGCCGACGAAGATTGCTGGCAAAGCCAGTTATCGCCCTGACAAATAGTTGTTCGTTCAACTTTCATTACCCCAGCGAACTTTCCCGCCATGAAAACCGCCCACCTGGTTTGGTCGTTACTTACTTGCTTCCTGTTCGTGCTCGCGGCTTCTGCTGCCGAGCCCGAACTGGTTTCGGTCGAGAAGATTTGGGATGCGGGCAAGCACAACGCATTTACCGATCTCATTCGCTGGCACGATCAGTGGTACTGCACTTTTCGTGAGGCCGACGCGCACGTGGGGGGCGATGGCCAGCTCCGTGTGCTTGTTTCGCCCGATGGTAAAACCTGGACATCGGCGGCGCTCATCGGCGAGAAAGGGATCGACCTGCGTGACCCCAAATTTTCGATCACCCCCGACGATCGCTTGATGATTGTGGCCGGCGGTTCTGTCTATGAAGGGACGACGCTCAAGGGGCGTCAGCCTCGGGTGACGTTCTCGAAAGATGGTAAGGAATGGTCTCCCACCGCCCGCACACTCAACGAAGGCGATTGGCTGTGGCGAGTCACCTGGCACAACGGCAAGTGCTATGGCATCTGCTACGACGCTTCCGAGCGAGCCAGCGACTCTGCAAAGAAGGCCGCCGAGACCGGCAAGGCAGAACCCGGCCCAGCCGATTGGAAGTTGAAGCTCGTCGTGAGCGACGACGGCGTGAAGTACAACCTCATCACGCATCTCGATGTCCCCGGTCACCCCAACGAGAGCACCATTCGCTTCCTGCCCGATGGTGAAATGGTGGCGCTCGTTCGTCGCGAAGGAGGCAGCAAGAATGGCTGGATCGGTCGCAGCTCCGCTCCCTACAAGGATTGGCAGTGGACCGAAACGAAGCATCGTTTTGGTGGTCCGAATTTCACTCGCCTACCCGATGGCGAACTGTGGGCCTCGGGGCGCGTGTATCCCGGTGGTGCCAAGACGGCCCTCATCAAAATGACCAAGGAAGGGGAGTACGAACCGGTCCTCACTCTCAAGAGCAGCGGCGACACCAGTTATCCCGGCATGGTCTGGCACGAAGGCCAACTGTGGTTGAGTTTTTACTCGTCGCACGAAGGAAAGACGTCGATCTATCTCGCCAAGTTGAAAGTGCCGCTGAAGAGCGAGACGAAGTAGTTCGCTGTACTCACGCCATCGCGGCCACCAACTGCGGAATGGCAGCGCGAACTTGGTTCAGCACGATGGTGGCGGCGGCATCACGGGTGCCCCGCATGGCAAGGGTGACGACGGAACCGGGAATGCCGACGATGAAGTATCGCTCGGCAACCACCCAGGGGTCGGCTGGGCCGGCATCGTAGAAGCAGCGATACGTGCCGACGGTGTGATACTGCAGGCCGCGACGCTCGGCCATGTCTTCGACAAAATCGAGAGCCAGCGAAGGATCGGCGTCAAAGCCCTGCTGTAACCGGGCGGTGAGCGTGGTCGCCGGCGGGTCTTCACCACCACAGAGCGTGCCATCTTTCTCGGTCCAGACATGAAGCTGCGAGGGGAGCAGAATCACGACCTGCGAGTTGCCAAACCGGTGCGACCGCCAGCCTCGCTGCACCAGATCCATGGCGCTCGCGGGGCCCGGCAGCGAATGTTGCGAATGGACGTCGGCCGCAGTGGGCTCGTAGCCAAATAGGAAGGTCTTCAGACTATCGAACATGCCCATGATGCGTCAGATCGTTGTCGGCCGTGGAAATGTTTTTTCGTTCTGCTGTATGGTAAAGTCCGGATCAGCAAACTGCCAATGTTAGACGGAAATCCATTCATGAGACACGGCGCAAATCTACTCTGGTTGGTGATCGCCCTCGTTGTCACCAACGCCCCATTGCGGGCCGATCTTCCGCTGCCGCCGAACGAAGAGTACATCAAGCCACGCATGCAGTTCACGGGAATCGAAACGTATCCTGAGTACGTGTTTCAGTTGCGGCACCAATCGTCTGCTGGTAACCCAACATCCGGCGTGCACAAGTACGAGGCGGTGAGAAATGACACGCCGTTCACACTTGACGTCGAACGCCGGATTGGTGATTTTCAACTGCTCGCGATGAAGCGAGACGCCTTTGAGAAACGTGCGCAGGCCGATCCTTCGCTCCAATGGCTTACCAGCGAGACTGACGGCGTCTTGGCTGCAGATGTGGATGAACCTTCCGTGATCGGCGAAAAGTACCGCAGGCTGGAGGTGATCAACGTCAGTCGCGTGGAAGTCAAGGACGGCAAACTCGTCGTCACCACGGAGCCTCTCAAGTCGGAGGTTCGTATTCCGGGAATTACTTGGTGGATCAATGTCGGACTTGCAATTCTGTTGGCGGCCGGAATGGTCGCACTAGGCTTGCGACTGGCCAGGCCGGGAAGAGCAAGGCCAAGAATCAGGACCGCATTTGAACAATCGTCAATCCAGAAGAATCGTGACTTGGGGGAACAATCATGAACGGCAATTCTTCCGATCCTCAAGCTCGCAATTGCGTTCGTTGCCGACAGCCTTTACCCAGAGACGTGACTTACTGCGTTGGCTGTGGCTGCCAGAACGAAGCCGATGCCGTTTACAACAAGCAAATCGGCTTCGACGGGCAGATTGAAAATCGCCTGAACTGGACTCGCATCAAGACCGCGTTTTGGGCCATGTTTCTTCGCTAGTGCGTTCGGGCCCCTAGCAGTCACTTCAACTCCACCTGCACCACACGATAGACGAGAAAGCCCGGCGCGGTGAACTTTACGCGGCCATCGCGGGCGGTGAACTTTATGGGAGTTGCCGATTCTTCTTCGGGCGAAAAGGCGGTGATGCTCTTCACATTACTGCCAGCGGGGAGCAGCAAGTCGCATTCAATTTCTGGTGCGGCGATGGGCTTCTCGTCCTTGATGCCGCCACCTGGGCTCGGCTTGCCATCCTTCGTGCGGGGTGGTTCTGCGCGGTTGTAGTTGACCAAGTGAACGGTCAGTTCGTTGGGTTTGTCGCTGGGTGAAGAAGCAGGGAGCGAAATCGACGCGCGCACGGTATTCGCCGCTTTGAATTGGCTGCGCGGGGCAGCGAGCATCTTCCGCACATCGTCTGCACTGCGGATGACGTGCTGGTACTGCTTCACTGCAGCGGCATGGGCCGGTTCATCGCTGCGGATATCGAACAGGACGTGATTGTCGAGCAGCGCGTCTGCATTCACTTTGAAATCGTCGACAGCTGCAATGTTCCCCTCAGCAACTTGCGTGCGAGGGAAGAGGACGACCGCTTCGGCATGGGAGCGATTAGCCTTGTACAACCGGTCGTGCTTCTTCAAAAACTGATAGTAGCGGGCGATCTCGGCCCGCGCGAGCGGATCGGTAAAGCGAGTGTAGAAGCCCATGGGAGCGCCGCCGTTGGCCGCGAGCTCGCTAATCGCCGCGCGAATGCGTGTGCTTTCATACTTGCCGAGCGTGAAGGGCTTGTCGTCGAACATGCCGCGAACGTAGCGAGCCTGCAGAGTCCCTTCGCCGAGAATGCCGTTTTCCAAATCAGTAAAGCAAGCGGCCGCGCCGGTGCTGTACCACAAGTAGTCTTCGCCCTTGCCCCACACCTCGGCGGGCAGCAGGCACCGTTCATCGCCGGCAATCTGGCTGAAGTTGCTAAGGTGGTTCCACTGTCCGACGATCAGATCCTTTTTCAAGCTGCGGCCGTACTTGATAAACACCTCATCAAAGACCTGCTTGTTCGAAAGTTGAGACCAGCGGAGCATCTCGCGCCGCAGCGGAGTCGACTCGTCGACCTTGTGCCAATAGACGATCTCGCTGAACTCATGCTTGTTCACATCGACGATGCCAAGCTTCTCTTTCAATTGCTCGGGCGAATGTCGCTCGGCGAGATAGCTGCGAAAACTCTGCTGGCAATGTTCGCAGTGGCAATCGTGCCGATAAAAGTAGTTGGCAATGTAACCATCAATGCCGCGATCAATGCCTTTCTTCACCCAAGTTTTCATCACCGCCTGCCAGTAGGGATTGCGGAGGCAAGCCCAGTACTCGCGCATCTTGCCGATCTCGTAGCCCTTTTGCCCGATGGGCTGGCCGTCTTTGCCACGCTCCAGGAGCAACATCGGATCGGCAATTGGCTTGGGGCCGAGTTCGCTTTCGTCCCAGTGATCTTGGTAGAACTTGAAGAAGCCGGTCGGGCCGTTGGGGGACTCGGGATCGCCGACGAGAAACTCGACGTTGAAGTGACCGACAACCTTGATGCCGCGTTTGTGAAGTTCGCGATTCTTCTCCTCGAACCACGCGCCGCACTCTTTATGTCCCTGCACGGGAAAGTGAGCCGGGTAGCCTTTATAAGACGGAGTGTGAGCCAGGCTCCAAAAGTGCCCACCGTAAAAGCCCAGTTGCACTACTTCAGGCTGGGCTTCGTCGACAAAGTTGAGGTACTCCGGGTGCCCGTACTCGGCCCAGTGAGCAATCATCCGCGTGAATTCGTGCCGCGGCGATAGGTCTTTCTCTTGAGCGACACACAGCGTGTGAGCAGTGCTCAACCAACCGCCGGCAATCAGCAGAACGAGAGCAACACTGCGCATCGCAGGAGTTCCTTACGGAGCGAGAGAGGGAGAGGCTGGCTCAGTCGTTGTTGGTGGCGCGTCGAAAAGGGGCGAGACGATAGCTTCGTCCGGCGGGTCGGTCGCATAGGTCACAACCGTTCCCACGATCGACGATACCAGCACACCGAAAATCAGCGGTTCGAAACCGCCAGGAAAGTAGGGGCGAAACGCAGCATTGGGACCAATCATCGGATCGGGCGCAAACGCTCCCAAGGTGTACAGGCCGATCATCGTCGCTGCTCCACTGAGCATCGCGGCCCCCACACCGACTGCAGTCGCTCGACGCCAGTAACAGAGCATCAAGCACGGCACAATGAAGCACGCGCCGGCACCACCGGAGGCAAAGACTACGAGCGTTTGCAGGTAAGTCACGGGCCAAATATTGAGCAGAATCGCAATCACTCCGACGAACAACATGCCGTAGCGAGACAGGCGTTGCAATTCATGGTCGGTCGCCTCAGGATTGATGAATCGCTGGTAGACATCGCGCACGAGCCCCGAAGCAATGACGACCAGGTACGAACTGACCGTCGCCATGATCGCGCCGAAGGGAGCTGCCAGAATCACGCCAGCGAGTAGCGAGCCTCCGGGCAAGCCTTCGGTCATCTTCATCGCCATGCGAGGGATCACTTCGTCCGACTTTTCCAAGTCGGGCATGATCGCGCGAGCACACAAACAGATGCAGATTAGCGGCAGGTAGATTCCCAGGTTGTAGGCACAGAGCAACACAATGCTGCGGCGCAACGTCTTCGTGTCTTTGCAGGCCATGATGCGAGTCACGCTGGCTGGACTAGCAAAGCCCGTGGCGGGCCAGAAAAAGAAGAACGACACCGCGAGTGTAAATGGCAAGTACTGTCGGCCATCTTTGGCGAAGCCCGGGCCGGAGATAATTCCCAGCCCTGCATTCGGGCTGACCTCAGCGGGCGGAGTCTTGGCAGCCGCCGCATTTTCGGCAGCGAGTTGCGCGCTCTTTACCGCGCCCCGAGAAGCGTTCTCTAAGCCACCCACGTGATAAAGCGACAACCCCAGCAGTGCGAGCACGCCGATAAACATCATCACGCTTTGGAACAGGTCGGTCCAAACGGCAGCCAGAAAGCCGCCAATGAGCGTGTAGCCAACCACGGTCACGCTGAAGACACCCAGGCCAATCCAATAGAGGATATCTTCCTGACGCTTTTGATCGGCTTTCTGCTTGGTTTGCTGAGCAGTGACGTTCTCCGCTGAATCAACTTCGTCACCTTCGCTGAGCGAGAGAAAGTTGCCACTAGGGGCGGCCAACTTCATTACCGTGGCGCCTGCTTTGAACTGGGCGACCATCATGGCCGACATGAAAATGATGATCAGCAGCGAAGTAATCAGCCCCAGTGTGGGACTGCCGAATCGCGCGCGAAACAGATCGGGCATCGTGATCGCGCCGGTGTGACGACTGATGTGCGCGATCCGCTTGCCGATCAGGCCGAAGCCTGTGATGGGCACGACCATGTAACTGGCAATCCAGAGCGCGACGATCCAGCCGTGGGTATAGACGAGCGACGGAAATCCCATGAAGGTGCCACCGCTTTGTACGGTAGCGGTGAGGGCTACGGCCCAGGCACCTAGGCCGCGATTGCCCAGAAAGAAACCTTTGACGAACGAACTCTTTTTCACCACGCGTTGGGCCAGCGTACCGAGCCAGACCGAAGCCGCAATGAAAATAACCAGGGCGATCATCGTGCCGTACTTGGCACCTTGATCGGGTTGGCTGGTTACCTGCGCGAGCAACTCAAGCATCAAACGGATCCTCTTCTTCACCGGGCTCCAGGCCCAAGTCGGCATCGGTCATCACCAAGTTGGCCACCACCAGCGAGATCAGGGCGCAGACAACCCACGGCACGACGATGCCCCAAAACACCCACGTGGGAAAGCCGAGCGTGAAGTGCAACTTGTCGGGCGTCGCTCCGTAGCCGTGCAGCAGGCAGAACGTGACAGTCCACGTCGCTGCGCCGGCCCAGACTAATGCCACAACCAAGGCTTCGCGCCGTGCGCTTTGCAAAATGGGATGGGGAGCCGCCATGGGGGACTCGCTGAGGTGAGCAATTTGGATCGGTGGGAAACAAGCACAGGTGGGGAGGTTCGGACCCGAATATAAATGCCCGACCAGCCCGAGGCAAACAGAAAGCTGCGGCCGGGAAGATCAGCGGTCAAAACGCAGGGAAGATGTGCCACTGAGGAGGAGGGAAGTGGCTTCCGTTCGCTACCTCTGCCATGTGGAAGGCCCGATAATTCCGCTCGTCACGATCGCCCAGCATTTGCTAGCAACTACTTTACACGCAATTCACGAACTACTCATAACAACTGCGCTGCAGTTCGGCAGAGTATATCCACAGAGTCTGGCAAAGTACTTCGGCAAAGACTGCCGAGGCAAGCAACTGGCTCTGATGAACGAGTCGAATCACGACCGCGCTTTCGCCGAGGCAACCATGATCGCCAGGCAGGCAAGACGCCGCGTCCGTAGCATCTTTTTGAGCGATCTTCACTTGGGCTGTCGCTACAGCCGGGCCGGGGAGTTGCTCGCTTTGCTCGATCGCCACGAGCCGGATTATCTGTACCTAGTCGGTGACATTATCGATGGTTGGCGACTGAAGCGGCGCTGGCATTGGCAACCGGAATATAGCCAACTGTTACAGCGAATCATCGAACTCGCTGGCCGCGGCGTGCAGATTCGCTACACGCCCGGCAATCACGATGCGTTTTTGCGGCCCTTTATCAATGACTTCGGCTTCGTCGAAATTGCCGATGAGTTTGTGCACGAAACGATCGACGGCCAGCGCCTGCTCGTGCTGCATGGCGATCAGTTCGACACGGTCGAAATTCGGGCGCAATGGCTAAGCGTGCTCGGTTCCTTCGCCTACGATTCACTGCTATTTGCTGCGAACATCGCCAACCGATTGCAGCGGTGGGCGGGCTGCGAACCAAGCGATTGGACCGGCAATCTCAAGCGGCGGGTCAAGCAAGCCGTACGCTTTGTCAGCAATTTTGAAGAGCGCCTCGCGCGGCATGCGCGTGAAACCGGCTGCGATGGCATCGTCTGCGGGCACGTCCACACTCCCACTGCCACGCGATTGCAGGAAGTTCGCTACTTCAACACGGGCGATTGGGTCGAGAATCGCTCGGCGCTGCTGGAGTACACCGACGGCTCGTTTGAACTGCTTCATCTGCCCGCAGCCAAGAGCGACTGCTGCCCCGTTTCCTATTCCACTCCGCTCGATTGGCCGGAAGCTGGCTGGTTGCCAAACGATCCTCGCTTTGCCGCGGAATTGGCCGAACCACATGCTCAGGCGGCGTTGTGACGGCCAGCTAGTTCACGTGGTCGAAACTGCTTGCCTGCCTTGGAGAATCGCGATGGCCAAGATTTTTTACAGCATGGCCGGTGAAGGTCGAGGCCACGCCGCTCGCGTCCGCAGCATGGTCGAACTGCTGCGGCACGAACATGAATTGGTACTATTTGCGACCGATCAGGCCCATGAGTTCCTTTCACCGCGCTATCCGCTGGGCACGCGCAATGTCGAAGTACGACGAATCCCGGGCCTGCGTTTTCATTACACTCGCTCTCGTTTGAATTTTTCGCGCACTGTGTTCAACGGTTTGGGTTATTTGTGGAAATTGCCACAACTGGTCTCTCAGCTCAAACAAGTGATTCGAGACGAGCAGCCCGACCTGGTGATCACCGATTTTGAACCAGCACTGCCGCGCGCTGCCCGGGCGTGTGGAGTGCCTTTTCTGAGTCTGAATCATCAGCACTTTCTGGTTGCCTGCGATCTGCGCTCGCTCCCTTGGAGTTTGCAGCGATATGCCGACTTGATGGGCATCGCCGTGCGGGCCCATCATTGGGGACAGGCTGAAACCATCGTGTCCTCGTTTTTTCAAGCGCCCCTCCGTCGTGGATATGACGAGGTGCAGCAAGTGGGGCCGTTGCTGCGCCCCGAGATTCAAGCTGTACAACCAATCATCGGAGACTTTCTGGTTTCATATCTGCGCCACAATACGCCGCCGCGTGTGATCGAAATCTTGAGCAAGTCACCGCGTCCGATTCGCGTGTATGGACTCGGCCCGCGAAGACGAACCGGCAGCATTACGTTCTGCGAATTGAGTGAGCAAGGCTTTGTTGACGACCTGGCTCGCTGTGCCGCCGTGGTCGGAGCAGCCGGCAATCAAACCTTGGGAGAATCGCTGTACCTAGGAAAGCCCGTGCTGGCCCTGCCCGAGGAGCAGCATCACGAGCAGCTGATTAACTCGCACTTTTTGGAGCAGATGGGAGCGGGACAATTCATTGCCATCGAACAGCTGGAACCAAGACATCTCACACGCTTTCTCGCGTCCCTCGACGAGCTGCGGGCACCACTGCAAGCCAACCGCAACCGCTTCTGTGGTAACGAAGCTGCGCTGCAGACCATTCAGACTTATTTGCCGAGCTCCTTCATTGCTCGTGCTCCCGAGCCCGAGTGCGAGTTCATGGAGTACACGTAGCCTGCCGATCATAAAGGTTAAAAAATGGCTGTTCGGTGCCTTGATTGCTAGTGAACGGCTGTATACATTTCTCCTCGCTCAACATTCAGCCTAAAACAAGGAGAAGCCGATGAAGTTCGCCGAGATGATATTGCCCGAGTTCGACGAAGAAATGGCCAACACACGGAAGGTGCTGGAGCGTGTGCCGGACGACAAGTTCGAGTGGCGCTGTCATCCCAAGTCGAACACCATCGGCTGGAACATGAATCACCTGGCGGAGATTCCGGGCTGGGTCGAAGGCACGCTAACACAGCCTGCGTGGGAAGCGTATCCCGAGAACGGGCCGCACTACACTCCGCCGAATCTGCAATCGACCAAGGAAATCCTCGCGCTGTTCGACAAAAACGTCGCCGAAGCTCGCGCAGCCATCGCAGCAGTTCCCGAAAGCGACTTGGACTTCGTCTGGAATCTGACGATGAAGGGAACGCCCATCATTACGATGCCGCGCCGGAACGTCATCCGCACGTTCATCCTCTCGCACCTGATTCACCACCGCGCACACCTTTGCGTCTACCTGCGCCTGAACGACATTCCCGTCGCCGGCATGTATGGTCCCTCTGGGGACGAATAATTCCGTCCGTATGAACGGAAGAAGGGCTCAGTCGTGGCGTTTCGAAGGGCGGCTTGGGCGGAATTTTTCGATGCGTTCGAGTTGGACGATGACCCCGTCTTGGACAATGATCGAGACGGAGCCAAACTTGACGTCGGCAAGGGCTTGAAGAAGCTGCTCGTCCAGCGCGGGATCTTCGGCCTGGTTAGGACGAGTCTGAGCGCGATAGGGAGCCGAGAAACGGCGTAGAGCGGGTTGAGTGGTCATCGGCGGGGATCCAATGGGTTGCCAGCGAAAGCGACCGTGCTTGCGACTGGGTACTGCGGTATTTGCACATTCGGTGCCGAGAGGAATTGGCCGCTGCACCCGCAGTACTCTCTGGGAGCGGGCACTTGGGCCTCAAAGGAAAGGGCGATTTCCGTGACCCTTCACGGAATTGTGCCCAGCAATAATCACGGACTGACCAGCGGTTTTCACGGCTGACGCAGCGGGCCTGTTAATCTGTATCGCGCGACATTGCCGAATCTACTGCCATCTGTGGGTAAAACTCGGCGTTGTTTGCCTTCTTTGCCTTGACTCGGGGCACTTGGCCGGTTTGGCACGGCAGTCGCAATAAGCAACTCTCATCGCCGACACTGCTGCATCCCACCTAAACTTTGCAGCGGTTTCTGTTTCGCGACTTGATCCGACCACGGACAAGCCAAATCTAAGGAAGTGCGAGCCTGAGCCTACGGAATTAATCCGAGCGGCCGCGCGAGTCTCGGCACTCAACACCCGTGAAGTGCCCAGCCAGTGAACGTAGAGGAATGTTTGTCATGAAGAAGTTCAATCGTCGCCCGAACCGCATGGAAGCACGTCGCGGCTTTACCCTGGTCGAGTTGTTGGTCGTCATTGCGATCATCGGCGTGCTCGTCGCCCTGCTCTTGCCTGCTGTGCAAGCCGCTCGCGAAGCCGCCCGCAGGATGCAATGCGCCAACAATCTGCGCCAGATTGGACTCGCTTCGCACAACATGCACGATACGTACAATTTCCTCCCACCAGCGTTTCTCGGCAACAACACCGATGCCGAAGATGGCTGGGCGACTTGGGCCGCGTTGATTCTGCCGTTTGCGGAAGGGAGCAATCAGTTCAATAAGTGGGACGTGAAATATCAAGTCTCCGAACAGATTCCTGAAGCGTATCAAACCAAGATCAAAATGTACGCGTGCCCTTCACGCTTGCCGCACGTCCTTAGCGTCAATGATTTCGCGAATCCTGGTGGTGCCCTGGGCGATTACGCTGCCTGCTTCGGCACCGACAATGTGTTTGGCAAGTCGAATGGTGCGATGATTCCGACCGAACCGGAGGTGGTTACCTCAAGCGGCAAGAAATTTCTGGCTCGCTGGGTGGGTCGTCTAACGATGGCTTCGATTACCGATGGCACTTCGAACACGATTCTCGTCGGCGAAAAGCACATCCGCAAAAACTCGCTGCGTGGCAAGAACGAAGATCGCAGCATTTTCAGCGGTATTCGCAACACCCATCGCCGCATGGCCGGTGTGAATCCCGATGGCAGCGAAGTGAGACCGCTCCAACCACCAACGTCGACCACGGGCGTTTCGAACAGCAGCTTTGGTGGTCCGCACCCGGGCGTCTGCCAGTTTGTGTTCGTCGACGGCAGCACACAGGCGTTGCGAGTTGACCTCGACGTCATCACGCTTTCGCGTCTCGCCCAGCGTGACGACGGCGAAGTGATTACGGGCTGGTAACTCGATTGGCAAGTCGCAAGCAACACCTTTCAAATATTCGTCAGGAATGATTCCATGCCCGTCTCATACTCGAATACGATTTTCGGTCTGTTCAGCAGCCTGGCATTGTTGGGCGCGATCGCCAGCACGGGTTGCAGTTCTTCGGGGCCGCCCGTGGTGCCGGTAAAGGGGCAAGTGAACCTAGTCGATGGTGACAAGGCAGCCCTCTCGGGGCACATGATCGAACTGACGAAGGCGGACGATAACCTCGTGCGCTCATATGGACAGATTACTCCCGAGGGGAACTTCGAACTGGAGTCGCTCATCGGGGGCGAGATCCACAAGGGAGCACTTGAGGGGAAGTACAAAGCCCGCGTGATACTTTCGGATGATGACCCGGCGCAGCGAAAGGTGGCTCGGGCGGCGATCAATCCTCGATTTTTGAAGTTCGACTCGTCGAATCTGACCGTCGACGTTCCCGCCACGACACCCGTTCAATTGCAGATTTCTCGTCGGTAGCGAGACAATAGTCCGCACCGCAAAACCATCTAGTACCTGCCGCCCCAGGATGCAGCTGTTTCAGGCCGCCTGGGCGAAACTCGAGGGATTGAGCAATGCCCGCCTCCCGTGTTTTCCCTTCGCATGTCTTATTGCCCGCAGTTCTGCTACTGAGCGGCGAATTCTTCGCCGCTAATAGCTCAGCAGCCGATCCGGCAGGTGCCAAGGCCGCCGCTCGTGCGGCGGCAGAAGTGCCGGCCAAGGTCGAGTTCTTCGAGAAGAAGATTCGCCCGATCCTGGTCAGCAACTGCTACAGCTGTCACTCGGCGGAAACCAACTCCAAGGGTGGCCTACGCGTCGACGACATCGGTGGCCTGCTAATGGGCGGTACGAGTGGCGCTGCTATTGTTCCCGGCGATCCCGCCGAAAGCCTGCTCATTCAAGCAGTGCGGTACGAAGGGTTCGAGATGCCGCCCAAGAAGCGGCTCAGCGACGAACAGATCGCCGATCTCACCACCTGGATCGCCGACGGCGCTGCCTGGCCCAAAGCCGAGTTTTCGGCGGAACTGACCAAGCCGAATGCCAAGTACGAAGAGCTGCGGAAGTCGCATTGGGCGTGGCAACCACTGAACGGTGTCTCGCCGCCACAAGTTGAAAACGAAAGCTGGGTGCGCGACGATGCCGATCGCTTTGTGCTCGCCAAACTGCAAGAAGACAAACTCGCACCGGTCGGTGATGCCTCGAAGCTCGACCTGATCCGTCGCGTGACGTTCGATCTGACTGGCTTGCCCCCGACACCTGCGGAGTCCGCTGCGTTTCTCGCCGACGACTCCGCCCAGGCGTTCGAAAGGCTTGTCGATCGCCTGCTCGCTTCGCCCGCGTTCGGCGAACGCTGGGGGCGGCATTGGCTGGACGTCGCTCGTTACGGCGAATCGACCGGTTCGGCTCGCAACCTACCCTATCCACATGCCTGGCGCTATCGCGATTACGTCATCGACTCGATCAATGCCGACAAGCCGTACGACAAGTTCATTCGCGAACAGATCGCTGGCGATCTACTTCCGGCCGCTTCGCCCGCCGAGAAAGCCGAGCAGCTTGTCGCGACCGGCTTTCTCGCCCTGGGTGTGAAAGATGTAAATCAGCGATTCAAGGTCCGCTTCATCATGGACAACATCGACGAGCAGATTGATACCGTCACGCGCTCGGTGCTCGCACTCACCGCCAGTTGTGCTCGTTGCCACGATCACAAGTTCGATCCGATTCCTACAGCCGACTACTACGCTCTGGCCGGCATCTTTCAAAGCAGCGACAACTGCAGCGGACTGCGGAACAAGATGGGTGGCAGTGGTCTCGATTACTACGACAGTTCGCTGTTGCTGACGATCGCGCAAAAGACTGCGGATGCCGCCGGTAGCGAAGCCAAACTGGCCGCCGCGAAAGAAGCCTTCGAGACCGCTCGCCAGGAATTTCAAAAGTTACAAGCCGATCCTGCCAGTCTGGAAAAAGGCCCCGATGGCCGGCCGAAGCGGCAGGTCGCTCGGCAAAAAATGACCAAGGCCCAACAAGCGTTGCAGTCACTATCGGATCCCGCCGCGCTGGGCGAAGTGGCCTACGGCGTGCGGGATAGCAAGCAGATCGGCGATACGGAGATTCGCATTCGGGGCGAAGCCGAAAAGCTCGGCCCGATCGTGCCGCGAGGCTATCTCTCGGTGGTGCCAGTCGCGAATGCCAAGCCCGTAAATGTGGAACAGAGTGGTCGCCTGGAGTTAGCTGAGTGGCTGACGAGCAAAGAGAATCCGCTCACCAGCCGTGTGCTGGCGAATCGAGTCTGGCAAAAACTGTTCGGCGAAGGGATTGTCAAAAGCGTCGATAATTTCGGTGTGACCGGCGACCAGCCGTCGCATCCTGAACTGCTCGACCATCTGGCTCAGCGATTTGTCAGCAACGGCTGGTCGATGAAAAAGCTAATTCGCTCGGTCGTGCTCAGCCACACTTATCAGCTTAGCTCGCAAGAAACGGCAGCGAACCTGGAGATCGATCCGGCCAATCGCCTGTTGTGGCGACATAGCCCGCGCCGCTTGACCGCCGAAGAGATTCGCGATGCCTCGTTGGTGGCAACTAGCAGCCTAGATGCTGCCCGCCCGCAGACTGCCACCTCGAAGAGCCTGAAGGTAACCGAGATTCGCAACAACGGGCCCGAGGCTGCCACCATCGGCAACGAAGCGCTGGCTAGCAAACATCGCAGCGTCTATTTGCCGCTGCTGCGTGGTCTCACACCGGTATCGCTCGCCGTGTTCGATCCAGCTGAGCAAGGAATGGTTTCCGGCAGTCGCGATACCACGACGGTCGCTCCACAAGCCTTGTATCTGCTCAACGATCCCTTCGTCCGTCAGCAGTCACTGGCGCTCGCCAAGCGAGTGCAACAGCAGGCCGAAGATGATGCTGCCCGAATTTCGCTGGCTTACGAACTGGTGTTGAATCGCCCGGCAACGACCAACGAAATCGCGCGAGTCCGCGCTTACCTGGCCGACTACGAACAAACGGCCGCGCAGGTGTTTGGTCAGCAGCCGGCCGTGCAAGTGGCTCAAACGCCGGCAGCTTCGCCGGCCAATGATGACACCAACGAAGTGCCGACCAGCGACACCGGCAAGGCACCGAAGAAGCCCGCTTTGCCCGCTGATCCCGACAACGTCGATCAGACGGACCTGACCGTTCGCAGAGAAGATCGCGGCCCGACTGATCCAAAAATTGCTGCCTGGGCCAGCTTTTGCCAGGCCCTGTTTGGCTCCGCGGAGTTCCGGTACCTGAAGTAGCCCGCCGCCAGAGCGAGGCAGCTTTGCTAACTAGCCATACCAATACATCCACGAAGGATCGCCCTATGTCCCTGCCAATTTTTCAAACGCCCATCTCACGTCGCCAGTCATTGCAAGCCGCGAGCGCTGGGTTTGGTTATCTCGCCCTGCAGGCCTTGCTGGGGAACAATGGGCCGAGAGCCTCCGCCAGCGAAGCAGCCCGCGATCCGGAAAAGCCGCTCGCGCCGCGCCTGCCGCACTTTGCCGCGAAGGCCAAGCGAGTGATCTTCTGCTTTATGCAGGGCTGCATCTCGCAGATGGATACCTTCGAGTACAAGGAACAGCTGCAGAAGAATGACGGCAAGGTGGCGCCCGGCGGCGGCACGCTGACCGCTTCGAAATTCAAATTCGCGCAGCATGGCGAAACGGGCTCTTGGGTCTCGGAACTTTATCCGCACCTGGCCAAGCAGGTCGATAAGCTCTGCTGGATTCGCGGCCTGCACACCGATACGCCCGCTCACCCGCAAGCAGTGATTCAGCTGCACACGGGCACGGCTCTCGCCCAGCTCACTCGCCCCTCGATGGGCGCGTGGCTCACCTACGGCCTGGGTACCGAGAACCAGGACCTGCCCGGTTACATCACCATCAATCCGCCGCCAAACTTTGGTGGCGCGGTGAATTTCGGCAGTGCGTTCCTCCCCGCTCACTATCAGGGGACGAAGATCAACGACATGGGTTATGTGCCAAACCTCAAAGCCCAAACACCCACCACCTTGCAACGCAAACAGCTCGACTTGATTCAAGCGATGAATCGCGACTTGGCGAGCAATCCCAGCAAGCCGGATGAACTCGACGGCGTGATTCAGTCCTACGAACTGGCCTTCAAGATGCAGGGCCAAGTGCCCGAGTTGCTCGATATTTCGCAAGAGCCCCAGCACGTGCTCGATGCTTATGGCGTGAAGCCCGGACCCGCTGGGAGTTTTGCTCGCCAGT
Organism: Anatilimnocola aquadivae; assembly: GCF_049819085.1. Taxonomy (GTDB): domain Bacteria; phylum Planctomycetota; class Planctomycetia; order Pirellulales; family Pirellulaceae; genus Anatilimnocola. The sequence goes on from NZ_CP187419.1 coordinate 1,462,689, forward strand.
GTGTGATGGCTCGGCGCTTAAGCGAAGCCGGCGTGCGATTCGTCGAGATCTGCCAGCCAGGCTGGGATCATCACAACAACCTGCACAAGGGGCTCATCAGCAACTGCGCGGCGACCGATCAGCCGATGGCGGCGCTGCTCAACGACCTGCAACAGCGTGGCATGCTCGAAGACACGCTCGTGATCTTCGGCAGCGAGTTTGGCCGCCAGCCAACGTCACAGGGCGTCGATGGCCGCGATCACAACATTACGGGCTATCCGATGTTTCTCGCCGGTGCCGGTGTGAAGAAGGGCTTCTCGTATGGAGCCACCGACGAGTTCGGCATTCATGCCACCGAAGGTCGCATGCACACGACCGACCTACATGCGACCCTGCTCGCGCTGATGGGGCTCGACCACGAGCAACTTACCTATCGCTACGCCGGCCGCGACTTCCGCCTGACCGACGTCGCCGGCAACGTCGTCCGCGAGATCTTCGCCTAGCCCTTCAGCCTGTCGCCACTACGCGCATTAGTGTCGCGTGAAGTGGTGATAGTTCACGGTCGGCTCAAAGTTGTCGCCGGGCTTCAGCTTCACCTTCCAAGTAATGGTCGAGCTGTTGTTCACTGCGGGCTGGCCGCGATACTGAATCCAATCGGCCTGATTAAAGTCCCCCAGCGTGATGCTGCCGTCGTGCGAAGCCTTGGTCGCTTTGCCGCCGACGCGAACCGTGATCTCGGCTTCGATTTCAATCGCCTTGTTGTTGCACAGGTCCAGCTGCATCTCGCGCTCAATACGGGCGTAGTTGTAACCATCCCATTGCAGCGCCTTCAGGTCACGCCCGGTTTCTTTCTCAGTAAGACTGCCGCGCGTATCGACAGAGACGGTCACCGGCACGCGCACTTCGTCCTTGGGCGGAGTGTATGTGAGCAGTTCCTGGGCGAGCGGTTGATTCCCCTGCATGATCATCGCTGCGCCGGTGGTCCAAGGAACATTCGTGTTGTTGGTCAGCAAGATCTGGTGCCAGACTTCGTTTTTGGAAAGCGTGAGAGGCGAGCCGACACCCGCTCCACTGGGGGCTGCCGCATTGTCGTTCTTAGTGACGTGTACATCCCAGGTGTAGATATCGCGGTAAGTCGTATCGGCGGTAAAGATGGGAACGGCGATTCGCTCGCCTAGGCCGAGCGACAGTTTCGGCAAGTTGTAGACGAACAGATCTTGCGAGCCGCTAGCGGTGAGTTCCCCGGGCAGGTTTACTGTTCCTTGAGCAAGGCCGTTCGCGCCAGCCTGATCGCGGCGGAACTCGGCCGACCGCTGCGAATACATGGCATTCGAAAGTTGTTGACTGCCGTTCCCCATCAGGTCCGGGGCAGCTTCGGCCAGCGCGTTGCGCAGCGTTGCTTCCAGAATGAGCGGACTGGGCGTGCCACGAAAGCGGAAGTTCGGCACGCCGACCACAATATCGACCGGCACGTTCTCCAGGTCCTCGGCTTCGTTGAGCAGTTCTGCCTGCAATGAGATCGTCGCTTTCTTCTGCTTGTTCTCGGCCAGTTTGTCACTCAGCCCGATGCGATACGTGGGGATCCAGCGAATGCCCGGTCGAAAATACATGATCGAGAGCGCGTGCTTCTTCTCGGCACCTTCGACCTTGAACGTGAGTCGCTTGGTGTGCCTGGTCGTGGTAAGTGTTCGGGAGAGCGTGGTCTGCATCTCCTTGACTAGAATCGAGCGGATTTGACCGACTTGCAGCAGCACGTCTCCTTCCTCGGTTCGCAACACAAAGTTGGTGCCGCTGACCGCTGTCAGCGTTTGAGCTTCGAGCGGCACCACAGGGTGAATGCGGCTGACCCGGCTGGAGAGCATCGCCCCAGGGATGGCTGCTGTCGGACCGGGCTTGGTGGGTGTTGCCCGGGCGAGATCGAGCAGTTCGAGTTGACCGGCGGTGATGGGATTCTCGGTCTTCTCGACAAGGACTTCGCGAATGACTCCGGCGATGATGGCCTTGTCGTGCAACTCGATCTTGGCTTGCTTCCCTTGGTTGGCGAGCAAGATCTCGAGCGTCTCCTTGCAAGGGAGGTCCTTGGGAGTTGAATCCTTCGTGGTCTTCCAGCCGGCGGTCATCGAGATCAACCGGCCCTGCTCGGGCACCGCCCAAAACGAGCCGAGCACGGCGGCATCGGGCACATCGTCGGTATAGACTTCGCCATCCTGATCGCTGGTGGCCACGCCCCGCTTGATGATCAGCGAGTAGCCATCCTTAAAGATGATCACCCGCTCGGTCTTCAGTTCCAGTTCGCTCAGCGACTTCTCGGCGGCTGGCAATGCAGACGCGGCCAGTGGCAAAAGTACGAGCGGGACGATCCAACGAGCGAGCAACATAACAGCCTCCGGGAGAGCGGCGCGAGTAACAGGGTTGCTCGCATATTACCTGCGCCCGGGACCTGCGCAGGTAACTCGTCCGTAACAAATGATTACCCCTTCGCGGCCCAGACCTGCACGAGCTCGCTGCAAACTTCGGTGGCCGCGACCATCTCTTCGAGGCAGGTCCATTCGAGCGGTGAGTGTGGGTTGTGTTCGCCAGTCGAGAGATTGGGCGTGGGAAGGCCGCGCTCGGTAAGCTGCGAGCCATCGGTGCCGCCCCGAATGATGGTCAGCTTGGCTACGCGGCCAAGACGCTTGTGGGCTTCGACCGCGTAGGCAACGGCGCGAGGCTCTTTCGCCAGCCCATCGCCCAGGTTGCGATATTGCTTCTTGATGTGCACTTCGATCTTGCAGCCCGGATGTTCCGCTTCAACTTCATCGGCCAGTTTCTTCAGCAGTTCGGCCTTCACGGCCAGACCAGCGGTATCGAAGTCTCGCAGCAGCACTTTCAAGCTGGCTTCGGCGACTCCGCCCGCTAGATCGTAAGGATGCAAGAATCCTTGGCGATCAGCGGTTGTTTCCGGCGAGTGTCCCTCGCGCGGCAAGCGATCGAGGAACGTGCCGACCGCGCGCAGGGCGTTCACCATGCGTCCCTTGGCAATCGAAGGATGAATGTTGATGCCTGTGACCTTCACCGTAGCCAGATCGGCCGAGAATGTTTCGACATCGACTTCGCCAGCTCCGCTCCCATCGAGCGTGTAGCAGACCGTAGCGCCCAGTTTCGGCAGATCGACATAGTCGATGCCGTGGCCGATCTCTTCGTCGCAAGTAAACAGAATTCTGACCGGCCCGTGCTTCAGTTCAGGCTGTTCCAACAGGTGCTGAGCCATTTCCATGATTACGGCAATGCCCGACTTATCGTCCGCGCCCAACAAGGTAGTGCCGTCGGTCGTGACGAGTGTCTTACCCTGCAGCGAATCGAGTTCTGGGTTCTGCTTGACCGTGATCACGCGCGAAGTATCGGCCGGCAGCGTGATATCACCGCCGGCGTAGTTGCGCATCACCTGCGGCCGCACATTCTTCCCGGTGGTCTCGGGCGAGGTATCGACGTGGGCATTGAAGGCCACGACAGGGGCCGCTTTCGTGGCTTCCGCACTCAAGGTGCTCGGCACGGTCGCATAGACGAGACCTTCGGGCGTAAACTCGACATCGGTTAGTCCCATGCCCTTTAACTCGTCCGCCAACAGCCGGCCCAGCACCAATTGTCCCGGCGAGCTGGGGTACGTCCCGCCAGGCTCGCCCGCCGTGGTATCGAGTTGCACGTAAGTCAGAAACCGCTTCAGCAGCCGTTCGGGTTGAATCATGGTTAGCTCGTTATTGATGTGAGTGCAGTGCACGTCAGTAGTGGGAGCATCTTAATCGTTCTGACGAGGCAACATGGAGGTAGGGATAAGACACGATGCCAGTTTGAATGGCCGCATTGCTGCTGCGACTGATAACCATTTTTGATAACCTTTTCATCGTTTTTTTCGCGATAACCGTTTGCCCCAACTCTCAGTCGCACTTAGCGTTGCGAGCACGACTCGGCAAATTCTAGCGAATTGCTGATAACCGTTTGATAACCATTTTGCGACTCTCCTCTCTCTCGCTAAGTTTCCCGACGTGCGCGCGGAGACACGGCAACGCGCGTCTTGCTTTCGCCGGTCCTGCTCCCTGCCTTGTGCCCCACCTAAATGCTTAAGCCAATACCTAGCCGGAACAGCGCGGAGTACCGCTCGTTGCCGTCCTACTTTCTACTTCGCCTTCCGCATCTTCTTCTCCAACATCGCCTGCCTCGCCTTCCTTTCCTTCCGATTCAACGGCCGCCGCTGCCCGGGGCCCTCAGTCGTTGGCGAGGCGTCGACTCCTGCCTGCTCACTGGACTCCTCACAGTCCCCCGCACATTCTTCCCGGTGCTCCACAGACACCACCACCTCACCCGTCAACTCGCCGTGAACAGTCCTGCGCGCGGCCTCTTCTTCGTACAACTTCATCACTGGCCGCGTTGCCGAATCGAAGGCTGCCATTGCACTTAGGGGATCGCGAAACTTCTCGTTCCGCATCTCCGCAGCCTCTTTCGCGAACAGCGCTGAACAGTCCCTATTCAGGGGGCTGCTACGCCGCTCATCCCGCTCGGCTGCCTGACTCGTTGCCCGCTCCTTCGCCGGCCCATTTTCATTTTCCTCTCCCTCCTCATCCAAGCCTTCCGCTGCCAGCGCCGCGGCCGCGAGTGAACTGAGTAGCGAAGGTTGCGGCAGCATCGCGGCGTGCTCGGCCAATTTGCACGCAACCATTAGATAGCGTGGGTCGCCGTAGCCCGTCCGAATCGTTGTCACCGAATTCGCCCCGGTGAAGTTGGCCGACTTGCGAACGGTCTTCATCGGACCCTGCGACATGCGCCACGCGTTTTCCGCCTGGGAGCACAAGAAATTCAGCCTTTCCGCCGCCATCTGTTCCGCGACGTACAGCTGCTGCTCGCGCCGCACGATGTCCTTCACCCCCGGCGACATTTCCACCAGATAAGCGGCCACGCGATCGATGATCTGACAAATTCTCGTTTGCGAAATCTTCAGCTTTCTCGCCGCGACGCGCGTGCTGAACTGCGACACTTTCACCAGTCGATACGCCTCAAAATCACGCCAACACGGCGGCAACGACACCTGCATGGCCGGTCCCCTTCGCGAAAATACGCTGTGCAATCTCACAACACACCTTCGCCAACCTATCAACCACTCGTGACTAGTTAGGTCACGCCCCGCTAGCATTTTTCCAGGAAACCCGAAGCGTCAGCGAGGAGTGTGCGCTCGCCCGCCTGCGATTTCGCCGCCCGTTAGCCATTCGTTTCGCCCCGGCAGCGTTGGCCGATACGAACGGCTCAGCTTGGAAGAGCCTCGCTAACCACCCCTGGCGCGCTCCTCGCTCACGCTTCGGGTTTGCTGGAAGGCACCTTAGCTGAGGGCGACGTGAAGTGCTGGTATCCGGCGAGCATGATGGAACTCGCACGTACTAACCATTACAACAACATCCCCTCTTCTTTGGACGGGATGCACGAATGCAATTGACGCTGCGAGACTACTTCTGGTTGATGCTTGTCCTGGGGCTATCGATCGGCATTCTGATTGAGACCAAGGATCTGCAAACTGCCCAAGAGTGGCAAGCCAAAGCCGAGTATTGGCGGCAGGCAGCCGAGAAGGCCGCCGAACGCTTGCGAACACATGGTGACTCGGTGACCTTTGATGACCAGCAGCAGGCGATCGACATCCGCGACCAACGAGGAAGGACCATGCATCGTAGCTGGGGCGGGACTGGCTATCGCAGCAAGCAAAGCGAATCCTGGCTCACCGGTAAGATCGATCTCGACTACATGCTCCTCGGCAGTGTGACGCTGCTTCCCGCGAGCCTTGGTCTGGGGCTGCTCTTTCGCAAGTTATTCCCTCAGCAGGGCAAAGCCTACGCAAAATTCTCGATTCGCTCGCACCGCTGGATCGCGCCCATCTTCATCTTGCAAACGTCCGCGATGTCGACCGGAGCCTTCGCCTGGCGGCTTCCGTTCTATGGCACCGCCGCCATGACCGTAGCGGCACTCTTCGTAGTTGGCTATTTGTCCCACCACGTAGAACTAACCCCCGAGCTCGAGCAACACATCGACGAGAACTACGAGAAGCCACTGCAACTGGGCTCGCTGTTCAAACTGAAGAAGTAATACTCGTGGTAGCGAACACTGCGGAAGCGTAACTCGCGCATCGGTACGTGAATGGCTTAGATCACAACGTCTTTAGATACTCCACCAAATCCTTAATCTCGTCTTCGGTGAGGGGGCGTTCGCCGGCGACTTTGTCGGGGGAGTGAGGGCCGGAGAGGACTTGGGTGAGGGTGGAGGAGCGGCCGTCGTGGAGGAGGGTGGTTTTGAGATAGACGTTGCGAAGCGTGGGGGTGTTGTAGCCGCGGTAGGCGTCCTTTTTGGATTCGAGTCCCACTTCGTGAATCTGGCCGTCGGTGAAGTGCGGGCCGGTGTGGCATTGCAGGCAATTGGCGGCCGTGCCGGTGAAGAGTTGCCGGCCACGTTCCTGGGCAGCGGTCAGCTTGCCGTCTTTGGCAAGGAACGGATTCGGCGCGGGCTTGAGTTCTTGCAGGTAGGCGAGGACCTTCGTGGCGTCGTCGTCGGTGGGAATCGGGCCGTGCATCGTATCGACGAGTGACTTCTTCATGGCGGCTGTGAGATCTTTCTGCCAGCCATGCCAGGTCCAGGGAGCCGTTTCGGCCAGGTGATAAAGGGGGAGGACGGTCTTGCTGGTGAACGGCGTGCCGTCGTTGAGCGTATCCATGGGGATAGAATTCGTGCCGCCATCGACGTGGCAGGTCGCACAGCTATACCACTGGTCGAGACTGCGGCGGGCATCGTAAAAAATCTGTTCTCCCTCGCGAGCTTGCGAAGGTTTCTCCGGCCCGCCGAGAGCGAAGGTTTTCGTCACTTCCTTACTGGCGATATCGACGACCTGCACACTGTTCGAAAAGTAGTTGGCCACGTAGACCGTCTTGTCATCCTTGGCGATCTTCAGCCCTTGAGGCTTGCCGCCCAGTTCGATGCGAAAGAAGCGGTCGCTGTCTTTCAGCACTTCGTCGGGGACGTGATCGTCGCTGCCGACGGCCTTGAGCGGCAGATCGGTCGCGCGATAGACCAGCAGTTCGTGCGTACCACCGGCGGCGACGACCATTCGCTGCTCGTCGCTGGTGAGGGCAAAGCCGTAGGGGTCGGCGACAGCACGACCGCGTGGATCGAGCGCCATTGCTTCCCGGCGAGTGGATTCGTCGAGCCGCACTCGCCCGACACGGCTGCCGAGCACCCAGCCTTGGCGAATGTTGGCGATGTTGAGTGGAAAGCCGCGGTACGTCATCCATGTGGTGTACACCTGCTGCTGATCTTTGCCGATCTGCAACTGGCCAATGTTCAGCCCCATGAAGGTTTCGTGGAACTTTTGCTTCTTCGTGGTGAGGTCGACGACCGAAATGCCGCGATCCCCACTCGCCGCGACGGCCAACGTGTTGCCGTCGGCCGACAAAGCCAGATGCCGGGGCCAACGACCGACAGCAATCTTTTCGCTGACTTCATTCTTGGCCAGATCGACGATGGCGATCTCGGCGGAAGCCATCAGCGAAACATACGCGGTCTGGCCATCCTTCGTCACGATCACGCTATGCGGTAGATAGCCGACGTTGAGTTTGCCCAGCACTTTTAGTTGCTCGCCATTCACTTGCAGGCGCACCAAGTCGCCCGAATGCTGACAGGCGACGAGCAGTTCGTTGCCGCTCGGCAGCAGCGTGATACCCGTAGGATGATCGCCGACGGGCAGCTCGTGCAGCACGCGGCCATCGCTCGTTCGCACCAGCGAAGCACTGTCGCTCGTCTGGTTGATCGTCACCAGCCAGGATTCGTCGGGGGCGATCGCCAGATCGATGGGCGAGCGATCGAGTTCCGCTGCGCTCGTCAGGGGCGCGAGCAGGGCAACGACGATGAGGGCAATTCGGGTACTGTGCATGAGGGAACCCGGGGGGATAGGTTGGAAGTTCGTAGTTCGTAGTTGAGGAGAGGTTCGGGGAGGTATCGTCGCGGTGAGGAGGGGTCTTTCAGTTTGGCGATGCCGCCGGGGGTTTTCAAGCTATTGCAGGCGCTGGTCGTTGCCACCTGGAAAGGCTAAGGTTTTGCTTTCAGCTGCTTGCCGATGTAGGTCTGCCAGCCTTCGCTGATCTTGGGGATGATGGTCACTTCGCGCAGGCCGTTGTAGTAGACGAGCCGGCGGTTGGTGAGATCGAGCAGAATCAGCACATCGGTGGTGTCGTCGTCAAAGCTGACGGCGTGGGTCCAATTTGGCTGCTCAGCGGGAGTGGTGACTGTCCATACAAAGCTGGAGTCGTCGGTGAGTGAATGCCGGGCATGCGCCAGGCCGTGAGCGCCCGAAATATCGTGCGTCTTGGCGATCTGGATTTCCTGTTCCCCCCAAGCGAATCGCTTTCCTTCGTGCTGGTCCGATTCCGCTTTGGGCCAACTTTTTAGCTCCATCAATTCGACTTTTTTACCGTGCTGAATGGCGCGCACCGAGTCCTTGCCCCAGAACTCGAGCGATTTCTTGGCTCGCGTGATATTCCACCACAGGGCGAATGAGGCGGCACTTAAGGCGACGACAAACACGCCAATGACGACCACCTTGCCCGCCCACTGCGAGGAGCCGGGCGAAACGAATTGCGGCGAGGCGTGTTTGGTGTCGTTCATGAGAAAGTTAAAGCGTTGCAGTCGTTATAGGTGGTACGAGTGGCCGTGGCAGAGGTTCAAGTTAGACGCAATCGCGCCAATTGAGTAGCCGTGGCGACTGCGGGAATTACGCACATTTGACACGCACATTCGACAACGTAGCGTTGTCCGCCAGCATTGGGGCAGGCGATTACCGAACACGTGAGTGGAAGCTTTGACATGAGCAAGAAGGTTTTGGTTGCCGACGATTCGAGCACGATGCGGAAGATCATTTTGCGTTCGCTGCAAGCCGTTGGGGTTCCCGACGCTGCCGAAGCAGCGGATGGCGAAGAAGCAGTCATCATGTTTCAGCAGGCCACCTACGACATGGTGCTGACTGACTGGAACATGCCGAAAAAGAACGGCCTTGATGTGATTCGCGAGATTCGCGCCATCAATGCCACGGTGCCAATCATCATGGTCACCACGGAAGCGGAAAAGACCCGCGTGCTGGAAGCCATCCAGGCCGGCGTTTCCGATTACCTGGTGAAGCCTTTCACCGCCGACACTCTGCGCCAGAAGCTGGAAAAGTTCGGCTGCTAGTGAGTAGAGTTGAACGGTGAAAGCGATGCAGGGATGAAGAGAAAGTAAAGAGCATAGGGCCTTTTCTCTTCCTCCCTTTAACCCTTCTTCGCTTCCTCCAACGCCTTTTTCTCCTCGGCCTTGCGCTCCTTGTATTCAGCGAGCGCTTTAGCGGGATCGGCGTTGAAGTAGTCGCGGCAACCGGTGCAGCAGACGAAGTATTTCTGACCGTCATATTCGACGGCAATCAATCCTGCGCCGCCGGTGACGACGCACTCGGGCCCTTGCGCGCCTTGACCGAAGCCACTTCCCTCGCGCGTCAGACCAACCTCGGCCAGTCGCACCAGCTGATCGCTGAACTGCGTCTTCCCTTCGTACAAGACCAGCAGGCGTTTACCCTCGGCGACAAAGCGCAGCGAGATTCGCTGCGGCAGTCCTGCCGGAGCGAATGTTTGCTCCAGCGACAATTTCCCATCGGCATCGAGCTTGCCCTGATAGGTGACGGCCTCACCGCCCGCTGCGGGCGTGGCCGCCATGGAATATGCGTCGGCCTGCTCGCCGGCAATCAGTTCCAGCTTGGAAAAGTACTTGCTCTTCTCGGGACGCGTGAAGAGCGTTGTTCGCTGCGGGCTGAAGCGCCAGGCCCAATTGGCCTGCTCGATCCAAGAATCCTTGGTGCTGCCCCGCTGAGGCTGCCCGACACCCTTCCACGAGCCCACCAGCTTTTGCACCTTGCTCAGCTGCTCTTTCTGTGCCGCCAGTTGCTCGGGCGTCGCCTCTTTCTCATCCGCCGCGTGCGCATTCGTGGTCAGCATCATCAACGCCACCACCAACATTCCAACGATGCGCTTCATGTTTCACCAACCCCTCGTCTCTAGTTCCTAGTCCCTTCCCCAGCCTCTCGTCTCACGCCTCCCGCGCCCTTCCCCCCTACATCCTAACCCCGATATGCAGCAAGAGATTCGCATATCGCTGCTGATCGGCCGTTTGCACGGTCAGCACATGGTCGGGCGTGACGACCTCGTCGTAGAACTTCCATTTCTCGATGGGTTCTAGTTTCAGCGAAGATCCCGCGTCTTTCAATGTTTGCCGGTACGAATCCCAAACCTCGGGATCTTCCTTCAAGGCATAGGGCCCCTCGGTCTCGTACATCATGGTGTGAATGGCTTCGATCGGCACCGCCGACAGAATGGCCTCCAGCACCTGCGTGCACGTGACTACGCCGGGCATCAGGTTCAGCGATACCAGTTCCGCGCGCGGCCCACGCTTCGACGCCGCTGGATAGTTGCCGTCGGCAATCAAGATTGTCGAGTGATGCCCCGCGCGACCCAGAATGGCGAGGATCTCGGGATGGATCAGTTTGTGGTGAAGCATGGGAGGGTTTCAGGTTTAAAGTGCAAAGTTTAAAGTTAGGCGAAGAACTTGCGATAGGTTTCAATCGTGGTTTTTGCCGCAGCGGTGGAATCGGGGAACGGGAGTGCTTCGGCGGAAAGAAAGCGATCGTAGTGGATGTCGCGCAGGGCGGCGGCGATGGGGGCGAGGTCGAGATGGCCAAGGCCGGCGGGGCGACGGTTGCTGTCGACCAGATGAATGTGGCCGATGTAGCCTTTGCCGCACCGGATGGCAGCGGGCAGATCGGCTTCTTCGATGTTCATGTGGAACAAGTCGGCGAGTAACAGCGTGTTGGTCGCGCCCGCTTGCTTCAGCAGCGAAACACCAGACTCGACGGTCGTGCAATAGTTGGTCTCGTAGCGATTGAGCGGTTCGTAGATCAGCGGCACGTTGTATTGCTGCGCGTGATTGCCCAGTTCGACGAGCGCTTCGCCCAGCCAGGCAAAGCCTTGTTCGCGAGATACACTCTCGCCCCAGCGACCTTGCATCGAACCGATGATCGCTGGTGCGCCAAGCGGGCCGGCGGTATCGATGATCGAGCGAATGAAATCCTTCGCTCGCGCGCGAATACTCGCGTCGGCATGCGTCAGGTGCAACTTGTGCTTCACCCAGCCCGCGCCCGTGCCCATCGCGGCCAGTTTCAACTGATGATCGCTCAGCAGTTGCTTTACCGCGGCGATATTAATGGCCTCAGGTCCCGGCGGGAAGATCTCGATGGCATCGAAGCCCAATTGCCGAGCCGTTGCACACGCGGCCGGCAGATCATCCCAAAAAACGAACGGCCCACCACGAGCTTCGGGAACCAGGCTGACCGTGACGCTGGAGAATGGCATGGAAGAGGTTTAAGGTTTCAAGTTCAAGGTTCAAAGTTAAACGCACTGCCGGTCGAGGCGACTGCTTCAACATTGAACCTTAAACCTTAAACCTTGAACATTCCCCTCGGTGCCCAAGAAACAGAAAAACCCGGCGAGAGGGGATCGCGCCGGGTTCATCCGAGAGGCCGATAACGACAAGCTTAGTTGCTGTCGTTGCCGTCGTCTTGGTCGTCCATATCGCTGCCAATGAGAGCCATCAGGGTATCGACAGCGGCCGCTTCGTTCGGGTTCACATACTCGCCCGCGGAGTTGTTGGAACTGTTGTTGGCGGCAACCGCAGCAGCCAGGTTGTCGTCGACGTATTCACCGCCGGACATGCTGTCGCTCTCCTCGTCGGCCGGCGTGCTGGTGGCGGAAGTAGACGGAGTAAATCCATAGAAGCTCGAACTTCCGCGGAAGCGATAGAGCGTCGTGTTGCCGCTGGTGCCGATGGCTCGCACGTTCGGGCTGTCCATGCTCACCGTCGCGGTTTGAGCCGGGCCACTTCCGTTCTTGACTTCAATCTTCAGCTGATTGCCGGTCTGCTTGGTGATCTGCGTCGACGTCATGCCATCGGCGAAGTTGCTTCCGACTTCGTTGATCCACGTGCTGCCGGTGGTGTTATCGACGGCGGCGAGGACGTAGTTCGAGCTGTTGTGCGAGAACAGATCGCTCTTGCGGAAGTTGATCGTCGTCGTGGTTCCGGTGGTGGTCGTCGGTTGCACGCCCGCTTCACCGAAGTTGTTGTTTGTACCGTTGGTCCCTTGCGAGAGGGTGATGGTGAACTCGTCATTGGCGACGGTACCACCCTGGCTACCGATGGTGTCGACACCATCCTTGATCAACGTGGGCTGGGTTTCTTTGATCTTGTAGGTACCAGGAATCAGCGCGTCGAACTTGTAAGCACCGGCGGCATCGGTCTTCACCGTGCGAGTGACGGCTGCATTGTTTACGTCGGTGCCGGTGAGCGTGATCGTCACGCCTTCCAGCGGGCTGCTATCGCCGTTCTTGAAGACGTACCCAGCCAGAGATGACGGGACGAAGTCCTGCACGGTGACCGTCACCGTAGCAGTGGCAGTCAGGCCGCCCGCATCGGTGATGGTATAAGTGAAGGTGTCAGTACCGGTGTAATTCGCGGCTGGCGTATAGGTAACGCTGCCGCCTCCGGGGCTGATGGCGATGGTGCCATGAGCACCTTGGGTCACCGCAGTAACGGTGAAGGTTTCGTTGGCATCGGGCGCACTCGAATCGTTGGCCAGCACAAGCAAGGTAGTGGTGCTGTTCTTAAACGCGTTGAGCGTGTCGTTGGCAGCGGTCGGCGGATCGTTGACGCCCGTGACCGTGACTGTCACCGTGGCCGTAGCGGTGCCGCCGTTGCCATCGCTGATGGTGTAGGTGAAGGTTTCGGTGCCCGCAAAGTTGGCAGCTGGCTTGTAGAGGATGCTCTTGTTGTCGGTGGCTCGCGTGATCGTGCCGCCGTTGCTACCCGTGCCGACAGCAGAAACAGTCAGCGTTTCGCCGGTCTCATCGCCCGTGTTATCGTTAGCCAACACGTTGATGGTGATAGCCGTGGCGATGTCTTCAGTCGTGGTCGCCGTATCGTTGACAGCGACGGGGTTATCGTTGGCATCGGTAACCGTCACGGTCACGGTCGCCGTATCGGTCAAGCCGCCGTTATCGCGAACGGTGTACGTGAAGGTTTCCGTACCCTTGAAGTTCGCAGCGGGGGTGTACCGCACCGAGTTGCCACCCGGGCCAATCGTGATGGTGCCACCATTGCTGCCTTGAGTCACGGCCGAGACGGTGCGAGTTTCGTTGGTATCAGGCCCGCTGGTGTCGTTGGCCAGCACGTCGATTGAGTTATCGGTGCTGTCTTCCGAAACGGTAGCTGTGTCGTCCACACCCACCGGGGCATCGTTCTTCGGCTGCACTTGCACGCTGATCGTCGCGGTGCTCGTTTCGGTCGACGTGCCTCGCTTGACGGTGTAAGTGAAAGTCTCCAGACCGGCATAGTTGGCGGCCGGAGTGTAAAGAATCGTCTTGCCGTCCGCGGCGATGGTTACCGTGCCGCCGTTGCTGGTCGTACCGACCGCCGTGATGATCAGTTCGGTGTTCGAACCGCCCGTGACGGTATCGTTGGTGATTGGGTTGATGACCTGGTTCGTCGAGTCTTCATCGAAGTTGAACGTGTCGTTGTTGGCAACAATCGAGGCACCGATGCTGGCCATCGCCGAGCCGAAGTTCACATCTTCGGGGTCTGTCGGCAGCGAAGCGCCATACAGAGCAATGTCGGCATCAGTCGATTCCACCGCGTCCGACGAGATGACCACGGTACCCGTGCCAATGACCTTCATCGGAATCCGGACGAACAGCTTCTCGCCGCGACCTACCGGAGTGGTGCCGGCCACACCGGACAACTCGTCGATCAAGCCGGGAGTGGAGATATCATCGTCGTTACGGCCGCCGTAGATCGTGCCAGGCTGGATCGTGCCGTTCAGCTGCACGTTCGACGAGTAGTTGATATCGGCATAGAACGAAAAAGCACCGAACGAAGCACTGCTGCCATCGGGGCGAGTATCGGAGACGTAACCTTCGACGAAGAACTCTTGGCCGGCGGTCAGATTATTCAGCACATTGCCGTCGGCATCGACGATCCGCAGGATAAACTCGACGTCCTTGGGCGTAGCAGCAGCGACATTCACCGTAATCGGATGATTCACGGCGTTGCCAGCCAGATCGGTCGCGAGCACCGTGAAGGTCTGCGAGCCGGTCTGATTGGCCGCTGGGGTCCAAGTCAACACGCCCGTGGCACTGTTGATCGCCATGCCCGCGGGGGCGCCGGAAACCAGCGAGTACACGACCCCCGCCGTTCCTTCATCCGGGCTTTGGACGTTGTAGACATACGGAACGCCGACGGTCGCTTCGACAGGCGCTGTCGAAGTAATGGCTCCGGGAGCCGTCTTATCGAACTTCAATTCCAGGTTGTCGGCTCGTTCACCTTCCGCGTTGCTGACTGTCTGTGTCGCCGAAATCTGATACGTGCCGGTTCCCAGCGAATTGATTGCTACGGTCGACAGTGTGATGGAGGTGCCGCTAGCGACACCTTGGGCGATTACCGTATTGCCGTTGTAGAGCTTGATGGTTGCTCCGCTGGTCACATTCGAAACAGTGAATGACAGCGTGCTGGCATTGGTCACGTTATCGTTGTCGAGCGTGCCCGTGTCGGAAGCAGCGGTGAGGTCGACAACTGGCTTGCCGGTGGGCCCGACGTTCACCGTCACCAACTGCGAATCGTAGACGTCGTTGGTGTCGGTGGTGGTTGCTGCCTTCACCCGCATGATGACATTAAACGTGCCGACAAAACCAGTCGGTGGCGTAATGGTCACCTGGCCAGTAGCGCTGTCGGTGTTAAGCGTGTAGTTGACCGTGTTGCCGGTTGGCTTGGCAGCTTCGTAAACGATCGCTTGACCTTCGGCGTCGGTCGCCTGCATCTGATAGGTGGTCGAACCACCCGAGGCGATGTTGATCGTCGGAATGTCGGCCAGGAACGGAGCACCGTTCTTGTTGTCGGGGCGGACATCGACCTTGAAGGTGCGCGTGGTCGTTTGCCCATCGGCATCGGTCGCGGTAACGGTGATGTTCGCCGAACCGGTGGCACCTTCGGCCGCCTTCAGCTGCAGCATGCCATTTTCGGTGTCGTTGAAGACTTCGATGGAACTGATGATCACATTTTCCAGCGGCTTGCTGCTGCTGTTCACCGGCACGTTGCTAATGGCATCGCGAACGGCTTCGCCTTCGACCAATGCACCGAAGATGGAGTGATTGAAGTCCAAGTGCCGGCTCGAACGTGGACCTTCTAAGATCGACAAGTTCGGATTCGTACCGCCGGTCAAACCAGTGCCGTTGCCCGTGACAGGCATCAATGTCTGCTTGCCGAGGTCGTTGGTGAATTCGACATAGAAGCGGCGGTTCTCTGTTACCGTCGAACCGCTCATTTGCGGCGTGTGAGTGACCTTGATGTTGCTCGCGCCGATGTTCGTCAGCGCACCGAGAGCCGCTTTAATGCTCTCCGAAGTGGTCGCCATGCTCGAATTGTTGAAGGCGATGGGAGCGGTCGTTTGACCCTGATAACTGAGCGTGAACGTACCGCCGGTGGGTGCGCCCGTCAGCGTGACGAACCAGCCTTGATTCAATTCTTCGGTAATGAAGAACTGCGAATCGTTGGTATCGTCGCTGCTCTTGGCCATCGACAGCAGGCCGGAGCGGTTATGGTTCAGATTGACGTTGAACTGGTCGTCGAAGTCGCCGAGCGTCGAACCGCCGGTACCAGTCCCCGTGGGATCACCACCCTGAATCACAAAGTCGTTGATCACGCGGTGAAATGTCAGGCCGTTGTAGAAACCGTTGGCAATCAACTGCTTGATCTGCGCCGTCACGCGCGGGGCGTAGTTATCGAACAGCTGATAGGTCATCGTGCCGTAACCGGCCACATTCATGCGAATGCTTTGATTGCCCGTCAGGATCGTCGGATTGACCAGTGTGGGATTGTCGCTGGTGACGGTGTACGTGATTCCACCACCGTTGGGATCGTACCCATCAAGGCCAATCATCAAAGGCGAACCGCCGAGCAAGGTAACATCGTCCAGTTCCGCCAAGAACGGCTGGCTGCTCTGCGGAATCGCGATGCCCGACTTCGTGACGATCTCTTGCAGCGTGAGCTCGCCCGTCGAACGCGAGCCATCTTGCCACACCCAGGTTGGGTAGGTGGTGATGTTATTGGCCTGGGCGATGGCGTTCGGAGTCTTGTCCGGGTTGGTCACTTCGATGAACGGCAGGTACTTGCCACCATCTTCGAACAGATTCTTCGTCGCGGTGCAGTGCAGGCACCAGGCAGCGCCATAGAACTTGATATTCGTATTGGCCAAAGCCTTAGCGAATGCCACCAGGTCGTTATTCAGCACCGAGGCTTCGCCAGCGCTGTTGTTGGCGGTAATGGCCGGGGTATCGTCGTTGCTGTTGTCGCCATAATCGGGCAGATTGCCGAGATCACCGGCCATCAGCGAGCGATTTTCGAGCGACTCGAACAAGAACGCCTTTTTGCGGCCACGCAGGTCCTCGTTGCGGCCTTCGGGCGACTGGCGGCGCGACCACATCTTCTTGAGCGTGGTGATGGTTCGTTGGGCGAGGCTCGGGTGGTGCTTCTTCATAACGAGAGATTGCCTTCTGCTCTGCTACCGTAAATTCTGACTGGTCGGGAGATGACTGCTGCTCTGCACGTCGGTCGAAATAAGGTGTTCCGCCTTACCAGACGTCACGTGCAAAGGAAGAACAGGGGATCAACGACATCCTGGCTGCAACATCGCGAGCGATCCGCTCAGACCCATAGCCGACGGCGGTGCGCGAGGCGCGCAACGTCGGTTGCCAAAGACTGGTGGATTGAACGAGGGAGTTGAAGTTAGCGCGCTTCGGCACGTGCCATCGCTGGCCGCCGCACACTGGGGAAAACGGTTGGGGCCAACACTGGTTCCGGACAGTGCTGACACGAGATACGCCCGCACGACGTTGAGTCGCGGCAAACGACCCGCCGCTGTCGGGTCGCTCACAACTTCCAAGATAGACGGTTAGGGAAGTGGGGAAAGACATAAGGTAAGGAACTGCCGCTTTTTCGGGATAAACCGTCGAACTTAGACACTTGGGCAATGGCAACCCTTTGGCTGCACGTTGCCGCATGCTGGCCGTTGACAACTGCCCTTCAGCCGGGTTGTACTACCAGTGCCCTGTGAAGGGCGGGCGACCTGTAGACTGAGTCGTTTGCAAACTTCGCTCCAACCGCGCAGCGAAAACCGCTTGATGTTTGACGCCAGCACGCCCTGGGAAGTTTCGTCCGTTTGTACGGATTTTTCACGCGCGCGGCACTTTGTGACGCAACTCTAGTTGAGATATACACATGGGACGAATCGGAGTGGCCTTTCGAGCCTTCTTTAAGGCGCTGTTCGATGCTGCCGCAGCGGACAGAATCGACGCCGCGCTCGCTGGACGAGCGTTGCCAGCGGTCATCACAGGCGGCGAGACGTTGCCAAAAGAGAACGTCCCCGCCAAGGCTCCGGCTGTGCCCAAACGGAGCGAAGCGCTGACCCTGCTAGCCGCGTTGCAGCGAGAAGCTCGCCTCGTCGACCTCATTCAAGAGCCCCTGGGCGACTATTCCGACGAACAAATCGGGGCCGCAGCTCGCAACGTGCTGCGGGATTCCGCTGGGGTAGTCGATCGCTTCTTTGCCTTGAAGCGGGTCAGTTCGCAGACGGAAGGGGACCAGGCCGAAGTGCCCGCAGGCTACGACCCGGCCCGCTTTCGCCTGGTCGGCAACGTGGCCGGCAATGGTCCGCACCGCGGCAGCCTGACCCACGCCGGTTGGGAAGCCACGCAAGTCAA
This sequence comes from Anatilimnocola aquadivae, assembly GCF_049819085.1. GTDB lineage: Bacteria > Planctomycetota > Planctomycetia > Pirellulales > Pirellulaceae > Anatilimnocola. The sequence goes on from NZ_CP187419.1 coordinate 1,480,550, forward strand.
TTTGCCCGCCTGGACTGGTAGCAATAGTTCCGCCCTCGTCGTCGCCCCTGCCGAAGTGGAGATCTAAGTGACCGCTCAATACGTCATCGGCATCGACCTGGGAACCACCAACAGCGTCCTCGCCTACGCACCCATCAATGCCGAAAAGCCTCAGGTTCAGCTATTGCCGATTCCGCAGCTAACCGCTGCCGGCTCGATCGAGAACCGCAACACGCTGCCGTCGTTCTTGTATCTCGCTCCCGATCATGAAGCGACCGGCGGCGCGCTCGATTTGCCCTGGCAAAGTGGCCAGACTCAAGTCGCTGGCGAACTGGCTCGCAAGCAAGCGGCCGATGCACCGCAGCGGACCGTTACGGCCGCCAAGAGCTGGCTCTGCCACAGCAAGGTCGATCGCCATCAGCCGATTCTGCCTTGGAACGCGCCGGCTGAAGTGGCGAAGGTCTCGCCGGTCGCGGCTTCGAAGCGGTATCTCGAACACCTTCGTTCTGCCTGGGAACAAGCCTTTCCCGATGCTCCGCTGGCCAGTCAGCAAGTGGTGCTCACGGTTCCCGCATCGTTCGACGCCGCGGCCCGCGAGCTGACTCGCGAAGCAGCACTTGCTGCTGGCTTGCCGCAGAGCCTGGTGTTGCTCGAAGAACCTCAGGCAGCCGTCTATGCCTGGCTCACCAGCATGGGCGAGCGTTGGCGCCGCGCACTCAAAGTCGGCGATACGCTGCTGGTGTGCGATGTAGGTGGTGGCACCACCGACCTCACGCTCGTCGGTGTCGCCGAGGAACGTGGCGAACTGATGTTGCGGCGAATTGCCGTCGGCGATCACTTGCTGGTCGGTGGCGACAACATGGATCTTGCCCTCGCACATTTCGTTGCCGGCAAATTCGCCGAAAAGGGAACCAAGCTCGATCCGTGGCAATCGGTTTCGCTCTGGCATGCCTGCCGCATGGCGAAAGAAACCTTGCTCCCGGAAGAAGGCCCTAAGAAACATCCCGTCAGCGTACTTGGCCGCGGCAGCAAGCTGATCGGTGGTACGGTCACCGTCGATGTCGAGCGTGCTAGCGCCGCCGAATTGCTTCTCGAAGGCTTCTTCCCCAAAACCTCACTCAGCGATAAGCCCGCGCGACGTCGCCAGTCGGGCTTTCAAGAAATTGGCTTGCCGTTTGAATCGGACACCGCCGTCACTCGCCACCTGGCTGCGTTCCTCTCAGCCCACGGATCCGATGGTACCGCGGTGCAGCCGACACATGTGCTCTTCAACGGTGGCGTCTTCAAAGCGGCTCCGTTCCGCAATCGGCTGATGGAAGTGCTGGGCGATTGGGCTCCCAGCAAGCCCGCGAAGATTCTGGACGGAGAACAAGACCTCGATCACGCCGTCGCCCGCGGCGCTGCCTATTATGGCTGGGCCAAGTTGCACGGCGGCGTGCGGATCCGCGGCGGCACGGCTCGGTCGTACTACGTGGGTATCGAAACGGCCGGCCTGGCGATTCCAGGTGCTCCGCGTCCGCTTCGCGCGCTCTGCGTCGTGCCGTTCGGCATGGAGGAAGGTACGACCGTCGACGTCCCGTCGGGTGAAATCGGCCTCGTGGTTGGCGAGCCCGCCACCTTCCGCTTCTTCAGCTCGCCCACGCGTAAAGGCGACAAGCCCGGCGATCTACTCAGTTCGTGGGACGAAGAAGAACTGGCCGAAACCGATTCGCTGGAAGCGGCATTACCCAAAGAAGACGAGACACAGGACGACTACGTGCCGGTTCGTTTTCAATCGAACCTGACCGAACTCGGCGTCTTCGAACTCTGGTGCGCCGGCACTCGTCCTACCAGCAGTGAAGCTCCGCAGCGCTGGAAACTCGAGTTCAGCGTGCGAAAAGATGCGGATGCGTAAACTTCCTTCTTACTAACCCGCCCTTCGCTTACCCTCGCTCTTCCTCCACGTGGGATGAGCCGGCAATGTGGGAGCGAGACGATTCGCGGCGAGACCTTCTAAGATCGCCACCGTTCGATCGGTCGCGCCTTGCTGTTCGCGTACCAGCTCCATTGCTCGCTGGCCCAGTTGAGCGGCGAACGCTGGGTCCGCGAGACAGCGGGCGACGAATGACTTCAGTTCCGCTTCGTTCTTCACGACCACGGCCGCCTGCTTGCCGAGCAGCAACTGCACGACGTCTTTGAAATTCCAGGTATTCGGGCCGAATGAGATCGCTGAGCCATAGGCAGCCGGTTCGATCATGTTCTGCCCACCACGGCGGCTCAGACTGCCGCCGACGTAAGCAATGTGGCTCGCACCCCACCAGGCACCAAGTTCGCCGACGACATCGATCAGCAGCACGCGGGCCAGCGGATCGTTGCCCGCAGTTTCGAGTTTCGATCTTCGTTGCCAGCGAACGCAGCTCTTGTCGAGGATGGCTGCTACTTCATCGAACCGCTCGGGATGTCGCGGGGTGACGAGCAGCTTTAAATTCGGATGCTGCGGCGCTAGCTGCTGAAAGACATTCAAAGCAATCTGTTCTTCGGGCGCTTGCGTGCTGCCGGCGAGCAAAACGATATCGCTTTCGGAGATTCCTGCAAGCGAGCACAGCCGGCGCGTGGCGGCATTCGTTCGGTCGGTCTGGGCCCCGTCGAACTTCATCGAGCCCGTAACGGTGACTTGCTTGGCAGGTGTTCCCAGGGCGATGAAACGCTCGGCGTATTCTTGATTTTGCACTGCGACCAAATCGAGCATCGCCAGCGTGCTTCGCAGCCAATGCGCGATGCGTTGATATCCCCGAAAGCTCTTCTCGCTCAGGCGACCGTTGATAACGGCGATTTTCGCGCCGCTTTGCTTGGCCGCGGCGATCCAGTTGGGCCACAGTTCGAGTTCGGCCATTACCAGCATTGTGGGACAGATAATCTTCAGGGCGGTAGCGACCGACCACGTGAAGTCGAGCGGGGCGTAGAAAATCATGCGTGGCGCGTACCGCTTTTGCGCGAGGGCAAAGCCGGTTTGCGTCGTGGTGCTAATCACAATTTCCCACTCGGGATGCGATTTCTCCCAGCGGGCAATCAGCGGCTCAAGCAGATTCACTTCACCAACGCTGACGGCATGCAGCCACAGGCAAGGTGTGCGGCGCGATCGCCGCCGGGGAACATCGCCCCAGAACTTCTGCCGCCAGCCATCGCGGTATTTACCATGCCGCCAACGAGACCAGAGAAGATACGGACTCGCTGCGATGATGAGCAGCACGTACGCGACGTTCAGCACGTAGGCCATGCGCGAATCCTTTCGCAGCGTTGTTCTTAGTTCTAGTCCCCTCTCCTCGTTACTCCGGGGAGAGGGTTAGGGTGAGGGGCTGAACCGCAATCGTCGCAACCACTCCACAAACACACATTAAGCAGGGAACATTAGGTTCAAAGCGGAGCCGATCCCCTACACAATGGCTCCGCCACTGCTGCGCATGTGGCAGTTCTTGTACTTCTTGCCGCTACCGCACGGGCAGGGATCGTTACGCCCCACACGCTGACCGCGGTTGCGAATCGGTTCCGGTCGAGTATCGGTCCCGGAGTTCGACGAACTGCTGGTCTGCTCCTGCGAAGCATCAAGCTCATCGTCAGCACCGCTCATCGAATCGTGACGAGCATTCATCTTGTCTTGCGGGAACGTGCTGCGGACAAAGTCTTCGTTCAGCTGTTCGACCTTGAAGACCAGTTCGGTTACACGATCGTCGAGCGAGTGCCACATCTGCTCGAAGGTTTTCATACCTTCGCGCTTGTACTCCACCTTGGGATCAATCTGGGCATAGCCGACGAGGCCAACCGAGCTGCGCAGGCGGTCCATCATCAGCAGGTGGTCTTTCCACATGCTGTCGACGACTTGCAGCAGCACCGATCGCTCCATGCGGCGAATTTCCGGGCGATAGCGATCTTCAACATCGATCAGCAGCTGATGCTCGAGTTCTGCCGCGTCCAAATCGGCCATCTTCTCGGCCGTCATTTCCGACTTAAGCGTTTCCTGCGACCAAGTGGCCAAAGGCTTGAAGGCAGCATCGCTGTCGTCGCCGTTCTTGTTTTGGAAGACTTCGGCAACACGCTTCTTGACCTCGGCGATGGTCTGTTCGGCTTGCTGCTGCGACCGCTGGCTCTGCGGCAACATCAGCTGAACCATTTCAGCTTGCGTCTTGTTCTTCAGATCGTCGACTTCGAGCGACGAGTTAAATCGCTCGCGAGCCCACGCTACCAGCTCTTCGCGATTGAGCTGACCCTTCTCGCCACCGCCACAGTTATAGATGCCGGCAACGATCGGATACTCTGCTTCCTTGCGATCGTAAGCAGCCACCGCTTGATCGACGACATACTTTTTCAGGGCATTGACGTCGAGCTTCTTGATGGCATCGAGATCCAGGTCCAAGCCGAACTTGGCTCGAGCCCAGGCGACCACCGTGCGGTAACCAAAGTCGTCCTCGAGGAAAGGCTTTCCTTCGCTCAGTTCCACGGTCTTAATGCGTTCGCGGGCCAGTTCGATGATGTGCTCGGCGACGTGATCACGGCCGATCTTCTTCAGATCCTTATCGCGGAGATTGGTACCCCAGCGGGTGTTGGCCATCTTAGCCATCGCTTCCCAATTCCACTCTTCTTCGTCCGACCCTTCGGGCAGATTCTCATCGAGACCATCCTGCACGTGCGTCTCGGCGGAACGGGTTGCCTCACTCAGGGCATACTCTTCGGCTCCAGCGTAGTCCATGCCGACGAAGTCTCGGGCTTCGAACGTGGCAGCCAGGCGAGTCGCAGCGAAGGCGGCAAACACGCCGGCACCGTAATCTCGCTTGAGGAACGATTCGACGTTCTGATTCACTTGCTTGCGAACCATGGTCAGAATCACGTCGCGGCAATTCTCGCCATCGAGAATGTTCTGGCGGAAGCGATAGACCCGCTTCCGCTGTTCGTCCATCACTTCGTCGTATTCGAGCAGGTTCTTGCGGATTTCGAAGTTCCGCTCTTCCATCTTCTTTTGCACGGCCGAAATTCGCCGGCTGACCATCGGATGTTCGATCCGCTCGCCTTCCTTCATGCCGAGCCAATCGAGAACCGACTTCACCCACTGACCGGCGAAGATTCGCATCAGGTCGTCTTCGAGCGACAGGAAGAAGCGGCTGCTACCGGGGTCGCCTTGACGACCGCAGCGACCGCGAAGCTGAAGATCGATACGACGAGCTTCGTGACGTTCGGTGCCGATGACGTAGAGGCCGCCCAGTTCCTTGACCTTGACCCCTTCGGGCTTCATCTGTTCTTTTTCTTCGATCTCGCGGACGAGGCCATCCCACTCGGCAGCGGGCACATCGAGGCGAGTCTTGTACTTTTCTTGCAACTTGGCCCAGGCCATGGTTTCGGCATTGCCGCCGAGGATGATGTCGGTACCACGGCCCGCCATGTTCGTGGCGATGGTCACGGCCCCCAGTCGACCGGCCTGAGCGACAATGTCAGCTTCGCGCTTGTGATGCTTGGCATTGAGCACCAGGTGCTTCACGCCCCGCTTCTCAAGCATCGCGCCAATCCGTTCGCTCTTCTCGATCGAGACCGTACCGATCAGCACCGGTCGGCCACGATATTCGAGGTGATCAATCTTTGAGCGCTCGACAACTTCAACGTCGCGAGTTTCTTTCGGTTGATACTCAATCTTGTCTTCGGTTTCTTTGAGGATCAAACCGACGAGTTCTTCGCCCGTCTTCAGCACGACCGTGTCGTACTTGTGAACGCGTTCGATATCGTCGGCAACAGCGATGAACTTTTCCTTCTCGGTGCGATAGATCGCATCGGGGAATTCAATCCGCTGCATGCCGCGGTTGGTTGGAATCGCAATGACGTCGAGCTTGTAGATCTTCCAAAACTCGCTGGCTTCGGTCATGGCCGTACCGGTCATACCGCAGAGCTTGTTGTAGAGCTTGAAGAAGTTTTGCAGGGTGATGGTGGCGAGCGTCTGGGTCTCTTCCTTGATCTTCACCCCTTCTTTCGCTTCGACAGCCTGGTGCAGACCGTCGCTCCACTGGCGGCCATCCATCAAGCGGCCGGTGAACTCGTCGACGATGATGACCTTGCCTTCTTTCACCACGTAACGCACGTCGAGCTGATACAGGTAGTGAGCCTTCAGCGCGTTATCGATCAGGTGAGGCCATTCCATGTTGTCGGCGGTGTAGAAGCTTTCGACACCTGCGAGCCGTTCAGCTTCGCGCACGCCATCATCGGTCAGGCTGACGTTGTGATCTTTTTCGTTAACGACAAAATGCGTCTCACGCTTTAGCGCGCGAGCCACGCGATCGGCTTCGCCGTACTTGTTGACGTTTTGAAACGCTGGACCGCTGATGATGAGCGGCGTACGAGCTTCGTCGACCAGAATGTTGTCGACTTCGTCGATGATCGCGAAGTTCAGCACCTTCTGCGACTGTTGCAGCGGCTTGGGAAAGCGATCGTCGCCGCGCGCGGCGGGACGCATGTTATCGCGCAGGTAGTCGAAGCCGAATTCGTTGTTGGTGCCGTAGGTAATATCGCAGTCGTAAGCAGCTTGGCGCTCGTCGACTTCCATATCACTTTGAATCGCGCCGACAGTCAGGCCCAGCCCCATGTAGAGCGGAGCCATCCATTCCATGTCGCGGCGGGCGAGGTAGTCGTTCACGGTTACGACATGCACACCCTTGCCTTCGATGGCATTCAGATACGCTGGCAACGTGGCGACGAGGGTCTTGCCTTCGCCCGTCACCATTTCGGCGATGGCACCGCCGTGCAGCACCATGCCGCCGACCATTTGCACGTCGTAGTGACGCATGCCTAGAAAGCGGCGACCGCCTTCGCGGCAGACGGCGAAGGCTTCGACGAGAATGTCGTCGAGCGACTCGCCAGCTTTCAACCGCTGGCGAAACTTCGCTGTCTGTTCTTTCAAGTCCGCGTCGGACATTGCCTGAAAGCGAGACTCGAGTTCGTTGATCGACTCGACCCGAGCATACATCTTGCGAATGAGCCGGGCGTTCGACGTGCCGAACATGGCAGTCACGCCGCGCTCGAAGCCTGATAGCAGGCCGCCAAAAAACTGGCCAAACGATTCCCAGGTCCGCTCTAGTAAGTCCATACTTCACATCAGTCGCAAAGAGATTTTTGTGCGCACGTTTTAGGCTGGGCCGTGGTTCCCCAGCGCAGAGTGACATCCTGCCAGCTCTGGCGCAATTCGCGGTCGTAAGTGCAAATGCCCTGCCCGAGTGCCTGCACGGTCATTCCGATTGGCGCAACTTGCACAGCCTCAGAAGTTTATTGCGACCGGCGAAAATGGTCAATTGCGGATTGAAAGCTCTGCCATCGCTGCCGAAATGGCAGGAGGCGTTTGTGAAGTCAGCGCGGAGCTGGCAATTGGTCCTGCGCCGTCAGAAACCAATCCTTCGAAACCCGAAAGGAAGATTCGACGCCACAATCGACCAGATTAAGGTTCCCTGATGACATTAGCCAGTGACAGCAGGTTTAGCGCAACGCTTGCGGAATAACTGTGTTAAGAGCCGACGAAGAGACTGATAGCACGATAAGTATTGCCCGCAAGAATGTGAACTTGCTGCCCATTAACCCTTTTCTCGGACTGCCGTAGCCGAGTATAGTGATACACGAGCGATCTGGTTACTCTCCTACCTCGAACCCAGATCTCTCCATCCAGATCGAAAGCCCGCCCCGCCCACTGCCGTCCTCTCTTCGCGGTTTGTCCACCCGCGCACTACGGCACGCCAGGCTGATTGCAGCTGAAGCAATCCCGACCAACCACTTCCCGCGACAACTCATTTGAGTACAGCGCAAATCTGATTGCGTTTAGGTGTTACGAGAACCGCATGAACACTGGAGCCCCAGAGCAAACCGGACAGCAACCCTCGGCAACGAGTCTGCTGAGCGATTTTCCGGTCGTTCTCGAGTGGCCCGTTCAATGGGGCGACCAAGACGCACTTGGACACGTCAACAACACCGTCTACTTCCGCTGGTGCGAGTCAGCGCGGGTTGCCTACATCCAAAAGCTTGGCTTGGCAGACTGGCTAGCACCTACGGTACTGGGCCCCATCCTCGCCAAGATCGATTGCAACTACCGTCGCCAGTTGCACTTCCCAGATAGTGTGTCGATTGGTTCGCGCGTCACCAAGCTGGGAAAAACAAGCCTGGTGATGGAGCATGCCATCGTCAGTAATCAACAAAATGCGATCGTTGCCGAATCCTCTTCCGTGATTGTGGTGTTTAACTATCAGTCGCAGCGTCCAGCCGCGATTCCTGCAGAAGTTCGCTCTGCCATCGAACAGTTGGAAGGCCGAACATTTCGCAGCGGAGGGCTGGAAGCGTGAACGGTACCGAAACACCTACCCAAGTAACGAATGAATTCGGTCGGCAGTTTGCCAGAACGCCGGCCGAGACAGGCACAACGGGCCACCGTAACGACCGGGCGATGGAATCGTTGACCAAACCAGGAGCTTCATTTCTCGTGCGCGAGGAGTTAACTCCAGGGCGGCAAGCTACAGCAATCATCAGCGACTTTGCTCGTTGTCATTGGCTGGGCTCGCGAGAAAGGGATCGAAATGCCTGATGAACTGACCTGGCTGCAAGCCATTGCAATCCACATTCACACCTTGGCCCTGGCGTTAACCGCTGGTGCCGTATGCTGGGCCGCCATGCTGGCTGGCCTGGTTCGCCTCCATTGGTTCTGGCGAATTTCGTTGCTATGCGCGCCGCTATTGTTGTTGCTGCCGATTCGCGCCTACGAACCGCTCGTCATGCTCTTTCCGCTCGTCCTTGGGCTGGCGATGGCTGCCGCGATGTTGCGCAAGCGGTGGGAAGCAGAACTGGGAATCGTGCGTGCCGAGAAGCTGCCACCAGTGACTACTGGCAAGACCGCCAAACCGGTTCGTCAGTATTGGAAGATGTCGCTCGGCGATGCCCTGCTGACCACGACGGTGATTGCCGTCGTCCTTTCGGTGTTGGTGCAATTGCCCTGGCGCAATTTGAACTTCTCCTGGGTTGGCATCTGCTTCGATCTGGTCCTGTTGTTTGCGATCAGCCTCATCTGCTTGGCACTGGTGGGTTTGCGTGGCGGCATCTTCTTGGCGATCTGTCTGTTTGGTTTTGTCTGCCTGGGCATCATTTTCGAATCGACATGGGGCGATGGTCTCCGTGCGCTTTACTTGATTGGTGTCGCTGGTCCGCAACACTTGACTTGGGTCCCGCTCGGCGAATTCTACCTGCTCTTTACGACGCTGCTTCTCATCGGCCTGTGGTTCATCCGCTGGTGCTGGCAAGCCGTCGATCGACCGGTCGTGCTGCAACAACGGCGACGCCTGGTCGCCTCGCTCGTGGCGATGACCGCTTCGCCGGCGGTGGTTTTGTACATGGCCATGTTTGTGGGACCGCCAGCCGTTCCTGCACCGCAAATTCGCAACAACGCTCTGCCACAATTGGTGACCATGAGCGCTCGGCTCGAACACTTGGGCGTCGGCGAGTTCTCGCTCCAAGAGCTTCGCTCGCGTTATCCGAACACCAACTATCCCGAGCAAGTCGAAGCCATCTATGACGAATCGCTCAAGCTGGTGAAGCAACCTGGCTGCGTCGCCCTCGAACTCGATCGTCGCGGCGACGAAGACTCGCTCGAATCACAGAACATGCAACTCGCTTCGCTCCGCACGATGGCACGTCGGTGGCATCGCGAGGCGGAACTCGCTTATCGCGAAGGGAACATGAAGCGGGGCGTCGAGTTCGATCTGGCCACGCTTCGCCTCGGCAATCACTTGTCTCGCGGCGGCATTTGCATTCACGCGCAAGCGGCAGCGGCCATCAAGAATGCCGGGCTGATCCATTTGGCTCAGTATCGAGATCATCTCCCTTCCGACCTGCTACCTGCAATCTTGAGCGTGCTCGATTCGCTCGATGCGGCTGCAGAGAATCCACAACTGACGCATGCTCGCGATCGCTACTGGACGGACATCGCTCACGGCTGGCGCCATCGACTGGAAGCAGTCGTGCAACGGGCTCTCAAGATCCCAAGCACCGAAACGAACGGCTATCAGGCCTTGGCCCAGCCCTTTACTCGCGAATCGGCCCAACGTCGCTTGCTCGCCACCGATCTGGCTCTTCGCCTGTTCCATCATCAGAACGACCGCTATCCCCAGAGTTTGAAAGATCTGGTGCCGCATCTGCTCATCGTGCTGCCACTCGATCCTTTCACCCAGCAACCACTGGTCTATCATCCGCTGAAGTACGGCTATGTGCTGTATAGCACTGGCCCCGATGCTCAGGACGATGGCGGCAAGTTCCATCGTTGGGGCAGCGATGCCTATAACCAAACGGGGCACGACTGGAATCTCGAAAGCGTGCTGCGACCGATGTGGCGCACCTTTGGTCGAGGTTGGGGCGCGACCCCCGGCGCGGGACAAGCAAACCCGCCAGGAATTGGCCCAGGCTTTGGGCCACGCTTTGGTGGCGGTCCGCGGCCGCCCGGCAATTGGACCTCGCCCCCTTGGGAAGGCCGCCTGCGCGGCGAACGCGCTGAGCGTTCCATCCCAGACCGTCCCGAGCGGGCGGTGCCGGGGGTGTTGAGTGTTAGCGCCGAGGCGGTTTCTACGGAAACAGCGACCACGACGATCGAATCCCGCAAAGCGACTGCCGAACCCAATCAAGTCAAGGCCGAGCGCGAGCCAGCAGAGGCTCGTCCCTACGTCCGCCGCCCTTGGCGACGGACCGACCGCTAGCAGATCGCACTAGCAAAGCACGCTGGCAAACTCAAGTTGTAATTCTTACAACCGCCAGCGTAGTAATTTTGACAATTTGCTAGCATTCTTCAGAAAATCTGCGCTCGAAAAGCAAGTTGGGGTCGACAGTTTCACCCCAGATCTACAACAATTCTTCTGTGCCGCACAGATTTTCCTGAAATGAGTTCGAAAATCTGGCACGGCAGTCGCTAAGGGTCAGGCAGGCCGTTCATGGATGAATGGTGCCCAGGGTTTGTCGCTCGTTGAGTTACATGAACAGGTAACCTGACGGGCGCGTTTGCGGTGGTTCTGTAGAGGCTTTCGGCCCATGGCCGATGGTGTAAAAGCCCAACTTCGGTTGCAGGCCTAACACCTACCTCTCGAAATCGCTGCGTGCAGGGAGTGCGCGCATGTTGGAATTCATGGATCCGATGCTGTTTTGGGGTACGATCGCGTTGCAGCTGCTGGGACTGGCGAGTGTCGTTCTCGCTCGGCTTCCGCGCCGTTGTCCCATCGCGTGCACCTGTTTTCGTACTCTCTTTTTCGGCTGCCTGATCGGCCTCGCCGTGGCAACGATGGTTGCCATCGAAGCCCAAAGTGGCACCTGGGCCTGGTGCGGCACCACCTTCTCGCTGATGGCTGTCGGCGCGACGCTCGACCTCCGTAGCTCGCTGGCCGTCACCGGCTTCTAGGCGACTCACGGCACGTCGAAAAGAAACCACTGGCTTGCCAGTCTGTGCGCCACGATTTCGGGCGCTGCTAGTCGTCGTAAGGTTGCGCACGGCGGAGCAAGGGGTGTTGATAAACTCGGCTGGTTTTCCAACAAATAGGACCCAAGCGGGTTCGCGCGCACGGGGAGTTACGTCGAAATTGCGGCCATGTCTCTGCGCCGTGATCTCTCTGCCCGCCCCCCTCGCCTCACTACCTCTTCACTTCTCCCCACGCGCCCGCGCCTCGACTAAGATAAGCACCTCCGCCTGATTATCCCGCCACTGCTCGCTAAGGTGCCTGCCATGTTTCTGGTCGATGGCCATCTCGATCTGTCGATGAACGCGCTCGAATGGAATCGCGATCTCACGTTGCCGCTCGCTGACGTGCGTCGCCGCGAGCAAGGAAAGACCGACAAGGTCGATCGTGGCTTGGGAGTCTGCACATTTCCCGAGATGCGCCGCGGCAACATCGGCCTGTGCATCGCGACGCAAATTGCCCGCTATGTGGCCGAAGGGAACTCACTGCCAGGCTGGCACGCACCAGAAATTGCCTGGGCTCAAACGCAAGGGCAACTCGCTTATTACCAGGCCATGGAACGGGCTGGGCAGATGAAGCAGATCGTCGATCGCGCGGCACTGAAGAAGCACGTCGAACTGTGGCAGAACAATCCGCCGCCGAATGCGCCGATTGGTTACGTCCTGTCGCTCGAAGGCGCCGACTCGATCGTCGACCTCAGTTACCTCGAACGAGCCTACGCCACTGGCCTGCGCGCGATTGGTCCCGCCCACTACGGTCCTGGTCGATACAGCCCGGGCACCGGCGCCGAAGGTGGACTGACCGCTGCCGGTCGCGAACTGTTGAAAGAAATGCAGCGACTCGGCATCTGTCTCGATGCCACGCACCTGACCGACGAAGCCTTTTGGGAAACGATGTCGATCTACGACGGGCCAGTCTGGGCCAGTCATCAAAATGTTCGCTCGCTCGTGCCGCATCAACGCCAATTCAGCGACGACCAACTTAAGGAACTCATTCGCCGCGACGCCGTCATTGGTGCCGCCTTCGATGCCTGGATGATGGTGCCAGGCTGGATTCGAGGGAAGACAACTCCCCAGGAAACGGGCTGCAAAATCGAGACGATTGCCCTGCATATCGACTACATCTGTCAGCTGGCCGGCACCACGCGGCACTGTGCCATTGGCTCCGATCTCGACGGCGGCTTTGGCACCGAGCAGACGGCAATGGACCTCGACTCAATTGCCGACCTGCAACAAGTGGGCGTCATTCTGAAACAGCGAGGCTACAGCGACGCTGACGTCGCAGGTATCATGCACGGTAACTGGATCCGCAAGCTCGGCGACAGTTTGCCTGCTTAGCCTCACTCGATCCGCATATCACCCATCACCCCAGCCCTCTCCCCGCCAGCGAGGAGAGGGAGTAGTGAACCGGAACTCTCCCATGAAGTTGGCCAAGTACGTTTCTCCTTCAGGCAAGCCGGCCGTTGGTCGCGTCGAAGACAATCATCTCTTGCCATTGCACACCACCGATGGCCCCATTCACAACCTGGCTGAACTGCTCGACGCGGAAGATCCTTACGCGATGGCCGAGTTCATGACTCACAGCGAGCCTGTGCCGCTGTCGAAAGTGGAACTGCTTGCTCCCATCGACCAGCAAGAAGTGTGGGCCGCGGGAGTCACTTACAAGCGCAGTAAAGTTGCCCGCATGGAAGAATCCGAAACGGCCGCTTCGTGCTACGACCGCGTCTATGCCTCGCCGCGCCCCGAGATTTTCTACAAGGCTTCGCCCCATCGCTGCTCGGGGCCCAATAAGCCGCTGCGCATCCGCGTCGATAGCGACTGGAATGTTCCTGAGCCGGAACTAACCCTGGTGCTCAACAGCCGACTGGAACTCGTCGGCTATACCATCGGCAACGATATGAGCAGCCGTGATATTGAAGGGGACAACCCGCTCTATCTGCCGCAGGCGAAAGTTTACAACCAATGCTGCGGCCTCGGTCCGTGGATCACGCTGGCTCGTCACATGCCGCCACCGGCCGAAATTGGGATTGCTCTCGCCATTCATCGACACAATGCCAAGGTCTTCGAAGGTCACACCTCCGTCTCGCAAATGGCTCGCTCATTCGAGAATCTCATCGGCTGGCTCGGCCGCGATCAAACCTTCCCCAACGGCTGCTTTCTCCTCACCGGCACAGGCATCGTCCCCGATAACAGCTTTACTTTGCACGCTGGCGACGTGGTCGAAATCACCATCGACGGCATCGGCACGCTGAAGAATCCGATCGTGAGGGGGTAAGTGCATAGATGGGGCACACACAGCAATTCTGGTCGTTTCGTAACCGGGAAGTAGAGTTCTTTGCGCTAGAGCCCTTGATCACAGTGCTCGAACGCTACGGTTGCGAAGTTGGTGAAGACGCGATTTGCTGGCATGTTGCCACACCGATCAACGAATCGGGCAATGACGAAATTGGTTCAGAAGGCGGGATTGGCGTGGTAGATGGAAAGGCATGCGATTTTTCGATCGACCGTCCCTACTACGATGAGAAGTTCTTCGCCTTGGCTGCTGATCTCGTTTGCGAACTTGGTTTGGTGATGTTTAGCGAGGCAGGGACCGGAACCTATATCAATGATGCTTCCCTGCAGCCTCATATCCCTGAAGATATTTCCCTCCGGGCAACTGTGATCAAATCAAAGGCAGACCTGATCGCTGCCTTTGACGCCCACTGAAAGCACCCCATGTGCGGCATAGCCGGAGCCATTTGGACGAAGCCAGAGCGGGCAATCGAGTTGCCGGTGCTCGAGCGAATGACCAGTGCGCTGCGGCATCGAGGGCCCGACGATCAAGGGCTGTATCAAAGCGAGTATCGCATTCGGCCGCCCTACGACGCTCAGCCTGGCGTGGCGCTCGGACATCGCCGGCTCTCGATCATTGACCTGGCTGGCGGCCATCAGCCCTTGGCGAACGAAGACGAGACCGTGTGGGTCGTCTTCAACGGCGAAATCTACAACTACGTCGATCTTCGTCGCAGGCTCGAAGGTTCCGGGCACAAGTTCCGCACCGATAGCGATACCGAAACCATCGTCCATCTGTACGAAGACGAAGGGCCCGATTGCTTCTCGCACTTGGCTGGCATGTTCTCGATTGCCATCTGGGACAGCGTGAAGCGCCGGCTGGTACTCGGGCGAGATCGCCTAGGCAAGAAGCCGCTCGTCTATCGCCAGGAAGCCGGCCGGCTGACCTTCGCCAGCGAACTGAAAAGTCTATTGCAGGTTCCCGGCTCACCTCGCGATATCGATTTCTCTGCGGTCGATGAATATCTCACCTATCAGTACGTGCCGCATCCGAACACGATCTTTCGCGGCTATAAGAAGCTGCCACCAGGGCATTCGGCCGTCTGGCAAGACGATCAGCTGAAGGTGCAGCCTTATTGGCAGCCTGATTTCACCGTCGAGCAGCCGATCTCGGAGACCAATGCCGTCGCTCGCGTTCGCGAGTTGCTGACCTCGGCCGTGCAAACTCGCCTGCGCAGCGATGTGCCGCTCGGCGCTTTCCTTTCGGGCGGCATCGATTCTTCGCTGATCGTCGCCCTCATGCAGCAGCAGGCTGGCGAGCGAGTGAAGACCTTTACCATTGGTTTTCCCATCAAGGAGTACGACGAATCGGCTTATGCCGAGCGAGTGGCCAGGCACCTGGGAACCGATCATCAAACGCTGCACGTCGATCCCGATGCAGTGAAAATCCTTCCCAAGCTGGCCTATCACTACGATGAGCCTTTCGCCGATAGCAGTGCCGTTCCCACGTGGTACGTATCGCAGCTCACGCGCGAGCATGTGACGGTGGCACTTAGCGGTGATGGTGGCGATGAACTATTCGCCGGCTACCCTCGCTATCGCGCGGCCTCGTTAGGAGGCTGGTTCGATCGTGTGCCGATGATCCGCAGTCTGTTTGCTTCCGAACTTTGGCAATCGATCCCATCCTCGGGCCGGCAAAAATCTCGTGTGCGGCAGTTCAAGCGCTTTGCGAGCAGCTTGTCGCTCTCACCCGAGCGGCGCTATCTCGACTGGATCTCGATTTTCAACGAAGGCCGCCGAGCGGAACTTTATAACGAAGATTTTGTTGCACAGCTTTCGAATTCCGATCCCGCTGGTTTCCTGCTGGCCGCTTGGAAAAGAACCAAGGGGCGCGATCCCATTTCCGCTGCTTCGCTGACAGATCTCGTCACCTATCTGCCTTGCGATTTGATGACCAAGGTCGATATCGCCTCAATGGCTCATGGGCTCGAAGTTCGCGCGCCATTTCTCGACCACCGTCTGGTCGAATTCGCCGCTTCTTTGCCGGTGAAGTTCAAGTATCGACGTCGCCGGGGCAAGTGGCTGCTGCGACGTGCCTTTGGTGATCTGCTGCCGAACGAAGTTTGGCAGCGGCCCAAGATGGGCTTCGGCGTGCCGCTCGATCACTGGTTTCGCAACGAATTGCGGCCTCTCCTGCGTGAGACATTGCTCGAAGGTCCGTTCACGCAGCGATGGTTTCGCCGTGCAGCCATCGAAGGATTGCTCAAGGATCACGACGAACGCCGGTTCGATCATAGCGCGCGCCTATGGGCCCTACTGATGCTGGAGCTGTGGTTCAAAGAATGGGGTAGTGCTGCTACCGAGTCTGGTGCGACGGGTTCTGTCACCGCAGACTGCCACTTGGGGTAAGCGGCCCTACTGACTAGAATCGACAGCTAGAAATCGACAAGGAAGTAGCCGGGCTGCTGATACTCGCTAAGTCCATGGGCAGACACGGCGACTGGCATTGTGTTTGCACTTCCAGGCAATGCACGCTTGTCGTTCCACGAAGGGTCAAGGCAACATGAAGAATATATTGGCGGTCATCCTCGCGGGTGGCAAAGGAACTCGACTCGAACCGCTGACACGCGACCGCGCCAAGCCCGCCGTGCCGTTCGGTGGCTTGTACCGCATCATCGATTTCACGCTTTCGAACTGCATCAACAGCCATTTCCGCAAGATTCTGCTCCTCACGCAGTACAAGGCGATGAGTCTCGATCGCCACATCAACCTCGGCTGGCGGCATTACTTCAATCGCGAGATGGGCGAATTCATTGATGTCGTTCCGCCGCAGCAGCGCATCGACGAGCAGTGGTACCAGGGGACTGCGGACGCCGTCTATCAGAACATCTATGTGCTCGAAAAAGAACGCCCCGAGTACGTCGTGATTCTGGCCGGCGATCACATCTACAAGATGAACTACGAGTCGATGGTGCAGTATCACCAAGATATGAAAGCCGACCTGACTGTTGGCGTGCTGCGAGTTTCGCCGCAAGAAGGAACCCAGTTCGGCATCTTGCAAGTCGAAGCCGACAATCGCATCGTAGGCTTTCAAGAGAAGCCTGCGAATCCACGAACCATCCCGGGCGACGATGCACACTGCCTCGGCTCGATGGGCATTTATGTCTTCACCGCGAGGTTCCTCTTCGAACAACTGTGTCGCGATGCGACCAAGGCGGGCAGCCGACACGATTTCGGCCGCGATATCATTCCTGCCATTATCGAAACCCATCGTGTCTATGCATTTCCTTTCCGCGATGAGAATCGCAAGAGCGATGCTTACTGGCGAGACGTCGGTACGCTCGATGCTTACTACGAAGCCAACATGGATCTGATCTCGGTCGATCCGCTGCTCAACTTGTATGACGACACCTGGCCGATTCGCACCTTCCAGGCCAACATTCCGCCGCCGAAGTTCGTGTTCGGCAGTCGCGGCGAGCAAGATCGCTGCGGTCGTGCCATCGACAGCGTGGTTTGCCAAGGGACGATTATTTCTGGTGGTCTCGTCGAGCGCTCGATCGTTGGCCCGCTCTGCCGCATCAACAGCTACTCACATGTCGCCGACTCGATCCTGTTTGAAGGGGTCGATATCGGTCGCCACTCGCGCGTGAAGCGGTGCATCATCGATAAGGGAGTGAAGGTCCCCGCCGGAGTTGAAATCGGCTACGACCTGGACCTTGATCGTCGCCGTGGCTTCACCGTCAGCGAGAACGGCATCGTCGTCATCGCCAAAGACGACGGTCTGGAGCACATGCTGCAGCAAGGCCGGGGCTAATCGCCAGCCAGCAGATTTCCCCGGCGAGAACACCTTGCCGCGCACGACTTTCCAGGGTAAATATAGAAACAGCCCGGAGGGTAACCGAATGGCTAGGAGACTGATTCGAAATCAGTTGCCCCGCAAGGGGTTGAGGGTTCGAGCCCCTTGCCCTCCGCATTCATGAAAAGCCGTCAACGTAACCCGTTGACGGCTTTTTTCGTAGGCTGGCCGTTCTGGCATTGCTTCTTCGCCCTTTGATCGCTGCACTTCGCTTCCCGATATCGTCTAGCGAGATCTCTGCATCCGGGCCTGCTTTGTTAAAACTGCGTGGTCGGAGCAGTAACTACTGAACACTTGTCACCCGAGACGCTAGCTGTCGTGGCCCTCCGTTATCATTGGCGTGCGAACCACACGCCGAACTACCAGGGGCCACTATGTCTGATCTCCCCACCATTCATCGACATTGGATTCTGCTGCGAATCCTCACCGCCCGCAGGCATGGTGCCACGCTGCGTGAACTGGCCGAAGAGGGCGGAGTTTCGCAAAAGACCATTCAGCGCGATCTGGAGATGCTGAAGCAACTCGGCTTCGACCTGCGAGATACGGTTGCCGACCATGGCCGCAAACATTGGAAACTGGCCGACTCCGGCGGACTGCTGCAGCTGAAACTGACCACCGAAGAAGCTGCCGCGATCTATTTAGGCCGGCAGTTTCTCGAGCCTCTGGCCGGGACGCTGTTTTTTCAGGGGGCCCAAAGTGCCTTTCATAAAATCAAGGCCACACTGGGCGATGCTCCGCTACGGCATCTCGAAAAACTAGCGGCAGCCTTCTATTGCAAAACGCATGGGATGGCAGATTATAGCGACAAGGGCCAATTCATCGATGATCTGGAACGTGCCATTGAAGACCACAAGCTGACAGTAATTACGTATCATTCGCTGCGCTCGACGGAACCAGTGACGCATTATGATGTGCATCCGTATTCGCTCGTGTGGCACAAGCGGGCTTTATATCTATTAGCCTGGTCATGCGACCATAGTGCCATTCGCACGTTCAAAATCGATCGACTTTCTGCCGTCGATGTCCAGCCATTAGCCTTTCAACGCCCGGCAAACTTCGATGCCGCCACCTTTCTCGCTGGCTCGCTCGGCATCTTTCAGGGCGATGGTCCCTTACAAACGGTGCTCGTCCGCTTCAGTGCGCAAGTTGCCCGTAACGTCAGCGAAACTACACATCATTCCTCCCAACAACTCACACCCCAACCCGACGGCACGCTCCTCGCCCAGTTTGAGCTCGCCTCGTTAGAAGAGCTTCAATCCTGGCTCCTCTCCTTCGGCCCCCATGTAGAAGTTCTGGAGCCGGAATTTCTTCGCAAGAATATGGTCGCATCTCTGCGCGAAACATTGCTACATTACGAAACACAAAAAAGCCGATCAGCACCTGCCAAATGACTGTAATCCTCATGAAGTATCCCAAGCTATTTAAAGAGGCTACGGGCAATGATCCGTATCCTTACCAGCTTCAACTGGCGATTGGTGAGCAGTTGCCTGTCTTGTTATCCGTGCCAACGGGGGTGGGTAAAACTGCGGCGGTCATTCTCGGTTGGCTCTACCGCCGCTGTTTTGCCGCCCGAAAGATTTCCGAACAAACACCTCGGCGACTTGTTTACTGCTTGCCGATGCGATCGCTCGTCGAACAAACAAAGCAGTGCGCGGATGCTTGGCTGAGCAAACTCATCGACTGTGGACATTTGCAGCCTAACGACGTGAGCGCGCATCTTTTGATGGGCGGCGCTGATGACACCCATTGGGACGAATTCCCCGAGCGCAATTCGATTCTCATTGGCACACAAGACATGCTCCTTTCGCGAGCGTTGAACCGTGGATACGGCATGTCTCGATATCGCTGGCCAATGCATTTCGGCCTGCTGAACAACGATAGCTTGTGGGTGATGGACGAAACGCAGTTGATGGGCGTTGGGCTAACGACCACTGCCCAAATGCAAGGTTTTCGCGGCAAGCTTGGGACAGTTGGAACGTGCGATTCGCTATGGATGTCGGCGACCCTCGATACGGGACCGCTTGAGACCATCGACCACCCAAAACCAGAAGAAGGATTTCGATTATTGCGGCTTGGCGAAGAAGACCTCGCAGACGAGAAGGTGCAGCAGAGGATTGAATCGGTCAAACCGCTCGAAAAGATCAAGCCTTCTCTATCTCCCGACTCCGATGGTAAGAGCTACCGGGTGTAGCGAACCATTCCGCGATCACAAATCGCGGCCACATTGAAGCAGCCGTCTGCGCTTCCTTCCGCAAAGCCTCGCCCCTCCCATTCCGCGATCACAAATCGCGGCCACATTGAAGCCTCGCGCCGTACTCCCAGTCTTCCGGCAGCCGAGTGCCATTCCGCGATCACAAATCGCGGCCACATTGAAGCCGGGCTTTGGCCTGGTGCAGCGATCGCCGGCGACGACCCATTCCGCGATCACAAATCGCGGCCACATTGAAGCCTGCTGGGGCTGGGCAAGCTTTGCACATTGAATTGACTCACCCATTCCGCGATCACAAATCGCGGCCACATTGAAGCTAAGAAATCTCGTCTGCCTTTCGTCGCAGCATCGTGCCGCCATTCCGCGATCACAAATCGCGGCCACATTGAAGCACGCAAATCCGCTCGTCGATGTCGCCGCCTTCGATCCCATTCCGCGATCACAAATCGCGGCCACATTGAAGCATGGCTAGAACATCTTCTTTTGATTCGGGTTGAACGCCCATTCCGCGATCACAAATCGCGGCCACATTGAAGCGGCCGTTGGCGTAGCAGACAACGAAACTGCCGCCGCCCATTCCGCGATCACAAATCGCGGCCACATTGAAGCCGATCGGCGAACGGCAAGCGATCGAGCGCGGCGACAACCATTCCGCGATCACAAATCGCGGCCACATTGAAGCTTACGGGTGCTGCAGCTGAACGCACGCCAAACGCCACCCATTCCGCGATCACAAATCGCGGCCACATTGAAGCCCGAAGCGTTCGCCGCGCGTACCGAGCGTGACGTCTCCATTCCGCGATCACAAATCGCGGCCACATTGAAGCTGGTCTTGCGTCGGGCGTTATGTCCGCCGGAAGATCGGCCATTCCGCGATCACAAATCGCGGCCACATTGAAGCAGGAATTGCGACTATGGAACCGCTCGACGTCAAAGCCCATTCCGCGATCACAAATCGCGGCCACATTGAAGCAGCTTCTCCGGCTCCTGCCCTTCGAGGATCGCGTCGACCATTCCGCGATCACAAATCGCGGCCACATTGAAGCAGGCCGAACTTGGCAGAGATAGCCGCGCAGTTCTTCCCATTCCGCGATCACAAATCGCGGCCACATTGAAGCCCGACACTCGCTCGAAGATGTCCAGCCGGGCAAGCTCCGCGCCAAGTACGAGCGGAACGATTGGCCGGTGCTGAGCATCGACACGAAAAAGAAGGAATTTCTCGGCGATTTCTTTCATCCGGGCCGAGCGATCACCGATGGCCGCGTGGTCGTGCAAGATCACGACTTCGTGACTGCCGAGCAACGACTGGTGCCTTACGGTGTGTACGACACTCGCCGCAACGAAGCGTTCATGTACTTGGCCCGCGGCGCCGACACCAGCGAACTCGCTTGCGATGCGATCCGTCGGTGGTGGGACCGGATGGGTCGGGAACATTACTGGTACGCGCCGCGACTGTTGTTGCTGTGCGACTGTGGGGGCAGCAACGGTTGTCGCCAGCATCGCTTCAAGGAAACGCTATGCCACCTGGCCCATGACCTGCGCTGCGACATTCAAGTCGCGCACTATCCGCCGGGCTGCTCGAAATACAACCCGATCGAACATCGCCTGTTCTGCCACGTTTCGCGAGCGATTCAAGCCGTTGTGCTGAAGACCATCCAAGTGGCCCGTAACTTCATCAACCGCACCCGCACTGCCCACGGCTTACGCGTCGTCGCGAACATCGCAGGGCGAATGTATGAGAAAGGAATCAAGGCCAGCCAACACTTCCTCGATCACAATCCCATCCGCTACGACAGCTTCCTGCCCCAACTCAACTACACCGCGCCAGCCTTAAGCAAGCTATGATCCAAATGCCGAAGTTATTTCGCGTTGGGTTCTAAGAGCCTATCTCAAAACCCCAGTTTGCTTGAGGGTGATGTAGGCGAACTGTAGATGGACGAAGCCCAGATAATTGTCGGCCTTCTTTTCCCAGCGCACCAGCAGGCGGCGTGCGCGGTTTGTCCAGGAGTGCGCGACTTCGACAACCCACCGTCGGGCCCGTTGACCTTTTTTGCAGCGGCGTTGTTCTTCGCCGCGGCAGCGAATGTGTGGGACATAGCCGAAGCGCTTCACGCAACGCTCGGCAGGTTTACCGTGATAGCCTTTGTCCAAGCAGAGATGTTGCTGGCAGCTGCCGCGCGGAGGGCGTTGGATCGGAATCGAACGCAGTGTCTCGGCGAGAAGTTTTTGATCGTGAACATTGGCTCCGGCGATGGCAACGCCAATCGGCACGCCGCGGCCGTCGGTCTGCACCGAGCGTTTCACGCCCAGCTTGCCGCGATCCGTCAGGTTTTTACCAGTTTTTTTCCCCACCTAACGGCGCCTTGGTTTGGGCTCCGTCCAAGGCTTGCCAGCGCCAGGCGATGCCGCGCAGCGCATCATATCGTCGCAAGTAACCCGTTGACGGCTTTTTTCGTAGGTTGGCCGTTCTGGCCCGAATTGGCATTGTCTCACTTGCCTACTCGAGGGCGTGAGTATTGTTTCTAGTTGCTAAATAAAACATTGACAATGTATCGCGCAGTTCCTAACGTGTTGAGGTGGCAAGGTCGGCTGGAGGCAAAGGAGTAGACACCGGGTCCGGCGAGTGGAATGGGGACTAAGGGGGGGCTACTCAGGGGGTACCAAGTGGTTATCAAAACGGTTGAATTTGGTTATCGGGTTTTCCTGGCAATAACGAGAATCTTGGCTGCAAGTGACTTGTACTACAGAGCTTGCGAGAATTGGTTATCAGCGAAAATCTCGTCAAAAGGTTATCAAAAATGGTTATCGCACCTCTGGCCGCCGTGGACTTGTTGTTGAGACTAGCCGTTGGCTGCTTTAGACTGCCAGGCGAACTCTCTTCTCCCAAATCTCGTCGGTGGAGGCTGCCATGCGAAATCGTCTTTGGCTGATTGCGGCAGGCTATGTGACGCTCCTCTCTTTGGCTGCGGTACCGGCAATTGCCCAGCAGCCTGCCGAGACTCCCGCGCAGCGAACGGAGCGGGAATTAGATGTGCGGACGTCCCTGGAGTTTGTAGATACCCCACTGCAGGACGTGCTGGACTATGTGCAAGAGGCACACGGCGTGAAGATTAATCTTGCCACGGAAACCATGAACGGTGAAAGCCGCGTCGATCCCGAGGTGCCAGTGACTTTGAATGTCAGGGCGATCAGCCTGCGGAGTGGATTGCATCTGTTACTCGATCAACATGGCCTCGAAGTTACCGTGAAGCCGGACGGTACGCTGCTGCTCGTTCCCAGCACGAAAGAGCTCAAAGCTAAACGCGTCGAATCAGAAGTTCAAAAAGCGGTGCATGCGAAGTTACAATTGAAGCTGGTGAAGGAGAACGGGCGGCTGAAGTTTGTCCAAACACCGCTAAAAGATGTTCTCACTTACCTTGCGGAAGATTTCAGTCTTACGATCGCCCTCGATCAGCGAGCCTTGGAAAAAGCTGGCATTTCCCGAGACGAAAGAGTTACCTGCACCACTCCGGATAATCAACCTCTCAGCCGCCTGCTGCAATTCGTGCTGCTCCCGTTTGATCTGCACGCCATCATTCAGGATGAATCGCTGTTGGTCGTACCGCGAGACATAGACGCCGAAGCGAAACCTTCCGTTGCCGTCGCCACAGCGCTTGCCACCAAATTCGACATCGATCTGGCTCAACCGCTACCTGACATCGCTAAGCATTTGTCAGAAAAGACGGGTGTCCCATTTGTTCTCCATTGTCCGGCGCTCACCAAAGCTGCCATCGACATGGAACGAGCGCTGGTCATCAAAGAGAAGGGAGTTACGCCTGCCGAGGCAATCGCCCGCACCAAGCCCGCCTTGCCACTGAAGTTGATCGAGCGTGACGGCATGGTGCTGATTAGCGTGGAAGCGAAGAAGTAGAGAGGCTCCGATGCTCACGCGGTTCATTGCTGCGGGAGTGATTGTGAGCGATAATTGCGGCTCTGTTGGTTGATAGACTCCCTCTCCGGATTTGTCGCAATGCGCAAGTTTGCCTCGTTCGCTCCTTTAAGTTTACTGGTGCTATTTGCGTCCCTCTCGGGCACGTTTTTGACCGCTGAAGACTTCATTCCCCGTCGGCAGGACAAGTTGCCTGGACCGGCGCTCTCGCCGGCTGAGGCGATTAAGAAGATGACGGTGCCGCCGGGCTTCAGCGTTGAGTTGGTGGCGAGTGAGCCCGACATTGTGAACCCGGTGGGGATGGCCATCGATGAACGGGGGCGATATTGGATCACCGAGAGCTTTGAGTATCCGCGCCGCGAGCCGGGGCCTGGTCGTGATCGCGTCAAAATCGCGGAGGACACCGATGGCGATGGCAAGTGCGACAAGTTCACGGTGTTTGCCGAAGGGCTGAACATTCCCAGTGGCGTGGCGGTGGGGCATGGAGGCGTGTGGGTTGCGAACGCGCCGGACATTCTGTTCCTGCAAGATACCGACGGTGACGGTAAAGCCGATAAGCAAGAAGTGGTCGTCACTGGTTTTGGTCGCGACGATACGCACGAACTGCCGAACTCGCTGACCTGGGGCCCCGATGGTTACCTGTATGGTCTGAACGGCGTGTTCAACTATTGCCATGTGAAGTATCCCAAGTCATCGCCGAATTACTCAGCCGATCACGCGGGCTGGAAGTTCACCTGCGCGCTGTTTCGCATTCATCCGATTACCAAGCAGTTCGAAGTGTTTTGCGAAGGGACGAGCAACCCCTGGGGCGTGGCCTTTGATGGCGAAGGTTCGGCGTTCATCAGTGCCTGCGTGATCGATCACCTGTGGCATCTGACTCGCACGGGCTACTACCATCGCCAGGGCGGGCCTTATCCGCCGCACACGTGGAAGCTGGAGAGCATCGTCAAGCACAAGCACCAGGCAGCGGCCTATTGCGGCATTCATTACTTCGACAGCGATGCCTATCCTGAGCAGTACCGCAATAAGCTGTATATGGGAAACATTCACGGCGGCTGCATCAACGTCGACAAACTGCAGCGGGCCGGCAGCAGTTACTTTGCGACCGGCGAAGATGACTTTCTCACCGCCAACGACGTCTGGTTCATGCCTGTAGTGCAAAAGACCGGCCCCGATGGCTGCTTGTATGTGCTCGATTGGTACGACCGGTATCACTGCTATCAGGACGCGAATCGCGACCCCAAGGGAATCGACCGCGCCAACGGCCGGCTCTATCGAGTGCGTTACAAAGACACGCCGCGAGCTGCAGTAGTTGACTTTGCGAAGCTAAGCGACGATGAACTGATCAAGCAGTTGCACAAAGAAAATGACTACGCGCGGAGCACAGCGCAGCGAGTGCTGACGGAGCGATTGGCAACATGGGAAGCACCCGTTCGACCAAGTGGCAAGCAGCAGACGCTTTATAAGGCAGACGGCAAGACCCTGACCTTGCAAGGCCCAACGACATTCCCCGTTTCAGAAGTTGCGGCTGAAGTTTCGCCCATCGAATTGAAGTTGCAACAACTGGCTTTGGATGAAAGTGCTCCTCGCAAAGCGCGCATGCACGCGTTATGGGTGACGTTGTCGCTGCAGACTCCCGACGAAGTCTATTTGCTGAAACTGCTCAACTACAAAGACGCGAGCTATCGTGCCTGGGCAGTTCGTACCGTCGGTAACTTCGGCGGCAGTGAAGGTGCTTGGAAGAAAGTACGGCAGTTGGCGACTGATGCTTCCGCCGACGTCCAGCTGCAAGTTGCGATCACCGCAGCGACCAAGAACGACGAGCACACCATTCCCACGCTGCTGCACGTGCTGGAAAACTGCGGCGACGACATGTTGATTCCACACATCGTCTGGCAGAACTTGCATCCGCTGTTGGAGAAGGACAGTGCCAAGCTTGTCAGCTTGCTCGCGCAGCCGAATCTGGCTCGTTCAAAGAACGTGATGGCAGTCATGCCGCGCGTGATCGATCGCGTGCTCGCGAGCAAGGACGAATCGGGCGGCACGATCGGCTCGTTGCTCGAAGTCACGCTTAAAGGCAACGACGATGCTGCCATTGGGTTGTGCTTGAAATCACTTTCGCAGCGAATCCAGTCACGCGAATTGACGGGCGCGCGACTGGACAAAATCAAAGCAGTCGTTGCGGAGGTGGGAAGTATCGAAGTAAAGGACGCTGCGAAGAAAGATCTGCTACTAGACCTGAATATCCTTCGTGCCAGTTGGGGCGACGGCGCCGCTCAGCAAGGCTTGATGAAGGTCATTGCCAATTCGAATGAGTCAGAAGCGAGCCGCGAGGCAGCTCTAAATGCTCTCGCCGCGGTGAAGCATCCGGAATTGATCGCGGTGGGTAGCAGGATCTTGGTGCATTCGCCTTCCGCCAAAATGCATGCGTCCGCGCTCACGGCTCTTTCCAAGCTCGACGCGGGTGAGGTCGGTCCGATGGTGATTGGCGTTTACGGCGATCTGTCCGACGATGTAAAGCCAAAAGCCATCGAACTCCTTACGCAGCGGGCAGCTTGGGGCAAAGCTTTGCTGGCCGCTGTCGCCGAGAAGAAAATCGCAGCCACTGCCATCAATGTGAATCAGGCTCAAAAACTAATGTCGCTGGGCGATAAGGATTTGAGCGCCTTGGTGACGAAGCACTGGGGTACGGTGCGCACAGGTCGCGATCCCGCGCGCGTGAAGATCATCGAAGAGATGCGAGCCCATTTGAATAAGACGCCCGGCGATCCGGCCCGTGGGCAGCTGGTGTTCAACAAGGTCTGCGGTCAGTGCCACAAGTTGCACGGCAACGGCCAGGAAGTGGGGCCCGATATTACGGTGAATGGTCGTTCGAACTTCGAACAGCTGCTTTCGAACGTGTTCGACCCCAGCCTGGTGATTGGGGCGTCGTATCAAGCTCGCACCGTCCTTACTGCCGATGGTCGCGTGATTACTGGCTTGCTGGCCGAAGACAACGAGCAACGCGTGGTACTAAAAGTGCAGGGTGGCAAGCTCGAAACGATTGCCCGGGGCGATATCGAGGAAATGAAGATCAGCGAATTATCGCTGATGCCGGAACAGCTTGAGAAGCAACTGAAGCCGGAAGAGCTGGCCGATTTGTTCTCGCTGCTCAACCTCGATAAGCCTCACACCGACCCGGCCGCGAAGTTGATTCCCGGCGCACCTGCCAAAAAGTAGATGGCAAAGAAAATAGAGCATGCTCAGCACTCTCGAGTTAATCATCCGATTGTCGGTCGCCGCAGTTTTCGGAGCGGTCCTCGGTTGGGAGCGAGAGGCACAAAACAAGCCTGCGGGACTGCGGACGCATATCCTCGTTTCACTGGGCTCCGCTGCGTTCATGCTGGCGGGGCTGGAGTTGAACAACGAACTGGTCGCGAAGGGGCAGTCCAACTCGGCCGACATTTTGAAGGTGGTGGGCGGCATCGTCGGAGGCATCGGCTTTCTTGGTGCTGGGTCAATCATTCAAAACCGTCGCGGCGTCAGCGGACTCACGACGGCTGCCACTATTTGGGTGGCGGCCGCCGTCGGCATTACCAGCGGCCTGGGCTACTATCGCCTGGCTGCTATCAGCGTGGTTCTGGCTCTGTCGGCCTTGCTCGCACTGGGGACGCTCCAGCATGGAAAAAAGTACCTGAAGGCAGACGACCAGCCGGAAGTCGAAGACGACGCCCACAAGGACGATCACTAACAGTTTTTGACTGCTGCGCAATCGTGGTGATTGATTTGCGTCCGCGCGCTCCGCCGCCACCTAACGATTTCTTGATTCTTTCGCCAATTCGGCAGCATTTGTGGCGATTTTGGTCGTTGGCATAGCCGTTGCATTCCTTCCTAGCGGCGAGAAGAAATCACCTGAGTGCGAGTGGCAACCACAGGTCGCCACTCGCGATTTTCCAGCGGATTGAACAACGACTACGAAGGAGAGAAAGTCATGCCTAACGCACAAACACTGCAGGGTAACTGGAACGAAGTCAAAGGCAAGCTGCGCTCGAAGTGGGGTCAGCTGACCAACGACGACATCGGCATGTTTAACGGCAACGTCGATCAACTAGTTGGCACCATCCAACGTAAGACCGGCGAAGCTCGCCAATCGATCGAGCAATTCCTCGATTCGCTCTCGACCGGCAATGCCGCCTCGATGGTCAGCCAAGCCGCTGAGACCGCCAAGGAATACACTACCTCGGCGACCAATCGCATCTCGGAATATGCCAACCAAGCTGGTGAGTATGCCAGCGATTTCGCTGGCCACGCTGGCGAACGAATGCAGCAAGGCACCGACCAAGTGGGCCGTATGGCCAAGCAAGGTTACAAGCAAGCCGAAAGCGTTGTGAGGCACAACCCAGCCGAATCCGTAGCAGTTTGCTTCGGTGCCGGTATCCTGGTTGGTCTCATGTTGGGGATGATGGTCAACAACCGGTAGAACCAGTCCGGATTGATCATTATCCAATCTTTTGCAGACGCTTCGGCTCGCAAGTGCCACGCTCGGTCCTCGTCGTAGATAGAACCGATTACTCGATTCCAGAAATTGAGCAACCGACTCCGTCTCCCGAGAACTTGAGCGTGGTTTTTTATGCGCTGATTTGGAACTTCATCGATGAGCACCAAAACGATTGCCTCACCAACAACTTCATCCTCAACGACGGTGCAAAAACAGCTGCCGGACTATGCCGCCAACTTGATCGCCTTTCATGCGGAGTTCGCCACGGAGCTGCAGGCGATGTTGCGCAAGTTGCCGCTCACGCCGGGTATGGATGTGCTGGAGGTCGCGACCGGTGATGGGCAGTTTGCCATCTGGCTGGGCGAGATTGTTGGTGACGATGGGAAAGTCACGGCCATCGACATTTCAAAAGCCTGGCTGAACGAAGCTGCCCAGCAAGTTCAGCAGCAGCAATCGCAGCCAGTGGAATTGCAACAAGCGGACGCCACCAAGTTGCCCTATGAAGACGAGTCGTTCGATTTTGTCTGGTGCGCTCAGAGCCTCTACAGCTTGCCGCAACTCGATGACTGCATCGCGGAGATGAAGCGGGTGCTGCGTCCCGGCGGCACGTTGGCGATTCTCGAAAACGATTCGATGCACCACCTGCTGCTCCCTTGGCCTGTCGACCTGGAACTGCAGATTCACACGGCGGAACTTCGTTCGTTTCGCGAGCGATCATCGCAGCCGATCAAGTTCTATGCCGGCCGTTGGCTCTCGCGTTTACTGCGCAAGCAAGGTCTGCAGCGAACGCAAGAGCGGAGCTTTGCCACCACGCGACAACAGCCATTGAGTGAGGACGCAGTGACGTACTTCAGCACCTACGCGCAGAACCTACGAGAACGAATCGAGCCTTGGCTCTCCAAACGGGCGTTGCATCGGTTCGATCAGCTGACCGATTCGGCCGGCAGCCGCTGCCTGTGGAAACAGCCCGACTTCGTTGCTGTTTGCATCGACCGCGTCGTGTGGGCTCAGCGTAAACGCCAAGCCAAGTGATTATGGGGCGATGACGGTGCTGCCGGTACCAGTGCCGAACTGGTAGGTGAAGGTGGTGGGGACGATGGCGTACACACCCTTGGTGAAGACCATCTCGGCGATTTCGTCGAAGCGTTGCAGGGACGATTTGGGCACGACGACGATGTCGGAATCGCGGAGCCAAATTTCGTCGGCGGGTTGCGGTCGTTCGCCGTAAAGTGCACCGCGAATATCGAGCTTGGTGGCCAGCAGACGCCAGTCGTCCGCCCGGCGAAAGACGATGACGGTCCGCAGGTTGGCACCGACGTTCCAGCCTCCCGCGAGCGCGATGGCTTGCATGGCGGTGGTCGGTCCTTCCATCGCATACCTGCCCGAGGCTTTGACTTCGCCCACGACAAAGACCGAACGAGGTGCGCGTTCGAACAGGTTCGGAGTGACTTCGAGCCCTTCGACGATAGTGTCATAGCGGGCGTTCACTTCGCGTTTGATTTCTTCCAGCGTCAGGCCTTGCGCGGGCACCTGGTCGATGCCAGGGAGCGAGACGGTCCCTTCGGGATTCACACGCACGTTGCGCCCTTGACCACCGGAGAAGAAGCGGTTGTCGACGGCCGCTTTGAGGTCTTCCAGTCGTGTGTTGGTCTTGACCGGTGTGACGGTGATATCGGGAATCTTGTAGTACTTTTTGTACCGCTCTTCGAGCAGACGTTGCACGTCCATGATCGTGAGCTTGGCGGCCTTCAGCTGACCCACCAGCGGCAGGATAATAGTGCCGTCGGTCTGAATGGTCACTTCGCGATTGAGCGTGGTATCGATCAGCGATTCGATCTTCAGCACGTCGCCCGTTTGCAAGCGATAAGGCTGGCCCGTTTCGGACCTTGTAACGCGATAGATGAACTCCACCTGGTCATCGACGCGCAGCCGATACTGCTGCACGTGCGCCGTGCGGGCGGGTCCGATGTATTCGCCCTGCTGCAAGGCTTGCCAGGGAATCGGGCCCCACTCTTTCCAACGCTGTTCGCCGCAGCCGGTGCCGTTGGCGCAGTCGACGCCATTGATCTGGCGCTCGCAGGCATTGCCCTGCATTCCAGAACCACAGGCGCCGGTGTTGCACGTATTGCAAGCAGCGGCGTACGACGATGTTTGCGCCTGCGCGTTGCTTATGAACGCAAGGGCGGCAACGATCAAACCGACGATGTAAAGGGTGCAGCGCATGGGTGTTTATCTCCGGGTGCCGGTGCGAGGCTGAGTGGCGACGGGACCAGCAGGCGAATTCGGTGCGGTGGGAGATTCCCAGCTATCGGTCTGGCGGCCACTGGCGGCAAAGGCTTTGGGCTCGACCCACGTAACGGGAGGTTTGGTGCCCGTGGGCGCGGCAGGTGCTGGTTTGCCCGTTATGGCGACGAACTCTTGCTCGGCGAGTGTCGCCAGTTGATCTTCGCCCAGCCGGCGATGCACGATCACCAGGTTCTGCCAACCTTCCGCATGGGCCTTCGTGTTCACGCTTTGCTGCAGCAGTCGCTTGGCATCTTGCAGCTGACCATAGCGGGCCAGCAGCACGCCCAGTTCATTCGCGGCCAGATAATGCTGCGGGGCAACCGTAAGTGACGCACGGAAGCAGACCATGGCCTGCGGGGCTTGCATCCGATCGGCCTGGGCCGACTGGCGAGCCAGCGCGGAGTGAATCTTGCCGAGCCAAAACAGCGAATCGGCAGCCGCGGGCAAGTCGCCGGCGGCGGCGGTCAGCCGTTCACCCGCAAAGCCGTAGTAGCGCTGCATGGCAATCACGGGCGAGAGTTCGGCGGAATTCAAGTTGTGTAGCAGGGGCGTGCGATGACCGGCGATGATCTGGTCGATTTGAATCGGCCTGCTCGACGTTGAACCCTGCTGGGCGAAGTCTTCGGCCTCGGCCAAGGCAGTGAGGCCTTGATCGAGCGACACGCTATAGGAGCTGGTTCCTTCGGCCGCATCGAGCGATTGAGCAGCAAGGCGCAGCGACTGCAGCAGGTCTTCGCGAGCGGCGAAGAGCGCGCCGCGATTCGCCAGGCTGATGGCCTGCTGATTCATGCCCGCGATTCGCTCCTGCACCGCGCGAAAGCCACTGCGATCGCGCGTGGGGCCAATGGGCTGCATCATCGGCTGGGCCGCGACCGGCAGCTGAGCCTGACGAAATACCGGCTGCGATGGTTCGGGCTGTTGCGGGGCCACCGAAGGCTGCGCGAAGTTGTGCGTTTGCACGGGAGCTGCCGGGGCTGCATATTCTGGCGGCATCTGCGTGGAATACGGTCCGCCTTGACGCGGCGGCGGACTCACCGGAGCAGCGGGCTGCTTCACCACAAGGCGATTGCGAACCTCGTCGCTGATGGGCTCGGCCACGGTGCGATCAAGGGGGGAAGGTTCGGTCGGCGGGGCGATGCGCTGAGCAGCAATGTCGCTCGCGGAGCCTTGCTGATGTCGCTCGGAATAACGAAAGGCAGCGTCGGGTGAGTTGTCGATCCAGTCGCCAGCGACAGGACGGACATTGCTCGGGACGGTGAGAAGCTGGGGTTCGCGAATCGGGGGCAGGGCAGCGGCAACGGGTTTGACCGCGGCCAAATTAGCCGCGGGCTTCATCTCGGCAGAGCCACAGCCAACGAGCGACAGCCCGGCAGGCGTGCAGCATGCAAGCAGGAACGCAGTGCGGCTGAGGCGAGACATGGGCACATCCGTGCAAGTAAGCATCCATCGCGGCTGCGGCCTGAACCATGCTTCGATCCACGAAGCGGGCGCGCAACCTTCACGCAAACAGAATCGTCCGCGGACCGGCGGGTTTTGCAGTCAATCCGCCCGTTGCTGGCACTCGACGGCAGCAGCCGGTGGCAGTTTCAGCACAGTCCCACCAATGGGAACTGGGCGCAGTCGAGAGAACCGAAATGAACAGTACGAGCGGCACAGTTTGACAAAGCTTCACACCATAACGCGAAACGGATCACCGACCAAACTGTGCAGCGGTCTGGCATCGAAGCCGCGCGCGCGGAGGTCGTCGACGAACGTGAGCGGACCATGCGTGCAGTAGATGATGCGAGGCTGAACGCGGTCGATGCAGGCCAGCAACTCGTTGTAGTCGGCATGATCGGAAAGGGGAATCGCAAAGTCGGCACCGCTCGCTTGTCTGCTACGCGGTGCGTGAGCCCAACCGGTGACGACAATCGTCGAGACGCGGCCGAGATTTCTCAGCTTCGGTACTTTTTGCATGAACGGAGGAATGATCACCACATGGCCGGGCAAGGGTTGATCTTCGTAACGCGAGAAGTTCCCCAGCGAGCAGCCACACGACTCATAGATGGTGCTGATGTCGTGAATCAGCGGGTGCTGCTGCACGGGAACGCCGTGCTGCGTGAGGATGCGAGTGACCTCCTGCGATTTGCCCATGACGTAGGCGTGAATCACTGGTGTGCGACCGGCATTCAGCACCAGATTCACGGTGCGAATCAGCTGTTCGATCACCTCGTCGCGCGGCGGCAATTGATAACGAGAGTCGCCATAGGTCGACTCCATCACCAGCACATCGGCCCGCGGCGGATCGGCCGCCGCGGCAGTTGCCGACGGATCCAATTTGAAGTCGCCCGTATAGAGCATGCTGCCCCGCTCGGTCGCGACGTGCAGCATGGCCGAGCCCAGGCAATGCCCCGCGTGATGCGTCGTCAGCCGATGATCGCGCCACTCCAACACTTCGCCAACGGGCATCAAACGCGTGCGATGATCCCCCAGGCGAGCCCGATAGAGAGCCGCCGTTTCTGGCGTGCAGAAGGCCAGTTCGTGCCGAGCCATATGGTCGTTGTGCGCATGCGACACGAAGCCGCGAGGCTGCCGGCGGCAGATATCGACAGCCAGATCGAGGGCGGTAATCTTCAATCCGTTGGTGTAGTGGAACATCACCTTCGAATATACCGGCTGGCGCGATTTTGCGGGCCGGTGATTGCTGGAGAAGATCTGCGGGAAAGGAAGCTGCCGCGTTCCGCGAGGGGCGATGTATCTTTGAGGATTCGCCCGTTCCCCTGAGCCGGAAGCGTCAGCGCCCGGAGAGTATTCATGTCATTTCCGCTGCTGATGCTGCTGGCCGTCGTACAAGGCGTGGCCGAGTTCCTGCCGATTAGTTCGAGCGGGCACTTGGTCGTGCTTGGGCATTTGCTCGGTGGCAGTGAGGGCGAACTTCCCGACCTGAACGATGTGAACATCGTGCTGCATTTGGGTACGCTCTGTTCAATCATCGTTTTCTATCATCGCCAGATCTGGCAACTGCTCACCTCCGACCGCTGGGTCATTTGGCTGATGTTTATCGGCACGTTGCCGGCCGTGGTCGTCGGCTTGCCGCTCAAATTGATGTTCGACGACGTGCTCAATAGTCCGCTGGTCGCCGGCTGCTTGTTTCCGGTCACGGGCATTGCCTTGCTCTGGTCGAGTCGCCTAAAGCCCGCCGAAGGGGACTATCGAGCCATGTCTTGGCGCGACGCGCTCTTTATTGGCTGTTGCCAGGCCGTCGCGATTCTCCCGGGACTCTCGCGCAGCGGAACCACCATCGCCGCGGGCCTGACTCGCAAGCTCGATCGCTCCTCCGCAGCGACGTTTTCGTTTCTGCTGGCCATTCCGGCGATCCTGGGCGCCGGCGTGCTCGAAGGGCTGAGCATGTGGAAGGACGGCGAACTCCCCCAGACGCCCATCGGTTATCTGCTCATCGGCGCTGCGGTTTCGTTCGTCGTCGGCCTGTTCTCGGTCTGGCTGCTGAACCGCTGGTTACAACGCGGCCGCATTCACCTCTTCGCCTGGTACTGCATGGTGCTGGGCGTGGTCGTGGTGGCGTGGCAGATTGCCATCAAGTTCTAAAGTTTCGAGTTCCGAGTTTTGAGACCGGACCTCTTGCGGTTAAGCTACTGCCTACTCTTGTCTCAGAACTTCAAAACTTAGAACTCAGAACTTCATTCATGCGCGCTCTCATCACTGGTGCGACGGGTTTTGTAGGTCGGCGGCTGCTGGAGAAATTGGATCAGCCTGCGGTGGTCTTATCGCGGAATGCGGCGAAGGCTCGCAAGTCGCTGGCCAAGTACGAAGTGACGGCATTTAATTGGGATGCCGAGAATCAGCCGGCGCCGGCGGAAGCTTTTGACGGCGTGGACGTCGTGTTTCACCTCGCGGGAGAACCGGTGGCGGAAGGTCGCTGGACGAAGGCGAAAAAAGAACGGCTGCGAGAAAGCCGCGTCGCCGGCACTCGCAACCTCGTGCAAACGCTCGTGCAGTTGCCCAGCAAACCACGCGTGCTGATTAGTGCTTCGGCGGTGGGCTACTACGGCGATCGCGGTAACGAACTGCTGACGGAAGAGTCATCGCCGGCTGAGGATTTTCTCGGCGAAGTCTGCGTCAGTTGGGAGCGAGAATCTCACGCTGCCAAGCTCGCGGGCATTCGCGTCGTGAATCCACGCATCGGCATTGTGCTCGGCGAAAAAGGAGGCGCGATCGGCAAAATGCTGATTCCGTTCCAGTTCGGTCTCGGCAGCCCGCTCGGTACCGGCAAGCAATACATGCCGTGGATCCACATCGACGACCTCGTTCACCAAATGATCTGGGCCGCCCAGCATGAGTCGGTCAGCGGAGCCATTAACGGCACCGCGCCGAACCCCGTCACGAACCTGGAGTTCACCAAGACGCTGGGAAAAGTACTAAGCCGCCCGACGTTCATGCCCGCGCCGCCCACGTTTGTGTTGAAGGCAGCCCTCGGCGAATTTGCAAACGTGCTGCTCGGTTCTCAAAACGCCGTGCCGAAGAAATCGCTCGACGCCGGCTTTCATTTTCACTACACCGAACTTGAACCGGCGCTGCGGCAGATCTTAGCGAAGTGAGCATTTGGCCAAAGTGTTCAGATACCTCATTGACTCAATCGCCGATAAAGCTCTTGATTCTTCGCGAGTACATACCGCGCCGCCTGATCAAAATCCGTAGCTTGGCGGGAGACAAGATCGTTGATCGCTGCCCGCGCCAAATCACTCGGGTCTACCTTCAGCTCACTTGCCAATGCCTCGAGTCGCTGCGATTGCTCATCATTCAGTTGCAGTAAAATTGACATGAGATTCTCGCCAGTGCATTTCCAGTGTTCTACTCGTCCGAAATATTCTTCCCCCGCCGATAGATCCGCTCGAAGAGCCAGCCCCACAGCAAGTACTGCAGGCCGATTACGGCGAAGATCACGATCCCCAGCACAACGACGGGGCCAAAGAAGCCAAGCGTGATGATCGTCAGTCCGACCAATAAGAAAACGAGCGCGACGCCGGCCAGCAACAGGGGCCAGCGCGAAGTTCGAGGTTTGTCGCCGAAGTCGGGCGATGGCGGCAGGGGTGGAACGGGCTTGGGCGACATGATGCGTGCTCGGACAGAACGAAACAGGGCTCGGCTGTCATTATAGCGACGAACCGAGCCGACGAACCGAGACCTGGAGTCGTTTGCTGGCGTGGCTACATCGTCTTGCCGAGCGCCGTGGCTACGGTGCGGCAGCGAGACATCGTCTCTTCGAACTGCTTGAAGTTCAGCGACTGATAACCATCGCTGAG
Organism: Anatilimnocola aquadivae; assembly: GCF_049819085.1. Lineage (GTDB taxonomy): Bacteria > Planctomycetota > Planctomycetia > Pirellulales > Pirellulaceae > Anatilimnocola. Next base: position 1,516,332 of record NZ_CP187419.1, read on the forward strand.
CGCCTTTTCTGGATCGGGATGGACTTCCAGAATCAGGCCGTCGGCACCGGCGGCGATCGAGGCGGCCGCCATGTCGGGCACGAGGTAGGTGTGGCCGGTACCGTGGCTCGGGTCGACCACGACTGGCAAGTGAGTCTTGTGATGCAGGTAGGGCACCGACGCCAGTGGCAGGGTGAACCGAGTATGGGCTTCGAAGGTCCGAATGCCCCGCTCGCAGAGCATCACGTTCGGGTTGCCCTCGTTGAGGATGTACTCGGCGGCAAGCAGAAATTCTTCCATCGTGGCCGAAGGTCCGCGCTTGAGCAGCACAGGCTTGTTGGCTTTGCCCACGGCTTCCAGCAGGCGATAGTTCTGCATGTTGCGGGCGCCGATTTGCAGAATGTCGGCATACGAGGCCACCATTGGCACTTCTTCGGTCGACATGATTTCGGTGACAATCGCCAGGCCGGTTTGTTCGCGCGCCAAGGCCAGCAACTTCAGACCTTCCTCTTTCATCCCTTGGAACGCATACGGGCTGGTGCGCGGCTTGAAGGCACCGCCGCGCAGCGATGTAGCACCAGCGGCTTTCACCGCATGCGCACAGGCGAGGATCTGTTCTTTGCTCTCGACCGAGCAGGGGCCAGCCATCACGCCGATTGAACCGGCACCCACCTTCAGGTTCAAAGCACACACCTGGGTTGGTTCTTTTTTCACTTCGCGGCTGGCGACCTTGTACGGCGCGAGAATCGGCATGACCGACTCGACACCTGGTCCGCTGGCGAGAGCTTCCTTCATTTCGGTCCGTTTTTCACCGATCGCGGCGATGACAGTTCGCTCGGTGCCGGTGATCGGATGGGCCTTCAAACCGAAGGACTCCACGCGCTCGATCATGTGCTTGATTTGTTCGGGCGTGGCCCCTTGTTCCATAACGATAATCATCGAAAACAGCTCCGGCAGAGAGGGAATGTGGTAGTTGGGAAGTTGAGCGCCCAGCAGTTGAGAACTCAGTTTTTGGTCGGCTTTCAAGTCTTGTACGGATTCCAAGGTGTCACGAATTTCGTTACGGCGATGGTCTCGCGGACAAGCGACAAGGGCGGTCATGGCGAAAAACTCCGGTCCTGGAAGAGGCACTCCCCTCAAGGTTCCAACCGGAAAATATCGCCGCAGCCAACAAAAAAGCCCCGAGCGACCGGTTGGTCCCTCGGGGCTTCTGAGATGGTTTTGCTACTGAACGAGCGTTTACGCAATCTCCGCGGCCCCGGGGATGAACCCGGTAAAATAAAACCGCCAATAACCGCGCGCGAACTTGTTCATAAGCGGCATTATCGTCTCCTCCGCACTCTTTTCAAGAGTAACCGCCGAATTTTCTTGGCAGATTCCTGTTTCCGCTTCACCCGCAGCCGACTTCTGGCGATGAAGTGACGTCCGCAAGGTCGCCTGCAGAAGTTATGATAGAAGGCTGAGGCGGAGGGACCCAGGCTCGGCGACCACCCGGTTCCGGCACGAGCAGTTTGGCAGGGAGAGGTTAGTCGGCAATGACGCAGTACGATGTCGATGTGCTGGTAATTGGCACAGGCCCCGGAGGTGAAGGGGCCGCAATGCAAGCAGTGAAGCAAGGCCTGCGGGCTGCTGTCGTCGAACGCTTTCATCGCGTGGGCGGCGGCTGCACACACTGGGGAACCATCCCCAGCAAGGCCCTGCGGTTCGCCATTTATCAACTGCTCGAAGTCAACAGCAATCGCCTGCTGCGCGATGCGGGCTACAACCTTGAGCTCACGTTTCCGCAGTTGCGCCGCTCGGCCGAAAATGTCATTCAGCTGCAAGAAGACATGCGCCGCGGCTTTTACGACAAGAACGACGCCCGCCTGATCTATGGCGAGGCTAGGTTCGTCGATCCGCATACGGTGGAAGTGAACGACGCGCGCGGCCTTGTCGAGCGAATCACCGCGGGGCACATTGTCATTGCCTGCGGCGCCCGTCCCTATCGTCCACCGGATATCGACTTCACCCATCCGCGGATCTTCGACAGCGACACGATCCTCAACCTGCAGGCGACGCCCAAGACCATTTCGGTCTACGGCGCCGGCGTGATCGGCTGCGAGTACGCGTCGATGTTTCGCAACCTCGGCTGCAAGATCAACCTCGTCAACACGCGGCAGCAACTGCTGGAGTTTCTCGACGACGAAATCTGCGACGCGCTCAGTTATCACCTGCGCGAAACGGGCGTGCTGATTCGTCACGGCGAAGTCTACGAGAAGGTCGAAGGCCTCAGCGATGGAGTCGTGCTCCATTTGAAGAGCGGCAAAAAGCTGAAGACCGACATATTGCTGTGGGCGAACGGCCGTACCGGCAACACCGACAAGTTGAACCTCGACTCCGTCGGCCTGAAGCCCGATACGCGCGGCCAACTGAGCGTCGACGAGTCGTATCGCACCTCGACGCCCAACATCTATGCCGTCGGCGATGTCATTGGCTACCCCGCGCTCGCCAGCGCCGCTTACATGCAAGGCCGCGCTGCGGTGCTGCATCTCAACGGCGACGACTGCGCGAGCCTGTTGGCCAAGGATATTCCCACGGGCATCTATACCAGCCCCGAAATCAGTTCGATCGGCAAGAGCGAACGGGAACTCACGACCGAAGGCGTGCCTTACGAAGTGGGACATGCCCAGTTCAAAAGCCTCGCGCGCGCCCAGATCACCGGCCGCCGAGTTGGCATGCTCAAGCTGCTGTTTCACCGCGAAACGCTGCAAGTTCTCGGTGTGCACTGCTTCGGTGTAAATGCCGCCGAGATCATCCACATCGGCCAGGCGATCATGATGCAGCCTCCGCCGCACAACACGCTGATGTACTTCATCAACACCACGTTCAACTATCCCACGATGGCCGAAGCCTACCGCGTCGCCGCGCTCAATGGATACAACCGGCTGTTCTGAGGCAGGGGCCAGAGGTGAGGGGCCAGAGGCCAGGGGTCGGTGGCAGAATGAAAGTTGTCAAAGCGCAACGGGCAAGCTGCATCGAAGTTTCAACTGTTGCTCGCCCGATCATGCAATGGGTTGTCGGCTACTGTCTTCTGTGCAAGCTATGTGGCTCGATTGCAATCGCTGCAGATGACAACATCACGAAACTCGCCAATTCGGATGTGAGTTGGAGTCGCTTCATGGGGCTGTTAGCACCCGAACTGACAAAGCGAGTTGACGAAGCGATCGTGCAGTTGACCAGAGATGATATTCCTAAGCTCATTAAAATGATCGAGGACCCAAGTCGATTCGCTGTGGCGCATGTAATCCTGGCCGAAGTGTATCGTATCGACCTCACGCTTAGCGGTGAGCGGTTCCATGGACTAAGAGTGGATGCAACCGCGAAGGGCACAAAGTATCCCGACCACAAGGTAAGCAACTTGAGTACTTATTGGAAAGACATCGCACGGACTCATAGCGACAATGCCAAGATTTTTTTAAGATGCAGGTAGAATTCAAGAAACAGCAGGCCATGCCGCGATGAAGTAGCAGATCCCGAGTGCGCCTTCGATCACCAGTACTTTCGTTGCTCCGCGATTTGAGCGATGTGCAAAAATCAGAGCGGCGCAGGCGAATAAGGGATAAGTGAACCACAGCCACAGGACAGCTTCTTCGTAGACGCCTTGATCAATCGTTCGCCCGTCTCGAAACCAGCCTTGAACGTAGACGGCCAGCAGCGCCAGGCTGACGAGTTGAATTGCCAGAATTACTCGCACCATCTCCCGCTCTTTCTTCACTCCGCTGATGCGGGGGCGGTGTTCGTTTCGGTTCCGCCGCCGCCGGAGGAGGCCTCTTCGCTGAGCCAGGCCCAGGCATCTTCGATGGTTCCGAACACGCGCAGGTTCGAGCCTCGATTGACGGCAACCAGCTCGAGGAACTTGGCCCGCTCGCCCGAATCGGCTTGCCCGGCCTGGGCTTGATAGACGATGGCGATGCGGTGCGTGGGACCAAAGCCGTAGCTCTGCAGATTGCTGCCGACTTGATACAGGTCGATGACCGACAAGCTCCGTTCGGGCACTTTGCGGGCATCGATCAGCACATGATGTTGATCGTGCTCGATGCAGGCCGCCGCGATCTGCCGCAGGATCTGCTCGCTGCTGCTCAGGTCGATGCGACCTTCGATCGTGGTTTGCAAAAATTCGCTTGCGGCGATGATGCGCACATCGTGCGACATAAACGCTCTCCGCTGGCTAGTTACCGTTGCTGAGTCGAAAGAGACGCGCCTCTTCGCCGTTTCCAACTGCAACTTCAACCTAACGCATCGGCGGACCGATTGCGAACTTATCGCCCCAAAAGCGTCCGTTAGCGTACAGAGAATTATTGATCTTTTGCTTGAGCCGTCGCGGGCACGTGGGGCCCCAGCCAGGCATGCAACATCAGCAGGCCAGCGCCGCACACCAGCAGGCAATCGGCGATGTTGAAATTCGGCCAGGTATGCTGACGGTAGCGGAACAAGATCCAGTCGCGCACACCATGCTCGTATTCGGCAGGTAGTCCCGAGGCATCCCACAGTCCCAGTCGGTCGTACAGGTTGCCAAAGATGCCCGCCATGACGCAGGCAAGGGCCACGTTCAGCAAGCGATCGTGCGCGGCGCGAAAGTAGAACAGCCAGACGACAATCGCCACGGCTGCGACTACGGAGAGAATCGAGAAGAGCCACCAGTAACCAGCGCCGAGGCCGAACAGAGCGCCGCGATTCACGGCCGTTTGAAAGCCGATGTAATCCTTGACGATCCAGAAGTACTTGTCTTCCTGGGGCAGTCCTAGCCAGGCAAACAGCGCCTGCTTAGTTACCAGGTCGGCGACGAGGCCTGTGATGGCAATGCCGCAGAAGACGAGATACCGATTGAGCGGCAAGGGCCTGCTTTGATCGGGAGGTAAAAGATCCTGGACTGCAGCGGAATCAGCACTCGCTGTCGCTGGTCGGGAAGAGGAGCGGGGCTGTTTCATGTCGCCCCGCCGATTGCTGCTCGCAATATTATGGTCGGCCGCATGCTTAGCGGCTGGTGCTCGGCTGCTTTTCGGCGCACTTGACACAGTGGGGAGTCTGCGGAAGGACTTGAAGCCGGGTCTTGGGAATCTTGGCCTGGCACTCGATGCAAACACCATAGAGCCCGCCTTCGATGCGCTCAAGAGCAGCTTCGATTTGGTCGAGCGTCGTGCCGTCGTGTTCCATCAGGCTGAGGGTGAACTCTTGCTCGAAAGCATCGGTTCCCATGTCGGCCATGTGGATGGGCATGCGGGATAAATCACCGCTCGATTCGCTGCGGGTCATGCCGAGTGCGGCATCGGCCAGGGCCGATACATCGCCACGCAACCGGGCCCTGAGGGTGACGAGCAAGGTCTTGAACTCTTTGGCCTCGGTCTTTTTCATACCGCAATAGCTCCCTCAATCTCTGGGGTGACAGCGCAACTCAATGCAACTGCCGGCTGAATTGCTACGGGCCTCGTTTGACACAAATAAACGGGCCTAGCCCCGCTATTATAATTGGCTTCCAGGCCCCCGTCAAAGGAATGGGGCAAAACGAAAACGGCCCGATTTTCGCCCCGTCGCAGGACCACCCAGGGGCGATTCCTGACAGCCCTGCTGGCAAAATCGGCGTGAATTCTCGCCAGCGGACGGTTCTAACTTGACAGCGCCGGTCTGCTAATCGCTCACAGCCTAGCTGCGTATTATTTATCAACTCTTGACAATGTTTCAGTGGCCGAGAATGATGTAACGGCTCGCGCGGGTACCGATTCTCGCGCCTGCAGCCGAACGTGTGAGATAAGTGTTTCACTTGCAATCTTGTGCCAGCAAGGATGGCTACCGAATGGCAAGTCACGCGCTAGCGACAGTGGATGGGTGTTCGGTGGGGCGGGCAGTCGCTCCAGTCCTACCGGCGACCGAGCAGCCAGAACACCCCGAAAGGGTGGTGTTCAGGTCTGTTCAGTGAACAGGTGCGGAATGGTTATCAAACGGTTATCGGCAAACCGACCTGAAAACCTAGTTTTATTCTTGTAAGTTGTTTAACGGATTAGTGTTGCGGCGAAATTCGAATCGCGATTTTTCGCCTCAAAAAGTTATCAAAAACGGGCTGTTCAGGCCGCTGCGAAGCACTGTTCAGGCCTGTTCAGACGGGAGGTAGCGGAGGGACGACTCGGCAATCAGCCAGCGAAGGGATAGATGAACTGGGCGGGCTTAGGCTACAGCAATGGGCGACCGAAACTGGCGAGCATGATCGCCGGCCGCGGGCAGGGCTGCGCCAAAATGTCCTGGGTGGGTGTAACATGACGTAACTGGCAGGACCACCTACAGATACAGGCCTCGAGCGACAAAGGACCGAACATGGCCGAACGACCCAAGGGCGAGCGCTCGCCCGAACTGTCGTCGGGCGAAATGAATGACTCGGCCGAAGCGAGTTACTTGATTGAGCCAGGCAACAATGGACCAGAGAGCCCGGACCTAGCGTCGATGGAATTCGACTTCGATGTGGTCGTGCGCGAAACGCATCCTCACATCCGAGCGTACATCGCGGGAATGGGCGTGCCTCGGCACGATGTCGACGATGTTGCCCAAGATGTGTACGTCGAGCTGTATCGGTTTTCGGATCGCATTCCGCCCGGAGTCCACCCGAAGCAATGGCTGAAGGGGATTGCGCGGAACTTGTGCCTGAACTACTTCCGGCGCCAGGGTCGCCGGCAGCGGTTGCAGCGTGAGGCACTGGTCGAAATTTTGATACGAGCCGAACAAGAGGGGCCGCCGAGCCTGGCCGAAGGGCCGATTCGCCGCGCCCTGGATGGTTGCTACGAACAGTTGCCCGACGAGAGTCGCCAACTGCTCGAACTGCGATACGAGAAAGAACTACCTAGTCAAACCATTGCTGAGATGCTGAGCAGTACTGCCGAGGCGATTCGCGTCGCCCTGTTCCGCATTCGCAACGGTTTGAAACAATGCATTGCCAGCAGCCTGGCTGCTGAGGGAACGTGATGAACGAGCCAGTACCCAACCCCGCCAACTCCGGTAGTCCACCGGACAAGACGCAGACCGATCTGCTGATCAAGCAGTTCGTCGAAGATCGCTTGAGTCTCTCGCCCGACGAGCTCGACCAGTTGATCGAGGCCTTGCGCGCTCAGCCTGCGCTCGCGATTGAACTGCGCACGCAGTTGTTGCTCGACGATCTGCTGGCTCAAAAGCTGGCCTTCGATCGGCGGAATTTTCTGGCGCAGGTCGGTCAACGCATCGGCGATTTCGAGCAAGGTGAAGAGGAGATTTACAGCCAGGTTTCGGAATTACGCGCCTTGGCTGAAGCCGAACTTGTCGAGAAGCCGCAACATCAGCGCAGCAGTCGCTGGACGATGGTTACGGTCGCGATTCTGGCTGCGTCACTGGCCGCGATTGCCTTCCTGGCACCGCAGTACTGGCCCGTCGCCCCGCGGGCGATGGCTGAAGTGCGCGAAGTGCAGGGAGACGTGTTTACGGTCAAAGGCGAACAGCGAGCGCTCGTGCGCGTGGGAGATACCCTTTCGACCGGCACTCCGCTCGAAGTGAAGGGCGGCGCGCGACTGCGGATCGAATACCGCGACAAGACGAACGTCGAGTTCGCCAGCGGCACGAAATTCGAACTGCTGGCCGATCGCAAGAGCCAGGCCAAGTTGGTGCGGGTCGATCAAGGCGAAGTCGTGGCCCGAGTGATGTCGCAGAAGAACCTGGGACCGATGGTCTTCAGTACGCCTCATGCTCGGGCGATCGTGCTCGGCACCGAATTGCGGCTGACGATCGAGCCCGAACAGACTCGGCTGGATGTTACCGAGGGGAAAGTCAATTTCGAACGCGTGACCGGCGGCGCTCCGCTGCTGGTGACTGCGAATCATTCGGGCGTCGCCAATCAGGCAGGGCTGGTGCTGCGTGAACTGAAGTGGCCTGATTCCGAAGACCGCATTCTGTTTACGTTCCACGAAAGCGGCATTCCTCACGTCCGTAATCCCGAAACGGGCAATCCGCGCGAAACAGAGCTTGAAGAGCGCGGTCCGGTGCGATCGCTGCACTCGGGCGAAGTTTATGCGCTCGCCGGCGGCAGTTATTTTTCTGCCGAAGCGGGCGAAGATCTGCTCACCAACATTCGCGGCAAGGGAGCCTTCACGATCGAAACGATTGTGATTCCCGATTCGATCTTTCGGGTGAAGGATTCGCGGATTGTGGCTTTGGGGGACGATGGCAAGCAGGCCAATTTTCAATTGCTGCAGCGCGACGATGACCTGGTCTTTCAGCTGTGGACCGATGCTTCGGACAAGCCGCACGAATTGAAGCTCGGCGAAGTGAAGCCCGATCGCCCGGTGCATGTAACGGTCACCTACGACGGTGCCAAGCTCGCCGGCTATGTGAATGGCGTGGCCAGTGGTGAACCAATCGAGGCTCGCGGCGGATTCAGCAAATGGGGCGCTGGGGCGCTGAGCTTGGGGTCTGATGCGAGCGGCCAGCATGTGTGGCGCGGCATCATCTGCGGGCTGGCGATCAGCGACAAGGCGCTCGCCGACTTTGAAGTGGTGAAGAGTGCCGGACAATATCAAACGCTGTATGCCCGCCGCGATGCGGGCCTGATGTGGGACAACTTGATGGCCGATGGTTTTGATCCCAAGCGATTCGCGGGCGCGGGAAATTGGCAGTTGGTCGATGACAGCTGGACCAACGACGCCGGTGAAGATGCCTGGTTCGGCCTGGGGCCGGCTGGGCTGAAGAACTACGATTTGCTCGTCGATGTGCATTGGGAGAAGGGTGATGGCCCGTTGCGCATGACGTTGCCCGTGAACGAACGTCGAGGTGTGGTGGTGCTCGCTAAGAGTGGCAGCGAACAGAAGACCTCGCTGCAAGATATGGGTGGCACGCCGATGACCGGCAACAGTGTCAGTAGCGATCACGTGCTGCCGCAGGGCCGCACAGCTCGGTTGGAAGTGAAGGTTCGGCTGCATAAAGACACGGCCTCGCTCGCGGTAACCTGCGACGGCGAGCCTTGGCTCGACTGGACCGGCAGCCCCGATGAGTTGCCCGAGATCGAGTCGGCAAGCTTGCCTTCGCCCAAGAAGCCGGTGCTGGTGACCGCGAACAACGTGGTGCGGATCGAGGCGATCAAGATTCGCGACTTGAATAAGATGGCTAGCAGCGAGATCGGACAGTAACGCCAGGCAGCGATGCGTCACGCTTTTTTTGACGAACCATTATTCCTGATTCACCAAATCGTTTACGATAGCGAAGTCACGCGAGCTCTCCCTTCGTGTGGCGCGCGGACCTATTCCCTCTCGCTAGCGCCCTCCGGATCTCTCTCTCGCCATGATTCTGCAAACGGTTCAACAGCACCTTCAGGAAGAGCAACGTCGACATCATCCCCAAGCCAGCGGTGAGTTTTCCTGGCTGCTATCGGGCATCACGCTGGCGACGAAGATCATCGCGGCCAATGTGCGGCGCGCGGGGATCACGGCCGATGTGCTGGGAGCGACCGATCAAGAGAACGTGCAAGGCGAGGTACAGCAAAAGCTGGACGTGCTGGCCAACCACGCAATGATGAAGTTCCTGGGCAATCGCGGCAACGTCGCCGTCATGGCCTCGGAAGAAGACGAGACGCCGGTCGTCGTCGAGCGAGACCGCATTCACGGCAAGTACGTCGTGGTCTTCGATCCGCTCGATGGCTCGAGCAACATCGACGTGAACGTGAGCGTGGGGACGATCTTTTCGGTGCTCCGCCGCGAGCCCGATCCCACTGGCCAGCGCGACGTGGCCGCCGACGTGTTGCAGCCTGGCTACAAGCAAGTGGCAGCTGGATACGTGGTGTATGGCTCGTCGACGATGCTCGTCTATACCACGGGCAACGGTGTGTTTGGCTTCACGCTCGATCCGGCGATTGGGGCTTACTTGCTCAGTCACGAACGGATCGTGATGCCTGCTGCGGGCAAGCAGTACAGCTGCAACGAAGCGAACTTCGACAGCTTTCCGGAAGGTTACAAGCAGTACCTCAACTATCTGCGGGCCGGCAAAACGGGTCGCACTTACTCGTCGCGCTACATCGGTTCGCTCGTGGCAGACTTCCATCGCACACTGCTGAAAGGCGGCGTGTTCTTGTATCCGCCGACCAAGTCGCATGCCTCGGGCAAATTGCGACTGCTGTACGAAGCCAACCCGATCGCCTTCCTCGCCGAGCAAGCCGCCGGCATCGCCACCGATGGCAAGGGCCGGATCCTCGACATCCAGCCCACCGAGGTTCACCAGCGCACGCCGCTGTGCGTCGGCAGCAAAGAAGAGATGGAACTGCTGATGAAGATGGTTAGTTAGTTAGTTTCAGTAGGTCACATCCGCCGGATGTGACCTGCCGGGGAGCATCGACTAATGCTTCGGCACTTGGATCTGCACGCCGTAGCGAGGCGCGGCGGCGAGGAGCTTTTCGATCTCGGCCTTGGATGGCGGTTGAGGTTGCTCGCCGAGTGCGATGGACTGGCCGACTTCCATAAACATGTTTTCGAGCCCGGCGGGAGCGATGCTGATGATCATCCGCGCGGGCTTGTCGCTGGCATTATGAAAGCGATGCAGACTGCCGATGGGCATGTTGGCGAACGTGCCCACACCAGCGGTGAAGGTTTCTTCGCCGACCTGAAACGTGATCTCCCCTTCCAGCACATAGAAGGCTTCTTCTTCGCGGCTGTGTGTATGAAGCGGCGGGCCGCCACCCGGCGGAACGATGGCTTCCCACATCGCGTACTTGCCGTCGGTCTCTGCGCCGGTGGCCAGAAAGCGGTAGAGATCGCCGACCACGCTAATGGTGCGACCTTCGGTAGGCGAGCGCAGAATGGGTTGTGTCATGCTGGGGCTCCTGTGGATTGATCTTGGCCAATGACTGAAACGTGGCCGGTCGTTTCGAGCACGGCGAAGCGAACGGTTTCTGCACTCGCATGCCCGGCGCTACGGAGGGCTGCTTGCAGATCGTGCCGAGTCATCTGGGCTTCGTTCAGGGCGCGCTCGTCGATCTTGCCGCCATGCACCAGGATGATCGGGCGACCTTCGAGGAATTGTTCGACCTTGCGGTTACGAAACGCCAGCCAGCCAAGGGCCGCGTCGATGGCCACGAGCGTAGCGGCGAGGATCAGGCCGCCGGTGATGCTATTGTCGCCGCCGTTCATCGAGTTCTGCACGGCATTGCTGATGACCAGCAGCAGCACCAGATCGAAGGGAGTCATCTGCCCGATTTGTCGCTTGCCAGAGATGCGTAGCAGCAGCAGCATGAAGCCGAAGACGACGGCCGCCCGAATGACGAATTCCCACCAAGGCAGGCTGATCTCCCACACGGCTGGCTACTTTCGGCAAGGGTTATTTGGGCAGGTTCGTCGGGCGTTCGTAGCGGCAATATCCGCCGCCCGCCCAAGCGAGCGTGATCCAGCCAAAGATCATCAGCACGCCGCCGATGGGAACGATGGCACCCAGAATCTTCAGATTGAGCAGCACCAGTGCGTAGAGCATGCCGCTGAAAATGATCGCGCCCAGCGTGAAGAACCAACTGGCCAGCGAGAGGGAGAGACTCGGGCGAAGATGAGCCAGAATGCCGCAGCCAAACATGGCCAGCGCGTGATACATCAGGTACTGGCTGGCGACATCCCAATCGTGCAGTCGCTTGGCAAACAGCTCGACGGTCAGGCTCTGTTTCTCGACATACCCCGGCAAGCCATGGGCACCAAACGCACCGAGGGTAACCGCCGCAGCACCGAGGATCGCTGCCACGAGGAGCATCATTTTCGCAGACATCAGGCCATCACTTCCAAGACGGGCTTGCCGCCGATAAACAGGGGACGGTTGTTGCGGTCGCGCACTTCGCTGTTGGGATCGATCCCCAGCAAGTGATAAATGGTCGCGGCCAGATCTTCGGGCTTCACAGGATGCTCGTCGGGGTACTGTCCCTTGTCGTCGCTCTTGCCGTAGATGAAGCCGCGCTTCACACCAGCGCCGGCGAGGATCACGCTGTAGCACTGCGGCCAGTGATCGCGACTGGCATTGGCGTTGATCTTTGGTGTGCGGCCGAACTCGCCCATCCAGACGACGAGCGTATCGTCGAGCAGTCCTCGCTCTTCCAGATCATCGAGCAGCGTGGGAAAGGTTTGCTCGGTGATGGGAAAGTGGTACTTGTCGACGATCTGATACATCCGCGTGTTGTCGAAGCCGTGCGTATCCCAGCCACCGTCCGTGGTGCTGCGACCGCCGATGCTGTTGCTGAAGTAAACGGTCACGAACTTCGTGCCCGCTTCGACCAGCCGTCGCGCGAGCAAGCAGCCTTGGCCGTAGGTGGTGCGGCCATACTTGTCGCGCACTTCCTGGGGCTCGGCAGACAGATCGAAAGCCTTGCGGACGCGATCGCTAGTGAGCATGTTGATCGCGCGATCGTAGTATTCGTCAAAGCCGCGAACGTCAGCCGAATAGTCGAGCAGCTTGGCCTGTTGATCGACGAGCTTTTGCATCTCGCGGCGGCGATGCAGTCGGTCGAGCGACAAACCAGCGGGCAGGCTCAGTTCGGGCAACTTGAAATTCGGCGAGTTGGGATCGTCGGTGAATAGCAGTGGATCGTGCGCCTTGCCGAGAAAGCTGGCGTGCTGGCCGGGAGTGATCGAGCCATCGCGAATGACGTGTGGATAGGCCACGAAGGTTGGCAGGCCGTTGCGACTTGGGGCCAGCTTATCGACGATGCTGCCATAGGCGGGAAACAGGTCGAGCGAATCTCGCAGGCGTTGATCGTCGCTCGGCGGCTCGTGACCACTGAGGGCATAGTAGCCGGCCGAGTTGTGATTCTTCATCTTGTGCGTCATCGTGCGGATGATGGAGCAGTGATGCATCCGCTTGGCCGTCTCGGGCAGATGCTCGCACGTTTCGAGTCCCGGCAGGCTCGTCGAGATTCCCTTCAGCGGCCCGCGATATTCTTCCGGCGCGTTCGGCTTCCGGTCGAACATGTCAATGTGACTCGGCCCGCCCCACTGAAACAGAAAGATCACCGACTTCGCCCGCGGCTTGATCGTCGCCGTCGTCTCCGCGCGCAGCAGCCCTGGCAAGTTGAGGCCCAACAGGCCAGCACCACCGACACGCAACGCTTGGCGACGAGATAGTGAGAGCGACATGCCAAAACTCCGCGCGATCTCAGGGGAATATGCAGATGATTTCACAGTTGGGCAGATCCTTCTGTAACTTCACTATATCTGCCGGAACAAGCTTCGTCGAAGGCAGCGATAGACAAGTTAACGAGGTTCCATTACGAATCACCTCAAGCCCTTCGGAATCAATGGGGCACTCACGCAAGTCCAAAAAAGTTAGCGTGCGTGCATCGAGTAGGCTCCTCAATCCAATCCCAGTGATCGGAGCATCGTAAACACTTAGTGCCTCCAGTTGGGGCAATGCGCCTAACGTGATCAACCCCTCGTCGGTAATTTTAGCCACATCCAGAGTCACGCATTTCAACTGCCTTAAACACGCGATATCCTTCAGATTACGGTCCGCAACCGGGCGCAGCGAAAGATCGCGTAGATCTAGCAACGATTGAAGTGGAGCGAGGTCAAGCTGCGGCAAGTTGTCGTCTCGCAAGACGAGACTCTCCATCTTGACGATCTGCTGCAAACTTGCGACATCTTGATTCGTGAGCTCGCAGCCTTGGAAGTACAGATCGTCGAGTAGCGGCAGGTTGCCGAGCCTGGCGATCGCATTTTCCTCAAACTTGCAGGACTCAAATTGCAAGATTGCCAGCGACGGAAACTGGTGTAGCGAGTCAATATCTGCTGCGGTGAGGTGTGATTGGCGGAAATCTACGCTTTCTACCTGACTGTAAACATCGTCTCCCCAAATCAGTCGCGATGCCCATAATTGTTTGGCGACGTACCCATTCTCGTAAAAGGTCGCACCTTTCTGCGCCAAACGATTGGCAATGCGATGCTGAGTCAGTGACTTCTGCTGCATCCCTAAGAGGACCGCCACTGCCAGGATCACCAGCAACAGCGTGCGAAGCGAATACCGCCACCAGCGTCGTTTTCTGGCTTTCGCTTGCAACTGACTGACTCCAATTCCTATTTGCATTACTCACGCGTCTTAAACGTCTTCGCGTGCTTATTCGCCGGGATGCTCACGGTGTAGCTCTTGGTATCCGGGGCGACGGCGAGGTGAATGTGGTTTCCCTGGCACTCTTTCTCTTTGTTGGCGATGAACTCGTCGGCGACGTTGTTGGTGGCACCGTCGGGGCGGAGGTTCTTGTGGACCTGATAGACCTGTTGAATGGATTTGGTGGCGTTCAGGTTCTCGAAGACTTCGGGGGCACAGCCTTTGGTGGTGCCGTTATTCATGATGGCCACGTGGGGCTCGATGGTTTGCAGCACGAGCGGGTTGTTGCTGGCGTCGAGACCGTGGTGGGTCACTTGATAGACGTCGACCTTGCCGACGAGGTTGTGCGGGCAGACCAGCTTGGCTTCTTGATTCCAGGTGAGATCGCCGGCGTCGAAGAATGTGAAGTCGCCGTACTTAATAAGTAGCACCACGCTGTTAGCATTGTCGGAGCCATCGCGGGCCTTCTCGCGGCCGCTGCTACAGACGGAAGAGTTCTCGACGGCTGTTGCCGGCGCGGTGACGAACTGCTGGCGAGTTCCCAGGCAGCGAATGCTAAGCTGCGGAGCGTCAGCGGCTTGCTGCTTGACGGGAATGGTATCGCCCGGCTTGAGCACGTGCTTCTTGTCGGCCTTCAATTCGAAATAGGCTTTGCCGGGATTATCGCGCAGGCCCTCGAACTCGCCGTTGTCCCACAGATTGGCAATGGGGAGCAATTTCGCCAACTCGATGGCTCCGCCGAAGTGATCGCCGTGATAGTGAGTGGTTACCAGATGATCGATTTGCTTCTTGCCGGCGATTTCGGTCAGCGTCTTCACAATCCGGTCAGCATCACGGCGGCCCGGGTTCCCGGCATCGATGAGAACCGTTTCACCAGCCGGAGTGACGAGCAGCGTGGCCGCTCCTCCCTCGGTATCGATCCAATAGATATGGAGCGGTCCGCTCTCCGCACCTTGCAGCAGAGAGATAGGACTGAGCGCAAAGACAAACGCTGCCAACAACCATCCGAGCTTGTTCCGCATGAGGTCGATCCTGAGAGAGGTCGCTAAGTTCGAAGTCTGTGTTCGTAAGCCTGTGTTCGTAAGCCGTTATGCAGGCTGCGATTATCGGTGCGCTGGATGGCTGGAGCAAGCTACGGCCGTTGCATTTCGCTCGCTGCACTTTCAACCTTGACTAAGTTGCACCGCTTTGCGAGACTCCGCGTCAGGTTCTGGCAAACGGTCGCCTCGTGCGCGCCGAGTGTGCCTGAACAGGCCGAATTAGCAAGCAGGCTGATTCTCGGCAGACAATGACTCAGAGACTGAACTACGCGAAGACAAGGATGTCTGACAATGAAGCGACCAGGCTGGGAACTGGCAGTGGCTGTGCTCGTGATCGCTGCAGGCTTTGCGGGCTGTGGCAAGAAAGATGCATTGCCCCCCACGATGGAATCGAACCAGGGCCAACCAGCCGGGACTGCCGTCGCCGCTGCTCCGCCCAAAGAAGTGCCCGTCGAGGCCACACCCGATCAAGTAGTGACCGTCTTCCTCGACGCCATGCGCGCCGGCGATGCGGCCACGACTGAAGCGCTGCTCACGACCAAGGCTCGCGAAGAAACCAAAAAGCACGACCTACCGGTGGCGCCGAACGCGGCCCCGAATGCTCAGTTTCAGGTGGCACCTGCTCAGTACCTGCAAAACAACCCGAACGGGGCTCATGTCCAGGCTCGCTGGGTCGAGGTCTATGGCGAGGAAAGCATCACCAACGAAGTGATTTGGGTTCTGCGCAAGCAGAACGATGGCTGGCGAGTTGCCGGTTTCGCCATCGAACTGGTCCCCGGTCAGGGGCCGCAGTTTCTGAATTTCGAAGATCCTGCAGACATGATGAACAAGCATAAAGAAGCTCTGGCGGCCGCTGAAGCTGAGGAGGCCAAGGTTGCCGCCCAGGCAGCCACACAAGTGACAGCACCCGCGGGTCAGCCTGGGGTTGGCCCCGCCGCCCCAATCCAACAAGCAACCCAACCGGCACCACCGGAAGGACCACAACTGAAGTAGCCTGCTGCGATTCCCGGCAAGTAACTCTTGCCAGGGCAAAGCTTTAGATTGACCAACCGCGAGACCGCCTCGAATTCCTTCGAGCGCGGTCTCGCTTCTTTTCTTGGTCCTCTCTCACCTTAGAGAGCTATGCTGAAGGACGAGGTCCCAAGGGCACGCAAAGATTACGCAGTCTTCGCAAATTAACGCTGACCGCTTGACATTAGGTGTGCCCCTGTTACCTTAGTCAGCCTAGCCTGTGTGACCACTGCAGTCTTCGTACGTGATAAGGTTTCGCAAACAGGGCAAAACCACGACCAAGATCTGCGGGCCCGCAGGGTACAGAAGGTTGAACCTCGCTCGATTTCACGCCGTCGCGTTGCGAGGTATTCGGTGTTGACGGCAACTTGAGTTGTTTCGCCTTAAGGTACCTGAAAAGGCAAGTGGAGGATTTTAGAATGAACCGTATCGTTGTGTTGGGTGTCGCGATCTTCTTCGCGATGGTTGGTTTGGCTTTGATCGGTGGCGAAAAGAAGGCTTCGGCCGCTTTTGGTTGCCATGGCTGTGGCGGATGCGCCGCTGCTAGCGACTGCTGCAGCAGCTCGTGCTGCGGTGGCCGTCATCACCGTCGTCGCTGCTGCTCGTCGTCGTGCTGCTCGGCTGCTCCTGCTGCCGATTGCTGCTCGTCGTCTTGCTGCGGTGGCCGTAAGCACCGTCGCCGCTGCTGCTCGTCGGCATGCTGCGGTGGTTACAGCGCTTGCAGTGGTGGTTGCGCCGCTTCCTGCGGTGGTTGCGGTGGCGCTGTCGAAGTCGCCCCTGCTGCTGCTGTCGAAGTTGCTCCTGCTGCTCCAGCCGCTGTCGAAGCCCCTAAGTAGTCATCCTGAACACTCGGATCCACAGGCTTTGTGTTTAACCAGGTGGCAGCTCCCCTGTTGCTGCCCACTGGTATCCGATGAATTCGCAGAAAGACCGGATCTCGCGCGAGATCCGGTCTTTCTTATTTCTTGCGTGTGGCTTTTTCGCCGCAGGTAGCCGCAGTCTGACCTAAACTCTCCTAGCGGCCCGCCATCGCAACGATCCCCAGGTCCGCACTTGCATCACTCCGTCCTTGGCTTCTAGCAACTCCCATGGCCAGCAAACAACCCAGCCCGGACAGCACGCCCGCCGAGTGGAACTCCACCTGGCGCGGCGTCGCGTCACTGCTGATCTTCGTCCACTTCTTCTGCGTCTTCGCGGTGCTTAGCTCCAACCACCTGCGCTCGCCGCTGCAGGCTCGGTTAGTTGAAGTCTTCAGCGCTTATACGCAGTTGCTCAACTTCGATCCCGACTTCACTCCGTACTACCTGGTCTCGGGTCCACCCACCGATGACTGCCTGCTGGTGCTCGATCTGTATGCCGATGGCGAAAAACGGGTCGAAGACCAGAAGCTCTTGAAAACGGTCGTCCTACCCGATCATGGTTCCAAGCTGAACGGCAGCCAGCGGCGCTACATCACGCTCGCTCGGCTGGTCGCGACGTTCGCCAGTCCCGAGAACGAACTCGACGAGAACTCGGGTGAGATTGCCCGCGCCGTCGGTGCCAGAATCATGGCCGAGAACGATGCACGCCGCTGCGTCTTCCGCTGCATTCAGAAGAGCAGCCAGCCGATCAATCTCGACGACCTTCGCCCCGGCTTTCCGCGCGATAACCCGAACGCTCCACAGTACGAAATTCCGGTCTACGAAGCCGATGTGTGGATCGACGAAGACAACCAGGTGCAAGCCATCAAACGGTCGGCCCGCAACGAAGTTGCTCCCCGTCAGGCTGCCTCAACCACAGGAGGCTCCTAATGCTTCTGAAAGAACAAACCGTCTCCTACTGGGATGATCTCACCAGCACGATTGGTGCCGGCTGGAACCACTTCTGGTTCACGCCCGCCAGTTCGCAGCCTCTGGCCATCGTGCGCATCGGCACCGGGCTCCTCGCGCTGGCCTACTTCCTGTCGTACTGGGGCGATCTCACCCGCTGGTTTGCAACGAATGGGTTGCTGCCACCGCAAACGGTCGAGCGGTTGACGCAGCAAGATGGCGTCATCAACTTCAACTACACCGCGCTGAAGTTCGCCACGAATCCAGGCGAGCTTTGGGTCTTCGAAATCATTGCACTCGTCGCCGCCACGCTGTTGGCCGCGGGTGTCCTCAGTCGCATATCAGCGATCGTCACCCTGGCCATGCTCCTCAGCTTCGTACATCGCGCCCCGATGATCAGCGGCTTTGGGGAACCATTGCTGGCGATGCTGCTGTTCTATTTGTGCATCGCCCCCAGCGGTGAGTGGTTCAGCTTCGATGGCTGGCTGAAGCGTCGTCGCGCCGGCGATCGAGTGAACGAAACTGCCAAACCCTCGGTGATGGCCAACATCGGCATCCGCCTGATTCAAGTTCACCTGGCCGCCTTTGTGCTGATGATGGGACTTTCGAAACTCTCGTCCGAGCCTTGGTGGACTGGCGATGCCGTTTGGTACATGATCGCGCAAACCACCTCGCGCCCGGTGAATCTCACTTCGCTCCGCTCGTCCCCGTTTGTGATCAACGCCTGGACGCACGCGCTGCTTGCGTTCGAATTCCTCTTTCCTGTGCTGATCTGGAATCGCCTCGCTCGACCGCTGCTCCTGGGCATTGGTCTCGTGCTGTGGTTATCCCTGGCGCTCATCAGCGGGCACGTGATCTTCTGCCTCAGCCTGATCGTCGCTGCCTCGATCTTCTGGCCGTGGAATGTTCAACCCGTAACTCGCCCCGCAGTTGTCTGATTACCTCAGCCACCACTCCATAAACAATACGCTTGTCCAGTAGTACGCACTGAACGAGAGGAGATAGGCGGCAGAGCGACTGAGCCAGACAAATTGCGTGGCTCGCAACTGCAGCCAGGTCAGTGGTGCGGCAGCTGGAAACGACAACACAAAGCCCGTGAGAAAGCACCACTCCAGCGCCAGGCCCAGCCAGCGGCAGAGGTGAAAGTAAGCTGCGGCGAACACAAGCAGCAACGTGCCGCAAGCATACGATGTGAGCCGCTGACGGCTCCAGAGCTTCGCCCGCATTCCCAGCACGCTGAACGTGAGCGCCGCTTGATAGACGGCCCACAAGGCGACCGGCCAGCTGAAGAAATAAAGTGTCGTCCAATGATGGATCAGCCAGCTTCCCAGGCAGCCACTCAAAAAGATCAGCGTCCAGGAGATGACTAGCGCGCGGGAATCGGATCCGTGGTTCGCAAAGGGGCTGTCATCTGCGGGCGTCGCGGGCTTGGCGGGAAGCAGTCTTCGCAGAGCGAAATCGAGCGCGCTGCCAATGGCTACTGCAATCACCATGATCGCGCAGCCCAGCCAGAACCAACGACGCAGTTCTTCTGGCGAGGGAGGCGTTGCCGGATAGTCTCGCTCAGCACCCAGGAGCACGCCCGGATCAAACCGCTCTTGGCCGGCAACCTCACTGGCAATCAGCACCGGCTTGGTTGCCGCGAGCGGCGCGCGACCAAGATAAATTGCCGCGAGTCGAGATTGCGTCCGCAAGTACAACCGATTGTCGGCCAGTGCTGGCGACGTCCAACAGACTTCTTCGGGGAAGATTTTGACGCGACCTAGCTCTTCGTACTTGTCGGGAGTTGCGGTGAAGAGCAGCACTTCGCCACGGTCGTTAAAGCCGATCAGCTTGCCGTCGGCAGCGATCAATTGGGCCTGCCCGGGCTCCTTGGCCGACCAACAGACTTCGCCCGTCAGCCAATCGAGAGCACGAAACTCACCACGCGAGGGGCGATGCAGTCTCGACTGCGCTTCACGCAGATCGAAGCCGTAGAGCGTATCGCCCACGAGCACGCTGGAAGCAACGTCATTCGATAGTTTCAAGTTGTCCCAAGTCCGTTTCGGCTCGCAGCGACCGGTCTCTTGGTTGGCGACGAGTTCGAACTGCTCGGCACCTGCCTGGAACGGAGCGGCGATGAGCAAATGCGGCTCGCGGTAGAGGGGGGCTGCGGCATGTTCATCGTAGCCATTGGAGAGGGGCAGTTCCCACCACCGCTCACCTGTCGCCCGGTGATAACAGGCCAGTGAGTTTTGCATCAGCACGATCACGAGCGGATATCCCTGCCACTCAATCGGCAGCGGCGTGGCATAGCTGGCCGGCTTGGTTCCCGTTTTCCAAGCCAGGCTGCCATCTTCGGCCTTCAGGGCGACCACACTCGCGGCTTCACCACCAACCGGCAAAATGACGAGCCCATCGCTCACGAGCGGAGAACTCGAATAGCCGAACTCGGTACCACGACCTTGAAACTTCTCGTTGAAATTGAGTGTCCAAACGATCTCGCCAGTCGCGGCCGTCGCGCAACCAACGACGCCTTGCGGCGTGACGTAAATCACTTTGCCGGCAACAACGGTCGGCGTTGAACGTGGCCCCGGATAGAGCCCGCCGCCGTCGTAGGGCCAGCCCACTTTCGTCGACCAAATCGTTTGGCCCGTTTCGGCATCGAGACAAACGAGCGATTGCTCGTAGAGCGACTGGGTCATGGTGAACACGCGCGAGTCGCTGACGGCAATCCCCGAGTAGCCCTGGCCGAGTTCTCGCACCCACAAGATCGGTGGCCCCGCAGCGGGAAACGAATCGACGATCTCGGCGCCGGTGTCCACTCCATCGTGCGTCGGCCCTCGCCACTGTGGCCAACTCGATCCTGACCCATGTTCAGCCGCGCTGGCGACACCGGCCATCATCAGCGCGCAGCAGATGACCGCGCACGAAAAGACGGGCGACGAAACGCGGAGAGGTTGTGCCCACATGAGGTTGCTCGCTCAGAGAAGAGCGCGCATTGTAACCCCACCGTTGAACGCTTGCTTAGATTCCTCTGGGCGTGCGCGAACCACACCGAATCCGCACGAGCAAGTCGTTGAGCGCAGCAGTGGCGCTCGGAGTTTCGGGCAGTCGACTGGCGTGGTAGGCCTGCTCCAGCGAGGCGGTGAGTCGCAGATACTCACGCTCGTGAAAAGCGAGGTCGGCCTGATCGAGCGTCCCTTTCTCGGTTCCGCTAACCTTCCGCGCAACGAGGTCCGCGATGTACGGCAACTGAGCCGTCTCGTTGAGAAGCAGCAGGTTCGCTTCGACCTCTCCCGTTCGCATCAGATGAATGCCCGTGAGCAGCACACGATAGACGTACAGTAGCGGCTTCACGCGCGGCGGATCTTCCTGGCGAAACAGCTTCCACTGCGTGGCGGCAAAACCCAGATAGTGATGCGCATGGTGCCGCGTGACGCAGTTGGGGGCGAGCGCTTTCAGCTCGGCATGCTCGGGCGTGGTCTGCACGACCAGCGGCGAGAGAAGTTGCTCCAGCACGTAACCGTTCTTCTTCAGCATGAGGGTGAAGAACTTTTTGGCGTCATGCGTGACCAGATCGATCTCCAGGTGATCGCGAAAGCCCGACTTCTCGACGGTTTCGTTTCCTGGAGCAAGGCCAACCACTTCCGGCAGCGGCAGCAGGTGCACGCCGCGCAGGTCGAAGTCGGAATCGGGCGAAGGAAAGCCATACAGATGCGCTCCGCTGATCGTTGCGAACAGCAGCGGGTACGGATGCTCGGCAACCTGGTCGTACAGACGCTGATCGAAGTTCAAGGCAATTCCTCCAGCATCGCTGCGCGGCGAGCTTTGATGAGTAAGGCATTGGCCCGTTCGTAATCGGGCCGTTCTGGCAGGCTGGTTTGTTCCAGCGCTTGTTCAAATTCGCGATGCAATTGAAGTCGCCATTTTTCAGTCTCTTCCCAAGGGACTTCACCGCGACGCACGGCGAGCAAGGCCTCTCGTTGTTCATCGACGCGCACGGGAACAAACCCGTGCCTCAAGACGCTGATGCCGGAAATGAGCAGCCGGATCAAGTGCATCACGTGCTTCCACTTCACCTGGCCTTGATTGCGAATATCGGCCTGCATCTTTTTAAACTGCGAGGTGACATAGCCGTTGTAGGTCTGAAAAACCAGGCGCGACAAAAACGACGAACGCATCTGCAGCAGTTCTTCGCCCAGCGGTGTGATTTTCTCGACCAGTGGTGAATAGAGGCACTCCAGCACGTTCGGGTTCGCTTTGAGCGCCAAAACAAGAAATCGCTGCAGCTCCCAGTACTGTTCCTGCGTTTCGTCACGGTCGAGTTGATCGGGCACACCGTACAGCGACCAGTGCAAATCGGCCGGCGGCAGATAGATGCCGCGATAGTCGGTGTCGGAAGCTTCGCTTTCCAAGCCATAGGCCCGCGAACCGATCACGCAGCGATAGATGACGCGTGCAAACAGATCGGTGTGGGCGGCGGTGATCGCGGAGTTGCCGATCTCGCCTTCTTGGAACTGCGCCAGCATCATCATGTCGGCACGCGACAAATTCTCTTCCACGCCATCGAGAAAGCGGACACGATAGCCGTGCGTGAGATCCCCCGGCGAGCGAATCACGACGCCCACCGCGCCGCGCGGATGGAGCACGCGGCCACCTTCGCCCGTGATGTTGCGCGCGGTAACGACTTGCGTACCGGTAGAGAAAATCAGATTCGGATTGTCATGCACTCGCTCGGTCACTTGCATACCCGCCGCTCGGTTTGGTGGTCGTTCCCAGTACGAGAGAGGTCATCGTAGCGAAAACGGTTCACATTCGCCTCGAATAGATCACCACGTGCCACCGGATAGGCTGTTATGCGAGCAGCGGTGTAGTACGATGCGGATCCTCTCGCTGCACCCTCGCCGGAGACCCACCTCATGCTTTGCTCTCGCCGAACCGTTCTTGGATCGATCGCGGCCACGTTAGCCGCGGGATTGTTGCCAGTTTCTTCCTCGCTGCGGGCCGCGGAAGAGCCCAAGCGAAAACGAATCGCCGTCGTGACCACCGTGTGGAAAGACCGCTCGCATGCCTGGCACATGGCTGAGCGATTTTTGCATGGTTACCCCAAGAAGGGCGCCTGGTATCGGCCGCCCATCGATGTCGTGAGCGCTTATGTCGACCAAAAGCCGAGCGGCGACTTGAGCGCTGGGCGAGCCAAGGAGTTCGGCTTTACGATTTATCCCACCGTAGCCGAAGCGCTGCGCTGCGGCGGCAATGACTTGGCCGTTGATGGTGTGCTCATCATTGGTGAGCACGGCAACTACGAGAAGAGCCAGTACGAGCAAACCAAGTATCCTCGCTACGAGTTCTTCAAACAGGTTGTCGAAGTTTTTCGTCAGTCGGGTCGCGTGCTGCCAGTATTTAATGACAAGCATCTGTCGTGGAACTGGGACTGGGCGAAAGAGATGTACGACACCTCGCAGGAAATGAAGATTCCGTTTGCGGCAGGCTCTTCGTTGCCAGTCACGTGGCGCATGCCTTCGGTAGAGTTGCCGATCGACTCCGAGGTAGAAGAACTGCTGTGCCTGGCTTACGGCAGTATTGATAGCTACGACTTCCATGCGCTCGAAGTGATTCAGTGCCTGGCCGAACGACGAAAAGGTGGTGAGACGGGAGTCGCAGCGGTTCAAGCTTTGCGCGGCGATGCCGTCTGGCAAGCACTTGCGGCGAAAGACTGGAACGCGGGAGGATGGGATCCGCGCTTGTTCGAAGCGTGTCTCAGCCGAACGCAAACGCTGGCTCAACCGGCGACGTTCAGTCATCGCTATCCGACGGTGGCGCAGATGAAGGAATGGGTGAAGCAGCCAGTGGCTTATCGCATCGAATATCGGGACGGCACCAAGGCCACGATGTTGCTCATGAATGGCCTGGTCACCGACTTCAACATCGCGGTCAAATTGAAGGGCAAGCCTGAACCCTTTTCGACGCTCTTCTATTTGCCACCAACGCCCAACGTGACCTACTCGGCATCGCTGATGTCGAAAGCCGAAGAGACCTTCCTCACCGGCCAAGCGCCGTGTCCCATCGAGCGGACCTTGATCACGACGGGACTCGTCGAGGCGGGCGTGCGCTCGCTGGGCAAAGAGCAAGCGCGACTAGAAACACCGCATCTGGCCATTAGCTATCGGGCCCCACGCGAGTCGCAATTTTTGCGAGATTGAACCGCACCCTCAATCAGAGGGGCGTTCACAAACCCCCAGGGGTTTTGGGCGAGCAGGTGCCATAACTCTCGGGTTTGGCGCGCATCGGAGTTCACCAAGGGGGGAGGTTTGTGAACACAGTTTTTTAGGCCTCGTCGGCCAGATCGGTTTTCAGTCTTCGTCGGCCAGATCGGCTTCGTGGATCATCGCGAAGCCCTTGGAGTTGAGTGTGGCCATGGCCATGTCGAGATTGTCGACCATCAGGGCGACTGCCGGCTGACCATGCGGACGAATGAGGAGCGGATAGGCCTGCACGATGTTGACTTCGGCCTGTAACAGAGCCGTGCAGACTTCGAGCAGTGGTTGGGTGGTCTGCGGCAGTTCGACGCCGATCAGTTCGCTCTCGATGATGGCGAGGCCGGCTCGCTCCAAGATCTCGCGACCTTGCTCCGGATGGCTGAGCAGGAAGCGAACGAAGGCACATTCGGTGGCATCGTTGATGGAGAGAGCGACGATTCGCACCTTGCTTCCTTCGAAGCGGCGAATCACCTCCATCAGCTGGCCGACACGGTTCTCGAGAAAGACCGTGAACTGCCGAATGGTAGGAAAGCCCTTACCACGGGCCGTGACATAGCCGGTATCCATCCCCTCGCCGATGCTCATGCCCAGTCCCCACGCCGCTGCGATCTCAGAAGTATCAACATACGCTCTGCTTGGTTATAGGGCCGGGCAGGCAGAATGGTCAACGCTCGGCGACTTATCGCCGGGGCTATTTTCCTGCGAGAAACGAGGTTTTGCGAGCTCGGCCGGCCGCGCCAATCACTCGCAGCAGGTGCCGCTTGATCTCGAGTTCGCTGCTGCGGGCCTCCGCAACAGCGGCCAGTTCGCCGGCGGGGATGGCGAGCGTATCGCACTTCAGGGCCCGCCCCATTTCGGCCAACGATTCGCTTTGCCGGACGATTTCGTGCCAGTCGCGACGATCGGCGGCGGCAATCAACTGATCGAGCATGATCGGCAGTGAGTTCAACACTGCCGAGACGCGGGCGTTGTTGCTGGCCAGACGTTGGCTGGACTTGGCGAGGTCCGCCGGCGAGGGCAAGTTCGAATAGGGCAAAGTCATGGCAGCAAACTCTCGTAGCGCGCGGGCAGGGGACGAGATCTACGCAGCCATCCGGCGTGGAACCGGCTTCGAGCGACGTGCTTGTTCGGCCTGTTGCAGAATGGCCGAGACGAGCGAGTCCATGGCACTGGCAATCAGCTTGGTGCGAAGCTTGGCCGCCGAGACCCCTTCTTGCGCGATCAGTTTGTCGGCTTCGGCCGAGACAATGGTCGCTGCCCGGGTGCGAACGTAGCCGCGTGCTTCGTTGGCTTCGAGCGAATACAGGCGATCGCAAACGCGCTGATACGTGGCCAGGCGGCTGCGGCCAGCGATGCGCTCGGCCAGGTGGGCCACTTTATCGGTAACCAGCCAATCGGCCATCCATTGTGCAATGCCCATAATCGCAATCCTTCCAAGCGTGGGGGGAGATCCAGGCGGCCGAGCGACGATCGCCACGACGGCCAGATGCGATCTGCGGCGGCACAGGCAATCGCGTGAAGAGGCGCAGATTGCGGGTGCCGGGGCAGTTCGCGTATAGAGGGAATCGAATTCCCAGCGCTGGCTTCTTGATATCGCGGCTGCCGCGCCGGTTTGGACCGCTTGGTGAAACTGTCTGCTGCGAAGAGATTCCGACTGCTAGCGACTGAAATCTTCGAGATGATTAAACCGGCACCCAGGATTGGACGATACAAACACAGCAATCGGTAAGCATAGTACGACCAAGCCTGTGAGGCACAACCTGCCTCACTTGACCAACCGGCAAGGTTTTCCTACGCTCACAGATGTACGACTTCAGGCGCTGTAGCCAAGTGGCTAAGGCAGCGGATTGCAAATCCGCCATCGTCGGTTCAACTCCGACCAGCGCCTCTTCGATGAAACGGTTGGGGATCCAACGACTCGCCGTTTTCTACAGAACAAAACGCCGGTCGCTTCACTGCGGCCGGCGTTTTTTCGTGCGTTGGCGCTGCGACTTACCGCAGCGAAATTGGGCAACTTGGAGCTTTCATAAGCACCACGCGGAGATTACGATTCTGGCTCGGCAATCTCCCGTGCCAGCACGTTGTTTCTCTGCTTGAATCCGATCTCCGGAGCCCGTTCATGAGTCCTGCGTCTGATCCCTATGAATCCCCCAAGACTCCGCCGGGGCCTATGCTGCAACCTCCGGGTGGTCCCAGTGGCGTGGGAATCAAGCTCTTCATCATGATGGTGCTGGAGTTCTTCATCTGGGGAGCGTGGCTGCCGTTGATCTTTGGCTACCTGCCAGCGATGGGACTGACCGAGCAAGAGCAGATGCTCATTCTGAGCGCGTTTCCGGTATCCGCCATCATTGGCATGTTCTTCAGCAATCAATTTGCGGACCGCAACTTCTCGGCCGAACGCTTCATGGCATTTAGTCACCTGGTGGGCGGCCTCGCCATGGCTGGTCTGGCCTGGGTGAAGTTCGATCGCTTGCCTCTCGAAGCTGGGGAAGTGATCAAGCCGTACGACACTCCGTTCTGGATCTTCTTCGGTCTGATGTCGCTGCACTGTCTGCTGTACGTGCCGACGATTTCAATCGCCAACTCAATCGCCTTCAGCCACATGAAGAACTCGGAGAAAGAGTTCGGCATAGTGCGGATGGGTGGCACCATTGGTTGGATTTTGGCTGCGTGGCCCATCGCCATTCTGCTGTATGGCAAAACGGACGCTGAAGTGCTGAAAGCAACGAATCTGATCTTTGTTATTTCCGGCGGCGCATCGCTGTTGCTCGCAGTCTTCAGCCTGTTTCTGCCCCACACTCCGCCGAACAAAGCAACCGGAGCTGAAAGCTTTGCATTGCTTCGCGCACTGAAGTTGCTCGGCACACCGGCCATCTTTGTATTGTTCGTGGCCACGTTTATCGACTCGACGATTCACAATGGCTACTTTGTGATGACCGGCACCTTCCTAGGCAAAGCTGGCATCAAACCGGAATGGATCATGGTGGTGATGAGTCTCGGCCAAGTTGCCGAAATATTGACGATGATGTTCCTGGGCTTCGTGCTGTCGAAGCTCGGCTGGCGCTGGACAATGATCATCGGCATCTTGGGTCACGCCGCGCGTTTCTCGGTGTTTGCGTTCTTTCCGGAGAATACGGCCTTGCTCGTGGGCGTGCAGTTCCTGCACGGCATTTGCTACGCGTTCTTCTTCGCGACAGTGTACATCTACATCGATAAGGTCTTCCCCAAGGACATCCGGACGAGTGCTCAGGGCTTGTTCAACTTTTTGATCCTGGGCGTGGGCGATCTCACGGCAAAATGGCTCTTTATTCCACTCTCGGGCTACTTCCTGACGGGCCCTGGTTTGACTGGCTATCGAGAGCTCTTCATGGTTCCCACCGCGATGGCCATTGGCGCGGCACTGCTGCTGTTGTTCTTCTTCCACCCGCCACGCGAAGCGGAAGAACCAGTGCTAATCAAAGCGCCGGCTCACTAACGCCGATAACGTCGACCGATTGTTGGATTCCCAAATCAGGCCCCGCGAAATTGCTCGCGGGGCCTTTTTTGTTGCTGAACCAGATTGCGCACATGTGCCTGCTCTTGTGCCTTGGCCAAATCGAATAAAGTGAAGGCGTCAATCATCTAGTCGTTGGCGGAAATTGCGTTTGAGAAGGTGCGAGGGAACTATGAGCCATCGATCATTGCGAGCGTGTTTAGGACTGGCGACGTTGTTGTTTCTGCTCAGCAATTTCGTTTCGGCGGCCGAGAAACCCAATATCGTCTTCTTTCTGATCGACGACCTGGGACGAACCGACGTCGGGTTCATGGGTTGCAAAGACATCCAGACGCCCAACATCGACAAGTTGGCGAGCGGCGGAGCAATCTTGAACTCGCACTATGTGCAGCCTGTTTGCTCACCCACACGGGCCGCGCTACTAACCGGCCGGTATGCCACGCACACGGGTGTGTACACGGTGGTGCGGCCGCATGCCAAATGGGGACTGCCGCTCGGCGAACGAACTTTGGCCAATGCCTTGAAAGATGCCGGTTACGAAACGGCCATTGTCGGCAAGTGGCACTTGGGCGAATTCGAGCGAGGCTACTTGCCGACCTCGCGCGGCTTCGATCATCAGTATGGCCACTACTTCGGCGCGCTCGACTACTTCACGCACATTCGCGATGGTGTTCATGATTGGTATCGAGACGACAAAGAACTGAAGGAGGAAGGCTACAGTACGCATCTGCTCGCGCGCGAAGCTTGCAAGTTGATCGCCGAGAAGGATAAGTCGAAGCCGCTGTTCTTGTACGTTCCATTTAATGGTGTTCATGCTCCCCTACAGGTTCCGGATTCGTACACCCAGCCTTATGAGTCGATTGAAGGCAACCGCCGCAAGGTCGCGGGCATGCTTGCCGCCGTGGACGAAGCCATCGGGCAGATTGTCGCGGCCATCGACCAAGCGGGCCTGCGCGAGAACACACTGATCGTCTTCTCGGCCGATAACGGCGGCCCGAACCCGCGCACACTGTCGACCAACGGCGAACTGCGAGCGGGCAAGGGAACCATCTACGAAGGTGGAGTTCGCGTCTGTGCCTGCGCGAATTGGCCCGGTCAGATCAAAGCGGGAAGCACGATCGACGAACCCATGCATGCGGTCGATTGGTATCCTACGCTGACAAAGTTGGCTGGTGGTGTCGGTGACGATAGCAAACAAAAGCTGCCGCTCGATGGCCGCGATGTCTGGCGGATGATTACGCAAGGGGCGAAGAGCCCGCACGACGCTGTGCTGCTCGTACAGTCGCCAACGAGGGCCGCAGTTCGTATGGGAGATTGGAAGCTTCTGCTGAATGCATCGGCTGTCGATAGCGAAGGACCTGCAGCCAAACCTAAGCAAAAGGCTAAACGCAAACAACAAGCGAATGCCCCGGCTGCGATTGAACTCTACAACCTGGCGAGCGATATCGGCGAGAAGAACAACCTCGCCGAGAAAGAGGCCGAACGCGTAAAGGCGATGCGGGCCAAGTTAAATGACCTGCTGAAAGATGCCGTGCCCGCGCGAGCCGTTGAGTAGTGCCACAACCGGCTGGATCTGCCTTCATTCCTCTTCGAGAACTCCATCGCCATGCTTCGCCTCACTTCGTTGCTCGCGGTTGCCTTGCTAACAGGCAGCATCTCGTTGGCCGCTGAACCGAGTTCACCTAAGCAACCCCCGAACATCATCTTTATTCTCAGTGACGATCTCGCGCAGGGAGACCTGGGCTGCTATGGCCAAAAGCTGATCAAGACGCCGAATCTCGATCGCATGGCCAAGGAAGGAACTCGCTTCACCCAGGCTTATTGCGGCACCACCGTCTGTGCACCATCACGCACGTCGCTGATGACGGGCCTGCACATGGGACACTCGCCGGTTCGTGCCAATTGGGAGATTGCCGCTGGCGAAGGACAGCTGCCGCTGCCAGAAAGCACCGTCACGGTCGCCAGCGTGCTGAAAGGTGCGGGCTACAACACGGCCTGCGTCGGTAAGTGGGGCATGGGCATGTTTGGCACCACCGGCAGCCCACTCAAGCGGGGCTTCGATCACTTCTTTGGCTACAACTGCCAGCGACATGCCCACTCGTACTTCCCGACCTATCTCTACAACAACGCCGAACAGATCAAACTGCCTGGCAACGACGGAGTCGGTGCCGGTAAGATCTTTGCGCAGGAGTTGATCCAGCGCGATGCCGAAGAGTGGCTGCGAACGAACCACAAGCAGCCCTTCTTTCTGTTCTATGCCATTACCCTGCCGCACGGCCGGCACGAGATCGACGACGTGGGCGAGTATGCCAAAACCGATTGGACTCCACAGCAAAAGGCGTATGCCGCGCAGGTCACCAGGCTCGATAGCGACGTCGGTCGCTTGCTCGCCCTGCTGAAGGAACTCAAGGTCGACGACAACACGCTGGTCATGCTCGCCGGCGACAACGGCTCGTCGTTCAACGAGACCTCGGAGATTGGCCGCAAGTTCGATCAGTCGATGGGCGGCAAGCTCCGCGGCTTCAAGCGGGGCATGTACGAAGGGGGCCTGCGGCAGGCTGCTCTTGCTCGCTGGCCCGGTATTGTGCCCGCTGGTCGTGTGAGCGAAGAGCCTTGGGCCTTCTGGGATTTTCTACCGACCGCAGCAGAGATTGCTCATGCAAAGCTGCCCGCAGACTATCAGACCGATGGCCTCTCGCTGACCGGCATGCTGCGCGGCGGACCAGCACCCATGCGAGACTACTTCTACTGGGAACTCCACGAGCAGGCCTTCATCCAGGCGGTTCGGTTTGGCGACTGGAAGGCCGTTCGCAACGGCCCGAAAAAAGAGATCGAGCTCTACGACCTGAAGTCCGATTCCGGCGAGAAGATCGACGTCGCTGGTAATCACCCCGACCTCGTGGCCAAGGCTGAGTCGTTCATGAAAGAAGCCCGCCGCGACGATCCCAACTGGCCGATCTTTGCTACGCAAAAAGAGCGGCAAGCGTGGCGCAAGAGCCGCTAAAAACTACCCCGCACCAAAGCCCGTCTGGCGATTGAACAGTCGGTCCTTCGTGGCCCACAGACCTGCGGAAGGCGTCGGGATAAAGTAAATCTTCTCGCCGTTCACTTCGTTGAAGCCTTCCTTCAATTGGCCGATGGGATACTTTGCTAACTGCTCGTCGAGGTTGGCGTAGCCGAACTTCACCTGCTCGATGTCGGACCTTTCAAGATGCCCCGGCGCGTAGGTGATCTTGAAGCGACCTTCGCTGCTACCGTGAATGAGGTGCGCCGTGCCGTGGGCCAGATCCTGCATGTCTGCATTCTTCTTATACTGCTCCATCACCGCTGGCGTGCCGCAGTAGCCATACTTGCGAATCAGGGCGTCGACATCGGACTGTTCGCCGAATCGCTTTAGCCCCGGGGCGAGAATCAGCAGCTCGCCACCATCGGCAATGGCCATCCGCGTGCGATAGACGGCCTTGTTGGCCACCCACGTGCTGAAGAACTCATCTCCCTGCATCACACAGACGACCTTCTGCAGCGGTTCATCAAAGGTGGTGATGTTCTGCTCACGAGCCTGACGAGCAGCACCCAGATAGGTCTCGAGATCATCTCCCACGAACACACCGGTATGCACGAGGTGCCCCGCTGGGTTGCGGGCCAGGACCACTTGCACATAGAAGTCAGGCAGATGACCCAGGTACTTCTCTTCGGCATAGTTGAAGCACTGCCGCACCGGAGTAAGGAGATTGCCCAGGTTGTTTTCGATACCGCAGCTGGCTGCCGCCATATGCGACGTGCAGATCAAATCTTTACCAGCCAGCCCGATGAAGTAGTTTTTGTTGTGGTTGGCAAAGCCGAGCACTTCGTGCGGCACCACGTGGCCGATGTTGATAATCAGGTCCCACTTTTCCTGCATCAACATGCTGTTGAGCCACAGCGGAAAGGCCCAGTCGGCAGCGCCGCCGGTCTTCTCTTTCACATAGTCGGCGGGCACTTCGCCAATGTGCGTACAGCCCCCGCGCCAGTCGTGCGGATGAATCTTTTCGTGCGGAATCTTCCCGAACATCTGCGCATTCTGTTCGCGCGTATGCGGTTCGTGCTGACCGAGTGTCGGAATCACATGCACATCGGCCGACGGTGAGAGCAGATTATAGAACGACTCGGTAATCCACCCGCTGCCCGAATGCATCCGCGTAATATCGGGCGGTAGCAACAAGACCCGTTTCGGATCCTTGCAGATCCGCCGCTTGGCTTCATCGAGAGCGCGCTCGATGAGAGCCTCGACTTCGGGACGAGAAATTTCAGCCGCAGATTGAGTGAACCAAGGCATGGTGAATAGGGTTAAAGCGAGGAAGGGATAAAGGGATGATGAGTAGTGAAGAAACTACTTTGCTGCGCGGCGGGCAATTTCGACCAGCGTCCGAACACCAAAGCCGCTGCCGCCGGCATCGAGCCAAGGCTTTTGACCATCAAGGAACGCGGGACCGGCAATATCGAGATGGACCCAAGGCTTGCCGGCGACGAATTCTTCCAGGAACTTCGCCGCGGTGATGGCACCGCCCCAACGACCGTCACCGGTGTTCTTGATATCGGCCACTTCGCTACGAATTTGCTCACTGAATTCGGGATACATGGGCAACTGCCACAGCGACTCGCCGACGGCATCTCCCGAGGCCTTCACTTCGTCGGCCCACGTTTGATCGTTGGTCATCAGGCCAGCGATATCGGTTCCGAGAGCAACCACGCACGCGCCGGTGAGCGTTGCCAGGTCGACAATCTTGGCAGGCTGAGATTGCAGGGCGACATCCAGCACATCGGCGAGCACCAAGCGACCTTCGGCGTCGGTGTTGAGCACTTCAATCGTCTTGCCATTGCGCGCTCGCAGCACATCACCCAGTTTGAAGGCACTGCCGCCGAGCATGTTTTCGACCAGACCGCAGAAGCCAATCACATTTACCGGCAACTTCAACTGCGCGATCGTTTGCATAGCACCGAGCACCGCAGCGGCACCGGCCATGTCGCACTTCATCGTCTTCATGCCGTCGGTAGGCTTGATCGAGAGACCGCCCGAGTCAAACGTCACTCCCTTGCCGACAAAAGCAAGCGGCGCAACCGAATCGGCGGCACCTTGGTATTTCAAAATCACCAGCCGGGAATCGCGATCCGAGCCTTTACCCACGGCGAGCAAACTGCCGCAGCGTTCGGCTTCGAGTCGAGCCCGATCCCAGACTTCGATGGAAAGACCTGAATTCTCAGCGACGCTCACGGCTTCGTTGGCGAACGACTCGGGATAGATATCTCCTGCGGGTTCGTTCACCAGGCGACGAGCCAGGTTCACACCACTGGCGAGGATCTCGCCTTGGCGAATGTCGTCGGCCGAAGCCTTCGACCAGCCCAACTGGGCCAGCGGAAAGCGGTTCTTCTTGGCCCGATACAAGTCCTGTCCCACGCAGCCGACGAGACTGCCGCAGATGCCACTTTCCAGCAACTCGGGCGACCAGTCTTCACCGAGGTAGAACGCCACCAGTCCGCGTTCTTTGCCGGCGAGCGCTTTGGCGGCGATGGCAGCGGCGCGGAAGGCCGAACTGCGATCAAGCGTGGCGCGTGGTCCAAGGCCAATCAGTGTGGCTTGCTTCGCTTTCGTGCCGACAGGGGCAAAGAGCGTGACGACTTCGCCCCGCTTGCCGCTCAGGTCTTTCGATTCCAGCAGCTTGGTCAGCAAGCCCTGGGTCGCGTTATTCAATTCTTCGGCGACTCCGCTTAGCGGTTCGTCGGCATAAACGCCCACCACCACCGCATCTGCGGAAACCGTTGCCACTCCGTCGCGAATTGACTGCACTGCCATGAATTAGCTTCCCGCTGATGTTTTCCGCTCGATGTCGTCCAGTTGCCCAGCGTGAATTTTAACGCCGCTGGCCAGGAATGGCAGATGGGGACGATTGCTCGCCCTCAACGCGTTGTAGCGAAGATGCCATCCCGAGAAGTGATTCGTTTGCAAGCTATAGTTTCCAGCCCCCGCGCTCGGACCGCGAGCGGGCAAGTTCCGCTCGTAACGCTGGTAACGGTTGTGGCAATCCAGATCCAAGTCGAACCCGAATCTCGCCGCGACTGGCTCTACCGACGCCTGTTCGGTCGCAGCTCCCGGCAATTCGTGTTTTGTGCCCTGCTTACCGTTTACGGGCACTTGGCGCTGATCGTCTGGCTGGCGATTTACCCCCTTCCCATTGCACCTCAGCAGTTCCAACTGCCAGCCGAGGTGGTCACAGTCGAATGGTCGGCAGCCGAAGAACCACCACTCCCGATCGACCTCACTTTCACGCCCGTCGAACAGCCGACCGGCCTGCCGACCATTGCCGACATCATTCCTGAACCCACGCTCGTCTTCGATGCGCCGAACATTGCCAGCCCGACGCCCGGGCAAACGGCCGCGCCGGTCGTCGTGCAAGAAGCAGGGAAAGGTCTGCGTCCCAGTGCTCCCACCACGTTGACCAATACCACGCTCAAAATCGGTGGCGGCTACGAAGGCCGAACCGCGGCCGCGCGCGAACGCCCGGTGAGTGCTCATGGTGGCTCGCCCGAGAGTGAACAAGCGGTCGACCTCGGTCTGAAATGGCTGGCCGCCCATCAGCACGCCAGTGGCGGTTGGCAGTTCGATCATCGTCACGGCAAGTGTGCGGGCAAGTGCAGCCATCAGGGGACGCATCAGTCTACGACGGCGGCAACCTCCCTCGCGCTGTTAGCGTTCCTTGGTGCTGGCCAAACGCATCGCGAAGGCCGCTATCAGCCGGTCGTAGAACGCGGTCTCGAATATCTCGTCAGTCGGATTGTTCCCAACAGCCGGGGCGGCGATTTGCAGGAAGGAACCATGTACGCCCAAGGACTCGCCACGCTCGCGCTGTGCGAAGCCTATGCGCTGACGCACGATGCTCAGCTGCGCGAGCCCGCGCAATATGCCCTCGACTACATCATCAACGTCCAGCACCCGCTCGGCGGCTGGCGGTACTTTCCCGGCCAACAGGGCGATACCACCGTCCTCGGCGGACAGCTCCTAGCGCTCCACAGCGGCCGACTGGCCGGCCTGCAGGTCCCCGAGAAATCATTCGTCCTCGCCCACGAGTATCTCGACCGCGTGCAAGATCAAGACGGAGCCACCTACGGCTATCAGTCGCCCGGCGATCAGCCTACGCCCTCCGCCATCGGCCTCCTCTGTCGCATGTATCGAGGCTGGAAGCCAACCGACCCGCGCTTGCAAACAGGCATCGACAAACTGTCTGCTCGCGGACCCGATCCGCAGGACTTGTATTTCAACTACTATGCCACGCAGGCCATGCATCACTTTGGGGGTCCCGAGTGGGAGAAGTGGAACCGCACACTTCGCGACCACCTGATTGCTTCGCAAGTGAAAACCGGTCATGCCGCGGGCAGCTGGCACACACCCGACCATCACACCGTCGCGGGTGGCCGCCTTTGCGATACCGCCCTCGCAATCATGATTCTCGAAGTCTACTACCGCCACCTGCCCCTCTATGGCAACCGCGGAGCCGGCGATCTCTGGTAAAGCCACGACGGGCTTCTAACTGCGGCCAGGCACCCGGTTGTTTACACTGACTTTCTATGGCGTGTTCGACGCTCTGCGAATCGCCCTTGCGCGATTCTGCTGTGCACAAGACTGGAAGCAACAATGGCCAAGCAAACGCATGCCTCCGTCACGGAAGAACCTTGTCGTTGCTTTTATCTCCAAAGGCAGGCTGATGATCCGCATTCCCCGATTGTGTTCGATTCGGCGATGAACGAGTATCGCTTTGAATACCTCGATCCGGAGGGGAATGGCGAGCCGCACAGCATCGCTTCGCTGTGCATCTATCATTGTCCTTTCTGCGGTGGCGCAGCGCCCGAGTCCACACGCGGCAAATGGTTTGCTGAGGTCGCACCGGAAGAAATGAATCGACTGATGGGGCTCTTTCAGGGAATTAAATCTGCCGAAGATGCCATCGCTACCCTTGGACCGCCAACCCACGATGACCCGGCAGGAGAATCGGTTCGGCGGGCCCTCTTAGACGGAAGCCTGGGCCCAACGCAGGTTTTCCGCACGCTGCGCTATTCCAATCTTTCGACAACCGCCGAAGTCTCGTTTAACCAAGCGGCTGACGGCACCACGCACCTATCAATTAACGGGAGATACCTCGGGCCGCCAGCAACCGAATAGCGGAACTTGTCGGTCGAGAACCTTGCAGCTACTTGCTTCGAGCGAAGTTGACTAGACTGCATGGGGGTTTATGAATACTGGCGAGCCAAGCAATGTCTACTCATGCTGACGCAGGATTTCCGCTGCCCGCCAAGCCAACGAGTAACTATTCGGAACACGAGAGTGCACCGCGCCAGTCCGCAGCAAGTTCCGGTATGTCGCTGGCCATGGTTCGCGAATTAACGGCTGTTGCCCTGTTTGTGGCAATTGCCGACGTCACGATCTATCGTGGTCACGGGTTCGCCGGCCTCGCGACGTTGTTGCTCGCCACGCCGGTCATCTTGTTGCTCGCCACGCCGGTCATCTTGTTGTTCGGTTCGCCCGTTCGTCAGTTGCGCGGCAGCTTTTGGTTGATTGGCTTGATGCTCGTCGCCCTTGCCGCCCGCCAGCTTTGGCTGGGGAGCGTGCTGGGAACCTTGGTAGGAAGCCTGCTGATCACAGCGTTTGTGCTCGCGCTGCGCGGCGTCTGGCCAACCGTGATCGACAGCCTGGCGGTGGGTGCGCAATTGCTCGGCGCTGGCGCTGTCGGCATGGCGTCGTACGCCCAGATCGCAGTGGGTTTTCGCCCGCGAGTCTCGCAGTCGCAGCTTTTGCAAGTTGTCCTGCCGGCAATTGCGTTGCTGGTCTTCGGCAGCGTGTTTCTGTTCGCCAATCCCGACCTGGTGGCGAACGTCGAAGCGCGAGTCGACGCTTTCTTCAAGCTGCTTGATCGCTGGATGCAAAGCGGTTTGCCGGGACCCGCCGAGATCGTGTTTTGGGCCTTCGCTGCGTATCTCGTGATTGGCTTGCTGCGGCCCATCATCCAAAGTTCGCTAAGCGAAGGCGGGTACGCGAGGCTCTGGCTGGAACGGTCTTATCCGTTCGAAGCCACGGCCGTTGGGCCGGCAGCAAGTGTCGAGTCGCCGCTCTACCGTCCCATACGGAATACGCTGGTGGCCGTAATTGTATTGTTCGCCGTGTACCTCGTGTTTGAATTCCAAACGCTTTGGTTTCGCGAATTCCCCCAAGGCTTTTACTACGCGGGCTATGCCCATCAAGGAGCCGCGTGGTTGACTGTTGCCCTGGCCCTCTCGACGCTCGTCCTCTCGGTGATCTTTCGCGGCCCCTTGTTGCGGGACGAGCGAATCGGCCAGCTGCGCTCGTTGGCTTGGGTCTGGTCGGCGCTCAATTTGATCCTGGCACTGTCGGTTTATAACCGCATGTCCATCTATATCGACTTCAATGGCATGACCCGGATGCGCATGATCGGCCTGTTCGGCATTAGCACCGTGCTGGTGGGCTTTGTGCTGGTCCTGTGGAAGATTGTCCACAATCGCGATTTTCTCTGGCTGATCAACCGACAGATGTGGGCCCTTGCCGGTGCCATCTATCTGTTCGCGATTACACCGGTCGATACCCTGGTTCACGGGTACAACGTGCGGCAGATATTGGCGGGCGATTCCGCGCCTGCGGTGCAGATTAGTGTGCATCCGATCAGTGCCGAAGGTTACTTGATGCTGCTGCCCCTCACGAAGGCCGACGACCCTATCATTCGCGATGGTGTGCGGGCCATGCTGGCCGAACGTCAGCGATTGGCAGAGAGAAACATCGCCAAGCGAGCCGATGTGAGTTGGACCAGCTATCAGATGAGTGAAGAACTGCTCCTGGGGCGCCTGCGATCGGCGCAAGGTGAATTAGCCGACTGGCAAACACCCAAAATCCGCGCCGAGGCAATCAATCGCTTCAAGGACTACGCCTATCAGTGGTACTAGCAGCTCACGCCATTCGGATGCGATGACGTCGCGAATTGTTTCTCAAAAACTACCTTCGAAGTTATTGACAACAGATCGCCAGTTTGCGTTAATGTCAGGATGTTCTCTTCTGGTTTGGTTGTTGGAGGCATGACCGCGATGCGCGGGTCGGCCGTAGCGCTGTTGGTGAACTGGTTTTCTCTGCGGTGTAGGGCTGTGTTCATTGAAATGGCCTGTCCAAGAATTGAAGTGGTTGTTGGACAAAAGGACTACCTGCGAGAATTGCTGTGGATGATGCAAGTGCGGTGACTGCAGGAGTTTCCGGCAAGAAACGAGAATCAGCAAGTGTCCAATAACCTCCGCGATTGTTGGACGTTTAGGCTGATCCACCTGCTGGGCCGGCCTGGGATACAATGGACGTATGAACCCTCTCGATCCCGAAGAATACATTGAGCAGGCTTATCTGTTCCGGGCGCTGTCCGAGCGCTTGCCGGAGAATCACACGGTGCAAGATCTGCTCATGCAAGTGAAGCAGGAACTGCTCAGCACCACGCGCTTGCCGCTGGCGATCGATTTTCTGCTGGCCGAGATCAAGCATGCGGGAACGATGGCATCGGCCATGGCTCGCCTCGGGCATTACTTTTCGCCGTTTCAGACGTACGTCATTCGCGAAGCCGAGGCCGAAGAGGGCCGCTTCGATATGCGGATTGCGGTCGATATTCTGCGCTACGAAGCCGAATACCGTAGCCAATCGCCGCAGCCCCAAGGGCTGTTCATGTATCAGCTTGAGTGTCTGTGCCGAAATCGCCTGAAATACGATCCCGGACTAACGGCAATGTCCCAGGACCCGCTCTTTGATGAGCGCTGGCAGAGCTGGATCGAAATCGTGCGGGCTCAGATGGGGTTCGTCGACTTCGCCCAACTGATTTACGTCCGCAGCGAGTACTTCTGGCAAGCTCGGGAGCGCAGCGGCGAAACACCTCCACCCGACAAGCCTGTGCTGTTCGACGTGAAAGAAGGCAAGATCGCCTGGGCCAATCGGCAGAAGGATCCTGTCTACCTGTTTCTGGCGTTGCAACGACACCTGGGTTATCCAGCGGTGCCCAGGCCGAAAAAGATCGATCAAACGCCAAATCTGCTGCCGCTGCTACAAGCCAAGATCGACCGCCTCGAAACTCGCCTCAAACTACTGGAAGAAGATACCAAGGGTGGCATCGATATTTCGAAGTTCTATGGACCGCAGAAGGAGCAGTAAGTTCTGAGTTTTGAGTTCTGAGACAGGAGGAACTTCGAAACACGCTGCATTCCTGTCTCAGAACTCAAAACTCAGAACTTCAAACTAGATACCCGCCCATGTTCGCTCGCATTTTTCTGCTGCTGACTGTACTGCCAATCGTCGAGTTGACGCTGTTGTTGCTGCTTGGCAGATACACGAGCGTGGTCACGGCTGTGGGCTTTGTGCTGATTACGGGCGTGATCGGGGCGCTGTTGTTGCGTTGGCAGGGGGTACAAGCTTGGCGTAACGTGCAGCGGGATCTGCGCGAGGGAAAGATGCCGGCTGCTTCGCTCATGGATGGCTTTTTGATTGTGCTTGCTTCGGCGCTGCTCATTTCTCCCGGCGTGCTGACCGATTTAGTTGGAATTACGCTGCTGATTCCGTGGTGTCGACGTTGGTATGGCCGTTTGCTGGGCTGGTATCTTCAAGCTCGCGTCATCACCACCTTTGCCCGCGGTGGAGGTGATTCGGCGGCACCTCGCCGCACCGAAGTCATAGATTCTTACGTTGTTGATTCTCCGCGGCAGAGCGACTGATTGTCCGCTAGCTGCCGGTAGTTGCTGCTTAGCGGTCACGATTTTTCCATAGCTGTGGCGAGTAGGTGACGAGGCGAAACAATCGCTAGTTCAGACTCTTGACAACCCCCGCATGCTGCCGATAAGACGCACTTATTATGCGCGGCCAAATAGCCCTGTTGTGCCCGCCCGATGTGCGTAGCTGCGAACCTCTCTCTCGTGTTTTCGCAGGCAGTCGGCAAACAGGGAGTTTTGGCAAAGGCGGAGAAGGAACCCCAAATGTCAATGATTGAGACCGCCGCTCCAGAATCGACTCACATGGCCGGCGAACTTTCGGCTCAGGCCTTGTTCGACAAGTGCTGGGCCCTCGCGAAGAACCTGTGGTGGACCTGGCACCCAGAAGTCATCAGTATTTTTCGCGATCTGGACCCCATCCGCTGGCGGCAACTCGATCACAACCCGGTCGCCTTGCTGCGAGAGTTCAATGCCGAACGTCTCGCCAGTCGAGCGGCGGAAATGGTCCTCTACAGCCGGATTAACTACGCTCATCGCCGGCTCAAGGAGTACATGGCGAATACCAAGACCTGGGCAGCCACGCACGCAGGCGTGCTCGGTGGTAACCCGGTCGCTTACTTCTCGGCCGAGTTCGGTCTGCACGAATCTATTCCGATTTATTCGGGTGGCTTGGGAGTTCTCTCGGGCGACCACGTCAAAAGTGCCAGCGGCCTCGGCGTGAATCTGGTGGGCATTGGCCTGTTCTATGACCAGGGTTACTTCAAGCAGCAACTCGACGACAAAGGCTTCCAAAAGGAAGAGTATCTCGACACCAAAGTCGAGAACATGCCGATCGAACCTGCCTTGTCCCCCGAGGGCAAACCAATCACGGTGCGTGTCGATACCCGCACCGGCACCTTGTTCGCTAAGGTGTGGAAGATGCAAGTCGGCCGCGTTCGCCTGTTTCTGCTCGACTGCGATGTCGAAGGAAACAGCCCGGAAGATCGCGAACTCACCAGCCGTCTGTACGGTGGTGACGAACGAACCCGCATTCGCCAGGAACTGGTGCTGGGCGTCGGTGGCGTGAAAGCGCTGCGAGCCCTGGGTATTCATCCTGGTGTGTACCACTTGAACGAAGGTCACAGCGCGTTCGGTCCGCTGGAAGTGATGCGCGAACGGATGCACGACGATGGTCTGCCGTTCGACGAGGCCCTCCGCGAAGTGGCTCGCCAAACGGTCTTCACCACGCATACGCCTGTGCCTGCCGGTCACGATCGCTTTGGCGGCGAAATTGTCGAAGAGCATCTGGGACCACTGCGAGATTCGCTGGGCATCAGCTACGACCAACTCATGGGTCTCGGTCGCGTTGAGCCGCAGAACCCAGCTGAGCCGTTCTGCATGACCGTTGTCGGTCTCAAGCTGTCTCGCAAGGCGAACGCCGTGAGCCAACTGCACGGGCACATCAGCCGTCGCATGTGGGCCCAGTTGTGGCCCTGGCGAGTCGAAGAAGAAATTCCGATCGGCCACATCACCAACGGCGTGCACATTCCCACGTGGCTGGCGTCGCAAATGATGACGCTCTACGACCGGCACTTCATTGCCCAGTGGATCTATCGCATGGGTGAGCCCGAAGTTTGGCAAGCGATTCACAATGTGGATCCCGGCGAACTTTGGGAAACGCACAACGCGTTGAAGAACCTGTTGATGGCGTTTGTTCGTCGCCGCGTCAGCCGTCAGTGCCGTCGCCGGGGCGAAAGTGACGAGACGGTGGAAGCCGCTCGCAATGTGCTCGACCCTAACGTGCTCACCATCGGCTTCGGCCGGCGGTTCGCCACCTACAAGCGAGCCACGCTGCTACTCAACGATCCCGAGCGGTTGTCGGCTTTGGTCAACGACAAAGAACGTCCCGTGCAGTTTGTCTTCGCTGGCAAAGCCCATCCCAAAGATGAGCCCGGCAAGCGTTTCATTCAGACGATCGCCAACCTTCGTCACGATCCTCGGTTCGCCGGCAAGATCGTGTACGTCGAAGACTACGACATGAACGTCTGCCGCCACATGATTCAAGGCGTCGATGTGTGGCTCAACAACCCACGTCGTCCGCTCGAAGCATCGGGCACCAGCGGTCAAAAGACCGTGCTCAATGGCGGTTTGAACCTGTCGATTCTCGACGGCTGGTGGGCCGAAGCTTACGACGGCACCAACGGCTTTGCGATCGGTCATGGCAAGAGCCATCACGACGACGCGATCACCGACAAGCGGGACTGTGAGTTCCTCTTCAAGGCGATCGAAGATGAAGTCGTGCCGATGTACTACGACCGCGACGTGGACGGACTGCCTCGCCAATGGATCAAGCGAATGATGAACAGTATCAGTACGCTGGCCTGGCGGTTTAGTGCTCACCGCATGGTGATGGACTACGCCCGCTACAGCTATGTTCCCTCGGCCGGTGGCCTCAGCTGCGATATGACGTCCAAGTAGGCCTTAGCCGCAATATCGTTCAAAACAGCACAACGCCCCGCAAGTCACCGATTTGCGGGGCGTTTGTCGTAGGGGCCCGGCATTTCCCTGCTGAAATGGTTCAGCCTGCGAAACATCGGCCCCAGCGAGGTGTTTAGTCGAGTAAGTACACTTCCGGCCGCCGCGATTGTGGGCATTTCCTGCCCCGGGCCGCCGGGCTCACATCTCGTAGGGATCTCTTGCATGTCGACTTCGCTCCGCAGTCTTTGCCTGGCCGGTATGGCCGTCCTGGCTCTTGTCGCCAACGTCACCGCCCAAGAAGGTCGCCCCCAACGTGGCCAGGGTGGTCCTGGCGGCTTCCGTAACCCAACCGAACTTCCTCGCCAGTTGGAAGTGACTGACGAGCAAAAAGCCAAGCTCGCCGACATCCAAAAGAAGTTCGCCGACAAGGTGAAGGCCGCCCAGGACAAGGCCAAGCTCACCGAAGAACAACAAGGCAAGATGCGTGACGTATTCACCAAGGCTCGCGAAGCCAACACGCCTCGCGAAGAGATGCAGGCCTTCATGGCCAAAGAACTCGGCTTGACCGACGACCAAAAGAAGGGCCGCGAAGAACTGACCGCCCTGACTGCTGAAATCACCAAGGAAGTCGAAGGCGTGCTGACCGACGAACAAAAGACCAAGCTCAAGGAACTCCGCGCCCAAGGTGGTCGTGGTGGTGCCGAACGTGGCAAGCGTCCAGAACGCAAGAAGAGCGAGTAGTTCTTACTCCTCCTCGATGCTCGCCTAGCTACATCCGCTGAAACAACACAAGTGCCCAGCAGCCGGAAGTTCATTCTTCCGGCTGTTGGCGTTTCTTGGTGTTGCTATCGAGCGAATTGTCGTCAAGCTTTTCCGGTTCATCGCCATTCCACACTGCTGCTCCGGAGGCCAGTTGTCGCAGGCGGGCGTCTTCCAAAATCGCCTCGACATTGAAGGCGAACTTCTCCGCAATGTGCTGCCGGGTTTGGTGAATATCGTCAATGATGGAGTCGGCGTCAGGAGCTTTGCGGATCATGGTCAACCATTTCTTCCGGCGTACAGATGATCGGAATGGGTAGGCCAAGTTGACGAATGGTCTCGTACAGCCTGGGTAATATCTTGGCGTTGGCAATATGCTTGCAGTTCCAGGTCAATAGATAGTCTACGCGGTGGTGAACCGCAATTGCGATATGCAATGCATCGACAGTGGCAATTTGCGGAAGGACAGTGCGCGCCAGAATCTCATTGGCAATGGCGCCAATATCGGGAACAAGCGGCAAGAGCCGAATGCCACTCAGCGCCGCGAGACGTTCCGCCGCAAGTTCGGGACTCCCCTCAGCTGCCTCGTCGAGCACGTACTGCGACGTGACGAGCGAATACTCGGCGCGTTCATACTCCCACCATTCTCGTGTCAGCAACTGCCGCGCTGCAGCAACCACTTGCGAGCTCAAGTTGGATCGCAAATAGCTCACAATCGAGGTTTCGATGTAGACCGTGGGCTTCACATGGCACCTTTCGCTTTGATCGTTTCTCGGCGGATCGAGATAGCTTAAGATGCTGACCTTGATATGTATATCCAGTCGCAACGCGACCTGACGAACTGGTCGGAGCACTCCATGTCGCCCCAAGAACTCCTCTCCACTCGCTTTGGCATTCAAGCGTTCAAGCCGGGGCAACAGGCGGTGATTGAGCATCTGCTCGCGGGTCGTTCGGCGGCAGCGGTGTTTCCGACCGGTGGTGGCAAGAGCCTGTGTTATCAATTGCCGGCGCTGTTGCTCCCTGGACTCACCCTGGTTGTTTCGCCGCTGATCGCGCTGATGAAAGATCAAATCGACGCGCTGGAGCGGCGCGGGATCTCGGCAGCCCGAATCGATTCGACACTCGCGGCCGGAGAGACCGGCGCCATCATGCAGCGCATTCGCAGCGGCGAAACCAAGCTCCTGTATGTCGCGCCGGAACGCTTCAACAACGAACGGTTCCGCGAGTCGATCGAGCGGCTCCATGTTTCGCTTTTTGCCGTCGACGAAGCGCACTGCATCTCGGAATGGGGCCACAACTTTCGCCCCGACTATCTGAAGCTCGTTCGTTTTGCCGAACGGTGTCGTGCGGAGCGATTGCTGGCACTCACCGCCACGGCCACGCCCGACGTCTTGCGCGATATCTGCCGCGAATTCAAGATCGAAGCCGCAGCCGCCATTCGCACGGGCTTTTTCCGTCCGAATCTCTCGCTGCAAGCGACCAGTGTGAGCGCTCGCGAGCGAGATCAAAGGCTCGTCGACCAGCTTCGCGCACGACCCGGCGGCGCGGCCATCGTCTATGTCACGCTGCAAAAGACGGCCGAGCAAGTGGCCGAGCGTCTCACTGCGGCTGGCTTCTCCGCGAAGGCCTATCACGCGGGCATGGAACCTGACGAGCGGAACTCGGTGCAAAACTGGTTTCGCGATAGCC
Source organism: Anatilimnocola aquadivae (assembly GCF_049819085.1). GTDB lineage: Bacteria > Planctomycetota > Planctomycetia > Pirellulales > Pirellulaceae > Anatilimnocola. The sequence goes on from NZ_CP187419.1 coordinate 1,560,682, forward strand.
ACGAACCAATCGTTGTTGCAACGATCGCCTTCGGTATGGGTATCGACAAGGCCGACATTCGCTATGTCTATCACTACAACTTGCCCAAGAGCCTGGAAAACTACTCGCAGGAAATTGGTCGCTCGGGCCGCGATGGCTTGCCCGCCACGTGCGACATGCTGCTGTGCCCCGACGATCTGCAGGTGCTCGAAAACTTTGCCCTCGGCGATACGCCGTCGGCGGAAGCCGTACAGTCGCTCGTCAAATTCATCTTTCGCCAGCCCGAGCACTTCGACGTCTCGCTCTACGACCTGTCGAGCAAGCACGATATCAAACAACTGGTCGTGCGGACGTTGCTCGTCTATCTCGAACTGGGCCAGTGGATCGAAGAAGGAACCGCCTTCTACGACAGCTATTCGTTCCAGCCTCGCTGCACGTCGGCCGAAATGCTGCAACGGTTCGAAGGAGAGCGGCGAGATTTTCTCGCCAGCGTGCTGAGGCAAGCTCAAAAGGCCAAGACCTGGTTCAAGCTCGATCTTACGCGCACCAGCGAAGCGACCGGAGCGCCGCGCGAACGGATCATCCGCGCACTCGACTATCTCGCCGAGCAACAACTCCTCACCCTCAAAGCCGAAGGTGTGCGAAATCGCTTCACACTCCTGCGTAAGCCCGACGACGTCGCCGCGCTGGCCGCCGAGTTGCACGACAAACTCGTCGCCCGCGAGACGCGCGAACTCGAACGCTTGCAGCAAGTCCTGTCGCTTGTCAGTCAGCCCAGCTGCTTCACGGCTCAGTTGTGCGAGCACTTCGGCGAAACGCTCAGCGAGCCTTGCGGCTCCTGCACCTACTGCCTCACGGGTACGCCGGTGAAAATCGACACGCCGGCCGCGCAAGCCATTCCCGATCGGCTCTGGCAGCAGGCAGCAGCCGTTCGTCACAAGTACGAACTCTGTTCGCCGCGCGACTTCGCCCGCTTCTTGTGCGGTCTGACTTCGCCGGGGCTCACACGCAGCAGGGCCTCGCGCGATTCTCTCTTCGGCTCGCTCACGCATGTCCCTTATCGCCAGGTTTACAACCGCGCGCAGGAATCGCCCACGTAGTGGCACACTCTCGCCGAACTTCCGTTTCATTGGTGTGCCTTGATGCGTTTCGGCTAGACTGAGGCGATCCAATTTCGAGTGACATCTGGCGCATCGCGGAGTGCGGCAATGATCCAGGGGCGACATGTTCTGTTGACCATCTCCGGCCTCGTGCTTTGTTGCACGACTGCCGCGCAAGAGAGCGTGAAGCCGGCCAGCGATGACTTTGCGCAGCTGGCCAAGCCGATTCTGCAAAAGCATTGCCTGAGTTGTCACAGCGGGGCAGAGCCTAAGGGCGAACTGCGACTCGATACGCTCGGCACCGATCTGACGAACAAAGAGACCCGCGAGGCCTGGCAAAGCGTGCAAGAGCAACTGCGCATCGGCGCAATGCCTCCCAAGGAACAGCCGCCCAAAGACGGTCTGCCGAAAGAACAGCCCCGTCCGACCAAGGAAGAAATCGAGCAGCTGACCAAATGGATCGATAGCCGACTCGCCGCTGCGGAGGCAGTGAAGCGCGCGGCAACCGGCCGTGTGGTAATGCGGCGGCTGAATCGTACGGAGTACGAGAATACCGTGCGCGATCTCCTTGGCGTCGATACTCCGCTGCGAGAGTTGCTGCCGCTCGATACTTCGGCCGCTGGGTTTGACAACGTCGGCGAAGCGCTGCACACTTCGTCGTTCCTGCTCGATCGTTACCTGGAAGCCGCCGAAACGGCGCTCAACCAGGCGATCTCGAATCGGCCCAAGCCTCCGCCGCTGGTGAAGACGCGTTACAACCTGCAGGAATCGCATCAGGTTAAGAACACGACCGAAAAAGTCTTTCGCAAACGCGAAGATGGCAGCGTGGTGCTGTTCTGTTCGTCGCTGTGGCAAAGTGTCGGCGTGTCGAAGTTTTATCCGTCCGAGCGAGGCAAGTATCGCTTTCGCATCTCCGCTTCCGCAATCCAAAACCAAGACGAGCCCGTGACGTTTCGCGTTCACAGTGGGGCCGGCGGCATGGGCGGCCCGAAAGCACACTTGGTCGGCTACTTCGATGTGCTGACCGCCGAGCCCAAGCTGATTGAGTTCGTCGATCACATGGAACCGCGCACCAGCATCACTATTCTTCCCTACGGCCTGCCCAGTGCGCAAACGGTAAACAAGATCGGCGCCGATGTGTACGAAGGACCCGGGCTGGCCATCGATTGGGTCGAAGTCGAAGGGCCACTCAACGAAACGTGGCCACCCGAAAGTCACCAGCGACTCTTTGGCGATTTGCAGCAAGCGTCGTTTCCCGCCTACAACCAGCGCGATCGAGTGGAAGTGATCTCCGATCAGCCTGCAGTCGACGCCGCGCGAATTCTGAAGAAGTTCGCCCGCCGAGCCTTTCGTCGCCGCGTGACCGAGGCCGACCTGAAGCCTTACCTGGCTCTCTTCGCAGCCAAACTCGACGAGAAGCAGACTTTCGAACAAGCCATTCGCGTCGCACTCGCCGCGATCATGGTCTCGCCCGAGTTTTTGTTCCTGCAGGAAGAGCCTGGCCCGCTGAGTGACACCGCGATTGCCAGCAGGCTGTCTTACTTTTTGTGGAGCAGCACGCCCGATGAGGAGTTGCTGAGTTTGGCTGAACAGGGACTGCTGACGAAGAGCGGGAGCAATGATGTGTTGAGAGAGCAGGTCGAACGTCTTCTCCGTCACCCGAAGAGTCAGGCTTTCACCGAAAACTTCGTCGGCCAATGGCTGAACCTGCGTGAAATCGACGCGACGAATCCGAGCCACATCTTGTATCCCGAGATGGACGACATGCTGAAGGCGTCGATGGTCCGGGAGACAGAACTCTTCTTTCGCGAGGTGCTCGAGCACAACTTGCCGCTGACCAACTTTGTCGCGTCCGACTTTTCGCTGCTCAACGGTCGCCTCGCCAGGCACTACGGCATTCCGGGCGTCGCGGGTTGGGAGTTTCAAAAGATGAAGTTGCCAGCGGACAGTCATCGCGGCGGCCTGCTGACGATGGCCAGTGTCTTGAAGGTCACGGCCAACGGCACGCACACTTCGCCCGTCGTCCGCGGGGCCTTCGTGCTCGACCGGATCCTCGGCACGCCGCCGCCGAAGCCGCCCGAGAACATCGCGGGACTTGAACCCGATATTCGCGGAGCCACGACCATTCGCCAACAACTGGCCAAGCATCGACAACTCGATAGCTGCGCCAGTTGTCACGTGCAGATCGACCCCCCAGGCTTTGCACTCGAAAGCTTCGACGTGATTGGCGGCTATCGCGAGTTCTATCGTACCAGCGGTAACGGCAAGGCCGTGATGATCGACGGCAAGCGGATGCCTTATCTGCATGGTCCCGCGATCGACCCCGCCGATAAACTCCCCGATGGCCGCACCTTCGCCAACATCGACGAGTTCAAGCAACTGCTCCTCAGCGACAAGCCTCAATTGACGCGCGCTCTCGCCACCAAGCTCATCACCTATGGCACCGGCGCACCGCCTGAAACGCTCGACGCCCCGCAACTGGAACAGATCGTCAGTCGCGTCAAGGAACAGCACTACGGCTTCCGCGACCTGATTCATGCCATCGTTGCCAGTGAACTTTTCCAGCGGAAGTGAGCCACGTGCCGGCTCCTTCCCTCTCGTACCAGCCATGTGCTCTTCCCCTTAGTCGCTGTTCAACCCGTTTGGCGTCAGCCATTTGCCCCATCGTTTCGATAGCCATTTTTGATAACTTTTTTGCGAGTTTTTTCGTGATAACCAATTCCCGCTAACCCTCAACCGTCAAGCACTTGCATCGCTAAATCCCGTTATTCTGACGATTTTGTGATAACCGTTTGATAACCAGTTTCGCTCCCCGCTGAACCCGCCGCGCTCCCCTACTCACGCTTTCGCTAACGGTAACATTCGCTCCACTGCTTGGTATCTGCTCAAAACGTCCACAGTAATTGTGGCGCCACAAAAATCGATGTGCTGACTATTTACAGAGTAAAGCCCGGCCGATACACTGTAAAGCAACTCGTGACTAGTTAGGTCAAATATCACCAATTTTTATTGGGGGGCAGTTGGAGGCAATCCGTCCCGCAGGGAAGCTGGATGTCGCCACCGGTGAGCGCCGGTCGCTGTAACGAGCGAAGCGATACCCGTGCAAGCAGAGATAGAGAGCACCTCGTCTAGATCACCTCGCCCCGGCTGGGACGACGGCAACGCTGCGAGCCGAGTCTCCTGCGTCCGTGCGCCGCGTGCTACCACCACGAACAGGTCAGCCAAAGCCCCTAGCTTCACAAGGCGTGCCAATCGAAAGATTGATTGCAACTGGATAGGTTGCAGCAGTTGGCGGGTGGCTGCCGAATCTACCTAGATAGTAGTAGCAGGTTTGACGTTTGATCCGCACGGGAACGATTCCAATGAGAGCAATCGCAGGGCTATTCGGTCTGGCTTTGCTCGGCGTTTGCACGCAGGGCTTCGGCCAGCGTCCGCTCACGATCCAGGAATTGGAACCCGCACCGATTGAACGCGCCGAAGAAGCTGGGCGGCCTAACCCCGCCGAAGAGCCGCTGCCGATGGCTCAGCCCGAGTTCGCTCCGCCGGCACCCATGCCCTACACGCCGCCACAGGCGATGAATGTTCCGCATCCAGACGAAATCTCGATGCTCAACAATCCGCACTTCGCCGACGAGGAAAGTGGCCTTTGGCCCGCCCAGGATTATGCTTGCGGGGCCCGCTGTCACGCCTGGTGGCACACAGCCTGGTATATCCGCATCGAAGCCCTGTTTTTGCAACGCAGCCAAGGCTTTACCGGCCAGACGCTGGTCGAATCCGACGTGGGAGCGCCGCTCCTCTCGAGCGATGCCTTCAGCTACAACTTCGAGCCCGGTGTTTCCGCCTTGATTGGCCATCGCGTCAGCTGTGTTGCCGCTTGGGAGCTTTCTTACTTTGGTGCTCAGGAGTGGAGCGGCACCGAATCGGTTAGCAGTTTGAATAACCTCGACCTGCCCGATCCGATTGGGGCGTTTGCCGACGACTTTAACAACGCCAACTCCATTGCCGTGACCTACCGCTCGCACCTGCACAACGCGGAAGTGAACTATTTGCGAGATCACGCCGGCATCGCCTGGCTGATTGGCTTTCGCTACTTGAACTGGGACGAGAATCTCAATTTTCTCGCCACCGATAACGACGCCGATGTCAGCAACTACGAGATTGGCGCGAGCAATAACCTGATTGGTGCTCAAATTGGTGCCCGAACCGTTTATCACGCCCGCTGGTGGCAATGGGAATTGACCGGCAAGGCCGGCGTATTTGGCAACAACGTGAACCAAAAACAGACGCTCGGTGATGACGACAACGCGATTGTCGTCCGCAACGTGAGCGTGCAAGAGACGGGCGGCTCGTTCGTCGGCGACTTCAACATCAGCGGGCATTGCCAATTGAACGACATCTGGCGAGTGCGGGCCGGCTACAACCTGTTGTTCGTCACGGGCCTGGCTCTAGCGCCCGATCAAATCGATTTCACCAATGCCCCGCTGAGCGGAACGGTCGTCGACCGCAGCGGCACGGTCTTCCTGCACGGGCTGAATGTCGGTCTGGAAGCCGTTTGGTAAGAGCTTGCGATCGGCCGACAAAGAAATTGCCCGCTAAGAACCTGCTTCGGCGAGGCAGATCCGAAAATCGGCTAAGCCCGATTCGTCGTCGACCACTTCTCCAGACCAAGCATCGGCCTGTAGCAGAAGCTCAAAATCTCCCGCCGGATCCGCGATCGTGATCCCCAGAACATCGCCCAGACTCGGGTCGTGCTGGAAGCATCCCTGCCCGCGCAAGACCTCGCCGTGATCGCGAAAGAGCATGTCGACTCGAACCGGGCGGTTATCTAACCGCTGCAAGTCAATTTCCATGAAGCGCCTATCAGTCAACGACTGGTTGAAGGAGAGAAGAGACGACTGGAGCGCCGTCGACGGCCAGTTCGAGCAGAAAAGTGACAAAAATCTGACGAGCACCGAGCAGTTTCCCTCTATTGCCCTCCCAGGTCGGTTTCCTGACGCTCAAAAAATAGCTGGGAATTTTCGCGTTCGCGTGCGAAGTAGATGCGAATACTCCACTTCCGTAGTGGGAGCCAAGTCGCCGGATCGCGTTGACAAGAATCGCCAGGCCCAATCGGGGGGTGAAATATCGCCTCGCCAGTCAGCAATCGAGGGGCGAAATCGACTAGTTTTCCACCACCGGTTTCGCATCCAATGGCGCCGGTTGATTTTTTAACACCTTGAAAGATAAGGAGTTACGTGAGCAAAAAATGCGACTTGAGAAAATTGCGGGAAATTGTGGTTAATCTCCCGGAAACACTGGTGATTGCCCTCCCTTCGGTGTATCTTAGCTGGACCTCTCCGCTTTAGCCTTACCCCCCTACCTGGCTGTGCCCACCCCATCCGAAGAGGCTGCTGACGATGCCAATCCTTGCGAAAGAACCGAGCGTCTATCCCGGCAACTTGTTTACAGAGATCGCCCCCGCTGATGCCGACCGGCAGTGGTGGGCCGTTTACACCAAGCCCCGCCAAGAGAAGTCCCTTGCCCGCGACCTGGTGCAAAAAGACATCCCCTTCTTCCTCCCGCTGATCAGTCGCTTCACCCTGGTCAATGGACGGAAGAAGCAGTCGTACCTGCCGCTATTCGGCAGCTATTTGTTTTTGTTCGGCACCGAAGAAGAGAGAGGTTCTGCCTTCGCCACCGACCGAATCGTTCAAACGCTCGATGTCGACGCGAGGCAAGAAATGACGGCTGACCTGCTGAACATCCACCGTCTGATCGAAGAAGGTGCTCCTCTGGCGGTCGAATCTCGCCTGGCTCCAGGCCAGCGAGTTCGCGTGAAGAACGGCGCGCTCATGGGCGTCGAAGGAGAGATTGTGAGCCGCCGCGGGGAAGACCGCCTGGTGATTGCGGTTCGCTTCCTGCAACAGGGCGTCTCGGTCGTCATTCAAGACTACCAGGTCGAACCGATCTAATTGCAGGCTACTTGTACTGCTGGGCTCGTCCCTGCGGATTGAAGCGGCTGACAGTTGGTGGCCGGTACTTGCGAGCGGAAGAGAGAACTGCGTTCTGGACTCTAGCTGCCTGATCGTCGGGAGCAGGAGCTGGGGCCGGTTCAACTTCGGGTTGGGGCCGCGGTTGCGGAGCCATATACGGTGCCGGTGTGGGCACGCTTGGCTGCTGTTGATGCAGCGGCAAGGCGGCAAACGACGGGCAGGACTCGCATTCGCCGGGCCACGCGCGCCAGCAAGTGCTGTACACACCAAAGCAGGGAGACGCACTCCAAGGAGAGTTGCATTGGCAGTGGTTCTGCCGAGCCCCATAGGGAACTTGTGCGCAGGCGGGCATGGTTCCGGCGGTCCAGGTCGCCCAAGCTGCGACGGCTCCCAATGTGAGCTGGCACAGGCGTCGGCCGGCGATCGTTTTGATTTTCATACCCTGTATCTCCGCCCGAAGGGCCAATGCCGGCAACTGGTTACGGACCACTAAACCCATTTCCCGGATTGCCACCACCTTGCAGTACCTTGCCCGAGAAGCGAGTGGCGGTGCCAGCGCCCAACAGAGCAAAGCCCATCGCTCGTTCCAGCGGTGCAACGAGCTTTCCTAGACTGGTATCGAATGCTACCAGCTTGTCTTCGGCAACAAAGATTCGGTCGCCGGGCATAATTTGATAGTTGGTCGTCGCAGAGCCTCCAGCCGTCACGGCTTGCCAATCGACGGGCAAAATCTGACAGCCAACCATGTCGGGGCTGGGCCGCGCGATCCAGATCTTTTTGGAAGAGACCTGCGTCAGACCGTTGACGTTAGCGATTGCATCGAGAACCGTTTCGTTGCCAGTCACGGGAAAGCGTGTCACGCCATCTCCCAGACCAGCGCCCTCGGTAATCACGTAGTAAACGCGGCTGTTATAACCCGCGACGTCGACCGACAGCAAAGCCTCCCGATAGTGGCCGTTGTTGCGCAGGTAGTGCTCCATCACCTCTTTGGCCTGACGCAAGGTGAGGCCCACCACCGGCACGCTGCCATAGCTGCCGAGGGTAACCGTGCCGTCTGGTCCGACGAGGTGCGGGCCAGCGATCTGTTGCGAGCCCGCGGTCTCCACGAGTGAGACGGCGATGGTGATGGAGTCGGGCTTGTATTTTTCCTGGACGCGAGCCCGCACCAGACCTTCGGCCTGTTCGACGGGATAGCCAGCGATCAACAGGTTGCCGCCGTAGGCAGGCCCCAGGTTGATGGTGCCGTTCGGTTGAATGGCGAGAGCCGCGTCGACCGTCAATTCGGCCAGCGGTGGAATGCTGATCTGCACATGAACGACGTCACCTGGGCGGAGCCGTTGATCAAGCGGGACGAGCCGCACCGCTTCAACGACGAGCACATCGGGCGGCTCAATTGTGTAAGTGGGCAAAGCCACTTTCGAGAGCTCGCGCGGCATGTCGGGTGGCGGAGGAGCTGGCGGCGCCGCATGGTGTTGCCCCGTGCTCCGACAGCCTGTGGAAACCACAAGTGCCGCGCAGGCAAAACAGATTGCAACTACAGTACGCATCAGCGAACGCCTCCGAAAGGCCTGACGGCTTAGCCGCCCCCCAAGCGATCTATCAACACCGCCCCAGAGGGACTGCGTTCCTCTTTTATCGGATCAGCCCATCTTTTCGATTAATACAGTTAGTCTCAACTGCGCACAAAAAGCGGATGCATCGCTAGCGACAATTGCTCCGAAGGTGCATTGTTTGCCAAACTTCACGGGTTTTTCGGTTGATTCTGCTGTTCGGTCGCGGACGGCCCGATAAAATCAAGAGACTGCTGCCGGGGGATATAGCCCTGTGATCGATCATTGGGGATCAGACCTATGAAACTGCGATTTGCTTCGTTGATGCTGGCCAGCATGCTGATGGCGGCCGTTTGCCAGCAAGCCAGCGCGCAGTACCCCGGGCGATACATGCCGCCGGCTGGACCCGTCATGCCGAACGCGCTCAACTACTTTCGCCGCGATGTGGGTGTGCTTGATCCCTACAACGCTTTTGTGCAGCCCCGGCGGCAACTCGAGCAGCAGTTGGGCACGCTCAACTATCAACAGATGGCCGATAATCGCCGGGTTGAGCAAGAGATCGGCAATGTCCGCAAGTCGCTCGCCGCTCCGACCGGAACGAACGCGGGCTTTATGAATCACCGGCAGTATTTCAACGTGCCGCGTCCGCAGGCAGCCGCCCGCCGCTAATACGCCTGCTTCCAATCTTGCCGAGACAAGGCAAATCAAGCGACAGGCTTGGCAACTCGGCTACGTCTGTAGGCAGCAGCACCAAGTGCCGCAATACTGCCCCAGATGATTAATGAGGCGGGCTCGGGAGTGGGCGCAGGGGGCGGAATGTCTTCGCCGGCCGAATAGTACAACTGGCTTTGCGCTCGATAGGGCGCGAGTGCAGTCCGCAGCTCTATGCCCTCGCAGCTCTCTTCCTCAAGAATTGAAAAGTCCGTCATGCCGTAGAGAGGCTTTCCCCAGTCGTCAACGCTGGGCTTCCACAAATTGACGACCTGAACATCTAGATCGTCGTACGCATCGAGAAACGACTGGTGGTCGAGATAGTATCCCCAAAGCTTGTTTGCGTTGGACAAGATCACGCTATCGCTGGTGTAGGCCCAAGGCGATGCGTTGTTGGGCAACTCATCTTCTAATCGCCAGAACAACAATTGCAAGGATTCAGCCCACTTGTCGTTGTCGTAATCAAATCCGCTGGGGCCCATGAATTCGTCGAGACTCGAAGTGCGGTAGGCGCGATAGAACCACTGCGTTGCGCCACTCAGTGGATCGATGCCGTTCACCGAGCCACCAAGGCCGCCCGAAATAGCACCTTGGTCCACGGTCGCTAAGTACTGCTGATTGATCCCAATATGCTCCGAGTATTCCAGGCAAAATGTCTTGAATCTGCCGCCGGTCGCATCGATGACAAACTCGCCGCCCGAAAGAGCACCGCCGTACGTCGGATCGTCGTTCGAGTACTCACCGGCTGTGCTATCCGCAGCAGTCGATCGGCGGACATGGACCAAATCGCCATCAAAGATCGCGGCGCTCGCCACCGAGCAAGAAGCGACCCACAACAACACGCAATTTCGGAGCAACGATAGGTCCATGGCAGGCTAACTCGGGCTGGCAAACTCAAAAGGCCATCTCTTCACTAGAGATATTGTGCCGCCGAGGTGTTCCGCCTGACAGCAAAACCACGAAATCTCCAAAAACGTGCCACCCTTTCGAGCTTCGGCCCGGTTAGGCAGCCCCGCCTTCTTCCGCTGCTGGGTCGGCGAGCGACGCAAGTTGATCGCTGGGGGTGAAGTTCAGCGATTCCGAGTTCAGGCAGAATCGCAGCCTGGTGGGAGGTGGGCCATCGGGAAAGACGTGACCCAGATGCCCCTCGCAGCGGGCACAGAGAATTTCGATTCGCTGCATCCCGTGGCTGACATCGGACCGTTGCAGCACATTCTCGGGCGCGACGGGCTGAAAGAAACTGGGCCAACCGGTGCCCGAGTTGAACTTCGCATCGGACGAGAAAAGCGGCAGGCCACACCCCGCGCAGGTGTAAACGCCGGTCTGCTTATTGTCGAGCAGTGTGCCGCAAAAAGCTCGCTCGGTTCCTTGATTTCGCAGCACGCGAAATTGTTCCGGCGACAACCTGGCCTTCCACTCGGCGTCGGTCAACTCCCATTCGGCTGTGGCCACAGGGCCAACCAGTTGGCCTTCACGATTAAAGACACGCACGGATTTCATCGGTGGTTCCTCCTGGCTGTTCGCGCCGCATGTTCGGCCGCATGACTGGCAAATGGGTTCGCGGACAATTACTTCTCCGTCGCAAATTTCGGCATCGTGGCTTCCCCTTCAATCTGGTTCAAGCCAAACGGAACGAGAAAGCTGCCCACAAAAAAGTCGGCGACCAGGTGCCCCTGTTCGTCGTGACGAGTCTGATGAAACACGTACGGCGCGAGGCTGCCATCCTTACGACGAATCCAATACCAATGCCGCTGCTGAAGTTGATGTGCTTCCATGCTCGCATGATAACGCGCAAACGGCGCGACGTTTCGACCGAACTACTTACCCAACGAGCGGGCGACGTCCGTGCGATAAGCACTGAGAGCGGGCCAGATGCCGACGATCATGGCGAGCAAGATCAGACAGGGGACAATCAGCAGCTCGACCGGCAGTTTGAACTGTTCGTTGAACTTCTCGTTCGTCACAGCATAGGAAGTCGACAGCCATTCGAGCGGGTGAAAGAACGGATCGCCCCACAGGTTCATTCCAATGAAGAAGCCGGTCCGCTGCTCGATGGCAGGGCTCGCGATATAACAGGCCACGTGACCTAAGAACCAGCCAATCAGGCAGCCACCGAGCGAGAGCAACGTCGCTTCGAGCAGAATGATGGCCATCACTTTGCCACGACCCGCGCCCAGGGCTCGCATCACGGCAATCTCGTGCCGCCGCTCGCTCATGCTGTTGTAGATGCTCACCAGAATGCTGACGCCCGAAACAGCGCACACGACCGAGGCCAAAAAGAAGAGCGAGAACTGCACAGGCCGTACGATCTGGTCAAACATGCCGTAGATCACGGCGACCGGAGCAACGGCTTGCGCTTCTTTGCCTTTGTTCACAGCCCCTTCGATGAAGAAGCCTTGCTTCATATCGGTCTTCACCAAAATCGCGGTCACTTCCCGTTGTTCCACGGCCAGGGGATCGGGATCGGCGACGCGATCGATCAGCTGTTTGTCTCGTTGCCGCGAGAAGAACCGCTCTTTCTCGATTTTCTCTTTCTCCTCGTCGGTCAGGCCTTCGGTGCTCGGTGGCGGTGCGCCTTGTTCCACCGGCTTCGCATGATCTTCCATCAGGAAGAAACCTTCCATGTTCACAAAGACAGCGCGATCGTTCGGCGTGCCACTGTTCGCCAAAATGCCGACCACGGTGAACTTGCGCTCGTGCTCATGACCATCGGGGCTGCCGTGCGCCGGCGAGATCTGATCGCCGAGCTTCACTTCCATTTCGCGGGCCACGTGCGAACCAACGACCGCCTCGAAATAGCCATGCTCTTCGCTGCGATGCACAAAATTACGCCCTTGAGCGAACTCATACTTCCGCTCGTGTTCGGGATCGAAGATCAACTTGTCGAAAAAGTCGGGCGTGGTGCCAACGACGCGATACTGCCCAAAGTAATCGCCCAGGCAAATAGGGATTGCCAGTTCAATCTGCGAACCAAACTTTCCGTTGCGGTCGAGATCATTCCAGCGCGCGTCCACCAGTTTTTGGCCTGCGAGTGCTTGTTGCAAAGCCAGTGTCTCGAACCCAGAACCGGCGGCAAAGCTCGCGAGTTCGGCCGCTTCGAAGGCCTGGTTCAGGCCACGCAGCTTCAACGAATTCTTATACTCCTGCTCGCGCTCGGGTTTCTTGAGAAACTCCAGGTAGTAGTCGTACGAGACATTCTCGACCGGCGAACTCAGGTAGTAGAGCGAATTGAGAACGAGTTGCTCTTTGCCGCCTTTGGCACCAACCAGCAAATTAAAGCCCAGGCTGGCATTGCTCTCGAACGAGCGCGAGAGCACACCATGAATGGTGAGCACAGCCACCACCAGCATCACGCCCAGCGCCATCGAGAACATGGTGAGGGCCGAAGCGACGCCCCGTTGCTGAATGCTGCGCCAAGCGATGGTAATCAGGCTCATGATGATTCAGTGTGTTGAGGCCGTGTGCTTACGAAGTGATGAACGCGCGGTTGGCCAAATTCACTTCTTCCAACTTCACCACGCGGTCGAACTGGCTGGCTACTTCGGGCGAGTGAGTGACAATCAGCAGCGAGATGTTTTCTTCGCGGCAGGTCTCGCGAATCAGATCGACAATCATCTGCTGATTGCGCGGATCGATGTTCGCCGTCGGTTCATCGGCCAGCAGCAGGCTCGGCTTGTTGGCCAGCGAGCGGGCGACCGCCACGCGTTGTTGCTCGCCGACGGAGAGCGCGCCGGGCTTATGCGTCAGGCGATGTTCGAGACCGACCCGCTTGAGCAGGTGCCGCGCACGGGCCGGATCTTTGCGACCGTGCGCAAAGGTCATCCCGAGCAACACGTTCTCGTAGGCGGTAAAGCCGGGGAGCAAATTGAAGGTCTGAAAGACGTAGCCCATCTTGGCTGCGCGGACGCGATCGACGCCCGCTTCAGAAAGAGCCGCGAGATTGATTTTGTCGAGCCAGATCTCGCCCCGATCGGCCCGGCTGATACCGGCAATCGTGTGCAGGAGCGTGGTCTTGCCACAGCCACTACGCCCCACAAGTACCAGTTGTTCGCCTGTTTCGACGCGGAAATGCGGGATATCCAGAATCGGCAATTGCTTGCCCCCTGGCTCTTCATAGGCTTTGCCGACGTTTTTCAGTTCGAGCATGTCCGTTTGCCGCGGTGAAGGATCAAAGACGGATATTACTGCACGTTAGCAAACGCAACTGAATTGCGAAAGAGCGGGCATCAAGCAAGACCAGTCTGCCTTCGTGGTCGCTTTGCCTTTCGTTCTCAGGCAATCTGGCTTCCAGTGATCCTCCCGACGAACACCAAAGTGTCCAAGTACCCCGGGGTTTTTGGACAGGCACTCCTGCTTGGGTTTTGTCGGAAGTAGTTGTCGCTGTGTCGCTTGCGAAACTCAGGCAACTTTGGCAACTCATTCCTTTTGTCCAACAACCAGGCTGGCTCTTGGACAGGCCCCTCGATATCCACCATGGCACAAACGTGCAACCCGACGGAACCCACCGGGCGCGGTTCGAGCAGCAACTTCCAACCACGAGAGCGCGTTCCGACATTAGCTCATAGTAGTGATCTGTTGTCAACTACTTTTTTCATTGTTTGTTGCAATGTCTTAATGTCGCGAAAGTCGGTCTCCCAGGGATGATCCCACGAGTCACCAGCAGAGCTTTCGATCTTCATCGTCCTGGATTCAGCGGCCATGCTCAAGACGCCGTGCTCAAGAGGCCGCAGGGCCGCGCTTGTTGGCCGGCAAACAGCCCGTTGCTGCCAGCACTTTCTGCATTGCACCACTGGCCGATCTTGGGTAATTACCCAACCCTCGTCCCGCCGTTGCGTCTACACAGGCAACCGGCGAGCAGCACCCGGGCAGGGCTAACAGGCTCGGGCTGTGGATCCCCTTATCTATAGTGAGTTTACGCATGCAATCGCGTCAGCGCCAGCAGTTTCGTCCGGCATTTCGTTCCCTGCTCTCGATCGAAGCGCTCGAACAGCGGGCCATGATGGCCGGCAATATCACCGCCGCGGTCACCAAGGGGACGCTCGTCATCAAGGGTGACGCGAATGCCAACGAGATCATCATCGGCCAAGGTGCCACGGCCGGCTCCATCAAGCTCACGGCGGTCACTGGCACGACGATCAACTCGGGCACTGTAGATGTGACGCTGAGCGGAATAACAAAACTCGATATTCGCATGCTGGGCGGCAACGACAAGGTTGGCATCGCCAACGACGTGGACTACGTCAACGATCTGTTTGCTGCGATTGCCACGTATCCCGAAGGGGACGCGGAGGAAGACAACGGCCTCTTCGATTGGCTGTCGGGAGACGACGAAGAAGAGTTCGACATCGACGATCCCAACTTCACGCTGCAACAACTGGCGCAACTACCGACGCGCGTAAATAGCAACACCTTCATCGACTTGGGCGAAGGCGACGACACTCTAGTCATGACAATGCGCTCGAACGGCAACATCCAGGTCGAAGGTGGCGCGGGTAACGATCTGATTCTGAGCATGCTCAGCAGTGCCACGCACTTGCTCATCAATACCGATCCTCGCCGCGGCACGGCCATGGGCGACGACCTGGCGGCAGTGGTACTGAATACGGTCCGCGGCGATCTCGCAATTACCACCGGTGCGCTCGACGACGGCGTCGTAGTGCTTGGCACCACAGTGGGTAACCTGGGCGTCGGTACAGGCGGCGTCCTCACGGGCCAAATGACCGACAACGACTTTGTGATGTTCGCGGGCGTTTCCGCAGCAGACCACGTCGGCATTTTGACCGAAGCGGGCGACGACGGCGTGTTGGTGAGCGGCATCACCGCCGACAACTTCCGCATTAGCACGGGCTCGGGCGACGACCAGGTCGAGGTTCAAGGCGCGTCGCTGGTGGCCCTCGCCATCGATACAGCAGCCGGCGAAGACTGGGTCTCGCTGAATAGCGGCGAAGATGGCACGCTCCCCTTCGTCGTTCGCCGCAATCTGCAAATCTATACCGGCAGCGACAACGACGAAGTCGAAATTGACGGCGGGCTGATGAACCTGCTGGTCGGTAACTTGCTCGACATTCGTACCGGTCAAGGCGACGACTCGGTCACGTTGTTCCGCGTGGTTGCCAAAAACGCCCACCTCGACGGCGATGCTGGCAACGATGAGTTCATTCTCGACAGCATGGACGTTCGCGAAGTGCTGAACGTTGCGATGGGCGCCGGCAACGACATGCTCTCGATTCGCAACCTGAATGCGAAGAAAGCCCAGATCACTGGCGGTACGGGCAACGACTTGCTGGCTGACCTTGGCGATCATGACGTCATCTTCGCCCCCAAGCAGTTCGAAGGCACACCAGGCTAATTGGCCATGCCGAGCATTAGTCGCATTGCGCGGCGGCTTGCGTAAACAGATGCTGAGCAGCGCGGCCGCTGATGGTCGTGCTGCGAATCAGTTCTTCGGCGATGAGTTTCGTCGCCAGCCACACAGCGGGCTCGTCGAGCAGATGCTCGACCTTGCTGAGCATCCGGCGCTCGAGCTTTTCGATCTGCTTTTGCGTTCCGGCTCTCTGCGTCGTGAGTGAGCGAACGTAGCGCAGATCCTGCTGCGCACCGCCCCAGTGATACACGCCCGTAAAGCGTGCTTCGGCTGCAACACCGCCAAGAAAGATCAAAATCTCGTCCTCGATGGGGTCGTGCGCTTGCTTCGACTTCCCCTTCTTCAGTTCACAGGCACCTAGCCGCAGTTGATTTGGCAGAATGCTAACTCGCTGCACCAATCGCCCGAGCGCTAACGCGACAACGGCATGTCCGGCTTCGTGATAGGCGGTCGCCAAGCTCGGCGGCTTGGGTATCGGTTGATCTGGACTCGGGTGATTTGGTATCGCGGGCTCGGTCATGGTTGCGGCGGCTCTTCCGCGTCGGTCTCGCCGAACAAATCGATCCAGTCATCAGCTGGTAGAAGTGTCTCGGGAATAGCGCTGGCCTGCGCGGCGAGCGGGCCATCGGGAATGATCCGCAGGTGTTCCCGGTGCTTCTGAAAAATCTCTTCCTGCTCGGCGAGGCTCTTGCCGGTGCATTCGCTGGCCGTCTCTTGCACCGCGAGCAGAGCTTTGATGATGAGCGCGTCGCGCTCTTCCATTCGACCTTGCTGGCGATAGATCTCAGCCAACATGTCCGTCGATTCGCCCCAGCTGTCGCGGCCATCGGCATGCAGTTGCAGCAGCAATTTTTCTGCGAGCACCGAATCTGCAGCCGCGTAGGCAGCCGCACCTAAGCTGCTGTAGCCCATGTTGTGCTGCCAGTAAGGCTCGAAGGTATGAACCAGATCCAGCAGTTGTTGGTTGTGATGCTGATCCTTCAAGGCCACGATGGCACGAAAGGCCGCCTCGCCTAGCGGAGCAAAACTATCGTACATCTCCGCGGCAGCCTCCGCCGGCAAGCTTTGCACCGCCGCGAGCAACTGCCGGTAGGCGTCGATGGTCAAATCAGCCTGACCGCGACCGGTCGTCTCTTGCAACGAGTTGACGTAACGGTCGAATCGTCCCTTGAGCACTCCGCTGCCGCCGAGCACTTTTTCGGCATTCGCGGGATGCTTCAGCGCCTTCTGCAAATAGTCCTCGTACTTGGCCACGAATTCGGCCGCGGTTTGCTGGCTGGGCTCGCTGAGCAAGTATTTCTTGCGATCGACGGGCTCACGAAAACCCAACAGCTCGCGACCAACGTGCACCTTCAGCACCAGTTCGGTTCGTTCGCCGGGAGGTATTTCGCTGGCAGCATAGAAGCGGCTGCGGGGACCATCGAGCACGACCCAGCCTGGCTGGCCGCGGCGCTCGGCGGTGCCAATCGCTACGAGCGTTTGCGGATAGTTCAAACTGGCTGCCGGCTCGGCAATTGCTTCCAGCACAATATTGCTCAGGTCGCGGGCCGGATACTGCTTCAGCAAGTGATCGTATTCTTTGGATCCCGGTTCGACTTCAAGCTCCGAGATCAGTTCCTGGTTCGTCAGTTCCCAGTAGCAATGAATGGCGTAGCAGTCTTCGGGTGGTCGCTGATTCAATTGATAGGTGAAGAGGCAGAACGTAACCGTCCCCACCATGCCCACATCGACTTGATCGTCGTCGAGCCCCGTCGTGTCGTACTTGCGAAAACGGAGCAGCCAAACGGGAATGATTTCGCGCTCGGGGGGCCAGGCTAACTCGCGGTGATCGACCAGGGTGAGCTCGTCCGGCGGATCGCCCAGTTCGCAAGGATGCGCCAGCCATCGCGCGAACTCTGCCTTCGCGCGAAAGACCGGCTCGAGACACTCGGCGGGAATGGCATCCTCGCGATCGAGTTCCTTTAGATAGTGGCAGGCAACATCGGAGTGGTTGGTATCGAGGCAATAGCGAGCCAGTTGCTGAATACCGGCATCGCGCCCCAGCTTGGCTGCCACCCAGGCTCCTTCGAGTTGCACATTGTCGCTCGCGTGATCGAGCGCCAAGGCGAGCAGTCCATCGCTGCGGGGATGATCGAGAAACGGTAACGCGGCCGTGGCACTCACGGCGTAACTGGCGTGCTCGGGATCGGAGTCGGTCAACCAGCCTTCGAGTTGGGCAATACCCGCAGCGGAATCGAACGGGTGCGGAAATTCTGCTCCGCTCAGTCGCGCGCTGTTGGCTGCATCGAGGAGTGACATCGAGAGAAACTTCGTCGGCAGCGGATCGGAGAGAGCCGCGAACAGGCGCTCGGCCTGCGGATGCCCCTCGCGACCATAGTTGGCCAGAATCACCGACCACATGTAGTCGTCGGCATCGAGTTGCCGCTGAGCCGCTTGAATGACCGTGTCGGTCCCTTCGTCCGAACCATACATGGCCAGAATCTTCAGGGCGAACAAGACGTCGTCCCGTTCAAACAAATTCTCGTCGGCAAGTCCCGCTTCGACGGCGGCAATCAGCGCGGGCAGACCCATTTCGATGATGGGTTCAAAGGCTTCGCACTCGGCATCGGAGACGTCCTGCAACAAACCGGTGAGAGGCCGGAGCCAAGCTGCATGGGCCTGCGGTTCTTCAGCCAGCGTGCTGAGGGCCTGCGAGATGGCTTCGCCATCGCCGCGCGCGGTCACAGCGTACTCGCCCAGTTTGTCGACCTCGTCGGCCAGTTTGCCCCCCGGTTTCATACCGCGTTCGAGAGCCAATTGCAGCGGAGTACGCCGCGCAGACCAATCTTTCAGCCCCATGGCTTGTGGCTACCTCTGAAAAGCGAGTGCAGAATAAATGTGTGGATACTGGCAGAGACGAACTCACTCGCTCTTGGGTTCGGCCGGCTTTTCTTCTGCTTTTGGCTCGGCCGCTCCGGCGTCCTCACCCTTGGCAGGCAGCGCTCGTTTTTTCGGTTCACCCAGCGGCTTGGCACCGGTTACCGAAATCTGGGTTGCGAGTCCTTGGCCGGCTGCCTTCTGGCCCATGGGATAGCGGGCCCGCACTTCGACCTTATCGCCGACCTGGGCAAATTGCAGGTGGTTCACATCGACGGCCACCTTGGCCTCTTTGTCGAGATCGGCCTTCACGGTTGTCCCCGCGCAATTGATGGTCATTTCGCCCAGCCGGCTCAGCTTGGTGATTTGGCCAGCGACGACATAAACGGTGTTGTCATCTTCCTTCTTCACGCGGGGAGCTTTCTTTTCCTCGGGCTTGTTCTCGCTGAAGAGTTCGCCTTCGCCCTTGGCGAGGCCACCTTCGGGGGTCACGCCGACGCCGCGACCTTCCCGCACCGTGAACACCGTCAAGCTGCTCACGGGGTCGGCGGCTTGCCCCTTCTTGTTCACCTTGGCTTTGAACTCGACCAGCATGCCTGTTTTCACAAAGCTGGGATCAGCGGTCCCTTGATAGACAATGTCTTGCGGCCGCGCTTCGAGTTGGACGATCCACTGCTCACCACCGGCAGCTGCCACTTGCACCAGCGTCCCTTGCATGCCCTTGATCGCGCCGGAGACCTCTGCATTTTCCCATTGAATATTGGGCTGCTGCCCCTGAGCGCGCATTCGCTGCAATTGCTGTTGCCATTGTTGCGGTGTCTGACTGCGGGCCGACTGTGTGCCGGCCATCACGACCACTGCCGCGATCGCTACCCAACTCATTACGCGTATCATGAGCCCCAACCTCTGTGTTCAAAACCCGTGTTCAAAATCGGTGAGCTGACCTTTGGTTCTGCAGCACTTCACAATAACGGCAATGTCTGCATTTCGCTAGAGAAACCCCAGTAAAGTGTGGTGACAAACCTGGTGAACAGCAATAATCGCGGGGACGCGTGCATCACAGACGCGGCGACACTTGCTCTCAGAAATCGTGACTCAATTCCTCTCCGGAGCTTAACGGATGACTCGCTGGTGGATCCTCGCTTGGTTACTGCTCATCTCTCCGCTCATGCTCGCCTGCACCGAGGCAACTGCAGCCGACAAGAAGCCGAACATTGTCTTTGCCTTTGCCGATGATTGGGGTCGTTACGCGAGTGCGTATGCGGCCGTCGATGGCCCCGGCACGCCCAACGACGTAGTCAAGACGCCGAACTTCGACAGCGTTGCCAAAGAGGGTGTGCTCTTTCGCCGCGCGTTTGTGTCTGCCCCCAGCTGTACGCCTTGTCGCAGCGCGCTCCTTTCGGGACAGCACTTCTGGCGAACGGGCCGGGCATCGATCTTGCGCGGGGCCGTTTGGGATTACTCACAGCCCGCCTATCCGCTGATCTTGAACGAAGCCGGCTATCACATTGGCGAGACGTACAAAGTCTGGGGACCGGGCACCCCCAATGACGCTCCCTATGGCAACGGCAAGTTCGCCTACGAGAAGGCTGGCGGCAGGTTCAATCAGTTCTCGCAGAACGTGACAAAGCTGGTCGCCGGAGGCACCGAACTCGAAGCCGCCAAGCAGACGCTGTACGACGAAGTGGGAAAGAACTTCGACGCGTTCCTAGCAGCTCGCCAGGCCGACCAACCCTTCTGCTATTGGTTTGGACCGACGAATGTCCATCGCAAGTGGATCAAAGGTTCGGGCAAAAAGTTGTGGGGCATCGAACCCGACTCGCTGCAAGGCAAGTTGCCGGCCTTCCTGCCCGATGTTCCCGAAATGCGCGAAGACTTTGCCGACTACCTGGGCGAAGCTCAAGCCTTTGATGCCGCGCTGGGAGTTTTGCTTAAGCGACTGGAAGCAGCCGGCGAACTCGACAACACCCTTGTCGTCGTCAGTGGCGATCATGGTCCGCCGGGCTTTCCGCACGGCAAGTGCAACCTGTACGACTTTGGTTCGAACGTCTCGCTGGCCATTCGCTGGGGCGGGGCGAAGTCCGGGCGCGTCGTTGATGACCTGGTCAGCCTGACCGACTTGGCACCCACGTTTCTCGAAGCGGCTGGCCAGCCCATTCCCGAACGGATGACGGGGCACAGCTTGGTAAAACTGTTGAAGTCGGACAAGTCGGGGCAGGTCGAACCAGAACGTAACGCCGTGTTCATCGGTCGCGAGCGGCACGTCGAAAATGCTCGTGCCGATTTCATGCCGTATCCCCAGCGAGCGATTCGTACGCACGATTACCTCTACATCATTAACTTCAAACCCGATCGCTGGCCGCTGGGCGACCCCTATCGACTGGACGGCGACAACGTGCCGACCGCGACCGAGATTACCGAAGAGACTCGCGTGACCTTGCCCGACGAAGATGCCGGCCCTGCCAAGGCCTGGCTCGTAGGCGTGCGGAACGATCCGAAGTGGAAGGCACACTTCGATTGGGTCTATGGCAAACGCCCGCGCGAAGAGCTGTACGACCTGCGTAAGGATCCGCACCAACTCAAGAACGTCGCAGCCGATGCCGCCTATGCCCAAGCCCGCGCAAAAATGGAAGAGCAATTGCTGGGCGAGCTTCGGCGAACCGGCGACCCCCGCCTGGCAGACGACGGCAAGTTCTACGAAACGCCCCCGCTATCCGGCCCTGTGAATGAAGGTGGGGGTGGCAGGAAGAAGAAGCAGTAAGGTGTTGCGTCAGTCGTCTCGATGGGCGCTGGAGTTCACGAAGGTGAGTCTGCTCGGTTGCGGCTCCCTTTAATTGATGTTAGGGTGCAGTGTACACCTTCTATGAAAGCAATCATGCTGCTGTTCGAAAAGCATCCTACCAGCGAACACGAGCTTTACCTGAAGCTCTTCATCACCTGCGGCGGCGGGCTCTAGCCCTGCTCGCGCATTTAGCGCGAAGAATCTGCGTACCCATGGCAGTTGAGCAATAGCGGAGCTTTTCGCTGCGCGCTCAGCCAATCGACGTTGCGCACTCTTTCGCGATTCAATCTTTCTCGCTCATCGGCGACTCGAATCGTTACGGCATTTTTGCGCGACGGCGATGGCCACGTGCACTGCGCGCGCTTTATCAGCCCTCCATGAACATTCCTCTTTCCGTTTGGGAAGCATTTACGATGTCGACGTCACAACCCACCGAGCCCCGCTACGATTCGCTCTTTCAACTCGTCACGCAACGCCTGTACTGGTTCTTCATTGGCCCGATGTTCCTGGCACTGATGTTGCTTGGTGTTCTCAACGACGAGAATGGCCGGCAGCTAGGATTCAGCATCGCCTATCTGGTCGGCCTTGCGGGCTTGCCACTTTCTCGTTGGTTGGAGTTTCGCACGGGCAATGCCTTGACGGCCGATGGCCAGCCTGCCACGTGGCAGCACTTTCAGAAGTACACCATCGTAGCCTTGAGTATTGGACTCGTCGCCCTGATCGCGGCCAATGTTTGGGTGCGAATGTAGGCTCGCATCATGTTTTATTGAGGTCTTGCTTCTTTTTCGAAGGGCTGTTGTGCAACTGTGGATCATCATCACCTCGTACACTTCTTGGGCTTGCTCGCCATCATTCTGGCGGGGGCCAAAATCGGCGGCGCTTTGGCACAACGAATTGGCCAACCAGCCGTATTGGGCGAGTTGCTCGCTGGCGTTGTTCTTGGCTCTTCGCTTCTAGGCTGGGTCGATGCGAAGGACGAGATCATTACGCTGCTTAAAGAAGTGGGCGTCATTATCCTGCTCTTCGAGATCGGGTTGGAAACTGACCTGAAGAAACTGCTGAAAGTCGGTGGCGCATCTGTTGTCGTGGCGTTGGCCGGTGTCATTCTGCCGTTCACGCTCGGCTATGCCGTCTGCTGGGCGATGGGGCTCGATTACCTTGTCTCGATCTTTGTCGGAGCGGCGCTAACAGCTACGAGCGTCGGTATCACGGCGCGTGTGTTGTCCGATTTGGGGCGTTTGCAAGATCCCGAGGGACAAGTCATTCTCGGCGCTGCCATTTTGGATGACGTGATCGGCCTCGTCATCTTGGCGGTCGTTACGGGAATGGCTGGTGGGGCGGAGGTCACAGCACTGGGGGTTGCGCAAACGACAGGCATCGCTTTTGGTTTTCTCGTGATCACGTTGCTGCTAGGGCTGTGGATCGTGCCGTGGCTGGACCGCATTCTGCAAATCTTCAGAATGCCTGGCTCACCCACTATCATTGCGCTCGTTGTTGCCCTGGGCCTCGCCTGGTTAGCGGACCAGGTTGGCTCGGCACTCATCATTGGTGCCTTCGCTGCTGGCCTGTTCCAACGGGAACTACCGATGCACGAAGAGATCGAGAAAGGAGTCGCCAGTCTCGGGCATTTTTTCGTGCCGATCTTTTTTGTGGCCGTTGGTGCCGCAGTGGATGTGCGGACATTCAATCCACTCGATCCCGCAGCTCATTCGATTCTGCTGCTCGGCGGTCTGCTTGTGGTGGCAGCCATTATTGGCAAGTTTGCCGCAGGCTTCGCGCCCTTCTGGTTCAAAGGAAACAAAGCGATCATTGGGGTGGGAATGATCCCGCGTGGCGAAGTCGGTCTGATTTTCGCCGGCATGGGACTTAGCAGCGGGATCTTCGATCGTGGGCTGTTTAGCGCGGTTGCCCTGATGGTGATGGCTACCACTTTCATCGCACCCGTCTGGCTCAAATGGCTTGCTGTACCGAAGAAGCCTCAGCGTTCCGATTCCGAAGGAATTGAAGATCTGGTGGCAGGACCAAGAGAGGAAGATTAGCCACAGCGTAGCTGCCGAAAAACGCCTAGCAAACTGCAAATCACGCTTTTTTGCTCGGGCTCTGTTATACTGAAACGCTGGAAAAATGTGATCTGCCGGGCTGCTGATTGCGGCTCGGGCAGCCTGCCGATTCTCACACGCACTTGCGATGGCTTCCTCTCATGCCTGACATTGCCAATCGTCGCCAGTTTCTGACTACCAGTGCCCTGACTGCGGGCGCTTTGGCCGCGTCTTCACTCGGTTCGCAGCGGCCGCTGCTGGCCGCCGAAGAAGCCGCGGTGAAGTTGCCCAAGGGGAAGGCCGAGCATTGCATCTTTTTGTGGCTCGGCGGTGGTGCCGGGCAGATCGATACTTGGGATCCCAAGGCACAGGGCGATCCCAAGGCGAAGAAGGCCGGCAGTATGTACCGGTCGATCGATACCGCCGTCGCGGGAACGCAGGTCTGTGAATACCTGCCCCGCTGTGCGACGGTGCTCGATCGGATGAACATCGTCCGCTCGGTTCATCACGAAGTGATCGACGAACATGCCGCAGCGACCAATCGCGTGCACACGGGGCGGCCCACTGCCGGAACCGTGGTTTATCCGTCGATCGGTTCCATCGTCGCACACGAGCGCGGCGCGGCCGGTGAAGGCGTGCCCGCCTACGTGCTGATTGGTTATCCCAACGTCACCCGCGGACCGGGCTTTTTGGGAGCCAAGCACAGCTACATCTATCTGACCGATACCAAGAGCGGGCCTGTTGGCTTGTCTCGCCCGCCGGAGATTACGAACGAGCGGCAAGCTCGCCGGGAGAAGTTGCTCGCCGAAGTTCGCCAGCATTATGCGGCAGCGAAGACCGACGAAACGATCAAGAACTACGACGCCACGATTGAGGAAATGCTCAAACTGGCCGGGCCCAATTTCGGCAAAGTCTTTGCCCTCGAAAACGAAGCCGACACGCTGCGAAATCGTTACGGCGGCGAATTCGGCCAGCGATGCTTGCTCGCGCGGCGGCTGTGCCAGTCGGGGGTGCGGTTCGTCGAAGTCTCGCACAATCTCAACTTCCTCAATGGCACCGGCTGGGACGTCCACAACGACGGCATGCTGAAGCAGCACGACCTAATCACGGAGCTCGATCACGCCCTGGCCACCCTCGTCGAAGATCTCGAACAGCAAAAGATGCTCGAAAAGACACTGATCGTCGTCGCCACCGAGTTCGGTCGACCAGCGGGCTTCGATGGCGGCGGTGGCCGTGGCCATCACAGCAAGAGCTATAGCATGGTGCTCGCTGGCGGCGGCTTAAAGAACGGCCTCACCATCGGCAGCACCGATGAACTGGCAATGAAGATTGTCGATCGGCCCGTTTCGATTCCCGATTTTCACGCGACGATTTGCTGGTCGCTGGGCATCGATCCTCACAAAGAACTTTACGCCGGCGATCGCCCCGTGCCGATCACCGACGGCGGACATCCCATCGCGGAACTGTTTACCTAAGGCGCACGCGGCTTGATGACTCGCAGCAGACGCCGGCCGATCAGCGACGTAAGTCTTCCTGCCGGCCGAACTGCTGGGGAAACTCTGTTCACAGACTGGTAGGGTTTGTGAACGCGACCTGCCCTATCTCTCGAGTGCGGCGCGCCTGAGTGTTCACAAACCCTATCGGATTGTGAACACCCACCATTTCCACGCGTTTGGACTTACGGCGAATCAAGCCTCAGCCAAAATTTTGGGTGGCTGTGCTTTGTGCTCAAAGCGCAGCCACTCACTTACTCAACCGCTTCCGCAGCGGCTACGGGCTTGGCGGGATCGGCTTTCGGAGGCGGATTGTACTTGGCTTCGGGGCGCCGTTCGTGCAGATCGATGGTGCTGGCGAAGACGCCCGTGTAGTTGTTGCCGGAGTTGCTGCGGGCCGAGAACTCGGTACCGTTATCGGCCACGGCAATTTGATCGCGCGAGGTCGACCCGCTGCGGACAATGCTCAGCACCAGGCCGTTGTTATCAAAGGTCCACTTCGAACCGCTCGCCGCATCGTTGAGCGACCAGTTCGACCACAGGCGATGTCCACGGTCGGCCTCGTCATCTTCGTTGCGACCGAAGCGACCAAAAGGTCGAATCACGTTGCCGCCATTTGCGGGCATTTGATTGGGAATCAGCTTGGCCACAACCAGCGGCGCAAGCGTTCGTTGCCGCAGCACCAATACGCTGTTGGCCGCGGCCTGTTGATCGTGCTTGACGAAGTACTGCACAATGCCATCCAGACGGCGATCGGTTTCGGCTCGGGCCGCGTTGATCATCTTCAAATAGTCAGCCGATGCTGCCCGCATGGGGCCGGACCAAGGGAGCAGACCCTCAGTCTCGAAGCGGCTCTTCTCGGCCTTGAGCACTTCGAGCAGCGCCAGCCACTCGTCGGCTTTGCCCACGCGTTTGCGATTGGGTGACATTTCGATATCGAACTTTTCAAGCATCCCCTTGCGCGCTTTGGCGAGGATCTCAGCATAAGCATCGCAGTGCTTCTTGATCGCGTTTTGCTGCGGGGCTTCGAGTTCGATTTCTTCGAGTGGTACGGTCCAGGTTCCTTTGGCCGCTTCGACATATTGCGTGAACGGAGTCGCGGCATACTCGTAGCGATTGTCGAACAGGCGAATACGGATATCGCTGGCCGGTCGATCGAACTCCCAGGTGTCGCCACCCTGTCCGAGCGGAGTCAGTGTGAAATAGTCGCCGCTGGGGGCGAGTTCTTTCCAGGTGCCATCAGCCAGTTGCTCGATGAAGCCGCCCAGATGCCGCCAGATCTTCTTGGCACCAGGGCTGGGGGCTGGGTTGTTCGGCGTGACACCCGCCAGTGGATTCGTCAGCCCCGTGTTCGTGGGCGAGGTGGGCATCGGCACTGGCATGGGCAGCGGAGTTACCGGAACTGGCATCGCTGTGGGATCGGTCCCCGGCAAGGGAGCCGGGTTGGGCATGGGCACAGCCGGGTCGGCTGGTGTCGTCGGCTTGGTGACCGGCGGAGTCTCGGTTGTGGTGCCCGTTTTCGTCGCGCCTGTGTCGCTGACCGTGGACGTTTTGGGATTTGTAGTCGGAGTCGTTGTCGCAGGAGTTTCTGCGGGCGTCGTGGTGGTTGCCTTGCTGGGAGTCTGCTCGACAGTCTTGGTAATCTTGAGAGCCGACTTGGGCTTCGTAACCTGCGCGACGCTTGTTGTACCGGCGAGCAGACCGCTCTTGTAGAGATAGAAGCCCACGAGCGCGAATGCCAGGCAGACGCCGCCCACGACGATCAGTTTGAACATATCGCCGGAAGAACTTCGGCCGTGTGAACGGCCGCGGCTGACCATGCCAGCGCCCGCGAGCATCGGTCCGACACTCGCTTCTTCTTCGATATCGATTGGGGGCGCTTCCGGCGGAGCAACCGGAATGGGACGCAGGGACTGATGCGGTGGTGGAGGCGCGTAATGCTGAACCGGCGGCGCGACATAGCCGAGGGGAGCATACGACTGCGCAGGCGTTTGATGCGGCACATAGCCAGGTTGAGCATACGCTGGCGAGTATCCCGCGGCCGGATAGCCCTGGCCCGCATAAGGCATGGCTGGTTGCTGATACGCAGGTTGCGACTGAGGTGCAGCTGCCGGAGAGGAAGCCGGAGCCGGTGCTTCACTGGCCGCTGGCTTGGTTGTCTCAGCGGGAGCTGCTGGCGGCACGAGCGACTTCCGCAGCTTCTTGTCGTACTTTCGCTTGGCGTCTTCGTCGAGCAGGCAGCCGGCGGCGGTCGCCACTTGCTGCAGCAACTGCTGCGAAAGCGCCACATGCTTGCCCGTTTGCTTGGTCTTTAGGTGGGCGATTTGCCGGTCGGCCGCTTCCTCGATCACTTGCGGATCGGCTTCAAACAGGCTCACGCCCAGCAAGCGGTAATGGTGCGGGGGCTGTTCGGACTTGGGAATGCTGAGCCAAACCCGATACGGGTCGAACGCTTCCTTGACGACAGCATCGCCAGCAGCATTCTCGGCAGGTTTTCCACTCACGACGGCATTCCTGTTTCAGGTGAGGCTTCACCTAAACGTAGACCTCAGAATCACTTGCACGCAGAGAATTGTTGCCTGCACGGCTCCAAACGATTCTACCGCGCACGACGCCGCCCTAGAACAATTCCCTACTATATAGACCCCGCACGAGCCGGAAAGGTTCCCTCGTTGGTGCTAGAAGAAGGATTTTCGCCAGATTCCTCCGCGGGTGGACTGTCGCTGGTAGCGGGCAACTCAGTCGCCGGCAAATCGCCCGTGGCCGCTTCCGGAAACGTCGATTCGATGGATGGCACATCGGCCGCCTTCGGGCGAAACTCGGGTGCAGGTGGCAACTGCTTAAGCGGCGAAGGTTTGGGACGAATCTCTCGGGCCGGCTCGTCGGCCTTGGCCGTGTTCTCCAGCGGCATGTTCTCATTGTCGATGGTTACCGGCGCGACAGGAACCGCCTCCGGCACTTTGGGCAGCGGGGTCAGCAGAATCTCTTCGGCCAATACCAATAGCAGCCCCAGGGCAATCACCACCACTGCCCCGCCCACGGCCATCACCATCGCAAATTGAATCGGATCGCTCGGTAGCCGCCGCATGATCGAGGCGAGCGGCGACTCGCCCACTTCGCGAATCTCGGCGGGTGGCAGCGAGCGAACCGGCGTGGGCAGCGGCGGCACCACGGGCGCGGGCAAAGTCCGAGTGGAGTAGACTGGCGTCGACTGAGCCGGCGTTTGATGCAGCGGCAACGAATTCGCTGGAGTTTGATGAGCCGGCGCGGGTGAATTCTTCGTTTGAACTGCTGGCACTCTCGGCGCGGGAACCGGCGGAACCGTTTGCCGTGGCAACACAGGCTGGGGGGCAACCGCAGCGGGCACCAGGCTCAGCGGCGCCAGCTTTTTCCGCAGTTGTTGGTCGTATTCAGCCTTCTCCGAGTTGTCCAACAGGCAGCCCGCGGCCACTGCGACCTCTTGCAGCAAGATTTGCGAAAGCGCAACATGCTTGCCGGTCTGCTTTGTCTTGAGATGAGCAATTTGCCGGTCAGCCGCCTCTTGGATCACCTGCAAATCGGGCTCGAACACCTCCAGGCCCAACAGCCGGTAGTGATGCGGGGGCTGCTGCTGCTTGGGAATGCCCAACCACACGCGGTAAGGATCAAAATCGGCTTGGTCTGGCAGCGAACTCACAGCACACTTCTCTTCGGAATCGACTCGCAACAAGTGCGTCGGAACGGGGTGAATTGCCGGAAAGCAGGGCAGGACTGACTCCGCGGAGAGTTATTAGCTTATTAGATTAGCCCCAATTCTCCAAGCAATTCTGTAGAGCCAAAATACTTCTGGAAAACCCTTGAGTCTTATGTCACTTTTTGCCCATTGGCTGGCCGCCCCCAAGCTCGACCCCACCTCGCTGTTCGAACTCTTTCGCGGCTCTTATGCCACCGAGCTACTAACCGCCGCGGTTACCCATTTTCGCCTCTTCGAGAGTCTTGGTAGTGGCAACCTTTCCGCATTCGAGTTGCAAACCAAGCTGAAACTAGCAAAACGTCCATTTGTCGTCCTCACCACGGCCCTGCGGGCGATGCAACTGCTGGAAGTGGTCGATGGTCGCTTTCAACTGACGCCCCTGGCCCGCGAACACTTGCTGCCTGCCTCGCCGCATTATGTGGGCGACTACATCGGCCTCGCGGCAGCCAGCCCGGGAGTAAAGGAAATGGTCGAACGGCTGCAGACCAATCGCCCGGCCAATGCAGCCGCCGATGACGGCGGCGCCGCGTTCATCTATCGCGAAGGACTCGAATCGGCCATGGAGCGCGAAGCTTCGGCCCGCCATCTGACGCTGGCCCTCGCCGGTCGCGCCCAAAACGTCGCCCCTCACTTGGCTCGCGCCGTCGATCTCTCGAAAGCCAACTGTTTGCTCGATGTCGGCGGCGGCACCGGAATCTACAGCATCGCACTGCTGCAACAATACAAGCAGTTGCGGGCGATCGTCTTCGACCGGCCCGAAGTGCTGAAGATCGCCGCTGAATTTGCCGCTAAGTTCGGCGTCGCCAATCGCCTCTCCCTCGTGCCCGGCGATATGTTCGCCGACGAACTCCCCGCTGCCGCCGATGTGATTCTGCTCTCGAACATTTTGCACGACTGGGACGAGCCCCAATGCGCGCAACTCATCGACCGCTGTGCGAAGGTACTGCCCGCCGGTGGCCAGTTGCTCATTCACGATGTGTTCCTCAATGACGATCTCGCGGGACCGCTCCCCCTGGCTCTCTACTCCGCCGCGCTCTTCACCCTCACCGAAGGACGCGCCTATTCCGCCGCCGAGTATCGCGTTTGGCTCACCGCCGCCGGCCTGCAACCCTCAGCGGTCCAGCCCACGCTCATCCACTGCGGCGTCCTCGCCAGCACCAAGGGTTCGAACTGATCGCCGGCTCTTTGGCGTTTTGCATGACATCTCGTCGACACGACTTAAGGGGACATCGCACTCCCTCCGGTTCGCCAAGTTGTTACTCGAAAACGCATCACTGCACGCTGATCGCTGATAACTTTTTGAGTAGATTTTTTCTGATAACCGATTTCACTAAGGCATTTCCTGGCAATGGCTTGCGTCTATCTGCGGCATTAATACCCCCCGGATGGTGATAACCGTTTGATAACCGCTTTTTGAACGTCTTCGTCCTCTCTGTAACCCCGAATCCTACCCGTCTCAGCCACTGCGAAGGGAACATCCAGACCCATTAGCATTGAGGCTTCAACCGCGATTAGGTGCCGTTCGTTCTGCGCAGCAGTGACCAGCAGCCGCTCGTACCAGCCCAGTCCACTCGGCTGAGGGGAACAACAACCAAGTGGCTGCAGTTGTGCCGAGTGGCCGAGCTAGCCAAGTTGCACTTCACTCGGTTCTGCTTCGCAGAACGACGGGCACCCACTTCGGGCGGGCACACGAAAACAACTTGAATCTGAACGACGCGCGATTTTTTGTCAAGTGCGCAATAATGACAATATACTTGACGATCATATCGGTGTCAGTTATTTTCTATCTGGGACGGACGCGTCAGTGCCCGCAGAGCATTTGCTGCTTCCCCAACTTGAAACCTTGAACTTCTAGGAGCCCGTCTTCGCCGGCGCGATCACGGGAACAAAGATCTTCCCTCGTTTAAAGGCCTCGGGATCGATTCGTTCGCATTCTTTCAGCATCGCTGGTGCGCAGTCGAGCGGACAGGCGCGCAAGTACTGCACGACGGGAACGCGGACCCAAGTGGTCTTGGTGTCCGCGTTCTTGTACATGTCAAAGAGTTGATCGGCGACCGTCCATTCTTCGAGCTTGGCCAGATCAGGAATCACCAGGTCGGCCAGTTCAGGGCGCGCGAGCATCAGCTTGAGCGAAGCGATTACGCGGTGGCGGGGCAAGACGTTGGTTTCCGTGAGATGGAAACGACAAGCTAGGATGGCAGCGTAAGTATCGGCGTAATCGGCCCGCTTGTTCTTCAGATACCGTTCTTCCACCATGGCAAGTCCGCTGTCTCCCTGCAGCATGACATAGCAGGCCAGCAACTGATCGAGGCCCAAACGGTCCTTCCTGTCAGCAGACTTCGTTTTCGCTTCGAGCAGCGACGCGTCGCCAGCGGTCCCGCAAATGCTCAGCAGTCGATAGTACAGCCGCTTACGACTGGCTAGTGCTTCGGGATTCTCCAGCCAGCGCAGCACTTGCTCCCGGTTCAGGTGCGGCTTCAAGGTCGCCAGATCCGCGTACGAAATCTCGTCAAACTCTTCGCAGGCATCGTGGGCGATGTACTCTTCTTTGTCGTCGAGATGACTCAGGAAGAACTGAAGGCGCGGAGTCACCTCCGCAGGCAACTCGGCGACCTTGTGTACATACTCCCGCATCCGTGGCGTGAGCAGGACCGACGACGACCACTCCAGGTGGGGCGGGCCGGATTTGGTGAAGTAAAAAATGTCGCCAGCCTTGCCAAGATCGAAATGAGGCACGACGACCTGCCCACCGATCAGACCTTTCTTCTCGCCCTTGAGAACCTCGACGATTTCGAACTGGGCGTGTTGCTGGCCGGAGTCCTTGTCGGGCGGCAACGCAAATTGCAGTTTGGCTACGACCACAAGATCTGCATCGGCCATCTCGGCGCGAAACGTGGGCTGCTTGGCGAAGCAGGTAAAGGGACCAGCCGCGTGCAGGCTGCCGTTTGCCAGCAGCGCAATCACCATCGCCAGCCCGCCGACGAATAACCACCTCGCTCTGCCAAGTTGCTGCGGAATGGTCATGGGCTTATTCCCTGGTTTTGTTTCGCCCGTTCATCATAGACGCAAGTGCCTGTTTAGAGCCACGCTGATCCACCTAGCGAAAGACGGAGCATTTGACATCGGCGCAAGGAAACGGGCTCGTCGGTTGACGAGCCCTCGCGAGGTTTTCCAGGGTGATTGGTCGTGGTCAGCAGGCCACGGTCAAATCGCCAATTAGCCCTTGCCGGTGTATTCGGCAGCGAAGAACTTCTTGCTGTCGCCGACGGTTGGCTTGATCGTGCGAGCGCCTTCCTTCCAGTTGGCGGGGCAAACTTCGCCGTTCTTTTCGAAGTATTGCAGGGCCTGCACCATCCGCAGGGCTTCATCGACGCTGCGGCCGAGCGGCAGGTCGTTCACCACCTGGTGGCGAACCTTGCCTTCCTTGTCGATCAGGAACAAACCGCGGAGAGCGATGCCGCTGGGGATCAGCACATCGTAGGCGCGCGAGATTTCCTTGTTCAGGTCGGCGACCAGCGGATAGTTGATCTGGCCGAGACCGCCATCGGTGCGGGCGGTATTCTTCCACGCCAGGTGCGTGAAGTGGCTGTCGACCGAGACGCCCAGGATCTGGACGTTCAGCTTTTCGAAGTCTTCGGCACGGTCCGAGAAAGCGATGATCTCGGTCGGGCAGACGAAGGTGAAGTCGAGGGGCCAGAAGAACAGCAGCACGTACTTGCCCTGATAGTCGGACAGACCAACGGTCTTGAACGAGCCATCGGGCATCGCGGCCTGAGCCTTGAAATCGGGGGCCGATTGTTGAACCAGAACGCCCATAAAGTCATCCTCTGTGTATTGGGTGGGGGACAGTGAGACTGGTTAGAATGGCAAAAATGTCGTTGCCAGACTTATCACGTTACCGCTTCGCTAGCGGCAATGACAAGGGGCCTGCAACCAGGCTGCATTTGGGGCGTAAGCGTTGATGAAAAATCTAGGCTGGGGAATTCTGATCGCACTGGCCATCGTCTGGGCATCTCCCTGGTCGTTGGTGGGCCTGGCGCTGGGTTTAGTGAACCTCGTCAGCGGCGGAACTTGCCGGCTGCGGGGACGGGTGCTGGAGTTTGAGGGCCGGTTTCTGACCTGGCTGCTGGGCAAGGCCCCGGTCATCGGCGGCGCCTCGGCCATGACGCTCGGTCACACGGTCATCGCCTGCGGCCAGACCGAACTCGACCGCACGCGAGAGCACGAGTTCGTCCACGTGCAACAATACGAACGCTGGGGGCTCTTCTTTATCCCCGCCTATCTGCTTTCGTCCCTCTGGCTGTGGCTCCGCGGCAAGCATCCCTACTGGGACAATCCGTTTGAACGCGAAGCGTATGACAAGGCGGGCTAACCTAGTTTCCTGCTGCTCGCAGACCGCCAAGCAAGCCGCCCGCGTTCTGATGCATCTCGCCAGTCGCGGTAATGACAAGGCATTGCAGCGGAGCAAAATAGACGATTGTCCCGGGACCACCGTTGGTATCCCAAAAATCGGGATTGATGGTTCGCTCGATCAGATCGACTAACTCTTGGCCGTTGTCGTCGATCTGAGCTCTGCCACCGCGAGCCAGCAAGGCACTCGGACCACCCAGCGAGCTATCGGCCAGATTCAACGCCGCGGCCAAGCTATCGCTGGCGGCGAGCAACTGAGGATCGGTCCCAACCGGTGCGTTCTTTCCCTTTCGCTCGCGAGCCAGTTGGTTCTTCAAATCGGCTTGCACGCGTTTCAGCCTACTCCACGCTTGCACGCGATAGCCCTTCATGGCCTCGGCCGTCTCATGACGGGGATGGTGCAGAATCTCGTGATGCAAGTCGCACAGTTGGCGAATCAGCTTTGCGCGTTCTGCGGCGTCTTTGGTGAGTGCTTCACGCTTGAGGAAGTCGCTCAGATCCGCCTGAATCTCATGAAAGGGTCGCGCGGCGGCAGCTTCTTTTCCCGGCAATCCATCCCCGGTACACAACGCCAGACAAAGTGCGACAGACGTCAACATAGCCAAACCTCCGTGGCAAGCGCCCCACCTGCTCGCCGTGGTTTTCAGAGTACCATGTTGATCAGCATCTCTCCAACGCAAACACGGAATTTCTGGTCCCGGCTGACGCAAATGAAAGCAGTCAAGGTTTCAATCATCGAATGGGCAAGTGACGATTATCCTGGCTTCGTAAGATGCGAGCTGATTGATGCTTGGCAGCAAAAGTGGTACTTCATCGAGAAAGTGCCTGTCATGACCACGAACGATCTGTGGAACGACTCGCGGTACCCACAGCCGGGCAAAATAGCGTGTGTGGTTATCTCCCGCCAGCGCGACAGCCAAGGACGCGAGGTGTTTACTGTAGATACGAGCAAACCTTGCGGAGTTGAATCACAAGAGGGGATTTCGCAATTTGATGTACTGGCAGATCAATTGGAGGAAACATAAAGAGTGGACGTGGATGAGCCTGATTGGGAGCAGGACGAACTGCAATATGGCTATAGCGTTTACCGACCGCCCACCGGCGGCTCATGGCACCTTCATATCGGCATCACTAATCTAAAGTATGACTGCCATTTGCTTGGTCGCCGAACCGACATCTTGGCCGTCGTACAGTTTTTCGAATCTGGAGCAATTCGACGTTCACCGTCGTTTTACTTGACGCTCGATGGTGAGGGTGTTGAGATTGCCTTTGGCGAGTTGATTTGGGATAGCAATTGGGGCAGCCAAGCCTCTGCTCTTGGATCTTCAGCGCCGCTACCATTCGAACGGCCTTCTGCTGATGCGAAGGCGGAAGCCGTTCACATTCAGCGAGAAATAATTCCGCTGTTGTACGCGAGTGATTCAATGCAAGCTGCCGTTGCGGAGATCGTGCATCGACAGCGTCACCTTCATATTGCTTCCAGGGAGCGGTTCATGCCATCAGGCGAAGAAAACGTCTAAATCTTCGCACTTCACGGTAACATTTTTGCGCCGTTTGCGCTTAGCTCTCTTTGCGGCGATTGTCGCGCCAGTGAATCAGAACCGAAGCAGCAGGAAAGTTTATGTGTACGTCGCTCACGCATTCGCTCGATCAAACTAAAGCCGACGCCTTTGCCGGGAAGGTGCTGGAGATTGTGAATCACGCCGGACTCGCCCTCATGATCTCGGTTGGGCATCGGACCAGGCTGTTCGATACGCTCGCCGGTTTGGAGTGGGTCACCAGCGGGCAATTGGCTGACGCTGCCGGCCTTAACGAGCGGTATGTGCGCGAATGGCTGGCCGCGATGGTCACCGGCGGCATTGTCGAATACCGCCCGCAGGAGAAAACGCATCGCTTGCCTGCGGAACATGCAGCCTGGCTCACCCGCGCCGCGGCTCCAAACAATCTCGCAGTCTCGACACAGTTCGTTGCCATTCTCGGCATCGTCGAAGACGAGATTGTCGCAGCCTTCCAGCATGGCCAAGGCGTGCCTTACTCTTCCTACCCACGCTTTCATCAGGTAATGGCCGAGGAGAGTCAGCAAAGCGTGGTGATGGGGCTCGTCGAGCATGTTTTGCCGCTCGCGCCAGGCTGGAGCGAAAAGCTTGCACAGGGCATCGACGTGCTCGATCTTGGCTGCGGTAGTGGCCGGGCCATGCTTCACCTGGCTGAGAAGTTCCCGCTTAGTCGATTTGTGGGCGAAGACTTTTCGGAAGAACCGATCGCCGGCGCGCGGGCTGAAGCGAAGCGCCGAGGACTCACGAATATCACCTTCCGCGTGCAAGATGCCGCCACGATGACCGCCGAGCAGCAGTACGACTTGATCACCGCCTTCGATGCCATCCACGATCAAGCGCGGCCCGCTGCGGTGCTGGCGAACGTGGCCCGCGCACTTAAGCCGGGTGGGCTCTTTTTGATGCAGGACATTTCAGGCACCGGGCACGTCCATACCGATTGTGCGCATCCGGTCGGCACGTTTCTCTACACCATCTCGTGCATGCATTGCATGTCGGTCTCACTGGCGAACAACGGTCCCGGCTTGGGAGCCATGTGGGGCAAAGAACTCGCCCTGCAGATGTTGGGCGAAGCGGGGTTGGCGAACGTGCGTGTGGAAACACTCGCGCACGACCCGATGAACTTTTGGTACTTCGCCACGAAGTAGTGGACCCAGCAAGAGTGGCCAATCGATCGTTAGGTCGGCGGTGGTGGTGGCGGAGCGTTCGGGTTCACTTCTTCGGATTTGGCAGCCGTAAAAAAGGTGCTCCACAGGAAGTTGCCTGCGGCCGCACCGCCAAAAATGGCGAACATACCGAGCTTCACAATGCCCCGCTGAAACTTCCATTCGTTGAGGGCGAACAAACCTACCATCACGCCCAAACCGACCAGTCCACCGACGATGCCGCCAAAATTGAGGTTCATACTCGAGGCACCTGCGAGGAACTGCGGGAAGGGAACGGGGCCAGGCAGAACACGTTTGGTCCGGCCTGAAAAATGATTCTTCGCATGCTACACTTATCAGGGGTGTAATGTCGTTCTTTCGTCGCTTCAGCTGTGATTTCTGCTCATGATTTGCGTTAGTATCGGGCGCGGCCGCCATCGCTATTTGATTGCCGAGCACAAGCATCTGGCTGAGCAAGGAGCTCAGCTGGTCGAATTGCGGCTGGACTACGTACAGAGTGCCGTGAACCTGAATCGGTTGCTCCCCGAGCGTCCCTGCCCGGTCGTCGTCACTTGCCGCCGCGATCGCGATGGTGGTAAATGGGCTCGCAGCGAAGAGCAACGCCAGCTTCTCCTGCGCCAGGCAATTGTCGCGGGCTGCGACTACGTCGACCTGGAAGAAGATGTCGCCGCCAAAATTCCCCGCTTCGGCAAGACCAAGCGCATCGTCAGCTATCACGATTTTCAAGAGACGCCCGAAGATCTCGACGCGCTGCATGCGCGGCTGGCCAAGCACGATGCCGACGTGGTGAAGATTGCCACGATGGTGAATCACCCGCACGATAACCTGCGTCTGCTGCGGATGTGTCGCGATAGCAAGATTCCCACCGTCGCCATTGGTATGGGCGAAATTGGGACCCCCTCGCGCGTGCTGGCCAAACGCTTCGGCGCACCGTTCACCTATGCGACCTTTCATGCCGAGCGGGCTCTCGCGCCGGGACAGCTCAGCTTTCAGCAGATGAAAGAGGTCTATCGCTACGACCAGATCAACGCCGAGACCGAGTTCTACGGCGTCGTGGCCGATCCTGTGGCGCAGAGCCTGAGCCCGCTGATTCATAACGCGGCGTTCGCGCATGCCAAGATGAACAGAATCTATCTGCCGTTTCGCGTCTCGAGCGATCAGCTGGCGTCGTTCATTGCCGATTGTCCCGAGTTGGGAGTGAAGGGTCTGAGCGTCACGATTCCGCACAAAGAAGAGATCATCAAGCACATCAGCAAGTGCGATGAAGCCACGCAGCGAATCGGCGCTTGCAACACGGTGGTCTCCAAGCCGGACGGTTTGAAGGGCTTCAACACCGATTACCAGGCAGCCATGTTCTGCATCGATCAGGCCTTCGGCAGCGACGAAAACAACCGGGCACTCGAAGGGAAGACCGTCCTCTTGCTGGGTGCCGGTGGCGTCTCGCGCGCACTGGTCTATGGCTTGCGTCGCCGCGGAGCCGATGTGGTGATTGCTTCCCGCACCGATTCGAAGGCTGAAGATCTGGCCCGAGCCTTCGGGGCGCGAGCAGTCGAGTGGGGCGCTCGCCACACGGTGCGAGCCATCCTGATCGTCAACGGTACCCCCGTGGGCATGCATCCGGTCGTCGATGAATCGCCGTTCGATCATCGTCACCTGCTCCACGACATGACTATCTTCGATACGGTCTACAACCCCGAGCAAACATTGCTCATCAAGCAGGCCCGCGAAGTAGGCTGCCATACCATCACCGGCATCGACATGTTCGTTGGCCAGGCCGCGCTGCAGTATCAACTCTTCACCGGGCAAAAAGCTCCGCTGGAACTGATGCGCCAAGTCGTGCGCCGGGCCATCAGCGCCGCGAAGACGTAGCTGGATTGACTACCCGAATAGATCGGCAATTCGGAACTCAATTCCGATCGCTTGCAGCACCGCAACGAACATCACGAGGGCGAAAAAGGCGATGAGCAACAGGCCCCACAACATCCCGCGATAGTACAGCCAAGGCTGCAGCACCTCACGTTTGCGGTGCGTGATCCAAATCAGCCAGCACCCACAGCCGATGGGAATTAGCATGCTCGCTGCGAATACGAACATCGCGGGTTTAAAGCCGGCTGAGACGGTCACCCGATAAACGCCCGGATGCCGTTCTTTAAAATCCTCCGCGGCCGCGCGCGTGACTGCTGTTCCGCGCAGCGACACTTCTTCCAACTGGGGTGCCTTCAGCAAGCGATCGAGCCCGGCGTTTGTCACCCGCGAACCATCGAGATCGAGCACGCGAGCGGTCGGTAAGAACTGCAGCAAATCGAGTTCTTCATCCCCGACCTTGTCCCCCCGGAGCGAAACAATATCGACCTGCCCATCCGGCCGCCGATAAACCCGCCCTCCCAGCGATTCAATCTCGGCCACAGCGCTCTCCGCCGCGGGATCGGCTACCTGGGCAAGTAGTGAGGCGGCACTACTGCCAATCATCGCGAGCGAAGCAACGATCACCCAGGTCGTCATTTTCGCCGGCGCGTTCCTTTCTGGAGTTTCTGTTCAAGCTGCTGGTGCTGCCCAAACTCCTGAAGCTTTTGCATCGCTGGCAGCATCTTATCCATCATGTCTGGATTCTGCATGAACTGATTCATAAACATCATGCCGAGCTGATTCCGCGTCGCCTCCTCGCGCTCTTCTCGCTGATCTTCCTTAGTGCCTTGTATTTGAATCGCAACTCGACCGATCTCCGTGACCAGATCTTTGGTTTCTTGCGTCTCCTTTAGAATTCCCTCACAAACCTCAAGCACTGCCAACAGATCACGAGAACCGTCTGGTGTTCCGCCTAGCTGCCCTTCGTTAGATAGAAATAGAGCTTTGTCCAGTGGGGACACTGCACCTGCAAAAGCTTTTTCGAGATGCGCCTTTAGTTCGTTCTGAGCACGCTCAAAGTGCTCCAGATCGAGTTTATAAAATACCGTCCTAAGGTCACTTAGATCAAAAGGGAGCTTCTGACTGCTCTCCGCCATTAAAACAAGGGGCTTAACAATAGCTTGGCGAATCCCAACCTCGTACATCACATTTGGGTTCGTTCCTGTCACGTCTGCGATGACGACGTCCGCAGAAACTAGTTCACGCAGTATCTGAGTCGTAATTCGCCCTGGCTCACCCATCGTGTCGGCGCGCACGATCGACTGGCCGTCAGAATTGCCTAGCAATTCCTTAACCGCTGGATAGATCACAAACTTCATCAGGTGATCCGACTGGGCACGTTCAGAACTATTTTCGCTTCCTATAGGACAGGCAACAAACACCTTCTTTGCAGGCATTGGACTTCCTTCGCTTATTTGCACGGTCGTACAATTCGTGCGATCAAGTTACCTATCGCGTTTGCCTTGGTCAATTCTGAATGATCATGAGTGGATTCTATTGTGTGCGATAAACACTCATTCAGCTCATTCAACGCCTCAACCCACAAGAAACGTAAGAGCGGGCCGGAGTTTAGTCCGGCCCGCGTAAGGTTAGTCAATTGTCATTCGCTTCTCAGCCAACCACTAGCCGCCCTTGGGCGGTGGGAGTTGGGCGACGAGACGCATGCTGACGTTCAGGGCGTCGAGTTGGAAGTGCGGGCGGAGGTAAGCGATGGCCTCGTATTGACCAGGGCGACCGGGGATTTCACGCACATCGACGCGGGCTTCGGCCAGTGGCTGACGAGCCAAGGCTTCTTGACCGGCATTGTCGGGATCGGGGTGCTTGTAGGTTTCGATCCAGGTATTCAGCCAGTTTTCGCAAGCCTTGCGGCTCATGAAGCTGCCGATCTTGTCGCGAGCCATCGCCTTCAAGTAGTGAGCAAACCGCGAGACGCACAGCATGTACTGCAGCTGGGTCGACAGGCGGGCGTTGGCGTTGGCCGTGTCTTTGTTGTAGAGCTTAGCCTTTTGAGCCGATTGAGCGGCAAAGAACGCGGCAAAGTCGCGACCCTTGCAGTGCACGAGCGGAATGAAGCCCAGGTCGGCAAATTCCTTTTCGCGGCGATCGGTGATCGCCACTTCGGTCGGGCACTTGAGAGCCACATCGCCTTCATCGGTATGGAAGGTATGGGTCGGCAAGCCTTCGACGAGACCGCCACCTTCAACACCGCGAATCGAGGCGAGCCAGCCGAACTTGGCAAACGAATCGGTGATTCGTGCGCCGAGAGCGTAGGCGGCATTGCCCCACAGGTACTTTTTATGGTCGCGACCGTCGACGTCTTCTTCGTAGTTGAAGTTTTCGACGCGCTTGGTCTTCGCACCGTAAGGCATCCGCATCAGAATGTGCGGCAAGCAGAGGCCCACATAGCGAGAGTCTTCCGATTCGCGGAACGACTTCCACTTGGCGTATTCGACGTTGTCGAAAATCTTCGCCAGATCGCGCTTGGCATCGATCTCGGTGAAGCTTTCGAGGTCGAACAGTTCGGCACCAGCGGCAGTGAAGAACGGAGCATGAGCGGCGGCAGCCACTTGGCCCACGCGCTCCAGCAGAGCCATGTCTTCCGGGTGATTGGTGAACTCATAGTCGCCGATGAGGCAGCCATAAGGAGCACCACCGAAAGTGCCGTATTCTTCTTCGTAGACCTTCTTGAACAAGGCACTCTGGTCGAACTCGGTCGCCTTTTCGAGGTCCTTCAACAGGTCTCGCTTCGAGGTGTTGAGGACGCGAATCTTCAGCTGGGTGCTGGTTTCGGTCTTGTCGACTAGATAGAAGAGCCCGCGCCACGAGCCTTCCAGCTTTTGGAATTCGGCATGGTGCATGATCTCGTTCAACTGCACGGAGAGCAGACGATCGATTTCGGCAATCCAGTAGTTGATCTGCTTTTCAGCATCTTTGCTAACGGTGGCCGTGCCCGACATCAGCTGCTGGACGAATGTCTGCAGCATCTTCTTGGCGTTGTCGAGTTGAGCGTCGCTCTTGGGCTTGGTCGCGCTGACAACTTGATCGAGAAAGCTGTCTTCGGCGGTTGTGGTAGTGGTTGCTGCAGCGGCGGCAGCTTGCGTTTCTTTGGCAGCCATGAAAAAGGATCTCCGAACCGAGGAATGTATGGTGAGCAGGAAAAAGACCAGGGACTACTCGGGCTTCTTTTCCTCTTCGACTTTGAGCGACTTGCCGAGCTGTTGTTGCAGCGAGGCGTTTTCCAGCACTTGTTCGAGCAGGCCGGTGAGCTTGTCGTTGCCGTCCATTTTCGACTTCAGCATTTCCAGCTGCTGACGAGCTTCGACCAGCTTGCGGAGCGGTTCGACTTGCTTGACGACGTTTTCGGGCGAGAAGTCGTCGAGGTGCTTGAAATTCAGCTCGACGCTGAGCTTGC
This sequence comes from Anatilimnocola aquadivae, assembly GCF_049819085.1. Classification (GTDB taxonomy): domain Bacteria; phylum Planctomycetota; class Planctomycetia; order Pirellulales; family Pirellulaceae; genus Anatilimnocola. The sequence goes on from NZ_CP187419.1 coordinate 1,601,707, forward strand.
TATCTTCCTTGCCGGAGATTTTGTCGTCGACGCGGAAGGCGAGCCGGGGAGCGGTCTTGGCGAGGACGGTGTGGAAGTTGTCGCGATCGATTTCGACAAACTTGCGGTCCTTCATGGGCGGCAGGGCTTCGTTGGGTTTGCCGGAAAAATCGCCGAGCACACCCACCACGAACGGCAGTTCTTTCAGTTCGATCGCGCCGTCGGTTTCGACTTCGTACTTGATCTGCACGCGCGGTGGACGGACCCGGTCGAGTTTCTTTTGAACGCTTTCGCCAGCCATAGTTCGCTACCTTTTTTCGAAAGGGGACAAGTTTTCGATGCTGATTATTCGAAGGAGAGTTTTTCTCGTGAATCGCTCGCGCGAGATTCGTGGCACAAGGTGACTAGTTTCGCTGCGAGGCGTAATTTCAATCCGTTTGTTACAAGCTAATTTCGTCGAGGCAGTCGTTACCCGTTTTCGGAATCGTAAGAGCTGCCGCTGCTGTCGCCATAGGGATCCTCCTTGATGCCGAGCGTGTTGTTGATGAGCGCACGAGCATTTTGGTCTTGGACGAGCTCTAAAAGCAACTTTTCGAACGGCATTTCGCTCCACGAGATGGCCCGCTGAATCAAGTACGAGACCGGGCTATGAGGCTCGGCCTGACGCAAATAGTCCGCGATCTCGCGCAGTTTTTCGAGTGCTTCGGCCCGCGAACGGACTGGTCCGCTGTGGCCATTGCTGCTGCCGGAATAGCTAACACTCTCGTCCTTCGTGCCGCTATCGTCGTCGCTACTGTCTGCAGTGTCGTCCATTGCCGCGGTCTCCTGCAGGGGGATCTTGCGTTCCTTGCAGATGGTCTCGATGCGGTTTTGGCATTGTTCGAGGGCGGTGCGTACGGCCGAAACACCGGGCGCGAGGCGGCCAAATTGTTCGTCAGCGACCGTGTTATAAGCTTCGAGCGCTTCGCGGGCAGCGCGCAGGTCTTCGTGCAGCTTTTTGAAGAAGGCTGGCGGCGTCTTGCTGACGACCGCTTCCATGCTGGAGACAAACACCTCGGCATCGGCCGAGCGGTTCACCTTGATGGAATGCCACAGGTTGTAAGTGACAGGGGCCTTTTTCTCGGCATCGCCAGACATCTCCGCGGGGCGATCGGCCAAGGGAACTTCGCGCACCCAGATGGGCAGGCCGGTATCGCCTAGCAGCCATTCGAGCGGGGCCACGCGCGTTTCCAGGTCGCCGTCGTCGGCGGGGGGGAACAGACCTTCCCAGTGTGTTTGCAGCAGACCGGTGATCAATTGCAAACCATCTCGCAGGCCAGCGAAACCATGTTGATTGGTGAGAGCTTCGGTCAGCCACGCAGCCAGTTGCAGGTCTTTGCTCTTGGTCTGCAAAAACTCTTGCCCCTTGGCAATGATGGTTTTCCATTGACCGGCCTGGGGCCCTTCGCTGCCATCTTCAAAAATGGCCTGGTCCCGTTTGGGACGCAGATCGCGAATCAGATCGTATTCGCGGCCCGAAGAATAACGAAGATAGGCACCGGTTGGATTGTCTCCAGGAACCGGAGCGAGCAGGGTCTCAAGATCCAATAAAGGCGATGTGGGCATTGAGCAAAACCAGCATGAGGAGGAACCGACGCCTCCAAACTCTCATCGACGCTCGCTCCCCACGTCCGAGCGGTGAAACCGGAGCCGCCGTCATCTTAGGCGTCAGAATCGGCACTGTAAAGCGAAGCAGACTGTTCCGCAGAACCAGGCAGCGGAATCCTTCCAACAAGCATGGGTCGAGCAAGGCTACGTCAGAAGTCGCTTACGTATGCTCGGCAGAAGGAAGTAGTTGGCTGCAACTCGTTTAGGTGGGAGCTACAAGCGGTCCGCTGCATCGAATTCGCACAGTCGGAGGTGGTGCTAGAGTCCGGGCAATCGCTACTACACTTCTCTCGCAATTAACCGCAACCCGCCCCAGGAACTTCCCCAGATCGGGTTGCGCTGGTAATTATGATAGTCCCTCTCCATACTCCCCACCGTCTGTATTCTCCAGGTCTGTAATGAATCGTCCGCACAAGGATGAACCGCTCGAAGCAAGGCTGCTGCCCGAGACACCCGCGAACAATCGCGGCTTGCTCTTGATCGGTTGCGGTTTTGTGGGTCTGATCGTGCTTTGCCTGGCGGCAGGCGTCGTGGGCATTATTTCGCTCGCGCGCCAACAGCCTGTTGCAACGGCGGCCACTCGTCAAGAGTCGATGGACGAGAAGCGCCAGAGCCTGCGTCAAGGCTTTGATCCCGCGCACGCCGATCCTCAGTTCAAGCTCAACCACCCCGATCGTCGCCAGGTCGAACGGCTGTTGCTGCGAATGGTCAGAGCCTCGAATCGCGACAACAACAAGCAGTTTCTGTCGCTGGTCGATCTGGGTGAGTTGGGAGATCGAACCTTACGGCACCCCACGATGCCGACCTTGTCCGCGTTCGGAAGGCAAGAAGTTCGCGATTCGTTCCTGGAGGAAGAGACGCTTGGCAATATCAGCCGGCTGCGACTGTTTGATTTGCAGTCGATCGACGAGACGCATCTATTGGCCTATGTCTTTCTGGAAACCGAAGGGCGCGTCACCGAACCTCTGCGGCTCTGGCTGGTAAAGCGAGGCAACTCGCTGCAGCTGGCCGACTGGGAATACGTGGAGTTTGGCTATTCGGTGTCGGATCGTTATGCGATTCGGCAGGCCGCGAATGTCGACTCGCGGTATGCCCAAGAGCGGCAATCCGATGCCTATTTGCAGCAGAGCCGCAAGCTGCTCGCCGAAGGCAAACGAGCGGAGGCCGCCGTGCAACTACAGCTGGCCCAGCAGTGCGAGCTTCCCCCCGCGATCGACACGCTGCAAAAGTATCTGGTGATGCTGGAATGGCTGCAAATCGGCGATAAGGATGCCACGATTGAACTATGTCGCTCCATTCCTACCGGCGAGCGAGGCCCTGGGTTCCTTCTGCAGCTGGCCAACGCCTTCGATCAACTGGGCCGGCACGAAGAAGCGCTGCAGGCTGCCAGCGAGTATGAACAGGCCGCCGGATTTCATCCGGAGATGGTCGCTGTACGAGCGCGAGCGCACGAAGCGCTCGATCGACCTGAGGCTGCCTATGCCGATTACCTGGTGTTGCATCACTACGCGATGTTTGAAGAACGCCAGTTCGAACATCTCTATCGCTTACTGCCCGCCGATCGCAAGGATGAGTTTCTAGCGCTAGTTAAGAACTCGGCGAACCCCCTGCAAACGGCCCTCGCGCAGGTCGACCTGCTGCACGAGCACAACGACGAAGACCTGGCCAATCAGCTGGAACAGTTTCTCGCCAGCACCGCTCCCGAATCGATCGAGCTGTTGAATTTTCGGGCTCAGCGACTGAGTTGGAACGACGAGCACGAACTGGCGGCCGCGCTTTACAAGCAGGCAGCAGAGAAATCGGAAGACGCAGCCATTCAAGACAGCTTTTGGCAATCGTATCTTTGGAGCATGCAACTCGCTGGCAAAGGTGCAGAAGCAGCCCTGGTGCATCCCGATCGGCATGCGGCCTTGGTGTACTTTGCCGGAGGTTACGAGGCCGAAGAACCTCTGCTGTCGCCAGCAGAACTGCGGCCTTTAATCGACGAGCTATTGGCTGCCAAGCATGACGATTTGGAGACGAACCGGATCGCCGGCTTATTGGCCTTTCAAGCTGAAGATTGGGCAGCCGCCGAATTGCACTTTCGCACAGCCCACGATCAGGTCGCTGAAGAAGGCTACGAGAAGGAACAGCTGGCCGAACGTCTGCTCATCAGCCTGGCTCGGCAGTGGGGAGTGATCGAAGCCTTCGAGGATGCCACCGAAAAACCCAGCGCCTATCACACGCTGGCCGATGACTGCATCCGTGAAGGCAAATGGAAGACGCTGGAGGAACTAAACACCACGTATCGCCAAACGCCTGCTGGTGCCGAAGATGTGTGGCTCGCCTACTACGACGCCAAGATCGCACTCGCTGCAGAGGATTATCCTCAAGCCGCGTCGCACGTCTTGGTAGGCAAACATCGACTGGCTCAGCAGGACGATCCGCATGCCAAGACGATGCTGGAGTTGCTCGATGACGAGTTGGTGAACGCCACGTTCGGTCTCGAAGAGGCCTATCGCCGCAGCACGAACAAGCTCGACAAGTTCCGTGAGTTGCAATACCTGGCAAGGTCAACCCGCGACTGGGAAACCGCCGACAAGCTCTGTGAACTTCACCGCCGAGCCCATCCCAATGATCCATACTTGCTCGACGCTCAGCTGCAAGTCGCGCAAGCTCGGGGCGATCACAACAAGGTGATTTCCCTGCTGCAGCCTTGGCCCAAGGCAACTGGCTTTCAGTCTCAGTACAACGAGTCGAATGCCCGGACTCAACTAGTCCGCGCACTACTGCATGAAGGTCGAGTCGACGAGGCATTGGCTGCCGCCCAGCAAGGCAACAGCAAGTCCGACATGTTGGCGCTCATTCACTTGCAGCGTGGCGATGTCGACGCGATGACCAAACTAGCCGAACAAGAGGAGCGGAAAGCCCCTGGCTTCTTTCAATCGCTGCACTACCGATTTACGCGCGAAGTGGCTGCCGCCTTCGTCGATGACAAGTGGACCGAACTGCGACGCGCGCGCCCCGTGCAATTGCGCGATCGAATCTCACCGTCGATCGTACTGCTCTCATCACAGGCAGAAGTCACCTCGCGCGAGCAACTCGAAAAGCTCTTGCAGGCCGCACTTCCGGAGTTGGAAATCTCGGAGCCCGTGAGTCACCAGTTGGGTACGACCTACCAGCTGAACTGGCCCGGTGCCGAGGCCGCAGGAGCCCAACTGACGGTAAGTTCGCGGCCTTACGTTACCGATCATCAACTGGCCGAAGTCACCAACAGCGGCGCGCGAGTCAAACGTCTGTTGGCAAATCAGCAGACCTGGTACGCGTTCGAAATGCTCGAACCCGAACCTTCGAGCGACGCCGTGTGGCAACAGCTGCGTGACCTCGCCACCACTTTGTACGACGATCAAGTCGTGGCCATTGGGTACCAGCATCCGGCTGGCTACCAACTCGATTTCCTCCCGTCCGATCCCCATTTGCGCGAACTGTTCCACTCGCCCACAGCGTTCGAAGCGGAACTCGACAGTCGCACGGCAGAAGCTCTGCCGCTGCCCGATGGAACGCAGGCGAAGATCTCTCCGGCAGTTGCTAGAGAACTTAGGCAACGGGGCCGCAAGTGGCTGGCTTCGCACCAAGCCGCGGAGTCGCCTGCTCCGCTGCAAATTCGCGTCGTCCTGCAGCATGGCCACCAGGTGGAGCATGCCTGGTTACAAGTCGCCAAGTTGCGCCAGACCAGCTACGGCAACTTGGAGTTCGAAGCCGAAACTCTCGAGCCATCGCCACTCACGCGCCGCCTCATTCCCACCGGCCGCATTCAAATCTCGAAGTATCAAGTGCTCGAATGGCGAGACAGGTAGCTCGCGCAGCGATGCGACTACACTTCGTCGGCAACTTGTAGTCGACGAAGGCTCCGCGCCAGTTGCCCCAGCGCGCGAGCGTGCAAGCGACTGGCCCAGGCCTTGCTGATGCCCAGACGTTCGCCGGCTTCTTTCAACGTGAGACCTTCGAAGTAGGCACCTTGCATGAGTGACCTCGCCTCATCGGGCAACTCGGCTAGCGCGGCATGTAGCTTCGATTTGAGTTCGTCATCGAGCATGTCCTGCATCGGCGCTCGCGCGGCGGCATCTTCCAGGTGAGGCGACTCGCGCCCTTCATCTGCCGAATGACTAAGCAGAAAGACCACCGCCAACTGAGCACTCGAGTCTTGCAGCCACGCAGCCTGATCGGCGGTCGTGGCAGAACTCTCGCTGGCCGAGTCCGTAGCATTGGCCGCGAGCGTGTCGTTGGCCATCCGGTCGTACTGTTGCCGGCTGGGCGTGAACCGCCGGAAGAACGCCATCTGCTGCGTGCCGTCCAAGATCGCGCCACGAATGCGATGGTAGGCGAACGTCGAAAACTGAACTCCGCGAGCCGGATCAAAATCCTGCGCCGCTTGCATCAAGCCCAGCTGACCGTACGAGATCAGATCGTCCAGTTCCATGAATGGCGGCAAGCTGCGATGGATACCGCGCGCGATCGCACGCACGAGCCCCTGATGCGCGAACACGAGTTGGTCGGAGGTCAGACGCGGTGAGGTCATACGCTGGCCTCTCCCAAGCCGGCCCACAATTCGGCCAATCGCTGACGGGCGGAAGGATCAGCCAGCATCGACTCGGCGATCCACAGGCTCATCCGCCGCACTAGCGCTTCTCGTTGGGCGATGGCGGGAAACTGAACTCGCAAGCTGGCGCCCATCAATTCGATCGCGACCGGATCGAGCGACAAAACTTCACCCGGATGCTGCCGCGCCACTTCCAGCAAGGCAGCATATAGCTCGGGGTTCAGCTCGCGCGTCGAAGCTAAACCCGCGAGCGTTTGGCTCATCACCTGATTCAAAAACTGTGGCTCGTCGGCCTCTTCGGTTGCCTCCGTGTCGGGAGCAACGTGCGACGCAAATTCCTCTTCACGTTCGGGTCGCAGGGGGTCAGCAGGATTCGGCATCAGCAGACTCTCCAGGGCGCTTCACAGTTGCGTAGTATTTTTCAACGCCCCGCTTTTTGCGTTTGTATCAGCGAGTGTACCAGTCATCAACCGATCCCATGTCCTTTCCGATCACCCACACTGGTCCGCTGCCAGGTAGTCGCTTTGACAAGCGATCACGTGCTGCGTTCGCCTCTTGCTCAGTGGAAAAACGAAGCTGAGGCTGCTTGTCATCCGACAGAATGGAAGCGCCTTCGTCAATCATTGCCTGGCGACACTCGTCAAGGGTAACAGGGTCACTCTCTCTTCTCGCCGTCATAATGAAGTATGGCAGCATCCCAGCAGCATGTGCTTCAGATACGGTTAGTCCGCTCGCGAGCACTAGTCCATCCTGACTCGCTGAGCCTTCCACTAACTCATATGCACGGCGAACAACTCGGGTCCGTTCTTCCAACGGCATTCGATCCCAAGCATCCCAGATAACAGTCACGCTCTTTTTGCCCGCAGGATAAATCCGCTCATCAATAATCGGCTGACCGTACTCACGCGCGCTACGCAGCTCTTGCGTTAGTCGTTCAACGATCTCGCCTTCTACGGCTGGTAGATGTTGATCGAGTGTTTGTGTTCGCCGAGGCATCTCTTCCTCCTACAGCTGGTGCGAGTTACCCAGTAACCATTCTACCGCTTCTTGCACTTGGTTGACTTCATAGACATAGGCAAGATTCTTGCGATAGCGGAGAATCTCCCTCCACAACGGCTCAATTCGTTGCCCACGCCTCTGCAACTCGATTGCAAAATTTGTGGAATACGCCCCTTGAGGTGCAACTGCACGCTCGGCGACGAGTAGTTCTGCCCAGGCACGAACATTGTGTCCGTCTCCCTGCGGAGGCCACGCGATATTAAAAGTTTGACGTCCTCGATCAATCGCATCTCGCAGATGCGGCCTCATGTGCAATGACTGGTTGGCAGGAAACTGTAGGAACGTGAAGTAGGCGGCCTTGAGCGTCATTTCCGCGACATATCCCCACAAGTAGATTGCCCCGGTTCGCTGGCCAGCAATCGCCAATGCCACCCCATCTTGGTATCGCTCTTGAGCTGCGTTGCGGAATTCAGCGATACTATCTGGCCCTATTCGATGAAGTAGTCGGCGAGGCACTCCTACACTCCTCTACTTATTCATCGTCGAATAGATCGCCACGCCAATCAGCACCAACACCAGGCAGCCGCTCACCAGCATGCCGAGACGAGCCCAGCCTTGATAAGTGGCGTCGTCGCGCAGGGCCGTTTCGGTCCATTGCAAGTTATCCTGCTCGATCAAATACAGCTTCTGCTCGAACAGGCTGCGGATGAAGCCGGTAGCCCCTTCTACTTCGCCCGTTGCGGCAAAGTAGCAGCCGCTGAAGAGCATCGGTCGCGAACCATCGGTCTCGCGAATGTCTTGCAAGGCAAAGGCATCGGTCAGGAAGTATTCGAGGCTTTGGATGAACTTGCCGCGGGTCTTGCAGATCAAGCTATAGAGCTTGTCGTTGCCGGCTTTGTTGTAGCCATCTTCTTCCTTGAACAGGCTGTAGATATTGTCTTCGAAAGTGCCGCACGACAGCGCGGCCATCGCTTGCAGCCGATCGATTGTGGCGGGGTTCCAGGTTTTGAAACTGCTGCCCAGACGTTGATCGCGGGCTCGTGTCGAACCAACGCGGCGAATCAGTTCCAAGAAGCCTCGTTCGTGTTCCATGCCGCCGATCAGCGAGACCACGGCACAGCGCAGGCGAGTTCCCTTTTGTACGATGCGCAGGTCTTCTCGCACCATCGCAGCCAACTGGCGACACTGCTCATCGCCGCGACGTAGCAGCTGAAACGGTGTCACCATCATCACGCCATTGAGCGGGCACAGGGGCTCGCGGCCAGCCGCAATGAGATGACACAGGTATTCGAGCCGAGCCCCTTGATAGGCGGCTTCTGCTTTGGGAAGAACAGCGACCGCCGAGTTGATGGCGCTTTCCATCGCATGACCACCACCGCCGCCGAACATCGTGCCCGAGCCAGCGCCGCCGGGCATCATGGTGCCGCTCATTGCCGCGCGCGAGAGCGGCGCTGCAGCCGGCTGATTGCCACCGCCGACGCTCGTGCCGCGCATTGCTTCGACCGACGTGCCGCTTCCCACGCTCGTGCCGCGCGAGACATCGCCTCCCGCTGCTCCACCCACCATCGTGCCCCGCATACTATCGGCGCGAACCGTGTCTTCGACATTCCCGCGCGAGCGAAGCGAATCGGAGAGCCCCATCAGGTGCAGCTTGCTCGAGCGACACGCATCAACGGCAAAGACATAGACGGCGTTCAAGCGTTCTTCGCTGCCCGCGATCTTCTCGTCGACGGCCGCGTAAAAGTGAATCGGCTTGTTTCCTTCCGGCACGCCTTGAATCGTGTACTTGATGCCAGTGGCGCGCATCAGGGCCCGCACGCTTCGTTCGTCGCGCAGGCCAAGGATCAAAAAAATCGGCGTCGTGGTGAGCGAGATGCCAGCCTTCTCCAACGCTTCGACGCCCTCTTTCCACGCGGCGTCGATATCGGGAAAACGCGAGACTTGTCCTTCGAGCCAAAAGCGCACGGCCAGGTAGACCACTGGCGGAGTGAGAAACGTCAGCACGAGCGGCGGAAAGAACGACTTGCGAGCCCAAGTGAGCAAATCCGGAGCTTCGTGACCTTGAAAACCGAGTAGGTAATAGGCAGCCGAGAAAGCAGTGAACAGCAGCATGAACACGAACACGACCAGCGCCACGCGCGTAGCGACGGACAGACTCTTGAGCCACCGAGGCGCACCAAGGATCGCCGCTGGCGCCAGAAACACCAGTTGAAACGGATAGCTGAGGATGTCGATCAACGCACGCATGTCAAACTCGTATTTCTTCAGTAGCTAGGGCGCGTCGGGCTACCTGAACCAATCTCACAACTTCAGCAGGATCCAAATCATGGGGAGGCAGATGGCGGCGACAATCGCCAGCAATACTGCGGTCCCCAACAACATCTGTTTGCCGTCGAGTGGCGGAGCCACATCGGCCGGACGACTGGCATCGCTAATGACCGGGCGCTCTTGTTGCAGGCGAATGGCCTGCGCCTGACGTCGGGTCCAGGCTTTCAAATCGGGAGGTAATTGCAGAGCATCGATGATTCGCATCTTGTCTTCAGTGTTCGCGTTTTCATAGAAGCCGCGAAAGCCCAGCACGACGCAGATGTAAAACACTTCGAGCGCGTCCTTGCTGGCGAGCATGCCAGCTTCGCGAGCGCGGGCGAAGAAGTCGACGTTGGCCAAGCCCTGGCCGTGGTAATCAATTTCGAGGGAGTTCGAGAGCCACCAATCGCGGCCATCCCATTCGCGAATTGTCGCCAACTCGGAATCAATCCAGGCGATGATGGCGTACTTGGCGAATCGCGACCACTCTTCTGCTTCGCTCAGGTGCGTCCCGGCCGTTTGCAGCAGGCTGTTGATGCGCACCTTCTCATCGAGGGGCACCACCTTCTGTCCACGATCGATCCGGTCCATCAAATCGAGGACGTAGGCGAAGACGGGGTCGACGGCTTTGGCGAAGCGAGGGCTCATAACGGAAATAAACCTAATGCAGAGTCGATATCGCCAAGTCTGGGTTGCAGCTACCGCTCACAAGTCGGGAATGGGTCTCGAAACGATGGTTATTTAAAGGGGGCGACCGCAAAAAGCGCAAATTGCAAAATAACGCTTTGTCCGCGCACCGTAACGACCAGGTCCCGCTTTCCCTGTAGCGAATCGAGATTGCGGATTAAATGGGTATTGAGGCGCATGGCCAGCGATTGCTCTTTGTGCACGTAAGGCCAAGCTTCGTTGTCTCGCTTGACGGCATAAAACAACCAGGGGCCTTTGTTCGGCAAAATGCGCGGCGTCTGGGTCACTTCTTCCAGCAGCACGCCGCGGTGAAAGTTGCGACGGTAGAAGTCGACCATCGTGGCACTGCCAAACTTCCAGTCGAGGTTCGCCGAGCCCGGCTTGAGCAGTTCGCGGCACTCGGTTTCGGTCAGCGAACCACGATTCACGCCGATGTACCAGTTCCAACCTTCGGCCAGCCATTGCGGCTCCAGGCTGACTTGCAAACCTTGCCCGGCACCAATGAAGTACCGCTGCACAAAGCCCGCCTTGGGAATCGCTTCCAGCAGCGCTTCGATCTGATCCTTCAGCCACTTGAAAACGTAGTACAGGTTGTCGTGATCGTAGCGCGGGAACTCCGGCGGCTTGCGAGTCGGTCCGAAGGTCGAAAGTTGCCCCACCGCGCGGCAGAGTTCGACGTAGGCCGCGTACGGATGCACGCCCGAGGCAAACGTCTGGCTGCCGATGACGGAATAGATCTCGTTCAAGCGCGAGAGTATCAGCACCCGCTTGATATCGAGCGGATCGGAAGATGCCAGGGCGACATCCAAATCCGAAAGTTGCTCCGCGAGCACGTTGATGCTCTCGCCGATGCGGTCGTAGACCGTCCGAATGATGTCGCGGCTCAGCGGCGGCCACGATTCAATGGCAATCAGCGGTGGAATGTACTCGGCATCGAGCTCGGGCGCCGAAGCTTGCCCACCCGCGCGCTTCACCTGGCCAATCGGCAGCACTTCGTAACCGGTCAGGTTCTGTGTCGAGAGCATCAGGCGAATGTTGAGCCCGCGAAACTCCACTTCCTGATCGTTGCCACCTTCGTTCTCGTCCTGAATGCTCTTCAGGTCGATGGCGTAGCGAGCATCGGCCGATTCCTTGGTCCCGGCATTCTTCCGGCCCAGCATCAACCGTGGCACGGCGAGAAACACCCGCACCTTGGCTTCTTTTTCGAAGGCTTCGGCCAGGTTCACGCTGTCGATCGTCTTGCCGCTGAGCGATTCCTTTAGGTCGAGCCGATCGGGATCTTGCCCCGCTTCGAGATTGACGATCGTGCCGTCTTTGAGACGAGCCTGCAGCAGCGTGACCTGAAACTGGTTGTTGGCGATGGCCGGCCGACTGAGCGAAATCGAACGCAGCCCGTAGTAATACGGATGGTCGATCTGCTCCGAGACATCAATCAACTCGTTCCAATACCGCTCGGCGGCTTGGAAATGCTGGGGGCGAAGGAACATCCCTTCGTACCAGTAGACGGGTTGATTGCGCATGATGTCAGTTCCTTCCGCCGTTACCTATTCACGCCCCCGCTAAGGGGCCGCGACCTTCCGCTATCGGCGCACGGTATCTCTACACTGCTTCTCTTACAGTGCGCTGTTGGCAATTTCGGCATCGTAGGGCGAAAACATCCAGACTCCCTCAGCGCCGCCGGACAACCCGTTAGCACCGACGGTTTCTAGATTTCTCTCCCTACAATGCACCACCCAATTGGCTGATAGCGGTTTCTGCCGGGCAGGTCAGGTGCGGCAGCTATCATTCGTTCGCATCACTATTCGCGCGTTGGAGTTACGATAACGATTTGCCGCGCGAATGCAATCCGGTCGATAACTTCGCCCGAGCACTCAAGACGAGTCTGCACTCCACGCTTGGCACCAGGACTGGGGAAAAGGTTCAACGCAGGAGTAGGCGTAAGCTCACCCGATTTGTGACAGTTGCAAGCCAGCAAACGCCTGCTGATTCCTCCCGTCCGGTCTCATTCGTTCCGCACTGGTCTGGTGTTTTGATAACCGATTTTGATAACCTTTTTGCTCGTTTTTTCAATTCTCGAGGCCATTCCTAAACGCTTATCGCATCAAGACTTGAGCTTCATGGTTCTCGGTTATGGCCCCACTTCTTGATAACCGTTTGATAACCAAATTGTCCCCCCTGAACAGCCCCCCGTATCGCCGTCCGATCTACTTGTCGTTACCTCGTTCGGCCAGGTACTTGATCCAATCACCGCCACGAATCAACCGCTGATAAGGATGCCGAAGTCGGTTGAATTCATAAGCAAAGCAATCCCATCGCTGACCTGCAGTTTGCGAATAGGCGACGGTGGCCGTCCGACTGAACAGGGACGAGCCAGGATCGCCCGAGTCGCCTTCAATGGCATCCAACCGCCGCAACGTCTTCTCATCCACCTCGTACACCTCGCCGAAGACGGCCGTCCCGTTCTCGTCCAGCAACAGGCCCGGGTAGTGATCGCCGGCGGCTTGCAGATCGAACAGGTGCCCCGTCACCCGCGCCTTCCCCAGGAACTTGGCAGCCGGAAACCGATCGGGAATCGCCCGCGAGCCCCCGCGCCGCAGCGTGCCGTAGACAAACACGAGCGTCGACTTTTTGGTTGTCATCGACGATCCTCCGCCCCGCGGTTTCGTCATCCCACTTGCCGTAACTTTCGCTGCCGCGACCTCCCTTTTCAACCTAAACGTCCAACAATGGCCGGCCTTTGCCCCAGGCGATCTTCACCATTCCCGGCAAAGACTGCATTCTTACTCCTCGCCAGCCTCGAATTGTTGGACGCCCCCCTTTTGCGGTTCCCGATGACTTGCGCCGCAGAGGCGGAATTTGCCCAACAGAGAATGCCGCCCCGGGGTGCCATTTGACACCACTTGGTCGCAATAAACCCAGCACTAACTTGCCATAAGATTTATATCTATTCAATAGATACTTGGCAAATATTTTTGATTTTTCGCGAAGAGTCTGGGGTTAGATTCGGACCTCTAGCCGATTCTCAATCACTCGCGGTCACTTGGCCTTCGCTTTGGTCTTAGTCTTGTTCTTCGGCGGACTGTCCACCGGTTTGGCATCGGGAGTGATGTTCTGAATCAGGCGCGGCACGTAGTTGCTGTAGCGTGCATCTTGTCCTGGGACGACAGGATCCAGTTCGCGCACGAGCGGGTGCAACGACGACGCTTTGTCACCGAGCGCCTCGATGGCGGCCAGAGCAGAAATCGAGACGAACAGGCCATTCTCTTTCGGCGGAGCAGCTTCACTCAGAACTTTGAGCGCCGCTGCACGAGCATCGTCCGCTCCGTACTCCCCCAGTGCTTGGGCGGCGACAATGCGGACGTAGGGAGAATCGTCACGCAGTGCCTGGCGAATCGCGAGTTCGTTCCCGGCCACGGCAGCTTGGCCGCGCATCAGATGGCCGAGCACCGCCCACCAGCGCACGGCGCTGTCGGTGTCTTTCAACAGCTTGTTCAACTCCGGCAGCGCGGCGGGTGAAAGATTGGAAGCGAGTTCCGCGGCGGCGACGATGCGCGCCTGCGGATACTTGTCGTCGTTGCGGGCCAACTGATAGGGCGAGCTCCGCTCCGAGCGCGAATGCAGTTCCCCTTCCGGCAGAAAGCAAACATCGCGAATCGCGACCAGGTGCTCGCGTTGGGCCTTCCGCAATTTCTCCAAAACAGCGCGGTGCTCGGCGGAACCGGCCAGATTGCGAACCTCATCGGGATCGCTCTGCAGATCGTACAGCTCTTCCGGCGCCTTCGGTTCGCGCCAGAAGATAGCCTGTGCCTCGGTGGCTTTCCCTTCGTCGAACAGCTTACGCCAGACACGCGTGGTGGGCGTGGCAAATTGATAGTCCACATGCTGGGCCTGCGAAACATGCGGGAAGTAGTTGCGCAGATAAACGTATCGCCCGTCAGTTACGCTGCGGACGAGATCCATCCGCTCGTCCATGCGCCCCCGCTCTCCAAACAAGTAAGGCTGCGGCTCGGCCTGATACTTACCGGCAAAGGCGTGACCTTGCATGGAGGACGGCGGCTCGACACCCACGATGCTCAGCAGCGTCGGCGCGAGATCGACAAAGCTGACCAGGCGGTCGCTCTTGCCGCCGGTCTGATATTCTTTCGGGGCGAGGTGCTGCCATTTCTCGGGAAAGTAGACGACTAGCGGCACATGCAGGCCGGAGTTGCAGGGCCAGCGTTTGCTGCGCGGCATGCCGCTGCCGTGGTCGCCGTAATAGAAGACGATCGTGTCCGCGGCCAGGCCAGCCTCTTCCAGTTCCTGCAAGCGTTTGCCGGCGTCGGCATCGGCTTCGCTCACCTTGTCGTAATACTGGGCCCAGTCCTGACGCACTTCCGGTGTATCGGGATGATAGGCCGGCACGCGTACCTCCGCCGGATCGGTGATTTGCTGGTGCGGACGAGTGCGCAGCTGGCTTTCGTGACTCTTGGTCGAATTGAAAACCGCAAAGAACGGCTGCCCTGCGGCCCGCTTAGTCCAGTGAGCATTGGCGGATGACTCATTCCACAAATCGCGCTGCTTGCGGACGTTGTAATCCTCCTTGCTATTGTTCGTGCAGTAGTAGCCGGCCGCGCGCAGATAATGCGGATAGAGTTTTATCTCGTCCGGCAGCGAAACCATCGAGCGCATGTGCTGACCGCCGCTGCTCGAGGTGTACAAGCCGGTGATGATCGCCGTCCGAGCCGGAGCGCAGACCGGCGCGACCGACCACGCGCGGTTAAAGACCATCCCCTTCGCTGCCAGTGCATCGACGTTAGGCGTGCGCGCGAGCTTGTCACCATAACAGCCCATCTGCGGGCCATGATCCTCGCTCGTCAGCCAAAGGATATTGGGCTTCTCCGCTGCCACGCCGAGCGAGCAGAGGAGCAGGGCGAGAAAGATACCGAGGAGAGCTTGCGGGAGAGATTTCATAGTGGCTCACCGAAGAGGCGCGAGTGCATTGGATGATGTGGTCTACTTTTTCGACTTCGTTTTTTCAGGTGCGTTTTTGAGGATCCTCACCGGAACGTCGTTCGCTTGTTTTGCCCCGGGTGTGCTGCGGCCATCCTGCACCGATTGCTCGAGGAGTTTCGTAAGTTTGCTGACGACTTCGGGATACTGCGTCGCCAGGTTCTTCGTTTCGCCGGGGTCGGTGTGCATGTCGTACAGCTGCGGCGAGTCCGGGCCGCCCCCTTTGCTCCAGCCACCGCTGCCGGCGCACAGGCAGAGCTTCCACTGCTGCTGACGGATGGCGAATTTGCCTTCGATACTGTGATGTACGACGGCCTCACGCGGCACGGTGTCTTGGCCCAACAGCAACGGCAGCACACTCTGGCTGTCTTCGGCGGAATCAGCAGGGAGTTTGGCAGCGACAACTTCAGCGCAGGTTGCCATCAGGTCTGTTAGACAGATGAGTTGATTGCTGCGATTATTGGCTCGTACCTTACCCGGCCAGCGAACCACAAAAGGAACGCGATGGCCGCCATCCCAAATGTCAGCCTTGTAACCGCGAGAGCGTTCGCTGGCAAAGTGCCCCTGCTGCTCCAACTTGCCGGTTCCGGCAGCGGGCGAGCAACCATTGTCGGCAGTGAAGATCACTAGCGTATTGTCGGCGAGTCCGTGCTTGTCGAGTGCCGCGAGCAGTTCACCGACCACCGCGTCGGTTTGCATCACAAAGTCGCCGTAGCTGCCGAGGCCGCTTTTTCCCTGCCACTGCGGTGACGGCACAATCGGCGTGTGAGGCGAGGTCAGCGGAAAGTACAGAAAGAATGGCTGGCCAGACTTCTCCTGCGCGGCCCGTTCGCCGACGTATTCCACCGCGCGCTGGCTGAGCCGCGGCAGCATCGCGACCGGCTCGATCCGCTCAATGACTTTGTCATTTTCGATGAGGCTCGACATCGTCCGCGCGTTCGAGCAGCCTAAGTAATAGTCGAAGCCGCGCGACACCGGCCCGCCTTTGATCGCCGACCCCACGGGCGCACCACCACTCCCCAGCTTCTTTTTGCCACCCGCCGTAGCCCCATCCGCCGGTGCCTGGGCTACAAATCCTAAGTGCCATTTGCCAATGCAAGCGGTGTGATAGCCATGCTGCTTCAACAAGCCCGGCAAGGTGAGTCGCCCGGCGGCAATCAAAGGCTCATCGTTGCCACCATCGAGTACGCCTTGTTGCAAACGAGTACGCCAGGCGTAGCGTCCCGTGAGCAAGCCATACCGCGTGGGAGTGCAGACCGAGGAGCCGCTGTGGGCGTCCGTAAAGCTAAGCCCTTCTTTCACCAGCCGATCCAAGTTCGGCGTCGCGATCTTGCCACGTTCCGGATTGAGCGCTTGCACGTCCCCATAACCCAGATCGTCCGCCAGAATGACGACGATGTTGGGCGCTTCGAACGCAGATGAATCGCGCGCCAAGCATGATGCGCAGGCGATCGATAGCAAGCCAAGGTGCAGTACTAATGTGTGCGACGACTTCATCACAAGTAGCTCGATTCGAAGTGGAAACCCCTACTTTTCGATATCGGTGGGCTCAATCGTCAGTTTCGACGCCAGGTCTTCAACCTCGGCCGGCGGCAATGTCAGCACCCGGTACAAGCAGTAAGTGGTGAGCGTCAAAACGGACCCCACCGACATGATCATCATGACCCAGCCTTGTGCATTCATGATTCAATTCCTTCTTCCGCGGGCAAGCGATCAAATCGCCCTTCGGCCTGCCAACGCCGACCGGCGATAAAGATGGCGAAGATCAACCCGGTCAGGATGAGCATGATCAACAAGAACGAGAGACCAGCGACGCGATTCGTCGTCAGCGTTT
Source organism: Anatilimnocola aquadivae (assembly GCF_049819085.1). Lineage (GTDB taxonomy): Bacteria > Planctomycetota > Planctomycetia > Pirellulales > Pirellulaceae > Anatilimnocola. Next base: position 1,618,728 of record NZ_CP187419.1, read on the forward strand.
CGAAGTACGTCGGACCCTGCGTTGCCAGGCTGCCGATGAAGACGGCCAGCAAATAGACGGGCGTGACATACTTCAGCAGGAACTGCACAAAGCGAGGAATTCGCATGTGAGCCCCCTGATGTGCTTCGTGTTCCCCGCGCTCGATGCCCAGCACCCAGCCATAGAGAAATGCCTGGATCATGGCGAGCACAAAGATGAACATCGTGCCCACCCAAAAATCGAGCGTATCGAGCGCCAGCATTCCCTTCGAGTAATAGACGACGAACCCGCTGCCCAGCAAGGTGATGCCACCGAGCAGGCTCACCGATGCTTTCCGCTGCAGACCGAGCCCTTCTTCCAAGAAGGCGATGACCGGCTGCAGCATCGACAGGCTGCTGGTAATCGCCGCCAAGAAGAGCATGAAGAACCAGAGAAAGCCGAACAATCGCCCCGCAGGCATTTGAGCAAAGACGTTCGGCAGCACGCGAAAGCCCAGGTCGAACGTGCCGCCGCTTGTGAAGGCTCCCAGGAACATGAACGCCGCTGGAATGGTGATCATGCCGCCCAGGCAGACTTCAAAAAACTCGTTCACCGAGCTGGAGGTCAAACTGCCGAGAACGACATCGTCCTTCTTCTTTAAGTAGCTGGAATAGTTGATCACAATTCCGAAGCCCACACTCAGACTGAAGAAAATCTGTGACGCAGCGGCCAACCAGGTCTGCGGCTTCGATAGCGCGGCAAAATTTGGGTTCCACATGAAGCCGAGGCCGTTGAGCAGATTCTGCTCCGGCCTGTCTGGATTCGGCGGCGGCAACGTGAGCACGCGGACGAGGACGCATAGGGCGCAGATGGCCATGATCGGCATCGCCCATTTGCAGAAGTCTTCGATGCCTTTCGAGATCCCCCGGTAGATCAGCACAAAGTTCGTGACGAACGTGATCGCGATAAAGACGAGCAGATTGGAATGGCCTGCGCTTAGTAATGAGCCATCTTGATTGGCACCGATGAAGTTGTTGAAGTGATCGGTGTATTTTTGCGGTTCGCTGCCGAGCATCAGTTCGCCCGTGAGGTATTGCCAGGCATAGGCGAGGCACCACGCTTCGATCACGACGTAGTACATGTAGATCACAAGGGGAATCAGCAGCGCGACTCCGCCGAGATACTTCGCCAGCGGGTTTCGCCAGATGACGCTGAAAATGCCGGGCGCGGAATTGAAACCTCGCAAGCCGCCGTAACGCCCCATCGTCCACTCGGCCCAGCCCAAGGGAATGCCCAGTAGCAGCAGCGCCACGAAGTACGGGATCATGAACGCGCCGCCCCCATGCTGCGCGGCTTGACCGGGAAATCGCAGGAAGTTTCCGAGACCCACCGCCGAGCCGGCGACGGCCAGGATTACTCCCAGTCGCGAACCCCACTGCTCCATCTTTTTCTCAGCCACAAGGGACTCCGTCGTAGGTCGGGTCAAGCGGTACTCCGCGATGTTCCGGCCCAGATGTTACTTCGTTAACACCTGCAAACATCCGCGGCAAAAATCGGGCAGGTCATCGGGCTTGCGACTGCTGACGAAATGGCGATCGACAACGACGGCTGCATCTTCCCAGATCGCTCCGGCGTTGGTCAGATCGTCCTTGATGCCCGGCGAGCCTGTCACGCGCACGCCTTTATACACGCCGGCCGAAATCGGAATCCAGCCACCGTGACAAATGGCTGCAATCAGCTTTTGTTGCTTGTCGAAGTCGCGGACGATGTTGAGCAGCACCGGATCTCGCCGCAGCTTGTCGGGCATGAAGCCACCGGGCACCACGAGGCCCGCGAAGTCAGCCGCGCGTAGATCGGCATAAGCCGCGTCCGACTTGCACGGATAACTATGTTTGCCCGCATAGGTCACGCCCGCTTTTTCGCCGGCCACAACCACTTCGGCCCCCGCTTCGATCAATCGCAGCTTGGGATACCAAAGTTCGAGGTCTTCGTAGATGTCGCCGACGAAGGTAAGAATCCGTTTGCCCTGGAGAGGTTGGTCATTGGCCATGAGGAAAGTTCTCTTGGTTGTTCGTTGTGAAAGCGGAAGATTGACCTAACCCAGCATTTGATCCAGCGCCGCCTGGGCGGTGGGCCAGGCTGGTTTGTCGGTGCGATAGACTTGCCACCAGTCGTGGACGATTTGAGCCGCATCGAGATCGGCCAATCTGGGCAACGACCAGGCTGTGATGGCACGTTGGATTTGCTCGGGCGAGAACTCGCCAAGTTCCACTTCGGCGGCTGCTTCGAGCGCGGCAGGCAGCAGGGCAAACGCAGCGACGTGCGGCAACCGCTGGGCATGGATGTGATCGGCAAAGGCTGGCAAGTCGCAATTCAACTGCGAGAGGAGCCAGGCCAGACGAACGATCTCCGGCAAGCGAGGTTCGCTGTTCGTTAGGACCGCTTCGATGGTCACCGCATTCTGCTGCAGGTGGGCTTCGCCGCCGCCGCCCAAGGCAGGATGCACCAGCAGAATGGTTGCCTCCGGTACCAGCAGCCGTTCGTCGGTAAGCAGACTGATTTGCCGCAGCATGCCGGCACCGCGCGATTCCCATTGCTCGCGGAGCGGACGTTCTCGCAGCCGAAGCGTTTCCGCCGGATTGGGGCACGCCTTCTGAAATGCTTGCACCACTGCCGTGAGCACGGCGGTTAACTTCGCGATCGTCAGATCGCCGCGTGCAGTATTGCCTTGCACCTTCACTACCGCGCGTTCGACGATCTGCCGCGGCGAGTCAAACTGTGTGGCAAAACCTGCCAGTGCTCGGCGAAAGGCTTTCTCCGGCATCCCCGTAACCAGGATCTCCTGCTTCAGCGACTCTGCTGGTTCCGCGATCGCTTGCTGCAACTGCGCATCGACCAGTGTCTTGCCGCTCGCAATGGCCGCGGCGGCATGCAACGCACTATTGAGCGGTCCAGGTTTCCAGGTGAGTTGCATGGGGTAGGGAGTTGGGGGCTAGGAACTGGGATCTGGGGAGAAAGATGAGCGACGTGTAGCGGACCAGATTCGATGACCGGTATCGTGTCGGACTGAGCCGGATATCGTAGCATGAGATTCCGTGCCGTCATTACTAGTCCCTAGCCCCCAGTTCCTAGCCCCTTCCCGCCATGACTCGCGACGATCTCGATACTCCCGCCTTGTGCCTCGATCTGGATGCGTTCGACGAGAACGTCCGCGATGTCGTGACGATGTGCGCGCTGCAGAATATCGATTGGCGGCCGCATGCCAAGTGTCACAAGTCGCCCGTAATCGGCCAGCGACTGGTCGAGGCCGGCGCGATCGGCCTGACCTGTGCCAAGCTGGGTGAAGCGGAAATCTTTGGGGCAGCGGGCATTCACGATCTGCTGATTGCCAACATGCTCGTTGGGCCGAAGAAGGTTGCGCGGCTGGTGGAACTTCGCAAGATCGCGGATCCCATTGTTGCCGTCGATCACCTCGACCAGGCACAACCGCTGAGCGACGCGCTGCATCGCGCGGGCTTGCGAGCTCGCTGCATCTTGGAAGTCGATATCGGCTTGCAGCGTGTGGGAGTGCAACCGGGCGAACCAACACTGGCGCTCGCGCAGGCCGTCGATCAACTGCCGGGACTCGAACTGGTCGGCATCATGGGCTACGAAGGGCACTTGATGGCCGTCGCCGATCAAGACGAAAAAGCTCGCTCGGTGCAAGAGTCGCTGGAACTGCTCGTCGCCCAGCAACAGCTCATTGGCAGTCACGGACTGAACTGCGACCTCGTCAGTTGTGGTGGCACGGGCACGATTCATCTGTGCTCGATGCAGCCCGGTATCACCGAGATTCAAGCGGGCGGTGCCATCTTCATGGACGCCTTTTATCGGCAACTGTGCCAGGTTCCCGGCTTTCGCTTTGCCTTGAGCGTGATCGCCACGGTGGTCAGTCGACCGACGCCAGACCGGGCGATCATCGACGCGGGACGCAAGGCGCTCAACATGGAGATTGCTCTGCCGTTCGTTAAAGATCGCCCCGACCTGAAAGTGACTCGCCTCTCGGCCGAACACGGACAGTTACTCGTCGAAGGCCCGCCGGAATCACTGAAAATCGGCGATCGCCTGGAGATCATTCCCGGCTACGCCGACTTGACCATCATGCTGCACGAACAGTTTCACGCCTTTCGCGGCGACCAGTTCGTCGAGACGATTCCCGTCGTGGCCCGCGGCAAGTTGCAATGATTCCGGACCCTGCCGGAGAAATTGTGTTCACATCCCTGCCGGGTTTGTGAACACCAACGCGCGCCGCACCCGAGAGATACTGCAGGTGCTGTTCACAAACCACCCCCAGTTTGTGAGCGCCCCTCGGCAGGGTGGTGGCAATCGGCTCACACCTGACCGAGCGCGGTCTTCACCAGGTCGATGGCTCCCAGCGGTCGCACACTCACGAAGGTTTCGCCCGCGTGAAAGCCGCTCGCGGCACCGGCGATGAGCGCGGCCCCTTTGACGCGGTCGAAGACATACGCCTTCTCTTTCGGAAACTGCGTCTCATAGCAGGCCACCGAAGCCAACTTGTCTTCCAGCGTTTCGCTGATGTCGACCGTAAAGTGGCTGGGAAAGCCCTGCAGGTTGGCCGGCTCGAAAGCGAGTCGAAAATAGAGTTGCGAAGCGATGACATGCACCGGCAAGCCTTCGAAGTGGTGATCCCATTTCGTCAGTCGCGCGTAGAAGATCGCGGCGTCGGTGATCTGCATCGCTTGCCAATGATCGGGCGAAGCCAGCGGCGTCTTATCGCCAAAACCAATGACCACGCGCGGCCGATACTTGCGAAACTCCTTGGCCAGGGCCACGCGCGCTTCGAAGCTGTCGAACAGCCGGCGATTGGGCAGGTCGAGCGTCACGCGCACCTGCACGCCGAGCGTCTCTGCCGCGCGGCGAGCTTCGGCCAGGCGCACTTCCGGTCCAGGCGAACGGGGCGTCGGTTCACCGTCGGTCAGATCGATGATGCCGACGCGGTAACCTTGCTTCACCAGCTTAGCGAGCGTGCCGCCACAGGCAATTTCGACATCGTCGGGATGGGCTCCGACAGCGATCACGTCGAGTTCGGGCCAGCGGTTCAGTTCGGTGCTTAACTCGGGATTCATGGCAGTATTTTCGTTGGCAAGCGTTACAGACGGATCTCCCTTGGAAGTATATCGACTGTGGACCTAGCGCGGGTGGTTCGGCCCATTGAGCACAGTTCGCACAATCGGAACCGCCGTGGCAAGATTTTCCGCGAACGGGACCTTTTCACTTCAGGTTTGCTTTGACGCCTGCCCCGGCGCGCGTACAGTTGAACGTACGCAGTTCGCACCCGCTGCTGCGTCGAAACACAGGCTTTCTCACTCCCGTGTTGGGCGGGCTTCATCAGGATCGATGGACCCGCCCTTTTTGCTGCGCTGGCGAAGCACTCCCCAGGGATTGCTTGCCGCCCCGCGTATCTTGGCGCCTGCCAAGGAGCAAGCTCTCGCTCCTTGCAGTACAATCCGCTGAAAGTTTTTCAGCGGACGCGCGTTCCTACGGAACACATCCTCGAGAACCACGTAGCCGCGAGTTTTCCCCATCGACTCCACCGGTCAGAAACCCATGACGTCTCGCCAAATCGTCTGCCTTACAGAAGGTCACTCGGAACCTCACGCCGGCAAAACCGCCGCCAACGTGATTCGCTATCGCCGCGAAGAAGTCGTCGCGATGCTCGATAGCACGCAGGTCGGCAAGAATTCGCGCGAGCTGCTGGCCGTTACTACCGGCGAGCCCGTGCCGGTGATTGCCAATCTCGATGAAGCACCGACCGCCAATACTCTGTTGCTCGGTATCGCTCCGCCCGGAGGCAAAATTCCGCAATCGTGGCGGAAAATCATCCTGCAGGCCATCAACCGGAAGATGGATGTGGTCTCCGGTCTGCACGATTTTTTGAACAACGACCCCGAGTTCAAGCAGGCTGCGGATAAAGCGGGTGTGAAGCTCGTCGATGTTCGCTCGAACAGCGAGAAGACGATTGCTCGCCGCAAAGGCCTACGACCCGATTGCCTGCGATTGCACACCGTCGGTCACGATTGCAGCATCGGCAAGATGGTCGTCAGCGTGGAAGTGACCAATGGACTGAAGAAGAAGGGCTGGGACGCCAAGTTCATCGCTACCGGACAAACCGGCATCATGATCGAAGGAGACGGCCTGCCCGTCGATTGCATCGTGGCCGACTTCGTGGCTGGTGCAGCCGAAAAGATGATTCTCGAAAACCAGCATCACCAGATTGTCGTGGTCGAAGGCCAGGGCAGCCTCGTTCATCCTTCGTACTCGGGCGTCACACTGAGCTTGCTGCACGGCTGTGCTCCGCAAGCGTTAATCTTGTGTTATGAGATTGGCCGCGACACGGTGACTGGCGTGGAAAGCGTGCCGATACCACCACTTGCGGAAATTAAAAAGATGTTCGAGCTGATGGCGAATATCCATCAGAGCTGCCAGGTGATCGGCATTGCGATCAACAGTCGCCGAGTCGACGCCGCCGCAGCAGCCGCCGAACGAGCTCGCGTCAAGGCCGAGTTCGGTCTGCCCGCTTGCGACGTGCTGCGAGACGGCCCGGACGAACTGGTCGACGCGGTCATTGCCTTTCATGCGACGAGTGGCTGGCAGAGTCCGTAGGTGAAATGCAGAAGTGAGAAGTCAGAATGCAGAATGAAAGACAAAGTCATGAAAGACAAAGTCGGACCATGCATCCTGAACTCTTCATTTTGCATTCTTCGTTTTGCATTCTGCATTCCCGTGGCCCCGAGAACTTCGTATGCCGGTTGTAAAAAACATCTTGCCTCCCACCTGGGACGTTCCCGCCGGTATCCGCGAGCGGCTGGGCGATAAAGTCGGCCGGCAACGCGCGATGCTGACCGACGGGCAGTTGCTGCTCGTGCTGCACAAGCCGCCCAAAGCCAACGAGAACGAGCGGCAAGGTCGCTTCTTCTGGCGCAAGGCCGATGGCAGTTGGCTGTCGAGCGATCTTGGGCCTGGTTCGGGGGCACTTGCGAAGCACCTGGGCGAGTTCAGCGATCTCGTCGAAAAATTCGACCGCCTGGAAGACAACGCGACCACGGTCGACGAGATGTTTCGCATCATTGAAGGGATGGGCCCGCTCCATCGCACGACGCGTAACTTGCACGCCGCCCTGCAAGAGGCCCGCTCGCAGATTTCCAGCGACCGCGACCTGATCAACTTCCGTGACCGCGCTTACGAAATTGAACGAGCAGCCGAGTTGTTGCTGGGCGAAGTGCAGACAGCCCTCGATTTTGCCCTGGCCAAGAAGACCGAAGAGCAAACGGCCGCTTCGCATCAAATGGCCCTCGCCTCGCACCGCCTCAACCTGCTCGCGGCGTTCTTCTTTCCCATCGTCACGCTCTGCTCGATCTTCGGCGTCTCGCTCAACCACGGCATCGAAAACATCATTCCCGCCCCCTGGGCTTTTGTCGGCGTGATTCTGCTCGGCTTCTTCCTGGGCATTGTCCTGTGCAGCATCCTCGCCACAGCCATGCGACCTCGCCGCGTCGATAAACGCCGCTGATTTTTTGCACCTGACTTTTCGCCGCTGATTTTTTTGCTGCCCGGCGGCGCTTGCAATTCGCCGCGAAAGCGGTCCCAATAGTGGTGAGGTTACTTCTCTTCTCGTCTGCGGAGCCTGGCACAATGTTTTCCTCCGAGTTCACTTGGCGGCGGCGGCAGTGGTTGCAAGCTGCCGGTTTGGGATTGCTGGGCCTCAGCCGAAGTGGTCTCGCCTCGCGCGTGCAGGCAGCGGAAGAGAAGACGCCACCACGGCGGCGCTGCATCGTGCTATGGATGACTGGCGGACCCACGCAGACCGACACCTTCGATATGAAGCCCGGTCACACCAACGGCGGCGAGTTCAAAGAAGTCTCGACGGCCACGCCGGGACTCAAGTTCAGCGAGCACTTGCCCAAGCTCGGCAAAATGGCCAACCATTTGGCGGTCATTCGCAGCCTAAGCACCAAGGAAGGCGATCACGGCCGCGGGACGTACCTGATGCGCACCGGCCATCAGCCTCAGGGGCCCATTCAATATCCTGGCATTGGTTCGTCGCTCTCGAAGGCGCTCGGCCGCGACGATGATGCCGTGCCGCAGAACGTGGCGATCGCTCCGTACCGTGCCTTCAATCCGCAGGCCTTTGGCCCGGGCTTTCTCGGTCCGCGCTATTCGCCGCTGACCGTTGGTGCCAACGATTCGTTGCAGCCACCGATGCCGGGAGGCACCAGCTATGCCGAGTTGAAGGTGGACGATCTCTCGCCACCCGGGCATGTGACCAAACAAGAGATGGCTGAGCGACTGGAACTTTGGAAGTCTCTGCAGGCGAACTTTCTGGCGACGCATCGCGGCCCGGTGCCGGTCGCGCAAAACACTGTCTATCAGCGGGCTCTCAAGTTGATGGATAGCCAGGCGGCTGAGGCCTTCGATCTGACGCAAGAGTCAGCCGCGGTGCGCGATGCCTATGGTCGCAGCCGTTTTGGTCAGGGCTGCTTGATGGCCCGCCGGCTCATTGAGCGCGGAGTTTCTTTCGTCGAAGTCTCGCTCGGTGATCTCGCCGAGAATCGCATCGGCTGGGACACTCACATGGCCAACTTTGCCGCGGTAAAGAGTCTTTCCGCCGATCTCGACGCCGGTTGGGGCACGCTGATGGAAGAGCTCAAAGATCGCGGGCTGCTGGAGACGACCACTATTTTGTGGATTGGCGAATTCGGCCGCACACCCAAGATCAACATGCAGGGCGGGCGAGATCACTTTCCCGCTGCGTGGACCTGTGTACTGGGCGGCGGTGGCATCAAGGGTGGCCAAGCCTACGGCCGGACTAGCGCCGATGGCGAAAAGGTCGAAGAAGGGAAAGTTGATGTCGGCGATGTACTCGCGACGGTCTGCCAGGCGACCGGCATCGATCCCGAGACCAAAAACATTTCCGACCAAGGCAGGCCGATTAAGCTCGCGGAGGGGAATCCCATCCGCGAGCTCTTGGCCTAAACCTACACGCCACGCAGGCTGCTGCTACCGCGCGACGAGGCGTACAGACTGATCCAGACGACGATCAGTGCGCCGACGATCGACATAATCCAACCGGCGCCGCGGAAGGCACCATCTTCGGGGCGGAAACCCAAAGCCCACGAGATGAACCCGCCCAGCAGCGAGCCGGCGATGCCGAGCACCATCGTGGCCAGAAAGCCCATCGATTGACGACCCGGATACAACATCCGTGCGATCAGGCCAATGACGAGACCAAACACACACCACACAATAATCGCACCCAAAGTACCCATGGCAGTAAACCCCCGAAACCTTGTTCCAATTTTGATCACACCACGTCGGTGATCGTGGTGGCAGTAAATGCACGTTCGGTGCCAAATCTCAAAACAAGGTGTTTTCAGGCGTTTTTCGCGATATCTGGCACGGCGAAATCGGCGCTGGCCGTAGCCGATGAATACCTCGCGAACAGACTGACCAAAACTCGACCGCTTACAACCTGCGCGGACCCTCGCTTTGTTAAGCTGACTGCGGAGGACCGCCACGATGATTTTGCAGCAGTTGCTCGGCGAAGTAGCCGCAGCCAGTTTCCTGGAAGAGAACTTTTTCCGCACGCCATTCGCCAAGCCGGGCGGCTGCCAAGAGGTTATCACGTGGACGGCTGCCCAGACGTGCGACCTGCTCTTGCCGCAGCCTGACTTGGACCTGCTCGTCACCCGCGAGGGTCGCCCCTGGGAAGGTGCCGCAGTCAACTCGGCCGCCCTCGGGCAGGAAGCACTGGCCGCCGGCTATACGCTGTGTCTGCGACATGCCGATCGGCATCATCCGCAACTCGCCCAACTGGCGGCTGAGTTTCAGGCCGACTTTCTCGCCCCGATCGACGTCCACGTCTACTGCACGCCCGCCGAACGACCGGGCTTCAGCTGGCATTACGACGCCGAAGAGGTTTTCATTCTGCAGACCGAAGGTTCAAAAGATTGGTGGCTGCGCAAGAACACGGTCAACCCCTGGCCGCTCGTCGAGACCATCCCCGCCGATATGCGTTACGAGCGCGAGATCATGCCGGCCCTGCACTGTACGCTGCGCGCGGGAGACTGGCTCTACATCCCCGCCGGCTATTGGCATCGCACCAGCGCGACCGAGCTTTCCACGTCCCTCTCCGTCGGCGTTCTCTCGCCCACCGGCATCGACCTGTTCGATTACTTGCGCACCCAACTGCTCGACGACCTGCGCTGGAGACAACGACTGCCCGTTCTGGGCACGGCCAATCCAAAATCCCCCGAAGAGATCGCCGCACAGTGCCAAGAGATGTTTGCGGAGTTAGCAAAGGATTTGCAGCGGAAGATTGGCAGCAAGCAACTCCCCACGCAGTTCATCAGGTCGCGAGAGAACCAAAATAGGTAGCTGTACGTTTCGGTGCTTTAGATGGGTAGTCACGGACCGTAAAGCGTTGATACTTCCCCGTTGGGTCCGTTGATGAACGACTCTGGAGGTAGCCAAATTCCGACGTAGCCAACCAACGTCTTGACCGCAAACTCATTCTCATCAACTGCCCAATCGACTGGCCCGTAAAACCACGCGATCACTTCACCCGCCGGTTCTTTAGGGCCGAAGAAACCGCGGTGATTTAGCCCGCAAAGCGGACCAATTGCGAGCAAATAGACGATCGGAACAATCGCTACGAAGACCATGATGGCGGCAATGGTGGACCTGGTCATACCTTCCCCCTTTGCATGCCTACTCCACCGGCTCTGCTCGCTCAATGGCCAGTATCGCATCGGTCGGCTTGAGCGTGGCTTTGCGGATGAAGTAGCCGCGGTGAATGATCTGCTCGCCGTTCAGGCTGTCGAGCGTGCCGGCCTTGATCGGGCCTTCTTCGAGCAGGCCGGTTACTTCGAGCGGTGAATGGGTATCGACTTTGGCCGTCTGCTTGGCGAAGTTCTCGATGTGAACTTCGCTGCCGCGATAGTTGAACGTGGGTGTGCCGTTCTTGGTGGAAACAGTGCCTCGCAAAATCACCTGCTTGCCAACCTGATCGCTCAATTGCACTAAGCGGGCGTTGGCTCCCTTGCCACCTTTGTCGAGGCGATAGGTGCCCGTCTTGTTGCCGAGTGTGAGGATGGTGCCGCGAGCTTCGACGACTTTGCCATCGGTCGCGCGGGGCCAAGGTGTGCCGTTATCGACCAGCAGTCGCCAGTTGCCTGCGGCAATGTAAGCCGAGCCTCCTTCACTGACGGCCTGACCTTGAATGAGTGCTTCACGGCCGACGAAGTCTGCCGGCGCGAAAGGCTGCAGCTTGATTTCTTTCTGTTCGAAGACCGTCAGTTCGTGCAGAAAGTATTGATCGGTGGTTTGCAGCTGCGCGCCGGCCTTCTTGTAAGCGGCGGCAGGGATGCCAACGAAGCCACCCGTTTCAAAGCCTTCGAACTCGAACGCTTTGCCGGGTTCCAGATTCGGGATTTCGTCGCGGCCGTAGTAGTCGTTCAGTTTGATCTGAATGAACTCTTGCGTGGCGATTCCGTTCACACGATACACACGCACGCTGATGCCGCTGTCGTAGCCCTTAGCCCGGCTGTTCACGACAATCCCTTGCACCTTCACCACCTCGCCCAGCGGCACGCGCAGTTTGCCAATCAGGCGAAACTTCTTGCCCAGTTGATCGAGGGGCACATCGACGGGAGCATCGGCGGCAGTGTTTTCGGGCCGAGCATCGTAGGCCGCCGGTTGCACGTCCTGAGCGTGCGTCAACGAAACCGCGACGAGACTCATCAGACCAGCCCAGACATATCGCGACATCAGGAATCCTTCCCATCAAGTGCTAGCAAGCGCGCTCCAGCAGATGCAGCCCGCGCTGCCATAACATAGCACCACCCACACGGCCGGTAGAAGTTCAGTTTTTCTCGACCTTGGGTCGCGCGGCAACGCAATTGCGCCAAGGCAGGTTACAACGGGCCACGTGACCTGCCGGCAAATTTTCGCGAAAATTTATTAAACAACAGATAACGAAACCATTGACAACAAATCACCATACTGCAAAAACAACGAGACGTTCTCTTACAGTTTGGTAGTGCACGGTGGGGCCGCGATGCGGGGCCAGTTGCGTTGTTTCTGGACGACGCGGTGGCTGCAGCAAATTCGGATGCCTGTCCAACAACTGGGGCGGTTGTTGGACAAAGAGGATGGTGACGAAAGTTGTGCGAGTAGACCCAAGTGCCGAGACGGCAACAGCTTCCGGCAAAAAACAAGAATCGGCCACTGTCCAATAACCTGGCGGGTTGTTGGACGTTTAGGCTGATAGCGAAAAACTACTTGTGATCGTGGCCGTGGTCCTGATGTTCGAGCGTGCCGCTATAAACCTTGCCGTCGATGGTGACGTTCAGACGGGTGGAGGTCTTGGGAGCTTCCAGCAATTCGAGCACCTTCTCATCGACGAGCGTGAAACGAGACGAGGTGCCGGCAGCTTCGCCTTCTTGCGAAGCGGCGGCGAGCTTCGCCTGAACGGGTTCCGTGGCGGTCTTCAGATTGAGCGTGATCTCTGGCTCGGCAATCACGACGGGCGCCTTGGCATCGGGACCAAGCAAGTAGACCGTGATGGTTTTGGTGGCATCGTCGTGGGTGAGTTCGGCGTGGTATTCGCCTTGTGCCAGTTCAATCAGGTGGCCGTGGTGGGGACCTTCTTCCGCGTGATCTTCATGGCCAGCTTCGGCCGCCTTCGGTGGGGAAGCATTGTCGGCCGGTTTGGCACAGCCCAGGGTGACAGTGAGCGAGAGAGCCAGAAAGAAGCAAGCAAAACGGAGCAGCATAAATTTCTCCAAAGGAAAGTGAGAGGCAAACGGAAATCAAGCGTGAGTTGTCGTTGGCGGCGGGGCAGCGTGAGCTGGGTGTAGATGCGGTTCGTCGGTCAGTTCGTCTTCTTGCTTGTCGTCGTGCAGATGCAATTCGGCATCGCGACGACCAAAGCACCAGAAGAGAGCCGGGTGAACGAAGAAGTCGAGCAGGGTGGAACTGATGAGCCCACCCAAGATGACCGTGGCAACGGGATACAGAATTTCTTTGCCTGGTTCACCGGCCGCGAGGACAAGCGGCACGAGCGCGATGCCTGCCGTCAGAGCCGTCATGAGCATCGGAGCCAGGCGTTCCTTGCCAGCGCGTTCGATCATCTGCGGCGTGAAGCTTTCGCCCTCATGCTTGACCAGATGCAGATAGTGGGCGATGAGCAGAATGCCGTTGCGCGAGGCAATGCCCGAGAGAGAAATGAAGCCGACCATACTGGCCACCGTGAGCGACTGCCCGGTGATGACCAGCGCCGCAACCGCGCCGATGGCGGCCATCGGCAGGGCGGAGAGAACTTGCAAAGCCAGATTCGTCGAACCGAAGAGCGTGTACAGAGCGAGAAACATGGCCGCAAGCGAAATCAGGCTCAGCAGGCCAATCATCCGCGTGGCGTTCTCCTGGCTTTCGAACTGGCCACCGTACTCGACCACGTAGCCTGGCGGCAGTCGCTGCTTGATCGGTTCCAACCGAGCTTTAATGTCGGTCACCACGCTATGCAGGTCTCGGCCGGCGGTATTGCACTGAATGATGATGCGGCGACGGACATTCTCGCGGTTGATCGTGTTGGGACCACTGGCCACTTCGGGGAAATGTGCGATTTGGCCGAGCATCACACGACTGCCATCGGGCGTGTTGAGCGTGAGTCGCTCCAACTGGTTCTTGTCTTGGCGAAAGGCTTCATCGATCCGCACGACCAGATCAAACTTGCGCTCACCCAGCACGATTTCCGAAACAGTGCGACCGTTGAGTGCCGTTTCGATGAAGTTGTTCACATCGTCGGAAGAGAGACCATAGCGGGCCAGTTGATCGCGATTGAGAACAATTTGCTGCTGAGGGATTTCCACTTGCTGTTCGACCATCAGGTCTTTCACGCCAGGAATGTCGGCCATCGCGGCCTTCATTTCGTCGGCACCTTGGCGAAGGATCGTCAAATCCTCGCCATAGATTTTGATGCCCACCTGGGCTTTGATGCCCGAGAGCATGTGCGAAATGAGATGCTGCAGCGGTTGTTCGACCGCGATCACCACGCCGGTGACTTGCGTCAGCTCTTCGCGCAGTTCGGCGAGAATTTCTTCGCGATCGCGACCGCTGTGCGGATCAAAGCTGATGATGATCTCCGACATGTTCACGCCTTCTGCGTGCTCGTCGAGTTCCGCGCGGCCCGTGCGGCGACCAAAAGCAGTAACGCCCTTCACCTTCTTGATGCGCTCGTCCACCATGCCGGCAATGCGATTCGATTCGTTGAGCGACGTGCCGGCCGGCAACATCACGTTCACCTGCACGCTGCCTTCGTTAAACGCGGGGAGAAAGTCGCGGCCGAGCTGGGTGACCGTGAACAGGCTGATGACTACCGCCACAGCGACCGTAGCGAGAATGGGCACTGGATGCGCCACGCTCAGGCGAATGGCAAAGCCGGCGATCCACTTCAGCCAGCGCAGCAGGAAGCCATCGACCTCATGCTCCATGAACTTGGCATTGGGCAGCAGCCAGTACGACAGTACCGGCGTCACCGTGAGCGACACAAATAGCGAGGCGATAATCGACACGATGTAGGCAATGCCCAGTGGCGTGAAGAGACGTCCTTCCATGCCACCGAGAGCAAACAGCGGCACAAACACCAGCACGACGAGAATCGTGCTGAAGACGATTGAATTGCGAACTTCACTGCTCGCTTCGTAAACGACGCGCAGCGCCGATTTCGGGTTGGGGCTATGTTTGTTCTCGCGCAGGCGGCGATAGATGTTCTCGACATCGACGATGGCATCGTCGACCAGTTCGCCAATGGCAACCGCCAGTCCGCCGAGCGTCATGGTGTTGATCGACATGCCAAACCATTTGAAGATCAGGCCAGTCACAACAATCGAAAGTGGTATCGCCGTGAGCGTAATGAATGTCGTGCGAAAGTTGAGCAAGAACAGAAACAGCACGATAACGACCAAGATGCCGCCGTCGCGCAAGGCTTCGATGACGTTGTGAATGCTCAGGTCGATGAACTCTTTTTGCTGATAGACATTCGGATTGATCCGCAGATCAGCCGGCAGCGAAGACTTCAGTTCTTCGAGCGCCTTCATGACGTCGCTGGTGATCTGACGGGTATCTGCGCCGGGCTGTTTCGAGACGATGATCATCACGGCTGGATTGCCGTTCACCGTGGCTTCGCCACGTTTGACCTGTGCCGCTTCGCGAATGGTGGCCACCTGATTCAGCAGGATGGACCGATCGGACGACGACTTCACCACCACCTTCTCGAGCTCGCGCACATCTTGTAAGCGACCAATCGAGCGGACCAGAAGCTCTTCACCGCCCTTTTCCAGGTAACCGCCCGTCGCATTAGCATTGCTGCTGGCAACCGCCTTTTCGATGTCCATCAGCGAGACATCGTACTTGAGCATCTCGTCGGGATTGGCGAGCACCTGGAACTGTTTACGGCCGCCACCCATGGTGATGACCTGTGCGACACCAGGAATGGTGAGCAACCGTTGGCGAATGACCCAGTCGGCGAGTGTGCGCAGTTCGATGGGATCTGTTTTGCCTCCTTCGCTGGTCACACCCACGATGATAACCTGACCCATGATTGACGAAATCGGAGCCAGTTGGGGAGTGACATTATCCGGCAAGCGCTCGGCGGCGAGGGCAATTTTCTCGGCGACGATTTGGCGATCGACAAAGATATCGGTTCCCCAGGCAAACTCGACGTTGATTACCGATAAGCCCACGCCCGACGAACTACGGACTGCCTGCACGCCGGTGGCCCCGTTGAGCGACGACTCCAGCGGAAACGTGACGAGCGTTTCGACTTCTTCCGGCGCGAGGCCGGGGCACTCGGTCATCACCGTGACGCGGGGACGGTTGAGATCGGGAAAAACATCGATGGGCAAGTGATACAACACATAGCTGCCGTAGACCGTCAGCACGAGCGCTAGAGCGATCGTGATGGCGCGATAGCGGAGGGAAAGCTTGATGATGGAGTTAAGCATGGCGGCGCTGGCTGGGTCGTTGTTAGAAAATTAGTGGCTGTGGCCGGCGTGCGGATCGGGAGCGCCGCCCGCTTTGTTTTTGACAGCAATCTGCAGCTGCGCCGCGCCGCGCAGCGCCACCAGGTCGCCGGGAAAGAGCGCGCCGTCGTTGGCGATGACCGCGTGGCGAGAATCGCGATATTCGACGTGCACGGGCCGGCGTTCGAAGAAATCGTCGTTGGGGCAAAAGACATACGTTTCGGTTGCGTCCTGGGCGATGGCCTCAATGGGCAGCACGATCCGGTTCTCCAGCGTTTCCAGAGGAATTTCGAGCTGTACGCGCTGGCCGGGGCGATAGTGCCAGGCAAAGAAGCGGCGACCTTCATCGCTGCGGAAGTCTCGTTGCTGGCGATTGGGGAGCGTCACATAAAAGTCGAGCGTCCGTTTTCCTTCTTCAATTTTGGTGGCCAGATACAAAACCTTGAGCCCGTTGATCAGTTCGCGCTGTCCGCCGTCGGACTCCAGCACGGCGGTAACATCGGAGCGGTTATCGGCAGCTCGGCTGATATCGGCCACATCGCGTTCGAAGGCTTCCCCTTCGATGTACAGTTCCGCATGATCGGCCAGCGTGGCGAGCGTGGTGCCCGCTTCGACCTGTTGGCCTTGCGCGACCTTCACGCTTTGTACTTGAAAGATGGTCCCTTCCGGGGTTTGCATTCCATCTTCGGTGACCGTGGGAACCGAGACGGTGAGGTCGCGGAACAATTCTCGATCTTCCAGGATCGCACTCACCTGAGCATCGGTCAGGCCGTGCAATCGCAGGGCTTGTCGCTTGGAACGCAGGGTCGCTTCGCGCTTTTGTTGTTCGTACTTTTGCTCGATGATTCGCTTACCGGGAATGGCGCCGTCTTCCGCCAATTTTTCGAGGCGGGCGATCTCGGTGCGGATGACTTGCAACTCTTCCGCCGTTTCGAGCAGATCTGCCTGCGTTTGCACGAGGTCTTCATGCGTCAGGCGAAGTTCGAAAAGCTTGCTGCCGGCGGCGAGCGTTTCTCCTTCGATGGGGAAGATCTTCATGATCACTCCCGTAAGCGGCGCGGTCACCTCCACCGTCGAGCGGCCGGGACGCTCGGCAACAGTGCCAGGAATCGAGAGCTTTTTGGTGAAAGGTTCCAGCTTGACGGGCTGGATGAACTCGTCGGTCAGGCCGATGTTCTTGCGTGCCTGCGGGCTGAGCTGGATGGCATTGGGCCTGGCATCGGGAGGGTGGTCTGTATGACCGGCTTCAGTTTTTGCGCCCGGCTCTGGCTGCGGCTCGCTGGCGGCGGGCAGACCGAGTAATTGGCGAGCGGGCGGCAGCCAGTACTGCTGCAGACTGGCCGCGACGGCTCCTACGGCAATGAGCACGACGACGACCAACAACCAGCGAGGCTGGGTTACCTTAGACTTGGCCGTCTGTGCCTGTGCAGCTGTAGCATCGGCCTGTGAACGAGCTGGGGAATTAGCCTGCGCCATGGCAGAGACCTCCGCAGTGAAGGGGCGATCAGCGGTCTTAAACAACCGAGCCGCGCAATCACGTGGGTGTACCGACAAGAACTGAACGAACGGAACAACAACGACAGAATCGCGGCGAAGAGCGCCGCGCGTCGGGAAGAAATCAGTTCAAGAAATGCTCGAGCGCAACGTGTCTGCGCACGGGAGGCGGATATTTGCCGAGGTCATCAAGAGAACGATGCGAGATGCGCAAAGGCAGCTGCGGCAGCGTCTGGCTGACGATCACTGGCAACGCCGCTACCTGGCAGCAGAGCGGCAGGGGCGATTTGCTCGCATGCACATACACGCACTGCGGATCGGAGCAAGGCTCGGGGGTCGCAGGCTTCGACTCGTCGGAGTCATCATCTGCACGACGTTCGCCGTGGAAGTGCGACAGGCCCCCATGCGAGTGCTCGTGCACATGGTCGTAGGCCTGGGCGGAGTGAACGTGCCCTGGTTCAGCATCGGCCCCGTGCGCATGGTGCCAGCAACAACCCAGCATGATATGCAGGGTAAAAGCGGAGACCGCGATGTGGGTGATGATAGAACGCATAGAGAAACACTACTTCCGAGGCATCTTCTGGGATTGTTGGTCACAGGAGCGGGTAAGTCAATGTCAATCGCCGCTTCGGTAAGCCGCAGAGCCGCTTCGCGTGGCGGCAGAAACTGCCAAGAAATGAAAAAGGCCACTGGAAGCGGGAATTCCCAGTGGCCTGAGGCGGGATTGATTCTTTTCTGTGAGTTAGCGGCGTGATTTCGTTGCCCGGCAGTTCTACCCAGATGCCGGGGACGGTGACTCACGCGGTCAAATCTCATTCAGCGGGTCATCACCGGTCGTTCATCCGATGATGGATGTGTTCCATGCGATCTCCTCCTTGAGAGCTGAGGCTGGGGAGTTGGCTGGTTGCTCGCCGGCCGGCGAAGCAACCCACCAACCCTGTTGTTCCATCGTTTCCCCTGCGCCGGGGCGTCTTCGATGGGAATCTGATATTGCACGCGCCGTGCCAGAGGCCAAAACCTGGTCGAAAAATCTCGCAGAATGGCCTTTTTGATCTGGGCTGAAGCCGTGCTCTTTGCTGCAACCGGTTTGCAGTTATGATCTTAGGCATGGCTTGGCGAAATGGCCTCTGCAGTGCGGCACTTCCATCGCTTGGCCTGCGTTTGTAAAAGCTGCTCTGACCCGATTGACGATTTTACAATTTCCGTTTGAACTTTTTTCCGCTAGCAAGCGTACTGTCGTGCAGGCGCAAGTACTGCCGCCAACCGGTTTTGCTGGCTAGAGCCTGAAAATCTGATAGAATACGGTGCTGGCCCGCTCTGGGGTCGGGACTCTCCTTTTTCGTCTGATTTCGCTTTCATTCCCGCTCATCCTTCGGCCCGCTTTTGCTATGACAGCTGCCACTCTGCCGGCAACCCCGGCTCGTCCTGCCACCACTAACGAAGTGGTCATCGAGACCCGCACGCTTACGAAGGTCTACAAGGACTTTTGGGGCCGATCCAAAGTACGAGCCTTGAACGCGCTCGATTTGGAGATTCGCCGCGGTGAGATCTTCGGTCTCCTCGGGCCCAACGGCTCCGGCAAGTCGACCACCATCAAACTGGTTCTGGGGTTGCTCTTTCCCACCAATGGCCGGGCCCTAGTGTTTGGCAAAGAGGCCACCGAAGTCACCAAGAACGAACGGATCGGCTACCTGCCCGAAGAGTCCTATCTCTACAAGTTTTTGAACGCCGAAGAGACACTCGACTTTTACGGTCGGCTGTTCAATATGCCTTCGCAGGTTCGCAAGGACCGCATCAACGAACTGATCAACATGGTCGGCCTCGGCTGGGCTCGCCGTCGTCAGCTGCGGGAATACTCGAAGGGTATGACCCGCCGCATCGGTCTCGCTCAGGCGCTAATCAACGACCCCGAGTTGCTGCTGCTTGACGAACCGACGTCGGGTCTCGACCCGATCGGTACCCGCGAGATGAAGGACCTGATCCTCAAGCTGCGTGATCAGGGCAAGACGATCGTCATGAGCAGCCACTTGCTTCCCGACGTGCAGGATGTGTGCGATCGGATTGCGATTCTGCATCAAGGTGAGTTGAAAGAACTGGGTCGCGTCGATGAACTGCTCACCGTGCAGGACGTGATGCAGTTGCGAGCCCGGAATGTCACGCCCGAATGCGAAGCGGAGTTGCGGGCGGTTCTCGCTCGGCACAATACCGAGTTGCTGGCCGTGGAGCGACCGACGCTGTCGCTTGAAGAGTTGTTCCTCAATATCGTGCGCGAAAGCGAAGCTCGCCCGGGTAAGCGAGCTCCGAATTCGTAACGTCGCGAGCTTATTGTTCCCGTTATCAGCGGGCTGAGACAACTTTCCAGCGGACTCTGCGGCGGACTGACACATGCTTTCTTTCGAAAACAAACTGATCACGTATTACGAGTGGTTGTGGGGCAGTGCCCACAACTGGCAACAGCCCGATAAGTGGGGCTTTGCCATTGGGGCATTGATCATCATCTTTGCCCTGGCGCTGCTCGTTCCTTTTTTCTGGTTCGTGATTGCCTCGTTCTCGCGCGGACCCAGCGAAGCCTTTTACCTGGTTTCGCGCTCGATCCTCTCGGTCTTCCGAGAAGATGCTCCGGGCTTCTCGCTGCGACGAACACTGGCGATTGCCAAGCTGTCGCTCCAAGAGGCAATTCGCAATCGCGTGCTGATTGCCTTCGGCCTGTTCTTGATTGTGCTGCTGTTCGCTGGCCTGTTCCTTGATGTGAAGAACAGCAACCCGGCCCGGTTGTACTTGAGCTTTGTGATCTCGACGACCAACTACTTGTTGCTGCTGATGACGGTGTTTCTCAGCACCTTCAGCATTCCCAACGATATCAAAAATCGTACCATCTACACCGTGGTAACCAAACCCGTGCGAGCCAGCGAAATGGTGCTCGGTCGCGTGGTGGGCTTCATGGGCATCGGCACAGTGATGCTCATCGCGATGTGCCTGGTTAGCTACTTGTTCATTCTGCGCGGGTTGACACACACGCACGAAGTGGTCGCCGATAGCTTTCAAGTGGTCGACGAAGACTCGGTCAGCGGCACGAGGATCGAAAAAGGGGACACGACCAACGTCCACCATCACCAGCACGAAATCACCATCGACAAAGATGGTAAGGCAACCGTTAACCCCGTGATGGGGCACACGCACGCGGTTACCGTGACGGGTACCGGCAAGGATCGCAAGTTCACCCTCGGACCGGCAGAAGGAATGTTGCAAGCCAAGGCACCCGTCTATGGCAAACTACAAGTGCTGGATCGCAACGGCAATCCGAGCGAGACCGGCGGCATTAGCGTGGGTGACGAATGGAGTTATCGCGGCTACATCGAAGGTGGCTACAACACCAAGTCGCGAGCGATTTGGACCTTCACGGGCGTCACCAAAGAACGCTATCCCAATGGCCTGCCGCTCGAACTCAACCTGCAAGTCTTCCGTACGTATAAAGGCAACATCGAACGCGGCGTGCTCGGAGAAATCATTCTCCGCAACCCTGACGAGTCTGCCCGCAATCGCCAGAGCGGCCCGATTGTGTTTCCCTCGAAGGAATTCGTGTCCGATTACAAGCTCATCAATAAAGAAGATCCTCGCTACCAACTCGACCCGTTCGACTACGTCAGCGACGATGGCGAGCTGGAAGTGATTGTGAAGTGTGCGGAACCTTCCCAGTACTTTGGTGTGGCTCAGGCGGATGTGTATCTGCGTCCCCGAGACGGCATTTTTGAATTGAATTTCGTCAAGGCCTATTTCAGCATCTGGCTGCAGATGCTGCTGGTCACTTGCTTTGGTGTAATGTTCAGCACGTTCCTCAGCGGTCCCATCGCCCTGCTGGCGACTAATGCCGCGGTGGTGCTTGGCCTGTTTGGCGACTTCGCTCGCAGCGTGGCGACCGGTGTCGAGCAAGGTGGCGGGCCGATCGAGTCGATCATTCGCCTTGTCACCCAGCAGAACCAGACGACCGAAATGGAAATGAATCCCATCGCCATGAACATCATCCAGGGCTTCGACAGCACGCTGATGTACTTCATGTACGGTCTGACGTATCTCCTGCCCGACCTAACCCAGTTTGATTCATCCCAGTTTGTGGCCAATGGCATCGATATCTATCCAGCAGTCATGTTTCGTCAGGTGACGATGGCATTGGTCTATGCCGCGTGTGCCACTTTTGCTGGCTACTTCTTCCTTAAGTCGCGGGAGATCGCCGCGTGAATAAGAACCAATCGCTCGTTCGCAAAGTTGGCTACATCACGGCCATCGCCCTGCTACTCATTCCTTTGTCTCGCTTGAGCGAACCTGCCACGCTCACGCGCACCAAGGATGAAAATGGCCAGGTCCGCGAAGTCGGTACGCCCGGTGGTACACTCGCGCGCATGCGCGCCGAGAATGGCCTGGCGCAAGCTCAACTGGGCGAAATCGACCCCGCGAGTGCCACCATGAAGCTGGCGACGCTCGGCATGCGCCCGGTGGCCGTGAGCGTGCTGTGGCAATACGCCAATCACTACAAGAAGATCAAAGACTGGGACAAGCTGGAGGCAACGGTCGAGCAGATCATTCGCCTGCAGCCCAACGATCTCGAAGTTTGGGATTTTCAAGCTCACAACCTTTCCTACAACGTCTCGGTCGAGTTCGACGACTACCGCTATCGTTACCAGTGGGTGAAGAACGGTATCGGCTTCTTGATTCAAGGGACCGAATACAATCGCGATGAGCCCGGCCTGCTCAATCAGGTTGGTTGGTTCACCGGGCAGAAGATCGGCCGCTCGGACGAAGCCAAGCAGTTCCGTCGCATGTTCCGCGATGACAAAGAGTTTCACAAGCAATTTTTGAATGCCGGCGTCGATGTCGATCAGTACGCGGCCAAAGGCTTCGACGGCAAGCCCGATAACTGGCTGGTTGCCAAGCTGTGGTACGACCGCGCGATGGACGCCGCCGTGAACTCCGGCCGGCCAATTCGTGGCAAGACCCCGCTGCTGTTCTATAGCGGTGCTCCGATGTCGCTCATTAACGGTGCCGCCGCGATCGAAAAAGATGGCCACTTCGGCGATCGCGCCAAGGTTGCCTGGGAAAGTGCCGCCGAAATGTGGTACGGCGGCGACCTCGATCCGTCGGCTCTTAAAGAAGTCAAACTCGTCTATGGCAATCGCTTGATTCCCACTTCGGCCGGCTTCGATATTCGCCTCAACGAAGGGGAAGAAGTTGCCCAGCGAATGAAGCAGTTCACCGAAGAACTCGACAAGCTGGCGCCCGGTGCGCGTGACAAGCTGTACAACGAACGGAAGGCGGCTACCTCTGCTGATCTGGTAAAGGCCCAGCCTGCAGAAGTGCGAACCGCGTTCGAGAAGCCCCTCGATCAACTCACCGAAGAAGATCGGATGAACTTGAGTGTCGTCCTGTCGCACATCTTCCCCAACAATCTGGATATCGCCCGTACGGTCACCGGCCCCGAACGAATTCGTGCTCTGCAGTTGGTCGATCAACTCGAGGCCGAAGCGAAGCTGGCACAGTACATCAAGATCTATCGCGGCATCGTCAACTTCGAATACTGGCGCGAACGCTGTAAGGCCGAACGTCAGCCTCGCATGTTGGCCGCGCGAGCCAAGGTGTTCGATGCCGACCGCAAGTTGGAATTGGGACAAGGCTTTACCGAAGTACAAAAGCAGTACGAAGAAGCCTGGGTCTCGTTCGCCGAGATCTTCAAGGATTTCCCCGATTTGATGGCCAATCCCGAAGCGGAAGAACTCGTTGAGTCGATCGAACGCTATCGCGACTTGCTCTCGCAGCTCGATAAGCCCTTCCCCGCCGACTTCGTGCTGAACGACATGCTCGATAAGCACACGCGTGGTCGCAAGCTGCGCGACCTCGCCAAGCTGGTCAGCGATGGCAGCGCGGAAACTCCGAAGAAGCCAGAAGAGAAGAAGCCCGAGGATAAGAAAGAGGATCCAAAGAAGGAAGAACCAGCCAAGGATGAGCCTAAGGCTGAAGAGAAAAAGCCGGACGAAAAGAAGACCGAGGAGCCCAAGGCAGAAGAAAAGAAGGCTGACGAGAAGAAGGAAGAAGAGAAAAAGCCTGCAGCTGTCGATGAACCGACCAAGAAGGATTCGGAAGGCGAGACCAAGACGACCGACAAGAAGTAGTCTTCAGCCAAGATGCGAATTGTCTCTCTCCTCTCGAGCGCCACGGAAATGCTCTTCGCGCTGGGGCGAGGAGATCAAGTTCTCGCGGTCAGTCACGAATGTGACTGGCCTGCCGCTGCCTTACAGTTGCCACAAGCCACTCGCTCGCGCATCGATAGTCGTCAAACCAGCGACGCCATCGATGCCCAAGTGAAACACCTGCTGGCCAGTGGCGAGCCCTTGTATGAGCTCGACGTAACTTTGCTGCGCGAGCTTCGCCCCGATTGCCTCATTACGCAGGCCCAGTGCGACGTTTGTGCCATTCGCCTCGCCGATGTTTTGAGGCTGAAGGAAGACTTTCCGGAATTGCGTCACGCGCGCGTCGTGCCACTCAATCCTCTCTCGCTCGATGATGTCCTGTGCGACATCCAGCGAGTTGGTCATGCCGTAGGGGCCACGACACAAGCGGCAGCACTCATTGGTGAATATCGCCGTCGGATTTCGGCCGTTACCTCACGCACCAAAACCCTGGGCAGTGAAGATCGCCCGCGCGTGTTGTGCATCGAGTGGATTGCTCCGCTGATGCCAGCCGGCAATTGGACGCCGGAACTCATCTCCCTCGCGGGTGGCGAAAGCGGGCTTGCCACAGCTGGCCAGCACAGCCGGTATGCCACGTGGGACGAAGTGGCAGCCTTCGATCCGCAAGTCATTCTGATTGCCCCTTGCGGCTTTGATCTTCCCCGTACCCTGAAGGAAGCCGAACAACTTGCGAGCATCCCAGGCTGGGCCCAACTCGCGGCAGTTCGCTCCGGCCGCGTCTTCGCCATTGATGGTAACGCGCTGCTCAACCGCAGCGGTCCGCGGTTGATTGAGTCGCTCGAACTCCTCGCTCAGCTTCTGCATCCAGAAATGTTCGGTGACTTCGGCCTCACCAATTTTTGGTGCCCTTGGCCGTAACTGCGATTAGCGAGGGTCGAAGAGGGCAGCCAGTTCGGCGAGCATCATGCAGGTAGCGCCCCAGATGCGGCGATTGCCGATTTGGTAATGCGGGACAGTGAAGTTGAGGCCGTGGCGTTCGATTACGTGCGTGCCCCGCGTTGCTGGGTCAGCCAGTTTCGCAATAGGGACCTCAATCACTTCGGCCACTTCAGCGGGGTTCGGATGCCATTCTGGCGGGTCGAGGCAAAGGGCCAAGTGAGGACGCACCAGCACGTTGCTGACGAAGACGAATAGCGGCGAGAGTTCGCCGAGGACGCGAATGCCGGCGCGCGAGCCGCCAAGCTCTTCTTCGTACTCGCGCAGGGCCGATTGCTGACTCGACTCGCCCGCTTCGATCATGCCGCCTGGCATGCCCACCTGACCTGCATGGGTTTTCATATGCGAGGGACGCAGGATAGCCGGCACATACCAGCCATCGCTCTTGGCATAGAGCAATAAGAGCACCGCGGCTTCGCGTGATTCGCGCGCGGGCGGACCAAAGTGTCGCCCGAACGATAATTGCGGCGCAACCGGCGTTTGGCTCTTGCGACCGGGCAGTCCCCGGGCAATGCGTCCGGCGAGGTAATCCGCCAACGGATCGGGCTGCATCTGGAGCGGCGAAGTTTCCGATCGGCTCATGGTGCTGCTCCCTCGGCCGCCTTGGTATCTGGCGGCAGCAGATACACTTCGTACGCCGCATTCTGACCGCGCGCGTGCGGATAGAGTCGCGGGAATCCGAGCGAGCGATGCGCACGAGTGCGATCGAGCAGGATGTACGTCGCTCCGTACTTGCGTGCGAGAGCAATCAATTCTGCATCGCTGTGCGCGGCGAGGTCGCGAGTGAACGTCGAGCGTGGATAGATCTCTTCCATCGCTTGTTTCCACTGCATCAAGCCTGCTGCATCTTGCGGCACGTCCTTCCAGTTCACCACCTCGGGTCGCTGTGCGTACCAGTGAAATGTTTGTTGCCGGCGAGGTGTCAAAAAGCACGCTTGGCGTGGCGTGTTGCGTTCGATCCAGTCGCAGGCCTTCTGCCACTCGGCGAACATTTGCTTAGGCGAAAGCGCGGGCTTTTGTGGTGCAGGCTGCGCGTCGTCGGTCGGTGCAACTTGCGTGGGCTTAGGCTGCAGAAAAGCGCCAGGCAGTCGCTCTTCGTTGCGTTGCCAAACGGTGTAGGAAACGTCGATGCCGACGCAGATTAAGCTCAGCGTGAGAAACGCAGCATAGATGACCGGTCGCGATTCTTTGCGCCGCGCCAACTCATGTAAGAACGGAATCGCAATGCCAATCGCCAGCATGGTGTCGCTAAGGCGGAACCAATAGTAGCGGAGCAACCGCGCGGCTAATTCTCGCTGGTAAAGAAGTGCCTGGTCGATGATGGCTCCGCATACACCCATGAGCACGGTGCCCAGAATAAACAGATGCAAGGCTCGCAGGCGACTATCGTGACGCTGAATCCAGGCCAGCCGCGCCCAAGTGATGAGCAGCAACAGTTGCCGGGCCATGAAGAAGTGATCGAAGCGATGAAAGACCAGGTGATGCGGCAACCGCTCGAAGACGTAAGCGGTGGTTGCTTCGCGGGCAATCTCGGGGTCGACGCCACGATTGAGCATGATCGCGGGAATCAAGCCCGGCAGCGAAAGGACGAAACCGCCGATAATCGCGGGCAACATGCGCCAGAGCGACGGCGAGCCTGCCGCATTTCGCTCGATCAGCCAGACGCCGCCAATCACCACGCAGCCCCAGCCGCCAATCAACACGTGAAACGCGGCGGCAGTTCCCATCCAAAGCCACGCTCCGGTCCATCTTCTTCGCACTAGGCATTCGAGTGCAAGCAGAAAGAAGGCATAGGCAAAGCTCTTGGCCTCAACGCCGCCGACCATCCACTCGCCAGCCATATGAAACCAGCGCAGAAAAATGAGCATCAGGCCGGCGCTCAAAATAGACATTAACCGGTGAGGAACCAGCGCCACACTCAATCGCTGCCAGGCAGCGGCGAGCATCAGCCAAGTGATTGCGCGGCCGATCCAAGCGGTGGCCTCCAGCGAGCAGAACTTCGTCACCCAACCAAACACCCAGCAGAATGTCAGGTGAGCGTCGGCCGATTCCAGAAAGAGATCACCGCTGCACCAACTGGGATCCCAATAGTTCTTCGCTTTGGCGAGGTAGTGGGATTCACCCACACCAGGAGGCGGTGACCCGGCGATGAGGAAAAAAATCAGAAAGATGAAGCCGGTTTCGACGATTGTCGCCAGCCAGGGATAGTCGCGCACGTCGCCGGAGTCGATGACTTCCAAGAGCGGCGGCTGAGACTTGCGGGTCACGAGTTGGGTTCGATCGGTTGGAGTTAGCGAGTGGTGGGCAGACACTCCAAGCTAATCACTGACCACAAAACTGGCCAGTGGCTCGCGCAATCAGCGTCGAGCCCTGGTTGTCGCCGTCTCGCTACTCGGGCAACTTCGGTGGCTTCACGTGCGGATACGTTTCGCTGGTCAGGCCTTCGACCAGGAACTTCACGATGTCAGCTTGTTCTTCCTTGGTGAGCTTGAGCTCGAAGATCTCCTCGTCGAGCTGCGCGTTGGGGTGACCACCGATGTTGTAGTAGTCCACCACTTCGCCCAGCGTGGCAAAGCGACCGTCGTGCATGTAAGGAGCAGTACGCGAGATTTCACGCAGCGTGGGAGTCTTGAACGCACCCTTGTCACCTTCCAACTTGGTGACCACAAAGCGGCCCAAGTCGGGCATGTCTTTATCCATGCCGATGCCCAGGTTGTGGAACGCGAAGTCGCTAAAGCTGTGGCCGCTGTGACAGGCCGAGCAGTTCGCCTTGCCAAAGAAGAGCTTCATGCCCCGCTGGGCTTGTTCCGAAAGGGCCGCCTTATCGCCGGCCTTGAAGCGGTCGTAAGGAGCGTCGCCCGAGAGAATCGTACGCTCGAAGGCGGCGATCGACTGGGCCATGCCTTTCGGAGTGACATCGGTTTTGAAGATCTTTTGGAACTGTTCGCGGTAGCCGGGAATCTTGTTCAGCTTGGCGACGACGTCTTCGATCTTCATATCCATTTCGATCGGATTTTGGATCGGCCCGAGAGCCTGCTCTTCGAGGTGAGCAGCGCGACCGTCCCAGAACTGCAACGTGGCGTAGGCCGAGTTGACGATGCTTGGGCTGCTACGGCCGCCGCGTTGACCACGAACGCCGGTGGCAAAAGTGTCACCGTTTGACCAGCCTTTATCGGGATCGTGGCAAGTTGCACAGCTCACGCTATCGTCTTTCGACAGTCGCTTGTCGAAGTACAGTTGCTTGCCAAGCTCGACCTTCTCCGCGGTGTGCGGGTTATCCTGCGGATACAAGATCGCTCCCAATCCCTTGGGCGGAGCCGGCGGTTCGGCGACTGCTTGGTTCACCAAACCCACAACGAGCAGACCGCAGGCACTGGCAACTAACGTACGAATCATTCGAGAGCACAGCACGCGTAACACTCCTCAAGAGATCGGCGAGTTTCACAAGGCGGGAACTCGTATTCTTCCTGGCACATGCGTCGAAGGCAAGTGCTGAAGCCCGCAAGTGAACGAACGCAAGTTCCCCCGAAACAACGGGATTCTTGCGAGCTGGAGAAAACTAGTGGTGCCGAGCGCGTGCATAACGCTTGCTAATTCCGCCCGCAAAGTGCGAACCGCTGGGCTGCGGAAGAGGTGCCTCGGTCCGCTTCTCTTCACCGAGATCGTGCTGGCGTTGGGGCTTGTGAGCCGCCGCCGCTGGCTTGTGATTCGCAGCCACGATCTCTTCATCTTCCATCAAAGTCCCCATCCAGCGATCCCAAACATTAAAGAACGAGCCAAAGTTCTTGTTCATGTTGGTGTGGTGCCCGTCGTGATGCGTCACCGTATTCAGCCCGCGAAAAAACGGATGCTGAGAAATGAACTTGGGAACCATTTCGTAGCCGGTGTGGCCAGCCGTATTTACCTGCGTATCGATCCACAGGAAGAGCAGGAATGCCAGCGGATGGAGTGGCAGGAACAAAACGAGACTCGCGATGCAAAGAAACTGCACCACTGCTTCGGCCGGCTGAAACGCAAAAATGGCCCACGGTGTCGGCGCGACCGAGCGATGGTGCCCGAGGTGCATGTACTTGAACACGGGACGCCAATGCATGAAGCGGTGCGTCCAGTAAAAGAAGGTGTCGTGAACAACCAGGCACAAGAACACGCTCACCGGAAAGTAGCCGATGGGGTAATCGCGAAAGTTCCAATAGATGCTCGTGTGGCCACTCTTATAAAGCTGATAGAGCCCGGTGGTCATCACCGCGAAAATGAACACCGTCGACACCGAGAGTTGGATCTCCCGCTTGATTTGCGCAGCCGTTGGTTGCCGACTTTGAATGGGCTCCAAGTCCCGCTGGCGCACGTGATACAGCCAGTAGAACGACCCGGCGGGAACGAAATAACCGAGCACCAAGAGGAACGCGAAGATCGCGGAAAACTCGAGTAGTACGGTATTCATTTCAGGGCAACTTCATGCAAGCGTGGCTGAGGCTTCCCAGCATTTCGCCGGACCGCCGCAAATATTTGCAAATGCTATGCCGACATGCCAGACCAGCATTTTTGTCGGCCAGGACAAGCAGAAAACCTGCGGCAAAATTGGGATCAAATCCTCCGTAGAAAAACTCTGCGGATGGCCGCGAGCGATACAAGTGGCAGAGCTCCGCTCACTTGCAAAGATGAACTGGTAGTTAAGAAGTCGCCTTCTGCGCTCGCCCTCGGTAATTTCTTTGCCCGATCAAAACGCACAGCAGACGACCGTGCTTTGCAAATGCATAGTCGCTCGCTGAGAATTTGGTACAGAGAAATTCGGTAAGGGAAGTGGGCTTACTTCTTAGCCAGATTCGCTGGAAGCAATTTAAGCGGAGAGTCGGCCTGATCGCGGGCGCGGACTATTTCCGCCCCTTCTCCACTGGCCAGCATATGCAGCGACATGGTGCGGTTCTGATCGGGGACGATCACCGTTGCGCGGTTTTGACCCAGCACGCGCACATGGTTCGCGCGGATGATGAGCGCCGTCTGTTCGTCAACGCCGAGCCCGACCTTTTGCGGGTTCTGCCCGAGCACGCCAAGTAGCCGCGTGTGCCGGGCTCGCTCGGTAAAGTGCTGGTCAACGACAGCCGACATCAGCAAACCAAAGCCGCCGTCGGTAACGGCATCGCGCGACGTGCCATGACGAATCATCGTCTCGGACATGATCGCCGCGCCGGCCGACGTGCCACCGACAACACCGCCCCGTTCCAGCACCTGCTGCAGTTGCTTCTCGACACGCGTCCCTTTGTACAGATCGGCGAGCCGCCCCTGCGCTCCGCCCGAGATCCACACGCCGGTCGCATTGGCCAGCGGACGAGCGAAGGCTTCGCTATCGGCCTCTTCACGCGTGCTGGCATGCAGAAAATCGAAGGACTGTACGGGATACTCGAGCCAGCCACTGAAGCGGTAAGTAAGCGCTTCGAGATTTGCCCAGGGATAGGCAGAGGGAATCAGAACCAAGCGGCTGTTGGGTCCGCCCGCGAGTTTGATGAACTCGTCGTAGACTTCTTCCGGCAAATTGCCGCCGCCACACACCATCAAGGTTCCACCGCCGGAAACTGCGCCGCGCGGAAGGCCTAAGACATTGGGCCCAGCCTCCTTCAATGCGGCCGTCTTAGCCACGGCTGCACTCGGACTGGTTTCATCACCAGCGAGGCCAGGATCATTCTCGCCGCCAGCTGCCATTCGATCACTGCCAAGCGCCAGCAGAGCAACGAGCCCAGCCAGCATTGCAACGAATCTGCACTGCATGAGTCCTCCTTGTTCGCCCGTCCCCAGCGATTGTAGCCAGCTCGAAAATAGCGTCTAGCCCAGTTGCGCGTTACAACACCTTCACGTGCTAGCCTCCCATTCCTTTGCTGCGAAAGGTGTACTCGTGAGAACTCGCTTTTTTTGCTCGCTGTTGTTGCTGTGCGTTGCACTCGCTGGAAGGATCGCGCCGATGGCTGCCGCCGAAACGTGCCTCTACATTTCCGACTCCGGCTCGCAGTCGATTGTGCACTACGATCTGGACGAACAGACCGGCAAGTTAAAAGAAGTCTCGCGCACCAACGTCGGCACCGCGCCCGGCTCGCTGGCCGTGCATGCGCCGAGTCGCACCCTGTTCGCTTCGCTGCGGACGAATGCGCGCATTGGCTCGTTTAAAATCGAGAACGACGGCAAGCTATCGGCCATCAACGAAACGGAGTTGGGCACCGGCGCGAATGCCGCCTATGTGAATGTCGACCGCGCCGGCAAGTTTCTGTTTGCCGCCTCGTATGCTGCGGGACGCATGACCGTGCACGAGATTGCTGCCGGCGGAAAGATCGGCGCCAAGCCGCTGCAGGAGATCATGACGGCCAAGACCGCGCATGCGACGGTCCTCTCGCCGGACGAAAAATGGGTCTTCGTGCCCCACGTCGAACCCAATTCCATCTTTCAATTCAAACTCGACGTGCAGAGTGGCAAGCTGACCCAGCAAGAGAAGGCTGCTGGCGGCAAGCCCGGCGCGGGACCGCGACACCTGGCGATTCATCCCTCGGCCAAGTTCGCCTTCAGCAGTGACGAAACGGGGAGCAGCTGCACGCTCTATTCGCTGGATGCCGAAAAAGGTTTGACGCCGCTGCAAACCGTCTCCACCTTGCCGGAGACGTTTCAAGGTCGCAATACTACCGCCGACGTACATGTGCATCCCAGTGGCGAGTTCGTCTGGGTTTCGAATCGCGGGCACGACAGCCTCGCAGGCTTTCGCTTTGATGCCCCCGCCAGCAAGCTGACGGCTCTCGGTCAAACGCCAACCGAAAAGACGCCGCGCTCGTTCGCCCTCAGCCCCAACGGCAAATTCTTGTTCGCCGGCGGCGAAGGAACCGGCAAGCTGGCGGCTTACTCGATCGACACGAAGAGTGGCAAGCTCGAGCGAATCGAAACCTACGACGTCGGGAAGAGCCTCAGCTGGGTGAGTGCCGTGACGCTACCGTAGGAACAGAAGATGAGTCGGTGGATCGCCCAACGGGAATCGTCGCTTGGGCAGTGAAGGTTGAAAACGCTAGAGTCCTCAGCATGTTGCGACCAAACTTCAACTGGCAGAATCTCCTGTCGCTGCACTTTGTCGCAGCGTTGTGCTCACTTGTTGGTTGTGACCAATTCAGCGGCCCACCTCCGCAAGTGATACAGCATTCACATCCCGCTACTCCGCATATGGTCCAAGCCACCGAGTACGTTCTACCTGCAGATGAATTGCCTGCCGATGTCAACGCAGCGCTCGATCCGTGGATTAGTCAGCTTCGCGGCAAGCAGCCAGCCGACGTGAAGAAGATGCTCGTCGAGCGCTGGAGCACGATCCAAAACCCGGTGCTCCAAGAACTGCGAGACCGCTTGCTGGAGTTCCAACCGACATCGGTCGTCGTTCGCCAAGGGCAAGGCTGGTTGAGGCTGCAAACTCCATCAGCAGACCCCGGAATTGGCGACAGCTGGTACGTGCCAGCGCCGATCAGCGTTGCTACGTTGTCGGAGAAACTGAAAAAAGTCGGCCTGCGGGACAATGCCGTTCTGACCGAGTTCGCAGAGCACTTTAGTGGTCTACGCGAATCCATGCCCGATACTGCGGGCAGCTTTCTGGAAGGGAGCGAGTGGTACACCTTTCCACTACCTGGATATGAATTGCATGAAATCCGGGGAGCGAAAGATTGGCAAGGTTCACTCATCCTCTTTCATGCTCTTAACGGCAACGCGGTGTTACTGCACCCCGACGGACACTGCGGTTGGTGGCACTTTCCAGACCACGAAACGGAACAGCGTTATCCGGACCTGGAATCTTTCATTCGAGCCTTCACACAGTTCAGTCGCGTCTACTCCTGGCCGTTTGACGGCTATACCCCGCCAGACGACAGCCGCCGGCTACCCTGAGTAGAACCTGGTGGCACGTGGTGGTACTCCACCCGTGTCTTCCCCTGGTCTTGTGAGGTACGGATCTCTCTTTCTGAATGTTTGCGTAGGCAATCGACTGCATAGTGCCAGCCAGAGGACCGTCATCAGTTGCAGCTCGACGATAGCGCAAAATGGCTAGAGTTCCGGCAGCGGCGCGTGATCCAACAGCGGCGAGAATGGCTGGCGAACACGGGTGGAGTACCACCACGTGCCACCAACCGGCTCTGAAGTTGGTTCGGCGATACTCAAGGCATACGGCCGGAACATCAGCGGACTGTACGCGGCCAAATATGGCCGTCACTGCCATTCATTCAGCATTCGGAATATTCACGACAAGATCGCGTACCCCGCGCCTTTTGGGAATATCCACCGCAAACAATGATCGTGACCCGTCAGTAAAATCGACCTTCATAGCAATCGCTGGCTGGTGCCAATAACTCAATTCGTGCCCTAGCCAGGTTGTCCGTCCAGAGCATTTCACATCAAGCTGTGCGACGCTGTTTTGGCCCAAGGGACATGGCTTCCAAAACCACCCGCCCTCGGTGTTTGGATTTGAAACGAGGCCATCTGCATCTGGCCGGTAGCTTACAACAGCCGCTTCGGCGTGGGCGATTGCCTTCCCAGTTTCATTAACAATTCTGACGTTGAGCGAAAATCGACCGTCCCAAACGGCAACCCAGGGTCCGAAATAGAGTAAGGCCAGCGCCGGCGGACCTAGTGCCACTGCAATTAGCAGTGTGCGGACACGGAAGCGCATGGCGAGTCTAACCATATTTATTCCCCGCGCACTCTGGGCACAGGATGCGGTAATCGAAATCGCTGGCGTTGGGGCCGTCATATTCGATCAACCAACCACGGCGGTACGCTTCGTTGGCCAGGGCCACGAAATAGCCGGAATCCGAAAAACGCGGCTGCCCTTCCGGCAAGTCTTCGGAGTCCAGGCTTGCTTTGCATCGGTGACAAATGAGCGTTATGTCAGCAAGCGCAGCGTCTTTGTAGATGTCCGGCGCGTCCATTTTCCTATCCTAACGCCCGCAAATGTGGCGGGCTACTTCACACCACGTATCGCGGATTGGCAATCAAAATTAACCAACTGCAAAATTAGCAGCGTACGGGCCGGGTAGCCCGGTAGCTCATTGCCGCTCCTAAGAGTTCCGGCAGCGACGCGTGATCCAACAGTGGCGAAGATGGCTGGCGAACACGGGTGGAGTACCACCACGTGCCACCGGCCGCGTCGGCTCTGTGATTTAGGGCGAAGTGCGGAATTCTTGGCCGGTGAAGTGGACAGCTATTTCCACACATCCGGTCTAACCCTGCGATCGATTTGCTCGAGCGGCCAGTACAGTGATTCAATCCGATGTGCGCCGAGGCGATAATGAACGAACGCTACATAGCCTCCGTTCAGGTGAGAATTCACGTCCACGATAAACCCGGCTGGTACTACCAGTGCCAGATAGCTGCCGATGTAGAGCATCGGTAGCAGCATCAAAATGGCAACAGTAAGGGGTCCGACGTGTTTCCTCATCACCCCATTCTACCCGTGCACAAAAAAGCCCCGCCAGACTGAACGGACTTTTTCGCTTCTTGCTGAAGCTGCTGCTTTCGGCGGTTCCTTCAGCGACTACACATGTCGGCAGTTTCGCGGCCATCGCTGGCGTGTGCTTGCCGCCACCGCACAGTTCGTGGTTGCGACTGCCCGGAGCCTACCTGGAGATTTGCGTGTAGCGGCAGTTTGACGATAGCGCAAAATGGCTAGGTTTCCGGCAGCGGCGAGTGATCTAACAGGGGCGAGAATGGTCGACGAACACGGGTGGAGTACCACCACGTGCCACCGACGAGTGACTGGGCCAACAAAATCTCGTAAGCTTGGCTGAAAACAAAGCAGCGGTGAGGGATCTCGATGGGTTGGGCTACGGCATACATTGCACAGTTGCGCGCAGGGGAAACCGTGTCATTCCGTCCACGCGGCAACTCGATGGTTGGCAAGATTGAATCTGGTCAGCTTTGCACGGTCGAGCCAGTCGACCCGGCGGCACTGGATGTTGGTGATATTGTGCTTTGCAAAGTAAACGGCAAAGAATATCTGCACCTCGTCAAAGCCATTCAGGGGCCACGCTTCCAAATCGGCAACAATCGCGGGCGCATCAATGGCTGGGTAGGCGCGAACTCGATCTTCGGCCGGTGCGTCAGCGTAGAAGCGTAGGTCGACTGGCACCGCTCGTGGCGCAGACTAGCGCCAAAGAGCGCAGTACCAATCCAGCCAGCGATAAGTGCCGGTAGCCCTCCCGGAGTTCAACAGCAGGGTATAGAAGTCTCTGGTACTTTCCGCGTCCAGGTAGTCATGGTCTACCAGCCAAAATGCCGGCCCGATGGAAGCCGCGTAGAGTGCGGGAAGGACGAGCACAAGCAGCATGATGGCTGCGAAGATCGACGCGGCAGAGCGAGGCTTGTGCATGGTTGCTGTTGGTCACTGCTCTACGCCATGGTGACGACCCATTGCAGTTGCATCGTACCCGACGATCTCCAAGGGTAGGAATGAGAAATCTGTGGAGGCAATCTTGCTCGCTGCCCGGAAGCAGCCAACCGAATGCAGCCGCCCACGTCTCATCACCAAGAAAGTTGCGATCGGCAGTTTGACAAAGAATCACGAGTCGAGCAGATTCCAGGTTGTTTGGTTTTTCGTTGTGCGAGCGGCGCCACTGGGCGAGGAGGTCGATGCCGAAGTTGGTTAGGAGAGGTAACGGAAGGGCTTAGCCCGGCTTCCGGACAGGGAACTGTGCGGAAGGCGAAGTAGGCCTGCGCGCAGGGCTTGGTGTCACCAGTCACGTTGGCACGGTAGGTTCTGGCCGCTGGCCGGAACTTGCGGCAGCGAGACGCCGGTTGTGCGCTTGGCGGTCGATTGCCAAAGGCAGGCGTCCAATGACGCAGTCAGGATCGCATCCGTCGGATGCGACCTACTGGACAGCGCGATCCGTTACGGCCTGCCCTGGCTGCCGAGAGCCACCTGAAAAAGTGGTTATCAGCATTTCGAAGAAAACGGAGACTTTCTTCGCGTAAGTGGAATGGCAGTGGGTGGTTCCAGCAAATGGTTATCGCGAAAAAGTTGATGAAAAAGTTATCAAAAACGGTTATCAGAGCGAGTGAGATGACTGCGGTTGCTTCGAGGCGAGCCCCTCCCCCCGACCCTCTCTCGCCGGAGTACACGAGGCGAGAGAAAGGGAATCCCATGAGGGAGAGCGAAGAAAGTGAGTCGGTGGATCGCACAACGGGAATAATCGTTTGGGGCGATGTCGAATTCCCAGGTGGGGCTGACTGCCGCAGGAAAATGTTTGCCGCGCCGAGGAATGAACTCGGTGGAGGGTGGCCTGTGTTTCGGTCATGACGGTGGAAGGAGTCGTGCCAACGAAGTCGGGACGTTGCCCGCACGGAAGACGCTCTTTTAGGGAGTCGCTGGCTTTCGTTCGTCGCACCTTCAGCTGCCAAAAGCTCGTCCGGTAAGTTGCTGGGACCGAGCTAAACCGGGTATTCGTAGGATTTTGAAGCGTTTCGTTGAATTTGCTATCGGGCGAAATTATACTGCAGTGACGTTCTGCTCTTCTGTCGTAAAGTGGCCGCAGATCACCGCTCGGTGAGATGCCTTGGATTCTGGTCGACTTTGCGAGGCGGCGGATTTGCTGCCCAGAGTGTTTACCGTGCTGGCCGCGGACCTTTCGGTTAAGGTGACTTAGCTATGACTCTCGTCGGAAAGATATTCACCGTTTTGATCTTCGTCATGAGCATCTGCTTTATGACGGCCTCGGTGATGGTCTTCGCCACCCACAAAAATTGGAAAGACTACGCCCAAAATACAGACGCCTCGAAGGGCAAGATCGGGCTCGAGAAACAACTCGCCGATCTGCGCACCTTAGAGACGAATCTGAAGGAAGAGTTGGAACGCACCAAGCGCCGGCTCGAAGAAGAACGGGTCGCGCGCCGCGCCGTGCTCGGTAGCTTGCAAGCTCGCCTGGCTCGGGCCGAAACCGAACTCGCCGCCAAGCAGCGAGAATACGACACCCTGATCACCAGCAATAGCAAGGTGACGGAAGAAGTGAGCGTCGCTCAGAAGCGGCTCACCGACCTCGAAGCTCAAATCGTAACCACCCGTCAGGCCCTGCGTGATACCTCAGCAGATCTGGACGACAAGTTTGCTCAAGTCGTGAAGCTGACCGACGATCTCAATCAAGCCACTGGCTTGAAGGCTCGCCTGGACGAACGGAACACGCAACTTGCTCTGCAAGTCACCAAGATGAAGATGGTGATGGATGCCAAGGGACTCGACGTCAACACACTCGTCGCTCACATCGAGCCCCGCGTGAAGGGCAAAGTTCTGGACGTCAACTCGACCGACCTGGTCGAAGTTTCGCTTGGCTCGGACGACGGCTTGAAGCCTGGACACAACCTGCAGGTCTATCGCGGCAACACCTATCTGGGCATGGTCACTGTCAAGCAGACCGCACCCGATCGGTCGGTCGCTCAGATTGATAAGAAGTACCAACGCGGCCCGATTCGGAAGGATGACAATGTCTCTACCCAGCTCAAGTAATCCGGGCCAACCTGCCGTGCAGAAGCAGGGGACGAACATCTACACCGTGATGTTGATCCTCTCGTTTCTCGCCCTCGTCACCGGTACCGTCCTGCTCTCGATGGAATTGAATCGCTACGGCGAATATCCATGGTGGAACACCCCCGCGAGAACCGGCGGGTCGTAGGCAGCGAAGACGATCAACAAGAAACAATCCAAGCCGAAGTGGTTCGAGTGAACCACTTCGGCTTTGGTGTTTCTTGGCTCTGCCTGAGCCGGAAGCGTCAGCGCCCGGAGAGTATTCTCTGACCTCTCCGGCCGCTCACGCTTCCGGCTCATTGGCCCAGACGCTTCCGAGAACTACTCGACCTTAAGGTCTTCGATCAGCTTTTCGAAGTCGCGTTTGGCTTTGGCTTCGCGATCTTGAATCTGAAAGATCTCGCTGCGGACAATGTCGAGTTCGGTTTCGACGCTGCCGAGTTTCTTCAGGTAGCGTTGCAGCAGGTCGTTGGTCGACCGCTTGTTCTCTTCGCTGACATTCGACGCGCCTTGCACATAGGGGAGGGCTTTCAGGTTCAGCCTGGTCCGCTCCTGCTCACTGGTGAGAGCCTCGAACTGGGCCTGCTTGGCCACGCGCACGTTGGTCACCTCGGCCAGTTTCGTGCGGCTGGCAAGGAGCGAATCGAACGCAGCCTTGAGCTCTGGCGAGGCTACAGGCAGGCGAACGTAGACGTCGATTTGCGCCGGCTCGAGCATGGTGAGCGCGAAGTCCTCCGTTACCTCTTGCTCATCGGTCACAATCAGCCTGGCCGTCTTGCCCGGCTCGGCAGTAACGCGAAAGCGATGGAGCGAGCGGGTCTTTTCTTCGGCTACGGGCGAGACAAGGTTCCAGGCGGGATCAACACCCCGCTCGATCAACAATTGCTTGGCCTTGTTCCCCGAGTTCTTTACCAGGTAGGTCGAGGTGCGCGTGACCTTCTGCTTGGCATACAGTCCACCCTTGCGAATCTGCAGCGCAATCACCTGGCGTTTTTCCGAACGATCTTCGGCGACGACTTCGGTCTCCAGATCGAGGGCATAGCTGATGATGCGGGTCGAACCGGGGGCGAGATCTTCGATGCGGGCATCGCCGGCGTACTCGCCGCCGTCGAAGAGCGTGACCGGACCTTGCAACAAGTGCAGGTCGGTCGTGTTCGTCAGGCGAACACCCGACAGCGGATGCTTGCGATGCACCGCTGGGTTATAGATCGCCAGTTTCTCGCCCTTCACCGGCGCGTTCACAATCGGCAGCATCGACGATTCGTTCTGCGGCAAGGTCACGGGCGTCTTGATCGAGTAGCGAAAGAGCTCGCCGATATCCTGCCCCTTCGCGGCACTCTCGACACCTTGTGACAGGTCGATCTTGTCTGCGTCACGCTCACTAAAGGGATCGACCACCGGCACCACGCTGGTAGCGAAAGGCCGTGTCTTTGAGCCGGGTGGTTCGCCGCCAAAGGTCCCGCCACCGAGGCCACCGCCAAAACCTGCACCGCCGCCCATGCCACCCCCGCCGAACCCACCGCCGCCAAAGCTGCCACTTTGTTTGCGACCGCCAGCAGCGCGAAACTCATCTTCCTTGGCGCCCAGGTCCTGGTCGTACACGCGCGGTGAGAGGCTGGCATGCATCTCGGGCACGACAAAGGGGCGCGTCATGAACAGCGGTTGAGAGAGGTCCATGACGAACGAAATCGGGCGACCACTGACGAGCGTGAGTTGTACGTCTTTCCAATCCTGGGTCGAAGTGTTTTCGACAATTGCCCAGCCTTGCAGAAAGGGAGCTTCGTCATCGCTGAGCACCAGGCGATAGCTGGTCTTCCAAACGGGAGCTTCCTGGATGTAGCCCACGGCGACATCACGTTTGCCTTTGCCTTGAAAATCGAGCTTCACCCGCCGTTGATCGTTGGCATGCACGCCGGCGAGCAACGTAAGGGCTTGCTGAAACTCCTTGTCGATCTTGGGGCTGACAAAGTTCGTGCGCGAGATGGTATCGAGCCGAATGCTGCGCAGACCCTCGCTGGTGCGCAAGTTCAGCACTTCCACTTGCGCGACTTTATCGCCCGCAAGCGGCACATTGCGCACTTCCACTCCCACGACCAAGCCCGTGACCGGCGTGGGCGTTTCGAGCAGCACTTCCTGCCCTCGCAACTGCTGAAAGATCTCGGCCAGCGTGGGATTGTCGGTCAGGTCGATGGTGAACGTGCGGAGGGTGCGCGTGAGTGGCTCGGGCGAACCGTAGTTGATGCCCGTCACAATCCCTCCCTGGCGATCTTGCACCACCATGCTCTTCAGCAGGTCGTTGATGTCGTCGGTCTTGAAGCTGAATTCGATCTGCTTGTTCCCTTCGATCTGTCCTTCGTGCTCAAAAAAGCCCACGCTGGAACTAAACAGCACGACACGCTTCAGCGGCAAAGGCTGCGGAGGCAACTTGGCTGGAGCCTCTTGAGCGGAAGCGCGAAGAGCGAGAAGAGGAAGCAACATTAGCGCGGCGATGAGCCAGCGCGCACGGGGATTCAACATGGTGACCTGAGCTCCGAGAAGTGAATGACGACCGTTGCCAACAAGATTGAACAGGGGGAAATGCCAAACGGAATTGTTCGGCAAACTGCATACGATAAGAACATGTGGCGAACCACACGCATGAGATAGCACACGTTTTCCAGCGTGTGACTTTGCAGATTAGCGCCCCTGACGCTCGGGATTATAGTTGTCAGCTGGGCATAAAACTAGTTATCCTGAGTCTCGACTCGGTGGGGCTACCATCAAGGGTACAATTCGTGCGAACTCCTCTCGGTTCTCTTCTCTTCACCTGCGCGCACGTCTTTCTGGTTGGCCTGCTGCTGGAAATGCCCGCTTCGGCTCAGGTGCCTTTGGCCCTCTCGGCCGTGAGCCCCGATTCTTCGGCGGCCGACAAGATTGAGGAAGCGCTAGCGAAGCGACACGCTCTGACGTTGCTCGATACGCCGCTGCGAGAAGCCCTCGATCATATCGCCCAGAAATCGGGCCTGGCGATCAAGCTCTCGAAGAAGATCGAAGACGCGGGCGTTCAGCCCGATCAACCGGTGACGATCAAGGTCCAGAACATCACGCTCAACTCGGCGCTAAACCTAATGCTGGCCGATCTGAACCTGACCACCACGATTCAGAACGAGACCCTGGTCATCACTACGATCGAAGATGCTCAGTCGCCCGAGAACATGATCACGCGAGTCTATCCGGTTAAGGACTTGCTCGATGCGGGAAATGACTACGATCCACTGATTGAACTGATCACATCGACCCTCGAACCAGACTCCTGGCAAGATGTCGGCGGCCCAGGCTCGATTAGTGGATTCGAGAACTCGGCTTCGCTGGTCACTTCTCAGCGGCGCGATATTCATCAGCGTATTGGTGCGCTGTTAATGACCTTGCGTCAGGCCAAGAGTGTGCAAGGGATTTCGAGCAGGAGCCCGGTACCAACCCGAGCCAGTTCACCGCTGGCGAGTTCCAGGCTGCTCAGTTCGCCACTCCCCAGTAGCGGCAATCGTTATAGCCGCGGGCCACTACGCCGCGGCGAAGATAGCGCCGCGCCCAGCTGGTCTCTGCCGCAGCTGTATGAGGCGAAGGAATAGCCAGAACTCTCTCGCAATCTTTATCGGCCCGCGATTTCGCCACTCTACTGAAACTTTTGTTTCGCGAGGATTGAATCATGTCACGATTCAGATTTGCTTGTCTGCTTGTTGCCCTTAGCGTTTTGCTCGGCTCGCCGCTCTGCGCCGAGCCTCCCGTTTCTTATCTCGTGTACCGCGAGAAAGATAATGCCAATCACCAGAAAGTGAGCGCGGCACTTGATAAGCAGGTGTCTTACGAGTTCGAAGACACGCCGCTCAAGGAAGTCATGCAGAGAATTGCGATAGACTTGAAGATCAACATCGTGTTGACGAAGAAGATCGAGGATGCCGGAGTCCAGCCCGATCAGCCTGTCACCAAGCAAGTAACGGACGTTTCGCTCCGTTCGTTTTTGAGACTGCTGCTGGAGGACTTGAATCTGACCTTCATGGTGCGCGATGAAGTGCTGAAGATCACGACGCTCGAAGATGCGCAATCTCCTGAGAAATTGGCCGTGCGAATCTACCCCGTGAAGGATTTGATCGACGCGGGAGTCGTGGTCGATGGTAAGCCCAAGTTCCATTTCGATCCGTTGATTGAAATTCTGACTCAGACCATCGAGCCCGATTCCTGGAATGACGTGGGTGGACCGGGGTCGATCAAAGGCTTTGATAACGCGGCATCCCTGATCATCAGCCAGCGAGACGATATCCACGAGACCATTGGTCAACTCTTCACCACGCTACGGGTCTCGCGCGCTGGCCAGAACCTGGGTGCATCGGCGACTGGCTCGCAGCCTGCATCGTCGACGTCGGCACCGGGAACCGTACGAGCGCCATAGTGGATTGCTCTTTCTCTGGGGCTGCCACTTGGGAATCATTTCATGATCGTCATTCGCATTGCATCCTCGGCAGTCGTCCTGCTCGCTGTCTTAGGCGGCAGCAGCCTTGCTCAATCGCAGGTGTCGCCGATTCCGGTGGTGCATCCAGTTTCTTACTCCATCTGTAGCGAAGCAGACCAAGCCAACGAACGGCGCATCGAGGTTGCACTGGCCCAACGCGTTACCTTCGATATCAAAGACATGCCGCTGAAGGAGCTGATCTCGAAACTGGCCGATGAGTGCAACATTACCATCGTGCTGACGAAAAAGATCGAGGACGCCGGAGTCACACCGACCCAGCCCATCACAGGCAAAGTGGTGGAGACTTCGCTCAAGAGCACGTTGCGGTTGATTCTGGGCGACTTGAATCTGACCTACATGGTCAAGGACGAAGTAATCAAAATCACGACCATCGAGGATGCCTGCTCGCCCGAGAACATGACGATTCGCATCTATCCCGTGCTCGATCTGCTGGAGCCTACGCGACCAGCGAAGGACGGGAACCAGGCTCGCGACTATCGCGAGTTGATCGACAACATTAGCACTACCGTCGAGCCCCATAGCTGGCAGGACGTCGGCGGCCCGGGATCCTGCCATCAGTTCGACAACGCCGCTTGCCTCGTCATCTCGCAGCGGCCAGACATTCACGAGCAAGTCGAGCGGCTGCTCACCACGCTGCGAAAAGTGAAGCAAGTTCAAGGGCTGCCGAAGCGAACCAGCAGCCTGGTGCTCAACCGGTATTCGGCCCCGCCGGCGAAGCTTTCTCCCGCCAAGTAGCCCGACTTGTTGGCCCGGTAGATTCTATTCGCTGCAGGGATCTTCGGTAGGTCGCAGCGGCCCGCTGCGACCTGGAAATGGCAGTTCCGGCTCGACTTGCAAGTCCAGGATCACATCCGGCGGATGTGACCTACCTGGAAAAATGCTAGCGGGGCGTGACCTAACTAGTCACGAGTGGTTGATAGGTTGGCGAAGGTGTGTTGTGAGATTGCACAGCGTATTTTCGCGAAAGGGGTCGACGGCGCTGTCAAGTTAGAAGTGTCCGCTGGCAGAATTCGGAGAAGATTTCGTCGGGCGTTTGATAGTTTAAGCGTTTGCGTGGTCGTTGGTTCAATAACCGCTGCACCTCGGCCAGCTTGCGCCGATTCAGGCCACGCAGGTCGGTGCCTTTGGGGAAGAACTCGCGGACCAGGCGGTTGAAATGCTCGTTGCTACCACGTTGCCAAGGGCAGCGTGGAGTGGCGAAATAAATGTCGAGTGACAGACTCGACATCAGCTCTTGGTAACCGGCGAATTCGGAGCCATTGTCGAATGTCAGCGAGTGCCGAGCCTCGGGTGGAAGCGTGCCTAAGCGCCGTTTTATCGCGTTGTTCACCGTGGGAGCACAGCGGTTCTCCACTGGGAGCAGCAAGGCGAAGCCGGTTTTCCGTTCGACGAGGCTGACCAGCGAGGCCCGCCCGCCACGGCCGACGATCGTGTCTCCCTCCCAGTCGCCGATTCGCTCGCGTAGGTTGATGATCTCGGGCCGCCCGGCGATCTCGCGCGCCGGTGACTTGACCTGCCGCGCACGAGGTTTGCGGCGTTTGTGGTTTCGCAACATTCGCCGCCAAAGGTAACCGAAATCGTCGGTGTCGATCCAGCGGTAGATCGTTTGACTGGAGCAGCGACGCTGCGGTTCGCACGGGAATTGCCGCTTCAAACGACCGGCGATTTGATCGGGTGACCAGCGCTTACGGAGCCCTGCCGTGACGACTGCCACCAACTCGGGTCGGCGTAACTTGCGGCACTTCTGTCGAGCCTGGCAACGCCGCTGTTCGGACAAGCGTTGCGCTTCGCACGCAGAGTAGCCGCCATAACGCGAGTTGCGTTTGAGCTCGGCTCGGATCGTTCGCACGTCACGACCCAAGCAGCTTGCCATCTCTTGCTGCGTGGCGCGCATGGCCACCAGCTGCGCTAGGACCTGCCGCTCGACCAACGTAAAATGCCGATAGGTTTGTCGCTCTTCCATCGCCGGGACTCCGTTTGAAGAGTGGTTGAACTAACCTCATTCAAACTCCCCGGCGGTGGATCTTCACGCAAATTCCGCCCGTGATAGCGGACACTTCAAGTGTGGCAGCGCCGACCATGCAGGTATCGTTGCCGCCGTGTTGGCGAGATTTTGAGGCGTATCGACTGGTGAAGGTGTCGCAGTTCAGCACGCGCGTCGCGGCGCGAAAGCTGAAGATTTCGCAAACGAGAATCTGCCAGATTATCGAGCGCGTGGCCGCGTATCTGGTCGAAATGTCGCCGGGAGTGAAAGACGTCGTGCGCCGCGAGCAGCAGTTATACGTCGCCGAGCAGATGGCGGCGGAAAGGCTGAACTTCTTGTGCTCCCAGGCGGAAAACGCGTGGCGCATGTCGCAGGGTCCGATGAAGACCGTTCGCAAATCGGCCACCTTCGCGGGGGCGAATTCGGTGACAACGATTCGGACGGGCTATGGCGACCCGCGCTATCTGCTGGTCGCGTGCAAATTGGCCGAGCACGCCGCGATGTTGCCACAGCCTTCGCTGCTCAGTTCGCTGGCGGCAGCGGCGCTGGCAGCGGAAGGTTTGGATGAGGAGGAGGAAGAAGAAGTGCCGGCGAAGGAGCGGGCAACGAGTCAGGGGTCGGGAGTCTATGGCGAAAAACGATCCTCGAAAATGGAGGGTCGTCGCTCGCCAAAGACTCCCGACCCCGAGCGGGCTG
The DNA here is from genome assembly GCF_049819085.1 of Anatilimnocola aquadivae. GTDB lineage: Bacteria > Planctomycetota > Planctomycetia > Pirellulales > Pirellulaceae > Anatilimnocola. The sequence goes on from NZ_CP187419.1 coordinate 1,663,138, forward strand.
AGCGGCGCAGCAGCCCCCTGAATAGGGACTGTTCAGCGCTGTTCGCGAAAGAGGCTGCTGAGATGCGGAACGAGAAGTTTCGCGATCCCGTAAGTGCAATGGCAGCCTTCGATTCGGCGACGCGGCCCGTGATGAAGTTGTATGAAGAAGAGGCCGCGCGGCGGACTGTTCACGGTGAGTTGACGGGTGAGGTGGTGGTGTCTGTGGAGCACCGGGAAGAATGTGCGGGGGACAGTGAGGAGTCCAGTAAGCAGAGGTCAGGAGTCGATGGCTCGCCTGCGAAAGAGGACCCCGGGCAACGAAGGCCGCTGAACCGGAAGGAGCGGAAGGCGAGACAGGCGCTGTTGGAGAAGAAGATGAGAAAGGCGAAGTAGAAAGAAGGGCGGTAAGGAGCGGAACTGCGCGCTGTTCGGGCAGGGGAGCTGCGCAAGCAACAGGTAGGACAAATGGCAAGGAACAGGACCGGCTAAAGCCGGAACTCCAACGGGGAAGTAGGCCGGGGCGAGCAACAGCTAGTGCAAAAGCCAATGAACCCCCGCCGCAGGGGCGGGGGCGTGGTGAATGTCGTGCGCAGAGGCGGTAGCGCCGGAACTGCGTTCGTCCACTTGTTGCTGGCCTGCGGGCTGCCTGCGCAAGTCGTGATTATCGAAGCAGTTGCGAGTGCCGGAAACGGGCTGCCACTCGTTGCCGCGGGGGTGCGAATTTGGTAGATTAGTCGCATTGCCGATCGGGTCCAAAAACCAGCAAAAACGCCTTGTTTTTGGGCCGTTCCCTCCGCAGTAACCGCGGCTCCGTTGAGCGAGTTGGAACGAGCACCTTGAGGCTCGTGAAACGCTCCGGCCTGAAAGCTCCGCGGGAAAGGATTCTCACTTGTCGACCGACGATGATTTGCCCGTTGATCCGAATTCTTCCGATCCGCCCCTGCCACCCATCAACGACAAAGACCGGGCTCAAGATCAGCCCATCGAAGACGAGTTGAAGGAGAGTTACCTCGTCTATGCGATGAGCGTGATCGTGAGCCGCGCGTTGCCGGACGTGCGCGACGGCCTCAAGCCTTCGCAGCGGCGCATTCTGGTCGCCATGAACGACCTGAACCTGGGCCCCAGCGCTGGCCGCGTAAAGTGCGCCAAGATCTCGGGCGATACCAGCGGTAACTATCACCCGCACGGCGAAAGCGTGATCTATCCCACGCTGGTCCGCATGGCCCAAGACTGGAACATGCGCCACGTGCTGATCGACAAGCAAGGAAACTTCGGCTCGATCGCCGGCCTGCCTCCGGCGGCAATGCGATATACGGAAGCTCGCTTGTCTCCCATCGCCGCGCTGATGCTCGACGATCTCGACCGGGACACCGTCGACTTTCTGCCCACCTACGACGAACGGGCGCTCGAGCCCACCGTGCTGCCGAGCAAGTTCCCGAACCTGCTGGTGAACGGTACGCAGGGCATCGCCGTCGGTATGGCCACCAGCATTCCGCCGCATAATCTGCGCGAAATCTGCGACGGCATGGTTCGGGTCATCGATGAGCCCGATGTGTCGATGGACGAATTGCTGGAACTGATCCCCGGCCCCGACTTTCCCACCGGCGGCATGATTTGCGGTCGCGCGGGCATCCGTCGCGGTTACCTGACCGGCCGCAGCACGATCACGGTCCGCGCTCGCGCGAAGATCGAAGAGCACAAAAAAGATCGCTACCGAATCGTCGTCACCGAGATTCCGTACCAGGCGATGCGCGACAACGTGATGGAAAAAATCGCGTCGCTCGTCAACGAAGAGAAGATCAAGGGCATCAGCAGCGTCACCGACTACAGCGACTTGAAGCAGCCAGTGCATATCGTCATCGAGCTCAAGCGCGATGCCGATCCCGAAGTGGTTTTGGCTCAGCTGTATCAGTTTTCGCCGCTGCAAGATTCGTTCTCGATCATCCTGCTGGCCCTGGTCGATGGCAAACCGCGAAATCTCACGCTCAAGCAGATGCTCGAGGAGTTCCTGCGGCATCGCGTGACGGTCATTCGTCGTCGCACGCAGTTCCTGTTGATGAAGGCGCGCAAGCGGAAGCACACCGTCGAAGGTTTGTTGCTGGCACTGGCCAATATCGACGAGATCATCCGCATTATTCGCCAATCGCGCACCGTGGCCGAAGCGAAGACCGGTTTGATGAATGTCGAAGCACCCGCGTCGATGATGGAACGGGCGCTCGGGCCGGAGGGCTTCAAGTTCTTCCAGAGCGAACGTGGTGTCGCCGACGGTTATCGCCTGACGGCCGTGCAAGCCGATGCGATCCTGCGGATGACGCTCAGCCAGCTGGTGAACTTGGAGCAGGAACGGCTGGGTGGCGAGCATGCAGAGCTGGTCGCCGAAATGGCCGAGTATCAGCGGATTCTGTCGGACGAAAACAACATCCGGGCGATCATTCGCGAAGACCTGCTCGAAATTCGCCGAAAGTACGGCGAGGATCGCCGCACCGAACTGAGCGGCACCGAGATTGGCCACGTCGACCTGGAAGACCTGATTACCGAAGAGACCATGGTCGTCTCGATTTCGCACAAGGGTTACATCAAGCGTACCCCATCGAGCGTGTATCGCGCCCAGAAGCGCGGCGGCAAGGGGCTCAAGGGAGCCGAGACCGAGGGAGAAGATCCCATCGAGCATCTGTTCGTCGCCAGTACCCACGCCTATCTGATGTTCTTCACGACCAAGGGGAAGGTCTATTGGCAGAAGGTCTACGACCTGCCAGAACTCAAACGCGATTCCAAGGGGCGGGCGATCGTCAACCTGCTCAATCTCGCGCCGGAAGAGAAGATCGCGCAGTGCCTGGCCATTCGCGACTACGACTTGCCCGAGCATTACCTGGTGATGGGAACGCGCAACGGCCTCGTGAAGAAGACACCGCTGGCGCAGTACAGCCGGCCAAAGAAGACGGGCATCATCGCCATCAATCTCGTCGAGGGAGATGAGCTGGTGAGTGTGGCGATTGCTAAGCCAGGCGACGAACTTATTCTGTCGTCGGCCAAGGGGCAAGCGGTTCGCTTCAAGCAATCGACTGTCCGCAGCTCGGGGCGCAATGCTCAAGGGGTGAAGGGCATCAAGCTCCGCAAGGAAGATTACTGCGTCGGCATGGTGGTCGCCGATCCCGACGCGACGTTGCTCACCGTGTGCGAGAAGGGTTACGGTAAGCGGACCCCAATCGGGCCGAATAGCAGCGTGCCCGATGTTCCTGAGAGTGACGTGCCCGAAGATGGCAGCGTTCCCGAACCCGTCGAGGCAGCTGCTGAAGCCGAAGATGACAGCGAATCGTCGGGCAGCCGTTATCCCACGAAGGGTCGCGGCACGATGGGCGTGCGCGATATCAAGGCGACGGAACGCAACGGCCCCGTGGTGGCTATTGCCGTGGTTCGCGAGGACGACGAACTGCTGATGATGACCGCTGGCGGCAAGTTGCAGCGGATCGCCGCGGCCGATGTCAGCGTAATTGGTCGCAATACGCAGGGCGTGCGGATCATGTCGCTGGACGAATCCGACGCGCTCATCGCCGTAGTCCGCGTGCCCAAGGAAGAAGTGGTCGCAGCCGAAGAGCAAGCGCTCGAGACGCCCGCCCTTCCACCACCCGTGACGCCACCACCGGCTCCGCCTGAAGAAGACGAAGCAGGTAACTAGCGTCGGCTATTTACTTCAGAACGACTCGCGTACTGACGATCGCGCCGCGGTCGTCGGTGACGGTCAGGAACCAGACGGCTGCATCACCGGGTGGTGCAGCGGCGACGATCTTATCGCCGTCGATGGTGGCCGGGACCGATTTCCAAGTTCGCTTGTTGATTGGTCCACCGTCGGTCGAGTAATGCAGGGCCGCCTCTTTGAGGGGCGTGGCGTGCTCGCATTGGCAAGTGACTTGCTTGCCATCGAGCTTGGGGTCTGCTGGTTTGGGTAACGCTTTGCCGCCGATCAGATGCTGATCGACAAACAGGCCGATCTCTTGAGGCTGCCAACCGGGTGGGTGTCCGTGCGGCATGTTGACGGTCATGCGCATTTGCTTGGTGCCAGGCACGGCGTCGTAACTCTTCAGATAGCTGTCGATGGGATAAGCGAAGTCGTTGGTGCCGTTGACGAACAGAATCGGCATGCTGACGGCGGGCAGATACTGCTTCGGGTCCCACAGCTGGGTCCACCGGGTGCTTTGCTCATCGGTCATCTTCTTCATCCGATCGGTCCAGGCACTATTCTCTTGCAAGAAGCCGCAGCCATAGACGGGGACGGCCACTTTGAAGCGGTTATCGACGCCCGAGACAATGCAGGTGAGATAGCCGCCCCAGCTGATGCCGGTGACGCCCGTTTTGTCGGCATCGACTTCCGGGAAGCTGCGAATGAGCGAATGGGCGCGAACGACAGCGGCTACCGCGTGATAGGGCCATTGCTCGCCCGGCTCTTTCAGCACGCTGCCGAACTTTTCTTCGTCACCTTGGTTCGGTCCGCCGTCGGTCAGGCGCGTCCGATTCGTCTGCTGATGGGCATTCTTGCCTTCCATGGGCTGATGCCCAGCCAGGTCCATCGCAATGGCTGCATAGCCTCGCTTGGCCCACAGTTCGGCCCATTCGCGAAACGCCGTCCCGCCACCACCATGCACCAGCACCATCGCCGGGAACTTTTCGTTTCCCTTCGCCGTTCCAATCGCCGTTCCAATCGTCTGGGGCGAAGCATAGTAGGCGAACACACGCGTTGGCTGGCCGCCGTAAGGTTCGCTCTCGTAGAACAAAGAGCGCACCGGCTCGGTCTCGTTCACCCACGTCAGCTTGGGCGGATCGTTCAGCTTCTTCAGATCCCACGGCGACGTCGCCGGCAGCTTGCCGGGTTCCGCGGCCGCCACCAGGCTGAAGGTAAAAAGACAGGCCAAGGAGAGAAATCGGCTTGCAGAAAGATCAGTCATGAGGGAGGCTCAGGCGGAGTGAGGGGACGACGTGCGAGAACCCAATCTGTAGCGGAAAGCAGAGCTTGTTTCAATTGACCCAGGGCGAGTAACAACGATTTCCACGAACCCTTACGAATCGCCGATTGGCGAAATGACAGCTTCGTCTCTCATTGCGCCAAAGATGAGAGGCGATTGGGGAGTGTTGCGACATGTCGTGTTGTGGAGTGGCGCCGTAGGAGGACTCGCCGTCGTCAGCGCGGCGATCGCGATCGACTCGTTCCTCCATTTCGGCGATTCTCAGATGCCTGCCATGGCGCTCGGCGCGGCTGCTTGTGGAGTCGTAGCCGCGATTGCAATCGCCATCGTGCGACGGAGATCTTACGTCGCAGGCTACGAATCAAGGTCGCTCGAATACTTGCTGCCGCGGCACCTTGCGTTTGCTGTCGTTGCAGGAATAGTTGCTGTCCCAGCGGCAGTTTTGGTTTTCGTTCCGTTTACGTTTCTGGCCATGATCGTCACAGCGATTTTCGAACCTTTAGCGATCGTACCCATTTGGGCTGGATCTGCTTTGTTTTGCGGTTTCATTATCGGGGCCATGCAGATGACGCTGGAGCGGCAAATGGAGCGGCGCGCATGGCAAATCATGGCCATGCAGGCTGCGAGCAACTCGCTAGAATAGACGCGGTGAATTATGCGCGGCATCGCTCGCCGCCATCCGTCGCGCTCGGCTGAAACAGTGCAATCAATCACATGCAAAATTACCTCGACCTTCTGACTCGCATTCTCGATACCGGCGCGGCGAAGACCGATCGAACGGGTACGGGCACGCTGAGCGTGTTTGGGCATCAGATGCGATTCGATCTGGCGGCTGGTTTTCCGCTGGTGACGACGAAAAAACTGCACCTGCGGTCGATCATTCACGAGCTGCTCTGGTTCCTGAAAGGCGAGACCAACATCGCCTATCTCAAAGAGAACAAGGTTCGCATTTGGGACGAATGGGCGGACGAGAACGGCGAGTTGGGGCCCGTGTATGGACATCAGTGGCGCAGTTGGCCGACAGCCGATGGTGGGCACGTCGATCAGATTGCGCAAGTGATTGAGCAGATCAAGCGGAATCCCGATTCCCGTCGGCTGATCGTTAGTGCCTGGAATGTCGGCCAGATTGATCAGATGGCGTTGCCGCCCTGTCACTTGCTGTTTCAGTTTTATGTCGCCGATGGCAAGCTGAGTTGCCAACTCTATCAGCGGTCGGCGGATGTGTTTCTGGGAGTGCCGTTCAACATCGCCTCGTATGCGCTGCTAACGATGATGGTCGCCCAAGTCACCGACTTGCAGCCCGGCGATTTTGTGCACACCTTTGGCGATGCCCACCTGTATAGCAATCACCTGGAACAAGCCAGGCTGCAACTCAGCCGCGAGACTCGTCCGCTGCCGACGATGAAACTGAACCCAGCGGTGCGTTCGATCTTCGACTTTACGTTCGACGATTTTGAATTGCTCGGCTATGAACCCCATCCGCATATTGCTGCGCCGGTGGCCGTGTGAGGAAGGCAGAACGAAGCATGCAGAAGGCAGAATGAAAGGCGAAATGCGGGAATGATGTTGATTGGCTGCTTCAACGGGCCACCCCCTCACCTTGTCACCTTGTTGTCAGCCCGCGTATAAGGGACGGCAGAGAACGCGTGTCCCGCGAACCTTTTTTGCGATTAACGAGTCAGCTTATGCGCGGTCCCTTCGAGCGACTGAAATACGACCTGCGACGAATCTGGGAATGCCCAGCGTGTAATCAGCGGCGGCGCACCGATGGGACGGCGACCACACAGTTTTGCACCTGTGGCAAGACGAGCAGCAATGCCGAGTCGGTCTCGATGAAGCTGATTGGCGATGGTCCGCGGCGAACCGTACCGGTGATTGCGAAGCCTCGGCCCGAGCCGGCGGTTATGGCAGCTGTTGAAGCAACTCGCTTGGAAGTGACGACGGTCGAAGTCGTCAGCACCACGGTTGTGGAGAGCGTGACGATTGCCTCGCTGGAAGTTTCGCCGGAACTCTTGACAAAGAATCAGCCCGAGGCGACAAACGGTCCCGAGATCGCCGAAGAGACACCGCCGCCGGAGCCGCAAGCATGATTGCCATGGAAGCTGTTTTCGGTGGGCTCGATTGCGTCGTTGTTCGTTCGAAGACTCAGCAACCCAAATTGGTGTGCGTGCTCTGTCACGGCTTCGGCGCTTCGGGCGAAGATCTCGTCGGGCTCGCGGAGCCGATCTTGCAGCGGTGCGGAGACGAGCGGGAAGAGATTGCATTGGTCTTTCCCGCAGCACCACTGTCGCTGGAAGATCGGGGTATGCCTGGCGGTCGCGCCTGGTGGTGGATCGATCTCGAACGGCTGCTGAACTTGCCCACGCCGGAAACGCTACAACGCTTTCGTCGTGACCGGCCAGAAGGGATGACCGTGGCGACGACGCAATTGATGCAATTGGTCGCCGACCTGCGGCACGAGTGGAGCTTGACGGCGCAGCAGGTGGTGCTCGGCGGATTTTCGCAGGGCTCGATGGTCGCGACCGATGCTTCGCTCTCGTTGCCCGAACCGCCAGCGGCCTTGATCGTCTTCAGCGGAGCGCTGGTGAGTGAAACCGACTGGGTGCCGCGGATGAAGGGACTGGCCAAGACCAAGATCCTGCAATCGCACGGTCGCCGCGACCCGATCCTGCCTTACTTTCAAGCGGAAGCGTTACGCGATCAATTGACTGCGGCTGGCTGCGAAGTGAAGTTCCTCGAGTTTGCCGGCTTTCACGAGATTCATCCCGCGGCGATTCAAGCGGCTGCCGACTTGCTGCTGCAAAGCCTGGCAGCAACAAGTTGAAGTCGGAAACTTCGCGGCAAGAGCCTATTCGATCGGTGGACCGAACCGCTGATCGATCCCCATGCCCGGGCCATTGAAGCCGGGGGGCGCGAGGGCGGTCGGGCCATCGTCAAGTATGTCAGCGGCTTCCCAGCACATATCGTCGTCCCCTTGCTTGCCGTTCAGATCGTCATCGACTCCATCGTGAGTGATGGTGGCGATGAGGCCGATGCGATTGCCGAACGAGCCCCACTGCGTGAGCAACGTGAGCAGAGCGGCATCGTTGGCTGCAGGCTGCGAGTAAGTGTTGGCACTGAACGGTCCGACGCTGGCGACTGAGGTCCAAATCGAGGTTTCGTTCGCGACCTTGCCGCTGATGAGAATGTCGTTGCCGGCGTCCCCGTCCATCAGGTCGACCCCCATGCCACCGATCATCACATCATTGCCCAGTTGGCCGTAGATCTTGTCGTCGTTGTCGCCACCGCTGAGCAAGTCGTTGCCGGTGTAACCCGACAACTGATCGTTGCCGGCACCGCCGTAGACGCGATCGTCGCCCGCACCGCCATCGATGATGTCGTTGCCGTAGCCACCGTAGGCGTAGTCGTTGCCGCCGAGCATGGTAATGTTATCGTTGCCGCCACCACCGTAAACCACGTCGGAGCCGGTGCCACCGGTGATGGTATCGTTGCCGCCCACCATCGATTCTTGCGGCACCAGGTCACCCGGGTCTGTAGGCGAATCGTCGCCCCACAGCACGTTGTCGCCGTTGGCGCCCGAGACTCGGTCGTTGCCTTGGCCACCCACCAGCCAGTCGTTGTTGCTGGCACCCGTGAGATTGTCGTTGCCAATTTCTCCGTAGAACTCGGCGGAGATGGTGAGGTTGGTTTGGGTGATCGTATCGGCACCACCGCGACCGTAGATGATGGTCTTGTTCGAGGCGCTATAGTTGGTAATCGAATTGTTGAGCCGGAGGCGAACCTGGTTCGGGTTGGTGGGGGTCGGATCGCGCGAGATCTGAACCAAGTCGTTGATGTCGGTCAGGCGGGCAAACAGGTCGCCCATCTGGACGTTGGTAAGTTTGCCTTGATCGACCAGATTGATGTCTTCGATTTCCGACCAGTTGAATGGAGAAATGCCCGCAGCCACAACGCGACCGGGCAGGTAGGTCGAAACCACAACGGGGCTCGTCTCTGGCAGAGCGCTGATATCGAGGTTGAGGACGTCGCCGACCGTGTCTCCCATAGGAGCAGCAAGGCCCGTGGGCCGCCCACCGTTGATGGTGATGGCGGTCGAAGCACTCGGGCGGAGCATGCGGACAGAGTCGGAGACCACCATGCCGACGTTCATGATGCCCGTGCCGGTGAACGGCGGCGGAGGAGTTTCGCCGAAGGTGTCGTTGCCATCTGTCATGTTGGGATTGCCGGTGGCATCGCCAAACAGATTGATGATCCCCACGCCACTGGCCACGGTGTTGGGCGCGGGACCGGTGCCGCCCAGTTGATCGGAAGTGAAGAGCAGGAATTGATCGGCTCCGAGCCAACCGCTGAGAGCTACCGTGTTGAGGTCGTGGGTCGGGTTCGTCTGATAGAACTGACCATCGATCACGTTGTTGGCACTGGTGCTGGTGTAATCCAGGTTGTCGATGTTGCGGAAGATCACATCGTCGCCCGTCAGCCCGTTGATCCCTTCGACCTTGTAGTAGTCGGACGAAGCGGCGTTCACCGGAGCCACGAGCACGTTGTCGGCCGTGTTGTCGCCGCTGTCGTTGATGATCAGCGTATCGTTGAGATTCGGCACGCCGTCGGTGCCATCGACCACCACCAGGCCGTCGATGTTGTTGACGTTGTTGCTGAGGTTGCCCAGGTGGATCGTGTCGTCGCCGAGTCCGCCCAGCAAGGTCACCAGGCCCGTATTCAAGCTGGTGCTGTGCAGGCGGATGTTGTCGTCGCCCCCTTCGCCATTCAGGGTGATGGGGAAGTTGTTGGTCTGAGCCGAACCGAAGCTCACCAGGTCGATACTGTCGCCGCCACCCAGACCATTCACGGTGAAGGTGGTGTAGTTGTTGCCGGTGAACTGGAAGGGTGTGTAGTTGGTAATGGAAGTGCGGGTCGCCGTTCCATTCGCAGCAGTGCTGATGGTATCGCCGGCGCTGCCGCCGAGAATCGTCAGACCACCCGCAGTGGCACCATTGCCGGTGCGGCTCGCAAGTTCAACATCCTGGAAGAACGACTGCAGCGTGATGCCTGCTGCGATGCTTTGAATCTCGCCTTCGAGACCAGCGGTGCCGCCGGTGCCATTGCCAATCGCATAGGTCTGCGAGGCTGTAGCGCCGTTGATGTTGAAGACCAGCGTATCGCTACCGCCAAGGGTATTGCCATTGCCATCGAAGAGGAACTCGGGCGTGCCGAGCAGGTTGGTGTTGTCGACGGCAGCGGGAATGGTGCCGGCGAAATCCACGAGCGTGTTGATGTCGTCAACCGTAACCGTATCGTCACCAGCCGAACCCAACACCGTCAGCGACAGGACCGGCGCGAGCGGTGTTTGATACAGAATGGTGCCCGCCACGCTGCCATCGCGCAGTTGCAGGCGAGTTTGCGTCGCATCGCGCATCACGACCAGGTTGCCGACCGGAGCAACACCGTTGTCGTAAGTCAGGTGATAGTTGCCTGTGATCAGGCTGTCTTCGATGCTGCCGAAGCGGACCGGCCGATGGGCACTGGTGAAGGTCCAGGTGCCGGAACCAGGACCGGTGTAAGGAGCGATCGAACCAGGCACGGTCAGGTTCGGATTCGTCGTGCCCGTGACATTCATCACCAGCGTGTCGCCGACCAACGTGGCGGTCGGCAGGTTGCCGAACACGCGGAACTCGGTCGACGTTTGCGGGTTGAAGGTGAAGGTGTCGTTGTCGGTCTCGCCATTGAGGAACGTGTAGTCGCTTACAGGCGTGGTGATGACACCGGTGATCGAGAGCAAGCCACCCGTGCCGCCATCGGCATTGTCGGCATCGACATTGATGGTGGTCGAAGTGCCGCTGGTGATGCTGCCGGTGATGGTGGCGTCGTCGCCAGCATTCAAGGTCACACTGGCAGCAGCACTCGAAACGGTAACACCGCCACTGAGGACCAGGTTCTGGCCGATACCTGCAGCATCAATGGCCGTCAGCGTGATGTCGACATTTGCGCCAGTCGCAGTGACGTCTTCGGCAATCGTCAGCAGGCCGGTGGTGGTGACGATAATGTCTCCACCGGTCGCACTCACACCGACCGTCGGACCAATCAGGCCCATCGTCAGGTCGCCCGAGTTGGCTACGAACACGCCGCCCGCGCCACCGACTGCTTCCAGGTTGCTCACGATGACTTCGAGAGCATCGCCGGCGCCGATGCCGCTGGTGCTGAGCAGCACCAGGTCGTCGGCTGTGATATCTGGGTTCGTGGCATCAACATCGGTGATTGCCGCCGCGGCACTCAGGGTGACATCACCGGCCGCACCGGCGTTGATAGTACCGACGGCAATATTGCCGGCCGTCGTCGACAGGCTGATATCGTTAGCGTCGCTATCTGTCGTCGAAATCACGCTCGTGGCGAGCATCGCGCCGCCAGCGGTGATGGTGATGGGGCCATTGGCGGTATCGATGGCCGTTAGAGTGACGACGTTGGTTTCGTTGAGGTTGATCAAGCCCGCAGCAGTCACGCTCACATCGAGCACGTTTGCCGTGGTATCGAGCGAGCCATTGCCGGCGGCTTCGCCCACGCCGCTCGCAGCAGTGAGGGTTACCACGTCGCCAATCACATCGGCGACGACATCGACATCGTCGACAATCGAGCCGGTGGTAGCGAGCAGGGTGACATCGCCATTGCTTGTACCGGCAGTGATGACACCCACCGTGATGTTGCCGGTCGTCGCAGTGATGCTGATGTCGTTGGCGTCTACATCGGTCAGCGATGCAACGCTCACGGCGTTGATTGCCCCACCCGCGTTGATGACGATCGGGCCATTGGCCGTCGAGACGCTGGTGAGTTGAACGGCGTTCAGTTCATCGAGCAGGATGCTGCCCGCTGCGGTCGTGGTGGCCGTGATGAAGGCGACCGTAGTATCGAGATCGATGCCGGTGGCAGCCGTTGCGGCCAGAGAGCTCGCCGTGATGTTGTTAGCGGCGGCGTTGGCATCGGTGATGCTGCCGGTCGTGGCAAGCACCGTGGCTGTGGTGGTTGCCGAAACAGTCGTCACGCTCAGGTTGCCCGTTGCCGTGGTAACGGTGCTGCTGCCATTCGTCGCAGCGACGTTGAGCACGTTCGCGCCATCAACTTCGTCGATATTGATGTTGCCAGCGCCACTGTTGGTGGCCGTAACATTCAGCACCATGGTATCGAGATTGATACCCGTGGTGGCGGTGGCAAGCAGGTCTTGCCCGGTCACGTCATTGCCAGTACCGTTCGTCGAAATTGCGCCCGTACCCGCGTTGAGAGTGACCACTCCGCCCACGGCTGGCGCTTGGGCAGCACCGCCGGCGAAGCTCATGCCGACCGATGTGAGCGACACGTTTCCGGCCAGCGTGCTGACGTTGTTATTGAGTGTGAGCAGGCCCGTGGCCGAAATCACGACGTCGCCCGTGACTACTGCGACACCGGTGAAGGAGCCGTTGTTATCGATGGCCAGCGTGCCGGCGTCAGCAATGAAGATCCCCGCTCCGCCAGTGATCGCATCCAGGCTGACGACCGCCGTTTCGAGCGGATTGCCCACGAGACCAATGCCACCACCCACCGCTCCCATCGACAGATTATCGGCGGTGATATCTGGATCCGTGGCATCCAGATCGGTGATCGAGCCACTGGTCGTCAGGGTCACATCGCCCGCAGTCGCACCTGCGTTGATGGTGCCGACGACGAGATCGCCGCCACCCGAGATCTGCAAGGCAATGTCGTTCGCATCACTGTCAGTCGTCGAAAGGACGCTCGTAGCGGTCAGCGTGCCGGCGGCCGTCAGGCCGGCATTGACGACGATCGAACCATTGGCGGCTACAACGCTCGTGAGCGTGACGCCGTCTTCTTCATCGAAGCGGATGGGTCCCGCACCGGTGTTGCTGGCCGTAATGTTGGTCACGTTCGTATCGAGGTTGATGCCCTGCGTAGCAGTCGCCGAGAGATTCAAGGCTGAAATATCGACCGCCGCGCCACTGGTGGTGATGGCACCCGTGCCGGCATTCAGAGTGATCGCACTGGCGGCACCCGCGGTCAGCAGAGCATTCACGGCGATGTTCTGCGAGGTGATGCTGATGTTACCAGCCACGGTCAGTGCACCAGCGACAGTAACTGCATCGGTACCAGTGCCGGTGGCGATGGAGAGATTCGTATTGCCGTGAGCTGTAGTGCCTGAGTTCACGCTGACGGTATCGTTGCCGTTGAGACCGGTGACGGTGTCGATGTTGACATTCGTTACATTTCGCAAGCCGACCGGAATGTTGGCTCCGCCTACGACCAGGGCGGCAGCAGCAGCGGTCGAATAGCCCGCAGGTACCGCGATGCCGTTGGTAGTCGTCAGGCCATCGGCCACGGTGAGCGTATCGTTGGCGGTTGCCGTGCGCACATCCACCGTCAGCAGGTTCACGAAGTCGACATTCGTCGTCAGCGAGAAATTGATATTACCCATGCCCGTGAGCGTCACCAGGCCCGCGCCAGCAGTGGTCGATGGCGAATAAACGGCCGCATCGACAGCACCCGCGGTGCTCTTTTGCACGCGGAGCAACTCGCCGAAGAAGTTGGCGTTGCCGGTCGGGAGGGGGTCGCTGTTGACGGTATCGACATACATCAAGTCGATGTCACCGAGCCCCACGAAGGAGAAGGGCAACGCACTTGTCACCTGCACAAACGGAGCTGCATTCAAGCTGAACTCAAGCAGCGAAGGATCGCCCGAAACTTGACGCAGCACCAGCGAGTCGGCGAGCGGCGTACCATTCACCACCGGCTGGCTGTACAGCACCACGTCGTTGCCATCGCCACCGGCATAGCTGATGAAGAGGGTCTGTGTATTGAACGGAATCGCAGATCCTTCGGGCAAACCAGCAAACGTACCAATCACCGCGTCAGTAGAAGTATTATTATCGATGATGATAAACGACTCTAACGCCAAAATGCTCGGCACATGGCTGCCTTCCAACAACAGTGTTGAGCCGGTGAGATCGACCGTGCCCGAAACGATAAGTTGATCGTAGCCCGTGATGACGGTCGTATTGTTGATGGTCGGCGTAAACGTGCCGCCGACATTCAGCTCAAGCGATCCGGTCGATAAGTTGTCGGTGCCCGTCACGGGCGAACCGATGTTCAGCGTGCCACCATTGACCGTCACCGCGCCGGAGATGCTGCCCGTACCACCTAGCGTGCCGCCGTTCACCGTCACCGAACCGGTACCGGTCGCCGAACCGGTTGCGTTGTTTGCCAGCAGCGTGCCAGCGTTCAGAGTCGTGCCAGCGGTGTAGGTGTTGGGCCGCGTGAGAGTCATCACTCCCGCGCCTTCTTTGACCAAGCTGCCACTGGCGCCGTTGATTACTCCGGCGAAAGTGGTGCTTGCGCCATTCCCACCGGTCGTAAGTGTATTCGCCGCGAGTGAAACACTGCCGCCAGTTGTGCCGCCACCAGACAGCGAACCAATTGTCTCGGAGTTGGTCAGGCTAAGGGTTACTCCGGAAGTATTTGCCAGGATCACCGCACCGTTATTGTCGACTGCCGCTCCTCCAGCAAGCGCCAGGGTACCTACGTTAATCGTAGTCGTGCCCGTATAGGTGTTTGTGCCGCTAAGTGTCGTCGTGCCTGCGCCGATCTTGGTAACCGCCCTCGCTCCACCGGTTTCTCCAATAGCTCCACTGATGTTTAGGGTGCCTGCACCACCGATAGAAGTGCTTCCCGATAACGTCACCGGGCCGCCTACAGTTCCAATGCCTGAGTTGGTTACTAAAGCACCGATGCCTGCCTCTCCAGTCCCAAGGACACTCGTGACTGGTTCGGTGCCAATGTTGGCACGAACATCCAAGGTTGCTCCTGAAGCGATGGTGATACCGCTTGACGTAGCTCCGAGCGCAGAGCTGCTGGCGGCGATGATCGTTCCGTTGCTGATTAAAGTAGGGCCAGAATAAGTGTTAGTTCCCGACAAGGTGAGCGATGCGTCGCCCGTTGCACTTTTGATCAATCCTGCGAGGCCGGAAATATTGCCCGAAATCGTCGAGGAACCAGAACCCTGAATGACGAGTGAGTTGGCTGCTGTCCCAGCTGCGTTGATATCGCCGCTGATAATTAGGCTAGTGCTTAAGTTGATGGTGATCCGAGTGTTGGAAGTGATCGTCGCGTAGCTGACATTGATGTTTCCCGCCCAGGTATTTGTACCGCCAACATTGCGTAAAGCACCGCCATCGCCAGTAATTTGGAGCAATTCACCAGAAACTGTGATTCCATCTTGAAGTTCCAGAGCGGCAGTGTTCGCGACCACAGTGCCCGCTGCTGCAGATCCCAGTGCAGCGCTGTTCCGGGCATTCAAAGTGCCTCCGCTAACCGTGGTGAGTCCCGTATACGTATTCGCACCACTGAGCGTGAGAGTTCCGGCTGTCGCTTTGGTGAGTGCACCGGAGCCGCTGATGACCCCGGCGATCGTGCCGCTGTTGATGATTAAAGTGGACGCACCCTCAATGACGAGTCCTTGGCCAGCGGAGGTCGTCAGCGAGTCGATCGTCACGACCTGCGCGGCATCCGGGCCGGTGACTTCGATCGTCTTGGTACCGCTGGAAGCAACCGCTTCGGCGTAGTTGCCCGCATTGACGATCACAGTGCCACCGGTGGAAACGGTCGACAGGGCTGTGGTTACGCTGTTGAACGCGCTGTAACCATAGATGGCCGATTGATCGCCAGCAGTTCCAAAATCCGCGTCGAGGATGAACTGGCCGAACGAAAAGGCATTCCAGGCGATGTCTTCAACATAGACGGTCTCGGGAATGGCAGTGGTAAGTACGACATCGTTGCCGTCGTTACCCGTGTAGAAGATTTGCTTCGGCGTACCATTCACGTTCACGATGGAACCGGCGGCGAGCCCATTGAAAGTCCCATTCACGGGGTCGACCAGGTCGTTGCCGATCAGGACGAAGGTGTCCAATGTGTTAGGCACATAGCTGCCGCTAAACGTCAGTACGGCATTTCCCAGCGTGACTCCGCCGTTGACCACAAAGTTGTCGTACTGAGTAGCTGGGTTCGTTCCTTCCACTTCGATGGCCAGTGTGTCGTTGGAATCAAGCACTAGGTTGCCAGCGATTGTGACCTGCCCAGGGCTGGAGCCAGCGGCCAAGGTCACTCCCTTGCCGATGGCTGTAGCGTCGGCACCGGTCGGATAGCTTCCGGCCATGATGTTGACGACGTTGCCATTCACGGCTGTGTCAATGGCTCGCTGAACGCTCGGATTCGTGGTGGCTGGCGAATTGAAGCTATTGGGCGTTACGAACACATTGTTCGCTTTGACTCGCACATACCCGAGGGAACCATCGTCGATGGCGTTCGTAATCTTGTCTTCGATTGCAAAGTTCTGCGTGTTGGTTGCCCCGGCACCGGTCAACCCACCGAAGGTAACGGCAGTGGCGTTGAGTTCGGTATTGTCATGGGCACCACTGGCCAGGGTAATGTAGTTGCCCGACTGGCCGGTGAAGGCCAAGTTGTTCAGCGAGTTCCCGCTGAGAATCGCCTGGGCGCCGGTCATTTGAAGGCCGGTCGTGCCACCGGAGATGGAATTGCCCGTACCTACGTTCAAGGTGGTGGTGAAGGCATCAGCAGTCACGTCGTCCATAACGATACCCGTCGTCGCGCCGGTCACCGAGGTGCCGCTGAGGTTCAGCGTCAGGCTGCCGTTGGGAACATTCGAACCGAAGAAGGGTGCGGGGGTGATGGGGTTGTTTCGCAAGCGAATGCCGGCGATTCCACCGCTGACGGCGACGTTCTGCACGTTGTAAGTCGAGGTGCTGGTCGGACCATAATATGGATCGACGCCATCAAGGTTGATCCCGACCAAACTGTTGCCAACCGTACCGCCCGAAACCGTGATTGGAACCGTCGTGGGATTGTTCCAGAGGTTGATGCCGCGCGCAAGTTCGCCTCCCGCAGCGCCCACAATGTTGTTCGCGATGTTGACCGTTGAGCCGACCTGCGTCGACCAGACATTGATGCCCCAGGTAAAGTCGCTGGTGCCGGTAACACCAGCCTTGGCATTGATCGTATTGTTCTGAATGTTGATCGTGGCATTGGGTGCATAGAACAAGTTGGCGTGGATGCCAAACGCATCTTGGCCGATCGCAAGATTATTGCCCGACCAAGTCATGCTGCCGTTGCTGAAGAAGTTCTGCGATGTAATGCCGATGCTATTACCGCCAACATCAATCGTGTTGTTCGTGACATTGGCATAGGCATTTGTTCCGAGCAGCACACCGTAGCCACCGACGCTGGGATCGCCGAAATTGCGAATCAAGTTTTCGTTGAGCGCGTTACCAGTGGATACCGGACCATTATTCGCTAGCGAAATGCCGCGATCGGCCACGTTCTGGATGATGCTGTTCGTCACCAGCAGGTTGTTGACCGGATTGAAGCCGTTGCTGCTATCGATGTTCGTGATGCCACGCCGAGCGTGCAGATTCACGCCGGCGGCAATCACCGAACTCGCACCCAGAGCCGGGTTATTGCCGTCGATCACCAGACCATCAAGGGTAACATTGCTGGCCGTGACGCGAATCAAGTCGTTTGCACCGGGATTGCCACCGGTCGGATTGTTTACCGGCGAGGTGAGCACTGTTTCCGTAGCGCTGCTTGCCTTAGGGCCATCTACACCAGAAGTGAACGCTGCAAATCGCGCATCGGCATCGTTGCCCGCTTGCGCACCCTGCACCGTCACTGCTTTGTTCACCAACACATTTTCGGCGTAGGTACCGGCTAGCACATTCACTGTGCCGCCAATTGTGGCCAGGTTGATACCTTCTTGAATGCGACCGATGGCACCCGTTTGAGCGCCAGCAGTATGCACCGTCAAAGAGGCAAAGTTGCCTTGGAAGCCAGGCGTCGCTGGAGCGATATCGATTCCGCTATTCAGGTACGGCGTGTAGTCCACAGTGCCGCTGATGGCAGCCGTCACACCGGCGATTGCGTTAGTGCCAAACCAGTTACCCGATGTATCGAGCGTGCCTGTGCCATTGTTGCGCACCAGGAAGCTGCCACCGGACGGTGAAGTGAGACTGTTATTCGTGACGGACAACAGCCCAGCAGGAATCGTCTCTCCGGTTGGAACCGAGATGCCATTGAACGAACCACTAATGAAGTTGTTCGAGACGACCACCGGCCCTGTAAATGAAGTGGGACGAATTCGAATTGCCCCGCGATTTGTGTCATTGCTGGTATTGGCGTTTGTGATGGTGTTCTGAGCCACCGTTACATTGCTCGACACACCAGCAATCTGAATCGCCTGCTGAGGAGTTCCTGAAATCGTGTTGCGCAGAATCGAACTGTTGGTTAGTGCGTCGGTGCTAATGCCACCGAACACCGTGGTGGAAATCGTATTGTCGGAGACGACCGCAGTGGTCACGCCACCACTTCCTGCAGTCAACTGCATGGCGTTGCTTGTGGAATTGCTGAAGCTGTTGTCCAAAACATTGGCATTGAGCACCGCTCCGGCAAAACCGGTGATGAGCCCAACCTGCCCAGAGTTTTGAACAAGGTTTCGCGCGAAGGTGACGTTGGTCGTGCCCGCATTGACATTGTTATTGGTGCCAAGTGGCGTCGCCGAACCGTTGAATCGAAAGCCACGAACGACGTAATCGCCGAGGGAGCCATTGGCGATATTCAGAGATCCGGAAATGACCGATTCGGCCCCGCGCACTCCCGTGTTGGGACTGATCGCCTCATTGGCCCCCAGCAACGTGACAGATTGGCTGGCGGTCAGATTTTCTGCGTAGGTATCGACCGCAACGCGAACCGTCATACCGGCCACCGCGCGATCGATGCCGGTTTGAATGCGTCCATCCACTTTCGTCAAACCACTGGTGGCAGCCGTTTGGGGAACTCGCATTTCGGTGGCAGCGGGAAGTTGCAGACCGGCGACAGTTGGGTTGCTATCTGTGTTACTCGAGAGAAACGCGCGAGCAATCAAAGTACCGGCACCAAAGTTTAGCAAGTTCGATTCGACGGTTGCGGCTACATTCGAGCCCAGCCAGTTGCCGGAAATGTTAATGCCAGGAGAACCGTTCGCCACCGTTTGCGTGGGAGTGAGGCTATCGAACGAATTGAGATTGATGGTGGTCGTAGCGGCATTAACCGTGCTGTCGATGAAGATGGCGGGGCCATTCGCCACACTGATCTGGTTGCCAGTGACGGTCAGACTTGAGATGGTTTGGGTTTGACCTAGGTCACCCAAGGCAATTCCCGCAGTCGCGGCCGTAGGATCGGTGTTGTTGATGGTGTTGTTGGTGATCGTGATGTTGCTCATTGGACTGAGCGCGCTGCTCCGTGTGCGAAGAGCAATAGCACCACCAGGGAACGGTGCAAATGGCGATGAGCGATTGATCGTATTGCCTGTGATTTGCACATTGCCGTCGCGATCAACCATGATCGCGCTGTTCATGTTGTCGCCGCTGAAGGTATTGCCACTGATGACAATCGGCGAGGTGCGAGCGAAGTTGGTTTGATTGACGTAAATGCCATACGATGATCCAGCAAACGCACCTGTTCCGGGTGTGTTGATGTCGAAATTGTTGTTGAGAACCTGCAACCCAGATGTGTCGACGCCAAAGCCAGTTTGCAAACCAGGAATACGGCCAGAAACAGTTGGAATTGGGGAAAGCCCGACGTACAGATTGTTGTTGCTGACCGTGATGCCGGTGGAGTTGGCGAGAACGCCACCGCCACGACGAGTGCCTGTCAGGGCGTCGCCACGAAAGTAAAAGTTGAAGCCGTCGACGGTGGTGTTGGCATCGTCGATTTGAATGTCGTAGGGATTGCCATCGCTAACTGCGACTTGGTTGTAGTAGTCGACGGGATTCGCATTGGGGTCGCGAGTACCAAAACCCGCGTTCCAGCCACCCAGAATCTGCAGATCGGTAATGTTTGCCGATGGTGGAACGTAAATGTTGTTGTCGAAGGCTGCGTTGTTGTACGTTCCTCCTTGCACATTGATGATGTCCTGGCCGTCATTGCTGAGCGCGGCCGCGGTAACGGCAGCCTGAATCGAACGCAACGGCGCTCCCACGCTGCCATTGCCCGGAGCATCAATACCACCGAGTGAGACGTGGAAGGTCGCCATCAAAGCGCGGTCTTCGAGCGACTCGAGGAAGGCCCGGCGGCGAGCGCGAACGGGAGCCTTCTTGGCAGTCGTAGACTTGCGGGCGAAGAGACGATTCCAAAGCGACTTGGTGCGATTCAGCATGGGTCGGGTCATCCGAACGAATTAGAGCGTCGCGAAAATCTGCGGCAAAAAGGGCATTTCTGGAGTCTCTCCACAGCGGCTGAGAGAGGGCCGGCGGAGTGAAGCTCTGCCGGTTAGGGAAGAGAATCCAGAAGCTTTCGATCTTAATGGCGATCGCAAAAATTGCCAGCGGATGGCGACTCGTTTCACCCCCAGGCAGGGTGTCGCTGGCAGCCTATAACGGTTGTGCGGATGACAACATCAAGGAGCATCGTCTGCTAGCTAGACAGATGCCGCCCAAACAATCCCGCGAGTGGTTTGGCGGACTAGTTCTTGGCTTGCAGTTCAGCGGCCATCTGGAGCAGTTGAGCAAGCAATTTGTCCGAGGCGGTTGGCTCGAGCCGATTCGTGCCAATCCAGGTTTCGTAACCACCTAAACGATGCTGCCGAGGTGTTGGCAGATAGCCGAAGTAGCCATGCGCGAGAGACACGAGATAGGAATTTGGCAGCGGACTGCGGGATTTGAATTCCAAGCCGATCTCACAAAAGATTTCGCAGGGCATGGTTCCCAGGCAAACATCGCCAACGCGCAGCAGCTGCAGCGGAACCGTCGTGGTTTCTGGATACTCGGCCAGTTTCATCGCCCGCTCGGCATAGATGAACGAGAGATCGCTCTTGCTCTTGGGGCCGGCAGCAATGGTTTCAGTAGCCCATTTCTTCTCCTCCTCAGTTGGACGTCGCCATTTAAGCGTGGGCTCGCGATAAACGGCTCCTAGGCTGACATGATCCTGATACTTCACGTCCTTTAGAGCCGCGTGAATCTTGGTCGCCACGTCTTCGGCGACGTAACGAATTTGTTCGTAAGGCTTCTTGCTGGCGCGCGGCTTCACAAAGTTGATGTTGTTGATATCGCCGCTGGTGCCATTCGCGAGCAGGGCTACAAAGGGCGGCGAATCAACGGCCTGTTCACGTTTTTCCCCTGCGGTCAAAAGCTGCTTCAGGTGTTCGCAGCACACACCGTAATAATCGGCCGAGATATCGTCCTTGCCGACACCGCCGACGTAGTGCAGCGAGTACGTGGCAAAGACAGAAATCGGCCGGCCGCTCGGTTCGCAGACGGAAATAAACGAAATGTTGGGATCGGTCGGACCAGCGGGCTCGATCAAGTTGGGGCTGCCTCCGGGTGGATTCATTTTCACCTGCTCGACCATTCCAAAGGGATTCACCGGAGCAGTTCCAGGCTTCATATGCCAGCGGCGATTGAACACGTGTTCGGGCACTTCGACCTTGCCAAAAGCGATCTTCGCGGGACGGCAGTTGTGCAGTGCGCGGGCCACACCGTCGGCGATTCGCTGGGCGACGAACTGCTGATATTCGTCGAGGGTTTGCTCGTGGGCCAAACGGTTCTTACCCAAGGCGCTGGCGGCCGAATGGGTATGAGTGGCACTGATCAGCACCTGCTCGCGCGTAATGCCAGACTTCTCCGCGATCATCTTGCGAGCCTCTTCGCTCACGGCGCGATGAATGCCGAGCAAATCGCACACAACGATCGCGAGCTTGGTCTGGCCGTCGTCGAGCACGAGGCAGCGAGCATGTAGTTCATCGTGAATATGCTTCGCCGGGTACGGTACAAAGCCGCCAACAATCTCCAGGCCCAGGGGAGGCGTGATGTTGCTCATCGCGGCTCCTGCCTGAAACAGTTCCGCAGCATGCATGGGCAAAGCGACGACAAGGGACAAGAGAAAAGCTGCAAGGTAGGCAAGTTTCATGGTGGGAGTCCGGGCGGGCGGAAGGAGTTGGCACCGTGATATTGCCAAATCGGGCTGCCAATTGCCAGCAGATTTTCTCGGTCGCCAAACGGCGGCAGTCCGCTGCTGCAATACATCGGGACTTTCGATGCGAACCACCAATCGGGTGTACTCACGTTGATAACCGACAATAGCCGGCCGTTTTTGTGCTTTCCCCACCCGAACGCGCGTTAGAATTGTCAGTAGACCGCTTGTCTCTCCTTTAGCCCTCACTTGCCATGTTTCCTAATCGTGAAGCCAAACCGAAGTTCAAGTTTCGTCGGACTCCACCGCCGAACTATCAGCATCGATCCACCAAAATGAGAATCTTCGGTATCGTGGCACTCTTGATGGGCGTGCTGTGGATCGCCGAACGCGCGAGCAAGCCAAATAGCTGGAACTGGTTCTGGCGACTGGAAACCCAGGTGGAAGATGTGAAAAGCCGGCTCGAACCCAAGCTGAGTCGCACTGCTCACGATGAACCGGGAACCATTGTGCAAACGAGCAAACCAGCGCAAGGATCAGACGAAGAGCCGGCGGAAGAACTGCCCGAAGAAGTTCAGCCGGAACCATCCGAACTGGCCTGGCGACAGGGCTGGAAGGAAATCTACAGTCAGCTTGATCCCACGGAGCGAACGCTGCTGTTCGAGATTCTCGCTCAGGGACGTGGCGAACACACCTTGGGACCAGCCTCGCTCGAACAGGCCAGCAAACTGGTGCTGAAGTTGAATGAACAGTGGAATGCTTACGGCGAAGCTGCGTTTCAATCGCTGGCAGAACTGAAGCCCGACGATCGCGATGCCTGGCAAAAGATCCTTCGCGAAGTGAACGACCGCTGGTCTCAGCAAACTCGCCCACCGCTCGAAGCGGCCGCTCAAGGTGCCTCGCTACAGGGAGAACAACTGGCCGGGATCCATTTGTTTCAGAAGTCGCTCGATCGCCTGGCGATGAACCTGATCAAGGACGACACCCCGCTTCGTCCCGACGAAAGCGATATCTGGTTCCGACTGATGACGCAGGCCCAACATACGCCAGATGGCGACCTGCGAAAGCAAGCCGCGACTGACATGACCTACGTTCAATTATTCAAGCAATCGAGCCACTACCGGGGCGATGTGGTGCAGATGCGCGGGATTGTCCGCGGGGCGTGGAAGGCCACTGCCGTTCACAATCCTTGGGGAGTGAAAGATTACTACGTCCTGTGGATTCATCCGCTCGATGGCCCGAACGCTCCAATCATTGTGCATCTGCAAGAACTGCCTGAAGGATTTCCTAAAATCAAAGAACGGTCGGCGGATGGCACCTTAACCAAGCTGCACGAAGATGTGGTCGTGACTGGTTTCTTCTTCAAGCGTCAGGCTTACCTGGGGCTCGATGGCACTTACACGGCTCCGCTGATGATTGCGAAGACGGTTGATTGGAAACAAGAACTCTCTTCCGATGCCCGCTCGGCTGCCCGTCAGTGGGAGGTGACCCTGCCGGGGTTTCTGTGGATCGTGGCCGGAACCTTAGCGGTTACGATGCTCGTCATGGGCTTCATTTATTGGCGAGTGAGGGAGCAAGAGAAGTACAGCCTGCATGACGAGGATGTCGCGACTGCCGATATGTCGAAACTGGGCGATGTGCAGCTGACGCCGACGGTCGAAGAGGGCTTGAAGCAACTCGAACAAGACTTTGTGCGGCGGAAGGATTAGCCACTCATTCAGCCCTCGCGACTTTCGCTCGCGAGATACACCAGCGCGACGAAGTCGTACAACGCGTGGGCAACCATCGCGGGCAGCACACTGCCACTGACAATCATCAACAGGCCAAAGTACGCGCCCGCCAGCGTGGCCAGTGCAAAGTAAGTGTGGCTTAGATAGTGGCACAGTCCGAACAGAATCGACGCTACGGCGAGCGAGCCGATCAGCGCCCAAGGTCCAGGTAACCATTCAGCCAGTCCGGCTTGGATCAGGCCGCGAAAGAGCAACTCTTCTCCAAAGCCGGCGAAACCGGCAATCAACAACAACTGCAGCGCGGTAGCGTCACGCAAGTATCGACCAAGCATCTCGGTCACTTGATCTTTCACCGCACGTAGCGGCTGCCAGCGATCGCCATCACCAACCATCAGCATGAGCACGGCGGGCGCGGTCGCAAACACTCCCCATAAGACGTCGCGCGTGAGTCGCACAAAATCGTGCGCTCCGTCATTGATGCCAAGCTGCATTCCATACCAGGGCGAGAAGCCGAGCAGCCAACCAGCAACCAGCGCAATAGCGGCCAAACCACCTTCGAACAGGACGGTAATGAAGACAAAGCGTTGCGCGGGGGACCAAGATATCTGCACGAAGCAAGCTCACGAGCGCGGGTGGCGATATTTTTTCTGTCCGCAAGCATACACGCTGCACGATCCGAAATAATTCCAGCAATCGAGATGATGAGGCGTGAGGCAACTGGCACAATAGACAATCTTGCCTGCGAGTGCGTCGCCGCACACACGGCACTGCGTATCGATGACCCGCGCCGGGGCAACAGTCGGCAAATATTCAATGCCGGTGGTTCGAGCATCCAGCAGGGCCAGAAAAAGCCGCTCGAAGGCAGGGATCAGCTTCAGCAACTCTGTTTCGCCAGTCAGGATTCCCGACTTGGTAACCCGAAACGTCCCGCCCCCGATGGTCAGATGGAGATTGTGAAAGAACGTGCAAGCGGCCAGTTCCTGGATCGCAGCCTGGGACTCGAATGTCAGGTACTCGCGAAGGATCGCCGCGCTGTTTCCCTGAATGATGAACGCATCATCAAAATGACGAGAACCGATTTCAATGTCCTGCATCCCCAACAGCTTGCCTACGCCGTGGACAATCGTTTGGGGATAGATTTCCAAACGCAGATGGGGATCTGGAAAATGAATCGTCAGACATGTGCTGGATCGCTTGTTCTCGCGGAAGAATTGCAACCTGGCCGCGGTATTGCCGATCCGCAACACCACTTGTGGGAAGTGGAACCAGTCCCCCTGCTCCACATGCCCGTGCCAGCGTGCAGCAATGGCAGCCAATCTGGCCCGTTCGTGCAGTTGATTCAGTCTCGTCAACGAGCCGATGATGATGGCAACTACAATCGCGCCAACAATCAAAAACAGAATAGCCAGGCCATCATTCACAATTGTGGTATTCGCTGAGTCGCTCGAGTTCTTACTTCAATTTGGTGCGATGCTTCTTCTGGCCGCAGCCATACACGGCGCAGGAGCCAAAATACTCCCAGCAATCGGCATGATGGGGCGTTTTGCAGCTCGCACAATAAACGATTTTGGAAACAAGCGGTTCGCCACACACCTGACATTGCGTCTCTTCCGCTTGCCCAACTGTCGCTTCGTTAGCGACAGGAGTGATGAACTCAATGCCACTTCGGCTAGAATAGGCCAGCGTGTGATAGACCATTTCGCACAACGCCACGAAGCGCGTTAGCTCGCCGACGCTGCTCAATCCCGCGTGCTTGGTGATCCGCAATACGCCGCTTTGAATCGACAAGTGCAAGTCGAGCGAGAACACCGCCGCGAAGCGAGCCAGTTCGAAGATCGAAGTTTGCACATCGGCAGTAAAGTAATCACGAATGGCCTTGGGCGAGTTGCCGTTGATTACAAAGGCGTCATCGAACTGCGGCGAGCCAATCTCAATGTCTTCCATCCCCAGCAGCCGGCGAAATTGCTCGACCAGATTCTGCGAGTGGATTTCGACGCGAAAGTTCCGGTCCGGAAACGGAATCGTCAGGTGCGTGTAGCGAATGTTTCTTTGCCGGGTGTAGTGCAGCCGCGCAATGCTGCCATCGATCTTCAGAAATGCATAAGGACTGGCGAGCGGACCACCCGGTTCGACGTAGCCGTCCCATTTCTTGGCGACGACATCGAGGGCGGCCGTGCTGGACGAGGACGTGGCCAAAATGACGATGCCCACGAGCAGCACGAGCACAACCATCACGCAAAAGAATACGGAGGTGTCGTTCACGAGCGGTGTCTCAGCTTGAATTGCCGTTAGCGAGGTTTCGAGGGGCGACCAGGCGGCGAATCATCGGCAGCTTTGTCGGGCTGCACGATGCCGCGGCGCGGCAGCAGATAGATGGTCTCGCGGCAACCGTAGGTGGCGCAGCCTCCCGCGTACTCCCAGCAATCGCGATGATGGGGCGTCTGACAACGACGACAGACCACGATCTCGCCGAGCATCTCTTCGCCACAGATGCGACAGCTGGCGTGATCGATAATCTGCGCCTCGTCATTGGCGACAAATTCGATGCCTTCGGTTTTGGTCAGCAACAGCTGATCGTAAAGCCCCAGCGACATTTCGACGAACCGTTCCAGTTCGTGAACGCGAGACGATTCCCAAACCTTGCGCACCACCAGCCAGCCGGGATAGATCAGCACGACCGTTTCGCTGGCCTCGGGACTCTTACTGAGTCGTTCCAACTGCACGCGCACCCCGGCGCTCAACAGCAAGCGCGCATCGTCGGCTTCTTCTGCCCAGACATTCCACCGCGAACGAAAATCGTCCCAGTCAAATTCCACTTCGGTAAAGTTGCGCAGATCGACTGAGATCTGCCGGCGCGTGAGACGCGGCACCAGCGCCAGATGCACATCGACATCGGACCACTGCACAATCATCTCGAGGCATTTGCGTCCCGAGGTGCCTGGCATCGCATAGACCGAGAGCCGCGCGTACGTCGTGCCATACGGAATTCGCAGCATGGGGTTGCTGAACCAACCGCCACGGCTGAGCGAACCGCCGAACCGCTGCGAGACGGCGGCCAGTGCGCTATTCCAACGCTCGAACCGGGCCGCTGTTTGGCTGAAGATGCCAAACGCCGCCAAGATGGCCACCAGGCCAATCAACAAAAAAACCCCAATGCACTCCACCGCCACTCCTCTGGTCCTGGCATTGCTGCCTGAGTTGGCGACACGTGCAGATCGCTTAACAAGGCTCCGCTCGTTGGGCCCAGCCTTGCGTCACGCGCCACCACACTCATTGTGAGATGAGGGAGGGCTGTTGTGCAATCGCTGGTCGACGCTAGCGGCGCCGCCACCGAACGCGCGGCGAACTACTGCTGGAACTCTTGCTGTGAGTCTTTTCCCACTGCTGGGCACCGTAGTTCACCCCGCTGATGTTGTAACTGGAGTAAGGATTCTTCGAACTGCCCGCCGAAACCGTCACCGTCTCAAGACTAGCGACGACGACGAGCAGCATGATCAAGATCGTAATTCCGCGAGTCATGTTTCGTTCCTTAAAAGAGAGGCTTGCCGACAATTGTCGCAGCGCGCAACGAATAGGCCAGCTTGTGTGAGTTGCTTCTCTGTTAGGCGCTACTCTGTCAGGCGTAATTTGCTGGCAGATGTTACTTTGGCATGGCGGTGCCTGCTCAGGCATCAGCGGCGAGGCCTGTTAAGCGCCAACGATTGTGCCGATTATGGCAGTCGGATTGATTCCCACGAAAGTGTTTCCTCCGGCGGATCGTAGCGGCCGCGATGGACAATTGCGAGGTAAGCGACCATGCTAAAGGGATATTCTTTCGGTTCGCGGGAGGCGAGATCATGTTCAGGCCACAGATCGATTTCAGGATTGGGTTCATCGCAGCAGGCGTGTTGCTGTTGGCCGGTTGTGGCAGCGATCCCTATCCGACCCCGAAGCCCGTCCGTACGCCGGGGATTCAATCGCCGCTGACGGCGGGAGTTCAGCAGGCCACGTACGAAACCAGCCTGACGAACGATCCTTCGCCAGTCATGCAGGTGGCTCGTCCCGTCGTCCCCGAGATTCGTCCTTACGAACAATGGACAGAGCAAGAAGCGGCTGCCGATGCACTGGGGCGCATAGGTCAGCAAGCGATTCCTTATTTGCAACAGGCGCTGCGCAGTCCCGATCCCCTGGTAAAAAAGCAGGCTGCGGAAGTTCTCGCGCGAATGGGGTCCGATGCCAAAACAGCCGTGCCTGACCTAGTGCCGCTACTCGACGACCCCGATCCGGAAATTCGCAAGATCGCGGCCCGCACGCTGGGCCGGATCGGTCCCGATGCAGCCGCAGCAATCCCCGCCCTGATGCGCTCGCTCGTTCAGCCCGAACCGTTGGCTCCGCCGACGCCGCTCGCTCCGCCAGCGCCATTGCCTCCGCTGGATCAGGCTCCCGCGTCGCCCGCACCGGGCTTATTGCCGCGATAAATCGAGAAATCGTATGCGCGAGCAAAGCGTTAGTCTGCACATTCGCGTCGCGCCCGAGGAAGTCACGCTCTGGCATTTCCCACTGCGCGACCGCGGTCTGGGTGCTTGGCTCGCGATGCTCGTGCCGCTACTCGCCGGTTTGCTCGTCGCCTGGCGCTTCGATCAATGGTGGGCCGGCGTCCTGGTCGGTCTAGTCGGGTATGCCGCCATCTGGCGAAATTGGCTGCCGGTGCAGATCTCGCTGGGGGCAACAGGGATCAAAGAACGCTGCCTGGGCTTCGAGCGGCGCATCGGCTGGACCGCGATTCGCTCCTATGAAGTCCGCCGCTTCGGGCTCCTGCTGCTGCCTGATGACAGGCTGACGCGCGTGGCTCCCTTGCGCGGTCTCTATCTGCACTGGGGCAGACAAAAGGGGGAAGTGCTCGCCGTAGTCGAGTACTACCTGCAAGCGTGGGCCGGTGCTGCTCCGCCCAGTACCCACATCATGCAGCGGCTGGTCCGCTAAACCTCGGCCCAGTAGATTTCGGCCATGCAGCCCAATCCGTACGAGTCGCCCCTCAATCGCAACGAGCAAATTCCCGACTCTACAGCGACCCGGCAAGTTCGTAACCTGGCGCTGATTTTCGTGTTGATCTTGGCGGCACTATTTCTCGTGATCTTCACCATCTGCGGGCTCGCCCTGTATGCACTTTTCGTCGTCGCGGCAGCAAGTTGACCACGCGACATCGGAAATAAATAGAAAAAAACAACGAGCCAGACAGTTGACAATAGATCACCATCATGAGTTAATATCGGGAAGTTCTCTCACAGTTTGGTGGTTAAGTCTCATGCCCCGCGCCATGCGGCTGGGCAAGGCCGCGCTCGCGAAGTAGGAGCGGCAGTGGCGTTCGAGACGCCTGTCCAAGAATTAGCCCGGTTGTTGGACAAAGAGGATGAGTGGCAAAAGTAGCCCGCAAGTCGCAAGTGACACACCGGCAGCCACTTCCGACAAAAACCAAGAACTGGTGCCTGTCCAAAAACCCCGGCAATTGTTGGACGTTTTGGTGCTCGTCGAGAAAAACCTGACAGCCAGATCGCC
Source organism: Anatilimnocola aquadivae (assembly GCF_049819085.1). Lineage (GTDB taxonomy): Bacteria > Planctomycetota > Planctomycetia > Pirellulales > Pirellulaceae > Anatilimnocola. The sequence continues at coordinate 1,692,325 of NZ_CP187419.1, forward strand.
TGACAAGGAACGATTGGTCTGCTAATAGCTCTCGGCCCGCATGGTTCTGATTCCGCCCTGTTGGCAAAGTGCAGGGGACGCCTATACTGATGGCGCTACGCAAAAACAGCGTGCAGTGACGACACCGCTTGCCCTGGCAGAAGATACGTTCAGCCACCGCTGGTTGAGAGCCGTCGAAACTGCCCGTGCCAGCTATTCGCCCCCAGCAGCTAGCCCCGATCACCATTGGCCAACCAGGCCGAGACAGCCGCGGAAAACGAGGACAGCCGTGAAAGATGCGCCGCCGTCAACTTTTCTCTCTCGCAACGAGTTCCTGCTCCGGCGGTTGCACTCGCTGAGCGGCGTGATTCCCGTCGGCGCGTACATGGTGGTGCACTTGCTCACCAACTCGACGGTGCTCGATAGCCCGCTGACCTTTCAAAAGAACGTCTACACCATTCACAGCTTGGGGCAGATTCTGCCGCTGGTCGAATGGGTATTCATCTTCATTCCGCTGCTATTTCACGCCATTTTCGGCGTGGTAATCATTCGCGGCGGCCTGCCCAACAGCAGCACCTATAAGTACGGCAGCAATGTCCGCTACACGCTGCAACGAGCGACCGGCATGATCGCCTTTGTCTTCATCATGTGGCACGTGTTCCATATGCATGGCTGGTTCCATTCGAAGTGGTGGACCGAAGGGGTTGCCGCTCCGCTCGGTGGTCACATGTTCCGCCCGTACAACGCCACGTCGACCGCTGCCGAGGCCCTCTCGCCGCTGATCGTACAATTGCTATATGCCATCGGCATCTTGTCATGCGTATTTCATCTCGCCAACGGTATTTGGACCTTCGGCATTACCTGGGGCGTGTGGATCACACCGGCGGCCCAACGAAATGCCACAATCGCCTGCGTGGTGTTTGGTCTGGCTCTGTCGGTGGTCGGCTTGAGTGCGCTCGGCGGTTTCGCCACGAAGACCAAAGAGCAAATCGAGCAGATTCGCAAAGACGAAGACAAGATGTACGACGCCAAGACCGCCTCGGGTGAAGTGACACCGGCCGATCAAAAGCGCTGGCACGACCATGCCAAGCATGCGAAGGCCGGCGGCTCGGATGCGCCGGTGAATCCGCCTGCTGAACCGGCGGAAGAAACCAAGTAGTTGCGATTGAAGAAGAATGTAGTTGGGTCGAAAGAGGGGCAGCCCCTCACCCCAACCCTCTCCCCGGAGTACCGAGGAGAGGGAGTAAGTGTTTCCCTAGCCTCTAGTTCCTAGCCCCTAGCCCCTTCCCCCTCATGGCAAAGCAACGAGTTTTGATCGTCGGTGGTGGTTTGGCCGGTCTCGCAGCAGCGATGAAGCTGGCCGAACTCGATATCGCCGTCGACCTCATGAGCCTGACGCCCGTCAAGCGTTCGCACAGTGTGTGTGCCCAAGGTGGCATCAACAGTGTGAACGACCTGACCCGCCAACAGGGCGACACCGAATACCTGCACCTGGACGACACGGTGTACGGTGGTGACTTCCTGCAGCATCAGCCTCCGGTCAAGGAAATGACCGTGTGGGGGCCGAAGATCATCGAATTGATGGACCGCCTCGGCGTGACCTTCAATCGTACGCCCGAGGGTTACCTCGATCGCCGTCGTTTCGGTGGCACTCTGTTCAAGCGAACGGCCTTCGCCGGTGCCACGACGGGCCAACAGTTGCTGTATGGTCTCGACGAGCAAGTGCGCCGCTGGGAAACCGAAGGGAAGATCAAGAAGTACGAGTTCTGGGACTTTTTGGGCCCAGTCCTCGACGACGACGGAGTTTGCCGCGGCGCGATTGGCCAAGACCTGACGACCATGGAAATGCGGGCCTTCCCGGCCGATGCCGTGATTGTCGCTTCCGGTGGTCCGGGTTTGATCTATGGCCGTTCGACGATGTCGATGGTGTGCACCGGCAGTGCCGCCAGTCGCTGCTTTCAAGCGGGTGCCAAGTTTGGCAACGCCGAGTTCATTCAGGTCCATCCGACCGCCATTCCTGGTGCCGACAAGCTACGGCTGATGAGCGAGTCGGCCCGTGGCGAAGGTGGTCGCGTGTGGGTGCCCCGCACTCCGCAAGATCCACGCGATCCGCTGGTGATTCCTGAAAGCGAGCGATTCTACTTCCTGGAAGATCGCTATCCGAAGTACAAGAACCTCGTGCCGCGCGATATCGCGACCCGCGAGATCTTCGATATCTGCGTGAACGAAGGACTGAGCGTCGATAAAGATCGGCTGGCCGTCTATCTCGACCTAACACACATCCCCCGAGCTGAACTGAATCGTAAGCTCGGTGGCATTCTCGAGATCTATGAGAAGTTCCAAGGCGTTGATCCTCGCAGCACGCCGATGAAGATCTTCCCGGCGGTTCACTACTCGATGGGCGGCCTGTGGGTCGACTATCAGAAAAGTGGCGACGGCGGTCTGGTGCAAGGTTCGCCCAAGAACCAGGCCACCAACATCCCCAATCTGTACGCGATGGGCGAGTGCGACTATCAGTATCACGGGGCCAATCGCCTAGGGGCCAACTCGCTGCTGAGTTGCATCTTCAGCGGTCTGATCACGGCCCCTGGTATCGAGACGTTGCTGAAGGGTTCGAAGCAAGCCGCTTCGGAGCTTCCTTCGTCGCTCTTCGAACGAGCAATGAAGCAGCAGAAGACGCGCCACGAGTCGCTTCTCAAGCGACCCGCCGGCGGTGAGAACCCGTACCTGATTCACCAGGAACTGGGCGATGTGATGACCAAGGCCGCGACCGTGGTTCGTCGCAACGATCAGCTGCGCGATGCCGTCGCTAAGGTGAAGGAATTGCACGAGCGATCGCACAAGTGCTCGCTCTCGGACTCCGGCGCGTGGACCAACCAGAACGTGGTCTTCACCAAGGCTCTGATCGACATGTTCCCGCTGGCCCTTACGATCTTGCAGGGTGCCTTGGCTCGCGACGAAAGCCGCGGTGCTCACTACAAGCCCGATTTCTCGTTCAAGGCACTCACGGCCACCGAGCCGGCCGAACGCCGTCGCCAGGCTGAGAAGTGGTGCGATGAGTTCGATGCCAACAACGCCAAGTGGTTGAAGTCGACCATTGCCACCTGGGATGGCCAGGAAGTGAAGCTCAGCTACGAAGATGTCGATACTTCGATCGTCACACCGCGGCCACGTTTGTACGGCCTGGTCGGTGCCGAAGAGATCGAAAAGGTTTGGAAGGAACGGCAAGCAGCTAAGGAGCAAGCGGCCGGCAGCAACGGCAACGGTGCCGCAGCGGGCAAGCCCGCGCTGGCTGGTGCTCACTAGCACTGGTTGTTGAATCCTGAAGTAGCCCGACGCGTAAGCGAGGGAGAATTGCGACACAACGTAAAAGTAGAAAATCCCCTCGCTGACGCGTCGGGCTACCTAATGAAGTGTTCGTGTGGATTGTCGAATTCAATTGAATTGTTTTCTCCATCACGGTTTGCAGAATAATCATGGCAGATTCGCATCACGCTAACGGTCACGGTTCTAATGGTCACGGTCATGCCCATGGCCACGACGAACCGGCTGCCAAGCCCGCCACATTCGAAGTTCGCGTGCTGCGCCAAGACGCACCCGGCGAGCCCAGCTACTGGGAACGTCATACGGTGGCGTACGAATCGGACATGAACGTCATCAGCGTGCTGCAGCGCATCGCCGCGAAGGCCACTTCGTCAGAGGGGAAGCACGTCGCGCCCGTTGCCTGGGACTGCAACTGTCTGGAAGAAGTCTGCGGCGCCTGCACGATGGTGATCAACGGCAAGGTGCGGCAATCCTGCTCGGCCCTTGTCGACAAGCTGCTCGCCGATCACCCGGCCGAGATCGAACTGCAGCCGATGACCAAGTTCCCAGTCGTGCGAGATCTGGTCGTCGACCGCAGCCGTTTGTTCCGCGGTCTGCAAAAGGTCAAAGCGTGGATCCCCGCCGATGGCTACTATGACCTAGGCCCTGGTCCGAAGGTTTCGCCCAAGACCCACGAGCAGACGTACCCGCTCAGCGAATGCATGAGCTGCGGCTGCTGCCTCGAGGCTTGCCCGCAGTACCTGAAGGTGGAACTGGTTCGCGATGAGGGCGAAACGGACGAAGCCTTCATCGAGCGGAAGAACAACACCTTCGATACGGAATTCGTGGGTGCTCACGCCATCAGCCAGGCGATGCTCTTCAATATGCATCCCACCGGTGCGATGAACGCCGGCGAGCGCTTGGAAGCGCTCACGCAAGAAGGCGGCATTCAGGTCTGCGGCAATGCCCAGAACTGCGTCGCCGTTTGCCCGAAGCGGATTCCGCTCACCACGAGCATCGCTCGGGCCGGTCGTGCCACGACGCTGCATGTGCTGAAGAAGTGGTTTGGCAGCTAAGCGCGAGACGTCGATGCGGTGGTTACTCGCGACTATCTGTCGCGTTCGGCCAAGCCTCGTCAGCAGTTAACCTGTAATTCGCGCAAAAATGCTTTACTCCCTCGATAGTGGAGTAGAAGTCTTTCGCAACCGTACCTATTGTTGGATGAACGGATCGAACTGCGTTGTTTTCTGCCAGAGGCAAGCCTCCATTCATCAGCATGTCCAAGCTGATTGAACGGTAGACAGCAATTCGATTTCCAGCCGTAATTTTCCTCTCCCCATCTTTGGCTGCCAATTTGGCGCCGCCTTGATTCGTCCGCTGGGCGATCGTGTATCGCTTCGCGCGCGTATCAAATTTCCTTAGGAACCGTGTGAATGAAGCACTCTCATTTCTTGCGTCGGTCCGGGTTTACGCTGGTCGAACTGCTTGTCGTGATCGCCATTATCGGCGTGCTGGTCGCTCTGCTGTTGCCTGCGGTTCAAGCCGCGCGTGAAGCAGCTCGCCGCACCCAATGCGCAAATCACTTGAAGCAAATTGGTCTGGCCACTCACAACTTTCACGACACTTACAACAAGCTGCCGGTTGGCGCGTACGATGACGACAACAACAACTTTTGCTGGCGGACCTGGATCCTGCCCTTCGTTGAGCAAACGGCACTCTACAACCAAATGAGTTCGGCCGGTATGTTCATTCCGCCCGATATGGGTGGCGGCCGTAACGGTCCTGCGGGCGCCGATAACATCGACAATGCCTTTCCTACCAAGGCCCATCATATTAGCCAGATCACGGCTGTTTCCGATTTGTGCAAGACTAAGTTGAACTTTTACATGTGCCCCTCGGACACCCTGCCGGAACGCGACAACGACGGTTACTACAAGACCAACTACTGCGGCAACATTGGACCCGCGCTTAGTGTCGGCTCGGCAACCCCCACAACATGCGCAGGCGTGAAGGGTAAGGATCAGCTGGGCGTGTTCCTGATGGCCAATGACAATGTCGAGACCTGGACCACATCGTTGGCCGCAATGACCGATGGTACCAGCAACACTATTATGGCCGGCGAGGTTAGTGAAACATCGGAAATCAGCCGCACTCGCACTAACGATGGCAAGTATCCAATCTGGGCTGGTGGTAACAACAACGGTAGTTGCAACGGCACCGCCGGTTCGGCTGGAGTGTTTCGTTTTGTCGACCCCAACTACTTCATCAATCGTAAGGTTGGTGTCGAGTCGAACATGAGCTTTGGTAGCAAGCACCCCGGTGGTGCTCAGTTCGTTCTGGGTGACGCTTCGATCCGTTACATCAATGACAGCATCAACACCGTGGTTTACCGTGCGGCTGGCACTCGCAGCGACGGTGAGTCGGATATGCTGCCGTAGTTTACGACGAAGCAAGTCCTTGATTTTCCTGCACGCCAGAGAGCACTTTCTCTGGCGTGTTTTGTTTCCCACCTCTCTCAAGCAAGATTGATCTGAACATGATTCGCTATACACTCCTTGCGACCGTTGGCTTACTTGTCCTCTCTGGCTGCGGTTCGAAGTCCAATTCGGTGAAGGGCAAGGTGACGTTCAACGGTCAGCCCGTAACCGGCGGCTCGCTGACATTTCTGCCGCAAGTAGACGGAACTTCCACCGGCAGCGAAGTCGGTAAGCCGGCAGTAGCGACTGTCGGTAGCGATGGTTCCTACAGCGTAGTTCCTGGTTCAGATGGTGGGGGTGCCATCGCCGGTAAGCATCGCGTCACCTATTCTGCACCCGTGGCGGAAACTCCGGCCGGTGTCGAGTACAAGCCGGGCCAAGGCCCGCCTCTTTCGCCCTTTCACGGCCTGCGCCCCAAAGAGGAAATGGTCGAGGTGAAGGCTGGAGCCAACACGCTGGATATCGAACTGGTGAAGTAGCTTGCGGGGGCGTCGTGCCCAGAGAGAAGAGCCGCCGAGTAGCAGCAGTTCCTGCTATTTGGCGATCATTGAAAAATCGTACAGCGAGCGGATCTGCGCGGGGCTCTTCATGGCGAGTCCGCTGAGCTGGGCAAAGAGCGCCGGGACTTCGGCGACGGCGTTCTCGGTCAGCCGTTCGAACTTGTTGGCGAGCAGCGTCGCCAGGTGGGTTCGTTCGCAGCGAGCGTGCCCTTGGGGATACATCACCAGGCCGCTGGTGAGGGAGCCTTGCTCCTGGTGGACCAGTTCGATGGTGGTGGGAATGCCATCGGGATAGCGGCGGTCGTATTCGCTGCCGCCGTGGACGAACTCGATCCGCTGCATCAGGTCGCGCGTGATCGGGTGCATCAACGACTCGTCGTCATAGTCTGCCGGCAGCAGCATCAGGTCTTGCCACAGCGTGATCTCGTCGTGGGGCCGAGCTGGCGATGCGACCGAGGTCTCTCGTTCGATCGCTTTGCGCAGCAGCGTGGCGATGATGTAGACCATCGAGTGATCGGCACTTTGCCGCGTGCGCGGATCGCGCTTGTGCGGGTCGCCAATAATGCTGAAGGCCGGTTCGTAGATCGTGATGCGCACTCGCTCGAGTTGTTGCCAGGTGGCGCACAGGCCTGGATGCTTCGCCAGCAGTGAAATCAGGCCGCCGATCGCGCCCGCCGACTGATGCTCGTACAAGCCTAGCTTGAAGTGCATCCCCATGATGGCAAAGTCGCTGCCTGCCGTGGCCAATTCCAAGTCGAACGGGCTTTCGTCTTGCTTGGTGGGTTCGAACAGACAGAAGACCGCCTGCGGATTGCGGAGGATATCGGCGGGTCCGACAAAGCCGCGCATGGCCCGCCGCATGGAAGTTACCGCCATCTCGGCGGTGATCGCTGCCGAGGCACCCTTGCTATCCGACAGTTGATGCCCGTGGCGAATCGCGCGGAACGGTACGTAGTGAGCGACGACCATCCCAATCGCCGATTCGATCTGCTCGACCGTCGCACCCAGGATCGCACCATAGACGGCTGCCGAAGCAATGCCGCCGTGCAGCACGTGATCGATCTTGTGATCCTTCAGGCCATAGCACTCGGCGAGCCGGCCGCGAATCTCATCAAGGCAGAGCATGGCCCGCAAGGTTTGCCGGCCATCGAGCCCGACGAGTTGAGCGGCGGCAATGGCAACCGGGTAGAAGTCGTTGTGGCCGAACTCACCGCGCGTGTATCCCGTGCGCGGGTTGTAGCCAAAGTTCGTGCCGTTGGAATCCAGTTCGCGCACCGCCGAACTATTCGCCAGCACGGCCTTCTCGGGCTGCACGAGTGCTGTCGAACCAAGCAGCGGTACGCCGTGGCCTTCGCTGGCAGGATAGTCCAGTGCTTCTGCTCGCAAGATGTGCGGAGCCGCTGCTCCACACGCGAGCGCTGCCACACCGCAAGCAATGCTGTCGGTATGAAACTGCTCGACGCGGGTCAGCACTTCGTCGGTTGGTTCGCCGCGCTCGCCCGCAAGGAACTCGATCGCGTATTGCCCGATGCCGCGCGCCTGGTTGGTATTGCGCGGGAGGAGAAGAAGAGAGTCCATGCTGGTTGATCGCATTGCCGGGTGAGATGACCGCTGAAACGCGAGCATTCTAGAGCGATTTTCCGCCCGATGTAACTCGGTGCCAGTGACACGGTCGAGCTACGGTTCTTTAAGTTGACCACGAGTCAGTCTGTGAGGTTTGCAGCAAGCAGATTCGACGCCTGCTGCGGCTGGCCGCGAATCGCGTGAAGTTCTCGTGAACAAACCACTCGATTGCGTGGCCAGTGTTGTGAATAGTTGATGAACATTGCCACTTGTGAGCGGGCACCCCGTTTTGCCTGGCCGATTCGCTTTTATAGTCGAGGAGCCTGTCGCGGATGAGTCGGAACTGGAACGAACGAGAATGGAGAAACAGGAAATGGTCACTCGCATGTCGCGGTCACGAGCCGCCTTTACGCTGGTCGAGTTGTTGGTGGTGATTGCCATCATCGGAGTCTTAGTCGCGCTACTATTGCCGGCGGTGCAAGCCGCCCGCGAAGCAGCCCGCCGGATGCAATGCCAGAACAATCTCAAGCAGATCGCGCTGGCGGTTCATAATCACCACGATACGTACCTGTTCCTGCCTCACGCCGGTTCCGATGGCCCCAACAAGGATTGCTGCAACGCCGATGATCGCCGTGGCTGGAGCTGGGCTTATCAGATTCTGCCGTTTATTGAGCAAGCGAATCTGCATCAGCAAACGAGTGATGCAGTAGTCGCCAACACTCCAGTGAAAGGCTACTACTGTCCGACTCGGCGAGCACCTGCCCGATACAAACCGACTGCCGCTGCCAAGAACGATTATTGTGGCAATGGGGGCGACATTCCTGACAACCATGGCAAAGAAGGTGCGTTCATCCGGCAGTGGGAAACGATCAGCCCGACTACTCCCCTCGCCACGGCCATCAACCAACAACGCCGTTTGGCAGATATCCTTGACGGCACCAGCCAAACTGCATTGATCGGCGAGAAACAGGTGCATCCAACTACCTGGGGTTCCGCTGGCGGCGATAACGAACCCTGGAGCAATGCAGGCTGGGATCAATGCATCGTCCGCTTTGGCAATGAGGTTCCGCAGCCAGATTTATTGCATCCCGACAGCACCAAGCCTGCATTCTGGTCGAACCGGTTTGGCAGCAGTCACCCCGGTGGTGTAAATATGGCCCGCGCCGATGGCTCGGTGATGAACATCGCATTTAACGTCGATGCCGCCATGTGGAAGAACTTCTGCACGATTCGCGACGGCAACGTGCTTGGTTCTCCGTTTCAGTAATCATTCATCGAGAGGGCGGGCTCTTGCACCGTTCGACGCGTTGGGAGAGGCGCGCCGGCGGGGCAGGAGCCCCGCTCCTCTCGTAATCCCAGTCTTCCCACCACGAGGTAGTTGATCATGAATTGTTTGCAGTCTGTTTGTTTCGCCGGGGTCCTTGGGGTTGCCCTGTTAACTGGCTGTGGTTCGTCGACTACGGTTCCTGCCAAGGTTACCGAAGCCGATGAGCAACAGCTGAAACTCGACGAGGCACGAGTCGCCGAAGAAGAACGGGCTCACATGAAGAGTGGCAAGTAGCAGCTCATCGCCAGCCGCACCGCTGAAAACGGCTCCCCTGTATGCTGACGCTGGGGAGCGTTTTCTGCTACATTTTCTCGCTAGCAGTTTGTGAAGTCACAGCCACTTCGCCGGGCAATTTCCGGCTACTGTTGATTCACTGACAAGGTGCCGCGCTAGTGAGCAAGCCAGCCGTCAAGTTTCTGGTGTTCGATATCGAAAGCGCTGCCGACGCTGCGCTCGTCGGCAAGGTGCGTTATCCGGACGAAGAACTGGAGCCGGGTGCAGCGGTGCAAAAGTACCGCGCGTACTTGATGGAGAAGTACGAAAGCGACTTCATCCCCTACACGTTTCAGATTCCGGTCTCGGTAGTCGTCGCCAAAGTGGCTGCCGACTACCGGCTGATCGACCTGGTCGCACTCGACGAACCACAATATCGGCCGCACATCATCACCCAGCATTTTTGGCGAGGGTGGGAAGCATATCGCCGGCCGACGCTCGTCAGCTTTAATGGCCGCGGCTTCGATGTGCCGGTGCTAGAACTGGCCGCCTATCGTTACGGCATCAGTGTGCCGGGCTGGTTCAACATGCAGGGGAAAAGTTACGAGCAGCCCCGCAATCGCTACAACACCGACGCCCATCTGGACCTGCACGATGTGCTGACGAATTTTGGAGCTGCGAGGTTCCAAGGTGGTTTGAATCTTGCTGCCACCATCCTCGGCAAGCCGGGAAAAATGGATGTGCAAGGGCACATGGTGCAGGACCTGTACGATGCCGGCAAGCTCGCCGAGATCACCGACTACTGCCGCTGCGATGTGCTCGACACGTACTTCATTTTCCTGCGCACCGCTGTGATGCTTGGCCAGCTGAAGCTCGAAACCGAACATCAAATCGTCAGTGAGACGCGCACCTGGCTAGAAGGTCATGCCCAGACGATCCCCATTTTTCAGCAATACTTAGAGGCGTGGGGCGAGTGGGAAAATCCGTGGATCGAAAAGCAAAGCGATGCATCGCTGCAAACTCCCGCCAAAGATGAAGCGGCACCGACTGCCACAAAACAGGAAGAGGTCGCGCAGTGACTAAAGGGCCCGACAAGACAGGACCAAAGAAGCGCGGACATATTCGCCCGACGCCCGAAGGGGACGAGGAAGAAGTTCAGATCTCGGGCGTGCGGATCATTGGCGGGACGTTTCGCGGCCGCAATCTGCAGTACAGCGGCGACCTGCGCACTCGGCCGATGAAAGACCGGACCCGCGAAGCGATCTTTAACTTGATTGGCATCGACGTGATCGGTCGGCATGCCTTCGATTTGTTCGCGGGCACGGGAGCGCTGGGGCTGGAAGCGATGAGCCGCGGTGCCGCGAAGGCAACGCTTGTCGAACGACATCTGCCGACGCGGAACCTGATCGAAGACAACATTCGCACACTAGCCCTGACCGATCGCGCGACGGCCGTCTTCAGCGATGCGTTTATGTTCGTGCGGAAACTGCAGCCTGATGCGGACGGAACATCTTGGGTGGTGTTCTGCTCGCCGCCGTACGAACTGTTCGTCAGCCGCAAGGATGACATGCTGGCGATGATCGACGGGATCATCACCAAGATGCCGGTCGGCAGTACGCTGATTGTGGAATCGGACGAGACGTTCGACACGGCTCTGCTGCCAGACAAGATCGAATGGCGAACTCGGAAGTATTTTCCTGCGTTTGTATCGATTGCAGAAAAGACGGCGTGATATCTTCCGCCCCCGGGCCTGCTCCGGGGGTTTAACGGCTTTAGCACTAGTCGTGGACCAGCAATAGGCAATTGCCAGGTTGCGGATCCCAATCGTGAGTAGTGCAAAAGCCAATGAACCACCGCCGCAGGGGCGGTGGCGTTTTTTGAGATGTGGAAACTGTGATGAATTTTGCCGATCGGTTGATTGCTGCGGTCCAGAAGAAACAAACGCCCGTGCTGGTGGGGCTCGATCCGTGCGCCGAGAGTTTGCCGGCGGGAATGTTAACGGCCAAGGATGTGACGTCGACAGCCAAGGCCTATGAAGTGTTCTGTCGTGGGGTGATTGACGTCGTCGCGCCGCTGGTGCCGGCCGTCAAGCCTCAGGCAGCGTTCTTCGAGCAGTTGGGCCCGGCCGGATGTGTGGCGCTGGGCGAAGTGGTTCGCTATGCAGCGAGCAAAGGCCTGCTCGTCGTCATGGACGGCAAACGGAACGACATCGGCACGACCGCTCAGGCGTATGCAGAAGCTTATCTCGGGCCCGGCGACCTAAGCCCCTGGGGTAGCGACGCGCTAACCGTGAGCCCGTATCTGGGCGAGGATAGCATCACGCCGTTCTTGCAGACATCGAAAGATCACGGCGCGGGCATCTTCGTGCTGGTGAAGACTTCCAATCCGGGTGGTGGTCGTTTTCAGGATCTGATTACCGATGGAATGCCGCTGTTTCGCCATGTGGCGCAGTACGTCGAGCAACTGTCGGTGGCGACGCTTGGCGAAAATGGCTACGGCATTGTGGGCGCTGTGGCGGGTGCGACCTATCCACAGCAGTTGGCAGAGTTGCGAGCCGCGATGCCTCACACGTGGCTGCTCATTCCCGGCTATGGTGCGCAAGGTGGCACGGCGGCCGATTGTGCCGCAGCCTTTGATGAGCGCGGCCTGGGAGCGATTGTAAACAACAGCCGCGGCATCATCTTCGCGCATCAGCGTGACGCGTATCGCGAAAAGTTCGGTTCAGCCAATTGGCAAGGCGCGGTGGAAGCCGCCACTTGCGAAATGATCGATCAACTGGCCGCAGCAACTTCGGCAGGGAAGTTGCGAACGTAGATTACGCTGCTCGGCGACGCTGGCGGGTCTCTTGCACTTCCTGTTCGCGTTCTTCGCGAGCAGCCGACATCAAGAGCGTGCTGGGTTCTGCGGAGCTTTCCAGAGCTTCGCGAGATTGCTCAAGCGACTGGCGATACTTGCTGGTCGTGCCGGCATGCATGAAGCCGACAGTGCGGCCGAGCAAGGTAGTGAGCGCATCGCCTTTGGGCAAGCGGACCGCTAGTTCCATCATGACGACCAGCGCGTGGCAGACGATGGCCCAGGCTGGGTTCGCGCCCGCGAACTGACGCCAAAAGAGCCGCTCCAAGGCACGACCATGCGTGAAGCCACCGAGATTCGCGGCGGGGCGAAGTTCGTGCAGCACGATGTTGGGAGCCACAACGGTCGTCTGTTGCAAGGCGGCCAACGACTGTCCGAGATCGATGTCGGCAGCAGCTTCGCCGAGCGCTTCGTGCCAGCCACCAAGGGCCAGCACCACTTCGCGGCGATAGAAGCCGGCATCGAGCGTCGGTCCAGCGACTTTGAGCTTCGCGAGCTTCTTGCTTGAGACGGCTAGTCCCTGACCGGCGATTTTTCGTCGACCACCGGCGCCGTAGGTAACGCCAGCCGAAGTGACTTGTTGATCGTGCGGGGCGACTACCAGTGGCGAGACTGCTGCCACGCTGGAGCCTTCGAAATGTTCGAGCGCAGGCTCGGCCCAGCCTTCTTGCACAGTGAGGCGGCAGCCCAGAACGTGGACGATCTCGCTGCGGGCCGCTTCGAGGCCGGTATTGGCGAGTTGAACGAGGCTGGGTTTGCCACTGACGCGAATGAAACGAACTTCGTCTTGAAGGCCGTAGGGGTCGTCGTAGGGCAATGCGTGAACGACAATCACCTCGCATTGCGCGGGGCGATTTTGGAGGACGGAAACGAGTGTATCTTCAAACTCGATCGCGCCGCCCACACAGGGAATCACAATGGAAAGCCGAGGCACGGGGAGAACCTTCCTTGGGAGGAACTCGGCAGGCAGATGCCTTGCACGCATCATCAGCGAGTCCGCCAAAAACCATCCGTAGCTTTATGGACCTCGCTGCCTTCTCTGTTTACTTCGGCAAGCTACCGGTTTGAATTGACCCAAACCGGCTAGGGATTGCCTGCGATGCCTTGGCTGGAGCGACGGTGCTAGCAATCGCCGTCAACTTGGCGAAACTACGGTGAGGTTAACTTCAAACGCGTGTTCGTCAGATCGAGTTTGTACATCACCTGGTTGTAGTCGTAGCGCGGAGTCGGGCGTGGGTTGCCAGCAAAGGTGGCCGTGTAGGTTCCTTCGAAGTAGATGATCTTTCCTTGCTCTTTCTGAAAGAGAGGATGCTGGCGAGGGTTGTAAAAATCGTACTTCTCATGCGTGACGATCTTGCGAGCAGGTTGCCACGGACCAAGGACGTCGGCTGCTTCGGCGTACCAGATCTCGCCGATGAGTGACGAACTGCCGTTGATCTGGCCAAAGAGGAACGTCCAGCATTTGCGATAGTCGTTCCAGGCAACATTGCCCCGGTGAGGCGTGACGCGTTTGTCCGTCTCTAAATCCTTCAATTGCAGGCGAGCTTCATCCGCCTTCAGCACGCCCGCATCGAGCCAACGAGCTTCTTCGCTCGGGTCGAGTTGCGGGGCGTCTTTCTTCCAGGCCCAAACGACCTTCCCTTGCGCATCGCGTTCGATGACTTCCTCGCGGGCTTTGTTTTTTGAGAGCCGGCTACCTGATTTCAGGCACGTGTATGCTTCGTATTGGTTCACGTCGAGCACACTCTCAGCGGTTGCTGGCACGCGTAGCGTTGGCAGTGGTTCGCAGTAGTAGATCCACTTCTTCTCGTCGGCTGTATATGCCAGCGGATGACCAATGGGAAACAGCGCCGCATCTTCGGCGACAGCTCCCAGATCGTCGAAGGCTTGTCGCTGGTCATTCCAACGGCAGAGTCCGCGGCGATATACTTCGAGGGACCCTCGAATTTTGGTGTAGCCGGCAATCATCTGCTCCTGGCCATTCTTATCGGGAACCACGGTCACACCTGAGACCCAGGTCGGTCCTTCGCCGGGCATCTCGGCGGTGTTGCGAGCCGAGCCCTTGTCGTCCTGAAAGTAGGTGAGGTTAATGCCTTGCTCGATGTCGAGCTTCGCTTTCTCGGGGCGGGGCGAGACTGCACCGGCCATCTGGAAAATGCCGAGAGGGTAGCGAAATAAGTTCGTGTCGCCCCAGAACCAGTGCAACTGGCCGCGGTACTCGGCGAACTGTACGCTGTCGCTACCTTGCACCAGCGCGTTGCTCAGCGGTTGCGCGATGGGAGTGGGCTCGCCGAGCAAGACGCTATCTCGGTACTGTCCGCTGCCGGTCACCCGATAAAGCCGTTCGGCAATGTTCTTGCGGGGCAACTTCACTTCGACTTTATGCCCAGGCTTTACCTCCAACACCCTGCCCCGAAAGCCAAAGCCATCGGCGGGAAGTTCGTAGCCGTGGCTAGAGATGTGAAAGTAAACCTTTTGATTCAGCAGGTCGGGTTCGCTGAGCGCGATCCAGCCAGCGCTATCGGTAATGAACTGCACTCCGCTGACGGTCTTCAGTTCGACGAGTGGCACGCCGCGACCGGATTCCGCATCCACGACGTGAATGCCAAAATAGTCACCTTCGGCCGCAGCCAAAATGGATGTGCCCAGGCAGATGGCGGCTAGCAAGACCGACGAAACGCGAGACGAAGAGGCGGTCAGTGCAGCAGAAAGCATGGCAAGCTCCGGGCAATATCAGGGCAGAATCCTTCGCCCGTATTGTACTCAGCCCGAGTGCTTCGAGTTGCGTTCTAACCCAGCAGCACGCCCTGCACATTGGGTTCGGTTCTCTCACTCACGGCGCGTGAGCAAGCCAGCAGATCGTTTGCCAACTCTTGAACGCGCGATGCTCCGCCGACGAGGCAAGGCACCAGGTCATCGGTGGCGAGGTCGAGTCGTTCGCGTAAGTCGATCGCTTCGTCGTTGACGGCTCGCACGATTTGCAACACGCGGCGCCGAATATCGTCAGTGGTGGTCACTTCATGAGGCCGAATGGTTTCGTACTGTTCGAGGCCGCCACTTTCGCTTCCCACATTCAGCGTGTTGGTGAAGAACCGTAGCAGGCTGCCACGGGTAATCAGTCCGGTCGGTTGACCTTGCTTGACGATGACTGCGGCCCGCAAGGTTACGCGGCAAAGAAACTCGTAGATCGTTAGTGCGGGGGTTTCTTCCTCGTAGCAGACGACATTGGCTTTCATGACATCCTGGATTCGCAGTTTCCACCATTCCGGCAGCAGCATGGCAGCCATGACGTCTTTCTCGGAGAGGACGCCCACGAGTTTGCCATCGTGATCGACCACCGCGGCGATCGCGATGCGAAAGCGCAGAAAGTAACGAGAGGCCACATCGACGGTATCGGTCTGATCGAGTCCAGCAACCAGCGTAGTCATTACTTGCCGCGCGGACACATCCTGCAACATCATGGCAGGGCTGGAACTACTCGTAGGTCGCGGAGTGGCCTGCGAAAGCGACGAGAAGGTCACCACGCGGTCGCGTCCCGAGCGTTTCGCCACGATCAGGGCTTGATCGGCCATGTCGACGAGTTGCTCGGGAGTCGTCGTATCGTTCATCCGCTGGGCGATCCCCAAGCTGGCGGTAATCTTGAGTATCTGGCCGCCGACATCGACCGTCAGAGCCGCCAGCTTCTGCCGCATTCGCTCAGCCCACAGTTCCGCATTGTATTCCGTTGTTTCAGGCAACAGCAGACAGAACTCTTCGCCGCCGTGACGACTGACGACATCGCTGGTGCGACAGCCGGCACTCAAGCAATCGGCCACGCGGCGCAGCACTTCATCGCCAGCGGCATGTCCGTGCATATCGTTGACACGCTTGAAGTAGTCGATATCGACCATCACGCACGAGAGCGGGATGCGATGCCGCTGCGATCGGCTCCATTCGCGGCCCAGCATCTCGAAGAAGGTGCGGCGCGAGGCGAGACCGGTCAACGAATCGGACCGCGCGAGCACGCCCAGTCGCTCTTCCAGTTCCAAGACGCGGCGGGCTGAACGCATACGCGCCAGCAGTTCGTCTTTGTCGATCGGCTTCTTCAAAAAATCATCTGCGCCTGACTCTAAACCGCGGACGAGATCATTCAGACCACCGCGCACTGTCAAGAACAGCATGTAGACATAGTGAGGCAGGTCTTGGGTACGGACCCAGCGGCAAAGCTCTAGGCCATCGACATGGGGCATCTCCCAATCGGTGATGACGACGTGCGGGCACTCGCGCTCGATAGCCAGTTTGGCTTCGTAGCCGTCGCAGGCAGTGGCGACTTTGTATCCAGCTTGCTCGAGCCAACGAGCGAGGAGCCGCAGGATTGCGGAATCATCGTCGACAAGCAAAATCGAGGTCGCACCAGGCATGGGAGTTTGTTTCGCATTGCGCAGCCGGCAGGCTGGCTGCAACTACAACGGGAACTACAAGACCGCGAAACTCTACGTCTCGCCAGGGAAATCTCAAACCTGGGAGATTGACTTGGCGTAAGTGCGCTTTCTGACCGAATCGTCAGATCGATCCGGTCGTAACGTCTGTGACGGCAGAGCAGATACTTTTGGGTGATGCGATGTTTCGTTACTGCCGAGACAGGCCAAAGAAGAAACTGAAGATTTGTTCGTCGTCGCCCGTGGCCGAGGCCACCGGAAAGGCAAAGTCGAGAGCCAGCGGAGCTGGACCCAGGGCAGGAACATTGATTCGCAGACCAAAACCCGGAGCAACGCGGAAGTTGTCTGGCCGGACCGCGATATCGCGCTCGACGGTACCAAAGTCGCAGAACACGGTTCCCTTGACCATGTCATCAGCGGTGAGCGGGAAGAAGTACTCGACGCTGTTGAGGAACTGGAACTCACCACCGACGCGAACGCCGTTTTCGATCGGCGATGCACCACGGAAGCTAAAGCCACGCATCGTCGAGAAGCCACCCGCAAAGTAGTTTTCGTAAATCGGTGTTTGCGAACCACTAAAGCCGAGGCGACTGCTGACGGCAATCGTATGGCGCCCCGAACCGTCTGGCCGTTCGTGCAGCATGAAGTACTGGTACCAACTGACTTCGCCACGAGGGAAATCGAACGAACCAAAAGCCTGCTCGTACGACAGTTCAATCATGTGACCTTCGGTCGGCATGAAGGGCAGGTCGCGAGTATCGTGCGTCAGCGAAACCTTGCCGGTGAAGAGGTCGCTCTTCCCCAACGCATCGTTCAATTCCTGCACCGTGTTCACGCGTGGATTGAAGATGTTCACATTCTCGGCCCGCAAGGCACCGGTGATCGACATATCGGGCGTCAGACGATAGCCCCAAGCCAAACGGCCACCGTAGCGAGATTCCGAGTAGTCGTAGTAACCGCGATCAAAGTAGAACGCACTCGCACTAAAGCTCACGTTGCTGTTCATGAAGTACGGTTCGGTGAAGCTGATCAAGTACCGCTGCACCTGGCTACCCGGCTGAGCTTCCAAACGGAAACCTTGGCCCGCACCACGCCAGGCAGTGCCGTTGGCGAAGTCTTCCCAGCTAGTAGCCGGGCGAGCATAGTCGAAGTTCCGTTCGTCAATCGTGATCTGACCTGTAACACCGGCGTCGCTATTCACCGCGACACCAAACATGAAGCGACCGGTGCGAGTCTCTTCGACAAACACATCGAGCGGAGTCGTGTTCGGCGGTGGCTGCAAATAATCTGGCGCGCCCGGCATGACCGAGGGAGGATTGAACGGAGTGCCGTTCGGATTGATCATTGGCTGGCCCGAGACATTCGCGCCCGGTGGCAAAGGCGGAGGACCAAACGCACCAGGCTGATAGGCGGTTGTGGGGCCATTTGCCTGCAGGTACGGATTTGGATTCACTGCGGCAGGCTGCGGCGCGGGATAGTTCGGTGCCCCGTAGGTGGGCTGACCATAGCTGGGCTGCGAATACGCAGGCTGTGGAGTCTGTTGTGGATAGTTCTGCTGGGAATAGTCAGGCGGAGGTGCCTGCTGGGGAGCCAGATAGGGATTCACGTTCTGGGCAGGTGGATAGTTCTGGTACTGCCCGAACGAGTTCTCGATTCCGATGCCCCAGTTGAACGCACTCACGCAGGCCAGCGCAATCGCTCGAACCAGCTGGGTCCAGAGCATTCGGCGGTGCAGCGAGAGGGTCATCAGTGAAGCTTTCCTCAGATGTCGGTCTGGTGAATCGGCGCGAACTTTAGGGGAATCTGCAATTCAAGTCAGCGCCAATTCGGTGCAGAATTTGACTGATTCGGAGTTGCGTACTGGGCCTGACCAGTTGCCGACGAATATTGCTGCTGAACGTACGGCTGCTGCTGCGGATACGACTGCAGCGGCTGTTGAGCGGCTGGCTGAGCATACGGCTGCGGGGCATGTTCGCCCGGCATTTGCAGCGAGTATGGTCCTTGCTGCCCGCGCATCGGCGGCAATTGTCGAGCATGGGGATTTGGCACCAGGTTCCGCGGCGCGTTGTCGCTTGGTTGCGAGGCGGGCCACAGCAAATTCCGAGCATCGCTCTCGGGCGATTGACCACGAATCGTCGGCTGACCGCTGCTTCCCTTGGCGATCGAAGTGCTCGCACCGATCGTGGGCGTGCCCAGCACCACTTTCGGTGCTTCCCCTTCCTGAGGATTTGTTTCGAACAACTGCGAAGACTTGAGCCGGCGTTCCCAGTTGCGAATCTCGCGCATGTCGGCCAGATCACCGGGGCGGATATTGCCGGCTCGGTTCAGCACGACCGAATCACGCGTGTGCGGAAACTCGCCGCCAACGTGGACGTTGATGTCGCCGACGTAGAAGACTTCGCCTTCCTTCACTCGGTACACCAGATCCAACTGGCCCGGCTCTTCGAGAAAGCGAGGATCGGCTTGCACATCGGCAAACACATAGCCCTTACTGCCGTACAGATCGACCAGCGTATTGACGTCCTTGTTCATCTTGTCTTGATGGAAGTACTCGCCGGGCTTGATATCCATGAAGCCGAGCAGCGGTTCTGCCGGGAACTTTTCAGTTCCTTCGATCTTCACGCTACGCACGGTGTAACGTGGGCCTTCGTCGATCACAAACCGCACCGTCACCCATTTGCCCGATTCGTCGAGTTCCAGTTCGCGTCCCACACGAGCCCGGAAGTAACCGAGCCGACGATAGTAAGAAGTCAGCTTTTCGCTGTCCGAATCGAGCTTGGCGCGACTCAGCTTGCCGCCGAAGAAGTACCACATGAAGCCTGGCTTCGATTCGATCTGCGTCTTCAGGCGGGCATCGCTGGCCACGGTGTTGCCGCGAAAGACCACGGTTTCGATCCGCTCCAGGTTGCCTTCGTTGATGTAATAGACCAGCCCCTGATCGGTCGGCTTGTCCCCTTCCATCACGGTTACCTGTGCCTTGGGATGTCCCTCTTTTTGATAAAGCTCTTCGATCTTCCGGCGACCTTCTTCCGCGCTGTACGAATTGAGCGCATCGCCCACTTTCAGGCCGTGCTCTTTGAGCAGTTTCTTCTCGCCGACGTTGCGGTTGCCGATGTGCTTGATGTACTTGATGCGCGGACGTTCGAAGATTTCATAAATCACCACCACACCCGCAGGAACTTGCCGCGTGTAGGTGCGCACATCGCGAAATAGCCCGGATGTCACCAGCCGGCGAACATCGCTCTGCACTAGCTCCGGATCGAACTCACGATCCTTCCGCGTGTGCAGGTACTTCTGCACCGTGTGTTCTTTGGTTTGCGCGATGCCCAGGATTTGCACATCGGCCACCAACTGCTGAGGCTGTTGTGGCCCCGCCGCCGGTGGAGGCGGAGCACCATTGGGGTTGAGTGCCAGGTTGATCTGCTCAGGATTCGCCGCCGGCGGATAAGCGCCCGGTGGCAATGCAGGCTGGCCATAACCGGGCTGTTGAGGCGGCGGAAAATTTGCTGGGCCGTTCATCGCTGGGCCCTGTGCGAGCAGCGGTGTGCTAGCGACGAGCATCCAGCAGGCCACGCAACCCACGAGCCGAAGGCCTGTGATTCGAACCAACTTCGCCGGTGATGGTAGCTGACGCATTAGCTCAATTCCCTTGCAGGAAACAGGACAGATCACTCACTGCAGTTTCGCCTCGCTTGCTGGCGAAACTCGCTGCTGGCATCTTTCCCCAAACGATCTTTCCGGGCTGTGCGCAGGCGCACCCTGGCCCCGTCGGGACAAACGCGGCGTATCTGTAGAGAAATTAAGGCAGCCTCGCAAGGGTGATTCCGCGCCGCCCCGTGTGCAGGGTGCACGTCAGCATTTGTTGAGTTGGTTAGGTTGGTGGAAAGGTCAATAGGAGAATTGCCCGGTTGTGGTTTTAGCTGGTGAGGGCGTGGGGGTTTAGGTGAGTCTTGGGTTATCGAGGGAGGCTGCCATGGAAGGTGAAGCCGAAGGGTTGCGCGAGAAATTAGATCGTCAGCTTCGGGAGTTGGCGGAGACGGCGGCGGCGCTGGCGCGGGTGCAACGGGCTGCGGCCGGGGAGCCGCAGGTTCCGCATTTTTCGCGGATTGAGATGGCGGCCCATGAGGTGGGTCGGGCGCTCAGCCGGGAGATTCAGACGCGTGAGGCGCGGGAGTTGGTGGCGGAGAGTCCGCAGCAGGCGATGTGTCCCGGTTGTGGGCGGCACGGTTCGGTGGAGGGTGCGACGCGCACAGTCGGCTCGGTGGATGGTCCGCTCGACCTGTTCGAGGCCCGGGCTTACTGTGCTCGCTGTCGGCGAGCTTTTTTTCCCTCAGCGTGAAGCACTCGGGCTGACCGCGCGGCAGTTGACCCCGGGCCTGCTCGCGCGGGTCGTGCACGCGGCAGCAGAGACTCGTTCGTTCGAGCGGGCGGCGATCGCGCTCGACAAGATCGCGGGGAACCAGTTGTCGGCCAAGACGATCGAGCGTGTGGCCGGTGATGTGGGCCGTGAACTCGCGGCGCAGCGCAACGGGACGCTCGACAACGAAGCCGAGCACCGCGTTCCCGAAGCACCTCCGCAGTTAGCCGTGGTGCAGTGCGATGGCGGCCGGATTCACACGCGTGCGAGCGAGCAGGGCCCCGGTGTGCACGAACCCCGTTGGCGTGAAACGAAGAACGCCTGTCTCGTGCGAATGACTTCTCAGACCTTCGCCGACGATCCGCATCCAGAACTTCCGGCAGCGTTTCTCGATCCGCAAAAAGTGGCGGAATTAGCGGAGAAAGAGCCGCTTTCGGAAGTCGTTGCCATCGCTCAGTTGGCTGCCACGGCGGCCGCAAACGACCAAAACCATCGCGTTGACTATCGACCGCAGCGACTGCTCCGCACTTGCCTGAGCAGCCTGGTCTGTTCTGAAGAATTCGGTCCGCAGATGGAGCGCGAAGCGCAACGACGGCAATTCTTCGCCGCACCGAAACGTGCCTTCCTCGGCGACGGACAAGCCTGGAACTGGACGCTGCAGCAGACTCACTTCGCCGATTTCGTGCCGATCCTCGATTTTATTCACGCGCTCGGTTATCTGTATCCCGCCGCGCTCGCCGTGCACGGCGATCCGGCGGAAGTCTGGTCTTGCTACCTCCGCCTCGCCACCGCTTGTTGGCAAGGCCGCACGCTGGAAGTCATCGCGGCGCTCAAAGCCTGGTTGCGCGAACAGGGAATCGAGGACGATGAGTTAGAAGGCTCCGATCCACGCCAAGCCGTGATCGACGCAGCCCGCTATCTGACCAACAACCTCTCCCGGATGAACTACCCCGCCTATCGCCGCGCCGGACTGCCCGTCACCAGTGCTCTCATGGAATCCCTGGTGAAGGAGGTCAACTATCGTGTAAAGGGAAGCGAAATGTTCTGGAACGATCCTGCTGGCGCCGAAGCCATCCTCCAAATCCGCGCCGCAGCTCTCAGCGAAGACGACCGCCTGACCCACTACCTCGCCACCCGCCCCGGCTCCCCCTTCACCCGTACCACCAACCTCGAAACGGCTGCCTGACAGCAACAATCACTGACGTGCACCCCCGTGTGCAGGGTGCGTTTACGGCACCAAGAAACAAATAGAGCCGGAAAGCGTCCGCTGCTTTCCGGCTCAATTTGTATCTGCCTGACGACTGCTGATCCTCAGCAGGCTGGTTGACTTATCGGCAACCGAGCTGCCTTAGCGGCAAGCTGGGGCGCAACCGGCACCGTTCATTTGAGGATAGTAAGTGTAGGTCACTTCCTTTGGCTGCATCACGCACTTGGCAACGCGAACTTCGCGTTGTTCGGTGACAGCTTCGCAAACGGTGTAGGAGACTTCCTTCTGCTCGGCAACGCGTTCGCAGTAGGTTTCGGTGAAGGTCTTTTCGACCTGATTGGCCTGGCACTCGGTGAAGTTGACTTCACGAGTCTTGTTCTCGCGGACCATTTCGCAAACCTTGAAGGTCTTGGTTTGAGCGACTGGCTTGCAGACGTTCACGTTGTAAGTGTAGGCCTCTTCCGAAACCTGGTGCTTGCAAACTTGAACTTCCACTTGTTCTTGAACCACGTTCGGGACCCATACCTTGCAGGTGCGAGTGCAACCGCAGCAATCGACATAGCTGCGGCATTCGTAGGCACCCATGTCTTTGCACACGGTGCGAGTTTCGGTGGCCATGACTGGCTTGCAGACGCGGCGCACACCTTCACGAGCTTCGACCGAATTGACCATCACGGTCACGTCCTTGGTCACTTCTTTCCACGTGGGAGTTACCGAGACGTACGTTTCGGTACGGGTCTTCGGAACTTGGGCGTACTCGGTGACCATTCGCTTCACTTCGCGCGTTTGTGGCACGTTGCGATAGACGGTGACCATCTTGGTTTTGGTGACGGGCTTGTAGACCGTCACAGGAACCGTCATTGTTTCGTACACCGTCTGCGGAACCATGATCGTCTTGGTGACGGTGATTGGTTCTGGTGCAGGGGCAGGGGCTGCTGCAGCACAATCGGCAGCGGGGGCACAGGCTGGCGCACAAGAAGGTGCGCAACCGTGATGCCGGCGGCCGGCTTGTGCCGGGGCTGCGACGAGCAGGCCTCCAGCGACAAAAACCGCGGCCCAAGCAAGGGCCAATCCATGAACTCGAGACATTCCACATCCTCCACGCATTGCTCAAGCCAGGCCGACAAGGTGACTGCCTCATCGAAAGAAGCCCGACCACAGGTAAATCAAGTTGCTAGCGAGTAAAGGCACCGACTTTGCCGATTACACAGTTTGGATAATGATAGTCGGGCGCCTAGCGTATGCGAAGTACGTGCCTACGTTTCTGAGAAATATTCACGCGTCTCGAAATGATGACTAACCTCTCCCACACAGGAGAAAGTGATCGCCATGCTTAAGTCGTTGACGTTTTCGCGCCACTTATGGAGCGCGTGCGCGCTGGTTTCGTTGCTCATTTTGGGATCAGGTTGGGCGCTAATCAGCGCCGCACATCAACCGCCTGCGACCAAGCCGCCTGTGGATCGTCCGTTTGGATTATCTGGAGATGGTCAGACTGATGATTCACCAGCACTGCAGCGAGCCGTCGATCGCTCGACAGGCGCGATCGTGCTGCCAGCAGGCATCTACTTGTTGAAGAAGACCGTGACGATCGATCTCGCCCGAGTGGGCTTCACATCGCTGGATGGCCAAGGTGTCGCCACGCTGAAGATGGTGGGCGAAGGGCCCGCTTTAAGATTTGTTGGCACCCACGGCGGCACCGCAGCGCCGGAATCGGTGAAGCCGGGAGTCTGGCAAAACGAGCGCACGCCGCTGGTGCGCGATTTGGAGATCATCGGTCCGAAGACGCCGGACGATACCACGGTTGGTGATGGCATCGAAGCCAATGGCACCATGCAGATCAGCCTGCGGGGCGTGGTGATTCGTCACTTGCGGCATGCGGTGCGCCTGGTGAACCGCAATCGCAACGTCCTCATTGATGGCTGTCACTTTTACGAGAACAGCGGGATCGGCGTTTATTACGATCATGTGAATTTGCATCAATCGAACATCAGTGCCAGCCACATCAGCTATTGCCGACAGGGTGGCATCGTCAACCGCGGCGGCGATGTGCGGAATATTCACATCAGCGGCTGTGATATCGAAGGCAACATGGCCGACCAAGGAACCTCGGCGAATATCTTGCTCGATTCCACCGGCGGCAGCGTCGCCGAAGTGGCCATCGTGGGCTGCACCATTCAGCATGGGGCGAAATGCCCGAACGGGGCTAATATTCGCGTGCTGGGGCCGGGCATTGTTTCGAGGAACGGTGAAGACATCAAGTTTCAGTGCGGGAACATCACGATTGCCGACAACGTGTTTTCCGATGTGCAGACCAACATCGAACTGCGGCAAGCTCGCGGCGTGACGATCACCGGCAACACCTTTTGGCAAGGTTACAAGCACAATCTCGATATCGAGAATTGCACGCAGCTGGTGATTGGCAACAACGTGCTGGAACGCAACCCGCTCTATGGCTACACCACCGAAGCCGACAACACGTGCGTCATCCGGCAGTGCACCGACTGCACCATTAACGGCCTGCACCTGCACCACGCCATCAGCAGCGCCGCTGGCCTGCTGATCGAAGATTGCCGGCGCATGAACATCACCAATTGCACGTTGCTCGATTGCCAGGGCGCTGGCTTGATGCTGAAGAACGTCTCGGACAGCCGCGTTTCGGATTGCCTGATTCGCGACGACCTGAAGCCGGAGAGTCGCAGTCAGCCATTGATCGTGTCAGGTGGCAAGGGCAACATGATTGTCGACAATCGGCTGGTCGGCAAAGTTTCGATCGACGATCCCCAGCGGCATCATGTGGCAGGAAATTACACCGAATGATCGCACTCATTGCTCACGATCAGCAGAAGCCGCAGATGCTGGAGTTTGTGCGGCAACATCAGGCCCTGTTTGCGGCGAACGAGCTCGTCGCGACGGGGAGCACCGGCCGCTTGCTGGCCGATGAACTCGGTCTGGAGATCGAGCGGGTCGCTCACGGCCCCGCAGGTGGCGACTTGATCATCGGCGGCCGCGTGGCAGAGGGGAAGATTCGCGCCGTCTTCTTCTTTCGCGATCCCCTGACCGCGCAACCTCACGAGCCCGATGTTTCGGCACTCATGCGGGTTTGCGATGTTCACAACGTGCCACTCGCGACGAACACCGCCTCGGCGCTAGCCGTGGTGGAATGGTTGAAGCTGAATCCCGCATCGTGAGCAACGCTTCATTTGCGTCGAGACCAAAAGCTATGACGTCGTCTGCCGTGAACGACTGCGACGATTCGTACTCGCTGTGCGTCTAATTGGCGATAAATGATAAGGTACGGAAATCTGGTTAGTCGGCGGAACCGAGTGCCATCTGGGTTCGTCGGCCAGTGATCGGGATTATCGGCGATTTCAGCAAGGCCCTGTCGAACCGCCTCTTCGAATCGCACACCGGTTTTCAAACTACGTCGCTGATACCAGCGTTTGGCCTTCCGCACTTCGATGATGGCTAGCCGATGATATTCAAGTTGCACGTTAGCCATCGTGCTTACCGAACATTCGGTGCATCGCTTCTTCGTGGGGGATCGATTTCTCCAGGCCGGAATCGAGTTCCGATTCTCGGCGCTGAACTTCGGCAGCCAACTCTTCCGAGTACACCAGTTGATCGTCGGCTACATCTTCGGCAAAACTGCCGTCGGTGCTCTCAAACAGCTCGTTCGCCAAGGCAAGTCGCTCTTGAGACGACAGCTGGTTCGCTTCTTCCCTCAGCTTTTGGAATTGTGGTGTCATAGTGGGATTTTAGCTCCCTGCGATGGCTCAGCAAACAGAAAAACGCTTCTTGTCGCTCGGGTCGCTACCGAGCAATTCGTAGCGTGGCGGCAGACCTCCTGGTCTGCCGGTTCGTTTAACAGCAACTCAACCCAGCAACTCGGCAGACCAAGAGGTCTGCCGCCACGAACCTAAACCTTCTTCCAGCTGCCGCTCTTGGCGCTGTCGAGAACTGCGTCGCACACCTTTTGGGTTTCGAGTGCATCGCGGAAGGTTGGGCCGGCGGGCTTGCTGCTGCCGAGACCTTCGATGAAGTCCTTCACCTGGTGTACAAAGCTGTGCTCATAGCCAATAGCCAGGCCGGGGACCCACCACTTGCTCATATAGGGATGGTCGCTATCGGTCACGTGAATGCTGGCCCAGCCTCGCAGCGGACCTTCGACGCGGTAGTCGAACCATTGCAGGCGATGCAAATCGTGCAGGTCCCACTTCAGCGAGCCATTCTCGCCGTTCACTTCGAACGTATAGAGCGCCTTGTGCCCGCGGGCATAGCGGGTCGATTCGAACAGACCGAGCGAGCCGTTCTGAAAATGGCAGAGGAAGGCACAGGCGTCGTCGATGGTAACCTTCTCGGATTTGCCGGTGAGCTGATGCTTCCGTTCCTTGATAAAGGTCTCGGTCATCGCCGTGACATCGCTAATGCTGCCGTTGAGCCACAGCGCGGTATCGATGCAGTGGGCCAGCAAGTCGCCCGTCACACCGCTGCCAGCGGCGGCCGCATCGAGACGCCAGAGAGCCGCGCCACCTTGAGGCAGGTCGGCGTTGATCGTCCAGTCCTGCAAAAAGTTGGCTCGATAGTGAAAGATGCGGCCCAGCTTGCCGCTGTCGATGATCTGCTTGGCGTACGTGACCGCCGGAATGCGGCGGTAGTTGTACCAGACAATATTAGCGACGCCGGCCTTCTCGACCGCCGCGCACATTTCTTCACCTTCGGCCGTGTTCATGGCCAGCGGCTTTTCGCACAAGATCATCTTGCCGGCTTGCGCGGCGGCAATCGAAATCTCTTTATGCAAGTTGTTCGGCGTGCAGATATCGACCGCGTCGATGTCCTTGCGGGCGAGCAATTTTTTCCAATCGGTCTCGACTGACTCGTAGCCCCATTGGTCGGCAAATGCCTGAGCCTTGGCAGCGTCGCGAGCACACACAGCCTTGAGCACCGGGCGATAAGGAAGGTCGAAGAAGTCGTTGACTCGCTTATAGCCGTTGCTGTGAGCCCGGCCCATGAAGCCGTAGCCGATCATGCCGATGTTGAGAGGTTTGGGTGCCATCGCTGCTGATGCTCCAAGGGGAGGTGATGTGGGGTTTTGTGAAAGATCGCTAGTTTACGGCAAGTGGGAGCGAGGGACGAGAGGCGTTTCAGGAAACCCGAAGCGAGACGGCATGTGGATTTATTCAGGTGGGCGCTAGGTTGCTCGCCCTTGGAAAGTGGAGGATGGAGCGATGACGCGGTGGGCCGGGGTGCCAGAGGATCGAGTGCAGGCGGTGTTGTTTGCCGAGCGGGAAGCGAAAGCGGCCAAGTCACTCGCCGACACCGAACTCCGCTGGTACGAACTGCAAACGCAGTTGGAAGATTCTTTGGCTTAGGGCGTTGTTCCTGTTTTCATCATAAGTGGGTGAAGGCAGGTGTCACTGGTCTGCGTTTGTTCACAAACTGGCCCGCCGCCCAACCGAAAAACCGCGCCATTGCCGAGGAATACGCACATCCGAGCGAGGCGACGGGCGAGGTTTGTGAACACCCCCCAGTGGAGCGTATCGGAGCTTGCGTCATTTGCTGGGTGACTTCTGCACACGATCTGCGGACAATTTTTCGCTGAATACGCGTTTATTTGCCACCAACATTTCAAAGATCTAGGCTAGAAATAATCCTATCTACCTCAGTGACTAGTTAGGTCACGACTTCTGAGAAAATAGAAAATGCAACCGTTCGCTCCGGCATTTCACGTCGATGCAGGCAAAGGAGAAGTGCGATTGTCCTGCGAACGAATTGCGACAGAAATCAATTCTGTGCAGCCCTTTCGCTCTCCTCGCTCACGCCTCGGGTTACTGAAGCAAGTTCCCGCGTGAACAATTACTACGTGGACGTCAGTTCGCAGATGCCGATCTGGCCGTGGTTTTCGTCCACTTCGACCTGCAGCCAATGCACTTGCCAGCCTAGGCGGGCGGCGAGGCGAGTGCGCAGTTGCTCGCCGATCCAGCGAGCAAGTAACTCGGCGGTGGTGTTTGGAACGGGCAAAATGAGGCAATCGCCGAGCGGAAAGATCCAGCGGCGAGCGTCGGGCGTGAAGGTGACGAGCACTTCTTTGTCGTCGGGTACCACTTTGATCAGCGGATGACGATCGGGCAAGATCATCCGATGATCCAGTTCGTCGGTGATGGCTCGTAGTTCGTCGCGGGCGGCGATGAAGTCGATGACATAGGAGTTATCATCGAGCGGGCCGGCGATCTCGACTGCCACGCGATAGTTGTGGCCGTGCAATCGCTCGCAGATGTCGCCAGCAAACGTAATGAAGTGCGCAGCGGCAAAGACATGATGCTCTTTGTCGAGGCGAATGCGATAGGTTTCGCTCATGGCGCCTGCTCGGTTGCCGCCCGATTTTTGAGATCGTGGTGGTGCTGGTGCAACTTGGGTTGCAGACTCGGAAAGATCCAACCCTGACGATAGAAGTACACAAGCATACCGGCAATCAGGACCGCCATTACCGCGAGGCAAACGACGTAACCATAAGGGCTATGAAGTTCGGGCATGTTCAGTGGCATCGCCCCTTCAGCATAGTCGAAGTTCATGCCATAGATGCCGGCAATAAACGTCAGAGGAATGAACAAGGTGCTGATGATCGTCAGCACTCGCATCGTTTCATTGATGCGGTTGCTTAGCGCCGACATATACAGATCGCGCAGGTCAGCGGTCAGTTCGCGATAAGTTTCGACCAGGTCGACAATTTGCACAACGTGATCGTAACAGTCGCGCAGGTAGACGCGTGTGTCGTCGGTGATTAACGCCGACGCATCGCGGGTGATGGAAGCCACCGCTTCGCGCATCGGCCAGATCGCCCGCCGCAGCATGAGCAAGTCGGCCTTCACCATGTGCAGCGCATCCATCAGCCCTTTATCGGGCCGATCGAGCACGTCCTCCTCCAACTCATCCAAACGCTCGGAATAGACTTCAAGGACGGGGTAATACGCATCGATGGCGGCATCGATCAGGGCGTAGGCCAGGTAGTCGGGCCCGCGCAAACAGATCTTTCCCGCGCGATCGCGAATGCGTTGACGGACGCGATCGAACGAGTCGCCGGGTGGGCCGCCTTGAAAGGTGAGGACCCAGTTCTTGCCGAGGAACAGGCTCAGTTGTTCGGTGTAGGCCCGCTCCGAAATGCTCGCCATTCGCATGACGATAAACAGGTGATCGCTGTAGTCGTCGATCTTGGCCCGCTGATGCAAACTGACAACGTCTTCGAGTGCCAAGCGATGCAGCTTGAACATGTCGCCCAGCTTTTCGAGGGTCTGGACATCGCCGAGACCGTCGACGTTGATCCAGGTCACGTCGTGCGTCGCGAGCAGCTTGGGGATCTCGCCCAAGTCATGAACATCGTTGTCGACGACACCGGTGCCATTGGCCTGATAGGCCAGCACATGCAGGAGCGGTTTTCGTTGCGCAGGATCTGGGACGATCGTGCCCGGAGAGGTTCCGGGTTTGGTTCGTCGCTTGACCTTCATCTCGTGACGTTTTGATCGGTGCGTGCGGCGAAGCTTCAAGCGGCGACCCTTCGGAATTCGCGCGCGGCATCCGGAGCCATTCGTACTTCGAGCGGCCGCATCACGTTCAAATGCACATCGCGCTGCGGATAGGCTATCACGATTCCTGCCTGCGAGAATAGCTCGTCGATCCGGAATCGAATGTCGCTCTCGACTTCGCGCTTCGACGAACTCAACAGCTTCAACCAAATTCGCAAGCAGAAGACGAGCGAGTCGGCTGCGAAGTCTTCAAAAACAACGCTGGTTTCGCAATCCTTCAATACGCCTGGATGTTCGTTGGCCGCTTGAAAAAGCAGCCGTTCCACTTCGCGCAGTGGGGAACCATAAGCGACACCGACCTTGATATCGGTGCAAATACGGTCGTCGCTCAGCGTCCAGTTTACCACCTGATTCTCGAGGAACTTGCTGTTGGGAACGATCACCTCGAAATTGGTGCCCGTGGCCAATCGCGTACTGCGAGCACCAATCTCGGTTACTCGACCGATGCGGCCATCAATTTCAATCACATCGCCGACGCGAATGGGCCGCTCGGCAATCAGGATCAATCCGCTGATGAAGTTGTTGACGATATTCTGACTGCCAAAACCAACACCCACCGCCAACGCACCACCGGCGAAACTGAAAACGGTGATCGGCACGTTGAGAATGTTCAGCGTGAGCATGCCGAAGGTGATGAGCAGGACGTAGTAACTGATCGATTGCAACGGCGCGCGAGCTGTCTGGTTCAGGCCGAACCGTGAGAGCAGTTTCGCCCCGATCCAGCGGCTGATCATCCCCGCGGCAATGTAGCCAAAACCCATTAGTACCAGGCCACCGGCCAAAGTACCCACGGTCACCAGTCCATCACCGTTGGCACTTCTGATGATGACGATTTTCCAAACGCGTTCGACTTGATCCCAGGCACCCTCTGCCTGACCAAGAAACCGTTGCTTTAGAACTGACGCTCGATCGGTCTCGGCAACTCCCGGCGGAACGGCGGGAACTTGATTGCCAGCCGCTGCATTTGCCACCACGGCTGGCGGACTGCCGACCGGCGCCACCGCTTGCGCGGGGACCACCGCCGGAGTGCTTCGTGCTGGAAGGGGTTGAAAGCTGGTCGGCGCCTGGCTGGGAGGCGAAAAAGGCTGGAGCGGCGGAGTCGCCGGACGCGTTTCTGCTGGCGCCGCTGGCCCCGGCAATGGTAGCAATTGCAACTGAGCGGCAGCCAAGGCAGGCCAAGCGACAGACGTTAAGGCGATCAGCAGTAATGACTTAAGGGTCTTCATGGCTATTCCGCTGGCAAGCAATCGAGGTTCCGCAATTCCGACGCAAGGGAATAGCGGAATCAAGCCATCCGGGTCAAGAGAAGTCGCCTGGTTCTGGATATGCCAGTTTTTCTATGAAAATTTAGCAGTTAGTGTTGCGAATCATTGACGCGCTTGTAAACTCGGTGAAGCATCCGCTTATCCTATTTAACATTTCTGCCCTATTTGGGGCGATTGTATCGTTCTTTAAACGCAGCCGGTCTCTGAGTTTCCCTCCACTGTTGTTGCACCCTGCTTCGCCTCCTTGGGGAGTCTATTTATGAAAAACGTGGTTCGCTTGCTGTTCTCGGGTTCAAAGGCTTTGACCCGCCGTCGAGACGCTTCTCGCCTCGACTCCAACCGGCGGCGCAAGCAACTGCGGCTGGAGTTTCTCGAAGACCGGCGCCAACTCGCGGCCGGCGAAGCCGCACTCGTCGGCAACGACCTCGTGGTCGAAGGCACCGCGGGCGATGACTTTATCATCATCAGCGAGTCGTCGGCTGGGTTGCTGATGGCACGCATCAACAACGAAGTGTTTGGTCCGTTTGTCGTTCCCGGCTCGATTATCGCGACTGGAGACACGGGCAACGACTTCATCGTGGTCATCAACAGCACACTGCCAACGAACATCAACGGTGGTGACGACAACGACTATATCGCGGGGAGCGCGGGCGACGACGTAATTATCGGTGGCCTGGGGGACGATCGTCTGATTGCGTCCGAAGGGAACAACACCATTTGGGGCGACGTGCAAAACCAGCAGGCACTGGCCGCAGGTGGCAACGACACCATTAGTGGCGGTAGCGGCAACGACATTGCTTACGGCGGTGGCGGCCACGACAAGATCGGACTGTTCAGCGGCAATGACTACGCCTTTGGTGGTTTCGGCAACGACCTGATCGATGGCGGTTTCGGCAACGATCGCATTTATGGCGGCGAGGGAGACGATGGTCTCTCGGGTTACTTCGGCGATGACTTGCTGGTCGGCAATGCCGGCAATGATGTGCTTGTCGGCGGCAGCGGCCGCGAGGTGCTCATCGGCGGCTTGGGCACCGATGCCATCAATGGCGAATCCGATGTCGACTTGCTGCTCGGCCGCGGCACGACGAACGAAGGGAGCACAACGGCCGGCGATGCCAGCGACGTCGCTTTGACGGCCTCGCTCGCCACTTGGGTCGCCACCACACCGGCTGCCCTCCTCACCCCGGTTCTTGGCCCCGACGATTTTGCCTTCGACGCGCTCTATGGCAGCTTCGGTGGTGACGCGTTCTATGCTGATCAATTCGACAGCCTGGGCGACTTCAACCAGGGGCTGGGCCCCGATACGCTCGAAGTCTTTGTGGGAAGTGCCGCGCTCCCTCCCAATACTCCCGTCGCTCCCGGTTCGGCCGCTCTGGTCGGTGCCGACATCGTGATTCAAGGCACGGTCCTCTCCGATCGCATCATTGTCTCTCCCGCCGGACCGGACTTGTTCAAGGTCTCTGTGAATGGCGTGGCTTTTGGCCCATTCCTGCAGCCTGGCGGCCAGATCATCATCAATGGCGATAGTGGCGACGACCACATCGAAGTTCTCAGCATCCAGCGAACGGTGATCGCCAACGGCAACGACGGCAACGACTACATTGCCACGAGCAGCGGCAACGATATCGTCACGGGCGGCCTGGGCGAAGACTCGCTCATCACTGCTGGCGGCGATGACGTGGTGTGGGGAGACAACCAGAACGATCAACTGATCAACGCCGGCTCGCGCGACGTCATTAGCACGGGTGCCGGCAACGATGTTGCTTACGGCGGCGGTGGCGACGACCTGATTGGCCTTGGTGAAGGTGAAGACTACGCCTCGGGTGGCTTTGGCAACGATCGCCTGGTGGGTGAAAACGGTAACGATCGCTTATACGGCGGCGAAGGGAACGACGAACTGGGTGGCGACGCGGGCGACGATCTGCTGATCGGCAACGCGGGCGACGATGTGCTCGTTGGGAACGGCGGCCGAGACGTGCTCATTGGTAGTGGCGGAGCCGACCAAATCAACGGCAGCAGTGACAACGATACGGTAATTGGCCGCGGCATCATTACCGACGTCAGCACGACAGCTCTCGACTTTAATGATGCTTCGAATCGCAACCTGTTGCTGGCCTGGTCTGGCGCGACTCCGCTCGGTCTCTTCTTGCCCGTGCTGGGCGTGAATGATAACGCCGTGGATGTCATCTACGGTGGTACCGGCAACGATGACTTCTATGCCGATCAACTCGATCGCCGTCCTGACTTCCTCATTCCCGGCATGGGCATCGACACGCTGCAGATCTTCCCGGGCAGTGCGAACCTGCCCGCAGGGTCGATCGTTCCTCCGGGAACGGCTGCCCTCGTCGATGGCGATCTGGTCGCCACGGGCACCGTGAACGGCGACCGGATCATTGTCAGGGCGATTAGTGATACGGTCTTGCAGATCAGCGTGAACGGCGTACCCTTCGACAACTACCCGGTCGATGGCAACGCGGGTGGTGAAGTTCGCATCAACAGCGGAGATGGCGACGATGAGATTCAGGTTATCAATACGGCTATTCCGGCCATCGTCGATGGCGGCAACGACAACGACTACATCGCGACCAGTCGCGGCAACGACATTCTCATTGGCGGCCTAGGCGAAGATCGCTTGATTGCCAGCGACGGCGAAAATCAACTCTGGGGCGATGTGCCCGGCCAAGAAGCAGCTGCGGTCGGCAGCAACGACACGCTGAGTGGTGGTGCAGGTAACGACATCGCCTACGGCGGCGGCGGGAACGATCTGATCGGCCTGTTTGCCGGAAACGATTACGCCTTTGGCGGCACAGGCAACGATCGCCTCGTGGGCGGCGAAGGAAACGATCGCCTCTATGGAGGTGCCGGCGATGATGAACTGTCCGGTGATACCGGCGATGATCTGCTGCTTGGCAACGCCGGCAACGACATCTTGGTCGGTGGTGCGGGCCGCGATGTGCTCGTCGGTGGCACGGGCGTCGACAATCTTAGTAGCGAAGCGGATGCCGATGTGATCATCGGTCGCAGCCTGACGAACGAGACCAGCGTCCTGGCAGGTGACGCCAACGACGCGGCCCTGACCGCTCTGCTGGCTCAATGGGTCGCAACGACTCCCGCCGGTCTGTTCACTCCTTCGCTCGGTGCCAATGATGGCTCGAAGGATTCACTCCGCGGCGGCACGACAGCCGACGACTTCTATGCCGATGTCAACGACAAGCTGGTCGACTTCCGGGCGCCGGGGATGGGCCTCGATCGTCGAATCGTTTAGTTCGCCGGTTTTCAGATAACAGACTTGCGATGAGGAGTGAGATCCGCCGATCTCACTCCTTTTTCGCTTCTTGCCCCATCAGACTCGCCAGCTTTCGTTATCTTGGAAGCAATGAAACCCCCGCCGTTCCTGCCTTATGCCTGGATGCTGCTGAGCGCAACCGCCTTTTCGGTCATGGCCATCTGCACACGAGCGCTTACCGAAGAATGCAACTGGCAGATCATCGCCATGTGCCGCACGGGACTGGCGATGTTGTTTGCGGCGATTCTCGCCTATCGAGCCGGCGCGACGTTTGTTGTGCTTCGACCACCGACACTCTGGATGCGCAGCTTGGCTGGCAGCGTGAGCCTGCTGTGCGGGTTCTTTGCGATGACTCACAGCAATGTGTCCGAAGTGCTGGTGATGACCAACATGTATCCGCTGTGGGTAGCGGTATTGAGTTGGCCGATCCTGGGCGAAGTTCCTTCGCTCGAAGTTTGGGCGGCGATCTTGCTGAGCATCGCAGGCGTGTGCTTGATGCATCCGCCGCAAGAGTTCGCCGGCCAGATGGCCTATGGCGCGGCCATCTTGAGCTCGTTCACCAGCGGTATTGCCCTCATCGGCCTGCACAAGCTCAAGGACATCGACCCGCGGGCAATCGTCACCCACTTCTCGGGCGTCGCACTGATTGCGAGCGTTGTCGCGTGCTTCGTCTTCCCGTGGGAGACATCGAACCCCGTGACCGTGAGCACGTTGTTGCTGCTGCTCGGCGTGGGCGGTTCGGCAACCGCCGGACAGTTGCTGCTGACCAAAGCATTCACGTCGGGCCCCGCTGCCCGAGTTTCGGTGATCGGCCTGTCGCAGGTCGCCATTGTCATGCTGCTGGAAGCGATCATCTGGCAGCGACGCTTCGATTTTCAAACGCTCTTCGGCATGTCGCTGGTTGTCGCACCCACCGCCTGGATGATTCTTCGCCGAGCCAGATGAGCTTACTTGTTGTGCCTGGCCGCTTTGCTCTTGGTGCGAAATTCCAGCGGGTAATCGGTCAGGACAAGATCGACTCCAGCAGCGGCACAACGCGACCAGTTTTCCGGCTCTTCTCCGCTGACAGTGGTGCCGGCGATGATGGTTCGCTTGCCGGCGGCATTGATCTTGGTGACGAGATCACGCTCGGGAACAAATCGCAGATAGACCCAGTCGGAATCTTGATCGACGATTGCTTTCTGCACGTCGGCTGCCGTTTGGGCGAGCGCCGCCACATGGCAAGTAGGATCTGCTTTACGCAGACGACTGCGAACTTCGGGATGGTCGATGGCACGGCCAATAAACAGAACCTTGCTCAACGCCCGCTGTTCTTTGGCCAGGGCAACAATGTCCGCTTCTAGCTTGTCATCGTCACCCTTGAGATCGGCAGTATAAAAAGCCGTTTCGCTGGGGGCTGTGGCGATGAGCTTGCAGACTTGCTCGAGGGTGGGGATTCGCTCGCCGCGGAAGGCCAGATCAAACCAGGCACCAGCGTCGAGTTGGAAAAGTTCGGCCACGGTTCGCTCGCTGGCCTGACCCTTGCCATTGGTGGTGCGGTCGAGCGTATCGTCGTGCAGGCAGATCAGCGTGCCATCTTTGCTGCGGCGAACATCGAACTCAAAACCCAAGCGGAGCAAGCGACAGGTGGCAAAGTTGGCGAGCGTGTTCTCGGGCGAGTGTTTGAGCAGCCCACGATGCGCAATCGGCTGCGTCGCGGTTGGCTCGGCGGCATGAGTAAGCGGAGCCATCGCGACGACCATCGCCAGGCACAATCCATTACGAAGCCAATCGATCATCCCGTTCGCCTCCGCCTGAATCCTCAACCTGAAAGCAATAAGGTGGATGTTAATCTTTCTTCGGCTCCGCCGGTTGCGCACGAGCGGCGGGCTGCCACTGAAACTGCTCGCCGGTCAATTCTTCCAGCTTGCGTCGTTGCTCGGGAGTGAGCACCGACAAGATCTTCTCGCGTTGTTCTTCCTGCAGTTGCTTATAGAAGGCCTGCGTCTTCTCTTGCATCTCCTGCAGTGCCTTTTTCTGAGCTTCCTGCAGCTGAACCTTTTGCTCTTCGGTAATGTTCAGTTCACTGGCCAGTTGATCGCCAGTGAGCGGATTCGCGCCGTACGCACCTTGCTGAAATTGCATCTGGAATGCGATTTGCTTCAATCGTTTGAGCTGATGCGGCAGCAGAATATCGGCGACTTTCTTGTCGGTCTCTTCGGCCAGCGCCTTGGCCGCTTCGTTGTATTTCTTCATGCGTTCTTGCGGATCGGCAATGCTCAGGTCGTAGAGCTTGCGGATTTTGGCTTGTGACTCCACCCGCAGTTTTTGGATTGCGTCGCGCTGGTCGGGGACAATATCCAGTTCCTTCTCCATTTGCGGGCCAACGAGCCATTGCAACGACTGGCCGAAGGGAGTCGCCGTCTGCTGCACAATCGCACTAGCTTGAGGAGCTGCGTTGCCTTGAGCCAGGCCGATGCGCACTGCGAAAGCCAGCTGAGCCAAGGCGACTAAGAGAAGTGTGGCTTTGAGTTTCATCGAACGAACTCCGTAGAGGGATGTCGCTGGCAGAAAATCGGCTGCAGGATTGCATCCTTAGTGTCCGACGAGAACGCTCTGGTTCATGCCACTATGCCAGAATCTGCTTCACCACCTGCGCAGGCTGGCCGTCAATAAGCGAGCCCGCCCCTTGCGGCCGCGCGAAAGTCAGCTTGCTGTGATCGAGGCCGAACTGCTGGAGGATCGTGGCGTGCAGATCGTAGTGATTCACCACGTCCTTCACCGCCTTGTGGCCGAATTCGTCTGTCTCACCATGCACGTACCCGCCCTTCACGCCGCCGCCGGCCAGCCAGGCGCTAAAGCCATAGGTGTTGTGATCGCGGCCGATGCTCTTGGCCTTTTGAATCACCGGCAGGCGGCCCATTTCGCCGCTCCAGTGCACGAGTGTGCTGTTGAGCAAGCCGCGGCGTTTCAGGTCGAAGACCAGGGCGGCCGTGGGCTGGTCGGTCTGCTTGCAGCGCAGCGGCAGCGAGGTATGAATGCCGCTGTGATGATCCCAGTGCTGATTGCCTGAGCAGACTTGCACGAAGCGAACCCCACGCTCCACCAATCGCCGCGCAAGCAAGCAACGCGACCCCCAATCGCGAGTTTCCGTTTGATCGATGCCGTACAGCCGCTTGGTCTCTTCGGTCTCTTGCGATAGATCGAGTGCCTCGCGGGCAGCGGTTTGCATCTTGGCCGCCAATTCATAACTGGCGATGCGCGCTGCCAGATCGTTCTCGCCCGGATGTTGTTTCAAGTGTTCCTGGTTCAGCTTCGCTAAAAAGTCGAGATACCGCTGCTGCGATTCCGGGGTGCTGTCGGTGGGAGGATCGAGATTGAGAATGCGCGGTTCGCGAGCCCGCACGACCGTGCCTTGATACAGCGACGGCAGCCAGCCATTCGCCCAGTTGTACACGCCTTCGACCGGCAAGTTGGCCGGATCGGTGAGCACGACATAAGCGGGCAAGTTGTCACTCTCACTGCCAAGTGCATAGGTGAGCCACGAGCCCAGCGCGGGACGGCCGGTGATCGTGCGGCCATTGCACAAAGCCAGAATCGACTGCCCGTGATTGTTCACGCCGGTGTGCATCGAGCGAATGAGCGTGATGTCATCGGCCACCTTGCCCAGGTGAGGCAACAGTTCGCTCAACTCCATCCCACACTGACCTTGGGGCGAGAACTTCCACTTGCTGGCCATCAGCTTGGAGCTGGCCTGATCGACGCTGTCGAACTTGATGCCGCCACCGGTGAAATCGGTCCCGTCGCGCTTGTCGAGTTCGGGCTTGGGATCGAACATGTCGACATGGCTCGGCCCGCCCTGCATAAAGAGCGAAATCATCGCCCGCGCCTTCGGCTCGCCGGCGGGTTGCTTTGGCTTCAGATCATAGGTGGGCTTCTCCAGGGCTGGCTTGGCAGGTGGAGCAGGCGCGGCAGCGGCATCTCGCGAAAGTAGCCACGCGAGGGCCAGCGAGCCGATGCCCGCGGCTTGCTGCGCGACGAAGTGGCGGCGCGAAGAACGAAATTGAGATTCAAGGTCCATCGTGGTCTCTCTCAATCGACATACAAAAACGCATTCGAACCAAGCAGTGCCTGGCACAGGTTAGCAAGGGCTCGCTGTTCCGCGGTCGGTGGTTGCTTGGTCTTGTCGGCAGGCGCAGAGGCTTTCGCGCTAGTAGCCTTCAATACTTCGATTTGAGCGGTGAGGAACTCGCGGGCTGCGGTGAGTTGTTCGGAGGTTGGCTCGTGGCCGTGGATCGCCCGCCAGGCAGCGGTGATTTGGGCAGAGAGATCGTCTTTGTTCTGTTCAACAACTTTCGCCGCCAGGAACAAGGCCTGATCGAGAACAAAACGGTTGTTCATCATCAGCAGTGACTGCGGCGCGGCCGTCGATTGATTGCGCAGTTCGCAGTTGGGAGTGAGCAACGGCGAGTCGAAGGTTTCCAGCATCGACAGCGGCAAGGAGCGGCGAACCTGCACATACAAGCTGCGGCGAAACTCCTCTTCGCCCAGCGGGACCACTTTGCCGGTAAACCGCCCCGCGCCATCGCGCGTATCGACGCCCACAATCACCTGGCCGATATCGTCAGGCGTGACCGGCACCGACTTACCATGTAGTTTGGTGGTCAGGCGGCCTGTGACTTTCAGCATCGCATCGCGCAAGGTCTCGGACTCGAGTCGTCGCAGGTTCATGCGCCCGAGCAGTTGATTATCGAGATCAACGGCATCGAGCGCATCGGTGCGCAGCGACTCTTGCTGAAAGGCTGCAGAGGTCAGCGCCATCCGCTGCAGGCGTTTCAATTCCCAGCCATCTTGTGTGAAGCGAGCGGCAAGCCAATCGAGCAATTCGCCGTGCGAGGGGCGCGCACCGAGAACGCCGAAGTCGCCAGGCGTGGCGACAAGGCCGCGACCGAACTGATGCAGCCAAAAGCGATTTACCAGCACGCGGGCCACCAGCGGATGATCGCCCGAGGCCAGCCATTTGGCATAGGCCAGCCGGCGACCACTGGTGGGAAGTTGAGGATCGTCGATAGGAATCTTCGCTTGTTCGCTGGCCTCATCGCGCAGCAGTACCGATAGCTCCCCAGGCTGAACTTTGGCTCGGGGCGAGTTGATATCGCCGCGATAAAAGACGTGCGTCGTGGGAATTTTGCCCGGTACTTCGGTGAGGACGGCTGCTTCGTTCTCGGCCGGCTTTTGCTTGCTGAGCGGGGCGATCAAATCGGCGTACTTTTTGTTGAGGGCATCCACGGCCTCTTTTTCGAACTGCAGCAAGTTGCCGCTGGTGACGTTCAGTCTGGGATGCTTGGCGAGCAGTGCCTTTTGTTCCGCGGTGCGTTCTTTCGCCAGAGTCTCACGGGCCGCACGCACTTCCACTTGTTCTTCTTCCGGCAAGCTGGCCAGCACCTTCTCGATGGTGGCCGCCACGAGCACATCGATTTCGGCCGCCTTCTCTTTGTTCAGTTTCGAAATAGCGAGGTCGATTTCTTTCGCCTGCTGGCGCGTCTCCGCCGACCAGAGAGAAATGTTGCGAGCGCCTGGCGTCTTCCAATTGGTGATGTCGTAGGCGGGTTCGAAGATGGCGCGAATCTGGTAGTAATCGGTTTGGGGAATCGGATCGTAGCGATGGTTGTGACACTGGGCGCAACCAACGGTCAGGCCCAGCAGCGACGTCGAGACGATCTTGATCATATCGTCGAGCACTGCATTGCGCGCGACACCCTGGTCGAGCGTGGCGTCGCCGGTGCCATCGGGCCCCATGCGCAAGAAGCCGGTCGCAATCAGTTGATCGGCCTGCTGCGGAGACAGACTGGTGAACTTTGCTGACAGCAGTTCATCGCCGGCCAGTTGCTCGACAATTAGCTCGTTCCAAGGTTTGTCGGCGTTGAGCGCACGAATGATGTAGTCGCGATACTTGTAGGCATGTTGCCGCTCTAGATCCTTTTCGCTGAAGCCATCGCTGTCAGCATAGCCGGCGACATCGAGCCAATGACGGCCCCAGCGTTCGCCGTAATGGGGCGAAGCCAGCAGGCTGTCGATCAGCCGATCCCACGCATCGGGAGCGGTGTCGTTGACGAACGATTCAATGTCTTCGGCCGTCGGAGGCAGGCCGAGCAGCGTGAACCAGGCGCGGCGAACCAGGATTTCTTTCTTCGCAACGGGCGAAAAAGTTAGGCCCCGTTCGTCGAGCTTTTGCAGCAGAAAAAGATCGATCGGCGATTGAGCAGCAGCTGGCGTTTTCACCACCGGCAAGGCAGGCTGGCGAATCGGCTGGAACGACCAGAAGGCCCGCTCTTCGTCGGTGATGAGGCTCAGTTGCTCGGGCTCGGGGCGAACCGTTTTGGCACCGGCGTCGATCCACTTCTTTAGCACCGCCAACTCGGCAGCGGGCAGCTTTTTCCCCTCGGGAGGCATCTCGCCCTGTTCGATCCGCTGAATCAGCAGGCTGTCGGCCGCTTTGCCGGCGATGATTGCCGCGCCGCCTTCTCCCCCGGCGAGCATGGAGCGGACGAGTCGCAAATCGAGCTTCGCTTCGTGCTCGTCTTCTTCGCCGTGGCATTGAAAGCAGTGCGTCTTGAGAATTGGCCGCACGTCCTTTTCGAACGTGGGGACACTCTCTTCCGCGCGCGACACGGCAGGAGCCAGCGCGAACAAAACCACCAAAATCGCAACGCGAGTGAGCATAGGCCTGCGGCGGGTGTGAAGGGGGGTGGGATTCAGGCGGGAGAGGCTCGCCCTTGATTATCACCCTGCGGCCCGAGCCACGCAAGAAAAACCTGGGCATTGTTGACGTCGGGTGGGTCGATGTCGCGACTGGCGACTTGGCCCGGCGATCAATTGTCCCGCGACATGGCCCACCACGAGGGCGGGTAATCAACAATCTCACGTTCCGCGAAAGGGCTCGCTGCGGAACAGTAACGGAACGTGAGACGGTTCGCTGACCAGCCACATATGGTTCGCTCGAAAGAAGTAGACAGTTCGTGCGTTGCCGCAGTGACAATGACGGATTCGCTCGAAGCTCCAACGATTGGCTCGTGAGAAGTCACGCTGCGTGGTGGGCCAGCAGCAGGGTGATCGCCGGGAGTGCAAAACATTCTCCCTACGAAGACAACGGAGCCGTACAGCGGACGTTCGGGGGGGACTTTAATTTCAGAGTGAAAAGATTGCGGCAATACGCATGAAAACGCCCCTTCCCAGGCCCGAAATTCCGCTAACAATGCGCAGGTGCCTTATTTTTCAATAAGGGACCTCGTTTTTCCCTTTGCCCAAAAAACCTCTCCCTCAACCTGGTTTTCGTGGGCTTGTTCCAGGCTGATTTTGCAAAGGTGCCTGTCCATGTCTTGGGCGCAGAAGAAAACCTCGCAGAAAATATCGACCGGTTTTACCCTGGTCGAACTGCTCGTCGTCATCGCGATCATCGGAGTGCTGGTCGCTCTCTTGCTTCCCGCCGTGCAAGCCGCCCGCGAGGCTGCTCGTCGTGCCCAGTGTTCAAATAACCTGAAGCAAATTGCTCTGGGCATGTTGAACTACGAGGACACCTTTAAGTCGCTTCCGCCGGGCCGCGTCGGCTGCGACGGATCTGGCCCCGCTGGCTCACAATGCAACGGCTACACCTCGGGTGCCGGAACACTCGGGTGGAGCGGATTCGTCTGCATGTTGCCATTCGTCGAACAAGCCCCTCTCCATAGCAAGATTGACTACTCGACAATCCCCTGGGGTGTTGGCGGGACGATCGGGCCGAACAACAAGCTGGTTGTCGAGGCCCGTCCAAAGTTCATGGTTTGCCCGAGCGATATCTCGAAGCCATTTTTGACCAACAATCCTGAGACGGGTGTTAACGCGGCGACTGGCTGCTACGGTTTGGTGGGCGGTACTCTTGGGCCGCCGAATGGCGACAGCATCAAGTTCTACAACACAGGTTTGTTCGTTTATCGCTCAGCCTTTCGATTGGCAGATATTACCGACGGCACTAGCAGCCAAATGATGGTTGGCGAAACTCGTGGGAATGATGGCGTCGTCGCTGCGCCGAACGGGCCGGCCTCACCGAATATTTGGAGTACTGGATCTCGGTTCATCACGCTCCGTACAACAAATATGCCCATCAACCAATTGCCTGGCACCGGGGCCGGCATCGATACGACAAGTGGCACCCGCTCTAACGCAGCCTTCGGTAGCTTACACCCAGCTGGGGCGCAGTTTGCGTTTGCGGATGGCCATGTCAGCATGATTCAAAACAACATCAACTTCGTCACCTACCAGCGACTCTCGATGCGTGCTGATGGTGAAGTCGTCGGAGATTACTAATCATGCCAACCTCTCCTAAGACCAGCATTCTCATTCTTGGCTGCTTGAGCTTAGCTGTAGTGGCAGTCACCGGCTGCGATACTGGACCGAAGTTGTTTCCCGTCGAAGGTCAAGTCACACTTGATGGAAAACCATTAGAGTACGGTGCGATCCGCGTCATCCCTGGTGCGGGGCGAACTGCCTCCAGCGACCTAGATGCTCAAGGCCGCTTTAAGTTGATGATGGATGACAAAGAAGGGTGCCCGCCAGGCACGCACATCGTAACTATTGCCTCACAGAAGGCGATCAACGAAAACCTAGTTCGTCGCTACGCACCTGCGAAGTACGACAACGGAATCAACTCCGATTTGAAGATTACCGTCGACGGCCCAAAGAAGGACGTGGTCATTGAACTGAAAGGTGACGGCAAAAGCTATCCAATTGATGGCCGGTAAGATTCACCAGATCTTTTGCGAAAACTGCTACAAAGCATTTCAGGCTGGTCGAGTTCTCTCGACCAGCCTTTTTGTATCGCAGTCCAGCGCCGACATGTCAGGTTAGTCGCCGATTACGTCAAACCAGCCCGCAGTGGCCGAAGTCCAAATCTGTGAATGCGGCAGTCCAGTGCAATATCCGTCCATATCATTATCAAATGAGATGCGGATATTGTCGCCAACACTGATTCCTGCCACTTCGATGTAGGCGCCCTCGTTCAGGCCATCCTCGGTGGAACCGAAATCGCTGACATTATTAAAGTCGTCCGTCAGAATCCACTCCCACTCGCGAATTTGATCATTCCATTGAGCGGCCAGTGTCGCAGCTTGACCAGTTGTG
The DNA here is from genome assembly GCF_049819085.1 of Anatilimnocola aquadivae. Lineage (GTDB taxonomy): Bacteria > Planctomycetota > Planctomycetia > Pirellulales > Pirellulaceae > Anatilimnocola. Next base: position 1,735,785 of record NZ_CP187419.1, read on the forward strand.
ACATTCATGACCTGCGTGAAGAGGAAGCCGTTGTTTGTAGAGACTCCCTGCACGCTGTTGGTGCTCGTTGCCTCCAGAGCGAGATTTAGTCGGAGGGTGATTTCTTCTGGCGGGTCGTGTTCTGTATTTTCCAAAACCTCGAACTGCGCGCTCCCCGCCATCCGCATTTGCCAAGAGCAGAAACCGTTTACTCCGTCGTCGATAAACACTCCGGTCAACATTTGCCCAATCATCGCGCTGTCTAGGTCACCGACCGAGGCAATCGAATTGATCGGAGTAAGCGTGAAAGCTTCGCCTTGCACTTGCGATGTCAAATCCGTAACTGCGGCGGAAACACCATCTAAAATGAGATCATGGTCCGCTTGTGGCGTGAACCACTCATCATCCCAGGCACCATTATTGCCTAGGCCGACGAATGCGAATCCATCACCAAAAAGTTCGAGGTCTTCTTCAGCATCGTTGAAGGCATCAACGCGCAGAAGCGGCATCGAGAACTGCCCGAATGAGGCTAAGAACCCAACGCGAAATAACTTCGGCTTTTGATCATAGCGGGTTGAAGGCGGGCGCTGTGTAGTTGAGTTGGGGCAGGAAGCTATTGAAGCGAATGGGATTGTGATCGAGGAAGGCTTGGCTGGCTTTGATTCCCTTCTGATACATCCGGCGGGCAACTTCCGCGACGACATGCAGTCCGTGCGTCGTGTGAGTGCGTGCGATAAAGTTCCGCGCAACTTGAATGGTCTTGAGCACCACGGCCTTGATCGCGCGCGAGACGTGACAGAAGAGGCGATGCTCAATGGGATTGTATTTCGAACAGCCCGGCGGGTAGTGAGCCACCTGCACGTCGCAGCGCAGATCATGGGCCAGGTGGCATAGCGTTTCCTTGAAGCGATGCTGGCGACACCCGTTGCTGCCGCCGCAGTCGCACAGCAACAACAGTCGCGGCGCGTACCAGTAATGTTCCCGACCCATTCGCTCCCACCACCGACGGATCGCATCGCAAGCGAGTTCGCTGGTGTCGGCGCCGCGGGCCAAGTACATGAACGCTTCGTTGCGGCGAGTGTCGTACACGCCGTAAGGAACGAGTCGTTGCTCGGCAGTCACGAAGTCGTGATCTTGCACGACCACGCGGCCATCGGTGATCGCTCGGCCCGGATGAAAGAAATCGCCGAGAATTTCCTTCTTTTTCGTGTCGATGCTCAGCACCGGCCAATCGTTCCGCTCGTACTTGGCGCGGAGCTTGGCAATGAATTGAAACTGCTCGTCGCGATGTTCAAACTCACACGCCGCTTCGTCCTTGTACGCCTGTCGCCGCGAGAGACCAAGCTCGTCGAACAAGATTCGCCGCAACGCATCGGGACCAATCTCAAAGCCTTGCTCTTGCAACTCCTCCGCCAATTCAGGAACCGAGCGGTTCGTCCAGCGAATGTTTTCGTCGACGGGCGAACCGGCCGTGTCGCGCTCGATCAGGGCTTCCACTGCAGGAATGATTTCCGGTTGCGCAACGCTAGCTGGCTTTCGGCCTCCCCTTTTTTGCGAACGCGTCCCGCAGCTTCGTCCTCCGGCAGCTGCTCGATGTCCTCCGCGCCGTGGCGAATCGTGTCGGGATCGCAACCAAACAAATCGGCGATGTACTGCACACCGCCATGCCCGAGCTTCACCGCTTCGACCGCCGCGTAGCGTCGCCGATCCTTCTCGGATAACGCCCCATACACCTTCACCATCTGCCGCTCGACCGTTGCCCGATAAACCTTCATCGTTGAGCCCTCCTGTGACTGACTCCATGCCCCCCTTCAGATTATCATGCGACAGTACCAAAGGAAGTTATTTCGCGTTTGGCCCTAAGGGAACTGCGAACGTGGCTAGAACTGCCAATAGAGAGAACTGAAGCAATTTCATGATCACAACTCCAAGGGAATTGAATTGGGGGAGAGGAACTGATCTGACGTTGCTGCAGCGGTACCATTGTAGAAGGCGTTTTTTGTTGCCCCGATTTTCTTCCGAACCAGCGAAAACCCATCGACGCATACTTTCATGCGGATTCGTCTGGGCAAATTAAGGGAGCCTCGATTTCCGTAGACGGCTCCTCCGCTTGAAAACAGCAGTTGGATTTGCTGGCGAGTGACGCGCGTTTGTCATTGCTGACAGAGCAGGCGTTGCAGCTTGCGCTTGCACGCGACATTTAGTCGCCTTATTCACCTCGATGAACAGTTATCTTCTATTGAAAAATATCGCAATAGATACTTGACAATAAATCACCAGCATGAGCTAATGTCGGGACGTTCTCTCACAGTCTGGTTGCATTCGGTACGGGCTCGCTACGCGGTGGGGAAAATTCGTGTTTGCGAAGTGGCGACTGAATGGCCCGAATCGGGGCCTGTCCAAGAATGAGCCCGGTTGTTGGACAAAGAGAGTGAGTGCGAAAAGTTGGCAGTGAGTCGCAAGTGATTCCGCGGAAGCACCTTACAGCAAAGTTCAAAAGACACTGCCTGTCCAATAACCCGGGTGATTGTTGGACGTTTACGATGGATGGAAAGTTGACGACAGGCAGGTCGTCGGACCAGGGCTAGGTTGCGTCACACCTTTGGCGTGCATACCAGGAACCAATCGCGCAGGCGGAAGTAGGGCTGGTAACTGGTTGTGGGCGAAGTCGGTGAACGCGTAATCGTCGCTGGCCAGCCACATTGGCGTCCGAAAACCGCGAGACAACTTCGCGGGCCTCGCTAGATTTAGCTTATGGATCTCAACCCCGCAGTTTGCTATCGCGCGGTCCAGGCTCGCGATGCCCGTTACCACGGCCGCTTCTTCACCTGCGTGAAGACGACCGGCATCTACTGCCGTCCCATCTGCCCGGCGCGACCACCCAAATTCGAGAACTGCCAGTTCGTTCCCACCGCCGCCGCGGCGCAGGAGGCTGCCTTTCGTCCCTGCCTGCGCTGCCGGCCGGAAAGCTCGCCGACGCTCCATGCGTGGCAAGGAACCGCAGCGACCGTTTCGCGCGCCTTGAAACTGATCGAAACAGGCGCGCTCGACGAGGGGAACGTCGCAGCGCTGGCCGAACGGCTCGGTCTGGGCGAGCGGCAACTGCGCAGGCTGTTCAGTAGGCATCTCGGTGCTGCGCCGATCACCGTGGCGCAAACTCGCCGCGTGTTGCTTGCTAAGCAACTGATTCATCAAACCGATCTCTCGATGATTGATGTCGCCTTGGCCAGTGGCTTCGGCAGTGTGCGGCGCTTCAACGAAGCCTTTCAGCGGCTCTATCAACGACCACCCAGCAAATTGAGGAATCGCACAGGAACTTCGCCAGCTTCACCGGAAATCACCCTGCTCCTCCCATATCGACCGCCGTACGACTGGGAGTCGATGCTCCGCTTCTTACGAGTTCGCGCGATCGCCGGTTTGGAGATCGTTACCGCCGACACTTACAGCCGGGCGATTGCCCTTGAGGATGTCGTTGGTTCGCTGCAAGTGCGAAACTCGCCGGAGCATGCTTCGCTAGAAGTGACGATTCGCGTTCCCCGCTTGAATGTGTTGCCCACGATTATCTCTCGCTTGCGTCGTCAGTTCGATCTGGGCGCGGAGCCAGTTGCCATTGATGCGGCCCTCTCGGCCGATCCGCTGCTGGCTCCCCTGGTGCAGGCTCGCCCTGGGTTGCGAGTGCCCGGCGGTTGGGACGGCTTTGAGATTGCCGTGCGCGCGATCCTGGGACAACAAATCACGCTGACCGCCGCGACGAAATTGGTAACGCGGTTGGTCAACAGCCTGGGCCAAGACGAGGCGGAGCAAGTGGCGATACCGGGACTCACGCATTTGTTTCCCGGCCCCGAGTGCTTTCATGTAGAGGAAATCGTCTCGCTGGGGATGCCTGCCGCGCGGGCCCAATCACTGGTGGGTGTTGCCCAAGCTGCAGTTGCCGACAAGCGACTGTTCGATCCGCGTTCCGATCTTGCCGCAACCGTAGAGCACTTCCAGCAACTGCCTGGCATTGGTGAATGGACGGCGCAGTACATTGCCATGCGCGCGTTGGGTGAAAGCGATGCCTTCCTGGCGGGCGACGTGGCCCTGCAACGCCAACTCGCAGCGGACGGCACGCGACCTTCGGCCCACCAAGTGCTGGAACGCGCGGAGCAATGGCGACCGTGGCGCGCCTATGCGAATTTGCATCTGTGGATGGCCGATGCAGATGCCCAGCAGCCCGCGTTTGTTCATTGAGGTTCGAAGGATATGAGGAGACATGCTCGTGCGATTGCAACTGGCGGAATACGACTCACCACTACAGACTCTGTTGCTCGTTACCGACGAAGAGGGCGTGCTGCGGGCCCTGGAATTCGCCGATCACATGGAACGAATGCAACGGCTGTTGCGAGGTCACTACGGTGGCTACACGCTCGAAAATGGTCCTGCGCCAGCCTCGATCGTTCACGCGCTCGATGCGTACTTCGCCGGTGATCTGCGGGCGCTCGACTCGATTCGCGTCGCGACCGGAGGCACCGAGTTTCAGCGAGCCGTGTGGCAAGCTCTGCGCGCCATCAAGCCGGGTGAGACGAAAAGCTATGGTCAGCTGGCGAAAGAACTGGGCCGCGTGAGTGCCAGTCGCGCGGTTGGGGCAGCCAATGGTGCGAACCCCATTTCGATCGTCGTGCCCTGTCATCGGGTGATCGGCGCGAACAGCAAGCTCACCGGTTATGCCGGCGGCTTGCCTCGAAAAAACTGGCTCCTCGTCCACGAACGCGAGCGGTCTGCTAGAGCTTTGCTTTTTGCAGGCGGAGTGAGTTGGCAATCACACTGACGGAACTAAGGCTCATCGCGGCACTGGCAATCATGGGAGTCACGAGTCCAAACGCGGCCAGCGGTACACTGAGCGCGTTGTAGACAAACGCCAAGAACAAGTTCTGGCGAATACCGGCTGAAGTCGCTTTGCTTAGACGCCGAGCTCGCACGATGCCACGCAGATCGCCTTTCACGAGTGTGATGGCGGCGCTCTCCATGGCGATGTCGGTTCCCGTTCCCATGGCGATCCCTACATCAGCTTGGGCGAGCGCGGGGGCATCGTTGATGCCATCGCCAGCCATGGCGACGCAGCGTCCCTCGCGTTGCAGCTTGGCGACCACTTCTCCTTTCTGTTCCGGCAGCACCTCGGCAATGACTTCGTCGATGCCAAGCTGACGCGCGACCGCGTCTGCGGTGGCGCGGCTATCGCCGGTGAGCATGATGATGCGGAAACCTTCGTCACGCAGCAATTTCAGGGCTTCGGGAGTTGTGGACTTGATGGGGTCAGCCACGCCGATCAGTCCGCCCAGTTGGCCATCGATGGCTACGATCATGACCGTTTGCCCTTCGGCTCGCAGTTGCTGCAAGCGAGTTTCGACGGAATCGAATGAGACGCCTTCGGCTTGCATCATCGCCGTGTTGCCGATGGCAATGCGTTGTTGCCCGGCCACACCACGAACTCCCTTGCCGGTGACCGATTGAAAGTCTTGTACTTTCGACAAAGTTACGCCCTGATCCTTCGTGCCTTGGACGATGGCGGCAGCCAGCGGATGTTCGCTGCTGATTTCCAGGCCGGCCGCGAGGGCCAGCAACTGGTTTGGTTCGATCCCACGAGCAGGTTCAATGGTGACTAGTTTGGGCTTGCCTTCCGTCAGTGTGCCGGTCTTATCGACGACCAGCGTGTCTGCTTTGTGCAGCATTTCCAACGCTTCCGCGTCGCGGAACAGAACGCCAGCGTGGGCGGCACGACCGGTCCCCACCATGATTGCCATCGGCGTGGCCAAACCCAAGGCACAGGGGCAAGCGATGATCAGGACCGCAACGGCATTCACCAAGCCGTGAGCCAGCCTGGGTTCGGAACCCCAGATTGCCCAGCCCACGAATGTAAGCACCGCAGCACCTAGGACTGCGGGCACAAATACCATGGCCACCTTGGTGACCAGTTTTTCGATCGGGGCCCGGCTGCGCTGAGCGTCGCCCACCATCCGCACAATCTGCGCGAGCAAGGTATCGCTGCCGACACGCTCGGCCTGCATCAACAGCCCGCCGGTGCCATTCACGGTTCCGCCCACCACCTTGCTCCCCAGGCTCTTCTCGACGGGGATGGGTTCGCCGGTGAGCATCGATTCGTCGATGCTGCTTTGGCCCTCAAGCACGACTCCATCCACGGGCACTTTTTCGCCGGGGCGAATGCGCAGGCGATCTCCCAGATGGACGTGCGCCAATTCCACATCTTCTTCCACACCATTTTCACGCACGACGCGGGCCGTCTTCGGCGCTAGCCCAAGCAGTGCGCGAATCGCCGCCCCCGTTTGTGAGCGGGCCCGCAGTTCGAGGACTTGGCCAAGTAACACCAACACAACGATCACCGCGGCACTGTCGAAGTAGGGCTCGATGGCGTCGGCCGAGTTGCGAAAGCCGGGTGGAAAAATTGCCGGCGAAACCGTCGCTACCACGCTGTACAAGAAAGCGGCTCCCACGCCGATCGAGATCAAGGTGAACATGTTCGGACTACGATGGACGACCGACTGCCAGGCACGTTCGAAAAAGGGCCAGCCACACCACTGCACTACCGGAGTTGCCAGTGCCAGCTGAACCCAGTTCAACACGGCCATGTGCTCGTGCAGCAGTTTCATCAGAGCAGCCGAAGGGATCATGCCAGCCATCGCGATGAGAAAAATCGGCAGCGTGAGTGCAGCGCCGATCCAGAATCGCCGCTGCATTGAGATGAGTTCGGGATCGGGGCCCACCTCCGCCGTGGGCTGCAGCGGTTCCAGTGCCATGCCACACTTCGGGCAATTTCCCGACCCCTCCTGCAGCACATCCGGATGCATGGGACACGTGTATTGGCCACCGGCGACATGAACCTGCGACATAGGGACGTGCGCACCTTGCAAGATCTTGTCTGGGTTCGCCTTGAACTTTGCCAGGCAATGAGTGCTGCAAAAGTGGTAGGTCTCGCCGTGATGTGCATGGGAGCCCGCTGCCGGACCGGGAACAACCGTCATGCCACACACGGGATCAATCACGGTGGGAATCTGGACCGAGCCACCGCCAATTTGGTGCAATTCGTGACTCATGATTTCCTCCCCGGTGATGAAGTCTTCTTGGAAGCCATTGGATGGCAAGTGGGATCGATGGCAGCCAGGATGGGGCAGCCTTCAAGTTTTCCTTTGCCGTCGCAAGCTGCGATTAAGGGGGACAAGGCCTTCCGCATGCGTTTGAGTTCGCTGATGCGGGCGTCGATATCGGCAATCTTCGCTTCTGCGCGTTCTCGAACTTGCTGGCGAGTGGAATCGGGATTGAGCTTGAGCGCGAGGAGTTCTTTGATTTCGCGTAATGTGAATCCCAGCCGCTGCGCCTGCTTGATAAACCGCAATCGGGCGACCGCATCCAAGTCGAATTGGCGATAGCCTGAGGCGCGCCTGGCCGGCTCTTCCAGCAGACCCTCGCGCTCGTAAAACCGAACCGTCTCAACGCCAATGCCCGCTTCGCGGGCGACCTGACCAATGGTGAGTACTTGCATGCTGCTTGTCCCTTCCCCACCATCTTACAGTCCGTACCTTACTACAGGGTCAAGAGTGATACTCTCAGGCAAGCACCATCTGGTCATGACTAGGAACGGTTCGGCGGGCCGCTAGAATGGCGACCGCACCATTAGTCTCTTGCAGCGGAGTGCCACTTGACCCCCGAGCAACAACGCCTGGCCGAACACGACGCCCAGACGACCAATTGGAAGCGTTGGGGACCCTACCTCAGCGAACGAGCGTGGGGCACTGTTCGCGAAGACTACAGCGCTAGCGGCGACTCTTGGGCCTACTTCTCGCACGACGATGCCCGCAGCCGGGCCTATCGCTGGAGCGAAGATGGCATCGGCGGCTTTTGCGATGACAAACAACACCTGTGTCTGGCGGTGGCCCTTTGGAACGAACACGATCCGATCCTGAAGGAGCGGATGTTCGGGCTGAGCAATCCGCAGGGGAATCACGGCGAGGACGTCAAAGAATACTACTTCTTTCTCGACGGCACGCCGACGCACTCGTACATGAAGATGGTGTACAAGTACCCGCAGGTGGCCTATCCCTACGAAGATCTGGTGAAGGTCAATGGTGAGCGGGGACCAGACCAACCTGAGTATGAACTGTTCGATGCGTTGCACGACACGTTTCTCGCGAACCGGTACTTCGACGTTTCCATTGAATACGCCAAGGCGAGCCCCGAAGATTTGCTTTGCCGAATCACGGTCATCAATCGCGGCCCCGAAGCTGCGCCGATTCATGTGTTGCCGCATCTCTGGTACCGCAACACCTGGTCGTGGAAGTTCAACGCCACTCGGCCCTCGATTCAAGCCACCGGACCAGCAGCAGCGACAACCTCGCACGAAGTGCTCGGCCAGCGCTGGTGGTATGTGCGCACTAGCGACAACCAGCAAGTGGAGTTGCTCTTCACCGAGAACGACTCGAACCTCGAACGGCTCGATCGCTATCCGAACGCTTCGCCGTATGTCAAAGATGGCATCCACGAAGCGGTGGTGAACAACAGACTGAACGCCGTCAACCATCAGCAAGGGAGCAAGCTGGCGGGACAGGCTCACGCAATGGTCCCCGCCGGTGGAACCTTCACGGTCGATGTTCGTTTGTCTGATGCGCCGGCGAGCGAGCCATTTGGTGACTTCGATCACTGCCTGACCACACGAGCTTCGGAAGCTGATGGCTTTCATGCCGCGGTGCAACCTGCGGGACTCGATGCCGAAGAACAGCGGATCATGCGGCAGGCTTTCGCGGGCTTACTCTGGTCGAAACAGTTCTATCACTACGATGTTTATCGCTGGTTGCGCGGCGACGAGACCGAGCCAACCCCGCCCGCCCAGCGCTGGCATGGTCGCAATACAAATTGGAAAGAACTGCACAACGCCGACGTCATGCTGATGCCCGACACCTGGGAATATCCCTGGTACGCGTCGTGGGATCTGTCCTTTCACTGCGTCGCGCTGGCCCGCATCGACTCGTCGTTCGCCAAGCAACAACTGCTGAACATGGGGCACGAGTGGTATCAACATGCCAGCGGGCAATATCCGGCCTATGAATGGAACTTCGACGACGTGAATCCCCCCGTCGTAGGCTGGGCAGCCTGGCGTATCTATCAAATCGAAAAAGAGCGGACAGGCGTTGGCGATTTGACGTTTCTGAAAGAGATTTTTCAGAACGAAATGCTCAACTTCAACTTTTGGATCAATCGCAAGGACAGCAGCGGGCGCGATATCTTTGGCGGTGGCTTCCTAGGGATGGACAACATTGGTTGCTTCGATCGCGATCAGCCACTGGCCGATGGCGCGCAGTTGGAGCAGAGCGACGGCACCAGTTGGATGGCGCTCTACTGCACCACGATGCTCTCGATGTCAACCGAACTCGCTCAGCACGAGCCCTTCTATCAGAACATGGCACTCAAATATTTCGAGCACTTCCTGTCGATTGCCCACGCCATGACCAATATGAATGGCGAAGGGATCAATCTATGGGATGACGAAGACCAGTTCTTCTACGATGTGGTCCATCTCACCAACGGCGAAAACATCCCGCTCAAGATTCACTCAATGGTGAGCCTGGTGCCGATCTTTGCGGTTCTCACCACACCTCGCTACCGTGCTCAAGGGCTCGATCTCTTTGCCGAACGGGCGGAGTGGTTTTTAAGGCACCGCCCTGACCTGCTGAAAAATGTTGCGCCGGTGAATGTGTTGGCCGAAAACAACACGCGACTGCTGGCGATCTTGACCAAAGAACGGCTCGCGGCGGTGCTGGGGCGGATGCTCGATCCGCAAGAGTTTCTCTCGGACTACGGCGTGCGGGCACTCTCGCGCTATCACCTCGATCATCCCTACGTGTTCCACGCTGGCGGGGAAGAACTGGTCGTAAAGTACGAACCAGCGGAATCGAAGAATCGCTTGTTTGGTGGCAATTCAAACTGGCGCGGGCCGATCTGGTTTCCCGTCAATTACATGCTCGTGCAAGCGCTGCAGGAATTTCACAAGCATTACGGCGACAGCTTTCAAGTCGAATGCCCGACCGGTTCCGGGCGGAAGTGCAATCTCGACGAAGTGGGAGCCGAACTCACGCGCCGGCTCGCGAGCATTTTTAAACGCGATGCGCGCAGTGGACGGCGCGCGGTCTTTGGCGGTAACGACTACTTTCAAAACGATCCGTATTGGCGCGACCACATTCCATTTCATGAGTATTTTCATGGCGACAATGGCGCGGGGTTAGGGGCCAGTCACCAAACAGGTTGGACGGCACTCATCGTCTCGCTGTTGTACGAGTACGCCGGTCGGATACCGCCAACATCCCAGGAGCCAGCATGACTGCCAGTTACGACGTCATCATCATCGGCAGCGGCGCAGGAGGCGGAACTCTCGCGCGGCACTTAGCGCCGTCGGGCAAAAATATCCTCGTGCTGGAGCGTGGCGACTATCTGCCGCGCGAACCCGAAAACTGGGATGCCTCCGCCGTCTTCATCGACAATCGTTATGTCTCCAAAGACACCTGGTACGACAAGACCGGCCGCGGCTTCCAGCCCGGCGTACACTATTACGTGGGCGGCGCGACCAAAATGTACGGCGCTGCGCTCTACCGTCTCCGCCAGCAAGACTTTGGTGAACTACGGCATTACGACGGTCTCTCGCCGGCTTGGCCCGTAAGCTACGAAGAGTTTGAGCCCTACTATTCGCAAGCGGAGCAACTCTATCAGGTGCATGGGGCCCGCGGCGAAGACCCCACCGAACCGCCCGCTAGCGCGCCGTACCCTTTTCCGGCAGTCTCGCACGAGCCACGCATTCAAAAGTTGGCCGACGATCTAGCGAGGGCCGGTTATCATCCGTTTCATTCACCCTGCGGCATCATGCTCAATGAAGCGAATCGCCCCTATAGCCCGTGCGTGCGCTGCATGGATTGCGATGGCTTTCCCTGCCTTGTGCACGCCAAGTCCGATGCAGAAGTCTTGGGTATTCGCCCGGCATTGACGCACTCCAATGTCACGTTGCTCACCAATGCGCACGTCTTGAAACTGGAAGCCAACGCCTCGGGAACTGCGGTCACTAAGGTGCTCGTCCAGCGAGAGGAGCAGACCGAGAGCTTTTCGGCGAGCATCGTCGTCATCTCTTGCGGCGCAGCAAACTCGGCCCGGTTGCTGTTGATGTCTGCCAATGACAAGCATCCACGCGGACTGGCGAATGGCTCCGACCAGGTCGGCCGTCATTACATGTTCCACAACAGCCAGGCGGTGCTGGCGATCTCGAAAGAGCCGAACCCCACGAAGTATCAGAAGACACTCGGACTGAACGACTTCTACTTCGGCATGCCGGGATTCGAGTTCCCCATGGGGAACATTCAAATGGTCGGCAAGTCTCAGGGGCCGATGTACCGCGGCGAAAAGCCGATCGAAACCATTCTCGCCCCGACCTGGACGCTCGACGAGATTGCCCTGCACGCCGTTGATTTCTGGCTCTCGACCGAAGATCTGCCGCGCCCCGAGAATCGCGTCACGATCGATCCGCAGGGAGCGATTCATCTCAACTACACACCCTCGAACCAGGTTCCCAAGCAGAAGCTCTACGAAAAGCTGAAGTCGATGCTTAACCAACTCGACATGCACGAGCATCTCATTCCTCGCAATTTGTATATGAAGAACGAGATCGACTTAGGTGGCGTTGCGCATCAGGCAGGGACGTGCCGCTTTGGTGACGATCCGCAGACTTCGGTGCTGGACCGAAACTGCAAGGCGCACGAACTCGATAACCTGTATGTCGTCGACACCAGCTTTTTCCCCAGCATCGGGGCCGTGAATCCAGCCCTTACGGCGATGGCCAATGCGCTGCGGGTGGGCGACCACTTGCTGCAGCGGTTGGGTTAGTCGAGCACTTACTTTCGAAATTTGTACCGATAGAAAGATCACCTATGAGTCTCGCAGGAAAAGTCGCCATCGTTACCGGCGGCAATAGTGGCATCGGCATGGCAATTGTCCTCGAGCTTGCTCGGCAAGGCGCGAAAATCGTGATCGACTACGTCGCGCATCCCGAAGCGACCGACGCCCTGGTGAAGCAGGTAGCTGCCCTCAACGATCAGGCCATCGGCGTCGAAGCGAATGTGAGCAAGGTTGCCGATCTACAAAAGCTGGTCGATACCGCCGTCAGCACGTTTGGCCGCCTCGATATCATGGTCAACAACGCGGGCGTCGAAACTCGTACTTCGATTCTCGATACCACCGAAGAGCAGTACGAGAAGGTGCTGGAGATCAATCTCAAGAGCGCGTTCTTCGGTACGCAACTGGCCGCCAAACAAATGATCAAGCAGGGCGATGGGGGCCGGATTATCAACATCACGTCGGTGCATGAAGATTGGCCCATGCCCGGCAACACGGCCTATTGCCTGTCGAAGGGAGGGATGCGCATGCTCACGCGAACCGCGGGCGTCGAGCTTGCTCCGCACAATGTGCTGGTCGTGGGTGTTGGCCCCGGCGCGGTCGCCACGCCCATCAATCTCGGCACGATGAACGATCCCAAGCTCCTGGCGAAGCTGGACAATGCGATTCCCATTGGGCGCATGGCCCAGCCTGCAGAGATCGCCAATGTGGTCGCCTTTCTCGCGGGTCCGGGCGCGAGTTACCTAACGGCAACTACCATTTTCGCCGATGGTGGCATCATGCAGAGCAGCCCGGGACTGTAGCGGCCGTCGCTAAGGTTTCGTAGAAGACGCGGCAGTGATCGAAGGCTTGATAGGCAAGATAATCAGAATCGCCGCCGCTACTCCCGCGCCGAGGACCACGAACTTGCGAATCTCGGCCGAGCCGATCACGAAGTTTGCTGCTAGATCCTGGTACAGGTCATAACCGAACCACAGCAGCACCAGCGCGATGCCGAGCCCGCCCACGATCCGTCCGGCCAGTACCAAGTTCAATCCCGCCAGCAGCACACCAGCCAGCACGATGCCTCCCATCACCAACCCAAAGTAGAGGCCATTTTGTCCGGCGGGGGTGGAGAGAAAGCGGATCAATCCGCTGCCAATCACTACCACTCCAAACAGCCCAAGTGCCAGGGCAATGCGTTTGCTGCCAGTCATAAATGTTACTTTCCTCACAGGGAGGTTCAATCACGAAACGAAGAAGCGAGAGAGACGGGCCTCTGGCATGACCCGCGCCAATGCAGGGAATCTACACCAAGTTGCGGGCTCTTACACTGCCGGCTGACGACGAGACAGGAATCGTCCACGCTACATTCTCGGAGCGCTACGCATTATATTCCGGGGCAGCGACTGTCTCTCTCGGTCGTGTCCCGCGAAGCCCACGAAGGAATCTGCTCATGCGTGCGTCAGGAATGTTCTGTCTGCTTGGCTCTCTATTCGCCGCACCTTTCCTGGCGGTGCTGACCGTCGCGCAGGAGGCTGCTTCGCCGGGGGTGGTGAAGGCGGAGTTGATTTATGAGCAACCTCAGCATCCCCAGTGCCACGCGTCGACCATTGAAGAAACGAAGCAAGGCCTGGTCGCGGCCTGGTTCGGCGGCACTCGCGAAGGAGCCGCCGATGTGGGCGTTTGGGTTGCGCGACAAACCAAGGAAGGCTGGACCACGCCGGTTGAAGTGGCTACCGGCAAGCAAACCGATGGGAAGCAACATCCCTGCTGGAATCCGGTGCTGTTTCAAATGCCAGACGGCGACAAAGCTGGCCAGCTGTTGCTGTTCTACAAAGTGGGACCAAAACCCAATAACTGGTGGGGTATGCTCGTTCGCAGCGACGATGCCGGCCAGACCTGGAGCCAGCCCGAACGTCTGCCTGATGGCATCATGGGCCCCGTGAAGAACAAGCCAATCCTGTTGAAGGACGGCACTCTTCTTTGTGGCAGCAGCACCGAGCACGCCGGCTGGCAAGTGCAGATGGAGTGGACCAAAGACGCCGGCAAGACCTGGGAAAGAACAGAACCGCTCTGCGATGGCAAAACGCAGCACGCCATTCAACCGACAGTGCTACGAACCGCAAACGGCCTGCAGATTCTGTGTCGCACGCGCACCCCGGGAAAGATTCTCGAAGCCAGTTCGAGCGACAATGGTCGTACTTGGTCCAAGCTGGAGCCTATCGAACTCGTTAATCCGAACAGTGGTATCGACGGCGTCACGCTCCGCGATGGTCGCCAGTTGCTCGTTTACAACCATACGCTCAAGGGCCGCAGCCCGCTGAACGTCGCCATCTCCAACAAAGACAACACCTGGCAAGCCGCCGCGGTGCTGGAAACGAACCCCGGCGAGTATTCTTACCCCGCCGTCATCCAAACGGCCGATGGTCTCGTTCACATCACCTACACCTGGAAACGCCAGCGGGTGAAGCATGTCGTTCTCGATCCGGCCAAGCTGGAACTACAGCCCATCGTGGATGGTGCCTGGCCGAAGAGTTAGATCCCGGTCGAAAAACTAGACCTCGACTGGCCCGAAGAATGTCTGAATGAGCAGACCGACCATTGTCTGACCGTTGAGCAGAAAGTGAGCGATGATTCCGGGCCAGAGCCGATGTGTTCGTTGATAGACGTAGCCAAGTGCGGCGCCAAAGATCAGCAGGGGAATCCACGCGGGGCCTTGAGAGTAGTGCAGCAACGAAAAAACAGATGCGCTAATGGCAATCGACAGCCAACTGGTGCGGTTGGTTGCTTCAGCGGTGGTGTTGCCAGCAAGCACAGCGGCTTCATAGGCAACGGGCGCTGCGTAAGGGTTGGCATGCTCATCGGCAATGAAGACCACTTCGCCTTCCGTGCTTGATGCCGCGATGACCGGTGATGACTCGGCTCTAGAGCCTAGCAGAATCGATTTGTCCGTCGCTTGTCGCGAGAAGATTTTGTCGAGCCAGCCTTGCAGCAGGCCGCGAAAGACGAACTCTTCGAAGAGGGGAGCCATGACGACGGCGGAGAGGATGGCTAATGCGAAGAAGGGAATGTCCTTCGACTTGGCTAGTTCGATGAGCTCATGTTCGTATTTCCAGCCCACGACATTTACCAGCACGAACTGCAGCAGCATCATCGGCAGGAAAGCGGCCAGGAAAGCTCCGGTGCCGATCTGCCAATCGGCACGCCAGTGCCGGAGCGAGAGCCCCCAATCATCGAGCGTTGGTCGCAGGCGAAACGTGATGAGAGCGAAGGTCAGGACGGCAGTGATTGCTTTGATCGCACTATCGAGCGACACGAGTTGGCGAGCTTCGGGCAGCGTCAGCTTCTTGAGAGCATCAATGCGGCGCGGCTTGGCAGTCGTCTGTTCTTCTGTCTGTTTTGCGTCGCCCCTCTCCACCGGCGAGGACGCAACGACGGGCGGTTGAGCCGGGCGGGCGATCGTAAAAATGGCACTGGCAAAGAAACTGCTTAGCACCAAGATGGCAAAAGCCAGGAACAGGTCGGCCAAGCCCCAGGGGACGAGCCGGCGAGGTTGAAACTCGACGATGGTCTGGCCACGCGACAGCCTCAGTGCCAGCCAAGTCCACATGACGATGCTGCCGGCGAAAAACGTCAGCACGAGCGAGCCGTATAGCATCACCAGAGACATCGCAGCCGCCTTCTTAGTTCATCTTGCGGGCAGCGATGAAAACATACTCAAGACCTGAGTAAATGGTGATCGCAATCGAGCCCCAGACCGCAGCGGGCAGAGTGATCCTCAGCCAATCGGGCAGGACCGTGGTATTGGTCTGTGCCATGTGCCGCAGCGCGATCAGGCTGGCAACCACGGCCACGCACTGGACCACCATCTTCACTTTGCCGGCCCATTTGGCCGAGAAGTCGCCACCGCTTCCTTCGATGACCGAGCGCAGCGCGGTCACGAGCAGCTCGCGCCCCATTACGACGGTTGCCATCCAGGCGGTGATGCCGGAATTCGCTTCCGCTGCCAGAAAGATGTAGGTGCCGCAGATGATGATCTTGTCGACAAAGGGATCGAGCACTCGGCCCAGCTTGGTCACCTGACCATACTTGCGCGCCCAGTAACCATCCATCCAGTCGGTGCTGGCGGCAACCACAAACACAATCAAGGCAGCCGTGTATTGCTGCAGCGGGATGAGGACGAAGACCGCGATCGCCAGAATCAGCCGAACCATCGTGATGATGTTCGGCACGTTCCAGATATCGTTTTCGGTGCCGCGCGCGGTGATGGAATTGAGTTGTGCGGCAGCGGGCTGCTTCTTTTTTGTGGACATGGTTATTGCTTCTAAGGTGAGTCGCTCTTGGGCGGGTTCACCGGTACTCGCTTGCCCGTGTAGTAGCTTTCCCTGGCGGCGATCACGACCGACAGTGCGCGGTAGGCATCTTCCAGGTCGTTCACTTTGCGAATCAAGCTGGTCACGCCCCGATAAAATTGCATCAGCAAGTGCTCGCCGACCGGACGTTCGCTATCGAGCGATTCTAAGTGCCGACCTGCTTCATCGAACCAAGTAAGCGACGACGGCAGGTCGATAAACGCCATGCCCCGTTCGCAGCAAACTTGCAGCGCGGCGGGGGGCCGAAACGAAACAGCTTCGGGCCACGATGATGGCATGTAGCGACCACAGCTGATTTGCGCGACAGGGCCGACGCCAATTTCTCCCGCAGGGGAGAAATCGAGACTCATCATTTGATAGTCGTCGCCGTCAGGCTGGCCAGTAAGACTATGGCGGATGCCCATGACCGAGGTGGGTTCCAGACCGGCGACATAGCGGCACCAGTCTACCTGCTCGATCATTTCTCGCTGCATGGTTGGGCAATTGCGAGTTGATCGGCGGCCGTGACCGGCTGGTTCGACCGAGGAACGTCGATGACAAAACAGCAGGCGAGGCTTGCCGAGGCGAGTGGCAATCAGTTCTTTGAGGCGAATGGTGGCCGGAGCCAGCCGGCGCGGAAACTCGGCCATGAAGGCGATGCCCGCTTCTTCGACCCGCTTCTTCAGCATCGCTGCTTCGTCAGGCGTATCGATGTCGAGCGCTGCGCCGCAGTAGACGCTTTTGCCGTAGTCGCAAGCTGCGAGGATGGGCATCGGGCCATACCACTGCGGCGATAGAATCAGGACGACGTCGATATCACTTCGCGCACAGAGGGCCCGGAAGCCATCCATCTCTTCGGCGCGAAAGTCCTTGGCTGCTTGCTCGGCCAGGTGTGCCACTTCGCAGCAGATGGCTTTGATCTCAAAGCGGTCGGAGAGTGCACGCAAGGCGTGCCGGTGCCGACTTTCCCAGGCATCTCCCAAACCCACGATCCCTGCTCGCAGTTTCATGCTCGATCGTCAGCCTGGTTTTACCTCGGTTGTGTTTCCTGCGCGGCCGCCGTCGGCAAGCTCAAAGCGCAGGGATTAGTATAGTGGGAAATGTAGCGTTTGTCTTGCTCGCTTTCCCCGATGTTGCCCAGGAAGTCTCCGGTGCGCGTGATTCCGGTCATCGATTTGAAGGACGGACTTGTGGTTCGCGGAGTTGGCGGCCGGCGCGACGATTATCGGCCAATCACCAGCCAACTGACGGCTTCGCAGCATCCGGGCGCGGTCGCGACGGCCCTGCAAAAAACCTTCGGGTTTGCCGAGATTTATGTGGCCGATCTCGATGCCATCATGCTCGACTTGCCAGATATCACGGCTTGGCACGAAATCGCCGAAACGGGCTTTTCGCTGCTGCTGGATGCCGGTGTCAGTAACATCGAGCAAGCTCAATCCATCTGGCAAGTACTGGCCAAGTTGCCCGGAGAAAATTCGCGACTGGTGATTGGTCTCGAATCGTGGCAACGCTTGGCCGAGTTGCGCTCGTTCGCACGTCATAGTGATTGGGAGCCAGAACGGATTGTCTTCAGCCTTGACCTGAAGCAGGGGCAGCCGATCACGCCCGATCCGGAATGGAAACAAGCCTCGCCCATTGAGATTGCCGATGAAGTGGTTGCAGCGGGCATCAACAGCCTGATCGTTCTCGATCTGGCCGATGTGGGCAGCGGACAGGGAATCTCGACACTTCCGCTCGTGAAAGTATTGCGGGACCGCTTTCCGCACCTCGAGGTAATTGCTGGGGGAGGAGTGCAGGGAAAATCAGACTTGCTCAAACTGTCTACCGCTGGTGGATCTGCCGCGCTGGTTGCTTCCGCCTTGCACGACGGTCGGCTGACCTCTGCAGACCTGTGACCTCTGCAGACCTGATTGACTCCTGAACGATGCCCAAGATGACATTTTCGACAGACGGCCGGCAACCTACTTGAACGGCACCCCTGATCGACCCTTTCCCAGTGTTTTTCGGGAAGTTACGATAGGGCCTCACTCTCCGGCTTGCTGCCGCCATTGGCCAGCGATTCTGCTACCTCGTATTTAATCTGATGCACCTTTCGATGATTAACCTGTCTGTGAAGTCAGTCGCCCTGTGGGCTCCATTGGCGTTCTTTACTATCGGTAGCTTGCTCGTCCTTCCCGGTGTGCTTGCCGCTCAAGAAGCCGCGGCAACAGCGCCCCCTGCGGCAACTGCCCAGAGTGAGCCTACGACCGATGCAGCGACCAAAGAAGAACACGCCCATGCTGACGGCCATCAAGGGCATGACGCTGCCGAACATGCCGCCCACAGCGCGATGGGCAACCAATTACATCCCATCTCGGTCCTTCCTTTCGGTTTGCTGTTGCTATGCATTGCCGTCTTTCCGCTGGTGAATCCGCACTGGTGGGAACACAACTCCAACAAGGCAATCATCGTGGCCGCATTGTCGATTCCGCTCGCGGCCTATCTCGTGTACGCCTTCGGCAACGCAGGAGTACACGAGATCGCCGAGAAGCTGCACGAGTACGTTTCGTTCATGATTCTGCTCGCGGCTCTGTACGTCATTAGTGGCGGCATCTACATCAAAGGTTCGCTCAACGGAACTCCCCTCGCAAATACGCTGCTGCTGCTGATCGGCGCGCTGCTGGCCAGCTTCATCGGCACGACGGGCGCTTCGGTGCTGCTCATTCGTCCCCTGTTGCGAGCCAATCGCACCCGCAAACGCGTGGCCCATGTGGTCGTGTTCTTCATCTTCATCGTCTCGAACTGCGGCGGTCTGCTAACCCCGCTCGGCGATCCGCCCCTCTTCATGGGCTTTTTGAAAGGCGTCCCATTCGAATGGACGTTGGTTCAGTTGTGGCCGCATTGGCTGATGGTCAACATCATCCTACTGGTCGTCTTCAACATCTGGGATCAGGTCGTCTTCGCCAAAGAAGAGAAAGAACGAGCCGGCTCGCAGTTGGAAGAGGTGATGAAGCATGAGCCAATCGGCATGGAAGGCGGACTCAATATATTGTTCTTGCTGGGCATCGTGGCGATCATCTACTCCTCGGGCAACTTCAGCTTCCTCGGACAAAAGCCTTGGCCAATCGGCGTGGCCGAAGGCATGATGGCCGGCCTGGCCATCTGTGCCTATCTGACGACCAGCAAAGAGAATCGCCTCAAGAACCGGTTCACGTTCGGCCCCATCATCGAAGTTGCCGTGCTGTTCATCGGCATCTTCATCACGATGGCTCCGGCGCTGCAAATTCTCAATGCCTGGGGGCGACCAATCGGCGGTCGCGAACTGTTTGGCATGAAGCTGACCATGCACGAAACCTGGCAGTACTTTTGGGTCACCGGGTTGCTCTCCAGCTTTCTGGATAACGCCCCCACCTACATGACCATGGCCGCTACCGCCTGCGGCACCAACAATATCGAGGTGACGGGCGCTGCTTACTTGAAGACGTTTTTGGATACCGAAGGCGAGAAAGCCATTCGTCTGCTCGCCGCCATTTCCTGCGGCGCGGTCTTCATGGGCGCGAACACCTACATCGGCAACGGCCCGAACTTCATGGTCAAAGCCATTGCCGAAGAAAACAACGTGCGGATGCCGAGTTTCTTCGGCTACATGGTCTACAGCGGGGTGGTCCTCATTCCCGTCTTCGTTCTGGTCACCTTCGTGTTCTTCCGTTGATTTGCAAGAATCTCTTTTAGCCAGCGAATAGTTTTCCGCCCAAGATGACTGGGGCGAATTCCCTCCCGGAGAGCCTCGCATGTCGAACGACTCGGTATCGGTCACCAGCAACAGTTCCTTCGGCTCGCGCATCACCGGTGCCTTGATGGGCGTGCTGATTGGTCCGGTCGCGCTCCTCGCGGGCAGTGGATTGCTGGCCTGGAACGAAGGGCGAACGGTCAAGGTCGCTCAAAGTCTCGACGAAGGTGAGAAGCAGGTCATCTCGGTTCCGGCTGACAAAGTTGATCCAGCCAACAACGGCAAGCTGGTGTATGTGACCGGCGAGACTGCCGTTGCCGAAACGCTGCGTGACGACGAGTTAGGCATTGCCGACCCAGCGATCAAGCTGCGCCGCGTCGTCGAGATGTATCAATGGACCGAGAAGAAAGAGAGCAAGCGTCGCAACAATCGAACCGTCACCACCTACGACTACACGAAGAAATGGACCGAGGGCGTCAAAGGTTCAGCCGGCTTTCACCAAGAAAGCGGGCACGAAAACCCGGACTACGCGCCACTCCACTCGCACGACGAAGTGGCCGACAAAGTCACCCTCGGCGCCTTTACTCTTGATACGCTGCAAGTCGCAATGACGGACAACTCCGACAATCGCTCGCCTCGACCGATTAGTGACGAAGAGTTCGCCGCCATCCCCGAGGAGATCCGCCGCGAAGCAGAGCACCGCAGCGGGAGCGTCTATCTACCCGTCGGCAAGTGGCTGCCCCACGCACCGAAGGATCGCATCAACAACAGCTTCACTCCTGCCGCAGCCAGTGGCAGCGAACCTCAAGTCGGCGACGTGCGCATCACCTACACCGTCGTGAAGCCCGGCCCGACGACCGTGGTGGCCAAGCAAACAGGCACCGGCTTTGAGCCCTTCAATACCAAGGCTGGCCGCCCCGTCAATCTGCTCCGGACCAAGACCTTGCCCCCGCACGAGATGTTCGAAATGGCTCGGGCAGACAACACGGTCATGGCGTGGGCGCTGCGCGGCGGTGGCCTGGTGATCCTCTTCGTCGGCTTCATGCTGCTAATGGGACCACTCAACATTCTCAGCGAGTGGATTCCCGTCTTGGGTAGCCTGGTCAGCGGCGGCACATTCCTGATTGCCTTGGCGGGCAGCATCATGCTCGGCTCGATCGTCATTGCCTCAGCCTGGCTCTACTATCACCCGGTCCTGGCGATTGGCATCGTCTTGGTCGCGGTCTTGTTGGCAGGTTCTTTGTGGTTCCTGTTTCGTCGCAAACCCCAGCCCATTCAGCATTCGAGCGGGCTGGAGATTGTGCGTTAAGCCGTCGCTGCGTACCAGATCCAAATCGCGAACAAGCCTACCGCGGAAGCCAACACCGCCTGATACTCGCGGTTCGACGACCACTGCTTCAGCGAGAAGCCCGCCAGCGATGGCCACGCAGTGAACTGCGGCACAAACCGCGGTGTGGCGGTTTCATACGCCTTCCAGTCGTGCGGAAAAATGCGAGCCAGGAAGCGTTCTTCTTGACGTACCTTGTTCAGGTACATCGCCAGAATCGGACCTAGCACGATCCATGTGGCCAGCCAATCTCGCAGCAAAATGCTGAAGCCCAGCATCATCAAAAACGAACCGATGTAGAGCGGGTTGCGCACCATTCCATACGGCCCGCTCGTGGTGATTTCGTCCGCCTTGTGCAACGTGCCCGCGGCCCACGAGCGAATGAGCAAGCCCATCAACACCAGTGCTTCGCCGGCCAGTGTGCCCCAGTCGAGCAAATTCAGCACATTGCAGGGGCGAGACTGCCATAGCACCACGTCGCTGACAATGAGCGCCGTGAAGACGACGAACGTCACGCCCATTCGCCGCTTCGTGGCAATCTGCATGGCCGAGTGCAGCGACCGCCGCACCACTCGCTGCCACGAAGGGGCGGAAACAACATCGGTAACCGGTGCCGTAGCAGAGTTCATCATGGCAGGCTTTCACTTGAACCGCGGGAGGAAAAGCGGACAGGAAAATATGCTCGCCGCGGCCCAAACCAGGGGTGGCTCAGTGCGGCGGGATGTATCTCAAGTACTCGGATTGCCGGCAAGTTCAATATTCACTTGCCTTGATGTTTTCAGCTGCCGATGAATGGCCAGTTCGCTGATCTTGGTTTATCTTCGGCACCGCACAAATCGAGCGATCAGCCTGTTTTGGCAACCGGTGCAGCTTGCCTCAGCGATTTGCTATGCCCTCCCTTCAGGTCGTTGTTGAAGCCCGTCACCCCACCTAAAATCCAACATTCATGCAACTGTTGTGATCTGCACGACCCTCCCACTTTGCCCGCCTTGCTGGAAGAACCATGTCGAACTCGATCCGCTTCATCATGCTCGGGGGCTTTCTCGGAGCTGGCAAAACCACGGCTATTGGTCGTCTGGCCCGGCACTATCAAAATCAAGGGCTGAAGGTTGGCATCGTCACCAACGATCAGGCGACCGATCTCGTCGACACTCAAAGCTTGCGCGCTCAAGGTTTTGATGTCGGCGAAGTTCCCGGCTCGTGCTTCTGTTGCAACTTTAACGCTCTCACCAAAACCGTCGCGGACCTCAGTGCCGACCAGCGACCCGATGTCATCCTGGCCGAACCTGTCGGCAGTTGCACCGACTTGGTTGCGACCGTCGTTCGCCCGCTCCAGCAGTTGTTTGCCGCTCAGTTCGAGGTGGCTCCTTACGGCGTGTTACTCAAACCCAGTCACGGCGGCCGCATCTTGCGCAACGACGCTCGCGCTGGCTTCTCTCCCCAGGCCGCTTACATTTTTCGCAAGCAGTTGGAAGAAGCCGATTTCATCGTCCTCAACCGCGTCGACCAACTCTCGCCAGCCGAAGTCGATGACCTCACCAAACTCCTCCACGATGCTTACCCCGGAACTCCCGTGCTGCAAACCTCCGCTCAAACCGGCGCAGGTTTCGAAGCACTCGTTCAACTGCTCGATCAGCGTGGCCGGTTTGGCCAGCGGAAACTCGAACTCGATTACGACATCTACGCTGCTGGCGAAGCCGAACTCGGCTGGCTCAACTGCAGCTTGCATGTCTCCTCCGCCCAACCGCTCGACCTCGATCAACTGCTGCTCGACATCGTCACCACACTCGAACAAGCCTTCCGCGAACTCAACGTCGAAACCGCTCATCTCAAAACCATCGGGCTGTCCGAAGGCGTGTACGCGGTCGCAAATCTCGTCAGCAGTTTCTCGCCCGCCGAGCTTTCCCTCCCCTCGAATGCCAAAGTAAGAACCTCGCAAATCATTGTCAACGCTCGCGTGGCCACCTTGCCCGACGTCCTCCAACAGCAAGTAACCGCCGCCCTCGAACGCGTCTGCCAGCAACACGGTGCTACCTTACAAATCGGCCAAACCCAGTCCTTTCAACCCGGCCGCCCCGTTCCCACCCACCGCCTCGAACCATCCTCCTCCTCTTAACTCCCTCTCCTCTGTACTCAGGGGAGAGGGCCGGGGTGAGGGGCCCGCCCCTCTGTCGATCCTCCACCCCACCAGCTTCTAACCACCCACAATCTCTTCCTCTCTCCCAACTTTCCCTTCAGTTTCCCTCCCACTCTGCCGACGATTGGTCTTTCGCCTCCCCAGCCGTTTTGCTAATTACCGCCAGCTGCCAGGCTTTGCACGCTCTGCGCCCATTGGTGAGGCGCAGGTCTTCAACTCGCGAAGCGGCACTTTCGGCGAGGCGATTGCCATGAACCGCGTCTGGGGAATGCTCCGTTGGGTTCGTGAAAAAGTGAATATCAAGCTGGCCCTGGTCACGCTCGTGATCGGGACGGGCATGTTCACGGCCTATCAGTGCTACGCCCGGTTCGGCGCGAAGCAGCCTCTGCCGGAGCCCAAAAAAGTCATCACCGGCGGCGGTGCGCCCCTGCCCGATGGCACACAGCTCGCCTCGGCCGAGTCCCCCATTTACGATCCCAATGCCCCCGCCCAGCCGGCTGCCGAGCCTCCGGGGCCAGCGCCGTTTGCGTTCAATTCGGGTGCCTTCAACCAACCTCCGCCTGCCCCGCCCGGCGACAATGCCGCGCCGGCCTACGGTGCAGACTCTGCTCCTCCCGCGCAAATGGCGCCCTATCAGCCGATTGTGGCCAACGACGGACCACCGGCCGAAGGCGAGGCTCAGCCGCTCGCCGAAGGCGCTCCGCTCGAAGGCGGACCGGCCCCAGGTCAGCCTGCACCGTTCAATGGCTTTGCAGCCGATTCGAGTGGCGGCGTGCCGCCGAATCCGATTCGCAGCGGTGCCTCGTTGACCGACGAAGTTCCCGCCGAGAACCCACCGGCCGAAGAACCGCCGGTCGAAGTTCCCCAGCAGCTCAACACGCAGCCTTCTGCTGCTGACTACGCCAATCGTTTCAACAGTGCCCCGTCCGAACCCGTTCCGACCCGTTCGAACCCGCAGCCCTTCCGCTCGAACGGTCTGCAAGCCGCGCCGCTCGCTGCGGCCCCGGTCAACCTCGCTCCCGAAGCGGCCATCGCCAATCCGTATGCTCAACCAGAGCCACCGCCCGAAGCTAGCCCGCGCACCCTGGGTGGCTTTGCCGCCAACTCGCCCGGTTCGAGCCCTGTGGCTTCGCCCCGCGATGCCCTCAGCCGCTCGGAAGCGACCGGCCAAGGCACGCCTGGCGAACGCCACTTCGAAGGTGCCCAAACTCCGGCCCTCACGCTGGAAAAAGTTGCTCCCGCCGAGATTCAAGTCGGCAAGCTCGCCACCTTCGAACTCCACGTGAAGAACGTCGGCCAAATCGCCGCCCAGAATGTCATCGTCACCGATCACATTCCCAGGGGAACGCAACTCGTCGAAGCCAAGCCTCAATTTCAACGCGCCTCCGATGGTTCGCTCATCTGGCCGCTTGGCACCATGCAAGCCGGTGACGAGCGAGTCATTCAACTGCAAGTGATGCCGCAAACCGAAGGCGAAATCGGCAGCGTGGCTCAAGTCTCGTTCGCTGCCACTGCGACTGCTCGCTCGGTTTGCACGCGACCACTTCTCACCATCGAACACTCGGCGCCCGAGAAACTGCTGATCGGCGAAACCCTCAGCATGACCATCACCGTCAGCAATCCGGGCACGGGTGCCGCGACGGGCATCATTGTCGAAGAGGATGTTCCGCAAGGACTCTCGCACGCTTCGGGTAACGAACTCGAATACGAAATCGGCACGCTGCGCCCCGGCGAATCGAAGCGCATGGAACTCACACTGCGAGCCGATAAGGCCGGCATCATCAAAAACACGATCGTCGTCCGCGGCGATGCCAATCTGTCCGCTCAGCATCAAATCAACATCGAAGTCGTCGCCCCGCAACTGCAGGTCGGCATCGTCGGCCCGAAGAAGCGATTTCTCGAACGACCAGCCACCTACACCGTTTCGGTCAGCAATCCCGGCACCGCTGCGGCCCGCGATGTCGAACTCGTCGCCTACCTGCCGCGCGGTATGAAGTTCGTCGAAACCGACTCGCAAGGCACCTACGATCCGCAGCAACATGCGGTCTTCTGGAGCCTGCAGGAACTTCCCGCCACCAAGGCCGGTAACGTCCAACTGACCGCCATGCCCCAGGAAGTCGGCGATCAAAAACTGCGTATCGAAGGGCGAGCCGATCTCGGTCTGAACACCTCCTTCGAACAAGTCGTCAACGTCGACGCAGCTTCGGAACTCGTCCACACCATCGCCGATCTTTCCGACCCGGTCGAAGTCGGCAGCGACACCACGTATGAGGTGCGCGTGATCAACAAGGGAACCAAGTCGGCGACCAACATCCGCATCGCGGCCACCTTGCCACCAGAACTGAAGGCTCTCTCGGGCGAAGGACCGACCCGCGCCGCCAACGATGGCTCGCGCGTCATCTTCGAACCCCTCGCCCGGCTCAATCCCGGCGAAGAAGCTATCTTCCGCATTCAAGCCAATGCCCAAAAAGCCGGCGACCACATCCTCCGCGTTCAGATCAGCAGCAATGAATGGCCCACCCCAGTCACCCGCGAAGAAAGCACCCGCGTCTACCTCGATCGCTAACGATCGCGAATGAAATTACTTCTCCGCTTTGAACCAATCTCGGTGACTGGAGTTCGCCGCCAGGAGCGCGCTGATTTTGTCGGACGTCAGCGCGGCCCCTTTCCTACTTCCCGCCACCGGGCCTCTCTTCCTTCCGCCCCCGCCCCTGCGGCGGGGGGTTATTGGCTTTTGCACTACCGCGTGCCAACATCGCCCGACCCGCTCGCGAGCCCTCCCTGCCTTCCACTCCGCAATCCGCACTCCCCATTCCCCACTTCCTCAAAAGCTCTCCTCCACCGTCTGCACGGGAAACTTACTCGGCGGCGGCTCGATCCAGTTCGTTGGCACCAGCCGACGAAAGCCCTCGGCCTCTTGCACTAACCTGCCTGAATCTCTGATGGTATTCGGGCACATATGAGCAGGGAAAGTTAGCGATGGACTTGCCTCACGGGGCACAATCTCAGGAGGAATCACGTTGATTCGCTGACTGGCACTCTCTGCCGGTCAAAAAAGACGGGGCCGCAACTGTTATCAGCAGCAGCGACCCCTGCCACTCCAAGTCCTGGATTAGAGGAACTTGAAATGATTGCTCCATTGTCGGCTGAGGGGATTCATGCGTCTATCGGGAATGCGACCGGGGAACGATTACTGAAGATGAGGGAAGTGGTCGCATTGACCAACTGCCACCCGAACACGATTCGACGGGCAACGGAATCTGGTGTTCTTCCTTGCTTCAAATTACCCAGCGGTGCCCGCAGATTCTCCAATCGGCAAGTTCTTAAGTGGCTAGGTGAAGACACCAGGTGAAGTCAAGTTTGAACTGCAAGACAGCAATGTTTTGAAAGGGCTTCGTGGGGTGTTTGAAAATCCAGTCGTTTTCGAGGTCGGTGATTGAGTTTTTCCTGGACGGCTTGGACCTCGTAGCGAGTGACCTGGCTGAAGCGCGTGCCTTTCGGGAAGTATTCGCGGACTAGGCCGTTTGTGTTTTCGTTCGTGCCGCGCTCCCAAGGTGAGTGCGGATGTGCGAAGAAGATCAGCAGGGTCAGGATCCACTGCAGCCATTCCCAGCGGCTGAATTCGGAGCCGTTGTCGAACGTCACGCTCTGACGCAACTCACGCGGGTGTTTTCCCAGGCGAACACGAATAGCGCTCATCACCACGTCGGACGTTTTGTTGGGAACCAGGATCAGTTCGACGTAGCCCGTTTGACGTTCGACGAGACTCACCAGCGAGAACTGGTCATGACCGCCGCTGCAAATCAAATCTCCTTCCCAATCGCCGCAGCGGCCCCGTTCGTTAATGATCGCGGGTCGTTGTTCCAATTGCGGGCAGATCCGCTCTTTTCGCGTGCGGCAACGGCGTTTGTGCAGGTGATAACGACGCAGGCACTTCTGCAGTGGGCGTCCGTGGTCGTCACGGCGGAGCGAGTTGTAGATCGTCTGCCGCGAGATCCAACGGCGCGGATCCTCGGGAAACTGACGCTTGCTCACACCTGCGATCTGCTCCGGAGACCAGCCTTCTTGGAGTTGCTTCTTGACCGCCTCCCGAATCTCTGGCTGCTCGAACTTGCGACGCGGCCGCCCAGCCGCCGCCCGCCGACGCATCGCCAGTCCCTGGGCCACCGATGCCGAGTAACAACTCCGCGGCCGATTGCGACTCAATTCGCGACTGATTGTCGAAGCATCGCGATGAGTCGCCTCGGCGATGGCAGCCTGAGTACAACCCTGAGCATTCATCGTCGCTATGATTTCACGCTCCTCAACCCTAAGCTGCTTGTAAACCATCGCTGGGCCTCCGTTTGAGTATCTGCAAGTGAGATTCTGATATTCAAACACCCAGCGATGGCCTTTCCTACTCTCAGCCACCATACGCTAGCTTGCACTTCAATTTTGCACGCACCAGACGTTACTTGGTTCAAAAGTATAGGAGGGGGTTTGGACTTCAATAGAAAGCCATTAATAGCTCTCATTTCACAGATTGTCGAAGTAAAGTTTAGAAATGGCTATATCGTGGCTCAGGACTTCACCAGAATTGCAAGGTTTGCGGTTCAACTGATTGAGCATCTTGCGAAGCTAGGTGGCTGCCAGATTCTGTACACGATGGATGAGGATGAGGCAGAAGCCAAGGGCTACGCTGAACAACTCACGGATGAGATTCTGTCCATCCTCACTCACTACACGGCCCGAGCATCGGGTGCGAAGGCGAAGGCCATCTTAACTGTACGGGTAAGCCCCGACGTGGTTCAGGAAATCTGTGCGATGGGGAAGGCGGGGTACTCATTCCGTCACATCGCTCAAGAGCTTGGAAAACAAGGGAGAGGGAGGGGGGAATGCGGAAGAGAGATAACAAAGCGTATCTGCGAAGGAGTTATTAAAGAGCATGGCGACGGATTGAAGCTCTTGGAATCGAACACTAACTCTGTTGCTACATCGAACTCGTTCGTGGAGTTCTTCCAGACCAAGGTAAGGCTGACCGGAATCGACGATTGCCGCTGTCGCCAGACCGTACTAATCGAGAGGTATCGTGAGTGGTGCGGCCAGCAAGGCAAAACTCCGATGGCCGCGAATAGCATTCGTAAAGCGATGAAGAAACACTTCCCAAGTGTCCCGACAAAATGGACTGACGATGCCTGCGTTAGCTATGTGGGAATGACCTTCATCACGACGTAAGCCGTAGTGGGAGAAATGGTTAAGCAACCAGAGGCTGCCTCGCGCATCAACGCTGAACGCCGAGCCCGGCTTCGGCGTGTAGTTCTCCGGCGCCGATGGATGCCGCTCCGTCGTAAACGCCGGCGCCGTCGACCGCAGGAACTCGATCGTAGGGCAGGAAGAGGGAGCGCTTTTGCCTTGCCCTTCTTCCTTGCGACTCTCTTCTCTTACCCGCCCCCGGGCCTGCCCCGGGGGTTCATTGGCTTTTGCACTACCGCCCGGCAACATCGCGCTACCCGCTCGCAAACTCTCCTCTGAACCCAAGCCACTTTCCCAGCGCTCGCCCCTTGTATGTTTTTACAAGGGGAAGTTCAGTGTCTATAAAGTCTACTCGTCGGGCATCGCGGAGTGAGCGCAGCGAACGAAGCGATGCCCGACGGCCGACCGCGAGTTCGTCCGCCCCTAGGCCTACGAGGCCGCGGGTGAGCAAGAAACCGGTCGGCACCATTCCGTTGACCCGAACAGTCGCTAGGGCCGCTAACCGCGAGCCCGTATCTGCAAGGATGGGTGCGAGAATGATGCTCTCCGTCGGTATCGATGTCTCCAAAGATTGGCTCGATGTCCATCTCCTCCAAGGGACGCACGAACGCGTCCCTAACACCTCCCAAGGGTGCCAGGCCCTCTGTCAAAAGCTCCGTGAGCTCAACGTCGAACGAATCGTCCTCGAAGCCAGTGGCGGCTACGAACGACTCGTCGTCAGCACGCTCGTCGCTGCCGACTTCCCCGTCGTCGTCGCCAATCCGAGGCAGGTGCGGGACTTCGCCAAGGCCCTCGGACTCCTGGCCAAGACCGACAAGATCGATGCTCAAGTCCTCGCTCGTTTCGGACAGGTCATTCAGCCTCCCCTGCGTAAAATCCCCGATGAACATGCCCAAAACCTCCGTGATCTGCTTACCCGCCGGGCTCAGCTCATCGAAATGCGGACCATGGAAACCAATCGCCTCCATCAGGCCACAACCACCCGCATCATCAAAGATCTCAAGTCCTCTCTCGAGTTCATCGAGAAACGACTCCAACGGATCGATGACGAAATCGACGACCAGATTCGAAATACACCCGCCTGGCAAGAGAAAGTCGAGCTCCTGCAAAGCGTCCCCGGCATCGGACCGCAAACCGCTCGCATCCTCGTCCTCGATCTGCCAGAGCTCGGCGAATGCTCGCGACAACAAACCGCCGCACGCGTGGGAGTCGCTCCTATGAACTGCGATAGTGGACAGTTCCGCGGACAACGTGTCATTCGAGGCGGTAGAAAGGTCGTTCGCCGCGCACTCTACATGGCGACCCTCTCTGCTGCACGATGCAACGATGTCATCCGGCCCCATTACCAAAAACTCCGGCAAGCCGGCAAACCCTTCAAGGTCGCCATGGTCGCCTGCATGCGTAAACTACTCACCATCCTCAACGCCATCGTCCGACAAAAACAACCCTGGCAACCCGTCACCAACACTTGATTTCAAACACAGTCGCTCACCCGTCAACTCGCCGTGAACAGTCCGCCGCGCGGCCTCTTCTTCGTACAACTTCATCACTGGCCGCGTCGCCGAATCGAAGGCTGCCATTGCACTTACGGGATCGCGAAACTTCTCGTTTCGCATCTCGGCAGCCTCTTTCGCGAACAGCGCTGAACAGTCCCTATTCAGGGGGCTGCTGCGACGCTCATCCCGCTCGGGGTCGGGAGTCTTTGGCGAGCGACGACCCTCCATTTTCGAGGATCGTTTTTCGCCATAGACTCCCGACCCCTGACTCGTTGCCCGCTCCTTCGCCGGACCATTTTCATTTTCGTCTTCCTCCCCTTCCTCTCCCTCCTCATCCAAACCTTCCGCTGCGAGCGCCGCTGCCGCCAGCGAACTTAGCAGCGAAGGTTGCGGCAACATCGCGGCGTGTTCGGCCAACTTGCACGCAACCATCAGGTAGCGCGGGTCGCCGTAGCCCGTGCGAATCGTCGTCACCGAATTCGCCCCCGCGAAGGTGGCCGACTTGCGAACGGTCTTCATCGGACCCTGCGACATCCGCCACGCGTTTTCCGCCTGCGAGCACAAGAAATTCAGCCTTTCCGCCGCCATCTGCTCGGCCACGTACAACTGCTGCTCGCGCCGCACGACGTCCTTCACCCCCGGCGCCATTTCCACCAGATAAGCGGCCACGCGCTCGATGATCTGACAAATTCTCGTTTGCGAAATCTTCAGCTTTCGCGCCGCGACGCGCGTGCTGAACTGCGACACCTTCACCAGTCGATACGCTTCAAAATCTCGCCAACACGGCGGCAACGACACCTGCATGGTCGACCCCTTTCGCGAAAATACGCTGTGCAATACCACAACACACCTTCGCCAACCTATCAACTACTCGTGACTAGTTAGGTCACGCCCCGCTAGCATTTTTCTGAAGTAGGTCACATCCGCCGGATGTGATCCTGGCTTCGCAGCTAGCGCACGACTAGGCAACTGACAGTCAAACAAATGCCCGGGCGTCTTGGCGACTCAGGTTCCGGCCGGCGGCCAGAACCTACCTGTGCCGGCGCGATCCGCAACATTTTCTCAGAAGTCGTGACCTAACTAGTCACTGAGGTAAATAGGATTAGTTCTAGCCGAGATCTTTGAAATATTGGTGGCAAATAAACGCGTATTCAGCGGAATGTTTTCCGCAGATCGTGCGTAGAAGTCGCCCAGCGAGTGACGCAAATCGCGACACGCTCCACTGGGGGGTGTTCACAAACCTCGCCCATTGCGTCGCTCGGATGTGCGTAATCCTCGGCAATGGCGCGGTTTGTCGGTTTGGCGGCCGGCCAGTTTGTGAACAAACGCAGACGAGTGACACCTGCCTTCACCCACTTACGACGAAAGCAGGAACGACGAAAGCAGGAACGACGAAAGCAGGAACGATGAAAACAGGAACATTGCCCTAAGCCAAAGAATCTTCCAACTGCGTTTGCAGTTCGTACCAGCGAAGCTCGGTGTCGGCGAGGTCCATGGTCAGCTTGGTCACTTCTTCGTGCAGTCGCATGGCCTCTTTGGGATCGGTAGCGACCTGCAGCTTGGCGTTGGCTTCCTTTTTCTCGCCGTCGAGCTTGGCGATGGCACGTTCGAGCGTGGCCATCTCTTTGCGAATCTCCCGCTCGTTGCGCTTGGGCGCTGCGGGAGCGGCCTTGGCCTTATCGGATTTTGGTGCCGCGGCGGTGGAGCCAGCGGCGAGGGACTTGGCGGCTTTCGCTTCGCGCTCGCCCGCTTCGATTTCTTTGTTGACGTAGTAGAGATAAGCCTCGTAGTCGCCGCGATAGTTCACGACGTGGCCATCACGCACTTCGATGATGCAACTGGCCACGCGGCTCATGAAGTGGCGATCGTGGCTGGTGAAGATCACCGTTCCCTTGTAGTCGATCAGCGCCTGGGCGAGGGCTTCGACCGTGTCGACGTCCAAGTGATTGCCCGGTTCGTCGAGGATCAAAATGTTGTATTGGCTGAGCAACAGGCCAGCCATGCAGAGTCGGGCTCGCTCACCTCCCGAGAGAACCGAAACCTTCTTCTTGACCGCTTCACCGCGAAAGAGCAATGCGCCGGCGACATCCAGAATTTGCTGCGTCTTGGTGCCCGAGGCTGCGTTGTATTCCAGGTAATCGAGAACCGTCTGCTTCTCATTCAAGCTGGTGTAAACGTGCTGAGCATAAATGCCGACCTGGCAGTTGTGCCCCCACTTCACATCGCCGGCCAGTGGTTGCAGCGAATCGACCAGTGTGCGGAGGAAGGTCGTTTTACCTTGGCCGTTGTCACCGACAATTGCCGCGCGCGAGCCATGCTCAATTTCGACGTCGATGTCCTTGGCAATCACGCGGTCGGCATAACCGATCGAGAGGCCGCGGCAACGCACGGCGGGGCCTTTTTTGGGTTCGACGATGGGCGCGCGGATGTTAGCCGTCGGTTCATCGCCGGCGATCTCTGTGACTTCCAACTTTTCGAGCTGCTTGCTTTTCGACTTCGCCCGGGTCGCGGTGCTCGCGCGAGCTTTGTTTTTGGCAATGAATTCTTCGAGCTGCTTGCGTTTGGCGAGCACCGAGACATTGGTCCGCTTGTCATGCTCCAACTTCTCTTCCTGGTAAGCCAGAAAATCATCGATCTTGCCCGGATAGACGGTCAGTTTGCCGCGAGCCAGATCGAGCGTGTGGCCGCAAGTCGCTTTCAAGAAAGCCCGGTCGTGCGAAACGATGAGGCACGCTTCGCGAAAATCACGCAGGAAGTGTTCGAGCAAAATCTGCGTACGCAAGTCGAGGAAGTTCGTCGGTTCGTCGAGCAGCAGCAAATTGGGTTCGTGCAACAAGAGCGCCGCGAGCTTCACGCGCGTCTGCCAACCGCCGGAAAGCTTTGCCACGGGACCTTCGAGGTACGAGCCTTTTAGTTCGAACTGGCCGGCCACTTCGCCGCACTTCCAGTCGGGCTGGCCGCTGTCTCGCATGAGAAATTGCAACGCCGATTCGTTGGGCTGAAACGGATCGTGTTGCTGCAGGTAGCCAATTCGCAGCCGTGGATGACGAATCACTTCGCCACGGTCGAGTTCTTCTTCGCCGAGGATCACGCGCAGCAGTGTACTTTTGCCGGCACCATTGCGGCCGACAAAGCCCACCTTCTCGTCGTCGGTAATGGTCGCTTCGGCACCATCGAGCAGCACCTGGTCGCCGTAACTTTTGTACGCATTACGGATCTGCAGCAGCACAGCCATCGTCAACAATCCTCAATCGCCTCTTCGCAGCTAAAAACCCATCGTAGGCAGGGGGCGAAAAACGGTAAAGGCGGTAAGTCACGCGGGCTGCCAAGCCGTGGGGCGAGCTAACCTGCTAATGGCCAACGGTTTGCGCAATTAATTGCGACTCGATCGCCCCCGGTTGTGGCGGCCCAAAGTTTGCGGTTCAAGTGGTAGAATACCTTGTTCTTCCATCTTCGACGTTGATCGCCGGATTGTCTCGCCATGACCACTGCAACCGCTCCTGAAACCACTCGCCTGCCGGCAGACCATTTGCCGACGCCGGCAGAGCTGCCCGCCGCAGCCGTGGTGATTTATGACGGGCATTGCAAGTTTTGCTCGGGGCAGGTGAAGAATCTGTATCTGTGGGACGGTGGCAAGCGGCTCGCGTTCATTTCGCTGCACGATCCCGAAGTGGCTCGCCGCTGGCCCGACTTGACGCACGACATGCTCATGGAGCAGATGTACCTGATCGATCCTGCGGGCAATCGTTACGCGGGAGCCGAAGCGTTTCGCTATCTCTCGCGGACGTTGCCGGTGCTGTATGTCCTTGCCCCGCTGATGCACATTCCGTTCTCGTCGCCAGTCTGGCAGTTCTTCTATCGCCAGGTTGCCAAGCGTCGCTATCTGATGGGGAAGACCACCGACAGCTGCGACGATGGTGCCTGCAAGGTGCATTTCAAGTAAGTGCCGAAGTGATTTCGCTGCGGACCGTTTCGTCGGTTTCTTGATCTAGTCGGCTTTGTGTTGCTTCAATGGCTGCGCTCGTGCCGATTCTTCCGAGTGCCCAAGCACAAGCGCCGCGAATGAGCGGTTCGGTGTCGTGCAGGCCTTTGATCAAGGCGGCAGTGGCTTGTTCCGCTCGTTGATTCCCCAGCACGATGGCCGCGTTGCGCAGGATGCCGCGACGTTTTGATCGCCAAAGCGGAGAATGACGAAAGCGAGTTCGAAAGGCCGCATCATCGAGGTCGAAGAGCGCAATCAGGTCGACCGGGTTCTCATCAGGCTGTGGTTGAAAGGTTACTTCGCCTGAGATGGGGGCGCGATGATTCCAAGGACAAACATCCTGGCAGACATCGCAGCCAAACATCCACTCGCCCAGGCCGCTGCGCAGATCCGCGGGAATGGAATCGCGCAGTTCGATGGTGAGGTAGCTGATACAGCGGGTGGCATCGAGCACATAAGGCTGCGGAAACGCCTGCGTGGGGCAAGCATCGAGACAGGCCCGGCAAGTGCCGCAGTGATCGGTGTCGAAAGGTTGATCGGCGACCAGTTCTAGATTCGTTAGTAACGCGGCGAGGAAAAAGTAGCTTCCTGCCGGCTTGTTGAGCAGCAGCGTGTTCTTGCCGATCCACCCCAGGCCCGCATGCACGGCAAACTCACGTTCCAGCAGTGGTGCCGAGTCGACGACGCCCCGGCACTCGGCCGTCGGCGCTTGCTGCCGCAGCCAATCGGCCAGTTGATGCAACTTGTCGTGAATCAGGTCGTGATAGTCGCCCGGCCCCCAGGCATATCTGGAAATGCGTCCTTGCCCCGGCTCACAAGGCTGAGGCTCACTCGTCCGATACGGCAGCGCGAGCATGAGCACCGAACGAACTGACTCCAGCACATTACGCGGGTGACGATAAGCTTCCACCCGCTTCTGCAAGTAATGCATCTGCCCGGCATAGCCGCTCGCCAGCCATTCCTGCAATTTGCCATAGCCGGTCGCTTCCACCGCCGGACAGACTCCCGCCAGCGCAAAGCCCAGCGACTGGGCTTGAGCTTTCAGAGCAGCGGTGAGTTCAGCGGACATGAATGGTCGGATGAATGGTTGCAGGGCCCGAAAGAGAGACCTCTATACCATAGCACCCGATGCGTGCCTGTTAATGGCCGCCCGATTTAGCGGCCGTTGGGGACATGCCAAATGCGCATGACACCTTCGCTGGTGCAACTAACCACAATGCGACCATCGCTGGAGATCACGGCCCGTTGCAGCCTTCGCTCGGGGCCGCTGGCCATGATGGTCTGCCCCGTGTTCTTGTCGATCAACTGCAGGCGACCAAAGTCGAAGTGCAAGTAAAGATGCCGCACGAACGGCATCTCTTTCAACCAGTGTGGAAAGACACTCGGCCACACTTGACGCATGCTCTTGCTGATCACCACAACATGATTATTCGCTGTAAAACCGACAATCGTGTCGGGCAACGTAGTTGTGGTGCCCGTCGGGCGCTCCCAAACTCGCTCACCCAGGGCGACGCGATTTTCGTCGCTACCAAAGATGGGAATCAGGCTGACGCGAACGTCTTTCAGCCTGTGCAGCACCAACTCGCTATCTCGTGCGACGATCTCGGCCGTAGCTTCGTCGGTCTCATCACCCACGGCGATGATCTTCACCACTAACTTGCCATTCGCGCTGCAATACAAACGTCCGGCGAAGGGGAACAGTTCGACTGTCTCGGCAAACGTCTGGAGGTCGATTATGTGGAGACGTTGAATGCGTGGCGATGTGCTGGTCAGCAGTAGACGCTTGCCATCCGGGCTGAAACAAACCTGGGAAACATCGGCGAATGACGGAATTGTCAGCTTGACTTCGCGAATGACTTCGCTGCTCTGCAAATCAATGAGGGAGATCGATTGGCCGTAGTTGCCCATGACGGTGGTTC
This sequence comes from Anatilimnocola aquadivae, assembly GCF_049819085.1. Lineage (GTDB taxonomy): Bacteria > Planctomycetota > Planctomycetia > Pirellulales > Pirellulaceae > Anatilimnocola. The sequence goes on from NZ_CP187419.1 coordinate 1,771,819, forward strand.
CCAAAATCGCGGCCTGCTGGCCATCGGGACTCACGGTAAGTGCATTGACGATCAGTGGAACCTTCAGCTCGTGGCCGCTCCAGCCGTGACTGCTGAGGCGAAAAATGCGCGGCCCAATGGGCTCGCCCAGGATGTGTGCCAGCGGCGCATACGCAGCGAACGGTTCGCCGTCTGCGGCAAGACTTACGTTGGCGTCGATCGGCAGGCCTGGTGCCCTGCCTGGGCTTAGTGTCACAGAGGATTGCGGATGCCAGGCTGGTGTGGTCAATGCTCGCCAAGACGTGAATCCACCTGCAATCAACACGCCACAGAAAATGAGTCCTCGCGTGGTGATCATTCGCAGGCACCAGCGCTCGACGGTTCCTTGCACGATCAGGTGATAGGCGGAGGCCGCGAGCATGGCGAGTATCCACCCGCTGATGACCACAAACGTCAAATAGGGTGCAAGCAGCCCGGATTCATACCTGGTGGTTCCCGAGTGAGGGAAGTGCGAAGAGTTAAAGACGAGTGGCACGATTAAACAGCCAACCACCGCTCCAAGCGCGCCGCTGTAGATGCCGTGCGTTCCGCGTGCCCGGCCAAAGCTGGTGCCGATCAGCAAACCGGCAGTCCAAAAGGCCATGAGCAGTCGTTCGTCGGCATGCCACTGCCGCGCGAACAATACGGCCGAGGCAACGGCGGCGACTGTCATCAGGCCCAACAGTGTGAGCAGGGAAAAGCGAAACGGTTGAACGGTCTTCGGCTTCACTGCCGGTTCGGTGGTGCTCAAGTTGGAATCGGTTGCTGTCACGTTGATACTGCCGCCGAGCGAACCAAGCTGGCCAATTTCTTCACTATAGTGGGAGAGCCAGCGGGCCGGTGACTCTGCACACGCAGAATCTTGCTGACCAAAGGGAAGGCGTGCGAACTCGCACTAGACCTTATAGAATTGCCTCATGCCTTTCACTCGCTTCCTTCGCCAACTATTCGATCACGGCCGCGTGACGGTTCCCGCGCAAGCGTCTTTGCAGGTTGATGAGCGGGAACTGGGGAGCCTGTTGTTGGATGTTGATCAATCGTACCGGCGGCACTTGCCGGCCGAGATGCCGCCGCTCGACCTTGCCTCCGCAGCGCAAGGTGCGTTGCTGCTATATCGCTGTGCCCAGCTGTTGGCACAACGGGATTTAGGGATGACGGAACTCGAAAATCTGCTGGCTGCTACTGCCGAAAACCCGAGCGAACCAACACCGACCGAACATTACAGCAGCGATCTGTGTCTCCGCTTCTTGCCAGACCTTATTCGACTCGCGCGAGCAGCGGCGGTGAACGATCCGCTGGTTGCCTGCTTGTTAGAGGTGGGACGTCGCTGGCCATTGTCGTCGGTGGGCATCAACGAGATCGTGCTCGATGAAATGGGGCACGCGCGAGTGAGGCAACTGGCCACGCATCCGGCGTTGTTTCAACTGTACGTCGATCGTGTGCTGCAGACGGGCGACGCAACGCGTTTGTGTGAACCGCTGGTCCGCAGGAGCGCGCGAACCGCCGTCGGTGCTTATCCTGAGTTAGGTGGTAAGCTCAAGAAAGAATTGGAAGCTCCCCCTTCCATCACAGTCATCTCCAACACTCCCTGAGAAATCTGCCGCATGTCCGCTGATTCTGCGATTTCGCCCCATCTCGGCCAGCGATTGGTCAACAACGTCCTCGCGCCGCTCAAGCGAGCCTTTGTCGGCAAGGACGAGATCATCGACTTACTCGGCATTTGCCTCGCTGGTGGCGAGAACCTCTTTTTGCTAGGTCCGCCAGGTACCGCCAAGAGTGCTCTCGTCCGTGAGCTTGCCCGCCATCTCGACGGCAAAGTGTTCGACTATCTGCTTACGCGATTCACCGAGCCCAACGAACTGTTCGGCCCGTTCGATATTCGCAAACTGCGCGAAGGCGAACTGCTGACGAACACCGAAGGGATGCTGCCGGAAGCGTCGCTGGTGTTTCTCGATGAATTGCTGAACGCCAATAGCGCGATCTTGAACAGCCTGTTGATGGTGCTCAACGAGAGGGTCTTTCGCCGTGGCCGCGAGACGCGCTCCCTTCCCACGCTGATGGTGGTTGGTGCGAGTAATCGCCTGCCGGAAGATGAAACGCTGGGCGCACTGTTTGATCGCTTTCTGCTGCGAGTGCACTGCGACAACATTCCCGGCGATCAATTGGGCGAAGTTTTGGTTGCAGGCTGGCAACTCGATGCTCGCAAGCACGACGTCATCACCGATCCCATTTCAGCCGAAGATGTGCGGCAACTGCAGAAGCAAGTGAGCCTGGTCGACTTGATTCCATCGCGGCCAGCTTACATCGAGCTTATCTTGCGGCTCCGTCAGGCGGGGATTCCCATTTCCGATCGTCGCGCGGTGAAGTTGCAACGTCTGGTGGCCGCGAGTGCACTCCTGTGTGGTCGTCACGTGGCGACGCGGACCGACTTGTGGGTGCTACGTTACATCTGGGACACCGAAGAGCAGCGGGAAGTTCTCGCGGCCATTGTGCAGGAAGCGGTCGACAAGGCCACCGAAGACGAAAAGGCTTCGGGACATCCTCGCTCGCAAGGCATTCTTCCCGATCCAGAAGCCCTCGCCCGCGATCTGTTGGAAATCACAACACAACTTACGCAAGCGGTCGCGAACTCGCCCGAGCAATCCACTTTGCGAGATCAGCTCAGCATTCTGGCCAGCCGTATCCCTTGGGTGGCAGCGCCGCAGCAGCGAGAACATTTGCAACGGCAGTTTGAAGAAGCCTGGCAGAAGAACGGGGGCACCGCGTGATCACCTGGGCTGCTCGCTTGCCACGTTCCGCCGCTACTGGTTTGGGCGCACTGCGATTTCTCAGCGGTGCTGAAGCTTGTATTGTGGACGATGCCGTTTGGCTGCGCGGCAGGGAATTGAGTGAAGCGGACCAGCTTCGCTTGCGTCAGTTACCGGGGGCCGAGCGCTTTCAAGTGAACGAGCGTCAGGAGATCATTTCGTTCGGTGCCTTGCTACCCGTTGGTATTTTGCCAACGGCTGAATGGGAAAGGCTCTCGCGTTTTCTTACGCCCGTCTTGATTCCCGCGTTAACCACGGTCGGCGTAACAAGGCCGTCTGTCTCGCTGATACTGGTACGCGACACTCAACAACGCGAAGTAGCGGCTCTTATCACCTCGATCGCAGCTTGGCACCGCTATGTCGAAACTGCTCCGCAGGTGCGGCTCTCCAAGTTGAAGTTCGCCGCCAGCGACGCGGGACAAGTGCTGATTGTGGGAACACCGCTGCCCCCCATCGACGGCGCGCGCTACTGGGAGGAAGCAGGCATCTATTGCGCGGCAGGATTGCGGTGGCAGCCCGCCGTCGACGCTCAGGTTGTTCGCAAGGTACTGGAACTGGGCAAAGACGAAATTGCCGTGTGGCATGCCAATGGCGATTGGGAGCTAGTTCGCACGATCGATTTCGTCGGTGCCAAGCGAGTTGCCGTTCGAGCTACAGCGGAGGGACTCGCCAATGTCAGCCGCTGAGTTGCTATCTGCCGCGCAGTACCTCGCGCCAATTCACCCGCCGTATTGGAAGTGGGACGAGCGTCACGAAGCGATCGGATGGGAAGAAGGCCCCACCATCACGCTGCGCCAAGAGCTCGCGATTGTTCTGGCCGCTGAACAACCGCGGGGGCTTCCTCCGTTCAACGCGATACTGTTGCTACTCGCAGCCTGTCGCGATAGTTGGCGAGAGAGCCACCAGTCCTTGATGCAGATCATCACCGACATCAGCGCGCAGCAGCGGTACATGCCGATGTGGATCGCCGATGTCCTGTCTGCTCTCGAGTCCATCCATCAGATCTCGAAGACGCAGCTGGCAACGCCCCGGCGGAAGGCGGAGCTCGTCGCCTATCTGTTTGAAGACCAGCCCCAGCGTGCTACCACTGCCGATGAAGCGAGTTCGGTCGTCAAGCTGCTCTCAACGAAGGGCCCCATCGACTGGCCGGAGAATCTACAGCCGGTTGAGTTCGACCTGTGGAAGACGATTGCTGTTCTCCGCGATGCCCTGAAAAAGTTTGATGCGGAGGCATTCGTCAGCTGGTGCAAGACAGGTTTGTCGCAGCAATTGGTCGCCGCCAACGTCGAGCTAACCGCCGGCGAGCGAGTTCGGTCGTTGCTGGCCGAACTGAACGACCACGAAGAACTCGGCGGCCTGATGCGACTGGCCAAGCAACTGCTGGCCGCCATCACGCTGCCGCGTCCACTGGCCGAGCCCGACGATTTGCCGCTCGGCGGCGTCTCGGACATTACCAATCGCGGCCAACTCGATCGCTTGCTGCTCAGCGAGTTGGCTCACGACGACCTCACCTTGGCCGTTCGTGTTGCCACCGGTGAAGCACTCTATTTTCGTCGCGAAACACCTCCTCGTTCGCCGCCGCTGCGACGTGCGATTCTGCTCGATAGCGGCCTGCGAGTGTGGGGCGTACCACGCGTGTTTATCTCGGCGGTGGGGCTCGCCTTGGCAGCTGCCGGGGATGAGCAGTTGGAGATCAATGCCTTCCGCGCGTGCGGCGATCAGTTGTTGCCGGTGGATCTCACTCGTCAGTCCGGCGTCGAGCAACATCTGGAAGCGCTTGAAATTGATCTGCATCCCGGAGCCGCTTGTCGCACGTTGCAAACCAAGTGTGCCGATCAAGAATGTCCCAGCGATGCCGTAATCATCACCACCGACGATTCGCTCGCCGACGAGGACTTTCGCCGGCAGCTGCGTGCTGCACATCTGTCCGACACTTGGATCGTTGCCGTCAATCGCGAGGGCCACGTTCGCCTGCTGGAACTTGGCCAGCGCGATATGGTGCTGAAGCGGGAAGCCAGGATCGATCTGGCAGCAGCATTGGCTCCTCCTGCCAAGAAGCCTGTCGCCCCGCTCGTTGTGAAGAATCCCGAGTTGCCCGCCTTCTGCAGTCATCAGCCTGCCATCTTTCCACTGCGGCTTCCCCATCACCTGACCGTTGACCGCATGTGGTCAATCGGTGATCGCGGTGCCCTGTCATTCTCGAAAGACGGCAGGCTGTCGTGGTGGACCGCTACGTCTCTAGGGCCTCAGATACTGACGCAAAACTTCCCGCAGGGAAGAGTCCTCTGGGCAGATACCGTGAGCAGTCACGAGCCCTTTCGAGCGGTCGTCGGCAAATTGGCCCCGCGTGGCATGTATGCCGTCCAGGTCTATCCCGACTCGGGCCACATTCGCCGCGTGCAACTGAAGCACGAACACTCGGTCCAATTCACGTCGGTGACTGCCACCGCGGAGCACATTTTTCTGATCGCTCGGCATCGTGTGATTGCTTTCAATTGGACCGGTGATGAAGTGGCCGGTACTCGCATCGACTCCTCGCTGCAGTACCATCGCGATCGCTACTTCTTTCATCCACACCAGAATTCGATCGCCGTCATTGCCTGTGACGGCCATAAGATAATCTGGCAAGCCGTGATGCCCGATAAACCCGTTGGCCGCTTGCTCGCCATCGTCGGACCTCCCGATGCTGCGCATGGGCTGCGCGAAGATGGCCGACTGATTGACCTCTTGAGTTGGAAGGTGACCAACATCATCCAAGCCTCGCACGAAATCACACCGTTTCAAGTTGCCGCGATCTCGCGTTGTGGCGAGCGCGTCGCGATCCGCAATTCGCAAGGGCGATTGTTCGTCTATCATCATCGCACCAAAGCCTGCGTCCCTGCTTATCTCGAACCCGAAGCAGCGGTCGAGCCCAAGCTGGCGGAGTTCATCGGCGCGAACATCACGCTGCGGCATAAGTTCCGCGGCATCGGCGTGAACGGACAAGGGCAATTGGCAATCGTCAGCAACAACGGCCAAGAGTTGTCCATCGAGGTCGAACCCAAACTCCTTCTGCGCGATCGGGGCCGAACACGTTTGGAGCCGCCTCAGTTCCGGCCGTTTCAGGAGATGGCAACGCACCTCGATTACGACCTGTCAATCACGGAGTGGGGCGACGGCAGCCGGGCCTGGCTCGACTCGCGCGGGCTCCTGCATTTGAAGAGCAGCGATGCCATAGTTCCAGAGATCACGATCGTCTTGCATGTGGGACATACTGCCGGTTGGCAAGGTTGGCTTAGTGGTAACCACTACACTGGTGGCAATCCCTACTTCATTTACGACGGCGAGAATCCGAATGTTACAACGGCTTTCGCAAATGCATTAAGGCGATTTACCGGCCGGCTTAGTACTTGATTTGATTGAGCTTTATGATTCCCCTTCCCCTTACCATTCGCTATCGCGAACTGCCGCAGCATCAGCCCGTTGCCTGGCTGTTGCCCGGAGATGACGCGCACTGCTGGCTGGAAGAATGGTCTCGGTGGGGGCTTCCTCAGCAGGATTGGCAGATTGCCATCATCCCGGGTTGGGGCGCTTTGACGTTGCTTCCCGCGAAACTGTCTCCGCTGGTAACACCGCGCGCCGTGGCACTGGGCCGCGTGGGAAAGCGTCTCTTTCTGCCGCTGCATGCGGAACTGTTGCCTGCGATCACTCCGGACGAATTGGAAGAACTGTTGTCTGCCGAATTGGCTGCGGCCGTGTTTCATCCGAGTCGCGGATTGCTGGGGATTGCCCACGAATCGTTGCTGTCGATCAGCGATTTGCTGGCCCCGCCCATGCTCTGCGCCACCGAGTGGACGGCTGCTCAGCCCGGCGAAGCGCTCAACGAGCGACTGCACAGCGTGAGCGCGGCGCAGGAGATTTCGCTGCAAGACATCCTTCGCGCGGGGCAGGGAGACATTGGCAGCCAAGGGAACGATCCCAGCCAGTTGCCCGCGCGGCCCGGTGAACCAACGAATGGCATGGTCGAACAAGCCGGCCGGGCGATCTCGCAATCGCTGGCCAAGATGATCGGCGGGATTGCCAGCGGTCTTGCTAGCGCCGGACAACAAGGCCCGTCGAATCAAGCCGCAGCCAATCAAGGCCAGCAACCCAAGCCTGCTGCAGCCACCGGCACACAGGCCGCTGCTGGCGGTTGGCTGCAATCGTTGGCCAAGTGGGCCGAGAGCAAGGCGCAAGGAGCCTCGAAGCAGATCGACGAAATGCGGAACCGCGAGATCTTGCGGCTGATGCATTTGCTGCAGACCAATCCCGATGAAGGGCTGAAGTTTGCCTTGCCCTTTGGCGGCGCAGCGCATCGCGGTCTGACAAGTGCGGGCGGCTTCCTCGGCATGCGCGACGTCAATTTCAGCCTCGGGCGAATTCAAGGTGGCGGAGCAGCCGACTTCTGGAATCTCTCGGCCGACTACCAGGCCCAGCTGACAAAGCGGTATCGCGAACTGGCCAATCGCGAATTGCAACTCGCCCGCTATCGCCGCGCGGCGTACATCTTTGCCGAGTTGCTGGGCGATTTCCAATCGGCGGCATCGGCTCTGAAAAGTGGTGAGCATTGGCGAGAGGCGGCGGTTCTCTATCGCGATCGTTTGCACTGGCCCTTGCAAGCGGCCGAGTGCCTCGAGCGCGGCGGCTTGCTGCACGAAGCCATCGCCCTGTACGAACCGCTGCGTGAGCACGAAAAAATTGGTGACCTCTACCAGCGGCTCGAACTGCGCGAGCAGGCCCTGGCATCTTGGTCGGCGGCAGCAGCGAAGTACGAAGCCGGCTGCGACTATCTGCGAGCGGCGAAGTTGTTGGAAGCGAAGATCGAGCAGCCTGAAGAGGCAGCGAGCGTACTGCAGCGAGGCTGGGACGCGGGCAACAAGCCGCAGGAGTGTCTGGCCAAATTGTTCGATCTGTTTGCTCGCCGCGGTTATCACGACCTGGCCTATCAGCAGGTGAAGTCGTTTCGCGAGGACTGGTTTTCCGACAAGGTAGCCAATCACGCGACCGAAGCACTCGTGAATGTGGTGCGTACCTATCCCGACGAAAAGTTGCGATCGGTAGCGGCCGATACGACGCGTACAATCATCGCCGTTCATCTGCCGAGTGCGCCGGCAGCGCTCCGCACAAAGCTCGTCACCACGCTGCAGAATCTCGTTCCCACCGATCGCCTGCTGCTGCGAGACGGCCAGAGATACTTGCGCCAGCCAGTCACCACGATAGCACCAGCCAAGCCTGCAGGTCCGGCGCGAACGGCCCAACTGGTTCGCGAGTTTCAACTCCCCAAGGAAATCACTTGGCTGGCCGTTGTCGGCGAACGAGGCCACTTTTTCGCGATCGGCAAACGGGACAATCGCTTCGAACTGGGGCAGTTTAATTGGGAGGGAGAAACGACCATCGCCTCGCTTGGCCGTCCGTTGCCGCACGACATGAAAACGCCCCCGCAGATGGCAATGGATCCGCACGGATATGGCCCGCTGATTGTCTCGGTCGCCGGTCGCCGCCACGTCAATCACCTCAGGATCAACTCGCCCCAGCCGCCACAGCAGCGAATTCACTTTTGCGATAACGGCGTGAACGCACCGGCGGACGATCATTGCTACTTGGGACTTTGCTACGCCTTCGGCCGCGCGTTCTTTCTCGAACGCTCGGCGGCCACCGGCGATATCGTCGCAATTGGCCGGTCGTTGGAACCTCGTCAAACCATCGGGCCTGTGCAAACGACCTGGAAGTTGATTTCCCAGGATCGCGACAACCTGTTGATCGCCTCGCATGGCCGCAAAGACCTGTTGGCCGCCGGTTACAACAATCGCCTGCTGCTGGTGCGTGGCGAAAATGATTTCGAGTCCATCGACTTCTCGGGCAGCATCTTGCAGATCACCGGCTCGCTCCCCTTTACGCTTGCTCGTTTGGCCGTGGTGACTTGGGAAGGGACCTACATCCTTTGGTTGCAAGGCCGTCAGACGTCGCAGCCCATTCGCTTTGCCGAAGAACTGGCGACTCCGCAAGTTTGCTTCACCGGCAGCGGACGCCTCGTTGCCATCGGGGCCAATGGTGGCGAAATTTATGAAACGGCCGGCGGCAAACTCACGCTGCACAGCCGACTCCCCGCCCCTCAGCATAAGCCCCTCGCAGTGTTGCCCACCTCCGATGCGAACCGCTTTGGCGTCGTGACAACCACCGGCCTCGTCCGCGTGTATGAGATCGAAGGTCTGTAAGAGCGTTCGTCTCGCCAGCTTGACCCACCCTTCGGAATGGCCCTCGGACACGGTAAAATGAGGGTTTTGCTGCCCCAACAGAGTTTGCTCATGTCAGCCGATCTTCAGCCTGCGACCGATTCCGTGAGTAGCTCTGGCCTGCCTGTGGCGAGGGTTCATCTCAAGCCCAAGAAGGCCTTGCCGTTTTACGGGCGGCATCCTTGGGTGCTGGCCGGCGCCGTCGATCGCATCGAGCCTCTCACCTTGGCCGGCGAACACCTGGCAGCCGTCGATGGTCAGATCGTCGATTTGTATAACGAGCGGGGCAAGTTCATCGCCCGCGGCATGTACAACAACCACAGCCGCATTCGCGTGCGGCTCTTCTCGTGGCAAGAAGAAGTTCCGCTCGACGAAGCGTTCTTTCGTCGCCGCTTGCAAGCCGCGATTGCCATGCGGCAAGAACTGGGTTACGAGCTCACCGCCGAACAACGGGCAGCGGGTCGCAGCCGAAGTGAAACGGCCACACGCTTGGTCTTCAGCGAAGCCGATGGCCTGAGCGGACTCGTCATCGATCGTTACGGCGACTATCTGGTACTGCAACCCACCTCGCTGGGCATGCAACAACGGGCCGAGCTGCTCGTCCGCATCTTGCAGGACGAACTGCAACCCAAAGCGGTCATCCTCCGTGGCGAAAAGACTTCGATGCAACTCGAAGGGATGGAAGCCGCCGCCGATCGCCACTGGGGCGAACTGCCCACAGCCCCCATCGTCATTCGCGAGAACGGCATCGCCTACGAGGTCGATCTCAGCGAAGGGCAGAAGACCGGCTTCTATCTCGACCAGCGTGATAACCGCGTGGTCGCTGCCCGCTATCTGCAAGGTCGCAAAGTGCTCGACCTGTTCTGCTACACCGGCGGCTTCGCGCTCAATGCCGCCAAAAACGGCGCTGCCGAAGTGCTCGGCATCGACGGCAGCAAAAAGGCCGTTGCTCAGGCCCAGCGGAATGCCGAACTGAATGGCCTCCCGGCAAAGTTCGAAGCGGGCGATGGTTTTCAAACGCTCGACCGGATGATGGCTGACGGCCAAAAGTTCGACGCCGTCGTCCTCGACCCGCCCAAGTTTGCTCGCAGCCGCAGCGGCGTGAACTCCGCACTTCAGGCCTATCATCGCCTCAATCGCTCTGCCGTGGCCTTGTTGCCTCCTGGCGGCATTCTCGTCACGAACAGTTGCTCGGGTACGGTCTCGCCAGAAGACTTCCGCTTGATGCTCAGCGGCGTCGCCCAAAAATCGGGTCGCGATATTCAGATTCTCGAGCAACGCGGCGCTGCCGCCGACCATCCCGTCGCCGCCACCTGCCTCGAAACCGAATACCTCAAGTGTTTCATTTGCCGTGTCTCCTAACTCACTCCGTCATCACTCCCTCTCCTCGGTACACGTGGTACTCCACAATGAAACGTGGAGAGGGTTGGGGTGAGGGGCCCACCCCGCAGCAACCTCCGACCATCTCGCCTCCTCTGATAACCACTTTTGATAACTTTTTCGTTCATTTGTTCGCGATAACCGTTTTCTCTAACTCGCGATCTTGCTGAGTGTTGCGTCAACAACCCAGCTCATTCTGACGAATCGCTGATAACCATTTGATAACCAGTTGTTATCTTTGCCTATCTCCACTCTCTTGCCCCGTTGGCCCGCCGCTTCAGTGAGGGGAATTCACTGCGCTGGTGGGGCCTCTCTCGACCATCATCAAAACGTCCAACAACCGCCGGGGTTTTTGGACGCGTACCGACTCTTTTGTTTGGGCGGAAGTGGCTGCCTGTAGATCACTTGCGACTTTCAGACAACTTTGGCATCTCACTCTTTTTGTCTAACAACCGGGCCAGTTCTTGGCCAGGCTTGGGAACGATCGATCCGTTGGCGTCGCGAACCAATTCCCACCATCTTTCACGAAAACCTCGACGCCACATCGGCGCGCAGCTTTTCCGTTGCTTACGAAGATTCAATCCACCAAACTAAGCAAGAGCAGTCGGGAATTATCGCAATCTGTCGTTCGGTTGTCAAGTATCTGTGAATCAATTATTTATAACAAATGTATCGAATTGCGATGAAGCCTCTCTTTCAAAATCTTGGCATCGATTGCTGGCAGCACCGAGGGCCGCGGCTCGGAACCAGCGATTTGTGCTTTTGTCTGCATCAAAGCCGCCAGGAAGCCGGCCAGCCATTGCTAACGGCCTTGGATGAACTCCTGACCGCCGCGACTCCGGTTCAGCGTACACTTTCGCTGCGACCATCCACTCGCCAGCACAGCCTGGCGACGATCCGGTTGAGGCTGGTCGAGCCGCGCGACGATCTACGGGTCTTGCATCTTGGCGCAGTAGAGAATGCGCTGGTCATCGAGATGACAACCACGGGGCACGGTATCTTAAGAGGTGGAATAACTGCTTGGCTGGCAGGTGGCGAAGACTTTGGCATTTCGCCGACTCATGCCAGGCTGCGAAAATGCGATTACGGAGCTCTCGACCAAGCCTCGGGCGAGCTCTGGTTTTGGGGCCCGGTCACAACACCTTAGCGCAAATTCCATGCGTCTCGTATTCGGTATGGCAACCGAATCCCGAGCAGGTCCCTACGGATATCCCCGGTAGTAATCAGACCGGCCGTGCTTGTCGTAGCTCGGGTAATAGCCGTCGGTCCAAGGCTGAGCGTAGTTCCGATTCTGATTGCCCCAGCCTCCGCCAGGCGCACCGCCGCCACCGTTCCAGGCACCGCCGTTGCCAGGTCCCATCGGCCCGACAGGACCGGGCCCGTTCGGAGCCATGGGACCATTGGGGCCCATCGGTCCATTGGGACCTACGCCACCATTTGGCCCCCATCCGCCGCCCCAGCCACCTCCCCAACCCCCGCCCCAGCCTGGCATGCCCACACCAATCGGGCCGAGACCGCCGAAGGGAGGGCCCCATTGATCGTAGGGTACCGAGAACGGTCGATACGGGAATCGCCATTCTTCGTACGGGCGAACAGGGCGGCCCCATTCTTCGACGACGTGCAAGTTATCTGCGCCGCCGAGGCCTTGAATGGTGCTGCGAAAATGCCGATAGCCGCTCCGCATGTAATCGGGCCGGTGATAGTAATAGAACGGACCAATCTCGGCGTATTGCGTCACGCGTTGCCCGGTCGACATATCGTGCGAGTAAAACGACGGAGCGGTGATCCAGTCGGCAGCAACGGCAGGCAGCGCACCGGCGATGAGCAGTAGCGCCCATGCGAGCGCTGGACCGACCACCGAGGCGCGAAATGAAGCAACCATGAGAGCGTACCCGGAACAGGGCTGTTAAGAAGAGTTATCTTCCAGCCTAATTGGGTCGCGCGGCTTGCCTAGCAAATGCCAGATGCGGCGAGCAAGTTAGCTCAGATTCCGCCCGCTGCGAGTAAGAAGTGCCGAACTTAGCGATGTTAACTTCGCTGGACGGGCCGATTGTCGGACTTATGCCGGCTGTGCGGGCAAAGAACGGTTACGACGAAACCAGCCCGCTCTGTTCAAACGCGTGCTTCTCGAATTCCGAGCGATACACGGGCAGCTCATGCAGCCGCATGCGGCGTTCGAAGTGGGTGCGATAGTCGAGATTGTGTTCGGCCGGCGACTCCGGCACGGCGAGTGGCCCCACCAGCTTGCCCGCCGGATGCGGCGGCAACTGCGCCATCAGTTCCATCGTGGTTTGAAAATACTCTTCGACGTCGGTCCAAAAATGAAGCTTGCCGCCGGGGACCAGCGTGCGAATGACGTCGTGCAAGAACAACTCGTTCATCACCCGGCGACGACGGTGCCGCTTCTTCCACCAGGGATCGGGAAAGTAAACGTGTACGGCGTGCAGCGAATTGTCGGCAACCCACTCGCGAAAGAAGGCGAGTGCATCTCCTTGAGCCATCAGCGCGTTGGTGCGTTCCGCGCGAGCCAGACGTGAGGCAGCAAAGCGGGCATACTTCGTTGCCACTTCCACACCGAAAAAGTCGTGCTCGGGCCGCGCGCCGGAAGCGCTCAGCATGAACAGGCCTTTGCCACTACCAACTTCGACTTCGACCGGCGCGATGCGGCCAAAGTGCTGAGCCGGCGCGAAGGGCTTGGGCAACTCACTGGCGGTGAGCAAATGGCGGCTGAGATCCAGCGTGGGATCGATCTTTGGCAGAGCACGTCGGCCCACAGCATGGTCCTGCTTATGCCTTGGCGCCGCGTTTTTGCTGATACTCTTGCAAGGCAGAAACCGGAATCGGTACGCCCTTGAGAGTTCCTTCGATGCACAGGCGGTCTTCGACCGCGCCCTGGAACGTGCAGACGATCATCCGCCCGCGGCGCACTTTTTCCAGCTTGCACATCACGATAAAGCGATCGCCCGGAAAGACCGGATCGCGAAAGCGGACTTCTTCCAGCCCGCCGAAGCCAACGATGTCACTGCCGAGCAGATCGTACTTTTGCGTCACAAAGCTGCACAGCTGGGCGATCGATTCCAGCATGACCACGCCGGGCATAATGGCCAGCTGAGGAAAGTGGCCGCGCACCCAGAAGTCGTCGTTCGACGTGTCTTTGTAACCGACGCTCAAATAACTGGTTTCGTTGACATGGACAACGGCCGTCAGCTGCTCCATTTCGTAGCGCTGCGGATTGTACTTACGAATCTCCTCCAGCGTCGCCATGGGGCGGCTGAAATCGACTGTCGACAAATCAACCAGAAAGTTTTGCTGGGGCACTGCGTCATCCCTTCCCTAACGCGGACGAACCACGGAACTGCTCAGAGAGGTTTACGAAGCAAGTTCGAGGGCTGGCTGGCGGGGTTGGCGAAAAGCGAGGTCTTAGGTGCGGACGAGTTTCCGCTTGGCACGCTTGGCCTTGCCGTTGGCAGGGCGCTTGCCGTGATTCGCTTTTTTCGTGGCACGATGGGGCTTAGCCATGGATACACCTGTTCGGGCGCAAGTCCGCTGCCTTAGCCGGGTTACCAACCGTGGGTAACTCTGTCCGCGCGAGCTGGCAGCGTCTGCGATGCAAATTTGAATCCATCAAGCTACCACGTGCAGGCAGTCTGCGAAAGGCCAATCACCAACCTGCTGGCTGTAAGCTGGTAGAGAATAGGTCAGCCTTTGCGATGACTTCCGGCGTGCGTTCTTGCCAGCCAGCGGTAGCGAGGTGGATTATCGAACACCGCGCTCCCGCAGTCTCATCCAGAGCTTCCGACTCCGTTTCTCGTTCCCTCTAAATCCGGGCCGCTGCCCTGTGCAACGACGACCGCGGCGACCACTACTACCTACCTGCCAGCGTGAATGCCTGCCGGTTCGCTGGCCGATATTCGTCGCTGGCAATACTCTCGGTGGTCTGGGAAAGCCAGGCGAATGCCAGCAGGCAACTGGCGGAAGAAATACCTAACGATTCCGTCGTTTAGCGAAAGTTTGCGGGTTAGGGGGTCGATAACTCCTCCAACGATTTCCTCGAATCGGGCGTGCGCCGTGCGCAGCGTCTGACGTGAGATCGCTCAGGGGGGCCTGAGTACATCAATTCTGCCAGCACGCATTGCATCCGCTTTGCGCTCGCTGGTGGCAGGTCCTGACTGAACGAACTCCGTTGGCTGCTGACGGTAACTCCTGAGGAATGGGGAAGCGATGACCCGCCGCATTCAATCTTGGCGCTGGCTACTTGTTGGAATGGTTGTCACCTTGAGTGGCTGCCATCCGACTCAGCCTTTCTATCTGCACGAAGATGGCGACCTGTCGCACTACATTGGCAAGGCGACGCAACAGGAAACGCCCGACCTGCAGGCTCCTCCGAATCCGGAGGCTTCGCAGTCGCACGCGCCGCTCACCTTGAGCAATCCCGAGTACCAAGAGATTTGGGAGCTCTCGCTGGAAGAGGTCGTCTCGATCTCGTTGGCCAACACCAAGCTGGTCCGCGGTGGTCAGCCGGTCCGTTTGCAAAACGGCACCCTGTTCGCTGGTACGCAAGAAGGCAACTTGCTGCAGCTTGGTAGCCGGTCGTTCAACACGATTTACAACCCGGCGATTCAGGAATCGAATCCCGGCTTTCAAAACGATGGTGCCACGGTCGATGGCGGCACGAACAATTCGCAGCTTGGCGTGGAAGCGGCCCTGTCGGCCTTCGATGCCCAGCTGAGCATCGTGGGTAACGGCCCTGGTGGTGCGAACGCGTTCCTCAACTACACCGACCGTCCTCGTAACATCACTTCGGCCAACCCGACGTTCCCCTTCATCACCAAAACGGTCGATGGCGGTTTGACCTCGTCGATCAGCAAGCAATCGGCTGAAGGTACGACCTACACCGTCCGCAACAACACCCAGTACAACCGCGGTTTCAACTTCGGCCAGAACGTGCAACCCCTCATCAGCACCTGGACGACGACGATGGAAGTCGAAGCTCGTCACCCACTGCTCCGCGGTCGTGGCACGCTAATCAATCGCATGCCGGTGGTGATTGCCCGTATCGGCAACGATATCGAAATCCTCAACCTGCAAGGTCAGCTGCAGGACATGCTCAACAACATCGAAGTCCGCTACTGGGACTTGTACCTGTCGTACCGCAACCTGGAGACCGCCAAGATCGGTCGCGATAGTGCCCTCATCACCTGGCGGATTGTGTACGCCAAGTTCAAGGGTGGCAAAGAAAACCTGCAAGCCGAAGCTCAGGCTCGCGAACAGTACTATGCCTTCCGCGCTCAGGTCGAAACGGCCCTGCGAGAACTGTACAACAACGAAAACGAACTGCGCCTGCTGATGGGTCTGACGGCCACCGATGGCCGCCTGATTCGTCCGAAGGATGATCCGAACTTGGCTCGCGTCAACTTCGACTGGTCGGAAATCATGGCCGAGTCGATTGCTCGTCGCCCCGAACTGCTCAGCAAGCGTTGGGAAATCAAGCAACGCGAACTGGAACTGATCCTCGCCCGCAACCGCCTGCTGCCGCAGTTGGATGTCGGTGCTGTGTATCGCTGGGTTGGTCTCGGCGATGACTTGATCAACGCCGATCGCAACGGCCTGAACTTCCCGCAGCCAGGCTCGACCGCGGTCGACGAACTGACCGAAGGAAACTATCAGGAATGGGGGCTATTCGGCTCGCTCAACATCCCGATCGGCTTCCGCCGCGAATTGGCCGGTGTCCGTCACGCTCAGCTGCGACTCGCTCGCGAGAAGGCTGCCCTGGACGATATGGAACTCGACGTGAACGTCGGTCTGTCGAAGGCCGTGCGTAACCTCGACGCCAACTATCACTTGGCCCAAACCAACGCCAATCGTTGGGTGGCCGCTCAGACCGAAGTGGAAGTGGTGCAGAACCAGTACGAAGGTGACCTCGTCACCCTCGACCTGGTGCTCGAAGCTCAACGTCGCCGGGCTCAAGCTCAGAACGCCTTCTGGGTCTCGGTGGCCGAATACAACAAGTCGATCGCCGACCTGCACACTCGTAAGGGTTCGATCCTCGAATACAACGGCATCTGCATGGAAGAAGGCCCCTGGCCAGAAAAGGCTTACTTCGACGCTCTGCAACGTGCTCGCGAACGTGACGCCGGCATCTACTTCGACTATGGCTGGACTCGCCCGAGCGTGATCAGCCGTGGCGAAACGCCTTCGTCGACGGGTGCTCTGCACACCACCACCATCGAAGGTATGCCCAGCGAAGTAGGCTTCGAACAACTGCCCGAAGCATCGCGAGTGCGAGCCATCGAAACCGGTTCGAGCGAAGCGGCTGATCCGGCTCCGATGATCGAAGAACCATCGCTCCCTTCGGCACCGGCCGCAATGCCGAGCTACAACGAAGCCACCTCGGCCAAGCCAAAACCAGTGGTTGCTCCTGTCGCTGCTGCAGTTCCGGTTGCGGCAGCTCCGGTGGCTCGCACCGCCAGCAACGGCAATCCACTGCGAGGAGCAGCCGCTCCTTCGCTGCGTCGTGAGACTTCGGTTGCCAATGCGATTGGTACCGGCACCAATGAAACGGGTAGCTCGACGGGCATCATGTCGTCGGCTGTGAAGCGAGATGCGAAGGTGGCGCCCGCCGGATATACTCCAGCGTCTACCTCCTCGGCCCCGAACTACGAATCCTACTTCAGTGGTCAAGACACCGTCGCTAACGAAGATTCGTCGAGTGGTGAAACTGCTCGGAATGCTCCAAGGGGGACAGGCGTACAACGCCCAGGCTCTCGCTGAGTTGTGCGGAGTAACGCGGCGCACGATCTTTCGCGATCTGGAAGCCTTGCGTAATGCCGATGTCCCGCTCCACTACGACGAGGAGCGGGGCAGTTATCAGATTCCGGGGCACTTCTTTCTGCCCCCGACGCAATTCACCACTGAAGAAGCGTTCGCGATGCTGGTGCTGTGCCGGCAACTGGGAGATCGGCGGACGATTCCCTTCTATGCCGCAGCTCAATCGGCGGCCGATAAACTGGCCAACACCCTGCCGCAGCGTTTCGTTTCTTACTTGCGCAGTGTGGCGGGAGCGGTGCGCATTCGGCTCGATGCCACCAACTCGCTCGCCGGGCAGGAGCGGATTTACGAGCAATTGCTGACGGCCATCTCGGTTCGCTGCTGCGTCCGCATTCGTTACGAAAGCTTGCACGAACAGCGGCAGATTCAAACCAAGTTGCATCCGTACCGGCTGCTGTTTCACCAACACAGCTGGTACATCATTGGCCGCTCGTCGTTGCATCGCGAAGTGCGGACGTTCAACGTCAGCCGCATTCGCAAGATTCAATTGCTCGACGATCCGCTGCGAATGCCCAAGAACTTTCGGATCGAAAGCCACCTGCGCAATGCCTGGCGGCTCAATCCCGAACCGGGGCCCGACCGGCACGTGACCATTCGCTTCAGCCCGAAGGTCGCACGCAATGTGGAAGAAGTGAACTGGCATCAAACCCAGCAGACCCGCCAGCTCGACGATGGCTCGCTCGAGTTCAAGGTCACCGTCTCGGGCTTGCAAGAGATCAGTTGGTGGATTCTGGGCTATGCCGACGAAGCCGAGGTCATCGAGCCGCTCGAACTGCGCGAGATCATTCGCGAGCGGGCCGAACGCCTGCTGGCTAACTATCAGAAGCCGCCCCAAGTGGATCGCGGCTAAAGGCTGGTAGGTCACATCGGCTCGATGTGACCTGGAATGCCAATGGTGCGTCGACTCGCGCACCAGAATTGGCGTTTGACAAAGAATCACGCCTCCGGCAGATTCCAGGGTGTTTCCGTCTTCGCGTCAGAGCTGGAGCTGGTTGGCGGCACAGCGGAATCGGGACTGCCCGGGATCCGAAAGGAATCGGCGGGTTGAGTTTGGTTTTGTCGGATTTCTCGTCAGTGTCGCGAGACGGTCGGATGTGTTCAATAATTGAACACGTCATGAATAAAACAAGATTGCTAAGTGGTTGTCAAAAATGAAGTATTACAAGAGTAAGTTTACACGGCAATGGAAGATATTCGTCCATTATGAATTAGTGTTGGAGGGGCAGCGGGCGAAGCAGCAAATTGCCCAGTTTGCCAAAAAGTGGTTATCAAACGGTTATCGCGCGAACGCCGAATTCGGGGGCAAATAACCGGTCAGAAACGCGGCAAACAATTGCGGCGGCGAGACTTCGGACGAGGCGGGTGATTTTGAAAAAAAGCGCGAAAAGGTTATCAAACAGGAGGTGAACAGTGGTGTTCAGCAGACCTAGGAATCGGGAGCAGGTAAGGGCGAAGAGTTCGCCCCTCGTGATTTCGCCAGCGAGCGCTGAAAAGGTGAGCGGGGTGCTGTGATGAGGCGGGACGCTGGCTTACTTCAGCGATTCGATCTTGTGCTTGTACAGCGGCATGTGCCGGTAGTAAGCCTCGAGCATGTAGATCGAGAGGCAGGTGACATAGAGGCGGCCACCGTGCTGGCCCCAGCGGTCGCCCGAGGGGGACCAGCTGCCGGCTTCGTTGCCGGTCTTTACTTGCGCCTGCGGCACCGTTTGAATCATCACCTGGTTCCACTGCTTCCAATGGGAACCGCCCATGTGATGTGCCGCTTGAGTGGCGTAGTACCAGTAGTAGACGTTGGCGTCGTTGTAATCGATGGGATTGGCGATGACGTAGTTCAGGCCTTGGATCATGCGCGGGTCGTCGTGCTTCCAGCCCAGATACTGGCGACAGAGCAGGCCTTCGGCGGTCATGGTGAGCGTTTGCTCCATGCCCGGCTTGTACATGTACATGCTGCCGCCGCTGGTCTGCACGCGGTCCAAAAATTCGTTGATCAGGCCCACATTGGGGCTGGGAACTTCGAGGCCGGCCATCATGCCGCTTTGCAGGGCCATGACATACCAGCCGGTGACCGAAGTATCGGAATCGATCTTCGGTTCGTAGCGCCAGCCACCTTCTGGAGCTTGGGCACGAATGGCGAAGTCGATGGCCTTTTGAGCGACCGGACGATACTGCTCGTCCTTGGTCATGCCGTAGATTTCGCAGGCGGCAATGGTCGCCTGAGCTTGAGCGTACAGGCGATGATGGTGGGCCGCGTCGCACTCGAAGAAGCCGTCGGCATTTTGGAAAGCCTTGAGAGCCTTCCAGCCATTCTCGACTTCCTTCTTGAAATCGCCCGTCTTGTGCGTGTTGCCGGCGCCTTGAAAAGCGAGCAGCGCCATCGCGGTGGCCGAGACCTTATTCTCGACGCCGGCGGTATCGGAGAAGGGCCCCGTCAGGCTCCAACTGCCGTCTTGCTTTTGATTCTTCTTGAGCCAGAGCAGGCCTTTGCGAACCGATTCTTCGGTCGTGGCATTGCCACCATAGGCGGCGAGCAGAGCTTTCTTCGAGCCCGCTTCGCGACCATTGAGGGCCATGCCGATGGACGGAGCTTCGATGGAATCGACTGCGACATTCGCATCGACGCTGGTTGCGATCTCGATCGGCGGCGCCGCCAGCGGATCGTCGACCGGCTTGTCATCGAACGACAAGGCCGGATCGAGAATCTCCATATTCAAAGACTCGGGCGATTGCAGCTGGTCGTCGATAATCTGCTCGCCCAGTTTCTCGGCAAAGACTGGTTCCGATTCGATCTCGATCTGGTTGTTGATTATCAGAGGAATGGTCAGCAGCGCCAGAATGATCAGCATCACCATGTGAACGACCAGGCTGATCATCCACGGCGGAGCGCCCTTGATGACCTTCTCGGTCGGATCTTTCGGCGGCGCGTCGGCAGGTGTTTCGGCGTCGACTTTGGGCTTGTCGTCCTTCGGTTTGACGGGAGCGAGTACTGGTCGCACGCCCGGCGAAGGGACGGTTGGTCGATTGGGCGCGGGAGCCAGAGTAGCCGTGTTGCCGGCCGGAACTGCTTGGGGCTGGACCGGCCGAGGTGCTGTTGGGGCGGCCTGAAGAGCGGCAGGTTGCACCGGTCGAGGTTGCGACACGGGCACAGGAGCCGCAGGTTGAACCGGCCGGACCGTGACCGGCACAGGTGCGGCCGGCTGAACAGGAGCCATGGGAGATGGCATTGCAACCGGAACCGGCATGGGGGCGGCTACGGGCACCGGCTGCGGAGCATAATTTGTGGGGAAGGCCTGAGCGGGCGGCGGGGGCGCGTACGGATTGGCCGGAAAACTTGGCTGTTGAGGATAGCCCGGCTGCTGAAAACCGGGTTGCTGGAAGCCAGGTTGTGGAAAGCCAGGCTGCTGAGGCTGGGGATAACCCGGTTGAGCATAGCCAGGCTGCGGATAGGCCGGCTGGCCATAGCCGTTGTTCGGTGCACTAGGCTGGGCGTAGTAGGCCGGCTGTTGGGGAGCCGGAAAGCCCGGCTGCGGTGGATAGCCGGGCTGTTGATACCCTGGTTGTGGGTAGCCAGGCTGTTGGGGCGGATATGGTTGCTGACCGTAAGCGGGTTGGCCGTAGCCTGGAGCGCCGGGAGTTGGAAACGGAGCAGGCGGGGGCGGAAAGCCGGCGCCTGCGGGCGGCGTTTGGGGCGTTCCTTGCCGAAACGGATCAAATTTTGCCATGGAAACCCGTCCCTTGTCCGTCCGTCAGTGTCGCTGAATCACACGCCAAAACACAGCCAATTTTCTCGATCCAAATCCCTCGGCAAGCGTTCCAGATTCGCAACTGCTATCGCTGCTTATTCCCAATTGACTACAGGCAGTAGCCTGCAAGCTGGGCGGCGGCAAGAACGGACGCCACACCGTAGCATCGTGAGCCCGGTAAAACGTCGATTGCTGCCACCCTTTTTGAGTGTAACTGTCAGAGAAACGAGCGCCAAGCAAGAACCGCGTAACCCCCAGGGATTAACGCAACTGCTGCCGCTTCTAGGGATTGAAGCGGTTGGCCCCAATCACTGGCGAGGAGGTGTCGAAAAGGATGCCATGGTCGTCACTTCAAACGACTTGACCCGGCATTCGTACTCATCGGCATTTTCAGGTGACCCAACTTCCATTGCACGAAAAGGGTTCGGTCACTACTATCCCGCAGCGATCGTTCCCTCGGCAAGTTCATCGGTATCCCCCGGAATCGGCTCCGTGATTCGCTCCTCGGCAACTACCTGGCAGTTCACCTCGCTCGGCGTCATCACGCTGACGTTGGTCGCTGGCTGCGCCTTGCCGGGACTGGGCTCGAAGAAGCACGAAGACCTGCTCAAGTCGCTCGCCGCCGACGAACAGGAAACAGGATTTTCGCCGCCACCCGAATTGATTCGCGAGCCAAGTCCGTACCCGACGGCCGTCCCACCGGGCAGCGTGCCGGCAACGACAGCCAAAGTCGAACAGGCTCCCCAGCAATCTCCAGCGCAAACCGCTTATCCCTCGCCCCAGCAAACGATTGCCGCGTCGATACCACCATCGGGCCAACCACCGATTCAACAACCGCAGGCGATGGTCGCTCCTCAGGCCTATCAGGCTCCGCGACAACAAACCAGCAGCACGCCACGCGAAACGTACTTGCCGGTGTCGCCTCCCTCGCCGACCGAAACCGCGGTGCAAGCCACGCTGAACTCCAGCGCCCTGCATTGGCCGGTCAATCAACCACTGGGAAGCTTGAACACACTGACTCAGCCTGCACTTGTGCAGACGACAGTGTCAGCGGTCGTTCCTTCGTCAACGACATCGGCACGATCATCAGCGAGCAGCGAAGTCGCTCTGGTCTCGCATCAGCCTGAGAATGTCAAGCCGCAATCGCCGGCCAGCGATCCAACACTCGCGTCAACTTCGCCCGGTGAAGCTGCGGCATCCAAGACCGAACTAGAACCTCTTGAAACGCTTTGTCAGAAGCACATCGCGGCACTCGAGCGGGAGATTCAACAGCGGCTTGAGCGCAAAGATGAAACCGAAGTGCCGGCATTGCGACAGAAGCTTCGTCTGCTGCAGTTGATCGCCGATCGCAACGACGATGCGGTAGACAAGGTCGAACAGTTGCCGCCAGCCGAGCGAGAAGCGTTCAAGCAGATGATGTTCGCCCTGAGCACCTGGCTCTCTCCCGAAGAGGCCAAGCGAGCCAGCTTGCGCAACGCCAAGATTCTGCGGTCGCTGCAGGAAGTGAACAACAGTCTCTCTGCAGCCAGTAAGCTCGATCTGTCGAACCTGATGTTCTGCGAGAAGGTCGAAAGCTTTGGCTGGTACACCGAGTTCTCACGAGCCGAGTTCACACCCAAGCAACAAGTGATTCTGTACGTCGAAGTGCAGAACTTCGCTGCGGAAGAGAAGACAGCCAGCTCGTTCGAAACCGAGTTGCAGGGCTCGTATCAGATTTATGATGCTGCGGGGAATCTCGTCGACGAGCGTCAATTGCCACTCGATCGCGAAATCTGTCGCAACTATCGCCGCGACTACTTTCTGGCCTATCGAATTCATCTGCCCGGCGAATTGACTCCCGGCAAGTATCGCCTGGAACTGAACATTCTCGATCTGAAGGCCAAGCAAGACTTCAAAGGTCGCAAGCAGGGCGAAGCGATGATTGAGTTCGCAATCAAGAGCTAGGGCGAGTCGTTACGCTTCATCGGCGGCCGCAGCCGAAGCGCGGACGAAGCCTGGTCGCAGCATGCCGAGCAAAGCATCGCGAATCTCGCGCACCTTCAAGGGCATCTGCAGCATCTTTCGCTTGGCAGAAAGCTGAGCCGCTTTCACGATGGCCGCTTGCCGCGAATCGACAAACAGAATGGCCGGCAACTTCTTCGTATGCTCGGCGGCCCCGAACCGATTGAAAGCCTCCAGAGCGACCTCGCCGAGTTCTACGGTCGAGAAAAGCACGCAGTCAGCCGGCGGAGGCTCGTACTCGTTGAAGCGACCCAGTGCTCGCACGGGGTCACTAAAGACCAGCACCTTGTAGCCGTGCTTCTTCAAGCGTTCGCGGACCTGATCTTGAATGTCGATGCGGCTTTCGACCAGCATCACGGTCTTGCCGGAACCCTCTTGGTCGGAGGCAATGACCAAGGGCGCGCCCTCGCGCGGCGTGGCGTTCTCGCCGCCTTGTTCGGTATCGCCCAGGTCGCCCGCCTCAATTCGCGACAAGACGCGTTTGCCTTCGTCGTGCATTTCAGCAGCGCTGGCGAAGCGGCGATCTGGGTTCATCTCGAGCGCGCGGTTGACGAACGCCAGCAGCCGCATTGGGCAATCGGGCTTGAGGATATGGAGCGGCTTGATGTTCTGGTACCGCTGCACGCTAAGGCGGGTCATGCGGTCCTTGGTTTCGACCAGGGGCGGTTCGCCGCCGATCATGTTGTACAGAATGCAGCCAGCGAAGAAGAGATCGCTGCGCGGATCGTTGTTGCGTACGCCCGACGCACGTTCCAGGCCCGCATAATCGATCGTGCGCGGATTGTTCAGGTCGTCTTCTTTCAGCGCGTTGTCTTTTTGCAACCCTGCCAGGCCGAAGTCCACCAGCTTGGCTCGGCCGCGACTGGTGACCAGGACGTTCGAGGTCTTCAGATCGCGGTGGGTCATGCCATTTTCAAAGGCATAGGCTAATCCCGCCAGGATATCGATCCCCAGCTTGAGCGAATCGAGCGGCGGCAGGAACTTGCGCACCTTCAGGAACTCTCGCAAGTTTCGCCCTTCGACGAACTCCATCGTCATGTAGGGCGAGGGCTTCTCGGCGATCTCGTAGATGGGCACGATGTTCGGGTGCCGCAGCTTGGCACCGATCTGACCTTCACGAATGAACTGCTCGGTCATTCCCGGTTCCGCGCGAAAGCGTTTACGTAGCGCTTTGAGCGCCACGACCTTCCCGGTTTTGATATTCACCGAGCGATAGACCCGCGCAAAGGTACCAGTACCAACCAGGTACAGAACCTTGTAGTCGTTGTAGAAGTAGCCGCCCTTTTCACCCTTCAGCAGCCGGTCGAGCTGATAGTTGGTGAGGAACTCGCGGCGCAGCACCACGCTCGTGAATTGCTCAACGGTGATCTCGCGCGAGCCAAGATCGGCCCAGACGGACTCCAGTTGGTGGTGGTCCATCAGCCCGGAATCAGTGATTCGTTGGCCTAGTTGTTCAGCGGTTACTTCCGACATTCAGTACACCCGAAACATTCAAACCGCAGCACGTACCGAATGGTCGTCTGCTGTTACCCCGCTGCGAAAACGCCGCCCGCGCCTGAGGAAACTTCGCCGTCGTGACCAGGTCGTCGAAAAGTATTGCGACAGCGAATGATCCTCTCAGCCATGCTATTTCAAGGTTCGGGCTCCCGCAATGGCTGGGTTAACTCCTGCCCAGATCCATGTCGTCGGCGTTGCGGCACAACCTTTGCTATTGGCTAAGATGCTTGCCAGACTTTTAAGGATTTCTCGAGCCTTCATTCACCTGCAGAGGGAACGCATCTCATGAACATCTTGGTGCTGGATATCGGCGGGACGAATGTCAAAGTCTGGACGACCGGTGAAGGAGACAAACAGAAGATCCCATCGGGCAATGACCTCACTCCCGACAAGATGGCAGAGAAGGTCCGCGAACTGACCAAGGAGTGGACCTTCGAACGGGTCTCGATCGGTTACCCTGGCGATGTGATCAACGGCCATCCAGCGACCGAACCTTGGGCCCTGGGCAAAGGCTGGGTCGGCTTCGATTACGGCCATGCCTTCGGTTGTCCAGTGCGCATCATGAACGACGCCTGTATGCAGGCCCTCGGCAGTTACGACGGCGGTCGCATGCTCTACTTGGGTTTTGGTACCAATCTTGGCACCGCGTTCATCATCGACGGAAAAGTAGTCCCGCTCGCGCTTGGTCATTTACGCTTTACCAGCGGTGAGACCTTTAACGAGCTGCTGTGTCGCAAGGGTCTGGAGTTGAACGGTACCAAACGCTGGCGGCGAGCCGTCGCCGAGGCCTCTTCGATTTGGAAGCAAGCGTTTCTGGCCGACTACGTAATGCTGGGCGGCGGCAACGCCAAAAAGATCGAAGAGTTGCCCGAAGGCTGTCGGCGTGGTGGCAACCACAATGCTTACTTTGGCGGCATCCGGATGTGGGAAGATACCAACGTCTCGATCGAACGCGGCCTCTCGCTCTACCCCGAACGCTTCCGCATCAGTGGCTGACTGCCCGCTGCCTCGGCGGCCAACCCCTCGCCCGCGTGACGTAACTGCACGAAGTACGCAGTGGCCATGATTCCTGTTTGTTGATAAATGCCCCTCCATTTATCAACACCTGCGCGCGCCGCACCCGAGAGATATGCCACTTCGGTGTTGATAAACCCGGCCAATTAATCAACACCCTCTTCCAGTCCTTGAGCACGACTTACGGCGCATCATCCTTCTCCAACCCCGCCGTGGATTGACCCTCGCAAGCTCTGCTTCGATACTGGCTTTCACTTCTCGCGCCCGTCGGCGGCGAATTTCGGATCATTCGTACATCACGTGTAACGCCGGCTAATTTTGGTTGTGTATCAAGGTAGGAACACGACCATGAACTCAACTCCCACAACCCGCGCCAGTTTGTTACTTCGGCTGCGAGATCTACAGGATCATGAATCCTGGGTGGAGTTTGTGGCCCTCTACGAACCAACGATCTATCGGCTGTTGCGCCTACATGGTCTGCAAGATGCCGATGCGTTGGAAGTGATGCAGGAGCTGCTGCTGGCCGTCAGTCGCAACATCGATCGCTGGGATCCTGCGACCGAACGGGGCTCGTTTCGTGGTTGGCTGCAAACGGTATCACGCAACCTGGTCATCAACTGGTTGAAGCGCGGCGAACGGCGGATCGTAGCTGTTGGCGGGTCGGACTTGTTGCCGCTGCTGCAGGAACTTCCTGCTGCCAGCGAGCCCGACACGATCGAATTCGACCTGGAGTTGCGGCGTACGATCTTCGAGCGTGCAGCCGAACAAGTGCGCGCCGAAGTTCAACCTGCAACCTGGCAGGCCTTCTGGGAGACTGGAGTGGTCGGACTTTCCACAACCGAAGCTGCCCACAAGCTGCAGATGACGGTCGGGGCCGTTCGTGTCGCCAAGTGCCGTGTCCTCGCGCGGCTGCAAGTGATCGTCAAAGAATCGGAGAAAGCACGATGACCGACTGCTGCTCGACAGAACTGTTGACTTCAGCACTTGCGGGCAGCTTGCCCAGTGAGCAGGAAACGCTGTTGCATCGTCACTTGGAAGAATGCGCAACGTGTAGCATGGCCATGGAGCAGCTCGCAGGCGGCGAGACCTGGTGCCAAGAAGCGGCGGCCCTGCTGAGTCAAATTCAACACCAGGCTCCGCTGCCGGCCCGCGACGAATGGTCGGAAATCGATTTCACCGTCGAGCATCTGGAACCTGCCGACGACCCGAATCTGCTCGGCCGACTCGGCGGCTACGATGTGCTCGAGATCATCGGCCGCGGCGGCATGGGCGTCGTGCTCAAAGCCTACGATCGCGAGCTAAAACGCTGCGTGGCAATCAAAGTCCTCGCCCCTCATTTGGCGAACAGCCCACTCGCCAAGAAACGGTTTGCGCGCGAGGCTCAGGCCGCTGCGGCCGTTGTTCATCCCCACGTGTTGGCCATCCATCAAGTCCAAGCCAGTGGTCGCTTGCCGTATCTCGTGATGCCGCTCGTTGCGGGTGAATCTTTGGCTCAACGGCTCGCCGCTCAAGGGACGCTCGAACTAAAAGAGATCCTGCGCATCGGAATGCAGGCCGCTGCGGGACTTTCCGCCGCGCACGAGCAAGGTCTCGTCCATCGCGATGTGAAGCCCGCCAACATTTTGCTCGAAAAGGGGATCGAACGCGCCGTGCTCACCGACTTCGGCCTCGCCCGCGCAGCCGACGATGTCACCCTGACGCGTGTTGGCATCATTGCCGGCACGCCCCAATACATGTCTCCCGAACAGGCTCGCGGCGAACCACTCGATGGTCGCTCCGATCTATTCAGTTTGGGATGTGTGCTGTACGAAATGGCGACGGGGGTTTCACCATTTCGCGCGGACTCGCTGATGGCCACCATCCGCCGCCTGGTAGACGATCCACCGCCAGCAATGGCCTCGCTGAATCCCGAACTGCCGCGCTGGTTCACGCTTATCGTGGAGCGTCTCTTGGCAAAGGATCCCGCGCGCCGCTACAAATCGGCCGAAGAAGTGCGGGCCCTGCTAGAAGGCTGTCTCGCTCATCTCCAACAACCCACGTCGGTTCCATTGCCGGCCGAACTGGTGTCAGCTGAACCAAAGCCGAAGCAGTCACCAACAGCCCGCCGAGAAAACCGTCTTATTTGGCTGGCACTGTTGCTGGTTCCCTTGATCGGTCTTTCATCCTTTTTCGTGCTGGCCACCCAAGCACCCGACATTGCCGGCCCATGGTCGGGCGAAGATTGGGGGCAGATCACCATCACGCAGCGCGACAGCGGAGCTTACTCCGGCACTTACACCGAAACCGTTGCCCAAGACCGCGGGCAGTTCGAGGTGAAGTGGTCGCGGATCGAACGCCGTTTCAACGGCACTTGGCACGAAGGAACGAACCGCTTTGGTGAGCTATCGCTGCGACTGGTCGATCAAGAGATTCGCGGGGCGATAACCACCGATGCCAAGTCGACGATCAACCCTGCAACTCCCAAGCTGGCTGATCTGACGTGGGTCCGTGCCACACCAAATGCAAAGCCTGAAATCGACCAGAAACCTGAAATCAACCAGAAGCCTAAGCCCCAAAACGATACATTTTTTACCCCTCGGCCACAAACATGGTTGGAGCTTCAAACGGGTCAAATTCGTGCCACCAAAGAGCAAGCCGCTCTGGTTGAAACGCTCATCAAAACGACTTCGGTTACAACGGATCCCTTGCTTGACCTGTTCGAATACACAACCAATTCCACAAACGAGTATCGCCTGCGCCGCGGAATTGTCTCGCTGCCGATCTTGCCCGCCGAAAAATCAAATCGCGATCACATTCCGCTTGGCATTTTGCACTACCAGCCCGGCAACACCTCGTTCTACTTGCAGTGGGATGCTCCGGGTGCCAGCAAGCTGCACTACTACGGTCCCATCAGCTTTGCTAGTAGCCAAGCCCGCCAGCTAGGCCTGTCGCAGCTAACGCAGCGAAAGCTTGGCTCGTATGAGACCAAGAATCCGCTCCCTCCCCTGCGGACCTTCGATGTGGGGGAACGCGTCGGCAAAGTTGCGATCACTGCCGACGGGCGACTGATCGCAGTCAGCAACGCGCGCCCTCAAGCAGATGTTTATCAGCATTCTGAGCGTTGGCAGGCTGCGACAATGATTGTGGACGCAGTTGCCGCCAAGCCGCTGGCAAAGCTCACGCTGATCTCGCCTGAAGAGAATGAGTTACTGAAGAAACTGAAACAGCCTCTCGTTTGCGAAGTGGCCGCGCTCGCCTTTTCTCCCAATGGCAAAGTACTCGCGGTGGGAACGACTCAGGGCCAAGTGAAACTGTTTGATGCCGTTACCGGTGAACTGATTCGCTCCTTCGACGACGTAGATGGAAAGGGAGATGCCACCGATACCCCTGAGCTGCTTCGTCCCTTCGCTCGTGCCCTGGGAAGCGTCAAGTCGCTCGCCTTCTCGCCCGATGGCGAACAATTGGTGGTAGCCGGCGCAGCGGTCGAAGAAACGCCGCTGGAAAAGGGTCGAGGTGAAATTGGCTGGAAGAACAGCAGGCTGACTCGGTTCGAAAACCTGCCGGGGCGACTGAAGCTTTGGAGTGTGAAATCGGGCAAGTTGCTGCATCATCTCGCAGGTCATGCCGGACCTCCCAAGGCGACCGCGTTTTCTCCGGATGGCAAGCTGGTTGCCAGTGCCGGCGTGTGGAAAGATCCTGACTCCCTTTATGGAGTGAAAATCTGGGACGCTGCATCCGGAGAAATGCTGCGAAAAATCAATACTAACCACAATGCACAGCTGCGGTCACTGGCCTTCTCCAGCGACAGCAAGCGTGTAATTTTCGCTGGCGATGGACCTCTGCAAATGGTCAGTAAAGAACGTCCCTACACGGGGTCAGTGGGAATCGGGGATGTCGCTTCAGGCACCATCATCTGGGCGCAATCGCTTCGTGATACAGCTGGGCCACTCGCGTACTTAGGAGATAGCGAATGGATCGCAGTGCAATTGATCGCAGTACTTAGTGTCCCCCGAAAGCTTCAGCTATTCGATGCAAGAACAGGCACGGTATGGAGTGAATTTCGCTCACAATCCGTGATCAATGCTGGTGCCGCTGAGTGGAGCGATCTGGCTATTGCCCCGCAGGCGAAGTTGCTCGCGCTCGGTGGTATGGATGCCTATCAGCGGGGCACGGTTGAACTCTGGCTTTGGGAGGATGTGCCTGCCGGTCTTACTCCACCAAAGCCTGCGGCCACCTCGCCATTGCAGCGACAGGTACTTGAGGCAGAGCTACGACAGGCTCAAGCATTGCTGAAGCGAACCGAAGCAGCGTACGAGGCGGGAATTGCCAGTCGGGCCGAGCAACAGGCCGCCAGAAGCAAAGTCGAGATCCTAGAGGCCGAATTGACCGGCAATGTGGTAGATGTTGCTAAAGTGAAATTGAAAGCTGCTCAAGACCGCTTCAAAATCGTGTCAGCGCTGCACGAGGCCGCTCGAATCTCCAGCAGCGAATACGAACAGGCCAAGGGAGACGTCGAAATTGCCGAGGTCAAACTGCGAGCCGCGCAGACCGCAGCGAAGGAAAAAGAGGCCACTACTTCGCCAGACTCAAAGTGACGGGTTCGGCGGTAATCTTTAGTTGCGGAACCGTTACGAGGCCCGTGGCATCCGCTTTGGCCTCGCCGCTGGCGGAACCGAACTTCCACTTCACCGTTTGACCGGGAGCGATCTTGACCCATTGCAGACGACGCAGGCTTACATCGGCGGTCGCTTCCGCGGGAATGGTGAACGACGTTTTCAGGTCCGAGGGTTTCGTCAGGAACAGCGACATCTCGGCCGCAGCTTGCGTGTCGCTGACGTTCTTCCAGCGAAAGAAGGCGTTGATCTGCCCCGGCTTCTTGCTACCCAGGTCAGCGGGCCAAGGGAGTGGGTCGTTGGTCGAGGCATTGGTGAAGACTGGATAGGCTTCGTTCTTCTTCACGCTCAGCCAATCGAACGAATTGATGAGATCGTTCACCTTTAGAATGTTCGCGTGATTGTTGGCGTGACCAAAGGGTCCCCAGTACATGAACAGTTGATACTTCCGCTCGTTCATCGCCTTGGCGAACAGATCGTGATCCTTCGACCAGGTATCGTTGGGCGCGGAATAGTCGATGGTAATCGGCGGATCGGGCAGTACTACATCGGCAGGTACGGCTTCATCCGGATGGGCAGCCGTCGGAAAGTACATACGGCTGGAAACATGCTCGACGCGGGCTGGCACATTCGCCTTGATGGCGGCGAACAGATCGCCGTGCCGCATGCCTATGCCCAATGTGCCGCTGCCACCCATCGAGTTGCCGCACAGATAGACACGATTCGGGTCGATGCCATATTGCTGCATCACCCACTTCACGCTGTCGATCACACGCTTCTCGGGCGAACTCACTGCGTGCCCCTTGTTCTTTTCGATGCCCCACCACCAATCTCCCTTGTTGGCGCGGCAATCGAGATAGAGGGCAAAGAAATCATCCGGCGCGTGATAGATGTCGTGATTACCCACCGTGGCCGTGCATTTCAGGCACGAGTGAACATCGTGTCCGGCTGAGTGCAGCACGACATAGAGCGGCGCGTTCGTTCGCGGTTCCTTCGGATGCAGCACCAGGAAAGTATCCTGCTGTGGCAGGGTGTAGCCCCACTCTTTCTGGACGCCATGCACGTAGGTATCCAGCTTGCGCGCACCAAACTCTGTTTCCTTTTCTTTTTGCGGTGGCCAGTCGACGGCTTGAGCCGAAACCGAAGTGACCAGCGCCAGCAGATAGCAGTGCGTCAGTAAGACGCACAGCGAAGTCACGATTGTCTTGTTCATGGCAAAGTCCTGATGCGTGCAGTCAACTGGCGTTCGATCGCAGCCAGTGCAATTAACTTGAGGTGCGAGGGCAAGTTAAACCACGAGCCGGCGGTTCGCAACTGCAGGGCTACCGCGTGCGAGCAGTGCCGCTGTCAGCAAGACTAGCGCTCTAGCTGGCGCGTGCACTGCTAGGCTGCGAGCGTGCATTCCAATTACCAACCT
The DNA here is from genome assembly GCF_049819085.1 of Anatilimnocola aquadivae. Classification (GTDB taxonomy): domain Bacteria; phylum Planctomycetota; class Planctomycetia; order Pirellulales; family Pirellulaceae; genus Anatilimnocola. The sequence continues at coordinate 1,803,364 of NZ_CP187419.1, forward strand.
TGTCAAACTTGAAAAGGTTAGGTCTATTCCACGCCGTTCAAGGATGAACACGTTTTCCGAAGCGATTTCGGAATCTTCGCAGCAGGATGCTTGGCATGTCGATGGACTCACGACCAACCGCGGCGCACGCGAATCTTCGTCATTGGCAACGTAGTCGTCGGCGCATCTTGTCGGTCGAAGTTTTAGAACATCGCCTCTGCTTTGCGGCCCTTCCTGCCTTCAGCAGTTTGCCCGGAGCCAATCACACGATCTATCTGGACTTCAATGGTCAGACGGTCACGGGCACTGCGTGGAACAGCACGTATTACAGCCAGGCGGCACTAGTCGCTCAGCCCTTCAATATCGATTCCAATCCTTGGTCCTTCAGCGCTGAGGAAGTCACTCGCATCGAAGAAGCCTGGAAGCGCACCGCGGAAGACTTCCGTCCGTTCAATGTAAACGTGACGACGGTTGATCCCGGCATCGAGGCACTTCGCAAGACGAGCCCCAGTGACACGAAGTGGGGAATTCGCGTAATCGTTACCAATGAATCGACGATGCTGCGCGACCCCAGTAAAGCCAGCGGCGCCGGTGGTCTGGCATACGTCGATAGTTTTAGTTGGAGCAGCGACACACCCGTTTGGGTTTTCACCACGGGCGGAAAGAGCGTCGGCGAGGCGGCCAGTCACGAGGTCGGGCACAGCCTGGGCTTGTCTCACGATGGCTTGACCGATGGAACGGCTTACTACGATGGGCATGGGAGCGGCGAAACCAGTTGGGCACCCATCATGGGTGTCAGCTACTACGACAACGTGACTCAGTGGGATCGTGGCGAATACCACGATACGAATAACGGCTCGAGCAGTGCCAACTATGGCGGCGGGCCGGACGATTTGGCAATCATCGTCAGCGGGAACGGCTTCGGTTATCGCGCCGATGATCACGGCAACACCAATGCCACGGCCACTTCGCTGGCATCGAATCGCGGCTCGATCAGCAGCAGCGGCATCATCGAGCGCACGACCGATATCGATGTCTTCTCGTTCACCACCGCTGCCGGGCAAGTGAATCTCAACATCGCGCCCTTCACTCCGGGGCCGAATGTCGACGTAAAGGCCGACTTGTACAACAGCAGCGGCAAACTAGTCGCCAGTTCGAATTCCAGCACCGTCCTGAGCGCCGAGTTTTCCTTAAACCTGCCTGCGGGTCGGTACTATGTACACGTCGATGGCACGGGGTTCGGCAATCCGAATGCGAGCACACCCTCCGGCTATTCGGGCTACGCCAGTTTGGGCCAGTACACGATCAGCGGCACGGTGGCCGGCGCTGCCACGGTGCCCGTTGTTCAGCCAACGACGTCAAGTTCGGTAAGCGTAGGCGATGCGAGAGCATCGGAAGACGCTGGCACCGTCAATTTCACACTGCGACTGTCGAACCCCGTTAAGACAAAAACGACGGTTACCTGGTCGTTGCTCAACGGCACCGCCGCTGCGAGCCAAACCTCGATTGCCGCGACGGGTATCGCCACTTTCCTTCCCGGCCAAACAACGACGAGCATCAATTTCCGGCTACTCGATTCTTCGTTCTACAAAAAGAACGACCAGTTCACCGTCAAGCTGAGTAAACCGACCGGCATCACCATCCAGAATGGTCTCGCTGTTGGCACGATCGTCGAGCGCTCGGCGCCACTCCTGCCAGAGATTTCGATCGGCGATGTGAGAGTCGTGGAAGGGAACGCGACGGGAAAAACAGCGCAACGCACCAACCTCACCTTCACGCTCAAGCTCTCTGCGCCATCCACGCAAAATGTGACCGTCAGTTTCGTGACTCAGGATGGAACGGCCAAGAGCTCCAATCTCGACTATCAATCCACCGGCGGCACGCTGACCTTCAGCCCCGGTCAAACGACGAAAACCGTCAACGTCGTCGTCTTTGGCGATAATGTTCAGGAGGCAACAGAAACCTTCAGCCTGAAACTATCGCGCGCTACGAATGCGACGCTGCCCGACACGGTGGGCGTCGGCACGATCACCAATGATGACAATGTAAAGACTGGCAATCCAGCTCGCGGTGCATCGGAAGCCGCGCCCGTTGTTGTTGCCGATCCGCTCTGGTACTTCGAAGGCCCCGAAGCCAATCACGACCATACGCACGAAGACATCTTCGCCCACGACCATCACGATAATCATGACGATCATGAGCATGAGCTAGACGACGATCACGACCACCTCACAGATACAGAATCTGCTGAAATCGACGGTTCGACGTTCTGGGGATTGGGTTCCGCGCGACACAGTGGCAGCTCACGGACGTCGACCTTGCTAAGCAAGCGACTAGACGATTCTTACATTCGGCCGGCGGCGAAAAAACTCGTCGTGAACTGGCTGGACGCGCACCGCGTATCCTCGCTTGATTCCCTGGACGATCTGGCCGCAGCCCGTCATCGCGAACCTGCAACCGTCGGTAGCGATAGCCTCTCCGTACTAGATGAGGCACTTGTTCAGGTCTGCGACGAGTTCCTGGCCAAGTAGCCCTGGCACGCCGGCTAAGGTTCTCGACTGGCTACTGCCGACCAGCCTTCGTTTCCCTCGTCTCCCTATCCCTCCTTTGGGGAAAACTATTGGCAGCGGCCGCTCAAGTCGATAGGATAAATGAGCTTTGATCGTTGATCGCCAGCTACTCTCCGGCTTGGGCATGCAAAACCTAGCAAGGAATGTTCCGCATGAGCCGCTATCTAGATTTTACCCAGCGAAATTGCGCCGGTGTGACCCGCCGAGACTGTTTGCAGTTGGGATTGAGTTCTCTCGCCGGCCTGGGACTCACCAGCCTGTTGAAACTGCAAGCTGAAGCTTCGCCGACCGTCGCGCGCAAGGGAACCGCCAAGAGTTGCATCCTGATTTGGATGGACGGCGGGCCAACGCACTTCGAGACCTTTGATCCCAAGCCCGATGCCCCCGCCGAGATTCGCGGCGAGTTCGAACCAATCAGCACCAAGTTGCCCGGTGTGCAATTCTCGCAGCACATGACTCGCCTGGCAGGCATGCTCGACCAGTTCAGCGTGATTCGTTCGATCCGTCACGATCAGGGAAATCACGGCGCTGGCAATCACTACATGATGACCGGTTCGCCCCCGCGTATTCCCGTGGGCTGCGGCGCGTTCGTCAGCTTTCATCCCAGCATGGGCTCGGTCGCCGCTTACGAACTGGGTAAAGACAACGGCCTGCCCCAATATTTTTCGATCCCCAGCATGAGTCGCTCGGGCGGACCAAATTTTCTCGGCGCGAAGTACGCTCCGTTTGTGGTTGGTGGCGATCCCAACTCGGCCGACTTCCGCGTCCGCGATGTGGCCTTGCCGCAAGGACTGACCGAAGACCATTTCAATCGCCGCACTGACCTGCGCAAGATCGTTGATCGCATTGAGCGGATCAACGATCCCGCAGCGGGCGACCCCGTGGGCGGTCTCGACGAATACTATCGTCAGGGCTACGACCTGATCACTTCTCGCACGGCCCAAGCCGCGTTCAATATTCAGGGCGAATCGGAGAAAGTGCGAGACAGCTACGGCCGCAACGGCTTTGGCCAGCGCGCACTCCTCGCGCGACGCCTCGTCGAAGCGGGTGTGCCATTCATCACCATCAACGATGGTGGCTGGGATCATCACAGCGATATCTTCCCCGCGCTGCGCAAACGCTTGCCCGATTGGGATAACACGGTCGCCACACTCATCTCGGATTTGAAAGAACGCGGCCTGCTCGATACGACCCTGGTCGTGGCCCTCGGCGAATTTGGCCGCACACCGGCCATCAGCACGCTGCAAGGACAAAAGGGAGCTGGTCGCGATCACTGGGCTAATGCCATGTCGGTGCTGATCGCCGGCGGTGGTATTCCCGGCGGTGTGGTCGTTGGTGCGACCGACCGCAAAGGCTACACAGCCAACGAACGAGTCCTCGCGCCCGAAAACTTCGTCTCGACCATCTACACCAAGCTGGGCATCGATCCCGGCAAGATTGTCTACACGCCTCAAGGCCGCCCCACGCACCTGGTGAGTGATGCGACGACGATTAAGGAATTGGCGTAATAAGTAGAGGCGGGAGACGAGAGGTGGGAGGCGAGGACGTCCCGAGAGCTCTGTTTTTTCGAGTCGTTCCCATTCCCTCTTCGTGTTTCTCTCGGCTCTCTTCTCCCGCACCGCGCCCCTCCCTCCCCATGCTCACCCATCCTGTCCGGACGATCAGCGTTTCGATCGACTGCTCGCCGGAGCGGGTGTATGCGTTTGCGAGTGACCCGCGCAACTTTCCGCAGTGGACTTCGTCGTTCGTCAAGTCGGTTCGGCAAGCAGCGGGCGAATGGATTCTGAGCACGACCGAGGGCGAGGTCAAAATTCGCTTCGCGCCGACAAACGCGTTCGGCATACTCGATCACGTGGTAACGGTTGCCCCCGGAGTGGAAGTGCAAGTTCCGCTGCGCGTCGTCGCCAACGGCAGCGGTAGCGAAATCATCTTCACGCTGTTTCATTTGCCGTCGATGTCGGCCGCCAAGTTCGCCGAAGACGCGCGCATGGTCGAGCGAGATCTGCTCAGTCTCAAGCGGTTGCTGGAAGGGCATGCCACCGCATGAGATCGCTGGTGACCAAGTAATTAGTACGGCATGACCGAATCATGCTCTCGCACAGGCACGCGAAACTGGTTTCTTCCTAAACGTCCAACAATCAGCGGGGTTTTTGGACACGCGGCGATTTTGAAATTGCTGCGGAAGTCGCTGCCAGCAGGGGACTTGGGTGACTTGGAGCAATTTTCCAGTCACTCCCTTTCGTCCAACAACCGAGGCCATTCTTGGACAGCCCCTCGTTCGCGTTGTCTCGTTTGCTTGGTCTTCTGCCTGCGGTCTGTCGCCCCGCAAAGCCTTTTCAATCGCTGTTGAAAACAGGATTAAATCACTGGCGATGACATCGGCACCACGACAACACGAACGGATGAAATTCCTGCCGGGCCGTAGTGGCACCAACGGTTGTATCAACTCTTCGAGTTGCCAAAGAACGTTTCAGAAGTATCGCAACTGCGCGACTTGTTGTCAAGTGTTGTCGGTTACATTTGCAGTAACATATTAGGATTATTTGAGGCTGACGATCTCACCCGGCATCGCCGCGACGTGCAAAGATCCTCGGTCATCGAGAATTCGGAAGCTGTCCAACTTTCTGGGCAGGTTCAACTGTGCCGGTACCACAATCGCCGAAGTTCCACCCCCAGTTAACGGCTGCGGCCTCCGCCGAACGTTAGTACCCGCTTGCTGCCGGTGCAGGGAAAAATAGTGTTGACATACCCGGAGGGTTTGTGAACAACAACGCGCGCCGTTCCCGAGAATTATGGCACCTGCTGTTCACAAACCACCCCAGGTTTGTGAGCGCCCGCTGGTTGAGCGACCCGCAACTTGCGAGCAACCAAACTCGGCCGCGCCGTGTTGGAACGTGGTCCCTTCGTCGATGTCTATACCCGACTCCTGATCGACGACCCTCTTCAGCCGATTGCCGGCCGGGTTGAAGATGTAGTTCGTCGTGAAGTCGAGCCCGTTGTTCATCGCCTGATCGAACGATTCTTCCACGAGGCAAAGTTGATCGTCAGGTACGTGGCACCTAACCAACTCGCTTGTAGTTTGGCGGGGGCTCGAAAACACCAGTGGGTTGTTTATCGACGGTAAACTCCGTGCAGCTGACGGACAAAACCTGCGCTCCAAGCTTATTAAACGTACGGGTCAGGAGCCGTAAGCCAGTATTAGGATCAATCAAGACTACTCGCGCAGGCGGAAAATGCTTCGCAACTCGTCCTTCATACGTAATGCACGAGATTCCATTAACGACTTCGGGAGTTACGATAGTCCAATGAAACTCACTGTCAGGATCAAAGCCGCCCTGCTTGTCATCCGGACTTCGCAAAATCGTGCATTCCATCGTGTTCGGATTTAATACATAGTCAACTTGCTGGTCTGGACGATGAATTACAATAGAGTTGCATTTCCCATTGGCGAATTGCTCGACCCGACACTTGCCTTCGTCACAAAACACCTTGGTTGACATACCATCAGACCGCAAGAGAGTAGCAGCGTAGGTAGTGGGAAGCCTAGGCGGCAGTAATTTCTGATTGCTCATTGTCTCCTCTTCTACAGAGATTCTCTTCAAGTGCCTCACAGGACTCCAAATGCTGTCTCGACCGTTTCGACCAGCACTTGTGAGTAGCCGGTGAAGTTGAACGGATCGTTCAGGTACGTCGTCCGTTGCTCGCTGGCGACGTTCCAGTTGCCGTAGCCGTCGTTGTTCTCCACGACTTGCTGCGCCGAAACGCGAATCCCGTTATCCCCATACTCGAACGTGGTCGTGTCACGCTGGCTGCCGACCAATCTCTGCGATTGTTGCAGCCGTCCGCGGAGGTCATAGGTGTGATTCGTTGTGTCGTCGAGACCGTTGTTCATCGAACGATTGTTTCGCGAGGCGGCATCTTGTTGACCGGCGCAAAGTTCACCGGGATACTGGCCCCATCGCCAACCTCTCCCTTCACTTACCGGCACATTCTATGCGACTTCACGCTCTCACCACACTAATCCTCACAGTTGTCGCGACCCTGTTCACGGCTGGCCCGTCTTTGGCTGCGGAAAACGCCCCAGCGGCTCGCCAGCCGAACGTCGTCTTGATTGTGGTCGATGATATGGGCTGGGCCGATCTCGGTTGCTACGGCAGCAAATTTCATCGCACGCCGCAGATCGACCAGTTGGCGAAGGACGGTTTGCGATTTACCGACGCCTATGCGGCCTGCCCCGTATGTTCGCCCACGAGAGCGGCGATCATGACCGGCCGCTGGCCCGCGCGGCTGAACATCACCGACTGGCTTCCCGGGCGTGGTGACTTGCCCGCGCAAAAACTGGCTCGGCCGCAGATCAACCACCAACTGGCGCTCGACGAAGTGACAATTGCCGAGCACTTGCGCAAGGCAGGTTACCGCACGGCAAGCATCGGCAAGTGGCATCTCGGCGGTGCAGGCTTTGGTCCAGAAGAGCAAGGCTTTGAAGTGAACATTGCCGGCGATCAAGGAGGTAGCCCGCCGGGCTATTTCGCACCGTTTGGCAAAGCGATCACTGGCAAGAAGAGTGGACGAGCACTGAAGGGGCTTGAAGCGGCTGAACCTGGTAGCAATCTGACGGACCTGCTCAACGATGCTGCAGTCAACTTCATCGAGAAGAACAAGAGCGAGCCTTTCTTCCTGTATCTGCCCCACTATGCGGTTCACACACCGCTGCAAGCAAAAGACGAAGACATCCAGAAGTATCCGGCCGAAGCGAAGTTCAGCGGTAAGCAGAACAGCAGCGTCTACGCGGCAATGATCGAAAAGCTCGACAACGGCATCGGCCGAATTCTCAAAAAGCTCGAAGATTTGAAGCTTGCTGAGAACACGTTGGTCATCTTCACCAGCGATAACGGCGGCCTGGCAACGATCGAGGGGACACATACTCCGGCAACATCAAATTCGCCGCTACGCGAAGGCAAAGGCTATTTGTATGAAGGGGGCATTCGCGTTCCGCTGATCGTGCGCTGGCCGCGCGGCATTCAGCCGCGAAATGAAACTGCGATGGTCAGCAGCGTGGACCTGCTCCCTACGATCCTCGAAGCCTGCAATCTGCCAGCGCCGGCCAATGTCGATGGCCATAGCATCGTCCCCGTGTGGAAATCGCCATCGACGCCGCGCGATCACGATCTTTTCTGGCATTATCCCCATTACAGCAACCAAGGAGGCAAGCCGGGCGCGGCGATTCGCTCCGGCCGTTGGAAGTTGATCGAGTTTTATGAAGATGGCCACCGCGAATTATTCGACATGACCAGCGATATGCGCGAAGGACTCAACCTCGTCTCGCAAAATCCAGTAGTCGTAGCCGAGTTGTCTAAAAAGCTCGCTGAATGGCGAACCTCGATCGGCGCCAAGATGATGACCCCGAATCCGGCTTATTCGCCGAACGCACAGGCAGCGGATGGAACGGTTTCGCTGCCAGCCAAGTGGGCCACCGTGCATGGCGAAACGCTGCGCTTCGAACCCTTGCCCCACAAAAACACGCTGGGCTATTGGACCAACCCCAAGGATTGGGCCAGTTGGGAATTTGATCTCAAGGAGCCGGGAACCTTCGACGTCGAGCTAACCGTGGGTTGTGGCAATGGCAGCGGCGGCAGCGAAGTCGATGTGCTCGTTGGCGATCAGAAATTGTCGTTTGTCGTCGAACAGACGGGCGGCTTTCAAAACTTTGCACCACGCAAAATCGGCCAGATCAAGCTGACCAAGCCCGGTCGCTATTCACTGGAAATTCGTCCGCAGAAAAAGCCGGGTGCCGCTGTGATGGATGTCCCGCTGGTTAAACTGCTGCCGGTGAAATAGGTCCGACGTTAGAATGGCCGAATGGAAATTCAAAGCCTCACCACACTTCTCGACCAGCCGGAACAAGCCGCCGAGATCCTGCGCGGGTGGAAAGTTAGCGACGCTCCCCTGGCGCGGCACGCGTTGCTCGATCTGGCCGAAGCGGGTGTGCCACTCGACTTGCTCGCCACTGTCTGTACTCAACTTGATGAGCTGCTGCCGGCGACCAGCGATCCCGGCAGCGTGCTGGAGGGAATTCGCCAGTACATGCTCGTTTCGCGCAGCCCCATGTCTTTTGCGGCTCTCAGCGAGCGCGATCCGACGGCGCTACCCATGCTGGTCCGCGTGCTCGATTGGGGCGGCGTCTGGCGTGAGACCATTTTGCGTGATCCCGAAGCTTACGATCTGCTGCGTTTAACGGAAGGTCAGCCGGTCGAAGGCTCGGCATTGACGGCTGAGATCACTGCGGAAGCAACCAACCTCGTCGACGAGCGGTCGTTGCTCGCCGCGCTCCGCCGTATCAAGCGGCGCGAGCAACTGCGCATCGTCTATGGCGAACGTGTTGCCCGACACAAGCCCGAACTGGTGTGGCAGCAGCTCACCTATTTGGCCGAAGCACTTCTAGCAGCCACCTTGGCCGCGGCGCAGAAAAAACTGCAAGCCAGCAAACCCACCGCACGCCGTGTTCCTTCGCTCGGCGCGGTCACTTTCCTCGCCTTTGGTCGTTTTGGAGCCGGTGAGCAGGACTATCGCAATCGGCTGCAGTTGCTGCTGCTGCACGAAGCACTACCCGCCGAAGATGCTTCTCGCCGGATTGCTCAGGATCAATACGACCGGCTCGCGAGAAGCGTGCTTCGTCTGTTGGCCGAACAGACCGAACTGGGCAGTGTGTTTGAAATCGAACTGCAGACTTTACCAGGCCGAGAGACCACTCCGCTCACCCTAGCAGCGGACGAAGCCGCCAGTCTGCTGGACGGTTTGGGACGCACCTGGCATCGGCAAGAGTTTACTCAAGCCCGTTGTGTGGCTGGCGACCGCGGACTCGCCGAGCAGTTCCTGCACCAGATCGAACCTTGGGTTTATCGCCGGCTCTTATCACCGGCCGACGAAGCTGGCCTGCGAGCACTGAAGCGGCGTATCATCCACCGCGCCGAACTGGCAAGCAGCTCTGCCGCACAACAAACCGATATCGAACTGGGACCGGGCGGTTTGCTGGATTTCGAACATTCGCTGCAGTTCCTCCGGCTGCTTAGTGGTGGCGAGGCGCCGAACAAAGTTCGTGCCACTCACACGCTCGATGCCATTGCTGGCCTCGAACAGGCTGGCGCTATTAACGTGACTGAGCGCACGGCGCTCGAAACATCCTTCGTCTGGCTGCGGCGAGAATTGCATCAAGAGCAAACCACTTCGGCTGCTAACGATGGCGAAGTTGGTTCGTCTGAGAAAACCGCTCGCGTGATTCGCTTGCAACAATCGTGGCAGTTGTTGCAGGGATTGCTGACGGCTGCCTTCACCGCCGACGAAGAGCCACCCGCAGAGGTTGACCTGCTCCTGGCACCTCATCCGACGGCCGCTGAGGCGCAGCAGATTCTCGGCCCCTACCGATTTGAAGATTGCCCTGCTGCCCTTCGCCACTTGAATGAACTGGCCAGTGAACGGATTGCGTTTCTCTCGACGCGACGTTGCCGCTACTATCTTTCGGCGATCATCGGCCGCCTGCTGACCGCCATCGCTGCCACTCCCCAACCCGATGCGACTCTCGCCAACCTTAGCCGCGTGAGCGATTCGCTCGGCGGCAAAGGTGTGCTGTGGGAGCTGTTTTATGCCCATCAACCTTCGCTCGAACTGTATGTGCGCGTGTGTGGCGGCAGCCCGTACCTATCCGACTTGCTCATTAGCAATCCGGGTATGCTCGACGAATTACTCGACTCGCTGCAGTTGGCGCATCAGCCTGAACTGAGCGAGTTGCAGCGGTCGTGGCAAGAGTTGTACCGCGGCGATGGAGCCCCGCTGGCCAAGCTGTTGCCGTTCAAGGCTTCGCGCCATTTGCAGATTGGCGTGCACGACGTATTACAACGGGAACCAATCGATTCGACCTTACGTGCCTTGAGCGACGTGGCCGAAGTCAGCCTGAATGCCATCGCGCAGCATGAGTTCGACCGCTTGGTCGAAAAGCATGGCACACCGACGATCGAGGGTGGCCCCTACGATGGCGATGCGTGCGGCTTTGTGATTCTCGGTCTGGGGAAACTCGGCGGACGAGAGCCCAATTATCACAGCGATTTGCAAGTTGCCTTCATCTACGAAGCTGAGGGAGCTACCCAAGCCGCTGGCCGCGCGAAGAAAGTGCAAGCGACGACCAATAGCCATTTCTTTACGCAACTCGCTCAACGGATTCTCAAAGAGCTGTCGCAATCGACGCCCCAGGGTCGCTTGTATCCGATTGAAGCGGTGCTGCGTCCTTTGGGCACTTCGGGGCCACTCGCCATTTCGCTCAGTGACTTTGCCAGCCACTTTCAATCCGGCAGTGTGCCCCTTTGGCATTGGCAGGCACTCTGTAAAGCTCGTGCACTGTTCGGCAAAGCCGAAACCCGCGCGGCAACGATGCGCACCATTCGGCAAGCACTCACTTCGCGAACCTGGCAATCCGACGATGCTTTGCAACTTTGGCAAGCCCGGCTCAAGCTGGAGCAGGGAGCTTCGCCGCTGAATATCAAACGCGGAACAGGCGGCACGCTCGATATCGAATACGTCGTGCAACGACTGCAGTTAGAACACGCTGCCCGCGAACCGCGCGTGCTCGAATCGAACACCCTGGCCGCCATCGAGGCACTGTCGGCAGCCCAGGCGATGACGCCCACCGATGCCGAGCATTGGTCCCAGTCGTATCGTTTGCTGCGCAGAATTGAGTGCGGCATCCGCTTACTCAACGCACGCGATCGCCACGAACTGCCTCACTACACGGTCGACCTGCATCGGCTTTCGTTGCTGCTTGGCTACAACTCGCCCGAGCATCTGCACGATGTCTGCGCGACCACCATGCAACAGAATCGCGAACGGATGCGGCAAGTGTTTCAAGATGCGATCGCCAGCGAAGGCGCGACCAGCTAAGGTCGAATATGCTCGATGAATTTACGGTCGAGATCGGGCAAACGACGACGTAACCGAACGCTCAATGTCTCGCTTTCGCGTCCCTGTTGTCGGTCTGCGAGATAAGCGACCAGTTCTTCGTGCGCGGCACGTGGGCCATGCAACATGAAGTGGACCCAGCCGAACGAGTCGCGATATTCGGAACGCCCCAGATCATCGAATTCGGCGATCGCTTCCAGTGCTTCGAGCCTCGGTGCATGACCTTCCCGCAACTGCTGCCGGATGTCGGCAAGGTGCGGGTTGTTGGACGGACGATCGTCGCGGCGCACTTCAAAGTACTCAGCCAGGCCTTCATCGAGCCACAGGGGGAGATCGCGCACGACCGAATGCAGCACCGCATGCGTGGACTCGTGTCGTACGTCAATTTCGAACTCGTCCCCTTTGTAAGCAAAGACCATCCCGGGGCCTTTGGACTTGATGAACATCGCGCGCCGCGCGGGAACCCGCGGAAAGTGCTGCTTCATATAAGCCTGATAGGTCTCACGGTCATGCAGCAGAAAAACGTGCACCGGTTCGCGAGCCGCGGGCAAGCCGAGAATTTCGGAGATGTCGCGCGATAGATCTCCCAACTGCGCAAGCAGCAGTTCATCGCGGCCGAAAGGAAAATCGGCATGGCAATGAAAGTTGCCGACGGACTTCTCCGCCGGCCAGGCCACCGTCCGCGTCTCTTGCGCGACGCTCGCACCGCCCATCATCAGCGCCACTCCCACCGCCAGCGACGCCATGGCCAGCGGCCATCGTCTTTCAGTGGGTGGGCGGCATCGTGGCACAGAGATCTTCCCGGTGTTCGCAAGGAAATTGCTGACAGCAAATGCAAAGGGGCCGGAGTCTACTGAGGCTAGTGATCCGCGGTCAAGGGAGTTTTGCACGCCCATCGCTGAATTCTCGGCACCCAACAACATCGACGGCTTGTGACAGCAAGTCCTTTCCCTGCTGTATCTTGTGAAAAACCAATCGCCTAAACCGCAGGGTTAGCATCAACAGACCTTTACCCCGACGCCTTTTCGGCAAACAATAGTACGTTGAGCGGTAGTTTTTAAGGATTGGGCGGATTCTCGGGCTGGATTATTCGGGCTGACTTGCCGACAAGTAGAGGTCAGCCGATTGTCGACGCGCCAGCGTTCGGGCTAGTTGCCGGATCGCTAGTGGATTCGCCGAGATTGAATGCCAGCAGTGCCTCTCAAATCGTCTGCCAGGAATGAGTTAGGGCAGGGATGCTGATGAACAAGTAACCAACTTCATGGGTCGGCTTCGTGCTAGTTGCGAAGCACATTGGAAAACGAAGAGGGACGCTCCATGTCGGACGTACAAGACATTCCTGTCGACGAGGCAGCTGTTGCCAGCACTTATAACCAAGTCCAGGATGTTGATCCGGCCGAAACGCAAGAATGGCTCGATTCGCTGAACTACGTGCTGCAAAGCAAGGGCCCCGAGCGGATTAAGTATCTGTTGAATGCTCTGGAAGAGCGGGCCCGCGAGCAGGGGGTCGAGTTGCCCATCGACCTCAATACGCCCTACATCAATACAATTCCCCCGAAGGCTCAGCCTCGCTACCCCGGCAATCGCGAACTCGAACGCCGGATCAAGAGCATCATTCGCTGGAATGCCATGGCGATGGTCGTGCGGGCCAACAAGATCAGCGACAGCACGCTCGGCGGACACATCAGCACGTTCGCTTCCGCCGCCACCTTATACGAAGTGGCGTTCAATCACTTCTTTCGCGGTCGCGGTGCCGATGGCTACAGCGGCGACCAGATCTATTTCCAAGGGCATGCCTCGCCCGGTATGTACTCGCGAGCTTACCTCGAAGGTCGCTTGAGCGAAGAAAACCTCGATCACTTCCGTCGCGAACTGCGCGAAACGCCCGGACTCTCTTCCTATCCACATCCCTGGCTGATGCCCGAGTTCTGGGAATTCCCCACGGTCTCGATGGGCCTCGGCCCGATCATGGCCATCTACCAGGCTCGCTTCAACTACTACCTGCAAGATCGCGGCATTCGTCCGATGAACGGGCGCAAGGTTTGGGCGTTCCTCGGAGACGGCGAATGCGATGAACCTGAATCGCTGGGTGCCATCACTTTGGCCGGTCGTGAAAAACTCGAGAACCTGATCTTTGTCATCAACTGCAATCTGCAGCGGCTCGATGGTCCGGTCCGTGGTAACGGCAAGATCATTCAAGAGCTGGAAGCCCTCTTCCGTGGTGCCGGCTGGAACGTCATTAAGGTCGTCTGGGGCGACGATTGGGACGTACTGCTTGAGAAGGACGAGACCGGTCTGCTCGCCAAGCGCATGGCCGAAGTCGTTGACGGACAGTACCAGAAATATGTCGTCATGCCCGGCTCCTACATTCGCGAGCACTTTTTTGGCAAGTATCCCGAACTGCTCAAGCTGGTCGAGAACTACTCCGACGAGAAACTTGCCAAGCTGCGCCGCGGCGGCCACGATCCCGAGAAGGTCTACGCCGCCTACAAGGCAGCGACCGAGTCGAACGGCAAGCCGACAGTGATCCTGGCCAAGACCATCAAGGGCTATGGGCTCGGTGAAGCGGGCGAAGGCCGCAATGTGGCCCACAACAACAAAAAGATGAACGAAGCGGAGTTGCTCGAATTCCGCACTCGCTTCGGCATTCCGATTTCCGATGCCGAAGTGGCAAAGACGCCGTTCTACAAGCCGCCGCAAGATTCGGCCGAAATGAAGTACTTGCGTGAACGGCGCGAAGCGCTTGGCGGCTCGATGCCCAGCCGGCCTAAGGTCGCGCCGCTGATTGAAACGCCTCTCTTCTCCGACCCGGCCTTCAACGAGTTCAAGGTCGGCACTGGCGATAAAGAAGCATCGACCACGATGGCCTTTGTCACCTTGCTCCGCAAGCTGTGCCGCGACAAGCAAATCGGCAAGTACGTCGTACCGATCGTGCCCGATGAATCGCGCACGTTTGGCATGGAAGGCATGTTCAACGAGATTGGCATTTACTCGCACGTCGGTCAGTTGTACGAACCCGTCGATTCGGGCATTCTCGCCAAGTACAAAGAGGCGACGAACGGTCAGATCCTCGAAGAAGGGATCACCGAAGCCGGTTCGATCTCCAGTTTCTGTGCGGCCGGCACTGCTTACGCCTCGCATGGCGTGAACATGATTCCGTTTTATATCTACTACTCGATGTTTGGCTTTCAGCGCGTGGGCGACTCGATCTGGGCAGCGCAAGACATGCGTGCCAAGGGCTTCCTTATCGGCGGTACCGCCGGTCGCACGACGCTCAACGGTGAAGGTTTGCAGCATCAAGACGGGCACAGCTTGCTCAACGCGATTGCGTTTCCGAACGTGCGAGCCTTCGATCCGGCGTACAACTACGAAATCGCGGCCATCGTGCTCGATGGTATGCGGCGAATGTACCAGGACGGCGAAACGGCCATCTATTACCTGATGGCTGGCAACGAGAACTACGTTCACGCGCCGATGCCCGAGGGTTGCGAAGACGGCATCATCCGCGGCATGTACAAGTTCAAGACGAAGGACGCCGGCGGCAAGCTGAAGGTCAATCTCTTCGGCAGCGGAGCGATTCTGCGTCACGTGCTCGCCGCGCAAGAACTGCTCGCCGAGAAGTACCAAATCAGCAGCAACGTCTGGAGCGTGACCAGCTATACACAATTGCGGCGCGATGCTCACGCCTGCGAACGCTGGAACATGTTGCACCCTGGCGAACCTCGCCGCACAAGCTACGTCGAGGAATCGCTCAAGGGTGAAAAGGGAAGTTTGTTCGTCGCTGCTTCGGACTATGTCCGCGCGTTGCAAGAGCAAATTGCCCAGTGGATTCCCGGCGACTACTATGCTCTCGGCACCGACGGCATGGGTCGCAGCGAAACCCGCGAAGCTTTGCGACGTCACTTTGAGGTCGATGCCCAGTGCATCACGCTGGCGACTCTGTACAAACTGGGGCTCCGCGGCGACATCGACAAGAGCGTGGCCGCGCAAGCTGTCAAAGACTTGGACATCAATCCCGAAAAGATCGATCCGTACTTTGCATAGTCGAACAATCCCTACGAAGCTTTCTCGCCCAAGCACTTTGGGTGAGAGGCCGAACCGTCCATCGACTCGAAATCAACGCACTTAGAAACAAACGAATCATGGCCATTGAAGTAAAACTGCCGAACCTGGGCGAAGGTGTGGAATCGGGTGACGTTGTCGACGTGCTGGTTAGCGTTGGCGATACGATTGCCAAGGACCAGGGCATTCTCGAAATCGAAACCGGCAAAGCCACCATGCAAGTGCCGAGCGATTTTGCCGGCAAGGTGGTCAAGGTCCACGTGACCAAAGGCCAGACCGTCAAGAACGGCGCGATCTTGCTCACGCTCGAAGGCGCCGCTGCCGGTTCTGCACCCGCTGCTGCCAAGCCGGCGGCTCCTGCAGCTGCCCCACCCAAGGCAGCCGCTCCGGCTCAGCCTGCAGCACCCGCTGCCCCAGCAGCCGCCAAGCCAGCGCCGGCCCCGGTCAAACCAGCCCCAGCCCCTGTAAAACCAGCGCCCGCCGCAGCACCACAAGTTGCCGCCCCCGTTGCTACTCTCGCTCCAGCTGAAGAAGCGGCGGCTGAGACCGGCGACGTCGCTGCAGGCCCCGCTGTGCGTCGGTTTGCTCGAGAAGTGGGAGTCGATCTCGCCCGTGTCACCGGTACCGGCGAAGGGGGCCGAATCTCGCGCGAGGACGTCCTTGCTGTTGTACGTTCACAAAGTCAAGGTGCGATGATCGGAGGCAAAGCCAGCCCCGACTCGTCCGCCCGCGATGCTTACGGCCCGATCCATACCGAAAAGATGACCAAGATCCGCAAGGTCATCGCCGCGCAGATGCACCTGTCGTGGACGACCTGCCCGCGCGTCACCAACTTCGACGATGCCGACATCACCGAACTCGAAAAGATCCGCGTCAGCAGCAAGGAAGACTACGCTCGCAAAGGCATCAAGCTGACCGCACTGCCGTTCGTGATGAAGGCCGTGGCCATGAGCCTCAAGGCACACCCAGCCGTAAACGCCTCGCTCGATATGGAAAACGAGCAGATCATCTACAAGGACTACGTCAACGTCGGTATCGCCGTCGATACCGAGCGCGGCCTCGTCGTGCCCAGCCTGCGTGGTCCCGACCAGATGTCGATTCCCGATATCGCCCGGGCGATCGGCACTATCGGCGACAACATGCGTGACGGCAAGATCAACCCCGCCGATCTGAAGGGAAGCACCTTCACCATCAGCAACCTGGGCGCGATCGGTGGAACCTACAGCACGCCAATCATCAACGTACCTGAAGTAGCGATCCTGTTGCTTGGTCGCTCGCGCAAGATGCCGGTCGTCATCAACGACGAAGTAAAGATCCGCCTGATGATGCCACTCAGCCTCTCGTACGATCACCGCCTCGTCGACGGCGCCACCGCCGCCCGCTTCCTCAACGATGTGATCGACTATCTCAAGAGCCCCAGCCGCTTGCTGCTGGCGCCGTAATTTCTTCCCGGCAGTTGCCGGTCTCAATCGATGATAACACTTAAAACCCGGCTGCTAACTCGGCCGGGTTTTTTCGTGAGTTGAGGATTTTGAGGTGCAGCATACAATGTGCAGTGTCTCATCCATCGCCACCGCCTGTGGAGATCCATAATGTCGCAAGGCCGCACAATTATGATTGATTGGGTCGAGGAGGCACTAGTTTCGTACGGAGGAAGTGCCTCTATTCTAGAAGTTGCGAAGTACATCTGGAATAATCACGAGGCCGATATTCGCGCAGCTGGAGACTTGGTTTACGAGTGGCAATATGAGATGCGCTGGTCAGCCAACATGCTTCGTGAGACCAATCGACTGCTGCCTGCAGACGATTCTCGTCGTGGCATTTGGACATTAGCTGCAACCTCTATCGCGTTGGGCACATAATGCGGCCTTGCAGGTATCGGGGTCGAGTAGAGGGAGCGCCAATTGTCTTCGGCCTGTAGGGCCGCAACTCCACAGCCCAGGGTAAGCGGCGCAGCCGCGCAACCCTGGGTACGGATTAACGCGAAAGACAGGCACCCTGAAAGGGTGCAACAAGAGATCACGCCATGTCGCAATCCAAAGCGCAGATCTATTTGCACATCATCTTTTCCACGAAGAATCGAGCAGCCTATCTCAAAGACAAGGCCTTTCGCGAGCGCGTACATGCCTACCTTTCCGGCATTTGTCGGAATCAAGAGTCGCCTTCGATCATCGTGGGCGGTGTCGAGGACCATGTACACGTCCTTTGTAGGATGTCGAAGAACATCGCGCCGAAGGATTTGGTCCGCGAGCTGAAAAGCGATTCATCGTCTTGGATCAAAGCTCAGGTTTCGTACCAGCAAGAGTTTCACTGGCAGGGAGGCTACGCCGCATTCTCGGTCAGCCCGAGTCACGTTGACAAACTGCGAGAATACATCGCAGATCAAGAGAATCATCACGCTCATGAATCGTTTCAGGATGAGTTCCGGAGGATATGTAAGAAGTATGGCGTGGACATCGATGAGCGATATGTGTGGGATTGAAGCTCGCGATTGCACGTTTGTCGCACCCTTTCAGGGTGCTTGGACTCCACAGCATTCAATACCCAGGGTTGCGCGGCTACGCCGCTTACCCTGGGCTGTGGAGTTGGGCCCTTTCAGGGCCGTTGGAAACGGCCCGGCAAACTTCACTTTGCAGGGCTCGCCCGAACTGCGCGATCAAATATCTCCAAGCGGAACTACTTCGCCAGTTCCAAATCAGCGGCTTCCAGCTTCGCGGGAAAGTCTTTGGGCTGGGGGATGCCGGTGGTCCAAAGGACGGCTTGCGAGAGGATCGTTTGATATTCGGGCCGCTGCCAATTCTTGTGGTAGTGCAAGCCGGAGAAGCCGAAGGAACGACCACCGTCCGGGCGAGGCCACGCCCAGGAGACCATTTCGTCCTTGTCATCGATGCGTGCGGTGATGAGTGGAATCAGGTCTTTATTCTCGGGATCGCGTTTGAGCGCGTAGTAGAACTCTTCGTTAACAGTGAAAGGCTTGGTTAGACCGGCCGTCGCCGGATGCTCGGTGGCAACCTTGCAGGTGATCTCGGCGAACTTGTACTTGCGATCCGGTCCGCCGTGGCAAGCGCCGAAGAGTCGCACGAAAGTGTCGACGTCTTCGGCCTTCTTCGTTCCCATGCCCCAGTGAAATACGGCCAAGCCGCCCTTGCGCTCCGCCAAGCGACGAAAGGCATCGCGGCGAGCCGGATCGCTGCTAATCCACTTGGCACCCTCGCTGACAAACAGCACGCAATGATCGGCTTTGTCGAGCACTGCCGGCCCCTCGGACCAATCGCCATCTGCCCGCACCTGAGTAATCTCTAGTTGCGGCACGTCGCGCAGCAACTGGGCGAGCACCTTTTGGCCAGCTTCGTACTCATGCGTGGTTGGCGGGTGACCGTCGGGCTTTTGTGAGAGGAGCAGCAGTCGCTGCTTCTTCTCTTCGGCCTGGACTAGCGAAGCGAACAACACGAGACCAACGAAGCAGGTACGCAGGAACATCGGTGACTCGCAGAGAGAGGGGAGAGACTATTGCACGTCGGCTTGAGTCCACTGGTTGCTGATTTGCCGCCAGAGTTTACCGCTCGGGTTCTTATTCTGCAGCGAAGCGGGCAAGCGTGGCTCGCGTACACCGTCGTAGCATTGCAGCATGGCAAAGCGACGAAGCGAAGCTGGAATGCCGACTGCGGTGAAGCCCGGGTGACCGGTCGCGGGGAACGGCCCGCCGTGATTCATCGCCGGGCTGACGGCCACGCCAGTGGGCATTTTGTCGTCGAGCAGGCGGCCGACTTTTTGCCGCAAGATTGGAGCGAGCGTGGCGTAGGCGTCGTCGTCCTTGCCCGTCGTGTTCGAATAGATGCAGCCAGTGAGATTTCCTTCGAGTTGTTCGAGCACCTTAGCCGCTTCGGCCACATCTTCGACAACGACCAAGAGCGATGCGTTGCCGAAAGCTTCCGTTTGCAGGGCAGCGGCGTTCTTGACGAACTCCTGACCGCTAACTCGCAGCAGCGTATTCGCAAAGCTGTGCCCTTTACCCCCGCCCGCCGTACCGCCGACCAGCAACTTGGCACCCGCTTGCTGCAACGCCGCGATTGCCTTCGTGAGTGAGGTCGCCACGCCGGATGAAAGGAGCGTACCCACAGGGGCCGCTTGAAACTTCTCGGTGACCGTGGTGATGAAAGTCTCCGCCAGCGAGCCATCAAGCAGCACGATCAGGCCGGGGTTGGTACAAAACTGTCCCACCCCCATCAGGCAGCTAGTCGCAAACGTCGCTGCCAGCTCTTCTCCCTTTTCCGCGAGTGCGCCAGGAAGAATGACAACGGGATTCACACTCGAAAGTTCGGCATAGAACGGCTTGCCGGTTGCATCAGCAGCGGCTTTCAGTTTCAGGCCAGCATGACGGCTACCGGTATAGCCAATGGCTCCCACGCGATGGTCGGCAACAAGTTTCTCGCCGTCCGCATGGCTGGTGCGATAGATCAATTGCACGGTGGCCAGTGGCAGGTTCGTTTCCTTGAGTGCGGCCAGCGCTTCCTCGGCAAACAGCTGAGTCGTGCCGGGGTGAGACGTGTTTGCTTTGGCAATGACCGGGTTGCCGGCTGCGATGGCCGCAGCAAAGTCGCCACCGCTGGCGCTGTTAAACGCAAAGGGGAAGTTGTTCGGCCCGAAAACCAGCACCGGACCAATCGGAGCCAGCACCGAGCGGATGTTGTTCGCCGCATCGATGGTTGGCATCGCCCAGCTGCCATCGCGAGCAGCAGCCGCGGCCTGACGCAGTTGCCCGGTCGTGCGCGGAAACTCGTTATCGGCCAGCCGTGGTGAGGCCGGCAAGGCGCTCTCCAAGTTGGCCAATTTTACGAACTCGTCTTTGCGAGCTTCGGTGCGATTCGCAAACGCCTCCAGGAATTCGGCAATACGCTCAGTGGGCAACGCACGCAGTTCTGCCGCAGCCTTTGTTGCTGCAGCCAGAGCGGCATCGCAATCGGCCCACGCGCTGATGGGGAACTCAGCGGGCAGCTTCTCTTGCGTGGCGGGATTCTCGGCGGCGAACGAGCCGCTGGAGTTGGAAGGGCGCCACTCGCCGGCAATCAGAACGGGTTGCAGTGTCATGGATTTGGTTTTCAGGAGAGCGAAAAGAAGCGAGTTTGGTGGGCGAAAGAACTACTTCACAGGAATCGCTTGCACGGCATCGGCGATGACGTGGCCGTCGGTGCCTGCGTTGTTAATGGTGACGACAATCGACTTGCTCGCGGGAAACTTGCCGAGCGAGACAAAGCCCCCTTCGGCTGGCTTGCGTTGATTGACCTTCACTTCTTTTTCGACGTCATCGGCCTTGATCGTCACGGGCACATTAGTGGCCCGATTTGCGAACGCGGTATAGGCGAGGCGAACGTCGTAATCGCCGGGCTTGTCGACGTTGATCACAAACTGCGCGCTCAGCTGGCCTTTTTGAGCGTCGCCATCGTGCAGATATTGCGAGCCAATGTAGCCGCTGGTCGAACTGCTCACGCCCCAGCCGCCTGTTACCTTAGCCGCATCGTCGTCGACCACGATTCCCTTGAGGGTCTTGGGATCGACTCCACCGGCAGCCCCGCGTTTGGCACCCGTCCACACCAGCACCTGCTTATCGGCCAAAAGGCGTTCATTCAGCTTTTTGTAATCGACCTTTTGGACGGTCACTTTGTCATCAATGGCAAGGCATGCGGCCGTTGCGGCCG
Source organism: Anatilimnocola aquadivae (assembly GCF_049819085.1). Lineage (GTDB taxonomy): Bacteria > Planctomycetota > Planctomycetia > Pirellulales > Pirellulaceae > Anatilimnocola. Next base: position 1,824,617 of record NZ_CP187419.1, read on the forward strand.
ACTGGCCGAGCACCATGAAGACCGGCTCCATGCGAATGCTGCCGAAGGCAATGTGCGAACTGCTGAGGTTGACTGGTACGAGCAGGTTGCTGCATTCCTTTTCGGCCGCAATGATCGACTTGTACGAGATGGGATACGGCGAAACGCCAACTTGCACGTCACCTTCATTCTTCACCTGGCCCTTGGCGTCGACGTAACGCTGCACATTGTGCGAGTCCATGTTGTACGCACCGAGACCAACGGGATCGTCGCAAACGCGGCGGCCTTGGCAGTCGTTCTGGGTCATCACGTAATCGCTGATTAGGCGGCGAGCTTCGCGAACATACATCTGATGGGGCCAGCCAGCGTGCTCAGGGAATTCGTCCTTACAGAGTCCCCAGCGGCTGACTTCGTTGCGGATTTTTTCCGGGACACGGGGATTGCTTACCAGCGTCCACATCAGACCGCGCTGATACTGCAGGTGTTCCTTAAAAATCTCGTCCCGCTTCGCGTAATCCGCTTCGGGATAGTCGTAGTTCATGTTGATGTTGTCGCTTGCAAAGCCGTGGTTGTTGTTCACGTCGGTTTTGCGATTAGGCATCAGCACCGGAGCCCACGGCGCGCGAGTCTCGCCCGCTTCGAAGTTGCGAAGCAGCAGTTCGTATCGGGCTGGGTCGTAGCCCTCGGGCTTGCTGAAGGGGATCTTATTGTTTTCCCGATCGGTCAGGCACATGCGAAAGTTGTAAGCCTGCACACGCTTGTCGCCCGAGCCTTCTTCGCCCGGTGAATCACCATGCACGCCGGGCAGGAGTCCGCTCGACTTGTCTCCCTTCTTCACGTAGGGGTCGACGCCGTCCACAAGTTGATGATGCCGAGCATTTTTGACTTGCACGCCGTTGAGCGTTTCGCCATAGACCGAATTCGCTTCGCGGCCCACGTGGTACGAGCAACCAGCGAGGGCGAACAGGTCTCCCTCGTAAGTGGCGTCGAGAAACATTTTTCCCGCGTAGACTTCGCCGCTCTCCATCCGAATCGAAGTGATCGCCTTGCCGTCCTTTTGCAAGCCATCTTTCCGATTCAGTCGCTGGCCGTAGACCACTTCCACTTTCTCATCGGCACACATCTTGCGCAAGATCTTCTCGGCCACGCGGGGCTCGAAGGTCCACATGGCGTCTTCTTGCAGACCTTCGCTGCCACGACCACTCTTGTAGTTTTCTGGCTTCTCCTGCGTCCAATTAGCCGGATCGCTGTAGTGCTTGCGAACGTGCTGATAGAACTCGCGGCTGATGCCCCCGATGGCAGCCTTGTTGCCGATATCAGTCGCACCCAAGCCACCGCTGGTCAAACCGCCCAAGTGCTGACTGGGCTCAATGATGAGGGCCGTCTTGCCCATACGGCGAGCCTGCACGGCCGCGGCCACACCGCCAGCCGTGCCGCCATAAACGACAATATCATACGAACCGGTTGCGGGTGCAGCCGAGGCGAGGGCGAGCCAGGAAATGAGCAAAACACCGGCGATCAGCCAGCGGGAAGCGGCAGTTACATGATTCATGAGTATCACCCAAAGTTCGGAAGAGGTCGGCACAAACCGGGCAACTGGGAAGGGGCCTGAAGCCGGCTGGCGAACCGGGGATTATAGTCCGCGAGCCCCAGGCGTGGTATTTGGGGCGATGAGCCACGGAACAATCGGCACTTCCCTTGACGTTGGGGCGGGATAACTTAGACTAGGGCATCTGCTTGCGGTCGTGGCGGAATTGGCAGACGCACCAGCTTGAGGGGCTGGCGCCAGCAATGGCGTGGAGGTTCAAACCCTCTCGACCGCACTTGAAGTAGCCCGTGGTTCTGCCACGGGCTCTTTTTTTGGCCCTGCGGAACCTGAATCGGCCGAATCTGCTTGGTCCAACGCTACGGCCGGGGCAATTCTTGTCAGGATTGCAATGAGTGCCTCGGCAGCAACTCGGTTGGTCCGCCGCAGCAGCACCGCCGCTTGTCCCCGTTGGCTCAGTTCCTGCCTCAGGGCCGGGTTCGTGAGCATTTCGTGCAGCCGGTGGGCCAGATGATGGGCATCTTCCGGCCGATGCAGCAGACCGCCACCCAATTCGGCCAACATCTCGGGAAACGCGCCGTGCTCGGGTTGAACCACTGGGACGCCAGCGGCCAAAGCTTCCAGCACGAACAGTCCTTTGGGCTCTTGGTAGGTCGTGGGAACCGAGAGGACATCGATTGAACGAAGAAGTTGCAACTTGCCGGCCCGGTCGACTTCGCCCAGGTATTCGTACTCGCCGCGTAGGCCCACTTTGTCGAACTGCTGAAACAGAGAGTGGGCGTAATCGTGATTTTGCGCCCCCATCCAGCCAGCGATCTTCAGCTGAGCGTTTTGCGTTCCTGGCATCTTGCGCAGACGCAGCCAGGCTTCGGCCAGGATGTGCAACCCTTTCTCCGGAGCCAAGCGTGCGAGGTAACCGACGGTGGGTGGTCGCTCGGGCGAGGGTTCCGCAGCAGCGTCTGGTACCAGATCCTCTCCTTGGATGCCTAGCGGCAGCAGATGAATCTTGGTGCGATCGATTCCCAGAAACAGGCTCATCGCATCGGCGTAGTAACTGCTGTGCGTCAGAAACCCATCGACATGATTGCTGAGGCGGCGAATCTCGGCCAGCGCCAGCTTCAGATCTGCCGGGCGCAGTTCGCGCAGGAAGATATCGTCGCCTTGGAGCAGCACGAAGACTTTCACATTCATCCGGCGTTTCAACTCTGGTACGCAGCCAGCGGTCAGCACGTTGCTGAATATGACGACTTCGGGCTGTGCCTCTCCGGCCAGCCAATCGACCAGGCGATGGACTTCCTTGCTCTGGAAGCCCTGTTCGCCGCGTAACATCGAAACGGCTAAGCCCCCGAGCTTTTGATAGTCGAGTTTGCCGCCGAAGCGAGTCGCCAGGTCGATGATCCAAGGTTTGTCAATCCAGCGATCGAGCCAACCGGGCAACCAACGGAACAGCGAGGCCTGCTGCTGCAAATAAACATTGATGCCGCCAAAAAAGACCTGATCGATACTGACGTCTCGATCGTCGGTCCGAATCGGCGTATAGAGTGGCACCAGTTGGACGTCGTGCCCTAGCGCCAACAACTCGCGAGCCAGAGCGTTGTCGTTCAAGCAGCTGCCGCAAAACATGCCGGCCGCACCGGCAGTCAGATAGGCGATCTTGCGCGGCGTCATGCTTCGCACTCCGCGGGCGAGGCTGCCTTGTCTGGCTTCGCGACAAAGGCCTTCGCCACCAAGAGACAGCGCAGTTGCTTCCACGCAAACAGGACGAAGAGTGGCACCATCGCCGTCACCACCACAATGCCCACGGGTCGCGTTGGTCCCATTTCAAACACAATGGCCCCGTTGAAGGCAATGAAGAACAGAAATAGATAGACCGGCGCTATGATCCACCCGGGGCGCTGCACCGCCGACCACAGGCAGATAACGTCTACAACCCACAGCACCAGAAACAAATAGCTGAAGTAGATGCCATCGCCAAACGCGACGCCCATCATGCGTTTGGTTTCCTCGGCTGTGTGTCGCCAGGCGTCGGCGTGACTCCAGTGGTGAGTGAACTGAAAGGCGCACACGACGTGGGCGATGAATGATACGCAGCCTGCAGTCCAAATCCAGCGTAGCCAGTAATCCGCGATGGCATTCGAAGTGAACTTTCTCGCTGGTTTCGCTGTCTGCTGAGTGCTCGCTAAGCTGCCAGCGCCAAGCATGCGACCTGCCAAATAGGCAGCGAGGCAAGCAAGCGCCAGGCGAATGGTCCAGCGTGTAAGAAGCGAACCGAGCATGAAAAAACCGCGTGCCGGGCAGCAGGAGGAAGGAAAATCGAAGGCGGGTGATCACCGGCATTCTAGCCTGTCGCCGATGTCGCGCCGAACAGTTTCGTTACAAGAAACGGGGCTGTTTTTAACCCAGTGGCGCTTAACCGCAATTGGGGGTTTTGTCCATAGCCGTGCGAACCGGCGGCGATACCATACCGTAGTTGCTGATGGAAGCAGCATCGGTCCGGAGGATTCGGCACCTGAAATGCACGGAGGTGGATGTCAGGAACAACCTTTATAGGTCCAGGCAATCGAAGGCGAGCGTTGACAGCCAAGCGCACCAACGAAGATCCCTGCACCAGGGAGATGGGAACATGAAACGCAGCGAATTTGTGAAGTTGATGCAGCAGCGTCTGACCAAGCGACGACAAGAACTCCGCCGCTACTTGGCGGGCGAAGTGAACGAACTACGCGACAGCGTGGAGTCGGGCGTGGGCGACGAAATCGACAACAGCGTCGATAGCGAACATGCCGCGATTCGCTCGCAACTCGCCGACTTCGAGAGCCGTGAGCTTAAACAGATCGATTCCGCGTTGGAACGCGTCGAAGCGGGTACTTACGGCAAGTGCGATACCTGCGACAGTTCCATCGGTGTCGAACGCCTCCGGGCAGTCCCTTACGTGGCCGATTGCATCGAGTGCGCTCGCAAAGCCGAACGCGCCTCGAACCGCAGCCGTGGCAGTGCCTGGGACCGGTACGATATGCCGGTCTCTGAAGACGCTCGCCCGAAGGTCAACTACATGAGTGAAATGTAGTCGTTCCCTCGCCAACATCGACAGCTCCAAGGTGCCGGCGGTGAGTCCTCTCATCGCCGGCTTTTTCGTGCGCCTCTTCAATGTTGTACTCTCGCTCCGTCGAGAGGATTCCTGAGAGCGACGCGACCACACCATTCAAGCCGCTCGCTTTTGCTTCTTGCTCGGCGCTGTCTCTTCCGCTGGCTGCTTCAGCGCGTACTGCATTTCCCACAGGCGGGCCTCTTTGAGAAACGTCACCAGAAACGCCTGAATGAAGCAGATCTGTAAGCCCAGCCAGCCATCGCGGATGCCGCCGCGCAACAGATACAACTGCACGAACCGCAGAAAGGGCGCGAAGAGGGTGCGCGCGAAACTCGCCCGCCGCCCCCTTTCCCAGCGATCGAGGGCTCCCAGCTTGGTGTAGTGAAGTTGCTTGGCGAGAAACTGGTCGTACGACCAATAGGTGTAGTGCTGCAGCCGGTTCTTCAGTTTGCGAGCTCGCTCGGGCTTCACGTCGATTTCTTCGTGCACGCGGCAATCGCGGTAGCGGCACTTATCCCGGCGAATCAGGCGGAAAACCTTGTCCCGCTGCCAGCCGCAATAGTTCACGGCATGCCCCATGACGAAGTTCTGGCGATAGATCCAAAACCCATCGACATCGTCCGGCACGCTCGCCAGCTGCTCGCGAATCTCTGCAGCCAACTCGGGCGTCAACCGCTCGTCGGCATCAATGATCAGCACCCACTCGTGCTTCGCTTGCGGAATGGCCCAATTCTTGAAGCTGGAGTACGAAATGAACTCCCGCTCAATGACGCGGCAATTGCCTAGCTGCTCGACGATTTGCAACGTCTGGTCCGACGAGCCACTGTCCGCGACGAGCACTTCGTCGGCCACGAGCTGGGCACCTGCGATGCAGGCGGCGATGTTTCGCTCTTCGTTTTTGCAAGGCAATAGCGCTGTCAATCGAATTGTCATCCGGCCATCCTTGGTTTCCGTCACGCTTGTTACCACGCCAAAATATCCCCGTACGCGGCGTTTCCGCCAACGCCAATTCGCTGCCGAATTACCGTGCTAGCAGTCCGCTGTGACAACTCGCCCAATGCGCGTTTACAATGCACCGCGCCGCCACTTCGCTACTTTCCAACCCAAGCATCCTTTCGAAAGCCACTTCGATGACACCTACCGAAAAAGCACAAGCCCTGGGCATTACCTTTACCGAACAGCCCGCCGGCTATTTGAACCTGTGCATCAAGACCGGCAGCCTGCTGATGACGTCTGGCCACGTCAGCGACACCAAGGGCATTCTGGGGACCGGCCTAACTGTCGACGAAGGCTACAAAGCGGCCCGCGAGTGTGCGGTGAAGATCCTCCGCTCGGTGCATCAGGCACACGGCACCCTCAACGGCCTGCGTTGCCTCAAGGTTCTGGGCTGCGTCTATTCCGCCCCCAGCTTCACCGACCAGCACTTGGTCATTAACGGAGCCTCGGACCTCTTCCACGAGATTTTCGGCAAGACCACCGACGGCTTTCACGCCCGCTCCGCCCTCGGCTTTGCCGCACTTCCCACCGGTGCGGCCGTCGAAGTCGAAGCGATCTTCGAGATCAAGTCGTAAGTTGCGTTTGTGTCTGGCACGCGGTTTTTCTCGAACGAAAGGCGAACCGCAGACGTACCGATAGGCGTCCATGATTGAATGACCTGTCGCAGACAACGGAGTGAGAAGCCGCCATGACCGCTAGCACGACAGACCGTAAAGCGTGCTGGTGGGAGAAGGCTTCTCTTTGCGTTCAGCGAGTTGAAAAACGCGAAGTTGCTGACCCGGCGGTTGTCAATCCGCGCCAGCAAAGTGGGCGGGAAGTCGCACGGAACTTGCTGCGAACTTCACGCGTCAGAAATCTGTCCTTTTCATTAAGATCGCTACTAGCCCTGGCATTGTGTCTAGTTAGAATTAGGCAAGCCACGTTCAAGCCGCGATTGATATCCCTTCCCACCAATACTTGTGGATTCATCGTGCCGGCTGCGTGGCTGAGGATGGGAACAGAAGGCACTCGGAGGCAAGTCAAGTTTGTCGATGCTCGCTGGTCGCTCGCGGTCAGCAATAATCGCCAGACAAACACTTGCTTATTTCCATCACTCCACCAGTTAGAGACACAACCAACCCACCCCAGCTTCTGCGGCGCATTGAAGCCACCAGTTGCGGCGGAGACCGTTGCCGAGGATTTGTTCCTCGTCCAGCGACCTTCCCCCGCGAATGGCGTAGATGTTGAAATTTTCGACCGGCTAGGGCGGCGATTGGCAGTGTTGAAACGGGAACCGGTGTTGAAACGACATCATTGCCTCGTGCCTGATAAACTGGTGGGCCTGCGTAATACGTACGGCTGGCGGTTAAGTCGACGTACGCGCAATTTCCTACCATTTCAGTCAGTGAGGCAGCCTAAGTACAAATCGGTGTTAGAGTTGTTTGCTGTGGTGGGAAGAAATGCATGCGTCGCTCTCTGCGGGGAGGACATGTCATTCGTGATCGCTGATTCATTTCGGCTTGATCGCTCTAGCCCGCAACCACAACTCGATCATCGATTGGCGCTGAAGGCTCGTTTGTCCCGTTCGAAAGATTTGTCCCCGAAGATTGTCCACTCGAAGCAAACCTGTCACGCCAAGTTCGTTTCATGTCCCTCCCGGTACCGTACTTGTTTTGGCCCGACTTGTTCTGGCCCGTTGGTTCGCCGATCAGCAATCCCCTGTTGGTTGGTGCCCGTCCACAAGCCATGCCAGTTAGTTGCGTTGGCCCCAGGGTTTTCCCGCAGGGCAGCTGTCCAGCACGCAAGTAACATTTGAAATTCTGGATCGAATCGCAGTAGGAGCACTCCCCTTGTTCGACTCTATGCTCGATGAATTTGATGACGATGCCGTCCGCACGCCCGAGGAAGACGAAGGCTTTGCCGTCCAGGCAGTGGCCGAGTTGGAACTCGATGACGACACTGCGGATCTCGACGTTGTCGATGGCGCTGCCGATGAAAACGCGCCCGTCAAGCTCGACGACGAAGAACTGATGAGCCTGGGCGAGGACTCCGAATCGTGGTCGGACGACCCGGTTCGCATGTACCTGACCCAAATGGGCGAAATTCCGCTCCTTACCCGAGCCCAGGAAATTTACCTCGCCAAGAAGATCGAAGTCACCCGCCGCCGCTTCCGCACCAAGCTGCTGGAATGCGACTATGTGATTCAGCAAGCCTACAAGGTGCTCAAGCGAGTTCACGAAGGTGAACTCCCCTTCGACCGCACCGTGCAGGTCTCGGTGACCGATCGCCTGGAAAAAGACCAGATCCTCGGCCGCTTGCCGCACAACCTCCGCTCGCTCGAGATCCTCCTCAAGCGCAATCGCAAAGACTTCTTGCTTTCCATGAGCAAGTCGGCTGCCAAGACCAAGCGTCGCATTGCCTGGGTTCGCCTCTCGCGTCGTCGCCGCAAGTGCGTTCGCCTGGTCGAAGAGTTGGGTCTCCGTACCCAACGCATCGAACAGATGATTCGCACCCTGGAAGACTTCAACGCTCGCGTCATCGAACTCCGTGGCAAGATCAACGCCCATGTCGCCGCCAAGCTCCCCGCCGAAGGTCGCAAGGCCTGGCAGAGCGAACTGCGGAACATCCTGGTTGCCGCTCAAGAAACGCCGGCCAGCCTCGCCGCTCGCGTCAAGCTGCTGAAGTCGGTCTACACCGAATATCAGCAAGCCAAGCGAGAACTGTCGGAAGGCAACTTGCGTCTCGTGGTCAGCATCGCCAAGAAGTACCGCAACCGTGGTCTCTCGTTCCTGGATCTGATCCAGGAAGGAAACGCCGGTTTGATGCGTGCGGTCGACAAGTTCGAGTATCGCCGCGGTTTCAAGTTCTGTACGTACGCCACCTGGTGGATTCGTCAGGCCATTACCCGCGCCGTTGCCGATCAAAGCCGTACCATCCGCATTCCGGTTCACATGGTCGAAACCATGAGCCGCGTGCGCAACGTCTCGCGTCAGCTGCTGCAAGAACTGGGTCGCGAACCCACGATCGAAGAAACGGCTCGCCGCGCCAAGACGACCGTCGATGAAGCTCGTCGCGTGCTCGCCATGAGCCGCTATCCGATCAGCCTCGACCGTCCCGTGGGCAACAGCGAAGACAGCCACTTCGGCGACTTGCTCCCCGATGGCACTGCCGAAAGCCCTGCCACCGGCGCCTCGCAAGAGATGCTCCGCAACCGGATCAATCGCGTGCTGAAGACCCTCAGCTATCGCGAACGCGAGATCATCAAGCTCCGTTACGGCCTCGGCGACGGCTACAGTTACACGCTGGAAGAAGTCGGCCATATTTTCAAGGTCACCCGCGAACGTATCCGCCAGATCGAAGCCAAAGCCGTCCGCAAACTGCAGCAACCCAGCCGCAGCCAAGAACTGGTCGGCTTCCTCGACTAATCGCATAGTCCGCTCCTTCTTAACTCCCTCGCCTCGGTACGCCGAGGAGAGGGTTGGGGTAGGGTGCTGCTCCGCGAGATTGCCTTCCATTTAAAACCACGGTACCCGGCTGCTAACCTCAGCCGGGTTTTTTCGTGTACTGAAGCATTTGGCATCTGATTGAATTGTTCGCAATAATTAGTCGCACTATGGAAACCGCATACGTCGAAACCACAATCATCGGAAACTTGGCGGGAAGGATCCATCGCGATCCAGCCATTGCGGCACGCCAAGACATCACTCGTCGCTGGTGGCCAATTGCGTCGGCGCAGTATCGACTACTGATTTCACAGTTAGTTCTTGACGAGTGTGGTGGCGGTGATCCCATCGCCGCGCGGGAGCGGTTGGACGAAGTTGAATTCTTGCCATTGCTTGATATCACGGAAGAGGTTCACGATCTTGCCGAAAAGCTCACGTTACAAGGCGCGGTTCCAATTTCCGAACCACGAGACGCCATTCATATCGCGATTGCGGCCGTCCACGGGATACAATATCTGGTGACCTGGAACTTCAAGCACATTGCGAATGCGGCGCTGCGGAATCGCATTGAAAGCGTCTGCCGCGACGCTGGATTTGAACCGCCGATCATTTGCACTCCTGAGGAACTTGTGGGGCTACCATGAAACCGACTCCATCTCCCACCGAAGAGATCCGCTCCATTCGTCACCAGCTGTCCGAGGCATTTGGTAACGACCTGCAACGCATCATCGACGACCTTCAGCGGCAACAGAGGGAGTCTGGCAAAGAGTACGTTCGGTTGCCCAAGCGCACTCCGACCGTGAATCGAGGTATCAAGACTGCGAATTAGGCCAAAGCTCAAAACCCGGCTGCTAAACCCAGTCGGGTTTTTTCGTGCGCCAGCAATGGGGCGGGCTCTTCCCTTGCGCCCTGGCTTCCACCTTGCCCTGAACAGTCCCTGGCCACCCAAACTTTGATAACTTTTTCGCGCGTTTTTTCGCATTTCAGAATCCACCGTAACCTCTTTTGCAACTGCCACTTCGGTCGCGTGATAACCAGTTATTTCTCGTTTTCTCGATAACCGTTTGATAACCACTTAATACTGCCATTTTGGCACTCGAACACCCCGCGACACTCGCTGTCTCGCTCTTCGCTAGGGAGACTTCTGCGCCCTAGATAGATCCGACATCGTGTCGACTCGCTATTTACTTATTGAAAATGTTAACAAAAACTATTGCCGTTACGCATGTCCATCCTGCGTGCACACCGCCACCTCAACAACGAGCCTGATCGCTCTCGCCACCTGCAGAACCATTCGTAGCCGCACTTGACATTTGCACAAAGTATTGATATTTTGTCAATAACTTAAAGTACAGTTGGTGTAAATATTCCGAGCGGCTGAATGGCATGCCATGCGTGCCGCGCTGCCGTTCGCGCTGGCATCTGTCTTTAGACGTCGAGTGGCATGGGTGTACTCACCCATGTCTTCCTCTGGTCTTATGCGGTAAGGTTCCTCACCAGACCGGTAGGAACGCAAATCGCTTTCGACGCAGGTGATTGCTCAGCGTTACCCCAGAATGGCCTAAGTTCCAGCAGGCCCTGCCAAATGCGTCCCCAAGGAACATCGCTAATAAGTCAGCAGTATTTATCTATATAGTATTGACAACCAATCACTGCTGGGCGCTAATCTAGACATGGTCTGTCTGGTGGATCGTGTTACGCCTGCCGAGCCAGTTCGGCAGTTCGAGGGAGGCCCCGTTTGATACTCAAAAACGGCTGACGTTTCGTGTGAGATGGCGCTGCAAGGTAAGGCTGGCGGGGTTTTGATTCCATTCAATTCCGGCGAGTCCCAGCTTGGCCGTTTCTTGAACGGATGCTCGCTACAGGGCAGTCATCGCGTCGTCATCACCTTCGTGTGAGAGAAAATGGTTATTCGATGGCACTGCTGAACGGTTATCAGGCGGGCGGAATTGAACTGCAGACAAGGGGAAACAATATGCCGCTATTTATCAGTCGCACCTCGCCAGAAGCTACCAACCCCCTGTTCAGGTACTGTTCAGCATGTTCGCGAAAAGTGGTTATCAGACGGTTATCACGAAATTGCCAAAATGACTCGACTTATGGTCGCAAGCTGCAGGCAGGAAAGGGCTTACCGCAAACGACAACTTTCGAAAAAATGCGAATTTGGTTATCAAAATGGGACGTTGAATAGCGAGTGCGAGACCTGTTCAGCAGGGCAGTCTGTGGAGGGAATGGTCAGAGTCGTTTCCCTTAACCGGCATGCTGAAGTCGTCCAAACGATTATCGGAAATGGTTATCAAGGGAGTTGAGCGATGACGTAGACGGGCCGTCGAATTCATTTGTGGCCGCTGATGCGAGACTTCTATAATGACACCACAGACAAACCACGCAGGCAGGCTGACTCTTACTCTCCGGGAGGTGGGCCATGTTTCGAGCGAACCGTCGTGACTTTTTAGCCGATGTGGGCCGCGGCATGCTCGCAGCCAGCTTGGGGGCTTCGCTGGCCAGCGAATTACAACTGGCACCTGCTTGGGCTGCGGAAGAGCCGAAGTCGGGCGTTACCTTTGGTGACATGGAACCGCTGGTCGACCTGCTGCAAGAGACGCCAGCCGATAAGCTGCTGCCGCAATTGGTCGCCAAGATCAAAGGGGGCCTCGACCTGAAAACGCTGACCGCTGCGGCAGCGTTCGCAAACGCCCGGGCCTTCGGCGGCAACGACTACACGGGCTATCACACATTCATGGCCCTGGCACCGGCTTATCAGATGTCGCTCGAACTTCCCAAGGAGAAGCGGGCATTGCCGGTGCTGAAGGTAATCTATCGGAACGCCAGCCGCATTCAAGAAACGGGACATGCGGCCAGCGATACTTTGCAAGTCGTAACAGCAGCCAAGCCGAGCGCACCTCAGGCAGCAACACAAGACTTGCGCGACGCCATTCATCGCGTCAGCTATCCCGACGCCGAGTCGGTGTTCGCCGCGATCGCGCAGGGAACACCGGGCGAGGCCTTTCAACATCTGCAGTGGGCCGTGATGGAAGAGGTTGACGTGCATCGCGTGGTGCTGGCCTGGCGCTCGTGGGCCATGCTGAATCTCACCGGGCAGGAGCACGCCCACACACTGCTGCGGCAATCGGTCCGCTATTGCGTGCAGTCGGAAGAGTATTTGAAGACCCGCAATCGGCCGCGCTCCGATATTCGTACGCTGCTGCCGAAGTTGCTGGACGAGCACCAACTGCTCGATCAACCGCTGGGCACAAAGCCGCTCGATGATGCAGCGGTCGAGCAGTTGAGCCAGGTGATCTTTGCCGGCACACGCGCCCAGGCAGCCGAAGCGGCGGCGAGCGCGCTGGGCGAAGGAATCAGTCCGGCTGTCGTCGGCGAGGCGATCTCGCTGGCTGCGAATCAGTTGGTGCTGCACGATCCGGGTCGCACGGCTCAGAACGCCAGCAAGGGGAAACCGCCGGGCGGAGTACACGGCGACTCGGTCGGGGTACATGCTTCGGACTCGGCCAATGCCTGGCGAAACATTGCAGCGGCAAGCGGTCCGCGCAATGCCGCTGCGGCGCTCATCGTCGGTGCCTTCCATACTGCGGGCCAGATGGGCTCCAAGACGCCTTATCCCTACGCGGAGCAACTTGACTCAATTCGCGAGAAGTCTGCGGAGGCTCTGTTGGCCGCAACCGACGAGGCGATTCGCGGCAAGGACCAGGCCCGCGCTTGTGCCCTGGTGCAAACGTATGGCGACCAAAAGCACGCCGTGACTCCCCTCAGCGAGTTACTGCTGCGTTACGCAACCAGCGAAGACGGGGCCCTGCACGCGGAAAAATATTACCGCACGGTCAGTGAAGAGTTTGCCACCACGCGGCCCGCTTATCGCTGGCGGCAAATGATTGCCCTGGCGCGAGTTACCGCCAGTGAGTACGGTTTTCCGGCACCCGGTTATCAACAGGCCTGTGAGCTGCTGGGTGTGACCTGAGCAAATCCAGGCCGCACCCCCGAAACGCTGGTCCCGGTTGGCTCGTCATCACCTGAGTGGAAATTTAGGGGATGGTCAGCCACAATAGGGACATCTCATCTCTGCGAAGAAGGTACACCATGAACAAGTCGTTGGCGGTCGCTCTGGCCGGTTGGGTTCTCTGCGGTTCTGGAGGCATCCTCTCTGCCCAGGAAGAAGAAGCCCCGCGCGTGGAAGGGGCAGCGATTCTGGAACGGATCAAGGCGGCTATTCCCGGCGTGATTCCCGAAAAGGCCGAAGAGAAAAAAGAGAAGGCCAAGGAAGAGCCCACGGTCGATGTGCCGCGCGCGGCCGTCGTGAACTACGGCCCTCGCTACTTGAAGCTGCATTTGTTCGATGGCAGCGTGCTAACGGGTGACCTGTCGATTGCCGAGATCACCGTCGAAACGCAGTTCGGCAAACTGGTGGTGCCTGTCGACAAGATTCGCAGTTTCTCGCCGGGGCTCGATAGCTTTCCGGAACTGTCGGCCAAGATTGTCGACCAGATCAAAAAGCTCGGCAGCGACGATTACAAGACACGCGAGCAGGCACACAAAGATCTGTCCGCTATGGGCATGAAGGTGCAGAAGGAGTTGGAGAAGTTCGCTGCCGATGAGAACGTCGAACTAAAGCGGCACGTCGGCGAGATTTTGAAGGAACTGGAAGAAGCCAACGAAGAGCAAAGTGACGATGAAGATGCCGTGGCCGAGCAACCCTGGATTCGGCAAGACACCGTGGTGACCACCGACTTCACCGTCGTGGGAAAAGTGACTCCCGCCGAGTTCAAAGTCGCGAGCAAGTACGGCGAGCTGAATGTGAAGCTGGCCGATGTTCGTCGGGCCGAACGAGAAGCTGGCACCAAGGAATCGTTTCGTAAGAGCGTGACGGTGCAAGGCGAGAACCTGGCTCAGCGGTCGTTCAAGAGCACCGGTGTTCGGGTGCAGGCCGGCGACCGCATCACGATCAAGGCCGAAGGGAGCATCACGATGACTCCCTGGGGCAGCAACGCCAGCAGCGGACCGGACGGCGCGCCCAATTATGGCTGGTACGTGCCGAATCAGATCGCGGGCGGAGCGCTCGTGGGCCGCATCGGCGAAAAGGGAACGATGTTCAAGGTCGGCAAGCAGTACACCGTGGTCGCGAAGTCGTCCGGCGTGTTGCAACTGGCCATTGGCATGCAAGGAGATTACTCGGGCGACGGCTACCAGTTTCCCGGCGAGTATCGCGTGAAGCTGAAGATCGATCCGAAGTAACGCATGTCGACCGACCCAACCAGCGACGCCACCAAGGCAGCCGATAGCGACCGGGGCTTTTCGATTCTGTACGACGAAGGGCCCTGCTTAATTGTCAACAAGCCAGCAGGCCTGCTGACGCAAGCGCCGCTGGGTATCGATAGCCTCGAGCTGCGCGTGAAGCGGTTCATCAAGCAGCGCGAAGGGAAGACCGGCGAGATTTATCTCGGCGTGCCGCATCGCCTCGATCGGCCTGTCTCGGGGGCAATCGTCTTCGCGCGGCATGTGCGAGCGGCTCGGAAGATCTCGGAACAGTTCGAAGGACGAACCGTTCAAAAGACCTACTGGGCACTCGTCGGCGGTAAGCCCGCGGAAGAGCAAGGAACCTGGACGGACTGTTTGAAGAAGATCGAGGGCGAGCTCCGCTCGGTGGTCGTCGAAAAAGATGACCCCGCAGGCAAGCTGGCGATTCTGCACTATCGGACCATTCAATCGCTGCCTCACGGCACGCTGCTGGAGATTGAACTCGAAACGGGCCGGACGCATCAGATTCGCGTGCAGACCTCGTCGCGCGGCTTGCCGCTACTCGGTGATACGCTCTACGGCAGTCCCGCGACCTTCGGACCGTGGAGCAACGATGAGCGGGAACGACTCATTTCGCTGCATGCCCGCAGCATCCGCCTGAAACATCCCATGACGCGCGAGCCGATTGCCATCGAGGCTCCGCTGCCGCCGCTGTGGAACGAATACGGCGTGTCGTAGTGTAGTCGCCACGCTCGATCGTGGTGCATGATCCTCTCGGCGGAGCGAGAGGACTACACTTTCCTCTCGGCGGAGCGAGAGGACTGCGTTAAAAGGCTTTGCTGAATCCACCAGCCTGGTCGATGGTCAAATCAATCTGCTGTTGAATTTGCAACGTCGCGGCAATCTGTTGCTGCAGCCGGAGGAAGGCCGCTGAGTCGCGGGTTTCGTTTTCAATTTCGAGCCACTTGCGACAGACGCGGTAAGTGCCGACTTGAAAGTCCTCGATGCGGGCGAGTAGGCCGTCTTCGCTGTCTTCTATTTTCGGCAGGTCAATGGTCGTTGATGGCTCAACATGCGGGTCGGTGAGATGCAGATCGATGAGCTGCTGTCCCGACTTTGCCAGGGCTGAGAACAACGCCCCGTCGCGTGGCAGCAGCACGCGGGGAAACTCCATCGCGTGACCGTTGGCATAGCGGGTGCGATAGGTAGGAGAATGAAAGAGGGCATAGATGGCAGCGAGAAATTCTGCCGGATTGTGACTTGCCAAACAATCACCGCTGAGATTCAATCGACGTGTCTGGCCATGAGGTGGATCGAGCCAGAGCGGAAAGAATGATTCACTGCCACGATTGTCGCTGCGGATGACACCATCGATGGGCAAGCAGTCGGTGATCCAAAAGAAGTTGGCCTCTTTGCCGGCAACGGACTGGCGGCGAGCGAGCAAGGTCAGGTTGTGGCCAGCGACGAGCGGTCGCGTGAGTTCTTCGCGCGGCCAATCGATCATGGCGGGATGCCAAAAGATGTAACGCCAGACAAAGGGGCGGTACAAGCAACGGACGACGAACTGGTTCGGATCACCAGCGTCTCTGACCAGCCTGCGAGCTGCGGTCAGTTTCCAGCTGCGAGTATCGCCGGGTGAGTAGCGGGTGGAGCGAGTGCGATGGAAGTACTCGGCGCGGATGAGTTCGTCCGGTGTGTTCGAATCAACAAACAGTTCGATCCGCCGCAGCAACTCTTCCCGCGTACGAGCAATCACAAAGTGATCGCGGGCAGTAACCGGCACGGTGGAATGAACGGGCATGACTTGGGTAAGTAACGGAGCACGCAGATATTCGGCGGGGACTTGCTCCCGCTGAGGAACGAAGGTGAACCAGGGTAACGCAGGCTGACAGATGTGCGGCGATAAATCACCGGCGGCCAGTTGAGCGAGTTTATCGGCGCGTGATCCCCAAAGTTCGGCGTAGGTTACTTGCGGCAGAGCTATTGGCAGCGGTTTCACGGCAGTGACGATCGAGATTCCTTGACTGAGGCCAAATACGTTTTCATCACGAATACCAGCGGGAGGAGATTCTTGTTTTTTGAAGTTGCCGTGCAGATCGACGATCTCGATATTTGGCAGGGCGCGCAGCAGTTGTTGCCGGGCAATGCGAAAGGTGGCGTTGTCGAGCCAGCCGTGATTGGTCACGAGTGACATGACCCCAGAACCAGATTGCTCGAGACACCACTGCGAGAGGCGGAGAAACTTGACGTAGTCATCGTGCAGCCAGGTCTTCCGTTCGCCCAGTTGCTGATCGTCGATGGAGAAGTAGCCGGCGGTTGTTTCATCGCCGCGAATGAGTCGCTGGATCCAGGGATGTTCGTTGCGCGAGAGCGAAGAGAATGGTGGGTTGCCAATGACGACGGCGATCTTGCGATTCAGGGGCGGAGTGAGTTCAGGTCCAGCGAGTGCATTGCCGCACCAGAGTGTCGGCTGAGGAAACTCACGAGTGAGCGTGATCCCTGATTCGCTCAGTAATAACGCCAGTCGTAAACGGCAGACAAAGAGCGCGACGGGCGAGACATCGATGCCAATCAAACGCGCGACAAGCCGCTGGGCGGTTTCCTCGCTCCCGTTGGGTTTGCTGCTCGCAGCTTGAATGATCGCGGCGAAGAAGGCCCCGCTGCCGCAGGCCGGTTCGAGGATGTCACCCGCAAGGTCGTTGTCGGTGAGTCCGTGAGGTAGAGCAAACTGCTCACTCAGCTGACGATCGACCCGGGCAACAACAAAGCTCGCGATTTCCGGTGGCGTGTAAAAAGTGCCGCTCGACTTGCGATCTCGCTGGGCCAATTCGCTCAGCAGCAGTTCGTACAAATGCCAGAGGCCCGCGTCGTTGCCCGGTTCGTCGCTAGGCAATAAACGAGTCGCGCAATCGACGAGGCCAGCATTTGACAAAAGATCACGCAGCTTCGAGAGTACGGTCTGAGGCCAAGCATCGGTCCCTGCTTCGAGCCACTCCCACGAGTTTTCGCAACTGGAGCGACGGTGAACCACAATCGGCAAGGTACATGCGAGAGCTTGCAGCACGTCCTCTTCGGCGGAGACACACGTGCGCACTTCGTGATAGAGCAAGGCTACGGCGCGGGCCAGACGGCGCTCGCGCGTGGCTGCCGAGGGTATCTTCGGCGACGCCAACTCACGAGCCCAGCAGCAGGACCGGCGAACTACCGACATGCTGGGTGGCTACCGCGCCGAACAAAGTATGAGGTGCAATTTCGTAGATCATCAGCGGCACGATTTCGCCCGTCAGGCGCGAGTTGCCATCGAACACCACAATTCGATCGCAGGGCGTGCGACCGACGAGTTGAATCACGTCGCCGTGTTCTTCCCCGCGGTGCTTAGCATGCTCACTCGGCCCTTCAACCAGCACTTCCACGCGTTGACCAAGCAAACGCTGGTTTTCTTCTTCGCTGATCTTGTTCTGCAGTTCGAGCAGTTCGTTGTTACGCCACTGCTTCACATCGTGCGGAACATCGTCGGCCATCAGGCCCGCCGCCTTCGTTCCCGGACGTTCGCTGTACTTGAAGATGAAGCTGTTCTTGAAGCGGCACTCACCAACCAGGTTGTAGGTCAACTGGAAGTCTTCGTCGGTCTCGCCGCAGAAGCCGACGATGAAATCGCTGGTGACGGCAGCATCGGGCAGGGTCGCTTTGATGCGGCCGAACATCTCGCGATACTCTTCGATCGTGTAACCGCGCTTCATCTTCTTCAGCATCGTGTTGCTGCCGCTTTGAGCGGGCACGTGCAGGTAGGGCGAGCACTTGGGCAGGTCACGCACGGCCTGCAGCAAGTCGTCGGTCATGTCCTTGGGATAGTTCGTAACGAACTTCAGCCGCTTGAGCCCTTCGATCTCGTGCAGTTGCACCAGCAGATCGCTGAGCCGCGTCGTCTGGCCGCTGGCATCTCGATACTTGTAGCTGTTGACCGTTTGTCCCAGCAGGATGATCTCTTTGCAGCCTTGATCGGCCAGCAGGCGAGCTTCTTCGATAATCTGTTGCGGCGGGCGACCTTGCTCGGGGCCGCGCGTGTTCGGCACGACGCAGTAGGTGCAGAATTTGTCGCAGCCAATCTGAATGCGCAGGTAGGCCTGAAACGGCGTCGGCCGCATCGAGGGATCGCGGAGCGGATCGAAGGATTCGTGGCTGCGGCGAATCTCATCGACAGAGCCGGCGGTGCGACCGAGGCCCACGGCGAGTTGCTTGCCCTTGCCGCTGGCGATCTCTTCCAGCAAGTCGGGGATCTTGGCGAGTTGCCCGGGACCAACGACCAGGTCGACAAACGGGGCGCGATCGAAGACGAGCTTCTGATCTTTCTGGGCCATGCAGCCCATGACGCCGATGATCTTGTCGGGGTTCTTCAGCTTGAACGAACGGAGACGGCCAAGTGCGCTGTAAGTCTTGTTTTCGGCCTGCTCGCGGACGCTGCAGGTGTTGAACAGCAGGACGTCGGCCGATTCGAGATCGCGACTGAGTTCGAAGCCGCGGCGACGCAAGCTGGCGACGACCATCTCGCTGTCCAGCACGTTCATCTGGCAGCCTACGGTCTCGATGTAAAGTCGCTTGGTCATACAGTCACGTCAGACGAACACAGGTCACGAACAAGTTACGCTGCCTTCTTGGCTGCCTTGGCCTTCCGTTGCTTTTCGAGTTGCCTAGCCAGCTTTTGTCGCTGCTGCTCCGCGGCGGCCTGCTCGGTCAGTTGTTGCAGCACCACATCGCGATGTTGTCGCATCAGCTTGGCAAGTGCGGAAACGGCAATGTACGCACCGATGGCCAGCAGCACCCAGTCCCAAGTTTGCATGTTCGGCATGGCAGCCAATCCTCGGGAACGCTCTAGTTTACTTGATCGGGCTGAGATTCCACAGGGCCGTCGGCAGGCTGTTCCACTCGCCGCGGTAGCATTCGGCGGCGTGGAACCATGGTCGTCACGGGGCCGAACATCAGCGGCGAAAACTCGGCGGGAGGATCAATACGAGTGGCTTCCAATTGGGGATGCTTGGCCTCCGACGCTTCCGCTAGCTGATCGGCCCGCTGCAGCAACTCGCGGCGGAGCATTTCCAGCGTCAGCGTTTCGTCGGGCACTGGGTTGCTGTAGATGGGTGGGAGAGGTTGCGCCGGCATCTCAAACCGATAGTACGAGATTTGAGGTTCGGGGAAGGTCTCTTCCGCGGCGTGTGCTTCGGCAGCATCAGCCTCGGTCGCCTGTATTTCAGCTGGCAATGCAGCCGGTTCGTAGGCCGGTTCGAACTCCGGTTCTAAATACTCGTCTTCCGCGACCGGTTCGTACTCGTCTTCCTCAACGACCGTCTCGACGATGGGTGAAGCCACTTGTACGGAACGAACCACTGGCGCTGGCATCACCACCATTTGCAACTCATCGACGGGTTGCGAGTCGGCGGTGGTGTCTTCTTCGTCGAGTTCGTCTTCCTCGGTGCGGTGGCGAGTGAGAATCGTGAGCAGCGAAGGGAGGAAGAGAACCGTAGTGGCCAGACAGAGACCGACACCGAGCGTGAGCAATTGGCCCATGCTGCGTAGGCCTTGATGGCGCGAGAGGATCAGCGTGCCGAAGCCTGCCATGGTCGTGACGGAGGTGAGGATCACCGCAATCACGGTGGAGTCTTCCAGCTTGAAGCGGCCGCGCTGGCGGCGCATCTCATGCACGAGGTGCGCTCCTTCGTCGAGACCAATGCCAATGATCAGCGGCAGGCCAATCATGTTGGCTGGATTGAAGGGGATGTTGAGCCAGCCGATCACGCCACACATTTGCACAAAGCCCAGGCCCAGCGGAGTCATCGCGAGGAAGGCATGCCACAGATTACGGAAATCGAGCAGCAGCAGCACGAATACGGCGATGAGCGCGTAACAGCCCGAGTAGATGTAACTTTGCTGCATGTGCTGCGAAGCGTAGAACGTCTGCACCGGATGCCCCGTCACTCGCGGGTCAACCGATTCGACCTGCTCGACGAATTTGCTCAGCCGATCGAGGTCCCAAATGTTGCCACGAGCATAAACTTTGATGAGATACTTATGCGATTTGCCGATGTAGCGATCGGTCAGTTCGGTTGGCAGATCGCTGATGACCGGGGGCGATGGATCGCTCAGTTCGCGCAATTCTCGCAGGGGCGCAAGGACATTGCTGGCGAGCGAGACCGACGTCATCGAAAGCCGAGCGGCCAATTGATCGTCGGGCTGCAGGTTGATTTGCTGAGCCACCATGGCCAGTTGCTGAAGCAGGGGTGTCTCGTAGGGCGAATCCCGCTCAAGCAAGAACTTGGCTCGGGCAACTTCCCGCTTCAAGCGTCCCGCATGAATAGAGACCGGCATCGGCCGCTGAGGAAGATCAAGGAGCGAGTCGTGGATCTCGGCGATTTGTTGCTGCTTGCGCGGCGTCGACTTGGGGAGCAGCGAACCGATCTCTTCGGTCTTCGCAACCTGCGAGAGCTTTTCGAACTGTGCCTTGCGCTGGGCAAGCTCTTCTTTGGAGTCGCACATCGAAACGGCAAACCAGACACTGTCGTCGAGTTGACTGAACAACTCGCGTTCGATCTCCGAACTTTCCAAATGAGCAGGCTGCAGGTTGAGCAGGTTGTGATCGTAGCGAACCCAAGCGACGCCCGTGGTCAGCCCCAATGTCAGAACGAGCGTGCTGGCGATCGTGAGTGCTGGATGCCGAGTGAGGGGCCGAATCCAACTGGCTGCTGGCAGAATCTCGGGCATCGCCAGATGCTCACGGCTGTGATCGACCAGATAGATCAGCGAGGGGAGCACGAAGGCCGTGGCAATCACGCACAGCAGAATGCCCGCTCCGCCGATGATGCCCAGTTCCGAGATTCCCGTGAACTCCGTCAGTCCTGCTGCGAAAAACGCAGCGGCCGTGGAGATGGCACCGGTAAAGACACCCGGGCCCACATCGCGGGCCGTGATGATGAGCGCTTCGGCAGTTCCGTGACCAAGGCGGCGCAGCTTCAGATAGCTGGCCACGTAGTGAATGCTGAAGTCGATTCCCTGACCGATGACCACCACGCCGAAGGCCGAGCTGAGAATATTCAAGTGGCCGATCGCGAGCGTGACAAAGCCGAAGGACCAGGCCATGCCCAACTGCAAGACAACGCAAGCGATCAATGCGTGTCGCAAGCCGCCATATCCGGCGATGAACAGAATCGAGACAAAGACCATGCTCAGGATGCCGGTCCAAAGCATGTCGGCCTGGCTCGATTGCATTTCGTCGAACTCGATGATCGGCATCCCTGTCAGGCCGATCCAGGCATCGGGATGACGGGCCCGCGTATCGACGATCATCTGGCGCAAGGTCTTGATGGCCTGAGTGCCGCGGGCCAGTTCGTTCTCATCGATCTTCATCTTGCACAGCACGAAACCCATGTGCCCCTGCTCGCTGAGCAAGTACTTGCTGCCGAATTTCTCGTTCAGCTGCGACCAATCGGCGGCCGGCATCTGCTGGCGCAGTTGCTCGGGATTGAGAGCGAGAGCGAGGGAAGCCGTCACCTTGCCGTAACGCTCTTGCAGTTGCTGATGTGCTTCGGGGCTGGCCGCGCGAACCTTCTCGAGCGTGTCGTTGAGTTGGGCGAGTGCCACGCTGGGGTCAGCTGTTTTGGGATCGCGCGGCAACAAATGCCGCGCTTGCTCGGTATGCTGCTGCAACTGATGGAGTTCGCTGTCCGGTAGATAGTGCAGCGCCTTGCCACGCAGGGCGGAAAGATTCTGCCTGTCCATCACCGACTGAAAGAGTTTCTTCTGCGTGCGCAATTGCTCGGCGATGTCGTCGAGGACTTTTCGCAGCAACGCCGGATCAGCACTTTGCACCACGACCACGGCATCGTCGCGATCGCCGAATTCATCGAGATAGGCGAGCCAGCGCTGGTTGTAGGCACTTTTGGCGTTGAGTAAATCGAGCCGGCTGGTCTTAAACTCCAGGCCATTAAACGTGACGAGGAGTGCGATCAGCGTTAAGCCAACGGCGGCCCCCACAACCCAAAGCGGGGCCTTGAGTGACCAGGTGGTCAGCAACTCGAGTGGGCGAGAGAGGAGCGAGCTCTCTCCGGGCGGATTCCGTTCCGCGTTCATGCAGCTTCCTGCGTCTATCAAGAGCGGCGAACCGTCGCAGAACGGCTACCGCAATCATGGCTGGAAATGACAGCAGGGGATTCTAGTCCGCCGCCAAGGTTTTGAACAAGCCGAACCTGCGAGGGTGCTAGCATCATCGTTTGGCTAGTCCCTTGGTCAGCAAGATCGTTACCGTCGCCAAGGTCCTCTGCGGTTTGCCACCAATGATGCACCGCTGGCAGAATCTTTCGCTCGCTCCTCATGCCCTCAGGGCCAAATGGGCGAACTTAGAAAAATGAGGAGCTAGTGCCACTAGTGCGCGCACTCCCGTGGGAAGATTGTTCTCAACAGGCAGGGCAGGCCATGACTCTCGTTGCTGAAGCCGATCCGATGACTGAAATGGCCGACCCCCATCTGGTTCGCGCCCTGCGCGGGTCCGTGGAGAGTGCCCTGCTGATGTGCGGCACCCAAGCCCGCTGCGTGGGGATCTCCGTCGTCCCCGGACGTGAAGTTGGCAAAATTACCGGCCTCATCGGCGTGCATGGCCGAGTGTCGGGCTTCATCACCGTGAATCTGGCCGAACGGGTCGCCATTCGCGCGGTAGAGGGATTGCTGCAAGATCGCTTCGGCCAGTTGACGGCTCAGGTCGTGGATGGCGCTGGTGAGATTACAAACTTGATCGTCGGCGGCATCAAGTCGCACTTGGCAGGTACGCCCTGGAGCTTCTCGCACATCACCATTCCCTCGGTGATTGTGGGTACTGGCTATCAAATTGCCTACGCTCGTGGGTTGGAATTTGTCTGCGTCACTTTCGAGCACGCAGACGAACAGTCGCTGGTGCTTGATGACCGGTTGCTGCAGGTCAGCATCTCGTTGCTGAAGCTTTGATACCGTACTCATCTCGCTCCGCCGAGATGACCGTAGCGCATTGCGCTGAGAAGTCGAGCGGCATCATCTTGCGGAGCAAGATGACTACGGTGAAAAGCGATCGCTAGGATATTTTCGAAATTAGATAATCAACTTATTGACAACACTTCACCACAGCGATCTAATGTAAGCACGTTCTCTTGCAGTTTGGTCGTTGTCGCGCGTGTTGCAAAGTTGGCTGATGTCTTACTCGCGAGGCGAGGTTCGGGTCCGCCGTTGCAACTGGGGCCTGTCCAAGAATCAGCCCGGTTGTTGGACAAACAGAGCGAGTTGGACAAGTTGCTCGTATGTCACAAGTGACACAGTTGCAACGAGTTCCAGTTGAATTCAAGAGTGAGCGCCTGTCCAAAAACCTCGGGAGTTGTTGGACGTTTAGGTGTTTGGCGAGAGGATGACCTCAAGGCGAAACCTTCTGATGCTTTCTGCCAGACTGCCAGCAATTATTGCCGGTTGATCTTTCGCCTGTCTGGCCGTTTTGCTACATCACCGCCCGCTCGACAGTTTGCCGCTTGCGCGGACCTTCTGTCGGCAGGTTGTTGCCAGGCTTCCCTTCGAAGGCTTCCCTCGTTTGCTTACGTCGCCACGTCATTACGGATTTCTGCTTCCCGCTGCAGCGTTGCTGCTGGCCGGGTGCCAGATGCCGTATGTGAATCGGCACATCGAAGCCGTGAACGCAGAATATCGCGAACTGGAAACCTACAGCTACGAGCTCGAGCAAGAGAATGCGAAGCTGTGCGACGAAGTCGAAATGCTGCGGGACGAGAATGCTCGCTTGCTACGGGGCGAAAAGCCCTCGCGACGAACCGGACCGCTGGGATTGCCTCGCTCGACGCCTCGTGCCTCGTCGGGAAGCAGTTCCTCCAGTAGTGGTCCCGATCTAAGCCCGCCGAGCATTGATGTACCCTCGATCGAAGTTCCCGATACACAGCCAGCACCCTCTGCCCCCACCTTGCCGCCGCGCGTCAGTCCCCCAGCACCTGTGACGCCCCGGCCTTTCCGCAGCGGATCATCGTCATCAACTCCCGGCAGCAATGTTTCGTCGCAAAAGCCGACGGAGAATTCGCTCCCCCTGTTGCCTTCCGCCCCGAACAAACCGCCACGGCACATTCTCGAAGATCCACCGCCGGCTCTAGAGCAGCCCGAGGCGAGCGAACTGCCTCCACCACCGTCCAAGCCCTCGCAAGTCGAGCCTGAGCCTGTCGATGGACGTGTGACGCACTTGTTTCTGAATCCGCTGCTGACGCGCGGCACCAATCTCGATCAGATTCCCGGCGACGATGGTTTGTCGCTCGTGTTTGAACCGCGTAATCAGGCTGGCGAGTTCGTTCCGCATGCAGGCCCGGTTTCCATCGTGGTCCTCGATCCAACCAAGTCGGGTGACACCGCCCGGCTCGCGCGTTGGGATCTCGACGAGCAACTGGCCAGCCAGCGAATCAGCCGCAGTAGCTCGTCGCGCGGAATTCACCTGCAGCTTCCCTGGCCGGGAGCTACTCCCACCACGAATCAAGTCAAACTGTTTGTGCGTTACGAAACGAACGACGGACGTAAGGTCGAAGCCCAGCATGAACTGCTGTTGAATCCCGCCGCGCAAGCTTCGCAGCGTTGGACACCGCGCCCCAGTGACCGCCCGCGGCCAGTGGCTCCCGCATTGCCGGTGGCGAAAGCTCCGGCGGCGAGCAGCAATCCGGCAGCGGCTCTTTCGCGAGCGAATCCACCACTACCGGCACCGGCAGTTCAGAGTGACCTGACGGCTGTTACACCACCGCCGACCGCAACTCCGCCGGTAGCTGCCAAAGCAACTTCACCGCCGATTCAAGAGCCCGGCTCGCCAGAACCAATCATCGCCAGCAAAGATCCAGCGGGATCGGGTGATTCTGCCGGTTTGCTCGTGCCTCCTCCTTCTCGATCGGGTGCAACCACTACCGCGCCGGCCGTTGCCCCCAAGCCGCAATGGAAACCGTTTCGCTAACGGGCTTTCATCTAGTCGTGCCTTCGAGTTAACTGCCGGTAGAAACTTGCGGTTAGTTGAGTCGAGAGCATCCTATGACTACGAAGACGAAGCCAACTTCACCGCCGTTCAGCATCTTACCAGTCGTCACCCGCCGACCAGTCTTTCTGACGGCTCGTTGGCAAGCCTTGGCGATGATCAATTTTGCCGTCGATCCGCAGTTGCTGCAGCCGTTGGTGCCACGCGGGACCGAGCTCGACTTCTACGCTGGCAAGGCTTATGTCAGCGTCGTTGGATTCTTGTTTCGCCAGACGAAGTTGCTGGGCTGCTCGGTGCCGTGGCACATCGATTTCGAAGAAGTGAATCTGCGATTCTACGTTCGACACTCGCCTGGACACGAAGTGCGTCGCGGAGTTTGTTTTGTGCGGGAACTGGTGCCCCGACGTGCGATCGCGGCAGTTGCCCGCTGGTGTTACAACGAGTCCTTTCTGGCGCTGCCCATGCGAAGTAATGTCGATCTGGCCGCCATCACGGCCGACCAGCAAACGAGTGAGCAGCATCACTTAGCCTACGACTGGAAATCGTCGTCAGGCTGGTGTGGGCTGCAAGTGAGAACCATCGGCAGCAAGCAGCTTCCTGCTGCTGGATCGCTCGAAGAGTTTATTGCGGAACACTATTGGGGCTATTGCCGGCAGCGCGACGGCGGGACCATCGAGTACGAAGTGCAACACACGCCCTGGAGTGTTTGGCAGGCCGAGCAGTTGCCCTGGCTGGGCGATGTGCCGCGCTATTACGGTGAGTCTTGGGCCCAAGCGCTCAGCGGGCAGGCCAGCAGTGTCTTCGTGGCGGATGGCTCGGCAGTGCAAGTGTTTCGCCCGACACGAATCAATTGAGTTCTTCCGGCAGTGGTCAAGAAACGAAGCATCCCAGCTGCTGGTGTCTCAGCTGGGATGCAGGCGTTCGCAGGATAGCAGCTGTCGTTTAGCGACGGAGCGGATTCGCAGGAATCGAGCTGTCGTAACGAGCAGGTGCAGCCATCGCGCTGCTGATGTTGAGCAAACGTGGCGGAGCTGGTGGCTCGTCGTCGTGGATGCTCAGCGAAACACCGGCGACCTCTTCGGCCGCAGCCACATGCACTTCGGCATATTCAGGCTTGCTGACAGGCTTCGCCGCTACGCGCACCGGTTGGGCTACGACATGTACTGGCTTGGCCTTGATGTGTAGGGGCTGAGTCGTAGCGTACGGATCTAGCGTCGCTGCTCGTGGAGCAGGCATTGCCGGACCGGCGCTGTTCTTCTTCCAGTAAGGCTTGTAATAGGTATCGCGCCCCGGCGGCGGCATGTTGTCGTCTTTGAACGGATTGTCCGGCATGGGTGTCGGCGGAGACATCATCTCCATCGGCATACCAGCGGAGCAGCCCATGTCGCCGCAGGGACTGCAGCACGACGATTTGCGACAGGCAAAGAAGTGAGCCCGGCTCTTGGGACAGCACGAAGTGCAGGAAGAGCGCGATTCACAGGTCGACGTGCAACTGCTGCAGCCGCTACCGCACGTGCTTCGGCAGCCCAAGCGGCAAGGAAGCAAACAGTCGAGCGAGCGCAGGCCACGGCGCAGCTTTTCGAGCAAGCAGGGCCGTGGGCAGCAACTGCCGCAAGGCGATGGCGCTGGCATCGGCGTGCTGCACGACGAGCAACTGGGCGCAGCTTGTGTACCACAGGTGCTGCAACCACCGTGAGCATGAACTCCGAAGCCCACAGGCTTGATGACCGAGCGGCTGGGCGATGGCGATTGAGCCACAGCCAGCACAGGAATCATCCCCATGATTCCCAACGCAAGCAAAAGCGATTTCATAAGTCCCCCCTCCCTAACAGTTTTCAGTTCAAGCTCGGGCAACCATCGATTGACGGTCGCGCCAGAACAAGAAAGTGCCGGCAAATCGATTGCGACTCTTACAACTCATCGAACCGGCGAAACCGGCATAGCGAGAACTTTTGATTCGTCCGCTAAAGACCACTCGACCGACAAATCTGTCCCGCCTTGCGCAGCTTATGAATCGAAGCTGCTGCTAGCGGCGTCGCCTACAAACTCGCCTTGCCGCAACTGGGCGAATCGAATACTTACACGCCGCAGTGGGCAGATCATTGGGTTTCGAGCGTAGGGAGACACTCATGCACCGTCGAAGTTGGCTGGCCTCGATTGTGTCGCTGCTGGCGCTCACGTTGGGAGCTTCGTGGGCCACAGCGCAAAAAGAAGTGACACTCACCGAACGCTTGAATGCAGGCTTGCGGTGCCGCCGGCCGGAAGAGTTTGCGTTCGTCGAATCGGTCGTCTTATTTGTTGACCAAAAGAAGCTGACGAAGGAACTGGTGCTGGGCACCTATCGCTGGGCAGTCGAGCAACGTCCCGACTTTCCGTTCTACTACTTTCAATATGGCCTGCGCCGTCGCGCTGCAGCGATCGGCGTGACGATCTAGCTTACCGCGAGCTTGGCCTTAGCGGTAGACGCCGCCGGTGCCGCCGAAGCGTCGGCCGGCGCCGCCGCCGAAGGAGCCGCTGAGGATGCCGTTGTAGTACGAGCGTTCGGCTTCGATGCCGGTGAATCCTTCAGCGAAGGCACCCGCGACAACGACCCGTTCGTCCGCACCGGTGATGCCCATGCGGTTCAGGTGCATCACGATCGTCTGCCGGCGCGCAGCATCGAGTTGCGGCTTGGCATTGTGCTGGCTCTGTTCGATCACGATCGGGAACGGCACGTGTTCCAATCGCATGGCCACGCTCTCCAGATGCCGCTTGGCACCCGGAGCCAACTCGGCCGTATCGCCGCGGAACTCATGATCGTAGAACGTGAAGTCCGCCGCTTCGGCGTTCGTTTGTTGGGTTTCCCAGAACGAATCGCTGACCTGGCCGATCGGGAACGGCCGGTCGTAACCGGGCCCGCCCTGGCGTGCGTAGTGGCCGTGATGGCCATTGGCTCGCCGATCGAAGTCGTCCCAGGCACAGCCGCTGAATGAAGCGGCACTCAGGGCAACCGTAGCCAGGATGGCGAGGAACTGAATGGTGTGTTTCATGGCGGGCCTGATGTTCAAGGTTTAAAGTTCAAGGTTTAAGGTTAAGGAATCAGCAGGTCTTGGCTCAAAGTATTGCATTAACTTTGAACCTTAAACCTTGAACCTTAAACATGAATCTTGAGTCAGCTTTGATCTTTAGGAGTAGTTATTGCCCATGTCCAAACGGTCCGCTGGTCATGGCGGGGCCGCCGGCTCCGTAGCGTTTCTTCAGGCGGGGCCAGACCGTGCTGCGATAGTCCTGAGTCGGGGTTCCTTCCAGTCGGCCATGCAGGAAGAACTGAGCACTCGTCGGCTCGGTCACGTCGAAGCCTGGCAGCGGCGGTACCTCTTCGGCTTCCATCGCTTGCACCAGTTCGGGTGTGACGAGGATCAAGAGTTCCGTTTCGTTGCGGGTCATGTCGCGGCGGCCGAACACGCGAGCCAGGAACGGGAGGTCGCCCACGTTCGTGCCGTTCATGTTGTCTTCGAGCAAGCCCGCGATGGCCAGCGTTTGACCTTCCCGCATTTCGACGGTCGTGGTCGCGGCTCGCACCTTCAGGCCGGGCGTGTTGTTCACGGTCAGGGCCGAGTTGATCTGGCTGAACTCCGGCGAGACTTGCAAGCGAATGCGGTCCTTGTCGACCACCGTCGGCATGAAGCTGATGATGGCACCGAAGGCGCGGAAGTCACTGGTCACGGCGTTCAGACCGGCCGAACCCACGAGCGTGGGGACCGCGAACTCACCACCGGCGATGAACGTCGCTGGCGTGCCGCTCATGGTGACCAGCGTCGGTTCGCTCAGCAGTCGCAGGATGCCGTGCTGTTGCAGGTAACGGACGCCGACCTGGATGTCGTCGCCGTCGAGCTGCGTGAGCAACGCGGGACCAGCACCGCCGGCCACGTTGAGCATCGATTGCAGGAACAGCTGGCTGCCGTCCGGGTTGTCGGTGAAGTTGATGTGACCCTTGACGTCGACGCCAAAGCCACGAGCGGCCGAGCGATTCATTTCGGCAATCTTTACTCGCAGAGCCACTTGCTGGACGCCTGGGACTCGCAGCATGTTGATGACTTGCAACCGCGACCGCTGCGAAGCGCCCGTGGCACTATCGCTGAGGACTTGAGCAGCCGCACCTTCGCTGAGTCCGCCGCCGAAGCCGCCACCCAGACCGTTGGTATTCCCGTTGGCACCGCCCGATTGACTGCGGATGAGCGCGACGATTTGAGCCGCTTCTTCGCTGTCCTTAGCCTGGCCGCGAATGATCAGCTTGTCGGCCACGAGCAGCAGTTGAATCTTGCTGTCGGGGAACATCTCATTGATCACGTCCTGCAGCATCTTGTAGGTGTTTTCCTGAACCTGCACCGCAGCCACGTCGGGTACGACTTGAATGAGGTAGGTCACAGGCTGCATGTTCGGATCGTCGAACCAGAAGGTGACGTGCGTCGAACCTTGGCTCTTGCCGATCAGCGAGATTTCGCGAGGCGTGAATTGCACCACGTCGCAGATCGAGTCGTCGACGACCGCCGTGCGGTAGATGTCGACCTTGGTGCGAAGCAGCTTGCTGCGGCGGACCATTACTTGGACCGCGCCGGTCTGATCGATGACTTCGAACGGGCTATTGGCCCGCAGCATGGCATCGCCTTCCAGCGGATCGGCCATCGGAGCCAGGTTGAGCGGTTTCGGAGCGGGTGCTCCCGGTTGGTTCGCGAAGTGGACTGGTTGCGAACGGGCCTGCGGAGCACGCGGCGTTGGGAACGCCTGCGGTTGTTCGGTCTCGTGATTGCTCGCTGGATCGAAGGCCTGAGCGCGAACGGCCGAGGACGAAGCCACGGGTTGCGCGGGCGTGCGATCGCTGGTCGGAGCCAGCGGGAAGCGCTTGCTCGGCGGCAGTGTTGTTGAAGGCAGTGATGCCGATTGGGTGTTGGTTGGCTGCGGATTCGACGGAATGGCACCCGCGGGCAACGTGTTCGAGAACGTGGCCTGCGGAGCTGGGCTGTTGAAAGTCGGAGCGCTGATGGGGGCGAAGTTCGCAGGCGTCGGTTCGGCGGCTTTCACCGGAGCGAAGTTCGTCGGCCCGCTGAACGTGTTGGGCGTGTACTTTGTTTCTGGGTAATCGGCGTTCGGATCGTACTCGTCATTCGGGCCGGTGCCGGGAGCGGAGTTGCCAGATGTCTCGCTGCTCTGCACTCCGCCCGCGAATTGGGCGTGGCGATTGCTGGGCGAATCGATGCCGGCGACCGGAGTAACCTGGCTCAGCGGACGAGGCAGTTGGGCAGCGGTCGAGAGCGGAGCAGCAGCTGTTGCTGTTGCAGCCGGTGTGCGACTGGCGAAGTTGGTCTGGGGATAGTTCGTGGACGGGTAATTCGTCGACGGATAGTTGGCAGGCGAATAAGTCGCCGGAGCAGTTGCTGCGGGAGTCTTCGCTGCCGGAGCAACTGACGCGGCACTGAACGCAGCAGGTGGAGCAGATGGCGTGATGCTCGCCGATGCATTGCTGACGGGAGCAGCCACAGGGCTCGGCGGCGAAGTGAATTTCTTCGCACCGGGCGTGGTGTCGATCAGCTGGCGAATGTCCTGCATCCACGGGCTCGGAGCACTCGGCGCGAGTGTGGTCGGTGGCAGCGTCGCCGGTGCCGAAGATTCTTTCGTGGCTAGTTCTGTGACGGGTTTGATCGGCGCGAGCTTGCTCACGGCAGGAGCAACGGGTGCTGCTGCGACTGGTGTTGTTTCGCGGCGCGTCGCTGCTTGAATCGTCGCAGGCTGCGTGCTCTGGGGTGGTGCTATCGCAACGGGAGCCGCTGGTGTTGGTGCCGCTGCAGGCGCATTGGAGGCCAGGCGACTCGGGCGCTTCGGCGCATCTTTGCCCGAGAGAATCGGCGGCAGCGGATTAGTGGCTTGAGCTGGCGGCGGTGTCAGCTGTGGAGCTGCGGCCTGCGCTGGAGCGGGTGTCAGCGCGGGCTTGGCTTCGGCCAGTTTGGTCGGCGCGAGCTTGAGCGGCGGCGGCTTCAGTTCGGTCTTACCCTTGGTCGACGACGGCTTCTCAGTCGCCGTTTCATCCACATGCGCTGCGGGTTGAACCGCCGACGCTTGGCCGGCTGTCTTGCGCGACGAAGTCACCGGCTCCGTGGCGAGCGCGTGCTCAGCCGTCGGAACAGACTTCTCGGCAGCTTTCTCCGCAGTAGGCACTGCGCTATCGGCAGCCCGAACTGCGTTGATGGAGACGCGCTGCAGCGGCTTCTTCGCAGCTGGCGAGTTGGGCTCTTCTCCGAACAGCACGTGGCCGCTCAGAAAGCTGGCCGTGCAGAGCGAAGCGGCCAACCAACGTTGCCAACGGCGAGCGCTCCGCGCCCGACGCTTACGTGACGATCCAAGCATCGTCTTCCCCCTCTAAGTGTTCTGCTTGCCCGCCCTCCCAGAAACTGGGTCCCCGGCAGGCAATCAGCTGTCTTCCATGACTCGGTGCAGGATAGGTTTCACTCTCGCCGCAGGCCTTCACGACTCAGCCGTTGTCCAATCACCAGCCTCATCCACCCGCGTTTACTCTCGTTGCTACTTAGCTGCTTCGATTCCCGCGCATTCCCCGCGCGCTCCTCTCGCAGCCCAATCCCTGCCAATCTCCTATCGAATCACCCACCCAATCCAATTGAGAAATTGTGCCGGTAAATCCGACAACGCCGCCTGTGATGGTTTTGACAATGAATCGGGCAGCGGTAGACAATGCAGGGGAGAAGAGGCTGGCTGATCGGCGGAAAGTTGCGAACAATCGGTGCAGTCGGCGCGAAGCGCACGTTCTTTTTGGTCGATACCTTACTATTACTGGCGGCAAGATTTCATCGCGCAGGATCCCTAGCCATGCGTCACTTTCGATTGCTATCACTTCGCTACTGGCAGGCAACCGCTGCGGCCAGAGGCCTGCTCTTGTTGCCGCTAGCAGGACTGATGGCACCCGCGCACTCGATGGCTCAAGAGCAGGTCTATCGCAGTGTGGCCGACTTGCGCGAGCGAATGCCGGACAATCATCATCTTCCTCGCTATAACGAGAAGTGGACGCATCGAGGCGTTGAGATCATCACCAATCAGATTTCGGTCATTGCCAAAACGAACAAGGTAGAAGACGCTCGCAGCGCATCGGAGGCAGCGACGCAAGCTTGGAAAGAGGCGGGCGACCTGGCCGATCAATTCACGATGGTGCATCGTCACCAGGAATTTGGCATCGGTGCCTTGCAGGTGGTAATTGACGATCAGCCGCTACGCGATCGGGACCAACCCAACACCGCCTTGAATGTCGTCGGGCAGAAGAGCCAGGTCGTGATCTATGTCAATCCAGCCGAGCCATCGCTGGAGCGGCAGATGACTCGTTTGAAGGAAGCCTCGGTGCTTGCCTTTTTGCGTACGACCGAGCTTGATGTGCAGTATCCAAATTGGGTTACGGAAGGAATTGCCGGCTACGTCGCCCAGCAAGGAGCAACTGCCGAAACGCTGGCACAGGCCGCCCCTAAACCAACGACGGCGAACATTGGCGGTCAGCAATGGCGATCCATTCGTGCGCAGCAGGATGTGCTGCAGCAACCGGCAAATGAACATGCCGATGCTGTTGAGCGAGTCAAGTTCCTGCTCGAAGGAGATGACAGTTCGCATGCGCCAGCGTTTTTCGCCATGCTGCGAGCATCGGCCCAGGACGTTGCCAATCGCCGCGCCGGTGAAAAACTTGTGAAGCCGGGCCAAGGACAAGTGCAGCCTTCTTTCGCCAGTGATTTTGGCGACCGGCTGTTCGCCAGTCTCGAGAACGAATTCGTCAATTGGCAAAAGGAGCCGCTGGCTGGTCAGCCAATCTATCGTCCGGCAAAGAACACGCCTGCCGAACTGCAATTCTTGCAACGAGAAATGATGCTCGTGTTGAAGTTAATGCGGCGGCAGGCGACGCCGACAAAATCATCGGTGCAAACCAAAGTGGTGATGTTCAAAAAGGATCCAACGGTTCCAAAAGCTGACAAGAGCCAATTGGCGCTGGAACTAGCTGATCCAAAGCGAGCCTTTGAGGAGATGCTCGATGGCAATCAAGAACCTTGGGCCACGCGCGATATTGATGGGAGCCTGCTGCTCTCCAGCAATTTACCCCGGCTGACTCAGTTGTTCGGTGACGATGGCAGACGCTTCCAGCGAGTTCGACAAGATGATCGCTGGGTGCTGATGGTCAAATTGGATCAAGGGCGGACCATGACCGCCTGGCTGGAAGAGAGCGACGAGACACCGCTGCGTCCCGAAGCGCGGTTTGAGATTCAAGCGCCAATCAAGGCTGCCCCTTATTCGCCCGAGAAGGCGAAGCCGGCGGAGCCCCAGGCCGAGTTGGGAACTCCCGTTCCGTTGCAATCAGCGGCGAAGCCGACGACGACAAAACTAGCCCCACCAGGCAACCAGCCGATTGGCCAGTGGCGGACAAAGTCGATCCAGCCACACCAGTAAGCGGCCACCGGTCGTCAGAATCACTTCGTGCCGTCCGGCAACAATCGCGCGAATGGCCGACCGGGCAACGTACGAGGGCGAACGAGCACCAAGGCGGCCGTGGGGCTTCGAAGCGTCTCCTTCGACCTTGGCGAAGAACTCCGTTTCGGTCGTGCCCGGACTGACGAGTAGCACGTCAATCTTGTCGGCGGCTACTTCCGCGCGAAGAGCATCGCTGAAGCCATGCAAGGCAAACTTACTCGAGCAGTATTCACTTTTCTGCGGCACTGCGCGGTGCCCAAGAATCGAACTGACGTTGACAATGATTGGCTGGTTGCCACGGCGGAGTAATGGTAAAGCCAGGCGAATGAGTTCCACCGGTGCGAAGAAGTTGATCTCCATGATCCGCCGCAGGCGAGCTTCATCCGCGGCAGCAAACGAGCCAATCGCACCGCTCCCCGCGTTGTTGATGAGTACATCGAGCCCGCCGAATTGTTGCTCGCACTCAGCTATGGCCCGCTGGCGATCTTCGGGCTTAGTCACATCGGCGACGAGGTAAGAAAACTGCTCGGGTTGCTGGAGTTCAGCAGCCAACTGCTGCAGTCGCTCACTGCGCCGGGCGACCGCGATGACTCGCGCGCCTTGCTGCACGAGTTGAATTGCCAGTTCTCGACCGATGCCACTGGAGGCACCGGTTAGCAAGATGCGCAGACCCGATATTTTTCGGCGAGCCATTGATCAAGCAACTTCTTCAATGGCATCGTTACCGGCAATCAGACCGCTGGACGATTCCGGCTCACTCGTAGGAATTGCATCAATGTGAGGTCGCATGGTTACGCCCTCTTCCTGACGGATGCCCCCCAAGTGACGCTGCGGCAGGCGGCAGTGAATGATCACGCGATCGTCCTCGGTGTAAGTCCGCTCAAGCAATTCGCCATGAGCAGCCAGAAAGGCGAGCAAGCGACCGTTGCTGGCCGAAGCTTCGATATCGAGATCGGCAAACGAACGACTGAGCGCTTCGCTTACGGCGTGCTGCAGGTTTCGCAGGCCTTCGCCACTGGAGGCGCTAATCGGCACCGCGTTGGGATAGCGGGCGAAGATGCGAGCCAGTTCGCTGCGGTCCTGTAGGCGATCGACTTTGTTCAGGACCAGTAGCGTGTCTTTCTCTTCGATGTGCAGTTCTTGCAACACCTTGTAGACCGCCGAAATCTGCTCGAGCACTTCCGGATTCGAAGCATCGGCCACATGCAGCAACAAGTCTGCTTGGCGCGCTTCTTCCAGCGTTGCCTTAAAGCTGTGGACCAGCCCGTGCGGCAAATCTCGAATGAAACCGACGGTGTCGCTCAGCAGCACCGGGCCCCAGTTGTCGAGTTGCCAGCGACGCGTACGCGTATCGAGCGTGGCAAACAGCTTATCGGCCGCGAGTACACCCGCGCCGGTAAGCGTGTTCATGAGCGTGCTCTTGCCAGCATTGGTATAGCCGACGAGCGAGACGGTGAGTCGATCGTGCCGCGAGGCAACGAGTCGCTCTTTCCGCCGTTCGATGCCGCCGAGTTCTTCGCGCAAGTCGTGAATGCGCTTTTCCACGAGCCGACGGTCGACTTCGAGCTGCTTTTCACCAGGGCCACGCATGCCGATACCGGCCTTGATGCGCGACAAGTGCGTCCACATCCGCTTGAGTCGCGGCAGCGAGTATTCCAGCTGAGCCAACTCGACGGCGAGCCGCGATTCGGAACTGCGGGCGTTAGTGGCGAAGATATCGAGAATCAACTCCGTGCGATCGAGCACCTTGATATCGAGAGCCTGTTCCAGGTTGCGGATTTGCGCGGGGTTCAAGTCATTATCGAAGATAGCAACATCGGCATCGAGATTCGCGGCGAGTGCTTTGAGTTCAGCCACCTTGCCACGACCGAGATAAGTGGTCATGTCGGGCTGTTCGCGCCGCTGGGTCATTTCGCCGACAATGTTCGCGCCAGCCGTTTCTGCTAGCCCTGTCAATTCGGCCAAGGGCTGATCGTTCAAAGTGTCTGTGGGGAGAACGACACGCACGAGAATAGCTTTCTCGCGGGCCACGCCGGAAGCGCGATCGATACTTTGCACTGAGTTAGTTCCTCCTGAGATTCTTGGATACCCATCTCGTCAGTTTGCACCAGCTAGATCAGCCGCAAAACGGCAGGCAACGCTGTTGCTAAATAAGGTCAGCAAAACGCGTGCCCGCCCTTTTCGGGCCTATCAAACTCTACCGCTAAGAACCACTACCGGCCAGTTCGGTTTGGTTGTTTTATTCAGTCTGTATGGACAATTCTGCTGGCGAAGTTCGCCATTGCTGGGCAGCAGGACGCAAAGCCAGCGCATCGCTGTCTCGCAGTCCCTTCAGTTGTATTCGCTGTTCCCCGGTCAGTCCTTGAAAGAACGCGTGTTCTCGGAGCGGAGTGCCGCTGCCACATTCACCAGCAGCGAGCACATCTGCCCAGAAGAATTCACGGTCCCCCGCACCCATTTGCCGAAAGACTTTGGCAACAAACCAAGCGCGACACTCGGTCAAAACGAACGCGCCGGACTCGTGCAGCCAGGTGGCAAGCCCTGCCAACTTGTCTTGCTGGCGACCACTTTGCGAGGCGAAGGCAAAAGCTAGATGAAGTTGCTCATGGGTCACCAGGTGAGCGGCAAACAAGCCGCTGCTGCGAACAAGCTCGGTCGTAAAATTGCGGGGCGATAGACCAGCGAGCAGTGCCGGTCGCTCGCGGTCGAGACTGACCTGCGAAACCCAGGTTGCCGTGAGTGCCGATCGCTGCCCGTTGTGCGCGGCAGTGATCAGCCAGATTTCGCGATCCACTAATCGAAGGAGCGAATCAATCTGTTCAAGGTTCGGGGAGAGCATGTAAAAATTTCGATACGCGCGTTCAGAAAACGATCCCGACTCTTACATCAGCGAAAGCGGATTCACTCGCGTCGTCAGCGGCATCTTGACCGGTCCGCCGGTACGCTGCGATTCGAAGATCGCCGAGATCATCTCAATGGTCGTGCGCCCTTCGTACATGCTGCACTCGGGCTGGCGATCGTTTTCGATGGCCTCAAGCAGATCTTGCACCGCGAGGATGTTGCCAGCGTCCAGTCCGCCGTCTTTCATTGTTTCGGGCTCGCCAAAACCTTGCGAAGAAATAGGCTCCCACTTCGCATTGCTGCGACCGGGTGACCAGGCTGGATCGGCCAAAAACTGAGCACTCGGCAGGTGACCGGTGAGAATTTCGACGACGCCCTTGCTGCCAAAAATCTGCAAACCAAATCGATTGCCGGCCATGTCCCGCTTGCTGCTGAAGTAGGCTTTGGCACCGCTATCGAGCCCATACATCGCCGAGACACTATCGCCCGCCAGCGGACCAATTCCTTCGTTGCCGGGCTTGATGTGTTCTTTGCCAATGGGTTGCCCGCCTTCTTCCACGCGAGCAAAGCACCAGGTCGGTTCGCCGCCAAAGTGATGAATCAAGTTGAAGATATGGCTGCCGAGCACCCACAGGTCTTCTCCGCCACCCCGCTTGTCTTCTTTGCCGCGACCACGGAACTCGAGAATGGTACCAAGTTTGCCGTCTTCGATCAGATCGCTAATGGCCTGCAACTTGGGGCTGTAGCGCGTTTGATGGGCGAGCGCGAGCTTGGTATCGGCCTTCTCCGCAGCAGCAATGATTTCGTCGGCTTCGGCCAGCGAACGGCAGAAAGGTTTCTCCATATAGATGTGAGCGCCTTTGGCAATCACGGCGAGGCACATGTCGCGGTGCTGATCGAGCCAGCGAGGTCCGATTGCCACGACGTCGGGCTTGGTCTCATCCAGCATCGCGCGATAGTCGGCAAAGCCCTTGGGCGCTTTCAGTCGCTTGGCCGCAGCGGCAAGACCGGCCTCGTCGGCATCGGCGACGCCGACAATCTCGCAGCCCGGTACTTTCAGCCAGACGGTATCGACGCCGTGACCATAGTTTCCTTTGCCGGTATGACCAATGACCGCAACGCGATAGTTTTTCATCTGGGCACCTGATCATTCAAAAAGGAATTTCGCTGGTAGCGAGCAGCATAGGCTGCGTAATAGCGAGACGCAATTCGCCGCAGAGTTGGTTTGCTTCAACTGGGAAGATAGCCAGCGGCAACTTTGTTAAACGCCGCGACTTGTTCGGTCTGCCAAGCAGAGTCGCGATTCAATTCGGTAGCAAGTAGCAAGGCGACTTGCGGAGCCATGGCGATCGCTGCGCGGGCATTGAGAAAGAGCGCGCGGGTGCGGCGAGCGAGAACGTCTTCAACCGTTCTCGCCAGTTCGTCCCGCGCGGCCCACACGACTTCGGCGGCGATGTAGGGTAAGTCGGGATGCAGCCTCGCTGCCAATTCTGAATGCGACTGCGCAAGTTCCTGCATCGCGAGCGCATCGGAGCCATAAACAGCGAGTGCACCCAAGCGTGTTGAATTGCCGTCATGCCCGTGAATGTGCAACTCGCGAGTCGTGCAAGGTTCTTCTCGGAGGCCGGCTTGTTTAGCGGCCTGATTCACGCAGTCTTCGGCCATGTTGCGATACGTGGTCCATTTGCCACCGGTGATGGTCATCAGCCCGGATGCGTCGACGTGGATCGTATGATCGCGCGAGAGCGCGGCGGTGCTCTTGCTGCCGCTCTTCTTCACCAGCGGACGAATGCCGGCGAACATGCTGAGGATATCGGCTCGCCTAGGCTTTTTTTCGAGATAGCGGCCGGCTGTCTCGAGAATGAACTCGATTTCGCTCTCGGTGGCGAGCGGTTCTAGCGGAGTGTCTTGAATGGGGACATCGGTAGTGCCGACCAACGTGTGACCGTGCCAGGGAATGGCAAACATCACTCGACCATCGGAAGTCTTGGGCACCATGATGGCATGGTCGCTGGGAAGGAACGAGCGGTCAAAGACCAGGTGAATACCTTGACTCGGGCTGATCATGTTCGTAGCACTGGGGTCGGCCAGCTTGCGCAAATGATCGCAGAATGGGCCCGTGGCATTGATGACGACGCGGGCTGTTATCGCCAGGCAATCTCCCGTTTCGAGATCTTCAATTTCCACGCCCGTCACGTGTCCGGCGGCAGACCTCGTGATGTTGGTAACGCGCGCATAGTTGAGCAACGTGGCTCCTTGCTCCGCGGCCGTTGTGACCATATTGATTAACAAACGTGCATCGTCGAACTGACCATCGGAGTAAACCACGCCGCCGCTGAGGCCTTCGCTCTTGAGCGTCGGGACTCGGCGGAGCATCTCGGCTTTCGAGAGAAACTGTGTCGGACCAAAACTGAGTTTGCCGGCGAGAAAGCGATACGCCTTGAGGCCGATGCCGTAGTACATTCGCTCCCACCACGAATAGCTGGGTACCACGAATGGCAGGTCATGCACCAGGTGCGGCGCGTTCTCTCGCAACAATCCTCGCTCCCGGAGTGCTTCGGTGACGAGCGAAAGATTGCCTTGCGCCAGATAGCGGACGCCGCCGTGCACCAGCTTGGTGCTGCGACTAGAGGTACCTTTGCCGAAATCGCTTTGCTCGACGAGCAGCGTGCGATATCCGCGCGCTGCAGCATCGATGGCGATGCCCACGCCGGTCGCACCGCCGCCGATAATCACCATGTCCCAGGTTGACGGCGAAGCGAAGACCCGCCCGC
Organism: Anatilimnocola aquadivae; assembly: GCF_049819085.1. Lineage (GTDB taxonomy): Bacteria > Planctomycetota > Planctomycetia > Pirellulales > Pirellulaceae > Anatilimnocola. Next base: position 1,864,011 of record NZ_CP187419.1, read on the forward strand.
GCATTTCGTTGCGATTCATCGGCGGTCCCCGGTGTCCCACTGCTTCGCCCGCTCGACCGCCCGGTGCCATTGCTCGCGGAGCGCCTCGACCTGCAAATTCGCCATGTTCGGCTCATAGCGGCGATCGATGGGCTGCAGCTTCACGAGTTCATCGGTTCCCTTCCACAGGCCCACCGCCAGTCCAGCCAAATAAGCAGCGCCGAGCGCCGTCGTCTCGGTTTCTTTGGGACGCACGATCGGAATTCCGAGTAGATCGGCCTGAAATTGCATCAGCAGGTCGTCCTTCGAAGCTCCACCATCGACTCGCATCTCGGGAAGTTCCAGCTGCGAATCGGCTCGCATGGCAGAAAGCAAGTCGGCCACCTGAAACGCGATCGATTCGATGGCCGCGCGGGCAATGTGCCCCTTGGTCGTTCCTCGCGTCAGGCCGATGATGGTGCCGCGGGCATCGGGATCCCAATGCGGGGCACCCAGACCAGCGAACGCGGGAACAAAGTAGACGCCACCGTTGTCCTTCTCGGTTGCAGCCAGTTTAGATACATCGCTCGACTTGCGAATGATTTCGAGGCCATCACGAAGCCACTGCACGACTGCACCACCAATGAAAACGGATCCTTCGAGGGCATAGGTTGTCTGGTTGTTGCGACGACAAGCAACCGTCGTGAGCAGCCGATTCTTCGAGAGAAGAGGCTGGTCGCCGGTGCTCTGCAGCATGAAGCAGCCGGTGCCGTACGTCGTTTTCGTTTGACCCGGTTCCAAGCAGAGTTGACCGAAGAGCGCTGCCTGTTGATCGCCGGCAATTCCGGCAATAGGCACCCCGCGCGAGCCGAGCAAGCCAGCTGCAGATTCGCCGTACACTTCGCTGGACGAGCGCACCTCGGGCAACATGCTGCGTGGAATGTTGAAAACCTGAAGCATCTCGTCATCCCACTGGCCCGTGTGAAGGTTCAGCAGCATCGTGCGCGAGGCATTCGTGATGTCGGTGATGTGTTGCTCACCTCGCGTCAGGTTCCAGATCAGCCAGGTGTCGATCGTGCCAAAGGCGAGCTTCCCCGCTTCGGCCTTCGCTCTTGCACCAGGAACGTGCTCTAGCAGCCAGGCGATTTTCGTTGCCGAGAAATACGCATCGAGCAGCAGCCCCGTTCGTTCTTGAACCAGATCGGCTTTGCCAGCCCGCCGAAGTTGTTCACACAGCGGGGCCGTGCGGCGATCTTGCCAGACAATCGCCCGATGAATGGGATGTCCCGTTTCTCGATCCCAAACGACGGTCGTCTCGCGTTGGTTGGTGATGCCGATCCCCACGATATCGCCGGCCCGCAGGTTGGCCCGCGCAATGGCCTCGGCGGCAACGCCAATCTGCGTCGACCAGATTTCATGCGCATCGTGCTCGACCCAGCCCGGCTTGGGAAAGTACTGCTCAAATTCCTGCTGGGCGACGGCGACAATTTCGCCTTGTTGATTGAAGACGATGGCGCGGCAACTAGTCGTCCCTTCGTCGAGGGCCAGAATATAAGACATGGAGAAGTCCTGGGAGAGAGGCTCACGGATCGTGCCACCACTTTGGCACGATCTGCTGCGGCTGCCAATCACCGGTTGAGCAGAACCTGGCCTGCACACCTGCGTTGACCAAAATTGGGGAGCGGTCGATACTGACTGGTCTGTTTCATTTCTCCCTTAACTACCGACAATGTGATGCCCGAACCGAAGTCCTCGCTGGTGATTACGCCGCGGTTGCTACAGAACGTCGGCTTCCGGCTGAGCGAGACGGCGCGACTCACTCCCGATGGAGTGGCGATCGCCGTGCCCAAGGGACGAGATGGCAAAGGCCGGCGAAAGTACGATCAGCTGACGTTTCGCGAGTTGGACGAAGACACCAATCGCATCGCAGCCGGCTTACTTGCGATGGGCGTTCGTCCCGGCATCCGACTGGTGCTGATGGTGCCGCCGAGTATCGATTTTGTGTCGCTGGTGTTCGCCCTCTTCAAAGCGGGGGTGATTCAAGTCCTGATCGATCCCGGTATGGGGCGGGCGAATCTGGTTCGCTGCCTGGCTGAGAGCGAGCCCGAGGGGTTCATCGGTATTCCGCTGGCGCAAGCGGTGCGTGTAATCTTGCGCGGGCGATTTTCCCGCGCCAAGTACAACGTGACGGTTGGCCGCCGCTGGTTCTGGGGCGGGAAAACACTGGCTCAATTGCGGGCAATGAACGCTCCGTTCGAGCCGCCGCAGATACAACCTCAAGATCCGGCGGCGATCATCTTCACCACAGGCAGCACCGGTCCGCCGAAGGGCGTGCTCTATAGCCACACCAACTTCAATCGCCAGTGCGATGAGATTCGCGACTTCTACGACATTCAGCCCGGCGAGATCGCCCTCCCCGCGTTTCCGCTGTTCGCGCTGTTTAACTGTGCGATGGGAGTGACGACGATCTTTCCAGACATGGATCCGACTCGTCCGGCCAGCGTGAACCCGCGGAACATCATCGAAGCGGTAAACGACTGGCAAGTGACCCAGTCGTTTGGTTCGCCGGCCCTCTGGAACGCAGTCGGTCGCTATTGCGAACAGCAGAACATCAAACTGCCCACCATCACGCGCGTGCTTTCGGCCGGAGCGCCCGTGCCACCACATGTGCTGGAGCGGGTCAAGAATATCATTCATCCAGACGGCGACGTACACACACCCTACGGTGCGACCGAAGCACTCCCGGTCGCCTCCATCGCAGCAAGTGAAGTACTGCGCGAGACTCGCCTGCGGAGCGCTGTCGGCGCGGGAACTTGCGTGGGAAGAAGGTTCCCGGGCATCGAGTGGAAAGTGATTGCCATCGACGACGGTCCGCTGACATCAATGGATCAAGTGCGCGAGCTACCCGCTGGTGAGATTGGCGAGTTGATCGTCTTAGGACCGGTCGTCACGCACGAGTATGTAACGCGGACCGATTGCAATCCGCTGCACAAGATCCAAGACGGCCCGCGCATCTGGCACCGGATGGGAGACGTCGGCTATCTCGAAGCGGCACCGGCGAACGAACCTCGTGGCGAGCGGTTTTGGTTCTGCGGCCGCAAAGCCCACCGGGTGATCACCGCGCAAGGCACGCTGTTCACCATCCAATGCGAAGCGATCTTCAACCAGCATCCGCGGATCTATCGCAGCGCGCTGGTGGGAGTCGGACCTGCCGGCAATCAGCGGCCCGTGATTATTGTTGAACCTTGGCCCGAACAGCGAGTGAAGAGTCCGGGTGATCAGCTGCAGCTGGTTGCCGAGCTAGTGCAGCTCGCGCGGCAGCATACCCACACAAAGTCGATCGACACGTTCCTCGTTCACAACTCGCTGCCCGTCGACATTCGGCACAACGCGAAAATCTTTCGCGAAAAGCTCGCCGTCTGGGCTACAGAGAAACTCAAGTAACCGTCTCCGAGGTAAGGCGATTTCCTAGTGCACGCGCATGCCGGGGGTAGCACCGCTATCGAGCGCGAGCAGGAAGACTTCCGCGCCGCCGGGACCGCAGGCAGTGACCATCCCTTCGCTCAGGCCGAATTTCATTTGACGCGGCGCCAAATTGGCGACCATGACGACCAGCCGACCGACGAGTTCTTCGGGCTTGTAGGCAGCCTTGATGCCAGCGAAGACTTGCCGCTCGACACCACCGCCGAGACTCAGCTTGAGCTTGAGCAATTTTTTCGCTTCAGGCACTTCGCTGGCTTCCAGCACGCGAGCCACGCGCAGGTCGACCTTCGTAAAGTCGTCGATCGAGATCTGTTCGGCAACGAGGGGTTCGGCTTCGAGGGCAGCGCCGGTATCTGCGGGGTTCGCAACCGGCGCGGTGTGAGCGGGCACGGCCGGTTCGGTGGCAGCAGCGGCGGCTTTTTCTTCTTCAATCATGGCGTCGATATCTTTCTTCTCAACTCGCTTCATCAGGTGACTGTAAGGTTGGACGGCGGTCCCCACGAGAGGCCGCTGCGATTGCGACCATTTCGTAATCGGATCGTTCAGCAACCGGCCCGCTTCTTCGGCCAACTTGGGAAGGATGGGAGCCAAGTAGATGACGATCTGCCGGAACAGATTGAGACCGACCGAGCACACATCGCGCACTTCGCCGGCCTTGGCAGGATCCTTGATCAGTTTCCACGGAGCCTGGGTATCGATGTACGGATTGGCTCGATCGGCGAGTTCCATAATCAGCCGCGTCGCACGGGCGAAGTCGCAGTTTTGATAGGCTTCGGCAATCGCAGTCCCCGCGGCAGCGCCTTGGGCAAAGAGACCGCCATCGTCGGGATACTTTTCGGCGAGCCCGGCCGCCTGCACGAACTTGGCTGTTCGGCTGGCGAGGTTCACGACCTTGCCGACGAGGTCGCTGTTGACCTTGTCGACAAACTCTTCCGGATTCAGATCGAGATCGTCCAAGCGGGGGCCCAGCTTACTGGCGTAGTAGTACCGCAACACTGCCGGATCGACGTACTTCAGGAACGTCGCCGCGCGGATGAACGTGCCCTTGCTCTTGCTCATCTTCTCGCCACCCACGGTCAAGAAGCCGTGAATGTGAACCTTCTCGGGCAGGTTGTAGCCGGCCGTCTTGAGCATGCCGGGCCAGAAGAGCGTGTGGAAGTAAGTGATATCTTTGCCGATGAAGTGATGCACCTCGGTATCGGGCGATTGCCACCAATCGGCCAATGGTTCGCCGTGTGTCTTGCACCACTGCCAAGTGCTGGCGATGTAGCCGATGGGAGCATCGAACCACACGTACCAATAGTTACCCGGCGAATCGGGAATCTCAAAGCCGAAGTACGGCGAGGGACGACTCACGTCCCAATCTCTCAGCTCTTCGCCGAGAAAATGCCCCTTCAAGTAGTTCGCAACTTCCTGCTGCAGATGCTCGCCCGATTGCGTCCACTCGTTCAAGAATCCATGCAGCTTTTCGAGCTCCACAAACGAGTGCGAAGCACTGCGCACTTCGGGTTTCGTTCCGCTCAGGGTGCTGATCGGGTCGATCAAATCAGCCGGTGTGTAGGTCGAGCTGCACTTATCGCAATTGTCGCCATACTGGTTGGGCGACTTGCAAACGGGGCAAGTGCCCTTCACAAAGCGATCGGCCAGAAAGGTTCCCGCTGTGGTGTCGTAGAGTTGATCGACACTCTTTTCTTTCACCAGCCCCGCTGCTCGCAGCTTCGTCCAAAAGATCCCGCATAGCTCGCGGTTCTCGGGGCTGTTGGTGCTGCCGTAGTTGTCGAACTCAATCTGAAAGCCGGCGAAGTCGCGCTGGTGTTCTTCGCTCACCTTGGCGATGAACTGTTCTTCGGAAATGCCAGCCTTGCGAGCACTGATCATGATCGCCGTGCCGTGAGTATCGTCGGCACAGACATAGACGCAGCGGCGGCCTTGCAATTTTTGAAAGCGAACCCAGATATCGGTCTGGATGTATTCGACCAGGTGGCCGATGTGAATCGGACCGTTGGCATACGGCAAGGCCGAAGTGACGAGGATGCGTTTCGGGCTGGGTGAGTTCGAAGCGGCCACAAGTGGTCTTTCGGAGATTGCGCGAGCGAAAGTCAGATCCTGGGTAGAAGGGAAACATTGTAACGGAGCCACTGGAAATGAGGGAGGCACACAGCTGCCGCAAGGTTCACCCGGCAGCCCCAACAAGCAGACTTACGTCGACCGCACGTGGCCTGTGCGCGCCTGTCGTTGGGCCTAATTCGTTGATAAAGGGGGGGATTTATCAACAGCAATTCGCGCCGCCACCGGAAAGTATGCATGCTGGTGTTGATAAATTCGGGGCATTCATCAACACCTACTCCCCGCGGTGTGCACCTCGTGCAGCGACGTAAGTTCAAGCTCCCCGTCTCCACGGAATCGACTGCTGACGCCACTTCGGTAGACACCTGCTCGTGACTACCCCCAAAACGCGGCTTTCCGCTAGCAGGCGATTCGGGGCTGCTTATTTTGCCAGCTTGCGCTAGAATTCCGGCTGCGGCGGCGCATTGCCATCGCTTCACTTCTGTCTGCCAGTTCCCCCTAGGTGCCGTGATGGTTCCACGTTGCTCGCCCCTTTCGCTGTTCCTCTCGCCCCTCTCGCTGGCCGCCATCATGCTGCTGGCAGGCTGTGGTCAAGATGACGCCCCGCTTACAGCCAAGAACTCGAAGTTCAAAGTAGGGGACGATAAGTCGGGCACCGCCGCCGAGACCGAAGCTTCGGTAGGTGTGCCGCCGGCAACGCCGCCCGCTGGCAACTCGATCGAAAACATGGCCGATGCGATCAACACGCCGGCCGGCACCAAGAAGACAGATACTGCAGCGAACGACACTGTCGCCGGCAAGGCGATTCCCGCTGCACCCGGTGGCGGCGATGTGGTGGAAGATAAGAAGGGACTCACGCTCAGTGGCGAAGTGGCCCAGATCGTCGAGACGATCAAGCAATTGAAAAGCACGCAGCCTCCGGGCAATACCCAGGAGGAGCAAATCGCCAACCTGATTCAGGCCCAGCGATTCATCGTCGAACTCTCCACTCGCCTGCTCCAGGCCAACAAACATCCACAGCTCGATCAGTTCGCCCTCAGCGAAGCGACCGAAGCACTCGTCGCGCTCGCCGAGCTGCGCGATCCTTCGGCCGCCACTCGCATGAGCCTGTTCGCTGAGAACCTCAGCAAGCACCCCAATGCCGAAATGGCCCGCACCGGCCGCTTGATGCTCTTTAACACCGACATGATCGCCAAGCTGCAAAGCGAAGAGAAAGTCGATACCGAAAAAGTGTTGGCTGGCATCCAGGACTTGCTCGAAAAGGACGGCGGCGATCAGCAGGTGTTCATGGTTTCGACGCGCATCTGTCAGTTCCTCAGCGAGCGAGGCGAGAACGAAGCGGCGGCGAAGGGAATGCGGATGATCGCCACCTCGTACGAAGACAGCAAAGTGCCCGAGCTGAAAGATGCGGCCAAGTCGCTGCTCGCCAATGCGTCGGTCGCCGAGTTGAATGTTCCCGGCATGCTGAATGACATCTACGACAAGAAGGAAGGTTCCGAAGAGAAGCTGCTCACTGGCCTGCAGGGTCTCTTCAAAGACAAGAATCCAAATCCGGTCTTCATTGCACCGATCCTCGACGTAATCATGCGGTTCGAGTTGCTCGGCAAGCCGGAACTGGTTGAGAAGATGTACGTCCTGCTCGAAACGGCTTACGCCGGGCACGAGAATGCGGATGTCGCCAAGCAATTGGCGGAACTCATCGAAAGTGGTCGCAAACGCTATGCAATTGTCGGCAAGCCTTTCTCCGCCGAGGCCGTCACGCTCGACGGTACCAAGCTCGACATTCAAGGCCTCAAGGGGAAGGTGGTCTTGGTCAATTTGTGGGGCACGTTTTCGCCTCCTTCACTGGAAGAAATGCCGACGATTCGCAAACTGCACAGCGAGTTGAAGGACCAAGGACTCGAAGTCATCGGCTTGGGACTCGATGTCGAATTGGCTCGTCTCGAGGCGTTTCTGAAGTACCAGCAAAAAGCGATTCCGTTCCCGAACTACCTGTCACCCGAAGTCGTCAGTGGCACCAAGCTGAAAGACTGGCACGAGTCTTCGCTGGCCCAACAGTTTGGCCTGCGAGCCGTTCCCTTCTACATCCTGGTGAATAAGGAAGGTAACGTCGATTCGATCTATCACTTCCGGCTCGATCCCGAACGAGCCGGTGGGCGGCTTAAGGAACTGTTGAACTTGAAGGAAGCTCCGGACTTTTCTGTCAAGCCAGCGATTATCGAAAATCCCACCATTCCCCGCGCCTTCCCCACGCCACCACTCACCGCGCCCGAAGGAACTCCGGTACCAGCAACGGAGAAACCTGCTACGGAGAAGCCAGCGGCTGAAAAGCCTGCTGAACCGGCGAAGAAGGAAAGTGGCAGTTGGCTGCGAAATCTCGATCGGCAATTGGTCGCCGTGCTCTCTTCGCTGTCGTTCGATGCCTTCCTGGCTCCCGATCCCGCAGCTGAAGTGAAAGACCCCGCCGCCGAACCACCGGCACCAAATGCCTATCTGGCCAAGCCGGGGCTGTCGAGCTCGCAGCTGACCGAGTGGGTGCTGAAGATGCTCGACAAGCCCAAGACCATCCAGGCTCGAGAAGGCTTCTCGGCAGCAATTGTCGATGCCTGCGATCGCGTGCTGGCCGATAAAAGTGCCAAAGAGACCGAACAACTGCTGGCTATCGAAAACAAGCTCGCGGTGCTGCACAAAGCGGCCTGCAACGACGATGCGGCAGCCGACGAACAGCTCCAAGAATTCGTCACATCACTCAAGGACGACACTCGCCCGCGAGTCACACGCGAGACTCACTTCTACATTCAGGAGCGGAAAGTTCTCGACGCTGCCGCCCTCTCGCTCGAAGAGTGCGCCAAGCTGCTGCCGGAATTGCAGGCTTACTACGCCAAAGAAAAATTGGCGACCAAACACCTTCGAATGGCCTCCGGCACCGTCGAACTGATCAATAAACTGGCCGATGGCGATGCCCGCGAAAAGCACTTTGCCGAGTTCGGCAACTTGTTCGCCAAGAGCAGCAGCAAGGACCTGGCTCGGTACGGCAAGAAGCTCGCGCAAAAGCCCGAGACGAAAGAATCGGACTTGGTGGGCAAGCCGCTCGAACTGGTCGGCAACCTGGCCGACGGCAATCCGTTTGTCTGGGAAAAGTATCGCGGCAAAGTCGTGATCGTCGATTTCTGGGCTACCTGGTGCGGCCCGTGTCGCAAGGAAATGCCTAACGTCAAAGCCCTGCGTGAAAAGCTGAAGGACAAAGGCTTCGAAATTGTCGGTGTGAGTGTCGACAAGGACGAAGAGGCACTCGCCACCTATCTCGAAGAAAACGAGATTCCTTGGGAGACACTCGCCGGTGAAGCAGCCGGTGAACTGGCCACCAAGTACGGTGTGCGCGGCATCCCCACCATGATGCTCATCGACCAAAAGGGGAACGTGGTTGCAGTGGCCCACAATGTGGCTGCCCTGGCCCCCGAAGCCGAAAAACTGCTGGCCAAGTAACGTCCCTCTTCTTCTGACTTCTGACCTCCGACTTCTGAACCTCTAGTGCAAAAGCCAATGAACCCCCGCCGCAGGGGCGGGGGCGTAGGTTGAGCCCCGATCCCCAACCCCCGACTCCTGCCCCCGAAGCCAGCCGCGTGACTATTCGTATCCTGCAGATCATTCCCACTCTCGTCCACGGTGGCGCAGAGAAGCAGCTGTCTCTTCTCGCCACCGGCCTGCCGCGAGATCGTTTTGATGTGCATGTGTGCGTTCTCACGCACACGGGTCCGCTCGAAGAACAACTGCGAGAGGCCGAGATTCCGCTGTCGTTGATCAACAAGCGGTGGAAGATCGACCCGTTTGCTTACTGGCGGCTGCGGACGGAAATCAAACGGCTGCAGCCTGATATTGTCCAAACGTGGCTCTTCGCCGCGAACGCCTACGGACGTCAGGCAGCCATGTCGACCGACGTAAAGCACATTCTGGCCAGCGAGCGGTGTGTCGATCCCTGGAAGGGGCGCGTGCAACTCTCCATCGACCGCGTGCTGGCCAAACGAACCGAACGGATCATCACCAACAGCACGGGCGTGCAAGAGTTCTACGCCGAGCGCGGAATTCCCGGCGAAAAGTTCGTCGTCATTCCCAATGGCATTCGCCCGTTCGCACGGGCGGAGACCACGTCGCGCGAGGCGCTGCTGCAAGAACTGAAATTGCCGGCCGGAACCAAACTCATCGGTGCGATTGGCCGATTGTGGCCTCAAAAGCGTGTCAAGGATTTGATCTGGGCGACCGACCTGTTGCAGTGCATTCGCGACGACACGCACCTGCTGATCATCGGCGACGGGCCGCAGCGGTGGCGACTCGAACGCTATGCCGAGCAAGCGAACGTCACCAGCAAGGTTCACTTCCTGGGTGAACGGAACGATGTCCCCAGAATCTTGCCGCATCTCGACCTGCTCTGGCTGGCCAGCGGCTACGAGGGGCAATCGAACGCGGTGCTGGAAGGGATGAGTGCCGGGCTGCCGATTGTCGCCAGCGATATCCCGGGCAATCGCGACCTGGTCGTGCATGACCAGACGGGCTTTCTGGTTGATGTCGGCGACCGCGGCAGTTTTGCCCAGCGAGCGCAGCAGTTGCTCGACGACCCTGAATTGGCTCAGCGCCTGGGCGCCGCGGGCCGGCAGCGCGTGCTCGACGAATTCTCCGTCGAGAAAATGGTCGCCCGCCATGCTTCGCTCTACGAGCAAATAGCTGGCTGATGTCTGCCATTAGCGGACGCATCAGGGATGATTCTCAGATTTTTTCCAAGCAACCGCTGGTTTCCACGAATCCCTTCTTCGCTGCGTATCGCACCGAGATGTGCGGGTGGCCGTTGCGGCCTGTCAGGGTGGGCCTTATATTCGGCGCGCTGGATTGAAGCTTACTTTTTGGAAAGGGACCGAAATCATGAAGTTGCTGAACGTCACTTGGTGCTGGGCTACGATCGCCTGCCTCGCGCTGGCCGGATTTGCTCACGCGCAGGAACAAACGCTGAGCGAGACTGGGGTGATCGCCGGCACCATGGATATCGATTTCAAGACGCGGACCGAGCTCGATACCGCCGGCACCTATGCCGAAGGTTCGTCAGCCCTCGGAGCCAAGGACACTTACACGATCAAACTCGTTGTGGCCAAAACCACCGAGTTCTCGGGCAAGATCACGCGCCAGCCCGATCTGTTTACCAAGATCATCCGCAGCCAAAAGCAGAAGGCAGAACTTGGTTTCGATATCAACCTGGCCGTCCGCAATCCGCGAAACCTCGACGAGAAGCGAAACGTCGGCAAATGGGTCGGCACGGTTCCCGTCAACGCCACGACCGGAGCGTTCGAACTCTCCGGCGGCGCTTCGCAAGAGAGCCCGCTGCGCATCGCCATCGACGCCATTGGCCAGCAGCCTGCCTTCACCGACAAGTTCGGCGGCAAGTTGATCGGCAAGAGCAAGAAGGATGATGGACTCGCTTCGTACACCTACAAGCGACTCGTCGGCAACAAGACGTTTGAGATCAAGGTGGCCAAGGTTGACCCAATGAAGTTCGTCGATCTCGAATTGGCTAAGGGACCGGCGGGCAACTATCCCCGTACGGTCGTCAATGGCCGCTTGGACTTCGACTACGAAACGGGCAACTGGCTCACCGATGGCATTCGCTTCCGTTACAACTTCAACGGCAAGGAAGTCGAAGATATCGTCACCGGTTCGGTAAAGTGGGTCGAAGACGAAAACCGCAAGACCAACGGCAAGGGCGAATACCAGTTCAACCTCCGCTGGAACGAAGCCAAGCAAGCCAAGGACACCACCGAAGCGGCTGCCTTCGACAAGCTTAGCGACGAAGACGCTTTCTTCGCCGTCGATGATTCGCTGCCTTGCCTCACCGGCAAGATCAGCTACGAAGACAAGTTCATCTCGGGCGAAGAAACCCCAGCCTCCAGCAAGGTCACCTACGCCCTCAATTCGAACAAGTTGACCAAGACCCAAATCGTCAACTTCTTCAAGCTCTGGCTGATCGGCACCGGCCCGATCAACGACGAGTAGTTTTCCATTTGATTGCTGCCATCTCCTAACTCCCTCTCCTCGGTACACGTGGTACTCCACGATGAATCGGGGAGAGGGTTGGGGTGAGGGGCTGATGCTCGCCAAGACTCTGCGCCCAAGAACTTCTTCGCGCCTTCTCTTCCCTGGAAAGATAACCCTGCTATGTCCAATTCCCTCTTTGCTCGGCTCCGTCGTCGCTTTCAAGGTCGTCCTTCGCAGGAAGAACGTCGTCGCTTTTTGCAGGCCACGCTCGCTTCCACCGCGGGCTTGTTTCTCAGCGATCGCTTTGCTGGCGAGTCGCGCGCTCAAGCCGTGGGTGCCAAGCGCGTTGTGGTGATTGGCGCTGGCTTCTCGGGCTTGGCCTGTGCGCACGAATTGCATGCTGCTGGTTACAAGGTGACGGTTGTCGAAGCCCGCGATCGACTCGGCGGCCGCGTGCTCACCTTCAAGGACATGGTCGACAAAAAGTGGTGTGAAGGGGGCGGCGAACTGATCGGCGAGAATCACCCGACTTGGGTCCGCTACGCCAAGCAGTTCGATCTGAACCTGATCGAGATGACCGACGACGAGTCCCTCGCCTATCCCGTGCATCTCATGGGCAAGCTGCGCAGCGAAGAAGAAGTCGAAAAGATCTACGAAGACATGGAGGCTTCGTTTTCGTCGCTCAACGAATTGGCTGAGACCATCAACGCCGATGAACCTTGGAAAAGCCCGGACGCCATCGCCCTGGATAAGCAGAACCTCGGCGACTGGGTGAAGGGGCTCGAAGTCTCCGAGTTGTCCCGCGCGGCGATCGATATTCAAATGTCTTCGGATAACGCCATCGAGAACGTCAACGCCAGCAAACTCGGCATGCTCACCGCCATCAAGGGTGGCGGCGGGCAAGATTATTGGGACAAGAGCGAAACGCATCGCTGCGAAGGGGGCAATCAACAGCTGGCTTTGCGACTGGCCGAAATGATCGGCGCCGACCGCATCCGCCTCAAGCTGCCCGTCGAGAATGTCGCGATCAAAGAAGACCGGGTGATCGTCACCTGCGCAGATGGCCGCACGATTGAGTGCGACGATGTCGTGCTCGCCGCGCCCCCATCAACCTGGGACCGCATTACCTTCTCGCCCGAATTGCCCGGCAATATCCGGACGCAAATGGGCATCGCCTGCAAGTATCTCGCTGCCGTGAAAAGCCGCTTTTGGCTGGAGACGAAGAACTCGCAGTACTCTCTGTCCGATGGTGATGTCAGCCAAACGTGGGAAGGGACCGACAACCAGGCCATTCCTCCGCCGGGTGCGTTACTGGTTGGCTTCTCGGGTGGTGCGCAAGCTCGCCGCTCGTTGGCTCGCGAGGGAGACGCCCGCGAGGCAGCGTATAAGGCCGAACTGACCAAGCTATATCCGGCTTATCCCGAGAATGTGACGGCGACGCGGATGATGGCCTGGCCCAAGGATCCATGGACCAAGGCCGGCTATTCGTTCCCCGCGCCTGGACAAGTCACCGCCATCGGTCCCACGTACTACAAGGGTCTCGGCCGGTTGCACTTCGCCGGCGAGCACACCTGCTACAAGTTCGTCGGCTACATGGAAGGCGGCCTCAACAGTGGAGCTTCGCTCGCCCGCCGCCTCGCCAAGCGCGACGGCGTGGGGTAGATCTCGTCTTTTTCTCACTCTCCTCGATGCTTCCGGGAGAGTTGCTGAATCGCCTTTCGGAGTAATGGAAAGCCGAGCGCATCGACTGCCTGCATGATCGTCAAATACCTTGTCCCTGGCTGGATCTGGCATCTGCGCGATGGAGCGTTACATTTTGGCGTTGACCCGATGCCCCGCGCAGATCTCTCCACTTTTGTACCTCTCTCTGACACGTGGGCCCGTGATGCCACTCGCGTCTATTGCTTTAGTCGCGAGATGCGTGATGCCGACATCTCGACCTTTCGCGTACTGAACAGCCTGTACGCGAAAGATTCAAATTTCGCATATACGATGGCCGGAAAGATTAAGGGCGCTGACGCTGAAACATTTGAAGTTGTCGGGCCGATAGGCCATCCCTTCAATACCTTCAATGGCTACGCCAAGGACAGGAACCAAGTCTTCTTTCACGTCCAGGGCGGCAAAGTGAGCCCGTTAAAGGGAGCGGATCCGAATACATTTCGCACCTTTGGTAATGGTTTCGCTAGCGATGCCTCCACGGTCTACTGCGAGCGGACTAAACTCCATGGCGCAAAGCCCGCAGATTGGATACCCTTGCTTGGCCCCTATAGTCGCTCCGGGGGTACCGCGTATTTCAGAAATGAGAAGATTGCCGGTGCGCGCGCCGACCAATTGGTGCCGCTGCCAATCATTGACTACAACAAATGGTCGCGCGCTGGCAACGACTTCTTCTGCGGTAGTCAGCCAGGCGATTCGGGGGAATATCTCGCGCAATTCCGCGAGTGCTTTGTCTTTCGCGGCCGCGCAACAAATATCAAGCTGCGGTGGATGAACTGGCAGGCCGACGTACAGCTTGATCCACTCGACCCAATTGCCTGGCAGGTTGCCGGCGCTTCGTCGATTGAATTGGTCGCCGATCAATGGCTGCAACAGCCCAAGGTGCAAGTAAAAGATCACCCACAATTGGGAAATCCGATTTGGGTCCCCGGTACAGATACGGAACTGCTGACGGAGCAAACCTGGCTAAACGAAGACCGCGTTTGGGTGCTGCGGCCGGTACAGATGAAGCGGAGAGCAAAACTGCGAGATCTGTTTCCCTGCGATGCCTGGCACCAATATTCGCAACTGGATCAGCTGCCCGTCATCGAGCAGCTCATTGCGGATGCGGCCGTCTGAATGTCGGGGACGTTTTTCGTCTTCCTCGCATGCATTTGCTAATCGATGGCGAGCAGTGTGTTTCGAAGTCGGCGAGAATCGGCGCGATCCAATTAGCCTACGAATCCCTTTCTCATCCGAATTGACCCCGCGCACGTTGCGGCATTAGGATTCACTCCCTTCGAGAGTGGTAAACTCTCAGCGGGAGTGCAGCGATGTTCGGGCTCGAATCAAACGATAGCGTGGCAATCATTCCCTCGCAGCCACCCTGATTATTTGGCATCGGGCCTTTGTTCACGATGGCAGGCGTGTGTCGCTATTATCGATCTTTGTTCTGATGGCCGGTGTCGGATTTTGGCTGGTACTGTTCAGGCCATGGAATCGCAGTGCGATCTTCTAAGCAGGGTGATCTACCTTAGAATTAGGCGATGACCAAGCCCCGTTCCGCCGCGCCGATCTTTGCAGCCGTCTTGCTGATCCTGCCTGTGCTGTACGTGGGAAGCTATCTGGCACTGGTAGTCCCGGACGGCATCGCATTGCCGACACGAGTCTCTCCCAATAGCAACTCTTGGTCGACTTACTCGTATCGCTCAGGCCGAGGAGTCTCTTCAGTTGTGTTCTATCCTCTGGAGCAGATAGATCGCAAAATACGGCGAAAGGTTTGGGAGGCGGGAGATCGGAATCATTTCGGCAGCGGGCCGATGCATGGTGAAACGTCGTACCCGGGTCCGTGACCAGACTAGCCACTCAAAACCGGACACTACGCAGCCCCGCGAACCTAGCGGGGCATTTTCGTGCGCGGGTAGAATGAGGGTATGGACCAGAACCCGTATGAATCGCCGCAACACGTGGATGTCGTAGAGCCAAAGCCGACTTACCTTTCGCCCTGGCAGAAAAAATGGGGAGGGCCAATCTTAGTCCTGTTTGGATTGATTGGCACCATCGCGACGGCGGCACTCAGACCCGAGATATGCGAGTTTGCATCTTTCTGGGCGTACTCGATCGTTTTCTCGGCATTCGGAGTTTTTATTCCCATCGGAATC
Organism: Anatilimnocola aquadivae; assembly: GCF_049819085.1. Taxonomy (GTDB): domain Bacteria; phylum Planctomycetota; class Planctomycetia; order Pirellulales; family Pirellulaceae; genus Anatilimnocola. The sequence continues at coordinate 1,879,394 of NZ_CP187419.1, forward strand.
GTGGTGAGCCTGTTTCAGGTCGGCAGAGAGATCAGCGACTTGTTCGGCTAAGCGATTTTCTCCGTGACCTAACTAGCCACACAAAACCGGACACTACGCATTTCTCATCCGAATTGACCCCGCGCACGCTGCGGCAGTAGGATTCACTTTCTTCGGGACTGGTGAACTCGTAGCGGGAGTTGATAAGGGGTCTTCCATGAATACGACCATGGAATCTGTCTTTCTCGTGCAGCATGTGCATCTGCTTGGCGAAGAGCGGGAAGATGTCAAGCTCATCGGGGCTTACAGTACTTCCGAAGCGGCCTTGGCAGCCGTGCATCGCCTGCGGAAGCAACCTGGCTTTTGCGATTACCCGATCCTGATCGACGATACGGTCAGCGACGCGCGCGAAGGCTTTACCATCGACGAGTATCCGATTGATCGAGACCACTGGGCGGAAGGCTTCGTGAGGGAGTGAGCGATTGATTCTCAAGGGAGTGAGCAATGAACTTTTCGATTCGGACCGGGCTGGTCGTGGTTTCGATCTTTGCGGTGTTGTTGGGAGCGGTGGTTTCGAAATCGCCCCTGGTGCTGGAACTGGTCAGCAACCTGGTACGGCTGGGCATCTGCCTGACACTGGCCCTGGCGATTTGGGATAGCGTCCCTGCGCGGCGGGCGTTCTGGACGGGCTTCTTCGTGCTCAGCTTCGGAAATCTGCTGCTGGCGAGCTACTTCGGAGGGTATCAGTACTCGAGCAATCAGCTGGCCGATTTGATGATGGGCGCGCCACAGCAAGGCACGCTCGTACCCTATGGTCCATCTCCTATGTTTAATCCTCCGTCGACACCGATGTACTTGCCGGCAGTCAACGAGAGCTTCAAGGTCATCATTGAAGAGGAAGAGGCCAGCGTGAGCGAAGCCGATGAGCGTCCGGCCATCAGCGAGACTCCGTTCAATTCGCAGCAAACCACTCCGGCGATGCCCACCCTGGGACCACCGTCGAGTTTTCCCACGACCGGACCCTTTTACGCCGCGCCGGTGCAAATCAACGCCGACTACTACGTGCAACGGCATGCCATTCAACGCGCACTCCCCATCATGTTCTCGCTCGTCACCGGCCTCATCGGCGGCTGGCTGACAATGTGGATCTCGCGCCAGAAACAAGCAGCACGCAGCGAGAACGAACCCATCTCCCGAGCCCCCAATTCCTAGCTCACAGCCCCTCCTTCCTCACCCATTCACGACTTCACCGCCGTTGGGATGCAAAGTCTGGCCAGTCATGTACGACGAATCTTCGGCCGCGAGAAAGACAAAGCAGGGAGCCACTTCCGAGGGCTCACCCGCGCGGGCCATGGGAACATCGGAACCAAACTTTTTGACCTTGTCGGCGTGAAACGTCGAGGGGATGAGGGGCGTCCAGATTGGTCCGGGCGCGACACCGTTGACGCGAATCCCTTGCTCGACGAGCTGCATCGCCAGCGAACGGGTGAAGGTGACAATCGCACCTTTCGTCGCCGAGTAGTCGAGCAGTTCGGGACTGCCGCGATACGCCGTCACGCTCGTCGTGTTGATGATTCGCGCGCCGGGCTCGAAGTGGGGCAAGGCTGCTTTCACCAGGTAAAAGTAGGCAAAGATGTTGGTGCGAAAGGTTCGCTCGAGTTGCTCGGCCGTGATGTCGGTAATCGACTTCTGCGGGTGTTGCTCCGCGGCATTGTTCACCAGCACATCGAGGCGACTGAACTTCTTGAGCGTCTGTGCGACCACCTTGCTCGAAAAAGCTTCTCGTCCCAAGTCGCCGGCAATCAGCAGGCAGTCGCGACCATGCTCGCGCACCAGGCGCTCGGTTTCCTGCGCATCGTCGTGCTCATTCAAATACACGATGGCGACGTGCGCCCCTTCCTTGGCAAAGGCCACGGCCACCGCGCGACCGATGCCACTATCGCCGCCGGTGATGATGGCCACTTGATCTTGTAGCTTGCCACTGCCGGCATGTGCGGGGCGAGTCACCTCGGGAAGTGGCTTCATTTTGGCTTCGAGGCCGGGCTGGCGATTTTGCTTCTGTTCGGGACGGATCGCGCGCTTGGGTTGGATCTTCGCAGGCATGAGTCGCACCTTGTCAGCTGGGAAAACGAAAGCGGGTGGCGATCAGAGAGGGCAAAGAACATGCCGGGGCGGTTTGAGCCGGAGAGCGCCTCATTTTTGATCGTTGACTGACCACGGTGACAGGCGAAGTGTCATGGCAAGGTGTTGTCGATTTGTTGCGCTAACGAAAAAAGCCGGCGGAGCTTCACTCCGCCGGCCTCATTCTGACTTCTGACATCCGATCTCTGACTTCCGCTACTTCGCCTTGGTATGGGCAAGAGCGAGCAGCGCGTAACCGGTAACGATGGCGGAGTCGCCTTCCATCCAGCGGGGGTCGGTGTTGACCCAGCTGCCGTCGGGTTGCTGCTTGGCGGCGAGAGTTTCGATGATCTCTTTGCGCCAGTCGTGGGCGACACCCTTCTCGTCGACGAACTTGTCCTGGCCAACCGCATCGAGAGTCTTGGCCATGGTGTGATAGTAGTAATAGAGGCCCGAGGTCCCCATGCCGGGATTGCTGTTCAGGTCGTAGTTCTTTGCCAGCCATTTTTGGGCGGCGACCACTCGCTGATCGTCCTTCTTCACACCCGCATAGATCATGCTCTTCAGACCGGCGTAGGTCATCGAGGCATAGCTGCGGAGGGCACCAGTGGTTTCATCGACACCGGCCTGGCTGCTACCACCAGCAGCGGGGGTGTAGTAGAAGCCGCCGTCGGGCTTCTTGGCGGCAAAGGGAGTCGTGTTGTGTTCGGTCTCGAGATTCTGGCAACGCGAGACAAAGAGCAAAGCCCGCTTCATCGCTTCGCTGCTCTCGTCATTGCCGGTGGCCTTCAAAGCGTCGATGAAAAAGCTGGTGTTCGAGAGATCGGGCCGCTTGTTCTTGCCGTAGCCCGCCCCGCCGTACTCGACATCGCTGGGCTGCTTGCCGTCGGTGGCTCCCCACTGCAGGCTCTTCATGTACTTGTCGCCGGCCTTGATGATGGTGTCGTACTTGCCATCCTTATTCGCCAGGCTGAACGCGACGAGCGAGATCGCGGTTTCGTAGTTCTTGTGATTGGTCTCGGCGGCGTGAATGCCACCGTCGGCCCGGACGAAACCTTCGAGATACTTCAGGCTCTTGGCGATTTGCGGATCGGACGGCGAGCGACCGTGCTTCAGCAGAGCCGCCGTGACCAGTGCCGTGACGGCCGGTCCTGCTTTGGCGTTGTAAGCGCCGTCGGCATCTTGCGCTTTGGTGGTGAGAAACTCGACGGCCTTGTTGACCATCTGCTCATACGTTTTGTCGGATGCTTTGTCCGAGGCTTTTTCTTGGGCCAATGCCAGTTGCCCGGGTACCAAAGTGGCGCAGGCCAAAACTGCGCAAACCATCGCTGCCATGTAACGACGAACCATGAACCGTGTCCCTTAGGAAAAGAGAAAACGCCGTTGCAATCTGGCAAGCAACAGACAAGAAGGAAAATCCTCCCCGTATTATCTGCGGGGAGGACTCATTTTCCTAGAGGCAGGTGGCGGAATGTAGTTTCCGCGAAGTTGCTGAACGGGACACCCGAGGGGTCAGTCGAGGATTGCGAGAATGTCCTGCTCGCGGCAGATCAGCAGATCCTGATCGTTGATCTTCACTTCGTTCCCGCCGTAGGCATTGAAGATGACACGGTCCCCCTCCTGCACGGTAAGGGGGCTGCGACGGCCGTCGTTGAGCAGGGCGCCATCGCCCACGGACAGGACGCGGCCTTGCTGGGGCTTCTCGCGGGCGGAATCGGGCAGCAAGATGCCGCCGGCAGTTCGCTCTTCGGCTTCGAGCCTGCGGATGATAACTTTGTCGCCCAAGGGTACGAGCTTCATGGAACGGGGATCTCCGGCGGGAAGGGAGCCAACCAAGAGGCTGGCATCCCTGGGGCGGGATTGTCGCACGCGCCGGCGGTCGACGCAAGCATCGCCTGCTAGCGGGGCCTGGAAGGCATCGCCCAGACAACTTCGGCGAGGCTTGTGGCTGGTGGCCATCAAATCGGCGGTTCCACTGGCAACAGACTGATGTTCGAGTCCGATTTTGCCGATTCAACGCGAGAAGCTTTAACGACTGCGCGGACCTTGACGACTGCCGAGCCCGATCCGCTGTCCGCGAGAATGCTGGAGACTCCTTTCATGACCAAAACCAGGGCCAGCAAGACCAACGAGTCGGTGGCGAGTGCTAGCGAAGCAACCGCGACCAGCACGCAGTCGGTTTCGCCCCTGCGGATCGACGCGCCCCATGAAAAGCCCGGTCAGGCGACCGCGCCCGCACCTTCGGAATTGATGGCCGCCCTGGCGGACTCCGCCCTGGCCGCAGCTGCCGAGAATAACGAGATCTTTCACACCCCGGCTCCCCGCGATCCTCTGCAAGAGCTGGCTCTGCGCGAAGAACAACTGCAACTGCAGGCCGCGCAGTTGGCTGGCCACTTAAAGGCTCGGCTCTCGGAAGTCGATCGTCGCGAAGCGCAGCTGAACGCCCGCATTGGCCAACTCGAAGCTGACCTGCGATCGGCCCGGCTGTGGCAACGGGAGCGAGAGTACGAATTTCAACAGCGCGAAGGGGAACTCTGCCGCCAGGTGGAAGACCTGCAGCTTCGTTCGTCGGAAGTGGCCCTGGGAGAACAGCAGGTTCACACCCTCGATGAGCGAGCGACGCAGATCATCGCCCGCGAACAAGAATTGAAGGCGCTCGATCAGCAACTTCGCCAGCGGCGGCAAGAGCTCGATCGTCAGGCGGCTGCTTTTTCGCACGCCCAGTCGCTGTGGCAATTGCAGCAAAAGCACGAAGAAACCAGCGCTCGGCACGAACGCGAGAAGGCCCAAGAAAAGTGGGATCGAGCCCTTGCCGAAGAGCGGCAAGAGCTCGATTTTGAGATCGCCGGCCGGCGTCGTCAGTTGGAAGCAGCCGAGCAGGTCTTTCGCGAACAACAAACACGGCTCGACCAGGAACGGGTCGACTTCGAGCGGATGCGCGTGCAGGCTACGAACCAATTGCAACGCGAACGGGCTGCCTGGGACGAACGCTCGCAGACGAACGACCTTGAGTATGTTTCCCGCCAGCGAGAACTGGAAAGCCGCGAAGCCATCGTCGAGCGCCAGCGCGTGGCGATGGAACAAATGCGGACCGAGATCGGCAATGTTCACCGCCAATCGCTCGAGATGCGACTCATCGCCGAGCAACTGTGGGCACAAATCACCGGCCGCCTCAGCAGTGCCGAAATCACCCGCTCGATTGCCTCGCTGCGGCTGCAGCTGAGCCATCAATACGAGCAGGAACAAAAGGCCCTCACCAAGCAAAAGGATGAGCTGGTGCAACTGGCCGAGCGGCTGCAGGGACAACACACGCTGTTGTCTGCCGAGCGTCAGGAAGTTCGCAATTGGGGAATGGCCCGCCAGGCTGGCATCGAGCAGCAGGCTCGTCAGCTGGTCGAACGCGAGCAACAACTGGAAGCCGAGCAGCAGGAAGTGCGAACCGCTCGCCAGAACCTGCACGACGAACGCCGCCGCTACGAACAAGAGATCCGCGACCTCGCCACGCAACTGCGCGAAGCGACGGCCTCGCCCGCGGCAGCGTAGCTTCTCGCACCGCCCCACCGGCCAATCGACGTAACTTCGCTTGCCCGCTCGCTGGCCGGGAAAAGGTTCTTCACAAACCGGCCGGCCGGCAACCAAGAATACGCGCCAAACCCGAGAGTTACGCCACCTGCGGTCCACAAACACCCCCGGTTTGTGAACGCCCCCTGAAAATACTAGTGGTAGTTTACGTCAACCGCTCTGCTCCCAACCCTTGGTGGCATGGGTAGTACTCTACCCGTGTTCCCCCCAGTCTTTTGTGCCACAGCTCGCACGGCAGCACATGGCAAAAACGAACACCCGCCTGCAGCCGTTCCCCAGAGCACCACTGCCCGAATTGAAAATGGCTCGTTCGCCACCGGGCCCAGCAGACGCAACCTCGAACGGCCTCGCTGGCAATCACGGGTAGAGTACTACCCGTGCCACCTCAAATGATCGGCTGCCCGGCGCTCGGTCATCCCCGGCTCCTTCCCTGCCTCTCCTGCAAATCGGGTATAAATCTGGCTCTGGAACCAGGAAGCTTCCTGCCTCTTTGCCTGCCCCTAAAGCTGCCGTGATTGCAACTCCTCTCGACGAATTCATTACCCGTTGGCAAAGCTCGGCGGCCGCGGAGCGCGCCAATTACGCCCTCTTTCTGACGCAGCTGTGCGACCTGCTCGGCGTGCCCCAGCCCGAGCCCACGCGGGCCGAAGTGGCGAGCAACGCCTACGTCTTCGAGCGCGACGTCACGTTCGACCTGGGCGACGGCACCACCAGCATCGGCCGCATCGACCTCTACAAGCGAGGCTGCTTCGTCCTCGAGGCCAAGCAAGGCTCCGATGTGATGCGAGCCGAAGAAGAAGCAGCCCGCGCGCTCTTGCCGGCCGGCACCAAGACCGCCAAGAAGAAAGGAACCGCCGTTCGCGGCACCAAAGCCTGGGACGACGCCATGGTCCGCGCTCGCGGACAGGCCGAAGCCTACGCGAAAGCATTGCCCACGAGCGAAGGCTGGCCGCCGTTCTTAATCGTCGTCGACGTCGGCCACTCCATCGAACTCTACAGCGAGTTCACCCGCTCCGGCAAAGCCTACGTGCAGTTCCCCGACCCGCAGTCCTTTCGCATCAAGCTAGAAGACCTGCGCGACGAAAAGATCCGTACTCGCCTCGCCGCCGTCTGGACCGATCCACTCTCGCTCGACCCCAGCCGTCGCGCGGCCAAGGTCACCCGCGAACTGGCCGAACGACTCGCAGCGCTGGCCAAGCTGCTCGAGAAGGCCGGGCACGATCCGGGGGCCGTGGCCAAGTTCCTGATGCGGTGCCTATTCACCATGTTCGCCGAAGACGTCGAGCTCATCCCCAAGGGCTCGTTCAGCGAACTGCTGGTGAGCTTGCAGGAAGTGCCCGAGAACTTTCAAGCGGTGGTCGAAGCCCTCTGGCACACGATGAACACGGGTGGCGTCTCGCCGGTGCTGCGCAAGAAGATTCTCAAGTTCAACGGCGGGCTCTTCGCCGAGAGCACCGCCCTGCCGCTCGACAGGCCGATGCTGACCCTGCTCATCGAAGCGGCCAAGTCGGATTGGGCCGATGTCGAACCGGCCATCTTCGGCACGTTGCTGGAACGGGCTCTCGACCAGCGCGAACGGCACAAACTGGGGGCCCACTACACGCCCCGCGCCTACGTCGAACGGCTGGTGATGCCCACCGTCATCGAGCCCTTGCGCGACGAATGGAAAACGGCCTACGCGGCCGCCATCACCCACGCGCAGGCCGGCGAATTGAACGAAGCCCAGGCCGAAGTGCGGGCCTTTCACGAACGGCTCTGCGAAACGCGTGTGCTCGACCCAGCCTGCGGCAGCGGCAACTTTTTGTACGTCACGCTCGAACACATGAAGCGGCTGGAAGGCGAAGTCCTTAACGCCCTCCGCGAGTTCGGCGACAAGCAGCAAGTGCTCGACATTCACGAAGTCGATCCGCACCAGTTCCTCGGCATCGAACTCAATCCCCGCGCGGCCGCCATCGCCGATCTGGTCCTTTGGATCGGTTACCTGCAATGGCACTTTCGCACGCGGGGCAAAGCCCAGCCTGCCGAGCCGATCATTCGCAACTACAAGAATATCGAATGCCGCGACGCCGTCCTTGCCTGGGACCGCACCGAACCGCTGCTCGATGAACAAGGCCAGCCCGTCACTCGCTGGGATGGCCACACCACCAAACCGCATCCCGTCACCGGCGAAGAAGTGCCGGATGAGAATGCGCGCGTGCCGGTGATGAAGTACATCAATCCTAAAAAGGCGGAATGGCCTCCAGCTGATTTTATTGTTGGCAATCCACCATATATCGGCGTACGAGTCCTGCGGCAGACGATTGGCCGTGAATACGTCGATGCGATTGCAATTGGATACCCAGAAGTGCCTGAAACGGCAGACTATGTCTGCTATTGGTGGCATCGCGCCGCCTTGCTGGTTGAACATGCAACATTGCATCGCTTCGGGCTAATTACGACTGACAGCATTACCCAGCAATACTCGCGTCCGGCAATTGATCAGCATCTCGACGCAAATCCAGGTGTACAAATCGTCTTCGCAATCGACGAGCACCCATGGGTAGAAGACAAGAATGGTGCCGCAGTACAGGTTGCAATGACAGTTGCGATTGCGAAGAGCGTTGCTAGTCCGAGCAAAGTCATCGGAAAGATTGTTAAAGGTGGAAGCGATTTAGCGACAGACGTGACGTTTCAGTTTGTGTCGAAGATTAGCAGCATGTTGCGATCCGACTTCGACCTGGCAGCGGTAAAGCCTTTGTTGGCCAACAGCTCGATTTGCTTTCAGGGAATCATCCCAGGTAATGATGGGTTTAAGTTAGAGGTCGAAGAATTGAAGAGCCTGGGCATCGATTCAAAAAAGCTTCCGTCTGTGGTTCGCCGGTACATCATCGGAAACGACATTGTGCGAGTTTTGAGGCAGAAGTGGGTCATCGATAGTTTTGGACGCTCCGAAGAAGAGTTGCGATCTGAGTTCCCCGCACTTTATCAATGGATTTTGGATCGCGTTAAACCCGAAAGGGACCAAAACCCGAGAGAGACACGCCGAAAGAACTGGTGGCTTTTTGCAGAGAATGCACCAAAACTTCGGCGGGCAGTGAACAGACTGCCTCGCTATATCACGACGCCAAATACCGCCAAACATCGACCATTTGTTTTCGTTGATGGTGACATACTCCCAGACGCAATGGCGTACGCTGTTGCAACACCGTCCGCGTTCATTCACGGCGTACTCAGCAGTCGTATCCATGTAGAGTGGTCTCGTGCGGCTGGGGGCACGCTTGAAGATCGTCCGAGGTACAACAGTAAGGTCACATTTTCGCCGTTCCCGTTTCCCATATCCGACCTAACTACTTCTGAATCTATTGGATCTCTCGCTGAACAACTCGATGCTCATCGCAAACGTCAGCAGCAGTTGCATCCGAAGCTCACGCTGACCGACATGTACAACGTGCTGGAGAAGTTGCGGTCGGGCGAGGCATTGTCGGCCAAGGACAAGACGATTCACGATCAGGGGCTGGTGAGTGTGCTGCGGCAGATTCACGACGATCTGGATGCAGCCGTCTTTGCCGCCTATGGCTGGCCCGCCGACCTGACCGACGAGCAGATTCTCGAACGGCTGGTCGCCCTGAACGCCGAACGGGCCGCCGAAGAAGCCCGCGGACTCGTCCGCTGGCTCCGCCCCGAGTTTCAAGCTCCGCAGGCCGCTGCCGGTGGCAAGCAGGCCGAACTCGACCTGGTCGACGACGAACCGGCCGAGACCAAACCGAAAAAGGGAGCGAAACAGGGAACGGCCAAAACGATGAGTGCCAAACCCACGAAGACCGTCAAACTAGCCTGGCCCAAGGAGCAGGGTCTGCGCACCAAGGCCGTGCAAGAAGCCCTGGCCACCGCCACCTCCCCGCTGACCCCCGCCGAAATCGCCAAACAGTTCACCCGCGGCAACGCCGACCACGTCGCCGAAATTCTCACCGCCCTCTCCTCCCTCGGCCTCGTCCGCAAATCTCGCGGCAAATACAGTAAGTAACAACCCCTGGGTGCCACTGGCTTTGCCAGTGCCGTTTGGCTCGAACGGGTGGACGGATCACCAGACGTTGGAGATTCGACTTTTTTGCCAAGACGGTGCCGCTAGCCAACGGGCAAGACGTTCGCCTCTGCCGATTTTTTCTGTCCTCATCCTCGCACCGCAGGTGCAGCCACAACTTAGCCTGGCCCAACGGGCCAGGTATCCGGCGCCGGATAAGAACCAAGCCCTGAAAGGGCGGCACTCGATTGGCGTTAACGACCTGTGCCGCCCTTTCAGGGCTCAAAAGCAATTTGTTCGAACGAGTCCCTTGGGCGTTGCCCAAGGCTATGTTGTGGCCGCGCCTTCGGTGCTAAGAATCCGAAATGACCCCGATTCCAAGGAACTGGGTTGGCACTAGCCAGCGCGACCCGGCTCGGTACGTCAAAAAGGCGGGCTCGGGGCCCCGCGAACTTCTACTCTGCACGATTGTCTGTCTGGCATGCCCGTTCTTTAGGCGAGCCGGACGGGGCCCGCTCGTTGACAAGGTGGGCCCGCGTTTCTAGCATGACAATGCTTATCACTCTCCTGAGAGCTGGAACGACCGTTATTACCGGGTCGTTTTCATGGACGAACGCCCTTTCCCTGTTCGTCACTTCACGTCTTTTTTTCGCGAGTCCTTGGATTGGCAACTCCTTCCCGTAGCGGGGTTTTCACGCAGGCGACCGATCGCCGAGTCGAACGGTTTACCGAGAGCATCAGCTTCGACCGCCGGCTCTACGCCCACGACATCCTCGGCAGCTGTGCCCATGCCCAGATGCTGGCAGAGGTCGGCGTCCTCACGCCCCACGAGCGTGACCAGATCTGCGCGACCCTTCAGCAGATCGGCAAGGAAATTGAGCACGACATTTTCCCGTTCAGCATCGCGCTCGAAGACATCCACATGCACATCGAACAGGCGCTAATCGAGCGGCTGGGCGATGTGGGCCGAAAACTGCACACCGGCCGCAGCCGCAACGATCAGGTGGCCACCGACTTGCGACTTTGGGTGCGGGACGCCCTCGATCGCATCAAAGATCGCCTGGAGAATCTGCAACGGGCTTTCTTCGATCGCTGCGAAGGGGACTTCGAGGTGATCCTGCCCGGTTACACGCACATGCAGCGCGCCCAGCCCGTGATCGCGCCGCACTATTGGCTGGCCTACTGCGAAAAACTGGCCCGCGATATTGACCGGGTCACCGATTGCCGCCGGCGAACGAATGTCTGCTCGCTCGGTGTTGCTGCTCTGGCCGGCACAACGATTCCTATCGACCGCCACGACGTTATGACGCGGCTCGGGTTCGAAAGCGTGGCCGCGAACAGCCTGGATGTGAGCAGTGACCGCGACTTTGTCGTCGAGTCGGCGTTTGTGCTCTCGCTGATCGCTGCCCACCTGAGCACCTGGGCCGAAGAGTGGATTCTGTGGTCGACCGCCGAGTTCAACTTCATCAAGTTGCCGCAGGAGTTCTGCACCGGCTCGTCGATCATGCCGCAAAAGATCAATCCCGACGTGCTGGAACTGACCCGCGGCAAATCGGCCCGCGTGATTGGTCATCTGCAGACGCTGCTGGTGCTCATCAAGGGCTTGCCCCTCGCTTACAACCGCGACCTGCAAGAGGATAAGCCGCCCCTGTTCGACTCGTTCGAAACTGTCGAGCTATGTTTGGAACTAGCGGCTCCGCTGGTGGCGGGCATGAAGCTGAACCGCGAAGCCATCGCGGCGAAGCTCGACCGCGGCTACCTCGACGCCACGACGCTGATGGAATACCTGATTCAAAAGGGGATCGCCCAACGCACGGCGCATCACCTGGTGGGTTCGCTGGTCAATGCCGCGATGCAGCAGGGGGTGTCGCTGGCGGAACTGCCGTTAGAGACGCTACAGAGCGCGCATCCGGATCTGGATGAGAGCGTACGAGAGATTTTGGGCGTGAATCAGGCCGTAGCGGCGTTTCGCAGCTATGGTTCGACCGCTCCCGTGGAAGTTCGCCGTCAGATTGAGATCTGGCGCAGCCGGTTGTATCAGACAGAAGAAACGGACCTGCAAAAAGATGGTCGAGTAATTACTCTGGAGTAGTATCCGCCCGAGGCATCGTCGGTGCCCAGAGCTCGGAAAGTCTTCACTCGCCGAAGTTCGTTGCTTATGACCAATTCACCTGCTCATCCGCTGCTGGCCAAACTGCTCTGGTGCGGTGGTCTGTTGCTCATTGCCAGCCCGCTGTGGCTGGTGCAAGTTGGCGCGCAACCGCCGATGGGCAAAGGGGTCGATCCGTTTGGTGACGGGGCCGCTGATCCTGGTGTACCTGCGGGCAAAAAGCAGGCTGATGACGAACCAGTCATCCCGCGCGTGGAACCCGAAGTCATCCTGCAATTGCGGGACTCCAATCCCAAAACGGCGGAAGCCCTGCTGCAAGCCGCGGGTGCCGTTCACAACTTCGGTCGCAGTGACGAAGCGAAACGCTACCTGACCAAGTTCCTCGAAGCCAAGTTTCCCGAGCCCGATCTCGCGCCCCTTCCTTCGAAGCTGGGCACCGACTTCTTCCTGACTCTGACCACCAGCGAAAAACTGCAGCCCGAAGGCCAGCAAGTCTCGGCGCAAGTCCTCGCCGCAGCTCGCAAGTTGGCCGAAGACCCCGCGCGCTTGACCGCGCTGGTGAAGACCCTGAGCGACCCGAACTACGAAGCAGCTTCGAGTGCGCTGGTGTTGCTCGATCAAGCCGGTCCCGCCGCTGTGGGTCCCTTGCTGCAAGCGATCGCCGATCCGAATCGTTCGGCCGAGCATTCTCGCCTGTACAACGCTCTGGTCGATCTGGCCACGACCACCGAAGCACCGCTGATTGGCGTCCTGGCCGGTGCGCCCGAGGCGATGCAACTGATCGCGGCGAACGCACTGGGGCAGATTGGCTCGCGAGATGCCGTTCGGCATCTGGTGGCACCAGCGTGGGCCGAAAGTGCTTCGCCGGGAATGCAGACCGTCGCGCGTCGCGCGCTCGAGAAGATCATGGGTGGAGTGCCGGGAAGGCAAGCCAGCGAAGACTATTTGCTTCGCCAGTTGAAGCAAGTTGCCGAAGGGCAGCATCCGTTTAAGCCTAATCCCGACAATAAGACCATTGTCTGGCAGTGGGACAATGCCAAGCAAAGTCCCGTGTCGAGCCTGCTCGCCCTGGAAGATGCCATTCGTCAACTCAATGCCCGGATGACGACCGACCTGACGAAACTCGATCCGAAGAGTAGCGCGTATCAACGCCTGCGACTGCTGCACTATCTCGAATTCTCCAAGGCTATCGGTGGCGTCGAACGCCCGCTGAAGCTGAACTCACCCGCCTTCGCACTGGCCAAAGAAGCCGGGGCTGAAACGACCGCAGCGGTGCTGACGCAGGCCATTGTCGAAAAGCGACATGCAGCCGCGATCGCTGCTATCGAAGTGCTTGCGGAAATTGGCACGCCCGAGTTGTTGAGCGGCGAAGGAACCTCGCTGGATGCCCTGGCGACCGCGCTCACGCATGCCGATCGCCGCGTGCGACTCGCCGCAGCGCTCGCCATCGTCAAGCTCAATCCCCGGGTCTCGTTTCCCGGCGCGAGTCACTTGACCGAAGTGCTCGGCGAAGCGGTCCGTACCGCGGGGATCGACCGCGTGCTGGTTTGCGATGCTCGGATTGAGTACGCCCAGACGATCGTCGGCTACTTGGCCGACAACGGCTACGCAGGCGAAGTGGCTCTGAGTAGCCGCGAAGCATTTCGGATGGCGACGACCTCGCCCGACTTCGATTTCATTCTTGTCAGCGATGCGTTTGACCTGCCCGTAACCGAAATGGTGCAGCTGCTGCGACGGGATCGTCGCACAGCGCTCATTCCCGTCGGCGTGATGATCGCCAGCGACAAAGTCGAAGGCCTGCCGAAGATCCTGGGCGATTCGACGTACCGCGATCCTACCGGGCGAATTCGCAACTACAACGTCGATTCGATTTCGGTGTTGCTCGCTCATGATCCGCGGACGATCGTCGTGCCGCAGCCTTACTCCAGCGAAGCGGTGGCGTTCATCGCCGGCCAGGTTCGCAAGCGGGGCGGGCGAGAGTTGGTCTCGCGCGAAGAACGAAACGCCAATGCCCGCGCAGCCCTTGCCGCGCTGCAGAAGCTGGCCAGTGACAATGCGTCACTCAATCGCTTTGGTGTGCTGCGAACAGAAAGCTCCTTGATCATTGCCTTGGCGAATCCTTCGCTGACAGCACCCGCGGCCGAAGTGTTGGCCACGTTGGCGACTCCCAAGGCGCAGACGGCGCTCATCGAAATCGCCAGTCAACCGGCGCGTCCCGTGGCCGATCGTCAGGTTGCTGCCACGGCCTTTGCCGCAGCAGTGAAGAAGCGCGGGATCTTGCTCACCACTCAGCAGATTCTTGCTCAATACGCGAAATACAACTCCAGCGAAACGCTGGATGAACCCACTCAGGCCATCCTGGGTGGCTTGCTCGATACGATTGAATCCCGCCGCGCGATCACGGCAATCCCCATGCCTTAAACGCGCAACACCAAGTCGCTGCACGCGACTACCACCGATAGTTGCTGGAAGGATCCATGTTCCCTAACCGCCTGCATCCTGCCCCGGAAACGGGCCCGCCGATTCCCGGCCTGATCGGGGCGAGCGCGGCAATGGAAGCCGTCTATCAACTCACGCGCAAAGTCGCCAAGACCAACGCCTCGGTCCTGCTAATGGGAGAAACGGGCTCCGGCAAGGAAGTGATTGCCACCGCCATTCACCGGCTGAGCAATCGCAACAGTGGCCCGTTTGTCCGCGTCAACTGTGGTGCTCTCAGCGAGAGCCTGCTGGAGAGCGAACTCTTTGGCCACGTGCGCGGAGCCTTTACCGGTGCCGTCAATAACCGCACCGGCCGTTTCGAGGCTGCTCACACCGGCACCATCTTCCTGGACGAAATCAACAGCACATCTCTCTTTCTGCAAGTGAAGCTGCTCCGCGTGCTGCAGGAGCGAGAGTTTGAACGCGTGGGCGATACCGCGACCATTCGCGTCGATACGCGGATCGTCGCGGCCAGCAATCGCAATCTGTACGACGAAGTGGAATCCGAACGCTTTCGCGAGGACTTGTACTGGCGACTCAATGTCGTGCCGATTGTGATTCCGCCGCTACGGATGCGCCGCGAAGACGTTCCCGCGCTGATCGCTCACTTTTTGAAGATCTACAGCGAGCGGAACGAGAAGCACGTCGTACACATTCAGCCTCAGGCGATTGAAGCCTTGCAGGATTATCATTGGCCGGGCAATGTCCGCGAGTTGCAGAACTACGTCGAGCGGGCCGTGACGATGGCCGATGGCGATGAGTTCACCATCGATCTGCTTCCAGAAAATGTACTCGGCAAGCGGGAACGTCGCGGCGGCAAGATTCGAGGTGTCGACCTCGATACGCTGGTTTATGAAGTGGTGCAGCAGGGTGTGAATCAGCTCGGCAACGAGGAACATCATCTGCACGAGAAGATCGTGAATCGCGTCGAAAAGGAACTGATCGCGCAGGTCATGCAAATGTGCAACAGCGTGCAAACCAAGGCCGCTGGCAGGCTCGGCATTAACCGCAATACCCTCCGCAGCAAGCTCGTCGAGTACAATTTAGAAGAGAAGGAAGAGAAGGCCGACGACTAACTCTCGGCTTTCCTCCGTTCATTTTCTTCCCCGCAAACGATCTCTCCCGCCATGCTTTCCGGCATCACCATCGTCTGTTTTACGGCCAGCTATGCAGTCTCGCTGGCGATGGAAGTGACGCGTCTCTTCTTTCGGATGCCGGTGCGGCTCTTCCTGATCATCGGCATGACGCTCGCCGGCCTGTTTGCTCATACAGTACACCTGTACCAGCGAACCCAGACTGGTCTGGCGACGGGTTTGCCACTCTCCAGTTGGTACGACTGGTGCCTGCTGGCCGCCTGGATCCTCACGGCGCTGTATGTGGGCTGGACCATACGTCGACCGCAATCACCGGTCGGCCTGTTCATGCTGCCGGTAGTGCTCGCCCTGATCGGTCTGGCCTATTCACTCGAAAAAGCACAGACCTTTCAGCGCGATCAGGCGCTACAACTCTGGGGCATGACGCACGGCGTGATGCTGCTGCTGGGCGTTGTCGTGGTCTCGCTTGGATTCGTGGCCGGATTGATGTATCTCGTGCAATCGTATCGCCTGAAACACAAACTGCAGCCCAATACGCTCCTGCGCCTGCCCTCGCTCGAATGGCTAGAGACCGTCAATAAACAGTCGCTCGTCTATTCGTTCTTTTTGATTCTGCTCGGCCTGGGCGCTGGGATTGTGATGAACTTGATCCGCACCGCGGGCCAAGGCTTTGTGCCATGGACCGATCCGGTCGTCATCACGTCGCTCTTGTTGCTGGCTTGGCTGCTCGCGGCGACCATTTTTGAGTGGACCTACAAACCGGCTCAGCAGGGACGCAAGGTTGCTTATCTCACGGTGGCAAGCTTCGGCTTTTTGGCCATCGTGATGATCATGCTCGCCACGGGCGCTTCGGAACATGCACCGGCCGATGCCAAACGCCCGGCCACGCCTGTGGAGGCCCCGCGATGAAGCTGCAAATGATCGGGTGCAGCCATCACACGGCCCCTGTCGAAGTGCGCGAGCGTCTGGCCTTTAACAAAGATCAGGCATCTCGCGCGCTGATGCGCCTGCGCGAACGATATCCGGCTGCCGAAGCGGTCTTGCTGTCCACTTGCAATCGCGTGGAGTTGTACGTCGCCAGTGAGCAGCCCGGTGAATGCCCGTCGCATCACGACATGGTCTCGTTTCTGGCCGAGTTTCACGGCCTTGATCCGGTTGAGGTCTTCAACGACCTATTCGAACGGACCGGCGAAGACTTCGTGCGTCATTTGTTCACCGTGGCCGCCAGCCTCGATAGCATGGTGGTCGGCGAAGCGCAGATTCTCGCGCAGGTAAAACAAGCCTACGAACTGGCCACGGTCAGCAGCACGGTGGGACCACTCACGAATGCGGCCTTTCAAGCGGCACTGAAGGTGGCCAAGCGAGTCGCGACCGAGACCGCGATTAATCAACGCCGCGTCAGCATTCCCAGTGTGGCTGTGGGTGATTTCGCCAGCCAATTCTTCGAGCGGTTCGACGACAAGCAGGTGCTGGTCATCGGTGCCGGCGAGATGGGCGAAGAAACACTCCGCTATTTGATCGACGCGGGCGTGAAGAAGATCTCGATCTGCAATCGCAACTTCGAGCGGGCTGAAGAACTCGCCCAACGCATGACCGGCCAACCCGAAAAGTGGGATCGGCTTTCGGCTTTGCTGGTCGAAGCCGACCTGGTGGTGAGCGCCACCGGAGCCAATGAACCGATTCTCACGGCCGCCACCTTCAAACCCATCGTCGATGCTCGCTATCAGCGGCCGTTGCTCGTTTTGGATCTGGCAATTCCTCGTGACTTTGAGCCTGAGATTGGCCAGTTGTCCGGCGTCTACTTGTACGCCATCGACGACTTGCAGGAAGCCTGTCAGCGGAACCGACGTGAACGAGAGCGGGAATGGCCGCAGGCCGAGAAGATCATCGAAGACGAAACTCAGCGGTTCATGACCGATCTGAATCATCGCGCTACAGCGCCGACGATTCGTCGGCTCAAGCTACGAGCCGACGAAGTGAAAGCCGACGAACTGGCCCGACTGCTCAACAAGCTTGGCCGACTCGACCCCAAGATCGAAAACGAAATCCGCCAGGGCTTTGATCGCCTGGTGAACAAGCTGCTACATCCACCGCTCGAATCGCTCCGCGACGAAGCTCAGCACGGCGCGCCTCACGGCCTGCTCGACGCTCTAAAGCGGCTCTTCAAGCTGAAGGATTGATGCAAGACTGGGTGTTTACAGTTGCAATGCGGCACGCAGGCACTCATCAACTTCACGCTGTAGCGAATTCGGCAGCTTGCCAATCACGGAGATGATGAATTGGCGATCGAACGTAAGCAAATTCTCGCACTGTATCATGGAGTTCTGGCGCAACCCGGTGACGCCGCCATCCGGGGTAGCGAGATCGATGAACAACTGCGTCGTAGATGCCCGGTGCGTTGATCGGCTAATTGCGACCAGTATGGTGTCGTCGATCCGCGAGTTGAGTTGGTCACATTGAACAACCAATGCGGGGCGCACCTTGCTACCGCTGCGATCGCTAAATGGAAAATCGATTAGGACTATGTCGCCACGAGTTACTTTCATGACTTGTGCCGCGGATCGAGATCATCGTAGATGTCCATTTCGGGATCGTCCCAGCCGGCTCGCTTTCCAAATTGACGAAGTTGAAACTCTCTTTCGCTGGGGGTGACTGGATCGGCTTCGAACACAGCCTTCCAACGTTCGTAGACCTCCGCAGGCAATAACACGAAACCGCTGCCATTCGCGGGGCTGTTTACGCGAATCGGAAGTTCTGAACCTTGCTGGGCACTTTCCCATTGTTCGGGCGTCAATTCGATTGGCATCTGCAAGTCCTTGCTGTAGTGCTTGTAGTATATTTCAAAATTGCACTCCAGCCGATAGTTGCTGGTGGACCTTTTATTCCCCCATCGCCCCTAGTGTCATCAACAGCTCGGCCATTTCGCCAGCGGGGTGCATTTCGCCGCGCGACCGGGCGATCTCGATGCCCGTGCGAAGTGCCCCGCGGGCTTCTTCGATTTCGTCCATTCGCACGAACAACTGTGCGCCGCGGAGGAACGAGGGAACGTGCGGGACGGGGTCTTTCATGAGCGAACGAAAGACGTCGGCCGATTCTTCGAAGCGACCTTCATTCTCGAACTCAATCGCCAGGCCATAGCGCAGGAACTGATCCTGGGGTTCGTCGGCCAGTAGGGCTTCGATTCTCTCGCGGCGGGTGGGCATGCAACTCTCGATTGGGTACTTGCTAGCAGCGTGAAATTCTGTCCGCAGGTTGAATTTTACCCACTCATGCCCGCAGCGAATATGGCCGCAAGCCATCTGCCTGCCCCTACAAACCACCAACGAATCAAAGTTTGCCATCGTTTGTTCCCATCGCGCAAGGCAGGCAGTTTGCGTTGAGATTGCCCGCCACGGGGACCTTCTCGGTTGCTCCTTGAGTATTAATTATTCCTTACGGATCGCTCGAAACACCTATTACGGCAGGGCTTGCTCTGCCGGCAAAACGAGACTGATTTTGCGAGCGGTGGGAACGTGCGGTGTAACGCGCGTCGCTCGATTCGGGGAGCCGCAGGCGGTTGCGGTGAGGCCCGCTAGAAGAGCTGGCGACTAAGCCACTCGGACTGGCCATTGCCAAGCACGGCAACAACAAGGAGATCGGAATGAAAGTTAACTGGTTAGCGGCTGCAACGATGACGATTGCGGCTTCGCTGGGATTGCCACTGGTCGCCAGTGCTCAATCGCCTTCGTACACGATTGCCGACTACGCCCAAGAGAACGCACCTCCGGCTCCCGAGCCTGAAGCGGGCGTTCAGCCCATGGCGACTGCCCCTGCCGCCCATTGTGCAGCCTGCGAAGCGCCTGCCGCCGAAGAAGAAGCCACCTGCGATCCTTGGCGATTGTTCTGCCAAAAGGAAAAGGGCTGGAACATCACCGGCTTTGCCCATGGCGGTTACACCTACAACACTGCCAGCCCCGCCAGCAACTTCAACGGTCCCGTCACGTTCAATGACCGCAACGACGGCCAGTTCAACGCCCTGTACTTGATCGGTGAAAAGACCATCGATCGCGAGACCTGCTGCTGGAACTGGGGTGGTCGCGTCGACGTGCTCTACGGCTCCGACTATCTCTACACACAATCGAACGGCTGGGAAACAACTCCCGCCGGTGCTCCCAAGTGGAACGGCAATCCCGATTACGGCTTGGCGATTCCGCAGTTGTATGCAGAAGTGGGTAACGAAAACAACTCGATCAAAATCGGTCACTTCTACACCGTACTCGGTTACGAAGTGGTGCCCGCCAACGGCAACTTCTTCTACTCGCATGCCTACACCATGCAGTACGGCGAACCCTTCACCCACTGGGGTGCTTTGGGCTCGTACAAGTACAGCGACGAGATCGCACTGAACTACGGCATCGTTAACGGTTGGGATGCTCTCACCCGCGTGCAAGATGATCCTGGCTTCATCGCCGGCTTCACTTGGACTGGCTGCGAAGACGTCCTCGCCTTCAACGTCATCTTTGGCAACGAGCCCACCGTCAACGGCACGTTCGAAGATCGCTACACGCACAGCCTGGTGTACACTCGCAACTTCAGCGAGAAGTGGCAGTACATCTTCCAGCACGACTACGGCCATCAGGTCGGCGGTCAGATTGGTGGCGGCGGTAGCGCTGAATGGTACGGCATCAATCAGTACCTCTTCTACACCATCAACGATTGCTGGAAGGCTGGCTTCCGCGGCGAATGGTTCCGTGATGACGACGGCGTCCGCGTGACCGGTCTGCGAGCGGGCAATCCCATCGCCGGATCGGGCTTTGCCGGTAACTTCTACGAAATCACCGGTGGTTTGAACTACACCCCGACCGCCAACCTGACCATCCGCGGCGAAGTTCGCTACGACTGGTTCGAAGGCATCTCGGTCGCTGGTGCTCCGCTGCCATACGACGACGGCACCCGCAGCGATCAGTTGCTGCTCGGCCTCGACTTTATCTACTTGTTCTAAGCCAACAGGTAGCTGAAACGGTTCACACACTCGCCGGGGTTGCAGTCACTGCAGCCCCGGTTTTTTCGTTTCTTGAAGGGACAGGCCGCAGAATCGGACTTGCAGGAATAAGCACGCGAAAGATGCAACTCGATCGGCCCTTCCCCGTCAATTTGTCAGGCCGGCGGGCGACTCGCGCTCCATAGTTGAGAATCAACTCCTGCTATCCGGAGATTCTTAATGCCTGCCAAGTTGCTGACCCTTGCGCTGTTGTTTGTCATGCCTCTGCTTGCTCTGGCTGAACAGCCCGAGAGCTTGGAGTTTCGCGAAGAGACCTATAATCTCGCCGCGGTGAATGTCGACAAGAACGGCAAGCACAAGCAGATTCTCAACGAGTACGTTCCGGAAGAAGAAGACCTGGAAGAATGGTCCTCGATGATCGCAGTGCGTCAGTATTTTGGCCGGACCGATTTCAAAGAGCTGGGCGACGCCTTGGTGAAGGTGCTGAAACAACAAAACCCTGACTTTCCTTCAGCCACACACATCAGCGAAGACGGCAAACGGAAGATGGTCGACTTCATCATGTGGGATGTCGAAAAGGAGATCGTCGAGTTCAACGTCTTTATCTACGAGCTGAGCAAAGATGGCAAGTCGGTCATCGCCTACCAATATGCCCAGCGCGAATACGGCGAAGAGGAAGGCCTGGAGTTTCTTAAGGACCTGAAGAAACTACGGCCGAAACTGCTGGAGTCGGTAAGCAAGTTCAAATTCCCGAAGATCACCGAACAGCAGCCTGAAGAAGCTGCCGCGGAGTAGATCATTGCGGAAGATTCACGGCGCGAAAATTCGCTGCACGATTAGAGGCAGCGACATCGGCGGCGATTCTTCGATGCGAATCGCTCGCTGGATCATTCGCGAGGCATGTTCCTTCTGACCATCGTGAGCGTAAAGCTTGACGAGTGGCTGACCGCGCTCGATGCGATCGCCTAGCCGCACCAGCATTTCGAGCCCAGTGGAAAAATCGAGCTTGTCGCTCATTACCTTGCGGCCGCCGCCCAGTTCGATGATGGCCAGACCGAGTTCTTCGGTATTCATGGCCGTCACGTAGCCGGCGTGTTCGCTGAGCACTTCCGAAGTCGGCGCGAGTGGACGCTGCTGATCGAGATCGCCTCCCTGTGCATACACCATCTGCGAAAACCGCTCGCGGGCACGACCGCTGTCGATGTGTCCGCGCAGTATCTTGGCTGCTGCTTCGCGGGTGTCGCTTCGTCTGGTGACCAGCAGTAATTCGATGGCTAGCTCTTCGGTCACTTGCCACAATTCGGCAGCGCTACGACCTTCGAGCACGTCAATCGATTCATTTACTTCCAGCGCATTGCCGCTGAGGCGACCGAGCGGTTGATTCATGTCGGTGACTACGCCAACCGTCTTCACTCCCATGCGTTGGCCGGTGTTGACGAGCGAATGAGCCAGCCGGCGAGCGTCTTCCGCCGTCTTCATGAACGCGCCACTTCCCCACTTCACATCCAGCACCAGTGCATCGAGCCCTTCCGCCAGCTTCTTACTCATGATGCTGGCGGTGATAAGCGGAATGCTCGGGACGGTCGCCGTGACATCGCGGAGTGCATACAGCTTGCGATCGGCCGGGGCGAATTCCTGGCTCGCGCCCGTAATCACGCAGCCCACGCGTTTCACAATTTCGTGAATCTCTTCACGACTTAGGTTCGTGCGATACCCAGGAATTGCTTCCAGCTTATCGAGCGTGCCACCTGTCGCTCCCAAGCCGCGGCCCGAGAGCATCGGCACCCGCAAATCGCAGCAAGCCAGCAGCGGGGCAAGCACGAGCGATGTCTTGTCACCTATGCCGCCCGTGCTGTGTTTATCAACAACAGGGCGGCCGTCATCTTGCCAACGCATCACGTTGCCGCTGGCGAGCATTTCGTCGGTGAGCGCGGCGGTCTCTTCCGTGGTCATCCCCTGCAGATAGATGGCCATCGCCAGCGCGGCCATCTGATAATCGGGAATGCTGCCCGCTGCAAAGCCGTGAATGAAGTGGGCAATCTCTGCTCGCGAAAGTTCGTTGCCATCTCGCTTGTTGGCAATCGTCACAACGGGGTTCATGGCTAGCTTTCGGACAGTTCGGGCACGGATCGCATGTTGATGTCCAGGCTATTGGCCTGTTCGCCCACCGTCAACTTCAGCTTACTGGTAGTCGTTTTGCGATATCGCTTGGGAATATTAGGGTAATCATCGTGGCCGGGCGGCGGAGCGGCAATCGGTCCCAGCGGATGATCTTGAATGGGTGGACTCACGGCCACCTGGTACTCGCCGAGCGGCAGTCCTGCACCATTGGCCATCTGCACGACAAAGCGGCCTGTTTCATCGGCTCGGGCCATCATGTGTACGCCCAATTTTTCGTTCTGAAACAGAACCATCGCGCCGGGCACGGGCTTGCCGTCAAAGGTCACCACGCCACTCACGGGCCCCAGCACTTCGCGTCGGCTGCAGCCGCAAATGAATAGTGCCAACAATACGAGCATCGACCCTGTGGTACGCATGGAGAGGTTCATCACTCGTAGCTCGGAATGACGTTGCCGTCGTCGCGATTGGCCAGATTGTAGAGGACTGTGGTCGTATCGATGGTCTCGCGCATGAACTTGACGGCACCATCGGCGAACACCACCATCGCTCCGCCGGGATGAGCCGACTGGATCGCGCGATTCGGGCCGCAATTGCCGGGAACACCCAGCGCGAGTGCCGACTTCTCGTTCATGCGGTGCACGATGCAAGTGATGTTGAACTGCCGTTGCCAACCATCGTTGCCTGGTCCCATGCAGAAACCGTGACCGCAGTCGCTGCGACAGTCGACTCGAGGGTTCGTGCTGTCTCGACAGAAGTCCGATTGCTCGCCCACGCTGATCGTATTGCTGAGCCCATCGGTGATGTCGCCCGCTTTCACCGTGACAAAGTTGTTCAAGATACCGCCGGAGCAGATGCGACCATCGGCGCCACCAGACGAAGACTTATTGGTAGCCGAGTCGTGATTGGTGGCGCCAGAAATGCCGGCATACGTGGGGCTGAGAATGGCCGAGTCGTGCGGCGAGCCCGTGAGCGCCCATTTGGGCAAACGACTCGACGGGCACCACATGAACTTGAAGTCTTTGCTCTTGAGCAAGTCACGATTGTTTGCGTTGCCGTTGTGCGAACCGCCACCCAACCAACCGGTAAAGCCGCTGGAGTTTCCATTCTGATCGAACTTTTCGAAGACCGCCGATTCTTCCGCAAATGGCAAGATTCGGACCCACCAGGAATGCCCGTAGCCATTCCCTCGGCCGTACAAACCGCCGGATGGAAAGACTCGGTGCGAACCTTCGTAGTTGGCAAGTGCGAGGCCCGTCTGGTGCAGATTGTTCGCACACTGGGTGCGTCGCGCGGCCTCGCGAGCCGACTGCACGGCAGGCAGCAGCAAGGCCACCAGCACACCGATAATCGCAATCACCACAAGCAGTTCGACCAAGGTGAAACCGCTACTAACTTTTTTGTGTTGCGCCGCCATGGTGCTATCTCGCTGGTCGTCGTTCCGTTGCCCGTGGTGGAAAACTAACCAGAAAGGAGTTGATACGCAAGTGAGTTTTTATCTATTAGCCATTTTGGAGCAGCAGCCAATCGGGAAGTTGAGCGACAGAATTCAGCGTGACAACACGAGGGAAACCGGCGAACTCCTCGGCGAGCGAAGGCCCGCTGAGCACCATCGCAAACGGCACTTCAGCGGCTTCTGCCGCTTCGGCATCGACCGGATGATCGCCGCAATAAAGGGCCTCGGCTGGTGACAGTTGAAAGCGAGCCAATGCCCGCAGCAGCGGTTCGGGCGCCGGTTTGTGCTCGCGCACATCTTCGCCCCCGACGATGACATCGACCAGTCCCTGCGCACCGACATAGGCGAGAATGGTTTCGATTCGGTAGCGATACTTCGTGCTGACAATTCCTAAGCGATGCCCCCGCTCGCGCAAGGTGACGAGCGCCTGCTGCACGCCGGGAAAGAGCTGCGTCATCTGCGCCGTCACCTGGTCAGCACGGCTGATATAGGCTTCACAAAAGCGGGCGGTGATGTGCGGATCTTCGATGCCAGTCAAACGAGCAAAAACCTCGGGCAGCGGATAAGCGACGCAGCGACGAATCGCCTCGCGCTCGACTGCTGGCAGGCCGAGACGCACCAGGGCGTGATTCGCACATTCGAACGTCGCAGCAGTCGACTCCGCGAGTGTGAAATCGAAGTCAAACAAAATCAGCCGAGGCTGCATCGGTCTTCTTTCCTGTGGCCGAGAGGTTTAGTGCTGGTGAGTCTGCTCGTTGGCGTGCAATTGAGCGTGAGCTGCGTCGTCGTGTGGGCGATTGTCGTGACCCTTCTCTGCGGTCAGTTCGAGCGAGTCGACGAACTTCACGTTAGCGCACTCATCGATCTCGGCCGAACGGCAGGCCAGGTGATCGGGCACAAAGAAGCGGCAGGGACCGCCCGCTTTGGTCGACAGAGGCTCGCCATTCAGCTGATAGATGAGAAACGCCTTCTCGCGCACACCCTCCAAGGGAATGCTGGCGTGAAAATTGTCGGCCTGCGAGTGAAGCCCTAAATATTTGGCTGCTGGCTTCGCCTGCGCAAGTTGCAGCAGACCTTGCAGCGTGATCGCCGTTCCTGCCCGACCACCAGCCAGCGAACTGACATCGGGAATCTGATAAGCGGAATCGACTGCGGCCAGATCATCAAAAGAAAGTTCACACGGCCTATCAACTTCACCGGTGATGCGAAGGATACTATTCATGGCTGAGTACAATAGGTTTGTTGCTGGGGAATCGTTGGACGACAATCGGGCGATCCGCACGTCGTCGTGCAAACGTGATATTCTACCTCCAGGCCGCTTCCTGTCTCGCTCCCATAGGTCCCCTGATGTCTGCCGATCCCTTTGCCGCCTTGCGTGAGGCTCTTCAGTTCTCGCCCGACAATCTCCCGCTGCGCAAACATCTGGCTGTCAGTCTGCTGCAAGCCGGTCGCTTGAGCGAAGCCGAAGCCGAGTTCAAGGAAGGGCTCGTCCGTGCCCCTCAAAATACCGATTTCAAACTAGGCCTCGCCCAAGCCTTTCTCGAACAGAACAAAGCGAGCGCCGCCATCGTGATCTTGGAAGCCATGGTGAAGGACGGTACATCGCCCCCAGCAGGCCGCGTAATGTATGCCCGCCTGCTCCTAGGCGCCGGCGATGTGCCCAACGCCGTCGCGCAGTACAAGCTGGGGCTTGAGCAAGATCCCGACCTGCGCGATGCCTCGCTCGATGACAAGCTGGGGATTGGTCCTGGGTATCAGGAGTCAGAAATTCAAGATGGCCGGATGCGTGAATCGGCTGATGACCATTCGGGCAGCCCGGAAGTGCCGATCGAACGGCCGAAGGTCAAGTTTCAAGACGTCGGCGGCATGGAAGCACTCAAGGAAGAGATTCGGCTGAAGATCATTCATCCGCTGAATCATCCCGACTTGTACCGCGCCTACGGCAAGCCGATTGGTGGTGGCATTTTGATGTACGGCCCGCCTGGTTGCGGCAAGACACATCTTGCTCGGGCAACCGCGGGCGAGATCTCGGCCGGGTTTCTGTCGATCGGCATCAACGACGTGCTCGATATGTGGGTCGGCAACAGCGAACGCAACCTGCACGAACTGTTTGCCAGTGCCCGAGCCAACAAGCCCTGCGTGCTCTTCTTCGACGAAGTCGACGCGCTCGGCTCGCGGCGCAGCGATCTGAAGAATTCGAGCATGCGGAACCTGATCAATCAGTTCCTCGCCGAGATGGACGGTATCGATGCCAGTAACGAAGGCGTGCTGATCCTCGCAGCGACAAACTCGCCGTGGCATATCGACCCAGCTTTTCGCCGCCCGGGCCGTTTCGATCGCATCCTGTTCGTCCCCCCCCCCGATGTTGCCGCGCGAGCCGGCATCCTCGAGATCTTGCTGCGCGGCAAGCCCATCGAGCGGATCGACTACCTGTCGATCGCCAAGAAGACCGATCAGTTCTCGGGTGCCGATTTGAAAGCCGTCGTCGATCTGGCCATCGAAGCCAAGCTGCAAGACGCACTCAAAGCCGGTGTGCCCAAGCCGCTGACGACGAACGATCTGATCGCCGCCATTTCGAAACAGCGGTCGACGACCAAAGAATGGTTCTCGACGGCTCGCAACCACGCGCTCTACGCCAACCAAGGCGGACTTTACGACGACGTCCTCAAATACATGAAGCTGCAATGACGCCGCATCTCTCTCGGGCCCTCGTACTCATCGAACAGAACCGCTACGCGCAAGCGCTGGGGGAACTGCAACTTCATCTCGGCCAACACGCTGAAGACGCGTTCGCTCATGCGCTCATGTCGCAATGCCATCTGCGACTCAATAACTACGACGAAGCCGAGCAGGAGGCCGAACAAGCGGTCAGCCTTGCGCCCGATCAATCCATCGGCTATCGCATGCTGGCCAGCGTGTTTGTCGAACGTCGGCGTTACTCGCAGGCCGAGCAGGCTATCGACGTCGCCCTGCAAATGGACCCACACGATGCCGACTTGCATGGGCTACGCGCGTCGATTCTGACTCGTCAGGAAAAGTGGAAAGAGGCCAAGGAATCGGCTGACGCGGGACTCGCGATCGATCCCGAGGATGTTGTCTGTTTGAATGTCCGCGCGCAAGCATTGACGATGCTTGGCGATCGCGCCGGAGCAGCAGCGACGGTCGAAGATGCCCTCCGCAAGAATCCCGACGATCCTTGGATCCACGCCAATCAAGGCTGGGCTAACCTGCACGCCAACGAACCCCTCAAAGCGGCCGAACACTTTCGGGAAGCACTCCGGCTCGACCCCGAAATGGAGTTCGCTCGCGCTGGCATCATCGAAGCGCTCAAGGCCCGCAATTTTCTCTATCGCGGCATGCTCGCCTACTTTCTGTGGATGGCTCGCCTGCCCGGCAATGTTCGCTGGGCGATCATGATTGGCATCTACTTCGCCCAACGCATTTTGGGGCAAGTTGCCCGCAACAATCCCAACCTTGCGATCATCATCTGGCCTCTCCTCGGGCTGCTCATCGGCTTTGTCGTCCTCACCTGGCTGGCCTATCCGCTCTTCAACCTGATGTTGCGGCTCGATCGCTTCGGCCGTCATGCCCTTTCGGCCGATCAACGCCGCGGCGCGAACTTGCTCGGCTGCACCCTGGCGATTGCCATTCTGTGTGTGATCGGTGCCTTTGCACTGGGCTATGCCCCGCTCTTGCTCGCGGGGCTAGTCTTCGGCTTGCTATCGCTGCCGATCTCGGCCATCTATCAGATCGAAGCCGGCTGGCCGCGCAACACGATGTTCGCCGTGACCGGCGCCTTGCTGCTGATTGGCTTGACGATGGCGATTCCCGACAGCCTGCTGGCGAACGTCGATAAATCAGTCCTGGCGATGCTCGGCAATCTGCAGAGCGGGTTCTTTCTGGGCATTGTCGGCTCGCAGTTCCTGGCCAATTATCTGGCCGGCGTGCAAGTGAAAAGGTAGAGCCCGCTCTCATCCTCACTGCCATTCGCAAAAAAAATGCCCGAGGCTTCTAATCTCGGGCATTCGCAACTCTTCGGCGAGCATTCCCGTAGTGTAGTAGCCACGCTCCGTCGTGGCTTCCGAAGCAACTGCCTGTGCCCCATCGAAATCGCACGAACCAGCACATTTGGACGACTCACGGTCCTTCGATACAATGGACTTCACCGAAAATGAAGGAGACCGAGATGACACGTATCGTCGTTCAAAGCGACGTTGCCGAGCTGATACGGCAATCGGATGGCCAAATTGAATTGGTTGATGACCAAGGGAACTCAGTGGGAGTGGTGCGTCGTCCACCTACGGCAGAAGAAATTGAGTTCGCGAAAGGGCGTATCGGAAAAAAGGGGCCAAAGTTCACCCTCGAAGAGCTGATTGCCAAGATCGAGGCGTTGTGAGCTACGCCGTCAACTTCTCGCTTGAAGCAGTTGAGGAGATCATGCGCATCACGATGGCGAGCCCCGCCAAAGCGGCGGTTATCAATGCTTCCAAACAACTCCAAGAGGCTTTGAAGGAAAATCCCGCTGACGCAGGAATGCATTTGAGCGAGGGGTTGTATTACATTGACTGCGAACCTTTGCGTGCGTTCTATGCCATCAGTGCGGACGAGCGGTTGGTAGAAGTCGTCAACGTGAAACCGATCTAGGGCCAGCAAATAACCATAGACTGATTGCGACTTCTGCGGTCGCAATAAAAAACCCGGCTGAAGACATCAGCCGGGTTACAGAAGCTTAACTCGCAAACGATCGCTGCTTACGAACAGCCCATGCTGTTACCACAGTTGTGGCACAGGTAGCAGTTGCCGTTGCGAACGGTGATTGAACCGCAATTGTCGCAGCTCGGAGCATCCAGCTGGAAGCGCGCGAACTGTTCGTTGCGAGTCGCCGGCCCGTTGCCATCCACCTTGATCGACAGACCTGCTCGTTCGAGCATTTCGAGATCGATCTTGGGCTTGGCAGGACTATTGCCGTTCGCACCATTCTTCTCGGCCGTCTTCGCTGCGGGGGCAGGCGGAGCGGCGACCTTGGCTGCGGTTATCGCTGGCGCTGCCGCCACGGCAGCAGGCGCAGCCGGAGCGATTGCCTTGATCTCTTCACCTTCGCTCTTGCCCGAGTAGTCACCACGGCTGGCCTCGCGGAAGCCGGCCAGGTACTGCATGCCCATCCAGCGGAAGATGTAGTCGACCACGCTCTTGGCAATGCGAATGTCCGGGTTCGTGGTGTGACCCATCGGCTCGAACCGCATGTGCGAGAACTTGTTGACCAGTGCTTCCAAAGGCACGCCGTACTGCAGGGCGATCGAGATCGAAGTGCCGAAGGCGTCCATCATGCCGCCGACGGTGCTTCCTTCTTTGGCCATGGTAATGAAGAGTTCACCGGGGCGACCATCGGGGAACTGGCCGACGTTAATGTAACCCTCGTGACCACCGACATTGAACTTGTGCGTGATCGATGCGCGGGTGTCGGGCAAGCGTTCACGACGCGGTTGATACACAATCTTGACGGCCGCTTCCTTCTTGTCGGCGTCCGACGAAGTGTTGAGCGGCTGGCTCTGCTTCGAACCGTCGCGATAGATCGCGAGGGCCTTCAGGTCGAGCTGCCAACCCCAGAAGTAGGCATCGGCAATGTCTTGCGGCGTGACATCGCTTGGCATGTTCACCGTTTTGCTAATGGCACCGCTCAAAAACGGTTGAGCAGCGGCCATCATGCGGACGTGAGCTTTCCAATTGATGCTGCGCACGCCACTGGCGGGCTTGAAGGCACAGTCGAACACCGAGAGGTGCTCGTCCTGCAGCTGCGGAGCCCCTTCGATGGTGTCTTGCTTGTCGATGTACTCGCAGATGGCCTTGATCTGCGGATCGTCGTAGCCCAGCTTGTTCAGTGCGAGTGGCACCGTGTTGTTAAGAATCTTCAGCATGCCGCCGCCGGCCAATTGCTTGTACTTCACCAGGGCGATATCGGGCTCGATGCCCGTGGTATCGCAATCCATCATGAAGCTGATGGTTCCGGTCGGAGCCAGCACTGTTGCCTGAGCATTGCGGAAGCCGACCTTGCGACCGAGCGTAAGAACTTCGTCCCAGGTCTGGCGAGCTGCTTCCTTGAGATTCTGCGGACCGGCGTCGTTGATGTTCTCGACCGCATCGCGGTGCATTTGCATCACCCGCAGCATCGGCTCGCGGTTGATGGCATAGCCATCGAACGGACCCATCACAGCGGCCATTTCGGCGCTGGCCAGGTTCGCCGAGCCGTGCAGCAACGCGGTGATCGCTCCGCACAAGCTGTACGCAGCGTCCGAATCGTAAGCATGACCTTCGCTCATGATCAGGCTGCCGAGGTTCGAGTAACCGAGACCCAGCGGACGGAACATGTGGCTGTTGCGAGCAATCTGATCGGTCGGATAGCTGGCGTGATCGACCAGGATTTCCTGAGCGATGAAATAGATTCGGCAAGCCGTTTGGAAGCGTTCGACATCGAACGAGCCATCGGGCAAACGGAACTTCATCAGGTTAATGCTGGCCAGGTTGCAGGCCGTGTCGTCGAGGAACATGTACTCGCTGCACGGATTGCTGGCGTTGATCCGGCCGCTGTTCGGGCAGGTGTGCCAACGATTGATCGTGGTATCGTACTGCACCCCTGGATCGCCACACTGCCAGGCACATTCGGCCATGCGCGTGAGCAATTCCTTGGCAGGCCACGAAGGACCGGGGGTCTTCATATCGGTGACCCAGTGGGTCTGCCAGATCTGATTCTGTTCGATGGCTTGCATGAACTCGTCGGTCAAGCGGACCGAGAGGTTGGCATTCTGGAAGAGAATGCTGCTGTACGCTTCGCCATTGAAGTTCGACTCGTAACCACCCTTTTCGATCAGGCAGTGAGCCTTCTTCTCTTCCTTCCACTTGCACTCGATGAACTCGAGAATGTCTGGATGCCAGACCTTCAGCGATTGCATCTTCGCGGCGCGGCGAGTCTTGCCACCACTCTTCACCACGGCAGCAATCTGGTCGTAGACGCGCATGAACGACAGCGGGCCCGAAGGCTTGCCGCCACCCGAGAGCTTTTCGCGATGCGAACGCAGGGTCGAGAGGTCGGTGCCGGTGCCGCTGCCGAACTTGAAGAGCATGGCCTCGCTGGTGGCGAGACGCATGATCGCTTCCATGTTGTCGTCGACGCTTTGAATGAAGCAAGCCGAGCCTTGAGGAAACTCGTAAGGGTTCTCGGGCTGTTCGACATCCATCGTTTCCGGGTTCCAGCGCCAGTTGCACTTCGAACCGGTCACGCCGTACATGTGGTGCAGGCCGACGTTGAACCACACGGGCGAGTTAAAGGCCCCGTGCTGGTGCAAGCAGAGCCAGGTCAGTTCGCGATAGAAGTTCTCGCCGTCTTCGGGCGTGGCGAAGTAACCATCGGCGATTCCCCAATCGGCAATGGTCCGCGTCACGCGATTGATCAGCTGCCGGACGCTATTTTCGCGTTCGGGCGTGCCGTTCTCGCCGTAGAAGTACTTGCTGACGATGACGTTCGTGGCCAGTTGAGTCCAGTTCTCTGGAATCTCAACGTCCTTCTGTTCGAACATCAACTTGCCGCTCTCGTCCTTGATCTGCGCGCTCCGATGCGTCCAGTTGACCGTGTCGAACGGATCAACGGCGCTCGTGGGGCAGAACAAGGGCAGAACCTGCAGACCTTGCGACAGGTCGCGGGCATTGCTCGCGCGAGTAGGTGTTTTGGACTGCGCACGGGAACGGGGGGAAGACACGGTCGCCATTCATTCAGCTCCTTGCTGAGAAACGTAAAAGGGGCATCCCGGAATAGGGGCGCCAGCCTCATGCTACTAAACAGATGTACAGTAGTCCAGCCATTGTTACAGATCGTCCGCCAGTCACACGTAACTTTGTCAAGAAAAGCCTTCCAAAGCCGAGGTCGATAGAAAAGTGACCTGCCCGGGTATGAAACCGAGCCCCATACCATCCATTGTAGGTGTTACGAATGCTGCCACAACGCTTAGTGGCTGAAGGGCAGTTTACGAATCTTCGGAGAAGCGTCAATCTGAGTTCGACTTGTGCTCGCAGGTCATTGCCAGCACAAGACTTGGGGTTGTAACAGCTGCCGTGGCGAAAAGATGCCTGTTGCAACAAGCGTGGCGTAAACCCTTTCCAGAGTTCACCTTGGGAGTTTGCAGCTAAACGGCTGCTCGGTCACTTTCCGACCGATGAATTTTCAAAATCTCTTCCCCGAATCTTCGCACATGCTAGCGGTGGCTCTGCCAGCACCTCCCTGTCTTCCTATTTTGACATTGCTCGCTGGGTGCAAGAAACACTCGACACCTGGACCGGAGTTAGGGACCAGGAGGTCAGGGGCCAGGAGGTCAGGGGCCAGGAGGTCAGGCAGAGGCGAGCGGGAAATTGTGTCAGGACGTTTGACAAAGAATCACGCGACGAGCAGATTGCAGATCCGTGCGCTGGCGAGTCATATGCGGCTGAGGGGTGTTGTTGGTTGGCTGGGGCGATTCGGCGAAGGAATGGCTCGCAATGAGCAGCGAAGATCAGAGCATAAATAATGGCAAAATAGGTAGTTTGGGTCGCTGCCAGGTGGTTAGCAAAATGGTTATCAGCAGTTCGGCGAAATTTGCGAATTCCTTTTCTTAAGTCGATTGGCAGCCTTCGGTTATGGGAATTGGTTATCGCGAAAAAAGCACTGAAAAAGTTATCAAAAATGGTTATCACTGACCGTGACGTGTCAAGCTGGGAGTGGGGGTAATTTGATGTTGGGGGAGTCGCCGATGTCGGCCCGCAGGACCTGCTGCATCTGGTCGAGGGCGGCCTGATTTTCGGCGGCGGTATTGGAGGCGATGCAGTCGGCGGGGACGAGGAGATGAAAGTCTCGCTGGTAGGCATCGTTGGCAGTGAACAGCACGCAGATGTTGCCGGCGATGCCGGTGAGGATCAACGTGCGCGCTTGCAGGTAATCGAGGAGGAGTTCGAGCGAAGTGGAATAGAAGCCGGAGTGTTTGGGCTTGAGCACGAAGTAGTCGTCTTCGCAGGGCGTGAGAAGTTCGGCCAGCGGTTGACCACGGACGCCATCGTGCAGCACGTGATCGACCTGGGCACTGAAATCGGAACGCCAGCGGCCAAAGTTATCGTTGACGTAGATGACGGGGATCTTGTTTTTCACACAGCGACGTTTGAGTTCGGCAATTCGCTCGGCAACTTGGATCGCCTGGGCTTCGATCTGGTCTCCTTCAGGAAACTCCAGGTCGTTGATCATGTCGATAATGAGCAGCGCCACGGGGCATTTGTCGGGGGCATTACCGTGGAGATCAGGGTTTTTCGCAGGCATGGAGAGTACCTCGGGTGCAAGGCAAGGTCAGCGCGGATAGCATAACGGCAACGGTGAGCCCCACTGAGTTTGGACCCACTGAGTTTGGAAAGGTGTCGACATGAGTAAGTTCCTCTCTGGCGTTTGGTTCTGGGCTGTGGTGTTCGCATTGTCGCCAGCAATTGTGCAGGGCGCAGAACCGGCAACGAAACCCAACGTGCTGTTCATTGCCATCGACGATTTGAGGGACTGGGTCGGCTATCTCGGCCACAAGGCGGCGAAGACGCCGAACCTCGATCGGTTGGCAAGTCGCGGCGTATCGTTCACCCGCAGTTATTGTGCCGCGCCACTGTGCAACCCGTCCCGCGCGGCGCTCGTGACAGGACGTCGACCGGGAGTCAGCGGCGTATATACGAATGCGACCGATTGGCGACCACTCAACACCGATGTGGTGACCTTGCCGCTGCACTTTAAGCAGAACGGCTACCACGTGATTGGGGCGGGCAAGATCACGCACGATGCCTTTCGCCGCGAGAGTGACTGGAACGAGTTTCACTCCCACGCTCCCGCCGAGGATCAGCCCAAGACACGGAGCGGCGGGAAAGAAAAGGGAGATGGCGGCGGCGTGGGCGGCATCAAGTTCCAGCCCGTCAAGATTCCCGACGAAGAGATGGACGACTATGCCACGGCCAGCTACACGATTCGCCATCTGAAGGCCAAGCACGACAAGCCGCTATTTCTGGGCTGTGGATTTCATAAGCCTCACATGCCGTGGAATGTGCCGCAGAAGTATTTTGACATGTATCCGCTCGACCAGATTGAATTGCCGCCGACCAAGGCAGGCGATCTCGACGACTTGCCGCCGTATGGCGTGAAGGTGGCTAAGCCGATGGGCGATCATGCCGAGATGGTGAAATCGGGCCGCTGGAAAGAGGCGATTCAAGCGTACCTGGCGACGATCACATTCATGGATGGGCAAGTGGGCCGCGTGCTCGACGCGCTCGAAGCGTCCGACAAGAGAGACAACACGATTGTCGTACTCTGGAGCGATCACGGCTGGCACTTGGGCGAGAAAGAGCACTGGCGCAAGTTCGCATTGTGGGAAGAAGCAACTCGTTCGCCGCTGATCATTGCCGCGCCGGGAGTCACCAAGCCTGGCACGGTTTGTGAGCGGACCGTGGACCTGATGTCGCTCTATCCAACTTTGTGCGCGCTGTGCAAGCTTGAAAAGCCCGCGCATGTGGAGGGGGCCAACATTGTGCCGCTGCTGAAGGATCCAAAAGCGGAATGGTCAACACCCGCGGTGACGACTTACTTTCGAGGCGACCACGCCGTGCGCACCGAGAAGTGGCGTTACATTCGCTACAACGACGGGAGCGAAGAGTTGTACGATCACTCGACCGATCCCCACGAGTGGACGAACCTGGCCGGTGATGCGAAATTCGCCAGCGTGAAAGAAGAGCTGGCGAAACACTTGCCCAAGGAGAATCGCGCGGGCCCTGCTGGCGAGGCCAAGCAGGGGAAGAAGAAAAACAAGGTTAAGTAGCGGCCTGAGGAAATGCCAGGCAGGAACGACTTCGCGAACCAACAGCCCCGGGCAGGTAGGTGCGCGGGGACGCCTCTGTTGGTGGAAGCGAGCGGTTCAAGGTCAGGGGTCGAGAGTCTACGGCGATGGTTTATCTAGTGATTTGGCCAGACAGAACTCGCCAAAGACTCCCGACCCCGGCCACTATTGGCACTACCAAGGTCCGCGAACTGGGTAGACGCCGAGTTGATCGGTGTGGCTCGGCCAGAGGGGCGTGGGGAGGATCGGTGATCCGCCGTAGCCGCCACCGCCGGGTCCAAAGCCAGCACCTGGATCGCGGTGGAACTGGTGGTAAAGCGGAGTCGCTTCTGACTGCGCTACGCCCCAGCTCCAGCTGTTCTGGAAGACCGAAGTTGGCGGCACGACGAGGGCGACCGGTTGGCCGTAGCTCGTGTTGGCGTACGGTCCGTGCCAGGGTCGTTGAGCTGCGTAGTAGCGAGCGATTCTGTCGGCACGCGTGCGCGGGCCACCAGCTTCGCATTCGTTCAGGCTGACGGTGAGCGTGGCACCCACGGCCAGCAGCATGAGCCACTGTTGCCATTTGGGCATGGTAAGAGCTTTCACAAAAATCCTCCGGGGGGGACGAAGGTGGATTGGGGATGGAGGTGTGCGGTTCGCTGATTCAGGAGGCCACTACTTCAAAAAGTTTGGTACGTGCGACACGCCGTACTTGACGTGCGTGCGGGTCAGGCCCTGTCCGCCGTTGTAGTAGCGGTGATAGGTGCGGTGATGGTGATAGAGGAACTCGTGCGGCATCAGCGGTTGGTAGGTGATGTAGGTGTGACCAACGTGAGCCGGAACGGGCCGGGGCGACAGATACAACTCGGCACCAACGCCACCGCAGTTGGCGGGAGCGTAGTAGTTGTAGAACAGGTCGGGCTGGCCGTACCAACGGT
Organism: Anatilimnocola aquadivae; assembly: GCF_049819085.1. Lineage (GTDB taxonomy): Bacteria > Planctomycetota > Planctomycetia > Pirellulales > Pirellulaceae > Anatilimnocola. Next base: position 1,915,104 of record NZ_CP187419.1, read on the forward strand.
ATTGGCAATCGCCACCGCTGCAGGTGCGGCAGCCGCCGGCTCCAGCGTAGTCGTGGCCATAATAGGGGTGATGAACTCCATCGCCAGCTTGCGTGGCCGAGATGGAGCCAGCAAACCCAGCGAGGACAACAGCCAAGGCCAATCCAGGGCGCACGAGAGAGCGCAGCATGAGTCGACTCCTTCCGACGGCGGGGGCACATCTGCCTGGCTGCGAAGGGCGCGAGTCATTCGCGCTGCATTTTCAGCGAGGCAGAAGATGGGTGGGGGACGTTTGAGGTGGGTGAGACCGAGGGCGGGCATTCCGTGCCTTGCACGTCGTTCTCGTAGGGATTTTCTCGGCTAGGGCGTGCGGCAACGGTGAGTCATTATGTGCCATGCGAACCAACCGCGACGGGCGGTAGCGGCAACGCCCGCAGAAGCGTCATATCCCGACTTTGAGTCCGCCCGCAAACTCGATATACTCGACGCAGCTTGACTCGCTTGCCTCTCCCAACGGCCAGCGATTGTCTACCCAGCAGGCTTGTCTGCTCGCCAGATAGTCTGCCCAAGGAAATGGAAAGCCTCGACCGATGATTGTCCAGTTGCTGGCCGGCTCATTCGAGCGGCGGCAAGACTGCTTCCTCGGTTGGACCGCTCTTCCGATATTGAATCATCGCGGTAAAGGAGTACGAATTGGCCAAGGCCCCCGCTGCTAACGTGCAAAAGCCAGCTTCTGGTGCGCAAAAGGCTCTCGATTTTGAGGCTGGCGACTCCGACGACTTTGTCAACAAGCGTGCCGCGAAGAACGGCGCTGCCGAAGAGAACGGTGCTGCCTCGAATGGCGCAGCTGATCACGGTGACGCGCATCCCACCGAGAGCCCCTCGAAGCGTCGCAGCAACGCCGAGACGATGGCGACCAAGCAGAAGGAAATCTCGGTCAGCGAGTTCTTCGCCAAGAACCGCCACTTGCTGGGGTTCGACAATCCGCGCAAAGCGCTGCTGACGACGGTGAAAGAGGCCGTCGACAACAGTCTCGACGCCTGCGAAGAAGCGGGCATCGTCCCCGAGATTTGGGTGACCATCGAGCCGACGACCAATAGCCGCTACAAAGTCAGCATCCAGGATAACGGTCCGGGCATCGTCAAAAAGCAGATCCCGCTGATCTTCGGCAAGTTGCTTTACGGCAGCAAGTTCCATCGCCTGCGCATGAGCCGCGGCCAGCAAGGCATCGGCATCAGCGCTGCTGGTATGTACGGCGTGCTCACGACCGGCAAGCCCGTGAAGATCATCTCAAAAACCGGTGCCAAGAAGCCGGCTCACTATTTTGAGCTGCAGATCGACACCAAGCGCAATCACCCCGAGATCATTAACGGCAAGGGTGAAGGGGTCGACATCGAGCCGGGCGAAAAAGGCCTCGCCGATATGGCGAAATACGAGATCGAATGGGCCGCCAATTATCTGCCGGAAGTAGGCCCCGATGGGCAAGAAAAGCCGGCGCAGGAAGTGAAGAGCGGCACTCGAGTGACCATTGAACTCGAAGCAAAGTATGTCCGCGGCCGCGGAAGCGTGGATGAATACCTCGAGCAAACCGCGATCGCCAATCCGCACGTCACGATTCATTATAAAGACGCCGAAGGGCAGGAATCGCATTACAAGCGCTCGACCACCGAGTTGCCCGCCGAGCCGAAAGAGATCAAGCCGCATCCGTACGGCGTGGAACTCGGCCGCCTGATGACGATGCTGCAGGACAATAGCTTCAGCACTATCACGCAGTTTTTGACCGAATCGTTTTCCCGCGTCAGTAATGCCGTGGCGAGTAGCATTTGCGAAACGGCCAAAATCAGTTCGCGGGCCCATCCCAAGCGAATTGGCAGGCAGGAAGCGGATGCGCTGTTCCAGGCAATTCAAAACACCAAGATCAGTGCACCGGCAACCGATTGCTTGTGCCCGATCGGCGAGCCTCTGATTTTGAAGGGACTCGCGCACGTGGTGCCCGGCGAGTTCTACACCGCCGACACGCGGCCGCCGGCTGTGTACCGTGGCAATCCATTTCAAATCGAAGTGGGCTTGGCCTTTGGTGGTGTATCGAGTGCGCAAAAGGTTTCACTCGATGCACTGCAAACATTCCTGGCCGAAAGTGACGCGCGTACCATTCGCCAGTTCCTCATGAACACCTTCGATGGCGTGGGTGGCGACGGCGCGGACAAGATCATCGCCGAAGCGAAGATCGGCACTCGGCAAAGCCCGGGCAAACTGGACAAAAAAGAAATCGCCTCACTGCACGCGGCGATGCGGAACGTGAACCTGAGCGAAGGTCAAACGATGCAGGTGATGCGCTACGCCAACCGCGTGCCACTGCAGTTCTCGATGAGCGCGTGCGCGATCACCCAAGCCGTGATGCAAACCAACTGGCGCGCTTACGGCCTGACGCAGAGCCGTGGCGGTTTGCCCAGCGGTCCCGTGAGCGTGATGGTGCACATGGCCAGCGTGTGGGTGCCGTTCACCAGCGAATCGAAAGAAGCGATCGCCGGCTATCCGGAGATTCAGAAAGAACTCCGCCTCGGCCTGCAAGCCGTTGGTCGCCGCCTGCAGATGTATCTCAACGCCCGCAACAAGGTGAAACAAGAAGGCGAGCGCCGCAGCGTCTTCCTGCGTTACCTGGGCGAAGTCGCCGGCGCGATCGGCGAAATCCAGGACTTTAATGACAAGAAGAAGACCGAACTTTACGAACGGCTGCTCGGCGTCGCGAAAAAGAAAACCGCTGAAGCCGACATGAAGCTCGACAGCCGTGGCAAAAAGATCATGGCCGAAGAGCAACAACCCGAATTCGACGACAAAGTGCTGATCGTGCCGCAGGGGGATGTGGCCACATAACCTGCAGCTGACGCCTCTCCTACACAAATCATTCACATCGCATAACGATCTACTATGGCCAAGAAAACCTCAGCCCGCCCCACTGAAAAAGCTCCACCGGCGATTTTGACCGCGAAGGATAAGAAGACCCTGGCGTCGCTGCGCGACTTGGCGACCAAGGTCGAAGCGTTTGCTGAAAAGAGCAAGGCACCATTTCTGGATATCCGCTCGCGGTCGCTGTCGAACGTGTCGTTCAATAAGTCGCGCAAGATTCTCGAACTCGGCAAATCGACGACGCAGCGCGAGCTGTTCAACCTGTCGCAGGCCAAGGCTTACATGCAGACGCTGCTCGTGGGCAGCGGCTGCAAGCGGCTGTTGGAGCAAGGCAAAACGACGAGCCTCCGAGGTTTGTACTACATGCTGTTGCATACCATCAAAGGGACGAAAGAAGAAAAGACCTTTGACGATCAGAGCGAATCGGATGCCATGATCGAAGACATGGAAATCATCCTCGCTGCGATGCGCGAAGAGTTGCATCTGTATGCCAAGAACGCTGGCGCGATGGTGGGCAATATTACGGTGATCGATAGCGGGGACGAGATTGACTGCACGCGCATGGGTTCCGGCGGATACAGCATTCCCTCGATCGTCGAACCGGAAGTGGTGCAGTTCAAGAAGTGCAAGGCCGAGTTCATCCTGCATGTTGAAAAGGACACGGTTTGGCGCCGCTTCAACGAAGACAAATTCTGGGTCAAGCACAACTGCATCTTGACGCACGGCGGTGGTCAGCCACCCCGTGGTGTGCGGCGCATGCTGCATCGACTGCACAACGAGCTTAGCCTGCCGGTGTATTGCGTGCTCGATAACGATCCGTGGGGATACTACATCTACAGCGTGATTAAGCAGGGATCGATCAATCTCGCGCACGAATCGGCCCGCATGGCCATTCCCGATTGCCGCTACCTGGGTCTGCGCAGTCGCGATTATGAACGATGCGATCTTTCCAGCGATGTGCAGCTGAAACTCAACGAACAGGACATCAAGCGCGCGAAGCAAATCGCCGATTACCCCTGGTTCAAGCACAAGCCAGCGTGGCAGAAGGAGATCGACCTGATGCTGAAGAACGGGTTCAAACTCGAAGTCGAATCTCTCATCAGCAAAGACATCAGTTACGTCACAGAAGAGTTTGTGCCGCAGCGCCTTGAGGAAGATGACTTTCTGGATTAGGCGCCGGATTCACTTTGTCGTCAGAAGCGTTGTGGTTTGCCCATCCACTTCTTGAACGACCTTCAGGTGGATTCCGCCGAGTTTGATTTCTTTGAGGAACTCTTGCAGCGAGGCGAGATCGTTTCCTGCTTTGCGAACGGCTGCCAGTTCCTTGGTGATGGCATCGGACTGGGCTTTGGCGACATCATTGGCCGACTTGCCTTTCGGCAAACTGCTGCGGGTGAGGTTCAGCTTGGCTTCGTAGGCATTGAGTTGCGTAATGGCCGTGGTCAGGCCTTTCTCGGTGAGTCGTTGGGGCTTCTCGCGATCGGCGATCCAAAACATGGGGGTCGCCGTTAGCTTGAGCGTTTTGTTGAAACTGCTGTCGATTTTCACGAGCAGGTGCGGTGGACGAATCGCCTCAGCGAACATCGAACCGCCGTTCGCCTTAAGTGCGGGGCCGTCGATCAGCAGTCGCCAACTGACATTCTTGCTTTTGAACTCCGCGCGCGGCATATCGACTTCCACACGCAGGCTGTCGAGTCGCGGCGGATCTTCCAATTCATAATATTCCGTCGTCGGCTCGTCCAACGAGAGTGCCAGCGGCTTGATCTTTTGCGTGCGTCGCAGCCCGACAGTCTTTTTGCTGGTACCAACAGATATATCGAACGAAGCATTCTTGAGTCCGCCGGCACCGGTAACTTGCTGAGCCCCTTCACTCCAAGCGAATTGAATCGCCCCACCTTCGATCCGGAACAAGCCGATCTCTACCGGTTCCGCCGTGGCGTTCTCTTTCGCCAGGCATTGCCATGAGCGCCCATCGGCCCGTTCTTTCAACTCCACTTGCTTGCCCGGGCCTAAACAGCGATCGCCAAACCGCAAACTGAGCGAAACAATCAGCTTTTCGGGAATGTTGGTTTTGGCCAGCGTGCTCCATTTGCTTGCTGGCGTAATCGCCGGCAAATCAACAGCTGCGCCCAAGCCCTTCAGGGGATCACTCTCGTCTACTGGCTTGGCGGGAGCCTGCGCCGCAGGTCCTTTCTTTGGTGCCGCTTTCTTCTTTTCGTCGACAGCAAAGGCGGTCGCCGAGACTATCAGCGCAAGGAGCAAGGAAAAGTGCAGGGGGTTCATGGCACAGGGATCCGCGCGGGTCAAACACAACATCGATAATCGTGCATGGTACTTTGCCACTCATGCGCGAAGCAACCGAAGAAGGCATGACGTTCAGCCATGGTCCGCTGTAACAAGCGGCCGGAATTCACGCTTTCAGATACAATGCCAATTGTTCGCAGCGCCCCTGCGCTCGGACCGGAACTTGCGGAGCAAAACTCATGGTTCAATCTGCCAGCACGAATACCCCTTCCCCTAAGCCGCCGGAAACGCCTGCCCAAAAGATCATCAAAGTGGTCGTCGCCCTGTTGGCAGTCGCCGCTGCGGTGTGGTTCCTCTATCCGCAGTTCTTTCCACAAAAATGGGCCTTCGAAATTCCCGATCGCGAACTTGAGACCAATGTGCGCGAGATTACTGCCGAACAACTCTTGAAACTTCCCTTCACCAACGAACAGGGAGAGCCGGTCTCGTTGCAGGATCGCGTTGGCAAAAACCACCAGGTGATTGTCTTCACGAGAGGTTCGCTGGCTTCCGTTTCGTATTGGAACAAAGGAAAAACTCGCGAACGCCTGGTGAACGTCTGCCCGTATTGCACTTCGCAAGTCTCGGGCATAGCGGCCACGGTGGATGAGTTTCGCAAGGCAGGAGCCGAGGTAGTGGTGATCTTCCCGATTTCCCAGCGCAGCGAGGCCAAAGATCTGGAACCACTGCGAACTTCCGCTACCAGCAACCAAGTGCAAGTATTTCCGCTCTGGCTCGATCTCGACCTGAAGGCAGTCGACGCGCTGCAAATTCGCCAGCACCTCGCTCGCCCCTCCTCGTTCATCTTGGATAAGGCCGGACGTTTGCGCTTTGCCTATGTGGGCAGCAATGCCGACCGCCCCAGCGGCGGCGAACTCTTGCGACACGTCAAAGAACTGGCAACCGACTTTCCGCTGGAACCTGTTGAGCAGGCAGAGCTGTCGACCGAAACAAAGCCGCTACCAGCAGACAGGCCTGCTGCCGAGAAGTAACTATTCCTGCTCACATTGTTCTGCCATGGCAACCGCACTCCGCCAGTTCCTCTGCAGCAGGTCACACACGGCGAGCAGCCGGCGCGAGTCAGGGGTTGCCGAAAGTCGGTGGCATTCTTGGGCGAATACTTGAGCACTCTGTATGTGGCCTGACTGAATCTCCGCCAAGCAGCGTTGGCGGGCGGTCTGATAGGCAGCGGCGACGGTGCGGAGCAGGCGGAGGTCGGACTTGCAACGACGACAGGTGTCGGACCAGCCCTGTTCCGCTCGACAGGTGGGACAACGCATCGTCGGTGGCGAAAGAGCGGGGGAGGGCACAATCGACATTACCGATCCTCCAGGTAGAAGACGATCTCCTCAATTTCTTTAGAAGTTCGACGAATTTTGTCCAGCGAACCACGGTCGATTGCGGACCGCAAGTCAACCGCAAGCGATTGCAATTCGGCAGCGTCCTCCGCTGCGGCCCCCGGAATGACCCGCGACGCCGCGTCGAGAAGCGCGTGTGCGGCGCCCACTGCATCGCGCAAATCCGGATCTTCGATCTCCGCCATGTCGCCCTCGTCAGCGTGCTCCTCTAACTGCGCGGGAGTCGAAGCATAGGCCACAGCGGGCAATGTGGTGAACAGGTTCTCAATTCGCTCCAGCGCGTTCACGCGACTCCGCTGCTTGAAGCGTTCCATCATGTTGTCGATGACGACTTCTTTGACCAGGCCTGTAGCCCGCTCGGTAGCTGTGACTCGCAGGATGCCATTGAGATCGAGATCGAGGCGGACAAGAATGGAGTTGGGAGAAGGTACCGGGGCGAGCCCCCGTATCGTGACCTCGCCAACAAGCTGGCACATCCGGGTATCGTCGTATTCTCCTTGAAAGATGCGAATCTCGGCCGCGTCTTGACCATCGTAGACCGTCGAGTAAATCTCGGTCCGCACCGCCGGGAGCGGCGTGTTCCGTTCGATGATGGGCGACAAACAATGGTTAGACGGCAGACCACGTACCTCTCCGAGAGATTCCACACCGAGCGTGTGTGGCGTGATATCGACGAGAATCGGACCGACATCGATCCCCGCAATCAGCCCGCCTTGCACCGCTGCACCAAGCGCTACAGCCAGGTCGGGGTTAACCTCCGAGTGCACGGGCCTTCCCAGCCGCGAGGTGAGCAGTTGATGAACCAGCGGCGTGCGCGTGGCACCACCGACCAGCAGGACTTTGTCGATCTGGCCGGCTGGCAAATTCGCATCGCGAAGCGCGTCTTCAAGACATTTCAGAGTCTTGCTCAGCAGCGGTTCGATCAGCCGCTCAAACTCATCGCGCGACACTTCGATACTGAGGTTCAGGGGGACTCCGTTCTTCTCCGCGATGAACGCTTCGTCGATTGTTGCCACCGGCTCGGTCGACAGTCGCTTTTTTGCTTCTTCCACTGCGGCCAATAGGCGAGAACGGGCCGCCAGCGAATGCCGCAGGTCGATGCCATACTCGGTCTGAAAGTCATCACAAACGAAGTCCAGCAACCGCTGGTCGAAATCGTCGCCCCCGAGTTGGGTATCGCCGTGACTCGCAAGAATCTCAACTACTCCCTGCTCGACTTGCGCGATCGAGACGTCAAAAGTACCGCCACCAAGGTCGTAAACCAACAGTCGCTGTCTCTCCGGCGGATGTGGATCGTAAGTCAGCACCGCCGCAGTCGGTTCGTTGATGATCCGCATCACTTGCAGACCGGCCAACTCGCCCGCGACGCGGGTCGCCTCACGTTGTCCCTCGTTAAAAAATGCCGGGACTGTGATGACGGCTTGAGTGACTGCGTGTCCGAGGGCCTTTTCGGCTCGCTCCTTCAGCGTGCGGAGAATGATGGCGGAAATTTCCAGTGGGTTAAAGGATTGCTCGCCAAGCATTACGGTCACGTCCTGCCCCATCTTCCGCTTGATGGACCGAACGGTGCGTTCCGGTGCGAGGACATATTGATTTCTCGCCGCCTGACCCACGAGCAGTCGGCCCGCAGAATCGAGGCCGACGATCGAAGGCAGAATCGGATTGCCGTCGTCTCCGGGCAGAACTACCGGTTGGCCATCGCGAATGATGGCAACTTCGCTATTGGTGGTACCGAGATCGATGCCGATGATGACATCCATGATGTCTGTCCTGAAGAGATGGAGAATCAGTAAGTTTTATCTGCGACCCTGGTTAGCCGTCGGTCGTTGAGGTGGCAGGGCGAGTCGCGCGAACCTCCGCGCACCGCAACAGCCGTCCTTTCCACAAGTATCCCGAGCGAATCTCTTCGCACACAGTCTCTGCTGGGTAACGCTCTGAATCGACGACTTCCAAAACGACCATCTGCTCCGGATCGACGAGCTGACCGACGGTGCGAATTCGCGAGATCCCGGCCACTTGCAGGCTCTGCGCCAGTCGCTTTTGAATCAAGCGGTAACCATCCACCAGAGCTGCCAGCAAATCTGAGCGCTGAGATGGTGCTTGCTGTACGACGAGTTCAGCTCGCAAACGCTGGAAATAACGGCCATGGCAAAGTCGAGTGAGCCACGATTGCTGGGCGTAGGCGGCGTCGAGGCGGGCCAGGGTGTTGCTTTCAGAGTTGGCTTGCAGGGTGGCTACGGCTCGTTCGGTTTGCTCGCGACCCCGCTGCAGCGATTCGTCAAGTTCTGCGAGTGCGAGGGCCAACGGCTTGGCCGCGTTCCAGGCTGCCCGGGCTTCCTGCGGTTCGATGGCCCGCAGCGCATCGAGGGCCTGTTGCAACGCGGGAAGGAGTGCCTTGGTTTGATCTTCAAGGCCACGGCTGCTGCGAGTTTGCAGGTTCACTTCGTGGCGAAGCGTAGTGAAGGCTTCGACCAGTTGATACAAGCCAAATTCTTCGGGGGCAGGAATTGTCGCGGGGGACGGCTGAACACGCTCTACGAGAGCCGCTTCCTCACGAACTTCGCGCAGCCAGTGGCCCAGTCGCTCGAGGATTTGCTGTTCTTCAAGGTCATCCATCAACGATTCTCCGCGAGCGACAACAGCGCCGCGACAGGCAAACGCGAGGTTTTCAGCCGCGTGCGAAGGTCCGCAGCCAGCAAGGAAAGCGAGTCTTGCGTTACTGGAGAAAAAATCTGCTTCTCCAGGCGAACCAGCGGATCGCGCAATTCATCGTAAGCGGCGCGAATTTCCGCGAAACGCTGCGGCGCTCGGTCCGGCGGAAATTCTCGCACGAGTTGCAAATATCGATTGCGGATTTCGTCTTCGCTGGCCTGTGGAGTAAGACCGAGAATCTCGTAGGGGGAAGTCACGGCGGTTACTTTCGTTTGCGAGGGGCCGGTGGTTGTCGACGAGGCGGGGGGCCAAAGAAGAAGTCGGTGTTATCGTCCCGGGCGAATTCGTTCAACAAATCTTCTTTCGTTTCGCCGTTTTGCAGACGCCTCATGACCTCCGCCAGCATCTCTTGCATGCTCGTTCCCTGAAAGCCACCAGGAAAATCGGCCGATGGTGGCATTCCCGGCAAGGGCTTCGACATGTCGTCGACAATCAACAACCGCTGCTTGAGGTCAGGAATAAGTGACCGGTCGGTGGGATCGATCGATGCTTCTGCCAATCGCAATGCAGCCTGCAAGTGCTTCCGGACGGCTTGCAAGTTGCATTTAAACGGTCCCATGGCCATCTCCAAGTCCGCCGCCAGACTCTGATAGACCGAGGCTTGGGGAAACGACTTCAGCCCCTTCTTGACTAGCTTTTCGAGCAGATCTGGGTCGGCCTGGATATGTTTGAGGAAGCAGCAAACCGTGCGCAAATCTTTTTCGGCAAACTTAATTCGTGTCGTGCGGCGAAGATACCTCGCCACGTCGTCGCTGTGCTGAGTGAAGCCCGCGTACTCGATGCCATAGAACGCGATCGCATACAGTAACTCCGCCAGTTGCCCTGCCGTCTGACTAGTGACCTTATTCTTCAGGGCAGATTGCAGTGAGTCGTTGAACTGATCCTGCAGTTTGCGCGGGAGCCGATAGCGAATTGAATCGATGTGAAGCGCCAGCCAAATCGCCGTGGGCTCGTCCAGTTTGCGGCAAGCCAGATTCACGAATTCGACCGCCTCCGCGTCTTGGCCTGCTTTAAGTTTGAGGATTGCCCGCCGCGTAAACATGCGATAGCTGTCGGCGGACTCCGGTACCAGCACCTCGCAGCGGGCCAGTTCTGCCCAGCCTTCATCGAGTTTCCCGGCGATCGCTAACTGTCTGGCCAGCGAAATGCGAGCCCAGAATTCGTCGCTGACCAACGTCGATTCGAGCGGCTGAATCTCGCGCATCCGCTCCACGTAGCGGAGCATCTCGTCTGCCTCATCAAGGCGACGGTAATGTTCGATTAACAAACGGACGGCCGTCACTTCAGCAGGAAAAGCGGCCAGAAATCTGCGGGCAAATTCAGCCGTCGCGTCCGGCAGATCGCAGCCGACGGTTAGTTCCAGCAGCATTTGATAGGTTGCCCGCTGCTGCGGATCAAGGCGCAGGCTTTGCTCCAGCGCTTCGATGGCAGGACGCAGTTGTTCGGGAGTTGGGCCACGCTCGGCAGCGACGGAGGTGAACGAGGGAACGTCCGAGTCTACATGGATTTCGGCAATGTGCCTCCAGACGACTGCCTGCATTCGGCGCCGCTGGGCAGGCTCCAGGGTCGATAGTTGCTCCAAATCGGCGAGATACTTCTGCCAGTGCTCAATCGCTACCTGGGCGTCGCCCTGTTCCTGCTCCCACATCAGCGCCCAGAATCGATTCCATTGCGGATCGAATGTTAGGGGCTCCGCTGCAGTGGTGAAGTCACGCAGCAGTCGCTCTGCTTGAGCAAACGAAAGCTGGGTGGCGATTTCCATCACGGGCATGATGAGCACTTCGGTCAGCCGCTGGGCCAGCCGAGGATCGTAGCGCTGGAGGCCAGTCCTTAGAAGACTCAGTTTTCGGCAGGCCTTTTGCCAGTCGGGTCCTTTATGCGAAATTGGATCGATGAGCCGCTGCAATTCCTCGGTCCACGTGAGGAGTGGTTCTCCGAAGGCGGCAATTTCCAGCTGGGAAAAGTCAGGAGTGTTTTTCTTGCCAACCTGAGCAGGAAAAGCGACCGCATTTGTTGAACGCTGCAAAACCTCGGCAATCGAATGGGCAGCTCGCTGCGGGTCCAAGCGATTCCAGTTTTCGAGAGTCTGCGTCTGGTCTTCGCGGTAAAAGGCAATCAGCCCGCGGACGAAATACCGCCAATCGGCCCACGGCGAATTGCGCGGGATTTCTTTCAGCAGGTCGAGCGCATCGCTGTCGCTTGCCCGCTCCACCGCTGCCAGTGCCGCGCGAATTCGTTCTGCTCCCGCGCGAACCTCGGGAGAGACATTGGCCAGTTGCACTGGATGCAGCACTGCTTCGTCAGCAACCTTGATCCCCAATCTCATCTTTGCATCGGGCGACTCAATGCGGTCGGCGAGCGCAAGAGCCTGACTAGCCATTCCGATCCGCGGCAAGATCAAGACGAGCTGTTCCAGCGACGAGGGGTCCGTGACGCCAAAATCCAAAAAGTTCTTCGCGACTTCCGCAGCCGCGCTCACCATCTCACCGCGAGCCAACTCGTCGATTCGCAGGAGATACGTTTTTTCGACGAGGCAGCGGTTATCGGGCGTATTCTGTTGGTGCAGGCATTGCTTCGCCTGCTTAAATGCCTCTTTGATTCTGCCCTTCTCAATCAGCCGCTCAACCTCGGTCTGAGGTGTCGACTTGGCTCTTGAGCCATTCATTCCGCCCTCTTCATCCGTGACGTAGATCTGACAGGTGTCTGACTTCGAATGAAATTATCTTGGCGGATGCGCAAGCTAGTCCGCAAGTGCCCGCTGGGAAGAGCATGTGCAGCTAGCGTGCTGCGCCGAAAATAGAACGCGAGCCCTTGTTAGATCGCGGTTTAAGAAGAATGGCCGCTGTGGGAGTTGAACCCACACACCTTTCGGCACAGGAACCTAAATCCTGCGTGTCTGCCAATTTCACCAAGCGGCCGCGCTATGTGCCAGTTTAACGTCAAAGCGATTGGCCATCCAGAAGGTGAAAGGGGCGGAGCGGGCACCCGGGCAATGGTTTTCATCAAAAGGTTTCGATGGATTCTCTTGACTCCGCCTAGATTAACTCAGAGAATGCGCCGCTGGTGCCGATAATACCGATTGGCCAAACTCTACCGCCTCCCCGTCTGTCCTGTTCCGCCTGGAGAATCAATTATGAAGAATCGCATGTTCATCGGTTTGGGTCTAGTTCTCGCCGCCACCGTAGCTGTCATCGCTGCCGACGGGGTGAAGCTCGAAGGCGTGAAGTGCATCATGGCACCGAGCAAGCCCGCCAACGAAGCTAAGTCGGTCGACTATCGTGGTGCCAAGGTCTTTTTCTGCTGCGATAACTGCCCCAAGGGGTTCGCCAAGGATCCAGCCAAGCACGCTGCTAAGGCCAACAACCAACTGGTTGCCACCGGCCAAGCCAAGCAAACCGCTTGCCCCTTCAGCGGTCAACCAGTTGATGCCGCCACCAAGATCACCGTCAACGGTGCAGACGTCGCTTTCTGCTGCGACAAGTGCGAAGGCAAGGCCAAGGAATCGAAGGACCAAGTTGAACTGATCTTCAACGACAAGGCTTTCGACAAGGGCTTCAAGGTTGGCGCTAAGTAGTCACCTTTAGCAGGCATGCCAAGACTAATTAAGGGTCGCTGCTGTTCTTTCAGCCGCGACCTTTTTTCGTTTCCAGATAGTGATCTCGCTCCGTCGAGAAAATAGCAGCACGGCAGGCAACATCTTGCGGAGCAAGATGGCTACGTTTGGACACCACACCCCGATCAACGCCTACTTGAATTCTTGTTCCTTACTGGGGAATTTGCGCGAGCGGACTTCGTCGCAATAGCTGGTGACGGCGTCAGTGATGGTGCTACGTAGGTCAGCGTATTGCTTGACGAACTTGGGAACGAAGCCGTTGGTGAGCCCCAGCAGGTCGTGCAGGACGAGCACCTGTCCGTCGCATTCCGCCCCGGCGCCAATGCCGATGGTAGGGATCGTTAATTCGGACGTGATTCGCGCAGCATCTTCGGCGGGAATGCATTCGAGCACGATGCCGAATGCGCCGGCATCTTGAGCGGCCTTCGCGTCAGCCAGCAGTCGCTCGGCATCACGTTGCACTTTGTAGCCACCCATGTTGTGTATGTTTTGTGGTCGCAGACCAACGTGGGCCATCACTGGAATGCCAGCGGTTGTTAATGCCGCGATGACATTCGCCTGATCGGCTCCTCCTTCGAGCTTCACCGCTTGGACGCGGCACTCTTTGAGCAGTTGCCCGGCCAATTCGATGACGCGATACACGCCCAGGTGATTCGTGGGAAAGGGCAGATCGGCAATCACCAGCGCGCGATTGACCGCGCGGCCGACGATCTCAGCGTGATATTTGATCTGCTCGAACGTGACCGGAAGGGTTGTTTCGTGGCCCTGCACGACCATTCCCATGCTGTCGCCCACCAGGATCGATTCGACGCCAGCGGCATCGACGAGCGCGGCAGTGGGATAGTCGTACGCCGTCAGCATGGTGATGGGCTGCTTGGCCTGCTTCATGCTGACGAATTGCGGAACGGTGATGCGAGCCTGGCGTTTCATGGAGAGTTTTCTGTTCATCGGAGAACGAGCGAAATGCCGCTCACATTCCTACTAAGACTGATACAGCCAGGATTCATTGTCCTTACACGCGTCATCACCGGCAACGGGGCGATACGAGCAACTGCGCGACGCAAGCGGCGTTATAATGTGAGTCTTTCTTCCAGCTACCATCACTCTCCGCCAGAGGCAGCCATGATTACCGTCGGCATGAATTATCACGTCCTTCCCGGCAAGCAACAGGACTTTGAAGGAAAGTTTGCTGCAGTGATTACGGCCCTGCAGGCCGCACCTGGGCACACTTCGTCCACGTTGTGGAAAGATGTTGCTGACGATGCCTCCTACCTGATCACTAGCGAATGGTCCGACGAAGCCGCCTTTGGCGAGTTCATTCGCAGCCAGGCTTTCCGTGACGTTACCAACTGGGGCAAAGAGCAGATTCTCTCCGGCCGTCCCCAACACAAGGTGTACAAGCACTAAGGTATAGCCCTCTGGCCTGTGACCATTTGGCGATAGGGGTGAGTTCTCTCTCGGCGGGAGAATTCGCCCCTGGCTGGAATCGAGCATTTCAAAGTAGCAGCAGCAGCGATCACTGCCACATCAGCCTAAACGTCCAAGAACCCAGGCGGTTATTGGACAGCTGCTAATTCCTGTTTTTCGCCGAAAACTGTTGCTGATCAAGCACTTAGGCCTGCTCGGCGAATTCTTGGTGCAGCTCTCTTTGTCCAACTACCTGGCCGGTTTTTGGACAGGCTAATTTGCCCGTAACCGGCACATCGTCAAGAACGAGCTGCCCCGCCGCAACTCGCGGCCTTCACCCTTTTACGACCAAACTGAAAGAGAACATCCCGCTATTTCCGCACACTGGCGATCGATTATCAATAGTGTATTAAATAATATTCGATAAATTAATAAGATCTATTTTCGCGAGTTCCCACCGGTTGCATTTGACCAGAACCGCCAGCTTTGCGATGGTCACGAAGCAAGGTTGAGCAGGCCGCCAGTGGCAGACACACAGCGCAGCCCTACTTCGCCGGAGGATCTTCTTTCCCGTACCGCCCTTTAAATTCCGCAGCGGGATACTTGGCAGCATTTTTGAGCATCTTCGCGCCCATGGTATCGCTCAGGTCGAGACCCAGTTCGTTGGAGAGAGCCAGCGTATAGCAGAGAACATCAGCCAGTTCTTCACCAATGGCGGCCAGCTTCGCGGGGTCGTCCTTCACTTGCCGTGATGCAGGGACGTCAATCCACTGAAAGTGCTCCATCAGCTCGGCTGCTTCGATGGCCAACGACATGCTCAGGTTCTTGGGCGAGTGGAACTGCTGCCAATCACGCTCGGCGACGAATGCGCGCATGATCTCTTTCAGTTGCTGCACGGTCGTCGTGGCATCGGCGGGCATCGTTCGGTCCTTGCTGACAGGGGGATGGTTGTCAGCAAGATACCATTTCGGTTGAGAGTGCTGCGCTGCCCAGTTCGCGAACGGCTCTCCAGCGGCGGACGAGTTCGCGTGCGGCATCAGCCCACTGGGCGTAGCGAAAAGCGAAGCCGCTTTCCAGCAATCGTGTGGGAACAACACGGCGGCTCTTCAAAATCAGTTCCGATTCGGTGCGCAGAAAAAGTGCGCCGATTTCGAGCATCCACTGGGAAGCAGGGAGGCCGATCTTCGTTCCCCAAGCATGCCGCAAGGTGCGCATGAAATCGGCGTTGGGCAGCGGTGCTGGCGAAGCAAGATTCACGGGCCCGGTGAGTTCATCGTGAGTAATGAGCCAATCGAGCGCGCGGACGAAGTCGAGTTCGTGAATCCAGGAGACATATTGCCGACCATCACCACTCGTGCCGCCGAGTCCGGTACGAACGAGACCTGACAGCACGTCGAAGACGCCGCCTCGGTCGGGACTCATGGTCATTGCCGAGCGGATCAAAACCTGCCGCGTATTTGGCAACCGAAATTCCGTAGCTGCAGCTTCCCAAGCTTTCGCGACATCAATGCTGAATCGCCAGGTATCGGGAACGCTCGGTTCGTTGCCGCCGATCAGACCCGTGACGTCATCGTTGGCCGCATCGTAATGATGGGCATAAATGGTAGCCGTGCTGGCCTGCAGCCAGATGCGCGGCGGAGATTGTGCCTGCTGAATCGCCTGTCCAATGGCGCGAGTCGATTTCACCCGCGACTCGATAATTCTTCGACGATTGGCCGCATGGTAGCGGCAATTCACACTCTTGCCGGCGAGGTTGATCACGACATCGGCGCCGTCCAATTCTGTTCGCCAGTGGCCAAGTGCTTCCGCATCCCAGAGAACGGTGCGGAGCTTATTTGTGTCGGGCCGATTCGCGCGAGAACGGCTCAATACGACCACTTCGTGCCGAGCGGCCAAATAATGCCGCGCGAGCATCTGTCCCACTTGTCCGCTGCCACCTGGGATGACGATTTTCATGTGCAATTCTTCCCTGCGTGCAAAGTCTTCGACGCAGGTCTTTAACCGCAGCAGGGGAGCGTTGGTAACAGCTTAGCGAGGCTGTTTGGATTTCGGGGTGCCACGAATCGGCACACCATTGCGCGCGGCATGTGGAACCGGACCGTTGTCGTCGCGGGCGTCGGTCCGATCGAAGTCGCTGCTGCCGGAAGCATCTTGCAGGTCCGCAATGCTGGGGTCGCCGCGGCCGATGTTCGTGCCAGCGAGACCACCCAGAGCTGTTCCACCACCGGCCGTGCCAGCGGCATGCGAATCTTCGCTGAACTCCTCTTCTTCGTTCGCCGAAATCTCACTTAGCGGTTTCCGGCTCGTGCGTGAGTGGTTTTCGCTCATCTCCCCTTCGGGTGCGAGTGTATCGCGCGGGGAGGAGGGGCGGCCTCGGTTGAAGTTGGTCGATTCCTCGTGATCGATGGCTTCGGCACAGACGACGCAGTGTTTGACGAACGGCATTGCCTGCAGTCGTTCCTTGGCGATGGCTTGGTCGCAGTTCTCGCACGTTCCAAAGGTGCCTGCATCGATACGGGCGATCGCTGCGCGAACTTCAGCCGTCAGCTGCTCTTCATTCACCAGCAAAGTGGCATTCAAGTCGTGCAAGTATTCCTCGGTTCCCATGTCGGCCAGGTGCATGGGAGCATTGGACAGTTCCGAATCACCCTGACCGCCACTCGGCTGGCGTGCCTGATCGGTGACAGCGGATACGATTCCGAGTAATCGGTCCCTGAGAATGACAAGTTCGCTGCGATACTGCTCTAAATCCCGCGTTTTCATCGGGGTTGACTCCTGTTGGTCGTTTATGAACCAAGCGGCGACTTTCCTCTGGCTGAAGCATCACCGGTGCCTGTTGATTGCGAATCTCGTTAGTCGCAAACCTTGCGCCGCTGTCGTCTCCTGCCAAGCACCACAGGCAGGTTTGGCAAGCTGTAACGCGCACTTTGATCATCAACCGCATCGTTTTTTGCAGCGATCAACCCTGCGTTGACACCCCCCTCGCCTTAGCCCTTACAATGCGCCGATGGCCACGCTTTTTGTCATGCAAGGTCGCGATCGGGGCAAGCGGTACGAACTGCGACCCAGCTATCCGCAGACCCTCGGACGAGACGAATCGAACCGCATCCAACTCGCAGACAATGAAGTCTCGCGACGCCATGCCGAGGTGCGCGATGCCGACGGCCCCGATGGCGAACCGGGCGGTTATCGCGTCGTCGATTTGCAAAGTTCGAACGGCACCTATGTGAATGACCAGCGGATCAGCGAGCACTTGCTTCGCACCGGCGATCGCCTGCTGATTGGTCGCACCTTGCTCCTGTTTACCGAGACCGCCTCGGCGAACATGGAGCACCTGTCGAATCCGGTCGATATCATCGGCACTAAAAGAGTCTCGAACGAATCGCGAATCGTCAAATCGATGAGCCGCGAGCAAGGAAGCATGTTGCTTGCGCCACCCAGTGCCTCGGACAGTCCTTGGCTGGCCCGCGCTCGCAGCAATCTGCAGATCATGTATCGCACGGCGCTGGCGGTGAGTCATACGCTCGATATCGATCAACTCTTGCAACGCATTCTGGAGCTGATTTTCGAATGGGTCGAAGCCGATCGCGGCTGCATCATGCTGGTCGATCAAGAGACGGGCGAACTCACCCCCACGTCGAGTCGCAATCGCCAAGGTGAAAAAAGTGACGAGCGGCTGGCGGTGAGCCGGACGATTCTCGATTATGTCGTCGCCAATAAAGAAGGTGTGCTCACCAGCGACGCTCGCGAAGACGAACGCTGGGACCACGCAGCAAGCATTGTGCAATCTGGCGTTCGCGAAGCCATCTGTGTGCCTCTCCAAGGTCGTTACGGCACTGTCGGTGTCATTTACATCGATACCTACACGCCGCCCCAGAAGGTACTGACGCAAAAGTCGCCGAATCGCTTCACCGAAGAGCATTTGAAGTTGATGGTGGCCATTGGACACCAGGCTGCCCTGGCGGTCGAAGACACGTCGTATTATTCGGCGATGGTGCAGGCCGAGCGGCTGGCAGCCGTTGGCCAAACCATTGCTACGCTCTCGCATCACATCAAGAACATTCTGCAAGGCATTCGCGGCGGAAGTTACTTGATCGAAGAAGGGCTGAAGGTCGGCGAGAACGATGTCGTCCGGCGCGGTTGGCGAATCGTCGAGAAAAACCAGGAGCGAATATCGAACCTGGTCATGGACATGCTCTCGTTCAGCAAAGATCGCGAACCCGATTTGCAACGCGCCGACATGAATGAGACCATTGCCGACGTTGTCGAACTCATGCAAACCCGGGCAACCGAAGCGGGGGTGCTGCTCCAGTTCAGTCCGAGTGCCGATGTGCCGATGCTGCTCTTCGATGCCGACCTGATGCATCGCGCGATTCTGAATATCGTGACCAATGCCATCGATGCCTGCGAAAAGCGCGAAGCGGCGCGCGTGGCTCTGCACATCGACTACGATCGCCAGGAAAAGCTGACGTCGATCATCGTGGAAGATAATGGCGAAGGGATCGCGCCCGAGGACATTCAGAAAATCTTTTCGGTCTTCGAATCTCGCAAAGGCGCGCGAGGCACGGGCCTGGGCTTGCCGGTCAGCCAGAAGATTCTGCGCGAGCATGGTGGCGATATCCTGGTCACGAGCGTGCCCGGCGAGGGGAGCAAATTTATTCTTTCGCTGCCGGCCAAGCTCGCCAGCCAACCGGTCACCAGCGAAACGCTGCGCGGATAAGTTTCGTTGACGCTCTCGCCCTTACCTATCGACGACTGTCTTGCAGAACTCATCGGTGCCCTGCGCACCAGTCGCTGCGCGGTTCTACAGGCACCACCGGGCGCTGGCAAAACAACCCGAGTTCCCCCAGCAATCTTGCAGAGTGGTCTGATTGGCGAGGGCAAGTTGCTGGTCCTGCAACCGCGACGTGTTGCCGCGCGAGCCACCGCTGCCCGCATTGCCGCAGAGCAAAAGTGGCGACTGGGCGAAGAGGTGGGTTACCAAGTGCGGTTTGAATCGCGAACGAGTGCCCGCACGCGGATCGAACTCATCACAGAAGGGATTTTGTTGCAGCGATTGCGGCAAGATCCATTTTTGGAAGGGGTAAACGCGGTCCTGTTCGATGAGTTTCACGAGCGATCACTCACCAGCGATCTTTCGCTGGCGATGACACGGCAGGTGCAGCAATCGGTGCGTGACGACTTGCGGATTCTCGTCATGTCGGCGACGCTTGCAGCCGAACCCATCGCTGCCTACTTGGATGGCTGCCCTATCGTGCGGAGCGAAGGTCGAATCTTTCCTGTCGACATTCAATATGCGCCGACACTCGATCGACAGCCTTTGCCGGAAGCGGTGTTCTCGGCGATTGCTCGCTTAAAAACAGACATGACCGGCGATTGCCTCGTTTTTCTGCCAGGACTCGGCGAGATTCGGCAGGTAGCGAAGCGGTTGCAGCCTTGGTGCGACGAGCGCCAGATCCGCCTGCTGGAACTGTACGGCGATCTGCCCGGCGCGCAACAGGACGAAGTGCTGCAACCATCGAACGGGCGAAAAATCATTCTCGCGACGAATGTGGCCGAGACATCGCTGACCATTCCCGGCGTAACAACGGTCATCGATAGCGGCCTCGCGCGGATCAATCGGTACGACGAAGCGACCGGGCTCGACAGGTTGGAACTCAGTCCCATTTCGCGAGCGTCGGCCCAGCAACGTGCCGGGCGTGCCGGGCGAACCGGGCCAGGTGTTTGCATTCGTCTTTGGCCCGAAGCAACCCAGCGCGTGCGACCGGAGTACGACGAACCTGAACTCAAGCGAGTTGATCTCGCAGGCGCGGTCCTCACGATTCTTAACTGGGCCGAACCCGACTTGCAGCAGTTTCCCTGGTTCGAACCCCCTTCGCCGCTGACATTGCAGCGCGGCCTCCATTTGCTTGAGCGATTAAAGGCTGCCGAAGACAACCAGATTACGAAGCTCGGTCGCTCGCTGGCCGCATTGCCCGTGCATCCTCGCCTGGGGCGATTGCTGCTCGAAGGAAGCCAGCGCGGGATCGTCCACGAAGTGGCGACCGCGGCTGCTTTGCTGAGTGAACGCGATTTGTTTCTGCGGGCCAACTATCGCCCCGGCGATCGTCGCACCCCCTCGCATCACAGTGCCAACGATCTGGCAGATCGCATCGACGCGCTCGATGCCTTCGAGCAGCATCGTCAGGTCGACTCATCCAGTGGCACCATCAATCGATCGGCAGCGAATCAGGTGCTGCGGGCGCGAGATCAATTGCTGCGGCTCGTGCGTGATGAAGGAAATCGCCCGAACAGAAACTCCATCAATGTTGACGATGCACTTGGGCAGTCGTTGCTCGCGGCATTTCCCGATCGTCTAGCGAGGCTGCGTGAACCGGGGAGTCGCCGCGCGCTGATGGTCGGCGGCCGCGGTGTGAAGCTGGCCGATCAATCGGCTGTCACCGGCGAAGAACTGTTTCTCGCCATTGATGTTGAAGCGAGCACTGGTGAAGCGAACGTGCGGATGGCTGCCGCCGTGGAGCGCGACTGGCTGCCACCCGAACTGCTTTCGGACGAAACGAGTGTCACTTACGACGAAGCACAGCAGCGTGTAATCAGCCAGAGGGTGCTGCGCTGGGATGATCTGATTCTGGATGCTCGCCAGGCAGCTTACCCAGCGGCCGAACGAGTGGCTGTCGTGCTCGCGGCAGCAGCAGCGGAGCATTGGGAGCAAGCCTATCCGACCGATAACGAGAACCTGACGCAGTTCGTCACGCGAGTTCGCTGCCTGGGGCAATGGATGCCCGATCTCGGCTTGCCAACACTCGACGACGAGCAACTCCGCAGCTTGTTACCGGAGTTGTGTCTCGGTTGCAAATCACTCGTCGAGTTGCGCCGGGCACCCTGGCTGCAAATGGTAAAGGGGCTGTTCGCTTACCAGCAGTTGCAACAAGTCGAGCGCGAAGCGCCTGAGCGGATCGGCGTGCCTAGTGGCAGCCAGATCACCATTCAGTACGAAGTGGGGCAACCTCCGATTCTGGCGGTGCGCATTCAAGAGATCTTCGGCCTGATGGACACGCCGCGCATCGCTGGCAACCGCATTCCCGTGCTCATGCACTTACTCGCACCGAACATGCGAGTCGCGCAGGTAACGGCAGACCTGAAAAGCTTCTGGGCAAACACCTACAGCCTGGTTCGCAAGGACCTGCGCAATCGTTATCCCAAGCATTCGTGGCCCGAGAATCCCTACGAAGCGTTACCGCAAAAACGACCGCCCCGCAGAACGTCGTAAGCGCGTTAGTCCGCGCCGCATTCGGTCGTTGCGCGATGCACGGCCGGATCGGGATAGCACCCCGGCAGATCTTCGGCATACCACTTACTAAGAACAACTTCCCATTCGCTCAGGTCTTTGACGCGGGCGAATGACTCACGTACCAGCAGGTGCTGCGGATGTGAGGCAGCGAACTTGATGCCGAACTTTCGCATCTGCGGACCGGCTCGCTGCGGACCATAGAGTTGCTCGGCCAAGACAAAATGCTCTCGCAGCACGTCGCGTTGCTCAAACAGCGTAGGTGGTGGAGGCAAAGGCTGGCCCGCAGCTAGGGCTCGGCACTGCGAAAAAATCCATGGGTTGCCGATGCAGCCGCGCGCGACTGTTACGCCATCGACACCCGTCTGCTGAATCATGTTCAAGCAGTCTGCCGGCGTGAACAGATCGCCGCTGCCGAGAATCGTCTTCTGTGGGTACATCTTTTTCACTTCGGTGAGAAAGTCCCACTTGCTGGGACCGATGTACCGCTGCTTGACGGTGCGGCCATGCACCGTGATCGCATCGACGCCCAACTGCCAGGCACCTTCCATGATCGTGAAGAAGTTGTCGCGGCTTTCTTGCGTGTCGTCGAGCCCGCGGCGCATCTTCACAGTCACGGGAATGTGGGCGGGAACCGATTCGCGCGTGCGACGAATAATCTCTAGCGCCACCGGAGGCTGGCTGAGGTGAAAGCCCCCGCGGCAACGACCGAGCACCTTCTTCACGGGGCAGCCAAAGTTGATATCGATGACATCGAAGCCCGCTTCGGCGAGTCGCACAGCCCCTTGCGCAAACTGTTCCGGTTCCGCTCCCATCAACTGGCCAGCGACCGGGCGTTCTTCATCGGTGAGATACAAGAAGTGCTTGTTCTTGTGCCGGTCTTTGAACGTGACTAGAAACTGGTCGAGCATCACTTCGCACAGCGTGTACGAAGCCCCATGCCGCCGGGCAATTAGCCTCATTGGCCAATCGCTGTAGCCCGAGAGCGCCGCCTGCACGAACGGAAAGCCGATTTTGAGCTTGCCGATTTGCAGGCTGGGGAGTGGGTTGTTTGAAATGGCGGAATCCGTGGGAAACATCTCTTCATCTTAGCGAAATGTGAATTCTTCAATTGAACCTGGCACGAATCAAAGCAATCGGCGCGTTCTTCGCAGCAATCGCGTTTGGGGCTTGTGCCAAAGTGGAGGAGCCTCAAACAACAGCCATTGTAACCGTCAACTACGATCAGTTTCGCTTCGATAAGTATTTCTGGATTGGCAAGCATGACGTTTCTTGGCTTGGACCGGAGGTAGAGTTCATTATCAATGCGGATGCCACGGACATACCGCAAGAACAAAGACAGGTGGTCGATTTTGTCGGCAATCTTCCGCCGTCAACCAAAGCCAAGCTCGAGCGATTCATCTACAACGAGTACCGCTCCAAGATCTACGGAGGGATGACCGGCAACGATTATTCTTCGACGCCTCGGGTCAGTAGGTCGGCCGGCATCTGGAAACTACTCTCTCAACCAGGGATACAAATCCCTTCCGACGATCGGCTCAACCCGGATCGTTACTTCACAGTCTCGTTCGAAGCCGTCGGGGACGAAGAGCACGGAATCGCGATTTTATTCAATGACCGCGGCGAGCCGGTTAAGCTTGGCGGACAAGGAGCCTTTTTTAACAGCTTTTTCCGGGTTAGCTTTCTGTCAAGAAATAAAAAAAGCCCCCGGACGGCTGCTTCAATCCCAGGGGGGCAAGGATTTGGCTGCTGTACCGGGAGCGATTGGACGGTTAGCGGCTTCGCATCCATGCTGGCCGCGCCGCGGGCGACAAACTCACTTACGAGGCGCGCTGTCAGCATCCATGCCAACCCGCTCTTTCGCGGTCCGCAAGCCTTCGAGCCGAAGCCGGAAGGCCAATCATGCGGACGCCGCAAGTCTGTCGCGATCTACGTGATTTGGTCACCGCCGACAAGAGCAATGTGTTCGCTCATCCAGCGGTTTTCTTTCCGTCAGTGCAAGTGACGTGGCGGGAGAATAGGCCATGCGGAAAAGAGGGTCAAGGTCGATTTTTGTCACTGCGGTTTTTCACACGATTTGCTCTGTTTTTATAGCCAAATCGTGGGGCTGTGCGTTTAAAGGTGGGTGCAGCGATCCACAAAACCGGATTCGCCCTTTTCTCGGCTCCCGTTAAGTGTTGCGAGAGTGGGAGTTTAGGTTTACTGTAGAACTGTGCCTTCGACTCTGTACCGCAGAACAGGGCGAGCGATTCTCCCCGCTTCGCCGTCTTATCTGGGTGGTGTCTCCGTTTTTGCAAAGCCTGCGATTCCGTTTCCGCGAACCTGCGAAAGTCCCTCATGGCCGATCCCTTCAATCCGTACGCTGAATGGCTGGAACTGCCCAGGGATTTGGCCGAGCCCAATCACTATCAACTGCTGGGGCTGGAAGTTTTCGAAAGCGATCCCGCCCGCATTGCCAAGGCGGCGGAGACCGCCAGCAACAAAGTCCGCAGCTTTCGCCCGGGACCGAACGCTCGCGCCTGGTCGAAATTGCTCGACGAACTGTTGCTGGCCAAGGGGAAATTGCTCGACGCCGACCGCAAGCGCGAATACGACGAAGAACTGCGCGAAGCCAGCGGCGATCCCAGTGCCAACTCGTTGCACGATACGCCCCGGCCTGCACCCGCGACGAACTCCTCCGGTTCCGGCATTCAAAAGCGAGTCTTCAATCCCATGTTCCCGCCGGGCATGGGTCCGAACGTGGGCCTCAGCGGTCCAGAACCGGTCGAAGCTCCCAAGCCAAGTCGCGCGAAAGAACAGCCAGCCACAAGCGCACCTGCTGCCGTAGCGCCGGCACCGATGACTGCACCTGCGTCTGTGGCGCCAGCGCCTGCTGCGGCGGTTCCAGTCAATCCGGCACCAATGGCCCCGACGGCTCAGACTGTACCGATGGCAGCTTGGCCTGCTTCGATGGTTCATCCTCATGCAGCGGGCGCACCCGCGCTGCAGCCCGGTTATGCGGCTCAGGGGCAGGCACCAGTCGCCGCGCCGTTGTACGCACAACCGATGCCCCCGGCCGGTTATCAGCCTGCGGTTCCCGGCTACGGCCAGCCGCCGGGATATCAACCTCAAGGTTATCAGCCGCCAGGATTTCAACCGGCCGGCTATCAGCAGCCCGGATACCAACCGCAGCAGGGGCAGCCGCCAGGGTACGACTACAGCCAACAGTACGCGCAGCCGCTCAATCCTTACGCCCAGCCCCAGCCGTATGCTCAGCCGCAATATCCGGGTGCTCCGTACGGAGCGCCGCTCGCGACAACCAGTGTCGAGCCGCCGTTCGCTCCCGGCTATGGCGGAATGAGTGCATATCCCCACGCCACAATGCCGCCCGGCATGCCAGCGCACGATCCGATGGCTCCGGTAGCGATGCCCACATCCGTGGCCGGCGCGACAGCCGCCCCTGCCGCAATTCCCACTGGCAAGGCAGTCGCTCGTCCCGCAGCGGCAGGCGAGCAACCACGTAGCAACACGGGGAACGCGTCTGTCCAGCCCACGAACTCGCCCGCTCCCGTCCAGTTGAAGGCAAATTCTGCCAACAGCGTGACTCTGGCTGCTGCCCGCGAGCGCGGCGCGGCCGATTCGATGCTGTTCTATGGAACGGCCGCTGCCATCGTGCTACTGATTGGCGCGATTGGCTTTGCTGTCATGAACTCGGGCGGTAACAACAACGAGATCGCGGAAAATCCCAACTCCGTAATTCCGGTCGAGCCAAACCCCACGCCGGCTACTCCGGTCAAACCGAATCTCCCTAAGCCGGAAGTCGTCAGACCGAAGCCTGCTCCCATCCCCAAGCCAATGCCGCCCGTGGTTGTTGAGCCCAAGCCCAGCGACCCTGGTACGACCGAAACGCTGAAGCCCGTCCCGCCGGTGACACCGGAACCGGAGATGAAGCCCGAGCCGGAACCTAAACCGGAAATGAAGCCGGAGCCTAAACCAGAGCCACCGCCGATGCCGGCCCCCATGCCCACGCCTCCACCCATGCCAGAAGTACCCGCCGAGGTGAAGCAAACACCAGTGGAACTCGCCAGCTTGTCGAAGGCGATGACAACCGCGCGCGACGCGCTATCGGAGCGGAACTTCGAGGAATCAACCAAGCAACTGGGCATCGCCGAAAAACTCGCTAAGACGCCAGAACAGCTCGCCAAGTTCGGCCGCTTGAAGGTGCTCGCTGACTATGTCCGACAGTTTGATCGGCAATTGAAAACGCTGATGGCTGATCCCAACTTTGATGCGGGTGCAGAACTACTTATCGGCACCAGCACGCGAGTCGTTGTGGTCGAGCGTTCGCCCGAGACGCTGGTGATTCGCATCAACGGCATGAATAAGAGCTACTCGCTCAATAGTTTGCCTGACGGGCTATCGATGGCGCTAATCGACAAGCGACTCGACGTCAACGATCCTGTCGCGAAGATGGTCAAGGCAGCGTTCTTTGCCGTGTCGAAGAATCGCACCGCCGTGTCCGATGACAAGGCGAAAGATCTGTGGGCGCAAGCGACTCGCGAAGGAGTCGACGCTGGCGATCTGCCTCTCGTGCTGACCGATACGTACGACTTCAAGTAAATCAGAGGTCGGTCGATCGTCGCATGGCTGCACCTTCCTCGGCTTCGGTCCGACTCGAAGTCATCAACGATGCATCTCCGGAACTGCGCGAAGCGGTGAATGTCGAACTGCGAACATTCAATCGTGAAGCGAATGCTGCTTGGTATGCCGCTCGTTCGATGCCCAAGAACGATGCCCAGCCACTTAATATTTTCGCCTTCAGCCCCGGTGGCCGAGTGGTCGGCGGCCTGTTTGCGGAGACGGAGTTTCACTGGTTGAAGATTTCGATCCGCGCCGTGACAGCTTCGCAGCGGGGCAGCGGAGTAGGTACTCGCCTAGTGCAGCAGGCCGAAGCGATCGCCATCGAACGAAACTGCCGCTATGCATATCTCGATACAATGGAGTATCAGGCTCCCGTGTTCTACGAGCGGCTGGGCTATACGATTGCCGGAATGCTGCCCGATTGGGATTCGCACGGGCATGCGAAGTATTTTCTGACCAAGCCGCTCGTTTCGTAGTGCGCCGTGTAACTAGCCGTCCGACACCTCGTCCGATATGCTGGGTGGCTTGATTCCCGGTTTCCCAACTCTCCCGTTTGCTGAGTGAGCGATATGCGCAGGCTCGTAACTTTGTTCATACTTCCGCTGATGTTGGCAGCCTCCGTTGCCCCAGCCGAGACCTTCAGTCCGGAAATCGAAGTGGCAGCGGGCAAGGTCGATCGCACCGGCCAGCCCATTCGCGTGCCGATCGTATTACCACCGAACTTCGCCGCTGCCGACGCCACGCTGGATCTCAACGGGAAAAAAGTCTTCGCGCAAGTCACCAAGCCAGCGCTCAACTCCAAGCCTGAAGCTGCCCCTGCGGGCGGTCAGAATGCAGAGTTGGTTTTCATTGCCCCCGAATTCAAGGCGGGCGACACGCTGAAGGGGAAAGCCACCATCAGCACCAAGGCCGCGGTCGAAAAGCCGACGACCGAATGGAAAGACACCCCCGGCGAACACATGGACCTGATCATGGGCGGCAAGCCTGTGCTGCGGTACATGTATGCCAAACTGGATGAGTCGAGCAAAGACAAACGCTCCGAGACCTTCAAGCCTTATCACCACGTATTCGATCCGGTCGGCAAGCGACTGATCACCAAAGGCCCTGGCGGCAAGTTCCCGCACCATCGCGGGCTTTATTTCGGCTTCAACAAAATCAGCTACGGCGAAAAACAAACGGCTGATACTTGGCACTGCAACAAAGGTGAGTTTCAATCGCACGAAAAAGTGCTGGCCAGTGAAGTGGGTCCGGTCCTTGGTCGGCACACGGTGCAAATCGATTGGCACGGCCAGGATGGCAAGGCCTTCGCACAAGAAACGCGCGAGATGACCGCCTACAACACGGCGGGTGGCACACTGATCGAATTCGCCACGCGGCTCGATTCGCTCGCCGGCCCCGTCAAACTCGATGGTGACCCACAGCATGCCGGTTTTCAGTTTCGCGCGACGCAAGATGTGCCGGATAAGACCGCTGCGAAGACGTATTATCTGCGTCCCGATGGCAAGGGCGAACCGGGCAAGTTCCGCAATTGGCCCGCCGACAAAACCCATGTCGATCTGCCGTGGAACGCCCTCTCGATCGTACTCGACGACCAGCGTTACACCATCGCCATGCTCGACCGTCCGCAGAATCCCAAAGAAGCACGGTTCAGCGAACGCGACTACGGCCGCTTTGGTTCGTACTTCGAATACGAACTCGATGCCAAGAAGTCGCTCGAACTGAACTATCGCGTGTGGGTGCAAACAGGCGAAATGACTGTTGAACAAGTCGACCAGCTAGCCAAGTCGTTCACCTCGCCCGCTGATGTGAAATCGAAGTAGTCTCTTCCCCTTGTCTATTCATCTCCTGGTCTGAACTCCCCCTCATGTCCCGACGCTTTATCAATCAGCTGGCCGAACGCGATCAAGTCAACGAGGTCTTCCTGATTGCCGACAAGCAATTGCGGGCCAATCGCCAGGGGAACTTGTACCTGCAGCTGAAGCTGGCCGATAAGTCCGGCCAGCTGACGGGCATGCTCTGGAATGCGACCGAGAGCACGGCCAACATCATCGAAGGTGGCCAGTACGCCCGCATCCATGGCACGGTGCAGCTGTACAACAATCAGCTGCAAATGATCGTCACCAAGGTCGAGCGAGTCCCTAGCGAGACCATCGACGAAGCAGACTTTGCCACGCTGCAAACGGCCGATGTCGATCGACTGGCCAAGCGCCTGGCTGAGTTGCTGCGCGAGATTTGCAACGTGCATCTGCGCAGCCTGGCCGAAAGCTTTCTCGTCGACGAAGCCTTCATGACCAAGTTCACCACGGCTCCAGCTGGCGTGAAGAACCATCATGCGTTTCGTGGTGGACTGCTGGAGCATGTGGTCAGCTTGATGGAACTGTGTGCGTCGGTCGCGCCGCACTATCCCGACCTCGATCCAGAGTTGCTCCGCATGGGCGCGTTCTTGCACGATGCAGGCAAGATCGACGAACTGACTTACGACAAAGAACTGGGCTACAGCGACGAAGGGCAACTCATTGGCCATGTCGTCATGGCGGTCGGCATGGTTGCTGAGAAATCACTCGAAGCAGCCAAACTTTCCGGCGAGGCCTTCCCGCGAGAACTGCTGCTCCGCTTGCAGCACATGATTGTCAGCCACCACGGCGAGTATGCTTTTGGCAGCCCCAAACTTCCAATGACCATGGAAGCCATGGCACTGCACTATCTCGACAACCTCGATGCCAAGATGCACAACGTCAAACAACTCCTCCAAGAAGATAGCGGCAGTGATAGTCACTGGACTAGCTACAACGCCCCGCTAGCGAGAAAGTTCTTCAAGGGTTCACGAGGGAATTGAATTGGAATTCCATGTGCCCATTAGTTAGTCGATGAAAGTGCCTTCGAAGGAAATGAATGCTGGCAAGCTGCCCTTGCCTTCCAAAATCAAGTAGTAAGTCTGATTGGCCTCGATCGAGAACAGGTTGCCAAGGAAGAACCACTCGGCTCTTCTGTTGGCCGTGCGCATCTCCGCGGTAAACGCGCCGGAGGCACCTACACCGTAGGGGGAATTCACGACAAATCGCTTGTGCACTTGGCCTTCGACGCGATAAACCGAATTCCGATTCCTGCGGACCGCATCCGATAAATCGATGTTGTCCGTAAGCACGGGAACATTGGTCAGATCCAGAATCCTAAAGCCATACGCGGCAGTTGAAGTCAACGCGTTGCGGGCGACAACAGTGAACTCGCCAGACTTCGTCAACGTGATGACCGTCTTGCCGATTTCCCAGTACTCGCTAAACACCACTTCATTCAGACCCGCTTCGGTATAGATGAGCGTGTACTCGGGATACGTGACTGGATCTAGGAAGTTGTCAATTCCCAACAAAGAATCGATCAGGACCTGCGTACCGGCAGAGGCAGTGAACTTAGCGGTGACAATTGCATCAGGAGCGAGGTTACCGACATATTCGATGCCAAATCCCGAGTGAGTTACGGGTGCATCGAAGGCCCTTCTGCCGGTATATGCATAGGTCGCGATGGATACGAGACCATTTAACCGCAACTGGAGAACATTGGTTCCTGTTTCTGAAAGTTGAAAATATCGGTCAGGAGCGTCATCATTTCGGTTCACGTGTTTTGCAGCGGGGCCTGTCATATTCGCAGCTACGTCTTGCTGAAAGTTGGGCTCCAGCGAGAATCGCTGGCCCTGAATTCCGGGGACGCGATAGTAGTGAGTTTCTGGACCTTGCAAAGTCCCTTGAATTACGATGCCGTCATCCAACAGAGGCAAATCCGCGACGTTAAGTACTCGTAGCTTTAGAGATCCCGCCTCATGCTTACGGACGACCAACTTCCAATTTCCAGACTCATTCAATATGAACGGCGAGTTATCGTAAATTTGAGTTTCGATCCCCGATGGACTTACTAGCCAAGCTTGATTGAGATACCAGGACAGTGTCAGATCATCATAGATGATGTGTTGATCGAGCGTTGCTGCGAATGCAAAGATGCCACGATCACCGGGCGATGCAAAATCAGTTTCGGATATGGTATTGAGAGCAAGCGAGTGGCTAGTTGAAACGGGAACGCGGGCGAAGAAATCGTACGTCACTTCGCCTGTGGTCGTACTGGGCGCGGTGTAGACAAAGTAATACCAACCAGAGTGAGGGATCTCGTATTCCGTGCCGACGTCCGAGAAGGAAACAGCGGTAGCAAAATAGGAATCGCCAGCGCTAATCATCCGCCAAGCGCCTGGCCGCCAAGCTGGCACCAGACTCTTAAAAAACACGCTGGTGTCCGCAGTGCCATAGTAGGCGTAGATCAATGAACGAGCATCGGAATCAAAAGTACCCGACTCCACTACTCCTAGCGTGAGCGGTCCTGCCTGGGCGATGTCATAGATCCCAAACGAAAAGTCGCCAACACCTTCACTGGTCAATTGCAATTGATAGGTGCCGCTGGAAGTCGTGTCGACAACGATGGCGGAAGTGGCAGGGACGTAGACTCTTTTGATCTCGATTCCAGCCGGATCGAGTACTCGCAGCCAGGAAATACTCTGTGTTAGCTTCTCACCAAGCACCAGAAGCCGTCCGGGGCTTTCTGCCTGAATTTCATAGGTCTGGACTTGACCGGTCGTCGTGAATGAGCCTGAGAATACTTGAGCCTTTGATAAGGCCCGGGGTTCAGGGCGGAATATCAAGCTCTTGCTGTCCGGCACATGAAGTTCAACTTTTAGCCAACCGCTGGCCTCTCCCACCGCAAGACCTGTGGGCGCGATCACTGAATCAAAGTTCCAGTAAGGAACTCCCTCGTCGGTGCCAGATGCGTTTGCAGCACTTGTGCCTGTGACGAGGCCGGGAACTTTGACGACACCATTGGTGAGTGTGCCGAAAGTGCCGTTGAGCAGGCGAATCTCGGCCGTGTATCTACCGGTTGACCTCTGGTAGGCAACATTCTCGATTTCCAAACTTAAACCTGAACGATGGCCAAAGCTGGATACGTCTAAACTTCCACCTGGATTCGTCGGTGCGCCACGCAGCGGGCCGGGAGTGCGCGGGGTGCCGGCGGGGTCGAGGGTGTTGGTCCAGGGAGTGGCAATGACGCGCGAGCCGCTGTCTTGATCGGTGCTGAGGAGTTGCAGGCGGAGTTCGAGCGTTTCTTGCGTGACGGCGGACAGGTCAATGCTGAGGAGCGAACCGTCCCAAGTGACGAGGCCGTTCTTGGTTGTGCCGCCAGTGGCATTCAGCGAGAAGAGACTGCTGCCAAGCGTGCCAGCGTCGATCACGGTGTTGCCGGTGTTGGGATCGAACAGATAGACCGAGTAAATGTCTTCCGCGGCAGCGCCGGCATGGCTGGTATCGAACTGCGGCTCAAGCTTCAGTTGATAGATGCGCGTACCGGCGGTGACGTTGCCGGCTGTGACGGTCACCGTCTCTTCGCTGACGATCTTGCCCGCGCGCTCGACCAGCGAATAGTTCGAGGCGGAGGAGCGATTCAGAAAGTTGATGACGCCGAGCGCATCGAAGGCGGAAATCTGGTTGTTGCCGGTCGTATCGATGAACGCAGCAGTTGCCGGCTTCGGCGAGGTGAGTGCGTGGACGCCGTTCAGGTTCAACTCATTGATGATCTCAAGGGCATCGAAGGCGGTCACACGGCGGTCGTTATTCACATCCAGCGCATCGACCGGATTGCGCCAATCGGCGGCCATCATCTGCCGCGATTCCAGAATCTCCAGCGTCACCCGGCGGAAACGAGAGGCACGCTGTTGCTGGGGAGAGGAACGAGTCATTCGTGGAGAGGCCTAAGCGGGAAAGTGAGCTACCGTATCGAGTGTCTATTCTCACCACCCCCTGCGCCTTTTACAAACCCAAGCGGGCCGGATTTCCGGCGGAATAACGCGTCCTTTTTGTTTTACAGGCAGGCGTCATTTCGCCCGCTTGTGCGGCAGCCAATGCGACACGGAAGGAGCACTCAGAATGGCTCCGATCAGCGCCCCTGTCGCGGAGATGATCGTCAGGTGGAGTGCGAAGATTGGCCAGTCTTGGTACCAGTTCCAATATTCGCCATCGGTTTCGACACGCAGGCGGTCGAGCATTTCCATGGCGATAACTCCAGCCGACAAGGTTACGGCAAGTCCCCCGGCCAGTGCGCCGATGATGGCCCGGCGCACTACCCGATTCTCGGTCATTCGCCATTGCAGATAGGCCGAGGTGAGCACCGCCATGAACAGCGGCCACTGGTAGACAGCTAGGATCGATGTCGACATTCGGCGGACGGCAAAATGAACCGCCACCAGCGTCATCAAAACGAAAAGGAGCCGAATATCGAAGCGAAACCTATTCCCGCTCATGCTTTCCTGGCCGGTTCCACCTGCTCGGCAGCAGTCAGTCGGCCGCTACTGCGCCACTCGATGAAGATTCCCACGTACACAAAAATTGCGGCCGGATGCAGGATGAGCATCAGCACGGGCCAACCGAAAAATCGATATCCGGCCAGTAGCAGTGCAGCGAGAGTCATCACGCCGAGCAGCGCGCGAATCGTAAACTGCCAAGGCTGATGAGGTGCTGAATGCATATCCGTGATTCTACCCGGCTGGAAACTTGGAACCAATCGCTACCGCGGGATGTGCGTTCCTTTCAAATCGTCGGCCAGTTCTCCCAGGTCGTTGTACTTCACCGTGTTGGGCGTGGGACGACTCAGGTAATGCTGATACTCGCTCGAAGGAACCCATTCTTTGTGATAGTGGGGGCGACCGCCGTGCGAGAGGTGCACGCCACTTTTCGTTTGCGATACCACGGAAATGTTTCCCGGCCCGAGGTCGGCTTTGAAGGCATGCCCCTGCGAATCCATGCGCACAACGAAATAGCCGTTGCTGTCCGAATCGAACTTGCTCCAGATCTGTTTCGGTCCGGCAGCACCGCCACTGGAACTGGCGACGCGATACGAGACGTCGTTCGACACGACTTTTTGAAAGCCGTTGCTGTTCAAGAAAATCTGTAGGTGCTCGGGGCTCGTGTGCTTGAAAGCCTTCGCCGGAAAGCTAACCGGGGCACAGGGCAGTTTGAGAAAGAGGTCGATCTCTCCCTGAAGCCGCCGCACGATCGTGTTGTTGTCTTTGGGGAGCCGATCCAGCATCTTGCTGAAGGCTTCCATCATCGGCCGAATCGCTACGCGCAAGTTCATGTTCTTCTTGGCCAAGGCCACCAGCGACTTCAGCGAGGTGAGATACTTCTCCAGCTTGAGAATTTTGGCGACATCAGCGCCGGGAATGATGCTGACGGCGTTGATGGCCGCGCCGAACCAATCCCCACGGCACAAACTGATGATGGTGTTCGTCCCATCGGCGATTGGCGAGGGATCGAAAATGCCAATCAGGTCGAGCGCGAACTGGGTAATGTCCCAACGGACGTTATCCGGCAGCTTTTTCAACGCGTTTTTGATGGCAGCAATCGATAACATGGTTGCCGAACGACTCGCAGACTGCGGCGCTGTCAGGAACTCTCCCTTACAGTAGTTGCGAGGGGCTGGGGCTGTCCAGCGGCGGTGGCCGAAACTGGCTGTTGTAGGATGAAGCCGTGCTTCGTCTATTGCCGCCAGGGACGCAGCACGGCTGCGTCCTACATCCGAAACGTCCAACAACTTGCGGGGTTATTGGACACGCACTTGTTTCTGAATCTAGCCGGAAGTTGCTACTGAATCATCACTTGCGACTATCAAGCAATTTTTGCAACTCGCTCTCTTTGTCCAATAACCGGGCTAGTTCTTGGACAGGCCCCGGCAACGAATACAAGAGCCCCGCTGCGCGAGTACGACATCGCCTAACCGCGTTTTGCGGCCCGCGACCTCAACAACCAAACTGTAAGAGAACGTCTCGTCATTAGCTCACAGTAGCGATCTTTTGTCAACTATGTCGTTAATTATTTCTGAGATTAATCTTACGGCCGCTCGCCCGTTTCCATGCGCTGGTTAATGCGGTCGATGATGCGGGGCAGTTCGCTCAAGTTGGGAATGGCGAAATGAGCGCCTGCGTTAGAGAGCTTGCGTGCCGCGCGATCGAGGTGAGCATTCCGGTCGGCATCGGATAGTGATCTCCAGTCTTCCAGTGACAGACCCACTTCGCTGCCGCCAGCGGTGATGCCGATGCTCCAGCAACCGGCATTCACGCCTTCTTCAATGTCCGGCACCGTATCGCCAATCTTCACGACCGTGGCGGGTGGAAAGACGTTCAGCTCCGACATCAGCCGGAACATCATCCAGGGAGCCGGGCGGGCGGAGGGAGTATCGTCGGCGGCGACGTTGGCGTCCGCTTCGAGACCTTGCAAGCGGGCAGCCTCATAGACAAGTTCAGAGATCGAGCGGGGATAGTCCGAAGTCGTAGCAATCTTCAGGCCACGGCCACGCAGTTCGGCCATTACCTCCAGCACGTTCGGCGTGAGATGGCTGTACTGATGCACGGCGTCGAACTGCACGGGTGCCAGGTCGTCGTAAATGTTCATCACGTCGGCATCGGTCCACGGACGACCATGCACAAGTTGAAACTGTTCGCTGATGGGAGGCATCTCGAGCAGCGAATGAATGTGCTCGTAGTTATGCAGCCCCATCGACCAGCGAACCTGCGCCGTCGTAAGCATGAGCCGCGACTTGGCAAACGCTTCGAGAAAAGCCCGCGTCGGCGCGAGGCAACCATAGTCGACGAGGGTACCTGCCCAGTCGAAGACCACAAGCTGAATTTTCAGAGATCCTTGCATTGTCTTTCCGCGAACGAATCCGTGGCAGGGACGAAAAGCTTAACGCCCGGAACGCGAACGACATCACGACTCGCAACCCGCCAGAATTGGTCGTTGCCAGCCCAAGAATAACTTAGCCGATGCACGAGCGCGAAAGTAGCGCCCGTGCTCAAAGGCTGTTGAGTAAGATTGCCAGCAGTGCTTGCGGGCCCTAGGTAATCGGCGTTTTGTTAACGCCTTAGATTTCGGCGGCGACTTCTTCGACCAGGCGAATGCGTTTGCCATCGTGGGTCGAGATTTGATTGCCGCCGAGATTGGCGGAGGTGTTTTGAGCTGCCTGACCTCGCAGCAACAAGCGAGCAGCGTCGTCGCCCGGAATGGCTTCGCAGATGCCGATACTCAGCGTGATCTGCGTAGGCGTTCCTGCCAGTTTGGGACGAGCCGACTGCAGTGAGTTGCGTAACCGCACGGCGACATCGACGGCCGAATCGAGATTCGCGCCATGAATGGCGACCGCGAAGGCATCTTCTTCGAACCGGGCGGCATGATCCATTTCGCGAGTCACGCCTCGCAGCGCGACAGCCACTGCTCGTAGCGCGGTGCTAAAGCCTTCGTCGCCACCTTTCGTTTTCCAGTCGAGCAGGCGATCGACTTGCACCACCATCAAGCTGCAAGGATGCAACTCTCGTTGCAGGCTGGCCAGCCGGCGCTGCAGGTCTTCGCGCAACCCTTCGCGTGAGCTCAGGCCGGTCGAGGAATCTAGTAGCTGCGCGTTGGTGGCTACGGAGATCGTGTCCGGGGCGGTTGCTGCTGGTTCTTCTGGTTCGGGATTAAGTGCTTGAATGAAGGGAACGAAGCTTTTGCCATCATGCACGTGGCCGCAGTTACGTCCGGCCCGCTTACTGGCGTACAGGGCTTCGTCAGAACGCTCGAGCACACTTTCGCGAGTATCGCCCGGGGTGAATTCCGCCAGACCGGCGCTGGCATTCACATGGAGGGTTTTGCCTTCGTAGGCGATTCCATGGGCACCAATGGCAGTGCGGCAGCGCTCGCCAATCGGCAACGCATCCTTGGCATGCTGGCCGGCAATGATGAGGGCGAACTCTTCGCCGCCATAGCGACACACTAGCCCCGCGCCCCCTGCTGCTTGTTTCAAATCGCGAGCAACATGTCGCAGAACTTCGTCACCAGCCTTGTGGCCGTGCGTGTCGTTGAACTTCTTGAAGAAGTCGACGTCGATCATCATCACGCACGAAGGCACGCGTTCGATCCGCAGCAGATCGAGGCAACGCTGCATTTCTTCGTCAAAGGCGCGGCGATTGGCGATGCCAGTCAGCGCGTCGGTGCGTGCTTCGTTGACATGCGATTCAATCAGACGGGCCTGACTCTCGAGCTTGGACTCGGCCGAGTCGAGTTGCTGCTGCATCCAGGCGTTTGCTTCGACCAGGCGATTGACCGCGTTATGAACGGTCTGCAAATCGAGATCTTGGCCCGAGGTGAGTTGTTCGTTGATGGCCTGCACGCGCAGGTTGTGTTCCCCCACTTGCGACGACACTTTAGTCGTCAAGGCATGAACTTGCGTGAGCAGTTCTTTCGCCGCCTGGCGATTTGTTTCCGCATCTCTTTCGCCGTTCTCGCTCGCCATCTGCCCATCTTCCGACGAAGCTGCGGCGTTGGTTTCGGTCGAGCGGCGAAAACACCACCCGGCAGCAGCACCAGCCGAGGCTGCAGTAAGTGCAACGGCAGCTTCAATAAACAGTGTAGTCATAATCGGCGAGTTCTTCAGCGTTCGACAGATTGCACCCAGGCAGGAAGGGTGCTTTCCCAAACGTAGATTGCTCGGGAGGGTAGTCAAAACTCCAGAGGGCTGCTTTGTTCTCTGGTTGAAATCTTCGCATTCCCAGTTTGGCGACTGTACCGGTTGTAATGGAAAGGGGAGTTTAAAGTTCGAACTACGAACTCTCCCTCTATCGTTCAATCTCGGGAATGGGGCGAAAGTCGAACCATTCGCTGGCTTGAATTTTTCCCTCGTCGGGCCACTGTACGGCGGCCACGTTGTAGACAGAGGCCATCCAGATTTGCGATTCGCGGGAAACGAGCCCTTCGTTGGCAGCCAACTCGTAACCGATCAGATACGACGGCTCGCTGAGGGGTTGGCGCCCATCGGCATTCGAACTTCGATAGAGGTACAACTTGCCGGCCAGGCGTCCTTCGTCGGGGATGTGATCGAGCGGATAGAGCACGCTCCAGCGTTCTCCCTTTTCGATTGTGGTCAGTTTGAGAAGGGGAACCGCGGCGGCCGTTTCTAGTTGCTCGGGCTGAATGGGCGACAGGGCCACACCTTCCATAATGTCTTGGCTGAAGAGTGTTGGCGAAGAGAAGGGTGAGCGCACAATTTCGAAGCGCAAGAAAACCTGTTCCGGCAGCGAATCGTCCCAGCCCAGACGATTTCCCTCGGCATCGGCCAGATGAATCGAAAACGTGGCGGTACGATAGTAACCGCCGTTGAAGAGTTCCGGAGACCGTTCGTCGTTGCCGCGATAATAAATGCCTCCCAGACGCGGCGGATGTTGCGGCCGCAGCGGTTCATGCAAACGACTGGCGCTGCTCGTTAGCGCGAGCGGGGCCGGTCGATCGCCAGTCTGGTGAATTCCCTGTAGATTCCGACGCAACTCGGCAACTTCCGCTTGCCAATAGATGGTGGTTACATACAAGGCCACCGCCAGCAGGCCGACGCAGTACCAAACTCGCGAAATCGGCGCGAGATGCCGAGCGAAAGATGTGCGAACCGAGTTGTCGCTACCATTGGCCTCGCGCGCCTGGGATTTGCGCAGCGACTCTTTGCTTCGTTCGATCACCAGCACCACGGTCAGCAGGCCGATGGCCAGATAGTACGCGGGGTGAAAGTGGGGCGCAGCGAATTGCTCCCAGCGATCGAGCAATCGTTCAGAGAGAGGCCGCGATGCCGGCAGATAGGGACTGGAAGCCTTCATCGGCGATGGCAATGGCCAGTCCGCTCCTTGAGCAATCCACTGGTCAAGTGTGCCGATTTGCTCAGCCGTGAGGGGCGGTCCTTCCAGGGGCATTCGTTCGCCATCCTTGGTCGACCTCACGCGCCGCAACAACTCGTTGTGCTGGGGTGGGCCGGCGAACGCATTTTTTCCCGAACCGCCCCCGCGTTCTCCCAGCAGCTTTTCGTCCAGCCTTAAGCCACCGCCCGCCTGTCGCTGGCCGTGGCACTTCCAGCAATGTTGTTCGAGGATGGGGCGAACCTCGCGCTCAAAATCAACCTTCTCCGCGCCGCGCAGTTGTCCGTCGAAAACCCCAGCGACGAGAGTGACGGCTGCGACAAAGCTCAGGAAGGTTGGTTTATGACGCGCAAACACGCTGATTCAATTCCTGCTCGAGGAAACCGCGATTGGTCCTGGCAAATTGCTTCGCCCCTACCCGCCACGGGGATACAATCGAACTGTGGGCACTTGCCGACGCGAATTGCCATCGCGAGCGACAAAGCGCGCCACTTGAACCGACTATTGTGAAGCTTTTGCGAATCTTTGGTGAGCCCCCGTGCCATTTCCCTCGTCACTGCAGGCTGAATTGCTCGCTCGCCGCCACTGGCTAACGAGTGCCGGCTACGGCGTGGGACTGGCGGCTTTGACCTCTCTGCTGCGCGGCACTACATCATCGGCGGCCGAAACGACAGTCACCAATCAGCGCACGATCCATCATCGGCCGCGCGCGAAGCGCGTGATCTTCCTCTGCCAATCGGGCGGGCCATCGCAACTCGATTTGTTCGATCCCAAGCCGAACCTGAGGGGCCGTCACGGCGAGGAACTTCCTGCTTCAATTCGGCAAGGGCAACGCCTAACGACGATGACGTCGCAGCAAGGAACCTGGCCGGTTGCTGCGTCGCCGTTCTCGTTTGCCAAGCATGGCAAATGCGGAATGGAACTCAGCGAACTGCTGCCGCACAGCGCCCGCCTGGCTGATGACATTTGCCTGATCCGCTCGGTGCAAACGGAGGCCATCAATCACGACCCCGGACTCACACTCCTTCAGACCGGCAGCCAACAACCGGGACGTCCCAGCTTTGGTTCGTGGCTCAGCTACGGCTTGGGCAGCGACAACGAAAACCTGCCGGCCTTCGTCGTGATGATCTCGGGGGGCGAACCGGGCGATCAGCCTTTGTACGGCCGGCTCTGGGGCTCGGCGTTTCTGCCGTCGCAACATCAAGGGGTGCGCCTGCGCGGCGAAGGCGATTTGATTCCTTATCTTTCAAGTCCTCCCGGTGTTGATCCCGCCACGCGTCGTCGCACGCTCGATACGCTCGCGGGCATGAACCGCCTGGCGCAAACCCAGCATGGCGATCGTGAAACGCTCGCCCGGTTGCAGCAGTACGAACTGTCCGCCGGCATGCAGGCCGCCGTGCCCGAACTGGCCGACCTCTCGCAAGAGAATGCCGCCACACTGAGCGCCTATGGTCCCGACGTGCAACAACCGGGATCGTATGCTCGCAATTGCCTGCTCGCCCGGCGACTCGTCGAGCGCGGCGTGCGGTTCGTGCAGCTGTATCATCGCGATTGGGATCACCACACCAAGGTTGTCTCCGGGCTGAAGAAACAGACCGCTGCGACCGATCAACCAACCGCCGCCTTAGTGGAAGATCTCAAGCAGCGTGGCCTGCTCGACGATACGCTCGTCATCTGGGGTGGCGAGTTCGGCCGCGCGGCCTACAGCCAAGGGACGCTCGATTCGCCTACCTACGGCCGCGATCATCATCCCCGCTGCTTCAGCATTTGGCTCGCTGGGGGTGGAATTCGGCCAGGTATGGTGCACGGCAAAACCGATGACTACTCCTACAACGTGACCGAAAAGGCCGTCCCCATTCACGACCTGCACGCCACCCTGCTACACCTGCTAGGCATCGACCATCTGCAGCTGACCTACCGCTCTCAAGGTCACGACTTTCGTCTGACCGATGTTGCTGGGCAGGTCGTTCGCGAAATCTTGGCCTAGCCAAGTTGACCGCTGAAATGCCAACTTGGAACCTGCCACTCGCGCTGGTGTTTGGGCACTCCGCTGAGTAGATTACGTGGGTATTGCTTTGCAGGCGAATCAGGTCCAGGAATGGTCCGTTGTCCAATTCGCCCGCCAGCGTGATGCGGGGAGATGCTCGGCATGAATCCGGAATGGCTGTGCTTCGTCAATGGTCAGGAATATGGCCCTTACACGTGGCCTCAACTCGTGCAGATGGCAGCTGCGGGGAATGTGGTTCCGTCGACGCACGTGCGGCGAAATTTCGACAGCCAGTGGTACCTCGCCGAGCACGTGCCGAATCTCTTCGCCCAGACCCCAGTTGTCACGCCACAAGCGGCGGCTCATCCGCCAGCAAGTCGCCCAGCTCTTGCCCCCCGCGCTGCTTCGCCCACGGCCAGCGGCGCAATGAAGGCGATTCCCGCAGGCAAACCGGTGAAGCCAGCGAGTGCGGTTCAACCGGCGGTTCAGCCTGCCCAGCAGATTCCGCAAGGCGTTCCGCGTGGCCGCGTCGTCGGTACCAGCGCCGCTCAGCCGCCGGCAGTTGCAGCCAACACCTGGGGGCCTGTTGTCAGGACTTCGACATCACCGGCCGTTTCGCTGGCGCCGAAAGCTGCGTCTGATGAGGATGAACTCATCGGCAAGAAGCCGGACAACTCAAAGAACATGGTGCTGGCTCTGGGAGGCACGATCATCGTCGTGGCGATCCTGGGAATCGTGGCCGTCATCTGGAAAATGAATCAATCACCGGCACCTGAGCCGGTCGCGGCCCAAGCTGTGGAAATCTCGACCGAAGAAGCAGACCCAGCCCTCAGCCCCGAGCGCGATGCGACCGAGTCGACTCCGGCGGCAACTTCTCAGGTCGCGGCGAAAGCAGCCAAGAGCAACGCCAAGCAGACTGAGAAAGCGGCGGCACCCGTTGCTGCCGGACCTTCACAGGAGGCCTCTGCAGCGCTGGTGAAATCGGTCACCAAGTGGTCGCCTCTGGAAAAGTTCAAAGCGATTGGCATTAAAGAAGGGCTGGTCGTCGACAAGGTTTCGGTTTGGCTTGCCGCCGATGCCAGCGGCAAGCGGGCCGAACTGATCGGCCCCGCTGCGGCCGCGCCAGCCCCCGTGGCCGAACCACCGGTCGCCGCAAACACCACACCCGCGCCCGGTCAATCGCCCGAGATCATCGCTCCCGCGACGACGGGTCCGACACTAGGCGATCTTGTTCCCGGCGGCGTGAAGCCCGGGACTGCTGCAACGCCGCCCGAGCCAGCGAAGTTTGTGTTTGTCGAGTTGCAGATTAAGAATTCCGGAACTAAGCCACGGCAATATGCCGGCTGGAATAGTGATGCGAACTCAGCGGTGCTGGTCGATGATGATGGTCAGCCGTTGCCGCTGACTCCGGTCTCGGCGACACCGGCCACTGCACGCAAAAGCTCGCTCGAATTGAAGCCTGGCGAAACCACGCCCGATACTCTGGTCTTCGCCATGAACGAGCCCACCGATGCCGAGTTCAAGTTGGTCTTGCCGCAACGTGCACTTTCGAGTGTTTCGAAAGGGAACTGGGGAATCGCGATCTCCGCAGCATCACTCGCCCCCGCCACTCAAACCGCCACCGCACAAAACTCCGGCGCAGGTCCGGCTGCCCTGCGTTCTTCCACTTCGATTCCCATTCCTGGCTTGCAGGACGAACCCAAGCCCGCGCCACCGCCGGCAGTTGTTCCTCCTGCGGCCGCGCCGGCCATCGCGGCTGAGCCCGAGATGAAGAAGGAGCCCGTGCCGGACTCTTCCGGCAAGATTCCGATTCCGGGACTGACCGACGAACCTGCCAAG
Organism: Anatilimnocola aquadivae; assembly: GCF_049819085.1. Taxonomy (GTDB): domain Bacteria; phylum Planctomycetota; class Planctomycetia; order Pirellulales; family Pirellulaceae; genus Anatilimnocola. The sequence continues at coordinate 1,956,834 of NZ_CP187419.1, forward strand.
CCGAGCGCCGTGCCGAAGAAGCCGGACGAAGTTCCCAACCTCGCGCCGCCGCCCAAGAATTAGTCGTTCGCAGCTCGCATGCCTCCACCTGCCATTTCGGTTCGCTGTCCGCGTTGCCACCGCGGGCAGTTCGTTGCTGCCGAAGCGGCCCATCTGCCGCAGCGCTGCGCCATCTGCGGCCATATCTTCACGCTCGGCCCTCCCGTCGCTCCGCCGCCGCACTTGCCTCAGCCCACCATCGTACCGCTGACAGCTTCGTTGGAAGCGGTACCAGAGGACACCAACCCAGAGACGCCCCGGCCCTCGCGGCTGAAGGGACTCATCCTGCGAGTCGCCTTACTCACGATTCTGCTCAGCGTTTCTGCCATGATCGCCATGCTGCCGGCGGTGATGAGAAAAATGCGAACCAGGCCCGCTGAGCCGGCCGCAGAAGTGGCCGAAGTAGAAGTGGTCGAGATCGTTGACTTACGAACAGACAGCGGCCAGATCCAATGGATCGATGCCAGCCGTGTCGCCGGCTTGAGGGCTGGCATGCAGGTCAAGGTGCTGCGGTGCGAGTTCGGCGAAGTGATGGCCCGCGACAGTACCAACGCCCCTGTCTCTGCCGGGCCTGGAGAGTTTCTACAGATCTTTTTGCAGATCACCAATCGCACGAGCGACAAGGTGCAGTACATCAGCTGGTACGCGAATCACTTCCGGGGCGACAAGGGCCCCATCGCTGCGGAACTAGCTGACGATACCGGCCGCCGCTATCCTCCCCAGCGATTCACCGACGTCCAAGACATCGCCGGCCACTTACCCCAGGCCACGCTTGAACCGGGCGAGTCGGTGCGCGACGTATTGATCTTCGCCCTCCCCAAACCCAAAGCGACCGGAGAAGAAACGCTCTTCCTGCAACTGCCAGCGGCCGCCGTTCGCCGCACCGGTTCGTTCGATTTCAAGCTCAGCGGCGAACTGTGGCAACGGTGATATCGCGTCTCTTCGCTTCGACCACTGCTTGCTTCTGCCAACGGCTCTTAAAAAACGCTACAGTAGAACGATCTTCTTCCTCCCTCTCACGCAGGCACCGTTCATGGCAGGTACGACGCTCGGTTTCATTGGCGCAGGACAAATGGCACGGGCCTTGGCTCACGGTTTTGTCAGCGCGAAGTTGCTTCCCGCCTCGGCCTTGACCGCTGCCGATCCTGTACCCGCAGCCGCCGAGAAACTCGCCAGCGAACTGAGCGGCTTGAAGGTCGCGGCCAGCAATACGGCCGTGGCGAATGCCTGCGACGTGATCGTGCTCGCCGTCAAGCCGCAGGCGATGCCCGCCGTCTATCAAGAGCTGGGTGGCAAGCTCGCCGGCAAGCTGGTCGTTTCGATCGCCGCCGGAATCTCGCTGGCCAAGTTGTGCGAAGGGTTGAAGACCCAACGCGTCGTGCGCGTGATGCCCAACACGCCGGCACTCGTCGGCAAAGGGGCAAGTGCTTACGCGGCCGCGGCGGATGTCACCGCCGAAGATGCGACGCTCGTGGGCAAGTTGCTCGCTGCCGTCGGCACGGCCCACCAGGTCGATGAGAAACTGCTCGATGCCGTCACGGGACTGTCGGGCTCTGGCCCGGCCTATGTCTACTTGATCATCGAAGCGCTCAGCGATGGCGGAGTGAAAGCGGGCTTGCCTCGCCCCCTCTCCACGGCGCTCGCCGCCCAGACTGTACTCGGTGCCGCGCAAATGGTGCTCGAACGCAACGAGCATCCCGGTGTGCTGAAAGATGCCGTCGCCAGTCCGGGTGGCACCACGATCGCCGGTCTCGCCATGCTCGAAGATCGCGGCCTGCGAGGCGCTTTGATTGCCGCCGTCGATGCCGCCACCAAGCGGTCGCAGGAACTGGGCAAGTAGAGGAAGACCATCACCTCGTGAGCGACCTTTCCAACCCCTACGCCTCGCCGCAGTTGCCGTCCGCCCCCGACGAAGGTTACGAGCGGCGAACCATCGTGGGCACGTTCACGGTCGACGATCTCACCCAGCGCGACGCGGCCCGCGGCTACCGCATTCGGCACGTCCTCTGGCTGGTAGCCTCCCTCTGGCCGTTGCTGGTGATGATTCCGCTGCCGTTTCTGTTCTGGCGCGGCGATCCCACTCGTATGGTGATTGCCATGTGGGTCGTGTTTCTCATCGGGGCGCTCGGCACCGTCGGCATGCACGTGTCGCTCGATTGGTCCATCTTCTGGCACAACCTGCGGCAGTTGCGCAAGCATCCTGTTCTCGGCGCGCAGGGCCCGTGGCAGGTCACCATCGATGAGCAGGCGATTGTCATTCGCACGAGGAAGGGCGAGCAGCAATGGCCGCTGAAAGAAGTGCGCCGCATGGAACTTGCCCAGCGGCCTGTCGTGCTCTGGCTCGAAGCTGACCTCGCCATCGCCCTTCCCAAGCATGGCGACTATGGCGAAGACGATTACACTGCAGTCTGCAAAACACTCCGCCACCGCATTCCGCACATCGGCGGCAAGCTGGCGAAGTGGCGCTGAACCCGCGCGAACCAAGATGACCGAGCCTATGAATCCTTACGAGTCACCCATCATTCCGGCCGAGGGCAAGCAGCCCGGCGTTGAGCCGTCGGGCGTGATCGCGTCGTTCGAAGTCGACGATGTCCTGCAGTGGCACGCGGCAGCGCTCAACAATGCTCCTCTCTCAGGCTGGCTCTTGACGCTCGTGATTACCCTGGTTGTGGCGGGCCTCTTTGTTGCTATCGGTTTCTACCAGCACTATGGGCCGCTCGGGCCGATTTTGTTTCTGTCTGCGGGCTTCTTCCTGCTGCTGGGCACGTCGCACTTGATGGGCAGGCAGCAAACAAAACAGAACCTGGAACGGCTTCGCTTGCACCCGATCCTCGGTGCCAAAGGACATTGGAAATTGACGGTGGGGCATGACGAGGTCACCGCCGAGACTCCGGGCGGCAAGCGAGTCTATCCACTCGCGCAGGTTCCCTTCATCGCCCTGGAAGGTCACGATTTGATCCTCTGGCTCGAGCCTGGACAGCCGCTCATTGTGCCCGAGGGCGGCAAGTACAAGCGAATGAACTGGATGCTGCGGAAGTGGCTTCTCAAGGTTGCACCGCAGGGGCGCGGTCATGGCTGAACCGCTCAATCCTTACGCTTCGCCCGAGACGCCTCCGGAAGAGCGAAACGACTTGCCCGTGGAAGTACTGCGGGCCAGCTTCGTGGTGGATGACAAGCTGCAATGGTCGCTCGTGAGAAACACCGTCCGCCGCTGGCAACATCGACGCGTGGGGCTGATGCTGGTGCCGATCTGTTTGCTGCAGTTGATGACAGCGTTTGTTGTCATTGCTTGGATGAATAATGGGCCGCTCTTCGTGGCGTTTATCTACGGCGGACCTCTCGTCATCGGATTTGCAGGTTGGTGCCTCCAGCGTCTTTACACGCAACAAAACCTGCGGGCACTGCAACAGCATCCGATTCTCGGTGCAACCGGCCATTGGCAGGTCGTCTTGGCAGAACACTCGCTCTCGGTGGAGACGAGCGGAGGCGAGCAAATCTGGCCGCTGGAATCGATCCGCATTCAGCCACCCACCAAAGCGCTGCTGCTATTCTGGCTCGAGCCCGACCTGCCAATTGCCATTCCCCAGCAAGGCGACTTCGGCCCCATAACTCCCCCCGCATTTCGCGCCGCGATCTTCGAGCGCATCGGCCGCTACCGGCCTTAACGTAGGATGGGCTTCCAGAACGTCATGTCTTTCCTATCGCGTTCCAGTCCAGAACTTGCTCACAATCCCCAGAGGTTTGTGAACACGACCGCGCGCCGCGCCCGAGAGATGCTGCATCCCCTGTTCACAAACCCACCTCTGTTTGTGAACACCCCCTCGATTGAGGCGAGCCGCGAACTACGTCGATTTAATTGGCGACCACAGTCAATCGCCGTTCTTGAAACCGGAACCAGTCGACGAATGACAGTGTGAATGGTTATTACTTCGCGGCCGTTTGCTGCCCGGCAGGCTTCGGTGCTTCGAAGGTGGCGAACACAGCGCCGGCGTCGGTCCAAACTCGCAGTACGCTGTCAGCACCGCCGGCGATGATGGTCTTGCCATCGGCACTCGCGGCAGCCGAGTACATGTAGTCGGCCGAGCCAGGGAAGTCCCGCACGTTGCCACCGTTGGCCGCGTTGATGAACTTCACCTTGGCGTCGCCACTGCTGGCGATGACGTTGTCGGTTTCACCCACGAAGGCAATGGTCGTCACTTCCTTGCTGAACTGGTTTTGCACCGTTCGCGCTTGATCGCCCGTGCGGGTATCCCAGACCTTGATGACGTTGTCGGCCCCGCTGCTGGCCATCAAGCGGCCATCAGCCCGCCAGCTGACACCGAGCACATGATGCGTATGACCTTCGAACGAACGCACGAACTTGCCATCGGCCACGTTGAACAGCTTGACGAAGCGATCGGCTCCGCAGCTGGCCAGTTGCTCGCCGTTGGGCGAGAAATCGACGGCAAACACAGTATCGCTGTGGGGTTCTTTCAGGGCGAGCTTCAGTTCGCCGGTGGCGACATCCCAGAGTTTGATTTCACCACTGCGCGAGGGCTCGCCACCACCGGTAGCCAGTGTCTTGCCATCGGGGCTGAAGTCGAGAGCTGTCACGCGATCGACGAGCTTATCGCCCGAGTCGGCCGAGCCGATGGCCCGCTCTAGCTTCCACTCGGTGGCAATGTCCCAAGCCTGAGCCGTGTTGGCTGCGGCAGCGACTAAGATGCGCGAGTCGCTGGCGAAAGCAACGCCCGCCAGCGGAGCACCGCCGCCGAAGACTTCGACTGCAGCGCCCGTTTCGGAAGCATAGGTGTGAATGAGTTGATCGTCGCCAACGACGGCCAGCAACGAACCATCGGGCGAGAACGCCGCAGATTTGAAAGGCTTTTCGCTATCGGTGACGGCCTTGGTCGCGACGACCAATTCGGCATCGACCTTCTTGGCATCTTCTTCGCGGTCCTTCACGGTCTTCTCGACCGCGGGAACAGCTTCGGTGGCTTTCTTGACTGCTTCATCGGCGCGCTCGACGCTCCGCTGAGCCGCCTTGAAGGTGCGGTCGGCTGCGTTCCGTTCGTCGACGGCTTTGGTAAACGGAGCCATCACTTGCTTCACCTTGGCCTCGGCTTGGGTGAAGGCGGTCATGGCGTCAGTGGCCGCTTTGTCGTTCGTCTTCTTGGTTTCGTCGGCGGTCTTCTTGGCAGTCTCCATGTCGGTGAAGACCTTATCGGCCGCAGCCTTGGCATCAGCAGCCGTCTTGTTCTTGGCTTCCAGATCCTTGGCAGCCGCTTCAGCCGCGGCCAGTGCCTTCTTCAGATCTTCGTTGGCGGCGTCCTTGTCGGCAGCCTCCTTCGCCTTGACCTGGGCTTCTTGCGCCTTCTTCAATTCGGCTTCGGCATCCTTGGCGGTCTTGGCGGCGGCATCACGCTCGGCAGTGGCCTTCTTGAAAGCCTCGTCGGCCTTGGGGGCTGCCTCGTCGCTGATTTTTTTGGCTTCGTCGGCCTTGGTCTTCTTCTCCATCGCCTCGGCGAGAGCTTTGTCGGCGTCTTCCTTTTCCTTGGTGGGAGCCTTGGTGGCTTCTTCCTTTTTCTTCAGATCTTCGTCGGCCGCTTTGACGGCTTCGTTGGACTTCTTTTGATTCTCTTCTTCGGCTGTCTTGCGCTTGGTGGCTTCGGTCAAGTCGGCCTTGGCCAGTTCGACATGCTTCTTGGCGAGTGCGACCGCGCGGGTGACTTCAGCGGCCTTGAGCGTGGCTCGCAGGTCGCCCTTCATTTCGGCGACTTGCTTTTGATCGTCGGCATTCCAGATGCGAGCGGTGTTGTTGGAGCTGACCGAAACAAAACGCTTGCCGTCGGCACGCACGGCGACCGACTCAATCGGTGTGCCGTGATTCATGGTCTTGCCGGGCTTGCCTGCGGCAACATCCCAGGTTCGCAGCGAGCCATCTTTGCTACCCGAGAGCAGCGTGGCACCATTACCAATCGTCGCGAGCGAAGTTACTGGCTGGCCGTGCCCCGTTAGTTCAAACAGGGGCTTGGGTGCTTCGGCAGGCTGTGCATCGGGCAGGGCAAACAGGCGGATGATGTTGTCGGCACCGCCGGTGGCGACTTGCTTTCCTTCGGCAACGAGTGCGACGGCATTTACCGGAGCGGGCGTCTCGATCTTGGCGAGTTCTTTCTGTTCGGCGATGTTCCACACGCGGAAGGTCTTGTCTTGCGAGCCCGAGACGAGCTTGCTGCCATCGGCGGTGAAGGCGACGCCAGTCGCTGCTCCGCTGTGCCCTTCGAGGGTCTTGGCAACTTTGCCAGTCGCGACTTCAAAGATGCGGATCTTGCCATTCTCTTCACCAATGGCGGCCCACTTGCCGTCGACCGAGGTCGCCAGCGAACGAGCGGCCGTTTCGAGGCCTGCAAGGTCGAGCGCCTTGGCGGCTTCGGGCTTGCGCCACAGTTTGACTGTGCGGAAGCCACCACTGGCCAGCAGCTTGTTGTCGGGGCTGAACTTCAGCGATTGAATCAGGTCGAGATCGGCGACACCTGCGGCTGTGTAGATCCCCTTCTTCATCAGTTCTGGATCGGTCAATCGGCCCAGCTCTCGCTTACTGGGAATGTGATAGAGGAAAATCTGATTGGCCCGCGCGACGGCTGCGTACTGACCATCGGAAGTGAGTGCGACGGCATAGATCGGATTCACGCCCGGCGGCAACGGCTGCCAGGTGATGTTGGCCGAGGCGGACTTCACTTCACCCTTGGCACCTTGATCGATCCACAGCTTGATCAGGCCCAGTTCCTGCGAAGTGAGAGGCTTGGCCTTCACGTCGTTATCGGGAGGAGGCATGACGGGCTCTTTTTGCCGGGCTGCCAACTTGAGGAGCAGGCTCTCGGCACTCTTGCCAGCTACGACCGACGGTCCCTCGCTGCCACCTTTCAGAATCAGCGCCGGTGTTTCGAGCGTCAGATCGCTCTGGGCTTCGGTGGCACTGTGACACGCCAGGCAGTTGCGGCGAAAGATCGGCAGGATCTCTTTTTCGAAATCGACCGGCCCTTCGTGCTTCACTTCCGCAATTTCAATGGGCGTGAGGGGAGCCTTCGCCTGCGCGAAGCAGACAGCGGGTGAGATGCCAAAGGCCACAAGTGCCAAAGCCAGCCAAGTGGTGCGAGCAATATTCATAAGAGTAACCGGTGGGTTTTGTGTTGGCGGGGCGAGCGAATAAACGGGCGACAGCAAGCGACTAGGGAGCCATCGCTTCCACCTTGATGACGACGGGAATCGAAGTATCGACATTCATGTTGTTGAACTTACCTTTGGCGCGAATCGTGGCGGTGTGCTCACCGGGAGTCGCACTCTTGTCGGCAGCCAATTCGAACTTAACTTCCCCTTCTTCCTTCTTGAGTGTGACTTTGCCTGCGGACAGGCCGTTCACACCGGAGGGAGCATCGAAGGAGAGTTCGACCGAATCGGCGAAGCCGTACAAGCGATCGAGCTTAACGACGAGCGGCGTCTTTTCGGTTTGCTTGACCGTGGTCGGACCAGCCGAGGTGAGAGTGTACGGAGCCGAGGCAATCTTGACCCTGATCGGCGTGCTGACGAGGGCCATGTTCAGGTCCTTGGGGGCCGCGGCCTTCTTGGCGTCGTCCAGCCGCTTATCGATTTGCTTCTTCAGGTCGTCCGCCTGCTTGGCTCTGTCCTGAGCGGCCTTCAGATCAGCTTCGGCCTTGGTCTTGGCTTCTTCCGCAGCCTTGGCTTTGTCGGCGGCGGCCTGCTTGGCGGCATCGTCACCCTTCTCGGCGTCTTTCACACCCTTGGCTGCTTCGGCGGCAGCTTTGACGGCTACGTCCTTGGCCGCGGTCAATTGTTTGACCTGTTCGCCGAGCGACTTGATCATCTCGCCGATTTCTTTTTGCTCATCGGTGGCGCGTGTCACTGCTTCGGGATTGCGAACGTATTTTTGCTTGGCTTCCCCCTTCATGTAGAAGGTGTAGATGCCCGGCTTGGTGTTCTGCTGGTTGATCTGCAGTTCGAACTTTCCTTCCTTGGCATCGGCGGCGACGTTGATTTCCTTGGGCTTCAGTTCGTTAGGAAGACCAACCGCGGTGAGCTTGATGGCTTCCTTGAAATCGCCACGACGGGTGACCGCCACGGGAATTTCGAGATTGCCACCAAGTGATGTTTCCCAGATCTTGTCTTCACCAATTTGCACGAAGGCAGCTTCGGTTTCTTTGTCGGCCACGCTGAGTTGGAACGAACGTAGCAAGCGAAACTCGGGCAGTTGTTGCTGGCGATTCGCAGAACCCCAAACCATGCTGCCGTAGCGAGATTCGCGGGCGAGTTCTTTGTCACCCTGTTTCGCCTTGCCCACAATTTTTACCGTGCCCGTCCAGGGCTGGGCATCTTCGGCGGCAGTGAACACGAGGCTGGCCGACGAAACTTCACCACCCACCGTGGCGGTGCGGCAGGTGATGCCAGCAGGCAGCCCCTCGGCCGAGATTTGAATGTCACCCTTAAAATCGTCCTGGCGATTGATAGTGACATTCATCAGGGCATTGCCACCGCGACGCAGAATCAAACCCGTGAGCGGCGAACCTTGATTGTTGTTGGGAGCACCAGCTACCGGCTGAGTGCCAATCGAAAGCAATTGAAAATCGGGCTCCAGCGGACGAATCGCCAAGCGGTACACATAGCTGGGATCTTTCCGGCCATCGCCGAATTGATCGCGAACCATGACGCGATACTGGCCATCTTCCGGCGCGGTGAAGCGGTAGGAAGGATCGTCGGTTGAAGTGTCGTAATCGGTGCCGATCTTGTTATTGCGATCGGCCGGATCATCGACCTGGGCAATGTCGCGCATCTCTTCTTCGCCCTTGTCGTTCTTCGTGACACGCATCACGGCGAAATACGGATCGGAGCCCAGACCCAGCTGATGCGAAATGACTTCGATCATCAGCACCTGCCCCTTCTTGGCTTCGAACTGCAACCAGTCGGTATCACGCTGAGGATAGAACTGTCCCACGTACTCGCAGGGAACGGTTACGACTTGAGCCTTGGCAGCTTCGTTGTTCGGTTCCGCTTCGGCAATCACGGGTGCCTTGGCGAAGTAAATTACTGCTGGATTGCTCGGGCCTTGAGGCGTGGCCTGACGGAATTCGAAGCCGGTCTGCCAGGCTTGACGTGGCCGAGCGGCACCCGCGAGCGGCAACTGCGAACGGGCCGCTTCATCCCCAGGAGCAGCGATGTTCACTTGCAATTTCTGCAGCGGAGCACCATTCAGGCTCAGTCCTTCGGCGGGTTGTCCACCAGGCAAATTGCGACCGTAGAGCGTGAACGAGCCATTGCTGCCAGGGACGGCCGAGGGTGGAAAGACAAAATCGACATAGGCCGCTGCACTGGCGCTCAGCCGATAGAAGTGTTCGTTGCCGCCGCCATAGATGGCATCGAACAGGCGGACCTGATAATCGCCATCGGCAGGGGCCGTGAAGTCGAGCACGCAGTCTTCACCGACCGAATCACGCACGCGGCTGAACTCGCGACCATCACTGCCATAGACGGCCATCGTTGGATCCAGGCGAGAGTCGATTCGCTGGGCCAGGCATTCGAGAATCACCCGTTCCCCCTTCTTCATGCTCAGCTTGAAGTAGTCGAACTGGCCGGCTTCGATGCGGCCGTTGACCACCGTACCCGCGGCCAAATTGACGGCCTTCTCGGCGCTGTTGTTGCCGGCGACATCGGTCTCTTCTTGCAGGTTGCTCACACAGAATGAGCGTGGATTGGTAATGCCGTAGCGGCTGACCACGCGCGCTTCGTAGATGCCGGGAGGAACGTCGCCAGCAATGGTGACGACGAATTGGTTCGCCATCGGCCGGGCGTTCTTCTCCAAGTCCGAGACTGGGTTCATCTTCGGCTGTGCCGAGATGCCGGTGTGATTGAAGACGAGCTTATCGGCGTCATCCAGATCGGCGCCAGCAATGGTGACTTCGACTGTCGCCCCTTGCTTGCCGCCGAGCGGGAACACGCTATTGAGCTGAGCGGTTGGCAACTGAGCCAGGGCCACGCCGGGCATGACCAGCACCAGCGACAGCAGTCGCCAGAAAGTTGCCAAGCGCGCAAGGCCGAACGATATCGAAACGTCGTGCTTCACAGGAACCGCTCCCTGGGTCTTAGGAGGAGAGGAAATGATAGTGGGGGAAGGAGGTGCGGGGCGGGAGACGAGAGGCAAGGCGGCACCTCTGGTCTAGTTTGCTTGATCGGCGGGAAGGAATCAACTGTCGTCTTTAAGGCGAGTGATGGAAGGAGTGGGAAAACAACGGAGATTTTCGCTCCCTCGCCCCCCATCTCTCGCCTCTCGCCCCAGCCGCAACGCGGCCTAGTGGTTAAAGAGGAACTCTTTGGTGTTCACCAGCGCCCAGACGATATCTTCGTAGGCACGCTTGGGGTCAGCTTCGTTCTTCTGAATGTGAGCCATGGCCACGGTCAGTTCGTCCGGGAGCGGAGCGCGACCAAAGGCCAGCAAGTAGAGTTCGCGTACCTTCACATCGTGAGGACGCGACTTGTCGCTGGCGAGAACGGCAGCTTTGCCGCCGCCTGAGGTTAACTTGCCCTGAATCTCGCTCGAGTTGAGCAAGTGCAAGCTCTGCGCGAGATTTGCTTCGCTCGAGCGTTCGCATTCGCACGCGCTGCTCGACTCTGGCCGACCGAAGACCGTCAGGAAGTACGAAGTGAAACCATTGTCCGGCAGTTGCACCGCGCGAGTCCCGGCAGGCACGCCGCCGAAGCTCGAAGTGGTACCAGTAACCTGATCAATTGCGTCCAGCAACACTTCTGCGTTCAACCGCTTTGGATAGTAGCGCGAGAAGTTCTGCTTGTCGTCTTGATTCCACTCGTTCGGCTCCGCGCTTAATTGATACGTTGTCGACGTGGCAATGGTGCGACAAAGCTGCTTCAGGTCAAAATTCGAATCGACAAAGCTCTTGGCCAGAGCGTCTAGCAGTTCTGGATTGCTGGCGGGGTTCGTCACTCGCATGTCGTCTTCGGGATCGACGAGACCGCGACCGAAAAAGTGCTTCCAGTAGCGATTTACCAGGCTCTTCGCAAAGAAGGGGTTATCCTTCTGCGACATCCAGTCCGCCAAATAATGGCGAGGATCTTGATCGGCGGTCAGATCAAGCGTCTTGTCGCCCAGACCGGTTGGCTTGACTGCCTGCCCTGTCTTGGGATTGTTGGCCGAAGCTACACCACGACGATGATAGATCCGTTCCGCATTCTGAATCTCACCCTTCTTGCGCCCCACCTGAGCAAAGAACGCAGCAAAACCGTAGTAATCCTGCTGGCTCCACTTCTCAAAAGGATGATGGTGGCAGCGGGCACATTGAATGCGCAGCCCGAGGAACAACTGAGCAGTGTCTTCGACCTGAGCCGATTGATCCTTCACTTCGCGATACCAGCCCACAGGCGGATTTACACCTGCTTCGCCGGAAGCGGTGACCACTTCACGGACGAATTGATCGTAGGGCTTGTTCTCGTTCAGGCTCGTGCGAATCCAATCGTAGAAGGCAAACGTCGCTGGCTTCTCGATATCCATGCGGCGCTTGTTGCGAAGAATAGCACTCCACTTGTTAGCGAAGTAATCGGCGTAGTCGGTGCTATCGAGCAGGCGATTCACCAGGTTCAAACGCTTGTTGGGATCTTGATCGCCCAGGAACCGCTCGACTTCCTCTAGCGATGGCAAGCGACCGGTGAGGTCGACCGAAACGCGACGTAGGTACGTGGAATCGTCGCAAACTTGCGAGGAAGGAAGACCTAGGGCTGTCAGCTTCTTCTGCACCGATTCATCGATGAAGTTGCTGGACTTGGGCAGATTGTTGACTGCTACGCCCAGCGGAACCGTGGCGCGATACACGCCAACGTGACCTTGATAGCGGGCCATCACGGCCACGCTGCCGGTCAACTGACCCGTGGTGACAAGACCGGTGACGCTCACTTCGGCCATTTCGGTGTCGTTGGAGTCAAACTGTGTCGTGCGGGTGACGTCTTCGCTGGAGCCATCGCTGTAGTGAGCAATGACGACGATTTGTTGGGTCGTTTCGCGTTCCATCAGTCGTTCGGTGGGCTGCACTTCGATGTGTGTAACAGCTGGATCGGTTTCCTTGCCGTAGGGCATGCCCTGTTCGACCCAACGCTTCAGCACGCGATAAGCGGGCGAATCGAAATCAATTCGTTGGCCGCCACCGTGGGGCAACCGGGCGGTCGCCTTCAGCAGCAGCAAGCTTTGATCGGGGGCAGCAGGGAACAGCCGGCGACCACGACCTTCCTTCACCAGAAACTCAAAGTCTTCCTTCGGTTCGAAGCCGAGCAGCGATAGGCGGAAGCCGTTTTGGCCACCACTCTTGCCGTGGCAACCACCGCCGTTGCAGCTGTACTTGGTGAAGACGGGCGTGATTTGATTGGCAAAGTTAATCGGCAAGTCATGCACAAGGTTCGTCACTTTGAATTTGAGCGAGCTCTCGATGCCCGGGGCAGCGATAACCTTAATCATCGCTTCACCTTCGGCTACCGGAGTGACAAAGCCGGTTTCATCGACTTTCACGATGCCCGCTGGCGAAGCTTCGTACGTTGCTTTGCCGGAAACATCGCGGGTTTGGCCCGACGAGTACATTCCCGTTACTACAATTTGCTGGCTGGAATCTCGACCCGAAAGTTGGACGACGCCATCCTTCAGCCGGCCCGTTTCGACCTGAACGGCGGTGAGTTGACCGGGGTCGCCGAGACCAGGGGCCTTCGGTTTGGCAGGAACATCGGCAGCGAACAAAACAGCAGGGGCGAGCAGGGCGACCAGGAGGAGGGTCGCAGGTGGGAGTGCTCTAGGCATGGTAATCCTTCCAATTTGGCGGGAGCTTGTGCTTTCTCCAGTGCCACGCGTGTGACGGAACCTATCCAGCCGATTATGCCCCTGCCCGCGAGCAAATGCAAGCAAACGTCAACATTTGTTGATGGATAGCGGCGACAGAGCGCCAAGCCGCGCGGCTCTAAAGCGGTGTCACGCGAATCAGATTCCACTTGAGTCCGGTGTCGCTCGCACCTTTCACATAGATGCTTTGCGACCAGTCGTGCCAGCGATACTGCACGCCGTCGGTGTTCGGCTTCAGCAGCAGCTTCGGCGAGCGATAGTCGAAGCCTTGACGCAACCGCATCCATTCCGGGAAGCCAACGACGGTCGACTGCAACTGGTAGCCAAGGCGTTCCAAATCCCACCAGGTGTCGCTCAGATCCCAATTGTCTCGGCCCCGCCCCAGAAACTTGGCGGTCAGCAAGCGGCCGGTAAAGTCGAAGGTCTGACCTTCCCCGGCATACGCGAGTTCAAACTCGTCCCAGACAATCGTTAAGCCGCGAACGGTGACGTTCGCGTTATTGATCACCCGAAAATCGTCCCCGGAGATAATCGTGGGAAGTTGATAGTTGGTGCTGGTTCCCTCCAGAGCGGGCAAGTTGCGCCCGGTGATACTCACGTTATTGCCGGAGATCTGCACATCGGCCGAGGCATCGCCCGAGAGGAGCACGCCGCTGAGCGAGACATTGCTGCCAAGCGTGATCTGGCCTTCACTCCGAAAAACACCGAGTGGGTTCGTCACGGGGTCCGCTGCGAGCGAGAGATTGCTGGGGCTGCTGCCGTACGTGGCATTGATCGAGGGAATCGAGTAATCCTTCCCACCGGGATAAAGCTGATAGGTCGTGACCGAGCCGGGACGCGTCAGGGGCGCAGCGGTACTAGCTGCTGAATAGCCAACGCCAACGCCCAATCCACCGGCCAGACTATTGATGACATCCGCATACTGCGAAGTGGTTCCCAACGTCACATTGCCACTGAGCAGTCGATTGTCGGTCCCCGATGCAAGACGTAGCAAGTTCAGGTCGGTGAGGTAGCGGTCGCGCGTGGCAATGGTAGCGGGATAGTTTGTGCACAGTCGCAGCCTACCGAGAAACGTCGTCGTCCCTTCGATGCGCATCGGAAAATTGAGGTGCGCATCGCTGGAACTCCACTGATAAACGGTGGGCTGCAAATAATTCGACCAACTCGTCGGGTTGCTGCTGCGCAGTGCTCGTCGCACCAGCTGCACCACCGCTTGCAAGCGGTAGGTGGTCTGCAAAGTGGGCTGTTGCGGGTCGGTCGCGGTGCCGGTGGAAGTGATCGTGACGCGAAAGGGAAACTCGGCGGACAACGGATCGGTCGAAGTGAGCAAATTATCGCCGGTTGAGTACTCGACCAGGTACTTGGTATTCGCATCGACATTCGCCTGGAGTTGACTCGTGACCCCGGGCCAGCTGTCTTCATGCATCTTGCTCAGCGCGGCGGAGATGCCCGCCTCGGCTGCTAAGCGGGCATCCAATTGTCGCGTGCCGTTACGAGCAATTAGGTTCGCGGTCGATTGCGTGCGCAGCAAGGCATAGGAAAGGGCCAGCGTAATCGTCAGCAGTCCCAAGACGACGACCACGGCAATGCCGTGCCGCTGGGCGTGAACTCGCTTCGACCGGCCTGTGATGAACGATGTTGGTCTCATCGGCTCACCTGGTAGCTGAACGCTCCGCTGCCGAAGAAGGGCAGCACTTGACCTGTGGTTGTTACCCCATCGCTGGCATCAACCAACAATTCAATCTGACAAGCGATGCCGCGAGTTCCCGAGATGCTGCCAGAGCGATCGAGCGACCAATCGAGCGCACTCCAACTGGTTGTGCCAGCGCGGTAGGAGGCAATCTCAGCATCGGTCGGGCTGGCCAAGATCAGGAACCGTACTGCTCCGCGCGAGCTTTGCCCCACCGAGGGGACCGCCGTGTGCAGGCGAGAAGTAAGCACAGTTCGTGTGGCAGTGTTGCTGCTCTTCAATTGTGAGATCAGCGTATTCCAGGCACTGGTCGAAGCAGCCGTTGGTGCAGTGGCCGTGCTGGTTAGGTCGCGAATCTCGAGCAGTTCATTGGGCGTGGTTGGATTGTAGGTGTACAGGAGCAACTCACTCACGCGGGGCAAGCCTGTTGGCGCGAGTGCCGTACCTGTGGGCTTCCACACCACGAGCGTATCGGGAAATGCTGAACCGCTCACGGTTGTCGAGAAGACGCGGCAACCAGGAAATTGCTCGTTCGCCGTGCAAGTAGTCAGGTTGCGCTCGATCCGCGTGATTGCCACGCGCGCATGCTGGGCAGCCTGAGTTTGCCCGCTGCAATACGCATTCGAAGAGCGAACGGCGCTCGCCACGGCTCCCAGTGAACCGGTGATCAAGATCAGAATTGTCATCGACGCCAGTAACTCGGGCAGCGAGAGCCCCCGTCGATTCGCCTGGCAGCGTTTAGCCCGGCGGAGGCAAGTACGCATAGACGCGTCTCCGTTTGGCTAAAGGAATCACTCGCCCGTCGGCGTGTACGTACTCGACTGTCACTTCTGCCGCACGATAGAAACTGGTGCTGGAGCCGGTCAGCCGTACGCTGTGATCGGTGGCACTGACAGAATAGACTTCGACCTTCTGTCGCCAGTTGGTGAAGTAGCTCGCGGGGACCGTGAAGTTGGCATTGCGCGTACCGCCACTGTCGTTGCCTGTTCCCAGTCCCTCGCCCCAGATCCCCTTGGCTGGCTTAGCGGTGAAGGCTTTGTAGTCGTCGATATCGTCGTAGCGCTCACGCCCACTGCCATTCGTTTCGGTCGCGTTCGGGCCACTAATGGTGAGCGGATTATCTCCAGCTGCCATGAATCGCCGCAGCGAGATTTCGTCGAGCATCTGATTGGCCAGACCGTCGGCAATCATTTGATCCACGGCATCGCTAGTAGAAGTGAGGCAACTCTCAATCGCCAGCAACATCACACTGCCGGCCAGGGAGGTGATGGTGAGTGCTACTAGGGCTTCAATGAGCGAGAAGGCGGTTCGAAGTGAAAAGCGTCGTGGAGACATGGCTTCGTTCCAGTTGCTTCACTACCGGCTATGTGGCTCGCAAAGAGTGGGAAATAAAAAAGCACGGCGGGGTCCCCTCTAGCTCCCAGCTATCCCCGCCGTGCCCAGAACCAACACCCCTCCCCGAGGCGCGGTTGCACTGAACCCTAGGTCACTTGTGTGGGGTGTCAAATCTGGGCGCTGGTTGTCGGCGGTTGTGGGTGGATTGCTGCGGGCGGTGCCGGTTGTATCGCCTGGAAGGTGTGGCTCGCGCCCGGTAGAATCACCAGCGACGCTTGGTTCCATGCTGCCCGCCGCTTTCCTCACGCCGCGAGATTATCTGTGTCCGCTCGCTTTCTTTCGCTGCTTGTTCCCACCGGCCTCCTTGCGATTCTGCTTGGTGCGCTGCTCGGCAGCGGCTGCAGCCGGCCGACATCTTCTGGCGAGACCTTAATCTATGCCCAGGCCAGCGATCCTAAGACGCTCGACCCCGTGAATACTGATATTGCCGAATCGGTGCATGTCATTACGAACGTCTTCGATACCCTCGTCACCTACGACGACCTGAAGGCAGAACTCGTCCCTTCGCTGGCCGAAAAGTGGACCGTCAGCGAAGACGGCAAAGTTTGGACGTTCACCCTCCGCGATGGCGTCCTCTTTCACGACGGCACGAAACTCGATTCGGCAGCGGTCAAGACAACCTTCGATCGGCTCATCGCCGATAAGCATCCGCTCCTGTACGATTCGGCTCGTCCGTACCAGTCGAGCTACACAGCCATTGAGAGAATTGAAACGCCCGATCCGCTGACGGTCGTGTTTCACCTCAAGAGCCCCAGTGCTATCTTTCTGACCAATCTGGCGATGTTTCCGGCCAGCATCGTCTCACCGGCAGCGCTCAAGGCCAAAGGCAAGGAATTCGCAGACTCGCCCGTGGGGACCGGGCCCTTCAAAGTCATCAAGTGGAATCGCGATCAGCAACTGGTGCTGCAAAGCTTCGATAAACACTGGCGTGGAGCGCCGGAGATCAAGAATCTGGTGATCGTTCCCGTCAAGGACAACACCACTCGCATTCAACGCCTGCTGCGAGGCGAAGTGCATCTGGTCGATAGCCTCGCGCCGCAAGACTTTGACGCCGTGAAGAAGACGCCACTGGTCGTGCTCGAACAGACGGGCATGAATGTTTCCTACCTAACCATGCAAATGGAGAAGCCGCCGCTCAATCTACTGAAGGTGCGGCAAGCCATCGGTCTGGCGATCGACAAAAAGACTCTGATGAAAGTCGGCTTCGATGGCCACGCCGAACCTGCGGTGAGCATGGTGCCGCCCGGCATGTGGGGACACGATACGAGCCTTGTCGATCATGAGTTTAATGTCGCCAAGGCGAAGCAATTGATGCAAGAGGCGGCCGATGAAGCCGGCTTCAAGTTGCCGGTTTCATTGAACCTATCCGTGATGAGTCAGGCTCGTCCTTACCTCCCTCAGCCCACCTCGATGGCCGGCTTTCTGAAAGACTCGTTGCGTGAAATCGGCATCGAGGTCACTGTTACGGGCCGCGATGTCAACGAACACTTCGCGCACCTGATGGCCGGCCGGCACGAACTGGGACTCGCCGGTTGGAGCAGCGACAACGCCGATCCAGATAACTTTCTGTATCAATTGCTCGATCCCGACAACATCAGCGAGAATGGTAACAACCTCAGCCGCTTTCGCGATCAGCGGTTTCACGAACTGTTGCTCGCCGGTCAAACCGAGATGGACCTCGCCAAGCGGCTCCCCCTGTATCACGAAGCTCAAGCGATCGTGCTGCGCGAAGTCCCCGTCGTTCCTCTTGCCCACACGCAGTTGCGCGCCGTACACGATCCTCGACTCACTGGTTTCAACCTGCATCCCACGGGGCTGATTCGCCTGGGCAAAGTGAAGTTGAAGAGCCAACCGGAGAACACTGCCAGTAAAACCACGGCTCCCGGGGCCGCGCAGTGATTCGCTACCTGGGCTGGCGATTGCTGCACGCGCTCATCACCATCGTGGTGGCTGTCTCGCTGGTGTTCATTGCCGTGAGGCTTCTGCCGGGCAATCCGCTGCTCGCTCGCTTTGGTCAGCATCCCGACTTGAAGCAGATTGAACAACTGCGCGAGCAATATGGTTGGGATCAACCCTTGCACGTGCAACTCGGCCAGTTCTTCTGGCAAGTCATCACGACGGGCGACCTTGGCAACTCGCTCGCTCGCAGCCATGTGAGCGTGAATCGTGAACTGCGCCAACGCATTCCCGCGACGGTCGAACTCACCCTGGCAGCTTGCAGCCTGGCGTTTCCTTTGGGCGTGATTGCCGGTGTGGCGGCGGCCGTCTGGAAAAATCGCTGGCCGGATTGGCTCTGCACGGCGGGATCGCTCGTCGGTGTGAGCGTGCCGGTCTTCTTTCTCGGCATCTTGCTGCGGTTGATCTTTTCCGGCTTGCCCACTTCCCAGCGACTGCCGGCCGATGTCTTCGACTTCGATCCCATCACGGGGCTCTTTCTCATCGATACGCTCCTGCGTGGTCGCCCCGATTTGTGGCTCGCCACTTTGGAGCACTTGATTCTGCCGGCCATGGCCCTGGCTACCATTCCCGCGGCGATCGTCGCGCGCATCACTCGCGCCGCGATGCTCGACGTCCTCGCTGCCGACTATCTGCGCACCGCCCGCGCCAAAGGTTGCAGTCTATGGCGCGCGGTCTGGCGACATGCATTACCGAACGCAGCCGTTCCCGTCGTGAACATCGCCGGCCTGCAAGTGGGCCTGCTCCTCTCCGGCGCTGTGCTAACCGAAACGGTCTTCGACTGGCCCGGCATGGGCACCTACATCGCCAGCGCCGTGCTCGGCGATAAGGACTACGTCGCGGTGCAAGCCGGCGCGATTGTCATCTGCATCCTCTTCGTCTCCATGAACCTGTTGCTCGATCTGGTTTTCGTCTGGCTCGATCCTCGCATTCGACTGGCCAATGACTAACTCCTCTCTTGCTCCCTCGCCTCGGTATTCCGGGGAGAGGGTGAGGAGTCTGCGGCTCGAAATAGCTCACCACTGGTACTTGTCTTCTTTATGACTGCTGCGTCAACATCCCCCGCTTCGCCCGCCACGCGCGCCTGGCAGCGCTTCGCGCGCAGTCGTGCCGCCTGGTTTGGCATGGTCGTGGTGATCGGCCTGATTGTCGTGGCTGCAGCCGCCGATTGGATCTCTCCGTACGAACTGAATGCCACCAGCAGTGAGATCGCCGCGCCACCTTCCAAGACGCACCTGCTCGGCACCGATGCGCTCCGCAAAGACGTCCTCACTCGCGTGCTGCACGGTTCGCGTTTGTCCCTCTTCGCCGGTTTGTCATCGATCGCCCTGGCCTTGGGCATCGGTGCGCCCCTGGGCGCATTGGCCGGCTTTCTCGGCGGGCGAACCGACGCGCTAGTGATGCGCGCCATCGACGTGGCCCTCGCCTTCCCCAGCATCTTGATCGCGCTTCTCTGTTCCGCTGCGTTCCAGCCAGGCTGGACAACCGTCATCGTCGCCGTCGGGCTGATCAACGTGCCCGTCTTCGCCCGCCAATCGCGAGCCACGGTGCTGGCGATGGCGAATCTCGACTATGTCCTTGCCAGCCGCGCGATGGGGATGAACACCTGGCAACTTCTGACTCGTGTGATGTTCCCGTCGCTCGTTGGCCCGCTCACGGTCCTGGCCAGCTTGAGCGTGGGGACCGCGATTCTCGAAGTTGCGGGACTCTCGTTCCTCGGCCTGGGCGGCGATATGACGGCTGCCGAATGGGGAGCGATGCTCTCGCAGGCCAAAGACTTTTGGAGTCGCAACTTGTGGTATGCCCTTGCTCCGGGCCTCGCTATTTCCCTCTCCGTCCTCGGCTTCAACAGCCTCGGCGACGGCCTCCGCGATGCCCTCGACCCCCGCAGCAACTAACCCGCTTTGCGAGCCGTTGCCTGCTTGGCGGCGTGTGACCAGTGAGGACCACGCAGGGCATGTTGACCAGTGGAACGCGAGCGATCTCGCTGACTCGCGGCAATGGCCGCAACGATCCGCTCGGCCGTTTCGAGAGCGCGCCAGCCATCGATGCCAGTTACTTGAGGCTGGGCAGCAGCTTGGATCGCTTGGACGAAGTCACGCTGTTCTTCGAGGATCGCGTTGTGATCGGTGACGGCGAGTTCTTCTTTGTGCAGATGCTTGTCGAAGAACTGATCCTTGAGTTCCACTCGCTCCGTCGGGCTAAGGCGGGCGATCTCGATTTGCTGCTGACGCACGGCTAGTGAAGCTTCGAGAGTGCGCGCCGTCTTGGCACCAAAATCGATCGTGGCAAAGTTCTGGCCGCTGGTGATCTCAATCGATCGCACAACGACCGGGCTGACGCGCGAGGCGCTCAGTTGGGCCACGCAGCCATTCGAGAACGACAGGCGAGCTTCGGCCCAATCTTCGTGCGGGCCGATCACCGCAGCGCCGCAGGCTTGCACCTGTGTGACCTCTTCGGCAACCAGGCTCAGCACGAGATCCAGATCGTGAATCATCAGGTCCAGCACCACGCCCACATCGGTCGAGCGGCAAGTGTACGGAGCAAGACGCCGAGCGGAGATGAACGTCGGTTCGGGCAAGTGTGGACGCACGCGGACCCAAGCAGGATTGAAGCGTTCGACGTGGCCAACTTGCAGTACCAGGTCGCGAGCTTCGGCAGCAGCAACCATTTCGTCGGCTTCGCGCGAAGTGCTGGCGATGGGCTTCTCGACGAGGACGTGTTTTCCTTTTTCAAGCAACTCCATTACGACCGCATGATGAAACTGCGTGGGAGTCGCCACGATCGCGGCATCGAATTGAGCGAGCACCGGGTGATAGTCGGCGTGCGTGGGAACTTGCAGTTCCGTGGCCACGGCCGTGCGAGATGCTTCGACCGGATCAACGACGGCGACCAATTGCGCGGGCGAAAGTTGCTTGGCCAGCCGAGCGTGGATTCGTCCCAAATGCCCCGCGCCAATAACAGCAATTCGAAGTGGAGCGGGCGATTGGCTGGTCATGCGGCTCGCCGGCGATCGCGTCCGCGACCGTGCCGGCCCTCATATTGGTTTTGCAGAAAGCTGAGCAAGTGATTGACGGCTGGCATCAGCAAATCGCTGGAGCGAAGCAGTTCACGAGCGTGATCGATGCCCACGCGAGCGCGGAAGATCAAGCGATGAGCTTCGGCCAAGGCGCGGATCGAATCGGCCGAGAAATTGTTTCGTTTGAGCGCCACGAGATTGATGCAGCGCGGCCGCGAAGGATTTCCTTCGGCCAGCATGTACGGCGGCACATCGTGCAGCACGCGGCTGAGACCACCCGTAAAGCTGAAGCTGCCAATCGTCGAAAAATGATGAACGGCGACGCCGCCCGAAATCGTCGCATCGTCGTGCACATGCACATGACCGCCGAGCAAGGTGGCGTTCGCCATGATCACGCGATTGCCGACCTTGCAGTCGTGCGCGATATGGCTGCCGGCCATGATGAAGCAGCCACTGCCGAGCGAAGTGATGCCATCCTCTTTTTCGCTGCCGCGATTGATCGTCGCACCTTCGCGAATGATGTTATCGTCGCCGATGATCACCTGCGTATCAGTGCCGCGATAGCTCACGTCTTGTGGATCGCCGCCGAGAACAGCCGCCGGAAAGATACGATTACGTTCGCCCAGCGTGACTCTTCCCATCACCGTGACATTGGCAATCAACTGCGTCCCACTGCCAATAGTCACCAGCGGACCTACAATGCAATGCGGACCCACTTCCACGTTGTCGTGGATTTCAGCACGCGGATCGATGACCGCGGTCGGATGAATTTGGGTGGGCATTGGAAAGTTCGGAGTTCAAAGTTCGAAGTTCGGAGTTGGATTGGCTCCGGAGGATTGTTCTTAACCGGTTCGTCGCAAGCCACCCTCGACGCGTCCCTCTTGCACGATGGTACGGACGAGTTCGGCGTTGAGGCGATGGCCACTGCGGTGCGCGATCACGTGGCCGACCAGTTCGCAACCGGCGAGAGCCAGGTCACCCACCAGGTCGAGCGCTTTGTGACGGACGCATTCGTTTTCGAAACGGAGTGTATTGTCGATCAGCCCGGTCTTGCCAAAGACGAGCAGGTCTTGATTCGTGACTCGCGTACCAAGGCCGCGGGAGCGAAGCCACTCGGCCTCTTCTTCCAACAGGAAGGTGCGGGCCGAAGCAAGTTCGCTGCGGAATGTTTTGGGCGAGACCTTCAGGTCGATGGTCTCGCGGCCGATCGGGCATTCGGGCCCATAGTCGAGCCGGTAACGAATCGCGAGGCCGGGAAGCTTGTGAGGTCGAGCTTCGACCCAGCTTTCGTCGTCGCCAACGCGGGTGACTTCGGAGATGATCAAGCGTTTGCAAGGCGCATCTTGCTGCGCGATTCCCGCAGCGTCGATGGCTTCGACAATCGCCAAGCTCGAGCCGTCGCCACCGGGCATTTCCGGCTGGTCGACCCAGATCTCGCAATTGTCAATCTGTAAGCCGTACAGCGCGGCCAGAATATGTTCGACCATCTCGACCTGGGCAGTGCCCGTGGCGAGCGTGGTCCGGCGCGGTGCTTCGAGGCGGTTGCGAGCGTCGGCCGCGATGCGCACGTGAGGTGCGATGTCGCTACGTACGAACTGCAATCCGCTGTCGATTGGAGCCGGGCGGAGTTCGACGCGAACGTCTTTGCCGCTCCAGTATCCAAAGCCGGAGAAAGTGGCCACTTGGGCCAACGTCTGTTGTTGTCGCGGCTGGGCCATCAATGAAGCATCGACTCAAGGTGAGGAGGCGAAGCGAGCGAGTGCTCACTTCAGGAACCGGTCGGCGAGCGAACGAATCTCGGGACCGGTAGTTAGTTACTACGACGAAGGTCAATTGCGACTAGCGGCGAGGAGCAACTGGAATTTGCGGACCAGTTGGAACGCGGGCCTGACCATTCACTCCGCCACCAGTAGTTGGAGGAATCGAAGGACCCCGGTTCAGATCTTGCAGGATGTAGCCGGTGATATCGAGCATGGGGTTGTAATACACCACGGCGCGATTGACACCTTGCAACACCGAGTTGCGATCGTCTTCCTTCATGTCGTCGCTGTTGAAACGCAAGACCATTTGGATCTGGTTGGCGTTCGAAAAATTGGCGACGCTTTGTTCCACTTCGCGGTAGACCTGGAAGTAGACGCGAGCTTCGCTTTCGAGCAGCTCTTTCTTCTTCAGGCCGACCTTCACTTGCAAATCGGAAGTCGCGCGGGCGGCTTCTTCTTCGCGTTGACGATATTCGAGCGAGCCAGCCTTGTACTGCTGCAGCGCTTCGGACATGGTCTTTAGTTTTTGCGTTTCGGCTTTGACGATGCCGTCAAAGTCTTCGATGTCTTTCTTGATGTCGCCCATCATCGCGTTGAAGCGATTGTGACCCTTGAAGATCTTGGCGATATCAATCACCGCAATCGTGGGGGTAACACGGGGAGCAGCCGGAGCCGCCGCAGCAGCGGGACCTGGACGTTGGCCAGCCGGTGGAGCACCGACGCCACCCACTTGGGCCAGGGCAACTTGGGCACACAAAACGACGCCTGCCACAATCGTGGCGGGAAGGCAGACTTTCACGCTTAGCACTCCTTGCTTTGCTTTCGTTGGTCATCCTGACCGGTAATGTTCGCGGGCGAAAGTCATTTCGCCTGATGTGAACACCACGCCTGGGTTCGGGCTTGAGGGGGACCAGCCCCGAATCGCTGGATCCGGCAGATTGGCGGATTGTGCCGCAATCTGACGAATGGGTAAAGGTCAGAAGTTTACGCCTTCTAGCCTACGCTCGCAAAACGACGAAGGTTTGCCATCTTCCCGCCGATTTCGCAGCATGGTGAGGGTTTTCACCATCCGCTAGCAAACCTTATCTCATGCAGGCACCCCCTTTATCGTCAAACTTTGCGGCCTGCGTTGACTTTTCCAGCCAAGAATTCGCTTTCTTGGCGATCCGCGCCCTTAGGATATCCTGTCCCATCTCCGTTCTCCCGTGGTGCTTGCCAGCCTCGATTCCCTTGATGAATGACCATGACCGCCATCGCTTACTCCGTCGAACCCGACCTTTCGCCCGCCGAGTTTATCGATGTCCTTCGTCGTTCCACGCTCGCCGAACGTCGTCCCGTCGATAACGCGGCCACCATCGCCGGCATGCTCAAACACGCCAGCCTGATCGTCACCGCGCGACACGAGGGTCTGCTCGTTGGCATCTCGCGCGCCATCACCGATTTCCATTTCGCCACCTACCTCTCCGACCTCGCCGTCGATCAAGCCTTCCAAAAACAGGGCATCGGCCAGGCCCTCATTCACCGCACCCATCAAGCTGCCGGACTGCACACAAACCTCATCCTGCTCGCCGCTCCCGCCGCCCGCACCTACTACCCCCACATCGGCATGCAACCTCACGACTCCTGCTGGCTCATCCGCTCCTCCACCTCCTCCTAATTCCCTCTTCCTTGCCCCTACCTTCCTCTCCTCGGTACTCCGGGAGAGGGTCGGGGTGAGGGGCCAACCCCTCGAACGACCTCACCTCCCAAAATCACCAGTGCCGATCTCTTTCCCCTTAACCACTCTCAACTCTCACCTCGCCACCCACCTCTACTCACTCAGATTTTGATAACTTTTTGTCGCTATTTTCTTCGGCAACTACCATCTTCCTAATCCCTAAATCAACAACACGTTGCGGCGAATCAATTCAGTCATAAACCCCTCGTTATGACGGCTTGCGCGATAACCATTTGATAACCGATTTTTGGCAATCTGGGCAATCTTTCGCCTCGCCTCCAACTTCTCCTTCACTCATCCGCAATGGTAGACTTGCTTCCCTTGTCGAAAACTATTCATTCGTATATCTGCAATTTCTTGCAATCATTGATCGACCAATCGATCAGTATCTGCTGTTCAATAGTTACACACGCTCTTCCGTGGGACAAGCGTCATTCCCCTTCCAGTCGGCGCGCAGGCCCATCCCGACCGGTTGCCCCGATGCTCCATCTTGCTCCCTCTCTCCCCGGCCCGCTCTCTCTCCTAAACCCGTCTGCCACGAGAAAAGCTGCCCAATCCAAAATCTGCTCGTTGCGTGATTTTTTGTCAAACGCTTTCAGCCGGAAACGCTAACCCGTAGAACGAAGCCGTGCTTCGTTTCTGAACTGCGATTCGCCATTGCTTCGATGGTCCTTCACCTTCGCGGTCGTAGAACGAAGCCGTGCTTCGCTTCTGAACCGCGATTGCCCGCCCTACCCGAAGCACGGCTTCGGGCTACGGCCTGCCATCGCGCCCCTTACCCCAAAGCGCTTACCCCCACCGCACTGGCGAGGCTATTTCTTGCGCGGATAGAATGGCGGCAATCGAATTTGTCACGGCAGGCCACTCGGCGATAAGATCACCTTCACAGCTGGCCGAGACTCTGGCTGCAAAGCAAAGTGGTGACGCCTGCCATTTGATTCACTCGCTATGCCCGCAAACCGCGCACCACTCATCGTCGCCGTCGTCTTGCTGCTCCTACCGGTGCTGTACGTGGGGAGCTATTTGGCGCTGGTCGTGCCGCAGGGGATGCCAGTAGATTTGGGAAATGATTTTCGGATGGATTATTACCGACTCGCACCAGAGTATTCTTCAATTTTCTTTGCGCCGCTGGAATGGGTTGACAAAATGATCCGTCCGGAAGCTTGGTGGAAGCCGATGTCTTTGGACAGTCAACTTCACTCCCCAAGAGTTCCCAATTTCAAACTGGCGCACTACCTAACTACCTAAGCCTCGTCACTCTGGCGGGGCTTTTTCGTGCGCGGGTAGAATGGGGTGCATGTTTAGTTTTCTCAAGTGGTTTGCGGCATTCGCTCTCTTGGGAAGTGCAGCGTCCCTCTGCGGCCTTTCCGAGCGGGCGGTTGATCGCAACGAGCCAATTGCCATTGTTCCTTGCATGGCCCTGCTGGGTCTCCTGTTCGCCTCTGCTTTAGCGCTAATCTATCTCAACCGACACACTCGAATCTCAGGCAATGCGAATGGATAGATGCCGCGCACCGCTCATCTTCGCCATCGTCCTGCTGCTCCTGCCGGTGCTGTACGTGGGGAGTTATCTGGCACTGGTTAACGTCAGTGCGGATGAAAAGGAAGCGTTCTTTGCGCGACAGCGAAATGTCGGAGCCTATCGCGTGGGCAGTAAGTTGGCGAGTCGCTTCTTCTGGCCACTGGAACAGATTGACCGGAAAGTAAGGCCGGAAGCGTGGTCGCTGTACGATCTCATCGAGGATTCCCAAGCTGTCAGCTTACCCCGCCTCTAATTCGGCCTTCTCGCTCGGGAAGCAAGCCGTCGCGGGTTAGGTTTTCATATTCACCGAAGCCAAACAGTTCCTCGCCCCGTCACACTGGCGGGGCTTTTTCGTGCGCGGGTAGAATGAGTGCCCGGCTGGTTCACGCAAATTGATAAAGGGCACTATCATGGAAGATTGCGGCGACATCGTAGTCTCATGCGAAAATCAGGATCGCGTCATTGGAGCAGTGAACCGAATTCTCCCCCGATTGCCCAAGGATCTAAGAGGCAAGCTAAACGGCATCAAGCTATCCATGCTTCAACACGTTGGCAAAGAGGGAATATTCGTTTGCTTCAATGGCAAGTCGGTTTCAGCAATCATCGCAGAGTACGAACAAGTCTTTCAACCGGAGCAGAGTACGGCAGGTGAAATCGACGGGATGCGTTTTCAATTGTATGAGGCACCGAAGAAGAAGATCACGATTGACGAGTTCGGACGACCAAAAGCTTAGCTAGACGAGCGAACGGAATAATCTCATCATGCCTACTACCCGTTCCGCCGCACCACTCATCGTCGCCATCGTCTTGCTACTCCTGCCGGTGCTGTACGTGGGGAGCTATCTGGCGGTGGTCGTGCCGCAGGGGATGCCAGTAGATTTGGCCAACCCGTAGAACGAAGCCGTGCTTCGTTTCTGAACCGCGATTGCCCGCCCTACCCGAAGCACGGCTTCGGGCTACGGCCACCCATCGCGACCCTTTCCGCAAAACGCTTGCCCCGTCACACTGGCGGGGCTTTTTCGTGCGCGGGTAGAATGGGTGCATGGACGAGCGTCTTAGCGCGAGAACTGCGAAACGAAAGAGCCTTGCCACAATGCTGCGGCATTTGGGCCATAAAGGAGTCTTCGTAATTTTGATCGCATCCGGTGTCTTGAATCTCTGCGGCGCAGCGCCAGCTCCTGTAGGGGCCTTAATCTGGATCGCCTTCTATGCGTTGGTTTTAGCATTTTTAGTTGGTGTCATCTGGGAAGCCGTAAATGATTTTCGCGGAGCTTCACGATGACCAACCGCGCACCCCTTATTGTCGCCATCGTCTTGCTACTCCTGCCGGTGCTGTACGTCGGGAGCTATTTGGCGTTGGTGCTAAAGCCTTCGATGCATAAACGCGAGACGTTCTTGTCAGATCTATTTCCCGGCCATTTTCGCTATCGATTTGGCGGACGAATTGCGACAAAGGTTTTCTGGCCCCTGGAACAGATCGACCGGAAGGTGAGGCCGGAAGCGTGGGAATAGCCAAGAATTCCGAATTTCAAACTGACGCACTACCCGCTCGACGTTGAATTTGACACGCTGCCTCACTTTTGCGTAGAATCGAGGTACTTCCGCTGCGGTCGCCTATTTGTGCGGGCCGCGGCCCCAATCCGCTGGTTCTAAAGTTGCCCGTCTGGGCTGACTGATGCTCTCGCCGCTGGTTGGTCAACTTCCCACCTGTTTGCGAGGGCGCTGCGATGTTCGGAATTGGTACCACAGAACTGATCGTTGTCGGGGTTGTCGTGCTGTTGCTGTTTGGCACGCGCTTGCCCATGGCCATGAAATCGCTCGGGCAAGGCCTGAAGCAGTTCAAAGAGGGCATGAATTCTGACGCCACCTAAGTCGTGGCATCGTCTCGCCAGCTCGCGCACGATTTGCGTCTGCCGACTATACTGAAGGCAGCTCAAACAAGGCAGCTGGCGTTCCGTTTTCGCCGCTGCGGCCATTCTGCCGCAGCGCCGCTGGTTGGTTCCCTTCTCTTTGGCTTGTTCGTTCCCACCTTTTGCTCGTGCTCTACAGAGACTGACACATGGACCTTTCGCTGCTTGCCGTGTTTGGTATCGGCCAAACTGAACTGATCATCCTGTGTGTGATCATTTTGATCTTGTTCGGTCATCGGCTCCCCAGCGTTATGTTCTCTCTGGGCAAGGGCATTAAAGACTTCAAGCATGGCTTGAACACGCAGGAAGAAGAGCCCGAAGAGAAGCCTGAATTGAAACCCAGCGGCAAGCAAACCGAAAAGAAGAGCGAAGAAACCGTTCCGTCCGACAAGATCGCCCGGAACGACTGATTCGTAGGTCGTCGGGCTGCGAAACTCGCCTTGGCTTCGCTCGCCGCCCGCCCTGGTAAGACACTTCCCGCCTTTGCTGGATAGCTAGCCTATGTTTGGATTAGGAACATCAGAACTCGTGATCCTGGGGATCGTGGCCATTTTGCTGTTCGGCAAGAACTTGCCGGACGTTGCCCGCAAGTTCGGGAAGAGCTATCGCGAATTTCGCCGCGGCCTGACCGACCTGCAATCGCAGGTGAACTTTAACGATGTGATGGATGCCACGCCGACGCGCCCCACGCCGCCGAAAAAATCGTACAGCGACTACGACGATTACGACGATGTCTCGGCCCCCAAGTTCGAGCCCCCACCAGCGCCACCCAGCGCTTCGAATCAACAAGACGCCGCGTAGTTCGATCGCCAATTATTTCCTGAGCCGGCAGCGTCCGCGACTACGCCAGCGATTTCTTCAGTGTTTCGCACATCGCGCGCTGGCGTTCTTGCACGAACGCGTGAGCCTTCGCAACTTTGGCTTTCGCGGCGGCGGGATCTTTGGCAATGGCCAGCACGGCGGCGGTTAGTCCCTTATGGGCTTCGTCGAGATCGTGATCGAAGAGCCATTCTTTCAGGCCGATGTCGTCCCACATCCAGCCCTTGGTAGTCTGCTCGGAGAAGCGGCAGACGATGGCCGGCACACCATTGCCGATGCACATGATCGGGCTGTGCATCTCGTTGCCGAACAGGCCGGCACTGCGCACGTAAGTGCTGAGTGCTTCGTCGGTGAGCCAATAGTTCTCGCGCCAGACAACTCGCTTTTTTACGTCGGCGGGCAACTTGTCGATGATCTGTTCTTTGCCGACGGCCATGTGCGACATGTCTTCCGGGCAGACCAGTACCTTCAGATCGGTCTCGCGAACGAGGGCGACGATGGCCTCGCGCAGCGGCGCGTGGTCGTGATCCTTCATCTCTTCGTTGCGGGCATGCTTCGCTTCTTCGAACGCGCGACCCTTTTTGATGAGCCAATAGGGCGTGTAGCGCAAGCGGGGAATGCAGCACATGAACTTGCCAGGCTGCAGATCGTTCTCCTTCAAGTATTGATCCGCAGCAGCATCATTCCGCAGATCGACGGCAAAAGCACCGTCGGGACCAAACTCCATCACAGGGCAAGTGACGCCAGCTTTTTTCATCGCGGCCAAGGAGTGCGAGTCGCGGAAGTAGTTGAACTTCGAGGCGCTAAGGAGTTCCTTCGAGTTGTCGCTGATCTCGGCAGCGTGCGAGATGCCGAAGATGCCGAACGGCTTCTTGGCTTCCCTATGCCAGCGGCCGACATCTTTTACGGCGACGAATCCTGAACCCGAACCGTGCAACAGAAAGTCGCATTCAGCGAACGTCTGATCGATCTCGGCCTTCGTTTTGACAATCTTCAAGTTGGGGAATCGCTTGAGCAGCAACGCTTCTACTCCATCGCCAACGCTGCTGGGCCACAGCCGGACGTCGAGCCCCGGCAAGTGCTTCTCGAGGATCGTCAGCACGCCCGGTGTATGGCCGATATCGCCAATGTTCACCGTTTGCCAACCCGACCGCAGCACCACTCTCGGCTGGCGTTTCTCTTGAGCAGGCAGGGACGAGGCAATGGTCGCAGCCAACACCGAACCAAACGAGGTCGCCAGAAAGTCGCGTCGTTGCATCAGAGGGTTTCCACGCGTGGAAGGGTGAAGAGGAGTCGCTGCGCTTGTTTTCAAGGCAGGCTGTGTTCAACCCGCGCCAAACCAGGCAACTTGGGCGGCAATCAAACCTGTCCAGGCAACGTACATCCAAAAGGAAAACCGAAATCGATTCCAGAGACCAATCGCCAGCGGGAGCAGTACGGTGAGCACGCAGCAGATAGGGACGCTACCGATGAACCAAGGCCGGCGTTGGTGGTAAAACGTGCCGACCGCTCGGCGAAAGTCGAAATTGCCACGCAGTTCGTTGGAGACGAAACCTCGTCTGTCGAATAGGTACGGAGCGACAGAGTAGTGGAGCGAGCCACTGCCGCAGCCGACATATCCTCGCACCATCGGTTGCGGATGAAACGTGCGGTGAAAGTAGCCAAACTCATACACCAGACTGAAGCCCCAGCCAATGATGAGCCCCAGCGAGAGTAGGGCGAGAAAGTACTTCAGCAGGGGCAGCAGTTTCATGTGGGGGGAGCTTACTTCTGATAGACGACGTACACCGTTGTGGCTTTGTCCTTTTCAGTTCCCACGATCTTCAAGTGTGTATCGCCAACAAACTGAAACTTGCCGGGTTCAATTTTGGCGATTTCCGAGCCCGCGCCGCCGAAGATTCGAACGGCCTGTTCGCCGTCGTTGTAGAACCGGAACAGCGCCGCTTGGCCACTCGACAGCACGGAAACTTCTTCTTTCCCTTTGATTTGCACGAAGGGGCCCATGTGCATGATATCGGCTCCGGAACCGCCGAAGGCCACTCGGGGCGGATTCCCGGGAGCCCCTTTCTGGGCATTGGAGTTGACCGCCGCCACTGCGAGCAAACCGAAACAAACGACCGCCAGCAGACCAAGGTACTGAAAACGAGTCATCGCCCTGCCTCCGTTGCCGCTGAGAAGAGCCGCTTCCGACGGACGCGGCCAGAAAGAACATTGCTGGCAAACTAGCAGATTGATGACGAGTGTCAAACTTGAACTTGCCGGCCCAGCGACGCAGAAGTTTCACTAGAACTGTCCCGATGACCATCGAAGAGGAATATCGCGCACGCATTGAAGCACTCGCTCTGCACGAGCGAGTAGCGCGGTCTGCTGCGATGTTCCATTGGACCCGCGAAATGATCGGCCGGCAGATTCGGTGTGACCAGCGCAGCTTTTAGTGAACTGAGGCGCATTTATCAGTCGAGCGATCCGCTAACAACAGTCGATTCAATCTCTCGCGATTCACCTGCGGTTATCTGCCCTGCTCGAAACTGTTTTGGCTGAGGCGGACGAAATTCAGCAATCTCTTCCAGGCCAACCGGTATCGACCTGATCAAATCCTACGTCATCACGATTGGCAACCGCACAACGAACTCCGCGCCTTTGTTCTCACCGGCACTGGTCACATGAACGGTGCCGCGATGCATCTCGACGAGGCGTTTGACGAGTGAAAGGCCGATGCCCAAGCCACCTTGCGAGCGGTGCGGATTCTTATCGAGCTGCGAGAACATCTGAAACACTTCGTCGAGCTTGCCGGCGGGAATGCCGAGGCCGTTGTCGCGTACACGGAGCAGTGCCCAGTTTTCTTGCTGCTCGGCGATCACGACAATTTTGCCGCCGTCGGGAGTGTACTTGGCGGCGTTGTTGAGCAGGTTCGCGAGAATCTGTGTCAAACGCACCGCATCGCCACTGACGACGAGAGGCGCTGGCGGAACATGGATCGTCAATTGGTGCTTGGCACTTTCGATCAGTGGCCGACTCGTCTCGACAGCCGACTGAACAATCTCTTGCAAGCGAACCTTTTCGAGTTGCAGTTCGATCTTGCCGCTGGTGATTCGGCTGACATCGAGCAAATCGTCGACGAGGCGGATCATGTGCCGGACTTGACGCTCCAGCACGTCGTGAATTTCTTGCAGCTCGGGCGACGCCGGCTGTTCCATGCCGAGCAGCTGAATGCCATTGAGGAGCGGCGCGAGCGGATTGCGCAGTTCGTGAGCCAGCGTGGCGAGAAACTCATCTTTGCGGCGATCGGTTTCTTTCAAGGCCGCTGCATACTGGCGGCTCTCTTGCAGCAACTTCGCATTTTGCTCACTCACCGCCTTCAGTTCGTCGCGTTGGCGGAGCAGTTCTTGCCGCTGCAGGGCCAGGTCGAAGAAGACATCAGCCTTGCTGCGCAGGATATCGGCTTCAATCGGCTTGAGCAAAAAATCGACCGCGCCCGCTTCGTAGCCGCGAAAGCGACGTCCCCAATCGGCGCTGCCAGCGGTGACAAAAATGATGGGCACGCGGCGAGTTCTTTCGGTACCTCGCATCAGTTCAGCCAGTTCAAAACCGTCCATGCCAGGCATCTGCACATCGATGAAAGCCAGGGCCACATCGTGAGCCAGTAGCATCTCGAGCGCTTCGGCTCCCGAGCGCGCTTGAAGTGTAACGAGACCGTCGCGGCGCAGCAGGGCTTCGAGCGCGATTAGGTTCTCTGACAGGTCGTCGACCAGCAGAAAGTAAACCGGTGATGGAACGGGCGGGGTCATTCAGCCTTGCCTATCTCTCGCAAGTAACTTGCTATTTCGTTGAGTGTGAGGGCCCGCGCGTCCGGGCAAGCGGCCAGCGCGGCTAAGGGCATTGTATTGACTTGCGCTTCGCTGGGTTGCTGGACCAGCACCTTTCCGCCACAGGCTCCGATTCTGCGACAGCCTGCGGCACCGTCGTTGTTCGCTCCGGTAAGCATGATGCCCAGCAGTTCGCTGCCATAGGCATCGGCGGCGGTTTCGAACAGCAGATCGATCGACGGCCGAGAATAGTTCACCGGTTCTTCGCTGGAGAGGGACAGGATTCGGTCCTCCTCCACCAGCAAATGATAATCGGGTGGGGCGAAGTAAATGGTTCCGGCCGAGATCAATTCTTTATCTTCCGCCTCATGCACAGGCACGGCACACTTCCTGCGGAATAGGTCCGCGATGATGCTTTCCCGGTCCGGCGGAATGTGAACGACGACCATGATTGGCAAGCGAAAGTCGCGCGGCAGCGTCGGCAGGATCTGCGAGAGAGCCTCGATGGCTCCAGCCGACGCACCGATTACGACGGCGATAGGTGGGGTAGGCATTACACATCCCCTCGTCGCTGATAGATTCGCTCCTGGCGAACAAAATCGGTAAAAGCATTGGCATGTTGCGAAAAACGCAGATTTTCCTTCGAGCCCAGCCCCAGAAAACCTTTCCGCGACAGCGAGTCTTTGAACAGGCCGATTGCCCGATCTTGCAACGGCCGATTGAAGTAGATCAGCACATTGCGGCAAGACACCAACTGCACTTCCGCAAATACCGCGTCCGACACCAGGCTGTGATCGGAAAAGACCGTTCGCTTGCGCAGGCTCTTGTCGAAGACCGCAGCTCCATAGGCTGCCGTGTAATAGTCGGACAGCGATGTCTTGCCGCCTGACTGCTGGTGATTGGCAGTGAAGAGCGCGATACGCTCGCTGTCGTACACCCCCGCTTCCGCCTTCGCTAGAGCCTGCGGGTTGACATCGGTGCCGTAAAAGATCGTCCGCTCTTCGAGACCTTCTTCGCGAAACAAGATCACCAGCGAGTAGACTTCTTCGCCGTCCGCACAGCCGGCAACCCAGACCTTGAGGGACGGATAGGTGCGCAAATGCGGAATGACCTTTTCGCGCAGAGCCTTGAAGTACGGCGGGTCGCGAAACAGTTCGCTGACTTGAACGGTGAGAAACGAAAGGAGTTCGGTGAGAATCTTATCGTCGTGCAAGACGAGATCTTGCAGCTGCGAAAATGTTTGCACGCCAAACCGTTCTTTGGCCTGCGAGAGTCGACGTTTGAGCGAAGCGGTGGAGTAGTCGCGAAAATCGTAGTGGTACCGCTGAAAGATGGCTTCCAGCAGCAGGCGAAATTCGATGTCTTCGGTTTTATTCGGCAAGTGACGAGTTCCTCGGGGCTGATGCGAATCGCACTACCGGGGCATCCAGACTCGAACCAGCGAGAGGAGCTTTTGCACATCGATGGGCTTCGACATGTAATCGTTGGCACCCACCGAGAGACAGCTTTCTTGATCGTCCTTCATGGCCTTGGCCGTGAGCATGATGACGGGAAGCTTTTTGCTGTCGGCCCGTTTGCGAATCTCGCGAGTCGCGGTCAGGCCGTCCATTTCGGGCATCATCACGTCCATCAGCACCAGGTCGATCTTACGCGCGTCGGGCTGAGCGGCTTTCTCAATGGCTTCCAGGGCTTCGAGACCATTGCGAGCAATCTGCACAATTGCGCCGCGCGGTTCCAGAATACTGGTAAGGGCAAACACACTGCGGACGTCATCTTCCACCACCAGCACGCAGCGGCCTTCGAGAGCCGCATCGCGACTGCGGGCCTTCTCGATCATCCGCTGCTGTTCGGCCGGCAGATCGGAAACGACTTGATGCAAAAAGAGAGTCACTTCATCGAGCAGTCGCTCGGGAGACTTGGCTCCCTTGATGATGATCGACTTCGAGTACTTCCGCAGTTTCTGTTCTTCATCGGCCGAGAGATCGCGACCGGTGTAAACGATGACAGGTGGAAACGCGTACTTGTCTTCGCGGCTCAACGTCTCCAGCAGCGAATAGCCAGTCGCATCGGGCAGCGACAAATCGAGCACCATGCAGTCGAAGGTCTTCTCTTTCAACTGTGCCAGGCACTCCGCCGCACTGCCGACGCCGACCGTTCCCACTTCGTGCGAGGCGAGCAGTTTTTGCATGCTATCGCGCTGGACGTCGTCGTCTTCCACCACCAACACGCTGCGCATCCGTTGGGAGAGACGCGTTTCAAGTCCCTTGAAGACATCGACCAAGGCTTCGCGTTTCACCGGCTTGAGCATGTAGCCCACGGCACCAAGTGAGAACGCTGTTTCGCTGTAGTCGCTGGCGCTAATGACGTGCACGGGAATGTGCCGCGTGCGGGCATCATGTTTCAAGCGATCGAGCACCGAGAGCCCCGAATGATCGGGCAATCCCAAATCGAGAACTACGGCACTGGGCAGGAACTGCTTGGCGACATTCAGTGCCTCTTCCGCAGTATTGGCAATCAAGCACTCGAAGTGCAACTCGTGCATCAGGTCGTACAGAATTTTGGCGAACGTCTCGTCATCTTCGACGATGAGAATGATTCGGCTGTTACCCGTAAGTTGATCGCGATCATCCTCGACGCGCGGGCGGGCGCGTTGCAGCGACTTCAGTGGCTGATCCTTCGGCGGGCTGTCGTATTGGTAGACGGGCGCCTGGGTCGTTGCTGGCGATGCCTTGGGCTGACCTGCAGCAGAAGCGATGAGCGGACCACCATATACTTCCGGCACCGTGAGGGTGAACGTGCTGCCCCGTCCTGGTTCGCTGGTGAGTTGAATATCGCCACCGAGCAAACGAGCCAGCTCGCGCGAGATCGAAAGGCCCAGGCCGGTGCCACCGTACTTGCGATGTGTGGTGCCGTCGGCCTGACGAAACGCTTCAAAAATCATCTCATGCTGATCGGCAGCAATGCCGATGCCGCTATCGCTGACGGCGATTGCAATCTTCCCATTCGGTACACGCGAAACTTGCAAACCGACCTGACCCCGCTCGGTAAATTTGAAGGCGTTCGAGAGCAGGTTCTTCAGCACTTGCTCCAGCCGCTGGCGATCGGTTTCGATCACTGCGGGAGCATCAGGCTGAATGCTCACCTGAAAGGTCAATCCCTTTTGATCGGCCAGCGGTTTGAAGGTCTGGCTCAGAGATTCCATCCACTGCGCAACTCGCAGGCTCTCGGGACGCAGTTCCATCTTGCCGGCTTCGATCTTCGAGAGATCAAGAATCTCGTTGATCAAGTTCAGCAGATCGTTGCCGGCGCCCAGGATCGTTTGCGCGTACTTCACCTCTTCCGACGAGAGATTCCCTTGAGGGTTGTCCGCCAGCAACTTCGCCAGGATGAGGGACGAATTGAGGGGCGTGCGCAACTCGTGCGACATGTTCGCCAGAAACTCCGATTTATACCGGCTGGCCTGATCGAGTTCGTTCGCACGGCGTTCGAGGGTCGTCTGGGCGCGAGCCAAATCGTCGCGCTGACTTTCGAGCAATTGCGTTTGCTCTTCGAGTTGAGCATTGGTTTGTTCGAGTTCTGCCTGCTGTAACTCCAGCCGCGCTTGCGACTCCTTGAGGGCTCGGCTTTGCTCCTCAAGCTCTTCGTTCATCACCCGCAGTTCTTCGCTTTGGGCTTGCAACTCTTCGGCCTGCCGCTGCGTTTCGTGCAGCAGGTCTTGCAGGTGCGAACGATAGTTGGCGGAACGAACTGCCACGCTGATCGACTCAGCCACGCGGTCCAGTAGGTCCGTCGCGGCCTCTTCGGCATCTTCCAGAAAGCCCAGCTCGATCACGGCATTGGTGACGTGCTCCAAATGAACGGGCGCGATGAACAGGTGACGCGGCTTGCTCTTGCCGAAGGCAGAACCAAAGGTGAGATAGCCATCGGGGACATCGCGCACGACCAGCGCGCGGCGCGTGATCGCCGCCTGACCCAGCAGGCCATCGCCGGCCACAAATGCTTCGGTCATGTCCTTGCCAGTGGGTACGCCCAGCGTCGCGATGCGGCGATAGCGGTCGCCATCTTTCACGAACATCGCTCCCGCGATGGCACCGAGATAATCGGACAGGTAAGCCAAGATGCTTTCGCCCAGTTGTTCGATTCGCTGTTCGCCAGCCATCTTTTCGCTGAGCAGCATCTGGCCAACTTGGAGCCACTTTTGCCGCCGGACCGCCAAACGGTTGCGCACGAAGAAGAAGCCGACAATGGCCATCACCCACATCGTGAAAATGCCGAACAGTCGATTGGACAGAGCCACGCTGTAAGGAATGGGGCCGAGCGTGTCGGTATAGAACGTGAACGACATCAGCAGCGTGGCGACGACTGCCACCGCGATCGGAATCCACACTCGCCAGGTCGCCAGCGAGAGAGCCACCGGCAGGATGAAAAAGATCCAGACTGCAATACCGAGGGGCGTGAAATAATCGGCCACAAACACCGCCACCATAGTGGTGACGATGGATGTGTAAACAAGAGGCTCAATGGTTCGGGTGTCAAAGACACCGGAGTTGGCTGAGTTAGCGGTAGACACGCGGGCTTCACTTGTGGGCGGGGGAAGGCAATCAAGGGCAATGTTGATACTAACAGCCCAACGATACGAGTCTACCCCAGCAAACGGCGTGCGCTACGCGAAAGAAACGATCAGCACGCCGGACACAATCAGCAGGCCGCCGACGGCCGTCTGCCAAGTGAGCGGTTCGCCCAAAAAGGCGATCGCAAAGATGATCACCAGGGCCACGCTGAGTTTGTCGATCGGAGCCACGCGAGACGCCGGAGCCAGTTGCAGCGCGCGAAAGTAGCAGAGCCAAGAGAGGCCCGTGGCAATGCCGCTGGCGACCACAATCAACAGGGCGCGTAACGAAACGGAACTGAAGCCCGTCCACTCACCGCGAAAGGTTAACAAGCCAGCGGTCACGGCAAGCATTACCACCACGCGAATGAATGTGGCGACGTTCGAGTTGACTTCACTGACGCCCAGCTTGCCCAACAGCGTCGTTGCTGCGGCAAACAGCGCCGAGCCAATTGCAAACCAGAGCCAACCGGACTTTGCTGGAACGAGATCATTCATGGGCGTACTCAGGCGGGGCAAGGGCAACAGCAGGTATCGATCTCAGCTGAAGCTGCCAGCGGTTCTTCGGCAAGAGCCGGCGTCCCTTTGGAACGTACTTGTTCAAAAATCGGTCCCATTGTTGAACACCGATTTGCAGGCAAACCCGAGAGATACGCAGGCGCGCGTTCAACAATTGAGCCCATTGTTGAACGCCCCCCTTTTGCGGTTTTGGCAGATTGCAAGCTGCTTCACTCATCCATTTGGAGCGGATGACTGATCAAGCCATAGCGGCCGACACGGGGCACACAGCGACCGCGGATTTCGCAACTGTGAGAGAACTTGGCCTTCACTCGATCATGAGTGGCCTTATCCGAGCGAGGCAGTTGGCCATTTTCCAGTACCGCCCAATCTACTGGCCCCGCGACGGGCGGACGGCGGCGAAACAGTTCCGCGTAATCGCAAAACCCTCGCCACATCACACATCCGAATAACACGAGAGTTACCATCACTACCCAAAAATACATCGCGCTCAGGGCTGCGGTCAGGGCAAACAAAGCCAGCAACGTGGCGAGGGCGACGATCTTGCCCTGTGTGGTTTTGAACTGGCCAACGGTTTCGCTTACCAGCTGTAGCAGTAACCACACCAAACTGCCGAGCACACACACCATCAGGCTGGCTTGTACCGCGTACGAAGGCAGGTTGGGAATCCACGTTTGCCCGAGCATGAACAGCAGGCACACCGCGAAACCGACGAGAAAGGAAATCGGCAGGCGCATACCGAACGATCCTTTCCTGTAGTGGATGTGGCTGGGCCCCGTTGTCTGTCTATTCGTTGCCGCGAAGCAATTCTTGCCCTCGCTGGTGAGATGCCATTCCTACGAACGGCCGTCACCCGAACGCAACTCACGCCGTCGCTGGTTTCGCCGAGAACTTCGCTTCCGGCTTCGCAGGTCCGCCGAGCGAAAGGATCACGCGAATCGCTTCGACAAGCATGATCGCGGCCAGGATCATCAGCACCACGCCGGCCCAGGGAACAGGATCGGATGGTACCTTCCATTCGCCTTCGCTGTAAAACTGTGGCAAGGTGAGCACGATGAGCGCCCAGGTGCTCATCGCGTACATCCACACGCAGGGAATGCCGGTGACGATCCACACCCACCACACGCGGCGGGTTTGCCAGAGCCAAACGGTGACACCCAGCAGTGTGAGCGCGGCGAGCAACTGATTGCTGGCGCCGAACAGGTTCCAGAAGATCTGCCAGACCGGAATTTTGGCATCGCTGGGATGCCGCAGCAGAAAGAACAACGGCGTACCGGCGGTGAGGGCAGTACCAATGAACATGCCCGTTTTATTGTGCATGCCGGTCAATTCTTGCAAAATGTAGCGACCGAGTCGCGTGCAGACGTCGAGCGTGTCATAAACGAACGTCGTGAACGCCATCAGGCCGAACGAAATGGCGAACGTCACAAAGCCCGGGTTCGTGCTGATCACTTGCATGAATTTGCCGATGCCTTGGGCATAGACCATGTTCGGGCCCTTGCTCAGGTCCAACTGCGGCGAGCCTTGGGCAAACATCATCACGCAGCAGAGCGAGATAATGGCGACCATCGCTTCCAAGAGCATCGAGCCATAGCCAATCGAGCGGGCATCGGTCTCGCGTTTCAATTGCTTGCTTGTCGTGCCCGAGGCAATCAGCGAATGAAAACCGCTGCACGCGCCGCAGGCGATCATGATGAACAGAGCCGGGAACAGCGTATTGATTCCGCCGCGAGCGCCGGCGACTTCAAAACCGAGAAAAGCAGGATACTGCGCCGTCGCTCCGCCAAAGCAAACGCCAATCGCCCCCGCACCAAGCGCCGCATACAAAAAGTAACCGCCCAAGTGACCGCGTGGCTGCAGCAGCATCCACACCGGCACCATCCCGGCAATCAGGCAGTACACCAGCAGCAGCACATCCCACGCTTTACGGGCGTCGCCCGGTTGCAGGTTGAAGACAGCGCCCAGATCAAACGGCGCAAACTGGCCAAGCCAAATCGCCACGCCCACCAGCGGCACGAAGATCACCGTCGCTAACCAAAGCGGCATCTTCCAGAACTTGATCATCAAGCCCATCACGATGGGCAGAATCAGGTAAAGCAGCGACGACGTGGCAATCGCCCCCCCGCTGACGCCGCCGGCTTCGGCATTGGCAATCGCAATGAACGAGCCCGACGTTACGTCCGTGAAGGCCACAATGATGTAGACGAGGGCGATCCAGATGAACGCGAGAAACAGTGTGTACGAGAGCCCGCTCATGTGCTCTTTTACGACCATGGCAATCGACGTTGCCTTGTGGCGAATCGAAGCCACCAGCGCGGCCATATCGTGGACGCCGCCAATAAAAACCGAGCCGATCAAAATCCAGATCAGCGCGGGCAACCAGCCAAACGTGAGACCAGCGACGATGGGACCCACAATTGGCCCCGCGGCGGCAATCGCCGAAAAATGTTGCGGCAGCAGCGAACTGGCCGGCAGTGGTTCATAATCCAGGCCGTCGTTCAACTCTTCCGCTGGGGTGATTCGCTTCGGGTCAAGCTGAAACAATTTCGCCAGCAGGCTGCCGTACGTGAAGTACGCAATCGTCAAAATGACAGCCGAAGGAAGAACGATCCACAACAGATTCATGCCGCACCTACCGCCCGAAAGTCCGAACAAAGCCACAACTAGTAGAATAAGAGAGCCGGGCGTTTGAGGCTAGGGAGAAAGCGGGGGCGAGGAAGGGGCTGGGAACTGGGGACTGGGAGCTAGGGGAAGACAAAAAAAGCGAGCCATGAGTAAGCGACATGAATTTTAGGATCGATTGCCCCTGCGGCGGCCTTTTGGAAGTGTCGGCCATTGACGCCGGCTTGACGCGTCGTTGCGCGTGCGGCGAAGGGTATTTGGTCCCACGCATCGGCGAATTACGCAAGCTTGAAGCCGCTGGCGAAACAAGCCTGCCGCCGATCCTCGCGCGAGAGATGCAACGCCCCTACAGACCGGCTCCAGCGGTTCCGATTGTTTACAACGAAATCGAGAAGCTGCGACTACTCGACTTGCGCGGCAAGTTGCCCCTGGAGAAGCGTTGTCTTGAGTGCAATACGGAAACGACGCATGTGGTGAACAGCTGTATCGACTGTGAACCTCCGCCACCAAAGGCAGCTGCTGATTTCTTTGCCAACGTGATCATTGGTGGTCTCGTAGCACTGGTCGCTCCACTTGTTGCTCTCCGCTATGTTGTCAATTCAACCGAGGAAAAGGAGGGAGAGCCAGGAACGAGCAAGGTGATTCACGCGCCATTGCGGCTCTGTGCTGACTGCGCGAGTCGATTGGTCCAGGATCCAAAGGTTGTTCGTGATTTATTGTCGAAGAGACCGCTCTACGAACCTTTGTTTCGTAACTATCCCGACGCAGAGGTCAAGCTTCCCAATCACTAACGGACGGCGATTCAACCAATGACACGCAGACGCCACGACGATTGGGAAGACGACGCCTCTAACGATGAAGACTTCGACGACGACTACGATCGCGAAGACGATGATGAGCCAACGGTGCCGTGTCCGTATTGCCGGCGCGACGTTCATGAGGATGCGCAGCGGTGCCCCTACTGCGAACAGTACCTCTCGGGCGGAGATTCGCCGCCGGCAAGAAAACCCTGGTGGATCTATGTCACGGTAGGGATTTGTCTCATCATCGCCCTGCGTTGGATTTTCTTACTCGGCGGCTGAGAGAGAAGTTACTCTTTCGTAATCCGCACGCGCTGGGCCGGATATTGGTCGCGGTGAGCGGCCCACCAGGCACGCCAATCGGCGAGCGCGGCTTTTTGGGCTTCATCCGGTTCCTTGTCCCACTCCACCGCCGGCAATCCCATCTCCAGCCCCGTTAACCGCCGAAGTGTGAGGGCCGACAGCCTGCGCACGTGTGGATCGCGGTCTGCAAGCAAATCGATTAGGTCAGGGATAAGCCAAATGGGCGCCAGGTCCGCCGTAAGTTGCATCGCTGTGAGTCGGCGGTTCTGTTGCTCGGTAGCGAGTGGCGATTGAATGAACCGCACGAGTGGCAATACCGCATGTTCGCCAAGGGCGCGAATCTCTTGCTCGTAGAGCGTAGCGATTTTTGCCCGACCGATTTCGGCCAGTAGTTTATCGACGCGCTGACTCAACTCGGCATCGTTGGAACCCCGCGTGATCAGCAGCGGTTGCATCCAGCGCGTCGAGAGAATCGGGTCGACATACCGCCCGGGCTTGATGATTTCGCCATTGGAAATCTCCGCGACCTGCCCGGGATCAAGGCTTTGCTGACCGCTGGCGGTTCGCAGTTGAATGTCTCCCTCGGCATTGACGACCTGCACCTGCCCCGAGTCTTGAATGTCGGTCATTACGCACGAGGGGCCGATGCACCACAGGGTGGACTGGTTTTTGCTGCCCACGGTCGCCGAATTAACTCCGCCTTGTGAGGCCACGCGCACTTCGAGGGATACATCGCCCGGCGAGCGGCACCAGAGTTGGCCGCGTTGCAGTTCGATCGAGCTTGAGCCCCGCATGGTGACTTCCGTCTGGTCGTTCATACGGATCACGCTGCCGTCAGCGGTCTCGAGTTCGCATTGCGTGTTGGGTGAAGTCCGCAGGCGGCTATCGGGTGGGCAGGCGAACAGCTGTTTCTGCGAACTGATTGGTATCCAGTCCTTGCTCACGGGATCAAAATGCTCGACTGTCCCCGTGGACGCAACCAGGTGCGCGACCGGTGGTTTGGCTTTCGGTTGTTCTGTCACCTGCACCACGACGGGCGGCGAAACTGGTTGCACGATGGTTCGCGGCAAAAATCCCCAGGCCAGTAAGAAGCCAGCCAAGGTGGAGAGGAGCGGGACGAGCCAAGTTTGAAGGTCGATCGAGCGGCGCGCAGCGGCAGTTACTTGCTTCGCAACAGGTACTACCGGCAGCGCCATCGTTTCCAACCGAGCGATGGCTCGTTCAGCAACTCGTTGGGCCGCTGCTTCATCGCGCAGAGCACTGCGCAGGCGATCTTCATCGTGCTTGTCGACGGTGAGCAAAGCCTGGCAATCGGCGCAGTTCGCCGCATGCGTTTCGAGAGCACCGCTCTCGGCGTCGTCCGTTTCGCCATGCAGCCAGGCGGTCAGCTGCTGTTGAAATTCGGCACAGTTCATAATCGACACCTGACTCGCACTTGCATTCCTCGTGGGCTAGGCTTCCAGCCTGTTATTGCTTCTCACTCACTTCCACCGACTTCTTGCGTTCTCTTGGCTGCAATCGTTCCCGCAGCAGCGCCCTTGCTTTCGTCAGCCGCAGGTTAATCGTCGCCCGCGACGTGCCGAGCAGTTCGGCCAGGTCGTCGTAGGTCAGGCGATCGCTGTAGTACAGCCAAACGGTTTCGCGATACGCTTCGGGCAACTCATCGACGGCCGCTCGCAGCCTTGCGCAATCTTCGTTGTGTTCTGCCTGCGCTTCGACCGAATCGTCGCGACTAGCTGGATCAAAACGAGTCGCGGCCGTATCGAGCGACGAAAACGGTCGCTGCGAAGTTTGCTTCGCCTTTCGCCAGTCGAGACAAGCTCGCAAGGCGATGCCGCGCACCCAAGGGCCAAATTTTTCGGGATCGTGCAGCGTCGCCAGGGATTGAAGGCCCCGCACGAGCGCTTCCTGCGCGAGATCTTCGGCGATATCGGGTGGCCCTACATGGGCCCTGCAAACAGCCAAGACGCGGGCAGACCATCGGCTCACCAACTCGGCATATGCTGCCAAGCGGCCGGCCAGCGTCTGGCGGACCAGTTCGCCATCGGTCATGCGCGGAAAGCCTGCAATCGTGTTGCGCGAAACGTGTGCACGCATCTTAGACGAGCGGCAGCACAAAGTTACTAACCAAAAATTGTGCTCACAAAACTGCCTAGTAACTTCCCGATCTCGGTCTACTTTCTCTGCGCGGGGAGAATTGCCCGAAAACACGGAGACTCGATCATGAAACGCTGGCTTGGCTTGATGGCGTGCGTGCTACTTATTGGCGCGGTGGCTTGGACTTGGACTCGCAGCGGGAGTAACTCTTCCGGCCTGATCTCACAGGCCACTGCCGGCGATGCCTCGCCCCCGGCGATCCCTCCGGAGTCGCTCATCGTGCACGAATGGGGAACCTTCACCTCATACTCGGGCTCCGACGGCGGCAAGCTCGAGTTTCGTCCTTTGTTCGATGATGACTTACCGGGCTTCGTACAAGACCGTGCTGGCGGAGCAAACTTTCTTTCGAAGGTGAGCTACCGGGCACTCGTGCGGATGGAAACGCCCATCACGTACTTCTATACCGACCGTCCCCGCGATGTACGTGTCCGCGTTCGCTTCCCGCAAGGTCTGCTCACCGAGTTCTATCCGCCAGCGACCGTCTCGCCGCCCTACAAGGGCAGTGGTGAACCGCAAGTGAACTCCGCACTCGACTGGGGAACCGTGCGTCTCATTCCCGAGGAGTACCTGCGACCCAAGCTGGCCGATGCTCGCCTGGCCAGCATCATTCAACAGCGAACTGCCGCGGCCTTGCCGCCGATCGCCGACTACAACAATCACTATGCTTACGCCCGTCAGACCGACTCGGCGCTGGTGTATGTTGAAAAACAAGGTGCGACCCATTTCTATGGATCGGGAAGCAAAGACCACTTCGAAAAATTTCTCTTCTATCGAGGCCTTGGCGGTTTCAAGTTGCCGATCAAGATCGTCGCCGATGGCAACGGGCAAGCGACGATCAATACCAATGGTCGCGATCCCATCACCTGGATGATGCTGCTGGAAGTCGTGGGCGAGCAAGTTCGCTTTACGATCAGCGATGGCGTAGATGGCGGCCAAACAAAGTCGCTCAAGTTGCCCGCGCAGTTCTCCGACAAAGAAGCAATGCTCGCCCGTCTCACCGAAG
This sequence comes from Anatilimnocola aquadivae, assembly GCF_049819085.1. Classification (GTDB taxonomy): domain Bacteria; phylum Planctomycetota; class Planctomycetia; order Pirellulales; family Pirellulaceae; genus Anatilimnocola. Next base: position 2,001,357 of record NZ_CP187419.1, read on the forward strand.
CACTCGTCGGCACCGGTCTCTATCGCCGTGAAGCGGAAGCGATGGTCAACACTTGGCGCTCGTCTTGGTTTGGCGAAGAAGGAACTCGCCTCTTGTACTTTGTGCCGGAACGATTGACGAACGAACTGTTGCCGCTGGAGATCGAACCGCAGCCGACCGAAACCGTGCGTGTGCTCGTCGGGCGTATGGACCTGATGACTCCTGAACAAGAGAAGCAGGTGGCTCAGTTGGTGAAGGCGAGCTACGACGCTCGTCTTAAGTTCCACAAAGAGCAGCAAGAGGGCACGCGACCAGCGGACCAACGCTACGAACTGCCGAAGGCGGTTCGCCAACTGGGACGGCTCGCAGAACCGGCTCTCGTGCGGATTCAGCACACCGCCGGCGACTTGGATATTGTCCGCGAAGCCGAATCGCTCAAGCGGGAGTTGATTGCCGCCATTCAAGCCGAAGAAGCTGCGAAGAAGTAGCTTCGCGCGATGCAGCCAGATGGATTCCAGTCTGAGACGATTGGTATTGTCAATTGCAGCGGCTAAATTGATCTGCTGGTGTAGAAGGCTGTGCCGCTCTCTCCAGCAGGTCATTGCTCGCATGAATCCATTCCCTGCTAACTGTCCGCACGAGCTGAATCGCATTGGCCGGCGAAGCTTTTTGTCGCAAACAGGGCTCGGCTTGGGCGCTGCAGCCTTGGCGACCTATCTGCCGCGGCCAAGCACTGCGGCTGAACAAGCGGCTAGCCGCGGGCTGATCAATCCGCTCCATCATCCGCCGAAGATCAAGCGGGTGATCTTCCTTTACATGTCAGGTGGTCCGTCGCACCTGGAGACCTTCGATCACAAGCCGGAACTCACGCGTCGCAGTGGCGAAGCGATGCCGGAATCGATCACCAGCGGCCAGCCCATCGCGCAGCTGCAAGGTCGCAGCGCGCTCAAGGTGCTGGGTCCGGTCTTCGAGTTTCACAAGCATGGTCAGTCCGGTCAACAGATCAGCAGTGTCTTGCCGCACATTGGCAAGATCGCCGACGACATCTGCATTGTGAGGTCGATGGTCACCGAAGCCATCAATCACGATCCGGCTCACACGTTCATGAACACGGGCACGACGATCAGCGGGCGGCCGTCGCTCGGTTCGTGGCTGCTGTATGGTCTCGGCAGCGAGTCGGAGAATCTGCCCGGCTTTGTCGTGCTCACGAGCGAAGGAGGCCGCAATCCGCAGCCCATCAGCAGCCGGATGTGGCACAGCGGCTTCTTACCGAGCAAACATCAAGGGGTGATGTTCAACAGCAAGGGCGCTCCGGTTCATTACTTGAATCGCCCCGCTGGCGTGTCGGCCGCGCAGCAACAAGATGTGATCGATGCCGTGCGGGAATTGCAGCGGCAACAGCAGGCGACCAGCGATGATGCCGAAATCGCTACGCGTGTCAGCCAGTACGAAATGGCCGCCCGGATGCAACTCAGTGTGCCGCAACTGATGGATATTCGCGATGAGCCGGCCAGCACGCTCGAAATGTATGGTTGCCAGCCCGGCGATGGTTCGTTTGCGAGCAACTGCCTGCTCGCGCGGCGGATGGCCGAGCGGGGCGTGCGGTTCATTCAGCTTTATCATCGCGACTGGGATCATCACAACGATTTGCACAAGTTCATGAACATCTGCGCGGGTCACTGCGACCAGGCCTCTGCCGCGCTGGTGCAAGATTTGAAGCAAAGAGGCCTGTTGAAAGACACTCTCGTAATCTGGGGTGGCGAATTCGGCCGCACCCCGATGGCCCAAGATGGCAAAGGCGCCCAGCTCGGACGCGATCATCACATGAAAGCCTTTTCGCTCTGGCTAGCCGGCGGCGGAATCAAGCCGGGCATCACTTACGGCAACACCGACGACTTTGGCTATCACGCCGTCGAAAACGTCGTGAACGTCCACGACCTGCACGCCACGCTGCTCCATTTGCTGGGCATCGACCACGAGCGGCTGACCTACTTCACCCAAGGCCGCGACTTCCGCCTCACCGACGTCGCCGGCAAAGTGGTGAACGCTATCTTGGCGTAAGACATCAACAGGCCACTGCTGTCCTGATTGTCCATTTATTGCGAGGGTTGTTGGACAGGCATCGTCTTCTGAATTGCATCGGAAGTGACGGCCAGCAGAGCACTTGGGTTCGATTGAGCATTTTCTTGCTACGCTCTCTTTGTCCAACAACCGGGCCCATTTTTGGACACCCTGCTTTTTTGCCTCTGGTCCCTTGCCTCTGGCCCTCAGGTGTAAGCGTGGCACCCACACCAGCACAGCGCGCGAAGCACCTTCTCGGGCCGCGGCGAGCTTCCACCAAATTATCGAAGAACACACCGACATTATCGTAATGTCGTGATCTTTTGTCAATAATTTCCTGGCGACATAATTCCGAGTTGATTTCTGCAAAGGGGTAGGCTTCGGGCCTATCCCCTTCTCTCCCAAGCGTCGGCACTACTCCACGATTTATTCACCAATCGCATTGACAGCCCGCCGGTGACTGTACTACAGTACTAATACAGTAGTCATTGTCCGCGAGCACCGCCATGCAAATTCGAATTTCCCTTCACGATGGCATCCCGATCTATCTGCAGATCGTGAACCAGGTGAAATATCTGGTTGCTGCCCAGCGTCTCGCCCCGGGCGAAGCGCTTCCTTCGGTCCGCAAATTGGCCGAGCAATTAGTGGTGAATCCCAACACCGTCGCCCGCGCTTATCGCGAGCTGGAAGCAGCCGGTGTGATCGTCACGCGGCGGGGTGCGGGCGTTTATGTTTCCGAGGGTGGTTCTCCGCTGGCGCGCGGAGAGCAGACCAAGATTCTTGCCGAGCGAATCGATGTCTTGCTGGCCGAAGCGCGACAGATGAACGTCGATTTGGAGACGCTCATCGAACTGATCCACAAACGCAGTCGTCGGTTGCCCGCTACCTCAACAACAGGAGAATCGTCGTGAGCGAAACGGTGATTGAAATCCGCGGTTTGACGCGGCAGTTCGGCAAGAAGGCGGCTCTGCACGATGTTTCGTTGTGCGTGCCGCGCGGTTGCGTGTTTGGTCTTGTCGGCGAAAACGGAGCCGGCAAAACCACGCTCATCAAGCACGTGCTTGGTCTGCTCCGTGCGCAAGTTGGGAGCGTCCGCGTGTTCGATCGCGATCCGGTCGAAGACCCCGTCGGTGTGCTCGGTCGGATTGGCTGCCTTTCGGAAGATCTCGACCTGCCCGACTGGATGCGCGTCGATGAGTTACTGAATTACATGCGGGCCTTTTATCCCACTTGGGACGTGCGCGTGGCTGATGAACTCTGTCGTCGCTTCGAACTCGACCTGCGGCAGCGTGTCGGTACGTTGTCGCGCGGCCAGCGGGCTCGCGCGGGGCTCGTCACGGCACTCGCGCATCGGCCCGATCTGCTCGTGCTCGATGAACCTTCGTCGGGGCTCGATCCGGTCGTGCGGCGAGATATTCTCGGCGAGATCGTCCGCACGGTTGCCGACGAAGGACGGACTGTACTCTTTTCTTCACACTTGCTCGACGAAGTCGAACGGGTGGCCGACCACGTGGCGCTGGTGCATGCCGGCCGGATTGTAATGAGCAATTCGCTCGAACAGATCAAAGGTTCGCACCGCCGCTTCACGGTGCGATTCAATCAGCCCCAATATTCGCCTCCGCAGTTACCGGGCGCGCTGGCTTGCACTGGTGAAGGGCAAGAGTGGAGCTTTCTGGCCAATGGCGGCAGTGAAGAGTTGCGGCGGACGGTCGCCGATCATGGTGGCACCATCGTGGAAGAGTCTTCTCCGTCGCTGGAAGAAATCTTTGTGTCGCACGTGCGCTAAAGGAGCCCGTCATGCACTCGATCGAAGCTGCGCTCACGCTCGATTATTTCCGACGTGGTACCAACATCATAGTGGTCACGCTGCTGGCCATGATTGGGTTTCCGCTCTGGATCTATGCCAACCTTGGGTTCGGTCAGTTACTGGGCCCCGAGACGCGCGAAGGAGTGATGTTGCACGTCACACTCACGCTCTTGATGGGCTTTGGCGCTGCGGTCGTCGTGTTCCAGTCACAGGGCAACATCTCGCGCTTCTTTGCACGACCAATCTCTGCGGCAAGGCTGGCTACCATTCAATTGACCCTGGGAATGATCACCATCGTTACTATGTACGTGGTTTCCGCAGCCATCTTGAATTTGCGCGGCGCGGGTTGGCCACTTTTCGGCCCGGCGCTGTTTCTCTCAGCGACGCTCGCTTGTGCACTGGCTACCGTCTGGTCGTGCGAAGGATCGGTCGTGGCACAATTGACCGGTTGCGTGGCCACCTGTCTGCCGCTGACGCTTTGGTTCACCCGTTGCTACGGGGGCAAATGGATGGGCGACTATCGGCACATGTGGTACTCGCCCACGGCGCTCGAAGTGTTGACTCTGGGTGGCATCACCGCCGCTGCGTACGTGGTTGCCATTCTGGGAGTCAATCGCGTGCGGCGCGGTGACATGTTGCAGTTTGCCGCCCTGCATGCCTGGTGGGAGAAGTTCCGGGCAACCTCTTACACCGCCCAATCGTTTAGCAGCCCGCTACGTGCACAAATCTGGTTCGAGTCACGCCGCTCCTTCAGCATTCTGCCGCCCTGCCTCGTCGCACTCTTCCTCCTCTACATGCTGATTCTCCGCGCCGGTGGCTGGATCGAGACAGCCAAGATGCTCGAAGTGATGTACATCCTGCCCCTCACCGTTCTGACCGGCGTGCTCCCGCTAGTTTTTGGCATCGTGCTGGGGAACTGCAGCCACGGCAAGATTTGGTCGACGATGAATCATGGGATCGCGACTCGCCCGGTTACCGATCGTCTGTTAGCCACCGCCATGTTGGGCAACGCGGCACTCACTCTGCTGCAAACCTGGGGAGTCTGGTTGCTGGGCCTGACGGCAAGTGCCGGCTGGGCGTATGCAGTCAGTTCTCGCGATGACCTAGTGCGCACCTTTTTTCCCGCAACGAGAGATCTATCGCATTGGCTCGTGCCTGTCGTGGGCCTGCCGTTGATCTCCTGGACAATCACCGGCCTGATGATGTCGCTGACGGCAACCGGGCGGCAATGGCTTTGGTCGCTGGCCCTCTTCAGCGGCTTCAGTCTGCTGATTGCCTTTGTGCTGGTGAAGGATTACGTCTCACCCGAGCTATTCCGCGATTTGGTCTCTGGCTGGTTTTTGCTCAGCGGATTGCTGGCCCTGGTGGGAACAGCCTGGGCGTATATCGCAGCGCTGCGCAAAGGTCTGGTGGCCACCAACACGACGATTGCTGCCGTCGCAGTTTGGTTCGTCTTGTCGCTGCTACTCGTCAGTCTCGATCGGCCACGCGACATCAGCCACATTCCCTGGCTGGTGCAATGTTGGGGGCTGGTCACGCTCAGCATGTTGCCATTCGCAGCGTTGCCCTTGGCCGTGCGTTGGAATCGGCATCGCTAGAGCCAGAGCCTTTCGGCTCATCGTCAGTTGACCGCTCATTTCGCGCAGCAGATACTCTCAGCGGGCCTGGTCATTTCCTCTCTCCGCTACCAAGGTGCGCTCTTGAGTTACTACCAACCGTCTTTCCCGGCGTTATCCACTTTCTGCGCAATGCTGTTGGCGATGGTCGTAGGTCCCCTGGCCAGTTCAGCTTGGGCACAAACAGCCAAGACTGCTCCGCCCAATGTGGTGTTGATCATTACCGACGATCAGGGCTACGGCGATCTGGGTGTGCATGGGAACACCATGATTCGCACCCCGCACCTGGATCAACTGGCGAAGCAAAGCGCCAGGCTGACGAACTTTCATGTGGATCCTACGTGCGCCGAAACGCGCTCGGCACTGATGACGGGCAAGTATAGCTGCCGCGTCGGTGTCTGGCACACGATCATGGGGCGTTCGATCTTGCGGCCCGACGAAAAGATCATGCCGCAGTACTTTGCCGAAGCGGGCTATCGCACTGGTCATTTCGGCAAATGGCACCTGGGTGACAACTGGCCCTATCGCTCGCACGATCGAGGCTTTCACGAGACGCTCTCCAGCGGAGGTGGCGGCGTTGGCCAATCTCCCGATGCCTGGGGCAACGACTACTTTGATGACACGTTCTCGCGCAACGGCACTCCCGAAAAGCAGACCGGCTATTGCACCGATGTGTGGTTTCGTAATGCCACGAACTTCATCGAGAAGAATCGAGAGAAGCCGTTCTTCTGTTACATCGCCACCAACGCGCCGCACGGTCCGTACAACGTCGACCCGAAGTACGCGCGGCCGTATGTCGAGCGGGGTGTTCCGCAGCCCATGGCTAACTTTTACGGCATGATCGAGAACATCGACGAGAACATTGGCCAGTTGCTGAACAAGCTCGACGACTGGAAATTGAGCGAGAACACGATTGTCATTTTCATGACCGACAACGGCACGGCTGCCGGCGTTGGCGGTGGCATGGGTGGCGGCAAGAACGCGAAGAAGAAGGGAGCCCAAGAAGAAGGCACATGGAAAGGTTTCGCCGCCGGTATGCGAGCGCAGAAGGGTTCGCAGTACGACGGCGGGCATCGAGTTCCGTGTTTCATTCGCGCGCCGTTCCGAAAGGACATCACTCCCGGCCAGCAGGTGAGCGAACTGGCGTCCCACTTCGACCTGCTCCCCACGCTGGCCGAATTGTGTGGCCTGCCCGTTAAGGGCCCTGAAATCCAGTCGCTTGATGGCCGCTCACTGGTAAGTTTGCTTTCGTCGGAAGATTCGAAATCGCGCGAACCGCGCGCGATCGTTGTGCATTCGCAGCGAGTCGAGTTGCCCGAGATGTGGCGCAAGTGCGCGGTGATGACCCAGCAGCATCGCCTGGTCGATGGCAAGGAACTGTACGATATCGTCGCCGATCCGGCCCAGAGGCAAGACATCGCCGCTGAGAATGGTCCGCTCGTTGAAAAGCTGCGCGGCGAATACGAGCGCTGGTGGAAGCACGTCTCGCCCCGCTTTGGCGAGTTCAGCGATATTCCGCTCGGTGCCGAACAAGCACCTTCGCAAGAGCTATGCTGCCACGATTGGCACCCGGGCAGCCCGGCAACTCCCTGGAATCAAAGTGGTCAGGGCGGCGTCGCCGGCAATCCGCCCGTCAACGGCTTATGGGCGGTGCGCGTCGCTCGCGCGGGGAGGTATCGGTTCACGCTGCGCCTGCGGCCGGAAGGTACCGACTACGAGATTCCCGCCGGTGAAGCCAAGGTGAAGATCGGCGACGTAGAAGGTACCGCGAAGGTTCCCGCCGGCAGTAAGAGTGCGACGATTGAGCTCGACCTGAAGCCGACCGAGCACGTCATGTTGCAAACCTGGCTGACGCAAACCGATGGCCAAAGCCGCGGTGCCTATTACACGACCGTCCGTCGTTTGGAATAGAATGAGTGGTTCGCCCTTCAACGAACTGTCTGGAATAGCCACTCACTCTCTCGATCTCCATGAACCGATATCTATTTGCCATCCTCACTGCGGCCTCGTTTACTTCGCTCACCCAGGCCGCTGATCCAAATTGGATCTGGTCGACGAAAGATGCCGCCACCAGCGCCCCAGCCGGCAACGTCTATTTTCGTCGTGCCTTTGATGTCGAGGCGCCACAAGGTGGAACTGTCGAGATCACTGCCGACAATCGTTACGAACTGTTCTTGAACGGCCGCAACGTCGGCTCGGGCGAGGTTTGGCAAACGCGTACGCGGTACGACATCGGCGCGCTGCTGGTGCCGGGACGCAACGTGCTGGCCGTGATGGCCACCAACGACGGCGCCGATCCAGCGGGACTCGTGGTGAGTGCCGCGATTCAGCAAAAGGACAAGAAGCCGACAATAGAAATTGTCAGCGACGCCGACTGGAAGTTCACGAACAGGCCACTGGGGAATTGGGCTCGCCTGGAGTTTGACGATCGCAGTTGGACAAACGCGTTCGTATTAGGAGCCTATGGCAAAATTGCTCCCTGGGGGGCCGCAGGCGAAGTGAAGGCTCCGCAAGCAGCAGTCGTGTCGAGCAAGCCACGCGTGATCGAAAAAGGCTTCTTTGATTTTCGCGATGGCGACCGGGTGGTCTTTCTCGGCAGCGCGTTCATCGAACGGATGCAGCAGCACAATTATCTGGAAGCGATGATCTCTGCCGGGTTGCCCGATCGGAATATCACGTTCCGCAACCTGGGCTGGAGCGGCGATACCGTTTGGGGCGATGCCCGCGGCGTGTTTGGAGGCCGTGCGGAAGGTTTTAAGCGACTGCTGAGTGACGTGAACCTGTGCCAGCCCAGCGTGATTGTGGTTTGCTACGGCGAAAACGAAGCTTACGCGGGGCCCGAGGGAGTCGAGGAGTTTCGCGATGGCCTGAACAAACTGCTCGATACGCTGGAAGCAACCGGCGCGCGATTGCTAGTCCTCAGTCCGCGCAAGCACGAATCGCTCGGTTATCCGTACCCTGATCAAACAGCTTACAACCAGAGCCTGGCTCTCTATCGCGATGTGCTGGCCGCCGCGGCCAAGGCCCGCGAGCATGCCTTTGTTGATCTCTATGACTTGATTCCTGCGAAGAGCGTGAGCGATGCCAAGCTCATCAGCGACAATGGCATTCATCTCTCGGCCGCTGGCGAGTTCCTGCTTGCCCAAGCACTGCTGCCGCAACTTGGGGTCCCTAGCGCCGACTGGAGTGTCTCGCTCGACGTAAAGCAGAATTCGCTCGATGCCGTCGGCGTGCAGGTCTCGGATGTTAAGGTTGGTGACAAGGGCGTTTCTTATTCGGCGATTTGGCGCGGCGTCGATCTGGCCCCCACCGCCATGCTCAGCAGCCGCTGGCTGCAATTCAAAGGATTGCCCGGCAAAGACTATCACCTGTTTGTCGATGGCGAACCTCAGAGCTCGCCCAGCGCTTGGGAGCAACCCTTTCGCGCGACCTTTGCCTTTGAGCGGAGCGCAAAACTGCAACAAGCGATCAAGGAGAAGAACACACTCTTTTTCAATCGCTATCGTCCCCAAAACGAAACTTACTTGTTCCTGTTCCGTAAGCATGAGCAGGGGAACAACGCGGTCGAGATTCCGCAATTCGATCCGCTGATTGCCGAGAAGGAAAAAGAGATCGCCGAACTGCGCAAGCCGGTCGCGCATCGCCTGGAATTGAAGACCGCGCCCTAACGACGAATCCCTTTCTTCCCCAGTATTGATTCCAGCTAACTACCATTTTCTTAGACAATATCCATGACACGCACTCTCTCGTTGGCCTTCGCAATTGGCCTCCTGGCGACCAGCAACATCGCCTTCGCGCAGCGCGACCTGAAGAACATCCCCGCGCCCAATCCGGAAGAAGAGCGCCAAACCTTCGTCGTTCCCGATGGGTTCGAAGTGAACTTGTACGCGGCCGATCCGCTGCTGGCGAAGCCAATTCAGATGAACTTCGACGCTCAAGGACGTCTCTGGATCGCGTCGAGCGAAGTCTATCCGCAGATCAAACCGGGGCAGGCAGCGACCGACAAGATTCTCGTCATCGAAGACACGAACGGCGATGGCACGGCCGACAAGACGCAAGTCTTTGCCGACGGCCTGCTGATTCCCACGGGTGTTATCCCGGACGACAAGGGCGGCTGCTATGTCGCCAACAGCACCGAGCTATTGCACTTCCCCGGTGGCAAGCAAAATGAAGGGAAAGTGGTCCTGTCGGGCTTTGGCACCGAAGACACGCATCATCTGCTGCACACGCTCCGCTGGGGCCCCGATGGTTGCCTGTACATGAACCAGTCCATCTACATTCACTCGCACATCGAAACGCCCTACGGCGTGAAGCGCTTGAACGGCGGCGGCATCTGGCGGTTTCGTCCCGAGACACTGGAGCTAGAAGTGCTCGCGTATGGCTTCGTGAATACCTGGGGCCATCATCACGATCGCTTTGGCCAGTCGTTTGCCACCGATGGTGCTTATGGCGATGGCATCAACTACGTGTTCCCGGGTTCCGTGTTCGTCTCGGCTCCCAACGCCAAGCGACTGATGACGGGGCTCAATCCTGGCAGTCCCAAGCATTGCGGGCTGGAGATCATCGGCGGACGTCATCTGCCGCCGGAATGGGACGGCACCATGATAACCAACGACTTTCGCGCGCATCGCGTTTGCCGTTTTACGGTCACCGAAGACGGCAGCGGGTATGCCTCGAAGCAAGAGACCGAACTGATCAAGACGCCGCATGTCGCGTTTCGTCCGATCGACGTAAAGATGGGCCCCGATGGAGCCATTTACATTGCCGACTGGTACAACCCAATCATTCAGCACGGCGAAGTCGATTTTCGTGACGAGCGCCGCGATCACACCCACGGCCGTATCTGGCGCGTGACGGCCAAAAACCGTCCACTGCTCAAGACGCAGATCTCGGCAGCAGCTTCGCCCGCAACTTTGCTGGAGTCGCTTAAGTCGCCCGAAGAATGGGTTCGCCAGCATGCCAAAAACATGTTGAAGAACATTCACTGGCAAACAGAGAACAAGGACCAATCGAGTGTGAAGCAGGCGCTCGAGACTTTGGTCTCGAACATTCCCGCCAACGAAGCGAGCGGCGATCAACTTCGGCTGGAAGCATTGTGGCTGTACGAAGCGATCGATCAGGCGGAACCAAAACTGCTCGCTCAGTTGTTGAATTCGAACGATCCTCGCGTGCGTGCGGCTGCTGTGCGAACTGCGGTGCATTGGCGTCAGAAGATTCCCGTTGCCGATTTGTTGCAATATGCCTCGCGCGCCGCCAACGACGAGCATCCGCGCGTGCGACTGGAAGCCGTTCGCGCGCTCGCCGAAGTTCCTGAATCGAAAGCTGCCGAAGCGGCTCTCGTGGTTCTCAATCGCCCGATGGATCGCTTTCTCGATTTCGCACTGTGGACCACGATGCGCGATCTGAGCGAGCATTGGCTCCCGGCACTGCAGGAAGGCAAGTTCAATGTCAGCGATGTGAATCAACTCACGTTCGCCTTGAAGGCGGTCGATTCGCCCGAAGTGGTTGCGCCGCTCCTCAAGCTGATTCAGCAGGACAAGATTCCCGCCGACCGCGTCGAAGGGGTGCTGGCGATTGTTGCCAGCCTGGGTGGTCCGAAAGAACTGGGCGCCGTCTTCGAAATGGTGCTGGCAAAAGATTCGAGTCTGGCGGCACCCAAGCAGGCCGCTCTGCTCGATGCACTGCGAGAAACCAGCCGCTTGCGCAAGGTTCAGCCGACTGGTGATCTATCGCAAGTGAGCAAACTGTTCCATGCGACCAATGAGCAGGTACGCTCTGCGGCCATTCGCGCCGCAGGTCAATGGAAGTTGCCCACTGCAGCTACTGAGTTAGCCGCACTTGCCAGCAAAGACGATCAACCAGCCGCCGTTCGTCAGGCAGCCATTGAAGCGGTCGGGCTCACTGGTGGACCGAATGCTCAGCAGCTTCTCGCCCAACTAGCCGCGAAAGGCCGCCCGCTGGCCGATCGGCAGCAAGCGCTCGCCACCTTAGCCACGCTCGATGTGAAAGCCACGGCGAAGGGCACGGTCGACTTGCTCGCCGAAGCTCCCCAAGGGGTCGATCCAGCAGCAATGATCCAGCCTTTACTGGCCCGCAAAGAAGGAACCGCCGCGCTCACCGCGGCACTGGCGGGCAGCAAACTCTCGACCGATGTTGCCAAGCTGGTCATTCGCGCGGCCCGTAGTGCGCCACAACCCTCGGAGGAGCTCATCGCCAGTGCTCAGAAGGCTGGTGGCCTCGAATCGGCCGGTTGGAAGCTGACTCCCGAATTCAGTACCGAGATGGTCACACTGGCGCGCGAACAAGGGAACCCCGAGAAGGGTGAAGCCATCTATCGCTCCACGCAACTCGCCTGTCTAAAGTGCCACGCCATCGGCGGCGCGGGTGGTGTGGTTGGTCCCGATCTCGTCAGCATCGGCGCGAGTGCCCAGCCCGACTACTTGTTGGAGTCCGTCATCACGCCGGCCAGCAAGGTAAAGGAAGGCTATCACGCGAAGCTGGTGCTGGAAGCGAGTGGGCAGGTTTACACTGGCCTCGTCGTGCGCGACGCGCCCGAGCAACTGATTCTGCGCACCGCCGAAGACAAACTCATCACGCTGGCCAAGAGCGATATTGAAGGAATCAAGGACAGCCGCTCGCTGATGCCCGATGGGGCTGTCGATGCCCTCACCAAGACGGAACTGGCCGACTTGCTGCGGTTCCTTACCGAACTGGGTAAGGTGGGCGGCAAATACACGATGGGGCAACAACGGCCCGTTCGTCGCTGGCAAGTGTTGCAATATTCGGACGAAGCCAACGGGCGATTGAATCGCACCAGCTTCGATGCCGCTGCCTCGGACGATGCGATCTTCAACTGGCAAAGTGCCTACAGTCGTGTCGCGGGCGAGTTGCCCCTGGAGGGCTTGCCGACGTTCACGCCTCACAAGCAACTGCCGCCGACTACCTTCCTGCGGGCTCAGCTGGAAGTGAGCACGCCCGGCAAGGTGTCGCTGGGCATTGATGATCCCGCTGGCGTGCAACTGTGGATCGATGGCAAGCCGCAAGCGATCCAGGGGGAACAGGTCACGTTCGACCTGCCGACCGGCACTCACAGCGTGACGCTCGCCGTCGATCGCAGGGTGCGCACGAACTCGCTCAAGTTGCAAATTCTGGACGTAGCGGGTTCTGCTGCTAAGGTACAATTGGTCGGAGGGAAGTAAGAGCCGAGACCAGAGAGCAGCGGCCACGGATCGGAGAAGCAGCATGTCGCAATTCGAGCAATCACGACCCATCATTCCCGCTGCTGCCCAGCTGGGTGAACGTGATGCGCGAGTCGCGCGCGGCAGCGAATCGTCGTTCGATCCGACCAACCGCCCGTCGACATCGGGCTGGGCCATTTCTTCCAGCGAGCTGATCGGCCTGTGTCAGCGCGTAGGGAATTCACTTAAGGCGGGCGTCGATGTCCGTCGCCTCTGGCAGCAGGAAGCGACGCGCGGCAAAGAGTCGCACCGTCGCCACATGGAGCAGATTTTCCGCCACATTTCCGCCGGCGGAACCATGGCCGACGCCTTCCGCGAAACGAATGGCTACCTTCCGCCCCTCGTCTGCCAGATGGCCGAGATTGGCGAGAAGACCGGCCGGCTCGACGAAGTGCTGCTCAAGCTGGCGCATTACTACGAGCAGCAAGCGGCGATGCGGCGCACGTTTTACTTCGGCATCGCCTGGCCGATGCTGCAGCTTGTGGCAGCCGTGTTTGTCGTGGCTCTTGTCATTTGGATCAACGGCTTCGTCAACACGTTGGCCGAAGGAGTCACCCTCGATATCCTCGGGCTCGGACTCGTTGGCACTTCGGGCGCGCTGATCTTTTTGGCCTCCATCGCCACCGTCGTCGGCGGCATCGTGCTGGCCATCAACGGATTGATGCGAGGCTGGTTCGGTCCCGCACCGGTGCAGATCGCCATGCGATTACCGGTCATCGGTCCGTGCCTCGAAGCCTTCGCGCTCTCTCGGCTCACCTGGTCGTTTGCCCTCGGGCTTGAAAGCGGCATGGACGCGCGACGAGTCGTGGAACTGGCCATCGCTGCCACCCAGAACACGCACTACGAACAGCACTCGGCAACGGTCGCGGCCGCTGTTGGTCGGGGCGAGACCTTCTACGAAGCCTTCTCGCAGACCCATGCCTTTCCGAATGACTTTTTGTTCGCGCTCGAAACGGCCGAGATCGCCGGCACCACGAACGAATCGCTCTTGCGACTGACCAAACAGTACGAGGACAAGGCCCACGGGGCGATGAGAATGCTGACGATGGCGGCCACCGCCCTCACCTTCGTCTTTGTGGCCTTCATCATGATTCTGGCCATCGCGCGCCTCGCCATGTTCTACCTCGGCACGTTGTATTCGGTCATCAACGAACCGATCTGAAGTGAACTCTTCGGCTGCAGATGTGTCTGGTTCAAATAGCCGCTGCCCGGCCCCTACTACGATTCTTTCCGACCGGCCACAATAGCCAGTTCGATCACTCCCCAATCCGCATTCCGAACTCCGCACTCCCATGTTATTCGCCGACCTCACCTGGCGTGGTCTCGTAAATCAAACCACGGCCGACGAACATCTTCCGAATTGGCTGAATTCGGGATCGCGAACCGTCTATTGCGGTTTCGATCCTACGAGCGACAGTCTGCACGTGGGCAGCTTGCTGCCGGTGATGTTGCTGCGACGGTTTCAAAAAGCGGGGCACCGGCCGATTGCTCTCGTCGGGGGTGCGACCGGTATGGTGGGCGATCCGACCGGCAAGACCGACGAGCGAAAACTGCTCGATGCTGATACGCTGCGTGCGAACGTCGCGGGCATTCGTTCCCAGCTGGAACGCTTTATCGACTTCGGCGATGGCAAGTCGACGGGCGGGGCCATGCTGGTCAACAATTTCGACTGGATGGGAGGCATTTCGTACCTCGAATTTCTGCGCGACGTGGGGAAGCACTTTCCGGTGAACGTCATGCTCGGCAAGGATTCCGTGAAGGGACGGCTCGAGCGCGATAGCGGCATCAGCTACACCGAGTTCAGCTACATGCTGCTGCAGGCCTACGACTTTGTCGTGCTCAAGCGGAAGCATGGCTGCGAGTTGCAGATCGGCGGCAGCGATCAGTGGGGCAACATCACCGCGGGCATCGACCTCGCCCGCCGCATGGATGGCTCGCAACTGTACGGCATGACCTGCCCGCTGCTGCTGAAGAGCGACGGCACCAAGATGGGCAAGACCGAAAAGGGAGCCGTGTACCTTTCGGCTGCGAAGACGAGCCCGTACGCGTTCTACCAGTACTGGATCAACCTCGCCGACGCCGATGCCGGCATGGCCCTTCGTTTTCTTACCGAACTGGCTCACGAAGAGATCGAAGCCCTCGATGCTCAGCGGGCCAGCGAGCCGCACAAGCGCGACAGCCAAAAGCGGTTGGCGGAAGAGTTAACGAAACTCGTGCATGGCGAGGCCGGTCTCGACAAGGCACGCAAGGCGACGGAGATCTTTTTTGGAGCGGAGATTGAGAACCTCTCCGATGGTGAACTGACGGAGATCTTTGCCGATGTGCCGAATAAGCAGCTTGCCCCGTCGATGCTTGGCGGCGAAGGCTTGCCGCTGATCGACGCACTCGTCGAATCGGGGCTGTGCAAATCGAAGGGCGATGCCCGCCGCGTCGTCGATCAAGGTGGCGCCTACGTCAACAATCGCCAACAAAGCGGTGTCAACACGCGCCTCACCACCACACAACTGGCCAGCGAAACCGTAATGGTCCTGCGCAGCGGCAAAAAGAACTACGCGTTGCTGCGGTTTGTGTAGCATTCTCTGTGGCCAGGCTTTAGCGGCAATCTGGAAACGAATCATGGGCACGCTGATTGCCATCTATGTTCGCGCGCGACCAGCGATTGAACGCGAAATCAAAACGCGATTCCCGAGCGCGTTTACCGAGCCGGGCTCGTTCTTCTTTGCCACCGAATTGAATATCAACGACGGCAACTATCCTATCGACAGGCTAGAGCAGCACTCGAAACAGTTGCAAACCGAGGTGCTGTGGCTCGTCTTTCAAAGCGCCGTTGATACCTTTGAATATGCTCACTGGATCGCGGGAGGATGCCTGCGCAAGCTGGTGTACGGACGCACTGCCGAGCGCACCTGGCAAATCGTAGAAGGGCGCGCAGAGGCCTGGGAAGCGAATTGCTTCTTCGATGAACGGACCCGTTCCGATTTGGTCAGCCTCGCTGACACGGTGAACGAGCGTGAGAAGGTCAACCGTATTTTTCGCGATCGCCTAATCGAGCCCGGGCAAACGCTGCCTTTCGTTAATGCCCGCGAGACTGCTCGGGCCGTTGCCGAATATTTTGTGCTGCCGGGCTGGGATTGAATAATAGCGAAAGCACTACGGCTTGAGCATCTTTTCGAGCGCCGTGCGCTGCTCGTCGGTCAGGGGCTTCACGTCGATTTTGACGTTGGGCAGGTCTTGGCGCAGCCCCTCAATATCGGCGTCCGAGATATCGACGCGTTCGAGCGTGAGCAGCTTCAAGTGGGGCAGCGCTTTCAGTTGGGCAAGTGCCGCGCGCGAGAGTTTCGCTTCGTCGAGCCAGAGATTTTCGAGCGTTGTCAGCCTGGCGAGCACACCGAGTGTTTCGTCGGTCAAGCTGGGCGGATTGGGTTTGCCGTCGTACTTGCGCAGCCGTTGTCCGAGCCGCAGGTCTTTGAGATTGGTCAGTTTCAGCAGCTGCTCGTTGCCCGCTTCGGTTTGAAACGTGTGCCAGGTGCGGAACGACTTTAGTCGGGTCAGTTTGCCGACGGCGGCCATCCCTTGATCGTTGAACGGCGAGCCGGCGATCGTCAGGCGTTCGAGCTTGGGCAACTCGGCGAAATGTGCGACGCCGGTGCCGATAAATTCCTTGCTGCCCCACGAGGGATGAAAAAAACTGAGCGACTTCAGACTCTTCATTTCGCTAATCGCCTTCAGCCCGTCGTCGGTGGGCTGCATCCCATCGGTGCTAAGCTCTTCCAGTTTGGTGAGCTTTGTCAGTAGCGGCAGCGTGTCGTTGTTCAGGCCCTTGCAACTGCCGTAGAGGGTCAGTTTTTTCATATCTGCCTGGTTGGAGATCAGCTCGAACTCGGCAACGCCCATTTTCGAGCAATCCTTAAAACTCAGCTGGGTGATTTTGTCTCCCTCTTTCGAAACCTGTGCCCCGAGGTCCTTCAGTGGCTGCTCGGCGATGCGCTCGCCGGTGGTGGCCGGCTCCGCTGCAATCAGCGTCGCTGGAAGTAGGCCAACGATCGCCACGAAGAGGAGGCTGCGGTGAAGAAACCAACGAGAAATGTGCATCGAAAGAGTCCCACGAGCTTGCGATTCAACCGGCGGCAGCCGTTCGCAGCCAGTTTCACGTGCGGGCCAGCGGCGAGCAAGTCCCCGACAAAATGCTAGCGGGGCGTGACCTAACTAGTCACGAGTGGTTGATAGGTTGGCGAAGGTGTGTTGTGAGATTGCACAGCGTATTTTCGCGAAGGGGACCGGCCATGCAGGTGTCGTTGCCGCCGTGTTGGCGTGATTTTGAGGCGTATCGACTGGTGAAGGTGTCGCAGTTCAGCACGCGCGTCGCTGCGCGTAAGCTGAAGATTTCGCAAACGCGAATCTGTCAGATCATTGAACGCGTCGCGGCGTATCTGGTGGAAATGTCGCCGGGCGTGAAGGACGTCGTGCGCCGCGAGCAGCAGTTGTACGTCGCCGAGCAGATGGCGGCGGAAAGGCTGAATTTCTTGTGCTCCCAGGCGGAAAACGCGTGGCGCATGTCGCAGGGTCCGATGAAGACCGTTCGCAAGTCGGCCACCTTCGCGGGGGCGAATTCGGTGACAACGATTCGGACGGGCTATGGCGACCCGCGCTACCTGATGGTTGCGTGCCGACTGGCCGAACACGCGGCGATGCTGCCGCAGCCTTCGCTGCTCAGTTCGCTGGCGGCCGCGGCGCTGGCAGCGGAAGGTTTGGATGAGGAGGGAGAGGAAGGGGAGGAAGACGAAAATGCAAATGGTCCGGCGAAGGAGCGGGCAACGAGTCAGGGGTCGGGAGTCTATGGCGAAAAACGATCCTCGAAAATGGAGGGTCGTCGCTCGCCAAAGACTCCCGACCCCGAGCGGGCTGAGCGGCAGAGTAGCCCCCTGAATAGGGACTGTTCAGCGCTGTTCGCGAAAGAGGCTGCCGAGCTGCGAAACGAGAAGTTTCGCGATCCCCTAAGTGCAATGGCAGCCTTCGATTCGGCAACGCGGCCCGTGATGAAGCTTTATGAAGAAGAGGCCGCGCGGCGGACTGTTCACGGCGAGTTGACGGGTGAGGTGGTGGTGTCGGTGGAGCACCGGGAAGAACGTGCGGGGGCGAGCGAGGAATGCAGCCAGCAGGGGTCAGGAGTCGATGGATCGCTAAAGACGGAGGGCCCCGGGGTGCGACGGCCGTTGAATCGGAAGGAAAGGAAGGCGAGACAGGCGATGTTGGAGAAGAAGATGAGGAAGGCGAAGTAGAAAGAAGGGCGGTAACGAGCGGAACTTCGCGCTGTTCGGGCAGGGAGCTGCGCAAGCAGCAGGTAGGGGAAGAGGCAAGGAGCAGGACCGGCTAAAGCCGGAACTTCAACGAGGAAGGAGGCCGGCTCAAGCATCGGCTAGTGCAAAAGCCAATGAACCCCCGCCGCAGGGGCGGGGGCGTGGTGAGTGTCGTGCGCAGAGGCAGTAACTCCGGAACTCCAACGGGGAAGTAGGCCGTCAGGGGTGCGGCTCAAGCATTTAGGTGGGGCACAAGGCAGGGAGCAGGACCGGCTAAAGCCGGAACTCCAACGGGGAAGTAGGCCGGCTCAAGCATCAGCTAGTGCAAAAGCCAATGAACCCCCGCCGCAGGGGCGGGGGCGTCGTGAGTGTCGTGCGCAGAGGCGGTAGCGCCGGAACTCCAGCGGGGGCGTGGTGAGTAGAGGTTGTTAGGTTGGGCAAGCGGGGAAGGAGGTGGTGGAATGGGGAGTTTGTGGAGAGGTTGCGACTTCGAGAAAAACTGGCGGTTGTAGCGGAAGTTCTGATTTTGCGCGTTCTGACGGGCCGATAGGACATTTCGAGCCGAGAATGCGCGGCACGTGGCAGCTGTTGCCACTGGGTCCGTGCAGTCTGAAGGCTGCAAGCAAGTCAAAAAAACTCGACGACACGCGCCTGGCTGTTGCAGCTGGGCCTGTGGTCTGGCGCTAGGAAGATCCTATGAGCCGCGGAGACTCGCCGATGAACTGTCGCTGGGCGTGGATGTTGCCCCTCCTTTCGATTGCCACCGTGATTTTGGGTAACCAAGGCGCGCAGGCCCAAGGACCGATGGGTCCTGGGGGCCCTCCGCCCGGGATGATGATGGGCCCCGGTGGACCGGGCATGATGGGTGGCGCGCCTCCCGGCATGTACGACCCCGACTCCATGGGTGGCCAAGGGATCATGGGCCCGGGAGGACCTCCCGGCGGCATGATGGGTCCCGGTGGAATGGGTCCGGGTGGCATGGGCCCCGGCGGGATGGGAATGGGACCGAGTGGCGACATGATGGGCTGCCCGCCCGATGGCGGTGGCTATGGTGGCGGTGGCCACGGTCACA
Source organism: Anatilimnocola aquadivae (assembly GCF_049819085.1). Taxonomy (GTDB): domain Bacteria; phylum Planctomycetota; class Planctomycetia; order Pirellulales; family Pirellulaceae; genus Anatilimnocola. The sequence continues at coordinate 2,020,427 of NZ_CP187419.1, forward strand.
ACGGTTTGCTGGGCGATGTGCTCGGCATTCTCGCGCCCTATGGCGACGGCGGCTGTGCTGCCCCGCGTTGGTTCGACTTCGATGTCGGCATCATCAACCTCAAACGCGAAGGGGCCGGCGTCAACCGACCTTTTACGAGCTTAGGCGTGGCGGGCCCTGTGGTCTTGCAAACAGACGATCTCGACTTCGATGACTCGACCAGCTTTAAGTTCTCGGCCATGATGCAGTGCGGGGCCGGTAGCAACCTGGAATTCACCTATTACGGCCTGTTTGGCTGGGATGCCAGTGCTCGAGCGACGGGACCTGGTACGCTCCGCTCGGTCTACAGCCAGTTTGGCCAAGATCCAGGTGCCAACGGTTTCCTGGAGACCGACCTTAGCAACGTCCAACGCCTCGACTACACGTCGACCTTCGACAACTTTGAAGTCAACTTCCGCCAACGCTGGCAGTCGCCTCACTGCCGTTACCAAGGGTCGTGGCTGTACGGTCTGCGTTACTTCAAGCTGGACGAAGACTTTGACTATCGCACCCTTGCGGTGGCGAACTCGTCTCGCACGAACGTCAACACCAACAACTCGCTGACCGGTTTGCAGGTGGGTGGCGATGTTTGGATCTGCTTGATTCCAGGCTTGAAGCTCGGTGGTGAAGGTAAGTTCGGTGTGTTTGGCAATCACCAGAACATCGACACTCGCCTCAACCTCAATGGCAACCCAGTCGCAGCCTTCGAAGAAGAACTGAACGTGGGCGACGTTGCTTTCATCGGCGACCTGGCCGCTTATGCCACCTACCGCATCAACTACAACTGGAACCTGAAGGTTGGTTATCAGGCCCTGTATGTGGAAGGTGTCGCTCTCGCCAGCGACAACTTCAACCCCGTTCCGCCAGACATCTTCCTGGCCAATGGTTCGCAAACTCGCGTGCCGACCGCCCAACGGAACGGCAACGTGTTCTATCACGGTTTCAACGCCAGCCTCGAATACCTGTGGTAAGCGTGTGACGCACGAATCGACTTGCTAAAGACAAGCCCCGCCCAGCGATACTGAGCGGGGCTTGTTTGTTTCTTGCAACGGATTGAGCCGGAGGTGTTTAGCACAAGGATGCACGGACTAACTTACACGGCGGTTACGCTCGCAGACTTTGACGATCTCGTTGCCATTCGGATTGCCGCGATGCGCGAGAGCTTGGAACGTGTGGGGCGTTTCAATCCGGAGCGGGCCCGCGAGCGATTGCGGAACTCGTTCTATCCCGCGCATACCCAACTTATCTTGATCGACGAGAAGCGTAACGGCTTCTATACACTGCGGCCCGCTGAAGGCTGCCTTATACTCGATCACTTGTATGTTCTGCCGCAGGAGCAGTCGCGAGGTATTGGCTCCCAAGTGATGCAGCGGATTCTGGCGACCGCTGATGAGCTACAACTGCCGATTCACTTAAACGCACTGCGCGAGAGTGCCTCGAATCGCTTCTATCAGCGACATGGGTTTGCACAGATGCGAGAAGACGAGTGGGATGTGTACTACATGCGGGCTGCAGACAGGCAGGATACGCCTCCAGCCGACACTCACGCGGCGTAGGCTTTTAGCCTGTGTGAATTGCGGAAAAAGGCTGACAGGCTGGAAGCCTATCCCACTAAGGACAGGAAAGATGCCCGTTAACGGCCTTGCACGGGCATGTCGTCCGAGATGGGCTTGTCGTAGTTGTCGACGGCGATGATCTCTTTGGTGGGATCGAATTCGGCATCGGGGACGATCCAGATTTCGCCGTGCATGTCGTTTTGCTCGGCTCGCACGCTGTGATGGCGCACGAGTTCGAGCACGGCGAGAAACACGCCGATCATGGCACTCTTGTGCATACCCGGGGCGAACATTTCGCTGAAGGCGGCGCGCTGCGAAGCGGTTAGCCTTTCGTGAATCCGCTTCATGTAGACCTGGATCGGGGTCTCGTCGTAGGTGATGGTGGCCTGCTTGTTGGCCTTCTTCTCGCGTAGGATGCGTCCCATCGCACTGACGAGATCCCACAGTTCCACTTCATGAATGGGTTGATCGGCGGGGGCGATTTCGCGCGGGGGCAAGTCGCTGGCGAGCCGCGAGACGTGACGTTGCCAGTCGCGACCTCGTTCTTCGAGCATGCTGGCCGCATCTTTGATCTGCTTGTACTCCAGCAGCTTTTGTACGAGGTTCTCGCGCGGGTCGTCGAAGGTTTCGACCTCTTCGCCACCGTGTGGTAACACGGCTCGTGATTTGATCTCGATCAGCATGCTGGCCATGTCGAGAAAGTCAGCCACGCTGTTGACGTCGAGCTGCTCGAGCACGTCCATGTACTGCAGGTACTGCTCGGTGATGACCGCGATCGGCATTTCGGTCAGGTCGACTTCCTGCTTGCGCACGAGGTACAGCAGCAGGTCGAGCGGCCCGCGAAAGGAATCGAGATCAACGCGAAAATCCATTGCAGCTTTCGGTGCAAGCAACCAACCAATCTCCCACCACGGGCGTATTATCCCACGAATGGCGAAACCGTGCAGCGCCGGTTGTGGCAGGGAATAAGTTCGCCGGCCTGATGGCGAATGGGTCTAATGGCGCGGGGCTAACGGGTATTCTCGCAAAGGAGTGGAACGTGATTCACCTGCTGACGTTTCGATGCTTTGGTTTCGCGCTAGGAATGGTGTTGCTGGCGACATCCGCGTGGCCCGCGCGGGCTCAAGACAGTCTGCTGGGGATGCCGACGCCCCGCGATCCGGGTCAGCCTGGCTCGATCTTGCTGCATGGCGGCGGCGCAGTGACGGATGATGCCTTTGAGCGCTTTGTCGAACTGGCCGGTGGCAAGAACGCGCGCATCGTCTTTGTGCCCTGTGCTGGTTTTCGCCGCGAGTGGTACAGCAGCGATGAGACGTTCGTGGCTGCTGTGGGAAGTCGCTATGGCTCTTGGCCAGCCCTCGCGCGGAACGGCCGCATTCGCAGTTTTCAGTTCCTCTTTACCGATGATCCTGCTGATGCGGACGATGTTGAGTTCACCAGGCCTTTAGAAACCGCGACCGGTGTCTGGTTCAGCGGCGGTCTGCAATCGCGACTCAACTATCGCTTCGTCGGCAACTTCCCCCGGCAGACTCGCTTTCAAAAGCTGCTGCGCGGCGTGCTTGAGCGGGGCGGCGCGGTCGGTGGCACCTCGGCCGGCATGGCTGCCATTCCCGAGGTGATGACCTTTTCGGAGGATCGCTCCTACACTGCCGCGCCGGTAACAGCGGTTCCTGCGCATGGCTTTGGATTGATGACGCGAGCGATTGTCGAGCAACACTTTGATGGCCGCAACGGACGCCTCGAACGCTTCACGGGCCTGCTGCGAGATTCGAAGCAACTGGACGAACTGGCCGGGCGACGTGGTGCGGGCGAGCAGATGATCGGCCTTGGTGTGGAAGAACGGACCGGGCTCGTCGTGCGCGGCAATCAACTGCAAGTGGTCGGCACCGGCGCGGTGCACGTCTTTCTCAAGTCCCGCTTCGGCCGCACGATGACCTGGACCGAAATGACTCCCGGCGAAACAGCCTTCCTCACACGCAACGCCCGCGGCATCACCAGCATTGCCTATGAGGAGATCGCACTGTCGCGGTGAACCGATCACGGTAGCGGTGTTTTCTCCACCAACCAGGGAGTCGACTAGAGGGCTCCGTGCGACGTTGCGCCGCCTCCGTAGGCTGTGCCGATTGTGAGCCTCCCGCTCGACATGCCGCCGGTCCGGCGCCAACGACATTCTCACTACGGGAACCCGTGCTGGCGTCGATGACGATAGCAATGATCGCCCCAACGCGAGCGGTCGTCTCTTACCGGCGGGCAATGGAGTGTGCGCGATGGGATTGTTACGGTCTGTATGGACTGCTGCGCTGTGGCTGGGCCTGGGAGCCGGTGCGGTGTCGCCGGCAATGGAATCGTCGGCGATTGCTCAAGAAATCGAGCCGACGAATCAGGTGTATCTACCGGAAGAAGCGCCTGGCTGCGGTTGCGATCTCGGCCTGGACTGCTGCCTGCCCGATTGGCACGTCTCGGCGAATGCCATCTTCCTCGGCCGTAGCACGCCGGGGGGCGGAGCCATCGTCGCCACCAATCCAGCATTGGTCCCTATCTCTTCCAGCGGCGACTTCGATTTCGGCTGGAACGGCGGGATCGACCTCGCGCTCACGCGCCGGCTGGCGAATGGTGATTCGCTGCAAGTGCGTTTCTTTGGTATCGATTCGATCGCGACAACAGCGCTGGTCTCGCCCAGTAGCTTCATCGGCGCTGGCTTCACTGGTCCCGGCGGCACGGCGATCTCTGGACGCTACGTTACCTCGCTCGATAACACGGAAATCAATTGGCGGCGGGCCTGTTCGGAGCGGCTCACCTGGCTGGCTGGGTTTCGCTGGATTGAGCTAAAGGACGAGATGAACTATCGCATCGGGCCCGTCGCTCGCAGCGAATACGAATACAACAACCACATGTACGGCGGGCAGTTGGGCCTCGATTACCTGGTGATCGATGGCAGCGGTCCTTGGCAAATCAATGCGATCGGCAAAGCGGGCATCTTCGCCAACATTGCCGACGGCGGCATCGCTGAGTTTGGGCCCGGGCCTATTGGTGGCTTCCGCACGACCGAAACGCGCGCCGCCTTCGTGGGCGAACTGGGCGTCACCGCGAGCTATCACGTGACAGAACAGTTTGCCTTTCGCATGGGATACGAGCTGCTCTTTCTCGGCAACCTGGGCCTCGCCAGCGACAACGCCGCCGCCAGCATCAGCAACCCGTCGCTCCTCGCAGCCAATGTCTATACCGGCGACCTCTTCTACCACGGCGTGACTGCGGGCATTGAGTACGTTTGGTGATCTGCAGCCAGGCACACCTCTACACCACATTGTGCGGCGCAAGTCGGCAGGGATGATCGGCGTCACCGAGTTCGAATTGGACGGTGGTGTGCTCGATGCCAAACTGGTCGTGCAGTTCGCGGTGAATGCGGGCGAGCAGCGCGTCGTCGAGCGTGGCATCGGGCTTGACCAAGTGGACCGTAAGAGCCGTTTCGGTCGTGCTCATCGCCCAGATGTGCAGATCGTGTACGGCGACAACACCGGGCAACTGTTGCAGGTAAGCGGTGATTTGGTCGGGGTCGATCCCCGCCGGCACGGCATCGAGAGCCAGGTCGAGCGATTCGCGAAGCAGTCCCCAGGTACCGAAGGTAATCACCACGACAATCACCAGGCTGGTTGCCGGATCGAGCCACAGCCAGCCCGTGAGCATCATCGCCAGCGCCGCGACCACCACGCCGAGCGAGACCGCGGCATCGGCCGCCATGTGCAAGAACGCCCCGCGAATGTTCAGGTCGTTGTGTCCTGACATAAAGAGCCACGCCGTGAAGCCATTCACAAGAAAGCCGATGCCGGCCACGATCATGACGATGCCACTGGCGACGGGCTGAGGCTGAAAGAAGCGGTGCATCGCCTCCCAGGCAATGCCACCGACGGCGATCAGCAGAATGATGGCATTTAGCAGGGCCGCGAGAATCGACGACCGCCGCAGGCCGTACGTTCGCCGCGCGGTGGGCTGCCGAGTAGCGAGTACGCTCGCGCCCCAGGCCAGCAACAGGCCCAATACGTCGCTCAGGTTGTGTCCCGCGTCGGCCAGCAGCGACAACGACTGCGACCAAAGCCCAAAGCCCGCTTCGACAAACACGAATGCCAAATTGAGCATGACGCCAATCGCAAACGCCCGGCCAAAACTGGCCGGCGCATGGCTGTGGCCATGAGCGTGCGATTGATTGTCGTGAGCGTGGGAATGCGCCATGCAGCAACTGGTTCGAGGGTGTGACGGTCTGATGTCACTTTTATTCTAGTCGAGCGGGCGAGCGGCAAAGGGCAGCAGAGGCATTAGACGGAGCACCAGCCGCTTCTTATGTTATTGCGTATGGCTGGTAACGATCTTCCCAATCCGTATGAGTCACCTGCGGCAACTGAAGTTGCTGCCACCTCATGGATTGGCGCGATCCGCAATTTCATCGCGTCATTTGAGCCAAAAACGGTGGAGCAACGGCTCTTGCGTGGGTACGGCGTCGTTCACTACGGAGTCGTCTTTCGGCTCAGCCGTTGGAACACGTCTCTGATTATCGCGGCGCTTCCCATCGGAGTTAATGACGATGAGCACGCGCAACGAAACGTCGTCGAGGCTCAGCGAGTCCTGCGAAAACTGCTGGATCTGCATCCGGCTCTGCACGTGCCATTGCATGGTCGACGTCTCGTGGTGTTGCTGGTAGACAAGTACGGCAACGACGCGACGGAGCTTCGCAGGCAGATTGTATTGCCAAAGGATTGGGCGAATTGGGACGTGGACGATGACGACCTGGATGAAGAGTTGATTCCAGGTGGTTAAGCAGGGCCATTGCTAGGCGATGATGTCCTTGAGGACATGCCCGCCGATGACGCTGGCCCGTTCGTCGCGGCCGTCGTGCAAGAACGTGAGCGACTCTTCGTTGGCACCGAGCAGATGCAAGATGGTGGAATGCAGGTCGCGGACGTGAGCCTGGCCACTGGTGGCCCACAGGCCGATCTCGTCGGTACCGCCGTACTTGAAGCCGGGCTTCACGCCGCCGCCGGCCATAAAGCAGGTAAAGCCAAACGGATTGTGATCGCGGCCGTTGCCACTTTCGCTCATGGGCGTGCGGCCGAACTCGCCGCCCCACACGACGAGCGTCGTATCGAGCAGACCGCGCCGTTTCAAGTCGGCCAGCAAGGCCGCGATGGGCTTGTCGGTTTCGGCACAGTTGGCTTCATGATTCGAATCGAGGTTTGAGTGCGCGTCCCACTGCGTGCCGCTGCCCATGTAGATCTGCACGAAGCGCACACCCCGTTCCACGAGTCGGCGGCCGAGCAAGCAGTTGCGAGCGTTCCGCTGCGTGGTCTCGTTGCCGAAGCCATACAGGGCCAGCGTCTCAGCCGACTCGCGCGAGAAGTCGGCCACTTCCGGAGCGCTCGATTGCATCCGGAAGGCCAGTTCGTACGAAGCGATGTGCGCGTCGAGGCGATCTTCGCCACTTCGCTTTTCGGCATACTGCCGGCTGAGTCCGTTGATGAAGTCGATCTTGGCGCGTTGCTGGGCATCGCTCACGCCCGGTGGTGGCTCGGCATACAGGATGGGAGTCTTGCCCGTGGCCAGTCGCGTCCCTTGATAGGTGGCCGGCATGAAGCCGGAGTTCCAGTTCTGGTTGCCCCCGGGCGGATCGGTCGAGTAATCGGTGAGAACTACGAAGCCCGGCAGGTCAGCGTTCTCGCTGCCGAGACCATACATGGCCCACGCGCCCAGCGAAGGTCGCCCAGCAATCTGGCTGCAGGTATTCATCTGGCAAACGGCATTCACATGCGTCAGCCCTTCCGACTGGCAGCCTTGCAGCAGGCAAAGCTCGTCGGCGTGACGAGCAATCTCGGGATAGAGGTCGCTCACCCAGTGTCCGCAATCGCCGTGCTGCTGGAACTTGCGAGTGGAAGCGAGCAGCGGCGTATGAGCGGTCGCGTTCATCGCCGTTTGCGGCTTCTTGAACGAGGGCGGCAAAGGCTTGCCCGCGTATTTAGCCAGCGCTGGCTTGGAATCGAAAAGATCGATGTGACTCGGCCCACCATCCATGAACAGCCAGATGACATTGGTTGCCTTGGGGCGATGATGGGGCTTTTTCGGTGCCTGCGAGTGAATCACCTTGCTCCCCGCGCCGCGCGATTCATCGGCCAGCAAACTGGCCAGTGCGAGCGCGCCGAGACCTCCACCAGCCTGGCGAAGGAAGTCACGGCGATTGGTTGGGAAGGGAGAGTGCATGAAATTCCGGGCTACTTTCGGTGCGAAACATCATTTAGTCGACGTACACAAACTCGGCTGAGTTCAGCAGAGCCTGGCAAAAATCGACGAGGGCAGCGCCTTGGGCAGGCAAATAACCGTCCGGCAGCGGTTCGGGCTGCGAGGTCACAGGCGGGCTGCCTGCTTGGGCGATTCGCTGGCTCTGCTCACGCAGGAAAGTGAGCGCTGCTTGTAGCTCTTGCGGTTCGGGTGAACGGTTGAAGGTGCGGTCATAAGCTTGCTCGACCATTTGAGTCGGGATGCCCTTCGCTTCGATGAGCAAGTCGCCCGCCATCCGGCGCGAAGTGCTCCGCAGGAACTCACCGTTAAGCAGCAGGAGCGCTTGCGGTGCGCCGATGGTCGCTGGCCGTGCGGCACACGTGGCAACGCGGTTCGGATGATCGAAGGCGGTGAAGAGCGGGTACTGCAGGTTTCGCTTGACGAACAAATAGACGCTGCGGCGAACGTGAGCATCGCGTTCGGGCGTCGGTTGCCAGGCGTAGCGATCTTCGTGCAAAGCGACCGGCAACTCCGGTAGCACGCTGGGGCCGAACATCTGCGTGTTCATGTCTTCGGCAGCGATGAGGGCGGCATCGCGCAGCGACTCGGCATCGCGGCGGCGCAGCGGAGCATGCCAGAGGAGTTCATTCTCGGGGTCGACGTCTTCGGCCCGTTCGTGCAGGCGGTTTTGATCGGAAATCGAAGACTGCCGATAGACGGCCGAGCTGACGATCTCGCGATGGACTTCCTTCAGCCGCCAACCTTCACTGACCAGTTCAACGGCCAGGAAATCGAGCAGCGAAGGATTCTGCGCGGTCTCGCCCATGATGCCAAAGTTATTCGGGGTACCAACGATGCCGCGGCCAAAGTAATGCTGCCACAAGCGATTCACCATCACTCGCGCGGTGAGCGGATGCGTGGGTTGCGTGAGCCAACGGGCAAACGCCGCCCGACGGCCGGTGCTATTGGGGCGCTCGCTGGGCGGCACGATGTCTGGCTCTTCCTTGGAGAGGACCGCCAGATAGCCAGGCTGAACTTCTTCGCCCAGCTTCTTATAATCGCCCCCCTCGAGGCAGCGTGTCGCTGGTGCTCGCGGGCCGATATCGGTGGCCGTCATCGCAGTAGGCAAAGGCTGCGGACGCACGTTGTCGAACGCCGCCAGTTTTTTGGTCAGTTCGTCATACTGCGCGCGTTTGTCGTCCGGCAGCCGACGATGCATCTTGGTGTACTTATATCGCAGCTGCTTCTCTGCGAGCGCCGCCAGTTGCTGGGCCCGCGGATCACGCTCTTCGGGGGCCATCTTCAGGGCAGCTTGCGTTTCGTCGTCGAGCGTGGGAATGATCTCGGCGTTGATCTCCGTCTTGTACGGATCGATCATGGCGTTCATGGTGCGACGCACGTCTTCGGTGGCATCTTCCCAGACATCTAGCTGCTTGTCGTACTTTTGATCCTGCTCGCTGCCGTCGGGCACCAGCACCGACTCTTGGTGGGCGATGGCTGAAAAGAAAGCCTGCAGCTGGAAGTATTCTTTTTGCGAGATGGGATCGAACTTGTGATCGTGGCATCGAGCACAACCAAAGGTGAGTCCGAGAAAGCTTTGGCCGACCACATCGGTAATATCGTCCAGCAATTCCTGGCGAATTTGCCGATAGTCGCTGCCGTTGAGTTCTTCCGGCGATAGTCGCAGAAAGCCGGTAGCAATCTGTGCATCGGGGCTGCTGGGTGCCAGTTCGTCGCCGGCCAATTGCTGTCGCAAGAATTCATCGTAGGGCAAATCAGTGTTGAACGAACGAATCACGTAGTCGCGATAGCGGTAGGCATCGCGGCGGGTCTTATCAAGCTTGAAGCCATCGGTATCGGCATAGCGGACGACATCGAGCCAATGCTGAGCCCACCGCTGACCAAACTCCGGACTGTTGAGGAGCCGGTCGACCAGTTGCTCGTAAGCATCGGGCGAGCGGTCGGCGAGAAAGTCGTCGCACTCTTCCGGAGTGGGCAGCAGGCCGGTGAGGTCGAACGTAGCGCGGCGAATGAGGGTCAGTCGATCGGCTTCGGGGCCCAGATCGATTCCCTTTTTCAGTTGCTCGGCCAGCACGAAGCCATCAATGCCCGAATCGGCTTCGGCATGACTATAGGCAGCGGGAGTGGCCGGCGCTTGCAGCGGTGTAAAGGGCCAGTCCTCGGCAGTAGCCTGCGGCGCGCAGCAGCCGAGGTACCCGAGAAGGGCGCACGACAACATCAGCCGAACGTACCGGCTGTCCAACGGAGTTGTTGACATGACTACAAGCGGAGTAGGTCGCGGACAGTTCCATGGCGGGGGACGCCGAGTCAGCGACGGTGTGGTCCAAGGGCGTTCAGATCGTCCGCGCTCTCAACGCCCGTTGCGAGTTGTGCGTGCGATCACCTCAACCAAAGCCCAGCGAGAGCGACGATCCGAAACGGCGCTTCGCCCCAACGATTGCAAAGGGTGATTCCGGGAGAGGAAACCGCAGGCAAACAACTGGGTGGGATTCAGGCAGCGGGGAACTCGGTCCGGGTGGGAACCCAGACCGGCAGGACTGCAACGAATTAGCCTACTGGGCCCCGTAACGCTGTCAAGCTGAAACCTTACCCTAGCTGGTTCGTAATGGTCCAGTCGCCCTGCAAAGGGAGACTTTAGGGCGGTTTCGCCCCCCATGAACGTCGCTGCTTGGCCATCACCGGCGCTGGACCACGCCAAATGCTCAATTTCAATCCCACGCATTCGCAAACTTGCTATTTGACGTTCTTTCTCCTTTCGCTATCGTGCCCCAGGTGAGTCAGGCTTGACCGGGCAGGCTTCCTTTGCGCAAAGATGTGCGGGGAGGCCAGCTGGCATGAGGCAACGTGCAAGCTTGATGTTAGTCAGGGAGGACGGATGTGAACTCGCTGAAATCGACTTGCGTTATTCTCGTGCTGGCCGGCGTGCTGTACGGGGTTTACGTCACGCTGAATGCTCCCGATAAGTCGCCCTCCGGCAATTTCTCGCAGCAGCAACTGGCGGAGATGAAACCACCGGCCATTGACTTCGGCTCGACCGACCAGGCTCCCGGTGTGGTTCAAGCACCGTTCTTGACGCCCGCGGCTCCACCACCAGGTGCTCCGCCAGCCAATGCCGCCGCTGGTTTCGCCATTCCCGATCGCAGCGTGCCACCGCTCGTGGACATTGCTGACCATCAACACACTCAGCCCGCGCCGTTCACCGCGCCTGCTCCTGCGCCGGAACCGGCCCCACCTGTTTACGAAGCACCTGCCAGCACCGCGCCGTATCCTGCGCCCGCCGCTACCACTCAGCCCACGGTTGAGGTATCCAGCGATCCCCCAACCGCGGATGCGACGAGCACTAGTCCCTCGATTGAAGCGTTTAAGTTGAAGCGGGCGTGGACGAACGTCGAACGTCACGTGCAAGATGGCAAGTTCCGCGACGCGCTCGTCGAACTGTCTCCTTTCGCTACCAATCCACATCTCGCCCACGCCGAGCGAACCCAGTTGCTCACTTGGCTCGACGCGCTGGCTGGCAAGGTGATCTACAGCAACGAACATCTGCTTGCCGAACCGTATCGCGTGCAAGGCCGCTCGCAGACACTCTATGACGTATCGAGCATGTACAAGGTTGACGCTCAGTTGCTGATGAACATCAACGCGGCCGTCGTCAAAGATTCTGCGGTGCTGATTCCTGGCACTGAATTGAAAGTCATTCCCGGTCCGTTTCGCGCAGAGATCAATCTCGCTGCCGGTGAACTGACTCTATTCCTTGGGCAACTCTATGCTGGCAGGTTCTCGTTCACCGTGGGTGACGAGCGACCATCGCCGGGTGTGTACCAAGTGCGCGAGAAGAGTCGTGATAAGACGTACATCGGTCGCGATGGCCGACAATTGGCCGCGACCGATCCTGCCAATCCTTACGGTGGCTGGTGGATCGATCTCGGCAGCAATGTTTCGTTGCATGGCAGCGGTACTGCGGCTGGCCTCGGCTGTGTCAGCTTCAGCCCGCAAGATGCGCAGGACTTGGCGAGCATTTTGAGTTTGAACTCGGAAGTGACGATCAAGCCATAGTGCGCGCCGGTTCTTCCGGCCTGGGTTCGAAAATTGCTATGATCGCGGCATGAGCAACTCATCCGCTGAATCCTCATCCACTAAGTCTTTGTCTCTTGCCGATGTGCAGGCTGCCCGCGAGCGCATCCAGTCTGGCATCGCGCTCACTCCATGCCCGCTGAGCGTGCCGCTGGCCGAACTGACAGGCTGCGAGGCCTTCTGCAAACTCGAGTTCCTGCAGCGAACCGGTTCGTTCAAAGAACGTGGTGCCCGCAACGCTCTGCTGCTGCTCAGTGACGAGGCCAAGCGAAAAGGTGTCATCGCCGCGAGCGCTGGCAATCACGCGCTGGCCCTCGCTTATCACGGCAGCTTGCTGCGCATTCCCGTAACCGTGGTGATGCCGACCTATGCCCCTCTGATTAAACAGACCAATTGCGGAAAACTTGGAGCGAAGGTCGTTGTGTACGGCAGCAGCTTTGCCGAAGCCAAGCAGCGGGCCAGTGAACTGCAGAAAGAACAGGGCCTCACTTATGTCGATGGCTACAACGACCCGGGAGTGATCGCCGGTGCGGGCACGCTGGGGCTGGAAGTGCTGGAACAAGTTCCCGATGTCGATGCCATCATCGTTCCGCTGGGGGGCGGCGGGCTGGTGGCGGGAGTTTCGCTGGCGATCAAGTCGCTGCGACCCGATGTCACCGTCATCGGCGTGCAGGCGGCCAATGCAACCGCGTTTTCCTCGGCAATCGAGGCCGGTTCGCCCGTCGATGTGGTCACTCAGCCCACGCTGGCCGATGGTCTCGCGGTGTCGCGAGCGGGGGCGCTCGCCGTGCAAATCGCCAAGTCACGCATCGACAAAATCGTGACCGTCAGCGAATCGGAACTGGCTTTGGCTGTGGTGCGTTTGATGGAGTTGGAGAAGAGCGTGGTCGAAGGAGCCGGAGCTGCTTCGCTGGCCGCACTCCTCAGTGGCAAGTTGCCCGAACTGGCTGGCAAAAAGGTTGCCCTGTTGTTGTGCGGCGGCAACATCGACCTGACCATTCTCAGTCGCTTGATCGACGCGGCGCTCGTCGCCGATGGTCGACTCGCGAGGTTCACCGCCGAGATCAGCGATCGTCCCGGTGGTCTCGCCAAGTTTGCAACGATGTTGATGGAGATGGGCGTCAGCGTGAAGGACATCGTGCACGATCGCACCTTCTGCGCACCGAATGTCGTAGCGGTGAATGTGCTCTGCACCGTCGAAACGCGCGATGCAGCGCATCTCACCGAACTCTATCGGCAACTTACTGCAGCCGGCATTCGTCACTTCGCGCATGTGGGTCGCGAGTAAGCGCGCAAGCACTCATCGAGCGCCGTCATCAGGCATGCTCTTCGTAAACTTTCTGTTCATCGCGCGATGATGAACCATCCGCGCGCATTCGAGTGCGCGCGATGACGTGCGCGAGAAAAGATTTGAAATCTTGCGCGCGAAGCAAGGTTAGCAATTGCAATGACGCGGGGTCGTCGATTACTTTGAACAGTGCAGTGAGTTGAGTGCACGTCGTTTCACTTGTCTGCATCCGAGTTGAGAGTTGGACTTCTCACGCAAAGCGATGTGCAAAGGTCCTTGTCGAGTTGCTGTTATGTTTCAGGAGTTCGCTCGCTTCCTCACGTTGCCCTCTCGCGCGACCTTTCTCGCTGCGCGAAGTGCCTGGTTGCAGTTGAACGTCGAGCCTCTGACTCCCGCCGAACTGCAGTCCGTCGGTGAGTTGCTTGTTGCGGGTGAAGCGACTGCGGTCATCGAACAAGTGCATGGTTGGAAGTCGCGTGCTGCCCTTTCGCCGCGCGTACACTACTTCGCCGCTGAAGCGCACGAGAGCCTGGGAGAGACCGAACAGGCCGAAATGGAACGCTGGGTTTTCAGCGCTTGCCTGCAAGGCATCTTGGCGACTGGCGACGGCACGCGTCGCAAGGCCTACATCATTTCGCAGCTGTCGGACGAGTACGATGTGCTCAAATTACTTGGCCTGCGCAGCGAAAAACAGCATTTAGTGCAGCGCGGTAGCCGCTCGTACGACGTGCTCAGTTGTGCCGATGGCAGCCAATTGTGGTTCAACGTCAGCGACTTGATTCCTGTGCCCGCAGAGACGATGTCGCCGATACCGCTGGTCGAAGTGAAGCGAATCGAAGCTGGGCGAAGCGATCAAGGAGTCATTCGAACGAAACGTCGAATTTCCGATCCGCGACGAACTGTGCCTCGCTGAACTGATACTTCTGCTCACCGATCAATTCGGTGGCATTCTCAAAGAACCTGGCGATCTTGCGCAGGTGCTGCGAGTCAATGTCTTCTGCCTTCCCTTGCTTGGCGTGCGAGACAACCAGCACAAAGTATTTCCCTTGTCGAGGAACCTGCAGTTCATACTTGCCAGTCTTGTCGGTCTTGGCGAATGCGCCGCCGATCCCGCGCAGGATCGAGATCCCGCGATGATTCTCTTCGGGCGATGAATCCTGCGGCCGCAACCCTTCCACCGGCGATCGCTCGTCGAGCTTCTGCACTTCTTGAGGCAGCACGAAGACGACAGCTCCTTCGTCGCCCTTCTTGGTCACGCCCTGTGTCACTTGCACGAAGCCGCTGATCTTGCAAGGCTTGGCGACGGCGGCCACTTCGGGTTCGCCGCGAAAGAATGCCGAGCCCATCAAAGCGCCGAGAGTAAAGCAGACGATCGCCACACCGGCCAGCAAACCAGCCTGCACATACAGCACATAGCGAGGCAAACTGATGAGGTTGTAGTCTGTCCGCTGCACGACCTGCTCATGCGGTTGTTCGTAAGACGACGAAGCACCCGTATCGAAGATCAGTTCCGAAGTCTCGAGCGGCGACTCGGCCTGTTCGCTCGACTGCTCATTCAAGTGGAACGAAATCGGCGGTGCGGCGGGTTCGTCGAACGTAGCCGGTTCGGGCTCGCCGGTCATCACCAGCATCGACTGGGCGGTCACTTTCTCTTGCGCGACTGGTTCGCCGGGAACTCGTACGCTCTGTTTGCAGCGGGGACAATTCGCCTTGGTGCCTGCCTTTTGCGAGCCCACGCTCAATTTCTGGCCGCAATGTTGACAGGCAAAACGAATCGGCATGGGCGGTCGGCAGTTGGCTGGAAAGAAGTTGGAAAGCGAGCGGCGTGAATCAGCGTCCTTCCAGAGTAACTACCGCGTGAGCCATTGCCCAGCTAACCGTGGCTTCTGCTGCAAAAATGACGTCTTCGCCAAACTAACTACAGGTAGGTCCGAAACCATTCTTCGATTCGCTCTTCCGCAATCGGCGGTACCGCGTGCCCTTGGCGATGATTGAATTGCCCGACGCGAGCAGGCTTACCGGCCAATTCATACACGGGCAACGCCGCGGCGATGTAAGGCCAGCCCTTGTCGCCGTCAGCACTGTTGCCGCCCACGAGCAAAAAAGGCCGCGGAGCGACGCAAGCGAGCAACTCGTGCTGGTCACGCGTAAAGGTTGGCTCATCAATGGCCGGGCCCAAGTACCAGGGCGCGTTCCAGTTCGAAAACTTAAGCCCGATGCCCCCTTCGCTGCTCACGGTTACTTTGATTCGTTCATCGAAGGCAGCCAGATACAGGACTTCCTTCGCGCCCAGTGAGTGACCAACCGCACCGAGGCGCGTCGAATCGACTCCTGGCAACTTCGCCAGGATGTCCACTGCCACCAGAGCGTCGTACAGCATCTTGGCCATGCCTGTACTCTTCGGCACGCGGTCGAGATACTTGCGAGCTTCCTCTTTGGCTGCAATTTTCGCGTCACCGGGCCAAAGGAAATTGCGCGGCGAGAAGGTGATTCGCCCTTGCTGGGCAGCCTTCAGCCCAAAGGCCTTTTGCACATCGGTGCCAAGCCCCGCAGGCTGGCGAATCGTATGGTCGGCCGTCGAATGAAAACAGACGACTCCCGGCGCTGTCCCCAGCAACTCTGTCGGCCTGCAAATGTACGCTTCGGTGATTAACCCCGGTTCGACTTCGTAAGAAACTCGCTGGCGAGTGACATTGCCAACGCGATCTTCTTCCAGCACCTTCACAGGGGGAGGCTTGCCCGGGTCTCGCTTGGCCGGCATCGCACCGACAAGGTTTTGCCACCAGGCGAGTATCTCACCGCGATGTTTTTGCCAAGCTTCCCCAGTGCGGATCGGTTTCCCCTGAGCGTCGACGAGCAGACTCGGAAAATCTTTGGTGCCTTCCGGCAAGGTTGCGGGGCGCTGCTGAATTTCGGCCAGCCACAAGACATCTTTCTTTGTGGTTGCCTCTTCAGCCGTCCAGGCCTGCGCTGGAACGACCGCGGCACAGCTTAGTGCAGCAGCGGAGGTGGCCAGAAATTGCCGGCGACTGGCACGTGGATGTTTGGAATCAGCCATGATTTCACCGTTCTTTGTCCGCGCCCATCAGACCCTTACGGGGATCCACCTTCTTCAGTGCCACTTTGGCCAAGCTGCGGATCGTTTCGTCTTCCTTGGTGTCGTTCAACATGTCCATCAGCTTCGAGACGGCCGGCGCCCCCGCTTTGTCGGTGGCAGCAATTCCCAGCAGCGCTGCCTTGCGAATGTCGTATTCCTTGTCGTCGAGCAACGTCATCAATTTATCGACGCTCGCCTTATCGGCCGGCTTAATGCGGCCTAGGCACTCGATGGCCTTCACTCGCAGTTGCACGGGCGAGCTGTCGGTCGCGGCCAGTACGGCAGGGCGACCCACGGGGCCCATCTTGCTGAGCACGCGACAGGCCGTCATGCGAATGGCCAGATCTTCGTTCTTATCTTCGACGCGCGCGGTCAGTTCCGGCACTATCTTGTCGCCGCGGCGAATCAGCCAGGCTTCGGTCTTCAGCAAGGCTTGGCCGGCATTCCCATCTTTCGAATCGACCCAGCGTTTCACATCGGCCAGCGCGGCGGCGGGACTGTCGTACAGATCTTCTGGTACGTCGATTTTGGTCGCCGGCTGCGGAACGTTCTTGGCCACCGGTCGCTTCTTCTTAACGACCTTCCCGCCATTGTCGGCGGTGGCCACCGGCCGCGAACCGCAGCCTGTAAACAGGAACAAGAGAGGCACCAGCACGATCACCCACGCCAAAGTTCGCATCACCGGCTCCACAGAAACTGACTCGCCCGCAAAGCACCTAGTCTGGAGGCAAAGCGCGCGCTATGCAAGTGACGAAGCGGGGGCGGGCAGGAAAGGAAATGAAGCTCGCTGGCTCCGCGGACGTAACTCAACAAAACCGCCGGGGCGGTCGGGAAAAGTTTGTTCACAAGCCGGTAGGGTTTGTGAACGCCACCCCCAGTAACTCTCGGCTGCGGCGCGCATCAGTGTTCACAAACCCTGCCGGTTTGTGAACACCCTCGGTTTCTGCGGCCTTCGACTTACGTCAATTTCTTCAGTCGCGAGACGCGTCCCGTGCCGACCCATTCGGCGACAAAGATGCTGCCGTCGGCACCAAAGCAGGCATCGTGTGGATGGACGAAGCGTCCAGGTTCCCACAGGTTCTTGTCGCCCCGAATCTTACCGCCATCTTTGGCGTTGATCCGCGCCACGTCATCGCCCAGGCGAGCGACCACTTCGTTCTTCTCGTTGAGCAAGGTGACGCGGGCCTTCAGTTCAGGAATCACCAACAGGTTGTTCCACGTCTCGGCATTGGCGGGCAAGCCATAGCCGGCGAGTGTCTCCAGATACTTGCCTTCCATGTCGAAGTACTGCAGCGTGTTATTCGCCCGGTCGCAGACCACAATCGACGGCTTGCGCCCGGCCCGCTTGTCGACCCAGATGCCATGGGGCGTGTTGAACTTTCCTTCTCCCTTGCCGACGCCGCCGAAGCACGAGAGCCACTTGCCGTCTTTGTCGTAGCGATGCACGTAGTAAGCGCCGTAGCCATCGACGAGCAAAAAGCCGCCATCGTCGAGAAAGGCAAAGTTCGTCGGCAAAAAGCGATCGCGCCCCCAGACCTTCGCGGGCTTGGTGTCTTCGTCGGCGGCATACACGCCCGATTCCATCGGCGCGAACTTTTGCCAGACCTTCTCGCCGGTAAGGGTCAGCTTGGCGAACGTCTTTAGCGCCTGATAGGCACAGACGTACAAGAACTCTTCGCTTCCTTCTTGGCGAATCTCGATGCCGTGGCCACCTCCTTGAAACTGCTCGCCGAAAGCACGGACAAACTTCCCTTCGCTATCGAAGACGAAGATCGACGGGTGGTCCTTCAGGTTGTCGCGGCCCTCGTGAATCACGTACAGGTTGCCCGCTTTGTCGACGGCCACGTTGTGGGTCGTCTGCCACGAGTACTTGGCCGGCAGCTGCGGCCATTCATGCTGCACTTCGAACTTGTGCTCCCCTTCACCGACGACGAGCGGCTTCTCAGCCTTCGCGGTCGTCCAGATTGCCGGGACCGACGTCACTGCGGCCACTGCCGCGGACGTATGCAAGAACTGACGACGCGAAACGCGGCGAGAACGGCTCATGAACATGCTTCCTGAAGGAGAGATATTTCGTGACTCTTGCCCGTTATGATGCCCGCGCGCGCAGCGCCGCACAAGCAAGTTGGCGGTTGATCGTCACACCCAAATCATCTTGCCGATTCAATCCGCTGCGCACCATGACAAGTTCGGAGCCTTCTCGGCAGTGAACAATTCGTAGCCGCAAGTACATTTGGATAGTGCTGGCCACCGACTGTTCGTTTGTGTAGATGCTGGCGCAGATGTTTTGCAGTTGGGACAAGTCACGGTAAGATGCACTCGTGCCCAACTTGGTACGCCGTCGGACGGACCGTAATAGGGCAGCTTGTCTAGGTATTTGGCGTCCACGAAGGGCTCGTACCAATAGTCCAATTCGTATTCTGCAATCCAATGGCCAGCTTCAATCCGCTGCCGTCGATCTCGCACTGCTCCGCGAAATTGATGCTGACTGGGTAAGCACTGGCCTTGGCCCGTTCCTAGTCCAAAGACTACCGTCCGCCTCCTGCGCTGACAGTCAGAGCAATCGAGCGAAACTTCGAGTTGATCACCAGCAGCGGTAACGACACCCGCGTGGAGGCGGAGATCGACGGAAACTGCAGCAATGCGATTCATTCTGACAAACTACGCTAAGCGATATACCCAAAGAACTTCATCGACATCAGCACGCCGAGCGCTGAGAAGTAGATGCCGGACAGAACGAGGCCGATGCGCACGAACCAGTTGGGTCGCAATTGTTTCGGCAACAGCGTGGTGTTGACGATTAGGGTGTGCCACGAACTGAAGGCAAAGGCGAAGTTATAAAACGTCGTCGACATTTCGAAGACGCGACCGGGCTTATCCATCAGCCAGAGAATCGTTAGGCCGCACACGGCACAAATGCAAAGCACAATAAAGTAGACGTACTTTACCGCCGTGCCGGGCAACTTGCGCAGTTGCGGACTAGCCGTCCAGAACACATCGACCCAGCGACGCACAAAGCCATCGGTAGTGGTGGTATGGCTGGTGATCATCACCAGGAAGCCACAGAAGAGCGTGGCTCCCCAAAAGAAGCGACCAAAGTTGGGTCCCGAGATCATCGACCGCAGCGCCGGCATGTAAGCGAGTGTTCCCGAGACGGGTTCGCTGACCCGTTGTTGCACGCCGCCGGCAGTCATGGCCGCGCCGGTCCAACTGCTGGCTTCAGTGCCACGGGGCAGAAACTCGACCGAGAGAATGCTAGGGAGGGAAACGCCGATAAGACACGCGCCCATCCAGACCAGCAATTGATCTCGCAAGATATGCCGATACCAGCGCCGCCAGCGGGGCATGGATTCTTCGTTGACGATAAACACGCTTCCTTCGTGCGACAGGCTGATACCGTGGCCGCCGATCACGCTCGGAATGGCGCCGACTTTCGCACCCATGCCCCAGCCTTGATCGCGCGTGAAGTTGCTGATCGGCGCGTTGGTCAAACCGCCGTTGCCCGCAATCGCCGCCAGACTGCCCAAAGTGGCGATCAGAGACAGGTTGAGCGTGGGGAACGAGCCGTTGTTCCATAGGTAGACAAAGATGTTCTCGGTCGCGTAGCCATCGCGCTTGCCGTCGCCGTCCTGATCTTTCCAAGTCGGTGCACCCTTCTCTTTGCTCGGTGGCAAGCCTTCATTCACATCGAGTCGCCCGTCCTGATCGAAGTCTTCGCCCGGATCGAGGATGCCGTTGCCGTTGAGATCTTCGCCGCGCAACACGGGGACCGTGCCAATCTGAAACAGGCCGGAGAAGATCTCGCCCCAGGTCGCTGGGCGCGAGAAGAAGATTCCCAAGAAGAGCAGAAACGTGATCACGGCAAAGAGCTTAAAGCTCATGACCACCTTCAGCGAGTTGTAAATCTTACCGCCGAAGATCAACGGAATAAGCACGAGCAAGTACAGACCCGTCGCGACGAACTTATGGACCCACCAGTCACGCGGGATGTTATCTGGATCGGGCAGTCGCTGGAGAAAGATAGCTTCGAGCGGGATCGCGGCGTTCACGGCCAGATAGGGCGCGATCGAGCCCCAGTCGAGCATGAAATAGATCAGCACCCAGAACATCGGGTGCGGGGGAATGCGAAACTTGCCGCTGAAAATCGGTTCGCCGCAGTACAAGGTGTAGCGGCTGATCTCGATGTTGTAGATCACCTGAAACAGAATGCTGACGGTGCCAATCCAGAGGAGCGCACCGCCGTACTTGGCCGTGACTGCAGGCCCCGCCAGCCATTCACCGCCGCCAATCGCGGCGGCGCCCATGACGAGCCCCGGACCGACCATCGCCAGCGCGTTCTTCCACTGAAAAGTGGGGGCGTCGCTCAGTTCATCCACGCTCCAACGAGGCATGGCATGCGAACCAGGCCAGGGGGCCAATTCGGCGGCAGGTTTCTTCTCGGCACTCATGCGGGACCAACTTGATCACGGAAGGGAGAGGGACAGTTTCGGCAGGTTGCCCATCATCGACTGCAGCCCGGGGCGGGTCAACCTAAAGCGGCCGAAAATGACTCGCGGCAAGGCCCTGCTAATTTGGGTCGTGACAAACTGTCTGCCGCTACGTCCTAAGAGGATTGGTCCTCACAAGTAGCCCGACGCGTTAGCGAGGGAGAACTGTCGCTGGAACGGTCACTCCGCTGCAACATTCCCACGGGTAGCACCCTCGCTGACGCGTCGGGCTACTTCAGAGCAGGAGGTCTGCTCCCCCGGCGTAACTGCGGAGTACAATTGAGTGTGGTGCCCGCTCCCCCGCGTCGCGAGAAGGAAATTGAGTCATGCCCCAAGCCGTTGTCGATCCCGAAGAGCTGCGGCAGTTCGCCCAAAGCTTAAAGAAGTTCAATTCCCAGCTACGAGATCGTTCGGCGGCGCTCGGCAATCAGCTAGCCACCTTAAGTGCCAGCTGGCGCGACCAGGAACACAAGAAGTTCTCGGAAGAGTTCGAGCAGAACATGAAGGTGCTGCTGCGGTTCACCGAGACCGCCGACGCCTACGTTCCGTACCTGCTGCGGAAGGCAGAACACATTGAAGATTATTTGAGGTCGTAACGCAATTTTCCTGAGCCGGAAGCGTTAGCGCCCGGAGAGTTTCTTTTCCTTGCTGGCGGTTTTGAAAAAACACTCCGGGCGCTAACGCCTCTGGCTCATTGAAGATCATGACATGGCCAAATCAGCTCACATCACGTCGACCGAAGCAGTGACTGCCCTACGCGCGGCGCTGGTGCAGTTTGCCGAAGATACGGGGCACGGTTTGACGGCTCTGGCTATGGAAGCGCGCCGCGCCATCGACTGGATCGAGCAGGACCGGACGTTCTACTGGCCGCGCGAAATGCGCAAAGCCTCGGATCGACTGGCCGAAGCGCGACTCGAGTTGCAACGCTGCGAATTGACCATCAGCGGCGAAGATCGCCGGGCCTGTTATCAAGAGAAGAAGCTGCTGGAGAAAGCCAAGCGGCGGCTGGAACTGACCGAGCAACGAATGCAGGCCGTAAAACGCTGGAAATACGAGATTCGCAAAGCGGTCGAAGATTTTGATGTTCAACTTGCCAGAATGCAGCGGTATCTCGAGAACGATGTTCCCGTCGCCAGCGCAGAACTGCAACGCATGGCCGCAGCACTCGATGCCTATACACAAACCTTTCGTCAGCCTGCTGATAGTAGTCCGCTGCCAAGCACCACCGAAACGCCGGAGCAACAACCGTGAGAATCTGCGACTTGAGTTCCGGCATCGGTCAGGTGAGCCAGGCTTACGCGAAGCTGAAAGAGCGGTCGAATGAAACGCGTGAAGTGTGGAACGACGATGCCTTTCGACAGTTCGATCAGCAGCGCTTGAACGAGATTCCCGCTCGCTTGCAACAACTGGCCGCCGCGGTGAATCGCTTGACCGAGATTTTGATTGAAGCCGAACGCGAGTGCGGTGAACCGAGTGAGGGTTAGCATCTCCCTCGCTAACGCGTCGGGCTACGTAAGACAGATTGCACCTTGAACGAAAGCTTTGCCCCGGTGACTACAGCCCGCATCACAACCCAGCAGCAACAAGAACTGATTGCCAAACTGGCGCAGTTGGTGGCCGAACGGGCGCGCGAAGAAGTGCAGATTCGCGAGCGGCATCAAGGGCGGCTCGCGGCCATTTTTCAACGCTACGAGCAGCAGCGTAACCAGTTGATCTCGCAGTTCGAGAATCGCCACGCAACCAGAATCGGGGACTTCAAATCGCAACGCGACGATTTGTTGATTAAGTACGAAACGGCCGGGCAGAAGGTCCTCGTCGAAGAAGACCGTTTTCAACACACCGAGAAGGCGCAGCATACCGAGACCGTCGACGATGCCAAACGACTGTTGCAGCATCGTCGCGATCAGATTCTCGGTTCGTTCAAAGAAGCGGAAGTGATTCCCAAGGTCGAACTCGCTCGCTTTAAGCAGCAGATCGACCAGGTAGAAGCGCAGATCGGCGCAATCTTGGGCGAAGCACAGGGAGTCGTCCGTCGCCGCTGTGCCTGGCCCGAGCAACTGCCGCCGTTACCGCCCGTGGGCGAAAACTTGCCCAAGCATAGCTACTTCGAACAGATCGCTGGCAGCCTGTCGTTTGCGGGGAGCAAGTTGTACGAGTTGAAGCAGGAACGCTACGCCAAGTTTTTGGAAGATGGCTGGCCGTTTCTCATCTTTCTGTTCTCGCTCGTGCTGTTTCTGGCGGCGGTGCTGGGAGCCTGGTTGTGGTCGGCCATCGCTGGCACGTCTGCCATTGTGGCTCTGGTTGCAGCAGTGGTGTTGCCGATTGTCCTTTCGCTGGCTACGCGACAAATCCTGCGTCCCATTGCTCGCCGCCATGCCGAGCGTTTGACCGGTGAGTTTCAACAGGCGATCTCCGAAGCGCAAGCCTTAGTGCAGGCAGCCCTGCGATCGGCGACAGCCGAGGCCGAACGTCAACTGCGGCAATTGACTGAGCGGCGCGACGACAACATGGAAGCCGCCTATGCCGAGTGGGAGCGAACGCACGAAAGCGAGATCGCTCGCAATCGCAAAGTGACGCAACAGGCCACGGTGGAATACCGAGCCAAGCGCACTTCGATCGAAGACCAGCACGAAGGAAACCTGGCCACGATCGAGCAGCAAGCTCCGCCGGAGATCGATCGGCTGGAAGAAGATTTTCAAGGCCAGCTTATCGAACTGAGTGAATCGTTTCGTAGCGATCGGAGCGCGGAACTGCAATCGTTCTCCGATCAATGGCAAGGACTCGCCACGCGCTGGAAGCAAGGGCTCGCGCACTTCGAGCAGATCTTGGGCGAAATGAATGCCTACTGCGACGAGCGCTTTCCCGCTTGGGACACGTTGATTGCCGACGAAGCCTTTCAAAAGACAGCGACCACCGCTCAGCCTGGCGTCGATCTCGCCGCCTTGCGATTTGGCCGTTTCACCTTCGATCCGGCAGCGCTTCCCGGCGGTGTACCTAACAGCGACGAGTTCAAGCTTCCGCCTTCTGCTTGCGAGTTTCCCGCGGTGATCTCCTATCCGCAAGTTCCTTCGCTGCTGCTCGAAGCCGAAGGTGACGGCCGCGATGTCGCCGCGAGCACGCTGCGCAATGTCATGCTCCGGATGCTTACCTCGCTGCCGCCGGGCAAGGTGCGCTTTACGGTGATCGATCCCGTTGGCCTGGGCCAGAACTTCTCCGCGTTCATGCATCTGGCCGATTATGACGAGCGATTGGTCGCCAGCCGCATCTGGACCGAAAGCGCGCACATCACGCAGCGACTCTCGGACCTGACCGAGCATATGGAAAAGGTGATTCAGAAGTACCTGCGCAACGAGTTCGCTTCGATCCAGGAGTACAACCAGCAAGCGGGCGAAGTAGCGGAACCGTATCAGATTCTGGTCATCGCCAACTTTCCTGCGAATTTCTCGGAAGAGGCCGCACGTCGGCTAGTGAGCATTGCGGCCAGCGGATCGCGGTGCGGCGTCTACACACTCATCAGCACCGATCGCAAATTGAAGTTGCCGCCAAACTTTGACCTCGCTGATTTGGAAACAACGGCTGCGACGCTTGTGTGGGATGAAGCGACCAAGACCTTCCGCTGGAAGCAGCCCGACTTGCAGCCGCTGCCGCTGGTGATGGAACAGCCTCCGGATGACGAGCATCTGACGAATATGATTCGCACCATTGGCGCGCAGGCGAAGGCGAATGCCCGCGTGGAAGTGCCGTTTGGTTCGGCTTTGCCGGCCTTCGATGATTGGTGGTCGCGCGACAGTCGTACAGAAATCGAAGTGCCACTTGGACGTGCCGGCGCGAAGAAGATGCAATCGATGCGACTCGGCAAAGGGACTTCGCAGCACGTACTGATTGCCGGCAAGACCGGCTCCGGCAAATCGACGCTGCTGAATGCGCTGATTACGAACCTGGCCATTCATTACTCGCCCGACGAACTGCAGTTCTATTTAATCGACTTCAAAAAGGGGGTCGAATTCAAAGCCTACGCCGCTCAACGCCTGCCGCATGCCCGCGTGATCGCCATCGAGAGCGAACGTGAATTCGGCATGAGTGTGCTGGAACGACTCGATCAAGAACTGCGTCATCGCGGCGATCTGTTCCGCAAACACACGGTGCAAGACCTGAAGGGATATCGCAACGCCAACCCCACAGCGGTGATGCCGCGGGTTCTGCTCGTCATCGACGAATTCCAGGAGTTCTTTACGTCGGACGATAAGATCTCGCACAATGCGGGCCTGCTGCTCGATCGCCTCGTGCGGCAAGGTCGCGCGTTCGGTATTCACGTGCTGCTTGGTTCGCAAACACTGGCCGGTGCGTATTCGCTAGCGCGAAGTACGATCGGTCAGATGGCAGTCCGCATCGCCTTGCAGTGCAGTGAATCGGACGCCCATTTGATTCTGAGCGAAGACAACAGCGCGGCCCGCTTGCTGAACCGGCCGGGCGAAGCGATTTACAACGACGCCAACGGTTTGCTCGAAGGAAATCATCCCTTCCAGGTGGTGTGGCTTTCCGATCACGAGCGAGAAGGTTATCTCAAGCAACTGCGCGAGCTGGCTGAGAAGAAGGGTATCTCCGCTGGTTCGCTTACCGTGTTCGAAGGCAACGAGCCAGCGGACCCTCGCGAGAATCGCCAATTGATGCAGTTGCTGCAAACAGGAACGACCAAGGAAGCTGCAGCAAATCCGCGCGCTTGGTTGGGTGCTGCGGTGGCCATCAAAGACCCGACCGATATCACGTTCCGTCGTCAGGCAGGTGCAAACCTGCTCGTGGTCGGTCAGCAGGAAGAACTCTCGCTGGGAGTGATGGCGAACAGTGTGATCGCGCTGGCCGCTTCGTTGCCGGAACAAGCGGCTGCCCAAGAGCCCGTGATTCACATTCTCGATGGCACGCGTCCCGATTCGCCCGAAGCGGGCTTTTGGGAACGACTCGTGCGCGAAGTGAAGTTGCCAGCAACGGTAGCCAACGTGCGCGATTCCGATGAAGTGATCAAGCAACTAGCAGTCGAAGTCGACCGCCGCATGGCTGCTGGCGATCAAGTGGCAAAGCCGAAATTCCTCGTCGTTTACGATCTGGCCCGTTTTCGCAAGTTGAAGAAATCGGACGACTTCAGCTTTAACGACGATGAAGGTGGCGGCAGCATCGACAAGCAGTTCGTCACCCTGCTGCGCGAAGGACCCGCCGTGGGTGTGCACACGCTCATCTGGAGCGACAACTGTACCAACGTCACGCGCTGGCTCGATCGCAACACGCTGCGTGACATCGAGTATCGCGTGCTGTTCCAGATGAGTGCTAGTGATTCGAGCCACCTGATGGACAGCCCCGCGGCCAGCAAGCTTGGTCCGCACCTGGCTTTGTTCCACAGTGAGGAACAAGGTCTCGCTGAGAAGTTCCGGCCGTATGGCTTGCCCACTGCCGAATGGCTGGCGCTGGTCAAAGAACAGCGCGGCAAATCATTGCCCGAAACAGAAGGCTAGAAGTCAATCTTCGCCCGCAAGCCCACCAGCAATGCCGGATCCAGATTGACCACTTCGGGTTGCAGCACCTGCATGTCGGCGGTCAGGTGGAACCAGGGCGTGACTTCGTAGTTGTAGAACATTTCGACGCCCTGCCCGTCGCCAATCGGCCCGAGCGCGGCCTGCAGGAAGACGCCGATCTGGTTGCTGGTGCCCAGATAGTAGTAGCCCACGCCGAAGGTGTCTTGATGCCGGCCACAGATCGGGCTGTTACCGCCAATGCCCAAGCTGAAGAACTGAGCAAGCGGATTCGCTTCGTTGTCAGCAACACTCGCGCGGCCGAACAGGCCCCAGCCCGCTCCCGGAGCGCCAGAGTAAGAGACCAACTGCTGATCGAAGTTGCCAAAAACGGCCCAAGTGCCCGAGGTCTGGGCAATCGGTACATCGGGAAGCAAAATGCGTGGATCTTGGCCGAGCGAAACATACTTGCGGCTGTTCCACGCCCCGCCCACCACCACGTGCCCTGCAAAACCCTCAATCTCATACGGCTTGCGATACTGCGCCGAGAGGACGCAGCCTTCTTCGAACAATTCGCCAAAGCCGCTGTTACGCGTGGTGTCTTTCGCGTTAAGCACGGTGAACGTAAAGAGGGGCTGCATGTCTTCGAGAATCACAAAGCCCGTGGCCAGGGTGCAATATGGAACCGCCCGCAGTAGCAGCGGATTCGCCACGAAAGCCAAGTTCGAGAACTGATCTTTGCCGCGCTTGTGAGCGTAGGCATTCATGTCGCCATCGAGGGTGTCCATCTTGCCGGCAAACACGCCAAATGTTTCCGACAACATCTGAGTGAAGAGCACATTAGTCAGATAGATGTTCTCGCTATTTGAGACCGGCAGATCCGTGGGAATAGTCGAAGGCAGGAAGGTGCCGTCGTAACCGCCAATCGATTCGCCGTAGCGATGTTCGGCCCGCAGTTTGAAGAACAGCCCTTGGTGATCGATGACCTTGCTCAGGTCCCAATTCATCACGTAGTCGCCGTGCCCCGCAAAAGTGAAGCCTTGCTGGCGACCACCAGACACGTTGCCAAACAGAAAATTGACGTGATCGATGTCCCACATCATGCCGCTTTCGAGCAGGCAGGTGCGCACGCCGTGCCAATCGCCGGTCAGCTTCGATCGCTCGCAGAGTGGGCCGCAGAAATTGGGGAGCGGTGGTGTTGGCGGCGGAGCTTCTTCGCACTCCGCGCACTCTAGCACCTCGGCCTGCACGGGCGCTAACAGGCCATGCACTGGCAACAGATAGCCAATGCCCAATAGCAGGCTGGCGAGAATTTTGCGCATCCGTGCGTCCTGGAAAATCGGACTGATAAGAACCGGGACTATCCTACGGCGCGGGGGTACTTAACGATTGCATCGGCCGTTGCGACCGCAGTTCCGCAGTTTGAGAAAATAATTTCGTGCCGGAAATCTTTCATTCAAGTTTGGTGAGATCGTCTCCCACAACTCAAGAGCTACTTCATATCCCGATACTTCTTATGGCAGGCGGTGCACTGCTGCTTGAGGCGATCGATGACCTTGGTGGCCGTGGCGGTGTCTTTTGTTTTGCCGCTGGAGAGTCCTTCGATGGCGGCGTGCAATTCGGCGGCTGATTTTTGCATGTCGCTTGAGAACTGCTGAAATTCCGCGGGCATCTTGCTGACGGTTGGCAGTCGCTGGAACTCGCGAAAATCTTCATCCAGTTGCAGCGCATCGCTAGTGGCTTTGTTCCAATCGGGGCCCTTCACATCGACGGCGACCTTGAAGTGCTTTTGCACTTCATCGAACCGCTCATCGATCTTGAGCATAGCGTCGACCAGCGGCGGCGGAGCCACCGCTTCCGGCAACGCCTCGGCCGGAATCTTGTCGAGTTCGGCCGGGAGGGGCTTCTCGAATGAGCCTGCGTCCTTGATCAGTTGCCCATACGCGGGCGATGTTCCCGCTTGCTTCATCCAGGCCAGGGCCTGTTCGTGAGTCCAATCATTTACGGCCACGCAAGCAACGGCCGCAGCCGCCGGTCCGCGATGCTTGCCATGATGACAATGAATGAGTACCGGCCCTTTCGATTCTTTCACGGCCTTGGCGATGATCAGCGCCTTATCCTTTGGCAGCGCGTCGTAGCCAATCGGCACATGCACGTACTTCATGCCGTACTTCTTCGCGTTCACCAAATCAGGCTGAGCACCATCGACACTCACGATCGTCTTGATGCCGAGCTTGGCCAGAATCTCGAACGCGGCTTCGCCGTTAGGCCCGCCGCTGCTGTAGACATTGTCCGAGAGCTTATGCACGTTCTCCATCACGGCGGGAGGAACGTCCAGCAGTGGAGTCGCCGGGGGCTTGCTCGTGGGATCTTGCGCAATGGCAAGCAGCGCGGCGAAGAAGCAACATGGACCGAGCAGCCAGCGAAGAGAAGAAAGCGTCATTTGGTAACCGAAGATGCTCGCGAGAGGTATGCCATGCTCCTGTTTAACCCACGCGCTTGCGCGGGCTGAACTGCAATTCCAGTTTTTCGACAGTTCGGCCCCTCACCCCAGCCCTCTCCCCGGAGTACCGAGGCGAGGGAGTAGGACCAGTTGAACGCTCTCGTTGTAACATACTCGGCGCATAAAAAAACGCTTCGCACCACCGAGGTCGATGGCGCGAAGCGTTGGCACAAGGAGTGCGAACGTGGCTTGGCGAAGGGCGAGCGAGCTTACGAGCGGTCCTCGTCGCTGGCAGGCCCTTCGTCTTTGGTCGGTTTCAGAGAATCGCGTTCGCGGCGAGTGGCTTCGAGATCGAAGACCAGGTACTTCATGTCGAGCCGCAATTGGCTCAAAGCTTCCTGCACCAGGTTGAGAATCCGCCGACGTCGTTTAGTGCTATCGACCACGCGGAACATCAACGGCTCCAGTCGCGAGCGAACTTCCGCCGGCAGATCGGCAACGGCCGCTGCCAGGTCGGCGACGTCCTTAGGAAGTTCTTCGGTGGCTTGAGCAGTGATCCGCGGCGAAGTCGACATCAGTAGTTTCTCCAAGGGTGGTCTTATGCCAGCAGATTAAAGCAGCCGGCGTACCAGTCCCTGGGCAGCGCACGTTGTGCATGTTGCAAGTGTATGGGTCGCAAGTGGTTGCGACAAATGACAAGTTTTTCTTGGTAACGGCCCCGTGTGGATGTTTCGCCACGTTTGCTCTGGTTGCTAGTCCTAACACTTGATACAAGGCCACCTTACAGCAATCGCCACACTCCAGGCGACAAGTTGCCGAAAGGCTACATAGGGGCGAAGCACACCAACACGCCTGCGGGCTGTCCACCTCACCCGCAGCAAGGCAGCGAAAACCAGGACTCTTTGTCGATGCCACGGGCCAAGCGCATGACGAACGCACCTCGATCCCTCGGGACGAAGTGCGCGCTTCTGCTCGGGCTAGGGCTGTTGCTTCCCATGTTCTATACGCAGCCCGCGGCTGCACAGTTCCGCGATACCTTCGAATCTCCCAACGCCACCTGGCAACTGGCCGCCGCCGATGCCAGCGTCAAGCTCATTGGGCAGGAACGAACCTTTCGACAGTCTCGCTCGGGCAGCGGCAGCGAATTCCTGCGCCTAGCTGTGGGCAACGGCACCTACGTCCACCTCAGTTATCAACTGGGCAAGGTGCCCGTCATCGCCGAGTTCGAGCCTTCGCTGTGGATCAAAGCGGACCGGCCCGATTTACAACTGATGGTGCGCGTGGTGCTCCCTCGCACCACCGATCGCGGCACTGGCAAGCCGCTGACGACGCTGCTTCCCGGCGATTCGTACACCGATGTCGGTGCCTGGCAACAATTGCATGTAAAGGAAGTGCTTCGCCGGCTCGATGGTCCCGAACTGATTCGGCTCCGTCGCGAGTTCGGTCCCACGGTCGATGTTCGCGGCGCACACGTCGACATGCTCGTGGTGAATGCCTACAGCAGTCCCGGCAACTTGCAGCTGTGGATCGACGACGTCGAAGTCAAAGGCTACGTGCAGCAAGATCAAACGGCCATCAACGCCTCCAGGCCTGCTGCGGAAGTAAACCCGCTCGATCCCAATGCCGAAGTGCCCGTGAATCCCTCGACACCCGGTGCCGAGATTCAAGGTTCGTTGCTGCTGGTCGAGGGTCGTCCTTTTCTGCCCCGCATCATTCAGCATCAGGGCGAACCGCTGGCCTGGTTGCAATCGCTGGGATTCAACGCGGTGAAGTTCAATGCTTCGCCATCACCAGTAGCTTTGAAAGAAGCCGAACGACTCAAGCTTTGGATAGTTGCTCCGCCCCCGTTTGCCGACGACACCGCCCCGCCGCCGCAAGCATTTCGCTCGATCCTCGGCTGGAGCCTTGGAACTCGCCTGGTCGATCGCGATGTCCCTTTCACGCGCGACCTGGCTCAAGAGGTACGCAGCATCGACCCGCAACGGCAGCGTCCGTTGCTCGTAGGTGCCGATTGCGAACTGAGCGAATACAGTCGCCTCGCCAGCTTGCTGCTGCTCGACAAGCGGACCGCTGGCACCAGCTTTGAGCAGTCCGACCTGCGTCCTTGGCTCAGCGATCGCGAACGACTCGCCCGCCCGGGTACGCCATTCTGGGGAACGGTCTACTCGCAGCCGGCCGGCGTGCTGCAACAACAGCTAACGCTGCTCGGACGCACATCGGACCAGGCAGACGATTGCGATCTCGAGCAACTACGGCTCTCGATGTACTTGAGTCTCTCGGCCGGTGTTCGCGGCTTGATCTTCCCCTCCGACACACCGCTCAGCATCGATTCGGTTCCCGCCGCCATGCGCACCGACGCACTGCGGATGATCAATTACGAAATGCGGCTCTTCGAGCCTTGGATCGCGGGCGGGCAACTGACCGACGGCCTGTCGTCTCCCGAAGCGGGCGTGTATGCGGCCGTCTGGCAAACCGAACGCTCACGTTTACTGCTGATCACCCAGCGGGCTGCCGCGCAGCAATATGTCACGCCGCCTGCTCCGCGCGCACAGTTTACGCTCGTGGTGCCCGGTGTGCCGGCCGCCAGTCAGGCCTATCAAATCACCACCGCCGGCCTCAAAAAGCTGCGCTCAACCATGGCCACCGGTGGTCTGCGGATCACCATCGAAGAAGGGCACACTTCGTCGGCGGTTGTGGTCACGCACGATTCGCTCGTGATCCACTTTCTCAATCGCACGCTGGGCGAGATCAAGCAGGATGCCACTCGCCTGCGGCAAGATCTGGCAATTCGTCGCCAGTCGCAAGTCGCCGAGATCAATAGCCAGATGACCGCCACTGGCCACGAGCTGAAAGAAGGAGTTACGTGGCTGCGCGAAGCCGAGAGCAACCTGGCACAAGCTCAACGCGTGATCGCGACCGGCGATTTCGCGGCCGCTCATTCGTACGTCGTCAAGGCCGAGCAACTGCAGGCTCGCGTTCGTCGCGGTCACTGGGAACAATCGGTCGCAGCCTTTCACTCGCCGGCAGCCAGCCCTTGCATCGCTCAATTCACGACGTTGCCGCTGCATTGGGAATTGGCCAATCGTCTGCGCGGAGCAACCTGGGGCGCGAACGCCCAGGCCGGGGGCGATTTCGAATCGCTCGATCACATGACCAAAGCCGGCTGGAAAAACTACAACCGTCTGCCCGAAGGAGTGAAGAGCGAAGCGAGTCTGTCGCTCGTCAATCCTCACAGCGGACGAAGTGCCCTGCGACTCGCTGCAGCCCCGCGCGAGCCCCGCGTGATTCCCCCGCCCTTCGAACGTCCCGTGGTCTGGATCACCAGCAGTCCGGTGCCCGTCCGCGAGAAGCAGATCGCCCGCATCACAGGCTGGTGCTTCATTCCCCAACCGATCACCGGCAGCCACGACGGCCTGCTGATCTTCGATTCGATCGGCGGACCCGAGCTGGCCGACCGGCAACACCTCACGCGCGGCTGGCGTCAGTTCACGATCTATCGCGCGGTTCCTGAATCGGGCGAACTCGTCGTTACCTTCGCGCTCACCGGCCTCGGTGAAGCCTGGATCGACGACGTGCAGGTCAACCTGCTCGATCCCGAGCCCATTCGCGAAACCGCCTCGCGCTAGGGGCGAGAAAATTGCTCTTGGCCGTTCTGGCTCGGTTTGCTAACGTCCCGCCGCTTATCGAAATTGCGCGACCACAGTTGCAGAGAATTGCCTTCTCTGCGCGGGAAAGTGTTGCGCGCAACACTTGTCAGGGATTCGATCTTTTCAAAAGAGTGAGGCAAATGTCATGGCGAAAACGCCCAGCGCGCGTGCGCGCAAATCGAAACAGCGGTCGGTTGCTCCCCCCAAAACACAACGATTGCTCGGCATCGAATCGCTCGAAGTCCGCGAGGTAATGGCCTCGAGCGTTACAGCTGGCTTGGATGCCGGCGTGCTCACCATCAGCGGTTCGGAGCGCGGCGACAACATCACGGTTCGCTTGATCGGCGGCCAGTATCAAATCAGTGGCGTGGCCACGCGCTATCCTTCGGCCAGCGTGACGTCGATCGTTGTGAATGCCTTTGAAGGCAACGACCGCATCGACCTGGGCTCGGGTCGCCCGCGTATGCCCGGTGTGCCGATCACCGTGCCGACGACCATCAACGCCGACGAAGGAAACGACAGCGTCATTACGAGCAACGGTACGAACACCGTTGATCTGGGCGATGGCCACGACAGCTTTTGGGGCGGAGAAGGTGTCGACATCGTCCTGGGTGGCGATGGCAACGATGTCCTCCGCGGCAATGGCGGCGACGATAATCTCAGTGGCGAGGACGGCAACGATCAGATCATCGGCGGCGCTGGCAACGACACGCTCGTCGGTGGCGGCGAGTTGGTCGGTTCCAACGACAACGACCAAATCGATGGCGGTCTCGGCGACGATCAAATCGTCGGTGGCGCTGGCAACGATCGGCTCGATGGTCGCCAAGGAGACGACACCATCAGCGGCGGCCTCGGCAACGACATCATCACTGGCAGCGAAGGTGACGATACGCTTAGCGGTGATGAAGGAAACGATAACATTCACGGCGGTGTCGGCAACGATGAGTTGCACGGCGGTGAAGGGAACGACATTCTCAACGGCTTCAGCGGCAACGACGTCATCTACGGCGATCTCGGCAACGACACGCTGTACGGCGGCGACGGCAACGACCTGCTCGAAGGTGGCGAAGGCAACGACCTACTGTTCGGCGGCAACGGCATGGATACGCTGAAGGGCGATGCCGGCAACGATACCTTCGATGGCGGTGCTGGAATCGATGAACTGATCGGTGGCACCGGCAACGATCGCATCCGCAACCGCAAGTCGCAGGACTCGCACTCGGACGTCGATACCACGCCGTTCTAATGTTCGTTCAGGGACTGTAATACTGAAGGGCGAAGCGCCTGCAAAGGCCTCGCCCTTCCGAAAGCAAGTCCTACAACCGCACGAAGTAGCACGACGACGTCGAACGGGTTCGCGTGAACACGCCGATCCCGTTCGAGCTACCATCGTTATTGGTATTGCCTTCGACGGTATTGATCGAGCCGCCGGTCACGATACCGGTATGAATCACGCTGGGCTTACCCTCGCGCAGTCCTTTCACCAAAAAGATGTCGCCCCGCTGAGGCGTGGTGACTAACTTTTGGTGGTCCTTGGCCCATTGATATAAAAATGGGCAGTAGGCCGTCTTGGGCATGGGGTTGGTCTGTCCCGTTTGCGCCGCTGCCTGCTGAAAACTCCAGTACACGAACGACATGCACCAGAGTGCGCCATTACCCACACCGGCCGCCGCGTTATAGGCATCGACCTTCGCGCCGCGATTCGAACCGGCCGGTTCTTCACGCACACCATTCTCGGCCAAGGCAATCTGCACGGCCTTCTCGACGAGCGTGCTGATGACTGCGCCCGCTGGGGGAGGCAATGGCGGTGGTGGCGGTTGCCCTGGGCCACCAGCCTGATCGAGCGCGGCCCAGGTCTGCTCGCCGACTACGCCATCCACCATCAGGCGGCGAGCCGATTGCAGGGTCATCACGGCCTGCTTGGTCTTCGCCCCGAACGAGCCATCAACAATGAGCGGTGGCACGGGACGAACGACTTGATTCAGTTTCGTTTGCAGCTCACGGACGGTTTGACCGAAGCTTCCTTGGCGTAAGACAGGGCGGCTGACCATGACTTCATCTCCTCACAAAGCGCTCGCAGGCGCGCAACAGGTAAGTACCTGTTGAGGCGCGATTGGCAACGATCTGTTACACCGTTATCGCCGCCAGAGAAGCTGAGTAGCGAGATTTCGCCTCGACGAATCCCTAAACGTCCAACAACCGGCGGGGGTTTTTGGACACGTACCAATCCTTGGTTTTTACCGGAACTTGTTGTCGTTGTGTCACTTGCGACTTTCGAGCCACTTTAGTAACTCGCTCCTTTTGTCCACTTACCAGGCTAGTTCTTGGACAGGCCTCGCAAATCGCAACTGCGGCCCCGCCTCGCGCGCACACAGCAAACGCCACCGCGCAGCGCGGACACACGACAAAACAACCAAGTTGCAAGAGAACGTCTCGACATTAGATCACCATAGTGATTTATTGTCAATCATGTGGTCAATAATTTGTGAAAAAAATTAGACGCGAATCTTCGGCAACTGTTCGGGAGGAGGGGGCGGAGCGGGCTCGCCAGTGACGGGATTGCCGTCAAACTGGCCGTCGATCTTGCCATCAGCGGCATCGAGATCCGCCAGGCAGCGTTCGAGGTCCGGTTGAGTCGCAATGCCCGACTGTATCAATACCTGAATCAACACTGCGACCTGCAGCCGCAGTTCGGCGACTTCTACTTGCAACTGCTCGATGTCTCCTTGCTTGGGGGCGAAGGGATTGGGCCGGCTCAGAGACGTCCGCAGTCGTTCAACTTGCGATTGCAGGTTACGAATTCGCTGGTGATCGTTCACGAAGAAATCATCGAAGAAAGACATGTGGCAACCTTCCCAACAACCAGAGAACGAAGACCCTCTTTGTGATCCCAGGCCAATCACCAACTATTTGGGCAACTCGACGGTGATCTTCAAATCCTTCACGCCCCCTTGTTTCACTTCTTGGGTGAGCCCCGACGTTTCGAAGTTCTCGAATTTCGCGGCGATCACACGCGGGAGGGGAACGTCGCCGATGGCTTGGGGCGGGATGATCGCAACCTGATAGGTGCCGAGGGCGGCACCATCGCCGAGTTGCTCGGTTCCCAGCTTGAATCGTGCTTCTGCATCCAGCGGACTGTTGGCTGACGGTGCCGAGGCCGTATCGGGTCCGGGGCCCTGCTGAAAAATGATCTGCCCGCCGGCCAAACCCTTGGCCGGTGTGCCGTCCGGATAGACCACCTGCCCCGCTACAGGCTGAAATTTGCCTCCGCAGCCTACCAGAGCGGTGAGAACCAGAGCGCAACAGGCTGCCAAAGCAAGTCGACGGAGAGGCATCATCAAAATCCTTGTGTTTTTTGTGACATTTCAGCTAGGCTGCAAAGGATAATATTCGTAGGAAGCCAGCTTGTTGGCTCAACGCGTTTCTGAAACTCAGCTTTGCGGCTTTCCGCGAAACGCTCGCTAGGTGGGTTTACGTTCGCCTAAAGATTATGAATATTCCTCACTGGCACATTTTCAGCATTTTTCGCTGACAGTTCCAGGCCCCCTCTCCCTCTACTCGATCCGTTCGTGGAGTGCCTTGCCCATGCGATCCTCTCTGCGCCGCGCCCCTGCGGGCCGCGCGTTCACGCTCGTTGAGTTGTTGGTCGTCATTGCCATCATCGGGGTGTTGGTAGCGCTGTTGTTACCGGCCGTTCAGGCCGCCCGCGAAGCTGCTCGCCGCACCCAGTGTATCAACCATCTGAAGCAGATTGGTTTGGCGATGCACAACTACAACGACACGTTTGGCTACTTTCCGAATAGCCGTCGCGATGCAAGTTATACCTGGATGGTCACGATCCTGCCCTATGTCGAACAAGCACCGTTGTATGCCAAATGGAATGTGTCAACGGGTAGCTATTACACCCAAACGGCAGAGTGCAAAGAAGCCAAGGTCAGCGTCTATTTTTGTCCGTCGCGGCGCACTGCAGGAACTGCCAAGTTTTCGAGAGATGCGCAGGACAATACGACGAGCCCCACCTACAACAGTTCGCCTGCCGACTATGCGATTTGCGTTGGCGACTCCAGTGTGAACACCGGCGATTATTGGCAGGACAATGGCGTCGCTAAACCAGCGAATGGCATTGGAATCTTGTGGAATGGCAAGATGAGTACCACGCCACCCGTGCTGCCAAACGGCCCAGCCTTTAAGCAAGTCGGTTTACGCGAAATTATTGATGGCACCAGCAACACACTGATGGTCGGTGACAAGCACCTCTATACCAAAGGCTTGAATGACCCCAGCTATGCCGATGGCGGTTGCTACAACGGCGATCAAGGACATTCGCTCCGATCGGTCGGAACTACCCGGCCGCTGACGAAGGGTGCCCAAGACCCGACCAAGAATGCTTCGTTCGGCAGTTGGCATAGCGCTGTTACGAACTTTGTACTGGTCGATGGCAGCGTACGCTCGTTCGAGAACAGTGCCAACACAACGATGCTCGGCTATATGGCCGGCAAAGACGACGGACAGGTGAGTGGCCTGTAGGTGGCGACCTAATCAGTAAATTTTTGTGATGCCGACGGCTCGTCACCGCCGGCATTTTTTGTTGCTTACCTGCCTCGCATGTTTTGGGGGAATGCCCAGTTCTTTCGCAGTTGTGCCCGCAGTGAGGCGAGCGGGCGCTGACCAGGATTAGCCGGTCTAGTGGCGCTTCGCATGAAATCCGCACCTTCTAGGGGTGCTTCTTCCCAATGCTGGTCTCTCGTGCTTGTGTTTCACGCAATCTTTACGATTTGACATATTCGCGCACCGTATTTGCTTAGTACAGTAAATGCTTAGATGGCGAACGGTTTACGACGGGCCTTCACATTTCCTCTCCCAGGAGTTTGCGATGCGCTGGGAGAAACTCAACAAGGTGCGAGCGGCATTCACGCTCGTCGAACTGCTCGTGGTGATCGCCATTATCGGCGTGCTGGTGGCTTTGTTGCTGCCCGCCGTGCAGTCGGCTCGCGAAGCAGCACGGCGTATTCAATGCAGCAACCACTTGAAGCAAGTGGGTCTGGCGCTGCACAACTTCGAAAGCACCTTCAAAGTGCTGCCCGCCGGGCAACATCAGCCGACGTCGGCTGGCTATCTCTCGCCCCACGCGCTCATGGCAAACTATTACGAGCAGAGCGGTGTCGCCAATCGGATGAATCTGGATACAAGTCCGTTCTCGGCCCAAAACATGGATGCCGCTGCCACTCAGCCAAAGTTTTTGATCTGCCCCAGCGATCCGTTTCCTGGCCGCAAGGAATACATGGGCTGGACCAACTATCACGCCAACGCGGGAACATGGGTCCATCTGAATGGCTGGGACGGTGTGTTTGGCCCTTCTGAAGCGGCCGCTGGCTACCCCGCGATCGGTCGGCTGAAATTCGGTGACATTACGGACGGTCTCAGCAATACCTGTGCATTTTCCGAAGTGGTGAACGGTGCCGGTGGCCTGGTCAATCCACCCAAGTCCAAGTTCGATTGCTTCGAATTCGGTGCTGCACCGGCTGGTCCCATGACAGCAGCCCGCGCGAGCTTTGCCGCGCAGAACTGGGAAACCTCGACGATTCCCTGGACGGGAACCTGGCGTTACCGCGGTTATCCGTGGACCGAAGGCTCGCCTTGGCGAAACTGGTACAACCACCTGAATCCGCCGAACAAGACCTGCTGGGTTCCTGGCGGTTCTGACTTCTGGAAGATTGTTTCTCCCGCCGCGAGCATGCACCCCGCCGGCATCAATACCGCGATGTCCGACGGCAGTATTCGCTTTGTCACAGACTCGGTCGATGCCGAGGTTTGGGCGGCCGCTGGTTCTCGCAACGGCGAGGAAGTGCTGCAACTGCCGTAAACAAGCCTTCGTCAACTCGCTGGTGACTCCTCGCTCGCCAGCACCCATTTCAAGTTCATTCCGACTGAAAAACGCCTCCTATGTTCCACTCCCTGATTCGATGTTTTGCCTTGGCGGCACTGTTGTTGATCGTCAGCGGTTGCAGCGAAAAGACTCCCACCAAGACGGCAGACCCGGGCGAAATCGAAAAAATTCGCCAGCAGCACATTCAAACCTCCCAGCGCGAAATGCAGGGCAAGTGATTCTCGCGGCCGCCGAGCTTGCCGCCGAATCCTCCTGAATTTGACGGTTCGCCGCGAAATCCTTGCCGACACTTCGTCCGCTGTTATAAAATGCAGGCGCGTGGGGTGCGGCGATTCGCGTGGTGGGTGCTGCCAGTTTACTGGCGGGATACGTGGGCTATGTTCGGCAATCTGTGGCTCGATGTGGCGCTAATTGGCGTCGGCTTGGCAGCCGTCGTAGGCCTAATCGCCTGGAAGCGGCTGCGCCGCACCGAGGTGAAAGTCGACCTGAATCAAGCCCGGCGCAAGTTCCAGCTGCGTCGCGAATGGCTCGAAGCGCACTTTCTGACCATTGCCAGCCAAAGTGGCAAGCCGCGCGGACTGCAGTGGGCCGAATGTGATTTCGACGATGGCGTGGCGTTCGCACGCGATCGCAGCACGGGCCGACTGCGAGCGTTTGTGGGTGTGACGATTTCCTTCGAGGCCATCGAGGGTGGCGGCATGGAGGATAACCCCAATGTTCGCAATCGCCGCGCGGCAACGGCCGTCTTCAACATGAACGGCGATGCCTGGAGCACCGACGGACGGGCCATCTTCAACCTCAATCCCGAGCAGGCCATCGAACACTTCGGCCAAGAACTCGAACACGTCGAGTAAGCCGCTATGCCTAATGGCGGAAATGCCCTCACATGCGGAAGTAGTCTGCCACGCGATA
Source organism: Anatilimnocola aquadivae (assembly GCF_049819085.1). Lineage (GTDB taxonomy): Bacteria > Planctomycetota > Planctomycetia > Pirellulales > Pirellulaceae > Anatilimnocola. Next base: position 2,059,616 of record NZ_CP187419.1, read on the forward strand.
CGTTTTTGACTTCGCATGCGCAGCAGCTTGGCGAACATGCCACGCGTAAGGCGTGAACTGCGACTCCACTAGCTCGCGAATCACCGCGCACGAGTCACTCGGTGTGAGCGTGAATTGGTCTGCTGCGGGCACGAACGGAAAGTGCTCGGTTCGGCCCTCCAGCCTGGCGACGAACAGTTTTTGTGGGCCGCCATTCTTACGAGGCAAGAAGATCGGCCCCTGCCAAGTTTCTTCGGCGATCTTCGTGGGCGGTGCAGTGCCGCCGATTGCGGCGTCGATGAGTGTTACTCCCCGCTCGTTGATTTGAAATGTGGCCGGTGCTTGAGCAGCAACGCGAATCTGCCCCGGATAATAAGGGGTGCTGAACAGATTCCGCTCGATCCACGCGAACGCGCGCAGCGAGTTCCAGGCATGCAGCAAGTACATCGCGCCTGCCGCAGCTTCAGTCTCATGTTCGCGAGCGACCTGAATGCCGATGATGCACTCGCGAAATGTGAGGCCCAGGAACTTCGCTTCCGTGGCGCTGACAAATAGCTGTGCACTCCCATCGCATGATGCCGGCTGAAGTTCTTCGCCGCGAAGTCGATTCTGCCAATACGCCAAATCAGCATGACCGTGCAGCGTGACTTCCTTGACCGGCTCGACCTGAGCAACAAACTTCAGCGGGGGCGTTGAGGATGTCATGGATCAATTACTCGGTGCGTTGCCTCTCGTGCCGACTCGCGGCGGAGGTTAGGTTAACCGGTAATCTGCAGGCAAGCTAACGCCCCACAGTCCCAATTTTTCGGAGTTCCACCTATGAAGCTGTTCCCCTCTCGTTCCCTCGTTTTCGCGGCCGCATGCGGTCTTGTGATCTCGTCGCTGGCAACTGCCGCCGACGAAGCTCCCGCCCCCAAAGCGCCAGACGAACCTGCCGATATGAAGCAGCTATTTAATGGCAAGGATCTGTCGGGCTGGGAAGGTGATATGCGGCTGTGGTCGTTTGGCGACGGCGTCGTCCGCGGCCAAACCACCTCGGAGAATCAAACCAAAGGAAACACCTTCTTGGTGTGGAAAGACGGGGAACTCGGCGACTTCGACCTGCGCCTCTCTTTTCGAATTGCTGGCGGTAACTCGGGCGTGCAATATCGCGCGAAGGTGCTGCCGCCCAAAGAGGGTGAAGTGAATAAGTGGGTGGTGTCGGGCTATCAGGCGGAAGTGGAAGATACTCCCGGCAAGGTCGGCTTTCTCTATCACGAAAAAGGTCGCGGCTACTTGTGCAATGTCGGCGACAAGGTCGAAGCGGGCGAAGACGGCAAGCTCACCACCGTCGGCAAGCTGGGCGACAAGGATGCGATTGGCAAGACGTACAAGAAGTCGGATTGGAACGACTACGTGATCATTGCCAAGGGAAATCACATCCAGCATTTTCTGAATGGCGTGCAGACGGTCGACATTGTCGACAAGGACCCGAAGAACGCCGCAGCCCGCGGCATTCTGGCCCTGCAGATTCATTCCGGCCCGCCGATGAAGGTGGAGTTCAAGAACGTCCGCCTGAAAGAGCTGAAGTAGGATTTATCTCCAGCGAGAATGTCTACAGGCGGCAGACCTAGTTCTGTCGCCGAACGCGGGCAATTCCGCCGATGGTAAAGCCCGGATTGCGTAGCAGAGCCGACCTGGCCGCATCGTCGCTGTTGCGGCCCGGTTCGATGACGACAAAGGGGCGGCCGTGACCCAGCGGTGGAATCAGGTGAACTTCCCACAGCGAAAACAGACCAGCCGTGTAAGCCTGTAGGTCGAGCTGCATCATTGCAATCTGCAATCGCAGCTTGCGGTCTTCCTGATACTGCTGCGCCAGCGATTGCAGCAGAAACTCATGATCGGCCTGCAGTTGGCGTTCTTTATCGGCGGCGAACCAATCTTTCCAGCCCGGCTCCAAAACTTTCAAGTCGTCGGCCGAGAAGAGAAAAAACGGCACACCATACTCATCGCCGTTTTCCATTTCGAGAACCACGCCTTCGTAGGTGAAGGTTCGCAACTGTCCCCGCTGGCGAAGCACCCAAGCCTCGAACGCGGCCTGATCGTTAATGGGCTCCTTCTCGAAGTGAGATACGATCGCCGGGACAATCTTTTGATAGAGCTCGGGCAGGTTACTAAATAGCCGATCGTTCACATAGAACCGCCCCCGGCGTCGCTGGATGGAAACATTTTTGCGGCCGTAGCTTACTACCCTACCCACCAGCTTGTAGCCGTTGGTGAGTGTCCAGGTTTGAACCTGGTCGGATGTCTTGCGGACCGCGTCGGCCGCTTCCTTCGACTTGAGATACTCCAGATCTTCTTTCGAGAGCTTGGCAAGCGGCATAGCTACCAGGGTGCCGTCTTCGCGTTTCAGCACCGCGAGGGTGTCGCTGGTCGCAACCAGGTCTGCCGTGAGCTTGAAGTGTCCGGTCGAGTCGGTCCAATCACGGGCAGATGCTGAGAGGGCGAAGCAGCCCATCAGGACCAGAGCGCAGTACACTTGCTGGGCACAACGGAGTCGATTCGTCACGGTACCATCCCCTACTTCGATTGAAAGCCTGGCGGCCAAATTGGATGTTCATCTCGCTGCAACAGACCTATCGTCGTTGATGCCGCCAAAAAGGCAAGTGCGGTGAGAGTTTCCCCTTCACAAATGCCGCCAAGTCACTCTTGTCTTGACACGTTTCGTGCCCACCTTAGAATCCCTCGAAGCACGCCCCTAAACTATCGCATTGCTATGTTATGATGCGCCCAGTGGCGTGGCGGATGGTTCTGCGAGTGATGCTTGTCCGGCGGTGATGATATGAAATGCCAACAGTGCGAGAAGCCGGCGACGTTCCATATTACGGAACTCACTGGTACCGAGCCGCAGGAACATCACCTGTGTGAGACCTGCGCCAAGACCTATCTGGCCCAGAACGACGTCGGGGCACCACCCCCGCCCACTTTGGCCGCAGTGCTCGCCAAACAACTGAAGATTGGCCAGGCTGCCGATGAGTTGGCGAAGCTCGATCAACGGAAATGTCCCGTCTGCGGCATCACGTTTTTTGAGTTCCGCAGCCAAGGTCGCCTGGGCTGTTCGCACGACTACGTGTTCTTCGAAAAAGAACTCACGCCGCTATTGCTTAACATTCATGGCGAGACCCGGCATACAGGTAAGCGGCCCGCGCATGCGGTTCAAGGAACCGATGCCAAGACCGAGCTGATTCGGCTCCGCCGTGAGATGAAGGAAGCAGTCGAGAAAGAGAACTACGAGCTAGCAGCGAAGCTACGCAATCAGATTCGCGATCTCGAAAAGTAGTCTCGAAGCGGATTCGGCGCGGGTTATTCACACTTGCTCGGGCCGACCCGCTATAATTCGCTAGTCGTGCCGTGTTTGTCACTTCCTTGCCAGTTGATCTTCTTTCCTTCCTCCCTCAGCGGACTTTGACGTGAAATTCGACGAGTTCGCCGAGCGTTGCGGAGAATGGCTGCGTGGCTCTGGGCCACAGTCTGATATCGTAATCAGCAGTCGCATTCGCCTGGCTCGCAACCTGGCAGAGTTCCCCTTCATTCGTCGCTGCAACGAGCAGGACCGCAAGGGAATCGAACAAACCTTTCGCGCCGCCATTCAAAGCGTGAACGAGTGGAAGGAACTGATCTCGGTCGACGTTGCCGATTTGCCGACCATCGATCGCCAATTTCTCGTCGAGCGGCAGCTCATCAGCCGCGAACTGGCCGAAGCCAGCGGTGCCCGCTGTGTGTTCATCGACGCCAACGAACAATTCAGCCTGATGATCAACGAAGAAGATCATCTGCGCATGCAAGTAATGCACAGCGGTCTCGATCTGGAGTCAGCCTGGGAACAGGCGAGCCAGATGGATACCTGGCTCGACCAGCGCGTGGCCTTTGCCTTTCATGAGAAGCTCGGCTATCTCACGGCTTGCCCGACGAATGTCGGCACGGGCCTGCGTGTGAGCGTGATGCTGCACTTGCCGGCGCTCGTTATCACGCAACAGATCGAAAAGGTCTTTCGCAGCCTGCAGAAAATGGGGCTCGCGGTTCGCGGCTTGTACGGCGAAGGCTCACAAGCGATGGGCGACTTCTACCAAATCAGCAATCAGGTCACGCTCGGCAAGAGCGAAGAAGAACTGGTCAAGCAGGTCGGCGAAGTGATCCCCGTCATCATCGACTACGAACGTCAGGCCCGCGCTTTCCTGGTGAAAGAGAGCCGTAAGGACCTTCACGACCGAGTCAGCCGCGCCTACGGCATTCTGTGCACCGCGCAGCAGATCAGCAGCGAAGAAACCTTGCACCTGCTCAGCAGTGTGAGAATGGGAATCAACCTCGGGCTGATTCAAGATCTGGAAATTCCCACGATCAACAAGCTGTTCATTCATACGCAGCCCGCTCATCTGCAAAAGTTGCGGGGCCTCGAACTCGAGACGCAAGATCGCAACGTCGAGCGTGCCCACTATCTGCAGACACACCTCCGCAAACGTCCGGGCGAAGATCCTGCCGAACACAACTAAGTGCTAGTCGTACAGCCCAGCCCGTACAGTTCAACAATGCCCGCGAATCTCACGCCGCAGTATCACAAGGTCGAAGAAGAGTATCGTCGCGCGCAAACGCCCGAAGACGAACTTCGCTGCTTGGAACTCATGCTGCGGGAGATCCCCAAGCATAAAGGGACCGACAAACTCCAAGCCGAGTTGAAGGCCAAGATCAGCAAGGCGAAGACGGAAGTCGAAGTTGCCAAAAAGACCGCGAAAAAAGGCGGTCCCAGCCTCAAGCTGCCGCGCCAAGGTGCCGGCCGAGTGATCTTGCTCGGCGGTCCGAACGCAGGCAAAAGCTCGCTCCTGAAGGCCGTAACCCGAGCCACTCCGGAAGTCGCTCCCTACCCATTCACCACGCGCGAACCTCAGCTGGGGATGATGCCCTGGGAGGACATCAGCGTGCAAATGGTCGACACGCCGCCGATATCGGCCGATGTCTTCGATTCCAACTTGCTCGGGCTCATCCGCGGCAGTGATCTCGTCCTGTTAATGGTCGACCTCGGTGCCGACGAAGGGACCGAGCAACTGCAAGCTGTGCTCGATCGCCTAAAGGACACCAAAACGCGTCTCGCGAAAGAATCCTACCTGGACGAAGACGATATCGGTCTTTCGTTCACGAAGACGCTCGTCGTGCTCAACAAAATCGACTTGCCCGACGCAGCCGACCGCCTCGCACTCATGCGGGAGTTCATCTCGCTCGACTTCGACGAGTTTCAAATCTCCGCGGAAGCGGGAACTGGGCTCGACGAACTAAAGACATCCATCGTCAAAGCGCTTGATGTCGTTCGTGTCTACACCAAGTTGCCGAACAAGAAGGAAGCTGACTTCGACAAGCCCTTCACGCTGCGGCGCGGCGGCACGCTGCTCGACGTTGCCGAACTGATCCACAAAGACGTCGCTGCCGGCTTCAAGCACGCCCGCGTTTGGGGCACCAACATCAACCCTGGCAGCACGGTCAAAGGCGATTACGTTGTCAGCGACAAAGACGTGGTCGAAATCCACTCTTGAGACAGGCCGGAACAACTTACACTCCGCTGTTCCGGCAGGCATTGCTCTACGGTTAGAACGCCACAAATTAGAACGTCACATCGTCATCGCCACGCGGCATTGGTGGACGACGCCCACCCTCTTCGCGATCACGACCTTCACCACGTTCTGGTCCTCGCCCTGGGCCACCAGGACCGGGACCGCGTGGTGAGCCAGCGCCCGGTCCACGACGTTCGCCATCGGGGCGACCTTCAGGCCGACGATCACCTTCGCCACGACCCTCTCGACCACGACCCTCTCGACCACGACCCTCTGGACCACGACCCTCTGGACCACGACCCTCTGGACCACGACCCTCTGGACCACGACCCTCTGGACCACGACCCTCTGGACCACGACCCTCTGGACCACGACCCTCTGGACCACGACCCTCTGGACCACGACCCTCTGGACCACGACCTTCTGGACCACGACCTTCTGGACCACGACCTTCTGGACCACGACCGCGGGGAGGTCCGCCTTCTGGTCCTCGACCTGGACCACCAGGACCGGGACCGCGTGGTGGGCTGGCGTCTGGTCCACCACGTTCACCATCTGGGCGATCTTCAGACCGGCGATCGCCGTCAGCGCGACCTTCTGGGCCACGACCGCGCGGAGGTCCCGCTGCGGGACGTCGTTCGTCGTTGCGGGCCGGTGGACGGAAGCCGCCGAAACCACCAGGGCCAAAGCTCCCTGGACCACGTCCGGGGGCAAACGGGGCACGACCAAAGCTGCCAGGACCAAAGCCTCGACCAAAATTGCTACCACCAAAACCCGGGCCACGGAAACCTTGCGGGCCACGTGCCGACTGGGGTGGAGGTCCGCGGAAGCCATCGCCACCGCGACCACGGCTTTGCTTCAGTTCGCGAAGCTCATTCTGCAACTGATCGAGCTTGCGTTCGAGTTCCGCAATGCGCCGATCAACATTCGAATTGGCCTGCGGACCACGAGGGCCGGGTCGATCTGGGCGATCTTGTTCGCGGCCACCGCGCGGACCATGCGCTGACTGACCATGCGGCGGAGGTCCACCGCGACCGTGTTCTGGACGATCACCTTCTGGACGACGCTCAGGTTGACCACGCGCAGGGCGATCGCCTTCTCGTCCCTCTTCACGGCCACCTTCCCGAGGACCACCGCGCGGCGGTCCACCTTGGAAGTTGGTGAAGTTTTCGTCGCCAGCCTCTTCCGTCACTTCTTCAGCAACTGCCTTGCGTGCCGAGGCCGTGACCGCAAAAGCCCCAAACATACATGCCAGCACCGCTGCTGTCCGCCATAAACATTGCATCGAAACTACTCCTTGCCTTTCTCAGTGCGCAGAACTACCCCGCCGGCGGCGCGAACGCAAATTGCGATCGTTGCCGGTTCAACTACTTAGAAATAAAACAGCTTGCAGAGCCTGCCCGCAAATCATGAGCGGGCAGGAATGTGTTACGGCCGGCTGGCGAGTTTAGAAATCCTGATCGCTCTCTTCGCCGGTCAATTCGCCCAAACGCTTGCGAACAATTCCCTCGCGGGCTTCGTTCCGCTTGGTGACTGCTTCGCGCAGCTTCTTTAGATCTTCTTCCATCCTTTTGACCTGTAACGCACGACGTTTCTGGCGAACATCAAAATGTTCGTTGAGAACTGTCGTCAACTCCTCTTTCAATTTAACCCGCTGGTCGCGCGGAAGTTGCCGTATTTGCTTCGAGATTTCCAGACTTTTTTCCTCCAGCTCGCTGTCAGACTTCATCAGCGCGTACATTTCGGGGTCGAGCTGCTCGAGCCGTTGCCAATCGGCATGAGGCCCTCCATAGCCGGGGCCACCCATACCAGGGCCGGGGCCACCGGGTCCGTGTCCGGGCGGTCCGCGAAACGGTCCACCGGGACCAGGTCCGCCATCGCGCGGAGGCGGTGGTGGGTTGCCACTGCCGGGACCAAAGCGAGGGCCGCTGGGACCGCTACTTGGAGGACCACCACCGGGTCCACCTGGCCCGCGATCTTCCCCGCGGCGCGGTGGAGGTTCGAAACCTTTTCCACGAGGACCAGCGGGCTCTTTGTCTCCTTCTTTGTCACCGTCTGCCGCGCGGGACGGTGGTGGCTGTCGTTCACCCAAGCGAGGTTCTTGCGCATCGCCCGACAAGCAGAACACTGTCGTCGCTGCGATCAGTGCGAGGGTGTAGTAACGATGCATCAGAATGCTCCGCCGAAATTTCTTGAGTGGTGAAGGGAAGGTGGCGAGCGACGTCTTAAAGAGACTCGCCCGCGAGATCCGCCGAGAGCTGCTTCAATTGACTATCAAAATCGGTCAGCGACCGATCGACGCCCGTCGGCTGATTGCTCAGCTGCTGCAACGCCGTGTAAGTCGATTGAATCGCTTCGTCTAAATCGTTCCAGGAAGAACCTGCTGATGTCACCGCGATGGCCGGAGTAATGTCGTTTGCGGGAGCAGGTGCTTCAGTCTCTTGGGCAACCTGCACCGGAACTGGCTTGGGCGATTGGGGTTGAGCGATCTGTGGGGCTGGGCCAATCGGGAACTTTTCTGGCTGCTGACTAATCGCGCCGATGACTGTCGCGGCGATCAGCACCACTGCGGCCAGAATGACGGTGCCCCAAGACCAATCGATGGTCCCCTGCGTCGCGCTTGTGGTGGCGGGGGGTGCGGGAATCAGTTCGCTCTGCAACTTGGCCAGCAACGCAGCCTGGTCGAGACCTTCGCGCCCGGCGTCTTCGGCCGCGGCACCAACTGCCAGCCAGGTTTTGCGCTGAGCGATCGTTGTCGCATCGAGCGTGGTCGTGCCCGAAAGCTTGCGCATCGTGGCAAGTTCCAGCTTGCGTTGGTCGGTGCTGAGATGATCGTTCATAGTGGGCTCGTGAACTGCTGCTTAAGGCAGGTGACTGACTAACAATCGTCGCAACATTTGCAGGCCGCGGCGACAATGGCTGAGGGCGGTATTCAGGGGGCAGGCTAATTGCTCGGCGATTTCGGCGAACTCCAGACCGCCGAAGTACCTCATCAACAATACCCGCCGTTGCCCAGGTGTAAGCTGCTGCAAGGCGGTGGCGAGATCCTGTTCGGCTTCTTTCCATTCGGCAAGCGTCGCAGGATCGTCGTCGTCGTCGGCCGGCTCATGCCCCTGCCAACCCGAATCGTCCAGGTTCAATTCCCAGCCCATTTTGCGAGCTCGATCGCACACTAGATGATCCGCGATGCGAATCAAAAATGCCCGGTCTTGCCCTTGCTGGCGGAAACTATCCCGCACCTGCCACGCCCGGCGAAAGACTTCCTGCAGCACATCGTCGGCCACATCCGGCCGACGTACCAATGCCAGCGCATAACCGCGCACGGCCGCAGAGTGCTCGCGCACCCAGCTCGCCAGCAGTTCATCAGCTGTGAGAGGTTGGCTTGGGCTGTCCATCGCTGCCAACCTAACGCATGGTCCCGTTACTTATTGCGGCCTGGCGCACAAAATCTCGTGCGGGTTTCCGCCGTGCACGTTCGACCGTACTAAAGCCGTTCAATCATGGTAGCTATGCCTTGCCCCATACCGATGCACATGGCCGCCAAGCCAAACTCTCTATCGCTGACATAGAGCGAATGAATGAGTGAAATGATGAGCCTTGCTCCACTGGCACCGAGCGGATGACCGACTGCGATGGCTCCGCCGCGGCAATTGACGCGCTCTGGGTTGAGATTACCCTGTCGCAAACACGCCAAGGTTTGAGCGGCGAAGGCCTCATTAAGTTCGATGCAGGCGACGTCCCCTGGCGAAAGCTGGGCATTCTTGAGTGCTCGGCCGATCGCCGGCACGGGACCAAGCCCCATTTCACTGGGGCTGATGCCCACAACCGCAGTAGCCCGAACTGCTGCCAGTGGGCGATATCCGAGCGAATGAGCCTTGGCCGCCGACATGACGAGAAGAGCAGCCGCTCCATCACTACGCGGACTGCTGTTACCCGCGGTTACGGACCCACCTGTTGTGACAAACGCAGGAGCCAACTTGGCGAGTGCTGCGAGACTCGCATCGGCCCGCACAGCTTGGTCTTGTGCAATGAGCATCGTGTGACCCTCTTCATTCACACCAGGTGTCGGAATGATCTCGGGCAGCAATCCGGGCGCGCTGGTTGCCGTGCAGGCCCGCTGATGGCTGCGAAGAGCCCAGGCATCTTGATCATCTCTTGAGATGCTATAGCGGCTGGCGAGAAACTCCGCGGTCGTTCCCATCGACAGAGCAGCGCGGCAAGTGACTGCCGAAAGCCTGGGATGAAGCACCGTCGGCCCTGGAGCAGGCTGACCGGTCATTCGCTCGACACCCACAACCAGTTGGACATCGGCTGCCCCCGCTAGAATGGCATGGGCCGCCTGATGTAGAGCCTGCAAGCTGCTGCCGCACAAGCGATTCACCGTCATCGCCGGACAAGTGACCGGCAATCCGGCCAGCAGTGCGATCTGCCGAGCGGCATTGAGCGACAGTTCATCATTCTGGAGGGCAGCGCCCACAATCACATCATCAACGCTCGCCAGCTCGAGGCGATTTCGCGAAATTAACTCGCGCAGACAATGTGCCGCCAATTCATCGGCTCGCGCAAACCGAAAACAGCCCTTCTCGGGATGCGCGCGGCCGAACGGCGTTCGTAGCCCGTCGACGATTACTGCTGTCCTCGGTCCGCTGCTCATTCCCATTTCTCTGCTTTGTCTCGCGTGTCTTTGTCTCACAGGTTCCTGAGGCGTAAGCGCCCGGAGATTTTCTTCTTTCTCACCATAACTCACAGGTAGCTACGGCGGCAGTAGAATTGACTCGTTGCCTTGTCCCCCGCCCAGAAGAACGAATCGATGAACCGCCAAACTGTCAATCTCTTAAGTTGCCTGTTGGTCATCCTGGGCTGCCAGTTTGCTCTTGCTCAGTCGGTGGTCATCAACGAGATCCACTATCATCCCGCACAGGGTAAGAAAACCGAATTCATCGAACTGCATAACGCGGGAGCAACTGCCATCGACCTGACGGGCTGGCGCTTGCAGAAATCGGAACTCAAGGGTTCGCTGCCAGCGGGCGGATATCTGGTGCTGGCAGCTGATCCCGCCATCTTCCAGCAAGAGTTTGGGGTTCCCCCAGGCGGCCAACTCGACAAGAAGCTGAGCAACGCAGAGCAAGAACTCACCTTGGTTGATGCCCAGGGCAAAGTTGTCGATCAGGTTCGTTACCAGACAAACCAAGCCTGGCCCAGCGCCGCCGACGGAGATGGCTCGTCGCTCGAACGCGTGAATCCGCAGTTGCCCGCGGCCGTTCCTTCGTCCTGGCGCAGCTCGGGATATGCAGCCGCTGTTGTCATTCCCCGCGATTGGGGCGGCATTGAGAAAAGCGACGCCAAAACGCCCGCCGACAAGAAGCCCACGCCCGGCAAGCAGAACTCTTGCTTTGCCGCGAATGCTCCGCCGGCAATCATCGCCACAAAGCACGAACCGCTGGCTCCCAAGCCGGATCAGCCCGTGCTGGTCCTTGCCAAAATTGAAGATGCTGACGGCATTGCCGCTGTTAAGTTGCTCGTGCAGGCCGTCGCGCCCGGTGAGTATCTGCGCCGCACCGATCCGGCTTATGAGAAAAACTGGACGCCGCTCGAGATGCGCGACGATGGTCAGCAGGGCGACGTGCGTGCTGCGGATGGCATCTTCACCGCGCAGGTTCCCCCTCGCTACCAACAGCATCGAGCACTTCTGCGGACTCGCATTGCCGCCACCGACAAGCTGGGGAATAGCAGCGTCTTTCCTTATGCCGACGATCCTTCGCCCAACCGTGGTTGGTTTTGTTATGCCGGCGTGCCTGCTTGGACCGGCGCTCGCGAACCGGGCAAGACCGAACGGCGCACCTTCTCGGCCGAGTTTCTTAGCACGATCGAACCGTATCATCTCATCGCGCGCAGGGAGGATATTGAAACGAGCCAGTGGGACGGTGGCGCGCACAAGAAGCGTTTTCCAGGCTCGTTTGTTTATCGCGGCCAACTTTACGATCACATTCAGTTTCACAACCGAGGCCAAGGAAGCGCGCACATCAGTGGCAAGAACAAATGGGGACTGAAGTTTGGTCGGCATCATCCGGTTCATTTCCCCGGCAATCGCGAAGCGTGGAGCGGCGTCGATCTGAACCCGGGCACTTACACACCCTACATTCCCATTCATCGCGGAATCTCGGGCCTTGATGAAGCATTGAGCTTTCGCGCGTATCAGTTGGCAGGTGTTCCCAGTTCGTCGACACACTGGGTTCACTTCCGCGTCGTCGATGCCGCGGCAGAGTCGAATCCCAAGGATCAATACGACGGCGATCTTTGGGGCTTGTATTTGGCAATCGCGGATATGGATCGCCAATTGCTCGACGAGCAACAACTGCCCGACGGTCTCGTCGTGAGTATTCAAAGTGGCATCAAGCACGTTCCCGAAGACGGCTCGGCCAATCAGCAGGACTGGGAGAAATTTCATGGCGGGATGCATTCGAATCCACCGGAAGAATGGTGGCGCAAGAATCTGCATCTGCCGAACTACTTCAGCTTTCATGCGTTGAATCGGTTGCTGGGAAATGTGGATGTCCGCCCCGATGGCAATCATGGCTATTACCGCGGGCCCGATGGTCGCTGGAGTCCCATTCCTTGGGACAACGACATGCTCTACGTGCCGCGGCATCATCAGCCTGGACACATTGCGGCGATGGCCTGCATCAACCACCCTGCCATCAAGCTCGAGTATCAAGCGCGGGCTCGCGAACTGCTCGATCTGTTCGCTGCCGATGCATCGCCAACTGGTGGTCAGGTCGGCCAACTCGTCACGGATCTCGGTCGAACTCTTTCACCGCCCGGCCAGGCAACGAACTGGGCTCAGTTGGACGAGGCGATGTGGAACTGGCATCCGCGGTTCAATCAAAAAGGAACCTTCTTTGCCAATCCCGCGCAAGGAGATCACTTCGGAGGTCGTTGGGAACGAACGCTGGCCACGCCCGATATTAAGGGCTTTGAACGCTACCTGATTCAGTTTTGTACCGATTCGCGAGAAGTCAAAAACTACGCGCCCAACGATGGCAACCCCATGGGCTATGGTTGGGGCTACCTGGCGCACGAAGCGAAGGACGACCAGATTCCCGCGCAACCAGAAATCCAACTCCTCTCGGCCAACAAGCCGCAAGCGGTTCATTTCGGGGGCTCGGCGTTCGCTTCGCCAGCGCAGCGCAAACTGGCCGCCGTCGAATGGCGTGTCGGTTGGCACATCACACAGGGGATGCCGGGCTGGGAGAGCAAGCTGGGTTCGCATTACGAAGTGGCAGAGCATTGGCGCACGCGAGTGGAGGGAAGCGAAACTCATGTTTCCGTTCCGGCGGACGCTTTCAAGCCGGTGGGCGTTTGTCGCGTGCGGGCTCGTTATTGGGACGACACGGGGCGAGTCAGCCACTGGAGCAAACCGCTGACGCTGAGTAGCGGCAAGTGGCAACCGACACCGTAGACTTTGCTCGCCTGCGTATGCTTACTACACTCCGACGGGTGGGTCCTCTGGTTGGCAATGAAGGTCGGCCGCGAAATAAGTTTCGCGTTCGAATGATCGGCCGTCGTGCGGTCTGGCGCAACCGGGCCACAATGCGAATTCTTCAAGTGGTCGCTAGAACTCTTTGGATTATTCTGGCTTTAACGCAAAAGCTGCGACACCCTGTCGCCCCTCTCCGCTGATTGCCGTGACCAGCAATCTGAAGATCCCCGTGAAATTCTCCTTTGTCGTACCCACCATCGGCCGGCCTACGGACTTGCAGCGGTTCATCGAGCACTTGCTGCTGCAAGAGAGCAGCCGCCTGGATCTGCGCGAAGTCGAACTGCTCGTCGTCGATCAAAGCGGCAAGCCCGAGACCGGCGAGCTTCTTGCGCGACTACAAACACCGTTTGCAGTTCGTCACTTGCCAATGGCGGGCCGCGGAGCATCTCGCGCTCGCAATTATGGCTGGAGCTTTGCACGGGGCGAGTTCTTGACCTTTCCCGACGACGACTGCCACTATCCACTTGGAATGCTCGAACGAGTGCTCGCGCGATTTGAAAATCCGCAAGTCGATGCTCTGATGGTGCAGGTCGAGCACCTGGGCCGGCAGGATCAAACGGGCGGACCAATTACGCGCGACAACGTGCTGTTCCGCTGCGTCGAGTCGGGGTTCTTTATTCGCCGAGCGCGGGCCGCAGATCTGCGCTACGATGAGCTGATGGGAATTGGGGCCGCCACGCCGTGGAACTCCGATGAAGGGCCGGACCTGTTGTTGCGTTTGCTGCAACATGGGCTGCGGATCGACTTCGATCCGACGATTGTGATTCATCATCCCAATCCGCTGCAAACCTTGGACGAACGTCTGCAACAGCGTTCGTATAGCTACAGTCGCGGGCGAGGATACTTGCTGCGGAAACATCAGTTTCCACTCAACGAAGTGGCCCGAACATTGATTCGCTCTTGCGGCGGCAGCCTGCTGATGGGGCTGACCGGTCGACCTTACTGGGCTCGCTACTATTGGAACGCTTTCGCCGGCAAATGGCTCGGCTACGTGGGCGGGAAGGATGCTCCTGCTCAGGTACTCACTTCGCCGCTCGAACAACCTCGCCTGTTATCGGCACGGGTTGCCGAATTGTCGGCGTTATCTCAGTAGAGCGCTCGCTTACTTCTTAGCGGCCATGCTTGCCATATAACTAGTGATCAGGCAGCGATATGAGGGCAGGTGATTCGAGAACAGAGTCCCCAAGCCTTCGATGTCGTTACGCCAGTCGCGATGCAACTCGCAGGCGATACCGAACCAACTCATCAGCTGGCAACCGGCGGCCGTCATGCGTGCCCAAGCTGCATCGCGGGTGGTCTTGTTGAAGGTCCCCGAGGCGTCGGTAGCGACGAACACTTCATAGCCTTCTTCGCGGGCTGATAATGCCGGGAAAGCCACGCAAACTTCGGTCACAATGCCGGCAATCAGCAGCTGCTTCTTGCCGGTCGCCTTCACGGCCTTCACAAAGTCCTCGTTATCCCAAGCGTTGATGTTGCCCGGGCGAGCAATGTACGGCGCATCAGGAAAAAGCGCCTTGAGTTCCGGCACCAGCGGACCGTTCGGGCCATCTTCAAAGCTGGTGGTCAGAATGGTGGGCAGCTTGAAGTACTTAGCACAATCAGCCAGGGCGAGCACGTTGTTTTTGAAGTCGTCCGGCGAGAAGTCCTGCACGAGATTGGTCAGCCCCGACTGATGATCGACCAGTAAGACGGCGACGTCATTCTTATCGAGACGGTTGTATTGAAAGGCCATCGTTGGTTCCTCGTAATCGACAAGCGAAGCGACGTGTCCTCCGCCTCCGGCAAAGGCACCAGCACCCCCAACAGGATTCGAACCTGTGACCTGCCGCTTAGAAGGCGGCTGCTCTATCCAGCTGAGCTATAGGGGCGAGTGAGGTGCATTATTCCGGCGATTGAGGGACGCGTAAAGGCGACGGAAAGTTCGCAGCGATTGCGGCGTGCGGACTGACGATGCGCACTTTGCCGGGCGGGCGCATAAAAAGACCCCGGTCGGAGAGGGTGACCAGGGTCGGGAAATAAGCGGGATATGGTCGCGGCGGTTAGGGCTGCGTTGGGGGCGAGAATTTGATCTTCTCGACCAGCTTCACGATTTGACCGTCTCGCACTTCGCCCGAGACTGCGGTAATGGCATCGATGACGTGCGAGTAATGCAGGTTGTAATCGCAGACGAGTTCCACTTCGGCCGAAGCAGCGAGGCTGCCATCGCCCACGATCCCAGCGATGTGATTGTGCAGTCGTGACCAGCGGTCGCCGCCGCTGAACTCCGAGTCGTTCATCACCACGCGCGAGCAATTACCGGCCGCATCTGCCTTGAGGAAGAGCTTCATCGGCGGCAGTTGGTTCGGATCCGGCGGGCCCGCACGGGGCGCGGCGAGCGGCATGCGAATGTTGAAGTCACCTTCGGCAGACGCAATTTTCAGCGTCATGACGAAGAACGTCAGGAGCTGAAACACGATATCGATCATGGGCGTCATGTCGATCGAGATCTTGTCGGCTTTAACCTTTTTGAGCTTCACTGCCGTACACCAAGGTTTGAATCAGGATTTGAACGAAAGGCGGGAATTAATAGCCAGTGTCTTCGTTGGCCCGGAGCGTGAACTTTTCAAAGCCCACCTCCTGGCAAACTTTGATCAGGTCTTGCACGTCACCCGTTTTGCAGTCCTTGTGAGCTCGAATGATGATGGTTGCATTCGCAGCGCTCGAGTTCTGAGACTGCAAGACGTAAACCTCATTCTTGAGCTTAGGAATGAGCGCTTTGCGGTCTGCATAAAGTTCCGCACCCAGCACGGGATTCCCATCTTTGGTCATTTGAACCGTGATGGGCGTTTCAAAGGGCGCTTCGGGCGGCTTGGCCAATGCACTGGAGGGAAGCACCACACGGGCGTCTTGCTCGGCCGCTTCGAAGTTGATCAGAATCATGAAGAACGCGATGAGTTGAAACGTCATGTCGATCATCGGAGTCATGTCGAGCTCGTGCGGCTCAATTTCAACTCGTTTCGGCCTGAAACCCATGAAATCACTCAATCCAGCCTAGAGGCAACTACTTGCAGAGCAGCACGCATTTGAGCTTCGAATTACTTCTTGCCCATCGATTCAAAACGACCCATCAGGCGACCGGCATTGTGACCGGCTTCCATGGTGAGGCGTGAGATTCGGTTCTTCAGCAAGTTAAAGGCGAGAATCGCGGGAATGGCGAGCACCAGACCAACGAGAGTCGTAATGAGAGCCATCGAAATACCTTCGGCCAAGTCCGAAGCCTTGGGCGTGGCACCGCTGAGCGCGATAACCTGGAACGAAGCCACCATGCCGTCCACCGTGCCGAGCAAGCCCACCAGAGGGCTGATCGTGGCGATGAGCGAGATGTAGCTCAAGCGATGTTCGATCTTCATGCCTTCGTCTTCAGCAGTTTCCGCCATTGATTCCAAGGCCTTGTCGTAACCGTTGGAAAGGTTGGCCATGCCGGAAGCGAGCATCTGGCCGAGGAACGATTCATCGTTCTTGGCGAGATCGAAGGCTTCCTGAAATCGTTTCTCGTTCAGGTGAGCTTCGAAGGCATCGATCAGATGGCGAGGTACGAACGAATCGCGACGGCAAACCAAGAAGTTCATCACCAGAATCGCGACGAAGGCGAATGACAAAGTCAAAAACGCCACGGTGTAGCGAATACCGAGCGCATTGAAGAACCAAGCGAGATAGCTCTTGCGTTCCTTCGGTGCTTCGCCGGCATCGTCTGCTGGAGCAGCTTCGGCCTCGGGTTCTTCTTGCGCAACGGCCGTCGGGCCGTGATAAACGCCGACCGAGCGAGCAACTTCGACGCTTAAACCAAGCGCGAGCAGCATCAGCGCCACTAGACTCCACCGCATAATAGCCTCCCCAAATCCCGAGTGAACCGTGTAAAGATTGTTTCCAAGAATAGTTGCCTAAGCAGATTCATTCCAGCGCTGCGAATTTATTCCCTGCAGGTACTTTGCGTAGGCATATCCGTCTGGTTCATCCGGACGGAGGCAAATAGGCGAGACCCTGGCGGGGCAGTGATGGAAGCAAATCTGGAGATGCAAGGGTACCGGTGGCGATGAATCGCCGCTCGAATGAGCTGATACCCCGTTGTGGACTGGACATTCTAATTACCGCGACTGGCTGGAGTAAAGCAGCAAGCCGCATTTTGCCGCCGAAATTGCTATTCTTTTGCATTCCAGATGCTGCCCGCATAACGCTCCCGCAAGGTGTTACGAGCGGCAGTCGCTCGATCGGCCTTGTTCAGGTCGCCCCACAGCTTGGTGAGGTGATAGAGCGCTTCGGCATGAGCGTCACCATCGGCATAAAAGAGCACATCGGTATGCAAGTAAGCGAGCAAGGCGTCTTTCGGCCGGCCGGCCTTCAGGTGGCAGGCACCCAGGGCGTTGTAGGCGCGGGCAAACAGCTTGGCGTCTTGGGGATCGTTCTTGGCAATGATCCCTTCGGCCATCGAGACCCCTTCGTCAGCCTTGCCGGTTTCGCCCAGGCACTGAGCCTTGCCCACCGAGGCGAGCAACTTTTGCTGGTTGGCTTCGGCGGTGCTTAGGTTGCCGGCGAGAACCGCTTCGAACCCGGCGAGGGCAGCGGGAAAGTTCTTTTGCGCGACTTGAGCGCGAGCAAGCGCGTTGTTGGCGCGCATTTGATAGTCTTCGAACGGGGCCTTGGTAATCGGTCCGTAGTAACGAATGGCGTTTTCGTACTTACCAGACGAGGCAGCCAGATCGCCCAGCAACTCGGCCGCTTCGTAAAAGTGGTAGCTGTTGGGGGCCGCGCGGAGGAAGGCGAGCATGTCCGTCTCGGCCTTAGTTTTGTCGCCACCTTCGGTCATCGCCAGGCGCAGTTCCGACAGGGCCTTGTAGTAGGCCGCGTCGTGCCGCATGAACTCACGAGTGAGCAGGCTAGGATCGAGCTTTTTCAGTTCTTCGATGGCCGCGTTGTAATTCTTGGCGACGACCGAGTTGCGGGCATTGGTAAGTTCGTTCGGCTCATCGGCATAGATGACGCGCGTCACTTCATTGGTGGGGAAGGGGCGAGCCACGCCAGCCATATCGAGCGTGACTTCGTCCTTCGTCACAGCAGTAATGGTCCCTTTGCTCGGGACGCCCGCCTTGTTGCTGTAAACCGCGTCAAGCGATTGGGCCTGGGCGGCGAGCGTGTAACAGCTGCCGAGAATAGCGGCCACAACCGCAATTTTCATCTGAAAGTTCATGGCAAAAAATCTCCTGTTCGACAAGATCGCCGGCATTCAGCAGCAGCGGCGATGGAATGGTTCGTTAACGGTGGAAGTCAGCAGGGTGAACGCAAAACGGATGGAACGGAAACTTGTACTCATTTGACCGAGGTCGCACTGCCGGCAGCCTTGGTGGTGGTGGCAGGCGTAGAACCCTTGGCAGGCGTCGTCTTCGTCGCGGGGGGTTGCTCGGACGACTTGAGAGCGGCCAGGCCCAGTGGGCGTTCGCCCATGGCCGACTGAATATTCTTCAGCAGCGAGTCGTACTGCGTTTTCCATTTGTCGCCGCCCAGGTCCGGATAGAAACCATACATGATGGCAACGTCTTTCTTGGCGTACTCGAGCTGAGTCTTTTTATCATTCGCCTTCTTCTGCTTCATCGCGAACTGGTAGCGGCAGAGCGCCAGGTTGAAGCGAGCTTCGTGGAACACGTCTTTGTACTGAGCGTTTGAGGCAACGATCTTCGACAAATGAGCCCAGCCCCAGATGTTGTTCTTGTCTTGCTTTGTTTTGGGGTCCTTGGCCGGACGCGCACCAAAGATCGCTCGCTGGTAGTTGTCTTCCATCTTGTCGCCGGGGAGCGCACCCCAGTCTTGATAAGTGCGAGCAGCTTCGACTTGCACAGGTAACAGCATGTTACTGCCCTTGAGGATTTCGTCGAACAGATCCATCGCCTCTTTGAACTTGCCCATCGCACGGTTGGTACGCGCGACCTGCAGCTTCAGCGAAGTGGCCATGGCCGGGGTTAAAAACTTGGGGTCCTTCTTGCCCGTATCGAGGATGCGCTGGTAGGTAGCGTTGGCTTCGTTAAAGTAACGAGCCGCTTCGGGGTTGATGCCCTTCGAAGCGGGACCGAAGCTCTCGCCCATGCCGCGATACGTTTCTGCGACCCAGTTGAGCACCTTCAAATCTTTCGATTCCTTGGCCATTTGACCGAGGAACGCTTCGAAACCTTTGCCCAGGGCGACCTTGGCAGCGGGTTCGGCCAATTCCATTTGCTTCTGCAGGTCCTTCGCCAGACTGACGTAAATGCCAATCAACTTCGATTGGCCTTTTTCGTCCTGGCTGACCATTTGATTGAGTGATTCCATGACCCCCTTGGCCTTACCGACCGTTTCGTCAGCTTTGGCACCAGCACTGCCGAGCGAGGAGATATAGCTGCGAAGGGCCGTCTTGTAAGTCAATTCCGGGAAGCCCTCGCGCTGAGTCGTCGGATCGTTCTTGCGAACGAGGACCAGCGTGCCGATCTTGGGATCTTCGAGCAGAGCCGCCGCTTTGCCGGGTTCGTTGGTATCGACATAGATCTGAGCCAGCGAGAGAACGGCTGTGACCACAATTGGGTTCACTTCGCCACTGGCCTGCATTCGCGCGACACCATCGATGAGAGTCGATTTGGCGCGAGTCTTTAGTTGTTCGAGTTCCGCCTTCTTGGCCGCGACATCGACACCCTCGGGCTTGATTTCGGTGTCATTTTCCCAGTCGCGCACCTGCTGCGAGCCTTCCAGATATGAGGCCCACAGAGCCTGACCCATCTTCAGTTCCGCAGCACCGCGCGACGCGTGTTCCTTCGGGATTTGATCGAGGTAAGTTTGAGCTTCGGCGAGTCGCTTCTCCTTGATCATGAAGGGAATCAAGGTGTTGAGCGCTTCGGCGGCTTCAGCAGCGTCCGGCCACTTTTGTGTGATGTACTTGCAGATGCTGATGATCTGTTGAGCTTCAAAATCCTTCTTCTCATCGGGATTCTTCGGGTCTTTTTCGCCATAGAGCTTGATGTACGAAGCCATGGTGATCTTCGCGCACTGGCGGGCACCTTGGCTATCGGGATAGCGGCGAGCGATGAAGTCGCCGAGCACGGCAGCTTCGAAGTAATCAGCCTCGCTGTAGGCCAGAAAGCAAAGGAGGTAACGAACCAGGTTCACATCATCGACGGCCGTATCGGGTTCAACGAACCCCATCGCCAGCTTGAGATAGCGGACGGCATCTTCTCCGGCAGCGGTCGCTTGCTTCTGGGCGTCTTGCAGCTGTTTTTGAACTTCCGCTTTTTCAGCCGGGTCTCTGATGGTCTTCAACCGCTCGGGCAGCGACTTGACGAGGGCATTGGCGGCTTGCATTTCGTCGATTGATTCTTTGCCGGCTTTGCGAGCATCGGCGAAGTTCTTGGGTTCGGGCTTTTCTTCCGTGCCTGCCTCCGCTGCACCAAAATCACCCAACATCCCACGGGCTTTTTCTTGGAAGGGGCCGGGGAACTTGGCGACGTAGGCAACGAGTTTGCGGCCATCGCCGACAAGCTTTTTGATGTTCGGGTCTTTAGCGTTCGTGGCCTTCAGTTCTTCCGAGTAGAGCTTCATGGCACGGGCGATATCGATCCGCATCGACATGAACTCTTCGCTCTTGTCTTCGGCCGGACGGGCCGAATCGACGAGTTGCATCGGCCGTTTCTCTTTGTTCTTGTCGATGATTTCTTGATAGAGTTTTTGATCGATCCACGAAGCCATCGCCAGTTCCGTGACCTTGATCCGCATGACGCGGAAGGGTTCCGGGTTATCGGGATTGGCCAGCAGTTCGTTGAAGTAGCCGAGGGCCTCTTTGTGCTTGCCGAGCTTTTGCAGGCAGCGGGCCTGATACATGCGGGCATAAAGACCGGCCAAGCGGGTGCGATATTTGTTGTAGATTTCGCCGTACTCTTTGGCGGCTACGTCGAGGGCGGTGTTGCGATCCTTGGCACCCGCTTCGTAGGTCTCGGCCATTTCTTCGCGGGTAGCTGCTTGGAGCAGTTGCGATTGCAGATAGTCCTTGCGGAACTGCTCACGCTCTTCGAATTTCTTCGCTTCCTTCTTCTCGTCCAGCGAAGCTGGGTAGGCCTTCAACTTTTCGCCGATTTCTTCCGTCAGGCTTTCGAAGACCTTGAGGGCTTCGGCATAAAAGCCGCGAGCTTCGGTCAAAAGTGGTGATTTTTGGGCCGGGAGTGCCTTCTCCGATTTTTTCATCCGCAGGCGTGCACGTTCGACCACCACGTTGCCGAGTTGGCTGCGGGCGGAAAGGACGAGCAAGTGCGTACCATTGTTCGCAATAAACTGCTCCAGCGACTTTTGCCCTTCGTCGTTCTGCTTTTCTCGCAGCACGGGGTCGCGCTGAACCTTGGCACCATCGACCAGCGTGACGCCTCGTTCGTAAAGAATGCTCGTCTTGAAATCGGCGGGGACAGCTGGGTTCTTGGCGGCGTTGTCGAGGTAGTCGATGGCTACGTCGTAGTAGCCACGTTCGCGCAAGCCTTCGAGAAACGCGCGGGCCGGTTCAATGGCCCGGGCAGCAGGAAGGCCGCCGAGTTGACTCAGTAGCGCAGCCGCCAAGAGCCAACCAGCCAGCTTTGCAGAGTTCATGTTCCCGACGGCGGTATTTCCCGGGGAGGTGCGCCTATTCATGACGATAATCCTTAAATCTGCCTGCTATGTGCCTGTCGATCGCTGGTTGCGAAGCTCGCCGGGGCTGTTACTGCCCGGCCGGAGTCGCCACCAGATTTCTGGACAAGTGTATTCGAATCGGAAGCAGCGGTGGTCTCTGTCCGGAGACGAGCCAAAGCCGCGGGAGATCAGTGGGGGAAAGGACTTCAGACAAGTTTCTAGCGTGTGAGGTGTCAACCGTAAATTATAGCTATCAGGAACTGACTTCAACCGTTTTCGTGCCAAACTCGCCCCGGTGGGCGACATTTTCTCCTCTGCTGCCGCTACGAACGACGGTTTGTCGTGTGGGCGACAAGCGGACTGCGCCATTCGACCAACTGAAAGCCTATCCCACTAGCGGCCGCGGATCTTCTCCATGCGGTCGAGCAATTGGAACAGACGATTCAAATCGGGCTCTTGTCGCAAGGTCAGGCTCCAAGGCCGAATGGCAGTTCGAATAGTGGCGGCGCTGTTGCGAGGCTGAGTCGGTAGCAGGTTCTCTTTACGGAGCGCTTCGCGCGAGCCGCGCAATTGTTCGGCCAGTTCGGCCGCAACCGCGGCCGTTTGAAACGAAGCGGGCGTTTCGCCCAGCGACGAAGCAAACTGGTGACGACTGAGTGCCACCTGTTTCTGGCGGCGACTGCTGGTGAGCGGATCTTTCCACGCGACCGTAGCTTTGCCGAGATCGCTCCCCCCAGCGGGCGTGAGCCAGATCTCGAGCAGTGCGCCTGAGGCAGTTTCTGGCAACAGCTGAGCATCGACGGAGGCAGGCACGACAATCGAGACGACGTTAGGCTCGTGACCGATCAAGCGATAAGCGGCCACTACCTTGGGGTTGAACTGAATTTGTAGCTGCGCTTCGAGTGCTACCGCGGGGCTTTGACCGGCGAGGCTCTCGACCAGCGAAGCATAGAGTTGCTGCCGCGACGAGATCGCGCGATAGGTGCCCCCGAGTTCCTGCGTCAATTGATTCAGCAGCGGATCGGCTTCTGACCGGCCCGAAACATCGAGCACGTCAAAGCCGACGCCTTCTGCGCCGGCGAGAGTCATGACCTGCGAGATCTTTTCGGTCGTATCGTCCGGCATCGCAGCACGGCTATCGGTAATGAGGACCAATCGCTGCCGATAGGAACTGCTCTTTGACGCCGCAGCATTCAAGTTGCCTGGTTCGGTCAGCGCCACGGAAACGGCGGTTTGCAAACCGGCCGCCAGGTTCGTGCCGCCGCGGGGGACCAGTTCCAGCAGTTGCTGACGCAATTCTGCGCCCTGATCGGCGGCGAGATGTTCGGTACGGCAGATGACACTTTCTTCGAAGGCGACGAGCGAGAGCGCGTCTTGCCCGGCCATTTGTCGTTGCATTTGATTCAAGGCGTGACGCACCATTTCGATCCGATTACCCCGCCCCATGCTGGCCGAGATATCGAGGGCAACAACCAGATGCGTGGGCTGCTTCGAGCTTCGTTGCAGCTTGCCGGCTTGCACGCCAATGTGCAGCAGTTGGGCATCGGCCTGACCAAATGGCGAGGGCCCACCACTGACAAACAGATCCAACTTGCCGCGCGGAGCATCCGGCAAACGCGACTCGAGCGAGGCGATAAACTGCTCGACGCGAATATCGTCGGCCTGCGGCAACTTGCCACTGGCGAGCGCCGCTTCCGCCAGATCGACGGAAGAGGTGTTCGTACTAAGAGGAATTTCCAGCTGTTGCAGCTTGGGATTGCGACCAGGCTGAATGGGCGGAAAGATACCTTCTCGCAGCAGGAAGCGGCGATCGAACTCACGAACCGCGGGCAACTCGATGCCCGAGCGCAGCGGAAATTGCACGCGGAACAGTTCGGGCAATTCGTCTTCGGAATATTGTGGTGCGCCAAGCAGCCCCCACTTGAGCAGCATCACGTCGTCCCAAGGACGCATGCCACCGCGTACCAGCGACTGAAACTGAGCGACTGGGCTGGAGATCTGGTCGTAACTATTTGCCGGATCGTCGAGGAGCGAAGTATCGGCCGTGACGGGTTCATCGGGCAAAGAAACGAGTTGGATCGACTCGGCTACGCCAACGGCTGGCTCAAAATCCACTTCTCCTGGACCAAGCTCGGCCCCAAGCGAGCCCTGCCAAGTGCCGGAAGCTTCTTGCAACACCACCCACTGCGGTTCGGCAGCGGGCGGATAGATGGAAGTAAGATACGCGGCGGCCGAAGAGAAGAGTGTGGCCGTGACGGCCAGAAACAGCGTAGCGGCGAGTGCCGATCGCGACATCCACCGCTGAGCGGCGTGCCAGCGATCGGCGGGAGTTGCCAACTGTAACTCGCCGCGCAAGGTGAGGGGCGGTGCGACTTCCTGCAACTCGCGATCGAGCAATTCGTCTTCGGGAATGGTGTGCAGACGCAGCGTCAGATCTTCTGGCACAGCGAAGGCACCCAGCATGTCGTCGAGTTCGTCGTCCGATGGAATGGCGATTCCCTTGAGCCGCGCAGCGAGGCCACTGGGCACCGCGATATCGCGGAGCATGGCATCGAGTCGGGAATCGTCGGGAACGTGATCCATGGCAGCGAACAAGCAGGCTTTCTTAGGCGGTTCGATCGCTTAAACGGTGCGAGCGGTGGGATGGTTCAGGTACGGGCTGCAATCAGGACTTCGCGGAGCCGCCGGCGAGCCCGGCTGACCCGCGATAACACGGTGCCCAGCGGAATCTCCAGCAGGTCGGCAACTTCCTGGTGTGTCAATTCGCCCACGACGACCAACAGCAAGGTTTCGCGCAGCTCGGTGGGGAGTTGAGCGAGAGCGAACTGCATTTCGTCGGTGTAGTCACCAGCCGTCAGATCGGGCGCCGGCACGCCAACATCCAGTGGTTGTTCGCCGGCCAAGGTGGGAGGGGGGGCCTTTCGTCGCCAACGATCCACGATTCGCCTGCGCAGGATCGACGCCAGCCACGCGCGGTCCCCGATCCCTTCGCAGAAAGCCTCGCGGCTTTTCCACGCTGAGCGGAAGGTCTCTTGAACCATGTCCTCAGCCTCGTGCCGGTCACCCATCATGCGATAGGCAATGCGGTACAAGGCGGGGGTGTGTTCATCGACCAGCGCGTTGAACTGCGTCAACGACAACGCCAACGTCCGTCTCCGTTGCTGATTTTCGCCGCTCAAATTGCCGCTAAGCTGCTTTCGGGAAACAACTTGCGGCCATTCTTCGCAGCGGGCTTGGTTGACTCTATCAGGGTTTCGGCCCCACCCCGTCATTTTATTCCCGAACAGCACCCCGCGGATAGCTTGCCGCTGGCGGAATTGTGGCAACCTGAGCCGGCACGGGGGACATAGATGTAGCAGGCTACCCAGCTCTTTTTGTCAGGCCGCCATTTTTTGGTTAACCGGGCCGCTTGCGGCTGTGGAACTGCTAGTTCGGCTGTTTGGCAACTCACCTGCCGCAAGCACGTGGGTTAACCAATACGGAAACCTGAATTGCCGAAGATCGACTACAGCTCGCTGGCAAAACGATTGATGGTCGAGGAACGACCGGGTACGACTTGTTTTCGTTTCTGGCAAGAAGGGGGAGGGTACGATCGGAACCTACAAACCGTGGCTGCCGTTCAGGCGTCGATCGACTAAATTCACCGCAATCCCGTCGCTCGCGAACTCTGCACGCACAACCGCGACTGGCGATGGTCGAGTGCCCGCTATGATAAAAGTGATGGCCATGAGATTGACCTGCTCCTGCCTCGCATCACGCCGCTGCCCAACGACTTCTGGTCATCGTGATAGAAGCTGCCCTCCGATTTGGCCCGTACACAATCGACCTGTATCATTGCTTCAGCCCTTTGGCAAAATGGCCCCTGGGCCGCTAACCATCTAGCTGAACTCTACTACACCTCAAGCACTGGCCGAGCCAGTGGCACCCAACAATGACAGTACCACCCAGTCGCGTCCCGCCGTTGCCCGTTCAACGCTCAAAGTAAGGCCCCCCGTATTGAGTCAGGGCGGAGTACCGACCTGACCTACTAGCTAACATCGACAAATTGATATTTCTATGTGACGTTTTTGGCAATGGCATGAACATGGGGCTGTGAGATCATCCGATGATTGAGGTAGGGCGGAAACTTGGAGAGGCACTATGGAAAGTGGCGCTCAGCCGCAGCCGGCGGTTCAGGTTTTCGTTGTTGACGCTAGTAGTCATCCTGCCACTTGTTGTGTCGTTTGCGGCGTTTTACTACTCCGGATCATTCGGTCGGGCCATGGAGGTTCACCGGCATAATGCGATTACTCGCGATTGCATCCGCGCAATCGAAAGCTCCGGCGGAAAGGTCGACGTAGTGACATACAATTCAAGGATCGGTTGGAAGTGGTATCGGGACAGAATTATGATTCAGCAGGTTTCGTTATCATCCGTGGGGTTCTTGGGCAACACCGAGGGATCAGTAAAGTCAATCCAAAGGTCTGAGCGTCTGTTCGAAGCGTTGCGGAGCATTCCTAATCAATACTCGCTTGATGTGACCCTCACAGACTTCTGCAATGCAGATTTAGATCAGCTTCGAGGTGCTCGATTCCGCGTTTTTTATGCTAAGCGGACAATGCTGTCTGACGAGCCGATCGACGGCGACTGTCCTATTGAACTGTACTTTGTAATTGTGGATAGGACCAAAATCGGTGACTCTTTTGTGAGTTGGATCTCGTCACATGGAAATATTGTATTCGCGGAGCTATCGGACACGATGATTACGGATGACGTGGTGCAGATTCTGGAAAACAACAGGCGTCTCAACTCCATCTCTGTCAGAAACACTCAATTGTCGGGAAATGCGATTAAGAGCCTACGCGACCGGGGTGTATTGAAGTACCCAGCGTCTCACTAAGGGTGGCGCTTTTTAGCGACTTTAACTTGGGCATAATCTCCTTGGACGAGACCCTCTGCCAAGCGGACACTCTTTAAAATGATATGATAGCCAATTTCATGTACGATCAGTCAACGGTTGGGTTGCACTCAACGCCGTCATCAATTCTGGTGGGAGTGGAAAGAGGTTTGATGCTATTGAGCTTGTGGTGCAGTCGCCATTTGGACCTGTTGGCTTGTATGGATGGTCAATGAGCCGCGGTGATCCCTCCAACGGTCACAACTGCAATCGATTGATGGTCGAGGCATTCTGAGATTTGAAGTGTTGAGAGAGAATGATCGACGTTTTAGTACTCTTCCGCCACTCCCAGCATGCTGATGAGGAGTTGCGCTATACGCTGCGGAGTGCGGAGCGGTTTGTGGAGGGGATGGGGAAGGTGTGGGTGCTGGGGGATCGACCGGAGTGGTTGGCTGAGGACCGGAGCGTGGTGGAGCACGTCGAGCATCAGTATGTGGCGCGGGCGTTTCGCTTCAGGTTGCCGGTGCGGAACCACTATCTGCTGACGTTGCTGGGCTCGCTCATCCCGGAGATGACGAATGAGTTTCTGTTGATGGCCGACGATAACGTCCTTCTCGCGCCGGTGAACCTGGAGTTTCTGCGGCGGCCCAGGGTCTTCGAAGATCTGTCGAAGCTCACCACGCGGGGCAAGGGGATTTGGAAAGAGGCCCTCTGGCGGACCTACGACACGCTTGGCAGGCTGGGGTATCCGGCCCTCGACTACGAATCGCACATTCCCCACGTCATGACGCGCAAATGGGTCTGGGAGTCGTACTGCGAGTTCGAAAACTTCATCTCGGAAGATCGCCACTTCGGCTTACTGGCACTAACCTCGATCTTCAACTATCGGATGAAGCACGAGCCCTTCGAGCCCACTTGGCTGCTGAAAGAAGGTCAGTTTCTGGGGCTCTACAAACATGGCGTCGTGGGAGCAACTTCTCCCAGTTCCGTCGTCGGTGTTACCGGGCCGGTGCTCCTGGTCGAGCAAGTTCGCCAGTTGGCCGCTGGCAAGACCTTCCTCAATTTCGACGACCAGTCCTTTACTCCCGCCGTCCGGCAGTTCCTGCACGAGACTTTCCCCGCGAAGAGCCGATTTGAGAAGTAGGTGGTTGGCTGCGTGCGGGCAGTAATCGTCAGCAGTATTTCAGAAATAATGAAATAGACAGTTGACAACAAATCTCTAACGTGAGACACTGTCGGGGTGTTCTCTTTTGGTGTGGCTGTTGAAGCGCGAGCGGCATGGCTAGGTTGCGTTACGTCATGGTCGCAAGGTGGGCGCAGTTGTTGCCCGTCCAACAACGAGACGCCTGTCCAAGAATGGGCCCGGTTGTTGGACAAGAAGAGTGAGTGGGAAAAGTTGCCCGCGAGTCGTAAGTGAAACAATCGCAGCTACTTCCGGCGAAATTCAAAAACCAGTGCATGTCCAAAAACCCCGGGAATTGTTGGACGTTTAGGTGTTTGCCTGGTCGTCACTAGGGAGAGACTTCGCCACCGTCGATAGTCGCCAGAGCAACCAGCGAGTTGAAATCGGTCGAGTAACTGAGGAAGCGAACGGAGCCATCGGCAAGACCAAACAGGGTCCCGCCCGAGTGGTAGCTCCAGAATTTGTTGAGATTGCTCGTGGAGGCATTGTCCTGCCCCGCCGAGATGCCGAGGGCCATGCTGAGGTAGGCATCTTGGTCGCTTTCACCGCACAGGGCCCAGCCCCACATCAGATTGCGCGGCACGCCCCGTTCGCCGGTGATCACGGAATTCGACATGCCATCTTTGAAGTGCTGGAACCTGACTTGGCTGAACTTGTAGAGGGAGCCATCGAACGAGGTAGCGTATTTGCCGCCGCTCACGCCCATGTAGTTAGTGGGCATGTGATTGGAACCGGCCCAGAAGTAGGTCTTCTTGGCATTGGGGTCGCTCGGGCAGTGATAAACGGCAACCGACTTGTCTCCCGGGTTGTTGGGCCCCGCTTCATAGGCGGCCTGATAACAGGAGGGGATGGTGTAGTTGATCTTCGAAAACAGATTGCCCTGTTCGAGATTCGGCAGGAGCGAAGCTCGCCAGAGATAGGCGTGAACGTGCGCGGCAGCGGGGCGATAAGCGCCGGAAGGGAGCGTGAGGTGAGAGTCGTGATACGTATGCATCGCGAGGACCCACTGCTTTTGGTTGTTGGTGCACTGAATGCGGCGGGCAGCCTCACGGGCCGATTGCACGGCCGGCAACATGAGCGCCACGAGAACGCCAATGATGGCGATCACGACGAGTAGTTCCACCAGAGTGAAACCGCGGCGATAAGTGGCTTGGTTCGACATGCAAAGGAGTTAGGGTTTTGAATCGGGGACGATCAGATCGAGTTGCAATGAACCGCTGGAGGGGACTTCGATCTGGATCGTCGGTGGCAGGCTGTTGGCGGGCAAGCGACGAGTCATCAACTGCGGAACTTTGTCGGTGGTCTTGGGAACGGGGGCAAAGGCGGGAGCCTTGGGCACATCGAGATGAAAAATTACCTCGTGCGTTCCAGGTACAGGGCCATCCTCGTTGGTGAAACGATAGCTGCCGCTGATCACATCGGTGGTGACTGCTGGCCCCTTGGTTTCGCCCTCCGGCTGAAAGGTCACGGCCAGCACCGGATGGCGGCTGGTGATGTTGCCAAAGATGGGCTGCCGGACGGCTTCGTTACTGCAACCAGCGAGCAGCAACAGACCGCTTACGATCGCGCAGCAGGTTGCCAAGTGACAGCGGTTGTTTGAAGTGAGAGCCAGGAACAGCATGGATCGTCGCGAACGGAATTGGACGGTTCGGGTTAAGAGGGTTTTGCTACCCACCTACCACACTACCTTCCCGCTCCGTTTTTGGCGATCATTCGGCAACAAATCGTTCCTGGGCCAGAGTGCGAACCCCCTTCAAATCCAGCTTTCCCGTCCCCAAAATCGGTAGTTCCGGCACTTCCAGAAAGCTGTCTGCGGCAGGAATGAACAGATTCGGCAGCCCGGCCTCGGTCAGGCCCTTGCGCAATTCGTCGATCGATTTCTCTAGCTTGGTGTGGATGACGATCAGGCGTTCACCCTTTTTGGAGTCGGGAATGGCCGTTACCACGACTGGCTGACGTTCGTATTCGCCGCCGATGGTTGCCAGCAGGGTTTCTTCGATCTTGATATGCGGGACCATCTCGCCGCCGATCTTGCTGAAGCGGCTCTCGCGACCGGTAATGAAGATGAAGCCTTCTTCGTCGATGAAAGCCACGTCGCCCGTTTGATACCAGCCGTCCTTGATCACCGAACTGGTTAGCTCGGGCTGGTGCAAGTAGCCCTTCATCACGTTGGGTCCCGCAATCCAGAGCATGCCCGACTGTTTCGCCCCAAGCACTTTGCCGGTTTCCAGATCGGTGATCTTGGCCGAGACGCCGGGAACGGTACGACCCACGGAGCCTTCCTTGCGGTCGGCTTGGAAGTTGTCGACCGAACGCGAGGGAGGAATATTGACCGAGACGAGCGGCGAGAGCTCGGTGGTGCCGTAACCTTCGACCGGACGAACCTTGAAGCGTTCTTCGAAGGCTTGAATCAAATCGGCAGGTAGCTTCTCGGCACCAGCGACCACGACGTCGAGCGTGGCGAAGTCTTCGGGCTCGATGCGGCGCAGGTAGGAGCGCAAGAACGTCGGCGTGCTGAGCAACAGCGTGCCGCCTTGGCGCTTGCACAACTTGGCGACCATCTTGGCTTCGAGCGGGCTGTAGTGCCACGCGCCTTTGATATTGAGCGCCGCTGGTCCCCACATGGTGACCGTGTACCCGAACGAGTGAAAGAACGGCAAGATGCCGATCAGCACGTCGCTGGGCTTGAGCTTCACCACCTGATCGATGGCGTCGACGTTGGTCCCAACATTGCCGTAAGTGAGCATCACTCCCTTGGGAGTGCCGGTCGATCCCGAGGTGAAGATGATGGTCACCACGTCGTCGCTTTTCACGCTACCGAGTCCGAGTGAAATTTCGACGAGGCTTGCTGGCAGCACGTACGTTTGCAAGGCGGCGATGGCTTTATCGGCGGCGGTCGGTTTGTCTTTCAAGCTTTCGAGTTCGACGATTTCGGCATCGAGCTTGAAGTCCATTTTTTCCATGAACCGCTTACTGGTAAGGACGTGCTTGATGCCGGCCTGCTTGATGCAGGCGTTCATCACCTCCGGTGAGACGGTATAGTTGAGATTGACCGAGATTCGCTTATCGAGAGCCAGGGCCATGTTGGCGAGAAAGCCCGGCACTGAGGGTGGCAAAAGAACGCCGACGTACTTTTCGTCGGGCTTGATGACGTGCCGCCGGAGCAGGCGACGCAGGATAAGAGCGCGGAGCAGCGTATCGGCTCCGGTCATATCGGCTCCCATGGAGTCGGCGACTTTGGACTGCTTGAGACGTTCTTTGCAGCGGCGAATAAACAGGCGGGAGAGTGTCAGCATCGATGGTGCACTTTTCTTCACGGCGACAGCCCCTAGGTCGAGCACGGCCTGACGAATCTTGTGGATGTCGTCGGGCTCGGTGACTGCGGGGCCAAAATGGATCGACAAAGGATACGGTATTCGCTTAGGCCATTTCCAGAAGAACTTGTTCCCCTCGAAACTGAAAATGCTTCCCCACAGACCCTCGAGGTACACGGGTACGACCGGGGCAGTGGTCCCTTCCAGGATTTTCATCATGCCGGGGCGAAAGGCTTGCACCTGACCCGAGCGGGTGAGGCCACCCTCGGCAAAGATGCAAACGAGTTCGCCATCGTTGAGCGCTTGGCGGGCGGTCTTGAAGGCGGTGATCACCATTTTCGGTTTCGTGGGATTGATCGGAATCACGCCGAACATGTTCGCCAGCCATTTGAGCCAGCGATTGTCGAGGTTCGAAGAAAGAGCGACCATCCGAATGGGACGTGAAGTCGAAAGGAGCAGGAAAATGCCGTCGACCCAAGTGATGTGGTTGGGCACGAGCAGCGCGCCGCCTTCGCGGGGCAAGTTCTCGCGACCATACACACGAAAGCGGTAGATCGTCATGCTGAGCAGCCAAACGAAGAACCGCAGCGACGCTTGGGGAATTAGCCAAACGATGTAGACAAAAACGGGAATCGTGAAGAGCCCAGCCAGCAGAAAGATCTGCTGCGAAGTGAGGAGCGGCTGCAGTTCCGTCACTGCGGGATCGCTGGATTTCCAGAAGGGCAAACGAAGTGCGGCGAAGAGAACCGAGGCGATAAGAATGCCGCTGAAGGTGAGCAGGTTACTCGCCGCGAGGATCGAGCCGCGCTTATCTCGCGGGCTGCGATGCTGCAGGTAGCTTTCGAGCGGAACATCAAACAGGCCAGCACTCGTGCCGAGAAACCCCAGCAGGACGCAGGCCCAGACAAGTCCTCCCGAGAGTTTGCTGCCGGCCTCGAACAGATGCCCGGGAACAGTGAAGAGCAGGATTGCGCCAATTGCCATACCCAGCGCACCAAGAGGCAACAAGCCGAGCTCGACGTGATCGCCCGACCAGATACCCGCGAGCACGCTACCGAGGCAAACGCCGGCGATGAGGGCGATGAGTAGTGGCACCTTGGCTGTCTCGGTCGTCGCGCCACCTTCGGCGGCCAACTGGTCGATGTTCAGCTGCGCGATGGAGCCAATCGAGAAGAAGAAGACGATGCCGAGGGCCACGCGAAACAGCGCCGGTTGATTCCAGAGCAGTTTCAGATCGCGGAAGGTCTGCAGCGGAAAGGACCATGGGAATTTCAGCTTGGTGTTGGCAGCGGCGATCTTGGGAATCATGAGCGAGGCCAGCGTACCGATCACGGCGGTGCCAATCAGCACGCCCGCGGTGAGTTCCCACTGCTTCAGTCCCTTGGGCTGCGTCGTCTCAGCCAGCCAACTGCCAATCACCATGCCCACGACTGTCGCGAACACTCCCGCCAGGGCAAACAGGCCGTTGGCGATGGAGAGCCATTTCGGATGAAGCGTTTCTGGCAATGCTCCTGAACGAGCCGGCGAAAAGAGCGCGCTCTGGCCACCCATGAGCGTGAGCGTACCGAAGAGCAGTACGAGCGTGGTTGTAGCCGAGACGCTGTCGCCGGTGAGGATCGCCCCGACGCCGAGGGCCATCAGGATGATCTCGGCGATCTTGCAGCCGACAATCACCGACCGTTTGCTGAAGCGGTCGGCCAGATAGCCAGCTGGGGCAGCCAGAAAGATGAATGGCAGCACCAGGCAGGCCGTGCCGGCCATCAAGATATTGCCGACTTGCGACTGGGGGACATAATCTTTGCCAATCCCGATCACGAGCCAGCGAAAGATATTATCGTTGGCAGCCGTCAGAAACTGGGTCGCCACGAGCCCTAAAAAACCGGCCGACCAGATCGATGCGTCTCCCGCTGGAGTCGCCTCGCTGCTGGGGTCAGCCTGCGGTGGCGAGGGAGTCGCATTGTGTGATTCGTCGGTGTCAACCATGATGAACGGGGTCAGTTCCAGATCTTGCTGCCGAGCTTCGTTTTGGTACCCCGGTAAGGTAGGGTTGTCACACTGCTGCCGCAAGGTTGGTTGTTCCGTTTGCCGCTACTTCCTATGAAATCACCCTCGCTTACCGACAAATTGCTCCTCGTGGTGGCCTTGGCCATCGTCGGTGCGCTGCTGGTCTACATTCCGCCCAAGTTGCTGGAACAGTACGACCGCATCAAGGAACTCGGCCCTCCGTTCACCTACCTCTACTTTGCCCTGGTCGGTACCGGCGCGGCGATTCTCATCGGCCTCTGCGGCTATGCCCTCTGGCGAGTCTGGCAAAATACCCGCAACAAGCAGAAGCATATCGAGCGGCGGACCAAGAATCCCAGTGAACTTTCGGTCACTGAAAAGCAGCAGGAAGTCGTCGATAATCTGGCCTCGGTCGACCAACTCCAAAGTGATGCTGGCGTGCAGGCTGAGCTGAAAAAGGAACTCACTGGCCTGCGTGAGAAGGTCGAAGAAAAGCAGCAAGCCCAGCGGTTGGAGATCGTCGCCTTCGGGACCATCTCGAGCGGCAAGAGCTCGCTGATGAATGCGCTGGCCGGCCGCGATGTCTTTCAGACCGATCCTCGCGGTGGGACCACCCTGCAACGTCAGCAGGTACCTTGGCCGGGCAACGATCAGGTGCTCCTTGTCGATACGCCTGGTTTGGGCGAAGTCGATGGCTCCGAGCGGTTGGCTGTCGCTGCTGAATCTGCCCGCGATGCCGACCTGGTGTTGCTGGTCGTCGATGGCCCGCTGCGCCACAGCGAGTTCACGCTGCTGCAAAAGCTCGGCGAGATGGAAAAACGCGTCGTCGTTTGCCTGAACAAGCAGGATTGGTACTCAGCCGACGATCAGCCCAAACTGATTGGCCAGATTCAAGAACAGCTGAAGGGGATCGTCGAGCCCGATCACATTGTCTCGGTCCGCGCACAGGCCAGCGAGCGGAGTCGCGTGCTGGTGATGGCCGATGGCAGCGAAGCGGAATCGATGGTGACGGTGCCGCCCGAGATCGCGCCGCTGGCCGAACAGATGCTAAGAATGGTTCGCCGCGATGGTCGCGATCTGCTCCTTGCCAATTTGCTGCTGCAATCGCGTGGGCTAGTCGATCATGCCAAGGCAAAGGTGAAGGCCGCCCTCGATCAACGGGCTTGGGAAATTGTCGATACCTACACGTGGGCCGCAGGGGGCGCCGCCGCAGTCAGTCCCATGGTGCTGGATGTGATCATTGGCAGCGGCATCACCGCGAAGATGGTCGTCGATCTGGCCAAGGTCTATCGCCAGCCGATCGATACTAGCATCGCGATGAACCTGCTTGCCCAACTCGGCAAGAACCTGGTGGCGATCTTAGGTGTGAATGCCGCCGCCCCAGCGATTGCCGCAGGAATCGCCGGCCTGCTGAAAACCATACCACTCGCTGGAACCATTGCCGGTGGAGCACTGCAGGGCATCACCCAGGCTCTCGTCACGCGCTGGATTGGCGGCGTCTTCATCGGCTACTTCCAGGCGGATATGCAGCAGCCTCGCGAAGGACTCGCGAACCTCGCCTTGCAAGAATGGAAGCGCATCACCGCCCCCACCGAACTTGTCAGGTTCGTCCAAACGGCCCGCGATAAGCTTCTCTCTGGCAAGTCCAAGCCTTAAAGACCGCCCTTGCCTTTCCTGTCTCAAAACTCCTAACTCAGAACTCTATCTTGTCTTCGAAACAGTCCTACAACGACGCTCTCGCTTCCGTCGAGCAAACGCTGACGAAGCTGAAGGGTTGCACCGAAGAAGAAAAGTCTCGCCTGCGCAGCGAGCTCGCCGGTCTGCGCTCGATGCAAGAGAAGATGCTCAGCGGGCGCGTCGAAATTGTGATCTTCGGCGAAATCAGCACCGGCAAAAGCGCCCTCATTAACGCGCTCGTCGGCAGCGAGGTCTCGGCTGTCGATGTGCGCGGCGGTTGGACGAAAGAAGTCTGGCATGCCACTTGGAAAGGTGCCGGCTATACGATTCCAGGGCTCGGTGAATCGCAGGTGGTACTCATCGATACGCCCGGCATCAACGAAGTGGGTGGTGGCCCGCGCGGCGAGATGGCCCGCGATGTCGCGCAGCGAGCCGACCTCATTTTGTTCGTTACCGATTCGGACCTGAACGAAACCGAGTACACGGCCCTTGTCGAACTGACCACCTTTCACAAGCCAATTCTGCTCATCCTCAACAAGGTCGATCTCTACAGCCGCGAACAGCGAAGCCGTCTGCGCGAAGTGCTGACCGATCGCCTGCGAGACATACTGCCCACCGATCAGATCGTCACGGCCGCCGCCGATCCGCGCGAGAAGGAATACATCATTCAAGCTGCCGACGGCAGCGAGCGGAGCGAGTGGCGGCGCCCGGGGCCCGATGTCGAAGACGTCAAAGCCAAGATCCTGCAGCTGCTTGAAAAGGAAGGCCTCGCACTCGTCGCCCTCAATGCGGCGCTCTATGCCTCCGATCAAAGCGACAAGGTCGCTGCGTTGCGTGTGCAACTTCGCAATGCCCAGGCCGAGAAGATCATCTGGAGCATGGCCGGCATGAAGGCTGTGGCCGTGGGACTCAATCCCATTCCTGTGGCCGACGTCCTCGGTGGCTTGGCTCTTGATGCGTTAATGATTGTGTACCTGGCCGAAGTCTACAACTTGCAGATGTCGACGAAGAATGCCCAAGAACTAGCGAAGGCCATCGGCACTGCGGCGGGTGGTATTACGATCAGCGTCGCTGCCACCCATGGAGTGATGTGGTTCTTCAAAACGCTTACACCGCTGTGGGGCACACTGGTCACTGCTTTGCCGCAAGGTGCCGCCGCGGGATACGGCACCTACATCGTCGGCAAAGCAGCCAAGTTCTACTTCGAGAACGGCAGCAGTTGGGGAACCGAAGGACCAAAGACCGTCGTAACGAAGATCATCGGCTCGATCGACAAGGACTCGATCATGCAGCAGTTCAAAAACGAGATCGGCAAAAAGCTGCTCGTCAATCGACACTCAAAAAAGTGATCTCCTTTCTCGTCTCGCTTGGTACCAGTCGCATTTGCTACCACGTAGTGACAAACGACCAGGCTTCGCGGCACGACCAGCCGCACCAGCCACAGCTCTGTTGCGTGCATTGTCCCCAACGGACATACCAGGGCTCAATCACTGGCGGCGGAGCAATCGCCAGTTCCACTTTGGGCCGATACTTCGGCTCGACCAGTTCCAGCAGCTTCGCTGGATAGATCTTGTAAGGCTCGGCAAACTCAAATCGCCCCGTCCGGTTCAGTGTGTTCGCGGCCAACTCCGCGCAGTGGGTGCCATCGCCGGGCTTGCCGCGCACATAGTTCTTCACGGAGTAACGTCGGCCCAGTTGCTCGTCGAGAAACTCTTGCATGGCGGTCGCTTCGCTGACGCTAAACTTCTCCTTCGGCTCTAGCACCCACAGGCGGATCGGCTCACGTTTGCCCAGGTTGATCTTGGCAAGTTCCTCTTGATAGGCCGCGAACGTCAAGCGGCGAACCTTACCGGGCGTCGCTTCATAAACCCACGTTTCGCCGCCATCGCGAAACGCCAGCGAAACGTGTCCGATCTCATCCTTCGTGGTGTACTCCACCACGCTGTTACAGTTCTGCAAAAAGAGCAAGCTGCCGTCGTCCAACGCCGGCGACGCGGCACACAACGCAAGCACCAGCCAAATACTTTGCATCTTCAAACTGCCTTTCGTTGCTCGTGAGCAACACCCTGCGGTCGCTCTGCAATCGAGAAGTTATTCGCTCGCCAGCCCGCAATCTTTAGCCTGGTCATAACTGCCCACCGCAGTGCGTTACCACGTGGCACAAAGAAGCGAGGGAGGCCTCTCAAGCGACCAGGGATTAAAGGATTTTTCTGATGTTTTACATTCCTGCAAAATCTGCTTTTCGTCCCTTCAACGGGCAGTTAATATGCCCCAGGCAAATTGATATCACGAGCTACTAATATAAAGTGTGATCGGATGAACTTCATTAAGTGGATTGTCGCAGGTTCCATCGGCGGTCTGGCAGGCGCGGCGATTTGGGCCGGAATCTCGTATGCCCTGAACGCTGAGGTCGGTTGGATTGCTTGGGGCATCGGTGGCATGGTCGGAATTTTTGTGCGCGTGGCCGCCGGCGAAAGCGATGAAGGCCCCGCGCCGGGCATTACCGCGGCGGCGATCGCCATTGGCTCGGTTTTGTTGGGCAAGTTTCTCGCCGTCCATTTCCTGGTCTCCTCACTCTTGGCCAACGATACCCAACCCCCGCCAGAACTAACCGAGAAGCACATGATCATTCGTTTGGCAGACGACATCATCGAAGCGCGTGAGGCTAAGGGGCAAAAAGTCGTCTTCCCCAACGGCAAGTCCATGGAAGAAGCGACCGAACCGACCGACTATCCAACTGATATCTGGCAGCAGGCTCAGGCAAAATGGAAATCGATTCCCGCAGCGGACCAACAAAAGCAAATCACCGAAGCGCGGGTGCAGCAGCAAGCGATGTTGGAGATGTTTCGCACGAGCATTCATAGCGAGGTTCGCCAAGCTGGATTTCTGGGCAGTTTTGGCATCTTCGATGCACTATGGTTTTTCCTGGCCGCTGGTACGGCGTATCGAATTGGTGCCGGCGCTGCGACCGACGACTAACGATGGTCGCCCCTTGCTGATTCTTTGTCAATAGTTTTTAAAGATCGACACATAAAAAGAGACGGTCACTTCAGAAGTGACCGTCTCTCGTGAATCTCAGACGCTGAGTAAAACTACAGCGCACCGACAACGAGGTCGCCGATTTCTTTCGTGCCGTAGCCCATCTTGCCGGCGGATTGGCTCTTCATCTTGGTGCCGGTGATGGTTTGCACAGCCTTCATCACGCGAGCGCCGGCGGCAGGCTGGCCCGAGTGTTCGAGCAGCATGCTCATGGCGGCGATGGCAGCGATCGGGTTGATCACGTTCTGGCCGGTGTACTTCGGCGCACTGCCACCCATCGGCTCGTACATGCTGATGCCGCCCTTATCGGGGTTAATGTTGCCGCCCGCGGCGACGCCGAGGCCACCTTGGATCATCGCACCCAGGTCGGTGATGATGTCGCCGAACATGTTGGTGGTGACGATCACGTCGTAGTACTCGGGGTTCTTCACCATCCACATGCAGCAGGCATCGACGTGATTGTAGTCGGCCTTCACATCGGGGAATTCCTTCTGCACGTCCTGGAAGGTCCGCCACCAAAGGTCGTGGCCGTACGTGAGGACGTTTGTCTTGGCGACAAGCGTGAGCATCTTCCCCTTGGGGTTGTTCCGCTTCTGCGTGTACTGAAACGCCCAGCGAATGATCCGCTCGCAGCCCTTGCGGGTGTAAACAGCGGTCTGCGTGGCTACTTCGTCGGCGGTGTTCTTCTTCAGCCAGCCACCGATGCCGGCATACATGTCTTCGGTGTTTTCGCGGACGACGACGAAGTCGATATCGGCCGGGCCTTTGCCCACCAGCGGGCATTCGACGCCGGGAAACAACTTCACCGGCCGAAGATTGACGTACTGATCGAGTTGAAACCGCAGTTCCAGCAACAGGCCCTTTTCGAGGATGCCAGGCTTTACGTCCGGATGACCAACCGCGCCCAGGTAGACCGCGTCATACTTCTTCAGTTCGGCGACGCCGCCGGCGGGAAGTGTTTCGCCTGTCTTGAGATACCGCTCGCCGCCCCAGTCCAGGAAGTTGGTGGTGTACGTGAACTTTTCGAGCTTGCTGACCGCTTCGAGCACCTTCAGTGCTTCTTGGGTCACTTCGGGACCGGTGCCATCGCCAGGAATGATCGCCAGTTTCAACGGGTTTGCCACTGCAGTTCTCTCAATCGCGAAAACAGTTCAGGGAGATTAGAAGTCAACTCGCAAGCCCAAAAGTTTAAACAGCCAAACCTCAGCCGGACAGGGTTGGCTGTAGATTTCGCGGCATTTCATCTTGGCTCCTTTCGCTGCAAGCCAAGCACCTGATGCCCGACCACACACGCTATCGACAGGTTATCCGACACCCCATTCGATGCGTGCCCAAGCTCGCCACAGCGCTTTCACTCGGCAATTTCAGCAGTCGTCACATTACATCACTTTGGAGGTCTGCGAAGTTTGCGCAAAGGGTAATGACAGGCCGTCAGATTTTACCTATGCTACCGCCTCGCCGTAATCTTCCTGCACGAATCGCTAGGAAGTGCGTATGGAATTAGGTCGATCGTCGCTACTAAAGGAATGATCAATGAGTGGACTAGCGATGGGGTTGGTTTTGCAAGCTGCCCTGCTGACGAGTGGTGCCGATAGCTACGAATCGGCTCTCAGTGCAGCCAAGGAAAACGGTCAGCCTCTGGTGGTGTTGATCGGTGCCGATTGGTGCCCCGGCTGCGTGACGATGAAAAACTCGGTCATGCCCAGCATGGCTCGTTCGGGTCTGCTGAAAAACGTGAACTACGCGTCGGTCAACTACGACCAGAACCCGAACCTCGCCCGCCAACTGATGCGGGGCGGCTCGATTCCGCAACTGGCCGTCTTCATCAAGACCGACAAAGGCTGGCACCGCGAACAGACCACCGGCGCTACCAGTTCGGGCGCTGTTTCCGGCATGCTGCAACGGGCCCTCGCCGCCAAAGCCAGCCAGGCCGAAGCCAAGGTAGCCACTGAAACCGCCGGTGGCGGTAACTAGGCCCTCGATCTCGACCGAATCCTCAACGGCAATCAACGGCCCCTTCGTCTTGCTTGCCGTAGGTTCTGCATCCCTGGTTCACGTCAGCTGGGTTTTGATAACTTTTTTGCGACTTTTTTCGCGATAAACATTTGCCCTAAACTCTTGGCGGCAAATCGCTTCCGCCTCGCAAACCTCGTAATCACCCGTTTTCTTGATAACCGTTTGATAACCAACTTTTCGCGTTGAACAGTCTCCTTTGGAGGGGGTGATTAATTGCCTCCTGTGGCGAGCATCGCCAAGTCTCTAGGGCAAATTATATTCCCTAGTTGATTCAGTGTTATCAGCGAAACAATCACGAACACGCGCGCAAGAACTCATCAGCCATCACTTATTAGCTGTCTTGTTTTCTCCAAATTGCCAAAGACCATTCATCCCTCGCGGGATGGACATCCTGCCTGTTTTCATGCCCTGCCATCCTCGGCTGGATCCTCCCCAGGCCATCGGCTCACCTCATACCGGCGGCGCGCTAGGCCACCTGTGGCACGATTCCCCGAGGCGAAAACGAACCCAACTGCAATCTGCTCGATGCGTGATTCTTTGTCAAATAGCACTGGGGAAAATCGCGCTGGCTCAAATCGAACTGGCCTGCGAGTTCGACCGGTCACCGCTAGCACCCAAGAAACGAACACGGCCACGGTAAAGGCAACCGTGGCCATGCTTGATCTGTGATTCTACTGGTCGACGTTACGCGCTCTTGGCCTTCACTTCGACGGGGAACATCTTGCGACGTCCCATCACGATGTCGTCGTCGATGACGAACTTGCTTCCCTTGGGTTGTTCGGGCAGTTCGTACATCACTTCGAGCATCGTTTGCTCGACGATCGAACGCAGGCCGCGAGCACCGGTTCCCTTGACCACAGCCTTGTGAGCGATGGCGTTGAGGGCCGACTCGCTGAACTCCAGCGTGCAGTCTTCCATTTGGAACAGTGTCTGGTACTGACGCAACAGAGCATTCTTGGGTTCGGTGAGAACTTTCACCAGGCCAGCGTGATCGAGCGGCGAGAGCGAGGCAATCACCGGCAAGCGACCGATGAGTTCCGGAATCATGCCGAACTCGAGGATGTCTTCGGTCTGCACCATCGACAACACTTCGGCCGTGTCCATATCGTTCGTATGGCTGTTGGTCGATTGGCTGAAGCCCAGCGACTTCTTGCCGAGACGTTTGCGGACGATGTCTTCGATGCCGACAAACGTGCCGCCGCAGATGAACAGGATGTTGGTCGTGTCCATCTGAATGTACTGCTGTTCGGGATGCTTGCGGCCCCCTTGCGGCGGTACATTGGCGACCGTGCCTTCAAGCATCTTGAGCAATGCTTGTTGCACGCCTTCGCCCGAGACGTCGCGAGTGATCGAGACGTTCTGGCTCGTCTTGCCGATCTTGTCGATTTCGTCAATGTAGAGCACGCCCCGTTGAGCCTGTTCCAGATCGAAGTCGGCAGCGTGCAGCAGTTTCAGCAGCAGGTTTTCGACGTCTTCGCCCACGTAACCCGCTTCGGTCAGCGTGGTGGCATCGCCGATGGCGAACGGCACGTTGAGCACGCGGGCCAAGGTGCGAGCGAGCAAGGTCTTGCCCGAGCCGGTGGGGCCCAGCAGCAGGATGTTCGACTTTTCGACTTCGACATCCGAACCTTCGAAACCGAGTTGCAACCGCTTGTAGTGGTTGTGAACGGCAACCGAGAGGACCTTCTTGGGGAAGGTTTGGCCGACGACGTATTGGTCGAGCGAGGCGACGAGTTCCCGCGGCGTGGGAATTCGATTGAAGAGAGGCTTGGTCGCACCGCGGCGGCGTTGTTCTTGATCGAGGATCGACTGGCACAGTTCGATGCACTCGCCGCAGATGTACACATCGCCGGGCCCTTCGACGAGCGGCCCTACGTCGCGATAGCTCTTGCGACAAAACGAACAGAAGGCATTCTTCTTCGTGGTGCTGGCACCTCGGCGCCCTCCACTCATGTCCTTACCTGCCGGCATAATAAACAACACTCCTTTCAGCGGAATCGAATTGGCAGCGGCTGTGGTCTCGCTTCGTTGCCAATGGAATCTCGGGTGCAAGCTCGATGGCCCGTGCAGAATCGCCGCACGTGCCGGGAAGGGGGCATCCTTGTCCGCTTAAAGTTCGAGCGTATCGGGTAACTTCGTGGAAAACTCTCGCCGATGCAACCGACCTCCCAGGCCGGAACAAACGATAAATGTTGATCAGTTTTCGAAGTGCGAACATTCCTCTTCAGCCGCAAAGTTTCCCCGGGTGTTGTCCCCGGTGCGACCGGCCAGGCTTGCTCTAACCCTTGTTCTGATCGTCCTTTAATCGTTGCTGGAGCTTTGCTCCTAGCACCGCTTTTATAGTTCGGTATTCGGCGTCGCTGATGTCACCCTCCTGTCGCAAATCTTGCAAGTTCGACAGCAACTCGCTGGCTGTATCTTCGGTCTGCTGTGCGT
The DNA here is from genome assembly GCF_049819085.1 of Anatilimnocola aquadivae. Classification (GTDB taxonomy): domain Bacteria; phylum Planctomycetota; class Planctomycetia; order Pirellulales; family Pirellulaceae; genus Anatilimnocola. Next base: position 2,101,905 of record NZ_CP187419.1, read on the forward strand.
TACCGCGCAACTTTCCCAACACAACCACCGCAATCGTCACGAGTCCGCCCAGCACGGCGAACCAAATCGCCATTTGCGTGATGGTCTCAGGCGTGAGCTGCTTCATAATCCTGCTGCTGCCGATGACTTGCAGCGACAAGATGTCGCCACGGTAAAATCCCTCTGGACGGTAACTCCACCTGTATTATGCACATGCGGCGGAGGTAGTCCAGTTTTCGGAACCGGAAGGACCCCATTCGAAACCGCTGGGGCCAGAACGAAGTCGTTCCGCAGCGTCGATTCTGCCGGGATCGCCCTTCGTTCCGACCCCAGCGTCGATCCATTCCGGGGCAGACCGGAACAGACTTCCTCCTGGGATAAGTCGTCGGTAAACAGGACTTCAAAGGCCTGTCGAAAGCTCGCCATCGTCGGCGACAAGAGAGCGAGGAATCGTTGCCTCGCCGGGAACCTCTACGCAAGTTCGCCGGCGGTGGTTCGACGGAAATGCAGAAGGAAGAACGCAGAATGCAGAATGACGGATACTGTGGCCTCGCTTTCTCATTCTGCGTTCTGCATTTTGCATTCTGCATTTCGTACAATGCATCGAAAACTTTTGACAGGAGAAGACATCATGCCCGCCCCGCGCCCCCTCGATCGTGTCTTTGATAGCTGCATTGTCGCCGTGATTCGCGCGGAAAGTGGCGAAAAACTGGTCGACGTGGCCGAAGCTTTGCTGGCCGGCGGCGTCGAGGTGATGGAAGTGACTTTTACGGTCCCCAAAGCCGTGCAGGTCCTCGAACGAGTCGCCGATAAACTGGGCGATCGCGTACTGCTGGGTGCAGGGACGGTGCTCGACCCGGAAACCTGTCGAGCGGCCTTTCTGGCGGGTGCACAGTTCATCGTTTCGCCCACGGTGAACGTGCAGGTCATCGAGATGTGCAAACGCTACAGCAAGCTGGTCATGCCCGGGGCCTTCACGCCCACGGAGGTCGTCACGGCGTGGCAGGCCGGGGCTGATATCGTCAAAATCTTCCCCTCCGAGATCACCGGACCGAAGTATCTGAAAGCCCTGCATGGCCCGCTGCCACACATTCGGCTGATGCCCACGGGCGGCGTGAATCTGGAAACCGCGGCCGATTTTCTCAAGGCCGGGGCCTGTGCCCTCGGCGTGGGTAGTTCGCTCGTCGATCCGAAATTGGTCGCGACCGGCGATCTGAAGAAAATCGAGAACCTCGCCCGGCAATATCAGCAGATCGTGAAGGAATACCGTAGTAAGTAAATGTTCCCAGGTAACCCGAAGCGTTAGCGAGGAGAGCGTTTCGGTGGTCGGCACATTCGATGCCCATATAATTCGTTCGTTCAGGTCCACTCTGCCGAACCGTTCTGGCTTCGACGACAGCATCAAGCACCAAACATCGCTCTCCTCGCTAACGCTTCGGGTTTCCTAATTCTGCGACGAAACCATGCCCATTCAATTCACCTGTCCCTATTGCGGCGAGACGACGCTGGTCGACGATCCTTTCGCCGGCCATACGGGCCCCTGCGTGAATTGCGGCAAGCTGGTTACCGTCCCCACGGGCGCTCCTCGCTATTCGCTACGTACCGCCGTGCAAGGTGTGCAGCGCAGCAACTGGCAAGCGGCGGTGGTCCTCTCGGTGTTTCTGCTGGGCCTGGGCATTGCCGCCTATGCGTTTTATCAGTCCATCGGCAAGCCGGCGCTGGTCGCTGCCCAGCAGTCTTCGGCCCAGCGCACCTGCGCGAGCAATCTCAAAAAATTGGGCCAGGCCTTGGCTGCTTATCATGCGCAGCACGGGTCTTATCCGCCGGCTTACACGGTCGACGCCACGGGCAAAAAACTGCATAGCTGGCGAGCGCTGATTCTGCCTTATCTGGGCCCCAGCGAAGATTCCCTCTATCAACAATTGAACCTCGATTTGCCGTGGGATGATCCTCGCAACATGATGGTCGCCAAGCACATGCCGAGAGTCTTCGCCTCACCACTCGATCCCAACTCGCTCTCTTCGCAAGAGAGCAACTATAAAGTGATCGTTGGGCCAAAGTCGGCTTTTCCGGAAGCCGTCGATCCCAAAACCGGTAAGCCCGTGGCCAGCGGTCGCACCCAGAGCGAGATCATCGACGGTCTGCAAAACACCTTGCTCGTCGTCGAAGTCGTCTCGAACGGCAAGAGTTGGCTGGAGCCCGACGACCTCGATTTTGGGATGATCGATTTTCAAGTCGGCGGCGATATCGGCGGCAGCCATAACAACGGCGCGAACGTGCTCACGGCCGATGGCGAAGTCTACTTTCTTTACAACACCACTCCCTCCGCCGAAATCGAAGGGATGACCACCGTCGCCGGCGGCGAGAACGTCCTGCTGCCCGATCCGGAATAGCCGCGCACTGGCGGGGTTACGGTTCCGGTTCCTGTACCAGCGCGAGACGCATAGTATTGGCTATGGGTTCATCGCGCCAGTGCGCCTTTTCATGACACCCTCTCGGGCATCCCAATGGCACTTTCTCAACCAATCACCCCAGAGCAACAGTCATCGCCACCAACGTGACAAAGCCCTAGCGCCGGGCGGTCAACCGATTCAGATAGGCAAAGCTGGAGACCACGGCCCAGACGAGAGCGATCACCGTGGCGGCCAGACAACTGAAGGCAAATCGTTCCAGCTGTTGATTCGGCACCAGGTAGAACGCGACCGCAGCCGCGGCAATGACGATTCCGGCGACCAACAGTCGCCAACCAGCAAACGTATTCGCCGCATACCAGATCGCTGGATCTTCCAGCGTGGCCTTCACCCGAAACCCGTACAGCGGGTTCGGGTTGATCCAGCCCTTGATCAGCGGAATCGCCAGGGCGGACATCAACAGGCCAGTAGTGATGTAGATGCAGAGGAGCAGGAGCATAGCGGAGGTCGGAGGTCGGAGGTCGGAGGTCGGAGGTCGGAGGTCGGAGGTCGGAGGTCGGAATGCTAGAGTTTGGTTGGCTGTGCTTTGTACTCAAAAAATGTTACTGCGACTGAGCGTAGCTATTTCCCGCGACGTTCTGGCTTGATGAGAATCTCACCGAGGTCATTGTCGCCTGGCTTGATGTCGACGGTCAGGCGACCAAGTTTCCACGCATGCGCTTCGTCGGACCGTTTAACTTTGGTGAGATAGCCGCTTCGTTCGTGCCAAAAGGTGAAAGTGTGATTGCCAACCGGCAAGTTCCGGATGGTCAGTTTTCCGTTCGAACCGGAAACGCCGACGTAGGGATGATCTTGGATGAGAAAATAGCAAGTTGCCCACGAGCGAATCAGGGAAGACATCGGATAGGGGCGATTCTCGCTGCGGTCAAACGCATAAGACTTACTATTGCCAGCTGCGATGATGTCCACGATCGGTGGATTGGCAAAGGGATCGACCTGGAGGTCTAAGCTCGACGAAGATGCGTTCTCGACCTTCAGCGATTGTCTTGTTTGCAGTACCGTGATACGCGGTTCGAATTGAAGGCCCGCGGTGAAAGTAGTGGTGACAGGTTTCGTCCGCTGTTCCGCATACATCGGGTGAATGTCCATTGCCGGGGCATCTTTCTCTCGGCGCAGCCAACAGACCACATTGGCGACTCCTTTCGTGGCGAGATCAACTTCTATGGAGCGATCGACGATCATGACGCCCAGCGCAACCGGCCGCGGAATCGCTACTGGAGGGATACCATCGTAGATAAATGTTGCCTGGAGATTTCCCCAATGCTGCTCGTCCTTCTTGGCCGCGGGCTCTTCTGCCAACAAGGGAAGGATAGCGGCCACCACAAATGCAGCAGCAAGGCATGCTTCGAGTCGTCGCATGGTTATGACTCTTCGTGGGCGAAGGAATGGAGAGAAGCCCGGCTGTCATTCTAGCGGATCGCACCGGCGCGCCGTCTACATTCATCTTGCTTGCCAAGGCGGTTCTATCGACAATCAGTGCCTCGTAAATCTCATCACAAGTAGATGGCTGGTTCAGTCCGCGGACTGAGGGAGTGGGGCGATGCAGGCTGCTTTGTTACTGGTCGCGGTGTTGCTGGGGGCCGAGAACGACCCGGCCAAACAGGAAGCGTTGCCGCCGTTCACGCTCGAACAGCTCGCTGCCGGCGCGAAGAACGATGCGTTTGTCGATGAGCATCTGAAAGACCAGACGCTGCAGATTTTCGGCACTGTCAAGCTCATTGAACGGATGCCCAGCGAAGACAAGCAAGACCCGAAGTATCGGGTGATCTTCGAACGAACGGGGCACGAACAGCGGGCAATGGACGTGATGGTCGCTTTGTATTTCGATGCCAAAGCACGAAAGGATCTAGCTCTGCTCGAACCGGGCGTCAGCAAGATCACGGTTCAGGGGCGTTGCGCGTCGACCGAGATGCAGTCGCAAGACAAAGGCTTGCTCTTCATCTTGCAGATAAAGGACAGCAAGCTCGTCGAAACACCGGATAACCTTTCCGGTGCTGCTCTGCCGCCACAGTCAGGCCCGCGAATCATTCCGAATCCCACGCTGGCGCCGCCCTTCGAGCCTGGGACAGTTCCGCCAGGGATCCGCTTGCCGACACCTCCGCCGCCACCAGCACCGCGGCGAGATCCGTAGCGAGTGTTGGCCGCTACTTAGCAATCCCCAGCGAGAGTCCAGGCGCGGGGAGTTGGCTGTTTCCCATCAAAAACTCATCGATGGCACGAGCAGCACCCCGACCTTCATTGATGGCCCACACTACCAGCGATTGACCTCGGCGGCAGTCGCCAGCAGCGAAGACCTTCGGAACTGTGGTGCTGAACTTGCCGTGAGCTGCCTTGTAGTTGCTGCGCGGATCGTATTCGATGCCCAGCAATTCTGACGCATACTGCTCGGGGCCCTTAAAGCCCATCGCCAGCAATACCAGGTCGGCCGGATAGAACTTATCCGAGTTCGTCAGTTCCTTGAGCTTCCACTGACCGTCGACCTTGTGCCATTCAACCTGCACGGTTCGAATGCCCGCGACGCGGCCGTTTTCATCGCCGACGAATTCTTTGCTCATCACGCAATACGCGCGGGGATCGGCGCCAAACTTGGCAGCGACTTCCTGATGGCCGTAATCGGTGCGGTAGATGCGCGGCCATTGCGGCCACGGATTGTCTGGCGCGCGATCTTTCGGGGGCTGAGGCAGCAGTTCAAAATTCACCAGGCTCTTGCAACCATGGCGCATCGACGTGCCGATGCAGTCGGTGCCGGTGTCACCACCGCCGATGACGATGACGTTCTTGTCCTTGGCGCTGATGTACTGCTCGTCCGCGAGCTTGCTATCGAGCAGGCTCTTGGTGTTTGCCTTGAGGAACTCCATCGCGAAGTGAATGCCATCGAGACCGCGGCCACTGATCGGCAGGTCGTTGGGCTTGGTCGCGCCCGTGGATAGCAGCACCGCGTCGTTATCTTGCATCAACTGTTGCGGGTCGACGTAGTTCTCCGAATCCTTGTTGCCGACGTCTTGATTGGTCAGGAAGGTAATACCTTCATCGCGCAGCAGTTGCACGCGCCGTTCGACGACACCCTTGTCGAGCTTCATGTTCGGAATGCCGTACATCAGCAGCCCACCAATGCGGTCAGCCCGTTCGTACACGGTGACCAGATGGCCAGCTTTGTTAAGCTGAGCAGCGGCGGCGAGGCCGGCAGGTCCGCTGCCAATCACGGCTACCTTCTTGCCGGTTCGGCTCGGCGGCGGTTCGGGCTTCACCCAGCCTTCAGCAAAGCCGCGGTCGATGATCGCGTTCTCGATGTTCTTGATCGTCACAGCCGGATCGGTAATGCCGAGCACACACGAGCCTTCGCAAGGTGCCGGACATGCACGGCCGGTGAACTCGGGAAAATTGTTCGTCTTGTGCAAGCGATCGAGCGCTTCGCGCCAGCGCCCGCGATAGACCAGGTCGTTCCACTCGGGAATGAGATTGTCGATCGGGCAGCCCGTATCGCTTTGGCAGAACGGCACGCCGCAGTCCATGCACCGCGCGCCCTGTGTCTTCAGGTGCTCTTCCGGCGGCAACGTGAAGATTTCGCCGTAGTCGCCTAGTCGCTGCATCGGGTCGCGATACGGAACGGCTTTGCGTGGAAATTCTTTAAATCCGGTTGGTTTACCCATGGCAGTATGCTTTGTTCAGTATCGGAATCAAGGAACGACGTTCACCGGAGTTTGGTCGTTGAGGAGGTAAAAGCGGAAGTGACTATCAAAGGTGAAGATGGTGGCTTCGTCCAGGTTTTCGGCTGCAGAGATGAGCGACGCGTCGGCAAAGTCCATCGGAGCATCACGATACTTCGACATCAGTTCCTTCATTCGCTCGCTGTCTGCGGTCCGGCTTTCATGAATGTCCAGAACTTCCTGCTCGACCATTCGAAAGAGTGCATCTTGAGCGGTCCATCCGCCAGATCGACCGACCATGTACATCGCTTCGGTGAAGCAGCTCCAGGTTGTGATGAACTGCACATTGACGCAAGCTCTCACAAATTCCACGGCTCGCGAGTGATATTCATCAGTACGCAGCACCAAAGCGACGAGCGGCCCTGTGTCGCACAGCATTAGAGGCGTCCCTCACGCTGTTTCTGCTCTAAGTAGTCGGTGAATTTCTCGCTTGTGTTCTTCGATGCATCAGGATCGGTCCCTTCCACGCAGCCGATAAAGTCCTTCAGCCGGTCATACAAAGTTTCGCCCGGTTTGGGCGGAACTCGCTCGCGGCGTTCGAAAGGGCGAAACTGCATCTCGAGGAGCTTTTCTGGAGTGACTCCCGCTAACGCCGCTGTGGCGGCAATTGCGTCAAAAGTCTCATCCGGAAGTTCAATGGTTTTGCTCATGAGCATTTCTCCTTCGAACCCCATTATCGTCCGTTCGGCACGCCATGCACGCCCGCTTCGACTTCTTCGTCGTGGCGGGCACGGTCGCGCAGCACGCGTTTATAGTCGGTGGGCATCACCTTGACGAACTGAGCCGTGCTGTCGGGCCAGTTAGCGAGGATCTTCTCGGCCACGGTCGAGCCCGTGTACTTGAAGTGCTGCTCGATCAAGTTGAGCAGTTCGGCGACGTCTTCCGGAGCCTCGACCTTTTCGAGTTCCACCAGACCAAGATTGCACTTGGCGGTGAACTCGTCATTCGGGTCCCAGATGTAGGCAATGCCACCACTCATCCCCGCTGCGAAGTTACGCCCGGTCGGACCAAGCACCACCACACGACCGCCGGTCATGTACTCGCAACCATGATCGCCCACGCCTTCGATGACCGTTTGCGCACCGCTGTTGCGAACGCCAAACCGCTCGGCCGCACGACCGCGGAAGAAGGCCTGGCCACTCGTGGCACCATACAGCAGCACGTTACCGACGAGGATGTTGTCTTCCGCCTTGAAGGAGCTGACCTTAGGCGGATAGATCACGATGCGACCACCACTGAGGCCCTTGCCTACGTAGTCGTTAGCGTCCCCTTCGAGTTCCAGGTAAACACCCTTGGCGAGGAACGCACCAAAGCTCTGGCCGGCGGAACCGGTGAACTTGATGTGAATCGTCCCATCCGGCAGCAAGTCTTCGCCCCACCGCTTGGCAATCTCGTGGCTGAGTGTGGTGCCCACGGTGCGGTTGGTATTGATGACCTTGCTCTCGAACTTCACGTGCTCGCGGCGATCGATCGCGCGGCGAGCCTTGCGAATCAAATCGTTGTCGAGCGACAGATCGAGCTGATGATCTTGCTTGCGCGTGCAATAGACTTCGACATCGGGATGCGGCTTGGGAGCCATGGTCAACAGCGGAGTGAGATCGATGCCGCGCGCCTTCCAATGCGAGATCGCGCCGTCAGTTTCCAGGCAGTCAACTCGCCCAATCAACTCGTTGAAAGTGCGGAAGCCCAACTGAGCCATGATCTGGCGCGCTTCTTCAGCCACCATGAACAAGTAGTTGATCACATGCTCAGGCTTGCCCATGAACTTCTGTCGCAGCACCGGATCTTGTGTCGCGATGCCGACGGGGCAAGTGTTCAAGTGACACTTGCGCATCATGATGCAACCCAGCGTGACGAGCGGCGCGGTCGAGAAGCCAATCTCTTCAGCCCCCAGCATCGCGGCAATCACAACGTCGCGGCCCGTCTTGATTTGACCGTCCGTTTGCAGCACCACACGGCTGCGCAGGTCGTTCATCACCAGCGTTTGGTGCGTCTCGGCAATACCGAGCTCCCACGGCAAGCCCGCGTGCTTGATGCTGGTGAGGGGCGAAGCACCCGTGCCCCCCGTATCACCGGCGATCAGGATGTGATCGGCATGAGCCTTGGCCACACCCGAAGCGATCGTGCCGACACCCACTTCGCTGACGAGCTTCACACTGATGCGGGCAGCAGGGTTCGAGTTCTTCAGGTCGTAGATCAACTGCGAGAGATCTTCGATCGAATAGATATCGTGATGCGGCGGCGGGCTGATGAGACCGACGCCGGGAGTCGAGTACCGAATCCGCGCGATGTTCTCGTCGACCTTGTGACCCGGCAGTTCACCACCTTCGCCCGGCTTCGCGCCTTGGGCCATCTTGATCTGCAACTCGTCGGCATTGGTCAAATAGTTGATCGAAACGCCAAAGCGTCCCGAAGCAACCTGCTTGATCGCCGACCGCTTGCTGTCGCCATTGGGCAAAGGCTGGAAGCGTTCGGGGTCTTCGCCACCTTCGCCCGTGTTGCTCTTGCCGCCAATGCGATTCATGGCAATCGCCAGCGATTCGTGCGATTCGGCCGAGATGCTGCCGAAGCTCATCGCGCCAGTGCAGAACCGCTTGACGATGCTAGTCGCCGGCTCCACTTGCGAGATCGGAATCGGTCCGTGGCCGACCTTCTCTTTGAACTTGAGCAAGCCGCGGAGCGCGCTTTTGCGAGTCGCATCTTCGTTGGTGTGCTTGCTGAACTTCCAATAAGCGTCGGCGTTGTTTTCGCGAGCAGCGGTTTGCAGATCGGAAATCGATTGCGGATCCCACATGTGCCGTTCGCCATCGGCCCGCCAGTGATACTCGCCAAAGTTCGGCAGCACCGGCAAACGCTGTTGATCGCGGCTGGGATAGCCAATCTCGTGACGACGCAAGGCTTCTTGCGCGAGTACTTCGAAGCCGACGCCCTTGATGCGACTGGCGGTACCAACCAGACAGCGGTCGATGATTTCGCTATCGAGTCCGACAGCCTCGAAAATCTGTGCGCCCTTGTACGATTGCAGCGTCGAGATGCCCATCTTCGACATCACCTTGAGCATGCCCTTGGCCACCGCCTTTTGATAGCCATGCACAATCTTCTCGTCGGAGTATTCGGCCGGCAGCAGGCCTTCGCGCTGAGCATTCCAGAGAGCTTCGAAGGCGAGGTACGGGTTGATGCCGTCGGCACCGTAACCCACGAGCAGGCAGAAGTGATGCACTTCGCGAGCTTCGCCCGTTTCGAGAATGATGCCGATCTGCGTCCGCTTGGCCTGTTTCACCAAGTGATGATGCACCGCGCCACAAGCGAGCAGCGAACTGAGCGGAACGCGATCAACTCCCGAGGCACGGTCCGACAAGACAACCAGCGAAAATCCATCGGCGATGGCCTGCTCGGCTTCCGCGCAAATGCGATCGAGCGCAGGGAGCAGGCCAGCAGTCCCTTCCTTGCGGTCCCAGGTGATGTCGATCGTCTTGGTCTTCCAGCCGCGATGATCGAGGTGCTTGATCGCCGCAAGTTCTTCGTTGCTGAGAATCGGGTGCGGCAGCATCAGGCGATGGCAATGCTGCTCGGTGGTCGCGAGCAGGTTACGCTCGGGGCCGATATAGCACTCCAGCGACATGATGACTTCTTCGCGAATCGAGTCGATCGGCGGATTCGTCACCTGCGCGAACAGTTGCTTGAAGTAGTCGTAGATGATGCGCGGCTGGTCACTGAGGACCGCGAGCGCCGCATCGTTGCCCATCGAGCCGAGCGGATCGCGCTTTTCGGCAACCAGCGGCAACAGCATGAACTGCATTGTTTCGACGGAATAGCCGAAGGCCTGCATCCGCTGCTCGAGCGTTTCGGGGTCGAAGCCATGCGCTTCTTCACCAACGGGAAGGTCACGCAGTTCGATCCGCTGATTGCGGAGCCATTCGGCATAAGGCCGCTCGTTCGCGATGCTCTTCTTCAGTTCGTCGTCGGGAATGATACGGCCTTGCTCGAAGTCGACGAGGAACATGCGGCCCGGTTGCAGGCGTCCTTTTTCCTTCACCAGTTTCGGATCGATCGGAATCACGCCCACTTCGCTGGCCATGATGACGCGATCGTCGGTGGTGTAGTAATAGCGACTGGGACGCAAGCCATTGCGGTCGAGCGTGGCACCGATATAGCGACCATCGCAGAACACGACCGACGCAGGGCCGTCCCACGGCTCCATCAAACAGCTGTGGTACTCGTAGAAGGCCCGCTTGTTCTCCGGCATCGATTCGTGGTTCTGCCACGCTTCGGGAATCATCATCATCACCGCTTCGGGCAGGCTGCGGCCAGCCATCAGCAGTAGTTCGAGCACGTTGTCGAACACGCCCGAGTCGCTCGTGGTGGTATCAGTGATCGGCAGCAGTTTTTTCAAGTCTTCGCCGAACAGCTCGCTCTCCAGCTGACCTTGCCGTGCGGTCATCCAGTTCACGTTGCCGCGGAGCGTGTTGATTTCGCCGTTGTGCGACATGAACCGCATCGGCTGAGCGCGCTCCCACGAAGGAAACGTGTTCGTGCTAAACCGCGAGTGAACCATCGCCAGATGGCTGGTGTATTCAGGGTTGAGCAGGTCCGGGAAATAGAGCGGTACTTGCGGCGCGGTGAGCTGTCCCTTGTAGATGATGATCCGTGACGAAAAGCTGCAGACATAATACATGTGCCGCTGCGTGAGATTGTCTTTGCGCACGGCATGAAAAGTCTGCTTGCGAATCAAGTACAGCTGACGGCAGAAGGTCGTACGATCGTCGTTTTCGCTGGCCGTGACGAACAGTTGCTCGATGACCGGCTCGCCCTTCATGGCCGTCGGACCAACGTCGGCGAGCGTAGGATTGGTAGGCACGGGGCGCCAGCCAACGACGTTCTGGCCTTGTCGTTTGACGTACTTTTCGAGCGTCTTTTTGCAGATCTCGCGCTCGGCGGCATCTTTGGGCAGAAACACCATGGCGATGGCATAGCGGCCGATCTCGGGGAGCGTGGCCATGAACAGGCGTTGCGCTTCGGCGCGAAAGAACTCGTCGGGAATGGCCGTGAGAATGCCCGCGCCGTCGCCGGTGTTCGTCTCGCAGCCACAAGCGCCGCGATGATCCATGTTCTTGAGTGCTTCGAGTGCATCGCGCACGATGCTGTGGCTGCGATGCCCCTTCAAGTGCGCAATGAAGCCCACGCCGCAGCTATCCTTTTCGAAAGCTGGGTCGTACAAGCCTTGCTTTTTGGGCAATCCGTTTTCGAATTCAATCGTCATGGCACACCTGCCTGGAGCCACTGCGACGAGCTGTCGTGCGGGCACAGTTCGTCGCGGCGGCAGAGTTACGAAACTTTGGGCCGCTCGGCAATTGCCACTCGCGAAGCCGTTGCTTCGTCAGGCATTGCCGCCGCGCCATCTTCACCGTGCAACCGACGAGCTGACGAAACGTCAGTGGTCGCCACATCCGTGTCGTCTTGCTCATCTTCTTGATCGAGCGTGGCTATTTCGAAAGCGCTATCGAGCGCTGCATTTTCAGAAACTGCGTTTTCGGAAACCGTATCGAGCGTTGCGGTCGCCGGATGCTTCAGCAGCGACTGCATAAAGCGCTGTGCCGTTTGGCCCAGCTCTTTGCCGCGTCGCTGAATAATACCAATGGGCCGCTTCAGATCGGTCCCCGTCAATGGGCGAGCGACTAAGGCACCGGCAGCCAACTCTCGATCGACCGTCGGCTGCGGCAACAAGCTGATGCCGGCATCGATCTCGACAGCGCGCTTGATCGTTTCGGTATTGTCGAATTCCATCGAGACGCGCACTTCGACACCGGCATCTTCCAGCGCCCGATCGATCTCCGCGCGAATCTCCAGGTCACTTTCGAAAGCGACCATCACCTGGTCTTGCAAGTCTTGCAGCGTGACCCGTTCTTTTTGCGCGAGCGGATGCGACGGAGCACAGACCAGCACCATCGGCTCTTCACGCCACAAGGTTGCTTTGATTGCGCGGGTCGAACGGGGAAAGCTGACGAGCCCCAGGTCGACCTGATCGGTCTCGACCAGTTCGTAAACACGATGCGGATGCTGATACTGCACGCGCACATTTGCCTTGGGGTGCAACTTGAGAAAGCTCTGCACAAAGCGGTTCATGTGCGAGAGGCCGATGGAGTAGATCGAGGCGATGCTGACTCGGCCAGCCACTTCGGCATGTAAGGTGCGCACTTGCTCTTCGAGTGCGAAGTATTGCTGCACCATCTTCCGGCAGCCGTCGTAATAGACTTCGCCTTCGGGGGTTAGTTGAAACGGCCGGCGAGTGCGGTCAAGCAACTTGACGCCCAATTCTTCTTCCAGCGTGTTGACCACCTGGCTTGCGCCCGACTGCGAAATGCCGTTCTCGGCCGCTGCGCGGGAAAAGCTCCGCCGCCCGACGATATCGCAGAACAATTTCAGCGATTTGAGTTGCATGGCAGCAGTAACGGGGAGGAGGAGGAACAAACTGCGACGAATCACCCCCGGTGATAATAGGGTGACATTAATTCAGCGAAAGATATGACAGAATATTCGCCGCTGGGTTCGCGGTCAATTACCAATTCCGAATTTTGTCGTACCCAGTATTAGTCAAACTGCTTTTGGCAGGCACCCCCTCAGTGTGCAGCCAGCTGCCCTTGGACCTTTTCAGGCATCGACAACGGTGGATAACTTGCCGTTATTCGCAACCAGATTTGGCTCTGTGAATCGTGTGAGTGGATATGAATAAGATTGCGGTGCCGGCGGGATTTACTTCCGGTGAGGCAAGATTCAGCTGTTCCGGAGGAGCTGGGTAAAATCAGCCCCGTAATAAATTGTAAGGGTTTCGTGTCTGGCGGCATGTTGCCGTGGCGTGGCTGTGATCTTGCCGTTCCGCGGACAGTAGCTCAGCAGGCATCGCGCTGGCACGGAACGGCTACTTGCAATACGACCAAGTTCTCTCCCGAAGCAGCCCAAGGCGTCACGGCAACCCGCTAAATCGCTAGCGACCGCACCCAAATGTGCGGATTCTGCTTTCGATTCGTCCCAAAACTATTGGCGGGTCTTGCAATACAGAGAACAATAGACCGTTGAACAACTAGGCTGTCCGCCACTTGTTCCTCCCTCCTTGTTAGGCACCGAAATGGATGATTCTGGCTCCCGAGCCATCCGAACTCGATTTGAACAAGCAGGTCGCCTGGCCTCGGCTGGCCAGTGGAGCGAAGCGGCCGCGTTGTACGCCGAGTGCGTGAGTGGCGAGCCCGCGAATGCCGATTTCGCATGTGCCTGGCTCGTGGCCCTCGAACGGGCGCCCGCCCCTCAGCCTTTGGATGAGCGGGCTTCTTCCTTTGCGGCACTGTCGCGTTTGGCCCAGGATGAGAATTGGGATCAGGTGTTGCTGCGGGCCATTCCTTTGCTGCAAGAGTTTCCGCGCCGTGTCGAATTGCTGAAAACAATCGCCACAGCGGCCGCCTCGCTGGGGCATTTTGAAGCTGCCGACTGCTACCTGGAAGTCGCCGTCAGGCTGGCTCCCGACCAGGCCGACGTCCTTCGTCAGCGGGCGAAACTGCTCGCCCAATTGCGTCGCTACGACGAAGCTCTGAGCACGTGGATGAATGTCGAACGCGTTTCGCCCGAAGATGCCGGCGCTGCCGGAGCCATCGCTTCGCTGGCCATCGAGCGAAGCCGCCGTCGCAACGGGCTGAAGCGTCGCAGCGAAGACTATCGTGCAACCGAACCCAAGCCCCGTGTTCGCCCCGAGCCTGCTAAGCCGGCCGACCGCGTGTTTGGCTCGCTGGCGATGCCAACGACCACCAGCGCGCCGGTGCCCCGCACGCTTGTTCAAGAACTGGAAATGGCGGTGCGCGAGTTCCCCTCGCACCCACAAAACTATCTGCAACTCGCGCCGCTCTACTTGGAACGAGGTCGCGATCAAGATGCTGAGCGAATGCTCAATCGCGGCCGCGCTGCAACCGACAATCACCCGCAGGTCGTTGCCCTGTGGGAAGAAGTGGCGATGAAGGTCTCGGAAGAGCGTGTCGCCCTGGCTCGTCAGGACGCGCAAGAACATCCTACGGAAGTCACCCAGAACGCTCTTGCTCAAGCCTTGCGTGAGCGGGACAAGCTGGAGATTGCGGTGTTTCAATCCCGCAGCCAGCGACAACCGGAGAACCTGGCGCTGCAGTACGAACTGGGCGTGCGACTCAAGCGCGCCTCGAAGCTGCGCGAGGCAATCAAGCATTTGACAGCCGCGCTGGGCGACCCCATCGAACGAGCCCCGGCGGCCTTCGAACTGGGAGAGTGCCTGTTGCAACAAAGCGAAGTGGCTCAGGCGATGCACTACTTTCGCCAGGCAGCAGAAACCGCTCTCGCCGAGCAAGCCACCATGCGCAAGCAGGCGCTGTATCAATTGGGCGTACTCGCCATGCGGATGAAGCTGCTCAAAGCGGCCGTTCGCTATCTGAAAGAACTGCTGCGGATCGATCCCCGTTTCCGCGATGCGGCCCAACTGCTGCAAAGCATTCAGCCTGCACCGGGCACCAACGCGCTTCCGCCCTCGCCGGGCGAACGTCGCATCGCCAGCAGCACACCAATGGCGTAATTAGTTTCTGGCTACAATCGGCAACATGGCCAGAAGACATTCGAAGCGACCGCCACGATCGAAGCAGATTCCGTTTCTCGTTGCTCTCGCCGTGAGCGACAAATTCGGCAACGCCTTGAGTCGTACTTTTGCTGTGTGGCGGGTGATGCTACTCGCCGTGCTCGGCCCCTTGGCGTTGCTGGCCTCGTTGTTTGTAAGCGATTCGCTCACCTTCTTCCTAATCCCATTTGGCATCTTCGCTATTCCGCTGGCGATTGCCTTGTGGCTGGCAATCCGCTGGCTCGATCAACGCAAAGCGTGGCCGCTATTGAAAGATCGACGCAACATCGACTTTCGCGTGTGGTGATCAATAGACCGGTGCCAGGATCTAACTGCTGGCTTCTTTTTCGTCTTCGGATTGGACCTCGTCCTGCTTCACCTCAATCCGCAGGTTGGCGTCGGAAGCGGGCTCTGGGAGTGCCGCAGATTTCAAGTGAACAAGTACCAGAGTGAAGGTGGTGCTTTGGGCCGCAGCGGGGCGAATCTGCAAGCCGGGAATGTTGTCGTCGGTCCAGGCGACGAGGCGCATATCGCCGGGGAGCAGTTGCAATTGCTTGGCGGCCAGTTCCGAAAGGCGATGCAAGCGCACGCGATTCTCATCATCCGGGGTCGCATCGGTCGACATCATCGCCGAGTTGTTCCACTGGGGCACCCAGGGACTCTGTTGCTTCGCAAAGTTTAGTTTGACGGTCGCGCCCGGTTGGATATCGGGAAAGTACGCCGTTTCGATTTCGCCATCGGCGCGACGGCGAAGGATGCCCGCGTGTCGCAGCAAAAACTGGCTGCCGTTCTCGAGTTGCCACCCTTTGTCTTCGTTGCCAGTTACTTGAAACGCGGCGTCGAGTGGAATCATCTGCTCAACATGGACCTTGCCGGTTGAATTCGAGTTGACGTAGACATCACTCAGTTCGATCGTCTCGTCTTGCGTCAAAGCCACATCGTCAGCATTGCGCGTGATGTGCCTTTGATGATTGGCTCCCAAGGCCAGCGGCAAGGCGAGGGCGTTAGGATCTTCAAACCGCAGGTCGTAGTTGGTCGAGAGCGAGGTATAGAGCGCAGTGAACCGCGTGACGTGAGCCCGCGGATAGCCCGCGTGCGATTCGAGCAGCGCAATCTCGGTCCGGCTGCGCGCAAAACCGATATCCAACTGCGCGAGTCGCACCACGGAAACCGCGCCGATCACGGCAATGATCGGCGCCGCGACCCAGGCATATTCCACGCGGCCGATTAGCCAAAAAAAGAACCAATTCAGGGGAACGAGCACCAGCAGATAGACGGCCAGTGTTTGAATCACAAACTCGGAGCGGGGGATCTTGATTCCCGAGGCGTCGTTGAGCGCGGCCACCGCCGCTTCCGCAGCGCCGCTGAAATCGTTCCAGCCTCCGACGCCCGAGAGTTGATCGGACTGATAGCCGGCAAAGCGATAGTCTGCGATGCCTCCCGGCGCGATATTCACATTGCGCGCGCGTTCGCGTTCCAGGCGATCGATCTCGGCCTGGCGCAGTTGCTCGTCGGTGGCGAAGCCGACCACAGGCGGCACGATCGCGGGATCGGCCGGCAAAGGAGGCAGAGGCGGGCCCGGCGGCTGTGGAAAGCGGCGGTTCCTGCGTGGGCCCGGCGCATTGGTGAGCGGATCAATCGGATTGCTGGGCAAAGATGCTGACGGCGTGACGTTACCGTGGCCGATATCGCGGCTGAAGTAGCGCAGGGTTGTTGCCAGGCGCGGATCGTCCACGCGCGCGGGCATCATCGGGCCGTGCCAGCGAACATGCAAATCTCCCAGGCCGTTGCTATCGACCGCAAAGCTGCGGGCCGGTCGCCGCAGCAGAACAGCGTTGAAGAAATTATCGCGACTGGCCCAATAGCGAAACGGAAACGCCGACAGCGGAAACGCCGTCGCGACGATGCGCCCCTGGCCGATTCGCCGCTCGATCACCAACTCGCCTGTGTTCGGCAGCCACTCGGCCTCAGCATGCTTGAGGAGTTCGACGCCCACCAGCGGCTTCCCTTCTTGCACTTGAATCGTGGTCGGCTTGCGCAGATTCTTTGAAGTGGTGGGTACCGACCAATGCTCGTTAATCTCCTTCAGCTGATCGTTGCCAATTTCGAGTGCTTTGCCGCTCTCCGCGGGCAGGTAAGGTTCGAGAAAGGTCTGCTTAAGCCGATCGAGCGAGTTCGGTCCACTCACAATCAGCTGACCGCCCCAATGGAGCCAGTCGAGCATCGCCGCCTGTTGTTCAGCGGTGAGGACCGTGGGATCGACATCATCCCAAACGATGTAGGCGATCATCGTCCACGCCAGCGGATGCTTCGGCAGCGGCACACTTTTATCGACTCGCGGCAACACTACCTGGTAGAACTTATTGATGCGGCGATCTTCGAACGAGCCGGCCAGATCGGTGTCTTGCAACTGCACGCTGTCGAGTTTGGTCAGGTCGACATACGACGAATTGTTCTTCGCCAGCACCACCATGTAGTACTCGTGCTCCAGCAGCGAGTTGCCGGCGACATTCACCATTTCTGGCAACCGCGACGTTCGCGTGGCCCGCAGTTCCGTTCGCAGCGAATACGATTTGCTCAACAGGTTGCCGCGCTTGGGCAAGTAGAACATCGTTTCAAAACGCTTCTGCTGGCCCTTGGGCAACGATGCGGGGCGCAAGATGCTCAGGCGAAAGTCGGTATGCTCGACATCCAGCGGATCCTCGTTTTGATCCATGGCGAACGTGCGCAACTCGCCCTGAAAGTCGAAGTTGTTTGCCTTCGCGGGCTGGATGGCAGCGATCCAATGCCCGGGCTTGGTGAAGAACACCACCTTGGGCGAGCTTTGCTTGTTTGGAGCGTCGGGGTTCTCTTCGAGCTCTTGTCCGGATTCGTTCGGCAAGATGATCGTCGGCGGAACATCAAAATCCATCTTGGGCTTTTCGGCGAGCTTCTTTTTCTTCTTCTCTTTTTCGGCTTGCTCTTCCTCGGCCGTCAGTTTTTTGCCATTGGCATTCGACGACCAGCAGCCGCGACAGCCTGCGAGTGGCAGCAGAAACAATGTCACCAGCAGCCAAATTAAGAAGGCGTGACGCCGTGCGGATGCTGCCGCAGAGGAATAATTCGCCGAGGAAACAGATGCTGAGTCGGTCCGCGAGTGCACAAGCCGCATACGCTCTTTCCGCAGCCTGCAGAGGGAAACGATTGCAGGCCAGTTGTGAAAAATGACAAGGTGCTGAGATCGCGGGCGAACCTCGCAGACGGAAAGAGGCACGCACAACCTAGCCCCCCAAGTTTACGGCCCCGAATCGCAGCAGAAAAGCCATGCCGCTTAACTTGCTCACCCCCGCGAACAGTTGCAGCTGGCACTTTCAGCCGCGACACTAAGTGACATTCGCCTTTCCCTGAGCCGGCAGCGTCCGTGCATGGCTCAGGAAATACTGGGAGCACGTATGAACCACCATCGGCCGCTGTTCTTCGCTGCACTGTTGGCTTTCTTGGGTTCGGCCGTTTCGTTTGCCGACGATCAGGCTGTTCCACTTGGTCCCGAGCAAATCAAAGGGGCCATCGATAAGTCGCTGCCGCTCTTGGTGGCGGGGGCGAAGGGTTCGCTCGAACAACGGAAGCAGTGCTTTACCTGCCACAACCAGGGCCTACCGATTTTCGCCCTGACGACTGCCAAAACGCGCGGCTATGCCATCGACGAAGAACACCTGCGGGCCCAGTTAGCGCACACGGCTGCTTTCCTTGAGAAGAACAAGGCCCGTTATCTCGAAGGGAAAGGTCAGGGTGGCCAAGCCGATATGGCTGGCTACGCGCTGTGGACTCTCGCCGCCGACAGTTGGCCCAGCGATGAAGTGACGACCGCCGTCGCCGAGTATTTTCTGCTCTTCCAAAAGGATAGCGACCACTGGCGCTCGGTTTCGAATCGCCCGCCGACCGAAGCCAGTCCCTTTACCGCCACGTATGTCTCGCTCTATTCATTACAGGCCTATGGCACGACCGAACAACAGCCTCGCATCGATGCCCGGCGAGATCAGGTCCGCAGGTGGCTGCTGAGTGCGGAAGCCAAAGACACCGAAGATCACGTCTTCCGCTTGCGATCCCTCGAGATCATCGATGCACCCGCGGAAGCAATCGCGAGCGCGAAAGAAGCTCTGCTCAAGTTGCAACGAGCCGATGGAGGCTGGGCTCAACTAACGGCGCTCGAGAGCGACGCTTATGCCACGGGCTCTGCACTCGTCGCACTGCACGAAAGCGGCAGTCTCCCCACCAGTGATGCCGCCTATCAACGAGGCCTGCGTTTTCTCCTTCAGCAGCAACAAACCGATGGCTCGTGGCATGTGAAGTCCCGCAGCAAGCCCTTTCAGGCGTACTTCGAATCGGGCTATCCGCACGGCAAAGATCAGTTCATCTCCATCGCCGCCGGCAGTTGGGCCACCATCGCGCTGCTGCTCGCCTTGCCCGAAGATGTGGCCAAACCCGATTACGACCTGGTGATTCGCGGCGGACGCATCGTCGATGGCACTGGCAATCCGTGGTTCAGCGGCGATGTTGCCATTCGTGATCAAAAAATCGTGGCGATCGACCGCGTGATTGCCGGCAAGGGAAAAAAAGAGATCGATGCCCAGGGGCTCGTCGTGGCTCCCGGTTTCATCGATATGCATTCGCACTCCGACACGCTCTTGCTGGAAGATGGTCATGCTCAGAGCAAGATTCGCCAAGGTGTGACCACCGAAGTGCTCGGCGAAGGATCTTCGTCGGGGCCCTATCTCGGCAAACTCGATCCGCTGAAGGCCAAAGTCAGCGGTAAGGAGCGAGAACTGCGCCGACTCACCGATTACTTTCAGGCCTTGCAAGACAGCAAGATGTCGGTGAACGTCGCCACCTACGTGGGGCTCGATAACGTCTGGCAATCGGTGATGGGCAAGTCGTTCGAGCGTCCCACGCCCGAGCAGTTCGCCGAAATGAAACAACTCCTCGCGCAAGCGATGGACGATGGTGCTTTCGGGATGTCGACCGCCCTGGCGATGCCGCCAGGCTCACTCGCCACAACCGACGATCTGGTGGAGCTGTCAAAGGTCGTGGCCGCCAAGGGTGGCATCTTCACAACGCACAATCGCAACGAAGGGACCGGCGTCTTCGAGGCCATCAAAGAGGCCATTGCCATTGGCGAGCGCGCCAAGATCCCCGTCGACATCATTCACCTCAAGATCGCCGATCAGGAGTACTGGGGGCGCATGAAGGAAATTGTGCAGCTCATCGAAGAGGCTCGCGCGCGGGGCGTGAATGTGCAAGCGAATGTCTATCCCTACACGCGCGGCAACAACAACCTCGCGAGCATTATTCCGCCGTGGGCTCACGAAGGGGGACGTGCCCAGCTCCTATTGAGGCTGAAGGACGTCAAGAATCGTGAACGGCTGAAACGTGAAATCACCAGCGGACTGCCGGGTTGGTACAACCATTACACAGCAGTCGGCGGCGATTGGAGCCGCATGCTCATCAGCGGTGGTGGCGCGTACCAGGGACTGACGATGGATCGCGTGCAGGCGATGAAGACCGAAGGAAAATCACCGCCGCCGGAACCGCTCGACGTACTGTTCGATCTACTTCTCGAAGAAGGTGGTTCGGTTCCGACCGTCTATGCGCATCACACTGAGGCCGATATGAACCTGGCTCTTTCGCAGCCCTGGTGCTCGATCGGTTCCGATGGCTCGGCCTATGCCGCCGAAGGTCCGCTGAAGCGAGGCAATCCTCACCCGCGCAATTTCGGTACCTTTCCGCGCGTGCTCGGCGTCTACGTTCGCGAGGCCAAGCTCCTCAAGCTGGAAGATGCCGTCCGGAAGATGACTTCGCTCAACGCCGCCAAGATCGGCCTGCGTGAGCGGGGCGAACTGCGGCCCGGCAACTTCGCCGATCTCACCCTCTTCGACGCCGACCGCGTCCTCGATAAATCGACCTACACCGAACCCTTCGCCTACAACGACGGCATCGAGTACGTCATCGTCAACGGCCAACTCGTTCTCGACCGCGGTAAGCACAGCGGCGCGATGCCTGGGCAAGTGCTGCGGCATGGACCAGCGAAGGGAGTTCACTCTAAATGAAACCGTGGATCAGACATCATTTGGGCGATCAAACTGTCAATTGCAGAGGCGTATTCGTCCTGGGCCTTTAGCGACCTGCGAAATCGCTGGCAGGCGACTAGAAAACGGTCGAATGCAATCGAGTTATCTAGGGCAACGAAATTGAATGCTTCCAGAGGCTCAAACAGTTCATCTGAATCAGTATCCTCGGAGGGATGTCCAAAATACTCTTGCTTTACTTTGAGCATCAAGGGGTAAAATACTCTACTCGCGATACTCCAAATGTTGTTCTCAGAAATTATCACACTACCTGACATTGATATCACCTCATTTCCGTGCTGACTGGACCCGTGCTGCGAAAGAGGCCCGGGAGCAATGCCCGGTCAACTGCTGAGGCATGGATCTCGTAAATAAGTCTCGTATTCTTTCACGCTTGCCTAGCATGGCGATAGATGGCCTGCACGATTGGAATCGCGATTTTGGTGGTTGCCGCGAAGCGGTTCAAAAACTGCCCCACGCCTTGGGCGTGAAGACCTGACGCAAAGTAAAGCCTTAACCCTGCCAACTTAACGAAAGAACCTCTCCATGCAACGCCGAGACTTTGTTCGCAATTCGCTGATTGCCGGTGTGTCGCTCTCGTGCCTAACGCCGCGGGGCGTGCTCGCGGGCGAAGAGGTGAAGGTGAGCGACAAGCAGCCTTACAAGCTGAGCCGCGATGTGCCGACGAAGTTTTACGACGGCAAGACTTGCTGGTGTCATCCCCGGGCAGGGATCGTGCCCGGCGCGGGCAAAGAGAGTGCGCCGCGGGTGGTGATGACCATGAACACGCTCGACGTGAATGGGAGCGACGTGTTCAAAGCGGTGTACTCGCTGCAGACTGATGATCTGGGCAGAACCTGGACGAAGCCCACCGACCAGGCACCACTCAAGCCCCGAACGGAAACCATCAACGGAGTGGAACGCCCGGTCGCCCTTAGCGATTGCTGGCCAACGTGGCATGCTGCTTCGAAGACGCTGCTCGGCACCGGGCATGATGTAGTCTACACGCCCGATTGGAAGGTGAAGGACCCGCGCCCGCGCAGTACGACCTATTCGACCTACGATCCAAAGACCAGCACCTGGTCGGAGTGGGCTCGCATGCCCCTCGCCGGTGAGCAGTTCAAAAACGCCGGTCCAGGTTGCGTGCAACGCTACGACGAGGAAGATGGTTCGATCCTGCTCCCCATCTATTACAAGCCGGAAGGGAAGAGCTCACGTGTGACGGTCGCTCGTTGCCAGTTCGATGGCAAGGAGCTGAAGTTTCAAGAGCACGGCAATGAACTCTCGATTGATGACAAGACGCGCGGGTTGCACGAACCGTCTATCACCAAGTTCCAAGGCGAGTATTTTCTCACCCTCCGCAACGATAAGCTGGGCTTCGTCGCGCGCAGCAAAGATGGCCTGCAGTTCGGGCCGATCGAGCCTTGGAAATTCGACGATGGTAGCGACCTCGGCAACTACAACACGCAGCAACACTGGGTCACGCACTCCGACGCCTTGTATCTGGCCTACACCCGCAAGGGAGCCAACAACGATCACGTCTTTCGGCATCGCGCGCCGCTGTTCATAGCGCAAGTCGATCCCAAGAAGCTGCGCGTGATTCGCGCGACCGAACAGGTTCTCGTACCCGAACGTGGCGCGCGGCTCGGCAACTTTGGCGTGACGCAGGTCAGCCCGCACGAAACGTGGGTGACCGTTGCCGAATGGATGCAAACGTGGGGACCGAACCACATCATGGCTGTCGACAACAAGTACGGCAGCGATGGCAGTGTCTGGGTCGCCCGCATCCAGTGGAACCAAGAGAACAAGGCGTTTCGCAGTTAGTCGCTCCCTCACAACCAACAACGGCCCCGCGCTCGCGCAGGAACGCGGGACCTGATGGTTGATTGGCGATCAAACGATCGGACGTTGCGCGCGACTACTTCGCGCAGCAGTCGGTGCCGCAAGCCACAGCCCGCTCGTTAGCGGGCGTCTTAGCCGCAGGCTTTTGGACTGCGGAATCGCAGCAAGCGCCGCTGGCACAGCAGGCCGCGTCACAGACGCAAGGGCCGCCAGCATCGCAATCGCAGCCTAATTCCACGCACTGGCAATCCGCGCAAACACAGGCCGCGCCGCAGCAGCAGCCGGCTTGTGCAGACTTCGCGGTATCGGCCGAAGTGTTGCCCGCAGTGACGAAACCCAACAGCGCAGCGAGAGTCAATAGAAACCAAGACATGAGAAATCTCCTGAGAAACATGTGTTCAAAAACAGTTCGAAAAACACATGCGCACGAGCACAGAGCGTCTGCGCCGCGCGCTCAGGATCGATTAATTCCGCCAGACACAAAAGGCGATCTGTACGGAGGGTCCTCGCGCTGGAGGACCGAAAGAAGGCAACTGACAACCATCGGGCAACGTCGGCACCACGACGGGTAATTGCGCAACAACGGGAACGACAATCGCTGCAGGAGCTTCTTTTTCAGCCGACTTTTGCGTGGGCACCGTCGACTGTGCAGGGCGGGCAGGTGCTACGCAGCACGCACAATTGCCGGTGCGCGGGGCCAGATTCTGAGCGATCCGCTTACCGGCGATCGGCTGACTGTCATCTTGCTCCGCACGATGGTGCTTGTCCGTACAGCAACCTGTCGTAGCACAGCAGCAGGAATCGAAGGACTCGGTAGCCAGGTCGGTCTTTGTTAAAGACTCGCAACGGGCGTCCAACTGAGCACAGCAGCTTTCCGTCCCACTGCATGCGCACGCCATCACCCCAGTGGGAAGAAATCCCAACTGCAACGCCAGCAAGCTCAGGACGAGCCAGCGGGTCGACGGTGAGGGGCGATAACGGAACATGGGATGCTCACGAGCGGAGTGCTGCTTCCACGCTTTCCATTTTCGCAGCCCCGACAGAAAGGTCAAGGCTGATTCGTTGGCTCTTACCGTAGTCCCCCACCGTAGTCATCTTGCTCCGCAAGATGGTCTTCTTCTCCTTCCATGCTGTTATCGCTGCTTTATCTCGGCGGAGCGAGATGACTACCTTGGGGCTGGCAGCGGTCTGGTGGGCACGATTAGATTGAGGAGACGTTTTGCCGGTGAAAACTGCTGGAGAGGCTGTTATGTCCCGATTTGTTGCTTGCTGTATCGCTTGGATAGCTCTGGGTTTGAGTATTGCCACGTCACGCGCCCAGGAGGCCGAGTTTGCCCAGAATTGGCCCGCTTGGCGAGGTCCGCAGTTCAACGGCGTTGCTCCGCAAGGCAACCCGCCGACGAAATGGAGTGAGACAGAGAACGTGAAGTGGAAAGTCGAGATTCCCGGCGAAGGAAGTTCGACGCCCATCGTCTGGGGCGATCGCATCTTCCTGCTCACCGCCATCAAGACCGACAAGGTCGTCGACACGGTCCCCGATGTGGCCGATCAGCCTCAGCGGCCGTTTGGCATCACGTTTCCAAAAAACTACTTTCAGTTCGTGGTGATGTGCCTCGATCGCAAGACGGGCAAGACACTGTGGCAGAAAGTAGCCACGGAGCGCGTGCCACACGAAGGTGTGCACCCCGATAACGACTACGCTTCGGGCTCGCCCGTTACCGACGGCAAACGGTTGTGTGTGTCGTTTGGCTCGCGCGGCGTCTATGCGTACGACTTCGACGGCAATCTGAAGTGGCAAAAGGAATTCGGCACGCTCAAGACTCGTAACAGCTTTGGTGAAGGAAGCTCGCCAGCCTTGCACGGCAATACGCTCGTCACCACCTGGGACCAGGATGGGCCTTCGTTCATCACCGCGCAAAATGCCGATACGGGTGAACTGCTGTGGCGCAAGGATCGCGACGAACAGAACACCGCCTGGGCTACTCCGCTCATCGTTGAGCGGGCCGGTCACACGCAGGTGATTACCAATGCCACGAATCTAGTTCGCAGCTACGACCTGAAGACGGGCGACGTCCTCTGGCAATGTGCCGGGCAGGTGACGAACGTCACTCCTTCGCCCGTGGCCAACGAAAAACTCGTCTTTTGCATGAGCGGTTATCGCGGCAGCGCGTTGTATGCGTTGCCCTTCGATCAAACAGGAGATCTGACCGATACCGATAAGATTGCCTGGAAGCTCGACCGCGGCACTCCCTACATCCCGTCGCCGCTGCTCTACGACGGACGCCTCTACTTCACGCAGTCGAACGAAGGGATTCTTTCCTGCGTCGATGCCGCGACTGGCAAGATTCTGATCGAGCGCACGCGCCTGCAGGGAATCGCCAACACCTATGCTTCGCCTGTCGGCGCGGCTGGCAAGGTCTACTTCACCTCGCGACGCGGCGTGTTCCTCGTCATCAAGCATGCCGACGAACTCGAAATCCTGGCCGAGAACAAACTCGACGACGATTTCGACGCTTCCCCGGCCATCGTCGGCAAAGAGATGTACCTCCGCGGCAAAAAGCATCTCTATTGCATTGCGGAGTGAACATTCCGCAACCACCGCGATCTCTCCCCGTAGCCCAACGCGTGATGGCGTATTGAAGTAGTTGAACGGCTCGCGAATTGGCTTGGTTTGTCCCCTTGCCCCCGCGCGTAAGAAGTACGCGGGCACACGGCGAATCGATCTCGATGCCGCGTTCCGCGACGCCGTGAGGTTCGCGCCTGTGCCGACCGAGCCATCGTCTTTGTTCGGCATGGCAGCAAGAAGGCTCACTTCATTTCTTCGGTAACAATCCGTACCCCCACTCGTGACCGTTGGCGTGTCTCTCTATCCGCATGCAACGAGACCACCCGATTCCCAGTTTCGCAACACCGGGCTCGCCTACCGACGAGGCCCCGAATTTATCCTTAGTACATTTTCTGTAAGTTGTGATTTTTTGTCAAGCAGATTCTGCCTCATTCCAGCGAGGCGCTAGATGCCATCCCGGCTGGCACGCTTCCCGATTGGGTTTACCCACGCGATTGCGCCACAACAATGGATATGCCGGTGCTGATGGCTGGCCCGGGCAGCAGTTTGAAAGGAACCGCTGCCCTACACCCGGTTGGCGACGCTGGCGAGAACAGCGAGGAGTTCTTCAACTTCGACGGGCTTGGTGACGTGCGAATGAAAGCCGGCCATGAGTGCCTTGCGGCGATCTTCGCTGCGGGCGTAGGCGGTGAGCGCGATCGCGGGGAGGCGGGGGGCTTTGTCGATCGATTCCGCTTGTCGCCATTGACGCATGAATTCGTAGCCATCGACCTGGGGCATGCCGATATCGGAAATGACGACATCAAAGGGTTTTGTCTTGCGCAGGTCGAGAGCGATGGCGGCTCGTTCGGCGGTGGTCACCTCGCAGCCTCGCGAACTGAGGAGGTGCTTGAGCATTTCACGAGCATCGAGTTCGTCATCGACCACGAGTACGCGCAGCCCCTGCAGCAGCGAGGGCTCACCTGCGGATGCGTCGTGGTTGCTGGATTCGACCGAACCCAGTTGTTCCGGGCGAAGTGGAACAAAGGGCAACGTGACCACGAAGGTGGCTCCCATGCCTTCGCCCTGACTGTGAGCCGAGACGTTGCCACCGTGCAATTCAACCAGGTTCCGCACAATGGCCAGGCCCAGACCAAGTCCACCTTGGCTGCGCGAGAACGTGCCGTCGGCTTGCCGGTAGCGATCGAACACATGCGGCAGAAAGTCGGCCGAGATGCCAATGCCGGAATCGGCAATGGTCAATTCGATGTGCGACTCCACTTTGCGCAGCACCACCTGCGCCTTGCCCCCCTTAGGCGTGAACTTGACGGCGTTGGTCAGCAAATTCCAGACGATCTGCTTCAGACGGTTCGGGTCGGCGGAAGTCTTGGCACCACGCAGGGGATCGATCAGTTTGTCGAGTCGCACGCCCTTGCTATGGGCCACCGGGGCCACGGCTTCGATGGCCGAAAGCACGACGGCGGCCACGTCGACATCCTGCAGATCGAGGCGAATCTTGCCGGCGACGATGCGGCTGATTTCGAGGAGGTCTTCGATCATCACGGCCTGGGCCCGCGCGTTGCGTTCGATAACGTCGATCGCCTGCGAAGCTTCCTGGCCGAGATTGGTGTTGTTCATTCGCAGCAGTTGGGTCCAGCCGAGAATCGCATTGAGGGGCGTGCGCAGTTCGTGCGAGAGGGTGGCGACAAACTCATCCTTCATGCGATTGAGTCGTTCCGCCTCGACGCGCGCCGCTCGTTCGCTTTCGAGGGCCTTCTCGCGTTCCACGCTGGCGAGGCGCATGTCGTCGGCATTCACGGCCAGTTCTTCCGCGCGGCGGAGCATCAGCTGGACGATGCTATCTCGCAGCGAATTGGCAGCAGCGATTTCATTTTCTGTCCAAGGGAGCGAGCGACCGCGTACCGTTTGCTGCCACAGAGCGAACGAACCTCGCGGAGAAAGTCGATTTGGTTCGGCCGCTGTTTGATCCAATTTTTCGGGATTGCCGGCCCAATTAACCAGGCGAACTTGCTCGGGACGAAACCACAGCACGACGAACCGCTGCGAGCGATTGACGACGACGGCCAGCAGGCCGGCAGCCACAGCCGTCAGAATACCGGAGCCGAAATGCTTGCGCAGTTCGTCGGTGGCGAACGTATCGCCCCCTTCATCGAGGAGCCAATTGCCGAGGTTTTGGACTTCGGTTTGACTCGGTGCATGGCCGATGCGAAAGCAGTGAGTCCCTTTGATGACGGCCGCGCCAATTGCCGGGACCAGGCTCAATAGGTTTGGAGTCGACTCAAGCAAAGCTGCCGCGGCATCTTCCGCTGCGGTGAGGTTCTGAATCAGCTGCGAGGTCGTCCGCTTCATCTGCGAGCGTTCGGCTTCGAACTCGCGCTCTTCCGCATTGATGAAGTGCAACGACATGAAATGCCCGAGCAATTCGCACGCTTTCCGCACGTCGTAGGGAACGTAGCGGGGCGAATAGTGGTGGCAGGCAATCAACCCCCAGAGGCGACCGCCACGGATGATCGAAATCGACATCGACGCGCAGACACCCATGTTCCGCAGGTATTCCAAATGGATGGGAGAGACACTGCGCAGGACCGAGAAACTGAGATCGAGCGGCTGCTTGGTTTCTGGGCCCGAGAGGGGAGTGATCAGCGAGGGGCGGTAGTCGCGATCGGTAATAAATCGCAGCCAATTGCGGGTGTACAGTTCGCGGGCTTGCTGGGGAATATCGGAAGCCGGATAGTGCAGGCCCAGAAAGGGTTCCAGGTCAGATCGCAACTGTTCGGCGACCACTTCGCCGTTCCACTCGCGATCGAAGCGGTAGACCATCACGCGGTCGAAGCCCGTGAGCGACTTCACTTGCTCCGCGCAGATCTCCGACATCTCCTGCACGGAGTGAGCTTCTTCCAAGCGGACCAGCGATGACTGGATGCGGCGATACAGATCGCTGGTATCGAGGCCCGAAGGATTCTGCGAAGGCTCGAATTCCAGAATGATGCACTCGGATTGCGCGTGCGCGATCACATCCCAGCGATGGTCGCTGTTGCGGAGAGACAGCGTGAACAAGTAGACGGGCTTGGCCGTGGTGAAGTCGTGACCGAGCGAGGCGAGTTGTAATGCATCGGCGGGCGTAGCACAGAGGCGATCGATCGATTGGCCGATGAGCTCTTCCGGCGATTGGCCCAGCAACGACTGCACATTGTCGCTGATTCGGCGGATGGTCAGCGTACCGTGCTGCACGACCACGAGCATGCCGTGGGGCTGAATCGCGCCGGGAATATGAATGGGCTCTCGGTCGCAACTGGTTAAGTCGACCGAGTTGTTAGGTATGGCTTGCATCACTGGCTTTCGGTGTGTTGCTGTGTTGCAACCAACCTTCAAGACATTCAAACGTGTAACGGGCCGCCTGGCAGACTCGGGGCGCGACATCTTCGCTCGCCTGCTCGGCTAGCAACTGAACAAACGCAGTCCAGCGTTGGGACACCTGGTCTCCATAGACATTGAAGAATCGGAACGAATCACTCGCGGGCCAACTAAAATGCTGACGCAAATGACGAGCGATGACTACTCCCCCCAGCGTGGAACCTTCGAGAACGTACATCACCCCGAGCACATCGGCGATGGTGGCGATGCGCGGCAGTTCGTCTGCTTCTGGCAGGTCTCGAATCTCACCCGATGTGTAACCCGCTGCTTGTAGGTCTGCGACCAGGGCTGGAGACTTGAGGCGTTCGGCGATCAAAGTTTCGTACCTCGTTCCCGCTGTGGCCGCTTTCAGCCGATCTTCGCAGGGGCGATAGAAACCAAGAAACGTCGCGAGCAATGACCGGTAATCGGCTTCGCTGAAATCTCGCCGCAGGACGTTTAGCTCGGCTTCGACTCGCTCATGGACTGTGGCGGTCTCCCGCTTCAGTTGATCCCTCAACGACATAGGTGTGCAATGGCTGGGAGTGATTGGAAGTGGGAATGATCGGAAACGGAGCCTTGATCGCTATTTGGTCAGCCTGGCTTCAAAACGGCCAATGCACCGCCAGTCGCAGCGCAAACCTGCCTGCGGATGAAGTAATCATTGCCGAACTTTCGTAAAGCAATCAACGTGCCGCTGATCCAAAAGAGCGGAAGAAACCGAGCAAGTCAATTGGTGCACATCACGTGGTGGGAATGTACATTACGAGCATTCAACATGACTCCTGTTCCTCCTCTCTGCCTCGCGACGAGTCCACCTCATGAATGCGATCTCTCACCCACTGCGCAACCTAGCCTTTGCCCTTCTGCTTACAAGCTTGCTAGCCGGCTATCTCCCCTCGCACGTGACCGCGCAAGAGACGAAGCCACTGCGCGTGCTGATGGTTACCGGCGGCTGCTGCCACGACTATGAAGCTCAAAAACTGATCCTCTCGGAAGGGCTCACCGCCCGCGCGAATGTCGAGTTCAAGATCGTCCACGAAGGGAAAGATCGGAAGGACAAAGTCAGCATCTATGCCAATGCCGATTGGGCCAAGGGCTTTGACGTGGTCCTGCACAACGAGTGCTATGGCGCCATTGAAGACGTCAAGTATGTCGAGCGAATCGCCAAGCCTCACTACGAAGGCGTGCCCGCCGTGATGCTCCATTGTTCCACGCACAGCTATCGCGCGGCCAAGACTGACGAATGGCGACAAGCGATTGGGCAGACCTCGATGAGCCACGAGAAGTCACGCGACCTCACGATCAAAACCATCGCCGCCGATCATCCCGTAATGAAGGGCTTTCCCGATGGCTGGGTGAGCCCGATGGACGAGCTCTACAAGAACGAAAAACTCTGGCCGAACCTGGTGCCGCTCGCCCAGTCGTATGGCGAGGACACCAAGCGGGATCACGTCGTGATCTGGACCAACACCTACGGCAAGGGCAAGGTTTTCGGCACGACGCTCGGGCACGGCAACGCCACGATGCGCGATCCGGTCTATCTCGACCTCGTCACGCGCGGCCTGCTCTGGGCTTGCGACAAACTCGATGAGAACGGCACGCCCAAAGCTGGGTACGCTCCAGTGAAAGTGGCGAAGTAGCTCAGTCCGGCAAGCAGTGTGGGTGACCGCAGTGTGAGCAATGCGATCCGTCCCAACGATGAGAGAAGCCGCACTTGGGACAATTGCCGGCCCGATCCCAGGCTTCCTGATTGGACATTCCCGCGATCCGCGCCAGTTCTGCTTGAACCCTGACTTGCCGTTCGAGCCTCACGCGTTCGGCTTCCCGAAGGACATCTAGCTCTGCGGCGTACTCGGCCATCTTTTTCTCTTGGTCGATTTCCCGCTGCCGAAATTCCTCGACCTGCACGCTGGCGTCATCCAGTGTTACCAATTCGTGGGGCAGGTCGGGATTGAGCTTGAGGACTTCCGCCCAGAAGGCCATCCGCGTTTTTTCTGCCTTGATCATCGGAGTGTAATCAACAAGTCCCATTGGAATTCTGCGATCACTGTCATCTCTCCATTTCGGGACCAGCTCCCGCTTGATCGTCAACTCGGGTGCGATGGCGACACACCGGCCGAGCTCGCCCTGACGGACGAACTCTTCGGGGGTGCTGCAAAAATACACCAACTTCTCACAGGCTTCACAGAACCTGACGCCAGGCGTCTTTGTCTGGCGCAGGTGCTCCCATTGCAGCGGACATTCATATTGAAAGACCGGCTCGCAGTTGTAGAGATCCCACAGGTTCCACTCTTCCAACATACACTTGCTCCTTCGCTGTCGCTGCAGGCCCTTGGGCGACGCTTTACACCCTCGGCAACTCATATCCCTTCCGATACTCTCGCGTGAAGAGGCGGTTGGCTGCTTCATCCGTCGAGAGTTCCGTCTTGGGATCAATGACCAGTTCCTGCCCGAGCGAGAACGGCGTCTTCGTAAGGTCGACGTTGTGCTCCTTCAGGTGCTCTTCAAAGCTGGTGAGCGTTTTCACCACGTGCTTGTCTTCGGCGAGCAAGCTGGGGCGAGTTCCCAGCGGAACCGCTTTGCCCAACTGCCACGAGACATTGCCCAGGTGAGCCAGTGCGCTCGACAGGTGACCATCTTCGATATCGAGATGCAGGTCCTTATGGTTGCGACTGCGGATCGCCTTCACAAAGTTGGCGAAGTGAGCCTGGTAGGTGCCACCGCTCCACTTGCCCAGTTCCTTGCCGTCGTAATCGAAGGCCACACCCGAGGTATAGTTCGGACCCACGGCATAGCCTTCGGTTCCATACCAGATATTCGCGGCACCCTTGAATGGGCCACCCTTCAGGCCGAACGTGACGGGTGTCTTGATCGGCAACCCGCGCACATCGGAGATCAGCAGGGCATCGTCCCATTGATAAATGGTGACCTGGCTGTTGGCGACGTCACCGTTGTCGATATATCCCAGCCGGCCACCCAGGCTGATGACGCGCTTGGGCAACTCTTGCTTGCCGAGACCCCAGCGGGCCTTGTCGAGTTCATGTGGATTCTGATTACCAAGATCGCCGTTGCCCGTCGCGCGCACCCAGTGCCAGTCGTAGTGCAGCTTCTTGCGCTTTGGCACTACGAGCGGCGCAGGGCCACACCACAGGTCGAAATCCATCCCCTTAGGAATGGGCGCTTCGGTATCGACGAGGCCGATGCTGTCTCGCTGGCGATAACAAATGGCGTGAGCCGCTTGCACCTTGCCGAGCTTGCCGCTGTGAACGAACTCGAGCGTTTGGCGCATGCCGGTCATGCTGCGGCTTTGCACACCCATCTGGCAAATGCGCCCCAGCTTGCGAGCCCACTGCGTCATCACGCGACCTTCCTGCACGTTATGGCTGCACGGCTTTTCCACATACACGTCCTTGCCGGCTTGCATCGACCACACGGCCATCACGGCATGCCAGTGATTGGGCGTGGCGATCGAAACGGCATCGATGCTCTTATCGTCGAGCAGCTTGCGCACGTCCTGCACATACTTGGGCGGGTTCGTTTGATCCTTGAATGAGCTCTCGCGTTTGCCAAATGCTCCGGGATCGGCATCGCAAATCGCAACCAGGTCCACATCGGGATTCTTGAGCCATTCGCCGACGTGACTGCCGCCTTGACCATTCACGCCGATCACTGCGACCCGCAACTTGTCGTTGGGGCCCACTTTGCTCGCAGCGGAACCTTCTTGAGCAAAGGCGTTCTTCGCCGTACCTGTCGCCAGCGCGGCCGTGGCCGCGATGATAGCGTTCTCAACAAAGTCACGTCGTGAAAGTTTCATGACAAGTTCCTACCAAGGGGAGAGTGATTGGTTGCCCGACATTCTAACCACCGCGTGAACTGCTTATCGATACTGGAAACAAGCTCTGCTGCAGAGGGGCAGACGACCCTCCATCGGTTTAGCGCCCAGGCGGGACGTAGCTTTAGCCTTTGTTGACCTTGCTTTTCGTTCATCCCGGTCGCACAATGGGACCGATAAACGAGAGTAGATGCCTGCCCGCCTAGGAACACCCTGCCATGTTCACGATCTATGGAAAGTCCCCCGCGCGCGGTTTTTGTGATGGCCTTGGTCGTCGCGACTTTCTGACCGTCGGCGGCATGATGCTCGGCGGGCTCACACTGCCCCAGATGCTGCGGGCCGAAGCCCTGAATTCCAATAATCCCGCCGCTGATGGCTCGCCGAAGCCTGGTGCCCGCTCGCACAAGGCAATCATCAACATCTTTTTGCCGGGTGGTCCGCCCCATATCGACATGTGGGACCTGAAGCCTGACGCCCCCAGCGAAATTCGCGGCGAGTTCAGCCCCATTCAGACCAACGTCCCGGGTATGGAGATTTGCGAACTCTTCCCCCGGCTGGCCAAGATGGCCGACAAGTTCGCCATCATTCGCTCGCTCGCCGATTGCGATGGCGGGCACGACGCCTATCAGTGCATGACCGGTCGCAAGAAAGGGGCACAGGCTCCTGCCGGTGGCCAGCCTGCGATGGGTGCCTGGGTTTCGAAGGTCAAAGGCCCCGCGAACCAAGCGGTTCCCGCCCACGTTTCGCTGATGTACAAGACGGGCCATGCACCCTGGGGTGACACCGGCGACGGTGGTTATCTCGGCATGGCTCACGCGCCGTTTCGGCTCGTCGGTGGTCAAGGCAATGGCATGAAGAGCGACAGCATGGTGCTGAACGGCATCACGCTCGATCGTCTTCAAGATCGCCACAACCTGCGAGCTTCGCTCGACGTCTATCGCCGCGATACCGACAACCGCGGCGCCATGGGTGGCCTCGATACGTTCTCGGAACAAGCCATCGGCATTCTCACTTCGTCGCGCATGGCCGACGCGCTCGATCTGTCGAAAGAAGATCCCGCCGTCCTCGCCCGCTACGGCGTCGACGATCCGGGCTTCGAACGCGACGGTGCCCCGCGAATGGTTCGCAATTTCTGCATCGCCCGCCGCCTGGTCGAAGCAGGTGCCCGCGTGGTCTCGATGAACTTTGTGCGTTGGGATTGGCACGGCCCAGACGGCAAGAATTTCGTCCAGGCACGCAAAGACTTCCCGCTGCTGGATCAAGGGTTGTCGTCCCTCATCAGCGATCTGCACGAACGAGGTATGGACCGCGACGTCAGTGTCGTTGTCTGGGGCGAATTCGGCCGCACGCCTAAGATCAACAACCAGGCTGGTCGCGATCACTGGCCCCGCGTCGCCGCAGCAGTCGTTGCCGGCGGTGGCATGAAAACCGGCCAAGTGATCGGCGCGACGAATAAATACGCCGAACATCCCACCGAACGGCCGGTCAACTTCCAGGAAGTCTTTGCCACGCTCTACAGCAAAGCTGGCCTCAACCTGAGCGCCGTCCGCGAATTCGACTTGCGTGGTCGCCCGCACTATCTCGTCGACCCCGGTGTCGAACCAATGCGCGAGTTGGTCTAAACCCAAAACGCAGCCTCGCCGCAAAACGACTTCTCGCCGTTGGAAGTTTCGCCGTTGAACGAAGCCGTGCTTCGTTCTTGACGTTTTACCAGTGCCGCTCTCTTTTCCCTTAACCATTCCGAATCCTCATCTCGCCGATCGCCCCTGTTCACCCGAATTTTGATAACCTTTTCGCTCCTTTTTCGCGAATTACGCACCTCGCCACAAGTCTCACTGCCGCAACCGTTTGCCGCGATCTATTCCTGTTACAAACCCCTCGTTCTGATGGCTTGCGCGATAACCATTTGATAACCACTTTTTGGCAATCTGGGCAATTTCTCGCCCCGGCCCCAACCTCACCCTCGCTGACTCGTAACGGCCAATTCATTGCCGTTGTCCAAAACAGTTATTTCCTAAAACCGAATGCATCAACAGCCATCTAGCAACCAACTGACCAACACCTAGTGCTCAATAACTGAACATCATCTTCCAGGGCATTGGCATCCTGCCTGCCATTACCTTTCACGCTGGCGCGCAGGCCCACCCCGGAGCGCGGCCCCGCTCTTCCACCTCTCGTCATTGCACTCGCTTTCGCGGCACGCAAGCTCGTCCCACCATCCCGGGTAAGCACGCCTTGCCGCGTGAAAAGCGAAGCCATCCAAAATCTGCTCGATGCGTGATTCTTTGTCAAACACTTTCAGCTTCGAACGCCAAACCCGTAGAACGAAGCCGTGCTTCGTTTCCTGGAGCATGTGCCCTGCCCGAAGCACGGCTGCATGCTACGGGCAGCAAACCCTCACCACTTGGCTTATGATTGAGTGAGTGAGACTTGACGCGACTCGTCCGAGGTTAGCTGTATGCCATCACCGTTCCCCGGCATGGATCCCTTCATCGAGATGGACGAATGGCAAGAGTTCCATTCCGGCATGATCGCGCAGTTTCATCGGCAACTGGCGAAGGCGGTTGCCCCGCGGTATCTGGCCCGCATGGAACGGCGAGTCTATCTCGAGCGAACCTTTGACGATCCCACACTCCGGCAGCCCGACATCCACATCGCGCATGCTTCGCGCAAGACCGCCCCCCGCAAACCAGTCGCCAATAGCAGTCTGGCAACCATTGAGCCGCGTGTGTATGAGGTCCCGCTTCCGGTGGAGCACAGCGAACTCTACCTGGTGATCAAAGACCGAAAGAATCGCGAGATCGTGACTGTGATTGAATTGCTCTCGCCCACGAATAAAGCGGTCGGTACCGACGGCCGCCGCGAGTATTTGACCAAGCGAGACGAGTTGTTGCAGCGCAAGGTCAATCTAGTCGAGATTGACTTGCTCCGGGTGGGTAGCCGGCCAGCGACAACCAAACCGCTCGAACCAAAAACCGACTTTTGCGTCTTTGTCCATCGCCTTGAGTTGCGACCAAAAGTACTGGTTTACGAATGGTCGATTCGCGATCCCTTGCCGCCGATCCCGATTCCGCTGGCTGCCGGCGACGCCGATGTGCCGCTGCACTTGCAGGAGGCGTTTACCGAGTTTTACGACGTGGCCCAATATGCGATCGCTCTCGACTATGGCGAATCGCTCCAGCCGCCATTGCGGAAGGCCGATGCCACCTGGGCCCGTCGCTGCGTCAGCGAGTGGCGAAAGCATCAAAACCCGTAAAACGAAGCCGTGCCTCGTTCTTAAGCCGCGATTGCTCGGCCCGCAGCACGGCTGCGGGCTACGGGCAGCAAACCATCACCTCTTGGCTTGTGATTGAGTGACGTCTGAATTTGCTCCGAGAGATCGTCGAGCGTACCTGAACCCTTCACTTGCCAGAGTTGTCTCTTCCCCAACTCCTAGTTCCCAGCCCCAAGCTCCCCAATACCGGCATGCTCGAAACTGCCCGATTCGGGTAGAATGGCGGTCCGCGCGAAGGTGACCATTCGGCGGGTTTTACTGAGCAATCGCATTCCTTTGGCTAGCAGCATTCATGTCCTCTACCTTCTCCCCCGAGTCGATTCCGAACCGCTTTGACTTCGCCGAAACGCAGGCCCGCATCTATGCCCAATGGGAAGCGAGCGGAGCCTTTCACGCCGAGCCGCCGACCGGCGAGGATCCGTCGAAGGGGCCGTACAGCATCGTCATCCCGCCGCCGAACGTGACCGGGGCCTTGCACCTGGGGCATGCCCTCAACAACACCCTGCAAGATGCTCAGATTCGGATGCATCGCATGCAGGGCTACAACACCCTGTGGATGCCGGGCACCGATCACGCGGGCATCGCCACGCAGGCGGTGGTCGAAAAGCGAATTCGCGAAGAAGAAAAACTCAGCCGGCACGATTTGGGACGCGACGAACTCGTTCGCCGCATTTGGGAATGGAAAGACAAGTCCGAGAAGCGAATTCTCAGTCAGCTGAAGGGGATGGGCTGCAGCTGCGATTGGGAGCGGGTTCGCTTCACGCTCGACGAGCAATGCGCGGCCGCAGTGCGCCAGACGTTCTTCAAGCTGTTCAGCGAGGGAAAAATCTATCGCGGCAAGCGACTCGTGAACTGGGACACCTTCCTGCAGACCGCCGTCAGCGACGACGAAGTCTTTCAAGAAACCGTGAAGGGAAAGTTCTATCACTTCCGCTATTCCGTCATTCAACCGAAGCCTGGCGAACCGGAATTCGTGACCATTGCGACGACCCGCCCGGAAACAATGCTTGGCGATACGGCTGTCGCCGTCCATCCCGATCCGGCTCGCGCGCTCGATAAGGCCGAAGCAGAACTGAAAGAGCGTCTGGCCAAGGCACCGGCGAAGGAGCAAGAAGGCATTCAAGCGCAGCTCGATAACATCGCTACGCGCCGCAAAGAGTTGCTGCCGCAGCTGCTCACGCTGGCGACGATGGCCGCCGCTGGTCGCAAGCTGATGTTGCCGCTCTTGAACCGCGAGATTCCCCTCGTCGCCGACGAATGGGCCAAGCCCGAACTGGGCACAGGCTGCGTGAAGATCACGCCCGCACATGACCCCAACGACTACCTCGTCGGCCAGCGTCAAAAGCTGCCGATGATCAACATCCTCAAGCCCGACGGCACGCTCAACGCCGAAGCGGGACCGTATCAAGGCCTGACGATTCACAAGGCACGCACCAAGGTCGTTGCCGATCTCGACGAACTCGGTTTGCTCGGCGATGTCGAGGATCGCGAGATCGAACTGCCCCACTCCGACCGCAGCAAGACGCCGATCGAGCCTTACCTGGCCGATCAATGGTTCGTGAAGATGGACCAGCTTGCCCAGTCGGCCATGGATGCCGTGACCGATGGCCGCGTGAAGATCTTCCCCGAACGCTACGCCAAGAGTTATCTCGATTGGCTCGGTGAAAAACGCGATTGGCCCGTGAGCCGTCAGTTGTGGTGGGGGCATCAGATACCGGTTTGGCACAAGCGAATCTCTTCAAATGCCACGGACGAGGAATGGCAATCGGCATTCAACTGGTCTGACGCGGACGAGATAACGAACAACGATTCTGAGTATTCGCTCCGAATTGCCGACGTAGCATCGGGTGACGCAATCTCGTTCGCTGCTGACGACTTTGCGAATCTAAAAAACCAGTATCGTGGCCGTGAAATTGATGTCTTTATTTGCAAGCGGCGTGACGACCACAATCCTGGTTATGACGATTTGCTCACAAGTCTTGGCTTCAAACGCGACCCCGACGTGCTCGATACCTGGTTCTCCTCCGCCCTCTGGCCGCACAGCACGCTGGGCTGGCCGCAGCAGACGAAGGAACTTGAGTACTACTATCCCACGAGCACGCTGATCACCAGTCGTGACATCATCACGCTCTGGGTCGCCCGCATGGTGCTTACGGGCTTATCGAACGTCGGCGAGATTCCGTTCCACGAGGTCTTCATTCATCCGAAGATTCTCGATGGCTACGGCGAGACGATGAGCAAGAGTAAGGGGAACGGCGTTGATCCGCTCGACGTGATCGAGAAGTTCGGTGCGGACTCGTTGCGTTTTGGCCTCGCGGACCTCACGACGGAAACGCAAGACGTGCGGATGCCGGTGCAGTTCGAATGCCCGCACTGCCAGTCGCTTGTCGACCAGACACTGAAGAACCGCGCGCTGCCGCGCGTCGCTTGCACCAAGTGCAGTAAGGAATTTTCCACGCAGTGGGCCAGCAAGCCGGAAGATATTGCCCTGCCCCGCGCACCCGTGGTGAGCGAGCGGTTTGAAGTGGCCCGCAACTTTGTCAACAAGCTGTGGAACGCGGCGAGATTTTCGCTGATTAATCTGAATGGGTACGCGGAGAGCAGCCGGCTAAAGCCGGAACTCCAACTGGGTGAGTTGGCCGTCGAAGATCGTTGGCTTCTGTCGCGGCTGGCGACGGTAACTGGCGAAGTGACGAACTCGCTGCGCACTTACAAGTACGCCGATGCGACCAAGTCGCTGTACAGCTTTGCCTGGGACGACTTCTGCAGCTTCTATGTGGAGATCACCAAAGCCCGGTTGCAAGATCCCGCGGCCAAGCCCGTTGCCCAGCGCGTGCTCGCCCACACGCTCGACGTGCTGCTGCGGCTGCTGCATCCGCTGATGCCATTCGTCACGGAAGAGATCTGGCAGAACCTCGGTAAGATCGCGCCCGTTCGCGGCCTCGACAAGCTCGAGCAGGCCGCCGCGCAGTGCATCACCGCTCCGTGGCCCGAGTTGAACCAGGCTCACCAAGATCCGCAGACCGAAGCTCGCTTCGCGACGTTCCAGGCGGCCCTTGGCGCCCTGCGCGAGATTCGCAGCCGGCAAAACATCGCCATGAAGAGTCCGATCGAGTTCAGCGTGACCTGCAGCGACGAAACCACGGCCCTCCTCACGCCTATGCTCCCCTACCTGCAATCGATGGCCAACGCCAAGCCGATCGAACTCGGCCCCAAGGCAACCGCGCCGGCCAATCATAGCAAGGCTGCTCTCACGGGCATGGACATCTACGTCGACCTGAAGGACTTCATCGACGTCAAAGCTGAGATCGCCAAGAACGAGCAACTGCGGGAAAAATGGCTCGGCATCATCAAAGGCAAAGAAGCCAAGCTGAGCAACGAGAGTTTCGTCGCCCGCGCGCCAGCCAACGTCGTGCAGGTCGAACGCGACGCGCTCGAAGCCGCGAAAACGCAACTCGCCGCAGTGCAACTGGCCCTCGAAGCTTTGCAAAAGCAGAAGTGAGAATGCAGATTGAAATACAGAGCCCACTTCGCTGGGATGATCGTCCATGGCTTCAGACCATCTC
The DNA here is from genome assembly GCF_049819085.1 of Anatilimnocola aquadivae. Classification (GTDB taxonomy): domain Bacteria; phylum Planctomycetota; class Planctomycetia; order Pirellulales; family Pirellulaceae; genus Anatilimnocola. The sequence continues at coordinate 2,141,259 of NZ_CP187419.1, forward strand.
GTGCATGACGTAGAAGAGTTCTGCAGCTTGCTGGAAGCCAGCAGGCTGTTGAGTGCCGAAGAGCTTCATGGCCTGCTAACAAGGTTTCAGCGAGGCCAATCCCAGTTCGGAGCGACGCTAACCGGCCTCACGCAATTCTTGGTGGCGGCGGGAGCGATCACCTGCTGGCAGTGCGCGCTATTGAGGAATCGGCAGTACAAAGGCTTCTTTCTGGCCGGTTGCGTCATCCTCGATGTTCTCCGCTACGAAGGCGACCATACTCGCTTCTTGGCAAGAGAAGTTGAATCCAAGCGGCTCGTTGCCTTGTGCGTAAAGCCACATAACGGGCCGAACGGAATTGAACACTGGACCGAAGAAATCTAGAAAGTGCATGCGGCGTCGGTCTGGGCTCAAGAGTTCTGTAACGCCAGATCCAAATCGCGTGCCCCATGCAACACTCGCACAATTTCAATCCCGAAAGGGCGCGCGAAGTAGAACACCAGATGATTCGGAAAGCCCTTGATTCGGAGCACGCGTAACCCGGTCAAACGACTTTCGCTTGTCACATAGAAACTGCCGATTCCTGGCGATTCTTCCAAGAAGCCAAAAGTAGTATGGCAGGCATCCAGAAAGTGATCTGACGCCTGAAGGCTCTGTTCCCCAATAAAGGATGCCAGTTCGACGACATCCAAACGTGCGCGGGGGCGGATGACTGTGGTGTTAGCCATTTAAGCGTCGTTGCTGGACTTCACGTCGAATGCGGCCCCACTCTGCAGCATCCAGGTTGATGGGGTCGCCACTTTCGAGGCCTTCGACAAGCAGAGCGGTCAATCTAGCCTGGCTGTCCTTGGCGCGTTCAATCAATGCCGCGATGTAACCAGCAGGGTTATTGAATTGCCCGGCTTGTGTTTCCCGAGCCACAAACTGTTGCAGCTCGTCCGTCAAGTTCAATGTCACTGTTGTCATGGGTAAGTTGCACGACCAGAAGGCCAGGAAACCAGAGTCTGCTACGTCCTGAAATATTATAGCAGGCAAGTCATGCGCTCAAGAAACGCGTTCGGCCAGGAGTTTTGGCTCCTGGCCGAATTCGTTGAGGCTGGGGTGTGAGGACAAAAGGTCCTCACAGGCCTTAGCGGCCGCTGAGGCCTGGCTTGAGGCGCTTCTGGATGTCGGTCTCGAGCACGCCGAAGACGGCTTCGTGACGTTGAACCGACAGCGACAGAGCGTGCAGCAGACGCTTGGCGGTGAAGTAGTTGACGATCACGCGCTGGGTGACCGGAATCGGCTTGCTGGGAATGCCGACGGGCTGTGGGTTCAGACCGAAGTCGATGATCAGTTCTTCGGGCGAGCCGGTGACGCGGCAGAAGTTCGAGTACGAAGCGGTGACGTGATGGTCATCGACTTCGACCTGAACGGCTTGCTGCTGCTGGGGAGCGGGAGGGGCGGCTGCTTCTGGGGCTTGGCCTTCTGCGGGATTCTCTACTGACATGCTGTAAAATCTCCTGGCCGCTGTGTGCGGCAACCGTGTGCGTGGCTTCTTCAAAGGCCACAAACCCAAACCAACGACGAGAACGGCTCGAACGGCAACACTCTGAAGGCAATGCTGCTGAAAATGTCCTGCCGATAAATACTCAAAGTGTCCAAATACTCGGATGCAACTTCCTAGGCAATGGTGAGATTACCTTGGCTCCCGTCGCACCCCAAATCTAGCCTATACTTCTCCCGCAAGCGGCTGCTTACAGGTCAAAATGGAACGTCTTCGCCACGTAGCGATACACGCGTTGACTGATTGGTTGCCATCCTGTGTATATTCGCGCCTGTCCTTGCATTCCTATCTGCACGTCACCTTGGATGTCCTTCATCGGCGCCCGCACCGGATAGGACGAACTTAACGGTCGTGTCAGCCCACTGGCATCGGTCACCGTCTCTAAGCGGCCGCCCGTGCGGCTGGAAAGGGCCGGATTGACCGCCTTCATTTCGTTCGCACCAATCTCGGCGACATACGAATCGTAAGCGTGGCGTGTGTGGGCATCGAGCAGCAAACGAACCTTATGGGGTTCGCCGCCTTTGCCATCGCGAATCAGATCGATGTAGGCCTGATCCACGATGAGGACCGCGTCCAGATCATTCGGATCGCCGATCTGACAGATGAGATCGGTCGGCATGATCGGCGCGCCGCGGTTCTTGCTTTGGAAGGGATGTCCCGACCACGACGCGAGGCGATCGCGAGTTTCTTCGGCCTTGGCTTCGCGTGTCGGAGGCGGAATGACAATGCCGGCACGAGGAGCGCGAATCGTCAGCCGATCAAACTCGGCCTCCTTGTCGCGGAACTGTTTCTCGGCAGCGTTGAACACCTCGCCGGCGGTTTCGAGCTGGTCGACCGCAGCGGGATCGGTGAAGCGCAACGTCTTCAGGTTGTCTAGCGCTTCCTTGGCAGCCAGGTAGCGGCCTTCGAGGCGTTTGACTTCCAACTCCAAATCGGGGCTGTGGAGTCGCAGCAGTTTTTGATCTTTTTCGACCTTTTGGCCTGGCTTCACAAACACTTCGGCCACCTGGCCCGCTTCGGCCGAAAAGACCTGAGCCGCATCGTGCGCTTGCACCTCGAAGGTGCTGGAGACTGAGTACGGCAGCGGCACAAGGAAGATGGCCGCCACGACCGCAACCACCACGCAGGCAGTCGCGATGACGCGTTCTTTTTTCACTTTGTGCATCCTTCCCGGTGTGTAGAAAAACTTCGCAATACCCCAGATCGGCTGCACCACCAGGCCAAAGAAGCCCGACAAGGCGATGAGCTGGCCGATGATCTTTAAGCCGTAGGGTTCGAAGACGCTATTGAGGAAAAACAAGATCGAGAACACCACCACCCAGCGATAAGCAGCGGAAGCGACGGTGTACAAACCAAAGATGAAGCGATTGCCCTGGGGCAGGAACGGGTTTTCTGCCTGTTCGATGCCGAGGCACAAATCGATCATGAACCGCTTCAGCACTTCCTTGGCTTTTTGCTGCAAGTTCGGAATTTCGAGCAAGTCCATCAGGATGTAGTAACCATCGAATCGCAGCAGCGGATTGCCGTTGAAGACGACGGTACTCACCGAGCAAATGAACATCACACCCAGCGCTACGTGATTCAACAACCCCGGCGCACTGAACCACCAGATGAACGTGGCTAGTGACGCCAAAACCAGTTCGACGTACATCCCTGCCGCGCCAATCGCCGCGCGAGCCCATTTGTTGGGCAACATCCACGAATCGGAGACGTTGCAATATAGAGCCGGTGTAAACACCAGGAGCATTGCCCCCAACTCGTGACATTCGCCGCCGAAGTGTTTACACGAGAGGCCGTGGCCGAACTCGTGCAGCACTTTCACCGTGCCCATCACAATGGCCAGGATGAACCAGTTGCGCGGGCCGAAGAATTCATGAAACGCGGGTAAGCGGGCCGTGAATTGATCGAACTGCACGACGATCAGCGAGAGGGCTGCGAGCCCGATGCCCAGGTTGATGAACAGGGCGGTCCAGGTGAAAAACCACCAGGTGTATTTGTAGAGCCAATTGAGGAATCGCTCGGGATCGACGCCGCGAAAACGCAGGGCAAACACGTTAGTGAGTTTGCCCATGAACTCGCGATGCTTCTTTTCGTCGCGCCGCTTCTTGAGGGCTCGCCCTTGGCCGGGCGATTCGCTGATCACAAGTCCGCTGCGGTGCAGCATGCCGACAAATTGCAACAAGTCGGTAAACGTGATCTTTTGCGGAGCGAATTGCGACTCAAACTGCTCCTTGATCGTTTCCAAGCTGGTGAGGCCATCGAGCATGCACAGAATCGCATACTCTTCCTCGTGAAAACGAAAGTAGTTCAGCCCGACCGGTTCCTTGAGCACCCAGAACGACTGCCCGCGATACCGATGCCGGCGCGCTTGCAGGTCCGGGCGCATGCGCAGCAGCAACGGCCGAGACGTGCTGCTGACGAGGCTTTCTGCAAGGGTGGCCATGGTGGGAAGTTCGGAGTTGTGAGTTCAGAGTTTGGAGACAGAAGGTCAGGAATGCTGAAGCAGAGTTAGCGAGGCTGCAACTGTGGCGTCACTCGCGGGCGTGGTCCCGAGTTGGGATCGGCCAAGCCGGAGATTGCTGGGCGAGGTGCCGGACGAGGGGCACTTGCCGCCGGTTGAGCGGGTGTTGTTCGGGGAGCCGTGGCTCTTGGTTGGGGTGCTACGGCGCGAGGAGCAGCGGATGCGGGCGCTGGATTCGCTGCAGGAGCGAGAGTTGGGCGAGTGGCCGCAGCTGGAGTTGCCGCTGCGGGAGCGACCGGAGCTACAGTCTCTGCCGCAGGTGCAGCAGGGAGTTCAGGCTTGAGTGATTCGAAGGCTGCTGGCGATGCGGCAGCAGGTGCAGCGGCATTTTCTGTCGAGGTCGCTTCGGCCGGAGCGGCTTCGGTGCGAGTGCCAACACCAGGGGCCACAGGAGCAGCAGCCGGCGTGAAGGAAGGAGTAGCTGCTTCCAACTGTGGCGGAGCTTCGCGTTCAGGAGCCGGGATCTTGGCACCGGCAATGTTGATTTTCAGCGTTGCTTCGGAACCGGGCTGAATGAGGAAGTGGCCGTTGACGAACTGATTCTCGATGTCGGCCCAAATGCGATACTGGCGATTGTTGCCCGCACCTTCGATGATTGGGCTGGCGTAATCGACCCGACCTTGCACAGTCACTTCTTTGTCTTCAGGCAACTTCACCGTCACCGTCACTGGCTTGCCTTCGACTTCGAACCGGCCGCCCAGTTTGGCGTAGACGAAGGCTTCCACCCGCACGCGATCCAAGCGAACCAGACGCAGCACTGGGTCACCGGGCTGAACCCATTCACCTTCATGCTTGTAGACTTCGACCACCTGACCCTGAATGGGCGAGACGATTTTCTTCTTGCTCAATTCGACGGCCGTGGCATCGAGTTGGGCGTGCTTCATGTTGGCTGTATGACCAGCCACGACGTTGTCGGTTTTCGCTACGGCGATTTGCGCGAGCGACCGTTCCCATTGAAAGCGAGCTCGGTTCAATTCCTGGTTGGAGATCGCACCGGGTTGCTTTGCTTTGATTTCCTTGGCCGATTCATACTCGGCAAGAGCGACATCGCGGCCTTTCTCGGCAGCTTCGATCTCTGCCTTGCTGTTGGCTTGTTCGGTGGCGGCATCCAGTTCGCCTTGAGCAATTCGCTGCTTGGCGAGCGTGTCACGATCGTCAATGACGCCGAGAATCACATTGCCGGGAACCAATTCGCCGCCGCGGACATACAGCTTGGTCAAGCTGCCGGCATCGCGAGCGGGCACCTTGATATCGTCAATGACGGTGACCAAGCCATGCTCGACGTAGATCTCGCCGCTGTTGGGTTGGCGAGCACCCGAAGACGCGTAGCTCGGATTGCCAAACGAGGAAGCCGGTGGAGCGAAGGCCGGTGCAGCCGTGCCTGGGGGGGCAAAGGCTGGTGCTGCAGCTGGGGGCGGAGCAAACGCACGCGGCGCAGGTTGCTGAGCGCTCACGGGAGCCAGCCAGCCCAGCGAAACGATGCCGAAGGCACTGGCCAGATCTATCAGTTTGTTCTTCATGTTCCGATTCCTTGCAAGAAGGCTTTTGTCGCGAACCGCGCGAGTTAAGTTCCGAGTGTTCGCCGGCAATTACCAGAAGAGGAGATTGGCTTCGGCATATTCCCAGGCTTCGTGGAACAAAGCCCAGCCGAGAACGGTGTCGCCGCAGTCGACGTGAGCCGTCACACTCGCGCCGGGACGAGCCGTTTTGAGTTTCTCGTCATTCGGATCCGTCTTGATCCGTACGCGGACCATATGTCCTTCTTGTTCGTGCGGCTCCGCCATCCAGTGCACATCTTCGACGGTGCCGTTGTGGCTCTCGCCAGGCTGCGTCATCAGGATGTAGTCGACGGGAATCTCTTTGCCGGGATTCTCAGCACGATGCTTCACCAAGTGATGCACGCGACGCTCGGGCATGTACAGTTCTACTTCCCACGCACTGTTTTCGGCGGCGACCGTCAGCAGCACTTGTCCCGTTTCGACAGGGCGGTTCATCAACTGGCGCTTCGCATCCCAGGTGATCACGCGACCCTTAATCGGGCTGCGGACGATCAGCTTTTCTTCGCGATCTCGCAGCAGCTTCAGCTGATCTTGCAGACTCTTGATTTCCACTTCCACCGAAGACAAGTCCGCCGCATCGCGGGCTCGTTCCTGCGGAGTGCTGGGTTTGCTGGTATCGGTCAATCGTTGGCGAATGGCATTCAGTTGTTCGATCTTGGCTCGCATTTCGCCGTCGACACGCTTCAACTCTTGTTGCAGTTCGTCGCTCCGGAGAATGATCAGTTCCTGGCCAGCTTCGACCAGGGTGTTGTTATCGACCTTCACATCGGTAACCACGGTCCGTTCGGGGACGAATACGTCGGCTCGTGTAACGGGCTGCAGCGAGCCCGTAGCCGTCATGTTGAAGTCCCACGGAATGATGAACAGGGCCAGCAGCACCGCCAGGATGCCGCCACCGATGGTGAGCGTCTTGGGCAAGTTGCGGGCATGCACCATGGCCTGCGAATGGCCAATGGCTTTCCAGACTGGCATCAAGAAGAGCGTGTTGTGCTCAATCGAGTTCGATAACGCGCGGGCGCTGTGTTCGAAAACCAAGTCCAAACGTGGATCGAGCACCGAGCGAGGAATTTCGCTTTCGATTTGCTCAACGATAAGCACGCCGATGATTTCGCCCAGTTGTTGCACCGTTTCGCCGGTTGCATTGGCCACGCCACTTTCCACCGAACGAGGTTTGCGTAGCGGCAGGACCGTTAGCGACTTGGTGTAGGAGTGATCGACATACTCTTCGAGAGCCTCTTCGATCTGCGGCGGCATGTCCTCGGTCGAGCCCATGTACCACAGCGGTTCGCCCGAAGCGGCCACGCGAGTGGCGAGGGTGCCGAGCATCGTCATCACGTTTGAACGGGAATCGACCGTGTCTTGCCCACTCACTGCTTCAACGAGGCACTTGCCACCCTTCTTGATCGCCACGCTCACGCGGTCAACACCCAGCAGGCGGCGGCCTTCGTTCACAATCGTGTAGCAGGTATCACGCAGGTCCAGGCTTTCGTGCACACTGCGAGAGAATTGATCGGCATCGGACCACAGCGAGTGCTTGTCGGTGAGCTGACCCAACTTGCGGTTCTTGAACCACTCCGCGGCGATGGTGCTCATCTGCTGCAGGAAGTTCAAATAGCCTCGCTGCGTCGCGGGCTGGGTATCGGGTCGCTGAAAGATCTCGATCAGACCTTCGACCGAACCATCGTGGCCGAGCGGCGAGACGACCATCAACTGACGCGTGGGATTGCCGCCCAACCGTTCGTCGCCGGCGCTGGAGAGCGGCGGAATGAGCTGAGGTTGATTGGTGTTGACGATGTACTCGAGCAGCTTCGAGTGCTTCGTCGCGTCTTCACTCTCCGAGTCCATCAGCGTGGGGCTGATGTTCACCTGGTAAGCGAGCAGCGGCTTCTTACCTTCGCCCAGCACCCACACAGCGCCACCGACGGCCGCCAGGGCACCGATCACGCGTTGCAAAAATGCCGCGTAGAACTCATCGGGCGAGAGATCGCTCTTCGACAGCTGTTGAATTTCGCCAACCAGCCCACGGATCTGCTGTTTGGTTTTTTCGATGGTGTCGGAGTTCATTTGCGACATAACTTGATCGTTTCTGACGGAGGACGGCGACGGCGTAGGAGGTCCGCATCGGGCGAGCAATGACGCTCGCTGTTCAATTCAATGTATGTGGGCAGTACGACGGGCTCAATGTTCTTGACGCTGCTGCCCGCAAACCGTTGACAAATGTTCGCAGACGCTAACGTCTAGATCATCTGTATCGATTCGTTGACATCACCACCCCAATATCCCTAACTACCGTAAAAGCCGGTCATGTGCTCATTGGACTCGGCTTTTCTGACAGTGCGGGCATGGGGCGGGGCGTATTTGCAAAACCTGTGCCTCGAACGAGGGGACAGCTTTCAAGTGATCAATCTCGGCTCTCAAATTCCTTACGACAGTCAGCATGCCTCACCAGTGGACGAGCAGTTGTGCATGTTGAACCAATCGTAACTGCTGCAGCGATGTTGCCACCGCCACAGCCTGTTGTTGGGGGACACCGCCATGTTGCCGCGCAGCAACAACGGTCTGGCAGCAACCCGGTTGTTGTTCGCTTAGTCGGGTGTATCCAAGTACGGATCCTGACCCATTTCCTGCTGCATTTTCTTCCGTTCTTTTTCGTGGAATAGCAGCACGAACCGGTCGCGCAAGTGACGCCGCTCTACCTTTCGCTGAGCGCGTTGCAGCAAGCTCAGGTACTTTTGGGGATTCGCGGAGGCTTGCTCACCCAACTTCGTCATTTTTTCAGCGGTCTGCGGACCAAACCCGGTCCGCAGCACGTCGTCATCGAGTGACATGTATTGTTGAACGGTACCTGGGTCCCCTTGGCGACCACAGCGGCCCATCAGCTGGCGATCGATACGTGCCGAGTCATGCAGTTCGGTGCAGATGACGTGCAAACCGCCCGCATCCTTCACATGCTGCTGCAACTTAATGTCGGTACCGCGGCCAGCCATGTTCGTGGCGACGGTAATCTTCCCCGACTCACCGGCCCGCGCAACGATCTCGGCTTCGGTTGCCACTTCGTGAGCATTCAGCACTTGATGTGAAAGCCCCGCTTCCGTCAGCAACTTTGCCAGAATCACCGACTTGTCGATCGACCGTGTCCCGATCAAAACCGGACGTCCCTTGAGATGTGCTTCGCGCACATCTTCGACAATGGCCCGCCACTTCTGATCGGCGGTTCCATACACCCTGTCGGGCAATCGCTTCCGCTGCACGGGGCGATTGGTGGGCACGGGAATGACCCGCATCTTGTAGACTTTTTTGAACTCACGCGTCGCTGACGAAGCCGTACCGGTCATGCCAGCTAGGTGCTTGTATCGCAGAAAGAGATCTTGAATCGTGATCCGCGCGGCCTGTCCCGTCGGCACGCTGACTTCGATCTTCTCTTGGGCTTCGATTGCCTGATGAATACCGTCGCGCCACTTTCGCCCTTCGGCGAGACGGCCAGTATTTTCATCGACGATGACGATCTCGCCTTCTTTCACCACGTAATGCCGATCGAGCAGGTAATCGCGTTTGCACTTGATGGCTCGTTCGACGTACTGATAGAGGTCAATCAAACCCACGCCGCGCAAGATCTCGGGCTTGGGCATCGACCGCACCAGCTGACGACCTTCGGTCGAAAGCTCGACCTTCTTGTCGTCGTGCTCGTATTCGTAGTGTTCGTCCTCGATGAACTGAGGCACGACCTCCGCGCTCCAGCGATAGAGCGTGACGATGCGCTCAATGGCTTTTTCGCCCAGCGAACCGATGATGAGCGGTGTGCGTGCCTCATCGATGAGAATACTGTCGGCTTCGTCCACGAGGCAAAAGTGATGCTCTCGCTGCACGGGCATTTCGCCCCCGAGCTCCATGCGAGCCGAGGTAAGTTGATTCAGCAAGTTCGACTGGGCCATGCCCATCCGCCGCAGCAGCAGCCGATCGCGTAAAAAGTCGAAGCCAAATTCTTTCGCGGTGCCGTAGGTGATATCGCAGGCATAGGCCTTGCGCCGCGCGTCTTGCGTATCGGCGGTAAGCACGATTCCCGTCGACATGCCCAGCACTTCATAAACCGGACGCATCATTTCCGCATCGCGCTCAGCGAGATAATCGTTCACCGTTGCACAATGCGAGCCCTTGCCAATCAGGGCATGCAGGTAAGTGGGAAGCGTCGCGGTCAGGGTCTTGCCTTCGCCCGTTTCCATTTCGGCAATGCAGCCGTAGAAAAGCGCCATGCCACCGATCATCTGCACATCGTAATGACGCTGATTGATCGCACGCTTCGCCGCCTCGCGCACCAGGGCATAGCCCTCGGGGACGATGCTGGCCAGCGGTTCGCCCGACTTGGCCCGATAACGCAGGGCCAGGCTTCGCTTTCGCAGGTCGCGGGGCTCTTCAGCCGCCAAGGTTGGCTCAAACGCGTTGATCTGCTGCAGCTGACTCCCCCATTGAGCCAGCCGTCGCTGCACGGGACCGCCGAGCCACGACAGCATCTTGGCCTGCCAGCCTTGGGGTATGCCGTTGACTGCGGTGGTGGAACTCATAGGCGGTCGCAAGGATGTGAATCGGTGAGGAACCAACGAGCGAGGACGTGACGCCGTGAGCACCACCCGTGGTGGGCAACTCTACAATCTAAAATCGCGCAGGAGTGGTCCTAACAACTAGCGCATTCGGAATTGTTCGCCGGCCGCTCACGAAAGGCAACGCACCTTGCCCTCGGGTGGACGGCAAAATCGACCAATTTGGCCGAAGCTTTTGCGGCGGCTACGCTTAAGCACGCCCTGCGCCAATGGCCGATGGTGCCGACAAAATGTTGACGCATTCGTGCTCCGCAAATGTCTCCTACGTGGCTAAGTCTTCGCTGGTTCAAGATTTACTGCCCGGCGAGAATAATGGTGCTAGCAACAGCAGAAGCGGTAATTTCGGCACTTTTTGCTCAATCGGCACAACTTGCCGGGCCGAAAATCTCCCTAGAGCGCGTTGTGCGCTGCCGTATTGGCATGAGTTCACATCCGAGAGGTGCGCGCCGCTGCAATTGACGACCGAACAACAGAATGGGGTACCTGGGAAGAGTTTGACGCGCAGTCAAGCTTCTCTGGATTGTCTGCCTGTAGGGGTCGATTCGATGGTAGCGACTAGCTGCAATTCCCAGGAACGAGACTGTCTATGAAGACGAACCTTCGCCTCGTCGGGGCCTTAATGGCTCTACTCTTGTTTGCCGCGACCCCAGTCCCGGCCCAAGAAGTTCGCCAGGCGCTGGCCGACACCGTTGATGTCATGCGCCAGTCCACTTGGCTCAACGACGCCGATGGCAGTTACAACCCGTGCCCCGCCGAAGACACATGGTGCGGCGATGAAAGCTGCGGTGTCTGCAATCAGTGCAGTCGAGCGCTTAATATGTGGGCGCAGGTTGAATACCTGATGTGGTGGGGCAAGGGATCGCATGTCCCGGCGCTCGTCACCACCAGCAGCCAGGTTGACGAAGGGGTAATTGGTAATCCAACGACCCAAGTGCTATTTGGCGACGAACTTTTGGGCGACGAAGTTCAATCCGGCCTGCGTGGCAATTTTGGTATCTGGCTCGACCAGGTCCACAATGTCGGACTCGGTGTGAAGGTGTTTGGTCTCGAAGGAGATCAGGCCAACTTTTTTGCTGCTTCGACCGGTGACCCACTCTTGGCCCGGCCGTTCTTCAACGCACAACTCGGCTTTGAAGACGCTCTGCTCATCGCCGCCCTCGATGGCATGGGCGACGCAATCGTCGATGGCAGCGTGGCCGCCGACTACAAGACCTCGTTCGTGGGCACCGATGTCTATACTCGCATCATGATGGAACGTGATCGGCACAACCGTGTCGACCTCATCGGTGGCTACTCCTACCTTCGCTTGGCGGATGCCTTGTCAATTCGCAGCTTGCATACGGCTCGCCAAGGGATCATTGACGGCACCGTCTTCGACATCCGCGAGAGCTTTAGCACATCGAATGTGTTTCACGGCGGTATGTTGGGCCTGCAGGGAACCCGGGCTCGTGGTCGTTGGTCGGCCGACTGGTTGACGAAGCTCTCGTTCGGCAACTCGCACCAAAATGTGCGCATCCGCGGTACCCAGACCCAGACGCCTCTGGTTGGGCTGCCGACCACGTATAACGGCGGCCTGCTTGCCCAGCAGACCAATATCGGTGACTACAACAACAGCGAAACGATCGTGATTCCCGAATTGACCGTGAACCTCAACTATCACCTCAATTCGAACATCAGCTTGGGTGTCGGTTACAACCTGATCTGGCTCTCGTCGGCCATCACCACTGGCCCCGAGATCGATCGCCGCGTCAACCTCTCGCAGCTCACCGGTCCGCTGGTTGGCCCTGCCCAACCTGCCTTCCCGGGCTTCGTCCAGGACGACTACTGGCTGATGGGTCTCAACTTCTCGCTGCGAGCTGAATACTAAGTACGACTAATCTGGTCTCGGGCTCGCGCAGCAAGCACTGCCCGAGCACCACGGGCTTGTCGACGCCCCTCAGTCCGAAAGTTCTCTCTCGAATCCGCGGATCGCCGCTCGGTTTCAATCGGTTTGCGAATTCCGCGCAGTTGCCAAAGCCGGATTGCAAGAAGCGGCGCAATATGGGATGTTTATGCTTTGGTGAGTGAACCTGAGCCTCGGCTCAGGCCTCCTTTCCAACAACGGGGTGTAGCGTAACCTGGCTAGCGCGTCTGCATGGGGTGCAGAAGGTTGCAGGTTCAAATCCTGTCACCCCGACTGAAACAGAAGCCGCAGTCTCACAAGGACTTGCGGCTTTTTCTTTGCGCGAACTCTGCCGCGACGAATGGGCCGCTGACCCCAAAACTGACCCCAAAAGTTTTGGAGATTTCGAATCGGCCGTGACCTGACTTGTCACGAGGAGCGCTAGCATGGATGTCACAACCCCTAAAAGAGTGAGCATCATGCGAAAGCCCTATTTCCGCGAAGACCGCGGTGCCTGGTACGTGAAGACCGGAAACGGCAAAAGCCAGATCCGACTACACGAAGACGAAGCCCAGGCCTACAGAATTTGGCAAGAAACGGTCACTGCGGAGAATCCCGAGGATGTCAATTCGCCGACGTTCGCCGTCTGCGAAGCATTCCTTGGCTGGGCAGAGAAAAACGTCGACTCCAAAACTTACGCTGGCTACGGCACCTACATCAGGTCGTTCTGTGACGAGTATGGACACATTCGGGCGCGCGACCTGAAGCCATTTCACGTTACCCGTTGGCTCGACAAAAACCCGGGCTGGAAAGCATCTGATTCCAAGCGGGCAGCAATCGCGGCCGTGAAGCGGGTATTCAACTGGTCAATCACGGAAGGCCTGATGGACCGCAATCCGTTGGCCGGCGTGCGCAAGCCGACCGCGAATCGTCGCGAGGGCCTGATCACCGACGAACAGCATACCGCGATGATGCTGAATGAAGATGGCGGCCGGAAGCCTGGTAAACGTGCGGTGAAGCTAGGAATCAAGCCGCGTCGTCGGGATCTAGCTTTTCGTCCGGTGCTGATTGCCCTGAAGCATTCCGGCACCCGACCAGGGATGGTGGCAGCGGTTCGTGTCGAAGATGTATCACCCGATCTATCGTGCTGGGTGATGAAGAACCACAAGAACCGAAAGAAAACTGGCGCGCCGCTGATCATTTATCTTTCGCCTTGCCTGCAGATTTTGACAAGGCTCGCGATGGGTGAACGTACCAGCGGTCCGCTTTTTCTCAACAGCCATGGTACGGCATGGACGAGTAATGCAATTCGCTGCCGAATGCGTGCGCTTCGAGAGAAGCTTAAGATGCCGCCTGAAACCGTGGCGTACGCGTATCGCCACACATTTTTAACGGGCGCTTTGCGAAACGGCGTGGGTTTGGCGACGGCCGCAGAATTGGCTGGGCATTCTGACTTGAAAATGCTGGCGAAGCATTATGCCCATTTAGATAAGCAGCCGGAGCATTTGAAAGCTGCGGCTGCGATTGCCGTTAGGAAGCAGGCGTAATCGCCAAGACCGCAGCTCTAAGGTGCATGGTGGCCCTTGCGATATTTGAGCAGCACGATGATCACGACATGAAGGATCGCACCAACAATGATGATGGCGTAGCCCCAGCAATGCACTTCGTGATGAAGAAATGCCAGGTATGCAATCAACGCATACCCAATCAAATAGGTCATCGCAGCCGACAACTCAACAATGAACGGTATCATGACTTTCTCTCCTCTAACGCGAACATATCGAGCACTGTCAATAAGTGACTCGAAGCCGCGAACCTTCACAGGGTGGAGAAAGTTTTAGCAACACTTCGCGCAATGTTCGCATTTGAGGAGCACGAGTGTGCTGTCGTAAGAGCCGCTTGAATGAAGGCGAGCAGCCAAGAAATAACAACGCCCCGAGACAATCGGGGCGGTCAACCGGTACCTGTGACAGCAAAGCCGGCGACGAAGCAAGAGTAGTTGGCGTTTCATGCGGAAGCAACCGAAAACATTTGCTTTTCAGGTTGGCGATTTACACAATAGTGCGATCCCCTCCACATACGTAGTGAGCCCCTGCCATGCTCAGTAAGCGCAACGATGACAACAACCAGTACTTCCATTTCACTGGCCCAGCGCGGCTCAATAAGTCTGTCCACGAGCTTCACGGGATACTTCTCGGCATAACGGCCGACTTGAAGGTGTCCGATGATGAATTGCAACGACTGGTCTACTGGCTCGATGACAACAGCGAGTTCGAGAACAAAGAACCGTTCAAGCAAGTCATCGACATGCTTCGCACGGTGATTGAAGACGGGATCATCGACGAAAGCGAGCTCGCGGATCTCTTCTGGATGTGCGGCAAGTTTACTGCGGAGAATGGCTACTACGACGCAGTCACAGCCGACATGCAAAGGCTGCAGGGTCTGATGGGAGGCATCGCCGCCGACGGCATCATCACTGCCGAGGAATTACGCGCGCTCGACGGGTGGATGTCGAAACGCGAAAGCCTTAAAGGGTGTTGGCCCTTCGATGAACTCGAGTCACTTATCACGCACGTGCTGAAGGATGGGATCGTTACCGCGAGTGAACAGACTCAGGTGATGAGGTTCTTCAGCGAATTCACTTCTACATCAGGCCACCGCGCAGTTCAGGTGACCGATGATTTGATGGATTTCGCGATCGCCGGAATGTGTGCGCTGGCACCGAGCATCGAATTTCCCGAACGCACGTTTTGCTTTACGGGCAAATCTGAACGGGCTCCGCGCTCGAAGATCCAAAAGCTAATCACTGAACGCGGCGGCATCTTCGCGAAGAACGTCACGCAGCAGCTGCATTACCTCGTCGTCGGCTGCGAAGGCAATCCCTGCTGGGCTTTTTCCTGCTACGGCCGCAAGGTTGAAGAGGCGATGACGCTGCGAAAGAATGGTCACAAGATTACGATTGTCCACGAAGTCGATTTTTGGGACCACGTTCACGAATAGAACCCGAGCAAAGCTTACGAGAGAAATACCATGCTTCGACTACTTCTGTCCATTGCCGTGATCTGTGCCATGGCCTCGCCTTGCTTCGCCCAGGCGAAAAAGAAAGGGGCAGCTCCACCACCGTCAAAGTCGATCTCGCACGGAGTCGGTGACAGGCTTACCACGACCGCTCCAATTATAGTGGCCGCTGACGAGTTTGACGCACTTGAGATTGCCAAGTCGTTCGAAGCTAAAGACAGCGAGGGCATCAAAGCGATGGTCAACGAGAGAAAGGCAATCACCTTAGAAGCTGGCTTGCAGTTGGTCGTGCTGGAGATAACGACATTCGAGCGCCGAAGAGAAGACAAATCGACGGTTTGCCGAGTGATTAAGGATGGCACTGCGATTGGTAAATATGCCATTCACTATACTTGGTTCACGACGGCCACGATGAAGATGGACAAGAAGGCAGACTGAATCTCTTCGTGAGACGCCGCCGGCTCCGATATCGAGCACTCTTCCCACGCTGCATGTGGCGGGCGAATCGCGAGCTGCTGTGGCTCGTGCTGCTGATGCTGGCCGCGCTCGCCTACCGCGTGGGCGCTGACGTGGTAGCGACGATCTTCGCGGCGGAATAGCTACCGCCGCCCCTTCTCCAAATCGATCACCCGGTAATGCAGGAACATCCGCAGACTCATCGCGGCATCGCGCGCCGCCAAGGTCCGCACGAACAACTCATCGGTTTCTGGGTAGCCGAGTTCCTTCATCCGGCCGAGAAGGGCAGTGTAACGGGAGAGGCGAGCGAGCTCTTCGTCGTGCAGGGCCTGGGCTTGTTCGAGCGTGAGATCGCGGAAGTTCATCCCTGGCAGGCTATCGCGCGCCGGCCGGTGGATCAATCGGAAGATGGACCGCACTCTCAATCGCCAGTTCGACCAGGCTCCTAATAGGGTCGCGTGGGTCAAGCTTGAACGCCAGGCCGTTGGCGGTCGCCAGGGTGGCTGCCTTTAGCTGCTCGCGCCAACCGGCTTTCCGCTTCGCCTCTTCGATCCAACCGCAGATCTGGTCGATGTGTTGCCGGCAGCCTTCGACTCCCCAGCGATTCATCTGGGCGATCTTGCTCGCGCAGCCGCAGCCAGAAAAATCCGTGAGTCCGACGCTCGCCAGTAGCTTCTTGAGTTCGGTGCCTGGACCGTGGTCGGGCGCGGGCTTTCGCCGGCCGGGATCGGGCCGCTGAGTGTGGGGCAGCATGCGATTACCGCAGCGGCCACAAACGATACCTCGCTCGCCGGGAATGTCGGCGGGGTCGAGCTCGCGCACCCGCATCGAGCAGCCGCCGCAGATCAGCATTACCTTGCCGGTGGCGATCATGGCATCACCTTGAACTTGGCGATGCCTACCTGGGGAATGCCCATCAGGAAGCTGCGGGTCGACACCGGCGGATTCGGGTAAGGCGTGTGCCCGGAGTGGGGTACGGTGATCCAATCGGCGAAGTGTGCCAGGCAATCCATCCCTTCGGACTGCTGATTCGCCGCCGGCAAGTCGCTGACGTCGCAACCCGTGTTGTACAACTCGCCGAGCGGCAACGACGTGAATAGCTCGGTCTCGGTGTAGATCTGCGTGTTGGTAAAGCCGATGCTACCCGGGCTCGAGGTGTTCGTGTCACTTTTGCCCGTGACGTTGACCACGTACTGGTAATAAGCGGTTGGTCCGCCGCCGGGGAAGTGCTGCGAGATTCGCAGTTCGATCGTCTTGGGGGGCGTGGTCGCTGCTGCCCCTTTGCCGCTGCAAAAGCTGGGGTGATACATCTGCCAGATGCAGAGATTGTTGCCCGTCGAAAACAGCGGCAGGGCGAACACGTCGAGGAAATTCTCGCTGTCGCAGTTCCAGATCGCCTCATTATCGTAAGAGCCGCCGCCGGCCTCGGAGAGGATGACATAGTCGGCTCGGCTCACAATGTCGCTCTCGCGCAGGTCAACGAGCATCACGGCCGGCGTGCGGTCAAAGCAGTCATCGACGCCATCGTTGGTTCCGCAGAACTCGCACTCGGCGGCGAATGAGCACGGCAAGCAAAAGTCGCTTTCGCCGCCGTAGATATCGTGCCAGAAGCGGAAATTGAAAAAGTAGGCCGCGCCCGTCATGGTTCCCGTGGCGATGCCTGATTTTCCGGGGTTCCACCCGAGCCCCGCGACTCCGCGCACGTAAGACGTATCGGTGAAGGCAAGCACACTGCCGACCCAGATGGCCTTAAGTTCATAGCCGTCATAACAGACCCACAGTTGATGGGCAAATTCGCGGAAGGCTATGTCGGGGTCGATGCCAGCAGTGTGAGGCTGAGCACCGCCGGCAGGGATGGTCACCGTGTTGATTGTCGTCGGAGTACCCGCAACAACCTTGCCAATTTTGAGCGTCCCGGTTCCGCCCGTTGACGCTGCGTAGGTCACTTCAGCGAACAGGTAGTTGTCCTCATCTTCGACGCCCAGCAGGAGCTTAACCACGTTGCCGAAGTGAGTATTGCCGACCTCGATATAGGCCCCGCTGGTCAGATCCAAGAAGCCTTCGGCCGTCGTGCCGGGATGTCCCGTGTGATTGATGAGAATCGAATCGCTGTCGGTGACCTTGATCGACTCAAGATTGCCACAGAGGGCAAACACAACAAGGTCGGCAGACTCTTCGATCGCCCAATCGCCAACGATAATCTCCCATAGGCAATTCAGGTCCGTGACATCTTCACCGAGGATGTATTCGCGAGGATCGCCGCAGTAGAGCAAGCAGTTGCCCGCTTCGCAGTCTGGGCAGCCCGTGTTGTCTTCGTCGCGAATGCGGCTTAGCGTGCAATCGTCGAACCACACTTGGCCGGCACTATCGAGCGTGCCGAGACCGGTCAGCGGCTCGGTGGAAACTTGTTCGACACCATGCACGCTGTGCGAACCGCCGTTGTATTCGTTCTCTTCGCCGCCGACAGCCACGGTGACCTTGAGCAGTTCACCTTTCCAGCAAACGGTTACCGTGTGCTGATCGTCAACACTCATGCCGGCGATGATGCTGCTCGTCCCGAGCTGCTCGTCACTGCCGCCGTCTCGCCGCCAAAATGAAACCAGTCCACAATCGCCGTGGCTGCCTGGCTCGAACAGCACATAGAGGAAATTATCGTCGTCGGTCCAGTCGAAGAATGCGAGCGGCTTCGCGCCAGAGGCAGCGCGGAACTTAAACGTGTGTTGAACATGAGCGTCGTTGTTGGGATGCGGCGTGCGATTGAGCAGCAGCGCATCGGCCGCGGCGACGGTCAGTTCGTTGGTGTCAATGCTCCAATCTTCCGCGATCTCCTCCCACGCGCAGCCCACATCGGTTGAATCGCTGCGGTTGAAATTGTCGGTGTGCAGCGTGCAAGAGGTTGCCGCTTTGCATTGCGGGCACGTGGGATGCTCCGCTTCGTCGTAATAGTGCAGGTAAGCGAAGTCATCGAAATCGATCGTGCCGGCAACCGTCGCACCGGTGCCAACTCCTGCACGGTCACCAACCAGCCAGCCGGTCGACGTCTCGGCTTCGCGAGTCCAGACGTTATCGCCGCTCGAAACCCGCATTGTGAGTTTGCCAGGATTGGAGCTATCAGGCACGTAGCACAATGACGCTGTGTGCAACTCGTCGAGCGCGAGCGAAAACGGCAGCGAGTACTCGGGGCTGATCGGGTTGTCAGTGCCGCTGACCCGCTCATAGGCTCGCGCGTGGCCGCAGCCGGCTTCGTCGATCCACAACTCCATGAACAGATAGTTATCGTCGTCTTCCCCCAGGATCGTGATGCGCGCGACATCGAGAGACTCGGAGAATCGAACCTTCGCGCGAGACACCGACGACTGATAATCGCCGCCTGGATGGGCAGCATTCGCAACCAGCAGGGCGGAAGCGTCCTCGATCGAGAGAACACCATCGGCAATCGACGAGTCGCCAGCCCGCTCGTCCCAACCCGCTGCGAGTGAATCACTCTCGAAGTCATCACGGTAGATCGTGCAGCCTGGGCAGCAGCACGGTAAGGGTGGGATCACGCTCACGGATTATTCCTCTGGCTCAGGTGGGCATTCCATCGGCGAGATGCACCATCGGCCAGCAACACGGCTGACGATGCATAGAAGATCGAGCGGAATCGCATAGCCAGGTGCAAAGAGATCAGCCTTGTCGATGCCTGAATCGGTCATGTTGTGGCTGTGATACAGGCGAGCGGTTCCCGTGGCGCCCTTGGCGATTGGTGATTCTGGCGATTGAACTTTCGCAAAGTACGACCGCTCGGGGCACTCGGCAACGTACAGTGGCCGTTCGTCATGAGTCTCGCCTTCCTCACCTTCGTTAACTACCTTGTCAAGGTAACCAGAGAATTTCCCGTGGCTGTAGTACTCGCCGTGAACACCAAGCACATTGCCGGCATCGGCGGGAAAGCCCATCGTGAACTGCAGCCAGCAGTTGCCCGCATCGGCGTAGGTCACGCCATCAATCGTGCGACGAATCTTGCCACTGAAGACTTTTGCGCCGTCAACATCTTCGGGTTCGACGATGTCGCCGTTCATGCCGCTGGTGGTGTTGATCTGAATCGTGTCGACAACGTCGCCGCCAGATTCATCCATCAGCTGCACCCAGCACACTCGCTCTTCTGGCAGCGCTCCACCGGCTGGCTTAGCGATGATCTTGACCGATCCGATCTCTGCAGATAGCAAGGCAGTCCCGCCATCGACCCGGTTCGCATACTGATGGCTTTCATCGGCAATCACCACTCTTGCTGGGCAGACGCCCAGAATCCAGCACTTGCCCATATCTCCTGCAAGAACTGGCGAGATAGTAATCCCCCAGCCGACATTTGTGAGGTCCGGCACGTCGCCGTCGAACCACGGATAATCCGGCTTAATCTCGCTCAGCAGCGCATCGGTGAACTCAATTACTGAACCCCGCTGCAGGTCAGAACCAGTGCTATTCTTGACACTTACTTTTGCCGCCTCATCCCGTCTTGCAGTATGTTTCACAGCCTTGCGGCGCTTGTGCTCATTGAGCATCGAGAGAATATCTCGCCACAGCTCTTTCGAGATTTTGCCGGCTGCGTCGCTCATTGCACCATCTGCCCAAAGCTGAAGAATTGGCCAAACGGCATGGCTTTGTAAACCCGCTCAACATAGGCATGCTTTGGGATTCGAGTTGGCTGGCCGGCATCAGCATTGTCCTCATACCTAATCCAGCAGTAGTCGTGGCCTAGCTTCACCACGTTGGCGATATCGCCGAAGTTTAGCTTGGGGCTGCTGATTCCGTCCGCGTTCTCCGACGAAGCGAAGTCGTAGGCAACTATGGTTTCTGTGTCCCTGCCCCACGATCCAGCTCCACCGAGAAATAGCACTTCTCCCGGCATGTGCTCCATCCACTTATCGGAGTTGATGTAGGCAGTCTTGCCAGCCATCCTGCGCACGGATCGCATGCCGATAGCGCCAGGAGGATGCTTGAACTCGACTGTGAAGCGAGTTGCTGGAACAACAACATCTGTCCCTTCAAGCTCGTTGTGGTTGTAGCCGATGGCTCCCTTCAGGTCCGGCGCTGCTGGGTCGCCAGGTCGTGCGTAACGGTTCACTGTGAATAGGCTGTTCGTAATGTGAACCGAACCGCCACCCGTGGCGAACCGAACATTGATCGACTCGAACGCATCGTAGAATATGGTTGCGATGCAATACGCCGCAGCCGTCCAGTCGGTGTGGACATGCTGCCGGTAGAGCAGGCCGAAAGGTGACGCGACTGTTGGCGGGGCGATATTGCGAGCAACCTGAATGGCAAAGTTGTCGTTCGCCGTCCCCGAAATCCAATAACGTTTTTCTCGCGTTGGAGGGCTGTCGGTCATATTTCCAGAGCCAGGCATTTCGCCCCAACGTATAGCAGGCATCACGCGACTCCGTACACAAAGTTGTTATCTTTAATCGCCCGCTTCAGATCACGGTTTTCCATAACGATGGCTTCGTGGATCTTTTTGAGCCAGTCGGCAATCTTCTCTTGTGGGTCTTTCTTTACGCCACCGCCGATTCCCCAAGACTGCATGCGGAGTTGCGAAGCATTGAAGCTGCCGAGTGACTTCATTGGATCGGCTGCCGCTTGCTGCGAGTAATATTCAGGCGTTCCCGGTTGCGGTGAAACTTTGCCCGCTTTGCGCTTCAGCATCTCTAGCTTTGCATCCAGCGCCTTTACACCGACATCTAGCCCGACCCCAGCAATATTCTCAAGTGCGTCCAGAATTATCGGTCCGCCAATCGGCAGTACCATTTGAGTGAAGGCATGCGGAATCTTGCTGATTTCCTTCAGAATCTCAGCGATAGCGCCAACGAAAAAACGCTGAATTGCAGTCGCGGTAATCTCAGCAGCAAGCTCCAGTTCGCCGGAACGCAAGGCAGCTTTCAGCGGGTCAAACAACTTGCCGATTTCTTTCGAGACGATCTTCACTGCGAAGCCTAGTCGGTTGACTCGCTCGGCAACGATGTTCCACATTCCCCACGAGCCGAGAACGTCTTTCAGCGAATAAGTGAGGGCGATGAATGCTGCACCGAGAGCAAGAACGGCCGCAGTAATGCCGATGATGATCCATCCCACGGGAGTGATTGCAGCGACGAAACCAATAATCGCCGTGGTTGCGGCCGCAACGGCCCCCAGGCCGATCAATGCCACGCCGACGGCAGTCACTGCTGTGCCTAAGGCCACCAGTGCAATTCCAAGCAAGGCGACGCCTCGAATCGTCTCGCCATTCTTCTTGGCCCATTTGTTGAAGCCGGCCATGACCTCTTTGATGTAGTCGAAGACGGGAATCAGAACCGGCGCGATCGCTGCACCGATCTCGAAGACTGCGGCCAGGCCAACCTTTTTCAACCTGTCAAACAGGTCGCCAAGTTCGGCGGCGGTCCTGATCGACTCTTGCGAAGGAACAACACCCAGGTCGCGCGCTTCCTTCCGGAGCTGCTGCAGGTTCTTGATCATTGGGAAGAGAGCGGGGCCTGTCTTACCGAAGACCTCAACAGCACGTTGGGTCTTTTGAAAGCCGTCTGGCATGGCAGCTATCTCTGCCGCGTATCGATCGAAGAGGCGCGGATTGAAGCCTTTCTTTGCCATGCTGATCAAAGCCTTCTCCACGGCCTCGATATCGGTACCGGATAGATTCGCTGCGTAGCTGAGCTCCGCCAGAGAAGTCGCCGCAACGCCAGTTCGCTGCGACATGTTGTTGAGCCCGCTGCCCGTATTTGCGAAGACGGTTGCAGCGCCAGCAAATGCACCGATGATCGAAATGCCGGCCGCAGTGATACCCGCGCCGATGGTCACGATCCGTTTGCCCCAGTCGGTCATGTACCCTTCGGTTGACTTCAGACCCTTCAGCAATGGATCCAACTTGGCATACAGCGTTACGTGGGCTTTCCCTGCCTCGATGTCTTTTCGATTAGCCATTCTGCTTTACCCTCTGCGGCCGCCGCCTGCGCCTCTTGAAGCATCGGCCCAAACTCGGACCAGTCAGCGGTAACTACGTTGCCGGTCTCCACGAAGAACTCACGGTCGAATTTGTCGTCAGCCCAGACCAGGGCAGCTTGATTGGTGAGCAGGTACCGGTCGTACCTCCTCCGCCCATCGGCCATTAATGCGAGCTGTCGGAGGGTATAGGATCGCGGGTCGACTCCAAGGATTCCTGCAATTTCCCAGACCGCTTGATAAGTTCCTCGCGAATCGCCTCCTTCGCCTTCCCGATGATTCCCGTCTCCTTCAGGTGTTTGCTTACTTCGCTGATCCGCATGGCTTCCAGTTCGACGAGTGTCTCCAGCGCTGTCGCCATTTCTTCCTGCTGGAGCTGGCGGAAAAAATCTGCCCACTCCAAGAAGAACTTGTCCTTCGCCTCCCGCAGACAAGCGCCGGCCATTAGCTTGCCGAACTGCTCAGCACTGATCTTCTTTTCAATTGCCTGCGGTTCGATCAGGTACCAAAGCATCTCCCAGAAGAACTTTGGTTTGCAGATGTTGTTCAGCTTCGCCGCCAAATCATTCTCCATCGGCTCGAGCAAATCGAACTTGTTCTCGCTCGCCTGCGCAACTCGCAAAACTTCACCGAACGGAAGGTCGATCTTCCATTCATTGTCCGCAGTGTCTTTGAATGACCGCATCGGTTCCTCGTTTACGTAGTGCCGTACAGATAACCAACCTCAAATGTCACATCGGCAGACGTGTTGGCGGTGCTGATGATGCCGTGTGTGATGACGTCGCCGGTGTAGCGGTTAGCCTCGCCGGCGTAGATGTCGTTGAC
The DNA here is from genome assembly GCF_049819085.1 of Anatilimnocola aquadivae. Taxonomy (GTDB): domain Bacteria; phylum Planctomycetota; class Planctomycetia; order Pirellulales; family Pirellulaceae; genus Anatilimnocola. The sequence goes on from NZ_CP187419.1 coordinate 2,164,609, forward strand.
GTTCGGATCGCCGTTCGTCGTGACTTCCACGTCCGCAATGATGTCTTCGGCCGCATCCAAAAACGCGACTCGGCATGCACTCGAGACGCTGGGATCGACCGTGCGAGATTGCACAGCGACAATCGAGGCGTTGTCGCCGTCGATCAAGAAGCCGCTGATCGGCTTGCGCGGTGCAAGTACGACCGTCGCATTTGCAGTCGCCGGGAAGTCGTCGCCAGAGCCACCGTCGAGGGCACAGGCATTCACCGTGATCGTGACCGGCACGTCAAACCGCGAGCCTCCATCCCAGTAAACGTCGTAGGTTCCTGTGGTCAGACCGTGGCTAGCCGCCAGATTGCCGGCCGCGGTATTTGCGTCGGACTTTTCCCATGACGACAACGCTTTGGCCGGGGTGGCAACAGCAGAGAAGCCGTTGGCACCGTCGTCCGTGATATTACTCTGACGGTTGAAGCTGATGCCTGCGATCGTCAGATTCTTGTTGTATTGAGCAGAAGCAGTCATTTTGTTCCCCTCGATCTGATGCAATTGCCGACGACGAATTCGCTGGCGTTATACGTTGAACTGCGCGGCGCGAAGATCGTCATTGATTTCGCAGGTGAAGTCGACCGTTTGCATGCCCTTGAGCGGGGCCCCTTTGGAGTGCTCGAGGATGAAGTCGGCGTTCGTGCCCAGGCCAGTCGCGTGGGCCTTCGTGCGAAGCGCAACGGGAGTGCCGGCATAGGATGCTGCCAGAAGCGCGGCGAGCGTCGTGTCATCCGTCTTCATCAGCATCTGGAACGTGACCTTCTTTTCGCGAGCGACAACGCGAAATGCTTTGACCGGCGGTGCGGTGCCATCACCTCTGACGGTTGTCTCTCCCTTCTCGGTGACGAACTCGTCTGTCACGTCAATGCTGTTCGTGATCGGCGTCGTAGCCGTGGCGCCGGCCGGGCCGTAAGCAATCGTGAATTCGTAGCCAGCTCGTTTTTCGGCCATGTTTATTCTCCAATGCTCCCGGCAAAACTGTTGCCGAAGGCTTCTAGGTTGCTAATGAGAGCTGGCCCCATGAAGGGACGCTCGGGATAGTCCTGATCCTTGTATTCGCCACCAAATTCGTGGGCAGCACCTACGGTCCCAATTAGGCTGTGGGCAGGGCCCACAACCGCTTCCTCCCGCTCCGACTTGTAAAGGATTGCTTTGGGAAGTCGCCCCTTACGAACCTTGCCGCGTTTGGTGAGCTTCTGAGTGTGCGTGTGCGGAGGCGTGCCAGGCTCTGACGGTCCTTCGCCTGGCTCAATCGAGTCGATCGCTGTTTTGCGAGTCTCAAACGCTGCCTTGTTAATCAATCGATACGTCGCGCGGCGCGCAGCCTTCGCTTCCCGTTCGACTTGATTCGCGTAATTGACAGCGAGTCCGATCACAGTTCTTTACTCACATCCCAAAAGCCACGAATCACGCCGAGGAACATCCGCTTGTCGCGAAGATGCCGACGGCTGAAGGTCGTACGAATCCTGCTTTCTCGCCAAGTTGCTCCGGGAAAAGACTCCAATCGCCGTCCTATCCCAGTACCATCACCAGCCTTGATGAAGTACTCATGCAGTTCCTGAACAAACAAGATCAGTCGATCGACCTCCGCGAGCCTGATTCGATTTCCCTGGACCTGATCGCGGAGACCAAACTTCAACCGCACTCCGATATCCACTGAAACGAGGTAACCGCAGCTGCCGCGGCCTTCGAGGTCGGTCTCGTCATAGGCCACGGGAACGACATCAACCTTCAGACAATCGAGATCTTCGAGTTCGTCATCTAGCCAGTCAGCGTACGATCGTTCGGGCGTGAACTGCAGGCCTTCGAACCAGCCATCCTCGAGCGCAGCGGCCAACTGGGCGGTAACGCCGTCGGCAACTTTCACGAGTACTGCGAGTTCGTCGGACATCAGACTTTCTTCGTGCGTAGAATCCAGTGGTAGCCGTCGCCATCGAGTTCGAAGGCAGGCAAATCGTCGTTGGGCAAAACTTCGAAGGTGAAGACCTGGCCGTTGATCGTTTCGATAATGAAGTCGGACCTTTTCGGCTCAACCACCGCTTCGTCGATCACGTACGCGTCACGAGCAATTCGGAAAACACGATGCGTGACCTTGGTTGGCATTCCCTCGAGGTCGACTTCTTCGGGCGGTCGCCACCACGTCGCTTTGACGTTCGGTGTTTCTCGACCCTTGCGGTTTAGCTTCACCGTCACTCCGAACCAATGCTGGAGCGTCGGCATGGCGTAGGTCTGGAACATTTCATCCAGGATCGACATGCCGACGTGCCTCCAAGTTCAGTGGTTCGAAGAAAGTGCGACTAAGCTGTGACGCCTTGCAGCAAGTGCCCGCACTCTTTGTGCAGGATCTTGATCTGCCGCTTGTTGCGGGGACGGATGAGGCTGCCACGGACCGCTTCGTCGCGATACTCGTCGAACAGCAGCGAGCCTTCGCCGGCGTCGCCAGCACCTGGCAGCGGTTCACCGTTCTTCGTGGTGAAAATGGTGCGGCCGAGCGTAGGCACGGGGCTTTCGAGATCGCCATCGAAGCCATCGTCATTGCTGACACACAGCATGGCCATCGTGTTGTCCCAGCCGCGGGCGAGCGTTGCCGTCTGGCCTTTGTCGGCAGTGTTTTTGAAACCGCGACCGACCAGGATTCGTTCGACCGAGAGGAGATCCTTGAGGCCGCTGACAACCTGGCTAACCATGTTCTGGTTTTGCCCGCTGTTGAGCGCGACCAGCAGCTCGCTCGCATCGTACTTCAGCAGGCCTTCGAGCCGCGCCGTGCGGATCATCGAAGTAAAGCCCTTCTTTGTTAGCACGAGGGTATTGGCATCCTCGCCGCACCCGATGCTCACCTTTTCGTGAGCGGCGTCCATATCGGCCAGCGGATCCGCCGTCGCGGCTGTCGTCCAGGGAACCGGTACCGTCGTCGTGAGTGTCCCGCCGGTCCACGTGCCGGTATTGAACACCGCCGCGGCGATGTCATATTCCAGCCGCTGCAGAATCCGGTTCACGGCTCGCATGGTGGCGAGCTGCTCGACGCGGACGACATCGCCGTAGCGTTCCACGGTGGCATCATCCACCGCCTCTTCGACACCATGCTCCTCAACGGCATAGTTGTCAGTGTCCCACGTGAAGCTGTCGCGGTTATAAGTGCCGCGGGGGGCACGTTTCGTGTCCTCGATCTTGGTTAGCAGATCGGCGATTTTCACTCGCGCGAAGTCAGCAGCTTCCTGTTCCACGCCGATCGCCGGCAGAACCATAAGGCCGATGAACTTCTTCAAATTCGCGTAAAGCGAGAATTCGCCGTAAGTCAGCGACAGATCGAGTCGCGTGATTGCAGTGCTTGGAGCACCCATGATTTACATCCTTCAGAAATGGTTGTGGATTGTGGAATCGATCAGTCGCAAACTGTGGCCGCTGGGCGGCGGGCGACTAACCCTTGACGTCGAACTTGGAAGTGATGCTGTTGATCTTGCCGATGACGGCCGTAGCAGTCGCGGAATCGGTGATCGCGATCGCAACCCGGCAGAACAGCAGCTCTCCAGCCACCACTCCGGTCGGAGTGATCGTGAACGACTTGTCGGCAGCGGTCAGCGAGTTGATTGACTGGGCGGCGGTCGCACAGACATCGACGGTAGGAGCACCAACCCGATAGGCCTGCAGGTCGATCGTCGCGGTACCGTTGGCAACCGTCGTCAACATGCCGGCATTGAAAACCACCGTGATGGTTTCGCCGTCGACGTATTCGGCTGGCACTGGAACGAAGAATCCCGCGTAACGCGTGATCGTCGTGTTCTTACCATCGCCCGACTGCAGGGTCGGAGTATCGGTGCCAAGGGTGCCAGTCACGAGACCAAGGTCATCGTTGGCAGGCGTCACCGGGATGTTGGTCTGAACGGCATCCCAAGTCTTGGCCTCGGTGAGCAACACTGGGTATGGCTTGAGATCGTCCTGGGTCAACTGGCCGCGTGCAACAGCACCGCTAATCGATGCGCGAGCCGTCATGACCTTGACCACGCTGTTGTTGCCGCTGGCATCTTCCAGCAGAACACCACGGATGAGGGTGCCCGATGTGGCAATCTTTCCCCCGGCAGCGGCATAGACGGTTTGATACTTCGATCCGGCCTCGGACATGATCATGTGACGAACGCCAGGCGAGTCGACGGGCAGAACCGTGCCGATCGTGTCGTTGGTGAGCGTCCGCATTTCCATCGTGCCGAGCTCATCCTCAGCAGCGCCTGCGGCGACAAGATATCCAGCCGACAACTTCACGCGCAACCCTTCGGCAAGAGCCGAGTTGCTCGGAAAGGTCGGTTTAGTTGCAACGAGCATGACTAACTCCATCTGACAAAGGATTGATTGGTTAAATGGTCGACAGCTGACGGGATGAAGGGGAACGGGACTAGTTCGAGCCGACAGCCTCGAGCTTTTCGGAGATCAGACGCTTTTGCCGTTTGCCGGGATTGCAGGCCAGCAGGTAGGCCTGATAGAGATCCGGCTTCTGGCTGGCGACCTGGCGGATCGCACGCTGCCGCTTCGTGAGGTCAGCGTTTGGACCAGCTGCTTTCTCGACAGCGATATTGAAATCTTCGATCGCGTCGCCGCTTTCGACGTATTCGGTCTGGCCGCTGTCGTTGCCGGCGGAGCGGATTGGGTTGTGACCGAGAGAGCCGCTCTTCGACTTCGCCTCTGCTTTCGCAGCTTCGACGTCACTCTCAGCCTTCGCCTTGGCATCGGCGAGTTGCTTTTCGTGGGACTGCCGGTCCTTTTCACGCTGCTCATCGGCGAATGCTGCGTAGTTCACCGCAGCATCGACCAGCGTGGCATTGGCTTCGAGTTGCTTCTCGCGCCAGTCGGCCGTCGACTTGGGAAACTTGCTCTTCAGTTCGGCGAGGGTCGCCGCTTGCGTATCGGCCATGATCTGGCTCCTAGGTTTCGAGGAAACAACTGGTTTTTTGGATTGGCAAACCTGCACCAGTTCGGCATAAGTCTGCTCGTACGTTTGAACGCCGTTAATCAACCCGACACTGGCCGCGTCAGCGGCAAACAGCACGCGGCCGTCGGCGAGTGGGCGAATGGTTTCGATTGGCTTACCGAGGCCCTGCGCGATCATCTGCAGGTAGCTCTCGTTCATGCCGTTGATGATGCGTTGCACCTCAGCAACCTGCTCGTCACTGATCGCTGAGCCAGGCTCGCCCATGCCCTTGAAGTCGCCGGCCTTGACCACATGGACCTTGATGCCCAGTTTCTCGGCTTGACCGCTGTAGTCGACCAGCACGCCATAGGTGCCCATCGAGCCGTAGATGGCCTTCTCTGTGTTCGCGAAACGCTTCGTAGCTTGGCTGGCAACCGAGACGCCGGCGGACGCGCACATGTCTTCGACGAACGCATAGATCGGCTTTGCCTTGGCAAACTCGGCGACATCAGCGACGAAGTCCGCGTTACCCTTCACCGTGCCACCGGGCGTATCCATCACGAGCATGGCGCCGAGTACTTCGGAGTCGCGGCGAGCGGCCCGGATTTGCTGGCGAAGGCGAACGGTGCTTGTGCCATCTCCCATCGAGGGAACGGATTTCATCATCGCGCCACGAACTTGAATGACCGCGATGCCATCGTCCGTCAGCTGGAAGAGTCGGTTGTCGCGCGATTCGACCGACTGCTTAACCTCTGTCGACTGCATGTGCGACGACAGGTTCATGCCGTTGCAATGATCGGCCATGGCACGAAACAGCGGTTCGTGAATCGACCAAATGCCGAAGTAATCCGGCAAGTACTGCGAGGCGAACTGAAACTTCGGCAGCAGCGTGAAGTCTTCGAGATGCAGGTCGTTATCCATTTCGCTGGCCTTTCGTAGGCGGAGACTGAGGCTGCGACTCACCGCTGGCATCAGCACTGATCGCGAGTTGGACACCGGTGTTTTCGTTGCCGTACCAGATCTCGCGCCACAGTCGCGGCATGTCGTCTGGCTTGACGATGTCGGGGAACTCCTTCTGGATGGCCTGCGCCTCTTGAATCGCAGTGCGGATCCAGAGGCCGCGTCCCTTGATCACCTCGGGGACATGCTCATCCATATCGATACCGCGATCGCTGAGGATCGATCGCATCGATTTCAGATTGCGACGCTCGGCGAGATCTTCAGCGGCGGCGTCCTCGAGCGGCTTCACGTACGGCCAGGCGGCCGCGCGGAACTTATATCGGAAGGGATTAGCACCACGCTTTACGGCCGCATACAGCTTCGGATCGAATTGCTTGGAACCGGGCGTGAGACGCTGACGAGTCTTCCACTCGTACGTCGGATTCCAGAGTCCTTGCACGTGATCATGCTGCAGCTGCCGGAAACGCAACTTGGCCTGATCGAATGTCATGCGGCCGCCGTGGAAGTTGACCAGCGAGCCATCGAGCAGCAGGAACATCAGTGGCAAGTCGAGATTCACAGCCAGCATGGTCAGCAATAGTGCCGACTGCTCGAAGAAGCCAGCTGTCGGCATGTCCGCGTTCCAGCCCTTCATCGTGAAGCCCGCTGGCGGCTTGTAGACTTGCGCTGGCTCTCCAGACTGCTCGATGGTGATTGACTGCAGGCCAAGACCTGCCTGTTTCGCATAGCGATCGCCAGCCTGGGGAATGGAATCACTCTGCTTTCCGCCCGGGCTAAAGGCTTGAGCGGCTGACTTTTGCTGAGTCTCCTCCATCACCCACGAGATCAGCGACCGCCGCAGAGCGCTTTTGATATTCGCGTAGTTGAGATCATCGAAGCCGTTCATCGATTCGCGCGGCGGCGAAAGGCGGCTGATGCCGCGACGCTGGCGGAAGCGGTGGCGAAAGCCCATCCAAAACGCGATCTTGTTGCCATCCTCATCGAACGCCGGCACGGGTACCGATTTACCACGTCGGGTCAGCGCTTGACCTGGCAGCAAATCCAGTGGCGTGATGTAGTAACCAGTGATTCGGCCCGAGCGAACTTCAACACCGTGAATAATGCCGTCAGTGGATAAACCGGTCGGGCGATGTCCCCAGGGATTGCGGATGTGGTGAGACTCCCACGTTTGCAGACTGCCGTCCTGCAATGGCAAGTGGATAATGTCACCATCAGCACACTGATTGAAGAACGACTGGCAGGAGAGCTGCGAGAACGAACGTGTTCCCTCGTAGTCGCACTGGTTACGGCCGCCGACAGTTTCACCAGTCCAGCCGCCCCAGAATTCCTTTTGATCCTGGTCGACGTAAGGATCACCGCTATCGACGTCGAGAGTGAATTCGCCCAGCTTCAGGTTCGCGATCAGGCGATTGATGCCCTGCTCAACCAGCGGATGATTGCGAACCGCGGCCCGGCCACGTTCGACCATCAAGAAGTAGTTGCGTTCAGTTCGGTAGTGATAATCGGCCCCAGTGCCGAGCGGATCGATACCCTTGGGCACCGGGTTCATTCGATCCGACTCACCAGCGAAATAGCTGGACTGCGGTTCCCGGCTCTTTCTGGCTTCGAAGTATTGCTCTTCAAGCGTGGCGATGCGCTCCAGCGTTTCCGGCACTTTGCCGTTGATGTTTTCTGCCTGGGCGATCATTCGCAACCTCCCGGGCCGTAGCCGCGAAAGGTGCTGAAGTCGGTATGAAGGACGTCAGGATTGGAAAGTCGGCCAGCGTCAGAAGGAACGATCGTGTCCTGCACGAACTCAAGTGCCTGCTTCAGCTGGTTCTCGATGGCGAGCATCGCGAACTGCATCGTCTGCTGATCACGTCCCATTGACTGCGGGAAGTCGAGCTTCCGTCGAAGGGCGGCAACGCGGCGCTTCGCTTTTGCGACATCGTTTTCGACGTCGTAGTCGGCGGTCACCGCGAGTTCGGCTTCGATGCCAGTGATGGTTGTTAGATCAGCCATGCCTCCAAAGATACGAAGGCTTTCTCATATACCTAGATGCGCCCGGATACGGGAAGTCCGGGATTATCAAAAGTATTGCCGGAGAGGAAATACTGGCGGGGCTTTTTCGTGCGCGTATAGAATGGGGCGCATGGAATTCAAAGTCGCCGAACTGCTAGTGACCCACCGTCAACCATTCCCCTGGTGGGTAATGTTTCTGGCGACCCTGTTGATGTTGATTGCGCTGTGGGCAATATCTGGAGTGCTCATCGTGGAGTATTTGCGATGGATAAGCCTTAACCGGCGCGATCAGCATGTGAGCACGTTCGCTACCTCGACACACGTATGACCAGCCGCGCACCACTCATCGTCGCCGTTGTCTTGCTGCTCCTGCTGGTGCTGTACGTGGGGAGTTACTTGGCGCTGGTTGTGCCTGGAGGCTTCTACCGGACACACAGTGGTCGCGGGTACCACTACCGCACATTCGACTACTGTCGGCTGGGAGGGGAATGGTCGAACCGCGTCTACTTTCCTTTGCACCTGATCGACAGAAAGGTGCGACCGGGAGCGTGGGACCAACAACTGGGCATGCCACCCGTGGTTCGATTGGGACCACCACCCACCCCGTGACCAGACTAGTCACGCAAAACCGGACACTACCCAATTTCCCGGTAGTGGTTCACTTTGAAAATTCGCTCGCCGGCTGACCCGTGGTAGAATTCGGGCATGAATCCGTGCCCAACCTGCGGCGGAGAATACAGAGTCACCGAAGCAGGACTAACCCTGATTTTTGAATGCCCGAATTGTGGCCGCCTTTGGGCTACGACAAACATACGGGCGTTTGATAGGCTTCCAAAGATGCCACCCGACAACGAACACAATCCCGACCCGAACGTGAACGCGGCCAAGATCGTCGCGCAGTCAACCGAGACTCAGGAGCCAGCAACCGGCGACGTAGAAACCGCCTGGCTGGCATGGTCTGGTCACATTCAGAACGTGGACGAACGCGGCATGACGCTGTTGCGGGCCGCGTTTGAGGCAGGGTACGAGGCTGGTGCCAGCAAAGAGTAGATTTCCCACTTTGCGGGGGTACAATAAGAAAGCCCCGAGTTTGCCGCTCGGGGCTTTTCTGATCCCCAGTCGAGGACCACCTGTTCTGCTATGTGCATGGTATGGCTCTCGGCTCTCGCCGTCAAATGGAGTCCTGCCGATGCGGTATGTAGCAATTTTGATTTCTCTTGCGCTTAGCTTCGTGTGCATGGTTGCAACTGCTCAGGAACGAAAGGACGCGTTATTCATTGGCAATGACGGCGAGCTAGATGTGGTCGTAAGTGTGCGATCAACTCGTCCTGGTGCTAGAGCAGGTGAGATGTCGGTGTTTCCCGGTGAGCGCCGCAGAATTTTGGTTTCGTCGCTCACGAATTACAACATCCGAATCAAGGTGTTCACCCCTGGTGGTGGTTGGATAGAATTAGGTGCGGATGACATTCCACTGCATGACCTTGCGGCGGCCGACTCTGCAAGGCTTCCAATGGTTCTTCAGCAATGGCGAGTTTCTGACGGTGTGAATGTTGCAGACGTGCCGGGATATCCGCCTTTTTCGACCGTGAACGTGATCGGTGGAAATGGGAAAGCTAGTTTTGATATTGGGCTTGTTGGCTACAAGCCGAAACGACCGCCTGTCATTCCTTAGGATGATTTAATATGTCGCTTCATGATGAAATTCTGGCAGAATTAAAGGCACGAAAGTATCGCGCGTCGATAAATCAGGATTATCACGAATGCTTTGTCTGGGGCTATGGCTGGGCAGATCGTGGCTTGAAGATTGTGCTTGGCTTGGTGGCGTGTGTCAGTTTTATGCTATCTGCGTATGATTACGGAGCAAAGCACGCCGGCAATACAATCCAAACACCGGACGTCGCTAAGTCGGCAGACAGCGTCGCGTGGTGGGGGGTGGCGTTTGGTCTGTTTTCTTTGGTCGTTGCAGTTGGGCTGAACATTTCGCCTCTTGATCGCAACGAACAACATCATGCAAAGATACTCGCACGATGGAACGAGCTTTACAAAGATGTGTCAAACGCAATGCTGAGACTTAAATTTGCTGACGAATCGGCACTGGCTGCGATCAAGGACCGACTGCCTGATTTCTTGGAAAGACAAAGCAATATCGAGATGGATGAGCCGCCGATTTGGCGGTGGGTGATGGATTATGCGCAATGCAATGAAAACGAACGCAATTTTGGCGTTCGTGGAGACAAAGAGGCGGAAGCGGTAAGGGCATCGCGCGCCGCCTAAGTTTCCTCCAGGTGCACTACTTCCACTACAATTTCATCCGCAAGCATCTGACCCTGAAAACCACCCCAGCCGTTGCCGCTGGCATCGCCAACCGCGCATTCACGTTGCTGGACTTGGTACAAATGGTGGAAACGGAAGAGAAGAAGCTTGGCGAACGGCTGACGAAATATCTGCCAGCAGATTCCAAAAGCAAAGGAAAGTAACGTGGATTTTTCGTTCGTGATCTTGGAGGAATTTCCTGAAGAGCCCAATACCTCTTTGCAAGCGGACGAGGTTGGTTACCGCCATTTCGTTTCAAAAACAGGAGCAGGTCATAAAAGCAGGCTGGCAATCGGAAGCCTGATGCGCATTCTGGAGCCGTGGGCGATGCTTAAGGAATTCGACTCAATCGGTGATCGAAGTCCTAAAATCCAACACCACATTTGCGATATCGAATACCAGTCGGACAACGGGTGCAAACTTGGCTGGAAACGCGGACATTGGCGACTTCCCGAAAACCTGCCTGGATGGGCGCGTCGTACTGCCGAAGTCGTAAAGATTGAAGGGATGCAGCTTTGGGAAATCGCAGGAGAGAAATCGATTGTTGAACGAGTTTGGTTCCCAGAAAGCGGTCAAGTTTATCCGCCTTCTTACCTCCCTGAGATTTGTTCACCCACTGATCCTACCTACATTACCACGGAGTTTGAGCAACTCTTTGAGCAAAAGCGTTTCAATTGGTTTTGGCTCTACTTTTGTGGCGCAATTTCAAAGTGAACCACTACCAATTTCCCAGGAAATTTGAATTGGATCGCTAAATCGCTAAGATGCTGAGTCGCAGCGATCCGCCGAGCATTCGTGCTCTATCTGTTCGAGCAGCCATTTCAACGCTGCACTTGGCGTGGTAATTCGCTGGCCGTTCCTCAAGCATGCCTGTTGCCGATCTAGATGTGCTGCAATCCGACGTGCAACGGTCGATTGCGGCGGCGTAAGTTTCATATCGATGTGCACAGTGAATTCAGAGGGCGGCATCGGCGCGATCGGTACCTCTACAAGGATTTCCGTTACCGTTTTGACCGTCGCTGGTGGAGGTTCTGCGGGCGCTTCCAACTTTGTGGGTCCGAGCTGCATCATCTTCGATAGCGGATCCTGTTGCGGTGGGCTGGGTTGTAAATCTGCTGATTTGTGGACTTTCGCCATGGTCGGTGTTCCTTACCATCGATTGCGATCGCGGCCAGTATCTTCCAGCGTCGCGACGAACTGCGTTTGAGGGACCTGCTCTGCCGTCGGCGGTGCCGCCGGCGAGAGGACGGAGATGCGACGCATTGATCGAGCGACAATCGCCCCATACGTGGCATCCAAATAGTGATTTGCTTTCGGGGATTTGTGCCATCCGATCTTCATACCGCGGCCGGGCACGAACTTCGATCCCCACGTCTCGGCCAGCAAATGCTTCGAGTAATTGAGATGAGCCGTCAGGTTTTTGCGGCCTTCGACGCGTGGCGGGCTGAATAGCATTAAAGAGCCAGGCTGCCCGGGCTCCAAGAGCAGGCCCTCGTGAACTTTGAGTTTCCAGTGATCGGCGTTCATGATTGCCGTGGGAAATCCGCTGCCAAAGCTGATTCGCCAGTTGTCGCCGACGATGATCTTGTCGGTCAACATTGGAGCTCGGTACGGCGATTCGCCCTTTGAGGGAATGAACGCATGGAAGCCGACCTGCGCACAGAAGTGGTGGACGGGTTGGATGTTCCAGGTTTCTTCCTTCCACCCGGTATCGATCAGCGTCAGGTCAGGCACCATCTCATCGTTCGTGCCCTCTTCCAGGAAGGGGACAGACTGCATGGCTTCGTGCCATGCAAAGAGCCCCTCGAGGATGAGCAGCTCGCAGTCGGCAGCCGCACGTCCCTCAGTAAGAAATGGGTAGAAGTCGTAGTCGACAATGCAGCCAGCGCCCTGTTCATTCCAGGCAATCGCCACCCAGTGGATACCCAGCTTCTGGATGTCGCCGCCGACCGTGATGCACACTGTGCCAGCGGGAACGATTCTCTTCTCGAGGCCGCTGAGGCAATTGTTCTGGATGTGGTAGGCCGTCAGGACGAGACGCTGCGTTGCCTCTTCCGCCGGCGGATCGTTGTCGTATTCGGTGGAAACCGCCTCTTGTCCCAGCCGCGCGACACGCGAGTAATAGAATTCGAGCGCAGTGCTTTCGGCCGGTGTGAACCGGTTGGGATTGGCGACTACGGCGCCGGCGTTCATCACTTCAAAAGTGGCGAGATAGAACTCGTGGGCCTTGTTGGTTCGCTGTACCCAGTCCGCTTGCTTGAGCGAAATGAACTCTTGCCAGAGGTCAACGCGATCTGGCGGTTTTACGAGAAATCGAAACCGCTTTGGTTTCCAGCTGGGCTTCTGATCAGGATCCGTGAACTTATACGATACGCAGGTTCGGTTCTGGACGGTCGACAGCATCACGCGACCGATATTCCGCTTCTGGCTGCCGAGGGCCGCAATGCCACGGTCAATCTTCTCCTCGAGCTTCTTGGCCTGCTCTTCACTGCGTGCCGAATCCTCGGTATCGGGATCGTCGATTACCGCCACGTCTGGCCGACGCCCCTTTTTATTCAACCCGCGCAGGGCGGACTCCAAGCCATGTGCGGCGATGATCGCGCCAGCAGATGCAGAGCCGGGGACCTTCGGGAGATAGATCTGCTGTCCGCACCACGAGAAGCTGCTCGGCGAAGGATCGTACGGCTTGCCGTTGTCATGCCGTTTGCCAACGACAAGTTGATAGTGGGCTCGGTTGGGCGTGTTTTCCAGGGCCCGGACCGGGATGCAGACCTCGGGATAGTCGGCACAAATCCGATCGTTGTTCTCAATCTCCATCTGGATGGATTCGAGCGAGTCTTGCGCAGCACTGCCGGTCGCCGCGAAGAGAACGGCGAAACGAATAATGCCCTGTAATGTGTATTTTAGAATCATGCGTTGACAGTAAGTTGTTTTGCCCTCACCGCGGCTGGCAGCGATCGATTGATCTTCGCCGCGCGTGATTGCGTGGCGAATCGCCGCGATCATTTCCTTCTGCTGTTCGGTGAATTCGTAGGTAAACGGATTCTCGGAGCCACTGTCTTCACCGAAATACCAGAGCAGCCAGGCTTCATCGTCGGCCTCGAGGCGTTTCCGTCGCTCAAGGTCAGCGCAGGGCGGAACGACGACCGTTTTGCCGGCGGCGCGTGCTTCTCGTTTGCGGCTGGCATCACGCGTACGCTCCGCGACGTTTCCAACACCTGGCACGGATTCGACCTGCTGCAGCAACTGCCGCAGTTTCTTGGCTTTGGTTCGAAGTTCAGGAACCTTCTCCACATCACTCTCGCCCGTCTGAGGATTTGCATGGTTGGAACGCTTTCGACTGATCTAACTTTTAGCCCGGAAGAACCTGCGGAATTCCCGCGCGCAGCGTCAAAACATCGCTTGATGTTCTTCCGCCCGCATGGCTCATGTGTGTCTGTCGAAAGATGATCTTCCCAACCCAGCAAATCGGAGACGTACGATGTCCGCGAAGAAGTCGAAATCGAAGAGCAGCAAGTCGACCAAGGCAAAGCCCGCCGCAGCGAAGAAAGTCGCCAAGGCGAAGCCAGCAGCTGCAGTGGTACCAGCCGAGGTCGCATCGCCGGTACTGCCGACGGGAAACTGCCCCAAGGGCGGCGACCATGAATGGTCTGAGGAGAACGGCGAACGCTTCTGCAGCAAATGTAAAGAGCCGGAAGGCAAAACGGCAAAGGCCGCTGAAAAGCCAAGCCGCGAGGGCAAGCAGAAGAAGGTCAGCGCGATCGACGCCGCTGCCCAGCTGCTCGCCGAGGTTGGCATGCCGATGAACTGTGTCGAGATGATCGAGGCCATGGCCACGAAGGGCCTGTGGGCAAGCCCGGGCGGCAAGACGCCGCACGCGACGCTCTACAGCGCGATCATTCGAGAGATTGGCCTGAAGGGGAACGAGGCTCGATTCGTAAAAGCCGAACGCGGCCGGTTTACGATCAAAGCGTAGTACGGTCGGCAACGATCCCGCCCACGACGCCCCACGTTTCGCACGTCGGGGCGTTTTCTCGTTTGTGGGCACAATGGCGACTGCTCGTGGATTTTCGCCACAGCGGGCCACTGGTCGCGACCGGCTGCGCGATTCTGCTGACCGGCTATTGATGTTTTCGCGTTTTCCTGGCTCATATGTCGTGTCAGCAGACGACTTCACGCACTCCCTGGATAACCAGCCATGGCCATGAACAAGAACAGCCTTCGCGACCGATTTAGACAGATGGACGCACAGCGCTACCAAGAGATACGCGACGCCTACTACAAGGCCGTGGAAGGACTGCAACGACTGGCGTCGGCATTGGAAGCTGCCGATGCCGAGGAGACCGGGCCAGATATCAATCTGCTGCTCGCCGAACATCTGCTGGCCAGCCAAGCCATCGAGATCATGAATCAAAGTGGCCTGGGAAAGATTCTTTAGGTTCATGCGGCCACCTCGGCGGCCGTGATCCGCTCTGCTTTCCGTCCCGTGAATTTCTCCCAGCGCTGCACGATGACGTCGCAGTAAAGGACGTCGAGTTCCATCAGGAAGGCGCGCCGGCCGGTCTGCTCCGCACCCATCAGCGTGCTGCCGGATCCGCCAAAGAGGTCGAGCACGTTATCGCGCGGTTTCGACGAATACTGCATCGCGCGGGCCGCTAGTTCGACTGGCTTCTCGGTCAGATGCACCATCGATTGCGGGTTGACCTTCTTCACCTGCCAGAGATCGCGGGCATTGCTGGGCCCGTGGAACTGATGTGCGGCTCCTTCCTTCCAGCCGTAGAAGGCGAGCTCGAAGCAACCCATGAAGTCCTTGCGCGTCAGGACCGGATGCAATTTGTCCCAGACGATGCCTTGCGAGAAGTACATTCCGCAGGCCTTCAGCACTGGCGGGTAATTGCCGAGGTTGGCGTAGCCGCCCCAGATGTAGAACGATCCGCCAGGCACTAGCACGCGCGACATGTTGCCGAACCAGGCTGTGAGCAGAGTATCGAACTCGCCGTCGGTAACGAAGTCGTTGGCCAGCGGTCGATCTTTCGCGCGCAGCTTCTTCTGCGTGGGCTTGGCCTTCGACGGATCTCGCGCGACGTCCAGCTGTTGATGATGCTTCGGGCCAGCGAACGAGCTCAGGCCCGCAGCGATCGCGTTGTTGCTGCGGGGTTCCACCTTCACGTTGTAGGGCGGATCGCTGTTGACCAGATGGATGAGCTGGCCCTCAAGGAGTCGATCGAGATCTTCGGGTTTACTGCTGTCGCCGCACATCAGCCGATGATCGCCGAGGATCCAGATGTCGCCTGGCTTCGTGATCGCTTCATCGGGCGGCAGCGGCGCTTCATCCTGCACGATCTCCGCGGGTACCGCGTACTCGCAGCCCAGGTCCTGCGCGACGCCCTGCATCATCTCTTCGAGTTCGTCGCTCTCGATCGATACCAAGCGAAGCAGCGCGTCGAGTTGCGCTGGATCCGCTTCAGCCATGTCGCCAATGGGAGCGGCCAGCGTCAGAAGCTTGTCCGCTTCGACGTCGTTCAGATCCGTGATTGCGCACGGAATGTCGAACTCTCCGACCTCTTCGATTCGCATGTGGCCATCGATCAGCGTGAGAGCTCCCCCGTGCCGCTCGCTGTGGTAGACGAGCGAAACGCCGGCAAAACCGATCTCGTCAAGCACGGCCCGAAAGGCCTTACGTTGCTTGGCGGGATGTTTGCGCCAGTTGTAGGGATGAGGCTTAAGCTCTCGGGTTGAAATTGTTCGCTGTTCCGTGATTCTGTTTTTGATGTTCATGTTGCCTGACCTACGGTTTTCGTGGGTATGGCAACGGCAAGCTCGTTGTCGTATCAAGGGCGGCCGGCGTGCTAGTAACACGACGGCCGTCCGACTCTTAAACGCTGGGGTGACCGGTGGCTTGCAGAGCCTCGGTCACCCTTTTTTCATTTGGTAGTGGCGGGCACTCGGGGTGCACGACCGCTGCCTCCTCCGTGGTTCTTGTGGGCGCGAGCGAGATGATCCAAACGCGATTTCCCCGCGTGCGGATCCGCATGAATTGCAGGCCCAGTTGAATGCACAGCAACTCGAGTACTTCGAGCCAACTCTCCGCGTCGCTGCGATTGCGATGTTCGTGATGGTTCACGAACTCCACCCAAGTGCAGTGGTGCAACAGTGCTTCACCAATCGCTTTGAGCATGAGGCCGATCGTCCGGCCCGTACCTCGAAGTGGATCGTCCAAAGGTCACTTCCTTTCGTTAGGTTCGCTTCTTTGCGATCTTGTCGATTTGCCAGAATCCATCACCGCCGCCGGGAATCGTTGCGGAGATCTCGACGGAATACTTCTGTCCGGACGTGATCCCGAGATTGCTAGGCAGAACTCCTCGGTAGGCACCGCTCGCAAAGTTCGGCATCGGAATGGCGTTTCCGTTCGCGACGACAGCACCGGCCAAAGTCTTGACGGTCACTGTGACCGTCGCATCGTCCCGCAACTCCCCTCCGTTAACGTTCACATCGAACAACTCAACGGTTGCGGTGTTCCCAGGGTGCAGATCTTCGCATTCGCAATGACTCACGGTTGGATCTCCACAGTGCCTGAGATAGTTGGTCGAATCGCTACCTGGCCGTTGATCGTGTCGCTGAACTCAACGTTGCCGCTGATCGCGTCATAGAGCCGCACGCGGCCGAAGATTGTGCCTGTTTCAATGTTTTGAACCGGCGAATACAGCGTGAACGTCAAAACCAACGGGCTTACCGTCGACACCTTACGCGACGTCGGCGCGAGCGCTGCCAGCGACAACACGGCGGGCGATACCGTCGTGACGAAGGTCCCCGCTGGCGGCATCGCAGTGAGCGTGAATGTCAGCGGTGCAACTGTCGTGCGCTTCAGCGATGTTGGCTCGAGAGTCGTGAATGCCAGGGACGCTATGCCGGCCGTGGTGACCTTGCGCGATGATGGCGCGAGCGGAGCCAGGCCAAAAGCAACTGGGGCGATTGTCGTGCGGTGCTGCGAGCCTGGGGCGAGCGCCGTCAACGTGAGAACGATCGGGTCGAGAGTCGTGACGATGCTGCCGGTGTCTGGGGGCAACGCAGTCAACACGAGCTGCACCGAATCGAGCGTGGTCAGCTTGCGCGACGTCGGAGCCAGGGCGGTGAATGCCAGCGCTGCCGGGTCAACGGTTGACACCTTGCGGCTGGCCGGCGTGAGCGTTGTTAGCGTGAAAGCGAGCGGCGAAACGGTTGTGATCTTCTGCGACGTCGGTGTAAGCGGCGCAAGCGTGAGGGTTGCCGGCGAAACCGTCGAGACTTTTCCCGAAGTTGGAGGCAGTGCTGACAGCGTCAACGTCAACGGTGGAACCGACGACGTCTTGCGTGACGTCGGCGCAAGCGGGGTGAGCGCCAGTGTCGTTGCTGGGATTGTCGATAACTTCCGTGAGGTTGGCGCTAGCGGAGTGAGGGTGAGTGTGATCGGGTCAACCGTGGTTTCGATTGGGCTGCTGCCGGTTCCGCCCTGCGTGCTGGTCGAGATCGTGAAACTGGTTTGATGACCGATGGACGAGCCGGCTTGCTGCTCCATCGAGAAGCCGCCGGTGTCGTAGTTGGACGTGCCAGTGAAGGTGAGCGGATTGCCCTGCCAGACGGGAGCACCCGAGGCCGTGACGTACAGGCCAGCGATCGGGATGGAAGAGGAGACGGTATAGGCGTTGATCGCGGTGTCGTCGTCGTCCCACTCGAAGGGAGCACCCCACGAGCCGAACCCGAGGAACTCGATACCAAAGGAGCCGTCGTTCGGCTGAGGGTAGGTGGTGTCCGGCGTGCAGGTGAAGATGAGCGGGAAGCCACCGCCGCCTGACGAACCGGGCGTGGTGTAAAGATAGCCGTAAGAGCCGTCAGTGCCTGAATCGTTGTAGGTCGGGTCGGGCATGTCGACGTACCCGAAGCCGTCGAGCGTGACCAGGCAGTACGTGCCGAAGTCATAGAGGTTGTACTCGACGCCGTTGGTCAGGCCCCAGCTGGTCAGGATTCCCTCGATGCCAGCAGCGTCGCGTGTCGCGGCGTTGGTGCTGGTGTAGCTGCCGTTCTGCGAAGTCCAGTCGATGGAAAAGGCACCATCGGTGTGGGTGCCGTACTCGACGTACCACTGCTCGACGCTCGGTGAGGCGTCGTTCCCGCCCATGGAGGTGAGCGACATCGAGATGACGGATCGAACCTTGATCGGGATGGTCTCGGTGATCGTCATCTGCGGGTGGTTGATGCCCGCGAGCGCGCCTTGGAACGTCACGCGGAAGCCGACGTCTTGATTGCCGGAGTAGGCCGCATAGCCGGTGCAGTCTTCCTGCAGGATCGAGACCGAGACGTTGCCGGAGCCGATGTTCGAGAGGGCTTCCAGGGCAGACTCTACGGCCGTGGTCAGAGTCGAGCCGCCCGCAGCGAGGGTCATCGAGCCGATCGTGGTCGTAGTCTCGCCGTCGAAGTTGATCTCGATCTCGCCGTCGATCAACTCTGCTAAGGGGGCCGGGACGTTCACCGACGCCATCACCGCCGTCAGATTGAAGTCCTGAACTTCGTCCGCCATGTTGCCTATGCCGCTGGTGTGATGTGGTGAGCATTAATCGCGTTCTCGATCGCCCCGCCCAACGTCTCGTCGGTGATGCTCGAACCGCCCGAAATAAAGTCTGGCTGGTCGACAACCACGTGCGACATTCGCTCTCCCCAGATTTGAGGAGCGGCCATGGCGTTCCGTGCCCACGCGAGGCGATTCGCATGGTTCGCGACGTTACCAGCCTCGCCCATGATGTACCTCGCGTACTTTGTCACCGCTGCGGTGCATCGCGAGATAAGTGAGACACGGACCAATTGCTGGTCAGCGAAATTCAGTGCCATTTCAGGCTACCTTTTGAAGAATGAGTGAGAATCCGGCGCACGCGAGACTAGCCAGCTTTGATCAAACCCTCGGCATTCCACTGCACGACGAAGTCGCTGCCGTCTGGCGTCTTGGGGGTGGCGTATTCGAGATACCCGATTACGGGCGAGTCGGCATCGTTTGTGACGTGCCTGTACATCACCCAGCCGGCTAGCGAGCGTGTGCCAGCTCCCAACGCGGTAAGAGTCACGTCTGCGGCGTCAAACTCAGCTTCATCGCCGGTGTCGTCTTCATTCACGACTTCGCTGGCGAGTGCGGGGCGGGAATAGTTCGCGCCGTTGAACTCGTCAAGCGTGCCAATGTCGCCTACATAAACGATGTCGTCGTTATCAGTGTCGGCAGTCGTATTCGACATGACGCCGATCAAGCGAATGTCATCGCTCGACGCCAGGTAGTCGCGAAGTAGCTGCTGCTTCCACTCGTTGAATAAATGACTCGCCATAGATTTCTCCTTTAGCGCCCACGAATGAGCGGCTGCAAAACGTAGTTCTGTCCTCGGTAGCCCCACTCCCAACGGCAACGCCGAAAGCTGAGCCGATCGTGCTCGCGCTGCAATCGACGGTGATCGGTCCGCCGCTCCTGGCGTTCGTTGCTTGCGAGCGTCGCGGCAAACTGCTGCAGGCGCTTGCGAGCCTTCAGGAGTTCGACGCGAAGTTTCCGTTGATCTGTGCGAAGGGCCATCTCACTTGATCCCCAGAAGTGAGAGCAGCCATTCGATAAGGCCGACTCTTGGTGTCGGCCAGCTAGGTTCTGGCGGAGGTGGAGGTGGCGGCTTGACCGGAGCAGGTGATTCAGGCTTCGCTGCGCCATACAACGCACAAAAGTAAAGAGCGCCATTCACGTCGCTGGCCGCGCCAAAGCCCGCGCTGAGATATCCAGCGTTCAGCATGTTGCGGCGGTGGCCGGCGCTGGACATCCAGTCAATAACGCATTCCTTTGCCGTGCGCTGCCCCCAGGCGATGTTCTCTGCCATTGCCGAGCTAGGGTACGGGCCGGCAGCGCGAATGCGATCGTCGAATTGGCTTCGTCCTTCACCCGTGTGACTCATGCGACGGTTGTCGGCCATCCACTCAGCATGCTTTTGTGCGGCGATTTGCAACGTGGGATGAACACCCAGCGCGACAACGCCGTAGCGGTCTCGCTGTTCGTTTGTCACTTTCAGAAGATCATCGTGAATGGTCATGAGCTACTTCCTTGAGATCCCTACCACGTCGCTGCTTCCTCGCGCATTGCTCGCGTAAGAGATGCTGCGATGGCTGGCCGTTGGTTGTTTGGGGAGCAGCTGCACCAGTGGATTCAGCAGGTAGTCACCCCAGCCAGTCAGTACGCAGAAGTTCCTATCGAAGTCGCCGCAGTGATGGCCATCGTGATACGCGGGCGTGATGCATAGCCCCACGCGCTGGAGCGCCCGAATGGCTAGCGGCGGATTGGGAACGTGAACGTAGTAATGCGGCACCTGGGCAAGCACAAGGAACGAACCCATTGCGAGGATGAGGCTTGATTCGAGCCACGCGCCAACGAGCATGAACGGGACACCAGCGAACATCGGCTGCCAGTCGAAGGATTTCATCGACTGCGGATCTTCGTGGTGAATGCGGAAGTACTCGACCTGGTGCTTGAGGTTCCAGCCGCGGTCGGTCATCACGTGGTAGATGCCAGTGAGCAGATCGACGACGGCCAAGGCGATCAGCACCAACATCGCGCTGAAAAGGAAGGGGATCATGGCTTCTGCTGCTCCTGTGTCTGATCTTGCAGCGCCTTCTTCAGGATCAGGCCGTTGGCAGTGTCCTTGATGTCGTGAACAGCGCCGCGCATCGACTTCATATTTTCGAACAGCATGCCTCGCATCTCGGACAGCTCTTGATCATGGCGCTGCCTGACGGCCGATTGCTCGGCGGAGAATGAATGTCTGGCCGCGTTCTGCTCTTGAATGAACGTCTGCCTAAGCGACTCAACCAGCGAGTTGTAGTGCTGATGCGTCTTCTCTTGCTCAGTTGAAAATGCCGTGCGGATTGCGGCCTGTTCTTGGGTAAAGGCAAGCCTCATCGCGGCTTGTTCAGCGGCGAACGAGGCGAGCATTGCCGGCGTCCGCGTGCGAACGTCGTAAACCACGTACCACACAAGCACAGCACCAGTGCCCACAGTACCGATTAGCGCTCCCACCCCCGAATCAACACCAGGGATCGCCTGAGCTGCAGACTGCGCGAACAGCACCACCGTCGAGAAAAGCCCGACCGGGTAGAACAGATTGCTGATGCCGTTTGTAAAAGACATTACCGAAAGCCTTCATTCCAAAAACTCAATGCGGCATAGGCTGCCCCAATGATCGCGATCGCGAAACCTGTAACCGTCAAGCAAATGCCGATGAACGTGTGACTCATCGAAATAGGCTTCCAAACCAATTCAGCGCGGCATACATCAGTCCGCAGACGGTAACCCCAGTTCCAACCAGAGCGACCACAAACCCCCACCACATGCTGAGCTCCGTCACGCCTTTGAAAGCGCTGTACGCGCCGGCAAAGGCGAGAGCGAGTCCGATCAGCATGTGGATCTTGTTGCTGTGCATGGGTACTTCTTACCGGCGACGAAAGCGGAATCGGACGCCACCGCCAATACTGCAGTTGCCGTTTGCACAACCACCCGAACTGAACGTGGTAAGCACTTGCTTGACCGGCGCCGGCTGCGGAGTCGGTGGATCGACGGGCATCATCATTCCCGTGAGCCGCTGGACCTTTGCTGGCTTTGACGGATGAGAGACTGGCAACTGCGGCTTGGGCGCCAACGGAGAATCGATGGGTAGGACTTGGGACTGAGACGGAACGAAGCCCGAGAGATTCTCGCCACCAAAAGACACCGGCTGAGTTCCACTAGCCTTGTTGCCTGGCGGTAGGCTAAGCCTGTTGTTCCATTGGGCAACTTCGTGAGCCTTGAGAACGCGTCCGTCGCTGAGTGTTACCTTGTCGCCAGCAAAGTCGGCAAAGAAAAAGCCGTCCACCTTCAAGTCGACTGGCACAACACCGCCCCAGCCAAATGTATTTGCAGGAAGCGGACCTCTCTTCCAGCCGCAGCCGCAGTCTTCGCAGGTGCAATTCGATTCAGTCGACGTCGGCAGTGCGGCACCAGGGCCAGGATCGTTGCCCACCTTCCCGTCGCCACCACACGCTGGACAAGGAACTGAGACCACGCCATCGCCGAGCCTTCCCTTGCCGTTGCAGTTCGAACAAATGCCGGGCTTGACCGGCGTGTCTGGGATCACGTTTGGCGCTTGCAGTTGCTGCGCGGCGGCGAGCGCTGACCATTTGGCGGTGTAATCTTCCTGCGAGCCAAGGGCATCAGCGGAACAGCCGGCCAGCGGAATGAGGCACATGGCCCCAAGTAACAAAGAGATCAAACCTCGCATCGAACACCTCACTTACTTAGAACTCAGAACTTGAAAATCGCAAACTGCGGTCGTCTACTGCCGCAAGCCAGCCCATTGCTGGACTGGCTCTTGGCGTTCGCAGAAAGGTTTGCGGTTTACTTTGGCGGGAAGTGCGACTCATCAACGTCCAGCAGCGGCACGGTCTGCCCAGCCAGTTCGTGTGTGCAGTCACCAAGGAACTGAACAAGGCCATCGTTTACGAACGTGTGGCAAACGATCGGCTTGTTCTCGTGGCCACTACGGGTCAGGATGCTCGGCTTCAAGGTCGGGCTGTCTACGCTTCCGTTCCACGTCCAGTTGCCGGTGCCTGCTCGTGTGCCACCGATCATCACGGGGATAATCCGCGTCGGGATCGGTCCCGGCATGTTCAGCATCACGTGCGTTGCCTCTGCGGCCTCGCAGAACGTGTAGCCGGTGTCGGTGATCTTGAGTGGCTGAGCTTTCATTGGTTACCCGAGTGGTTATCCGAAGTACGAGAAACCGTAGTTCGGCAGCTTCTTGCGCGGCCAGCCATTCACTGAGCTGAAGGCAACCAGATAGCAGCGACTCGCGAGCGTTGCCTTGGCCCAATAGGCGCCTTCAGGAATGTCGATGTTCGTGCCCCAGATCCTGCGCGGGCCGCTATTCCACTTGCCCCAGCTGTTCAGCCAGAGATGAAGCGGGCAGCCGTACTTATTAATTGTGTCGGGCCGATAGTCCGCACCGATCATGGACTGGCTGTGAGCCCAGCTGCCGCGCTGCTCGCTGAAGCCGTCTTCATTACGAGTAGATGAGAATCCCAGGCTCGAGCAGTTGTTGACGCCGTAACCGTTCGCGAGAAAATCTCGCACCTGTTCGTGTCCGCTCAACTCGGTCGACGTGCGAACTTGATGCAGCTTGGCAACCGCGTTGACCTCGGCCGGCGTATCACGGCCGCCCCAGCGAGCGCCGATCGACGAGTTGTACTTCGTCAGATCGAGATTCAGATCGGGGTAGTTCTGGCGGATCATCAAGCCGCCTGCCGTCGTGACGTAGCGAGCTAGCCGCGAGCAGTCCGCACCTTGGCCGCCGTGCCCGCGGTAGCCGTAGATGACCTCGGTTGAGAGTACGCCCTGCGAGATGCCTTCGGGCGAAATGTCGAATGCACCTTCGACCTTGCCGGTCACTTCGTCTGGCTTGGCCAAGTCGATCTCGACGCCAAGCGTGACGAGACACGCGTTCTTTGTGCCCCACGAAACGCAGTCGCCAGTCGTCTGCCCAGGACCTGGCCAGCAGCCGGGCCAGATCTTCATTGCCGAGAGGAACGGCAGAATCAGCAGGTCAGCGCCTGTTCCCTCGAGACCGAATGCTCGCGCAGCATCTTCACCCTTCGCCCACTTCATCGTGGCGCGGAACGCCGCGCGCTCGTCCTGATCCTCGTACGCGCCGGCATAGCCTTGCTCGTAAAGCTGCTGGACCTGCGCTGAGGTAAAGTCCGGGGAATTCGCGTAGCCAAAGACAGCATCTGGCGATTCAGGCCAGAACTTCATGCCGGCGGGAATGATCTTGGTACCCAAGTTAACCTCCGCATGCCCAGGCGATCGCATTCAGCGTCTCGACTGCGCGGGCTTGATTGAGGGCAACATCGTCATCGCCCAGGGATTGCTTCATCGCCGCATTGGCAGCCACCGAGAAACCAGGCAGCCCGCCTTTGAGCGAAGTTGACGGACCATAGATCGATTCGAACTTGGCGATGATCGCGACCAAGTCGCCATTCGTTTTCAGGCCGGCATGCGGGAGGATCGTTGCGAGGTCACGGAAGGCCCGGCCAACGGCCTTTGCCACGTCGGGCTTCGTGTCCGCGATCGTCTTTATCTGGACAACGATCGCTTGCATCTCGGCCGATGGAGCACCGGGAACCACCACAACTGGAGTTGGGCCAGGCACAGCGGGAGTTGTGATGCTGCCGGCCGCGATCAGGCTGACACCTACGCACAAGGCGGCAATGACGAGAAACCAGGAAGGGTTCTGATTCACGATTGCACCTCGCCAGCATGGGCCCAGAAATGTTCGAGGCACTGCTGCACGGCAGCGAGGCCTTCCTTGCACTTCACGCGTGCGAACCGGCGACGAACCACGCACAGCGCGGCGAACTCAGCGGCGTCTTGCGGGCTGATGTCTTCCATCGGGGGCACAGAAGGCGCGACCGGGGCGAACGGTGAAGGCGTGGCCGTCCGTGGCGTGGCTGACTTCTGCAGCCAGAACACTAGAGCGAACAGCAGCACCACGCCGACGATGCCAATGCCGCCGTAAAACGCGAGTTGCTGCACGACCTGGATGAGCTGAAACATCGACCGAACCCCCTGACATTGCCTGCTGACGTTGCGCGACCCCTGACACAAGCCCGTTACACAGCGGGCGGAAGCGCAGGAACCGGGCGGAACAGCCGGTCATAGACTTGTTCGATCACTGCGCTGGCACCGCTGAGGAAGGTGTTGCGGACGATCGGACGGATAGCGGGGCTAAGAAAGATCGCGAGAAGCCAGCCGATCCACGCCCATGGCCCGGTAAACGTGAGCAGGATGAGCTTCGCGGCGAACGAGTCGAACAGCATGCCGACCGCACTGAGAACCAGCGCCTTCTTCTGATCGCCAGAAATATTCAGAACACCGACCAACTGCATCACCGCTGGAATGAACTCGTCGCGAATGATCAGGAAATCATTGAAGCTGAGGCCATCAGCGAGCGTGCCGATCGCCACGTTGGCTTTGGCGACGAAGTCCGACAAGAGCTTTTGAATCTCGTCAGGAGTGAGATTCCCATCGGTCGCTACAACCGTGAGTCGCCCGACAGCGATCAGTTGCTTGAATTGCTCTTTGAGCCGAGTAAGAACGGGCACGGGGAAACCTCGTATGGTTTCGCTGCGTGCTGCATCAAATGGTTGAAAGAGACGAACGCACGCAACTGGGAAGTTGTACGTGCGCCCGTAAACCAGGCGCTATTTGAAACGGGAATATATCCCGAACACCAACTTGATAAACATACTCGATCGCAGTTTAAAAAGTCAAGCGCTGAATGAAAAAATCCTAGCCTCTTAATATCACTCTGTCGCTAGCTCCACTTATTATCCTAGAATTCACTCTTATTCAGCTTAGTTTTGTCAGTGACAGTATGTGTCACTGAGGTGCGCATCTCTATGATATTAAGAACAAAAACTTTGTTGACCTACGAGAATCCAGTGTTACAATCTGCGCGTTAGTAGCGTGGATGAGGGGTGATTCTAAAGCAATGGGGTAACAAATGTCACTACGTGAGATTCAACAGGGTCAGACTCTTGTAACTGTGTTTCTTCTTCCAGAGCCGTTGGAAGATGCGCCAGTTGACGGTGGCGAAGACGGTGGTGGAGATGATGGTGGCGACGACGGCGCTGGAAGTCCTGCACCTGCAGCTGCTGGCACGCGACTCGCGGAATCACTTGGCTTAATCGACCCATCAGGAAACACCGCGCATTCAGGATGGTTGGCCTATCGTGTCCTGGGCTTTAAGAAGGACCAGCTTTGGTGCGACAGCACAACGATTGTGGCCCTTGATCCAGGCCGCGTAGCTGACTTCACCGGTGAGACCAACTGCCCAGACATACCACCGGGCAAGTTAAAAACGATACGAATTCCTCGAACTGAAGCTATTCCTTTCGTAACCTTGGAGTATAGAGATTCGCTGCTATCATTTCTCGAGGATGAATCCGGCGACTTGCAGATTCTGGATAAGCCAACGCTTGATGCAAGACTAGAAGAAGCTTGGTGTGACGGCTCGCGTTGCTATGCGAGAATCTGGCTTGAGGGATCGTATAAAGGCAAGCACAAAACTGCTACCATCACTTTTAGCTACGACCCCTTGCAGAACAAGGTGTGTGTCGGTCACGGCACTTTTAAGAATGACTACATCCGTGTGAAGGACATCGAAACCTGCTGGTACATCGACCGCTCGGTGATTTGCGTGTCCGCTCGAGTGGAGTGGCGCCCAAATAACGACATTTATGCTGATCTCGAAGCATGCATTCCGCTGCTTAAATCAAGCATGGAGCCGCCTAAGACCGGCAGCTGCCGGTTCAATATCCCGAGCGGCGGAGTAGGATGCATATCTCCTATAACACATCAAGCATGCAAGCAGATCCCCAGTTCGAAGTTCAAAGCGGGTGATAGCTGCCACGAAGATGCAGGTTTCAGCGACGGCGATGGTTGCAACTGCAAATAGCAAATTGCCTGCGATGTCTGCGATGTAATGTCTCGCTACGGTTAAGCGTCATCACCGCAGCTCGCTTGATTTTGTAGGTTCCCTGCTCTCCGGCGAACTTTTCGGGAACCTCACTTTCGCGCCGATGGCCCGCCAGCACCATCGGCGTTTTTTCGGGCACCTGAAGAAGATCACCGGTACACGGTTGATATAAACTGTTTCCTCGCGTAACCGACGCTCGTAGTTCTGGCGTTTCTGTTTTGGCTGGTCCATTTTGGTCCCTCACTTCCATGCCACGGTTCTTACGCGGCTAAGTGTAACGGCAGGGTTTTGTTGCGAATGGGGTCACAGATTGTGACCTCCAACTGCAATTATTTGTCCTAAACTTCGGTCAATCCTTCGCGCATCTTCCGACGATTGTGCTCGTTGGCCTCATCTTTACCGTCGTCTTCTGAGCTGCATTCCTCCGTCGAGCCGTGCTCTTGATCGTCCTCGTAGCCCCACTCCCAAGTGGCGTCCGCGAACTCTCGCACGAAGTACCTCAGGCCACTTACGGGCGCCGCGGCCTCGATTTCATTCGTGACGGATTCGTCGCTGGGGCTGTCAACGATGTACCAGGTCAGTGCCTTGATGATGTAACGCATCTCGTGATCTCTCTCGTTTGTAACTGACTTGCAGAAAAGGAATTAGAAACGACCGACGCTAGCCGGACGGACTATATGTTTGGAGCCCGAGGCGGGGGTGGGAAACCATCTCGGCGCTTTCGCCGGGAAGGACCCAGATACCCCGGGGGGTAGGCTGCCAAGGTGGCAGTGCCAGGTTGGCAGGCCAGTCTGGCGTGCCGATGTGGCAGGTCGTTTCGGCATGTCAGCGTGGCAGTTGGGCACCTAGGCATCGCATGTTCCCTAATTGACTTCTTGGCAAAAGTGGTTAACTGTTAGCCATAAGTTCGTGGTCAAAACAATCTCTTCTCTTTCACAGCTGACTTCGATTTACGCTTCGAAGCCCCCTTCTTCTTCCTCTGCTTGCCCAACCGATTGGTCGCTGGCCAGCAATCCCGACGCTTTGCGAGCTCCAGGATCCAAATCGCATCAGCCTCATCGTCGCTCGTGACGTTGATCTTCAGCAGCCGCTTGCACGCAGCCACCATCGCCGGCTTCTTGGCATGACCTTCACCCGTGGCGAAGAGCTTGATCGTCGAAGGGGCAAAGGCCTGCACTTCGATCTGATGTCGCGCGGCAACCAGCCTGATGATTCCTAAACGCTCGTTGTGCCTGGCTTGTACCTCGGGGTTCTGCGAGCCAAAGCCCGCATTCTCGGTGGCGATCATTTCGACGCCCATCGATTCGATTGCACGTTCGAGGTAGCGCTCGAGGTAGACATGCTCCTTCTCAATCGCCATGCGGCCGCTGTCGCGCAGACGCCAAGTGCCGAATTGCCCGTTCGAATGGGCCCAGCCGCAGTTGCTTGCCGGATCAAGTGCCAGAATGTTCATGCTTTCTTTGCTCCGCAATGTGGGCAAACGTCGACCTGCAGCAGCCGAATCGATCGAGCTTGCCGGCCATGTTCGATGTACCCCTTCGCCACCAGTGCCCGAACGTGACCGCATACGCCGTTGGGCGACACGATGCCGACCTTGGCCCCGATCTCTCGAAACGTAGGCGAACGCTTGAACTCGCCTGTCAAAGAAACGATCGCGTCGTAAACGAGGCGTTGCCTTGCTGTAAGTTCGCTCATGACTTCACCTTCAACACGCTCAGCTTCCACACTTCGACTGGAATCTCGATGCGTCGCAAGATGGCCCGAAAGGTTGCTGCTGCTGTGCCTTGCTCGGCGGCCTTCGATTTCAGAACAGCCACCAAATGGGCTTGTCGGTTCTTCGCGTGTTGAGGGGCGTTCACCACAGCTTCCGCCGCATCGAGCAACCAGTGCTCGCTGAACATTCCCGCTTCAACCATCACCGCGAACTTGAACCACTGCCGTCGATCAGCCGACGAGAATGGCGGAACCTTCTTTGCCAACGCTACTGCGTGTTGCACGACTCGGTCCCAATCCACCTCCGAGAGATCCAGCGGTTCGCCTCTTGGCTCTGACGGCATCGCCGCAGCTGGTTTCCCGTTGCCTCCCCCCGAAGCAGATCCATTCATGGGCGATTGGTCCGAACTGGCACCGATCGGCCGATCGGTCCTATCGCGATTAGGTTCTTGTTCTTCCTCTCTTTCTCCTTTCTCCTTTCTTGGTAACGGTGGTGCTAACGCTGGCGGCGTTAGACTCGCGTTAGTTTTCGCTGAATGCCGTGCTACACGACGGGCGGTTAATGCCCGGGATTTAGCACTTTCACCGCAGTTCTTCTCGAAATCAGGCATGATCAATCCAGAGATGCCATCTTCCGTGATCACTTCAAGCCAGCCGACTCTGACGGTCACTTCCGCAAAGCCCTTCGCACCGACGATGTGATCAATAGCCGCCAGGCCAATCCCTGGGGCCTTCCCTGCGATCGTTTCCTTGTCGAACCACCTCCACATGCGGAAGCACTTACCGAACGCATCGTCCGGGCTGATGTTCAGCGCCGAGGCGATGGCCAACACCTCCGGCTTGTCCGGAGTGGCATGCTCGATCTTCATCCATTCGCCTGCCATCTAGTGGGCTCCCTCAACTACTGTCGATGAAGCGCGGTATCTGGCAATTCGTACCTTCGGAACTAGGCCCATGCTTCTGCGTGTTTCAGCCCTGTTCCTCAACCTCCTCATCCGTTGCATGTCCGCCTGCAACTCTTTCCGTTCCGGGCGTTTCGATCGTTCGCGTTCATAGGTTTGGACCTGCCTGACCTTTGCGGCACGATTCGCCCTGCTTCGCTTGCGCGAGCATTCGGTGCAGTAGGTCGACAGACCATCGCTCGTTTCGGGATGTGCGTAGAACGCCACCTCCATCGGCGTTCGTAGGCAGTCTTTGCATCGCTTCATTGCGTTTCTATTCCTTGCGTTCCTGCCAATACCGCTCAAAACACGTTCTTCGGGAACAGCAGGTTGGTTGGCTTCACGATGCCACGGTTGCGTTCGATCAGGCCGAGTGTGCCCAATGGGCCAATCATGTTGCTGAAATGGCCGCCAGTTGGGTCGATGCCCACGACCTCACCGATGTACTCTGTGGTGAGTTCGCAGCTGCCGGCGGCAATCACCGCGTCGAGGATCTCGATTGTCTTGCCGCCAGCACTCTTGGCCTTACGCACGCGAGCTCGGAGCATGTCGTGATATTCATCCAGCGTGGTAATGCTGGTGAGAGTACTGGCGTACGAACGTCCGAGGGTGGTCAGTGCAACCTTTCCGTCGCCGCGAGTGACCAGGCTGTTCGTCGACAGCGGGCCAATTACGTTCGAGAAATGGCCGCCGCTGGTGTCGATCAGCGCGATGGCACCGAGCTGAATATTCGTTGGCTCGTAGATTCCGATCGACTCGTACCAAGCAAGCGCGTCGAGAATCCGCTGCTGAGTTTTGTTGATCGCTAGGTCGCCAACAGCTTCTTTACGCGGTTGGTTAACTACTTTCGGCGGCGGTGCCTGAATTGACTTTACCGAATTGGTAATCGATGTGCTCAAGCTCAATGCCGGGAAGCTCGGCCGCTCAATTTGGTCACCAATCAGATCTCCAATTACCTTCGCCAAGATCGATTGCACATCAGCATACAGATCACGAGCCTTCTTGAGTTCCGCGATTGCAAGCTTCACCATTGAGCGCTCAGTCGAGCGTTCAGCACTTACTTTTGAGCGCTCAGTGTTGAGCGCGGTGTCGACGGCTCGCTGTACGAACGCAACGTCGAGTGTTGGCGCCGGCTTCAATTTCAGTTCGCACTCGAGGTCCGCGATGCGTTTTTTTGCAGCGGCCAGATCGTTGGCTTCCTTCTCGGCCTGCTGGGGCAGGTCCTTGAGCTCGCCAAGAAGCGCGGCGATGTGGCGGCTGGGCTTTGGCGGCTCCAGTTTCCGGCCCTCGCCGGCCTTCGGGTGAGTCGTGGCAACTTTGCCGGACCGGAAGCGAATGACGCCCCGATCGTTCAACGCGGGGCCCACGGCGAAGAACTCGCCCTCGCTGCCAGGCTGCGAGAGATCCCGCAACTCGGTCCAACGGTTCTTCGGGAAGCCAAGGAAGTCCGCTGCGCGGCGCTGGTCGACGTCGAGATTGGTCTGCCCGACGAACCGGACCTTTGCCTCGGCGGCGACATCCTTCGAAAGCTTCGACAACCGCTGAGTGGCGAACAGTGGACAAAAGCCACGCTTGCGGCCCTTGCTGCTGAGAAGCGCGACGGCCTCCGAGCTCGCGAAGTTGTCGCCCTCGGGAGCAAATTCGTGCGTCTCATCGATGGCGACGAAACAGGGTCGCCACAATGCCTTGGGCAGGTCAACCAGCGTCTGACAGAAGTTGGCGACGAACTCGCGACGCTTCGTTGGTGGCAACTCGTAGATATCGATGACTGCTGAGACGTTCTTCTCCATTAATCGCCGGGCCAGCAGGCCTGCCGAGCGTGGATCCGCCGGCAAGTCGCCATCCGGGCCAACGAGCACCATGTCGCGGAGTTCGCGGAGGCTGGCGAATTCACCTTCGGGATCGATCACGATCGTCTGAGTCGTCGCCGAGACTTCTTCGAGAATCTTTCGCAGCAGCCAGCTCTTGCCGCCGCCGCTGCTCGAGGTGACCAGCAGGCGCGAGACGATGAGGCGCGCGACATCAATCGTGACGTCACCGGCATCTGATTTTCCGATCGTGATTTCGGTCATTGGCTATCTTTCTGTGACACACTCAGCAGAGTTTTCGGAGAACTGTCAAGCGAGTTAGTGACATTCGCAAAGGCCACCGTTGTACGAATATGGTCCATCTTTCCCCAGCGGATCGTTGACGCTGTAATGCCTGCCGGGCTCGCCGTGCCACTGGCTGATGCCATCGCCGCAGCAGTCGCAAACCTGCACGTCGGTCTGGGTATCAACGCAGTAACTACATGGCGGGTGGCCAGAGGGGCACGAACAGCCGCCGAGCCGTGAGGCTTTCGCGGCGAGCTCATCAAGCCAAGACAGCACGGCATCGTGGCCCTCGGCGACGATGTCTTGCGGAGCTTGGTCCAGATTGAGGAACCCGGTCCCTTCGCAGCGTGTACAGTTCTGGCTCATCGTATGCTTCTCTGCTGTTATCTAAGCCACATGCCGCAGGTCTTTACGTTGGTGCCTATGCGTAACTCGGACCGTTGATAAGCAAGACCTCGGGAGCTTCCTTCAGTCGCATCCCACGACCGTTCTGTGCGTGAAGGTGTTTTTGGCGATGGTGAGTGACGAATGTCCAACCGTTGTAAAGCTCACGGATGCGCGGGCAGTCGTAGTAACTCACGACGATGCGTGCGTGCCTGTAGGCGGCAAGGACGTCGCGCAATCGCTTGTGATCGTCCTCAAATAGCCCGGTGCCATGTTCGAATTCATGCAGGTATTTGTGGTCGGAGCCTTTGCCCTTACGAAATCCGGATCGAGTGTCAGCGGTGTAAGGTGCGTCGATATACATCGCCGTTTGCTTTACGTCTTCAAAGCGGTCGATAATTTGAAACGCGTCTCGCTTGAGGATCACTACATTCCGCAAACGCTGGTGAAACCAGGGCATCGACTCAACTACATTCTTCCAACGGACAGTCGGAGACCCGCCGCTCTTCGTCCAGCGAACTGCGAGTTGGTAATCGATACGCTTGGTACCAGCAGTGCCGTTGCGAGCAGTCCATGAGGCCAGGAAATACCAATACGCTCTGGTCACATCGGGTTCGCTTCCAGGCAGCGGATTTTCAGCAAAGTATGCTCGAGCATCGTCAAGGAGCCCTTCACACACGAGCGCTCGGTTGCAGCGATCGTAGAGCTCTTCAGCAGTTGATTCAGTCTGGAGGCAGCGAGCTAGGTTGATCAGATCGCCATGCAGATCGTTCACGGTCTCCTTCTGACTGGGCTCCTTCGCAAACAGCACTGCCATCGAACCACAAAACGGTTCGAAGTACTGTGTGTGCTTACCAAGCTCCGTAACGATCAATGGCGCCATCGTGCGCTTGCCGCCGAACCATGGAGCGATTGCGTTAATCTTGGCGCCCGTGCTCATTCGGCCACCTCGCTGTCCTCTGCGTATGAAAAAACGATCCGCTGCACGCTGTCACTCGGTTTGCAGCCCATGTTCTTCGTAAACATTGCGACGAACTCGCGCGGCGACATCTCGGGGAATCCTTCGCGCCGGCAGTCTGCCTTCGTCATCGTTTTGCCATTGAGGGTGACCGAGTCGTTACGCAGGCATCGCAGCAGCGTGATCCGCTTTACCTTCTCGCCCTTCTTCAGGCCCTGGGCCTTTTCGACCGCCCAGAATAATTCGCCAGGCTTGAGGTTCTTCCAACCAAGGCGACGCGTTACCGTTTTCGTGCGGTTGCGAATCTGCTCCTTGGTCAACATGAATGACATTGATCTAGGCAAGGGACACCTCCGGAAACTCGCGAACGCGAAGATCTTCAGGCCACTCGTTCCAATCGCCGCCCTTTTTGTCAGTCAGCAATCGCGACAACTGATGATCAGTCACTGAATAGCCGGGGCGTGTGCCAGCTTCGGCGAGCACGCCATCCGGATCCGTCTTCGGACGTGTGTAATGGTGCTTTCCGTTGCACCAGACGTCTCTGCGCGAACTGTCAACGGCGTTGGAGCCAAGCTGTTTAACAAAGCAAGCAACTCCCGCCGCGCGGCATTGGGCAATGATCGAGCGAATCCACTGGATATCGCACGGCCGCGCCCCGGGCCCGCTTTCACCGCCAACGATGATCCACTTGATATGGTCCTCGGCCTCAAAGTACCGATCATCGTTCGGTTTCAACGCGTCGAAGTGCAGGCCTGTCTTTGCTCCCGGCATTTGGATTTTGGTCAAGTCGATGGGACCAATTAGAGGTTCCAGACTCAAGCCGATCACCGTAGCCAGATGGTTGCACTTCATCAGGTCTACAACGCCTAACCCGAGCGATTCCTGATCGCTTGCCGAGTAGATGAGTCGGACGTTGGGGCGATGAAGTCCGGAACGGCGAGCAATGTTGCTCCATTCCAACGTCCTCTGTCTTCGTGCCCATTCCGTCTTGTCAACCGGTGGCCACATCGTCAAGACATTCTGTGGTCGCTTCGTCAGAAGCAGGAAATCGAGCTGCTGGCATTTGTCGATCAAGCTAAAGAGATCGCTTCGGCAGTCTTCCATCGTCGCCAATCGCTCGCTGCGACTGTGATCAACAGTGATTTCGCCCGCACGGCAGACACCGATATCGTGACGCCACCAGGCTATAGTGCTCTCGGTCTCGCCCTGATCATTCTTCTCGGTGAAATGGAGGTTGCCGCTCCATTCTTCGAACGGGTCGCACAGTGAGGGAAAGACGCTATAGCGACGTCGCTCTTTCAGTGCCTTCTCATTCCAGCGGCGGCAGTTCTTTCGAAAGGACTTCGAGACAAACCGCACTCCAGCCGGTCCCCACTCGCCGAGCGTCCCCGGGTTACGCTTCGACATCGCCTCGGCATAGCAGTTCAGGCAGCCGGGATGTGCTCCGCCGCTTGGCAATTCGGCATGCTGACAGCCGTACCATGGCGATGCGGTGTGATTTGCCCATTCGATCTTCGTAGCCGTACCCATTAAGAACCCTCCTGCAATCTGTGACCGCGTTTCGCCAAGTACTGCTGTGCCAGCTGCTGAATGTTGGCCCCGCCAGCGTCGAGGCGCTCGAGGTCGGCGGCCTTCAGATCACGCAAGCCGTCGATCTGCTCGCGTTTCAGACCAAGTGTTTGAGCGACGATCGGATCGCTGCCGTCTTCAGCGAGCAGGAAGTAAGCCGCAACTGGATCCGGCTGACCGTCGCGGAGCACACGGCCAATGCATTGCTCATGCACCCCAGGTGACCAGTCGAGCTCACCGAACACCGTTGTTCGGCAGCAGTGCTGCAGGCCATCGAGCCCAGCGCCCGACCGCAGCGACATAATCAGTAGTGGAGTTTCACCTTTGACAAATCGCTGGCACTCGGCCTGTTTCTTCGAGGGCGACTCCGAGCCGGTATAGAGCGCCGGGCGGAAGTCCTTGAGCTTCGCAAGCCAGATGTCATAAACGGTACGATGCCAGCCGTAGAGCAAAACACGCTCGCCGCTATCAAGCAGCATGCGAACAACGGCAGCGACATATGGCGCCTTGGCAACTCCCGTCGCCTGACGAAGCATCGCGTCGAGCTCGCCTGCAGCCTGCATCTTGTCGCCACGCAGCGACGGGCCACGGTCGAGCACAATTCGGGCAAGTTGACTGGCAGCATCCTCGATGTCGTTGAACACCGCGGCGTCGGAGTCGACCTCTTGAATGATTCGCTGCAGCGCTGGCAACTCTCGGCCAACGTCCTTGCGAGTGCGGCGGAGCATGATGTGCTGCTCGCGGAGGAATGAACCGAACGCGGCCGGATCCTTCAGCCGTTGCTTGCGTTCGTCGCCACCTTCGGTCCACTCGATCGAGAATTCTTCCCGGGTGCCGAGTACGCCAGGCTTGAGCGCGGAGATGACGTTGAAGATTTCGCCGCCAAAGTTGTAGATCGGAGTGGCCGAGAGGCCGAGGCGGTACGCGACAACATCAGCAATTGCCGAGGCCGACTGATATTTATAGGTGTCGTTGTGCCGCAGTTCCTGCACTTCGTCGTATGTGACGCTTTCGCAGTAGTCGCAGATCACATCTGCCCAGCCGGGCAGCTTGTGATAATTCAGGATCAGCACGTCAGGTTTCCGCTTATCGCGAACCGGCAGCGGATAGTACTTGCCCTTTTTAATGACGTGCGTGAAGAGATCTGGCGCGAAGCGGTTGATCTCCTTTTCCCACTGTTTGGGAAGGTGAGCCAGCGTCACGATTGCAGCAGGCTGCGTGCGTTTGTCGCACAGAGCGGCGATGGCAGAGACCGTCTTGCCGATGCCTACGTCATCTGCGAGCAGCAAATGGCCCTGAGCCAGGTACAACTCGGCGGCCGTTGACTGATAGGCACGCGGCGGTAATGCCAGTTTGAATTCACGGGGCGTATAAGATTCGCCCACGATCTCATTGAGCGTGAGAATCTTCTCGACGTGCCGCGCGGATCCTGACAACAATGCGGAATGGTTGTCGATCTCCAGCGGAAACCGCTGCACGAACCATTCGAGGTCACGGCAGACGGCGTCGGAGTTGGTCAGCTTCAACACGCCGGCGGCACCTTTGCCCAGGCGAGTGAAGACGCGCTTCGCCCACATGGCCACGTGTGGCTCGCACTCAAGGTGCCAGACATCATCCTGCAGCCAGATCTTGCCGTAGGTTCTCATAGCGACGAACCTCCGATCCAAATGCAGTGGCAGAGCTTGCCGCACAGCTGATCGACGGACAGGAGGTGGGAACGTCGGCTGGTGATCAGGATTAGCTCGTTGATGCCGTCATGCCGGGCGTACCGAAGCAACTGTGACGCTACGGCCGTTGGTCCGCCGTCGACCTTGCATTCAATCCCAATACGATGATCTGGCAGGTAGAAGTCGATACGATCAGCGTCCGAAAGCCGCATTTCGGCCACGAACAGTACATCCGCGCTGGTCAGCAGTGCTGCGACGTCTTCATGCAGCTGCTGCTCAGTGCCGAAACGCAACCGATGGGAACGGACAAGCGGAATGATCGTTGAGGCAAGCTCAAGCATCACAGATCCTTCCCTTCTTCATTCAAAACACGTCCGTCTTCACACCACAGCACGCGTTTCGACCAAGCCGCATTGACGAACTCTCGCCAGGCAACCCAGCCGCTTCGAGTGAAGAATCCCCACTCCTGCGATCGCGGTCCGCATAGGACGAGCGACCAGCTCGATCGACCGTTGGTCAGCTTTGTGATGCGGTGGGCGAAGTTAGATGGGCACCAGTAGATTCGCCAAGGCGCCCACGGCCGCCATGGCTTGCGGACACAGGTTTCGGTGTAGACATCGAGCATCCATGCCGTTTCATTGAGTTCAAAGGCATGGCGAACATCTTCGGTATAGCCGCCCCACAGGATGATCCGCAGGAACCACCAGGGATGATCATGCATGCAACGATCATCGTCAGGGCGAACGATCTGATGCAGCTTCAGTGAGCAACCGAACGGCAGCCACATACTCCAGCGGATGAGGTATGGAGCAGCCCGCGCTAAATCGGTGATTACTTTTTTCGTGATGATCGCCATGGTGGCACGTCCATTCCTTGCCTTTGTTCGTCCGTCTACTTCGACTTCGCTGCTTTACGAATGTCCGCGAGATCCTCAACAGCAGCTTGTATTGCCTCGAACGCCGTGTTGCCGCGACCGGTTGGCGGGCGATACACGCCGGATGTCGATAGCATGCAGTTCCACCCCTCAGGCTGCCGTTCGAGGTGAACGAAGAAACCCTTCTTCTGCAGTTGTTCCGCGAGCAATTCGAGTTCGTCCATTTCAGCTTTCCCAATGAGTTTGAAGACGCGACGACATGCTTCGAATGCGATGTCCCACGGCAGTTCGCCACGGATACCGCGTGTCGCCAGGGCGACTCTGACTTGGTTTGCTTGATTCGGACGGAACCGAATGATGTGCGAGTGACCGTCGTGCTTGATGCCAACCTGATAAACCGTTGGCCGCCCACGCGTCTCGAAAATGGCGGTGTAGATCAAGCAAAACTCCTTTGCATCAGGACGGGTGTGACGACTGCAGGAGCCGGTGCAACCCATTTCCAACCGCCAGTTACCTTCTCGACCTTGCCCTCGGAATGGAGGTGGTTGACCATCGCCGAAAGCTCCGCAATCTCCGCAGGCAACTGAACGTCGACGGGCAACAGGCCTTGCTTCTGCAGGACTTTGAGGTCGTGCAGAATGTCGGCGGTGCTGACCGGCCAACCGTCTCGGACGATTTTGAGGATGACGTCTTCCATGGTTAGGCCATCACCTCCGCAGTGATCTCCTCGTCGTCGCTGGCCTCGGCAGTCAAGATGGTCACGCCGCGGCCGTGAACGTGATCCTTGATCAACTGGCGATTGATCGGATCGAGCGACTCGAAGGCCTCCTGCGGAATCATCAGGATGCCGCGTTTGCCAACCGCATCGATCGCGATGTCGAGTGCGAGCTTCCAGCGTTCACCTTGCGAGAGCTCGCTGAAGTACGTGACACCGCGGTCGGTATCGAGCACCAGGCGAGCGAGCTCGACGCGTAGCAGTGAGCTCTGCTTGGAGACAACGGAGGACAAGACTTCGTCGGTACCGTCCGCTGCTTTCCGGAGGTTGTCGCACTGTTCACGGTGAGCCTTTGCATCGGCGGCGTAGCTCTCAGCTTCGGCAAGGTGCTGTCTTGCGCGGCGAGCGAGCACGCCGTCTTCAATAGCCTTATTCGTGGCAGCAACTCGATCGGCGGCGGCCCGTATTGCATCCTCGCCAGAATCGGTTGGGATGGTTGCGGAGAGCTGCTCGCGCCACACCCGCACGCTTTCCTCATGCTGTTCGACCTGAGAGAGAATCGTCGTCGCGCTTTCGAGAGCATCGTCGGCGGCTCGTTTTGCGGTATCCGCCGCCGTCTTCCGTTCCTTGGCCTTCTTCAAAGCCAACTCGGCGGCGGCAACTGCCTTCGCACGATCTTCAACGAGCTGTGCGGCGGCTTTCGCGGCGTCGTCGGCAGCTTGTCGGCGCTGCTTCGCTTCCTCGATGGTTGGGCCTGTTCGCCCAGCCTCGGCGTCTTCCAGGTTGTCCTTTGCCTCTTGAACGGCCATGCGAGCGGTTGCCGCACTGGCAGCCATCGCTTTGAGTTCTGACTCCGCTCGGATGGCATCTTCGTTATCAGATTTCAATTCGGCGGCATCAGTCTCTACGTTGATGTCGATTCCCTCGGCGGCCTGCCTGGCTCCGCTGGCGCGAGTTTCAGTGTCACGGGCAGCTTTCTCAGCGACAAGTGCCGCCTCGTGAAAGTCTCGCTTGACTCGGTCGGCCATGGTGACCAAGTCGTTACTTTTCAGGGTTGCCGCGCCAACGATCTTTTCGAAAGCCTCCTGGCCGCCAACGAGATAGTGAAACAGTTCAGCCGATGGCAGCACTCCCGAGAGCTGCACTAGGGCTTTGATTCGTTTGGTGTCAGCGGCTTCGAAGTCCTTGATACCTGGATCAACAAGCTCCGCGACGCTCAGGCGTCCCTCAAGAGACTCGACGACAAGTTTGCCCTTGCGAGACGTTCGGCCTTGAACGGTAATAGTCACACCGAAGCCGGTGAACTCGCCATGCTTTTGCCCGTCACGAACCTCCAACTTGCCACGGCCAGAGATAGCGTATTCGACCGTTTCGAGGGTTTTGCTTTTTCCCTTGCCGTTGCGGCCGCGGAGGACAACGATCCCGCCACCCTCGGGAACTGGAATCGAGAGGCGTTCAACAGGACCGACATTTGTTACTTCGAGCGTTTGCATGACTATGACCGTTACGAATGAGAACAGGGAAATGGGCTGGGCTATGTACTTGGGAACAGCTTCTTGTCGATCGACTCTTCCACCACCTTCAAAAGTTCAGGCGAAACGGCGCAATGCGCTGTGATTCCGAGCTTGCGCGCGAGCATTACGGCTGGATGCTCTTCGGCCAGGCCGATCAACGCCCACGGAAGCATCGCGTCGATGGCACCGACGAGTGCTTGCGACTCGCGGTTCATTGCCTGGCAGATCTGAATGTTGGCCCGCAAGTCGACCATCGCATCATGGGAGCCGCAGAGCTCGACGCCGAAGTAATGGTGATAAAGCGTTCCGAGCTTGAAGTCCGCAGGACGTCGCAGGTGACCGTTGTCGTGGAAGTGGTGCATCGCCTTTTGATAGGTGCACATCACGCTCGGAGACGCCGGCAGGAACACCCCCAGCCGCTTGTACCAGGCCTGCAGGAACGGGCCATCGAACTTGTCGGCGTTGTGGCCGAACAGCTGGGCGACGTAATACGGCGTGCCCTTTGACTTTGAGATCATCTCGACGTCGTCGAACCGACTGAGAAAGCGCCGGAACTCCCAACAGACGTCCGTTTCAGGACGTGCATCTTTCGCCCAGACATCCGCGTTGAAGCTGTTCATTGTCAACGCTTCCGGATCCGCTGTAGCGATATCGAACGCGATCTTCGCCTCGAATGATTCGAGCTCGTTCAGCCGTTCGTCGACAGCGATAGCAGCGATCTGAATGATCGGATGCTTGTGCGGATCAAAGCCGCCGGTTTCGAGATCGAAGAATACAGTTTGCATGGCAGGTGATCCTGTGATGGGGTTAGCGTCGGTTGAAGCGGTTGCGGGATTGGTTTTCGCGACGACGTTCTTCGCGCTCGATGCGTATGTCTGGCCGATGGTCGGCATAGTCGCCGCCTTCGTCGGGCTTGTCGTCGTATAGGCCGTGGACGCTACAGAAGAAGTACGACGATCGGTCGCCGCGCTGGGCCGTGGCGTTACGGCTGTGACCGCACATCGGGCATGGAGGAACTGACATCTCTTAGTCCTTGGAAAGTGAAAGTGAGGGGCCTTGGTGAGTCTTCCCCTCGGGCAGCCGTTAACCGATTCCGCTGCGTTATCCACCTGTTGTCTTGATGAGTTGCTTCCGGTAGCCCGAAGCTCCACCCAGTCGGTCATTACACCGGCCCCGAAGAGCCAGCCGTGGTCACAGATCCGACATGCACCCACGTTCACGGCAACGGCGTATGGGGTTACTTGTTTGGCTTCTGACGAGATTCGCGGAGGCGCTCGCGAGCGTTGTCCGTAAGCTCGGCGATCTTCAAGCGAAAGGATGGCGTCGGCTGCTTCGCATTCCATTCGGCAGCGCACTTCGTGATCATCGGGATGTTCTCGCAGGCGTTGAAATCGATCGCCGCATCAGCAAGAAGCTTGGCTTCGTCAACGGCCACGCTCGTTGGCGGCGTGCTTGATTCCGTCTTCGAAGATTCGGGCTTCGTCGCTTGGTCACTGGAAGTTGCGCCGCCACCGGCATCAGCTGCTGCCTGCTGTTGCTTGGCCTTCAGCTGCTCGGCAAGCTCTGTCGTTGTCTGAGGAACCGGCTTCGCGGTCGAAAGCACGGTTAGCTCAGGCTTGTCCTGCAGGCCATCGAGAATCTCCGCAGCGGTAGTCTCATCGTTCTTAAGCGCACTGAGGATCTTCCGCAGCGAGAGACGTTCCTGCTCTTTCCAGCCGAGGTTCAACGGCCGACCGACAATCTTGTCGAGATGCTCTCGAGTGATGCCGTAATCGGCGAACGCAGGGATGATCTTTTGCTCGATCAACTCGGGCGATACAAGGTCGAGCATCTTCTGCTCGCACATGTCGCGAAACATCGCCTTGATGATGCCAGGCGTGTTGCCCAGGATCACATCGCGCATCAGCTTGGCTTTCTCTGCTTTGACGACAACTCCGAGAAAGCGATCCTCGGCGATGGTGATCATCTGGCCGCTCTTCGACTTGTACTGCCGAGGAACAACTCTTTCGTCGCTGGTCATATTGCCGGCGGCATAGTCAACCAACGTTCCAGTCAGAACCGCCGATCCATCGC
This sequence comes from Anatilimnocola aquadivae, assembly GCF_049819085.1. GTDB lineage: Bacteria > Planctomycetota > Planctomycetia > Pirellulales > Pirellulaceae > Anatilimnocola. Next base: position 2,205,864 of record NZ_CP187419.1, read on the forward strand.
GGAGGATTTCGCATCGCGTCGTCAGTCGCGTGTAGCCGTAGATCGAGCGAATTGCCTCTGCCGCGCGAATCGAGAGACCTTCAGCAAACTTCTTCACAGGCCGACATTTGCCGCGTTTCTTTGACTCGCAATTCGGGCATTGCGTGTCGTTGTCGACCTTATTCACCTCGTACTTGATGCCGCACTTCGACTCGCCGCAGGTCACTTCTGTGACAGTGCCTACCGGCTTCGAATAGATGGCACTCTCCGCCGCGGCGGGGTAAGCGTTGATCAGCGCGGCCAGCTGCTCGACGATCTTCATTGGATCGCGTGGCACGGTCCGCGCGATGGTCATAATGCTGTCGTTTTCCATCTTCAGCAGCATCAGGTCCGGTGGCAGTTGATTCGCCGCCTGCAGCTGGCGTGGCCCGGAATCCATCAGGTCAGTGCCGCCGCCGTTGGTGTCGTATTGGTTCATCGCGTCGCTCCTTCAGGTTCAAAACAGAAAATGGATCTACTTGCAGGCTCGAAGTACTCTGGTCTCGCCGGAGGCGGTCGCCTGTTGCTTCCACGAATAGCTCAGCGGTGCCTGACGGACGCCGATACGTTCGACGGTCTTCTTCATCAACTCAGCTACTCGGTCGCTGGCGCCGCGATAGTCGGCTTTGTGCGGCAAGTCACCGAAAGAGAAGCCGCCGATCTTCGATTTCAGGTTGTTCTCAGCGAGTTGCTGAATCGACTTCATCTCTTTGATGATGGCGGAGGCGGTTTCGCGCTCGATGGCCCACTCCGCCGCGTCGCGCGGCAACATGGTGGTATTGCCGTCGTCTTTACCGAACAGACGTTTAAGGACGCCAGCGGTAGCTTCCGTGCCATCCACTGGCGGTAACTCGCGACCAAGTACGTAGCCCCAGAACTCGGCGACGGTCTCGAGCATGGCGTCGATGAAGGGTTCGTCACGTTCAATGATTCGGACGATCGGTTCGTTGCCGCCGATAAAGCCGAGCAGAAAGCCGTGAGTTGCACCGGTTACCGCAAGTTGATGCTGAATCTGGATCGCAAACTTCAGCGGTGCCTTGTCGTTTTCCCATTCCTCGCGGCGGGAATAGCGGATGTTCTTTAGCTCGAGCGGACAAAGACCGAACTCATCGTGAATGGTCTTGCCGTCGAGAGTGCAACCCAACCATTCGATCAGTGGATGGCAATAGATTGTGAAGTCGCCCACCGGGATGACGGGCATGTCGGTTTCTTCGCTGAAGATCAGCGAGAGCGACGGCTCCATCAGCTTGCCGATGCGGAGATACTTCGGCTGCGTGATCGGATCGAGGTCGTTGTCAGTAACCTTGGATTCCCAGATCGTCGCCGGCGATTGGTTCGCATAGCCGTGGCCGAGGATCGCCGCAGTGTCGGAAGCCTGCAGACGCTTACGCCTGGCTGAGAGCCACTCTTCGCGCGACTTGCATTCAATAATCTGGACCGGGAACTCGAGGGAAGTCAGGTCAGTAACTGAGTCGAAGGTCTTCATTAGAGAATGACCTCCCCGAGTTCACACTCGCTCAGTAGCTCGCAGGCATTGAACGTGAGGCCATCGATATCAACGCGACCGTGGACATAGCCATCCCAGTCGCGATTGAGATGCAGAGTTGCGCCGCGGCCGCGGAGAAGTTCTTTCAAGCGGGCAATTGATTTGAATGTGATCTGAACTCCGCACCTGCCGTATTCCGTTGCTTGGATGCAAAGGTAATCCTCCGCGCAGTTGTGCGCTGCTATCCAATCGACTGCTCTGTTGAGCAATGTCATGCGACGATCGCGATACTCGGCGATCAGATCGTCGCATGATGTCTCAATTTGGGGAGCGGTAGCATTCACAGGGTCAAATCCTTCACGGCGGAGATCGATTGGCAGGGGCCAGGCACCTAGCGGCTGGGCCCTTTTACTGGTCGGCAGCTGGTTCAGCTGTCTGCTCGGCGGCACCCTCGGCTTGGTCCGCGTTCGGGTTCTGCTCCCAGAACTCGAGCATGCGGTTCTCGATCTTCTCTGCTTTTCCAGGTCCAATACCGGGAATGTCCGTGAGCCGTTTTTCGCTCGCGGTGTAGTCGCTAAGTTGGCCAACCGTTGTGAGGCCCGCTTCCTTCAGCGACTTGAGAAGTGCACCTTCGAATAGGGTCGAGAGCTGGACCATTCGCCACGGGCCCTCGGCCTTGAGCGTGTCCGGCGTTTCGTCATCAAGTTGCGGTGCATCATCAACAGCATCATCTGGCAGTTCGGCGACTTCCTTGATGATCAGGCGGCCCGCACCTTTAGATAGTTTGGCCAGTTCGCGAATATCCACGTCAGCTAGCGAGAACGTCAGGCCTGTGGTGATGTTCGTTGAATTGACGCCGATACGTTTGACGTCAAATACGGCGTCAACATAGTGATCAAGATCTTCGACGATTGTGGACTGGCCAGCCTGATCCCCTGATCTTCCACGGATAACACGACCGCTTAAGCGGTGACCACAGAAGGTTTCATCTGCAGCATTGATATTGCACACGCTGCGGTCAATCGAAAGTCCGAGCCTAGCTGTGGCCTCTCCGATTGATACACCGCCAAACTTAACCGGGATATCCAATACGTTCACGTGTCTCCCCTTTGCCGAAAATGATCTCGATTCAAAACTCCGCCGTGCCGGTGACTAGGTTTCGCGGGAAGTCACCGACACGAACGGAGGAAACAATCACCTGCCGTTGCCACCGAGCTTGGTCTCTTCCTCGTACCAATCGTGAAGCTCTTTCCATTCCGGATTCGAAGGGGTGTCTTCCGTGCGGCCCTCGTTGTCTGGATCCGTCATGTGCCCTCCCGCTTCGCGGCAGCTACCTTTGCCGCCGCGGCCTTGGCGTTTTCACGCTGGATCGCCTCGTACACCTCTTGGCGATGAACGGGCACGTCGCTCGGGGCTTCAATGCCCAGGCGAACTTTGTCGCCGCGAATATCGATGACAGTGACTACGACCTTGTTGCCGATCACAATCGATTCGTCTCGATGGCGAGAAAGAACAAGCATCCTGCACCTCCATGAAAGTAAGATTCCAAACTTCAGAGCGATCGGCGGGACTCGAACCCGCATTGGCCGCGTTGGTAACGCGGTGCACTACCTTTCTGCCACGATCGCTTAACCAACCTCGACATCCGGCGATGGCGTGTACTCATCACAGATCTTGCTGAGTCGCGCCGACTGATCTGCTCGCTCGCTACTGCGAAACCAGACTGCGGGACGGCAATGATCGAGCATTGCCATTGCCAGCCACCACTGAGAATCCGAAACCACTCTCATGTCGCGACTATCAGCGCCATGAATCCGCTTCAGCTCTTCGAGCGCCTTCCTCAGCAGTGTTGATACAAGATGAAATTCCATAGCTCCCTCGTGTGGAAAGAATCAACTTTCAAATGGTTCGAGTCGGGTTCGCACCGACCGGTGATCGCAACTTTGGGTGTGTCCCAGGCACATGCTTCACCGCGGCCACCAATGGCCTGCTCTACGCTTTACCGAACCACGCGGCATGTTTGAAAAGATCGCCGAATCTTTAAGCTTCCAAATGGCGGGGAAGGGAGTCGAACCCTCAACCTCGGCGTTATGAGCGCCGCGAGCTGCCAATTGCTCTACCCCGCGATGTCTTACTCTTCCTCTTCTGGTTCGGGGTCGGGTTCAGCGATCCTGCTGTCCATCCACCCAGGCAGATCCAAGTCGTCATCCGAATCGAACCACTGCGCAATATGGCGAGCGAGTTTACTAACCCATCCGCCGTTAAGATGCGGAACAGCTTCAAAGCCGGATAGAAAACATTGCCAAAATTCAGCTTGGTAGCCGTCCTCATCTGGACTGATCGCGGCAACAATCGCGGAGGCTAAGACGTAGCCCGTCGTATCGAAAACGTCGCGCTCAATCAGCTCCATGCGCGATGTCGATTCGGTTATTCCATCGCGAACGATATCAATGGTTACTCGCACGTACTTTGGTGGTCTCTCAGGTATGTGGATGACAGCCATCTAATTCGCTCCGTGAAAATGTCTGGTGAGTGAAGCAACGGCATCAGCTGCAGAGACAACTCGGTCTGCCGGCGATGCGTTGCGATTGCGAAGCCGCTCGCGACGGCCTTCGAGCCAGGCTTGGGCGAGGCGGCCGTTCTGATCTGCATAGGGCGGCTTGTCGGTAACGCCCCGCATGTCGATCGAGTTCCAGCCAGCCTGAAAGGCAATCTTGAGTTGCTGTTCAGCGACTTCGGCTTGCTTTGATTTCTTTGCCATGACTTCCGTGCCCTTGAGAAACCACCACCCCGGCCGGCCAACCTGCCATTGACCGACCGAGGCGTGGAATTACCCTGACGTCGAAAACTGAAAGATGACGGTGTCACCTTTCACGCGAGTGGTCACTTGTAAGCCATGCTTTGCCGCGTGCGCGGTCAGCGAGTTGCGAAAGCTGCTTACTGAGATACGGAAGTGAACTCCAGCCTTCACCTTGAACTGCCGACCACTTTCCCAGCGGCCCCACGGATAGATCGTGTTGCCATTTGGCAAGTCTTCGGTTTTTGACATCGCCCGCACCTCGAACTAACGTGTTACACATGCGACGCGTGAAACTATACGTCAATCTACGCGTAGATTGCAATAGTTCGAGCAGTAGTTTTGCAGCAATCGGCCCGTATTCGAGCAAGTGGATTTACGCGAAAATCAAGGAGGTGAATGACTTACGTTGAATTACGCAGCAAGAAATATTTTCCGAGATCGCCTTGCCATGGCTCACGAGAAGAACACCAAGTTGAAAAAACCGCTGAGCGTTGCGGAGATTCAGGCCATGGAGGATAAGGTTTCTGAAATGGCCAATGTTTTTCGGCTCATGCGTGCACGAATGGGCGAAAAAAAAGTGGAAACTGTCGAGCTTAAACCAGGCACTTTCTTGCATTATCTTGCGCTCGCTCAAGCAGCTCTAATGGATTTCCCTTCGGAACTTGAGAAGCAGGTGTTTCTACGAGAAGCAAAGCTTCAGCGAGATACCCAGAGGTCCTCAGCTCAAGCCACTCGTGAGCAGATCAAGTCGCGCAGAGCAAAAGAAAGGCAATAAAACACTTGTAAATCTACATGTAGAACATTACCATTCCGGCGTGCTTTCAACTCCCTCTTGGAGTGCCGCTGGTGGTTGGCCAATCTCAAAATCCAGTCCCTTCCCTGCTTTCCGCCGAACAAGTCGCGAGACGGCTGGGCCTATCCCGCACTGCTGTTTACGCGCTCTGTGACGCCGGGGAACTGAAGCACTATCGGATCGGCGTTGGCAAGAAGAAGCGGTTTCGAGTCAGCGAAGAGCAGCTGGCCGACTACCTCGCTGGTGCAGCTGCCGATCCGCCGCCGCTAATTCAGATGCAGCAGCAAAAACGGAAGCAGCCCACGGTCTACGCCGGTGCTTCTCGCCTCCGTGCACTCGGATGGAAGGGCTGAACGGATGGCCAAGAAACGAAACTACCGGCTTCATTTCGTCAATGAACCGGTAGCTTAGTACGGTTTGGATATCCGCTCTATCGGTGAATTGCTGGAATCAAGGACGGCTTGCGAAGCCACTTGTCAGCGAGAAATCGCACTCGCTCACTACGGTTAGCACGCACATCGTCGCATTCGGAATCCGGATCACGAAGCCAATTGGTGACCGATCGATGGGCAACGTCCAAAAAAGCCCCCTTCATTAAGCTGGTGCCAGGCATCGGTGAGATCCCCAACCATGCCTCGCTGTCTGCAAGTTCTGCGCGGTACGTCAGTTGGGTTTGTCCGTCTCCGTAACAGAAGTACCCTACCGTCGAATTCGGCCGTGTGAACATAAACAGCTCGTCTTCGCTGACGTTCAACTGGATCAGGTGGGAATCAACCTTCGCCGTCGCTTCGACAACTGAGATCAGATAGTGCTCAGCAATGTGGCGGATTGCGAAGTCTCGAAAGTCCCGAAAGTCACTGTCGGTGTCGCGCTCTGACGTAACGCGCAGTTCAGTCATTCCTCGTTCGGTTTTCCAGCGATTCAAGAGCTTTTGCGATGGCCGCAAGTACATCATGGATGTTCCGCGACCGATCGCATTGGCTGCAGCAGTACCGACAGAGTTGCGAAAACGCGGGTCCAGTTCTACGGGCTGAATATTCAGCGAACTAACGCAAACGAAGCTCTTGTCGGATCCGGCAAGGCGGTCAAAGAACTCGATATCGCCCTTTAGCAGTGCAAGATCAACTCGTGGGAGCCAACGTTGACGCGACGCATTCATGTGCGTGCGCGACGCCGCCGCCGCTTTGTTGATGTCGCGGATGCAAAGTGCGTTAAGTACCGCCGCGTGCTCGAACCACACCCTCGTCCGTGTTTGGAGGGTCAGAGCCTCTCGGTCTCCATGCTCAAACACGAACTGCGCGAGTTCGCGTGAATACCCAGCGTCATCCGACAGAGAACTCAGCAGAATGTGAAACTCAACATCGAGGGCAGCAAATTCATCTCCTTCCGCGCGAAACAGTCGCTCTTGAATGAGCTTCAGCTTTTTGCACATGCTGTCCTGCTCGTCCTCTGGCAGGTCCCCAAAGCAAGCGATTGAATCCGATTCGATTTCCCTCCTTTTGCTGAACGTGTCATAGATAAACTGCGACGACCCAAGTGACGCACGACCTTGATACACCTCAAACTGGCCGAGCGGGCGCTGGATTGCCCCCGCATACTGGGACGCTGCTTTCGGGACGCAGCCGTCCTTGATCCCCCGTTCACCCAACTTCGCGTACGCGTCGAGCCAGGCATCGCTGTCACATTCCTCGCGTTCGTGCATGGCAACGCGCAGCTTCGCAAGTGCAACCGGATCAACAAGCAAAGCGATCAACTGCCGGTTAGATAGTGCCGCCATGCTGATCATGGCGGTGTCCACCAGGTCGCACAGTTCACTATCGTCGACTGTAACTGCTACTTCGGGAAAGCTCGCCAGCAATCCGAAATGCTCCGCCAGACCATCGATGTCCAATACGACAAACTCGATGTACTCGATCGTGTTGCACCGCAGGAAGCAGTCCGACGGCGGCAACAGCATTGCATGACCAATTAGCGTCTCCAATCCAGAGATGAGAAAGTGCGGGATGTCGTGAGCCAGATCTTCATTCGCGGGCTCCATGAGTTTGTCCTCCAATTCCAGGTAAATTTAACGGTGCTTCATAAACGATGTCGCCGGGCATGTTTCCATGCCCGGCGTTGAGAGGTTCTTGGGTTAATCATCACCCGTATCAGTACTATTGAATGAGTCACGAAGTCGTACGATTGCGCGTCTAAACTTCATGGAAGCAGTATTCTCTTTGACGCCAAGCCGCTGAGCAGCTATGCCGTTTCCTAGCCCCAGTTTGATCCGGAGCTCGATGATTTCCCTGTCATCAGGGTGAAGCTGAGTTAGCGCCTGCTCGATCCGATTTATGTCATCCGCTTGCAACAGCGAACTATCTGTTGGAACTGCAGACTTGTCGGGGCACTCTTCAATATATGGAGCGAACCGACTGTTTCGTCTGATCCGAGCGGTGATATGCTCTCGAGATACATTCCTGGCAACTCGGAAGACATATCCCGGCAGATTTTGGATTGAATGCAAATTGCCGTCCGTCAAAACCAAACAGCGAAGCAGGGTTTCTTGGGCGATTTCATCCGCCTGATCCCAGCAACCTGTCCGTTCTCTACCAACACCGACAGCAATCAGACGCAATCTTTCAAAATCGATCTCCGGCGGCGGGCCTGTAGGGGGGTGATTAGGAGGCGTGTCTGTATCCATTTCGAGCTGCTCCTTTCTGCACTTGGCGGGAGTTTAGAGGAGGGCATCTTCTGCTGGACCAAAGCCAATTGAGGATAAGTGGTCCGGGAGGCAAAACCTTCACACCTTTTCCCAGGAATTTCCCAGAAACCAGAAAAAGATCAGTGCCGCGGATAGCGACCATTTGGGGGCGTATCGCCATAACTTACTAGCTGCCAGAGGTTTGCCACGATTCAGCGGACCAACCTCGTTCCAGTAGCGACAATGGCCAGAAACCAAACACACGTAATGGCATTTAGATAGTTCGGCAGCTATGCTTTTGCACAAGTCATGAGGCCTCGCGGCCAGGGAACCAATTCTCTGGCTTTCTTTGCGCGCGAGCCAATGAACAACATGAATCTGACGATCGAGCAGCTACAGGCACCGCTCGACCTTGAACTCGAATCGCTGGGCCGCTACTCGCGGACCATCAGACGTATGGAGCAGTTGGGCTTTGCTGGCGACGACGATCTTCTGCTTCGTTTCGTGAAGGTCCGCGATGAGTCGGTGCGCTTGCGGATGTGGCTGCACTACGAAATTATCGAGAGGGAGCGAAGGCTCAAGAAGTAGCAAGTCGCCAGCGATGAAATTACAATCCTGCGATCACCCCTCACCTGCAAGCGAGTGATCGATGAGTCGCAAACTTCAGCTGCCACACTCTCTCGGCGGCAACCCGATTGGAATGTCGTTTCTGCGCACCGTACAGGATGCCAACGGGATCTGCGTAGGAAAGTTTAACCGCATCGACCAGGCTGAGTTGTTCATCGCCGCCGGGGATTTGCTGGCCGCGTGCCAAGCGGTGATCGAAGGCAAGCCAGATGCCGAGCAGCTTGTCAGGTCAGCCGTGGCGAAGGCTGGCCAGCTAGAAATGGTCGCACAGTGAACGCAATCCTTTTGCTCGCGCTGTTCGCTGTTGACTTCGACACGCTGCCCAAGAACCCTGGTATTGCGAAGCTTGATCAGGTTTCCCGCGGTGACAAGCTGATCGTTCAACCGTTTCTGCGTCCAAGGACAAACTGCCAAAATACTGACTTGCAGCGGAAGCCCAGACAATGGAAACTAACGAGTCTGCCATTTCCTTAATGCGACCGGAGCGACACTCGAATGTTCTGCAAGTTGGCCGACTTAGTAACAGAAAGCGACGTTGAGCAAAAGCTGGTATTTCCGATGCTCAATACACCTGCGCCGACTGGCCTGGGTTACGCAACAGTCGACATCCGAACTAAACCGAACATTAAGAAGCTGCTGATTGACAAAGGGAAAAGCGAAAAACTGTACCATCCAGACTATGTCATTCTGATAGCTGGCATTCCGTTAATGATCGTAGAGGTCAAAAACCCGGACGAAGACTGTCACGCCGCCTATCGTGAAGCTAGACTCTATGCCAACGAGGTAAATGCCAAACTCGGAAAAGGAGTTAATCCTTGCTCTCGCATCATCGTTACCAATGGTAAGATACTACTTTACGGCTCGCATGACACTGCAAAAGCTGAGCTTGAACTCACATTCAACGACATAAATGTTACCAGTGTTGGCTATAACAAGTTGCTGGAAGAATGCTCAAGGCCGAAGCTCCAATTTGACGCCGACCATTACAGGTCGCAGATTTCCAGTCGACCGTTTCATCGGGCGCTTAACCTACTCGGCGGCCAATCCCTCCGAGACGAAGAGGTTGGGCAGAACACCTTCGGAAGAAAACTTGCGATCGACTACAACAGCGTATTCGTGCCAGAAACCGCCCAAGAGCGAGAGTACATCGTCGAAAACGCATACGTCACGACTAGGCGGCGTGAACATTATGTCGACGAAGTTGATCGAGTCATAAAGCGCGCAGCGAATGCCTTTCTCAAATTTGGCAAACGAATTGAGGATACAGAGTCGCCGGTTGAAGTCCTAGACGTTTTGCGAGAGGGCAGGAATCTGGAAGGCAAAGTAATGCTTGTGGTTGGACCAAGAGGAGCAGGAAAGTCAACATTCGTCGACTATTGCAAGTTCGTAAAGCTAAGTGTCAAACTCAAAGCGGCGACGATCTGGGTGCGTCTCGACCTTAGCAAAAGCCCGCCCGAACGCAATCTATTAGAATCGTACCTTCTTCGTGGAATGATAGATGGACTGAAGAAGTGCCAGCCAGAACTTGACTTCGACGAGCGTAATGTCATTGAATCAGTATTTTCGGTTGAACTAAGGCAGTTGCGGAAAGGGGCGCTGGCTGATCTTGATCCCAATTCCACGGAATATAAAGTCCGCATTGCTGACAAGATCATTGCTCTTCAAAAAGACCTAGTGGCTCATGCGCAAGCGATGTGCCGTTATTTATGTGGCGAGCGCAGCAGACTGCTCATCATAGTGTTCGACAATTGCGACAAGGGCGATCTTGAACAGCAACTTCTTTGCTTTCAAGTAGCGAAGTGGCTACAGGACGACATAGCACGGTGTCTGCTCATAATGCCGATCCGTGATATAACGTATGATGCCTACAAAGACGTTCCGCCACTTGACACTCATATCAAAGACTTGGTGTTCCGCATCGAGCCTCCACCATTCTCACGAGTGCTTGGACAGCGTATCAAATTAGTCCTCAACGACCTTTCACAACAGTCATCAAAGACCAAGACTCTCGATTTTACCCTAGATAACAAGTATAAGGTTACATATCCCGCCAACGAGCTCGGTATCTACCTCGCCAGCATTTACAAATCACTCTATGAGTATGACCGCCTAATCCGAAGCCTGTTGCTTGGCCTAGCAGGAAACGACCTCCGCAAGGCAATGGAGATATTTCTGGAATTTTGCAAGAGCGGGCATATCGGCGCAAGCGAATACTGGAAGATGAAGGCAGAGAAAGGGCATTACACCCTTCCTTATTTTGTAGTGACCCGTGTCTTGCTACGTCGTGCAAGGCGCTTCTACGATGGGGACTCGTCTTTTCTGGCGAACATATTTCAGTGCGATCCACAGGATGCAGAACCGGATACCTTCGTGAGGCTCGCAATCCTTAACTGGCTTGAGGCACGTTCCAAAATCAAAGGCCCAACAAGCGTCGTTGGCTTCTTTCCGGTATATGACTTGGTAGCCGACCTAGTGACTCTCGGCCATGATGCGATTGTTACTTTTCGTGAAACGGGCTACCTCGTCTTGCATGGCGCAATTCTTACGGAACATCAACGGCCTGAATTGAAGTCCGACTCGGACCTTATTCGCATTTCGCCATCCGGCTACACACACTTGCAGATGAGTTCCGAGCCTACCTATTTAGCTGCCTGTGCCGAGGACAGTTGGGTCGAATCTAGAGAGTTGGCAGAAACTATTAAGCAGCGTATTGGTCAGTTTGGACCTAAAATGCACTTTTCGCCGGAAACCAATCTTCTAAATGCAAAGGATTTTATTTCATATCTAACGCAACGTGCTACCAAGGAAAAGTCGATGTCAGAAGACATTATTGCGACTTTGTCGCACGACGCACGGGATCAGGTGCAAGGCACGGCTGCCCGCATTGAGAGCGCCTACGAGAAGTACCAGGTCAAGAAGGGCGATAACCGTATAGAGGAAAAATTTCCCGCTGGTCACGAGTGCCTTGGAACGGTGAGCGGCACTGAAAACTACGGAGTGTTTGTTGATGTCGATAACGGCCCGACCGGTTTAATCTATTTCAAATCTCTTCCTAATGGCGTCACAATCAAGCAATTCAGAAAACGGATGCGAGTCAAGGTTAAAGTCGATCACGTAGAACCAGAAATCCGTAAGCTCTCGTTACGTTTCGTCGATTTCGTCAAGTGACTTCTTTGATTTCCAGCACAATGAATATCGACGACGCAATCAAGATCACGGTCGGCTTTCTCGGCGGCAGCCTCTCCTGGGGCGTCATCAAGTTCGTACTTGATGCGTGGCAGAGCCGAGTTCCGACACTTCGGTATGACCTCGAAGTCAATAACTTGTTCAACGAGCAAACGACAGACAAGGCGCTGCAAGCAACATTGATTACGAAGCGAGATGGTAAAGAAGTAAAATTCAAGAACCTCTCAATCGTGCGGATTGCACTGTGGAACTCTACACGAGTGGATAGGAAGTCCTTCGCAATCGGTGTAAGGCTCGACGGGATTGCCCAGAAGATAATTGGCTTTGAATGCGACAAGGTTGGCCGGATGCACGAGTGCAAGCCTAGCATTACTCCTTCGCCGTACAGTCCTGTTGAGGAAGTAGACTTCGAGCTTGCACCGTTCAACAGAGGCGATTCATACGTCATTAGAGTGTACGTGGATGCGGATTACATGGCGGCGAAGGCAGTCGACGTGCGAGTGGACACAAACGAAGCTGTCAATCTAATCAGAGCCACTCAAAAGGAACCCGCTTCAGACCGCTGGGGAAAGTTTGCGGCACTCGCTCTTTTGGCCTGCGGCTGCATTGGATTTGTCTACCTCACGACAAATTTAATGCTGTACCTTCTCGGAACGTCGCAGCCCACAATTGAGGATATTCGATTTGAGAGCGAGAGGCTTCGACAGCGAATTGAACAGTTCGAGAAGCGTCAGCCGAAGCTACCAGATTACAAAGCAATCTAGTATTGCTTTCAAGAAATGTTCCACACGCCAGTCTTCTTCTGATCTGCCCCCATCGCCGCGGCCGAGTGCAGCCGCCTACTCAAGATGGCCGACCACTACGTCGCTATCGCCGCCGCTGGATCATCGAACGCACCATTAGTTGGCTGCACTCTTTTCGCCGACTTGTCACTTGATACGAGCACTACTCGTTTCTCTTCCACAGCTTCGCCAAGCTCGCCTGTATGATGATAATCCTCAGACGGCTTTGAAACCGGTTCTAGTCTGGTCACGGGTCAGAACAGAATCCCCTAAAACATCTGCTAGCTCGACCCCGGCCGGGCTGATTCGGATGAGCTATGGCATGGTCAGCTTTTTCACTCCAGTCTTCTTGTCAACATCATGCGACTTGTCAACATGGCCAAGGCGACGCCGCTCATCTTCATACCACTGAACTTTGCTGTACCAAAAGTAACCGCCGCAGCAAGCAAACACCAAACCAATTAGCGTCGTCACCATCAAAAACCCGACTACGAACTTGGTGTTGTTACTCTCCGATACAAAAATCTCGCTCCAGAACTTCTGGTATTCGCCCGATGGTTTTTCGACTTCGAGAAGTTTCCCCACGTGCTGACGAACCATTTCATTCTGAGACCGCACCTGGATACCCACCCCGGCAACTGACACAACAGCAAGAAGAGCACCAAATGTGGTGATCCATTGGTAGAGGTGCCCATTGGGCAGATTTGGGAACATCAGCGGCTCCATCCGTGAAAAAACATCTCGCAGGGTGGCATTTGACGCAACGAAGACGAGCATCTCACGCAGGGGGCATGACCGGTAGCGTAACTTTGCGATCGCCTATGATAGCTTTCAGCTTCTCGATCGACATCGCCGGCTTCGCTTTGTGCAGCATTGCATGGCAGTTTGGGCACACCGGCCGCAAGTCATCGATTGGATCGACTTCGTACTCTGCTCCTATCGATGCGATGTCTTTCACGTGATGGACGTGAATAAAGTCCTGGCCGATGTCGCCATACAGATGAACGAAGTTGAAACCACAAACTGCGCACACAAAGCCATGGTGGCCGACGCAGGCGTTTCTTGCTTTGGGGTTTCGTTCGTACGCGTTTACGACGACCGACTTAACTGCCCCCTCGATGAACTTCGTTGACGGTTTCTCTTCACCAGGCAAATCGACTGATGGCGGCTGCAGCACAACTGCACCTTCAGCTGCCGCCCACTCGACAATTTGCTCGTAAACCGCGGTACTGATCCGCCGCACGCCGTCGCGCCAATAATTGGCGGCCTGGGACGGCGGAATGTCCTCGAGATAGTCATCGTCGACTTTTGCCAACAGAGCTTTTGAAAACTCGACATAGTCCTCGATGTCGCAGTAAAGATCACCCTTGACGCTTGCCGAGTCTTGAAACACTTGACCGACGGTTGCCATTCCAAAGTAATGCGGCGCCGGCGAGAGGCGATCGTCTTTGAACACGGCGTTCTTCAGCCTGCCCTTGTAGTAGATGACGCGGACGCCGGGCTGAAGGATCTTCGTGTATCGCTTTGGGAAGTGATATCTCACCCCCGTTTCGTCGTGCCATTGAGATTCGTCATTTTCTGTGATGATAGCGTAGCTCGTCTGACTCGCGCCGGGCTTTTCGACAATCTCAAATCCAAGGTCCCGAAGGACTCTAAAGCACTTCGACGATTGGCCGCCCGAGAAGTCGCTCGGCTTCAGGACCTGGCCGGTGAGGCGTCTGGCGGCTAGGCCAAGTATCGCCTTGGGCGGGTAACGGCTTCCTTCGTAAAGCAAGTCGTAGGCAATCGAGGCGGCAAAGTCATGCTCAGCGCCGCTGCTGAAAGCCGCGACAGCACTGACGACGTCAACTCTAGTAATTCCTTCAGGAATGGCTTCGGCCATTTGCTACGCCTAAGTTTCTGGAGCAATGCCAACCCGCATCGAAAAGTATTAGGTCGCCTGACTCGCGGCGAAAGTAGCAAACCGCACCGCAAATGCCTATTCCCGTCCCTCGTCAACACGATTTACAAAGCGAAGCAGCTTCATTCCGAGCGATGTCAATTGCCATGGTGGATCATATATCTGCGTATCGATTCGCAGTAGCTCGTGCGCCATAAACTCCGTTGCTATCCTTGCCAGGGTTGCCAGATTTAGTTCGCGGTCACTGTCCCGATCTCCTTGACCCTTAAAAAACCTGACGCCTAATTGTACAACGACTTCTGACTCAACACATCGAAAGACGAGCCGCGGCGCAATAGCTATGAAGACATCGTAGAAGGTTGAGGTGACCGTCGAGCCAGAAACAGTCACCAATTGAAACTCCTCATCGAGCGACTGGACCAACTTTTCAATCATTTCTGCAGAGCTGCCTTGGATACGACTCAGTTCAGAATTGGCTTGTGTAAGTTCTTCACGAAGTCGGTCATAACGCGTCTGAAGGTCAATCAGCTTTGACATTAAGTCTGACTTTTCCAGGCCGTCGTCTCTTATCCACCCAATTCTGGGGCGAATGCGTATTTCTGCAACCAGCGAAGTGACAATCTTTTGCGTCAATTCGCCGGCCGTAGCCCAGAACTTTACCTGATGCTTTTGACGCACCTTCTCACTAAACGCGGCAAGTTGTTTAGCAGATTTTCGGTCAAGTTCAGTTCTATCTCTTTCGAGCTTCCCAACTTCACCGTGGATGAAGGCAAGCGTTGGAATACCGGATTTCTGCGCTAGATCATATTCCATTTCTGTAAAGCTGCGGCCATCCGTTCCGACAGAGCCGTACTTACCAGCAATTACAATGACGTAGTAGTCAGAGTCCGTTATTACTGACTCAATAACTTCCCACGAACTGTCCGTGGAGGACGGGAATAATTCCATTCCCACGGGAAAATGTTCTAGGCTAAGAATAGCCTGCTGAATCTCAGATCGCTCGTGTTCCAAGTCGCGGAACGTGGAGCTAATGAAGATTTGATAACGTTTTGGCTTTGACATCAGAAGTAATTCCGCTCACGCCAATACTTGCGAGCACTCGAGTTCGCTGCAGTGGCGTGATTCAAGCGACACGACGAGCTGCACCTTCCGATCGAAAACACTAATGAGAGAAGCATGTCAGACGCCGCGGCCCGCGGCAACTGTCTATCCGCATGGGCCGCAAATATTAGCTACCTCAGCGAGGCTATGCAAGCGATCAGCACCTGGGAACGTCTGTCGTCATCGATTCGGAAGGGAATCTATCGGTCGAAAGAAGCGAACGGAGGCAATGAATTACATGAGCGAGATCGCCCGATCAATCTTTAGTTCGCGTTCGCCAACGGGCAACGTCATCGCGCTCCAAAGCTCATTCTTCACATTCTCGCTTATGAGCTCTCTTGCGATTCGCATCAAGTAAAGTTCAGACATCAGGGCCACTTTGATAGCGGCCTTGTCCGGATGGCCCGTGATGGTTGTAAACCGGACGCGATCAATCCAAACTGAGGCCCAAGCAGCCCAAGAGAAAGCATCAACTTGAAGATCTTCTAAAACCATTTTCAATTGCTCCTGCCTGGGAAGATAGCTGTACGAATCCGATTCCGCAATTCTGAAATTGGATGCACATGCATTACCTTAGGCAAATCGCGCCGGGGCAAAGACTTGCGCAATCATATTGATATCCTGTCCGCATGTACTTGCTGTGGCATATTTCCGTCTTTTCTGAAAACCAGTCTGCCGTGACCAGACTAGTCACGAGGTGCTAGCACAATCTCTCCAGTCGTCAGATTCATTCTTGCCTGGAGAAACAGCATGGTCACCCTGTCGAAGTCGATCGTACGTCAAAGCACTCATCGACAGACACCTCGAAGCGATGTCGCGATTCGCCTGCCCTGGTCCAAGCGGCCGGCCATTGCGATGCTTGATCCACTTCAGTTTCGCCGGCTCGCTCGAGCCTACGAGCAAGCGCGGGAGCTTGGGCCGAAGACGATCATGATTCGTGACGCCCAGGACCTTCTCTGGATTGTGCACGTCGCGAAATCCGCCTACGGCTATGACGTCACCTGGCGGTTCGTTTGCTAATGGAGTTTTGGAGCAGGACGCATTTCCTTCAGTGATCAGTGGTCCCCGCCGCGGACTGCCGTGCCACTGTTCGCTTCGAATAATCGGGATCCAACAAGGAATGCAGCAATGATTGAGCAGGTTTTCCAGTTATTGAAATCAAACGTCGCGATCTCGTTTACGTCGCCGCGAATGGGAAAGATGAGGCGCCGACGACTAATTGGGGCGAGGATACAAGATACGCTAACAGACCCGCTGGATCCGTTTGTCTCCGAACGAATCCCGCCGTCGTGCCGAGGCCGTTGGGCGATTACCGGCCATGATCCGGATCGGGGCGAAGACCGGACCTACTTCCTCGAGTTCATCGACAAGGTCGAAGTCATATCCCCTAACGATGGTCCGTTCGAGATCATTCTCTGCGACGATGAATGCTCCTTAGAGAAGGCTTCTGAGGCGCCAAGTTTTCAGGCGGCAGTAGCTTGGATGCGCGAATGGCTGAACGAACCTCTCGACCTAGTAGTCGGCTTGCGAAAGCCAAAGCTCTGACCCCAAATTGACCCCAACGTGACCCTAAAAAGGCTTGCTGGGGTCAGTTTTCCTGCTATTGTAGAGCGACTTGACTGCGGAATTTGTGGGGCAAACGCGTATGTTGATCATCGCGTTTGTTCATGGGGTGCAGAAGGTTGCAGGTTCAAATCCTGTCACCCCGACTTTTCCCCAAATTAAGCCCTTCGACGAATACGTCGAAGGGCTTTCTCTTTGTGGTGACTAGGTTTACGTCGTTCAAACTACGGTTCAAACAAACCAAATCCAAGATCTCGCGACGGACCGCATTGTTTGAACGCTGCCACCGATCGGCTGCCTTCTGCGTAAAGTCGAAGATCGAAAGTGCGATCTCACCGCGGGCCGGGTCGACGTCTCCGAGCGCACACAGCGACTCTTCTGTTCTAGCGGCCTCTGACTTCAGCTCGTTCGACTTAGCTTTGTAGGTCTCCTCTTCGATCGTGCCAGCGAGATACGCGTTCAATAACCGGTCCTGCATCGTCGCGAGTTCAGATTTGCGCTTGGTGAGGGACGTGGACTGGCGGCGACGATGAGAGGTAAGGTCGGTAATCGCGTCGCTCAGATGGCTCCGGAACCAAGCAGCCAGTTCGGGTTCAAATCGTAAAGTCGCCAAATCATCCAGGATTGCCCGCTCAAGATCTTCTGATCGCCAGCGAACCGTGGGATGGTCTGGGCCGGGATGGTTGTTCGCACACCGGTAATAGATGTGTTCGCGGACACCCCCACCCTTAAGTTTGCGACGGATGCGTTCTCCGGTGATCGACTGACCGCAATAGACGCAGCGGATTAGGCCACCGGCCAACGGATGATCGGGTGTGCTGGTTCGCCGATTTTTCCCTGCCATGATGTCTTGGCAAGCGTCAAATGTCGGGCGATCAATGAGTCGCTGATAGCGCCCTTCGAAGACCAGCTTGTTGCGATGCAGTTCACCAATGTAAAAGCGATTCGCGAGAATGTACGAGAGTGCCGTTCGGTTGAAACGCTGCTGACTGGCGCGGAAGACGTGGCCTTCGCGCTCGAGTAGGTCAGCGAGCGTCTGAAAGGTGTAACCGCCGGTGGCATACAGAGTGAACAGGCGAACTAAAGTGTGCGCTTTCTCCGGATGCGGTTGAACAGGAGCGTCACGATCAGCTGTATTGATGTAACCGTAGGGGGCCAGCCCCGTAGGCCAACCCTGCTTCACTTTTTCATCGAGCCCCTTCAGAACTTCCGATCTCAGATTGTCGCTGTAGTACTGGGCAACTGCGGCCATCACATTGAACGATAATGCCCCAGCCGCGCCGGGACCGAATTGGTTATCGACAAAGGCCAGTTGAACGCCGCAGGCGTCCTCCAGCTCCTGCAGTCGAACCGCATCTCTCATATTGCGACAAACGCGGTCGAGCTTGTGGCTAAGGATTGCCTTGATTTTCTCCCGTTTGGCGTTCGCTTTGACCCAGGCGAACATTTGGTTGAAAGCGAGGCGTTCAGCACCCCGCTTGGCAGATTCCGCCACCACGAACTCGCGGGCGACGTGCCAGCCATTGGCGCTCGCCCGTTCACGGTTTACTCGCAACTGAGCATCGAGCGAATAACCTTCCTTTTGCTCACGGGAAGAAACACGTGCCCAAACAACAACATTCATGTTCGTCGCTTCTCCTCTTCGGCATGCAACAGGATTTCAGCCAGCCGGCGGACGTTCATGAGTATTTCAACCGCCTCGTCATCAGTGATCACTCGGCCATAGGCCTTGGACCACACTCGACGAGCATCGCTGATGCGTTCGTCCGACAGCCATTGAGTTGACAGCGGCCGTGCCCCATCCGGACCGGGCTCGTGACCATGATGCCCGGTTGTGCCCGAAAGTCCAGCTAGTTCTCGAAAGAGCGCCACAGAAGAATTCTCCCCGCGAGCAGAACGGGAAACGGCCTGGATCCCGGAATGCCCTTCGAGGAAAATTGTCCGCGCCGATTATGGACATGTCTGTGGACACCTACCCGCGCAGGCAAAACACATATGCGCGCATGTCCACAATCGTTCTGCGCATGTCCTGCGCATATGCGCGCATCTGACTTTTCTCTGTCCGTATTCGCGCCTGGCCAACTCGATCTATAGGATCTTGATCGACAGGCTTAACTTCTCCGGTGTTACCGCAAGCCACGGATGCTTTGAGCGACGCCGAAGATGGAGAGAACCACTGGAAAGCAGAGATATGGCCGGTGATTGGATCAAATGGTGCAAGGGGCTCACGAAGAAGCCGGAGGTCATAGTAATGGCTTCTCTGCTGAAGCGCGACCGTCGCGAAATTGCGGGCCGTTTGATGGAGCTTTGGGAATGGTGTGATGACAACTTGTCAGAGGCCGACTTCGAGCCGAATGGAGATGCTTCCCTAACTATCGGCGACAACGCGTTTGAATTCTTGGATGAGATCGTGGCACTACCTGGGTTCGCAGCTGCGATGGCTTCCCCGAATGTGCGTTGGCTTATCGCAAGCGAGAACGGCCGGTTGACCTTTCCACATCTCGCGAGAAACAACGGAATCACTGCCAAGTCTCGGCTCTATGAGTCGGCGAGAAAGTCAAAGCAGCGTAATTCGTTGTCCCAAAATTCTCGGGACAATGCGGGGACAGAAACCGGGACCAGAGAAGAGAAGAGCGAGAGGAGAGAAGAAAAGATTTCCAATCGCGATAGGACCGATCGGCCGATCGTGCACCTATCGGACCAATCGCCCTTAGAAATCTTTAGGAAGCAGCGGCAGGAGCCAGATGAGCTGTCGGCGCCAGTAGGTGAACCGATGGACCTGTCATCTGTGGACTGGTTTCAAGTGATTCGATTGACCGAGTGCTTAGCAAAGAAGGTCCCGCCCTTTTCGAAGGCAGACCGGCGCCAATGGTTTAGATTCGCAGTGATGGTTGAACGCAACATCTTCAGCGAGCACTGGTTGATCGATGCGGCAGAAGCCGTGGTGAACGCTCCCCAACACGCAAAGAATCGTCAGGCCCATCTGGTCGCCGTGCTGAAATCAAAGGCTGCTGAACAAGGGATCTGCACAGATGATTTCTTGGGAATAGCTAGGCGGATCGAGATCCCCGCTGACGTTTGGAACCAGCCAATCGTAAAGGTAAAGAAATGACCAATCTCGGAATCCCACCGTTAGAAGATCCTCAAGGTCAATTAGCGACGGTTTGCCAATACGTCGCACACGTTCGCGATACGGGCATCGCACGCGTGGCTGAGAAGAACCAGGCGACTCGCGCACGGGCCACACGGTGCGTTGACGGTCGGCAGGCCTACCCCCGGGGGATAGTAGGTACTTCCTGGCGACTTCACGGTGAGGTTTCCCACCCCCACCTCGGCCGCCATAGACACACTCCCGCGCGGCGCACATGCGATCCTGTTAAAGCTATGGACATCAGCAGTTTATGTCATTCCGGTTGTTAACCCAAAGTTGATTACGCGCACGTTCGCCTCACAGACTGAAGCAAGCAAACCATGGCTGAAAAGACCCCGAAACCGATGCCCATGCCTTTCAGCCGGCACCTCCGCGAGGAGACCGTCGGCATCAATGGCGCGACGGTTGTCTTCTTTCGGGATCGCAAGAAACGCCGTTGGAACTGGCGCGTCATAGATGGGCAAGTCACATTTCCCGGCCCTCCCAATTCGGGAAAAGACGAGCGAGGGTACGCGTGATGGCTCTGAATGATCAAGTCGCTCACGAACCCAATCAGGCTGGTTTCCTGGCGCGACTCCATGTGCCGTTCACGATCCAACGGCCAGACGACGATGTGCTGCTTGACGACTCCTGGCTACGGTCGCAGGGGCATCTAGTTCACATCACGAATGGCGTCATTGTCTCGTTGGACGATGAGGACCCGCAGTATGGCGCAGTACTCGTACGTACCGATGACGGCTGGATATTCGAGAGCCCGTGGCCGGAGTACGGGTCGGTGGAGCTCCTTCCTCAGCCGAAAACGCGTGGCGACCTTCGGCCAGTAATTGCCCGCTTCAAAGCGATGCGCCGGCACATTCAGTCGCTTGACATTTTTGATGCTCTTCGCCTAGGATTCATCACACACGGAGATCAGTCTCCGTTTCTCTAGCGCCGGGTTTTCTGGCGCACGTCAACAGCTACAGCTGCGCGTGCGCTTCTTCGTGAAACCGGCACGCCGCAGCTCTTACCGCGAGCGTCTTACTGTGAATATCCGAAATCGGATTAGAGAGCGCACGACGCGCGTGCGGACCACGCTCTCGTGCGAGCCTTGGAGGAACCGGGATCGATGCAGCAGCACTCAGGCGAGGTTACTCGCCTTCCGCAGCAACCATCTGGTTGTGCCAGCGCTGCAGCTGAATCTCGTCGGCGGTCGCAGGCCGGATGGTGCAGATTTTGATCGTCACCTGTTTGCCCAAGCGTGCCGCGTAAATCGCCTGCAGGGTGACTTGTCCGAGCTTGCTTGCTTCGGTTTCGTCGGCCGCTTCGACCAAGACATATTGAGCGCGGGTGGCGACGTAGAAAGTGGTCATCTTGAAGCTCCGGGCGTAGGCGGTTGCGAAAACACACATAAGCCAGCAATCGCTGCGAAGTTCAATAGCCAACCCCCAGAATCCAACAGCATTTCGCCGGCGCAACCCGTGGCCCAACGTGGCATAGGTCTGCGATGGTCCGCCTCCTCGGCCAAGAAACGCAAAACGCCCCAGCGTGGCGAACGTGGGGCGTCGTGGGGCCAAAACTACCGGGGTGTGCTACCCGTTGAAGGCGAAGTTCCCCCGGTCCGTCTTCTTGAACCGGGCTTCGTGGCCCTTGGTGTTGATCTCCCGCAGAATGGCGCTGTAGAGCGTGGCGTGCGGCGTCTTGCCACCGGGACTCGACCAGTAGCCCTTGGCCGCGATGGTTTCGATCATCGTCTTGGTGTTCATCGGCTCCTTAGTCTCGCCGAGGAGCTTAGCGGCAGCGTCGAGGGCCGACATCTTCTTGTCAGTCACGGGCTTGGGCTTCTTCGCCCGTTTGCCTTTTGTCACCTCGGGCTCTTTGCACTTCGCGCAGAACCGTTCGGCACCTTCGTCGGTCCATTCGTGATCGCCACCCTTCGGGCAGGTACCGGCGGGCTTCGTTTGGACCGCTTCGGGCTTGGTCGCTGCTGCTTGGACCTTGGCCTTCTTGGCGGGTTTGGCTTTGGCGGTCTTGGTGGCTGGTTTCTTGGCGCTCGTCTTCTTGGGCATGATCGTTCTCCTGGTTCGCAATGGATTGGCTATTCGAAATACCGACTGACGACAACACACATCAGCCATGCGCCGGCCAACAGCTCAAGCCAGGCAGGCCGAATCTCAGCCGGAATTCAGCAGGTTTTCACGCGCCGAGATTTAGGTCGACCGAAATCGTTCTGATCGCAAATACCAACAACGGGTGAACTAGCCGTGGAGAAGATTCCCGAATTACGCAACAAGGCCAAGAAACTGCGGCACCTGCTGCAGCAGGTGGAATCGGTCCCCGGCGTCGGCAACGTTGCCGAGCGTGATCGTGATATCCGCCGCAAGCGTGACCGGAGCGCCTCCAGCAAAACCGTTGTCGTCCCCGCCTGTGCCGAACCGGAGCGACGCGCGCGGCTCGAGGCCGACGATGAAGCCTGGTTGCGCTGGTACTTTGCGATCGAGAGCGGCTCGGAGAATCCCTTCTGGTATGACTTCACCGATCAGCAGAAGGAAATGATCGCAGCGATTCGCAACGCCATTCTGCACGGTGGTGATCAGTCGATCGCTGCCAGCCGTGGCGAAGGAAAGACCACGTACTTCGAACGGATGCTGCTCAAGTACACCCTGCAGGGATTGATTCGCTTCGCCGTGCTCTTCGCGGCCACGGGTAGCGCCGCCCAGGATTCGCTGGAATCGATCAAGCTGGAGATCGAGAACAACGATCGGCTGTGTGCCGATTACCCGGAAGTCTGTGTTCCCGTTCGCGCCCTGGAAAACACTCCTCAGCGTGCTCACTTTCAGCTCGTGACCGGCAACCGCCCTGACAATGGCGAGCAATACTTACCCACTTCCAGCCGCTTCTCCTGGTGTGGCCAGGAAATCTACCTGCCGAAAGTGCCCGGTTCGCCCTCGGCCGGGGCGATCATTGCCACGCGGGGTCTCGATGCTGCCATCCGCGGTGTCAAAAAGAAGGGCCGCCGCGTCGACGTTGCTTGCATCGACGATCCGGACACCGAAGAAACGGCTCGGAGCCCCGAGCAGGCTGCCAAGCTTGAAGATCGCATTGATCGAGCGATCGCCGGCCTCGGTTCGCAGCAGCGGCGACTCGCGCGGGTCATGCTGACCACCATTCAGAATCGCACGTGCGTCTCCTACAGGTACACCGATCGCGATCAAAAACCCAGCTGGAAGCCGAAACGGTTCCGCTTCCTCGTGAAGAAGCCCGACCGAGCTGATCTATGGCAGGAGTTTATCGCTCTTAAGCAGGCCGACTGGGTGAACGGCACGAACAAGGCCCATGAACTGTACCTGGCAAATCGTGAGTTGATGGATACTGGCGCCAGCGTGGCGAATCCCAATCGTCACACTCCTGCCGAGGCCTCAGCGCTCGAGTTCTACTATTCGGAAGTCGCACGGTTGGGTGCTGACGCGGTGGCGACCGAGTACGACAACGATCCACCGGCGGACGAGTCGACGCAGAGGATCGTGCTCACCGCTTACCACATCCAGAACAACTGCCTGGGTGGTCTGGAGAAACGCGAGGCGCCGGATGAGACCATCTGCATCACGGTCGGCGGCGACGTGCAAAAGCTGGGTCTGCACTGGGTGGCGATCGCCTGGAATGAGCACGGTGCCGGCTCGATCATCGACTACGACTTTTTTCCGTTCCTCACCGAGGGCCGGAAAGCGGCGGACTGCGAACTGCTGATCTTGGAAGGCCTCTTCGCCTGGCACGCCGCCCAGGAAGAGATCCCGTACACCACACCGACCGGCGAGAAGCTAATTGCTGATCTCACCCTGATCGACCAAGGCTGGAAGGAGGAATCGTGGAACATTCAGCCGGTGCAGCACTTTTGTGCGCAGGTCGGTTTCCATTCGTTCATTCCCTCGAAGGGCGAGCCCAACTACCGGCGACCGCTCGATTCGCCGCACATTCTGATTGGCGACAATTGGCACGTGGTCTTCCGGGGCGGAATTCCGCTCGTGATGACGAACGCCGATCACTGGAAGCTGAAGGTGCATGAAGGCTTGCTGTTGGAAGCTGGTCAACCAGGTGCGTTGACCTTATTCAACCCTGCGCGGGTCGACGGCCGCCGCAACGTAACCGGACATCTCAACTATTCGAAGCATCTGCTGTCCGAAACTTGGGAGACGCGGCACAAGCCGGGCTTCGGCGGAGCTCGGACTGGCTGGTGGAAGTCACCGAAGCCGAACCACTACTTCGACGCGACCTACCAGGCTATCTGCGCTCGTTCGATGCGAAGGATTTCAGTGCTTGCGCCAGTCGCGACTAAGCCGGCACCCGTCGAACCATACATTCCTGCTGCCTACTATGATCCGCCAGCCGAGCGACGGAATCGTTGGTAAATGGTTGCTTCGAGTCTCAGGCAAATCGCAACTTCGGAGTGTCGGACCGAAGCATTTGAAATAGGGCTGGCCGATATCCGATGGCGCATGACACCTCGGACAGGTCGCAGCTGATCCTTGTAATTAAGTTATGTTGGCATTCGCGTCCGCAGCGATTGAGCGCCCCGTTGTCCGTTATCGTGAACGATTCCGGTACATGAGCATTCCGCCGCCAAATCCCACCAGCAATGCAACTACGCCAACACCAACTGCGACCCAAGTGGCAGCACGCGATACGGCCGAAATCACTGGGTTATCAAACAAGTTGGTCGATACATGCAGGCTGGCTATTAGCCATTTGCCGTCTTTGTCGACCAGCGTCACGCTCCAGCGCGTCTTCAGGTCGAACTCATTGCCATCGCTCAACTTGTAGTGGTCGAGCGAACTTCCCGTGGCGATTGCTGTGTCGCCGTTGTGCAAGACTGACAGCTCGTCGACTGTCGGCGTGATCGTCATGCTCTCGATGCCGCGATTGGGTCCCACTAGCATGCGATCGAGATATTCGCGCACACCTTGCTTGCTGCGAATGGATTTCAACTCCTTGCCATCTTGCGCTGTCAACACAACATTTTCGTCGAGCAATGCCACCAGGGCATCGAAATCTTGCTTACCAAACGCCGTGAGGAACTGTTCGCGCACGGCTCGCAGTTGATCGTGAATGGCTTCCGTGCCAGCGACATCCGTCGTCGCTTTGGCCGGCTTCTGGGAAGGTTCTTGAGCTGCAATTGCTGCCACGCTCGCCAGAACAATCAGCGTTACCACGGACCGCATCCATGTATTCACCAGCGACATTTGCGACTCCTCGTAAGATTGCCAGCATCGAACCTACAGCTCAAAGCAAACCGTCTCGGGGCCAGCGGCTTGCGCGGGGAACTCGCCATCGCGTAGCCAAGCGTCGATCCATGGTCTTAGCAGATCAGCCTGCCAACAAGTATACGCCTGCTTTCCGAACCGCGCGATGTTGCGACTTTGGCTCGCGAGTATTTCACTGTCCTGTTTCAGCACTCGGCTGAAGAAGTACCTCGCGATTGCCAATCGCAGCAAGGACGGAAGTCGCCCCTTCGGCAAGTAGACCTTCACGAACACATTGATTTTGCCCGCATCTGCCGGAGTGAAATGGGCTACGACGAGCAATTCCGTTCGCGTTGGTGATCGATATTCAAGTTCGGCAGTAAATGGGGGAATAAACCTGCCGAAGCTGACCTCACGTTCCGGCTCGAAGAGGCGCGAGATTAAACCATGCTGCCGCTTCTCTCCACGGTACTCTGCTTCGACTAGATCGTTCGATCTTCGCACGACGGCGGTGAATGATTGCTTCGACTTCGCACTGCGGACGAGACCAGCATGCACGAAGGGCGTATGCGTCGCGTCGAGCAGGTTCTCGATTGCGTCTGGCAGCGTCGATTCGAGCACGGCCGCCATGTTGAAACTCTCGTATCCAGCGTTGTCTCCGAGTCGAGAACGATACATCCGCTGGGTCAAACTCATCGCAGGTGTGGCAACCCAGATCCATCCGTCGAACTCGTGAGCCTGCCAACATCTGAGAGTGACGTCTGGCGGATCGCCCGCGCAAAGTCCCGGCGCTGCCACGCACCTTCCATCGCTCCCGAAGCGCCATCCGTGGTACGGGCAGGTGAGTTCGCCACGCTCAACCTGACCGAGTGACAGCGGAGCGTTGCGATGCGGGCAGCGATCCTCGGCGACGACAATTCCCGTCGACGAACGAAAGACAACCAGCGGAGTTCCCAGTACGTTGACCGACAACGGGTTTCTGCCGAGCTTCGCTGCTTCGCAACAGACAAGCCAATGCTGGCCAAAGCGGTCAGCCAATGTAGTCATAGTTGGTACTTTCTCAGGATCGGTACCCCTACCTTTTGCATCAGGGCAGCCAGCGACCTCCACGCCAAACGGCTGGCCATGGAAAGATGTTGGGAGTACACGGCCGTGTATTCGATGCACGGCTCGCCGCCGCGCAAGCGTTTGAAGTGCGCCGCCCCGCTACTTAAATTCAGTTTCACCTTTCGCCGAACGGCCTCCTGGAGAACGATTGACATCAAACAGCGATAGAGTCCCAAGTTTCTCGGCAGGGATGTATCGTACCCGACCAGCGGAACGGTCATCACGCCGTTGCGTTCGAATGCTCCGGCGATGCCGACCAAGTCTCCAGTCGAATCGCGCAGACCCCACATTGTTAGTAGGTGACGCGCGCGGAACTCTTCGATGAGTTCCGCCGTGAACTGGGGGTTCTGCGGAGAGTACTTGTCGACGTACAACCAGCGATACAATTGCTCGATCTGTGCCGCATCACTTGCCTGCAACTCTTCGTGACTCACGATTTGCAATCCGGAGTTCAACAGCCGTTTGCGATCCCAAACATTGTTGGGTTTGCGCAGATAAGCTCCATCACCGCCGTCGAAAAAATAAACCTGGCGGCTGGGAACGAGGAGGTAGCCTTCGGCCACGAGTTTTTGTAGCAGAACGGAGTTGGTGACCTCGTTCAACGATCGCCAAGTGATCGCATGGGTGCGATAGCGCTCTGCAAGCATCTGTGTGAGATCGGGAATATGTCCGCTGTCGAATGGAGGATAAAGATTCGTCGACAGCAGCCAATTGTTGACGCACACAATTCGGTTAATCTGCGCGGCCCGCAACAGAGGTGCGAGCGAAAATGTCAAGCCGCGCACGAGCTCCTGAACGAAAACGTTGTCAACTTTCTTCACCTCGGACTGCGGATAAAGCACACATGCGCCATACGGAGAGCAGACGTAGGAATTGGAGTACTCCAGCTCGTTGATCGTGACCGGCATCAGAGCATCGTCAACGCACAACACTGCCCAACGAGTATCCAAGTTGCGAACTAACGTGTTGGCAGGGCGAGAAGTCAGCAACTCAATCCAATCGGCGTCGCAGCTGTTTGGCAGCCGTCTCTCCGGGGAGACCTGCGAAGGCTTATCTATCAACGCGACGGAGTCTGCCATCAAAGGGGTTCCCCATTCCATTCGATGTCGAAGGTGGCAGCCTTCGTGAGTGGCTTTCTGCGGCAAAGCGCGGTCGCAATCACCTCCAGCAGCGAGATCGGGGAAAGAAGGCTCGGACTAAGATCATTCCACGCAAACATTACGTCCCTCGCTTCTCGCATGTCATTGACCAGGCCCCCCAACTTTCCCTTGGCGACGGCTTGGGGAAGCGAAAAGAGAAGCACGATGGCCGCGAGCATCGAGGGCGGAGGTGATTGAGGTTCCAACAGTGCCCCGCTCGGATGGAGAAACGCTTCCGCGAGTGGCAGTGACTTGAGCAGGTGCAGTCCGCTCGTTGCCCGCGGATTGCATTCCAGCACGTAGAGCTTGCCGTCCTCGGCCTGCATCAGGTCGAAGCCGAGTTGTCCCGTGAATTGTTGTCTCGCAACAAACTCTTGGACAAACGAGCGGATGCGTTCATCGTCGACGGCCATGAAGTAGATCCCGGAACCAATCCCAACCTGGTATTTGGAATAGTAGCAAGCGTGCGCTCTCAAGACGCCGTTGTGGGCCACGCTGTAGGTTGAAAACTCCCGGCCCCGAATCCGCCGTTGGATGACCCAGGGATCGGCAGCGCTTGGCCGCAGTGCCGAAACGACTTTGCGCTGCGGCCCCACAAGCGTTCGCGCGGCGAACCGTGAATAGGCCGGCTTAAAGACCCAGTCCGCCAAGTCCTGCCGAGCAGTCCAGCTTTCTAGGTCGGCCGAACTGGCTGCGAAATGCGTTTCGGGGGGTTGAATCGCGGACGAACTGTTCTTCACCAAACTAGCGAACTTCCATTTGTTGTGAAGTTCCTCAAGCCGCGACAGCGGTTCGGAAAAAACGGTCACGGCGGGCGGGAATAGGTGCAACTTCGCAGCAATAAAAAAAATCTCTTCGCAGGTCGGGATGAGCAGGTCGATTTTGTGACGGCCGGCGATGTGGGCCAAGTTCTCGACAAACTTGGTGGGCTCTAATGCGGGTTTCGCCACGACGAACGTGCGCTTCACAAACCGGCTGAACCGTGCGAGCGGCAGACGGATGCTATCCGCAAGAAAGACTTCATGCCCCCCCCGATGGAAATGCCGAACGAGATCAAGTGTTACAGGTGCTCGAGCTCCCGTAAGAAGAATACGCATTAGTCAGCGCTCCCTGGCAGGCGCGCTTTCACGGTGCTGTCGAACGAATAAAAGTCGGCGATTTCTGGGGAGTGAGTCGGGACGATTTCGATGGCAGGATGCTGCTGGGATAACTCGTGCAGTTGATTCAGCGACGCTCGCATGTCGGTG
This sequence comes from Anatilimnocola aquadivae, assembly GCF_049819085.1. Classification (GTDB taxonomy): domain Bacteria; phylum Planctomycetota; class Planctomycetia; order Pirellulales; family Pirellulaceae; genus Anatilimnocola. Next base: position 2,234,657 of record NZ_CP187419.1, read on the forward strand.
ACAGAGTCGACGAAGCTGAACGTCTTCCAGTGTGGCAACGCGTTTTTACGCAGCGAGCCGAGGGTCCAGGTGGCATCGGCCGCCAGCAGCATTCGCCGCGTGGAGCTTTGCTGCACGATGGCTCCGATTTGCCCGCGCGCGTGTCCTGGTAGTTGGATGAGTCGTACACTTCCATCGCCAAACAAATCGTGCGTCTGAGCGAATGGCCCAAACCCCGGATCATGAAAATACTCGATCGTATGCAGTCGCTTCGCGAAATCGTCCGGAAGTAACGACGGCAAAAATCCTCTTCGCAGTGCGGCGAAACCACGGCGTCCGGCGACATCGCTCCAAGCGGCGTGCGACGAAATAAAATCGCTACTGGGGAAATCACGTAGCCCGGCCACATGATCGGCGTGAAAGTGAGAGAGGATAATTCCGCGGATGTCGTGGGATTCGATTCCTTGCTCTTGCAGCTGTGCTCGAATCGTGAGCGAGTCACTGCAAACGACGGGGCTCAGTCGGCCGTAGATGCTGTAAGGAAATCTGGCGGTCGCCGTGCGGAATCGGGGCGCATATCCCGTGTCGAATAGAAAGTGTCCAAAGTGCGGGTGCGTAATCAGCGCGCAGGTGGCGTGAAAGGGGATTATGTTTGCACCCTTGCCGCGTTCCGCCAGGTAGTAGGGCTGAGGTGTATAGCAGGTCGTGAATAGCTTCACATCAACAGAACAAGTGCTCGCGGACTCGTCTCGGGCCGTAAACGATTCCAGCGTTCGCTGTTGCCCCTCTTCCATCGATACGATCGCGCGATAGCCGAGCACCTGCTGTGCGGCCGCGGAGGAAAATGTCTGACTCTTCGCGAGCAGTCCCACGCTGTAGGTGGTTAGCACGGGTTCGCCACGATGCCGGCGAGCACGATGCCAGAATGTAGCGACATTGGCGATCGCCATCGCAGTTCTGTAGGAGACTTTGCGGCGCGTGGCCGGCATTTTCAAATGCTGAAAAATGTGATGGAGAGTTGGCCAGAGCAAAACCGGCGAGTCGTTTGTTACCGTGCAGACATCGCCTGGCTTACCCCGAACGATCGCGAGACAGAGGGCATAGGCAAGATTGTCAACATAAGTGAGATCGACCAAGTTGCCGCCGTCGCCGATCTGTGGCAAACGTCCCTTGCTCGCCGCCAAAAGTAAACGTGGCAACAGACTGTTATCCCCCGGGCCGAACACCGCGCGAGCCCGAATGGTAACGGCATTCACTCCCGCCGCGACCGCGCGGCGAATCACTGCCTCGGCGTCGGCTTTGCTTTTTGCATACTCGTTGGCAAAATACTTCGGCAGAACGGAGTCTTCTTCCACAAGTAGCTTATCAATGAAATCGAAATGAATCGCCGTGGAAGAAACATGCACCAACCGAATCCCAGGCCGTTGTCGACAGGCGTCTACGACGATCTGCGTACCTTTGACATTGATATCTTCAAACGCCGTGGCATCGCCCCAAATCGCCGCCAGTGCCGCCGCATGAATCACGACGTCATGATCCTGGCACAGCCGTTCGATGGCAGGTTGATCGCACAGATCCGACGCTATGAACGTCGCCTTAGGGTGGCGGGCACGTCCCAGACGATAGAAATTGCGACCAGTCACCGTCACTTGTTGACCGGCTTCGGCGAGCACACTCGCCACCCGCGAGCCAACAAAGCCCGTGCCGCCAGTAATCAAAATGCGCAGCTGGCGATCGCGCTGATGATCACGCAGTAACTGGCGAACCGCTTCGACGACTCTGGGATCTACCATCGCAGCAGTGCGGCTCCGATCGAAACGCCTGCGGCGGTTCCAACTAATAGCGCGACATCGCCGCGTTGGATTCGGCCAGTCTCAGCGGCAACGGCCAGCGCCATCGGGATGGATGCGGCAGCACAATTTCCGTAGTCCGCGACAATGTTCACAATGCGATCGTTTGAAAATCCAAACTGCTCCAACAATCGCAATCCCGGTCCTGATGCCTGGTGCGGAATGATTACTTTCACTTCGTCGATACTGGAACCGGCCTTCGCAAGAAATGTCGTGAGAAAGCTTTTTAACCGTGGACGAACGAAGCGATACAAGCGAGGTCCTGACATGCGAAAGCAGAACAGGTCGTCGTACGAAGTTTCGAGCCTTGGCCGCGGATGATTGCCCGCCAGGACGGCGCAGAGTTCAAGTCCGTCGGACCAGGTTTCCAGCTGGGAGTAAAGCAAGTCGCTGCCCACATCGTCGCATAGCTCGACAACGGCCGCAGCGCCGCCGTCCCCCAGCAGCGCTGCGGCTTCAGCTTCGTCGAAGCTTCTGCCGCGCGAAGCCAACTCGCCCGTGCAAATGAGAATTCGGCGGTAAGTCCCCGCTCGCAGTAATCCATTCGCAACTTGCAGCGCAACAACAAACGACAAGCATGTTTGATTAACAGTGAAGCAAGGGACGCGTTCGAGGCCTAACTCCCGCTGAACGAATGCGGCGGTGTCAGGCACGATTTGTTGTGCGAGGGCGCCAGCATACAGGATCAAGTCCGGGGCACCTGTCGCAGCCAGAGCCTTCCGAGCGGCTTCGGCTGCGAGTTGCGAAGGCGAAACATCATCGGCAGCAATGTGGCGGCACGACACGCCGGTACTTTCTCTGATCCACTCGGCACTGCGGCCGATGAGAGGGGCGAGGTCATCGGCTGTCTGTGTGCAAGGAGGTGCAGCCATTGCGACTGAAACAATGCGCATTCCCAATGGACGAATCCTCGGTCGGCCTCGCGGCGATCAACATTCCAACTCCAACAAAGGATTCTACCCAGGCAACCGATCGACGGCATCGTGATGAGTCGCGGAATGCACAATCGGCTATGGCGAGGCGCCGACCGACGCTGCCAAAATCGCCAAGTCAAACTCTCATTCGGCGACAAGTTGTGATCGCGATCTTACTGTAAGTTGCTCGCTTCGGACACATCGTCATCCGTCACTTTGACTCAGCAAATAGGCGACGACAGCAAGGACACTGCCCCTCTTGGCCCTTCACAAGGGAATGAAAGGCAGATGGCTGGGGAATGCTCATGATTGCCTTGAAGGCCAGTGGGGCACGGTGCGCGTAGTGTCGATAAGTGATGCCACCCACCGAATGACCCAGGATCTCGATCGACGACTCCGGCATGTGCTCGTCGTAGTAGGTTGCACAGGTCTTTCTGAGGTCCTTGAGCTCCCATGGCTCCTCTGTACCCGACTCGATGTCGAGCTTCGCCTTGATTCCAGCCAAGTGGCATAGTTCCTCGAAGCGGGCGTTCGGCCGCGAGCCTCCGCCAAGAAACACAGGATCTTCCGGACCGAGTTGTTGGGGCAAGAGGCTTCTGACGTGGGAGTGAACCGCGCGATTCATCGGACGATAAAACGTCTTACCCGTCTTCACACGCTTATAGAACAACCAACCCCAAGGCGACTGTTGTTTGATGTCCCGGTCGGGAGACTGTTTGTCCCAGCAGACATGGCGCCAAAGGATCGCCTCATGTGAAGGCGTAGATTTCCAGATGGTCCCAGTGTCTAGACCGTAGTTGAAGAAGAGAACGAGAGCACACCGCCAATAGCGTCCGATCGGATGTGGCTCAGACCACCCGCGTGGCCGTTTCATCTGATAAGTCGCAAAGTAGAGCGCGTTAAGTTCGGCCTTGGTGAGATAGTGCCGGCCCGCAACGTCACGTTGCTCCTTGGGCTTGGGGAAACGCGGCAGCGAGTCGAGCAGGTCCTGATCCCATGCCCACGCCAGAATAGCTCGCAGATGTGCGCGTGCCTTGTTGGCAGTCCGACCAGGATTCGAACCATCTTCTGCAACGGCTCGGGAGTGCACCCAATCCAGAAACTCTCTGATTTCCTTGCGGCCCAGCTTTTCGATCGATATTGCGTTTCCCCACTGCTGCCATTTGTTGAGCGTTGTCTGGTATTGAGCCTTTGTTCCCTTGGCAAGAGTGCCGGCCTTCAAGTAACTCGTCATTACGTTTCTCAATGTCGTCGGCATGAAGCGTCTCCAGCACCGCCGGCATTTGGCTCCAATGCTGGTCCTACTTGCCAACGGTCAGGTTGTGCTTCATGCCGCTAGACATCGCTGTCTGAGCTGTTCACGAAAAAGGCAACTAATCGACAGATTAATCAGTTGCCCTGCGAGTTGCGATCTAACCCAGTCTTTGTGAGCCCTCAGAGCATCGGACCTAAGCAGTCTTTCTGAGGCAATCAGTGGCAGCCGCTGCGACTATTACAAGCTGGGAATGAACATCGCCCACGCTTTATCTGAATGCCTTTCCAGTTTTAAGTTGCTCCGTCGCCGAGACTCATTGCGGCAGTTGGCTGGAGAAAAACCGCAAAGCGGATTGGTTTTTCTTGCTTTTTAGTAACGTAAGAGTCCTGCGAATTACAAATCATTCAATATCCCTAGGCTCGGCTTTGCCAGATGCGGTTGCCTTGTATGGTTAAGGAATGCCAACGATCGTTGTTCCTTAACGGTCTACGGCCCCGATTCCTTTGAGCCGCAAAATCCAACGAATGTTGGCACGCACATCATGAAGCACACATCGGTCGCCGCCGTTTTACTGGCGCTGGTTGTCACTTTCCAATCGGGTTGCAGTTCGCACTCCGACTCGCACGAAGCGTCGCATGCGGAATCGCACAGTGGTGGTGAACACGCCCACACGATCTTGGTGACCAGCGCCGCCAAGAAAGAAGTGATCAGCACGCAGCAGTACGTCTGCCAGATTCACTCGTGCCAACACATCGAAGTCCGCGCGCTGGAAGGCGGATATCTGCAGGAGATTCGGATCAAAGAGGGCCAAACGGTCAAGAAGGGGGATCTGCTATTTAAGATCCTCCCCGCGCTCTTCGAGGCGAAACTTGCCACCGAAGTCGCCGAGGTTGAGCGATCTCAAATCGAGTTCGACAACGCCAAAAACTTGTCGGACAAAGGCATTGTTTCTCCACAGGAACTGGCGTTGAAAAAGGCTGAACTCGCCAAAGCCCAAGCGAAAGTAATGCTCGCCAAGGCGGAACTGAACTTCACGAACATCACGGCTCCTTTCGACGGAATCGTCGATCGCCAGCGCAGCCAATTGGGCAGCCTGATTGAAGAAGGGGACGTGCTGACGACCCTTTCGGATAACAGCCACATGTGGGTGTACTTCAACGTGCCGGAATCCCGCTATATCGAATACAAGACCGACCTGGACATGGCGAAGGCTGAAGGGAAAGACGAACACCATTTGACCATTGAACTGAAACTGGCCAACGGCCAGAAGTTCTCCGAGCAGGGAAAGATCGGCGCGATCGAAGCCGATTTCAACAACACGACCGGCAACATTGCGTTTCGCGCGGATTTTCCCAACCCCGGTGGCCTGTTGCGAAATGGCCAAACGGGAACGATCTTGATCCACCGCACCCTGAACGACGCGATTGTTATCCCTCAACGCGCGACGTATGAGATTCTCGCCAAGCAGTATGCCTATGTTGTCGACGCGGACAATGTCGTTCATCAGCGCGATATTACGGTCGAGAGTGAACAGGACGACATCTTTGTGATCAAGGACGGGATCAGGGAAGGCGAGAAACTCGTGCTCGAGGGCATTCGCCAGGTGCGGGATGGAGACAAAGTGGAATTTGAATTCCGCACTCCCGAACAAGTTCTCGGCAAACTGAAGTTTCACGCGGAATAAGGCTAATTCGTGTTCACAAAATTTCTTCACCGGCCGGCGCTGGCGATCGTCATTTCGTTGCTAATCCTCTTCATGGGAGGATTGGCGATCAGCACGTTGCCGATTTCGCAATTTCCGACGGTCGCGCCGCCCAGTGTCGTGGTTTCGGTGTCGTTTCCTGGTTCGAGCGCCAAGATTCTCGTCGACTCGACGCTCGTGATCATGGAACGCGCGATCAACGGCGTTCCCGACATGCGTTACATGACTTCGGCGTCCACCAGCGCCGGCGAAGCGGCGATTACGATCACGTTCGAGCCCGGCACCGACCCCAACGTGGCCGTTTTGAATGTCACCAATCGCATTCAAATGATCAAGAATCAGTTGCCGCCGATTGTCGATCGCGAAGGTATCATCATCATGCAGAACATGCCCAGCATGCTCATGTATGTGAATGTCTATAGCTCAGATCCGAAGATCGATCAGAACTTTCTCTATAACTACGTCTCTTCCGAAATGCTGACCGAAATTCAGCGGATCCGGGGCGTGGGTCGCGCTCAGATTCTCGGTAACCGCGCGTATGCGATGCGCGTCGAGCTCGACTTGGAGCGGATGCGGGCTTACAACGTCTCCTCCGCCGACGTAATGGAGATGATCAAGAAGCAAAGCACCATCGGTTCGCCGGGCCGGTTGGGCCAGGCCACGGGAACCACTTCGCAATCGATCGAGTACGTGCTGACCTGGGTCGGCCGCTACAACAAGCCGGAACAATACGAAGACATCATTCTCAAGGCCAATTCGAAGGGAGAGATTCTCCGCCTCAAAGACGTCGCCAAGGTTTCGCTGGGTTCGTCGTTTTACGACCTGTACTCGGACAAGGACGGCTTGCCCTCGGCTTCGATCGTGCTCAAGCAGAGCCCGGGCTCGAACGCGGCCGACGTCATCAAGCAAGTGAAAGCGAAACTGGATTCCATTAAAGAGGATAAGTTTCCGCCAGGCATGGACTACGCCGTCAGCTACGACGTGAAGAACTTTCTGGACGCCTCCATCGAAAAGGTGCTCCACACGCTGTTCGAAGCGTTCATCCTGGTCTCGCTGGTCGTGTTTTTGTTCTTGGGCGATGTCCGCAGCACGCTCATCCCCACTCTGGCAGTTCCCGTCTCGCTCATAGGAACATTCTTTTTCATGAGCATGTTCGGGATGTCGATCAACCTGATCACGCTCTTCGCATTGGTGCTGGCGATCGGCGTCGTGGTGGATGACGCGATCGTGGTGGTCGAAGCGGTGCACGAAAAAATGCACACCAAACACTTATCGCCATATGCAGCCACTTATGAAGTCGTAGGCGAAATCAGCGGCGCGATCATCGCCATCACGCTGGTCATGACGGCCGTGTTCGTGCCGGTCTGTTTTATGCCGGGCGCGGTGGGTGTGTTTTATCGCCAATTTGCTTTGACGATGGCCATGGCCATCGTGCTCTCGGGTGTGGTGGCCCTGACGCTCACACCGGTGTTGTGTGCGATGATTCTGAAGCCGCACACTAAGTTTCCCAAGCAACCGTGGGTGATCACGCAGGTGAATCGGGGCATCAAGGCTGTCGCCGCAAGTAATGCCAATGCGGTTCGATTGGCCCTAGCCGTGTTGTTGGGGCTGGCGGCCGGTGTTGCGTTTTACATGGTTCTGCATGTGGAATTTATTCACGAGCTCGTGTCCGAGCAAATCAAACTGAGTGGGCACCACGACAAGGTGCACACCCCCGAGATCTCCATCAGCAGCATCGTGGCGGTGCTGTTCATTTTCACGTTTCGGTCGATGCTTTCGGGCTGCGAACCGGGCGAAGCGAAAGTCCGCGGACCACTTGGCATCTTCCTGCATTATTTCAACTGGGGCGTCGATGTCGTGACGAATGGGTTCGTCGCGATCGTCGGCGCGATCATCACCCGCCGGGTGGTGACGATGGTCGTGATCGCCGTCTTCTGCGTGGGAATTCTTTTGGTGAATCAAGTGCTTCCGGCAGGTTTCATTCCGCTGGAAGATCAAGGGGTTATTTACGGCATCATTCAGACCCCGCCTGGCTCGACGCTCGAATACACCAACGCGAAGTCGCACGAACTGCAAAAGATCTGCAAGGAGTTCGACGAGATCACATCCGTCACCTCGCTGGCCGGTTACGAAATTTTGACCGAGGGCCGTGGTTCGAACGCGGGCACCTGTCTGATCAACCTCAAGCCTTGGAACGATCGCAAGTTGACCTCGAAGCAGATCATCGAAAAACTCGAAGCCAAGGCGCGGAGTATTTCGAATGTGAAACTCGAATTCTTCGAACCGCCGGCCGTTCCAGGGTTTGGGGCCGCGGGTGGATTTTCAGTCTGCTTGCTCGATCAAACCACCAGCGGAAACTATGACGAATTCTCCAAGGTCACCGAAGAGTTCCTGGCGAAGCTCGAAAAACGTAAGGAACTGAAGGGGATCTTCACGTTCTATGCCAATAACTATCCGCAATATGAAATCATCATCGACAACGACGTGGCGATGCAAAAGGGCGTGACCATCGCCGACGCGATGGACAACTTGTCCATCGTGGTGGGCAGCACCTGGGAGCAGGGTTTCGTTCGCTTCAACCAGTTCTATAAGGTTTACGTTCAAGCGTCGCCCGAGTTCCGGCGCTATCCCGAAGACTTGGAGAACATCTTCGTCAAGAACGATGAAGGCGAGATGGTTCCTTACTCTGCATTCATGAAGATCCGCAAGATGCAGGGCATGAACGAAATCAACCGTTACAACTTGTACACCGCCGCAATCATTCAAGGTGCGCCCCAATCGGGCTACAGCAGCGGACAGGCGATCGCGGCGATCAACGAAGTGGCTGCAGAATTGCCTCATGGCTACGACATTGGCTGGCAGGGGCTTTCCTATGATGAAGCGAATAAGGGAAACACGGCAATCTACATTTTTGGAATCGTCGTGCTGTTCGTCTACCTGGTACTCGTTGGCCAATACGAGAGCTTCCTCTTGCCGCTCGCTGTGCTCGTCTCGCTGCCTGTGGGTCTGTTTGGATCGTTCCTCATGCTCAAGGCGATGGGTCTGTCGAACGACGTCTATTGCCAGATCGGTCTCGTGATGCTCGTCGGTTTGTTGGGCAAAAACGCGATTTTGATCATCGAATTCGCCGTGCAGCGACGTCAGGACGGCTTGAGCCTGCGGGATGCTGGCATCGAAGCCGCCAAGTTGCGTTTCCGCCCCATCGCCATGACATCGTTCGCGTTCATCGCCGGTCTGATCCCGCTGGTTCGCGCGACAGGTCCCGGTGCCATCGGCAACCGCACGATCGGCACCACCGCAGTCGGCGGCATGCTCATGGGTACCTTAGTCGGCGTTTTTGTGATTCCAGGTCTCTACTATCTGTTCGCCAAAATCTCCGATGGCAAGAAATTGATTAAAAACGAACACGAATCGCCGCTCAGTGAGAGCGTGGAGCATCCAAGTCACTAGCACACCAATCTCTACGCGGTTACGGCAGCCGTCACAGTATGCTCGCGCTAGCGTGCATGCTTGCTGCACCAGCATGAAACTTGAGAAATGCCAGCGACTTCAATACGGATTTTTCCCGATCAGGTTCGCCAAGATTACGAATCTAGCGACTCTACTTGATTTACCCAAATCTCTGCCGATAAGAGCTAAGCCGGTTTTGCGTGCTCACGCTTGCAAGGCGAGCTCCCACCGATCCCGCTCGACTGCATCCTGCCGATGATGGCGAGCTTCGGAAAACCGGCCCCCACCTAACCACGACGAATCCCGCCTGTTCCCTCGTCGGCCCCAAACCGACTGTTATGGTGAGCGCATGTTCAAAGAAAAGCGGACAGCCGTTGCTGGCTCGTTATCGATTCGCAGGCAGCACGCGATTTCTACAGTCTTGATCTGCAGCCTGTTGCTATGCCTTGCGGGCTGCCGAATTCCCGGCCTGATGGCACCGGATCCAGCGCCCGCGTTGCCGAACAGTTTCAACGGAGTTGGCACGACGGAGAACTCGGGCCAGATCGGCATCTACGAATTCTTCGACGACCTGGTCCTGGCGCAATTGGTCACCGATGGCTTGGCTCAGAATCAAGAGCTGAAAATCCGCAACCAAGAGATCTACATCGCCAGCAACGATGTCCTCAGTGCTCGCGGCGCCTACCTGCCATTCGTCAGCGCGAATGCGCGAGGCGGTTTCGAAAGGACCAGCAAATGGACTCCGCTCGGTGCTGCAGAGGACCAACTACTGACGCCAAACGGCGGCAACTTTTCCGATCCACTCGGCGTCTCGCGGCTTTCGGCCAACCTCTTCTGGCGCATTGATATTTGGCGTCAGTATCGAAACGCCAGAGATTCGGCCCAGCAGAGATTTTTCGAAGCGGTCGAGCGGCGAAACTATTTGATCACCCAACTTGTTGCTGAAACCGCTGAGAACTATTACGAGTTGGCTGCTCTCGACAAACGCCTGGTGTTCCTGGACCAAACCATCGAGCTGCAAGAGCAGAGCTTAGAAGTGTCGAGGGCTCAAAAGGCGGCGGCTCGCGGCACCGAGTTGGCGGTTCAGCGGTTTCTCGCCGAAGTTCGTAAAAACCAGAGCCAGCGACTAATCGTCCAGCAACGGATCATCGAAGTTCAAAACCGAATCAATTTCCTCGTCGGTCGTTTCCCGCAGCACGTCGAGCGTGCAAACTGGGATCTCATCAAGCTCAACTCGCGGCGGATCAGCGTAGGTGTCCCAGCGCAGCTTTTGCTGAATCGCCGTGACATCCAAGCGGCCGAGCGAGAAATGTCCGCGGCAGGACTCGACATCCTCGTAGCTCGCGCCGAGTTTTTTCCCAAGTTGGACATTACCGCCACGGTTGGCTTCGAATCGTTCAACCCCAAATATCTGTTTGATCCCGAAGCGCTAATCGGTGACACCATCGGCGATATTTCAGCCCCGCTGATCAACAAGTCAGCCATCCGCGCTCAGTACATGACCGCTAACGCCCGCCAATTGCAGACGGTATACGACTACCAGCGCACGGTGCTGAATGCGTTCATTGAAGTGACCAACAATGTGGCGAAAGTGGAGAACTATCGCCGCAGCGTGGAGATCAAGCTAACCGAAGTGAATGCTCTCGAAGAATCGGTCGGCGTGGCCCGCAATTTGTTTAAGGCGCCGCTCGACGAAGCGTTCGCCCGCGTGGAATACGTCGACGTGCTGTTAGCTACTCGCGACCTGCTGCAGGCCAGAACCGATTTGATCGAAACGAAGCAGCAACAACTGACCGCGACCGTTCGCGCCTATCAGGCCCTTGGTGGTGGCTACCTGTTATCCAATGCCGGCGAAGAATTCGCCGACCTCTTCTGCGGACCGGTACAGATTCATTCTTATGAAGTGGTTCAACCTCATGAGATGATGAACGCCACCAACCCCAGCGAGGGGCTGGAGATGCTGCCACCTCCCGCCGAACAGATGCCGCTACCGCCTGCCAATCCGTAACGCACAAATGGTGTGTTTAGTCGGAAGCGCCCATTGAAGACAATGATCGAAGGGCCACTCGGGCTTTTTCGGCATTCTGGGAGCACCCGCCCCCATTGCCATGCGAGGGGCTCAATGCGGCTGCCGATGTCGGAACAGTCTGCCATTACTGCCCGGTGGTCGAGATGGCAGCGCTTTGAAGCTGGCCAACCAGGTTCCAATCGACTTCAAACAAGCATGCAGCAGATTTAAGGCAGCGGTATCACGCCTCGATGCACTATTCGTAATTATCCCCATTACTCAGCTCGCTAAAAGGTTGCAATTGTGAAGCAGCGAGCCAACGGCGTCGCAACTGCTCCGCTGACATCCTACGAGCGCAAAGTGAGGGCTTCATGAAATGAAAATAAGATCGGCCTCATATTCGCAGCGTATCGTTCGTTGGCAGTCGGGGGGGAATACCTGGGCTGTGTGTGCGCATTGCACAGGCACCGTAGCTCTCAACTTCCAGCACAGGTATGAGCGCGAATGCCGGTCCCCTGATGGAAAGCTCGCCATCAAAGGCCGTCTCGGCATCGATTGACAAGATCGATTTCGGCGTTCTGGTGACGCACTCGCAGAGCTGAAGTTTCGGCTGGCAAGCTGCGATTGACAACAAGAATATCAAGCGATCGTCTCACGTGAGCCCGGAAGCGGATTCGTTTTTCCGGAAGGTGACGTGCCGAAGCCGATGTCCAGTTTGACAGCGACTTAGAGGGCGTCGCAGTCTCAGTGTCCAAATTCATTGACGGCGAAAATATTTTCGCGGCTGTTCAACCAGATGGGAACGCGACCTTGCGAGGTGCTTGAAACAGGCTTCAAATCCATGGTCAGCTGCCGAAGAGCGGCTCGGCGGCATCCCTTGTCCACCATGCGAGATATGGTATCGCGCCGCCGTGGAGAATGCCGCCGAAGAAGAATGCTTCGGTCACATCGTGATCGGTCACTTTGGCTCAGCAAATAGGCGACGACAGCAAGGACACTGCCCCTCTTGTCCCTTCACCAGGGAATGAAAGGCAGATGGCTGGGGAATGCTCATGATTGCCTTGAAGGCCAGTGGGGCACGGTGCGCGTAGTGTCGATAAGTGATGCCACCCACCGAATGACCCAGGATCTCGATCGACGACTCCGGCATGTGCTCGTCGTAGTAGGTTGCACAGGTCTTTCTGAGGTCCTTGAGCTCCCATGCTCTCCCTCGGCCGCTTCGTGATTAGATGGTCGACTTTCTCGCCAACTGCTGCAGCAAGTACCCAATCTGCTCGATCGAAGACGGCTGCAGCGAAGACGACTGGGAAGGTTGGAAGCTGCTCACCGACAAGCTCGGCAAGAAGGTCCAACTCGTCGGCGACGACCTGTTCGTCACCAACACCAAGCGCCTGGCCCGCGGCATCAAAGAAGGGATCGCCAATAGCATTCTGATTAAGGTCAACCAGATCGGAACGCTGACTGAAACGATCTCGGCCATTCAGTTGGCCCATCGCAATGGCTACTCGTCGATCAGCAGCCATCGCAGCGGCGAAACCGAGGACTCGACCATCGCCGACCTGGCCGTCGCGCTAGGTACCGGCCAGATCAAAACCGGTTGGGCTCGCGGACCGACCGCATGGCTAGTTGCAACCAACTCCTCCGCATCGAAGAAGTACTCGGCGACGGCGCTCTCTACGGCGGCCCACTCTTCCCGAAGTGGTAGCCAGCAGGCCGGAACAAGCAGTAGCTATCTAACACGTACTACAAGTTACTACGGGGTTTTCCCGGCGGGAACTGGTCTGGTTCTCGCCACGAACAGATTCAGTCCAGTAAACAAGCGGTCCTTTGAACCTTCTCCGCAGGGAGTGACCGCGACATTTAGTTTTTTGGTCAAAGCTGCAAGTTGCTCGTATGCCAGCTTGCGGCTAACTCTTCGAAGCCCGTTCTCCTCGCAGTGAGATTTGTACGCGGCTAGTATCTTGCTTCGCTTCACGCGGGAACCTGGACCACCCACCCGGAGCTTAGCCTTGATGAACTTCGCGAAGTTCCCACCCCCACCGCTTCGCGGATTAGCAAGGGAGGTAGCAGCAGCATCCTCCTTAAACTTGCGGACAAGTCGCCGAATAATCTGAATCGAGAATGGTCGTTGCTTGTCGTCCAGGTTCTTACCTGTCTGTTTAAGCGTGGCGAAGATGGTTCGGATGGAATATCCCTTGGCAATCATCCCGTTCACTTCGTCTAAGACCGCTTGCGGCAATGGCCGAGCGTTCGATGCCCCACTCTTCTTAGTTCCTCTAGGCCATAAAGTCGACAAGATGCAATATGAGTTATTGCAAGTATATCTTCAGTAAGTTCAGTTATATAACTCTTGTCTTCTTCAGCTTCTGTTTGAATAATGGTTACTTTGTGAGCCTCACAGATGACCTTGACCATATCGAACCCGAATCTAATCAGGCGGTCTTTGTGGGTTATCAGTAGCACTGCTCCATTGAACTTGTTGTTTACAACGTCCTGAATCATGCGGACGAATGTCTTATTCTGGTAGTTAAGACCACTGGCAGTGCGAATGTATCGGTGAACTGGTGAACCGGGATAGTTCTGAGCGGCATAGTCCTCCAATCTCTTTACCTGCCTGGATAAATCCTCAGCTTGCTTGGAAGTCGAACATCTGGCACAGAGAATCACTTTGCTTGGGCCGGTTACTGATGGTTCAGGAACACCACCTACCTCCCTTGCCATCTCAGCAGACCGCCCCATGAAAGCGTCTAAATCACTTCGCAAATAGCGTCGGTGAGAGAGTGTGTTTGCCGCCACTCTATATGCCCGAAGTTTTCCAAGTTTATCCCATTTTCTTAATGTATTTTTATGCAGTCGATACTCGCGGCTTGCCTCAGCCAAGGTCAACCACTCTGAGGACGTTGCGTGCGGGGAAACGGCGGAACTAGAATACGAAGACATCGTGCTTGCTCCAAACAGCAAGTTGCGGTGAGACACGACGAGGGACTGCAATCCCTCGTCTTGTCGTATCGGGCCAGCGAAGATTGCCAGCCCCAGCCGAGCTACATGCCCGGTTGCCGCATTATCGAAGGGAAGGCAAGGAAGATTCCGGCCATAAACCCATCACACGTTCACTCAGCTACACTTACCTCGCTACGGCATAGCCGCACTCCGCACAGTTCCGGCTTGATTCCCACCTAATTTTCAATCTGCAAGCCCGGTCCCACGACCAGGGTTTTTGTTTCTTGTCCGAATCAATTTCTATTGACGCAACACGCACACGTTGGAGTGTCTCCATCAGACGTGTGTCACTATCTGCAAACAGCGCGCGTGTTGATGCTGCCATAGCGTTGCGCTCCAGCGCCGTTCTCCAGTAATTCTTTTGTCAGTTCGAAAACATGCAGAGATTGCTCTCAATTGAATAGCAGCCAATTCTTCAAAGACGTCCTATGCTAGCTCGGTCTCTGTTGGTCTAGGACCTCTCGGCCAAGATTTGCGGCGCATGCATCGAGCTCGTTGTTGGCAGCAATTTGCCCAGTGGTAAGGCTGTGCTTTTCTCGCATGCAATTCACCATGCTATGCCGATCTTTAGCCAGTGATCTCAGGGTTGTTCTGCGCCATCCCGAAGCTCGCACTTTATCACTGCATCTGGTTCGGCATCGGGAAGAATTGCAATGCGTCAGTCCATGCAACGCTGGTTCCAGTCTTTAAAGTCTTCACTCCAGGGACGACGCAAGGCCTCGCCATCGCGTGCCAAAGTTTCCAGCCGCCAAACGTTTCGGGCGATGCTGAGGCTGGAATCGCTCGAAGAACGATCGATGATGGCGATTACGGCGGTCGACCTGGGCGCGGAGCTGCTCATCACCACCGACACTAGCGGCGCCAACCTGACGCTGTCCGCCTCCAACGGCACGTTGACGCTGACGAGCACGACTAATGAAATCAATGGCAACCCCATTTCTGGCGGCTTCTCGACGGCCCAGTACAACATGGCCGACTTCAACACTGTGCATGTCTTACCGGGTGGAAACGACAGTACGATCTTCGGCTCGGTCAACATCGTCGGCAGCGCCGCCTTTGCCAACCATCAAATTACCGCTGGTGGGGCATTAGTTGAGTTAACGGGCGGAACTCTTTTAGTCAATGGAATCACGCTTAACAGCCAACAACTGGGTGCGGCGATCGAGGTCGATCAACCGATCGAGTCCACCGGCCCGGTGAATCTGCATCCCTACTCGGGCGATGTCATTCTGCAAGCACCCATCTACGCCCCCGGCCAAACGGTGTCGTTAATTTCCGGCAGGCTGCAAACGAATCACTTCACCGTTTCGCAAACCTCGGCAGGTGTGATCACTGCCGATTCGGTGTATGCGGAAGGGGGAGCGGGCGTTTCGCTGAATGCAGACAACCAGGTTTCGCAGATCGCCGGCAAAGTGTATGCGTACGGATTTCTCGCCCCTACGCCGGCCGACGTCGTCGGCGATTTTGGTTTCAAGTCGGTCGATAACCTGACCGTTGCGACGGTGTACGCAGGTTTCCCCGTGGGAAACGTTTCGGGCGTCACGACCACCAATGGCAACGTCACCCTATCGTCGGCAGCGACAAACACCATCACCGTCAGCGAAGCAGTGACCGCGAGCGGCACGGGCAAAGTGCTCACTTTGTATGCCGACGCCTTTGACCTGGATGCCTCCAAGGCCATCACCGGTGAAAATGTTCTGCTGCAGACTCTCGGTGCCAGCGCCGACCTCGACCTCGGCAACACCGGTCTTACCGACTCCGAACTGAACGCGATCAATGCGACCAACCTGACGGTCCGTGCGACCGCTTCGATTCTCGTTTCCAGCGGCATCACGCTCGGCGACACGATTACTCAGTTAATCACGCTGAATGCACCGGCGGTGGACGCTGCCGCCAGCATCAGTGGAAATCCTTCGATGGGCTTGCTGCGATTTGAAACTGAGTCGCTGGCTGTCAACGAGGCTATTCCTCAGCTAATTTCGGCACCAACCGTTGAGATCGATACGACGAGCAACGTCGAATTCGCCAGTAGCTCGGCAGGCGGAATGAATTTCTCGGCAGCAGAGTTGGCTACGCTCGACGAGACCAGTGTCGGCACGCTACGGGTGATCACCACCGGCAGTATCAGCACTACGACGGCAACTAACTTCGACAACGGAGCCATTCTCAAATCCGGTGGCATCGTGGCGCTCCAAGCGGGCGGTACGATCTCGACAAGCGCCGGCGGAACGATTAGCGCGGCGAAGTTGTCGGCGGTCGGCAGCGAAGTTCAACTCGTGGGCGCGAATTCGATTCAATCGGTTGCTGGTTCCACTACCAACGGCAGCTTCACGGTCGAGTCGACCACAGCCATGAGCATCGACACGGTGGACGTTGGAGGCCGAGGCGTTGGAGCCGTCGGTATCGTCGCGGTTGGGGCGAGTGCCGGGATCGACGTGTCAGTGAACAGCAGCCTAACAGTTAACAAGCAAGTGAAAGCGCCTGGCGATATCGACCTGATAACGACAGGCAATTCTTCGGACATTACCGTTCAACATGGTACGGCTGGCGCCGTTGCTTCCTCAGGTGGGACAACAACTCTCGATGCCGGACGAGACATTTTTCTGGGAACCGCTGTGGGGTACGGAGACGTTCGAGGCCAAGGCCTCGTGTTGAACGCGGTCGGCAATCTGGTGATCAATGCAACGACGTTTGCTGAATCTAATGGTGCGGCGGGTCTGACGGTCTCCGTGGGCGGCGACGTAAGAATTCTGCAATCGGTCGCGGCTGGCTCCATTCTCAACAGCAACGCGGGGGGCGCTCCGGTTTCGATTACGACCGGTGCCGGCAACGGCGTCGTTCTCGATCAAGGCAGTACGGGTGGAATTGGCGCCAACGGTGGCAATATCACGATTAATGCCGATATCGCGACGCTCACCTCGGGAGCGGTTAGCACGACCGCTACGATCACTTGGGAAACCGTCACAACTGGCCGTTCGATTACGCTCGGCTCGGACGTCGGTGGCAACCTAAGCTTCACCAATACCGAACTGGATTTGTTGAACTCGGGCACGCTCATCATCGGCTCAGCCGACGCAGGGGCGATCGATGTCACGCAGGCTGTTGACTTCGATCATAGCTCGGTCCTTTTGAAAACGGGCAGTACCGTTACGCAAGCTGCGAGCGGCGCAATCACTGCTTCGTCATTCGCCGTCGATGCGGTCGCCGGAATCAATCTGGCGACCGCCACCAACAGCGTTTCGACCTTGGCGATGACCACCGACAGTGGCAATATTTCCTTCCTCAATGATTCTGGCAGCACGTTGACGATTGGCACCGTCGCAGGCATCTCCGGAATTACGTCTGACTCAGCGGCCACCGATGTCACGATTGAAACGGCCAATGGCCTCAATTTGACAGCAGTGATCCAAAAGGTCGGCGGCGGGCAACTCGACACGGTGCTACTCACGACGACGTCGGCCACGAGTGACGTGTCGCAAACCGCCGCAGGCCAGATTGAAGCAGCTTCGCTGGGCATCTCAGCGACGGGCAGAATCGAACTCGACAGCGCGATCAGCAACGTTTCAACTCTGGCGATGTCGTCCAATACTAGCTTCGGCTTGTACTTCACCAACGACTCGGGCGGCACGCTGACGATTGGCACGGTCGGATCGCTGTCCGGAATTACATCGTCCTCAAGTTCAGCGCTGGTTGGCATCAACACGGCCGACGATCTGGCCGTCACTCAGCCGATCGGGTCTGCGAGCCATCCGTTTTTTCATGTTGGCTTGGCTTCGATCGATGGCCGCGTCACGCAAACGGCAGCGGGCAAGATTGTAGCCACCACGCTCACAATATTGGCCGAGACCGACATCCTTCTCGACCTCGTTGCGAACAATGTTGCCAGCATCGCGTTTGATACCGATGCCGCAGGCGCGATCGAGTTCCAAAACGATGCTGCGACCCTTACTGTCTCAACCGCCAGTCTGCGAAACGTCGGCAACGCTTCGGGTATCAAGTCTGACAGCGACGAGACCACTGTCAGCATCTCGAATACTGGCGATATCAGGGTCACGTATGCCATTCAACAGAGCGGTGGTGGACGGCTCGATACCGTCGAACTGACCTCGACAGGCGGCGATATCGAACAGCTCTACTTCAACCCCGCGATTCAAGGCAAGATCGAAGCCGACACCCTGAGCGTCCAAGCGCAAGCCAACATCACGCTTGACGCCAGCTACAACAACGTGCTGACCATGGCGATGAACACCAACGCCACTGGCGCAATGACGTTCAACAACGATTCCAGCGCCGCACTATCGATTGGCGCGGCCGGTTCGCTCACAGGCATTACGTCAGACTCGGCCAGTTCCACGGTCACCGTTGTCACTGCCGATCAGCTCGATATCGATGAGTCGATCGAAACGGTCACCGGTGGTGAGTTTGCCTCTGTGGATTTAGCCGCTACCGCGGGAGACATTCGCCAGGACAGCACGGCGGTCATTCGTGGCACAACGATCGCGATGACGGCTGGCATCAACATCGGGCTCGACGGCGAACTGTATGTCGGGCTAGGTGACGCAACGCTCACCTCCACCGGTGTGGTGATTCTGACCGGGAAGCTCGGGCTAACAATCGACTCGGCAACGGACTACAGCGATGTTGAAGTCGACTCTGGCTCCATCACAGTGACGGCCGTAGACCTCGAACTTGCGGGTAGCTACGTCGCACAACCTGGCGAAGTCTTTACCATCGTCGCGGCTACCAACGTCATTGGAACCTTCACCGGCCTTGCCGAAGGGACGGAGCTGGATTTCAACGGCGAGCCGTTAGAAGTGAACTACACGGCAACAAACATTACGTTGACTCGTGGGTTCGACTATGACTTTGGCGATGCACCCGACACCTACAAGACCCTCGAAGCCTCGGATGGACCGCGTCATCAAGCGGGCAGTCTCTTTCTGGGATCGATTTTCGATACCGATTCGGATGGTCAGCCGACGACCGCTGCCGATGGCGATGATACGCACGAAGACGCCGACGAAGATGGCGTCGAGTTCTCTGGCATGATCATTGCTGGTCTGAACACCAGCATCACCGTCACTGCTTCCGAGGCTGGCAAGCTTGATGCCTGGATCGACTTCAATCGCAACGGCCAATTCGAGGTTGGCGAAAAGATCTTCAACAGCTTTAGCGTGGTTGCGGGTGTCAATGCGTTGTCGATCGCCATCCCCAACATCCTGACTGTCGGCGCCAGTTATGCTCGTTTCCGCTTGAGCACCGCCGGAGGGCTTACTCCCACCGGTGTTGCCGTCGATGGTGAAGTCGAAGACTACGCGGTCCAACTTGTATCCCCAGCGATAAAGTCGGCGACGCTCGTCCCCGATCCGCAGGATCCGTCCAAGTCGCTGTTGCTAGTCAACGGGTCCGCGGCCGTCGACACCATCATCGTGCAGCCAGTCCCGGGCAATGCTTCTCAGTTGCGGGTGGTATTTCCAGGCCTGATCCTGGGACCGTTTGCCAAGAGCGCCGTGGATCGCATCGAAGTTTTGGGCGGCGCTGGGAACGACTCGATCGCGGTTGACCCTTCGATCACGATTTCTGCGACCATTCGTGGCGGCGGTGGCATCGATACGATTTCTGGCGGCAGCGGTAACGACTTCCTCTACGGAGATGCAGGCAACGATACGATCGTTGGTGGCATAGGCGCCGACACGATCAGTGGCGGAGACGGCAACGATGTCATGGCGGGTAGCGCAGGCAACGATATTTTTCTGGGCGAAGCCGGCAACGATAGGATCGTCGGTGGAACTGACTTTGACAGGATTATCGAACAGCCCGGGGCGGCCACGATTTCAAACACGCAGGTGCGAGTTGGCTCGTCACTCGACACCTATGGCCAGATCGAACAAATTGAGCTCACGGGCACTACTGGCGCCGACGCATTTGTCTTCAATAACCTGACCACCAACGTGGTGATCGATGGCCGAGGTGGCAACGACACCGTGTCGTACATTGGCGACGGCAACTTCGTGCTGACGAATTCGCTCCTGACGCGAGCGGCAGGTTTGACGAATGCCACTGTGACAATGACGGGGATTACAAGCGCGACGTTGACCGGCGGCGGTGCAAGCAACAAGTTCACCGTGACCGATTGGACACGTCCTTTGACAATCAATGGCGGTGCCGGAGTTGACACCATCGAAGATGCGGGCGGCAGCAACTATGTCTTGACTCCGACCCAATTGCAGCGACCAGCGAAGCCGTCGATAACCATCAGTGCGATCGAAAACGCGATACTGACGTCGGCGGCTGGCGCCGTCGATAGCAAGTTCACGCTCGACAACTGGGCAGGCAGCGCGACACTGACTGCCGGCGCTGGCGTCGATACTTTAGCCATCACCGACAACGCCGCTGCGATGACGCTCACCAACACGACCGTCACGCGAACCGGCCGCGGCGCGATCACCTTCAACGGTTTTGAAGCTGCGGAACTCACCGGCGGCGCTGCTGCCAATACGATTAGCGGCGCTGCTTACAGCGGCAAGTTGCAAATCGATGGCAAGGGTGGCAACGATACTCTGACTAGTGGTTCGGGCACGGCAATTGTCTTTGGGGGGGAAGGGAACGATGTCCTCACCGCCGGTAGTGGCCCCGCGGTTCTCGTCGGCGGTAACGGCAATGACACGCTCAAGGTCGGCGCTGCACCAACAGCCGGTGTGAATGCTGGGCACGCGATTCTGATTGGTGGCGCTGGCGCCGATAAACTCACCGGTGGCGCCGGTGAGGATCTGCTCATCGATAGTTCAACCGATTTCGACTTGCTCGCTGCCGACCTCGCCAACCTGCTGGCTCATTGGACCGCAGCAGGCACTTACGCAACTCGCTCCGCCACACTTGCCACCGATCTCAGCGGTCAACTCAATCCCGATGGCGTCAGCGACACCATGGCGGGTGGCACCGCTGCGCTCGACTTGTTCTTTGCCAACCTGAGCGGAAATGCGACGGTCAAGGACAAGCTCACTGACCTCAACAAGCCGAGCACGGAGATTATCAATAACAACTTTTAACGACGGAACGATTGACGCGACTTCAATGTGCTTCGATCACATCGACTTAGGGCATGTCAAGTCTCGTCAGCGGGCGTTTGCTACGCAGCATCGCGCCAGTAGCGTTTTAGCAAGCCACCAAGCCGATGTGAGCACTGAACCTCGTTTGGTGGCAAAACTTCATTGACTGGCTGTTTCGTACTTGGCCGACCACGTTTCGCCTGCTGGACCAGCGGCTCGTTCTCGATCCCTATGCCCTGGTGCGGCCGTTCTGAATGGTAATGCTCAAGATACTCCGTACACACGTGATCCATGTGCGCCTCGCCGAAGATCACGAACCGATCCAGGCATTCTTGTTGGATTGATTGCACAAACCGTTCGACGAAGGCGTTTGTGTTCGGGCTGCGGAACTCGTTCACCTTCGGCTTCACTCGTTTTGAACGTAGCACTTGATCCACTGCCTTCGTGAATTTGGTGTCTCTGTCACGCTGCACTGTCGCGACACGAAGTTTCTGAGCACGTGCCTGTTCGACGAATGCCGCAGCCTGGGCGACAACCCATGCTTCATTCGGTTGGAAGGTTGACGGCGAGAGGATCACACGCCGTGATTCCACGTGGATGAAGGCCAGAACAAAGACCTCGCGGATCCCCTTCAGCGTGAGGATCCTCTTGGAGAAAAAGTCACATTGCCACAGCGAAACGGCGTGCTGCTGCAGAAAGTCGTCCCAGGTTCCCTCGCCACGCCGCGGACCTGGTTCGAACCCGGCTGCCTTGAGGATCTTCTTCACCGTGTTCCGACTTGGCGGCTTGATCCCGAGCTTTTTCAGTTCACCCATGATGCGGGTGTAGCCCCACTGATTCTCCTTGGCCATCAGCAGGATGAGGTCGCGAATCTGCTCCGCCGTGTTCGGCCGGCCCCGCTTCCGCTTCTGCGGTTTAGGCTTCTTCTCGGCTCTAATCCAACCGAGGAGAGTCTCGGGGGCAACGATCGTCGTCAGCTGACGGAGTACCTTGCCGCTCAATTTCTGGGCGAACTTGATTAAGCGAACACGTTCCTTGGGCGTGCAGACGATTCTCTGGGGCAGCCTGGAACGGAGGATCTGGTTCTCCACCTTCAGGTATTTGACCTGGCGGGCCAGTTCTTTCTGCGTGGCGCCGGCAATGACGAGCAGCAGGGTCTGAAAGATGTTGACCATCGAATTACACTGGATTTCAGGCAGTGAATGAGGGGAGTGCATTCTTTTTTGCACCCCGGGGGAACCATTTGCCGTCTGAACCTTACTTCGATTTCCATGGATGGGTCGGTTGAGATTCTGGCCTCGTCAGCAACTCATGAGAAAGTCGCAAGCAAACAGAGAGCGCGCAGAGAGCGCCAGCAATTCTCGGTGCTGTTAACCGGTTCGCCCCAAATGTTAGTAAAGCGTTGGGTTCGTTAGTGACACCGAACCGGACTCGAAATCAGCAAGTGCCGTGTTCAGTGGCACTTACGCAAATTGAAAAACAGAGAACTTGTTCGAAGAGGGTTGTGCACGGGGAGGCTGTAGAGCGTGGCATGCGGCGTCTTGCCACCGGGGCTCAATGCCCAGTGGGCCGCGAAGCTTGGCTTCGCCCGGTTCACTGCCAGAGAGCATGGACCGGAAGGTCAGGATGAACAGTACGGCCATCACAAGGCCGATGATCTTTTCCGGCGAGTTCCAGGCTTCGCGCGCGCCGTGGTGCGTGAGGTGGATCTGTTCCGACACAGCGTGGTCATTGCACGCCGGCATAGACCATTTGAACGGGCTCAAGCATCCGAAGCGTACACCTCTACGCGCGACGGTCTCGATTCAAATGGAAGCGTGGCTCGATCAAGATTACTCGACACGATGCGACATCGATGAATGAACGAGCTCTTCGCAAGTTTGAGAAGCTGTAGCCCCCAGCCGGGCCGCCGAGCAGTCACTCCGATGACTGCTTCAGCTGATTCGCTGAACACCTGGGCAACGACTACCAGACTTAGATCTTGGTAACGATGCACAATAGTCGAATCCATTTGGAGACGCGAAGAACGATTTCTTCGCGTTCAAGAACTGTCTCACCACTTCCTCCGCCGTACAAAGAGTCCTTTCAATTAAGAAGAACTGTTCACACCATCTCCACCCGGTTGAGCTAGCGGTTGCATAGCATCGCTGAGTGCGATCCCGACGTTGAATCCAAGATAGTATCCTGGCTTAGTTATAGCGGCCGAGCGACTTGTTGCCGCCGTTCATCCACATCGGCTGGTTGCTGCGGCGATTTGACGATCGGTAGTAATTGTTACCGCTGCTGTAGTTCATCACAGGAGCTGCACTTGGTTGATAGGAGTATGATCGATAGCCTTGCGGCTGGTTTTGCGCCACGCTTGGAGTTGGCGCAGTTGCAGCAGCCGCAGGGGAGGCGGCAACTGGTGCAGCGTACACGGCTGCGCCGCAGCAGCCGCAGTTATGGCGGCCGGCTTCGGCAGTTTGAAACGGAACACTAGTGATTGCAGCAGCGGCAAGCACACCTAGCAACGAGAGCGACTTCATAAGGCACCTCATAAACGGGACGGAGAGGCAACAACATCGAATGCCTCTTGCACGCTACGTGCGTTCGGCATGATGTACTTCTCCAAAATCATCGCACACAGCCTGCGAAAGGCAACTTGCGTGAAATTACAATTTCGCCACGACACCCCTAACGAAACTGCAAGGTCCGTCGTTAGAAATCACTCTGACATGGCGTGCATGGGGAGATAGTCGTCTAACGTCAAACGGACGCCATGAAAGCCGCGTGCACCGTGACTATTAGCCCGCCATTCAGTTTCAAGAGAGGTGGCACCTTCGATGCCGTACACATCTTGTAGAGCGCGGTCATGACCATGACTGAGCCCACGCTCGATGAATTTTATAAACTTTGCCGGATCGTCGCGTCTCGTGAGAAACGCCGCGAGCGACACGCTCTGCCCATAGAAGCCAGGGACACGGTGCGGCTGCGGGTACTGTTCGAGCGCAAAAAGCTCGCTAAGGCGAAACTCGATGCGGCCAGCAACTGCTTGCTCAAAATCGCGCTGGTGCAACCGTTGCTTTTCAAAGGTATCGGCCAGCATTGCGGCCCCCTCATCGGCCCAGCGCGGCGGCTGTCGTCCTTGAAACAGATCCGCAAATATCACATGCGTCATTTCGTGTGCGAGCGCCGCAAGGCCGAGGTCGTTCACGCCCAATAGATCAATTCGCCGTTTGGAAACTTGCTTTTCTTTGAATTCAATCCAGCTTGAGCCACTTGTCGTTTCACTCCCACGGCCGACGGCCGAGTAATAGCTTTGCTTCGTTGCATGTACCACAACTTGGCAGCGGGGGGACCAGCTTTCAGTTGGTGCTTCCAGCCAGTAAGTTTGCAGCTTCTGCCGCCACCGTTCAGATAACAGGGCGACTTGCCGAGCGTCCTTCGTTGCCGCGGCACCAATTACTTCAAAGTTAGCTGTGTGCGCGTGCGTCGCGGTGCCCGTAATCGTTGGGGGAGGCGCATCGCCTGGATCTGCTGCAAAGATAAGGCAAATGAGCAAGAGTTGCACGAGAAAGTCCGCGATGGGAGGGAGTGGCGAAGCGTCTCCCGCTCTAAATCAACTTTCGCGCCAGTCTTGCGTGCTTCAGCCCAAGAAGTAAGGTCGCGCAGCAAAGCTGTATGGTGCTAAGGGTTGTTGAGAATTAGATCTGATTATTCGAGGTTGCTCGCACTCGTGAACAAGGAGTCTCTGCTAGAGACCTGTGCAGTGCTGCCGAAAAATGCAGCAATTCGAAGTTGTCCCGCTGATCAAATCCTGCCGAATCGAATGTCCCTGGCTTCTTCCTTGGGCGTGCAGACGATTCTCTGGGGCAGCCGAGACCGGAGGATCTGGTTCTCCACCTTCAGGTATTTGACCTTGCGGGCTAGTTCTTTCTGCGTGGCGCCGGCGATGACGAGCAAGAGGGACTGAAAGACATTGACCATCGAATTACACTGGATTTCAGGCAGTGAATGGTGGGAGTGCACTCTTTTTTGCACCCCGGAGGAGCTAACGGCCAGCTGAAACTTACGTCGACTTTTCCTTTGATGACTTGGTTTCGTAGACGATGCTCAACTTCGCTCGAGAGCGCGCAGAGAATAAGCGCCGCTGTTAACCGAACATCTCAAAAGTTCGAAGAGGGTTGCGACCGTTTCGGGCACCGATCAGGACTCGTAATCAGCAAGTGCCGCTCTCAACAGCACTTATGAAAATCGAAAAAGAGAGTACTTTCACGAAGAGGGTTGCGCACTGGGAGGTGCGCGAGAACAAGTCGTTGAGGGCAATTAAGTGTTGCTCCGCACGGTTCGGAATCTGTGGCGTCCGAGTTCTACCATGACGACAACGGTTGCAATCGCGACTAACGCAAAGCGGATCCAATCTTCCGCCGACAATCGAGCTATTGCAGCCACTATTTCCCATCGCATATCCCACGACCTAGCAATCAGCGGCGGTCCGAGAATGAGTATGACCACCAACATTCCGAGGGAGTATCGCATAGGTTGATAGTATCCGCACTCGCGCGAAAAAGCCCCACCAGTGACGAGGCTGGATGGCAGTAGTGGGGCAGGACGATGGCGACGATGAGTGGTGTGCGGCTGGTCATCCGGCCACTCATTTTGGGCGCTTCAAGATGCAACGATGAGTTACCGATCCACCAGCCGGGTATTCGTAAGCAGGTACAAGTTCCCACCCCTCTTGTTAAATGCCGATCGTCACTGTTTGCGTTCAATCGTTCTCGAAGCGGTTAACCCGAGTTCAAAACTCACTTCTGGGGTAACCGCGGTGGCGATAGCTGTTGGTCACGCTAAACGAGGCATCGGCTTCGGATTCCGGACACGATTGGCCCAACAACGTCATTTCATGAGGCTGCCCGAAAGCCTCTCTGTGGTGTGTGAAAAATTCACCCCCTGCTGGCGCGTTCGGTCCCGTTAGCACGAATCTCCAGCCAACTTAAGGGCGTTCGGGTGACAGCTTCGGTCATAAGATGGGGAGAAAATACCGCACGAAGCACCCTAATTAGGTGGTTATGATGACCGGATCGGGCATTTACGATTGCCCAGACCGCCACTGTGATTTTTGCACGTTCGAGCCTGCTGTCTCTCATCGATTTTTGATTATTGGATCCCACCCATGAACCCCCTAACCAAATCCCGCCGTCCGCGCGTTGGCAGTTCGCGAAACAACCGCGGCCGCCGGGTATTCTTCGAGGCTCTTGAAGACCGCCGGCTCCTCACGGTGGTCGGCAACGTCAACGCGTCGCTCCAACCATCCGGCGGTTATAGCTGGGGTGCCAACGAGGATGGGTGGCTTTACACGCCAAGTTCGACGTTCGTGGCCAATGCGATTACGACCTATTTTTCGTACGGCAGTCAAGCCGTAACGCTGGAGATTTACAACGAACTGCCGTCCGCCGGCGGCAGCTTACTCCGTTCCGGTTCATTTACCACGAATACGAACGGCGTCGGTTTTTACGGTGATACGTTCACGTCGCTAACTTTCACCGCCGGTGAAGACTACTTCATTGGATTTCGCGGGATTGCCGGCCTGGGCGTGAATGTCACCGAAGCCGGAGGTGCAACAAGCCTACCTGAGCATTATTCGTTCGGGGCAACTCCTTTCTATTCGATTCCGGGCGTTGGCGGTTTTACCAGTCAACCAGTCCTCCAATTTCTCAACAACTCTGCCCCATCGGGTTCGATTAATGCGATCTCCGTCAACGAAGGCTCCAGCGGTACACTCAGCGCCACCGTCACGGATCCCGATGGGAACGTTGTCAATTACGAGTGGGATCTGAACTACGACGGCACATTCAACGCCACGGCAACCGGTGAATCCGTCACCTTCAACGCCAGTTCGCTCGATGGTCCCGGCTCGCGCGCAGTTGCTCTGCGCGTGACCGATAATGTCGGCGTTTCAGCGATCATTACCGGCTTGGTAACCATCACCAACGTCGCGCCGCAGAACGTCAGTGCCGGCGGTCCCTATACGACCAATGAAGGCGCAAGCCTCACGTTATCGGGCTCGGCTACCGATCCTGCCGGCGCGAACGACCCACTGACCTATTCCTGGGACGTGAACGGCGACAATACTTTCGGCGATGCGACGGGAGCCAACCTCACGCTATCCTGGTCCGCGTTAAATGCCCTCGGCATCGTCGATAGCGGCACACGAAACGTCCGTGTTCGAGTCAGTGATGGCGATACCACAACAACCTCGGCGGCAATATTACTCACCATCAACAACGTCGCGCCGCAGAACGCCAGCGCCGGTGGTCCCTATACGATCAATGAAGGCGCAAGCCTCACGTTATCGGGCTCGGCTACCGATCCTGCCGGCGCGAACGACCCACTGACCTATTCCTGGGACGTGAACGGCGACGGCACCTTTGGCGATGCAATCGGCGCAAATCCCACTCTGAATTGGGCGGCCCTGAACGCGCTTGGCATCGTCGACAACGGCACTCGCAACGTCAGCGTGCGTGTGAGCGATGGTGATTCGGGAGTCACGACTTCTACGTCGGTCCTGCTGACAATCAACAATGTGGCTCCATCGCTCATGATTGAACTGTCGAGCGACTCCATCAACGAGAATGAAAGTACCACACTCACTGGCACGATCACCGATCCGGCCGCGACCGACACTTTCACGCTGAATCTGAATTGGGGCGATTCCCTTTCGCCGAATAATGTTCAACCTTTCACACTGGGCACGACTCCGCTGACTGTGGAAGAGGACGGCATCGACTGGAATCCGACGACGCGGGTTTTCTCCATGCCGCACACTTATCTGGACGACAACCCAACCACGACGAGCAGCGATGAATACATTATCACCGTTGATGTCAGTGACGACGATGGCGCTATTGCGGCGAGCCCAGGAACGCTTTATGGCATCTCCACCAGCACTGACTCGCTCTACAACATTAATGCGAGTACAGGCGCGGCGACGTTCATAGGTGGACTTGGTTTTGATGGAAGTCTGGTGGGCGCGGCGTTCCTCAACGGCGTGCTCTATGCCACTGACATTTTTGGCGATGGAGTCAACACCTTTGGCTCCGTCAACCTCTCGACTGGTGCCTTCACCGGCATCAACAATCAGTTTGGCTCGTTTAACTGGTGGGGCCTAGCTGCCAATGAAGCGGCCGACTTGCTATACACGATTGACATCTCTGCGGGCAATCAATTGCGCACGACCACGCCTGAAGGCTTGGGGAGTATCGTTGGGCCAACCGCGACCAACATCACTGGACTCGCCTACGATGATGCAAATGGCATCTTGTACGCAGCCACTCTCAGCACTTTGTATTCCATCAATACCGCGACAGGGGCCGCCACCTTGATCGGGTCGATGGGGATCGCGGGGCACATGGGACTCGACTATGACGAGACCAGTCAAGTGCTATTCGCTACAGCTGGCGGCAATCTCTATGAAGTGAATGTCTCGACAGGCGCGGCGACTCAGATTGGTCCTAATCACGTCTCGGGCATTGATGGACTAGCGTGGCTCGCGGGCACGGCCAATACGATCACGGTGACGGTCAACAACGTCGATCCCGTCGCGGCACCGCAAGGGGCAAGTACCACTGAAGCGGCCACGATTACTCCAATCAACGTTCTCACTGGTGCCATCGATGTCGGCACGCTCGACGTGTTGTCGGTGGTAGCAGCGAGTGGCACAACAGCCCAAGGAGGCGTGTATACAATCGCAGGCGATGGTGCGTTTACCTACGATCCCAACGGAGCGTTTGAATACCTGGCCGTCGGCGAGATCGTCACCGATTCCGTGTCGTTCACTATTCAGGATGACGATGGTGGAACGTCGATCAATGTGGTGACGGTGACCATCAACGGCCGCAACGACGCGCCCGTTGCCAATCCAAATACGGCCAGCACGACGGAAAATGCGCCGGTTACGACCGATGTCATCGCTAATGACACTGATCCGGATACGACGGACGTGCTGAGCCTGGCTCCGGGATTCAGCATTGCTTCGGCGACGTTCAATACAAACAACTCGCCGATCACAATCAGCACGGCCACGGTCACACAGAGCGGCAACTCGATTGTCTTCGATCCGGGCGCGGACTTTGATTTTCTGCCTGCCGGGCAGACGGCGATGGTGCTGATTAACTACACCGTACAGGATGACAATGCTCCAGCCCTGACGAGCAGCGGCACATTGACGATCACGGTAAACGGCGAGAACGATGCGCCGATCGGCAATGTTGATTCCTACACAGCTGCCGAAGACACGCAACTGACCATCGCCGCGCCGGGCGTCCTGGGCAACGATACGGATGTCGATTTCGGTACGACGCTAAATGTGCATTCGTTCACCCAACCGACCCATGGTGGGGTTGCATTGAACGCCAATGGCTCGTTCACCTACACGCCCTTCGCAAACTACTACGGGCCGGATAGTTTTCGCTATCGAGTTAGCGATGGCACCTCGCAAACTTCGCTCATCACGGTCACACTCGATGTCACCGCTACCGAAGATTATGATTTTGGCGATGCGCCGGCCAGCTATGGCGTGGCTTCGCACTTCGAAGGAGCAGGCTTCATTGGTGGCCCAGCCAACTCGGGTCCGCTGATGGGCACTCGTGATTTTGAAGCAGCGAGCCAGCCGAATGGCGGGGCAACGGGCGACGATATGTCAGGCACCGATGATGAAGACGGAGTGACGTTCAGCACCACCACGCTGGTGCCGAGGTTTAATTCAACGATTACGGTGAATGCCTCCGCAGCGGGCAAGCTTGATGCTTGGATCGACTTTAACCGCAATAACGTGTTTGATCTGGGCGAGAAAATCGTCAGTGGATTGGACGTCATCGCGGGCAACAACACGCTGATTGTTGCTGTTCCCGATGGAGCAGTGACGGGCGATACCTACGCCCGCTTCCGCATTAGCACTGCGGGCGTCGCGCTGCCCACAACTGCCGCTGCCGACGGCGAGGTGGAAGACTACAAGCTAACCATTCAAAACGTGCTGTCCGGCAATGCCCAGGTAATCGACGATCCGGAAAACCCGGGCGCGGCGAATCCCGATTTGCTGCTGATCAACGGCACGTCGAACAGCGATGCGATCGTGGTGCAGCCAGCCTACGGATCGTCACCGCCGATGGTTACCGTCTATAACTCGCCGTTTGGCACGACCAGCTCCTTCCCGCTCGATTCGTTCGGTCGGATTGTGATCCACGGCCGCGAAGGAAACGATTCGATCGTGATCCAAGTGAACAAGCCAGCGACCGTCTATGGCGACTCCGGCATCGACTCGATCGTCGGCGGAGTAGGCGACGATTATCTCGATGGCGGCGAAGGAGGTGGCAGCATCTCGGGCGGTGCCGGTAACGATGTGCTTATCGGCGGCTCGGGCAGTGACACGTTATCGGGTGACGGCGGACGGGATGTGCTAATTGGCGGATTAGGGCTCGATACGCTTATCGGCGGTGCCGACGAGGACCTGGAAATTGGCGGTTCGCTCGTGGATAGCAGCGGGGCCAATATTCGCAGCATTATGCAGTTGTGGAAGGCGACGCAACCGTTTGAGACACGCGTCACTTCACTGGCGACGAAGATCAACGCCAGCAAAGTGCTTGACGATGGCGTTGCGGACTACGTCTACGGCAGCGGCGAACGTGACTGGCTGGTCGACTTCGCCCTCCGCGATTACTTCTTCGACTTTAATGCGTTCCTTGGAGACAGGAAAAACTAGTCAAGTGATTGGCACACTTCCTTAAACACTCGAGAGAGTTCTGCTTTTGGCGGTCCGAGGCGCAAACTGAGCGCTCGGCCAACTGAAACGTAGCTCGATTTCAGGGTGAGTGACGGTTAACGGCAAGCGAGTGAATCGCGGCGTTGAAAATACTCTCTATGGCCCGGTTAACAGCCCATCTTCACAGACGGTGTTCAAGCGTCCTCGAGGCTGTCAGCCGACGGCATGAAGTCAAGGGAGGCTATCTCTCGGTTTTTGAATTTGGCAAGCGAGCTCGAAATCGAAATTCGCCGCATTTCCAAAGAACTGAATACGATTCGCAAGGGTTCTCGGCAGTCAGCTACCGAGCAGTTTCGACCCGGACAGCGAGCAGCGGACGGTGAGGTACCCGCGTGGTCTCGCATGTCTACTGCGGCGACGCGTGCGTCGATTTTTCAGACACTTGCGCCTACGCTTTCGCTTCATTTCTAACGAGCGAAGCGAAATTTGGCAGATCCTCGCAGGTTTTTTGTAATTGTTGCGTGGCGCGCAAAATGCTTTCGTGCGGAACTGCCTCTCTTCTTCCACGCCGTTTGTAAAGCTGCGACCGATTACACTTTCCGAGGGCCGGGGCACTCGTTGCAGCTAGAACGTGCTGATTATGTATGACTTTGGTTGAACAGGATCGTTTTTCAATGGGGATTTCGTTTTCCGGCAGAAGTACCACGCAACATTTGCGACGCGCTTTTACACTGGTCGAATTGCTAGTCGTCATCGCAATCATTGGCGTGCTGGTCGCGCTCTTACTCCCAGCAGTGCAGGCTGCACGAGAAGCGGCTCGCCGCACGCAGTGCATCAATAGCATGCGACAGATCGCGCTGGCATTTCACAACTACAACGACTCGCAGCTGTATCTGCCACCTGCGCGCGCTGGCTCATCCCCCAAGTTCGGCCACATGGTCGCGTTGCTCCCGTACCTGGAGCAAGGAAACGTCGCCGCCAAGTTCAACATGGTTCCCACGGGATATCTCGATCCCTCGAACCAAGACCTATGCAACACCAAAATGAAGTTCTTGTTGTGCCCGTCGAATCCCAATCAGACACCGATCAAGTTGCGTGGTTCAAGTTCGACTGGCAGTTCCTACGGCGCTGTACTCACAGATTCGAGCGGCAAGGAACTCACCAGCTGGGGCAGTGACTACTGGGTTAATCACGGTCTGAGTTCGGCCACTTACACGCTGGTTGCGTCTGGTACAGCGACTCCGATGCTGTCGGGCTCTCCGCCTCGTATGGCGCAATGTACTGATGGCCTTTCAAACACTTTCCTCACACTCGAACACGCCGGCTACGACAAGCATTACGTGAAGGGAGTCGGCATGCCGATGCCCGACACCGACAAAACGTTGGATCAGCCCGGCTCTTGGGGACCGTGGCTCGGATGGTGTGCATTCATGTTGCAGGGCTATCCCAACTACACCTTGGCGACGTACCCGACGAATCTCGGCAACATTCCCTCGGGAACCGATTGCGCCGTTAACTGCAATAACTCACAGGGCATTTTTGGCTTCCATCCCGGTGGCGCAAATGTGGCCATGGGTGACGGCAGCGTGCGGCACCTTTCCACGAGCCTATCGGTCAAATCGATGATGTTCATGGCCACACGCGACGGGGGCGAGGAGACGGAATGATTCCGTATTTAGATTCGCCAGCTTCCGAAGGGAATCGCTGGTTGACGGTATTGGTGCTTCTTTTTGCGTTTTCGACTTTTGGCTGTTCAGCTCCGCCACCTTGTACCGTCACCGGAACGGTGCTGGTGAACAACGCGCCTGCCAACGGGGTTTACGTGCGGCTGCACACTGCGGACGGCGAGACGGCGGGTTCTGGGAGGACGGGTGCCGACGGCACTTTTCGGTTGACCGTGCCACGAGTTGGTGAATACCCGGTCACGTGTTTCTTTCCCAAAGTAACGAAGGTGATGGACGACACGATCGAAGGCGGCGATCAATTCAACGGTCGCTATTCCAAACCGTCGCAACCGGCCGCGACAGCAGCGGTGAAGGCCGGAGAAAATGCTATTCCGCCTATATCTTTGCGTTAGCTCCGCTTTGTTCAGACTGCGATCGGATCGATAATCGCGATCTCACACATCTCAGTCACAAGCAACTACTGCACTTTACGACTTTTCGTCAGCCGCGATTCGTGGGAAGTAATTTCATGTTCAGCAAACTAGTCTCGTGGGTGATGGTGTGCGGATTATTAAGCGGCCTGGCCTCAGCTGCTGAACCGCGGCTGGTCTCTTCCAAGCAATCGGGCGCTTGGACCAGTCCCACGACTTGGGAAAACGGCGCCGTTCCCACTGCCGGTGATCGCGTCGTGATTCGCTCGGCACACAAGGTCATCTACGATGCCGACAGCAAGGAAGTGATTCGACTGGTTCAGGTCGCTGGCACGCTCGAGTTTGCCAAGGATCGCAACACGCGGCTGGAAGTTGGTTTGCTGACGGTTCTGCCCAGCGAAGAGCCCACCGAAGAAGGCTTCGATTGTCATGCTGCCCCCCACGCGGTCGATGCGTCTAAGTTCCGCCCGAGCCTGTTAGTCGGACGTCCCGAGGCCCCGATTCCCGGCAATTACACTGCTCTGATCCGCCTGCATTACGTGGAGGGGATGAACAAAGAGACCTGTCCAGCGATCCTCTGCTGCGCCGGCCGAATGGAATTTCACGGAGAGCCGATGCGGCTGACGTGGGTCAAATTAAAGAAGGAAGCGGCTGTTGGAGCGAATGAGCTGACCCTGATGGATTCCGTCGCTGACTGGGAAGCAGGTGACCATCTGGTAGTCACCCGCACCCAACGCCCCGGTCGTGGCGGAAGAGGTGGAATGGGCGGAGACGAGACCGACCATAATGAGGAACGCGAGTTTGTCTCGACAGGAAGTGGCGACTCGACCACTGGGTATCCGCTCAAGCTCGATGCGCCACTGAAGTTCTTGCACTACGCCGACGAGTCCGAAGGCTTCCAAGGCGAAGTCGTCAATCTCACCCGCAATGTCATCGTTGAATCCGCCGATCCGGACGGCGTTCGTGGACATACGATGTTTCACCACGATTCCGCCGGCTCGATCAGTTACGCGGAATTTCGTCACTTGGGGAAGCGAGACATTCTGGGAAAATACAGCATTCACTTCCATCTCTGTGGCAATACCATGCGTGGGAGTTCGGTGATCGGCGCTTCGATTTGGGACAGCCACAACCGTTGGATCACCATCCATGGAACCGATAACCTCGTGGTCCGCGATTGCGTGGGTTATAAGAGCATCGGACACGGCTACTTTCTGGAGGATGGAACTGAGACCAACAATATTCTCGACCACAATGTGGCCATCTATGCCAAGCAGGGCAAGCCATTGCCCAAGCAGGTCATTCCGTTCGACTTGAATCTCGGTGCAGGCTTCTGGTGGGCTAACTGTCAGAATAGCTTTACCCGGAACGTCGCCGTGGACTGCGGCGAATACGGTTATCGATTTGAGTGCATCAAGACTGAGGATTACGACCCGATCCAAACGATCCGTCAGCCCGATGGAACGGTCAAGAACGAAGATATACGCACGCTGCCGTTTATTCGATTCGAAGACAATGAGGCCCATTCGTTCCGACAATTCTGCCTGAACATTCGCGGCGTTCCTCAATTCGGGGGCACCGGAGGAATGCCCGAAGGAAACCCTGTCCTCTTGAAGGAGGCGGCGGAAGCGATGCCTGCTCCGGGAAAGCCCTTTTGGATCCGCAATTTCCGCGCCTGGGAGGCGAATTACTCGATTCATCTCGGGACTACGGGAGTGTTCGTGGACGGGCTGTACTCGTTCCGCAACGATGTGGCGATTTGGCGCTCGATCATGGATCGCTCAGGGTTCCGCCGCCTGAACTCTCGGGAAATGAGAGTGAATGACATCCACAACCCCATCAGCAGTGGGACATTGGCGGCGGAAGGTGGTCGGAGCTCCGGCGGTGTGTCCAGCTTCAAGGACACTCTGCCCCCGT
Organism: Anatilimnocola aquadivae; assembly: GCF_049819085.1. Taxonomy (GTDB): domain Bacteria; phylum Planctomycetota; class Planctomycetia; order Pirellulales; family Pirellulaceae; genus Anatilimnocola. Next base: position 2,269,612 of record NZ_CP187419.1, read on the forward strand.
CCACCATGATCACCAAGACTTATCGTGACGGCAATGTGATTCGTGTGTACGGCTCGACAGTTGACTCGAGTGATATCAGCAAAGTGACCGTCAACGGTAAACCCGCCAACTCCACGCGCGCCGCCTTCGCCGAATGGGAAATCGTTCTCGATGCTCCAGGCAAAGAGCCCCTGAAAATCTCAGCCCATTCCGAAGACGCCCGCGGCCACATCGAACCGCGACCACACGTCCTCATGGTTGAGTAACTCGCTGCGGTGAAATGGGCTTGACGAGCAGACTTTCGCCCATTTTCAGCTGGTGACCAGATGTCGACCAGTCGATCGTAGATACCAGCCACGGAGATGTACCGAATTTAACAATGGCTGACCATCTCGGTAGGCACCGGATCCACGGCTCATCACTTTGGTGAGTTCGCGTGGATTCGACAGCTGACGGAACGGGTGATTTGTTGCTGCACTCGATGCCGCGAACGAGGTTTGATCGTGGCAAGAAAAACTCGCTTCTGGGTATCGAGTTGAACTCTCCTCATAACTGCTTAACACAACATTGCGTCCTTATCTGGGACGAAAAACAGAGAGTGCGGTAGTAGGAGATTCCCGACGACGGAGGCGTTGTCGGCGACACTTCGGTCCCGTTTAACAAGCTGACGGACAACCCCATCAGCTTCGACATCACGCGCACCATTGCCCTGATCGACTCCCATAAGGTTCGGTTGAAGGTGACGAGCAGCCACCCCGCCGTAGCGCGGGCAACTATGACGCCCGTCCTCGACGGCTACTTCGTGGCGATCACGGCCGGGCAGCCCGGCCACGCGCGGCTCAAGTTTCACCCGGTCGGCCGCCCACACGAGCCGATTCAGGACTCGCTAAAGGTGCGGTGTACGCATCGATGGAGGTGTTTAGTCAACGTCTACCTCGTGACCGACGGACAGGGGCACACGTCCGCCCTGTCATTCGCGGCGATCGCCGCCAGGCTGAAAGCCATCAACGATTTCCTGACCCCGCAAACGGGCATCTTGCTGCCGCCGAACGTCAACGAGCGGTTCAGCGTCGCCGCCGACCTCGGCCGGCAGGTCAAGAACGTACCCGAGATGTGGGCGGTGCTCGACGAGTTGAACGCCAACGCGGACCGGTTCGATCCGACCCTTGCCAACGTCAGCCTCTATGTCGTGCAACGCTGGTCGGCACTCGACCAATGCGCTAGCGGAACGTGCACGAAGGAGGTGCGCACGATTGCCCATCCCTGACCATCGACAAAGAGACGGTACACGTGAGTTGGACAGATGCGAAAACAGGCGTTCCCCGCGTTTACTGTGCGACGGCTCGACTTGCAGACATGGTGTTTCAAACCCAAGCCATCAATGCGGACACAAAGAATAGCCAAGGAAACTGCAAATTGCAGAGTGCGAACGGAACCCTTCACGCCGTGTGGGAGGAAGAGCCGCCGGCAGAACAGTTCATTTCGATTGATTCGCAAGAAGATACCGGCGCACTCCGGCAAAGTCGCGTGATCATGTACTCCAGCCGACCAATGCGTACGGGCGTTTTCGAGCCCGCAAGAAGGGTTGACGACACGCTTGGAGCGATTCAAATTCGGCCAGCATTAGCAGTGAACCAAAACGGTGAAGTGCTAATTGCTTGGAATCAATCCGAAGGTCTCGAACAGTCCGTAGTCGTAAAGAAGTTGATTGCAGAGTGACTGGCCGGGACGCTCAACCAAATTCGGCCATAAATTCAGTCGAGTGGCAAATGAGATATTGTCAATTGTTGTGGACGGTGGAGTTGAATTAGGCGGCAGCTTGGTCGAGGGGTAGGCCGTCTTGGAAGACGACTCCGCGGATGACATCGGGAAGGAGTTGAGCGCCGTTCAATAAGCGCCAGCCACGAGCGGCGCTCTCGGCGAGTTTGAACATCATGGTCAGGCTGGCGATGCAGCTGCCGTTGCCTTTGGTGCGTCGATGTCGGAGGCGGATGGTGGCGAACGTCGACTCGATCGGGTTGGTGGTCCGCAGGTGCCGCCAGTGTTCGGCGGGGAAGTCGTAGAATGTGAGCAGCACGTCGCGGTCCTTGGCCAGGCATTCCGTCGCCTGCGGGTACTTGGCTTGATAGTCGGCCACGAAAGCGTGGAACGCTTTTCCGGCCGCTTCGCGCGTGTCGGCCATCCAGATTTGATGCAACATGTCTTTCGCTTTGGGTTGTTTGTTTTTGGGGAGTTTATCGAGTACATTCGCAGTCTTGTGTACCCAACAGCGTTGCTCCTTGGTCGCGGGGAAGACCTCGGCGAGCGCCTTCCAAAAGCCCAAGGCACCATCGCCGATCGCTAATTTCGGCGCGACGGCCAGACCGCGACGCTGCACATCGAGCAGCAGCTCACGCCACGACTGAGTACTCTCGCGATGGCCATCCGTCATGGCGATCAGCTCCTTTTGACCGTCTTTTGCAGCGCCGATCAGCACCAGGATGCACTGTCGGTCCTCTTCCAGGCGAATGTTCGTGTGAATGCCGTCGGCCCACACGTAGACGTATTCCTTGCCCGCGAGGGACCGCGCCGACCAGTCGCGATACTCCTGCTCCCAGACGCTCTTCAGCCGCGTGACGGTCGTCGCCGAGAGGCCGGGGCAGTCCGGACCGAGGATCGCCGCGAGCGCATCGTGGAAGTCTCCCGTGCTGATCCCTTTGAGGTACAGATAGGGAATCAGCTCCTCGATGCTCTTGGTCTTCCGCAGGTACGGTGGCAGCAGCTTCGAGTTAAATCGCTCGCCGTCGCCTGCCGCCCGCCGATCGTGCACCCGCGGCTGCTCGATGGCAACTTCGCCCACGCCCGTGACAATCTTCCGCTCGGGCAAGTGACCGTTGCGAACCACCTGGCGGCGGCCACGCTCATCGGTCACGTATGCATGCAGCTCGATCCACTCCGCGACCTCGGCCTCAATGGCCTGGGCGAGCATCTTCTGTGCTCCCTGACGAAGAATTTCGTGCAGCGATTCCCGAGACCCTGGCAAGACAATCGTCGATCCGTTAACTTCTTGCATGGTGGTGTGCTCCTTGGTGAAAAAGGTTCTTTTGCAAAACACTTTCTCGCCAAGCACACCGCCTCTTTCAACCACTCAACGTCCACAACTTTCGGTTATATCTCGTGGAAAATTCGCGAAACCCGTCGTTTTTTGAGCAAGCGAAAGGGCTATTTCACTTGTAACTCGCTGAGTTTCACTACCTTCTTGACGCGGATGGTTCCTTTTATGTCGATCAGTTGGAGCGATAACGCTGGATCCATTGGCTCCCAGTCGATCTCGATCAGACCAAAGTTGTTCTCTCGCACCGCATCACCAAAACGATTACGGTTTGGTTCGATCGAGGGCCAGGTTTCCGTGAGGCCACTGGAAGTGACGTCGTAAAGCGGATAGAGCCCATCGCGATTCAGGATCGAAAGTTCACCCCAGTGGACATCGCCCGAGATGAACACGACGCCATTGGCCTTTGTCCGCCGGAGCACATCGAGCAGCTTCGCTTGTTCGCCGGGTAAGTTGGTCCATGATTCATAGCCGTTGTACTCATGGGCAACCTGAATGCTGCTCGCGATGACCCGTACGTCGGCGGGTTGTTTGAGCTCGGCTTCCAGCCATTCCCACTGGGCTTTGCCAAGCAAGGTCTTTTCAGGATTCGGGTCGGGGTGATAGTCGTTTTTCCAGGACTTCTCCCCGCCAAACCGCGGATTCTTGGCGAGCTGGTCGCGAAAGCTCCGGGTATCGAGCACGATGATCTGCACGCGGCGTTCATTGCCGGCAAACACATAGGACGTGTAGATGCCCGGCCGTTTCCGCCGCTGAGTCCCTTCAGGTTCGCGAAAGAACTCTAGGAACAGGCGTTTCGATTCCTCGCGGAGCACATACTCTTTGCCCGAATCGTTTTCACCATAATCATGGTCATCCCAAGTCGCAATCAGCGGCATTGCAGATCGTAGTGCTTGGAACTCGGATTTCTCTGCCAGCTTCAGGTACTTCGCCCGCAACACGGCCAGAGTTCGCGAGTCGCCGTAAATGTTGTCGCCGAGGTAACAGAACACGTCCGGCTTCTGCTCAATGACGTGCTTCAAAATCGGCTGCGACTTGTTTTGATTGCCGCAGGAGCCAAACGCAATGCGCGAGATCAACCCGCGAGTATTCTCAATCAGCGGGGCTCCTTCTGGTACCGGAAAAGGTTTATCCGCCGCATCCTGACCGCGGCTTCCTGCAGTCATCAACACCGTGAAAACAAGCGAAACCAGCAGAAGGCCGCGGAGATTCATGTAAGAGCCGCCAAGCAAGAAATGATCGAGGAAGAATTGACACGTGCCGTCGAATCTGAGTATGTGCACGATGTATTCACCCAACAAGGAGACCCAATGCGGGTTTCGATTTCCGCCACGCAGGGAGGTTACTTCCGGACCCTCCAATACTCCATCTCGTTCGTGAGAGACGGAACGATGCTTGTTTAAACTTCTGGCCTGCCCGGTTGATTGCGACCGTCGCTAGCGATGAGGTATTGATTGCGGCCTCGCGCGAGGCAGGAACTGGCATGCTGCTCAATGATGCAGCCGCCAAGGTTGTTCGCTGGACTGATTCTTGAAGCCCTTTGCGCTGCGGACCTGGACCATATTTTGGGAAACCGAAGTCAACGGCAGGGCAGTGGCCGGAGTGGCCGCCACCACGGGTCGGTCAGACGGTGCGGTGTATGTCGCCCGTTGCCGCGTCATGCATCGCCTTCGCGAGCAACAACCCGTCGAGAAAGAACCTCGGCGGAGTGGAAGGGCCTTTTCTTAGACGTTTGCCGCCGACCTTAGCTGCTTCGGACACATCGACCTGCGGAACTGGTTCACCTTCAGCCTCCTGCATGGTCTCGTCGATGGACTGCTCAAATGCAGACCTGATTCGATCGGCGCCCGTCAGTTCATACGCCAGAGAAACCGATTTGGGCACAGAGAAGGTGAAGTCCCATCCCACTCGTCGGTCGGCTCGGGTGATCTTCGTGAGTTGACTACCGCTCCGTGGATCGCGGTTCTCGCACAAACCACCTGGCCGTCGCGGTCGGAAACCGGGATCGGTGAACAAGGCTGCTGCTGGTCAAAGTCAGTGCGCTCTCGCCATGCCCGTGTTCAAAGCTGCCGGTGAGTTGCTGAAGGCGGCTGGTGACCGAGCAACAGCAAGGGAAGTGCTGGATATCGGGCCTTGATTGTGCAGTCTGCGCGCTGGCCCGAATGGGCAACTAGGATGCCGCCCTCTGAGCTAGTGCAGGTCTTGCGCTGGATTGGATACGGAGTTCCAAGTGAGGAACGGGCGACTACAAATGACGAGTACCGCGCCACGATGATTGCTGGAGGCGACCGATCCATCCGGGCAAGAGAATGCCATGTTTACCAAGTGCCAATCCCCGAAGTCATGCGAAGTGCTGGAAGCGATTTTGACATTCGCATCGATGTGACGCTTTCTTATTCTGCACAGCCGCGACGGACGCGGCGGAATCTGCGAAGGTATTTATCCACTTGGGTGGACTGGAAAAGCAGCAAGCTTGGAGAGTCGCTAAGCTCGTTCCGCGCGCGAGCGATGAAGGACGAGCAGGCTGACGAGGATGCTGCGGCCGGCAGTCCGCTACCTTGGGCGTTGCACGAAAATACGAACTTCGGCGGAATCCGCGGAGCGAAACGGAATGCGGGGACGGTTCAAAAGGATTGGGCGGTCGTTAAATCGTACGATTTGCCTGCGAGCTTTTGCATCGCCGTAGTCGGCCATCCGGGTTGGAGTAACGACCCCGATTCAAGCGCTCGGTATTCGCTTGCAGTCTCGTTTGAAGTTGTCGGGCGGGAAGTTGCCATCTACGAAGGGCTTCGAGTCGCGATTGATTCACTTGCGGTTGAAATCGAGAACGAGGTCGTAGAAGTCGAAGTCGAAGCCGAAGTTGAAGTTGAAGTTGAGGACCTGGATTGACCCGCCTCCCCTTTCATGGTGACCGAGCAAAATCGTAGGAGTTCAGCGGAAGACCGCGAATTCCATCTCCAGAGTGTCCACGCCCGGGCCCTTTCCGGGACCTTTCAGGCGATAAATGGCAGTAAATCATGGAAAACTGCCTGCCCAAGAAACGACAGAATCCCTCGAAAACAAGAGGTTTCTGAGTGGTCAGGGCCGGAGTTGAACCGGCGACACATGGATTTTCAGTCCATTAACCGATTGCGACACAGTCGCTAATTAATGGATTTCTGCTGAATCATTGCTATCGCCATCTGAAAAGTCTTGACGCAACGCCTGACAGCTCACCAGATTAAAAATACGTACCGTCAGAATTGACAAAATGCTAGCAATCGATACACTTGTACACGTTTCACCGAAGCCGCATAGTGCGGTGGCGACCGGCCTCCTAGCTCCGTAATGCTTGGTTTCTAAGACCTCAGTGGCGCTTCTCGCCACACCATAGCGCAGTCCTCCACGCTCGCGAGCCACGCCGTTCCTTGGCTAGTTCCTGACGGGATATCGGTTTGCGCTTCCGAAGCCGCATTTCCAACTCTTGGGGAGTTTTCCGTGAACGCAAACACTCCGGCACATCGGATCCGCACCATCGCGGTCGTAAATGGTTTCCTGGATGGCGCTCGGTTTGAACTGAGCGACCAATTGAATTGCTTCATCGGCGCCCGTGGAACTGGCAAAACCACTGTTCTAGAGTTTGTCCGCTACGCATTGGACCAAGTGTCTGGTCGTAACGACCAACCCGCCGAACGGCGTCGGCTTGAGTCTCTCGTCGAACGAAATCTAGCCGGCGGCCGGATCGAGGTAACGGTTGAGACCAAAGACGGTCTGTCGTACATCATCAGTCGATCCGCTGGGGAAAGACCGCTAGTTCTGACGGCCGAGCGAGTGCCCACTGACATTTCAATCAAGTGGGGTAGTGTTTTCCGCGCGGATATCTACAGCCAGAACCAGATCGAAGGCATTGCCGACTGCACAATGTCGCAGCTCGCACTCCTGGACAACTTTGAGGCCGATGAGATTGCCGAAATAGAGATCCGCCTTCAGCAAGTGGTCTCTGCGCTTACGTCGAACGCAAGTCAGATCATCCCACTGCAGGCACAAATTGCTGCGATGTCGGAAGAGCTTGGCACACTCACGGGAGTCGAGGAACGCCTCAAACAGTTCGCGGAAATAGGTGGCGACGATGCAGAGGAGATCAACCGCGCGCATCGGCTAAAGTCGTGCCGCGACCGAGAGCAGCGAATCGTTACTGATACAACAAGCATGCTGCAAGTTCTCTCCGAAAGGGTCAGCAATGCGAGTGACAAGGCAAATGACAGTTATCGTCTACTTTTGAAAGAACTGCTGGCTGTATTTAAGGAGACCGACGACCTTGCACCGAATACGGCGATCATCGATGAGATGGTTGACGAGGCGTGTCAATGTGTAGAGCAGATTTCACTACAGGCTTCTCATATCAAACACAAGATTGAGGCAGTGCAACTTTCAATCGCGGAGTTTGGGCGGCAGTTGGTAACAGCACATGGACAGCAAGAGATGGAATTCCGGGTGCTGATTGAGAAACACAAAGAAGCACAAGGCCAGGTCGCTGAGCGATCACAACTTGAACGACGTCGCAATGATCTCTTGGTGAAAAGCCGCCAGCGGCAACAGCTCACCGAACAATTGATCGCCTTGGAACGTGAACGCGATGCATTGCTCGTACGATTGTCGGAACTCCGAGACGAGCGCTTTGCGATACGCGTTCAAGTCGTGCAGCGTATCAACATGCATCTTTTACCATCGATTCGCGTCAGTATCTCGCAGTTTGGCAATACCGAGCTGTACCAGAAGAAGGTCGAGGAGGCGTTAAAAGGAGCTCGGCTCAAATCCGGAATCGTTGCGCAAAAGCTAGTCGACGCGTTTTGTCCTGCGGAGCTGGTATCTGCACTACGCCGATGCGATGCGGGCACCTTGATCGACAAAGCTACTGTGAACCCTGAGCAGGCGGACAAGGTCGTCACCGCGCTTGGCCACTTGCCTCTCCTATTCGAACTGGAGGCCGTCGAACTCTCCGACTTGCCTCGCATTGAACTAAAGGATGGCGCAACGTACAAGGATTCGCTGTCTCTATCAACCGGCCAGAAGTGTACGACGATTTTGCCAATCCTATTGCTCGACAGCGACAATCCTTTGCTGATCGATCAGCCTGAAGACAACCTGGATAACCGATTCATCTACGAAGCCGTGGTAGAGAGCATTCGTAAGGTCAAGTGTCGCCGCCAATTAATCCTGAACACCCATAACCCCAACATTCCGGTTCTGGGTAATGCGGAACGAGTATTTGTGCTCGAGTCAGATGGGACGAGTGTGCGCATGGCAAATGAGGGAACAGTCGATCAGTGCAAGACTGATATCGTCACGCTACTGGAGGGTGGTGAAGATGCATTCAAAGCTCGGAAGCGCCGATATGCCTACTAATTCGACTGTGAATATTAGTGAACTTACCTTTCGCGAGGCTTTGTCGCTGCTGAAACAAAAGGGAGATTTGCTTCCTTGGCCGCAACGTCGTGACCTCGTTCACCTCTTGCGCGACGCGTTTGCAGCCGGTACTGCGAATCAGGACGCCGTTGCACTCGTTCATTTTCTGGTCGCGGACCCCAAGTGGGAGGTTCGTGCCGCTCTTGCCGATATTCTTCCGTTCGTGCCTACCGGAGTGTTCGACCGGATCGCGGCGCAATTTGCCGCGGACACCAATAACTACGTGCGAGGGTCTTTCGAGCGAGCAAGCGGCCGTCGCACGAAGGATGACCGTGCTATAGGGAAGACCCGTAGATCAGCCGACCAAGTCAGCCAACATCTGCGGGCGATTGAATCCTCTCACGGAAAGCCGGCGGCTACGAAAGCTCTTCGCCTGGCGGAGCGATACTGCGAACTGTTGGTCGGTTCAATGATCCACGACATCCGTAGCATTCTCACGCATCTTACGTGCAACTGCCGCACTTTAATGCGGGAGGCAAACTCCACTGCCAAAGCAAAGCGAACAATAAACCAAGTCCGTAACGATCTGAATTTTCTTGAATCGACGATCAAAGACATGGGCATATTCGCCCAACCAATTCCTCTTGAGCGGCGGCAGGAACGGCTAGCTGCAGTCGTCGCTGATGCATTCGGCATGGCATGTGAAAACTTGCGAAAGTCGAAGTTTGATCCCGATTCAGTCGAAGTGGATTTCCAAGTCCCCGAATCGATTGTGGTTGAAATGGCGCGCCATCAAATCGTAATCGCGGTCGCAAATGTCCTGACGAATGCCTTCGAGTCATTTGCAGTTGGCAATGAACTTCGAGCAGGACGAATTGAAATCGCTGCAGCTCTGGTAGGTGACAGGGTACGAATTGTCACCCGCGATAATGGTCAAGGAATGTCGGAGGAAGAAATCCACGCGCCGTTACTACTTACGCCGGGCCGCCGTAACAAATCGAAGCGACAAAGCACCGGTTACGGACTCCCGATCGTGGCTCGGAATCTGGCGGCCCATGGTGGTACGGTGGAGTTCGAGAGCCAGGAAAACGTGGGAACTACCGTCACATTGACATTGCCACTCGTCAGCCGTTAACTGCGGTCGCAGCATGAACATCAAGGTAAATGCACTGATCGTCGACGACGACGAACGAATTAGCGATTCAGTCGCAGATACTCTCGCTTCGCTCGGCCACGCTTTTGACATCGCGACGAACCAGCATGATGCCCAGGGGCTGCTCGAGCGGAATCTTTACGACTACGTCCTGCTCGATCTGCAAATCCCGGCGAAACCCAACCGCGGTGGTGCCCACACGGAGTTTGGAAGCAATTTGCTGCGCTACATTCAGCACCTAAAAGGAAATGGCCAACTTCCGGTGATCGTGATGACCGGATACAGCGCGGATTGCCTCGACCTGAGTACCGAGTTGTTGGCCAATGGCGCCAGGGAATTTATCGCCAAGCCGTTCCCGAACAAAGGGCGAACGCTTGCTTGCGTCATTCGGAAGGTTTTGGGAAATCCTACTGCACCGCGCACGGAATCGACGTCGACGGGGCAATTTCCTGGCGCTGAGTTGGTCTTCTTCACTGATCGCGTCGAGATCTGTGGGGCACCAATTTGCACTAGAAAACCATCGGCGACACGGTGGCTAATTCTCAATGCTCTTAGGGAACGCCATCTGAACGGAACGTACATGTCATTGACGGGCCAAGAACTCGCGAAAACAGCTCAGATCAAAGAGTCCAGTGTTGCGGGAGCGATCCGAGGACTTCGCACGAACATCAGCCAGGTTCTTTCAAGTCAGAATATCACGTCCGATGGATCCGACGTCGTTCACAATCGCGGGGCCGGTTACCAGTTGGGACCCAGGGTCCGTGTCATTGACGGCGAATCATCTGCCCTGGGCGCGATCATGGACAATGTTCCCGGGCCAGATGTCCATAATGTCCACAATCGACCTGTCCATGATGTCCACAATCTACCTGTCCATGATGTCCACAATCTACCTGTCCATGATGTCCACAATCGACTTGTCCATGATGTCCATGATGTGCCTATTCCCGGTGTCCACAATCGGGCTGTCCATGATTCGACAACGGATGTGCTGCGCGACGCCGATGACGACGTTCGCATCGAGTGGATTTTGCAACAAATCCAGGTGGGGCGTCGCCTCAAAGGCCCCGACATTGTCGAACGGTTTGGCTGCTCCAGCAAAACTGCATATCGGCTTCTGAAATCTCTTCGAGAGCGAGGGGAAATTCAGTTCGTCGGCTCACCTCGAGTCGGTTTTTACGAGCACAGCGAGGAGAGATAGGGTGACAGACGCTCATGCTGAAAGTTGAATAACTCGTTGCGTCACAACGGTTTCGGCACTTGGGGAAAGAGCCGCATCGACAATTGCAGCGATCAGCGGTTCAAACGAAGGGCAGTCACCCCGACTTTTTTCAGAAATAAGCCCTTCGGCCAATTGGTCGAAGGGCTTTCTTATTTGACAGACAAGACTTACGTCTTCAAGTCGGCAGTTCAATAGGATGATTTCGAGGATTCGCCGCATCGTCTGTCGTTGGCCATTGCTGCCTAAGCGTTTGCAAAAGTGCAAAAGCCGTCACTGCTAGACCAATGTCGCTGAGTTGGCTTTGAGGTGAGGCGAAGTCACCGCAGAAAGCCACATGGCTTCGACAACTGGTGCAGCAGCACCTTACCGGCTCTAGTGAAGAGATATTGTCAATAGTTGTGGATGGTGGAATTGAATTAGGCGGCGGCTTGGTCGAGGGGTAGGCCGTCTTGGAAGACGACTCCGCGGATGACATCGGGGAGGAGTTGAGCGCCGTTGAGTAGTCGCCAGCCGCGCGCGGCGCTTTCAGCGAGCTTGAACATCATGGTCAGCGAGGCGATGCGACTGCCGTTGCCTTTGGTGCGACGATGCCGCAGGCGAATGGTGGCGAACGTCGACTCGATTGGGTTCGTAGTTCGCAGGTGCCGCCAATGCTCCGCAGGAAAGTCGTAGAACGTGAGCAGCACGTCGCGGTCCTTGGCCAGGCATTCCGTGGCCTGTGGATATTTGGCTTGATAGTCGGCCACGAAGGCGTCGAACGCTTTGCCGGCCGCTTCGCGCGTGTCGGCCATCCAGATTTGATGCAGCATGTCTTTCGCTTTCGGTTGCTTGTTCTTCGGTAGCTTATCGAGAACATTGGCAGTCTTGTGTACCCAGCAGCGTTGCACTTTCGTGGCGGGAAAGATCTCGGCGAGCGCTTTCCAGAAGCCGAGGGCACCATCGCCAATCGCTAACTTGGGCGCCACGGCCAGGCCGCGGCGCTGCACATCGAGCAGCAGTTCTCGCCACGATTGAGCGCTCTCGCGATGGCCGTCCGTCATGGCGATCAGCTCTTTTTTGCCGTCTTTGGTGGCTCCCATCAGCACCAGAATGCACTGCCGATCCTCTTCCAGACGAATGTTCGTGTGAATGCCATCGGCCCAGACGTAGACGTATTCCTTCCCCGTGAGGGAACGCGCGGACCACTCGCGATACTCCTGTTCCCAAACGCTCTTCAGCCGCGTGACGGTCGTTGCCGAGAGCCCCGGACACTCCGGCCCGACGATCGCCGCGAGCGCGTCGTGGAAGTCGCCCGTGCTGATCCCCTTGAGGTACAGATACGGAATCAACTCCTCAATGCTCTTGGTCTTCCGCAGATACGGCGGCAGCAGCTTCGAGTGAAATCGTTCGCCGTCGCCAGCCTCGCGCCGATCATGCACGCGTGGCTGCTCGATGGCCACTTCGCCCACCCCCGTGACGATCTTCCGCTCCGGCAAGTGCCCATTCCGAACGACCTGACGACGGCCCCGCTCATCAGTCACGTGTGCGTGCTGGTCGATCCATTCCGCAACCTCGGCTTCAATGGCCTGCGCGAGCATCTGCTGTGCTCCTTGCCGAAGAATCTCGTGCAGCGATTCCCGAGACCCTGGCAACGCAATCGTCGATCCGTTAACTTCCTGCATGGTGGTGTGCTCCTTGGTGAAAAAGGTTCTTTTGCAAAACACTTTCTCGCCAAGCACACCGCCTCTTTCAATCACTCAACGTCCACGACTTTCGGTTATATCTCTCTAGTGAATGTTGCCCCGTCAATCTCCTTGATGGGTAATTTGCACAAAGCGTCAACGGGAGTAAGCATGATGCGGCAAGCGAAGGAATGGCGCGTCGACTCGCGTACGAATGCGTTGCGCGCGGTCGGCCCTCGATATCGCTTGCTAACCACGGCGATGGTCGGCTGTATTTACGGCGTTATGACGATGACGCTCATGGCCCAGTCGCCAGAAGATCGCGCCGACAGTCCAAAGAAAGACAGTACCTCAAAAGTCGCGTCTCCAGAAAAGGAGGATCTCACGCCTGCAACTGCGAAGGTGGACATCAAACCGGTCGCCCGTGATGAGGAGATCCGCCAGCGGCTCCAAAGCGTGCTTGATGCCACTGGTTGGTTCATTGACCCGCGTGTCGAGGTTCGAGAAGGAGTTGTCTTCCTCAACGGCCAGGCGGAGACCGATGAACTGAAGAAATGGGCTGGCGACCTGGCACGGAACACCCAGGATGTTGTTGCCGTGGCGAACCGAATGGACGTGCTCGAACCGTCGGTCTGGGATTTCAGTCCGGCGTGGAGCGGACTGCGCATCCTCTGGCGCGACTTCATCCGCTCACTCCCCTTTCTCCTGTTCGGGCTCCTCGTCCTGGCGCTCTCAGCCGGTGCTGGAGTGCTTGCAACCCGAACAGCGCAGGCGTTCTTTCGGCAACGCATCCAGGCTCGGCTGCTGTTGAACGTGATGGCGCGCGGAATCGGATCGCTGGTGTTTCTTCTCGGCGTCTACATCATTCTACGAGTCTCCGGCCTGACCCAACTGGCACTAACGGTGGTGGGTGGAACTGGTTTGGTTGGTCTCGCAGTGGGTATTGCCTTCCGGGATATCACCGAGAACTTCCTGGCAAGTATTTTTCTCAGCATGCACCGCCCCTTCGAAACCGGCGATCTCGTCGAGATCTCCGCAATCACAGGCTACGTGCAGCAGCTCAATATCCGCACGACGATATTGATGACCCTCGATGGCAACCTGGTGCAGATCCCCAACGCCACGGTCTACAAGAACAACATCCGCAACTTCACGACAAACGCGAATCGACGCGAGGACTTTGTTGTTGGCATCGGCTACGACAGTTCCATCAGCGAGGCACAGGAGATTGCCCGGCAGGTGTTGTCAGACCATCCGGCGGTGCTACGTGATCCCGAGCCAATGGTACTTGCCGACAGCATGGGAACAGCCACGATCAATTTGCGAATTTACTTCTGGCTCAATGGCCGCGAACACAGCTTGCTGAAAGTGCGTTCCTCCTTGATTCGATTGGTGAAAATGGCCTTTCAGAAGAAGGGCGTCTCGATGCCGGATGAAGCCCGAGAAATCGTCTTTCCGAATGGTGTGCCGGTTACCATGACTGGCCGCAGATCGAGCGAAGCTCCACTATTCAGTGAACCTTTGCCGCTGGAATCGGTGGAGAATGAGGTCGATGAGGTTTCGACCAAGGCTGAATGCGATTTATCGAGCGATGCGGGGGCAATCGAAGAACAGGCCCGTCAGGTACAGCCCTTGAATGATGGCGAGAACCTTCTACAAGGTAATCCGAATCCCTCCGCCCCCAAGCTTCAGCAACACGTTCAAAAGTCATGATGGAAAAAACTCGTTGGATATTGTTGCTGCGCCATTGGATGCAGGACCTTCGCGCCAGCTTCTGGTTTGTACCCGCAGCCATTGTGGTTGCGGCGGTGGTGCTCGCCACGGCGATCATCGGCGTGGACGCGAACATCAAGTTGAGCTTTGTCGAAAAGTGGCCGCTGCTATTCGGTGCGGGCGCTGCAGGTTCTCGCGGCCTGCTCACTGCAGTTGCGAGTTCCATGATCACCGTCGCTGGCGTGGTATTCTCCATTACGATCGTCGCCCTGTCCCTCACTTCGAGTCAGTACACGTCCCGCGTTCTCAGAAACTTTATGCGGGACCGCATCAACCAAATGGTGCTCGGTGTATTCGTCGGCATCTTTGCCTACTGCCTGGTGGTGCTACGAACGATACGCGGCGGTGATGAAAAAGCATTCGTACCTTCGCTCGCAGTGCTTGGCGGATTGATACTCGCATTCGTCGGGATTGCTTTCTTAATTTACTTCATCCATCACATCGCATTGTCCATTCAAGCATCGAGCATCATCGCTGCCGTTGCATCGGAAACCATCGCAGCGGTTGACCACCTTTTTCCCAAGGGCCTTGGTGAAGCTGCCCACAAAAGTTCCGGCGACAAAGAATCCGGCGACAACGAAGAACCCTCCGACGAAGAGCGCGCCTGGACCGCCGTTCCAGCGCGAGTAACGGGGTATATCGAGAGCATTGATGGGGATGCCCTGCTAACGCTGGCGCAGAAGTGGGAAACCGTCATTCGCATGGAGCGTGGCATTGGTGAGTTCGTCATCGAGGGAGTTCCGCTAATCTCAGTCGACCTCGCGACTGGGCTTGCGGAAGATGAGATCAGCGCATTAAACGCCGTGTACGTGGTTGGTCGACAGCGTACCTTGCAGCAAGATGCAGGATTTGGAATTCGGCAGATTGTCGATATCGCCTTGAAAGCCCTCTCTCCGGGAATCAACGATACAACAACGGCCGTGATGTGCGTGGACTATCTGGCGGCGATCCTCGTTAGACTTGCTTCACGCGATATTCCCTCGCTCCGGCGTAAAGAGGGCGGGAGAACTCGCCTCATCGCCCGCGGTCCGTCCTTTGAGAGCTTGTTGGCCGAAGCCTTTGATCAGATCCGGCAAAATGCGGAAGGCAATGTCGCTATTCTCCTTCGACAGGTCGAGGCACTCGAAACGATCGGCGGCGTCACTGACTCCGAGCTGCGAAGGAAATCTCTCCGCATACAGGCAGACTTGGTCTTCGAGGTAGCCGAGCGCACCATTGCGTCACACGATTGCGGTGGCATTCAGGCGGCAAAAGACCGCTTGCTCCAAATGTTGTGGGAGCGACGCTCCCGGCAACCCTAAATGCTCCCAGTCTTTGCACTTTTCGTGCAGGACTCGAACTGTTTGGTACAGGGCTTGCGACCATCCCCAGCGGAAAGTGACGAATCATCCCCAGGGGAGTTAAAACAAAGATGACCAGTCAGCAGACGCAGAAGCAGCCCGAGTCACCATTGCCGGCCCAATCGCAGGTCAAGCCAGGGCTGGACTCAGCGATGTCGCCGCAGCCCAAGTTCGAAGCTCCACTCTACAAGGGTGCCGATAAGCTGCACGGAAAGGTGGCGCTCATCACGGGTGGCGACTCCGGGATCGGCCGATCCGTGGCGGTGCTGTTTGCCCGCGAAGGGGCTGACGTTGCCATCGTTTACCTTCCACCCGAGCAGTCCGATGCAGAGGAAGCCCAACGCGCTGTCGAGAAGGAAGGGAGAAAGGCCCTGCTGTTGCCAGGCGATGTAACTGAGCGGGAATTCTGCAAGTTGGCAGTTGAACGGACAGTTCAGCAACTGGGCGGCCTCGATATCCTCGTCAATAATGCGGCCTATCAGCAGACGCAGGAGAGCTTTGCCGACATCACCGACGAGCAATGGGACAAGACGTTCCGCACCAACATTACCGGCTACTTCTTCATGGCGCAAGCCGCGCTACCGCATCTGAAGCCCGGCAGTGCAATCATCAACTGCGGTTCGATCACCGGGCTCGAGGGGAGCAAGACGCTGGTCGACTATGCCTCGACCAAGGGTGCCATTCATGCCTTCACCAAGTCGCTGGCACAGAATCTAGCCGAGAAGAAAATCCGCGTGAACTGTGTTGCTCCCGGTCCCATCTGGACGCCGCTACAGCCGGTGTCTAAGCCCCCAGAGAGCGTCGCAGAGCACGGCGCCGACACTCCGCTCAAGCGGCCAGGTCAGCCGGAGGAAGTAGCTCCAGCCTTTGTCTTCTTCGCCTCGGAAGCCGATTCGAGCTACATCAGCGGCGAAGTCCTCACGGTCCTGGGTTGGGAAACTCGCGCGAGCTAAGCGTAACTCTTGCCACCGAGCAGCCGGTTCGGCATGAGTACCAGAGGTCCGATTTCTGGCAAGTGGCCGTTGGTTCGAGCTACGCGCCAAACAGCTGCACGAACGAACGGCCACTTTCTGCGAATCGCTCTAACCTCTGCTGAGAGCTTGCGTTTGGGGCGAACTCGAATCGTGCTGCCTTTCGTAACTCCCCGCGGTTGGTCGCAAATTCGAACGACTCAGTCGTGTGCTGCTCGCCGCGATCCAGGATGGCGTGTCATTTGCAACCGCTTCATTTGCAACATGCACTAAGTCACCTGCCGCCTCACCGAAGATCTCGTTCAAGGAAGCAGAGCTATGCGGGCCACAGGTTGTAGTGTCGGAGTCAATGTCGTCGCGTTGGGTTGTTTGTTCTCACTGATCGGAGTCGCTGCCGCGCAAGACTCCGGGCAGTACTCCAGGCCGGGACCAAGCTCAGGTTTATCCAGCCAGAGATACGATGTGGTCATGTACCGTGACGGTGAGTCCGATCAAGGGACAATGACGTTCACGCGGTCGAGCAACACTCCGCCAGCGACGACTCCAGACGGCGAGGTCATTGCTCCGGAAGAAACGGGTGCCGGCAACGATACAACCGGCGTCACTGCCAACCCCACAGCCACGGGCGACAATGGCACCGTGGGTAATCCCAATGGTCAACCGGGAAATGTAACTGGCAACACCTCCGGCTCGATCGCGCCCAACACTTCGGGGACAACCACCATAGGCACCGCGACCACTGGTGGAACGACGGAGCCGGCCAGTTACTGGACGACCGCGCGTGCGAATGGGAAGGTCACCGCTCAAACCAACGACCCAGCTTCGGCCAACTACTGGACTCGTGAGCGCGCCAACGGCAAGGGCGGCGGGAGTGGTTCGAATGGCATCGGAGGTGGCGGAACCGATGAAGATCAATCCGTTACCTCCGGAACACTCATCACCAACTTTCGTGACGCCACCGGCGAGGGCACTTGGTACGCAGTGGATCTCGGCAGTCTTTCGCTTTGGTACGCGACCACTGATTCTGCCGAGGGCAGCGTTATGTACGTCGGCTATGCGACGGGCGACACGATTGGCGGCGTAGCGTCAGTAGGGGCCTCGGGAATCATGGAAGCAGCTTTCTCGGGCTCCGTCTTTGTGGGAGAAGTTGCTGCGCCGATGCCCTAAGCTTTCCGTGATAGTTGACAGCCTTCAAGTGATCCGCATAGAAACAACTGGTCCAACTCGCGCTGCGAGTTTGGCCTCACTAATTGTTCGCACATCTTGTTCGCCACATCGCTTGGATGACATAGCATGTTCTCACGCCGCACCTTTCTCCGCACCACGGGCTTGGCTCTCGGTACAAGTGTTATTGGTACGAGTGCGTTGTCCGTTGCGGCGAGCGCACCGAAGCCGCAAAAGACCGTCCTGCTGCAATGCGCTTGGGCGGTGAAGAACATCGGCGATATTGGGCACACTCCGGGCACCTTGCGATTTCTCGAACAGTACCTGCCCGACGCCAAGGTCATTCTGTGGGCCGCCAACACGAACCAGCAGGTAGACGCCATGCTGAAGAAGCGGTTCCCGCAGGTGGAGATCGTGAAGGGTTCGCTCGCGCAGAAGGATGGTCCCGTTCAAGAGGCGATCCAGCGGTCGGACTTTTTCCTGCGTGGTCCCGGCATGGGGCAATCTACCGACTTCATGAAGTACTGCAACAAGATCGGCAAGCCTTGGGGTTTGCAGGGGCAGTCCTATTTTCCCGATATGGTCACTGGCCCTGGTGCGGACGAACGCATCGCCCTGCTCAATAGCGCCGCCTTCATTTATTGTCGCGATTCCAAAACGCTCAAGACACTGCAAGATGTCGGCGTAAAGCCACCCGTCCTCGAGTTCGCTCCCGATGGCTGTTTCGGCATCGACGTCCGCGATGAGGAGAAGGCCCTGGCTCGGATGAAGAAGCACGGACTGGAAGAGAAGAAGTTCATTACGCTGCAACTTCGCACTCACTCGCCTTCGTCTCCTGGTGTCGATGACAAACGTCCACAGAAACTCAATCCGCTCCATCCCACGCCGGAAAACATCGCCGACGACAAGCGTCGGGCGAAGGTCTATCAGGACCTCATCGCGCGATGGGTCAAGGAAACAGGCTGGAAGGTAGTGATCGCGCCCGAGGTCTACAAAGAGATGGAGTACAACAAGCAGTTCGTCTACGATCCGCTTCCTGATGACCTCAAAAAGCACGTAGTCAACTTCGACGAGTTCTGGAACGTGGACGAGGCTTGCTCGTTCTACGCACGCGCTCATACGGTCATCTGCCACGAGCCGCACACCCCGATCATGGCCCTTGCCGTCGGCACGCCAATGATGCACACGTTCTCCGAGTTCCACTCGCCCAAGTGCTGGATGTTCAAGGATATTGGCCTCGAAGACTGGGCTCCCGAGTTCGACAGCACTTCTGCCGCGAAGATGTCGGAAATCCTGTTGGGAATCCATCGAAACTATCCTGCTGCGGAAGGTCGGGTGAAAAAAGCCATGGCCTACGTCGAGCAGCGCGCCGCTGCTGAAATGAAGGTGCTGCAGAGCGTACTCGATGCGTGATTGCCGCTAAGGTTCACGCCAGATCTCAATCGTCCTGGGGCCTGTAGCACAACGACGGAAGTTGAGACAATGATCACGGTTGATAGTCCAGTCGTAGGCAGGCGGGCCGACGCGTTTTTCGCATAGAGAGTTCGATGATGCAGCTTACGTCCGAAGGTCAGCGGGTCGTCAATCAGTTGTCGCAGTCGTCCGGCTTCAGTCCCGACGCCGTCACGCACATGCTCGGAGCCGTGCTCAACGGCAACGGCTCGATGGCGCAGTTCAGTCACCCGGAATTCGGCGGCGGCGGGCAATGGATGCGCGGCGGCATGTTAATGATCGGTGACATGTTCAACGGTTATCTCAAAGGCCGCGTCGATTCGCTGTGTTACGAGATCTCGAACATTCTCAGTCGCGAGCCGGGCTTGTTTCAGACGGGTAGCTTTCAGTCGCAACGGCAAAGCGGCAGTAACGAGCAGTACCAGGCTGCCGGTGGCATGCAGGGCCCATCGAGCCTGTTTGTGCCCGATCCGCGGTCCAACTGGTGGCCGGCCGAACTGGGCAGCCCCAACGCGACTGGTTCGCAGAACAATCTCAAGTACGCTTACTTTGCCGGCTCACGACGCCTGGCTGTCGATTCAGGCGGCGATGTTTGGGTCTACGACACGCAGGACCACCAGATCGGCGGCTTCTCTCAGCAGCAGGGTTCCGGCGGCTCGATCGCTTTCAGCAGTCAGTTCGGCACCGTGAATCTCTCCAGCCTGCCCGTCGTCTCGCGCAACGGTCAATCAGTGCCCCACACGCCATCCCCCGATCGCGCGACCTTCAGCCCTTCGACACCCAGTCCGTCCTCCACTTCCTCATCACCGCTGGAGGGGGACGTCTTCACAGCTATCGAACGCCTCGGCGACCTGAAAGCCAAAGGATTCATCAGCGACCAGGAGTTCGCCACCAAAAAGGCGGAACTGCTGTCCAGGCTGTAACTGCCTGTAAGCTGATTGATTGCTATGGCTGTCGTTTTTCCCTTGCTCGCAAGTTGAGCCACCCCGTTGAACAGTCGCAGCTGATCGAAAGTTTGATAACTTTTTCGCGCGTTTTTTCGCATTGGAGCAGCCCCTCTAAACTCAGTCGCGGCTGTCACTTCGGTCGACTGATAACCAGTTATTGGCCCCTTTGGTGATAACCGTTTGATAACCATTTAATCCTGCCATATTGGCAGACGATAACTTCGTGAGTACTCGCCTCGCACTGCTCACTAAGGCATTTACCGCTCCCTAAGCATCTCGCTGTTTGCCCATCGTAGTCATCTCGCTCCGTCGAGATGACAGCCCGTACGACTCGCACTGAACGCAACGCAAGCGGACCATCTTGCGGAGCAAGATGACGACGGTAAGGGACCGCTTTTGCGTACTCATCTCGCTCCGCAGAGATAACAGCCGGCCGGTTCGTTTTGAATACAACTCGAGCGGGACCATCTTGCGGAGCAAGATGGCTACGGTAATAAGGCCCTCGATCGATCCACCAATTTGTCGAAGATCAATCTGCTATTGGCGCAAAGTGGTGAATCATTGTCAATAGATTTTTTAGAAAATCAACCCGACGTGATCGCTCACCTTTCGGTCTGCTCCACGCACAATTCCCACAGCTGGTCTCGCTGGGCGGGGCTCTCGCGCGTCCAGGGCAGGTAATGGGTACAGCGCTCGTGGCGATCGAACCAGAACTTGCCACTGAGGCCGGCGCTCCGCTCACAGACGGCGAGCCAGACGATGGTATCGGCCCCTTGAGCCGGTGTGCGTAGCCTACGACCTAGCAGTTGATGAAAGCCGGGGAGCGACGACCGAATGCCGGCGGTGTCGACCCAGCCAGGATGCATCGCAGAGAATGTGATGCCGCTGCCAGCGCAGCGCTCGGCCCAGAGCTCATTCAGCACGACTTGAGCGCGCTTGGTGAGGGAATAGGCGCGCACGCCACTAAACTTTCCCTTGCTCGATTCCACATCGTCGAGCGACAGCCGTGTGGGATACATGCCGCCGGACGAAACGGTGATTACCCGCGCATCGCCCGTAGCATGGCCAGCCGCCCGCAGACGCGGCAACAACAGCTGCGTCAGCAAGAAGGGACCGAGCACGTTCGTTGCCCAGGTCATCTCAATTCCCTGTGCCGTCTCGCGCCGCGTCTCGGGCAGGATGCCCGCGTTATTCACCAAAACGTCGATGCGATCGCGCGGAAAGCGCTCAGCAAACGAGCGGACCATCGCCAGGTCAGAGACATCGAGCAGTTCCAGCTGCAGCCGTGCGTTCGGCTGTTCCTGCTGGATCTGCTCGAGAGCGGCCTGTCCTCGCTTCGCATCGCGGCATAGCAGCCAAACTTCGCCCCCGCGCCGAGCCAATTCCCGGGCCGTTTCGAAGCCGAGTCCCGAGTTGGCTCCTGTCACCAAACAGATTCGCCCCGCCAGATCGACTTCCAAGTCATCCGGGCGGAAGCTGCCGCTATGTAACCAGTACCCGGTGCGGTCAAACGAGAACACGATGGTCGGATCGAGCAACGTCGCCAACGCGCGGCTGAGCCAGGCGGGCAAAGGGTGAGTGCGACGAGCCGATTGTGGCATGGTGAAGTATTGCCGAGGTTCAATTGAGTCCGCGGCCACTCAGGTAAGTGAGCAAGTGCCGAATGTCCACGGGCTTGGCTAGATGCAGATCGATGCCAACGGCCTTTGACACTTCCAAATCTTCTGGATTGCTGTGGCCAGTGATGGCAATGATCACGATCTCATGCGAATTAGGTAGCCCGCGTAACGCCTCGGCAACCTGGTATCCGTTCATGATAGGCAAGCCCAAATCGAGCAGCACAACATCCGGCCGATGAACATTGACAACCTGCAAAGCCTGCAGACCGGTGTAGGCGACATCAACCGTGTGAGCGCACTGAATTCGGAGCAACATCGCCAAACTGTCAGCGCCGTCTTTGTTGTCTTCAACAATGAGGATTCGCAGCGGGGTATGCGATTCGGATATGTTAACCACCGAAAAACCTTTCTGTACTTTTTGCGTTCGCTCGGCAGGCGTTTCTGGTTTGCTATCCTCGGTCGGCCGGCTGGAGCGCTGCGAGCAATTGCATCAGTGCTCGAGGGTCGACCGGCTTGACTAAATGATGATCAAACCCGGCCGCTTGCGAGCGGCGCCGATCCTCATCTTGCCCCCAGCCTGTCACGGCAATGATGACGGGCTGCTGGCCCCACGGTTGCTCCCGAATGCGTCGACAGGCTTCGTAGCCATTCAGCTTGGGCAGGCCGATATCAAACAGTATTACATCGGGTCGATAGGTAGCGGCCGCATTCACGCCTTCTTCGCCGTCGTAGGCAGTGCAAGTGTCGTTCCCGATGATCTTCAGCATCAGGGCCAGGCTATTGGCACCATCTTGGTTGTCATCCACGATCAATACGCGCAGTGATGATTTCGCGGAAGGAAGCTCCGCGCCGCCGGTTGCTCGCGGCTTTGCTCCCTCAGCCAACCATGGCAGGCGAACAATAAACTCAGATCCTTGCCCCGCACCTTCGCTGGCAGCTTGAACGGTTCCTCCGTGCATTTCGACCAGCCGTTTGACGAGCGTCAGTCCGATGCCCAGTCCTCCTTGCGACCGCTCCAGCGATCGATCTACCTGGGCGAACATTTCGAAGATCCGTGGCAGTTGATCGGCGGCGATGCCGATGCCGTTGTCTTTCACGCGAATGACCACGTCGTCACCTTGCCGCTCGACACTCACCTCGATCTGCGAACCCTGCTCGCTGTACTTGGCGGCATTATTCAGCAAGTTCGAAAATACCTGGGCCAGGCGGGTCATATCGGCGTCAACCAGAATCGGTTGCGCGGGCAACGAAACCTTCAGCTGATGGCCCATTTGCTCGATCAGAGGACGGCTCGTCTCGATGGCATTATTCAGCACCACCGAGATCGGCATGATCTCTTGGCGCAGATCGACCTTGCCGCGCGTGATGCGGCTGACGTCCATGAGATCGTCCACCAGTCGAACCATCTGCGACAACTGGCGCTCCATCATGCTGCGGGCATGCTCTTGCAGTTCTGGTTCATACGAGAGACGCATCAATTGCAGCGCGTTGCGTAAGGGAGCGAGCGGATTGCGAAGTTCGTGGGCCAGCGTGGCCAAGAACTCATCTTTGCGGTGTCCGGCGTCGGACAGTGCGGCTGCCACCTCGCGCAGTTCACCTTCGGCTCGTTTCTGTTCCGAGACATCGACCGTGACGCCGTCAAAGCGAATCGGCGTGTTCTCGGCCGAGTAGAAGGTCCGACCGATGGCGCGGATCCATTTCTCGGCGCCGGTGACAGGATGCACGGTGCGGTAATAAACGTCGTAAGGTTTTTGTTCCCGAATGCTCAGCTCAATGGCAGTCCGTGTCGGTTCTCGATCGGCAGGATGCATGCGCTCGTAAAAGGTGTCGATTGTGACGTGCGCATCGGCGGGCAAGTGAAAGTGCGATTTGACATGTTCGTCCCACTGCAAGACATCGAAAGGCAGATCGCAGTACCAGAAGCCGACGCCGCTCGATTTGCGCACGAACGCGAACCGTTCTTCTGCGGACTTTAGGGCTGCCCGGGCACGCTTCTGCTCGGTGAGATCAAGCATCGAGCCCACCATGCGGACGGGCTTGCCGTTTTGCCGCACAATCTGCCCGCGATCGAAGACAGCCACATAGGTGCCATCGGCGCGACGATAGCGGTATTCGTCCTGCCAGTGTTCGGCACCGCCATCGATAGCGGCATGGATGTCGTCCGAGATTCTCTGTCGGTCGTCGGGGTGAATGTTCTCGATCCACCAGGAGGCGGTTTCGCCGATGTCTTGCGCTGCGTAGCCGAAGACCCGACGAACTCCCTCTGTCCAGATGACCTCGTTGGTTTCGAGGTCCCAGTCCCAGATTGCATCATTGGCGGCTTTACCGATGAGTCGGTAGCGAAGCTCACTGTCTTCGATCGCCTTTTCGTCGGCTCGGCGTTCTCGCACATCACGAAACACCAGTACGCAGCCGACGAGTTCGCCCGACGTCGCGCGAATCGGCGCGGCGCTATCATCGATGGGACTTTCCGTGCCGTCCTTGGCGATGAGCACGGTATGGTTCGCAAGGCCAACGACCGTTCCACTTCGCAGGGCCTTTGTAACCGGATTCTCGACTTTCGCCCGCGTCGTTTCATTGACAATTTGAAAGACCGTTTCGAGGTTTTGCCCCACAGCTTCCGTCGACGACCAGCCCGTGATGGCTTCGGCCACGGGGTTCAAAAAGACAATCACGCCGCGAACATCGGTGGCGATTACTGCATCGCCAATGCTCGCGAGGGTGACTTTCAGCCATTCCTGCTGCGCGGCCAGCGCATGCTCAGACTTCCGCCGGTTGGTGATATCCTCAATGGTCAGCAGAATCGAACTTGTATGCTTGCCTTCGTGAATCACACGCCGGGCATCGAGAAGCAGGTCTCTCTTGCCGACACTCGGCGATTCGAACGTCACTCCGAAGTCATCGAAACTGGAGCCTTGCTGCAGGACCGCTAGGAGTGATTCTCGCAGTTTGGGATTGCTCCACTCCCCATCGCTCAGCTCATAGAAGCAGCGTCCGATGGTTTGTTCAGCGGTCGTTTGAAACGTCGCGTAAAACGCTCGATTCGCTTGCCGGACGCGCAGGTCGGAATCCAGTAGGAGCAATGAATCTCGGAGGGAGTCGACAATATCAACCGCGCTAACAGAAAGGTTCGGCTCGGACTCTGGCATGAAGCTCTTTTCCCCAAATACAGGCCTAATCGGCAACTTTTGCGACCAACGCCCGAGCAGGTGGGGAGGATGCAATTCGACTTTTGCAGCTGGCCAGCCGAAGTTCCTGTGGTTCAGCTGGCAACGTAGCGGTTGAGCACCACGATCAGCCAATTTTAATGATTGGTTTCGTTCTTGTCACGGAGTACGCAGCGACGTTGCAGCGAACGACAAGCTAGTAGGTCCGACGCGTCGTCGCGCGGGCTGGCGTCATGAAGATAGCGACATTGACGGCAAGGATAATCGGGCATTCTACCATTGGATTTCCGGCCGGGTGTCAAAACGCCTAGTATAGTTACCTGTGGGAGTGCGTTTCCCAGGATCCTGCCGGTATGCCATGTCCCACGAAATCGCCAAACTGCTGCTGGAGCACTCCGGTTTTCTGGAGAGAACCAAGGCCATCCAAGAGGCGCTGAACCTGGGCATGCCGCTGCATGAAATCGAAGAGTATCTGGACTGGATCGACTCAATGAATGCCGGGAAAAAGAGCTCGAAACCAGACGGAGAGCCGGGCTCCTCGACGGGCGAAGACAAGCAGCAGTAGTGCAAGCTTCAGGGCGTCGCTGAACCTATCTGGCTGAACCTGGCTGTAGCCACTGCGGCAGTTGAATGTATCCTT
The DNA here is from genome assembly GCF_049819085.1 of Anatilimnocola aquadivae. GTDB lineage: Bacteria > Planctomycetota > Planctomycetia > Pirellulales > Pirellulaceae > Anatilimnocola. The sequence continues at coordinate 2,295,176 of NZ_CP187419.1, forward strand.
GGCTCACGCTGTAACAGACTCCACCGATTGCTCCGGCCAGCACGAGCGTCGCAGCGGCGATTCCCAGGCCGATCCCCAACCGCTTCCACCGGCGTTGTCGCTCAAGCAGTGCGATGCGATCGCTGACAAACTCGACCAACTCGTCTTTCTTAACCCCGCTGGAACGACTTCCTCGGCCACCCGGCAATGGCCGCGAAACGACTGGCTCGGCTATCTTCGCTGGCTCGACGACCGTTTTTTCCTGAACGAGCGGGGCCGGCGTCGAGCAAGGCTCGCTGGTTGCCGTCGCGCAAGGCTCGCTGGTTGCCGTCGCGCAAGGATCCACCGCAGGAGCAGGCAGCTTGGGTGTCGTCGATTCGCTTGGTTCATTAAGCGGAACCGCGATGCCTTGCAAGTTCGGCGGATTGAGGCTGGCCGTCAACAGTCCGAGAATCTCGTCGCGATTATCGGCCCATTGCAGCGACGCTGAGTTCAGACGCAGCGTAATATCGGTCAGCCGATTCGCCTCGGATTGCAGCTGTGCAAACTGGCCCTGCAACCTGCGCGATAGTTCTTCCAACTGCTGAAGATCGGGAAGCGAACTCGTGGTCACGGTACTCCGGCCGATATCACTTGTGGTATCTTGTGTCGCGCCATGAGCGACAACAGTCGCCGGATCCACCAGAACCCCCGAGCTGCTGGCGGAGATCAAAACATTGGATTCCGAATTGCCAGAGGGCGAGATGGTCATCGGCGGAACGGAACCAGCGGACTCTGCCTGGCTGGGGTTCGCCTCCAACTCGCGCCAAGCTTTGCGCAGTGACTTGCCCTTGTGATCTCTTTTGCTGGCAGTCGCTCCAGCTGAATCGCTTCGCGATGTCCGGCCAAGAACGTCCCGCTGCCGAGAGAATCGCTCGAACACGATCTCGAATTCGCCGACCTCGATCTTCTCTCCCAGCGCCAGCTCAACGCAGGTGTTGGGCTCCTCTCGATGCAAGGTTCGATTGCTACTGAGCAGGTCGATACACCAGAGCCTGCGCTGGTGCCAATACAGCGCACAGTGTACGCCCGAAACTAGCTGACCTTGCAGATGCAGTCCGCACTGAGGCCACCGGCCCACCGTGCTCAAACTGCTTTGCAGCCGCTTTTTCGCCACGCAGCGGCCGCTGGAAACAATGCTCAGGACCGGGCGTGGAAAAGGAGCGCTCTCATCTTGATCGAGGCTGATCTTCGGCGGCTCGCGCGGTATCAAACCCGGCATGCTGGCTTTTACCCAAAATCCGCCGATGCCAACTTCGTCTGTCGGCTGCAGCCAAAAGCCCAAGTCCGTTCCGTGGCTTTGGACTCGGCGCAGGTCCAAGCAAAAGATTCCGTCGGTCGTCGCATGCAGATAGAGGCTGCGACCCGTCGGCGGACCTTCAGGCAAGACGACATCGCTGTCGGGATGGGAGCCAACGCGGGCAAACGGTAATGCTACGGGCGTAGAGACGACGCCCTGCGGCCCAATCACCTCGACGATGAGTCGTTCGTTGCACCACAAAGCCGAGTTTCCTGCCTGCTCTTTTGCTACCAGAAATCTGTCAAATACCGCTAGCTTTCCCCTGGCGTGGATTCGCCGTTTTTAAGCCAAAAAGATGTACTTTTGCCGCAGCGAGGATGTTAATTTCGTCTCCTGAGTACATTCCACCCCTCCAATCACTTAAGCCTGCGTTGCGAAGTCTGTTAGAGGAAGTTCGAGGTGACCGAACGTCACGGGAAGGTGGTGGAAAATGGGAGTTCAGCTGGTTTCCGAACGGTCAGGCTTCCCCGCGCCGCACTCGCCTCCTCTGGCCCTTGGCCAGCCTGTGTGCGTCGTGAAAGGCAGCTTGCTGGGGCAAACCGGTACTCTGTATTCGATCGAACAAAACTCGGTGCTCGTGCGGGTGAGTTACGCCGCAGGTGCAGTCTTCTTGCGTCTTCCTGGGGACTGTCTCGAGTGCCGCAACAGCGGCAGTTGAGCAAGTCGTTTTTATCAGTTGAGACTATTGGGAACCGAATCCAGGCAGATTCGAAAATCGGATTCACCGGAAGTATCTGGCAAAATCTCAGCGGTCCAAGTATTCACGGGAAACAAGAACTCAAAATTGCCGGTGGGATCTTCCACAACCACTCCAAGCACCGGCCCCAGGGTCGGGTCGCAATCGACAAATCGCCCCTTCCCACGAAAGACTTTCGTGGTTCCTTCGCAAGCCACATCAATCCTGATCTGGCGATTGTCGAGGTGCTTCAGATCGGTCATGAGGGCTATCCGTTTCCTCGCTAATTGCACCCAATCGAATGTGGTACCAGACATGAACACTGCAGGGCATCTCGATGAAGGTGCGACAATTAGCTAGAAACTGCCCGCGCGGAGCGGCAACGGACTGACCGCAGCCAGCGATAGCCTCAATAGCTTCCTCAATAGCTTATAGCCCTCTGCGACCTTAATCCTTACGCCCAACAAACATCGGAACGGAACGGTTTGCGCAAAAAAAGCTGAGTCAGCCGCAGCGGCAAATCTACGCCTGGCTTCCGCCGTTCACAATAACGATTCAGCGAAATCTGCCACTCGAAGTTACCATCGCTGGCCACTTGCTCCAGCGATCAGCCACCCAGCTAGTTCACGTTCTGGATCCGCTATCATGGTCGCCGTTTAGGGAAGATTCGACGCCATGTTGCGGATGAACTTCGCCGCCTGCTCAAACATCAACAACCGCTGATCGCTGATAACTTTTTGAGCCGTTTTTTTCTGATAACTCTTTTTTGCAATCTTTTATCGGCAAACAACTTGCGTCGAAAGGTGGCGAAAAACCACTGAAAAAGTGATAACCATTTGATAACCACTTTTGCGCCTCCTGTTTTCACCAGCTAGCCCAGCCGAGCGCACAAGCGGACTTCAGCCAAGGGAAAATCGGGCCCCCTTGGAGTCCATGGTTCAACCAGGTTTTGAAAGAACGACCGCCCACCAAACCTTCTCCGCCGGCTGCGCACCGCGCGCGCAAGAGACCGCATCCGCCGGATCTGATCCTGGCGTCGGAGCGGCCAGCACGATTTGGCAATCGACCGGCAAACGGTTACAGCTCGCAGCGAAAGCGCGAACCCAACTGGAATCTGAGCTACGCCTGATTCTTTGTCAAATAGATCTGCCAAAGTCAAACGGTTCACCGCCACTCCGCGTGCTGCAGAATGCAGCACGCGAGCCGTTATCTTGGGCGCGATCCTGACCGGCAAATCGTTAGAACGCCGATTCGCCCGGCAGCTTATCGCTGAGCGTATCCTTGGGGACACCGACCGAAGCGGTCAGCTTGGCGAAGAACAGATCGTCCCCACCGGCGCCCATCAACACGTCAACGGCCGCATCGTGCGTCACATTCGGGCCGTTGAGATAGTTCGTGCCGTTCAAGCCGCCGGCAGTTCCCGTAAGATGGCTGACGCGCGTCGCGTAGCTAGCGCCGGAAGACCATTCGGCCAAAATCGCCGCGAGAGCTGCTGCGTTGTTATCGTGAACCGTCTGCCCCGCGACAAGCAAGTCGCCTTCGAAGCCACCGGTCAGTCGATCAAGACCAACGCCACCGATCATCACCGTGCGGCCACCACCGCTGCGGAGTGTATCGTTCCCCAGTCCGCCGAGAAGCAATGTTGCTCCCTGGCCGCCCGTGAGGGTGTCGTTGCCGCCGGCTCCATCGATCTTCAATTGCCCCGAGAAGGCTGCGCCGCTGATCGTATTGGCCGCTGCGCCACCGGTGATTTCTACGGCTTCAAAGCCAGAGATGCCGATGGTGCCACGCCCCAGTCGCGTCAGCGACGTGTTGGTCAATGTCGTGAACATCGAGTTATCGGTGACCACCAGTTTGTCGGTACCTGCATTGGCCGCCAGTGTAGCGGTACCGGCCCATTCATTTACGGTGAAGGTGTTGGCTCCAACGCCGGCGGTGAGCTTGGCATTTTCGATGGCGCTGAGGGTGATGTTCGGCAGCGCGGTTCGCTGCAGCGACGTCGGCGTCAACGTGTAGTCAACATCGTTGGCTGCTTCGATCGTATCAGTCCCCAAGCCGCCGATGACGGTTGCCAGGTTCGTCCAGGCGGTGACGTTAAACGTGTTCGCGCCGTGCAAGCCAGTGATGGTCGCCTTCTCGATGCTGGTAAGTGCAACCGTCGAGTTCGTGACCCCAGCTGTGCGCGTGAGGAACGAATTCGCCAGCGTGAAGTTGCCGTCGCCCGTGTACGAGATCGTATCGGTTCCACCCTGACCATCGAGCAGGACATTGGCGACCACGTTGTTGAACACAAAGTTCTCAGCGGCGCCAGTTCCCGTCACTTCGATCTGTTCGATCTGGGCATAGGTCGCCGAGGAAGTACCGACGCGGACAACAGTTCCCGAAACGATGGCCGCACCCGTGGGCGCAACGTACTTATCGAAGCCTGCACCGCCCACAATCTTGTCGTTGCCAGGACCACCGATGAAGGTGTCGTCGCCAACATTGCCAACGATTGAATCGTTACCTTCCCCACCCACGATGATATCGGGCCCCGAGCCACCCGAGATCGCGTCATTGCCGCTATCGCCATAGATGGTCGAGGGTTTGTCGATCGGAGCTTCGATCACAATCGAATCGTTACCGGCAAAGGCATTGATCAAGATGCTGTCGAACGAAGCGAGCGGGAAGACGCCGATGGAAACCTTCGGGGCAATGTAGACCGTGACTTCGGTCGCCGAAGTCTTGCGGACGACGATGGCGTCGCTCTTCGCCGTGCCGTTGATTACCAGAATCGACTGGCCCGGCAAGTCGGGATTCGGCACGACGCCGCCGTTGCCCAGCGGCACCAGCAGCACGACATCGTTGCCAGTGCCGCCCGTGTACGAAATCTGCTTCAGGTAGCCATTCACGTTCACCAGGCCACCAGCTGGGCTGCCGGCGAAGATGCCGCTGACGGGATCGGCCAGATCGTTGTCGATCAGCGTGAAGATGTCGTTCGGTGTGGCGGTGTAGGAACCACTAATCAGCAGCGACGCGCCGCCGAGCGCGACGGTGCCATTCACTTGCAGCTGATCGTAAGTACCAGGAGCATTGCCGTTGACCTCATAAGCCAGCGCGTCATTGGCATCGAGGACCAGATTGCCGTTGATGGCGACCTGGGCAATTCCTACGCCCAGTTGCAGTGTGGCGCTCTTGGCCGTCGCGTCGACATTGCCTGCGTAAGCACCCGTTTCGATGATGATCGTCCCGGCGGGGCTCACGACATCGACACCCTCCTGAATTCGTCCGGCAGTTCCCGTTTGAGCACCCTTCAGGTGAACCGTGATTGACGAGAAATCTCCTTGGAAGCCAGGCGTGGCCGGAGCCGTATCGGTCCCGCTGTTCAGGTTCGGCGAGAAGTCAATTCCCGCGGCATTCGAACCGGAGAGGAAGTACGGATAGGGCGAAGCGGGCTGTGAGGCTGGTCCCGGGTAATTGAACACCGGTGGCAGCGCGGCATTGACGCTCAGGTTGGCCAACGTCGGTGTCTCAGTTCCCCACCAGTTGCCCGAAGCGTTGATGGTCACCGAGCCATTGTTTTCCAATTGGCTGGCGAAGTTACCACTGATGTTGTTGCCCGAGATGACCGTGTCTGCCGACCAACCGGTGATCGACGGGAGCAGCAGAACGCCGAAGGTCCTGTTGTTCGTGATGGCGTTCTCGGTGATCGTGTGCGTGCCGTGCGTTGCATCGGCAAACAGAATACCGGTGCGATTGTCATCGATCACGTTGCCGGTGATCGTTACCGAGCTACCGCCATTCACATAGATGGCAGTCCGGTTGCCAGTGATGACATTGTTCCGAACTTCAATGCCCGCCAGGCTCGAGAGCCCCACGCCGATGTTGTTCTCGTTCACACCAAGCAAGCGAGTGATCGTAAAGCCATCGAGTACGACATCGGCAGCGCTGAGCTGAACCGTGTTCACACCGGCCCCGACCAATTGGCCGACAATGCTGGTCATCGCGGCGCCTGCACCGAGCAACTGCACGCCCGTTTTGTTGACAGCGACGTTCTCGTTGTACGTGCCCGCTTCCACGCGAACGGTATCGCCGGGCGAAGCTGCATTCACGGCCCGTTGAATGGTTTCGTCGCTTGCGCCGGTTCCCGGAGTAGTCACGAACCGCGTGTCAGCCACCCAGGTGATGACGCCCGACGTGGAGCTATCCAGTGCGTGGAACATCTTATCTTCAATGCGGAAGTTGTCGGCGAGGGTCGCCGAGTTCAAACCTTCGAAGGTTGTACCCGCGGCAGTGAGATCGATGCTCAACGCCGAGCGATTGTCGACGAAGTAGGTATCGCCAGCGAATTGATTGCCGCTGCCGAACGTCACGCCCGTTGCCCCACTGTCGATTCGCACGTCCGTGGTGTTGTCGGCCCCTGCACTGTTGAAGTTGTTGCCAGCGATGGTGGCCGAGTTACTGGCGGCAAGGCTTACGCCCGTGGCGAAGCCCGTCACTTCGTTGCCAGTAACTGCCACCGTGCCAGCAAGCGTGCTGGCGGCAATGGCGATGCCCGTGCTCGCTCCCGCAAGATCAAGACTGCCGCCGTCGAGGTCGTTATTCGCGATCGCGAGCGAGACGAGCGAGCTTGCATTGCCCGAGAGCTTGATGCCGTCGAGTTGAGTGGGAGCCGACGATGCTTCAAAGCCAGTGCTGTACTGCGCCAGCGGCACGCCCGGGTTCGACGAGTCGGAGATGATGAACTCCAGATCGTCGTAGTAGAAACCCTTGATGGCAGTATTGTTGTCCTGAGTAGTCGAGAACTTTAATCGCGAGCCGACTTCATGATTGAACGCATTGTCTTGACGCCAAATGTGCATCCACGGATTCAAACTGCCGACGGTCGTCCCATCGACGATATACGTGGTGAGGTCGAGAGCCGGATTGTCGTTGTAAACCGTCGTATATTCGACCGTATGCCAAGTGGCGGCCGGGAATGTTCCGAGCGTCACGCTGTCAAATGCATTGGTCGTCGGGTTATAGGTGCTCGCAAACAGCCTCACTCCAGCGGGAGTGTTTTCCAGGCCAATTTGAGCGCCCGTGCGGTCAGTGCCGGCGGGCGTACCTTCGTAGATGGTGTCCACCGTTCCATCTCCGGCAGTGACAGCCTTGAAGGCAAATCGGACGGTCGCGGTATCGCCATCAGCAAAGCTGGGCGCACCAACCGTGGCACCCAAATTTGGTGAAAACGGAGTTCCCTGTCCTGGGCTGCCATAACCGCGAGAGTAACGCCAGGACTGCGTGCCGCTGTAGCTCTGCAGGTCGGTGACCTTCTCGTCGCCGAAGGTACCGTCGCCGTTGTCGATGCCCGTATCGTTGTTGGTGAAGTTCGGCTGAGCACCGCCGCTCCAGCCTTGTTGACCATCGAGCGGATTGAGCGTGTAACCGGCCGAGTTACCTGGGGCAGCCAGATTGCCGGAGAGGACGATTGAGTTCTGCTCGACCGTCACGACTCCGCTGACGCCAGCCAGATCAACCACGGCTGCCGCGCTACCAACGAGTGTGCCATTTAGAGCACCGGCATCGACGGTGAACAAGTTGTTCTCGATGGTCGGATTCGCAGCAGATGCGCGAACCAGACCGTTCACAAATTGAAAGCCATCGACGGCAACATCGGCGGCCGTGATTTGCAGCGCCAGCCCACCTGTAGGGCTCTCGATTACCGTTTCGGTCGCGGCCCGACCACGAGCATCAACACCGGCCTGCGCACCGAGCAACGTCAATTCCTTGGCAACAATGAGGTCTTCCGAGTAAGTGTCTGCTGCGACGCGCACCGTCATGCCCGCTGCAGCGCGATCGATGCCCGTTTGAATCCGACCGTCGACCTTCGCAAGTCCGCTGGTGGCGGCCGTTTGAGGTATGAGCATTTCGGTCGTCGTCGGCAATTGCAGGCCGGCGACGCTGGCGTTCGCATCGGCACCGCTCGAAAGGAACGAGCTGGCAAGCACGGACCCCGCTCCAGTCGCCAAGAGGTTTGCATTTGCCGTGGCAGCAACATTGGAACCCAGATAGTTGCCAGAGACTTCGAGCCCTGGAGTGGCGCTGACCACGTATTGGCCAGCAGTCGCTGCTTGCACGCTGTTCAGATTGATGAAGGTCGTCGCCGCATTCACCGTGCTGGAGGCGAAAATGCCTGGGCCGGCCGCGACGTTAATCAGGTTTCCCGTGATCGTGACATTCGAGATCACTTGATTCTGGCCAGTTACACCGAGTGCGATGCCCGCGGTCGCGTTCACAGCGTCGGTATTAACAATCGTGTTATCGGTGATCGTGACATCGTTGAATGCCTCCAACGCTGCCGAGCGCGTGCGCAGGGCAATCACACCGGCCGGAAATGGCGCATATGCCGATGTCCGGTTGATCGTGTTACTGCTAATCTCGACGCCGCCATCTTCATCGACTACCACCGCGCTGTTCATGTTGTTGCCGGCGAACGTATTGCCGCTGATGACAATCGGCGAAGTTCGCGCAATCGGCCCGGGGTTCAAATAAACTCCGTAGGCCGACAAGGTAAAGGACGGCGCTGGGGCCGAGATGTCGAACTCGTTGTTGAGCACTTGCAAACCAGAAACGTCGGTGTTGAAGCCCGACTGCACACCAGGCGTTCGGCCAGAAGGCGCTGGAACGGAATTCAAACCAACGATCAGCCTGTTGTTGCTGATGGTGGTGTTGGTTGCCTTGGTGACGATGCCAGCGCCCGTGCGAGTACCGGAAATGGCGTCGCCGCGAAAGTAAAAGCTGAAGCCATCGACGGTAACGTCTGCATCCGAGATATCAACGTCGTAGGGATTATTGATATCCACCGCGACCTGGTTGTAGTAATTGACCGGAGTCGCATCAGGATCGCGGGTGCCGAAGTTCAGGTCCCAGCCACCCAGCAATTGCAAGTTCGTGAGGTTCGCCGAGTTGGCGATGCCGATGCCTACATCGACGCCAGGTGTGTTGTAAGTGCCACCAGCGACGTTGATGACGTCGGGGCCGTCGTTAGCACTCGACGCCGCCACGATGGCAGCTTGAATGGAGCGAAAGGGATCGTTCGTGCCCCCGGTGAAGCCATCGTCGCCATCGACGACCGAGACGTGAAAGGTGGCGAGCATCGCGCGACCTTCGAGCGGTTCAAAAAAGCACTTCCGCTTGCCGATTTGTGATTGACGGGTTGACTTGATTCGGCGGCGCAAAATGGGCGCAGAGCATTCCTGGGTCACGAAGCATTTCCTGTAAGACTGGGTTGATTAAGACAAGTGCGTAGGGTGGGATGCGGCAGTACCGCAATCGGGGAGTGGCCGATATTACACTCGGCTTATGCCATTTGATAACCACCTATTAGGGTTGCTGTTGTCGCTGTATTCGGCAAAGTACCGGTATCAAATGGCGGATCAATTCGTCGTAAGTGGATTGCTTTGAAACGGTTAGAAACAACGGGCAACGCGTGGCCCAGACTGTCTCACCATCTCGGTAAATTCTCCGCAGATTGAGGGAGCGACTTTTTTGCGGACTACTTTTTCGCCCGCGAAATTATCAACAGGTGCGTTGGCGTCGCGCACTGACTTCGGCTGAGCGGCACAAGTTGTGCTGACGAGGGTGTCGCCTCGCGCTCATCAACTCCCCAGAAGTCCGCCACCATGTCCACGCACGTCAAGCAGAGAATCGATGCAGCTGTGCCCATGGATCAAGTTCCCGTGGAAGCGGCGAAGACTCCCGAAGCGGTGACGCTGCCCCGGCCTCCTGCGAGTTTGCCGGTAATGATTCTCTGCGGACTGGCAATCGTCGGCGCGCTGTACGTCGCGCGAGACATGATCATTCCCGTGATGCTCGCGCTGCTGTTGGCACTGCTGCTCATGCCCATCGTGCGTCGCCTGCAAAGTTGGCGCGTGCCAGACTTGTTATCTGCGTTTGTGCTCGTCTCGATTGTCGTGGCGCTGTTCAGCATGGCGATCTTGACGCTCACGCGCGAGGCTCAGCATTGGCTGGCCGATACTCCGGCGATGCTCAACAAAGCCAGTCTGTTGATTCCTGCGAACAGCGGCCCGCTCCAACATTTTCGCGAGGCCACGGCCGCCGTTCAGGAAATGACGACTCGCGATGGAGAGGCGAAACCATTGCAGGTCGAAGTGGCCACTCCAGACACGATGCTCACGGCACTTGGTGTAAGCACGCACTTTGTCGGTGCCGCCGTGATTGTCTTTGTGCTCGCGTTCTTCTTGTTGGCCTTCAATAAATCACTCATCAATCAGGCAGTCGAAAGCCGCGACACCTTCAGCGATAAGCGCAACGTCGTCCAACTCATTCGCAACGTCGAGACCGGAGTATCGCGTTACTTGTTCACCGTGACCGCGATCAATATCGGTCTCGGCGTCGCAACGGCCGCGTTGCTGTGGCTGATGAAGATCCCCAATCCGGTGCTCTGGGGAGTGGTGGTAGCCACGCTCAATTTTGTGCCCCACGTGGGCGCATTCTTCTGCATGGCCGTGCTGTTTCTCGTCGGTGCCGTGACGCATGAATCGCTCAGCTATGGTCTCGCGACGGCAGGAATGTTTGCCATTCTCACTTCGATCGAGAGCTACTTTGTGACGCCGCTGGTCCTCAGCCGTTCCCTGCAACTCTCGCCGCTGGCCATCATTCTGTCGATTCTCTTCTGGGGCTGGCTGTGGGGAATCGCGGGAGGCCTCATGGCCGCTCCCTTGCTCGCGATGATCAAAATCACCTGCGATCAGTTCGAATCGCTTCACGGAATCGCTGCCTTCCTCGCCGGCGAATCACACGACCCAACCCTAAAACGGGCCTGAACCCACCACCTCCTCTTCCGCTCCTATCCTCCTCCCATCTCCCATCTCCCATCCTCCTCCTCCGCGATCTCAGCGCCTCTGTGGTCCATCCTCTCCCCTCTCTCCCCACTCCCTCTCCCTACCTCCAAACCGCTTGCTGCAGCACCACACGATAGCCGTCAGCATCTTCAAACGTCCTTCCCCTCTGGTCCCAATACGGATTAAACGACTTCACAGGCTGGTAACCGCAGCGAGCCATCCGCTCCACGGCTTGCAGCCACTCGGCACGATCAGGAATGTAAAACACCAGCAGGTTGTCCTCGGTGGGTGCCTTGCCCGCCGGATGACCTGCCTTACGAGTGAACTCCAGGTGGTAGCTGGCTCCCGGGTGGCCGAGCATGACCCCATCGAAACCAGCATGGTCCGTGAACTCACCGAGGACGGCGAAACCCAGGCCAGCTCGATAGAACTCGACCACGGCCGCCAGCTTATCGCTGGGCCGAGCAACGCGCAGATGACACCGGCCGATTTCCATTTCTTACGCTCCTCCTACGAGGTGTTTGACCTGTGATCGCACGGTATTAGAATCTGCTCGACCCGCAATGCGTTGTCAAACGACTAACTTCAGATCAGCCGACTGGAGCAGCTCGTAAACCACTAACACGCTTGGAAATGCGACTTGGCAGATCGGACCTGATGCATGGCAGACAAGTCACTGATCAAAGCGGCGCGATCCGCAATAGAGAAGGGAGATTCTCTACGATTGAGGAGTCTCTTTAAGGAAGACCCTGACTTGCTGAACGTGGATACCGTCTTCGGGAGCTGGCTGCACATAGCAACGGAGTATGGTCAGCTTGAGATCGTCAAGCATCTCCTGGAGATGGGGCAAGATATTGACTGTTTGGGCGGTATCGCGGAGAGTACACCGCTTCACCTGGCGGCTTCCGAAGGTCAGTTCGAAGTGGCAAAGTATCTGCTCTCCAAGAATGCCAAATTGGACGTGAGCGCACCGGATAAAAATCCGCTATTTGCTGCCGTTCGCTCTGGACACGAGTCGATCGCAAAACTGCTACTTGACGCTGGTCTAGATGCCAGAGTTATTTACAAGGGCACGTCAGGAAAACCTAAGACCGCGTTGTCCTATGCGTTGGATTGGGGACGTCAGGACATCGCCTTGCTAATTGAGAACGCGGGCAAGTAGGAGCGTTGTCTTCGATGGACGCAAAAGAGAAGACTAAAGCGATACGGACTGCCCTTAAGCAGGGAGATGACGCGGCTGCGATCTCCCTCATTGAGGCTGATCCGTCACAAGTCGCCGCTGAAACAACATTCGGCACGTGGCTACATGTTGCGGCCCAGTACGATCGCCTTCAAGTGGTTAAAAGGCTGATTGAGATGGGCGCCGACATTCACAAGCCGGGCGGCATCGAAGACGCCAACCCGTTGTTTATGGCTGCGGATAGCGGCAGCATCGCAGTGCTGGACTACTTACTCTCGCTGGGTGCCAAGGCTGATGTGAGCAGGCCAGAAAGTAATCCACTTTTTGCCGCAATCGATCGGGGCCACCCCGAAGTGGCCAAACGGCTCATCGAGTCAGGGATCGATGTTCGCGTGAAGTACAAGGGTGCTTCCGGTGTGAAAGACGCACATTCCTATGCGTTGGATTGGGGCCGGAAGGACATCGCCGCGCTCATCGAGAACTCGGGCAAATAGGGGATTGTCTCGCCGATGGACGCAAAAGAGACGACCAAAGCGATACGGACTGCCATCAAGCAGGGAGATGATCAAGCGGCCGTTTCATTGATTTGTGCTGACCAATCTCAACTTTCTGCGATTACACCATTTGGCACATGGCTTCATGTAGCGGCCGCATATGGCCGTATCAATGTAGTGAAAAAGCTGATTGAGATGGGCGCTGACATGCACCTAAATGCGGGTATTGAAAATGCCACTCCTTTATTCATGGCGGCATTCGACGGTCATATCGAGGTGCTGGACTACTTGCTCTCACTGGGTGCTAAGGCTGATGTGAGCAGGCCAGAAGGCAATCCGCTTTTTGCCGCAATCAATCAGGGCCACACACAGGTCGCTAAACGGCTCATTGAGTCAGGGATCGATGTTCACGTGAAGTACAAGGGAACTTCCGGTGCCGTGAAAGACGCACATTCCTATGCGTTGGATTGGGGCCGGAAGGACATCGCCGCGCTCATCGAAGCCGCGAAGAGTTAAGGTTCGATAACTCAAGAGAAGCGAGCAGGAAATGCCCTACGCACAACAGCAATTGATCGAAGTTGCAATTCGTGAAGGCTACGAAGCTTTCGCTGTCGCAACGAGGTCGTTTCCAGCAGATACATTTTATGCCTTCTGCTTTTACGCTGATGCAGAGCTTACTTCTATCTATCCTCACGCCAATACACTCGAATCCCTTGCTCAAGTGGATAGCAGCGCTGACGCCAACTATTTCAAATGGGCACCGGCAGAATGGCAGCTCGATTTTGGGCAGTATGGCGATCCTGGCTTGATGCCAGAAACGAATCGCCTGCTGCGGCAGAGTTATGCGGATCTGAAAACGGATGACGAGTTCGCAGCTCGCAAGAAGCAGATGATCGCTACTCTGTCCGAAGCTCTGCTGAGCATCAAGCGCTCGTCTGTGTTTCAGGGCCATGCAGACTTGGAACGGCTCGCCTGCTGGGTAAATATCGGTGACTTGTGCGGCGAGCAGGAATGGATGTTCGCCCCGGTGATTGACGAGATGCCGGCAGACGTCGTAGAAGAACTGCGGCAGCTATTCGAGTTCGAAGTTCAGCGTAAACGAGCCTGACAGCGACATGTTGCGAGGGGTTGTTCAACAGCAGTTCCGATGGCCGCCTGTCAGGATGTACAGAGACAATCGAAAATAGATCGTGACAAACATATTGACAGACGATCGCGACTTGTCGATAATGCGAGTGCGTTCTTCAGCAAAGTGGTGGATCGGTTGGCGGCTGTCGGGAGCCTGGGAGTTGCGGATGGATTGCGCACCGGCCGCGTAGTTGCGCTAAGGGTTGTTCAAGTTTCAGGACGTGTCCAACAATGCGGCCGGTTGTTGGACAAAGAGGAGTGATGCGAAAAGTGTCACGGCGAACGCAAGCCTAATGCCTGGGACAGCTTGCGGCGAAAAACGAAAAATGGTGCCTGTCCAATAACTGGGCTCATTGTTGGACATTTACGGTGAAGTGAGTGGTCTGCTGCTGGCGGCATCACTGCCCGGCGCGGGTTTGCGGGGAGCTAGTTCGCGAATTTGCTTTGCCACTCGGCAGCTTCCTGGGGCTTGTCCCAAGCTTTGTAAAACTCAACGATCTCGGGACCGAGTCCACTGCGGAATTGATCGCGGAGTTCGGCAGGAAAGCTGTCCATGGCTTTCCAGGCGGTGAGAAAGTGTTGCTCGGCCGCTGACCACTTTTTCAGTTTGGCCTCGGCGATGGCGAGACTGCCGAGCGTGCGAACGGTATCTGGATGCCCCACGCCTTGCTTCTTGAGCTTGGCCGCCAGGACTTGTTCCAGCAGGGGAAGGGCTTCGTCGAGGCGATCGGCGTTGCGATACTCGATCGCCAGATTGCTAGTCACCAGCAGCGTGTAGGAATGGTCGGGCCCCAGCACGGTCTTCAATTGTTCCAGAGCTTCTTGGTAGAGAGGAATGGCCTCGCTGTTACGTCCCAGGTCGGCCAAGGCATCTCCCACGTTGCTCATTTCGACCAGCGTTTCGGGGTTCTTCGCCCCTTGCGTTTCGAGACGAATTTTGAGGGCTCGCTGAAACAGCGGAAGCGCTTCGGCGGGGCGATCGGTGCGGCGGTAGACGATTCCCAAGTTGCGTAACGAACTAAGCGTGAGTGGGTGTTCTGGGCCGAGCTTGGTTTCGCGAAGTTCGAGGACCGACTTGAACAGCGAAGTCGCCACGGCCGTTCGGCCCAGGTCCATTTGCGCGTTGCCGAGACTGGTCATGGTCGACAGGGTGGTGGGGTGATCGGGGCCCAGTTGTGTTTGCATGAGCTTGAGAGCTCGTTCCAGCATGGCGACGGCATCGGGAAGTTGCCCCTGAAGTCGATACGTCATCGCAAGATTGACCACGGCCTGGATCGTACCGGGATGTTCGGGCCCCAGCAGTTCTTCGCGGCGGGCGAGGACGTGCGTGTAGAGCGGAGCAGCTTCGCGCAGGCGATCGGCCTTCAAGTATCCGCTGGCGAGGTTCTCCATCGAGTCGAGCGTTTCGGGGGCATCGGGGCCCAGATGTTCGCGGCGCAACTTCAAGTTTTCTTCGAGCAGCGGGAGCGCCTCGGCCAGACGGCTGTTTTCGCGATAGGAGTTGGCCAGACTGTTGAGCGAGCTCAAGGTTTGCGGATGATGTGGACCGAGATGCTTTCGCCGTAGTGCGAGCGTTTCTTCCAACATGGGAATTGCCTCAGCCGAGCGACCAGCGATCTGGTAACCAGCCGCCAGATTGGCCAGGGCGGAAAGGGTCGCGGGATCTTCTGGACCGCGCAGCTGGGAAACGAGATCGCGGCACCGTTCGAGATGTTCCACCGAGCGGGCGAACTCGCCGACGGCTCGCTGGGCCAGACCGATCGCGAGGCGAACATCGTGCTCGACCTGCGGCTGCTGCTCAAAGCGGCCGGCGATCTTGTTCGAAGCGCGCAGCAACAATTCGCGGACGGTGAGCTTGGGGGGCACGTCGCTGGAGACCAGCAGCTTGAGTTCTTTGGCGACTGGCGAGGTGGAGTCAAATTGCAAGTCGATGCGGTCGGAAGCGCGGCGGAAGAGGTCTTTCACTTTGAGGTCTGGATCGATCGTCAGACGGGCGGCCGCTTGCAGCTCTGGCTCGGTGAGGGCCAGCAGGTCGTTGAGCAGAAAGTTCTTGACCGCGGTGGCAACGGCTTCCTCTTCGCGGGCTTTGGCTTCGTTCTGCTTGGCGATCTGTTCTTGCTGAAGGGCTTTCTGTTCGTTGAGCTTGGCGGCTCGCTCGCCCCGTTCTGCCCGCAGACGTTCCGTTTGCTCAGCCGAGTTGGCCTTCGCCAGTTGGGCGTTTTTTTGCCCCAAGACAACCACGCCCGTGGCGAAGGCCAGGAGCGCGACCGTGACGGTGGCCAACGTGCCCGAGACCAGAGCCGGGTGCTTGCGTGCCCAACGGCGGGCGCGCACGACGAGCGGTTCGCGATAGGCACTGACCGGTTCATCGGCCAGGTAACATTCGATGTCTTCCAGCAGTGCCTGAGCCGAAGAGTAGCGATCGGCGGGGCGGGCAGCGAGCGCGCGAAGGCAGATCGCTTCGAGAGGCTTGGGAATGTCGGCGCGAATGGTGCGCGGTGCTGGGAAACGGGCGGCCGCGATGTTCTGCAGCAGTTCGTCCTTGTCCGTAGCGGTGTACATCGCCTGCCCGGTGAGCAGGTGATAGAGCGTGGCACCGAGGCTGAAGATATCGGTCGCGGGGCCAAGTTGATCGAGTTGTCCCGCCGCTTGTTCGGGGCTCATGTACTGCAGCGTGCCTAGGCGGTCGCCAGTTTCGGTGTGTTCGACGGCTCCGCTCGAAGCGGGCTGAAGCGGTGCTTCGGCCGACGATCCGGCGACGTCGGTCGCCCCCAAAGGCTTGGCGAGTCCCCAGTCGACGACCAGCGTTTCGCCATAGTTGCCGAGCATGACGTTGCCCGGCTTGAGATCGCGATGCAACACGCCGCGACTGTGGGCATACTCGACCGCCTGGCAAACGTCGATGAAGCGGCCGAGCAGCTTGCGCAGTTCGAGTGTTCGCTGACCTTCTGTTGGTGCCGAGTTGGGCTCAGGCCGATGATAGCGCTCGATGGCCTGCTTGAGGGTGTCGCCTTTAATGAACCGCATCGCATAGTACGGCCGGCCATCGCCGTATTGGCCCAGGCTGTAAACGGGGACGATGCCGGGATGTTCCAGGCCGCCGGTAATCTCGGCTTCGAGCAGGAACCGGTTGCGAGCCGCCGACTGGGCGGCGTATTGCGGCTTGATCTCCTTGAGCGCGACGTCGCGATTGAGTTCTGAGTCGTGCGCGAGTGAAACTTGCCCCAGACCTCCGGCGGCGTGGAACCGCAGAATGCGGAACCGACCGGAGCCCGTCGACTGCCCGACGGTAGAACGGCTGGTACCAGAGGATGGAGCGAACGACAGCGTAGCGGGGACGGAAGTATCGCCGCGCTCCCAAGGCTCGGTACTTTGCGAGCCGAGCCCGGGGAGCGTACTAGGGGCTCGCTGCAAGTCGTTGCCGTTGGCGGCGAGATGGCTGCTCACCAGCGGTTCGAGCAGTCGGCGATTTTCTGGGGATAGTGCGCCATTCGACTCGAGCAATTCGGCGAGAGAATTGGATTGCTGTTGCACCCAATGCTGCAGCCCGGCAACGAGTTGGTCGCGGTTGATAAAGTTGTGCTGCAGGGCAAGAATCCCGATCAGCAGGTTCCGGTCGGCGGACATGGCAGAAGTTCCCGAGTGGCGAAAATAGCCGCGGAGAGGGAGTTCTGTTTTACCCTGCCTGCAGCACCGGCGGAAAGACTTTCCCGGAGTTCATGTTGAGAGATGTTCGATCGTGTCGATTGTGCCGGGCGAAGGAGCTTACTGCTGAGGCAGATACGGGCGAGGGCAAGCCGCCGCCAGGGCGAACGCGGGCTAGGCTTGGAAGGTGAATTGGCAAATCTCCCTTCAGGTGACCACCAGCATGTCTGCTACCGCGCACGCCGACTTTCAAAACAAGCAATCGTTCGCCTACAAGGCTCGCCGTAAGCGACTCGCGCATTTAATGGCTGTGATCGATGCCGCGCCGAAGCCACTCCGCATTTTGGACGTGGGCGGGACCGATGTCTTTTGGAAAACGATGGAGCTGGCCGATCGCGACGATCTGCAATTCACCGTCCTTAACATTTTTCCCGCCGAGACGCCTGACGAGCGATTCCGCTGGATCGTCGGCGATGCACGCGATTTGTCGCAGTTCGGCGATGGCGAATTTGATCTCGTCTTTTCAAACAGCGTGATCGAGCACGTCGGCGGACATGCCGATCAGGTGCGCATGGCTAACGAAATTCGCCGCGTCGGTCAGCGATACTTCGTGCAAACGCCCAATCGCTACTTCCCGATCGAGCCCCACTTTCTCTTCCCGGGCTTTCAGTTCTTGCCCGAGCGAACCAAGGTCTTTTTGCTCCGCCGCTTTCAGTTAGGCTGGTTCCCTAAAGCCAAGACGGAAGAAGAAGCCATTGGTTATGCCCGCGAGATTCAGCTGCTCAGCCGGAAAGAGTTCGCGGCGATGTTTCCGGACGCCCAGATGATCGACGAGCGCGTCGCTGGTCTGACGAAGTCGTTTATGGCCGTGAAAGGCTAGACGGGCGCGAGGCCACTATTTCTTCCCCAGCTTTCGCTGGGCCTGGAAGAAGCGCGAGAGAATCTCGCCGCAGGGCGCGGCCTGTACGCCGGGAACGATCTGGCAGCGGTGATTCAGCCGATTGTCGCTGAGCAGGTGATAGAGCGTGTTGACCGCGCCCGCTTTGGGATCGGTCGCGCCGTAGACGACGATGGGCACGCGAGCCTGCAGGATCGCTCCGCTGCACATGATGCAGGGTTCGAGCGTCACATAGAGCGTGCAGCCTTCCAGTCGCCAATCTCCCAGTGATTCCGCAGCCTGGGTGATGGCAATCATCTCGGCATGGGCTGTTGGGTCTTTCAGCGTCTCGCGCTGGTTGTGCGCCGAGGCGATCACTCGCGACCCCTGCACAATCACGGCCCCAACCGGCACTTCGTCTTCCTCCATGGCCTGCTGTGCTTCAGCCAAAGCCAGGCGCATGAATCGATCGTGGCTGACCGGCAGGTCCGGCAGTCCTTCGCTTTCGTCGTCGTCATAATCAGGTAGATGAATCATCGTTAGTCCCACAGACATCGTCCCGGATGCCGCGATGGCGCTCAAGGGGTTGCCTGCGCAGGCAACCCATCAAGCCGTAGCAAGCCGGCTATTCTCGGAGCGATTCCCACGCACCCAGCAGCAGGTTCGCAGCACGTTCGATGTCGTCTTCGGCCGTGTACCAGCCGAGTGACAGACGTAGCGTTTGCCGCGCAATTTGCGGATCAATTCCCATCGCCGCCAGCGTGGGTGACGTTGGCTGAGCATCGGTGTGCGCGCCGCCGCAGGTGTGCGCACACAGGTCGGGAATGTGGGCCAGCAGATCAGCGGCAGCAACTCCGGGGAAACTGAGACTGAGCGTGTTTGGCAGACGATCGGCCAGTTGCCCGTGCAGAATCAGTTCGTCGCCAATGCGAGACTGCAGCGAGCTCAACAGCTGGTCGCGCATCTTCTCGAGGCGATCGGGCGACTCTTCCAAGGCACGCGCATTCAGTTGTGCTGCTCGGCCCAGGCCCACAATGCCGGCCGTGTTTTCGATGCCACCGCGCAGGCCTCGTTCTTGACCGCTGCCGCGAATGAGCGGTTCGAGCGGCACGCCCCGTCGGACGAAGAGTGCGCCAATGCCCTTAGGGCCGTACAGCTTGTGTCCGGCAACCGTCAGCAGATCCACATCGAGCTCATCGACAAACGTGCGAACCTTCCCCACGCTTTGCGAGGCATCGGTGTGCAGCAACACGTTACGCGCGTGGCATAGTTCGCCAATTTGCCGCAAGGGCTGAATCACACCCGTTTCGTGATTCGCATGCATGATGCTCGCAAGGACCGTGTCGTTACGAAGGGCCGCCTGAACGGCTGAGGGCTGCACGATCCCTTGCCCGGTCACGCCGACAATCGTGATCTCGTAGCCCATACGTTCGAGCATCTGAGCGGGCAAGGCCACACTGTCGTGTTCGATGGCCGAGAGAATCAGGTGACCGCCAGCAGCCGGTTGATATCGCAACAATGTGCCCAGCAGGGCCAGGTTATTCGCTTCGGTGCCGCCGCTGGTAAAAATGATCTCTTCGGCATCGGCACCGATCAGATGTGCCAACTGCCCCCGCGCGTCTTCGCACGCTTCGCGGCACGCCCGGCCCGTGGCGTGGCTGTGAGAGGGGTCGCCAAAATGCTCCGCCAGAAAGGGGAGCATTGCCTCCTGCACGCTCGGAGCAATCGGCGTCGTGGAGTTGTAGTCGAGATAGAGTTGCCGCATTCGCAGTCCTTTACAGCGCGCTCGATAAATACGCGGTCCTTCGCCGGGCAACTCAGCTTAAGAAGAGCCTGCTATCGACGCCAGGGCAAGCTGGCGTGCGTCTAAGGTGGGCAGCTCGCTAGAAATGGGCACTCGCGAGCTGGTGTGCTTCCGCTCGCGATTACGGCGGCTCGGATTCGAGTTCAGCTTCGGTCTTGACGTTTAGAGATTCGATGGCTTCCGCCAGGTCGGTAAGTTCGGCGACGGTCGCATTGCGAACAATGCCCAGACCGCCGATGACACCGATCACCAGCACCGTGACCAGCAGAATCCATTCCAGGGTAAGCACGCCGCGCCGTTGCGACCGCTTCCCGAATTGCTTCTTCAACCAAGCCATAAGCCCACCTGTTCTCTGTCAAGGAAGATTGTCCTGGCCAAGGCTTGCAGACCATGCCAGACGAAACTCCCTTATTGCACACGTCGTACCAATCGCGGCACAGATCCAGGTCTTGCTCCGGCAGGTCCCGCCCAACGTGGGGAAATCAGGCGTTTTTTGGCTACTCCGGGCGGCCGTTGCTTGGAAGCACAGCCATCGATGTTTCAACTCCGGAACGCTCTGTTGCCAAGCAATGTTGCCAGAAGACAACGAGCGTTGATATTCGGCAGCAAGCGGGTGCCCGGCTCAGTGAGTAATGAGCGAAGACCTCAAATCTGATAGTTCAATTCCGGCTTCAGTTCATCCGGAATTTCCGCGCGAATCCGCAACTTCGGCTTTTCCATTACAACCGTTGTATGCGGCTCAACACTATGCGTGAGCCAGACGCTGGAGCCAATCACCGAGTGATGTCCCACGACGGTGCGACCGCCAAGGACCGTGGCATTCGCATAGATCACCACGCCATCTTCCAGCGTGGGATGCCGCTTGTGGCCGCGGACCAGGTTACCGTCGTCATCGGTGGCAAAGCTGAGAGCACCGAGAGTCACACCCTGATAGAGCTTGACGTTGTTACCGATCTCGCACGTCTCGCCCACCACTACGCCGGTGCCGTGATCGATAAAGAAGTGGTGGCCGATGATCGCACCCGGATGAATGTCGATGCCGGTCTGCTTGTGGCTCCATTCGCTCATCATACGGGGAATAAACGGCACACCGAGGCGACGCATTTCGTGCGCAATGCGATGGACGGTAATCGCTTCGAGCCCCGGATAGCAAAACACCACTTCGTCGATGCTGCGGCAAGCGGGGTCGCCGTCGTAGGCCGCGCGGGCATCGGTGCCGAGGATCTCGCGCAGGTACGGTATGCGTTCGAGAAACGCAATCGCCATCGCCTGGCCCTTGGCTTCGTAGTCGGTCTCGGGGTCGCAGGCACTGCCCGCGTTGACGCGATCGTCGTGACGCAGCGCACGGGCAATTTGCCGAGTGAGCTTATCGTGCAGGCCGTCAATGATGTCGCCCACGTGATAGGTGACATTGCCGATGTGCAGGCCTTCGCGGCGGCGATAGCCGGGGTAGAGAATGTCTTTCAGGTCCGCCAGGCACTCGACGATTTCGTCGTAGTTTGGCAGCGGGCAATGCCCCAAATAATGAATCGCCCCTTCGCAGCGGTACGTCGCCACGATCCGGTCGGTCAGACGGGGAAGTTGTTCCTTCAGCCGAAAATCGGAAGCCATATTCAGCTCCAGCAGGAGGGCGTCACAAGCAGAATCGAGTCGGGGTCGCGCGGCGGGAAAATCCCTGTGATCAATGCGGCCGTAGCAGACACTGATCAGCCGGTACACAACTCAAGGCTGAAGGGGAACAGGACGCAAGCAGGCATGGGAAGCATCCAAAGTGAGTGACGCGAGCGGTGAGGCAAACTTTGCGGGCGGGAATGCCTGGTAACTGCCGGGGAATGTTAGGTGTCACAACCCCGAGAATCAAGGCATCTGGAATTACTGTCGACCAGTGCCCAGACAGAAGTTGAGGCAAAGGTTCACTCCGCCTGCCGCTGCCGGGTGGTGCAGCACGCCGCAGGTCGCCTGCTGCTAATCAACGTTCCGGCAGACAAGTCTCGCATCGCCAACCGCCAAAACGTCCAACAACGGGCGGGGTTATTGGACAGGCACTGAGTCTTCTACTTTGTCCGAAGTTGCTACCGGCGTATCACTTGCGACTCTCGCGCAACTTTTGCAACGCACTCCTTTTGTCCATCAACCCGGCACTTTCTTGGACAGGCCCCTCCACCGCAATCTTCGCCCCGCCGTGCGAGCACGACGCAAACCAACCGCGCAGGGCGGGAACTCACTTCAACAACCAAGCTGTAAGAGAACTTCCCGACATTAGCTCATAAGGGCGACATTTTGTCAAGTGTTTGTTTATAAATCCAAAAGAGTTTTCGGTCGCCCGCAACGAGGCTGTTGCTGCTCTGCCCGCGACACCATTTCAGCCGCCAGGGCGATCGTTACTAGCCAGCGAAACCAGGGAAATCATTCCTCGCGATTGCCGTTGCGGCAGACGGAAGGTGTCAGTATGCTCCCTCGCGCGACGGCTAGAACTGCGCGCGGGAAGCGCACTCAACGTACGAACACCTTCATTCACGGAAGCGAGACTGTGGCGAGATTCGCCCACTCACGACGACGATTTCTGCTGACCTTGCCCGCTTGGGCGATGGCTGGTCTGGTGGGGTGCGCGCCGTTTCAAGTCAACCAAGAATCGTCTACCAATCGGCTGCTGCCGCCGCCGAAGCTTGCGCCGGGAAGTGTGATTCTCGAGATCGCCCACGCGCAATTGTCCATGGCCGATCAGGCCGGTTACGACGAAGTTTGGAATCAAACCGACGAGCAATCGCTGGCCCTCGAACTTCGTACCGAACTGGCCCGCAATGGTCTGCGTTGCGGCATTCTCGGCCAAACGGTTCCCGAGAAGATTCGCCAGTTGATGTCACAAAAAGTGGACATTGCCGACCAGCGCAGCGAAGACCTCGATGTGGGTGAGGTGGAAGTCGATCGCCAGCTGCGACGCTTGCAATGCCGGGCGGGTCGCCGGGCGAAGGTGCTCTGCTCCAAGACTTTTCCGGAACTCTCACTGCTCACTCGCGACAATGGCTCCGTCCGGGGAGAACAGCTGTACAAGGCTCAATGCCTGTTCGGTCTGAAGCCCTATCCTGAGACCGATGGACGCGTGAGGATCGACCTCATTCCCGAAGTCGAGCATGGCGAGGTCAAGCAGCAGTGGGTGAGTGGCGAAGGCACGCTGATGCAGCGGATTGGCCGGCCGAAACTCACCTTTGAGCAACTCCGCACCTCCATTACGCTGGCACCCGGCCAGACGCTGGTCTATTCGGCCTGCCAGGATGCCAAGGGACTCGGCGAGCACTTCTTTGTCGAATCGATCGGCGGCACCAAGTCGCGGTCGATGCTGTTTGTGCGCGTAGCCCATACCCAGCACGACGATCTCTTTGCGCCGGAACTCTCCGCGACGCCGCTGGCCACGCCCGGCGAGTAAGCATGCGGAGATGCGCCACGGCGGAGCATGGCGACCACGCGGGCACGGCTAATTGCCGGCTGAGAATTGCCCGCCACGCATTCCCTTGGTCAAGGGCGGCGAATTCCGTAAAATGAGGTAGGTTTGCAGTATCGTTTGCTCGTTTGTTTGTACCGGAATTAACGCTTATGTCACAAGCTCCTCCGAATTATCCGCCCCAGCCCATTGTCATCTATCAAGGTGGCGCAGGCTTCTGGCGCATTGCTGCGGTGTTTGGTTGGGTTGGCCTGTTCATTGCCGGCCTCATCGTCATCGGCCAATGGTCGGCGCTCGCCGACTATTTCAATACCACCGGCAACCTGGAAGAAAGGTATGTCAGCGGCGGTAAGTTTGCGACCGACAAGATTGCCATCATCTCGATCGAAGGAGTCATCATGGAAGGTGATGGCTTCGTCAAGCAACAGATCGATCGCGTTCGCGAAGATGAGAATGTGAAGGCCATCATCGTCCGCGTCGATTCGCCCGGCGGAACCGTAACCGGCAGCGACTTCATTTACCATCACCTCAAAAAACTGCGCGAAGACAAGGGAAAGATTCCGCTGGTAGTCAGCATGGGGAGCATGGCCGCCAGCGGCGGTTATTACGTCTCGATGGCTGTGGCTGAGCAAGAGAACGTCATCTATGCCGAGCCGACCACCACTACGGGCTCGATTGGCGTCATCATTCCGCACTACAACTTCACCGACCTGATGAAGGAACATGGCGTAGTCGACGATTCAATCGCCAGCCATGAGCGGAAGCAGATGCTGAGCATGACGCGCGAGTTGTCGCCCGAGAATCGCGCGATCATTCAATCGTACGTCGACGAGTCATTCGGGCGGTTCAAGAACATCGTGAAGTCGGGTCGACCGATTTTTGAGAAGGACAGTTCGGCACTCGATCAATTGGCGACGGGCGAAATCTTCTCGGCCGATCAGGCACTGAAGCACGGCCTGGTCGACAAGATCGGCTTTCTGGAAGATGCCGTGGCCCGCGCTCTCGAACTCGCCAAGCTGGAAAAAGATAGCGTCCGCGTGGTGAGGTTCCGCCGGCCCGCAACGCTCTTCAATCTGGGAGCCGTGGCGCAGGCTCAGCAGCAGAGCGCTGACTTGTCAGCGCTGCGGGGGCTGCTCGAAGCGTCAACGCCACGAGCTTACTACTTGTTCTCGGCCTTCCCCACACTCGCGGCCAGCAAGCGAGCCGAGTAGCGTGACGGCAGACCCTGCTGATCTGCCGAGTCTCGTTAGCCCGTGCCGGCAGACCTTCTGGTCTGCCGAGTCCCCTGCCTTGCCTCATTCGCTGGCGTAGTTCCAGCTTGGCTCGGCCAGCAACCTACTTGTAATCCAGCGTGACGACGACTGGATAGTGATCGCTGACGTCCCGTTCGGCCTCGGGAATCGTCCAGTAGATGTCCATGTGATCTTTGTCCTGCTCCTTGCCGCGCACGACGAGGTCGCGGCGAATGGCAACCGACTTGAAGGAGAGGTCCTTGCGAGTCGGGTCGTCCTCGACCAGGCTCTTGCTGAGCAAGATGCGGTCGTATTGCTGACCGTTCAAATGCGTGTGGCGCTCCTTCTCTTTGAGTTCGACGAGCGTATCGAACAGGTCGTCGTCTTTCTCCGGTGTATTGAGCCCGCGCATCACGCCAATGTCGCCCTCAGCGGTGGTCTCGGTCGCGAACTCATCGCTGTTCAAGTCGCCCATGAGGACCACGTTCTCGCCCTTCTTAATCAGGTCGTTGACCCACGCGCGAATCAGCGTGCCCTGGCGAATGCGTAGATTCGTGGCCATCCCTTGGGCTCGCAAGTGCATGTTCACGACGGTCATCGTTTCGCGATCGGGACCGGTGCCCCACTCGAAGGTCGCGAACAGGTGTTTGGCCACGCTCATGTTTCGCTTGTCTTCGAACTGCTCCTTCGACATTTCGCGGCGGCCGAAACCGGTGAGCCCACTCAGAGCGAGAATGCCGACATCTTGTTCGGTGAAGAAGTCGCTCCCTTCGACGAAGGCCGTGCGAAACTTCAGGTCGGGGTCATTCTTGAATCGCTGCGTCAGATAAAAGAGCACGCGGCTGTTTTCAATCTCTTGCAGCCCCAAGATCGTGGGCTTCACTTCTCGCACCAGCTTTTCGACGCCGGCCAGCTTCCAATCCCATTCGGGGCGACTGGGCGCGGTCATTTTTTTGGCGAGGTCCGAACTATTATCGCCCGGATAGTTGTCGAACAGCCATTCGGTGTTCCACGAGCAGATGACTACTTGCTCGGGAATGGGATCGGCGGCCGCCGTCGTGGCGAAAATCAAACCAAGGCAGCCCGCAATCAGCAGGCAGGAAACACGCAGCATAACAGGCGTCCTCAGGGCAATTTCGTTCTGGAATCCCTTGACGTTAACTTCCCGGCAACGGCCACGATAGTCCCGGCCAGAGTCAATCTTCACGATGCGGATTTCGCACCACGGAACTGTCAGCGACGAGCGCCGTTGAAGAGCGCCGAATATGATAGGCTGAAACGGACCGTGGCCGACAACCACGGCAGGAGATCACTCAATGCAGTGGCTGCAGTTTTCGTTCGACCGCCCGTGGTTCCTTCTCTTGCTCCTGTTGCTCCCCGTGATTTGGATGACAGGCTGGCGCAGTCTTTCGGGTCTGGGCAAGT
This sequence comes from Anatilimnocola aquadivae, assembly GCF_049819085.1. Taxonomy (GTDB): domain Bacteria; phylum Planctomycetota; class Planctomycetia; order Pirellulales; family Pirellulaceae; genus Anatilimnocola. The sequence continues at coordinate 2,321,219 of NZ_CP187419.1, forward strand.
TCCGTTTTTATACGGCGTTGGCGTTTCGCTCGGCGTTGCTCATTCTGCTCGTCTGCGCGCTGGCCGAGATTCAACTCGTGCGGATCTCGCAGCGGATCGTCGCTCTGTTTCTCATTGATCAATCCACGAGTGTCGCCGCCGCTGATCGCCGAGCCGCTTTTGAGTACGCCGGGGCCACCGTCGAAAAGCATCGCGATACCGTGCTGGAGGACGAAGCGGGCGTGATTGTCTTCGGCGCGCAAGCTCAGATTGAACATGCCCCTTCCCCGATCGGTTCGCTGCCCAATCGGCTGGAAAGTAGCGTCGACGACAGCCGTACGAATCTCGCTGGCGCGATGCGCCTGGCCAAGGCCTCGTTTCCGGCTGGCGTGGCCAAACGCGTCGTGATCCTCAGCGATGGAAATCAAAACGTAGGCGACGCTCTGGGCGAAGCTCGTGAAATGGCGGCTGCGGGAATCGGCATCGATGTCGCTCCGCTGGCTCATGGCGCGCAAGGTGACGTGGTGATCGACCGAGTAACAGCACCTGCAGGCGCACGTGCAGGCCAGGCGTTCGAGGTGCAAGTGGTCGTCGATTATCGCCTGCCGCCAACCAGTGAATTCAGCAAGCCGCCGCCCAGCACCGTGCGCGGCAAGTTGAGCATCTATCGTCGCGCGTCGGGACACACGCACCTTGTGGGCGAAGAAGATGTCACCCTGCGGGCCGGTAAGCAGGTCTTTCAGTTCCGCCAGCAACTGGAAGAGACAGCTTTCTACACTTATGAGGCCCGGTTTGTTCCGGCCGAGGCCGGGACCGATCACTACGTGCAAAACAACAGCGCATCCGCATTCACGCACTTGCAAGGGCGCGGCCGTGTGCTCTTGATTGTCAACAGCGAGCATCCGCAGGAGTTCGACGGTCTCGCCGCGCTGCTGCGGAAGAACGAACTCGAAGTGACCATTCAGCCCACGAATGCCCTGTTCACATCGCTGGGCGAGTTGCAGAACTACGACTGCGTCGTCATGGGCAACGTGCCCCGTACCACCGGCGTGCAGGCCGATGAACTGGCCCAATTCACCGACGAGCAAGTGAACATGCTCGTGAAGAATGTCGAGCAATTGGGAGCGGGCCTGGTGATGATCGGCGGCCCCGAGAGTTTTGGCGCTGGTGGCTGGGCGAATACAGAACTCGAGAAAGCCTTGCCGGTCGATCTGCAGGTGAAGAACTCGAAGGTAACCGCTGTCGGCGCGTTGATGCTGGTGATCGACAAATCGGGGTCGATGGCGGGCGAGAAACTCGAACTGAGCAAGGCTGCGGCGATAGCCGCGATCGGCATGCTTGGCCCACACGACTCGGTCGGCGTGATTGCCTTCGACGATGGCCACGAAGAACTCATCAGCTTGCAAAAAGTGGGGGATCGCGCGCATCGCTTCAAGGACCGCATCAAACGCCTTGGTCCTGGCGGCGGCACCAACATGGAGACAGGCATTAAGCGCGGCTACGACCAACTCCTTAAATCAAAAGCTTCGGTCAAACACTTGATTGTCCTCACCGACGGTCAAACCGCCGGCAGTGGCTATCAAAAGCTGGCTGCCGACATGCGAAAGCGCGACATCACGACGACGACTGTCGCGGTCGGTGCCGATGCCTCGAAAACGCTGCTGCAAGAGATTGCAACCCGCGGCGATGGCAAGTATTACCAGGCCAACAACCCGAAGGCGATTCCCAAGATCTTCATGAAAGAGACTCGCCGCGTAATGCGGCCGCTGGTCTTTGAAAGTGACTCTGGGTTGTCGCTCATCCAGAACGAACATCACGAAATGCTCACCGGCATCTCACCCGAAATGCCGCCGATCACTGGATACGTGCTCACCACGCTCAAAGAAAATCCACTGGTTGAAGCACCGCTGCTCGCGCCTCTGCCTGGCTCGCCCAACAACACGGTGCTGGCAGCCTGGACGTATGGTCTTGGCCGGACGGTGGCCTTTACGACCGATGCGGGGCAACGATGGGCCAGCCAATGGTCCGATTGGGGCGACCGCGACAAGTTCTTTGTGCAGATGATTCGCTGGTCGATGCGCCCGCTGCTCGATCAAGGCAACTTCACCGTGGCGACGCAAGTTCGCGATGGTGAACTGGCGGTGAGCGTGCAGGCCATTACGAAGGATGGTGACTTCATCAATAACTTGTCGCTCAGCGGAGCCATGGTGGGCGATGACAACAGCGAACAAGGGGACCTGTCGTTCGACCAAATCGGCCCAGGTCGCTACGAAGCCAAACTGCCGCTCGAAAAAGCTGGCACCTACCTGCTCGGCATTCGCCCGGGAGCCGGCATGGGCGTTTTGCGCACCGGCGTGAATGTTCCTTACTCGGCCGAGTACAAAGACACGACCACCAACGAACAACTGCTCGCAACACTGGCGTCGCTCAAGCCCGAGGGTGGCCAGCCTGGCGAACTGATCCGGTTGCCCGAGGACTCTTCGCTGTGGGCGCAGTTCTCGTCGCCGAATCACTTTCGCCGCGATCTCCCCCCGGGGCGTCTGCTCACGGGAGTGTGGCCCCTCTTCGTGCTGATCGCCGCTTGCCTGTTTCTGTTCGATATTGCCAATCGACGACTGCAAATTCCCTGGGACGCGGTCGCTGCCTCGCTGGCCCGCTTCCGGGCAACACCGGCAATCGCCGAAGCAGCCGCGCCGCAGATCGCCAGGCTCCAAGCCACTAAGCGACAGACACGCGAGCGCACCACTGCTACCTGGTCGCCCCCCGAAGTGGATGCATCGCCCGCGGTTGCAGAAACCATGCGAGACGACTCAAGCATTCCAACTTCCCCAGCACCTCCTGTCGTATCTGCTGCGCAATCGTCTACGCCATCAAAAGCGCCGGCCGAAGATGGCGACGGGTACTCCGACCGCTTGCTGAAAAAACTGCGCGAAGTGCGGGCCAAGGAGCGAGACTCGCGACCGTAGAGCAGCGGCCGAGAAATGCTTTGCCGGAAACCACCGCTCGTGAAGCCGCGAGAAGTTCCTACAATGGTGCCTTCGCCACGGGCAGCCGACGGAACGTCTCGGCAGGGAATGAATCGCAAGGAGTCTCACTTGAAATCGCTCGCAAAGGTTCTAGGTCGCGTATCGCATGGCGATTGTGTCGAGCGGATGAACTCACTCCCGGAAGGCTCGATCGATCTGGCTTTCGCCGATCCGCCGTTCAACATCGGCTACGACTACGATGTGTACGACGATCAGAAAGAGCATCAGGACTATCTCGACTGGTCCGAGAAGTGGATCGCAGCGGTGCATCGCGCGCTCAAGCCCACGGGCACGTTCTGGCTGGCGATCGGCGACGAGTACGCCGCCGAGTTGAAACTGCTGAGTCAAAAGGTCGGCTTTCATACTCGCAGCTGGGTCATTTGGTATTACACGTTCGGCGTGAACTGCAAGGCGAAGTTCAGCCGGTCGCATGCCCACTTGTTCTACTTTGTGAAGGACAAGGAGAAGTTCACGTTCCGCTCGCAGGAACTGGAGAATCGCATTCCCTCCGCGCGGCAGTTGGTTTACGGCGATTTGCGCGCCAATCCGAATGGCCGGCTGCCCGATGATACCTGGGTGCTGCGCCCGCAAGATCTCGCCGGCTGCTTTTCGACCGAAGAAGATACCTGGTACTTCCCGCGCGTCGCTGGCACCTTCAAAGAGCGCGCCGGCTTTCACGGCTGTCAGATGCCCGAGCAATTGCTGGGGCGGATCATTCGCATTTGTTCCGAGCCCGGCGAAGTGGTGCTCGATCCGTTCAGCGGCAGTGCCTCGACGCTCGTCTGTGCCAAGAAGCTGGGGCGCGAGTGCCTGGGCTTCGATCTGTCCCCCGATTACGTGACGCGGGGTAACGAACGGCTGGAGCAAACCAATGTCGGCGATGTGCTGACCGGTGCTGCAGAGCCGACGATGAGCGCCCCAAGCACCGCCGCGGGCAAGCGAGTCGCCGATAAGCTGGCGAATCCGAATTTCAAGAAAGGGACTCGGAAAGCGAATAGCAAAAAGGCGGACATGCCGCTGCTGAATGATTAATTGCCGGACGCGTCCATTCAGCTTTAGCCTCAACCACTGACTCCCAGCTCCCCAACATGGACTTCGTCTTTTCCACTTGCCTCGGTATTGGTTTGGCTGCTGCTTGCGGCTTTCGGATTTTCGTGCCGATGCTGATCCTGAGCATCGGGGCCCAGGCTGACCAGTTGGAACTGGGGATGGGCTTCGAGTGGCTCGATTCGCCGGTCGCCCTTACTTGCTTAGCCGTCGCGACGGCCCTGGAGATCGGTGCTTTCTATATTCCGTGGCTCGATAATTTGCTCGATACCATCGCCACGCCCGCAGCGATGGTCGCAGGGACGATTCTCACCGCTTCCGCAGTCACCGACATGACGCCCCTGACAAAGTGGACGGTGGCGATCATCGCCGGCGGTGGTGCTGCAGGGATGGTGCAAACAGGTACAGTGCTGGTGCGGGGAGCTTCGACGGCGAGCACCGGCGGCGGAGGCAACTTTGTGGTCTCGACGGCCGAATGGATTAGCGCGCTGCTGGTGACCTTGCTCGCGCTCATCGTGCCGATTCTGGCCACAGTAGTGGTGCTGCTGATGGTAGCCTACGTGATCTATCGCTTGGCCAATCGTCGACCGGCATTACTGCCGGTAGAGAAGCAGCCGCCCGCAAAGCAGGCATCTCGCGTAGAATGACGGCCCGTTATGTTCGCTGGCCGCCAAGCTCAAGATCCACCCCATGCCTCGCCACGTGCTCGCCGATTGGTACGACTACCCACAGTACTATGATCTGGCCTTTCTCGAAGAGACAAAGCCCGAAGCTGAATTTCTCGCTGCGGCTTTTAAGAAGTACGCCAAGCGGCCGGTAAAGCGAGTGCTTGAACCCGGCTGTGGCGGCGGCAGACTCGTCGTCGAACTGGCTGCCCGCGGCTACGAGATGCTGGGCTTTGATACCAGCGAACCAGCGCTGGCTTACCTACGCAAACAACTGGCGCGCAAGAAGCTCTCGGCGAAAGTCTACGCTGATGACATGACGCAGTTTACGGTCGACAAACCGGTCGATGCCGCGATCTGCACCTTTAACACTTTTCGCCATTTAACGACTGGCGAGGCCGCTCGCAATCATTTGCAGAGCATCGCGAATGCGCTCGCGCCGGGCGGCATCTATGTTCTGGGCCTGCATCTGTTGCCGCCCGATGCCGACGAAGAAAGCCTGGAACGCTGGACGGCGGTAAAAGGACAAACCAAGGTCGTCTTTACCCTGAGGGTGCTCGATTTCAACCGCCGCACGCGCCTCGAGAAGATGCGAGCCACGATGCTGGTCCGCTCGCCCGGCAAAGAACTGCGGCTGGCGAGCGAGTTTAGTTTTCGGCTCTACACGGCGGCTCAAATCCGCTCGCTGTTTGCCGAAGTGCCGGATCTGGAACTCTGCGACGTCTACGACTTCTGCTACGAGATCGATGAGCCGCTCAAGCTCGATAACGAGATCTCGGATACGGTCTTCATTCTGCGTAAGAAGTGAGCCCACAACCGCTTCGCGCCATAGACGCGGCTTGAAGCAGCTTGCGCTTACCCCAATTTTTCCACGGGGCTTAATCGCGTCGCCCGCACGCGCCTACGCTGGCCGCCGGTACGTATCATTATCGCACACGAAGTAATTTTCAGTTCGATCCTGCTACAACCTCGCAGGTCGCGGTACGACATTCGTGCGCACCAATCGGCAATTTGTCGCTATATACAGGCTTATATCAGTCAATCGTGCTTTTCTGGCAAGAATCCGCTGAAAAGAATTGACGACGCCTGGCGAACCGCTGATATTTCGCAGGCGAATTAATATCCCTGCTGTGGAGCGTCGTCATGAACGTCCCTTCTCTCGCGATCGGCTGCCGCGCGTACAAACACCGCGGTCAAGCGTGGGGAGCAAGGTACTCGCGACTCGTCACCACCCTGGCCGCATTCGTGGACCAGGTACTGCTGCTCAGCAACTGCCGCGCAAGGCCCGTTCTGGGTCATCCATTTCCGGATAGGCGCGTTCTCGTTTCCTCCTTCTTTCTTTGGCGAGGGGTGCATCATGGGACGACATGTTTTCAAGCGAGGGTTTACGCTGGTTGAACTGCTGGTAGTCATTGCAATTATCGGTGTCTTGGTGGCGCTATTGCTGCCCGCGGTGCAGGCGGCTCGCGAAGCAGCACGCCGCATGCAGTGCGGCAACAACGTGAAGCAATTGGCCTTGGGCCTGCAGAACTATCACGATACGTTTTTGAATATGCCTTACGGCGCTCGCAACCGCTCGACGAACGCCCCCAACTACAACTCGACGAACGGCTTTGGCTCATCCTGGATCGTCGCCACGTTGCCCTTCTGCGAACAACGCCCCTTGTTCGACAGAATCTATTCCGCCAGTACGGCTGCTACTGGCAATCACTTTAATGCGGGCAACGCGACCACCGGCGTGCGCGGTGCGGCCCATAACGCCAAGATCAAGTACTTGCTGTGCCCATCGAGCCCACTACCGGAGACCGAGGCCATCGGCGGGGCAATCCTCGTAACGCCCTCGTATGTGGGAATCATGGGAGGCAATGGCGAAACGAATAGCAACGTCAATCTCAGAGTGGTCGAAGAACGCGTCGTGGGCAATCACGTTGGTTCAACCGTGTATGCCACCGGATTCTCAGGTAGCGGCATGCTGCCGATTAACGAAACACTCAACATGGCAGCCTGCACCGATGGAACCGCCAATTGCATCATCGTGGGCGAAGTCTCCGATTGGTACTACCAAACCTCGGGCTCCAACAAGGTGCGGCAAAACCCGGCTGCTTCCAAAGGCCTGGGCTGGATGGCGGGTAACAACCTGCCGTACACGAGCGGCATCGCCCGCCGGGTGTTCAAGGGAGCGCCTTCGATTGGCTCGAATTCCGTGGCCAACTTGGTTTCGGTGGCTTATCCCGTTGGAATCAACAACCGCATTACGACTACCGGTGTTCCCAACTGGGGAGCCAGCGGCATCGGTACCAATGGTCCGAACAATCCGCTCATTTCCGGTCATCCGGCGGGCGCAATCGCAGGGTATCTGGATGGCCACGTGCAGTTGCTGACCAAGCAAACTCCGACCTATATCCTGAAGCGATTGGCCATTCGTGACGACGGCGGAGTCATTCCCGAGTAGGACTTCGACTCGCAACCTAAGCGGTAGCGAGCACGCGCTGCCGCAGCAGCGAAAAATACTCGCTGGGCTGAGCGAAGAAGACTTCGGGCAGCATTTCGTACTTGCGCAGGTCGGCTTCGACACGGGCGAAGCCAACCTCCGCCGCAACACGAAAGGCCTGCTGTCCTCGGGCGATTCGTTCGCTGCGATCGGCGAAGTTGCGAAACCAAAACGAAGTGCTGTCCGGAAAGTACGCGAAGTGAATGATCGGCCGCAAGGCGACGAATTTCGCAGCGGGCCAATCAAAGGCATCGACCGCTGCCTGCAAGTTCGGTCCCACGACGTGCTCTTGTTCATACAGAAAGTGCGCCGTGAAAATCTCCTGCTTGTCGGCAGCCGAGAGGATCGTCCCCAACCGCTGGGCGACATGGATCTTGTTCAAAGCGAGCAGCAGATCGTGCGGCACCAGTTCCGCGGCAGCTGGATCGTCGCCATGTTCGGCGGTGAAGTGAAAGTTGGCGTAGGTGTCGGCACAGACGCGGCGGTTGATATCGCGAAAGGCATTGGCAAACGCTTCGAGTGCAGCCAGTTGGCGGGCTTTCAATTCCGGCTGAAACGCATATTGCCAGGCGAGTTTCTGCCCCAGATCGAGCGCCCAACGGAAGTAACCGCGGGCCCACAAGGCGCCGTGCGCGGCGATCAAAGGGAAGATGTGATTGCCGCCCGAAGCCCGGTAGATGTGTCGATAGACCGATGCTCGCTGAGCCAGTTGCGTCAGCGAACCAGCTAGTTTTTCTCCTTCATCTCGCCAGGCTTGCAACTTCCGTTGCAGTTCATCGCGTTTCATTTTCAGCACTCCTGTGTAACGGCTGCGATCGTCGTTTGCCGGCGATGCATCGGGCCAGGTGTCTAACCGCGGCCAGCCGCAAGAGATAACCGGTAGTTTTTGTCCTTGCATGGCTGGCTGTCGGGCCTGTTGGTGGCAGCGGGAAAATTTGACGCAAATCACAGACTGTGACGCGACCTGCGATCAGCTACTTGACAATGTACTAGCGTACACATATTCTGTCAATAGAGAACAAGTGTTTTTTAGATATGGAATACATGAGATGGTATTGTTTGCCATTAGATTATCAATGGTGTGATTGTTGCCATAAGTGAAGGGTTGAGTAGGCAAGCGAGGCAGGTTCGCGAGGAGGAGAAAATGGTTATCAAACGGTTTTCAGACGTTCGTCAGAATGATAGGGTGCGGCGAACGCAAGTGCTGGCAGAGTGGCGGTTAGGGGCAATTGGTTATCGCGAAAAAACACGCGAAAAAGTTATCAAAATTGGTTATCAAAACGGCTGGAATGGGAACGGCGTCGAACGGGCTGAACAGCGATTAAGGGAAACGGAAATGCCTGGCTCAAAAGCGCAGAGATGGCAGAGAGCGGCCACCAGCGCGGAGCCTCGCAGTGGAAGGAGATGGTGCCGAATCTTGCTTCAGCTTGGCGCAGAAAGACGTTCCACTGGGTGTGACGCTAGCAGGCAGAATCCGCAAATTCGGAATGATCCGAACGACTGGTGCGATCCGATCATTCGTTACAGGTTCTCAGCGAAACGTATCACGGGGGGTGGTACGTCGCTGAGTTCCGCTGCCGGTGTCAGGGAAGCGGAGTGCAATGCTCCCGCCGCCCCGCGACTGTATGGGTGACGAACGCCAACGAGGCCACTGACCGTGTAAGCGGTTGGGAAGGCCGGCTAGTAGGACGAACCCGAGCCAGGATATCTGACCCGTGCGGCCCGCTGTCACATCATTTTCCCGTGGGGGGAAGAGGACATCATGCTTTGGCCATTTGGCCCGCGCCAGCGAGATGGCTCGCTGCTGCGCAAGCTGCAGATTCTATTTCGAACGACATTGGCTGGTTTACTTCTGTTTGTCACGGGCGGTATCGCGGCCGCTCAGGAGCAGGCTGCTGAGTTACAGCCCGTTGCACCGGGCGACCTGACAGTCGCTCAGCAGGAAGAGCCGCGCCCCGTCGAAACATTGCCGGAAACTCAGGTACAAGGGACGCTCAATCGATTCCCTGCGGAACCACTGCCCGCCGACGATGTCATCGCGCCGACACGTACCCCGCAGCCGGCTTCGCAGAATGCAAGTTCGGTAACGGTGATCACCGCCGAGCAGATCGAGCGGAGCGGTCAAACCAACGTGGCGGAGGTCCTTCGCGGCACGCTGGGTGTCGACGTCGTCCGCCAAGGTGGCCCCGGTGGTCTCACCAGCGTGTTCATGCGCGGTGCGAACTCGCAGCATACCAAGGTGCTGCTCGATGGCATTCCATTGAACGATCCCAGCAACGCTTCGCGACTATTCGATTTCAGCACTCTAAGTACCGACAACATCGAGCGGATCGAAGTGCTCCGCGGGCCCCAGAGCATGGCTTACGGCAGCGATGCCATCGGTGGTGTGATCAACATCATTACGCGCCGCGGTCAGGGACCGCTTTCGGTTCGCGCGGGTGCCTTGGGCGGTGCCTTCAATACCGGGCAGACTAGCGTCACCGTGCAGGCAGGTGACGAGCACGCTTACTACTCGGTGAGCGGTTCGTTTATGTCGACCGGCGGCATCTCCGCTGCCAGTGCGCGGGTCGGTGGTGTCGAGCACGATGGCTTCAACCTGGGAACTGCCTCGGGACGCATGGGCTGGAATGTCACGCCGGACTTTAACATCGACTATGTCTTTCGCGCCAGCGAAGGCCTCGCCGAAGTCGACGACTATGACTTTCTCACCGGACTGCCCATCGACAATCTGATTCGCAAGAACGCGACCAACAGCTTCGCCAATCGCATTCAGCTGAACTGGCTGTCGCTTGAAGGACAGTTCCAGCAGAAGCTCGGTTTCAACGTCAACAACGTCGAGCGGAAAGATAACGACCCGGGCTTTTCGCCGGCGAGGTTCCACGGACAAACTCGCGAGATCGACTATCTCGCCAGCCTGCTCGTGACACCAACCAACACCGTGAATGTCGGTGCCAACTACCTGGCCGAAGATGCCTTCACCTCGGACAACACCCAGCAATCGCAGAATGTGAAGGGCGTGTTCGTGCAGGATCAGTTTCAACTGCTCGATCGCTTCTTTGGCACGGCCGGTGCTCGTTGGGACGAAACTAGTCGGGCGGGTCCGGCCCAAACGTATCGCGTGACGGGCCTGTATCGCATTGACGAAACCAACACCGGCCTGCATGGCACGATTGGCACCGGCTTTCGCCAGCCCGCACTGGCCGAGAACCTTTTCCAGTTTGGCAATCCGAATCTTCGTCCCGAAAAGAGTAAGGGCTGGGACGTGGGTGTGCGGCAAGGCATGTGGGACGACATCGTCTGGTTCGACGCCACCTACTATCGCAACGACTTTGTCGATCTGATCGTGTTCGACTTCAACACTTTCAGTTTGCAGAACGTCGGCAACGCCCGCAGCAACGGTGTGGAACTCTCCATCTTCGGTCAGCTCACCCAGAACCTGGTCGCGAACATTTCTTACACCCTCGACGATACGCTGAATGTCGATACCGGCACGCAGTTACTTCGTCGTCCGCGCGAGAAGTGGAACGCCTCGCTGACGCGCAGTTGGTACGACGGGCGGGGAGCAGCGACGCTGTCGTTTCAGTACTACAGCAACCGCCTGGATACGGGAAATCAGGTGCTGCCGAACTATGCCCTGCTGAATCTTTCGGGCAACTGGAAGATGACCGACCGCATCGAACTTGTCGGCCGCTTCGACAACATCACGAACACCGAGTACGAAGAAGTGCTGGGCTACGGCACGCCTGGCTTCGGTGCCTACGGAGGCTTTAACGTGTACTGGTAACGCAATGGCGTAACATCTTCCGCCCCCGGGTCTGCCCGGGGGCATTGGCTTATGCACTACCGGCGCTCGACACAGCGGCAAATCGCAAAAGTGCGAGATTTAGGCAACCACTGTCCGCAGGTAGTGCAAAGGCCGTTAAACCCCCGCCGCTGGGGCGGGGGCGATGGTTCCTTTCGGAGTCGCAATAGTTGCTCGAGCCTTGCTCCTTCTGTCGCCACGCTTGGCGGCAGTTACAATGGGCGGTTCCTCTCGAAGCATCCCGCCTTTTGTACCAAGGACTGCAATCCATGCGCTGGCAACTCGTTCCTACCCTGCTCGGTGGCCTGATGATCTTCGCCGCGAGCTCCCTACTCAATAACGCAACCGCTGCTGACGAGGGCTTCACCAGCCTGTTCGATGGCAAGACGCTCGCCGGCTGGCAAGGCAGCACCAACGGCTATCTGGTCGAAGACGAGGCCATCGTTTGCGATCCAAAGTCGGGCGGTAATCTTTACACCGACAAAGAGTACGGCGACTTCGTCCTGAAGCTGGAATTCAAGCTCACCCCCGGCGCGAACAACGGCATCGGCATTCGCACCCCGATGAAGGGCGACCCAGCTTACGTCGGCATGGAACTGCAAGTGCTCGACGATACCTCCGACAAGTACAAGAGCCTGGCGCCCTATCAGTATCACGGTTCCATCTATGGCGTCGTGGCCGTAAAGAAGGGGCATCAGAAGCCCGTCGGTGAATGGAACACGCAAGAGATCACGGTGAAGGGAAAGCACGTCAAGATCGTGCTCAATGGCGAGACCATCGTCGACGCCGACATCGAAAAGGCCAGCACACCAAAGACGCTCGACGGTAAGAATCATCCCGGCTTGTTGAACGAGAAGGGCTACATCTGCTTCTGTGGTCACGGCGCGAAAGTCGCCTTCCGCAATATTCAGATCAAAGAGTTGAAGTAAGCCTGTCCGGTCATCCAAGTCGCAGATCGTGCAAAAGCTAATGAACCACCGCCGCAGGGGCGGTGGCGTTGGCTGTACGAATTATCCAAACCGACCCGTCACGTAGGACTCGGTTTCTTTCAGTTTGGGCCGAGTGAAGATCTCGGAAGTCTCGCCGTACTCAATCAGCCGGCCGAGATACATGAACGCCGTGAAATCGCTCACGCGCGATGCTTGCTGCATGTTGTGCGTAACGACAATCAGCGAATAGTCGCCGCGCAGTTCTTGAATCAGGTCTTCGACCTTCGACGTGGCGATTGGATCGAGCGCCGAGCAAGGCTCATCGAGCAACAGCACATCGGGCTCACCAGCGATCGCGCGGGCGATACACAACCGCTGTTGCTGACCGCCCGATAGTCCGAGCGCACTATCGCCGAGCCGATCTTTCACTTCATCCCAGAGTGCCGCGCCTCGCAGGCTCTGAGCGGCTACCTCGCGAATGACATTGCGATCTCGTTCGCCATCGATTCGCAGCGGATAGACGACGTTTTCGAAGATGCTCATCGGAAACGGGTTCGGCTTTTGAAACACCATCCCCATTCGCTTCCGCAGTTCGATCACGTCGACTCCTGGGGCGTAGATCGACTGGCCGTTGATGGCCATCTCACCCTTAATCTCGACATTCTCGATCAGGTCGTTCATCCGGTTGATGCAGCGGAGCAGCGTACTTTTGCCACAACCGCTGGGGCCGATGATCGCGGTCACTTGTCCGCGCGGGAAGGAGAGATTGACATCAAACAGCGCCTGCTTGTTGCCGTACCACAGGTTGAAGTCTTTCACTTCGACAACCGGGTCAATGCCCTGCAGCGACTTGTGAATCACAGGCTGAATTGGTTCACCCCGCGCGATGGCATCTAGCCGCGAACTGCTCACGGCGGGCTTGGCATCGGTTGGTTTGGCGGTCACGGGTGCGGTCATGGGCAAAAGGGTCGCAAAACTGGCGGCGGAGCAAAGCTCCTAGTATCGTAAACTCCTGAGCCGCTTGCGGCGAGTCCGTCCTCGGTTAAGAATTATGGAAGAACTGGCCGAATCTTCGACCACTCTTCTCGTTTCGCCCTCCTTTCCTGAGTTGAACCTTCATGAATCCGATTGTTCCGGTCTCCGGTCATTTGTCTCGTCGCGCCGCCCTCCGTCTCGCGGGTGCTGGCGTACTGGCTGCTTCGCTCCCCGCGCTCGCCCTGGCGCAAGACAAGAAAGAGCCTCTTTTCAAGATCTCGCTGGCCCAGTGGTCGCTGCACAAAACATTGCAGCAGAAGAAGCTCGACAATCTTGATTTCGCCAAGACCGCCAAGAGCGATTTCGGCATCGAAGCCATCGAGTACGTCAACCAGTTCTTCAAGGACAAGGCCAACGACTCGAAGTACCTGGCCGACCTCAAGCAGCGGTCTGACGATTTGGGCGTGAAGGTGCTGCTCATCATGTGCGACGGCGAAGGTGCCCTCGGTGATGCCGACGAAGCCAAGCGAACCAAGGCCGTCGAGAATCACTACAAGTGGGTCGAAGCAGCCAAGTATCTGGGCGGCCACTCGATCCGCGTGAATGCCCAATCGGGCGGCACCTACGACGAACAGATCGACCGCGCGGCCGATGGTCTTCGCCGGCTGACCGAGTTCGCTGAGAAGCACAACATCAACGTCATCGTCGAGAATCACGGCGGCAATTCCAGCGACGGAGCCTGGCTCGCCAAGGTGATGAAGAAGGTCGATCACAAGATGTGCGGCACCTTGCCCGACTTCGGCAACTTCAACATCGGCGGCGGCAAAGTCTACGATCGCTATCAAGGCGTCGATGAGTTGATGCCGTTCGCCAAAGCCGTCAGTGCCAAGAGCCACGACTTCGACGACAAGGGGAACGAGACCAAGACTGACTACAAGAAGATGCTGGAAGTCGTTGTGAAGAAGCACAACTATCACGGTTACTGCGGCATCGAGTACGAAGGCAGCAAGCTCAGCGAACACGATGGCATCATCGCTACCAAGAAGCTGCTCGAACGCGTCCGCGACGAACTGGCCAAGGCGTAAGCGAGTCGGTAGACGAGTTGTTGACTAACATGAAAGGGCACGCCAACGGCGTGCCATATTTTTTTAAGCTGCCTAAAGACCGGACAGCTTGTGGTTGGTCTCGTTCCCTGCTGGAGAGAGACCGAAATACACCTAAAACTCCTTCCCCTTCGGTGCCATCGGCACCGACTTCACGGGTGGAAGCGGTGGCGGCAGTTCTTCGGCCTTGGGGTCTTTGGGCTTGGCTTTAAAAGCCTTCTGCCCGCCAAACAGATCGAAGATCGGCAACTTGAATTCTGGTTTGGCCTCAGCGGGATCTTCGGGCTTGCGCGCCAGATCGACCTCGATGTGCGCGATCAGCCGACCCTGCTCTTTGGTCAGGTGACCATCGAGTCCGCGGAACCAATCGAGCAGCGGAGCCTTGTAATCGACCGGCGCTAGGTCATACCGCTCGGGCCAAACGGTCGACCGCCAATAAAGCCCCGAGCCGACTTCTTCCATCAGCTTGTACTCGCCGTCGAGCGGACAGTTGAGCTTGGCGTTCAGCAGATCCTCGGCGACATAAGCACATGCTTCCATCGGCACGTGCAGTTGCTGATTGAGCATGTGGAGAAAACGAACATTGCCCGACGAAGCCGATAGGGCCCGATCGTAGTACATCTGATTAATCAGCGGAGCGACCTTGGCAGTGCTCAGGTCGCCAATGTGCAGGCGAATCTGCGCCGGAATCTCGGCTTCGACCACGCGCAGTTCCGGCGTCACATGGGCCAGCACGTTGGCGTCGAACGATAGCACCGAGAACCCGCCCCCTTCGCGCCGCCACAGGCCGAGCGGCAGTTGCGAGAAGCCATTGGCATCGGGGCGCGAGCTGAGCAGGTTACCCAACGGCAGCGCATCGAGGTAACCAGCCTTTGGCCACGAGCCAATGTAGCCGGGCGTGTTGCGCAGCATCTGCAACGTGGCGAACAGTCCGGTCTTGCGATTCTCCAGCACCGGTGTCAGATCTTGCATACCCAGAAACAAGTGATGGGGCGGGATATTGCCGAGCAAGTTCATCTCTTTCACCACCGCCTGGGCCGAGACGATATCGTCGGCACTGCGGGTGATCATCTGCGTTGTCGGTGGTCCCAGCATCGACATCAACTGACCATACTTGGCTTCGTTGAGCGGCGTGATGTTGCCGTCGATCGTGACGCGCTCGATCGTGGGTGCGGCTGGATCGGTCTTTTCCAAGGCAAAACGCTTGATGCCAATCATCAGCGGATCCATCACCTTCCACTCGTTGGTATAGGCCGTTACCTGGTCCCGATATCGCTGAGCTTCGGCAGCAGTCACCGCTTGAACTTGGGTATCAGCAATCGGCAGGAAGGTGCCCCGCGCACCGCGGCGCGTGTCGTACAGTTCTTCACCAGCGACTGCCGGGGCACTGCCATCGGGACGACGACCGAACGAAGGGGGCAGAAAGCCACCTTGAATCAGCGTGTCGATTTTCTCGATGTCGTACCCTTCACCCCGAGCAGCGAGCCGCGCGAAGCGAAGCAGATCAAGATCGGTCGTAGCCTGCATCCGTCGGCGCAGTTCGATTTGATACTGCGGCGTGAGCATGCCCTCGAAGAACGATTTCGAGAAGTAGACGAAGATCGTGTCATCTCGCACCAGCGGCAAAATGGTACGAGCGTGCAGAAACTCCGGCGACTGAGCCAGTGAGCCGGCCCCACCACTCACGGCAAGGAACCGTTCGACCATCGTGCGCGACGTCGTCACCAAGTGATACTTGCCATCGTTCACATAGAACGACCGCAGATGATTGTCGGGAGTCGAAGCAAACGAAACATCGCGGCCGGCGATCTTGATTGTTTCCAGCTTGGAGCCGCGATCCTTGTCGCGCTCGATAGCCCGCTGTCGTTGCTTTTGAATGTCGTCGTCGAGCACCTCAGGCTGCTTGGCTTCGAACAGAATGCCCATCGCGGCCCCATCGACCAAGTACAAGTCTTGCCCGATGAGAGCCACGTCGTTGATGATGCTCGGGCCCAAAACTTTCGCCAATGCATTTTGCTCGAGCCCCAGTTGATCTTGAATTCGCTTGTTCAGCGGCGCGGCATAGCTGCGCATGGTGACCATGCTGCCGAGATCGCCGCCATAATCCTTCAGCAGGTCGCTGAGCCATAGATAATTGCGAAAGGTGCCAAAGCGAATGTAGAAGTATTCCGGTGGTACATGCGAGGCGATGGTCTCGACGGGAATTTCCCCTTCGAGCGCAGGCAAGGCCGGTGGCGGCCAGGCCATGCCCGCGGGCAGTGGTTCGCTGAGGCGGCCGCTGTAATCTCCCTTGCCCAGCATCGAATCGCGCAAGGTCCGCAGGCGAAGATCTTCCAAGCCAAGAAGCAGTTCCAGCGATTCATAGGTGGCCGGCGCTGGGGCGGCGCGCGCTTCGCGCCGTTCTTCAAGTTCGATGTCTCGCCAGGCGAGACCCATCCGCTGCGAGAGCATCGCCTGCAGATAATTTTGGATCAGCGGCGGATGATCGCCGCGCGTGATCTGCAGCTTGGCCGCTTGTTGATAATCGCGCCACCAGGCATCGCGCAGGCGATCGTAAACTCGGCGGTTCTCGTTGCGGGGAGTGAGCGACACTTCGGTCTTGCTGGGGCTGAAGAGCGTCAGTTCGAGCGGGTCATCACCCTTGAACAGAAAGTGGATCGTCACCGACTCGGCAACGCCCTGCTGCGGATTGCCGAGGACTTGCGTCAACAGTCGGCCCAGCACACCGGGCATCGCGGCGGGGTAGAAGATGCGGCCGTTCTTTTCCTCCAAGCGGCACAGGCGATCATCAATGCTGCCGACATCCGCCCCGCTAAAGGTGATTTTGCCGACGCCGAACGGCCGACCGATGGCTGCCTCGCCTTCAACACGAGCGTGTAGGACAGAGACACTGCACACGGCAGCCACAAACAACGCCCCGGACAAACCGGCGCGCAACCAACCACTCAACGGCGACATAGCAAACCTCGTCTCTACTCGGCATTCGAACAATGCGCTCATCGCCCACACGCAGCCTCGGGTCAGAGATTGCGGGCAGGCCCAAGCAACGACCGCATTTTACGCATGACCACCCCAGCGGGCATGGGCCGCTAGCGAGTTTCAGCCGGTTTTTCCGGACAAACATTTTGCCTTTTGCCAGCAGGCCACCGCCGCAAAATGCTACCCAGAACCGCTGCGTATAGTTTCCGCCCAGCGGTCTTTCTTGCTGCCGTTTTTCGACCTATTTGTTCAACAATCCACTCCATTGTTGAACACACATGTCGCGAAAACCCCGAGAGTTGTGCTATCCGCTGTTCAACAATCGACCCGATTGTTGAACGCCCCCCTTTTTGCGGTTTTGCGATGATTCGAATGGCGGTAAGCCATCGCAAACAATCGCAACTACTTCACCTCTTTCACTTCCACCACATCCACCTGCACAAACTGGCCGTTGTAAGGCTGGGGCGCGGGAGCAATGTCGGGCACGACCAGCTTCTTGAAGTTGGTGATCAGGCGGCCGTTCTGGCCGTCGCCGTGGAAGGTGATTTTGGCTCCGCCATCGATCTCGATGGTTTGCGTGTAGTCGATGGTGAAGATCTGGTGGCCGACTTTTTCCTGGCGATTGAGAAAGTAGTGCGACTCGGGCGATGAGACCTTGATCTGATAGACGTTGTACGTGCCGTTGTTCTTCTCGCCACCGATATAAAAATAATCGCCGACCTGCTTGCCGCCTTTGTACATCATCGGTTCGACGACGCCGCGAAAGCGGAGCGTGACCGCGTACTTCTTTCCTTTCTCGCCGCCAAAATCCTTTTCGACCGTGAAGTTGTCGGTCAGCTTCGGGTCCCCCTTCACCAGTCCCGATGCGCCGTCCGCCCCTTCTTTGGGCTTCTCAGGCATCGGGTCCTTGCAAGGAAATTCAAACCGAAAGCCATTCATTGACGCGCCGGGCTTGGCAGCGTCTTCGGCGAACGCGAGCGAAGCAGCGGAGACAACCAGCAAACTGAAAGCGGTCATCAGAGAGAGGATTTTCATCAAGGCACCTGAAGCAGGAGGGAGGGAAGAGGGCGAGCGCAGAACAAAAATCTGCAGGTCGCATTGTACGCCACCGCCGCGCACATCGCGCGAGTGGCGAACCAACGAATCGCTTCTCGTTTCCTGGCCTCTGCTATTGGTGAAGCAGACGCGATCTCAACGAACCGCGGCCAGCAGACGTTCGGCTTCCGCTTGCGAAGAGAAGAAGCCGATGTCGGGAAGGAA
This sequence comes from Anatilimnocola aquadivae, assembly GCF_049819085.1. GTDB lineage: Bacteria > Planctomycetota > Planctomycetia > Pirellulales > Pirellulaceae > Anatilimnocola. The sequence goes on from NZ_CP187419.1 coordinate 2,339,475, forward strand.
GGTTTCTGCCTGCGATTGTGTGGGAACTTCTGGGCCGTCCTGTTTCTTCTCGTATCGCCGCAGGCCCCAGTACTTGCCATTGATGACGACCGTTAGATACTGCGTGTCATCTCCCGGGCACGTTTTCAACAATTCCTGGCGGGCTTCTGGTGTCAGGTGCAGCGTCACGCTGTAATCTTGGCTGGATAAGCCGCTATTGGAAAAATCGTGTTTCGTCAGCTTGGCATCCGCGACCGTCTTGGCGGTCAATGTCAGAGCGGGCTTTTTGTGCGGGTAAACAATCGAGTCTGGATCACAACTCGATTGAAATCCCTGGACCTCGGTCAGGCCTTCCACTCGCTTGGTCTCTACCCAGCGCATTTCCACCTTGGCCTGAGGTGGCTCAGCCACTGCGAGTCCTGTGATTAACGCACAGCAAATGCTCCACAAAACCGTCTGGATGCGTACCGCCATGACGAGCCTCCTCTTTCGAAAACGCCGCAGGTGCTTTTACAGCTTGCTAACTGCAAGACTGCTCATTGAATTGTATGCCAATAGTTCGCTGCACCTTTCATAAATATTGGCTATCGAAGACAACGATTTTCCCAATGTGACCGCACAACCCAGGGCGACGCTCAATGCGTTGTCGCCGTTTTCGTTCGTCCTGGATTAGACTACTTGCCGCCTCGCTGCGGTTTGAAGAAGTCCCGTCGTTTGATCTTGACCATGCGACCGTCGGGATGATGCCAGACGACTCCTTCGATGGCTTTAGGTTCGAGGTACGCTTTTAGCCCAGCGAAATCACGCGGAGCGTCGACGAGCGCCTCGTCACCATGCGGCACGAGCGTATGAAGCTCCAGGCCTTCGGGATTGCCTTGCACTTTGGGGCCGCACAGTTCGTAAGTTCCGTCAGGCAAGGTGGTCGCTACAGGCGTAAACGCTTCGCGGAACCAGCGATCTTCCGGACCGTCGCCGACCGGCAGCCAGCCTGGCCAATGTCCGGTGTTCGGGTCGGGATCTTGCGTTGGCTCAAAGCCCTGCGGAGGAGTCTTACCGAGCTGGGCATCGTATCGCTTGAAGAGTTTTCCCTCGCGCACCAGCGCGCAAGAGCCGTCGAACTTTTGCGTCGCAATACCTTCCCCTGCGATGACCCATTCAGCGCCGGGAACCACTTCGTTTCGCACCAGTTTGTCGGTTTCATAGTTACGTTGAAACAGCGAGATGATTTTCTTCATGACGGCACCCTGTCGAAGTGGCTGAGAAGCGGAATCGCAAGTACGCAGACACCGCTCGCGAAGATTGGTTCATGATATCCCTGTGCGACCGCGAGACTCGCGTCGACGCGGTTCCGGAATCTGTTGCTCGAAGCTTCGCTGGATTTCTTCTGCCCGAGCCCCCAGTTCCTGGCCCCCGCCTCTCAAGCTGCGGCTTGCATCGGCCCAGTCGCTGTGGCATATTGCGCGAGGTTTCTCTCCTTCAGACTGAGTTAGGATTTGTAATGCAGATTTGGCCGGCGATCGACCTGCGCGGAGGCAAGTGCGTCCGTTTGAAGCAGGGCGACTATCAGCGGGAAAAAGTGTACGGCGAAGATCCCGCAGAGATGGCTCAGCACTGGGTGCGGCAAGGCGCGTCATGCCTGCACCTAGTGGACTTGGACGGAGCGCGCGACGGCATTGGTGCCAATCTGGCGGCCATCACGGCGATTCTCTCGAACGTGAAGATCCCCTGCCAATTGGGTGGCGGCATTCGCGACGAAGCCATCATCAACCGCCTGCTGGGGATCGGTGTTTCCCGGTTGGTAGTCGGCACCAAGGCCTTGAAAGAGCCTGCCTGGTTCAAGCAAATGTGCGCGAAGTATCCGCATAAATTGGCCCTCGGCATTGATGCCCGCGACGGCAAAGTCGCCACCGATGGTTGGCTGGAAACAAGCTCGGCGCTGGCGATCGATTTTGCAAAGCAGTTCGCCGGCGATGCCGTCGGCGCAATCATCTATACCGATATCGCCCGCGACGGCATGCTGCAGGGACCGAATCTCCCCGCGATGGCCGAAATGAAGAACGCCACAAACATTCCCGTGATTGCTTCCGGCGGGGTGACCACCGCGGACGATGTCGTCGCGTTGGCAAAGATTCCGATGGATGGCGCGATCATTGGCGCGGCCTTCTATGAAGAAACACTCACGCTGCCTGCGGCACTCGCGGCAGCGAAGCGGTAACAAGGCAACAGAGTTTGAATGGCAACAAGAGATAACAAACAGGAAGGACAACGAATTAAGTAGCCCGACGCGTCAGCGAGGGGGAATTGCCAATCCAGTTTATCGGCAGTTCAACCCCTCACCCCAACCCTCTCCCCGGAGTACCGAGGCGAGGGAGTTGAATGCAAGTGTCTCGGGCTATCTGCAAAACCAAACATCGATGCACCGCGGAGCCTCTTCTCCCTCGTCTCTCCATCTACATGTGAAGGAAACGGGTATGGCTAAGGTCAATGTGGCGGATATTCGCAACGTGGCATTTTGCGGACATGGCGGCAGCGGCAAGACGACGCTGCTGGATAAACTTCTCACGCTGACCGGCGCGGTCTCGGGCGAACCGAGCGTCGATAATGGCAGCAGCATCTGCGATTTCGATCCCGAGGAAAAAGCTCATAAGCGGACGATCGAATCGAGCATCGTGCACTTCACGCACGACGGAAAACGGATCAACGCTCTCGATACGCCCGGCTATGCCGACTTCATCGGCCAGACCATCGGTGCCCTGCGAGCCGTCGAGACGGCCGTGATTGTCGTTAACGCCCATAGCGGCATCGAAGTGAATACTCGCCGCGTCTTTCAGGAAGCGGGCAAAGCAGGCGTCGGTCGAATGATTGTCATCAACCGGATGGATGACGCGAATATCGACTTCCCGAAACTCATCGAGCAGCTGCGCGATACCTTCGGCAATGCCTGCGCGCTGCTGAACATTCCCATCGGTCACGGTGCTGATTTTAAGGGAGTCGTCACCACGCTGGAGAAAGATCACGGCGTAAAAGGAACGCTGTTGCCGGTGGGCGACGTTCATACGCAGCTTGTCGAGTCGATTATCGAGGTCGATGAAGCGCTGATGGAAAAATACTTCGAAGGTGAAGAGCCCACGCCGGAGAAGATCGAAGAACTTACCGAGCAGGCCATCGCTCACGGCACGCTGATCCCAATTGTCTGTTGCTCGGCGAAGACAGGTGTCGGTCTGAAAGAACTCCTTACCGTGCTGGCTCATGAGGCATTGCCTCCCAGCCACATTCAGCGAGTCGCTTACAAAGAGGGGCACAAAGAAGGTGAGGAAGGGGACGAGATCCAGATTCAGGCCGATCCCAGCGCGCCCCTCATCGCGCAGGTCTTCAAAACGCGGATCGATCCCTTCGTACAAAAACTGACTTACCTGCGAGTCTACTCGGGCACCATCAAGAAGGACGATCAGGTTCACATTGCCGGGGTGCGCAAGAACGTGAAACTGGGCCCGATTCTCGAAGTGCAGGGCGCCGAGACGAAGGCGATCGAAAGTGCCTCAGCCGGCGATATCGTCGCGATTGCCAAGATGGAGGATCTGCACACCGGGAACTCGCTCGGTGAATTCGAAATGCCGCGAATTCCGTTCCCTGTGCCGATGGTCGGCCTCGCGGTGAAACCCAAGGCGCACAACGACGAAGCCAAACTCTCCACGTCGCTCCACAAGATCCTGGAGGAAGACTCCACGCTCAAGCTCGATCGCGACCCACAAACCAAAGAACTCGTGATGACCGGCATGAGCGATTTGCATCTGCAAATCCTGCGCGAACGGCTCCATCGTCGCGACAAGCTCGATGTCGATACTCGCCCGCCGAAGATCCCGTTTCGCGAGACGATCATGGCGACCGCCGAAGGGAGCTATCGCCACAAGAAGCAATCGGGTGGTCGCGGACAGTTCGGCGAAGTTCATATTCGCATGTATCCCTTGCCGCGCAACGTCACGCCGGAACAGTTCTGCAGCAAGGACAAGTTCCCGCAGATGAAGGATTTTCATTACGACCCGACGCATCGCTTTTTGTGGGTCAACAGCGTGGTCGGCGGCTCGATTCCCGGTAACTTTTTGCCGGCCATCGAGAAGGGGTTTAAGGAGCGCATCGAGAAGGGAGTGATCGCCGGACACACCGTGCAGGACGTCGCGGTCGAAGTGCACTACGGCAAGCATCACGATGTGGATAGCAGCGAAGCTGCGTTCAAGATCGCGGGCTCGATGGCCTTCCGCAATGTTTTCCAACAAGCCAAGCCGGCGCTACTCGAACCCATCGTGCGAATGGAGATCACCGTGCCGGAAAAATACGTCGGCGATCTCTACAGCGATATGTCGGGCCGCAGCGGTCGCGTGCTTGGGAACGACGCCGCTGGCGGTGGATATCAGACGATCTTCGCCGAAGTCCCCCTCCGCGAAGTCAGCACCTATGCTCGCACCCTCAGCAGCATGACCGGCGGCCAAGGAAGCTTCACGATGGAATTCGCCCACTACGACATCATGCCCACCGCCGTGCAGCAGGAAGTGGTCAGCAAGGCCGGCGTGCAGGAGGAGGAAGAGGAGTGACGGGAAGGGACCAGAGGTTAGGGGCCAGGGGCCAGGGAAAGAGACGAGGTGCGAGAGGCGCGAGACGGGGGTATATTGGGCTGTAATCGCCCCCGCCTCTGCGGCGGGGGTTCATTGGCTTTTGAATTACTTCGACTGTCCTATAGATTGCCAGCCAGGAACTCACCATGCCTTACTTCGCTCGGCTCCTACTGCTCTGCGGTATTCTCTTTTCCACCTCGTCACTCATGGGCCAAGAAAAGCCTGCTGCCAAGCCAGCCGATCCGAAAGCTGAAGAAGCCAAGGATTGGAAGCCGCTGTTCGACGGCAAAACCATCAAGGGCTGGAAGAGCATCAACTTTGGCGGCGAAGGCGAAATCACCATCGACAAGGGCTCAATCGTCCTGGGTACCGGCGATCCGCTCACGGGCATTGTCATCGAAAAGGCCGAAGGGCTGCCGAAGGACAATTACGAACTCACGCTCGAAGCCAACCGCCTGGAAGGTGAAGACTTCTTTTGCGGGCTGACGTTTCCCGTTCGTGATTCGCACGCCAGCTTCATCTGCGGCGGTTGGGGCGGCGGGCTGGTGGGCATCTCCAGCTTGGACGGCATGGACGCTTCGGAAAACACCACCACGGGTTACAAGAAGTTCGAGAGCAACAAGTGGTATCGCATTCGCGTTCGCGTTGCGGGCGGCAAGTTGCAAGCCTTCATCGACAAAGAGAACTTCGCCGACGTGAAGATCGACGACCACAAAATCTCGACCCGCTTCGAGGTCGACATTACCCGTCCTCTCGGCGTGTCCGCCTATCGCACCAAGTCGGCCATTCGCGATATCAAGTGGCGTGAAGTGAAGGAAGCCGAGAAGGTAGAAGAGAAGAAGTCGGAGTAGTCGGGCCGCTTAACGCAGGAAGCGCCGCAGTGGCGGCGCTTCCTCATTGTCAGCTCTCTTGGTTCGACCAGACGACTACTCAATCTGGTACGTCTGGCCTCGCAAGGTTACGAGCAATTGCTCGTCGTTCTGCTGAGTGGCCAGCACGGCGTTTTCATCTGCCGTGTTGTCTTTCACCAGCTTGAAGTACTCGTCGCTGAAGCGTTTGACCTTCTTGATCTTCGCCTGATCCTTCTCGGGATCGATCGACTGGGCATTCGCCGCGATCCAGAGCTTGCCCCGGCGATACAGCGTTTGGCTGCCGACGTTCTGCACGGCATCGGCGGCGACTTCTTTGTCGCTGTCAATATCGCGGAACTTGTTCTGGGCATACCCGGCCTGCGGAGCACCAGCACCACCGAATCCGCCGCGTCCTGGTGCAGGAGCAGCAGCGATGCCGCCCAGGGCAGGACCAGACGCCGCGCGGGCTTCGCTAGATTCGGCTCGCGGCAAGTTGAACGCGCGGGTCGTGTTGCCCGCAATCGAAGAGTCTTGTAGCGCCTTCTTCTCGGCCCGCTGGGCGACTCCCGACAAGCCTTCAGCTTCGCCCAGGCGATCGACCAATTCTCGCGAGCGCTCGAAATTCGCCCGTGTATCAGCCAATTGACCGGGCCGCGCCAAGTCATCAGCCAGGAACGAAGTGTAGGGCGTAAGAATGCCGTGTTTGGTGGCGAGTGTGACCAACTCTTTCACCAGCTCGTCGTTCTTTCCCTTCAGGTCGATCTCGTCGATGATCTCACCGACGCGGCGCAGAGCCCACAGCTTTTCGACAAAGGCGTACGTCTGGTCTGGGCTCTTCTCGACGAGCGTGGCCGGGAAGTCGTGCTTCTTCTCTTCGCTGCCGACCTTGCCGCTGATGGCCACCTTGGCATTGCCGGGCTTCTTGTAGCGACCGACCATCACCAGCTGTTCGCCAGCGAACAAGTCATAAACTTCCTTAGGATACACCCGATTGATCGCCGGGCCCGACTCCACCGAAGCAGCGTCCACTTCGATGTTCACCTTCACGCCCGTCATCACCGGCGAGCTCATTTTGGCATACAGCCGGCTGACATGGGCCTCGATGTCTTCGTTCGGCCGCACGTACTCGCTCTGACCAAAGTTGTCGCGGCTCAGCCGATCGAGCAGACGGCTGTTCACGTCGTAGCCCACGCCGAAGTTAATCATGCGAGCACGAATCTTGTTGTTGCTCTTGGCGTTGGCGACAATCTTCCCTTCGTTCGTTTCGCCAGCGGTCGGCAGACCATCGGTCAGAAACAACACATAGTTGGGACGCGTGTCGTCCTTAATCATGCCGAGCGCTGTGTTCAGCGCGCCGTCGATATTCGTGCTGCCGCCGGCATACAACCCTTCGACAAAACCGAGCGCCTGCTTGCGCGTCTCTTCGTCGAACTTTTGCAGTTCCGGCTTGAACGATTCCACGGCGGAGTCGTAGGCGACGATGTTAAACGTGTCGCCTTGCCGCAGATTGTTCAGCACGAACTTAATGGCCTCTTTGGCCTGCTCGATCTTCTTGCCGCTCATGCTCCCCGAGCGATCGGCGACGATGATCACCGTCTTCGCGGGTCGTTCGGCGTTCTCGCTTTTGATCTCTGGACTGGCCAGCATCAAGAAGTAGCCTTCCTCGCTCGTCTCGGGCCGGTAGCTAATCAGGCTGGCCCCCAACTTGCCATCGTTGGTGTCGAAGAACAGGCGGAAGTCGGTCGCAGGGACGACGTTCGTCGCTTCGTACTTCACTACCGCACGCTTGCTGTCCGGTCGCTTCACTTCGATGGCGTGCGTCGGGCTGTAGACGCTCTTGATCTCTGCAGTCGTTTCGATATTCGCTTCGATCGAGACTTTTTCGACCGGCGTGTTGGTGTATTTGGCCGTCGAAAGGGGCAACAGGAAATCGGTCAACTGATGATCTTTGCGCAGCAGTTGGCTGAACTTGAGCGTGACCTTGCGCTCGGCGTTTGGCGGCACGGGGAAAACACTCGTCTGGAACATGCCGGTCCCTACCCACTCGAGCAGCGCCGGATCTTGATTGCGGCGCACGTACCCCTCGTAGATCTCGCGGGCTTTCTTGGCTTCCAGCAGCTTCGCGTCGTACTCTTTGCCGTCGACCATGAAGGTCATCCGGTCGATGGCCCCTTCATACGGCAGCGGAAAGACAAACTGCACCTGCGCTGTTTGACTGCTGGTGTTCACGAAGGTCTGCGAGACCTGCACCTGGGCAATCTGGTCCTTGATCTTCGCCTGGTAGGCCAGTTCTTTGATCTTGTAAGTGATAGCCGGGGTGGGTGGCGTCGGCCGCGGACCAGGCCACGGCGGAACAGGTCGCGGCAGCGGCACCGGGTGAGGATGATCGATGATGATCAGCACCCCTTGAGCACAGGCCGCCGGCCCCGTCGCCAGAGAGTACGCGGCAAACGCCGCCAGAAAAAACATCCATCCTGTTACTTGCAACGCCCGTTTCATGGTCCTGCTCCGTCCTAATTGGGAAGGGCTTCACCGGCTCTTCAATCGACTGCGATGGGTTCGATTTTGACTGCTGTTTCGAACGTATGTGTCCAATGTTTCACCCGCTGGCAGAACAAAAATTGCTCGCAAACCCGAGAGTTACTGCAATTACTGTCCGGCCACGGACTTCTTAATTGGACACCCCCCTTTTGCGGTTTTGGCTTCAGCTTGCCTACCGGCACTCACTCGTTGCGACCAAGGCCTGCCCTCGCGCGGTGCGAACCGTGGCCCTACGAACTAGACGAACAACCCCCGCCCTCAGTTTCACGCTTTCCCAGCGGAATGCAATCTTTGTGACGCGGTTGTTACGAGCGGGCGGTGTAAGACTAGGCAAGCAAAAGAACGGGCCGTAAGTCGCGATTGTCGCGCCCATGCCAGCATGACGCGCTTCAACGAAACGCCGGGAAGCACCAAAAGCTATGGTCGGCACCGCTATCCCCAAGAGAATCGCAAATGAGTTGCATCTCTTTGGCGCCTGCCGGAATCTCAACAACGACGGGCAAGACCGAGCCGCTCTGAGTCGCAAATGTGTCCTTCCCATCAAATCGAACCACGAACTTCACACTGCCGCTCAGCGCGCTGTAGGCGATGGCGGTGAAGTATTTTCCGTTCGCGGGAACTGCATAAGTCAGCGAGGACGGTGCATGAGCAAAGAGATACTCCCGGCAAAGTACACCACCCACAATCGGAGCATGCTGCGGGCCAGGGACATTGTTCACGCCGTAATAATTCTTCGTAACCTTGGTACTGAGAGGACGCAACGTCGTGAGCGATGTCGCTTTGAGTGCCAGGACACTGGCAGGGATGGGTTGTAGGAGTGCCACATCGCGGCCGATCGCCGCAACGCCGCTGATGGGTCGGACCTGGCAGCGAGTGAAAACGGCATTCGACTCGTAGCCCGCCAGGCCTGGTTGATTGTGGGTTTTCAACACAAAGCCTCTGTGCGGTTTGAAATCCGCAGTTGGACCTTCGTGCGAGACGATATATTTACCATTGAGCGAAAAGGCCACTTCAGCTCGATCGCCGCGCAGCCGGACGGTGACATCGTAGCGGTAGGCCTGATCGGGTAGCAGCAAGTTTCCTTTATGGTTCATTGCCTTGGGCATGTCGAAGTAGGTGTGTTGATTGTCCTTGGTTCCATCCACGATCAGAGTTACCGATTGCTTGCCGACAGGGAGCACCAGATGCACTTCCTGGGCAGGCGTACCTGGTGTGATTTCGACGGCCAAATCGTAACTGCAGTCTTCCAGCAGGACCGGCAAACGGAAGCGACCCCAAGGCGACTTATCCATAATGACGGAGTTGCCCGGGCCTTGGTGAAAGAAACCGCGGACCAGATCCTGATCAAAATCAATGAGCGGCAGTAACTCCGTCCATTCGTTGAGCGGCAGCGAGCGATTGGCGATGGCAGCAATTGCCGGTTTCACTACGGTCGGCGCCGCACCAAGTTCCTTGAGCTTTTCTTCCGCTGCCGCACGAGGAATGCCCACGAGTGATTTGTCGGCTAGTGCCTCTTGGTAGAACAGTCGGGCGATTTCCTTGCCGCCAGCATCTTTTGCGGTCGCTTGCCAGCGGTCGGCGAGCGCGACCTTGTCAGCGGCGGTCTTGGCTTCGAGACTTTTGGCCGCCAGTTGTTTCCATTCGGGATCTGCGCCCAGCGCCAGGTAAGTCAGACTTTCTTTCGCTTGACCAGCAGCGAGCAAATACTTGCCATAGGCTTGATTGGCTGCGGGATCGAGCGGCTTGGTGGCGAGGGTCTGCTGCGCTTGCTGAGCCTCTGCGACGATCGTCAGTTGCTGGCGCGAGGCTGCGATGGCCTCGGCAAAATCCTTGCGAGGTTTTCCCGCAGCCGTTTTCAGCACGAGCGCGTCGAGATGATCGAACAGCAACTTGGCTACATCAACTCGATTCTGATTGACAGCTTCTTGCGCGAGCGGCAGGAGCAACTGCAGGGAGTTCGCGCTTTCGGTGGTCGACCAGGAGAGTTTGATGTCGGCCGAGAGCAGCGGCGGCAACGCTTCGGCGTCATCGGCTGCCAGTGATTCCTTCAAGAGGCCGCGCACCAGTTCCAACAGCGCTTCGCGTTCACCGGGAACCGGTTTGCTTGCATTGGCTTCGGCCACGGTTGCCAAAAGTTGTCCTTTCGCCGCTCGCGCTGCCGCCGGCGTGAGCAAACCACTGGGATGTTTTTGCAATGCGTCGATCGCCGGAAACGACGTTTTGTAATCGTTGCCCGCTGACGCGAGTCGCACCACTTCCTGCCAGGTCGAGAGGAGCGAAGGCGTATGATCCTTGATCGCAGCACTCGTCTTGGCTTCCGCTGCCAACAACAGGGCCAGCTTCGGCCCGTTCACGGGCAGCGAATCCGGAGTCGCTGCCAGATGCTCGTAGTACTTTTTGAACTTGGGATGTTCTTGAAGGCTATCGCGCGCCGCGGCAACTTCGGCCTGCAGTTTTGCGTTTACTTCGCCGGCTCGCCCGGCTATTGGAGCAGCGATAGCCAGGAAGTGTCCAAAGAACAAGCTCAGGACGAAAGTGCTGCGAGTCATATTCGATCCAATCACTCGTACTATTGTCGAAACGCGGGAAAGCACCAGGAACTGTGGTCGCCTCTAACATCGCCGAGTGGATCACATTCGAGTTGCAGCACTTTGGCTCCTTCGGGGATCTCGACGGAGATAATTGAGATTGGCTGATTCTCGACGGAGTAGAGTTCCTTGCCATCGGCTTTGACGGTGAATTTCACACTGGTTTGGACGGTACAATGTGCAACGGCAGTGAAGTATTTCGCTTTGGCAGGAATCGCATAGCTCAACGAGGATGGCGCGTGCGCGAATAGATAATCGGTGCATTCCTTGCCGCTTAGCAGGGGAGCTTTTGCACCTGTTCCTGCGGGCACTGCAGAAACAGCAAGATGATTCGAGTGCGCACGGGCAGTGATGGGCCGGAGCGACGTTAATCGCGTCGCTTTCAGTGCGAGGATTTCGGCTGAAATCGGTTTGAGTAAGGGGACATCACGGCCGATCTTCGCGGGGCCATCGATAACTCTCACTTGGACTTTGGTGAATTGCACGGTGCCAAGATAGGCTGCGAGCCCGGGCTGAGCGACGGTACCGATCGAGTCCTCGTCGGGCGATTCCACTGCCGAGACCGGTCCTTTGTATTCGATGATCTTATCGCCATTCACCGCAAATGTTGCGTGCGCCTGATCTCCCTGAAGTCGGACACTGACTTCGTAACGGTGCGCCTGCTTGGCATGCAACAGATTTCGATGTGCGATGGGGCCGTTGCGAATCGACTTAAACCAGCAACGATCATTGTTGGTCCACGAATCGACTAGCAACCAAGTCATCCTGTCTGCGATGGGCAGCAGCAAATAGACATCGCTGTTTCCTTCTAAGAGGTTGAACTCGACGATAAGGTCGTAGCTGGAATTCGTGAGCACAACTGGCAGGCGTAACTTGGGGCTGGGGGTTTTGGCACATAGCAGCGAATCCTGCGGCCCGCGGGCCCAGTGGCCACGCACTAGATCCTGGTCGATGTCGATCAGCGGCAGCACATCGGTCCATTCATTGACTGGCAACGGCTTGTTGCCAGTTGAGGCAATGGTGCGCTTCACAGTTGCGGTCGCTGGACCTAGTTCCTTCAGCTTCTCTTCCGCTGCCGCGCGGGGGATGCCGACAAGCGCTTTGTCGGCGAGCGCCTCTTCGTAGAAGAGCCTGGCAATCGGTCTGCCCCCTTCGCCAAAATCCTTGGCAGTTGCAGCCCAACGATCGGCGAGCGCTGCCTTTTCGGTTGCAGTTTTCACTTCGAGACCTTCTGCGGCCAGCTTCCTCCACTCGAGATCGGTTCCCAGCGCGAGATAGGTGAGACTCTCCTTCGCCTGACCGCAAGCGAGCAGGTACATGCCATAGGCCTGGTTCGCCGCGGGATCGAGCGGCTTGGTGGCGAGGGTCTGCTGCGCTTGCTGAGCACCTTCGACGATTGTCAGCCGTTCGCGGGCGGCGGCGATTGCATCGGCGAAGTCCTTGCGGGGCTTGCCCGCTGCGGTTTTGAGGACGAGGGTGGCGAGATGATCAAACAGGAGTTTCCCCACGGCAATTCGATTCTCCTCGACCGCCTGCTGCGCGAGAGGCAGCAGGAGTTGGATTGAATTGGCACTCTCCGTGGTGGACCAAGAAAGTTTGGTATCGGCAGCGAGCAGCGATGGGAGCGCTGCGACATCGTTTGCGGAAAAAGACTCTTTCAGCAGAGGCCGCACGAGTTCCAACAGCGCTTCGCGCTCGCCAGGCACCGGTTTAATCGCATTTGCTTCAGCAACTGCCGCGAGTAGCTTCCCTTTCGCCAGTCTGGCGGCAGCCGGAGTGAGCAAGCCGCTGGCATGCTTCTGCAGTGAATCGATCGCCGGGAACGCTGTTTTGTAATCGTTGCCCGCTGACGCGAGTCGCACCACTTCTTGCCAGGTCGCGAGGAGCGAAGGCGTATGATCCTTGATCGCGGCACTCGTCTTGGCCTCCGCGGCCAACAACAGGGCCAGCTTCGGACCATTTACCGGCAATGAATCCGGAGTCGCTGCCAGATGCTCGTAGTACTTCTGGAACTTGGGGTGCTCTTGAAGACTATCGCGCGCCGCGGCTACTTCGGTTTGGAGTTGGCTAGACGCTTCTTCAGCGGAAAGAACCGCCTTGTTCGTAACAACCACGAGCGAGGCGAGCGACATGGCGACGAAGGTCAGTCGAGCGAAAGATTTGGCCATCGCAGCTATCCCCAACAAGTTCTTTTAGCAGTATTAATCTACCAGCCAGGCGTTGCCATTCTTCAAACGAAACCGGACGCTGTGCAGCACGAGGTCGGTCTTCCAGGTTTGGATCGCCAAGCAACTGCGATTGGCGGCGACGGGCTTGAGCGAGTCTGCCGGCCCCGACCATTGAAAGTAAGGCTTGTCATCAAGGCGCACAACGCAGGCACAGTTGCCGTCTTTTCGGTCGAGCACCAATGATAGTTGATGTGGTTTGCCGTTAAGGAGATTGGCGGGCGCGATGCGCTTCTCGCCGAGGGAGCTCTCTTGACCAGCGAGGCAGTCGTAGATGAAGCCACTCCCGTTAGCCGCCAGGGAAAGACCAACTGCGTATTGGTCTGGACCGCGGTGGCGGGTCGACACAACTTCCAACTCGAATGATCCGTCGGCAATGACGGGAAAAACAACGCGGGCTCCGTCATCGTAGTCGGTACGGAGCGCGCCCATTTCCCGCCGCCAAATGCCGGGCTTCGTGTCTTTGCCCAACCGGGCCAAGTCGACGAGTTCGACCCATTCGCAGATGGCAATCGGTTCTCCGTTACGCTCGAGTTCTTCGAGCCGGTTTTCGACTTTGCGTTTGGCCAAGCCAGTCTGTCCCTCAAGCGCGGCGCGATAGTGACTCTCGCTCAGCTCAAGAATCGCGACTTTGGCTGCACCGTCGCGCAAGTGTGCTTCGTCGTACCAGGCATCGGCCAGTGCCAAACGATCGGCGGGAGACTTTGCGCCCTGGATTTCGCGCTCTGCGATTTTCTTCAAAGCCGAAGGAGGACCCAGGGCCAGCATCGGCAGCCCGCGATTCCAATCGTCGAGGTAAAAGCAGAGGTATTCTCCGCAAGTTTGATTGGCCTCAGGATCGACGGGTTTCTGCTCCAGCAGCGCGAGCGCCTGCTGCATCTGCTCTCGGGCCGCAGTTCGCTGCCGGAGCGTTTCCTTGCGCCGCGTCCAGCGTTTGACCGCGGCGAGATTGCTGGATTTCTTCGCCGTGCTCTCGGCCAGCTCGAGCAGGTCGGCGGCGTCCCGCAGTTTATCGGCCTGGAGGCTCTCGGTGTACGCAATATTCAGGTAACGCACCAGCAACTGGCGCTCGGCGGGAAGTTTCGCGAGGGGCGCGATCTCGTTGAGAACCTGCTTCTGGATTGTGCTCCAGTCGATTTGGAACGTGCCCGCGGTTTGTTGAGCGGCGGCGAGCGCGCCGTCGATGTCGCCGATTTTGATGCAGATGTTTTTGGCCACTTCGAACAGAGCGAATTGCTCCGCCGAACCAGGCGTGCTCTGGGCACCATCTTTCAGCAACTTGCTGGCCAGCTTCTTCTGCTCGGCGGGCGATTTCGCGCCGTCGTAGTCTTTCTTGTAGACGTCTGCGATGAGTTTTTTCGCGGTCGTGACTTCATCAGCCTTGGGGGCCGGCAGTTTTTCGCTGGCTGCCTGTCCATACACAAGAGCCGAGGCACATAATAAATAGAAAATGACGGTGAGGCAGCGAATCGGCATGGCAAGCTCCTGGTGGGGCGTGGATTATAGCCTGAATTGACTACGGTGTCGCAAACAGGGGATACTATGGCCACGACCTTTACCGCGCTTTTTGGATCTTGAAATGCCTGATGGCTTCGACCCTTATTACAAATGGCTGGCGATTCCGCCGACCGAGCAGCCGCCGAATCATTACAGGCTGCTGGGGGTGCCGCTCTACACGGCCGATCTGGATGTGATCGAGAATGCGGCCGATCAGCGGATGGCGCATTTGCGGTCGTTTCAAGCGGGCAAGTATTCGCAGGAGAGCCAGCGGCTGTTGAATGAAGTAGCGACGGCCCGGGTCTGCCTTTTGAACGGGGCTAAAAAGAGCACTTATGACGAGATGCTGCGGAACGAATTACAACCGGTCGCAGCGCCGACCGCACCACCATCGGTAGCGATCGCGGCTCCCGCTGCACTCTCGAGGCCCGTTATCGCGCAGCCACAGCTACGGCCTATTCCCTTACCGCCTCCGCTGCCTCCTCCCTTAGCGGTCACGCCCACTTCGCCAACTCCCAGTTTCCATGCGGCAGTCAAACGAAAGCCAGCGAAGTCGCCACTCGCAGAGATTGCCAAACACGTTGTCGCCTCGGCCGGCGGACTTCTTTGCGGCTACCTGCTAATCAGTTTCTGGATGCCTTCTTGGGATCACTTCGGACTATTTCATCGCCAAGCGGTCTCGGGTACTCAACTGCCTGACCGCCGCGTGATCTTGCAGCCCATTGAACCACCAGAGGAGGTCGTATCAGCATCGCCATCTGGCCATGCTCCGATTCGTCAAGCTCCACCTCGTCAAGAGCGACCTGCAGAACCGCAAGTTCAACCAAAACCCGCAGCATCGGTCGTTCCCCCGTTATCTGCAGAGGAACTTGCCCAGCGGGCTGAGGAAGAGAGACAGCAGCGGCTGACAAAATTGCAAGCCGATCGCGAAGCCGCCATTGCGGCTGGCAAAGTGACGGAAGCCCTTCACCTGACGACCGAACTGGCCGAACTCAGCAAGCTTGATCCGCAGAGTGAGCAGACGCGGGTTATCGAGGAACTCCGCAAAATCGATTTAACTCCCACAGAGAGCCTCGCTCTTGCCAGCGCCTTGCTTGAGCAAGCGCAACACTCCTTCAAAAACAATCGCAAGGATGTTGCCATCGAACAGGCCACGGCTGCGCTGCAGCTGGCCCGGAAGACCACCAATCAGGATCTGGTTCGAGAGGCCACCAAGCTCATTCTTGAGATTCAGCGGCAAGAGTAGGGTGCCGGAAGCACCGGCCGATTTGCCCGCGAGAGCCAGAGTGTTCAGATACAATCGTTATCGGTTCTGTGTTGTCACCGCTCAAGGCTCTTGCTCATGATTCGCACGCTGCTGGTAACGATCCTGATCGCTGGTGCGAGTGTTGCGGTAGTGCTGGCTCAAAAGCCGCAATTGCAGCCGCTGTCGAAATCGGATGCTCCCCTGCCGACCGACTTGCCCGAGACTCTACAGCCAGCGAAGGCTCGCAGCGAAGCAGAAGAAGACAAACTAAACGCGGCGACCAATTACGCCCAAAGTCGCCTGCTGCAGCAGAAGGGAAAGACGCTGCTGGCTCTGCGTCACCTGCAGCGAGCCTGGCGGTATGACCCCGAAGCGGACTTTATGCTCGCCGAGATTGTGCCGCTGGCCTTCGAAGCCAAGCAAAGCGAAGCGGCGGCCCGCTATGCCGTGCTCGCGGCCGAGCGTGAACCAAAAGATCCGCTGCTCGTTCGCCGGCTGGCCATCTATCTGACCGATAAGAAAGATTACACTCGCGCACTTCGCATGTACGAGAAGTCGCTCGAGAAAGACGATCAATTGACGGATGGAACGCCCGAGGATCTCGGCGCGGCAACTGTCTATGCCGAAATGGGCAGGCTTTACTTCCTTACGCAGCAGTACAAAAAAGCTGCTGCTGCGTTCACGGCCGTGCGACGAGCCTTCGAAGATAAATCGATCCTGGACGAGAGCGGGCAGAAGTCGGTTCTGGGCGATGCGGCCTTGACCTATGTCCTGTGGGGCGAGAGCTTTCTCGAAGCAGGCCAGGCCGAAGAGGCCGCCCAAGCTTTTCAAAAGGCGCACGCCGAAAAGGCAGATGCCCCGCTGCTCGCCTTTCGGCTGGCGCGCGTGGCTGCAACTCAAAACAAGGTCGATGAAGCGCTCAAGCACTTGAACGAATACTTCGCCGCCAAGACCACCGACAGCGGCGCCGAGCCCTACGAGTTGCTGGCGAAGTTGCTCGGCCAGCAAGCGGCCAATCCGGCTGCAGCGCAAGAGCAACTGATTGCGAAGTTGCGGGAGTTGAACAGAGACCAGCCCGAGAATCAGCTTGTCGCGCTCGCGCTGGCCAATGCCCTGTGGACTGTCAACAAACTCGATGAGGCCGTGCCACTCCTCACCGCCACACTCGCCAAGGAACACGATACGGCCGGCTATCAAAAGCTGATTGCCCACCATTGGCAACAAAAGGAGTTCCGCGAGCTATTGTCGCTCGCCGGGCAACTCGGCGAGAAAAGTGCCTCGCTGACTTCTCTGGGCGAAGTCTTACAGGGGCTGACCAAAGATGACGCGGCGGTACGTGCTTGCCTGAAGATCGCCACAGAGCAGTCAGAACAGAAAGACCCCAAGCCTGCTTACCAACCAATGCTGGCGGCAGCGATCCTCGCTCGCAACGCTGGCCAGGTAAAGGAAGCGGGCGAACTGTTTCAAAAGGTGCTTGCCCTCAATCCGCCGAACAAAACGGAACTGAGCTCGCAGTGGGGCCTGAGCCTGTTCATCGAAGATCACCATCAGGCCGCAGTCGATATGTTCCGGCAAGTTCTGGCTCAAGAGCCGCCGCCCGGGAATCCAGCCGCTCTTCGCCTCTACCTGGCTGGTGCGCTCGAAATGCTGGGCCAGACCGACGAGGCAATTAAGGAGATCGATCTGGCTGCCAAGCTGCAGCCCAACAACCCCCGCTATGAAAGCCAGAAAGCGTGGATCCTGTATCATGCCGAGCGCTGGGATGCCGCAGCCGAAGCGTATAGGAAATTCATTGAAAAGCACTCCGCCAAGCAATTGCCCGAGATGCGACAATCGTTGCGCAACGCCAAGCTGGCCCTCTCGAACAATTCGCTCAAGCAGGGCGACTTTCCGGCGGCCGTCGAATGGCTAGAACAAGTACTCGACGAGAATCCCGAAGATCCCGGCGCGCTCAACGATCTGGGCTACTTGTGGGCCGAACGTGGCCTGCACCTGCAACGTGCCCTGAAGATGACGCAGCAAGCGGTGGAGCTTGAACCTAAGAATAACGCCTATCGCGATAGTCTCGGCTGGGCCTATTACCAACTGGGTCGATACGAAGAGGCCGCACGCGAGCTAGCAATCGCCGTGAAGAGCGACGGCGAGAATAAGGGTCCCGACGGTGTGCTGCTCGAACATTACGCCGATGCCCTGTCCAAGTTGGGCAAGACGGACGCCGCCCGCTCGCATTGGCAACGAGCCCAAGAGGCCTATGAAAAAGAAGGGGACGCCGAGAAGTTAAAACGCGTGCAGGAAAAACTGAAGACCGCGTCGTAATTGCGGTTCTCTCGCCAGACGGCCAATTGCCAGGAAGCACGATGCCGCCAACAATGAGCGGCTACGAAACCGGAACCCTTGCCATCCGGGTAGACTACGAAGCAGACTGTTCCCTTCGCCCGAGATGCCCGCAGTGAAACCTTTTGTCGAGACCCACGAGCTGACCAAGATCTATGGTCCGCTGCGAGCCCTCGACGCCTGCACGATGGAAGTCGGCCAGGGCGAAGTCTTTGGCCTGCTCGGTCCTAATGGCGCGGGCAAGACAACACTCATTCGCCTCCTGCTGGGTTTTCTGCAGCCCAGTTCGGGCCACGCAGTGATCGCTGGGCTCGATTGCCAGCGGCAATCGGTGGCCGTTCGCCGGCATGTAGCATATCTGCCGGCCGAGGCGGCTTTGTTTCCGCAGATGCGCGGCAAAGAAGTGCTGCGATTCTTCGCCGAGATTCGCGGCGGCAGCATCGAGAAGCCGCTGGCTCTCGCCGAACGACTGGAACTGGACCTCAAACGCAGCGTCGGCTTTATGTCCACGGGCATGAAACAGAAATTGGCACTGGCGGCAACACTCGGGGCCGATGTACCCCTCTATATCCTCGATGAGCCAACCGCGAACCTCGATCCTTCCGTCCGCTCGACCGTCTTGGCTCTCGTCGCCGAAGCCCGCGACCGGGGCGCTACGGTGATGTTCTCGTCGCACGTGCTGGCCGAAGTGGAAGAAGTTTGCCAGCGGGTGATGATCCTGCGGCAAGGAAAACTCGTCCACACCCAGGTGCTGCAAGAATTGCGTTCTCAGCATCGGATTCTCGCCTGGCTGAATGGCCCGCTGCCGGCTATCCCGCGCGAACTGTCGCGAGAGGCTTGCCGCGTGGCCCAAAAGGGCGATCTGGCCACGATTGAATCCGATGGCGACTTGCAGCCGCTACTCGGTTGGCTCGCCAGTTTGCCGCTACGGGATATTCGCATCGAACCCGTGGGCCTGCGCACCATTTACGAACGCTTTCATCGCTCCGAATCGGGCGCTGCCCTCGATCGTGAGGCCAGTAATCTCGCGGCGGCAGAACCTCTGGCTCAAGAGGTGCTGCGATGAATCGCGTCCTACTGCGCAAATGTCTTTCGGAAGTGCAACTGCTGTTTGTTGCCAGCGCGCTGCTGCTGTTCACGTTTTGTTGGGTTCGCGTCTTCATTGTCGCCAGCTTGGAAACGACTGCTTTTGCTTCCATCATCGACAAGCTCTGGGAAAACTGGGGGCGGTTCTCGCCGGTGCCGCTGCGACAGTTGCTCTCGTATGCCGGTCGCGTGGCCATCGGTTATGACGAGCCCGTCGTCGTGTTTTGCGTCGCCATCTTTGCCATCTCGCGCGGCTCCGCAGCCGTCAGCGGCGAACTGGGACGCGGCACGATGGAAATGTTGCTTGCCCAGCCGATTAGCAGGTTGCAAGTGCTCTATTCGCAAGCACTGGTCACTGTCGGCTGCCTGGCGCTCCTTTGTACGTTCACGTGGAGCGGCACTTGGGCCGGCATTCAGACGGCTGAAGTGACCGAACCAGCACCAGTGCCGTCGATCACGATTCCCTTGCTCAATTTCAAGATCCAAAGCCCCTTTGGTACCCCCGAGAAGATCAAAGTCCCGATGCGCGAACGAGTGCAGGCGGCTCACTTTGTTCCCGGCGCGCTCAACTTGTTCTGTCTGGGATATTGTGTGGCCGGCATCACGACGCTGGCCTCGGCCTGCGACCGCTATCGCTGGCGCACGATCGGCATCATCTCGTCGCTGTTCGTCCTGCAGATGATTTTCAAGGTGCTCGGACGCGCTTTCGATAGCACCAGCTTTTTCGAATGGATCACCATCTTTTCGGCCTATGAGCCGCAACGGCTGATCTTCATTGCCACCGAGTTGCCGCAGTACAACTGGGCCTTCACAGTCCCCTCAATCTCCGATCGCCCCCCCATGACCGGCCCGCTCACGTACTATCTGGTTTTACTCGCGTTGGGCACGCTCGGTTACCTGGCCGCGGGCGTGGTGTTTCACCGCCGCGATTTGCCTGCTCCGCTGTAAGCGACAGGCTTCGCTTGGTTGCTCGCTTTCCCGGCTTTCGTTCGCCGAACGAAAGTGGATAATGGCCCCGTTGTTTGCCCGCTGTTTCCCTCCAAGATTAGGTCTTTCCGATGCCGCTGCTCGTTGTTGGTTCGGTTGCGCTCGATAGCATTCAAACTCCCACCGCTTCTCGCGATCGCGTCCTCGGCGGCTCGGCTGTCTTCTTCTCCTACGCCGCCAGCTACTTTGCCCCCGTGCGGCTGGTGGGCGTGGTCGGCGAAGACTGGCCCGCGGAACACACGCAGCTGCTGCAAAGCCGCAACATCGATACTGCCGGGTTGCACATTGTCGCTGGGGGCAAGACGTTCTTTTGGAAGGGCAAGTACCTGCCCAATATGAACGACCGCGAAACACTCGAAGTTCAACTCAACGTCTTCGGCGATTTCAAACCGACGTTGCCGGAGCACTTCAAGCGGTCCGAGTATCTGTTTCTGGCCAACGGCTCACCCATCACCCAAATGAAGACACTCGAGCAAGTGCCGGGTGCCAAGCTGGTTGTCGCCGATACGATGGACCTCTGGATTCGCGAGACCCACGCGCCCCTCATCGAACTGCTCAAGCGCATCGACGGCCTGGTGCTGAACGATAGCGAAGCCAAGTTGCTAACCGGCGAAGAGAACCTGGTCAGCGCCGGCCGCAAAGTGCTGAGCATGGGACCGAAGTTCGTCGTCGTTAAGAAGGGCGAGCACGGCGCGATGTTCTTCTCGGCTCACGAAACGTACACGCTCCCAGCTTATCCCACCGAGCGCGTCGTCGACCCCACGGGTGCCGGCGACAGTTTTGCCGGCGGCATGATGGGCTACTTGGCTCACAAAAACAGCTTCGAAGCGAAGACGCTAAAAGAAGCGATGGCCTACGGTATTCTCGTCGCCAGCTTCAATGTCGAAGACTTCAGCCTGGAGCGGATGAAGCAGATCGACCGCTCGGACCTCGATCTGCGGATGGAAGAATACCGCAAGATGCTCTCGTTCTAAGCAACGCCTGGCAGTTACTGCGCTGCGGTGATCTTCACAATCGATTGATGCAGCGCGTGGCGCACCTCGGCATCGTGATGGTGATTGGCCATTTCCGTGAGCGCGGGCAAATGGGGTTTGCCATGCGCGCCCGCTTCACCCAATGCCTCGGCACATACTCGCCGCACCTTGGGATCGTCATCTTGGAGCGCGTGCATGAGCGGGTTAACAAGGACTGCCGGGACCGGTGGTGAATCTCGAATCAGCAACGCAGCGGTCCAGCGCAGGTTTGCATCCTTCGATTTCAGCTTGACCAGCAATTCATCTTCGGGGCTTGGCTGACGAAAACAGCCGAGGTCAGCGGGCAGGAAGATGGCGAGGGCAATCAATAAAACGGTTCTGCGCAGAACCATGCCAACTGGTGCTCTCAAAAAAGGGGCTGCCAGCGGCAACCCCGGGGGGGTTTTACAAGCGAATCGAAGTGGTGAGTCTCGTTGCGTTAGAACGTGCCGAGCGGTTCCCCGTCGTCGGGCATCATCAGGCGATCCCACGTGCCGTCAAATTCATGGTGAGGGTCGTTGGTTGCAAATACAGCATCGACACCCACGGTGGGAAAGTCTGGGTCGCTGGTTTCACGCCGGCTAATATCGCCCTTCAACGCACGAACGCTGCCGTCGGCAAAGCAAGTGGCCAATGTGCCAAAATGCAGCCCTTGCAGACGCCAGTTGTTGCAACGAGTGCGTTGTGGCAACGACTGGAACATGAACGTGTTCCCCTTGCCATTCCAATCGACACCAAAGTTGTGCGAGTGGGCCTTGTTGTAAACATTCCACGCCGCGAAGCGATACGAGCCGTCACAGAAACGCATCCCTTCGCCGAACAGAATCGTATTTGACAGGCCGTCGGTGATATCCTTGTAGGACATAATCGCATCCAGCTTGGGCGGAGTGGCTAGTTTGCCACCACCGACTGCCCACTCAACACCTACGCGGCTTTGGGAAGCGTCTTTCACCCAGGCCAGATAGTTCGCCTGATAGTTGGTGGTCGTCCAGAGCACGGTTGGCGTGCTGGTACTGTAAGGAGCGGCACCGTAATAGGGAGCATAGGTGACGCGCCACGAAATCGGCTTGGAGGAAGGAATTCCACTGGGATCCGACACGCAGTGCATCGTCTTCATGTTCAGGTTGGAGATGTTCCACAGGCCGCCGGAACTGTACGAAACGACGGCGGCAGTGCCCGTGCCGGGAATCGTGGTGTTTGGCGGGCCGACCCACACGCGATTGGTCACATCGTCTTCAGTAAACGTGTGCCCCATGTGGCTGGTGGTGGCACCGGGCGTCGGTGGATTGGTTTGCCAATAGCCACCGTTGTTCACCGAGGTCGCTGGCTTGTAGTCGGGCGATGCCGGCGTGGTGACAGTGCCGGTGTACGTCAACTTTCCATTGTTGGCGCTGGTCACCGTGTCGTACGAAGACTGCTGCTCGATGAATGGCAGCATGTGCAGCAACCAGCCACCATCGGGATACTGCTTCGTATTCGCATACGACCAGTAAGGCGGCAGACGATTGTACTGCTGATGGAAGTTGTGAGTCGCCACGCCATATTGCTTCAGATTGTTGAAGCATTGAGTGCGACGAGCTGACTCACGCGCGGTTTGCACCGCAGGCAGCATGAGTGCGACCAAAACACCAATGATGGCGATTACCACCAGGAGTTCAATCAGAGTGAACCCTGCCTGGTTTTTTCGCGAGACGGCAAACATCTTCGCCCCCTTCGCAACCGCTGGCACGCGCGTAGGACACGACTGATGAAAAGAGCGCTGTCAGCACTGAGGAATCGAACAACACCGCGAACGCGTATTTTGGAAATCACAGCCCTGACGAATGCGGGCTGAAACTACCCAATCAGATAAAGCGGCGCTTAGAATATCAGTTCGGCTGAGCCAGTGTCAATAAATTCATTAAAATTCTGTTACCCGCAAAATGCCGTTCAAACGCCGATTAATCTCCATGAAATTGCTGGGTTAATCGCTTGCACTACGCGCAAAGGGATGACCGTCGCGAACCTGCGATCAGCGAATCGAACTGCCGACAGAATCGTGCGCGACGCCAAATCACAATAGCCGTTTGAACGTGTATCGGCGCTGGGTCCGTGCATAAGCCGTCGATTCCAGCTCTTTCACTGCCGACCCCTGGCTTGCCACATGGCTACACCCAAAACCGTAGCTAACACTGTGATTCCCAGGATCAGTTCGCGAAACGAAAACTGCCAGTCCACTCGTGACGGCTGATCACTTTTTTCGGCTTCCAGCACTTTGGCTTGCCACTTCAAGTTGAGGTAGCTGCTGCAGGCCAGCAATGTGGCTACGATCACGGCACAAGTTAATCGGAAGAACTCTCGTGGATCTATACTCGTCCCTAAGGTTTCGTCGGCGATGATGAAGCCAGTAACAATCCCAGCGAGAGCGCCAAAGCAACCGAGCGCTGCACCGATGACCCCAGCCGCCGCTGCATGACGACGGTACACTGCCAAGTATTGCAATAGGGCAAACCAGCCAAAGGTCGTGGCCAGCAATCCACCAAAGAAACCTCCTCCATCCAAATCGTCCACGAAAAAGCTGATTCCAGTGCCAACAAAAAAGAGGCAGCCAGCAGCGACCAGGCTCGCCAGGACTTGGAGCGTGAGGCTTGGATGAGGCGGCGACGGGATCGGTTCTACAGCGTTCATCGATCGCGTCTCGCGGACCCTCGAGCGTCACTGCCTCGCGGCGGAATGATATCCGCTACAGTGAAGTTCGCTTGCACCTTACCGGCAACCTGCGCGAAAAACCACTCCAGCGGTTCGCGGCTCTTACCTGCTGTGCAGCCGTCGATGATTAGGAAGGCCAGGAACAAGTTCCAGTCGCCAATGGCCGCGAGCAACTGAGCCAGTCGCGCGTCGCTCGCTTTGTGACTCGCTGCTTGTCGAAACAGGGCATACGGTTCATCGTGAAATTGCACCATGGCGAGCAAGTCTTCGTCTGGGCAGTACTCGGCAAGAAATGCCCTCGCGAGCGAAGCATGACTGCGTGGATCCGTAATCGCGACACCCTGTTTCGCATCCGGTTTAAACGTGTCGTGCGTGTGAATCAGCAGCAGTAACTTGTCAATTTCTTCCGCAGTCAGTTTGGGACGCAACTGCTTTGAGTTTTGTTCAAGCTCGGCGATATGCGCGCGAATCGTCCCCTCGGGATGTCCCGAGCGGGGCTCTCCCCAATCGAGATTGGTCTGGTACCGCGGATCGGCGGTGACTTTCGTCAATATCTCTTGGTAGTTCATCGAGTCGGGTGATTTCAAAAGTGTCTTCAAAGGTTCGATGTAGTTTTGCCTGCTCATCCATCAGGCGATAGCCACTGGCGGCTGCCGCACAGGCAAGCGTCAGCACCAGCAGCTCGCGAATCGAAAAATGCAGTTGGTCCGGCGGTGTCCATTCGAGTCTTTGCAGTAGCCGTGCCCAGCGCAAACTCAGCCACGCCTGCACCGCGAGGAATACGATCACGGCGATCGTCACCAGGCAATGGGCAGCGGTCAGCACGCTCGTCGCTACCAGCACCCAAGCGGCCAGATGCATCGCCAGCAGACCGGCAATTCCCACATCCCAGTTGGCGGCATCGATCGCCTTGGTCTCGCTCGGCCGAAAGGTACCCAGCATGTGCAGCCAGACCAGCCAAACACACAGTCCGCTACCAACGACTCCCGACAGACCTTCCAGCGGATTGGCAGTGCGGATTGCCAAGCGGAGGAATACCCCGGCCAAGAGCGAACTCAGGCACACCATCAGCAGCGACATGGCCGCCAATACGAAGGCTGGTCGTGGCGGCGAGATGAACGCAATAGGTGCGATGGGCGACGGGATCATGCGTTGGATTGTAATGAGGCCCAATCGCCTTTGCTGGTTCGCGATATTTCCACCAAGGCTTATGGGGCTCGTTTGTCGCCAACTTGACACCCCTGGGCAGCACCGATATCTTTTTGAGTGAACACGGAGGCGAAGACTGCTGGCGCTGTGGGGCCCTTGGCTCTGCAGAAGAAATAGTCTTCAGGCTGCCGGTTTTTCGTTTTCGTGTTTTGTTGGTATAATAGTTCGAGCGTTTTTACCGGCGCGAGCTGCTCGACAGGGTAGGTCGCGTTTTTTTGTCGATTGAGGCAAACAAATACGGGTGATTCGCGGCGAATGGCCAGCTTGCAAGTCCTTGGCATTACGAAGGTTTTCGCGAATCGCGGAAGCAGTGGCGCGAGCGGCGTGCAGGCGGTGCAGCAGGTCGATTTGGAAGTGGGCAATGGCGAGTTGCTGGTTTTGTTCGGTCCCAGCGGATCGGGCAAAACGACGCTTCTGCGAATGATCGCAGGGCTGGAGCAACCCTCGGCCGGACGGATTTTGGTGGATGGCGTCGACGTGACGAACACCAGTCCGCACGAGCGAAACATCGCCCTGGTCTTCCAAACCGGCAGCTTGTATGGCCATCTGAGCGTCGCGCAGAACCTGGCCTTTGGCCTGGAGAGACAAAACGGACGATCGGGTTGGTTTGGTTGGGGCCGGATTGGTTCCAGCGAGGTTGGTTCCAGCAAAGTTTCGGCAGCCTCACTCACCAGCGAGCAAATCGCGGGGCGAGTGCAGGAAGTCGCGAGTCGGGTGGGCATCGAGTCGCTGTTGCAGCGCAAGCCGGCCGAGTTATCGGGCGGTCAGCAGCAACGGGTGTCACTAGCCAAAGCCTTGGTTCGCCGGCCGAAGTTGCTGTTACTCGATGAACCCCTGGCCAGCCTTGATGGACCGGTCCGGCAAACGCTGGCGAGAGAGTTGAAGCAGCACCTGCGCGAGCAGGCGTTGACGGCGATCCACGTGACGCACGACCTGACCGAGGCTTTAACCTTGGCCGATCGAGTGGCGGTGCTCATCGCAGGTCAATTGCGGCAACTGGCTTCGCCCCGAACGGTGTACGAACAGCCCGCAGACAGGCAAGTGGCGGAACTGTTTTCGCCGCGCGGCTTGAATGCGTGGAACGGAAAATTGACGACAACCTCCCGTGGTTGGCAGTTCGCAACGGACGATGGTTCGGTGCGGGCCACTGGCTCGGGCAAGTCGCCAGCAAGACAGAACATGACTTCTCGCCCGGTGGTCTTGGCTATTCGGGCGGAAGATTGCGAAATAGAGACCGACGGAAGAGACAGCTCGCCCGGTGAGACCATCCAGCTGGAAGTGATTCCAGCGGCTGGCGCAACTGTGGCGAGCGAATGGCTGGGGAGCGACTGCGTTGGCAGTCTGCCACTGCAGCCTCGCGAGAGTGGACGACTGGTGTTTCGCTGGAGCGAACATCAGCCCGTGACGACATCCGAGTCGTCACTCCGCTTGAGCGTGCGACTGGCAATGTGGTTTGACGAAACGGGCAAGCGAATAACTTTAGAATAAAACACTGGAAGGCAGGACGAATATGAATCCCGCTGACATGATGCGGATCGTCGATTCGATCCACCGCGAAAAGAACATCGAAAAAGACGTCGTCTTCCAGGCGATCGAATCCGCGCTGGTGAGCGCGGCCAAGAAGAGCTTCGGCGAACTGGCCGACATCACCCTGCATATCGATCGCACTACCGGCGCTCTCTCCGGCACGCTCGATGGCGAAGTGATGGACCCGGAAGAAATCAGCGGCCGCATTGGTGCTCAAACCGCCAAGCAGGTCATCATTCAAAAGATTCGCGAAGCCGAGCGTGACTCGCTGCTGGGCGAATTCGGCACGCAGATTGGCCAGATGGTCAACGGCACCGTCACCCGCATCGAAGGCGGTGCGACGATCGTGGCCCTCAGCAACAATGTCGAAGCGATTCTGCCTCGCTCGGAGCAAATTCCCGGCGAATCGCACCAAACCAACGAGCGGGTCCGCGCCATCATTTTCGAAGTAAAGCCCCAAGGCTCGCGCGTGAAGGTGGTCCTCAGTCGCACTCGTCCGCAACTCGTACAGCGCCTCTTTGAGCAGGAAATTCCGGAAGTCTCGGAAGGCGTCATTACCATCAACGCCATCGCTCGTGAACCGGCTCACCGCAGCAAGGTCGCCGTCAGCTCGACCGATCAGCGCGTCGATTGCGTGGGCGCTTGCGTGGGTATCCGCGGCAATCGCATCAAGAACATCGTCGATGAACTGTCCGGCGAACGAATCGACATCATCCGCTGGAGCGACGATCCCGAAACGCTCATCCGCGAAGCACTCAAGCCCTCCGAAGTCGACCAGGTGCTCCTCTGTGATATGATCGGCCGCGCTATCGTGCTCGTCCGCGAAGATCAACTGTCGCTCGCCATCGGCCGTAAGGGTCAGAATGTTCGTCTCGCCAGCAAGCTCTGTGGCTGGGACATCGAGATCATGACCAACGACGAGCTCGAGCAGCAGATCGATCGTGCTGTCGCGGGCTTCATGCAGATTGAAGGCATGACCGAAGAGTTGGCTCAGCGGCTCGTCGAACAGGGTTACCTGTCCTACGACGATCTCGAAGTGATCGAGCCCGATGCTCTGATGGAACTCGGCGGCATGACGGAAGAGCAAGTCGACAAGATCGTGACGCAGGCCGAAGTGCTCGCCGTCGAAGCGGGCAAAGTGGCCGATGCCGAAAAGCAGCGGAAGCGGATCGAAGACAACGAAGCTGCAGCCGCTGGCAAGCCGGTGACCAAAGGCAAGTCTGCCAATCGTGGCCCCGCCAAGGCACCTCCGCCGGCAGAAGTTCCGCCGGCAGAAGTTCCGCCCGCCGAAGCTCCCGCTGCAGAAACTCCTCCGGCCGAACCGGCCGCGGAAGCACATGCTGCCGAAGCTCCACCGGCGGAGTAGGTTCGTATCTCGCCAGAACAAGCGGTACCTCCGCGATGTTCCGGCAAGATACGGAGCCAGCGTCTTTCTTTTCCTCGGGCGATCCTTCGCCCGGGCCGGTGTCTGGAATGCGCGGCCATTCATCCCCCAGCGGCTCACGAGCGCCGGCCGAACGTCTCTTCAATTTGCTAGCAAATTGACCAGTCGGCTAGCTACACTGGTATCGTTACCTGGCGAAGTGCTTCCTTCGAATTATCCTCGGTTAGCGACCATCCATGAAACGCCTCCGTGTCGGTTTGACATCCTTGCTGCTGTTGCCTGTCATCCTCCTCTCAGCAGTCGCCAATCCCGAGGTTCCCGCGCCGCCGCAAAGTGGCCCGATTGCCCTCGTCGGCGGCACGATTCATCCGGTCGAGGGCGATGTGATCGAAGCAGGGACGATCCTGTTCGAAGGGGGCAAGATCACGGCGCTGGGCAAAGACGTGAAGTTGCCGCCAAAGACCGAAAAGGTGGATTGCCGCGGCCAGCACATTTATCCCGGCCTGTTCGATGCCTATACCGATATCGGGCTCGTCGAAATCAACTCCGTCCGGGCAACTGCCGACTTTCGTGAAGTCGGCAGCATGAACCCGAACGTACGCGCACTCTCGGCCGTGAATCCCGATAGCGAGATCATTCCCGTCACGCGGGCCAATGGTGTTCTGCTCGCACTCACGGCACCACGAGGCGTGTTTGTCGCTGGTCGCGCGGCGGTCATTCAAATGGATGGCTGGACCCCGGAACAGATGAGCCTGAACGAGGCCGCTGGCCTGATGGTGCACTGGCCGCAACCTTCGTCGAATCCCGCGCCGGCTGATCCCAGCGATGATCCCATTGCCAGCTTGCCCAAGGACGATGCCGTCAAGCAGTTCCGCAAGGTGCTCCATGATGCCCGCACCTACGCCGCCGCTCGTAAGGCCGACGAGAACTATCCGACCGATCTCAAACTCGAATCGCTGCAGGATGTCTTGGCGGGCAAGGTGCCTGTGATGATGCACGCCGAGAGCATGGAGCAGATTCAATCGGCCGTGGCCTTTGGCGACGAGTTCAAACTCAAGCTGGTGATCGTCGGCGGTTACGACGCCCCCCGCTGTGCCGACCTATTGAAGCCGCGCGGCATTCCCGTGATCGTCACTTCGGTCTATCGCCTGCCCCGTCGCCGCAACGACGACTACGACGCTCCCTACACGCTGTGCGAACGACTGCGGGAAGCAGGCATCAAATTCTGCATCTCCGGCACCAGCCGGTTCGGAGCTTCAACCGTCCGTAACTTGCCCTACCACGCCGCAACCGCAGCCGCCTATGGCTTGCCAGCCGACGAAGCCCTAAAGGCCATCACGCTCTATCCCGCACAGATCACAGGCGTCGACGATCGCGTCGGCTCGTTCAAGCCGGGCAAAGACGCCACGCTCATCATCACCAGTGGCGACCCGCTGGAAACAGCCACGCAAGTGACCGGCGCCTACATCCAAGGTCGCAAGCTCGCCTGGAACGACCGGCATAAACGGCTCTTCGACAAGTATCAGGAAAAGTACAAGCAGCTCGAAGAGAGCAAAAAGTAAGCTCGCGCTGCCTGCCGATCATTTGGCTGCCGATCATTAGGCTGCCGATCACTTCGACGTCAATAAAAAGTCGTGCGGCTTTTTCTCAGCGGTCACCACTGCCGTCAGTGTTGACTGCGTATTGAACTTGGCCGGCAACACTTGCTTTCGTTCTTCCATCAGCATGCCTGGGTCACCCGACGGAATTTGTTTGCCCGTGGGTTTGTGCCAGACAATCTCCACGCGATACGTCGCGGGCGGCAGGCCTTGCTCGACGGGAATCGCATACTTGCCGGCCACAATCTCGGCCGAGCCCTTCGAGCCACCTTCACTCTGCGGCAAAAAGACAATACTGCCGCCATCGACCGGTTCGCCGTCGAACGTCACATCGCCGCTGATCGAGTTCAGTGGACTGCTGCCACAACCGGCGAAGGCAAACAGAGCAGCGCCTATCAAAACGAAAGAAAGACGAGTCATCGAGAAACCTTGTAGGGGAGGGGCAGCAATTCGCTACGGCAGTTGCGCGGGGTTGCCATCGGCATAGCGATACAGGTTTTGATAGAGGAAGTTATTCGGGTTGGCGGGCTCTGCGACCGTGTGGGCACAGCTGGCCGTGTAGCCTTTGTGCGATTCAATATTGTCGCTGACGAATTTGACCGCGCCGTCGCACATGGCAAAGTTGCCACCACCGCCGGAATGCATACTTCCCCAAGCGTGTCGATTGCAATTGGGATCGCTGTTGGGATTGGGGCAAGGTGTATTTAAAGGAACATCGGCCCGGCCATAAGTAACGGCGTCAGTCACACTCTCAATGCGGCCGATGTAAACCGCGCCAATACTCTTCTTCATATCGCGTTCGCCGCAGAGGAACGTGTTGCTGGTGCCATCGGTGATGGTGGCCATTTTGATTGGCTGCCACAAGCCGTCTTGCCGATCGGAATCGAAAATCTGACAGCTGAGCGGATAGTTGCTTTTGGCGTACTGCTTGGCAAACGTGTTGAGCTTGCCCGTTGGATCGCTGGGACAGAGCAACATGGGAAACACTGTTTGCGTCGTGGTGTTCACAGCCGGAATGTAACCGGTGAAATCTCCAGGCTGCAGCAGTTCATACATCTGCTTTTGCTCATAGAAATTCATCAGATGCACATTCGCGCCCCAGTTGCCATTGCCGCCTGTCTTCAATTTGTAGGTGGCGGGAAACAACAAGAAGGTGTCATGAAAGCCGTGAGCGGCGAGCGCCAACTGCTTCAGATTATTTTGACACTTCATCCGCCGCGCCGATTCCGCGCGGCTTGTACCGCAGGCAACAGCAAAGCCACCAAGACGCCGATGATGGCGATCACAACGAGAAGTTCCACGAGCGTAAAGCCGCGCAGCTGCCGACGTTGCATGGAAGGGCCTTTCTGGGGAGGGAAAGGTGCGGGGAGGTACCGGCAATTGCCAGAAAGTAACACACGTCGCACCGCGTCGCCAATATTTTTCCAGGCTGTTTCTCGCCAGCCTGCCGCGTTGGTAGGATGGGCGTTAGCAGGGGCCTGCTAATACGTGCGCCAAATCAATGTTCACCCTTCGCTGGCAACTCGCCGGCTGCTGGTTACTGCTCTGCTCTCCGGCGTTCGGTCTGCTCTGGGCAGAAACGCCGCGCGAGCGAACCGAGCGAATGCTCGACGAAGTGACTCCGGTGATGGAGTTCGTCGATACGCCACTGAACGGTATTTGCGGGTGGCTCTCGGAACAGCATGGCATCTCACTGAAGTTGGCCACGCTCGGTGAGGAAGTTGGGCACATCTATCCCACTATTCCCGTCACCTTCCACCTGCGCGGTCGCAGCATGCGCAGCACGCTCAACATCATGCTGGACCAACGGCAGATGGACTATCGCGTGACCGAAGAGGGGACGATTTTGATCATCGCGGCCGTGCCTGAATCGGTGAGCCGGCGGCCGATCACCAAGCGGCAACACGACGCAGGCTGGAAGAACTTTCAGTTGTTGGAAAGAACGATCGTCGACTTGCAGTTTGTCGACACACCGCTGAAAGATATCGCGAGCTATCTGGCCGACGAGATTGGGGCGCCGATTGTCTTGGACCCCGACGCCCTGAACGGAGTCCAACTGCAGCCGGATGCACCACTGACGATTATCCTGCAGCGGATGCCATTGCAGCGCGCACTGACAGGCCTGCTCGCTCCCTACGACCTGCGCGTGGCTTTGCGCAACGAAGTCATCTATATCACGGCCCGCGACGATCGCATGCCGCAGCGCGAGATCCCTTACGAACTGCGCCGGCTGGCTCTGTGTCCTGTCACGCTCGATTGTGTCGATGCTCCGCTGACCGATGTCCTCGAGAATTTGGCGGAGCAGTTACAGACGACAATCCTTTACGACCATCGCCGCGTCGAGGCCAGTGGGATTCGCCTGCGACCTGACCCAAATCCTCAGACCATCAGCCATCGCCGCCAGCGATTACCACTGCGCGAAGCTTTTCATCACATCCTGACTCCCCTCGGTCTGCGCGCCGTCGTCTACAACGAACTGATCTTCATCACGCCCCTTGCCCCGAAACGAGACTAGCAAATGCTGCTGGACACGAATGTGCTTGAAGCAATATCTCGCATTATCGCTGCGCGGTTGAGCGGGAAGACTTTGCGATGTGGCTAAAAAAGGGTGTGCGGATTGAGCGGATGGGAACGAAACTTGCATATAACATTATAAATAAGTATTGACAATATGCCACCGAGTTAGTGGCATGCGGAGTGGTGAGGGGCGTGGTGATGGATAGGCGAGCGAGGATGAACGGGTGCGAGACAACAGGCGAGTGGGGAAAGGTTGAGGGGACACGGATTGTGCAGAGCAGCAGTGGACTATGGCAGCGGGACTGGGGATGCCAGTGCGGGCGAGGCGCGAAATGGTTATCAGTTGGCGAGTGATGGGGGGCTGTTCAGGGGGTACCGAGTGGTTATCAAACGGTTATCGAGTTTTCTTGAGTTTGACAAGAATTCAGATTGCAAGTGGTTCAAACAAAAGGATTTATGGGAAATGGTTATCAGCGAAAAAGTCGCCAAAAAGTTATCAAACATCCAGAGCTCAAATGGCTGTTAAAGACGTTTCGGAAAGTGTCGAGTGCTGCGATACGCAGGTAGTTAATTTTTGTGTGGAAAGTGACTTGGCATTTTGGCCATGGAAAAGGAATGGAGGTGGCGATGGTAGTAATTGACAATTATCGACAAGGTGGAACGGAGTTCGTGGCGTAGGGACCGGTGCAGGCAGCCAACCCCACCGACCAAAATGTCCGTCTGGTCAAATCTGCACGGAATTGGTAGCTAACCCGTTGCCGGGAACAATCTCCAGCCAGTCTGCCACTGGCCGATAGGGCCCCTGGTTCGCTAGAATAGTAGGTGTTGATCTGTCTGTTGCTTTGCTTGGAGTTCGCACAATGAAGTCGTTCTTGGCCGCCCTTTGCTTTGTCGTCGCTTCGGTTACCCTGACCGGCTGCTTGACTAGCACCCCCAGCACGGCGGCTGTCGAAACTCCACCACCAGCAGGCACGACCCTGGTGAAGCTCAAGCTGCCGGGCATGGTTTGCGGTGGCTGTGCCGAGCACGTCAAAGACACGCTCGTGACCGTCGACGGTGTCTCGAATATTGTGACCAATCCGGAGAAGCACGAATGCTCCTTCTGGTCGACCAAGACCGATGACGAAATCAAAGCCAAGCTGGATGAACTGGCCAAGAGCAACGACAAAATCGCGGGCTGGGAACGCGTGAATTAGGCTTCGAGCCTGCAAAGACCACCGCGCCGAACACTCCGGGCATCGTCAAGAAATGCCGTAGCCCGCAGTGTCAGTAAGAGAGTTCGGCCAGCGCGGTGTTGATATTCAACCGACCGGTTCGCAGAGTGGGCTGGGCAGAGATTCACTCTGCGGGATAAGCCGGTGCGAAATCAGGTCGTGCGTGGTTCTCTCTCACTGACGCTACGGGCTTGCCGGCGTCTTCCTTTCCCTTGCTCAAGCACTACAGCTCAAGCACTGGATTCCCTTGCTCAAGCACCCGGGCTCTCGCTGGGAACGTACAAGCAAACTTCGCTGGCCCGCGTCATCACTTGCAAGTAACGACGGTGAGCTTCGAACCGGTTAGCGAACAGTTCGCGATGCCAGTTTCCATCGGACCGGAAGCGCCAGGCGACACAGTAGTTCGCCGATTCAACGCAATCGAAGTCGGCAGGCCCTTCGGTCAGGCAATCGAGCGTCTGTTGATTTGTCGTGGCAACCATCCCAGTGTTCCTGTCATCGCGTTTGCTTGTGGTTTCGTTCTAAAGTACTGAGCGTAGGCCCGCGGCTTTTGTTACTGGTCGTCACCAGGGAAATGGCAAGATCTGGCTCAGCCTTTCAGGGATTTATCAAGCTCGCGGGGCAACTATTTGCATTTAGCGCTGGGAGCGGTCACGATATCAGTCCCCTTTGATCCTCTACGCTGGAGCTTCAACCGTGGCTATTGCCGTTGCCTTCATTCCGTACCTGCCCAAGGCCAAGCTGTCTCCTTCCGCCATTCGCGCTGCGTTCGTCGAGCGGTGGCCCGAGGCGGCCGCACTCACGGTCAGCAAAAAAGAAAAAGCGAACGACCAGATCGTGCTCGATCTGGATGAGCAGACTTCGTTCATCGCCCAGATCGTACGAGCCCCGATTCCGACCAACGACTTGGAGGCAATGTGCTCGCGAGCCTGGATGTGGCCGGGAGCACCTGCTCAACTGAAGCCCTGCGTCGGGCACTTGATCGTCACCTGCATCAACCCGGATGAATCTCCCTTTCATCAGGCGATTCAACTCACACGCTTCTGCACGGCCATTCTTGCCACGTGCCCGGAAGCTCCCGGTGTGATGTGGGGAGCCATCGGTCACCTCGTGCCGTCGCAGATGTTTCAGGAGTTTGCGACGACCGTGATGAACGAAGGACCGGCGTGGTATATCTGGGCCGACTTTCAAGAAGGAAACGTCGGCAATGGCCGGACCAGCGGCTATACGCGTGGCCTCTCGGAATTTGGCCTGATGGAATTCGAAGCCGAGAACACCCCCGAACCGCCCGGCGAACTGCGTGAACGGTTCTTTGGCCTGGCGATGTATTTGCACGAGAACGGTCCCGTGATCAGGGACGGAGACACCATCGGCGAAGATGAAAACGAAAGGATTCGGGTTCGCTACTCACCCTCAAAGTTTGGAGCTGCCGGGCCGGTGATGCGGCTCGAGTACGAACCCGTGCAAAAGGCGAAGGCCAAAGGCTGGTTTGGCTAACTCACCGGTGCAACGACGGACTCTCCGGTTTGACGCAGCCAGCCGTACGGCCAATCACGCTAGCGAGGGGTTTCTTTGGCGCGTAGGATACGGTGCATGCACAAGTCGCACCTTCGCTTCACGCTGCTGCAACTGCTGCTGGTTATGGTTGGAGTTGCAATCGGAGCTGCGATTATCGCACCGATGATTCGGAACCAGACCCGCGGCGGCGCAAGGCTAATCCATCGCAGAGACGGTGCCTGGCCTGAAACGATTGTTGACGCGAAGAAGCCATGAAAATTGGGCTAGAGTAGCCTGATCGTAGCAGTCGACTGACGGCCTAACCAAGGCACCCGGTTTGACGGATACGTGGCAATCGCCTACAAAGTAGGGATCGAGCAATCGATGTTGGCCACTGCCCGAGAGTGGCCCTCGCGAGGGGGAAGCGTGAACCTGGTCAGGCCTTAATCGGAGCAGCCATAAGCGACGTACTCTTGTGCGGGGGCCTCTTTTTGGCAGTGGTTTATTTTTGTCGGCCCAGCCGTTCCGACGGTCACGCACTTCTGGCGGAGGCAGGTTTTAGAATCGCCTGCGCCCAATGATGACCTCTCTTCCTGGCAATCATCCGTCTGATGATGCTCCCGAAGCCATGACCACGGGCAATTATGTGGTCGTGGCCCGCCGCTATCGGCCGCAGGACTTTCAGCAGTTGGTCGGCCAGCCTCAAGTGTCGCAGGCACTCGGTACCGCGATCCACACCAATCGTGTGGGGCACGCGTACCTGTTCACCGGTGCTCGTGGAGTGGGCAAGACCAGCACCGCGCGCATTTTTGCCAAGGCGCTTAACTGTGTGAAAGGCCCGACGACCGAGCCCTGCGGCGAGTGCGATATCTGCCAGGGAATTGCCGCGGGCAGCGATGTGGATGTGCTGGAGATCGACGGCGCGAGCAATCGCGGCATCGATGAAATTCGGCAGCTGCGGTCGAACGTGAATGTGCGTCCCAGCCGGGCTCGCTACAAGATCTATATCATCGACGAAGTCCACATGCTTACGACGCAGGCGTTCAACGCGCTGCTGAAAACACTGGAAGAACCACCGGAGCACGTGAAGTTCATTTTCTGCACGACGGAAGCAGATAAGATTCCCATTACGGTTCTCTCGCGCTGTCAGCGGTTCGATTTTGCGCCTCTGCAAGCGCAGGCCATCGTCGATCGCTTGCAACATATTTGCGATCTCGAAGGCGTGACGGTTGAACCACAGGCGCTGCAGATTCTGGCGCGACGGGCCAATGGCTCGATGCGTGACAGCCAGTCTTTGCTTGAGCAGTTGCTCTCGTTTAGCGGCAAGCAGTTGCTCGCCGCCGATGTCCACCAGATGCTCGGCACTGCCCAATCCGGCCGCTTGTCGGCAATCAGCAAGGCCTTGGCTGCGCACGATGCGGCCACTGCGTTAGGGTTGCTGGACGAAGCCCTGCGGCAAGGTGTCGATGCGGGGCAACTGGCCGAACAACTGCTGGCGTACTTGCGCGACGCGATGGCGGCGCATCTGGGTTGCTCGACGGACCTGCTGCTGTCGACCGAAGCCGGCGATGTCGACGAGCTTCGTCAGTTGGGCGAATCGCTCGGACTGGAAACTCTGCTGGCCGCTGCGCAGATTCTGGATCAAGCGCTCGTGCGGATGAAGCAAAGCACGCAGACCCGCACGCTGGTCGAACTGGCCCTGGTAAGAATTGCCAACCTCGAGCAACTGCAGTCCCTGCCGGCTCTCATCGCCCAGTTGCAGAGTGGCGGACCGATCAGCCTGCCTGCCGCACCAGCTATAGCCCGAGCGCCACAATTCTCTGCTCCACCGGCGCGCGATTCGCAGCCAGTTGGGCAGCCTGTAAACCAATCGCGACCCGCAGCAGCTCCACCCGCGCCACAAGCTCGGACGGAACCACCCGTCGATCAAAAAAAAACGACCGACGACGCTGAAACCGCAATAGAGCAGCCAATTGTCGCCACCGACGACGTTCCGTGGGACGACGACATGGCACTTTCTTCTTGGCGGCAAGTCCTTGGCCAGATTCAGGATATGACGGCTGACTATGCCTCTCGGGCCCACTCGATTGCAACTTCTGGGCCAAATCGTCTAGTCGCGCGCTTTAGAAAAGCGTATACTCATGCCAAGGAGAGCTGCGAACGCCCCGAGCGTCGCCAGCGGCTGGAGCAAGGTCTTTCCGAGCTCATGAGCCGCCCGATTCGCGTGGAGTTCGAAATTCTGCCTGATGAACCGCAAGCGGCTGTTGCTCCAGCCCGCCCGCCGCAGACGGCCCTTCGCCGCCGGCAGCGAATTCGGGAAGTGGAACGGAACTTGCTGGTGCAGCAAGCAATCGTCACCTTCGAGGCCGAGATCGTCAATGTGATCGATCCGCCAGTTTCGGCAGATGACGAGACTAGCGGAGCAGCAGACTCATCTGTCGCTCCGGCCGCTGAATAGGTTCACTCCACGGGTGAGCGGACCAAGCAGCGGCAGTCTGTCAGTCCTCTCCGTTGAGTTTCCATTTCCTGTTCAGCCCGCTCAAATCGCAACTGCCCGCTTATGGCCCAAGTTTCGGATTCCGTCAGCAAAGTGATCGAGGAGTTTGCCAAACTCCCCGGCATCGGCCGCAAGTCTGCCGAGCGGCTGGCCTATCACATTCTGCGGGTGCCGAAGGCCGAAGCTTTCGCCCTGGCGGATTCGATCCGCAGTGTGCGTGAAAATGTTCATTACTGCGCCAGTTGCTTCAACTTGGCCGAAGGGGAGCTGTGCAACATTTGTGCGGACCCTCGGCGCGATCGCACGCAGTTGTGTGTGGTCGAGCAACCGCGCGACTTGATGGCTCTGGAACAGGCCGGCGTCTTTCGTGGTTTGTACCACGTGCTGCTCGGGCGAATTGCTCCGCTCGATGGCATCGGTCCCGATCAACTCACGCTGCCACAACTCGTCCAACGAGTTCGCCAAGGCGAGTTCAAAGAGATTGTGATGGCCACCAATCCGACCGTCGAAGGCGACGGCACGGCGCTCCACATTTCGAACTTGCTTGCCGAATATCCGGTCAGCATGACGCGTTTGGCTCGTGGCATCACCACGGGCAGCATTTTGGAATACACGAACAAAGAGATACTGGCCGACGCCATTGCGGGTCGGCAGCGTTTGTAGGTTCACGTCCAGGCAGAGTTCACGTTCAGCAGTTCAACCTGTTAGAAAACCCAACCAATCATGCGACTTTCATTTGGCCTAGAAGCTCGGCAGCTGCAAAAGCAGATTCTCGCGCCGCGAATGATCCAGTCGATGGAGATCTTGCAGTTACCGCTGCAAGCTCTGCAGGAACGAATTGAGCAGGAACTGGGCGAGAACCCGTTGCTCGAATTGCAAGAACGCGATCCTTCGCTGCCGGAGGAACAATCCGATTCGGACGGACCCAACGACCGCAGCATTGAAGACAAGCCGCTCGTCGTCGACGAGGCTCATAACAACGCGGACGACTTCGAGCGTTTGTTGCAACTCGATCGCGATGTGCCGGACTACTTCGACGAAACGACTCGCCGCAGTGCAAACCGGATGGACGAAGATTCCGATCGCGCCCACGACACCATTTCGAACGTGGCCGAACGTCCCGAATCGCTGCAAGATTATCTGATGCATCAGCTGGGCGAACTCGAAATCGATCCCAAGATGATGGCCATGTGCGAGCGAATCATCTCAGCCCTTGATGCCAAAGATGGCGGCTACCTGCGCAGCAGTTTGCGCGATCTGTTGCCCGCCGATGCTTCGCCCGACGATCAACAATTGGCCGAGAAAGCACTCACGCTGGTGCAAAGCCTGGATCCGCCGGGCGTCGGTGCTCGCGATCTGCGCGAGTGCCTCTTGCTGCAATTGAAGCCCGAAGTCGATCTGTACGACGAGCAGAAGACGCTCATCAGTAATCACCTGGAAGATTTGCGGGACAATCGCCTGCCGCAAATCACCAAAGCGACAGGCTACAGCATCGACCGCATCAAAGAAGCCTGGGAAGAACTGCGCAAGCTCAATCCCAAGCCAGCGGCCCAGTTCGCCGAAGTGCACACCCCGGCTGTCGAACCCGATGTGGAAGTTCAACGGGGCGAAGGTGGCAAGTGGCATGTGATTGTCGAAGAAAGCCGCACGCCGCAGTTGTTCATCAGCAAGCATTATCGCGAGCGTCTCGCCAGCGGCGAAGCGACTCCCGAGGAACGCGAATACATCAAGCGGAAGGTGCAGGCCGCGCAGTGGTTGATCGAATCGATCGAACAACGCCGCAATACGCTCACCAAGGTCGCCCAGGCAATCGTCGAGCACCAGACTGCGTTCCTGGAAGATGGTCCCGAGCACATCCATCCGCTCAAGATGCAGCAGATTGCCGATAAGGTCGGCGTGCACGTGACGACGGTCAGTCGCGCGGTCGATGACAAGTACATTCAAACGCCACGCGGCATCTATCCGCTGCGTCGCTTCTTTGTCGGCGGTACGCAGACCGAGGGTGGCGAAGATGTTGCTTGGGACATCATCCGCATTCGTTTGCAAGAAATCATCGACAAGGAAGACAAGTCGAGCCCGCTCAGCGACGACGAAATCGTCACCGAGTTGAAGAAACAAGGGCTGGAAGTCGCTCGCCGCACGGTCACTAAGTATCGACAAAAGATGTCGATCCCCAGCAGTCGCCAGCGTCGCGACTGGGCCAAAGTTTAACTTGCTTCTAGACGCCACCGCCCCTGCGGCGGTGGTTCATTGGCTTATGCACTAGCAAAACTGATTGGCCCGCTGCCCGCTCGTAGCGTAAAAGCCGTTAAACCCCCGTCGCAGGGGCTGGGGCGAAAGTTACCGCTCTCACAGTTCGCGCACAAAGATATTGCCGAACTCCATTGGCTCGCCGTGATGTTGCAGGCCAATGGGGCCCTTTTTGGGCACATCGGGTAGCTGGGCTTTGTCAATGATCAGTTCGCCGTTGAGCACCACGCTCACGCGATCTCCCTGCATGGTAATGACAAAGCGATTCCATTGTCCGTTGGGTTTATCGACTCGCTTCTTCGGTGTCACTCCCGCGCGCACTTCAGCGGGATACTTCTTGTTGACACGAAACTCGGTGATTTCGCCGCTGCCGACAGGCCGGCTGCAGATGTTCACCTGCGCGTGCTCGTAGCCGCGGAGCAAGATACCGCTGTTGCCGGCATCGTCCACGGTCACCAGCTTGGGCTTGCCATTCTCGTCGAGGGCATCTGCGCCGCTGGGAAGCACGACCGGCCACTCTTTCTTCTGGGGCTTGTTCGGCAAACGCCAATCGACAACCAGCTCGAAGTCGCCAAAGTCCTGCTTTGTCCACAGATGTTGATCGAGCGGATTCTTGGCCTCGCTCTTCCCGTCATACAGCAGTTTCCAGTCGCTCAGCTTCCAGTGGCCTTCGTTCCCTTCGACCTTCTTCCACGCACTCAATTCCGGATCAGCAAGCAGCGGCACGAAACCTTGGGCCGTATTTGCGGTTGCTTCAGCCGGAACATTGGTCGAAGGAAGTTCGCTGATTTGGATGTTGCGGAAGTGACATTCCGAACCTTCCGACTCCAGGCAGATGTACCCCTTGCGCGGATTGCACTCGGTGCCGCCCGAGACTTCCTTGCCGTTCACATGCAGCTTGATGATGCCGTTGTTGCAGATGATGCGGTAGTGATTCCACTCGGGTGACGGCTTGCACCGCTTCTCGCTGGGCAAGCAGCGCTGCGATCCCTTCGGGTGAGGTCGATCCGGCTTCATCGACGCGCCCCAAATACTAAAGATGTCCCCATGGCTGGTGTAGCTCTCGGTTTCACGCCCGTCGAGCACTTGCACTTCAATCCCTCGCGAAAAAGGTGTGCCCACTGCGGTGAGCGGATCACCCCAGATGAAGACACCCGCATTGCCGCCGGGCTTCAGGTGCCGCCATTCCAATTCCAGCACGAAATTCTCGTACATGCGATCGGTGCGGATTGTTCCGGTGGGTTTACCGGTGCTTACCAGGATGCCGTCTTTCACGGTGAACGTGTCGGGCGCGACATTCACGATCTTCCAGCCGGAAAGGTCTTTGCCATTGAAGAGGGGCGTGAAGTTTTCTTTGTCAGCAGCCGTGGCAACAGTAGCTAGAGCGAAGACCATTCCCCAAACTAAGCCTGGGGCAGTGAGTGAACTGGAACGCATCGCAGTCTCCGCAGTTGAGAACTAGTCGTGGATCGATGCGACGTAGTCTACTGCGGAGCTGTGCAGGATGCCATTCAGCCGAGACCCGGCCCTACGGTCGCCAAACCAGCGGCAGTGGATGATCTTGGCTGGCACCGAGGACTGCATCGTTGATGTCGGTCCCGGCGGCTACTTGTCCCAGGCGATTGTGAAACGGATCGTCGATAGCGGAATCTTGTTGGTTGGCTAGTTTGATGAAGTTTACACGGCCATCTTCGTACAGCATGTTCTGGCCACGCCCAGCATGATTCTTGCTGCCTCGGCCTGGTTGCAGATCGTGAGGAGCATCGCCCATCAGCGCGTAATTGGGGCGACGGCTGTTGCGTGGCGGCAACACTTCGTCGTTTTGCGAGTAACCCATGTTGTAGCCATAGTCGCCACCCATCTTCTTCTGCAGGCCAGCCAGGATTACTTCGGGCGCAGCATCCACTTGAGCCAAGGTGGGAATGATTCGCTTTTCGGCAGGCGGTGTCCCCTGGCCCGGGCAAAAGAGCGACTCGTTGTCGGCGATCAGATTGCTGCTTACCAGTGTGGGTGCATAGATGCCCGCGACGCTGCGGGGGCCACTCGGAGCCACATAAGGGAAAGAACCATCGGGCTGCAGACCACTGTACTCGTGCAACGCGATGCCCAGCTGGCGAAGCTGGTTCTGGCACATGGCCACATTCGCCTGAAAGCGACTCGTGTACAAAGCGGGAAAGCTCAGGGCCGAGGCAACCAGCACGATAGCCGCAGCCACCATCAGGTCCAGGCGGCGAAAAGAAGTGAAGCCAGCTTCGCTGCGAGAAACGGGCGACAGTTTGACTTTGGTACGCGGGGTGGGTGATTCGGAATTGGTTTCGACGGCTGCAGTCGCTGCGAGGGTTTTGGCGGAAACGGCTTTCAACAGGAGCGTATCTGCGCCATACGATTCGGCCTGTTGTTCGACGTACTCGCAGGTGCGCGAGGCCAGGCACAGCGGCGGGTCTTCGTACTCGGGTTGTTCGAGCAGACCCATCGTGTTGAGTGAACGGCGGATCTTCTCGAATTCAGCGGTCAGCTCGGGGCTTTGAGCTAAAGCCTGTTCGACTTCTTCGCATTCCTTGCATTCGAGTGCTCCCAGCAGGTATCCGAGCAATTGCTCGTGAGTAAGGCGGATCATGGCGGCTCTTACGAAAAACGGCTAGGTGTGTTAGTCGGCGACGGTTTTAGTCAACGACGGATTCGTCGGCACGGTTGCCAGCGAGTGTTTCGCCGGGAAAGCGTTCATTCCAGGCTTCGGTTAACTTCAGCACGGCGGAGTGGACTCGGCTCTTGACAGTGCCCACAGGCACTCCCAGCACGTCGGCCGCTTCGCGATACTTCAGGTCCTGAAAGTACACCAACTCCAAGGCCTCGCGAAAACCGGCCGGCATGGCGGCGATGGTTTCGTTCAGCCATTGGCGGCGCTGCTCGGCACCAAATTGCACCGCTGGGTTCGGCTCGTTGGAGGCGAGCAGATCCAGCAGTTTGCCATCGGCGCTGTCTCCATCGGCAGCGGACTGCCGGTCGAGGCTCAGCATGCGGTGCCGCTTGTTACGGCGCTGCAGGTCGATGGCCTGGTGCGTGGCCAGGGTGTACAGCCAAGGACGAATGGACCGCCCTGCTTCGAACTGGTCTCGCTTCAAATGCACTTGCAGGAAGGTGGCCTGAAAGGCATCGTCGGCCTGCTCGGCATCTCCCAAATAGCGACGCAAGTAGTTGAACAACTCGCGTTCGTAACGGTGCACCAGTTCGGCGAACCATTCCCGGCGAGCGTGTTCCGACTCATTTGCGTTGCGATAGCCGAGCAACAGTTGTTCGTCCGACAGGGACGCCACTGGCGACTCGGCAACGTATTCAGCAGATGTGTTGAGGGTGGCTTTCATTGTTGTCTACGAACCAAGAGAGAAGAGAGTTCGTTCGTTTCCGCCGCATACACCCTGTCTGGCCGAAAAACGCCATCTAAAAGGCATTCGTCGGGCGGACTCATCAATTGCGACGCATTCCTAATTACTGTAGCAAACTCGAAGCGGCGGGGAACATCCTTTTCCGCGGTTTGCTGGGGGAATGCGGCGATTGCTGCAAGTGAACTGTTTATCCGGGGACGAGGCAAACGACTCTGTCGTTGAAACCCAGTCCTGGCTAAACTGCCACTCAGGGCGGTTTACTATCACGGCACAAACTAATTGCAATCGCTATGCCACGACCGTCTGAAAAGCCAGCCGCGCCCTATTTGTGGGCTGCCTCGGGCGACGTTAACGCGTTCTTTGGCTTGATGTTAGATAATGTGGCCCAACTGCTCTTGACAGTTTCGACACTGCATCTCGTCTTTGAATTTCCTACAAGTTTTGCCCTGCGTTACATGGTTCCCGGCACGGCCATCGGCGTGCTAGTAGGGGATTTATTCTTTTTCTGGCTAGCATTCCGCCTGGCCAAACGAACGGGCAACACGACTGTAACGGCTATGCCGCTGGGGCTCGATACTCCTAGCGTCTTCGGAATTGTCTTCTTTGTTTTGGGACCAGCCTTTCAGGCAGCCAAGGCTGCGGGCCTCAGCGAGCACGAAGCCGCGCTGCAGACCTGGCATATTGGCATCTGTGCTCTGTTCATCAGTGGAATCTTCAAGTTCCTCTGCGCGCTGGTTTCCAATCAAATCCGGCGGTTGATTCCACGAGCCGGCTTGCTCGGGTCGCTCGCGGCCATCGCCCTGGTTTTGATCAGTTTTCTGCCGCTCCTGGACGCCCTCACGGCACCCATCGTCGGTCTCGTCGCGCTCGCGATTGTGCTGCTCACGCTCATCGCCCGTGTTCCTTTGCCGTTCAAGATCCCAGGGGCCCTCGGGGCCCTGCTCGTCGCGGGCACCCTTCACTACGTAGTCCAGTGGCTGTCTGGTTCGGGCTACTTGCCCGCGGTGTTTCTTACCGAATCGCACGAAGTGCTGACGGCTACCGACGCTCGCGCGGCGCTGTTTCCCACGGAATGGCTGACCGT
The DNA here is from genome assembly GCF_049819085.1 of Anatilimnocola aquadivae. Taxonomy (GTDB): domain Bacteria; phylum Planctomycetota; class Planctomycetia; order Pirellulales; family Pirellulaceae; genus Anatilimnocola. Next base: position 2,383,280 of record NZ_CP187419.1, read on the forward strand.
TTTCCAATTCGAATGGCTCGGCGCCATGAAGTTGACGTTGCCCTATCTGCCGATTGTGATTCCGTTCGCGTTGGCCACGATTGTCGGCGGAATCGATTGCACCGAGAGTGCCGCAGCAGCGGGCGACGACTACGATACTGCGACCGTGATTGCCGTCGAATCGGGAGCGACGCTCGTAGCTGCCTTGTGTGGTGGCGTGATTCAAACCACGCCCTACATCGGCCATCCCGCTTACAAGGCGATGGGCGGACGTGCTGCGTATACACTGGCCACGGCGATCTTCATTGGCACTGCGGGGGTCTTTGGCTACTTCGCCTTTTTGTATTTGTGGATTCCGCGACCCACGGTCTTTCCCATCCTGGTTTTCATTGGCCTGGAAATCTCTTCGCAGAGTTTTCTCGCAACGCCCAAGCGCCATTACCCGGCGGTGGCTATTGCCTGCATTCCTGCGCTCGCCCTCTTAGCGTCGATGTTCGCCGGCAAAGTCATCGGCATGATGATTGGTGCCGTGGGCTTCCCTGCCGTGAACGAAGCGCTGCATGACCCGCGCAATCACGAACTGCTGTTTCAAATCAACACGCTCCGCATCCTCTCCAACGGCTTCATTGTGACCAGCGTCATCTGGGCATCCGCCCTGGCTGCGGCGATCGATCGGCAGTTGTTCCGCAGCAGCGCGTTCTTTGCGATCGCAGCGGGGTTAACGCTGTTCGGCGTGATGCATTCGCCGCTGGCCGACGGCCGCATGTTCTGGCCCTCGCATCTGCAAGGAAGCGAGCTGAAATTCATGCTCCACTATGCCACGGGCTACGCGCTCGTAGCCTTGCTGCTCGCAGCTTGGGGAGGCCACCTGTGGTATCACAACGTCCCCATCCCAACTGATCCACACGAAGCACACCCGTAGGCGACTACTGCCACTGCAGGGTGTGCGACTTGGTCTTGGCCTCTTCGGCCTTGAGGATGTAGATGCGGTCCTGCGTCACTTCGAACGACTGCTGATAGGTCTGGCTGAGCGCGGCCCAGTTGAAGCTTTCGTTCGGCTCGATCTGGCAGGCCATTTCGCTGTGGGGAATGGCTTCGAGAGGCTTGCCTGCCTTGCAAAGCAAGCGGGCGATGGTCATACGAGCCAGCACGTGGTTAGGGTCGAGTGCCAGAAGTTCCGTCAGTTTTTCGGTGGCTTCGGTCAGCTTGCCTTCGCGACGGAGGGTCTCGGACAGTTTGAAAATTTCATCAACATTCGACATGACGCCACTCCGCTCAAAATACTTCGACCCATCACGACCAAGCGATTAGTTTACACTCGCCTCCTAATTCGGAAGAGGGGACGAGCTATCGACAGCGACGCAGAACTCGGCAGCGAAATCTACGGTAGCAGGTGGGCTGCGGCTGGCAACAGGCAGAAGCAACATTCGCCGCAACGGCAGGAGTCGCTTGCGCCGCTGGTGGCTTTGGTGCGAGCGGAATGCCGATCTGGGCTTCAAAGAAAATCTGCAGCGATTCGTACAAAGCCTGGGCGAACGCTGCCCGCGATGTATCGTTGTCGCGCACACCGCGGCTGTTGGTCTCGATTTGCAGTCCGGCGAGCGGAGCAGCATCGCGGCCATAGCGGCCCGTGTTGTAGCCGCCGCGAAAAAACGGCGTCGTAGGTCTCGGGCGTTGCTTGCTCGGGGCAGCAGGAAAGCCGCGATCCATGAGTAGCGTGCCGAGCGCGAAGTCTCCGCGGACCAGATCTGCGTAAGGACGACGATTGAGCGCGGCGATGGCTTTCAGACTGCTAGCCGCGACATTCTGCGGCGAGTTGAGTTGCTCGTCGGTCACATCGTATTCGGGCGCGGAATGGAGATAGCCCATCTCGAGTTGCGCCACCTTATGACCGTGTCCATGCAGGTCGATGTAGAGCCCCCGACCAAAGTCACGCACTACTTGATCGCGCGCGGCCGTCAAAAACCGGTGATAGTCGTGCCAAATTCTTTCCGCCGCAGGATCACCCGCACAAGCTTCGACGATCTCGCGATTGCAGTCGATCTTGCGCCGACTGATGCGGCAGATAACGATGTGCGGCGAATGCCCCGTCTTCGCTTGAAACTCAGCGGCGATGGCCCGCGCCAGTTCTTGCGTCCCCACATCGAAGGCAAAGGTTCCTTCTTGACGATCGGGGATCGCTGTCGGCTTCTCACGGCCACCATGCGGCGCCGACAGGATGAACGGCAGATCACCGGCCAGATACTCGATGTGCTGGTCGTGACCGAAGTAGGTCTCACCCGGCTTGAATGCTTCAGCCGGAGTTGGCGAAGCATCTTGGGCCACTGCTGCAGTGCAACAGGCCACGACCAGAAGGAACGAAAGGCGGGGAATAGGCATGACGGCGGGCCTGCGATAATCGGCAAGAGGGAACGACGTTGCAGCGAGAAAGACTCCAGCATAATTGCCCACTGGAGCAATTTCTGCCGGGGCCCATTAGGGGACGCCAAGCTCGAACGAAGAGACCGTCAACTCACTACCGGCTGGAATGGTAATGCCAAAGAGGGCAGGCATGCGAGGCGTTCCCTTGGCCGCCGCTTCGAGGTCGACTTCTTTGCCATGGACCTTCGCCTTGACCTGACCCACCGCGCGCCCCAGTTCCACGACGACAGTCCCGTTGGGGAGCGTGGTCGTGAGGGCATCGTCATCCCCATCGACGGAGACGAGCCCAATCGTTTGGCCCTTCTTCACGCCTTCCAGATAGACGCGGCAGACAAAATTCGGCGACAGTTGGCGACCAAAGACAAGTTGCACATCGCCGGCATCACTGGGAGCTTTGACGATAAGCCGACCTTCTTCGTTCTGCGTGCCAGCATCGCCGAGAGGCTTCTTTTGCCAGTTCTTCGGGCCCTTCGTGCGCAGCGACCAATTCTTCGGCGTGAGTTGATTCTTCACCAGCGGAGTGAGGACAGGAATGATGACCGCCGGCGCTGCTTGCTCAACAGCCAGTTCCGGCAGCAAGTGCTTGATGTCGACATTGCCCGCAGTTGCCTCATCCCAGTATTGCTTGGCGATCTTGCGATCTCCCTTGCCATCCATCGCTAGAAACGCGCCGAAGTAAACTTTGTTGCCGGCCGCCTTGGGATCGAGTTCCATTTTGGCGACAGCTAGTGCAACTGCGGGGGGCATGTTCTGCAACGTGTAGGTGCGGTTTTGACCTTCGACTCGAATCGTGAGGCTCTGATTTTCGTACTCAACAAAGGCGCAGATCTTGTCGTTAATGGTGATCTCGCGAATGGTCGTCGCCTGCATGGTCTTGCCCGCGCGATCGACGGCTTTCCAGAACTGGGTCACGTATTCGCCCAACTGCCCGACGCGATGAAGTTCGGTATCGTAGGCAGGCTCACCTTTGAGCTTGGCAGCGGCTTCTACCTTGGTCTTGATGGCAGCCAGATCGCGGGCGGCCATCGCCGCACGGACTTCTTTGAGGGCCAGTTGCTGGGGTGTCTCTTCGTCTTGGGCGACGACAACCGCGGGACAAGAAAACGAGAGGACGGCGAGCAAAGCAAGGACGCGAGCAAGCATGACAAAGTTCCAGCGAGAGCGTGGAGGAATGGGGGAGGCGAACCGGCAGTGAACGGGCGCGACGCTCTGGCTGCGATGCGAGCAGGTTCGACTGCTACCTAGTTTGATTTGGGAAAGGGGTGACCGTCGAGGGGTATTTCGCGAAACAACGGCTGGTTTTCGTTGGCTTCCGCCTAGTGCGGCTGGCCGGTAAACTGTCAGCAGTTTTCGAAGATACCCGGCAACGGCAGTGCTTGGCCTTGATTCGCTATCGAGCATTTCAGAATTGGGATCCCCCCGCGCTAGCGGAAATCTGGCGGGCGCAGCCTCCGTTGAGGGGTCGCATGCAGCCGATGACTCCTACGTTCTGGGAGAACATCGTCCTTGCTAAGCCCTATTTCGACCGCCAGGGCTTGATCGTGGCCTGCGATGGTGCCCGCCCAATCGGCTTCGTGCATGCGGGTTTTGGCGCGGCCCCCGACAAGCGGTCGCTCGATACGAGTGCCGGCACGATCTGCCAATTGCTGACGATGCCTCATACACAGCGGGCGACAACCGCTCTGGAGTTGCTCTCGGCCGGCGAAGACTACCTGCGTAAACGCGGTGCCACGACGCTGCACGCGGGTTGTGCGTATCCGTTCAATCCATTTTATGTGGGCCTTTATGGCAGCTCGGATGTGCCGGGCGTGCTCGCCAGCGATCTGGCCGCGCGTGATCTTTTTTCCGCTGGCGGTTATGTCGAAGGCGAGAATCGCGTCCTGCTTCATCGCAAGCTGGGAGAGTTTAAGCCGCCGGTGAGTGGTCCGCTGCTGCAGGTAAAGCGAAAGTTCCAAGCATCGTTAGCTGGCGAAGTGATGCCCGACAATTGGTGGGACAACTGCGTTTGGTCGCAAGCCGTTTGGACTCGCTATCAACTATGCGCCAAAGAAGCAGGCGAGCCCGTGATCTCGATCACACTGTGGGAGATCTTGCCGCTCTCTCAAGCGTGGGGAGTGCGTACCATTGGCATCGCAAGGATCGATGATACAACTGCTGCTCGCGAGCAGGGTCTCACGCTGTTTCTGCTTTCCGAAACCTTGCGGATGCTCAAAGACGAGCATGTCTCGCAGTTTGAAGCTCAGTGCCTCGCCAGCGATGCTTCGCTGCTCGCCATCTATCAGCAATTGGGCCTGACGGAATATGACCGTGGTTCGCTGCTGAAGAAGTAGCTTCTGCTAAGTTTCGGTAGGCTCGATCTGCTTACGATCTTTCAACTCTTCCGGCGGCGGCGTCCCGTCGTTGGGTAGCCAGGTAAGTACACTGCGTGGCGGATCGGAAATGCCGTGTTCGTAGTGATGCGCTTGCCAGTCCACGCCGCCAGGGCCATCCATCGTGTGGCCATTTTTGATGACGTTGCGGCCATTGTTGTGAAGGTAGAAGGTCGTATCGCGCAGAAAGCCATCGATCTGGCCGGGCTCGTACTTGCGCGTAAAGATGGCTTCGACATCGGGCAAATCGAGTTGCGGATTGCCGACGGTATCCATCATGAGCCAGTCTTGATTCACATTGAACAACCGAATGTTCGACCACAGATCGAGCGGCAGCACTTCGTGCTGGTCGGCGAATTGAATACTCTCTTCGACACCCTTCAAATCGCGGAGGACTTCACCATTGGGATTGAACAGGCAGATGGCCTGTGGCAGGGAGAGCAACGCCTGGGCGATACCCGTGAGATGCTCGAGTTCGTCGACAGAGTCGGCATCGGCGGCGATTAGCGGAGCGTCTTTCTCGGCACCCAACGCATACGAACACCGAATACGGAGAAACGCCTGATGCTGCGCGGCGACTTCTTTGCCCGCTTGCCACACCCAGCTTTGCTGACTGGCTCGCTCGAGCGCCGCGGGAAAGACACACGGCCCGAACTGTCCCATCGACCAGCCCTGAATGAGCATCGGATCGGTTTGCGGATGCCCCATCAAGTCGGGCCAAGGGCGCTCGACCATGTCGATGAGGACCAGACCATTGACTTGCGGCCGATACTTCACCAGCAGCCCCGGACCGCCGACGACCCAGGTGGGTCCTCGATCGGTGCGGCGGATGATCTCGAAGGCATAGAGCGCTCGCTCGACCTCTTCGACTGCTACGGTCTCTCGTAGCAGGACGCATGCTGACTGAACGAAGATCCCTTTCGGCATGAGCGGCTCTTTCTGCGGGCGAGGTGCTACCAGCGAAGCATGGTTTGCAGCGTACGGACCACAGCTTCGGGATCTTGATAAAGCCCGTAGGTGGCGTAACCGGCCAGCGCGAAGCCAAACATCATCAGGCTCGCGCCGTAGGGGTTGGGCGCGCCATCCAACTTGCGAAAGGCGCGGTCGAGCTCCATTTCCAAGCGTCGCCAGCCTGCGAGGTTCTGCTGGGGGCCGGCGGCGATCAGTTGCACGTTCTTGAACATCGAAGTGGGTTCCAGATGCAACTGCACACCCAGTTCTGGCAGCGACAGGGCATCACCGGCCCAGCGAGCTTCGGGGTCGAGATCGGTAACGACATCGCTCAGCACCGGGCGAAGCTGCTCGCCCGTAATGTTGTAGATGACCAGCCGCGGCCGCATCAGCAGCACCAGCAGCACGAGAGATAGCAGGTAGAGCGTGACGAGCATTGCCCAGGCCCAAATGTGCAAATTGGCAGCAGCCGCTTCGGGCAGAAAGAGTTCCATCGGCCCAACGATGACGAACCCCACAATGGCAATGCCGAGGGCCATGGAGTCGCGACCACCGGTCGTGATGAACGGGCGGCGACGCAGATTAATGAGCCCCAGCAGCAGCAAATACACGCTCAGCGGACCCACGGCGATGCAAAAATGAAGGGGATCCAAAGGGGCAGCATCCGTCGCAGGAAACAAAACGAGCCGAGAAAAGAAGTCGGTCGCTACAAACTATCCCCGGTGCTCTGGGCGGTCAATCGTACACCGGGAGCGATCATCTCATGGAGTGAGATGACTACCATAAAGGCGAGATGACTACTAAGGTCACTACTTCGCTTCGATATTTTCGGCCCAGGCTTGCAGCATTTGGAACTGCTCGACGAAGTTGTGATTGGCCACGCCGATCGGGCTCTTGAAAAAGCTGGCCAGGAACGTCAGCAAGCCACGATCGCCGTTGCGGTGAGCTCGTTCGGTGAGTCGGACGAGGTCGATTACCAGCGGAGCAGCCAATAGCGAATCGGCTCCTTGCCACTGGAACGTCAGCACCATCGGCAGGCCGAGAAAGCCTTGGAAGTGGATGTGATCCCAGGCAGTCTTCCAGTCGCCAAGGCTTTCGATGTATTCGATGCTCACCAATGTTTGCGGCGAATAGCCGAGAATCTGATGCAAGAGTCGATCTTTGCTGCGGACCTTGGTCTTCTTATTTTCCGGATCGTCGAGGACCTTGCCATCGAGATTGCCAAAGATGTTGTGGCCGACCCAACTCATTACCGGCAAGTTGCGGGCGGCGAACATCGGTGCCAGGACGCTCTTCATCAGCGTTTCGCCGGTCTTACCGTCGTGACCCATGTGGCAGGTATCGCGCTCGATCGCCAGCTCTTGAATGGCAGCGGGAGCGGAACCGAGCGAAGGGGTGAAGTTAACAAACGGCATGCCCAGTTCCAACGCGGCAATCGCATACAGCGAGCTCGCGGCGAGCGGGCAAGTCTTCTTATCGAGCGTCTTGGCCAGATCTTTCCACTTAGCGGGCACGGTGGCTTCGTCGACGGGTGGCTCGGTGGAGGAAAGATTAACGACCACGACCTGGTCGAGCTTGTTCTTCGCTTGAAACTCCTTCAGATCGGCCTGGATGCGGTCGATCGCTGTGCGGGGAGTTTCTTTCGTTTTGAGTTTGCGCAGGTCGTCGGTGGCCAGTTGCTCGATCTTGTTACCGACGTTCCAGAGCGTACCGGGCTTGATGTTCTTGTCGATCTTGTCAAGCTCTGGTTTGCACTTGGCGACCAGCTCGGCATCGAGGGCCTTGCTGACGCGGACCAGCTGCAGCACTTCGTCGTAGAGCGAAACTTCGCGAATCTCGTGACCGCCGATGGTGAAATCCCCGAAACCGGCGAGATCGAGTCCGGCGAACTGCGGCAGTTGCGTCACCATTCCATGGTTCGGCGCGAGCCCCTTTTTGAGTGCTACCAGGCCCACCGTGACTGTCGAAGCGACACCTCCCTTGGCGCCGATGATCCAAATACCGATTTTTCGCCGGGCCATGCAACCGTCAATCGAAAAGAGATACGAGCGGGGGAGAGAGGCGGGGTCTACCGACTGTCAGAACAGCGGGCTAGGATAATTGCCTTTGCCCGAGATGTCTAGCATACCGGGCATACTACTGGGCGAGTTGCCCCCTTTGTTTCCCGTTTCTGGTCCCCATTCAGCCTTACGGTCGCTGCCATGTTTGATGCCCTCCCGCTTGCCCCTCCCGATTCGATTCTTGGTCTTGGCGAAGCCTTCAAGAAAGATCCCAATCCGAACAAGATCAACCTGAGCGTGGGTGTCTATAAGGACGAGCAGGGGAACACGCCCGTGCTTGCTTCGGTCAAGGAAGCTGAGCGGCGGCTGCTGGAAGCCGAGAAGAGCAAGGGCTATCTCGCCATCGAAGGGCTCGCCGATTATGGCAGCCAAGTGCAAGACATGCTCTTTGGCAAGTCGCACGAAATTGTCGCCGGCAAGCGGGCCATTACCGCTCAAACTCCTGGTGGTACCGGCTCGCTGCGGGTCGCAGGCGATTTTCTACGTAAGCACTTTCCCATGGCCAAGGTCTGGGTTAGCAAGCCCACCTGGGCCAATCACGTCGCGATCTTTACGGCGGCCGGATTGCAGACCGATGTCTACACCTACATTGACGCTTCCGGTAAAGGGCTCGACTTCGAAGGGATGATCGCCTCGCTGGAAAAGATTCCCGCTAGCGATGTGGTGCTGCTGCATGCCTGTTGCCACAATCCCACGGGCATCGATCCCACGCCGGAACAGTGGAAGAAGATTGCCGCTGTCATCAAGCAACGAGGTCTGCTGGCTCTTGTTGATTTTGCCTATCAAGGCTTTGGCGACGGTCTGGAAGAAGACGCTGTCGGCTTGCGCGAAATTGCTAACACCGGCGTCGAAGTGCTGGTCAGCAGCTCATTTTCGAAGAACTTTGGCTTGTACGGCGAACGCGTGGGTGCCCTCACCCTGGTTGCCAACAGTGCCGAAGCGGCTGAACGAGCCCTGAGCCAGATTCGCATCAGTATTCGCACCAATTACTCGAATCCGCCGACGCACGGTGGTGCTCTGGTGGCTGCGGTGCTGAACGATGCAAGCCTGCGCAAGCAATGGGAAGACGAACTCGCGTCGATGCGCGAGCGGATTCACAAGATGCGGCATCTGTTCGTCGCCGAGATGAAAAAACTGAAGCCCGAAAAAGACTTCTCGTTCCTCATTAACCAAAAGGGAATGTTCTCTTATTCGGGGCTGACCAACCTGCAAGTCGACGAACTGCGCACCAAGCACGCCGTCTACGTCGTGGGCAATGGCGGTCGCATCAACGTCGCCGGCATGACCCAGCAGAACATGCCCGCACTGTGCCAAGCCATCGCAGCGGTGCTGTAAGAACATATTGTTTGCTCGCCAGAAACTGCCTGAATCGCCGCCGGTTTTGACCAGCGATTCAAGCAGTTTCTACTCTTCGGCGAACCCGCATCCACGTGGTAAACTAAAGACACGAACATCAATCGGGTATTTGCTGCGCACTTTGCTCATTCGTGCATCGCGCTGGCTGCCCTTCCGCAAGGTGCATCCGCATGGCCTTTTTACGCTCTCTTCATCTGCAAGGCCTTCTTTCGTTCGCTCCCGATTCCGAGCCCATCGAACTCACTCCGCTTAACGTGCTCATTGGGCCAAATGGTTCGGGAAAGTCGAACTTGATCGAAGCGATAGGACTGCTCGCTTGGATGCCGACTTCTTTCTCTGCCGGCATTCGCGAGGGAGGCGGTGTGAGCGAATTGCTCTGGAAAGGATCGAGCGATAGCCCAGTCTGCAGTATCGAGGCATCATTCAATTGGCATCGGTCATCCGACAAGCCAATTCACCGAGTTCGATTCTTGGATCACGGTGCGCGGGTCGAGATCGTAGAAGAAGTCATCGAAGACAATGGCCATGACATCCCAAAAGTGTTCTATCGCAACAAAGATGGTGAAGCAGAACTTGCCGGTCGGGATGTGGTTGTCGACAAGAATGCAAAGCTTGAGATGATCCACCGAACATTACGACCAGTTGATCGAAAGACACTTGTTGCAAGTGAATCAATACTCTCGCAAAGGAAGGATCCTCAACAGTACCCAGAGTTAACATCCATTGCGAAAAAATACCTCGGAACACAATTTTTTCGCGAATGGAGCTTTGGGCGAAATACAGCCGTGCGAAAGCCGCAACCAGTTGACCTACCAAGCGATTCATTGCTTCCTGATTGCAGCAATCTTGGGCTAGTTCTCAATAGCTTAGAACACGAGGGAAACATCGCGGAATTAAACCGACGACTGTCTCAATTTCTCCCTAGATTTCAAAGGGTCAGCACGAGGGTGCTCGGTGGCACGATTCAAATCTTTTTTCATGAAGATGGTCTTCGCTCCCCCATTCCTGCCACTCGCCTCTCCGATGGCACGCTTCGCTATCTCGCGATGTTAGCGATCTTGCTTTCGCCCACTCCTCCTTCTCTTGTATGTATTGAGGAACCAGAAATGGGATTGCATCCCGATGCCATTGCCCTCCTTGCTGAAGTGATGGTGGAAGCAAAAGAGCGAATGCAGTTGATCGTCACCACACACTCTGACGCACTCGTTTCCGCACTCTCCGAGCATTCTGACTCAGTGCTTGTTTGCGAGAATCAGGGCGGTACGGCGATGAGGCGTGTAGAGTCTGGGCAGGTACAGCACTGGCTAGAGAAGTACCGCCTTGGTGAAGTCTGGCGGATGGGTGCGCTGGGTGGCAACCCATGAAAGAGATTGCAATCTTTGTCGAAGGTGGTGGAGATTCGACCGCACTGAAGGCTGACTTGCGTACTGGTTTTGACCAACTACTGTCGGAACAAAAGAACAACGCTCGGGCCAAACGTCTCGGGTGGAAACTTAGTTGCTGTGGTGGTCGAGATGCAACCTGCGATCAGTTTCTCAATGCAGTGAAGGTCGCGCCGCAAGGCAAACTGTGCGTGCTGTTAGTCGATTCCGAAGAGGCCACACCAGAAGTTACCGCGGATGATACGAACTCGGCTCAAAGCAAAGCCCATCTCACTCGCCGTGATGGCTGGAACTTGAGTTCCATTCCGGCGGAACAAATTCATCTAATGGTACAGTGCATGGAGGCCTGGATTGTCGCAGATCCCGATGCGTTGGCCGCGTTCTACGGCAAAGACTTTCGTGCGAAGAAGTTGCCTGCCCGAGCAAACCTGGAATCAGAGCCTAAGCTCGAGTTGTGCGATAAACTCGTCGCTGCAACACGCGATACCCAAAAGCAACAGTACCACAAGACGCAACACGGGCCAAAGCTGCTCCGTTTGATTGCACCGGACAAGGTTAAAGTCCGCTGCCCGCATTTCAAAGTATTGACAGACTGGCTTGATGCGAAGATCGCGTCGGCCTGATGCTTGAAATTAGACTCGTCCCACAACCGCAGCGATGGTGGCGACGAGTTCGGTGGGTTCGACCGGCTTGGCTACGTGGGCAACAAAGCCGGCGAGCATCGAGCGCGTGCGATCTTGCGAGCGAGCAAAGGCGGTGAGCGCGATAGCTGGGTTTTTGAAGCCCCGCTCGCGAACTCGCTGCATCAGTTCGTAGCCGTCGACATCGGGCATGCCAATATCGCTGACGATGATATCAGGCTCGAAGCGATCAATCGCGAGGAGCGCGTCTTTAGCACCGCCGCAGGTTTCGACCTGAGCACCGCACATCACCAACACACGTTTGATGATCGCCAGCGCATCTTGTTCGTCGTCGACGGCCAAAATCTTCAAGCCCGCGAGCGACTGAAAGCTAAGTTCCGAACCAACTAACGCGGACGCAGACTTCGTGAGCGGATGATCGCGCTTGCCTGTTTGCATCTTGGCGGTTGTGACGGGGAGCGAAATCACGAAGTCACTGCCGCAGCCGTCACCCTCGCTTCTCGCTTCGACCCGACCGCCATGCAGTTCGACAAGCTGTTTCACAATCGCTAAACCGAGTCCCAAACCGCCGAAGCGTCGCGTGGTCGAACCATCGGCCTGACGAAAACGATCGAACACATAGGGGAGGAATTCGGGCGAGATACCTTGGCCCGAGTCACAAACAGAAATCTCTAAATGCGAGTTCGTACGCAGCAGGATGACCTTCACCTGGCCACCTTCGGGCGTGAACTTGATCGCGTTCGAGAGGAGATTCCAGATGACCTGCTGTAAACGATTCGGGTCGCCCAAGACGGTTCCCGCGTGCAAATTAATCTCCGATTTCAGGCCGATTCCTTTGGCCTCTGCAGCAGGTCGGACCGTTTCGATGGCTGCTTCGATGAAATTCGCGGGCTCGAGTGTTTGTACATCGAGACGCATCTTGCCGGAGATGATCCGACTCATATCGAGCAGATCTTCGATCAACTGCGTCTGTGCCCGCGCGTTTCGCTCAATGCTGATCGCAGCTTCGCGAGTCTCGTTGGCATCCAGCAAGTCGCGGCCTAGAAGTTGGGACCAGCCAAGAATGGCGCTCAGTGGTGTGCGCAGCTCGTGCGAGAGGGTAGCGATGAATTCGTCCTTCAGCCGACTGGTTCGTTCGGCCTCTTCGCGGGCTTCTCGCTCCTTGCCGAGCAGGTCTCGAATTTGATACTGCCGCAAGCGCGCCCAAATTGCTGTTTGCACCGCTGAGACAAAGGTTCGCAGCAACACCGGACGTTCGAGGATCGTAACATGGCCCAGCAACTTCAATTGGCGATCAATGGCACCATCGTGGGAATTTCGCACTAGGGCGATTACAGGCAATTCCGACCAGGCAGGCTGCTGCTTGAGGGCGGTGTGTAGCGGCCCACTGTCGCGGCGAAAGAGAGAATCTTCGGTGAGCACCAGCGCGGCAGCACCCAATCGCAACTGATCAACAAAGAATTCGAACGTGGTACACACTTCCGTGCCAATACCGGACTGCCCCAGGAGCGCAGCGGAGATCTCGCCATCGCGTTTGGTCGGCGCGAGGATCAGTACGCGCTGTTCCACGGCCGACGCGATCAAATTGGAGTGCGACGCCGCAGACATCAGCCAGCCTGTTCCTTTCGTGGCCCACGCCATTCGGGAATGCCGGTTAGCACTCCTCGAAAGTCGCTGAGCGGCGGACCGACGTGAATTCCGTGCGAATTGATGCTTAACTCACGGATGGTGTCTTCATGGCGGCCGGTCCGTTTTTTCACTACCGAGATCGCTTTCCGCACTCGCCCCTGGTCTTCGAAATAGCGAAGCAGTACCACGCAGTCGGCCAGATAAGTTGCATCGACGGGAGATTGCATGTTGGAGCCAATGAAACCAGCCTGCGTCGTAACCATGATCGTCGTGACGCCGCGTTGGCCGAGGTACGTCGTCAATTCGTGCAATTGCACCGTAAGAAATCCCTCTCCTGGCATCGCGTGCAAGTAGCCATTCAGGCTATCGAGCACAACGAGCTTCGCGCCGTCACGCTCGACCTTCTCGCGGATCGAGTGAACCAATTGACCCGGCGAAAGCTCGGCAGGATCGACTTGCTGAATCGAAAGGAGCCCTTTCTCTCGCATGGCTTCGATTGGCCGTCCCATACCGGCCATGCGATCGCTAGTCGTGGCAATGCTTTCGTCAAACAAAATCACAGCCGCCCTGTCTCCGCGCTCGCATGCTGCCAGCACGTATTGCATGGCCACGCTGGATTTGCCTGCGCCGGCCGGGCCTGTAACGAGAGTGCTGGTGCCAAGTGCCAGACCGCCACCCAGCAACGAATCGAGTTCCAAAATGCCACTGGGTACGGTATCGCGCTGCGTCCGCATGGGGTATTCGCCCGCCACGAGACGCGGGAACACTTGGACGCCACCATGTCGAATCACAAAATCGTGATATCCACCACGAAAGTGCGAGCCGCGATACTTCGAGACAAGTAACCGACGTCGCTCGGGTCCATAATCGGGAGCAAACTGTTCGAGCGATACCACACCATGGGCGATCGAATACGGCTGTCGATCAGTAGCATCGGCCGTGCGATCGTCGAGCAACAGCACCGTACATTCGCGGCCCATGAAAAAACGCTTGAGTGCGAGAATCTGCCGCCGATAGCGAAGCGAATGCTGTGATAGGAGCCGCAGTTCCGACAACGAGTCGATAACGACACGCGAAGGCTTGAGGCGCTCCACGGCAGCAAGGATGTTCTTGGTGGCTTCACCCAACTCCACTTCGGAGGGGTGAAACATCGTGATCTGCTCGTCTGATGACAGCGCGTCGCTGCCAGGGATGATTTCGAGCAACTCAATCCCTTCGATATTCCAGCCATGGTTATCGGCAACCGACTGCAGTTCTTCGGCAGTCTCGGCCAGCGTAACGTAAAGGGTCGTCTCGCCGAGTGCAGCGCCTTCCATCAGAAAGCTGAGCGCGATGGTTGTCTTACCGGAACCAGGATCGCCATCGATCAGATAAAGTCGATTCGGCGTGAGCCCCCCGGCGAGAATATCGTCGAGCCCAGTGACTCCCGTCTTGGCCAAGTTGAATTGCTTGTTTTCGGGTTTTTTGATTTTCACGTCCATATCCCAACCTCGCTTCCTCCAGCGAGCAATACCGGAAATTAATCACGATGTCGCAATGAGATTGCGACGAGATTCTTTATTCAGGAGTTGCCGAGCCATATTGCAAAATGCGCGCCAACCTCTCAATGATGGCTGAAACAGGCTTTTTACCGCTGATTTTATTGATCTCCACGTCGCCGGCCAGCTGGCAATTGGAGCGCAACTTGCTCCCCGGGCGACCCGCTTGGCCTTCGAATTGTCACCCTCTGGACAATTCAGATTAGAAGCAAGGCAAGACAGGAAGTTGGGACTGATCGGATGTTCAGAGACAAAGACACAACGGCTGCCAACCGCTACGCTAGTCGCGATATGAAACGCCCGATCCAACCGCTCGATTTGAGCCAGCTGCAGGTCTATCCTCTCTCGGAACGTCAAAGTTTGACGCGCGTGCAGGAGGTGCTTGTATCGCCTACCGTACCGCCGAAGCCCCTGCGCGATCTGGAGCAAGCGGCCATCATTGCCCAGTGTGCCGAACGTATTCGTCAGGCTCGCGAGAATGGCCGCTCGGTGATGCTGATCTATGGCGCTCATCTGCTGCGCAACGGTGCTGCTCTCATCCTTGATGAATTGATGCGGGACGGCTACCTCACGCATCTGGCGACGAATGGTGCCGGGACAATTCACGACTGGGAATATGCCTGGTTCGGCGCATCGACCGAAAGCGTCGAGATGAACGTCGCCGAGGGAAAGTTTGGCACCTGGCACGAAACTGCTTGGCACATTCACGTGGCCCTGATGGTGGGCGCCTTGCGAGGCGATGGCTACGGCCGTTCGCTGGGGCGACTCATTCACGAAGACGGGCTGACGATCCCCACCGCGAATGAACTTGACGATGCCATCTCGCGCGAGCCTACACATCCGCTGACCGCTGCGCGAGCCGATCTACTGCAGGCGATGCGCAAATTCGATTTACCCCGCGGCCGGATCGATGTGAAGCACGCATGGAAAGAAGCGTCGATCCTGCGAAGTGCCTATCGCCATGGCGTGCCCTTGACGGTCCATCCGGGTATTGGTTACGACATCATCGCGAACCATCCGATGTTCAGCGGCAGCGTAATTGGCCGCGGAGCAGAGCTCGATTTCAAGCTCTTTGGCGGCTCAGTCGCCGAACTCGAGGGAGGCGTGGTCCTCTCAGTGGGCTCGGCCATCATGGGGCCGCAGGTCTTTGAAAAGAGCATCAGCTGTGTGAACAACCTGCGCTTACAGGCCGGGCTGCCCGTGATTCGCGACCTCAATATCTACGTCGTCGATTTGCAGGATGGCGGAGGCTGGGATTGGACCCAAGGGGAGCCTCCGAAATCGAATCCCGCCTATTACCTGCGATTTTGCAAGAGCTACTCACGGATGGGCGGACAGATGCAGTATTTGCAGCTCGATAATTTGACGTTTGTGCAGCATCTGTTTGCCGCACTCTCGGGGGCTAGGAACTAGGAACTAGGGAATTGCGGGAGCGGTTTTTCTTAAACCTAATCCGCAATCTCTACCCGCGAGCCCTTTACCCTCACTTATCCCAGTGCCGAATGAGATCGTAGAGGATCTCACTGGAGGTCTTGAGCTGATTGAGGTCGATCCATTCGTCCTTGGTGTGAGCCTGGGCAATGCTGCCCGGACCGAACACGACGGTGGGGCTGCCAGTGGCGGCATAGTGCGGTGCATCGGTGCCAAAGGGAACGCCAATTTGCTCGCCGGCCGTGCTCACATGGTGCTGAATCGCCTGGGTCAAGCGTTCGGCGAGAGCCCCATTGTGATCGTTATTCAGTCCCTTCGTGAGCATGAACGGCTTGTCGTGAACAATCGGCGTGCCAGTCGTCACGAACGAGTTCAAGTGTGTGACGGCGTGCGTAAAGGCAGCGTCGGGATCTTCGCCGGGCAACACGCGACGATCGATCTCGATCGTGCAGCGATCGGGGACGGTGTTCACGCTGATGCCGCCGTTGATTAACCCCACGCTCAGCGTGGGATGGCCCACGAGCGGATGCTGCTTGAGATGCGGCACCACATCGCGCGCGTATTGCTGCAGCACCGTGAGGACGCGGGCCATGTGATAGAAGGCGTTATCGCCCCGCTCGGGCTGCGAACTGTGAGCGGCCACGCCGCCGGTATGCAGCCGCCAGCGACAAGCACCTTTGTGCGCAACAACAACATTCAGTTCCGTAGGCTCGGCCACGATCGTGGCGTCGGGCGATTTCTGCAACAATTTCGACTTAAAACCGTTGCGCCCCATGTAGGTATCGGCCCACTGCGTGGCGCCAGTAAAGCCATGTTCTTCGTTGACCGTGCAGGCCAGAATGACCGTCGGCCGTGAAGCAGGCCGCTCGTCGGCGACGCGAACCAAGGCAGCCAGCATGGCGGCCATGCCACCCTTGATGTCGCAGGCTCCGCGGCCAAACAGCCGGCCATCTTCGATTTCGGCGGCAAACGGGTCGATCTCCATACCGTCGATCGGAACGGTGTCTTGATGGGCCTCGAACATGAGGACCGGGCCGCCGTCTTCCGGCGGCGTGCTGCCTTCGACACGCACAATAATATTGTCGCGCAAGGGTGAAACCGGCTGCCGTTCGAACGGCAGCGCCAATTGGCGAAAGAGTGATTCGAGATAGTCCGTAACCCGATGTTCGTAGTAAATCTCACCGGTAACATTGCGTCCCATCGGATTCACACTCGGAATCCGGACTAGGTCGGCCAGCGTTTCAACGACATCCAGCGGCATAACAGTTCCTTCGTGGCGACACCTCAAAAACCGCCTTGGCATTGTAGTGCGCCGCGATGCGATTGTGGGACGGCGAGAAGATCAACCCTTGGTCCCGGTGCCCATCAGCAGGCGCGCAAGCCACCCGCGCGGCAAATCGGGCTGCAGAATTCGCGAGCTTTTTTGATGATTGCTAGGCCACTGCTCCAGCACTCTTTCGGCGGCGAGATAGCCACTGCGAACGGCTCCTTCCATGGTGGCTGGCCAACCGGTGGCGGTCCAGTCGCCGGCCAGCACCAGATGGGGTGATTTCGTCCGCTGAGGAAGGCGCAGCGCATCTGACCCGGGACGGACCGAGAACACGGCCTCTCGCTGAGTGATGAGTTGGGCGTTCAATAAGGTCGCCTCGCGGGCGACAGGAAAGATCGCTTGCAAATCGCCCCAGACTTCATCAGTGACTGATTCACGCGAGCGACCGGCCAGTTCGCGCGAGGCACTGATGACAATTTGATAGTAATGCCGTTTCGGCGAGGCTTCTTCGGCGGCGGTTGAGTGGGCAAACACCCACTGGCTGAGGCGGTCGACAATGACCGCATGTGGCAAATCGGTTAGCCGGCGATCGGTCCAAAGGTGAATGCTGGAAATGGGAGCACTTTCCAATGTTTCCAGCGACTTGAGGCGCGCGACCATCGCGGCCAGTTTGGCGTCGAGCAACTCTGGCAGTCGACGCCAAGGGACAGCAGCGATCGCGAAATCGGCCGAGATCTCTTCGCTGGCGGTTGCGATCTTTATCTCACCCGATTCTTGCAGGTGTAGTCCTCTCACCGGAGTGCCGAGGCGAATAGCAACCCCTTTTTCTTTCAACCAGCGTGCGATTCGTTCGTCGTACAGTTGTTTCAAAGAGACTCGCGGAATCAGCACATCGGCCGCATCAGGGTGAGCGAGAAAGCCATCGACAAATACCTTTTGCGCTGCTCGCAGCGAAGCGAACTCGAGTGTTTCACCGAGTGCGCTCACCAGCACTACCTTCCAGAACCGTTCAATGGCCGCGGGCGTTTGCCGCATCGTTTGCAGCCAGGAGCCGATGCTGGGCTCCAAGTCTGCGGGCGAGGGACGCAGAGTCATCAGCCTCCGCATCGCCCGCATGATTCCGAGTTTGTCACCCCACGAGAGATACTTAAGTCTCAAGAGGGCCGGAAACAAGTGCAGCGGCGCAGGGAGCCACCGCGAAGGTGAAAAATCACTCCGTTCTCCATCGGCGGAAAAGAAGTGCAGCCGGCGATGCCGCTCGAATAGCTTACTACAGCCTGTGCGCGCGCATAGGTCGAGAAAATTGGTACAGCAGCCCATCGCCACATGCTGACAGTGATCGACCAGTTCGCCGGATTCTGGATCGCGATACGAACCGGCTCGTCCCCCCAGCGATTGCTTTGCCTCGAGTAACTCCACTTTCAACCCACGCCCCGCCAGCCCCACTGCCGCAGCCAAACCCGCGAGTCCCCCGCCGACAATCACGACGCGCGTCTGGCTGGTTCGATCTTTTCGGGGGTCGTCACTCATGCCCAAGCAAGATAACGGAAAGTCGCTAGAGGATGGAGCTGCAACTTCAGAAGGTTCTGCTTCAATTCCATAACGGGCTGCTGCTACAATACCGGTGCGCGGTGAAAGCGATTGCCAGTCGCTCCACCCAAGGGCGGGGCTGAACTATTCTCGGAGATCCACTCGTGAATGCTGCTGTGCTGGTCGTTGGTCTGCTGCTTGTCGGTCAGGCCGAAGCGACGCCTCAAAAAACGGAAACATCCGCCGCTGTCACGGGTGAAGCACTCACCACCAAGGCGCGAGCGCTCGTGAAGCAACTCGATAGCAATCAACTGGCTCAGCGCGACGCCGCCGAGAAGGAATTGGTTGCTCTCGGGGCCGATGTGCTCGAGCATTTGCCCGCAGTGAACAATCGAACGCCAGCTGAGGTTCGCAATCGACTCGCCCGCGTGCGCGGTGCGCTGTTGAAAATAGCTGTTGAAGCGGCCACTCGGCCCGCGACCGTGACGCTCGAGGGCGAGATGCTGGTTTCGGAAGCATTCAAGAAAATCAGCGAGCAGACGGGCAATCAATTTGTAGATTACCGCGAGCGATTCAATCAAGAAGGTAAAGATCCCAAGATCAAGGTTAGTCTCGATAAAGTCCCCTTCTGGAAGGCACTCGATACCGTTCTCGATGCTGCGGAACTGTCCCTCTACGACTTTGACGAAGAGATTTCAGCCCTGGCTTACACCAATCGCGATGCCAACGCACTGACTCGCACCGGGCACGCTTTTTACGGTGGGCTGTTTCGCCTCGAGCCCAGCCGCATTGAGGCGGTCCGTAATCTGAAAAACCCCGACAGCCGTTCGCTCAAGCTGACGATCGATGTAGCCTGGGAACCGCGCGTGCGCCCCATCGTGCTGCAACAGCCGCTGGCCGAAGTAGAAGCCAAAGATGAAAACGGTGCCAAGCTGGAACTCGATGGCAGCCAGGGAGAGTTGGAATTTCCCGTTGAAGGGACCAACGCGGGAGTCGAAATGGAGTTCCCGCTGAATGCACCCGAGCGCAGCGTGAAGCAGATTGCGTCGATCAAAGGCAAGCTGATGGCGACTGTGCTAGGACGCGTCGAAGCGTTTGAGTTCGCCGATCTCGATAAGATCAAGCAAGCCGAACAAGAACGCGGGGGCGTGACGGTCGCCGTCGATGAGTGCCGCAAGAACGGCGAAATCTACGATGTGGAAATGCGAGTGCAGTTCGATAAGGCTGCGAATGCGCTCGAATCGCATCGAGGCTGGATCTACAACAACGAGTGCTACCTGCTCGACCCCAAGGGGAACCGTATCGAACAAGCCGGATTGGAAGCGAACCTGCTCGACGTGAACGAAGTGGGGCTCTCGTACAAGTTCGACCTGGGCGATGCCAAGTCGCCCGCTGGCTTCAAATTCGTCTACAAGACTCCCGCCGCGATCATTCGCGTACCGGTGGAATTCGAACTCACGGGTATTGACCTCCCATGAGTTGTCTCAACATTCGCGGCTTGCTGGTCGCGGCGCTCCTTGTCGTTCTGATGACTCCCGCAGTGCGCGCTCAGGAGGCGCCAGCGCCGGTCATCGCGGCCACGGTGAATGGTCTGCCCATCAGCAAGGCAGAACTTGATCGTGCTTTGGTGCTCGTCGTCAAAGAGCGACAATTGACTGCTGCGCAAAAAGAGAATTTGAAAAAGGAAGTGCTCTCGCATGCCGTCGATCGCCGGCTGGTGCTCCATTGGCTTACGGAGTCGAAACAGGCAGCCAGCGAGCAGGATGTCGATCTGGCACATGCCCGGCTGCTAAAAAAGCTGGAAGCTGAGTCCATCACCTTGCCAAAGTTTTTGGAAATGCAGGGCCAGACGGCCGCGGAGTTTCGCGATCAACAGCACTGGGAACTTTCGTGGCATCGGTTTCTCGAGCGTTACTTGACCGCGGCCAATCTGCAGAAGTTCTTCGAAAAGAATCGTCGCGACTTTGATGGGACGGAACTGCACATCGCGCACGTGCTGCTCACCGCTCCTAAAGAGGCCAAGCCGGTCGATTGGGAGCAGTTGAACAAACAGGCCAGCGACATTCGCCAACAGGTTGTCGACAAAAAGCTGACTTTTGCCGAGGCGGCCAAGCAGCATTCCAATAGCCCCACAGCCAAAGCGGGCGGTGATATTGGCTGGATCAAACGCCACGAACCAATGCCCGAAAGTTTTTCGGCCGCTGCGTTCCAATTGCAGCCAGGGGAATTGAGTCCGCCGGTCGAGACCACGTTTGGCGTCCACCTGATCACTTGCCTGGAAGTGAAATCTGGCACTCGCACCTGGCAAGATGCAGCCGACGAGTTGCGACCCGCTGTCATTCACTACCTGTTCCGCTGGATTGCCGACAAAGAACGAGCGACCGCCAAGCTGGAATACACCAACCATTGGCCGCACTGATTAACTGACACACTCATGGAAGAACCGGTCCTCGATCTGCTTCAGTCCGCGCCCCTGCGCCGTAAGCTCGCGCGCTCGATCCTCAAATGGTTCGATGCCAGTGCGCGCGACCTGCCCTGGCGACGAACGCGCGACTTGTACTGCATCTGGATCAGCGAGATCATGCTGCAGCAGACGCAGGTGGCCACGGTTGTTGGCTACTACGAGCGGTTCTTGCAGGCCTTTCCTGATGTTCGTTCGCTGGCCGCTGCCGAAGAAGCACGCGTGCTGCGATTGTGGGAAGGACTCGGCTACTATCGGCGCGCGCGGCAGTTGCATGCCGCGGCGAAGAAGATCGTTACTGACCACAACGGCGAGTTTCCTCGCAGCTATGAAGCGGTTCGCGCGCTGCCGGGCATCGGTCGTTACACGGCCGGGGCGATTCTTTCGATTGGTCTCGACCAGCGGTTGCCGATTCTCGAAGCTAACACCATTCGCGTGCTTAGCCGCTTGATCGCCCTGCGAGATGATCCGCGGTCGACGTCATCGCAGGCCAAGCTGTGGGAAGTGGCGGAAGCAATCTTGCCCGCTGAGCGCTGCGGCGCGTTCAACCAGGCGCTGATGGAGTTGGGAAGCGAAATCTGCACACCGCGGCAGCCTCACTGCGAGGCCTGTCCGGTGGCGCTTTGCTGTGCCGCGCGAGCTCAAGGGCTAACGGAGCAGATTCCGCTCGCGGCAAAAAAGATGCAGTACACCGATGTCACCGAGACCGCCGTAGTCGTGCGTCGAGCGGCAAAGTTTCTCGTGCGGCAATGTCAGCCTGGAGAGCGCTGGGCCGGGCTATGGGATTTTCCTCGCTTCGCCTCGGCAGCCGCGACCGATCCTCACTGGCTCAGTAACGCCCGCGAGCATGTAGAAAGTTGGCTGGGCGTAAAGATCGAGCCGGTGTCTCATTTGACGACGACGCGTCACGGAGTGACGCGGTTTCGCATCACCCTGCAAGTGCTCGATGCCAAGTACATCGCGGGAGACCCGAAAAAAGCAGATTCTACGGTACGCTGGGTGACACTCGCCGAACTAGCCGAGCTGCCCCTCTCGGTGACAGGTCGCAAGATTGCTGGCCTGCTCGGCGAGAAGAAACCGCGACGCAAGGCCGCTCAGCCGACGCGGTAGCCGATCGTCCTCAGCAGTTCGCGCACGCGGTCGGCGTGATCGCCTTGGATCTCGATCTCATCGGTTTGCACACTGCCGCCAGCACCACAGCTGGTCTGCAGCTTGGTGAGTAGCGCCGCCAGATCGCTCTCGGTAGGCGATAGTCCGCGCACGACGGTCACCAGCTTTTGCTTCTTGCGCTTCTCGACGGCCACCTTGGCCGTTTGCTTTTCTGGCGGCAACAGGCCCTTGAGATGCTTCGGGCACTGGCACTCACTTTGCAACTTGTCGCAGCGTTCGCATTTCGGCGGTTGGTCCCAGGCGGTTCCCGAGAAGAGACGTGTCACACCGATTTCCTTCGCGAAGCAATGGTTGAGCGATCAAGCGAACGACCGGTTCATTCTACCCACCAAGAAATAAAACCGGCGACCACTTGAAAGCGATCGCCGGAGTCTCCCCCCTGGAGTTGTTTTGGACCAGCTCGGCCGGTTGAACCAGCGAGTGCTCGGGCTTGAAGCCTAAGCCACGGTCTTAATTACCGATGCTCGGCGGGTCGTTGGCGAAGAAATCGCGCGGGCCGCGAGTGGTGTAGTAAGGGTAAGCGACTTGAGCTGACGGTGGTCCTTGAGGACCGTTGTACTCGCGGCTCATGTGGTGAGGCACACCACCCAGGCCGCGCGAGCCAGCGTGGCCGCCATGACCACCGCCATGCCCACCGTGACCACCACAGCCGCCAGGGCCACAGTCGCCGCCGCCACTATGTCGGCCATAGGCTCCGGCTCCGGCATACCCGCCGCCACATTCGGCGCATTGGCCGCCGTGGGCACCGCCACACGCGCCACCGGCACAAGCTCCACCACCGCACTTGCCGCCTTGGCAACCGCCGTGACGTTTATGAATTCCGTTGCAGCCCATGCTCAGGGCGGCGGTGGCCAACAAGGCCATGAAGACGAGGTTACGCATAAGCGGATCATCCTTGAGCAGCTTCTGGGTCAAAGGCCGCCGGCGCTCGCGGTGGGCGACACAGCGGGGTCGTGCGTGCGTCATGAACGTCGTTACGGGCGACGCTCATGGCTCGGCACGATTGCTACCACCATCATCGGCGCAACGAGCGGGAAAATTGACACATGCCGGAAGAATGGAGAATCCAGCACAACCGGCAAAGGGACTATTCCGGTGAGAGAAGAATTGACGCCGCTAGCAGGCACTTAGGCGAGCAGAGACCGCAACTTTTCGACCAACTGGGCCCCTGGCTCAGCTGCTGTCAGCTCGAGTGGCACTTCTTCGGTCGTGCTGTTGGCGAGGTTCTTCACCTGGCAGATGCCGGCGTCCAGTTCACGCGAGCCAGCGATGATGGCAAGTTTGAATCCTCGCTTGTCGGCATATTGCAGCTGCTGCCCGAGCTTCTTGGCATCGGGAAACAGCTCGACGCCGATCCCGGCGCGGCGAATGATCGCGGCGATCTTTAGGTAGTCGTTCAAGCGGTCTTTATCAAAGAAGGCCACCAGCACCGGCGCCGGCGTGCTGACTTTTTCGATCAGTTGCAGTTCTTCCATGGCGGCAAGTAGGCGGTCGAGTCCGAGCGAGGCACCGATGCCGGGTAGCTCCTGCTTGGTAAAGAGCGCCGCGAGATTGTCGTAACGACCGCCGGAGCAGACGCTGCCGATGGTGGGCAAGTCGCCGAGAAACGTCTCAAAGATCGCGCCTGTGTAATAATCGAGGCCGCGGGCAATGCTCACATCGAGTTCCAGCTTGCCGGCCTCCACTCCACTGGCCTGTGCGCCGCGAAGGATCTGTCGCAAGCGTTCAATTCCTTCTTCACCCTGTGGATTGCCAGCCAGCAGTGTGCCCAGTTGCGAAAGCATCGCGTCGCTGTCGCCGGAAATCTCAGCGAGCTTCAGCACTTGCTCGGCCTGCTCGGCGGTGGCTTCCGCGGCAGTCATCATTTCCTGAGCGACCGCTTCGCGACCGACTTTGGCGAGTTTATCGAGAGCGCGCAGGATTGGCACACTCTTCTCGGCTAGGTTCAGCTTGGCGAGCAAGCCGCTGAGGACCTGCCGGTTGTTGACGCGGATAGTGAAGCTGTTGCTAAAGCCGAATGTCTGCCCGATGGCCCGCATCAGTTCGTGAATGACGACAGCCGTTTCGATATCGGCGGCGACACTCTTGGTGCCGATGGTGTCGAAATCGCACTGCATGAATTCGCGATAGCGACCGCGCGAGGTGTTTTCACCTCGCCATACAGACCCGATGTGATATCGCTTGAAAGGCAGACCGATTTCGTTCACATGCTCGGCGGCAAAGCGAGCGAGCGGCACGGTTAAATCGAATCGCATGCCGACATCTCGGCCGCCGTTGTCCTTGAACTGGTACATCTGCCGATCTGACTCTTCGCCCCCTTTGCCCGTCAAGACTTCCAGGTATTCCAGCGCAGGCGTATCGATGGGGCTGAAGCCGAACGAGCGATAGACCCGTTGCGCTGTGGCAATCAGACGCTCACGCGGGATCATCGCCGCGGGAAGGTAATCGCGGAAGCCCTTGAGCGTGCGTGGGACGATGAGTTCTTGTTTGGACATATTCTCACACAGCTTCAATTACGACCGGGGTGTTACACCACGACACGAAAGATGTTTGCCGAGTTCGCAGTTAGATCAGCGGCAAGCCAACGGGCTGCGGACTGCGGATACTCTGGCCTTTGCCGCGACCGTAGCGAGCTTCGACGTACTCTTCGACCTGTTCGGGCGTTTCGAAGTAGTGGTCGTAGGTCCAGTCGTCTTCGTATTCGCAGGCGTCGGTGTGGTAGTCGCGACAGATTTGCGGCCGGGTGAAGTAGATGCCGCAGCGATTGTCGCTTTGCAAGTGCCGGCAGGTGGTGTGGACCAGCAAGTACCAGACATCGTCATCGATAAAGACAGTCGCCCGGTCGTGCAGCAGATACCAGCGGATGTAATCGAAATCCTTAGGTTCGGTGGGGGTATCGATTGGCAGCGCGAAGTACTTGCAGCACTTAGCGGTGCAATGGTCGCACAGATTCTCCAGCGACGGGAAATCGGCCCGGCGTCGACGGTTTGGTGCAGCTAAATCGATCATCTTGCGAATGCCCCCATCGTGCGGCCACACCCCCGGCTGTTATCCGGCGGCGCAGCCCGCAACCATCGGCCCAAACGACTTCGTTCCGGCGGTAACTCGAATTTTGGGTTCGCCGGCTGACAAACAGCGGGCGATTACTTGCGATGGCGAATGCGAGCACGCATCCGGCGCTTCTTCCGACCCAACTTCCGACGTCCGCGACCTGTCTTCTTAACACCCATGTGAACTTATCCCAACAAAATCAAAAACCTAGGAATCAAACCGGTTACGGTGATTTGCGAACCCAGAAGTGTAGCAATCAAGGCCCCCAGTCGGCAAGTCGTGATCGACAGTCAAACCGCAAAAGTGGGGTGTCCAAACAAGAGTGCGTTATTTGGACAGCACCTAGCGCCATTCTCGGGATTAAGAGGCAACTGCTGTCCAATTAGCGGTATCTGGTTGGACAAGTTGGTCGAGCTGGCAAAGCAGCCAGATGTGCAAAAGCCATGGAAACCCCGGAGGCGGCTTGTTCGTTAGAGGCGCAGTAGCAGCAAATTCGAAAAAAGTCTCCCTTTCGTCAAAGTCTGCCAGCGGGGCCGTCGATATTGACTGCTGTTGAGAGGTCCGGTTGTAGCGGCCGCGCAGTATTTGCCGGTTGCCGACAATCGCCCGCTAGCAACGCTGGATCGAACGTAACCAGGGCCTGCAAGGCTCTGCGATGGAGAGATGCTCGCCATGAAGACTACCTCGCACCGCTGGATGCAACTGACACTGGCCGCCGCTGGCCTGGCGATCACCGCTGTGGCTAACACGGGCTGCCAGGTGACCGAAGCGGGGCAAACCCTGCCGAGCGCCTATTACATCCAGGACGATATCCAATACTTCGCCCCAGGCCCCGAGTTCAAGCTGCAGCGTGAAGCTGCCGCCATGAAGGCCTACAAGACCGACCTGGAAGCCCAACAGGCTGCTCGTCAGGCTCCGTAGTCGCTCGCGAAGCTTTGGCTGCCAAAACATAATTGTTGCCATCACACCGGCCGCTGCTGCGATACGCTGCCGCGCGGACTGGTGCACGTTCAGCAGCACGACCATTGCCGCCCTCTTTCAAGGGCGGCTTTTTTCGTGCGCGGTTCGATCATTCCTCAACCGGCTCGGGGACAAACTCCACGCCAGCATAAATCTCGGCGAGTGGCAGCGAGACTTCGATTTCAAGCAGAGGGATTGTCGCATCCAGCCCGACAAATTCCTCGCGAACGAAACCGCTCGCGGTACGGCGATGAACGACGACGGCCGCTGCCTCTTGTTCAATCAAAACATAGACAGCCAGCGATGGTATCCGTAGGTAGCCGTCCTTCTTTTCCCCTTCGTCCAACCGGCGAGTTTGTTGCGACAGCACTTCGAAGATGACCACCGGCTGATCCTGATACGAATCCTCAGCAGGATTCGACTGACATACCACCGAGGCATCCGGATAGTAAAACCGCTCCTGCGGCGGCTTGGGAACATGCACCTTCATATCGGAGTTGAACGGTTGGCAGCGTTTGCCCTTGAGTTGGGCATGCGTCAGGCCAACCACATTCGTCGCAATCCGATTGTGCGCCACGCGGGCTCCCGCCATCGCGTACACATGGCCGCCCACGTACTCGTGCTTGACTCGCGAGACGAGCTCGCCAGCGAGGTAGTCGGCTACGGAAATCGGCTGTAGTTTTTTGACGGCTGACATACCCTAAGTCTATCTAGTGGCGGCGGATGATGGCAACGCGAATGCTAATCCCCGAACCGCATCACTTCGCGGCCCCCTTCGATTTGGCGAATGATGCCGCCGTAGCTGCCGACCATAAAGGCGGTGCTCTCGGGATTGAAGGCGAAGCGGGCCGGGTCTTTTTCGGGACGAAAGGTGTCGTCGGCGGTGCGCGTCAGATAAGTCCGGAAGGTTCCCTTCTCGAACGTGAAGCGGCCGGCCTCTTCGCCGCTGTTGAGTTTCCAAATGACGACGTCGCCGTTGTCCTGACAGCCGGCGGCGATGTACTTGCCGTCGGCAGAGAAGAACGGATGGGCGATTCCCTTCACGCCGGTTTGCAATCGCGTTTGCGGAGTGAGGTTTGCCAGATCCCAGAGCAGCACATTGCCGCCGTCATGCCCGGTTGCTAAATGCAGCGTGTCGGGAGCAATTGCCACACGATAAAACGGCTGCGTCAAAGGCTGCGATGCCTGCACCAGCTTGCCGGTAGCGATGTCGCACTTGCGAATCAGGTATTGATCAGGCTGGACTTTTTGTTGCTCGCGGCAAACGCCGACAATCGACGTGCCGTCGAGTAGAAAGGAGACGCTCGCGCAGCCGCCGAGCGGCTTAATCAGGTGCTCTTTGCTCCAATCATTGCGGTCGTAGATCACACATTTGCTACGGCTGACGACGGCCAGCTTTTCGCCATCGGGCGAGAACTCAAAAGCGTGACAACGATCGAGCACCTTCACCACGCGGCCGCTGGTGGCGTCCCACAGACGGACCTCGTGCATGGGCACGCCATCGGTGGTGACAAAGAGGCGGGATACGGCCAACAGCGTGCCGTCGGGCGAAAATGCCAGCTGCGTCAGGTCGCCGAACAGTTCCATGCGGGCGAGGCGTTTGCCGGTGCCGACATCCCAAATGGCTACGACCGCGCACTTGCGCACGTCGGGGTGCGGCCGCGGCGGAAACGAGCCGTCGGACATGCCCGAGCAGCCAGTCGCCACGACCGTCCCACTGGGTGAGAAGGCGACCACCTGCGGATCGCGTACAGGGACAAACGGCGCGGCGCTGACCGCCTGAGTGATAAAGGCGAGCAGTACGGCGAAGAGATAGAGGTTGGTTCGCATGGCGGGCGGGGTGCCTGAGGGATCGCGGGCGAAAGTCGGCACTTTCCAGGATACCGTACGACCGCTGCCAACACGATCTGATTCGGGCAAATGGTCTGATTGGCATCAACGGTTTAAGGCTGCGAAGGACGAAGATTTTTTGTTCCCCAGCCACCGCCGCCGGGTGTTTCGACGATCAGGCGATCACCGGCGCTGACGTTCAATTGGCTGCCGCTGGGTAGAATCTCCACCGGCGAGTTACTTCGCATCAGCACGTTGTGTCCTGTTGCTCCAGCAGCACCGCCGTGCAGACCAAACGGGCAGTAGTCGCCCCGCCGCTGCGTCAGCAGCGAGACGGTCATGGGACGCAGAAATTCGAGTTCGCGGACGATGCCATCGCCGCCGCGATGTTCGCCGCTGCCGCCGCTGCCGTGACGAATGGCAAACTGATGCAGCCTGACGGGAAAGCGATGCTCCAGGACTTCCGGATCGGTGATTCTCGTGTTGGTCATGTGGGTATGAACCGCATCGGCACCCTGGCCCGTGGCCGTCGCGCCGCTGCCACCGCAGATGGTTTCGTAATAGCCAAACGAGGCATCGCCAAAGAGCAGATTGTTCATCGTCCCCTGGCTGGCTGCAGCCAGATCGAAGGCACCGAGCAAGACGTCGACGACGCGCTGCGAAGTTTCGACATTGCCCCCCACAATCGCCGGGCAATCTTCGGCTCGTTCACTGGCCGGCGGATTGAGCAGCCCTGGTGGAATGACCAGTTCGACTGGCGCCAGGACGCCTTCGTTCAGTGGAATGTCTTCGGCGACGAGCAGCCGCAATGAATAGAGGACCGCAGCGGTGACGATGGCCCGGTTCGCATTCAGATTTCCCGGATGCACGCCCGCGGTGCCGGTAAAGTCGATTTGCAGAGGCTTGTTGGCGTGGTCGGCTGCCGAGCGGGCCGTGATGGCTACTTCAATGCGCGTGCCATCGTCCAGATGATCGACAAACGTCCGCGTCCCCAGCGGCAAGCGGGCAATCGCTTGGCGAGTCTTCGTTTCGGCCGCCGTACGAATGTGCTGCATGTACGCGCGCACGATGGGCAGCGAATATCGGTCGGCCAGCGAGTTCAATTCGCTGGCTCCTTGCTGGTTGGCGGCGATCTGCGCGCGAATGTCGGCCAAGTTGTGCTCGACCGCGCGACTGGGAAACGGGCCCGACTGCAGCAACTGCGCGAGTTCATCAAATCGCTGGCTACCGGCGGCAAGGACTTTGAAATTGCGGATCAGCACCCCTTCTTCGGCCAGGGATTTCGAAAACGGTGGCATCGAGCCAGGAGTGGTCCCGCCGATCTCGGCATGGTGCGCACGGCTGGCCGTGAAGAACAGCAATTCACCCTGCACGTTGAACACCGGCGTGACGACCGTGACATCGGGCAGGTGCGAACCGCCGCGATAGGGGTCGTTGGTCACCACCACATCGCCGGGCGACAGAGGCTGGCAATCTCGCAGCACGCTGCGGACCGTTTCGCTCATCGCGCCCAGATGCACGGGGATGTGCGGCGCATTGACTACCAGGTCGCCGGTCGGCGTGAAGATCGCACAGCTGAAATCGAGCCGCTCTTTGACATTTACACTGACCGACGTGTTCCTCAGCGTGTGCCCCATTTGCGTGGCGATCGCCGTGAACTGCTGATTGAAGATTTCCAATAAGACAGGATCCGCCGCACTATCGTGACCCGAACGCAGGGGCTCGGCAGGAGCCTCGCCCTCCCGACCCGTTAGCAGCAACTCACCACCACTGAGCATCGTGGCTTGCCAGCCTGCATCGATGATCGTCGTGGTCAGCGGTTCCACCACTAGTGCGGGGCCAGTGATGACCGCGCCGGGCCCGAGCGAGGTGCGTTCGAAGAGCGGCACCGTCTGCGCACCACCTGCAACAACAAGCGAATGCGTGTGCTCGCTCTGGGCTGAGTGCTCGGCAATGCGCGTCGAAGGGGCAAGGTGCGAACCGCTTTTTCCGGTGCCGATGACGCGCGCGCTGGCGATCACCAGCGCCCGCCCGGCTTGCACGTACCCATAGCGCCGCTGATGTTCGGCCGCGAAGGCAGCGGGCCAGTCGAGATCGGCGGGCTGATTGATGGTCAGGGGCACATCGGTTCCCGCATAACGCAAATCGAGTTGCCGCGCCAGGTGAACTCGCTCGTCGGGGACTCCTTCGGTCTGCAAGGCCAGGCGGGCCTGTTCCGCTAATCGTTCGAACAGGCGATCGAGTTCGTCCGGGGCAAGATCGTGCCAATCGCGATAGAGCGGCAGCACTTCGTGCTTGATGACATCGGCCAGGCCAATGCCCAGCGCACTCAGCACGCCCGCATCCGGATGGCTGAGGATTTGCTTCATGCCCAATTGCCGCGCGACAGCGCACGCGTGCTGAGCAGCGGCCGCACCAAAGGCAACCAGCAGGTCTCCGCGCACGTCATAGCCGCGGGCAATCGAGACCGAGCGAATGGCGGCGGCCATATGCGTGTTGGCAATGGCGATGAAGCCGCTGGCCAGTTCCGCTGGCGAGCGCGCGGGCGCGTGGCTCTCGGTCAGTGCGGCGGCGACTTCTTGCAAGCGGGCTTCGACCGCCGCAAGGTCGAGTGGAAAGGGGAAGTGGGCGGGAACAATCCGCCCGAGATAGAAGTTGCAATCGGTAACCGTGAGCGGACCACCACGGCCGTAGCAGGCGGGTCCCGGTTCCGCACCAGCGCTGGCGGGACCAACAGTCAGCTTGACGCCATCCCAGCGGCAGATCGACCCGCCACCGGCAGCGACAGTTTCGACGGCCAGCATTGGTGTCACCAATCGCACGCCCGCTTTCTGCGTTTCGTATTCGGTTTCAAACTGTCCCGCGTAACGAGCGACGTCGGTACTGGTGCCACCCATGTCAAAACCAATGGCACTGGAGAAGCCTGCGGCCTCGGCGACCTTCGCAAAGCCCGTCACGCCCCCCGCAGGACCGGAGAGCACGCTGTCCTTGCCCGAAAAATGATCGGCCCGAACGAGCGAGCCGGCGGATGTTAGCAGCCGCAGGTCGCTGCCGGGCAACAGCGATTGCAACTGCCGCACATAGTCGCGCAGCACGGGACTAAGGTAGGCATCGACGAGCGTCGTATCGCCACGGGGGACAATCTTCATACCCGGGAATACTCGGTGCGATACGCTCACATCGGCAAAACCGATGCTCCGCGCAATTTCGGCTACCTGCTCTTCATGCTGCGGATTCTTCCAGGCATGCAGCAGACAGATAGCCAGTGATTGAATCTTGAGGTCGTCGCGCAGTTGCTGTAGTTGCCGATGAATGGCCGCTGTATCGAGTGGCTTCAGCACGGTCCCGTCGGCGGCAATGCGCTCGTCGATCTCGATCGACACTTCGTGCAGAGGCTCGGGCTTGTGAATGTTCAGTTCAAACAAGCGAGGCCGATTCTGATAGCCAATCCGTAATAGGTCGCCAAAGCCGTGCGTCGTGACGAAGGCGGTACTTGCGCCGGTGCGAGTGAGCAGCGCGTTCGTCCCTTTGGTGGTGCCGAGTCTTACCTCGCAGGCCGGAATCAGTTCGTGGTACTTCAAGCCGAGGAACAGACGAATCGCCAGGATCGGCGCGGGCTCGGGCGAGTGAATCTCGTACGCGAGCCCCGCGAGCCTAAGTGACTCACTCAGTGGTTCCGCCAGTTGCAGCGAATGATCGGCTTGCCGTGAATGCAGAATCGGGCTCGCGCCCAACGATTGTCCGCGGGCATCGAGCACATTCAGGACATAGCCGGCCCAAAAATCGTCTGGCTCACCGCGCGCGGGATCAAGCAAGCGCGCTGGCGTTGTCCCCTCGACCAGCTTGCCTTTGGTGCGAGCCGAACTCAGCACTTTGCGTCGCAGTAAGACACCGTCCGGCCGCCGTCCAAGACAATCCGTAAAGGTGCCACCAACATCGAGCCAAAAACTCCAGCGAGAATCACTCACGAGCCACTTTTGTTACCGATCGAATAGAGCTTCGAGAGCGTGCGAATGTACAGCCGACCATCCGAGACCGCCGGTGTCGAACGGCACTCTTGCTTCAGGTCCATGCGGCCATGTTCTTTGAATTCCGAAGTAGCCCCGACGACAAACACAGTTCCAGCTTCATCGACACAGTAGATCTTGTCGTCAATGCGAATCGGCGAACCACTGTTACCAACGCCACCGACCCGCTGTTGCCAGACCTTGCTGCCGTCTTCGGCATTGATGCAAGTGACGATCCCCTTATCGGACCACAGGAACATCAGGTTCCCGCGAGCGACGGGCGTGGGCACGTAGGGAGCTTCTTTTTTTACTTCATAAACCAATTCAGGCTGCGGACCGGGCCGCACCGCGACCACATAGTTGCCGCCGCCGCCCGAACCGGTGCTGCCAAAGATCAGCCCACCCACGACCTGCGGACAGCTGATCGTGCGCATCTTGAAAACCTTCGTCGCCCAGTTGGTCTTGCCGGTATTGGGATCGACGGCGAACAGGCCTTCGGCCGTCGAAGCCATCACTAGTTCATCGGCACCGTTTTCGTTCTTACGAATCGTGGGAACGGAATACGAAGCGGTATCGATCACGCAATCTTTCCGCCAGCGAATCTTGCCGGTTGCTCGTTCGACGGCCAGGATAAAACTCTCGCGCGGTTCGGGCGTTCCCGCTTGCTTCGAGGGTTCCTGCGAGCAAGTAATCACCACCAGGTCGTTGTAGATCATCGGGCTTTGGCCAAAGCCGTGCTGGCTGACCCACGACCCCAAGTCGAGCGACCACTTTTCGTTGCCGTCGTGATCGAAGGCCTTGAACCAGGTGTGCTCGGGATCGGACCAGGCGACATAGACCTGCGATTCGTCGACGCAGGGAGTGCACGAGGCAAAGCTGCTGCGGACATGCAAGTGATGTGGCACACCAGGAAAATCTCGTTGCCAGACGATCTTGCCATCGGCCGTATTCAGGCAAAGTACATGACGGGCAGCTGTCTTGGCATCGGCACTCAGTAGAAAGATCTTGTTCTTCCAGATCACCGGGCTGCTATGGCCAATGCCCGGCAGGTCGGCCACCCAGTTGTAATCCTTGTCGGTCCACGAACCGGGAACTGTCTTGGCTTCGCTTTCGCCCGTACCATTCGGACCGCGAAACCGGGTCCACTCTTGCGCGGAGCAGTCACCGGCAATTGCCCCACTGAGCAACACAACCAGAAGCGAGCAAACAGACCAGCGATGCATGGCGAGCCTCGTGCGAGGGAAAGGCGGGAACGGACCAGGCGGATTGTTCATCTTGCCGATGCGTTTCACCGGCAGTGGACGTAGCGCCTGATGTTAGCCCAGCGAAGAGTGGATGGCAACTTTGACGAGCTGGCCGCAACACAGGCAGGGAGGCCTATCCCACGAGGGGACAGGCAAAAACTTCTCATGGCACGCGGGGCTTAGTAGCCGAGGCCCTTCACTTGGGTTTTGACGCGGCAGACGTACATGTCAACGGTGATGTAGAGCGTGCTGCCGTCGTCGCCGAACTTGCAGTTGGAAGTGCGTTCGCCGGTGTTCAAGCGACCGAGTAGCTTGCCTTCACTGCTGAAGCAATAGACGCCGCCGGGGCCGGTTGCCCACAGGTGACCCTGCTGATCGACGGTCATGCCGTCTGGCAAACCAGGACGACCTTCTTTGACCCAAGCAGTCGAATCGAAGATGAGTTTGCTTTCACCGAGTGTGCCATCGGCTTTAACGGGGAACGACTTCCAAATGGCGGCCGCTGGATCGGACTGCGCGATGTAGAGCGTCTTCTCGTCCGGTGAGAAGGCGATGCCGTTGGGGCGGGTCATTTCTTTGGTGAGCAGCGTTACTTTGCCATCGGCACCCAGGCGATAGACGCCGAACCAATCGAGTTCTTTGCCGGGATCTTTCTCGCGCTGGGGCAAGCCATACGGCGGATCGGTGAAGTAGAGATCGCCGCTCTTGTTGTAGATGAGATCGTTCGGGCTGTTGAGTCGCTTCCCTTCGAACTTGTCGACAAGCGTGGTGAGCTTGCCGTCTTTCTCGATCCGCTTGATGCAGCGATCGCCGTGACAGCAGGCGACGATCAGGCCGTTGCTATCGAGTGTGAGACCGTTGGTGCCGGGCTCTTCGCCGGTGAACTTGGCGGCACCGGTGTAGCCGACCTTCTCGCGAAACAGCGAGACGGCGCCGGTCTTGGGGTCCCACTTCATAATCTTGTTTGGCGGGATGTCGCTGAACAGCAAATAGCCGCCCGGCTTGTGCCACAGCGGGCCTTCGGTCCAGTCAAAGCCTTCCCCGAGGACTTCAATCGCCGCGCCGGGCGCGAGCAGCTTGCTGAAGGCAGGATCCATCGTTTTGATCGAGCCGATGGTCTTCATCTTATCGGCACCCTGGGCGGTCGTTGGTCCGCTGGTGAGTGCAAGCACTAGCAGCGAGAGAATGGCAAAGAGGGGAAAGCAGCGTTTCATGCGGGAGAGCCCTTTGTTGCTAAAAGGTGGTCACGTTGCGGAGGCAGGATCGGTTTTTGGCTGATCCGGCGAATCGCCGCCATGTTAGCCCGCTGCGTGTGGGGAAGCAAATTGGTGTCGAATGGTTCGACACCAACCATCAAGCTGCTGAGGAGTGGCTTTTCTCTGTAGATCCGAACACTACAACGATTTTCACCATTTGTACGGAACCGTACGGAAAGTTGATTTTCGCCCCACGTTCGGCAGGTGCGCTGACGATAGGTGTCAGTAGAGCGGCCGGGCTGGTAACAGACAGGCAGTTCGGCCCCAATTGGCTGCCCCCGGTTGGGGCTTTTTCGTGTCCGGGACGAAAGTATTCCGCTGCCCAAAGAGGGGCCCCGCAGTTAGTGCGGAGCGGCCAATTTCGCCGCGAGCGGATTTAGCCCTGCAGGTGTGATTCGACAA
Source organism: Anatilimnocola aquadivae (assembly GCF_049819085.1). Lineage (GTDB taxonomy): Bacteria > Planctomycetota > Planctomycetia > Pirellulales > Pirellulaceae > Anatilimnocola. The sequence goes on from NZ_CP187419.1 coordinate 2,418,218, forward strand.
ACCACAGGTACTTGTCGACGCCTCGGCTGATGCCGGTGAACAGGTCGGCCGTTCCTTTGTCACCCAGTTCGTCGGAAGTATCGATGTCTTTGCGCACCAGCTTGCCGTACGCGGCCAGCGCATCGGCCAATGCCGTGGTGTGAGCCTTCCAATCGCTCTTGTTGACGGGATGATCGGGCACTTCAGACTTGGCAAGCGAAGCGACGCTGCCGTCGGCAAAGCCACCAAGGGCGGTGATTCGCTCGGCCAGGTTATCGACATAGTCTTCCACTTCCCCGTAGACCTCGTCGAACAGCTTGTGCAGGGCGATGAAGTTCTCGCCTTTGATATTCCAGTGAGCCTGCTTAGCATTTAGCCCCAGCTTGATGCTGTCGCGAAGGCGTTCGTTGAGGAGCTTGCAGATCTTCGTGCGTTTCGCGGCGGGCAGGTCGTTGCGCGTGTCGGGCATGTTCGTGTCGCTCCAGGTGATGAAAGAATTGGGGCGTGCATTGTACGGCGCGCAATAAAAAAAGACGACCTCGGCTCGGAATTACTTCCGAACCCAGGCCGTCTTTTATGTCATCAAGCTGAGCTTCGATTCGTGGGCAGTTGCACCGTGGCGGTGAGGTCGAGACAACTTGCGGGGGTCGGTCAGAAGTCTCGTACCATAATCTTCGTCAGAAGATGCCGCGCTTTCCTGTGGAGTGACTTGGCCGCATCAGCAGAAACTCAAGCTTGACTGATTCGTTAGGGCTTCACGGTTGGATTGACTTGCTCGTTCAGATAGAACTCGTCGATCTTTTGATTGACGGTTGGATCGGCGAACGAGGGCCATTTATCCTTGTCGAAGCCTTCGGCTTTTTCGAGGTACTTCTTGTTGACGTTCAATTCGACGTAGTAGCTGCTGTTGTTGACGTCGTGCTTCACCGTCAAAGCTCGCCATGGCACTGCGAACAGCTTGTTGGCAAACCCGAGGAAGCCACCGTACGAGACGGCTGCGTAACGAACGTGACCGCGTTCATCAATGACGAGATCTTCGACTTTGCCAAGATCTTCGCCTTCGCGATTCTTCACGGCCAAGCCCATCAGTTTGCTACCGCGGTGCGCGGTGGCTGCAGCGGCAGTCGCAGGGGCGTTGATGCGAGCGCCGGGGGCGTCGACTTTCACGCCACCGTTGCCGACATCCACGCGAACTTGCGCATTGGCAGTAAGAGCGAGGAGCGGAACGGCTGCAAAGGCTAACAAAAGTGAACGCATAAGTAATTCCTTGAACGAGTGTGGGGCAGAAAAGGACGCGACGAGTGAGACAGGCAACAGCGAACCTCGCGGAGGCTCGCTGGCTGTCTCGAACACTTTGCGTGATTGGGTTTGCGTGAGTGGCTCAGATCAACCTACGGGATCGGCTTACGAATGCTGCCGCCCGTGATCAGGCTGACGATGAACAACACCAGGAACACGACAAACAACACTTGGCCAATCCAAGCGGCCGTGCCGGCGATACCGCCAAAGCCCAAAGCAGCCGCGATCAGAGCCAACACCAAAAAAGTCAAAGCCCATTGCAACATGACAGTTCTCCTCAAAAGTTCAGTTATCGTTAATTGGTTTCTGTTCAAACACTTGCGAGCACTGGATACCGCGGAGTCGCACTCGCTGAGAACCCTTAAAGCAAACACGGTGCCAAGAGTGAAAATCGAGGGGAAGAAAGTTATGCGTGAGACCGCAACCAAAGAAACGCCAATGAGTTGCGAATAACTGAGCGGCCGTCTACAACAGATTTGTTGAGCTCTCGCCCGTGCTGGCGAAGATTGCGGTGTCCGCAGACTTTCCGTACTGAGCGAAAAGCGGTCACCGCCAAGCAGTCGAGCTGCCACTCCTCCTGCTTTGGGCCCGAAGGCGACCTATTCCTTAGGCTTGCGTTCGTTTTGCCACCTGCCACAATAGGGTTGCTTCGTGTGAGAATTTGTCTGTAAATTCGTCTGGAAGTCGCCAGCGCCTGGCAAACTCAGCCACCTGCACTCCCCCCTTTCCCATCCCCTGTTCATGCTCCATAACCGAATGGTTCCCCGGGAGTTCTGAATGCCTAGTGTCCTTGTCATTGACGATGATCGCACCGTAGTCCACTTCATCCGGAGTGCCTTCAAGGGGCAGGATATCGAAGTGCTGGCTGCGGCGACGGCCGAAGAAGGCCTCAAACTGCTGAAGTCTGGTAATCCCGATGCGCTCCTCCTCGATATCCTGCTGCCCAATACCACCGGCTTGAAGCTATTCGAAGAGATTCGCGAGATCGACAACAATGTCCCCGTGATCTTCATCACCGCTTCGGGTGAGAGCGATACCGCCATTGAGGCTATGAAGCTCGGCGCGTTCGACTTCCTGCTCAAGCCGTTGGATGTGGCCAAGGTCAAGCACCTGGTCGATCAGGCGCTCGAAATTCGTCGACTAACAGCGATCCCTGTCGAAGTGCCCGAAGTAACCGCATCGGCCAAGAGCGATCAGGCATTGATCGGCCGCAGCCCGCAGATGCTGGAAGTTTACAAGTCGATCGGCCGCGTCGCGCCCCAAACCGTCACCGTCCTCATTCGCGGCGAAAGTGGTACCGGCAAAGAACTGATTGCTCGGGCGATCTACCAGCACAGCTTGCGCAAGGGGAAACCCTTCCTGGCGGTCAACTGTGCGGCTTTGCCCGACGCGCTGCTCGAAAGTGAGCTATTTGGTCACGAAAAGGGTTCGTTCACCGGCGCCGATCATCGGCGCATCGGCAAGTTCGAGCAATGCAACGGCGGCACCATCTTTTTGGACGAAGTGGGCGATATGGCCCCGCTCGTGCAAGCCAAGCTGCTGCGGTTGCTGCAAGAACAACGATTCGAACGCGTCGGCGGCAATGAGACGATTCAGACCGACGTGCGGATCATCACCGCCACGAATCGCAATTTGGAATCGATGACCGAGGCAGGAACCTTCCGCCCCGACTTGTATTACCGGCTCAACGGTTTTGCGATCAAGTTGCCGCCGCTGCGCGATCGCGGTGACGACCTGCTGCTGCTCATCGAGGCGTTTCTGTTCCGCTTTTCGCGAGAACTGAACAAGCCGCTGCAGCGCGTGTCGCCCGATGCGCTCAAGATTTTGCTCGAGTACAACTGGCCCGGTAATATTCGCGAGTTGCAAAGCGTGATTCGCAAAGCGCTCTTGAACTTGACCGGTCCGGTCCTGGTCCCCGACTTCTTGCCCGAAGAGGTTCGCGAACCCCGGCGCGATCCCAACGAAGCAAACAACTTCGGTGGTGACGATTCCGGCCGCGACCTTGGTCGTTTCCTCGATGGCCGCCTGGCAGCGAACTCGGAAGACATCTACGCCGAAGCGATCGATTTCATGAATCGCTACGTCGTGACTCGGGTGCTGAAGAACGCTGGCGGCAATCAATCGCGGGCGGCGAAGATGCTCGGCATTACCCGCGGCAGTCTGCGGAGCAAGACGCAGACGATCGGCCTGAAGATCGACCAGGTCGTCTCCCAAGACGAAGCTGGCAGCGATAGCGACGACGAGTAAGCCGCGAGCGGAATCGACGTAAGCCGGTGCACCACTAAAACGAGGGGCGTTCAACAATCGGCTTGATTGTTGAACCGCAGATAGCGCAACTCTCGAGGAAAACGTGAGGTGCGCGTGCTACAAGGCCCGCCAAGTTGAACAAGTTGGTGCAATTGGAGATCGCTGCCGCCAAAGTTACGGCGCGATGAGCCTTGCTCTGGCGCTACTTCACCGGCCAGACATCGGCCGAGCCATCACGCCCGCCCGAGACCAGCATTGAGCCATCGTTGACGAAGGCCACCGTGTGTACCGTAGCTTTGTGGCCGAGGTAGGTGGCCAGCAGTTTGCCGTCGGTGGCTTGCCATAGCCTGACCGAGCCATCTTGGCCGGCGGTGGCCAGCTTGGTGCCGTCGGGCGAGTAGGCGATATCCCACAGGTCGCCGCTGTTGCCGTCCCACGACTGCAGCAGCAGGCCGGTGCGAACATCCCAGATGCGGATCTTCTTGTCCCAACCGGCCGAAGCCAGCTTGTGACCATCCTTGTCGAAGGAGAGCCCGTAGACTTGCCCGGCATGTCCTTCAAGCGGCAGCTTTTGAGTCAGTGTTTGAGCATCCCAGAGATGGATCGTTTTGTCGGCTCCACCGGTAGCCAGTGTCTGGCCATCGGGCGTGATCGCCACGGCGAAGATCGACTTCGATTGCCGGGCCGTCGCCAGAGGCTCGGTGGATGTTGTGGAGTACTTGAACAGGCTGCCGTCGCGGCCGCCCGCATAGAGGAACTTGCCATCGCGCGAGATCGCCAGGCCGCGAATCGCAGCCTCGGTCTTGATTTCAAGCAGAGGCTTTGGTTGCCCCAGTTTCCAGATCTTGAGCAGGCTGTCGTCGCCCGAGGTTGCGAGGAACTGACCGTCGTGAGCGTACTGCGCGTTCCAGACGAGTCCATTGTGGGCATCGAGCGTGGACTTCACGGTCTTAGTCGGCAAGTCCCAAAATCGCACGCTGCCATCTTCGGTCGCCATCGCCAGCGTTTTGCTCGTCGGATCGAACGACACCGCCCAGACCGGTCCCGCGTTCGCACTTAGGACCGCAATGGGCTCGGCCGAGGAGACGGGCGCCACTACCGCCGGAACCGACGCCCCGCCGAACATGCCGCGAATGAGCGAGCCGGAGAATAGACCCAATGTGAGCAGGGCCGCGCCAACGACCGCGATGGTCAGGCGAGTGCGAAACCTTCGTTGACGGATTTCGATCTGGCAGACACCGGGAAGTTCGTCGGACGATGTCTTCAGGTGGGCCCAGTGATACTCGAGTACTTCGGCCAGGTCGCTGGCTGTCTGGTAACGGTCGGCGGGCTTTTTGGCCAGCAAGTCGTCGATGGTTTCCGAGAGCCATTCGGGCACGGCGGGATTCACTTCCCGCGCGGGCTTGTGTTTGACTTCGGTGATTTGCTTCAAAATGGCGAGAGCTGAACCGCCGGTGAACGGAGTTTGCCCGGTCGCCATTTCGTACAGGATGGCGCCCAAGCTGAACAAGTCGCTGCGCGGGTCCGGCTCGCCACCGAGCGCCTGCTCGGGAGCCATGTAGAGGGGCGTGCCACTCACAAAGCCGGTGCGGGTGAGCTTCACATCTTCGGCAATGCGCGCCAGGCCGAAGTCGGTAAGCTTGACACGGTCGTGGGGCGGTTCGAGCAGGATGTTGCCCGGCTTGATATCGCGGTGAATCAGTCCGAGCGCGTGCGCGGCGGCTAAGCCGCGGGCTGCTTCCATACCGATGCGGACGATCTCTTTGGGCGGCAGGATCTTCTCACGAGCTAGTTTTTGTTCGAGCGTTTCGCCCGAGATGAGCTGCATGACGAGAAAGGCAATGCCATGGTCGCCCGAGCGTTCCACCTGGTGAACGGCGACGACGTTCTCGTGGGTGACCGAAGCGGCCGCGCGCGCTTCGCGGCAAAATCGCTGCTTGCCGACTTCGTCCTCGGCGTATTCCTGGTCGAGCACTTTGATGGCCACATTGCGCTGCAGCTTCGAATCGAAAGCTTCCAGCACGACACCCATGCCGCCGCGCCCGAGGACGCGCATCACATCGAAGTGCGCGAGCCGGCCGAGGTACGAAGGATCGCTGGCCGGTTCTAAAAAGTCGAGCTTGGCTTCGCGCGAACGGGGGCGCGGTGTCGCCACGGCAGCACCGGCGGGGCTCTTGGGCACGCCCGCTTGATGCACGGCGGCATCGACGGCTTGCAGCGCTGGCCAATAGGCCGAGGTGGCCATCGGTTCGCTTTCGGTCATGTGCTGGACGACGCTCGAAAGGTTCGTGCCGCCGGTGGCGAGTTCTTCGAGCTTGGCCTGGCAGCATTCGCAGCGATCGAGGTGCGAAGTCAGGTCTTGTTGTTGATCGCCCGACAGACCAGCGCCGAGCAATTGCTGTAATTCGCCGGTGGGGGGGCAAGCGGTTGCGGTTTTGTTGTTACTCATCTTCCTGCCTCCGCAGCGTATCGACTTCTTCTTTCAAGCGGGCGAGGACGCGACTCTTGGCGACGTAAATCGCTCCGGTCGACAGTCCAATCTGCTTGGACACTTCGCCAGCCGACTTTCCCTCGACGGCGGTGAGCCAAAACGCCTGCCAACTGCTTTCTTGAAACTCGGTTTTGATCTTTTCCATAGCGATCGCTGCGATTCGCCGCTGGTATTCGAGTTCCCAGGTATCTTGTCCATCGCTCTCGGCTGCCGCGGTCTGGTCCAACATTTTGTTCGTCGTGGTATCGCCCGAACCTTGCGGGCGAATGCGGCGGGCCGACAAAAAGTTGAAGATCTTGTTGCGGGTGATGGTGAACAACCAGCCCCGAAAAGTTCCCTGCTTGCGGTCGTAATCCAAGCGACCGATGGCCGACGAGACGCTGCGCATCACGTCTTGCATCAGGTCGGCAGCGTCGGCGTCTTGCAGCCCGCGTCGGCGGGCAAAGCCATAGATCACTGGACCGTATAAACGAGAGAACTCCTGCCAGGCGACGTGATTTTCGCCATCGCGCAGTTGCACCAAGAGACTGGTGCGTGTTACGGGTGAGTCGTCCACGGGCATAGTTGCACCTGTAGGGACCGCAGGCTGTCACTTCTGAATTTGCGGCGATCATGTCCCCTACCTGTGCATATCTTACGCGCTTTGTCTCGGTTCGACGATGGGCACTGGCAGCCACGATTGGTTTGCGGTAAGCGGTCATTGCTGGCTCCTTTCTCATCGTCGAGGTTTCAAACTTCGAACTCGAAACTAAACCTTGTCACCGCTGGGCGACCTTCGTCTCTCGTTTCACTTCGACCTGGCTGCCGCTGACAAGATCATCGGTCGGGTTAACGACGAGTTGCTCATCGCCACGCACACCGGAGAGAATCTGCACTCGGCCGCCAAGGTCGCGACCGAGTTTTACCTGGCGAAGTTCAAGTTGGCCGTTGCTCCCCACCACGGCGATGTGCGGGCCGTCGATGCGCATCTGCAGTGTGTTGGCAGGAATGGTCCAGCCACTGTTTTGGTGCGGAGTCGTCAGCGTGACCTGGACATAACTGCCAGGCTGCAACTGAGCCGTGGTGTTTTCGAGTTCAATCTCGGCGAGCATCGTGCGATTGGTCGAATCGATTGACGAAGCAATTCGTGTGACCGAAGCCTCCGTTGCCGAGGCATTGGATTCCGGCAAGTTGATCGTCGCCGGCACGCCCACGCGGACCAGCGCGGCGTTCGACTGCGGCACGCTCACCTGCACCCGCACACGGCTCATATCTTCCAGCACATACAACTGCTCGGTCCCCGCAGTGACGAGCATTCCCACTTCAGCGGAACGGCGTGTGACCACGCCCGAGAAGGGCGCCACGATTCGCTTGAAGCTCTGCAGTTCTTTGAGCCGTTCGACATTCGCGGCACGGCTGGTGGCCGTAGCTTGGCGAGCGGCAATTACCGCATCGCGAGTTTTCAGGCTCGTGCGGCGGCGGACGACATCGGCTTCGGCCGAGACAACGTCGGCTGTGCGAGTTTCGAGTTGCTTTTCGAAAGTATCGAATTCTTCCTGCGAGATCGCATTGCGCGAGACCAGTTTTTCGCGGCGGGCCAGTTGGGTACGGGCTAGTTCCACTTCGGATTGCACTCGCGATAGTTGCGCCAAGGCAACACTTAACTCCGCTTCGGCTTCGCTTCGTTCAGCCTGGGCTTGCACGGCGGCAGCATTGGCTTCGGCCGCTTGCGCCACTCCCTCGGCAACTTCCTGGTCGAGTTCCGGAGTCTCTAGTTCGGCGAGCACGTCACCGGCTTTTACTGTGGCTCCCAGATCGACGTGCCAGGCCGTTAAGTAGCCCGTCACGCGAGCGTGCAACGTGGTGGTTTGCCAGGGGCGAATATTGGCCGGCAACGTCACATTCGCCGTTTCGGCCGGTGCGGGCTGGGCGACATTCACCACGCGGCCTGTCGCTGCGTGCTCGGTAGCTGGGTGCGATGTTGCCGGGTGCGCTGTTTCTGAATGGACATAATCCCAAGGCTGCAGAAAACCGAGCACTGCTCCGCCGGCCGCTACGGTCACAGCGGGCCAAGTAAGGCGCTGCCACGACCACTGTGCGGGTGGGTTTTCGCGGCTGACTTGAATAATCTGAGAGCGGGAGCGAGCAGCGGTTTGAGTGGTCGGGGGGGACATCGTCGGGTTCCTGACTACGGGTGATTCAAGCGGGCTTACCCTGAATTACCGCCCATTTCGCCGAGCCTTACACTGGGCCGGCGAAATGGGGCCAGCGAAATGCAACTCTGACCCTCGAAACCAGGCTGGAGCCTCCCCCTCGCGAATTGCCACATTAAGCTGTTTGCTCAACGGCCAACCGGCAGGCCAGTTCGACGATCTTGCCACTGCGCACTTGCAAGTGTTGGTTGATGAACAGCGGATCGGGAAGGCCCGTTTTGTCAAAGGTTCCGTCGACCTTCGTGGTGAGAACGGTTTCGCCGGCAGATTCACTCTCGGCAGTAGGTTCCAGCGAGACATTCACCGCGAAAATTTCTCGCTCGCTCCAGTTTTTAATCTGCTCAAGTCCGCGGTGGGTATGCCCCGCATCGTGTACGACGGCATCTTCGGCAAACAGACGCTGAAAAGCCTGGACGTCGCCTGCGTTCACAGTGCGGACATACTCGGCGGCCAGGGAAGAAAATGGTGCGGACATCGGACAACCTCGTCAGTACAAAGTTCGTTGGAAATGAGCGGGGACAATCCTGCTCGCGAACCGAACTTTACGAACGATGCTTTACGAAGTAAAGTAGATTCTTAATACACACTAACTTTACTTGAGGAAAGCATGGCCAAGCACACAGGCCCGTCGCGAACCAGACCCGAAGACAACTTGCACGAGCCACTGGCTCGGCTGCTGAAGATTTTGTCGAGCCCGTGGACGATGCTGCTGCTGCATCGGCTACACATCGAAGGGCCAAAGCGATTTGGCGAACTCAAACGCCGGCTCGGTGCGATTTCGACCAAAACGCTGACCGAACGACTGCGGATGCTCGAAGCCGAAGGCTGGCTCACTCGGCACTACGAGCCGACCGTCCCGCCGCAGGTGACGTACACCTTGGCTGAACGTGTGCTGGAACTCGATGCGGTGATGGTCGAGCTCGATCGCATCGCGGAACGGTGGTACGGAACTACCAGCTTGCCGATGGCGAAAAAAGGCAAGCCGCGCTCTTGATACAAGATAACTACTGCCGAGTCGCAGTTGCTTTAGCCGTGATCGGCGACTGGCAGCAGCAAGGAGGATTCTTCGACGACACGCAAGCGCGAGGCGGCGAACAAGCTGAGGAGCGTGATGCCGCAGGCCACAATGCCGACGGTGCCAAAGTGGTGCAGCTTGCCGTCGGGTGTTTGGGTGATGAGAAAGCCGGCCAGGTAAGCGCCGATGCCACTGGCAATGTGCTGCATCGACGAGTTGGCGCTCATGAAGCCGCCGCGCATCTCGGGCTTCACACTACTGGTGATCATCGCCATGGCAGCGATCATGCGCCCGGCATTGCTGACCATCAAACAGCCCACCACCAGCACGGCGAACACGACCGAGACCGGTGGCAAGAATGTTACGGCAATCAGCAGCAATGCCGAGAGGGGCGCAATCACGCGAAACACCTGCAGCTTGCCATACCAGTCGGCCAGCTTGCCCACGATGGGAGCGCAGATCAACGTCAGTGCGCCACCCGCGACATAGACCCAAGGCAGTTGAGCTTCGGTCATGCCGACGTTGCCCACCAGATACGGGCTGATGTAGGGAATGACCATGAAGCCGCCGATCATCAGCGCGGCGCTCAAGGCGAAGGCAATCAAATGATTCGGTGCGCTGAAGGTATTTGCCAGCGACCGCAGGGGATGCGTGTGCACTTTTCCCAGGTGTCCGCTGAGCGAAGGCAAGGTAAACGCAGCGATCAACAGCACCGGCAAGCCGAGCACGACGAGGGCGATGAACGGCATGTGCCAGCCATAGTGCGTACCGAGATACAACCCAAACGGCACGCCCACCACAGACGCGACCGCAAAGGCTGACATCAAAAAGCCAGTGGCACTGCCGCGGCGATGTTCGGGGAAGACGTCGCCGACGATGGCCATCGCCATGCCACCAAGAATTCCGCCGAAGGCGCCGGTGAGCACGCGGGCGGCTACGAGCGCCCAGTAGTTGGGCGCGACGGCGCACAGCAGGGTGCCGATCAAAAAGCCGGCATAGATACTGAGGAACGCGGTGCGGCGCGAGAAGCGGTCGACGATCGACGAAGCGACCAGACCGGCCAAGCCTGCAGCGAAGGTGTACGAGGAAACGATCAGGCCGAACTCAGCGGGACCGATTTGAAACGACCGCATCAGCTGCGGACCAAGCGGCATCACCACCACGAAGTCGACGATACTGGTGAACTGAACCGAACCGAGGACCAGCAGAACGATCCACTCCGTCAGTCGAGCTGCCTGATTGGCTTCCACTTGCTCCAGAGAAAGGGACTCACTGGCTAAGGCGGGCGATTCGTACGGATTGGACATCGAACTTCCTGAGCTTCCGAGCAGCCTGATCGTTCAGGCGAGCATGCTGCATGATTCTAGCAATGGGGTCGAGCGCGACCAGCGCGCAGGACCGCCTTCCTGGCTGATTTACCGAGAGGGAACCGACAACTTACAGACAAAAGGTCGTTTCGCGGGTTCACGCGAAATGTCGTCGCGCAAGACATGCTGGCGGGCGACAATGGCCTGCCAGCAGATCACCTTACAGCGAACGCAAGTTGCCAACTAGTTCTTTTCGGGGGTGTTCACAAACCACCAGCGATTGTGATCGGAAACTGCAGTATCTCTCGGGTGCGGCGCGCGGCGGTACTCATGACCCGGCCGGTTTGTGAACACGCGTTTACCGAGCAGTGAGGCAAAGGGGCAAGTTACGTCGCGGCAACACGCACGCTAGCGTCGGACGGCGGCCAAGGCTTCGCTGGCCGATCGGCTGCCAGTTTGGTCGCCACGGCCGGCGGCCTGGGCGAAATCACCTCGCAATGTCTTCAGGGCGTAACGCTCTTCTTCGATCTCAGGCTGGGTGCGAATGCCGTACGCGCGAAAAACAGGTAGAGGCGGGCACCAGCCTTGGACGGCGTGCTGCAGAAGAAAGCCAGCGACGGCCATCGGCATCAAAAAGAAGCGCCGGTCAACGAGCAAGCCAAGCGTCGAGAAGGTGAGGATCGCCGTTGCGGCATTCGCCTCAAGCGTGCGTTCGATATCCCACTCTTCGTCAAGCTCTCGCAAGCGACCATCAATGGCGGCGCGACCTTGACGGGCGATCCGCGAGACTCGCTCCTTAGTTTGTTGAGAGATCCGCTCGTTGTATTCGTCAGCCGTATTCGCGGGGACGCGATCTACGGTGCTGGGAATGCGGGGCAACATTGCTGTGAATGATTCGGCCATGATGGCTCTCCTGTATGCCAAGAAAATTGGGCTAGTGGAGAGCACTGAGAGCAAACTGGATGCCACGCGGGCCGCTTTGAGCGCGTGGACTTGCCGGCTATTGCTGAATGGTCACTTTGGCATCGTCGATGACATAAACCGACCAGGTAAAATCTTCGCGGGTGTCGGGCCTCACGCGCAGGACACCTTCGACCCGAACCGTGCCGCCGTGATACGTGGTTTTTGTACCCGGCGTTAGCTTGATGTCGGCCAAATGGTCTGCTTGGCCGCCGTCACCGTACTTGCATTCTTTGTTGCGGAGCAGAATGAACGAATCGAACTTGGTGCTATCGCCGGGGTACATCACCCCCGTGAGCGACACTCGCTGGCCATCGAGTTCCTTTTGTTCGTCCTTTAGCATCCACGGGCGATACACCATGTTGGCCTGCATGCCGAGGATGATGTTGTCGAACGTGATCTTGATCGGCTCACCGGGCTTGCGCGGCGTGCGGTCAGCTTTGGGGCGAATCGATGGGTTGGCATCGCTGTTTTTGGGCTCTTCTTTTTTGGGCGCTTCCTTCTTCTCTGGCTGGGCTGGTTCCGCTTGAGCCACTTCGGTGGTTGCTGGTTCCGCGGCAACTTCGGCGACTGGCAGTTGGGGCAGTGCGATGTCGCTCGCAACCGTCTCGCTGACTGGTGCTTCGTGGGTGGAGTCTGCGTCAGCGGTATCGTTGTAGGTGAAGGTCGATTCAATCTTCACCGTCGAGGTTGGACAACCCGTCAAAGTGAGCAACGAGCCAGCGAGCAGGGCCACGGCAGTGAGGTAGGAAATGTTCATTCGATTGACGTTCCTGCAATGCGATACAGCGACCAGGTGTTGCCGTTTTCGCCTTTCATCGGGACGACGCTAAAAATACCTTCCACCGTTCGTTCTTGATTGTTAAACGACGTGCGGAGCTTGCCTTGCAACTCGACTTCGATGGCGTGATGGGCTTGCCCACCGGGACCAAACGGACAATCGATCTCGCGCAGCAAAAAGAAGGTGCGAATATTATTCCGCTGAAAGACCGCCCCGTGCATGAACCCTTTGATTCGCACGGGCTTCCCTTCCAGCACCTTCACTTGATGCTTGAGCATCCACGGTTGATAAACGGAATCGGGCTCCATGCCAATATCAAGCCGCTCCCAGGTAATGTCTTCTGTCACCGGCGGCTCGGGTTCGGCGGGTGGTTGCTCTTCCTTCCCATTGCTCGCGGGCGACTCTTCGGTTGCCGTCGGTGTGACCTGCGCAACCTGGGGAGGCAGCGTGGAATGGCTGCAACCGCCCATGTGGAGCAGGGTAAGCGAGGCAATTGTGAAGAACACCGGGTAACGCATACTGCATTATCTTAGACGGATTCGGCAGGGAGAGGAAATTGCCAGCTGCTGGCAGCGAATACCGTTTAAGGAACTAAGAAACTTGCCAGCTGCCCGGCAGAGTCCAGCAGCCTATAATAGAAAAACCTCTCTGGTTGCGGTCGGCCCGCTTTACTGCCGGGACACGATCGTCACGAGGAACACCCGCCGTGGTGCTGACCATGCCAAGGAACCCAAATTCCATCCCTGCTCGCGGCCCGACCACATTCGGGCTGTTGTCGCTATGCCTGTACGCATTGCTCCAGGCGCCAACGAGCACGTCGCTCTGGGCTCAAAACGAACAGCCCCCAGCGGCTGATAAGGCTGCAGCCAATAAGCCTGCCGAAGCACTCGCCGTCTTAGTGCAGGTTCCTTTGCCACTCACTGGCAACGTCGATCAGCTAGTGCAAAAGCAAATCGATCGCGCTCTGAAGCGGTTGCCTAAAGACGCCAAGCGCCCCACGCTCATTCTCGAGTTCCGCGCGCCGCCCGACGGCGTGATGGCGGGTAGCGATTTCGGCCGTGCCCATACGCTGGCCAAGTTCCTTGTCAGCGATGTGCTCGCGCAAGTGAAAACCGTCGCCTATCTGCCGCACAGTGTGCAGGGGCATGCCGTATTGCCGGTGCTCGCCTGCGAACAGATTGTCATGGCAAAAGAAGCGGAACTTGGCGCTGCCGGCGTCGACGAAAAACTGCTCGACGAGACCATGCGCGGCGCTTATCGCGAATTCGCCCAGCGCCGCCGAACCCTGCCCGCCGCCATCGCGCTTGGCATGCTCGATAGCGAACTGGAAGTCTTTAAAGTCTCGACCAACGATGGCATTCGTTACGAAGCAAGCGAAGCACTTGCTGGCTTGCGAGCCCAGGGAGTCGTCACCAAGGAAGAGACGGTATTTCGGGCCGGCGAAACACACACACTCAGCGGCAACGAAATGCGGTTTCATGGCTTTGCGACACATCTGGTCGAAGACAAGTCCACCCTGGCCGCGGCTCTGCAGCTTCCTCCGACGGCGCTTCGCGCACTAGCTGTGCCCGAAGAAGGGTGGCGGCCCATTCGTGTCGATATCGACGGCCCCGTCACCAATCAAAAAGTGAGCTGGGTCAAACGCGTCGTGGAAGACCATCGCCAGAAGAACGATTTCAACCTGCTCTGTTTGTTTATTACCAGCGGCGGTGGCAATATTACCGAAAGCATGGAACTCGCCTCTTTCCTGGCCGAACTCGATAAAGATGTGCGCACGGTCGCCTTTGTGCCGCGGCAAGCATTGGCCGATGCGGGGCTCATTGCCTGGGCCTGCGACGATTTGATCATTGGCGACAATGTCACCATCGGTGGACCGGGCGACGTGACGTTCTCCGCCGCACAGCGAGAAGCGGCTCAAGCGCCGTTGCAACGCATCGCCTCGCTCCGGCAGCGAAACTGGTCTCTGCCCCTAGCGATGATCGATCCCCAGGCCGAAGTCTGGCCCTATCAGCGAGCCGGATCGCCCGACATGCTCTACCTGTCACCAGCCGAATGGGCAGCGCTGGACAACAACCAAGAATGGCAACGAGGTCCGAGCGTGCTGCGACTGCGCAGTGGCATCGACACCAAGACAGCGGTCGAAACAGGTCTGGCGACCCACGTCGTGCAAAACCAGGAAGAGTTCAAGAGCCTGTATCACCTCGAGGGCGATTTGCCGTCCGCGAAGTCCAACTGGGCGCTCGCCGCCATCGAATGGCTGGCCGATCCTAAGTTGGCCGCGATGCTTCTCTTCATTGCCACCTTTGCGCTGATGGTCGAGTTCTCGTCGCCCGGTCTCGGCGTGGCAGGCTTCATTTCGCTCCTCTGTTTTGTGCTGTACTTCTCCTCTCAGTTTTTGCATGGCAACGCGACAGGGTTAGAAATCTGCCTGTTCATCGGCGGCATTGCTTGCGTCTTCATCGAAATCTTCGTCGTGCCCGGCACGTTTGTGTTTGGTGTCGGCGGCGGCCTGATGATTGTTTCTTCGATCGTGCTGGCGAGTCAGACGTTCGTCGTTCCCAGCAATACCTATCAACTGAACCAGATGCCGATCTCGCTGACGATTCTCGTCGTGGGAATTGCCGGGGGTATTGCTGCGATTGCGGCCATTCGTCGCTTTCTGCCCGATACTCCGTACCTCAACCGCATGATGCTCAAGCCGCCGCAACACGAAGAACTCGAAGAACGGCTGGAGCGCGAACAATTGGTCCACTGGGCGCATCTTGCTGGTAAGCGCGGCACGACAACGACGGCGCTCTTCCCCTCGGGCAAAGCGCTGTTTGGCGATCACCTGGTCGATGTGGTGAGCGCCGGTGAGATGATTCCCAAGGGGGCCGACGTGGTGGTGACCGATGTGATTGGCAGCCGAGTGCTCGTACGAGAAGTCAGTTAGGCGTGTAGAATCGGACGTATGGACTATTTCATCTGGGCTTTGATTCTGCTCGGACTCGGGCTGTTTTTTCTCGTCCTCGAATTCTTCATTCCCTCGGGTGGAATGCTGGGATTGCTCTGCGCGCTGTGTCTCATCGGTTCGGTGGTGCTCGGCTTTATGTCGGGTTCGACCCGAGGCGCGGCGCTGTTGCTGGGCATCATGATCATCGTGCCTGCATTCCTGTTTGCCGCGATTCACTACTGGCCGGAAACGACGATTGGCAAGCTGATTCTGATTCCCCGCCCCAGCCATGCGGACGAAGTGTTGCCCGATACGACCGCCTATCGCGGGCTCCACTCGCTGGTCGGCAAGCGAGGGGTGGCCAAGAGTCTGATGTTGCCCGGCGGGATCGTGCAAGTCGAAGGGCAAAACTACGACGCCATCAGTGAAGGCTCGACCATTGAAGCTGGGCAACCAATCCTCGTCGTGCAGATCTCGACGCAGCGCCTCGTCGTCCGCTACGACGACCGCCCTTTTCAGCCCGCCCAACTGGTCGAATCGAAGCCCGCCGAAGCCGCACTGCCCGCGGAGTTCGAGGACCCGTTTGCCGAGGAAGAGTCGAGAAGCTAGGAAGCACGCCGACCAAATTCCCCAGCTTGTGTAGCTCCTTCCATCCGTAAAACGGCAGCCAGTTTCCTCTGGACGCAAAAATTCCGTTTGGGTATGGTCCCCCCGGAAACGATCAACCCGACAGGCGGCGGAAACCGAATTTTCCTAAGAGACCGGTCAAGGATGACTCGTCCCCCGAGCTAGCGAACCATCCGCTGGCATCCCCGCTTTGGAACATAAAGGCAAGGAGGCCTGTCCATGCAACTCAATCTGTTCACTTGGATTCGTGAAGGTGTCCGCCGCAGCGTGCTGCTCGGCGTATCCGATGCTGTTGAAGCACTCGGCACTCCCTCGGGAGACGACGTCTTCCACCAGAACCTCGGCAAGCTGATCGACCACACCCCAGCTGACGACGGTCGCGCGACGCTGATCGGCGATACCAAGCGCACCAAGCGTCTGGGCCGTTCGCTGAAGGACTTCGATGGCGCTGCCGGTTAAGCACCAAGTCTGGGTGGCCCCAACTGCGCGACAATGTGACGCATGCACTGCGGTCGAGGTGGTTAGGACGCGTCTCGTCACTACGACTGGCTGTTTTGAACTCGCCACTTTGGGGAGTGACAATTTCGCGTAGGGTTATCACCTAGGTTTGGACGATGAATTCCTTAGACAACGGCCGCTGGCAACAGCGTTCTTGTTGAAGAGCCCCGGCACTGCCCCGCTGGGGCTTTTTCATGCGCCCACCCAAAACAGCGAGTCGCGAGAACTCACCTACATTGTCTCGCTTTCGCGAATGATGAAACGGCTGCTAAAGTTCGATACACATACATAGACGCCGATCCACGGTGTTTGCGAGTGAGGGGCAGGCTCACACACCCAACGTGGATCGGTGTTTTTCTTTTCGCGCGTCTCGCTCTGCTTGCAAACGCGTAGCTCTTGCTTCACTGGCCCGCTCGCCCGATATCCTGCGCAGACCCTACCAGCAATCTGGTAAGTTATTCTCGGTCTGCACTCCTCTTCTGGCGTTCTTCTTCAGGCATCTGCCATGTCCGCTGAATCGACTCCGCTCGACCCGTATCAGTCGCCAGCCGATGCGCAGGAGCAGTTTGCTAAGACTGTGGTGAAGCCAGAAGGTCGCCCATTGGCGCTTTCGCTGGTGTGCGTCTTGTGCCTGGTAATTGGCGTGATGGGGGCCATCAATGGCCTGATGGCAGGCGGCGCATTAATCGCGGGCAAGCAGTTGCAGGCCATGTTGCGGCCTGACGGCGACGAGAGCACCCTTAGCGACGTGCAATCGCTGCAGCAGCAAATTCAGGATCGCCAGTACCAGATTCAACAGCAATACTTCTGGCCCATCCTGGTCGCCACGTTCGTCAAACTGGCCGTCTGCATCGCGCTGGCGATTGCCGGCATGCGGGCGCTGTCTCTGCACGAAAGTGACCGCCGGCTGCTGTTTGCCGTCTGTGGCTTTGTCATCCTGTACGAGCTGCTGTGGTCGGTAATTCAGTTCTCGGTGCAGTACCATTCGCTGCTCATCATTCGTGAATTGACGAACGACGACGGACCCCGCAGCCAGCAGCTGGAATACATGGTCTCACTGATGAACAGTACCGTGTATGGCGTGCTGATTGGCCTGATTTTTCTGCAACTGGTGAAGATCGCCTTCTTTGCGAGTAATATGCTTTACTTGCGGCGCGCGGACGTACGCGCTCTCTTTCGCCAGGCATAAGGTGCCGCGCGAATCGCAGCCTGCAGTCTCTGGAATTCCCTCATGACCCGTTCCGATTCGCGCCTGGCCGTTTATACCGGCTCGTTCGATCCGCTCACCCTCGGACACATGAACGTCATTCGCCGCGCCGCCAAGCTGGTCGATACGCTGATCGTCGGCATCGGCGTCAACGCCGACAAACGCTCGCTCTTCACGCCCGAAGAGCGCGTCGAGCTCGTTAGCCATGTCACAAAGCCGTTGGGCAATGTGGTGGTCAAGTCGTTCTCGAACCTGGCGGTGGCCTTCGTGCGCGAATGCGGCGCGCGGGTGATGGTCCGCGGCGTTCGCCCGCTGACCGACCTGGCCGGCGAGTTCACCATGATGATGGCCAACAAGCACCTCGATCCCGCCATCGAGACAGTCTTTCTCATGGCCGACGAAGAGTTCGCCCACGTCAGCAGCTCGCTCATCAAGCAGATCACACCCCTCGCCAACGACGAGATGCTCGCCCGCTTCGTCCCCCCTGAGATCATTCCGGCCCTACGGGCGAAACTGGCGAAGGACTAGTTGCTTCAACCGTCGAATGAGCCGGAACACCGTCAGCGCCCGGAGATTATTTTTACCGACAGGTGCGGACGGTCACAGGCGCTGCCACACTTGAAGTGTCCGCTATCACGGGCGGAATTTGCGTGAAGATCCACCGCCGGGGAGTTTGAATGAGGTTAGTTCAACCACTCTTCAAACGGAGTCCCGGCGATGGAAGAGCGACAAACCTATCGGCATTTTACGTTGGTCGAGCGGCAGGTCCTAGCGCAGCTGGTGGCCATGCGCGCCACGCAGCAAGAGATGGCAAGCTGCTTGGGTCGTGACGTGCGAACGATCCGAGCCGAGCTCAAACGCAACTCGCGTTATGGTGGCTACTCTGCGTGCGAAGCGCAACGCTTGTCCGAACAGCGGCGTTGCCAGGCTCGGCAGAAGTGCCGCAAGTTACGCCGACCCGAGTTGGTGGCAGTCGTCACGGCAGGGCTCCGTAAGCGCTGGTCACCCGATCAAATCGCTGGTCGTTTGAAGCGGCAATTCCCGTGCGAACCGCAGCGCCGCTGCTCTAGTCAAACGATCTACCGCTGGATCGACACCGACGATTTCGGTTACCTTTGGCGGCGAATGTTGCGAAACCACAAACGCCGCAAACCTCGTGCGCGGCAGGTCAAGTCACCGGCGCGCGAGATCGCCGGGCGGCCCGAGATCATCAACCTTCGAGAGCGAATCGGCGACTGGGAGGGAGACACGATCGTCGGCCGTGGCGGGCGGGCCTCGCTGGTCAGCCTCGTCGAACGGAAAACCGGCTTCGCCTTGCTGCTCCCGGTGGAGAACCGCTGTGCTCCCACGGTGAACAGCGCGATAAAACGGCGCTTAGGCACGCTTCCACCCGAGGCTCGGCACTCGCTGACATTCGACAATGGCTCCGAATTTGCCGGTTACCAAGAGCTGATGTCGAGTCTGTCACTCGACATTTATTTCGCCACGCCACGCTGCCCTTGGCAACGTGGTAGCAACGAGCATTTCAACCGCCTGGTCCGCGAGTTCTTCCCCAAAGGCACCGACCTGCGGGGGCTGAACCGGCGCAAGTTAGCCGAGGTGCAGCGGTTATTGAACCAACGACCACGCAAACGCTTAAACTATCAAACCCCCGACGAAATCTTCTCCGAATTCTGCCAGCGGACACTTCTAACTTGACAGCGCCACACTTCTAACTTGACAGCGCCTTTATACAAGGTACTGATATTGTGTCAATAACTTAATGTTCAGTTGCTGGAAACATTCCGGGCGGCTGAATGGCATGCCATGCTTGCCAACCTGCCCGGCTCGCTGCGCAAGAGTTGCTGGTTTGCCTATCAGTTGACTTCCCGCGTGTAACCCGCGTACTCTACTGCAGATAAAATCGCATTCACTCCCTTGATCACCGCTCCGATGAACTTGACGGCTGGGCAAGAGAATAAGTAGTTATCCCGCGCGGAGGCTTCAACGATGCGATACGCTGTCTTTGCTGACGTGTCGCGCCGACTCACGGGGCAAGAGCAATCAGCAGTCTGCGAAGCTCTTGAGGTGAACGTGCCTGGCAGCGGGTGCGTTGGGCGTGACAAACTGGTCAATGACGAAGTGTACTTTTGCGTCGAGGCGTCTTGCGAAGAGGACGCACGTGCCCGAGCCCGCGACTACATGAACACTGTGCTAAAACACGCCGGACTGGACGTGCAGTACACGCTCTCGCTGCAGCCAGCCCGGTAGCACTGTCGAGTGCTGTTTTTGGTGCCACTGGCTGCGGCCAGTGCTGAGCTTTAGATCGATCAGGCTATGTTCGGGACAGGCCAAGGGCAATTTTACCAGCGGGTGAAACTGCCAACGATTCGCTAATACCAATTGACGATGACCGAACCTCCCCACAAACGACTGCCGCGACATCATGAACCGGAGGACTGTCGAAAAGTTCAACCGTTGTTATCTTCGCAGCCCACTGGCAAAATGGCCCTGAGCCGCAACAGCCTGGCTGAGCCTCGCCATACTTCAGGCACTGTCAATGACAGTGGCACCCCAAAAACAATACGCTTTGTCAGTGCCACCAGTGCGCCGCCTACCATGGGCTTTGGAGTTGGGCCTTTTCAGGGCCGCAGGGAGTTTTCGACCGCGAGTCGGGATTGCAGGCTCTCCTGGCCCAGCGATGATGCGACGCCAAAGAGCAAGCATCACTCCCTCAATTCAACTTTCCATTCACGTTATGCACAATCACCACGGTAGTGACGTAGGGGTTGTGGCCGGGGTGGCGCTCGTGCTGCAGAATCCAGAACGCGATCTGGCCGGGAGAGCCGTGGGGGAGCGGCGGAAGGACGTCGCCATTATCGACGCCGAAGTGGTCGATCAGGGTGAATTCGAGCGTGGCTGTGTAGGTCATGGTGATGGGGTTGGCGACGAAATCGACCAAGGCAACTCGCCCGCCCTGGAAGCTGCCGCCGATCACGGCCTGCAGCTTGATTTCGGTGCGAGGAACCAGGATGTCGATGCTCGTCTTAATACCGTTCGGGTTGACTCGTTGTCGACGGCCAAAACGGCCTTTATCTTCGGTGTTCGCCTCCAAGGCATTGGGGTCTAGTACGCCAGTCGCTGCCTGTTTTTTTAATGCAACTTCCAGTTCATCGGCAATCGCTTTGCTGGCCTGTTTGAAGTTGTCGGTCCCGGCTACCTGCGCGGAGAGGTCGGAAGTCGAATCAAACACACTCGGAGCGCCGGCTCTTTGATTGGTCACAAAGCGAAGGAACATCTCTTCACCGATGGTACCGGCCAGCAGTCGCAGTTCGGCTCCCATCATGGCTTGCAACAAGAACGTGGGGCTGCTGTTGAGCGCGACCACTACAAGCGCTTCCGCTGGCTTCAGCCGCGGGTTCGAGGGATTGCTGGCATCGAGATCGTTCTTGTCCGGACCGGGAACTCGATTATCAAATGTTTCGATCAACGTCATGGGAGATTTCAGGAAGGGGACGATGACCAGCAAGGGGAGCACATCGCCCAGCCCGTTCACTCCCAACTTTCCCGCGCCGCCCGAATCGTTCACACCCAGTTTGCCCGCACCGCCCGAGCCATTCACTCCTAACTTGCCGGGAGCTCCGTTCAATTTTTTGAGCATCTCGGTGTCGAGTGCTGCGATCGTCTTCTTGCCTACGATCTCGTCGACCTTCCCTTCAAAATTCAGGATCTGCCGTTTCGTCTTGAAGGCTCGCACCGCGGCGGCCGTGGCAGGACCAAAAGCGCCATCGGCTTTGATGTTCGCTCCATCCGCCAGGCTGAGTGCCTGTTGAATCTTAGTAACGTGCGGCCCCTTCGCCCCTTGAAAGATGTGAGCCGCATCGGACACCGCAGCAGCATCAAGCTTGGCATCACCACGTAACAATTGCGACTGCAGAGCCATACGAACATCTCTTTTGCGAAGGGCAAACACTGTGACGATCTCGTTCCGCTCCGGATAAGATAAGTCTCGTCAGCTGCGTCATCAAGCGCGCGTTAAACAGATGGCTAGAATTCATAGGGACAATTGCCTCTCGCCTATGATCCTCGCAAGACATCGGGTGGCATGGGTGTACTCACCCATGTCTTCCCCTGGTCTTATGCGGTAAGGTTCCTCGCCAGGCCAGCTGGAGATCAAATCGATTTCGAAGCCTGCGACGACGCAGCGCTTCCTCAGAATCGCCTGAGTTCCAGCAGGTACTGCCCAATCCCTCGCCCAAGGATGGCCATAAACACGCGCTGAGTACATCCGTACCACCCAGATAATAGGTGGCCACCCGGCCATCTCGCTGCGCAAGAGTTGCTGATTTGCTTATCAGTTGACTTCCGGCGTGTAACCTGCGTACTCTACTGCAGATAAATCGTATTCACTCCCTTGGTTACCGCTCAGATTAACTTGACGGCTGGGCAAGAGAATAAGTAGTTATCCGTCAAGGGCGAGCCGATGGACGAACAGTTCCACGCGATGTTAGAAGCAAAGATGGCCGAGTACCGCGCTTGGTTCGCCGGTCGCGCGGTCGCGTCGTGTAGGCTGGTCCACTACTGCGAGGTCGATCTCGTCGGGGCGAAGTCGCTGTCTTTCACTGACGTCGAGTCGGAGATCGCAGGGCTGGTCTGCGAAGGTTTCCGTGTCGACTGGGCAGAGCATGAGGCTCGGCTGTACTTGCGAGTATGGGAAGGCGGCGGGCCCGGAGCCGGAGTGGTCGAAGGTCTTTGCCGAGGAGCCGCTTGCAGACATTGATGAGCTGCTGCGCGAAGCCGGCTTTGACGGATAACCAGCCGTTGCACCTGACTGCGGCGGCACTACGGCTTTTCAGAGTTCTAACGTCTCACCAGCCGCCGTGCAGGTGACCTCAATCGTTCTGCCATAGAAGTTGGTGTGCCCCATGCACATCGCCAAAATCAATCGACAACATCGATTCAAGGAACATGCGATGAACAAAGTGCTGCTGGTTAATCTCGGCTTTTGGGCGACCGCGATCGCATTTCCAATCGTCATTCGTTTGCTGCCATCAAGTACAGGCGAGACGCCGAAGTTCTTCGAGTTCTTTGTCCCTCTGTTCCAAATGATGCTCGCAGGTGGCGCAACGTATCTCGTCAAAACTTCGATCGAAAAGAAATCAGCTAACTGACTGATTATGGCCGAAGCGTCAATTCTTTCGCCACGATTGAGGCGATCCCGAAGTTGACACGCAAGCCATAAGGCATGCAACAATGAAGACAAAACTGCGACCGGCAGCAATGGCCGAACGAGGCGGTCAACCGGTGCGGCGGGACGCGAGTTTTCCAGAGTCAACGGTTTCTGGCCGCCGCCCAGCTACCTTGATCGTTCGCGTCAGGAGACGACAGTTGGAACGACTCTATTACCCTTGTGTCCTGCGGATGAATGGGGCAGATGTCTTTGTCGTGTGGTACCAAGAGGATCGCGATGGTTTCGTTCGGCAGCCGGATGGCCATTTGCTTCATGCACGGTCGTTGGAAGGACTCGCATCCGCCGCAACTGAAATGGGCCTGTCGCTTGTTCCGGAAGAACCAGCGCGGTACGACTTCGATCAGCTTCGAGAGTGGTGCGTCGGAGCTGATGGTTCAGGCGTCAATTACCGGGCTTTCCTCAATGCGTGGAATTTTTTCGACGATTTGGCTCGGTTCCACGATGAGCCCGATTCCGACTACGCCAAACTCAGCCGGAGTGCCCAGCAAAGTTACGATAAACTATTTTGGGGTAACAATATTCCCGCCATCACTCCACCTGGCGAACGGTTCACTCCCGTTTGGAGTACCGAGGAATTAGAAGAAATTCGTCAGGTGATGCAAGCTGGCCTCAAACTCGTGGTTGCGGAGTTGCCGCCCGTGGAGGGGCCGCCGCGAACCAGCCGTTGCACTTGATCGGGCTGGCATAACGGCTTTTCGAAACATCCCATTCCTTGCAGCCGGTCCGGCCGGTGAATGTCATTACGTTATCCAGCACATGCAGCAACTCGCGACTAAACCCGATGTGCGACTGATGACGTTATGGCCGCCGTATCGTTTCGAGTCGCCGTTCGCCGGGAAAGGCTACGTCCTGCTCTTGCACTCGGACGATCCCAACATTCCAGCCGACGCACAGTCGGCCCTTGCAGATCAAATCTTCGCGACGGGGTGCCGCTACGCTTGCTGCAGTGGCGTCGCCTGCAGCAGTTGGGACGACGCGATCGATTTCGCGTTCATCGCGACTGATCCGAACTATCAACCGTCTGACGAGCGGTTGTTGATGACGACTTGGCATGAGCGGGAAAGCCTGAGCGAAGTAGTGTGGTTCGCGTTGAACAACACGAGCTTCGACGACTTCGTAGCGGAGCGGTTTTTGATCGTCCTGCTGAGTCCCGTGGGCGGCCGCGAGGAAGAGGTCCGAGCGGCTGCCGCGGCGTGTGCGGGATAACCCAATACTGTACCGGCCGGGCGAACGGTCTCTACAAACTTGTAAGCTGGTCGTCGGCCTTGGCCAATAAACTGTGGGAAATTATGCCGCCAACTCACCTCGATGGTGCACTCGTTCTGTTTTGGGCTGAAGGTAACTTTGGCACCTGCATTGATGATGCACCTGTTGTTGCCCTTGCAATTGCGAGGTACGACAGCGATCCTCAGATCTACCTGTTTGCTTGCGACAAAGACTGGCGCGTTCGCGGTGATTTGGCATATTCATCAATCAGCTCAGCACAACAGGATGCCGAGCGATACTACGAGGTGTCGCCCATCCGCTGGCAGGCGCCATAATCCACCGCGGGAGCAAACCGCGGCAGGGTGGCATGGGTGTACTCGCCCATGTCTTCCCCTTGTCTTATGCGGTAAGGTTCCTCGCCAAGCCAGTTGGAACTCAAATCGATTTCGAAGCCTGCGACTGCCGCTCTCAATGAAGTTCAGAAAAGAGGTTTGTTCAACGCTTGGGAAATGACAAGATAAATCGTTCGAGGATGCCACTATGGACTTCTTTACACCCCGTCAGCGAGCGGTCCTGTTTGAGGCCGACTTTCAAAGCGGCGCGACGATTGGACATTATTGCACAGTTATCGAGATCCTTGCCGATCCTCGGTTTGCGGTCGTTTATCTTGCTCATCGAGATGCCTACCAGCAGGTCGCGGTCGAAGACCTGCTGCCGATCGCGGAACGGGACTCAGCGGACTTTCCTCTGCTGGGTAAGATCTTCGAAATCCTATTTCACACTGACCGATGCAGCGAGCGCGCCTTGGTGGGCGAATATCAGATTGGTTCGGCGGCCTGGCAGAAATTCTGCTTTCAAAGCTGCTCGCAGCCAACCGCAACCTACCAGTTAAATGCCCCGGTAGCAGGTAACCGGATGATGTATGGCGAACTGACCTACCGCGTTCCGGAGTCGATTATCTTGGATCGCAACTACGTGCGGCGGGCGTTCGCCGACCTATTCCACTTGCAGGCCTCCAACCGCTGACCGTCCGGGGGACGCGTGTCCGACCGACCCGACAAACAGAGTCGCAAGACCCAGCTGCAGGCGTGGCGTGCGCAGCAGCGCGCGGCCGCGCGGGCCAAGCTCCCGTTGCCCGACGAGCAGATGCAGGCGATGTTCGACATGCTCGATTGGGCCTTGCCGGACCGCGGCTGCGACCACACACTTCGCATGGTTCGCGAGTGGGCCGAAGAGGCTGGTCTTTCGTTCGACGCCGTCGCAGCATGGTGTCTTGAGAACGGCGGTAACTGCGACTGCGAAGTTCTCGCGAATTGCGAAGAGTGTTGGCAAGACGCGAAGCGCGACGTGAATCAGTAGCTGCGGCCGCGCGGCCAGCTTGATTAACCGTCGCTACAGCGGACGAGGCGACGGTATCCTTCACTTGCGGTCGCGTGTGCGCCGCCACAGTCAGTAATCGGCATTACTTAATCCGGCAACAATCATGAGCCAATGGAAGTCCGTCGGCGTGGTCGCAGAAGGCAACCCGATCTCCATCGGTGGTGTCGATCCGTGGAAATACGAATGGCGTCGCGTGCAGGATGAGCCGATCCAGTTGCCGCATCCCAGTTACCCGAATCAAAAGCACGGGATGTGGGTCTACGAAGTTGAGAGCAACGGCAGGAAAATACTCTTTGCCAGCGGCGAATTGTCGGCAAACGTCTGGGGTTTTTACGTCCCGGTTGGTTAACCACACGCTGCGCTGAACCGGCCCCGCTCTGCTTGTTCTGATAAAATGAAGTCAGAACGGCGCAGCGGCCGGTGAACTCCAGTCCGGGCGGAGGATTGGCTCACGGAGATTCGATGGCGATTTTGTTAGCTCTCGGCTTGGGTCTCTTCGGTGCTTTGTGCCTGGGCATGGGTCTGTTCTGCTTCTTCCGAGATCGCCGCCTGCTCTCACATTTTTCCGAGGTCGGCGAAGGGGTCGTATCCGGATTCACTGAGCCCGACGATGAAGGGTTCGTCCGCCCCCGGGTTCGGTTCGCCCGCAGCGGGGTCATTGTGACCATTACCGGGTCCTGCGGCTCCAACCCACCCGCTTACCAACTCGGCCAGAAGGTGCCGGTGCGTTATCCTCTCGGGAAACCGGGCAAGGCCATCATCGCCGATTTCAACCATCTCTACCTGTTCGAGGTCTCGTCCATCGTATTCGGCGCGGCATCTGTCGGGGTGGCAATCCTGCTCGTCGTTCTCTATTTCTATGTGCAGCCATAACAAGGGGTCGCAAGCTCTGAAGAGGCAACGCTGTTCGAGTTTACGCAGCTTCCAACGCGGCGTAGACCTTGCCATGCTGAATCAGCCACGCGCTGTCGCCGCGATTGGCGTGCTCCTTCACCGCTTTAAGTAGCTGAATTGTTTCCGACTCATAGCATGGCTCGCTGGGGTCGTCGGCCGGAATCACCATTTCGACCTCAACGGCGACCACGTATTTCTCCGACTGGATGAGCCGTGTCCGTTTGATTCGCTCTCCTGGAATTCACATCAGATTACCTCAATCGAAGAAGTGGACAGTGATTAGCTTGGCAACGCCACTTTGCTGCAAGTAAGACCATTACCACCCAGCAACGACTAATTCGCAGAGCTGAGTTTTGGTCAATTGACGCCCCTCATGCTCCAATTTAGGTTATCAACACTGTTCAAGAGTATTTAGTTTTATCGCCCGAGAGGACACACCGTGGCAAAGATCGCTAATCCTCAACCTGCCGGCCCCACAGACGCAAAACAGATCGCGGCGTTTGAGAAGCACATTGGGCACAAGTTGCCGTCGGCCTACCGCGAGTTCCTCCTGACGCACAACGGTGGTCGCCCGGTTCCCGACGCGTTCATGCTCACGACTGACGACCGAGAGCCCGAGGAGGATCTCGTGCTGTGTTTTTTCCCCTTGCGAGATATTTCGCTCGGAGAGGTGGACGTGGAAGAGATGGACGAGCTGCATACGTGGCCGCTGCACTGTGCTTGGGACGATTTGCAGAATGATCTTGAGAACCTGTACGAGATGGAGCTCGATCCGCCGCTTCTCCCAATCGGGACGGACGGGTCAAGCAACTACCTAAGTCTCGTGCTTAGCGGTGAACGGGCCGGCGCCGTGGTTTTCCTCGATCACGAGACGGCGGAAGATTGGCCGCTGGCACCGAGTTTCTCTGCCTTCCTCGACTCTCTTAGCCCCCGTAAGCGGAAAGACTACCACAAGATGTTCGGCACTGGGGACTAATCTTGCGCGGCGGTGCGACGGACGACATCACCAGAAGGAACCACCATGGCGAAACATAAAGTGTTCGCGATGAATTTTGCCAAGCTCTATCCGCTGTACGTGCAGAAGGCGGAACGCAAAAATCGCACGCAGGAAGAAGTGGATCAAATCATCTGCTGGTTCACTGGCTACGACCAGGCTGGGTTGCGGCGGCAGATTGAAGAGGAGCACGACCTGGAAACCTTTTTGAATCAAGCGCCGGCGATTCATCCCAATTGCGCGCTGATCAAAGGTGTCGTGTGCGGTGTTCGTGTCGAAGATATCGAAGATCCGTTGATGAGAAATCTACGCTACCTGGACAAGCTCATTGATGAGCTTGCCAAGGGCAAAGCGATGGAGAAGATTCTGCGGCAATAGCTTGCGGAGCGTTCGAAGTTGGCTAGGTTTTCAGGTAACATCAAGCCAGAGTTTCTCCGCTTCTCTTGCTCTGCCCTTGAAGCCTGCTTGTGATGTCGTCCTCCCAACCACCTTCGAACCACTGGCCGCGGTGGTCGCTGCGTGGGGTGGATCAGGGAACGGCAGCGGTCGTGTTGGTGCTGGCCCTCGGGTATTTGGGCTGGCATTGGTGGCAGCATCAGCAGGTGCGGGCGCGCTTGGTCGACTACGATCGCACTCCGGTGATGGTCGCGCAGTTCCAGATTGATATCAACGCGGCCGATTGGCCCGAGTTCGCCCTGTTGCCGGGTGTGGGCGAAGTGCTCGCCAAACGAATTGTCGACGATCGAACCGAGAAAGGGCCGTTTCGCGATTGGAACGATCTTCGCCGCGTGCGAGGCATTGGCCCGAAGACATTCGAGAACATCAAACCTTATCTGTTACCGATGGCTGATCTCGATGCAACGGCCGGAAGTTAGCCCTGAAGCAAAGTACGACCGCCGATGCTCGAACTCTTGAGATCCGTTCCCCAACTCGACGACGCACTAGCGCGCGGTCATCGCGATCGTTGCTACGATTGCTTTCGCCCGGCGGTGGATTGCTTTTGCGAGACAATTCCGCGGATAGCCAACCGGACCGAGGTACTGATTTTGCAGCATCGGCAGGAGCGGTTTCATGCGTTCAATACTGCGCGAATCGTGCGGCAGGCTTTGCAGAATTCGGTGCTGCTGATCGATCGCACGAAACGGCTCGCGGAGCGAATGGTGCTGCGACCTGGCGCCGGCCTGTTGTATCCCGGGCCCGGTGCCCAGATGCTGACCGCGGAGGCCATTGACCGGCCGCAGCAACTGGTAGTCTTGGATGGGACGTGGCATCACACCAAGACGCTGCTGCGAGATCTGCCGGCGCTGCAGGCGTTGCCGCGTTATCAACTGCAGCCTGCGGAGCCCAGCCGATTTCGCATTCGCCTCGAACCACAGGCGACGTGTCTCTCGACTGTCGAAGCAACCGTTGCGGCCCTGCGACTACTCGAGCCCGAGACAACCGGCTTCGATCAACTGCTGGCTGCGTTCGACCGGATGGTCGAGCGGCAACTGGCTCGCGCCGCGAAGTTTTATCCGCTGGCGGCGGCCGAGAATTACACCGCTGCGAAGAGCATTCACGAGGCACTATGATGTGCAGCAACTCACCCGCCCCAGCCTGAGGATTTGATCATGCGTGGCACTCTCTCCCGCCTCGTGGCGACGATGCTGTTCCTGGCGACTTGCCACATCGCCGCGGCACAAGACCAGCCAGCAGCGAAACCGGCGTTTCAACAGCCCGCTGCCAAGTTGCATCCCGATTTGTTCGTCTGGATCGATACCTGCAACGTGTACGTGCTGCGCGATGGCGACTCAGCGTTGTTGTTTGACCTGGGCGATGGGAGCGTGCTGAAACATCTGGCCGAGATCGGTGTGAAACGCGTCGAGTGGATTCTGTTCACGCATCATCATCGCGAACAGTGCCAGGGAATCGACCTGGTCGATCGCCAAGCCACGAAAGTCGCGGCACCGAAGGCAGAGCAACTAATGTTCGAAAAGCCAGCTGAGTTTCGCAAGTGGTATCCGAGCCTCGGCGACACTTACACAGTCTATGGCGCCAGCTATGCTCGCCCACCGCGGCAGGCGATCCCGCTCGATAAGACGTTCGATCACAACGAGAAGTTCACCTGGAGTGGCACCGAGATTACCTGCTTACACACGCCCGGGCACTCGCCGGGGAGCATGACGTACCTTATTCGCCGCGACGGAAAATCGATTGGCTTCAGCGGCGACGTGATGCACGACGGGGCGAAGTTCGTCACCTGGTTCGACACCGAATGGGACTATGGCTTTGCCAAGGGAATCGATACTTTGCTCGATTCCGTCAAGGCACTCAGCGGGCAAGATCTCGATCTGATGAGCCCCGCGCATGGCCCGGTGGTGAAGGATCCGCAGCAGCAACTGGCTGCCTACAAGGACAAGCTGATTGCGTTT
The DNA here is from genome assembly GCF_049819085.1 of Anatilimnocola aquadivae. Classification (GTDB taxonomy): domain Bacteria; phylum Planctomycetota; class Planctomycetia; order Pirellulales; family Pirellulaceae; genus Anatilimnocola. Next base: position 2,447,868 of record NZ_CP187419.1, read on the forward strand.
CGCAAGAACTACATTCGCGGTTACCCAGTGTTCGAATCGACCGAGCAGCAGCGCGACCCACTCTCGAAGCCGACTGCGGTTCCACTCATCAGCCAGGTAACGCCCCACCTGTACAAGCTCAGCCACAAGACGCAGGGGAAGAACTTTGCGATCCTTGTTTCTGACAAAGGCCGCGGGCTGATCCTCGACGCGGGACTGTTCCCCGAAGCGATGCTGGACGAAATCATCGTCGGCATGCGCGAGCACCTAGGTCTGAAGCAAATCGACGCGTTCTGGATTTCGCACATGCACGGCGATCACTTTCTGCTCGGTCCCACGCTGAAGAAAAGGTACGGAGCCCAGGCATGGACGCTCGACCGGATCGTCGACAAGTGTGAACACCCGCGCAAGTACGACTATGCGGCACTCGTCTCAGCTTATAAGGATGGCTTTGACGGGATGAAGATCGACAAGAGCTTTCGCGACGGCGAAACGATCGAGTGGGAAGGGTACAAGATTCAAGTCGATTGGATGCCCGGGCAAACCGAGTTTGGCTGCTGCCTGTGGCTCGATATCGATGGCAAGCGAATTGCCTTCACCGGCGATAATCTCTTCGGCAGTCCGGCCGACGAACAGCAAAATGGCCACGAGGCTGTCGTGGCTCGCAACAGTTCGATCCTCGCCGAAGGTTACACTCAGGGAAGTCGTTACCTGAAGAAGCTCAAGCCCGATATCGTCATGGGGAGCCATTCGTACTGCATGCCCGAGCCGGCTGAGTTTCTCGCTCGCTATCACGACTGGTCGCTGCAAATGGAGCAGCAGTTTCGCGAGTTGCTGCCGGAGAAGAACTACGAGTACCTGTACGATCCCTACTGGGTCTCAGCGTATCCGTACCGCGTCGATCTCAGCCAAAGCGATACGCAGCAGGTCACTGTCACCGTGCGCAACTTCCGCGGTACGCCCCAGCGGCATCGCGTTGAACTGAAACTTCCCGCCGGCATCACCGCAGAGCCGAAGGTGCTGGAAGGGACGATCGAGCCGGAGAGTCGTCAGAGCTTTCCGGTGAGGCTGACCGTGGCGAGAGACAAAGTGCCCGCTGGGCTACAGATCATTCCGTTCGATATCACGCTCGATGGCAAACATCACGGCGAGTTGTTCGACTTTCTGATTCGGACAAAAGATGAGTAACTGCAGGATCGCAAATTTGCGACAGCACAAGGCGGGTGATAGACTACAAAGCCCACCGTGGCACTAAAACACGCGACCAAAATCGCGGCCTAGTGCTACTTTATTTCCTCTCTTTCGCCTTACTGTTTGCCTCTCCATGTCAACCAGTTTTCAGCCCCAGTTCTGTCGATGGTTCGCCGCCTTTTGGTTGGCGTTCGCGATGGTCGCGCCTGCCTGGGCAGCTTCGCCTGCAGAGGCGGAGTTCGAACGGGTGGTGCAGCCTTTTTTGAAGCAGCACTGCGACCGTTGCCACTCCGAGAAGGTTCACGAAGGCGAATTCCGGCTCGATACGCTGGCCCGCGATGTGGCCAACGGTCCTTCGGGCATGAAATGGGCTGAAGTGCTCGAGCGAATCAGCTCGGCCCAGATGCCGCCCGAGGATGAACCACGGCCCAAGACCGAAGAAGCCACCAAGATCGTCGAATGGTTGGCAGCCAAGTTGAAAGAAGGAGAAACCACGCGCCTGGCCAAGCGGGAGCGAGTCACCTTTAACAAGCTGACTCGCCAAGAGTATGCCAACACCGTGCGCGACTTGCTCGGCGTCGGTTTCGATCCCACCGACCCCAGCGGCTTGGCCGAAGACGAAGCGTGGCACGGCTTTGCCCGCATCGGTTCCGTTTTGTCGCTATCGCCGTCGCATGTCGAAAAGTACTTTGGCGCGGCAGAGGCAATTCTGACCGAAGCCTTTCCCGAGAAGCCGCCAGTCAAGTTCTTGAAGAGGAAAGACGCGATCGATCTGCGCGGTGGGCCGAACCGCGAAGAACTGACAGCGCAGGGACTCGCCGAGAAGGTTCGCGTCGATCTTTGGCCCGGCCATGATCTGGTGGGTGGTCGCCCGGGACCAGGACAAGCTCTCCCCGCAGCCGGAGATTACAAGGTTCGCATTCAACTGAGCGGACTCAAGGCGCAGAACGGCCGGGCTCCGCACCTGACGGTGTATGCGACCGATCTGGACCGGATGCTGTTTGAAACCGATGTGATCGCGCCGGAAGACAAGCCGATCGTCGTCGAGTTCACGACGCACCTGCCAGCGGGCAATCTGAACCTGCGAGTGACGAACGATGCGCCCGGTCCATCAACCTTGCCCCGTTCGGGCCGCGCCGATCCGCGGATTCCCTTCTTCAGCATTAAGGACGGTCGGCGTCCGTGGCAAATGAAGTTGACGGACGAAGCCGGCGAGCCGCTGTGGCCATTCCTGATCATCGACTGGATCGAGTGGTCGGGCCCGCTCGTGGACGATGGTCCCACCTATGCTCAGCGGGAGTACTTGCCGGCCGATAGCGGCGATCGAGAACAGGTGCGCGCGTCCCTCGCCAAGTTCGCCGAGCGAGCCTTTCGGCATCCGGTATCAGCGGGCGAGGTCGAGCGTTACGTGAAACTGGTGGAGAGCGAAATGGCCAGCGGCGAAAAGTTCTTGCCAGCGATGAAGACAGCCATGCTCGCGATTTTGTGCTCGAAGAATTTTATCTACCTGGTGGAAGGTTCGGCGGCCAGCAACGAGTTAAAACTAAACGATTGGGAACTTGCGTCGCGGCTCTCGTACTTCTTGTGGAGCACCATGCCCGATGACGAGTTGTTCGCCACGGCCAAGAGTGGCAAGTTGCACGAGCCCCAAGAACTGCGCAAGCAAGTTCGTCGCCTGCTGGCCGATCCCAAGGCTGCTCGCTTTGCCGAGCAGTTCCCGCGCGACTGGCTGCAACTGCACATGGTCGGCATGTTCCCGCCCGACAAGAAAATCTATCCCGATTACGACTCGCATCTCGAACAAAGCATGGTCCGCGAGACGACTGCCTACTTTCAGGAAGTGCTGACCAAGAACCTGAGCTTGCGAGAGTTTCTCACGTCCGATTGGACGATGATCAATCCGCGCTTGGCGATTCACTACGAACTGCCAACGCCAGCCGAAGATCGCTTTCAGCGGGTCTCACTCACTCCCGATATTCACCGCGGTGGCTTGCTGACCCAAGCGGCCATTTTGAGTCTCACCAGTGATGGTACGCGGCATCGTCCGGTGCATCGCGGCAAATGGGTGCTGGAATCGATCGTCGGCAAGTCACCACCACCACCGCCCGCTAATGTGAAGCCGATTGAACCAACGCCCTCGATGCAACCGAAGGCCACGCTGCGGATCAAGCTCGATGCGCATAAGAGCGACGCGAGCTGCGCGTCGTGTCATCGCCGGATTGATCCGCTGGGTTTTGCGTTCGACAATTACGACGCCATCGGTCGTTGGCGAACTCACGAAGTCGTCAGCGATGGCAACGGAGATAATCCAAAGGTAGATGCCAGCGGCGAATTGCCCGATGGCCGTAAGTTTGCGAATGCGGAAGAGTTCAAGCAGTTGCTGGCTGCTGACCTGGAGACCTTCAACGCGGCTTTTGTCGAAAAGTTGGCCATCTATGGCACGCGCCGGGTAATGACAATTGCTGATCGCGAATCGCTGGCCGCAGTAGCCAAGCAAAGCAAAACAGCCGATTACAAGTTACAGACAGTGATCGAGAATCTGGTATTGTCCGACCTGTTTCAGAAACGCTAACGCTCTCCCAGCCATCCGTCCCAGGAAGGGTTCCGCATCATGAGTTATGTCCTGTCGCAAAACTGGTTGATCAGCCGTCGGCATCTGCTGCGTGGCGTGGGCGCGACCGTGGCGTTGCCGCTGCTGAATTGCATGCGACCGATCTTTGCGGCCGAAACGCCCGCGGCCAAGCCGAAGCGGAGTGTGTTCATTTACATTCCCAACGGCGTGAATGTGCTGACCTGGCAGATCAAGAATGCGGGCAAAGATTACGAGTTGAGCGAGCCCCTGCAATCGCTGGAAAAACATCGCGCCAATATCACGCCCATCAGTGGGCTTTATCATCCCAACGGTCTTGGTCAGGCACACGAGTGCGGCAAGATCTGGCTCACCGCCGCCAAGGTCAGCCAAGAGGGAGGCGCGTTTCGCAATTCGATCTCGGCCGATCAACTGATGGCCGAAGTGACCGCCCCGCAAACTCGCTTCGGTTCGCTCGAACTGTCGATCTCGCGCGGCCCCACCACGCTCGGCTGGTCGCGCGACGGCGTGCCGTTGCCGGCCGAAGACAATCCCAAGACGGTGTTCAATCGCCTGTTTGGTGTCGAAGCGGGCGGTGTCGATGTGCAACGTCGCCGGCTCAATCGCCGTGCCAGCGTGCTCGATGCGGTGCTGGACGATGCCAAGACGCTCAAACGCAATGTCGGTAGCGAAGACCGCACCAAGCTCGACGAGTATCTGACTTCGGTGCGCGAAGTTGAAGTGCGCACCGAGCGGCTCGATGCCTGGCTGAAGGTACCCAAGCCGAAGATTGAAGGCCCGATTGCTGCGAACCTCACACGCAATGTTTCGAAGAGCGAAGCGGGCGATTATTACCGCACCATGTACGACCTGATCACGCTCGCCCTGCGCACCGACATGACCCGCGTCGTCACCTACATGAGCGGCAGCGAAAGCAACGGCCTGGCCATTCCTGAGATTGGCATTCCACAAACGCGGCACGAACTGTCGCACCACAATGGCGACCCCGAACAGATGGCTCGCCTCAGCCGCAGCGATGCCTTCATCGCCCAGCAGTTTTCGTACTTCCTCGATTCGCTGCAGGCCATTCAAGACGGCGAAGAATCGTTGCTCGACCGGACAATGGTCCTGTTCGGCAGTGGTATGAGCTACGGCCACAGTCACGGCAATGCGAACCTTCCAACGATCCTCGCCGGCGGCAAGTCCCTTGGCCTGAAGCACGGCCAGCACCTCGATTATAACTTGCCAAAGATCAAGCAGTACGACGTGGCGAATGCTTCGGGGCACTACTCGATCTGTCACAAGCCGGTCGAAGCAAATGCCCGGCTGACGAATTTGCTGCTGACGATGATGAACAAGATGGACGTCAACGTCGAACAGTTCGCCGACAGCTTGGGCCCCGTTTCGGAATTGATTTAGTTCGCTGGAAGGTAGGATGAAGCCGTGCTTCGTCTCTTCCCGTTTTTAATCGCTGCGGACGGAGCACGGCTCCATCCTACGGTGTTCGCTTTATTTTCTCACAAGACTTCCGCCGCATGCGTTTCGTACTTCTCTCTCTGCTGATTCTGTGCTGCGTGGTGGTTTCGCCAGCGAGCGCACAAAACGCGCCCGCGTTTCGTACGGATGGCGGCGACGAAAAACTGCCTTGGTTTCAACTAAAGCCGGGCGAGTTTCCGCCGCTCGGTTCGGCTCACTACATCGCGGGCGAGCTCATCGCGGTCGATCATGTAAATCGCACGGGCGTCTTGCGTCCCGACCGCACCGATGCCCAGCGTCGCGGCGACTGGGATCTGCCGCATGCCTTCACGATGCTCCCCTTCGGTTCGCTCCGCTATCACGGCGCTCCCGCCGAACTGAAAGACATTCCGCTGGGCACGCATTTGCACGGCTATTTCTATTTGGAAGAGCCAAAGCCGCGCGATCCAAAAGCCAAGCCGCCAGCGAATCAGCCTCGCATAAGTTTGGAAGCTCCGTTCAATCGCTGCTTGCAACTGGAAGACGATTTCAGCTATTGCACACGGCTGCAGCGAGAGTGGAAGGTGGAGGCTTACGATCGCGACCTGGGCACGCTGCAACTGCTAGGAACGACGGCCGGTAAGCCAGACGCCAAAGCGACGCTGTTTCAGATTGGCCCCAGCACACGTCTGCTGAAAGGGCCCGGCTTTGCCATGACCAAAGATCTGGTTCGTGGTCAATCGCTGCTGACGAACCTGACCGTTTGCACCCTCAAGGGGCCAGGCCGCTGCCAAGAGATCTGGCTCGATGCAGGGAGCCGCGAGTTAGCCAGCCTGCAACAACTGATGGTTCATCGCCAGTTCCAACGCGAGCACGGCCTCGCGGGCTGGATCGAGGAAGTCGACAACCCGAACAGCATCGTCACGGTTCACCTGTTCGCCGGCTTCGATCCCAAGCTGCTCGATGCCTTTGTGCCCAACGACACCGTGACGGCCGCTGTCGCCGAAGAGAACCTGCGCACCTGGGACCAGATCAACGATCGCAAATCGGGTCCGCTCGTCGCCATCGATAAGAGCGAACCGAAACTGGCTGGGCAAAGTGGCTACCGCGTCAAATTCAAACCGGGCTTGCTGCTCGAAGGCTTTCGCCCGCAACGTGTCATTCGCATCTGGCCCAGCGCGTGGAAGGTCGATGACCTGCCGCGCGAAGAACGACTCTACAACTAAGAAATCTCTCATGAAATACCTTGCTCTGCTCCTCACGTTCTGCACTGGTTCGTTGCTCGCCCAAGCTCCGGCAACCAAAGAGCCCGCGAAAGAAGCCGAGAAGAAAGATCAGCCCGCTAAGCCTGTGCTTAAGATCACGCCCGGGAAGGTCATCATTCCGTTCGATCGCATGCAGCGGCCCTGGGGAGAACTCATCAGCATTGATCCAGCGACACGCACGGGCAAGTTCCGCCGCGAGAACACCGACGAAGTCGTTTCGTTCACGGTGATGCCGTACGCCGAGTTGCTGCACCATGCCACGCACGGCGATCTGCAAGATTTTCGCGTCGGCGAGCGCGCCATTTTTCGCCTGCACGAAAATGAAAAAGGGGAATGGGGTTGGCTAACGTACATTCAAGACGAAATGAACATGCTCAACGGCCACAAGGAGTTCTATCACGTCGATAGTCTTGATCCGGCCAAGGGAACGATCACCGTCACGCAGGGAAATGCCGACAAGACGTACATTCGCGAAGCGGGCATTGTCATCAACACCGACAAAGAGACTCGCTACTGGAAGAACGGCGAGCCGGCAATGTTCGCCTCTCTGCAACTGGGCGATAAGCTGCGAGCCAAGACCCACGGCATTGGTAAGGGAAAGACGCGCGTCGCCTGGGAAGTCTTTTGCGATGAAGCGAGCCTGCTGAAGTTTCAAGCGGAACAAAAGACCGTGCACGCCGAGCGCATCGCGGAGCAAGGCGCTCCGGGATATATCGACGGGGCCGGCGAAGGCAAACTCACGCTCACTCTCTTTCACGAGGGGGAAGTGCAAGTGAAGCAACTGAAGGCCGGCAAGAATGTGCGTGTGGCTCCGGCTGGTGTCGATCGCAAGCCAACCGCCGAATCGATCGTCGCACAGGTGAAATCGACCAAGATGCTGGGCCGCCAGTGCCTGGTCGAACTAACGACCTCGGCTGATACCGAAAAGTTCAAGCCTGCGGAACTAGCTCGCCTGTGGGTGATCAGCGAGTAGAAATTAATCGGCACTTGATGCGTACACCGATCGGCCGCCATCGACGGGCAAGCAGACTCCGGTGAGAAAATCGTTCTCCAGGAAATGAACGACCGCTTGAGCCACATGCTGCGGCGTTCCTTCGCGTTTGACGAGGGTGCCGGCAATCGCCGCGGCCCGTTCGGCCTCGGGAAGATCAGCGGGCAACATCACGGGCCCGGGTTCAATGCAATTGACTCGCACGCGCGGATTGCGCTGGGCCAGTTCTACGGCGAACGTGCGCGTCAGTGCCGGGATCGCTCCCTTCGAAGGAAAATAGGCCGCGTAGTTGAGATAGGGGCGAATCGTCGCCCAATCGCCGAACGTGACAATCGAGCCCCCTTCGGGCTGCTTGACCATCGCCAGACCCGCCTGTTGGCAACAAAGAAAAGTCGCCAGCGTGTTCACTTCCAGATAATGTCGCACGTCGGCAGCGGTCACGTCTTCCAGTTTCTTCGGTTGCCAAATGGCCGCGGTGTGTACGAGTGCGTCGAGCCTCCCAAACTGCGCGAGCACACCGGCGATCAGTTGCTTCACGGCCGCTTCGTCGGCCAGGTCAGCTTGAAAGGCCTTCGCGGTCCAGCCTCGCGAGCGAAACTCCGCGATGGTTTCTTCGGTCTCTTGCTGCGAGGTGCGATAGTGAATGGCCAGCGCGTAACCTCGCGCGCCGAGTGCCTCGGCGACGTGCCAGCCGACGCGTTGCTTGCCGCTGCCTGTGATCAGAGCCACTTTGGTTGCCGTCATGCCGTGCCCGAATTCTTTCGCCAGGTGTGAACCGCCCATCAATCGTTGCAGACAGTTTAGTGGCTCGCGGAGAATCGACCAGTGTCAAGCCAACTTGACGCTCCCCCCTGAGCCCCTACGATGCCTGTTGACGGCGATTTTCGGGCATTGGTGATTCACAGATCAGCGCAGGACATCATGGCAAAAAAAGGGACTTCGCAACCCATGCTCGCAGGCTTTGATGACACGGCGGAAGCACAGCAGCCGGTTGCGTCACCGCCCACATCGCCGCCGGAGGTTTCGCCCCAGCAGTCTCCGCGAGTGGATCTCGCGCACACATCGGCAGTCGCCCCCAGCGAAGAGTCTGCTGGTGAAGAACAGGTGCCGCTCGATACGCACGCGGTGGTGGTCAACGAAGCAGCTCTCGCCAAGTCGCTATCGGATGAGCCGCTGAATCTGAAGGGAAAGCGAGTCTTTCTCGTCGATTCGTACTCGCTCATCTATCAGGTGTTTCACGCGATGCCGGAAATGACCGGCCCGTCGGGTCAGCCAGTGGGGGCCGCGCATGGGTTTGTGCGCGACATGCTCGACCTGATCGAGAATCGTGGCGCCGATTTGTTAATCGCCGCTTTCGATCATCCGAGCCCGACGTTCCGCAGCGATCTCTTCACCGAGTACAAAGCCAACCGGCAGGAAATGCCCGTCGATCTGCAGCCTCAGATTCCGCTCATCAAGCAGTTCATGGACGCGCTCGGCATTCCCGCTCTCGCGCTGGCTGGCTATGAGGCCGATGATCTGCTCGCCACGCTCGCGTGCCAGGCGCATGAAGCCGGCGCGGAGTGTCTGATTGTGACCAGCGACAAGGACTGCCGTCAGCTGATCACCGACAACGTCAAGCTCTACAACATTCGCAAGAACGAATGCATGGATGCCGCCGGCTTGCAGGCCGTGTGGGGCATTCGTCCCGATCAGGTCGTCGATTTTCAATCGCTGGTCGGCGACGCGGTCGACAATGTTCCCGGCATCGCGGGCATCGGTCCCAAGACGGCCACCACCTTGCTGCAAAAGTACGAGACGCTCGAAGGTGTCTTCGAACACCTGCACGAATTGAAGGGGAAGCAAAAAGAGAACATCGAGAATGGACGCGAGTCGGCCTTCAAGAGCCGCGAGCTCGTCAAACTGAAGAGCGATCTCGAACTCGACTTTAACTGGAGCATCGGCACGATCGGCGGTATGCAGCCCGCCGTGCTGGCGGAACTGAATCGCCAGGCGGGCTTCAAGCAACTGGCCAAGCGAATGGAAACGCTCGCCACCAAGTTCGCTGGCAATGTTCGTCCCGCTTCGGCGCAACTGACGAACGATTTTCTCGCGGAGGAAATGTCTTCGCGCCACGTCAGTCTCGAAAGCTCACCTGCCGCCGAGCCGGTGTTTCGTCCCGCTGTTCCCACCGCCGATGCTTGGGTCGTCGATTACCGCACAGTTGCTACCGTCGAACAACTCGATGAGTTAGTTGCCCAAATGCTGCAGCAGAAAGAGATCGTCATCGATACCGAGACGACTTCCCTGCGTGCCCGGCAGGCAGAGATTGTCGGCTATTCCTTCTGCTGGACGCCTGGCGTCGCGTACTACATTCCCGTTCGTGCGCCGGCTGGTGAAACCGTCCTTGATCCCAAGCTGGTGCTCGAAAAACTGCGTCCGGTCCTGGAGAACCCAAGCATCGGCAAGGTCGGGCAAAATGTGAAGTACGATCTGCTCACGCTACGCGCTGCCGGCATTCAGCTGCAAGGGATCACCTTCGATACGATGGTCGCCGATTATCTGATTGATCCGGGCGAGCGAAGCCACAATCTCGATGATCTGGCCGTGCGCCATTTGGGGCATCAGAACATCACCATCGCTTCGCTGATCGGTACCGGCAAGAATCAGAAGCGGATGGACGAAGTGCCCGTGGCCGACATTACGCAGTACGCAGCCGAAGATGCCGACGTGCCGCTGCGGCTTAAAGCGGTGCTCGAGCCACGCTTAGCCGAGCAGGAACTGCTGCCGCTGTTTCACGAGCTCGAGATTCCGCTCATTGATGTACTGGCCGAGATGGAGTTCAACGGCATTCGCGTCGATCGTGACCGGCTGAAGCAACTCGACGAGCAATTCACGCAGCGGATCGCCACGCTCGAAAAAGAGATCTACGAGATTGCTGGCGGCGAATTCAACATCGATTCGCGCTTGCAACTTTCCAAGTTGCTCTTCGAAGATTTCAAATTGCCCATTGTCAAACGGACCAAGACAGGCCCCAGCACCGATGTCGATGTGCTTGAAGAACTCGCGCGGCTCCATGCATTGCCGGCCAAGATCATCGACTATCGCCAGAACTCAAAACTGCAAAGCACCTATGTCCTGGCCCTACAGGAATTGATTCATCCTGAAACGGGGCGCGTACACACTTCGTTCAAGCAGGATGTGGCCGCGACGGGACGCCTCAGTTCGCAAGATCCCAACCTGCAGAACATTCCCGTCCGCAGCGAAGCGGGCCGCGCGATTCGCTCGGCGTTTTTGCCCGGGCCGGAAGGCTGGCTGTTGATGACAGCCGACTATTCACAAATCGAACTTCGCGTGCTGGCTCACTTCTCGGGCGATGCCACGCTGCAACAGGCATTCGTCGACGACCGCGACATTCACACGCAAGTTGCCAGCGAAGTCTATGGCGTACCGCTCGACCAGGTCACGCGCGAGATGCGCAGCAACAGCAAGGCGATCAACTTCGGCATCATCTACGGACAAAGCCCCTTCGGGCTTTCGAAGGCCCTCGATATCAGCCAGGGCGATGCCGCGGAATTTATCGAAGCGTACTTTTCGCGCCTGCCGGGCGTCGAACAATTCATGGAGCGGGTGCTCATTGAGTGCCGCCGCGTCGGCTGGGTAAGTACGATCCTGGGGCGTCGTCGGCCGGTGCAAGGTGTGCGCGATCCGCGGGCGCAGGCGAATAAGCGGCAACGAACGCTCCCCGAGCGCATCGCCATCAACACAGTGATTCAAGGTTCGGCGGCCGACATCATCAAGCGGGCGATGATCAACGTCCATCGCCGTTTGCAGCAGGAGCAATTGCAGTCGCGGCTGCTGTTGCAGATTCACGACGAACTGGTCTTCGAGTTTCCGCCGGCAGAGCAAACGCGACTTGCCGCCCTGGTAATGGAAGAAATGTCGTCCGCCGCCCAGTTGAGCGTGCCGCTGAAGGTCGATGTGAAGACCGGCCCCAATTGGGCCGCCTGCGAAGTGCTCGACTAAGGACTGTCTAAGAAACTTCGATTCCGGCCGGCTCGTTGCAAACGGGCGAGATGTGGATTTGGAGCTCGGCCGAAGACTGCTGCTGCAATTGCGTCACGAGTTGCTCTGCGGCGGATTGATCGGGGCAAGCGACGAACAACGTCGGCCCCCACGAACTTTGTCCCAGCCCGCGATGTCCCAGGGCGCGAATCTGTTCGGCGAGTGCAGTCACGACGGGCCCGTTGAACGGTCCGCCTTGCACGCTCGTGTAAAACTGCCCGGCCAGTTCGCAGTACCGCCCCAAGCTGGCGGCGAAGTCATCGAACCGGCCGAGAGCGGCAGCAGGAATTAGCGCGTCGCGGGCTTCGGCCACCAGTTGCTCGGTGAGGGGTGAGAGATCGCGATTGGCGGCATCCATCGCCTGCTGTTCGCTGGGGCCGGTCAGTCCCGTGCCCTGCAACGGCCGGGCGAGCACGAACCGCCACTCGGCGGGCAAAGCGAGCCGGCAATCGAGCGGCGAGAGAAACTCTCCCGGTAGTTTCCCTCGCTCGGCAATCATCCCGCCCAGCGAGAACCCGTACGCACCCACGGCGGAGCGCTGGCCGCGGCCGACACTGCGGGCCAGTTCGTCGGGCTGAGCGACCGGCAAGCCGCGAAAGGCCGAGAGCCCGGCCGAAACTGCTAAGCCCAGTTGAGTGCCTGTGCCGAGGCCGACATGATCGGGCGGGGCCGCTAGCACTTCAATCTGTAAGTCGTTCGTGGGCTGGGAGTAGAACTCGGCCCACCGCTTGGCAAAGACCGCCACGCGATCGGTATGTGGGCCGCTGACGCCAAAGGTCGTGCCGCCGGAGATCTGCAGGCGAATCCCAGGCTCCGAGATCATCACCCCCACACCCCCGTAACTGCGGAGGGTTGGATCGTTGCCCTTAGCAGCCAACGCGTACAGGCCGAAGTGCAAGCGACTGGGAGCGGTAACCTGAACCTGGCGCGACATGGAGAGCTACACGGACCTCTGTAAACAACGGGAGTTACGCAAATTCGCGCGCGAGAAACCTTAATGCGACTGGACGCAAGTCATTCGAAGCGTAATACTAACAGATTCTGACTCGGACGTTGGCGGGACGATGCCTTGTTCCCTCCGAGTGATAACTGGTGGCCGATAGGCCGTGGAGTTTGGTGCATGGCGGAGAAAGAAGAAGCCCTGGTGGTCGCCGGTACGGTGACGCAGGCGCTGGCGAACACGCGCTTTCGCGTGCAGCTTGAAACGGGTGGTGAAGTGCTGGCTCACGTGGCCGGTCGGATGCGGAAAAACTTCATCCGTATCGTCCCGGGCGACAAAGTGAATGTCGAACTGTCCCCCTACGACCTGGAAAAGGGTCGCATCGTCTACCGCGAACGTTAAGCGGTCACGGCTCGCTCCGCTGCGTCGATCCATGATCGGCAGCGGACTACTCTCCTGCCCCAATGTTGGAAACGCTGGCTTCGCCGCTCACCGAGCGACCTCTCTTGCCTGCGCGGTAGGTCACTTCCGCTGGATGTGATCTTGGCTTCTCCGATGAACGGAATATCAGGCAACTGACCGCAGATCGCATGTTTGCGCGTCTTCGCGATTCAGGTTCCGGCCGGCGGCCAGAACCTACGTGCGCCGTAAGTCCTGCGCAACCGCAAAAGGGGGGGTGTCCAACTTCGTCGCGATCTCCGGGCAAAAAATTGCGCCAAATCCGAGAGATATGCCACTTCGGGTCAGGCCATCGTCGCCATTGTTGAACAAGTTGGTCTTGCTGGCGAGGTTCACGACGCTGAGTTACGTCACGAGGGTTGTCCTCCCAAAAACAGCTCGGCTTATTTTTTTCCTGGCGCCGTGTTAAAACTCGGAGCGCCGAGGGCGAGTATTAACATTCGTCCTCAGTATCCTCTGAGTGACAGAGGCTCTAGCGTGAAAAAGTTTCAGGGTAACTTGCGGGCTCGGTGTTGTTACGACCGCGAACAAGTTACTAGGTTCCGGACCTGGATGGTCCCCGGGGAGATATCTCTCGTGAAATCGTTTGTACATTCTTGGTCCCACTGCGCGGCAGCTGTCGCACTGCTTGTCTTGCCGCTGGTTACGACCGCGCAAGAAGTGAAACCTGTCGCCGTGGTTTCGATCGCCAGTATCGAAGATACCCTGGCTGATGTCGGCTACCTGACCCGCGCTGCGGGACAGGAAGAAGTCGGTCGCACCGCCATCCTGTTTGGCAACGCGTTCGCCAACGGGTTCGACAAGAAGAAGCCCATTGGCGCGTATGTCATTTCGCACGGTTCCGACTTCCCGGTCGTGATGTTCGTGCCGGTGAAGGACCTGCCGAAGATTCTGGAAACCTTCAAAGAACAGCTCGGCGAACCCAAGGATGCCGGCGACGGTGTGCAAGAAGTGGGCCTGGACCAAACCGCGTTCATCAAGGAACAAGCGGGTTGGGTCTTTGTTGCCAAAGAAAAAGAACACCTGACCGGCTTGCCCGCCGATCCGGCCGCGCTGCTCGGCAGCCTGCCCAAGGATTACAACGTCGCGGCTCGCCTGCTGGCCAACAACATTCCCGACGAGCTCAAAAAGTGGGCCATCGACGAAATGAAGGTCACCTTTGAACGCATGCTCGAACGTGGTGGCGGCGGTGGCGATGTTACCCCCGAACAGCGCGAAGCGATGGAACGAGCGGGTCGCAATGGTGTGAACCAGGTTGCTCGCTACATCGAAGAAGTCGAAGAAGTGACGATCGGCCTGAGCGTCGATTCGGTTTCGAAGAAGAGCTACTTCGATTTCTCCCTGGTCGCCAAGGAAGGGACGCAGCTGGCTCGTCAGTTTGCGATGAACACGGGGCTGAAGTCCAAGTTTTCGGGCTTCTTGATGCCCAATGCGGCCGTGACGGCCAGCTTTGGCGGCAAGCTCGGACCAGAGGAAATCGAACAGAACATCACGATGATCAACACGGCCAAGGCCCAGTTGATGAAGCAAGTCGATGACGATCCGCGGATCGCCGCCGAACAGCGCGAGCCGATGAAGGATATCTACAATCAGGCGATCGACGTGGTCGTGAAGACGATCCAGAGCGGCAAGCTCGATGGCGGTGCAGCCCTCGTGCTGGAACCAGCCAACATCAGCTTTGTCGCCGGTGGTTATGTCGCTGAAGGCCAGTCGCTCGAAGCGGCCTTCAAGAAGCTGGTCGAAGTCAAGAAGAACGACCCCGAGTTCCCCAAGGCCAAGCTCGATGTGGCTACGCACGCGGGCGTGAAGTTCCACGTGCTGTCGCTGCCGCTGCCCGAAGGCGAAAGCGAAGCTCGCGACTTCTTCGGCCCCACGGTCGACGTGGTACTCGGCACCAGTGCCGACAGTGCCTACGTGGCCTTCGGCAAGAACAGCCAGGCTTTGATCAAGAAGGTGATGGACCAATCGTCGACGGCTGGCGAAAAGGATGCCCTCCCGCTGCAGTTGACTGTGGCCATGCTGCCGATTTTGAAGTTTGCTCAATCGGTCGACGATAACCCGCTGATCCCAGCGGCCATTTCGACGCTCGAGAAGACGGCCAACGACAAAATCCAGCTCACCAGCACCGCCACCGCGCGGGGCTCGAACCTACGGTTTGAAGTGGGCGAAGGTGTGCTGCAAACGATCGGCGCCATCGTCAAGTCACTCGGTGACGGCTTCCCCGGCGCGCTGTAATCGCAGTTGCGTGCTGGCAACCAATGATTAAAAACCGAAAGGGCTCCTGAGCGATCAGGGGCCCTTTTTTCGTAACCTTTCACGTGGGCGTTTCGCGTTGCTGCCAGCGCAGGCGTGTGCCAGGAATCCCGAAGCGTGAGCGAGGAGAATGCTTCTCGCCGCACACAAGCATTGTCGTAGTCAAGCCATTCGCTTGGCCCGCATCTGATCCGCCCTGAGAGTCCTGCGAACGAACTGCGCAAGAATCTAGTTCCGGGCGGCTCACTCGCTTTCCTCGCTGACGCTTCGGGTTACCTAATAAAGTGCCCGGGTGAACAGTTGCGACCTCGGCCGCCTGGTGCGGGCAGCAAGGTCCGTGATGCTGCCCGCCAGACATTGCTAAATTTCTGATATGTGTATCGTAAAAAAATATTGACTTAATGTCAAGTATGTTTTTAAATAAAGCGAGTGGCGACGATGCCCGCGGATGAGGCTACATCGCGCGGGTCCGGCCGCTGTGGATCGATCGCCAGCGATTGGCTGCCATTCGAGCTGGGGGTGAATCAGCCGGGCTGCGAGTGGCAAGTTTGGCGACGTGAGAACCCATCGCCCCCCTGTTCAGGGCCTGTTCAGGCAGGTGGGTGAACGGGGCGGAGCGTGGTTATCAAACGGTTATCACGAAAACGGGCTTTGGCGAGAGATTTTCGGCGTAACTGATTTTGAAAGAACGGTTTACGGCGGAACGATGAAAGCGATTTTTCGCGCAAAAAGTTATCAAAATCCAGTGGTCAGCAGCATCGAATGCGGACTGTTCAAGACGAATCGCGGGGGTCAGGTCGCAGGTCGCTGGGGGTGGAGTGTCAGCGATTGGCGGCGGAGCTGGGGAGTGGATCTGAGAGTCAACAAGTGCTGGACTTGGCGACGCGAGAACGCTTCGCCCCCCTGTTTAGGGCCTGTTCAGGCTGGTGCATCAACAGGGCGGCGAGTGGTTATCAAACGGTTATCACGAAAACGATGTTTGGTGATGAATTGTTGGCGTAACTGATTTAGAAGAAGAGATTTACGGCGAAACGATGAACGCGATTTTTCGCGCAAAAAGTTATCAAAAGCCGGTTGTCAGGGTGTGGAATCAGGGCTGTTCAGTACGGGGTAAGCCCTCCTTTTTTGCCTAATCGGAAAAATGATGATTGACATTCGTTCACTGCCCCCTAATACTTGAAAGTGTTCACTTGTTCACTATGTGTTAGGGGCAGCAACGATGGTCATTCTGGCGCAGGAAAACAGTTTGCAACGAGCCAACTACGCCGAGTTGGAGCAAGCTTCGCAACCACAGGTAATCGCTTCGCTCATGCCGCAAGTTTTGGCTCGCTACGCGCTCGTCGCGGCCGATGTCCGCTTGCCGGAAACAACCAAGGCACAGCGCAGTGAGACACGCCGGCGAACGGCTCGCACTTCGGCGCCGCAGTTGTTCAGCTAAGTTCGAACCAGGTGCGGGGATCGACTCGATACAGCTCTTGGAAGGTCGCGAATAGCTCGGGGTGATGCTGTTCGAGTTCCGCGGGCACTTCGAAGAAGGCCTCGGTGACCACGGCAAAGAATTCGGCTGGGTTTTCGCCAGCGTACGAGTCAATCCAGTGCCACTCGTGATGCATGATTGCCTGAACAAGGTTTTGGAACTCGGCTTTCACGCCGGGCCACTTTTTTTGCAGCGATTCGGTCGCGAGAGGAGGTTCGCCAGCCATCTGACCATCGAGACCATCCAAGTGATGAGCCATTTCGTGGATGACCACGTTCTCCCCATCTTGCGGATCTTCGGCCCCGGCTAAGACTGCCGGCCACGAGAGCCGCACGTTGCCCGATTGCCACGAATCGCCGAGCAGCTTTCCGTGGGGCGTGTTGTGGGCATTCTGGCGCGTTGGA
Organism: Anatilimnocola aquadivae; assembly: GCF_049819085.1. Taxonomy (GTDB): domain Bacteria; phylum Planctomycetota; class Planctomycetia; order Pirellulales; family Pirellulaceae; genus Anatilimnocola. The sequence continues at coordinate 2,464,895 of NZ_CP187419.1, forward strand.
CGACTGGAAATGTATTCAGGATAAAGCTGAATGGCAGGCAGCCGCTCGTAGAGATAACCGTCGTCACCGGCCAGCAAGATCACCGCTTGAGCAGCCACGATGATCTTCATCGCTTCGGTCAATTCGAGGCCGTTACTACCAGCCCAGATCCGTTCGGAGACCATGACCCGCGCCTTGCCGATCAGGCTCTTGCGCAAGTCCGCCGGGAGCAGCTGATAGAGGGGCACATGCGATTGCAGGGTGTCTTCCCACAGGTCTGGCACCGGGGAGCGAATCAGTTTTTGTCGGCGGGCACTTCGCCCCCAAGGAAAGAGCATGATGACTTCAATGTTGAGCAGGTGGACTTGGCTGTTGGACTGTAAATCTGTTCGTTTCTCATTGTCGGATATTCGCCACGCCGGAGTGCGGTGCAAGTGCTGATTTCGCGCGAGAAACAGCAGCCGCTGAGCACCTTAAAATGGCTCCCCACTTGACGTTGCCTTTCAGAACCGGATATTCGGGGACTCAGTCGTTCCATTTCATTACGACGCGTGATGACGGGCAGGCTGAACAGCGACAGCATTCCACCTCACCAGGAGTCAAATATGGGTCGGGCCAAGATTACGATTGTCGGCGCGGGTAATGTCGGAGCCACCTGTGCTCACTGGTGTGCAGCTGCGGAACTGGGCGACATTGTGTTGCTCGATATTCCTACTGCGGGGGACATGCCCAAGGGCAAGGCTCTCGACCTGATGCAGTCGTCGCCGATCATGGGCTTCGATTCCAACATTGTGGGCACCACCGACTATGCCGACAGCGCCAATAGCGACGTCGTCGTGATCACGGCTGGTATTCCCCGCAAGCCAGGCATGAGCCGCGACGATCTTCTAGCAACCAATGCGAAGATCGTTGGTTCCGTTGCCGAACAAGTGAAGGCCACCAGCCCGAACGCGATTGTGATCGTGGTCAGCAATCCGCTCGACGCCATGGTGCAACGTGCACTGCAAGTCACTGGCTTTCCGCCAGCGCGCGTGTTCGGCCAGGCTGGCGTGCTCGATACGGCCCGCTATCGCACCTTTTTGGCGATGGAACTGGGCGTGAGCGTCGAAGACGTTTCGGCCCTGCTGATGGGCGGTCACGGCGACACGATGGTGCCCATGCCGAGCTGCACGAGCGTGGGCGGCATTCCGATTCGCCGCTTGCTCTCGGAAGAGAAGCTGCAAGCGATTGTGCAACGCGCTCGCGATGGCGGTGCCGAGATCGTTTCGCTGCTCAAGACCGGCAGCGCTTATTATGCCCCAGCGGCCGCTACTGCGCAAATGGTCGAAGCGATCGTGCGCGATAAGAAGCGGATCATTCCGGTCGCCGCTTATTGCGACAAGGAATACGGCGTCGGCGGTTATTACGTAGGCGTGCCCGCCATCCTTGGTGCCAAGGGCGTCGAGAAGATCGTCGAGTTGGAACTCGATCCAGAAGAAAAGAAAGCTTTCGAGCACAGTGTTTCGGCCGTCAAGTCGCTGGTCGCCACGATGAACGATTTGATGTCCAAGGCTTAGTTGCACGTCATCGCTGGCTAGCTATGGTGGAGCGACTTCCATTAGGTCGTTCCACCTCCGCATGACAGCACTCACTGCTGGCAAGTTGTATTGCCGCAGATGGTTATGAATGACGTTGACAGTCACCCAGGCATGGCCTAAAACACCCCTCACCTTGCGGCAGACAATCGACCTCGCATCGTCTGCCACAGCCTTCAAGTGACCTTCACAGTCTGCCAGCTGTGCTTGTCATGGCAGCAAGGTACAGCGTAGTCAGATTGAACGTTCCGATCCTCATCGAGAACATCCCTTGATCGCCGAACTGTCCGTTCGACATTCAACGATCTGCTCGCGACTCGCAGCCATCATGGTCGCGACACACCTTCCGGCAACTGCAGTCGCAGCGTGCCAGCAGACACAAGTGCCAGTGCTCTCCCGCGCGCCAGGCAATTGTTGATTCCACGTCCCTTCGACCCCCTGCCGAGAACGGTATGAACCGCATCAACTCACTGGCTCCCTCGGTTCCGTTCAGCAACACAAACAAGAAGTCGCTGGTCACCGCGACCCGCAAGAATCGACAGGTGCCGGCACCTGCCGGGATTCAAACCTTCGCTCCCTTGCACTACGAACCCAACTACGCGTATCCGCTGTTGGTTTGGATTCACGACGATGGGGGCGATGCCCGCGAGTTGCAGAAGGTGATGCCTCTGATCAGCATGCGGAACTATGTCGGTGTTTCGATCTCGGGCGAAGTGCTCGCTTCGGGGCGTGGTCATGCTTGGCGTCAATCGTCGGAAGGGACCATCGCCGCCGAGACACAGCTGTGTGACGCGATCGAGCTGGCAACCCAAAAATTTCGCATCCACTCGCAGCGAATCTTCCTCGCCGGCAATGCTGCTGGTGGCACGATGGCCCTGCGACTGGGCCTGCGCAATCCCGACCGCTTTGCGGGCGCCATGACGCTGGGCGGCAGCTTTCCGACCGGCCAAGCGCCGCTGGCGATGTTGACCGCTGCTCGTCGCCTGCCGCTGTTTATTGCCCATTGCCGCGATTCAGAGCGTTACCCAGTTGAGCAACTGTGCGACGAACTTCGCCTGTTCCACACTGCTGGTTTGGCGGCCACGATTCGTCAGTATCCCTGTAGCGACGAAGTCACCACACAGATGCTGAAAGACGTCGACGTGTGGTTGATGGAACGCGTCACGGGCCAGCCTTGTGAACCCGTACCCGCGCCGATTCCCGAAGAGTGGAATTAACTCGCGCGGAAGCAACTCGCGGCGGTCGATTCGCTGGCGAGCATCTTGGCGCAGCGCTGACAATTGTTGAATCGGCGGCTGCGCATCGTTGCCAATGTTGCCGCGACCGTTGCTTGGCGCTAGCAAGGCAATCAGCAGGCTAGGCGAGTGAATCTCAATTGACACTCGCAGGCGATTCGCGGTACAAACGCCCGCGGTACTTTCGCATAATTCTCATCGACCGCTGACAGGACGTTAGCGGCTGGGGCAAGTCGTCACGGATGACTGACGCGCACGCAAGCCCGTCGCACGAGAGCAAGGCCCGGTTTTCACTGGCCGCCATCGCTCGCATTCTGCCCGCAGCCAGAAAGAGTCCACTGAAGGTCGGCTTGCCATTGCTGCTGGCTCTGGTGGCGTTTATCGGCGGCTCGGCCTATGCAACTTCACTCTATTTTTCGGCCGAGCCGGAGAAGATCACCGTCGAGGGCATTCTCGCTCCCTTCGACGAAGGGCTGCTAACCGAAGCTCGACAACAAGCGGCCGCGATTCGCTCGCAGCCAGAACTGGACGAGGCCACACAGTCGGCTTGCCTGTTTGTACTGGGCGCGGTGTTGGCCGACGAAGCCGATACACCAGTTCAGCCCTCGCAGCGTCGCTTGTTGAATCTGATTGCCGCGCGCTACTTGGATCAATCGCGGCAGTTGGGCTTTCCCGAGAACCGAGAGGCACAAGGCGTGCTCACCTTGGCTCGCGCGTTGCATCGAGCCAATCGCTACGTGCAGGCCGCGCCTCTGTTGAACGAAGCGCTCTCGAAGAATCCCGATTCCGCCATTGAGTTGAAACAGGCACTCACCGATTGCAATCTCAAGATGCAACCGCCGCAGCCGAAGGTGGCGCTGCTGCACATCGAGCAGTTGCTCAAACTGTCTGGTCTGTCGCCACGACAACGGGACGAGGCGCATCTGCTGGCCGCGAATGTCCACTTTGCCGCCAACAACATCGAGGCCTGCGAACAGGTTCTTTCGCAAGTGCTGGAAACGTCGTCTGCCTTCCCTCAAGCCCAAGCGCTTGCCGCGCGCGTTCAACTGCAGCGACTGCCGTTACCGAAGCCTGGCCAAGTGCTGACGGCCGCCGAGCAACAGCCGCTGCAAACACTGATCGCCGAGTTGCAACCCTTGGCCGAACGCAAAGGACTCGAGCCCGGCGTAGCGGCTCGGCTTAGCTTGCTTCTGGCACAAACTCACGAGCGGTTAGGCAAGCAAAAAGAGGCCGCTCACTTTTATGCTCGCATTCGCAAGTTGCACCACGGCTCGCCCGAAGCGGTTGCCTCGACATTTCTCGAAGCCGATTGGCTCTCGGGTGCGGGCCAGGTAGAGGAGTCACTCACGCTCTATCGCCGCGGACTGCAAGAGGCTGGTCCCGGTGAAACCTACAGCAACGATTGGCTGCCGCGAGCTGAAATTCAGCAGCGCTTGGAACTTGCCGTTCGTCGTTATCAGGAGCAGAAGGCGTTCGCCGAAGCTGCCGAACTGGCCGAAGCGGCGGCGACATTGATTGCCCTGCCGCAAACGCTGCAGTGGCGAGCAGAAATCGAGCGTGCCTGGTCGGCCGATTTGCTCGCGCATCTGGCGGGGCGCTCGCGAGAAGAGCAAGCGACCCTGCAAGCAGAGGCCCGTGCCCATCTGCGCGAAGCAGCGGCTCGAGATCGCGAACTGGCAGCGGCCCGCATTGCCACTCGCAGTTATCCGGACGATCTGCTTCGCTCTGCCCAGACGTACTTGCAAGGCCACGGCTACGAACAGGCGGAACAAGTCTTTCGTCAATTCCTACAGCAGCAAACCCGCGAAGGTCAGCCGGAAGCACTCGTCGGACTCGGCCAAGCTTTGCTCGCGCAAGGACGCAACAGTGAAGCGCTCAGTACGCTGGAGCAGGCTCGGCAACTTTTCGACAGACACCCGATCAACTATCAAGGGCGGCTGCTCGCCGCCGCGGCATTGCAAGAGCAGGGGGAATTGGCCGCTGCCCGTGAGTTGCTGAGTGCCAACCTATACGGTTCCGCGCTCACACCACAAAGTACTGAATGGCGAGATTCGCTTTTCGCACTTGGCCGGATTCAGTTCCGGCAAGGGATGGTACACGAAGCTCGCAGCCGTAATGTCGCCCAGCAAGAGACCGAAGAGAAACGACTCGCCGAGTCGTTGCGTGAAATGGAACTGGCCGCTGGCTTCTTCGAAGAATCGATCAAAACGCTGACTGAATCCACGCAGCGTTTTCCCACGGCTCCGCAATCGATTGCGGCTGGCTACGAAGTGGCCGAAGCCTATCGGCATGCTGCCAAGTGGCCACGCCAGCGTTTGCAGGTCGTGACGATCGACTCGACACGTCAACAATTGCACAAGCAACTGCAGAGTGATTTGAATTCAGCGGTGGCCGAATACACCCGACTCATCGAGCGACTCGCAGATGACCAGGAAAGCAGCCGGGCAGCTGTCGACTTGAAGGTTCTGCGCAATTGCTACTTCAACCGCGCCGACGCGCTGTTTGATCTGGGCCGCTACGAAGAGGCAATTCAAGCCTACTCCGCTGCGACGAACCGCTATCAGCACGAACCCGAATCACTCGAGGCTTACGTGCAGATTGCCACTTGCTATCGCCGGCTCCAACGATACTCCGAAGCCCGCGGCACCCTCGAACAAGCCCGCGTGGTGCTCGAACGTATTCGTAGCGACGCCGATTTTGCCAAGACCACCCGCTTCGATCGTCAGCAGTGGATTCAACTCCTCGAATGGTTCAGCACTCTGTAACCAGACACGCCCTATGAACGATTCCCAACAATTAGCCGCCTGCATGTCTCGCAAAGCTCAGCTACTCGAACTGCTGCGCCGCTTGGGCGAAGCGCAACTATCGCTTGTCAACGACGGGGATATGTCGCGGTTGATGCAAGTCCTCACTTCGAAAGAATCGCTGCTGACTCAGTTGCAACAAGTCGAACGGCAACTCGATCCCTTCCGCAGTGAAGATCCCGAGCGACGTCACTGGGAATCTATCGCAGCCCGCGAAGCTTGCCAGCGCGATGCCAATCGCTGCAGCCAGCTCCTCAGCGAGATTGTGGTGCTCGAAAAGAAGTCCGAAGCCGAAATGATCATCCGCCGCGACGCCACAGCCCTGCAACTGCAGGGAATGTATGGATCGCAAGAAGCGCAAGGCGCTTATGTAACAGCATCCGTGTCTCTGACCACCTCTCTCGATCTCAGCATGGAAGGCTAACTCAACATGACGACCTTGCTGACTTGTCCGCTGCCCGAAAGCTCCGCTTCGCCGCTTGCCGCCGAGACGGTCGACTTGCAGATGATTCTCGCTGCGTGGAACGAAGCCACCGACCGGCTACAACACACGCACGAAGCATTGCAGGCCGAGGTTCGCCGGTTAAGCGACGAACTGGAAGACAAGAATCGAGAACTCGCCCGACGAAATCGTCTGGCTGATCTCGGTCAAATGGCCTCGCATGTCGCTCATGAAGTGCGCAACGGGTTGGTCCCAATCAAGCTCTACTTGAGTCTACTGAAGCGACGCATTCGAGACGACGCGGAAGGCATTGCGATTGTCGATAACGTCGACACCGGCTTTCGCGCGTTAGAAGTGATCGTCAGCGATCTGCTCCACTTCAGTGCCCATCGCGATCCTAAGCTTCAAGACATTTCGCCAAGTGCGCTCGCCCACGACCTGTGTCAATCGTTGCAGCCGCAATTCGTCGCGCAGGGAATTCAGGCTGTGATCGATGCTCCGCTCGATCTGCGGGCAACAGCTGATCCGGATATGCTCCGTCGAGCTTTGCTCAACTTAATTCTGAACGCCGTGGATGCCATGCCCAATGGCGGGCAACTCCATGTAACGGTTAGCGAAACGTCGCTCGGTATCGAACTCGAAGTCGCCGACAGCGGGCCCGGCTTGCATGCTGACGCGCTCGCGCGACTTTTTGAACCTTTCTTTACGACCAAAAGCAACGGTACCGGTTTGGGCTTGGCAATCGTCGAACGGATTGCGGAAGCTCACGGTGGCCAGATCCTCGCCTCCAATTGCCCCGAAGGTGGCGCAGCCTTCACGTTCTGCCTGCCACATCACCCGCTCACTTCACCGCCCGAGGAGATCCACGAATGACCATGACCCAGGAATTGACCATGACTGGCCGCGTGCTGGTTGTCGACGATAATGCCCGTGGACGCCAATCGATGGTGGACGTCCTCCGTCACTCACAGCACGAAGTGTTTGCCTGCTCGAGTGGACGTGAAGCATTGCAATTGCTCGACACGGAAACCATCGACGTGATCGTGACCGATCTGCAAATGCCCGGCATGACGGGACTCGAACTGATCCGCGCGCTGGAAGCTCGTAAGTTCGATGGCCAGGTCGTGATGGTTACCGCCTTTGCTACGGTCGAAGCGGCCGTGGATGCCATGCGTCACGGCGCGTTCGACTTTATTGAAAAGCCCTTTGATGCCGACCAACTAGAACAGCTCGTCGGTCGCGCCCTTCGCCAAGGCGGCCGCAACGAAGCCCGCTCACAGATTCTGCCCATCGTGCCCGATTGGCACGGCCTGATGATCGGCACCAGCGAACCGATGGCGACTCTCCGCCGCCGCATTGCTCAGGTCGCCCCCACCGACGAGACCGTGCTGATCACCGGCGAAAGTGGCACCGGCAAAGAACTAGTCGCTCGCTGTTTGCACGCTGCCAGCCGTCGGGCAACCGGTGCCTTCGTGGGGCTCAACTGCCCGGCTCTCTCGCCGCAGTTGATGGAAAGTGAACTCTTTGGACATGAACGGGGCGCCTTCACCAGCGCCGACGCGCCGCGCGTAGGACGCTTCGAACTGGCCGATCGCGGTACCATCTTGCTAGACGAAATCACGGAAATTGACATGCCGCTGCAAGCCAAGTTGCTGCGAGTGCTGCAAGAGAAGACCTACGAGCGAGTCGGTAGCAGCCAATCGCGCACCACGAACGTGCGTGTGATCGCTTCGACGAATCGCGACCTGCGCCAGGAAGTTTCCGGTGGTCGCTTTCGCCAAGACCTGTACTATCGCCTGGCCGTCGTGCTGCTCGAAGTACCGCCGCTTCGTCATCGGCTCAGCGATGTGCCGCTCCTCATTCAGCATGTCGCGCAGCAAGTGGCTGGGCGACTGAATCGCGAGCCTGCTCAGTTTTCGAAGTCAGCCCTCGATCTGCTCAGCCATTATCACTGGCCGGGCAACGTGCGCGAGCTCGAAAACCTCGTCACTCGCGCGAGTGTGTTGGCCTCGGACCAGGCCATCTCGGCCGACGACATTCAAAGCTGGCTGCTCGAAGGTGAATCGCTTGCCTCGCTGGTGCAACCAACCAATGATGCCAATCCACTTTCCGCCGGCATGAAGTTGGAAGACATGGAACGTCAATTGATCGAAACCACGCTCGATCACTACGACGGTCACCGTGCCAAGGCCGCGCAAGCGCTGGGAATTGGCATTCGCACCCTGACGAACAAACTTCGGTTATATGGATATGCTCCACGGGCGAAAGTGTTTGCCCGTGTGGCGTGAGCCTATCCAGCGAGCGGAAAGAATTGCCGATGCAGAGCGGCAATAGTTGCCGCTGGCAATGACAGCAGTCCAGGTGCTTATCTTAACCACGCAGCTTCGCTTTCACGCCCGTTCTATTGCCGCGACCATGACTTACGCACTTCATCAACCATCCGCCCGACCCTCGCGAATCGAAAACGAGATTCGTGGGAACGGAACTTGCGAATATCGTCACCCTACGCCCCCTAGTGAGGCCAACTGATGTTGCCCAACTTGCTTGCTTCCACGAATATCCCTGTCCTGCAACAAGTGCTCAACTTTGCGCAGGCTCGGCATGGAGTGCTCGCCGGTAACATCGCGAACATCAACACGCCCGGGTACCGAACGCGAGACCTGAACGTCGAGGTGTTCGAACAACGTTTGAAGCGAGCAATCGACCAATCGAACAACGCCATCAATAATCCACAGCCTTTTTCGGAAGGGATATCGCTGCGAGATCCGGAAGACCCGATTCGCAAAGTGAGCGAATCGATGACCAACCTGCTCTATCACGACAGCACGAACATCGACCTCGAACAACAAGTCACCGAAATCAACAAGAACCAGATCATGCACAGCCTGGCACTGCAGGTGATGACGAACCAGATGCAACTGTTGCAAACAGCGATTAGCGAACGCGTCTAACCCATTCGAACAACAGTCACGGAGGACCAGCGATGATTTCAGCCCTCGATATCAGCACCAGCGCTCTTGTCGCGCAGCGGATGCGACTCGACGCGGTCTCGGGAAATCTTGCGAACCTCAACTCGCAGACTCGCGGCCCCAATGGCGAGATGCAGGCCTACGAAGGCCGCTATGTGATGTTCGAAGTCGATCCGAACAACGCGACGCCGTACGGAGCCCAAGGGGTCAAGGTCTCTGCAGTCGAAACCGAAACCTTCGAACCTCTGTATCGTTGGCAGCCCGACCATCCATACGCGGTGAAGGAAGGCCCCAAGCGAGGTTACGTTGCGTATCCCAAGATCAACATGCAGACCGAAATGGTCGACGCACTCGTCGCCTCGCGGGCCTACGAAGCGAACCTGGGTGTGATGGAAATCACCAAGAACATGACCCAACAAACCCTGCGGATCATTGGCTAGTTGCATCCTTAGTGCACGACACGTGAGTCGGTTATGAATCCTATCTCTGCCACCAGCTCGTTCCCCGCTTCGCAACTAAACATTGCCAAGCTCGGTCAGCCACAGCTCGATGCACTCAGTCTGCAGCCGGGACAAGCGGGCGAAGCAGCCGGCGCGCAGCAACCGTTCAAGAACATGCTGCTAGAGGCCCTGGGCCAGGTGAACAACATGCAACAAGAGGCAGACCAGGCCGTTCAGCAGTTGGTGACCGGCGGCGATGTCAATCCTGCCGAAGTCCTCACGTCGCTGCAAAAGGCCGATATGTCGTTCCGCCTGATGTTGCAGATTCGCAACAAGCTGGTGAGTGCCTGGCAGGAGGTAAACAATATTCGGATCTGATTCGCCTTAGCACTATGAGTGTCGCACGCAGGATGCATGCACGGTAAACACGCAGGACGCACACGATGGACTTTGTCAACAAACTCTACGCTCAGCTGGCCGACGTCTTTAAGTCGATGACACCGGGCACGCGCATGGCCGCGGGTTTGCTGCTGGCCGTCATTGTCGTAAGCCTGGTCTACCTGTTTCAGTATCAGGTAGTGGCCGGCGATGAGTACCTGCTCGATGGCCGCGCGTTCTCCGGTTCCGAGATCACTGCCATTGAAGCAGCCTTCGCCAAAGCTGGCCTGGGACAAAGCGTGGTGAGTGGCAATCAGATCCGCATTCCTCGGGGACAAAAGCAAAAATACCTGGCCGCGATGGCCGAAGAGCACGCACTTCCTGCCGACTTCAGCCTGTACATGAACAAAGCGACCGAAGCGGACAACCCGTTCTCTTCGACGCGTTCGCTGGAACTACGCCGCTCGCATGCCAAGCAAAAAGAGCTGGCCCTCATCATTTCGCGGATGCGTGGCATCGAATCGGCGACGGTGCAGTTTGACGAAGAGCAACAGGGAGGCCTCTCGCGGCAGAAGAAGAAGACCGCCATGGTCGCCGTGCAAACGGTTGGCACTTCGCTCAGCGAAGAGCAAGTAAAAGCCATTCGCAACGTCGTCGCTTCGGCCTATGTCGGCCTCGACCGCCAGAATGTGACGATCACCGATATCGCCAGCCATCACACCTACGGCGGTCAGCCGGGCCCCGGCGGTTTTACGGACGACGACAGCATCTATGCCTCGCACAAAGCCAAATTCGAGCGCGAATGGCAACGGAAGATTTACGATCAGCTGGCGATGATTCCGGGCGTGATCGTGGGTGTGAATGTCGAGCTGAACCCCGAACTGGCCCACAACACGTCGTTGATCAAGCTCGACCCCAAGCCCATCACGGTGCAATCGGCCGAGTCGAGCAAAGAGATGACCGCGACGCAGCCTAGCATCGGCGGTCGACCCGGCGCCGAGTCCAACGGCGTGGGAGGCAATCGTCCCATCGCGGTGAATGCTGGCGGTAGTGCCGGACAATCGCAAACGACCGAATCTCGCAGCGAAACTCGCAACATGCCGGGGCACGAACAAACGCTGATCAGCAAGGTGCCGCTGGTTCCTTCGCAAGTGACGGCCTCCATCGAAATTCCCGCCAGCTACTACGTGAAGGTGTGGAAAGAACGTCGCCCCGTCGGTCAACCCGCCGCTGATCCCGACGCAGTCGCGCTGTCGAACATCGAAAACGAAACTCGCAAGCGGATCGAAGAAACCGTGCGCAACTTGTTGCCGCCGGTGGCGCAGGGAACCAACCCGTACCCCCATATCACGGTCTCCACCTTCACCGATCTGGCTGGAGCACCCATTGTTGCCCCCAGTGTTGCCGACAACGCTCTCGGCTGGCTCTCCGATAACTGGCGCACGGTTGCGATGCTGGGCGTTGGCTTGATGAGTCTGATGATGATGCGCGGCATGCTGAACTCGAAAGCCACTTCCGGCCCTTCAGTGGCTGGAGCATCGGCCGCCGCACTGACTGGTTTGCACGATGACGGCACCGCTGAGCAAGACGAGGTAAGTGTCAGCAGCGATGGAGCATCATCGCCGCGACTGAAACGATTCAATCCTTCCGGCAGCAACCTGAAGGAAGAACTGCAAGTGCTCGTGAAAGAAGATCCCGATGCGGCTGCCAATATTCTGCGCACCTGGATTGGCGAAGCAGCATAGTCCTGACCACAAGAACTCGCTTTTAGAATTCATTGTCCGACATGTTCAACTCGCAAACACAACCGGCTTCGCTCTCGCCGCTGCAAAAAGCAGCGGTGCTGATTCATTCGCTGGACATGCGTTCGGCCGATGCACTGCTCGAGCAGATGCCGCCCGAGCAAGCCACGCGAGTGCGCGAAGTGTTGATGCAATTGGACGATGTTCCAGCATCGCTGACGCAGGCTGTGATTGGTGAATTTCTCGGCAATGGCGGTCGCTTGCCGCCAGTTGCTCAGCCCGCCACTGCAGCACCCATCAACGACGGCGGCGTCGAACTCGACTTGAGTCCGGCGATCGAAGACGTCAAGTTTACCGCCACAACCGCTTCGACAACTCATCTCAATCCCTTCTACTTTCTGCGCGATGCCAGCCCCAGCTTGCTCGCTGACTACTTACGCTCTGAACATCCGCAGACAGTGGCCGTCGTGCTCGCGAATGTCGATCCCGACCAAGCCGCCCGCGTGCTGGAACGCTTGCCGAGTGAACTCAGCACCGAGTCGCTCGCGCGGATGGCCCGTCTGTTTCAGCTGACCGACGAAGTGCTTGCCGATCTGGCTGATGAGATTCGCCAGCAACTGTTGCCACGCATCGAAGCCGAGCGTCGTCCGCAGGGACTCGCGGGCGCGAGCGCTGTTATCTCGGCTCTCAACGATTCGCAGCGCAAACAGATGCTCGGTCAACTCGCTAGTCGCGATCACGCATTGGTCCGTCAACTGGGATATCTCGACGCGGCCGAACCGCGTCGTGCACAAGCTGCACCAGCGCCAGTGCTTCCATTGCACCGCGAAGTTCTCGCGCCAGTACCCGTGTCCGCTCGCAGCGAGCAACCAGCCGTGAGCTTTGCGCAACTGAACAAGCTGAATGACGAGTCACTGAAAAAAGTCTTTGCTGCCGCCGATCCGCAGGTGATCTTGCTGGCCTTGACCGGTGCGGAAGACAAGCTCGTGCAACGGATCTTGCGACAGTTGCCGGGAACCGCCGCCGCTGCGTTGCGGCAGCGTTTAACGCATCCCGGTGCCTTACGGCTACGCGATGTCGACGATGCTCAACGACAAGTAGCGCAACTGGCTGTCGATCTGCACGACCAACGCGTCATCCACCTGCCGTTTCTGGCTGCCTCGAAGCAACCTCTTCCGAATCAACACCTGAGCCTGCAATCCTAACGGTCCCCTATGGCTGGCATCATCAAAGCGGCGAACGCAACTACCGGCGAATTGAACGGCGTAGGCCAGCCGTTTCAATTCGGCGACATGGGGAGTGCGTACCTGCAAAAGGTGCGCGCGGAAGCGGCCGCCATCGTTCAGCAAGCCCGCGATGAAGCAGCCAAGGTGAAAGCACAGGCTGCCGAAGATGGCAAGAAAGCGGCCATCGCAGCGGCAGAGGCAACGCTCAAAACGCGGATCGATCAACAACTGCAGGCGCTCACTCCGACCATTCAAAACGCCGTGCAGCAGATTCAACAATCTCGGCAGGTGTGGCTCAAACACTGGGAAGATCACGCGCTTCGGCTCTCGCTGGGGATCGCCGAACGCGTGATTCGTCGGCAGATTCAATTGCAGCCTGAGATCACGCTCGATCTTGTCAAAGAAGGCCTAGAGCTCGCCGTTGGCCACGAGCATATCACGGTGCGACTCAATCCGGCCGACCATGCCGCGCTCGGCGACCGTGTGCTCAAGATTTCACAACATCTAGCTCGTCTCGGGCAGGTGCAAGTGGTGAGCGATCCGCAGGTCACGTCGGGTGGTTGTCGGATTGATACCGAATTTGGCAATGTCGACCAGCGCATCGAAACCCAGCTCGACCGAATTGCCCAGGAACTAGGCGGCAGCAACTGAACATGGCCGATCATCTCTCCCAACTCGAAAGCATCCTGCCCGTGGGCCTTACCGGTAGCATCGTGCGCACCGAAGGACTCGTTGCTGCAGCAGGTGGCTTTCCCGCGCCCGTCGGTGCTCTCGCCAGAATTCAGCGCCAGGCCGCCAGCGATGTCGAAGCCGAAGTGATTGGCTTTCGCGATGGTCTCACACTTCTTTATCCGCTCGGCGAGATGAACGGCGTTCGTCCCGGCAGCCGGGTGACGCTGCATCGCACTTCGCGCATGATTGGCGTCGGCGATGAACTGCTCGGCCGCGTGATTGATGCTCAAGGCAACTGGCTCGATAGCCTGCCGCAGCCGATGCTCACGGAACGTGTTCCTCTGGGTCGCAAACCGCCACCAGCGCTGCAACGACCGCGCGTACATGAGCCACTTTCAACCGGTGTGCGCGTCATCGATGGCCTGCTTACCTGTGGCGTGGGCCAACGCTTGGGGATCTTTGCCGGCTCCGGTGTGGGCAAGAGCGTGCTGCTGGGCATGATGAGCCGCTATACCTCGGCTGATGTGAACGTAATCGCTTTGATTGGCGAACGTGGCCGCGAAGTGAACGAGTTTCTCGAACGCGATCTTGGTCCCGAAGGGCTGAAGCGAAGCGTGGTGATTGTTGCGACCAGCGACGAGCCAGCGCTCGTGCGCGTGCAAGCTGCCATGACCGCCACCGCCGTCGCCGAATACTTTCGCGATCAAGGGAAGAGCGTGCTGTTGATCATGGATTCTCTCACACGGTTCGCGATGGCCCAGCGTGAGATTGGTCTGGCTGCTGGCGAACCACCAACCACGCGTGGCTATCCCCCCTCGGTGTTCGCGATGCTTCCCCGCCTCGTTGAACGTGCGGGACGTAACGAACTGGGCAGCATCACGGCCTTTTACTCGGTGCTAGTCGAAGGCGATGATACGAACGAGCCCGTCAGTGATACCGTTCGCGGCTTGCTCGATGGCCACGTGATCCTCTCTCGGAAGTTAGCCGCGCAGGCGCATTTTCCCGCGGTCGACGTGCTCGGCAGCATCAGCCGTTTGTTCACTGACATCGTTCCCAAGGAACAGCGGGCAGCCTCGCAAACAGTTCGGGAGTTGCTTTCTGCTTATCGCGATCACGAGGACTTGATCTCGATTGGCGCCTACCGTAGCGGTGCGAACCCGACCGTTGATATGGCCATTGCAATGCGCGATGAACTGCAAAAATACTTGCGACAAGCTGTGGAAGACCGATCGAGCGTCGAGTTGTCTCGGGCTGCTCTCGTGCAACTTGCCCAGAAGTGCCTGGCCTCGCGCAAAGCCCCGGCGGCGAATGTCGCTCAGGCCGCGAATGCACCCACCATTCGAAAGGCAGGCCAGCCCGTCGGCTGATAACTCATGCAAGCTTTTCGGTTCCGATTACAGACAGTCCTGCGCTTGCGAATCAACGCGCGCGATGAGCGGCGGACTGAACTCGGCCGCGCCATCCGCGCTGCCGAAGTCTTGCGCGAGCAACAAGAAAAGGTTGCTGCCGAGGCAGTCGAGAATCACGAACACACTCGCCAGATGATGCTGCGGCAAGCGGCCTCGAGTACCGGCGTGAGCGTCGATGCATTGCTGAATGCTCATCGCCATGCACTGCTGCTAAAGGCGCAAGCCGCTCAACTCGTGGTGCAGCAGAACCAGATTGCGACGGAAATTGCGAAGCGGCAGAGCGCACTGGTCGAGGCCGATCGCGAAGTGCGCGTGCTGGAAAAACTGCAGGAGAAGCGATTCAGCGAGCACGAGCAATTGGCTCTCGCGCAAGAACAACGTGAGTTTGACGAAATCGCCATCGTGCGTGCCTTCCGCCAACGGGAGGGTGCCCAATGAAAATTGTCGGTTGGCTCGGAGCAGCGTTTCTCGCTTTCTGTGTTGCTACGGTCGTATCGCTCGCCGTGTTGGTGAGCATGCTGTGGACCAAGGGTGCGCTCAGCGGTGATCGCTCGCTGGCGCTGATGGCCGCCCTATATGGCATTCCCAACGATGCCAAAGCAGCGGCTGAGAACACCAAGGAAGGCAAGAACCCCGAACAGCCTTCACTCGAAGCTGTCGTTGAGCGCCGCGCGCTGGCCAGCCTGGATTTGGATTTGCGGGAAAGTGCGCTCGACAAGTCTCTGCAAGATTTGCGGAACCTCGAATCACAAATCAAGACCGAGCGGCAACGACTCGATTTATGGAAACAGTCCTTCGATAGCCGCATCGCGACACTCGAGAGTGGCCGTTCCGACCAGGCGATCGTCGAACTGCAGCAAACGATCGAAGCGATGCAGCCCAAGCAAGCGAAGGAACAACTTCTGCAGATTTTGAACACGCCGCCGCGCGGGCCAGAAGATCAACCGCTAAACGACGTGGTGAACCTGCTCAAGAACTTGCCGCTCGACAAGCGGAAGAAGATCCTCGCCGAATTCAAGCTGCCGGAAGAGACCGAAAAACTAAGCGAAATCCTGCGAGAGATTCGCCTCGGTACGCCCGAGAGCGAACTGCTTCGCGACACACGCAAACAACTTCAGCAGCAACTGAATCCCAAGAAACAGGGGCAGCCATGAACATTCGCCCAACCGATTCACCAGCGCTTGCCGCCGCCACCGACTTGTTCGCCGTGGTCGCGCCTGCACGCGGAGATTCGTCGGCCGATTTCCACTCTGCCCTTCGCTGCGGAACGACTTGCCCGGCTCCCCCACAACCCCAGCCATCACCGGCAACCGAGAGTAAGAAGAGCGATCCATCGGTCCCCTCCGCAAGTGAATCTACTCGGCAAGACTCGGATGCTGACGATGAGCCAGTGGCCGTTGGCCACACGGATGACGCCAGTAGCGAACCGGCAGAGCCCACAGCAGAGGCGACGGCGGCTCAGCCTGTTGCTGCCGAGGGAGAAGCGGACGATGACCAAGAACAAGAGGCCCGCGATCTGGCAGCCGAATCGTTGATTGCCGTTTCGAATCTGCACTCGACCAAGCAGTTGGCTGAACCTGTCCAAGCCGCTGCCGAAGAGCTTGTCGCGCCTGTAGAGGCCGTGAGTAAGGAATCAGTCACGGAAGCACCTGTGGCCGAAATTGAAATACTCGGCAAGAAGGCGAAGGGCCAGCCAGAAGTCGCAGAAGCAGTCAGCGAGATCGCACCCGTTGTCACATGGACTGCTACGGTCGATGCTGAAGTTACCGAGCCAGTTATTGATCCAGCGGCCGCTGAAAACGCGCCGAAGTCAGAGGCACACGGCATCGGAGTCTTGCCTTCGGCACTCGCCAGCCAGGCACAAACAGCGGCCAAGGCGAAGCAAGACGAAAAATCTGGTGAGGGCACCAAGGCGAGTGTGAAGACAGCAGGGACTGTTACCGCGAAGGGTGACCAAAGCATTCAGGAAGCCGCAAGCGAAACGGCGGAAGTCACCATAGAGCAAAACAACCTTCCTGGTGACGAAGAACCTAGCGAAAAAGCGGCCAACAAGTTGCTGGAAGTTGCCCCCGCGCATGCCGCGAACGATACTGCTCTGCTGCATCAAGCCGCCCCAACGGAAAGCCAGGTTAAGAGTCCAGAAGTGTCTGCACCTACCGCTTCAGCGACGAGCGGGCCTGAGGCAGCCGCGAACACTGGCGATAAGAATAACGCGACCATTCAACCGAACAGCCTGGCGGCCACGAATGCTGCCGTGCAACGCTTGCCCGCCCATGCTTTGGTGCGCGGTGTGGCCAGCGGGAATGCTGAATCTTCACCGGTCCATGTCGATGCCGCGAAGTTTTTGCAACGAGTGGCCAAGGCCTTCGAATCGGCCAAGGAGCGAGGCGGCGAGATTCGCCTGCGCCTCAGTCCTCCGGAACTCGGCGCGCTGCGAGTTGAAGTCATCATGCATAACGATGGCCTGGTGGCTCGCGTCGAAGCAGAGACTCCCGATGCGCGCCAGGTGTTGCTCGACAATTTGCCGGCCTTGCGCGAGCGACTCGCCGAGCAAGGTTTACGCCTCGAACGATTCGATGTCGATCTTCAGCAAAGACAACCCAGCGAGCAACAAACCGGCGGCATGCCCGATCAGCCACAAGGTCGCCAGCCTGGCTCAAGCCCAGGGACACCGCGAGGTATTGCTGCGCCGCGGACAACGGCTGGCGATCTCTCGCCGGCTCCAACAGCCAGTGGTTGGACCGATCGTCAACTGAACGTAATCGTTTAAACACAGACCATACCTGCCCAGGACGGGCGAACGAACGCAAGGAAGCTAATCATGGCCGTCGATGGCATTGGTACCACCAACACAACCGACATTACGAATCCCCCGGGCAAGAAGAAGACCAAGGATCTGAAGGATCTCGATATCAACGAGTTCCTGCAGGTGATGATCTCGGAACTCACCAACCAAGATCCTCTCAACCCGATGGACAACACGCAGCTTGTGCAGCAGATCGGTAGCATTCGCGAGATTGCCGCCACCGACAAGCTGACGACTTCGCTCGAAACCGTGCAAGCGGGCCAAAGCATGAGCACCGCCAGCGCGCTCATCGGCAAGAAGATTAACGCGCTCACCGACGAAGCCGAAAACATCACGGGCATCGTCGAACGGGTCACAATCGATGTCGACGAAGACGATTCCAGCAAGCGAACTTACCGCGTACACGTCGATGGCAAGAACATCGACCTGAAGAACGTCCGCGAGATTCTGCCCGCCACTTAACAAATCACCTTCTGCGCGCGAATCTCAGCTCGCGCGTTGGTCCTGCCAGATAGTCGCTGAGAACAACGTCCCCCACACAGTCAGATTATTAACCTTCCGGAACGGAGGATTTCGTCATGGGTCTAGCATCAGCACTCACCACCGCACTCACGGGTATGACCGCGGCCGAAACGCAGGTCGACGTGGTCGGCAACAACCTGGCGAACTCGCAGACGGTTGGTTTCAAAGCTTCGACATCGGTGTTCGCCACCCAGTTTTTGCAAACGCAAAGCTTGGGTTCGTCGCCCACGCAAGGCAGCGGCGGTACCAATCCTCGGCAAACGGGCCTCGGTACGCGCGTGGCAGAAATCACGCCCGACTTCACGCAAGGCACGATCGAAGTCAGTGCGAACACTTCGGACCTCGCGATTCAAGGAGATGGTTTCTTCATCGTCGAAGGTTCGCAGGGTGAGCAGCTTTACACTCGCAACGGTCAATTCAAGACGAACTCTGAAAACGAACTGGTGACCGTTACCGGTAACCGCGTGCTGGGGTTTGGTGTCGACGATCAATTCGATATCCAAACGACAACGCTGGTGCCACTCACGGTTCCCCTGGGGTCAGCCGCCGTCGCGCAGGCTACTCAAAATGTGTATCTCGAAGGCGTCCTCTCGCCCTCCGGCGACATTGCCAACACCGCCGGTGTGATTCAAAGCGCCACGCTGGGCGATACGGCGATTCCCCGTCCCGATGTGGCCGGTGCGACGCTTAATGTTTCTCCGATTCCTAGCTCGGCTGGCGTCACTCGCACCACGACCGATGGTGGTGGTACTCACGCTGAAGGTGCCACGTACCGCTATCGCTTTGCCTATGTCGACGACAGCGGCACCGAGACAATCGCGTCTACCGAAGTCAGCTACACCATTCCCGCGGGCGATACACTGGCGAACAACAGTGTCGACCTCGGCAACCTGCCCGCTGCAAGCGGCAGCTACTCGCAGGTAAAAATCTATCGCACCGCTGCGGGTGGCTCCAACTTTTTTGAGCTCGACACCGTCGCAGCCGGCAGCAACTACGTCGACGACAACTCCGTGGCGCTCTCGTCCACGCCACTCGACGATACGACCATCAACGGCAACTACAGCTACCTGGTGACCTACTCCCGAGCTGGTGAAGAAGAAAGCCGCCCGTCGTTGCTGCTCGGTCCCCAGAACATCGTGAATGGCCGCGTGCAACTCTCGAACCTGCCGGCGCCACCCGTGCCACCGCCCGGTGGTGGTTTTCCGGCCTACGACACGGTTCGTATTTATCGCAACCTGTCGACCGATACCAGCCGCTTCTATCTCGTCGGTGAAGTCGCCCCGGGTGAAGAGTTCACCGACAATCGGAGCGACGCCGCCATCTCCGACTTGAACGTCGTTGCGAATAAAGAAGTCGATCTCGACGGTCCTCGTGTCGACAGCAATACGCTGCTCACGAACGTCATCAAGCGTGACGGCTTGAATTACGAACCGATGTTCCAACTCGGCACGCTGGAGTTTGCGGCGCGCAAGGGTGGCCGTTCGCTTGAGCCAAAAGAATTTGAAATCACTGCGACCTCAACGGTGCAGGATCTGGTCGACTTCATGCAGAACGCGGTGGGCATTCAAACGTCGCTCGACGATCCGCAACATCCCATTCCCGGTTCGCAAAACAACATTCCTGGCGAGAACTCGGTTCTCTCCGCCGGCATTGTGTTCAACGACGGGCAGATTCGACTCGTCTCGAACAATGGTGTCGACAACTCCATTGAAATCGACATTTCGAGCTTCAAGATTACCACTCCCGATGGCGAAGTCATTACGCCGAACCTAGGCTTCGGCAAGATTCAAGATCCGAAGGGCCAAAGTGCGGTTACCGACTTCATCGTTTACGACACGCTCGGTATTCCGCTCAGCATTCGGGTGACGAGCGTGCTCGAATCGGTAACCGACTCAGCGACTGTGTATCGCTGGTACGCCGATGCCGCCAACAACAGCCCGCTCAACGGCTCCGAAATCGCCGTCGGCACCGGCCTGATTACGTTCGATGGCAAGGGCTCATTCGTCAGTGCGACCAACGATCGCGTGACGGTCGAACGCCGCAATATTCCCTCGTCTGATCCGCTCGAATTCGAACTCGACTTCTCGTCGGTCTCCGGCCTCGCCCAAGCCAAGAGCAGCCTCGCTGCAGCCCGGCAAGACGGTTCGGCCGCTGGTACGCTCAGCAGTTACATCATCGGTGAAGACGGCACGATCCGTGGCGTTTTCAGCAGCGGTGTGACGCGTGACCTGGGGCAGATTCGTCTCGCCCGCTTCGCGAATCCGACGGGTCTGGAGCAAAAAGGCCAGAACATGTTTGGCCAAGGCGTGAACTCGGGCTTGCCCATTGAAGGGAATCCAGGTAACGACGGTACTGGCAAAATCATTGCCGGTGCGGTCGAACTGTCGAACACCGACATTGGTAAGAACCTGATCGACTTGGTGCTCGCCACGACTCAATACCGTGGTAACGCGAGGGTCATCACCACTGCCCAGCAGTTGCTCGACGAATTGCTGAACCTGCGCCGCTAAGCTCGTAGCGTGAACTAGCAGGCTCACGAGGATTGGAACGCCAGAGCAAGGAGGCTCGGCCAGACATGATCAAGCTCACTCGTCTCGATGGCGAACCGTTCATCTTGAATGCGGAACTGATTCGCTACATCGAATCGCGACCCGATACGTTCGTCACGCTCACCTCGGGCGAGCGAATGATTGTGCGCGAGCCGATGGACGAGGTGATGCTGCGGGCTGTCCGCTATCAGCAGACGAAGCTCCTGTTTCCTGCGCCGGTGCCTAGTCGCGCCGGCGGTCAGCAAGACCTGGCTGCCAAGCAGGAGACCGCTTGATGGATCTGGCGACGTTACTCGGATTGGGGCTGGCGCTGAGCATGATTGTCGCGTCGGTCGTGATGAGCGGCGGAACGCCCTACGCGTTCTACGATTCGGCTGCGATCACCACCGTCTGCGGCGGGATGCTCGCGGCGCTGCTCATTTGCTTTCCGATCACGACCGTGGCGAAACTGCCGAGCGTCTTGTTTCGTCTGGTCTTCCCACAAACCACAAACACTAGTTCGCTCGTGCAGCGCCTCGTTCGTCTGGCCGAGATTGCCCGTCGCGATGGCCTGCTGGCTCTCGAACATCGAGCCGAAGAAGGCGAACACCCGTTTATTCGCTTGGGCGTCGAACTCGCCGTCGATGGGACTCGCCCCGAGATGCTGGAAGAAGTGCTGCGCAGCGAGATCGACGGCATGGCTCGTCGCCATCGCGAAGGAAAGGGAATGCTCGATCAACTGGGTCGCAGCGCACCGGCCTTCGGACTGATTGGCACGCTCCTGGGCCTGATCGTCATGCTCGGCAACATTAGCGATCCTTCGAGCATTGCTGGTGGCATGGCCGTGGCACTGATTACGACACTCTACGGCGCAGTCCTCTCCACAGCATCCCTATTGCCGATGGCGGAGAAGCTTGCCTATTACAGCCGGCAAGAGATGCTCACTCGCGAGATCATCATTCGCGGCATCCTGGCCATTCAAGCCGGCGAACATCCGCGCTTGATCGCTCAGCGATTGAAGGTTTA
This sequence comes from Anatilimnocola aquadivae, assembly GCF_049819085.1. Taxonomy (GTDB): domain Bacteria; phylum Planctomycetota; class Planctomycetia; order Pirellulales; family Pirellulaceae; genus Anatilimnocola. The sequence goes on from NZ_CP187419.1 coordinate 2,486,647, forward strand.
CTTGCCACCAGCGGCCCGCGTGCAGCTCGAAAGGGGCACCGCGTGAGCTCGCTCGACCGCGAACCTGTTGCCGATCGGACACCCGATTGGCTCATCACCTACAGCGACCTGATGACGCTGCTGCTGGTGATGTTCGTCCTGCTCTTTTCGCTAAGCGAGTTCAAGCAGAGCGAGAAGTTTCAAGGCGTCGCCCGCTCGATCAATGCCAAGTTCGGCCATCGCGACCGTCCTGCCGAGCAAGCCGTGCAACTCGAGGCGATCATCAGCAGTAATCTACGCGCCGCCCAAGAACGGCGAGCCGAGCTGCTGAAGTAGTTGCTCTAGCGCTGCGGCAACAGCTAACTTTTGCCGTGCCAAGCGATTGAGATCGCCCGGCAGAACCAGCCGATGTACACGAACGGTGATTTTGCCGGACAATTTTCCCCGAGCTGCCACCATGCGCTCGGCGACACCGATGAAGACGAGGCCATCGAGTTCCGGCGGGGCATGGGGTCCAAGATGCCCGGTGATCGAGACGCCGATGTCCGCTTCGGGAATGATCTCGAGCAGTCCCTGCACCATTCTCTGGGCCACGACTTCGCTGACGGGGCCCGGATTGGTGAGCAGCGACTTGGGGACCTTCAGCAGGGCCTCCTTGGTTTCGTTGCGATAGGTTACGACACCGCCGCAGTGCCAGGCCGAGATTCCCGGTACGGCCGTGAGTGCTCCGGACACAAGTCCGCCGGTGCAGCTTTCAGCAAAGGCCACCTTCCGTTGCTTCTCCGTGAGGAGCCTCGCCACACGGCGGGCCAGCGAGGCAATGGTCGTTGCGGGCACTTGGGGATTCTCCCTGTTCTCTGCCGAGATCCGGCGTGTGGTGCAAAACCTGACAATGGACGATGTCACGCGATTTGGAGATCAGAATTTAGTGCCGAAATCGATTGGAAATCGTGAAAAATAAGTTGCGACATACTTGACAACGATTCGCCATCATGAGTTAATAGCGGGACGTTCTCTCAAAATTTGGTGGCAGAGATGCGAGCGGTGCTGCGTGTTACCGTTACGTCCTATTCGCAGGTTGGTCACGATCGCAATTTAGGTTCCTGTCCAAGAACTAGCCAGGTTATTGGACAAAAGGAGTGAGTAGAAAAAGTTGCCCGAGTGTCACAAGTGACTACCGGCAAAGACTTCCGACAAAATGCAGGCTTGGGTACCTGTCCAATAACCCGGCGGGTTGTTGGACGTTTTGGTGTGGGGCTGAAGGCGAATTGGCTCAACGGGCCGTTCTCTCTTACTTGTTGAACGGCCACAGGAACCAACTTTTGGCCGATGCGGCGCGCTTGGCTGGGGCAGTGATGTTCGGTCCGGTGTTGGAATTGCTCGCCGGTAGAACCGCAGCAGCGGGCGTGGTGAACGATGCCTGCTGGATCTCGTTGCCGACGATTGGGCGGGGAGCTAGCGACTGAGGAGTCGGCGACTGGGGCTGCTCGCCGCCGGCAAGCTGCAGCTTATGTAGATCTTTCTCGCTGGTGACGCAGTGTGTCGCGCATTGCTCACAGAAGGTTTCGACGACCCACTTGTAGGTCTTCTCTTCTTTGTCGACGGTGGTCTTCTTCAGCTTGGTCCGCGTGTAGACGTCCGCACATTGGGGAACCCAGTTCACTTTGCACTTCTCGCAGCCATTGCAACCAGGTGTGCATTCGTATCCACACTTTTTGCTCGGGCCGGGAACGCAAAAGTCTTCGCACTCGCACGAGTAGACGGTCTTCGGCACTTTCTTGATTTCGCACTTCACGTGGCACACCTTGCGGATGCACGTGTTGCAGCCACATTCGACACAGCATTCTTGCGCGATGGTCAGCGCGGTCGAGAGAGCGACAATCGCCCCCGCAAACAGATAAGGCAAGCTTCGCATGACGGGGTTCCTGGCGAATGGGATTTGTTATTGGGTTGGTTTGTTGAGTTAAGTAGGCCGACGCGTCAGCGAGGTTGAGTGGAGGTCGTATTACGTAGCGGGCCCCTCACCCCAACCCTCTCCCTGTCTCATCGTGGAGTACCACGTGTACCGAGGGGAAGGGAGTTAGGAAGGTAGAGGACTGATGTTTGAGCTAGTAGTCCACCTGCACGCGGCTGACGAACAGGTCGGCATTGCTTTGACCGCGGGCAGTGTTATCGAGCATCGCGTGGATCCAGTTGCCCTGGATTTTTGTGTGCGTGTTGAGGAACCAGGTGATGCCGAGCGTCACGTCTTGCAACGTGCCGTTGCCGGCCTTGCTGGTTCCCGTGTAGGTATTGGTTGCGGGCACGTAGTAGTGGCCATCGAGAAAGTCGGGATTGCGCAGATCGATGATCGACCACCGCGCGGCGACTTCCCAAGCACCCCAGCCGCAAATGCCGTCGTCTTTGAGGGGGATGAAGTCGGTGTAAGGAACCAACTTGCCAAGCGTGCCGGTTTTCTTGTCGTAGACGCGGTTCTCGCCGGTCAAGCGATAGGCAGCTTGGGCATAACCACCTTGATAGTAAACGCTGCCCCACGGCGTGCTAACAAGCGAGCCCATGTACTCGGCCGTGATGCCCCAGGGCCCCCACTGCGTGACGGTTTCGACACCGAAGAGATTGAAGTTATCCGCTTCGAAGCGGCCGGTATCGACAAAGGTGGGCGTGCCGTTCGCGGCCGAGCCGAACGAACTAGGAAATTCTGAGAAACCGAGCGGGCCAAACTCGGGAGTGGTGCGGGCCTGATAAAAAGGACGTGGACTGCCGATGTTGCCGGCGGTGCCACTGCCAACGGCATCGTTGGCACCCAGTTGTGCGTACGTGTATCCCGCGCCGACGTGCCACAAGTAGCGATCTGGAGCCAGTTCGTCATAGTGCAACAGGTGTGTGGCCCGCGTCGCAAACGAATAACCGCCGACGTCGCCGATATCGGTGGCAAAACGAGTGTCGCCCAGCGGTGCGTTGTTGAAACCGCCCGTGCGATACAAGCTGTGCGTCCATTGCGTCATCTGATCTTCCGACTGATTTGCCGCGGAGATACCGGTTTTGCGGAACGGCACCAAGGCGAGAAACGGCAATGAGCGTTCGAGGAACGTGAGGTTGCGAAAGCCGGTGAGCGAGTCCACGCTGAAGGGCTGACAGAAATGGCCGATCTTTACTGCACCGAGAGCCGGAATATTGGCTTGCTCGACGTAGCAGTCGAAAAAGCTTGGGCGGCCGGCCGTCGCAAAGTCCATTTCAATTTGATACGCAGTGAACTCGGCCACTTTTCCTTGCACAGCCAGGCGAGCGCGGCGAAAGCCAGTGCCGTCTTGAGCATCGCCGACCGTTTGGCGATTCGCGAGGCTTTGCGAATAGAAGGCAGAATCGAGTTGCAAGAAGCCCGTGGTCTTGAAGGTGGGGAAGGCCTCTTCCTTTTTGGCCGCGGGCTTTTCCTTCTCACCGGCCGTCTTCATTTTCTTAAGAACGTCGTCGAGCTTGTCTTCGAGCTCAGCGATTCGTTCTTCGTTGGTGAGTTCGGGCGGAGCAAGGGCATCGGCGGCGGCAGCGATGTGAACGTCGTTGGGCGGCTGATACACAGCGGCGGGTGCTGGCAGAGGAAACTCTTGCGCGCGAAGTGACGCCGCGCAAGAAACCAGCGCCATGGCAAGCAGAAGGCGGCTAAGTGAATCCATCCGAGGCATCGTGAACCCTTCCGGGGTGCAATCAGGTTGCCTCTGGGTGTTCCAGTCAGCGACGCAGTATTTCAAGCTGTCAGGATTTGAATGGGACGCAATGTGGCGAACCTCGCTGGCCAACGCTGGCAAGGTCGCCCGAGATCGCAGTCTTTCACTGGGCGGTAGGATCGCTGCTACCCTTACAAGTCATCGGTCCGGCATATTCAGACGTTTGAGCAAATCTTGGCGGAGCGCCGTCGCAGAATTCCTGCGTCGCCTATTTCGACACGAGGCACGAAGCACGGAGCATTGCAAGTGAGCCGCGCGAGGCAGATACTGCTGGGGTTCACTACTTACTGCTCGTTTTCGCCCCCTCCACGGAGCTGCCCGATGAACCACACGCTGAAACCATTCCTGGGACTGGCTTTGTTGCTTCTGGCGAGCGGCCTGCTAGCTGTCGACGTTGTTGCCCAAGACAAGCCTGCAGCGAAGCCCTCGCAAGAGGAACTGATTACGAAGCTCGAGAAAATGCTCACTGGAGCGAAGATGACGGGCAGCTTTACGGTGCTCGGTAAGGATGCCAAACCGCCGAGCGGCGAAGAGTACACGATCGTTTCGGCCGAGCGAGTGGAAGGCGATATCTGGATGCTGAAGGCCCGTATCAAGTACGGCACCACAGACAAGACGATGCCGGTCCCGCTGCAGATTCAATGGGCCGGCGATACACCAGTGATCACCATGACTGACATGGCCGTTCCGGGGTTGGGAACCTTTAGCACGCGCGTGGTCATTTACGACGGAATGTACAGCGGCACCTGGCGACATGGTGAAGTCAAAGGGCAGATGTTTGGCACCATCACGCCCGGCGACGCAAAGCCAGGCGAAACCAAGGCGGCGGAAACCAAGCCCGCTGTCGAGAAGTAACCTTGCCCAGCGAGCGACTGCGACGGGAGAGTCTTCGTAGTCGTTAAAGTTTATCGCTAGCAGCCCCATTTCTGCTGTTTTTGGGGTCAAAACGGCCTCAGGCAGACCGGCAAAATCGAAAAAAACCTACCTTCCGGCACGGTCGCATACCGACAATTACTAGCGGGTACTCATACGAATCACCCGATTTGCGCCAGTGCCTTGTTCGATTTCACAGCTTCCTTAGGGACGTTCGTCCCTGATGGCTGATGACCTCGAATCGCTCAGCTTGCGATCGCTGCTCGCTGTCGAATGTCACGCGACCCAAGCGTGCCGACGTTCGGTGGGGATCACATCAGCGAGTAGCACAACGGCTGGGCAGCACTGCGAAGAACTATCCTCAGGAGGGGGGAAACCATGCGACGTTACGTGTTCCGGTTTGCTTTGTTGGCAGGCATGACGCTTGTGCCAGCGATGGCGATGGGCGACGAAAAAGAAGACAAAGCCATCGCCCAGTCGATTGTGCAGAAACTGCAACAAGAGAAAAAGACTGGCAGCTTGAAGGGGTTCAACCTCGAGCTGCAGGTCGAAGAAGGAACGGTTTGGCTTTCGGGCCGCGTTTCTAACCCCGAGCAACAAGCTCGGGCACTTGATATCGCCCGCCGCGTGCAGGGTGTCAAGCAAGTGGTGAATGACATCACGGTGACCGAAGCCGGTAAAGAAGCAGCTCCCGGTCGCAATATGCAAGTGAGCATGCAAACACCCATCGACCCCGTACAGGCAGCTCCGGCTGCTTCTCACGGCGAAATCGGCTCAGGTGTGAGCGGCGGCAGCGCCATGTCGAGTGGCGTGCAGCAAATCGCATCGCGCCCGATTCCGTACCAACCACAAGCTGGCAATCCTTACGCTGGGGCAGCTGCTCACCAGTCGCAAGTGCCGATGGCTTACTCGCCAGCCCGCTATGTGAATCACCAAGAAGGCATGGTTGGACAATACGGTGGCGAAGGCTACGGCCAGCCAATGCCGATGCACACCGGTGGCGGCATGGGCGTTGCCCCGGCCCGCTATGATCACCCTTCGATGCCGGGCCACGCCTGGCCAAGCTACGCGGCTTACCCCAACTACGCCGCCGTAACTTACCCCAAGCAATACTCGCCCACCGCATGGCCATATATCGGACCATTCTACCCCTATCCGCAGGTTCCACTGGGCTGGCGGAAGGTGACCATGGAATGGGATGACGGTTGGTGGTTCCTCGACTTTAAGAATCGCCGTTATCGCTAATCTGCCGAATCGGCAACCAGCAACACATAACGACAAAGCATGAAGCCTTCGCGGTCTTGGGCCGCGAAGGTTTTTTCGTTTCTTGGGCAGGGGGACTGAGGAAGGGCGATTGAGTTGCTCAGCAAACGGCCGCATTTGCCTTCCCCCAGATCCTGGTTTCCAGACCCAAGCCCCTGCTTTCACCCTTTTTTTCCGAATTTCTCTCGCGATCGGAAAATCCTGCAAGTTCGTTACAGCTTCACACGATAAATAGGTCTGGAACGACTCGCTATCGCCGAGACGTTCTAGACACCTGAGTTTCATAAGGCTGAGTCTGCGGTTATTTTCGCAGGCACCCGGCAACTGACTGTTACGCATCGAGGATGAACCATGTCGCACAGGATCGCACTCGCAGCTCTCTGCACCGTGATGGCGCTCACGTCACTCACCAGCACCGGCTGTGTGGGGCTGGCAGTCGGTACGAATATGGGCCTGTGGGGCATTCCGATCCCAGTCAGCCCGTACTACCAAAAGAAGAAAGAAGACGAGTTCTGGAACCACGAACGGTACGAGCGGGCTCCGATCCTGCCGCCGCTGGTTCCGGGTGGCCCGACCGTGGCCCTCGATCCTCCGAGCGATGACGAAGTTGTCCGCGCTTGGGAAAAGGCCAACCCCATTCAAGGTGGCTTGCCGTTCCTGCACGAACGCCAACGCAACAACGTGCGAATTCTCAAAGAGAAGATCGCCGACTACATCGATCCGCCACGCGTCGTGCCGCTGCTCGGCCCCGTTCAGTTGCACCATGCTCACTACAAGTGCACGATCTACTACTCGGAGATTACTCGTGTGGGCTGGCCAGTTCCGCACACCACCGTCGATGAAGACGCTCAGGAAGTGATCTACATCGATCACAACCACTTCCACATGGTGGGCAATGTCAGCGGTGGACCAGGCTCGAACTACTAAGCCTGCCCCGACCGAAACTCAGATCAACCTCTCGACAGCCGCCACTTCCCTGGCGGCTGTTTTTAATTCTTGGCGTCGAGCAAGTTACAGATCGGCGATTTTGGGCAGCAGGAACGGCTTGCGATACTCTGCGCGGGTCAGGTACTGATTGGCGTCGTTGTCGCCCACGAACGTGTAAGTCTCTTTGTCAAACTTGAGTGTGCGACCGGCTCGCCAGGCGGCATTGCCGAGGTGGCAGAGCAAGCTGGAAGGGTGGCCAACCGTTTCGAGATCGGCGTTGGGCCTGGCCCGCGAGCGCATGCAGTCGAGAAAGTTTTTGACGTGGCCGACGTCGTTGTAGCCGGCCTTGTCTTCTTTGATGAGCTTGCCCTTGGCATCGAAGGCGCGCCAGCGCGTATTGCCAATGATCACGTACCCTTGATCGCCGTGAACCGCGGCCCCTTCGGGTTCGTCGTGCAGGTGATAAGCATTCCAGACTCGCATCTCGTAAGTGAGCAGGTAACCACCGGCGAAATCGAAGGTAGTCATCAGCGTATCCGGCCACTCCTGGTCGTCGTCGAAATAGTACTTGCCGCCGAGTGAGGCAATGGCGCGCGGCATCTCGGGAACGACTTCTCCTTTGGCCGCTGCGGCAGCGGTGAGTGCCCAACGAGCCATGTCGAGTCGATGGACGCCGTCGTTGCCGAGATCACCCGTGCCGTAATCGAAAAACCAGCGCCAGTTGCCGTGAAAGCGCATCGGATTGAATGCCCGTAGTGGCGCACTGCCGAGCCACGTGTTGTAGTCGAGTCCCGCCGGCGCTTCACGATCGGCCGCATGGCCGATGCTTCCTTGCTTGGCACTCTCCCAAGCCTTTGCAAAGCGGACCTTTCCCAGCGCACCAGTCTTTAAGTACTCCATCAAGCTGAGCATGTGTGGGCCGGTGCGAGCCTGTGTGCCCATTTGCACCACGCGGCCATGTTTCTTTGCCGCGGCCACCATCGTGCGCCCTTCCATGATGTTGTGACCATCCGGCTTCTCGACATAGACATCCTTCTTGGCCAGGCAGCCATGAATTGTCGGCAGCGCATGCCAGTGATCGGGAGTGCCAATGACCAGCGCATCGAGCGACTTGTCGTCGATGGCCTGACGATAGTCCTTGATCGCCTGCGGACGTTTGCCGGTCGCCTTCTCAACCATGGCAACGCGTGCGGCGAGCACGCTGTCATCGAGATCGCAGACGTACTTCACTTCCACCTCAGGCAACCCCATGAAGCTTTGCAGCACATGGCCGCCGCGTCCCTTCACTCCGATGGCACAGATCGAAATCTTGTCATTCGCCAGCGCATAGGCCGGCCGCGGATACGCCAGGTGCGCTGTCCCCGCAAAGACAATTCCGGCAGCCAGACTCTGTTCGATGAAGTCGCGACGTTTCATGGTGGTAGAGGGGGCTAGGGGCTTGGGCGGGGCGGAAAATGCGAAGCTACTTCGCCTTCACGTCGTAAACGGTAATTGACTCTTGATCGCGAATGTACAGCTTGCCGCCGGTGACAATCGGATGGGCCCAGGCTGGCTTGCCGTGGCTTTCGATCTTGAACTTGCCGTGTTCGCGATAGGCTTCCGGCGTCGCTTCGGCGAGCGCCACTTCGTGCCCTTCCCCCAGCAGGTAGAGCATGCCGTCGGCATAGCAGAGCGAGCCTTTGCCGCTGCTGCGCGATTGCCAGGCGATCTTGCCGGTCGAGAACTCCATGCAGATGAGTGCCCCGCCGCCGTTGCTGTACATGTAGTCGCCAATCTTGACGATCCCGCCGTGATGGCACGCCATCTTCTTTTCAAAGTAAACCTCTTCGGCTTGCTGGGCGGTGCCAGCAGCGGCGATCTTCACCAGCCCACCGCCTGTACCATAAGCGCTCGAGGCAAAGACTTCGTTCCCGGCGATAATCGGCGTGCAGCAATTGGCTGTGCCATTGGCGGGGGCGGTGTAATTCCACAAAGGCTTCCCTTCGGCCAGCGTCACGCCAAAGACGCTCTTGTTGGCAAATTGCACGATCTGGCGCACGCCATCGATCGTGGCGACGACTGGCGACGAGTAGTGCGCGCCGTCGGTCACTTCCTTGCTTTGCCAAATCGGCTTCCCGGTGAATTTGTTCAGCGTGAGGAGCGTGCCTGCCTTGCCGCCGGGAGTGACCACGACCATGTCGTCGACAATCAGCGGAGATTCTGAGTAACCCCAGCCCGGTGTGTTGCCGCCGAAGTCGATCTTCAGGTTCACGTGCCAGATCGTCTTGCCGGTTGCTGCTTCCAAACAGGTAACATCGCCGTTACCACCTTCGATGTAGAGCCGCTCGCCATCGACGGTGGGTGTGCCGCGCGGGCCATCTCCCATGCCATTGCGATAGCCGCCAATCGCACCGCGAAGTTCCTCTGACGACAGTTCGCCATCGCCGGCGATCTTGTTCTTGACGTAATACTCCTTCAGCTCATCGGGCGAGATGCTGCCGTCACGGGCTGCTTCGAATTTAACGAAGGCGACACGCAGTTCATCGTCAGAAAGGAGATCATCGCCCTTCTTGGTCGCTGGATCTTGAGCGTCGATGCGACCGAAGTGACGATCGAGGGCGGTCCCTTTCACCTCGGGCTTTGAGAGGCGACCATCGCCGTCTTTATCCAGGTCCTTCAAAGATGCAGCGGTGCGTGTGTCGGCGATCGCCTTCGGATCAGCTCCCGGCGCTGCTGTGTCCATCCGTTCGAAGGTGTCTCGCAGCAGGTTACCCGCTTCGGCATAAACCAGTTTGCCGTCGCCATCCTTGTCGAGTTCCTTGAAGAGCGCAGAAGATCGCCGGGCAGCCGTTTCCGCAGCATCGCCGCCAGCGGCTTTGTCGTACTTGTTCCAGTCCCAGCCAAAGCGGGCGAGCGCTTCGGCTTCTTCAATCTTCCCGTTCTGATTCTTGTCGATCTGCTTCAAGTCGTTGTCGATACGAGTCGCCAGAAACTGAGCGACCGGTGTGGGCTGGGTTTTCCAGATCGTGCGGCCATCTTTCGCGTCGAGGCAAAGAATGTTCTCAACGCCGTCGATATCACCCTGCGTGTAAATGCGGCCCTCTTTCACCGCCAATGACGAATAACCCACGCCAACCGTGTCGACCTGCCACAACTTGGCGGGGCCCTCTTTGGGCCACTCTTTCAGCAGGCCTTGATCGAGGCTGATGCCATCACGATTCGGTCCGCGCCACTGCGGCCAGTCGCCAGCGGCATAAGGAACCTGAGCGAAGATCGCCGCGGGAGAGGTGAGTGCGCAGGCAACGAGCGCATAAGAAAACAGACGCTTCATGGCAGAGATTCCAGGCGGGACTGCGGTGGGAGGTAGTGCGGAGGGAACGAGTTGAATTCTCGGACCTGGCCGCGCCTTACGCAAGCGAGAATCGGTGCAATCGTTACAGCTGGTCGGGGGATTCCGAGCTAGATTTCACGAGACTACCCGCGTGCAAATTCTGCCGACTCGCCCGCGTCTGAGGACCGCCCGAATGTTTCTCGATTTCGAACACGACAGCTATTACTACGAAGATCGCCAGCGGTACGGTCGCTTTGAAGGGGCCCGCGGCCAGATAGAGTTGAACTCGACCTATGTCACCAAGCGCAAGCCCGGCTGGTTGGTGCTGCTGAAGTGGTGCGGATTGGCGCTCATGATTACGGTCGGCTATGTAATCGCCTGGCCCATCCTGTCTCCTGCGCTTCATCCACTGCAGTGCGCGGGAATGATTGCCGGGGCCATGTGCATCTATACCGGCATCGCGTTCTTCGTTCGTCCGGAACCCAACGGTGACAACATGGGAGCGCTCGGCGGGATCGTCAACGATCCGTTTCAGCGTTCCGACGACTACAACCGCGGCCTGTTTAACATGCACTGCATGCTGGGCCCCGGTCGCTTTGCGTCCGAAACGCTGCTCGATACGTGCGTGCTGCTCGGCATTGCCAAGGAGGAAGAGATTCTGGACGACGCGCCCGCGGAAGCAGCGGTGATTAGCAATGCCGTGATGAGCGAAGCCGAAGCACCATCCAAACTCGAATACGTGACGCTGAAGGCGAATCGGTTTGAAGAGTAACCGACCCCTGGCCATTACGTTTCCGCTTCGGGAGCCGGTTCTTCTTCCGAATCGTCTTCTTCATCGCTCCAAGCAAGGCCAGTAATTCGTTTGACGAAGATCGTTGCATACGAGCCGCGGCGCAGCGTGAACTGAAGCGTCAGCTTGCTGCGGCCAGAGTACATCTCGTCCGGCGTCGTTTCGTGGGTCAGATATTCGGGCCGGAAGATTGCCGGGCGTTCACCACGGCTGAAGAAGGCATCGCGCGGATACTTCACCCGCACTTCGCGCAGTTCCATCCCCTCAGCGGTCATCACGTCTTCAATCAAGTCTTTCAAATCGCCGGGCTCGAGATGCAGCCGAGCCGAAGGCAGCGGCATTTGAAAATCGTGCATCCACTGGCGATGTTCATCGGGCAGTGAAGTAAAGAACGGCAACTCTTGCCGCGCGATTCGCTGACGGCGAAGCGTCTCGGGCGGGCAATTCGCTTCGAGCACCGCGGCCAGCATTTGATTCCATAGATGGCTCTGATAGGCAGCCAACCACAGGCTGCGCAGCTCTTGCCGCACGAGCGCGAGGGCCCGTTTGAAATCGGGATTCACCGGTTTATCGGCGAGGAACGTAATCACACTGCGGCGATGTGACCGCGCGAGCGCCGCTTTCGCGGCGGGCCACTTGCCCCATAGCTCACGCAGAATGCCTTTTTGTTCGCGTTCGTCCGGACGGTCGTGGTCGTTGTGTTCGGCCAGGGCGAGCCACAGGGCCTGCTCATAATCTCCCTTGCACCAAGGCTGGGCAATGAAGACGCCAGAGACGCCTAGCGAGCCGAAGCGTTGCTCGTCGAAGTAATTGGGCAAGCCATCGCGGTCGACTTCGGCCAGGGTGCGCTGGGCAGCGGAGATTTCTGCCGCATCCATATCGCGCAGCACGACGGTGAAGCGATTACTGACGATATCGCGTGGGTGCACGGGACGGGCGGCATAGCCGAGAAACTGCAGCTGAATGCCACCGGCTTCCATGTTCTGCCGAGGGCCACCCTTCACCGTGATGTATTGGCTGGTGCGGGCGTGACGATCTTTCAAGCCGGCCCAGGCGATCTGCGGTCGCGAGAAGTTCCACCGCTGCACGATATGGTCGATGGCTTCGAGCGTGCCGATCGATTCTTTGTTAAGCAGGTAGAGCGCGAAGGGGCCGCCGGTGGAGCGCAGCGTGATTTGTTCTTCGACGCGAAAATCAGCAGGGATACATTTGAGCTTCATGCGCAGGCAATCGTGAATTGCCTATTTCTTTTTCTTCTTCTCGACCATGCGGCCCGAAGGTCGGCAGACCAGCGCCAAGCCGACCGCGATGAGCGCGATCACGGCCATGTAGCCGAGCATCGTCTTCGAGGTGCCGGTTTGGGCCAGCATCTGGCCGCTTGTCAGGAGTGTGGAGCCAACGGTGTCGAGCATCGCGAACTTCCGCGGAGAGAATAGTAAGTGACTGGGTTGAACTTATTCTAACTACCCAGTCAAAAATCCTCTATCCCTGCGCCTTTGTCAATGTTCTCCAGAAGAAGATTCTCCCCAACGCTTCATCAGTGTGTTCGGCAGGCCTAATTGGTCGAGAATGCGGGCGACAATGAAGTCGATGAGGTCGGCCAGGTCGCGGACACCGTGATACCAGCCTGGCATGGCGGGCAGCATGACCGCGCCGGCTTCGACTACCTTGCGCATGTTATCGAGATAGATCAGCGACAGAGGCGTTTCCCGGGGGACGAGAATCAGCTTGCGACGTTCCTTCAGGTGCACGTCGGCGGCCCGTTGAATCAGGTTGTTACTGCTCCCATGCGCGATGCCGCTGAGAGTGCTTCCCGAGCAAGGACAAACGACCATGCCGCCGGTCAGGAACGACCCGCTGGCGACCGGCGTGAAATAGTCCTGGTGATGATGGTAATGAAGCTTGCCCGGGAATCTTTCGGCCGTGAAATTCGGCAGCAGTTGCGACAGTTCGAACCGCTCGAGCGACACTTGGCGGTTGAGTTCCTGCCGAATGACGGCCTGCCCACTCGGGCTCACCAACAAGTGGACTTCGTAATCACCGGCGAGCAGCACTTCCAATAAGCGGACCGCATAGGGCGCTCCGCTGGCTCCGGTCATGGCCAAGACGAGTGGCAGTTGTTCCGCTGGGCCGCTCATTTTCGCCCCACATAGAGCGTGGCGATGCCGAACGTCAGCGTGTAGTACTTCACGTCCTTCAGCCCTGCTGCTTCCATCTTGCTGGCTAGTTCTTTCCCTTGCGGAAACAGCCCGACGCTCTGCGGCAGGTACTCATACGCTGCCGAGCTATTGCGGGCGAGCATCTGACCAATTCGCGGCAACACATTGCGAAAGTAGAAGCCGTAGAACGCCTTGAAGGGTTGCCAAGTCGGCGTCGAGAACTCCAGCACGGCGACCTGACCGCCCGGCTTGCAGACGCGGGTCAACTCTCGCAACCCTTGATCTGTATCAGCGACGTTCCGCAGGCCAAAGGCCACCGACACGACGCCAAACCGGTCGCTCTCAAACGGCAATTGCTGGGCGTCAGCCTCGATAAATTCGATTGTCTCGGGCGAGATCTTCGCCCGATCTCGTTTGCGGCAACCAATTTCCAGCATTTCGCCGCAGAAGTCCGAAGCCACAATCGGCGACTGACCTTTCGTATAGCGATGAAAGGCCAAAGCGAGGTCGCCGGTCCCTGTACACACATCCAGGATTGGATCGCCGGGTTTCGGGTCCAACTTGCGGACGGTGTACCAGCGCCAGTGCTTGTCGACATTCATCGACAGCAGGTGGTTCATCCGGTCGTAGTGCGGAGCGATCTCGCCAAACATGCGGCGTACGCGGGAACCGGATTTATCGAGCGCTGCGGTGGACATTGGTGTTGGGCGTTGGTTCTAGGGGTTGCGTGTTTGGGTGCGGGGATTCGGGAGTCAGGATTCGGGAGTCAGGATTCGGGAGTCAGGATTCGGGAGCGTCGGGTGCTTTTCTGGTGAGTAGGAATGGTCTTGGGTTTTGGATCATGGCACCGAGCATGCGGCCAATGGAGGCGCATTTTGTCGTTAAGTCAGCATGTTGATCGGGTGATATGTAGCCGCAGGAAAGAGCAAAATCTAACGATGAATCGGTCTCGCTGTTCTCGCCATCGCAGTCTGTAAGCTTGCTCACAAAATGGGCTCCGTAGCGTCGTTTCGCCCAGGCTTCTCGTAAGTTCAAACACACCGATCGAGATGACCGGCGAATCTGACTCACGAGTGCATATCGTTCTTCAGTAGGAAACCTCTTCGTCAGTTCAAAAATCTTCATCGAGAGCGCAAACGCCTCGCGATAAACATTCAATTGCTTAGCGGAAGCAACCGGCATCGTCATGGCCCTGTAAAACCATCGAAAACCGTCCAGTGCAATAGTTTATCCATAATTCCGCTCCTCCGGCATAACGGCAGCCCCGCCACAAGCCACATTCTCCTGACTCCTGACTCCTGACTCCTGACTCCTGACTCCTGACTCCTGACCGCCCGGTTCGCAAAAAACACGGTTGACCGCACAAACACCCGCGGGGCTGCGGAAAAGCGATGTAGAGTCGCTTTCGCTGGTCCCCGCGAGTGGGGCGGCAGGTCGTTTTGCGATTGCCGGGCTGAACACTTCTCAGTATTTACTGTCCCTCTCCTGTCCTCCAACCGTTTGAATTAGAATTCGATAACAGCTAGCTCTCTCGATAAATGTCGCTCGCGATCCCGCCCCGTCGCTCTTTTTTGGCCAGGCTGTCAACTTCGGCGCACTCCCCGCCAGCTAATACGCCTGCCCCGGTAATGCCTGCCACCCTTACGTCTGCGCCCGCGACCGAGTCGTTGCAAATACGACCGGCGCTGATTCACGACTCGGCCGAACGGTCGCTGGCCCTGCAGCCTCGTGCCGATATCCGCGCCAGCATGGCCGACGCCGCTGGTTACAGCGTGATGGTCGGCATCGGGGAGACCTATTTCGTCCCTTTTGCGCTGGCGGTGGGCGCCGGCAAAACCGCAGGCGGCCTCGCCGCCACGTTGCCGATGCTCGCCGGAGCCACCCTGCAACTTGCTTCGCCCTGGCTGGTTCGCCGGCTCGGCTCGCACCGCCTGTGGGTCGCTGCTTGCGTGTTTTTGCAAGCACTGAGCGTCTTCATGCTGCCGGTGGCGATCTTGCTCGCCCCCGATTCCACGAACTCGAACGTCGGCGGCTTTCCGGCCTCGGTATGGTGGATCTATTGTGCCGCGACCGTCTATTGGTTCGCTGGGCTGTCGGGTGGTCCCTCGTGGAACACCTGGATCGAAACGATCATCCCGAAACGAATTCGGACCAGGTTCTTCTCGTGTCGAACGCGCGCCGGGCAAGCCTTCACGCTGCTGGGCTTCGCCAGCGGCGGGCTCGCCTTGCACTGGGCGAAGAGCAACGGCCTCGTGTTGTCCGCCTTTTGTTCGATCCTGCTCGTAGCCGCTGCGGCCCGACTTTTCTCCGGCTTTGCGCTGTTGCAGCAAAGTGAACCGCTCCGCGGGCGCATTAGCGATCGCCACGTGCCGCTGCGCACCATCTTTGCCTCGACGGCCAAAAATGGCGGCACGCTCGTCTGGTATCTGCTCGCGATGCAAACCGCCGTGCAAATCTCGGGTCCCTATTTCAATTCGTACTTGATTCTCGATCAGCGCGTCTCGTACTTCGACTACATGCTCATGATCGGGCTCGGCTTTGCCGGCAAGGTGCTGGCGACTCCCTTCTGGGGACGCTTCGCGCAGCGCTGCGGGGCGAAGCGTCTGCTCTGGGTCGGCGGCATCGCGATCATTCCGATCTCGTCGTTTTGGGTTATCAGCGATTGGTTCTCCGTCTGGCAATGGACCGTACCGGTTACATTGCCCGGCTCCGATGGCCACTGGGTCGTCACCGGCGAATTCGTGTACCTCTGCGTGGTTCAGTTGATCTCCGGCGTCACTTGGGCGGCCTACGAACTGGCCATGCTATTGATGTTCTTCGAAGCGATCCCGCGCCAGGACCGCACCGGCATGCTGACTTTCTATAACTGGGGCAACTCCATCGCGATGGTGCTTGGCAGCTTCCTGGGCGCTGCGGTTCTTACTTCGATGAACGAATCGCATGGCGCGTTCCTCACGCTCTTCGGCCTTTCGTCCGTCGCACGACTGCTGACAGTCGGCCTCCTTTATTGGGCCCCCGACCTTCGCTTGCACAGCGTGCCGATCGCCCCCGTTCCGCTGCCCGTCGGCCCCGCGCGCATTCGGCTCGATCAGCCCGTCCTCGTCTCGCTCCCCGAGCCCAAGGACAAGGCGAAAGACACCCGCGACTCCGGCCTCCACCGCGTCGCCTAGTTTTCACCTACCTTCTTCATACTCTCTCCTCGGTACTCCAGCGAGAGGGTCGGGGGTGAGGGGCTGCCCTGCAGCAGCAGTCAGGAATTACGAATCAGGAATTAGAGACAAATTTGACGTAACTCTCCGAACTCGTACCGCTCCATTCAACCAACTTGTCCAACTTTCAAGCTCATCGCTGAACAAAAATTTCGATATCTCTCGCAAATGGCACCATTTTTTGCTCCGAAACGCCTCCGATAGTTGAACACCCCTCTTTTGCGGTTGCTCACGACTTACGTCGCCGGCCCCCCTCTACTCACTCGCCTCGGTGCTCCGGCAAGAAGAGTGTTGAAGTGAATCGCTGAACCGCTTGCGACCAAGCCATTACCGCTGCCCTTAGTCGCTGTTCGCCTCATCCGGCTCACTGCTGCTTTGATAACCATTTTTGATAACTTTTTGACGCGATTTTTTCTGATAACCCGTTGCCGCTAACCAAGAGCCACTCACTACTTGCGTCGCCAAACCCCGTCATTCTGACGAATCTCTGATAACCCGTTGCCGCTAACCAAGAGCCACTCACTACTTGCGTCGCCAAACCCCGTCATTCTGACGAATCTCTGATAACCTCTTTTACGCCGTACCGAACTGTCGTCGTCTCCCTGTTCACCCGTTCGCTAACGGAAAAATGCGGTCCGTTAATAAGAACTACGCAGAATGAACATCGAAAAAGAACGGTACATCGAAGTCATGTAGAGTTTTGTTAAAAAATAAATCAACGAGTGTTCATTATAAATTGATCAGTGACTAGTTAGGTCACTGGCTGTGGATTTTTGAACTGTGGATTCTTGTAACCGTTCACGCCAGCACAGGTAGGTTCTGGCCGGCGGCCGGAACCTGAATCGCCAAGCCGCCCCGGCATTGGTTTGACTGTCAGTTGCCAATTCTTGCGCTCGCTGCGAAGCCAGGATCACATCCAGCGGATGTGAACCACTTGCTGGCGCCTCACGCGGAATCACCTCATCAACCATTCACCGTTGATAATCTGACTTGCGCAAGACTGTCGTGATTGACTTTGCCCCCTTAGGCCTTACAATGCGGCCAATTGGCTTCCTTACCCGGACCGCTTGATGGATCGTCGGTCTGCCAGCCTGTTTTGTCCCACCAGCCTTGGATGCGAACGATCTCGTGTCTCCGGCAAACAACTAACCTCTGCAGTATCTGTTCCCTTGTTTCTCGTTCCGTGGTGGTTCGGGCAACGTGCTCGGCTGCCGACGTTGTTTTCGCTCAGGAGTTTGTCCATGACTCGTTTGTTCTCGTTCGTTGCTTTGGCTGCCTTTGCCTTCTGCGCCCCTGCCTTCGCTGCCGAACTCGCCCCAGGCGAAAAGGCTCCAGAATACAAGGGTCTCGTCGGCGTTGACGGCAAGGAATACAGCCTGGCCGATGCCAAGGATGCCAAGGCTGTTGTCGTTTGCTTCACTTGCAATATCTGCCCTGTCTCGGTGGCCTACGAAGATCGCTTCGTCGAGTTCGCCAAGAAGTACAAGGACAAGGGCGTGCAGTTCATCGCCATCAACTGCAACACCAAGACCGAAGATCTGGCCGCCATGAAGACCCGCGCCGAAGACAAGGGATTTAACTTCCCCTACGTGTTCGACGCCTCGGGTAAGACCGCCACCGAATACGGTGCCCGCGTCACCCCGCACATCTTCGTGCTCGATGGCAAGAAGACCGTCCAATACGTCGGTGCCTTCGACAACGATCGCAAGGAACCCACTAAGCATCACGTCGCTGACGCCGTCGATGCCATCCTCGCTGGCAAGACCGTCTCGGTCGAAGGCACGAAGGCCTTCGGTTGCGGTATCCAGAACAAGAAGTAAGTTCGCTGCAAGTTGGTCCCTCGCGGGCTAACGTTGCTGCTCCGATTCGCGCTGCCGCTGCAAGTTCTCGAACTTCTAGCGGCAGCGTTGTTTCTTGCCTGCCGAAGTTTCCAGTCGTTTGTGGGGAGTGCCGAACGTGGTGAAGTTGCTGACGAAGACTGCTGCTCTGCTGTTGCTCTTGTTGTGTGTGGTCGGTTGCCAGCCGCAGGCTCAGTCGCCGCCGAATACTTCCGAGAAACCCGTCACGAAGACCAGCGAACCGGGCCTCGATCCTGCGACCATCTCGCTACAAGTGGGAGACGAAACAGCCCTGGAAGACCTGGTGAAGAAGCAGGCCGGCAAAGTAGTGCTGGTCGATTTTTGGGCCACCTGGTGTCATCCGTGCGTCGAAGGTTTTCCGCACACGGTAGATGCTTATGAAAAGTATCAGGAAAAGGGACTGGCCGCGATTGCCGTCTCGTTCGATGATCCCGATGACGAGCAGCTGGTGCGTCGCTTCCTCGCCGGCCAGCGCGCTCGCTTCGATAACCTCCTTTGCAGCTGGCGACAGAAAGACAACCCCTTCACCAAATTCGGCCTCGAACAAGTTCCCCACTATCGACTCTACGATCGCACCGGCAAACTGCGACATAAGTGGGACGAAGAGCCCAAAGACCTGCATACGCACATCGAAGCGTTATTGGCCGAGAAGTAAGCTGGCCACGTCACGCTGGAGCTGCAACTTCAGCGGAATAACTTCTCGGCTGCTTCGCGAACTCATTTTCGCTGCGGGCATCATCGCGAAACGGCGATCCTCGTCTTTCGTCCGCAGCGCGTCTCATCTGCGGAGTATGCATCCATGAACATCACCGTGGGAGCGCCGCGCGCTCGTCGCCGAAATAAGGGACTCTGGTGGATCGCCGGCGCCCTGGCCGGTTTCGCATTCATCGTCCTATCGCTGCTGAGCTATACGTTATTGCCAGCGCTTCTGGCCTATGCAAAGTATCACCCTCAGGAAGGGGACGTGATCTTTCAATCGCTGCCGTTTTCACCGTTGGTGAATGCCATCGAAGGTGCCACGAAGTCTCCTTACTCACACTGCGGCATCGTTGCCTTGGAAGATGGCCGCTGGGTCGTCTACGAAGCACATAGGCCGGTCGGTCCTACGCCACTGCGGGAGTATGTCTTCCGCGGCCGCCACAGTGCCTTCGCCGTCTATCGACTAAAACCCGAGCAGCAAGCTCACGTGCCGGCAATGCTAGCGAAGGTTCACAGCTATCGCGGTCGCCCTTACGACGAACGATACCGACTCGACGACAAGGCTGCGGCCATCTACTGCAGTGAACTCATTTATCTCGCTTACCGCGACGCGACCGGCGGCGAAGAACTCGGCCAACTCGTCACGCTCGGCGATCTTCAGTGGCAACCTTACAACGACTTGATCCAGCGAATCGAGAACGGCCCGCCGCCCCTCGACCGGCAAATCATCACGCCCCGCGACTTAGCCCGCGCCGAACAGCTGGAGCCCGTTTATCAGTTTGGCTACGGACGCTAGCGAGCAAAAGCAAGTTCAAGGTTTCAAGTTTAAGGTTTCAAGTTGGGGAAGAAATGCGGAAAGGCATTTGAATTCCAACTTTAAACATTGAACTTTGAACTTTAAACCAGAACTCGTACACTCCCGCCCTTCGAATCTCGATTCTTGGCGGGTGTGTACTCATGAAGAAATCTGCGCCGCTCGTGCTGTTTCTGATCGCTCTGTTGGGCGGCGGTTACATGTTTCGCGGACCCTTGCAGGAGTTCGTCAAGAACCTGCCGCAAGGGCAGGGGCCTGTTTACCAGACCTCGACGCAGGTGCCTCCGCCGCGCGGCAACGAAACCATTCGCATTGCCTCGTTCAACATTCAAGTCTTCGGTGAAGCCAAGCTGAACAATCCGGCCGCGATGCCGATCATCGTCGAGGTGCTCAAAAATTTTGACTTGATCGCCATTCAGGAAATTCGCGCGCAGCAGGATGTTTGCCAGGCGCTCGTACAGATGCTGAATCAGGACGGTCGCTTTCGCTACGACTACGTCGTGGGCCCGCGTCTCGGCCGTTCGAATAGCAAAGAACAGTACGCCTACATTTACGACCTGGCGAGCATCGAGGTCGATCGCAATCAGATGTATACGGTTGATGATCGCAACGACTTGCTCCACCGCGAACCGCTGATTGGCTGGTTCCGCGCGCGGGGACCGCAGCCCGGCGAAGCCTTCACGTTCACGCTGGTGAACGTGCACACCGATCCCGATGAAGTCGAACGTGAGCTCGATTCGCTCGACGATGTGTTCATTGCCGTGCGCGATGATCAGCGGCAAGAAGACGATGTGATCATGGTGGGCGACTTCAACGCCCATAACGCCAAGCTGGGGCAACTCGGTTTGCTGCCCGGCTTGGTCTGTGTCGTCAACAACGCCCCGACCAATACCCGCGGCGACAAACAGTACGACAACATTCTCTTCAGCCGCGTGGCGACAACCGAGTTCGCCGGCAAGGGTGGCGTGTTCGACTTTCTGCGTCACTACAACCTGACGCTCGAGCAGGCACTCGAAGTTTCTGATCACCTGCCCGTGTGGGCCGAGTTCAGCGTGTACGAAGGTGGCCGCCCGGCACATCTGGCGAGCGGGAAGACCGCGCCGGCAAGATAACGCTTCCGGCTCCCTAAGAATGCCTACTTCAGCGACTCGCGCAGCTTTTCAAGTTGCTTGCGCACTTCGTCCAGGCGGGCTTGAGCTTTCTTTGCCTGCTCATCGTCGCCAGCGTTCTTGAAGGCCTCTTTGAGACTGGCTTCGGCAGCTTGCAGCGACTTGTCGAGTTCGTCGATCGCTTCCTGTCGTTCTTTGGCGGGCAGGGCAGGGGGGAGGGGCGCAGCCGGCACAATCTCGATGGCCGGCACGGGAAATCCCGGTACAGGAATCGGAATGCCGGGAACGGGCGGAGCTGCGGGCATGACCCGACGCGGTGGAGCGATGGCCGGAGCCAGGCGAGGAACGGCGGCGGGGGCAAAGCCAGGAGCAACGGCAAAGCGGATCGCGCCCCCCTTGGCGGTGTACTGCTCAAAGAGTTTATGAGCGTCGGGCTCTTTGGTTTTCAGTTCGTCGGCGTTCTTGGCTGCGTATTTCTTGGTCTCTTCCTTACCATCTTTCGTTTCGGTCACTTCCATGGTGATGCCCTTGTCGGGATCGTCGACGATCTTGACCTGGCGCTCTTTGTCTTTCACTTCGGTGGTCTTCACGCCGTTTTCGACCTTCACGCGGGTCTCGACACCACCACCAGCACCACCGGCGATGGCGCGGACGACCGCCATACGCAGGCCGATCGGTCCGCCGACGATGCCCGGCACGGGAGCATTGTTGGGCGTGGCTGGATTGGGTGGAGTGAGAATCTCGCTGGCGCGGCGCGACGTAGAACCGAGATCTGCCTTGGCGAGACGTTCGAGGGCGGCCTTGGAGGCATCACGAGCGGCCGGCGATCCTTTTTCGAAATGGCTCTTGAGAATATCGAAGG
This sequence comes from Anatilimnocola aquadivae, assembly GCF_049819085.1. Classification (GTDB taxonomy): domain Bacteria; phylum Planctomycetota; class Planctomycetia; order Pirellulales; family Pirellulaceae; genus Anatilimnocola. The sequence goes on from NZ_CP187419.1 coordinate 2,508,222, forward strand.
CCCGCATGGCCGCTTCGCGACTTTCGCCGCTGGTGGCCTTTTCGAGTTCTGGAACTGCCTTCTCGCCGGCGGCAGCAAGTCGCTGCGAAGCTTCCTGGCGAGCCGGGAACTCGTCAGCATCAAGCTGCTTAATCAGCTCACCGATATCGGCCGCTTTTTGAGTGTTGGGCTGCTCGGCTGTGGGAGGAGTTGTTTCCTGAGCGGCAGCCAAGGGGACGCCGATGCCGCAACCAAGCAACGAAACGATCTGCAGGCTTCGCAGCGAGAACAACATACCGCACCTCTACAAAAGAAACTCAGAACTCCGGCAGGTGCCTCGTATGTTACCGCAGCCGCCGGAATCTTGCAGCCCGAAAGGCAAATGCTAGTCGTCCAAATCTGCGGACATTTCCTGCTCCCAAGCCAGGATGGCGTCGTACACGCTATCGAACCAGGCCTCGGGGGGCGAGCTCTTGCTCCCTGCGGCACCATTGCGCGGCAAGGTGACGCGAAAGCCTGGACCCACCGGCGGTTTGGTTTCGATTTGCAACGTGCCACCCAGGTGATAGGCGATCATGAAGGCCGAGAGCAGATCCATATCGAGACCGAGTGGCCACTTTTGCAGAGGGATGGCCGCCGAAAACAGCGACGCGACATGCCCGTTCGAGAGTTTGTCAAAATCTCCACGAATGGTGAGCACCAGTGGATCGGCCGTGGCATCTTGCAAGTTGATAGCCACTTTCATGGGCTCTTCGTGCAGGTCGGCCACGCGGCGGACCAAAATGGCCAGCAGGCGATTGAACAGGCCGCGATCGCTGGCAATCGCCAGATCCTCGGGAATCGGGCTCAGTTGCAACTCGATGTCTTCGCTCTGCAACTCAGGGCGCGAGCGTTCCGCAAAACCATTGAGCATCTCGTGCAGGTTGAGCCACGGTTCGTTGCCGGTCGAAGAGCCGACCGTATCTTGCAGAATGGTCTGCACTGTCTTGACCATGGCCTCGGCTTCGCGACGGGCAACAGCCACCATATTCAAGCTGGCGATTTCGTCCATCTGGACGCGAATGCGCTGCTGCACTGGCGATTGCTGCATGTAGGCGACCAGCGCGCCCCAGGCGTTGTTCAGGCGGCCTTCGAGGGCGGTGGCTGCTGTGGCCAAGCCGCGCACGCGATCCATGATGATGAGGCGATGCAGTACGCTGAGCTTTTCTCGCAGCAGGCGATCGCGATCTTCGAGGGCCTGGTGATAGTCGAGACCGCGCAGCAAAGCGCCAACGATTTCTTCTTCGTTCCACGGCTTGGTGATGTAGCGGAACGCGCCACCTTCGTTCACCGACTTAATGGCAGCGTCGAGATCGCTGTAGGCCGTGGTGAGAATGCGGACGATGTTCGGATAGCGATGGCGCAGATGTTCCATCAGCGTGACGCCGGTCTTGCCGGGCATCCGCTGGTCGGTGACCACAACGCCGATCTCGGCCGACTTCTGTTCGAGCAGCGCGAGTGCTTCGTCGACGGAGGTAGCCGTCAGCACGTGAAAGCGATCGCCGAACAAGCGACCAAAATACTTCAGTGCTTGGGCTTCATCATCGACGTACAGGATTTGCTTCGTGGGGGGAGGTTGCATGCTGTTTTCCTTCGGATGGTACGAGAGGCAGGTCGAATGAGACTTCCGTCCCTTGACGTTCGGCGCTTTGCAGCACCAGGTAGCCTCCGTGATTGCGGATGATGGTATCGCAAATGCTCAGGCCGAGGCCCAGGCCGCTGCCTGGTGCGGCCGTCGTGTAAAAAGGTTCGGTAACTCGAGTCAAATCGGCGGACGGGATTCCCGGACCGTTATCGACAATGCGAAGCTGAAAACGGTCGCCGTTCACAGTGCCCGTAATGGTAATCTTTCCGGCATGGCTCTCGCCCAATTTTTCGAGGGCGGTCGTTGCATTTGTCAGCAAATTCACCAGAACCTGGCCAATTTGAATTTGCGAGCCTTGCACTTTGATATGACGAAAGTCGTCAGCAACCTCCAGACTCAGGTTCTTGGTCAGGTGTGCTGTAAAGCGCAGGGCACTCTGCAAAACCTCGTACAGTTTGAACTCGAGCTGCAGCTGGGCTTGCTCGGGATAGGCAAAATTTCGCAACTCGCCGAGAATCTGGCCGACGCGCGTAACCCCCGATTCGATATCGGCGACAACCTCGCTCGTATCGCGACCTGCCGCCAGATCCTTCTTCAGCGAGCGAATCGCCAGCAGCGTGTAGTGAACGGGATTGTTGATTTCGTGCAGCAAGCCCGCCGCGAGACTGCCAAGCCCGCGCATCTTTTCGCTTTGAAACAGTTTCACTTCGGTCTCGCGCAAGCGAACGAGCGACTGCTGTAGTTCTTCGCGCTCGCGGCGCAACTGCCCCTGCAAGTGAGAACTGCGAATGAGACCCGCGACGCGGGTGCGCACTTCGGTGATGCCGAACGGCTTGGAGAGGAAGTCGTCGGCACCAAAGCGGAGGGCATCGATCTTGACGGTTTCATCCAGGTTGGCCGTCAGCATCACGACCTTGGTATCGCACAGCGACGGCTCGGCGCGGATAGCACGGAGCACGTCGATGCCGCTGCCATCTGGCAACATCAGATCGAGCAGGATGCAAGCAGGCTTCAACTCCTTCGCTTTTTGCAGCCCTTGAGCACACGTCGCTGCGCTCGCCGTGGCGAACTCGCTCTGCAACGATTCGACCAGGTAGTTCCGCAGGTCGGGCTCGTCGTCGACGATTAGCAGTTCTTGCGGACCTTCTTTGATGACACGCGCAGCTGCCAGCGCGACAGCGTCGGCGGTTACCTCTTCGACCGACGGAATGACTCGGGTGCTGAGGCGCACCGACGTGGCCTCATCGCCAGCCTGTTTGATCGCCAGTCGTTGCGCTGGCGAATAATCGGCCGGGTTCCACTCCAGCGGCAGCGTGACGACGAAACGGCAGCCTCGCTCGGGATTGTTGTGGGCTTCGATTTCGCCGCCGTGAGCGCGTACGATCTCGCGGGCAATCGCCAGGCCGAGCCCCAACCCCTGCGAGGCTCGCGCGCGGTTGTTGCTGGCCTGAAAGAAGCGATCGAAGATCTGCACGCGATCTGCTTCGGGAATGCCGGGGCCTTGATCCGAAACGATGATTGCCGCTGCGCGTTCTCGTGCTTCGAGCTGGACGCGGATGGTCGATTTTTCGGGCGAGAATTTGATCGAGTTCGTTATCAAGTTCATCAGCACGCGTTCGACGCGCGAGATATCGAGCCGCAGATCCATGGGAGTGGTCTGCAGTTCGGAGACGAGTTTGATCTGGCGATCTTCGGCCATGGGCTCCAAAGTACGGACGATCTGCAGCAAAAAATCGCGGGCGTCAACTTCTTCGATCTCAAGTCGCATGACGCCGTGATCGAGTCGCACGACATCCAGCAAGTCATCGACGAGCAGGCGCAAGCGATCGGCATTCTTGCGCACCAGCGTCAGGGTGTGACCCATTTGCGGCGTGACCGTTTGCCGCGTCGAAAGGATTTCTTCGATGGGGGCAATGATCAGCGAGAGGGGCGTGCGCAGTTCATGGCTGACGTTGGCCAAGAATCCTGCCCGCAAGCGATCAAGCTCTTCAAGCTGCCGATTCTTTTCGTCGAGCGTGCGACGAAGCAGGAAGTCGGTGCGACGATTGCGCAGATTCAAGTGGCAGACAACCACGCTGATTGCCGTTGTCGCCAGCAGAAAGAATGTCTCCAGCGGGAGATTGTCGATGCCGGCATGAAAGCCATGTTTGCTGAAGGTGGCGAGAAAAAAAGCCAGCATCACCATGCCGCAGTAGAGTCCCGCTTCCAGCGCCGAGAATCCTAGTAGCTGAATGAGCAGCATCAGCAGGGTCAGGCCGACAAAGTAATTCGAATTCGGCTTGTCGATCAGATAGATCATCAGCGCGATGGCGAGGGCCGGAAACAGCACGAGCCCCAGGCTGGCATATTTGACTGCCCGGCCGAGTGGAACCAGCATGAAGACCGCGAGTCCGATCGCCAAGATCGCGGTGGTGACCAGGCGCACCGCCAGCAGTTTTCCCCAGCCATCGGGATCGGCGTTCAGATCGAGAATGACTCCAGCTGGCATCATCAGCACGCCCAGCGCCAGACCGATGGTGCCGCGCTGCAAGCGCAGCGCAAGGTCCGCTTGCTCGAAGGCTTGCAGGTCGTCGGTAGGCCGGGCGGAATCAGTCATCGGCTAAATAGGGGCGCTCTGTCGTGGCCGCCACTAATGGGGTTTTCTCACAGACAGGAAGACATTGACGTTGGTGGCGTCGCAGTAGGTTTCTTGCCGCCCCAAGCCCGGGGCGAGGGTCAACATTTGCTTCTCATCGCGCAGTTCGAGCGTCCACTCCATGACGAGGCTCATGATGGCTTCGGAGGAATGTTGCGGAGTTACGTTGGTGACAATGACCTGACCGCCGGGACGCAGCAACGAGTAGAAGTGCTGAACGAGAAAGCCACAGGTCGTATCGCGGAAGTAGTCAAACAGGCCGGCGCAGTAGACGAAGTCGTAGACAGGAGTTTGCGTCGGCTTGCCTTCCATCGACGTCTGAATAATCTCGTGTACCGACCGCTGCTCGATCTCGATAGTCATCTTCGGTCGTCGGGCGCGAGCATTGGGAACGAGATTCTGCCTGACGAAATCGAGAGTTTCGGCATTAAAGTCGACGAGCACAAAATCGATCTCGTTGGCGATCTCTTCTGTTTCGATCAAGTGCGTTACTTCTACGGCCGGACCGCAGCCGATGTTGAGAACTCGCAATCGACGGCCTTCGAGCGCAACTCGCTTGGCTTCGCGCGCGAGCGCCTGGGTGAGCAGTTCGATGCGATTGCGATGCGCGGCCGGCGCATCGTGGCGCAACGCCGAGGCATTCAGAATCTTGGCAAAGGTGTTGCTCCCTTCCCAAGGCTCGCTGAGCATCATGCGCACCATTTCGTAATCGCCGGCATAGCCCAGCGGTTTACTGAAGGCGCGATACATGAACGGCGAACACATCATGAGCGGATGAAGCTCTCGCTGTGCGTAAGCCCTGTGATAAGGTTGAGCCTTGCGAGGAATGTCTTTGGCTGTGTCTTCAAACTCATGATAGAGTTGGCCAAGGCGAGGCGAAATTTCGTGATCGACATCGACAACGAAGTCGATTTTCTGTGTGTCGGGGGTCGCGGGGTCGTTGAGGCCGGCTTCCGTCTCCCAGTGCTCCAGCGAGCGACTCACTTCTTGCAGGTAGTTTCGCAAACTGCCGACGCTGAGCTGAAACGGTTTGTGCATCCGTTCGTTGCCCGCTTCCCAGTCAGACACAAAGTCGTGGACGAACGAGCGGAGCACTTCGCCGGTGCGCAGCCCTTTCAGATCGGACCAGGGATCGACCAATGAAACCGAGACGATGAGCATCAAGCCGGTATTCATCAGCGCAGTCACGACGGCTCGGCCGTGATAAACCTCGCGCTCACCCTGGTGAATGCGCAGGTCGGAGAGGACCTCCGACAACTGCACCACGGAGTACGGATTGTAAATCTCGAACATCGCTTGCTGGCGACTGAGGCGCATCAGCGAGCCACGAGCATCGAGGCCCTGAGAATTACGAAAACTTACCAGTGAAGAGGCGAGATAGGCGTTCTTCTTACCCACAGCAAACTCGTTGCAACAAAAAAGGAAACAGCACAGCCGCGCGGCATGCGGAACCGCGGGTGATCATTTGGCAGGATTGGGTGGCGAGTCACGACCACTGGCAAGAGCTGACGCGCCGGGCTTAGATAGCCATTCAGGATTGTTCGGGGGGATCGCGGGGAACACTCATGGTAATCGGTGGGGGAGCTTCGTGTCGGCGAAAGTCGATGGCCGCTTCGGCCACCGCAGCTTCACGAATAGCGAAGAGCGGCACCTCCATGAATCGACCTTCGGGCACCATGTTGCCGCGCACGACCCCTCCTTGCGGAGTAAACAGGAGTTGCACACTTCCCAGTCGGATCGTCTGAACCTCGCGGCCACCATCGATGAGCATCAGCATGACCTGCTGGCTCAAGCGGATGACGCGGAGCAGCACGGCCAATACTTCATGATCGTAACCGTCATTCGCAGCACTCGGCTCGTTGTGGAGAGGAAGCCGGCAGTACCGCAAAAAGTGTTCAACTTCGCTTCGGTCGGTCGTGGGCAAGCTGGCAGCCAGATGCTGAATCGTCCGGCCCACCATATCAGCATTACCGCCCAAAACGAAATTGCCCAGGGCAGCAGTTTGCAATAAGCGGAGCAGATCGGGAGAACGAATTCCTTCCGCGAGATACTCGGGCAAGGCCACTAGACTGTAGCACGCTGTTTCGGGTTCGAACCGAATGGGGATCCCTGCCCCCCGTAAGAGGGCAACATCGCGAAACACCGTTCGCCGATGCACTCCCGTGGCTTCGGCCAGTTGCAAGGCGTTGTAAGTGATGCCACTTTGAAGCAGCGAGAGGATGCGAAGGATACGCTCGAGACGATGAGTCATGATGCCGGCTGAGATGTGAGGTTGCTGGGGCAGAGCAACTGGAGACTGCTGGAAAACAGGAACCAATCGATGCAGTCACCGAAAATCCGCAGCTGCACCGCCAGTCGCTCCCTGCCCCGGGGTCGATCGGCGGACCGCCACCATCATTCTTCATCTGCTCAAGATCGTCTACCGCAGTGACAGCATTTTGTCACCTCTTCTCTGTTGGGGCACATTCTGCCATCACAGGGCGGCGTTGTCGAATAAAGAATCGGTTACTCGAATGATTTAACGTAAAAATTAAGGCAAACATTTGGGTTGAATGCCGTGCCCTAGGGGACGTGCGAGGGTGCATCGTCCGCCAATACGGAGAACGTAAGGAATTTCTTTAGGTGCGAAGGGGCACCCCTTTGGATTGGTGGCGAATTCGACCACCGAAAGTTACCATACGGCAGTCCATTCACTTTTTTTCGTTCGTACGCAACATCGTCACCATGCCAAAATCTACCGATATTACGCTGCGCGACTTGCACGTTTCTCAGGAGCGAATTCAATATCGCGCACCGATCAAGTTTGGTGGGCGTGTAGTGACCGATGCTGTGCTCGTGAATGCCACTCTGCGCGTTGAGACCGTGGCAGGTAAACAGGCGAGTGGCTTTGGCTCGATGCCCATGGGAAATGTTTGGGCCTGGCCCAGTGCCAAGGTAACGGTCGAACAAAGCTTGCAGGCGATATTGCGGTTTGTCGAACTTTTTTCTGCGGCAATTACGCAAAATTCGCTTTCGGGTCATCCGCTCGATATCACCGGTTCGTGGCATCCCTTGCAGTTGCAAATTGCCGATCAGGTTCAGCGGGAACTGGAATTGGCCGAGCCCATGCCACCGCTCGCGCGGCTGGTTGCGGCCAGTCCATTCGAAGCGGCGATTCACGATGCCTATGGCAAAGTCCATGACCAGAATGCCTACAATTTGCTCGGTTCAGAGTGGGTGACGCACGATCTGGCGCACTACTTGACGCCTGAATTTGCGGGCGAGTATCTCGACCGGTACACCTCGCGCCAGCCCAAGCCCACGATGCCGCTCTATCATTTGGTCGGCGCGCTCGATCCGCTGTTTGAAGCGGATATTGCGAAGCGCCTCAATGACGGTTTGGCCGAGACCCTGGGTGAATGGATCGCGCAAGATGAACTGACCCACCTCAAGATCAAGCTCAATGGCGATGATCTCGCCTGGGATGTCGAGCGCGTGGTGCGCGTGGAGCAAGCCGCGGTTGCCGCACAACAGGCCCGTGGTTGCCAGCAGTGGAATTACTCACTCGACTTCAACGAGAAGTGCAGCGGCGTCGAATACCTGCTCGATTTTCTCAATCTCGTGCGCGAAGGCTCGCCTCATGCGCTCGATCGCGTTCAGTACATCGAACAGCCAACCCATCGCGACTTGAAGTCCCATCCAGAAAATCGAATGCACAAAGCCGCGGCCATTAAGCCCGTGGTGATCGACGAATCGCTCATTGATCTCGAGACGCTGCACCTTGCGCGCGAGCAAGGCTATAGCGGCGTGGCTCTCAAGGCTTGCAAGGGACACACGGAAGCGCTGCTCATGGGCGCTGCAGCGCAGAAGTACGGCATGTTTCTGTGCGTGCAAGATTTGAGTTGCCCCGGTTACTCGTTTTTGCACTCGGCAAGTCTCGCCGCCCGCATTCCCACGATTGCAGCCATCGAAGGAAACAGCCGGCAGTATTGTCCGGCCGGCAATCAAGGCTGGAATCAAAAGTACCCCGGCATGTTTCGACTGAAAGAAGGTACCGTGGCGACGGCTGAACTCATTGGCCCCGGGTTGGGCTTTTAGGATCGCTGCGTTTTCTATGAACAACGATCCAGCTAGCCGTCGCGAACCCGCCTTTCCCGAAGGTCCGCCCTCGTGGCCTCCTGTTGATGATGACATTCGCGAGGCATTGCTCGCTTGCTACGCGAGCGGTGATTGGGGCCGGTATGACGGCAAGAATTCCGCGGCCCTCGTCAAGCAACTGAATGACCAGTTCCAGGCCAACGAAGCCATTCTCTGTTCGTCGGGCACCATCGCTGTGGAACTCGCGCTGCGAGGTCTGAAGATCGGGGCAGGGGACGAAGTGATTCTTGCCGGCTATGACTTTCCGGGAAACTTTCGCGCAATCGAAGCTGTCGGCGCGCGGCCCGTGCTGGTCGATGTCGTCGAAAATGGTTGGACGATCGACTTGAGCCAACTAGCCGCCGCAAAATCAGCAAGCACCAAAGCGGTGATCGTCTCGCATTTGCACGGTCACCTAGTTCCAATGCCGGTGGCGAAAGAGCTGGCGAGAGACCTGGGCTTGAAGGTGGTGGAAGATGCTTGTCAGGTGCCGGGAGCAACAATCGCTGGTAGGCCAGCGGGCAGTTGGGGCGATGTGGGTGTGCTCAGCTTTGGTGGTAGCAAGTTGTTAACGGCGGGACGCGGCGGGGCGGTCCTGACATCTCAGGCAGACATTGCGCAGCGAATTCGTACGCACACATTTCGAGGTAACGAAGCTTATCCGCTTAGTGAATTGCAAGCGGCGGTGCTGCTGCCACAACTTTGCCAGCTGCGCGAAATGACGCGCGCTCGTGCAGAAGCCGCACGCTACTTACGTGAACAATTGCAGGACATTTTGCAGCTGAAGGCAGGCCCAGCTGTCAATGAAGGAGATACATCTGCCTACTACAAGCTCGCCTGGCGTTACCAAGCAGCCTGGGGGGGCGCGAGCTCTAAATCCGGTTCTGAATCCACAGAACCCGATTGCCGCAATCCATCACGCGATCGCCTCATTGATGATTTACAAGTCGAAGGCATCGCCATCGATGCGGGCTTCCGGGGCTTTAACAAGCGCAGTGCGAAACGCTGCCGAGTGTTCGGCGAACTTTCACAGGCGCAAGCAGCGGCCGAAGCGACGCTTGTCTTGCATCATCCCAGCTTGCTCCTTCAAGGGTCGCAACTGGATCTTTTGGCAACAACCATTCGAAAAGTGATTTGCCAAGCCTAGCGATCTGTGCCGTAGCACATGCTCAGCCATTGCTTGGACATCCACAGGCACCACGTGTCGTTGACAGGTGGGAATGGTGCCTGTTTTGCACCAACGAATCGTTACTTAGCCAGACGTGGCACTGCGAATTCGCGAGTGTCATGGTCGGCGTGAATGGCGGCCTTACCAACCGTGCGGCCAGCATCGGCGTGGGCCATTTCGTTCTCGGGCTTCAGTTCGCCACGAACGATGCGGACATCATCAGGAGCTTCGATTCCGATGGTCACGCGGTTGCCAGCAACGCGGCTGACGACGACCGTGATATTGCCACCGATGACCAGACGCTCACCAACTTTGCGGCTTAGTACCAACATTGTCTCTTCCTCCTTGATGGGTTTCGCTTCGTGCGAAGCGTTCCCTCGGCTTCAAAAACTCAGTTACAGCCCCCCGGCTGCCTGTCACTCAACGGACAGTGTAACTTTCGTGGAAGTTCAGCATTGCAAAGTGTGCGCCGGTCACGAGAACTTGAGAAAAAGTGGCTCTGCTGCGCGAAAATGAGCCAGGAAATTGGCGTTTACGTGCCACAAGACTTCGCAGTGCCCCTAGCTTGTCTCATGTGTTGGACAGTTTTTGACACTTGGGCGTGATGGCAGCGCCATTAGAGGCTCAAAATGAGACGGGAATCTCAAAATGGGAAATTCGCGCAGACCCTGCCTGGCCGAAGTTCAGCCAGCCTGTTCGCGGAACGATCAAAAATGGACCGTTACTGATGGGAAGCCTTTCGAAATTTCGACTGCCTATAATCGGTGAGGTTGCACGGGGCGTGCCAGCACCGTACTGTCTGCTGTCAGCCTTCCACCCTCGACCATCGGAGGTCCCCCACATGCGACAACTCGCCGCGATACTCATTGTTTTCAGCCTCGGTCTTCCCGTCCTTGGGCAGGCTCCTGCTGCTCTCGAGCCAGCCGAAGCGATGCAGCAAGCGGCTCGAGCATCGCAACGGGGCGACAGCTTGCAGGCCGTTGGCCTCTTTACCGATGTGCTGAAACAAGACCCGAAAAACGAGATGGCCTATTACTGGCGGGGTCGCGAGAACTTCCGCCTGGGTAACGTGAAGAAGTCAGTAGCTGATTTGGATAAGTATGTCGAGCTCGAACCGAAGGCCGAGTCTCGCCAGTGGGAACGCGGCATTTCGTACTATTACGCGGGGCAATACGCGGAGGGTGCGAAGCAATTCGAGCTGTATCAGACGTATCACAACCAGGACGTTGAGAATTCCGTCTGGCGCTACTTGTGCGTGGCAGCCACCGAAGGCGTGGCCAAGGCGAAAGAGAATATGCTGCCGATCGAGAACGACCCCCGCGTACCAATGATGCAGATCTACGATCTGTATCGAGGTAAGCTCAAGCCCGAAGACGTGTTGAAGGCGATCGATTTGGGCAATCCGCCGGCCGAAGCCAAGAATGCTCGCGAGTTCTACGCTCACCTGTATCTTGGCCTGTGGTATCAAGCAGCCAACAATCGCGAGCTAGCTAAGAAGCACATTCTCGAAGCCGAGAAGCATAAGATTGGCCATTACATGTGGGACGTCGCCCACGTTCATGCCGATCTATTCCGGGCCGAAGAGAAAGCATCCGCTAAGAAGCCCGCCGCACAACAGCCAGCTGAGCCCCAGCCCAGCGAAGAAAAAAAGTAATCCTGCCGGCATGAGCGAACTGTTGAATTCGGTCTGGACGTATCTATTTGCGGCGATCGATCTGGCGATTGTCCTGGTGGCGTCGAGCCACGTCGTGCTGACCAAGCGAGACAATCGCGCGGCCTTGGGCTGGGTCGGCATCATCTGGCTGGCACCGATCATCGGCTCGCTGCTGTATTTCACCTTCGGCGTGAATCGCATTCGCCGCAAGGCCCGGCGACTTCGCAGTCGCGAATCCAAGCGGGCTCGCAGGCAGCACGAACAGGCGGCCACCGAGGAACTTTGCCGCGCGCTCGAAGACGAATCGCTCCACCTCGCCGCGCTAAGCACTTATGTGCAGCGGGTGACCGATATCCCCTTGGTGCCAGGCAATCGAATCGTGCCGCTACATTGTGGCGACGAAGCTTACCCGCGAATGCTAGCCGCGATTGATTCCGCCGAGCATTCCATTTCGCTCGGGACCTACATTTTCGACAACGACTCCGAAGGGCACGAGTTTGCCGCCGCCCTCGCGCGAGCCAAGGCCCGTGGTGTCGAAATTCGCGTGTTGATCGACGATGTCGGCACGCGGTACTCGTTTCCTTCGATCAAGCGCGTCCTGCGTCGCGACAAAATCACGTTCGCGACGTTTCTTCCTACCTTGGTGCCAGGGCAGTTCCACTACAGCAACCTGCGCAATCACCGCAAGATCATGGTGGTCGATGGGAAAGTCGGCTTCACAGGGGGAATGAACATCCGCGCAGGACACCGCCTGGCGAGTACCAGCCGCCACCCGGTTCGCGATGTTCATTTTGAGCTTCACGGACCCATCGTCGCTCAACTGCAAGAGACATTTGTTGCTGATTGGGAATTCGCCACAAAGGAAGTACTCGAAGGACATCATTGGTTTCCCAAATTGCAGCCCCAAGGACCTGTACTTTGTCGCGGCATCGCCGACGGCCCCGATACTCGTCACGACAAGCTGCGGCTCACCCTCCTCGGCGCGATCGGCAGCGCACGTCGTTCGCTGACAATCGTTACGCCCTACTTTTTGCCCGATATTACCCTGATCACGGCCATGAACGTGGCCGCCCTGCGCGGCGTCAATGTGACAATTGTGTTGCCCGAGAAGAACAACCTAGCACTCGTGCAATGGGCTTCGACAGCCCAGTTGTGGCAAGTCCTGGAGCATGGCTGCCGTGTCTTCTTAACCAAGCTGCCCTTCGATCACACCAAGATTGTCACCGTCGATGATGCCTGGTCGTTTATTGGCTCCGCCAATTGGGATCCGCGCAGTCTGCGGCTGAACTTCGAGTTCAATGTGGAGTGCTACGATCTCGACTTCGCAGCGTTATTGAACGAAACGGTTCGCGCTCGACTCTCGACTGCTCGGCAAATCCACCTGCGCGACGTGGACTCTCGCCCGCTGCTGATTCGGATTCGCGATGGTATCGCGCGGCTCGCCACGCCGTACTTGTAAATCGCAGGCTGCGATACGCTCCTGCGCCGCGCGTCGCTGTCCTCTATACTGGCGGCAATCTTCATCGAACCGCTGAGGTTGCTATGTCACGTTGGATTGCCTTCTCGCTGAGTTGTCTTATTGCCACCGGTCTGGTTTGCGCAGCAGAGCCAGAAATCAAGAAGGGCGAGAAGCAGCCCGCCAATCGATTGGCGAAAGAGACCAGCCCGTATCTGTTGCTGCATGCTCACAACCCGGTCGATTGGTATCCCTGGGGCGAAGAGGCTCTGACGAAAGCCAAGAAAGAAGGGAAGCTGATCTTCCTCTCGGTAGGATATTCCAGCTGTCACTGGTGTCACGTGATGGAGCGAGAGTCGTTCCTCGATCCCGAAATCGCCAAGCTGCTCAACAAAAACTTTGTCTGCATCAAAGTCGATCGCGAAGAGCGTCCCGATCTTGATTCGATCTACATGACGGCTTTGCAGGTCTATAGCCAAGCGACGACTGGTCGCCGTGGCGGTGGTTGGCCGATGAGCCTGTTCCTGACGCCCGAGACGCAACCATTCTTTGGTGCGACCTATCTTCCGGCCCGCGACGGCGACCGCGAAGGGATAAGCGGATTTCTAACCGTCGTGCAGCGAGTCCAGGAAGCCTGGGAGAAGACGCCGGATCGCATCAAGCAAGATGCCCAAACACTAACTGACTTGGTGAAGAGCGAACTCGAATCGCGCCGCACCATCTCGCTCGCGTCTCTCGACAAGAAGCTCTACGACGCCGTACAGCCGGCACTAGAGAACCAGTTCGATGCCAAGTGGGGCGGCTTTGGTTACGACGAAATTGCCTGGCAAAGACCCAAGTTTCCCGAACCCGCAAATCTCGTTTACTTGCTCGATCACATTCGCCGCACTGATGATGCCCGCTCGAAAGAGATGCTCGCCTTCACGCTCGAACGGATGATGCGCGGCGGCGTGTACGATCACGTCGGCGGCGGCTTTCATCGGTACAGCGTCGATCGCATGTGGCGGATCCCGCACTTCGAGAAAATGCTCTACGACAATGGGCAGCTTGCCAGCGTGTATGCCGAAGCGGGAGCGATCCTCAAGCGACCTGATTTTTCTCGCATCGCCGACGAGACCTGCGATTTTGTCCTGCGCGAAATGACTTCACCCGATGGTGGCTTCTACGCGGCTCTCGACGCGGAATCGGAAGGGGAAGAAGGCAAGTTTCAACGCTGGACCAAAGAAGAATTGCAAAAGGAACTTACCGCCGACAAGTTCGGCTTGCTTTCCGCGATGTTCGCACTGCAGAAGGAGCCGAACTTCGAAGAAAAGTACTACGTCCTCAATTTGGGGCAACCGAATAGTGAACTTGCCGCCACCCGCAAGGTGAGTGAAGACAAACTGCTCACCGAATGGGCGACGATTCGCCAAAAGTTGCTCACCGCGCGAGATCGCCGCGTGAAGCCACTCACCGATATTAAGATTCTCGCTGCCGACAACGGCCTGATGATCGCCGGCCTCGCCGATACCGGGCGCTTGCTCAAGCAACCACGTTATATCGAAGCGGCGAAGAAGGCTGCAGACTTTGCCTTGACCAAGCTCGTTACCAAAGAAGGTCGCCTGCAGCGTAGCTTCGCCAGTGGTGAAGCACGGCTCAATGCCTATCTGAATGACTACGCCTATTTGACCTATGGTTTGCTCGCCTTGCATCGCGCGACGGGCGAAGACCGCTGGCTGACAGCCGCAAAGGATCTGACCGCGAAACAGATCGAGCTCTTTGCTGATCCTCGCGGGGGCGGCTTCTTCTTTACGTCGAAAGATCACGAAACGCTCTTGGCCCGGGGGAAGGAGCCCATCGATGGGGCCAACCCTGCGGGAGGATCTGTCGCAGCGGGCAATCTCATCGCGCTGGCGATTGCCACCAAACAGCCTGAGTGGCTAACGATCGCTGAAAAAACAATTCAAGCCACTGCTGGTCTTCTAGAGCAAGCCCCTTCGGCATCGCCGTGGATGGCCACGAATATTCCCGCACTGCTCGAAGCTCAAAAACGCATGAAGGCTGAGTAACATCAGCCGATATTCGGCTCGCGCGTCAGGTTCGTGCCTTTGGTTATTTGCAGACGTTTGCAGAATGGATTTTTCGGTATGGCAAAAGCCCTCGAGCCTTTTTACGCGAACATTCAGGCGCACTACGATCTTTCGAACGACTTCTATGCGCTGTTTCTCGATCCGTCGATGACCTACAGCTGTGCCTACTTCGAGCCAGCGGGTATTCCGCTCGCCGCTGCCCAGCAGGCCAAGATCGACCTCGCTCTCGGTAAGTGCGATCTACAGCCTGGCCAGCGGTTACTTGATGTCGGTTGTGGTTGGGGCGCGACCATTCGCCGCGCTGTCGAACACCACCAAGTGACAGCCGTTGGTTTGACGCTCAGTAAGGCTCAAGCGGAACTTGCTCGCGAACGACTTGCTGATTTGAGTGGCCGCGTCGAAGTGCGTCTGCAAGGCTGGGAAGAATTCGACGAGCCCGTCGATCGCATCGTGTCCATCGGCGCCTTCGAACACTTTCGCGAAGAACGGTATGCCGCGTTTTTCGCCAACATGTTTCGCCTGCTCAAGCCCGGCTCGCCAATGTTGCTGCACAGCATTGTCTTTGCCGAAGATGAAGTGCGCGAGCGACCCGGTATGGCGGTCACTTACGAAGATGTGCTTTTCATGAAGTTCATTGCCAAGGAAATCTTTCCCGGCGGTCAGCTTCGCCCGGCCTCCCAGATTCGCCGCTACGCCGAAGAGGCGGGTTTTCAAGTGACCCGCCTCCATTCGCTTCAGCAGCATTACGCCCAGACACTTGATTGCTGGGCTGCTAGTTTGGCAGCCAAACGCGAATCAGCGATCGAGCTGACGTCGCCGGCAACCTACGACACCTATATGAAATATTTGACGGGTTGTGCCGGCTATTTCCGCCGGGGAGCAATCGACGTGGTGCAATTCTCCCTGCTGAAGCCTCAATAAGCCCCTTCGCGGCCGTTTCGAGCTAGCGAAATCTGCAGTAAGTTCACCGTGGTCCCTATTCCGCAACGGCAGGCAACTGCCTATACTCTTGGATTCCCCTAAACAGGCCGTCGTGCGTGCCAGCACGGGCTTGCTGCAGCAGGCACGTACGCACTACTGATTTTGACGGCGTTTTGAATCGATCTGACGGAAGTTCCTATCATGGCCAAAAGCAAGAAAAAAGCCGAAGTCGTCTTTCTGGTTTGCGAAGAAACGGGCGACATCAACTACATCCTCCGCCGCAAGCCGGGTGGTGAAAAGTTGAAGCTCAAAAAGTATTCATCCCGCCTGCGCAAGCACACGCTGCACATCGAAAAGAAGAAGTAAGCCGGCTCTTGCCGCCGACCTCCAGCTGGCCTAAGCTCGGCTGGATGGTCACAGGCCCGGCCGCGCTACTTTGCGCTCTCGCCAGGCATTCTTCAGGGATTTTCTACCAGTACGGAAGCTGTCATGCGCAAGCGCTGGCGAATCAGCCCCTTGGATGCGGGAAGAGTCGCCCAGTTGGAACGCGATGCCGCTGTGCCGAGCATCGTCGCACAGCTTCTTCTTAGCCGCGGCGTGTACGACCCCGTCACCGCCCGCTCCTTTCTCGACGCCAAGCTCTCTGGCCTGCGCGAGCCCGATCTGTTGCCCGGCGCCGCCGAAGCCGCCGATCGCATTCATGCGGCCATCACTGCCAAGCGAAAGATCGTAATCTATGGTGACTACGACGCCGATGGCATGACCGGCTCGAGCCTGCTCCTCAACTGCTTGAAGCTGCTCGGAGCCGATTGTCAGTACTACGTCCCCGATCGCCTCTCGGAAGGTTATGGGCTCAATAGCGAGGCCCTCCGCACCTTGGCCGAGCGTGGCGCGAACGTCGTCGTCTCGGTCGATTGCGGGATTACCAGCGTCGCCGAGGCAGAGACTGCCCGCGAGGTTGGCATCGAGCTGATCATCACCGACCACCACGAACTGGCCGATTCGCTTCCCAATGCGGCGGTCATCGTTCACCCGCGGTTGCCCGGCACCAGCTATCCGTTCGGCGGGCTGTGCGGGGCAGGGGTGGCACTCAAGCTGGCCTGGGCCATCTGTCAGCGGGCCAGCGGTGCCAAGCGCGTCACGGAAAACCTGCGCAACTTCTTGCTCTCGGCCGTCGGTCTCGCCGCCATTGGCACCGTCGCCGATATGGTGCCGCTGATCGACGAAAATCGCATCCTGGTACGACACGGCCTGACGAGCCTCAAGTTTCAGCCCTCGATTGGCCTGCAGGCTCTGATGCAGGTCTGCAAACTGACCGATAAGACGGCTCTCTCCAGCGAAGACATTGGCTTTGCCATCGCCCCTCGCTTGAACGCTGCCGGCCGCTTTGGTCAGGCAAAACTCGCCGTCGAATTGCTCACCACTGACAACGCCGCGCGAGCCCAGCAACTGGCCGAATACATTCATGAGCTTAATAATAGCCGCGAGAGCATCGAGCGCAGCATTCAGCTCGCCGCAGCCAAACAGGCGAAAGAAGAATTCGATCCCGAAAACGACGGCGCTCTTGTCCTCGCCGGCAAGGGCTGGCATGCCGGGGTGATCGGCCTGGTCGCCGGCCGCTTAGCGGAGAAGTATCAGGTTCCCGTCGTGCTCATCGCCCTGGATGCGAGCGGTACAAAGCCCGGCACTGGCTCGGCACGCTCGCCCGGCGGAGTGAACTTGCACCAGGCACTGATGGCCTGCAGTGAACACCTACTGGCTCACGGCGGGCATGCCGCCGCGGCCGGTTTGAAGATCGAAGAAGGGCGCATCGAAGCTTTCCGCAATGCGTTTCTCGACTATGCCGCAGCCGAAGCGAGCAGCAGGGGAGGGCAGGGGAGTGAGCTGCGGATCGATGGCGAAGGCCCGTTCTGCCAACTCACCACCGAAGTTGTCCGCCAGATCGAATCGATGGCGCCCTTCGGCATGGGCAATCCTCGCCCAGTACTCTGTGCGACCGGCGTAACACTTACCGAAGCACCCAAACGAATTGGCGGCGGCGAGCGACATCTCTCGCTCAAGCTCTCTCACCTGCGTACGCCAATGCGCTGTGTCGGCTTTGGTTTTGGCGATGACGCCGAGGCGCTCACCCGGGCCAATGGTCCCCTCGATATCGCCTACCGCCCAGTGATCAACGAATTTCGCGGCATGGCGAAGGTCGAAATCCAGCTCGTCGATTGGCGACCTTCGGAACTTGCCAAGTCGCCCGCCCCGGTTAACTCAATCGCGACAGCATAGGTCGTTCAGTTTTAGGTCACTCTGTGATCGCTGGCCCTCTCAGCGATCCTCTTTCGACAAACACCCAAGTGTCCAAGAACTCCTGGGGTTTTTGGACGGGTATTCGTTTTTAGATTTTGCCGGAAAGTGTTGCAGTTGCATCACTTGCGAGTCGCCAGCAATTTTAGCAACTCACTCTCTTTGTCCATCAACGGGGCTAATTCTTGGACAGGCCCCTCGCGGGCAACTGTGGCTTCGCCTGGTGAGCACGACGAAGCCCATCCGCGCTAGGCGGGAACGGACCTCAACCACCAAACTGTAAGAGAACGTCCCGATATTAGCTCACGGAAGTGATCTTTTGTCAAATAGATACTTCATTATTTTCGCAAACTTGTTAGCGTCGCTGTTCGAGGTGGTGCAGCTGACTCCGATGACAGGTGGCAATCGTTGGGCTACTCCTTTGCCGGCGTTTCGGTCTTTGGTGCTTCCGTCTTCGGTGCTTCTGGCTTCGGTGCTTCTGTCTTCGCTGCCTCAGCCGGCTTGTCGGTCTTCTTGTCATCAGCCTTCTTCATGCGTGGCACCAGAATCACGCGCACCGGGGTTCCTTTGGCGGGAATATTTTCGGTGAAGGCGTGGAACAGGAGTCCGCCGTTGGCCTGGGTGCTTTCGACGGGCAGATCGAGCGTGGCGGTGGGGAAATTCGAGACGCAGATGAAGTCGCCTCCGTTGGCCTGGTAGTGCAGGCGACCACTTTCGGGATCCTTGTAAAAGCCGCTGCCGGCAAAGACCCAGTCGTATTCCATCGCCTTGCCCGTCTTGGCGTGCTTGATCAATTCCTGAGCTTTTACTTCCTTCGCCGTGCCGTCGGCTTCTTTCCACATCACAAAAATATCGACGATTTCGCCGGTGGCGGGCTCGTACATCGGGTCAAATTTGACGGTCTTCCCCTGCTTGGCACCGAGGGCGAGCAAACCGGCGTGAACTTCTTCCGGCAGGCAATTGAGGGCCACAATCGACTCGTGTTCCTTCGTTCCCTTGGGACAGGCGAACATTTCGAGTTGGCCTTCGCGGAGGCAAATCTTGCCATCCACGATGATCGCCTTCCGCTTGGTGTCCATCCACACGTCGTGCTTTTTCGACAGCTTGACGAGACCGTCGGGCGTCTTCTCGACGGCGGGAGTTTCGGTCTTGGCTTCCGCTTTCGGCTCTGCCGGCTTTTCCGCTTCCTGACCAATGCTGGGGAGGGCAAACAGGGCGGTGCCGATGGCCAGCCCAGCGCTGGCGAACAGGGTGATGGCAAGCGAAGTGCGGGGCCAGGTGCCAGTGAGCGATCGTTTCATGAGAGGGAACTCCATCGAAATGCTAGGGTGAGGAAACTTCGGCTGACCCTGGCGTCGTCGAGCCGCGGCGTGCGTGCCGGATAGGCAATGGCCACGCGAGTTGCTAAAACAGCCTCGCCCGCATGGGCAGTCGAATTATACACCTACGGCGTGCGCTCTGAGAATGGACGATTCAACCTATCGGGACCCTTCTGCCCAGCGCTCGTCCGCTGAACCTGCCACCACGGGTCCGTTGAGCGCACGGGCAGAGCCGTCCCGCTCTGCACCGCGAGCACCCAAACCGCTGCGTCGAATCGACGAAACCGCCTGGCTTACCGCACTCCGTGCTCAGCCTTTCACACCGCTGGCCCGTCTGGTCGGTGGCAAGACGTTGCCATTGTGTTGGGGCGGTTTGACCCTCGCCGAGAAGTTGCAGCAGACCCTGCGCAGCCAGCGAGTAAAAAGTGACGTGCTGGGCGAGATTCAGCCCGCGTTGGAATCGTCAGCGGTTGTCGTTGAGTTGACCGAGTCGCTGAAACGACTCTCGCTGGCATATCTGCTTCCTGCCATTGCCAAGGTCGACAAAACCGACCTGACGATACGCCTCGTGAATCGCTTGCTCACTGCCGCCGAAACTTCGGCCGCCAGCGCGACCCCCGACGAAGCCTTAACCCAACTGATTCTCGGCTGCGAACTCCCTTTGGTCCTGGCTCGCCTTTCGCCCGATCCAAAACTTGCCGCTTCCCTGCGCAAAACTGCCTTGAGCACCGAGGCCAGACTTGCCACTGCCTGTCTCGACCAGTTTGCCCTGCCCAAGACGAACGTCCGCGAACTGCTGCGGCCTTGGTTGGCCAGTTTGGTCCGCTCCCATGAGTTGCTGCAGGGGAGCGAGACACAGTTCTCCGAGACGGCGCGCGAACGGTTGGAGCGAATGGCTCGCCACGCGATTCGTCTTTCGAGGCCCGACGGCGGTTTCGTCCTGCAACCCACTGCGGGGACGCCTGCCGATCGCGAATTTATGACAGCCATCGTGCTGGCTACCAAATCGACGCCGCCCATCGCCGAACTGGCTTTCGGCAAGCATCGCACCGAGCCCAAGCCTATCAAGGGCATGCCCGCCGCGCCGCTTTACTCGCCGCAAGCTTCGCTCGGCGTGTTACGAAACCGCTGGTGCGCGCCGCAGTTGCAGGCGACCGCCGATTTTGCTCGCCCGCAAGTCTCGCTCGATCTGTCGAGCGGCAATCAGCCCTTGCTGCATGGCGAGTGGACTGTCGAGATCAGCATCAATGGCCAAGTGACGACTCCCGTCGGCCCTTGGACCGAAGTTTGTTGGCACACCGATAACGACTGTGATTATCTCGAGATCGAACAAAAGCTGAGCGGCGGTTGGCTGTTGCAGCGGCACATGCTCCTTGTCCGCCGCGACGAATGTTTGTTGCTTGCCGATAGTCTGCTCAACGACGAAAACAAGGTCACGCCGGCCAACGCTCTTGATACTTCGCTGCCAATTCCGCGACTCGAATACGCCACGAACATTCCGCTCGCGCCGCAAGTTTCGTTTGTGCCTCAAGCCGAAAGTCGCGAAGGGCACCTGGTCTGCAATAAGAAGCCGTTGGCGGTCGTGATGCCACTCGCGATGCCTGAATGGCGCAAGCAGCCGATGACGGGCGAGTTGCTCAGCCAGAATGGCAACTTGCGACACACGCTCAAGGCGAACGCGCGGAACCTATTTGCCCCGTTGTGGCTCGACCTAAGCCCTTCGCGGTTTAAGAATCCGGTTACCTGGCGGCAGCTGACGATTGGCGAATCGCTGCTGGTGCAGCCTCGCGATGTGGCAGTGGGCTATCGCATTCAATCGCACTACACGCAGTGGCTGCTGTATCGCTCGCTGGCGTGGCGTGGCAACCGTACTGTGCTCGGCAAAAACTTTGCCACCGACTTTGTCTGCTGCCGCTTTTTACCGAACGGCGAGACGCAGGATATTTTGGAAGTTCAATAAGGAGCCCGACGCGTCAGCGAGGGTGATGTGAGGCCACCATGCGTAAGAACACCGTTAAAGAAAAGCTCCATCGTGGCGAAGTCAGCTACGGTACCTGGCTCTCGCTGGGTGACCTCTACGCGACTCGCGTGCTGGCTCGCATGGGCTTCGATTGGCTCACGCTCGATATCGAGCACTCGGCGGTGGACTGGTCGCAAGCGGCCATGATCTTCGCTGCCGTTGCCGATGCGGGCTGCGTGCCGCTCGCCCGTGTGCCCGAAGGCAATCATCACCTGATCAAGCGCGTGCTCGATGCCGGCGCGTGGGGCATCGTCGTGCCGATGGTCGATACCGTCGAACAAGCCAAGCTGGCAATCGCCGCTGCCTACTACCCGCCGATCGGCAACCGCAGCGTGGGTGGCGGCATGCACTCGATGAACTTTGGCGCTACCGCCGGTGACTACTACGCTCAGGCCAACGACAACATCCTCGTCGTGCTGCAAACCGAAAGCCCGACCGGTGTGAAGAATGCCGAAGCGATCTACAGCTTGCCAGGCGTCGATGCAATCTTCATCGGCCCGAACGATCTCCGTTTTCAAATGCGTGCCCCCGATGGCACATTCCCCACCACCGAAGAGCACGAAGCGGCCATTCAAGAAGTCATTCGCGCCGGCAAGAAGACCAAGTGCGCGACCGGCATTCACGCCATGGACCCGGACTCGGCTCTGCAACGCGCCCAGCAAGGGATGCAGTTCCTCGCCGTCGGCAGCGACCTGCGGATGATGATCCTTAAGGCCGAAGAGACCATCACCAAGCTTCACCCGAATCAAGGCAAAAAAGATCTGGCCCGTTATTAAAAAGCAGGCCGGTAACCAGCGGTACTCCGCGCTGTTCCGGCAGGAAGTTTTTATCGCCATCAATCTGCAATGCATGCGGGAACTGCGTACTTTACTGCCGCAGACAATTGCAGTGGTCGTGCGCTGCTTCTAAACTGCGCCGCATGAACAGACTACTTCTCCCCGGCCTGTGTTTGGGTTTGATCACCGTGACGCTTGGCGGAACTGCTTCTGCGCAGCATAAGGACACCGCCAAGCTGCTTGAGTCGCTGCGCAAGCAGCACGAGTTGCCAGCCTTGGCCGCCGTCGTGATTTACGATGGCAAAGTGGTCGATCGCGGTGCCGTGGGAGTTCGCAAAACGGGCGATGAAGCTCCCGTCACCATTGACGATGCCTTTCACATTGGCTCTTGCACCAAGTCGATGACGGCCACGCTCGCCGGGATCTTGATCGACGAAGGAAAGATCAAGTGGGAGAGCACGATCGCCGAAGTATTGCCCGAGTTCAAGGGAAAAATGAACAAGGAGTACGAGGTTGTTACCCTCGAGCAACTGCTGCAAAATCGAGGCGGATTCCCGACGGACCCGCCAGCGGCCGCGTGGGAGCGAGCGTGGAAGGAAGTGGGTTCGGTTGCAAATCAACGGCGCGAATTCATCGCAGCCGCGCTGCAGCAAACACCAGCCGCGAAGCCTGGCGCTGAGATGATCTACTCCAATCAGGGCTATACCATCGCCGCTGCCATGCTGGAAAAGGTCGAAGGCAAGCCTTGGGAAACGATCATTGCCGAAAGAATCTTCCGGCCGTTGCCAATGAAGTCAGCGGGCTTTGGACCTCCGGGCAAAAGAGGGAAGGTCGAACAGCCTTGGGGACATACGCGCGAGCAGAACAAAAGCACCCCGATTCAACTCGACAACCCGCCCGCCATCAGTCCGGCCGGTCGGGTGCACTGCAACATGGATGATTTTGCCAGGTACGTGCAACTTCATCTGGGCTCAAAGGAAGTTCCGCAGTTACTCAAGCCAGAAACACTCCGGCGGCTCCACACGCCACCGAATGGAGGCGACTATGCCTGCGGTTGGATCGTCGTCGAGCGGCCCTGGGCAGGCGGCAAGGCATTGATGCACAACGGTTCGAACAACATGTGGTTCGCCGTCATGTGGCTGGCGCCCGATCGAAAGTTCGCCGTAATTGCCGCCACCAACACGGCTGGCGAACCGGCGGAGAAGTCCTGCGATGAAGTTGCCGCCGCCATGATCCAAAAATGGCTGAAGTAAATTCGCTGAGAGCCTCAGATAGTAGGTCGGCAACAAGCGGTACTCGGCCATGTTCCGGCAGATGTTCTGGCCTGCATCACTTGCCGTAGCTAAACGGATACTTCACTTCCTTGTCCGCCGTAACCTTCAAACCGATCTGCCAGGCCAGTTTTGTTTGCTTCGGATCGGCCGGATCAGGCTCAGGTAGCGCAACGCCATCGGCTTCGGCATAAATGGTGCGCACGACGTTCACCTTCTGTTTTGCTGGCGGAACCAGGTCGTAACCTGTTCCCCGCGTTTGCAGGAACCAAGTGTTGTCGCGATAGCCCTGCTTTAAGCGGTCGAAGGCCGCAGCTTGCAGTTCTTTCCGCTGCGCTGGCATGAGCTGGGAATCTTTGTCAATCGCCTGCATCAGTCGCTGCGTCTCGGAAACATCAAAGCTGACCCAACCGTAGGGCGGCAGAAAGACTTCGAGCTTGCAGTGCGAGGGGCTGTTCTTGGGAAACGTGTTGAGTCCGTACGTCACTCGCGTGGGATAGCCGAGCGCCCGGCCGAACGCCGAACAGAGTCCGTGATAGTCGCTGCAATGTCCAGTCTGCGTTTGTAAGGCGTGCAGTGAACTGGCGGCCAGCGATGCCTGACCGTGATCGTACTTCATCGTCCCGTGCATCCACTGCATAATCAGGCTCAGATTATCGGCAGGATTTCTTTCGCTGCCTACGATTGTCTTGGCCTGAGATTCGATCGCTCCATTAACGACAACGGTCTGATCTCCTTTCAAATACGCCGCGAAACTGTCTGGCCACATGCTGTGCTCCGTGACCTTCGCCGGATCGATTTTCCAGTGCAGTTCGTAGGCTCTCACGCGAAAGCGATGGCGAATGATCTGCGCACCCTGCGGATCATTGAACTCGAAATAGGCGAACTTGTTTCCATACACGCTTTCAACCGCGATTTGTGGCTTGACGTCGCTAGGAAAGACGCTGATTTCGCCGGGCGTCACTTCTTGAGCGAAATCGCTGGTCGGAATCGGCAGCCAGACTTTGAGCGTGTGGGTGTGATACGGGGCGGTAACGATGGCCGCGAGTTCAATATCGTAAGTGACCGGATTGGATCGCTCGGCGCGATAGTCACTCTTGGCGTCCAGCGCGGGTTCAGCAGCGAGCAAAGGGAATGAAACCGATAGGCTGAGAACCGCGGCGAGGCAGTAGATGATTCGTGCGAGCATGGTGCTAATCATGAGGGAGGGAAATTCCAAACGGATGTTCAACTACGCGATGATGTCTTTCAGCACATGCCCCTTCACATCGGTGAGCCGCATGTCGCGACCCGCAAAGCGGAAAGTCACCCGGGTGTGATCCATGCCGAGCAGGTGGAACATCGTGGCATGCAGGTCGTGAATCTCGCAGACGTTCTCGACCGCTTTGTAACCATATTCGTCCGTTGCGCCGTAGGTAGTTCCGCCCTTGATGCCGCCGCCAGCCATCCACAGGCTGAAGCCGAACGGATTGTGATCGCGGCCGTTCGAGCCTTGTGCGAACGGAGTGCGGCCAAACTCTCCCGACCAGACGACCAGCGTGCTGGCGAGCAGGCCGCGCTGTTCCAGATCGGTCAATAACGCTGCGATGGGCTGATCGACGCAACGGCTGTTGTCTTCGTGACCTTTCTGCAAATTCGCATGCTGGTCCCAGCGATCGTGGCCAAGTCCTGGGCAAGTGAGTTCAATAAAGCGAACGCCTTGTTCGACCAGTCGCCGCGCGAGCAAGCACTGCCGACCAAAGGTTTGCGTCGGGGCATACATGGCATCGAGACCATACATGCTTTGCGTGGCCGCAGTTTCGTTCTTTAGATCCATCAATTCCGGCACCACGGTTTGCATGCGGTAAGCAAGCTCGTAGTTCGCAATGGCCGATTCGACCGCGTCGCTCTTCCCTTCGCGCACAAGCAACTGCTCATCGAGTTTTTTGAGCAGGGCCAGCTTGTTCTTTTGCAGACTGTCGGTCGCTTCTAGGCGCTGGATGTTCGAGACCGGGGGCTGCTGGGCCGCGAAGAGGGAACCTTGATACGTGGCTGGTAAGAAGCCGCTGTTAAAATTGTCGAGCCCACCGGGAGGAATGAGCCCGCCGTTGATCACGACAAAGCCCGGCAAGTTGCGGCACTCGCTGCCGAGGCCATAGTTAAACCAGGCACCCATGCTCGGCCGGCCTTGCACTCCGGTGCCGGTATGCAAAAAGTAGTTGGCCGAAGTGTGCTCGGGAAACTCACTCGTCATCGAGCGAATCACCGCCAGCTTGTCGGCATGTTTGGCGACGTTAGGAAACAGATCGCTGACCGGGAGCCCACATTGCCCGTACTGGTTGAACTTCCACGGACTGCCGAGCGTGGCGCCGTTGTTGTTGAATTGCGTCGGCTCCATCTTCAGGCCGAACGGCTTGCCATTCTCGGCCGTAAGTCGCGGCTTCGGATCGAACGTATCGACCTGGCTCGGCCCGCCATCCATGTACAAATAGATGACGCTCTTCGCCTTCGCGGCAAAGTGCGTTTTCCGCGGCGCGAAGGGGCCGAGATCCTTGCCGACACTTTCCGCTGCTTGAATCGTGGGTAATTCACCACTGGACATCAAGGCCGACATGGTGAACGCACCAAAGCCCGCTCCCGCTTGTTGCAGAAAATCGCGGCGCGAGTGGCAGGTGGATCGAACGCGTTGGCAAGGGTACATCGGCTGGCCTTCTTATTTCGCTTAGCTGTATTTGATTTAGTTCCCTCTCCTCGGTACTCCGGGGAGAGGGTTAGGGTGAGGGGCTTGGGCTGCAGTGGTTCGTTCCACGCACTTGCGCCACAACACTTCCAGCAGTTCTTCAAGTGAATCGTAAACATCGTCGTTCTGGAATCGCATCACGCAGATTCCTTGCGAGGTCATCCAATCCTCCCGCGTGGCATCATATTCTTCCTTGCCGACATGCGTCTCGCCATCGAGTTCTACGATGACGCGCGCTTCGGCACAGTAGAAGTCCGCGATGTAGTTCCCGAGTGAATACTGGCGACGGAACTTGAAGTTGCCAAGTTTTCGATCGCGCACGGCGTTCCAGACCATCGCTTCGGCATCGTTGAGCTGATGGCGCATTTCTCGCGATCGTCCGACAAACAGCGGAGTTCGATTGCGTTTGGTGGGCATGAGCGATTCTCGTAAGGAATGGTCAAGTTGACCGCGGTTCTGCCCCTCACCCCGGCCCTCTCCCCGGACTACCGAGGAGAGGGAGTTAGGAAGAAGCTACCTGATGAACACAAACTCTTTGCTGTTGATCAGCACGTGGCAAAGGTCGGTCCACACGCGTTCATCGCTGGCGACTTTGTCTTCGGTGAGGCCGTATTCTTTGCCTTGCGTTTTTAAAAACTCACTGGCGGCTGTAAGTTCGTCGGTCGTGGCTGGGCGACTGAAAGCTTCTTCGTAGAGCTGCCCGATGCGAACATCAGCGGTGACATCTTTCACGGTAAGAGTTCGCCTGGCCCAGAGTTTCGCTTGGTCAGAGACCAGCGGGTCGTTCATCAAAATGAGTGCTTGCGCGGGGACATTGCTGACGTTGCGCTTGCCGATGGTACTGGCCGGGTTGGGCACATCGAAGGCCAGCATCAGGGGCGAGAGAAAGTTGCGGCGAACGCCGAGGTAAATGCTGCGGCGGCCATCGCCATCGAGCGGACCGCTGCCGGGGCGACCACGGCCTTGCATGAACGCGGTGAGATGCGTCGGCACGCTGGGACCGAATTGCTTTTTGTCGAGACGGCCGGAAAGAGTCAGGATCGAGTCGCGAATGATCTCGCCTTCCAAGCGGCGAAGCTGAGCTTTGTGAAAGAGCAGATTTTCTGGATCTCGTTCGTCGGCGAGCGCGAGCTGCATGTTGTTGACTGACGAACCGCCGCTGGCCATTTGATAAGCATTGCTGAGGACGAGACGACGAATCGCGTGCTTCACCGACCAGCCATCGGCCATGAACTGCAGAGCCAGATGGTCGAGCAACTCAGGATGCGTTGGTTCTTGCCCCAGCACGCCGAAATTATCGACGCTCGGCACAATGCCGCGGCCGAACAGGTGATGCCATATGCGGTTGACCATCACTCGCGAAGGAAACGGATTTCGAGGGTCCGTCAACTTTTGAGCGAGTTGCAAGCGGCCACTGCCCGTCATGTTCACTGGTGTTGGAGTGATTGCAGCAGTGCTGGTCGGCACGGGCGCTTGCAGGTCCATTTCAATCGCTTCGAGCAGCCGACGCGGGACCAACGGGCCGGCTGTCTTTAGGCTGCTATTGCCACGAATGAGCAAATGCTCGTCGACGCCGTTGCCGTCCCACATCGCTAGGGCGAGTTGCGACTTCGCGGGAATTTGTGCAATCAGCTTGTCGCGTTTTTCGCGATACTCGGTTAGCAGCGAGACGACTGCTTCGTCGCGCGGGGTTTCGGTCCAAAGGGTCCGTTCGGCGACAAGCAGATTCAAGACGGCCGGCGATGCGTCGGCGCTTGGGCTCTTGGCCGCTGTGGCAAACAGAGCCTGAAAGCTTTTTGCGACTGTCTCGAGGCCTGCCGTCGGCATGTCGGGAATGCTATTTACATTTCGCATTGCGCGATTGAGAGGGTAGGGCAGGGGAGGGGCGTTCTTGCCTTGAGCAATGGCCAGAATTTGCAGGTCGTCATTTCCCTTGGGGGTGAATTCCAGGTGGCAATTGTGGCCGACGTAGCTCTGCAGATCATGCGTGATCCAGCGCGGCGCGGTGTCACTGTTGCCGCCGATTTCTTTGACGAGTGCACCGTGCAACGGGCCATTCAGCATCGCGTGCGAATCCACGGCTGCATAAACTTGCCCCGCACCTTTCACCAGGTAATGAACTGGGCCGTCCTTCACCACAAACGTCGCCGAGCGAATGGTACGTCCAGCACGAGGAAATCCTAATCGCCCCGCCTCTTGTTCGCCGTCAGGTATAAGGCCGTTCCAAGCTGAATCGCGACGCAGGGACGTATATTGATTCACGCTAGGCACGTCGCCACTATCCAGCAACAACTCACCCGCACGAACAAGAGCAAACGTGCCGCTGTCGCGATTCCAGAATGAATCGAACTTGCCATACTCGACAATCCACTCGCCTTCGTACGGAGCCGATGTGCCAACTTCCTTGAATTTCGCCAGGATCTCTGCCAGTCGCAAGCTATCCGTGGCCTTAGCATCATTGGCGACGAGCCACCACAAGTGCAACGGATCGGCCGGGCTCTTCGCATCGCTAATCAGTTTTACCCAAGCTTCTAGTCGCGAGGCCGATAAGCTTTTCGCCTTGGCGATCTCGGCGGCAGCGGTTTTCGTTTGAACGACTTCGCGCACAGCGAGCAGGTATGCAGCCACTTCTGCGATGGCCGATGCTCGTTCGGCGGCGATCTGCTCGGCAATCCTTGCGCGGTATGTCGTCGTAAGTTGATCGACTTCCCGCATCACCCGCTCTTCTTCCAGTTGCGTTTCGAACCGCACCAGCCGATGGCCGCTGCTTTGCAAGTAGCCGAACAGGGCGTAGTAGTCTTTTTGCGAGATGGCATCAAACTTGTGATCGTGGCAGCGAGCACAGGAGACGGTGAGCCCCAGAAAGCTCTTGCTGAAGACGTCCACCATGTTGTCGAAGCGATCGGTCTCGTCCTTGCGAATATCGACGGGCGAGTGAATCCATTCGCCGAGATACCAAAAGCCGGTGCCGAGAATCGATTCGTTGAACTTCTTCTCGGGATTCTGACGTGGCGTGCGCATCAAGTCGCCCGCGATGTGCTCGGTCATGAACTGATCGTAGGGAACGTCGGCATTGAGCGCGCGAATGACGTAGTCGCGGTATTGATGAGCGCCCGGAATGGTGTAATCGAATTCGTGCCCGCGCGATTCGGCGTACCGCATCAGGTCCAGCCAATGGCGGCCCCAACGTTCGCCGAAGTGAGGCGATTGCAGCAAGCGATCGACGACTTTTTCGAGCGCGCCCGTCGATTGATCGTTGAGGAAGGCGTGCACTTCTGCGGGAGTGGGGGGCAAGCCAATTAGATCGAAGTAAACACGGCGAATGAGGGTTCGCCGGTCAGCGGGCGGGGCAGGGGAGAGGCCCGCTGCTTCGAGCTTGGCAAGAACGAACCGGTCGCTCGGCTGTCTGATCCAGGCTTCGTTCTTTACCGTGGGCAGCGGTTGCTCTTTCAGGGGCTGCCAGGCCCAATGCTCAGCCTTGCGGCGGGCGAGATCAAAACCTTTGACCAGGCCTTCGCTGGGATCTTTTTCGGCAGGCCAGGGTGCCCCCATCTCGACCCACTTCGTCAGCACGTCGATCTCGTCCGCCGGCATCTTTCCCTTGGGCGGCATCTGATACAGTTCGCCGTAGTTCACCGCGTCGATCATCAGGCTGTCCTTGGTCTTGCCGGGCACCACACCGGGGCCCGTTTCGCCACCCTTCAGTAACGCGGCCAAAGTATCGACCCGCAGACCACCTTTGGGCTCTTCGTTTTTGCTGCTATGGCATTCGTAGCAGCGGCTGATGAGAATCGGCCGGACCCTTTTCTCGAAGAATTCCAGCCCCGCCGGATCGGGATCGGCGGCGACGGTGAAGCTGACGATTCCGAGGCAACTCATGATTCCGAGGCCATGGATCAGCGCAACCATAAGGAACAACGGTAGCCGGCGAGTGAACTGCATGCGGAGTGAATCCAAAGGCGGGAGCGTGGGGCGGGATTGCCACAGGCCAACTCCGATTCTAACCCGGCCAGGCCCCCATCCGCCACATTATGCGGTTGCCGTTAGTGTCCGGTTTTGAGGGACTAGTCTCGTCACGGCTATTCAACTTTTGACGAGTCGTATATCAGCCACGCTCCTGGCCTCACCTTCCGGTCGATCTGCTCAAGGGGATAGAACGCCTTCTCGCTGAGCAAATCTGGGTTATAGCGGTAGCTGCCCCCATGACCTCCGAAGTTCTTGCCATCAAGTATGAGCGGCACACCTTCAGGAGCCACCAGCGCCAGATAGCTTCCCACGTACAGCACCGGCAGGAGCAGCAAGACGATGGCGACGATGAGGGGTGCGCGGTTGGTCATGGCAAGACAGCTATAAATTGCCAACGCAAGTGATATGGGAATCGAACCCAATTCGAGGTTTTCGCCCCCTGGTTCGTGTAAACCACGAACTCCAGGCCGGATAAACCGGCCTCGCTCGCCACTGGCGTTATCCGTACGTTGGCAACTGCCATTCTATCCGCGCACGAAAAAGCCCCGCCAGAGTGACAGGGCAGGGTAGGGGGCTAATTTGAGTGATTGGATGGGGCATGGAACGCTGGTAAGGAGCATCCACTTCGACTCTTAACGCGAAGCGGTTCAACAACAGAGCCCGTCGCTGTCGGTGTAATCGCGTTGCAGGAAACCCGAAGCGTCGGCGAGGAGAGTGCTTCTCGCCGCACGGAAGTGTGATCGTAGCCAGGCTATTCGCTTCGCCTGGATCGGATTCGCCACGAGGGTCTTGCGAACGAATGGCGAACAATTTTAGTTCCTGGCCTCCCGTCCGCTCTCCTCGCTGACGCTTCGGGTTTCCTTAGAAGATGCCAGCGTGAACAGCTACAATTCCGAAATTCTGGTGACCAGACTAGTCACGAACAACCGTATAATTGAAACGGAAGTTTTTCGTGATTGTTGGTGTACATAATAGATAATAGAAGTTGAAATGGCGAAAGGTTGTGAAATGTGTAGGTTGCACGTGTGTATTCGTAAGTCGTTCATTTCAGGACAGCGGCTGACAAACGCAAGGGCGGATTGGCCGCCGTGGCTGGGCGTAATAACGCCGGTTCAGACCCTAATCAGGAGGCCCGAAGGAGGGGGGCAAAATGGTTATCAACTGGTTATCAAGAAACGGTGTGATTCGCGGTTATCATCCATCGAACCCAATGGCTGGCAATCACTTGGGGCGAATTCAAAACTCGCGCGAAGTCGCAAAAAAGTTATCAGCGCAGGCCCTGTTCAGCCATCGGAGGGAACAGAAATGTGAAGGGAGGCGAACCTGCCATTCCTGCAACAACGTCTGTCGATGCCTGGCTAGCACCTTGACCTCGGCCTTCTTCACTTATTCGTTGAAGTCGAGTGTCCGGTTATGCCGATCATTCCGGATGTACGTGGTCAGGTGCGAATGGATCTGGAGAGCATCGTGCGCTCGCGCAGTCAACTCATTGCCGTTGCTTTGGTTTGGACGACAGCCCTGCTGTTGTTGGTCCAGCCGCTCGCGGCGTCGCATTGCAGTTGCCCAGAGGTGGCACCGAAGAACGGCGCGCATGCTTGTGATTGCCACGATGCACACGATGGCCACCAGCATTGCAGTCATGGCAACAGTAAGTTTCGCCCGACATGCACGATTGCTCACTCTCTGCCGGTCAGCGAGCCCTGCGACTGCCCGACGAGTTGTCCTTGCCGCTTGCAGCACAGCCCGGCTCCGCTGGGCATGGTGCGATCGACGGAAATTGAAAAACAGAACAGCTCTGCTTCGCTGCTAATCGAGAGCGAGTCATTCGCGCCTCGTATTCGCACTGCCAATAGCCTGCTGCTCGCCTACCATCAGCCCACCTTGTTTCCAGGTCGGCAACTCTGTTCGCTGCTGTGTCGTCTGACGATCTAGCGGACGTTTCGTCGACCACGAACATCGTCGGCTGAGCGCGAATCGCGTAGCCGGCGTTTGATCTTCTCGTTGGATCGCAGGGTGGTGCAACTTGTACCGCTCCAGTCGATCGTCCCAATCAACTGTTCGCTAACAACCGACTTCAAGGATTTCATATGTCCACCAGCATTCGCACGGCCATCTTTTTGATCGTCGCAGCCACCATCGCGGCTCCGTATCACGCTTCGGCACAGCAGCCGGCCAGCAAAGCCCAAACGACAATGAGCCAGGCTGCGCAGCAGGGGAAGTACACCTTTGTGATGTTCTACAAGCAGAACGATGCAGCCACCTCGACGATGAACACCAACCTGCAACAGTCACTGGCTCGCTACAAGAACGGGACCGTGCTGACCTTTGTGCAGGTGGGCGATCCCACCGAGCAGGCCCTCGTCGCCAAGTACGATATTTCTCGTGCGCCGATGCCGGTGACCGTGGCGATTGCTCCGAACGGCGCGCTGACGGGCATCTTTGCGCAGCAGTTGCAGCAGGAGCATGTCGACAACGCCATCGTCACCCCCACGATGATGCAGGTGATGAAGGCGCTGCAAGACGGCAAGCTCGCGTTTGTCACCGTGCAAGGTTCCGGCGCTCCGGTGGTTCCAGCCGCCTTGCGCGAGTTTCAAAGCGATCCGCATTTCAGTACGCGCATGGTGTCGCTGACCATGAATGCCGCCGACCCCAACGAAGCCCGCTTTGTGGCAGAGATGGAAATCGATCCCCGCACGCCAGCCACTCACCTGTCGTTGCTGGCTCCTCCAGGCGTGCTTGTGGGTAAGTTCGCCGCCAATGCGACCAAGACCAGCATCGCTACGGTGCTCGCCGAAGCTGGCAAGTGCTGCGACGACCCGAACTGCAAACATCACCAGCCTGTAACTTCGCCGAACCAGGCCGCGACTCAGCGTGCCCCTGCGAACCGGAAATAGTGATCAGCATGTCGTTGATTTTCTATTTCTGTGTCGAGAGGACAAAGCATGAACTTGCAAATGTTGGTCTGGCGCGAAATGCGCGAACGACCGTGGACCATCTTCACCAGTGCCACTGCCATTCTGCTCGGCGTGACGGCGCTCGTGGCGATTCGACACGTCACCGTTTTCTCGGAAAAAGAAGTTGGGCGGAAGTTGGAATCGCTCGGCGCGAACCTGCTGGTGCTGCCCAAAGACGTTACGCTGCAAGATTACTACGCGGCCGATCTGAGCAGCCATACACTGCCCGAGTCGCACGTCGCGAGTATCTTGATTGCCAACTTGCCGGGGGTGGAACGCTTGTCGCCGCGGCTCTGCACCGTCACGAAGATCGCCGGTCGGGATGCCACGCTCACGGGAATTCTGCCGCAAGCAGAGTTTGCTAAGAAAGCCGTTTGGCAATCGGCCGGGCTGTTCAGCAACAAGCACAAAGGTTGTACGAAGGCCTCGCATGGACCGAAGACTTACGACGCCGCGCCAGAGACCTTAGCAGCCAGCCGTTCGATCGATCAGCTGCAAGGGAACGAAGCGGTCATCGGTGCCGACATTGCCGAATTCGCCAAACTGAAAGCAGGTAGCAGCCTGGTGATTCTCGGCGACCAGTTCAAAGTCCTGGCCGTTCTGCCACCGACGGGAACCATCGACGATACCCGCGTGTTCGCTCACCTGCATACGGTGCAGCGGCTGACGAAAGCGGGCGAAGTGGTAAACGCGATTGAGGTGATGGGCTGCTGCGAAGATGCCGCTGGCAACCTGGCTCCTTCGCTGAGCAAGTTGCTGCCCGATGCGAAGGTGGTGACCATTTCGCAAGTCGTTTCGACGCAGGTTGGCGTGAATCAATTGATGAGCCAAATGTCTTGGTTCGTCTTCGGCATGCTGATTGTGATTGGTGGCGCCAGTGTGGCGAGCACCATCTCGGCGAATGTGCGTGAGCGTCGCCGCGAAGTGGGCACGCTGCTCGCCCTCGGTGCGACACCACGGCTGATCTCGCAGATCTTCCTGCTCAAGGCTCTGATTCTGGGTGTGACCGGCGCGGTCGGTGGATGTTTGCTCGGCGTGGTGATTGCCATGGTTCTGGGAGCGTACTGGGCGGGAGTGAGCGTGACTCCGCTGCCGGGGTTAATCGCACTGGCCTCGGGCTCGGCCCTGCTGGTGACGCTGCTTGCCGCTTTGTGGCCCGCGCGGACGGCGGCTCGTCTCGATCCGTGCCTTTGCTTCCAGGAGGTCTAACCAACATGTTTCAATTAACCGAAGTAAGCAAACGGTATCACCGTCGCCAGGAAGAAGTGGTCGCCTTTCGCACCAGCAGTTTGAAGATTGCCGCTGGTGAGTATGTGGCGATTGTCGGCCCGAGTGGTAGCGGCAAGACGACACTGTTGTCACTTCTCGGGGGCATGTTGTCGCCCGATAGTGGCAAGGTTGAGTTGCAAGGTCAGTCGATCTACGACTTGCCGATTGCCGAGCGGACGAAACTCCGTCGTACGCAGATTGGCTTCGTCTTCCAGACGTTTAACTTGATCCCGTATCTCACCGCGCGGGAAAACGTGCAGGTTCCGCTTTATCTAGCTGGCATGAAACCCCACGAGCAACTAGCTCGGGCGGAATCGTTGCTCGAGCAAGTAGGGCTTGGCCAACGGCTCCATCACAAGCCGAGCGAAATGAGCACCGGCCAGCAGCAGCGAGTAGCCCTCGCTCGCACGCTGGCTAACTCACCCAAGCTGATCCTGGCCGACGAACCGACGGGCAATCTCGATCCCGAGAGCAAAGCGGCCGTGATGAACATCTTCACCAACTTCGTGCGCGACGGGGGAACCATCGTGATGGTCACCCACGATCCGGCGTCCGCAGCGCAGGCCTCACGCCGGCTGCGAATTGTTGATGGCGAGATTCAGGAAGAGGCGACGACGCGCAAGCGAGTAGCGTGAGGCTCGGGCGCGTCGAAGGCAAATTGCCGGGCAACGCAGATCAGTAACAGAGCTTCGGGCAATAATTGCCTGGAAACTTTCAATCGTCAGGGCGGAGTACCGACCTGACCTACCGAACTTGTGACCATCAAGAAACGACAATGGCTGGTTCAGCACCAGCCATTGCGTCGTCTCACGTTGTCTCGAACCGAGTCACTGATTCGCTTTGGCTAGTCCCCAGCGGCTAATCTCTAGCCTCTAGTTCGTAGCCCCTGCGTTACTCTGCTTAGTAGCCGCTGTCCATGCCCAGTCGCATGCGCAGTTCTTCGAACTGGTCGAAGTACTTGTCGTTGGACGAGTGGACGTGTTCGGCTTCGGTGATGAACTTGATGTTCTCGTCACACTTGATGCCGAACCGCTTGAAGATGCGTTCGTAATCGGCGAGCGGGTTGCCATAGACGATGAGCAGTTTGTGCTCGTCGAATTGGACTTCCTGCGGAATGCCGGGGTTCAGCACGGCGAGGCCGGTGCAGCCGTCATTCATAATCAGGTCTTCGTAGTCCCAGAGCGTGCTCTTGAGGACCGGATTGTCCATGTGTTCGCGATACAGATCTTCGTGACCACCTTGGTCGCGGTGATGGCTGGTCTCGAGAACCACGTCCACTTCGTGACCGAGCGGATCGATCAGTTCCATGAACAGATCGAAGACGATTTCGCGAGAAGCGGCGGCCATCAGGACCGGCACTTTGCTCTTCGACTCTTCGTCGACGTATTGATCGTGGCGATAGCCGGCTTGCGGCACCACCTTCAAGTCATAGCTTGGACGTACCGCATCGGTCAGCATGAATTTGCCGTACCGTTGCACGCCCAGGTGGGTTTCGAGTTCTTCTTCCGTAAGACGCTCAAAGCTGCTGTGGGTCGGAGCAGCAGGAGCACCTTCGTGAAACACGCCTCGAAAAAACCGCTTCAGGAAGCCCATCGTAATCCTCAGTCGTTACTGCTTCAGGTGAAACTCTCGCACGGCGAAAGCTTGGTCTCACCAATCGTAGGTTACAGAAAATGCCAGTCGTGGCTCTGCATTCTGCGGCTTCCGGGAGAATTGCGGTCGGGTGGGAATCATCGGTGTAATCGTTACCAGTGGACCGGGGAGAGGAAGACGAATCGGCGATCTTGAGTGGGATTGGAGTCAATCCGCGCGAACCTGCTGGTTGCACCGCTTGTCGGGTGATTCACCGGGCGGGGTCTGCCCAGAAGAATGCCAATCAGCGAAACAAAAAGCGGCCGTCCGCACACACCACAGCTGCAGAATTCAGCCTTGGTGCCGTTAGTCCGCAACTCTACCCGGCATTGGGAGTGAAGCTAGCAAAGCGTCGTCACTTCGCAGCAATTTCCCACCTGGGAGTGAATCGCGTAACACTCAGCGAAACTTGCACTTGCGGGCAATCTGCAGCGGTGCGCGAAGTTGATTCGCCCTTGCCGCTGGAACTGCCGCGAGTGGAGTCTGATTCGATATACTGCGTTGCAAGGCAAAAGGTTCGGCTCATTTTTGCCGCAGCCCACGTTCCTCTTTCTCTTGCTCGCAATCACTCATGCGATTTTGCCTCCTTCATCTCGCTCTGTGCCTGGCCGCGTTGCTCGTGGGCTGTGAGCCGGTTGCACCTGCACCGGCGGTCAAGCCAACGACGGGGCCACTTGTAAGGCCTGCGCCGGTTACCGGTCCGATTAATTCGCCGACGGTGGAACCGACGCTGCATCAACCCGTTGTTCAGCAAGGAGCGGATTTGCCGCAGCCGGGCGAGATCTGGTCGGCCTATTACATGCAGGATAAGAAAGTTGGCTACTCACATGTGCAGAGTCGCACGGTAACCGAAAACGGCAAGGAACTGCTCTACACACACGGCCAGTCAGAACTCACGCTCAATCGCGAAACCAGCACGCTCACGCAGCGGATCGATCTGAAGTCGTGGGAAACACCCGACGGCAAGCTGGAGCGGTTTGAATCGCGGATGACATCCGGGCCAGGCGAAATCGTGGCTCAAGGGAAGCGCGTCGGCGAAATGATGATCGTGGCGACCGATACGCTGGGGAAGCGAGTGACGGTTCCCGTGCCGTTGCCGCAGAAGTGTGGTGGCTACTTTGCGCCGGATCAATCGCTGGAAAAGTCACCGCTCAAGCCGGGCGAAAAGCGAACCGTTCCTTGTTTGATCCCCGTGTTCAACCAGCCTGGCGAAACAGTGCTGACCGCTCTGGAGCCCGAAGAAGTCTCCATTCGCGGTCTCGAGCAAAAACTGCTCAAGGTGAAGAGCGAAATCAAAATCGCCGGCCAGACGCTCACCTCGTATAGCTGGATCAACGATCGCGGCGAAACGGTCAAGACTTTCGATCCCAGCTTTAAACAAGAAGCCTTTCGGACCACCAAACAGTTCGCCCTCGCCAAGAACGATCTCGGCCGCATCGATTTGCTGGCCGCGACGACGGTTCCGCTGAAAGGAAAGCTCCCGGAAGAACGCCCGCTGAAAGCAGTGACCTACCTCGCCAGGCTGAAGGACGAAAAGATCGATGGTCAGTTCGCCAGCGACGAATTTCAACAGACAACTGCCGTCGACGAACACACGGCTCGCTTGCAAATCCACGAACTCGACCGATCTTCCCCAGTCGACAAAGCTTTGCGCGGTGCGGAACCGACCGCTGCCGAAACTTCGGCCAACAGCCTGATCCAAAGTGACGATCCCGCAATTGTCGCTCTGGCCAATTCAATTGCTGCCGAGGAAACCGAACCTCTGGCGGTCTCCCTCGCTCTAGAGAAAGGGACACGCGCGCACATCACCAAGCGCAGTTACGCCCAAGCGTTTGCGACTGCCGCCGAGGTTGTCCGCTCACAAGAGGGCGACTGTACGGAGCATGCGGTGCTACTCGCTGCTCTGTGCCGAGCCAGAAAAATTCCGGCTCGTGTTGTTTTGGGACTTGTTTTCTATCCACCCCAGAACGGCTTTGCGTATCATATGTGGAACGAAGTTTGGGTCGGCGATCGCTGGGTGCCACTGGATGCTACGGTGGCCCAGGGGACAGTCGGGGCCGATCACATTAAACTGAGGCACGCCAGTTTGCAGGGCGAGTCGGCCTACGCGGTAATGTTGCCGCTGCTGCAGGTTGTCGGTCGTTTGGAGTTGGAGGTCGCCAGAGTCGAGTGAATCACGCTACCCTGTCTACGTTCAGTGACGATACCCCGCCCATTCTCCCCGCCGTGCAACCCACGCTGCGCACCAAGCGGCTGCGCTTGCGACCGTTCGACAGTTCCGATGCTCGTGTCGTGCAATTGCTCGCCGGTGATAAAGACGTCGCTTCCAACACGCGGCTGATTCCTCATCCCTATCCCGACGGTCTGGCCGAGGCCTGGATCAATTCGCTTCCTTCGATCTACGAAGCAGGCCGCGGCGTCTCGTTCGCCATCACCTTGCCCGCCGGCGATGTGCTGGGAAGCATCGGGCTGGTAATCAACGC
Source organism: Anatilimnocola aquadivae (assembly GCF_049819085.1). Taxonomy (GTDB): domain Bacteria; phylum Planctomycetota; class Planctomycetia; order Pirellulales; family Pirellulaceae; genus Anatilimnocola. The sequence continues at coordinate 2,546,548 of NZ_CP187419.1, forward strand.
CGTCGATCATCACGCCGAGATGGGCTACTGGGTTGGCCGCCCCTATTGGAACCACGGCTATTGCACCGAAGCGGCCATCGCCGTGCTCAAGTACGCCTTTGACAAACTCAAACTCGAGCGCGTCTTTGCCAACTACCTCGCGCGCAATCCCGCCAGTGGCCGAGTCCTCGCCAAACTAGGCATGACTCAAGAAGGCTGTTTCCGCTCGCACCGCTTCAAAAGCGGTCGCTTCGAAGATCTCATCGTCTGCGGCGTCCTGCGGAAAGAGTTCTCGGCGAAGAAGACGGCCGTTTAGAGCAATTTAGCCAGCATTTCGGATTTGAGGCCGCCAGAGAAATCGCAAACTAATGACTCCTGATCGCGCACGCTTGGTACGACGACTACTGATCGCAGTTGGCGGATTCGTCGGCATTTTGATTGTCACCGGCGCAGTTGCCTGGGGCTATCTGTTTTACTCTCGGGCGTCAGCGTACTGGCAGCTAGTTAATGGTCTCAATGTCATTCGCGAAAAGGGTGAGCCACTCGGCGGCGAAAAGCTCGATGAGTTCTATCGCATTCCTGAAGGAGAGGCCGATTTCACCGAATCGGTTGTCACTGCCCTTACGCCGTTTAGTGACGAAATGCTGGGCTCGGATGCCAAAAGGCTAAGAGAGTTGACTTTGGCGAAGAATCTTAAGCTCCCGGTCCGTTCTGCGGACTGGCCGGACTTCGTAGAAGCTCAAGAACGGTGTCGCAAGTATCGAGGTGAGTTAGACGAGCTGAGAAGCGTTCTAGACACGCCAGGGTCCGCGCGATTCTCCCTTGATTATTCTCGTGGCCTCGTTGAGGGAGTTCGATTTGAGCATTTAACGCCAATTGTGAGTGCCCACCGGTTGCTTATCCTTCAGTCGTTGTGCAACTTTTACCAAGGCAACACCGATTTGGCGATTGACGATGTGGTGAAGCTCATGCAACTTGCCGAGTTAGTGCGGCACGAGCCATTTTCAATTAGTCAGTTGATTCGCAAGATTATTTGGGACGCAGCGAACTCTCTGGTAGCTTTTTTTGCCCATAACGATCAGCTCTCCTTCGAGAGTATCTCCAAAGTGCGTCACATCGCATCAAATGCCACCTTTGATAACGCATATTACTTGTCATCAATTGGCGAACGAGCCATTACCTTCGAGTCGCTAAAACTCAACTTTGGAAATTTGGACTGGGAAGAGCCTCGCAGTCCGGAAGCTGATGAGCTTCCGACGTACAAGCTGGATCCGGTGTCGAGTGCGACAACCATGCGGTATTTCACGATGCACGTCGAGGCCAGCAAATTACCATGGGACGTCGCAGTCGATGAAGTTGAACTCGTGCGGACGCAGATCGAACGCGAAATGGCTGCGAATGAGAAGATATGGCCGGAAATGACCAGAGATTATGTCACACCGTATTTGTATGCGCCACTGCATCGCACTTTTCAGATGTCGCTGCAGGCGGAAGCAGAGCGTAGGGCGATTCTGGTCGTGTGTGCGATCGAATGGTACCAACATCGAAATAACAAGCTGCCGACAAGACTCTCCGATCTCGTGCCAGAGTATATCGCTTCCATTCCTGCGGACCCGGTCGATAAACAGCCTTTGCGATATGCGACCGACAAGAATGGCTACGCCGTCTATTCGATCGGCTTAAATCGCAGTGATGATCAAGGCCGGGTCGGAAGGGATTCAACTGGTCAGTGCCCGGATTTTGGTTTGTCCCTCCCTTTGCCGGCCAATGCGCCGTTGGAAGCTGCTGCTTCGATTCCTGAATGAGATCGTGGTGTCGACGCTGATTGACTCCCCACCTCAGCCATGCGAATCTGAGCAAATGGCTCGCTCTCTTCTCCTCTTCTCTTTTCTGCTGCTCGTCGCCGCGCATCTGGCCGCGGCCGATCTCTGCGCGCAAAGTACGAAAGCGGCGGTGCCGGAATCGCTGGGTGCCTGGAAGCTGGAAGAGTTGCTGCTGAAGGATGGCAAGGTCTACAAGGGAGTCGTGCAGGACGAGCGCGAGTACGATCTCGATTTCGCGGAGGTTGTGCAGCCCGTGGGCAAGCCGATGTTTGGCGTCCTCCGCTGGGTGAACAAGAAAGAAGTGCGCGATATCAAGAAGCTCGGCAAGGAAGAGCACCAGGAACTGCTCGAGCGGTTCGAACAATTTCGCAATCGCACGGTGATCGAAGCTGGGCGAATGGAAGAATTGCTGCTCAAGAACGACGAGGTCGGCGGCAAGCAGCACCACTTGTACGACGGCCCCTGGTTCCGCGTCGACAGCACCACCGACGAAGAGACAACGCGTCGCTGCGTGGTGCGCATCGAGCAGATCTTTCGCGCGTACCGCATGCTGTTGCCACCCCAGGGGCGACCGCCGGCTCCGCTCACGGTGCGGCTGTTTGGCTCGCTCGACGAGTACCGCGCGGAACTGCGACGCTTAAAGCTCGATATCAAAAACCCGGCGTTCTATTCCACGCGGCAGCGAACAATTCTCGCCGGCAGCGATCTGAATACGTACGCCGAGCATTTGACCGAGATTCGCAATCACCATGCGGAACTGCGGAAGACCTGGCAAAAACTGGATCGCGATTTTCAACTCGGCATGCCCGATTCGATTGCCAAGATGAAAGCCGGCGGTCTCACGCCGGATGAGATCACCGCGGAAGTGCGTCTGCTGAAGGCTCGCTTCAAAGATCAACTCGATGCCGAGTTCAACAAGATCACCGAGCAAGATCGCCGCAACGAAGGCAAGTTTGCGGAAGTGACGGCGCAAATGTTCGCGCAGTTGTATCACGAGGCCTTTCACGCCTGGCTCGACAACTTCGTCTACGCCCGCTCGCGGCGCAATGTTCCCCGCTGGCTGAACGAAGGACTTGCGCAGGTATTTGAGAGCGGCAAGCTCGACGGACAGTCGTTGCGGCTCGATGCTCCCTCGCCGGTTCAGTTGGCGGCCTTGCAGGAAGAGTTGCGTCGCCGGCCCCTCAAGCTGGAAGAGTTTTTGGAAGGTGAGAACCTGCCTTTTCTCGACGGCCATACGCAAGAAAATCAACGCTCCGCCAGCCGTAACTATGCCTATGCCTGGGGCCTCGCCTGGTACTTGACCTTTCACGAGCAGAAGGTCACCGGCAACGCGCTCGACGATTACGTTTCTGACGGTGCGAGCGAAACCACGCCCGTCGCCCGGTTCGAAAAGTTCGCCGGCAAAAAGCTGGCCCAGTTCGAAAAAGACTGGCGCCGCACGATGCTCGACCTCCGCGTGCCGAAGTAACGCTTACATCGAGAATTGGCAGCCGAAGACGTAATAGACGCCGACGCGGGGTTCGGGGCCCCAGGCGTCTTCGAGCGTGGTTTCGTTGAGCAGCATGGCGTACGTTTCGAAGTTGGGCGTCCAGTGGCGGCTGGCTTTCAGCAGCGAGCGGGTGTTAGTAATGTCGTGCTGACGAATGCCCAATTGCTCGGGAAAGAATTGGCCGAAGTTGCCGACCAACGTCCACTGAGGCCCCGTGTATTGCAGGTTGATGTAGTACCCCAGCCCGCTGATCGGTTCCCACGGCGCCTTGTTGACGTCGCGATAGTACAAGCTGCGGCCCCAAAAGATGTTGTCGAGCGGATAGGGGCGACGCATACCGTAAACGTCATAGATCAATTCGCCCGAGAGACTCCACCGCTCGTTGCGAACCATCGCATCGACGCCGTAGTGCGTTTTGTATTGCTTTTGATCTTCCGAGCCGACGCCGTCTTGAAACTTGGCCGAAGCACCGGCTGCGAACCAGCCATGATCGATGCCGGCGCGGGTCACAAGCGCCTTCGAACTGTTGGTGTCCCCTTCGAGCCCGCCGTTCGTCAAGGCGAAGGCGAAGTCCCAACCTTGCGGCTTGTATTCGAGCAGGGCGCCCGTTTCGCGATACAGAATCGCTTCCGAGCGAATGAACGGCGAGTCGTCGAAGTTGTTGCGATAGATGGGATAGTAGAAGCGGCCAAAGGGCGTCACGAACTTGCCGATGGTGGCTCGCCAGTCGCCGCAGCCCGCTGACAGTTTGATTTGCGAAATCTGAAACTGCTCGATCTCGAAGTTATGCGCGTATGAGGCCCGCATCGGCGTGTTCTGGTAGATGTTCCGTTCGAAAGGCTGATTCAGAAACAGTTCGGTCTCGCACGAGTAGAGCCAGCCATTCGCCTGCTTCTGCACGCCGGCATCCACGGCTCCTTCTACCAAAAACGTCGCTTCGACGCCTGTGAACTCAATCCGCTGGTCGTTGATGTAATAGCCGCGGGCCTTGCCGTGAACATAGTACGTCGTGTCGTCGGCTTGTCCGGGCAACATGGGTCCCGAAGAGTAACCGGGCAACTGCTCGCTGCCGTCGGCATATTCGGGCAGACCAAATGGCGACGGCAGTTGTTCAGCCAGGGGCTGGTTAGGAGCACCGGGGTACATCTCCGGAAAGGCTTCGGCGACCGGGTCGCCCGCCAACATCGTCGCAGACGCAAGCTGAATCGAGCCATTGCCAAAACTGCCGGGCCAGGCCGGCTGTTGGGCGAAGCAGGCGGCAGTCACGACCAGCAAGATCGCTACGAGGCCGAGTGAGAACGTCAGTGTCTGGCGGTTTGTCAGCAACTTGGTCACCCACTGATTCGATAACGAAATCTTAAGCCTGCCACCCATAACGGTTGTTTCGACCGGTATTGCAGGCACAATCAGTTCGCACGGAATCGTCGGAATGACACGAAAAACCAACAGTCTTTCGCTAGCAGGAAAAGTTTGCCAGGTTTGCCGAGCTTCGCGATTGAGCGGTCAGCTTCTTGGTGAGTAGGTGTGTGAAAACCGTGACTACTGGAAGACTTCCGTCTTCGGCAATGCTTCGTTCAGCTTGGCAACGCTGTCCCAGCTGGCGCCTGTCTCGCGAAAGTCGCAGACGAATCTGCCGAAAAAAGTCGCGGAACCGATTTTCCTGTCAGTTTCCGCGTAACCACTTCCGGCAGGCTGTGTTTGCCAGCCAGTGGCGACTGCTATAATGCCGGAAGCTGAAGTCATCGAGTTCGGTTCTCAGCTAACTTTGCGCGTGGCGAGCGAGCTGAGGACGCGGTACCAAGGAGGCACTGCGATGCGTAAGGGTCTATTGATTCTGGCGATGCTCTTGGGAGTTGCACTGCTCCCGCTCGTCGCAGCAGCTCCTGCTCAGGCTGGGTGGGGGCATCATCACGGAGGCTGGGGCCATCACGGTTGGCGACACGGCGGTTGGGGCCATCATGGCTGGAGGCATGCCGGCTGGGGCTGGGGCCACCATCGTCACTGGGGTTGGGGAGGCGGCTGGGGTGGCTACGGACATCGCAACTGGGGCTTCGGCCGCAGCTTCGTGTATCGGCCGTTCTTTCCTGCCGCGATTAACTACTATCCCAACGTCAATTACGGTTTCTACCCCAGCTACGGCTACCCGGTTTACAACAGCTTTTATGGCTGCGAATACACACCGGCGACGACCATCGTTGAGCCTTATTACAACACCCAGGTGGTTCCTGGCGCAACCATCGTCAACTACTCGGGCAATCAAGGTGGCCTAAGCACCGAAGTCACCAGCGGCATGCTGATCGCGCGCATCGCCGACGCTGTTCGTCAGCAACCGGGCAGCACCGCGAATCGCACTCAGCTCACAATCGGCAACGGTCGCTTGCGCGGTGTGGTGCAGAACATTGCACAAGGAGTCATTCGCAACGAGTCGATCGCGAATGTGCGGATCTCAAATCCCGATTCGCGCGGCAAAGCTCGTGCGTACATGACCCAGGGGGATAATCTGTTCCTGGCACAACGGTATGGTGCGGCTGCCGAACAGTATCGTGCCGCTGCGAGCATGGCACCCGATCTGGCCGAAGCGAGCTGGCGCTACGGGCACACCTTGGTCGCCATGGGCGAATACGATCTGGCGGCCAACGCCATTCGCAAGGCGATTGCCGTAAATCCCAACATCGATCGGAGCGGTTTCCACATCGATTCGCTCTACGGCTTGATCGGCACTGCCAAAGATTCGCATCTCGAGTCGCTGGCCAAGGCTGCACTCGAACAGGAGTCGCCTAACGCGTACTACCTGCTCGGCGTGACGCTGCACTACAGCGGCGAAGGGGCTCGCGCAACCAAGTTCTTCGCTCACGCAGCCGAACTGCAAGGCCGCAACGCTCCGCACCTGGTCGCCTTCCTTGGCCCTGCGCCCGCAGCACCACGCAGCGGCGAACCCGAAGTTCCGCCGCTGCTCGCTCGCCTGCCGCGCCACGATTTGTAAGTCGTTCGTACAACTTCCCCTTTTGCTCCTTCCCGCCCCGCCCCTGCGGCGGGGGTTCATCGGCTTGTGCACTAGCCTCTAGCTCGACCTAGTCATGCCGGAACAGCGCGGAGTACCGCTTGTTGCCGGCCTACCAAGAACGCATAGAGCCCGCGAACACTCGCGGGCTTTTTTTATCACTCAAGCTCATAGCTACTATTCTTGCTTGCTTTCGATATAGCCATCCCTTAAACAATTCAGGCTTGGTGTTCGTTCTCTGCCAGAGTTCTTACTATAAACGGTCGCTAGAACCATGTCTGCTAAAGACCAGTCGCCAGATTCGCGACGAGAGTTTCTGCAAACGCTTGCCAGTCTAACGATTAGCTTGCCGGGCTTGAGCAGTGGTGTGCTGCTGGCAGACATCATTCCGTCAGAATCTTCACTCCTCGAACAGATTGCCGCCAATCCCGAGGACGATCAACTCCGCCTGAAGTTCGCCGAACAATTGCTGAAGCAAGGAAATCCGCTGGGCGAATTGATTCGACTTCAATGCCTCGAAGCCAGCATCGATGATACCCATCCCGAGTGGTATCGCGACAAGTTTGCCATTCCCAATCTGCTGCATACGTCTGAGCCGTTTTTGAACTACACGCGAAGCAATTATGCAATGTGGGAGTCAAGTGGAATTCCTGCAGCCAAGGGAGAAACGAAGTCCATTGGCACGGGCAACTTTGTCCGCGGCATGATTGAAGAGTTCACCATCCTTTCCTGCGAACAGTTACCCGCCATCGAAGATGCTTTATTTGCAGCGGCTCCGCTGATCCGGCATTTGGAGATCTCGATGTTGAAGAATCCAGAGGCTCTCGGCCACTTACAGCAATGCCGGCTACTTGAGCGGATCCGATCTTTGCGCATTAAACATTCGCAAGTCGGTGACCGCGGGTTGGAGCTAATTTCAAATTGCACAGGTTTTCAGCGAGTTCAATCCCTCGAAGTCGCTCATTGTGAATTGGGATCGAGAGGGCTAACTGCTTTAGGTTTGCACAGTCCGTTCGAGCACTTACTTTCGCTCGAAATCGGCACGTGCAGTTTTCCCGATCCTTCAACCAAGTCTATGTCACGTTCGTTTCGTCCTGATGCCGTATGGGGACTAAAGCAATTTCCAAAGCTGCAAGAATTGCTCGTCGGAAGTTACCACGGCCCAGCCGACATCAGCGATCTGTGTAATCACTCCCGACCATTGCGCCGCTTGAGCATTTCCAATCTGAAGAGAGACGATCTGCAGCGACTGGCCCAATCCGGTGTGCTTGACGAAGTAGAGGATCTTTCTCTGTCAGGCTCGGAATTGGGGATCGATCTTTCCCGTTGCCAACAGCTCCGCAAGCTGTCACTCACCAGTTGCGATCTTGACGACAATGGTCTTGCCGAGTTGCTGAATAATCTGTCGCCTGGGTTGATTCGCTTGGATCTGTCCGACAATCGCTTGACCGATCTCGGCATTCAACGGCTGGCAGCCTGCCCCGCTTTTGCCAACCTGCGGTATTTGCACTTGGGTGCGAATCAGTGGCGGCAAGCAGGGGCGGAGGCCTTGGCACAGTCTCAATACCTGACCAAGTTAGTCGCTCTGAAGGTCAACAATACGCCGCTCGGCCCACGTGCCGTTCAAACGATTGTACAAAGTCCCATCGTAGATCAACTGCGGTTTCTCGATGTTTGGGAAACTCGATGTGGCGATATTGGAGCGCAAGCAATTGCCACTGCACGCGGTCTGAAAAAGTTGAATTGGCTGAACCTCGACGACAATGGTGTAGGACCAAACGGTGCCGAAGCGCTTGCCAATTCCCAAACTCTGAACGAAATAACCGCGTTTCGCTTCGACAACCCTGCCAACGCGCAGACACTTGCCATGCTGATCGACCGCTTCGGCCAGACCGCGCTGAAAAGCTACTGGCGCGGGTACTTGATCTAATTGTCTCGATGTTTTCTCGCTGTTTGCTTGTTCGGCGCGCGAAACTGACTGCTGGCGAAAAAGCAGTTGGTCGTCCGCGTAACATTTGTCTGGACGCCACGCTTGGCTAAGGTAAGCCTGCCACTTGCCTTCCTCCCAAGGACTTCGTTCCATGACCACTGAAGACCCCGTCGTCCAATACCATCGTTCGTTTCGCGATCGCATTGAACTGGAGAAGATCGCTGCCGATGCGAAGCGTCGTCGCGGACATCTGGCGGGGGTGGGTGGCGCGGCCCCCAAGGTTTCGGACGTCTTCGATCGCACGTATCGCGGCTATCGCATCACGGGCAATCAACTGAAACCCGTGCAGATTATGGCGCGGCGCGATCAGAAGTTCGAAGATTACGCCACCGAGTGGGAACGCGAATGGAGCGTGCTCGCCAACCCGGCCAATCCTTATCTGCCGGTGCTCGATGAAAACCTGACCGTCATTGGCCACTCTGGATCGAGCAGCGGCGGCTACTTCGCCGACTTGATTCTCCCCTTCGGTGCCGTGCAACACCGCTTTCGTCCCAACGACGATTACTACACCGACGATCTCAATGGCTTGTTGCGGGACGAGATTCGCGTGTTCGTTCACAACCGGAGCAAAAAGTCACCGCCGGCAGGCTGGGTCTTTATCACGGCCTCGACGACCGAGCACAAGTTCGATCTCATCACCGGCATCAATGGCGAAGTGCTCGACTCGGTCCGGGGCAACACCGGCTTTCTGGAAGACGTCTGGTACTCGCCTTCCGACCTTCTCTCCTTCGGCAAACTCATTGCGACCCTGAGCGTGAAGATCGGCAGCAAGGTTGCGAAAACGCTCGTCCGCAAAGCCGTGTCCAAGCAGGCCGCCAAGGCTCTCGACGGTCCTTCGGCCCAACTCGCGAAGGAAGCTGCCGAGAAAGCAGCGAAAGAAGTGAGCGAGGCCGAAGCAAAAATGATCTTCAAGGGAATCAAGCTGAATCGCGGCTACGATCCACGCATGGGCATTCCCGAAGAGCACTTCTTGAAGATGGTCGAGGCCGCTAAAGAAGCTGGCGTGATCGCGATGTTTCGATCCAACAAGAAGGCCGCCATCGAGCTGATTCGCAAAGGAGCGCACGGCAAGCCGATGTGGGCCAAATTCAAAACAGACCCGAACACCGGTATTCTCACGGCCACCAACGCGGGCGAAGCGGCGGCGGCCAACATGAACGATTGCTTTGTCATTGGCTCGGATGGCGTCGCTCGTCGCATGTACAAGCAAGGCGACAAAATGGTGGCGGAAGTGATTCGCATCGACGGCGTTAAGTGGAGCCCCAAGCCCGGACAGGTCTTTGCTCGCGATGGCAAACCGATCGTCGGCGACTACGACTTGCTGGGCGTTGCTCCGGTCAAATCGCCGGGACGAAATATCAACGTGGTTCCCGAAGATCTGAAGTATGGCGACTGGAATGGCCCGGACGTGAAGAAGTACGCCCAAGCGGCGAACAAGCGAATGGATGAACCTCGCGTGCTGCACGGTGCCCAGGATGGCTATGGCGGCAATCCCAAGTACATGGGCCTGACCGACGACACCGCGTACGCCGTGTTTCCCGATGGCCGAACCTACATCATGGAAGGTCGCAAGGCTCAGCAAGAGTTCTACGATGCACTCGGCCGCGAGGCCAAATCGCCTGGCGCTCCGAAGGGTGTGCCAGGGTGGAAACCCACGGTGATTCAAGGCGGCAAAAAGTAGCCCGGCCGTCTTCAGAATTCTCGCCGGCGCGGGACCAAACTAGTCACCGGCGAACCGTCTAATGAAAGCCACACCTGCGCGCAGGTGCCCGCTCGTTCCTTGAAATTCTGGTTGAATCGCACCGCGAAAATGGGTCGCAGTGATTTGCCTGAGTCGACGTAAGTCCAAACGCATGGAATTGGTGGGTGTTCACAAACCCCAGGGGTTTGTGAACACGGGGGGGCGCCAAACCCGAGAGATACTGCATGTGGCGTTCACAAGCCGGGCCGGTTTGTGAACAGAGTTTTCCCAGCGACACAACCCGGTTTGATGACGTACGTCTGAAAAGGAGGCTGGCAATAAGTGGACTCACGCAGTTCCGGCACGATGTGCAACTTGCGGCGTTCTTGCTGGCCTACTTCAAAAAGTCGGGCAGGTAGCTTTCACCGGGCATGGGTAAGTCGTTTTTCTGCAGTTCGGTGCGCCGCTTTTCTTCAGCGGTTCGCAGCGACAGATAGGAACCCGTCTGTAGGCGATCTTCTTTTCCTTCTCCGGCGCGAATGATGATGGCTGACTCGGTCAGCAGCTTCTTGTCGAGCACGTTGATGCCGTAGCAGCGCGTCTGGCACAATCCGCAGCCGACGCATTTGTCGGCAAGTACCACCGGTGCAACGAAGCCACTGTCTTCGATCGGATTTCCCTGGGCATCGACTTCGGTGCGAACTCGCGTGAACTCGATGGCGTTGTAGCCTGCGTGTACGCACTCGTCGACGCACAGTTGGCAGGCTTCTTTCCCTGCATGGGGCAAGCATGTTTGCAGGTTGAGTTCGGCGAGTCCAATGCGGCAAACCTGTTTCTCTTCGAGCGGGATCGCACGGATGGCTCCCGTGGGACAAACTTGCCCGCAGGCATTGCAACTCGACTCACAGCCGGCCCAATCGGCCACGACGTGCGGCGTCCACAAGCCTTCAATACCCTGTTGAAATCCCATCGCGTGCAGCACATCGTTCGGACACGCTTTGAAGCACTCGCCGCAGCGGATGCAGGCTTGCAAGAACGATTGTTCGGGCAAGCTGCCGGGCGGACGAACGGGTTTCCAAGCATCAGCCTGACTCGCATTGGCTCCCCAAGCGGTGGCCGTGCCAACTGCGGCGAGTCCACCGGCCGCACCTGCTGCGAGGCCAACGCCCGCGGCTAGAAAGCCGCGGCGACCAAGGGCCGTCTCGTGAGTGGGCGGATCGTTGTAAGTTTTGAGCTGAATCAAGTTGAATCGATCGACGAATTTGATCGCGTGCGTCGGACAGACTCCACCGCAGGTCTGGCAGAGTGTGCAGTCGGTCACGCGCGTCGTGAAGTCGGCCTTGATGGCATCGAAGGGGCAGATCTCGACACACTTGTTGCAGTGGATGCAACTGTCTTCCACCTTCCGCTCGGTCACACGGAACAGGTTGCCGAGCGAGAACACAGCACCGCTGGGGCAGACATACTTGCACCAGAAGCGCGGCTTGAGGAAGCCCAAACCGAGCACGGCGAAGAACAGGCCAATCGAGAGCCAATGCCCGGCGTTCATCGGCGGAACGAGGTGCGAGCCTCGCATCGTACCGGTTTGCAGTGGGGACACCACAAATAGCAGTCCGCGTGTGATGACCGGTATCGCCGCGAAGAATCCCGAGACCAGCACACCACAACAGGCGGCTACGAGAATGCCGAAGAGCAGGTAGTACTTGAGATGCACCCACCAGCCATCGTCGGGCACGTTAAACCGCTTCACACGCTTGGCAATGCTCCAATCGAATAGATCGATGACCGTTCCCAACGGGCATAGATATCCACAGAAGCCCCGCGGAATGAAGATGCAGACCAGCAGAATGATGGCCGCTGATGCCAGCGACCAAATCCACGAGCGCGAAGCGATCCCGGTCGAGAGACTCACCAGCGGATCGATCGTCAGGAAGAGTTCGGCGGCGATCTTTTCCTTCCGAGCTAGTTCGTGCGTGTAATGCGAGGGCCATGCTCCGGGCGGATTCTCGTGCAGCGACCAAGGTCCCGGTGCAAGCCCTTCTTCAGGTAAGGCCACGGGCGACTTGACCACGAGTTCTTTGTCGGCGGACCGTAGAACTTCAAACGGCACCGCCTGGTTAGAGGTGGCAGCATCGTCGGCAGGAAGGGAACTATCGATGAGATAAATCTGCTCGCCGACGCGCGGCGGGTTCGACTCAGGCTCGCCCCGCAGCAGTTTGACTTCTTGAGTCTCGACGTTGTTTTCGGCGGCGACCCAGTTGTTCCAACTGCGCGAGGGCTTGGCCGTGTAAGGCCAGCAAACATAGAAGAACAGAATCAAGAACAGCGTGAGACATACTCCCTGCACGATCCGCCGCAAGGGAGCCGACTGCCAGGTCGGGCCGATCCACTTCAGCCAGCGACGCACCAGTCCCGGCTTACCGGTCTGCAGGTCGGCAAACAAGGGCTGTGGCAAAGCCTGCCGCACGAGTTGCGTGACCGGACCGACCGGTGTCTGCGGGACACCCTTCTTGGCTTTTTTTAGGAAGGGGAGGAAGTGATCGATCCGCATGGGTTAGTTCTTGTTCCCTGCCAGAGCTTTGGCGGTCGCGTTGACGATCGCTTCGGAAGTGATCGTCGCGTGACTGGTGGTGTCGATGCCGCGGACGCTCTGCTTGGCGATGATCTTGCGGGGCGTATCGGCAATCGCGGAATAGAACTGCTTCTCCTTATGATTGCTCACTACCACCGAGGCGATCTTCCCACCCGACACACTCACCTTCACTTCGACTGGCCCTTCGTAGCCTTGGCTGGCCGATTGGTAGTCGCCGTCGGCAACTTTGCTCAAGTCGAAGAGTTCGAACGAACGAATCGCCGCGATGTTTGCCGAAGCCCGCGCGCGATTCTTTACCAGGCGGCCATTCGGTTTATCGGGCACGGGAACGTCGAGCAGTTTTTGATAATAGGCCAGCGCTTCTTTGTAGCGGCCAGCGACGTGGCAGGCATCGCCGGCGTAGAGGTAGGCGATTTCTGGATTCGCGGCGAATGAACCTTGCAATTGCTTGAGGGCCTGATCGGTCTCGCCCATATCCGCGAGCAGTTTGATCTGCGAATAGGTGGAAGGAGTTTTGCTCATGAGTTTCACCGCCTCGCCGCGATAACCCAGCTTGTAGTAGCATTCGGCCAGAGTGACCGCAGCCTGCGAGAACTCTTGGGGATTTTTCTCGGCTCCCGCAGTGCGAAACCAGAACGCGGAGCGGGTATAGTCTTCGTGCAGGTTGTGATACATGTTCGCCAGCACGAGCATGATCCGCTCGGTCTTTTCCTTGTCATCTTTGTTGACCGTTAGCAGGTGGTGCATCAGTCGGACACCTTCCTTCCAACGACTGGGATTCGGATTGATGATGTCCCAGTTGTATTGCCCGACGTTCTTCTGATTGTTCCAGCCACCTCCCGGCGGTGGATGTTCCCAAGTGAGATCGAGCGTCTTGGGATAGTTGAGTGGTGTTGCGTCAAACCAATCGGGAGGCGTGCGTCCTTCGCGCTCGATGAGCGCGTCGAGTTCGGCTCGCGAACCACCGAGGCCGGGTTTCGGCTTGGTGGCCGGAGATTTCGTTGCTGGCGACTTGGTGTTGGCTGGGCCTTTGTTCGGCGTCGTGCCCTTTTCGTTAATCACCGTGCGGGTGCCATCCCCAGTGGTGATGGCATGAATGCTGCTGACGGCATACGAGCGGTCGAATGTCACGCCGCTCAGGTTCACTTTCATGTAGACCGTTTTGGCGTCGCGCGAAGTGATCTCGCCCGTCACTTTTGCCCCGCTCAGCAACTCGACTGTATCGGCTGCCGTGGCTAGGGAGGCAAAGAGGCAGAGCAGGAAGGGGCCAAGCAGGCGGAGGGGATGAAGCATAGTGCTTGCTTTCGTGCAGAACTTTGTGAGCGGTTGCTTAGCTTGCGGCCGAAGTTGGAAAGCCGGCTGTTTGCGTGACGCGGCCGGTCTTATCGACGAGCAGGGCATCGACGCGGGGCAACTTGCGAACCAGATCCAAGGTGCGCGAGCGGCCCAGCACCATGGCTGCCGTGCTCAGCGCATCGGCTTGTAAGCCGGTCGGGGCAACAATGCTCACGCTGGCCAATTCGGGCGGGGAGTTACCGGTGCGCGGATCAAAAATGTGATTGCGGGCGAAGTCGGCCGAGAAGGCAGACTCGTAGTCGCCCGAGGTGGCCAGGGCGCGGCCATCAAGATCAGCGACCGCCAGATAAGCGTCTGCCTCGCGAGGATGCTGAATTCCCGCTGTCCAAGGGTCATTCAACGCCTTGTTTCCCAAGCTGCCGATTTCACCGGTATCGATCAGCGCGCTGGTCGCACCGTGGGCTCGCAAAGCAGCGAGGGCTCGATCGAGGGCAAACCCTTGAGCGATGCCATTGAGAGTGATGCTTTCGACCGGATCGCAGAGCCGTACATGGTGGGCATCACATTCCACGTGTTGCCAACTGATCTTCTTTCGCCCAGCCGCCAGTTCTACTGCTGACGGAACTTGTCCGACCCGTTTTGCAGCGGCAAATAGTTCCCACAGCGGTTGAACCGTAATATCAAACGCACCTCCGCTGGCAAGTGAGGTTTCTGCTGCGGTTTGCAATACCGTTCGCAGATAAGGGTGAGGATCGCGTAGCCGGCGATCACGATTCAGCAGACTGATTTGACTATCGGGACGATACAAGCTCATCACTTGTTCGACCGTTTCGATCTCCGCAAGCGCGGCATCGAGCGCGCGATGAGCAGCTGATTCATCGAGCCCAACGACGGAGAGTGAAACGTCACTCCCCAGTGCCCACGCTTTGCGGGTGACCAGGGCAGGGGAGGGGCGGCGCGCTGCCAACCAAGGTAAGAGCGCCAAACTGGCGCCGCCGGCGGCGAGCAAGACAAACCTACGACGACCGAGATTCATCGGCAGATTCCTAAGGCGATTCTTAAGATTGGCAGGCAGAGATCAGGCGAGCAACTGGTTTTGCAGTAGGCGGCATTCTACGAATCGCGCACCGAGATTGCGACGCGATTTCCAGGAAATTTTTGATTATCCAGACGATTGCTGGGACTGCTGAGAATGCGTGTCGTTAAGCGCGCGGCAGAAGAGACGACTCGCTCTCAACAATGCAGATGCGCAGGCGAAAATCACGATAGAACGTGCTGCGCCCGAGCTTCTGGGCGAGGGCGTGTTCGCTGTTTTGCTTCCACGCGACGATGTGCTCGCGCGACGCCCAATACGAAACCGTGATTCCCAGGCCGCTTGCCTCGCGCGAACCTTCCACGCCCAAATAGCCGGGCTGCTGTGCAGCTAGCTCCAGCATGCGCTCGGCCAGTTCACCGTACCCAGCAACATCGTCCGCGAGCTGCGAACTGAAGATCACGGCGTAGTACGGTGGCTGCGGAGTGGCGGCGAAGACATTCATCGCTTCGTGTATCTCCGTCAGGCTGCACTCGGTTGCAGATCGGCAGGCAGGCGATCGCGATAAAGTCGCCAGTAGGATTGCAGGTCGCTGCAAGCCTGACCGTAGCTCTGAATCGCCGTCAGTTGCTTGTTGGGAGGTATGGTCAGATCCAACGCAGGCAAGCCTGTCTTGGTGATATAGACCGGTCCGGCAGTAGCTCCGGTAAACACCTGGTATTTACCTGACTCGAAAGTTTCGATCTGCTTGCAGAGCGACGTGGACTGACCTTTGAACGAACTGCCCAACTGAATCACGATTCGAGCCACGAAGGTTTCCGCTGCTGCGCGCTCGGGGCTTTTGGAGTGAGGCTCCCAACGGCACTCAATATACAGATTGTGCATGTAATCGAGACGTGGGCCCAATTCAAAGCCGGCGCACTTCGTCACTTCACTCCGCTTCCCCTTCTTGGCATGCAAATTGGGAAATGCTCGGCAGAGGTGAATCGCAAATTTCTCGGACCAGTCGGCTTGATCAGTTTCTTCCATAACAGCTTCCTCCGCGATTGGGATGGAGCGGACTAATCCAACATCGGCGCAACCGCAGTGCCGATGCCAGTGGAACCATAACCATTGCCGCAGTAAAAAAGTCGCAGGTTGTCGCCTTCTTGAATGACGTTGGGATACTCCGTCATCTTGGCTTCCCAGCCCTTGCCCTGGGGTGGCAAGGCCAGGTTTTCACCCGGTGCGCCGCGCTGCCAGTTGAGACCATCGTCGCTCACGGCTTCGCAGATGCTGTAGGCGCCGAACTGGGTGCCGATGCCCGCATAGATGGCTCGCCAGCGAGTCTTGGTTTTCCAGACGTTGAGCGCGATCGTCGCGGCGTTTTCGTAGGGAGCATCTAACCGCGGGCCGAGGACCAGTCGCTTATCCGTCCAAGTGATGCCGTCTGTTGAATGCGCAACTACCGATTGCTTGGCCTGATCGATTTTCAGATCCTTGCTCGGTGTGCCGGTCGGCAAGGTGTAATGCATGCGCAGCAGCGGCGGGCCGGAGGTTTGAGGGATTTCGAGAATGCGACCACCGCCAGCAATCCCTTTGTTGGCGGGCCATTGCTCAAAGCCATCCCCGGTCATGATGGGGTCTGGGGAGTACTTTTTCCAAGTCAGCAGGTCGTCGCTGGTGGCCAGTCCCATGCCCCAGAAGCCTTGCAAACCAACGCCCGCTTTGGCGCTTCTTCCGGTGTAATAGAGGTGCCAGCGATCTCCGACGCGATGGACGCACGGCAGCACGCACCAGGTTTCGTCGAACGAACCTTTACCGCCGAGTTCGAATAACGGTCCCTTCCGCTCCCATTTCGACAGGTCGTTGATCTTGGCAGTGGCCAAACAAATCCGTTTCCTGCCGCCGGCATCGCCCCCCGCGTAGTACAGCCAATACTCATCGTCACGCCGCAGGACGAACGGGTTCATGCAGCAGGTCTTGTCGAACTCAAAGCCACCGGGCGGCAAGATGGGGTTTCGTTTGTCCCGCTCCCAGGCATGGACTTGAAACTCCTTCTCGTCCGCTGCTTTAGTTGGAACCGACAAGTTAGCCGTCGCACCAAGCACGATGGAAGCCGCTGCGGCCGTTTGAAATGTCCGTCGGCTGAGACGATCAAGTTTCATCGGTGGACCTTTCTGCGGACGTGGCAACCTGTTTGCGTAGTCGTTCGAGCCATTGCTTCAGATCGGGTGGGAGGGCCGACTTAAAGAGAATTGGCTCCCCGGTACTGGGATGCACAAAGCCCAACTCCGCGGCATGCAAGGCATGGCGGGGCGCGCCGCTGCGATCGGCCTGCGGACGTCCACCGAGTGGGTGCGTGTAAGTCTTCTCACCGCAGAGCATGTGGCCACGTTCAGAGAGATGGATCCGAATTTGGTGCGTACGCCCCGTTTCCAAGCGGCATTCGACCAGCGAGTACTCGCCAATGCTTTCGAGCGGCTTTACGTGCGTGATCGCTTGCTGCGGTTCGTTTCCTTCGACAACTTCCGCTGCTGGATCAGCGGCGATCACGCTGCCCCGCAGGCCATCTCCCCGGTCGCGCACGAATTGTGTTTCGATGGTAGCCGCTGGCACGTGCCCGTGGGCGACTGCCAGATAAGCCCGCTGGATGCGATGCTTGCTGAAGAGACGAATGAGCGCTGTTTCCGCCTGCTGAGTGCGGGCAAAGACCATCAGGCCGCTGGTATCGCGATCGAGTCGATGGACGGCTCGCACCGGTGGTAAATTGGCCTGTGGTCGCTGCAGATGCCGATGCTCTCGTCGGCCACGATGCGGAGCCTGCTTCTTTGGCGCTCGTTGCGGTTCGTCGACACTCCAGCCCAGATGCTTCGCGAGCGCCCGAGGCACCAGCTCATCGAGCGTGGGTTGCCGCCGTTTGCGATCGGCAGACCAGTTTCGCTCCTCGGCATGCCTCAGCGTGGTGATGCCGGCTGGCTTCTCGATGACGACCAAGTGCTGGTCGGCGTAGCGAATGCGCACGCTCTTCTCGTCCACCGGCGGTGCCAGCGGATGCTCCCAAACCTGCAGCACGTCGCCCGCTTTGACTTTGCGTCCCTCTTCCAGACACAAGTTTCCATTGACTTGAATCTGCCGCTGGGTAATCAGCTTCTTCACCTGATTCCACGACCGATCGGGGAGAAAATCTCGCAAGGCAGCGGCGAGCGTCCGCCCGGATTGTTCGGGCTGAATGTGATGATTGACGTAATTCTTGGGACGCATCTATTTGTTGTTACAGTTGACCGAAGTGTTGGGCAATTGCTCGGCACCAAAATCGGTAGCGAGTGGCGGTGAGGTTGGTCGCTCGGGCCCGCGAGTCGGCTCCGCAATCGGGCGACCACTGGCCAATGTTTGCTCTCTGGCTTCCGCGACAATTCGGTGCAGGTCATCCCCAGCTTCAGATAGAAGCTTGGCGCGGACGGCATGTAGCTCGTCAAGAATCGGATTCGTCGACATATTCCAGCCCTCCCAGAAACTCCGCTGGCGTACAGACTAGTAATCGGGGCAAGCCGAGTTCCGCCAGCAAATCGTACACGCGCGGAAGTACATGCGCATTCGCGATATGTTTGCAATTTTGTGTTAATAGATAGTCTACTCCGCCGCAGGCAGCCATCGCTACGTGCAACGCATCGAACTTGGCTTTCGGCGGCATTAAAGCGCGGCGGAGGATTTCGCTAGCGATCACTTCAACTTGTTCGGAAGGGAGCAGCAAGGGAATTCCTGCCAACATCTCGAGTCGTAGCCGGGCGGCTTCAGCATCTCCAGACGCTGCCTCAGTTATGACGAAATGCGATGTTACCAACCGGTACTTCGCCCGCTCATGGTCCCACCAGCTTCGCGCCTGTTGTTGCAACACAGCTACGGCTGGCAGATTGCTGGGCCGCGCCGTGGCATGGCTGACGATGGAGGTTTCGATATACACGGTGTCCATGCGAGAAGTTTAGCGAACTCCCGCTGGATCGACACTCCTGGCGAAGCTGTTATCTGCCCCTAAACAACGAGACAGATACCTATCGCCCGCTGCGGATTCGCCCGTGATAAACTAGCGTACCGGTGCCCGCCAATTGCCTACTTCGCTGATCCTGGAAACTCGCCATGTCGCCTGAGCCTTCCCCGTCTTCCCTTCCTCGTCGTTCTTTCTTTGCCGCCGGTGCCGTCGCTGCGGCCGGGTTAAGTACCGCTCACGTGACTGCCGCTGAAGAGAAGCCGGGCACGTTTGTCGCGCCGCCGACCGGCAAGCCGATCTTGCTCTCGTGCAAATTGGGAATGATTGCCAAGAAGGCAGATGGCAAGGATCTGTCGCTCGTTGAACGCTTGAAGCTCGCCGCTGCCGCAGGCTTCGATGGCGTCGATTTTGATGAAGCCGGCTCGTTCACCCCCGAGCAAGCCCGCGCCGCCGTGCAAGAGTCGGGAGTGTTCGTCCACAACGCGATCAACCATGCTCACTGGAACAAGCGGTTGACCAGCGCCCTGGAAGAGGATCGCAAGCAGGGCGTCGCGAATATCGAACACTGCCTGCGCGTGGCCCATGCAGCGGGTGGCAGCGGCGTGCTGATTGTCGTGGGTCGCGGCGACGATGGCACCGAAGAAGAATGCAACGATCGAG
Source organism: Anatilimnocola aquadivae (assembly GCF_049819085.1). Taxonomy (GTDB): domain Bacteria; phylum Planctomycetota; class Planctomycetia; order Pirellulales; family Pirellulaceae; genus Anatilimnocola. The sequence goes on from NZ_CP187419.1 coordinate 2,566,060, forward strand.
CCCGGAAAGAGATTCAAAGGTTGATTCCGCTGGCTGCCTCGCTGGGCCAGCCGATCTTGTTCGAAAATGTCTGGAACAAGCTGCACTACGAACACGATGCTCCGCCCGAGCAATCGCCGCAGAAGTTCATCGACTTTGTCGATAGCTTCAACAGCCCATGGGTGGGCATGTACTACGACATCGGCAATCACTGGAAGTACGGTCAGCCACGCGAATGGCTGAAGGGTTTTGGCCGCCGCGCGGTCAAGCTCGACGTGAAGGGCTTTAGCCGGGCCAAGAACAAGTTCGTCGATATCACCTCACCCGACGACGATCTGCCTTGGGATGAAGTCCGCAAAGGGCTCGAAGAAATCGGCTTCACCGGCTGGACAACTGCTGAAGTGGGGGGCGGTGGTCTCGAACGACTAACCACGGTTCGCGAGCAGATGCAAAAAGCATTCGGCTTGGTGTAAGTCTTAGCTCCGACCGATTGGCCTGCGAAAAAGCGTTCACGAACCACGGAGGTTTGTGAACGCGACCTGCGGTATCTCTCGGGTGCGGCGCGCCTCAGTGTTCACAAACCCAGCCGGTTTGTGAACGCCCACCATCTCTGCACGGCCAAGCCGGAACATCGCGGTGTACCGCTTGTTGCACGCCGGCTGGCTATTTTGCGTCAGGGATTTGTTCGCCGCGAATGAAGCGGGCGAGATCGCGGATGTCCTCCTTGGAGAGGATCGACGGCTTAGCCCCCGGACCCGCTTTGCCGAAGGCAGGCATGCGGTCGTTGTTCTCGCCGTAGAACGACGCATGTGCGGGGTCCGCGATGAACCGCTCGAGCCAATCTTGCGAAGCCCAGCCGGTGAGATCCGGCGCGGCTCCCAGATCGCCTTGGTCGCCCACTTTGTGGCAGTCGACGCACGACGAAGTGGAGAACGAGGTTGCCAGCGCGGTTTTACCTCGCATCAGTGTGCCGTCTTCTTCAGCCTTCTTGTCGGCCTCGGCTTGGGCGGGCAGCTTGGCTTCGGCAGAAAGGGCAGCGATCAGATCGGCGACTTGCTTTTTACCGTCTTCATCCAAGCCGGCCATGTTGTCCTTGACGAAGTCGACCATGTCCCCTTCAAAGTGCTTCTTGGTTTCGCCGAAGTACTTGGGGCCCACGATTTGCTTGGGATCGAGCAGTCCGGAGAGCCAATCGCGCGAACCGAAGCCGTACAGGTTCGGAGCGGACGGCTGGCGAGAAACGATGCCGACCCCGCTGGAGTCGCTATGGCTATGGCATTGCGAGCAGTTCTGCACAAACAGTTTTTCTACTTGCTGAGCACGTGTTTGCTTCTTTTCGGCACCCACAATCGCCAGCGACTGGTTCGCTTCCGAGCGGCTGATGCGCACAGCCTGGCGGGCGTACTCTTCGGTCGGCGGCATTAGCGGTTGCTCGGCATGCGGGTCGTAATAATCGCCGCGCAGCCAGGCGACGATGAGGGACAACTCGCGAATGCTGACACTGTGCTTGGCGGGTGCGCCAAGATCCTCGGCAAACTTGGGCATGCGGTCGTTGCCGGACTTGTAGAACCGCTCGTGTTCGGGATTGCTGATGAGCCCCAGCATCCATTCGTAAGAACCATAGCCGGTGAGATCGGGAGCCAGACCCAGTTGCCCCTTATCACCAAAGCGATGGCACTCGTTGGTACAGTTCGACTGAATCAGCTTCACACCGGTGGCAATCAGCTTTTCGTCTTTGGCATCGGCCTCTTGCTGGCTGTTTAACTTCGCCTGAGCCGACAGCGCGGCCGCGATGGCGTCGAGTTTTTCGAAGCCATCTTCGGTCTTGCCTTGCAAATCGGCCGCATGACTCTTGAGCCATTCGACCATGCGGCCTTCGCGATGGTTCGTATGGCCAAAATAATCGGCGGTGATGGGCTTCAGGTGATTATCCGGATGTTCCTTGAGTGGCGCGATTTTCGGATCGGGTGAAGGAGACGGCGTACCCACGCTGACGGCGGTCAGTTTCTCGGGAGTCAGGAAGCCCTTGATCCAATCGCGCGAGGCAAAACCGAATAGATTCGGTGCGCCGCTGTAAGGGAGCGATTCGTCGTAAACGACGTTGCCAGCGGCGTCGCGCACGACCTTGATCGTATCGCCGGTGCCAGTGGTATGCGGAGCCTGCTTCTGGTTGGCGAAGTGAACCGCCAAGCTATGACCTTCCGATTTATCGCCTTTCAGATCGCGATAGTCGTGGCAACTGGCGCAGTGCTGGCCGAATAGCTTAGGACCCTGCGTGAGCGGGTCGTTGCGCAGCAAATAGACCGCGCCCGGCTTTTGAATGAAGCGCTTGTCGGAGAGCTTGCTGTTGGCCGGGACGTCTTTGTCGACCATCCACTCCTGCCGGTTGATTAGCTCATACGTTCGCTGGGCCTGCTGATGGGCCAGGATCTTGGCCTTTTGAAAGTCCGGATTGTTGGCATCCTCACGCAGGGCAATGCCCGTGAGAGCAACCGAAGCAACCAGCAGGAACAAGATGAAGCCGATATTGAAGTAGTGTCCGATCTTGCTGATGCCGATGAACGGCGCGAGCGCAAGAATCGTCATGACGACGCCAGGAATCACCAGCGCGCCGATGATTTCCGTATTGCCGTGAAAGTACTTCAGCAACTGAAAGAGGAACAAGTAATACCATTCCGGACGAGCCGCATCGTAGGGCTCGGAAGGGTCTGCCGGCGCGCCTAGTTCAGCCCCTTGATGAGCCAGCGGAAGCCGACCGGAAATCGTATTGAGCACATCCCAGTGAACGACACAGAGCAGCACGATGCCAAGTAGCACCAGGCAACCGACCGCATCGTAGAGAACCTGCTTTGGCCAGAAGTATTCGTGCTTGGCGTTTGGGCGGGGATGGGTCGTGATGCCATGCTTACGAAACACGGCAATGTGCGCGGCCAGAAAACCAACGAGCAGAGCCGGCAGCACGCCGGTGTGCATCGCAAAGAAGCGAGTCAGCGTGTGGTGGCCATATTCGCTGCCACCGACGGCCAGCAACTGCAGATCTTTTCCAACGACAGGCACGAGCGTGGCCAGGTTCGTGGCGACGTTGGTGGCCCAGTAGCCTTTTTGATCCCAGGGGAGCAAATAGCCAGTAAGGCCAAGCCCCATGACAATTTGCATCAGCACGAGACCAAGCCAGTAGTTCACTTCGCGTGGAGCACGATAAGCGCCGTCGACAATCACCTGTAGCAGGTGAATGCCCATGACGACGACCATGGCCTGAGCCATAAAATGGTGAATGCCGCGCAGCAACCAGCCGCCGGTCATTTCATGCTGAATGTAATAGACGCTTTCGTAAGCGGTCTGACTGCTGGGGCTGTAAGCCATCCACAGAAAGATGCCGGTGATGGCCTGCACGGTGAAGGCGAACACGAGCATGCTGCCTGTGATGTAGCGCCAGCGCGCACCGCCCGGGATGGGCTCATAGAGCGCATCGGCGAGCAGCTTGTTGTAACCGATACGACGATCGACCCATTGGCTTAAGGCACGGATCATGATGGTTTACGCTCCGGATGCTCTTTGCCTGGGTAGTAATTGGCGAAGGCGACAAGGACTTCGCCATCTTTGATTTCCACGTCGAGCTTATCCATGTCACGCGGACTGGGCGAAGGCAGAATGCGGGCCCCGTCCTTCGTAAACGAACTGGTGTGGCAAGGGCACTGAAACAGTTTGCGTTCGGCCGAGTAAGCGACGAAGCAACCGGCGTGCGGGCAAATGGCGTTGAAGCACTCAATGGTTGGCTTACCTTCTTTGTCCTTGCCAGTGTTCCGCAGATACACCGCGCCCACAGGCTGATTAGGTTCAACGGTCCAAATGTCCTTCAGATCGGCGATCACCGGTACTTGGATGGGCGTACCATCTTCCGGCACGGCCTTGATCGTGGCAACGCGTCTCAGCGGAATTGCGTCCGTAGCTTCCCCAGCGGTCTTGCGCTTTTTAATCGCCGGATCCAGAAACAGGGCCAAGCCCGCGAGAAAGGGGAAGACGCCCACCAGGCCGCCGATGATGGTGGCGAGAATGGCGTAGACCACGTTACGCCGGCGAGTCGAATCGTCGATGACGACGGTCACGTGCTCGGGGCCGGAAGCAGCTGGTTGACCGGCTGCAGGTTCAGAGTGTTTCATCGCAGCAGACTCCAACATCCGATGCTGGGAAAGTAGTTCGGCCCGTGATCTTGCGAGCGGGCCAAACGGGGACGACACGATGGGCAGGTGGGATAGTCAGGCGGGATTGGTTGCACACAGGCGTGGCGGGCGATTATTGCAGGGCAGTGCGCGCAGCGTCAATAACGCGAGGCTGAACCTCGGCGAGTGTTCCCGGCAGGAACGCTCCGGCGGCGGCCTTGTGCCCACCACCTCCATATTGTTCCGCCATCTTGCTGCAATCAACAGCGCAGCGGCTACGGAAGCTCAATTTAAAGCCACCGGTCTGTTGCTCGACGAAGATCACGGCGAACTGTGTCCCCGCAATGGCGAGGGCCATGTTGATGACATCTTCGGTGTCGCTGGGCAACGCGCCGGTATTCGTGAAGTCTTCTTTGAGCACGTGCGTGTAAACCAGGCGGCCAATGAGCTCCGCCTTTACGCGCGACAGGATGATGCCCCGTAGCAGCACTCGGCCCAGCGTATCTTGCTCGTAAAGCGAGTTGTAGATCTTCGAAGGGCTGGCCCCGGCATCGATCAGGCGGGCGGCGATGCGATAGGTATTGCTGCTGGCCGAGCCAAAGCGGTACCAGCCAGTGTCGGTAGCAATCGCAGCATACAAGGGAGTGGCGATCTCTTGCGTGAGCTGCACGTTCAGCGCGTCCGCGGCTTCGACAACCAGACGTCCGGCAGCTTCGGCGGTCGTGTTTTTGAAATTTTCAGCCCCCAGATCGTCCTGGCTGACGTGATGGTCGAGGACCATCTTCTGAGCCTTGTGGGCACGGATGACGTCGCCCATGTCGCCGAGTTGCTGCCAGGCGCTGGTGTCGAGGATCATGATGCAGTCGCGATCGGCGAGATCGGCGGGCTGCACGGTGACGTTGATCACGCCGATCTTGTTCTTTGGATCGATGAAGGCCAGGTTCGGCGGCGTGGCGTGACCATTGCAGATTTTCACATCTTTGCCGAGTGCTTCGAGGATCCCTGCCATGCCGAGTTCGCTGCCGAGCGCGTCGCAATCGGGGCGAATATGGCTGACCAGCAGAAATTTCTGGTGAGCCTGAACGAGTTCGACAAACCGGGACCAATCAATCGACATGAGAGGAATTCTTTCGTGATTTTCTGCAGCTCTGTTTAAGCAGCTGTATTTTAAGCATCTTCCGCTGCGTCTTGTTCGCACAAGCTCAGCACCGTTTGTACGTCGGCAGCCAGCTGCTCCTTGAGCGCGGCGACCGACTCGAACGGCTTGGTTTCTCGCACGCGGGCCAGAAACTCGACCTCGAGGGGCTGACCATACAGTGAACCCGAAAAACCTGGCAAATGAGCCTCGAACTTGAAGGCAGCTTCGCCAAAGGTTGGATTTGGGCCAATGTTGATCGCGGCGGGCCAAATTCCCTGCGTCGTGAAAGCCCGGCCGGCATACACGCCCATCGGTGGGACGAGCGTATCGATGCCGGCGAGGTTCGCCGTCGGGAAACCAATCTTACTCCCTCGCTGGGCTCCGTGGGTGACCAGTCCCCGCAAACGATAGGGGCGAGTGAGCAACTGCCTGGCAGTCGCAACTTCTCCTTGGCGAATCAAATCTCGCACGCGACTGCTGGAAACGAGCTCACCTTCGGTCGCCACAGGCTGAACGACATCAAGTTTTAAGCCCTGAGCGGTGCAGAGTGCTTCGAGCAATTTCACATCGCCCAAGCGCTTTTGACCAAAGCGAAAATTGGGCCCCTCAACCATGCTCTTGGCTAGCAGCGAATCGACAATGATCTGCTGAAAGAACTGCTCCGCGGTCAGCCGCAGTAGCGCTTCGTCGGTGGGGTACGACCACACCGCACTTACGCCCAGTTCGGCGAGTAGTTCCGCTTTGCGTTCGGTCCAGGTCAGCGGCGGCGGAGCGAGTTCCGGACGCAAGATGCGGACCGGATGCGGATCAAACGTAAGTACTACCGCCGGACCATTTACCTCGCGTGCCCGCGCCAGCAAGCGTTCGATCAGCTGCGCATGGCCACGATGGACGCCATCGAAGTTGCCCACGGCAACAGCGCCGCGCAGCATCTCAGCGGGCAATCGATCGGCGGAACGAATGAGATACACGGGAGTGTTTATAGTTTAAAGGTGAATGTGAGTGTTCTTGATTGCGTGTCCAACTGCGAACTGCAAACTTCGAACTACGAACTAACTTGCTGAAACGCTGCCGGCAGAAATCGAATCACGTCCGTAGCAATCAGCGAAATCTGGCCCACTTCGGCGGCTGCGAGATCGCCGGCCAAGCCATGAACGTGGCAGCCAAGCACGGCGGCATCAAAGGGTGAAAGTCCCTGGCAAATGAGCGCCGTTATAATGCCGGTGAGCACGTCACCCGTGCCACCGGTCGCCATACCAGGGTTGCCCGTTTGATTCAGTTCGTGGCGGTCGCCATCGGTGATCAGGGTCTCCTGACCTTTGAGAACCAGCACCACATTCCACTGTGCAGCGAACTTTTTGGCGACAGCCACCTGCTCGTCCCGCGAAGTGAACTTCCGATCTGCCAGCCTGCTGAATTCGCCCGGGTGCGGCGTGAGAACACGCGGCCCGGGATGCGCGGGAGGCTGCTCGTCCGCCTTTGCGATCTCGGCCAATGCATTGAGCCCATCGGCATCGACCACGAGAGGCTGCGTCGTCGTCTCGTAAACATGCCGGACTATCTTTGTGCGGGTCGATGACCGACCGAGCCCTGGTCCAATCGCCACGCAGGTAACATCTCTCAAGGCGGCATCAATTTGTGCCTTGGCCAACCGCCGTTGAAAATCCGCGCTAAGACCGTCCCAGGCAAGCGCTGTCGTCATGTAGCACGGATCGAATCCAGCCACTTGTGCGAGCATCGGTTCCGCGACGGCTAGTCGCACTAATCCTGCTCCACTTCGCAAGCAGGCCATGCCCGAAAGGACGATGGCGCCCGCCATTCCGTAGGAGCCACCAATCAGCAGCGCGCGGCCAAAGTCACCTTTGTGGCTATCGGGCTTGCGCGGTGGAAGTTGAGGAAGGGACATAAGTCACTTAGGAGTTGGGTGGCAACAAGGCGTGCAGAATCTTCAGCTGAATATTGATCTTCAAACCATCACACCGCTGGTGAATCACCTCAGAAAGATTGTTAAACAGCAGCGAAGAATTCTCCTGCGTGTAGTACCCGCTGATCATGCTAATCTGCCCGAGCAAGTCGCTGCACAAACCCAAGTAGAGCAGGTTTTCTTTGCGACTGGCAGCGTCGGACAAGCCCAGCACGTCCTTGTTGCTTTGCAGCATGCTGATGAGACTGATTAGCGAATTGAGTTCATGAAACCGCTTGCGATAGGCCATGATCTCGAGCCCGAGCAAGGCGAGAAACGCGAGGCCGATGTTGACGATAATGCCCAGGAACGCTTCGACTCCCTGAAAGATTTCGCTAGCGTCGTTCATGTTCGGCTCGAAGCCACCATCGCCAATGGTCTGCGGATGAAAATCGAGCAAGTGATTCGCTTCGGCCAGCAATCGCGGCGTGAGTGCCGGGCGAGCGACGAGAAACGTCGACACGCTATAAGTCGGCAGCGTTTCGTCAGGCACATCGGGCGAAAAGTTGAAGTGCCGCGCTGGTATCGTCGTGGAGTGTAAATAATCGAGCTTGGCCACTCGCGCACCTAGATCGACAGGCTGCAACTTAAAGCCAGCCTTGGTTAATTTTTCCATGGCGACCAGCGTCTTCTCATCGCCGGGATCCTTGACGACAAAGACGGCATCGACATCGGCTGGCAGTTCATAGCTGTCACTGGTACTCAGTTCACGCCAATCGTGCAGCCATTCAATCTCGGTATCGATTTGCCAAAGCTTGAAAAACTGCAAGGCAACGGTATGGCTCCCTTCGCCAGCGAGCGAAGTGAGCACTTTTTTCGAATCGCGCGGGTTGGCTACGTTTTCCTTCAGCAGCCAGAGCACTGTCTCGGGACTGGGCGTCTCGACTCGGGGCAATTCGGGGGCGATGGCGATGCCACCTTGCACGAATGCCAGGTCTACTTCGCCGCGCGCGACCTTTTCTTCTGCTTCGCGCGAGCCGGGCACGACCACCGGAGTAAAGCTGACTTTGGATCTTCCCCGCAGACGTTCCTGCAATTGACTGAAGTCGCGATCAGGCAGCGCGATGGTCAGCTTGGTGGTGTGCACAAACCGCCAATAGGTCCAGCCCAGCAACAAAATCAGCGCCACGCCGAGGAAGATCGCGGGCAGTCGATGCAAGCTCCAAGGTCGTTGAATGTCCTTCGAAACCTTCTCCGCTTCTCGTGCCGCGCGGGCGACGTTGGCCGCTGCTCCCGCCAATCCTTGATGCGTGGGCAAGTCGGTTCGGACTCGCTCGCTCACCGCTTCGGCAGCAGCGATGACGGGAGCAATTCTCAGCTTGAGTGGGCGGTTGGTCTCGACCGGCACCGTCGTCGAGCTGGCAGACGCACTTAGCGGCGGATTTTTCGACTTTTTGTTGGCCATTGGCAGGGCTTTGGTGATCCGTAAATCCGGCCAGCAAACGCGTCGGCATCCCCGGTTGAGTGGGTAAACCGCAAGGAATAGTCGCTGGCCCCAATTTGGGTAACTGGTTATAACAAAGTAGGCGTGCCAGAGATTGGCGGAGCCGGTCCTTTGCCCTGGCATTCACTTCTTCCCGGAACAGGCATGACACCTTCTGTTTCCCGCGTTGACCCGGCGGCAGTGCCGGCCGTCGACACCGCCTCTCATGCAGAGACTGCTCCCCACTCACCCGTCTGGACACTGACCGGCGTGCAAGTCCTGGGAGTCGGTGCCTTTGTGCCCCCCAAGGTCGTCCGCAACGAAGACCTCATTTCGCTCGGCTGCGACGCGGAATGGATCGAACAACGAACGGGCATCCGCGAGCGCCGTCAGGCTGAGCCGCAACTGGCTACCAGCGACTTGGCTTATGAAGCTGCGATCAAGTGCCTGGAACAAGCGGGCATCTCGGCTAAGCAAGTCGACCTGATCGTGCTCGCCACCATGAGCCCCGACAGTCCTGCCCCGTCGACGGCTTGTCGCTTGCAACGCCTGCTGGGCTGCAGTGCTCCGGCCTTTGATGTCAGCGCTGCTTGTGCGGGCTTTATGTATGCCCTGTCGACCGGCATGCAGTTCGTCAAAACGGGCAACGCGCGGCACGTGCTCGTGGTCGGCAGCGATGTCATGACCCGGACAGTTAACCCAGCCGATAAAAAGACCTATCCGCTGTTCGGCGATGGTGCCGGCGCGGTCTTGCTGGGCGCCGGCAATCCCGAGCAAGGCTTTGTCGCCTACACCCTGGGCGCTGACGGCAACGGTGTCGAACTGTTGCACATCCCGGCGGGTGGCAGCCGCGAAGCACTCACCGCCGAGTCGATTGCCGCTGGCCGACAATACATGTCGATGGATGGCCGCGCGGTCTTCAAGTGGGCCGTGCGCACCGTCGCCGATTCGTGCCGCGAAGTTCTCGGCCACGCCGGTCTCACCACCAGCGACGTCACCTGGCTCGTCCTGCATCAGGCCAATAAGCGAATCCTCGAAGCGGCCGCCAGCGATCTCGGCATGCCACTCGACCGCGTGATCGTGAATCTCGATCGCTACGGCAATACCTCCGCCGGCAGCATCCCGCTGGTCCTTGACGAACTGAGCCAACAAGGCCGACTCAACCGCGGCGATAACGTGCTCATGAGCGGCTTCGGCGCCGGCCTCGCCTGGGGCACCGGCCTCTTCCGCTGGTAGAAGACTCCTCCCGTTTGCCCCCGCCCCTGCGGCGGGGGTTCATTGGCTTTTGCAATAGCTGCGGCCAGCTTTCAATCTGCCGGAACTTCGCAGAGTACCGCTTGTTGCCGGCCTAATGTCGACTACGGCGAGTAAGGTGCCTTGGTCATGAAGACCGATTCGACCTTGAGCACGATTTTGCCGTCGGCTTCGGAAGCATCGCGAGCCTTGATCCAGTCGGGATCGGTGCGGAAGGCATCCCACGACTTCTTCGCGGCGGCTTCACTCTCGTGTGAGATGACATAGATCAGCGTGTTCTCGGATTTCGTCGAGTCAGTCGGGATCCAGTACATCTCGTTCTTCATGCCATGCTTTTCGAACAGCTTGAGCGTGTGCTCTTGGAATCGCTTGTTGAGGGCAGGAAGGCGGCCGGGGTGAGTCGTGTAGGTGCGAAGTTCGTAAACGCGGGGCACGGCTTTCTCCTGGGCGACAGCGGAAACGTGAGAGGCAGCAAAGCCAAGAGCCAGCAAGGCAACACTGGCGAACAGCAATTGGAAGTGACGACGAATCATGAAGGATTCTCCAAGGCGGGAAGGCAAAAGTGAACCGCGTGAGTTTGACACGCAGCGCGGGCAGTGAAAAGTCGGGGCAGGGCAGGGGGGCAGAAACGGTTGCGAGCCCGCTTGGTAACGAGTCATACTGTGGCTCACTCTGTGAGACTTGAACGTGAACACGACGCACTGGTTGCAAGCGAAACTGATCCGCTCGGCGTCACTTGCCTCAGAACTACTTTTTCCATCCGCCTGCGCTGCCTGCGGCGACCTATGCGAGACCTCGCAGTTGCCGCTGCGGTCGCGATTGCTTTGCGGAACCTGTGAACAGCAACTGTGGCCGCGAGCGGGCAACTTCTGCCCGCGTTGTGCCATGCCTTATCCGGACCTGCCCAATCCGGAAGGGACGTGCGTCACCTGTCGCGAGCGAAAGCCCGCTTACGATGCAACCAGAACGCTCGGCATCTATGAAGGGATGCTGCGGCAGGCAGTCTTGCGGATGAAGCACCGAGCGTATGAACTTCTGGCAAAGCAGGTGGGTGAACTACTGGCTGAGCGAGTTCGTGAAATGCCGTTCACGCCAGCGCCCAGTGTGGTCGTGCCGGTTCCCATGCATTGGTTGAAGCGACTCTGGCGAGGAACCAATGCGGCCGAGTCGTTGGCTAGTTCTTTCGCGGCAGCATTAAAGGTACCTCTCGTCAGCGACCTGGTCCGTTGCAAGAAGTGGCTGGCGAAGCAACATCATTTGCCTCCGAGCCAACGGTTCGACAACGTACGCCATGCCTACGCGCTAGGCTGGGGGTTTGATGTTCGCGGCGCGAACGTGCTGCTGGTGGATGATGTCGTGACGACAGGCGCTACAACGCATGCCATTGCCCGCGTGCTGAAAAAAGCAGGCGCGGAGCGAGTTTATGTCGCTGCAGTTGCTCGCTCGATTGGCGATGTTTGAACGAAGGCCAGAATCTATGCACCGGAAACCACGGTGAAGTAACTGGGCACCACGCGATCGAAGTACTCAGGCTTCATCTCCACGGGCATCGCGTTGTAGACGCAGTAATTGCGTACTTGATTGAGCAAGTCGCGAGGCTGACAGCGACGCAGTGGACGTCGAGCCGGCTTGTAGTGCTTCTCGATCAGATGATCGACCACTTCCGGCTTGAACTCACAATTGAGGCTCTTGCAGCAGATCTTGAAGAGCAAGTGGAACTCCTCTCGGCCTGGATCCTTCACTTCAATCTTGTAAGGAATGCGGCGGAGGAACGCTTCGTCGGCTAGATCTTTCGGCTGCAGGTTCGTACTGAAGATAATCAACTGCTCGAAGGGAACCTGAATCTTCTTGCCGGTGGCGAGTGTGAGGAAATCGAAGCGATTTTCGAGCGGCACGATCCAGCGATTCAGTAGTTCGACGGGTTGCATGCGCTGACGTCCAAAGTCGTCGATCAGCAGACAGCCACAGTTGCTCTTCATTTGCAGCGATGCCTCGCTGACGTTACTTCGTGCATCGTTGCGAATTTCCAAGGCATCCATGGTCAGTTCACCACCAACGATCACGGTCGGCCGACGAATCTTAATCCAACGGCGATCGTGCTCGGCCGATTTCAACAGCGAGTTGCTCCCTTGTTCGAGCGGCTCATGAAAGGCCGCATCGTACAACTTGATGTACTGGCCATCTTCGGTGATCGTGCGCGGAATCCAGATGTGTTGTCCGTAGCAGGCGGTGATGCGCTTGGCGAGCGTCGTCTTGCCGTTGCCCGGCGCTCCGTACAAGAAGAGTCCGGCACCGCTATTCACTGCGGGCCCCAGCATATCGAGCATCTGCTGTTCAACGGTGATGTCCGAGAACGCCTTCTGCAACTGCCGCTTTTGCGGTGCCTCTGCACGCACGGTTTGGGCTTCGACCGAGACGATGTAATCCTCCAGCGGCACGGGCGCTGCGCCGATGTAAGCGCACTGTTCCATGGCCGTCCGTGCGCGAGCGCGCCCCTGATCGGTAAGCGTGTAGTTGTAGTCGTTCAACTGCGCGCTGCCGCTGTGAATGATCAGCTGTCGCTGGCGGAGCGAGTTGAAGATGGGTTCCAGGATCAAAAAGTTGATGCAAACATTGTCGGCAATTTGCCGACCGCTCGCCGATCCCAAAAGCAGCAAGTACTTCAAGATCAGTGTCTCGACCAACGAAGCCGTGAGCCCGGTTTCTTCGATGGTGCGTGGTTCGGCGGGACGAAAACTGTCTTCCGACAAGATCGATGCTAAGAGGTTGCCGGTGGCAGCCGAGCCAGCAACCGAGGGTGAAGCAGCCGTCATATTGCAATCGTCCTAAAGGTGGGGCGAGATAATCTCCTGTCGCAACCTTAGGTCATGATCTGCCCCACTAACGAAAGAACCCTCTACACAGGGAGTGCAGAGGGTTCGGGTTGTAACGAATAGCCGGGCTAAGCGTTCCTGCGGTACTAAGCCGCGAGTTCTGGATCTGGCAGCAGGCCTTCAAACAGAATGACGCTCAGGACGCCCGAGGTATCTGCAGTGATAAAGCGACGGTCGAAGTCCAAGCCACCGCTGAGGATGCTGACGTCGGCTTCCAAGTAGCCGGTTGCGGTCAAGCGGTCATCACCGGCGTCCAGCGAGATGAAGATCATGCTGGTCGAGAACAGATCGTTGGTGAACACTTCGTCAGCGCCGTTGCCGGTGTAGACATACAAGTAACCCGGCAGTTCCGGAATGTATTGAATCAGCGACAATACGTTGAAGGGCAGGGCACTCAGGTTGAGTGAGAAGGCCTCAATGATCAGATCGGCAATCGCCGCATAGTCAGCCTGTGTGAGACCCACTTGAACATCGTCCAAGTCGACGACATCTGCTGCGTTGAACGTGTTGATCGTCAGCGAAAGTGCAGCACGAGTTTCGGATACAGCTACCAGGTCGGGGCCATTGCCGCCGTTCAATGTCGCCGTGCCAAAAATGGCATTGTCGACAAACAGAGAATTGCCGCCGACGCCCTCTACCACCGAGGAGGTCCCCAAATTCACGGTTGCATTCAAAGCATTGACGACCGACAAGGTCACGGTGTCATTGTCTGTAGTGCCGGTGTTTGCCGTCGAAGTTGCATTCACATTCAAGTTCAACGCGCTGACATTGATCAAGTCGATCATGTCGTCGCCACCTTGCGTGTTGATCGTCAGGCTGCCGGTGATGGTACTGAAGACGCCGACTTCGTCGTCTTGTTCCACAATCACTTCGCCCACATTCGTCGGCGGCACTAGGTCGCCCTCGATGCCAACACTCAACGACGGCAGCACAAACGTACCCACTTGGCGACCCACCACGCTCACTCGCAGGATGTCGTCGCCGTCGCCGCCGCGCACCTTCACGCTACCGAGCACTTCCGCGGCAACCGGCAGCATTTCGCCTTCTTCAGGCTGGGCTGAGATCTGAACAAAGTCGTCCCCCGCCCACATGCCGACTGCAATGTTGCGAACAATCAGGTCCTCAGTGGGGCCGGTGATTTCTTCGCCATCCAAAGCAACGACGTTGAAGCGACCATTGGCCTGCTGATAGATGCCGATTTGATTTGCGTCACTGTCGCCGACGACGGTCAGCAGCCCTTGAGCCAAGGTAACCGTGATATTGCCCGCCAAAACTTCCCGACGTTCCAGGCTCTCCAAGAACAGTCGCCGCGCCGGCTTGACCCGCTGAGTTTTCTTCATTTGTTGGTCTCTCTTGAATGCAATGACTACTTGCTGCGAATCGCCGCATGCGGCAACCGCTACATAACCCGGCAGATCCCTCTTAAACCCCCTATTCCTCCTGGAATAGAGTGACAGTGTCTCTGACAATACCCCCGTAGTCAACTAGCAATTCAGTCTTTTGTCGCTTTCCCATCTCTTCGCCGCCGAACCACGCTCCCGAGGGCTCGCAGTAGAATGCCGCTTTGTGAGTTTGCCCGTCATTAGACGCCTCCCCTTGGACTAGAAAGGTCACGCCCTCCATGAAGGCCGCTTACATCGAACGGACTGGCCCGCCCGACGTGATTCAGGTTGCCGATCTGCCACAGCCAAAGATCGAGCCCGCGCAAGTGCTGGTGAAAATCGGCGCGGTCGCGGTCAATCCGATCGATACCTACATCCGCAACGGTGCCAACTACTGGCCGCTTCCCATCCCCTTCATCATTGGTGCCGACTTTGCCGGGACCGTCGTCGAAGTTGGCTCGCAGGTCACTGCCTTCCAGCCCGGCGATCGAGTGTGGGGAAGCAACCAGGGCTTCATGGGCCGGCAAGGTTGCTTTGCCGAGTACGCAGCCATCGATGCTCACTGGTGCTATCCCACGCCTAGCGACGTCACCGACGAAGCGGCCGCGGCGAGTGCCCTCGTCGGCATCACCGCGCATCTCGGCCTGTTTCAGCGTGCGGCCATCAAGCCCGGCGAGTCGCTGTTTGTGAACGGTGGCTCGGGAGGTGTTGGTTCGGTCGTGGTGCAGATGGCGAAGGCAGCCGGCGCGCGGGTCATCGCCACCGCGGGCAGCAGCGAGAAGATGGCGGCCGTCAAAGCCCTCGGGGCCGACGAAGTGCTGAACTACACGACCGACGACATCGCCGCGGCCGTGCAAAAGTTCTCGCCCGGGGGCGTCAACGTCTATTGGGAAACGACTCGCGAGCCCGACTTCGAGAAGATCGTTCCACTCCTCGCCGAACGGGCCCGCATGTTGCTCATGGCTGGTCGCGATGCCAAGCCGTCGTTCCCCGTCGGTCCGTTCTACGTCAAAGGTTGCTCGCTCCTCGGCTTTGTCATGTTCAAGGCAACTCCCGATGAGCAGCGCATCTGCGCTGGCGATATCAGCCGTTGGCTCTCTTCGGGCATGCTCAAAGCTCACATCGGGCAAATCCTTTCGCTGTCCGAAGCCGCGAAAGCGCACCAGTTGCAGGAAGAAAACACCCTGCGCAAGAGCAACACGCTCTGCGGCAAGATCGTGCTCAAGCCGTGATGAGAAGCGGCGGGAGGCGAGAGACGAGATGCGGGAGATGAGAGGCGAGAGGCACAATTCCTTACTCTCTCTCCTCGGTACTCCGGCGAGAGGGCAGGGGTGAGGGGCCCGACCTGCAACCAATCCCATAATCATCACTCCCCAAACCTCGGTCTCTCCGCAAACGCCGCTGCCACTAACTCAGGATCTTCCGGCATTATCTTCGCCGGCTCCGTTTGCGATTTGAGCAACTCGTAGTACGTACACGTAAATCCGCAGCACACGATCAGCGTTACCAAGTCGTTGACGGTGGTGAGCATGGCATCGATGGCCCAGTTGTCGAACTCCGGCAAGAACTCGCTCGGCAGCGCTGTCAAAACCATCACCACGACCATCGGCGCGCAGAAGATCAAAAACATCACCGCCGAAAACATCTGGTGCGTGTTCGTCAGTTGCCAACTACGTTGCAGGGGCGATACTCCGCCGCGACCTTCGACCACCGCGATGGGCAGGATGTACATCCAGCGAATGTTCAAATAGATCCCCGGAATCAAACAGGCCAGCACGGCAAAGCTGATGGCAACCAGGCTGATGAACATCGAGGGAAACACGTAGACAAAGCCCATCAGGCCGCGCCGCACGATCGCCGGAATATCTTGCTCTTGCTTCTGCAAAGCCTGCCAACAGGCAGCGATCACTATCGTGTTGGCCAATAAGATCAGACTCAACTGCCCCACGCTGCTGAGCAGCGAAAGGATCATGATCGACGGCACATCCTCGCTCAGATAGTGATAGTCGTAATAGCTGACACCCAGTTGCCACGGCAAACACAGCAGCAGCAAGGCACCCAGCAACGTCGGCCAGACACCAAGCAGCACTTCGCCGGTCCGCCGCAGCACCCGGCCATACGTGGGAGCTGGATTCAACTGTTGCTGTGCCTCGACAAAGCCCGGCGACGCGTACGGGTTAGGCTGAGCTGACTCAAACTGCGACATGGCAATTCTCCCAACGAACCCAACGCCGTTTGTCAACGCCCTCGCAAAGGACGCCAGCTACGGCCCCCATCTCGCTTGGTTACAAGTGTCGTTGACGACGAAAATGCAAAAGACAAATAAGGCTGCGGCCGGGAGCGCTACTCCCGAAAAAAGCCAAACCTGCAAAGTTTCGCCTCCACCAGGACCATGCTGCGACAACAGGGACAACGAAAACACTCCCATTATCAGCGAGATGGGCAGCATCGCGAGTCCCAGCGTGGACATGATGGATTGCACGACCTCGGGAGTGTGCTTCAAGCTGGATCCGTCTTCTTTCGCCATGGCGTCAAAGATCATCGCGGCCGCGAAGAGCACGACCGCTACGATCGCAACTGCAGGAACCCACACAATCTGTCGCATCATGATTGCTCGCTGTATAGCTTCGTATTACCCCGCTCCCACGCCCCGATCAAACGCGTCCTGATCGCGCAGTGTTAGAGCCAATTCCGATTCAAACCGCGACAAGCTGATCTGCCACGCGGGATTCTCGTCCGTATGTGCGTTGCAATGCGCGACGAGCAGCTTGTAGAGGAACTTGAACAGTCGGCGAGGCACCCGCAGCGTGCGGAACGAGTCGATGAGTCGTTGCTCCGAAACGCTGGAATCAAACAGTGTCTGCAGCGAAGGTTTCTTCAACGCATCGAGCGCGCACGCTTTGACGCGGGCATTCGCCACGTCGTACAACGCTTCGCCGGTCCACTCAAACGACGGAATCATGTTTTGCTTATCGAGCCGCGCTCGTTGATAGAACTCACGCTCCTCGCGCTCGATGAAGCGAGTCAGTTCCATCGGCAACATCAGCTTGATGCCCAGGCCGGGGTGCTTCAAAAACTTGTTGTCGAGCATCGGCCACATCAGCGCCTTCATGAGCTCGGCCTGGCCGTTGATCAAGTGAGGCTCATCGACGCGATCGACCAGCACGATGATGCCCGGATAGCCGAGCGTTTGCAGAATCGCCTGAAACTTCATCAGCAGTTCGTAGCGGTCGTCGGTGCTGTCCTTGTTCGGCAAAGGCTGAGAAGACAATTCCGCCGGCGTGAACTGCATGAAGACCTTGCGCAGGTCATTCGTATGCCGAATGCCGACGCGCATGCGACTGAGGATGCCGCGTGCGAGCCAGAAGTTCTTCCAGGCCTTCACCAGCCACGGAAGCCAACCGCCGACAGCAATCAACAAATAGAGCCACAGCGGCTGTAGCCAGGTTCCATAGCTATTGGCGAACATCACAATCATCAGCGTGAAGGCGATTGCCATCCACGCCCAGCCCACCGCCAATTGCCAATAGCTTTTGTACGTGTTGAACTTCAGCCGCTTGCGCAAACGATTCCAGCGGTCCTTAAAATTCTCGCCGGTTCCTTGGTCGTAGCAGGCCGTCAGCACCAGCAAGTCGCGGGCTTGATGCCGGTCGAGTTGATCGATCTTATTCTGCTCCAGCTTGCACACCACCGAGTTACTAGGCTGCTTCGCTTCCAGAATGCGGTCGACCAGCCCGGTCACACTCAGCGATAGAATCGCGTCCATGTGATCCCAGAGCTTCCACATTTGCAGGACGCGATCGGGACGACGATTGCGACTGCTCAGTCGATCGCGAAAGCGGTCGAGGAAGGGATTGAAGTCGTCGTAGTGGACCACGAACAGCCGCTTGGCTGGCGACTGATCGTTAAAGGCTTCCAGATGCCGCGCCAGCTGCAGACGCATCGCCGTTTTGCCGGAACCTTTTTCGCCAAACACAATCGAGCTGGCTGGCTCATGCGGATCGCCGTAGACCTTGTCCCAAGTCGGGTGATAGGTGCTATCGATGCAATGTTCCTTGAACACCGGATCGGTTTGCGCATCTTCTTCGGCAAAGGGATTGCGAGCGATTCCATGATGTTCGAGAAACGGTTGAATCTTCATCGAGGCATCTCAGCGGGCAATGACGGTTCCCCAGCGGTCCCGTTCGAAACGGCCACACCGCTGGAAGTGATTTCTGATTGCTTCAAACATAACGATTCCCCGCCCAGCCCCCCAGGGGAGCGCTCCGCGCAGGCTCGCTTCAGGTAGCCCGACGCGTCAGCGAGGGAGCTATTCATTGCGACGATCCATTGCATTGAATCGTAGTGCGAATGTCCCCTCGCTGACGCGTCGGGCTATTTGAAACGCAGGCGACTTCAGCTCATTCGTCTTCGGCCTTTCAATCTTGCGGCGGATTCTCGTCCCTTGACCAGCTTCTCCTTGGATTTCGCCCGTCGGTCATCAGCGGGGCAGGGCAGGGGAGTGTTTGATAACTTTTTGCATCGAAATTTTTCATTTGCATACCGCCTTTAACCTCGTAATTGGCAACCGCTTGCGTCCGTGATAACCGGTTATTGTCCTGTTTTCTTGATAACCGTTTGATAACCACTTTTCACCACCTGTTCAGCATGTTTTCTGTTCTTCACAAACCCCAAGTAACCGCTGCCGCATCCCGCACTAATGGCAACGAACCTTCCCAGCGCCATTTCCGTCGACCGCCGACCGGCGTCGCACTGGCCACTTCAACCTCGCTCCCGCTCACCAGTCACTTACTCGTCCTAAACGGCGATGCGATTGTTCTTTCTCTGCTTACTCGCCCCCGCCCCTGCGGCAGGAGGCTATCGGTGTCTGCACTGGCGTGCTTACTACTCTCTCGCCCCCGCCCCTGCGGCGGGGGTTTATTGGCTTTTGCACTAGCTCGCGATGTTGACAAACAGTCGGTAACTTTATAATAATGTACTGGTTAGTTGGTTAGTGTTTCGTGTGTTATGGATTATGAAGAGATTGAAATAAAATGGTGATTGATTGTCAAGTAACGCCGGCATGAATCTGCGTTCTGGCCACAGCCCACTTCAACTGATACGATCCCCGGCGGGTGGCGGCGCATCCTAAGCCGGAGGAATGGGGCACGAGCAGGAAACTCTCGGGCCTGGTTCTTCCTCTCTGGGGTTACCCCAGGGAATCGTGAAGGGTTAGGATTTCGTCGCGTGAGCGGCGCTGCGCGAGTACGCAGAATCGCTCACGCCAGACCAGTCTCGTTGGGGTGCGCTGTCGCTCATCTATGCCTGCTCTCGATTCCCTCTCGCGCACCCTGGCCACGGTCTTTCTCGCCGGCGAGTGGTCGGAGACTTCCCTTATCGAGCGCGGGGGCCGCTTGCTCGGCAAGAAGTATCGTTGGCTCAAACCCCTGGTTAAACGGCTTTGTGGAGTCTTTCCCGCGCCGTGGCGACCACGTCGATTCGATGTCGAGCGATTCATCGCCACGGATGAATCGTTTGTTGAAGTGGTCCTCAACCGACCGCGTTGGGCGCGTGAGTTTCTCTTTGCGCCACCGATGCTTCCCCTGCCACCCGCGCAAGGCTGGAACCTACCTTCGCTGGTAACCGTTGGTCAGCTTGCCGCCTGGCTGCAAGTCTCCGTGCGCGAACTGGAATGGCTCGCCGATTGCCGTGGCTTCGAAGCGAAATGTTCACCAAACCGCGTTAGAAATTACCACTATCGTCTGCTGACCAAGCGCTTTGGCCAGTCGCGTCTGATCGAAGCACCCAAGGAACGCCTAAAGGCGATTCAACGACAGTTACTCATCGAAATTCTGGAGCCCATTCCGCTGCACGATGCGGCCCATGGCTTCCGGAGCCAGCGATCCATCGTTTCGTTCGCCTCGCCGCATGTGGCGCAGGCCGTCGTACTGAAAATCGATCTGCAAGATTTCTTTCCTTCCATTTCAGCGGCCCGCGTGCGCGAATTGTTCCGTTTTGTGGGCTATCCCGAAAGTGTCGCGCAGCTTCTGACAGGTCTCTGCACCAATACGTCGCCAACCGACGTTTGGGATTCAGAACAGTTGGCCATGACGGACCAATTGCGCATGCGTTCCCTCTACGCTCGCCCACATCTTCCCCAAGGCGCGCCGACTTCTCCAGCGATCGCCAACTTATGCGCCTATCGGCTCGACTGTCGGCTATCCACGCTCGCGCAGGTTGCCGGCGGTACTTATACGCGTTACGCCGACGATCTGGCTTTCTCCGGCGGCCGAGACTTTGTCCGCGGTATCGACCGCTTTCAGATCCAGGCTTGTGTCATCGCCGCCGAAGAAGGTTTTGCGGTCCATCATCGCAAGACTCGCATCATGCGTCCCGGTGTTCGTCAGCAACTGGCCGGGCTGGTCGTGAACCAGCATCTTAATCCCCGCCGAGACGACTACGACCTGCTCAAGGCCACGCTCACCAACTGCCTTCGTCACGGCGCCGCTTCCCAGAATCGCCAGCAACTTCCCGACTTTCGCGCCCACCTACTCGGCCGCATTTCTTACTTCGCCATGATCAATCCCACTCGCGCCGGCAAGTTGCAAAAGCTGTTCGACCAGATCCAATGGTGACAGGGCAGGGCAGGGGGCTGAAAAAGGGAGAATGAGAATGCCAGATGAAACTCCAGTCGATATCAGAACTGCAGCCCATGCCCTGATTGCTTCATTGCCATCAGGTGCAAGTTGGGACGATTTGATGCATCGTATTCAAGTGCGTAAGTGCATCGAAAGTGGCTTGGACGATGCCAAAGCGAAAATGGTGACTGATGGGGATGAAGTTCGCAGAAGGTTCGGGCTGACGTCATAGGTGCCGGTTCCCAACTGGCAGGAAACGCCAGAGTTAAGCCTTCTAGTCGCGCTCGAAGGCTGGAGCAAGCGGCAGCTTGACGGTGAACGTCGTTCCGCTGCCTGGTGTGGAAGCAACATCAATCGTGCCGCCGTGAGCGGCAATAATCTCTGCCACAATGCTCAGCCCGAGTCCTGTTCCTTGTCCCGCAGTGGGCGAAGCGGTGCGCGCTGGATCGGCGCGAAAGAACCGCTCGAAGATGCGTGGTTGATCGGCGGCAGCAATGCCGGGGCCGGTATCTCGCACGCCCAGCACTCCCCAGCCCTGATCGGTAGTCGTGGTAACTTCGACTTCACCTTGAGCGAGATTGTACTGAATCGCATTCGAAACGAGGTTGGCGATCACTTGTCCAAGCTGCTGGGGGTCGCCAACGATGAGCGCGGTCGACAAACTCGTTGTCAGCTGGATGCCGCTCTCGGCTGCCAGCGGATTGAGCCACTCGATGGTGTGTCGCGTGAGTTCCGCCAGATCGCACGTTTCACGGCGAGCCTGCAGCTTGCCGGCATCAGCGCGGGCGAGCAGTAATAAGTCATCGACGAGGCGTTTCATTCGCCGTGCAGCCCGCAGGCAGGTCTCCAGCGCCAGGCAATACTCTTCGCTGCTACGTGGTCGGGCCAATGAATGCTCGGCCTGGGTCAGAATGACCGAGACGGGCGTGCGCAGTTCGTGCGAGGCATCGGAAGTGAAGCGCGTCTGCTGCTGAAACGAAGTTTGCAAGCGCTCTAGCATGCCATTGAAAACAAACGCCAGGCTTTGTAACTCGCGCGAACTGGCAGTTACCTGTAAGCGGCGATCGAGTTGACGCGCCGTGATCTGTTCAGCGGTCGTGGTCAGGCCTTCGATGGGGCGCGTGATTCTGCGCGCTAGCCACCAGGCTGCGAGTCCACCAATGAGTAAGGCCGCGCAGCTGATGAAAAAGATTGTCACGAGCAACGCACTCAGGCGGTCACGTTCTTTACCCAGCGGGCGACCGAGCAAGATGATTTCGTCGGCAGGGCCGCGGACGAAGACTTGCAGATCTCCGTTTTGCCAACGGGCAGTGTACGGATGCGGTCCGTCGCGGGGCGGTAATCGATCGACAGGCTTCAAGTTCTGGGGCACATGTTCGCTAGTGGCCAGCAGTTCGCCGGTCGGTTGCCAAACGGCAAGATACGCGCGATCGCGCGGCGCGGGACCAAACCGATGCCAGTACGTGCGCGAAATTTCGAGATCCTGCGCACTCGTTCCGCTGGTCAGGTCTCGGAAAATGAACTGGGTGGCCGCAAACAGGTCGGACTCTGCTTCGCGAAAGATGCTGTGCCGCAGCAAGCCATAAATCGTGACGCCAAAACCTATCACGACCAGCAACAGCACCGCCAGTTGCGCGCCGAGTACTTCCAGCCACAGCGGTCGACTGGCAGGCAGGGCAGGGGAGGGGAGGGCGGCTTCGGGTTGTGGGGCGGGTTTACTCGGGAATGACATAACCAAGTCCCCGGCGTGTTTCGATGAGATCGCGCCCTAGCTTTTTGCGAATGTTGGAGATGTGAACGTCGAGCAAGTTCGACAAGCTGTTCTCGTTTTCGTCGAACAGGTGATCGTATAGTTCCGTGCGACTGACAACTCGCCCGCGATGCAGTGCTAGATACTCCAGCAACACATACTCGCGAGAAGTTAGCTCTACGAGATTACCGCCCAAGGTAACCGTGTGCGCGCGAAGGTCGATGAGCACGTCACTGATGATTAACTCCGTCACGCTTTGGCCAGCAGCGCGACGAATGAGCGCTCGCAGCCTGGCGAGCAATTCCTCTCGCTCAAAAGGCTTGATCAGGTAGTCATCTGCGACCAGGTCGAGGCCCTCGACGCGATCGCGGACCGAGTCGCGCGCCGAAACGATCAGCACGGGCGTCGCTTTCTCACGACGAAGTTGAGCGAGCAAGTTCCAGCCATCGAGCTTGGGGAGCATCAGGTCGAGCACGATGGCGTCGTAGGTCCAACTGAGCGCCTTGGTCAAACCGTCCTGGCCGTCGGCAGCCAGGTCGACGGCGTAGTCAGCTTCGCACAAGACCTCGGCGATCAGTCGCCGCAAGTCAGGCTCGTCTTCGATGATCAACACTCGCATGATCGGTCCCGAACGTGTAGTTCACAAAGTAGACGAGCCATCTTAGCCAGGAGTGCTACTCCTTGTCGGGAAACTTCCGTTCGATCAGCTTGCGCAGTTCGCGAATCTCGCGCAGGATTTCTTCATGCGGAGGCTGAGCGTGCGGTTCGTGCTTGGGTCCCGCTTTCGGTTCGTGCTTGGGGCCAGCCTTTGGTTCGTGCTTGCCCTTTGGCCCGTGGGGCGGGGCAGGGGGGCGGTGAGGGGCCGGTTCGTCGCGCTCGATCGATTCGCCACTCTTCACGGCGGTGATCATCTTTGCATGGAAGTGATGTTCGCCTTTGGGAGTTTCATGGGTGTGCCCAGTTACTTTGACTTGATCGCCGATGGCGACCAGCTTGGCGAGATCTTTGCCCTGGTGCGGCGGAAACCTGACTTCGGTTTTGTCT
Organism: Anatilimnocola aquadivae; assembly: GCF_049819085.1. GTDB lineage: Bacteria > Planctomycetota > Planctomycetia > Pirellulales > Pirellulaceae > Anatilimnocola. The sequence goes on from NZ_CP187419.1 coordinate 2,589,643, forward strand.
GCCAGCAGCAAGCCGTCGATATCGCCTTTACCATTCTTCACAAGCTCGACCACCTTGCCGCTCACTTCCTTGGTGGCTTCCACAGCCCGCGGTTTCTCCTGAGGTCCGTCCTTGCCGGGCGGTGGTGCGGGGCGAGTCACTTTGATCGTCTTGCCTTTGGCTTCCAAGCGAACGGCCGCGAAGACCTTCTCTCCCTTGGGTCGTGTCTCGTTGCGTCCCACCACAATCACCATGTCTCCGGGCTTGATCGCTTGCTCCACCTCGCGGCCAATGTGCGGTGGAAAGTGAACGGCGCGACCATTTTCGAGTGTCAGTCCATCGACGTCTTCGTGATCGTTGCGGACCAGCTTGCTCACCTTGCCGCTGATCGTTTCCGTCCCTTGCTCGGTTTGAGTGACTTCCTCAGCCGATGTCTGCCAGGCGAAGGGGCCGATGCCAGGGAGCGATACCGCTCCGCAAGCGGCAGTAAAGAGGATCGCCGTCTTAGTCCAGATACTTCTTTTCATGACAATTCCTTTCGAAGGCAACTTTTCGCCCTCAGCCGCCCAGGCTGAGAATCGCGTTGTGTTTCACAGGAACTGTAGGCGTGTCTACCTTAACGCTAGATGAAGCCGTCTTTTCCCAGCAGGGCAGGGGGGCTGCCTGGGGTTACATCGCCCGGGCTGCCCTTTATCCATTCGGGGGGCTAGTTTAGACTTAGCGATTGTAGGGCGCACTTGGCGGAACCCTGCAAATAGATGATGAACAACTTTTTGCGAGCATATCGGCTGTGACAAGAGCCCGCGATTTTCTTGGCCCCTATCGTCTGGCGCGACTCATTCGCGTTGGGCAGAGCACGCAAGTTTGGGAAGCAGTGAAATCGGACGACCCGACTCACTACGCGTTGAAAGTCCCCGTGCCGGACAAACGCAAAGACAGAACGATCATCAACGAGCTCAAGCGGGAGTTCGAAGTCGCGGGGTCGATGAATCACCCCAACTTGATTCACATTCACGAGTTCAACACCGAGGGTGACACTCCCTATCTGGTGATGGAATACTTCGAGCATCCGAACCTCAAGCTGTGGCTGCGACTCGGTCCGCAAGCGATCAGCTATTTCGCGCCGAAGTTTGTCGAGCAAGGTTCGCAGGCACTCTTTTATCTGCATACCAAAGGCTGGGTCCATCGCGACGTGAAGCCCGACAACTTCCTCATCAGCGACGATGCTCACGTCAAGCTGATCGACTTTGCGATCTCCGAAAAAATGAAGACCGGCTTCTCGGCATTGCTGGGCAACATGTTCGGCGGCACGCGCACCCAAGGAACACGCAGCTACATCTCGCCCGAGCAGATCCGCAATCAGAATCTCGACGCCCGCGCCGATATTTATAGCTTTGGTTGCGTGCTGTACGAACTCATTACCGGCAAGCCGCCTTACACCGGCGACAACGCCGACGATCTGCTGAACAAGCACCTGAATGCCTCGGTGCCAGCAGTGCTAGTGATGAACGATAACGTCACCGTCGAGTTCAACGATCTGATTCGCCGGATGATGGCGAAGCGCAAAGAAGATCGGCCACCCTCGATGTGGGAGTTTTTGAAGGAGTATCAAAAAATGCGAGCCTTCAAAGTGGTCCCCAAGCCTCCAGCGGTTCGACCAACACTAAAGGACGACCGCAAGGGTTTTCAGTAATGCAATTACGGTGATCCTGTGACTGCATCTCCAGCAACGCTGTCTCAGCAAGCCTGCTCCTTGCTGCCAGCACGAACTGTTTGAGTAAGTGAAATGAGCGATAAGACTATGGCTAACGGCGAGTCCACCACTAACAACGGTTCCAGCAATACGAACACGAGCAGCGCGAACAACAGCGCCCCGGGACTCGATTTCGAACATCCCATTCTGGCGCTCGAAGCTCAACTGCGCACGCTCGAGCAAACGCCAGCGCGCACGCCCGAGCAAGAAGAAGAACTTCGCCGCGTCCGCCGCGAAGTGAACGAACTCACGCGCCAGGTTTATAGCAACCTGACTCCGTGGCAGATCGTACAAGTCGCGCGTCATAAGGATCGTCCTTACACGGCCGACTATGTCTCGCTGGTGTTCGAAGACTTTGTCGAGCTGCACGGCGATCGCAAGTTCGGTGACGACCGCGCGATGCTCACCGGCTTTGCGCGACTCGACCAGCACAAGGTGCTCGTCGTCGGCCACCAGAAAGGTCGCACTTACAAAGAACGGAGTGCCTGTTACTTTGGCTGTGCTCATCCCGAGGGTTATCGCAAGGCGATGCTCAAGATGAAGATGGCCGAGAAGTATGGCATTCCGATCGTCTGCCTGATCGACACTCCTGGAGCTTACCCGGGCATCGGTGCCGAAGAGCGCGGCCAGTCGCAAGCCATTGCCGAGAACATGTATGAGATGTCGCGGCTCAAGACGCCGATCATTTGCATCGTCATCGGCGAAGGTGGCTCCGGCGGCGCGCTGGGCATCGGCGTCGGCGACCGAGTTGCGATGCTGCAGTACTCGTACTACTCCGTCATCAGCCCCGAAGGTTGCGCCGGCATTCTTTGGAAGAGCGCTCAGTTCGCCGAGAAGGCAGCCAACGCGCTGAAGTTCACTTCGAGCGACTTGCTGAGGCTCGGCGTCATCGACCACGTGATCGAAGAACCGCTGGGCGCCGCCCACCGAGATCATTTCCAGACAGCCGCTCGGGTGAAGCAATATCTGCTTCGCTCGCTCCGCGAACTGGCCAGCAAGAAGACCGAACAGCTCACCCAGCAGCGGTACGAAAAGTTTCGCGCGATGGGCAAATTCCTGGAAGAACCCGTCGTGGCGTAGAACGTCGCTGCGGCGACCAGGTGCAACATGGTGATGGGGATTGACGTTCAGGTTGAGGGGGAAGAACACGAACGGTTAGTACTTTGTCCCCATGGCGTCTACATGCTGAGTGATCGTCGGCTCGCACCCTTGGATAGTTCGTTGGTCTGGTGCAGCGCCTGTCAGGCCTTCACGGCCGGTGAATCCATCTACAGCGTTGAAGTGGTTGAGTTAGAGCTTGCCAAGCTTCAGCGTGGCGAACTGGACCACAAGTGGTTCGACTTTATCCATGGCGTTCAGTGTGACCGAGCCGCAATCGTCGCCAAACAAATTGCGTCGCTGGAACGCAAACTCCATTGGAGACGCCGGCGGGGCTCGCCGCCGAAATGCTTGGAATGTGGCAGCACCGAGAATCGGGCAATCATTGAATCCGTTCTGAGTTCGCTGTTCGAGCCCACTTTAAACAGACCGATCAAGGTCTCGTATGTGCTCGCATCCACCGGGATCGACTTCACTCTGTTTGCCTACTCCGCCGAGGGCGACTTGCTCGGTGAGATTTCCCGGATCGCACAAGACGGTCATAGCTTCCTGGACGACACGTCGCCGTACGAAATCATCGCCGAAAGATTGAGGGCGAAGGGCGTTCACCTTCCCTCGTAATCAGCTCAGCGAGAGCCTCGAAAAGCGAGGCCCAAAATCACCCTCAAATCGAGTCGCAATCCAGGCCCAATTCAGCCCGCCAGAGCAGGGCTTATCCAGCGGCCAAAAGCCTGTTTTTAGCCTGCTTCCAACGTCCGATAATGTTTCTTATGTTCGGTAGCAGGTGCAGTTTTCCTCGGGAAATACGCAGATTCTGATTGTGCTGGTTGCAACTCGCGACGTTCCGCGCAGCCCTGCTGAAATGACCTCGCAAACGGCCTCGCTTTCGTTGGGCAACCGAGCGAAATGCGAGCTCCGTTTCGAGTTCAAAAGCGCGCTGAATTTGCGATGAAAAATCGAAGTCAAACTCCCCTCTTCAGCGCCCGTCAGCGGAGAAAACAATCGCGAGCGAGATCCAAAATTCGGACTGAGTTGGGCGCCAAAAAACGTCCAAAAATCGGCTCGCGAAAGTGATCGAAAATCGCGAACAAACGATCCTGAAACTGGTTCGATCCGTCTCGCTGCGCAACTCGCGCGCACCGTCCGTAGGTTCCAGGCAAAGTCCGGTAAGACCGGCGGCAACGGTCGTGACGATGTGCCGCGCTGAAGCCGAATTGGCTCCCACTCCCCTGCCCTTGTTGGCCTAGTAAGGCCGGTCAACCAGTGGCTGAACTGGCGGCGCCATTTGTCGGTAGCGGTCGGCCATCTGCGGGTCGTTGTAGTTGGATTGGCCTCCGTTGAAGCCGGGAGCGAAGCCAGGTTGATTAGGAGCGGGAGCATAGTTGCTGCCATAGCCGCTTGCTGGTTGGCTGTAGTAGCTGTTGCCAGTCGGACGAGCTTCGTAGGCCTGCTCAAGTTGCTGGGTTGCCGAGTTGACCGCCGAGTTCATGAACTGGCGCGCGGGGTCAAAATTGTTGTTGTAGTTGGCCTGAGGATTCCCGGTCTCGAGTCCGTCGATGTACGGAGCCAGCACCTGAACGATTTCTGGGGGGAGCACCGACTCTGCCTTCGCCAGAATATTGGCGATGACGTTGCCAGAGCGGCTGTTGATGATCGCCTGGCGTTGAGGCTGCTCGAGCAGCGTCATCGAGAAGAGCGTGATGATGATGCACAGCAGCACGCCCTTGGCCAGACCTACGATAGCTCCCACCTGGCGGTCGAACTCTTTCAGCTTCATCCGTTCGATGGCCTGGCTGACAAAGTTGAAGCAGACCCAAACGACCAGCGAGGTTCCCAGAAACAGAATCAGCATTGCGCCGAAGACGTTCCAAGGACCGTTGGCCAGTGCCGAGCCGGTTGGATATTGACTTGCGCGGTTCTGAAAGAAGCTCGCAATCATTTGGGCGACCGGCGCGCGAAAGTTGAGCGCGACGAAGTAGCTGAGCACCATCGAAGCGGTCGAAGCCACTTGCCAGGCAAAGCCTTTCCAAGCGCCCCAGGCAATCGCGCCCACGAGCACGGCAATCATCAGAAAATCGTAACCTTGCATCCTTGCAAACTCCGCAACGCGGGTGAAGCACTTTCCAAGTGCGATGGCAGGCGAGCGCCACAGTTCGGCGATCGTGCCGCGGCAGTATAGCCGAGCAGGGGGCGAAGACCGAAGAGCAATTGACATTGATCTTGGTGGGAAACCGTAACCTCGGTAAAGTTCGCGCGCGGAAGCAAAAGGTCTGCGCGCATGGCAGCCAAAGTTTTCGCGGCGCGGTTGCCAGCAGGCAAGGGCAGGGCAGACCGCAAGCAAGATGCTAGCGGCCGAGAGCGAAAGGGATTTAGCTATGGCGGACTTTAAATCGCACATTACCTTCAGCACGGCGCTCGGGGCCGTGTATGGAGTCGCCGGCTACTTTTACTTGGGCTTGCCCATCGAGACCAGCATTCTCGGCGGCACGCTGTGTAGCGTCTCGGGCATGCTGCCGGATCTTGATAGCGACTCGGGGACGCCGGTGCGCGAGACGTCGACCTTCGCGGCGGCCGTGATTCCGATGCTGATGATGCCCCGGTTCGAAGCGCTTCATTGGTCGCGCGAAATGATGGTGCTGGCCGCTGCCATCACCTACGCGGTCATACGCTTTGGCGTCGTCGAGATCTTTAAGAAGTACACCGTCCACCGGGGTATGTGGCACAGCATACCCGCGTGCATTGTGTGCGGCCTGCTGACGTTCATGATCGTCGCCGATCTCGATCTTCAGTTGCGACTCTTCAAATCGGGCGCGGTAATGCTTGGCTTCTTCTCGCACCTGTTGTTGGACGAAATCTGGAGCTTGAATGTTCGCTCGCTGAATGTGAAGAAATCGTTTGGCACCGCGATCAAATTCTTTGGCAAAGATAGTTGGGCCAACTACAGCGTGTATGGCAAACTGCTCGCGCTCAGCTTTCTTGCCGTTGGCGATCCGATGCTGATGGATCACTTCGGTCACCATGTCTATTTTGGTAATCCTCACGCGCTGCAAGCCTCGCAGCAGCTAAACAACAAGATGCAGAATGTTCAACAGCGGTTCGCTCCCGGTACGCAGCCAGAGATGCAGCAGCAGCCCGTCTACGAACAAGTGCCGCCCCAGTTCGATCCAGTGGCCCAACAGCAGGCGCTTGAGCAGGCTCGCTTGCGCGAACAATACTATCAACAGCAGCAATATCAGCAGATGCAGCGGTAGGAGTTCGACGCCGATGCACTCCGGGCGCTCATGCTTCTGGCTCAGTACGATCAAGATTGCTTGCGACTATCCAGCAAGAGTGTGACTGGGCCGTCGTTGACGAGTTCCACTTCCATCATCGCGCGAAAGCGACCGGTGGCAGTGGGGATTTGTTGTTCACCAATTGCCGCGACATAGGCGAGATAGAGTTCGTTCGCACGTTCGGGCGGAGCCGCTTCGATGAAACTCGGACGGCGACCTTTCGAGCAGTTTCCCAGCAGCGTGAACTGGCTGACGACGAGCACACTGCCGCCCACATCACGCACGCTGAGATTCATCTTGCCTTCGGCATCGTCGAAGATGCGCAGACCAACCGTGCGATCGGCGAGAAAGCGAGCATCTTCCAGCGTGTCTTCCTGAGCGACACCCAGCAGGACGAGCAGCCCATGCTGAATCTCGCCGACGATCTCACCGGCAACGGTGACCTTTGCGCGCTTGACTCGCTGTAGCACCGCTTTCATGCGGCCGCCTCGCTTACGGGCAGGCCCTTCGCAATGCGAATCTTGCGCACCTCGCCGAGGATGGCTTCGATGGCGCGATAGTTCTCGGCAATCTTCGTCGCCTGCATGAAGAACGACAGAGCCACAAACGCGAGCGTCGCCATAGCCATCAGGTAGTGCCACTGCACCATACCAGCGCTGCGCCCCGGCTCAGCCTGATTGAGCGGAATCGAAGGATCGGAAAGTCCACCGAGTAGCACCAGCACCACGATGCACAGCATGCTCGACGCGGCCCAAGGAAACGCCTGTCGCTTGAGAACCGTGCTGCGACCTTGCAACTCTTCCGAAAGGGAATAGGTCTCGCCAACTTCTTTGCACCATTTGCTGGTGCCGACGAAGTAGGTCACGGTGACACTATTGACGAGCACGACCAGCAGCGACGAAGCCACGCCGACGTAAAAGTGCAACGTCATGCGATGACGTGGTTCTCGAAACGCTTCGCCGGCTTGTTTCAATTTGTCGGTTGCGGCCGCCTTGTCGGCAGGCGCCGCTTGCGCATCGAATTTCACCAGCCTGTGCTGTTCGCTTGCTTCACGGTAGGCAGTAGCCGCGCCGTTGAAATCGCCGATCCACAGACCGACGAAGAAATTGGTGACCAACGAAAGCCAGGCGATGACAGCTAGAACCGAAAAAATGCGTGACACGTGAGGGAGGGGTTAAGGGACTTGGGGCTAGAGACTAGCCGTTAGTTTAGTTCAGTCGGGCTGCAGACGGGAGGAGAGTGGGAGAGTGGGAGAGTGGGAGAGTGGGAGAGTGGGAGAGTGGGAGACGAAATGCGGAAACCCGACGCGTGCGAATTGGATTAGAATGGCCGGTGATCGACGCTGAGTAATGACTCCGAACTCCGAACTCCGAACTCCGAACTCCGAACTCCGAACTCCGAACTCCGAACTCCGAACTCCGAACTCCCCGCGCATGCTCCCCTCCCCTACCCCGGATTCTTGTGTCTTGTTACTAGTACGGCATGGGGCGACGGTGGCGAACCTCGCGCGCCCCATCAGACTGCAAGGCTGCGGGATCGATTTACCGTTGTCGCCCCAGGGAGTCATTCAAGCGGAGAAGACTGCGGAGTTTCTCGCCACAGCCCCCTGCTCTGCCATCTTTAGCAGTCGCATGTTGCGGGCGAGGGAAACTGCCGAGCGAATTGCCCTGCGACAGAATCTCGTGATCGAGACCATTGAAGGCTTGCACGAAGCCGATGTGGGGCGCTGGGAAGGTCGCGACAAGGACGAGATCGTCGCGATGGATCCCGAAGCGTATGAACTGTTTGTCGAAGATCCTTCCGTGAATGGTTATCCCGAGGGCGAAAACGTCACGCAGGTTGCCGCGCGAGTGACACCGATTCTCGAGTCACTTGCCCAACGGCACTTAGGCCAGCAGATCATCGTCGTCGTACACAACGTGGTGCTGCGAGCTTATCTCGCGCAGCTTCTAAGCATTCCGCTCAAACAGTATCGGACCTTGACGCAAGACAATTGCTGCGTGAACGTGCTGGTGTGGCAACAGGCGGCTATGCAAGTGAAAACGGTGAATTCCGTTTGGCACTTGCGGTAATCGTAGCCATCTCGCTCCTCGAGATGATTATCACCTCGCGGAGCGAGGCGACTCCACTGACTACGACCGTTTCTTAATCCTGCCGACGACTTCGACTTTCACGGGCACGCCGGCAATCGCACTCGGCAATCGTACTTTTTTGTCGGGCTGAGAAGCGAGATTGATCTTCAAGCCGTAGCTGTCATCCGCGAGTCGCATTACACCCACGGCGACATCGCCCACGAGCGCGCTAAAAACTTGCGCTGCTTCGCTCTTGGCGGCCCGCACGGCTTTCAAGCTGAATCCTGTCATCGATCGATATCCACTTCCAACGCGTCGAGCACGGTCGCAATCGGATTCACAAAGGTGAGCCCTTTGCCATTCGTGCTACCAATACTGCTCCCCGCAAACAACAAGCCAATCGGATGCAGGCCCTTGTCGACGACCACGGAGCCACTGTCACCGCCATCGCAGAAGGCTTTGTGGCCAGTCCCTTCGATTTCGATTTGTTGATCGAAACGGAGTACGCCTACATCGTATTGTACCAGGACGTTGTCCAAGTCAAATGCTGTGATCCTTCCTTTCGTTTGACCCGTAGTGCGACCGACTTTGTAGACGGTGTCGCCACTGGTCATTTCGGCGACGTCTCGTTCCTCGTGCAACTTGCCGAGATTGCCGACTGTCGCGATATCCGCAGTGCACCCGTCGTACAGAATGCCGAACGCGGCATCTACGAAGTTGATCTTCGTTTTCTTCAGCCTGACATACTTGCCCAACTCGCCGATTATGTGCTTGGGCGATTGTCCTCGGTCGAGTGTGCCCGGTTGCAGTAACGGTGCACCAACCAGATTTCTGTTCTCACCGGCAATGACGTGATTGTTCGTCAGCACGCCCCAGTAATGCGGCGCGGCTCGCGCGACAACAAAGCAGCCGAGCGTGCCGGCCATTTGCACGCCGGGTTGCAGATCGCTAATTGAACAGCCAATCGTGAGCGGCCGGCGCACGCGTCGATACCAGGCAGCGGGGGCGAGACTGGCCTGCTTCACGATCGGGCCGACATACTTGATGTCGACTTCTCCCTTCGCGAGGCTTGCGATCTCTTCCGTCACGGCACTGATGAAGGGGCTCGCTTGCTGCTGGCGAACAGCCAAGCGAAAGCCCTTTTTATCGGCAACCGCTCCGAGTGCGATCCCCTGCAAAGCTCCAGCGGCCACTTCGTGCGTGGTCGAGAATGTCTCCCGACTTGGTGCAGACACCTGCGAGAGGGCCAATTGCTTGGAAGCGGTCAGCAACTGACGTTTGAGTTCGCGAATACTATCCAGATGCATGGCAGTGTGAGTCTCTCGAGTACGTTTGTGGGATCGTTTGCCGAATCATCTTCTTGGCGTGATTCTTTGTCAAACGAAAGTCAAACGTCACTCGTAGGCACTCACTGCTTGGTTGCCAGTCCCAGTTTCTGCAAATAGACCTGCGTCAGGTCTTCGATTTCTTGCTCGCCCGGGTTGTAGTCGAAATCGCGCGGGTCGAGTTCCGCCGCAGGCTGCACATTGAAGAATTCCATGCTCACCAGCGGCGTCAATTCAGCAGCCTTCCCCTCCCCTGCCCTGCCCGCTTCGCGCGCGTAGTAAATGACCCGATACGGAAACAGCGAAAACGATCGCTCGTTGCGGCCGAGGACCAAGTCGACGCGCTCGGGGAGCGACATCGGCGGCGCATGCTTATTTTTCTTCGCGGCGCTTTTGGTCAACTCTTTCCAGCGTCCGGCTTTCCACGTTCCACTGACAGCCCAGACGGGCAAGCGTTGCGCGCGGCCATCGTTGCCCACGGGATACTCAATCTCTCCCGCGCGAGCCGAGCCAAACTCGAAATCGCGATGGAGCGATTCCAGCAGCGCGGGCAAGCCACCAAGCAGCAGCCAGGCATCGTCGGCGGGAGTGGTGATTGGTGCCGACTCGCGATCGTTGTCGCGAGTCGCTTTGTCTTTGGCGATTGCATTGCGAACCGAGCGCAGGTTTACGCGGGCCACTTTGTAGGCGGCGGGAGGAAGATCGCGCCGAACCCAATAGTATTGTTGCCCGCTGATCTGCTGCAGCGCCGCGGTGCGCTCGGCTACTTGAAGTTTCAGATCGAACCGCAGCAGCTTTTCGGGGCCATCGCCCAGTTGAATGTACTGACCGTTACCCAGCAGGTTTTGTCCGGCCGCATCGATGCGAAACCGAATCTGCGCCTGCACCGAGGGCTCGGCTTGCACGCGCCGCGCAGCTTGGGCGACCAGACTGTTTCCTTCCATCACGCCTGGGACACTCGGAACCGGTGTTGCGCCCCCCTGCCCTGCCCCGTTCAAGGAACCGCGACTATCGGCCAATCCCTGCACGGCACCCGCATTGAAGAACCGCTCCTGCGCCTGCGCCCGGCTGTATTTCACGGCACTGTTGATCGCGCGAGCACCAAAAAAGAGGACGACGGCAACGCTCAGGAGTGCCAGCACGCTTTTTGTGAAGCCGGGTAATTTGAATGTCATTGGAGGGTCGTGCGGGTTTTGCCAAAGATTCGTTCTGCACCGCGCCGAACAATTACCTACAGACACGCCGTCAGCGGACGTGGTGAAAGGTGCATGCTGAGCATTGAAGGGGACCTCGCGAAGATTGGTCGCGAGATTTTCTGCCCAGATGATAGGCCTTTCGTCGCTTTCGGGTCCACGGCAGTCTTTGAGCCAGCGCGGGTTCTGCTCGGCAGCAACCGGACGCTAGCAAATTCATTCAGGGAAGCATGAACGCTGCGGTTCGAGCAAGCCAGGAGGTTTGCCGGTGGGCCGTGGTGAGTTGTGTCAGGGGGGACACCATGAAAATCCGTCTGTTGCTTTGCATCATGTCGCTGGCCGTCGTGACGGCTACGGGGTGTGTATTCCCCAAGGCGCACAATCTACCGCCCGCTTCGCAATTGCTGGAGCCAGGGCCGGGCGTCGGTGGACCAGGGCCGGGCGTGCTGCCCCCCTCGTTGCCGCCGCAGATGATTCCCGTCAGCATGCCGACCGTGCAGCTGCTCTTCGCGAAACCCGAAGGGATGCAAGTGCGGTGGGATGTCGGCGGCGTCAGCCAGTTCGACTCGTCTCCGCTCGTCGTGCCGGGACGTCAGAACTTTCCGCAGAACGGCATCTATCGCTTGAAAGTGACGAACATCGCCGGTCGCGAAGGTGTGGAGTTGTATCCCACCGTCGAGATCGCCCCGACCACTCCACGGTCGGAAGCGTTCCTCGCCCACAATGCGATTCCGATTCAATTCACCGAAGAAGATTTCGACCAGGTCCTGGCCGGCAACTTCGTCACCAAGGTGATCTACCTGCCCGATCCCGAGTTCCAAGAACTGGCCCTGGCCGGTGTTGAAACTCTGGTCAGCACACGGCTCGATCCCGGTGTCGATCCGATTGTCGAAGCTGATCGCCGTGGTGCCATCCTCGCCGTGATTCGCGTCGGCAACAAAGACATCGAAATGCCCGGCAGCATCGTCGGTCCAGAATTCGGTGCCGAAATGTACGGTGCTGGTGCTTACTGTGGCCCTGGTGGTCCTGGTGGTATGGGCGGCGGATTTCCTGGCAGCTTGCCGCCGAACTATGTCGCCGGCGTCACTTCCGCTCAGTACGGAATGACGACCAGTGGCACGCCGATCGGTCTACCTGGCCCTCCCCACATTCCACTGGGTGGCCCAGCCGGTTTGCAGTCGCACGTGATGAAGAATCACACGCACTACAACATTCCAGGCCCCACCGAGCACTTCAAAGTGCACGTACGGCAACAACCGGGCTTCAGCTATCCGAAGCCGGTCAACAAGGTCCACATCCGCGAACAAAACATTCATGCTGGCTACAAGTTCGGTCAACCGCACTACGACAAGCATGAGCGAATTCCCGGTGGCGGTCCTGCCTCGGGTGGATACAACGCGGCTGGCGAATACTGTCCGCCCGGTCAGTAACCAACCACGCGGTTGTAAACACCGCGGATAAAAAAAGCACTCAGCCCGCTGACCAAAATCAGCGGGCTGGCGGTGCGAATGCACCAAAACTTACGAACTACACGCCACACGTAGCCTGGTTGCTCACCATGCGAAGTTACCTCACTCTCGTTGCCTTGGCGGCTTCGCTGCTGCCTCTCTCGGCGGCTCACGCGCAACAAGCGTGGCATCTGCAAGACAACGCCGATATGCCTCCCGGCTGGGTTGGCCAGAAGCAACTCGAACGTGGCGGACCTCGCCCGGGCTATTTTCAGCCGGTGAAGGTCAGCGGTCCCAAAGGGACGACCATCGCGCTGGCCGAGCAAGGTGGCTTTGCACCGAGTGACAAGAACTACGCACTCGCCGGCATGCTGATTGGCCAGGTCTATCGCCTGAAAGTGACGGGCATTGAGTTTCACGAAGGTGAAGAAGTCTATCCTTCGATCGAGGTGATCGATCGCTTGTATCCGCCGCCGGGACAAGCCGCGCGGTTTCCGATTCCGGTCGAACTGACCCAGGAAGAACTCGAGTTTGCCCTGCAAGGCAAGTATGTCACGCGCGTGATCTACATCGAAGAGCCAACCACTGCCCTGCCCCGCCGCGACGAACCGCCGCGTCAGCGTTACATGGAAGTCGCCAACGGCGAAGATCCGCTGCATGCCGCCGATCGCCTGGGTCGCCCCGTCGCAATCCTGCGAATGGGTTCACGCTTGCCTTCGCCTGAATTTGTTGATGGCAAGTTCATGTACCTCAATCCGCCTTACGTGAAACACGAAGTGGCGCCGCCGAACGTCAAGCGTCGCGATGGTCTCGAAGCACCGCTGGAAGGTCCGCCGAATCAAGGCAAGAAGAGCTTTCTGATTCCGCGCGTCCCGGCCAATCAAATGCATGTGCCGTAACGCCCATGACCTGTGCCACGAACTGCCACCATCACCAGGCTGACGAATCTGAGCAGAGGAAACCCCATGAACCATACATCAGACATTGCCAGGCACTTTGCTCGCCGCGGTTGGTTAGTCCTCGTCGCGCTGCCGCTGCTTACTTTTTGCTCCTGCAAGGGTTTGCAAGTTCCGTTTCGGCCGATCGGCCCGGTCGCTGACGCCAAGTTGGCGACCGAAACGAACTCGTCTACGAGCACGCAGCCGGTGAAGGTCCAACCCGGTAGCGCGGAACCACTTCCCGCCGCGCAAAACGTCCGGCCGATTCCGCAAGTCGTGCCCGCTCCGCAAGTACAGGGTTACCAACCGCCTCGTTTCGTACCAGGTGTTGGTCATTACCCGGGTGTGACAGCGCCGGCGATGACTTTGCCCAATAGTGCTTACACCGGTCAGCCTGTGAATAGCCACCATCACGGTCACGGCAACAGCTGCCCTTGCTGTGGCCCGCGCGCTGCGTTTCGCTTCACTCCCGACCCGCTCACCGAAGATCCATATGGCGGCTGGATGCCCGATGGCCTCAAGCAGCCTTGGCCCTCGGATGAGTACATCTGCGACGGCGGTGACTTGAACGAAGACGTCCGCGTGAAGCCGAATTGGGACGTCGTCGGCCTGGATCCTGAAGATACCGTCGCACACTTCGATACACTCGATGGCAAGACGGAAGTTGCGGCGAGCAACAAGACGTGCATCTACGCCCCGCGATTTGCTGCGATTCGCAAAGTGATCAATCCGTTGGTACACGAAGGTCACGAGCGGATGGCTGGCGTCGAAAAACCCACCAAGCTCAACCTGCATCAGGAACTGGGTACTCCTTCGACGGCCATCCAGCCTGAACAAGTGGTTTCCGACCTGCACATCGATCCCGCGGTTGTCTTTCGCGATCAAACCAAGGGCATTGGGCTCGACGGCGTACAGAATGCCGTGCTCGCTCGCGGTGGCTTCATGATTCACGAAAACCTGAAGTACATTCAGCAAGGCATCTTCGACGCCAGCGAAAAGGCCGTGCTGGCCGAACGAACCCAAGCTGCTGTGACCTGGCAGGGCAATCAAGCAGTCCAGGTCATGATCGATGGTCAGATGGCTAACGAAGCCAAGGGCTTGGCTAAGCCCGAGACGATGTACACCTACGAATTGCAAGGCAAGGCTCGCTTGCGAATCTGCAAGATCGCCAGCACCTGCGATGCTCAAGTTGGTGAGTTCGTGGAGTTCACCTTGCGGTTCGATAACATTGGCGATCAAAAGATCGGCAATGTGACCGTCATTGATCACCTCACACCGCGGCTCGAATATGTCACCGAGAGCCAAAGCTGCACGCTCGGTGCGCAGTTCAAGATTCAAGAGAACTCCGACACGATGGTGTTGCGATGGGAAATCACCGACCCGTTGGAAGTGGGCCAAGGTGGACTCATTCGCTTCCGCTGCCGCGTGCGGTAATTCGCCAAAATCGTAAATGCAGGACCTAGCCCGCTGATAATCAGCGGGCCGATCACCACGAGGCGTGTTGCTTTTCCGCAACATGCCACTGTGCAGGGAAGTCTTCTACCTGAGTGGTGGGGCCGTTTGTAAGTGACGATGCTGAACTGCCGCAATCAAGGGTGGCGCCAAAGCATTTTTCTTCGAACAGTTTGGTGAAGTAACTAAGCTGCATTACTTCAGTTTCCTCCCTGCCAGTTGGAACTCGAGGTTGGCCTTCGTGTCACGCTTTCTCAATCGCACCATTCCCTATGTCGCTGGCCGCAAGCTCGGCCTCTCGCGACCTCGTCGATTCGTGTGCGACTTGCTCCATTTCGCCAGGCAGATTCCATCTGTTCCGATGGAACGCAAAATGGATTTGACGGAAGTGGTCGATGCCCGCGCGAGCACGCGCAAGCACATCAGTTGGTCAGCCATTTTCCTGAAGGCTTATGCGATCGTCGCCGAGCGACGCCCGGAACTTCGCCGGACATTTCTGTCGCTTCCTTGGGGACATCTGTACGAGCATCCACTCAATGTGGCTTCCATGGGCATCGAGCGAACCTACGGCGACGAAGAGGGAGTTTTCTTCATCAAGATCTCGCGCCCCGAACGTCTTCCCTTGGCAACGCTCGACGAACTCATTCGGACGCACAAGACAGCCGATCTGAACGCCGTCGATAGTTTTCAGCGAGCGCTGTGGATCAGCAGTTTGCCGCTAATGCTACGCCGCCTCCTGTGGTGGTTGGGGCTGGAAGTCGACGGCAGTTGCAAAGCCTATAACTTTGGCACCTACGGCGTCAGTGCAGCTGCCTCGCTGGGTGCTGCTGGCTTGCATATTCTTTCGCCCCTGGCGACGACGTTGAACTATGGCTTGCTGGATGCGAACGGACAGATTGAAGTCCGGATCACCTACGATCATCGCGTCTTCGATGGCGGCGCCATTGCCCGGGCGCTCATCGACCTGGAGAAGGTGCTTCGTACGGAGATTTGCCAAGAGTTGCTGGCGATTGATGATGCCGCGCCACGTGCCGCCGGCGCTAATTGCTCGTCAAGGCAGGATTCAGTTGCAGTAACAATTGCGTGAGATCGACAGGCTTGGTCAGGTGCGCATCGAAGCCGGCGGCAAAAGCTCGCTGGCGATCTTCTTCGCGGCCATAACCGGTTACGGCAATCAGTCGAGTGGCTTTGGTCTCTGGCATGCTGCGAAGCTTACGAGCAACCTCGAAGCCATCCATTATCGGCAGGCCAATATCACAGAGCACTACCGCTGGCAGATGTTGTTGAGCGGCCCAAACACCTTGCTGGCCATCGAACGCCAGCTGTACATCGTGGCCAAACCGCTCGAGCAGCAATCGCAGCGTGCGGGCGGAGTCTTGGTTGTCTTCCACAATGAGCACCAGTTGCCGAGGCTGTTTGGCGACTGCGTCGCCGGATTTCTTAGGCGCGAGCGGAGCTTCCTTGAGCAGCGGCAGCCGAATCACAAACTCGGCCCCCCTCCCCTGCCCTGCGCTGAACGCGCCGATCGTCCCGTCATGTAGCGAAATCAAGCCGTGCACGACCGCCAGACCAAGGCCTAGTCCCCCGCGAGTTCGATCGAGCGACCGATCGGCCTGCGAAAAGCTCTCGAACACATGCGGCAGCAAGTCCTCGGTGATTCCGATGCCGTTATCGCGCACTCGCAAAATGGCCTGCTGCTGGGCCGCGTCGGTCGCCAGCGAGATATGTAGTTCGGGATTCTCGGCCGAGAACTTCGTGGCATTGTCGATGAGATTTGTCAGCACCTGAGTCAGGCGTGTACCGTCCCCTTTCACCCACAAGGCCTGCGGAGAGTACTCGGTGGTCAGACGTATATTGGCAATGCTCAGGGCCTGACTACGATCTTCCAAGGTCTGTCGCACGAGTTGATTCAGTTCCAGATTCGCTTCGCGCAGCTGCACTTTGCCACGCGTCAGGCGCGATACGTCGAGCAGATCGTCGACCAGACGCGTGAGATGATCCACTTGCCGAGTCATGATCTGACGAGATTGCTCGAGCAATCCTGGGTCGCAATCGGCAATGCTCAGCAGATGCAAACTATTCTTCAGTGGCGCGAGCGGATTGCGCAACTCATGCGCGAGCATCGCCAAGAACTCATCCTTGCGGCGGTTAGCGTCCTTGAGCGAATCGATCAATTGCACATTGGCAATCGCAACTGCGGCTGCATTTGCCAAAGCCTGCAGCATGTCGAGTTGATCGGCTTGAATGTTGCGAGGCTCGGCCCAATAGGCACCGATAGCACCGAGCGGGTTCTCGGCGCGGATCGGTGCCATGGCCATGCTTCTAACGAACGTCTCGCGGTACACATCTTGCGGGATGCGGTCATCGGCGAACACATCGGCGATGGCTACGGCCTCGCGATGGAGCATGCACCAGCCTGAGACGCAGGTCTCGAGCGGAAACCGTCGCCCTTTCCAGAGCGGACTGATGGCATCTTCGTCGGCGTAGTGACAGTAGTCGCCGTCGCGCAGCACGATCGAGACACCATCGGCCGTCGTCAGCTTGCGTGCGGAGTTTTGCAGGACAGCAAATACCGCGGGCAGGTCCTGGCAAAACGATAGGCGCTGCACGACGCGAATCAACTCTTGATGCGGCATTTCATCTCTTCTCAGGATGGTCCATTCAATCCCTTGTTGGCACCCGATCTCCCTGCGGCTCTGCCGCGATCGTTCCGGCTCAATAGTTAACCCCAAACCGGCACGTGAATCTACCCGTGTTCACAAATTGCCAGAACGCTCCCCTCCCTTGTGTGACGCAATTTGCCTGCGAATCGCGCGAAGTTGCCGAAAATCGCGAAACAATTTGCCGCATTCCCCGCCTAGCGTTGATGACCAGGGGTAACCAATCCCACCTTTAACACCCCTTGTCACTCCCGCCTCACTTCTTCCCACCTCAGTACAAGGAATTGTCACATGTCTCGCTCACTCACCGCTCGCAAGTCTGCTCGCAAAGCGTCTCCGGCCAAGACCACTCGCCGCTATGGACTCGAAAGTCTCGAAGCCCGCGAACTGATGGCTGGTAATGTCGACGTCACGCTCACCAACGGCGACCTGCTCCTCACGGGCGACAACTTGGGGAATGGCGTGCAGATTCGGCAGATCTCGGCAGATAAGTTCGCCGTGGTCGGCCTCAAGCAGGCCGGTGCGAATACTTCGATCAACGGCGCTGGCTTCAAAATCTTCAGCGGAGTGACCGGCGACGTGACCTTCAACATGAATGGTGGCAACGACCAGGTCCACATCTCGGATGGTCAAGGCTTCTTCGCTTCGCAGCCCGGCTTGCCGACCAGCTTTCAGCCCGTCGAGTTCTCACAGAACTTGACGGTGAACCTTGGTGAAGGTGCCGATCTGTTCGCCGCCGACGAAATGACCGTCGATGGCCGGCTCAAAGTCGATGGCGGTTCGGGAACCTTCGCTGACATCATCGAACTCGATGGCGCGCTGGTGAAAGGACTCGGTGCCAAGGGGCAAGCGGTGGAAATCGATACCAACGGCGGCGACGATCAGGTGCTGGTTGAGTTCAGTGAGTTTCGCGGCACGGTCGATATCGATACCGGCAGCGAGAACGACTTCGTGCAGATGTTCTTCTCCGATGTCAGAAACTTTGGCGACTTGGTCATCCGCACCCAGGCTGGTGACGATGAAGTGGAACTGTTCGACATGTTGATTGCCGATGATCTGCTGATTGAAGCGGGCTTCGGCCAAGATGTGGTTACCGCGGTCGAGGTGACCGTCACTGACGAAGCTGATATCAATCTTGGGTTCGGCGATGACTTGCTGCAGCTCTTCGAGTTGATTGCCGCCGATGCGGAACTCGATGGCAGCGGCGGAACCGACACCCTCGCCGATGCAGGCGGCAACGTCTTCGGCGTGCTCGACCTCGACAGCATCGAAGTCATTGAAGATGTCTCGGAGTAAGTCGCTACTCCGCCGATGATCGCGTACCCTCGGGCGAGCCGCCAATCGGGTGGCCCGCAGGCAGAGGTCGCCCGGCCGTGAGATAACCCAGACGAAAGAGTTCCTGTTTCACGGCCCGGAACTCCTCAAAGCTGTCGGGATAAACCCATAGCGTGACCGTTGCTTGTTGAGCGTTCACGCTGCTGAGTCGACCACGAAATTGAGATCCTTGCCGCATCGCTTGTTCGACGGTTTCGCCGATCGGATCATCGACCTGGACGAAGAAAAACCTTTCGAGACCCACCCGAGTTTGCCGAGCTGCCGCGACACGAGTTTGCACATCGACATCGAAGCGGCGCAAGATGTACTTCGCTCCAAAGCCGGCAATGATCGGCAAGTTAAACTCGGCCCGCGGTGTATCGGCCAGCTTCTGGGCCTGACGCGGCAGTTCAGCCTTCATGGTTTCGATCATCTCGTCCCAGGGCAGGTAAGCAACCTTGCCGCCAAGTAAGCGAAAGTGCAACTCTTTGCCGAACACCGTTTTCGCCATCGGCGTGGGAAGATGCGGAATGACATTCGCCGGGCGAGCCTGGTCGAGCGTCATGCGTTCGATATCGAGCTTTTGCAGTTCGCTCATCGACTGAGTCATCTGCGCTTGTAAGTCGAAGCGAAGTTGATCGGCCGAACTGAGTTTGTCGCGATGCTTGTTGAGTGATTGTTCGGCGACCGTCACGAGCAGTTGCAAGCGCGCCCGCTCCGCCTGCTTCATCTCCATTTCCATGTTCTGGGCGGCCAGGTTGCGTTTGATTTGGACAATCCCTTGCTCCACTTCGTGCGCTGCTGCGGCGGCGGCAGCGACATCGGGAAGGGGCGCGATTTCAGCCGCGACGGTTTCCGCCGGCATCTCCTGCGCCAAGAAGCCTCGCTTGGCTTGCGCAGCGACGATCATGACCAGGATGATCAGAATCCCGACGAGATTGGCGACGACGTCCAAGAAGGAATCCTGGCCGGGCGCTTCGACCTTTTCGGTTCGGCGTCTCATGGCGTCTTCCTCTGAATTTCAAACCCGCTGCCGCTTAGCATCTGCTGCAGCGTTTCGAATTGGGGCTCGCCCGCTCGTGTTACTTCCACTTGCAGCACTGGCTTCCAATATCCGTTGGTCATGGCAGCGCCCCACGAGTCGAGGTGCTTCTGCACTGCCTTCACGAATTGATCGACCTCTTCGGGTTTCATCTGCGGCGAGATCGCCACAACGGTTGCTGGGCGATCGACGCCCCGTTCCGGCACGACCACGAGTTTGTCTGGCAAGCAGACGACTCGAATCGGCCGGGTGACAGCTGTTGTGCGCCCTTGAGCACCGGGCAGACCCCAGTTGCTGGCGGTGCGCGAGCTTCCGCTGCGTTGTTGCGAGCTTTTGGAGCCGCTCGCGCCTGTCGGCCCGCCCGAACTGCCGGGGTTGGGCCCCGACGAAGGACTTGAACTGCTGCCCGCGGCACCGCTGGTTGCGGTGCTGCTGCTTCCTTGTGACGCCGAGCCGACGTTGTTCGTACCGGGCCGACTGGAGCCCATGGTGCCAGAGCCAGGCGCGCCGGAACCGGCTTGACCATTGGCTCCGCCGTTACCACCCGTCACGTTGCTCGCTGAACTTCCGTTCTGAGCAGTAGCGCCGTTGCTGCCGCCTGCAGTTGCGCCCCCCTGCCCTGCCCTGTTGGCCTGAATGCTGTTCGCGGCGAACTGAGCGTTTGTGCCGCCACCGGCGGTTCCGCCTGCAGGCGCGCCGCTGTTGGTCCCGGCCTGGCTGGCGGAGTTTCCATAGTTGCCGTATGGATTGCCAATCCCCGGAGCGTTGCTGCCGGGGTTATAGCCGCCGTTGCCGCCAACAGTGCCGGATCCGCCAGCGAACTCACCGTTTCCGTTCCCCACGCCACCGGAACCGCGCGCTGCATTCACCGCAGCCTGAAACTCTGCTTGATCTTCTGGCGCAAACGAGGTGAGTGTGTCATCGTCTTGAAACTTGCGCGGCATTGCGGCCGCGAGCATTACTTGCCGTTCACGCGCTTTGCCGACCACTTCTTCCAGCACATTCTGCATGGCTGGGTTTGGCGCGCCAAAATCGAGGTTCTTTTCGTCGGAAACGAGTTCGTAGCCAAACTCATCATCCCAACCACGCAAGGCTTGCCGCGCGGCTTGGTAGGCGACAATGCCGCTGGGACGTACCACAAGTAGCGGATAGGGTTCGCCCGGTTCGCCCGATCGCTTCCAGGTTTCGCGAATGGTCCGCAGGGCCGCGTCGAGTGGATTGCCAGGGTTCAGCGGCCCGCTGAAATCGGCAGGTCCGAGAATCAGACCTTCGGGCTGCAGCACGACACCTTCGATGCGGCATTCGATGTAAATCGGCCGGCGTTTGGTCCCGTTCGGGCCATCGTAGGGAATGAGCGCGAAGCTACGATCTTTTTCGGCGAGCTTCTTTTTCTTTTCGGCGAGTTCTTCTTTGCGGCGGGCAATCTCCGCTTGAAGCTTGGCCAGTTCTGCCTGTTCGGCAGTTACGTCCGGATTCTTCGCTGCCTGGCCGCGTTCCATTTCTTGCGCGCGGGCCATGAGCGTCCGTGCCTGCTCTTGCAAGCGGCGGATGTGATCTTCTAAATGACCAACCTTGACGCGTGCTTCGGCGAGTTCTTCAGCCTTCTCGAGCCGCTGCTGCTCGAGAATACCTTGACGCCATTGCTCGTCCTCGACCTGCTCTTTGGCTGCCTTGCGTTCGGCAGCCAGCGGGTCGACCGTTGGTTGTTTGTTTTTGGCGACCTCATGCGCATCGAGCCGCGCTTGTTGCACCAGCAACACGAGCAGCACGATCAAGGCGCCCATCGTGCAGATCAGTACGGCAAGGAACGGGAAGAGGGCGACGCCGATCGCTTGCCGGCGAACCTTCTTACTCATGCCGCACGACTCCTATTTTGAGGCGTCAGATCCACGTGCGAGGCTTCGGGCCGGCCCAACCGATTGTTGAGCAGGTGGATGGCCGCCGCGAGACTCATTACCGTTTCTTCGAAGTTCTTCGAGCCGGCCAGTGCCGACAGGTTGCTATTAAGAGCCTTCTCGAGCTGGATCACATCGCCGGCCGCGCGAATGGCCTGCGTCATCAGTTCTCCCTGGCGCGCCATCTCTTGTTGCTGAGCATAAAGCAGCTTGGCGTTTTCATTGAGCGCCCCCTGCCACTGTTCCCAGCGGTGCAGCATTTGTTCTGCCGACGATTGCTCGATGCGCGCGAGTTGTGTCGCATGGTGACCGAGCGATTCGTTCAGCGAGGCGGTGAGTGAAGCTTGCAGTTGCTGGCCGCTCGATTGCTGCAAGCGATCCCAGTGACCGTGCGCGGAGTTGATCGTTTGCTGCCAGAGTTCGGCCTGCCGTAATACCAGTTGTTCGGTTCCTGCGACGACGAGTTGCGTCATGCGATGGATCGATTGAAGCTGAGGATCGCTCGAAGCTCCGACCATCTCGAAGCGGCCAATCAGTTCTTGTGCGGCTCGTTTATCGACTTGGCCCAGCAGTTCCATTTCGACACGGTCGATGCCGTACTTGATGAACATGAGCGCTATCGAGAAGCACAAGGCGATGGCAGTGGTATCGAAGGCGACATACAAGCCCGCCAGCAGGCCGGTCATCGCGCCTTGCAGACCGCCAGCGGCATCGTTCGTGGGAGCTCCCAATTCTTTGCCGAGATCGCCGAGGGCGGCTGTAATGCCGACCACTGTACCCAAGAACCCGAGCATCGGCGTGGCCCAGATAATGATGCTGACGAGTGAGTAGCTTTCTTGTTGCCGGCCGCCGTCGACATCAGACAAGTATTTCAGTTCTTCTTCGAGTTTGTCAGCCGAGCCATTTCGTTCGACCGCTTCGAGCGCGTCGCTCAAACGGCGACCGAGATACGTTTCCTGGAATCGCTTGGGAAGCGCCGCGAGCGTGTCGAGCAGTTCGCCCGCTTTGGTGGTGGGCTGGGGCGAGTTGAACTCGCCGAGCGAAATCACGGACAGCGACGATTGCTGGGCGATCACTTCGAGAGTCTTGTTGACGAGCGCGACCAGGCCGATGAAGAAGAGCGCGGTCTCGATAATGTTAATCGGGTGACCGGCGAAGTAGCGGACCATCAGCGGATGATGGAGCGGGCCGCGATAAAGCAGAGCATAGAAGATGACGGTAATGCCCAAACCAAGCATGAGCGGCCAGCCCACGCCACTGATGAGGGACCACAGAGCATTCTGCTTTTTCGCGGGCGACTTGATCTCTTGCGACACCGGAGCATCCTTTCTCACGGGCAGTATTCACCG
Source organism: Anatilimnocola aquadivae (assembly GCF_049819085.1). GTDB lineage: Bacteria > Planctomycetota > Planctomycetia > Pirellulales > Pirellulaceae > Anatilimnocola. The sequence goes on from NZ_CP187419.1 coordinate 2,612,433, forward strand.
GCAAAGCTTGGCCAAGCGTTAAGATCGACCAAGACACCGCCGTTTATTCAGCCATTGTCTTTTGTTGTCATCTTGGCGGCTCTTTCTCGCTAGCCTTGCTGGCAAACGAAGATGTGCGCACGATGACGAAGAGCGAATACACAATTGAGCCGCTGCAGCCAAGAGCGACTGGCCAAGATGACCTTCCTTGATCCGCCAGATTTCAGCAATCGTAGTCATCTTGCTCCGCAAGATGCTGCTTTCATCTCGTCGGAGCGAGCTGACTACCCGGCCGAGGAAGACGAACTATGGCTTTTAGAGAGCAAGCGGCAAAGTTTGCCAAAGTCGCAAGGGCTCTCTGACCGATTTCTTAACCCATCACCGCTACGAGCGGCAAAGACTGAAACGACCAACGCTTCCGACAAATAAAATAGGCGACCCTTGCAGGCCGCCACACAATAATCCCGGGGGGGACGACGGTCCGGGTCCTTTCGCCAAAAGCGAAGGGCCCGGACTTTTTCATTTCTTGATGCTGCCGCCAGCAAGGCGTTGCCAGTATCACTTCGCGCCGATCCGGCAATTCAACGCTCGGGCCGCTCGCTTTGCTGGTGCTGAATCGGCCAGCACAGCACCAGCCGAGCGAGCGGCCGAAGACGTTGGTCCCCGATCGACTCGCTTTGGGCTTAGAAGCCAATCCGGATGCCGAAGTTGTTGCCGCGGTAGTACGCACCGTTCTGCGGATAGTAGTACGGGCTGTAACCGCCATAGTAACCACCGCCGTAATAGGGCCGGTAATAGCTCCGATGATTGTGGTGGTGGTGATGATGGCCGTGGTGACCATGATGACCATGGCTGTGACCACCGTGATTGTGGCCGCCATGACCATGCCCCCCACCGTGGCCATGTCCGCCGCCGGCCATCGCCGTCGAAGTGAACACGCCGCCCAGCGAGAGGGCAGCCACAGCAACTAACGTGTAGAGAAAACTTTTCATCGCAAACTCCCTTGTGCATTGGATCTTCTTGATTTGGCTGAGCGAAGTGCTCTAGCAACGGATCGTTAATAAAGCAGCGGGTGTGCCAAATCTTCTAGGCAATACGCAAGTCCTTATATGTGAAAGGGTTGCAGTTTTAGTCATAGAGACGAGCGTGACCTAAGGTGTCACGGATGACGTCAGTTCGATGACTGTGTGTCATCGAACTGATCTCGGCGTCGAGCTAGCTGGCGCAGAACAAGCGAAACCGAGGTTCGCTAGCGCAAAAAAAAGAAGTCGCCCGCCATGTCTATTCGACACGGCTCGCGGCGACTTCCCGGTAAGGTCGTAGCTGAAACTCACAAGAGCAGCCACGAGAGCGTATTGTTCAACCAAATTGTTCGACTTGTGATTCGCGGGCGATTAGAACCGCACGCCAATGCCGACGGGGCCAACGCCTACGCCGATGCCGGGGCTGCGATAGTAACCACCGCGGTACGGAGCGCCGTAATAGCCGCCGCCGTAGTACGGTCGGCTGTAACCACGGTAGCCGCTGTAGTACGGACGGTTGTAGACGCGGTTGTTGTAGTAACGCGGGGCGTATCCGCGGTTGTAGCCGCCGTAATAACCTCCGCGATAGACCCGCACCTGAGCGTTGGCCTCTTGAGTCACCGCACCACCAAGGAACAGGGCACTAGCCGCAACGATGCTGAGCAAAATCGATTTCATGGCTCGTTCTCCGAATGAGTGTTTATTGTCTGAGTGGCAGGCTCTCAGTGTGTTCGTTGAGATCAAGCAATTGCAGGCGACGTGCCAGAGTCGCACGATCACGCGAAAACCGGCTGAAATCGCGCAAATCCGCGTCGGTTCTAAGGCTTTTGTTAGAAAAAGGGCCTATTCTCCGCTGATTTTGCCCGTCTACGGCGGAACGACCTGTTGCTTTGCGCACATCGTGAACGCAATTGATTCAGCGCAAGTTTGTCGTAGCTATCTTGAGCCGTTTGGGGCGACGGTTAGCCAAAAACGGGCCTGCGTGTTAGCCTAAGTGGCCATTCATTGACCACTTCACCTTGCCAGATTCGCCATGCCCTCCCCTGCCCCGCGTTCGCTCTTTCCGCCCGAGCCTCCTCGTCCCGCCGAGAAGTTGCTCATCGACTTCTTGCCACGCATGCAGGGACAGCGATTGCTCTGCACCACGCTGGGCCGCGCACAACTGGCGACCGCGTTCGCCGATGCTCACCCCGCCGCGAGCGTGACGTGCTGGTTTCTCGATCAATACGCGTTGCAGCAGAGCGAACTGCAAATCGGTCCGCGGCGAGACTCCTTTCAGTTGCTCTGCGCGGCCGATCCGCCCGCTGGCGAATGTGACCTTGCTTGTTTGCCCGTGCAACGTCAGGGCGAAGTCGAATTGGTGCGCGATCAGTTGCAGTTGGCTCACGACCGCCTGAAGGTCGGCGGGCAACTCGTGGCTTCGACCGATAACTCTGAAGACACCTGGCTGCACGAGCAACTCCAACCGCTCTTCAGCAAGATCTCGCGGTTTGTCGTCCCCGGTGGTCTCGTTTACTCGGCGATCAAACAAAAGCCGCTCAAGAAGCAAAAGAACTTTGCCTGTGAGTTTGCCTTTCGCGACAACGAGCGGCTGATTCACCTCCGCAGCAGGCCGAGTGTCTTCAGTCACCGCAGTCTCGATACCGGCGCTCGCGCGCTGATCGAATCGATGCCGTTGGCCATGGGCGACAACGTGCTCGATATTGGCTGCGGCAGCGGCGCGGTCGCTCTGGCCGCTGCTCTGCGCATGGAAGGTGTGAACGTCACCGCCATCGACAGCAATCCGCGGGCGGTCGAAGCCACCACGTGGGCTGCAGCGCGCAACAGTGTGCCGCAAGTCACGGCCGCTCTCGATTGCGACGGCCGAACCCTCGCCGCAGGCTCTTTCGATCTGGCTCTCGGCAATCCTCCTTACTACAGCAACTTTCGCATTCCAGAACTGTTCATTCAAATGGCCCATCGGGCGCTCAAGCCGAGCGGCAAGTTCTTGCTGGTCACCAAGATGCCCGAGTGGTACGTGAACAACCTGCCTCGCTGGTTCACTGCTGTCGAGCCTTCCGAAGCGCGGGCCTTTCACGTTTTCACGTGCAGCGGACTGGTGGAAAACGCGAAGTGATTCGCGCGCGAACGACTAACGTCGCTTGCAATCGGCACCGCCGTATCCCAACATAGCGGCACCTACCTGCGCCTCTCCTGCCACAAGGAACCGCTCATGGCTGCTGCCTCGCTTCGTCCTGCCCTGTTGCTACTGCTTGTTTGCTTTGCCTGCCCCCTGCCCCGCTCTGTTGCGCAGGAGAAAAAGGAGCCTGCGGCCAAGCTCGATACCTCGCGTGGCGATGCCATGCTCAAGGCGTACTTCGCCGCCGAGACGGCGCGCCTGCAAGCTGCTTGCCTGACACCGATTCCGGCAGCGGACCAATGGAACGAGCAAAAACCGGAACTGCGCCGCCAACTGCACGAGATGCTTGGTCTCGATCCATTGCCCGCACGAACGGACCTTCAGCCCGTCATCACGGGCAAAGTCGAACACGAAGAGTTCACCGTCGAAAAGCTGCACTTTCAATCGAGTCCCGGGCTGTATGTCACGGGCAATCTTTACGTGCCGAAGAAGATCGACAAGCCGCTGCCGGCTGTGCTCTATGTCTGCGGTCATGGCCAGGTGAAGAAGAACGGCATCGCGTACGGCTCGAAGACCCACTACCAACATCACGGCGCGTGGTTCGCCCGCAATGGCTACGTCTGCTTGACCATCGACACGCTGCAGCTCGGCGAGATCGAAGGGATTCATCACGGCACCTATCGCTATGGCCTGTGGTGGTGGCTCAATCGTGGTTACACACCGGCCGGCGTCGAAGCGTGGAACTGCATCCGCGCGCTCGATTACCTGCAGTCGCGCAAGGAAGTTGACGGCGAAAAAATGGGTGTCACCGGCCGCAGTGGTGGCGGAGCTTATAGCTGGTGGATTGCCGCGCTCGACGATCGCATTCAGTGTGCGGTGCCGACGGCCGGCATCACCGACATGCAGAACTATGTGACTGACGGTGCCGTCGAGGGGCACTGCGATTGCATGTTCATGGTCAACACCTACCAGTGGGACTATCCGCAAGTCGCCGCACTCGTGGCCCCTCGCGCCCTGCTGATTGCCAACACGGACCGCGATCCGATTTTTCCGCTCGACGGCGTCTATCGCACGTTCCTCAAGGTTCGCCCGCTCTATGCAACGCTTGGTGTGAAGGACAACGTCGGCCTCAACATCACCTTCGGTGGCCACAACGACACGCAAGATTTGCAGGTGCATGCCTTCCGCTGGTTCAACAAGCACCTGAAGGGCGTCGACGGGCAAGTGACCAAGATCACCGAAAAATTCTTCGAGCCCGAGCAACTGAAGGTTTTCGACAAGCTGCCGGAAGATGAAAGAAACACGAAGATTCACGAGACCTTTGTGCCTGCCGCGCCCGAGTATGCCGTTCCGCAGACGGCCGAAGAATGGACGAAACAAAAGACCGACTGGACGCAGTTCCTGAAGGAGAAGTCGTTTCGGGCGTGGCCAGAACTGAGCAAGCCAAACGTGAAAGAGATCTCTAGCACCGAAAAAGAAGGGATCCGCCTGACGACGTACGAGTTCATCAGCCAGGAGCACATTCCCTTGCAGCTGTTCGTGTTGCAGCGAGCCGATTTAAAGCAGCCAGAGATCAATGTGCTGAATGTGCTCGACGATCGCTCGTGGACCGAATTCATGTCGCTTCTTCGCGGTGCCTTCGCGGAAGAATTTGAATTAGAGCCGGCGGAACCCGGCGCGGACGACAATTGGCAGTCGACCAAACAGATGCTCACCAGGTTTCCCTGGGCCATGAGTTACGTTGCTCCCCGCGGCGTGGGACCGACTGCCTTCGATCAGTCCGAGAAAAAGCAGGTTCAGAATCGCCGCCGATTCTACTTGCTGGGGCAAACACTCGATGGCATGCAGACCCTCGATATTGTGTCGGCCATGCGCGCTTGCCAGTCCCTCGAGGCGCTGAAGGACTCTTCCCTGTGGCTGCAAAGCAACCGAGTCATGGGGGGCAATACCCTGTACGCTGCGATCATGCATCCGGGCGCGAAACGGATAGACCTGTACGACCTTCCCACAACGCACCGCGATGGCCCCATCTACTTGAACGTCAGTCGCAAACTGGAGATGCCGCACGCCGTGGCACTGGCTGCCGAGAAAACGCAGGTCATCTTGTACCAGGACGCCGCCGGCTTCGAGTGGCCGCAGCAATTGGCCGACAACCTTTCCTGGGGCAAGAAGCAGCTGCAGTTCCGCAAACTGCCCGCGAAGTAAGTTGCCCTTCGTCGTAACTTGCGTGCCAGGTGCGCAATGTCGTCAGGTCCATTGCAGTGTGGGGTTATCCGGCGGCGGAATCGAGCAACGGACGCAAAGCTTCGGGCTCTGGCAGTGACGTGGGGGCATCGCCAGCGAGTCCGTAAACTTCTAATCCACTTAGAATGCCGTTACTCTCGAAAACGAAGATGCCGCTGAGTGTATCGCCTTCGCCGAACACAAAGTCCGCAATGGGATGAACCCCCGGCGGAGCTTCGGGCCAGCCGTGAACCTGGAAGTGAATGCTCGCGCAACCACACGGGCATTTCCGAGGCGTGACCTCAGCTTCGGCGAGTTGCGTCAGGAACGCGGTGGCCTCCGGGCTGCCGTGTTCGAGCATCCATACGGCAAGACGCCGCTCGTGGTCGGTCAGTTGGCGGTTACCTTCGCTCATCGAGAACCTCGCCACATAACGACTATGTTAGCCTCCGTCTCGCTCTAGGATTTCGGACTCGTGGTCTTGCAAATATCGTTGAAGCGTCGGCCAACAATCGCTGTCTACGGAATACAATTCCCGATCTAACCGGGACCACTCTGCTAATACTTCATCAGTGAAACCTTCCACCATATCATTGCGATCTTTCCAGTCCTTGGGCACTTGCGAGCCAGGAAAAGCCGCGATGGCTAGTGACAAGATGCCGTGGACCTTCTGAAGCCGCAACTCCTTTAGGGCCTCTAATGTCTCATTTGCATAGGCACCGACTGGGTTCATGAAAAACTGCGAATGACCACCGTTGCCAACATCGCCTTGGTAGTTCAGAAACAAGTGGATGGTGTACTGGCATGGCAACAGCCCAAAGTAGGCGTCCGTCTCCTTGCGCCCCGGCCGCGAACTCCAAATGCTGGCGAGTTCGAAGACCGCCTCGATCGGGTCGCGGGCATAGAGCAGGTCTCGAAGATACTTGCGGTTCCAGGGCATGACCGACGGCTCTTGCTCTGACCAAGGGGCTAACCAATGTTTCACTTGCACGTAGTCGTATAAACGTAAATCGGCGAAATGGTCGTGCCAAGCGCGCAAGTGCTGAATTGCAGAATGGTTCCTGAAAAATCCCCCGCTGCTGGGTGCATGCTTGGAATGCCACCCTGGCCCGCTCCCCAAGCAATCTTGTAGTGCCCTCGTTCGGCCCTGCCGGTGCGCCTCTTTTGATGTGAAAGGCCATAGTTAGGTTCGGCGTTGCCTTTGCGGACTACCAGCCGTCTGGCGGGGGCTGCAGTCGGGTCTTGAGATAAGCGAAGTACTTGTCTGCGCCCTCGAAGATGTCGGCCCCGGCACCCATGCACGCGCGGGCCAGTTCGTCCGCCGCCTTGTCCAGGTTGCCCAGCTCGAACTGGCACTGGCCCAGCCGCAGGTGCAGGAACGGGTTGCCGATGGCGTCCGGGCAGTGCATGGCCATCGACAGGTTGTCGCGCCCGGCGGTGTAGTCCCCGCCCAGGAAGTTGGCGTCGCCGATGGCGGCCAGAACCCAGGTGGCCGCCTCCCAGTCCGTCTGCGGCTCGGGGAGCAAGTCCCACGCGGCCCAGTACTGCTGCAAGGCGGCCGGGTACTGGCCCTCCTTGGCGAGCGCGTCGCCCCTCTTGCAGAGGGCTTGGATGCGCTCGTTGGCTTGGTCCGAAAGCTCCGCCATCCGACACCCTCCGCTCGCCGAACTAATGTTTCTCTTGCGCATAATCGTGTTAACGCAAATCGGCGATTGAGTGGCATGCTTGGCATGCCACCTTGCCGGTTGTGATCTCGCTGACGGCGACAAGACGGCTCATCGCCGCGTGCAGCACCTCTACCTGCGGTGGATAGGACGGCCCAGCATCATCGTCTGCCTCGTCGGCCATCGCTGCGCCCTCCGCTACATAACGGACCGACGTTCAGTTACCGGCACCGCGCCGACTGACTTTAACTTTATCGGAATGCTTAGCGTGAGGCCGGTCGAGTGTCGTCTCGGAGTGCCGCCGGGCGCACTTCTGGGTGGCATGGGTTCTACCCATGTTCTGATGGATTTTCTCGTGGGACGTATTGTGACAGACGCGAGTGGAGCTCAAACCATTCTGAGGTACCGACGCACTGCGGTTGCTGGTGAAGACCGAGCAGGATTCTGCCGGAGTTGGCGAAGAGCCCTACCTCAGAAGACAAGGGAAGACATGGGTAGAACCCATGCCACCCAGCCGTCAAATGTGCTGATAGATGACTCGCACCCTGGTTCCAAGGATTTCCTCGAACTCCGCTTTGTGTCGATCTTCAAGCTGTCCGATGTTCGGGTTCATCGCATCGACCGCAAATCGCCCGAATCCCTGCGGCCAATCGTAGACAAGGTCGTGCAGCGTGAAACGGGCTCCACAGCATGGCGTTGAATAACTCGCGAGCTTGAATCCGTCGCCATAATCCTCTTCCATGCGATCCTGCCACCACGCGGTGGGGATCTCTGATCGGCAAGAAGGGCAGAGAACGCGCTCGAAGTTCGCGCCACAATCAAAAAACTTAATGGTCTCGGAGACCTTCGCTTCAATCTCGTCCGCGTCCGGTGCGATCTCGGCGAACCGGTCGCGGGCACGCTCGCGTTTCGCCTGTTCGGGTATCAGACGCGGGTCCTCGGGGATTAATGCAATCCAGTTGTCAGACATGTTCGCCACCGCAGAAGCACATAACGGATCAGCATTCAACGGCCAGCCGGGTGCAAAGCCGCGTTGGAATCACAAGGACCGTTCCGCGGCCGCAGTCCCGTGCAGCGACGGGTTATTCCGCCGACCGCCATCCGCCGAACTCATGATACTCGACTGCCGACTGACCGGGGCGTGACCGGAACACCAAGATCTCCCGGCAGTTCTCGGGCGTCAGCACCGCATCCTTGCCCGCTGCGTCGGATAGCAGTCGGATGAAGGCCAAAAGTGAGTCCAGCTGGCCTTGCCCTTGGACCTCGCGTGGGTCGATGTCGAATTCGATCTCATCAGGCGTGAAGAAATGGCAGTTGGCCAGGACGTCGCAGAACGTCACCGACAGCATTCGGTCCGCCTCGCCGTCCACTGGAAATGCATCCGCCGCCGTGACCGGCAATTCGCTGACGTTACCGCTGCGGCGGTACACGAACTCGTAATCCCCTTGCCGCAGCCGATCCAACACGCGCTGCCAAGCCTGAAGATCCGTATCGAAAACGTAGATGTCTCGCCAACTACCGTCGAAGGCGAACTCCGGTGCTACGGTTTCCCAAGCGAGGGTACCCACGGCGAAAGCTCCAAGGCGGAATAACGGAACATCGTTCACTGGCCGGGGCCAACAACCAGCGATGGAAGTACAGGGACCGTATTGGCCCCGGTCCAGTGCAGTGTTTGGTTAGCCCTCAAGCGGCGTAGCAAACGCCCTCGGTGCTGGATCGCGCATTGCCTTCTCGTCGTGCCACGAGATACCGGAGACCGCCGACTCGCTCTTAAGCACAGTATGCATGTCTGCCAGCAGCCGTTCAAGTTCAGCCTTGCCTGAGGAGCTGAAACGCTGCAACAACGCGAATGAGCCGTGGTGAAAGTGCGCGAGCCAAGAACCCTCAGTATCCCCCACGCTCAGGCCAATCCAGAACTTTCTCTGATTGCGGCGAGCAAAGAACACGACGCCCCAATCTTCTTGGCAGAGGTCCTCGTCAAGTTCCAAGCCCGGAACACGCCTCAGCAGCGCGGCGAACCACTGGGCACCGCGCACAGCCAGAATGCCGCCACCGTCCTCTTGGTCACCGACAAACTCGGCCGGATGACGGAATGTAACGTTGGTGCGCATCTCTTGAGGGCTAACTAATGTTTCACTTGCATGTAATCGTGTTAACGTAAATCGGCGGTTGGGATCATGGAAAATATTATTACGATGTGTTGACTTAGTGTCAAGCACATTTTAATATTTTGCTGACTGACCGGCGGTGTTTAGCAGGTAGGTTAACCGGTAGGCAACTGCGATCCGGCGAGCAACGGTTCGCGCTGGCGAGGGTAGGGTCTGGTCGTTGGGCGGATATCGAAGTTGAGCGATGGTTGATGTGCAGGGAGATGGTCAGGTACGGAGTACCTGGACCTACGGGAGGAAGAGAGTGACCCACCCGGTTAGGGCCTGTTCAGGCAGCGGAGTGAACAGGGACGAGCGTGGTTATCAAACGGTTATCGGGAAAAGGCTGATTCGGGGGTGTTTGTGAGCGGAAGCCATTGAAGCGGAGAAGGTTAGGGAGACGGTTCAGATTGAGATTATCGCGCAAAAAGTTATCAAACAGGTTGTCGGCGAAGCTGAACGAGGACTGTTCAGCAGAGATTTGCACGGAGGGAGCGGGACGATCGACGGAGACTGGGCAGAGCAGTCGTAGTCCGACCAACGAGAATTGTCGGGGGGCCTTTCCTTGGTTAACCGAGCCGCTCGCGGCCGTTGAGCTGCCAGTTGGGTCTGTTCACAGTTCGCCCGCGCAAGCGCGTGGGTTAACCAAAGAGGGAAGCCAGATTCGGTAGACGGGCAAGATTCGGCAAACCAGGAGGTCTGCCGCCACGGGGAAGCACGGAAAGACTGGCACACCCGGTTAGGGACTGTTCAGGCAGGAGTGAACAGGGGTGAAAGTGGTTATCACCATTTCCTCGGAATGGGCAGTTGGGTTGGCTTAAGTTGCGTTGCGGCTGGAGGTTCGGGAAAACAGCTATCGCGCAGAAACGACTCAAAAGGTTATCAAAATTGGTTATCACAGATTTGATTACGCCATGGCTTGTTCCTGGAAAACTTGGTTGAACCGTAGAGGGAGAGTGGGGCGAGTCGACGTAAGTCGAAAGGGGTGAAAAGCGTGGGTGTTCACAAACCGGTAGGGTTTGCCAGCACGAATTAGCGCCGCACCCGAGAGATATTGCAGATGGCGTTCGCAAGCCGGGTCGGTTTGTGAACAAAGTTTTTCCGGCGAGAGGGCTGAGTTGAAGAGTTACGGCGATAGTAGGCCAGCAACCAGCGGAACGCCGCGACGATCCGGCAGTCGCTTAGCGAACTGGTAGCGCAAAAGCCAATGAACCACCGCCGCAGGGGCGGTGGCGTGTTAGGAGGCGGGGCCTGCTTTGCAGTTGGGTTACAGGTAGTGCAAAAGCCAATGAACCACCGCCGCAGGGGCGGTGGCGTGGTAGGAGGCGGGGCCTGCTTTGCAGTTGGGGCACAGGTAGTGCAAAAGCCAATGAACCACCGCCGCAGGGGCGGTGGCGTGAGAAGTGGGCGAAGCTTAGAGGAGGGTTGAGGGGCGCTCGGTGGCTTCGACTTCGGCGCGTGCTTGGGGGCGGGTGCGGAGCATGCCGAGCAGTGGGCGGAAGTAGCTGTTGTAGGTATTCATCAGCGGCACGGGGAGGCGAATCGCGGTGGGGGCCGGCACATCGGGGAGCAGCCATTCGCCGCCGATCAACTTGCCGCTGGAGGTCATGAGTTTCTGAACGGCTTCGATCTGTACGAGATGATCTCCCCGCCAGAGCACCTGCGGCTGAGCAGCGGCGGAGAAGAGCAACAGACGTTCGCCGGTGCCCAGCAGCCACAGGTCGGCTGCTTTGGTGTTGAGCGGGGGATCGCCTTCGGGCCAATCGAGGCTGACCGGATGAAAAACATAGAATCGCGACGAGTCACCGGTCAGCAGATCGAGCACCGCGCGCATCACGCGAGCGGGAACCTTTTTGAGTGGTGCCTCGGGATGGAGTCGCTCGGCGAAGTAAGCCTGGCGATGCTTGGTGAGCAAAGCTTCGAGAATTTTGGCGTCCTTGCGCAGGTACGCGGCGACCGCATAGAGCGAGTCTTCGCGGGTGGGATCGTGCGGCGGGACGCGGGCATCGAGCGAGGTCAAATCGTCGAGATACAAGCCAACCAGGTCGCTATCGGGATCGAGATCGGGATGTTCGAAAAAGTAAGGAGGGTTCTCGAGAAGTTGCGCGAGGAAGGGTTCGCGTTGCTCTTCGGGCAACTGGGCAAAGATGCGTGTCGAAGTTAGTAGTGCGGGAAGTTCATCGGGTTCGCGCTCCTTTTCACCGACGAGAAAACTCGCCAGGGAACGGAGGGCGTCGGTCACCTGCTCGCGCACGCTCATGAGGGCGGGCTTGAGGCCGACCGTGAGTTTGACTTGCAGGCGTTCTTCAACTCCGAGCTTCCACTTCGAAACACGATCGGCACTGCGGCCATGCAAATACATGTCGAGGAACTTTTCGAGTCGGGTGGCAATCGCATGACGTTCTTCGCTGAGCAGGCAATCCATCGCGTGGTACCGCTCGGGCTGGGCGCTTTGGTGGGCGGCCAGGCAGCGGTACAAAAAGATGCGGTCGTACTCGCAGCGGAATTGCAACGCGCCGATTTCCTTCAGCGCGGCCGAGAGTCCTTCGCGGGAGAGAGGAAACGCGGTGATGAGTTCGGTGAGCTCGGCACCGTAGATCCAGTTGGCATCGCGATGGCGGAAGTCGCCGCCGTAAATGGCCGCCACTTCGCAACCAATCACGCGCACGACACTCGCGAGCAGCGCAAGCGCCTGGCGATTGATCACTTGCTGGGCGATGACGTTGGCACCTTGCCGGCCGATGGAGCCGAGAAACCACCAAGCGCCGAGAGCCAGCGGATTGGCACCCATGGCAAAGCGACTGATGTAGTAGGCCGTGTTGACGTAGGGCCAATAAGGTTCGGTCTTGCGGTAGAGGCGATAGGCTTCGACCGCGCGGCGCACGTATTGATAGAGCGCGGCGAGGTTGTAGTCCTTCACCGACATGGGCAACTCGTTCAGCACGAGCAGAATGTTGAGTGCTCCGCGACTCGAGGCTCGGACGATCTGATCGAGGCTGACTTCGAGCAGTGGTTGTTCGGCATCGGGCTGATAGAGACGCGCGACCTTGAGCACGAGTTGATGGGCATCGTCGCGCACGAGAATCGGCTGGAACTCTCCCTCGATGACATACTTGTTGGTCGTGATGTTGTCGTACAGAACCTGCGTCTCTTGCTTGAGCAGTTCCATCAACTGGCGATCTTTGCGAGCGAGTTCCGACAGGTTGCCTGCCGGCGCGGGGCCCGCTGCCAGGTTCAGCGGTTCCGGAAACTCCATCCATTCATGAAACGTCAGCAAGCGGCGAGCCAAGGCTTGTTCGCGGGTATCGAGCTGCTTGGCTTGCTGTTCCAGTTGCTTTTGCAGTTGGACTTCTTGCTCGGCCAGATCTGCCTTTTGGCGAGCAATGAGGGCTTCTTCTTCCGCAATGTTCGCGCGAAGTCGTTCGAGTTCCAGTTCGTCGGCCGTCAACTGGCGACGAAGCCAAAACGCGGAGCCAGCGATGGCTGCGACACCGATGTAGATCGCCAGCTGCCACCAACCCAGCAGGTTTCGCGCAGCGATGGTCGCGATCACGATCGCCACCGAGCCGGTGGCCACGAGAATCAGCGGAGTCCATTGCCAGCGGAATTTGATCATACGGAACAGAGCGGGTTCAGTGGGAGATTGCCAATGTGAATCATTCTAACGGCTTTTGCCTGCAAGTTTTGAGCCGGGCAACCGGTTGCAGGTCGGGACCGATTAACTCGCCGGGTTCCAGGTCATGATCGTAATGGGCTCGCCGCGGTAGATCGCATTTTCCAGATGCTGCCAACCCAAGCTGGCATAAAAGCGTTCATGGTGGAAGGTAAACAAGTAGAGCTTGGTCACGTGCTGTGCTTTCGCCTCAGCCATGACCCGCTGCACGAGCTGGCGGCCGATACCCCGCGCCCGGTGCTGCGGCGCGACGAAGACGCTGGCCAGCCAGGGAGTGTATTCGGGGCGAAGGTCGAGATCTTGCTCGACGAGTGCGGCCGAGCCGAGGAGCTCCGCACCTTCGACGGCCACGAAGGTGGTAGGAATGGCATGCTGCTGCAGGTGCTGTTGCAGCTTGATGCTGCGGGCGGCAACATCGTTGGTGGGGTTCAGTTTTCCCCACTCGCCAAAGTGCCAGGCAGCGAGTCGCGGGATGGAGTGTGGTCGCGCGGCGAGGGGAAGGATTTGGAGCATGGCGTCTATCGTAACAATTCCCGCGAAGCGCTGATTCTCTGGCATCTGACTTCTGATCTCCGACCTCTGCAAGCGAGCCGTTAGTGCAAAAGCCAATGAACCCCCGCCGCAGGGGCGGGGGCGTTTATTTGTATCGCTGGCTCCTGGCCTCTTCGCTCCCAAGAAATAAGAACGGCCTGTTCAAACTCGAAAGCTTGAACAGGCCGTTTCTCGTTGTCAGAGCCTCTAACCAACTAGCTTAGCGAACCAAGCTGGTGCTGGCGTGAACGACTCGACGGGGAGCGGGAATGTAGGCCGAAGGATCGACCACTGGGGCTGGTGGCATCGGCGAAGCGTCGATAGCACCTTCGTTGCCACAAGCTGGCTGAGGACCTGCACAGGTCGGAGCAGGAGCTGGGCCGGCACAGGTCGGCTGAGGAGCCGGGGCTGGAGCGGCACAGGTCGGAGCAGGAGCTGGGGCAGGAGCAGCACAGGTCGGAGCAGGAGCACCGCAGCTAGGAGCAGCAGCACCGCAGCTAGGAGCAGCGGCACCACAAGTCGGAGCAGCAGCACCGCAGCCGGTCGAGCAACCACTCTTGCAGCATCCACCGATCAAGCAACCACCACGGCACTTCTTGGTGCAGCAGAAGATGCGGTCGAGGAGACCGGTCTTGCAGCAGCTGTTGCAGCTACCGCAAGCAGGTGCACCGCAGCTAGGAGCAGCGGCACAAGTCGGAGCAGCAGCACCACAAGCAGGAGCCGAGCAGCCAGTGCTGCAAGGCGAGCAGCACTTGCGGCCATGGTGACGGTGACCGCAGCTGTTGCAGCTGTTGCAGGCCGGAGCACCGCAGCTAGGAGCAGCGGCACAGGTCGGCTGAGCAGCAGCACAAGTTGGAGCAGCAGCACCGCAAGTCGGAGCTGGAGCTCCGCAAGTCGGGGCAGGCATACCACAGCTAGGAGCAGCAGCACCGCAAGAAGGGGCGGCAGTCGCACAGGTGTTGCAAGAGTTGCAAGCAGGCTTGCAGCACTTGACTTTCACGCATTTGACTTTGCAGCAGTTCGTTTCGCAGCAGCTGCTTTGGCAACCGCAACCACTCGAACCAAGCATCCGGTCCAGCAGTTCGAAGCCGAAGCTCTGGCTGCAAGTTGCCAAACCGAGAACGATCGTACTGAGAATAATGTTCCACTTCATCGAAAGACGTCTCCTTAACGATGGAACCAATCAACCTGGCGCAGCTACCGGCACCGTCCGACACGTGGCTTAGGGCGGCCGCGCTAGAGGCACGCGTGCCATGTCACGGTGGGCAGCATCTCGCGGGCAATCCGATTGCCGGCGAGATCTTGGAATGTGTGCGGTGGGTTTTGCCAGTGTGCGGGCGAGGTGGGCATTGAGCCCGCACATTTGTGGTGGGATTCACCAAACCGGTCGAGTCGTCCTGTGACCCGAAAAAGTCCGCTCCGGCTTCACTGGTCCTCCGTAGTGCCCGTTAGGAGCAGTACGAATGACTGTGACACGAATCCTATCGTCGCGGCTGACTGTGCCTCTTGAACGCACGCAACCAATTTTCAGCTATTGGGTTAGAGCAACGCTCGGGCAAACTTTGACGCCCTCAGAAGATGTTCCGAACGTGCCGCTTAACCGCCCCCATTGCAGGCCCATTCACCGGCCAGGTTCTCCCTGCCCGCAAGGTCGACGCTGGCAGACCAATGCTGCGCGCCGGCTCTCATTCGCTAATCGTTAAAGTCGCTGCGGGAAGTCGCAGGCAGCGGGATGGGAGACGAGAGTGGAGAGGCGAGAGCCTGGGCTCGGATCATGACGAATCAAAACTAAGCGACGTTCGCCGATGCTTCCAACTCATTCAAAATCAGCCGCAACGCTGCCACGCACATGTCCGTGGGCAAGCTAGGGACATCATGACGCTCGTGGAGCGTCTGGGCCGGGGTGAGGGGCAAGTGAATGAAGGCGGACTGTGTCTTGAGCTTTTGCTCGGCGGCAAAGTGCAGGCCCAGATAGAGGATCGCGTTGCACAGATACGTTCCCGCGTGATACGAGACCTGCACGGGAATGCCAGCATCGCGAATCTTGACAGACCATTGCCCTAGCGGCAGCGAGGTTCGATAGGCGGCGGGGCCGCTGGGAATCAAGGGCTGAAAATCATCGGGCGATTGCTGGGAGTGCCCGGCGACATTGATGCCCACTGCTTCCAGGTGGATGCGCGACGAGCCGGGAGCTTGCCCCAGGTGCAGTACATAGTCGTAATCGCCGGCCAGGTCGTCGGCCAACTTGGCGCGGGTCTTCTCGAAGTCGACCGGATAACGGCGCGTGACGATCTTCGGCCGTTCGGGCAACTCGCGCGTGAGCGCGACGAGCGCATCCCAACTCGCATTGGTTCCCCAGCGGTCGTAGGGCTCGAAGGCAGTGATCAGCACGGTTTTCATAAACCGACTATAGCTGGAATTTCGCAGAAAGTGACCTACGACGGAACCAATTCCGCCGCGGGGAGTTCTTCATCGCCGATTGAGTAATTTGCAAACTGCAGGCTGTAGTGCTGCTGGAACCAATCGCGAATGTGTGGGATGCGGCCGGCATCGTAGGCGGGCGCGACGTGAATCGTCTTGCCCAAGGGCGTGGCCCGTAGTTCGCCATCGTCGATGAGCACTTCGCCGGCCTTCAAAACATAGCGGGGCATTTCGAACATCCGCTGCTTGTCGTCGTTCGGCGAATAGAGGGTGACGTCGGCATCAGCACCGACGCCAAGCTGCCCCTTGTGCCTAAGGCCCAGCATCCGGGCGGGACCAGCTCGCGTGATGATGCAGATTTCGAACAGTGTGTATTCGCGAGTCAGGTCGCCGAGCTGCGATCGCGCGCGGACTTCGGGATGGCACCGCGCAAGCGTTTCTTCACGAAAGCTGCGATCCATGAGGAGGCGGATGATTTGTGGATACGCCAGAAAACTGCCCCCGTTGGGATGATCGGTGCTCATGGCCACGCGCCAGGGATCATTGACGAGCAAGTACCATTCGAGACCAATGGCCCACTGCAGCCCGCTGACGAGGCTCTTGTTGCGGTACTTCATCGGCGAGACACCGCAGCCCGACTCCATCTCGGTGTCGTTGCTGTACCACTTCTGCTGGCCGATCTTGGCGAGGTAATAACCCAGCGGACCATCGCCGGTCATGCTCGTCGTTTCGCCAAACAACACCTGCCCCACATCGACTGTGATGTTTGGGTTGGCGTTTACAAAGTCGGCCAGTTGAGCCACTTTGCTATTGAATGTGTTCTCGTCCCCCTCACCGCCGCCGTAACTGTGAAATTGAATGTGCGTCAGGTGACCACGAAACCCTTCGAGGGCCCGCATGGTTTCCAGCGTCGTTTGCCAGTTGCCCGGCATGCCCAATTGATTGCAATGGATGTGAGCCGGATGAGGCAGGTTTAGCTCGTTCGCCGCACGGACGATCTCGCGCACGATCTGCCGCGGCGTTACATCAAAGTGCCCAATTTTTTCGTCGAGGCCCGAGACATTTCCGCTCGGAAGCTGCTTCCAAACTTCAACACCGCCGGGGTTCACAATTTTCGGAGCGAAGCCTTTTGTAGCGCCCAGCAGCCAGGCCAGAAAATGCTTCACGCGCTCGGGTTCGTTGTCGCGGATGGCGCTCAGTATGTAGTGGTTGTTGCCGGTGAGGACGAAAAAGCCCTTGTCGAGGCAAGGCGTATCGGCAAATTCATCGTGCGTGTGCCGCGCGAGGAGCGGCGTCACGGCGGCATCGAAGGCAGTCGTGTAACCCATGCCGAGATACTTGTAGCCCGTGGCAAACGTGCTGGGCACGCTCCCCATGGTGCCGCTTCGTGTGGTCGCGGTTCGTTCGACGATTTCCGCTTGCCGTTTCTCGGCAGCACGAAGCTTGCGACCGGCATTCACTTTGCCGCCGGCAATGTGGCAATGCATATCGACGCCGCCCGGCATCACTACCAAGCCACGGGCATCGAGTGTGCGTGCGGGTCGAACAAGCGGATCGGTCGGTGCGGCCACGATCTTGCCGGCGTGAATCCAGATGTCGCGCACCTGGCCATCGATGCCATTTGCGGGATCGTAGACGGTGCCGCCGGAGATGAGGAGATAGTCGTGGTTCATCCGTATTACTTCGCACTCAGCCCCTTCTGGTGATTGCGACGGTCCATGTAGTAGGAAGCGCCCAGGTTGAGCAGGATCAGCACCGTTGCGCCGGAAATGAGCATGTAGTCGCGTTGTACCCAGACGCGATCGGGGGTGCGCAGCATCAGCGCAACGCCGAGGATAACGATCAGCGTGGCGCCGATCGCGGCCCGTCGCAGGTTGGTGTATTTCATGAGGCAGGCTTTCAGTCGAGGAAAATCGTTGGTGCTACAGCGCTCGTAGGTATTTCACGGCGGCGGAAATCTCTTCCAGCACGTTGTTCGAATCCTGACGGCGAATGGTGAGATAGCCGCGATATTGATGTTCTTCGAGCGCGCCAAGAAGCTCGGGAAATTCAGCACTGCCGCGGCCCAGGGGCACTTCGATGCCTCGCCCAGCAGCAACATCGCGAGTGCCGTCGGTGGCGTGTACATGGGCGACATACGCGCCGAGCGCTGTGGCTGCTTCGCGCGGGTCGAAACCATGCACGATCAGGTTCGCCGGATTGAAGTCGACGAAGAGCGAACTGGGCGGCAATGAATCGATGAGCTTGCGCAACTCCGCGCCACTTTCGGTGCCGGTTTCGGCAGCCAGAAACGCGCCGACCCGTTGACCTTCGCGACCGAGATCCATCAGGGCAGTTTTCAGCGTGGTGAGGGCGGAGTGATCCTCGTCGGGTGGCACGCGGCCAATGTGGTTGATGACGACGTTCGTTCCCAGGTCATAGGCCAGCTTCAAAGCCTGCTTGGTGGCGTCGATGCGGCGGTCGAGATCGTCCACGGTGCTGTAGCCCCGCCGGGTGCGGAACGAGAGGGCCGCCACCCGCAAATTCAGATCTTCCAGCATTTTCCGCACTTGCCGAACGCCTGTATGGCTTAAGTCGGCCACGGAAACCTCGTTGCGGCCGTCGATTTCGACCGCTTCGGCACCCAGTTTGGCAGCCGTAAGCAAAGCTTGCTTAAAGGGGAGCTTGAGACTCGCTAGTTCAATGGCAACCTTGATTTGCAGCATGTTCTCGCTTGGTACCTGCGCGTCGGTTTCCCCTGGGGAAAGACGAACGCGGATGGAAATCTTATGAATGCTTTGACACCGCTCATTCTATCGCTCGTGGCCTTGGCGGGCGATGACACTGCGGCCCGTTCTCCGAGCGGCGGGGCCGATGCTGCGCACGAAGCAACTCTACCCCATGCGGTGCAGGTTTTTCGTTGTAACTTCGAAGTCGCCGACGACCGCAATTACGACGGGTGGCCCGATGGCTGGATTCGTCGCCGCGGCAAAGAGTTCCCCACGTTTCTCAAAATTGGAATCCAGCCCGAGTCGACCGGTTCGAAAGAACCTGTTGCCGGTGAGCGTTACTTGCAAGTCGAGTTAAGCGGCGGGAGCGCCGGTCTGTTGACTCCCAGTTATTCGCTCGGCGCGCGAGGCAGCTTTCTGTTCGAGTGCAAAGTACGCACGAAGCAACTGAAGCACGATCAGACGTTTGCCACGCTGACGTTTTATGATGACCACGGCCAGCCCCTCGAGTCGTACGACTCGAACCGCCTGACCGATGCACCGACCTGGCAAACCTTACGTGTCGGGCCGATTCTGCCAAAGAACGACAAGGCGACTCATGCTCGCGTCACGCTTTCGATCGCGCCGCGAGGTGATCTCGAAGATTTGAACGGCACCGTTCACTGGACCGGCCTGCGAATGTTGCGCTTGCCGCGCATTGCCCTGCGGGCAAGTGGCGAGTTGCAGGTTTACGATTCGCTCACGGCTGCCGAAGTGACATGCGAAGTCTCAGGCCTCGTCGGTGCCCGACCGGAGTTGCGTTTCGAACTGCTCGATCACACCGATCGGGTAGTCGCGACGGACATGCTGCCGCTGGTGCTCGAAGAAAAGAAGCCGCAGCTCAAACACAACAAGGATCAAGATGCGCACGAACAAGCAGCGCCGCAAGCTGGATTGACCGGAAGTGCCAAATGGAAGCCGCCGATTCCTGACTTCGGTTTCTACCGCGTGCGGGTTTCGATGCAGCAGGCTCCCGCTCCAGGCAAAGAAGATTTACCCGTTCCCGAAACGACAGAAGCCACCATTCTGCATCGCAGTCTGTCGCTGGCGGTGCTTCGTCCCTTGCCGCGCGTGAACGGCGGTGAGTTTGGTTGGTCGTTGCCCGGCGGCGAAGATCCGCTGCCACTCAATCCACTGGCCACGTTGCTGAGCCAGGCTGGCTTGGGTTGGGCGAAGTATCCCGTTTGGTTCAGCGAGCAAGAACAAGCGAAGGCCGATCGGCTCGCCTGGTTCGCCGAGCGTTTAAGCATTCACGGCATCGAAATGGTCGGCGTACTCGATCAACCGCCGTCGCCCCTGCGCGAGATGTTTCGCGACAAAGGCCGCTTGCCGGCTGCTTCGGTGTTTCAAGAACCGCAGTTGTGGCAACCTGCCGTCGATCCGGTGATGACGCGACTTTCGCTCAAGGTGCGCTGGTGGCAATTGGGCGACGATCGCGATACCAGCTACGTGGACTTCCCCGATCTCGACCAACGCGTGCAGGGCATCAAGACCCACTTCGAACGCTTTGGCCAGCAAGTGCACTTAGGATTTGGCTGGCGCTGGCTGCGCGAAATGCCAACTGCCCGCGCCACTCCGCCGTGGGAGTTCCTGTCGTATTCCGCCGAGCCAGAACTAACTGCATCGGAACTGGCCGCCTACTTGCCGCGTAAAGTCAGCCCCGCGCCGCTTGCAGCGCCCGACAAGAAGAAAGACAAACTGCCGACGACTCCGGTCTCGCTCGATCCCGAAGCGCCGGTCGTTCCACCGACGGCTCCTTCCCCCTCTGCGTTGTTGCCGCGGGCTTGGGTGGTGCTCACTCCCTTGCCCCGCTCGCAATACAACACGGCCACGCGCACACTCGACCTGGTGCAGCGAATGCTGGCCGCGCGGCAGCATGGAGCTTCGGCCGTGTTCGTGCCGCAACCGTTCAGCGAAGAACAAGGCCTGATGAATGCTGATGGCTCGCCCGGCGAACTGTTCGTTCCCTGGCGAACCACAGCCACGCTGCTGGGCGGCACACAGTACGTGGGGCAGCTGCAGTTGCCAGGCGGCAGCGTGAATCATGTCTTTTCGCGTGATGGTCAGACCGTAATGGTGATCTGGAACGACACGCCAGGTACCGAGACGTTCTACTTGGGCGACAATGTGCGCCAACTCGATCTGTGGGGGCGTGAGACCAAGCCTGAGTTCAAGTCGACGAACGACCAAGGGGAAGATCAGCCCGAAACGACGGTCGCTGTTGGTCCCGAGCCCACGTTCATTTTGGGTTTGGACGAAGGGCTGACTCGCTGGCAAATTCGGACGAAGTTTGTGACCACGCATCTCGAAAGCGTCTTCGGTCGCCAACAGCCGGTGACCATTCGCCTGGAGAATGCCTTTCCTCAAGGCGTGAGTGGCACCGCCACCTTGCATGCCCCCAAGGCGTGGAATATCTCTCCGCAGGTGCTGCAGTTTCGCATGTCGGAAGGCGAAAATGTCCAGCCCGAATGGCTGGTCTCGCTCCAGCCCGATGCGGCGAGCGGCATGCAGCGGGTGCGGATCGATTTTGAACTCACCGCTGAGCGAAACTATCGCTTCAGTGTCTATCGCACATTGCAACTGGGCCTCGATGACGTGACAGTCGAAATGCGTACGCGTGTCCGCGAAGATGGCTTACTTCTGGTCGAACAACACGTAACCAATCTGACCGGCAAGCCGATTAGCTTTCAGTGTTTGCTGTTTCCACCCGGCCGCCGCCGGGAAACAAAGCAGATGCTGCACCTTCCCGCTGGTCGACACACGGTCACCTTCCTGATTCCGCAAGGCGATTCGCTGATCGGCCAGACGCTCTGGCTGAGAGCCGAAGAAATCGGCGGACCGCGGGTGTTGAACTCGACGGTCGTGGTAGAGCGGTAGTCAGCGTCCTCTCACGCCACCGCCCCTGCGGCGGTGGTTCTTTGACTTTTGCCCTAGCTGGTTGTCTGAGCGTAATAGAATGCCGGAACATCGCGGAGTACCGCTTGTTGCCGGCCTACGATTTCTGCTCGGTCACTTCCGAGAACATCGAGGCAATGACTTCTTCGAGTGGTGGATCTTCGACGACGACGTCTTCGATGGTGCGTTGGGCGAGGATAGCGGCGAGAGCGCGTGGTACTTCAGCGCGAGGGATGCGGACCTTCACCTTGGGAAGTTCCACGCTGACGATGTTGCCGAACTGCTCGAGACCGCGGGCAGATTCTCCGGCGGCCAGTTGCAAGGTGATCAGCTTTTGCCCGCTAAAGCGGTCGACAATGCCGCTGAGCGAGCCATCGTACTTGATCTCTCCCTGCGCGATGATGACGACGCGTTTGCAAAGAGCCGCGACGTCTTTCATGTAATGGCTGGTGAGCAGCACCGTGATCTGCCGCTCTTCCTGATACGTCTTCAGGAACTGCTGGATGCGATGCTGGGCGACCACATCGAGGCCAATGGTAGGTTCGTCGAGAAAGAGCACTTCGGGTGAATGGAGCAGCGCGGCGGTGAGTTCCATTTTCATCCGCTCGCCGAGCGACAGTTCCCGCACCGGCTGATTGAGCAAGCGGCCGATATCGAGCAGCTCGCACAGTTCGTCGAGCGTCGCTTTGTACTGCGCCGGATCGAGGCGATAAATCTGCTGATGGAGCCGGAACGATTCGCCCGCAGGCAGGTCCCACCAGAGTTGATTCTTCTGCCCCATCACCAGGGCAAAGCGGCGGCGATACTCCAGTTTGCGTTCCCACGGCACAAAACCCATGACCTCGGCACTGCCGGAGGACGGATAAATGACGCCGGAGAGCAGCTTGAGCGTGGTTGTTTTGCCCGCCCCGTTCGGCCCGAGAAACGCCACGAACTCACCCCGCTCGACCTGCAAGCTGACGCTGCGGACGGCCTGCACTTCGCGATACTCGCGCTTCATTAAGCCCGTTATCGAAGCCCACAAACCGTCTGCCTTCTGATACACCCGGTAGGACTTGCTGAGGGAATCGACGGAGATGACAGGCATGGGCAAACGCAGAATGATGAAGGCAGAATGCAGAACGAAGAGCGAGTGGCCTCTATCTTATCAAGCAAAATCCGGTCGCGGCGGCGGTCGCCAGTATTTTCATTCTGCGTTCTGCATTTTGCATTCTGCATTCATTAGAATACCAGACACGCTCATTCTTCTCGTCCGCGCCCAAGGCCATCGTTCACATGTATTTGATCGAAAATCCGGTGTTGCAGCGCGAGTTGTTGGTGAACTTGCGGATGGGGCGGGCGTTTGTCTTGCTGTTTGTGTATCAAGCCCTGCTGGGCGCTGTCGTGTACTTTGCCTGGCCGCAAGATACGCACCTCGACTTGACCGCCAATAGCCAGCACGCGACGCAAACGCGGGCCCTCGTCGACTTGTTCTTCATCGGCCAGTTCGTGATCGCCTCAATGATGGCCCCCAGCTTTGCGGCGGGGTCGATCACCAGCGAGAAGGAACAACATACTTACGAAATGCTGCTCGCCAGCCCGTTGCGCCCCGCGGCCATCGTGCTGGGAAAGTTAGTCGCGGCGCTCACGCATCTGGCGGTGCTCATTTTTGCTTCGCTGCCGATTGTGATGCTCTGCCTGCCACTCGGTGGTGTGTCGGTCTACGAAGTGCTCGCGGCTTATACAGGCCTGCTGTTGTCGGTCATCACGTTCGGCATGATCAGCGTGGCGTGCAGTGCGTTCTTTCAGAGGACGAGCGCCGCCCTCGTCGTGTCGTACCTCCTGATTTTGCCACTGGTGATTATCGGCGCTATCTTTTGGCTGCAAATGGCTCGCAACGCCGAGTTCCGCCTGATGCTCATTCTCACAGTACTGCCGGCGCTCTCTGCCGCTGCCTGCCTGGTGCTGTTCTTCAACACCAGTTCGCTCCTGCTGCATCCGCCAGACGTGGGCAGCGAAGGGAAGGAAGTTGTCGACCTGGAACAGGAGGCCCAGCAAGCCGTCGGGCTCGTAATTCAGCGCGATCAGTTCCCCGACAAGCTCTTTGCGCCGCCCAAACGCGACGATCTGATGGAGGATGACGCGAACCCAGTCTACGACAAGGAAATCCGCAGTGAGATTTTCAGTCAAGGGACGCTGATGCTGCGCCTGGTAATTCAGGTCAGCATGGTGCTGGCGATTCCGTTCATGGCGGTTTGTTTGTACATCTATCCCAAGTGGGCCGCGTGGTACATCAGCTATGTGGTCGTCTTCAATATGCTCGTCGGGCCCGTCTTCTCGGCAGGCAGCGTGACCAGTGAACGCGAGCGAGAAACACTCGATTTGCTTCTCACCACCGTCATCACGCCCTGGCAAATTCTCTGGGGCAAGCTCATCGCCGGCCTGCGCGTCTCGAGTGTCCTCACGTTGTTCCTCGTCTGGCCGGTGTTGCTTGCCTGTGCCATGGTGAAGGATTACTGGACGAACTTGCCTTCTGTCGGTGCATATTTTTCGATCATCCTGCTGACGTGTCTCACCACGGCGATGATCGCCCTCTTCTGTTCGGTGCTGTTCCGGACCACTTCGATGAGCCTGATGACGACGTACCTGGTAATCATTCTGCTCTTCTGTGCTCCCCTGGCAGTAAACTTTTTCGCGCAGACGTTCTTTCAAGATCACCCCAACACCCCCTGGGTTGCGCAGATGGGCTTTACGAGTCCCTTTGCCGCGTCGTTTGCGGTGCCGCTCGATATTCAAGACAGCACCAGCAATGCCGCCAGCGAGTTGCAACAGCAGGGCAATTGGCCGCTCTATGCGCTCTACGTCGGTTCGACGCTTGGCATCAACGGCCTGCTACTACTCGTCATGATGTGGCTCTTCAGCACCCGCTGGCGTGTGGCAGCGTAAGCCCGCACTCACCGCGCCACCGCCCCTGCGACGGTGGTTCATGGGGTTTTGCAATCGCTGCGGCCTGCGTACTATGCCGCCGGAACTTCGCGGAGTACCGCTTGTTGCCGGCCTACGATCGCCGTAACTCTTCCATCCGCCCCTACTCTCCGGGAAAACTTTGTTCACAAACAGGCCTGGTTTGTGAACGCGACCTGCGATATCTCTCGGGTGCGGCGCGCCTGCGTGTTCACAAACCCTACCGGTTTGTGAACACCCCTCTTCTCACGCGTTTCGACTTACGTCGACTCGCTCCACTTGTTTCTCGCCCTGTTCGCTCTCATTCACCTAATACAGCGATCCATCTTCGTTGTACGGTTCAACCAAGTTTTCAATGAACAAGCCGTGGCGGAATCAAGGCAGTGATCAGAAATGATGAACGATCCATTTCGTGCTTCGCGAGGCCTGTTCATGGGCCACTTCTTCGCCCGCTCTTCGGCCGAACTGAAATCTGTTCGAAGCGTGATTCTTTGTCAAATGTCTCCGCATAATTTTTTTCAGTTAGTCAATATTTGGGTGAAACCGGCAGAGGTTTGCCAGGGGAATGAGCTGGAAGGATCTCGGTGGCATTAGCCCCTCAGCAGTCGCCAATAGAGTTCGCGAATGCGGCGGGTCATCGTTTGATGGCGGAACTGGTCGGCGAAGAGTCGCTGACCTTCCTGGCCGTACTTGCTACGAAGTGTGGCATCATTGGCGAGAGTGATGATCGCCTTTGCGAACGCGTCGACGTCACGCGGCGGAATCAAAAAGCCCGTGCGATCCGGCAGGCACACTTCCCGAGCGCCGTCGATGTCGTAACTGACAATCGGCTTGCCGGCGATCAGTGCCTGTGGCAACGCCCGTGCGAGTCCTTCGCGCAGGCTCGCATGCACGAGCATGTCCATCGCTCCCAGATACTGCGGAATCGTCGTTGGCGGCACGAGCCCCGTAAACACAAAGTGCCGCTGCAAGTTGGCGGCGGCAATTTGCGCCTCCAACTGGCTGCGCAAGATCCCATCGCCGATAAACAGGAATCGCACATTGGGATTCGCTGCCACTACAGCCGAGGCAGCGGCAATCACGTCGTCGTGCCCTTTCAATTCAAACAAACGAGCAATCTTGCCGACGACAATATCAGTCTGGGCGAAGCCCAGTTCCTGGCGCACTCGCGCGCGGTGATTATTTGCTGCCAGAAACGGATCGACGTCCATCCCGCTGCTAATCGTCGTGAACTTTGCTCGCGGCGCAACGCCGGCCGCCACCAACTGATCGGTCATCGCATCAGCGACGCTGATCAGCGCATGACACCGCGCGGCAGCATACTTTTCGCACGCCCGGTAGAAGGTGCGTGTCAGCCACGATTGATACGCGTGAAACGGCGCACCGTGAACGGTATGCACAATCGCCGGCACTTTCAGTTCCCACGCGGCCAGCCGGCCGAGAATGCCTGCCTTGGCACTATGCGTATGAACGACATCGGGCTCGAAGTCGGCAAGCACTCGCTTGATCGCAAAATAGCTGGCCAGATCATTCCGCGGATCAATCGCGCGGCGTAAGGAAGGGATCTCATGCACGGGCACGCCGTGTTCGGGCCCCCCTCCCCTGCCCTGCTGCAGCAAGTCGCCTTCAGGACCAATCGCGGGCCCGGTAATCAGCAGCACATCGTCGCCATGCAGTTCAATCAGGTCACGGCAGTTGAAGAGCGTATTCTCTTGCGCACCGCCAACGATCATTCGCGTAATCAGATGCGCGACGCGCATGGCAGCCTAGTCATTCATCAAGGAGTTCGGCGGGCACTTCATCGGCCATGGCCGCCGCTGGCTCGCGCACAAAGTTCGGATCGTCGTAGCCATCATACTCGACGCCAATCAGAAACAGTCCCTGCGGCGGAGCCGTCATACCCGCCGCTCGGCGATCTTTGGCCGCGAGCGCTTCCGCGGCGAAATTCACCGGGTGCAGGCCCTTGCCGATCTGCACCAGCGTGCCGGCGATGTTGCGCACCATGTTGTACAAGAAGCCATTCGATTCGACTTCAATGATTACGCGCGAGGTCAGGTCCGCTTCGCGCCGTTCGACAAGCACATCGAGCACCGTCCGCTCGGTCGTCAGTCGGCTGGAACCGGTCGACTGATAGCTCTTGAAATCGTGCGTGCCGATGAGCGCTCGCGAGGCTTCCCACATCAGCTTCTCATCGAGTTGCTGACGAACGTGCCAGACGTACTGCCGGGCGAAGATATCGGGCAACCGGCCATCTTGCACCACGTATCGATATCGCTTGCGGCAAGCATCGCGAATGGCATGAAAATCGGGCGGTGCAAAACTCAAGTCGCAGACCAGCACGTCCTCGGGCAACTCCGCGTTGATCCCCTTCCGCAGGGCATCGCACGTTAGCTGTGTATCGCACTTAAAGCTCACCACCTGTCCCAAGGCATGCACGCCCGCATCGGTCCGGCCGCTCGCCGTGCAACGGACCCTTTGCCGCGTGATCGTTTCAATCGCCCGCTCTAACTCAGCCTGCACCGTCCTCGAGTTCGGCTGCCATTGCCAGCCACCAAAATGGGTGCCGTCGTAGGCCAGGGTGAGTTTGAAGGAAGGCATGGGGCGGGGGGACGAGATGCGGGGGACGGGAGGCGAGGGAAATACAAGTTGGAAACTAATGTGGAACTGAATCTTTGGGCAAACCGAGGCATAGGGCAAATAGGTTTTTCATCCCTCGTCCCCCGCCTCTCGCCTCCTTCCCCCCTACCCCACCACAATTCGCAGCATGCGGCGGAGAGGCTCGGCGGCACCCCACAGGAGTTGATCGCCGCAGGTGAAGGCCGACAGATAGCGCCCCTTGGCAGTGGGCTCGAGTTCGAGTTTGCGCAGGCGACCCACGGGGACATTCAGTGTGCCGCTGATGGCGGCAGGAGTCAGTTCGCGAATCGACCGTTCGCGTTCGTTGGGCACAACCTTCGCCCATGGATTGGCGGCGGCGAGCATCCCTTCAATTTCACTGACCGGTGCATCTTTGGTCAGCTTGATCGTCAGCGCCTGACTGTGGGACCGCATCGCGCTAATGCGCACGCAGAGTCCTTCGACCGGAATCACCTTCTCGCCGGTCAGGCCAAGAATCTTGTTCGTTTCAGCCTGTCCCTTCCATTCTTCCTTGCTCTGGCCGTTGCCCAGATCCTTGTCGATCCACGGAATCAAGCTACCGGCCAGCGGCACGCCAAAGTTCTTCGTCGGGTAGTCGCCGCTGCGGATCACTTCGCTGACGCGACGATCGATTTCCAGAATGCTCGACGCCGGATCGGCCAGCTGCTCTTTCACGCTGCCGCTGGCGACTGCCATCTGGCCGAGCATCTCGCGCATATTCTGCGCCCCAGCGCCCGAGGCCGCCTGATAGGTCATGCTCGTGATCCATTCCACCAGGCCGGCCTTGAACAAGCCCTGCAGCCCCATCAACATCAGGCTGACGGTGCAATTGCCGCCGACATAGTTCTTCACGCCCTTCGCCATTGCATCTTTGATGACGTGTAAGTTCACGGGGTCGAGAATAATAACCGCGTCGTCCTTCATCCGCAGGGCCGAGGCCGCATCGATCCAATAGCCATTCCAACCAGCGGCTTTCAGCTGGGGATAGACCTCGTTCGTCCAGTCGCCACCTTGGCAAGTGACGATCACGTCCATTTTCTTCAAGGCGTCGATGCTGCCAGCGTCTTGCAGTTTGCCTGATTCCTTGCCGTTCACCGTTGGGCCATTACCGCCGGCCGCCGACGTGCTGAAAAACACGGGCTCCACCTCGGCGAAATCATTTTCGGCCTGCATCCGCTGCATCAGGACCGAACCCACCATTCCCCGCCAACCGACCATCCCCACAACACGTTTCACGACTGGCAAACTCTCTTATTCTTGACGCTTATCCGGTACGAACCAGGCAAACCATCAGCCTAGTTTAGAGCCAGGAAGCTGGCAATTGCTAATAGGTTCGCGCGAGCCGGTTGCCGGCCCGCAAATTTCCCGCAGTAGGCCGGCAACAAGCGGTACTCCGCGAAGTTCCGGCGGGTGCAAGACTCATCTCGCCACCGCCCCTGCGACGGTGGTTTATTGGCTTTTGCAATAGGTTACGGTCCCCATGCCGGAACTGCGTTCGTCCACCTGTTTCGGCCTACCTTTCAATCGCCGTAAGTCCTCACTCGAGCCGACTCACTTGCGAGACTTTGTTCACAGACCGGGGGAGGTTTGTGAACGGGACCTGCCGTATCTCTCGGCTGCGGCGCGCCTGCGTGTTCACAAACCCTGCCGGTTTGTGAATACCCACCCTTTCCACACGCTTGGACTTACGTCGACTCACCCTTCGACTTGGGTAGGTTTTGAGTGACTGGGCCTAACAGCGTTACTCCTCCAACTGCTGATCGGCGAAATACGAGATGACCAGCTCCTGTTTCGACTTGCTCGCGCGGTCAGCGAGGGCCGTCAGTTCCATTAGCAGTTCGGCAACGTCAGCCAGTTCGGTGTTGGAATTGGGAAAGCCATCGCTGGCGGCCCATTGCTTGGCGATTTTCGTGGCCTGGGCATCACTGAGCTGTGTCAGCGCCTGTTGAAACTCAGCCGGCAGCGGAATGAGCTGTGCGGGGTCCATGCCGACGGGTTCAATTTCGGCAATCACCACGAACGAATCCTGAATCTCTTCCGCAGGCTGATTCAAGAGAATGGCCGCCAACTCGACGAGTGCCTGTGGACCGTAGGCGGGCATCTCCATTTGATCGGCCGCTTCGATAGGGCTCTCGTCCCGCTCGAGATAGCCGGCCGTCATCGCCGAGACCAGCATGAAGTCGGCCTGCGTCAGCTGCAGATGCTCCCAAGTGAAGGCTGTTTTCCAAGCATCGTCTCCGGCGGCATAGGCCACGAACGCAGCGGCGACATCTTCCACATCGTGTGGAGGATTCGCGGCCGCGTAGTGCTCGTCGGTCGAGCCTGTCTGATACTCAACGACAAAACCATCTTCAGCCGTGTTCATTGTTTGAATGAACGTCAGATCGCTGGCACTCAAAATGGCGAACTCTCCCTGATCGAGCGCCCGCAGATGCCGCACGATCGCTTTGGCGTCTGGATTGCGAATCGTCCGCTGGTGGTTGATGATAAGCTCCACGCGTCACTCCGGCGTCTGGTTGGGCAGTGATGAAGTAGCACAATCTTACAAAGTGAATTCGGGAAATTCTCGCTCCCCGCCGACGAATACCTGTCCAGCAAGTTTTTCTCCCTGAATTCCACGAAAGGCAAACACGATCCATGAGCATGGCCAAGACGAAACCCGGTACGCCCCCTGTGTACATCGGTCCCAACAACACCCACTCGGTGGCCGTCGGCTACCTGTGCTGGCTGCTTGGCATCTTTGGGGCCCACCGCTTTTACTTTGGCAAGCGGAAGACGGGCACGCTGTGGTTTTTCACCGGCGGCCTCTTTCTCATTGGCTGGCTCGTCGACCTGTTTCTGATTCCCTCGATGGATCGCCAGGCCGACAACCGCTATGCCGAAGGTCCGCTGAATTACAACGTGGCCTGGTTGCTCCTCACATTCCTTGGCGTGTTTGGCATCCACCGCTTTTACATGGGCAAGTGGCTGACCGGCATCCTGTGGCTCTGCACTGGCGGTCTCATTGGCATGGGTTGGCTCTACGACCTGTGGACGCTGAATGAGCAGGTAAGCGAGATCAATCTGCAGCCGAGGATGTAGTCGTGACGGATCGTGCCCCGAAGAACGAAGAGGAGCCTGCGGTTGATCTTCCTCCTTTCACCCGCGACGAATGGAGCCGGCGAGACATCGTGATCGCCGTGCTCTTCGCAGTAGGCTTCCTCAGTTGGCTCGGTCTGGTCTTGTGGGTGTACTCGGTGGCAGTGCGCTCGATTCGCAAGTCGCCTCGCTCAATTAGCCCGACGCGTCAGGGTACCTAAGAAGTGCCAGCGAGAAGGATTACCCAGCAACCATGTTGCCACTCGCTTGCATCGCCTGCACGCCCCAGCGAAGATAACAGCTTCCCTGCCTGACCTGAATTCTCTCCCGCATAGGTTCCGCTCGCGATGAAGCTTTCTGCAGCTACGTTTCTGGTGCTGGTCAGTGCAACTGGTCTCTCCGCCGCCGATATCGACTTTGCTCACGAAGTGGCGCCAGTGCTCAAGCAGCATTGCGGCAAGTGCCATCTGGGTGAGCAGAAAAAAGGAGGTCTCTCGCTCGATACGCGCGAGGCCCTGATGACCGGCGGCGACTCCGGCAAAGTGGTGACGGCGGGTAAAGGTTCCGCCAGTGATCTCATCGAACGACTCAAGTCGACCGACAAAGACCTGCGCATGCCCCCCGACGGTCCGCGCGTCCCCGCTGAGCAAATTGCCAAACTGGAAAAATGGATCGACGCCGGCGCAGCTTGGGAAGATGGTTTTCGCTTCAGCAAGAGTGGCTACGAACCGCCGCTGAAACCGCGCCGCCCTCCCCTGCCCCAGGCCCGTGATGGTCGCGAAAACCCCATCGACCGCATTCTGGACGAATACCTGGCGCAGAAAATGGTAGCTCGTCCCGCGAATGTCGACGACGCAACCTTTGCCCGGCGAGCTTCGCTGGACCTTGTCGGTTTGCTCCCCACGCCCGAAGCTCTCGCCCAATTCGTGAACGACCCGGCGAGTGACAAACGCCAGCGATACGTCGAGCAACTGCTGGCCAATGACATCGACTATGCCGAACATTGGCTCACCTTCTGGAACGACCTGCTCCGTAACGACTACGCTGGCACCGGCTTCATTACCGGCGGTCGCAAGCAGATTTCGAAGTGGCTCTATCAGGCGCTGGCGACGAACAAGCCCTACGATCAAATGGCGCGCGAATTGATCTCGCCACCAACTCCCGACAGTGCCGGCTTTATCGACGGCATCAAGTGGCGCGGCGATGTGAGCGCGGGCCAGACCGTCGAAATTCAGTTCGCTCAAAGCGTCGGCCAGGCACTGCTCGGGATCAATCTCAAGTGTGCATCGTGCCACGATAGCTTCATCGATCGTTGGACATTGGAAGAGTCGTACGGCCTCGCCGCGATCTATTCGACACGTACGCTCGATATTCATCGTTGCGATAAGCCCACCGGCAAGCAAGCGGCTGCCGCGTGGCTCTTTCCGGAACTCGGCCAGGTCGATGCCAAGGCGGCTCAGCCCGAACGGCTCAAGCAGTTGGCTGGCCTCGTCACCCATCGCGACAACGGTCGCTTCACGCGGACCATCGTCAATCGGCTCTGGCATCGCCTGATGGGGCGCGGCATCGTTCATCCGCCGGACGCGATGCAAACCGAACCCTGGAACGCCGACCTGCTCGACTTTCTCGCCGAAGATCTCGTCGAGCACGGCTACGATCTGAAACGCACGCTGAAGCTGATTGCCACGTCGGCCGCTTATCAAAGCCAGATGGAAACGGTCGGTAAAGATACCGACGACGAAGGCTACACGTATCGCGGTCCGCGGTCTCGCCGTTTGACCGCCGAGCAGTTTATCGACTGCGTGTGGCAACTGACCGATGCTGGGCCGGTGAAATTCGACGCACCGATCATTCGCGGCTCGGCTTCTGCCTCGACCGGTGCTCCTGTCCCCGCCCGTCCCGTACACGGCAAGTGGATCTGGTCGCGGGCCGAGGTGGGCGATGCGGCCGCTGGAGAGACAGTGGTCTTTCGCAAAACTTTTGAATTGAAGTCGGTGCCCGTGCAAGGGATTGCTGCCGTCTCGTGCGACAACAGCTACACGCTGTTTCTCAACGGCGCGAAGATTCATGCTGGCGACAACTGGGAAGTGCCCGACGCCGTTGTGCTGACCGGCAAACTAAAAGCAGGCAAGAACGACTTGGTGATCGTCGCCAAGAATGGTGGCACTGGTCCCAACCCCGCGGGTCTGTTTTGCGAAATCGTCGCTCACCTGAACAACAAACAGGAAACAATCATCCCCAGCGATGAATCGTGGCAATGGACGAAAACGCAGCCCGATGGCAAAGGCCGATTCGCCAAAGAACCTGCCGATCTGCAGCCCGCGGTTGCGGTGAAGTCTGCCGACGTGTGGAATAATCGCGTTGGCCCCGAACTGGCGAACATTCTCACTTCTGGCAGTCAGTCGGTCGGTCGCAAGGCGCGAGCTTCGCTAGTGAAGAGCGATTTTCTAATGCGGGCGATCGGTCGTCCGAACCGCGATCAAATCGTCAGCGTCCGCCCCGCCGATCTCACCACACTCGAAGCCATCGATCTGGCCAACGGTCAATCGCTGGCCGATAACTTGCAGCAGGGTGCCAAGAAGCTCGCCGCCCGCGAGTGGAAGTCACCCGACGAATTCATCCACTGGCTCTTCCAAAGCACCCTTTCCCGCGAGCCTTCCCCAGCCGAGCTTGCTACGATGAAAGAAGGCCTTGGCAATGAGCTAAGCCCCCAGAGCATCGAAGACGCACTCTGGAGCGTGCTGATGCTCCCCGAGTTTCAACTCGTCCGTTAATCCGATCATTAAGCCGGAAGCATCAGCGACCGGAAAGTAGTCACCGCAAAGAATACCTCCGGGCGCTAACGCCCGGCTCAGGAATAGTTCCCATGACAAACGTCAAGCAACACGAACTTACCGCTCGTCGCCAGTTTGTGCAGAGCCTGGCTGCGATGTCCGCAGCGGCGTTGATGACCGGCGAACCGCGCCGCATCTTTGCAGCGGAAGAGAAGATCGTCCAACCCAAAGCGACTGCCGATTCGTGCATCCTGCTGTGGATGGGCGGCGGCATGGCAGCGCCCGATACCTTCGACCCCAAGAAATATGTGCCGTTCGAAGTCGGTGTGCCGGTCGCCAAGATCGAAAGCACGTTTCCGGCCATCGATACCGTCGTCGATAACATCAAAATCACGCAAGGGCTGGAGAACATCGCCCAGGTGATGGATCGCGGCACTCTCATTCGTTCGCACGTGCTCCCCGACCTTGGCCACATTCTGCACTCGCGTCACCAGTACCATTGGCACACCGGTTACGTGCCGCCGCAAACGGTGGCTTGTCCGCACCTTGGCGCGTGGATGGCAAAAGTTCTCGGCCCGAAGAATCCTGTCATTCCTGCGTTCATCAACATTGGTCAACGGCTGGAAGGTGTCGGCGAGCAGGAAGAACTCAAGGCCTTCACGACCGCCGGCTTCTTTGGCAGTGAGTTTGGACCGATGAACCTGCCCTATCCAGAAGAGGCAGCACAATCGGTTCGTCCACCGAAAGGAATGCAATCCGATCGCTTTGAGAGCCGCAACAAACTGATGCGGAAGCTGATCGATCAATCGCCTCGGCGCGAGTTCATTTCCGACTATCAGCAGCAATCAATGCTCCGCTCACTCGAAAATGCTCACCGCCTGCTGAGTGCCAGGGAACGAGCGGCATTCGATATCTCGCTCGAACCCAAAGAAAGCTACGACAAGTACGATACGGGCCGCTTTGGTCGCGGCTGTCTACTCGCGCGGCGGCTGGTGGAATCGGGCGCGCGATTCATCGAAGTGACGACCGAGTACGTGCCGTTTCTCAACTGGGACACGCACGCCAACGGTCACACGACGCTGCAAGCGATGAAAAAGCAGATCGATGGACCGATTGCGCAGCTGATTCTCGATTTGGAGTCGCGCGGGCTACTCGATCGCACGCTGGTGATCCTCGCCAGCGAGTTCAGCCGCGATATGCTCATGGAAGGTGTGCCCGGCTCGAACGCCGGCGATCAGGCGACCGAAAAGGTCGACGTCATGAAAGAGCTAAAGCACTATGGCCAGCACCGGCACTTCACCGGCGGCTCGTGCGTGATGATGTGGGGCGGCGGCATCAAGAAGGGGCAGCTCTATGGCGAGAGCGCTCCCGAGCGGCCTTTTCTCGCGATTAAGAATCCCATTAGTGTGATGGATCTACACGCCACCATCTTCTCGGCGATGGGCATCAGCCCAGCCACCGCCTACGACGTCGAAAACCGCCCGTTCTACGCCACCGAAGACGGCAAGGGCAAAGCGGTGAAAGACCTGTTTGTGTAGGCGTCGTGACGACTACGACGGATTCGCCACCGGAGCCGGTGGCGCGGCGCTCAGTTGCGAGAGGACTTGCAGCACGCCATTGAGATGGGCGAGGCGCGGGCCGAAGCGATCGACGAATTCGTTCAAGATGAAATCGCTATCGCCGAGAGACTCTTCGTTATCGAACACATCCTGGGTGATGTTCTCCAGGAATTGCGTCTGCACCTTGCTGAGCGTTTCAGTCGCGTATCGGCAAGCTTGAGCCAGCTTGGGATTGGCTTCCTTCCACTGATTCAATTCTTGTTGCCGCTGCTTCTGGCCTTGGCTCAGATGGTTCGACATCTCTTCGAGCAGGGTGATTTCCCGCTTTTGCCCCTCGAGCATTTGCCGCAGCAGCGCCACGATCAGCTCGTTGGCGTCGATTTTGGACTGGTTGCTGTTTTCGGTGCGCGGGTCAGCAGAGACGTCGATGCTGAACATGGCCGAAAACTGGCGGGGATCTTGCGACATGCGGTTATCCTTGGCGAGATGTACAGATCAGTATACACGGCTCCAGAAAGCTGTCGAGCAAATGCATAACTTTAGGGAAAACCGCGATTATTCCGGCGCTTGACAGTTGGTGACGGACAAGTTCAAGGCTCTGCCACGAAAACCCGATCCTTGAAACAGTTGGTTCGCCGGTGACAACACCGCGCGAACTGCCGCGTATTGGCAGCCAGCTATGATAGCTGCCACCAAACCCTGCCTGACCAGCCGCTTCACCCTTGAGCCAACTCCTGATGCCCGCTGATAGCCGGACACCCTCTGCCCTGGGATTTCTTACCGTGACCGAACACCCCGAAATGGGCCTGTTCGGCGGTTACCTCGTTTTGAATCATGCTGGTCGCCCGCTTGAGTTTCATTGCACTTCGCCCGTCAAAGCCAACCGCGCTCAAGAGATCTTGTACGGCCCCACACTTCGGCCCTATCTCTATGGTGAACAGATCGGCCAAACGCTGATCGGCAAGGCCAAGAACGAAGTGGCTCTCGTGTGCACCGACTTTGCCGCCTGCCTGGCAGCCCGCGAGTTCATCGAGAAGCCTTTGCTGCTCGTGCTGGGTGGCAACGAAAACGCCGACAGCGAGACGCTGTTCGGCGGCCGCTTCAAACTCGGCAAGAACGAAATTGCGGTTGCCGCGAGGTTCGCAGCCGACGAACAGGCCGCGCGGGCCTTTCACTCGCAGCTCGTCGATGGCATCGACTTGTCCGAACCGTTCGCGCGCATTCGCGAAGCGCTCGAAGAAGCCCAGAAGAGCGTGCGACCGCAGGCCGCGTGATCTTTCTGGTTCCCTCGCCTCGGTACTCCGGGGAGAGGGTTAGGGTGAGGGGGCTTCCAGACCTGCGAACAAACTTAAATTCGCCCCAGCGATCAGACAAATGAACCAAACACAATAGCCGCGACGAACACAGTTCTCCCCTCACCCCGGCCCTCTCCCCGGAGTACCGACGAGAGGGAGTTTGAAATAACACAGGTGCGAAGCATGGATGCGATGCCCTCGGCCAATCAAAGCCTGTCGCTGCAAGCCAGCGATCTGTCGCTCCCTGTCGATACCTTCGCGCTTGGCTGGCAAACAGCACTCACGCGTGCGCCGCGCATCGAGACCAGCACGGTCGATATCGCCGGCCAGCCCATCAAGGTGATTGCGCTCAAAATTCCGCGCACGTTGCCGCGAGTCTACAGCTTCACGTTTCCCGAGTGCCCCTCGTTTTTCCAGACACCGCCGCCGAAAGAGCCGAAGCAACCCGCGCAGGAGCCCGTTACTGCCGAGAGCACGGAAGCAACCGAAACGGCGGAAGGTGAAACCGAAGGGAAGCCCGAAGCCAACAAGCTCACGCGCATCAAGCCGCCCGGCGACATCGTCAAGCTGGAAGATCGCTTGTACTACGTCCTGCAGCCGCCACTCGAATCGCTGGTGAAGAATGGCTCACTGACGTTTCCGTTTGAGCCCTTTCCGTATCAGTTTCAGGGCATCGCCTTCATGTATCCGCGTTATACCGCGGTGCTGGCCGACGAAATGGGCCTGGGCAAAACGATGCAGGCCATTACGACCATTCGCATGCTGGTCCGCGCGGGAGAAATTCGCAACTGCCTGCTCGTTTGCCCGAAGCCGCTGGTCACTAACTGGCGACGCGAGTTTCAAACCTGGGCTCCTGAGATTCCGATCAATATTGTCGAAGGCGATTCCAACAAACGCCGCTGGCAATGGACCGAAGCGACCGCGCCGGTCACCATCGCCAACTACGAACTGCTGATGCGCGACCGCGATGTGCTTGATTCCGGCTTGCACTTCGATCTCGTCGTGCTCGACGAAGCCCAACGCATCAAGAACGTGGGTGCCACCACCAGCGAGATCGTTCGCTCGATCAGTCGCACTCGCAGTTGGGCTCTGACCGGCACGCCGATTGAAAATCGCGCCGACGATCTGGTCGGCATTTTCGAGTTCCTTTCTCCCGGTTATCTGCAAACGGGATTGCCCGCGAAGAAGCTTGCCGAGCTCGTGCGCGATCACATTCTGCGCCGCACCAAAGACATGGTGCTGACCGATATGCCGCCGAAAATGTTCCGCGATGCGGAACTGGACCTCACGCCCGAACAATGGGCGACCTACAAGATGGCCGAGGACGAGGGAGTCATCAACCTGAACAACATGGGTGACCAGATCACCGTGCAGAATGTTTTCGAGCTCGTGTTGCGACTCAAGCAGATCTGCAACTTCGATCCGCTCACGGGCTCCAGCGCCAAGCTGGAACGGCTCGAAGCCGACATGGAAGAAGTCGCGGCCAGCGGCAAGAAGGCAATCGTCTTCAGCCAATGGACGAAGACCATCGATCAGATGAAGCCTGCTCTCGCGCGGTTCAACCCGCTGGAGTATCACGGCAAGATCCCGTCGCCCAAGCGCGACGGAATTCTGAAAGAGTTCAAAGAGAACAAAGACCGGCACATGATCATTATGAGCTACGGTGCCGGCAGCGTCGGACTCAATCTACAGTTCTGCGAATACGTCTTTCTGTTCGACCGCTGGTGGAACCCGGCCATTGAAGATCAGGCGATCAACCGGGCCCATCGCATCGGTGCCAAGGGTGCAGTCACAGTTACTCGCATGCTGGCGATGAACACGATTGAAGAGCGGATCAACGAAGTGCTGAATCACAAGCGGGAACTCTTCTCCGCGGTCATCGATCAGACCGGCGGAGCTTCGAGCGCCGGCCTTAACCAAAGCGACATTTTCGGCCTCTTCAACCTCCGCACGCCGAAGGGCCCGATCAAGGCCGCAGCGTAGGCTTCTACATCTCATCCTTCTCGCCCCCCCAATTTTTCCCTTCCGCCCCCGGGCCTGCCCCGGGGGTTTAACGGTTTTTGCGCTACCCGGCGGCCTAAGATCGTCCGCCGGCCATTCCGCCAAGCGAGCGCAAAAGCCAATGAACCCCCGCCGCAGGGGCGGGGGCGTGATGATCGCCGGCGAACGCGGCGCACAATAATCGCAGCGGAACATTCATCATGAAGAGGCGTTTCATCGCTGGGGATGTTCACTGGTCGTCTGCGGGAGCCTGCTTATGTCCGTTCGTCTTTGGGTGTGCGTGTTCGCGTTGATTGCTCTTTCTGGTTCGTCGGCCTTCGCCCAGCGGCTGTCGCCGATGGCGGCCCGCGAGAAATTGGAGATTCAAACCGATGTCGAGTACGGCAAAGCGGGTGAGCGAAGCCTGAAGCTGGATGTGATCAAACCGAAAGCAGTGAGTGATAAGCCACGGCCTTGCGTCGTCTGGATTCATGGCGGTGGCTGGCAGAATGGGAACAAGACCAGCGGCATTGGTCGCTTGGCCGGCATCGTGGCCACCGGCGACTACGTGGGTGTGACGGTGGGGTATCGATTGACCGACGAAACTGCCTGGCCCGGCCAGATTCACGATTGCAAAGCGGCCGTTCGCTGGGTGCGAGCCAATGCGAAGTCGCTTGGCATCGATCCCGACAAGATCGCCGTGATGGGCTCGTCCGCTGGTGGTCATCTGGTGAGCATGCTCGGCACCAGTGGCGACGTGAAAGAACTCGAAGGGAAGAATGGCTCAGCCGATGCTTCCAGCCGCGTGGCTTGCGTCGTCGATTTCTGCGGCCCGAGCGATTTTCTGGCCATCCCAAAAGACAACCCGAAGGTGAATGAACCGGGCGGATCGGTTTACAAACTGTTCGGCGGCCCGCTCAGCGAGAAACAAGATGTCGCCAAAGAAGCTTCGCCCGTCACCTACGTCACCGCCGATGATCCGCCATTTCTGATTCTGCATGGCACCGACGACCGGACAGTTGCCATCAATCAAGCCGAGCGCCTGCATGCGGCCCAACAGAAGGCCGGTGTGTCGACGACGTTTGTCAAAATCACCGGTGGCGGTCACGGTATCGGTGGACCAAAAGTCGAAGAACGCGTAAAGACCTTTCTCGATAAACACCTGCTTGGCAAAAGCGTCGAAGTATCCAGCGAGGCCATTGAAGCACCGCCGGCAGCCGCGAAGAAGAAATAGCGACCGATTGGTTCAAGGTTTAAGGTTTAAAGTTCAAGGTTGAATGCAAGAGACCGTATTGGCTTTCCCAACCTTAAACCTTGAACTCCCCGGAGTACCGAGGTGAGCGGGTTAAGAATACAATACCGCCTGCCAGGGGCACCATCAGGTAAAGGGTTGCAACGACTGCTGCGGACGAAGAACATGAGCGGGACACTCACCCGTCGAGTGTCGTTGGTCCGAGCAGTTGGTCTGCACTTCCTGATTTTCCTCTCTCTTCTAAGTGAGGTGCCCTGTGTTGAATTGGCAGCGTGGTGGTTGGTCGTGCGTTCTTTGCGTGGCCCTGTGTGGCCCGACTTCTTACGCGTTCGCGCAAAGGGAGGCTCCGGGCGGCGATGCGAGTGCTCTGCGGGCGCAACTCGAGAAGCTGCAGTCGCAACTGCGGACGATTGAACGAGCGGACGAAGCGCGCGGCAAGGTGACCGAGATCGGTTCGTCGCGAGGTCGCTTGCGCGACGAAGAAGAAGCTCGCCTGGTCGTGAAGGTTTACGACTTGAGCGACCTCTTTACCGTGGCTCCTTCTTATCCGGCGTACGAGCCGAACGAGTTGCAACGCGGCGAACTCTTGCCGGTGTTTCCGCACGTGGGCGAGAGCGCTGCTCAATCGGGAGGTTTTGGCGGTGGTGGATTTGGTGGCGGCGGAGGCGGCATGTTCTCGGTCCCGGAAGTCGCGCCCAAGCCGGCGACCATCGATCGAAGTCGTCCGAGTACGCTCAATCAAGCGAGCGGCATGTCGGGGGCACCGGCGGCAAACGTGCGGACTTCAATGGACAGTTTGATCTCCACGCTCACCAGCACCATCGACCCTGAAGGCTGGAGCGACGTCGGTGGCCGCTCGACGATCTCTGCCGTTGGTACCTCGCTCCTCATTTCGACCACCACCGAAACGCACGCGAAAATCACGGGTCTCATCGACCTGTTTCGGTCGCGCTGGGGCTCGCTGCGCACCATCAGCTTGCAGGCGAACTGGCTTTGGCTGACCCCCTCGCAGTTGAACGAAGCGGCAGCTTTGCCGGCACCTGATGACAAAACAGGACAAGCCGCGAGCAAGGTTTCGCTCCACAGCATTAAGGCCGAGGCCTGGAAAAAACTGCTTGCCGCGGCAGCAGAGAAGCCGGGCGTGGGGAGTGGCTATCACTCGGTGGTCACTTGCTACAACGGGCAAACGGTCGCTACCCAGGCCGGAACTCAACGTCTGGTGGTAGCGGGCATGGAGCCCGTCGTGGGAGGTGGTGAAACCCTCCCTGCGTATCGCCCGACCATGCGCGCGGTCCACGAAGGAGCAACGCTGCAGATCACTCCGCTCGCCACACGCAATGTGAAGTACGTGGCACTCGATGTTCATAGTCGAGTCTCGCTCCTGGCTTCCACCCCCCGCGTGTTGGAAAAAGTCGAAAAGGTGGATGTTGAGAAAATGGGTGTCGTGCCGCGCGAAGTCGTTCAGGCACTCGATCGTCCGGTGTTGCAAACCCAACGATTGGAAACGACCTTGCGCGTGCCCGTTGGTCAGCCCACGCTCATCGGCGGCATGACCTTCGCCTCCGCCACGGGTGACTCGGCTCACTTGTACCTGTTCATCACGGCTCACGTGCAAGAACTGCGCGACGACGACCCGGCCGTGACGACGCCGGCACTCGCGCCGCCAGCGATTGTTCCGGATGCCGACCTGAAACCGACGCTGAACAAGTAAGCCCAGCTCTGGCCGGCTTCCGTCACGAGCAAGCGAGGAAACCGCAAAAGAGGGGTGTCCAATTAAGAAGTTCTTATTTGGACACGACCCTGCATATCTCTCGAGCGCGGCGCGAATCCGTGTCCAATTAGCAGCCTGCTCGTTGGACAAGTTGGTTGAATCAGGCGTCGAAACGGTAACATCGCTTCGTGGCCTGCCCGTGACACAAACTGGTGATGGTCGCAGCGAAGTGGCAGAAAATTTCGCCAGCGATGAAAGGTCTCGGCCACTGGCGACCATACTGGTGAAATGGCGTTCGCGGGATTGGCTGAAAGCCGGCAAATCAAAGGCAGCGATGAGAGACAAAATGCAGACGAAACTTTGGATCGTGATGGTTTTTGCTTCGCTGGCGACCGTGGTGCGTGCCGAAGATTGGCCGCAATTTCGGGGCGTGATGCAAGACGGTGTGGCTGCGACGACCAATGTACCGACGACGTGGACCGCGACCGAGAACTTGCTTTGGAAGGCACCGCTGCCTGGTCCCGGTGGCAGCAGTCCGATTGTGGCAGCGGGCAAGGTGTATCTCACCAGCTATTCGGGCTATGGCATCAACGAGAACGATCCGGGCGAGCAAAGTGCTTTGCAGCGGCACGTCCTCTGTTTCGATCTGAAAACCGGCAAGCAGCAATGGACCTTTCCGGCGAAAGCATTACTTCCAGAGGAGCAATTTCAGGGCTTTCAGGCGTTGCACGGATACGCTTCGAGCACGCCTGCCGCGGATGCCGACGCGCTCTATGTCTTCTTTGGCAAGAGTGGTGTCGGTTGCCTCGGTCTGAACGGCAAGCCTCGCTGGGGCTGCAAGGTGGGCGATAACAAGCACAGTTGGGGTTCGGCCACTTCTCCCGTGCTGTACAAGAACACGGTCATCGTCAACGCCAGCGTCGAGAGCGGAGCGCTCGTGGGGATCAACAAGAAAACGGGGGCCATCGCCTGGACACAGAAAGGCGTGCGCGAGGCCTGGAACTCGCCGATCCTCGTCAAGGCACCTGGCAACAAGGTGGAATTGGTTCTCAGCAGCCAAGGCGAATTGCAAGGCTACGACCCGGAGAACGGCAAGCCTCTGTGGCGAGCGCCGGGCATTCAAGACTATGTGTGCCCCAGCGTGATTGCCCACGACGGCGTCATCTATGCGATTGGTGCTCGCTCAGGCATGGGTGTGGCGGTGAAGGCAGGTGGGCGCGGCGATGTGCCCGTGCTGTGGGAGATGAAGCGCGGCTCGAATGTTTGCTCGCCCGTGTTTCACGACGGTCACTTGTACTGGACGCACGAGAGCCGTGGCGTGGCCTACTGCGCCAATGCCACCACCGGCGAAGTGCTCTACGAGCAACGGCTGGAACCTCGGCCCGACTTGATCTATGCCTCGGCGATGCTAGCCGGTAACAAGATCTATTACGTCAGCCGGAACAACGGCGTGTATGTGGTGGCGGCGAAGCCCCAGTTTGAGCTCATCGCCCACAATGCTCCGCTGGATGGCAGCGTCTTTAATGGCAGCCCCGTTGCAGTCGACGGTAAGTTGCTGCTGCGCTCGAACGAAGCGGTGTATTGCCTGGGGCAGTGAGGAGAGGGGCGGGAGACGAGAGACGAGAGACGAGAGACGAGAGACGAGAGACGAGAGACGAGAGACGAGAGACGAGAGACGGGAGACGGGAGACGGGAGACGGGAGACGAGAGACGAGAGACGGGAGACGAGAGACGGGAGACGGGAGACGGGAGACGGGAGACGGGAGACGGGAGACGAGAGACGAGAGACGAGAGACGAGAGACGAGAGACGGGAGACGGGAGACGGGAGACGGGAGACGAGAGACGGGAGACGGGAGACGAGAGACGAGAGACGAGAGACGGGAGACGGGAGACGGGAGACGGGAGATTGCTAACCCAAATGGATCGTTGCATTCCCTCGCCTCTCACGCCTCGCCTCCCGACCCTCTCCACTTCGCCTTTTTCACCGCGCGGGGCTTGAAAATGAACCACGCATGGGCGAACCTTGGCAGAAGTGAATGTGGTAGAATTGCGGTCAGCTGCTGGGAAGCCCCAACACGGTAGGGTCGCAGCAGTTGCCGATTCCAGGGCCTAGCAATCGGCCTGTATTTGGGTGCCTGTCTTCGCTGAACCAATTCCGGCAGCGGGGCGACACTTCCCGGCGTTCTTAGTTTAGGGAAGGAGACTGTCATGCCACTGTTTGAGATTGAAACGGACGCTCACATCATCATCACCTGGGCTGTTGACGAGACCGCTGCGGGCGGCGTCGTTCACGAGGCCTACCCAGGTGATAAAGTCATCCGCCTGACCAAGCGGCCTCGCGATACTTGGGTCATCTCGAAGGGCGCTCTCGGCCTGACGACGAAGAAGGTCGATGTTTGCTCCACCGCCCGCGACTGCCTCAGCAAGTCGTCGGGTGACAAGGTGCACGCCATTCGCCTGTACATGCACGAAACGGGCACTGACCTGGAACATGCCCGCAAAGTGATCGAATCGAACATGGTCATGGGCTGGTAGTTTTTTTGCCGGCTGGCAACAAGTGTACTCACACAGTTCCGCCTTCCCTGGATGCCGTTCTGCGGCTCGCTAGCGCCAAAGCCAATGAACCGCCGCCGCAGGAGCGGGAGAAATCCAAGCATGCTGCTAGCAGCCGCCCTGCTAAACTCTGCGGGCGGCGGTGTCTTTCCGCGTGGTTCCGCGCGTGACGGTAAGTCGCAAAACTCTGTATCTTTCTACGGCGACCGTCGAAAACGAACGTAAGGGTTCTCGGGCTTGTCCCGAGCATGCCTTGCAAGCCTACCGTGCTTGGGTGGTATTCACCGGGATCGAGCCGATCTCGGCGCTGCCCTGCCTGATCATTTTCTGCCGATCTGCATGCTGATCCCTCAGTGGTCAGTCCCGCCATCGGATTATTGGCAAAGGAGTGCCTGATGAAAGTCACCTCGCCTTGGATGCGACTCTCGCTATCCGTGTGCTTCGCCGCCGGCTGGATGATTCAGCCCGTCGCTGGCCAAGAGATCATTCCGGTTCCTGTTCCCTCGAACGAACCAACCGCTGCAGCGCCTCTCGAACCCCTGGGCGAACCAACTCCTGCCCAGCCCGCCGAACTCACTCCGGTGGCCGAGCCACTGCAGGCAGTCGAATTGGCTCCTCCACTCGCCGCGCCTCCTTCCAGCCGGCTGTCGAAGGTTCGGATCACCGACGAAAGCGTTGGTCCAGCACCTGTTGAGACAACTGAAGCCAGCAACGACGATGCCTCGCCCGAGATCGTGACGGAACTGGTGAAGGAACGATACGCCAACGGCACGATCAAGGTCGAGCGCGAAGTGGCACAAGATCGTGATGGCAACTTCCTGCTGCATGGCGTCTATCGTCAGTATGACGAACGCGGGCAGTTGATCTGCGAAGGCAATCACAAGCAGGGTGAAGCCTCGGGAACCTGGAAGCGTTACTATCGCGGCAGCGAAACCGCTCTGCTGACCAGCTCGCCCTATCGCGACTTTCAACCGACCTTCACTTCGCAAGCCACTTTCGTCGATGGCCAACTGCACGGCAAATGGACCATCTCCGATGCCAAGCAGCGGAAGATCAGCGAAATCGAATTCGCCAACGGCAATCGCCACGGCAAAGCTGCCTGGTTCTACCCCAACGGCACGTTGCTCTCGCAAGCTTCCTACGATCATGGCCGCGTGCATGGCGACGTGATGAAGTGGGGTGCCGATGCTTCGCTGCTGGGCAAGGAGTCTTACACGCACGGCCGTAAGCTCGCGCCGAAGATCGAGTACTACGATGCCGAGCATAAGAAGTCGGAGATCTACTACCTGTTTGCTCCGCTGGTGGTGAAGACCACCGACAACTACCACAACGCTACGCTGGCCACGTTTGAAGTTCGCGGCCAGGACGAGAAGTTCGGTTCGTTCCGCATCTGGCATGC
Source organism: Anatilimnocola aquadivae (assembly GCF_049819085.1). Lineage (GTDB taxonomy): Bacteria > Planctomycetota > Planctomycetia > Pirellulales > Pirellulaceae > Anatilimnocola. Next base: position 2,657,036 of record NZ_CP187419.1, read on the forward strand.
GAACGGTCAACTCGCCCGCCAAGGTGAGTTCCGCTACAACCTCCCCGTGGGCAAGGCCAGTTGGTTCTACTCGAACGGCCAAAAGCAGATGGAAGGTTCGTACGTCGATGGCAAACAAGACGGCACGTGGACCTGGTGGCACCAGAACGGTCTGAAGCAGATCGCTGGCGACTACCGCGAAGGTACGCCCGTTGGCCAATGGTCGTGGTGGAAAGAAACCGGCAAGCTGTCGCAGCGAAACGATATGACGGCTACCAAGGTCGCCAACATTCCCGCGCCGACTCCCGAACCGGAAGATGCCATCCGCCGCTAGGCAGTGGTAATCGACGAACGAGCGAAACGAATCCGGACCGCGATTCCCCCTCGCTGTGTCAGACCCACGAGTTGTAGAAACTCGTGGGTCTTTTTCGTTGATAGTTACGAGACTTGCCAGCGAAACGAATCTCCGCAACTTTCACCGGCGAGTCATTTTGCTCCTTACGGCTCGGCCACGTGCCCCCTAGAATCGAAGGGCTCACGAGGAATCTTTGCATAAGGAGGGGCTATCGCTTGTTGCCACGCTACGCAGCCGACTATAAGGCGCTTCTCTGGTTGTTCTTGGCAATGGGCATCTTGGTTCTGGAGTACACGCACTCGCACTGGGTGTTCTTTCTCTTCCCGCTGAATATCTACTTCGCGATCTGCGCGGGCGTGATTGCCCATAATCACAATCACTGCCCTGTGTTCAGCGGTAAACGGAGCAACGGCGTCCTGGGACACGTGCTGACGTTTTTCTACGGCTACCCGACGTTCGTTTGGGTCCCTACGCACAACCTGAATCATCACAAGCACGTCAACCGCGCGGGCGATGCTTCTATCACCTGGCGTTACACCGACCGGCATAACCTGTGGGTCGCTTGGAGCTACTTCTTTGTGTCCGCCTATCACCAGGCGGTACCGACAAATCTCTTTCTCGCCAAAGCCAGGGCCACGAACCCGAAGCTGCTGCGCCGCATTCAGTGGCAGTACATCGTATGGCTCGGTCTGTGGTTCAGTGTGTGGATGACGGGCGTCATGCTGCACGGCTGGCGTCGCGGCACGGTGCTGTGGGGCCTGAGCGTTGGCATTCCCGCGCTCTGCAGCATCTGGGTGATCATGTTCTTCAACTACGAGCAGCATGTTCACACCGACCCGTGGTCAAAGCACAACCACTCGCGCAACTTCGTGGGGCCGATCATCAACTTTTTGCTCTTCAACAACGGCTATCACACCGTGCATCACAACCAGCCTGGTTTGCACTGGAGCAAGACGCCACAAGAGCATGCCAAAATCGCGCATCAAATCGATGGCGAACTGCAGCAGAAGAACGTCGTGCTGTATTGGTTTCGCAACTTCTTTCTGGCTCTCTTTTGGCCAGCCTGTGGCACACAGCAAATTGGCCGCGCGGCGAACGATCCCCCAGCGGGCCTGACGCATGACCTCACGTCCGACGATGTCGAACTCGGTGAAGCCGGGACCAATACCACGATGGTGACCACCGGTCAGGTCGATTAGCACTGCCGCAATCGCAACAAACTTCTACCCGCCGTGACCACTCTTGTCACCGCAAAACTCATTGTCTGCGAATGTCAAAAATTCTCGATGGGGAAAAACAGCAATCCCCTTAAGTCATAAGTTCCAGCTGTTAGAGTGGTGCTAGCCGGCACGAAACGCTCGTCGCGATTGCGAGAAATGCTTCGCGAGCGAACGTCACCGCGCGGCGAAGTTGACATGAGGCACCCGTAGCATATATTTCAGTTGTAGGGTCGCATGCAGCGAATTTTCACAACAAGTTCCCATAAATTGAACGTGATTCGTTTGCTTCCTTGCTAACACCGTTAGATGACGGTGTCCCCTTTAGCGCTCAGTCAAGGATCTAACTGGAATGAGCGTTGTTTTGATTGGTTTGGCCGGCCTCTGTGTCGGCACCACGCTGGGCTTGATTCTCGGAGCTTTGTTAGCGACCAACAAATCTCGGGACCAGGATTCTGCCTATTCGCATCTCTCTGCGGGAGTGCGCCGCTTTCTGCGCGATGTCGCCGGCGATCCAATCACACCGAACCTGCCCAACCATCTTCGCTTGCTGACCAAGACGACGGATGAAGCCGACGATATGGCCGGCTATCCGACCTGGACGCTCGATGGCGAGCACGAACCGCTCGCTGGACAACATCGGCGATCTTCGGCAGAACGAGGCCAACTGCAGTCGCAATCAGACGAGAGTGCCACAAACCGGTAGTCTATTCAGTTGCAAAATCGGGATGCGTGTCGCGCAGGATTTCTAGGATCGCTGTTCGATCGCTCACCGAGAGATGAGCAAACTTCTCGCTCTTATCTTCGCCGCTGAGAATCTCGCGCAACCGGCGAACGACATACTTCTTGGCCTCGGCAGGAAGTGCGGTGTAGCTCTCCGAATAGATGAGGTAGCTACACGGATACCGAAACATTCGCTTCGTCAGATCAAAGTCCCGGAGCGAACGGCCTTGTTTGTCGCGCGGACCTTGTCGTACGAACTCGGCCGCAAACTCGCTGGTACCAGAGACGCGTTCCGTCAGCGGTGCTTCTTCGTGAAAAAGAAAATACTCGACCAGCGGTTCGCACACACTCTTGATGCGACTCTTGGTGCTCTCGCGTAGCTCGGCTGATTCTTCCTTCAAGTCGCGACTGAGCGCGCGATCGAAATGCAACGCCTGCTGCGTGCCAAAGCTGGCCTGCGTCAGGTAGTTGTGCGCGGCCGCTTGGTGTTCGAGCACCATCAGTGCCACGAGATCGCTGTGAGGAGTAAGAAAGTGGCTGGTATCAAGGTGCGCCGACAAGTCCGTCAGATTCTGACCGGCAGTGTTGTCGGCAGCTTCCGGTCGCGTCTTGCCCCGCACGATGAGATTGCCCAAATGCGTTTGCTTGCCATGTGTGCCGGTAACGTACCAGCCGCCCCACCGCTGTTCGAACGGACTGGTGTGGTCGGTGCGATAAGAGCCCGATGACAAGATCGGCTGGCCCTGCGCATCGCTATAGACCGAGCGAACCACATGCCCGGGCACGCCCTTAGTCGACGAAGAACCGTGGCAGATCAGGCAGTTCTCGGCCTGACGAATGAACCGCGGGGCGACCTCAGGATCTTGCTCAAGCGTGTAGAAGACCGCGCCAAGTGCTGGATCGGCGACAGAGATTTCGAGCACGTCTCCCGCACGGCAATGTCCGACGTAGGTATCGTCGTTGAAGTAGAGCGCGCGAGGTGTGCGCGGCGCAATGCGATTCCGCTGCAAACTCGTTTTCGAGAACACCAGCATCTGCGAACTCTTCGGGACTTGCAGCGCTTCGATGATCGCTGGCAAGTAGCCAAATTCTTCGTCGAACTTGAGCGTTCGCTTGCCCGTCGCCAGTTCGTCTGCCAACTTCGAAACGCGATTGGCGGGCTCTCGCTTGCTGTACTCGATGGGTTCTCGTTCGAACTCCTGCGCATGGACCAATGGCAGAACCAAGGCCGTTATGATCGATGCGAATGAGGCGGTAAAGAACGTCGGTCGTAGCATGACATCCTCGTTGGGCGGGGGAGGCTGCAGGTGGGAAGCTTCCTAATCCTAGGCTATCGCGCTGATAACTGGATGTCAATGTCCAGTTATTGCGTCGCGGCTGTCTCATTCAAGAAACGAAGCGGCCGAGCCAACACGCAAAGGTGTCGCTCGGCCGCTGTTATCGTTTTCTGACTTCCACTTCCCAGCGAACTACTTAGCGAGGATTCGCAGGAGCAGGTTCGCGAGGGGCTGGATCTCGCGGGGCCGGTTCACGATCGCCAGCGCGCGGATTGCGCGGTGGGTTTTCGCGAGGACCTTCACCGGGAGCCGGGTTGCGAGGAGGATTCTCGCGGGGGCCAGCACCAGGAGCTGGGTTACGTGGCGGATTGTCACGTCCCGTATCGTTGCGTGGTGCGTCACGGTCATCGCGGCGAGGATTGTCGCGACGGTCGTCACGACGATCATCCCGGGCGTCTTCACCTTCGTCAAAATAGACGTCGGCCGAGAAGTCGTGTGGTTCGCCAACCATTTCGTTCCAAGTGCGGCGCTGTTCGGGGGTCAATGTTTCGTTGATCCGAGCACGGGATTGCTTCCATTGATCGCCGAACTGGCGGCTAACGCCATCACGATCGCGAGCATATTCGGTCGCGTAGGTGTTCATCTGCTTGTTCCAATCGATGTAGTACCGATTGAAGTTCTGCCGCTGTTCGTCGGTCAGCTTCAAGCGAGTTTGCACCTGCGGATCGTTGAACGCAGCATAACCTTGGTACTGAAGGTTCAGCTGGTTGTACCGATTGCGGGCATCGGCATCGACAAAGACCTTGGCGGTGTTGTCGTAGTAGCCTTGATGGAAGGTGCCGTAAGCGGCGGAGATCCGGCGTTGACGCTCGGCTTCGTCGAGGTCGGCCGGCACGCTGACAACGGCCTGGTTGTAAGGCGTCCAGTATTGAACGTACGTCTTGTTGAGCGTTTGGTATTGGTTGTCATCGATCTTCAGTTGGCGGCGCACACCGTCATTGGCAAACCATGGGCGTCGACCGTACAGGCGATAGCCCGTGTTGCCGCCGACTCGCACATTCGCATCGCCCACGCGAACATTCGCGCGAATTTGGGCCGAAGCCTCATTGGCCAGGCCAAACATCATGCCGGCGGCAAGTGCCGCGAAAATCCAACGCATTGATCGACTCATATTCTCTCTCCCTGGCTCGAGATTTTACCGCTCGAGACTTAGCTCGGTGGTGCTTTCGCTCCATTGCGAAAGCGTGTGGCTGGGGCCGAGTTGCAATTGCGATGCCCGTGCGTCAGAAAGTCGCACGAGTGTTGAGCTTTTGACAGACAAACGCTTGATTCAGACGGTTACTAACTGTCTTGCTGACGCATCTGCGACACCATGCGATGGTTCAACAGCGACCATCGTGAGTGCGCAGCAGTCGAACGGTTCATCTATCGCAGTGCCAGCACAGGCGCATTGTCTACGCGTTTAACCGAAAGAAGCCGCGATACCCATTCACTTATTCTTTGCGGGACGACTGCCGGCAGGCGACCTTCGCAAGTCAACGATTCGCTCCGCTCGCTTCGTATCGAGTGATTCAACCGAGAAGTACTTGTCATCAACCGCTTCGTTGAGGCTCTTCCATTTGATCGTGACTTTCTCAGACCAGTCAGAAGTGACCGAGCTCCAGGCATTCGGAATCCACAGATCGTCTCGTTTCTCGTACGTAATCCGGTGATCCTCACGTGGCTTGCCCCAGTCCGGCTCGCCGTCTTTAAGTGTTGCAGTCGAAAGAGTGTGTCGCGTGACGCTGTATGCTTTCCCCTTGTCGAAGAAGCACGCTCGACGGCTAAGGCCATTCGTCCATTCGACTTTGAGCAATCCATCGGGCTCCTCGAACACGACGGCACCAGGCATCTTTCGGTAGTTAAACAAGATCGTCTCGAACGAGAACGATTTCATGATGTCGCCTCTGCCGAGCAGACCTAAGGCCCGCACATCGATGATCTCGATCCAACCAGGTGGGCGGCTTTCTAGCGGACCGATGATAATTTTCTTGAGGTATCGCGGAAAGGTGATCATCTCGCTGGCGGTCTGAACGAACTGGCCACCCGCATATTCCCTTGATACCAGTCGAGCGTCCGTATTCAAAAAACGATCGAATCGCATCTTTCCTTCGGGAAAGTCGAATGCGCAGAAGAATTCCAAATCTCCTTTGTCGGGTTGTGGAGCGCCAGCCCCAGTCATTTCGCCGGTCGCTTCGAAGACTCCGGTCTGGATCTCCGTGCCTCGCGCAGCGACTTGGCGGAAAATCTCTTGGTATGCCTCGTCATCTTGCGCCAATGACGACGCAGTCGTGCAGGAGATTATCGCAAGGATGGTAATCCCAACGAGTGGCAGCTTGAAGTGAGTCATGGCTTCATCTCGGTGTGAGGGTTACTTCTTCACGGGAAGAATCACGAGGCCTTTGACGCCGAGGTCAATGCGAAAGAGGCCGCCTTCGCCCGCTTCGGGGCCGATGCCGCCGGTTATGAAGAGTTGATCCATTTTGGGACCACCGAAGGCGACGTTGCTAGTGGTGACGTTGCCGCCATCGAATTGACGAATGAGTTCGCCTTTCGGATTGAGGACCTGAACCTGCTTCATGCCGTAGTGGGCGACGTAAAGGTTGCCAGCCGCATCGAGGCACATTCCGTCGGGCTGATTGTCGATCTGCGGCGTCCCTTCTTTCTTGCGAGGTAGATCGGCGAACTTCTTGCGATGCACCAGCTTGCCGGGCTTTTCGACGTCATAAATATGCACAATATTTTTCTGGCTCTCGGCCAGATAGACCTGCTTGCCATCAGGCGTGAGGACAATGCCGTTGGGGAAGGCGAGTCCAGAATCGACAAGCGTGGTCACACCTTTGCTGTCGACATAGTGGACGGTACCGATCGGCTCCTTCAGGCTGCTGCCGCCTGGATCGCTGAAGTAGAAACCGCCGTTTTTCACATCGAGCGTGAGATCGTTCGGCCCGCGCAGCGGCTTACCATCGCACTCCTTCGAAGCGTGTGGCAACGGCTTACCGTCGGCCGAGAGATGCAGCACGGCATGTTGGCTGGCATCGCAAACGAGATGTGTACCATCGGCGAGAATCTTATGACCGTTTGGCGCGCCGGTCTTCGCCCATGGCTGATTCTTGCCATCGAGCGTGAACTGCGTGATGGTATCGCCCCAACTCACGTAGCCTTTGCCGTCATGATCGAAGCAAACCCCTTCGCAGTACTTGGGAACGCGGAACATCTCGTGGGTCTTGGTCTTCGCGGCATCCGGCAGTTCCTGCGCGAGTGCAACCGGCGTGAGACCGCTGACGAACGAAGCGATTAATGTCAGAATGGCGAGCAACACGGCGTGGCAACGAGATTTCATCGGTAAGCCTGTAAGAGGTGGGTGCAACAGAATGACGACGAAAGTGTAATGTCCATCGCCGGCTGATTTCGAGTCTTTTCCCAATCGAACCGCGCAGATTTTTCATCATCGCCCGAGTAGCTCATGCCTGATCTGATTCTTGCCAGTACTTCGCGCTATCGCCGCGAACTGTTGGAGCGATTGCGTATCCCGTTCCGCTGCATCGGGCCGCAGGTCGACGAAGCAGCCGTTCAAGCTCGCTACGCTGCTGAGCAGGCCGAAGCGCTGGCAACACACTTGGCGGAAGCCAAAGCGCGCAGCGTGGCCGCTCAATATCCCGCCGCGATCATCCTGGGCAGCGATCAAGTCTGCGTGTGCGAAGGAAAGGTCCTGAATAAGCCGGAAACCGCCGACCGGGCTCGTCAGCAACTGAGTTACCTGGCTGGCAAGACACACCAACTGATCACAGCAGTTTGCCTGGTTCATGCGGAAGCAGTCGTGAAGTTTAGTGACGTAACTTCGCTAAAAATGCGATCGCTTACGGCTGACGAAATCGAGCGCTACATTGCCGCTGATGAGCCACTCGACTGCGCCGGTAGCTACAAGCTCGAGAGCCTGGGCATCAGTCTGTTCGAGTCGATTCAATCCGACGATCATACGGCCATCACCGGCCTGCCGCTGCTCTTGGTTGCGCGCTATCTACGTGAAATGGGATTTGCGATTCCCTAGCGGCCGATCTTGCGGCAATCCGCAAGTCTATGTGCATAAGCTACTTGCGATCGAAACTGCGTCCCATTTGCTTGCCAGGTTAACAGTGTTAGGTAACATAACACTGTTAAGAGACACTTTGTTGTCCGCTGCTAGCAAACATCCATGTCGATCGTCGAACGCCGTCAGAAACAGAAGCATGAGACACGCGAGCGAATGCTCGATGCGTGCCGCGAGCTGTTGCTGTCGGAAGGGTTTCACGGCCTGAGCATGCGGAAGCTGGCCGCCAAGATCGGTTACTCGCCGACGGCCATCTACTTTCACTTCCCCGACAAGGAAGCCCTGCTCGGCGAGCTTGTCGAACGCGAGTTCATGAAGTTTCGCCGCGGCTTCGATCAGGCGGGGCAACCCGGCACCGATCCCATCGAACGGCTGCGACGCATGGGGCTGATCTACGTCGATTTTGGTCTCGAGCAGACCTCGGCGTACAAGTTCCTGTTCATGAACACCCAGATTGAACAGTTCCCAAAGATCGGACTGATCGAACACGGCAACCCCGCGCAAGACTGCTATGCGTACCTGCGCGCTACAGTCGCTGAAGCTCTCGCCGCGGGTCGCTTTCGCCCGGACCTCACCAACGCCGATCAAATCGCGCAGCTGTTTTTCGCGGGAACACATGGCGTGGTGTCGCTGCACCTAGCTCGCGGCAAAGATCCCTGGGTCTCGTGGTGCCCCGTGCGTGAGACCGCGCGACACATGATCGATACGCTGATTCTCGGCCTGACGCACGGCGCTAAGAACAATGCTACCCAGCAGGAGTCGCAACGATGACCTGGATCGCACTGCGGATGCTGATGGGAGACCGAGCCAAGTATTTTGGCCTAATCTTTGGCGTGGCTTTCGCGACACTGCTGATGTCTCAGCAGGTAAGCATCTTCATGGGCATCATTCGCCGCACCGCGAGCCAGATCACCGATGTGCGCGATTGCAGCATCTGGGTGATGGACGAGAAAAGCCGCTACATCGACGAAGTCCCTGCCCTGCCCGATACCGATTTGTTCCGCGTGCGCGGCGTGGAAGGTGTCGAATGGGCGGTTCGCTTGTACTACGGTCAGAACCGCGCTCGCCTGGAAGACGGCAACTTGCGCAACTTGTTGCTCTATGGCGTGGATGACGAGACGATGGTCGCCGCACCTCAAACGCTGATTGCCGGCAGCCTCGATGACCTCCGTCAGCCCGATGCGGTGATCATCGACAAGGCTGGTTACGAATACATGTGGCCCGAGGATCACGCGCAGTACAAGATTGGGCGCACTTTTGAGTTGAACGATCGCCGCGCAGTGCTTGTGGGCGTGTGCAAGGCCTCGCCGCCGTTCGTCACGCTACCGGTGCTTTACACTCGCTATAGCCAGGCGGTCGACTTCGTGCCCCATCGTCGCAACGTAATGAGCTTTGTGCTCGTCCAGCACGAAGCGGGGCAAGATCCCGAAAAAGTCTGTGAGCGGATCAATGAACAGACCGGCCTAATGGCTCTGACCCAGAGCCAGTTTTTCTGGAAGACCGTTTACTACTTCCTTGGTAGCACGGGCATTCCCGTGAACTTTGGCATCACGATCACGCTCGGGTTTATTGTGGGCGCCGCGATCACGGGCCAGACGTTTTACCTGTTCACCATCGAAAATTTGAAACAGTTCGGCGCGCTCAAGGCCATGGGCGTCAGCAATCTGCGCATCGTCGGCATGATCTTGCTGCAAGCGATTGTCGTGGGCGTGCTCGGCTACGGAATTGGCATCGGCCTGACTGCGGCGTTTTTTGAATCGACCAGTGGCATCACACACCTGGCTGGTCTCAGTCTCACGCCACTCGCAGCGGGCGGCTGCGGAGTGGCAGTTCTATTCATCATTGTGCTCACCAGTTTGATTGCCATCGCAAAAGTGCTGGTGCTCGAACCGGCTGTGGTCTTCCGTGGTTAAGGAAGTTTGAGAGTCCCTATGACCGCCCCCATCAACACACCTGTCGCTGTCGATTGCCGCCGCGTGACGAAAGATTTCGGCACCGGGGATACCCGCGTCCAGGCGCTGCGCGGTGTCGATCTGCAGGTGAACTACGGCGAGATGACTCTGCTCGTTGGTCCTTCGGGCTGTGGCAAAACCACGCTCATTTCAATCATCGCCGGCTTGCTCAATCCCAGTGCGGGCGAAGTGAAGTTACTCGGCGAAGACTTGAAGCAACTGCGCGGCGGGCGGCTCGTCAATTTTCGCGCGAAGAACATCGGCTTTGTATTTCAACAGTACAACTTGCTTCCCGCGCTTTCCGCTGCCGAGAATGCTTCGGTGCCGCTGGTGATTAACGGCGAATATCGACACGCAGCGGTGAAACGCGCCCGCGAAGTGCTGGAAGAAGTAGGCCTTGGTGCTCGCGCGAATGCATTTCCTTCTCAACTCTCGGGCGGGCAACAGCAGCGGGTGGCGATTGCACGGGCGCTCATCCATCAGCCTCGCTTGCTGGTGTGCGATGAACCGACGGCGGCTCTCGATGCCACCTCGGGGCAGACAGTGATGCAACTCATCACGCGCGTCGCTGTGCAGCACGATCGCGCGGTCGTCGTCGTCACGCACGATAACCGCGTCTATCGCTATGGCGATCGCATTGTGTACATGGTCGACGGGCGTGTGGAAAAAGTAGAAGTCGGCAAACAAACCGAAGGTCGGCTGGAGACAGCCGGCGTAAGTGGTTAGCTCGTTAGGAGTGATAAAAATGTTTCGTAAAGCGATTCTGTGGGTCGTGCCCTTGGGCGCAGTCTCCATGCTCGTGTTCGGCATCCTGCATATTCTCTCGGCCGAGCAAGAACTGCCGAAGCTGCAACCACCCACGATGCCTGCGCGCAATCCATATCTCAAATCGATTGCAGCCGCGGGGATCGTCGAGCCTCGTTCGCAGAATATCGCGATCGGCTCGCCCCTTTCTGGTGTGGTGCTCGAAGTCTTCGTGCCAGCCGATGAAGTGGGCAAAGAGGTGACCGCCGGTACGCCGCTGTTTCGCGTGGACGATCGTCAACTCAAAGCGCAGCTCGCCTGGCAAACAGCAGCGTTGAAGGCGGCCGAAGCGCAACTCTCCAAGCTCGATGCCATGCCTCGTCCCGAAGTGGTCCCGCCCGCCGAAGCACGCCTGCATGCGGCCGAGGCCAAAGCCAAACTGTGGCTCGACCAATACGATCGGTCGTCCAGGCTGTTAAACTCGGGCGCGATTGGGGCCGAAGAGAACAACACCCGTCGCATGACCTACGAAGAGGCGCTCGCGCAAAAACAACAGGCAAGCGCAGAATTGGCCGAACTGAAGGCCGGTGCTTGGAAGCCAGATCGACTCATTGCGCTAGCGGCCATCGAGCAGGCTCAAGCCCAAATGGAAATCACCAAGACCGAAATTGAACGCTGCCTCGTTCGTGCGCCGGTCGATGGTCAAATCTTGCAAGTGAGTGTGCGACCCGGCGAGTTTGTCTCGGCCCCGCCGAACAAAGAATTGATCGTCCTCGGCGACCTCGCCCGCCTCCGCGTGCGTGTCGATATCGACGAGCAGGATATTGCCCGCTTCGTCAAAGGGATGCCCGCCAAGGCTTTTGCGCGCGGCAACAACACCCGCTCCATCAAGCTGAACTATGTTCGCGTAGAACCCTATGTGGTTCCCAAGCGGTCACTCACTGGAGACAACACCGAGCGAGTCGATACCCGCGTCTTGCAGGTCATTTACGAAGTCGATGATACTGCCGAGGCCCTGTTTGTCGGTCAACAGATGGATGTGTTTCTCGAGTCGCACACGCCCGAGGTGGTCAACACGTCGATGTAGAATTAACGAGCAGGCGGCACATCAGTTGCATTTGCACTGCGGCGTGTCGAAATAAGCACCGCTACCCTGCCTAACTATATTCTCATGACGCAACCACCTGCGAAGATCCCCATTCTCTGGAACCCGAAGGCGGGGCCTGCTGAACGTAACGCGGCCTCGCTCGAGCAGATTCAGACAGAGCTTGGCGAGCGGGTCGATGTGCGCGTGACCGAATCGGAGCAGCATTCGGCAGACCTCACCCGCGAGTTGATTGCGCAGGGTGCCACTTGCATTGCCGCTGCGGGCGGCGATGGCGTCATCAACGTAGTCGCCGATGCCATTCTGCAAACTGGCAAAGAGGGGGTTGCACTCGCTGTGCTCCCTTCGGGGACCGGCAACGATTATGCCCGTTCGCTGGGTTTGCCATTGTCGGCGGTCGAGTCGGCTCCGCTGATTTTGAGTGAAACGCCGCGCCCGCTCGATGTTTTTCACCTGACCGGCAAATCGCCTGACGGCAACTTTCAGCGCTACGGCGTGAACATGCTCGCCGGTGGCAATACGGGGCAATACACCAAGCAACTCACCGATGACGTCAAGCAGCAGTGGGGTGCCTTCGTATTTTTGCGTGGGTCGATCGATCTGTTGCAAAACCTGGAAGTCTTCAAAGTCGAAGTGCAGTTCGACAACGAGCAGCCTCAACACTTGGAGGTGCTCAATCTGTTCGTTGCGAATGGCCGCTGTGCCGGCGCGGGCCTGACGGTCGCTCCTAATGCCTTGCTCGACGACGGCCTGCTCGATGCGGTCATCGTGCTGGAAGGAACTGGCGTGCAACTGGCACAATTGGCGCTCACGTACGTTGTGGGTGACGCCCGCGAGCACGATCTGATTCTATCGAGGCGTGTGAAGAAAATGACGGTCCGCTCGCCACAGCCTTTCTTTTGGGCCGTTGACGGACAAGAGTTTTCGGCGAGCGAACTGACCATCGTCGCTCACCCCGCGCGCTTGCCCGTGGTCCTCGGCCCACAATCGCCTGCGGTACAATCAGCGGTGCCCACTGCCTGACTTGTGCCTTGCCCTCGGCCAAAATCCCATGCCCTCCCCTGCCCCACCATCGACACATACGAAATCCGCTCAACAAGTTGCGGAGCACTTCCGCGTCGATCCGCACCGTGGTCTCCGCGAAAGCGATATCGACGCGCGGCGTGCGGAGCACGGCTGGAACGAACTGGCCGAGAAACCGCCTCGTCCCGTTTGGATCCGCTTTCTGCTGCACTTCACCGATCTGATGGTGCTGCTGCTTATTGGCGCGGCGATTCTCTCGATTGTGCTGCAAGAGTGGACCGATGCGATTGCGATCATCGCGATTGTGATCCTCAACGGAGTCATCAGCTTTGTGCAGGAAGAACGCGCGGGGCAGGCTCTCGCGGCCTTGCGCCAATTGACGCAGCCCCAGGCCAAGGTGCTGCGTGATGGCCAGGTCCGCATTGTTCCCGCCCGCGATCTCGTCCCCGGCGATTGCCTGGAACTCGAAGCGGGCGACCAGATCCCCGCCGACGTCAGACTCAATCGCGCGAGTAGTTTGCAAGTGAATGAGTCGCCGCTCACCGGCGAATCAACGCCCGTGGACAAAGAATCGACGGCCACACTCGCCGAAGATACTCCGCTGGCCGATCGCGTGAATCATGCTTATCTCGGCACGGTCGTCACTGCGGGCAAGGCCAGCGCCATCGTCGTTGCCACGGGCATGCACACCGAACTCGGCAAAATTGCCGGCTTGCTCGAACAGCATCAAGAAGAGCAGACCCCGCTGCAAAAGCGACTCGGCACGCTGACCAAAATCCTCGTGGTGTTTTGCCTGGCCGCGATTGCCCTGATCTTTGCCCTGCAACTCTGGCGCAATCCTGACGACTGGACGGAACCGCTGCTGTTGGCTGTGAGCCTGGGCGTCGCAGCCGTGCCGGAGGGCTTGCCGGCAGTCGTCACTATCGCTTTGGCTCTCGGCCTGCAGCGAATGGTCAAGCGCAACGCGATCGTGCGCAAACTGGCTAGCGTCGAGACATTGGGTAGCGTCACGATTGTCTGCTCCGACAAAACGGGCACTCTCACCCGCAACGAAATGACCGTCCGCGAAATCGTGCTCCGCGATCATCAACTGGCAGTCACCGGCGGTGGCTACAAACCCGAAGGGAACTTTCTCCGCGCTGGCACCAATGAGCAACTCGACCCGCAACAGCTGCCGCTGCTGGTGCAAGCCATGCAGATTGCCGCTTGGTGCAACTCGGCCCAATTGCACGAAAAAGAAGGAATCTGGTCGGTCATTGGTGATCCCACCGAAGGTGCGCTCTTGGTCGCCGCGCATAAAGCGGGCGTCGATGTCAGCCACGATGATGAGCGCGTCCTGCACGAGGCTCCGTTCGATTCTCAGCGGAAGCGGATGTCGGTCGTGGTCAAGGTGGACGACGACGAATATGTCTTTGTCAAAGGTGCGCCCGAGTCGATTCTGCCGCTGTGCGAACGAGAACAGCACGAACACGAAACGTCGCCCCTCAGCGAAGAGCGTCGGCAAGAGATCCTCGCCGTTTGCAACGAAATGGCCGAGCGGGCCCTGCGAGTGCTCGCCTTGGCACGACGTCCTGCGCGGCACACCGACCAGCGAGCCAAGGCAGAAGAACTGGAACAAGATCTGACACTGGTGGCCTTTGTCGGCATGATAGATCCGCCGCGCGACGAAGCGCGCGAAGCCGTGCGAACCGGTCGCAGCGCCGGCATTCGTCCGCTGATGATCACCGGCGACCATCCAGCCACAGCGCTGGCCATTGCCCGAGAATTGGCCGTGGCCGACGAGAAGTCGATTGCCGTCACTGGGCAGGAACTCGACAAGCTCAACGACGAACAACTGAGCAAAAAGTTACCGTCGATCGCTGTTTTCGCCCGCGTCTCCGCCGAGCACAAGCAGCGGATCGTGAAGGCTTTGAAAAAGAGCGGCGAAGTCGTGGCCATGACCGGCGACGGCGTGAATGATGCGCCGGCCATTCAAGCGGCTGATATTGGTATCGCGATGGGCATCACGGGAACCGATGTCACCAAGGGTGCTTCGGACATGGTGCTCGCCGACGACAACTTCGCGACCATTATCGCCGCGGTCGAAGAAGGCCGCTCGATCTACGACAACATCGAAAAAGTCCTCGCCTACCTGCTCTCGTGCAATTTCGGCGAACTAGCGTTAATGCTGATCGCCATCCTGTTTGGCTTTCCTGCTCCACTGATTGCGATTCACCTGCTGTGGATCAACCTGGTGACCGATGGTTTGCCGGCCTTGGCACTTACGCTCGAACCGCCCGAGCCCGGCATCATGAAGCGCCAGCCTCGGGGCTTGAAAGAGCCGGTTCTCTCCACGTCGCGCGTCTTTGTCATCGTCTCGCAAGGGCTGCTCGAAGCGGGCGTCACTCTTGGCGCGTTTCTCTGGGTCTGGCACACCGAAGGAAGCACGCTGGCCCAAGCCCAAGGGACAGCGTTCTGCGTGCTCGTGTTCTCCGAGATTCTGCGCAGTCAGGCTGCCCGCAGTTTGACCTACAACGTCTGGCAACTTGGCTTTTTCAGCAATCGCTACTTGCTGGGAGCCGCTGCGATTTCTGCCCTCCTGCAAATCATCGTCTCGCTCACACCTGGACTGAGAGACGTCTTCCGCACCGGTGACTTAACGCTCGAAAACTGGCTGCTCATCGCAGGTCTGTCCTTCGTGCCCGTTTCGGTCATCGAACTGTTCTTTAAACGAGCCCCGTGGATGAAGGCGGAGTAGTTTTCATTGCTTCGTACTCCCTCTCCTCGACACCGGGGAGAGGGGCGCGGTGAGAGGCCGAGGCTCTAGCACACCGGCTATTCTCACACGCTAAACTGCACCTTCTTTGCCCTTTCGCACACCGGACATCCAATCCTGAGCCGGAAGCGTCAGCGCCCGGAGAGTTCTCCTCTTCCAGGGACAATACTCTCCGGGCGCTGACGCTTCCGGCTCAGGAACACGAAGGAATAGCCCATGCCCCCTGCCCCGACAACGCGCACTGTCGCCGTCCATCTCCTGCCCGAATTGGTCGAACCTCAACAGCTGGCTGGCAAGACGGCGGTCGTCATTGATGTGCTGCGGGCCACGACGACGGTGGTTACAGCGCTGGCCTGCGGTGCTCGCGAGGTATGGCCGTTTTTGAATGTCGACGACGCGCGGGCGAAAGCAAAAGCAGCTGGAGACAATGTCCTGCTCGGGGGTGAGCGGGGTGGCCTGCGGATTGAGGGGTTTCAGCTGGGTAATTCGCCAGCGGAATACAACGAACGCATGGTCCGCGACCGCACGGTGATCTTTACGACGACGAATGGCACCAAGGCCATGCAGCGCTGCAAGCTGGCCAAACGCGTACTGATCGCCGGCTTTGTGAATTTGTCCGCCATCTGCCGAGAGTTGGCTGACGAGACCGAAATCGACATCGTCTGCGCGGGCACCGACGGGCACGTAACCCGCGAGGATACCCTACTGGCCGGTGCAATGGTCGATGATCTGTCGCGCGCGACGGGTGTGACACTGATCACCAACGATCAGGCCGATATTGCCGCCGACGCTTGGCGCTCGGCCGTCGGCGACCTCACTGGCTCGTCCCCGCTAGGCCAGGCCTTGCGCGCCAGCCGTGGCGGGCGGAACCTGATCGACATCGGCCACGAAAACGATATCGACCTGGCCGCCCAAATCGACCAGTTCGACCTTGTTGCCGAACTCGACCTAACGACTTGGCGAATCACCGCCAAGTAGCTTTCTTTGAGCGGATGTAACCTCGATCGGCGCAAAGGCGCTACCTTGCCAATCCCAGGCCACATCGGGCCGAGGTGACCTACCGAGAGCCCGAAAAATTTTTACCGCGCCCGGACCAGACTAGTCACGGAGGTTCGTATGATTAGATAGGGAGTTCTTTGAAAACCTGGTAGCGATCGATTCCTAGTGATGTTATCAATTACTGCGAATACAGCGAGCAACCATTGCCATAAAGAACTATATTTATGGAATAACTGCGGACGGTTGTTCGCCCTTAAGCCTGCACTGCGACGGCTCCCGACTCACGAACTTGCACTGCCCAGTTTGCCCAGTTGTTTGCCAAGCTGGTTATCAAATGGTTATCAAGCTCGGCCTGATTTCGGCCCCAAAGTGTTCGGTTCTGATTTCGCAAATCCTGGCTGCGCCAAAGCTTACGGCAGTGATAACTCAATTTGCCGAAGTGCGAAAATGGTTATCAAAACCGGTGACGAGCGAAGGGCAGGTTTCGCAAGATCACAGTGCCTGAATCGGCACCCTAAAGGGAAACGAGTCGTAAGGCGAGCGGAAGGAGCGGAGCTGACGCTTGCCGCTGGGGGACGAATTGCCGTAAGTCGTGTGTGACCGCAAAAGAGGGGTGTTCAACAATCGACTCGATTTCTGAACGCGAACTGGTGTATTTCTCGGCAACGGCGCGGGTGTGTGTTCATCCAAGGGGCCGATAGTTGGACAAGTTGGTTGAAATTGACAGGTCGCCGACGAGGACTTACGTCGCAGGTGTTGCTCGGCCGGCGGGGCTTTCCCCGGCATAGACCGAACCTGCCCGTAGAACGTACACTCATTGGTTTTGCGGGATCTGCTGACAATGGGTCAGCGCCGGCACCTCACCCTTTACTAACTGCCGACCTACCATGGACATGGAAAAACTGGTTTCGCTCTGCAAGAGGCGCGGATTTCTGTTTCAATCGAGCGAAATCTACGGCGGCCTCAACGGCTTTTGGGACTACGGTCCGCTGGGGGTGGAACTGAAGCGAAACATCAAGGACGCCTGGTGGCGGGACATGGTTAGTGGTCACGACGACCTGGCGACGCTTCCTGGTGCACCGGCCGCCTACGAAATGGTCGGCCTCGATTGCTCGATCATCATGCACCCGCAGGTGTGGAAGGTCAGTGGTCACTACGATCTGTTCGTCGACAAAATGGTCGACTGCAAAGAGTCGAAAGGCCGTTACCGGGCCGATCACATCCGCTGCTTTCCCGTGCAGATCGACGGCCAGACGGTGGGCTGGGTCTCGTCGATGAAAGAGCCCGAAGAGTTCGCCAAGGGACTCTCGAACACGTTCGACAAGAAGGTGAGCAAGCTCTTTGGCGGCAAGGACACGAAGATTGTCGTCGACAGCCAGGTTTCGTACTCGACGATTTCGGTCGCGGACCGCGTGAAGGTGCTCGCGCCCGATGCCAGCGAACTGAACACGCTGACCGAACCGCGCGACTTTAACCTGATGTTCAAGACGATCGTCGGCGCGCTCGGCACAGAAGAAGACTCGGCGTTCCTGCGTCCGGAAACGGCGCAAGGCATCTTCGTGAACTTCAAGAACGTCTGCGACAGCACGCGGGTGCGGGTGCCGTTTGGTATCGCGCAATCGGGCAAGAGTTTTCGGAACGAGATCACGCCGAAGAACTTTACGTTCCGCTCGCGCGAGTTCGAACAAATGGAGATTGAGTTCTTCTGTCATCCCAGCACCTCGCGCAAGTGGTACGAATACTGGCGCGATCGCCGGATGAAGTGGTACACCGATCTCGGGCTGTCGAGCGAACGATTGCAACTGCGCGAACATCATCAGGACGAACTGAGCCACTATTCAACCGGCACGGCCGACATCGAATATGCGTTCCCCTTCTTGCCTGCCGGTGAATACGGCGAATTGGAAGGTGTCGCGCATCGCGGCGACTTTGACCTGCGTAGTCACATGGAAGGGAAGCTCGATCCGGATTCAAAGCCAGACCTGAAAGTTCAGCTTGGCCCCGATGGCAAGCCGAAGTGGAAAGGCTCGGGCAAGGATTTGACGTATCGCGACGAGTTGACCAACGAACGGTTCACGCCGCACGTGATTGAGCCAAGCGCTGGTGCTGATCGAGCGACGTTGGCCTTCTTGTGCGAAGCCTATCACGAAGATGAAGCTCCGGACGAGAATGGCAGGATGCAAACTCGCGTGGTGATGAAGTTTCACCCGCGGATCGCCCCGATCAAGGTCGCTATCTTCCCGCTCGTGAAGAAGGAAGGGATGCCCGAGATCGCGCAGGACATCTATCGCAAGTTGAAGAAGCGGTGGAACGTCTTCTACGATGAGAAGGGTGCGGTCGGTCGGCGGTATCGTCGTCAGGACGAAGTGGGGACTCCGTTCTGCATCACCGTTGATGGCCAGACATTGCAAGACGGCACGGTCACGGTTCGCGATCGCGATTCGCTCGAACAAAAGCGAGTGCATCAAGATCAGCTGGTGGCGGAATTGGAAACACGGTTAAGTTAGTGTTGTCCTTGTCGCCCGACGCGTCAGCGAGGGTGATTCGCGAATTACATTGGATTGCTCCTCACCCTCGCTGACGCGTCGGGCTACCTTGATTTAACGATCCCATGCTCGCCACCATCAGCCAGGTCTGTTCGCTCGAAAGTCCGTTCGATAAGGACCTGGAAGATTATGCGGCTGGACATTGCGGTAGTGTCGAGATTTGGCTGACGAAGTTTGAGACTTGGCTGCAGCGGCATTCGCTCGATGACTTTCGCGCGTTGCGAGACAAGCTGAACCTGCAAACTCCGGTGGCCAGTTTTCAGGGTGGGTTGCTCGCCAGCCAAGGTGAGCGGCGGAGTGAAGCGTGGCAGTTGCTGGATCGGCGATTGAAGCTGTGTGGCGAAGCTGGGATTGGGACCATCGTCGTCGCCTGCGATGTGCCGCGAGTGGGCTTCGATCAGCAGACTCTGGAGCGGGTGCTGGTCTCGCTGCAAGAGCTTGGCCAGAAGTGTGGCGACGCCGGCGTGCGAGCGGCGATTGAGTTTCAATCGTCATCGGCGTTTGGCAATAACGTGAAAACGCTGGCCATGTTGCTCGGCGATCTCAATCAGCCAAGTCTGGGCATTTGCCTGGATGCGTTCCACTATCACACCAGTTCCAGCAAGCCGGCCGACCTGACCTCACTCACGAACGAGAACCTGTTTCACGTCCAGCTGTGCGACGTGGCCGACTTGCCGCGCGAGCTCGTCACCGATAGCCAACGCATCTTGCCGGGTGAAGGAGACATCGACCTCGCGCCGATCCTCGACCGCTTGCGGGCCCTTCATTACACAGGCTGCGTGTCGCTCGAAATTCTCAATCCGCAGCTGTGGCACGTGCCTGCACTGCAGATGGGCGAGATTGGGATTACCTGCTTACGGCGGTTGCTGGGACAAGCGGCGATGTGAACCCGATTGCTACAATGAATCAACCAACTCCGCCCAACTACTGCCGAGGTATTTTCCCGATGCGAACTTCCGCACTTGTCGCCACTCTGCTGACCATCGTCATTGGCTTGCAATCAACGGGTTGCATCGGCCAAGAATCGACCGTCAAGGTCACGCCTCCGCCGGCCAAAAAGATTGCGGAACAGATTGCCCAGGCCGAGAAGAAGCTGGCCGACAAAGCGGAAACCACAGTGGCGGCCAAACCGGTAAGCGAGGCCCCTGCCCTGCTCTCGCCCGACGAGTTGAAGGATGGTTGGATCGCGCTATTTGATGGCAGCTCGTTGTTCGGCTGGCATGCTCACAGCAAGGCCGATTGGAAGGTTCACGACGGCGCGATTGTGGTCGGTGGTGGCGAAAAGGGTTTGCTCTGCACGCACGTTCAATTTGCCGACTACGAATTGAAGGTCGATTTTCGGGCTGCGAAGGGAACCAACAGCGGCGTGTTCCTGCGAACGTCGCCAGTGATTGACGGCATGAGCGACGATCTAACGACGAAGTGCTACGAGTTAAATATCGCGCCGCCAAGCAATCCGTTTCCTACGGGGAGCTTCGTCAAACGCAAGAAGGCTGACGAAGTTGCTGAGAAGACCGACTGGCAGTCGTTTCATGTCACGCTGGTCGGCGGCAAGGCGAAAGTCGACCTGAATGGCAAGACGGTCCTGGAATATGATGACGAAAAACCCATCGGCCGCGGTTACATCGGCCTGCAGTTCAACGAAGGGCAAGTCGAATTCAAGAACATCAAGGTGAAGCCGCTGGGTCTGGCTTCGCTGGCCAATGGCAAGGACTTGACCGGCTGGAAAGATGTCGCCGGGTCGAAGAGCAAGTTCACCATGACCGCAGCGGGCGAGATCAACGTGAAAGATGGCCGCGGCAGCTTGGAAAGTGAAGCTACGTTCGGCGACTTCGTCGCTCAATGGGAATGCATCAGCAACGCGAAGGAACTGAACAGCGGAATCTTCTTCCGCTGCATTCCCGGCGAAGTGACCAACGGTTATGAGTGCCAGATTCACAACGGTTATAAGGACGGTGACCGGACGAAGCCCAAGGATTTCGGCACCGGTGGCATCTATAAACGAATTCCCGCCCGCATGGTGGTTTCCAACGACAACGAATGGTTCCACCAGACGCTGATCGCCGATGGTGCCAACATCGAGTGCTGGGTGAATGGTTACCCGGTCACTGCCTGGACGGACGAGCGAAAAGCTGATTCGAATCCTCGCAATGGTCTGCGTACTGAAGCAGGCACACTGCAAATTCAAGGACACGATCCGACGACGGATCTGTCGTTCCGGAATCTGCGAGCTGTCGAGTTGACGAAATAAGGTTAGACTATACCGGAGCGTTTTTATCCGAGAGATATCATGATTGCCGAATCGAGCCCCATCACTCCTGAGCAACTTCTGCGCATGCCAGACGGCGATGCGTATGAACTGGTTGGCGGCAAACTGAAGGAGCGTGGTGTGGGGTACAAGTCGGGCCGAGTTAGCGCCACGTTGCTATTCTTGCTTTCGCAATACGTCTACCAGCACGAGTTGGGGCGGGTGGCAAATGCCGATGCCAGTTTTCAGTGCTATCTCGACGAGCCCGGCAAGGTCCGCCGCCCCGATATTTCTTACTTGTGTTTCGCGACATTGCCCCCCGACCAAGAGCCAACAGGTCACTGTCGCGTCCCTCCGGATTTGGCTGTCGAGGTCAATTCTCCGAACGACATCTTTGAAGAAGTAGCGCAGAAGGCGGCCGAGTATTTGGCTGCTGGCACCAAGCTTGTTTGGGTTGTCGATCCGGCCACGCAAATGGTCTATGTCTACTGGCCCGGTGGTGGACGCATTTTGACCAACCGCGATGAGCTTAACGGCGAAGCTATTCTGCCCGGCTTTGCTTGTCATGTCAGTGACCTGTTCGTGATTGGCCCCGCCCGTTCCTCGTCCAGCAAGTAGTAAGCGTCGTAGGTCATGCCGAAGGATTTTCTCAAAGGTGCCAGCGACGAGTACGACGTGGTCGTGATCGGCAGCGGACTGGCTGGAATGACCGCGGCGAACATTCTCGGCCGCGCGGGCAATCGTGTGCTGCTGGCCGAGCAGCACTACAAGCTCGGGGGCATGGCCACCTGGTTCAAACGCCCGGGCGGACACATTTTCGATGTCTCGCTGCACGGCTTTCCGTTCGGCATGATCAAAAGCTGCCGCCGGTACTGGACGGAAGAGATCGCCAACTCGATTGTGCCGCTCAATAAGATCCGCTTCGACAACCCGATGTTCTCGCTGACCACGAGCTACAACCGCGAGGACTTTACGCGACTGCTGATTGAGCGCTTTGGAATTTCCCCAGAGACGATCAAAGCTTTCTTTGATACCGCTCGCGGTATGAACTTTTACGACGATCAAAAACTGACGACGGGCCAATTGTTCGAGCGGTTCTTTCCCGGTCGGCAAGATGTCGTGCGACTGTTGATGGAACCGATTGTCTACGCCAACGGTAGTACGCTCGAAGATCCGGCCATCACGTATGGCATCGTGTTTTCGAACTTCATGTCGAAGGGTGTTTACACGTTTGAAGGTGGCACCGATCGACTCGTGCAGTTGATGCACGACGATCTGAAGGCCAGTGGCGTCGATGTGCGCATCAACTGCGATGCCGAGAAGATCCACATTGAGAACGATCGCGTGACTGGAGTCACGATCAACGGCCGCCAGATTCGCTGTCGCGCTGTGGTGAGCAACGCGAACTTGAAGTACACGATTTTGAAGTTGGCCGGCAAAGAGCATTTCGATCGCAAGTTTGTCGATGATGCCGAAGCGGTGCGGCTGAACAACAGCAGCACGCAGGTCTACATCGGTCTGAAGCCCGACGAGCGTGTTGACGAAGACATGGGTGACCTGTTCTTCACGAGTACCGCTAAAGAGTTTCGCACCGATCTGCTGCTCAGCAAGGATGTGACGAGTCGCACGTACTCGTTTTACTATCCGCGCACCCGTCCGCAGGGTCGGCCGCGCTGCCTGATCGTCTCCAGCACCAACGCTCACTTCGAAGATTGGGCGAAGCTCTCGCCGGAAGACTACGAAGCGAGCAAGCAAGAGTTGATTGAGGGAACGCTCAATCACCTGGAAGGTTACATCCCCGGCATTCGCGAGCGACTCGATCATATCGAAGCTGCCACGCCGAAGACTTTTCAGCACTACACGCAGCATGTGGCCGGCGCCAGCTTCGGCACCAAGTTCGAAGGGCTGGGCGTCAGCCGTGCGCTGCCGGAGCAAGTCGGTGGGCTGTACCACGCGGGAAGTGTCGGCATCATCATGTCGGGTTGGCTGGGGGCGATTAACTACGGTGTGATTGTCGCCAACGACGTGGACGCGCTGCTGATGAAGTCTCCGGCGCCACAGCCTCACACAACGGAGTGAAGGGGAACAGCATGTTCGAGCGCGAAACGAAACTCTCCCGCTTCATGGCCGGCTACTTGCACAAAGTGATCGGCGAAATGACCGACGACCAATGCCGGCAAGTAACGCCTGGTGCACTCAATCCTCCTTCGCATGTGCTCGGACATTTGGCCACGTCGAACGACAGCGCACTGCGGCTTTTGGGCCAACCGGCGGTGTGTCCCAAAGAGTGGCATGCGCTGTTCGGGCCCAGTGCGATTCCGCCCAACGCGGACCTTTATCCCAAGAAGCAAGAACTGCTGGAACGCTTCGATGCGGGGCATGCCGCCGTTTGTGCCGCCGCCGCGAATGCGACCGAAGAGGCGATGAACCAACCGCAGCCCAGCAAGATCTTTCAGGACACACCCATTAATACTACCGGCGATCTGGTGGCCTTGCTGATGACGACGCATCTCTCGTTGCATATTGGTCAGCTATCGCTCATGCGTCGCCAATTGGGTCATCCACCTTTGTTCTAGGGTCGTTTGATTGGAGGGCATTGCTAGCCCTCAGGAAATTCCTCCACCGGCCTTTCGCCCAGCGGCGATCTCTCGGAAGATTGAGCCAGCCTTTTCTCCTCTCCCGTCACTCGCAAGTACGCCGCATGTCACTCGAACAAATCCTGGCCGCCATTCCACATCGGCCACCCATGCTGCTGCTCGACGAGATCGTCTCGCACGAGGGGAACACCATCGTTTGCCGGAAGACCTTTCGGCCCGAAGAGTACTTTTTTCAGGGGCACTACCCCGATTATCCCATCGTGCCCGGCGTGATTTTGTGCGAAGCGGTAATGCAAGCCGGCGCCGTTTTGATCTGCAAATCGGGCGCGGTGCAGGCGGGCTTTCCTGTCGTGGGGCGATTGAACGATGTGAAGTTCAAACGGGTCTTGCGCCCCGGCGATTCCGTCGAGGTGCATACCCAGCACGACGAGACCGTCAGTGACGCCTACTTTTTCTCCGGCAAGATCGTGCACGACGGCAAGCCTGCCTGCACGCTGAGTTTTGTCGTCAAACTTCCGCCTCGCGAAACCAAGCCGAGCTAAGCATGTCTCCTGCACAAAATTCACCTTCGCCCCCCGCGGTCAAGAAGCACCTCTATCTCAAGCGGGCCAACGACAAGCTCGTTTGCCATTGCGAGTGCCAGGATGCGCTCATCACGTTTCCTCCGCAAATGGACTGCCCCTGGTGTGGCTGTGGTTGGATGTTCTGCTGTGCGAAATGTCGCAAGGCCTTTACGTTCGCCGTCGCAGTTGAAGTGAAAGAAAGCTGGGAAGAGACAGCCCTGCGAGATCTCAAAGGACGTGGTCCCGATTTCGAACCACCCACCGCCGACGATGTGGCGGCCTGGGTCGAAGCAATGCAGGTGATGTGCGAAGAGCTTGAAGTCGGCGAAGAGTACGTCTATCTCGATGGCTGGTTCATCCCCACGAGCACCGAAGAGATCTCGATGGAAGGGATGCACTCCTATCACGAGATCAACTGCGTCCCGCAGGTCGAAGCTTTGCAAGACCCCGACGTGATCAAGGAACTTCTGGGGAACGAAGAGTACTGGGTCGAGAACCAGGTTCCCGAAGACGACGACCACGAACACGGTGAGGAAGAAGCGGACGGCGAAGAAGAGGACGAGGATGACCGATGAGTGATCCTGCTCCCGACTACCTGGGGCTGGCCGGCAAAGCGGTCATCGTGCTTGGTGTCGCCAATAAAAAGAGTGTTGCCTGGCACGTGGCTCAAGGGCTGACCGCTTGCGGTGCTGATGTGACGTTTGTCGTGCGCAGCGAAGAACGCCGGGCGAGTGTGCAGAAATTGGTCGGCAGCCGGCCGATCTTGGTTTGCGATGTCGAATTCGAAGATCAAATTGAGCGGCTGCGTGACGAGTTACTGGCCACGGGCAAGAAGTACGCCGGCCTGCTCCACTCGATCGCGTTTGCCGATTACAGCGACGGCATGAAGCCGTTCCATGAGACGCCCAAGCGGGCATTCTTACGAGCAATGGATATCTCGTGTTACTCGCTGATGGCGCTCAGCAACGCGCTGAAGGACGTGCTGACGGAAGATGCGAGTGTCGTGGCAGTGTCCATTTCGACCACGCGCATGGCCAGCGAAAATTATGGCTACATGGCTCCGATCAAGGCAGCGCTCGATTCTTCGCTGGCGTTTCTGGCCAAGTCGTTTAGCCGGTTCTCGCGAGTCCGCTTCAATGCGGTCGGGCCCTCACTGCTGAAGACGAGTGCCTCGGCCGGCATTCCGGGCTACATCGATTCGTACCTGTACGCCGAGCAGGTCATTCCGCGCAAGGAAGCTTTGACCACGGAAGAAGCCGCGAATGTGGCCGTCTTCCTGCTCAGCCCGCGATCGTCGGGCATTCAAGCCCAGAATCTGATCGTCGATGCGGGCATGAGCACCAACTACTTCGATGCCGACGTCATCCGGCGCGCGATGCGGCCGGAATAAGCTCGGAGCAGAGCGATATCTATCGCTTGCTGCCAGCCGGCGCTTGAGCCGACCGCTGCTGCGGCGGCGAGGCAACGTACAGCATCGCGTCGTCGATGATCCAAGGCGTGGACATCGAGCGGCCATCGTCCTTGTTCATGACGTTGAAGAAGTACGCCATGAACGTGTGAGCTCGCCAGTTGTAGCTGTACCACGAACCCAGATGATCGGCTTCGGTCAACTTTTCCACGCCGGCCTTCGAGAAGAAATGACAACGGCCATCGGGCGTAAAGCTCATGCCCATCGTGATCCACGATTCGCATTCGTACGTGGGACCGGGCAAGTCGCGACCCCATTCATCGCCACGGATCCGAGCTCGCACGAACGAGTGCTTCTCGTTGTCTTTCAGGTCGAACTGTTGTTCGAGAAAGATGCCCGGCCAGTATTCGTCGCTCTTTCCTTTGGGCGTGTGCCCCATCAAACCGGCGCGAAAACCAAAGGTGTAGGCGTAGCGCATTTCCCACTTTTCGGCGGCGGGTACATAAACCCGCACGACGACGTTGGGCGTCCACGAGACGGGAATTTCGCTGCCGAAGCGCCCCTTCACGTCTTGCAGCAGATCGTCCTGCTGATCGACACCCGACAGCCGGCCGGGAACGCCCGAATAGAGCGTTTGCATCATGATCGAGCCCTTGCTCCCTTCGATGCCACCCTTGGGCGTGGGGACTCGCTTCACGAGATCGGGCGTGCCGCGCTTGGCAGCTTCGACCCAGAGGTAGTTCTTGCTCACGCCACCGGGAGCACGAATGTTCTCGTCGATGTTGTAGCTGCTCTTGGGATGCTGCGGATAGAAAGCCCAATCGTCGGCTTCGAAGTCGTCACCCGTGCGCGGCACCCGCGCTCCCGTTCCCGGCACCACCACGCCTTTTAGCGAGGTCTTCGGCAATGGAGTTCCTGCGGGCACCATGGGTTCGGCCTGAGCCAATTGTCCCAGGGCTAGGGCAGCGGAACCTCCCAGCAGAAACTGGCGGCGAGAGACAGAGTTGGGCATGAGTGACCATCCTCACAAGAGTTGTACGGGGTAGGCGGACGGGTGTTAAACCGTACGGGTCAGGCGGGCTGAAGCGGGAACGAACCGCTTCAGTGATGGCTGTAAAGCCGGCAGGCGCGGAAGGATCCGCAGCACACGATTCATCGGAACCCGACGGCTAGGACCTTGCAGGTTTTCGCGACAGGCGGCACGGCTTGCCTTGTTCCGCGCAATGCCCCCCTGTGCTGGGCGGGCGAGCGGGGCGTGGGACGCCCAGGGTGGCGACTTCTGTCCGGCGGGTGCCCATAGCTGTTTTGGGCCGCTTCCGATAGATTGGGTAGTGCGCAATTGCCTTGAGTCATGCTGGTTACAAGCCCGGCGTGGTCTCCTTTCCCTTGATTGGCTTCCATGACACGCCCCCGAAAATCTCGACCTGACCAGCAAACTCGCCCCTCCGGACGCGCCGCCGCCGAACACGAATCCGCCAGTGCCCAACGACTGCAAAAAGTGCTGGCGGCGGCAGGAGTTGCCAGCCGTCGCGATTGCGAAGAGTTGATTCGGGAAGGCCGTGTCGAAGTCGACCGCCAGGTAGTGACCGAACTGGGCACGCGGGTGGATCCCAGCGCGCAGGAGATTCGCGTCGATGGCGAGCCGCTGCGTAAGCCCAAAAAGGTCTACTTCGCCCTGAACAAGCCTGTCGATGTCGTCTGCACCAACTTCGACCCTTCGGGGCGCATGCGAGTGATCGACCTCGTCCCCAATGACGAGCGAGTCTTTGCTGTTGGTCGCCTGGACCGGGCCAGCGAAGGACTGATCATCGTTACCAACGACGGCCTGTTTGCCAACCACGTCACGCACCCGCGCTACGGCGTTGAGAAGACGTATCTGGTGCGCGTCGCCGGTCGCCCAGGCCCAGAGCAACTTGCGAAGTTGCGCCGGGGTATTCACCTAGCTGAAGGCTTCTGCAAGGTAGAGTCGGTGGCGGTGAAGAGTCGTCACAAGCAGAGCAGCGACTTATTGATTGTGCTCGACGAAGGTCGCAATCGCGAAATTCGCCGCATCCTCGCCAAGGTGGGCCACAAGGTCCTTAAGCTCAAGCGCATCGCCGTCGGCGGACTAAAACTCGGCGCGCTCGAAGCGGGCGAATGGCGAAAACTGGCTCCTGCAGAGATCGAATCGCTGCTAACCATCTCGCGCAAGAAGCGGAAGGAAAAGAAAGCTCCGCCGCCTCGCGAGCAAGAGCCTGCTGCAGAAGCCGAAGCCACGGTGATTCTGGACAGCCCCAAAAAGATCACGAAGAAGCCACCGGCCGCTGTTGCTCCTGCCCCGAAGGCAGCAAAGCCCGATGCCCCGGCGAAGAAGCCGCCAAGCGCCGGTACCATTGCCGCGAAGTTGCTCGCCGGTCAGGACTTCGAAGACGAAGACGAGGATTTCCTCGATAGCTTTGCCGACGATGATTTTGATAGCGACGGCGAAGATGATTTCGCTGGCCAAGAAGACAGCGACGACGATGAAGATGATGACGGCGACGAGAACTTCGTCAAGCGCACCGTCGTTATGGAAGAGATCACCGACGACGATGGTCCACCCCGCTCGGGGCCGGCACCGCGCGGCGACGTGATCGACTTCGACGAAGATGCTCCCCCGCCGTTGCAACCAGCACGCGTGCGTGAGCCTGCCTCTGCCCGGGCCAAACCGCGCCCAACGCGGGAGCGAGAGCCGGCCCGTGAGCGAGAGCCACGCAATCGCGGCCAGGAAGGACGTGGGCCTCGGGAAGGTCGGCCTCAAGAACGCCGGCCTCAAGAAAATCGCCGCCAGGAAGCCCCGAATCAAGAACGAGAGCCTCGTGCGAAGCGCCCTGCGAGAGAGGGCGATCAATCGGGTCCGCTGCGTGCGGAGCCTCGCCCTGGCCACCGCTCGGTATCGGGACACAGCCAACGACGCGGTCAACGACATCGCCAGGAAGAAACCGTCGAAGAAGGACGCGGCGCTCGTGCTCCTCGGCAAGAGTTCGGTCGTGGTGATCGTCGCCCCGCGAAGGGTGCCGGTGAAGGTGGCCGCAGTGGTCGCATGAACCGCACCGCCGGTGGTCGTGGCGAAAACGTCCGTGCTGAAAGCCCGCGCGGCGAAGGTCGCTCGTTGCAGGGCAAGGGCCCGCTGCGTCCCGGCCAAATGACCCGAGTCGGTGGTCGCCACGTGCCCGTGACGGGAGGCGATGCGGGTGACGAACGGCCCGTGAAGTTGCCTCGTCGCCCCGGCAAGCTGGTAGTGAATCGCCCGAAGGAAGATCGCGGGGCTCGCGGCAAGTTTCCCGGCAAGAGTGTCGGCAAAGGCAAACGCGAAGTCTTTGGCGGCGGTAAGGGCGGCAAGAACATTTACGGTAAGAGTGTGCGGAAAAAAGGAAGATCGTCATGAGCGGCGTAGGACACGCCCCCTACCTGGCCGATGCTGCGGTGCAGCGGTCGGTGGAGATTGTCGAAAACGTAGAACTGGCCCGCGATACCTGGCGGGTCCGTTTTCGGTTTCCGGAACTGGCCGCCAAGGTCACCCCCGGTCAATTTGTGATGCTCCGACTGGCGGGATTTAACGATCCGCTGCTTGGTCGACCGCTGGCGATGTACGACGTTCACAACGATGCCAATGGTCAGCCTAGCGACGTCGATGTCGTTTATCTGGTCAAAGGCAAGCTCACCTCCAGGCTGTACCACCTACAACCCGGCCAGCGGCTCGACGTTTGGGGCCCGCTTGGGAATGGTTTTCAGCCCACGGCCACCGACCACCTGATTATGGTGGCCGGCGGCATTGGCCAAACTCCGTTCCTGGCACTGGCCAAGGAGTATCTGGGGCTGCGGTCCTTCGGGTTGCCGCCAAGAAGTGTCAAACCGGCCCAACGAGTCACCTTTTGCTATGGTGCCCGAAACCAAGCCTATTTTGCTGGGGTTGAAGACTTTGCGGCGATTGGTGTTGATGTTCGCCTGGCAACCGACGACGGCAGCCGCGGCAAACGAGGCTTGGTGACCGATCTCGTCCGGGAAGTCCTGGCCGAAGGTCGTGGCCAGCCGCGCATCGTCTGCTGTGGTCCAGAACCCATGATGGAAGCTGTGTCGCATGTGGCGGAAGCTGCCGACGTACCGTGCCAGGTGTCGCTGGAAACGCCCATGGCCTGCGGGGTGGGAATCTGCTTCACGTGCGTCGCGCGGGTGAAGGACGAACACGGAGAATGGGATTATCGCCGCACTTGTGTCGAAGGCCCGGTCTTCGATTCCGCTTGTATCGCCTGGTAGGCCGCGAGATGGTTCGCACGCAAAATGTCCCTCACAATAGGGTTAGGTTGAAATAATTGCATGCGATTTAGTGAGCCGATGAAACAGAATCAAGGCTTGCGACCAATTACACTGTGTTGATGCCAGCTGCGGACAGCTGCATTTGCTTTGGAACTTTGGACGGGTTTGCCACGAGGTACGAATGCACGCCAGCGCGGAACCGGAGCGAATCCTGAGCGAAGAACCTGCCGGCTCAACCGGAAGCAAGGATGCGAGTGCAACATTGAACGCGGCGCTGCCAACCAACCACGAAGTTCCCTCGCCGCCACGTGTGCGTAGCGGCGAACATCGGTTTGGCCAGTACGAGATCAAGTTTCTGATCGGCGAAGATGTGGCCGCTCAGGTGATGGAATGGGCCCGCTCGCATATGTCGCGCGATCCTGTCGCGCTCTGTGATGAGCGCGAGATGTACCATGTCCACAGCGTGTATCTGGATACTCCTGCTCTCGGCGTGTTCGGCCGGGCCGGGGCTCTGCGTACGCGCAAGTATCGCTTGCGTCGCTATGGTAACGAAGAAACCATTTGGCTCGAACGTAAAGCCAAGGTCCGTGGCCGAGTGAAGAAGCGTCGTACGGCTATTACCGACGACCAGCTCGCCTGCTTGCACGCGAATACACCTCCCGCCCATTGGCCCGGACACTGGTTTCGCCGCCGCGTTGTGTTGCGCAAGTTGCAACCCGTTTGTACCGTCACCTACGAACGGTTCGCGCGAGTTGGCCTCACGCCCGAAGGGCCGATTCGCATGACGCTGGATCGAGCCATCGGCGGCAACGGCATCCCCAGTCCCTCTGCAGACGACTGGCAAGTGCCACGCAGTTCGCACTCGGGGTTGAGCCGCCTCAGTGGTCTTTGCATCTTGGAATTGAAGTACCCCACGATATTGCCGGCGCTCTTCAAAGGCGTGATGAGCGACTTTACGCTCGAGCCGTTGAAGGTCAGCAAGTTTCGCACCTGCATGGAAACCTGGGTCGTGCCCTCGGACGAACAATCGGCCGAAGACGACCTTTCCAGTGATGCATCTCGCGCCGTAGCCTAGGCCCCGGTCGATAGAAAGGACCGTATGGAGACCTGGCTGAAAGACGCACTTTTTGCGCCCGTGAAGGACGCTGCCGACCAACTAACTTGGGACGCCATCCTTGCCCGATTGGTAGTTGCCTCGATCGGCGGCTGGCTCGTAGCCGCAGTTTATGCCTGGGGCCGGCGAACCACGCTCAGTGCCTCGACTTTTCCCGGCACGCTCGTGCTGATGACGATTTTGATTGCTATGGTCACGCAAGTGATCGGCGATAATCTTGCCCGCGCGTTCGGGCTGGTCGGAGCACTTTCGATCGTCCGTTTCCGCACTGTGATGCAAGACACGCAGGACGTGGCCTTCGTCATTTTTGCCGTCGCAGTGGGCATGGCCGTTGGCGCGGGTCAGCCCACGGTTTCGTTGATGTGCCTGCTGGGAGTAAGCGTGGCGGCGACGATCTTTCGTTACTTTCCCGCGCAAGTCAATTCCACCGCCGTGGCAACCTTGCATGTTCGCTTGGGGCTTGGTCGCAGCCCGGAAGCAGTGCTCGATCCGGTGATTGGCGATGCCACGACGCAGCGAGAGATGACCAGCGTCGAAACGGCCAAGCAAGGCGCGGCCGTCGATGTGGAGTATCGCATCATCTTGCGGCCGGAGATTTCGCCGGCGGCACTCGTCGCCAAGCTGAATCAGGTCGAGGGCGTTCAGCAGGTGCAGTTCCGCAAGCAAGTTCGCGACGATTAACTACGGCTTCAGATCAAACGTCAAGTCGTTGTCCTTCTCCAGCACAACGTCCGCGGTCAATCCGCTCGTCCCGGTGCTGAAGTACTTCTTGGGGATCGAGCTTTCCAGCGGTCCGCTGGTCAGGGCATCGCCGGCTAGCGGAGGCTGATCGGTCGGAGGCGGCAGCGGCTTTACGGTGACTTTGTACTTGCCCGGTGGGACGCCCGCGTCGGCATAGGTCCGCACGACGAACTTTCCTTGGGCATCGAGTTCGGCCGTCACCGAGCGCGAGCCATCTTCTGATTCAAAACCGATCACGGCCCCCGTCAACGGCTGGCCCTGCATGGTGACGGTGCCATGCACCTTCGCGACCGGCGCCTTGGTAGGGCCGCAACCACCGAGGATGAACAAGCCCACAGACAACACGAGGAACTGTGATAGCCGGCAAAACATAAAACGGATTGACCCGAGAAGATTGCGGAAGTGGAAACGCGAACGGTTGCTTACTGTGTCACATTGCCGTCGTCGCGATTGCACAAATCGTGCAGTTGTTGCAGGGCCATGCTCTCACTTAAGAACCGAACCGAGCCGTCGGCATATAGTCCGTTGATGCCGCCCGGATGAACCGATTGAATGGGACGGTTGTTGCCGTAATAGAGGTCGCCTACTCCCTTGGCGCTGTAATCTCGAAAATTGATGGCATAGCGAACGGTGGTGATGTTCCAGTCCCGTTGATTGTTGGCGTAGGTCGACGGGCCCATCATGAAGCCGTGACCGAAGTCGCTGCGGCAATCAACCTTGGATCCATCGGGCTTAAAGCAATAGCCCGATTGCTCGCCAATTGCCAGCGTGTTGCTGGTTCCATCGGTGATATCGGCAAAGCGAACCTGCTTCGACGAGCAGAGCACCCCAGCCTTCGAGATTCGTCCCGTCGCATTATGCTGATCGCCGTTGCCGTCCTTGTCGGTGACTTCGGTAGCATTTGGATGCGTCGAAGCGCCCGTAATACCCACGTAGGTGCTCGCCATCACTCCCGCCGGAGCTACCGGCGCGTTCCCCTTCATGACAAAACTGGGGAGCGGACTGCTGGGGCAAAACAGAATCTTGATCGTGAGCCCCTTCACCAGGTTGCCGTTGTAGTTGTTGCCGAACGAGCCATTGAAATAAACGACACCCGTTTGCCCGGCAGTCGTTCCTTGAATATCCAGCTTGTCGTACAGCGAGCCCTGTTCCGAATACGGAAGGATGATCGGCATCCAAGAGACGCCGTAGTTCCCGGTAGTCCCCTTGGCCGGTTGACCACCGGGAGGCAGGTTCTTGAAGGTCGATTCGTAGTTGTGCATTGCCAGCCCCAATTGCTTGAGGTTGTTCTGGCAGGACATTCTCCGCGCCGCTTCGCGCGCGGCCTGTACAGCGGGCAATAGCAGCGCGACAAGCACGCCGATAATGGCAATCACGACGAGCAACTCGACCAGAGTGAAGCCGCGCAGGCGGCTTCGGCATCCAACAGGACGCAGCACGGTCCGCGCAGCTAATTTGCAATACGCAGCTGGACCTGGATTTGTTTGGTGCTGGTGATGCTGGCGGGTGAACGCCAGCGTGGGGTTGTTGCGTATAGCGAGAGGCGTCGGTTTTCTTTCTGGGCGTGAGTCGGAGACTCTCGAATGCAACATGCAGATATTCCACGGGTGGCGACGATTGGCAAGGCGGCGGCGATGCAGCAATTGGTGCAGTCACTGGGCAACTTGCCAGACCCACGTACGGACCGCCGGCCGGTGCATTCGCTGACGAACATTCTGGCGATTGCCTTGTGCGCCATGGTTGCCGACTGCGACTCGTGGGAGGACATGGAGGATTTCGGGCACGAACGCCAAGCCTGGTTCGAAACCTTCCTCTCGCTCCCCCACGGCATTCCCTCGCGCGACACTTTCCGCCGTGTCTTCGCCCGCCTCCAGCCGAGGCCCTTTCAACAAGTGCTGGTCACGTTTATCGAGTCGCTGCGTGAACCCACTCCTGACGACGAAGGCGCCGACGATCAGCACTTCGCAATCGACGGCAAGACGTTGCGTTCGAGTTTCGACCGCGCCGCCGAACAGTCATCGCTGCATCTGGTGCAGGCAATGAATACCGGCACGCAGTTGATCGTGGCTCAAGCGCCGACGCATACCAACGGTGACGAAGAAGTGAAAAAAGGGAACGAAATCACGGCCATTCCGCAGGTTCTCGAACTGCTCGACCTCCGCGGCGCGGTCGTCACCATCGACGCCATCGGTTGCCAAACCAAGATCGCCGCGCAGATCGTCGCCGACGGCGGCAACTACCTGCTGGCCCTGAAGGACAATCACCCCACGCTGCATCGGCAAGTGCTTGAATACTTTCTGCAACTGCACGCTGAGCCGCTGCCAGGCGAGGTTTTTACGCTGGAGACTAACGAGCCTCGCGCCCGGGGACGCAACGAGGAACGTTACTACACCGCTGCGCCACTCCCGGCTGGGTTGTTCGGTCAAGACAACTGGGCGGGACTACAGTCGTTGGTACAAACCACGACCACGATCAAGCATGCCGACAAGACGACCATTGATAGTCGCTACTTCCTGAGTTCGCTCCCGCCCAGCGAGATTGAAAAGATCGCACGCTGCACGCGGCGGCACTGGTGGATCGAAGCGACCCACTGGGTGCTCGACGTGACGTTCGGCGAAGACGCCTCGCACGTCCACCAAGGCCACGCCGCGGAGAACCTCGCCACCCTCCGCCGGGGCGCGCTGGGCCTGCTCAAGGCCTATCAAAATAAACCGGCTCATTTCCGCAAAAAGACGCCCCCCAGCCTGAAATCGCTCCGCAAACAAGCCGGCTGGTCAACCACCGTTCTCGCAAACATCGTCACCCAAAGAACTTGAAGTGCGCGGACCGTGCAGGACGCAGCAAAGTGTGAGTCATAAATAGAGAGATTTAGAGAGAGTGCAGGGTAGGAAATCTCGTGGTGCTAAGCTTAACCAACGTGCGAAGACGGTACAATCAAAGTTCGTAGAACTCGTGGGCGGCTTTGGTTCTCATGGACAAATCTCAGAAATCGCTCTTTGAAACCGAGCCCGATCCGTGGACGCTCGACGCCAACAGCGAGCAGCAAGTCGCGGAAATCGTCTTTGCCGATCCGCCCCACGGGCCCTTCTCTTATCGCATTCCGGCCACACTGCGAACGCCACTCGCCCCGGGTCAGCGTGTTCAAGTGCCACTGGGCAAGGGAAATCGCGGCGTCATTGGCTACTGCCTGACCGCTGGCCCCAAGGCCGTCGGCAGTCGCCCGCTTAAGGAAGTACTGGCCGTCGTCGATCAGCAGTCGCTTCTGTCGCCGGCGATGGTTCGCCTGGCGCAGTGGATGTCGGAGTATTACCTTTGCCCACTGGGGCAAGTGTTGCACGCCGTTCTGCCCGCTGGCGTGCGCGGCCAGGCGGGTACGCGGGAGATGACCTTTTTGAGTGTGCCGGCTGAGATCGCACTGCAACTCGATCAACTGAAGATCCCTGCCAAGCAACTCGATGCCCTCAAGATACTCGCTGCCTCGCCCCGCCCCCTCACGCCGCCAGAACTGGCCGCCGCGGCGAAGTGTACGCTGGGGCCCATCAGCGAGCTGCGCAAAAAAAAGCTGGTCAAGGCGGAAGTGCAGCGGATTCAGCAGCTGGATCTCGAACTTCCGGCGACACCCCGCGAAGAGCATCTGAATCTGAACACCGATCAGCAAGCGGCTCTCGATGTCATTATCGAGGCCCTCGAACGGCGTCAGCATCGGGCTGTTCTCATGCATGGCGTGACCGGCAGCGGCAAGA
This sequence comes from Anatilimnocola aquadivae, assembly GCF_049819085.1. GTDB lineage: Bacteria > Planctomycetota > Planctomycetia > Pirellulales > Pirellulaceae > Anatilimnocola. Next base: position 2,692,529 of record NZ_CP187419.1, read on the forward strand.
CCGAAGTCTACATTCGCGCGATCGACGAAGTGCTGCGTTTCGGTCGGCAAGCGATCGTGCTCGTGCCAGAAATCAGCCTCACGCCGCAAACGAAGCAACGGTTCAGTTCGCGGTTCGGCAATGTCGCGGTGCTGCATTCGCACCTGAGCGATGCGGAACGACATTGGCACTGGCAACGGATCGCGCGCGGCGAAGTGCAGGTCGTCATTGGTGCCCGCAGCGCCGTGTTTGCCCCCACACCGCAGTTGGGGCTGATCGTCATCGACGAAGAGCACGACCATTCGTTCAAGCAGGGAGAGTCGCCCCGCTATCACGCCCGCGATGTGGCCCAGCGAAGAGCGCTGGCCGAAAATGTTCCGCTGGTCCTGGGAAGTGCCACGCCAGCGCTGGAATCTTGGCAGGCAGCGATTCGCGGTGACTTTCAGCTGATCGACATGCCGACGCGGGTGAGCAATCGCCCGCTCCCGGACGTGGCGACGATCGATCTGCGCACGGAGTTTCAAAATCGGCGCAGTCGCGGGGCGATCAGCCGGCAATTGCAGCAGGCCATGGAGCACGCGCTGCGAGAAGATGGCCAGATCATCTTGCTGCTGAATCGCCGCGGCTTCAGCACGCACATTCAATGTCCCAGCTGTGGCTACGTGGCCAATTGTCCGCACTGCAGCATCGCGCTGACGCATCACCGCGAAGGGGAGCGAATTGTCTGTCACTACTGCGATCATCAGGAGCGGGCGCCCGCGAAATGTCCCGACTGCAAGTTCGATGGCATTCGCTACAGCGGTCTTGGCACCGAACGGCTCGAAGCAGAAGTGAAATCCCGGTTCGGGCACGTGCCTGTCCTGCGCATGGATAGCGACACCATGCAAAAGCCCGGCAGCCACGAGCAGGCACTCGCGAAGTTTCGCGCCGGCGAGATCAAAATTCTGCTCGGCACGCAGATGATCGCCAAGGGACTCGACTTTCCGAACGTCACGCTCGTCGGCGTGGTGAATGCCGATACCGCGTTGCACTTTCCGGACTTTCGCGCCGCCGAGCGGACCTTTCAACTGGTCACGCAGGTCGCCGGGCGAACCGGGCGAGGTGATAAAGGTGGCCGGGTACTGGTGCAGACTTTCAGCCCCGAGCACTTTGCGATTCAAGCAGCCCTCAAGCACGACTACGCTCTGTTTGCGAATACAGAGTTGCCCGTGCGACTCGATCACGGCTATCCACCCCACACCAGCCTCGTCAGGCTGATTGTCCGCGGCGACGAAGAGTCCATCGTCGAAGCGTTCGCCGAGCAAACGGCCGACCGTTTTCGCCAGGCCCTCGAACTGGCCCAGACACCGCATCGAATTCTGGGTCCGGCCCCCTGCCCGATCGCTCGCCTGCGCGGAAAGTTTCGTTTTCATGCCCTGCTAAGTAGCGCGCAGGGCGAGTTGCTGCGGCAGGCAGTTGCCAAGGTCGCCACATCGCTCCAAGCGCCCGCTGAGGTACAATGGGTGCTCGACGTCGACCCGCTCGATTTGCTGTAGCGGAGACTCGTTGTCATCATTCCCGCCCTCCCCTACCCCGCCCGACTGCGACCCAGCTTTGAGTACGTCCGTTCAACGACGAATTGCCGTCATCGGCGGCGGCATCACCGGCCTGGCTGCCGCCCATCGGCTGCAAGAATTGCTGCCAGCTGCCAGCGTCTCGCTGTTTGAAGGAAGCGACCGACTTGGCGGTGTGCTGCATACCGTCGAGCGCGAGGGCTACTTGATTGAACGCTCGGCGGACATGTTCAACACCCGCGAGCCCTGGGCACTCGATCTCGCCAAACGCGTGGGACTGGGCGATGAGCTGATCAATACCGATCCGCGTTATCGGCGCGCCTTCGTTGTCCATCGAGGGCAACTGATTCCCGTGCCGGAAGGTTTTACGCTGATGTCGCCGGCCAAGGTTTGGCCGATTTTGAAGACCCCGCTCCTCAGCCCACTCGGCAAATTGCGGCTGGCCAGCGAGTACTTCATTTCGCGCAAGCGCGACGAGTCGGACGAAAGCTTGACTTCGTTCGCGCTCCGCCGCTTTGGCCGCGAAGCTTTCGAACGGTTGATTCAACCCTTGATCGGCGGCATCTACACGGCTGATCCCGATCGCCTAAGCATGCAGGCGACGCTGAAGCAGTTTGTCGACTACGAACGGAAACATGGCAGCCTGATTCGCGCGATGCGAGCGAATCAGCCGAAGAAGCCGGGCAAGTCGCTCGAAGCGGCCAGTAGTGGTGCCCGCTATGGACAGTTCCTCGCGCCGCGCCTGGGCATGAGTCAATTCATCCAGGCCATCGCCGCGCAACTGCCGCCGGAGTCGATTCACCTCAATGCTCGCATCGAACGACTCGAACGGACTCCGGCCGGCAGTGGCGTCAACTGGTGCCTGTTCGTGAAGGGCTCCCCTGCCCCGCTCACGTTTGACGATGTTATCGTCGCTTCACCGGCTCATGCGTGTCCGCCGGTGATTGAGCGCGTCGCACCGCAACTGGCGTCGCTCATCAAACTCATTCCGCATGCAGGCTGCAGCGTGGCCGTGATGGGTTACCAGCGAGCGCAGTTCGAGCATCCGCTCGATGGCTTTGGCTTCGTTGCGCCGCGAATCGAGAATCGCCGGATCATCGCCGGCAGTCTGGCGAGTGTGAAGTTCGCCGGCCGAGCACCCGACGGCAAAGTGCTGCTGCGAGTCTTCATCGGCGGCGCGTTACAGCCTGAACTGAACAACCTGGATGACGCGGCAACCGAACAGCTCGTGCGCAAGGAAATTGGCGAGTTACTGGGCGTGAAGGGTGAGCCCGAGTTCTGCCAGATCAATCGCTGGCAAGGCGTGATGCCGCAGTATCACGTCGGGCATTTGGATCTCGTCGCCAAGATCGACGCAGCAGCTAGCGCCATTCCCCACTTCGCCCTCGCCGGCAATGCTTACCACGGAGTTGGCATCCCCTTCTGCGTTCACAGCGGCGAGCAAGCAGCTGCACGAATCGCCGCGGCACCCTAGGCCGGCAGCAATTGCACTCACGCACTTACGCCTGATCGAACAAGTGCGCAACGTCGTCTTGGCCGACCTTCCAACCTGCGAAGCAACCAAGGATACCGCATTTCGCGCAACGCACGCCGATGTAGATCCATTGGATGGACGTGGGCGAGTCGGCGTACTGCGAGAAGCCTACCCCGATGTTGCCCACCTTGGATTTGCATTCGATGCATCGCCACTGTTCGGGCTCTGCGTCCTCCCAGTACTCACCACTATCGCAGATGAAGTGCTCTGCTTTGCATTTGGCACACACTCGCTGGGCGACACCTTCGTTGTCGTCGGCCCGCAGTTGGAACTCGACTGAGCCGCATTTACAGGTTGACAGGCGAAACTGATGGACCTCACAGCCTTCTTCGGCGTACGCCTCGAGAAAACCGCGAACGTCCATCGGTTCGCTGCCGATCCACCATTTGCCGGAAGTGTCAATGCTCATGTGCGCCCTGGGCGGGATAACGGATCAATCTTCACTGGCCGGAACGGCGCGGGTCGATTGCAGCGGCGGGATATGGCTCTGCCGCAGACCGCCGCAGTTGCTCGTCAAGGGCAGCCCGCAGCTGCTCGTGGGTGCGATTTATGTAGCCTCGCTCGATGAGCTCGTACTCGTCGTCAGCCCAGGCGAGGAAGTTGTGCATCTCAGTTCCCACCGCGTTGGCGTGCCGACGGGCGAAACCCTCCAACCGCGAAAGCGCGTCCCGCAACGGGATCGCGCCCGCACTCACTTGCCGGCGGAACTCTGACAGTGCGGGTCGAAGCGACGTCGGATTCGCATCAGTGGCAAGCTGCTCCAGCAGCGCGAGTACGTCGGCATCATTTCTGCCGGAGAGGGACAGGTCGATCAACTCAATGGGAGGCTGAGGTAGCTCGGCGATGGCCTCGTCTGCCCAACCTACGATGGATGCCTGCGACGCTAGGGTCAATTCAAAGCGTGCCGCCTGCTCGGCGGCACGGTCGGCGAGGTTGCTGATCTGCAAGGGCATAACGACACCAATCACGCGGTTGCAGCGAGTGACATGACCATTGGAAAACGCGTTACCGGCAACTCGCGTGCATTGGATTGTTCTGCGATCATTTTTGATCTTGATTGGGCCGTTCTGGCCTCATAAGTTGCTGGAGCATCGCAAAGTTGAGGGCCATAACAAAAATTCCTGGGATGGTCCTAAGGTAGCGATCATACAGAATTAACTCGTCGATCAACTCCTTGGATTGCGTGACGGCCAGTTTCTCCTGGATAGGGATCGCCAGCGCGAGTGTAGCGACGAAAATTACAAGGGTGAGCAATGCCGCGGCAACACGCAGCGTGCGTGAGATGGCGGGGTGTCCGAACCAGATCATCAAGATGCTAATAGGGACACTGAGAAAGAAGACCGGGACAAAAAATAGGAATATGCGACCATCGATAGATTGGTGGAAGGCAGGAAACTCGGCCGGACCAATGAGCTTCCACGCGGGGTAGTTCATCACGCCTTGCATCACACCTCCGCCGAACGCATATACGCTCGTCAAAAGATAGAGGGATGTCAACGCGTTTCTGAAAGTCATCAGTACACTTCAATCGTGTTAAGGGCTTTACGCAGAACTAATGTTTCTTTTGCACGTAATCGTGTTAACGTAGATCGGCGAAATGGTCTCGGCAAGCGCGCATGTGCTGAATTGCAAAGTGGCTCCACAGATATTTGCCCGCGCGAGGGGAACTGGCATCTCTGGCGCGTGACGATCAGCTCAGCTCTGCGAAGCTTCGGGCTCCGTGCGAGGGTCTCCTGGAACTGGTGCCATTCTGAGGTGGCGCTGGGCAACCAGCCTTCGAAATCGATTTGAACTCCAGCCGGCCTGGCGAGGAACCTTACCGCATAAGACCAGGAGAAGACATGGGTGAGTACCCCCATGCCACCCGGCCGGCTACACAGCTTCGAAGCTAATCCCTGCCAACTCGGGAGGGATGAACTCTTTGGGGACGTAATCACCCGCAATGGAGGAGTAGCAGACTCCGGCGACGAACGATGGCATGCCGAGCTCGGCGACGAGGGCGGCGTGCCGCTCGAACTCGCCGGGGACGTCGGGCAACTCGTCCTCCAGCAGGTCGGCGCGTAATAACTCCTCGACTTGATCAGCCCGGTCGGCGCGACCGAATGCCTCGCAAAGCGCCTCGGCGTTTCCGCCCTCGGGCGGACGCGGCTCCGAATCCGGGTCGAAGTACGCCGGACTCGAATCGTAGCGGTCAGCACTTGGCCGTTTTGGAACAGCCACAGGTAGAGCACGTCATCGTCATGGAGCACGACCGCCAGTGCCGAGCAGGAGAGCGCCGCAGTGACGTCCTTCCCCAGTTCCTCAATGGTGTTGCTATCCTGCTCGTCCATCCCCTTGTCAAACACGACCGTGAAGCCGTGGATCGTAGGGCTAAGGAACGCCGCGCGGTTCAGACGCCGCAATTCGGCCAGCAGAGACGGTCGCTCCGGGTGATAGACGGTCAGGTTCGAGTAAAAGAGGCCCATTCGCTCCACTCGCTTGAAGGCCGATCGACCAGGCTTAGCAGCGGCGGGGCTGCTGAGCGACAATGAACCTCGGCAAGCCTACCTGCGGCCCCGGTCTGCTGCAGCACCTGTTTCGGCGTCTTGGCTGCCCCCGCCCGGTGCCAACGCCCACTCCACGATCTGCTCGGGGGTGGGGTCGTAGTCGCCCATCTGCCGCCCGCCGCCCCAGGTGTTGGTGCGGGTGTCGTAGTCGGGCGGGTAGAAGATTAGGTTGGACGCTCCGTCCAGCGGCACGTTGGCGTCGAACACCACCATGTACGCCTCGTGCTGGTCGAAGAACTCGTTGGTCGGCATGGCGCGCCGAACGACCTCGACCAGCTCCGCCCTCGTGACGCCGGGTGCGGGCTTGATGAGCCGGTAATACAGTACGTTGCGCACGTAGTCCTCGTGGTCCTGGCCGCCGTAAATGCCCTGGAACTCAGCCATCGGGATGTCGGTGCCGGCCAGCCGGTTGAACTCGGCCCGCGTGTCCTCGTCGGGGTTGCCGTCGAGGTGGGCCGCCAGCTTGGCCAGACGGGCGACAAGCCGCTCGTCGAGGGTGGGCGGCATCAGTTCTGGCCGAAGCTCCACCACTTGGAAGCCCTCCGCAGCCGAACTAGAAGTGGACAGAACACATTCTGCCTACTGCAGCTTGCTCTTCTGTCTATTCCCAGTCGCTATACTCTTGCGCGAACCAGCGAACCACTCACTGGACGAGGACTAAATTAACCAGCTTGGCCGGACGTGTCAAACCTTAGCTCCTCAATGCCAGAGTGTGTAAATGTTAGCCCGCAAGCCCTCCGCCGCCGAACTAATCTTTCACTTGCACGTAATCGTGTTAACGTAAACCGGCGATTAGGATCACGGAAAATATTGTTACGATGTGTTGACTTAATGTCAAGTACATTTTAATATTTTGCTGGCTGATCGGCGGTGCCGAGCGAGCAGGTTAACCGGTAGGCAACTGCGACCCGGCGAGCAAGGGTTCGCGCTGGCACGGGAAGGTTTTGTACGGTGGGCGGAAACCGGAGTTGAGCGATGCTTGATCTGCAGAGAGATGGTCAGGTACGGAGTACCTGGACCTACGGGAGGAAGAGAGTGAACCACCCGGTTAGGGACTGTTCAGGAAGCGGAGTGAACAGGGCCCAAAGTGGTTATCAGACGGTTATCGGCAAAAGGCTGATTTGCGCGTGTTTGTGAGCGGAAGCCATTGGAGCAGAGCAGGTTAGGGAGACGGGTGAGATTGAGATTATCGCGCAAAAAGTTATCAAAACGGGTTGTCGGCGAGGCTGAACGAGGACTGTTCAGCAGAGGTTTGGCCCGGAGGAGTCGGGGCGGGTGAGGAAGGCTTGGCAGGGAAGATTCGGCAGACCAGAAGGTCTGCCGCCACGAGGAAGCGCAGAGCCACCCGTTTAGGGACTGTTCAGGCAGGAGTGAACAGCGGTGAAAGTGGTTATCAGCATTTCCGCGGAATATGCGGTCTGATTCGCGCAAGGTAATTGCTGGTTGGAACTTCGATCAAGTGCTTATCGCGAAAAAATGATCGAAAAAGTTATCAAAAATGGTTATCAAGGGCTGTGGCAGAACAGGTGTCTTAAAAGGGGCGTGACTTATGCCTATTGAGCGACTGGACTATGCCGATGGCGGCTGGTGTGAGCAAGAGTACGTCGATGGAAAACTCCATGGTCGCTGGACCGTGTATTTTGCGACGGGAAGAAAGAGTTGGGAACGGGATTACCAGCGAGGTCGAAAGGAGGGCTACGAGCGGACCTGGGATGAATCAGGAAATCTACGCGAGGAGCGGCATTATCACCTTGGATGTTTACATGGCTGGTGGCGTCGTTGGGACGATAACGGCGTTGAGGAAGTGATCGGTGAGTTTCAGCTGGGGATCGAGCTTTCGAGTGAGAAATGGCTGGCCTGGCCGCACAGCAATTGGGAGCGAATTCTTCCCTATGTTCGCTGGGAACCGGAGCAATTTCGGCCTCAGCTGAAAGCCGTGGAACGCAAGCTGGCGTTGCCGAGCAGTTGCCTGACTCGCGACGAGTCGTGCCCCTTCCGCGACGAGTTTGGCGCTTCGTATTTCAGCTATGTCAATCTGGTTGGGGCAGAAGAGGACTGGCCGACCCATGAGGGCGTGCCGCTCATTCCGTTAGTGCAGATCGACTGCCGGGCCATTCCGCGGCTGCCGCACTTTTTGACGGGAGTCGCCTACCTGACGATGTTTGCCCGATCGGATCCGCAAGAGTTCAGCGACCTGGTGATTCGGACCTATCGCACGGGCGAAACGCTTCGCCACATTCTGCCGCCGCCGGGAGCGATTGTCGAACAGCCGCATTTCATGAAGATATTGCCGGCCGAAGCGACCTATCCTCATGACAACGATTTGCCGCGTGGCCTGCGCGCCTTGCTCGAAGATGAACAGCCTGACTCACCCATACTGAAAGAAACAAGCGGCCGTTTCTCGTCGCGCTTCGGAGGCTGGCCCGCCTGGCTGCAAGAGTCCGGAGTTTACTCTTACGGCGAATTTGTCCTGCAACTTGACCGGTTCGACGTCGAGACCTTGCGCGGAGGCGCTAGCGCCATTCACTATTTCTTTCTCAATGGCAGCGACTGGACTTGGGCCTCGGAGTCACTCAGTCCGCTCTATCATCCGAGCGGGCCGCGTTGAGGTGCTGCAATGCTATTGGCAACAGACAATGACTCGGCGAGCGACTCGCTACGGAATCGAGACCGGTTCGCCGTCGTCGCGGTGGGCGAGCCGATCCAAGGTGGTGAGGTCCGTCGTTACGCTGAGCGATTTGACGGAGCCGTCGCCGAGCACGAACTGGCACACGCCCGGATGCCAACTGCCGAACTGACCGCTCGTGGCATTCAGGTCGCGGGCGATCGGGGCACCGGTGCCGAGCTTCTTGAACGACGCGCCGTGGTCGCCGTTCCAAATCGAGCCGTCGGTATTGGTCGCGGGGCGACGGACGTGCTTCTCGCCAATGAAGACCACGTTACTAAGGCCATCGCTGATGTTGGCGAACTTCAGGAATGGCGGGCCCTTGTATTGAAAGGCTCCGTTCGCGCGGTCGGCATCGAGCGTGCTGTTGAAGCCCGTCCAATAGTCGTTGGTTCCCGGCGGCGAGCCCGCACAGGTGGTGTAGTCGCCAACGCCACCCGGCGTATGCGGCGTCATGCCGTTTTGATGGGCATCGCCCGAGGTGGAGATGAGCGGTTTGCTTCGCTCGCGTGAGGGGCACAAATAGAACTTGAACGTCGTCTCGCGAACCGCTTGAGGCTGTTGGTAGTACTCCAGCTTGAGGTCCCACTTTTCGTAGTGGTTGCGGGACTCGATGAAGGGCAACAGCAGCAGAAAGACAGTCTCGCGAGTATCGAGTCGCGTGTAGGGAATCGTCTGATGGACATCGTGAAAATTCTGAACGGCAAGACCCTGTTGCTTCAGGTGATTGACGCACTGCGTGCGCCGGGCCGCCTCGCGGGCCGATTGCACCGCGGGAAGCAACAGCGCGACCAACACGCCGATGATCGCAATCACGACGAGCAACTCGACGAGAGTAAAACCGAGATTCCGTCCGCCGTTGCCACGCATGAATTGTCCTCCGCCCGTTCGAAACAACTTTCGCAGCCGAAGCAAATCCTAGACGCCAGTCGGGGAATAAGTCAAACTTTGGCTGCTTCATTCCGACTTGAAAACTTCGCCTGCTGGCAATTCCTCTCCCCACACCTGTGCACCCGCGAGGCTGTTATGCGCAACGCTCTCCCCTCCCCTGCCCTTGTCTCGTGCTGCGTATTGTTGGCCTTGCTTGTTGGCTGCAGCGGCTATCGCACGCAGCCCGTGAAAGGGAAGGTGACCATCAAGAACGCAGCGAGCCCGGCAAAGCTGGCCGGCTACGGCGTGATGCTGGAAATGATGGAACCTGGTCCCGACGGCAAAGTGATTAGTTCCAGCGGCGTGATCGACGCCGAAGGGAAGTTTCAACTCGGCACCCATGGCAGTAACGACGGCGCGTATCCCGGCAAGTATCGCGTGGCGATTACACCTTCGAGCGAGTTCGCCGAAGGGCCGAAACCAAAATCGGCAATCGACCCGAAGTATCACAGCCTGCAGACCTCGGGACTGGAGGCCGTCATCGATGCGAAGACAAGCGAGTTGAATTGGGAACTGGATCCGGGAAGGTAACTTCTCAGCGATTACCGATGGGTAACTGCAGGCGCGACCATCACATCGACGAGGCCCTTCTCGGGCTCGCTGAGGGTGAACGTCACGGGCAGGAACCTCTGGATGATATCGACGTGGGTGAGAGAATGTCCGCTGAGTGTGCAGGTACGATAGACGCTGGTCTGGCCTTGGCTGGCAGCCACGGCGAGCGGCAACATCAATTGATCGGCCAGGTGCGGACCGACCGGCGCCGAGTGACTGAGGTAGTCATCGGCCTCTTGCCAGACTGTGCGGGCGACTTGTTCCGCTCGCAAGCCGCGCTCACCGAAGGCGATGAAGATCTCGGTGACCTGTTCGTACTCGAGTTCCACCAGCACCACGTTGCCACAGCCACTGGCCGTCACTTCTTCGGCCCGCAGCCATTCCTTGGCCCAACCCGACAGCCGGCGCAGTTCGTGGCATTCGCGCTCGGCAATGTTCTTCGGCAAGTTCGAGACGAGCGCGCGAGCCCGCTGCTTGAGTTGCTTGCCGCGCGCGAGCAGTTCGAGCGAGTTCAGTTTTTCTGTGGGTTCGATCCGCACGCTCAAACGACCACCGCCGGCCGGATAGAAGCCATGGCGAACGAGTTCTACCTGCAAGCCAGGACCCAGCCGGCTGACGAGGGGCGCGTAGCTGCGCTGCAGAAAGTCGACCGGCGGAGCCAGCGGATTATGCGTGCCACCTTCGATCGTCAGCGACGAAGGTCCCTGGGCGACGAGCAGCGGCGCGAGGATCGTTTGCAAGACGAGCGAGGCACTGCCCGCCGTGCCGATTTGAAAAGTGTAGTCACCGGCCTGGACCGGTCCCGGTTCGAACCACAGTTGCGACGAGCCGAGGGCCGCGCCGCGGAGGTTCGCCCCACTGATTTGTGCAGCGGCTTGCACGGCGACCAGGTGCTGCTTGGCGAGGCCCGCGTTCTTGCGCTTGGCGCGGATGTTTTGCAGCATCACGGGCTGGCCGGTGAGCAGCGACAGCGCCAGCGACGAGCGGATGATTTGCCCGCCACCTTCTCCGGCAGAGCCGTCGATTTCGATCATGATTGCACCGTGCCCCAGAGACCCATCGCCCAAGAAATGATTTCTGCCAGATCATCTAACAAGAGGGGCTACGGCGACAAGGGTTCACAGCGCATTCCGTGGGATCGAAGACTGCTACTTTGCAGCCACTTCGCCGCGCAGTTGCGTCAGCAGTTTGGCCAGCTGTTGTTGCTGGGGCTGCGTGAGCGAGGCGAGCAGGCAATTGCTGTTAGCCTCGAAGCGAAGTTCGCCCCGGCCACCGGCATCGCGAAAGTGCTGGCTGCCGATCGCCGACCGCATGCGAGCGGCCAGATCGTCGCCGGCCAGTTTCGGCGACAGCAGATCCTTCACGCTATAAACTTCCAACTCGACATGAGCGGCCAGGGTCGCGGGCGAGGTGATTTGAATGGTGCGGGCATCGACCACGCGCCAGGCGAGTTGCATCCGCCGAGTCAGGTCGTCGAGCGCCGACGAGAGGGGCTGACTCTCCACCGTGAGGGTCGCTTCGCCTGTGGGATTCCAACCCACCGAGGCCAGCGACTGCCAGTCGAACAAGATGCGAACCTTGGCCACTTTGCCCAAGCGGTCGGCGATGCGCAGCACCGACGTTGGCTGGCTGTAGTTGAGCGTGATGGGTGCGGAGAGTGCCGGCCGGGCGAGTTGCGTGCGCGTGGCCAGTTCGAAGAGCTTGGCATCGAACTTACTTACCGGGCGCGAGCCGCGGGCGATGCGCAGTTTTTCCGTCAGCAGAATGCATTGCGCCAGCGGCAAGCGATGCTGACGAATCTGAAAAACGTCCTTGCCTACGACGAGAGACGGCTGCCCTTCTTCTTCGCCCCACGAGTCCGGCGCGATGAACGTAGTGATCAGGCTAGCGAGTTCGCTCGCGCGATTGTCATCTCCTTCGGTGAGGTCTTTGACCGCGAGCGGCCACGGGGTGAGCTGCGGGCTGGCAACATCAATCACGAGTTGATCGGCTTCCAGTCGTGGCTCGAGACCAAATGGCTTGAGGGCAGCACGCAGTGCTTCGCCGATCGTCGTCGCTTCGCCCTTCCACGTCACGGGTGTTTCGGGCGTGATGGGCGTGAGCTTGGCCATGCTGAGGCCATCGGGACGCAGCGTGATGGGGATCGTCGTGAGGTCCTGCATCACTTGAAGAAAATCAATCAGCGGAGTGCCGGAGATTTCGATCGCCGGCAGAGGATCACTAAGCCGAGCGGGGGCATCGATGTGCAGCGGATCGGGCTTCGGCAGTGCGTCGGTAGCTGGAGGTGCTTCTGGCTCGGCATCGACCGTTGGCAAAGCTGGCTTCACCTCGGGCGGCTGTGGTTCAGCTGGCAAGGGGTTTTGATTGCCACCGCCGAGGATATCGGCGAACTTGTTGAGCGGATCATCGGCCGGCAACAGCGGAGCCGCAGCGGGTGGCGGTTCGGTCAGACCGAGTGGATCGGTTTCTGGCTTGGGAACCGCAGGAACGGCCACGGTTGGATTGGGCACGGCTGGCACTGGCTGCACCGGCATGGGCACTGCCGGAACGGGCTCTACTTTCGCAGGTTGAAGCGGCGATATGTTAGCCACGTCGTTGGGAATTGCTGGAACCGATGGACTGCCTTCTGGCGGTGTGATGGGAGTCTCGACCGGCGGCTGCGCAGGATTTGGAACAACGGGAACGGATGGTCCCGGACCCAGTGCGATGGGCTTGCTGGGCCGGCTATTGAACCACGACAGGGTCATCACCACGACGCCAATGGCCAGGCCGATACCGAGCACACCCGAGCCGCCGACAATCACCCATTGCCAGCGACTGCCGGCCAATGTGTTTGCAGCTCCGGGAGCCGGCGGATTTGTGTCTTGCGGCACGACCGTGGGATCGTAACCCGGCGGAGTCGCTGCTGGCGGCAAGGGAGCCGCGACAGGTTTGGCCGCGGCAGCAGGCACGGGGGGAAGTGCCGCGGCGGCAACGATGGCGGCGGCCGTTGTCTTTTGAAGGGACTCTGGCGACTTGCTGACGGGAGCCTGCGTGCGGACCGACGTCGGCGGCGGATTGCTGACTGGTATATCGTTCTGCGAAATGGTCTTCGCTTGCGAATCGGGATTTTGCCCGGACACATTCGACCGAACGATCGTGGGCTGAGTTCCGATCGGCGGCGCGGGTCGCGGCGCAGCATGCCCTGTCACTCCGGGCGCGGGATTGCGCGCGGTTGGCACCGGGACCATTGAACGAGGTGGCGCGTTCCCCAGCAACTCGTCGACATCGTCGAAGGCGCTGGTGTTGATTGGCGTGTTGAGGGGAAACGAAGGAGCAACAGGAACTTGCGGGCGAAAAGAACCCGAAAGATCAGACCGTGTATCGCCGGCATCGCTCGACGCGCTGGCTGGGCTGCCGGGCGCAGGTTGCTTGATGAGCACCATGCTGCCGCACTTGGGGCAGGCCATGATCTGACCAATGGCCGCCGCATCGCGCACCTTGAGCCGCGATTTGCAGGTGGTACAGGTGAGAGAAAATGCTTCCACGCGTGTTCCATTCTCAGCGGCGCGAGAACTGGCCAGTTCCGCCCACTGTAAGTATCCAGCCCCTAACCAATCTGCCCCAACGAGTCGTCCGTCTCCTAGTCCTTAAATCTAGCCCATAAACCAGCCCGCAGAATCGTTATTTGCCCTTCGGCTGGAACACGGCGGGAAGCGTGTATTTCTTGGTCGCCGCGGCTGCCCGCGTGGTGATCAGAATCATCTGCTTGGCCGGATTATCCGGATCGGGCCCCACCACCCAGAGGAGCTTTTGATCGGCTTCGTCCGGCGTTTTGACGGTCGTGACCGGGTTTGCCTTCATCACGATGGCCGTCAATATCTCGGCGAGCGGCTTGTCCTTCTGGCTGAAATCACGCACCGTTTGATTGCGCGTGATGCCATCGATTTTTAGATCATCGCCGATGATCTTAATTTGCAGTTCCTGCGGACCTCCCTTGGCGAACGGAGAACCCTTGGCAAGTTCTTGTGCGTCGATCGCCAGATCTCGCATACAGAACTCCAGCGGGTTGGCATCGAATGTCATCGAAGTCTTCATTGCCAACACTTCTTCGATGGAACTGGGGCCCGCCGGTTTCACTGGGCCTGCCGAGGCAACCCCACCACCAGCACCCGGTGCCGTAGCGACAAGTAGTTCTCCGCCGAGCACCAGATTGTGGGCTGCGGAACCGGGCATGAAGGCGTTGACGATCGCCTGGTCACCTTCCACGCCGACACGCATTTGCTCGTGCAGGCTCTTGATCATGAACGGATATCGATTCGACAGCTTCTTCCAATAGGCAGGTGGTGTGATGGCCACAAAGTAGTCTTCGAGCGCGGTGGGAATCTTTTGCAAGCGATCGCGCAGGTCTTTGGCGACGGCAAACGGGTCGCGATTCAAACCGGCGAACATCCGGAACTCCAGATAGAACGCGCTGTCGAATTGCATGCTCAGCAGGCCAGCTTCCAGTTCATCACCTAAAAACAGATCTAGCGGCTGACGAACTTTCGCACGATCGCCAGCGAAGAGTGCTTCCCCTTCTTCGATATCAAAGAAGTCGGGATTGAACATCAGGCTGAAGTGCCTCGCCCCGTCGATCGAGCGGCGCAAGCGTTCCAGATCTCGATGCATGAGCGGAGGCGCGCCGCCGGTCTTGGCGACTTCCTTCACATCGACCGGGTCGCCCATCAAAAACGACTGCGCGCCTGCTGGTGAATCGACGATAAAGAACGCAGCGCCTCGTCCCATGTAGTAACGATTGTTGCCTTCCTTGGCTTCGGTCGGGTTACCCCATTTGCCGAGCAAGTCGGCGCTCGGTACGGGCGTTTTCAAATGCACGGCATGCGACACGCGCGGAAACTTGCCCTCGTTGTTGTGCAGCGTGGTGATGATCTGCTCGACGTCGCTGAGCGGAATTCCGGCGGTCTGTTCCCAGGCGGTGCGACCCGCAGCGAACTGCGGACCGAGTGCTTCGATGACTTTGGCTCCTTCGCTTGAGGCCAGAATATCGGCAGGTCGGGCCACAATGAAGACTTGCCCTTCGGGTGGCACCAGGCGGAACTCGACGGGCTTGCCATTGGTTGGCGAAGCCCAGAGGAGTTGCCCATCGTCGGCGACAACCTGAACGGTCGGGCCTACTTCGCTCGGAACGGGCGGCGTGACCGGATTGCCTGGAGTGGGATTGTTGATCTTGGTCGGTGGTGCGGTCTTGTTGTCAGGATTGCCCACGCCTGACGGTGGACCGGTGTTCGGCACATTCTTGCCGAGATTGTTCAGATCGACTTCGGGACGCGTGATCTCGATCGGAACGAATTCGTCTTCCTTCTTGACGATTTTCGTAACTTCGGTCGGCGCTGGTTTTTGATTCATCGCGTAGAAAATCAAAATCAGTGAGATGGCCACGGCCCCTACGCCGACCAAGGCGGTGACGACTGTCCGCGTTTGATCCTTCTCGCGCTTGGCGACCAACTCGTGCGCTGTGATGGCGCGGTTGACCGTCGCGGGGGCGGCACCTGCGATCGCCATGCCTGCGAGCGGCGAATCTCCCTTGCCACTCTTAGCGGCAGCGACAGCTTCGCCCGCTTCTTGAATGCGCAAACCAAACTTGCCGACGGCAACGACGGGCTCCGGTGCCGACGCGGGTTGCGCGGCGGCCGCCAGTTGAGCCTGTTTCTGAGCCACCCAATGTTCGTAGCCGGCTTGGGTCGGCAAGGGCTGGGCCGGTTGTGCGTACAGTAGTTGTGGATCGATGAACGGTGCCAGTTGTTCTGCCACAACGGCCGCCGACTGATAACGAACCTGTGGGTTCTTCGCCAGCATGTACGTGACCAGTTGCGCCAAAGGCTGTGGCACACCGAGCGGTTCGAGCGGACGAATCCCTTCGCTCGCGTGCCGGGTCATCTTTTGCAGCACGTTGCCGCCGGTGAAGGGTGGGCTGCCGGCCAACAGGCAATAGAGCGTGCAGCCGAGCGCATACACATCGCTGAGCGGATCGGGAGCACGACCGGCGTGCATCAACTCAGGCGCAAGGTAGTCCGACATGGCCGTCAGCTTGGCGTCGGCTTGGGCGAAGTTGATCGCGCCGGGAACCGTGTGCGGATCGAACAGAACCTTCACATCGCCGGGGCTTCCCGGCACCGAGGTATCGAGAAACAGGTTCGTGGGGCGCACATCACCGTGCGCGCGACCTGACTGATGTAGCTGGGCGAGACCGATGGCTGCCTGTCGTGCCAGCCGACAAGCCTCGGCCGGGGGAAAGCGGCCGATTGCCAGGCGCTCGTCGAGACCAACCCCGCGCAAGTCTTCACTGACCACGAACTTGAACGAACCAAGATCGACCGGTTCAAAAAAGCGCTGCACATGCGGCGATTGGACCGCGCAGGCGGCGAGCGTGTTTTGCACTGCATCGGCCCAGGCGTTCGGATCTTGAATCACCGCGCCCGTCAAGAACTGCAACAGTACCGGATGACCGGTGGGGCCATGCACGGCGCGAAAACAACCTGCCAGTCGACCTTTCTCGATGCGGTCGTAAACCTTGTAGTCGCCGTAGTGAAAGGGACCGGGTCGCCCCGCCAGCAGGATCATCGTTTGATAGCGGCTGAGGACGTTGCGCGCGACGAGCCACTCGGCCAAGGTGCGGGCATTGCTCTGATCGCTGGCCCCTTTGACATGGGCAAAGTCACTTGCCAGCTGTTGGCACTGCTCGGGAGCCAGCAGCCGACTTTGTTGCAACAACGACCAAAAATTGGGTATCGGAATCGACATCCAGACAAGCTCCCTCGCTCAGTTCCACTCGCACCCTGCCCCAGTATTCAAATGTAACGTGGCGTGAGCGGAATGACTAGCAAATGAGCCGCAGGGAGTGGGGAATTCGGAGTGCGGACTCCGCCGTGAGACTTGCGAAAATTGTCGGAGAAATAGAGGTTGGATAGTCCGCATTCCCAACTCCGCAATCCGCACAGTGGCTGTCTAATGCTAGAATTCTTTGGCTGGGCAAAATTGCTAGGCACCTTGTCTGTCACCTCTCTAGCCCTCTCCCGGAGCTTGTCATGAAAGCGTTTGAGTCGACTCGGCTGTACTTCGAACGGGCCGCTGATCTGCTGCAATTGCCAGAGTCGACGCGCAAACTGCTGCTGACCCCGAAGCGAGAAGTGCAGGTGCAAATTCCCGTCGAAATGGACGACGGTCGCCTGGAAACCTTTATTGGCTACCGAGTGCAGCACGACGACTCTCGTGGCCCCATGAAGGGTGGCCTGCGTTACCACCACGAAGTCGACCTGGACGAGGTTCGCTCCCTGGCGACCTTGATGACCTGGAAGACCGCGGTAGTTGATCTTCCCTATGGTGGAGCCAAGGGTGGCATCGCCATCGATCCCAAGCACGTGAGTGTGAAGGAACTGGAACGAATCACGCGGAAGTTCATCGACCAGATTCACGATATCATTGGGCCCCACAAAGACATTCCCGCTCCCGACATGGGAACCAGTTCGCGAGAAATGGCTTGGATTCGTAATCAGTGGGAGAAGTACCACGGTTTCGGACCAGCATGCATCACCGGCAAGCCGGTAGAAGACTACGGTGCGCTCGGTCGCGAAGAAGCCACCGGTCGTGGCGTCGGCGTGCTGGCTTATAAGCTTCTGGGCAACCTGAGCCGCAAGCCGCAGAACACCCGAGTGGCGTTGCAAGGCTTCGGCAATGTCGGTTCGCATGCCGCCAAGTATCTGTACGAATCGGAATACAAGATCGTCGCGGTCGGCGACCACACGGCCTCGTTCTATTCACCAACCGGTCTCGATATTCCCAAGATGCTCAAGCACGCCTTGGCGAACAAAGGTTCGTTGCTCGGGTTTAACGAAGCGGAGAAGATTCCTCACGATGCCCTGTTAGAACTCGACGTCGATCTGCTGATTCCCGCCGCGCTAGGCGGCGTGATCACTAAGGCCAATGCGCCGCGCATCAAGGCACCGCTGATTATCGAAGCGGCCAATGCGCCCATTGATCCTGAAGCAGACGATCTGTTGCACTCGCGCGGTTGCACCATTCTGCCCGACATCCTCGCCAATGCCGGCGGCGTGACGGTCAGCTATTTCGAATGGGTGCAGAACCTGCAGTTCTACAAATGGAGTCTCAATCGCATTCGCCAGGAACTCGAAGCTGTCTTAACCCACGCCTTCGAGGCCGTGTGGCAAGAGGCCAAGTTACACAAGGTGAGTTTGCGCACCGCTGCCTACATGATCGCAATCCGCCGTGTGCAACGCGCAACGGAACTGGGGGGCATGGGCTAAACGCAGAATGCAATACGGAGAATGCAGAATGAAAGTGGGCCGTGTTTGGCGGTTCATTCTACGTTCTGCATTCAAACTTCTGCCTTTCTTCCGGTTTGGCTCAAGTCGGCTCACTATTCTCCCGATAACTCCCGCCATAGCTCCGATTCGGCGTTCTGGGAAGACTTTGACGCCGCTAGCGAACACTCGATAGCAAGGACGATGGCATGGATGCCCGCCAACCACAGACTTTGATTGCGATTACCGGCTTGCTGGCTCTCAGCTTTCTAAGCACGGGTTGCGCCTCGTTCGGCAAGAGTTCGCTGCTGGGTTCTAAGGCCGAAGTGGTGAAGAGCGAAAGCTCCGACACTCCAACTTCGGCTGCTCCTCCCGGCAAGTTCATCGTCGAGATGCGCACGGTTGGTGGCAAGGCAACCGCCACCGAGCACACCATCTCGGGACCGCTGAACGCTCACGACGCACTCGTGCAAGCGAAAGCCAACAAAGAGTTTCGCCGGATGAACATCGAACTCGTTCGTCCGCTCCCCAGCGGAGGCTGGCATCGCATGCCGGTCGAATTTGATCGCTCGATCAAGCGAGTCGCTGCCGAAACCGACTACGCGATTCTGCCCGGTGACCGGCTGATCGTCACCGAGGACGCTTCCAACATGATGACCGACATGATGGACTCAGCCACGCAGGGAAACATCTTTAGTTCCCCGCCGAAATCGGGCAAGACGAAGCACGGCACGTTTCGCGTCGCTGGCTAGTCTACCTGTTTAATTCTGGCAGGAATCGCTTGCATCCCGGGCAGCGGATTGGCATAGTCAAGGCTCACCCCCTCGACCTTCCCGCCCGGAATCTGCCCCCATGTCTCACCTCGATCGTCGTCACTTCTTGATTGCGTCCCTCGGTTCGGCTGCGGGCTGGTCGCTGAGCAGTTCCTGGGCCGGTGCCGCTGACACCAAGCCGGGCGAAAAGAAGCCCACACTGGTGTTCCCCTCGGCCAATGTGCCGGGTGAACCGACCTCGCTGTTTCTTACGTGGTGGACCGATCCGACCACGACCATGGTCATTCAATGGGTGGGGCTCGCCGAACAAAAGTCAGCCGTACACTACGGTGCCTACAAGACGGCTGAAGCTCTCGTCGCCAATGTGCAGACTAAGCCGTTCCCCGATACCACGTTGCAAGTGCATCGCTGCGAATTGACAGGACTCAAGCCCGATACCGACTACCAATTTCACATCGACGACTCAAAGCGCAGCTATCGTTTTCGCACGATGCCCGCCAAGGCCACGAATACAATTCAGTTTGTCAGCGGTGGTGACTGTGGAACCGGATCGGCAGCGGTCGAAACCAACGTGCTCGCGGCCAAGCAAGATCCGCAGTTTGCTTTCATTGGCGGCGACCTCGCATACGACAACGGCAAGTCGCCGAAGACGTTTCTGACGTTTCTGGAAAACTACAGCAAGACGATGCGTGACTCCCAAGGTCGCTTGATCCCGATGGTCACCTGTATTGGTAACCACGAAGTGACCACGAGTGGAATTCTCGGCACGAGCATCCTGGCCACGAAGAAACCGATTGCGCCGCATTACCTGTCGGTGTTCGATGGCATCTTTCGCGAATCTACCTACGGCGTGCTCGACTTCGGCGATTATCTGAGCCTGGTGATGCTCGACACCGGGCATATCACCCCCGTGAAAGGCGCGCAAACGAGTTGGCTGGAACAAACCCTTGCCGACAGGCAGATGCTTCCTCACTTGCTGGTTGCCAATCACGTTCCCGCGTACCCATCGTATCGTTCCTTCGAAAACACCGGCAAAGAGAATCGGAAGTACTGGTGCCCGCTATTCGAGAAGTACAACGTCGATGCGGTGCTCGAACATCACGATCACACCTTCAAGCGAACGCATGCGCTGAAGGATGGTCTGCTCGATAAGAACGGCGTGCTCTACTTGGGCGATGGGTCGTGGGGCAAGATTCGCCCACTGAAGAAGCCCGAAGAGCGGCCTTACTTGGCCAACTACGGCGAATCATATCACATCAGTGTGCATCGCCTGGAAGGAAACCAGCGCTATCACCTAGCGTTAGCTTCATCGGGCCGCGTTGCTGATATTTGTCAGACTAACGGCAAGCGATTGGCGCGACGCGGGTAGCTATCGCTCGACGCTCGTTTTCGGCACCGATACAGTCGTCACGGCCGGTGTGCTTGGCTTCTTTTCTTTGAGTTCGAAGTAGCCTGCGTAACGTGTACCGCCGAACGAACCCTTGAAGACCGCCGGTGACTGCTCATCGATCACACCGGTCCAGGTGTAGTCAGCATGGTCAATCACGGCGGTGCCCTTGAGTGAAGAGATGGGCCCGCTGAACTTCACTGTGTAATCGAACGGCACGCCCTGCCAGACGCCGTAAAATCGTCCCTGGTGTTTGTTGTCGCCAAGATCACGCACCACGGCGGTCATGATGCCATCGAGCTTACGATTTGTGGTTTTCCACGGACCTTCGAACACGCGGTCTTCTGCCCCCGCGACAATCGCTCCGGCAAAGAACGAGGCAAACAGCAAGGCGTAGGTGTACCAGCGCATGGTCAGGCTCCCGAAGTGGTAATCGTGCTTGGTTGGTGGCGTTCCCCCGCCTAACGAACCTGTTAAGCAAGTGGTGTGCCTGCCAATCCTGCAATTGACACTTAGAGAGGTGCTAATCAGCACGTATAGGGCGAGCGGACGATGATTCGCTCGGGCTTGCGGCGATAGATGAGTCCGCTGGTGCGGGCTGATTGCTCAATAGACTCTAAATCGAGCGCACTTCCCTGCCCTGGCGCTTGGCTGTCGAACTCGAGTTCGAGTGTTTCGTACAGCTTGTAGCTGAAGTCGGGATCAGCGGCGAGTTCTTCGTCGCCGATGGTCTCGGCGGCTGGAATCGTTTTGACGAACGACTTGCCGTCTGACATCCGCCATGTTGCGAGTAGCGACCGGGTGCCAGCCGGATTCAACTTGCGCAAGAATTCAGACCACTGAGACATGCTACTTGGCGACTTTCGTGGTTGTGCTTGTGGCTGACCAGCGAATGCCGGCGTACAAGATCGCGTCTTGGCCATCCGTCAATTCCGGATGCGGGCTGTAGCAGAGCACGCGTCCAGAACCGTAATCGGCAGCAACAATGGCCGAGGTGCCAACCATCACACCTTCGGGCGCGCCGTTCTTCGCCACTTCGGCTTCGAACCGCGCGAGCTCTCGATAGGGAGGCAACTCTTTGTTCTCTGCCGGTGCGAGTAGCGGACCCTGATGATAGCGGAGCGTGACACGTTCTTTGTCTTGCGCGAGCAGTTGCTTGCCCGCGCCCGGAAGCGAAATCTCCAGATCTGCAATGCCGCGGGCCCAGTGTTCTTTGTCGATCACTTTCGCATTGAGCACATGGAGTGACCACTTGTAATCGCAGGTGGCCAGATACGCGCCGGCACAAATGCCGATGTAGCCGCCACCTTCATTAATAAACTCTTTCACTTTCGCACGACCATCAGCCCCGAGCACATTCCCTTGCCAACTGCTGCTGCCGCCGGGAGCAATCAACACCTGAAACGGTTTCAACTCGCCGGCGCGAATCTGCTCGGCCGTTAGTTTTTGAAATTCAAAATCCTTGTTGCGTTCCAGCGCTTCAATCAGTTTGGTACGGCTCCGGCTGACGCTGTTGTCGTCGAAAATAGCGATTTTGATTGCCTTTGATTGACGGGCAGGCTCTTCGGCAAAAAGAAATGTGGGAAGGAGAAGAGCGAGCAGAAGTGTCAGCGAGTGCAACGTGCGCATAGGTGGGTTGTAAAAAAGTCGAACTGCGAAGGCCTCTCCCCGGAGTACCGAGGAGAGGGAGTAAGGATGAAGAAGGGTTGTTACTTGCCAGTCAGCTTCGCGATGAGGAACTTGGTTGTGCTGCCGTATTCCTTATTCTCAGCCGTCTTGTAGGTGACGATGCATTCGACGCCCAGGGGCTTGCAGCGTTCGGCGAGTTTGACGCCGTACATGGGGGAGTGAGTCGGATCGGGAGCCGATTCGCCGAGCACGGGCGGATTCTTGCCGGAATAGTCGAGGTAGAGCGGCGGATCGTTCTTGTCGACGAGTTCGATCGGCGAGTATTCCTTGATCCACGGCATCACTTCGTCGCGCTTGGCCAGCAGCAGATCGAATTCAGCCGCGCGATCGCGGTCCTTCGCAGCAAAGCCGAAAGCATGACCGCCGTAGATGGCGTTCGGCATCCATTCGCGCAGCTCTTTCGGATCGAGCGAAGTCTGGGCACCGTTAACGGCCGCACATTGCAACTTGGTCGATTCGCGCGCGATCGGATCGCTGCTCTTAGGGTCGGCCATGTCATCATGCAAAGCCAGCCACAGCGAAGTACACGCGCCGGCTGAACCACCATTGGCACCAACCTTCGTGGGATCGAGATTCCACTCTTTCGCTTTCGAACGAATGGTTTGCAGGGCCCGGGCCGCATCGTGCAGCGGAGCCTTGACCGGTGGAGTTACCTTTTGTTCCATGGCCTGATCGATGAAGCGATAGTTGACGCAGGCAACCGAGATGCCGGCATCGAGGAATGGCTTGATTGCTGTGTTACCGTAGCCAGTCTTATCGCCACCCTTCCAGCCGCCACCGTGAATCAGCAGCACGACAGGCGTAGGCTTGTCGCTTTTGGCTTGGAAGAAATCGAACTTCTGCCGTTCGCTGTCCTTGCCATATTCGTAATTGGCAACGGTCGGCGGCATTCGCTCGGGCGGAGCTTTCTTCGCCGGCGCTTTGGGCTGCACGACTTTGGCCTTGGGAGCTTCGGTCTTGGGCTCCGCGATCTTCTTCGGCTCGGCCGTTTTCTTTTCTTGCGCGGGAGCAAGGGACGTGAAAAGCAAACCAAACACCAATGCTGTGGCGGTCAGCCAAGTGGTCGTACGCATGCAGGCATCTCCGGAAAGAGCGGAATGAACTCGTTACGAGCCGCTTAGTCTGGAGAGCCCCGCGCGCGAAGTCAAGCATTGCGGCAGGGGGAAGCAGGGCAACGCATTTTTTAATTTGCCGCCACAAGCCTGATGCGCAAGCGAAGGAACCAGGCCAAATCCTTCGCTTGCGCTTCAGGCTTGTTAAGGAGCGTGCCACGCAACTTGAACAGATTGCATGGCCCAGGTTCTAACACAAAGCGTTTCTTGCTCCTGAGCTATCTAGCGGCTGCACAGTATTCCGCAGCTTTGGCGGCAAACTCTTGAAAATGCCGTTCGCTGTTGAATGCGCGCCGCGGCAGAATATGAGCTGTCATGGAACTGTTGAAGATGTAGATTGCATGTTTGTCTGCAACGACTTTTTCGATTCCCTCCCAGCGTTGGACGGATTGCAGGTACGGCGCTGACGACATCAGCACGGTTGGCGTGATGGTAAGGCGGCGCGGCCCGAATACGCTCAGATTTCGTCCTTTGCTATACGTACGCAGCATGATTCGGCGGTATTGCCATTTCCGGATGCCAAATAGAACGCCAAAAAACAGGCCCCCAGCCCCAACGTAAGTCACGGGCTCGATCGAATGGAATGTTTGTCTGCGAAAAGCATTGATTCCGATGATGGCAGCAGCCGCCATTGCGATCACGATACCGATGAGGCTCAGTACGGAAAGACGAGTCAAGGCCGGCCGATAAAAGAATTCCTGAAAGGTCATCACATCAATCATCGTCTGCTCGAACTCGACGCTCATCCCTTCGCCATTGATGGCCAGTTGGGCCATCAACGGCGGGTCGCTCTCTGTGGATATAGCTGGAGGCGAATAGGGATTGGGTTCCATGCTCGGATATCGTAACTGCTGCGAGCAGCAAAAGAAAACCTTTGCATTGTCACGATCAACTCAATCGCAGTCCCTTCGGCAAGCTTTCGCCGAAGGCACGGGATTGTTCTTCCGCGTCGAGTTGGCCGCCGTCGCGCACCAGGTGCAGCGTATGTTCGGCTGCCTGTTGTTGTGCGAGCCAGGCGAGCGTGTGATCGCGAGTTCGTTCGGGCAAGTCGCGGTAACGATCGCCGGTCTTGCGGGCGAGTTGTACGACCGAGAAGACTGTTTGCGCATCGGGCGATTCAAGATTCATGAGCGTTTCGAGCCAGCCGGTGGCAACATCGGCAGCGACGACGGTATTGAGCGGACCATACAAAGGCTGGCGCGCACCGAGCCGTCCGAGGGTCCATTGCATCGCCGGACGAATGCCCGCGAGCTTGGGTTTGGCGAGTAGATCGACCAGCAAGTTGCCCAGTTCGAGCTTGATGGTCCCGGGCAGCAGTTCGAGCGAACCCAGGAGCCGCAGCACTTCGATGGAATCCTGCGCGCTGAAGGCAGCGGACTGTTTGCCGCCGGCGGTGCTTTGTTTGTGAAGTTGCCGAACCATCGCCAACAGCGGTTCGGCAATCGCGCGTTGCTGGCCAGCGGTAAAGCCACCGGCGATGCGTCGCCAGAGGATTAGTGATTCCGTGCGACTGCTGGCGGCAATGTGCGCGAGCTTGCCTTGCACGGTCTTCCAGGTTTCCGCTACGCGCCAGTCGTCCACCGCCAGGCCATAACCGGGGCGAAGCGCATAGCCGAGCAAGTTCAACCAGCGAGCTTCGTGGACGGCTGACTTCTTTCTTCCCGCTTCGAGCAATATCAGTGCTTCCCACATGCGCCGTAAAAGAGAGGTCGGCCAATCGGCCCGTTCCATTTCGAGCGCGGTAGCTAGACTCTTCATCAGGCCATCGGGTTTTTCGGTTCCATTCGGTCCGAAGACATTTTCCAGCACCTGCTGACAAGCTTGCCACGTTGCTTCATCGATAAAGCCTTCTTGCTCGGCGGCCGATTCGTGGGCAGACAGATCGGTCTGCGTGGTCGAACGAACATCGAACTGCAACTTCCAGCGGCGCTCGCCACCTTGCTCGGCACACCAGAGTTCCAGCGTGCCGATTTCAGTCAGCATCGCGTGCAGTTTGATATTCACTTCGCCGCGTTCGCTGCGGCGGCGAGTCTTGAGTGCCGTGCGAATGGGCGGGAGCGGTGTCATTTGTTCGCGATCGACAGCGAAGACTTCCCCCGGACGATCGGCGAGCCGCGTGCTCGAAACGTACAGCGGAAATTCGACCGGTTCGCTGACGAGTAACTGAAACGTGCGATCGAGAATTACTTCCTGCCCCGGTTCAGCATTGCCGGGGAGCAAGCAAATGGCCGAAGGTGGCTCCGATTCAAAGCCGATGTAATACGTCCGCGCGAGTGACGCCGCGATCCGTACGCCTTGCCCGCGCCGCACCATGCCGTAGTAAGCGGCGCCACGGGCGACAGCCAATTCAAGGCGATCGTTTTCCAGCACGATCGGTTGCCACGGTTTGTCTGGCGTGCCGAACCAAGAAGTGACTACGTCAACGACCCGCTGCTGAAGTAGCTTCGAGAGAAACGCCCCGCCGTTGAACAGGAGCACATCGGGGCGTGCGGGATCTTGTCCGGCGGGCAGCTTCACATCGTCGAGCGCTACGCTGCGATGCGCCGTGAGAAACGCAGCCAGATAGCGCGTGACGGCCGCATCGCTGGCATACGGCAGTCCAAACTCTTGAAAGCCCGAACGACGCGTGCTCGGCTTTTCGCTCAAGGCGACGCGCGGGCAAAAGCCTTCGACGAGGACCTGGCGCACTTCGTCTCGCGTGACACTCAGCGATTGACTGCCGCCGATCAGCTTCGACCCGGTCGTTTGCAAACTGATCGTGCGTTGATCGGGAGCCGGCTCGGCGAGCATCTCTTCCTTTAATTGGCGAGCCAATCGCAGCAGCACGTCCCACTGCCGCGGTTGCAGCTTGCCCCCTTTGGTAAAGCGAGCTTCGAGATGCTGCGCCAGGGCGAGATCAAAATTGTCACCACCGAGAATCAGGTGATCGCCGACGGCGACGCGGTGGAACTGAACCTTGTCACCTTCGCCGCGGCGCACGCGAATCAGGGTGAAGTCGGTCGTGCCGCCGCCGACGTCGCAGACCAGGATCTTCTGCCCGGGCGTAACGCGCTCTTCCCAATTCGCAGCGTGCTTGTTGATCCAGGCATAGAAGGCCGCCTGCGGTTCTTCGATGAGCACCACACGGGGTAAGCCGGCTCGCGCGGCCGCTTGCACGGTGAGTTCGCGGGCCACTTCGTCGAACGAAGCGGGGAGCGTGAGCACCACATCTTGCTGTTCCAACGGTTCACTCTTGAAGCGAGCGTTCCAGGCTGATCGCAGGTGCGCTAAGTAGCGGCTGCTCGCTTCGACGGGCGAAAGCTTTTCCACATCATCTGCTGCGTGCCACGGCAGGACATCGGCCGTTCGATCGATACCGGCATGACAGAGCCAACTCTTGGCCGACGAAATCGTCCTGCCCGAAACTTGCACGCCCCAGTCACGAGCCATCACGCCGACGCAACTGGTCGGTTCTTCATTGCTCTTGGTGATCCATGGCAACTTTAACCCACCTGCGACAATTTCGCCCGCCGGTGGTTGGTAGTGAAACGACGGCAGCGTTTCGCGAGGTTCGACTTGTCCTGGTGCGACCAACTGCGGCACTTGTAATACGCGAATCGGCCCATTCGGCTCCTGAGTATCGACGTAACAGAGCGCCGAGTTCGTTGTTCCCAGATCGATCCCCACGACATAGCGACTGGGTAACGCTGTTTCAAACGAAGCAGCTTCGAACGGTGCAGCGGGCTTGTGATCCATGAATCAGCGGCGGGCAGAGGGGCGAGAAGGAGGAATTCGAGCCATTGTACGGAAATTCTGCCGAAGCACTGAAAGGTTGTGGCCGATTCTCCGTTTTCGCTATGATCAGACTTCCGCTTCCGTCCTACCACCAGCCCCGCCAGGATTTGTCATGACGAAGACCGCGTTCGCTTGCCGCTCGTTGCTTGCTTTGTTGATTGTGATCGCTGGTGCGGTGGGGGCGAAGGTTGCCGCCCAGGAAAAAGGAATTCCCGACTTTCCCAAGCTCTCGGCCGAGAACGATTGGCCTTGGTGGCGAGGACCGAGCGGAAATGGAATTGCAGTCGGCAAAGCGCCGGTCGAGTTTGGCGATGCGCTGAACGTGAAATGGAAAGCGCCCGTGCCGGGCCGAGGTCACTCTTCGCCGATCGTGGTCGGGAATCGCGTGTTTCTGACGTCGGCCGATAAGGGACAAGAAATTCAAGCGGCGTTTTGCTTCGACCGCGCGACCGGCAAGCAATTGTGGATGACCGAGATCAGCCGGGGTGGCTTTCCCAAGAATAATCATCCGAACAATACCGAAGCGACTCCTTCGATTGCCTGCGACGGCGACCGGTTGTTCATCACCTTCTACAACCACGAGCAAGTGCAACTTACGGCGCTCGATCTGAACGGCAAAAAGCTGTGGCAGAAGTACGCGGGAAGCTTTCATCCGCAGCGTTACGAGTACGGCTACGCACCTTCGCCAGTCTTGTATCGTGGGACCGTGATCGTGGCTGCCGAATGGGAAAAGTCGAGCTTTATTGCGGCCTTCGATCGCGCGACCGGCGCGGAGGTGTGGCGGATACAGCGGCCGAATGGTGGTAGCTATTCAACGCCTGTCGTGGCTCATCTCGCTGGCAAAGATCAATTGCTGATCAGCGGTGTGCAGCAAATCACGTCGTATGATCCGGCCAAGGGAACCATGCTCTGGACGGCTGCCGGTTGCTCGTCGGCCACTTGCGGCACCATTGTGTGGGACGGTGATACCGTCTTCGCCAGCGGAGGCTATCCCCAGTCGGAGACGATTGCGGTTAAAGCTGATGGCAGCGGCACAATATTGTGGAAGAACAACCAAAAACTGTACGAGCAATCGCTGATCGCGACCGGTGGCTACGTGTATGGTCTCACCGACAGCATTCTGTTTTGTTGGCGAGCCACCGATGGCCAGGAAATGTGGAAGCAACGCCTGAAAGGCCCGGTCAGTTCGTCCCCGGTCCTCGCTGGCGGGCATATCTATTGGGGCAACGAACTGGGCACGCATTACGTCTTCAAGCCCAATCCCGAACGACTGGAAATGGTGTCCGAAAACAGGCTCGGTACGGAGTCGTTCGCCAGCCCGGCCATTTGCGGCGGCAATCTCTTCCTGCGTGCCGCGACGCAGATCAGCGGCAAGCGACAGGAGTTTTTGTATTGCTTTGAGTAGTCATTAGATCGCATCCGCCGGATGTGATCGGGATTGAATGGCCCGGCAATCACAGCCGCTAGGTTCCGGCCGGCGTCCAGAACCTACTTCGCAATTGCTTCCCTAACTCCCGCCAGATAGACTCAGTTACGCATCAATAGTCGCTAATGCCCCCGCCGATAAGATCGACATCCCTCCCCTGCCCTTTCCCGCCTGGAACTCTGCACGATGGATCGCATCCCTGGCTGTGCTGATTTTCGTAAGACGCTGCAGTTAAACCGGCGCGGCCTATTGCGTTTGGGTGCGCTCGGGGCGAGTGGATTGACGCTGGGGCAGTTGCTGCAAGCAGAATCGCAGGGCAATGAAGCGGCCAGTGCGAAAAAGAAGGACACGTCGGTCATCATTCTGTGGATGCGCGGCGGGCCCAGTCAGTTGGAGTTGTGGGATCCCAAGCCCGACGCGCCGGCGGAGATCCGGGGCGAGTTCGGCACCATCGAAACGAAGGTTCCCGGCATTCGTCTGGGCGAGCATCTGCCGCTGTCGGCGAAGATCATGGATAAGTGGTCGATCATTCGCAGCATGCACTTTCGCGCGGAAGATGGCCTGACCGATCACAGCAGCGGCGACCAGGTCTGCTTCACCGGTTATCCTGCGGCGAAAGATCCCAGCGGCAACATCAGCCCGAGTGTGGGCTCGGTGGCGAAGCGGCAGTTGCAAGGCTTATCGCCCGATATTCCCGCGTATGTGATGATTCCACGGCAGGTCCCCGGCACCGATTCGGCTTATCTGGGTGCCAACTGCAAGCCGTTCGAAACGCAGGCCGATCCGGGGAACACCGAGTCGCCGTTCAGCGTGCCGAATCTCGATCTCAGCGGTGGGCTGTCGGTTGATCGGATTGAATCGCGGCGGCAACTGGTTGCCAGCCTCGACCAGATTCGCCGTTCGGTCGATTCTTCCGGACAGATGTCGGCCCTCGATACCTTCAATCAGCAAGCTTGGGAAATAGTCACCGGTCCGAAGGCACGGCAGGCGTTCGACCTGGAGAGTGAACCGCGGGCTGTACGCGAGCGGTATGGTTTTCCCGCTCCTTATACGCCGCGAATGCGCGCCGGCGGCGATCGTCCGAATTGGCCACAGCGACTGTTGCTTGCGCGGCGGTTGGTGCAAGCCGGCGTGCGATTGGTGACCGTCGATTGCCGCTGGTGGGATACGCACGACGACAACTTCTGGTCGCTGAAGAATGGCTTCCTGCCGCCGTGGGATATGGCTTATACGGCCCTCATCGAAGATCTGGAGCGGACCGGCATGCTCGACAAGACGATGGTGGTCGCTTGGGGCGAAATGGGACGCACGCCGCGCGTGAATGCGACCGCCGGGCGAGATCACTGGGCCCGCGTCTTTAGCGTGGCGATGGCTGGTGGCGGCATCAAGGGTGGGCGCATCGTCGGCTCTTCGGATAAGGAAGCCGCGGTGCCCAAGGACAATCCGAAGATCTCGCAGGACGTGCTCGCCACGCTCTATCGGCACTTGGGTGTAAACACGAAGACCAGCTATCTAGATCACTTCGGCCGGCCACTCGCCGTATTGCCGTGTGGCGAGCCGATTCAAGAGTTGTTTTAGGTTGCATCTTGCGGAGCAAGATGCCTACGGTGGGGTAGCTGTTACGGCAAGCGAATGACGTGAACCGCATTGCTGCCATTACAGGCGACGTGCTTGTTATCGGCCGAAACGGCGAGGGCTTGGACGTAGCCTACTTGAGGCACGGCTTGCGAGTGAACCCGCTTTTGCCGCTTGGCATCAAAGACGTTGATCTTGTTTGAAGCGCCACTGATCACTCGTTGGCTATCGGCGGTGAATGCCATCGTCCATTGAATTTCGTCTCCCTCGAGCTTGGGAAGTTCTTTGCCGGTGCTCAAGTTCCACAGCCTGATGTCGTAACTGTCACCCACGGCAACCGTCAGACCATCCGGCGAAAAGGCCGCTGCCTGACCGGACGCCCAGGAACGCGTGAGTTCACGCGTGCGGGTGACTTTGGGTTCTCCGGCAATGTTGATTTCGAGCAAAGCGGCCCCATCGGTCGCAAAAGCGGTCCGGCCCGTCTTCGAAATGTGAACAGCCTTGGGCTTCCCTTCAAAACCGCCGAGAACGCCAATCTCTTTCCCCTTTTCGATGTCCCAGAGTCGCACCTTCTTCTCGCTGCTGCCCGTCAGAGCCAACTTACTATCGGCGGAGACGGCCATGCAGGTAATCTCTTTCGAGTGCCCGGCAAACTGGCCCTGCTCACGAAGCGTGCCATCTTTGGTGACGGAGAAAACCGTGATGTGCCCGCTATATCCCCCGGCCAGCAAGCGACTGCCGCTGGGGGTGAAAATGCACTGCTCGATGGCGCCGAGGATCTCCTGATTGCCGATCGTCGCCGCGGTGGATTCCTTGGTCACGTCAAAGACGCGTAGTTCGCGGTCGATCTTGCCCGCGGCCAGCAACGCGCCGCTGGGAGCGAATGCCAGTGACTTCACGCCCCATGTTATGTCATTGAAGCGCATCACCTCTCCCGCTTTGTCACCCGGCTTGCCAATCACCGGGCGCGGTGAGGCGGAAGGGGTGACCGAGGCTATGGCCGGTGCCGGCGAGGATCCGCCGCGCGGAGTGACGGTGATCGTGGCTTCCAGGGTGATCTTCAATTCGACGGTGGCTTCGCCAAAGCCAGTGGCAAAGACATCGCGCTTGATGACGCCGCCGGGTGAGCGCAGGGCGGCAAAGCGGCGGGACATCAGCGGCGAATCGTCAAGCCGTTTGAAGAAGTTATCGGTGGAAAGGCCGAACTCCGCAGCGGCCAGGGTGGGATCGAGTTCCTGTTGGAACTGAGCCGCCATCGCGGAAATTGGTTCACCGCTGCGGCTCAAACTGCTGACGCCAATTCGCTGCATGGCGCTCGCAAAGCGGCGTGCATCTTCGGCCAAGACCCGGTTGAGGTCGTCGGGTTCTCGATAGAGGGCCAGAATGTCTTTCGCGTTTTCGTACGCTTTGGCATTGGCTCGCACAGCGGGGCCCACTTCATCGGTTTTAGGAATCACGCCCGTGTAGTGGCACGACATGCACGAGACGCCATTGGTCACCGTCTTATCGGGGCGTTTAGGATCGCTGACAATGTTCGTCGGTCCTTGGTCGATCCGCTTACCGTTTTCGTCAACGAGCAAATAGCCTTGCAACCCGTTCGGCAACGTAAAAATCAGTTCGCCGCCGTCATGCTTGAACCGGCCTTCTTCGGCACCTGGGCCCAGCGGATATTCAAACAGGTTCTGCTTGCCGGCATTGCCCCCAAAGTCGTAGCTCTTCCAATAGCTGCCATACGGAGACTTGTGCCACTCAATCAGCCGGTTGTTCTGCGAAACGCCCGAGCGATTGAACGCAGCCCGAATCGCTTGCTCTTGCTCGATGTTGGCCGTGGCATTCACCCGCAGCAGGTTCTCGAGTTCGGTGTCGGTTTCTGGCAGACCGAGCATGACGTGATACAGCGGAGGCTTGCTGGCGGCAAACACGAACCAATCGACGCGGACGTAAGGCATTTTTGCCTGCGTCAAATCGCAAATCGCTTGCGCATCGGGCGTTTGCAACTGCAGGAAATAAGGATTCGCTTCCTCGATCTTTTCCCACATCGCGACGTTCCAATGAACGTCGCGCATGTCGATCCGAAAGATGGTCCGGGCTGGATCAACGGCATGAGGAACCAGCAACGTGGTGTTCCACGACAGGCTGTTGATCAGCTTGGTGAAAGCGTTGCGATAGGTTTGCAGTTCGTCTTCGGAAACGCCCGCGTTAAAGAGGTGCGTGAGCGTGAAGTAGCGGAGGAAGCGGCGCGAGCGTTCGTTGTATTGCTGCGCGTCGGCATTGATTAATTTTACGACGTTCTCATTGGTGAGAAACTCGCGCGGCTTCTCGGTGCTGATGGTCGGGCAACCAGCTTCGATCCAGGACTTGATGGTGGCAATGTCTTGGGCCGAGGGGCGCGGAGATTCGCCGATGGGAGGCATCACACTGTCGTCGGTCGCCGTGAGGCGTTGATAGAGCGTCGAAGCCGCGGGGGTCTTGCCGCTGACGAGTGTCTTGGCGAGTTTGGAAAGATTGAGGGCGAAGTTGAAGCCACCTTCGCTGGTGCCGTCTTCACCGTGGCAGCGATAACACGTCGCCTTGAGCACCTTGTGTGCTTGCTCGGCGAGGGCGACTCCTTGGGCGGTGACAGGTGCGGCCGGCTGCGCTGGAATTGAGACAGTATTCGCCGGGATCGCGGGCACCACGGCGGGCACGGGCACCGGTACGGGCGCGGGCCTGTTGAGCGATTCGAGATACTGCCGGTCGGCAGCGCAAAGCTTATCGAGCGGCACACTGATGATCTTGCCGTCTTTTTTCTCCAGAACCACGTTAGCGCCGCGAACGGCGATCAACTCGGCGTCGATCTTGAATTGCCCGGTCGTGTCGGACCATTCACGTCCAAAGGCTGAATTGGAGAGAAGTAACAAACCACCCAAGAACCAAGCGCTGACGAGTCCACGCATGACGGGCTTCCCAAAAGGATGAAGCATTGACGCTGAGCGGTGGGCATTTTAGCCCAAAGTGTGGCTAGGTTTCTACCTTTATTGAGGAAGATTTCGGCGGCTCGAGTCTTGTGGTTTTTCTTTGATAAGCCGGCGCAAGATTAGGGTGCGGGAGCGGTTCCGCTTGTCGGTTCCGCGGCTGCTGGAAGCTGAGCTTCGAAAAACTCACTGATGTCTGCATTTTCGGCAGCCAGCTGTTGAACCCCCTGCGTGTTGGTAGGAACCTGTCTGACGTCGAATTTCAGTTGTTTGACCTTGGTTGTCGCACCCTGCGTCGAGATCAAAAACAGAGCGCCGTCAGCGGTCTTGAACTTCTGGCCATCGATGTCGATGGTCGCCGTCGTGCCATCGGTGGACTCGCAGCGATACTTCACCGTGGCCATACCGGCGGTGACCAATTCCCCTTCGGCATGAGCCCCGGTCGGGCTGCCCAAACCTTGAACTTTGCCACGTGAGACATCGCCCCAAAAGACGACCTTTACACCTAACGGGGGTCCGTGCTTTAGCGTCACCGCGTCGACTGATCCGACGTGAACCCCGGGAATCGGTTTGTCGACCGTCGTCGTCCAAGATACAGACTGCGTGGCGACGCCCCGATGCGTGGCCTTGTAGCAACCGCCGAGCGGAAGAAGGAGCAAGCAGGCGGAGAGAACGAAGGCGCGACGTTGCAGATGGATCAGCATGGCAGTACTGAGGGCGAAGAAGGAGAGGAGGCAAGAAAGACGATTGGCTGTTTATTCGCTGCGAACATGCAAGTCTTGGAAAGCATCACTCAGTTTTCGTCATCGTCTTGCACGAGCAGGCTGATGCTACCTACACCGGCGGCGGCTCCGGCATCGAAGACGCGCACGGCGGTGCCGTGATTGGCGTCGGCATTGCCCACAACAACCATGGCCAGTGGAGTGCCGGCCGCTTCACTGACGGCAGCCTTCAGTTTGATGACCAGGTCGTGATCGCTATAGACTTCTTCTTCGTCGACCCAGATCGAGTTGTCGTCTTGAATTTTGACGATCAGCGTTTCGTTATCGTTCTGCATCTCGGCCAGGCTGCGTGAGCCGCGCTTCTCGGTCGCCGATTCAGGCTTCGGCATGTTCATGACTGCCTGGAGAGCCCCCATCGACGTCGTGAGAAAGAAGATCAGCAGAAAGAAGACGATGTCGACCATCGCGGTCATGTCGATCAGATCTTCGTGAACGGTATGCTTCGGCTGAATCAGCGATTCGCTGTCGTCGTCATCATCATGCTCGTCGTGATCTTCGTCATCGTGGTGGTGCTCGTCATGACTGGCAGCGAAATGACCAGCCTCGTTGGTCACGACAGCAGCGGCCGGAACCGCGGCCACGACGGTGGATTCTCGCTCTTTCCAACGCGAGCGAGCACTGGCCGGTGCCTCAGCAAGGGGAGTCAGGACGGGGACGTCGGCGGGAAGTTGCCCGTCCAGCGTCGTGGGAACGACAATCGCTGTCGAGCATTGGGGGCACTTCGCGCGGCGCCCCGCATACTGATCGCTGGTTTTGATCTCGCGGCCGCATTCAGGGCAGCTGAAGGTGATGCTCATTCGTGCTTCGCCTCCGTTTCCATGACGGCGATGTGCAGCGACACACCTTCCGCGCCGATGGAACCCGCGATGCGATTGATCTCGCGCAACCGCACACCTTGTTGAGCGCGGAGCAGCACTTTCTTCTTGTTTTGAGCGACCCCTTCTTCGACGGCCTTGGCGATGGCCTCTTCCTGGGCCACGGGATCCTTCAGCCTGTCACCACCTTCACCGCCAATTTGAATCGTCACAAAGTTCGGATCGGGGCTTTCCAGCACGGTGATCTGAATGGCATCGTCGAGGTCCAGTGGAGCGGCGTGAACGGCGTTCGGCAAGTTCGGCAGTTCGCCCATCGCGGCAGTGATGAACGTCACCATGAAATAGATGTTCATCATGAACACCAGGTCGATCATCGCGGTAATGTCGAACTCGGCATCGTCGGGCTGGCGGTCTCGCCGAATGAGCCCTCCGCCACTAAACATCCCCGCTGAGTGTCCACTCATGTTGCGAGCTCGATTTCAACGGGAAGCAGGAAGTTCGGAAAACGACGACTGAGGTACGCGAATCTGGGGTCGGGAGTCTATGGCGAACTTAGTATCAGCACGTAGCTGAGTCTATCTTCGCCAAAGACTCCCGACCCCGGACTATTTAAGCTGCTTCGCGGAAATTGTGGGGTTTGAACTGGTCGAGCACGCGGAGCATACCGGAGGAAACACCTTCTTGCAGCTTCTTCAAGCGATTGTTGATCGAGGCGAGCAGGAAGTTAAACGGAATGGCGGTGAGCAGACCGAGAGCGGTGCAGATGAGCGCGATCGAAATATCGCGGGCAATATGATGGGGCTCGACCTTCTGGCCCGAACCAATGGTGCTGAACGCCGCCATCATTCCCATCACCGTGCCGAACAGACCGAGCAGCGGTCCCGATTTGATGGTGACCGCGACCCAGCCCGTGCGATATTCGAAATCGGTGAGCAGATCCTGGGTCATCATTTCGGTGACGATTTGCCGCATCGGCTTAAAGCCCAAGTCGCGATTCACAATGGCCGCGTGAGCCAACTGAGGCAAAGCGCGAACGTCGTCGCCGCACATTTCGGCCGCTTCGTCGTATTGGCGGGCCTGCAATTTTGCCAGTAACTCGCCGGTGAATTCGTCCTGCTGCTTGCGATTGCGAAAGCCCAGCTGCGAGAGCCGGCGATAGGCCACGATGATGCAATACAGGCCCCAAAAGAAGTTGAGCGTGAGCAAGAGGTAGCAAGCCTTGTCGACTACCCCGGCAATGGCACTGATATTCATGGCGGATCCAGATGAGCAAGAACGCAGAACGTCCTGGCATTCTAGTTAAAACCGCCAGCAAATGGGATAAGGCGGTTCGCGGTTTTCAGGGAGCCGGACAAGAGAGACCGGAATTTACTAAACGCCACAGTGATAAAGGTAGAGTCGGCCGTTGGAGTCCCGGACGAGGGCCGCGTAGTCGGCCAGTTGCTGCAACGTGCTGACTACCGCCTGACGATCAAACTCAAGAGCATCGTAGCCCCCTTCGAGTTGCTGAGAGTCAAAGTTTCGCTGCGGAATTTCGGCTGAGACCGGATCTGCGATCTGCTGCCCCCAGCCGTAACAGCCTGTGAGTTGGAGTACTGATGGACCACAGGCCAATAGCTGTGCCCAGGTTCGAAAAACGCGTTCCGCGCAATCTGCCCCTGCGCGTTCGATGACAGTGATTCCCCACATGTTTAGTCCCCGCTGGGACTGTTGCGTTGAAGGGTTAAATGTTGGAATCCAAGCAAGTGTGTCGCCCAGATAGCGAACCAGATCGTCGTGAAGTTGAATCGCTCGCGAATCGTGGAAGATTCCAGCACGAGGTGGTTCGCCGTCGATCTGGCGGTCGAGTAAGAGAAAGTCGTGATCGAGGCTCATACCTTCGCAGTCTCAGAAACCGATGATGGTGAAGTGACTTTGCGCTGCTTGGCCCCGCGAGTCGTTCGTGATGCTTATCGCGCGAGGTCTGCACCGGCGCCGCGTAGATCGAAGTTCACGGCGTTTTCGCCAGGTTGCACGCTGAGCTTGAGCGCGGAGCTTTCTTCGGTGGAGTACTTCGCAGGAATCCCCTTGCCAGCAATGGAGACGACGTACTCTCCCGCAGGAATGTTGTCGAAACCGAAGCGACCGTCGACGATCCGCGAACCGGAGAACTGCCCGTTTTTGAGGTGCAATTGGACAATCGCGACGGGCACTGTTTGGCCGTCGAGAGTGACGAGGCCGGATAGCTTGGCGGTTGCCGCCACAGGCTTCTCGGTCTTGCTCGGGGCGTCCTCAAAGTCGTAGGCAACAATTTTCTCAAAGTACTTGGCGTACTTCTTCTTCAGTTCGTTGTGGCGCTGGTCGTTGCCGTACTTGGCCATGCCGTCGAAGTTGTCGAACGTGAGGACGACGCCTAAGTGATACGCCTTCTTGGGATCGACCATGAACTCGCGCGGCGTGGCTTTCGCGGCGGGCTGGCCCAGGCGAAACGAGCGAACCGTGTCGATCTGGGCAAAGACTTTTTCGGCTTCGGCGGCAAACTCGGCGGCTGTTCCCTCCGGCGCATCGGCCTTGAATGTATAGAGCGCTACATGCACAAACGGCGCGGCGATTTTCTTATCAACCGGCTCCTCGGCACGGGCGAGCGAAACGCTAAGCGTTACCAGGCAGCAGAATAAAACCGAACGGATTGCAAGTAGCGACATGAGAGGAACTCCGCCTGCGAAGAGGTGCGACTGCCAGGCGCTCACACGCCCAGTGCTTCGCAGTCTCGGAGAACGGTGAATCATTGTCAAATGTGTTCGGTGAAAAAACCGTATCGCGATGGTTACAAAATCTTTTTGCTCGTGACCAGACGTGTCACGGCCTGCGCATCAATGGAGTGAAGGAATGCGCGCGGAGGGAAGCGGGGAGGCGGGAGGATATTTCGCAGAGGAAGCAAATTTGGTTATCAAACGGTTATCACTGACAGCGGCGTGGTTGTCGCGCGAGGGAAGTTGAATCGCCGTTAGTGGAGTTGGTTGGCGATCGGCTGGTGGGTGGGAAAGTGAAACTGGGTAGGTTTAGAAATGGTAATAAGTAGTTATAAAGTTTTTGGTTATGTTTGTCGTAAGTGGTTTGAAGGTGGTGTGCAAAAGACGAGCGAGCTTGAGGTTGGAGCGAAGCGGTTATCGAGTTACGGCTGTGCGCGAATCGCGAAAAGGTTATCAAAAAATGGTTGTCGGTGGTGGGAAGGACGGCGAAAGGCGAGCGGAAGGAAGGTGGGGGAAAATGCCGTTGGGAAATGAAAAAAGAGAGTGAAAAAGTTATCAAAAGTAGTTCGCGAGGCATTCCCACCGTAGTCATCTCGCTCCGCCGAGATGACAGCAGTGAGAGCGGAGGTTGCGATGGAGGGAGGGCGAAGGAAGAGGAAAAAGAGGAGAGGAGAGGAGAGGAGAGGAGAGGAGAGGAGAGGAGAGGAGAGGAGAGGAGAGGGACATCTTGCGGAGCAAGATGACTACGGTGGGGATCGAGTAGTCATCTCGCTCCGCCGAGATGAGAGCAGTGAGCGTGGAGGTAGCGATGGAGGGAAGAGGAGAAGAAGAAAAGAGGAGAGGGACATCTTGCGGAGCAAGATGACTACGGTGGGGAGGTGGGGAGGGTGAGGTGCTGGCAGGCGGTTGTTCAAATGGGGAAAGCGCGGCATAATTCGGGGTTTACCATTTTCGCAGGACTATGCGGGCGGGCGATGTCGTTGACAGCGGCTGCTAGTAGTCGACTTGAGGGGGTATTCGAGATGGAAGATCGCATCGGGCGGATGGGGATTACCTTTGACGACGTGCTGCTGGAGCCACGCTACAGCGATGCCGTGCCCGCCGATGTGAACGTCTCGACCAACCTGACGAAGCGGATCGCGCTCAATATCCCCCTGCTCAGCTCGCCGATGGACACCGTCACCGAGCATCAGATGGCGATCGCGCTGGCCAAAGAAGGTGGCTTGGGGATCGTCCATAAGAATCTGTCGATCGAACAGCAGTCGGAAGAGGTCATCAAGGTTAAGCGTTCGGCCAACGGCATCATCATGGACCCGGTGACCCTCCGTCCCGAGGCGCCGGTTAGCCAGGCTCAGGAGTTGATGAAGCAGAAGAACGTCTCTGGGTTCCCGATCACCGATGGCGGTGGCAAGCTGGTGGGAATATTGACTCGGCGGGACTTGCGGTTTCTGGAGAATCGAGAGCAACCCATCAGCGAGGTAATGACCGCCCATAATCTGGTGACAGCAAAGGGGACCGTAACGCTTGAGGAAGCTGAGCAAATTTTAACGGCAAAAAAAGTCGAGAAGCTGCTTCTAGTAGACGATACATATTGCCTGACCGGCATGATCACCATCCGTGACATCGACATGATGAAACGGTTCCCAAACGCCTGCAAAGATAAACTGGGTAGGCTGCGGGTGGGTGCTGCGGTGGGTGTGTTCGATTTCGAGCGGGCGGCGACCCTGATTCAAGCAGGCGTCGACGTGCTAGTAGTCGACAGTGCTCACGGGCATAGCCTGAATGTGATTGAGTCGGTCAAAGAGATTAAGAAGCGTTGGGACATTGATGTCGTCGCGGGGAATGTGGCAACCCGCGAAGGCTGCAGAGACTTGATCGCCGCTGGTGCTGACGCCGTGAAGGTGGGCATTGGACCGGGATCGATCTGCACGACGCGCGTGATCAGCGGAGTGGGTGTTCCGCAGATTACGGCCATTATGGAAGCAGCCCAAGTTGCCAAGAGTAGCGGCACTCCCATCATTGCTGATGGTGGTATTCGCTTCTCGGGTGATATTACGAAAGCGATTGCCGCCGGTGCTCACGTAGCGATGATCGGCGGATTGTTTGCAGGCCTGGCCGAAAGTCCGGGCAAGACCATTTTGTACCAGGGACGTACCTTCAAGGCCTATCGAGGCATGGGGTCCATGGGCGCGATGGTGAAGGGTTCGAGCGAGCGATATCGCCAGTCTGGTGCCAACGGTGGCACTGGAAAGCTGGTGCCCGAAGGTGTCGAGGGGCGAGTTCCTTTCAAGGGAGCGCTCAGCGACTTCGTGTATCAGATTGTCGGTGGCCTACGAGCCGGCATGGGATATTGCGGAACGAAGACGATTGAGGAATTGCGAACGGAAGCGCGGTTCATCCAGGTCTCGGCGGCGAGCGTACGAGAAAGTCACCCCCATGATATTGCCATCACGCAGGAAGCACCCAACTACAGCCCGGACTACTCGTCCGGCAAAGAGACGGACTAGTTTCCTGCTCGCCGGATTTCTGGCCGCGGGTAGCTTGTTCTCGTCTCTTCCGGTAGGTGCTCAAGAATTTCAACCCACGATCTCAGCGGACGCCAGGCCGCTGAAGGTGGAAGGGACCGCTGACGCTCCCCTGCGATGGAAGGCCCGGCCGATTGCCGGAGTGAATCAAACCCAACACACTGCTGGCCGTTCCATCATCGACAGCAATGTCGCGCCAGCCAGCCACACCAACGAAGCGCAGCCCACGGCCGCTCCGGAAGGTCGCTGGAACAAGATGCGGATCGACTCGTACGTGACGCCGGTTCAGTACGCGGCTGATCCCTTCAAGGACCCGTTCAACGATCGCACGGCGACTCGCAAGGCTTCGGCGTTGCAGCTGCAAGGTGCCGAGCAAGTGGTTCATCAGCAGTTTCAGCCGCCCGGTGGTGGTGGCCTCGGTGGCACGGGCAACCCGAATGCTCCCGGTGCGAACCCGCAGCCAGGCACGATGAACCCAGCTGGTCCTTCGCCGGCAGCACCAGCTCCGTTCAATAGTCCGTTCAATCAGCCTGCTCGTCCGGCACCTGGCTTTGAAGCAGCTCCTGCTCCCGAGCCGCAGTTCAGCCCGCCGAACAACTTTCGCCAGCCCGATCCGGGTGTGGTCGATCCCCAGGCTCCGCAGCCTGGTGCTCCACCGGCAATTGACCCGAACCAACTCGCGCCGCAAGGGAACGAGCGAGTGACTCCGGCTCCGAACAATCGCGCGATCCCTTTTGGCCAGCCGTCAACGAATGGCGAGGGCATGCCGTGCGAAAAGCGGACCTACGACGAACTCAACTGCTGCGACGCCGACGCCAACTGCAAGAGCTTCATTCAGGGCTTGCTGCGAGATCGCTTGAATGCCATCTCGCTCGATATCACGCCGCGGTTCATGCCCGATAAGGACCTCGCCGAAGATCAGGCCCAACGCGAACTGCAGATGCGCAAGGCTGGTCCTCGCGAATGGCATGATCGCCGCGTGAAGTATGCCGACCGGGCCAACTTCGAGCCCTTGGCAACCGGGCAGCTGGTGGACCTAAAGGGTGGCCGGGCGATCATTGCCAACGATGCCGGCGAAGTCGTCGCTCGTGTGCCGCTGAACGACCTGAGCGAAGACGACCTGTGCTTCATCAGTGGTTGGTGGAAGTTGCCTGCCGAGTGCGCCATCGCGAGCAATCAGCAGATCGACAACTACAGCCGTGGTTGGATGCCTTCGACGATCAACTGGCATGCTTCGGCCCTGTGTCACAAGCCGCTTTACTTTGAACAAGTGCAACACGAACGCTACGGCCACACTGCTGGTCCGTTCAAGCAACCTTGGATCGACGGTGCTCACTTCTTCGGCAGTGCCCTGCTGCTGCCTTACCAGATGGCACTCGATCCACCATGGGAATGCGAATACGCCTTGGGCTACTATCGCCCGGGCAGCTGTGCTCCGATGCACATCCCGCCCTTCCCTTTCAGCCCTCGGGCTGCGATGGCTCAAGCCGGGTTCGTGGTCGGTGGCATCTACGTCATCCCGTAGTGCGGAGCAACTTAAAAATTCGGCAGACCAAGTTGTCTGCCGCCACGTAATAAGCCTCCCATTAGCGAACTCTCCACCGATTTCGCGGGAGCGATTGGAAACCAGACGGCGAGCATTCAAACGCTCGCCGTTTGGCGTTTCTTGGGAAAATGTTAAAACTCGGTCAACCGAGCGTTGCACTAGGTGACGTTTGTTCACTATAATTCGCTTGAGGTGCTGGGATGAGCGCGAACTCAAAAATCGAATGGACTGACGCCACTTGGAATCCGGTGCGAGGCTGCACGAAGGTGAGCCCAGGTTGCGTTCATTGCTACGCGGAAACTTTTGCCGAACGGTTCCGTGGTGTGCCGGGGCATCCGTACGAGCAAGGGTTCGATTTAAGGTTGGTGCCGGAGAAGCTGTCCGAACCGGTGACGTGGGCGAAATCGCAGATGGTCTTCGTTAACTCCATGAGTGATTTGTTTCATAAAAGCGTACCTGATGAGTACATCGTACTTGTGGCAAAGGTTATGGCGGCTGCAAATTGGCATACCTATCAAGTGCTGACGAAAAGATCAGAGCGCCTGCGTGACCTACTGAGAACAAAGTTGTCGTTTGCTGCAAACCTATCGAATATTTGGTGGGGCGTGAGCGTCGAGAATCGGAAGCACGGAGTTCCACGAATCGCTCACTTGAAAGAAGCGAAAGCGGCAGTTTCATTTTTGTCGGTGGAGCCTTTGCTTGAAGATGTGGGGCAACTTGATTTAAACGGCATCAACTGGGTAATCGTTGGTGGTGAGAGCGGCGCTGGAGCTCGTCCCATGCAACCAGCCTGGGTAAGTGGCGTTCAACGGCAGTGCCAGAAGGCAAACGTACCGTTCTTCTTTAAGCAGTGGGGCGGAGTCCGAAAGCGCCAGACTGGACGAGAGCTTGATGGCCAAACATTTGATGCAATGCCACCATTGTCCTCTCGTGTAATTCCATCTATGGCAGCACGCCGTGAACTCGCTACGCAGTTTGTTGATGTTTGGCCAAGCAAGAAACCTTCCAGTCGAAGGAATACCGCATGACCGGCAAGAAGTCGGCGAGGCATGAACACCATACTTGGGAAATTGGTCAACTGCCTCCCACGATCCGCGCACATAGCTTAGCCAAGCACCGCGTAATTCAGTCTTACCTAGAGCGCTATGTAGCCGTTTTGACGTCGAATATTCGAAGCGAACAATTGCGACTCACACTTGTCGACGGCTTCGCCGGTGGCGGCCTCTACATCGACGATCGCACAAAAGAAGAGCGGCCTGGGTCGCCTCTCATCATGTTGGAGGCAATGGAAGCAGCCTCGGTTTCTGCTCAGGCGATTCGTTCCAAGTCGTTTGACCTGAATGTCGATTACTTTTTCATCGAGAAAGATCCGAATGCACTGACGTTCTTGAAGAACGTGTTGGCGGAGTCAAGATTTCGGCAATTAGTCGACGATAAGGTCAGGATTCTCGCAGGTGAGTTTGCGTCGCACGTTGAGGCAATGGTTGAGCACGTGAAGTCGAAAGGCAGATCTGGGCGAGCCATCTTTGTGCTCGACCAATTCGGCTATTCCGATGTGCCGTTCCCGATCATTCGATCAATCTTAAAGAGCCTGCCGAACGCAGAAGTTATCCTTACTTTTGCGACCGATTCCCTGATCGACTATCTGAGTGATAACGAGCAAACGCATAAGATTCTGGAGCGAATCGATCTTCCATTGCCAAGTTCCACGATCGTTTCCGCGAAGAATAGTCGAGATTGGCGAAGGACCATCCAGTACTCACTCCATAAGCAAATTCAGGTGAAGTCCGAAGCAAAGTTTTATACGCCATTTTTCATTCGGTCTTCTGATGCGCATCGTGACTTCTGGCTAATCCACTTGTCTGGTCACTATCGCGCCCGCGACGTTATGGTCGGACTTCATTGGAAGGAGTCAACTCACTTCGCACACTACGGAGGGTCTGGCCTCCGAATGCTCGGTTATGACCAAACTAGAGATGAAAAGATCACAAACCAGCCCCAACTTCCTGGCTTCTATTTTGACGAGACTGCATTGGTTTCGAGCCAAGAGGAACTGCTTGAGCAACTCCCAACCCGACTTCACCAGTTCAAGGATGGCATATCGTTCGAGGACTTTTTTGCTCACCTAACAAATGAGACGCCCGTCACATTGGAGATTATGAAGTCTGTTCTTAATGAGCTTGCGGTTGCTGGGGTGCTCCATGTTAAAGATCAAAGTGGAAGCACGCAGCGCCGCGCAGGAATTGTTCACGCATCGGACATCTTGAAGCCAAGTCGTCAAAAACGCCTATTTCGCCAAGAGTGAATTAGCCTCCCGCTCGCTGCTTGATCCATTCAATGCCAGCGGGAATGCCCTGCTGAATCATGGCGTCGTAGTGTTCGCCGCGAGGGACCGCTTTGAGTGTGACCTGCGGATTGGTCCTCTGCAGCAAGCCTGAGAATTGGCGAGTCTTACTCGCGGGCACCACCGAGTCGTCTTCGGCAGTGAACAACATCACGGGGCAACGGATGCGCGCGGCATGGGTCGTGGG
This sequence comes from Anatilimnocola aquadivae, assembly GCF_049819085.1. GTDB lineage: Bacteria > Planctomycetota > Planctomycetia > Pirellulales > Pirellulaceae > Anatilimnocola. The sequence continues at coordinate 2,736,209 of NZ_CP187419.1, forward strand.
AGAACTCTGCTTGAGAAAACTCGCGAGGCCAGGCAAGCCACTTTTCAGTTGGCGCACTGCCGCGGGTGGGTGAAAGTTCTCGACGTCCGCACACGGGGCGTACGCGATACAGCCGGCGATTCGCTTTTCGTGAGCCGCAAACAGCAGAGCGGAAGTTCCCGCCGAACTGTGCCCCGCGGTGAAGATCTTACTCTTGTCGACTTCCTCACAGTTCTTCAGGATGTACTGGAAGGCATTGCGGGCGTTCACCATTCCGGCGCAGGCAGCCTTGAAGTCTTTGTAGGCGGCCACGAGTTGGTCGTCAGTCGTGACGTCCTGTCCACCATCCATCTCATACACCAGCACCGCGATTCCGGCTTGCACATAAGGCAGGTGCTCGGCCGCATCGCCGGCTCCTGTGATTCGATCGAACTTGGAGCCTTGCAGCAGATTGGTTCCCGCGCCGGTGATCATCACGCAGGGAAGCGACCCGGGCGCGTGATTGCCAGGAGGCACGTAATAGAAGAGCGAGCCACCATGACCGGCCGGCGAATAATGCCCGCTCGAACTGCTGCCCAGCGGGATGCGATACAAGTCGACCGAGGCGATTCGTGTTCGGTTGCGGGACTGATGCTTAGGCAGCGGCGGGACCGGAACGGCGGCAAGCTTGAACGGCGTTTTCGCGTCGGCACTGACGGCACTGCTCGAGGAACCAGCGGCGAGGAACAGTCCGCCGCAACATACGACGACTGCCAAGCCACCCACGAGCAACAGGGCGATCAGAACATTGCCGGCACCACTCTTCTTGCGTGCTCGTGGGCCAGTGCTCGAAGTTGCATAGCCTGGCTGTGAACTGAATCCTTGGGCAGGAAACCCGGGCTGGGCGTAACCGGAGTGCGGTGCCCACGCCGGTGGCGGAGGAGGCACGGGGGGCGGAGGAGGTGGTGTCGGATAATATTGCTGGCCGTGATACGGCGGCTGCTGCGGAAAACCTGGGTGAGGCGGCAGGCCGACCGGAGGCGGAGCGAAGCCAGGCGGCGGTGCTGGGGGATAATACTGCGGCGGATAATTAGCAGGGGGATAGTTAGGCGGTGGCTGATTTGGCGGCGGCGGAGCAGCAGGGTTAACCGGAATGCCCTGCGGCAGTGGACGTCCCTGCGGTCGGGGATTGTTATTGCCTTGAGACATCGGGGAGGTCACCTAAGCGGTGTGGCAAGAACTTGGTTACGACTGCCCGAACAGTCTAACTTCCCGCTCGCTGCTTAATCCACTCAATGGCAGCGGGAATGCCGTGATCGATCATGGGTTGGTAATGGTCGCCCGTGGGCACAGTTTGCAGGGTAACATCGGTATTGTGCTTCTTCAGCAGTCGTTCGAAGTCGCGAGTGGTTTTGATATCGACGACGCCGTCGTCTTCGGCCGAGAAGAGCAGGACCGGGCACTTGATATTGGCGGCATGGGTCTTCGGACTGCTCTGGCAGAGGAAGTCGATCAAGCCTGGGCGATCGCTGGCGATGAGACGAATCAGGATCTTGGGCTGGAAGTTCTCCACATCGCTGCAAGGTGCAAAGGCGACACATCCCGCGACACGCGGATCGTGCGCGGCAAAGAGCAACGCCGCAGTGCCGGCCGAACTGTGACCAGCGGTATAGATCTTAGCGGGGTTCACTTCCGGCACATGCTTGAGGATGTACTCCAGTGCGTTCCGAGCATTCACGAGGCCCGCTTGCGAGGCCTTGAAGTCTTCATACATTTGCTCCTCGTCCGAGTCTTCGTTGTAGCCACTGCCATCCATTTCGTAGGCCACGACCGCCATTCCCGCCTTCACATAGGGGATGTGTTCGGGCACATCCTCGGCCCCGAGGATTTCGTCGAACTCGACACCCTGCATCAAATCGGTCCCGGCCCCGGTGATGAGTACGCAAGGCAGCGACTTCGGTTGAACCTGGCCAGCAGGCAGATAAACGAAGATGGTGCCGCCGTGACCGGGGGGCGAATAATGCCCGCCCGTCTGACCATTGATCTTGATGGAATAGAGTTGCACTCCCGGCGTGAGTTCCGTTGGCATGCCTCGATCGGGAAAGGCCGGAACGGGCACTGCTGAAACATTGAACGGCTGCTTTGCTACCGCAGAAGCGGCGGGTCCTTGCACGGCATAGTACAGCCCGCCGCAGCAGGCGAGAAACAGCACGGCACAAACGCCACCGATGATGCCGAAGGCGATCAGGATGTTCTTGGTGCCATTCGATTTGGGAGGTTGCTGCGGGAATTGTCCGCCTGGCAATCCGCTGAAGTTGCCCGGATTGGGAGCGAAGGGATTCTGTTGCGAGAAACGTGGATCGTAGTTGCCTTGCGACATCGAAGTGGTTCCGGCAAACGGGAAGAGCGACAGGTTCGACACGGAATGTTGTAATCGTTCTGCGGCGACGTTGCCAACATTGCCCGCGCGATCTTCGCCGATCCGAATTCTGCTGCGTGCCATTTGCTCTTGTTGCACTGACTTGCCAGAATGCGAGGCGAGTTCAATCAGCTGCTAGTTGTGCCCTCGCTGTCTCTCCCTTGGAGCGAATCCGTCATGCTCGTATCCCCTGCCCTGCTGCGTCGATTCGTCACGAATCTATTCTCTCCCACCGCGCTCGTCGCTGTCTGTTTATTGAGTTCCGTAGTGACTGCTCAGGATGCCGCGGGAAGCAAGAACGCAGCGAGCACAGAGACGGCGACGAAGGGGGTCAAGGTCTATTCGATCGGCCACAGCTTTCATGTGTTCATGCCGGGTATTCTGGCCGATATCGCCAAGGCGGCTGAAGTGCAGGGGCATACGCATCTAGGCACGTCGGGCATTGGTGGCTCGCGCGTGATTCAGCACTGGGATGTTGCCGACGACAAGTACAAGTCGAAGGAACTGCTCACTGCTGGGAAGGTGGAAGTACTGACCATCGCGCCCATTTTTCTACCCGACCCGGGCATTGAGAATTTTGCGACGTTGGCGGTCGAGCATAATCCGAACATTCGCATCACCCTGCAAGAGAATTGGCTCCCCTACGATGCCTACACGCCCCCGGCGCTCAAGCGCCCAGCTGCTGTCGATCACAACGCCATCAAGATCGAGGATCTGCGCAAGCAACAAAACGAATACCTGGCCTCGCTCACCGAACACGTCGATCAGCTGAATAAGAAATTCGGCAAGCAGGTGCTGGTGATCGTGCCGGTGGGTCAGGCGGTTGCGAACTTGCGTGAGAAGATTGTCAAAGGCGAAGTCCCCGGCTTGAAAGAGCAGAACGATCTTTTTACCGATGCCATCGGCCACGCCAAGCCCGTGCTCATGGCGCTGGTCGGTTATGTTCATTACGGCGTGACGTATCAGAAGAGCCCAGTTGGTTTGCCTACGCCCGCGGTTCTCGCTAAGGCACCGGGCACCAGTCCCGAACTCGTGAAGCTGCTGCAAGAGATCGCCTGGCAGGCCGTGACCGAATGTCCGGCCAGCGGCGTGAAGGCGAAGTAAAGGCAAAGTGCTCGCGGATGACTACCGAAGTCGCCAACATTCATGTCGACGTGCGCGGCAAGACGCACCTCGTGCCGATTTCGTTCGAACTGGGAGAGCAACCTCTCTCGGCGCTCTTGCCGTTTGCGCAGCAGTTGACCGAACAACTCACCAAGATCGCGATTGAACACGAGGAGCAAGCAGGTAAGACAGTCAGTTGTCACGCTGGTTGCGGAGCCTGTTGCCGACAGGTGATCGTCATTTCGTTCGTCGAAGCGGAAGGCATTGCAGCGGCGATTGCAAAGATGCCAATCGAGAAGCAACAAGCCATTCGCCAGCGTTTTGACGATGCAATCAGCAGGCTAGAAGCAGCGGGGTTGCTTGACCCAGGTGAACAAACTGGCGAACGCTCGCTCGTCGGTGTGAAGTCTGATTCGCCCGCAAGTGCCGCCGGTGAAGTTGCCCGGCGATACTTCGAGCAGCAGATTGCTTGTCCCTTTCTCGAGAATGAATCGTGCGGCATCTATGCCGATCGCCCGCTCGTTTGTCGTGAGTACCACGTCACTTCGCCGGCTGCCAATTGTCAGCGGATCTATCAGATTGGTGTCGACCGCGTTGAAGTGCCGGTGAACATGGGCGGGCAACTCACGCGCACTGCCCATCAGCTGACCGGAGAGCCGCTGCAAATGCTCACACTGGTGTTGCTGCTCGAATGGCTCTCGGTTCGACCTTCGCCTTCGCCCCGCACTTTCGACGGCTTGCAACTCGTGCAAGCCCTTGTGACCGATATGAACCGCACGACCGGAAGGCAATAACAGCCTTGAATCGCCCCTCCCCTGCCCTTTGCCATGCTCGCCAACTAGTCTGAGTGTTGACCTCTGCTCTTTCATTCTGCGTACTGCATTCTTACGTTTGCCTTCCCCATGCGTCTCACTTCGATCCCTCAGATCTATCGCAATGTCCGCCGCGGTACGGAAATCATCTCCGTCCTCAGCAAGTACGGACTGGCCGACTGGCTGAGCAGGACGAACATCGACTTTGCGAAGGACCGGCTGCTCGATCGCGATGGCAGTGCGATTGCCCGCTTCACGCGCGAGGCCCGCATCCGGCTCACGCTGACCGAACTGGGTCCCACGTTCATCAAGCTGGGGCAACTGCTCAGCACACGTCCCGATCTGGTCGGCAAGGAACTGGCCAACGAACTGCAACTGCTGCAGTCGTCGACGCCCGCCGATCCGCCGGAAACGGTGCGCGCGATTGTCGAAACAGAACTCGGTCAGCCGATCGAAGAGTTGTTCGCGGAATTTGATCTCGTGCCCATCGCCTCGGCCTCCATCGGCCAGGTGCATCAAGCCCGCTTGCTCACCGGCGAGCGCGTCGTGGTAAAGGTGCAGCACGCGGGCATCGAGCAGGTCGTGAACGAAGATTTGGAAGTGCTCGCGGGCCTGGCGCAAGTCGCCGAGAGCGTCGCAGAATTCAAGCCTTACCGGCCCGTGGCAAACGTGGCCGAGATGGGCCGCACCCTGCGGCGGGAACTCGATTTTGGCCGCGAAGAACGCAACCTGCAGCAATTCGCCACGCTGTTTTGTGATGACGACACAGTCTTCGTTCCGCGGGCGTTCACCGATCTCTGCACGCAGCGCGTATTGACCATGGACATGGTCGATGGCATCCCGCTGAGCCAGACCGGCGTGATCGAAACGGCCGGCATCGATCGCGAAGAAGTCGCTCGTCGCGGCGGACAACTCTACTTGCAGATGATTTTCACGCACGGCTTTTATCATGCCGATCCGCATCCAGGAAACATCCTGCTATTGCCCGGCAATGTCATCGCCCTCATCGACTTCGGCATGGTCGGCCGAATCGACGAACGGCTGCGCGAAGATATCGAAGAGATGCTGCTGGCCATCGTCAATCACGATGTGCCGATGCTCACTCGCCTGATCAAGCGCATTGGCGCCGTACCGCCCAACCTCGATGAAGCGGGACTGTCGAATGATGTGGCCGATTTTGTCGGTCATTACTCCACGCAGGCACTCGATCAATTCGACCTGAGCGGCGCGCTAACCGACATGGTCGAAATCATTCGCCGCTACCAGATCACACTCCCCACGCAGGTGGCCATGTTGATCAAGGTGCTCGTCACGCTAGAGGGAACCACCAAGCTGCTGAGTGCCAAGTTCAGCTTGATGGAACTGATGCAGCCGATGCAGAAGAAGATGCTGTTTCGGCGTCTTTCACCGGCTAGGCAGGCCCGCAAGTTTCGCCGGTTAATTGTCGAGCTTGAACAACTGGCCGAAGTGCTGCCGCAGCGAGTGATGCAGATCCTCGAACAGGTGCAAACGGGCAAGTTCGATGTCCATCTCGATCATCGCGGCCTCGGCCCCAGCGTGAATCGTCTCGTGCTGGGAATGCTCGCCAGCGCGCTCTTCATGGGTAGCAGTCTGATGATGTCGCACCATGTGCCACCGATCCTGCCGCGCATACCGTTCATCAGCAATTGGCTCGGCCTCGACAATGTCTCCATTCTCGGCCTGAGCGGTTGCACCATCAGCCTACTCGTTGGCCTGCGGTTACTGCGCGCCATTGGCAAGAGCGGGCACTTGGATCAGAAGGTTTCGAAGTAATCCCCCACGCTATCTAATCAACTTCGACATGCGGATGATGTTCCGCCAGATACTGGCTCAGTTGATTCAGCAAGCCATCTGCTTGCTCGGCCGTCAGCGCGGGAGACAAGGGGAGGCCGCGAATAAGAGCCATTGGCCAGCGCGACCGGCGATGAAAGTAAGGCAAGTAACGCGTTGTTACGAATGGTCCACTTCTCGAAGTCATCATGCCAATCTGCGAGATCTCTTCCCAGCGAGTTAGCTTCTTACCAAAAAGAATGCCTTTACCATCGATGCGGACTCGCCAGCGCGGGGCGAACCAGAACATCCAATGCAGGGTGCCAGTGAGAAAATGAATGAGCAGCGTAAAGAGAATTCCCAGCACAGTTCCCGCAATGGGCTTGGGGATTTTGCCAGCAGCAGCATCGGCCGCTAGGGACGGAATTGACTGCACCACGCTCCAGCCAATGACGAGACTACCGGCAGTGAACACAATCAGGAATACAGCTATCAATGGGTTGCGATAGTTGTATTCCTGATCGATGAACACGGGCTCTGGCGAGTTAGGCCGATCGTCTCGCTCGGCCACCGCTACTTCAGTTCTTTCACATAGATGTTACGGAACTGCAGCTGGTTGCCGTGATGTTGCAGTTCGATCGGTCCCTTCTCGTAGCAAGGCTTGTCGCGTTCCCAGTAGTTTTCGAGGACGGTGTCGGTAACGAGTTGGCCGTTGAGGTGGATGGTCACCTTGTCGCCGACCATCTTGATGTGAAAGGTGTTCCACTCGCCGATGGGCTTGTCGGCCTTCACCTTGGGGAAGCGGTCGTTCTTTTGATTGTTCCACAAACCGCCCGAGCCTTTATCGGCGCCGTTCTTCAATTGGGCTTCGTCGGCGGGATCCCAAATCTGCACCTGGGGGGTGCCGCGCAGATAGATGCCGCTGTCGGCCTTGGCGGGAATCTTCCAATCGCAGTAGAGCTCGAAATCGCCGTAGTCTTTCACAGTACACAGGCTTTGGCCCTTGCCGCTGTAGTGCAGAATGCCATCCTTCACGGTCCAGTTGTCGTGAGCGATCTTATCGGCAGCCGGTTGCGCCGCAGCGATCTCCTCGGTCGTCATGGTCTTTCGCTTCTTAATGTCCTTCACCAGACCTTGCCAGTTGGTCAGGTCTTTGCCGTTGAAGAGAGCGGTGAAGCCTTCGGGCGGAGTGTTGAGCGGTTTGTCATCGGCAGCGAAGGTGGTTGTCGCGATCAACGCCAAGAGGGTGAAGGATGCAGAGCGAAGTAGAGACACATGCATGGTGGGGATCCTAGTCTGGGTAGCAAAGCGGGAATGATCAAAGCCGTGGCAACACGGGCAGACGTGCCGATTCTAGACAACGGCGACGCTGTCTGCAGCCCTCTGCTTCCGAGGGATGTTGCCGTTAGGTCAGTCCGCTTGCTGAGGGCGAGGCAGCGCTAAAGGAGCCAGATCTGGCTCGACAAACCGCGACTTGCAATCTCGTTCGGTCCAGATGGCTGGCGAATAGAAGAGCCGCAGCAACGTGCTGCAAAGCAGATGAGGCTGGCGATCGACGAACTCGTCGGAGGTTGCCGCTGGTCCTTGCTGACAGATCGTCATTGCGACAATCCGCGCCCAGGCAATCGTCACCGTTTCGTTGTAGCCCGCTCCGGGATTCTCTGGCACCGAGTTGGCTGCGTTCAACCGCTGGATCCCGGTACGGATGCGTGCAGCCGCTGCTTCGAAGGGATATTGCCGTAGGTAGAGGTAGGCCATGCGCACATGCAGTCGATGCGACCACGCGCTGCGGGAGATCATTTGCGATTCAAACCGACTTAGCAGTTCGGTGTCGTTCATGCAGGTTCATCCACGCGCCGGATAGCTGACGGCTTGATGAGCTGGACGAAGTCACGCGGCAAAAGGTTCGCCAGAAGCTGGTGAAACCGTTGCACTGGTCTGTTATGCTCAGCCTGTTAGCTCACCAGGATTCACCCCGCCCTCTCCCCTACCCTTTCAGGAGATATGACGTGACGCGAATGCCCGATGCCAACTCGCCCGAACAACATGCGCTGGATCGCCGCCAGTTTTTGCAAGCCGTCGGCTCTGTCGCTGGCACGGCTGCCATTGCCGCAGCATTGCCGCAGGTCTCCTCCGCCGCGAAAGGACCGAACGAGAAGTTGACGGTTGGCGTCATGGGAGTCAATGGTCGCGGCAGTGCACTCACCAAGTCGTTCCTCAGTGCGGGCGCACACATTTCGTATATCTGCGATGTCGATGAGCGGGCCATTGCCAAGGCAGCGGCCATCGTCGGCGATCAACAACAAATCAAGCCACAAGGCGTGAGCGATTTTCGCAAGATCCTCGACGACAAGACCGTCGATATTTTGATCTGCGCCGCTCCCAATCATTGGCACGCGCCGGCGACCATCTTGGGCTGTGCTGCCGGCAAACACGTTTATGTCGAGAAGCCTTGCAGCCATAACCCGCGCGAAGGCGAGCTAGCCGTCGAAGCCTCGCGCAAGCACAACCGCGTGGTGCAAATGGGTAGCCAGCGCCGCAGTTGGCCGGGCATTGTCGAGGCCGTCGACAAGATCAAAAAGGGCGAGATTGGCAAAGTCCATTACGCCCGCGCCTGGTACAACAACAAACGACCCAACATTAAGCATGGCCAACCTGCTGAAGTTCCCAGTTGGCTCGATTGGACGCTCTGGCAAGGTCCCGCGCCCGAGAAGGCCTTTAAAGACAATCTGCTGCACTATAACTGGCACTGGCATTGGCACTACGGCAACGGCGAATTGGGTAACAACGGCATCCATGCGCTTGATGTTTGCCGCTGGGGCTTGGATGTGGAGTTTCCCAATCGCGTCACGTCCGGCGGTGGCAAGTATCGCCACGACGACGATCAAGAAACGCCCGACACGCACATTGTCACCTACAACTTCCCTGGCAATAAGTCGATCATGTGGGAAGGACTCAGTTGGTCGCCGCTCGGCTCGATGCTGAACCAATTCGGCTGCAGCTTTCACGGCGAAAATGGCTCGATCGTGATCATCGACCCTGGCTACAAGCAGTACGACGATCGCAATAAAGAAGTCGGTGCCAGCCCAGCAGGCTCGCGTGGCGGCGACCCGGATCACGTCAACAACTTCCTCGAATGCGTCCGGACCGGCAAGCGTCCGAATGCCGATATCGAAGAAGGCCACAAGAGCACGCTCATGTGCCACCTGGGTAACATCGCGCATCGCGTGAACCGCGTCATCACTACCGATGAGAAGAATGGTCATATCGTCGGCGATGACCAGGCGATGAACCTGTGGAGTCGAGAATACCGCCCAGGCTGGGAACCCAAGGTCTAGCGCTCAAGCTCCCGAGGCAAGGTCAGCCGGAATTCTGTTGCACCTTCCGGCTGACAATCGCTGTCAACGGGGAAAATCGCCAAAAGGGTAAAAAATATTGCAAGGGATTCCGAGGGGGCTTATATTTCCTTCGTACCCTACTCATCCTTGCAGTTTTCTGCTGACTAACCGGCCATGCGAATTGCACGCTAGCCAGCAGTTTCCTTGCGTGAACGAACAACGGCGTTCCCGCTTGGGCGAAGCATTATATCCTCTCCCTTCTATCGCTATTCATTGCGGAGCGAACCATGCAACGGGTTCCTATCCGGCGCGCCTTCACCCTGGTGGAGTTGCTCGTCGTCATTGCCATCATTGGCGTTCTGGTCGCCCTCTTGCTCCCTGCGGTTCAGGCCGCTCGCGAAGCCGCTCGACGTTCTTCGTGTTCGAACAACTTCAAGCAGATGGCGCTGTCGCTCCATAATCATCACGATGCGAAGTTAATTCTTCCCCCCGGCGGCACCTATTACGGTGCCTGCTGCGCACCAGCCACGTACACCAACTGGGCAATCGAAATTCTCCCCTTCATGGAACAGGGCCCTTTGTACGAGAAGTATCGCCAGAACGAAGAGAACATTTCTGCCAACAACGTGCTCATCGGTCAGAGTCGTGTCAAAACGTACGAGTGTGCGTCCGACACCATGATCGGCAAACTCGAAGTGCCCGGTTCGGGCCCGATTGGCACGAACCAATTAAGGCACGGCAGCTATCGCGCGGTGAGCGGCAAAATGAACCTCACCTCCGGGCACGGCGCTTGGGATAGCTACGAACCGGGTCTGTGGCCGGGTGGTACGATGGACCACTCGTATAAATCGCTGCTGCACTCGATCGGCGTCTCTTATAACAATGCTCCTGCGGGTACGACGGCGGCCGCCATGGGTGGACCAGAAAAAATGGCCAATGCCACCGACGGCCTCTCCAACACGCTGATGCTGGGTGAGTACACCACGCGTTCGACCACCTCGCGCGGCACCTTTTGGTCGTACACCTACGGTTCGTACAACCAATCGTCGGTGGGTGCCGAAAGTCGCCTCTACGGTAAGCCCTACGGAACAAGCGCCACGGATACCACCGGCTGCTGGGGAACCGCCGGCCTGTACGGCGACCAGACTTGCAAGCGGTCGTTCAACAGCGAGCATCCCGCTGGTGCCAACTGGGCCCTCGGCGATGGCTCGGTACGGTTCATCAGCTACAACGCCGACATTAACTTGCTGCAGAACATGGCGACCATGTCTGGCGGCGAGTCGGCAGTTCTTCCTTAGCACCTTCCTGATGATCACCACCATGATTCGCTCTGCCCTGCTGTGCTCCCTCGTCGTTATCACCTTCGCTGGTTGCGGTGGCTCAGGCTATGCTCCCGTATCCGGCATCGTAAAGGTGAACGGTCAGCCTTACGGCAAAGCCGTGGTCACCTTTCAGCCAATCGGGACCACCGAGAATCCAAATCCTGGTCGCGGGTCGAGTGCCTACACCGACGACACCGGCCGCTATGTGTTAGTTGGTGACAAGCCTGGCGCAGTGGTTGGCAAGCACCTCGTGCGGATCATGACGAAGGGGAACGATGTGGTTACTCAAAGCGCCGATGGCACCTCGGCCGACGGTGGTCCGGCGGTTCTCGCCGGCAAGAAGGTCGATCCCATTCCCGCAGAATGGAACTCGGCTAGCACTAAGGAATTCGTTGTCCCCGCCGGCGGCACCGACAAGGCAGACTTCGACATCTTCAGCAAAAAGTAGTTTTGTAAGCCGGCAACAAGCGGTACTGACCACGCCCGTCCCTGCGGCGGTGGTTCATTGGCTTTTGCGCAAGCAGTTGGCTCAGCCTATCGACTGCCTCCTATTCCAATCGCCGTAAGTCTTCGCTTCCAGCGGCGTCGCAGGGAAAACTTTGTTCACAACCCGGCCCGGTTTGTGAACGCCACCTGCAGTATCTCTCGGGTGCGGCGCGCCTGCGTGTCCACAAACCCCATCGGTTTGTGAACACCCACCCATTTCACGCTGTTGGGCTTACGTCGACTGGCGATCCACTCCACTCAACTTGCAGCGGCCCATTTTCGCTGTGGGTTTCAACCAAGTTTTCAAGGAACAGTCCGAGGCAACTTCCACGGCTCTGATAACCAAATCTGATAACTTTTTTAGCGATTTTTGCGCGATAACTGCTTGCCCGAAGATCCATCTGGGATTGAACTTAGGAAAAACAAATCGCCCATTCCGTGGAAATGGTGATAACCACTTTTTGCGACTCTCGCACTCGCAATTTGCGTGCTTCACGTGAGCCTGTTGGTTGGCCACTTCTCTCCACTCGCTGGCTGAACTGAATCTGCTCGAAGCGTGATTCTTTGTCAAACGGCACATACGAAATAATCGGGGTGGGCCGCGATGTTTTAGCCGACTTCGCTGCCAGCTGGCCGCAGTAGTGGACAAGCCAATAAACCACCGCCACAGGGGCTGTGGCGAGATTCGCGCAAGGGTCTACTTCGGGCCGCAGAATCGGCAAAATCGTTACAGATTAACAACCAGCATGCCGATGGATTAGGACAGAAGGCGGTCCTCTCTGGACCGACCAACAGATTGCCTATTCCCCCTGGGCTGTTGCGTTATGTGGTGTGCGAAATGTCAGCAGGATGTGCCCGCCGTGGTTCCGGGCGACCGGTCCAGTGGCCTGCGGTGCATACGCTGCCAGTCGCCGTTCGCATCAGCCAGCTACGACATTCCTATTCCCGCTGGCATTGAGCCACTCTCCATCTTGCCCGAGCAAGCCACCATCGAGAGTCTGCTGCAGCCTCCCATGCCCCAGGCCGACTGGCAACTCGAAGCCGAGCTTCGCTATGTCGAACGGCTCGCGATGGCGTGGAAGCAAGCGCCGCCGGTCACCGAGTCGGTCGCTTTGCCCGGCGAACTGCCCGCCGATGAAACGAACGGTCATTCGCGCGAGAAGAATCACCACGCAAATTCAGCCGGCGATGCTCCCAAACTTCGCTTTGCGGGACTGGCCTGGTCGGCGCTGTCGATCGGAGTAATGTGCTTCGTCTGCGGCGGCGTCCTATTAGGTTGGTCGGCCGTTAGCGGTCGCCAAAGCCTGTGGTCGCTGGGCTTGCCCCTCACCCTCTTGGGTCAGGCTGGTTTGATCCTCGGCCTGGTGCTGCAACTTGAATCGCTCTGGCAAACGAACCGCGCGACTTCGCACACGCTCGATCAACTCGACGGCGAACTCAATGAACTTCGGCACTCCACCACGCTCCTCACCCAGTCGCACAGCAACCCGTCGCAGTCCTTCTACTTGCACATGGCCGAAGGGGCGAGTCCACACCTCTTGCTGGCCGATCTCAAGGGCCAACTCGACCTGCTAAGTCAGCAGATGAGCAAGCGTCGCTAGGATTACTCCCCCATCACCGGCAGCGGGTATTGATGGGCGAAGCCCAGCGGCAGCGTGATGCCGGTGATCCAACGAGCATCCTCGGAGGCGAGGAACGTAATCGCCGCGGCCACATCGGCCGAGCGACCGACACCCAGCGGATGACACGCTTCGAGTTGCGCCCAAATCTCGGGTGTCAGCTTGGCGGTATGCTTTTGCACCATGGGTGTGTGCACGAGACCGGGGGCGACGGCCACGACGCGAATGCCTTGCTTGGCAACTTCCCAGGCCAGTGACTGAGTAAAGCCGATCAGGCCCGCCTTGCTGGCGCTATACACGCTAAAGCCCACGCAGCCGGCGAGGCCAAGTGCCGAGGCCACGTTGACGATCACTCCGCCCGGCGAGGTCAGATACGGCAACGCTGCCTTGGTCAGTGCGATGGAGCCATTCAGGTTTACTTCGAGCAGGTGCCGCCACTCTTCGTCGCTGGAGTCGACCAACCGGGAAGCGACCTCGATCCCGGCATTGTTAATCAGAATATCGAGTTTGCCGAACTGCTCGCGCCCCGTCGCGACGATCTGCTGCACATCTTCCGGGTGCGTGATATCGGCGGCCAGAAACACGTGCGGATATTTGCCGCGCGTCAGCTTCTTCAGCAGGCGCTCGGGCTGATGTCGCGAAGCGAGAACGAGCGACGCCCCTTCTTCAGCCATCCGCAGGGCAGTGGCACCGCCGATGCCGCGATCGCTGCTGCCGGTAATGATGGCCACTTTTCCGGCAAAGCGGGGGAGCGGTGTCGGCGACGGTTCGGTCATGGGCGGCTGGTTCGGGGGAACGAGTTCGGAAATCGAGCCTGAGAAAGGACCGTTCCGTCGGCAGAGACAAATCGGTACAGCCAGCAATTGGCTGACAGCAGCCATTCTTTGCGAATTGGCTCAGGCCGTAAACTCCACTGTGGCCCGAATTTTCGTTCCGTGAGGCCACCCCAGTCTCGTCAGTCGGGATCTCGTTTTCCTCAACCGCCCGCTGGGCAACTTCCGCTCGGCTGCCTACAATCTGTAGCTTCGCTCGGCGGTCACGGGGTGCTTCGTCACCCCGCTCGATTCGCCCAAGCGAACACCGTCAGGGGTTGAGACCGTAGCTCAGTTGGTAGAGCACGGCACTTTTAATGCTGGGGTCGCGGGTTCGAGTCCCGCCGGTCTCATTTACCCCTTCTGGGCTTTCGCGCTAGCCGCCTTAAGTAGCCCGACGCGTCGGGGCACCTTAGAAGTGCCCACTTTCTTAGCAGCCGCTGTGCAACATTTTGCGGCAGTCTCGCGAATTTGCGCGGTGCGTCGAGCGGCCCGCAAGTTATTCTCCCGCTGGATTGAATTGAAATTGGCTGCCTGCGCGTGATGTTTCACCCTCTTTCTGGTGATCTGTTCAGCTGATGGTCGCAATCTCTTAAGCTTTGGCGCGCGTTTCGCATACGACGTGCTTTGATCCGAGCCCCAATTCGGAACCTCGCCTGCTCGATTATACGAACCCACCGTTCGTCCTCTCCTTCGAGCAACCCCTCAATCCCATCCTGCCCTGCGCTGACAACCTCCTTTCGGGCTACTGCCTGCAACTGTGTTCGTTGGTCGGGCTTCCGCTCGCGCGGTAACAGTCACCGCATCGTTTTTGCGCGATGTCCCGTGGCTCGATATCCGTGTGCGCACGTTCAATTTTTCCGGCAGTCATTCTTACTTTCGCGAGGAAATTCATGGTGAGGAATTCAAATCGAGCACGACGCGCGTTTACCCTCGTGGAACTGTTGGTGGTGATTGCGATCATCGGCGTCTTGGTGGCGCTGTTATTGCCGGCTGTACAAGCCGCGCGTGAATCGGCGCGCCGCATGTCTTGCGGTAACAACATCAAGCAACTCGCGCTGGCTCTGCACAACTATCAAGACTCGCTCGGCAAGTTGCCGCCAGCGGGCCTTGGCCTGGCCTCGTGCCGCGGAGCAGGCTCCGAAACGATTGGGTTGAATACCTCGGGCTGGACCATGACGCTGCCTTACTTCGAACAGACGGCACTCTATGCGAAGTACGACTTCAATCAGTGTGCGAGCGTGTTCAAGCAAACGGGCAATACCGCGACATTGCAGGGCGATCCGGTTACCAGTGGCAATGCGGCCGTAGTCTCGACGCGCCTGAAGGTCTTCAATTGCCCCTCGGACAACGGCAACCCGCTGTTGCGTGAAGGTGCCGATGGCTCTTCCCACTACATCATCAAGGCAGGCAGCGGATTCTCGGGAGCAAAGACCAACTACGACTTCGCTACCAATGGTCCGACGGAATGTACCCAGACGTGGGAATCGTACGGCAACAACCGCCGCATGTTCGGCAATCAAAGTTCCTCGAAGATCGAAGATGCCAAAGACGGCAGCAGCAACACCATCATGCTGTGCGAAACAACCTTCGAAGTTTGGGACGGCCGCGCACCGGCTTGGGGTTACCGCGGTTGGGTACAAGTCGGTATCGATCCGGTCGGCAAGAACTCGCCGCAAGGCATCAACATCTGGCCCTGCTGCCCCTGGAACAGCTGGGGCTCATCGCCCATTCCCGGCAAGCATGGCAAGCTTGGTGAATGGGGTTCGTCTGGCAGCTTGCATCCCGGTGGTGCGATGTTCGCCCTGACCGATGGCTCGGTTCGCTTCCTCAGCCAGAACATTACCTCGACCACTCTGGAAGCACTCGCCACCGCCAACGGCGGCGACCTTCCAGGCGATTACTAAACCAGTCAAGCAAACAAACCAAACGAAGCTAAGAAAACCAAGGAGCGTTTTGAGATGACCAAAGGACTAGCAACTGCTTTTGCCCTGCTCGCGTTGAGCCTGTCGGTTGGATTGACGGGCTGCGGTGGCCCCAACCTGAGCGAGAACCTGGTGCCAGTCACCGGGACCGTGACGATGGACGGCAAGCCACTGGCTGGCGCCAGCGTCACCTTCGTGGCAATTGGTACGACGCCGGGTATGGGTGGCGTGGGCACGGTCGACGAGAGTGGCAAGTTTGAGGTCAGCCATTTTCGCGCGGGCAAGGGACTCGATCCGGGCGAATATAAGGTCGTCATCAGCAAGCGCGTGATGAGCAACGGTTCGCCGATCCCAGCTGGCACGCTCTCGATCGCCGACCTGAGCACCCGGGACATCGTGCCGCCGCGCTATAGCGATTACAACAAGACCACCCTGGCATTGGCGGTCAGCGCTGGTGGCCAACCGCTCACCTTTGCCCTCACCTCGCGGTAGTTCGTCACACCGCCATCAGTAGTCGATCACAGCCCCTTGGCTGCGCTCACTTGCCTTGAGCGCGCAAGGGGTTTCGGCTTTTCTTGGCTCTAGATCTTGGCTCTAGATCTTGGCTCTAAAGATGGTGCGATTGGGATAGAGGTCTCGAAGTTGATATTTTCAAGCGGAAGTATTTGACGAATCCGCGCGCTTGGATTATCACAGTACGTCAGACCGGTGTTTCAACAGGAAGTTTTTGCAGACTGTCTCTATGCTCGCGGATCGAGCTTGTAACCGAACCCCACCGCAGCGAATTCGCTGTCTGGCGGTTACTTTTCTCTGGGCAAGTTTGCTCGCCAGTCTGTTCCCGGCTATTGCTCCTGGTGCCTCGCTGCCAGCGCCCGAAGTGGCGACAGTCGCGTCCCCAAATCAGCCAAGCCAGATGCTGTTCGTGCTGACGAGTCCGTTAGCACCGCGCGTGCAAGCGGAACCGACTCAGCCAACCCAGGTGCCCGTCGCCGTATTGGGTCAGGTTACATCTGAGGCTCCGACCGAGTTTCATAGCGGCAGCAATTTGCGAATCGAAAGTGATTGGACGGCAGTCATCTATTGGCAGCCTGCGTCACTGCTCTCTCCCAGGCTGATCCCCACGGGATTGGTCCTGTCTTACTTGTGCGATTCCGCCCGCCACCAGTGTTGCGGCGTGCAGTTGATCTAATCGGCCCGCGCTGAATGTCAGTGAGTGAACTGGCTAGTCTCGCGCGGCCATGCTGCCGACTTTGATGTCTGCTTCTGTGCCAATCGCTTGAACTGTCTGGGCACATCTTCCTGGCATCTCTCGCCAACTGCGATCGTCATTAGCGTTGCCGTATCGGCAACGCGCGCAACAAGCGGACCAATCTGTCATCAGTCTCCAGAGAGAGGAACTCCTTCCGATGATTCAACTTCATCCTTCGCGCACGCCCGATATGATCGCTGCGGCTTTGGCTCACATGCATACCCAACTCGGCATGCCGACTCGCGCCTGCGAGTCGTGGGGGCCATCGACACGAGTGCAGACCGATTTCGCTGGCCAGCCAATTCAGCAGTACCTGACGATGCTGGTGCGAGTTACTGGCGGCCGCTACTTGCTGGTGAGGCACATCGTCGATCTCGATCGCATCTCACGCCGCGTGCCGCTCATTCATGAACTTGCCGAAAAAGAAGCGCGCTGGTGGATCAGCAATCTCGAACTCGAGGCGGTGCCACACCACACCGAATCTGAAGTCGCTTGAGCTGACCGCAGAACCATATCCTTACTTTCCGCTGGCCCACTGCCGAGCCCAGGCCTCGGCAGTCGGCCGGTCGGGAAAGCTTTGGACGGCTGTTTTCGCGTTCGGACGAGCGCTTTCCGGCAGCAGCTCGACGGACTCTCGCAGCCATTTTTGCGCGAGCATCGGGACATGAAATGTGTTGACTTGTCGAATTGGTCGCCGGCCATCGACGGCTTGTAACGTGGCGACAAAGTGTGGATTCGCCGCAAAGGGATCGGTGTAGTTCTGCTTCTTCAAGTGCAGCACCAGGCGGTTTTCCAACTCCGGCAAGTTCTCGCCAAATTGCAGCTGAAAGGTTGCCAGGTTCTGCCTCACGATGCCCGGATCGACGATTGGACCCGGAGCCTCGAACGGCCCTAGTTCGCTCATTCGCTTGACGTAGTTGTTGAACTCCACCCGCTTATTCTTCGCCAGGTAGTGCGTCAGCGACCAGGCGGTTGCATAACCCGTGCTGGTGAGCCGCGCTGCCTGCGTCGTGTGTTCGATCAGCTGACCATTCGGCTTTTCAGTGGCCCGGCTCTTGATGTATTGCTCCAGCTCAAACATGCGCAGGTCGTTCACCTGGCCGGAACCTTTCCAGCGCAACTTTTCGCCGGCCACCGTGGGGGCGAAGTACTCGGCCAAGCCTTCGCTCAGCCACATTGGCCACAAACTCAGCCGCTGCTGCACGCCGATGTTGTGCAGAATCTGGTGCGCTCCTTCGTGAGCAATGGTCGAGAGTGCCTGCTGAACGGCCAGGTCGGGCCTCTGCTGCGCCAGGTCGGACTGCTCGTACATAAACACGCGATTGCTCAGGGTGTGATAGTAGGCCACGACTCCGGGCGGCATGCGTTTGTGCTTTTGAAACTCTTCCTGCGTGCTGAACATGACGACGACCATCGGCAGCGTTGGCTCTTTGACGTCGATCTGTTGCGCTCTGCCGTGCAAGATCACGCCCGGCAACATCGTTTCCAGAATGCGGCTGGTCGCTTGGGCGAAACCATCGGTCGTGTTGTAAACGTAGACGTAGTGATTCGTCTGCTTGGTCTTAAAGCCGGGAAACTCGTCGCGGATGAGTCGCTCGCCGAGAACCTTGCGGTCAATCGGTTCGAACTTGCGATCGCTGGGAGAGAACTCGCCCTTCTTGCGAGGCACCAGTTGGCCATCGGGGAGCAGCAGCATGGCGTTGTCACCAATGGTGACATATCCCTGGGCGACGACGGGCTGCGAGCTTGCGTCCAGGGTGGTTACCGTTTCGCCTTTGCCCTTGCGAATCGGGCCGCTGGGCAGATCGATGCCCATATCGCGAGGCTCGACCGTCGTCGTCGGAGGCCAATCGGCAGCGGCACATTCCGTAAAAAAGGAACCGCCCTCCCCTGCCCCGCTGCCAATCAGGATTGCTACGGCGAGCAGCATGAGCGGAGGCAGCCAAGGCGGTTGAGCGGTTTTCATGCGAGAAAAACTGCAAACGCAGCTGCGAAGGGGCGGAAAAGGCGTCCAACGAGACGCTTGTATCGTATCCCGAGGACGGCCTCGCGGAAAGCAAATACCGCAAATTCGCTGGCCCGCATGCTGGCAGTTAAGTACTATATTACGAAGGGGTTAGGCAAGTCGGGCGAAGTCGTCCGGCGACTCCTCCCCGCAAATTCGAAACCCCAGAACCTGCCGGGGGTTAGATAGCATGACGGCTCGTTCTGCCTATTCGGCAGTGAGTCATCTATTTTCCGTCCCCGTCCAGCATCTGTCCCGCTCAAATTCGGTCCGTCCCTCCTTGCGGTCCGCTGAAGGAATCTGCTCCATGCCTTCCAAGCTTCGTTTCGCTGCTGGGGTTCTCGCCAGTTGGCTCGTGGCTGTCTCGCTCACCACCGTCTGGGCTGCCGACGAAGCCTTCGTTGGCGTCCTGGCTCTCGCTTCCGACCCCGCCGTGGCGAAAGAACTGGGACTCAGCGAAGACGTGCTGAAACAGTTGAACGAGCTGATCGGGAAGCGAGAGGATGAAGTCGGTTCGTTGGCACTGGAGATCAAAGATCTGCCCGCCGCCGAGAAAACAGCCAAGCTGGCCCCCTTCGTCGCCGAGTCCGAGAAGCAAGGTCTGGCTCTGCTCACCGCCGAACAACAAACCAAGCTGCAACAGATTCGCGTGCAGCGAGCCGGTATGATTGGCTTGCTGGATAAATCGATTGCCGACAAGGTGGGCGTGACCGACAGCCAGAAGATGAAGTTCGACATCATCTATCAGCTCTTTTTGCGCGATAGCGCCACGTTGCCCGAAGCTGAGAAGTCTCGCGCCAGCATCGAACTCGAAAAGAAGATGCTCGCCATCCTGGACAAAGAACAACGCACCAAGTGGGAAGCGCTCACCGGTCGTGTGGTCCCCGAACTCGCTGAGACCACTCCTGCTGGCCCTCCAGGAATTGGCCGACCTATGGGTGTGCCCGGTGCTGCAGCCGGTACGACTCCCAAGGCAATGGGCCCAACCAACGCCAGCGTGCGCGTTGGTACCCCCGGACTCAAAGCCGGCGATGGCGACGTGAAGCTGAAGTTCCAGTTTCGCTATGCCCCCTGGAAAGAAGTAATCGAGTGGTTTGCTGAGCAGTCCGATTTTTCGCTCGTCTCCGATGTCTACCCGACCGGTACCTTCAACTACGCCGATACACGGGCTTACACGCCGGCTCAAGCGCTCGACCTGCTCAATAGCGTGCTGAACACCAAGGGATATCGTCTGGTTCGCAAAGAGCGGATGCTCTTCCTGCTTAGCGATGAGGATGAACTGCCCGATACCTATGCTCCGCGCATCGTCGAAGCCGACCTCGCCAAGTACGGAGATACCGAGATCGTGCAGTGTCTCTTTCAGCTGGCGAAAGTCACGGCCGAAGAAGCCGAGAGTGAAGTCAAGAAGATGCTCGGGCGCCATGGGAAAATCGTGGTGTTGCCGAAGGCTCGCCAAATTGTGGTGACCGAAATGATCGGCACGTTACGCCAGATTCGCAGCACGATTCAGGCGATCGAGAACCCTTCCATTCCCAAAGACGAAGATGTTACGGAAATCAAGTTCGAGAACATTCGTCCGAGCGAGTTCATGGCCTTAAGCACGGCTTTGCTAGGCATTCCTGCCAACACCACCGCCGCCCCCGATGGCAGCTTGCGATTCTCGGTCGATGAATTGGGCATGCGTGTGCTCGTTACGGGCAAACCAGAACGCATCGAGAAGGTAAAAGAAATCCAGAAATTGCTCGACGTCGCTTCCAGCACTTCGGCCAGCGGAACGCCCATTGAGCAACCTCAACTGGCCATCTACAGCGTGCAAAAGGCCGATCCAGCCGCCGTGCTGCAAGTATTGCAAACATTGCTCGCTGGAGTGCCCGATGTGCGTCTGACCATCGATCCGAAGACGGGCAACCTGGTCGCTCTGTGCCGTCCCACCCAGCACAAGACGATCATCGCCACGCTCGACGAAATGCAACGCGATGCGACCGATATCGAAGTCTTCAAGCTGCGTCGGATCGATCCGCAGGCGGCCGTGCTGCAGATCAATAAGCTGTTTGGTGGCGACGGCGATAAGCCCGCTGCCAATGCACCCAAAGTCGATGCCGATACCACCAACATGCAATTGGTCGTGCGGGCTAACAAGCCGCAGATTGAACAAATCCGCAGCCTGCTGCAAAAGATGGGAGAAGTCGGGGGTGGTGAAGACTTCGTTGGTGGCGCTGCCGCCGAACGCAAGGGCTATCGCACCATTCCGCTGACCGGTCGCTCGGCGATGAAGGTCATCGATCAACTCGAAGTCATCTTCCCCCTCCAGCACAAGAACAAGATTCGCGTGGTTACTCCCGGCAATAAGAACATGCCGAATGAACTGCGCAACAACTTTGGTCCTCCGGGCGAAACTCCCGAAGCAGCCCCGCAGGGGCCTGCTCCGCCGCCTAAGCCTGAACCAACGACCATCCTCGAAGAGGCTCGGCGCTCGATTGATGGTCTTCAACGCCCGGTAATCGTGCGGGATGAAGACAAAGATCGCACTGCTCGGCGCTTCATCCCTAACAGCAACTTGCAATTCATCAGCCAGCTTGGTGCCGCAGCGGAAGGTGAAAAGAAGCCAGCCGAAGCGGCTGAAACCAAGCCGGCAGAAGCAAAGCCAGCCGAAGGCGTTGCTGAAGCCGAAGCGCCTAAAGGTCCCGTTTCCGTTCCTGGGGCCGAGATCGTCATTACGCTCACACCAAACGGCATTCTGATCGTCTCGGAAGATCTCGATGCACTCGACGAAATGGAAATGATGCTGCGGCAGATTGCCGACCAGCGCGGCGGCGGCAAAGAGATGGCCATCTATTACCTCAAGTTTGCGAAAGCTCAGGTTGCTGCGACGCTACTGCAAGAAATTCTCAGTGGCAGCGGCGGCTCAAGTGGTGGCGACGCTGGTGGCGGCAGCCTGATGGGCGACCTCGCTTCCAGCATGATGGGTGACATGGGCGGCGGCTTGCTCGGCGGTCTGCTCGGCATGGGTGGCGGCGGAGGCAGTGGCGGCACCCCGGTGACTGCCGGTTCGGCCACGATTACGCCCGATATCCGCCTGAATGCCTTGATCGTTCAAGCCAGTTCGGCCGATCACGAAAAAATTGAAGACCTGCTCGATCTGCTCGACAAGCCCTCGGGACCCGAAGCAGTACAACTCGTCGCTGCTCCGCGGTTCATTCCCGTGCTCAACAGCACTGCCGATTCAATAGCGACCGTGGTTCGCCAAGTCTATGCCGGCCGCATGACAGCCGAAGGAAACGGCCAACAGCGGCAGCCTTCGCCCGAAGACTTCGTCCGCGCGTTGCGGGGCGGTGGTCGTGGAGGTCAGAACCAGCAGGCCAACAAGGGTGAAGAACAGAAGATGACAGTGGGCGTCGATACTCGCACCAACTCGCTGATTGTCGCGGCCCCCGATTATTTGTTCGAAGAAGTGAAGGCTCTGGTCAAGCAGCTTGATACCGCAGAACTCAGCTCGGACGAAACCGTCCGCGTCGTTTCGCTGCGGGGCTCGAATGCCGACGTCATCACTCGTTCGCTGGCTCAGGTTTATGGCGAATCGATCACCAGCAGCAAAACGACGACCACTGGTACTTCTACCAGCAGCCGTCCGAGTAGCTCCAGCAGTGGGCAACGCTCGGGTGGCCAGGGCGGAAGTCGTGGTGGTCAGAACAATCAGTCGCAACAAGCTCCTCAGGTTAACAATAACATTCGCCAGCAAATGGAAATGTTCAACGCCCTGCAAGGCGGTGGTCGCGGAGGCCGAGGTGGTGGCGGAGGCGGCTTCGGTGGAGGGGGCGGCGGATTTGGCGGCGGTGGTGGTGGCCGCGGCGGACGATAAACCACTGCTGGCTGCCAAGCTCGCGGTCGCAAGTCGAACGCCACCCTGAAGAGGGGCGTTCACAAACTGGGGTAGGTTTGTGAGCCGCAGGTGCGGTATCTCTCGGGAACGGCGCGCATTCGTGTCTAAACCCCTGGTAGGTTTGTGAACAAGTTTTTTCCAGCCGCCTGTTTCTGACCGCTCTTACGCTTAGGCGAAGATTGCCCGCGCCTTGCTGTGCCGGCCCGCGCAGCAGAGCGGACAACGACCGCTGAGGGCGATCCATCGCGTTCAGCAAAATCTTGACCCGCCGGGATCTTTTTTGTTGGCGAATTGTTACCGGCACATTACAATTCGCCCCATTGAGGGGTGTTACTAGCCCCTACAGTCTTTTCTTTGAGCTTTACGTTCGTTGTGCCCGAATTGCCTGCGCTGAATTCTCCATTCTTCTCTCGGGAGATTTACGATGGCTTGTGGTCTACGCCTGCGCGTCCTTACGAAACGCGGCTTCACACTGGTTGAATTGCTCGTTGTCATTGCCATTATTGGCGTGCTGGTGGCTTTGCTCCTTCC
This sequence comes from Anatilimnocola aquadivae, assembly GCF_049819085.1. Lineage (GTDB taxonomy): Bacteria > Planctomycetota > Planctomycetia > Pirellulales > Pirellulaceae > Anatilimnocola. Next base: position 2,759,460 of record NZ_CP187419.1, read on the forward strand.
CGCGGTTCAAGCCGCCCGCGAAGCAGCCCGGCGAACGCAGTGTACGAATAACATCAAGCAGCAAGTGTTGGGCTTACACAACTGCCACGACACCTACTTGTACATGCCACAATTCGGCTATGCCTGGCCAAAGGGAAGTACCACGCTGGTGAAATCGTCGACTTTCTGGTCGATGCTTCCCTATCTGGAACAGGGGGCGATGTTCGACAAACTGGCACCCCTCTCCACATCCAGCGCGTTCTTCAATAGCGCGACCGCGACCAATTCATTTGCCACCAGGGTGCCGGCTTATGTCTGCCCATCGGACGCGACCATCAAAGCGAGGGCCATCGCGACCACTTCGAATTACAACATGAACAGCTACAACGTGAACGGTGAGGTATTTGTCACGGGTGAGTATCCGCGTTTGGCGGGCATGACTGACGGCACTTCGTCCACGGTGATGTTGGTGGAGCATATCTCGTTGTGCCGCAATCCAGCCGGCGGCAACAATGCGACCGATGGCCGGTCCGTGTGGCCAGCCGTGAATCTCACAACGGGTGACCCGATTGTTTATTGGCCGAACGCGGCCGTCAGCAATACGGTTCCGCCGGGATTTCCCAGCGGAAGTTTTGCGACTCAATATGCCACGGCGAAAATTCCCGATCCTTCGAACGGCAATGTGCAAAGCTGGCGAGCGCCTCAGGCAGCACCCACGCTCGGCCCCACTGGCACTTGCAACCCCACAACCTCCAGCGCGTTTCACCCTTCCGTCGTGATGGTCGGCCTGGGCGATGGCAGCGTGCGGGCGGTGAATGGCAGCATTTCTCTGAAGACCTGGAACGCGGTCCTAACTCCCGACAAAGGCGAAACGCTCGCCAGCGATTGGTAGGACGGTCTGTCTGCCTGTGTGCGAACGGCCAATCACGAAGGGCGATGCGAATATGAAGCTAGGGTTTTGTCTGTTGCTAGGCATCGCCACGCTGGGCTGTCTGGCTGGTTGTGGCTCCCAGGTGGGCACCGTCAGCGGACAAGTGACCGTGGATGGCCAACCTCTGACGAAAGGCGTGATCTCGTTTGTTCCCGAGAAGAATCCAAACAGCAGTACTACCGTTGAGATTGTGAATGGCAACTACACCGCGCAGGTGGTTGCGGGTAAGTCGGTCGTGCAGATTTCGGCCCCCATCGTCACGGGCACTTTTCCTGAGCACGACGGCCCCGGTGCCGCTCTGCTGGAACGCACCGAAGAGAGCCTGCCGGCCAAGTATCACAGCGCCAGCGAATTGAGCTTTGAAGTCAAACCAGGATCAAACACTCAGAGTTGGTCGCTTGAGGCTTTGAAAAAGCTCAGGTACCGATAGCGGAGCGATTCACTCGCTTCTTCATCAAATCTTCACATGAATTCGGCGGCTTAAACGCCCTAAGTTCTCTGGACTCTCTGCAGATCCTCTCCTAAAATTCGCCAGCCCTTCACAGAGTCTTCTTGCATTCTTCATGCAACAGGACAGGGCAACGTTCGGCCGGATCTGACGCATGGATCGGCAGAGGGGAGAGCGCGAATGTGGGATCTCTGGTGGGGATCGTTGGCCATCGCCTTGGTTGCGCTCGCGGTCTTTCTCTTCTCACTCTGGCTGGCTCGGTTTGCTTCGCCGCGCGCCATGGAGCTCGCCGGCTGTGTGGTGGTTGGGCTGCTGTTTTACTACATCTACGAACTGTGGTACGACGTTCGGATTGCTCGTTGGCTCTCGACGCCGAACCTGATTCTCGTCGGCAATTGGTTGCCAATCATCGCGGCGGCGCTAGCCGCCATCGTGTGGCATCGTCCGGCAACGTCCGCGCTAAGGCGCGTCGTCTGCATTGCCGGTCTGGCTGCTGCCGCCAGTTTCAGTTTCCTTTACCCACTGCTGGGCAACGCACCCGCCTGTGAAGACCGCTGGGATAGCCTGGGGACTTGCCTGCAAACGACCAAACAAACATGCTCACCAGCGAGTGCCGCCACGTTGCTTCGTCAGTATGGAATTGCCGCCACCGAACAAGAGATGGCTGAACTGTGCCTGACCCGCGACGGCACCAGTTGGCAGGGACTGTATCGCGGGCTGAAGTTGAAAACAGCCGGAACACCCTACGATGTGGAAGTCGTTTGGTGCAGCGACGATCAGCTGCGCGAACTGGCCGATCGGCCAGTGATTCTCAGCGTGGGGCTGGCGCGAGGTTCTCGTTCCGACTCAGATTTCACTCGGGAGTTTGGCTGGCAACCCGGCGTGAATCACAGTGTGGTGCTGCTGGAGTTCGACTCTGCAGGGAACGCGGTCATCGCCGATCCATCGCTGGAAATGTGCCGCGAGCACTGGTCGCGCGATATGCTCCGCACCCTCTGGCGTGGCTACGCGTTCCGGCTGGTGGAGAGGAAGGGCTAGAGATTAGGAAATAGTATTCGCCGTATTTTCCTGGTCCCTGGCCCCCGATCTCTGGCCCCTTCCCTCACTGATTCATCTCCAAAGCTTCTTCCCAATGCTCGTACAGCTTGGGTAGCGACACTTCCAGCGCGCTGAGTTCCGATTGAATCTGCTTCACCCGCTCACCATCTCGGAGCACATCGGGCTGGGCGAAAGCGGCGAGCAACGCTTCTTGCCGAGCTTCCTGCTGGTGAATCTCGACTTCGATGTCATCGGGCTTGCGATAGGGGAACTTTCGTTTGCGGCGGCTCTCTTTTTCTTTCGCCTGCGCCGCTTGGCTGGCCGTGGCAGCGTCTTTCTTCTTCTCGTCCGCGACTCCCGCGCGGGCATCCAGGGCAAAGCCCTGCTTGATGAGGTGTAGGTACGTATCGTAGTTGCCGTCGATCACGCGAAACCGATCGGGCTGCACGATCAGCAACTTATCCGCGACCTGATTGAGAAAGTAGCGATCGTGGCTGACAAAGATTACCGTCCCGTCGAACTCTCGCAGGGCCTTTTCCAGCGCATCGCGGGCCCACAGATCGAGATGGTTCGTTGGTTCATCAAGCATCAGCACATTGGCATCTTGCGCCGCGAGCCGTGCGAGCGCTGTCCGGTTCCGCTCGCCACCACTCAAACTCGAAACCTTCTGCAACACCGTGTCGCCCGTGATACCGAATCGCGCGAGCAAATCTCGTCGCTGCTGGATCATGAACTCTTTGTGATCGGGACGAATCGCATCCGCCACTTCGGCATCGGCAGAGACACTACTCAAGTGCTGGTCGAAGTAACCGAGCTTCACCTGGCTGCCGATGACTGCGCGGCCACTATCGGCGGGCGTCTGACCGAGAATGCAGCGAAGCAGAGTTGTTTTGCCGGCTCCGTTGGGGCCGAGAATGCCCCACTTCTCACCGCGGAGCACGTCGAACGTCAGATCTTTGAAGAGCGGGCGATCATAGGCCTTGCTGAGCTTCTCGACGCGCAGCACGATATCGCCAGTCCGTGCCGACGGTGGAAAGCTCATGGCCGGCGACTTGATTTCGCGTGGCGGTGGCACGCGTTCAATTCGCTCGAGCTTTTTGCGGCGATCCTCTGCCTGTGTGGCGAGCACGCCGTAGTGGTTCTTGCGAATGAAGTCTTCCATCCGCGCAATGTCTTCTTGCTGCTTCTCGTAAGTGCGGCGCTGCACTTCGACTCGCTCACCCTTCAGCCGCTTGTACTGCGTGAAGTTACCTGGGTACGATTCCACCGTCCCTTGATACAACTCCAAAGTGCGATTGGTAACACGATCCAGAAAATAGCGATCGTGGCTGACGATGAGCATCGCCTGATCGGTGGCCGTGAGATAGTTTTCCAGCCACTCGGTCGCGTCGATATCCAGGTGATTTGACGGCTCGTCGAGCAAAAGCAAATCAGGATCAGTCAGCAGCAACTTGGCGAGCATCAGTCGATTCTGCTGACCACCGGAAAGTTGATCGACAGGTTGCTCATACGTGCTGGGGCCAAAACCGAGGCCTTGCAAAATCTGCTCGATCCGCCGATCGGCCTGATAGACATCGTGACGATGCAGCTGATGTTGTAGGAAGTCGAACTTCAGTTCCAGCTTCTTACGAGCAGCGGCGTCTTGCTCGGTGGCGATTGCCAAGCCGAGTTCTTCGGCCTCTTTCGATAAGTTGAGCAGTTCATCGAGAGCGCTACTGGCCTCTTGCCACACGGTGCGACCCGCCGGGAACTCGGGTTGTTGTTCCAGGTAGCCGATTCTTGCCGAAGGGTGAATGACCGTTGTGCCCGAGTGCGGTTCGCTCTGCCCGGCGATGATCTGCATCAGCGTGGTCTTGCCAGCGCCATTGGGCCCCACCAACGAAGCCCGTTCGCCGGGCCGTAGGTCGAACGTAACTCCATCGAGCACCGGCTCGGGACCATAGTGCTTAACAATATCTTGAACACTCAGCAGAATCATGCGAACCGAAGTGACGAGGCCTAGCGGGCGAAGTGGAATGGGCGACGCGGACGGGCAATTGTATCATTCAAGCGTTCATCGGAAGTGCCGCGTGCGATGTTTCGCCCCCGCCCCTGCGGCGGGGGTTTAATGGTTTTTGCACTACGGTCCCGCCATCGCTCAATATTTTTAAACACATTTGCAATGCTCAGTCTGCAATCAACTACTCCCGACTCCTGGCTGCGGCATGTGGAAGCCAACCTGGAAGAACTGCTCATTGATCACGCCCACTGCGAGCGCAAAGCGGCTGCCTGTGCGTTGAGCCTGATCGGCTACTATGTCGAAGATGTGGAACTGGCCGAGGCGATGACCGAGATCGTCCGCGAAGAGCTCGAGCACTACCACCTGGTAATTAACTTGCTTGCGGCCCGCGGTATGAAGTTTCGCCGGATTCATCCCAGTACCTACGGCAGCAAGTTGCACGATTTGATCACGAAACAGGAACCTCAGCGGGCCGTTGACCGGCTGATTGTGGCGGGGCTGATCGAAGCACGCTCCTGCGAGCGGTTCGGTTTGCTGCGCGATAGACTGGCCGATCGCGAGTTAGCTGATTTCTATGGCAGTCTGTTCGAGTCCGAAGCGCGGCATCATAGTACGTACGTGCAACTTGCCCGCAAATACACCGACGAAGCATCCCTGCGCCAGCGATTGCACGAATTGGCCGCCGCCGAAGCAGCGATCCTGGCGACTGGCGACGACTTTCCCCGCATGCACAGCTGAGTTTCATCAAGCAACGTTTTTTCAATGCCTACCGGAGTCTTGATGTCCGACATTCAGTGGCTCGATGCCGAAGCCGTCGATCGCGATGCTCCCGCTCCGCGCGGCAAGCCTTGCGACGCCTGCGGCACGCCCATCGAACCGCTCGACAAGTTCTGCCCGGCTTGCGGCACGACAAATCCGGGTTTTCAGCTTCCCTCGTCAGCGGCCGGTGTTGCAGAAGCACCGATTGACGCTGAGATTGCCACGCCTGCCCCGTCGCTCGACGAAATTCCCGAGCAAAAGCATTTCCGCTGTGAAACATGCGGAGCTGAGGTCGCCACCGATCCCAACCAGCGAAGCTACGTCTGTCCCTTCTGCGATTCGACCTACGTCGTGGAACTCCCCGCGCGAGAGACTGGTCGGCAACCGCCCGAGTTCGTCATCGGCTTTGCGATCCCACCCGAAGAGGCTCAGGCCAAGTTCAAAGCCTGGATGGGTGCCAACGACTGGTACCGACCGGGCGATTTAAGGACTGCAGCAGTGCTCGACAAGATGAAGGGCGTCTATTTGCCTTTCTGGTCGTTCTCGATGCGGGCCGACAGCAACTGGCAAGCTTCGATTGGTGAGCATTGGTATCGAACCGAGACCTATACAACGACCGACTCCAAGGGCAACACCACCACGCATACGCGGCAGGTGCAAGAGACCGAATGGTATCCGCTGGCGGGAAATCATCACCACTACTACAGCGGCTACCTTGTTTCAGGCAGCAAGGGCTTGCCGCAAGATCAGGCGCTGCGAGTTCAGCCCTATCAACTGCCAGCGCTCAAACGCTACGCTCCCTACTTCCTCGCGGGTTGGTTCGCAGAAGAGTACTCGGTGAATCGCGAGCAGGCGCTTGAGATATCCCAAACCGAGTTCTATCGCCGCGAGCAACAAAATATCGCCGCGTTCCTGCCAGGTGACACGCACCGCAGCCTAAATGCCGAGACTCGCTTCAGTCAGGTGAACTCCGACTTGTGCTTGTTGCCGATGTATATTGCCAGCTACAAGTATCAGGGGACCTTGTACCGATTTTTGATGAATGGTCAGACCGGGCGTATGTCGGGCGACAAGCCTGTCTCCTGGCAACGAATTTCGATCCTCGTTGGTGTCATTGTCGCGTTGCTGCTCATCGTGTTCTTGATCGTCGCTGCTGTGAATGCTCGTTGATTGCCTCTCTCATGAGTGAACTGCTGGAAAAGTGCACGATCTGTCATGCCTTGCTCGACGAGGAAGACTTGTTCTGCGCCAATTGCGGCACCGAGGCGCCGCATCGTGCTGCGAGCGAGAAGAGCACGACGATGCTCACGACGCACAACTTTCGCTGCGAAGGTTGCGGCGCGTCGATGAGCTACGATGCTTCGGTGCAAGCACTTCGTTGCCCCTTTTGCGGCGGCGAACACCTCGAAGCTCAGCGCGATGCGAAGACGCTCGCGCCAAAATCGGTGGTCCTTTTTCAGATCGAGCAGAGCGAGGCGGTGAAGCGACTGAAGGCTTGGATGGGGAGCAGCTTCTGGCGGCCTGATGATTTGGCGACAGCTGCCATCGTGACCAAGCTGACCGCCATCTACGTTCCCTATTGGGTCTTCAGTGCGAAGACTTTTACTTATTGGACTGCCGATAGCAGCGAAACACCTTGGGGTGCCAGTGCGGATTGGTGCCCTGTTTCTGGTGAGCATCGCGCAAAATACGACGGCTTGCTGGTCGGTGCGAGCAGTTCCCTTTCACCGGCGGAGACGACCGCTCTTTGTCCATTTGATCTGAGCCAGTCAGTCCCTGCCGAAAAAGCTGATCTGGAGAATTCCCTCTTCGAGCAGTTTCAGGTTCAGCGAAAGTACGCTCGGCCGCTGGCGCAGCAAGGATTAGAGGGCTTAGAAACGCAAGCTTGCGAGGCATTGGTGCCCGGCCGTTCGCGGAACGTGCGCGTGAATGTGCGCGTGGAAGGCCTCTCCGCAGAGCCGGTCCTGCTGCCGGTCTGGATCATGGCCTACACCTATCAGCAGCAGACGTTCCGCTTTTTGCTCAACGGCCAAACCGGACGTTGCACGGGAACGGCACCGACTTCCTATCGCAAAATTGCCGCAGTCACGGCGGGCATCATCGCCGCAATCGTTGTCTTCTTGATCTGCGCAGGTCTGTTCGCCGCCGCCGTTGGCTCGCGGTAGGTTGCCTACACTTTCAGCTCCGCAGCCAACTCGCGCTGATTGGCATAGCGGGCCCGAATTGGAGCAATCACTTCTGCCACAAACTCATCGACCTGCTCGGGGGCACGGCCTACATACTGCGAAGGTTCGAGTGCTGCCTGCAGATCAACTCCGGCGAAGTCAGGTTCGCTGGCGAGTCGGGTAAGCAAGTCATTTGGCTTCCCTTCTTGCTTCACTACAGCCGCTGCTTCGTGACTACGCTTGCGAATCACTTCGTGCAGGTTCTGTCGATCGCCACCGCGCTCGACCGCTGCCATCAGCAGGTTTTCAGTTGCCATGAATGGCAACTCTTCCTGCAGGTTGCGGGCAACCACCTGCGGATAGACGACGAGTCCATTCGAGATATTCTGCAGCAGAACGAGAATAGCATCGATGGCCAAAAAGGCCTGCGGCAAGACGAGGCGGCGATTGGCACTATCGTCGAGCGTCCGTTCCATCCATTGCGTGGCGACGGTATTCGCCGCACTCGATTGCAGGCTGATCACAAAGCGCGATAGCGCGCACACTCGTTCGCTGCGCATCGGGTTCCGCTTGTAGGCCATCGCCGAGCTACCGATCTGATCAGCTTCAAAGGGCTCTTCCATTTCCTTGCGCGAGGCCAGCAAGCGCAGGTCGGTGGCCAATTTGTGGGCTGATTGGGCTACGCCTGAGAGGACGTCGACGATTTGGGAATCAATTTTTCGGGTGTACGTCTGACCCGTTACCGCATAGCTATCATCGAAGCCAATCTTCTTGGCGACGAGCTTCTCCAACTCGCGAACCTTGGCATGATCGCCGTGAAAGAGTGCTAAGAAACTCGCCTGCGTGCCGGTTGTTCCTTTCACACTTCTCGCCCGCATCTCGGCGATGCGATGCTCCACTTCCAGCAGATCGAGCACAAGGTCGTACGCCCACAGCGTAGCGCGCTTGCCGACGGTTGTGGGCTGGGCAGGTTGCAAATGCGTGAAACCGAGGCATGCGAGGCTACGTTGCTGTACGGCGAACTTGGAGAGTGAATCGATGACCGTTACGAGTCGCCGGGCCACAAGTTGCAAGCCTTCTCGCAACAAGAGCAGGTCGGCGTTGTCGGTCACATAACAACTGGTGGCACCGAGGTGAATGATGCCGCGGGCACTCGGGCAGACATCGCCATAGGTGTGAACGTGAGCCATCACGTCGTGCCGCAACTTCCTTTCGTACTTGGCTGCGGCATCGAAGTCGATGTTGTCGACCTGGCCTCGCAGCTCTGCAATCTGTTCGCTGGTGATCTGCAGGCCCAGTTGTTGTTCCGCTTCAGCCAGAATGACCCACAGCCGTCGCCAGGTGCCGAATTTGCGTTGCTCACTCCAGAGCGAACTCATCTCTTTTGAAGCATACCGGGAAATGAGGGGATTCTCGTAACGATCGTGCGACATGAGCGGATTTCTAAGAGCGGAGAGATCGTGGTGGCCAGCGTCGACTGAGCAAACCAAGATTTTAGCAAAGACTGCCCGCTCGCGAATGGGCTGTTCGCTGCGGCCGATTACTCTTCCGCCGGAAAATTCAGTTGCTTGACGAAGGCTGCGTGTTCGGCCGAAGCTAGTCCCTGATCGAGGGTTCTGAGGGCCTTCTTCATGGCGAACTTGATTAGCTCTGCTGGACGCAGCCAGAGCCCCGGAAAAACTTGGCTCTTCAGCAAGCCAGCTGCGTCCGGCGACATCTTGACGTAGTCGTTGCCTAGCAGAGAAAACCAGTCGATTTGTTGGTCGCGCACGCGCCAAACAAGGTATTCCCGGACGCCACTTCGCCGATACACTTGCAATTTCGTGTGCAGGTCGAAGCTCACGCTGCTCGACGAAATTTCACAAGCCAACTCGGGTGCCTGCTCAATGTAGTCATCGTTGCTCAACTTCGATTGTCCGCCGCACTCAGGCAATATCAGCAACACTTGATCCGGCTGCGGCATATTGTCGAGATCGAGTCGCACCGAGGTGTTGTCAAACGAGAGAGTTCCTGGAGTAGCGCTGTCGTACGTCCCCAAGAGTGTCGCAATCACCTGCTGGGGGCGACCATGATTAAAAGCGCGTACAGCGGCAGGCGTGTAGACAACTCCCTCAATCAATTCCGCCTTTTTCAAATGCGGCATGGCCTCGTAGCGGCGCTCGAACTCATCACGGCTGAGGCAATCGCCGGGTTCAAGCGGCGGAATGACCGATGGAAGACGATTGGGTGGGATGACAGTCGACATGCGACAACCTCCAAACTTACCGCTGCACGCGACCGCTCGCGTTGCCAGCGAGCAGGGCGGTTACTTCTTCCACTGTAACATAGTTGAAATCGCCCTGAACGGAATGCTTCAGGCAACTGGCGGCTACGGCAAACGCGATGGCCTTGTCAGGCGAGGAGATTGCTGGTGTGTTCAGTGCGTGCAGCAGTCCCGCGCCGAATGAGTCGCCCGCACCCACGCGGTCGACGATGTTCCGGATCTCGTAAGGCTGATAATTGCCTTCGGCATCGAGCGGCGCGAAGTGCGCGCGGTCGGATGCGACGTCGAACAGCATGGCTCCCCAGTTGTTGTGATCGGCCGAGATGCTTTCTCGAAGAGTAATGGCGACGCGCTTCACGCTTGGAAACTTGGCGGCAATCTGCCTGGCAACCTGTTCGTAAGCATCAGCGGCAATGTGTCCTTGGGTAACATCGGTGCCAGTGGCATGAATTCCGAGCACATCGGCCGCATCTTCTTCATTGGCAATTACCAGGTCGACATGGGCGAGTAACTTGGTCATGCACTCGCGGGCGAGATCTTTAGGCTTCGTGCCCGGCCGCCAGTTCCATAGCTTCTTGCGGAAGTTCAGATCACACGAAACGGTGATTCCGCGAGCGTGCGCTAGTTCGCAAATCTTCTGATTGGCTATTGCCGCAGCTTCGCTGATCGCCGGTGTGATCCCGGTGACATGCAACCAATGAACACCCTGCAGGGCTGGCTCGAAATCGTATTCATCAGCTGTAGCCAGACTGATGGCGCTATAACTACGGTCGTACAGCACCGTGCTGCCGCGCTGATTCGCGCCGACTTCGACGAAGTACAGGCCGAGTCTTCCCTCCTTGCGCCAGTAGATTTTCGAGACATCGACGCCCAGACCGCGCAGCGATGTGACCAGCGCTTCAGCAACGGGTTGTTTGGGAAGAGCCGTCAGGTATCGCGCGCTGTGTCCAAACATCGCCAGCGAGGCGGCGACATTCGCCTCGCCGCCTCCCCAAGTAACTTGCACACTACCGGGCAATGTTTGCGGCCAACGCAAATGCCCTGCAGGTGCGATCCGAGCCATGACTTCGCCGAAGGTTAAGAACATTGCAGATTTCAGAGTGGAGATTGCGAGATTAAGGAATTAGTTTGGCTTCCAGTTTAGACTTGCGGGCTCCAGACGCCAGTACGAGATAAAATGGCGACGATGATTATCGAATCTGCAATCTCCACTCTGAAATCTGCAATCGGCCATGCTCATTACCTTGACCACCGATTTTGGCGTCTCCAGCCCCTACGTTGCAGCAATGAAGGGAGCCTTGTTCCAGGTTTGTGAGCGTGCGCGACTGGTCGATATCACGCACGCTATCGGTCCGCAGAACATTCGCCAAGCTGCGGTCGTGCTCTCCGATGTGACGCCGCTGTTTCCCCGTCACACGCTGCACGTTGTTGTCGTAGATCCGGGTGTGGGGATGGAGCGAAAAATGGTTTACGCCGAAATTAATGAGCACCATTACCTGGCCCCCGACAATGGAGTGCTAAGTTACCTCGCCCGGCAACACGTCCCCCAGCGGGTGATTGAACTGGCCGACAGCAAGTTCTGGCGTCCGCAGATGAGCAACACCTTTCACGGGCGCGATATCCTCGCGCCCGTCGCGGGGCATCTCGCAGGTGGATTACAGGCGAGCCAACTCGGTCCCATTCACCCGGCCTTGGTAATGCTGACGTGGAACGAACCACGGATCGAGCCCGATGAGATTCTGGGCGAAGTGCTTTGCATCGATTCCTTTGGCAATTTGATTACCAATCTCTCGGCGGCGAAGATCAAAGGTTGGGCAGGGCCGACCGGCATCGTGACGCAGGTTGGTGAGCGAAAGGTTGCCGGCTTGCATACCACTTACGGCAAACAGCCCGTGGGCGAAATAATGACACTGGTTGACTCGCAAGGCCGGCTCGAGATTGCCCAAGTGAACGGCAATGCAGCGGCTACATTGGGGGCAGATGTGGGGGACCGGGTGCTGGTCCGGCGGGCGATAAAATCTTAAGAATGTCCTGAATAGCCCGGCTGCCCGCTTGGCTCCCCGCTAGCGGCATTTTAGAATGTCGCCACACGTGTTCCCGCGACTTCTCACCACTTCGGGCGGAGTGCAGCTAGTGCCGGGTAAGATCGAAGGCAAAATCACTTCCTATAACGAGGCCGGCAACCTCGTCTCCGATATCGCTGTCGACCGACTGCGCACGGTCCCGCGCGACCAATCGGTAACCGTGACGTGCGACGAACATCAGACTGTCGGCCTCTTTGCGCTCGATCACAAAGAGCCCGAAATGACTCTGCTGGCGCTACTGGCTCCTAGCGGGTTTCTTGAACTTGTGATTGTTGGCGACAGTGCGAAGATCATGCTTGGTGTGCGACCCGGTCAAGCCATCACGGTTCAATGGTAGAAGACTACTCTCGGCCGCCGTCTCTTGACGCCTCTGCTTCGCCGTCCAAAGAGCAGTTGGAAGCTTGGGACCGCGAACACGTGTGGCATGCGTTCACGCAAATGGCCGGGCACCAGCCCTTCATCATTGAACGGGCCGAAGGCTGCACGCTCTATGACGTCGACGGGCGAGCATATCTCGATGGAGTGAGCAGCCTGTGGTGCAATGTACACGGGCATCGTCATCCAACCATCGACGCTGCCATTCGGGCACAACTCGACCAGGCTGCCCATATCACACTCTTGGGAATGGCCCATCCGACGACGATCAAACTGGCACGTCGCTTGGTCGAGTTGGCTCCGGCTGGTCTCCAGCATGTCTTCTTTTCCGATAGTGGAGCCACGGCAGTCGAGGTGGCCCTGAAGATGGCGTTTCAGTTCTGGCAGCAATGCGAGAATCCTCAGCCACGGAAGACGAAGTACCTGGCGTTCGAAAATGCTTACCACGGCGATACGCTGGGCAGCGTGAGTGTTGGCGGCGTGCCTCGCTTTCACGAGATGTTCCGGCCGCTCTTGTTCGAAGTGCTCAGGTTGCCAACACCGAAGCTGTATCGACTGCCGGCAGGAGTGAGTCGCGAGGATGCCTGTGAGTACTTTCTGAATCAGGTGCAGCAGATCCTCGAAAGGCAGCATGCCGAGATTGCGGCCGTCGTCATCGAACCGCTGATGCAATGCGCTGCGGGCATGATCTTGCATCCACCCGGATTCTTACGCGGACTCCGTGAACTGACTCGTAAGTACGACGTGTTGCTCATCGCCGACGAAGTGGCCGTCGGCATGGGACGCACCGGCCGCATGTTCGCTTGTGAGCACGAGAACGTAGAACCCGATTTGCTGTGCCTCGCCAAAGGTATCACCGGCGGCTATTTGCCACTCGCGGCGACGCTGGCTACCGATCGAATTTGGCAAGCGTTCTTGGGGAGCTACGAATCGTCGCGCACATTCTTCCACGGGCACACCTACGGTGGTAATCCGCTGGGCGGTGCCGCAGCCTTGGCCACGCTGGATGTCTTTGAGCAGGAACAAACGCTCGCCCAACTGCCTGCCAAGATCGCCAGACTGCAAGAACATCTGGCTCGCATCGCCCAGCACCCTCAGGTGGGAGACGTTCGACAACTGGGCATGATCGCCGGGATTGAACTCGTCCGCGATCGAAGCGCCCATGAGTCATTTCCGTGGGGCGAGCGCCGCGGCCAACTAGTCTGCAATCACGCCCTGACAAAGGGCGTTTGGCTACGCCCTCTCGGCAACGTCGTTGTCATCCTGCCGCCCTTGGCAATCTCGCTCGCAGAACTCGACCGAATCTGCGTGGCGGTGGAAGAGGGAATTCAAGTTGCCACGCAGCAATGACAAATCGACTCAGTTAATTCCCCGCTGCTGCAACCACTCCCCTACCCTGTCGGCCAATTGCGACTGCATTCCCGTGTAGAAGTGATCGGCATCAGCGATCGTGGTGACATCGCGCGGGGCGTGAGAAGCGAGTTTGTTGATCGCGTCGGGTAGGCCAGCGAAGGCTATGCCTCCTTGGGCTAGTTCTTTGCTGCCATAGGTGAACAGCGTGGGGCAGCGAAGCTGCGCGGTGAACTCCAGAATGTTGTAGCGTTCGGCGGGGCCGTATTTGTCGATGTAGCTGGCCGCTGAAATCAGGAGCGGAAAAGGGAACTTGGCAGTGAACAGTTCGTCGTCATTGCCTTCCTTGACGAGTTCCCTCGCGATGGTCATTGATTCGAAGAACACGCTACTCTCTTGCGCGTGACTAAACGCGGTGAACGACAAACGCGGCGGGGAGACAGCAATGACCGCTGCGACGCTGGAATGCCGTTCGTGGGCCTGTGCGTAGATCGCTTTGATGGCACCCAGGCTGTGGCCGAGCAAAATCACTCGTTCGTGACCGCGACTGTGGAGCAGTTTGATCCAGGCTGCGATATCGGCCCGACATTCATCAACAATCTCGTAGGCGGCACCAAGTCGCCGGCGCACATTGCCCAGTTGCGCGCCAAACACCGAGTCATGCCCGCGCGTGTTGACAGTCAACGTGGGATAGCCAGCGGCGTGCAACTTTGGCAGCAGAGGTTCGAACGTGCTGGACGAATAGAAGTTGCCACCCACGCCGTGGAGCACGAGGACCGCTGGCTTTTTGCGAACCATGCCGTCGTCGCTGGCTCGCAGGGCGCCATCGAGCCGTAGTCCGTCGGAAGTCGTCGTGCGGACAAGTTCGACCAGCATGTTACTTCGCCGCAGCTTGAATATCGGCAATCAAGGGCTGACGAATGCTGCCGTCTTTGATCTTCAGCGCTGCATCGTCGGCTTTCGAAAGTGCCTGCCGAGCCTCTTCGCCGCGACCTGCTTGCTTCAGCTTGCGAGCGAGGCTCAAGTACGCGTAACCGCGGGCGTCGTCTTCCTTAATGTCGCCGGCGGTCTTCTCGGCATCGTTGAAAAAGGTCGAAGCATCGTCGGTTTTCTTCGCTTTGGAGAGCGCATCGCCAATTTCGGCAAGGCACTCGACCTGATCCTTCGGTGAAGCTTGCTCCTTGGCAAAGGCCTTGGCTTTGGTCAGTGTCGCATCGGCTTCGGTCGGGCGTTCATTTTTTTGGTAAGCGATATAGATCTTGCCGAAGACCCCCGCTTTGATCGCAGGAACGTCAATTTTGTCGGCAGCGGCTTCGGCGCTCTTCAGGTAGTCGGCTGCCTGATCGGGATTCTTCAGCAGCGTACCCGATGCCGCACCGAGTTCCGCAAAGGCGTTGGCTTTGGAGCCGGGATCGTCGACTGCCTCGAGCGACTTAGCCGCTTCCCGCAGGGCCTTTTTCGACTCGGTCGTTTTCCCCGCGCGACCGAAGGCCTGGCCGACATAGATCAGCGAGTTGGCTTTGCTGGCAGGGTCTTCTACGGAGGAAGCGGCTTCGAGTGCCGCGTTAAGAGTTCCGTCACCGGCAATCACGTCGCCAGCTTTCAGTTGCTTCTCGCCGAGGCCCGCCAACAAACGAGCCTTGCGGCCGCTGTCGCTTTCCGCGTGTGCCTTTTTTAGTTGGGCGTCGAGCGAGGGTTCTTTTTTACCACCACCACCGCAACCACCAAGCGAACACAGCAGACAGGCAACCGCCACAAGCAACAACCGGCTATACATGCCAACACTCCAACGGGCGAAAAGTGTGAAGGAACCTTGCTGCGTCTGGCGGAGCGAATCGAATTGCATCAACTCGTCTTATCGTATCACGAAAACTGCACGCCGCAGCCCTTCAAGCGATCTTCGGCAGCCTTCATCAGGGCATCTTCGGCCGCTTCGTCAGCTGCTTCATAAGTCACACTGAAGCGAAGAAATGCGCCGGCATCGTCCCAAGGAACCGTCACGATCGACAATTGGGTGATGAGAAACTGGCTGGCTTCTTCCGCGTTGGCGAACTTGGTTCCGTCCTTCAGTCCGCTCGGTGCTGGAGTGTATAAGAAGTAGGTGCCACCAGGCATCTTGCAGTTGAAACCGCAACGGGTGAGCATCGCCACGAGCTTTTCCAGGCGACGCTTGTACTTGGTGCGAGTGTGCTCGTGGATGGAATCGTCATTGAGCGCGACCGCCGCCGCGTTTTGAATGGCCCCAAACTGCCCCGAGTCGCTGTTGTCTTTTACGTCGGAGAACGCGCGAACGATCGTGGCGTTGCCGCACACCCAACCAATGCGCCAGCCAATCATGTCGAAGCCCTTCGACAGCGAATGGACTTCGACGCCGACATCCATGGCTCCCGGCGTTTGCAAAAAGCTGGAGGGCTTCTGATCGTAGCTCAACAGGCTGTGCGCGGCATCTTGCACCACGACAAAGCTCTTTTCCTTGGCGAGCGCGACGATTGATTCGTACAACTCCTTAGTCGCAGTTTTGCCCGTCGGGCTATTCGGATAATTGATGACCAGCAACTTCACTTTGGGCCAAATGTCGGCCGGGATCGATTTGAAGTCAGGAAAGAAGTTGTTCTCGGCCAGCAACGGCAGGCGGAATACATTGCCGCCGTAGTAGCGAGTGTGCGTGCCGGCCACGGGATAGCCAGGTACGGTCATCAGGGTGATATCGCCAGGGTTAATGAAGCAGGCGGGAATCATCGCCAAGGCGGGCTTGCTGCCGATGCAGTGATTCACCTGAGTATTGGCATCCAATGTGACGCCAAAGTTCCGCTGCATGAAGCGGGCGGCGGCTTCTTTGAATTTCTGATTGCCGTTGTCCATGTAGCCGCGGTTTTCCGGCTTGTTCACTTCAGCGGTCAGTGAGGCACGAACATTTTCGGGCGCCATCGAGTCGTTTTCACCAATGCCGAAATCGACCAGCAACCGATTCGGAAAGTCGGCGAGTGCTTTGCGCTTGGCGCGCTTGATCTTTTCGAACTTGTAGATTTCGGTTCCCTTGCCGTAGTTCACACCGCCGATTCGCTCGGCAAACAACTGCTGGAAATAAGGATCGCTCATATTAAGTTGGGCTCGGGTCCGAACAACTCGAAATGTGAATGGCAAATCGACTTAGAACGCGCAACGATTTGCTGATGAAAACGTCAGCCTACCGCACCCAAACCGGGCGAAAAGGGGGCAAGGCCGGAAAACATGGCCCGTTGGATAGAAGGTTGGCTATGCCGGTCATTCGGCCTGAGGAATGTGGGCAAAGATCTCACTGACCTGGCAACGGAAGCCCGGCAAGATCCCTTCGCACATCAGTTCGTCATTCAGCGAGGCGATTCGTGACGCCTCATTTGCGGAGTGAACTTCCACGTAGCGACGAAATTCTTTGACGACCCATACCGTCGATACGCCCGCTGCCAGATAGTCATCAACCTTGTCGTTGACCTCTTTGATCACGTCGTTGGGCGAGAGGACTTCAATCGCCAACTCAGGAGCAACCTTGATGAAGGCTCCGATTCGCTTATCAGCGGGCCATCGAGCGTAACTAAGAAACGCCACATCGGGCTTGCGGACCATCGTTTCGTCGTGCGGAAAACACTGAAAAGAAGTGTCGGGCCCATAAACGCGACCGAGCCGATTGTTGCGCAGATAGTTAAACAAAATCTCGACGATGTCCATCGCCAGTTGGCTTGATTCCGCTCCCACTTTGTTCTCCACGAGCTTTCCCGCCACAATCTCGAATCCCTTGCTATCGGGCATGGCGAGCAATTGCTCTGGAGTGACTTGTGAGTTGGCAACAATCATGGTGCAGCACCTTTCTTACTGCCAATTGTATCCCAGACTCCGCCAAGAAACCAAACCGCGGGCAGTCGGAATCCTCCGAATGCCCGCGGGGTGGAGAGGTTGATTTGGCGTGAGAATCGACTGCAAAGCCAATTCTCACTGGATTGTTACTGTTGGTTTGCAACCAATTACAGCGTGAAGCCGTTGTGGAATTCTGGCTTGACGATGTGGGCGACCTCGGGAGCGTTGGTGGCCGTCAGGCTCTTCGCGTCCCATTCGATCTTCTTGCCCTCGACTTCCTTCTCGGCAGCAGCCCAAACGGCCAGATTGCCCAGCAGGATGGTCTCGGTCAAAGGAGCTGCATAATCGCCGAAGTTCGAAACGGCTGCATCGCCGCCCTTGATGGCGCGGGTCCATTCTTCGAAATGGCCAGGCGACTTAACGAATTCGACAGTGGGCTTGGTGATGCCGCCGAGCATCTCGGTCTTGCCGGCGTAATCGCCAGGCGAATACATCGAACCCTTTTCGCCGATGATCATGCAACCGCTGTTGGCGACCTTTGCGCCTTGGAACAGAGCAGCGTCAGGCTTTTTGCCGCCGTCATACCACTTAAAGGTTACAGCAGGGCGACCGTTCCGTTCGGGGAACTGGAACGTGATGATCGACCAACTGGGGTAGGTTTCCTTGTTGTGACCCGAGGTGATGGCTTGCACGCTGATTGGGTCGCGCAGGTCCATGCCCATGAATGGCATGTTGAGGGTATGGCAGGCCATATCGCCCAGAGCGCCGGTGCCGAAATCCCACCAACCACGCCACTTGAAGGGGTGATAGGCCGAGTGGAAAGGACGCTTTGGTGCTGGGCCGATGAACAGGTCCCAGTGAACATTCTTGGGAGTTTCAACGACGTCAGTCGGACGATCCAGACCTTGCGGCCACACGGGGCGATTGGTCCAAACATGAACTTCGCTGACCTTGCCGAGCACGCCGCTCTTGCAGATGGCAGCTTGTTCGCGGAGATCCGGGCCAGCAGTTCCTTGGTTGCCCATTTGCGTGGCAACCTTCATTTCCTTGGCCAGGTTGCCGAGGAAGCGAGCTTCGTACAGCGACTTGGTGAGTGGCTTTTGCACGAATGCGTGCTTGCCCATGCGCATCGCAGCCGAGGCAACGACCGCGTGGCAGTGATCGGGAGTGCTGACGGTCACGGCGTCGATGCTCTTACCCACTTCGTCGAGCATCTTGCGGTAGTCGTTGAACTTCTGAGCGCCTTCGAACTTTTCGCCGGCCTTGCCGAGAGTCAGGTCGTCGATATCGACGATGGCGACCATCTTGCCGCTACGGCCTGCATCGGCCGAGTCGCTGCTCCCCTTGCCGCCGACGCCCACGCTGGCGAAACGGATTTCTTCATTCGCCGACAAGCTCACGCGGGGCGAAACGCCGCCAGCTGCCCAGTAACCGACGCCGAGGGCTGCCGTGGTCTGCATGAAACGGCGACGTGTTTGCTTAGATGACATCAATCAGGCTCCTTAACAATGAACGAAAAATGGTCGGGCAGTCGAGGGAATCCGCAGTCGGCCTTTGCATCAATCAGCCGCTGACGAATCAAAGCTCATCACAGCAGTGTCGAATCAAACCCCACAACAGCCCGCCTGGCACATCAAGGGCAGCGAGAACGCTGTTACAGCGTTCCACGGTCGGCCAAAGCGCAGCAGCTTAGCCCACCCACGAGCGGATTTCAAACCTACAACCCGCATTCTTGGCAAAAAATTCGCAGAAGTAACTTTGCGCGCGAGGTTTTGCGACAGGTTGCCCTGCTCGTCGACATTCCTCTTCCAACTGCTGGTTGCGTTGCCACTTTCGTGGACTTCGCCAGCTGGCGGAATTGAACAAAGGAAACTCACCATGATTCGCACTCTGCGCAAGGGAGCAACCTGTTGCCACATCGACCCGCGGGACCTGTTTCAGGACGTGATTTTGCCGGTGGGTAGATTGGAAAACCGCGGGAAGGTCCCGGGCAACTTAGCTGCTGATACTCGTACCGTGCAATCACTACTGAATCGCATTCCGGCCTCGCAAGGCGGGACCCAAGGCAGCGGAGAATTCGGACTGGGATTGGCGGTCGACGGCGATTGCGGGCCCTTAACCAAGTCAGCGATCAAGCAATTTCAAAAGCTGCAATTTCCGTCCGTTTCGCCGGACAGCATTGTTGATCCTGCGCAACGAACGATCTTTCGGCTCAACCGGCTGGCGAGTCAGTGTCTGGACGACGTGCTCTTGCATCGTGCGCGGCGGTCACTGCGCCAGGTAGCCAGGTTTATTGACCGCGCCCTGAACGAACTCGAAACCGTAGAAATGGCGCTGCGTACAGGTCAACACATCAAATTCTTACCAGCCATTCGGCGTACCAACTTTCACTTTCGGATTCAACGCTCGCCCGCCCCGTTTCATCACTTGTGGTTCATTCGCGAAACCTTTCGCACCATGTTGCAAGTAGTCGCCTTGCCTCCCCAGGCGGGTGTTTCCGCATTCGGCTTTCTGCAGATCACGCCGCTGGCCAGTTTGCAAGCCGAGCATTTTGCCTACGCGAAGCCGGGCGGCTACAAGCACCTCAAGGGCCAGACGATGACGATCGAGAACGATGTCGTCGATCACGCGCTGGACCTGATCTATCTCACGCCCCGAATGTTGGATCTCACCGACCTGGGCTTTGTGTACGTCATCATGCACGAGTTGTCGCACTACGTCGGAGGCGAAGAGGGCGCAGCCGATCACATTGATGACCGAGCCTATTTCCATCGCGAACGAACTAAATACGATCGACTTACTCCATTCGAGGCTACGCGCAACGGCGATTGCTACTCACAGTTTGCCTTTGAAGTGAATACGGGAAAGCCGTTTCTTCCCACTGAACATTCTCTCTAAAAAGAGTGTCTGATGAATCAGTTCTCGATGATTTGATGAATTCTCGTAAGGATTCTCGCGGTTAGTTTGACCTCCTCCATCCCAGCATTTAACCTTAGCTTTGGATCGGCCTTGATTCGCGTTCAGCTTTTCGATAGCTACTCAGCTGCGAACAGGGAGTGAATCAAGGGCAGGCATTTGCGCGGCATTCGTCGCGACTTGGACCTGTCTCAATGGCACACGAAGTGCATCAGTTGAGCTGATCAAATTGAGCCGATCAAAGCTCAGGTACTAGGAACGGAGGGCGGGCATGTTTCGTCGCAGTCATTGGTTCGCGGTCGTCTCGCTGCTCGTTCCCTCGTTCGGTGTAGTTGCTTCCACGCTGGCTGAGGATAAAAGCACAGCCATCCCCGAGCACCGTGTCGTACTCCGCATCTCCAATTCCATGCTCAATAGCATGCTGGATAACAAGCAAGTCGACCGCACTGTAGACATCCGCGAAGACATCCTGGGCACTGCCATTCAAGGCAAAGGTCACGTGGTGGGACATACCCATGTGAAGATGTTGGAAAGTGGCGACGCGGCCACCTTTAAGATTATCTTCAATGGCGAGGTTCATTCGCGAACCGTTGGACACCACGGCCCAGCAATTATCCACAGCCGGGCGGTGACCAAGTTTGAGGCAACCAAGCTGGTCGTTTTCGAGCCAGGCAAAGGCTTCACCGGCGAGCCTGTAAAAATCAAATCCACGACGAATTCCACGCTTGAGGGGATCGACTCCACTCGCAAAGGTTGGATCGGTCGCATGGTTCTGCGCCGTGCCGCTCAGCAGGAGGCGGAACAACGTCCGCAAGTCACCGAGATCGCCAGGCAACGAGCCGAGCGACGTATCGCCGCGGGCTTTGACAAAACGAGCGAACAACGGCTGGCGAAGTTGAACCAGAATCTTGATAACCGCTCGCTGGCGATGGTGGGCCTGCGAGTTGATGAGAAGGGAGAACCGAACTTCACCTGTTGCACTTCGGGCAACTACCTGCAGATCGCCTCGAAGAACTGCCAAGGTTTGGCACCAATTGATCTTCCCAGCGACAAGAATGTCAGCGCGACAAGTGCCCCGATCGAACTGTGGGTACACGACTCGCTCGTAGGTGAAAAACTGGCCGCCGGCATCGACATGCTTACGACGCATGTGGGCTCGAGCGATCTCGTCACCACCATTGCGGCCGCCGCCGAACTAATCCGCAGCAAGTCATCG
This sequence comes from Anatilimnocola aquadivae, assembly GCF_049819085.1. Classification (GTDB taxonomy): domain Bacteria; phylum Planctomycetota; class Planctomycetia; order Pirellulales; family Pirellulaceae; genus Anatilimnocola. The sequence goes on from NZ_CP187419.1 coordinate 2,780,814, forward strand.
CCCGATACTCAGGAAGTTGCTGCCGATACCTCTAGCCCGTTCCGCGTACACAAATCGGGCAAGTGGCGCGTGGTTCAAGTTGCAATGCCGACTGCAGATCTCACCAGCTTGGTGAAATCGATCCAAGCCAACCCGTCGACCAAGCGTCAAATCACGGTAGCAAAGCCCGTCATCGATGCGGTTACCGAGAAAGTGATTCCGCTCGTCGCAAAGTCGCCGGAAGCGACAGCGGTGGTAGCGACGAACGCTCGCATCTGGACTAGCGGCAAGTACACCGCCGATGCCGAGTTTGTCGCCCTCGAAGCTGGTGTCGTTCGACTTCGCCGCACCACAGGCGTGAATACTTCGATCCCTCTCGAAAAGCTCTCGCAACCCGATCAGCTTTGGATCGCGCAGTACCTCGCCCAACGATAGTCGTCAGGCTTCGTCGAGGTGCTTTTGCAGCGCCAAGGCGTTAGTGACAAAGTCTTTCACTTCGTTTTCACCTAGCCGAGAAGTGGAGTGAACCGCAAGGTTACGCAGGTTCTGCAGCCTGCTAAATAGCATTGCTTGCTCCGCGCTAATTGCTTCGAGTTTCAGCAGGCTATCGATCATCGATACCGTTGATTTGGGCAAGATGCCATCGGGGCGTCTTCTGCGAATAGCCCGCTTCGCTGCTTCTTCTAACGCCAGCCAAGAAGATAGAACAGCTTCTCGAGGTGAGTTGCTGATAAGTGCCGCGACGAAGCGACCTTCGGCAGTTGGCGTTGCCGGAATGAATTGCGCTCCGTCTGGACCTGGGGTAGCTGCCGGTGCAGCGGGCAACAGTCTCGCTGACTCGTTGAATTCATCCGCTTGATCCGCTTTGCGAAATGCCTCTGCCAGGAACAGCCGAGTGAGCAAATAGCCGGAAAGAAACCCGGTGACCGCGAAGAAGGCAACCAGGCCGCCCGCAAAGCCCGGATCGTATTGATCGGCCGCCAGATACTCCGCCAGTCGTTGAAAATTCGGCGGAATCTGGGTGAGTTGCACGAGTCCAACGCCCACGATGATCTTCGTCAGCCAATCGGAAATCTCTTCGACGTTCGTGTTGACCAGTTGCCGATAGCGCGGTTCATCGACTGCCGGTCCGCCATCCTTGGCCTGCAGATCGGCCTGATGAACCTTGGGCACCCCAAACAAGAATCCAAGCAACGCACCACAAGCGAGCGCTGAAGCGGCCCAAAAAATCGGCGGGAACCACCAGAGACAGGTGCCGCCGAATCCCAAGATCAAGACGACCAAGATCCAGAAAGCAGTCTTTCCCAGCGGAGTCGCGTGCGGGCTCCAAGGCAGGTAGTCGTTCACGGCGTTCGTGCCTCATAAAGACTGGAAACGGTTCGCAGTGATTGTAATTACTCCGTTACGAGTCGCGACTCTCCATTCAGTTAATTAGGCTATTATCTCTTCAATTACCCGGCCCCGTGTGATGGGGAAGGGGCGATTTTGAATGTCGTGTACTATCGTGTGACTGTCGTAGCCCAGTAAGTGGTAGACCGTGGCCAGATAGTCGGCGGGGCGAGTGATGTCGCTGACGGGTTCAGCAGCATTCCGATCCGAGCGACCGAGAAAAACGCCGCCACGAATGCCTCCGCCGGCAAGCGCGATCGAGAAGACGCGACCCCAGTGGTCGCGGCCACCCTTGGCATTGAATTTGGGGGTGTGTCCAAACTCGGTGACGATACAGACGAGTGTTTCGTCGAGCATGCCGCGCTCTTCCAGATCGAGCAGCAGTGTACTGGTGACTTGATCCATCACGGGGACTAGCCAGCCCTTGATGCTTTCGTTGTGCTTTTCGTGCGTGTCCCAGCCGCCACCGTTTGGCTTGTCCTTGCCGACTACCGACGTCCACTGCACCTGCACGAGAGAAACGCCCGTTTCAACGAGGCGTCGCGCCAGCAGCACACTTTGGCCATACTTGTGCCGGCCGTAGCGATCGCGAAATTCGGCTGGCTCTTTGGACAGGTCAAAGGCGTCGCGCGCCTTGCCGCCCGCCACCAGTTTGATGGCCTGCTGTTTGTACTGATCGTAGTTTTTGCCTGCAGCGGACTTCTCAATGCCTGCTACGTGATCGTTCAACTGTGCTAAGAGCGACGAGCGGTGATGCAGGCGGACTGTGCTCACTTCTTCGGGAAGCGCGCCGCCGGGAACGGTGAACTTTGGATCGTTCGGGTCGCATTCGAGGAGCCAGGGATCGTGCTTGCGGCCGAGAAACCCGGCGTCGGTGCCGGGCCAGGGATCTTGGCCGTTATTGTTGGCCAGCCGACGAGGGAGCGCGATCGAAGAAGGAATGCCGTCGTTCGATGGCCGTAGCGCCTGCACGATTCCATTGAGAGACGGCCAGTCGTTCGGCCTGCCCGGTGGGGCGTTTTCGCGATTCAGCGGCGCGTGGGGCATGCCCGTCAGCATTTGATAGCCGCTCGTGGAATGGGCATTGTCCCCCGTTACCATCGACCGAATGACAGCCAGCTTATCGGTCATGCTGGCCAGCTTGGGCATCAACTCGCCCACGAGCAAGCCCGGCGTCTTGGTCTGAATTGCGCCGAATGCTCCGCGCGTTTCTGTGGGCCCTTCGGGCTTCGGGTCCCAAGTTTCGTGTTGGCCAACGCCGCCCGAGTGAAACAGCACAATGACGGATTTCGCCTTGGCCGCCGGATTTACATGTCCTTGCGCGCGATGTTGCAATAGCGCCGGCAAGCTGAGGCCGCCGAGACCGACGCCGCCAATTCGCAGCATTTCGCGGCGCGACAGGCGGTCGCAATGACGTTGGGCGGTGCCTTCAATTCGCAGCATGGCAGGCTCCGTAATCCTGGAGAGGCAAATGGCAGGTGGGAGAGTTGGCAGGCGGGAACTCTGTTCTCTGGGGCATCGCTATTCTCAGCGGTCAACCTGCTTCATTGCAAGCAAGAAATGGTCGAGGCTGGGAAGTGACTCCCAGCCTCTGAAAAAATGGCCAACAAACGCCGATGAACCGACGGATATACCTGGGACTAGGAAAAGAACCGAATGAGTCCGGTGCGGTTTTGGGTCCGACCGCGATTGTTGGTGTAGGTATTCGCGGTGAGAGCTGGTGCGACCACGCCTACCGAATCGTCGTGATAGTCATGCTCGCCGTTGAACAACGCTCCGTTGCTGTTAAGCCGGTTGCCACTCGACGCGAGGTCGGCAAAAAATCCGTCTGCATCGTTGTAATACGAAGTGTTGTATTCAACGAGATTGTTGATGGCGCCCTCGAGCGAGATGCCCGATCCGAAGCCGTCATTTGTGTCTGCAGGCAAACTGCCGAATCCGTTGTACTGCGTCACATTGCTGCGCACGATATTGTTGAACGCGCCATCTCGCAGGCGGATGCCGCCATCGCCAAAGTTTTGCACAATGTTGCCCTGGATGAGCAATTGAGAGTTGTTGACGGCCACTGCGTAGGGCCCAGGCAAGTAGCGAACATTGATGCCCGTGTAGCTGCCATCTTGCAGATTGTTGCCAATCACTTGCACGTTGGTGCTGCCGCCCCCAAAGAAGATCCCCGAGCCACCCCCTTCGGCAGCATTGGTGAAGACATTCCTGAAGATATTCGCGTTCACCTGTGAATCCACCAGGTTGGTGAAGATCATGGTGGTACCTTCTTCGCCGGTGACTTGATCGCCGGTGATGTTGCCCACAATCTGCACGTTCGAATTGATCGTCGCGGCAACGGTCGAAATCATGATGATTGACGCGTTCTCGTGACCGTGAATTCGATTGCCGCTAATGATTGCATTGCGCACGCCGGCATCAGCGTAGATACCGTTGCCCGCAGCTGCACCAGCTGTGTTGTTATTGCGAATCGTGTTGCCGGTAACGAACGTCGTTTGGAGCGCACCCGAGTTGCCGGCCGCGGTATTGGTCGCGAGGGAAATTCCGATCGTGTTATCGACAATCACGTTCGTGAAGATCTTATTGCCCGTTCCGCCTGACACGACAATGCCTTGCGTATCCAGGCTGTCGTCAAAGTTGGCAATCGTGAAGCCTTGAATGGTCACGTTGCTGGCACTAACCGTAAAGCCGGCTCCCGTGGCGGGATCGACAATCGAGGCGAACTGCTGATTGAGTGACAGATCGTTCGGATTGGGATTGGTGCCAATGAACGGGATCGACGGAGCGCCTGCCCCGATGATCGTGACCCGTTTGGCAACACTCACCGATTCGTCATACAGGCCGGGGCGCACGATGATTGTGTCACCGGGGTTACTGCCTGTCGGCGTGGCGGCGGCATTCACCGCAGCCTGGATCGTCGTGTAACGGTTCGCAGCAGGATAGTCAGCGGCGAAGTTATCGTCGACGAGCAGCACCGCCATTAACCGGCGATCTTCCATCGACTCGATCACCGGGCGAAAGAACCGAGCGCGGGCTTGCTGGGATTGGCGATTCAAACCGAAGAAACGCTTGAGGGTGGAGAGCGGGCTGTGCATCAACGGGGATCCTTGGAAAAAGTCATCGCAACAAAAATAGACACGCAACCAAGACGGCAGCAGGCTTGGAGGCGCGTTCGAGAAAGACCTGCTAAAGAAGCCAGCGCGTTCGACCCTTAGGCAGAGTCAACAAGCTGGCAAAGTGGGTGGTGAGGTTAGTGGCAGGTTTGAGCACCGCTATGCAATCGTGGTGCCGACTTTGCTGGATAGGAGGTTTAGGCACGCCTCGCCTGCGCCGATGAGTCTGCCCCGGAACCACATTTTGCGGTTGAATCACGGCGCCTACGGCAAAGACAGTTCGCGTCGCTGCTTGTTGCGACGGGTGAGCTTCAGCGCGTTAAAGATTGGGCTGATTGCGACCAGCCTGACCAAAATATGTTCGCTAGCGGAGGTCCCTAGTCCCTCAGGTATGGGGAACGAATCCTAGGAACTGCTCTTGCTTTGAAAACGGTCGGTTACTACTTTCCGCCACTTGTGGGGGTCAACGGATTTCTGTGGGAATACCCTATGCTCCGCTTTTGGAATCGGCTGCACGCTTGTCACCGCTTTTGGCGCTATCGCTATCGCAGCGAGCGGCAAGAGATGTCGCTCATGCTGCAACAGGATCTCGCCGGCACAACCGTGCTCGACGTCGGGGCCAACCGCGGTGCGTATAGCTACTGGATGCATCGCGCGGTTGCATCAACTGGCCAAGTGATTGCCTTTGAGCCTCAACCCGAGTTGGCCGCTTATCTGGAAGATCTGAAGCAGACCTTTGGGCTGAAGCAACTGACGATTGTCAACGCGGGCGTCTCCGATCGGCCAGGAACCCTGACGTTCGTTCGTCCGCGAAATCACTGGGGAGGCGGCAGCTTTCATTTGCAGCCAGATCATCCCAACGCCGATGTGTTCGATGTTTCGGTCCTCAGGCTGGACGACTACCTCGCTCGTCGCATACTTCCCCCGGTGAAGTTCATTAAGTGCGACGTTCAGGATCACGAGATTCACGTCTTTCGCGGCGCTCGCAAGACGCTGCTGAAACATCGGCCAATCCTGCTGTTTGAACAAACCGATCGCTGCGTGCGCGAGGGGCTGATTCATTCCTATCTTAGCGGGTTGGGGTATAGCGGCTACTTTTTGCATCAGGATCGATTGACGGGGGTCGAAGAACTTCCCGAGCTGCGAGCCAGCATTCCGCTGCCGTATCTCAATTTCATCTATCGATTCGAAGAGCGGGCGGCATTGCGCAGGGCCGCCTAGCCCCCCTGCCCCGTTGCTCCTGCAGGCTTGTTCCTGGATAACCAAGCTGCTGATCGCTCCCCGCGATCGGTCTGGTTGCTCAGGAAAATCGACGTTCTGGAATCGACAATGCCCGCCCACGCTGCTTCGCCCTCCCCAGGCGAAGGCTCTCTCGCCCAAGATACAACCGCCAGCAAAGGTTCGTTGCTCGTCATCTTTCTGACGGTCTTCATCGACCTGCTTGGCTTCGGCATGGTCTTGCCACTATTGCCCCTGTATGCCGAAAAATTCGGCATCGCCGAGCATGGCTGGCAACTCGGCCTGCTGATGGCCATTTTCTCGATCATGCAGTTCTTCTTCTCGCCTCTGTGGGGCCGAGTTTCCGATCGCATCGGCCGTCGTCCGGTCATCATCATCGGCCTGATGGGTTCCGTCGTCTGCTACGCCCTGTTTGGATTCGCAGCCATTCAGCAAAGCTTGCCGCTGCTGTTCATCAGTCGCATGGGAGCGGGCATTGCTGGTGCGACCATCTCGACCGCTGCGGCTTACATTGCCGACGTAACGACGAAGGAAAAACGAGCCAAGGGAATGGCGCTCATCGGCGTTTCGTTTGGCCTTGGCTTTACGTTTGGTCCGCTGCTCGCTTGGGCAGCGTTACTCTCGGCAAAATCAGAGCCAGCGCCTGCTACTCCCGCAGTCGTCGCCTCTGCACCCCTGGATGCCGCGACCGATAGCCTGACCGTGGATTTGGATCCTGCCAAAACCAGTGCCCAGGAAGATCGCGAACAATATCAAGATGTCGCCCGCAGCCCCCTGCCCGGCTTCGTTGCTGCAGGGCTCTCGTTCGTGGCCCTTATGCTCGCGGTGTTCCTGCTGCCGGAGAGTTTGCGGCCGGGTGTTTCACATACTCACATGGGGCTGTTCGATGTCCGCGCGTTGCGAGATTCCGTCTCGACGCCAACGATCGCGGCGTTGCTGTTTACTTCGTTCTTAAGCGTGACGGCCTTCGGTGGCTTTGAAACGACCGCGGCCCTGTTGTTGAAAGACGAGACGCAGGGCTTCGGTATGAAGTTCGGCCAGGTGCCTCTTTTCTTCGCTTACATCGGCATCATGCTCAGCCTGGTGCAAGGTGGCATTGTCCGCCGGCTATCGACGCGGTTGAGCGAAGTAACGATGGCGGAAATTGGCTTTGGCCTGACGAGCTTGGGCTTTGTGCTGCTCACGGTCGCGACTCTGTTGCACAGTTGGCCGCTGCTGTTTGTGGCGACGGGGGTTTCCGTCGGCGGCTTTGCTTTCACGACCCCCTCGCTGAGCGCCCTCATTAGTCGTCGCAGCGATCCCGATCGCCAAGGTGGCATCATGGGCGTGAGCCAGGGCGTGAGTGCTCTTGCCCGTATCGCGGGTCCGCTTTTCGCCATTCCGCTCTTCAAGAGCGTCTCCGTTGTCGCTCCTTATTACGCCGCCATTGCCTTGATGCTGATCGCCCTCCTGTCGCTCGTTTTGTTCGCGCGACATGGCCGCGACTTCGGTTCGACTGCACCCACCGCTGACCATTAAGGGATGATCCCATGAAAATTGCCGCGGTCCGCACGATTCCGCTCGGGGGAGCCACGCACGATCATGGCTGGCCCGGCGGCACCGATCCCAACGTGCAATACAACACGCTGATCGAAGTCATCAGCGACGAAGGGATCACCGGCCTCGGCAGTTGCTACACCACGCGCGCCCTGGTCGAGGGTGCCTTGCAACTGCTCTCGCCTCACTTGATTGGTGAAGCAGCGGACCAACCCGACCGCGTCAGCGAGAAACTGCGCCAGAGCATGTTCTGGCTCGGTCGCGGCGGCTCCGTCGAGCACGCGATTAGCGGCATCGATATCGCCCTGTGGGATCTGTGGGGGCAAGCACTCGGTCAGCCTGTGTCGAAGTTGCTCGGAGGCAACTATCGCGACCGCATCAAGCCTTACGCTTCGATCTTGTTCGATCAGCCCGAGCCCCTGCGCGATGCCCTGCTGGTGCAAAAGGCCCGCGGTTTCAAAGCCATCAAGATGGGCTGGCGACCTTTCGGGCGAGTTAGTCGGCAGCTCGACGAACTGCTCATTCGCACCGCCCGCGAAACGGTCGGCGAAGATGTCGAGCTGATGGTCGATGCCGGCGGCAGCGAGCAGTTCTGGCCGCACAGCGTGAATTGGGCCCGTGAGACCGCCAAGATGCTCGGCGACTACGGCATCACCTGGTTCGAAGAGGCTCTCAAGCCCGACGACGTCGAAGGCTTTGCTCAACTGCAGGCAACTTCGCCGGTGCTAATTGCCACGGGTGAAGTCCTCACCCGCCGTCAGGCCTTTCAGCCGTTCCTACTCAAGCGGGCCGTCGACATCATCCAGCCCGACTTGACCAAGTGTGGCGGCCTGAGCGAAGGCCGCAAACTTGGCTGGCTCGCCTACGATCAGGGTGTGCTGCTCGTCCCGCATGGCTGGAACACAGCCATCGGCGTCGCTGCCGACTTGGCTCTTTCCGCCGCCTTGCCTGTTGCTCGCTGGGTCGAATATCAGACCGGTGTCCCTTACATCGAAGACATCCTCGAAACACCCTTCCAACTCGACGCCGACGGCATGCTGCGAGTTCCCACCGGCCCCGGCCTCGGCATCAAGCTGAACCGGGACGCAATTCGGGAACTAGGATCTAGGAACTGAGGAAAAGTAAGGGGCATTAGAAGCACCTTGCCAAACTAGTAAGATGAAATCCCAACTGCCTGTCTTTGCCTTTCCCTAGCCCCCAGTTCCTAGCTCCCAGCCCCTACCCTCCCCCATGCAACGCATCCGTGCCTTCATCGCCGTCGAACTTGCCCGTAGTGTCACGGGGCGGGCGAAGAGTCTCATTGAGAAACTCAAGACCGAGGACGTCGATGTGCACTGGGTGCAGCTGACGCAGATGCATCTCACGCTTAAGTTCCTGGGCAATGTCGCCGACGACGAGATCCCGAACATTTGCAACGTGGTCGCAGCGGCCGCGGCTGAAATCGAGCCCTTCGAAATCATCTGCCGTGGTCTGGGCGGCTTCCCCAATTCCCGCGATGCTCGCACGTTGTGGATTGGCATCGAACAAGGCAAAGAAGAACTCCGCGAACTGCAGGCCACGATCGACAATGCCCTCAGCAACAAGCTCGGCTTCTCCAAAGAGCAAAAGGGCTTCACGCCCCACCTGACCATCGGCCGCGTGAAGGGGGGCACACCCGAAGGGATGGCCGCCCTCGCCACCAAGTTAAGCGAGCAGGCTCAGTTCGATGCCGACCTGTCCGTCGTTGAGGAAGCCATCATCTTCGCCAGCTTTCTCGGCCGCAGCGGACCCACCTACGAAGCGCTCGCCCACTGCCCACTCGCCGACTAGTGTCGGTCGCACGGACGTATTACGTGAGCGGCGGCTTTAATCGCCGAAGTTCTAACGGTTTACCCGTTACACCTTCTCGAAAACCGCTCTAGATTGTTAGCGATGGAACAGAATCCCTACGAGTCGCCGAAAGAGAAAGGCGATCGCAAACCGAGTCTCCGGATTTCTGCGGCCGCCGTGGGACTGCTCGTGGCCCTGCTAGTGTTCGGGTTGTTCGCTTTGTGGATCGCCCTGTTCGCAATCTGCAGCATGATCTAGTCATGAACGACCGCGTAGCCCGCATCGTCGCTGTCGTCCAACTGCTCCAGTCGTGACATTAACCGCGTGTCGTAACTCGCGTGCCAAACCCGCTGCAAAGAACCAAAGTGTTCAACTTCAGGCCCTCTGGCCGACGCCGAAAGTGCGCCATTCCCGAGGAATACGCATGTTTTGCTCGTTGTGGGTGCCCGATTGTTGAACACCCCCCTTTTGCGGTCGGCGAGCACTTACGTCTATCGCAAGGACGATGACCAGCGTCCCACGCGGGCTCAACGATCAGTTTTCATCACCGCCGCTGATGAGTTTTTCTTCGACGCGGTCGGCTTGCCAGGCGATCGAAGTGACCACGCGGCTGACATCGAGCGGTGTGAGCGTGCTGGCCAGTTGGCTGTGCCGGACCACCACGATGTCGCCCGAAGGCGATTCCTCGACCGCGAAGGCGCCGTCGACCATTTTGGTGTTGTACTTCAGCAGGGCGAGTGCATTCTCGGGCGAGCAAGGACCGCAGGTCGAAGCATAGGCCACGACGGTATTGCCCCCGTGATCTTTTTCGAAGCGGATGGAGACCGACTGCTTCCGCAAGGGACCAACGGCCACCGTCACGGTCCACGGATCGGCTGCTTCGTTCAATTGCCAACCGGCAGATTGGGCGACATTGCGAATCACTTGCTTGGGGTCACTTCCCGCCGCAGGTCGCATGGGCGTGATGCCGCTCAAATCGGGACCAACGGGCATGCCGCCAGGCATACCGACCGTGGCGGACGGATTGGGATGCGACTGCGCGGGCTGCGAAAACTGGTTCGGGTTCACTTGTGGGCGGTTCGCCATGGCGTTTTGAATCATGCCGGGCAACATCACGCCGTAACCAGCGCCGAGTCCCATGCCGACGACACTGTTCGCCTGTCCGCCAGGATTGTCGGCGATCTTTCCGAGGCTGTTGGCCGCTTGATACACGGTGTAGGCCTGCAGGTCGCCGATCGCGCCCATGCTGCTGCGGGCATCGATGGCCTTCTGTACTTCTTCCGGTGGCGAAATGGCATTGATGAAGAACTCGACGAGCTCCAAGCCGTAACGAGCAAAGTCCTGGCCAATCTTCGAAGTCGCTCCAGCACCGATCTCGTCGAACTGAGCCGGCAGATCGAGCAAGCTGGTTTGCGAAGTGGCCAGCAGATCGGTCAACCGCGAGACAATCAGGTCTTTCAGGTACGACTGAATCTCATCGGTGGTGTACTTACCCTGCGTGCCGACCAGGTCATCGAGAAACTTGTTCGCGTCGATCACCTTGAAGGCAAACTTGCCATTCGCTCGCAGGCGGACGATGCCAAAATCCTTGTCGCGAACCGTGATCGGCTGGCGCGTGCCCCATTTTTGATCGAGAAACGTCTGCTTGCCAATAAAGTAGACCTGCGCTTGAAACGGCGACTTCTCCCACGGAATGGTGAGCATGCGGGTGAGCAGCGGCACGTTGAACGTGTAGAGCGTGTGCTGACCGGGGCCGAACTTATCGAGCGCCTTGCCGCTGCGAACAAACACCGCCTCTTGGTTGGGCTGAACGATCAGCTGGGCACCGAGCTTGATATCGGCCGATCCTTCTTCGGGCTCGCGATGGACAATCGTGCGATTGGTGTTATCGAAAAACTGAATGACTTCGAGTTGAATGCCCATGGTGCGCGCTCCGGCCAGAAGAGAGATTTGCCTTGCTTTCGCCCTTCGTTGTATCGCTCGTGGTCGGTGGGCGAAAGAGGCGTCAGCGATGGCCCCGCGAATCAGCACCGGTATCGATTGCGGCCAAGGATTTCGAGCACGTACAGATCCAGCGGGTGCGACCTCAGCAAACTCGCACTGGTCAAAACGATAGCGAAAATTGCTAGTTGCTTCAGAAACGATCTTCCATCGCACCAGTTGCCAATGACGATGAGCCACGCGACCGCCGGAATGAGCAGAATTGGCTCGAACGGAAACGCGGCGAATAGAAGGGCCAAACCAATCGGCGTTCCGAAGAACCATATGGCTGAACGAAGGCAGCGATCTTGGCCAAAGAACTCATGGTTCATCGCGGTCATCCGATACGCTGCAGCGACTCAATTGCTTGTGAAATGCGGCTCACTTGGCAATTCCTTGCTATCTGGTTTGTCCGTCAGTGAACGACAGACCAGGATGCCGGTAGCCAGCAAGAATCCCGGTAAGGCGAGCCACATGCTTACTTTAAGCCCAAAGAGGGACAACGCCATTCCTTCGGCGAGATATTCAGCCGTGGGATGCGTTATGCCCTGGAAACTTGAGACAATCCCGTCGACCACGCTCACCAGCCCGACAAAGACGGGTATTGGAATGAGCACCGCTAGTAAAGCCGTCAGAGATTGGTTTCGACAACGCAGGCAAACGACCAGAATCAGCACCAGTGAGATTGCGGCGACGACAGGCAGCAGGAACGTGTAGCGAATACCTAAGGCCTGAAAACTCCAAAGCCACCAAGGCTTGGGAGTGTTTGGCGGCAATTCAAAACCTTCATCCATGGCAAGCTCCTACAACGGAATCGAACTTCATGACTTAGGGGATTGGCGAAAACCATGGGCGAATAAGGCCGCCAAGCCTACGATGAGCACCGGCATAAAGCAGCAAGATGAAGCCAGGGCAGAGACCATCGCATGCGAAAGTGACTCGGCGATTTCCGACGCTCGCGCGCGATTCGAAAGACTCAGCAGGCTATCGAGCGAGGAACCCACCAAGGCCAAACATCCAACGACCAGCGGCAAGGGAATCAATAACAGAATGGCAGCGGGCAAGGCAGGGCCGCGACCTCGTTGCCAAAGGAGCGCGATTAAGCCAATCGCGACGAGTGTTGCCAGCAATAACAGCAAAATCGTGATCGGACCAAGCGAATGAAACACCCAAGCGAGATACGACATGCGCTGGATCGGTGCTTCAGCAGCCTCAATTCCCGGATCGGCGTTCATGGAGAGGCCTTTACGTGATTCGGAGAGTAGCCCGCAACAGACGAGTTGGACTGCGTTGTATGCGAGATCTGTTTCAAGGTCAAACTCGTCGTGCGATCGTGTTAACGCAGCGACACCATGCCACTCGCGTTGTAGCCGCAGAGAAGCGTCCAGCCGTTGCCACAGTAGGCGAAGCGGGGGCGCAACGAGGTTTGCGATTCAATAGTTGCCAGGAATTCTTGCACGGAGACTTCTGTCGAATTGAACCGTACGGCGGTCTGGCTTTGAGCAGGGGTGAGGGACCAAGAGACCGAGATGGGGCAACGCGTCCCACGCGAGGCTTCCGTGAATTGCGCTAACTCACCGAGCGTAAGGCTCTGCTTCGGCAGTTGAATCGGCATCTCATAGACACGCGCCATTGACTTGAAAGGCGCAAACGTGGCAGTCGTTAAAGTGATGGCAATGACCGCAGTTGGCATGATCGAAGCGGACCAACCCTGCAAGCGGATGGTTCCCCACAACAGGGCGACCGCCAGCAACACGCCGAAAAGGTTGATGGGAAGCGGCATCACTGCGATCAACACAGCGATGATGAGGGGGTTCAAGAAATGGAAGAAGGCGTGCAGCCTGGCAGTTCCGTATTGTTCAGCAGCGGCCATCGTCGCACCGGAGAAAGGAGAGGCCTTTTAATTGAACAGCGGAAAATCGGGTTCAACTTCTATGAAGTTACGGTGCGTTGTATGATGCACCCTGAACGAAGTCAAATTCGCCTTTCCAATCGTAAGTGCACCATGAGTTCACCCTTAAGCCGTAAATCGAGTCGCCCTGCGGGAGCAACGCCGCTACGGCTTGTCCGACTGTTGATCAGCTTGACGCTGGTCGCCGTGCTCATGTACACGATGTGGCAGCGGGGGCAGCAAGCTCAGAAGCCAGCGCCGCTGCCGCGAGTGCAAACCGGCGAAGTGGAAGTCATCGAGTTGCCCAAGGACGAAAGTCCGCTGCCGGAACAGGCAACCAAGAAGCCGGCCGAGAGTGTACAGACACCAGCCGACGAGCTAGCTGCGACTAGTCCCCAATTGGACAAGCAGCTTAGAACGAAGATCACCGGCGCGGTGATTCGGAATCAAGATGGCGGCGTGATCTATCGCGGCGATATCGACCTGACCGACACGCTCGCGCGCATCGCAGAGGGCGAGCGCGGCAGCCACAGCAACGACGGGACGGTGTTTCAAAATCGCGAGAAGCGGTTGCCGAGAAAGCCCTCGGGTTACTATCGCGAATGGGTGCATCCCACGCCCAAGCAGCGCGGCCCTGGCCCGCAGCGAATTGTGACCGGCAAAGAGGGCGAGATTTATTACACGCCGGACCATTACGAAACTTTTGAGCGACTCGATCAGCCTGCGGGAGAGAAGTAGTCCATGACTGAAGAAACCGAACCGACAAGCGAGCAACTGCCGGAAGTACTGCAGGTTGAAGATCCTCGCGCTTATGCTGCCGAAGCGAGAAAGAACTCGAAGAACCGCGTGCTGTGGGTGCCGCGGAGCGTGCGGAGCAAAGATACGCTGCTCCGACTCTACAGCGATTCCCTTCACTTTCCGCGTTACTTTCGTCGTAACTGGGACGCCTTTGAAGAGTGCCTGCGCGCGTTTGTTGACAAGCTCCCCGAGCAGGCTGCGCTCGTGATTGTGCACGAGCACTATCCGTTTGCCGCCGGCGAGAACTGCACTACGTACTTGCAGATCCTGAACGCCGCGGCCAATGACCGCACCGATGGCCGACGCGTGGAAATGGTCTTCCCGGGATAACGACTACGCGCGTTTGGCCAGGTACTGCTGCAGCAGTTCGAGTTCCGCGAACGAGAGTGGCGGCTCGATTTGCCGCGAGTAATCCAAGTTGCTGTAGCGACCTTTGAGATACGCCTGCTCGAGCAAGGGCTGTAGATGCAGCGTCACATCTTTATCGGTGGGACGGAGGGGAATGGCGATCGGCTTGAGCGCTCGCTCCATCGGCAGTTCGTAGTACTCGATTCGCGGCTTGCTCTTCGGCGGGCCAAAACGATGCACTCCGGCGATGAACGCTGGATGCGGCGGTGGCAGTTCCTTGATCCACGGCATGATGAGCCTGCGGTCGCCACCACGAGTCAGATCGATTTCGATCAAATGGACGGAAGCATGATAATACATTGCCCGTTTGTCGAGGTAAGAATCGAGGCCCTTCCCTTTCACCTTGTTCGTGGGACTGATCAACTCAATCACGCTGATGACTTTGTTGCGCGTTTTGGCGTCGACAATCTCCACGTACGTTTCGGTTTCCGGTAGCGAGAACTCTTCGTAGATCATGCCATCGGGAACGGCGACTTCGGTCTGGACGGCAGGGAGCACAGCCACTGCGACTCCGCCATCTCCCTCTTCCTTCACCAGCACATCGGGGTGCTTGCCGGGCGGGATCGGTTCTTCGTGGTCATCGAATTCCATCACCACCCGCTCGCCGATCCTCGCCAACAACTCCTTGGGTAGTTGATCTTGCAACTGGTCGGAAATGTAGCCGATGAGCCTGTGATGCACATCCAGCCAGTGCAACTCCAAGTAAGGATCCATGCCAGGGAACGGGCTCTTCATGACGGCAATGCTCGGCGGGGAAGTGAAACGGCCTTACCACCATTCTACTTCACGGAGACAAACGCCAGCAAATCGGCGTTCAGTTGGTCCTTGTGAGTATCGGTGATGCCGTGAGGCGCACCGGGATAGACTTTCAGCTGCGAGTTCTTGATGAGTTTGGCGGAGGCAAGGCCAGCGGCGGCGATGGGCACAATTTGATCGTCGTCGCCGTGAATCACGAGCGTGGGGACGTCAAACTTTTTCAGATCCTCGGTGAAGTCCGTCTCGGAAAAGGCCTTGATGCAGTCGTAAGTGTTCTTATGGCCGCCCATCATGCCTTGCAGCCAGAAGGAGTCGATCATCCCCTGCGATGCCTTGGCTCCCGCACGGTTAAAACCGAAGAACGGACCACCGGCCAGTTCTTGATAGAGAAGCGAACGGTCTTTGAGCGACTTCTCACGCAGGCCGTCGAAGACGTCAATTGGAGCACCTTGAGGATTGCCCGGCGTCTTCAGCATGAGCGGGGGGACGGAACTGATGAGCGCTGCCTTGGCAACTCGCTGCGTACCATGCCGGCCGATGTAGCGGGCGACTTCGCCACCACCGGTCGAGAAGCCGATGAGAATCGCTTTCTCCAAATTGAGAAACTCGATCAGCTGTGCCAGATCATCGGCGTAGGTATCCATTTCGTTGCCATGCCAGGGTTGACTACTCCGTCCATGTCCGCGGCGGTCGTGAGCGATACAGCGAAAGCCATTCGACGCCAGATGAAACATCTGCGCTTCCCAGCTGTCACTCGAAAGTGGCCAGCCGTGGCTGAACACGATCGGCTGGCCACTGCCCCAATCTTTGTAATAGATCTCGGTCCCGTCCTTCGTCTTGATCGTCGGCATCGTGGCTTCCCTTCGATTTGGCTCGTGATGATTCGTCCTTGGGTTCCTTTCAGGCTATCGCTAAAGCAGAGGCAGGACTATCAGGGCAAGCAGATTCAGGCAATTGTGCTACACCAAGATTGCAGCGATTCGAATCGTGAGAGGTTGTGCGGCAGTTCCGTCTGACCGAACTTCCAACACCGCAGGAATGTATCGGCGAAGCGCCGATCCCGGCGAACTGCTTCTTCTACGCGCGGGAAGATCGACTCGAAATGATGCTCCAGAAGATGTTCGAGCAAAATGGTCGCGATGGCATCTCGCAGATCATCAGAGTCGTTGCCTCCCCAGCGATGCACGAATTGCCAGATTGGCTCGGGTGCCTCCTCAATAAACTCTGCAACAGCGATAAGCGCTTGCCAGCGAGGATCTAGTCCCTCTGCCTGGGGCTCGCCAGGCAGCAGAATTTCGGCCGCGACAATCGCCTGCTTAACGCTCATGTGTCGATTCGCCCTGCTCAGGCTTCAATGCTTCATCGAAGCGAAGCCGATTGCCAAACGGGTCGGTAACCTGAACACCGATTGATTGGTGAAAGGTCTTCTCCAGGCCGGGTCGAATGTAACCATAGCCTTTGCTATTCAGCTCTTGGTGATAAGCCACGAGGCCAGACACACGTAAGAACACGGTGGAGCCGGGGCAGCAATCGCCGTGATGCTCGGACAAGTGAAGCACGCAGCCGGCACGTGAAATCTGGAGGTAGATCGGCGCTCGGTCGTCGAAGCGGTGCTCCCAATCGACCGCGAAACCGAGATAGTCTAAGTAGAACTCGCGGGCCTTCGCCAGGTCGAAGATGCGCAGAATCGGGATGGTTTGCAAAACCTGAAGTGTCATGGCGGGCCGTTAAACTTTACCTATGCAGACCAAGTTCAAATTCGCTTGCGTAATCGCATTTGCGGATTATAAACGGACTTGTTGCAGCCCTGCCAATGCATCGCAAACGTGTGCATTCTTTTCTTTGCAGGACAGTGCTTCCGCTCGGAACAGCGAAGACTGCCGAAGACTTTTGACATTGGGAGTCGTATGTCGCCATCGCCTTCGATGAGTACTAACCTCATTGCCTTTTTCACGATCGATCTCGCCGGCAGAGCCACTTCCTGGGACGAAGAGGTCGAGCAGTTGCTGGGCTATCGACAGCAAGAGTTTGTGGGCCTAGTCACCCTCAGCAAGATTCTTGCCTTTTCGCCCGAGGATGAGCGGGCGAATCGCAACGTGTTTTATCCAAGTCGCGCGGAGCGGCGGGTGGTGCGAGAAGAACGCCTGGCTGTTCGCAAAAACGGCGATCGTTTTCGTGCGGCCTTGGTCTATACGCCCATCAGCGACGACGAAGGGACCTTGCTGGCCTACAACGTAGTGCTGCAGCAGCTGGAGGTACCAGTGCCGGCAGTTCCAGCGGCATTGGATATGCGACCCGCCAATCCCGCGCCTTCGAAGTCGCTCGATCGGGCCCGGCACTTTATCCGGCACTAATATTTGAGCTTGCGCGAGCGGCCATTGTCATCCACCGAGTCGGAGTAATCCGGCTCGGCGGAGAGCTTCACTGGTAAACCGCTTTTTGCCATCAGAGTGATGACTTTCATCGCGTTCGGGTGAGGCTCTTCCTCAGGCATCTCGCGGTAGTACCAGATTGGTTTGCCCGTTGCTTGGTGAGTCGCAATCCGCTCTTCCAGCTGTGGGAGCGTGACCGGTACAGCTTCAGCGAAGACTTCGCCGGTCGAGGTTACTCGCAGCTTCAGGGCTTGATCTGCGCCTGGCACTGGTCGAGCGACTGGCTTCTGTTCGCAGCCCGCAAACAGCAGCCCGAAGGCGACTGCGCTAAGCAACAGTACTCCCCTGCCCTGCCCCATGATTTAGCCTTTGCTATGCGAAGGGAACTTAGAAGCAGCGTTCCAGGCCAAAGTTTACGCCTTGAGCCCAGAAGGATCCCTTGCATTCGCGATAGCGGGGATGGGGCGAACCGGTGAGCGGTCCCGGTGGCAATTGCGAGGTGTTTACTTCGGTGTCGATCAGGTCGCCGGCACGTTGCACGCTGCTCCACAGGACCACGCTGTAGCCAATCGAGGCTCGCCAGCAACCGATATCGCGGTTGAGCCGCAGGCCCAATTCGTTGATGGCCGAGAACTCGTCGGTGCGGCGATTGCCAATGTTGGTCGGCAGGGCCAGAAAGCCGAAGTTGTTGGTTTCGGTTTGCCCGTTGGCTGTGGTCACCGTGGAACCGGCAATCGTCGAGTTCATCCGCGTGGTGCCCAGGGCCGACTTGAACCACAGATCGGTGCAACCGAGAAAGGTCTGTCGCTGTACATTCACACCAACCATCAAGCCGTTGAAGTAGTTGGCCGAGTCGAATTGGTCGCGAATGGCAATCGTGGTGCCCACGGGTACAGGCGTCGCGGTGCCGACCACCGTCTCGCGTTCGCGAATGTTGATTTCGTCGTGCAAGTACGCGAAGCGATAGCCGATCAGCAGATCGACGCGACGGCACTCATCGCAGACCAGATTGCGACGATAGGCGATATCGCCCATGTGAAACGAAGTGCTGGTGTCGATGGCCAGCGCACCCGTGAGTTGATTCGGGAAAGCTACCAGGCTCGAATCTTGCAAACCGGTTTCCGCATTGAGGAAGGGGCGGGCAATGATCGGTAAGCGATTGCTATTCACGCTGTATTCGTCAGTGGCCTGCGACAGAAAGGTGTAGCTGAGTTCAAGGCCGTTCTGTTGGCAAGCATCGAACCACAAGGTGCCCGTGAAGCGACCGCCGAAGCGAATGTCGTCATTGAGATCGCCGCCGAAGAGAGAACTGGTACCGGCTTCGCCCAACACGCCAGCCTCGGCTTGTGGTGTGTTTGCTGGCGAGGTCGTGGCCAGCGAGGGTGTATGCATGGGGTTGGACCACCAGTAGAGCAACTCGCCCCGCACCGAGAAGTTCATGCACGAGAGCATGGGCAGCATCGGTGCGCACCATTGATCTTGCGGGTAGTAACCGTCGCCGTAGTTGGCGTTGTACATGCCTTCGTCGTAGTAGACTTCTGACGAAGGAACTTGAATCGCTTCGGGCGCGACGCCCTGACGGAGCGTGCGGGGTTGAACCTCCAGCATTTGATCGCTGGGTGGCGGTAACCGCTCGCCCGACTGTGTCTGCGGCGGACTCACTTCCTGAAAGCGAGCGGCAGGAGCGACGGTGCCTTGCGGTCGTGCTGAACGAGCAGCGACGGGAACCGGGCGACGCAGGTTGGGATTGCTGCGGACGGGAGCACCCACCTGGCCAAGAGCAGGAGCCAGCGATGCCGTAGCCAAGACGAGCGACAACAGGGCTGTCAGTGTCGGTCGAGTGGAGATCGCGAACATGCGGGGGGCTTTCCCATTGCGAGGCCAATACACCCGCGCGACCCCCGGCACGGAGATGATGTTACGAACCCTTATTTCGGCAGTTGCACAGCCGGCGTTGAATCTTTCCCAGACAGAAAGGCTTATTTAATCAGAAAACTTTACCGGGGCTTTCGAAGTGGGTGATAGCAGCTAGCAACTCAGGCAGCATCGCGGGCCGTGCGCACCCACTGCTGTTGGCGGCGCCACAGAAACGCGAGGTAGAGCGGTACTTTCCAGAGCGCGTAAAGCGGAGCCATCAGCAAAGCTCGCAGTGGGATCTGCTGGCGGCAGTGAATGGCCCAGCCGAGCAAGACGCTGCCAATAATTGCTAGCAACGATACGCCGGCGATGATCGCGGGCACCAAGCTGCCACCCAGACCAGCGGCGATGCCGGCCAGCAATGTGTAGGCAAGGGTCAACATCACCAGTAACGATAACGGTGGAATCGCCAGGTCGAGTGCGAGCAGAAACAGATCGTAGCGGCAGGTCTTCACGGCACGAGCCAGCAGTCGTGGCACTTGAGTCATCAGCGTCCGAAGGTGGCCGTGTTCCCAGCGCGTGCGCTGAGTTTTCGCTGCTGCCCGCTGTTGCGGCAGCGGACTGTTGACGCGCGCTGCCGGTAGGAATTGAGTGCGGTAACCGGCTACCGCCAGATCGATGCCCAGCTGCATGTCTTCGACCACGTTGCTACTCGCCACTTGAGCGCGGTTGATACGAGCCCAAGGCAAGGCCATGCCCGTTCCCGTGAGGTGCGTCATACCCGCTAGTCGCACCAGCCCGAGCGGCCGAACCAGGTTCTTGAAGCGAAAGGCTAGTCCCGAAACAATCTGCAAAGCGCTGCCGTTCGGATCGGGGTCGCACAGGTTCAAGCCTTGAATCGGACAACCGGAAGCGTGGGCGGCGGCAGCCAAGCGAGTAACGGTATGCTGATCAACCTGGCAGTCGGCATCGAGAAACACGACGACGTCCGGCGGTGCAGCGGCCAGTGATTCGATACCGAAGTCGAGAGCCCAACCCTTACCACGGCGCGATGTGTCAAACCGTTCGACAGCGGTGGCACCCAGTTCGCGGGCCATGGCTGCAGTCGAGTCGCTGCAGTTATCGGCAACGACGACCACGCGCCCCTGCGCGGGAATCGTCGGAAGTAAAGTCTTGAGCGTACTAGCGATCACAGCCTGCTCGTTGTGTGCTGGGATGAGCACCGCGAACGAAGGGACTTCGCCGGTTGACTTGGCGGTGAACGCGCGGCGACCGAAGAGGACGGCGAGCAGTACTTCGACACTGAACATGGCAGCAGGAATCGCCACCAGGACAGCGCCGGCAATCAGCAGGATATTGAGTAGCAGCATCGAAACCTCTCTCGACCACATTCTGAACTAGCGATAAGCCAACCACTGACGGAGCGGCTTCAACAAACGAGCGGGCAACTTCACGGTCGCCGCGAGCGGCGATTCGTGCACCCAACTGCGAGTCTTCCGCCAACTGTTTCGCAGCCAAGTTGCCAGCGATTTGCTGGCGACGGTACCTTCGATCACGGCTTGACTATCGGTTGCCAAATTCCACTTGAAGCGTTCATCACCCTTGCCGAGTTCAAACCGGCTAATCCCAACCGTGGGCCATGCTTCGGCCAGCTTGAGGAACTGAATCAGGCCAGGCGAGTAGGCCGACAGTTCACGGTCGTAGGCAGTGAACCAGGCATGCTGAATGTGTCTGCTACGGAGCGAATACGTAACCGCGACGATGCGCTGACCGGCACGCAGAACCGACATATAGCCACCAAACTCAGCGCCGTCTTTGGCCCACAGTTTTTCCAAGAGAGCTCGCGTCCAAGGGAATGCGAAAACATCGGTGAGTCCCGTCGCTTGATACTGGGCCGATTTCCAGGCTAGTAGTTGTTCGAATGCTTCCTGCGAATGACTTTGTAGTTCCAACGTCAGTTCGCCCTGTTCTCGCGCGAGCTTGCGGACCTTCTGCATGGTCTTGCTCACGATTTGCGAACCCTGCTCACGGCGTGTCTCGCACCAACCGGCAAAGCCATCGCGTAGTTCCAATCCGGGTGCTCGCTCTCGCTCTTGCCCCGGCGGTTGCACTTCGAAGGGCAGGAACGCGGCTTGCGAGGCGGGGACCTGTTCGAAGTCCCAAGTCGCCAGCCTCGCGGCTCGAATGATTTGAGCCGGATCGTAGATGAGGCCCGGTTCGGTGATGCAACCATGAAAATCGCAGAGCTTGCCACCGACCGGTTTACCAATGTTTAAGCGGCCACGTTGGAACGGCAGGAAACCCACGGTTTCGCCCGCTCGCTCGAGAACCGCAATCTCGACATCGGTACGCACCTGGCTGACGGCTTGCATGAACTCTGGTCGAAAATAAGGGCTGCTGAGCGCCGGTTGTTCTGCTTGCCATTGGCTCCAGCGCGCCAGTTCGTCCGGCGATAGGTTCGATGGCTGCTCGACACGAATCTGCAACATGCTTGTAGCAGCAGAGGGAACAGTGCTCGAAGCGGTTGTGGTAATGAGTTCGGTCATGTGGAATCACATTGGGCATCCTTGCCTTCTAGCGAGTGAACAAGTCGAAACAGTGTGAGTTTGTGATCTACGGCGGCGCCATTACTGAAAGCTGAACCAGTCTCGAACGCGGCGAATGGCCTTCAAGGGAACCGAGACAGGACCAGCCAGCGGAGTAGTCTTGAGCCAATCGCGCGTGGCCTGCCAGGTGCGGCGAAACAAACGCGAACCGGGATTCAAATCGACGCTCCCTTCGGCCACCTGATCGATGCCCGACGCGATGCGAAACTTGTAGTCCTCATCTCCCTTGCCCAGGTCGATGCGGGTGATGCCATGCTCATGCGCATGTTGTGCGATCAAATAAATCAGCGACATCCCGGGCGAATAGCGTCCCAGGTCGCGATCGTAGGAAGGGAACCACCAGTGCAACACGTGGCGGCAGTTCATACCTAAATGGGCGGCCACCAGACGATCGCCGGCATACAAACAAGTGAGCATGCCAGTCAAATTCGGATCATCCTTCTTCAGCAGTTCCTCAACCAGCTTGAGAATCCAGTCGATCGAGAACAAGTCACGAATTCCAGTGCGTGTGTACTGCTCGCTCTTCCAGCGAAGCAATGTTTCGAGGTATTCGCGGCTCGTTGATTTCCATTCCAAGCGGGCCGGACCGATCTCGCGCTCCATCTTCTTTAGTTTCCGTTTAATGGTCGAGAATTCCGAGTTCTCGGCACGACGTTCGGCTTCGTAAGCTGCGAAGCCACGAGACAGATCAACATAAGGTGAGTTGCCGCGCGTCCACATATAGGGTTCGAAAGCGACCTGCGAGGTGAGCAGGTGATCGAACTTCCAACTGCGCAGGCCGCTCTCGTGCAACAGTTGCTTCGGATCAAGCTGAAACTCGGGAGCTGAGATTACGGCCTGAAAGTCGTTAAGGCGACCGGCCACCGGCTTGGCCGCGCCAAGAGTGCCTCGCTGAAAGGGCAGCACCGCCACCACGCGATCAGCCTGTTCGACGACGGCCACCTCCACATCGTTGCGGATGCTGGCGACGAGTTGTGTGAACTCCGGGCTGAAGTAGGGACTACTCAGGGCCGGGTTCGACCTCTGCAAGGACCTCCACTCGCAGCACAGTTGTGCGCTGAGTTGCTGGCCAGGGACCACGCGCACACACGGGCGATTCACGTGCTCGCGCACGGTCAGAGGGTTGAACATGTTAGTAGTTAACAACGTAGCCATGAAGCGAAACTCTTCTGTTAACGAAAGCGGAGCCAATCGCGCATGCGACGGATCCAGCGTAGTGGACGTTCGGTTGGACCATTGAGTGGTGAAGTACGCACCCAATCGCGAGTGGCTTGCCAGCTGCGGTGAAAGAGCCGAGTTCGGAGCAGAACATCGACACTTCCCTCGGCCACAGGATCGGCGGCGGAGCCAAGGCGGAATTTGAATGCCTCATCTCCCTGCCCGAGATCAATGCGCGTAATACCGTGCTCACTCGCCTGTTGGGCGAACCGATAAATCAGGGCGAGACCAGGCGAATAGCGGACGAAGTCGCGATTGAACGAAGGGAGCCACCAATGCATGACATTCCGCGAACGCATGCCGACATGCGCGGCCAGCAGCTGATCGCCGGCATGCAAGCAGCTAAAGAGGCCGGCAAACTCGGTTCCGTTTTGTTCAAGCAGCTTGGCGAAGAAGTCACGGATCCAGGCAAACGACAGCAGGTCGCGAAGTCCCGTGCGTGCAAACTGCGCGCTCTTCCATTGAAACAAGGTTTGCAGATTCTCGGCGCTCGTGGAGTGCCATTCGAAACGAACCGGCCCCACTTCTCGTTCGAGCTTGCGCAGCTTGCGCGCGATCATCGGCAGTTCGGAATTGCGCTGGCGTCGTTCGGCCAGATAATCGCTAAATCCTGCCGATAGATCGATGTACGGCGAAAGCCCATGCGTCCACATGAAGGGCTGAAAGTACGTTTGCGATTCGATGAGGTGATCGAATCGCCACGAGCTGAGCCCGCACTGGTGCAGCAACTGGATGGGGTCGCAAGCAAAGTCTGGACCAACGATCAGCCCGTGAAAGTCGGTGAGCCTGCCAGCGACCGGTTGAGCATTCGCCCAGCGGCCCCGTTGATACGGAAAGAAGCCGACGATTTGATTGTCACGTTCGAGAACCGCCACTTCGACATCAGTACGAACCGCAGCAACGGTCTGTGTGAACTCGGGGCAGAAATAAGGGCTGCCTAGCGTCGGATTCGAAGACTGAATTTGTGACCAATGCGCGCACAGATCGGCAGACAGCTCCCTTCCGGGGACGACTCGTACTTTCAAAATGTCGTCCATGGGTCAGGAACTCGGAAGGCGAAACGCGACACGCTTTAACTCTCAGGCAATAGGTCGACTGGCCACGGCTGCCGGAGGGGCGATCTTCTTGTTACCGGCAACGGCCTGGCGAATGCGCTCCCAGCCATGCCAGAAGTGACCAGCCGAGAGGATCAACTGACATCGCTTACCAACGGCCACTTCGTGCTGGCCGCGCCACCGAGCCAGTTGCAACTGCGGCCAATAGATCCCGGCCGCGCGCGCTGCTTTGGCGAGCCAAATGGCAATTGCCCTAACGGGGCCGCGGTCATTCCATTCGTAATCGGTGATGCCTTCGCCCATACTGCGCGAAAGCTTGTGTAGATACTGATCGGCGAGGCGTTCGTCGGGCGTCATGTGATGAATGATCGCCGTTGGTAGATACCAGGCGGCCATACCGGCTTGACGGGTGCGACGATACAGGTCGGTATCTTCGCCGCGGCGCAGCGCTTCGTTGAACAGGCCGACTTCGTCGAAGACCGACTTCTCGACCAGCAAGTTTCCCGCGCCGGGATTGATGTGGTCGTCGTACTGCTGAGGTGTTTGCGACCAGCGCGATTCGCCAAGCAGCATGCGGCAAAAGGGAACGAGGTCGCGCGTGCAATTTTCTGGCAACAACAGGTGCACCGCGCCGCCCGTAATGCGGCAATTGTGCGTATCGGCACCACGTCGGAGTTCGAGCAGCCAATTGTGGTCGGCAATCTGGTCGTCGTCGAAGAAGGCAATCCACGAACCGTGTGCTTCGCGTACGCCCCGGTTGCGGGCGGCAGCGACACCGGGTCTGGTTTCGCGCACGCCGCGCAGAGTGGCCGTGGATTCGGAAGAGGCAGCGGCAATGGCAGCTGGCGTGCTGTCCGAACTGTTGTTATCGACGACGAGCACTTCGTAGGTGAACTCGCCAGCGGTGTTCAGGTTGTACAAACTGCGTAGCGCCTCACCGAGCATTCCTGCGCGGTTGTAGGTGCAGACGACAATCGTAATATCGGGGTTAGTCATCGGAGTTACGCGGTAGTGGCGACACTGTCAGCGAGATCTGGAATCGGCGAGTCTTCTTTGCCGCCAAAAGCCAAGTGGGCAACGCCCGACCAGGCCGCAAGGGTCACAAAGAAAATGCCGAACATCGTCGATTCGAAACAGGCACTCAGCAGGGAATAGATCAGCACCGCGGTGATAAAGCCGCAGCTTGGATCGCCCTTCTTCCAAAGCGTACGAGCCGCGGCTGCAATGCCCGCAGAGACCGCGAGCAAATGCAAACCGAGGCCAATACGACCGGTACTAAGCATCACTTCCAAATAGCCGTTGTGAGCTTCGACGACAGGAAACTGTAGCTCGTCAGCGATGAACTGCACGTGATCGGCCGTCCAGAACGATTCAAAGCCATGACCGAACCAGGGCTTATGACTGATAAAATGCTGGGCCAGCGGCCAAATGAAGTTACGTCCGCTCAGGGTGTCGGCTTCTTCCTTACGACCCATCAAGGCGGCCTCACCCAATTGGCGTAAGGCATCGATCTGCAGTAACCAGACGGCGAGAATGACCGCCGCAAGGAGCCAGGCGCCACTGAGGCCGGCGAACAGTTTAAAGCGGAGGGTCGTTTGCAATAGCAGAACCGCTGCAGCCGTTATGACTAGCGCGGCGGTGGCACTACGCGATTTGGTGAGCACCAGCAGCGTTAGCCCCGCGAGCGCACAACCGATGAGGAGCAACCGGTACTTCTTTTCGTTCCAGGCGAGAGCCAGGGACGCAAAGATCCAGGCAGCCAGATACATGCCTTGGGGATTGGGATGCTGTGTGCCGCTGAAGCGATAGCCGCCGGACCACGGCCGAAAGGTGCCGAGTCCAATTTCCGCCAGCACACCAACGCCGATGCATCCGCCCAACACCACGACGGCGAGCCAACAAAGTTCACGCAGCGTGAACATGCGGCCGATGCCCACTGCGGCGAGCGCACAGCAGGTGCGGACGATCAATCGGCGCAGGCACATGCTGGGATCAATCGACCAGAGCAAACTCATCCAGGCCCAGATGAGCGGAGCGCAGAACGTCAGCGCGAGGAGCGGCTTCACGCGCCAGGGTGTTTGATTCGAATGCAGCAGCAGGATCAGTCCAATGCCACCCAGCCAGAAGAATGTCAGCCGGCGTAAGATATTGCCACCGCCCACGCCATCCAGCAGGGCATCTTCGCCGTGGGCAAAGTCTTCCATCTGCGAGAAGAACAAATTGTGTTCGTTGAAGAACACGCCGAGCCAAATGGCAATGGCGACGTACCAAAACGTGCGTGAAAGCCCGAGGAGCGATGTTTGCTCTTTCGCAGCGAGTGCTGTTGGTCGCAGCAGATCCGTGACGTTGGTAGTTGGATACGCGGAGGAACTCATGTTGTTCCTCCGGCGGCGGATGCCGGTTCAAACTCACGCATGGTGCGCCGGAGCGTCCAGCCACGAATGAGAGCATCACTGGCCGTGCCGGTTAGGCCTGCAATCGCGGCACCGAGCGGACCAAAGGCGGGAACCAACGTGATCGTGGCCACAATGGTGACGATCAACGAACACAGGTCCGCGAAAAAGCTGGCGCTGGGACGTTCGAGTGCCCATAGACCGTTACCAGCTGTCACACCCAGGCTGTTGGCCAGCACACTCAGCGAGAGCACGCCGATAATCCAGCGAGTGTCGATGAATTCGGGGCCATACACAATCGCAGCCACTTGATGGCCGGCGATGAAAGCACAAACCGACATCGTGCCGAGTGCCGAAACAAACAAGAACGCTGTTTGACGTAGAACCCGCTTCAACTCTGGCAAGCCATGTTTTGCATAAGCGCGGGCGGCCTTGGGACTGAGGTAATTCGCCAGGCCAATCAGAAACATATTCGACAGGCCCACGAGGGTCGCGCAGGCGCCGAGCGTGCCCGTTTCGCGTTCTCCATGCGTAGCGGCCACGACCCACGGCAGAATGTACGGAGCAGAACAGGCCAGCACGTGACTCGCGAGAGCCCACCGGCTGAAGACCCAGTTGCTGCACCAATCTTTCCAAGCAGCTGGCCACGATAGGGTGAACTTTTGCCGACCACTGGCTAACCAAGACACGCTGGCGAGGCCACAACAGATTCCCATCACGGCAATCGCGGAACCGACATTCAGTTCGCCGCGCCAGGCCAGATAGGCGAGGCCACCCAGTTGTGTCAAGGCGATCGTTCCGTCCGTGATGATTGCCGCCCGCACATCCAAGTGAGCAAATGACAGTTGCCGCACGTACTCGCGCATCCACAATAGCGGCGCGGCACAAAGGAGCAAGAACAGAGTGTTTTGGATTCCTGCCGGTGCCCAACCCAGGAAGGCGACGACGGCCATACCAGTCACCGCGACCACCGAGATCAGGCATTGATGCAGCAGCGAACTTCCCGCGTAACGAGACTGGTCCGACTTTGCCTGGCGCGAGCAATAGATCATGTACGGAGCGGAGACCAGCTGTTCCTGCATGCCGCGCACCAGCAGAACGATGCTCAGGGCCAGATAGTAAACGCCCAGATCTTCGCGACCGGCAACTCGCCCCAGAATCACACTGGTGACAAAGCTGGTGCCACTGACAATCGCCTGATCGAGAATCGAGAGACCGCAGCTGTGCAGCAACTTGCTCGTGGCTACGCGGCGCAGCAGACCCGTAAGACGCGAAACACGGCTGGCCGCGGGCGACACTTCATGAGCAACAGAATTGGCGGTGGTCGGCGAGTTGCTCATGCAGGGTGTGAGCGCTTCGTCCGGTTGATGAGCGAATCATCAATCGGCAGCGTCACGTGGCTCCGGTGAAGGTTCGGGCTTGTGCGGCGCGGTCGACTGAATGGAAGTCGAACGTCCACCTTTGATCAGGTTCTTCAGCTTCTTGGCTGCTGAGATCCAGCCGCCCAGTTTGGCGGCCAATGTTGTCGAGGTGTCGATGTCTTCCGCAACCAACCTGCCCCAATCAAAGGGATCGGTCTTGGCAGTGACGAGTTCAGCTTCGGTGGTCAAACTGCAACGCACATCGGTCTGGCGGGCAGCCTCGACCAATTCGCGCCCGGCAAAGCCGTTGTGCTTGGTGCCATAGGGGAAGGCGAACGTCGGGCGCTCGATCCCAAACTTCTCGCGCAGCACTTCGCAGCACCGCTGCAGGTCTTGGCGAAGGTAATCGGGGCGGCCGCGATAGTCGTCGTGCGAGTGCGTGTGAGCACCGAGTTCGATCAGCCCCGACTTCTGCAATTGCAGACATTCGTCGGTGGTCATCGGCTTCCACATCTCGGGCGATGTTTCGCTCGAACCAGCCAGCAGCCAATCGTCGCTTGGGTAAGGCTCGTTGGAATCGAGATAACGGGTCGCCAGAAAGATCGTAGCGGGCACGCGCAGCTTTTGCAGGATTGGCAACGCCTGTGTGAAATTGTTTTGATAGCCATCGTCGAACGTCACGACAAACACGCGGCGTGGAATGGTCCACTGCTTCTCGTGATGCTCGAGCACGCGTTGCAGCGGCCACGGATCGAAGCCTCGTTTGAGCAGGCCGCTCAGTTGTTCTTCAAACTGCGCGGGAGTGACGTTCCAGGTGGGCCGAGGCTGGCCCGGAATCGTATCGACCACGCGGTGGTACATCAAAATGCCAAACCCGGTTCGCTGACACGCGCCCCAGATCTCATTCAAGGCTACTGCTACGCCGCGTGCTGTTTTTTCGACCAGCCGCGGATCGCGCGCGGGCTTGCGCTCGACAGGCACAATGGGAGCCGACCACAGCGACTCGTCAGTGCGAGCCGGGTGATGTTCGCCAGCGAAGATGGTCGGGGTTGTAAGGCAGTGATTCACGATGCACCGTTGGTGGTGGGCTAACGATTGCAGGCGAGTCATTCGCCTAGGAAAGAATAGGTTACGACCACACTCTTTCGTAGGATTTTCCGCACCTGACCGCCGAGAAGCGGTTCTTTCGATTATGCCCATTACTCCAGTCATCGCCAGGGAAGCCCGCTGGCTGGTTCGAGCTTCGCGGGTTTTCCTAGCTGTTGTGAATCCTCAGCGTTACCGCAGGGCGACGGTGCCCAGGACCGGCAGTTGCAACTGACGTTGAATCAATTCGGCCGTCAGCAGCACCGGGTTGAACCAGGCAAGTGCCAATGCCAAGATCAGGCCTCCGCCGATGGCGACAAAGCCACCCATTGCAATAATCATCAGCTTGCGTGGTCCCAGCGGTTGAATCGCATAGGTCGCAGGCTGAAAGATGCTGAGGCTGCTAATGCGTTCTTCGTCGAGCGAGCGATTGATGCGGGCCTGCTCGAGCTTTTCCGAATAACTGCGGTAGCGGTTCTCGGCCAGGTCCATGTCGCGCTGCATATCGGCGAGTTTCACCTCGTCGCTGTTGAGTCCGGCAAGCACCGTGTAGAACTCCGTCTGCTGAGCCTTCAGCGAGGCAATGCGCCCCACCAGCGAATCGACCTGCGACTTCTCTTTGAGCAAGTCGAGTTCCAAGGTTTGTCGGGAAGGATTGATCACGTGCGTCTGCTGCACGCTTTCCAGATCATGATCGTCCAGGATCTCTTGCAGGTCTTCCATCTGGTGCTTCACGGCGACCACCATCGGATGCTCGGGCGTCATCCGCGAACGCAGCTCTTGTTCTTTGCTCTGCAGTTGAAACAGCGTCTGCTTCATCCCTTCCATGGCCACGCTCGGCTGGCTCACCTTCTGCGAAGCGATGAATTCCGGCAACAAACGAATGGCAGCCTTCAGCGAAACGATGCGAGCTTCAGACGAAGTCACCTCCGACTCCGCAGCGAGCAGCCGTTGTTCGAGGTCACTAATCTGAGCCTGTAATTGCTGGCGTTTGCCGTCGATCGTCACGATCCCCATCTTGGTTTTGAACTTCTGCAGGTCGTTCGCGGCCATCTGCCATTGAGCTTGAAACGAGTTCGTCTGTGCTTCGAAGAACTCGAACGAGCCGGGCGTACGATGCACGCGCACGTGCTCGTCCAAATAGATTTCAACCAGCTTCGAGACAATCCGCTGGGCAATTTCAGGCCGCTTGGCTTTGGCACGAACGGCAATGATCGTCGTCTTGCGGGGCGAGAAAATCTCTAGATCCTTCTCCAGCTTTTGCACTGCCAGCTGATGTTGGCGAGAAGGCGTTCCCTCCGAAGTTTCCTGCGAAGTGTACTCGTTTCCTTCCGAGAGCGTCGTCGAAGGCTTGTTGCCGACAGACGTCACCTTCACTTCTGGTCCCAGGTCTTGCCCTTCCAGGATGTACTGTGGACCGAGTTCGCTGACGACGCGGTCGAGCATTGCCCGGCTGCGCAGAATTTCTTGCAGCGAGTTGATTTCGCTTTCGCGTGTTTCGTTGATCGAAATAGCCTGGCCCGTCGAGGCCGTTGGATCGAGCTGATTCTCGCGACCGAAGCGGACAAACAGCTTGGCTTCCGACAGGTACGACTTCGGCAGCATCCAGACGCCGAGCGTCGTCAGTCCGAGCAAGCAGAGCGTGGTGCCGACGGCGGCAACGCGGTGACGCCACAGGGCGCGGCGGACAAATTCAACAGTTTGCCAAATGGCTTGTGGTTCGATCATCGGTGGGGTTCGCTGGCGCGAAGGATGAAGGCGGGTGGGACCCAGGCAGCAGTGGCGAATTCGCAACACACTGTTGGGCTACAATGCCTAGGTCACAAACGAACCACCGGCAAGCGATCGCCGGTAGGTTCCTCCGCATGGTGCCGGTTGTGCGGTATAATCCGGACTTTTCAGCCCTGGCTGCCGCCTTCGCCCTACTTGTTATTGACGTTATGCCGCTTGTTACGGTTCGAGATTTGAGCATCGGTTTTCGTGGTCCGCTGCTGCTGGATGGGGTGAACTGCCAGATCGACGTGGGCCAGCGCATCGGTCTGCTGGGCCGCAACGGCGCGGGCAAAACCACGTTCATGCGGATCATCAGCGGCGAAGTGCAGCCCGATGGCGGGGATGTCACCTACGCGCCCGGCTTCAAAATGTCGCTGCTGCCGCAAGATGTGCCGCAGGATATTAGCGGCCTCGTTCACGACGTGATCGCCGCCGGCGTGACCGATGTTGGCGAAGATCACGAGCCGACCTGGCAAGTGGAACAACGGATCGAGCAACTGATTGCCGAGATGCAGTTGCCCGCCACGGCCGAATTTCGCACCCTTTCCACCGGCATGAAGCGCCGCGTCCTGCTCGCCCGAGCTCTCGCCTCCAAGCCCGATTTGCTGCTGCTCGACGAACCGACGAACCATCTGGACGTCACCTCCATCACTTGGCTAGAAGAGTTCCTCTCCCGCTGGAACGCCACGCTGATGTTCGTGACGCACGACCGGATGTTCCTCCGCAAACTGGCCACGCGCATCCTGGAAGTCGATCGCGGCCGGCTGTTCGATTGGAGCTGCGACTACGACACCTTTCTCAAACGCAAAGAAGATGCCCTCGCTGCCGAAGAAAAACAGAACGCCCTGTTCGATAAGAAGCTGGCTGAAGAAGAAGTCTGGATTCGCACGGGCGTGAAGGCCCGCCGCACGCGCAACGAAGGACGAGTGCGAGCACTCAAAGAACTCCGCCTCACACGCGGCGAACGGCAAGATCGAACCGGCAAGGTCGAACTTGTCATTCAAGAGGCCGAGCGGAGCGGAGCACTCGTAGCCGACGTGAAGAACGTGACCTTCGCCTACACCGACAGGCCCATCGTTCAGGACTTCTCGACGACCATTATGCGCGGCGACAAGATCGGCATCATCGGCTCCAACGGTGCCGGCAAAACCACCTTGCTGCGGATTCTGCTCGGGCAGTTGCAGCCGCAAGAGGGAAAAGTTCGGCTCGGCACCAATTTGCAGATTGCCTACTTCGATCAATTGCGTCATCAACTGCGCGAGGACGAAACCGTCGCGGAAAATGTGGGCGACGGCAACGATACCATTCGCTGGGGCGGCGGCAGCCGGCACATCATCGGCTACCTGCAAGACTTTCTCTTCACTCCCGATCGTTCTCGCTCGCTCGTCAAGTTTCTCTCCGGTGGCGAACGCAATCGCGTGCTGCTCGCCAAGCTCTTCACCAAGCCGGCCAACATCATCGTGCTCGACGAACCGACGAACGACCTCGATGCTGAAACGCTGGAACTGCTCGAAGAGCGACTGATCGAGTTCGCCGGCACCGTCTTGCTCGTCAGCCACGATCGTGAATTCCTCAATAACGTCGTCGGCAGCACCATCGTGTTCGAAGATGGCAACGTCAAGGAATACGTTGGCGGCTACGACGACTGGCAACGCCAGCGCGCCTATCGCCTTGAGACCGAAGCAGCGAAAGCTCGCGCGGCCAACGCTCCAGCGACCAGATCCGCTACTTCAACCGGCACCGCACCTGTCGCCAAAAAGAAGCTCTCGTACAAAGAGCAGAAAGAACTCGACGGCCTGCCGACCAAGATCGAGCAACTGGAAAAACAGATCGCCGATCTGCATACCGCCATGGCCGACCCTCAGTTCTACAAACAGCCGGCCGATCGCCTGGCCGCCGAACAGGCCAAACTGAAAAAACTGGAAGACGACCTCGCCACCGCCTTCACCCGCTGGGAATTGCTCGATCAACACTAAGCGTAGGGTGGGTCGAGTCGCGCGGGTGATCTGGTACGTCGCTCGAATTCAACCGCGACGAGGCCCACTCGCTCTAAGTCGCTCCCTAGCACATCTCCCTTTTTTGCACTTGTTCACAAACCGCTGCCCGGCCCAACCCAAAACATGCGCCATTCCCGAGGAATACCGCACTTTACCAGCCAGCACCTTGCCGGTTTGTGAACACCCCTCTGTTGAGCGTACCGCTGACTTACGTCGATGTTGCCCACGTTGCAGGCTCATCGCCTACGACTTGATCCGCACATTCCGGTACCAAACTTCTTCGCTATGGTTCTGCAAACCAAGAAAACCCTTGGTCAGCCGTTCTTTCAAAGCCGGAAATTCCTCGACGTCGGCATCGAGGATCAGCACGCCGTTGTGGGTGATGCGGTAGCGAGTTCCCTGGCAATCGATCTCGAGTGAGTTCCACTCGCCCACTTCGCGGCCGACGTGTTCTTTGGCGGGTGCCACGGCGTACACGCTGCCGGTGAACTGATAATCCTTCAGCTTGGCGTACTTGGGATCGTGATCGTCGAGCACCTGAATCTCGACGCCGGCATCTTTGCCGTGATGATTGCCGTTCTCGGGGACGCGCACATACACGCCCGAATTGCCGCCGGCTTTCAGTTTGTATTCCAGCCGCAAGTTGAAGTCGCCATATTGCTCTTTAGTGCGTAGCCACGGACCCTTCTTGCCAGTACACATCAGCAGGCCATCTTCCACCTGCCAACAAGCACTCGCCTCCTGCCCTGCCCCTTCCCAGCCGGCCAGATCCTTGCCGTTGAAGAGCGGCGTGTGATCGAGTTCGGTCACTTTAAGATTCTTGAACTCGAATTGTCCTCCCAGCGGCACTTCGACCTGTAAGCCGATATAGCCAGCCTTCACCGGCAGTCCGTCAGTCGTCCAGGCAGGCTTGCCATTGATCTCCATCGTGGCCTGATCGCCATTCACGGTCAGCTTGACCTGGTTCCATTCGCCCGGCTTCACCAGACCAGTGCTGCGCGCCTTGGGGAACTTGATCAGGTTCAGTTCGTCCCCTTGTTTGAGATTGATTTGAAACTGGCTCGGGAAAGGCTTGCCCGCGGCGGGCTCATCGGCACGGATGTAGATGCCGCTGTCGTACTTCTCGTTCTTACGCGGTTTGTATTCCAGTTCGAGAATAAAATTCTCGTGGCGATGCTCGGTTCGCAGCCAACCATCACCGCCGGCCAACACCAGCTTGTCATCTTCCACTACTACGTCGCAGGTCGCGACTTTCCAGCCTTGCAAGTTCTTGCCGTTGAAGAGTGAGTAGGTCACGCCCTTGGCCGCTTCCTGAGCCAGTGACTCCCCGGCAACAGCCAGGCCAACAACCAGAAACATCGCGAGCGGCAGACACTTCGTTTGAACAGTCATCAGAATCGTTCCAGGCGGGTTGAAGACCGGTGGGCGGGCAAGCTGCAATCATGGTGCGCGCAGCGCCCGTTTGCAAGCGACTAGCAAGTAGGCCGGAACGAGCGGTACTCCGCGAAGTTCCGGCACTCTTGGCAATCGCGCGCCGGAACTTCGCGGAGTACCGCTTGTTGCCGGCCCACGATTTTTCACGGCTCACGAGTTTTTCGCTGGCGACTTACTTGCCGGCAGCCACGGCGACACTGGTCACGGGCTGAACCGCACGCTTCGCCGTATTCAACTGGCGAGCCGATTCTTTGCTCAACACGCCGGCCAAGCGAGCAATTAATTGGTCACTGGAAAGGCGCTGGCGTGCTTCTTCCTTTACAGGTGGAACAGCGTCCTCTTTCGCGGGCTCGTCGTTGGCGGGCGGGGCTGGCGGATCGATGTCCTTTCGCAAGTCGTTCAATTTGTAATTGTTGTCGTTCATCAAGCCGCTGCGTGGCGGCTCTACCTTGAGGGGTGGCGTATCAAAGTTGATCAGCACGGGCACGGTCCAGCAGTAGCCTCCGTAGCACATTCGGCTGGCACCGTAGCCAGTTCCGCAGCCATAGGTGCCGCAGCCCGAGGCGACCGGCAGGGCATAGCCCGATTGCAGATGGCTGTAGCCATAACTGCCGCTGTGGCGATACGAAGCCCGATAGAAAGGTCCCCACCAGCCGCCGTTGCCGTGCGGCGTTCCGAGGCCGGGATAAACCCGTGTGCCGCGATAGGCATTCAACTCCGCACTCGCGGGGGTAGCTGATAAGACAGCGGCAAACAACAAACCAAACAGAAACGCAGACGAACGAACTCGTGTACTCATGGGAAGGCCCTTCGAAGCAAAACTCTGGAAGTGGAAATCAAGGTGCAGCCTGCTCTTCAGGCCAGTTGGCCTTTCCTGGCCTGCCCAGATTATCGGTCCGCTGCCGGAGTGCCGCAAGGAGCGGGCAGGTCGAGAGAGGGAGAAAGGGAAACGAAGATTGCGCGGGAATTTTGGAAAAAAGTGCTTGCGAAAGTTTCACGGAGTGGCGAGAACGGGCGGCAGGAGCGCGAGCAGAGTAGTCACGACATGCGATTAAAGTTACGATAAGATGTATCGCAATAGGGTGGCAATTGAAATATGCATGCAGTGCATGTGCGATATAGATGCGCAGTAAGGTGTTTGCAGATGATGAATTTATCGGAAATAGATTATGGTCGTTTGATCGCCCTTGATGACCGAGCAGTTGGATGCGGGCGGAGGGATGATCGTCGGAGAGATGTTTACCCAGCTTGCCAACCAGTGGTTATCAAACGGTTATCGCGCGAGGGGCGATTTTGGGCTGAAAGTGATCGGTTTTGGCGCTCGAACCGATTGGCTGTGAACGACTTGCGAAGCGAGGTTCTGATGCGAGAAAAGTCGCAAAAAAGTTATCAAGCGAAGTTGCCAAAGGGCATGCACGGCCGGCCCGATGACGCCTTGGCGGCGTCGCGATTAAGGGAAGATAGAAAACCGCTGGCATTCCCTGCCTGCGGCTTCAGTTTCAGTCAGCAAATGGCACGCAGGACGCGTGCGCTGGGGACGACTAGCCGCAGCAGCGGCCGCAACGAGCACGGCGGCAGCGTTGCTGTTTGCAGCGTTTCTGTCTGCAGCAGCCGGTGTCGCAAGGGCTGCAGACCGGTGGTGCGCAGGTGGCACAAGCGGGCGCGGCTGGAGCAACAGGAGCAGGAGCCATTGGGGCGGCTTCAACCGGGGCAGCAGGAGCGGCCGGCGGAACAGCGTCGGAAGGGGACTTTTCTTCTTGGGCGAAGGCCGAGCCCACGCTTGCGAACGTCACACCCGCAACCAGCGCGAGCATTTTGAAAAATTTTGACATGGATTCCTCCAGTGAAACGAAGTACGACCAGGTACCTTGCCTGGTTCTTCAAGCAAATAGGCGTCACGAGCCTCACCGAATAAAGAAAGCCGCCAACATCCCTTGCTCGCGGCTTCCTTTTCGATCGGCAGGTTCAGGCACTGAACTAGCCGCAGCTGGCAACGCAGCACGACTTGCGGCAGCGTTGCTTCTTGCAGCGTTGCTTTTTGCAGCGTTGCTTGCAGCATCCGGTGTCACAAGCAGGAGCGCAAGTGGCACAAGCTGGGGCAGCGACGGCAACTTCAACCGGAGCTGGAGCCGGAGCTTCAACTGGGGCTGGTGCGGCAACCGCAACGGCGCAAGCGACTGGGGCACAAGCTGGGGCGCAGCTCGAACCACACTTGCGGTGACCGAAAGCCATGGCCGAGGTGCTGCTCAGCAAAACCAAAGTGGCACCAATCGCGAACATCTTCACAAACTTCGACATACAAACCCTCCAATGAAACAAAATGCGACCAGGCACCTTGCCTGGCCCCTCAAGCAAAAACTCCAGCTGTCACTCGACAGCCGGCAGGTCGTTATTGGCACCAACTGCGGTACAGGTGCCACTGTTTGTTGTAGTAAAACGGAACCCAGGTTCCGCCCGTGTTGCCCCAGGGGTACTGCCGAGCGGGGACTGTCACCACGATCACTTGCGTTCCCGCCGGGCCGTAGTTGGCACCATCGGCCGCCGGATTCACGGGAGCCGGGTTAACCGGCACGGGAATGACGGGAGCCGGATTGGCTGGACGCGGCGTAGGAACGGGTTGAACGGCAGGCTGGGGAAGCGGAATGATGGGCGGATTCACAGCGGGTGCCGGAGCAACCGTAGGCGGCGCGACGGGAGCCGCTTTGGGAGCAAACGGATCGTCGGCGTTTGCGGGAGCGGCCGGAGCCACTGGTGCGGGAGCTTGCGGCGCAGCAGGCGCTGGCGCGAATGGATCATCGCTGGCCGGTTGTTGACCAGCAGCGACGTTCGCGGCAATGCTTGCTAGCAGCAGGGCGATTGCGTATTTGGGGCGATAAATCATAGGGGCGGTGCTCATGGTCTTCTCCTGTTAAGGGTGCGAAGATGGGGTGATTGTAACGATGCAAATAGCCTTCCAAAACCAGCCATTCAGCGCAATTTTACTATTTGTGTGTCCCCCGCTTGTCGAAAAGCGAGAACGGCCGGATACTGCTTGGTTCTTTCCGCAACTCCCAAGCCTCGCTGCTCCCTTGCCATTAGGGTTCGATGCCGGGCATTGTCTTCTCTAGATTCCGTAGGTTGCCTCTCATGTCTTGGATCGCCGATCGGACTCGCGCGTTTGATAGCAGCGGCATTCGTAAGGTTTTCGAACTAGCCGCCAAAATGAAGGATCCGATCAATCTGTCGATAGGGCAGCCCGATTTCGATGTTCCCGATCTGATCAAAGACGCCTGCATCGACGCCATCAAACAGGGCAAAAACGCCTATGCCCTGACGCAGGGCATGCCAGTCCTACGCGACAAGTTGCAGCAGCGGATCGATGCGGAATACGGCCATGCCGATCGCAAGGTGTTTGTCTCAAGCGGCACCAGCGGCGGGCTGGCGCTGGCGATGTGGTCGCTGATCAATCCGGGCGATGAAGTGATCGTGTTCGATCCTTACTTCGTGATGTACACCTCGCTGACGCAACTGGCCGGTGGCAAGCCGGTGATCATCGATACTTATCCGGACTTTCGGATCGACCTAGCCAAGGTGAAAGCCGCCATCACGCCGCGGACCAAGCTCATTTTGCTCAACAGCCCGGCGAACCCGACCGGCGTGATTGCCAGCGAAGAAGAAGTTCGCGGTCTGGCCGAACTGGCTGCCGAGCGGAACATCTGCCTGCTCAGCGACGAAATCTATCGCAGCTTTTGTTACGACCAGCCCTTTGTATCGCCCGCCAAGTACAACCCGAACACGCTGGTGATCGATGGCTTCAGCAAAAGCCACGGCATGACGGGCTGGCGGCTCGGCTACGTGCACGGCCCGGCCGAAGTGATCGACACGATGGTCAAGCTGCAGCAGTACACGTTCGTCTGCGCTCCACAGCCCGTGCAATGGGCCGGCGCGGTGGCGATGGACGTTGACATGAGCCAGCACGTTACGGCTTATAAGAAGAAGCGCGACTTCGTCGTCAACGGCCTCAAAGACCAATACGAACTGACAACTCCCGGCGGCGCCTTTTACGTCTTTCCGAAAGCACCCATCGCCAGCGGAGCGCAGTTTGTGGCCAAGGCCATCGAGAACCAGCTGCTCATTATTCCTGGCAACATCTTCAGCGGTCGCGACAGCCACTTCCGCATTAGCTACGCGGCCAACGACGCGACGCTTGCCCGCGGCGTGGAAGTGCTGCAACGGTTAGCTAAGAGCTAAATCCAGGAGAGGTACCAGCGCTACTCCCCTTGGCCTGCGCAGTGACTTATCATGGCTTTCATGCTGAGAACTTCTGCTTCGGATCGTTGGCACCGGCAACAATTGTCGCGAGGCAACCTGCGCGCCTGGCAACTCGAACGCTTCAACAAACTGCTGGCTGAGGTCATTTCGCACAATCGTTTTTATCTCGATAAGCTCGGCAAGCTCGTTCGGCCGCTCACGTCGCTCGATCAGTTGAGCGAGATGCCGTTCACTTTCAAAGAAGAACTGGTCACCGCGCCGGCTCACGGCGAGTTTGCGGCTAACCTTACGTATCCGCTGGAGCGGTACGTTCGCTATCACCATACGTCGGGTACACGTGGCCGGCCGATGCCTGTCCTCGATACAGCCGATGACTGGCAATGGTGGATTGAAACCTGGCAGTACGTGCTCGATGCTGCGGAAGTGCGCATTGACGATCGGGCCGCGCTGGCCTTTTCGTTCGGCCCGTTTATCGGCTTTTGGAGTGCCTACGACGCAGCCGTCGCGCGCGGGCTAATGGTGATTCCGACGGGTGGCATGAGCAGCCGCAGTCGGCTGGAGATGCTCCGCAGCACGCAAGCCACCGTTTTGTTTTGCACCCCCAGCTATGCGTTGCACCTGGCAGAAGTGGCTCACGAAAACCAGATCGACCCCCGCGCGTTGCACGTGCGGAAGGTAATTGTTGCGGGTGAACCGGGGGGCTCCGTGCCGGCGACGCGAGCGCGCATCGAACAAGCTTGGAACGCGACGCTCATCGATCATGCCGGCGCGTCGGAAGTGGGCCCTTGGGGCTTCAGCCGCGATGAACGAGGCCTGCATGTTATCGAGAGCGAATTCATCGCCGAGTTTCTCTCGGTCGCCAATGGCGAACCCGCCAGCGACGGCGAACTCTCCGAGTTGGTACTCACTTCGCTCGGCCGCCGCGGCAGTCCACTCATTCGCTATCGCACCGGCGACCTGGTGATTCCGCGCTTTCAAGCCGAAGGCGACTGCCGCTTTGTGCTGCTCGAAGGGGGCGTCCTCGGTCGAGCAGACAATATGTTGGTAGTGCGGGGCGTGAATGTGTTTCCCAGTTCGATTGAACACATCTTGCGAGGCTTTCCTGAA
The DNA here is from genome assembly GCF_049819085.1 of Anatilimnocola aquadivae. Taxonomy (GTDB): domain Bacteria; phylum Planctomycetota; class Planctomycetia; order Pirellulales; family Pirellulaceae; genus Anatilimnocola. Next base: position 2,820,225 of record NZ_CP187419.1, read on the forward strand.
GTCGTCGAGTTTCGCGTGACGGCGACCAAGGCCGGCGTGATGGACTCTCTTGCTGTCGAAGTCGAAGACCGGTTGGCGCAGCCCGAACGCATTGCCCGCGAGATGCAACTGCGTCTCGGGCTGAAGATCGACGTGCAGCAAGTTCCGCTCGGCACCCTGCCCCGTTTCGAAGGCAAGGGCCAGCGCTTCATCGACCGCCGCAAATCGACACCAGCGCAAGCGGGCTAAAGGGTAGTCCTCACGCTTTGCCGTGAGGAGTACTTCAATGCCGAAGAGTAGGCACTAGCACGCTACAGGTGCAATCGGCCGCCTGCTACAGTATTCGCTTGGTTAACCGTCTGTTTTTCGCTGAGGACCGAAGGAGCAGGGAATGCGTCACGATCCGATTGATTCAAAACTTTTCACCGACCACCGCGATAGCCTGCGCGCGAAGCTCCCGCCGAAGTCGCTGGCCGTAGTACAAGCCAACGATGTCTTCCCCACGAATGCCGACGGGCATTTTGTGATGCATCCAAACTCGGACCTGTTCTATCTCAGCGGGATTGAGCAAGAGCAGAGCATTCTGCTGCTCGCCCCCGATGCCGACGATGAGAAGATGCGGGAGATTCTCTTTGTTCGCGAGCCCAACGAACTGCTCAAGACCTGGGAAGGTCACAAGCATTCGAAGGATGACGCCACCAAGATCAGCGGCATCAAGAATTTGAAATGGCTGAGCGAGTTTCGCGGCGTCTTTCACAAGCTGATGTGCGAACTCGAGCACGTCTACCTAAACACCAACGAGCACAAGAGCGCATCGCTCGAAGTCTCTACTCGCGACCATCGCTTTGTTCAGGAAACGCGTGCCAAGTATCCGCTGCACGACTATCGCCGGTTGGCTCCGCTGCTGCATCAACTGCGGGTCGTTAAATCGCCGGCCGAGCTGGAACTGCTGCGTCGCGCCGTCGAGATCACCCGCGCCGGCTTCTTGCGAGTGCTGTCCTTTACTCGCCCCGGCGTCGGTGAGCACGAAGTGGAAGCCGAGTTCGCCCACGAGTTCATTCGCCAGCGAGCCAAGTTCGCTTATCCGCCGATTATTGCTGCCGGCGAGAATAGCTGCATCCTGCATTACAATTCGAACGATCTGCCCTGCAACGACGGCGACCTCCTCTTGCTCGACGTCGCTGCCTCGTATGGCAACTACAACGCCGATCTGACCCGCACCATTCCCATCAGCGGCCGCTTCACCAAACGCCAACGCGAAATCTACGACGCGGTGCTGCGCGTGATGCGGGCGAGCATCAAGGGAGCCGTGGTCGGTAAGAAGCATCGCGATTGGCAACGGGAATCGCAGCTGCACATGAACGACGAACTGCTGATGCTTGGTCTGATTACCAACGACGACATCAAGAAACAGACCGAAGACGAACTGGCCTGTCGCAAGTACTTTATGCACGGTTTAGGCCATCCGCTGGGTTTAGATGTACACGACGTCGGGCACTTAAACGAAGCATTTGCCCCAGGCTGGGTGCTGACCGTCGAGCCCGGTATTTATATTCCCGACGAAGGTTTTGGCGTGCGTTTGGAAAATGATATCGTGGTGACCGATAAGGGCCCCGTCGATCTCATGGCCAGCACGCCCGTCGAGGCTGAAGAAATCGAACACCTGATGGCCTCACGACACAATTAGCTTGCTCTCTTTTATTGCTGACGGGTCGGCCCTGCGAACTAACTCCACCACTCCGCAAAGAGTTCTCACCATGCAGCGCACTTTCTTTCTCTCCCTCCTCGCCTCGCTGCTCCTTACGCCCGTTTTCGCCGAAGACACACCGGCTCCTGTCCCCACGAAAGAGTCCGCAGCCAAGATGAAAGTCCCCGAGGGCTTTCAGGTGACTCTCTTCGCTGGCGAGCCCGATCTTGTTCAACCGATCGCCTTCACGTTTGATGATCGGGGACGGCTGTGGGTCGTGGAATGTCTCTCGTATCCACAGTGGTCGAAGACAGGCGAGGGAAATGACCGGGTCACCATCCTGGAAGATAAGGACGGCGACGGCAAGTTCGACTCGAAGACTATTTTCTACGACAAGGGAGTGAATCTCTCGGGCATCGAATGGGGCAGCGGTGGCGTGTGGCTCACGGCAGTGCCAAACTTGATTTTCATTCCCGATCGCAATGCCGACGACAAACCGGATAGCGAACCGCAGGTGATCTTGAATGGCTTCGACCTCGCCGCAAAGCACAATGTAGTGAATGGTCTGGCTTGGGGCCCCGATGGATATCTGTACGGCTTGAATGGCATTCTTTCAAACTCGCGCGTCGGACGTCCCGATCAGCCTGACGAGCAGCGAAAACAGATCAACTGCGGTGTGTGGCGAGTTGATCCGAAGACCCACGAGTTTGAGCCGTTTGCACATGGCACGACGAATCCCTGGGGGCTCGACTGGAACGAACACGGCCAGGCTTTCATTACCAACTGTGTGATCAAGCACTTGTTTCATGTGGTGCCCGGCGGACATTACGAGCGAATGTTCGGGCAAGATCTGAGCCCGCGCAGTTATGGCCTGATTCAAAGTTGTGCCGACCACTTGCACTGGGGCGGTGGCCACTGGACCAGTTCGCGCGGGGGTCAGGGGATTCATAACGATGCCGGTGGTGGCCATGCGCACAGTGGCTGCCTGATCTATCAGGGAGAAGCCTGGCCCGAGGCCTATCGCAATCGCGTCTTCGCTTGCAACATTCACGGCGCGCGGGTGAATCAAGACAAGCTTGAAGCGCACGGCAGCGGCTACGTTGCCAAGCACGAACAGGACTTCTTGTTCGCGAACGATCCTTGGTTTCGCGGCCTCGTGGTGAAGCAAGGTCCCGATGGCAGCGTGTACATGGCGGACTGGTGCGATACCGGCGAGTGTCACGACTATGTTGACGTCGAGCGAGAGAACGGCCGCATCTACAAGATTACGCATGGCACCGCCAAGGGGACGATGCCGAAGATTCATTCAGCCACTCAGCCTGAATTGGCCAAGGAAGCACTTAGCAAGAATGAATGGGCGTCGCGTCACGCTCGCCGCAAGTTGCAAGACCTGGCTCAAACCGATGAACTCGACAAAGTCGTCGTGCGCGAAGCGCTCATCACTGCACTCGTGACGGGAGAGACCCAGCACAGCAAGCTGCGGGCGCTTTGGGCACTGCAAGCCACTCGAATGATTACCGATACCGACCTGCGTGGAGTGATGCGGGACGAGAACATCCACGTGCGAGCTTGGGGCGTCACGTTGGCCGTCGATGCCAATAAGCCAAAGAATCCGCACCTCGATCAACTGCTGAGAATGGCCGCCGATGATCGCGCGCCGCAAGTTCGCTTGGCGCTAGCCTCGGCATTACAAAAACTTTCGCCGAAAGAACGGTTGCCAGTCGCGCAGCGACTGGTGGCTCATGCGGAAGATGCCGAGGATCATCACATTCCGCTCATGCTGTGGTATGGCATCGAGCCGATTGCTGGAAGCATGCCCACCGAGATGCACAAGTTGCTCGCCGAGTGTCGCATTCCGCTCGTTCGGCAACATCTGGTTCGTCGCTTGCTCGAAGACGATGCCAACGACCGTCAGCTGGCCACGCTGATCGGTGTTCTCGGCACGGCAGGTGACAGCGAAGTTCAGCTCGATCTGCAGCGAGGCATTCTGCTGGCTCTCGAGGGGCGTCGCAGTGTGCCGATGCCGGCGAGTTGGGCCGCCGTATATAAGCAGCTAAGCGAAAGTCGCGATGTGCAGGTGCAGGATCTCGCGCTGGCACTCGCAGTGAAGTTCGACGATGCAGCAGTGATCGCCAAACTGCGCAAGCAGCTTGTCGACATCGCCCAGGATCTTGGCACGCGTCAACAAGCACTCAGCCTGGTCCTTACCAAGGTGCCCAGCGATCTCCCTGCCACGCTGCACAATCTGCTGCGAGAACCGGCGATTCGCGCCCAGGCCATCAAAGCACTCGCGGCCTACGATCATGCGGGCACTCCGGCGCACCTGATCGAACTGTATCCCACACTTACCGAAGCTGAGCGGGCCGATGTCGTGCAAACACTTGCTTCGCGGCCGCTGTACGCCGCCGCACTGCTGAGCGCTGTGGCCGAGAAGAAGCTGCCACGCCCCGATATCACGGCGGGCGTGCTGCGGCAGTTGCAAGCCCTCAATGACAAGGAAGTGAACAAGTCGCTTGCTGATATTTGGGGCACCATTCGTCCCGCAGCAGAAGACAAAAAAGAGCTTGCCGCAAAGTATAAGGCTCAGCTCACGAGCCAGGCACTGGCCGCTGCCAATGTGGCGCAAGGCCGGGCCATCTTTGCAAAGAACTGTGCCAGCTGTCATCGGCTGTTCGACGAAGGGGGCAAGATGGGCCCGGAACTCACCGGTTCGCAGCGGGCAAATCTCGACTACGTCTTGGAGAACGCACTTGATCCGAGCGCCGTCGTCCCACGAGAGTATCAAGTGACGACCTTCCTGCTCGATACAGGCCGCGTGGTACAAGGCATCGTGCTGCGCGAGACAGCCGCCGCCGTCACGGCACAAACACCCAACGAAGTGCTTACCATTCCGATCTCTTCGATCGAAGAGCGAAAACTCTCGAAGCTCTCGATGATGCCCGAAGGAATCTTTCAGCGTCTCAGCGACAACGACGTGCGCGACCTGGTGGCGTACCTGGCGAGTCCCAAGCAAGTGCCACTGCCGTAACCTCAAGGCTGCTTTTTGTAGAACTCGTCGTAGGCCTTGTTCAACTGATAGTGAACCTCACCAGTGATCGGGTGAGGCTTGTCGTCGTAGTTCGCGGGGATCAAGAACGGCTCGGGCTTGGGGAGTTCATCGCTCAGGCCGATGGCGCGACCCTCGTAAATTTTCTCGGGATCCGTTGGCAGACGCAGGATCGTTTCAGGAATATCGCCAAACGGCGCTTGCCAGCCCTTGAGGTGCGTTTTGCCTTCCATGGGCACGCCCGTGGGAAAGTAATGATATACCTTGCCATTCATCAGCTTGGCACCACCCACGAGCAGTTTGTTCTGAAATCGCTCGTCGATGATGAGCGGCTTATCGCCCGTGTTCGAGATGAAGAGCCGTTTGCGCAGGTCGTCCATCGACTCGCGAATCTTCACGCCCTCCGGCAGCGATTTTTCGTCCACCTTAAGCGTGTAGGAATATCGCGATGGCGGCGGTGCTGGCTTGCCGCCACGTTGTGCCCAAGCGTCGGCTGCAGTTGCAGAACAAATCACCGCAGCGATTAGCATCCATCGTTGCATGGTTGTCTCCATTGTGAGAGTCAGAGGGCGAAAGAGTTGTGTTGCCTTCACTTCTGCATTCTGCCTTCTTACTTCTGCCTTTTCTCACTAGCTCACCGGGCTGATAAACCCATCGGGCTTAATGGCCAGGATCGAAGTGCGAAGTTGCGGCAGTACCTCTTCGGCGGTGTTGCCGAGGAACGCGCCGGCAAGACCTTGACGGGCGACCGTGCCCATGACGACGAGGTCGAAATCGTTGTCGTTGGCGAAGAGTGGGATCTGAATGTTCGGCAAGCCGCGAATGAGCTTCAGGTGAAACTCGGCCGGCTTGGCGGATAGGCTGGCGGCCAGCGATTGCAGGCCCTCCTCGCCCAGCTTGCGAGTTCCTTCTTCAATGTCGGCGAACTCGGCGGTCGTCATGTAATCCTTGACGAGTCCTTCGCCATAGATCGCCCAGCAGTGAATGGCGGTTAAGCTCGCACCCAGTTCGATCGCCAGGTCAGCGGCGGCGGTCATGATCTTCTTGTTCAGGGCGATGTGCTTCTCGTCCTCGGCAGCGGCATCGAGCGTGACGAGGATCTTCTTGGGCGAGGTCTTGGCTTCTTGCTGAGAAATGAGCAAGACGCTGCTGGGACATTTGCGGAGCAGTTCCCAGGCGGTGTCGCCGATGCCACCGGCCCGGCGGCTGTGAGGACCTTTGGCTTGCAACAGCACCAGGTCGTGCTGGCCTGCCTGAACTTGTTTGATGACCGCGAGCCCCGTCTTGCCGTGAGCGACGACGGGCACAACCGGCCGGCCCAGCTTCACCGCATGTTCGCCGGCCAGGGTGCTCAGGGCCGATTCTTTTTCCGACTTCAGTTTCTGGCGAATCTCCTCGGCCTTGCTTCCGAGCAGGTTCCATGTCCAGCCTTGATCGGGCACCACATCCAGCAGCGTGATCGGGGCCGATTTGTCAGCCAGGGAAATCGCCAGATCGATTTCCGGCAGGGCAGGATGGAGGGCGTCAATGAGTGCCAATGGTTTTTGATAAGCGGGCATGGTGGCAGCTTCGTGGAGAGAGTTGTGGTTCGAGGTAGCTACCGTTCAGCATAGCAAATGGACGGGTATGAGACGGGCGACAAGTTGACCGAGCGTCAGGGAGCCACTTGCAAGATTTGGCTCCTGGCAGAGAATACTTATTGGCGGCAAGGGTCCGCCTGGTTTGACTCCCCTTTCGAGCGGGAGCGGATTGCCCGTTGCTACACCGCCGCGAGAGGGTTGCCCCCTGTGGATAAGCGTTTTGTCACGTTTCTTGTGATGGCGTTCCTGATTTGGACGACCTTTCTGGTCGGCCGCGCTGTCTTCTTGAAGCCCCAGCCCCCGGTCGCCCAGCAGGAGGGCGAAAAGCTCGATCCGGCCAAAGTTCAGCCTGGCGACGACCCTGCGGGTAAAGCGGCTGACCCGAATCCAGAAAAAACACCACCGGAAGCGGTCCCTGCCGACCCCGATAAACCGGCCGCAGATCCGAACGCAGAGCCTGCCGACACGGCGAAGGTCGCCCGAGCCTCGGTGACTATTGGCTCGCTGGATCCGGCCAGCCCATACAGCATGCTGGTGACTCTTGATAACCGCGGGGCCGCAGTCGAACGCGTCGAACTGACCGACCCGAGATTTCGCGACCTGGAAGATCAATCGGGGTACCTCGGTCATTTGGGTTTTGCTCCTGTTGGTCGTGAAACCAAAGATGCCGTGGTGCATGTCGTGGGCGCGGGAACACCGGCGGCGAAGGCCAAGCCTGCCGATGCTTCACAGCCTATCGGCTTGCAGGTTGGCGATGTGATCCGCGAAGTTGACGGTAAGCCGATCGAGCGCGGCGAAGAGCTGGAGCGATGGCTGAGGAGAAATACCAAGCCCGGACAATCGATCGAAGTAACCGTCGATCGCACGATTGAGGGAAAGACCGCCTCACTCAAATACACGATCGAACTCGGCCGGCGACCGCTAGAAATGATTCGCCCCGAATCGCGCACCGTCAAAGGGCAGCCTACAGCCACCGATCCGTTGTCGATGCTCCTTACGCTGGAAACGCTGCAAGGCGTGCAGATCAAGCCGAACGAAGATGAAATTCGCGGCTTGTCGGCACTGCGCAACGGCAACTGGGAGATCAGCGATCGCACGGAGGACGCAGTTACCTTCAGCATGGTCCTGAGCGAAGAAACGCTTAAGGGCATTGGCCGCAAGGATGCCGGTTCGCTGAAGATCGTCAAGCGCTATTCGCTACCAAAGGCGACCGCGGCCGAAAAAGAGCCCGGCAAGGCCAAGATCTATCACTTGGACCTGGTGGTGGATATCGAGAATACCAGCGACAAGCCGATGGGCGTGGCCTATCGCTTGGATGGTCCGAACGGGATTCCGCTGGAAGGTTGGTGGTTCAGCACCAAGTTGCACCGCGACATGTTCAAGGGCGCGGGTGCCCGCGATGTGCTCTTTCAATCGGGCGACGAACCCCATCACCTCGTGGGCACGCCCATGATCTTCGATCACGCCAAAAGAGCGCTCAAAGATCACACGACCGTTGAATATCCACTGCAAGAAAGCAGTGAACCCGGTGCGCTAAAGTTCCTGGGGGTCGACGCTCAGTTCTTTGCCGCGATGGTGATGCCGCAAGGCGACAAGGATCACCCTGCCCCGCAGTTTGCGCGGGCCAGTGCCATTCCGATGCACGATGTGACCCAGCTCACGAAGACGCGCATTCGCACGACCAACACCAGCGTGCGAATGGTCACTCCGCGCGAAAGCCTCGAGCCCGGCAAGTCGCTCGAACATCACTACCAGATTTTTCTGGGGCCGAAGGATCCGGTCATTCTCCAGCCTTACGGCCTGGAAAAGATCGTGGAGTTTGGTTGGTGGTACGCTGCCTATCCGGCTCAGTTTCTGCAGAAGATTCTCGCCTTCTTGTACAGCATTACCGGTAACTACGGCATCGCGATCATTCTGCTGACCGTGCTGGTCCGCAGTTGCATGTTGCCATTCAGCATTCGGCAATCGATGGCTGCCAAGCGGATGCAGGAAATCTCCACGCAGCTGAAGCCAGAAATTACGGCGCTCAAAGAGAAGTACAAAGACGATCCACTCAAGCAGCATCAGGCCACGCAAGAGTTGATGAAGAAGGCAGGCATGCCCAACCCGTTCGCGGGCTGCTTGCTGGTCTTCTTTCAATTGCCGGTATTTGTCGGGCTGTATCGCTGCTTAAGCGTCGATATTCACCTGCGCGATGCTTCGCTGTTCGCCGGCTGGAACTGGGCGTCGAATTTGGCCGGTCCCGACAAGCTCTTTTATTGGGGCCAGTCGGAATGGGAATTCATGCCCGCCTTCATCGTCGACGAAGCCGATGGTTGGCTGGGACCGTTCTTCAACGTATTGCCGCTGATAACGATTGCCCTGTTCATCATCCAGCAGAAGTTGTTCACACCGCCACCGACGGACGAGCAACAAGAAATGCAGCAGCAAACGATGATGATCATGAGCGTGGTGATGGGCGTGTTCTTCTACAAAGTTCCCGCCGGTCTCTGTTTGTACTTCATTACCTCCAGTTTGTGGAGCATTGCCGAACGGACACTGCTCCCCAAGTCGAAGCCCATTGATCCCAACGCCCTCAAGGAAATGAAGCCTGCGCTGGCGGGACCAAGCGGCAACGGCAGCACCGCTCGCACGCAGCGTAAACAGAAGAAGCGCTAATGTTGCTGGCTGTCGACGATACGATTGTCGCCATCGCCTCAGCGCCTGGCGGCAGTTACGAAGGGATCATTCGCTTGAGTGGTCCCGCCGTCGAGCAAGTGCTGGAACGCGTGATGGGGCGGAGTGAGGCGCGAAGCGACAGAAAAAGGCCGAGCAAAAGAACGAAGAAGACCTCGGAGATTCTGCGAGGCAGTTTGGTGATTGTGGGGAGTGATGGAGCGGAGCGCTCGCTGCCTGCGCTCACTTATCTTTGGCGAACGGACCGCAGTTACACCCGCCAGCCTTTGGCCGAGATTTACCTGCCCGGCTCGCCGCCACTGCTTGATCTGGCGGTTCGTACACTCTGTGCCGCTGGAGCTAGGCTCGCCCGCCCCGGCGAATTCACGTTACGGGCTTTTCTCGCCGGACGCTTGGATCTCACCCAGGCTGAGGCCGTTCTCGGCGTGATCGAAGCGCGCGATGCGCAAGAGTTACAAACTGCCCTTTCGCAACTGGCCGGCGGCCTATCCAGCCGGCTTGCCGACGTTCGCAATCAGTTGCTCGACTTGCTCGCTCACTTAGAGGCCGGGCTCGATTTTGTTGACGAAGACATCGAGTTCATCACCCGTGCGGACTTGCAGCAGCAAGTGACCGCTGCTGCTCAAGCGGTTCAAACAATTGCCGATCAATTGCAGGCTCGTACAGAAACCAGCGCCACTTCGCCCAGAGTCGTCTTGCTCGGCGAACCCAACGCCGGCAAGAGCAGCCTGCTCAATGCCCTCGCGGGGACGAACGCCGCGCTCGTATCGCCCGTCGCCGGCACCACGCGTGACTATCTCTCACGCTTGGTCGTGGTGAATGGCAAGCAGTTTCAACTGATTGATACCGCAGGCATGGAGCCTGCCTCAGTGGACGATCGAATCTCGGGCGATGCCCAAACGCATCGTGCCCAGCAGCAAGCCCAGGCGGATCTCGAAATACTGTGCATCGACAGCACGCGGTCTGTTTCCCTGCAGTTGCAAACAGAGCTACTGAATGTCACCTCGCGCAACAGCATCGTCGTGCTCACCAAGTCCGATCTCTCCGGCACTCTTCAATCGCCACTCCCTTGCCCTGCCCTGCTCACTAGCGCTACGACCGGCGCAGGGCTGAACGAGCTACGGGTAGCAATAGTCGCCGCTCTCGATCGGGCACCAAGCGAAAGCCTCGCGGTTCCTGCCACTGCCATCCGCTGCAGTGCCAGCCTCCAAGCTGCCGCTGCCGCGCTTCAAGCAGCCAGTGATCTAGCCCACAACGCTGCCAGCGAAGAGTGGATTGCCGCCGAACTGCGTCTCGCCCTCGATGAACTCGGCCAAGTCGTCGGTGCCATCTACACCGACGACATTCTCGACCGCGTCTTCAGCCGCTTTTGCATTGGCAAATAGCTGTCGCTAGTTTCCGGTTGGCAGCGGAATCTTTACTCCATCTTTTTCCAATTGCTCACGCACGTATTGGAAGTGCTGATACTCCGTGAGAGTGATTGGTCCCGAGTAAGATTCACTCTGTAGTTTCCGCGGCGGGTACTTCACATAGGTCTTCATGAGATTGCGAATCGCATCACTAATGGTGACCATCGTCCAAGTCCGCTCGGTGTAGTTGTTCATGAAGATGTCGTATCGCTCCTGTGGATCTTGCCACAGGTCAAACACTTGCGGCACCGTCGCGACATACTTTTCTGGCCCCTTCCAACCCAAGTTCGAATCGACAGCCAATCCGCCGGTTGGTTGACCATTGTCGCCCCGCAGGTTGAAGCATGCCTTGTAGTTGCCCACGCGGGCAGCACCGGGCGTGAGTTCGTTCTCGGTGAAGTAGAACCAAGAGTTCCGCGCACACTTGCCGGTACCGAACAACACCGGCGACATATCATAGCTATCGAAGTAGATCGGCTTGTTGTCACGGTCTTCGGTTGGCAGCTTGATCCCTGCGACCGAGGCAAACGTCGCCATCAGATCGAGACCGCCGAGAATATCATGATTCTTCTTGGCCGCTTCGATTTTCCCCGGCATCCAAGCAATGGCCGGAACGCGGTTGCCACCTTCGCGCACAGTTCCCTTCGTGCCGCGGAACGGCGTATAGCCTGCATCGGGATAAACATCCTGCCATGCGCCATTGTCGGTGGTGTAGAAGACGAACGTGTTCTTATCGAGACCTAGCGCGCGGACCTTGTCCATGATCGCACCGATACGGGCATCAAGTTCAACGACCGAGTCGGCGTATTTGCTTTTGCTCATCGACTTGTGAACGAAATCCGGGTGCGGCATGTTGGGCTGATGCACCTTCATGAAGTTGACGTTCAGGTAGAACGGCTTGTCCGATTTGGCTGCCTTGTCGAGATACTCGAGCGCTGCCTTTTCGACATAGGAATCGAAGTACGGAATCCCAACGACACCTTTCTCGGGCGTGTTCACGTACTGGCCGTTGATTTTGAACTCTTCCTTGACTGGCTCACCGGCCTTACCAGAGAGCGACCCCTTCGTTACGCGATTGAACATGGCACGCAGTTCCGGATCCATGTCCGGAAACCAGGTGGGGTCGCCATAGGTGTAAGCGTTCAGGTGATACAGTCCGCAGTACTTCATTTCGTCGTAGCCCTGCGCTGTGGGCATGGCGTAGTCGGCTTCACCCAAGTGCCACTTGCCAGTGAAGAAAGTCTGGTAGCCAGCCTTCTTCAGAACCGAGGCCAGTGTCCATTCCGCGGCAGGTAATCCGCCCCCCTGCCCTTGGAAGGCCACCGTCGTCATGCCGCTGCGATTGGGTATGCGGCCGGTCTGCATCGCGGCGCGACCGGGCGTGCAACTTGGTTGCGCATAGAACGAAAAGAAGGTCATGCCTTCTTTCGCCAGCCGATCGATGTTCGGCGTCGGCATCCCGCGACCTTCACCACCGCCGTAAGGACCAAGATCTCCATAGCCAGTATCGTCGGAGACCAGGAAGATGATGTTCGGCTTTTGCTGCGCGACAGCACCTTGGAAACTGTAGCAGGTGAGCAGGGCGAACACCGCAAGCGCAGTGAACCTCAGGGACTTTAACATCGTAGGTGGCTCCTTAAGAATGGCTGAATCGATGCGGTTTCGAATGAAACAGATCGAGCCGCGCGCTATCTTAATGTTGCCAGCTACGGTCTACCAGTTGTGAGGATCCAATCTTCATTCAACATGCATGAAGATTTATATAACGATCGCTGGCACTACTGCACCAGTTGCTCGTTCTCTTCTGCCGCATGCACGGTGATTTGCCCGGCGTCTTCGAGCTTACGCACAATGTCGACGATCTGTTGTTGCACCGCTTCCACTTCGCTGAGCTTCTTTGCGCCGAGGTAGTCGATTTCTTCGTTGAGCGTTTGAGCCGCTCGCGAGGAAAGGTTGCCGAGCACCTTTTGCTTGAGTTCGGGGCTGGCACCTTTAAGCGCCATGGCCCACTGCGAGGTCTCGACATTCTTCAGCACCGTTTGAATGTCTTTGTCGGTCAGCTTGCCGATGTCGTCGAACACGAACATCAACCGGCGAATCTCATCGACCAGTTCCGGATCTTCTTGCGACAAGCTTTCGAGCAGCGAGCGTTCGGTCGCACGATCGGTCACATTGAGAATCTCGGCCACACTGTTGACGCCGCCCGCTTTTTCGAACGACTGATTCATCACGTTCGCCATCCGGCTTTCCAGCCCGCGCTCGACTTCCGAAATGACCTCCGGATTGGTCTGCCCCATGTTGGCAATGCGGCGAATGACTTGCAGCTGACGATCGGCAGGCAGCCCTTTGATAATCTCCGCGCCGTAGGTTGATGGCAGATGCGACAGGATCAGTGCGATCGTCTGTGGATGCTCGTCCATCACATACGTGAGCAGGTTCTGCGGATCGATCTTCTTGAGGAATCCAAACGGCAAGGATTGAATCGATTGACGCACGTTTTCGAGCGTCTTGCTGGCTTCCGCTCCCAGGGCTTTCTCAACGAGATTGGAAGCAACCTCCAGGCTGCCGCCGGCAACGCCCAGCGCTGCCGGATTCACGCCGGCAAATTCCTGAATGACGGCCTCTTGTTCGGTACCAGCCAGCCGGCCCAGTTTAGCGATCTCGATGGAAACGACTTCGACCTGTTTGGGCGTGAGTTTGCCCAGAAGTGCGATGGCATCTTCTTCAGGCAAACTCATCAGCAGGACAGCCGCTTTTCGCAGGTCAGACATAGAACACCGTGTTTCAAATTCTTACTTCAAGCAGCCGGACGCGTCGGGCTACTAGGGCGCGCGAGCAGCGCGAAGTATCGGCGGTTCGTCGAAGTCCGTCGAGATCAATCAGGAACTGCTAGCGGCTGAATCCCGCAAAGCCGCCTTGGGGAAGAGTGCCAGCTTGTGCTATGGTTCGCTGCGATTCCCTACCAGGTTCGACCGCCCTATCGTGCAAAAGCCAGTGAACCCCCGCCGCAGGGTCGGGGGCGTTTTGAAGACTGCGGAAGTTATGGAAACGTCTCTTCACCGACAATTAAAGGCCCTGTACGCGGGCGAGCACGAAGCGAGCGAGCAGGAGTGCCGCAAGTTCGCCGGCTATCGCATCGACGTGGTCCGCGGCGATGAACTTGTCGAGATTCAGCACGGCTCGCTGGGAGCGATTCGCAACAAAGTCGCCAAGCTGCTGGAAAAACATCCCGTCCGGGTAGTGAAGCCGCTAATCGCCCGTAAAACGCTGATCAAAATGGAAGACGTCGGCGGCCGCGAGATCAGCCGGCGCATGAGCCCCAAGCAATGCACGCTGCTCGACCTGTTTCACGAACTGATCTATTTCACGTCGGTCTTTCCTCATCCACGCCTCACGGTTGAAGTGCCACTAGTGATTGTCGAGGAACGCCGCATTCCTGGCCATGGTAAGCGTCGTCGCTGGCGTCGCAACGATCACATCGTGCACGACCTGAGCATGGTCGACGTCGTCTCAACGCATGCCTTTCAAACCAATGCAGACCTGCTCGCCCTGCTGCCCTACGATCTGCCCACTGTATTTCACACGGGTGAACTTGCCGACGCGATGGGTATTCAGCGGTGGATTGCCCAGCGCATCACCTACTGCCTGCGCAAGACCGGCGGCATGAAAATCATGGGCAAACAAGGCAATGCCCTGCAGTACGAACTCATTCGCGAATTACCGACCAAGAAAAAACGCGCGGCCCCCACCAAAAAACGCCCCCGCAAGAATTCCAAGGCATCCTAATCGTCCTCTTTGCTCACCACGCCCCCGCCCCTGCGGCGGGGGTTCATTGGCTTTTGCACTAGTTGATGCTTGAGCCGGCCTACTTCCCCGTTGGAGTTCCGGCTTTAGCCGGTCCTGTTCCTTGCCTTTTCCCCTCGCTGATGCTTGCGCCGCTCCCCCTACCCGAACAGCGCGCACAGTTCCGCTCCTTACCGGCCTTCTTTCTACTTCGCCTTCCTCATCTTCTTCTCCAACATCGCCTGTCTCGCCTTCCGTTCCTTCCGATTCAGTGGTCGCCGCACACCGAGGGCCTCTTTCGCAGGCGATCCATCGACTCCTGCCCCCTCCTCGCCGGCCCCCGCACGTTCCTCTCGGTGCTCCACCGACACCACCACCTCACCCGTCAACTCACCGTGAACAGTCCGCCGCGCGGCCTCTTCTTCGTACAACTTCATCACTGGCCGCGTTGCCGAATCGAAGGCTGCCATTGCACTTAGGGGATCGCGAAACTTCTCGTTCCGCATCTCCGCAGCCTCTTTCGCGAACAGCTCTGAACAGTCCCTATTCAGGGGACTCTTGCGCCGCTCATCCCGCTCGGGGTCGGGAGTCTTTGGCGAGCGACGACCCTCCATCTTCGAAAGTCTCTCTTCGCCATAGACTCCCGACCCCTGACTCGTTGCCCGCTCCTTCGCCGGCACTTCTTCTTCCTCGCCCAAGCTTTCAGCTTCTTCCGCTGCGAGCGCCGCGGCCGCCAGCGAACTGAGCAGCGACGGTTGTGGCAACATCGCTGCGTGCTCGGCCAACTTGCACGCGACCATCAGGTAGCGCGGGTCGCCGTAGCCCGTCCGAATTGTCGTCACCGAATTCGCCCCGGTGAAGTTAGCCGACTTGCGAACGGTCTTCATCGGACCCTGCGACATGCGCCACGCGTTTTCCGCCTGCGAGCACAAGAAGTTCAGCCTTTCCGCCGCCATCTGCTCGGCGACATACAGTTGCTGCTCGCGCCGCACGATGTCCTTCACGCCGGGTGCCATCTCCACCAGATACGCGGCGACTCGCTCGATGATCTGACAGATTCGCGTTTGCGAAATCTTGAGCTTACGCGCCGCGACGCGTGTACTGAACTGCGACACCTTCACCAATCGATACGCCTCAAAATCACGCCAACACGGCGGCAACGACACCTGCATGGCCGATCCCTTTCGCGAAAATACGCTGTGCAATCTCACAACACACCTTCGCCAACCTATCAACCACTCGTGACTAGTTAGGTCACGCCCGCTAGCATTTTGCCAATGCGTTGCTTTCGCGGCGGCGATCCTGCGTGAACGGTTGCTGCCTTCTCGAGTTGAGAGAATCTCGAGAGCGAGTCGGGCGCGCAAAAAAAACGCCCGCGAATAAATTCGCGAGCGTCCTAAGGGAGTTCAATTTTTCAGCGATGCGTCGAGCGGTTAAGCCTTCGCACGGGTCCGCGATTCACGCAGTCCGCGGCTGAGGATATCTCGCAGCAGCGGCGAGTAATCTTCGTAGCGGGCTGTGTCAGGAGCACCGGCCGCGTATTGGAAGATCGCGTCGCGGGGCTTCTTGCCGAGGGCAATCAGCGTCGAGCTAACCGTTCCTCGTTCCTTGCCCTGCACTACCATGCCCGGACGATCCGGAGTGGCTGGCGGGCGAGCAAAGGCCTTGCTGGCGACAGCGAGGAACTTGACGGCTGAATCGAGCGTCTGCAGCGTGAGCAAACGGCGAGCGAGCTTTTGACGCTCGTCGCGCGGGTCGTTCACGTCGTAGCTCGAGATGATATTCAGCCCTTCTTCCAGCTCTTCGACTTCGGGGTCTTCGTTACCATGTACGACCCAGCCTGATTCATTGTCAGCAATGACAAAGTTCACGCCTTCGTACTTACCCGACAGAAGTTCTTCCATGGCGAGGTCGACTGCCTGGCGGGCACTGTTGACCCGGAGCAGTTCCTTGCACAACAGGCCGCGCGAACGCGGACCCATCGTGGCCATCATCTTCGGTCGGTTACAGGCTCCGACAAACAAGCCGTTTTGATTGACGCCTAACCACGTGCCCCCGTGACGTGCGTCTACTCCCGACAGGACACGCGGTTTGCCAGGCTGAATAGCTGGCACCAGCGATGGCCGGTCGTAAGCTTCCTCTCGGTTGGCGGCGACCAAGATTGGTGCCTCCGGTACCGAGCGATATTGAATAGCGAGCAAACACATAAAGTCTTATCCATATGTGGGTTGCAATCCCGGCGAGCCATTCCACGAGGGGCTCGCCGGCCCTGGTCCGTTCTGAGTCAATGTAACGGCTCCAGGATGAAAGGGACACCCTCTAACGGGTGATGATTGAGAAAAGATTCACAGCTTTGCACCGGCGGAAGTCCGCAAGCAGGTCTCGGTTTAGGCCTCGTGAATCGCGCGGCATGCTTCGATGTAAGTCCCTTTCTAGTTTCGGTTTGCAACTCACTGGCGACGGGTTGAAAATCCAGGGTGAAGCTGCTTAACGACTGACATTGGCAAAGAGGGGCAGCAAATTACTTTCTTCTCAGATAGAGCTGTAAATTGTTTCCGAGGTTCTGGGAAACTTGGTTAAACCGTTCGCTTTGGGGGCAATCGTCAGATGTCTACCTCCCTTCGTCTTGACGTGCAGCAGAGTCGCGTCACATTGATGGGCTGCAAAAACGGCAGAACTTTCCTGCTTTGACACTTTCCCTACGTCTCCCTCTCTGTCTTTGTTCGAGGAGTATCGAATGCCTGCTTACTCTGCGGCGAACCCTGTCAAAATTGCGATCGTCGGAGCGGGAGCCGTCAGCGACTATCACCACGTGCCGGGCATTCGCATCGACAATCGCTCCAAACTCGTCGCTGTTTGCGATGCCAGCCCCGAGTTGCTGGAGAAACGCAAAAAGGACTGGGGCATCGACAAGGTGACGACCGACTTCGAGGCCCTGTGTGCCGACCCGGGCGTCGATGCGATCATCATCGCCACGCCCAATGATACGCACCGCCCGATCACCTTGGCCGCTGCCAAGCACGGCAAGCACGTGATGTGCGAAAAGCCGCTCGGCCTGCATGCCCAGGAAGTGCGCGACATGTATCACGCCTGCCGCGATGCCAATGTCGTTCACATGACGGCCTTCACTTACCGCTTTGCTCCCTCGATGCGCTACATGCGACACTTGGTAAAAAGTGGCACGCTGGGCGAACTGCGCCACTTCCGCAGTCAACGCTTTCTCGATTGGCCAGAAACCAGTTGGGGCTGGCGACAATACAAGGCCCGCGCTGGTGCCGGCGACCTGTTCGATATGACCATTCACCGCATCGACTTCGCCCTCGATCTGCTTGGCCCGGTAAAAAGCCTGAGCGGAGCCGTCGCACGCTTCGTGCCGCGCACCAAAACCGTCGATGGCAAAGACTGCGCCCCCTCGGAAGTCGATGACTGGTCGTGCATTCTGGGCGAATTCGCCAACGGTGCCACGGGCGTGTGGGAAGGAACCACCTTGGCCAAGGGCTACGGCTTCAAAGGCTTTGGACACGAGTGGGCCGAGATCAACGGCTCGGAATATTCGTGCGTCTATCGCCTGCACATGCCCAACCAATTGATGATGGGCAAGACCGGCCAGGATCTCGCTCCGGTCGATGTCCCCGCTGAGTTCCTCAAGCCCGCAGGTAGCCCGCGCGATGTGACCCAAGGCGAACCAGCGACAGTCTTCCGTTACGACCTGGTGTATGAGTTCGTCGACGCCATCTGCAATGGTCGCCAGGCAGTCCCCAGCTTTTACGATGGCTTGCAGTCACAGATCATTGCCGACGCCACGCTGCAATCGCACGCCGAGCGCCGCTGGATCGACATTCCGCAAGAGCCTCGCTAGTGTCGTTCACTTGCTTTGCGAGTAGGAAGCATGCCACAGCCGCGCGTGGGTACTACGCTTGGGTCGCTGCCAGCCTCAGAGTTGCCCGTTGGCGACCGACGGCCAGTTGATTTAGCTCGGGCACCAATCGTTGCCGGATTCGTTCCGCATTGACGATCCCGAGCAGCAGTCGTTGTTGGTGCGGTGAGAGCAGCCTGCTATCGGGAGCAGCCGTGATTCGCCGCTCGACATAGTCGAGCATCCGTGGTGAGAACGTAGGTCCGATGTTGCGGGCGGTGACCACCGCGGCCCGAATGTCGGCCACATAGACCTCGCGCCGCCGCTCACGGGTCCTAGCTCTAATGTGCAGGCCGGTCTGCAAAACCGCCGCCACGACAAATGTCGCCAAGAAGACCAATCGCAGCGAAAACCGCGCACGCAATCTGCTGAGCCGCATCACAACCTCGCTGGAGAGGAAGGAATGACATCAGCCCCTGATACTCTGTTCCGGCAGAGTTCTACATTAAGGTATCAGCCATGAGAACTAAATTGCAAGAGGAAGCAAGCTATTGTGCTGTGTTTTGGAGTCGCGTGAATCCGCCAACACTGTCGATCCGGTTTACGCGAGAACCGCGAATGAGCAACCCGCGGAAATACACTGGTTCATGCTGAAGATGCGCCTCGCCTGCAGCATGGTAATCAGCAGCCGTCAGTTCTGCCTTCGCGCGGATCAAATCACCTCCGTCCAATACAATCGAAAAAACAACCTCTCCCGCCATTTGACCATCGCTATTCAGTTGCCCTCTAAGAACGTCGACAAATCCCACGATTACTTGCTCTTTTGGCGCGGGTGCAGTCCTCAGCTTCGGCGCGAGATACTCGATCGCCTCAAACGTATCTTGCCGAAGCTCCACAGGTTGATTTGCAAAGGAATCACTAGGAACAGCTAAAGCTTTGGACCATGCCACACTAATACTTAGCCGTGATCGCTCGCCTTCGGGGCGAAGCATCAGAATCGCTTCACAGAGATTCGCGCTCATAAACGGATAACGCGATGTATCAAGTAGCTGATCTAAATCGCCGTCTTCCGTAGCAAGCATGACTGCGTTCAAGGAGGATAACAGCCCATGCGTTACCTGCCTGGCAAGCGGATCATCGACAAACAACGCTCCTGACACAACATCAAGCGGACAAGCCACAGTAACTGTAAAGCTTCCGCGTTCCGTTTGGCCTAATCTACACGTTCGCACGAATTGTTCAGCTTCGATTCGACTTAGCCGTCTATGGAATGGCTGCGGACGAATTGCGCTATGCGCAATCGACAGCAGAGTTCGACGAACTCCTTCGAGGACATTAACCGCTTGATCAAGATGCAGCGTGCCAGTTTCAGTTTCTGTGCTGCTCTCACGAAATCGCACTACGTCAGCCGGTGGAAGAAGTAGGTGGCTGAGAATCTCACTTTGTGATCGTCCTTCGAATTCAGAGAGCTTTCGAACAACCTCTGCGACACTTTCGCCAAAGTCATCAAAAGTATCATCGAGAGGAATCAGTATTTGATGAAGATCAGAGTTTGGGCTCTGAAATACGGAAATTGAACCGTTGACGTCCGTTACCGGCAGCCAGCCAAGGCCTTTCGCGTAGTTCTTCATCGCGCGGGGAGCAACAAGCTTTGCGAGTGCAGCAGGAACAACTTCAGTTTGCATAGTTAATCTCCTCTCGACGGGAAAATCGAGTCATCAACTCGCTTAATGAGAGGGATGAAAGCATCTGCTTACGCGGAATGTAAACAGTCTGTGTTCGCATGTTGCTGCTATCGGGTGCATTTCGCAAGCTTACCCAATACGCGCAGCGCTTTGATATTAAGCCGTCTTCGGAATGAGAGAGCCAGTCATCAGTACTGGACGGTAAGTACATTACCACGAGCAACCGAGGCGATTGGATGCGCGCGTGCCTGAGCTTGTTGTAGTGGGGAATCTCCAAGCTGAATGAATACTTTCCGTCTTGCTCCGTCGGAATTTGAAAAGTTGCCTTGAGTTGCACATGCACTTCGAACGATGTTAGTTTTGAGTCTGCAGCTAAACGCCGACCATCTTCTCTTATTATCGCGTCGATGCACGCATTATCTAGATGCCGTCCTGCACAAGTACACTCGAAGCCTGCTTGTGACGCTATTGCGTGCAAATAGGCGTAGCTAAGTTCAGATTCGATGTTCTGGATCGTGAGCATTGCATTCCCTTTTAGAGGGCACGAGAGTACTTTGCCACCAGCCCCCTCCTAATACTTTCGCGGCGTCGTCCGCCCTTGCACACGACCGGGCAAGCCTTGGATGCGCAGGAAGCCTTCGGCATCGGTTTGGTTGTACGAGCCGCCACCTTCCATCGTGGCGATCCCTTCGTCGTACAGGTTATTCGGGCTGTTGCGACCGTCGACCTGAATGTTCCCCTTATAAAGGTTCAGGGTCACTTCGCCGGTCACATGCTTTTGGGCATCCTTGATGAAGGCCAGCAGCGCGTCCATCTTGGCGTGATACCAAAAGCCGTAGTACACCATTTCGGCCACGACTGGCGACAGCGAATCGCGCAGATGCATCAGGTCGCGGTCCATGGTCAGCTGTTCGATAACACGATGGCCAGCATAGAGGACCGTCATGCCCGGAGCTTCGTATACGCCACGGCTCTTCATGCCGACGAAGCGATTCTCGACCATATCGATCTGGCCGACGCCGTTACGACCGCCGATTTCGTTCAGCGTCTTCACAATCTGCAGCGGGCTGAGCGCCTTGCCATTCACGCTGACCGGCACACCCTTGTCGAAGGCGATCTTCACCTGCTCGACCTTGTCGGGAGCCTTTTGCGGCGTGACTGTCATGCCGAACTCGACCGTTTCGACGCCGTTCACGTTCAGGTCTTCCAGCTTGCCGGCCTCGTAGCTGATGTGCAGGCAGTTCTCGTCGCTGCTGTACGGCTTGCTCACGCTCGCCTTGACCGGAATGTTGTGCTTGTCGCAGTAAGCGATCATTTCCGTACGGCCGGGGAACAGCTTGCGGAACTTCTCGATTCGCCAAGGAGCGATAATCTTCACGGCGGGGTTGAGCGCTTCAGCGGCGAGTTGAAAACGGCATTGATCGTTTCCCTTGCCGGTCGCGCCGTGAGCGTAAGCATCGGCGCCCACCTCGCGAGCCACTTCCAAGCAGACCTTGCTGATCAGCGGGCGGGCGATCGAAGTGCCCAGCAGGTACCAGCCTTCGTACTTGGCCTGCCACTGCAAAACCGGAAAGGCGAAATCGCGGCACAGTTCTTCCTGCACGTCGACAATGCGGCTGCTCTTGGCACCGCAGTCGAGAGCCTTTTTCTTGGTCGCCGCGCGGTCCTCGCAAGGTTGTCCCAGATCGACGTACACCGCGTGCACGTCGTAGCCCTCTTCCATCAGCCAGCCGAGAATGACCGAAGTATCGAGACCGCCGGAATAAGCCAACACGCAGCTAGGCATGGAAAGGGACTCTGTTGTGAATTGTGGTGGTAGGTCTACGGGTAGGTCACTTCGGCACGAAGTGACCTCTGCTGCTCAAGACGATCGGCCGACGTGAGCAAGGGTTGTCCGTTCGCATCCGCTTAGGTCACATTCGGCGAATGTGACCTACCGGGAAGCCTCGTATTTTCACCACCCATCGTTCCGCTGGCAAGGCCGCGATAATATGGCGAAATGACTCAACCTACCTCCCCTGCCCTGCCCTCTGCTGTGCCGGCCCGTGAAGACTTGGCCCACCTCACTGCCGAACTGCTCGCTGGCAATCTCGCCCGCGAAGACTTCCTGACTGCCATCTCGGCCGCGATGACCGCCACCACGGCTGCCGTTTCGACGGACGTTACCCTCGATCTCGACCGGGCTCGCCGCTGTGGCTTCCCGGAGGTGATCTTCGGCGAAGGAAAGCCGGCGGGCACCATCGCCAGTATCTTCGACCGCCTGCTGACCGCGCAGGTTCGCAGCCTGGCCACGCGAATCTCCCCCGAGAAGGCCGATGTCCTCCGGGCTCATTTCTCGGCGAAGAAAAACCCCACGGCTCGGTACAACGAACTGGCCAGCACGTTTCGTGTCGATCCGCTGGAGGCAAAACCCGTGGAACGCAAAGGCAAAGTGACCGTCATTACCGCCGGCACCAGCGATCTGGCCGTGGCCGAAGAAGCTCGCGAAACGCTCGACTGGATGGGCATCAACGTCAACCTGATTAACGACGTCGGTGTCGCCGGTCCGCATCGCCTGCCTGCTCGCCTGCCGGAGTTCGTCGGTAGCGATGCCATTGTCTGCGTCGCCGGCATGGAAGCCGCGCTGCCGAGCATCGTCGGCGGCTATGTCGATTGCCCGGTCATCGGCGTGCCCACCAGCGTGGGCTATGGTGCGAATTTTGGTGGCGTTGCCGCACTCCTCTCCATGCTCAACAGCTGCGCCGCGAACGTGACCGTCGTCAACATCAACGCCGGCTTCAAGGGTGGCTATCTCGCCGGCATGATCGCCAGCAAACTGCACGACGCCCGCCAGCGATAACTTCCGTCGCTTCGTGGCGATGTGCGCGACATCCATGCTAAAAAACCGCCACCCGTCCTTGCAGCCTCGCGCGAACATAACTATTCTGTCACCTGTCGCTGAGACAGTGTCTCATTAAACATCAAAAATAGACACTCGCAGTCTCAGCGGCACTCCCACCTGTAGCCAGCCTTCGCAGTTTTCGACGGTCGCTCTTCGGCCGCTTCGATCCTGTTGGCAAGCAAGCCATCCTTCCACGCCCGCTCAGGATTCTTTCACCATGTTCTCTCAACTGTCTCGCGGTGCGCGCCGCTCGCGCACCAATGGCTTCACGCTGGTCGAATTGCTGGTCGTCATTGCGATTATTGGCGTGCTCGTCGCGTTGCTGCTCCCTGCCGTGCAGGCCGCTCGCGAGGCTGCCCGCCGCACTCAATGCGCGAACAACCTGAAGCAGATCTCGCTCGGCATGATCCAGTTCGAGCACACGCACGGCTACTTCCCCTACTCGCGCACCGGTTCGCAGTGGCGCATTCTCCCCTTTATCGAACAGACGGCGCTCTACGTTCCGTTCGAACAAGCCGTGCATCCCACCGCCGGGCATGGCTTCAACGGACAACTGAACGTGGCTTGGCCCCCTGCCCTGCAAGCCGCCTTCAATACCAAGCTGAAGACCTTTCGTTGCCCCAGTGCCCCCTCGGAACAAACCATTCAGCAAACCGTAGGCTCCGTGACCATTCCCGTGCAAGCGACCAGTTACATCACGCCGCGCATTCCCGCGGTGCGGCCAGCGGGTCATCCCCTGTGGTATCAGGCCGGCGAACCGCAGATGCCCTGCAACACAGCCATGAGCCCGCCCGACTCGCGCAGTACCGATCCCACTCGCCGTGGAGCTCGCGCGGGCGAGATCACCGACGGCTTCAGCAACACCATGTTGTTTTACGAATGTGCAGGCTCTCCCGATCTGTGGGTGAAAGGTACTAAGGTTCCTGGTGGCGTCGTCGCGCTCGCTTGGGCTGGTGCCGGCGATGGTGTGAAGATGCGAGCCTATCGCGGCGACAACCTGACTGCTGCCACTTCGCCCACCAACAGCGGCCTGGGAGCCAACGGCATGCCCACACCACCTTCGCAAGCGACCGATCCCAGCCTGGGTGCCGCCTGGGAATGCGCCATCGATGCCGCGGGAACCTACAAGTTCATCGGACATACGAATGCGGCGCAGCCTTACGCGTTCCACGGCGGCGGAGTTGTCGGCGTCAGTGCCTGCGATGGCTCGGCGCGGTTCATGTCCCCGACCGTCGACCTCGAGGTATTTTTGAACTTCATGCTGCGTGACGACGGGCAAGTGAAAGTCGATTTCTAACCTCCCCTTCGCTGAGCCTTGATAACCGTTTTTGATAACTTTTTCGCATCTTTTTTCGTGATAATCATTTTTCTGAAGCCTTAATATTTCAACGCGTTACGGCAATAAATCAGCAAATTAACGCGGTTTGCTGATAACCATTTGATAACCAACTTTCCACCCTCTGGCCTCACCTCCTCCTCCTCTTCCTAACCCCCTCTCCTCGGTACACGTGGTACTCCACGATGTAACAGGGAGAGGGATGGGGTGAGGGGCCGAACCGCTCATCCGCTGGCCACTATTCTTAATCGTTCTCCAAGTTGACCGACGCGTCCCGCGAGGTAACTTCATCCCCACGGTTCCCGAGCCCTGGTCGACGAACCTCCTCGTCGTGCTGTTAACCAACCCGCGCAGCGCGGTCCGCATCTGCAAGACATTCGTCGTGAGAACATCCCTCATTACCGCCGCCTGCTGATTGATTGTCAAGTATGTATGGAAATTTTTGTAAATAGACGGTAAATATTAATGTCTTTGTTCCGCCGGCACGGCAGATGCTGGCCGCGCGCGTTCACGTACGGGCGGACTCTGTAAGTGCCGTGTTAAAATAGCCGCCATGGATGCCACGTTTCAATTTCTTTGGGACCGCCGCCACTCGGCTCGCAATCTGCACAAGTCGCAGGAGTGGGCCGTCTGCCTACTGGAACAAGGTCACGAGTCCGACGCCATCTTGCGTCTAGCCGGAATCACCGATTCGTCGTGGCATCTCGAACGAGAATTGGTGCTGCAGATTCTGCACGACATTGGCCAGCAAGATCTGCTGGTCGAGGATTTGTTCTGGGATGAATACGAAAGACAAATCATTGCTGACTATTATGCTGGCTTGATGGATGGCCACACGCTGTTGGACCAGGCGATTGAAATCCATTACGAGCGCGACGAACCGAGACGCCAATACTTTTGGCTCGCGCTCTGCGTCGATGCCGGACAGCATGGAGGGCAAGGACTCTGCCACATTTATCGCTTCGACTTACTTCCGTTTGATGTCGCGCTGAAGCAAGCACTCGCCGAGCATGGCTTCCCCGAACCACCGGGTGTTTAGTCCAGCATCTGAAAAATGTCTTATCGCGAAAATCACGGCGTTTTTCGCATGCTCGCCTCGTGTACCGCGGGGAGAAGGTCGGGCTGATCGCTGTAAAATCGGCCCGGGTTCAAAGGCACGCTAGTGCACAAGCCAATGGACCCCCGGGGCAGGCCCGGGGGCGGGAAGACCCCTTGCCTTCTCGCTCACGCTGCGGGTTTCCTGATTCACCTGCCAAGATCCCGCCTGCCCCAGCGAATTCCCAGTGTGGAAATCCAACCTTCGGAATCGACAGTCACCAGCTTTATGTTGCCTGCTCATCGGCCCGTGATTCGCTTAGGAACCAGGGACTGTCAGACACTGTTCGTCGTCGCAGGAGCCTTATTCCTGCTGGTGGTCTGTCCTTGGCACGGAGAATGGCGCCTCACCCTGGGTGGCGCTATGTTCGGCAGCCTGTTTGCCTGGGCCGGTTACCAGCATCGTCACTACGAACGAACCTATCGGCTGCGACTCATTCCCGGCGGAATTCGTGTCACCTCGTGTGGCAGCACAAAGAACTACCCTCAACCCGTGATCGTGCGTCCCCGGGCGCTACCCGAAGCACACCGATTCTCGCTCAAATCGGGAACCTGTCGGGGCTCGCTCGATCTTCGCAACTTTCGCCGTGCCGACCAGGCTCGCATCATCGAGCATTGCAGCCAGTTTCTCTCGCCGGCGCAGCAAGCCGACTCTGGTCAGCAATGGGCGTATGTACGCGCCAGGTTGCTGGTCCCGCCCAAGCCCGTCGACTGGCTGAAACTCTGGCAAGCGACTTGTATCGCCACCGCCGCGTGCATCGTGCTGATGCCGCTCCTGATGTCACTCGCGGAAGCCGAGTTGCCAGCCGGAGAATCTGTCTGGTCGGTGCCGGAAGTGCGTCAGATTTTCCAACGCGGACTGATCGGCATGGTCTTCTTCGGCCCCGCGTTCTTCCTATTTGTGTGGCTGGCCCACTGGTGGGGCCAGCGCACAGAAATAGACGCGACGTGATGCGTCGCATCCACCAGTGGTGTCCAAATCGGCAGGTTACTTCGCCGGCGCTATGACAACGGGCTCTGTCCCACCGCGCGCTTCTTTCACCACCATCTGGATGAAGTGCATTTTTTTCAGCACTGAGCGCGACATCACAAACGGGTAATAGTCGGGCTGACCCATACTGCGGGCCAGTTCATTCAGCACCGTGGTGAGCTGCACCCACGAATTGACCAGCCTGACCACGCGTTGGGCGTCAGGAGCCTTCGGGTCGTATAGATCGGCGGCAACGAACGGTTCCACTTCGGCTTCGACGTCTTCGCCGCGCAGGCCGAAGCCGAGCGCCGTATCGAGGCTATCGACCACGTGCAGATAGTGGGCCCAGGTTTCGGCCCAGTCTTCCCACGGATGGGTCGAGGCATAGGTGCTGATATGCCGGTCGGCCCAATCGGGGGCCGGTCCTTGCTCGTAGTTGCGCTGCAAGGCGGCCGCATAGTCCTCGCGCTCGTCGCCGAACAGTTCGCGAAACTTCTCCAGCCAGGGAGTATTGAAGATCAAGCGGTCCCAGTAGTAATGGCCAATCTCGTGGCGAAAGTGTCCCAGCAAGGTGCGATACGGTTCGTGCATTTCGAACCGCATCTTCTCGCGCGTCGAATCGTCGGCCTCTTCGATATTGAGTGTGATCAGGCCGTTATCATGCCCGGTCAGCACGCGCGGCCCTTCGGGGGGCGAACGCAGAAAATCGAACATCACCCCCTGTTCCAGGTCTTCTGTCACCTTCGACTTGACCGGCAGCCCCAAGCTGAGCAATTGAGCCACCAGCCGGCGCTTAGCGTTTTCGATCAGCATCCAGCAGCGGGCGTTGTCGGGCACCGTCAGGTCGGGAATGGTGCGATTCAGGCGACACGAGCGACATTGAACCGCGGGGTCTTCGTTAGGAATGAGCCAGTTGCAACCGGCGGCATCCAGATTCTCACACCGTCGCCACGACAATTCCGACTTAGGATCGCCGACAGCTTTCCAGGTTTGGATGGGCGTGCCTGGTTCGATCGCGCGAACCTGCAAGGTCTCGACGTCGAAGCCCAGTTGCGTCTGGCAGGCCAGACACACACTGTTGCGAAAGAACACCGGGCGTCCACATTGGCAGCGATACGACCGACCGCTGGCTGAGGGTTCCGACGAGCGCCAGGCTTCGGCCAGACGTTTGCTAATGACTTCAAAGATGCTGAGCATGGATCACCAGGCAGGTTTTTCGAGCGCGTGAAGCTAGATGTTAGTTCAAACCAGGGCCGCCGTCACACTGCGGCCGAACATTCGGTTGCCCGCCACCATGCGAAACGCGTGCCATGCGCCGACGCAGCGTGGCATTCACCAGGAAACCCGAAGCGTGAGCGAGGAGTGCGCTCGGGAAGCACAGAAGCGCATGTCTCGCTGATTCGTTCGCTTCGACTTTGGTGGCGAATTCCCCATGGGAGCCACAAACGAATGGCCCAACTGCCGCTGCCCTGCAGGACTGCAACTGCACTCTCCTCGCTCACGCTTTGGGTTTCCTCAGCGCGTTTCCACCGCAGACAAATCGCTCAAGATCGCTCGGTCAAACTCAGCGGCCGTATCGGCGCGAAACAGCAAGACAGTGGCCCAAATGCCAAACGGAATGCCGAAGTACATCACCGGCGACAAGATCGGAATGCAGGCGACAATCGCCATCGTCCGGCAGAATCTCAAGTGGCGAAGCTGGCGCATCCGCAGTGCGGCGAGGAAGATCAAGCATTGCACCGGCGCGAGCAGAGAGAGCATGATCGAACTGACGGGCTCTCGCAGCACGGCTCCCAATTCTACGAAGCCTAAGAGTGCAGCAGTGACTCCAAGCACCAATGAGATGGCAAAAAGCAAGCCTGGTATCGCCTGCATCCCGGCCAGCAACATCAACCCCAATGTCGGACCACGCAACCGCTGAACCACCCGCTCTCGCGGCGACAGCGGCATCCTTAACAGGTGCTCTGCCACTTGCGGCGATTCGTAGGGATTGACTCGTTGGTCGGTGCTCATTGGTGGTGGATGGGTTCCTTCGGTCCCGGAACGTCAAACTCAGCTGCGACGTCCTTTTGAAAAAGTAAAATCGTTGCCCAAATGCCAAACGGGATTCCCAGATTAAACCAAGGCGTTAGCAACGGTATGCTACTGACGATCGCCATCGTGCGGCAAAAGCTTAGGTACCTTGATTGCCGCATGCAGATCGCAGCGCGGAGGATCGCGGCCTGCACGAATGATTGGAGCAAGAAACCCGACCCCAGCATCGCTACAAACGAATCGAAAGGAATCTCGGCACTCTCGAACACGGCAGCGATAACCACCAGAGTTAGCAGCAGTAGCGTGCAAACGAGTTGGGTGCCCGATAGCAACAGCAGGGCGAGAGCCGCCGATCCCAAACTGCGCGAGCCCTGCACCCGCGCTGACGGCATCAGCCTTTCAGCTTGCAGCGGCGATTCGTAGGGATTGACTCGTTCGTCGGTGCTCATTGTTCGCTGTTGGAATCTCTAGCGGCTGTAAAAAAACATGAGCGCATGCGAGCGTTCGCATCACCACTCTAATTCATCGAGCGATCCGCCGTGCTTTTCGACCAACAGCTCCAACTCTTCCCGGAAGCTACGTCGGCGGTGATGCTCCTTTTGATTTCGAATGTACTCGATGATCGCATCCGTGACCGATCGACTCACGCTGAAGGCGGCATAGCCCGGTTGCCAGGCAAACGACCGCTTCTCGCCAAATTCTTCATGCACCCATTTGGAAGAGTTGGCTTTTAATTCCCTGAGAAGCACCGCTACCGCGAGGGTAGGCGGATAAGAGATCAGCAAGTGAACGTGATCGGCCATGCCGCCAATCGCCAAGGCTTTGCACTTCACGCCGTCCGCAATGCCGCCGAGATACGCGTGC
This sequence comes from Anatilimnocola aquadivae, assembly GCF_049819085.1. Classification (GTDB taxonomy): domain Bacteria; phylum Planctomycetota; class Planctomycetia; order Pirellulales; family Pirellulaceae; genus Anatilimnocola. Next base: position 2,849,106 of record NZ_CP187419.1, read on the forward strand.
AACCGGCCTTCTAAGACATCATCGATGAACTGCTTCCGGTCCTTCGTACTGAAAACGACATGCACGAGCAGCGAGGTATACGTGTGAGACACAGGATGCTCCGTTCAGAACGATGGCAGGAACGTGCAAGTGAGTTTAGAGAATCGGCTCACGCCAGTGAAAGAGATTCATCTGCATCGGATTAGAAATTCCAACTTGAAGGGCGTTTGAATTCCTCAGCCCGGAGGGCGAAAGAAAGTAGCCCACGGCGCAAGCCGTGGGTCGGTAGGGAGTTGATGGTCTTGAGCCCTGGAAGGGCGACAGAGACGTCTCGTGAGACCGTGGCAATCAATACATTAAACGAGGCGTTGCATTGCCAACGTGTGTCGCCCTGCCGGGCTTGCGTGCAAATGGTAACTATTTCCCAGGGCTTGCGCCCTGGGCTAATCTCTTTCGCCCTACGGGCTGAGGAGTCTGCTTTACTGTGCTGTGCTTTACTGCTTCACTTCCCTTTGCCATTCGCTCAACAACTGCAGCGCTGCCATCGGGGTAAGGCTGTTGGTGTCGAGCTGACGGAGCTTGTCCATCACGGGGTGTTCTTCGGGGGCGAAGAGGGTGAGCTGAAGGTCGCCCCGGCGTTTGGTTTTGGGTTTGACGGCGAGTTTCGATTTGCCGTCCGGGTCGAGATGCTCTTGTTCGAGCTGCGCGAGAATCTGCTTGGCCCGCTCATTCACACTGCGGGGCACGCCGGCGAGACGGGCGACGTGAATGCCGTAACTCTTGTCGGCCGCGCCGGGAATGATCTTGTGCAGGAAGATCACCTGCTCTTCCCATTCCTTGACGGCGACATTGAGGTTGCGGACGCCGGGCATCGTACCGGCAAGGTCGGTCAGTTCGTGATAGTGCGTGGCGAAGAAGGTACGGCACTGAATCGTGTCGTGCAGATGTTCGACGATGGCCCAGGCGAGCGAAATGCCGTCGTAGGTGCTGGTGCCGCGGCCGATTTCATCGAGCACCACCAGGCTGCGCGCCGTGGCCGTGTTGAGAATGCGAGCCGTCTCGGTCATCTCGACCATGAACGTACTTTGCCCGCGCGACAGTTCGTCGCTGGCCCCCACGCGGGCAAACACGCGATCGGCAATGCCGATGGTCGCCGAGTTGGCCGGCACAAAGCTGCCGATTTGAGCCATGACGGTGAGCAATGCGACCTGGCGAATGTACGTGCTCTTACCAGCCATGTTCGGACCGGTGATGAGCAGCACGAGGCCCTCTTCGCCGCCGCAGCGAGCATCGTTGGGGACGAACGAGCCTTGCGTTTCGATCACATCGAGCACCGGATGCCGGCCATCGACGATCTGCAGCAGCGGCTCTTCCGTCACGACCGGACGGCAATAGTTCCGCTGACAAGCCAGCTGCGCGAGTGATGCGAGCACATCGATCTGCGCGAGAGCCGCTGCCGTGCTTTGCAGCCGGCGTGTCGCTGCCTGCACGACGTCGCGCAGCTTGAGGAACAGGTCGTACTCTAGTTCCTTCGCCCGCTCATCGGCAGTGAGGACTTGCTCTTCGTATTCCTTCAGTTCGGGCGTGACGTACCGCTCGGCGTTGGTGGTGGTCTGCTTGCGATGGTAGTTCGGCGGCGTCTTGTCTTTGTGGCTGTTGGTGATCTCGATGTAATAGCCAAAGACCTTGTTGAAGGCGACCTTCAAGTTGGTGATGCCCGTACGCGCTGCCTCTTCGGCCTGGTACTTCGCAATCCATTGCTTGCCGCCGGCCGCGAGGTCGCGCAGCTTATCGAGATCGGCGTGAAAGCCGCCGCGGATCATGCCGCCGTCTTTCGCCTGCAGCGGACAATCGTCGAGCAGGGCCGATTCCAGCTGCGCGCGAATCTCGGGGCACAGGTCGATCTGGCTTTCGAGTTCTCCCAGCAGCGAACTCTTGCGAGCCGTGAGCTTGGCCTTGAGCTTCGGCAAAGAAGCCAGCGTGCGACCGACAAAGCACAGATCGCGCGGGGTGCAACGGCCGGTAGCGACGCGAGCCAAGAGCCTTTGCAAATCGTAGACGCCGCGCAGTTGCTCGCGCAGTTCGTCACGCAACGAGTTTTCGTGGGCCAGTTCGGCAACGGCATTCAGCCGGCCTTCGATCTGCGATTTATCGGTGAGTGGACTCGCCAGCCAATCGGCGAGCAAGCGACCGCCCATGGGGGTTGCCGTGCGATCGATGGCGGCCAGCAGCGAACCCTCGCGTGAGCCACTGCGGAGCGTACGAGTGAGTTCCAAGCTGCGGCGCGTGGCTTCATCGATTTCGAGCGATTGCCCCGAACGATACGGCAGCAGGCGATCGATATGTTCGAGGCTGGTCTTCTGCGTCTCCTGCAGATAGTCGAGCACCGCGCCCGCCGCGCGAATGGCTGGCACGTCCTCATCGGTGAAGCCAAAGCCGTCGAGATTCTTGGTCTGAAAGTGCCGCGCAAGTGCTGAACCGCCGGTCTCGTACGAGAAGGCCCAGGCCGGCCGCTTGGTGAGCACTGCTTTGGTGGGAAGATGCAGCTTGAATTCGGCTTCGTCGGCCAAGAGACATTCGACCGGCCCAATCCTCGCAATCTCGTCGTTCACGCGGGCCAGCGGAACCACGGCAGCGAAGAACCGTCCCGTGGAAAGCTCGGCCCAGGCAACTCCCGCGAGCGCACCGGCTGCTTGCGGATCGACCGGCAACGCCACGGCAAGCAGATAGTTATTCTGCAGTGGATCGAGCAGCGCATCGTCGGTGAGCGTGCCCGGGCTGACAACGCGCGTTACTTCGCGTTTGACGAGCCCCTTGGCCTGCTTGGGATCTTCGACCTGTTCGCAGACAGCGGCACGCAAGCCGGTAGCAATCAGCTTGGCGAGGTAACCCTCAAGCTGATGATACGGAAAGCCGGCCATGGGAATCGGGTTTTCGCCCTTGTCCCGGCTGGTGAGGGTGAGCCCGAGAATGCGCGATGCGGTCTTCGCATCTTCGTGAAAGAGCTCGTAAAAATCACCCATGCGAAACAGCAGCAGCGCATCGCCGCAGGCGTGTTTGGCATCGTGATATTGTTGCATCATGGGGGTCGCGGCAGCCATCGGGCGATTTTACGCGACAGGGCGGGGAGTGCGGAGTGGGGATTGCGGAATGCGAAGTGGAAGCATTCACACTTCCTATTTCGCAATCCGCACTCCACACTATTTCCCCTTCTCCACCGCTTCGCCGACGACGGCGTCGAGCGTGGGTGGCTGGTTCGTGCGGGGCACGGCGACATAGGTGACGTGCTTGATGACGATTGGCACGCCGTTGTCGTCTTTCGAGGTGATGAGCAGGCCATCGGCGGTGAAGTCCTGTTGCTTGCCTGCCTTGAAGCGAGTCCAGCCCAACGGTTTGCCGTCGGCATCGTAGCGGTACTCATCGAGCCACGACTTGGGAATGTCGAACGCTGGGTCGACGTAGTTGCCTTTTTCCTCTCCGCCGCGGTACGTGACCGACTTGATCCGTCCTTGATCGTCGTAAACTCGCTCTTCGTTATCGAGCGTGTTCACACAGAAGAAAGCCGGCGGCGAGTAGTGGTCGCCATTGTGGGCGAACAGCCCGATGTCGATGCGGTTCGATTCCATCTTCGACTCGGGCTGGATGGGTCCCCTGCCCTGCCACGTAAGCGAGATCTCGGCGCGGGAGCCATCGCCGAGGGGCTTGATCTCAATTTTGGACGGATCGCCGCGGAGCACTTTCCAGTGATAGGCGAGCTTCTTGGCATTTGCATCGATACCTTTCGCGCCGAGGATGAACTTTCGCTTCTGCTGCGTCGAACGCCAAATGCGGGCGACCGACATGGGCGTATCGAACAGTTTCTCGCGTTCGCCCACGTCGAAGTAGTCGCGCCCCAGCACGGGCTTCTCTTCGTCTTCGACGCGCACCATGACCACGGGGGGCAAGGTTTCGAGCGTCAGCGAATGAGCCAGCTCGATCATTCGCATCACATCGAGTTCTTGGCTATCGAACACAGTGGGATGGGCAATACCGGACAGGTAGTCTTCGTCGGTCTTCACCGGCTTGTTTGAGCGACGAAAAATCATCTGCACGGTGGGCATCAGCATTTGCTTTTCGACCAGCTTTTGCTTTACGTCGGGATGAAACGCGGCCAGCGTGCAAGCGATGGCATCCATGAAGGGGCGATCAGAGCCGGATGAACCCTGGCTGATGATGACGTACGGCAGGTTCGCGGCATACACATCACCGTAGCCATCACCCTCACCATTGTGCCCCGGATCGTGGTCGCGATGCTCAGGATAAAAATAGAGATGGTTGTTCAAATACTGCGTGAAGAGAGCTTCGATACCGCCGGGGCGGATGTAGGCCAGGCGAGGATTGCTCCGCCACAGCGGACCGGCCGTCTGCGCGGTCGATGAGTTGCCGATCACGGCCAGCAGACCTTCACCAGCAAAGATATTCGTCAACTGCACGCCGTAGCCTGTTTCCTTGGCCACATCGGCTGCATATTCGATGCGCGTGAGTTGCGGGAATTGCTCGTAGGCCATGTTCGAGTGGTCACGATCGGAATTGTCGTACAAGTCGCCGATATTCCCCGCCGCAGTCCCGGCGGCAAACCACGCCTGCAACTTCTTGCCGACTTCGCCGTGCCCCTTGATGACCGGCAAGGGTTCGTCGGGTGCTTCGGGAAGTTCGAAGGCCACGCGGACGAGATTGCGGGCCGGATCCCAGATGGCATTCTTCGCAGTCACCGTTGCAACGCCGTCCGCGACTTTGCCAATAGCCTCGTCGCTTGGTGCCGGCTTATAAGTGCCGTCCTTCACCTGCTGGACGAGTTCCAAAAATTTGGGATCCTCGCGCAAGGAAGCGAGGTCGTCATCCTTTTGCAGGTGCGCGGCATTGGCAAAGCCGGACTTCACGGCCCGCTCGATGCTTGCCAAGGCTTCTTCCTTTTTTCCTTGCAGTGCCTGGAAGCAGGCGAGGTTATAGGAAGTAAGCGAAAAGAACGGCGCAAGCTCTTCGGCGCGCTTAGCGGCCATTTCGGCATCGGCCAGTCGCTTCGCCTGTCCCGCTTGCTGGGCCGCAGCCATCAACTGCGAGGCAATGGTGACGCGCCCCGGTTTTTGAAAGGGAGAGATCTCTGTTTTGGTTTCGACCTTGGTTTCTGCCTTTGGCTTGTCGACAGGCTTCTCTTCCTGGGCATGAGCCAGCGTGGCGAGAGAAACGAGTACGCAGAATGTGACAAGCGATTTCATCGTGTCTTCCAACGATACGCGGCGACAGAATTGTGGAGAAAGAAATAGTCTCGTTCAGCAGCAGGTCGGTGCCGCGATACGTAGTCTCGAACGATCTGGAGCAGATCACCGTACGAGGCAGCCCGCGTGCTCACGGGCCAATTGCTGCCATAGATGAGGCGGCGGTCGCCCCAGGTCTTCCAGAGGGCATCCAGCACGGGCTTATAGAAGTCACCGCTGAGCGGAGCATCGCCGTCGCGTTTGCCGGTCGCTTCGACGAGCGCCGAAACTTTGCAGTACACGCGCTGGTGGCGAACGGCGGCTTGCATGCCCGCCAGCCATTCGGCCGGAGGTGGCTGGCCATCAATCTTCAGATTGCCGCAATGATTGATGACGATTCTCAACCTGGGCAGCATCTCGGCCAGTCGTGCGACTCGCGCCGGCGTATCGGGGCCGCCATTCACATCCAGCGTGAGCTTCGCGGCGCTGAGCACCCGCAGATCGTTGACGTAGTCCGGCTGGTCGAGACCCGCCTTGAGGTCACCCACGTTCACGCGAATACCGCGAAAGCGTTCGTTGTCGGCGAAGCGCTCGACGTGTTTCACAAAGTCGGGTGTGCCTGGCTTCAGATTGCCAATCACACCGACGATGAATGGATTGCGATCGGCGAGATCGAGCAGCCACTGGTTATCCTCGACCCACGGGCTCGCCTCGACGACAATCGTTCCGGTGATGCCGAGGGGTTTCGTCAATTGCTGAAACTCCGTTGGCAGCACGGAGCGATAGAGGACCTTGTCCTGCTTGCTGGGCCACGGCACGCCCTCTTTGCGCTCGGGATCGTAGAAGTGCGTGTGGCAATCGACGATCTCGGACAGCGGCGGGGGAGCTGCCGCTGCGACCGAACGGACTGTAGTGGATACGGCAACTGCGGCCAGGGAGGCCTGCAGCAGAGACCGTCGCAATAGCGGCAACTCCGTGGCGTGCGGCATGGCTTAGACCTTCCAAGGCTGCCGCATGGTGTAGTCGAGCAGTTTGTTCGCCGCTTCGTCGCCGGTGAACTGCTTCTTGTCAGGATCCCACTTCAGTGGCCGGCGCAACTCGTAGCCAATGGCACCGAGATGACAGATCGCTGCGGAACTCGCGCCGATCTCAGCCGTGCAAATTGGGTCTTTGCGGCTGCGAATGCAATCGAGCCAGTTGCGGGCATGACTGTCAGAGAAATAGACGCGCTGATCCTTGTCGGTGAGCGGCTCTTCGAGAATCTTCGCGGGCGTGCTTTCGATTTTGTTGCGATCGACGTAGATCGTCCCTTCGCTACCTTCGAACGTGCAGCCGCTGGGTCCGCCATGGAACATCTCGACTCCATTGGCGTAGACAAACTTCAGCCCGCTACCCGCTTTGGCATCCTCTGGCGGAACGATCTCGACCGGTCCGCTGCCATCCATGTTCATGGCCCACTGAGCGATATCGAAATGATGAGCACCCATATCGGCCAGCGCACCGCCGGCGAACTCTTTGTAGTTGCGCCAAGCAGGAAAGTGCTTGTGTATTCCCTTGGGGCAGAGAACTTCGTTGTAGGGACGTTCGGCAGCGGGGCCCAGCCACAGATTCCAATCGGTCCCGGCGGGAATCTCTTGCTCGGGCAAGTCACATGCTACGGGCGGACCACCAACGCCCACGCGTACGGTCTTCAGTTTGCCGATGCGGCCGTTGCGAACGTACTCGACCGCCTGGCGAAACTTGCCGCCGAATTCGCTGCGTTGCTGACTGCCGGTTTGGAAGACAACTTTGTTGCCCCGCACGGCGTCGATAATCTTCTGCCCCTGGGCAATCGTGTGCGTGAGCGGCTTCTCGCAGTAGATATCCTTCTTTGCCTGCGCCGCGAGCACGCAGCCTGTCGCATGCCAATGATCGGGAGTGGCAATCACCACCGCGTCGATGTCTTTGCGAGCTAAGACTTCGCGAAAGTCGTTGTAGAGCTTGCAACCTTGGTAGTTGCCGCTCTTGGTCGCCTCAGCGTACTTCTTTTCGACCGTTTCCTTCGCCCCTTCGGCCCGCTCGCGGACGACATCCGAGATGGCAACCACCTGCACATCGGGAAAGTTGAGAAAGCGGCTGACATGACCCCGGCCCATCGTTCCCACGCCGATGAAGGCCAGGTTCAGGCGATTGCTGGCAGCGTTTTCTTGCGCACGGCCGGACGAATGAAGCAGCAGCGGGCCCGCGACGCCAGCAGCCAGCGAAGATTGCAAGAACGAACGACGTGAGACGAAGGTGGGCATCGGGAGAGATCCTTGCAGAGACGTGTTGCCAGCAAATGATCGCCCCAGTGTGTCCCTGCGCCGAGCGCCCGTCAACTAATCATTCAAGTCACTTAACGCCCAGTTCCTTGACCAGAAACCCAAGCACATCGGCCGAAGCATCAATCAGCTTGCTAGTCGGAGTGCCAGCGCCGTGGCCAGCGCGCGTTTCGATGCGAATGAGCGCGGGCGTTGCTCCTTGATGGGCTGCCTGCAGGGCAGCGGCAAATTTGTAGCTATGCGCCGGCACCACACGGTCGTCGTGATCGCCCGTAGTAACGAGGGTGGCTGGATACTTCGTTCCCGGCTTCAGGTTGTGCAGCGGCGAATAAGCATGCAGCACCTTGAAGAGCGATGCATCTTCCGACGAGCCATACTCGGGAGCCCAAGCCCAGCCAATCGTGAACTTGTGATAGCGGAGCATATCCATCACACCGACCGCCGGAACTGCGGCAGCAAATAAATCGGGCCGCTGCGTCATAGCCGCGCCGACGAGCAGACCACCGTTGCTGCCGCCGCGAATCGCGAGCTTGCCGGGACTGGTGTACTTCTGATCGATCAGCCACTGCGCTGCGGCGATGTAATCGTCGAAGACGTTCTGCTTACGATCTTTCATCCCTGCTTCGTGCCATGCTCGGCCATATTCGCCACCCCCACGCAAGTTCGGCACGGCATACACGCCACCCTGCTCAAGCCAGGCGATAGTGCCGACCGAGAAGCCCGGCGTCAGCGAGACATTGAAGCCGCCGTAGGCGTACAAGATGGTTGGATTGTTGCCGTCCAGCTTCAACCCTTTCTTATAGGTAAGAATCATCGGCACCTTTGTGCCGTCTTTGCTGGTGTAAAAGACTTGCTTCGATTCAAAGGCATCGCCGTCGAACTTCACCTTTGGCTGGCGAAACAGTTCGCTCTTGCCACTGGGGATGTCGTAGCGATAAATGGCGCCGGGTACCGTATAGCTGGTGAATGTGTAGAACGTCTCGTTCTGATCAAACCGCCCGCCAAAACCACCAACACTGCCGAGGCCAGGGAACTCAATCTCGCGCACGAGTTTGCCGTCGGGATCGAAAACCTTCACCGCCGAGCAAGCATCGCGCAAGTATTCGGCAATGAGATGCCCGCCAACCGCACCCACGCCTTGTAACGTGTCGCGCGATTCCGGAATGACATCTTTCCACTGTTCACGAGCCGGGTTGGCTAGGTCGATAGCAATCAGCTTTTTGAACGGTGCGTCGAGATCGGTGGTGAACCAGAACTTCTTGCCGACATTACCGACGAAGTGGTACTTGGCATCCCAGCCTGTGATCAATTCCACGACGGGCGCATCGGGCTGGGTAAGATCCTTGTAGAAGACAAGGTTCTTCTGCTCGGTGCCGCGCCAAACAGTGATGATTAGGTACTTGCCATCTTCGGTCACATCGCCGCTGAAGCCCCATTCCTTCTCATCGGGCCGCTCGTAAATCAGTTTGTCTTCCGACTGTGGGGAGCCCAGCTTGTGGTAGTACAGCTTTTGATAGTAGTTGGCGCCGGTGTACTTCTCGCCGGGCTTCGGTTCGTCGTAGCGGCTGTAGTAAAAGCCGGCGTTGTCGTTGGTCCATGAAGCGCCGGAGAACTTCACCCACTTCAAGTGATCGACTTCGTTCTCGCCGGTCGCCACATTCAACACGCGCCAATCGTTCCAGTCGGAACCCGCGGCGGCCAGGCTGTAAGCGATGAACTTGCCGTCGTCGCTGACCACCCAATCGCCGAGCGCGACGGTACCGTCGGCAGAAAGCTTGTTGGGATCGAGCAGCAGGCGAGGTTCGCCGCGCAGGCCCTCGGTGGCATACAGCACGCTCTGATTCTGCAGGCCGTCGTTGCGCGTGTAGAAGTACTTGCCGTTGCGAACGCGCGGCAGACCGAAGCGTTCGAAGTTCCAAAGTTCTTCGAGCCGATCACGAATCGCCTTTCGCTGCGGCAACTTCTCAAGGTAATCGAACGTCAACTTGTTCTGGGCGGTAACCCAAGCTTTAGTGGCGTCACTATCGGGTTCTTCCAGCCAGCGATAAGGGTCGGCAATCTTGGTGCCGTGATAATCGTCAACCTGGTCGCCGCGAGTCGTCTCGGGATAGCTGAATTTCATGGGGGAATTGTTAACGGCTGGAGTGGAAGATGGGTTGAGCGCGGCCGGTTGAGCAGCATTCCCGGATCGAACTTGGATGCTGAACCAGATGGCAACCAGGCCAACGAAAGGAAGGATTCGGCTGGTCATTTTTAGTGTGGCCATGAAAGCAGAGATTTCAAAAGTGGCGTGAGGCATGAACGGTTCAATATCGCCGTCCCCCGTGGCAACCGCAATCCGGCGAACGCCACGCTGGATCGCCGCAGAAGCTCGGTTCGAGCCTCTCTTCCCACTCCCCCACTCGGCAAACCGAACTCCGAGCCCCGCGTCGCAGGAGTGGTTTTGGGATGGTTAGGAGGTCTGTAGGGGACGGTTGCGCGGTTGGTGCTGGCTGGTAGTCCTAGATTACGTAGTCATTAAAAATACCCCAAGCTGCTTGAATTACGTGCTACGCTTGACTATCTTCCGGGGTGCATCCTCGGAATTCTCACGCGTTTCACAAACTTTGTTTCTGCAGTTACGAGGTCATTATGTTGAAGTCTTGGAAGGCCTTACGCACCGTTGCAATCGCGGCCGTTTCGTGCGTCGCGGTGGTTGGCGAAGCGACTGATGCCATGGCTGGTTGGCGTTGGCACCACTCGAGTGGTGGCAGCAGCGGCGGATCGTCGGGCGGCAGCAGCGGAAGCTGGGGCAGCTCGGGTGGTTCGAGCGGTGGCTGGGGCGGTTCGTCGGGCGGTAGCAGCGGTAGCTGGGGCGGCTCTTCGGGCGGCAGCAGCGGTGGTTCCTCGGGCGGCAGCAGCGGTGGTTCCTCGGGCGGTAGCTCGGGTGGCAAGCACTGGCGTCGCAACCACGGCAGCTCGGGCGGTTCGTCCGGCAGCTGGGGTTCGTCGGGCGGATCTTCCGGCGGCAGCGGTTCTTCGGGTGGCAGCAGCGGTAGCTGGGGTTCTTCCGGCGGCGGCAGCAGCGGTGGCTCGTCGGGCGGCAGCTCGGGTGGCGGCGGAGCTTATTACTCGCCCGTCGAAGTTTACGAAGCACCAGCCGTGGAAGGTGCCGTTCCTGCACCAGCCCCAATGGCTCCAGTCGCTCCTCCAGCCCAGACCATGTCTCGCCGGGCTGAAGGTTTGCTGACCGTTCAAGTTCCAGCCGACGCCAAGATCTATGTAAATGGCCAAGCCACCAGCAGCACGGGCGAAGTTCGCCAGTACGTGTCGCGCGATCTGCAGAACGGTTTCAACTACACCTACGAAGTGCGTGCCGAAGTCGTTCGCGACGGCAAGACGGTCGAAGAGACCAAGACCATCGACCTGCGAGCTGGTGCCAACAACGCACTGGCTTTCAACTTCGATACCAAGACTGTCGAAACTTCGCTGACCGTTCGCGTGCCTGCCGATGCCAAGGTTTATCTGGCTGGCAATGCCACGACCGCCTCGGGTGAAGTTCGCGTCTTCAAGACGACTGGCTTGAGCAGCGGCAAGGGCTGGAACGACTACACCGTTCGCGTTGAATTCGAACGCGATGGCCAATTGGTCACCCGCGAAGAAAAGGTGACTCTGGCTGCCGGCGATACGAAGGAACTGACCTTCGACGTCGAAACCCCGAAGGTTGCTTCGACTCGCTAGTCGGGTAGAAGTTTTGGTTAAATCGAAATCCAAGAGCCCTCGTGCTGCGAAAGCGGGACGAGGGCTTTTTCGTTGAAAGAAGTTCTGAGTTCCGAGTTTTGCGTTCTGAGAGATCAGTCTGTCCTGTCTCAGAACTCAAAACTCACAACTCAGAACTTTCTACCCTACGGTGCCAAAAATTGCTGGTGGATGTAGTGCGCTGTCGTATCCCACTTTTTGACGGCGGCGGAGAAGTCGACGGGCATGGCTTTGACGGTGGCGGGCGTTTCGACGCGAGGCTTGATGGTGACTTGATCGCCGAGCGGGATCTGGGCACTGGGGCCAGTAGCGAGCTTGGTTTCGACGTTGGCGGTGAGCAGGAAGTCGATCAGTTGTTTGCCATGGCCGGGGTTTGGGCAGCCCTTGATGAGGGCCAGCGTGTTGGGAATGAAGAGCGTGCCGAGCTGATCTTCGCCGCGATCGGGATAGACGATCTTTACGTGGCTCCCTTTTTCGAGCTCGATGATGGCGTCGTCGGTGTCGGTGAGTCCAAAGGCGAGATTGCCGGCGGCGACCGCTTCGGCGACCTGCTTGTTGCCGCCCAGGACGTGAACCTGGTTCTGCTTGAGCGACGTGAAGAACTCCTTGGCCTTGGCATCGCCCAGTGAGGCGAACAGGCAAGCGGCATGTGTGGCCGTGGTTCCGAAGAGCGGCTTGGCGATGGCCGTGCGACCCTTGTAGAAGGGATCGGCCAGGTCATAGATCGAGTCGGGCATGTGCTCGGCATCGACGAGGTCGGTGTTGACGATCAGCACGCGAGCTCGCGCTGCGAAGCCTTGCCAGGTGCCGTTGGGCGAACGAAAGAGCTCTGGGTAATGGTCGGCCTGGGGGGATCGATAGACTTCGAGCAGCCCCTGCTCTTCGAGCCGGAGCGTATTAAGGATCTCGTTATTCCAGAAGACATCGCAACGGGGACGGTTAGCTTCGCCGATGATGGCCTGCGTCAGGCCGACGGTCTTGGTGCTTTCGAGGTCGTATTTGCCAAGGGTTTTGATCTTGGTCTGCTGCGTGAACTCTTCAAGGATCGGTTCGGAGAACTCGCGATCGAGCGCGGCATAAACGACGACCTCGGGTTGTCGTTTACAGCCCGTGAGCACAGCGCAGCAGATGGCGAGAACAATGGCGGACCACAGGGCTCTCACGGCAACTTCCCCCAGATGCCTTCGAGCAGGCGGAAGGTCTCTTCGTCGTGCCTCTTGAGTTCGCCGCTGACAAACGGAAAGAAGTCGTTGGTGCCCAGATAGCACTCGGTCATTTCGGCGAAGAACTCTTTGTGGTTGGTCAGAGCGTAGTGCTTGGTTTCGCGACCGGTGACGAGCAGGGCCTTGTCGTAAAGTTCGGCCTTCTTGGCTCGCTCGTAGGCAGCGAGGATCGCGGGATGTTCGAACGAGAGAACCTGATCGTGGTAAGCATGGGCCAGCTCATGGAGCAACACAAAAGGTTGCTGCGACTGGTGCCTGCGGTCCAGAAAGTACTTGGCCCTGGGGATGTGCACGACCTTGGTGCACTCGGACGGATGGCCATGATCTTTAAGCCAACCGGCGGAAGGGTGGTACTGAGCCTGGACGAGCGTCTCGTTATGGACATCGAGGCGGATTGGAATTTTCTGCAGTTCGGCAACTCGTTCCGCAGTCAGCAGTGTCTTTAAGTGATAGAGCTGATTGGCAACGACGCGCAGCGTATTCTCGCGCAACTCGCGATGCTCTTCCTTGTGAAAGGCATCATCAACTTGCACGGTCCAGCCTTCGATGTTCTCGAGGCGGTGAGTGCCCGCCGGCGTCTTTTGAGTGGTGGAGTCCGCGGCCAGCGAGGCAAAGGCGAAGAGGCCAGCGAAGATGAACGAGATTAGGATGGCAGGCAATCTCATGCGTAGCCTCAGATCGTGGGGGCGTTGTTAACGAGGCTTAACATAGTCGAAAAAGTGACTTCGCTCAAACGGCGAGGTGGTGACGCGGTCGTTGTTCGTGTTGCCTGTTGTTGATAAAGTGGAACGAGCCAGGTTGTTTTCCTCTCGTCATCAATGCCAGTCCCTTTCTGTTAGGCCCTCATGAGTCGCGCGAAGAAAAAACATCCGGCCGTTGGGATCGACTTGGGTACCACCTTCTCGGTCATTTCGTTGCTGGATGACCTGGGCCGCCCCAATACGCTGAGCAATAGTGAAGGGGACAAGATCACGCCAAGCGTGGTGTTTTTCGAAGGGGAGAATATCGTTGTCGGCAAAGAGGCTGCGAAGGCCTTGGCTACCGATGCCGATATGGTGGCCGAGTGTGCCAAGCGAGACTTGGGTAATCGCTTCTATCACAAGCTGATCGGCGGCCGCCACTATCCGCCCGAAGCGATGCAAGCCTGGGTGTTGAACAAGCTGCGGCTTGATGCCGAGCAGCAGATCGGTCCGATTCAAAAAGCGGTCGTGACTGTGCCCGCTTACTTCGACGAAGTTCGCCGCAAAGCCACACAAGACGCGGGCTACATCGCCGGCCTGGAAGTGATCGACATCATTAACGAGCCCACCGCCGCCGCCGTCGCCTTCGGCTTTCAACAGGGGTTCATGAACCCCGACAAGCCCGACCAGGAGCGGAAGAAGATTTTGGTCTATGACCTGGGTGGTGGTACGTTCGACGTGACGGTCATGGAGATCGGGGGTCGCCAGTTCAACGCGCTCGCTACCGACGGCGACGTGCAACTCGGTGGCAAGGACTGGGATCAACGGATCGTTGACTTCGTGGCCGAAGAGTTCATTCGTAAGTTCGGCATCGATCCGCGCGAAGACGCCAATGTTCTGGGGCGGCTTAGTCGCGATTGCGAAGACGCCAAACGCACGTTGTCGGCACGACAAAAGGCTAACATCGCCTGCGACTTTCAAGGAAAGGCGATGCGACTGGAACTCACGCGCCAGACCTTTCAAGAGATTACGCAGGACCTGCTTGATCGCACGGCGTTCACTACGCGCCAAACCCTGCAAGCCGCAGGTCTGGGCTGGGAGGATATCGACCGCGTGTTGCTCGTCGGCGGCAGCAGCCGCATGCCGGCCGTCGTGCAGAAGCTGAAAGAACTGAGCGGCAAAGAACCCGATTGCAGCGTGTCGCCCGACGAGGCGATCGCGCATGGTGCGGCCTTGCATGCGGGCATCTTGCTGGCCTATCACGATGGCAAATCGCCCTCATTCCACATTCGCAATGTGAACTCGCACAGCTTGGGTGTGGTGGCGATGGATGCCAAGACCAAGCGTCCGCGGAATGCGATTCTCATCCCGCGCAATACTCCGCTGCCGGTCGTTGCCCGCCGCATCTTCAAAACGCAACGCGCCGGGCAGAAGTCGATCTTGGTGCAGATTGTCGAAGGAGAGAGCCTCTCTCCCGACGATTGCTCACCACTGGGGAAATGTTCGGTCCGCGACTTGCCGCCGAACCTACCGGCCCAAACACCGATCGAGGTGCGATTTCGCTATGAAGAGAATGGCCGCTTGACCGTGCTTGTGGGCGTGGAAGGAACTGGCAACTCGCTGCGGCACGATTTGACGCGCGAGAACACGCTGACGAAGGAACAACTGGATAGTTGGCGGAAGTATGTCTCGGGGCTCGATCCAGCCGACGAGCCAGAGCCGGCCAACCTCTCGGGAGAAGCACTGCAGGTTCAGCCTTTGGCCAAGGCGATTGCCGAGACGGAAGACATGTCTGGCGAAGCCGAGGAGAAGGTCACCGACAAGAAGGCCGCTGCCGAACGAATGCCCGATCCCAATTCGGAGTCTGGCATTCGCAAACGCTGGACCTAATCGGTTGCCAGCCGCCGCCATTTACTATGGCAGATTGAATGGCGTGGGCCACCAAGAGAGCAGCCGTAAATGTTCCAGTAGGTACCACAGGGCGGGAATGCTGCCCCACTGCAACATGCGCAGGAATTCGGCTCGCAAACCGTTCATTCGCACGGTCACTTCGCGGGGCGAGTGATACAAGCTGAAGTTCGGAATCAAACGTGGCACGCGTCGCAAGTACTCGCGATACTCTTCGCCAAAGACGCTGGCCAAGCGTTCTTCTTCGACGGGCACTGTGATTCGCAAATAGATCAACGTGACCAGGAACATCGCCCCGATCAAGATCAAGCTTTGGGTGAATACGCCGACCGACAGGCACAGCAGCAGCGTGCCCAGGTAGAGTGGGTTTCGGCAGACGGAGTAGGGGCCGTCAACCACCAGCGCGTGTCCGTTGATCAGTGAGTTGTTGGTCTTGCGGCCGCCGATGTACAGGGTCGACCACCACCGCAGCGAACCGCCGGCGAGAAACAGCAGCCAGGCAAACACCTCGACGCCTGTTTCGGCTAGTGTTTCGCCGGTGAAGTGTGGGCGCGAAAAGATCGCCAGCAAGGTTGCCGGAGCGAGTAATAGTAACGAGATCCAGGCGCGAGAACGGCGGATGAAACTGCGACTGGCAGAGACAGGGTCCGCAATCCGTTGCGACTCAATTGAGGTGGCATCCATAGTGCTGGCAGTAGAACACGGGATGCTCATTTGGTGGAAGCTCAGTTTAGGGGCGAAAATTGCCAAATTCAGTTTTCTAACCATCGACCCTGAGCATTGTGCGGCTTGAGCCTGCCCGCGCATCCTTGTGAGAAGGCGCAGAACCCTCGGACACATTGGCGGAGTGATAGCACGACCGTGGCAGAGACGGCAAGATTTGCCGATTGCAGGGAATTTCTCGATTCTGCCGATTCTGCGGGCCGATATCTGGTTCAGACGCTCACGAAAGGGCGTCATTGGTGGAGCCGCCACCGTACCGATCGTTGGTGCGGTGGATGTGGAGCGTTCCACGGTTTTGGTCGAGCACGGATGCAACAGCCATGATTAAGTGGGCATTGCCAACAGTCCTTCTGGCCCTCCTTTCTGCCAGCGGATGCTGCTGTGGACCTTGCGGACCCCGGCCATGCCTGTTTGCGGGGTGTGCGCCGGCATGCGGGCCAAGTTGTGGACCCTCGTGCGGTCCCAGCTGTGGACCGTCGTGTGCACCTGCGACTTGCGGACCCTCGTGCGGCCCCAGCTGCGGTAGCTGTGGACCTCGCAGCCTAACCTGCAGCCCCTGTGGCGGCGGTATCAAGTACTGGCTGAATGGCCGCTGCTATGCTGGTCGCAGCTGTGGCGAGCGATATGTCGGCGAATGGATCAGCGATCCACCAGATTGCTGCGATCCCTGCAATCAATGCGGTAATTTTGTTGGTCCTCGTTGCTGTGGCCCTGGCCCGCTGCGTCGCCTGTGGCAGAACATCGTCTGCTGCAATCCTTGCGGCAGCAGTTGCAATAGCTGTGGCGGAGCCGGTTGCGATTCGTGTGGCGGTGGCAACACCTTCCACGAAGGTATGCAAGGCAACATCATGCACGAAAACTGGGATCACCAGCCCACTCCAGCAGTCCCTGGCAAGAACTTGCCGCATGCCACGCAGCAACCGACGCCCGCTCGCGTACGCACCACGGCTCGGCCGATGATGCCCGCCGGCCCGATGGCTCAGCCCGTCTCCAGCAGCCGGACCATGCCCTCGAACTATCGCCGCTAAGAGAAAAAGGGCGAGCGACGAGGAAACACAGAAGGCGCGACCCGGTCGCGCCTCTCTCTTGCGCTAAGGTCTCAGGGGCTTGCCCCCCTGCCCCGCTCCCTCCCGAGTTGGGCCCCCATCCGCTAGACTAAAGTACCGCGTTCCGCCGCTTCGAAACCTCAACTGCATACACCAGCCGTGCCTCTCAACGATTTCGCTTATCAGCGGTGCTTGAACCATCTGTGCGGCTATACGTGCGGACCCGAAGCCGCGATCACGGCCTGCCCCAAGTGCGGCGACCTGCTGGATGTGCTGTACGACTGGAACCGGTCCAAGCCTCCCAAGTCACTCAAGTTCTTTGAGGAAATGTGGTCTCGGCGGTACGAGCCCCTGCGGTTCAGCGGCATCTATCGCTTTCACGAGTTGCTACCGTTCGCCAAACCCGAAACGGTCGTCACCGTGGGCGAAGGCCAGACCTTGCTGCAGCAGAGCGACGTAGTTGGCACGTACGTGGGTATGAAGCCCGGTCGCTTGTACTTGCAGTATGAAGGAATGAATCCTTCGGGCAGCTTCAAAGACAACGGCATGAGCGCAGCCTTTACGCATGCCCATGCCATCGGTGCCAAGCGAGCCGCCTGTGCTTCGACCGGCAACACCAGTGCGTCGCTGGCCATGTACTGTGCTGCCACGCGCCTGATGAAAGCGGTGATTTTCATCGGCAGCGGCAAGATCTCGTACGGCAAGCTGTCGCAGGCCCTCGACTACGGCGCCCTCACCGTGCAGATCGCTGGCGACTTTGACGATGCCATGGCTCGCGTGCAGGAGATTTCGCGGGACCTGGGCATTTACCTGGTCAACAGCGTGAATCCCTTCCGCCTGGAAGGTCAGAAGTCGATCATGTTCCGCGTGCTCGAATCGCTCCGTTGGGAAGTGCCCGATTGGATCGTCGTTCCCGGCGGCAATCTCGGCAACAGCAGCGCCTTTGGCAAAGCGTTTATGGAATTGAAGGAACTCGGGCTCATTGACCGCGTGCCTCGACTCGCGGTGATCAACGCTTCCGGCGCCGACACGCTCTTCGAATTGTTCGAACATCGCGGTCTCCGCTGGAATGGAGGCAAAGCGAACATGAGCATCGTCGATCACTACTACAAGGAACTCGACGATCTCGGCCGCAAGGCATCGACCATTGCCAGTGCCATCGAAATCAACCGCCCTGTCAACTTGCGGAAGTGCCTGCGGGCGCTGGAATTTTGCGATGGTGTGGTGCGGCAGGTTACCGATCAAGAAATGCTCGATGCCAAAGCGAAGGTCGGTGCCGGTGGCTTTGGCTGCGAACCAGCAAGTGCCGCGAGCGTCGCCGGCGCTCGCTTGCTGCGCGATCAAGGGATCATCGGCAGCGACGAACGAGTCGTCTGCATCCTCACCGGTCATCAGCTAAAAGACCCGACGGCCACCGTCGCTTATCACACGACCGATCAAGAGCAGTTCAACAAGGTGCTCGGCAGCCGCGGCGTCAAACGCGCCTCGTTCGCGAATCGAGCCGTCGCTGTCCCCAACGACCTCGGCGAAATCATCAAAGCAATCCAGTTGTATAGTTAGCTCGAAGTCTTGCGTTCTGAGACTTGCATTGCCTTTCCCCAGTCCCTAGCTCCTAGTTCCCAGCCCCCTTGTTCCCATGATTACCAACATTGCCATTCACGGTGCCGCCGGTCGCATGGGCAAGAGACTTGTTGCTCTCGGTAGCGCCGATCCGCAACTGAAGATCGTCTCGGCCGTGGAATACCCAGAGCATCCCGAGATGGGCAAAGACGCTGGCCTGCTGGCCGGTGTGAATTCCATTGGTGTGCCGCTCAGTGGTGCCCTGCATGGTGACGTGCAAGCGGTGATCGATTTCTCGGTGCCTGAAGGTGCCAGTAGAATCATCGATGCCTGCCTCAGCCGCAAGGTTCCGCTGGTGATGGCGACCACGGGACTCGCGAACGATATCAAGGCACGGCTGAATGCCGCGTCGAACGAGATTCCTATCGTTTGGTCTCCCAGCATGAGCACGACCGTCAACCTGGCGATGAAGCTGGTCGCGATGGCCGGCAGCGTGCTGAAGAACATCAGCAGCGGAGTTGATGTCGAGATCATCGAGCGGCATCATCGCTTCAAAGAAGATTCCCCCAGCGGAACGGCGCTGAAGTTCGGCGAAATCGTCGCTGCCACGATGGGTCAGAGCGAGCATGTGCATGGCCGCGAAGGGGCCGTCGGCAAGCGCACACCGCACGAAATTGGCTACCACGCGGTCCGCACCGGCGACAATCCGGGCGAACACACCATCATCTTTGGCCTGCTCGGCGAAACCCTCGAGATCAACGTCAAGGCTTCCAATCGCGACTGCTACGCTCTCGGCGCGCTGCAAGCCGCTAAGTTCGCTGCCCAGCAGAAGCCCGGTATGTACAACATGTACGATGTGCTGGGGCTGTAATAAAGTTCGGAGTTCAGAGTTTTGAGTTCTGAGACAGGATAAAGACCGTGGCTGCTCCCATCCTGTCTCAGAACTCAGAACCCAAAACTCAGAACTTATCCCTCGGTCAATGCGCTACCCTCGCCTGTCTGCTCGAAGCGACCGCGCCGAAGGTGGGCAATGTTCACCGCGGGGCAGACTTCGATCAACTGACCTTTGCTGACTTTGTCGTGAGTGCGGTAGCCATTAGTCCGGCCATGGAGCAGGCCAGCGAGACAGGTGTCGGCGAAGCAGTGCTCGCGGCGATTACCGCAACGCAATCGTTGGTGAAGACGAACACCAATCTGGGCATGGTGCTGCTGATCGCGCCGCTGGCTGCTGTGCCTCGAGAAGAACAACTCCCTAGCGGCATCAGTCAAGTGCTCAGCGGCCTTTCGCCGCGCGATAGCCAGCTAGTTTACGAGGCCATTCGCCTGGCCCAGCCCGGCGGGATGGGGCAGGCCAAGGAAATGGACGTTGCTGGCGAGGCGCCCACGAGCTTACTTGCCGCCATGCAACTGGCTGCCGATCGTGATCTGGTGGCGAAGCAGTACGTCACAGACTTTTCCCTTGTGATCGGTGAGATTTTGCCGAGCCTGCTCCACGGTCAAGACCAAGGCTGGGAGTTGCAAGACAACCTCATTCGCGAGCACGTTCGCCTGCTCAGTGAATACCCCGATAGTCTCATCGTGCGCAAATGCGGGCCGGAAGTCGCTGCGAAGACTTGTGCCTATGCGGCCCAGGTACTGAACGCTGGCCAGCCCGGCGAAGATCATTATCACGAAGCGCTCGCCGATCTCGATTTCTGGCTGCGTAGCGACGGCAACCGGCGAAACCCCGGCACCACCGCCGACCTGCTGGCTGCTGCTCTCTTCGCTGGCCTGCGCGATGGTCTGCTGAAGCCGCCGTATCGGTGATCGGCCTACTCGTCGCCGAAGCCATCGCTATCTTCGAACATAAATGGCTCGCCGTTTTCCACGCCAAACCGAATCCAAACTCCCGCGCCCACATGGTCCATTCGGTCTTCGTAGTCTTCGAGTTCGGCAGGCTCGCTCATCAACAGCGACCAGAAAGCTGTTGCAATCTCAGCTTGAAGCTCTTGCGACGGCGCATCTTCGCTACTGAACATTAGCGATGTCCTCCCGTAGTAGTCGCTCACTTCAAAGGGAATCGCCAGATTGCCACGTTGGTGCATTACCGCCACAAAACAAGCGAAGAAACACGATTTCTCGCTCCGCTGGTCTTCGGGGATCCTCTCGGTGAGGAACAGTCTGATCAGCCGGCCCAACACCCAGGGAGCATCCTCTCCAGGACGAATGAGTGCTTTGGTCGCAGGAGAAACACCAGCAGTGAATTCGTTCAGCGGGAATACCGAACTGAATGAGCTGCCATGAAGTGTAACGCGGGCCGGGACAAACGCGATTTCGCTCCAGCATCGCACCGGGCCGATAACGTCGTGGAATTCGCCATGACGAATTTCAAAAGCGGAATGGGTCATTGGAGTTTGCTCCGCTTAATTTCCTGCCCATCGTTTGGCGATCGACTAATCGCAGCGGCGTAAGAGTTCGCTGAACTTATTATCCCAGCCGCTGCCGGCAATGCCGGGAGGCGCTTCGAGCGTGTAGCGCAGCAGTTGCGCCGCGGCGGGCTTATCACCCAATTTGAACTGCGCCAGGGCGATGCTGTACTTGGCCTTGTACCAGCGGGGAGTGCGGGCCTTGGTGCGCGACGAGATGCGCCGCCATTGTTCGAGTGCCTGTTCGAGTGTCGGCCTGTCGTTGGTAGCGAGCAGCGCATCTGCCCAGCCTTCTTGAATCGGACCGTTGTCGGGATTCTCTTTCGCCAGGCGAGCGTAGAGCGTGAGCGCTTCCTTTCGTTGACCTGCGAGGACGAGTGCTTCGGCTTTCACGCGATCGAGTGTCACGCGCTCGGCAGGTTGCAACTGTGCGCGGCGCTGATCGAGAAGTGCGATAGTCTGGAGTTGCAACCGAGCCACGACCGCTTGCAGCGAGGCGGGCGATGTCTCGGCAATCTTGGCCAGACGCTCGATCCCCACGAGCAATTGCGCCGGAGAGGCACCGGCGGACTGTTCAATCGCCGTCTGTGCTTCGCGCTCACGTCCGGGCAAGACGGCGAGGGCGAGAATGCGCTGCAGAGTTGCCTCTTGCAGCCAGGCAGCGGGCGGATCGAGCTCGCTTTGAATGGCCGCGCTCAGCAGGGCTTCTACTTCGGCTGCAGAACTTGGTTCATAAGCCAGGCGAAGTTCTGCTACTGCGAGCGCCGCGTCGCGATGAGCCTGCGTCCACCGCTGCGGCAAGCGGTTGTTCTCGGCATACAGAATCTGCTGAAAGAACTGCAAGGCAGCGGGAAGTTCGGTCGAGGGAGATTTTCCTGCGGCAATCGCCTGAGCCAGATGTTGCCGAGCAGCATTCACCGCGGCCGGTACCACTTCGCCGATCTTGGCCGAATCGCGCGGCGTGAGCGCATAGGCAGCGAGTGCTTCTCGCCATTGTTGCTTCGCGGTATGCCACTGCCCTAGCCAAATGGCCGCTTGGGCGGTCGATGCGTCGGCGGGCCAGGTCTGCAAATGCTCTTGCAACAAGGCGACATACTGCGGCGCCGTCATGGGATCGCGACGAACATCCTGCGCGGCATTCCAGACGGCTTGCAGGTGAGCAGCACCAGCCTGGGCATTCGTCGGCTCGCGCAAACTGGCAGCTCGCAGGCGGCGTGAAGCATCGGCGAACTGTTTGCGGTTCTGCTGAACCAGCGCGCCCTTGAACGCCAACTCAAAGCCTGCGCTACTATCACCGCCCGCGAATGCTTGCTCGGAGGCTTTTTCGTAAGTTGCTGCTGCCTGATCGAGCTCACCTTTTACATAGAAGTTGTCGGCGGTGCGCGCGAGGACAGCGGCCCCCGCGCCTGTGTTGCTGCCGCCGAGCGCGTGGACGAGGAGTTGGTCCCCACGACGTCCCCAATAGGTGCCATGCGTTTGCTGAATGAACTTGGCCATGCCCGCGGCTTTATCTTGCCAGGTTTGAGCCTCGGCGTTCTTCTGCTGTTGAAGTTGTTGCCATGCCGCGATGTAAGTCTCGAGCCAGGCGAGATCGAGATCAGCGGATACTTCCCCCGCCAAGTTGCGGCCGGCTGTGAGCAACTGCATCGCTGCCGCCATATCACGCGCTTCAAGTGCTGCACGAATTCGTTCAGCCCGCACCGTCAAACGGTACGAAGCTGCTTTTGGTTCGCGGTCGAGTTGAGACAGCGCGTCACTCGCTTGCTGCAAGTTTCCCAGCAGTCGCTCGCTGATGCCCAGTTCCAGCCTCACCAAATCGGCAAGCGGATCATCGGGAGTGAGTTGCGTGAGCGGCGCGCGTAGAATCTCTTGTGCTTGCTGCGCAAGCGAGATTCGATCGGGAGATTTCGCGGGATAAAGTTCACCGCGCAAACGGCAGACTCGAGCCCACTGGTAAAGCACATGCTGTTGCAGCGAAAACAGCTCTTCGGCAGAGAGTTCTCCCGGTGCTGGAGTGCGGCGACGAACCTGCGGCAGTTCGCGCGTCAGTTGCTTGTCGAGGGACTCGAGCGCGTTCGCGGCGGTTCGTAGCGGCAAAAGTGCCCGTTCGAGTTCGGCAGCGGGAATGGCTCCCGCGCGAAACTCCGCTGCGGCGAGTTCCCCCTCGGCCAGCCAGGTGAGGGCATCTTGCAATTGAACGAGCACGCCGCGCGGCCGCTTGCCGCGAGCAAAGTCGGCAGCCGATTGGTGAGCTTGCTGAAACCACTTGGTCCGCTCTGCTGGCGGTTCGTTCAACGCATGCAGAGCGTATGTGCGCAGCAGTTCGACGGTCAGTTCGGTGACTGCTGCTTCGTCGTTACTCGCCGCCGTGATTCGCTGCTGGCAGTAGGTCTCTGCCAGTTCGAACAGGCGACGTTGCTGCAGACCGGTAATGAGGCGCACATCGCGCGAGTCCGCGGCGAACAGTGGTGCCACGAATAAGAGGAGCAGAGTCGCGATGAACGAGCACTGCTTCACGGAAGAGCTCCGAAGGAGATCGCGGATTGAGTTCAAGACAGAAGTGGAATCTTTCGACGCTTCAGCCCCTCCACCCCAACCCTCTCCCCGGAGTACCGAGGCGAGGGAGTAAGAAAACCTACAAGGACGGAATTGTGAGTGGCTTGGGACCGAGGGAAACAACGGTCAGGTTCTTGGGCGGATGGGCGGCGAGCCAACCGTTGATCGATTGGCAGGTCAGGCCGTCGATCAGCTTTTGCAGCTCTTCTTTCGTCCGCACGTGCTGCAGGTAGTACCAATCAAGGGCGATGTTGCCGGCGCGGGCAGGGCTCGACTCTTGCTGAATGATCAGCGAGCGTTTGATGCGCCCTTTCAGGCGATCGAGCTCGGCTTGTTCGATGCCGGCGAACATCCGTTTAAGTTCGCCCCAAGTAACATCGAAGGTGTCTTGGCCATGCTCGGGCGTGGTGCCGGCAAACGCGATCACACTGCCACGATCGCGGAGCGAGTGACACATCGCATACACACTATAAACGTAGCCCCGTTTCTCACGCACTTCGGTAAAGAGCCGCGAGCTCATGCCGTCGCTCAAAGCGCCGATGGCTCCGCGCAA
This sequence comes from Anatilimnocola aquadivae, assembly GCF_049819085.1. GTDB lineage: Bacteria > Planctomycetota > Planctomycetia > Pirellulales > Pirellulaceae > Anatilimnocola. Next base: position 2,873,011 of record NZ_CP187419.1, read on the forward strand.
CTGAAAATAGTCGTCGTTGGCGTACGAGATGCCATCAATGGCCAGACCGACGAGGGTCTGGTTCGATTCGACCTGAATGTGCTCGTAGCCGCGTTCGCCGGAGACTTCGACGATTTTTTCGTCTAGCCCCGGTCTCCAATCGCCGAAGAGTTCTTCAACTTGATCTCGCAGCCGGGGCCAATCGATTTTGCCAGCGACGCTCAAGATGCCCCGGTTTGGGCGGATGCGCTCGGTGACGAACTCCTGCACATCCTTTTGCTGCATGGCTTCGAGCGTTTCGACCTTGCCCTGTGAGCTGCGCCCCCAAGGATCGCCGTAGTAGCGACGTCGCAATTCTTGCATCACGCGCTGCGAAAGATCGTCTTCGACGGCCCGCACTTCCTGCAGGCAGGACTGCCTGGCATCGTCAAGCTGGTCTTCGGGCAGCAGCGGCCGCTGGAGCATGTCTGAATACATTTCGAGAACCGCGGGCAGGCTCTCTTGGGGCATCGAGCCGCCAAAGCTGGTGTGCGTTACGCTGACCGATGAGCTGCAATCGGCACCGAGATTTTCCAGATCAGAAACAAACTGCCGGCTGTCTCGCTCGCCGGCACCCCGTTGCAACATCTCGCACGTCAGCGCGGCGAGCCCCGCTTGCTTGGGCGTTTCGTGCACGCAGCCCGCGGGAAGCAAAAAGGCGAAGGCCGCCGATTCAAGCCAGTCCATTTCCTCAGCAACCAGCGTGAGGCCATTGGCAAGCGGATGAATGTGAATCTTCTGAGCGGTAGCTGGCATTGGTTCTTTTCTGTAATCAGCAGATCGCCTTGGCAGTGGTGCCAAGGGCATCATTGGCTGGGGCAATCTATCACGGCGCTGGCACTAGTGCACAAGCCAATAAACCCCCGCCGCAGGGGCGGAGGCGTGAAAATTAGTGCTCCCGGTTGAGCCTATCCCTACGGCTACGCGTACGCAACCTCACTAGCCTTGTAGACGGTTTTCACTTTACGAAAACCGAGCCGCTGATAGAGCCGAACCGCGCCCGTGTTTTGGGCGGTAACTTCGAGCAGAACCTTCTTCTGGCTTGCGAGTCGGAAGCCGTTGAGAGCATGCCAAACCAGGGCGACGCCCAGTCCCCGACTGCGATGCTCGGCCGTGACCCCGACGTTCTGAATCGCCCCGACTCCATCCCCCTCGCAGACACCTTGAATGGTGCCGCAAACTTCGGGGCGGCGAGCGTTTTCGGGCCAGTATTGAATCAACCAAGTGGCCGAGGCGAGAAAGCCATTGCGATCGGCAATTTCGGTCATCAGGCGGCGACAACCGGCCCGCGTTCCCAGGCACGGGAAGACGCTAGCGTCCATCTCATCGACGAAGCAGCGAAATTTGACTTCGGCATGCAGCGGGATGAGTTTCTCGCTCCAAGGGAGCAGACTGTAATGGGCGGGCAGTTGCGGCGCAGGGGAGACGGGCGACGCGAGGTCGGTCTCCATGCGGTAACGCTTGAAATAGGTGATGCCCATGGCGTGAAACGCCGCGATCTTTCAGACGTGAAGCGCCCTGGCAAAGTTTGCCTCGGCCCGAGACTGAATCGTAGGTTTAGCCGCCGGTCGAGTCAACGATTCTGCCACGCTCGGACGTGGGGTTTGCCCACAGCACGAGCGATTGGACCATTAGGAGTCATACAAACGGCAGACCCTCTACAGGTTGGCTGGACCAGTGGTCTTCGTGGCTGACGTCGCCGCAGCCGGTGGTTGCTCCGCAGCGGGTTTGGCGGCTGGTTTGAGGCGGCGGATTTCGGCAATCATCGACTTCTGGTCCTGGTAGAAAATCCAGACTTGTCCCTTGCCGCTGCGATCAGCCATCAGCACGTGCTTCATTAGTTCTGGGTTGCGCTTCTTGTTGACAACCAGGAAGCGTGTCTGCGACTTTTGCAGGCGGTCGAGCCACGAAGGATCTCCGCTGAAGACCTTCACGTACTCGTCCCAAGTTTCTTTGTTCGTCAGATGTACGTGCGAATAGACGAGCGGCTTCAGCTGACCGTTCGTTTCCCACACCAGGTAGTCGGCCCAGTCCATCGGAGCGGCGAAGGTCCCTTCCAGCTGACGACGACTTACTTCATCGGCGACATAGATAGGCGTATCAGTCACTAGGTTCTCAGCAGGGCCACGAGCACGACCTGCGAGCATCGAATAGGTCGAAGGTGAAACGATGCAGATCATAAATACAAAACCCAGGGCGATCAGCGTGTTCATGGAACTGGGGTGATCTTCAGCTGCGGCTGGGTGCTGGTTCTTCTGGCGATAGGCAGACCAGCAAGCGGCAATGTGCGGCACAATTACCCACGGACAAACCAGCGCCCACCAAGCCAGCATGCGAATGGCAGACAGGGTGAGGAGTCCAAAAAACGCCAGCAGCAAAAACTCATAAGCTTGCCACTTGCGCGGACTGTATTTGATCAGCAGGCCGGCACCGCTGCTCGAAGCAATCATCAACACACCCGTCAGGCTGTTCGGCGAGAGCGCTCGCCATTCCGAGATGTACTGCAGCGCCGCGTGCTCGCCAAAAAAGATCGTGTGGACGAGCAGCATCGGCCCGTGAGGATTCAGGCAAGTGGCGAACAGGGCCAGCACCACTGCCAGCCAAATTCGCGGTATGCGATTGTCCTTCAAAGCCTTGCCGAAGTTGAACTCGGCCTCGCGCACGATTTCGTAAGTGAAGCCAATCGCAAACAGCCCGAGGATCGCGAGGCCCATGAGCACGCTGCCGTGCAAGTTGGCCCAGAGAGCCATGACGATCGGCAGCCAAAACAGGGGATGACGTTTGGTCTTCAGTTCGCTGCACGCGAGCAGCACCAAAGCCGCGCCCAGCATCCCGAACAATTGAGGGCGAATCGTGCCGAGAATCGGCAGGCCGAGAACAAATACCAGGGCCCCCGCTGTCCAGACCACTGCGGAACTGGTGCCACGGCGATAGACGGCCAGCATCACCACGCAACCGGTGAGTGTGACCAGCAGCGCGTGGCCGAAGGCGAGGCCTTCGTTGCCAAACGTGTGCTGCACTTCGTAGCCGACCAGTTGCGACAGCCAGGCTGAATGCAACATCGGCTGATTGACGGGCGATGCGGCAAAGGGATCGCTGGTCGGCAACGAGCCATGTTCGGCGATCCAGCGACCAAAGTTCAAATGGCCCCACAGGTCGGTGTGATTCAAGCGATTAAAGCTGGTGAACATGAACACCACGCCGGCTGCGACGATTGCGTACAGCAGAGCGCGGCTGGTGTTGGGGAACCAGGGTGACGTTAAACGGTCACGCTCGATGCAGGCCGGCACTTCGGTTGGAGTGGTCATGGATGGACCTTCGTATTCGCAGTGATTTGTTGTTGGTTTGTTAGTTTTGGGTAGCCCGATGCGTCAGCAAGAGAGATTCGCTCTAACCGCCGCTGGCAGTTTGTCCGGCTTGCCAGGCGGCATAAGGCTCGACATTGCGCCAGAGGCTCAGCGCCCGGGCGGCGTGTGTATAGGGGCCGTAGGCTCCAACCAAATCCTTTTCGTCCATTTCGGTAAGCGTGCGCACGAGCCATTGGCTGGCGCGGACGATCGTCTCACGCGGCGGTTGCACTTCATCGGGTGCATACGCGAGCCATTCGAGTTGATGGCCGGTGACGAGCAGATTGTCGTGCAGCGTGGCCTTGGTTTCTTGTTGCGCTGCAGCACCGGTCGGCCATTTGCGATTCCAAGAGCCGTCGGCATTTTGGGAAGCAACCAGCAAATCGCTGACGCGCTTCATGTACTGCAACATCGCCCGCCTGGTAGTCGGCGGGAGCACTTTGGCTTCTTCATCAATGCGATAGAGCACCGCGAGCGCTTCGAGCCGATGCAAGCCATTGCAGGGGCCGTGATCGAGCGGAGCGGCGATCAGTTCCTTCACCAGTGCGTTCGTATCGATTCGTGAACCATACTTGTTCTTCCATTGCCGCAGCGGGAACGCATAGCGGGCATAGACAATGGCCGTCCATTCGTATTCCATCCGCTCGAGGTGAAATCGCTTGAGCGAGTCGTTCAGCAATTCGCCGATCGTCGCTTCATCGCCGTCTCGCAATTTGATGGGCGTGCTCAGCGGCAAACCGGTTTCGGCAAAGGTAGCGAGCAAGTCGTCGATGTGATAACTGGAAGAAGCGCGATGCTGAATCTTCTCGTCGAACGAGCGGACATCGAGACCATCGCGACCGTAATAAAACAGCGGCAACGCTTTCTCGCCGGCAAATTTGCGAAACACCTGGTCATCGAGAAAGTACAGCTGCAGATCATTGCCCGTGGGCACTTTGGGATCGTGAAAATCAGCTTGGTTGCCCCACAATCGTAGCGCGTGGACGAAGTTGTTCGTCATCGACTCCTTGGCGGCTGGCGGTTTCACTCGATCGAGGACTGCGACCAGTTGCTCGTCGGTAGCGACGCGCGGCTCGACCTGGCTCGGTGTGATCGCCCAAGGCTGATCCTTGGCAGGCCGAATGCTCGTGGGAAGCGGCTGAATGAGCGCCAGCCGATAGACAAGCAATGTCACGGACAGCAAGGCGAGAGGAATGATCACGCGGCCAATGCGGTGGGCCATTGTGAGGGGCTGATTCGATGCGGTTGCAGCCGAGGCACAAGTTTCAGTCGCTGGAGATTCTGTCATGACAGACACCGACCTTGCAGGCAAAGTGAAGTGAATGAAAGGGGCTAGGGGTTGGGGACTAGGGGCTAGGGAATGAATGAAAGCGAAGCAAAAGTGTTCCAGGCATTTCCCGACTGCTGACTTCTGAATCCCGGCCCGCTGGCTAGCGCAAAAGCCGTTAAACCCCCGCCGCAGGGGCGGGGCGGTTGTTGTTAATGGGCGGCGGTCTTGGCATCGACGGCGGCGGCACCGGCTTCCGCAGCATCGACTTCGGCGGCTGCGCGTTCGGCGGCAGTGCCATTCAGGTCTTGGGCAAACTCACTGAGCATGAGGATTTCGACGCGATCGTTCGTGTCGTATTTCTGTTCCTCTTTGACGGCAGAGGTATACGGCTCGAAGACGCCACCCTGACTGAGGCGAATCCGATCGGGTGCGACACCTCCTTCTTCCAGGTATTTCATCGTGGCCATCGCCCGGGCATAGGAAAGTTGCCAGGCATCGTCGAACTCACTGGCCGCTGGTAGCGGGCGGCGCGAGGCATGCCCGCGAACTTCCACTTTCTGTGGCTTGCCAGCGAGTCGCGGCAGCAGCAAGTTCAAGCGCTCTTGGGCTTCGTCGTTGATTTCGGTCGAACCGTGCTTGAAAAAGATGAGGCTGCCGACGCCGCTTCGTTGCCCTTCACGCATCGTCAGCATGCGCGGCTTGCGCGCCTCGGGATCGGTCGGACTTTTCGTCAGTGACATGCGATGGGCAAAGCCCTTTTGTCGCTTGCCATCTTTGCCGGCGCGTGGGCCACCTGCGCCACTGGCGTCGTCATCGGGTTCATCGGGGAGCGATTCGAACGGATGATTGAAGTGGTGCGCAACGGCTTCCTTCAGGTCTTCTTTTTGGCCGACAAGCCACATCACCATGAAGAACGCCATCATCGCAGTTACGAAGTCAGCGTAGGCAACTTTCCATGCTCCACCTCCACCAGCCATTGTTCATGCTCCTATTTCAAACGCGATCCACTCGCGAGCCTGGCACTAACTGTTGGATTCGACAGCCTTGAGTAGCGCTTCCATCTGTTCCGCAGTGGGGCGCACTTCCGAGCCCAGGCCGCGGCGAGCAATCTCGATGCAAACCTTCGGCGGCAGATCGCTGACGAAACCTTGAATCAGCGCGGCAATGGTGCGGAAGAAGGCGATTTCTTCGTGCCCCATGAATTCGAGCTTCGTCACCATCGGGGCAAAGAAGCCGTACGAAAGCAAAATCCCGAGGAACGTACCGACGAGAGCCGCACCCACCTTGTGACCGATTTCTTCAACCGGACCGTTGATGTGACCCATCGTGATCACGATACCAAGCACCGCCGCGACGATTCCGAAGCCCGGCAAACCGTCAGCTGTTTTTTGCAACACGCTGATCGGATGATGATGCTCTTCTTCCATCTTTTTCAGTTGCATTTCCAGCATGTGGCCCAGCCGTTCGGGCGTGGCACTGCCGTCCATGATCGGCGCAAAGGCACCGACGATGAACTCGCTGACGTGATGGTTGTGCGAGATGAGTTTGTACTTGCCAAAGATGCTACTGGCGTGCAAGTCCGACAGGTGAGATTCGAGCGTGAGTAAGCCGTTGCGACGAACGAGACGAAAGACCTCGTACATCGATTGAAACAGCTCTTCGTACGACTTTTTGCCGAAGGGAGAGCCTTTGAGCGAAGCGATGCACCCTTTAACCAGGTCGATGAGGACCTTCTTGGGAGACATCACGATCAGCGCGCCGAGAGCAGCGCCACCGATGGTCACGACCTCGGACGGATGCCAGAGCGCGCCGACGTGCCCGCCGGCCATGGAGAAGCCGCCCAGCACGCAACCGATGACGACGATAAATCCGACAATGACGATCATGACGCGAGTTCCACATCGTTGCCCCCGGGCGCACGCACTCGCAGCGCACCTTCGGGCAGTGATGCAGAACTCTAGGTCAGGCTAAATGACTCGTCATGAAACGTCGGCGGAATAATCGGAATAAAGCGAGCGGCAAGGTTCAACTTGTTACTACTCCCTCTCCTCGTGTACTCACGGGGAGAGGGCTGGGTGAAGGGCCTGAACTGCTGATCTGTTCCAAACCAAATTCGCGGCCCTACTTCGCCTTCCCTTCCGCGTCGAACATCCCTTCGAACAGGATCGAGCTGAGGTAGCGTTCGCCGGAGTCGGGCAGGACGACAACGAGGGTTTTGCCGGCGTTTTCGGGCTTCTTGGCGACCTTCACCGCGGCGGCGACGGCGGCACCGCACGAGATGCCAGCGAGAATGCCCTCTTCTTTGGTGAGGCGGCGAGCGTACTCGATAGCTTCTTCGTTGGTGACTTGTTCGATCTCGTCAATCAGGTTCATGTCGAGAATCGCGGGGACGAAACCGGCACCGATGCCTTGAATCTTGTGCGGGCCTGGTTTGAGTGGCTGGCCAGCCCGTTGCTGCGTGAGGACCGGCGAGGCCGTGGGTTCCACAGCGACCGACTTGATGGCCTTCCCCTTGGTCTGCTTCAGGTAGCGAGTGACGCCCGTGATGGTGCCGCCCGTGCCCACGCCCGAGACAAAGATGTCGACGGCACCGTCGGTGTCTTCCCAAATTTCGGGGCCCGTCGTTTGTTCGTGAATGGCGGGGTTAGCCGGATTCTTGAACTGCTGCAGCAAGACCCACTTTTCGGGATCGGAGGCTACGATCTCTTCGGCCTTGTTGATGGCTCCAGTCATCCCGCGTGGACCTTCGGTAAGAACCAGATTCGCGCCAAAGGCGATCAGCAATTTGCGCCGTTCGAGGCTCATCGTCTCGGGCATGGTCAGGGTTAGTGGAATCTGCCGGGCAGCAGCCACGAATGCCAGCGCGATGCCGGTGTTACCGCTGGTGGGTTCAACGAGCGCCTTGCCTGGACCGAGCAGGCCGCGTTTTTCGGCGTCCCAGATCATCGCGGCACCGATGCGGCACTTCACCGAGTAGGCCGGGTTGCGACCCTCGATTTTGGCGAGCACCGTGCAAGGTGCGCCGTCGGTCACGCGATTCAGCTTGACGAGGGGAGTGCGACCGATTGCCTGCGAATTGTCTGCGAGCCAGCGAGCCATGAGATTCTCCTCTGCAGCCGTTCGCGGGAGGGCGAGGCGGCTAGTGACAAGGTCTAGTGGTGGAAATGGACGAGTGGTGAAAATGTGCCAACAAAAAATGCCAGCGCCCGACCTGCGGTTCGCTGGCTTCCGGTGGTCCGGTGAGCTTGTGAATGTGCGGTGCAAGTTAGCCGCGATTTGCGGCGGTTGTCAAGTTGAGGCAACTTGCGGCAACCTACGCTGCGCGGCGTTTTCCCTGCGGTTGAGCCGAGGGTGTGGTCTGCCGGGAGTGAGGCATGGGCAGGATGGTGTCGCCCTTGTGAATGACTCGTTGCGAGCGGCGGGTGGCTTCGGTTGCAGCTGAGGGACGAGTTTCCAGCCATTGGTTGATTCGAACTGGCAGGACCTGATTCAGTTCGGTAATTCTGAATTGGTTCGCGTGGACCCGTTCGAGGATCGCTTCGATGGCTTCGACGAAGAGTGACGACTGCCCTTGAGCCAACTCGTTGGTCGCCATTCGTAATGGCTCGATTTCGTGATCGAGGCAGTAGACCACGCCCGGATGCCGGTAAATTGATTCACCAAAACAGAGGACCGGAACCCGGCGGGTGAAGGCTTCGATAGCGCTACCAGAATTGACGCAGGCGACGGCGCGGCAGGTTTCGAGCGCCGCACTCAGCGACGGGGAAGTGTCCCAGGCATGACCGCGCGAGGTGACCGCTTGGCGCAGCGCTGGCGACGGTGGATGCCGCGGATGAGGGCGGACGCGAACTGGCAGCGTGGAGTGAGTGGCGACGTGTTCGACAAACTCCGCCATGTTGGCGAACCAGGGCGAATACTCGGTGATCTGAGCGTCTTCGTCGTGCTGTAATAGCACGAGCAGATCTCCTTGCGGACGGACCGGCAAGGGAGTGCGGCCGCGGGTGGCCAACGGCTTGTTCGACCAGCTGGCACCGACGTTCACGCCGACGGTATCGAGTTGAACCGTCGGGGCCTGGGGATACCAGCCATGTTCGACATAGACGACTTTTGCGCCGAGTTGGTTGAGCAGTCGCACGCTGGGCAAGTAGCGTGGCTTGACGCCGTTCCAGACAAAGGCGAGATCGGGTTTGCCGGCCCAAAGCCGATTCGGAAGCCAACCACTGAGTGGTCCCAGCCAGTAGCGTGTGGTATGTCCCTCGGCACGGCTAATGTGCGCGATCTGGCGCATCGCTGGCAAGCAGCGCGCCGAGAACGGGATTTGTACCAAGATGTTCGCCATGTTGGGCCTGTGGGCGCACGCCGACACGAGCGGTCGGTTGAACGGGACCGACGCTGACAATTGACGCCACTCCCTCTACCAGTTGAGGGGGCGTTACAGGATTTATCGTCACAACCAGACCGGCTTCCGCAGTTGAATTCGACGCAGGGCACTTGCCAGCGATGCCAGCAAAATGCCTCTGGGGCGACTGGTCAAATTCTGTCGTTCGCCGGATAAAAAATGTTTGACAAAAGATCAGCAGTTCGTGAAAACAGTGGAGATCGGTTGGAGAGCGGTGCGCGCGGACATCCGTCGACGCTTGCCCTGGGTTTAGGCAACAGCTGCTGGAGAAGTGGTTTCCCGGGGTAGAAGGCGTGGTGCAATAGTGACCGATAAACGGACTTGGAATAACCTGAAAGGGTGGTGTTCAGGGGTGTTGGGGTGGTTATCAAACGGTTATCACCTGGTCCGCTGAAAACGGTTATCGGATGGTCGCAAGTGGTTGTGTGGTAGTCGATTAGGATGGAATTGAAGTCGTGAAATTATCGCTCCAATGGTTATCAAAAGCGGTTATCAAAGGCGACGGCCCCCTGTTCAGGACGCGCGAACCGGTGATTCGCCCGGAAGTCGGGTATGAACTTTGCCCGTCTGTTGTGCGACTAATGATTGCTGCCCGCTGGGATCATTCCCCGGGCTAGATTTGCGGTTGGTTTTGCTGGCGGAGCGATCGGCCAGCGTAGATGATAGAGAAGTCGTTTTCCTCGTTTGCGAACCCGAGAATCGAGCCATGCCAGAAGGCCAGACTCTCGCTGCCCAGACTGTGGCAGCTTTGACACGTCGCCAGGCGCTACTCACGCTGGGGGGCGCAGCCGCGCTGTCGCTGGCGGGCAACTTGCCCGTGCAGGCGGCCAAGCGAGAACCCAAATGGGAAACTGCCATCGACCGTGGCTTGAAGTGGGTCGCTAAGAATCAATCGACGCAGGGACATTGGACGGCCGGTGGTTACCCTGCCGCGATGACGGCGCTCGCGGGGACCGCTCTCGTTGGTTCCGGCAGCACCACCACCCAAGGTCCGTACGCCAAGCACATTCGCAAAGCGGTCGATTTTCTCCTGAGCAAGCTGCGCGATAACGGCCTGATCGGCGATCCGCGCAACGACAACCGCTATACCTACGGCCACGGCTTCTCGATGCTCTTTCTGTCGCAAGTGCTCGGTGAAGAGCAAGACGAAGAAGTGCGCGAGGAACTGGTCAACGCCTGTACGAAGGCGGTGGAGTTTAGCGTGCGGGCTCAAGCGCCGACCGGTGGCTGGGGCTATGTGAGCACCAAGGATCAACCCGATTTTGATGAAGGCTCGACGACCATCACCCAGGTGCAAGGCCTGCGCGGTTGTCGCAACGCGGGAATCGTCGTCCCGGGCGAAGCGATCGAGAAGGCCAAGGAATATATCTACGCCTGCCGCAATGCGGACGGCGGCATTTCGTACAGTTCGCGCAATCGCGGAAGCAGCCGACCGGCGATCACCGCTGCGGCACTCGCCACGCTTTACAACGCGGGTGCGTACGACGACAAGCACGTGCCGCAGATGCTCGAGTACTGCAAAAAGAACCTGCAGAACTTGTCGGAAGGCCCGAATTCGTTCGGTCACTGGCATTACACGTATTTGTATTACGCGCAGGTGATGTATCGCCAAGGTGAAAAGGAATGGGCTCCGTTCCGCGATAAGCTTTACAACAAGATCGTCAGCGAACAGACCGGCGATGGCTCGTGGGCCGGCAACATTGGCCCGATCTATGTCACCGCTTGCAACCTAATCATGTTGCAGTTCGATAAATCGTACTTGCCGATTTTTCAGCGGTAGTCGTCGGCCGGAACATCGCGGATTACCGCTTGTTGCCGGCCTACTTTTGAGGCAAGCCGCATGGGTCCGAAAGAAGTGATCATCTTCCTGGCGGGCCTGATGCTGGGCGTTGTGATGACGCTCTTTGGCCTGCTGGTGATGCGCATTTTTGCACCGTGGCTGCGAGCCTTCCTGGGTGGCGCGCCGGTGTCGATGTTCGGCTTGATTGGCATGATGCTGCGCGGCAGCCCGGTCAATCTGCTGATCGATACCAACCTGGCGCTAGTGCACAGCGGCAAGCCCGTGAAGTTCAGCATCCGCGAGATCGAATCGAAGTACATCGCTCATCGGCACAAGATCATGACGAGCCAAGACCTGATTGAATTGTTGCTCGACGATGCGGCCTCACGGACTTGAGGCACTGCGGATCGCGGCGATCAGGCCGGGCATGGTGTAGGACTTTGCTTCAGCCGCTGGTTCGTAGCCGAGGTCGCGCAGCGTGCTCGTTGTGATGGGACTGATGCTGGCCAGCTTGGCGAGACGCAGATCGTCGCCGAAGAGGGCATGCAGCGAGCGGGCAATGGCGCTACTGGTGACAGTGATCCAATGGAGCTTGCCGGCTTGCAGGAGTGAATGAACTTCGGGTGAAGCTTGGGTGACATCGCGACTTTCATAGACGACGACTTGCTCGACGCTGCCACCCGCCGCAGTGAGTTCTTCGGCCAGCACTTCGCGTCCACGACTCGCCCGGAGGAGCAGAAACTTCTGCCCCTGGGCAAGCTCGGCGAGCGCCGTGGCCAGCGACTCGGCGCGGAACTCATCGGGCACGAGATCAGCCTTGAGCGAGTGCCGGGCAAGTTCGGCGGCGGTACCAGGACCGATGGCAGAGATCTTCAGCGAACCCAGTGCGCGCAGGTCGCGTCCCTGAGACCAGAGACGTTGCAGGAAATGTTGCACGCCGTTGCTGCTAGAAAAGACGAGCCAGTCGAAATGGTGCAAGCGCGTGAGGACTTCATCGACCGGCTGCCAATCGCTGGGTGTAGTGATTTCGATCGCCGGCTGATGCAGCACTTCGGCTCCCAGTTCGCTGAGTGGTCCACGGAGGTCTTCGATTTGATGCGCGGGGCGCGTGACGAGAATTCGTTGACCGAAGAGCGGTCGCTTGTCGAACCAACTCCAAGTGCGCGACGAGGCAGCAACTTCTCCGACGACGATGATGACTGGCGGGCGGAGCTTGAGTTGCTCGATGAACGGGGCCACTTCGCCCAGGGTCGTTTGCCACACTTGTTGGTCGGGGAAGCTGCAGCGGCGGACGAGGGCGACCGGTGTTTCGGGCGCACGACCGCCAGCCATGAGCCCACGCGACCACTCGCGCGCGGATGTGACGCCCATGTAAAAGCAGAGAGTGCCGGGGAAGCGGGCGAGGGCCAGATAGTCGAGCGGTTCGCCTGCCTTCGCCGGATTTTCGTAGCCCGTGACCAAAGCCACGGCCGAGGCCTGGTCTTTTTGCGTGAGCGGCAAGCCAGCGTAACTGGCTGCGGCGAAGGCGGCGGTGATGCCGGGGACAATCTCAAAGGGGACGTTTGCACCGACGAGGGCTTCGATCTCTTCGGCCGCTTTGGCGAAGACCGTTGGATCGCCGCACTTGAGCCGCACGACCACCCTCCCCTGCCCTGCGTCGGCAATCATCTGCGCGTTGATCTCGGCCTGCGACCAGAGACGGCCGCGGCCATGTTGGCCCAAGCAATGGAGGGTTGTCGTGGAACGACAATGGGAGAGCAATTGCGGATTGGCGAGATAGTCGTACAGTACGACGTCGGCTCGGTGCAGGCAGTCGCGACCGCGGACGGTGATCAGGCCGGGATCGCCGGGCCCCGCGCCGACGAGATAAACCACACCGGCTGCGGCAGAGGATGGAGCGTCCGGTGTTACCATGAAGATGACTTTTTCAACGAAATTCGGAAGGCGACACTTCCGAGAATAAATCGACCAGCCTGTTATGACCAGCCCTGCGAGTTCGACTCCGCCACCGACCAATCCGCCTGCGGTCCTTTCCGCGGCGCAGCGGCATCAACTGGCGCGGCAATTCGAACAGGCCAAGCAGCTGCTGAACCGCCAGCCTCCGGACTATGCCGGGACACATCGGGTGCTCAGCGATTGTTGCACGCTCGATCCCGGCAATACGCTGTTTCTGCAAGCATTGCTAGAGAACCTGCAGCGGGCGAAAGGAAAAACGGCGACAGCCTGGCCGTGGCAGGTTTGGCAAAGGCGAGCGGCTTTCAACGTGTCGCTGCGCGAGCGGTACCTTGGCTTGGCATTGAGGCATGGCTGGTTCTTGCTAGGGGAATCGCCGCGTGACGCAAAAGTTCTGGCGAACCTGGCAGAGGTTTGTTTGTTGCTCGACCACGGTCCATCGCAGGTCTTGCTGCTTCAGGAGGCCCATCGCCTTACACCCAAAGATCCAACAGTGCTTCGTGCGCTGGCCACTGCGTTGGGTGAGGCGGGGCAATTTGCTGCTGCAGGATCGATCTGGAAGGAGCTGTCGAAACAGGAGCCGCCCGACGTGTTGGCTAAAGAGTTTGCCTGGCTGTTTGTGGCCGAAGAGGTGAAACCGATTGACATATCGCAGGGTGATTTGGCTGCCCGAATCGAGTCGCACATCCAAGCCCGACGTTGGTCAGCAGCAGAAAGACTGCTTGCTGACGAAAGCGGAGCTGCCGGCAACAACCTTCGCCTGCGAGAACTAGGCGAAGAAATCATGCTGGGGCGGGCAAGAGAGAAAACGGAACTCGCCCGGCGGCAAGCAGAGCTGTTGCCGTCTCCGCGAACGCTCCGTTTGATCGACGAAGTCCTGGAAGAGCAGCGGCGCGTGGAACTTGGCGTCGCCTTCGCCCGCTACGAGCGGTTTCCGTCGGAGCCGGCATCGTCGTGGGAACTGGCGGGCTGCTTGACCCGAGCGGGGAACTGCAGCGAGGCGCTGAAGTATCTGCATCCGCTCCAGAAACTGCCCGAGTGGCGGTTGCGGGCCTTGGTCGCTGCGGGCGAGAACTGGCAGCAGTTGCGGCAGTTTGTGCGAGCTTTTGAGCTCTATCAGCAGGCGGCGGAAATTGGCACAAGCGGGGAAAATGCCGACCAAGACGAGGATTTTCAGAAGGCCCTGTATCGTGGAGCGGTTTTGGCCGAGGCCAGCGGTTCAGCGGCCGAAGCGCTCCGCTGGTGGGAGCGGCTGGTGGCCATAAATCCCGCCTATAAAGATGCCTCAGCAAGGCTGGACAACGTGCGGCTCATCTGCGATAAAGGTGGATTCTCTGCCCGGCCCGGCAGCGGCTGAACGTCTTGCTCAGCCCGCCGTTAAGCTCGGTAGAATGTCCTGACAGAACGCCGAATTGTCCTGTCTATTTGCGAAACGTGTTGTTACGGATTAGTCATGCCACACACCAGTAGTGCGAAGAAGCGACAACGTCAGAATTTGAAGCGCCGGGCCACGAACCGCGCCACCAAGAGCTTGCTCAAGACGCAGGTTCGCAAGGTGACCGCTGCGGCGACAGCCGGCGATTTGACTGCGGCCGCCACTGAGTTCAAGACTGCCGCTCAAAAGCTCGATCGCGCTGCCGTGAAGGGTGTGATCCACAAGAATGCCGCCAGCCGCAAAAAGTCGCGCTTGGCCGCTGCTTTGAAAAAAGCCGCTGGCAAGACCAAGTAACTACCGCTTTTTGGTAGTCCGGTCCGGCATCGCAAACCCAGCTTTGGCAAGGTTCGCTGTGATGCGCTCACATGATGCCCGCCGTCTCTTGCTCTTGGCAATCTTCGCTCCGCTGGTTTTGTGCGGGGCGATTCTGCCTCAGGCTGCTGCCGAAGATTCGGCCACGCAAGATGCAGCCCTGGCGATCTTTCAAAAGCGGATCGCCCCCATCCTGCAGGCCCAACGGCCGTCGAGTTGCAGTGAATGCCACCTGAGTGGTGTCGATCTGAAAGATTACATCCGGCCCACGCAACTGGAGACGTTCGCCGCCCTGCGCGACGGCGGGCTGATCAACGTCCAAGAGCCTGCCAAGTCGAAATTGCTGCAGTTTATCGACCGCAAGCCGGCGAAGCCGAGCATCGTGACCGAGAAGGTTCGGGCAGAAGAATCGGCGGCCTTCCGAGCCTGGATCTTTGCAGCAGTGAAAGACGCCACGCTGATTGCAGCGAAACCCAAGGACGGTGCTATTGGTCCACGGTTGCCTCCAGAGGTCATTCGCCACGCCCGGCAAGATCGGGTGCTGCAGTCGTTCGTCGATAACGTCTGGGCCGAAGCGGGGCGGTGTGCAGCGTGCCACTCTGCCGACCGCAACCAGCAGCAAGTGAAGAAGCACGGCGAACACATCTCGTGGATTAAACTGGCTGATCCGCAGGCCACGCTCGATCATTTGCTCGAGCATGAACTAATCGATCTCAAGCAACCCGAGCAGAGCCTGCTTTTGTTGAAGCCGCTCAACGCGGTCGAGCATGGTGGCGGCTTAAAGATGACGAAGGGTGACCGCACGTACACGCAGTTCCGCCGTTTCATCGATGACTACTTGGCCACCAAAGCGGGCAAGTATCAAACGGCCAAGGAACTGCCGGCTGTAAATGACGAAGCAGCCAACGTCTCTGAGATTTGGTTCAAGCTGACCGACATTCCCGCCACGTACGACAAGCTGTTGCTGCGAGTCGATCTCTATCGCTGGGACGAAGCAACGAAGCAGTTTTCGCAAGATCGTTGGGCCACGGCCGATCGCCAGATCTTTGGCAAAGGCGGGCTCTGGCAAAATCACTTAAGCCTGGTCGCGCCGCGAGATTCGATGCGGGCGAGAGAGCTGCTGAAAGAAGCCAAGCTGCCGAGCGGCAAGTATCTGGCCAAGATCTATCTCGACCGCCAAGACAAACTGGCCAAGAACTTCCCTGGGGAGCTAACCGCTGAAGATCTGATTGGCGAAATCGAAGTTACGAGCAACTGGCCGATTGGCTACGGCAAGATGACGGTTGTGAAGTTGCCGAAGGACTAAGAGATCGAGCCGACGCGATTGACTAGATACCGCCACCATCTTCGTAATGCTCAGGGTTGAACAGACGGTTTAGCTGGTACTCCTGCTTCGCCTTTTCAAACGCTGCCTGGTACAAGTCGACAGGATGAATGGGCTGCAACGGCGCAGTTGGGGACTGCACGACGGCGAACGGCCCACCGGTTAAATTCGGTTCCGGCAATCGGGCAAAGAATGGTTTAAGGCGGTTTTCATCCATGGGAAATCAGCCCCAAAAAAGAAGCCGACAGCCTGCTCGTTCGCTAAGCAGGCCGTCGTTGAAGATCTTCGCGAATTGCTCTAGCAGGTTCCGCAGCACACGGGCGTGTTGTTGAACGAAATGTAGCAGCAGCAACCCGAATCGCAGCAGCACTTGAGGCAGTCGCAGCACGCCTGGATCATGGCACAGCATTTAGCGTCGCCGCTGGTGCAGGTGATACACACGCCGTCTTTCGTGTACTCGCACTTGCAGATGCCCATGGTCAAGCTGCACTGACACACCTGAATGCCGTTGCAAGTGCAGCAGCATGAGCAGAGGCCGTCGCACAGCATCTTGCACAGATGTTGCAGCGTGCCGCAAGCAACTTCGTCAGCGCACTTGCAGTGGATCTTCATCCCGCCCGTGCATTTCTCAAAAGAAATCTCGCAGCGAGGAAGAACGCACCAGTTTGCAGCCGCGGGTGAACCGCCAGGCATGGCACCTGGCTGACCAAAGGGAGCGACGGCGGGGGTGGAGCGCTCCAACAACATTGAATTCGACATACTTCGACTCCTTTCACTCTACAGCCACAGCCAGCAGCGCATAGAACATCAGGAGGGAATTTCCTGGTTGCCAGTGAAGAGCTTGCTGAGCGGCCGCAGTATGCGATGCCTCTGGTAGAACCAGTCAGCCAACGCAGGCAAATAATAGAAGCCTCCCGGTGACGGTCGGCGTTGTTGGCCAAATTATGCACATCGCGGCGGCATGGTCAATCGGAGTATTTGGCTCTACACCGAGTGTTGCACGCCGGGCATTGCTTTGATACTTGGTCGCGTGAGTCGCCAGTCGGCAGCGACCAGCGGTCCGGGCATGCGAGCCAGCACCCAATCGACCACGCGCCAGTCGAGCCAGCGGCAATCGGGGTCTTTGCTGCGAGCAGCGATGTAGCCGAGATGGCCACCGCCTTCGGCCACAATCAGTTGCACAAACGGCGACAGCTTCGATTCCTGCACCGAGTTGATTGGCACGATGGGGTCGTCTTTAGCCGCCACGATCAGCGTGGGAAGGCGAATCTTTTCGAGGTACGGCCCGGAGCTGGCCTGCGAGTAGTAATCGGCCGCGTCGGTAAAGCCCGAGAGAGGCGCGGTGATGTGCGCGTCGAACTCGCGAATCTTGCTGACGCTGGAAGGAAGATTCGGCGTCAAGATATTGGGAATCGACCTTTGACGCAGAGCGATGTAGTTCTTCAGGCCCATCACAAACGAGCGCCCATAGACGCCGCGCATATTGGTTTCGACATGCGAGCAGCAGACATCGAGATCGACAGGCGGCGCGACGGCCATCACGCCCACGACATTCTCGGGCGCGGAGTCTTCCCATTCGCCGGCCATCTTCAGCACCATGTTGGCGCCCATCGAGAATCCGATGACGGCCGCTGGCGAATTGACGCAGCGTTGATTGATGTCCGCTAGCACTGCCGCCACATCTTGGCTGCGGCCAGCATGACAAAGCTGGCGCGCGAGGCCGATGCCAGCACCGCAGCCTCGCAGGTCCATGCGAAACGCGCGGACGCCATGCGCATTCAGCTTTTGGGCACACCGCTGCATGTAGCCCGACTTATGAGAGCCACCTAGTCCGTGTACTAGCAGCGCAACAGGGTCTCCCGGCTGCCACTTCTGGGGCCGGTCGTCGTGGAGCACAATCTGGTCGCCGTCCGCGAGCGTAACCAGATGCCTGGTCGCGGTATAGGGAACGGTTTGGTGGAAGAAATAGCAGCCCAAAATGGTCTGCAAATGTCCGCCACGGACCCAGGGGTGAGATTTAAAGGCAGGAAAGTGAACATCCATTTTCAACTTTTCCAAATTCAGGCTGAGACAGGGTGCCGTAAATCCATTATCGGCGAACTATCCCATATTCCTCGATCTTACGATACAACGTGGCCCGCCCCAATCCCAAAAGCTTCGCTGCTTCTGGAACATTGCCATCTGTCCGATTCAATGCTTCTTGGATCAGCTTGCGCTCCCAGAAGTCGAGACGCAAGGACTCGAGCTCTTTCCCGCCGCTAGCGTCGCGCAGGCCGAGGTCATCTGGCAGGATGGTATTTCCTTCGCACATTACCACGGCCGAGTCGAGCACATTACGCAGCTGCCGCACATTGCCAGGCCATTGATACGATAGCAGCTTCTCGCGCGTATCGGGCGAGACGAGCAAGTTAGGCCGGCCATGTTGCTTGCGGAAGTGATTCAAGAAGAACTCCGCTAGCAGATCGATATCTGGCCCACGATCTCGCAGCGGCGGAATATAAAGTTCAAAAACAGAGAGGCGGTAATAAAGGTCTTCGCGAAATTTATGCTCGCGGACAAATTCGCTGAGGTCGCGATTCGTCGCTGCTATCACCCGGACATCGACCGTCACTTCTTTCGTCGAACCGACGGGCAAAAACGGATGACCTTCGAGAATACGCAGCAGCTTGGCTTGCCCCTCGAGTGTCAGTTCGCCCACTTCGTCCAGGAACAAAGTGCCCGTGTGTGCCGATTGGAACCAGCCGGTGTGATCAGTCTCGGCACCCGTGAATGAGCCCTTCTTGTGGCCGAAGAGTTGGCTTTCCATCAGGTCGCGGGGGATGGCAGCGCAGTTGACGCTGAGCATTGGTCGATCGGAACGGGTGCTAGCGCGGTGAATGGCCCGGGCGACGAGTTCCTTGCCGGAGCCACTTTCGCCGCGCACCAGCACACAGCCCGTGGCGCGCGCGACGCGATTGATCTTCGACTTGAGTTCCGTCATCGGCTTGCTCTCGCCGATCAGTTCGTCGAAGACCGCTGCCTTGTCACTGAGCCGGCGATTATCGGCCCGCAAGATCGCTTCCTGACGTGACCGCACCAAGGCAACCGTCAGGATGTTCGCCAGCAGCAACGAGACTTCGAAATCACTTTGGCGGAAGCGCCCCTGCTCCAGATAAATATGAATAGCCCCGAGGGTCTTCCCTTCGTGCACCAATGGAATGCACAGCGCGTCGGCAAATAGCCGCAGGCTATCGGTGCCGACTGTGGCCGGCTGATTGTCGATCCAAACCGCCTTGCCTTGGCGAATGACCATTTCGGTCAAGCTGTCGCTGAGGCGAACTTTACTCGCTGCCTCTTCGGGGATGACCAACTTGGGTTTCAATTGGCCGTCGTCACTGACCCAAAGAAATCCGACGACCGATGCCTGGGTGCGGGTATGCAGCAAATCGAGCGAGACGCGGACGACTTCATCGGGATCGTTGCAGCCGAGCAGACGCACGCTCAGCTGATGCAAGGTGAGGAAGTCTTGATTTCGCTCGTTGTCTTGCAACAGTGAGAAGCCGAGATCGCTGGGCATCCCTTCGGTAACGATCCGATCGCGAACTACCGTCTGGGTATGTTCCTGCCGGGCCGACTCGCTACGGGGGTCTAGTTGTTCGCAGTAAATAAATTCCGTGGTGCCGATTTTTACGCGGCAGTCGATGGCGAGCCGAGCTTCGTCGATCTTCTGCCCGTTCAAATAAGTGCCGTTGCGGCTGGTGGCATCACGAATCCACCACAGTCCGTCGCTGAACTGAACGATGGCATGCACGCGCGAAGCGAGGGGATCGGAAAGGACGATGTCGCAATCAAGCCCGCGTCCAATGCGGGTGGGGCGATCCGTAGGAAGCACGACGTGTGCCCCGGCGCGAGCCCCGCTGATCATCAGCAAATAAGAATTCACAAGCAGCACAGCCAACAATGGAAAAAATGACGGCCTAACACCGCCCAGAAGTTTGTTCTGTCAATATAGTAGCGAAATGCCGCAAACGCCTACCCCGTGCGCGGGAAAGTTCCCTTGAGTGTCGTCGCCACGCTCCGTGTGGTGCATTTCCAATCGCAACAAGTGATCGCAACTTCCACCGTTCGAAACATGACTCCTGTGCCAGATGCCATCTTGCTCGTCGGTCACGGTACCCGCAATGCGGCGGGAACAGAGCAATTCCTGCGCTTGGTGGAACTGGTGCGAGGCGCGGTGCCCTTGCCGGTTGAAGTTGGCTTCATCGAATTGCAACAACCAACCATTGAAATGGCACTTGCCAATCTGGCCGAGCGGGGGCTGGCAAAAATCGTACTCTCCCCTGCCCTGCTCTTTGCCGCTGGTCATGCCAAGCAAGACATACCCGCAGCAATCGCCAACGCCCTCGCAGTGCATCCTCAACTGCAAATCACCGTCGCCGAACCCCTAGGCTGCCACGAAGCGCTCATCGACCTCGCTGCCCTCCGTTTTTCTTCCTCCCTCTCCTCGGTACTCCGGGGAGAGGGTCGGGGTGAGGGGCTTGCCCTTAAACAAACCTCAGCCACTCCGCATCCGCCCACCGGGCTTGTCCTTATCGGTCGTGGCAGCAGCGACCCCGCCGCCATCGATCATTGTCGCCAGTTCGCCACGGCTCTGGGCGAAAAAGTAAACGCCGCCGGAGTCTTCACCGGCTTCATCGCCGTCGCTCGTCCCAATCTGCCGGAGGCGCTCGAGCAAGCGGCTGCCGCGGGCTTCGCTCGAATTGTCGTACAGCCTCACCTGCTCTTCAGCGGCGAGATGCTCGAGACGACCTCCGCAGCCGTCGCTCGCGCCCAGCAAACCCACCCGCAAATCGATTGGCGACAAGCTCCGATTCTGGGCAGCGACCTGCTCGAACCTGCGAGTCTTGCCGCTGACTATCTCGTGCGCGCTCTGATTGCCCGAATCCCCGCGGTTTGAAGTTGTTTCCCGCGCGGCAGATGATTACGCTAACGCAACCTTTCTGGCAGTCGGTTGTCTGCTCCTCTCATCTCGCTGATGGACGTCCAAGTTAGAGGCTGAAACGAAGCAATGATCAGAAAACAACTCTTCGGCACGAAATCGCTCAAAGTCCTGCTGGAGGAAATGGCCGGCGAACATACGTTGAAGCGGGCCCTGGGGCCCGTCTCGCTGACGGCACTGGGTGTCGGCGCGATTATTGGCGCTGGCATTTTTGTGACGACCGGCGCCGCTGCCCGCGAGACCGCTGGCCCGGCGTTAATGCTTTCCTATGTCATTGCAGGTCTGACCTGCATTTTCGCCGCGCTTTGCTATGCAGAGTTTGCGTCGATGGCCCCCGTCGCCGGTTCGGCCTACACCTACGCCTATGCCACGCTGGGCGAGTTGATGGCCTGGATCATTGGCTGGGATCTGGTGCTGGAGTACGCCGTCGGTGCTTCCGTCGTCGCGAATGGTTGGTCCGGATACTTTCAAAGCATCTTGATCAAAGCCGGAGTCGGCGTGCCGTTCATTGTCTCAGGGTCTCCGTATCTCTATCAGCAGGGACACTTCATACCCAACGTCTCGGCCGAGTACGCGCGCGCCGATGTCAGCCCCGAATTGTTAAAACTCGAAAAGGAAGAGTACGCCAAAAAGAGTGTCGGCAAGCCGTTGTATGTTTCGCAGAAAGTCTTCGATAGCAAGAAGCCAGTGACCTGGGCCGACAATTCCGAACAACCGGCCAACGGCGTCTACTGGGCCTTCGCACTCAAGACCACGGACGGGGACAAGAACTACATCGTGGGCAAAGTGGGGGACAAAGCGGTCGAAGCGAAGATTACGAAGCGCCAGCAAGCTCTCTTCGATTTGCCGGCAGTCGTCATCGCCGCGATCGTGACCTTGATCCTCATCAAGGGGATCAGTGAGAGTGCCAACTTCAACGCCCTGATGGTGTTCATCAAAGTCGCCGCCGTGCTATTTGTGATTGTCGTCGGTGCCTTCTATGTCAAATCCGAAAACTGGACGAATGACTTCGCCCCCTATGGCTGGACGGGCGTGAGCTTTTTTGGCCGTTCGATTTGGGGCCAGACGAACCTGGCCGGAAACTCTGTGGGTGTGGTCGCTGGTGCGGCGATCATCTTTTTCGCCTACATCGGCTTTGACTCCGTTTCGACGCATGCCGAAGAAGCGAAGAACCCTCAGCGCGATGTGCCGATCGGCATTATTATCTCGCTCGTCGTTTGTACGATTCTGTACATCGGCGTGGTCGCCGTTTTGACGGGTATGGTGCCGTATCAAGAACTTGATCCCAAAGCGGCTGTCTCCAGTGCCTTCGCCAAAGCCGGACTGCCGTGGGCAGAAACGGTGATCTCCGTGGCGGGCGTTGCCGGCATCACTTCGGTGCTGCTGGTGATGATGCTCAGTGCCCCTCGCGTATTCATGGCGATGGCTCGCGATGGCCTGGTACCGAAAGCGTTCTTCGCCGACGTTCATCCGAAGTTTAAGACTCCCTGGAAGAGCACGATCCTGATCGGCCTCTTTGTCGCGATTCTCGGCGGCCTCTTTCCGCTCGATTGGCTACTGCATCTAACAAACATCGGCACCTTGTTCGCCTTCGTAGTCGTATGTGCCGCGGTCATTATCATGCGCCGAACCAATCCCGACGCAGTTCGACCCTTCCGCTGCCCGCTCGTTCCCATCGTCCCGATCTTGGGCATTCTCTCCTGCCTGATGCTCATGCTCTCGCTTCCTTACGACAACTGGCTGCGGCTCTTTGGCTGGCTCGCCTTGGGCATGGTCATCTATTGGTTCTATGGCCGGCATCACAGCGTGCTGGGGCAAGAACTGCGCGCGGAACTGGCTCGCGGTGGAGCATCACCTGCCGGAACGCTGAAGGGGTAATCGCTGGACGCGATATATGAGGTGGGTTAGACTTCCTTAGGCATCAATCGATCTTCGTTGATGCTCCCCGCCTTGTAACAAGCCCGCCGTCCTCCCTCGGAAATGCCCATGTCAATGTCTCGCGACCAAGCCACTGCCTGGACTCGTCGGCAGTGGTTGCAAGCTGGTGCGTTCGGCGCGCTTGGTTTGTCGTTGCCGCAGATGTTGCAGTTGCAAGCCAGTGGCGCGAGTGGCCGAGTTGGTAAGGCCAAGAATGTGCTGCTGCTGGTGGAACATGGCGGTCTGTCGCATGTCGATACCTGGGACCCGAAGCCTGAAGTTGCCTCCGAGCAGCGCACGCCATTCGACCTTGTCCCCACCAGCACGCCCGGCGAGCGTTTTACCGAACTGCTGACACATACCGCGAAGATCTCGGACAAGATTGCCGTCGTGCGCGGCATGCACCACATTCAGCGGAATGACGATCACGGCAAAGGGATGCAGTACGTCCTGTCGGGGCACAGTCCCGGCGGGCCCGTTGAGTATCCGGATCTGGGCGCGGTCGCTTCCTACGTGCTGGGAAGTGCCTGCGAGTTCCTGCCCTCGTATGTGCAATTGCCGGCCACATCCGAATTCGCCCACATGACCAAGTCGGGCTTTTTGCCCACTAGCTACGGCGCATTCAAAGCGACCGCTCGCGATGCCTCTGACCCGAACTGGAAGGTCTCGGGCATGCAGCGAAATCCAGAACTGTCCGACGAGCGCCTCGGTCAGCGCCGCGCGTTGCTCTCTGCTCTCAATCAAAATCCGACACTCGCCCGCGATCGCACCACTGCGGCTATCGATACTTTTCACGATCAGGCAGCGACGCTGCTAACAAGTCCCGCTGCCGCGAAGGCTTTCGATCTGTCGACCGAAACGCCGAAGATGCGCGAGCAGTACGGCGCCGGGCATCGCGGCGCATGTTACCTGCTCGGTCGCAAGCTGATCGAATCGGGCGTGCGGTTCGTCACCATCGATACGCGATGGCCCAAGATGCCCGGCGAAGTCGGCGGCGGCAATTTGAACTGGGATCACCACGACCATATCTATGCCAAGGAAACTTGCGAGTTGCCGGGCGCGAGCGGCGCGGGTGCGGGTCGCTACGGCATTGGTCACTGGTACATGA
Source organism: Anatilimnocola aquadivae (assembly GCF_049819085.1). Taxonomy (GTDB): domain Bacteria; phylum Planctomycetota; class Planctomycetia; order Pirellulales; family Pirellulaceae; genus Anatilimnocola. Next base: position 2,896,852 of record NZ_CP187419.1, read on the forward strand.
TGGGGAGCCTCGACCGAGCTTACTCGACGCTCATCACCGATCTCGAACAGCGTGGCCTGCTCGACGAAACACTAGTCTGCCTCGTGACCGAGTTTGGTCGCACGCCGAAGATCAACAAGCATGGCGGTCGCGATCACTGGCCGGATGCTTATTCGATCGTGTTTGCCGGGGCGGGAATTCGCGGCGGACAGATCATCGGCGCAACCGATCGCCAAGGGGCCTTCGTCACCGACAATCCTCATTCGCCCGACGACTACGCAGCCACCATCTACGACAAGCTGGGCATCAATCGCGACAAGCCACTCTACACCCAGGAACAACGTCCCATGTTCCTCGCCCATACCGGCAAGCCGATCGCCGAGTTGTTCTAGGCAATTGCTAGGCTCGCGCAGCAACCTCGAATACGATAGTGATACCTCCCGGTCCCCTCCCCCGCTGAAACGATTCCCGATGATGCGACCGCTGCTGATTTGCTGCCCGGTGATCTTATCGCTGGTAACCTCGCTGGCGCTGGCCGCGGAAGCGACTTCGCTGCAAGTCTTTCCCGCAGCCATCACGCTCGACGGGGCTGCTGACCGCGCGGGTATCGTCGCGCTGCTAAAGCAGGCCGATGGCCGGGCGGTCGATGTCTCGGCGCTTGTTAAAGTCAGTTGTTCACAGCCTGAATTGGTGACGCTCAACGGCCGCGAAGTGACTTCGCAGGCTGATGGCTCGGCGGAACTAACCATCGAACATGAAGGTCAATCCGCCAAGATTCCGCTCGTCGTGATGAATGCAGCACAGAGCAGCCCTCCTTCCTTTCGCCACGAGGTGCTGCCGGTCCTCACGCGGTTTGGTTGCAACCAGGGTGCCTGCCACGGCAAACTAGCCGGGCAAAACGGCTTTCGCTTGTCACTGCGCGGTTACGCTCCCGAATGGGATCACGGCTGGCTGACACGCGAGTTCTACGGCCGCCGCATAAGCTCTGCGAGTCCCCAAGACAGCCTGCTCATTCGCAAACCGAATGGCCGCGAACCCCACGGTGGTGGCCGCTTGTTTGAAGTCGGCAGCCGGGCTGAACAAACGCTGCTCGACTGGATCCAAGCAGGGACTCCGAACGTCATTGCCGATGAGCCGCTTGTGACCAGGCTCGAAGTCTTTCCCGGCGATCGTACCGCCGCCGCTGGCGATACGCAGCAGTTGGCCGTTTATGCTCACTACGAAAATGGCCGCGTGCGTGACGTCACCTGGCTCGCGCAGTTCTTCACCAACGATGCGAGCGTAGTCGAAGTTTCGCCGACCGGTCTCGTCAAATGTTTGCGAGCCGGTGAGACCGTGGTGCGTGTTCACTTTCAAGGCGAAGTGGTCGTTACGCAGTTCAGCATGCCCTTCGCCGAACCGGTTCCTGCCGAGCAACTGACCGAGCGTCGCAACGTCGTCGATCAACACGTCTTTGACAAATTGGCAGCGCTCCGCATTCCCCCTTCGCCCGCTGCGGATGACGCCACGTTCCTCCGCCGCGTCTATCTCGACACCATCGGCACGCTGCCCACGATCGCTGAGACCGAACACTTTCTTGCGAATGCCTCGCCGAACAAACGCTCGCAACTGATTGACGAATTGCTGCAGCGGCCCGAGTGGGTCGACTTTTGGACGTTGCAGCTGTGCGATGTGTTGCAGAATCGCAAGGAACGCGATCATGACGTGCGTGGTACGAAGGGCGTTCGTTCGTTTCAGGTTTGGATGCGGCAGCAACTGGCTGCCAATCGCTCGTGGGATAAGATTGCCGCCAATGTCCTCACGGCGCAAGGGAGCGTCGGCGAACAGCCTCAGGTGGGCTATTACATCGTCACCCTCGGCGAGCAACGGAAGGTCGAAGATTCCGACGTCGTCTCTTCTGTCGCGCAGGCTTTTTTGGGGACGCGCGTCGGCTGTGCCAAGTGCCACAATCATCCGCTCGAACGCTACACGCAAGACGATTACTACCGCTTCGCCGCCTTCTTTGCCCGCACCAAACTGCAGCGGAAGAATCCGGCCGAAGGCGCAACCCAGCTGGTGATTGGCAGCGAAGACGAAGACCGCGCCGAGAAGCAACTGGCCGAAACCTCGAAGAAACTCGATGAGGCGAAGCAGAAGCTCGCTGGCAAAGAAGGGAAAGAAGCGGAGCAGGCGCAGAAGGAAGTCGATCGACGGCAGCAGGAACTCGACGAACAGACCAGGCGACTTGCGGACAGCCGGCGAAGCCCGAAAGTGCGTCAGCCTCGCACCGGGCAAATGATGCCGCCGTTGCCGCTCGATCGGAGCGAAGTAGCTGTCGACGATTCCGCTGATCCCCGTGCGGGGCTTGTTCGCTGGATGCACAATCCGGCCAACGAGACATTTACTGGCAACATGGTCAATCGCCTTTGGAAGCACTTTTTCAGCGTCGGACTCGTCGAACCGGTCGATGATCTGCGGGCCAGCAATCCCCCTTCGAATCGTCCGCTCTGGCAGGCACTCAACCGCGAGTTTGTTGCACATCAGTACGATCTGAAGCACCTGATGCGTTTGATGCTCAACTCTCGCACCTACCAACTCGGCAGCAGTACGCTTGCCGCGAACGAACAAGACCAGCGGCATTACTCGCACTACTATGCTCGACGTTTGCCGGCTGAAGTGCTGCTCGATGCGATCAGCCAGGTGACCGAAGTGCCCGATCAGTTCCAGGGTTATCCGCTCGGCCTGCGGGCGATTCAAATTCCCGATCCAGGCGTCAGTTCGCAGTTCCTGGCGATGTTCGGCCGGTCCGATCGCGTCACCGCCTGTGCCTGCGAACGGAGCGGCGAAGTTACCTTGCCGCAGTTGCTCCATTTGCAATGTGGCGATGGCCTCACGCAAAAACTGGATCAGCCTGACAGCAAGCTCAAGCAATTGCTCGCCGCCAAACTCGAGAACGGCGCGCTCGCCCGGTCGATCTTTTTGGCTGCGCTCGCGCGGGAACCTCGCCCGGCAGAAGTGCAAGCCATCGAAGCGGCGCTCGGTGACGCGAAGGTCGACGACGCTGCCGCGCGAGAAGAAGCCGTTCGGGATTTGTTCTGGGCAGTGCTGAATACGAAAGAGTTCGCGTTTAATCACTGAGACAGTAGTCATCTCGCTCCGTCGAGATGAAGGGCCCGGTGAAGAGGCAAAGCTCATCTTGCGGAGCAAGATGACTACGGTGAAGGTAGTCATCTCGCTCCGTCGAGATGAAGGGCCGGTGAAGAGGCAAAGCTCATCTTGCGGAGCAAGATGACTACGGTGAAGGTAGTCATCTCGCTCCGTCGAGATGAAGGGTCCGGTGAAGAGGCAAAGCTCATCTTGCGGAGCAAGATGACTACGGTGCCAAGGCGAGAAGAGGGGAAAAGGAAAACCATGCTCGACATCAATCTGAATCAAGCGCGACGGCAGTTCTGCAATGGCTGGAGCCGGCGAGATTTTCTCCGCGTGGGGGCCATCGCGCCGCTGGGCTTCTCGCTGGGGAATTTGTTGCAGGCGCAAGCGATTGCCGCGCCCGATGCCAAACGGCGAGCCAAGTCGATCATTCTGGTGTACCTGGGCGGCGGCCTGTCGCATCACGACAGCTTCGATCCCAAGCCGAATGCTTCGGCCGAGATCCGCGGCAAGTACAACACGATTCAAACGAAGCTGCCGGGAATCTCCTACGGCGAACTCATTCCCAAGCTGGCCCAGCAGAACGATCTCTACACGCTCATTCGCAGCGGAGCCCACAACAACGACCATCATGAAACGGCGACGAACTGGGTCATGAGCGGTCGCTTCGGTTCGGCCTTCGGCGACTATCCGGCCATCGGTGCCGTCGTCGCTCACGAGACAGGCTTTACGTCGCAAGTTCCCCCCTACGTTTCCGTCCCCAACAATCCTTCGTTCACTTGGGAACTGGGCCGCAGCGCGTTTCTCGGGGGGCGGTTCGAATCGTTCAAAGCTGGCGATCCTAACAGCGGCGGTTACAAGGTGCGCGATCTGTCGCGGGCACAGCCTTTGACCGATAAGTCGCTCCAGCGGCGTCAGAATCTGTTACAGGCCGTCGATTCGCTGGGGCAGCAAGTGCGCGGCAACGACCAGGTCGCCACCTACGACGAATTTCAAAAGCGGGCCGCGGAAATGATCCTTTCGCCGCAAGCCCAGGCTGCGTTTGATGTCGAAAAAGAGACCGCCGAGCAGCGCGACGCGTATGGCCGGACCACGTTCGGGCAAAGCTGCTTGCTCGCGCGGCGACTCGTCGAAGGGGGCGTGACCTTCGTCACCATCAACTACGGCGGCTGGGACCATCACGGGAAGATTTTCCCGGCCCTCGATAAAAAGCTGCCCGAATTCGATCAAGGCTTTTCGACGTTGCTCGCCGATCTTCAGCAGCGAGGCTTGCTCGACGAGACGCTCGTGGTTGCCCTGGGCGAGTTCGGCCGCACACCGAAGATCAACAAGGACGAAGGCCGCGATCACTGGGGTCCTGCTGCGTCACTCGTCTTCGCCGGTGCAGGTGTGAAGGGTGGCCAGGTGATCGGTGCGACCGATGACATCGGCGCGCACGCCACCAAGCAACCGGTGAAGCCCGCCGATGTGGCTTACACCATGCTCTCGGCCCTCGGCATTCACCCGCGCAAGCACATCCACACGCCCGACGGCCGCCCGCTCGAAATCCTCGACGAAGGAAAGCTCATCGAGGGTTTGTATGCGTAGTGCATCGTGGGTACCGCTCGTGTTGCTACTGGCTGCCTCTGTCACCACGCTCGCGCAAGACAAACCGCCCGAGAAGAAGGATCCGCCGAAGATTGTGATGGCGACGCCACTCGTTGTCTCGCCCGGTAAGCTGGCGAAAATGACCCTGCGCGGATTGCGACTCGATCAGGCCACCGAAGTGACGCTCGCTGGCTTTGCTGACCCGCCGAAGATTGAACTCAAGAAGAAGGAAAAGGCGGGCCCGCCGAATGGACTCAATGCCAACGAAGTGGGCGATTCGTTCGTCGAGTTTGAGCTCACCTTGCCCGAGAGTCTCGATAAGCCAGAAGTGCAACTGGCGGTCACCAGTGCCGATGGTACTTCGCAGCCTTACTCGCTGCTTGTGTTGCCGGCCGAGAAGCTGGCCACTGAAACCGAACCAAATGAATCTTTTCGCAAGCCCGGCTCGATTGCCGTGGGCCAGACGTTGGTCGGCACGATTCATCAACAGCGTGACGTCGATGTTTTCAAAATCGACGGCCAGGCTGGAGAGACCATCGTGGCCGAAACACTGGCTGCCAGACGTGGTTCGGCCCTCGATCCGATTCTCTCGCTCTATAACGCTGCCGGAATCTTGTTGGTGCAAACCGACGATCAGCCCGAACATCGCGACGCGGTGCTCAAGCACCAACTGCCCACCGACGGCACGTACTTTCTGGTGCTGATTGATGCCCACGACCGGGGCTCGAACGCGCATCCGTATGTGTTGCAAGTGCGCGGTGAGTAGGTGGTTCCCCCTCCCGTTGTTTCGTGAAGTATATTGCAGATGGTCTCTGCGTCTTGCGAAGACCTTCCCTCACCATTTCCCCCTCCCCGAATTTGGAGCCAAATTATGAAGCGTTTTGCCGTGTGTACCCTGTTCGTCGCGGGCCTGGCCAGTTTTGCTCAAGCTCAAATCACGGTCGTTCCTAAAGATCCGCTCGAGAAGGAAAAAGGAACCGAGAACCAGAACGTCACCAAGCCGCTGGAAGCGGTCGACAGCAAGCCGAATACGTTGAGCGCCAAGGAAAAGAAGGAAGGCTGGAAGTTGCTGTTCGATGGCAAGTCGACGGCAGGTTGGCGGAACTACAAGAAGACTGAAGTCGGCCCCGGCTGGCAAGTGAAGAACGGCGAGCTGACCCGCGCCGATAAGGGGGCTGGCGACATCATCACCAATGACAAGTTTGAGGCGTTCGAACTGGTCCTTGAGTACAAGATTTCGAAGGGTGGCAACAGCGGCCTGATGTTCCACGTGACCGAAGACGGCAACACGCCGTGGATGACCGGCCCCGAGATTCAAGTGCAAGACAACGTCGACGGCCACGACCCGCAAAAGGCCGGCTGGCTCTATCAGCTTTACAAGCCCGAGGCCGACGCCACCAAGCCCGTGGGCCAGTGGAACGAACTGCGGGTGCTGATCCACCCCGAGAAGAGCACCGTCTGGATGAACGGCACCAAGTACTATGACTTTGTGAAGGGGAGCAAGGACTGGGACGAGAAGGTGGCGAAAAGCAAGTTCGGCAAGATGGAGCAATTCGGTAAGCCCACCTCCGGTCACCTCAGCCTGCAAGATCACGGCAACGAAGTGGCTTTCCGGAACATCAAGATCCGACCCATCGAAAAGAAGTAATGGAAAAGTCGTCCCGCCGGTGACCAGACTAGTCACGGACCTCCTTAGAATTATCTGACGATGTCTTTGAAAATATGGTTGCCGGTTGTGATCGATTTGCGCGATTATCTAATGCGCATAAATTCAGTGCATATTGCTCGATTGCGTTGTAGGTGCTTTTGTGTTAGGTGATAATCGGCCCCGTTAGTGAGTTGCGTCGACGGGGCTGATGGCTTGTGATGAGGGGGGCTGTTCAGGGGGTGTAATGTGGTTATCAAACGGTTATCAAGAAAACCGGGCGATTACCACTGATCAGCTGCGCAAGGTTCTGTTGGGTAAGAGCTTGCTGCAAAACTTGAGTTTGAAAAAAACGCGCAAAAAGTTATCAAAACGCGAGCGAGCAAATGAGCTCGGAAGTGACAATTCGAGCCGTGGTCTAGGGCGGTGGAAAAGCCCTTGGCGATCAGCCTCGATCGGCCCGTGGGACGGGCGGAATCGGCGTTCCGTGGGGGTCGAGATTGCGATTGGCGAGTTCTTCGGCCAGTTGCTGCTGGAGCGACGCATCGAGAAAGTGCTCCATCCGCTCGGCCGGTTCGTGCAAGTGATCGCGGGGAAGCTCGAAGTGCGTGGCGAGGTAACTTTCCCATAAGCGGTGAGCCCGGACGATTCCTTCTGCCTGTTCGCGTCCCTGGGAAGTTAGCCCTGCCGCGGAGTTGGTCCAGCCTTGGCGGCGGGCATGCAGACTGGCCAGCAGCGAAACGAGCCAGCCGGCCGAGTGATCGGCGGGAACTGGCTTGCCCCGTTCTTCTTCGCGGTAGAGGCGGGCGATGATATCTTCGGCCGCGATTTGCACGGCGAGGAATAAGTTCCGCAGCCAGCGGCTGAGCAGGCCATGCTGGGGCGAGAAGAGTACGGCGAGGGCCAGTTGCAGTCCGGCGACCGCCGCCATGATGCCGGCCAGGTTCGTGCTAAGGGCATCGGCCAGCAGGTAGCCGAAGATGGCCGAGAACGCGGCGGAGATCGCCGCGAGAATCAAGGTCGTGCTGAGGCGGTCGGCTAGCATCCGCGCGGTGGCAGCAGGCGCGACGAGCATGGGGACGACGAGGATGGAACCGACGGACTCGAAGGCCGAGACGGTGACCATCGCAACCACACCCATCAGTGCCAGGTGGATCGCGGTCGCGGGCAAGCCCATCGCGCGAGCTAGTGCTGGATCGAAAGCGACCAGTTTCAGTTCCTTCCAGCCCACGAGAATGAAGGCCAGGACAATTCCCAGGACGGGCAAAAGTCGGAGGAGCGCGGGGGGCCAGCCGATGCCGAGCCACACTACGGGCGGATAAGCGCCGGTGTTTTCGAGGGCCCCGTAGAGGACGCAGTCGACATCGATGTGCCCGTGCGGAGCCCAGATCTGCAAAATGACCACGCCCATCGCAAAGAGCGAGGTGTAAACGACGCCCAGGCTAGAGTCTTCGCTGACCTGGCCAAAGCCTTGCAAGCCTTGAGCCGCGAGGGCGGTGAGGACACCCACCAGCATCGCTCCGGCGAGGATGGGCCAGCCTGCAACAGTGCCGGTGAAGATCACGGCGAGCGCGATTCCCGGGAGGACCGCGTGACTGATGGCATCGCCGAGCAGGCTCATCCGGCGCAGCACCAGGTACGTGCCCACGAGCGCGCACATCACGTTCGCGACCACACCGACGGCAATTGTGCGGAGGGCGATCTTGCGAGAACTCGGCGGAATGAGGGTGACAAACAGCCAAGCGGCCAGAGCAGCGAGCGCGAGAATGGCGACCACCATCAGCGTGCGGCGGAGCAGAGGAGACCAGGCAGCTTGAGGTTCGTTGGCGGAGGCGATCATGGGCGCGCCTCCGGCAGCAATGGCGCACGCAGTTCGGGCCAGGCCCCGCGATCTCGCAGGCTGTGTTCGAGTTTTCGGATCAATTCGGGCTGTACTTGTTCGGAGAGAGGTGCGGTGAGATCGGCGATTGCGGAAGCCTGTTCGGGATGCTCCTGCAGCAGTTCCTTCCAGAGCAAATGCGTGCGAATGACTTCCAACGCTTCGGCTGCGCCGGAAGGCGTGAACTCAAAACCTTGCCCCGAGGCGTGCAGTTCACCTTGGATGACCGCACGCGTGATGGTGTCATTCAAACGACCCCGGTGCCAACTTTGAGCTTGCAGCAGGTCGTCCAGGCGGACTTGGGCGAGCTTCGAGTCGGCACCGTGCGAGAGATCCCAAACACCTTCGAGCAAGCGTCGACGGCTGATTTCGGTTTCGAACCGACGCCATCGCAGATAGCGGGCCAGGACACCGCGATGACGACCGCCAATGAGAGACACCAGAAAGATGGCGGCACCGCAGAGAACGATGGTCGGCCCGGCAGGAAGATCGCGGTTGTAAGCACTCAGCAGAGTACCAAGCAGACCCATGACGAGACCGAAGAAAGTCGAGAGCGCGATCAAGACACCGAACCGGTCGGTCCAAAAACGGGCTGAAGCGCCGGGAATGATCACCAGCGCCGCAGTGAGGACCACACCGACCGCCGGCAAGCCGATGACGACGGTGATGGCGAGGAGCGACATGAGCGCGAGATCGAGCCAGCGAACGGGCCAGCCCAGGGTACGGCCAAAGTCGGCGTCGAACGAGATGAGTTTAAATTGCTTATAGAGGAGAACCACGATGGCCAGGCAGATGATGGCTACGACCGAAATGCCGATGACATCGTCGAGCGTCATGCTCGCCGCTTTGCCGAACAGGAACGAATCGAGTCCGGCGCGACTGCCGCTGCCGGGCAACTGTTGGATTCGCTTGCTGAGGGCAATGCCGATGCCAAAGAAGACGCCGAGCACACTGCCGATAGCTGCATCCTCGCGAATGCGCGTGCGGTTGGTGAGCAAGTTGATGACGAGAATGCCGAGCACTCCACTCAGGAGCGCTCCCAGCAACAGCACGGGTAACTCGCGTTGCCCCGTCAGCAAGTATGCCAGGCAAACTCCCGGGAGCGCGGCATGAGCCAGTGCGTCGCCGGTGAGCGACCTTTTGCGGAGAACGGCAAATGAACCAACTAGTCCAGCGAGCGCGCCGAGCAGGCCAATGCCCGCGAGCACCACGGCCGTGTTGTAGTAGAGCGTCATGGCCCGACCTTCACCTGCAACGCATCGGCAGCGGCATCGAGGAGCGCCAAACGGCCGCCGTAGGTCTTGCGCAGATTCTCGGCCGTGAAGGTCGTTTCGACGGGGCCACTGGCCACAAGTCGCACATTCATCAGGGCGACAAAGTCGAAGTAGAGAGGCACCGTGCGCAGATCATGATGCACGACGATGATCGTCTTCCCTTCCTTACGCAAGCGAGTCAGCAAGTCAAAGATCACGCGCTCGGTCAGGGCATCGACACCTGCCAAGGGCTCGTCCATGAAATAGATTTCGGCCTGCTGGGCCAGCGCGCGAGCCAGGAAGACTCGCTGCTGTTGACCGCCCGAGAGTTGGCCGATCTGGCGACCTTCATAGTCGGCCATGCCCACTTGGGCCAGACACTCGCGGGCCAATTTGTGCTCGTTGGTGCCCGGGCGACGAAACCAGCCGAGTCGACCGTAGGTGCCCATCAACACAACATCGAGCACGGTGACGGGAAAGTCCCAATCGACACTTTCACGCTGGGGCACATAGCCAACGCGGTGGCGAACCTTGGAAACAGGCTGGTCGAAGATGGTTACCAGACCACTGGCCAGCGGAGTGAGCCCGAGAACCGATTTGATCAGCGTGCTTTTGCCAGCGCCGTTGGGTCCCACGACGGCCGCGAGACAAGGACTGGTGATGGTAAGGTCGATGTCCCACAGCACCGGCTTGCGGTGATAGGCGACGGTCACATCGTGGATATCGAGAATCGAGGACATAAGAGCGGACGTGGTTGGCAGGCAAATATTCGCGGGCTACTGCAGGGCCTGAACGATGGTGGTGACGTTGTGGCGGACCATTCCTTCGTAGTCGCCGGTCGGCGTACCGGGATCTCCCATCGCGTCGGAGTAGAGTTGTCCGCCGATCTTCACTTCGTGGTTCTGAGCACGGCAACCTTCGAGCAGGGACTTTACGTTTTTGTCGGAGACGCTGGTCTCGACGAAGATCGACTTGATCTTGCGCGCGACAAGAAAGTCGACCAGTTCGTTGATGTGTTTGACACCGGCTTCGCTGTCGGTGCTGACGCCCTGGATGCCGCGCACCTCAATGCCGTAGGCTTTGCCAAAGTAGCGGAAGGCATCGTGCGCGGTGATCATCACCCGTTGATCCTGCGGGATGGTGGCCAGTTCTTCGCGGCAAAAAGTATCGAGGGCGTCGAGCTTGGCAAAGTAAGCCTGCGCGCGACCCTGGTAGTTCTCTGCTTCGGCGGGATCGAACTGTTCGAGCGTTTCCAGCACTTGCTGGCCGGCGGCTTTCCAGAGCGAGACATCGAACCAGACGTGTGGGTCGTGGGTCCCACCATCGTGCAGCAGTTTTGCTTCGTCGATCTGCTCGGCCACTGCGATTGCGGGCTTGCTCTTGGCCAACTCGTCGAACAGGTCCGTCATTTTTCCTTCGAGGTGCAGCCCCGAGTAGAAAATCAGATCGGCCGAGCCGAGTGCCGCGATATCGCGGGTCGACGATTTGTACAGATGCGGATCAACGCCCGCAGCCATCAACTGGGTTACTTCCGCGCGTGGTCCCGCGATGTTGCGCACCAGGTCGGCGACCATGCCCGTTGTGCAGGTGACTTGAATCGGTCCCGTGCCGGCATAACGCTGCTGGGCGACGGGCACCATGGTCCCACTGGTCGAGTTGGTTTCGCAGCCAAGAAAGGAGACGGCCAGGATGAGACAACTGGCGGTGACGAGCAGCGCGCGGATCAACGGACGAGTCCTCGAGTTGGACATAGGAAAGCTGACTTGCCGACGATAGTTCTATCGGCAGAAAGGCACTTTTCGGTCAATCGAAATCTCCTCTTAGTCTCATTCGCAGGACAGTTTGCGTCAAGGGGAGAGATGCGACTTGTAATGCTATCAGGCTACAGACTGCGAGATCGCCGCCCAGCGTTCCAGCAGCGACTTGGCAGCGCCGCTATCGAGAGCCTGCTGAGCTTTCGCAGCGGCTTCGAGCAGGCTCAGTTCCGGCGAGGCGATCCAAATGGCCGCAGCGGCATTCATCACCACAATGTCTCGCGGCGGGCCCTGCTCACCGGCGAGGACGCGGCGAATCAGCGCGGCACTGGCTTGGGGGCCATCGATCTTCATGGTCTCGAAACCAGCGGGCTGAAGGCCGAAATCGGCTGCAGTCCAAGTGGTTGCCTGTTGCTGGCCATCCTTCAGTTCAATAACGTCGGTCTCACCCACAAGCGAAAGTTCGCCGCAACCCTCGCTCCCCACGATCACGGCCCGCGTGGTTTGCAGCTGCTGCAAGGCGCCGGCAATTCGTGCACGAAGGTTACTTCGCCCGACACCCATGACTTGGTACTTGGCTCCCGCTGGATTGCAGAGCGGCCCGAGCAGATTGAAGATCGTCTGCGTCCCCAGTCGCTTGCGAGCAGCGGCGACGTGCTTCATCGCGGGATGAAACTGCGGGGCGAAGCAAAAGCAAATGCCCAGTTCATCGAGTTCGCGAGCCACCACGGACAAAGGTGCCGTCACGTTCACGCCCAGGGCCGTCAGCACATCGGACGAGCCACTTTTGCTCGTTACGCTGCGGTTGCCATGCTTGGCGACGGCCACGCCAGCGGCCGCCGCAACAAGGGCCGCCGTGGTGCTGATGTTGAAGATCTCGGAGCCTGTGCCTCCCGTGCCGCAGGTATCGACCACAACGGTCCGCTGCGTGGGCAGACGTGTCATATGACCGCGCAGGGCTTCGGCCGCGCCGGCGATTTCTTCGGCGGTCTCACCTTTTTCGTGCAAGGCAGCAAGAAAACCCGCGAGGTCATCTTCGCTTTCCGCACCTTGCATGATGCGGTCGAAGGCAGCGCGAATTTCGGCCCGGGGCAGCGATTCGCCGGCCTGCACGCGTTTGGTCCATTGGTTTAACGACGAGGAATTCAATGTCATGATGGTGTTCAGCCGAGCTACGTCGCCTTGTGATTCCGCTCCAGCGGCGCTACAATCCGACGCGCAGCTTGATTTTTGTTTGTCGCCTCAGTTTCCAGCCCACAGCCATGCCTCGCAAGGTGATTATCGACTGCGATCCAGGTATCGACGATGCCGTTGCCCTGTGCATGGCCCTGTTCGATCCCCGGTTGGAAGTTCTCGCCGTCACCGCCGTGGCCGGCAATGTGACTGCCGATCAATCGACCCGCAATGTGCAGGCGCTGATCGAGCAGCTCGATCCGCCCCGCTATCCGCGATTGGGGGCTGCATCCCCCACCGAAGCGCTGGCGATGGTCGACAACCGTTCGCTGTACGGCGAAGATGGTTTGGGCAACGTCGGCCTCGTCAGTTCGAAGCTGGCCCGGCAACATCCGTCGGAAAAGCTGATTTGCGACGAAGTCCGGGCTGCTCCCGGCGAAGTCACGCTCATCTGCCTGGGACCGCTGACGAACATCGCCGCCGCCATCACCCGCGAGCCTCAGCTGATTTCGATGCTCGGCCGTTTGGTCATCATGGGCGGAGCGGTAAATGGCATCGGCAATGCCACCTCGGCCGCCGAGTTCAATATTTACTACGATCCGCACAGTGCCCGGCAAGTGTTTCGCTCGCCGACGACCAAATCGCTGATCCCGCTCGATGTCACCAGCCAGGTGACGTTCTCGCTCGATCTGCTCGAGCAACTGCCGCCGGAAACGTCCCGCGCCGGCAGCCTGCTCCGCAAGACGCTACCCCATTTGTTTCGCACCTACCGGCGCGATTTGGGGCAAGAAGGAATCCAACTTGCCGACGCAGTGGCAATGGCCGCCGCGCTTCATCCCGAACTGTTTACGACTCGCGACCTGACCGGCGATGTCGAGACGGCTGGCGAGCTTACGCTCGGAGCGACGGTTTTCGACCGTCGCCCCACAGCGCACCAGCGGGGAGACATGGAAGTGGCTCTCGAAGTCGATGCTACCGCCGTCAGCGATTGCATCGTCCGCGCGCTGCAGGATGCTGGTCGGCAGACATAGCGAATCGCCTGGCGCGGTTTGCCAGTTGCCCAGTTCGTCAGCGGTTAGTAATTGAACTGGAACTGGAACCGCAGGATCTCGCCGTCGAACTGACGGTACGACAACTGGTTCGCCGCGCTGATGGCTGTCGTATTGGTGCGATCGGTGAAAGTGTACATGGCGGTCAGTTCCATGCTCTTGTCGATCTGCCATTCCAGACCGAACTCGGTTTCTTCAATGTTGCTGTACGGCGCATTTCGCTCGGGCTTGTAGCCACCCTTGAAGTAGTTGTAGCGGACAAAGGGCAGGAAGATGCCGTGGCATGGGCTTTCGTAGCGATACATCATCATCGCGTAGCCGCCATTGAGAGGCCGCACAATGACTTCCGTCTGGGCATCGTTGAGCGCGGGGCCTTCGCCGACGTTCCATTCTGCTTGGAAGCCAAAGGGCTGCGGGTACCAGATGAACGAGGCGGCCATTCGTTTGTCGAGGAGGCCATCGCGAGTATCTGCCAACGTGCCTTGTGGCGTCACCGCAGGACCAACGCCCAGCGGGCTGATTGCCGAGCCCAGCACGGTGTACATACCGGTGTAGCCTTGAATGCCAACTTCCATGCGTTGGCAATTGTCAAACTGATACGGCACCGTGAGGCGGGCGACGACGTGCAAGTTGTCGTTCTGCTCGATAAACGAACCGCCTTGGCCGTTGTAGACACCCAAGCCAAACACGCCGTAATTGCCCGAGCCCTTAAGACCCTCATCGAGAACTTCCTTGAAGAAGTCTTGCGCAGGTTCGGGGGTCCAGTAATAGAACACTCCCAGGTCGCGTTCGTTGCGCACGGCCGAGTTCAGCGAATCGGACCGATCGAGCGGCAAGCGATTCGAACTCGACTGCATGTTTTCCCAGCCATAGGGAACCTTCGACTGGCCGACGCGAAAGCGGTGGACCTTGGTGGTGTCGACGTAGCAGTCAGCGTACCAGTCGCGGATTTGGGTGAAGTGATTGGCGTCGGGGCTGCCGGGTACGCTGGAAGCAAAGTCCGGCTGCAAATAGACGTAGGTATGCGCTCCGACATCGCCGGCAATAATGACACGCGCCCGGCGGATGATGAAGTTTTGGTTCTCGCCGATTGAGCGATCGCCCGTATGCTGGGCGGGAGCTGAGCCAGGCTCTTCATAGGTGACTTCGTTGATACGGACCTGGGCGTAGCCGCGAATGCTTAGTTTGTCATACCACTTCTTCTCTTTGGGCTTGCTCTCTTTTTTCTCTTCGGGCTTGAGGTCCATTCCCGCAGCGGTTGCTGCATCGAAGGCGCCGGTCATCAGTGCTTGCGAGTCGTACTCGCCGCCAGTTGAATTGGGGTCGAACTGTTTCGACTGCATCGCCCCGAGCGCTGCTTCGGCCCGTTCCAGTCGAGCCATGATTTGCTCAATCGAGTGCTGTTCGGTGGACGGTGCGGGCACGGGGTACCCCGTCGCCACGACTGGCGGGAATGAAGATTCCTGAGCCAATGTTGCCTGCCAGCAACCAAGAGCAATCAACGCATGGCAGAATGCGCTGAACACCATTTTTGTCGCTGAAATGTTGTGCATGGGTAGTTTGGTGAAGCTGTGGGGATTTCGCTGAGTTTGAGTCAAGGGTTTTATCGACGCAGTCGATACAACCCCTACACTTGGAAATTGAGCTTCATCAATTCTTAACACTCCTGACAGCCTTCTGCGGCCTCTGCCGCTAGCATAAGTTCGTCTTCGCGCGGGGACGTGGTTGGGGTACATATTCTCCACCCAGATTTTCTTCCCCCCGCGATTGGCTGTAGACATGGATGTCTCGATCGTCGTTCCCATTCACAACGAATTGGAGAACATCACTCGTCTGCACGAGCAGGTAATCGCTGCGCTCGCACCGACCGAACTCGATTTCGAACTGATCCTGGTCGACGACGGCTCTCATGACGGCAGCACACTCCGGCTGCGCGATTTAGCCCAGCAAGACAATCGCGTGCGCGTCATCGAGTTGCGGCGGAACTTTGGCCAGAGCGCGGCGATGCTCGCGGGCATTCGCGAAAGCCATGGCACTTACATCGTGACCATGGACGGCGACCTGCAGAACGACCCGACCGACATCCCGCGCATGGTCGCCAAGCTGGAAGAAGGCTACGATTTGGTGCATGGTTGGCGGCGCGATCGCAAAGATCGCTGGCTCGACCGCAAGCTGCCCTCGTTGCTGGCCAACAAATTGATCTCGCGCGTCACTCGCTTTGCGGTTCACGACCTGGGTTGCACACTCAAGGCCATGCGCCGCGAAGTCGCTCTGGAAATCGAACTCTACGGAGAGATGCACCGGTTCATTCCGATTCTCGCCGACATGCGCGGTGCGAAGTGCGTCGAGCTGGAAGTGAAGCATCACCCCCGGCTATTCGGTACGACGAAGTACGGCATCAATCGCACGTTGCGAGTCTTTCTCGACTTGCTCACCGTCACCTACTTGAAGCGTTATGCCGCGAGCCCGATGCGACTCTTTGGTCGCTGGGGTCTGATCGCCAGTTGTGTCTCGATGCTGCTCCTGGGCGCGGCCCTTGTTTACGGCGTCATGTCGAACGAGGCAAATCTGGGTCTCATCATCGGCGGCTTGCTGACGATGGGCATCAGCGCCCAGTGCTTTGGCTTGGGGCTGCTTGCCGAAACCGCTTCTCGCATTTATTTCGCCGGTCGAGATGAAGCCGTGTATGCCGTACGTCATCGCTGGGAGCAGACGACCGCTGGCTCGGCGAACAGTTCTCGGCCAATCTCTCGTTGGCGAAAGGCGGGTTAGCAGCATGACCATTCTGGTTACTGGTGGTGCCGGCTTCGTGGGCAGCCATCTGCTGCCGCTACTGCTGAGCACGCGCGGCGAACGGATTGTGTGCCTCGATAACTTCAACGACTCGTATTCCGTCGATCGTAAGTGGGCCAATCTGGCTCCCTTCGATGGCCACGGTCGCGTCACGATCTGTGAGGGTGATATCCGCGATGCCGGCTTGCTTGCGCGACTCTTTGCCGACGAGAAAATTCGCTATGTAGTTCACTTGGCTGCGCATGCAGGTGTGCGGCGCAGCGTGGATGAGCCTCACGAGTACCTCGATAACAACGTGAACGGCACGTTGACACTGCTCGAGCAATGCCGTCGCCAGCCACTCGAGCGCGTGGTAATTGCCTCGTCGTCGACTGTTTACGGCAAGCAGGCACAAGTGCCCTTTGTCGAAGATGCACCTCTCGGCACCGCGGCCAGTCCGTACGGCGCGACGAAGAAAGCGACCGAGCAACTGGCTCAAACTTACTATGAGTTGCACGGTGTCCCCACGGTTTGCGTGCGACCCTTCAGTGCCGTCGGCGCGAGGATGCGTCCCGATCTGGGCCTGAGCGTGTTTGCCCGTACCATGCTCGCGGGGCAACCCTTGCCGCTGTTTGGCGACGGCTCGATTCGTCGGGACTTTACGCACGTTCACGATATTTGCAAAGGGATCGTCGCCGCTCTGGATGCGCCGCATATTCTCGGCGAGTGCTTCAATCTGGGGAACGACCAGCCAATTTCGATTCGCGACATGATTGGCTTGCTCGAACGAGAATTGGGCTGCCGGGCGCAGATTAAAACCTTGCCCGCGAACCCCGCCGATCTTCCAGCGACCTGCGCGGATCTGACGAAGTCTCGCCGCCTGTTAGGTTACGAACCTCAAATCGCCGTCTCGCAGGCAGTGCGTGAGTTCTGCGCGTGGTTCCGCCAGGAAGGGGTCTTCACTTCGCATCTGCCGGCCCTTTCGCCCGTCTCGTTACCGCTGCCCGAGCGTTCCGCACCCCCTACCCTGCCCTTCCGTCGGGCGGCCTAACAAGATTTATGCTCGGCGCCGGTTGTAATGGCCAGCAGTCTGCCGAGAGAAAAAAATCGCGGCGGAGCATTCGACTCTGCGCTGGTCTCGGGTTACAAGGGAGGGATGAACACCTCCACTTTTCCCCGCCCGTTACGTGGTATTGTCCCGCCTCTCGTCACTCCCCTCGCTGACCGCGGAGAGCTCGATCGAGCTGCCTTGGCGCGCATCATCGAGCGGATGATCGAAGCGGGCGTCGCCGGCATTTTTGTCCTCGGCACGACGGGCGAAGCGCCGGCGCTCGATTATCGCCTGCGTTACGAGCTTGTCGAAGCAGCGAGCGAGATCATCGCCGGTCGCGTACCGATGCTGGTCGGAGTGACCGACCCTTCGCTGACAGAAGCTCTCGACCTGGCACAGCATGCAGCGGCCAGTGGCGCGTCGGCAATTGTCGCGGCACCTCCCTATTACTTTCCGCTTCAGCAGCGCGACTTGCTGCGGTACTTCACGTTGCTGGCCGAGCAATCTCCATTGCCGCTGTTTTTGTACAACATGCCGGCCTGCGTAAAGGTGGAAATTAGCATTGCCACCACCGAGGCATGCACGCGGCTGCCGAATGTCTGTGGTGTGAAAGATAGTGGCGGCAGCCTCGATCACTTTCGCCAATTGTTGGAACTGCGATCCCTGCGTCCCGATTGGTCGGTGTTGATCGGCCCCGAACATCTGCTCGCCCAGAGTGTCTTGATGGGAGGGGATGGCGGTGTGAACGGCGGTGCCAATTTGCAGCCGCGACTCTTTGTCGAATGGTACGAGGCGGCCGTGGCCCGCGAC
The DNA here is from genome assembly GCF_049819085.1 of Anatilimnocola aquadivae. GTDB lineage: Bacteria > Planctomycetota > Planctomycetia > Pirellulales > Pirellulaceae > Anatilimnocola. The sequence goes on from NZ_CP187419.1 coordinate 2,914,933, forward strand.
TCGTCGCGCGTTTTAGAGTTGGGGGACAAAGTTCAAACTCTCGGTCAGATCTACAAGCAGGCCGATGAGTTTATGGCTGTCGTGCGTGGGCTCAAGTGTGCCTTGTCGCTCGCCGGCCTGTGCGACGAACGGCTGGCGGAACCGATTCAGCCCTGCGATGCCAAAGTGCGCGAACGAATCGCCGGCATCGTCGAGCAACTAGGGCTGTTGGCAGCGACCTCCCGAGCGTGATAATTGGGCGGACTCATTCGCCTCTCACTTGCTCGGGAGCCGCCATCATGCGCGCCTTGCTCGTTTGCCTTGCCGTTCTGTTCACCACGCTCGGCTCTTTAACTTCCGCAGCTGAACTCGAACGGCTGAAGCACAATAATCCGGGCTTGGTGGTCGATCTGGGCGTCGGCTTGTGGGCGTGGCCCGTTCCTGCCGATGCCGACGGCGATGGCGATAACGACCTGATCGTGGTGTGCCCCGATGTTCCGTACAACGGTACTTATTTGTTCGAGAACACGGCCGGCAAAGTGAAAATGCCGGTCTTTAAGCCGGGCAAGAAACTGAGCAACGGCGCTTTCCAGGTTACGCCTTCTTACATCACCGAAGAGGCGGGCAAGACAACCGTCCGCGTGATGACACCCGGGAATGAATATCCCGATTTTCTTCGCACCGGTCTCGCTACTCCCCGGAAGTTGCCGCTGACGGTGAATGTGCACGGAAGCAAGATCCGCTTCAATCAGTGGCGGTATGTCGACTACAACGGCGATGGCGCGCTCGACTTGACGATCGGCATCGAGGACTGGGCAGACTATGGTTGGGACCGGGCTTTCAACGAGCAAGGCAAGTGGACGCGCGGTCCGCTGCACGGCCACATCTATTTGCGATTGAATCGCGGCACTACCGAAAAGCCGGATTACGCCGAACCAGTCAAGATGCAAGCTGCGGGCAAAGTGCTCGATACGTTTGGTTGCCCTTCGCAAAGCTTTGCCGACTTCGATGGCGACGGCGATCTCGACCTGATCTGCGGCGAGTTTCTCGACGGCTTCACGTACTTTTCCAACATCGGCACGCGTCAAGAACCGGAGTACGCCGCTGGCCAGCGAATCATGCACCAAGGCAAACCGCTGCTGATGGATTTGCAGATGCTGATCGTCGTGCCGTTCGACTGGGATCAAGATGGCGATGCCGACCTGATTGTCGGCCAAGAAGATGGTCGCGTGGCCCTTGTCGAGAATGTTACCCAGAAAAAGGGCTCGGTTCCTGAGTTCGCGCAGCCTCAGTTCTTTCAGCAGGAAGCAGACGAAGTGAAGTTCGGCGTCTTGTGTACGCCCGTGGGCTTCGACTGGGATGGTGACGGCGACGAGGACATCGTCAGCGGTAACTCGGCCGGCTACATCGGCTGGATCGAGAATCTGGGCGCAGCTTCGAAGACAAGCCTGCCGAAGTTCGCCGCGCCCAAGATGTTTGAAGTCGATGGCGAGGTCATTCGCATTCAAGCGGGCACTAACGGCAGCATTCAGGGACCTGCGGAAGCTAAGTGGGGCTACACCACCATCAGTGTCGCCGACTGGGATCACGATGGCTTGCCCGATATTGTCGCCAACAGCATTCTGGGCCGCGTGGTGTGGTGGAAAAACATTGGCAGTCGCCAGGCTCCTAAGCTCGGCAAGATGCGTTCGGTTCAGGTCGAATGGCCAAGTACTCCGCCCAAGCCCGCGTGGACTTGGTGGAATCCGGCAGCCAAGGAACTTGCTACTGAATGGCGGACGACTCCGCTGGTGCATGACTTCACCGGTGATGGCCTGAATGACCTGGCGATGCTCGACCACGAAGGTTATTTCGCCCTCTTTCCTCGCGCGAGTGTGAAGGATCAAGCGAATCCTTCGTTTCCCTTTAACTCGCTCGTGCTACTTCCTCCTCAACGAAACTTTTACGGCATCGGGGGAAGCGAATTCGACGGCGCTGGTAAGAAGTTGAACAAGGCCGATGGTCTGTTGCGATTGAATGTCGGTGAGGCAGGCAAAAGTGGCCGGCGTAAGCTGACCGTTGCCGATTGGGACGGCGATGGTCTGGTTGATCTGATCACCAATGGTCGCAATGCCACGTTCTTCAAATGCTTGAAGAGCACCAAGGACCGCATCGAACTGCAAGACACGCGCGCTCTCGATGAAAGGCAACTCGCCGGGCATGATACGAGCCCAACAACCGTCGACTGGAACGGCGATGGTCGGCGCGATTTGCTCGTTGGTGCCGAAGATGGCTTTCTCTACTTCAAGCTGAATGAGTAACGCTGCGGGTTAGTTGCTCATTTCCGGCTTGGCGATCTCGCGATGCTGTTCGACCAGGTCGAGCAGCCGCTGCTTGAGGCTGAGTAGTTCCGGCGGAACTTCCTCGGCCGCGGCAAACCTCGCTTCGAGTTGGGCCACACGATCGACGAGCGCGGTGCTACTAGAGATCGGCGACTGCTCTTGTACGAGGCGAGGATAGGCTTGCCGAACTAAAATCTGCAGAACGTAGCCGACCATGGGTCCAAAAATCAGCCCCCAAAAACCCCAGAGAAAAGTCATCACAATGGCCGCGAGCGCGATCCAGAGCGAGTTGTAACGATCGCGTTGGAAGAGCTTGGGCTCGACCACAAATTCGAGCAAGATCAGGACGAGCAAAATCGCGACCAAGGCCAACCAGCCTTGCGTAGTCACCCAGGGAGCATCGAGGTCGACGAGCTTCGGCGACGTCAGCACCAGCACCACGGCTGAGGCGAAGAGTGTGCCGAGCCAAGGAATGAGCGTTAACGTACCGGCCGCAATAGCGACGAAGGCCGCGTAACGCAGGTCGAGGACCATGAAGACGATCCACAGCAGGTACACGGCCAGCAGAAACTGGATGATCTCACTGCGCAGGTAAGCTCCCACTTCTCGCTCCATGGCCTGCCACATTCGCTGCGTGCCCACGCGGCGGCGCACGGGGACCAGCGAGAGCCACAGCCGTTCGAAGCGTTCGCGGTCCAGGGTCCAGTAGAAACTCAAGGCGAGACAGATGCCGCCGAAGGCGCTGAGCTGAAACAGGTTCGAAGCGGTGCCAATCAATGAGGGAAGCAAGCCGCCGAGCATCGGCAACGTAGGATCGCCTTCTTGATTCTTGGTGAGTTGGACGGCCCAGTGATTGGGCGAACGCTCGGCGAACGAAGCAATGGCGGTCGAGACATCGGCTTGCAGATCATTGAGATTGTGCAGCAATTGGGGAGCAATCATGCAGATAAGCGCGCCCAGCACCAAGGCGCAGAGCCCCGCTACCAGGCCGGCTGCCATCGCCGAGCCAAAACCACGGCGTTTGAGGTATTCGACCGGTGGATGCAACGCTGCAGCGACCACCAGCGAGGTGAGGAAAATAGCGATCGCCGTGCCAGCTCCCCAGAGCGTGACCAGAGCCAGCAAAGTCACGGCGACAACGAGCGAGTGTTTGGTAAACGTCATCAACTTCATCGGGTCACCGGTATGATCTTCGGAGGGCCGTCGGGCTCCAGGTCGTCTTCGCGCACCATATCATCGAGCGCGACGGCGAGCGTTTCGATTTCGGCAAAGCTTTCGGTCGCCCAGTTGTCCACGGGACTATCTTTTTGCCGCTGCTGGCGTTTGATGTCGTGAATCAAGTCGAGTAACTGATAGTGCAACACGCCTGCTGCGTCGCGACTCGTCGTGAACTCTTGCTCCTTGAAATCTCCCAGTAGCACCAGGCGTTCGAAGAGGGTCTGCGAAATGGCGGCGAGCGGGATCGCGAAAATAGCACCGATGGTTCCGAACAGGGCCCCGAAGGCCACAATTGCCAGCAAGGTCACTACCGCTCCGATTCCTACTGAACGGTCCATGATCTTGGGAACGAGCAGATAGTTTTCGAGCGTTTGAATGAGCATGGCGGCACCGATTACGAGCGCCGTTTGTTGGGGCCCGAGTGTCAGGGCGACCGCGATGGCCGGAATGGCACCCAGCGTCGGGCCAATGATCGGAATTGCCTCGAGTAAGCCCGCCACGAGCGCGAGCAGCAAGGCGTAGGGCAAACCAATCACCAGGTAGGCAATCAAGCTGAGTAAACCCACTGCCGCGCACAAGACCAACTGCCCGCGAATGTAACCACCGAGCTTGCCCAGCAGTTCGTCCACCAGGCTCTCATAAAAGGTCCGGCGATAATCGGGGGCCAGTTGCAGAATTGAGCGAATTGTTTGCTCTTCATTGATCGACCAGTAGAAGGCGAGTACGCCGACGGCCAACACTCCCAGAATCCCCGTGGTGACTTGCAGCACGATATCCAGCGGTGAGGTCTCGCCGCCACCCACGCCGGCCCCCAACTTCATCAGGTTCTGATACTCGGGCATTTCGCTGGGCAAGCGACTGCCGAAGCTGCGGAGCACACGATGCTCGGATCCGACGAGATAGACGCGGCCTTCGTCGTACCAGCCAGGGAGTTTCTGCGCGATACTTTGCCCCTGATGGATCAATTCCGGTACGAGAGCCACGACGGTCCCAGCCAGAATGAGTGTCAGCAGGCCATACACGGCAATGGCCGAATGCACGCGGTTAAGACCGCAACGATTCACCAGCAGTTCGATGCTGGGCTTTAAGGCGGTGGCAAGTACGACGCCGCCAAACAACATCAGGCCAACGTGCCGCAGCCAAACGATTCCGATTCCCAGCAGCACCAGACTGGCGACAATCAGCGTGGCGGCGATTGTCTTGCGGATTGTCCACGGCTTTTTGGTCGGCGTGGCAGTCTCTGGCGTTTCCTCAGGCGAGGACGCCTCAATTTGGGCGCGCCGCGGACCGCCGCCCGTTTTATCGGGCTGTGGCAAGGACGTAACAGGAGAACGGGGAGCGGGCATGGGCAGGCTTCTCGCGGCAGCAGTCAGAGCGAAGGTCACCCCCTTCGTTGCGCGTGCTGATAAGCAGTTACCGTGCCGAATCGCATGGGGCTGCTTGATTTCTCGGCGCGATCGCAGCCCGGCGGCCTAACCTGCGGTAATTTGCCCCGAATCTGCCGGTTATGGCTGCCTCGACCAAAGTTGCGCTGGCCAACTTGAGCCACGAAGTTGAACTTTACAATCCTGCCGATCCTGATTGCATCTCCAACAGCCTGAAACATTTGCGGACATCGTACGCTGACAGAAAGCAGGGGTTACTCGTGTTGCGGTGCACCGTTGCCTGCAAACCGAGTGATTGCTAAACTGGTTGGCTGTTCGTAATGGTGGCTGTAGCTCAGTTGGTTAGAGCACTAGATTGTGGATCTAGAAGTCGCGGGTTCAAGTCCCGTCAGCCACCCTTTTTCTTTTGCACGCTGAATGGGCCGAAGCCCGGAGTTTCGGGGCTATTCCCGCGAATAAGCGTGCGCGGGTTCGTAGAATCCGTTGTGGCTCGCACGATATTCATCATTCGCGATTCGCTGTGGCGGCACTGGCCTGCCCAGGTACCGCGTCTTACCGAGCCATTCCAGCCACATCAGACGCTGCGCGTACCTTCCTAGTTCGGCAAAGCGATCGGGCGTCACATCAATGGTTTGGGCCCCAGTCTCCTCCTGGTACGCCTTCACGATCTCTTGATGGGAGTGGTGCAGATCGAAGATGTTGCCACCGTGCTGCACAACTCCCCAGAGATCCTCGTTTGATCGGCAGCGACTTACCAGTGTTGGATGAATGATCGATTCAATGACTCGACCGTCGTCGAAAAACGTCATGAAATCAGGAATGACTTCGTCATCGGTTACGCAAATCGAGCCCTGCGTGCTGGGGTCGTTGGAGAGGAAGCAGCGAGCAATAATGCGCCGCGGCCAAGGTTGCAACTCGTAGTCACCCGCAGGCTGATAACCGCGCACGATGAAGTCTTCCGTCAGCCGCTCCCAGGCCTGATTCACATTACTCGGTATCTCGTCGGGACGCAGCTTCCGGTATCTGTAAGGCACATAGCGGTGCTTCGATAGGAAATAGACCACGATCGCCAACACCAAAAAGCCGGAGAAAAGGTAGACAGTCGTATCGCGATCGACGAACCCAAAGCGGACCAGTCGTGAGAGGATAAATCCGCCGATTGCGAGCGTGGTCCAAACAGTCGGCCAGAAGTTTTTGAACATCGCCTTTCCCCAGACCTCGAGTGGAAAGAATGGGCCGGAAGCCCACTCAACCGTATCTCAATTCGCCCGGGGTGGTCGCCTGTACGGCTAGTAGGTCGCTCCTTTGGCCGAGGAATCGGCATGCGCAGCCGCAGAATCGGAACAGGCAGATGAGCCGAGAGGCTTCGTCGGTTCTACGGCTAATTGACCAAGTGAGGCTTCGTAAAAGACTGCGTTATTGCCGCGGTTTGCGAGGCGAACTATATTCGACGTCGAAGTGGCTAAAGCGTCGTTTTCAGCGTGTCGCCGTCGAGCCTTTTTTCGTGGGTTGAGACAATTTGGAGTTGGCTGGGAAGGTCGGAAATGGACCAAGCGGCGAATTCTTCGGAAGCCGATGCCACACGGGACGATGAGCAGCAGGGATCTTCGTCTCTGTGCGCCTGCCCGGTGTGCGGCGGCCATCTGATCGAGATTCGAGCCAAGTTTCAATGCGAGCGGTGTCACCGGATCTGCGAAACGTGCTGCGAAGGTGGCCGCGGTTGAGAGAAGGTGCTCTTTGTCGGTGTTCATGAACGAAGAAAGCCCGGGCGTGATAAGAGAAGAGACCGTTCGTGCAGGATTACTGGTATTTCGGTTCTTTCCTGTAATGTTTTTGGTGGTAATTGTGGTAGCGATACTTCGTCGTACAGCGGCTGCGAATATGATTGTGGTGACCGGCATCGCTGGAATAGGAGCGTGGTTTTTATTGGAACTTTGGCTACGCAAGCAACTGCGAATCGCGCGCGAGAAACGACGTGATGGGTGAATCGATCGGTGCAGAGATCGTGATCCGAGTGAGTGACTAGGCTCACATCGAAGTGTCTCGGATTAGGGCCGAAAATCGACGTAACTTACGTCTCACCCAAACGGGTGGCGTTCACAAACCCCGCCGGTTTGCGAAGGCGAGGTGCCATAACTCTCGAGAACGGCGCACATGCGCGTTTAAACCACCTGGGGGTTTGTGAATGAAGTTTTGCCAACGGACAACCCCGGACGTGATTTACGTCGAGGGTGGCGGCTCGCGGGAAACGCCTAGTGCTTCAGCAGAGCGTCGCGGAGGTCTTCTCGCCAGGCTTTCTGCTCGCGGTCATACACGCTGAACTCGGCACCGAATTCCCAATAGGCCCAGCTGAAACCGCGGGCTTCAGCTTCGCGAGTGATGGCTGCGGTCCAGAGCACTCGGCTGGCATTGTCGGCCTTGCGGAACGCGCCGAACTCACCCAGGTAGATTGGTCGCTGGTGCTCCTTGGCCCAAGCAGCAGTGGCGTCGAACTCTTTGGTGATGGCCTTCAGTTCCGCTTCGCTGCTGGTCCATTTCTTTCCCAGCCAGCGATCGGAGTCCTTCACCCAGTGGGCTCCTTGGTGGGTGAACTCGAACGGATTGTAGTAGTGGACCGTGACGATCAAATTCGGATCGTCGGGCAGCTTGAATTTGCCGAGGGCCCACATACCATTCCAAAAGGGCGGGCCGATGATCACAGGCCGTGTGGGATTGGTTTCGCGAACGGCGGCCAACAGCGGCGGAATGGCTTCGGTCCAGGCATTGTCCTTGTTGAGCTCTTCGTGTGGCTCGTTCATGAGCTCGAAGACCAGCCAGTCGCCCCGGTCCTTGTACCGAGCGGCAATCTGCTTCCAGATGGCCATCGCCCGCGGCAGTTCCTCCTTGGGCCTGGCATCCAGTTCGTTGTAGTGATGATGATTGAGCACCACCCGCAGCTTGCTCGCTTCGGCCTGGGCGAGAAGCTCATCAATTCGCTGGAAGAACGTGTCGTCGACTTTGTAGGGAGCTGCTTTGGCCGTGTGTGCGGTCCACTTCACCGGCAACCGCACATGGGCAAAGCCGGCCTGCTTGATGAGCGGGAAGAACTCCGCTTCGATCTTCATGCCCCACTCGCCCTCTTTGGGAGCTTCGAGGGCGTTGCCCAGATTCACGCCCCGGCCAAGGGCTTTGTTTGCGGCGAAAATATCTTGAGCCTTGAGGTGCGGCGTAGCGAGCGCCGCCAGAAGCGTCATGATGATTGAAAGGAACGAAGGATTCATAGCAGCTTAACCAGAGAGGTGTCTTAGCGAAGGTCACGCGGAGCGCTTGTCCGCACTCTAGTCCTTGCCGCTGGGGCGAGCAATTGGCCAGGCGAAGCCATGAGCGGCAAGTTATCTTGGCGCGACGAACTCAGTTAGTAAGTTGTCCCGCAATCGATATTCATGCTGCCAGAGACGTGCCCCATGTTGACCCGTTCGAATCGTTCGCCCGCTTGGATGTTCTGGATGCTGTGGGCGGCAGCAATCTACAATTTGGCCTGGGGAAGCTTGGCCATCTTCTGGCCGAACTTGGCATTTGCCTGGGCCGGCATGGAGTTGCCGAACTATCCCAGCCTGTGGCAGTGCATCGGTATGATCGTGGGCGTATATGGTGTGGGCTATGCGATTGCCGCGTATGATCCCGTGCGGCATTGGCCCATCGTGCTGGTGGGCTTGTTGGGAAAGGTATTCGGGCCGATTGGCTTTGTCTGGGCAGCCCTGCAAGGCGAGCTGCCTTGGATTGCCGGTTGGACCAATGTCACGAATGATTTGATGTGGTGGATTCCGTTTAGTATGGTTCTGTGGCATGCTTGGAAATCGTCGCAGGCGGAGGTTGCATGAATCAGGCGTCGTTAAAGCCGGTGGTGCAACGCGTGTTGCAGGAGTATGTGCTCCCCCGCGACGGTGTGCACGGTGTCAGCCATTGGGCCCGCGTGCTGGAGAATGGCTGGAAGCTCGCGGCCGAGACCGGCGCGAATCCGCGCGTCGTTGGCCTGTTTGCCGTGCTGCACGACTCGCGGCGGTTGAACGAAGGTCACGATCCGCAGCATGGTCCGCGGGCCGCAGAGTTTACTGCCGTGCTGCGAGGCGAACGGTTCCACAGCATGCTGTGCGATCTGTCTGACGACGAGTTCTCGCTTCTCTATCGTGCTTGCTACGACCATACGCACGCGAAAACCCATCCCGATGTGACCGTGCAGACTTGCTTCGATGCCGACCGACTCGACCTCGGTCGAGTGAATGTTACGCCGCACCCGAGTCGACTGTGCACCGACGTGGCAAAGCGTCCTGAGGTCATCAAGTGGGCTGACGGTCGCGGCGCATTTCACGTGTTGCCGGAGTTCGTGCGGAGCGACTGGGGTCTTGAGATCGCGGTATAGACCAGCACGCGAGCGGCCTACTTCACCACGACAAATCCCGCGTCGGCCCAAGCAGCGGAGCTTTCGTAGAGACCATCGGCGCCGTTGATGAGAGTGAGTTGCTTACCGCCAGCGGGAAGTTCTAGTTCGATCAACTCTGCGGGCTTCAAGGCGGAAACCTTTTGCCGCTCCCATAGCACCTTGCCATCGACCATCACCCGCATCGCGCCGGAACTATGTCGGCAGCCACCCACCGTCGCAATAAAGGTCCGATACTCAGGCTTCAGTTCAAAGACCAGGTGCGAGTTGCGCGTCATGCCATAGCCGCCGGTCCGCATTTGGCCCAGAAAGCGAATGGGCACGGCGTTACGAGCCGAGTAATGGATCATGTCTTTTTGCGGCGCGCGATTGCCTCCGTGAGAGCTCTCGACGAAGACTACATCAGTGAGTTTCACGTCGACCTTGGGCAATTCGCCACTGGCCGGCAAATTGCCGATCGCGGTCCGCAGCGAGCAATCCTGCCAGACGAGTTTCACGCCGCGAGGTCCGCCGCTGATCGTTAAATCGAGCGTGACTTCCTGGCCACGAAACGCCTGTAAGTCCCACCAGTAGGCGAGCGCATCCGAGATCATCTCTTCGCGCGAGTCGCTGAAGCGATTGTTGCGGCGAATCCAAGGACCGACGTATTTTTCGTGGCGAGTAGCCATTGCTTCGCGGTCTTCGCTGGTGCGCCAGTCTTGCAACTCGCCATTCACTTTCAGTTCGAATTCCTGCTCGGTGGGATTGCGTGAGACCGCGGTGGCAAACTCCAGCACATCGCACGCTGGCGAAATACTCGCCTGGCGTCTCAGTTGCAGTTTGGCATCGGCGGGAATCGCTAGTACCGATTCCCAGCGATCGGCCGCTTCGTTCCAGCGCTGGCTGATCGACACGTGCGACCAGTCATCTCCTTGCTGCTGCCACGAACCCAGTCCCGGCAAGCTTTGGGCAACAGCTTCGGGCCGGCGAAGGAACAGCGGATCAATCTCCACCAGCGGCGCGAGCCAGCAAACGTCGTCACGGATATCGAGCGGGTCTGCTCCGGCCGGACGATCATCGTGCGCGTTGTCCGTCACTAGCGCCACCGCGTTCAGTTCGCGCAGATCAATGGGCCCCGTTGCACGGGCGCCATCACTTCCCTGCAACGTGCCACTTTCCCAAAGCGCAGAGCCTGACTTGCTCACGGCTGTATCCCAGGTAGTGATCGAGCAGCGAACACAGCCACCCTTACCAGAGATGGGATCAATCCCCACGATGGTCGACAGCGACAGCGCTCCCTCAGGCAGCGTGAAAATGATCGTGCTCGTAGCATGAGCTGAAATTCCCAGGTCGGATTCCGATTCGCCTGCGGCAACGGTTGGCCCCGCTTGTGACTGGTTACGCAGCCACGGGCGAGGTTGGCCGATCAATCGCTCATTCACCAGAGTCGTAGCGGGCAATAGCGAGAGCGGCACTTCATTCGTCGCGCGGTAACCGATCCAGGCGATCTCACCTTCGGGAATAGCGACGGGGTGCGAGCTCCAGGCTGGCTGAACGTAGTACATTACCTCGACCGTTGAGCCCCGACGCGAACGGCTTCGTTCGACCTCGCGCGAAACACGCGACGCGGTTAGCACGGCCCCGCTGGTGAAAGCCAGACGCATGATGGCCGGTCCGGTGATGCTGCCTGCACTCAGGCTGTCTTCGACTACCGCAGTCAGTTGATCGATATTGGGAAAAACGACGTCGGCCAGTTCCGTAAACGCAGCCTGCACGATGCCGTCGTCGGTCAAGATCGACAGGCCATATTCTTGCCAGCGAATGCTCGAACCCTTCAGCTGGCGACCATCGTGCAACAGCACGGTGCCTGGTTCGGGTGCTGGCTTACGCTGGCGCGACTCATGACCGATGATGCGCTGGACGCGGTCAGTCCTGACGGTGACACCCGTCCCATCGACGGGCATCAGCGGAGAATCGAGTTGCAACCGCACCCGCTGAGGCTGGCCTTGCCGCCCTTCGGTCGCAGCTAACTGTCGCGGCAAGCCATTGATCACGTCGCCATTGGCCATGACGACCAGCGGAGCCTTGAGTTCCACCTTCGCTTCGTGATCGCGAATCAGCCGCACCGGATCTTTGACTGCAAACAGATCTCGCCGGCCGAGTTGAGAATTCGCATTGCTGCCGGTAATGGGCCACGCGCTCAGATTGCTCGCGGCCACACGCTCGCCACTACGAAAATGGGCCGCAAACCGTCCGCTCTCCCCTGCCCTCTCCGACTGCGCAAGCAAACTTCCGCACGCTGACATCAGCAGCGCGAAGTAAACGCTCGGTTGGAAAGAACGAAATCTCATAGGCCAGAGTCCGTGGCGAGAGACAAAACTGATCCAGGCGGGGGCAGGAGAGTTAGGTGAATTGTAAACCAGCAGTGCAGTAAATGCTGCGGGAAAGTGTTGAACCACTTGTCCGGTTTTAGCTGCTAGGAGTAGAGGCCTCCAACAAGCATGGAGGGCACTTTCGCAGAAATCAGAGCATCGACGACGCTTCGGACGTAGGGATAGTAGTCCATGCTTGTGGTTCGATCGATTTCAAGAGGTCCAGTTGATTCATCAGGCGGCGATTTATCTGCTCTTCGTCATCGTTCGGAAATCTCATTCGCAGTCCCGCTCTGGCCATCTCACAGGCATTGGAAAAGAGCTCTAGTCCTCCCAATAGCTTCTCTTCCATGGGCGTTCGGCGAGCGCGTTCGATGCGCTCGCGGTAGATATCGTCGATGAGTTCCTGCGTGGGCTTCATAGGTGCAATTCTTATCGGGCCGCGATGAGCGTACAAGCTCATCCTAGCAATCCTTCCTGACACTCTGCCGAAACGTCCAAGAACCCAGGCGGTTTTTGTACAGGTGCGTCCTTTTGTTTGTTGCTGGAAGTCGCTGCAGCCAATTCACTTGCATTCTCTCGCGAACTTTCTTGATGCACCCCTTTTGTCCACAAACCTCCCAAGTTGATGGACAAGTCTTTGAATCAAACCGCGCATCGCCGAGAACGACGCAACTCCGCCGCAGATTACTGCCGTATCTCGGACCACCAAGCTGTGAGAGAGCGTTCCGGCATTATCGAATGGTGGTGAGTTACTGTCAATTGTCTAGCGTGTTAATTTTCATGAATTGTTAATGATGTCTAGTCTGGCGGGTCACATGGGCCCGATTTGGCCGGGATCGGCACTCCCCTCTGATACCTGCAGCAAGGTTTGGGTCCAACGCTCGCGCATTACCGGGTGGCAATCAGCAGAACTTGGCTGAAAGTTCGGTCGTTAATTCTAAGTGCTGTTTCTTCAATGGTTTGCGATACGGCGGATCACGCCGGGATCCGACAGCGTGGCAGTTCTTTCTCGCCGTCCTCCGAACCTTTGCGCCAGTCGCCGCAACAACTACACTGGCGGATTCGATTTGCAGCGACCACTGGATCGCGTAACCGAAGATCACAGCCGGCAGCCGCACGGAACGTAACTAGCTGCCGCCAACCATATTTCGCTTCGTTCACTGACGGGGAGGTTCCTTTGCTGCGGACACATACTTGCGGGCAATTGCGGGCAGAACACGTAGGACAGCAAGTCACGCTGTGCGGCTGGGTCGACACCGCCCGCGACCACGGCGGCACTCTCTTCATCGACTTGCGCGACCGCTACGGCAAGACCCAGGTCGTCTTCGCCCCCGAAGGTGGTGCGGCTCAGCTCGAAGACTCTCGCAAGATTCGCGGCGAAGACGTCATTAAAGTCGTCGGCACGGTGGCCAAGCGGCCCGAAGGGACAATCAATCAGAAGATCGGTACCGGCGAAATTGAGATTCGGGTCACCTCGCTCGAATTGCTAAACAAGTCGAACAACGCGCCGTTCAATCCCACTCAGGCTGATCTGCCCGGCGAAGACCTGCGGCTGAAGTATCGCTATCTCGATCTGCGCCGGCCTGAGATGCAACGCACGCTCAAGCTGCGGAACGACATCATTCTCGAGATGCGAAACTACTTCGCCGACAACGACTTCCTCGATGTCGAAACGCCCATCCTCGGTCGCAGCACTCCTGAAGGCGCTCGCGACTATCTGGTGCCGAGCCGTGTGCATAACGGGCAGTTCTACGCGCTGCCACAGTCGCCGCAGCTCTACAAGCAAATCCTGATGGTCGCCGGCTACGACCGCTACGTGCAGGTCGCTCGCTGCTTCCGCGACGAAGACCTGCGCGCCGATCGTCAGCCCGAGTTCACGCAACTCGACCTGGAAATGTCCTTCGTCACCCATCACGACGTCATCAACATGATCGACGGCCTGATGAAACGAATGGCCAAAAAATTTCTGAACATGGACCTGCAGTTGCCACTGCCGCATATGACCTGGGACGAAGCCATGGAGCGGTTCGGCCACGATGCGCCTGACTTGCGCTATGGCTGTGAGCTGATCGACTGCACTGATCTGGCCGCCAAGGTCGACTTCCGCGTCTTCAAGGAAACGGCTGAAGGTGGCAAGAAGGTCCGCGGCATCAACGCTCCGGGTGGAGCCGCGTTCTACTCGCGCAAGCTCATCGACGAACTCACCGAATTCGTCAAGCAGTTCGAAGCAAAGGGACTCGCCTGGTTCCGTGTCGAGCCAGACGGCAAGCTCTGGTCGCCGATCAGTAAGAACTTCACCGACGAGCAACTGGCTGGCTTTGCCGAGCGGATGCAAGCCAAGCCGGGCGACTTACTGCTATTCGTTGCCGACACCTGGGCCATCAGCTGTAAGGCACTGCATAACCTGCGGAAGAAAGTCGGCGTCGATCTCAAGCTGTACGACCCAAAGAGCTACAGCTTTTCGTGGATCGTCGAGTTCCCGATGTTCGAATACGACGCGGAAGAGAAGCGGTGGAACAGCATGCACCATCCGTTCACCGCGCCGCGCCCGCAAGACATTCCGATGTTGGAAACTGATCCTGGCAAGGCCCGCGCGGTAGCCTACGACCTGGTCATCAACGGCAGCGAAGCAGGCGGCGGCACGATCCGTATTCACGATAGCGCCACGCAGAGCAAAGTCTTCGGTCTGCTGGGTATCGATGCCGAGACGGCCAAGAACCGATTTGGCTTCTTGCTCGACGCCCTGCAAATGGGCGCGCCTCCGCACGGCGGCATCGCCCTCGGCATCGACCGCGTCGTCATGCTCTTCGGCCAACTCGACAGCATCCGCGAAGTGATCGCCTTCCCCAAAACCCAGAAGGCCACCGACCTCATGACCGAAGCGCCGAACCAGGTGGATATGAAGCAACTGCGCGAATTGGGGATTCGTATCGCGACGAGCGAGACGAAGTAGAGCAACAACGAAACCGTTGAAGGCAAGTCGACTATGCAACCATTCCCCAACAGTCAGCGTTTTGCAAAATCGATACTATTTACCTATTTGCTGGCACCGCCAATCTGCGTTCTTTTGGGGCTTACACTCGCGGTCGTAAACCTCAAAGAGATAGATCGGTATTTTGAGGTGTCCACGAACGAGGGCGCGAGCGGATTTTTTTTCTTCCTTAACGTTCTTCCAGTAACTGCAATTGTTTCGTTTTTCATGGGACTAAGTATCGGTGTTTTCAATCACTGGCGTTGCAACTTCCTGTTGAAAAACTTGCCCGAGCACCGGCTTAGGTGATTTCGGGCAGGCTATTGTTTGCAGAACTGGCTGAAGAATTGCGTGAGCAATGCAGTTTTGATTCGTTGCTCTCGTTCCAAGCAGTCTCACTTCGCTTCGCTTTGCTCATTTGCGTTTTCGAAGTGCGTGCCTTAGCGTAAAATGGAGTGAGGACCACACTGCTTAAAATGGGTTGTTCACTATGTCGACAGTTTCTTCCAACTCGACGGCACCGACCGAGGTGCCATTCTTTGATCGCGTACCGCCGCTGCAATCTGGCGATCGGCTGACTCGCGACGAGTTTGAACGTCGTTATCGCGCTACTCCCAGGAAAATCAAAGCGGAACTCGTAGAAGGGATTGTCTACGTCATGGGGCCCCCCGTTTCTGCCGAAGGACATTCGCGTCCTCACTCACGCTTCATCACTTGGTTGGGAACTTATGAAGCGTATACGCCAGGAGTCGCGGTAGGCGACAATGGAACCGTACGCCTCGATGCCGAGAATGAGCCGCAGCCCGACGCCTCACTCCGAATTCTTCCCAAGCATGGCGGGCAGTCGCGCACGAGCCACGACGATTATATCGAAGGGGCCCCCGAACTAGTTGCTGAGATTGCGGCGTCCAGCGTCAGCTACGATCTGAATGAAAAGCTGGAGGCGTATCGCCGCAATAGCGTGCGAGAATACATCGTGTGGCGAGTGTGGGACCGCGCAATCGACTGGTTCAAGCTTCACGAAGGGCAATTCGTTCGGCAAGCACCCGATGAAGGCGGCGTTTATCGCAGCAGCGTGTTTCCTGGTCTTTGGCTCAGCGGGGGCGCGTTACTTACCGGCGATCAGGCAGGCGTGCTTGCGATCCTCCAACAGGGCCTTGCTTCGCCAGAGCATCAGCAATTCGTGGAGCGACTCGCCCAGCAAGCTCGCGTGCAGTGAACTTTCGCGACTTGACTGCTTTATCGCCCTGCGAAATTCCGTGAACCGAGAATGCCCACTGAGTGTCGGGCATTCTTAGTTGGAAATGGATCTATTTCACGGAGTATTGCCGAGGATGAGAATTACCCAAGGTGGCTGGGAACTGCTCGATCGCGTCGAGCCGCTGTGGAATCAGCAGCGAGACTTTCACTTCAACCTTGCGCCGCAGTGGAAGCAGGGAATGACGTGGGCCTTTGCCGATCGTCGCCGGACGTTGATCGCCAAAGGCGTTGCTGGGCACGTCATCGCCGTGGCAAGTATCAACAGCCAAGACGTTGGGTACGGCATCAGCACCGTCATGGCTGAGGGCCGCGCAGAACTCGATTCACTATTCGTCGCTCCTCAGTTTCGTAGCCAGGGAATCGGTGATGCCCTCTTGCAAGTCACGCTCGGGTGGTTTGCCGAGCGAGCGATTGACGATGTCGCCATTGAACTGCTTGCCTGCAACAAAGGTGCCCTGCGGTTCTATGCCAGGTACGGCTATCAGCCACGTTCGATCGTGATGAAGCGGCCACTGCAACAATAGCCAGCGCGACCAGGCTAAAATCGACGGCCTCGATTTATCTTTTGTGAGGTAATGCCCATGTCGAACGAACTGCCGACTCTCGTTTCCAAGAGCCTGCGAACTTTGCTCACAGAAACGCTGCTGCGGGCGGATAAGAATTATGCGTACGTTATCAATCAGGGTGAACGGGGCTTAGTCGATACGCTGAAGTCGCTGTCGGCAAGTCAAGTATCGAAGCCGCCGCGTGCAGGTGGCAAACCGATTGTCTCGCATGCCAATCACGTGCTGTACGGTTTGGACTTGATCAATCGGGCGATGCACGGCGACCAAACTGCGTTCGCCCAAGCCGACTGGACGGTGGCTTAGAAGTTGGAACACGTCACGGACGCCGAATGGGCTGAGTTGCTTCCTAAGCTCGAGAAAACAGTGCATGAAGTTATCGAAGTGGTTGCCAACAATCAGCAGTGGGACGAGATCATCTTTACTGGCTGCTACGCGAGCGCTGCGCACGCCGCTTATCACCTGGGCGCGATTCGCCAGATGCTGCACGACTTGGATTGCAACGCCTGATATCTTAGCTTTTGCTCGACTTGATGCTTGAATTCAGGAGACCGTCGATGAAGCTTCGCATTGCTATGTCCACGCTGCTGATTGTTGCAACTGCCTTCATTGCACTCGGTAGTTCAGCTGCCGCTGATAAGCCTCACATCGTCCTCTTTCTCGCCGACGATTTGAGCTGGTCCGATTGTTCGCTGCATGGCGGGCCGCAGGGCCTGACGCCTAACATGGCGAGGCTGGCGAAGGAGGGGATGACCTTCACCCATGCATTTGTAGCGTCGCCCAGTTGCGCGCCGAGTCGCGCGGCACTGCTGACCGGGCTCGACCCAATGCGGAATGGCGCAATGCTGAATCACGCGCGGCCCAATCCTACGATCAAGCGCTGGCCAGCCTACTTTAAGAAACTGGGGTACGAGACGGCAGCGATCGGCAAGACCGCCCACTATGCACAGGCCACGGAGTATGGCTTCGATCACGTGAGTCACTTCAAATACCACCAAGACGATTGCATCGATGCCACCGTTGATTGGCTGGAGAAGCGAAAGTCGGACAAGCCACTCTGCCTGATAGTCGGTACCAACTGGCCGCACGTCCCCTGGCCGAAAGACGAAGCGGTGGACGCGTCGCTCGTCACGCTGCCACCAACGCAAGTCGACACTCCTGCAACGCGCAAAGCCCGCAGCAATTATGCCGCTGCAGTCGGACGAGCCGATCGTGATCTCGGGCGAGTGTACGATGCGGCGAGAAAGGCTCTCGGCGACAACGTCCTGTTTCTGTTCACGGCCGACCACGGTTCGCAGTTCCCGTTTGGCAAATGGAACTGCTACGACGAAGGAGTTCGCTCGCCGCTGGTGGCCGTTTGGCCGGGAAAGATCAAACCGGGCACTACCTGCGATGCACTGGTAAGTTGGATCGATTTGCTGCCCACGTGTCTCGAAGTGGCCGGCGAAAAATCGCACGCAGACCTCAGCGGTCATTCTTTGCTGCCGTTGCTGCGTGGTGAGAAGGGGGCAGATCGCGAGTACATCTTTTTCACCCACAGCGCCGATGGCGAGATGAATCGCTACCCCATCCGCGCCGTTCGCGATCATCAGTGGAAATACATCCGCAATCTCGATCCCGCTGGTGAGCATCATTCGCATGTTGATCGCGGCAAGAATGCAGTCGCCGATGGTCGCAACTACTTTGACTCGTGGGTCGAGAAAGCCAAAACCGATCCTGCTGCTGCAGCCATCGTTCGCCGTTATCACACTCGCCCAGCAGAAGAACTGTACGACCTGACGGCTGATCCTTGGGAACTCAACAACCTGGCTGCCGATACCAAGCACAGCGACAAATTGAAATCGCTTGGCACGGCGCTAGATGCGTGGATGAAAGAGCAAGGTGACGATGGCTTGGCGACCGAGCGAAAGCTGCATGAAAAGGGGCAGCCATGAGAACTGAGTCGAGTAATTTCGCGACTGCGTCATTCGAATCGTCACCGTCGGATCAAGTGCGAGCGATTGCCCGCACCATCGGCATTTTTGCGGATCTTACCCGTCGCAATGTAGCTCGGCTTGAGCAATCGTGGCGTAAAATTGGTCGTCATCGAAGCCTACCTCTGCTATTTCGCTCGAAAGCACCCATGAACCGTAGTCGCATTGTGAGCCTGGCTGTCGTCGCCTTGGTTGCCTCCCTGCTGATTGTCACGCCAGGATACACCTGTTCGCGAATCCTCTGGAATCGCAACAAGCTGGCAGTCGTGGTGGGGCGGACCATGGACTGGCCGGAATCGACGCTGCCGATGCTCACCGTGTTTCCGCGGGGGCTTGAGCGGAACGGCGGTCGCGTCGGCACCGAACCTATCGTGAAAGAAAACCCGGCCACGTGGACGTCGAAGTATGGGAGCCTGGTGACGACGATCTATGGAATTGGCGCTGCCGACGGATTTAATGAAAAGGGGCTCGGCGTTCACATGTTGTACCTGAATGCCTGCGACTTCGGCCCTCGCGACAGCAAGCGACCCGCGGTTCACGCCGGATTGTGGGGACAGTACCTGCTCGACAACGCGGCCAATGTGACCGAGGCGTTGAAGTTACTTGAAGGAATTCAGGTGGTGATGGCGGAAGCTCATGGACACAAGGCGAACGTACATTTGGCAATTGAAGATGCGAGCGGTGATTCCGCGATTATCGAATACATCGGTGGCAAGCCGGTGATTCACCACGGGCGCGAGTTCACGCTGATGACCAACGATCCTACGTACGACGAGCAACTCGCTTTGCTGAAGAAGCAAGATTTTTCCAAGCCGAGCAGCACCATGCCGCTGCCGGGCAACGTGAATCCCACCGACCGCTTTCAGCGTGCTGCGTACTACTCTGCGATGTTGCCGGAGCCGAAGAACGAGCGCGAAGCGATTGCAAGTGTCCTGGCGATTGCCCGTAATGTGTCCGTGCCCTTTGGCGCGCCGTACAAGGGCTTTGGTATTTACAACACGGAGTATCGCACCGTCAGCAACCTCACCGATCGACGATACTATTTCGAATTGACTACCAGTCCGAATGTGATCTGGGCAGATCTAGGTAAGTTCGATCTCGCGCCAGGCGCGTCCGTAATGGTGCTTAACCCGGATAGCATCGAGTTGTCTGGCGATGTGTCGGAGAAGTTTCAGAAAGTCGAGAAAGCGCCGTTCTAGGTGCGTGGCACAGTCGCTTTCCTAACCTCGTTCAGGGCAGATCGTCCTAGCGGTTCCACATCAGACCGATGATCGGTCCGTGGTAGACAACTTCGCCGCGGTCGTCGAGTTGTGCAGGACCATTTCGAAGCACGACATTGTCTCGCTGAATGTTGTCTGCCGAGAGTGCGATGCCGTTGAGGAACACGGCCTGGTAGCCGAGTCGCAATACCAAGCCCGGGCGGAACTGAATGTTATAGACCGCAGCAATATCGCCCATCCACGAAGTCCGCTGTTGATCGCGTGACGAAGGGAAGTTGGTGATGACAGGGCCGGCGGTCGTGGTGGTGTAGAGCGTATCCTGGCTCGCGTTGTTGGCGAACATCGCAGCCTTCGCATCGAACTCCAGCCAGACATGCGAGCTTTGCAGCCACGCAATCTGGAAGCCAAGCTGACCGCCCCACATATCGTTGTTGGTGATGACCGACAAATCGGCGTCGCCAGCAGTTGTGGGAGGGTCCGATTCGGCCCGGAAGATCAAGCTCTCGCGGGCGCTGACGTGACGAGCACCCAAAGTGAGCGAAACATCGAACGGACCCGGCGGGACATCGAGCCAGTAGCGAATGTTAATTTCCTGGCTGTTGAAGGCAGAGAATTGAGTGAGCGAGACCAGGTTGTTGCCATCCAGGCCTGCGACATCGGCGAAGTTCGAGAGGATCGTGGTCAAGTTACCCACGCCAGCCTGCCCATTGATATCTTGGTTGCGAACGGCAGCGCTATCAGACCAAGAGTACGTGCCGAAGTAAGTTCCTTCCACGCGAACACAGGGCGAGTAGACGTAGCCAATGGTGGTGCGGGCCCCCGAGTCGAATTCAAAGCCGATATCGCCCGTGCTTAGAGCCGTAGCTCCGTTCGCCCCGATGCGGGCAATCTCGACATTGTGATTGGGGTCGTAGGTGAGGGGCGCGAAATCGGCGATGGCATAAATTCCGTTCGGACGATGGGCCACGAAATCGGAAACGCAGGAATTGCTCGGCGGAGGACAGGCGTTTTGATTGCCATCAATGCAGGTTTGGCAGTCACCTTGCGCATAGCCGACGAAGGGATCGAATTGCCAGACGAGGGGATGGGGTCGACAGTTTGACCAGCGTGCCCAGTTGGGAAAATCGAAGTAGGGCTGAGCGATGGGACGCCCTTCGTACTGGGCGGATGCGGTTGAGCTGGCGACCAACGGCAACACAATAGCTGCCAGGCCTAAGATCAATCGCAAGGCGAAAGGACGATTTGCAAGCATGATGGCGATTCCGCTACGTTCGTTATCTGCGGCACGATCGGCACAGACGATACCCACACAATTGGTTCGACCATCACACACGGAATCCACAGCAACATTGCTACCTGAGGCAGAGTCCGCCAGGGTTCGCCATCTTCCGCGGGCCAGTTGCTAGCGAAGATATCGCCCGCGACTATTCGGGGACGAATGAGATGCGAGCGAAGATGTCGGCGAGCGGCAGCGAGATGCTTAGTGCAGGAAGTTCGATCCGCTGCTCCAAGCCGCTAATAATCTGCCGATCAAAGCCCGTTTCTGAGCGACGGTAGACAACAACCACCGGGCTATCTTGTTCAACGACCAAGAAGTACTGCAGCGAAGGAATGGTTAGATAGGCGTCACGTTTTTCGCCATCATCAATCCGCCGAGTCGAAGGTGATAGCACTTCAGCAACGAGGACCGGATGATCTTGAAACAATTCGTGTCCAGGGTTCTGTTCACAGATTACGGACGCATCGGGATAGTAGAAGCGAATATCTCGCTTGTCCCGAATGCGGATTCTGACGTCAGAAGCAAATGCTTCACAATGCCTGTCGCCAAGAGCATTAAAAAGCGTTGCGAGGATATTTCGCGCGATCTTCGCGTGATTGTTTGTCCCGCCCGTCATCGCATGAATGGTGCCCGCGACGTATTCTCGCTTCACAGAAGAATCGATCTCGCTAGCGAGATAATCTTCCGGGGAAACGAGCGCGAGTTTGAGTGCTGCTGTCATTTCCATAGCTTAAACCGACAGGCAGAAGCCGCCAACTCGGTGCCTCTTCCTTTCTGCATTCTGCCTTTCCTCTACTCTGTCAGCAGGATCCGCCCTTCTGCGTCGTCGCGGCGTTCCCACTCCCGACGAACTTCGCCGAGGCCGAAAGCGCACATTTCAAAGCGGTCACTCAGCTGCTGCAGCACCAGATCGGGAGTGTCTTCGCTGCGATCGGTCTTGATCGTACTGGCGATGTAATAGGCCTTTTTGCCTTGCGAGCAGTAGTCAACAAAGAAGTCCTTCTTTTGTGTCGAGCGAAGTTCTCGTAGCGACTCCGGATAGACGCCGGTCCAGAAGAGCGTGACGTCGCCAATGTGGCGATGAACTTCGCGCTTCGCGAGCCCGATTCGATTCTCAGCTTCGCTGAGCATGTCCACCACTTCGACGGCCGGGCGACCAGCGAGATTGCGAACACGGTGCATCGTTTCGGTGCGAATGAAGCGCAGCAGCATCTGGCTGATGTAGTCGATCAGCGGCGGGTCGACGACGCCGAGTTGCGTCTGAAAGATCGACTCGCAGAGTCCAGAGAAATAGCGTGAGACCGTTGAAGGGCGAGCGAAGTCCGTCATATTGAAACACCTTTCCCGCAGAGTGCATCGCCCAAGCGGTTGCTGGGACGGCCACTCGCGTGGCGGAAAGGTGGAACGATCGCCCGGTTTCGTTCCAGACGCCACGTGGGGGTCGTCGGTAGCCGCTCAGGCAGCTGATGAAACCTATCTTCCTAACTCTACTTTCGGCACTTCAGAAAGGTCAAGCTCGATTTATTTAGCTTGCGCTAGGCGATTTTCAGAAATGCCGTCGCCCCAGATGCTTGCAAGCGATGTGCCAGGGCTCTAACCGAGTGCGGCGAGCAAGGTAGACACGTACTCGCCCACTTCCTTCAAAACGTCGGCGCGCGGCCGAGTCGCAGCCTCGGCCACACGGCGAACGATGGCCGAGCCCACGATGAGGCCGTCGGATACCGGGGCAAGGAGCTTGACGTGCTCGGGTTGACTGATGCCGAAGCCAATGCAAATCGGCAGCTTGGTTTGCGACTTGAGCCAACCCACGTTCTCGACCAAGTCGGGCGGCAGCTGGGTTCGTTCCCCCGTAATGCCCGCAATCGAGACGTAATAGAGGAATCCCGTGCTCGAGTTCGCTATGCGCAAAGCGCGTTCGCGGGGTGTGGTGGGAGTGACCAGTTCGATCAAGTTGAAGCCAGCGGCGTTACAGATGGCGGAGAACTTGTCAGCTTCCTCGACGAGCAAATCCGGAACGATAGCCCCGCAGACACCGGCCGCCTTGGCATCGGCGACGAACTTCTCCAGCCCATAACGGTGAATGATCGCAAAGCTGACCATTGTGACGATGGGCATCTTCACTTCGGCAGAGACCTTGGTGAGCATCGCCAGGATCTGCTGCACCTTGATCTTGTGCGCCAGAGCACGCGTGTACGAAGCCTGAATCACCGGGCCGTCTGCAATCGGGTCGCTATACGGGATGCCCACTTCGCACATCGTGCAGCCGCGGCGATCGAGCTCGCGAATCACGTCAGCCGTAAACTGCAGGTCTGGATCGCCAGCTGTCACGAACGGCATGAGCGCCTTCTGGCCGGAAATGCGAAGCTGAGCGAAGAGATCGTCGATTTTGGTCATGAAAAACAATGAATTCTTGTGCAGAGTAATACTGGCTCAGTTTTGAGCCTGATGACCACGCTCGTGGAGTTCTCGAATAAACGTGCGAGCTGCTTCGTGCGTTTCTTTATCTTCCAGATTCCAAACACCTTCTGAATTCATGCGGTCCGCCATCGTAGCTAGATTCGCCAGCGTCTGTCGATCAAACTCAAGCGGGTGTGTGCATTTGAATCCAAAGCTATCTTCCAGGGATGTCAAATTCTATTGAATTCTCGCCGCGACGTTAGGCCACGTCTGATCGTTCCAACTCAGCATGTTGCTTTAGCAAAAACTGGGCAGCCGTTAGAGCGTCTTCATCTTCGAGATCCCAGATGGCGCCAGGCTCGGCGCGTCCTAAGGTCGTTGCGAGGTTGGCGATGGTCTGTCCCATTCGCCATTCGGGACGAATTGAGCTGAGCTGAATCAGCGCGGCAATCAGTTCCAGCCGAGTCTGCTTTTCTTCGCTCATAGGGTATCTCCTAGTTTCGGGAAATGCCCGACAGCCGCCAGTAGCTGTCCCGTGACAATCACCCTGATTTTCATTCCCGGAAGGTACTTTGCGACACGCGTCGCCCTCGTAACTCCATCATACAACACGAGCTCGCCATCGGTACCACGTTTCACTTCTGGAGGCGGCATCCCGGATGTCGAGAGGCCGAATCGCTGGAACTGGCGAGCTAGTTTAGCCGGATCCGCACCGACAATTCGGCTACCCATCAGGCGCAGCTGCGTGGGGTCGACGTCAATGTACTCTCCGTGAGCCATGGTTCGACAGATCTCGCCTATTCACGGTAGTCCGTCAGTTTGTAAATATTCATTCCGTCAGACTCGCGACAAACTTGTCGAAGTCTGACTCTACGAGGAACGTGTTCTCATTTGAGCCCTTGGACCAGAAACCTATACGTTCCCAAAACCAAACCTGCCCGGCACCCCGCCGTTCGTCGTCAGCAGAAACCGGCGGTACAGCGCCGGCAACCGCAACCCGGCCTTTTGTTCAAAGGCTGCGATGGCTTCCGGCGTGGTCGCAGGCCAGAGTTGTTTGAACGTCGTCATTTTGCTAACCCCGTAACCGCGCAATTTCCGCAGCGTCTTTATCACCGCGGCCAGAGAGGCAGACGACGAGCGTTTGGTCGGGCTTCATCGTGGCGGCATGCTTCATGGCGAAGGCGATGGCGTGCGAACTTTCGAGCGCCGGGAGAATTCCTTCGCATTGGGCGAGAGCATCGAAGCCGCGGAGGGCGTCGTCGTCTTCACAGGCGGTGTAGGTGACCCGCCCTGCATCTTTCCAGTAGCTGTGCTCGGGACCGACGCCGGGGTAATCGAGACCGGCCGAGATCGAGTGCACATCGCAGGTCTGGCCGTCTTCGTCCTGCATCACATAACTAAAGCTGCCGTGCAGAACACCAGGCGTGCCGTAACTAAGCGGCGACGCATGGTCGCCAGGACGCGAACTGCGACCGCCGGCCTCGACACCAATTAGCTTGACGCTCGCGTCTCCAACGAACGGATAGAACATACCCGCCGCATTGCTGCCGCCGCCCACACAGGCGACGACACAGTCGGGCAAGCGATCGAAGCGCTCAAGCGATTGCGCACGTGTCTCGCGACCAATGACCGACTGAAAGTCGCGCACGATGCGAGGGAACGGATGCGGGCCGACAACCGAGCCCAGAATGTAATGCGTCGTATCGACCGAAGACATCCAGTCTCGCATCGCTTCGTTAATCGCATCGCGAAGCGTCCGTGAGCCACTCGTCACCGGGCGAACTTCCGCGCCCAGCAACTTCATGCTGTTTACATTGGGAGCCTGGCGGCGAATATCTTCTTCGCCCATGTACACCACGCACGGGATTCCGAAGTGCGCACAAGCCGTCGCGGTGGCGACGCCGTGTTGCCCGGCACCAGTCTCGGCAATCACGCGTTTCTTTTTCATCCGAATCGTGAGCAGTGCCTGGCCCAGCGTGTTGTTGATTTTGTGCGCACCCGTGTGATTCAAGTCTTCGCGTTTGAGCCAAATCTGGGCACCCTTGCAGCGTTCCGTCAGTCGCTTGGCGAAGTAGAGAGGCGAAGGCCGGCCGACGAAGTTCTTGAACAGGTCATCTAATTCGGCCTGAAACGCTGGATCTTGCTGAGCCTTAGCGTATTCGGCCGTCAGCTCATCGAGCGCGCGGGTAAGCGTCTCTGGCACATAGCGGCCACCGAACGAGCCAAAGCGGCCTGCGGCATCGGGAACGGACTGCAAGGAAGGAACTGTGCTCATGAGGTGGACTGCGGATGGCGTGGCATTGGCAAACAAACAATTGTCGTTACCAGCCAGCGAGGTGACAAGATGAGGGATAGGAGGAGGCGGGGCGAAGAACGGAGAATCTGCGGAATGAACGGTCAAATGGTTGGTGGGTGCTCGCCCATCTCGACCCACATTCGCCGCACGCGAACGAGTTGCGGGCGGTTCATTCGCAGCAATTCGATGGTTGCTCGACCACAGGCGGTGACTGCGACAATTTCTGTAAAGTCGGCGTTCCAAGCAAAGTGATCTTCCCAACGGTCAAGCTGAGGATGAAATAGCTTTACCTCGGCACTGCTCTGAGGATCACTTCTCAATAAACGATCGGCCTTGTAGCGATTGCAGGTCGGACAAGCGAGGCAGAGGTTCGCGAATTCAGTTGGTCCGCCCAATGAGCGCGGTTGGATATGCTCAGTTTCAAAGATCGAAACGGTCAAGGCTTCCGCCGATCGGCAATAGGCGCAGCAGCTACCGAAGTGTTCTCGAACTAGCCTGCGTAAATCTGCCGGCACATATCCGCTCAAGATTAACGTGCCCCGGTTGCTTGTTGATGGAGCGTGAAGCGAGCTCGTGTTTTGAGAATATTGAGCTGATCAACTCTGGCCAGCAAAGAGTCGAGCTCAACTGATTCTTCAGACGACAGCTGCGCGTTGCCATTGCGACTCAACAAGTCGTTCAGTCGACCTTGAGCGCTCGGCGCGAGTAAGGCATCGGCCAATGCCATCAGTTCGGCGTCACTTAGTCCGGTCAACCTTTCACTTGAATCAACCATTCGGCGCATGCTCCCGACAAATGTTTTGCGAGTACTCTTCCATCATACGATTCGAGGCGAGCTGTTCCAAGTTGAATGCCAAGGGTCGGAGGTCGGAAAAGTTTTCTCTGGATTTCATTCTGCGTTCTGCATTCCAACTTCTGCATTTTCTCGTCCGACCTCTGACTCCCGACTTCTGACCTCCCAGATCGGACGCAAATTGCCACAAACGGGTAGAATGAAGAAAACACGCAACCATTATCACCAGTGCCACCAAAAATGCCCGAATTGCCTGAAGTCGAAACTATGCGCCGCGGGATCTTGGGGATCATAGGGGCCAAGGTTCGCGGTGCTACCCCCCTACCCTGCCCTCGTAAGCCAATCCGGATTGAACCGGCGGCCGATGCATTAGCGGAGGCGATTCAGGGGAAAAAGGTTCAGGCCATCGATCGGCTCGGAAAGCGCGTTGTCGTGCGATTGACCGGTGATCTGTCTTTGGTGTTCGAACCACGGATGACCGGGTTGGTGCTGGTGGCCGATCCTCCTTCGCAAGAGCATCTGCGATTTCGTCTTGATCTGACGGGTTGTCCAATTCGCTCGGTGTACTACTGGGATCGACGCGGGCTGGGGAGCGTACGACTCGTCAGCAATGAGAAACTGGCTGCGGAACTGATTGGCAATAAGCTGGGCCCCGATGCGCTGGTGATCTCGCCGGAGGAACTTCAAGAACGGCTGGGGAGCAGTCAGCGCGCCATTAAAGTTGCGTTGCTGGATCAAAAAGCGGTTGCCGGTGTTGGTAATCTCTATGCGTCCGAGATTTTGCATCTCGCCGGTGTTCATCCAGGCAAGCCGTGCCGAAAATTGAAAGCTGGTGAGTGGCACGAGATTCATCGACGACTGCTAGAGGTGCTTCTTCTCGCCATCGAGCACGAAGGCTCGACGCTCTCTGACGGAACCTATCGCAACGCGCTTAACAAGGCGGGCGGTTATCAAAACCAGCACCGCGTGTACGATCGTGAGGGGGAAGCCTGCGTGCAATGTGCGTCGCAGGTCATCGTCCGCATCGTCCAAGCTCAACGAGCAACCTTCTACTGCCCGAGCTGCCAGACGCTGCGAAAGAATCGGTAGCCTCTACGCCTTGAGGGCCGCGGGCATGTTGTCGTGGCCAAAGCCTTCCGTGCCGGGCTTGCCTTTGCGAGCTTCCATTTCTTTCAGTTTCTTTTTGTTGACGGTCAGAATGCCGGGATAGTTCTGCAACGCGGGAATCCAGAAGCGATGCTCCTGGATCAACCGGCGAGCTTGTTCTTTGATCGGCTCGTGATGTTGTTTCACGGCCCGTTCGACCTCACCGCGCCAGCCTTGGACAAAGAAGCGGTCGAAGACGGTATTCGTCAGCACACTCGTGGGCGCACAGCAAACGAGATAGGCACCGAGGATCGGACTTTCCACGAAGAGTTGCGAGTCTAAATTGCCGCCCGCGCGCATCATCTCGTTGGCTTTGCGTCGCTCCATCACATCGTTGACCAGATCGCCCAGAAAGATGCCGAACTTGGCCAGGCTGGCTCCCAGACCAATGGCGGCGGTGGTGGCGGTGCCAAAGTCAGCGGCCACGCCGGCGAGTTTCATCGTAAACTCGCCCATGCCCAGGCTCATCTTCATTCCGTTGATCATCGCTTCCTTTTCGATGATGTTGATGATGCCCTGCATGGCTTTTTGCGGAGCATCCACGGCCAGGCTTCGCTCCATATGCTTGCGCGTATTGTACGAACGATACGTGTCACGCCCCAACTTGCACGCATCGAGGAGAGCACCGCCGCCAGCGGCAACCACGCCCAAATAAGGCGTCATGGCGACGCCTAGTTCTTTCATGAACGTCGGCAGGTGAGAAGCGAGGGCGGTCGTGACGTCGAGCAAGTACTCGGCCGGAACCATGCTCTTCACGAAGAAATCGGCGCCAGCGCCGGGGCTAGCGCCACTACGAGGAGCAAGGCCCGCAATTCCATTGCGAATGCCGCCATGGGTGACTCCGTTCAGGTCGTTGGTCACGCTGGCTGTATTCTTGAAGGCGGTAAACCGACTCACTTTCAACTTGGCCAGAATTCCAGGTCGCCAATCGAGTTGCTTGCCGGCGAACAAATCGGTCGTGAACACGCGCGATTCATCGCGGAGAGCCGAGACCGCAACCATGTCCTCCCCGCTTTTGCGGCCGGGGACTTCCATTAACTCGGTGTACAGTTTTTCGACGAATCCCGTCTTGTTGCGGCCGCTTGTCCGCCAGTTGGACCCTTCCTTGTGAATCCATTCCTCCATGGCGGCTCGTAGAGCATTGAGATTACGCTGGTTCGTGTGTTTGGCGTACCAGAGCAGAGCTTCGTCGATGGCCTTCAGTTCCGAACTGCGAATCGAGAAGATTCCTTTGTCGGTTTCCTTCATCCACTGGTAATGGCTGATCGTGATTGGCATGGCAGGTGTCCCTCTGTTTCAGCATTTTGCGAAGGAGAATGCGAGTGGATGATCGCTCGGCAAAGAATCCGCAGATTCACTACAGCCGTACCCCCTCCGGTATGCCCAGATTGGGGAAGCAACGAAACCATAGCTTTCTTGGCGGATCGCGGCTTCCGGCGGTGGTGGGGCACCGGTTGTGACATCTATGCGCGATGCAGCGAGCAGAGCGAACATGACGGTGCGCATTTCAGAAGTTGAAAATTTGTACGACGAAAGCGTGACTTGCGTTTGAGACGGCAATTTGCCGAGCGAATGAGGTTTTGTCACCAAAGCCTGGCTGCGATCGCATCAGAAATTTGCTTATCGTCGATGTGCTGGCATTGGGCCGATAGCGTCCACAGGCTTCCATAAAAATCTTCGCCGGTTTACCCGTCGTTCCAGATTTTCCCGGTCAAGGATCCGACTATGTCTCGCGTTTGGAAATGGAGTTTCTTTGTTGTCTGTCTCGTCGTGACGACAGGCGCGGTACACGGACAGGAACTTCTCCCCTTGGCAGGGACCGAAGTCGCTCCGTACTTCGAAGTACCCCCGGCCGAAGAGTGTTGCGAGTGCTACGAAAAGTGTCCGTTGCTCGGCTTCATTCAAGCGACCGATACACGCTGGTCCGGCTTCATTAGCCCGATGACCAATCCGGTGTTTTTTGAAGATCCTCGCACACTCAGCGAGGTGCGCTTCATTTTCATCCAACACAACTTGCCAGCGCTGGCCGGCGGAGCGATTCCCGGTAGCGATTTGCAAGTGTTGGCCATGCAGGCGCGGGTGGCACTCAGCGACGATTTGTCGTTCATTGCCACCAAGGATGGCTTCATCTGGGCCAGCCCCAATGCTCCGCTCGATGATGGTTGGGCCGACGTGGCCGTGGGCTTGAAGTACAACCTGTGGAAAGACGTCGAGTGTCTGCAGATTCTGAGCATCGGTGGGACGTTCGAACTGCCCGTGGGTAGTCCGCAGGCGCTGCAGGGTAACGGCTCGGGAGAATTCAACCTGTTCGCCTCGTACGGCAGTCTGCTGTGGGATTGTTGCAGCCACTTTCTGACGACGGCTGGCTTTCGCCTGCCCGCCGATCGCCAAACCGAGAACCAGGTCTTTTACTGGTCGGCCCACGTCGACCGTCAGATCGCGGGAACGTGCCTGTACGGCTTTGTCGAAGGAAACTGGTTCCACTGGATGAGCAACGGTGCCAACGCGGGCCTGAACGGCATCCAGGGTGGAGACTTCTTCAACTTCGGCTCCACGGGTGTCGCCGGGAGCGACATCGTTACGGGTGCCTTCGGCCTCAAGTACAAACCTTCACTGCTGCAGGAAGTTGGCATCGCCTGGGAACTGCCCGTGACCAACACCCGCGGCGTGCTCGACAATCGCCTGACGCTGGATTACATCTTGCGGTATTAGGAAACGCCGTTCCCCGCCCAATCGACATAAGCCTTCATTCCGGCCGACTCACTGGGGAAACTTTGTTCACAGGCTACCGAGGTTTGTGAACGCGACCTGTGATATCTCTCGGCTGCGGCGCGCCTGAGTGTTCACAAACCCTGCCGGTTTGTGAACACCCACCCTTTTCGTTCGTTTGGACTTACGTCGACTCCTGGCTTGGCAGATCGACGCAAGGCATCCTGACTGGCAGGACGATCTGAGGCTAACGATCTTGCCAATAGGTCGAACTTCGGCTGCCGTGAGTAATCGCGACAACGATGATCGTGTCGCTCTCAATTCGATAAACGATTCGAAACGGAAAACGCCTAACTGGGCAGAGGCGGTGAATGCCGTCGTCACTTGCGAATCGCAGGGGATTGCTCACGACTACGGCCAATGCGTCGTCAATCGCCGTGATAAAGCGATTTGCAGCTGTCGGACTTCGTGCCGAGTACCAATCATAGGTCTCGTCGAAGTCCACGCGTGCGCCGGGCAGGTAGTCGACGTTCATTCGGGGACTGGATTATTGCTGGAACGTTGACGAGCATCCGCTTTGATCTGTTCCCAAGAAGTCACTTGTGCGTTACCGACATCAAATTCAGCCGACCGGCGCTGGATTTCGGCGACCCATTCATCGCTGAGAGGAGGTAGCGATTGCGGAGGAACAGTGTCCCACAGAGTTTCAATGAGTTGCAGCCGATCGCCGATGGGGAGTTGGCTCGCTTCGGCTAACAGGGCGTCGTAATTTGCCATGAAACCTTTCCCTTCTCGGTTCGGTGGAACCTGGCTAGATCATGTTCATCCGGCTGCGGCTGCGACGTTTGGCCTGGGCGCATTCCTGGCAGATGCCGCTGATGATGAGGCGGTGCCCGGTGACGCGGAACTGGTGCTGTTTGCCCAGATCGTCGCGCATAGTGATCAGTTCGGGGCTGGTGAACTCGAGCAGCTTGTTGCACTCGGTGCAGTGAAAGTGATCGTGCTGCGGGTAGCCATAGTCGTGCTCATAGACGGCCCGCCCGTTGAGCGTGAAGCGGCGCAGCAAGCCTGCATCGACGAACTCATTGAGCGTGCGATAGACAGTCGGCCGGCTGACGTGGTTGGGGTCGCCCGAGGGGGGCAACTGCTCCATCAGCTGGTCGGCGTCGAAGTGTTCGTGATGGCTAAAGACATGATCGACGAGCGACAGCCTTTGCTGGGTCACTCGCATCCCTTTGCTTTGCAGAAACTCGACAAAGCGATCGCGCGGAGAGAGGGCTACGGGGACGCGTTCGAGCGAATCTTGGTCCGACATAAGGCACTTGCGACGAGAAGAGCGGAAACCAGTTTATTGAGACTGGTTGTCGTCAAGGCGAATGTCTTTTCTGCAGGTATTCGCACCAGCGGACCAGCCGTAGTCTCAATAAGTGATTCTACGCTGTTCCAGCGGCAGCGGGAAGGAGGCCCCTGGAAATGCTGAATGCAAAACGAAGAAGGCAGAATGTTCGGAAAGACGCCAAATGCAGTTTAATCTGCATTTTGCGTTCTTCGTTCTGCATTCGCACTAGCCGATTTCGTCGAGCAGGCGGCTGAGGGCTGCATCGAGCTTGGCATCGGTGTCGTAGGTGCCGGAGGCGATCTGAGCACGAATGCTGCTCACCTTGTCCTGACGAATGTCGGGCAATTCGTGGACCTGGCTAATCAGGTCGGCTTCTGGAGAGATGTCCAATTGGTCAACTCCCGAGGCTCCCCGAGTTTGTGGTGCCTGCGTCGCGATGGAGCGATGCGGTGCACTCAGGGGCTGAGCGGAATGAATCTGCGAACTACCATAAATATACATGACGGAATCTCCCTCCACACGTGCTGGCCGGTCGCGGTCTGGGCGATGAGCTGAGCCAGTCACAGAATTTCCTCAATGGATTTTCAAAAGCGCGGGGGGACGAACCTTGGACCCGAACCGGATGAACAAACGCTTGGGCATCCGAACGGATGCAAATTACAGCGGTTGTTTGTTACCCGGCCCGATAGGCCACGAAGACCGTCTCCCCAATATACGTCACACAAAAACCAGCAGGCGTCGCGCTTCCGTGTCGGGGGTATTTCCGTGTCATGCGAAGAGACTTGGCGAACGCTAGCACGTTTGACACCCCAGAGTTATCGGCAAGGGCGCGAGTGCCCTTCGGTCTTTGTTTCGCGAACCTCCTGTAGCGAATTCAAGCATCCTGAACGGCTGTAAGGACTGTGCCAGTCACAACTAAAGGCTTTTTTGCCTTTCTTGGGGCCAGCGGTCGTCCTGGTGCGAAAGTGTGTGATCGCAGCCATGTGAGCCGTATGAACAGTACTACGCCAAGCGATTGCAGCTGGTTCGGACTAGGCGGACAATTCTATGCCGCAGGGCCTAGTCTGGCCAGAAAAGCAGTCGTCAGCAACAGTCTGCGCAGTCTATCGGGGACGGGAAATCTCAACAAGATCGAAGTCCATTTTCGCTAGCAGAGTGCCACGATTTGAGCCATTCGGCGCAGGAGTTCTTCCAGCGCCACATCCGGAGCGCGGTGCCCCGTACAAAGAGCGGCGGCCGAGGATAGATCGGCAGCTTAAAGAGCGGCATCTCAGAGTACAGAGAATCGATCGCAGATGGTGGGCAATGGATGCCACGCACCAGCCTCTGGTTGGCATCAGCCAGCAGCGAGTACGGAACTTTCTGGCCCGCCAGATGTGGAACATTCACCGCCACGTAGCGACCACCACTTTGCAGCAGATGGTGACGAATTTGCAAGCTCTGCCGAGCGAAGACCTGAGGGTTGTTCAGATGATGCACGAAGACATGCGGCAGCCAACGGCTTTTGATGCGCGAGGCGATGATGTAACAGTCGCCCTCGTCGCTCGCGACGAACAGATGTTGGCAGTCGATCCCTTGGTGGTCGCGAAACAATTGCAACTCAGCGGAAGTCAGTTTTTCGGCCGCAGCCGCTTCAGTATCCAGATGGAGAACATCGGACGCCGAGCTTCGCCAGGGCAAACGCGGTAGCATGCGGATAGTGCGGTCCAGCTTTGTGAAGCCGAGGCGGGCAGAAATCGCGACCACTTCGCTGGAGGCGGAAAGATCGGTCACGACGTGATCCTTGAGCGCGAGAATCGGCCGCATCAGCAGCAGGCTTTGGGCTCGAAACTCCGGGCGGACGTACCAATTGTGGAGGTTGCAGAAACGAACTTCGCGGCCATCGACCTGGCGCCGACTGAAGAGCGCGCCGAGCATGCCGACAAACTTCCCCTCGTCGCGTAGCACATAGCCGAAGTGGTCCTCGTCGTGCCAACGATTCAGTACGAAAGCTCGCTGCCAGGTAGCCTCGGGCATCTGGGGATCGAACGGATGCAGCAAGGACGAATACACGTCCGGGAACATGGCTGCTGTCAGCTTTTCAATGGAACGCATGGCCCACTTTCGACTCTACCTGAAGTTGATCGGCCAGATAGTCGTGATCGCTCCCGCGAGTGCGACTCAGGATCGCTTGGCCGGCATCGACGACAATTTCCGGCGGCGCTTGGCGGCTCAAGAAACCGAGCGGACTGGCTGAGCGACCGTAGGCTCCCGAAAGAAAGACACCGACCAGGTCTCCGATTTCGATGGCAGGTACCGGCAACGCACGGGCGAGCACATCGAGCGGGGTGCAGAGCGGGCCGACAATGTCGGCTGTGTCTGCTGTTGCCTGGTCCAGCTTATTGAGCACGGCGACGGGAAAGTTCCGCTTGATCGTTTGTCCTAAATTGCCCGAGGCGGCCAACTGATGGTGCATGCCACCGTCGACGATCGCAAACTTCTTGCCACGCGAGTTTTTCACATCGGTAACTTGCGAGACGTAGATACCAGCTTCGGCCGCTAAAAATCGGCCTGGCTCGACAATAAAGCGAACCCGGCTGAAGTCGCCCGCAGCGGCGACTTCTTCCATCCAGGTGGCTAGACCGACTTGCAACGGAGCCAGATCAAGTCTCGCTTCATGCGGGAAATAGGGAACCCCTAAGCCGCCGCCGAGATCAATGGTTTGCAGCGGTCGTCCCAATCGCAGCTGCAAGTGGCGGGCGATCTCGAGGCCGGCTCGGTACTGCCTAAGCAGGACGGTGTGGTCCAGAATCTGGGTGCCGACGAACAAATGAAGGCCGACGATTTGCAACGCTGGGTTCGGCAGCAATTCGTCTAAGAGACAGTCGAGTTGATCTTCGTCAATTCCGAACGGAACCGCTTTAGCGCCCATCCGCATGCCACCACCTTCGACGGCGGCAGCTGGATTCACGCGGAGAGAAATGTTGACTCGCCGATTTTGCTGGCCGGCAATGCGAGCTACGCGGAGTGCTTCGGTCCTTGATTCGACATGGATCTCGCCGATGCCTTGAACGATGGCTAACTCGAGTTCTTGCTCGGTTTTGCCGGGGCCAGCGAACAAGATCTTCTCGGCGGCGCATCCGGCTGCCAGCGCTTGGTGCAATTCTCCACTCGAGGCAATCTCCAGGCCGCAGCCCAGCGCGACGAATGTTCGCAGCAGAGCTTGATTCGGATTCGCTTTGACGGAGAAGCAGATTTCGAAGTTGGCGGGGAGCGTGGCCCGCAGTGCTCGATACTGCTGCCTCGCAATTTCCAAATCGTAGATGTAGAGCGGAGAGCCAAATTGCCGAACGAGATCACCAACCGGAAGTCCACCAATTTGCAGTTCGCCTTGAGACACGCAAAAATGCCGCGCAATCAAGTCGGAGACGTGATCGTGGAGAGTGGGAACTGCTGTTTCTGTGACTGCTGACATGCTGCGCCAATATCGAGTACGGGCAAGAGCGGCTTTACGTTGTTGCGCCAGCTTCGCGCTGACGCAACGCTGGGTAATTGATCTTGCCGCTGGAGGTTTTGGGGAGTTCGCCCAACACTTCGACGACCTTGGGAACCATGTGCCGCGGCAATAGTGTCGCGACGTGCGCGACGAGTTGGTCCTGGCTGATGGCGACACCTTCGCGGGGGACAACAAACGCCTTGATCCGTTGCCCCAAGACTTCATCGGGCAAGCCAATCACCGCTGCATCTCGCAGCTGGCCTGTGCGACACAATGCTTCTTCGACTTCCGTCGGACTAATCCGGAAGCCGGAGGACTTGATTTGGTTATCCCGGCGGCCGACGAAATAGAGAAACCCGTCTTCGTCGGTTTTGACTAAATCGCCCGAATAGCAGACCTTTTCATGATTGCTGACTTCCGGAGGCAACAGCGGATTCGGGCGCAAGACTTTGTCGGTGAGTTCCGGTTGCCCCCAGTAACCCAGCGAAACCGTTGGGCCACGATGCACAAGCTCGCCGATTTCACCCGGCGCACAAAGGCGGCCTTCTTCGTTCAGCACCAGGATCTCGGTATTCGGAATTGCTTTGCCCATGGACGTGGGGCGGCGATCGAGCTCTGCGGGAGGTAAGTACGTAGAGCGAAAAGCTTCCGTCAGGCCGTACATCAACACGACCTGCGTTTCGGGAACTGCTGCCCGTAAACGCTGCAGCGTGCTCAAGGGCATTGCGCCCCCGGTGTTGGTGATGTAGCGGAGGTGGGGCAACGCGGTCGTTGCCAGCGTGGAACTATCCTGAGCGATCAGGCTCCAGAGCGGTGGCACACCAGCGAGGCCGGTGATGCGCTCCTTGGCCAGCATGTTCACGATTTCCTTCGCGAACAAGAACTTCATCATGACGCACGTGCCACCTTGCTGAATGGCCGTCGTGAGTTGATTCAGGCCGGCATCAAAGCTGAAGGGCAAGACCGCCAAGATGCGGTCGGCGGACGTGATGCCGAGATAGTCCGAAACGATGGAGGCACCGGCGACAACATTCGCATGGCTCAGCATCACCCCCTTCGGTTTCCCCGTCGAACCCGATGTATAGAGAATGGCCGCGAGATCTTTGTCGATCGCTTGTTCGGTGGTAGCCGTAGCGGTGGCTGTGTCCGCTACCGAGTATCGGAACGTCTTTAGCCTTGTATGCGCCTCGTCGTGACCGACAAGAATGACGAATTGGAGCGAATCGCACGCTTCCAGAATTGGCTGAAGTTGTTTCCAGCGGGAGACATCAATTACGATGCCCGTCATGCTGCAATCGCGGACGATATGCTCGACCTGTTCGGGGAACAGGCCATGATGGATGGGGACGAAAACGCCGCCCGCCTGCGAGATGCCGAACAACGAGAGAGCCAATTCGCACGAAGGCTCCAGCAGCACTCCCACGCGATCCAGTCGCTTAGTCCCCGCTTGGTGCAGGATCGCTCCCAACGATACAGCGGCCGCTTGAGCCTGTGCGTAGTTGAGACGCGTCTTGCCGTGAACCAGCGCTTCTTGCTCGGGCCGGCGAGCGGCAGAGTCGCGCAGCAAATGATGAATCAGGAATTGCATGGCGCCGCTTTCGAGAGCTTGTGGTGAACAAGTTCAGCCAAGGCGGGAATCGACTCAAAATGTTCCGAGACCATTTCGTCGTCGCTCATCACAATGCCGAACTGCTGTTCGACAAAGGTCACCAACTCCAGGACTCCCAACGAGTCGATGATGCCGTGCTTGATGAGCGATGCGTCCAAGTCAACTCCCGGGCTGGCCGCTGCCGGAAATTGCCGCACGATAAATTCGCGCAGCATGTTTTGAATCTCGTTCTGGGTCATAGTCGGTTGCCATCGAGACCGCGTTAACTAACGAAAAAGACAGATTTGTTCTAGGTTAGCACCCTCGTAGCGTCCAAATCATTCGCGTTTCGCGCAAACTCTCCGAAAACGGCAGCTCAAGGGTGATACGCTCAAAGGTGGGGTGGCTCGGCGGTGGCGTAAATCATTAATTGCCATGGGTTTGCGGTGAGGCGACAAATTGTCGCCTTACCCCCCCATTTTCGGAGGCGGTTTTCTGCCAAGGCGGCAGTAGTCGCACAGGCGTAAGAATCTACTGGTATAGGGCGCACCGATCGGCGAAACTTCGGCGTGCTGCCCCGGTTAAAGGTGGCGTACCCAACCATTGCCTCTTCCCGCGAGAAAACCATCATGCGCAAGATATTGTTCGGAATGTTCACCGCCGCTGCGGCGACCATTGTGTCGTCCGCCGGTGCTCAAGAGCCCGCTGAGTTGTTCAATAAACTCGACGCCAATCAGGATGGCGTGGTGGCCGTCGATGAAGTGCCCGAAGATAAGCGGCCGCTGTTTGAGCGGTTGCTGCGGATGGGTGATGCCAACGACGACAAAAAGCTGAGCAAGGACGAACTGGTTGCCGCGCTGAAGAAGTCTCAGCCAATGGCTGAAGCCGCGCCAGGCGAAGGACGCCCCGGAGCGGGACGACCGGGTGGTGCCGGGGGAGCGTTTTCCGCGAAAGCAATCTTTGAGCGCTTCGATAAGAACAGCGACGGCAAACTCAGTAAGGACGAAGCTCCCGAACGGATGCGAGAGAATTTTGATCGCCTCGATAGTGATGGCGACGGCAATGTGACCCTGGCCGAGTTCGAAAAAGTGGCCGGCGCTTTTCCAGGTGGGCCGCCAGCGCGACGTCCTGAAGGAACGCCAGCGAATCCTCGACCGGAAGGACGCACTGAAGGCCGCGGCGAAAACGGTCCGCCGCTCGTGCGCGCACTCGATACCGACGGCGACGGCGAGATTTCGGCCGAAGAGATTGCGGCGGCTGCTAAGTCGCTTGCCAAGCTCGATAAGAATGGCGACGGCAAGCTGACCCGCGAAGAGCTCGGGCCACCGCCGGGAATGCGTGAAGGCGCTGGTGCCTCGCCACGTCCCGAAGGAAACGCTGGAGCCTTCGCGGCTCAGTTCATCGCCCGCCTGAAAGAGGCCGACAAGAACGGCGACGGCAAACTCAGCAAAGACGAAGCCCCCGATAGCTTGAAAGAAAAGACCTTCGACCGAATGGACAGTAACAGCGATGGTCAACTCGATGAGTCAGAACTGAAAGTGATCGTCGAGCGGATGCGACAAGGCGCTGGTCGCCTCGGTGATCGCAAGAAGGAGTAGCTTACCGGGCAAGGATCACAGTGAATTGGCGGAGCTAGAAGTTGATGAAACTCTGGCTCCTTCCAAGAACTCGCTTATTTTCGCTTCGCTCGCATCAGGCGGCTGTATTGTTCCAGAGTGCGGCGTTCCTTGGCCGTCAGGCTGCCATCGCCGTGCTGCGAGATCTTCGCCAGGATGCGGTCGCCTTCGCGTTCGAGCGCGTCGTCGTCATCGTCCGATTCGTGTGTCTCGGAATGAACCCGTAACGCCGGGCGACGCTTAAACCACCCCTGCACATTTTTAATCCAGCGGCCGGGAGTATCGAGGAACGTGCCGCGACCAAAGTTGAGTCGTAGTGCCCAGACGAGTACCGCGAACGCAGCACCTGTCAGGTGGACATCGAAGGCGACCCGTTCTCCTGGTTGCTTTGCTCCCATCTGCACGCCGAAGAGATCGGCCGCGACGATCAGCACGCCGAGCACCCACGCCGGAACGGGAATGAGCACCTTGTCGAGCATTGTGGCTCGCGGGTTCTTCAAGCAGAACAGAATGATAACCGCTGTCACACCACCCGAGGCGCCGACGAGCGGGCCCGATTCATTGAGCAGGAAGAAGTGTCTGGCCGACCACACCAGTCCGCAAAGGATGATCGCAGAAACGTAATACCGAACGAGGTAGGCTCCGCCTTGCTTCTCTTCGAGCAACCGGCCAAAGATCCAGAGCCCGATCATATTTCCCAAGATGTGCTGGATGTTGAACTCGCTGTGGACGAACCCATAGGTGAGGCACTGAAAGAAGTACCAAGGCTCGACCCACACCGTGGGATACAGGGCGAGTGCATTCGTGATCGTATGCTTCGGGCCGCCGAAGAACAAATCGACGAGAAAAACCAGCACGGTCAGCACGATGAGCTTGGCCGTCGCGGACATGGCCCTCAGGCCCAAGGGATCGTCCGGTGCATCGTCGCGGTAGTAGTCTCGTTCCTGATATCCCATGACTCATTTGGCGCTGACAGAGGCGCGAAGCTGAAAAAGGCGGGTGAAGAATCCCACTTATCGTAGCAGAATTCTTCGAGTTACAAGCCTTGGGCCGAGCCCGGTATGCGGGGATCGTGCACGCCGGTAAAGGTCTTGCTGGCGGGATCGTAAGCCACAGCCTGGCATACACCGATGCCAGCAGTGGCATCGATCTTGTGGCCCCGCTCCTGGAGTGCCGCAACGGTAGCGGCCGGCAGCGATTGTTCGACTCGCAGTTCATTCGGCCGCCACTGATGATGCACCCGCGGCGCTGCTACCGCCTCCGACAAAGGTTGCTGAAGATCGAGCGCGCGAACGAGCACCTGCAGCACTTGGGTGATGATCGTCGGACCGCCCGCTGCGCCGACCGTCATCACTGGCTGACCATCCTGAAGGACGATCGTGGGCGACATGCTCGAAAGTGGTCGTTTGCCCGGTTCCACGGCATTCGCTTCGGCACCGATGAGTCCGAAGGCGTTGGGCTGGCCGGGGCTGATCGAAAAGTCGTCCATCTCGTTGTTCAGGACGAGACCCGTGCCGGGGACGATGACCTTCGAACCGAAGGTCGTGTTCACAGTGGCGGTGATGGCCACGAAGTTTCCTTCGGCATCGGCCGCCGCAATGTGCGTGGTGTGCTTGTCGCTGAGTGGCGCATCGGCGGCTGGCTTGGCGAAGATGTTCTCCGTTGCGCGCGGCGGGCGGCCGTGACTGGCGACTTCGATTGCCTTGTTGGGATCAATTTTCGCAGCCAGCTCGCGAGCGTACGCTTTGTCGATCAGCCCTCGCGGCACTTTCGTAAAGTCGGGATCGCCGAGCCAATGGGCGCGATCAGCAA
The DNA here is from genome assembly GCF_049819085.1 of Anatilimnocola aquadivae. Taxonomy (GTDB): domain Bacteria; phylum Planctomycetota; class Planctomycetia; order Pirellulales; family Pirellulaceae; genus Anatilimnocola. Next base: position 2,955,044 of record NZ_CP187419.1, read on the forward strand.
AGGCCAACTTCATCACGTCGGCAAGCAAGTGTTCGAGCGCTCCCCTGCCCCGCTTGTTCAATTTGGCCAGATCGAACTGCTCCAGCATGTTGAGCATCTGGGCGACATGCACGCCGCCGGAACTGGGTGGCGGAAAGCCGATGATCTCGTAATCGCGATAGGTGGTTTGCAGCGGTTCGCGCACGATCGGCCGGTAGGCAGCGAAATCATCGGCGGTGAGGATGCCACCGTTGGCTTGCATCCAGGCCCCGATTTGCTTGGCGAATTTGCCGCGATAGAACCAGGCGGTACCTTGCTCGGCAATCTGACGATAGGTGTTGGCGAGATCGGGCTGCTTGAGGATGTCGCCTTGGTCGTACACTGCCCCATCGGCTTTCAGCAGGGCAGCTTTCGAGCCGGGAAACTTCGCGAGGTTCTCTACCGTCGCTTTGAGTTTGCGAGCATAGTTGCTGTCGAGCGGAAAGCCTCGCGCGGCAAGTTCCGCAGCGGGGTTCATAATCGCCGCGAGTTTCAACTTGCCGGCCCGCTGCAGCGCGAGGTCGTAGGCGGCAAGAGCACCGGGCGTGCCGACTGCGAGCGGACCCGTTTGGCTGAGCGCTGGGTTCACCTTGCCATCGCGCACGTACATATCGCGAGAGGCTTTGGCCGGAGCCATTTCGCGACCATCGATGGCCAGCAACGCGCCGTTAGCCTGGCGGATCAAAACGAAGCAACCACCACCGAGGCCCGAGTTATGCTGATCGACAACGCCCAGTGTTACCGCTGCCGCGATGGCAGCGTCGACGGCATTGCCACCCGCTCGCAAGGCGTTGATGCCGGCCTGCGTAGCGAGTGGTTGAACACTCGCGACGACACCGCGTTTCCAAGTTGGATCGTCAGCAGCCTGGAGTGTGGCCAAGGTATTCGCAGCCAATGTTCCCGCCGATGTCGCAGCCAATGAACACAACAAATCTCGGCGGGTGAGCATGATCGACTTTCAACGAATTCACGCCCCCGGGCCTGCCCCGGGGGTTTAACGGCCTATGCACTACTCGTGGACTAGCAGTGAACTAGTGCATAAGCCAATGAACCACCGCCGCAGGGGCGGTGGTGATCGAGGTAAAACGACTACGCGTTGAGTTTCACATCGGCATTGTCGGCGATGTTGACCCAGCAGTGAACGTGCGGCACGCTGCGGAAGTTCCAGACAAACGCGGGACCTTCCAGCCGCCAGTTGTCCCAGACCTTGTCGCTGCCAAGGTCTGCATCGGTGAAGAACGCGAGTGAGCACTTGTCGAGGCCCCCCTGCGTCTTCAAGCAAGCCAGCACTTCGTCCCGATCGCTCTGGCGATAAGGCTCGATCAGCTTTTGCAGCACCTTCTGCATCTGCTCCTTCTGGTCGGAAGACATTTCGGTGATGGGGATTCCCGCGAAGGTTCCCTTGTCACCTTGGAACTGCACACCGCTCTCAGGCAAGGTCTTGGCAACTTCGGCGAGCTTGCGTTGCTTGCCGTCGAGCATCTCGTAGACCTTGTTGGCTTCGAGTGCTTGTTCCCAGTAGACGTTGCCAGGGTGACCGGGCTTTTCGTTGAAGCCGCTGGCCGCATGGCCGTAGAAGATTGGTCCGCCGAAGGCCATGTGCTCGGTGCTGTTGCCATCGCAGCGCAGCGTCATATGCCGGCCGGTCATCACCAGTTCGAATTTGCCTTCGCCGGGCTTGCCAAAGATGGCCACGTTCTGGCTCGTACCCCAGCCTTTACCGCCATTGTCGTCGGTTAATTGCTTGTCGACCTTCTTGTGCCACTCGGGGCTGATGATCCCTTCGTAAATGGCCCGCACTATTTCTTGCTGGTCTTTGGTGTAGTAGTCGCTGCCGATGATGGTCGGCGAGGTGATGTGCCAGTTGTTCGAGATGCGCGTGCGGAGCAGGCCGAGTTTCGGATCCTGATAATCCCAATCGAAGCAGACTTCTTTCTTCTGATCCTTGCTCATCGAATCGTAAAGCTGCTTGACCAGTGTCTCAGGTGTCTTCTGCTCGGCCGGTTTGTCTTCGGCAAACAAGCGCCCTGTGGTCGAACCCAGGGCAACGATGGCGGCACCCGCGGCCGAAGCACGCAAGAAGTCACGCCGACGAAATTCAGCCCGTGCTGGCCGGCCGCTTGGCACCGCAGAGTCTTGCGATTCACAATCGGGACAAACGGGACGCGATTCAGACATAACCAACTCCTTCAGATGAACCGACCGAATGGGAACGGGCAAAATCTGGCGGGACGATTGCTCAATATAGGCTGACGGAAACCAGGAAGCCATCAGCGACACACACCGACAAACGCTTAAACCCCGCGATTGCCCGGCAAGGTCGGTGGAACACCTTGGTGAGAATGGAAGCAGCGGCCCGAACCCGCTACAGTGGGTAAGCATCTGCCAGTTGAGGTGCAAACCATTGATGGCAATCAGGAAAAACTCATGCCTAACCAATTTCTACGGGTGTCGCTGCTGATTGCCGCCGTGCTCGTTGCCGCGGCAGGCTGTCTGCCCGTGTCCCAAATCTCAACGAGTAAGGAATTGCCGGCGACGTTTGTCGATCTCAAGCCTGCCGATGGTCATCTGAATTCGCTGCTGCAAATTGAAGTGAACAAGGCGGTCGATGCCCAGCAGAAGCCGTTTGTGGAAATGACGGCCGACTGGTGCAAGCCTTGCAAAGAACTGAAGGAGAGCCTCGACGATCCGCTGATTGCTGACGCGTTTGCTGGCACCTATATCATTCGCCTGAAGGTAGACGACTGGAAGCCCGAGCAACTCGAAGCGATTGGCCTGCCCAGCGATGTGGTGCCCGTCTTTTGCGAAATGAACGAAGAGGCCAAAGCCACGGGACGGAAGATCGATGGCGGAGCCTGGGCGGCTAACATTCCAATCAACATGGCCCCGCCGCTGAAAAAGTTCTTTCACCCGCCGGCTAAGTAGCTACTTCCACTTGTGCCAGAAGAGCGGTGCGCAGGCAAACAGCACGAGTGCAATGAGCGCCACATCGCTTTCGGAATTGCGATAGACGTAGACATCTGGCCGGCGAACATCTTGCTGCGACGCTGCTTCGGCAAAGTACACATCAGCCGGAGCAACCTTATAGGGCCACTGGTCTTCAAACTCGGTCAGGTAGAACTTGACTGGACCAGTTTCGGTGGAGAGTTGCAACTTGGTGAGCAGTTCGGTGCGTTGATGATCCGGGAGTTGGCCAGCCCAAGCTACCTTTCCGGTCCACGGTTGGTCCGGTGTCATTTCGCCCTGATAGCGGGCATTCGACAAAAAGTAGATTCGCAACAAGCGTTGTTGCTGGGCGAGTTTCTCCTGGTGCTTTTCATCGCCTGCGGCCAGTTTTGCATAGTCGGGTTCACGGTAAGGGAAAAGCGGCTTGTCGGTGGCAAATGACAAACGGAGGGCACTCGCTTGAACGGTTGGCGAGGTTATCTCGTCTTCTGTTTTCGCGACCTTCAACGCCGTGATCTTCCACTTCTGTTCGACGTAGGGCCTTGCCCATTCGGCAACCGCCGGTGAGAAGGCATAGCCGTGGTCCTTCAGCCATTGCACGAGCACTTCGGTGTTGTCGGCTTCCAGCACCGTGGCGTTAAAGCCCGCGACGAGTTTTTCTTCCAGAACTCGCACTTCTGGTGCTTCTTTGAGGCCAGCAGTGGGAACAGACTCTTGCAGTGAACAGCCGAGATTGCAGCCTCCGCTTGAGCGAGGACGTTGCACGATGCGTGGAGCGGTTACCTGATGCAGATAGTCAAAAGCATCGTTGCCGGACTCCGCCAGTTCTGGCTTGCTAGGAGAGGGGATCAAAAAGCCAAAGTCGTCGGCATCACTTTGAAACGAAGCCTTGCGGACAAAGTGCTGCAGTTTGGCGACTGGATCCCACAGCATGATCACGGTTTGGTCGGCGTTGATTACCCAACTGCCAAGCGGAGGTGCGGGGCAACACGCAAGCGTGGGATAGGCCAGTACCAACAAGAGCAAGCAGGCAGAGATCGCGCGCGACATGAGAGAAGCCTCCGCGGAAGAGAGATTGGCATCACCTGTAGAGAGATGAGCCAACTCCGCGGGAAGATATTCCCCAAAGACGATTGTCTACTCCGCAGCTTCTTCCGTGCGGCGGTTGGCCTCGGCGGTGGCACGGGCGGTCAATTGCTGCAACTCTTGGTTGAGCGCCTTGTTCGAAGCGTACAGGTTACGGATTTCGGTGTTGGTTTCCGCCAACTTGCCGTAGAGTGAGCGACCGTAGCTGACAACGCCGTCGCGCTCAAAGGTCACTTTCGCCAGGTCTTCGTCTAGTTGCCGCTTGAATTCGGTTTCGAGCGTGGTTTGTTCTTCAGCTTTGGTTCTGGTCTTGGTGAGGGTGGCAATGTTTCGAGTCAGTGCCTGCATGTGGCTGTCGATTTCCATCTTGCGCCGGTGAAGCGAGGTGTAACGCGCGGCGTAGTTGATCAGGCGGCGGCGATAAATCGGTTGCACGATTTCCACGATGTCCTGAGCGACTAGTTCCTGGGCTCGCTCGTTGGGAATAATCGCCGTGTCGCCCACTTCGAACTCGCTAATGTCGGACTCTTGGCGGTGCAATCGCAGCGGCAAAGCCTTGCCGTCTTTGTCAAACAGTTCGGCACCGGCAAGGTTGTTCTCGGGAACCAGAGCCGCGTCGACCTCTTCTTTATGAGCCTTCTTGAACTTCACCTCAGCCCACAAGTTGTCGGGCGATGTGCCGTCGGGAGCACGCTGGCCGTCTTGCACATACTCGTTGATGAGCTTGGAATACTCTTCCGGCGAGAGCCCCGTTTCGGCTGCGGGAATGAGCTGCTGAATCTCCGCCGCCGTCAGGCCCGCAAAAATCTCGTGCGAGTCGATGGGGCAAGTTTCAAACAGCGTCCAGGTCGCATTGCCAGCTGACACTTGCTGCGCTTGCTCGGGCGAGAGGGGCGTCAACGGCATCAGGGTGACACTGTCAGCCTGCACCTGGGTGACGACAAATTCACCTAGGTAGTACTGCGGAAAAGCGTAGCCTTGGCCGCTGTCTACTTCTCGGAATACATACAGAACGGTCTTTTCCTGAATGCTGTGTCCACCACCGGCTGCCGCTGGTGCAGGCTCGGGTGCGACGGGCATAGGCATTGGTTGCGGCATCGGGGCTGCAGCGGGATCGACGGGCGCGGCTGGATCAACCGGCATTGGCATCGGCATGGGAGCTGGGGCCGGCGCGGGCGCTTGTTGTACGGCAGCGACAACCGGCACTTGTACCGTGACAGTGCCGCCAGCAATACCACCAGGACGGGCACCGCGCCAGACACGACCGCGGTCCAGAACCAGCCGAGCTAGCTCTTCTTTGCGGACAAAGACCGAGTCCTTCTCGCCTTTAACGTCACTGTCTTCGCCACGTTCCAGCAGGGTAGTGCGTTGCTTGGCTTCTTCCACTTCCTTTTCTTTGGTTTGTACGTACGTCATCCACGCCTGGCGAGTCTTAATCGTCAGCGCGGCATACAAGCCAAAGGCAGGCACGGCCAAGAACACGAGCATCAAGAACGTGACGTGGACCCACTTCCACGTCTTGGTGTTCATGTAGGTGATGAACCCAAAAAAGAGCACCAGCAATACGCCGAGCACTTGGAAAACGATTGCGTACTGTTCCATTGCGATGTTCGCTTGCTGGTAGTGTGGACAGGCTCACGAGTGGAAGCGATCAGAAAAGACTACCGATCGCTGAGCCCATCCGAGCGGACGCTGTGTGTGACAACGCGGGCCATAGGCTCGATGATAAATGGGGTAGTCTGGGGTGTCAAGTTTTGCCTGCCCGGCAATCTTTGACGCAAACCTTCTGCCAATTTGGGGTTAGAGCTCGTGCTAAGCGCCCTTTACACCACATAACCGGCATCTCTAGCGCATTCGTTCAAGTCTGAACGGTTTATTCCCGAATCTTTCCCTGCATAAGCGTTTGGTTTTGAATCGTTCGCCGCTGAATGACAGCTGCTGGCGAAGCAAGACCGCGTCGCGCGAGCAGGATGTCGCGCAAACCCTCAACCGCAACTCTCGACAAGCGCAGGCTGGCATGGATGCAGGATTAAGCGCGGTGCCCAAGACCCAGGTGGGTCCGGGGCGCACCGAACTACGTGACTGGTTGCAGTTGCTGCTGCAAACCGGTGCCGCCAGTCGTTCTTGGCGTCAGCAATTGGCCGAACAAATTGCCGGTCACGAATTGACCGACCAAGAGTTCCTCGTCCTCTGGCTGTGCGACGAACGGCCCCAAGCTCGTCGTGGACAAGGCGACCTGGCCGAAGCGGTCGGTGCTTCGCCCGCGCAAATGAGCGGCCTGGTCGAACGCCTGCGTCGTCGCAACCTGCTTTGCTTCGAGCGACTTGGCCGCGACCGTCGCCGGCAGGTCTGGCAACTCACCGACGATGGCCAACAATTGCTGACAGAACTCTGCCGATCGCTCAGCTCGCGTCGCGAGCATCCCAGCAACCGACTCACCTGCGACGAGCAACGCCAGCTGCTCGAACTCATCGAGCGCTCACTCACCGGTGATGCCTCGGACAACGATTCTCCCTCGCCGCTCACGCTTGACCAAGGAGGCCCTTCGTCATGCGCCGCCTAATTACCTCCGCCAAGTCTGTTTTGTTCTCTACCCGTTGGTTGCTTCCCTGTTTGCTGCTGGGAATGATCGCTGGCAGCACGGGTTGCCACCGTTCGTTCTATCGGCGACAGGCCGACAACGAAGCCTACGATCTGATTCGTCAGAAGGGCGATCATCCTCACTGGGCATTGCCGAACATCAGCATCCAGCCCGATCCTCGCTCGCGCATGTTCGATGCGAATTGCCCCGACTGCCCTCCCCTGCCCCCCGACGATCCCTTCGCGCATGAATTCATGCATTGCGTCGACAACAAACGCGGCTATCCGGGCTGGCACGATAACGGCGAAACCCCGTACATCGAAAATCCCGCCTGGGCCGAGTACTTAGAGTTCGGCGACAAGGGCGTGCTCGAAGTCAGCGCCGACAATGCCGTGCGTCTGGGATTGTTGCACTCGCGTAACTATCAGCAGCAGTTGGAAGAACTCTACCTCTCGGCGCTCGACGTCAGCTTCGAACGCTTCCTGTTTGACTCCCAGTTCTTTGCGGGCTACTCGGCACAGTACACGGCCGACGGTCGGCTGCGCAACGATCCCGCGCGGCTGCTCAACTCCGGCGGAAACTCGCGCAGCGACTTTGTCTTGGCAACTTCGTCGAATGGGCCTCGCCCCATTGCGATGCGCAAGGCCTTCATCACCGGCAGTACGCTGGTGGTCGGCCTGGCGAACTCGCTGATGTGGCAGTTCTCAGGCCCCGACGACTATCGCGGCAATACGCTCATCGATTTCGCACTCGTACAACCGCTGCTGCGTAATGCCGGCCGCGATCGCATCCTCGAACGCTTGACCGTGGCCGAACGCTCGCTCCTCTACAACGTCCGTTCGATGGAGCAGTATCGACAGGGCTTCTACGTGCAGATCATGACCGGCCGCGATCCAGGGGCTGGTCCCGAACGCCGCGGTGGTGTCTTCGGCGGTTCTGGTTTCGATGGCTTCTCCGGTGTCGGTGGCGGCGGCTTCGGTCGTGTTACTGCCGGTAACGCTGGTGGCAATGCAGCTGCTGGCGGTGGCCAAGGCGCTGGTGCGGCTGCCGTCGGTGGCTACCTCGGTCTGTTGCAAAGCCAGCAAGATATCAAGAACCAGGAAGACAACGTCAAGCGGTTGCGCAACAACCTGTATCGCCTCGAACAGTTCCTGGAAGAGTTGAAGACCCGTTCGGGCGAAGAAGGCCTCGTCAACAACATCCTGCGGCAAGACCTGCAAGTCGCCCAAGCTCGCCAGGCTCTATTCAATTCCGAAAGCCGGCTTATCAACAGCCGCAACGCCTATCAGCAAACGCTCGACAACTTCAAAGGTACGTTGGGTCTCCCTCCCACGACCTGCATGGAGGTTCACGACAGCCTGCTCGATCAGTTCCAGCTCATCGACCGGGCCACCCTCAGCGAGCAAGACACCATCGAAGATCTGGTCGACGAATTCAGCGAAACGCGTGCGAAGATCACTTCGCATATCGAGAGCCGTGTTGTTGCCGATCCGAATGACGCGACTCGCTCGCTGGTCCAACGCACTCTTAGCTGGTACCCCGAACTGCCCGCCCATTTAGAAGAATTGAAGGCCAACCTGGTTCCTATTCGTCAGGTGCGCGATCGCTTGCTCGACGACTACCTGCCTCGCACCGAGGTCGATCTCAACGACTTCGCCGCGTCGCTCGGTCGTCGCCGCGCTTGGCTCACCAAGCTGGAAAAGACCCTCGAACAGCTACGAGCAGAAGGCTGTGCCATTCTGCCGATCCCGACGCTCAACGAAGAAATCTTCCGGCTCGATCGTCTCGAAAAGTCGCGTCAGGAAGTGATGGTCCAGTTCGAAGCCCTCCGCAATAAGATCGACAAGGACTACCTGGTCCACATCGATGAGCGAGCCGCTCGCCTCGATAAGCTGATCAATGACGGAGAAAAACTGACACCCGAGCAGCTCTTTGCCGACCTGTACGACGGCATTCTGTATCCGAAGCAAGGCGAAGGGGACGTGATGGCTGTCGGACCGACTGATCAAGTCGCCGATATCCTTGTCGTGCTGCCGGCTGATATTCTCGCCCTGCAACTGGTGCAAGCCCGGGCTCGGGCTGAAGGTATCGAACTGATTCCGGTCGACCTCAAGGCCGATCAGGCTTTGGAAGTTGCTCGCAAGTATCGCCGTGACTGGATGAATGCTCGGGCCGGTCTCGTCGATGCCTGGCGACTCATCGAGTTCAATGCCGACAACCTCGAAGGCTCGCTCGATGTCTTCTTCAGCGGTGATGTGCAAAACGTCACCGACAATCCGTTCCGCCTGCGAAGTGCCACTGGCCGTTTGCGTGTCGGCATGGCCTTCGACGCTCCGCTCACGCGCTTGTCGGAACGAAACGTCTATCGCCAGGCCTTGATCGAGTTCCAACAAGCTCGCCGCAACTACTACAATTTCGAAGATACCGTTGCCCGTAGCTTGCGAACCACCATTCGTACCGTCCTCACCAACCAGATCAACTTCGAACTCCAACGACTTGCTGTGCTCGAAGCGGCTCGCCAGATCGACCGCAACGAAGACATCCGCATCGATCAAGAGTTGACCAACCAGGCCTCGGGTGCGACTGCCGCCCGTGACTCGGTGTCGGCTCTGTCGGACTTACTCGACGCCCAGAACAACTTCATGAGCGTGTGGGTCAACTACGAAGCGCTCCGTCGTTCGCTCGATTTCGATCTTGGTACGTTGCAGCTCGACAGCGAAGGAATCTGGATCGATCCAGGTGCCATTCGCGAAGATTACGGCACCAACGATCCTTGGCTCTGGCGTTGCCCCGATGCTCCAGAAGCTTGCTACGACGGTGCGACCGAAATTCCGGTTCAGCCATATCCGCAAACGCAGTTCGAAGGTGTCGAGCAGATCGAAGGGATGCCTCATCACGGTCACGGGATGGAACAGCCTCACTTTGCTCCTCAGTATGGCGCTCCCTCCTATGGCCAGCCACAATACGGTCAACCTAACTACAGCCCAGCCGAATCGATGCCAGCACCACGTCGCGTGCAACCAGCCGATCCGCTGGTACCGCAGAACTCGCCCTATCAAGAACAGGAAATGCTGCTGGCTCCGAATCGACCCAATGGCCCCGGCGCTTCGCTCGGCCCGAACCAGTCGCACCGCACCGTGCCGTTGCCTCCGCTCACTCCCCGAGCAAGGCCAGCGACTCCTGCCAATCCGCCACAAAACTCGCGGCCGCAGATTCCGCAGCCTCGCAAGTCCGGTCCGGTCGAAGCCAAGCTGCGACCACGCGTGAAGGTTGCAGCCGAACCGCAACCGCGCTTGCCGCTGACCACCGAACCGCAACCGCGCTTGCCGCTGACCACCGAACCGCATGTTGCCCAACCGGAACTCGCCGAACCTGTCGCCTCCCCGGCGATGTACGGCCCTGAACTCTCCCCAGCCATCAACGCTGTCGCTCCACCCGTCGAGGTCTACCGCTAACCATCAAGTGGCAAGCAACTGCCGATCAGCCTAAATGTCCAACAATCGTCGCTATTGTTGGACAGGCCCCGATTGGTCGTGTTCGTTAGAAGTTTTTACGAGCCAGAGACTTGCGTCGAGTTGGCAATTCTCGCCACACACCAACTTGTCCAACAATCCCGCCAATTCTTGGACACGTGCCAATTCGCCGCGCCGTCTTTTCCATCTTCCAGGAGCCGCTATCAGCACATCGCCCAACCAACCGGCGCGCGGGCTCTCCCGCGCCCTCGGCTGCACTTCGATCCACCAATCTGTTGAAGAACACGCCGGCATTGTCGCAGTGTGGTTATTGCTTGTCAAGTAATTGGTGTTTATTTTATGAATAGATATTCGTAAAAAATTTTCCCTTAGAGTTCGCATCAAGCATGCCTCTCGCGGCGGGTCGGCTAAAGAGCTCCAAATCTTGGCTATCTTCGTTGCCAGACGAATGTTACACTGCTTAGCTTCGCTGTGACGGAGGGGTTTTCGTCGCGGCGAGGTGTCACCGCAGGTAAACCCTTTTTCGTGCTCACGATCTCTTATGTCGACTGCATCCTCCCCCGATAACTCGGCCGCCGAAACCTCGGCTTCAACTCCTGCCCCTTCGGAAACTGCGACTCAACCGCAGGCTTCTACCCCCGCGGCAGGCAGCGATGAAAAGCGAGGGCCCATTCAGGTGGGACGCTCGAGCGGGCCGTCGGGTGGCCAGCAAGGTGGCGGTGGACAGGGTGGAGGCCAACGGCGCGATCGCGGTCCCCGGCCGCCGAAGCCGCAGCGTCCTCGCCGCGAAGGCGAAGAAGGGCAATCGGCCAACCAGCGAGAAGATCAAGAAGAAGCTGCCTTGGATGCCGCGGGCGAACGAGCCCGTGCGGGTGGACATCGCGGCCCAGTACCGGTGCCCAATCGCCGCGGACCTTTGTCGGCCGAACTGGAAGCCGAGTTGCAGGAAGCACTCGGCGGTATGTCGATTGAAGACGTCGTTGCTGGTAAGACCGCGCCAGCTCCTTCGGCCGGTCGCGTCGAAAACGAAACTCGCGTTCGCGCGGCGGTGATTGAAGTTCACGGTGACAATATTTTCGTGTCGCTCGGCGGGAAGAATCAGGGCGTGGTCTCGGTTCGCAACTTCGAAACGCCTCCAGTCATTGGCGACATTCTGGAAGTGACCGTCACCGGCTTCAACGCCGAAGACGATCTGCACGAAGTGAACGTCGCGGGCGGCAAGGTGGTCGGCGGCGATTGGTCGAATCTGATCGAAGGTTCGGTTGTCGAAGCCAAGGTAACTGCTGCCAACACAGGTGGCCTGGAATGCACCGTCGGTGGCGCGCGAGCCTTCATTCCTGCCAGCCAAGTGGCAATCTTCCGGACCGAGAATCTGGCTGACTATGTCGACCAGAAACTGGTCTGCGTGGTTACCGAGGCCAATCAAGGTCGCGGCAATTTGGTCCTCAGCCGGCGAGCGATTCTGGAGCGCGAAAAGGAAGAATCGAAAAAGAAGATTCTCGGCGAACTCGAACCCGGGCAACTGCGCGAAGGTATCGTACGCAAGATTCAGGACTTCGGTGCGTTCGTAGATCTCGGTGGCGTCGATGGCCTGATTCACATCAGCCAACTGAGCTGGGAGCGAGTGAAGCACCCGAGCGAGATCTTGAAGGAAGGCCAGAAGATTCGCGTTCGCGTCGAAAAGATCGATACGGAAACGGGCAAGATCGGACTCTCGCTGAAGAACCCCGAAGAGCATCCTTGGACGGGCATCGAGCAGCGGTTTCCCGTGGGCACCATCATTCGCGGCCCGGTTACGCGGCTGGCGAACTTTGGCTGCTTCGTGAAGATCGCCCCTGGTGTCGAAGGGATGATCCACATCAGCGAGTTGGCTCATAACCGCGTCTTCGCCGTGCAGAACGTGGTGAAGGAAGGCCAGGAAGTCGAAGCGAAGATTCTGTCGGTCGATGCCGATGCGCAGCGGATCGCACTCTCAATGAAGGCGACGATTCAGCCGCCGCAAAAAGAGAACAGCAAGAAGGAAGAAGCCGCTCCCGCCGTGGATGAACCACCACGTGCCCCGATCGTGCCCAAGCGCGAAGGCAATCTGAAGGGTGGCACTAAGGGCAAATCGGGCGGCGAGAAGTTTGGCCTGAACTGGTAATTCGCTGCCTTCAAACGGTAACAGAGGGGTGTTGATAAATCCCTGGTATTTATCAATACCAATTCGCGTGGCGCTCGGGTTTGGCGCTAGGTGTGTGTTGATAAACCCCGGCCATTTATCAACGAATAGGATCGACTTCAGTCGGCAGACCTTCGTTGCTCGCTTCTTGCGCAGATCTGACTGCATTTCGCGGCTAGCAGCAGTCGTTCGCAGCGGAACTTTCTGGTTGCCAGCTGGTTTAATAAGGAAGAAAGCCGGTTGCGGGCTTGCGCATCTAAAGGCAGGTAATGCTTGGATTTGGGTGCGAAAGGAAGGTGACATCCCGCAGGTGCCGGTATAGAATCCATGATGCTTGATGCTGGGAAAGCTCGATGAATTTTCCAGCGGACCTGTTTGGTTGAGCCAGCTGCACCCGCAGCGGTCAATTTCCCGCCAGATTTTGGCCCCTGAAATATGGACGAGGGCCCGTACGAATGAACAACTCTGACTTCATTTCGATTGTCTCCCCCAAGTGCCGCGCCGATCTTCTACAGCGAGGCTCGCTTCTTCAACGAGGCTCGCGCCGCTCGATCCAAGCCCGACGTGGCAACGCGGCGCTGACCATCGTCGGTGCGCTCGTTGTCTGCCTGGGCATCGGTGGTGTCATTTGGTGGACGATGTTCCGCGGCGAAAAAGCCAAAGGTCCCGGGCCGATGGTGATGCAAGTCTCGCGCGGACCCTATGAGTCGATTGTGCTCGAACAGGGTGAAGTGGAGAGCAGCAGCAATATCGAAATCCGCTGCGAGGTGAAGTCGCGCAATGCCGGCGGCATCACGATTTTGGAAGTGATGTCGGAAGGTACCCAAGTCAAGAAGGGTGATCTGCTGGTGCGGCTCGATTCGAGCGCGCTCGATCAGGAACGGCTGCAGCAGAAGATCATCGTCAACACCGCCCAAGCGTTGCTCGTTCAGTCCGAAAACACACTGGCCGCCGCGAAGATCGCCCGCCGCGAATACCTCGAAGGAACCTTCAAGCAGGAAGAGAAGTTGTTCCTAGGCGAGGTGTTTGTCGCCGAACAAGGCCTGCGGAGTGCCCAACTGTCGTTTGACTCTGCTCAGCGATTGGCAGCGAAGGGTATTCTCAGCCCGCTGCAACTCGAAGGGGCCAAATATGCGGTCGACAACGCCCGCAATCAACTCGAAGCGGCCCAGACCAAGTTGGACGTGCTGCGTAAATACACCCGCGAGAAGATGCTGAAGCAGTTCGATAGCGATATCGCCACCGCCGATGCCAAGCTGCGGTCGGATCAAAGCAGCTTGCAGTTGGAAGAAGACAAGCTCAAAGACATCGAAGACCAAATTACGAAGTGCGTGGTGTACGCACCGCAGGCCGGTCAGGTCGTCTATGCCAACAAGTACAATTCGGGCCGCAGCGGCAGTAGTGCTGAATTCGTCGTCGAAGCTGGCGCCATGGTCCGCGAACAGCAGCCCATCATTCGCTTGCCCGATTCGAACAACATGCAAGTCAAGGCTTTGATCAACGAAGCCCGCATCACGAAGGTTCGTCGCGGACTGCCCGTCACGATTCGCGTCGATGCCCTCAAAGACGAAATGATGCAGGGCGAAGTCATCAAGGTGAATCAATACGCCGAACCAGGTAGCTGGTCGAGCGGCAACGTGAAGAAGTACGCCGCGATCGTGCGGATCACCAATCCGCCCGAGGAACTGCGGACCGGTATGAATGCAGAAGTTCGCATTCACGTCGAAAGCCGTCCGGAAGCACTGCAGATTCCTGTGCAGGCACTCGTCGACCACAAGGGCAAGTTCTTTGTGCTCGTGCAGAATGGTGAGAACCTGGAAACGCGTCCGGTGGATGTTGGTTCGACCAACGACAAGGTCGCGGTCATCGACAAGGGCCTGCAGTTCGAAGACACGGTGGTCCTGAATCCGCGCCGTCAAGAAGAACTTCTGCTGCCAGATCTGCCCGATGTTCCGTCCTCGAATATCGCCATCGCGGCGATCCCGCCCGCCTCTGCGACTCCGGTGGCGACACCCGCTTCGGATACGCCGAAAAAGAAGGGCCCGATGACAGTCGGCAGCATGGTCGATCGCGCTCTGGAAGCGGATACGGACAAAGACGGCAAACTGTCGACCGCCGAGATCGCCGCTCTGGATGACCGGATGCGCCCGCGTCTCGAAGCTGCGGATACGAACAGCGATGGCTTTGTCGATCGCACGGAAATGCTGCCCGTGATGGCTGCCGCCGTGCAAAAGATGAAAGAGATGCAGGCACAGAAAGGGATCACAGGAGGGGGCCAGTGAACTACGCAGCGAGGTTGGTGGACGTTCGCAAGGACTACGTCCTCAAGAGCGAAACAGTCCGAGCCTTGCGTGGCGTGACGTTCGACGTACCCGAAGGGGATTACGTCGCCATCATGGGCCCTTCTGGATCCGGCAAGAGCACCCTGCTCAACCTGCTCGGCTGTCTCGATAAGCCTTCCGCCGGGAATTTCTTCCTGGGCGAAGACGATGTCGCCCGGATGACCGACGACCAGCTTTCGCATACGCGGGCCTCGCGTATCGGCTTTGTGTTTCAGTCGTACAATTTGATTCAACAGCTGACGGTTGTCGAAAACATCGAAGTGCCGCTGTATTACCAGGGGCGAGTGAACGCAGCTTCTCGTCGCCGCTGCCGAGAACTGGCTGATATGGTTGGCCTGGGAGAACGCCTCGGGCATCGCCCTTCGCAGCTCTCGGGTGGTCAGCAACAACGCGTGGCGATCGCTCGCAGCCTGGTGAACGATCCGTACTTCATTCTGGCCGACGAAGCGACTGGTAACCTGGATAGCGTGACGACCGAAGAAATCTTGTTTCTCTTTCAACAGCTAAACGATGCTGGCAAGACGATCATTTTGGTGACGCACGAAGACGATGTTTCGCTGCATGCCAAGCGAATCATTCGCTTGAAGGACGGCGTCGTGCAAACGGACATTCAAAACACGAAGCGGGTCTTGGTTCGTCCTCGCAATGCGGCCGCGGCGGCTGCCACTCATGTCGATCCTGCCTTGGTCGATCCCAGTACGACTCACGCCTAAGCGGGCACCGGATCTATGTTTTTTCTACGTACCTTTCAACTTGGTTTGAAGAGCCTGCTGCTGCATCCGATGCGGTCGCTGCTGACCGTACTCGGTATTTTTATCGGCGTGGCGAGCGTCATTTGGCTTCTCGCCATCGGCGAGGGGATCAGCCAGGAAGCCCAGCGGCAGATCGAAGGCCTCGGTGCCGATAACATCATCGTCCGCAGCGTGAAGCCCCCGGCTGAGTTGACTGCGAATTCTTCGGGGCCTGTTCCCTATGGCTTGAAGCGAGAAGACTTCGACAAGCTGATGGTCACCATTCCTACGCTCAAATCGGCCCTTCCTATTCGCGAGGTTCGCCGTACGGCCAGCTTCAACGGGCGCGAAGTCGATGGCCGCCTGGTGGGCTGCACGCCCGAATACTTCGATGTGACTCGGCTGGAACTGGAGCGCGGGCGACTACTGACGGATGCCGATTTAGAAGACGGCGGCAATTTCTGCGTCCTGGCAACCACGGTCGCCGAGAAGCTGTTTCCATTTGAAGATCCCATCGACCGCCGCATCTACATGCCCGAGACGAAAGACTACTTTCAGGTCGTGGGCGTACTCAAGTACCGCACACCGACCGCGGCGATCGGCGGCTCGCTCGATGCCCAGGACTTTGGCTCGGACATCTACATTCCCATCAGCACGCTCCGCCAGCGCGTGGGCGACTTTGTCGTGACTCGCCGTGGCAGTCAATTCAGTTCCGAAATTATCGAACTCAATCAAATCACGCTCCGCATCGACGACGTGAAGAACGTGCGCGAAACGGCGGACCTGGTTCGCTCGACGTTGAACCTCAAAGATGATTCGCGCGCCGCGCGTCAGGCTGCTGAGAAGAAGGGTGGCATGCAGATGCCCGGTGATGCCGATGTGGTGGTCACGACCCGTCCTGATGTGGCGCTGATCGTCCCCGAAGAATTGCTCGAGCAGGCCCGCGTCACCCGCCTTATGTTCATGCTCTTCATGGGCCTGATTGCGGCGATTTCGCTGTTGGTCGGCGGCATCGGCATTATGAACATCATGCTGGCGACTGTCACCGAGCGAACTCGCGAAATCGGCATTCGCCGGGCACTTGGTGCGACGCGTTCTCACATCGTCACCCAGTTCCTGGTCGAGACCGTTTCGCTTTCCGTGGTGGGGGGGCTTACAGGAATTCTCGTGGGATTGCTCTGCCCGTTTGTCATTACCACCACCAGAGATTTGCTGATCAGATATGCCCCCAACTTGATGGCGGACGTGCCCGACGTCGTGCATCGTCTGGAGCCTCAGATCGTCCTGCTCTCACTGCCACTCGCCTTCGGCATCTCGGTGCTCGTCGGCGTGGTCTTCGGCATTTATCCCGCCTTCCGCGCAGCTCGCATGGATCCAATCGAAGCCCTGCGGCACGAGTAGGGGAAGGGGCTAGAGATTAGCGGCCAGGGGCCAGGGAAATGCTGTGGATACGATTTCCCTGGCCCCTACCCTCTAATCCCTGGCCTCTACTCTCAGCCATCAATCGAATCGGGATAGACCACGATTTCGATGCGGCGATTCTTGGCCTTGCCGGCTGCTTCGCCGTTCGAGGCGAGCGGATGATTTTCGCCCATGGCGAGAATCGAGAGTTGCCTCGCAGGCAGATTGTTCTTCTGCACCATGTGCTGGAAGACTAGCTGCGACTGGGCGTTGGTCAGCAAGTGCGCGTTCACCGTGCTGCCTGGCGAATTATCGGAGTGACCTTCAATGATGATTCGCTGGCGCGAATAGGAGCGGGCGATGGCGCTGGCCACTTCATCCAAGATGCGACCCGATTCAGGCGTCATCTGGGCACTGCCTGGGACAAACAGCTTGTCGGCGGGGATTTCGATCCGCACGACATCACCGTCTTGTTTCACTTCGAGGCCGGGCAGCGAGATCGCTTGCAGAGCCTGCTTCACGCTGCTGTTGGCCTGAATGCTTGCGCCACCACGAAACTTGGTAGAAGCCTGCAGTGCGGAAAGTTGCTTGGTCGATTCTTGAGCGGCCAGTTGTTCGCTCTTGAGCCTTGTCGCGGTGTCGCCCAGTTGTTTTTGCAGCATGGCGATCTGCTCCTGATACTGCTGCTGAGACTGCTGAGCCTGAGCCAGCTCGCGCGTCAGGTTGCTGTTGTTCATATCCAGCTGCTGCGTGCGTCGGGTGAGGTCCTGCACCTGGCTGGAAAGCGATTGTTGCTGCGCGAGCATCTGCGTTTGCAACTGATCGACTTGTTGCTGCGCGAACAGTTTGGGTTGAGCCGGTGTTGCCGCGATTCCAGCGCCACCGGGCGTCGCGGTTTGCGAGAAGGTTCCTTGCTTGCAACCGGTCGACGTCAGCACCCCGAGCGCGCACAGGCAGGCCGCTAAAGAGACTGGTCGCAGGTAGGCAGAACCATCAAGCATGAAATCGGGAACTGACGATGAACCGGGACGACGAATGAGGCCGAGACGGACTTACTCCGACAAACGAGCGGGATCGTAGCGAGCAGCTTGTGACTGCACAAGATCGAAACACGCACAACTGCTAGCAGTGGCCTCATCGGCGAACGAGCGCCGCAGCCTGCAAGAAATGTGGCCAGTGACCGCTAGCAACGAACAGGTAAGAGGTTCAACCTACTTCACTTCAAACTTGGTGACCTGCCAGATCATCTGGACGGAAGAACCCCATTGGATGCGGCGGTAGCGAACCGGATAGCCATGCTTTTCATCAAACTCGGCGCGCATCGTTATTCTCGGCGTGGTGGCGTCAGCTTTGCCGGCCGTATGCTTCTCCAGCACCTCGATATCGCGACTCATCGTGCCAAACATACCGGGCACGCTCCAGGTGACAAAGGTTCTTTGCTTCGATTGGGGAAAACCGTTCGCCCAAGCGGCAATTGCTTCACCATTGCGAACTTCCACTCGATACTTGCCCTCTTGAGTGCCGCTCACTTGCACTTCGATATCGTAGTTAGCAACTTCATTTGCCTTCCATTTCTCCTTTGCGGCGTAATAGTCCGCTGGCGAAATCTCGGGGATCCGTTCGGCGTACAGCGACCGTAGAACCAGCAACGAAGCGATCGCTCCCAGCAACATGCCAGCCACCAACCACAGCGCAAAGGTGCAGCCAAAGCTCGACCGACGCTTCTCTGCCGGCGAGTTAGCGGCTGCGACCGTGGTTTTGTTCTCGTGATCGGGGAGCGAACTGTCGTTCATCGGCGTGGGAGATAGGCAGGAATGGGTGGCAGGGCAGCAAAACATTTTTTCGCGGTCGCGATCGGATCGTAGCCGGGCTTGGAATGAATCTGCCCGCTCACTTCCACCACGATGTCGCCCTGATAATCGGCCTGCACCAGCGACGAAAAGAGCCGCTTGTAGTCCGTCTTGCCTTCGCCGGGCAACAAGAATTGGAACTTGCCGGGCTCGCCTTGGGTGTCCTTCACGTGGGCGAACGTCATGTGTTTCTTCAGCGTCTGAATGGTCTCGTCCAGCGGTAGTTTTTGCAGCTCAAAATGGCTGTAATCGTAGGCAGCGGTCAGCCAAGGACTCTTCACTTGGTCGATCACCCACAGCAGTTGCTCGGGCCGCTGAATGGCGTTGGAAATGTGCGCCTTGATCGCCAGTTTCACTTCGGCTTTTGCCATCACCGTTGACCAGTCGCCCAGCCGATCGACAAGCTGCTGTTTCACTTCGTCCCACTGCGCTGGTTTGCCTCCCAGGACGGTCTCTACTAGCGGCGGATCATCGGCAACCAACTCGTGCGAAAGTTCTGCTGCCTGCTGCAATCGCTGCAGATTACTGCGGTGTTTTGTGTCATCGCCCACAATCGGCAGGTTGTCCATGATGGCCGAGAGTCGCAGTGAATGCTTCTTCAGGCTCGCTCGAAAATCAGCCTTGGCCGCCGACGAAAACGTCGCCGTATCGGCAGGCCAATCAGCCAGGACGGGCAGCTCGACGCACTGATAGCCGATCGTCGCACACTGCTGCAAAGCTTCGCCCAGCGGCAGCGATTTCATACCGTACAAACTGAAGCCCAGCAGCGGCTCGCGGCGCGACGGCGGCACTGCGGCTGTGGCGTCTCTTGCGAAGAGACTCGTCGTAACGATCGCTGCGCCACCGGCGGCGAGAAACTGACGACGGTTTGACTTCCAATGCTCGGCAGAGTTTGACATGCGTGTGCTCCTCTTGTTGATCGCGATTGTACCCTCTCCCTAATGGCCGCGCACTCGTCGGTTCGGTCGAGCTGTTCGTCGTAATCTGCTGAATCACTTTTTTCGCGCCATTGTGCCTCGCCGATAAATTCTACTGAAGTTCACTAACTCGCCTTGACGAAGTAGTGGGCATCTTGGTTGAATACGCACATCGGGCAGGCTGAGGCAATCGCAAGAGAGTCTCAACCACGGAAGGGCTCGAGCGCGCGTTACTCAATCAAGCGCAACAAGCGACGTTCCCTTAGGGTGTCAGTTGGGATCGCTTCGCTCTTTAATCGGACACCCACGGAAGGAGCCATACTATGGCAGCTGCCAAAAAGACCACCGCCAAGAAGACCCCAGCCAAGTCGACCAAGAAGCCAGCCGCAAAGAAGGCTGTCGCTAAGAAGTCGCCAAAGAAGGCTGCTGGCAAGAAGTAGTCTGCTGCTGCGGTAACCAGAATTGAGCAAGCACTAGAGGCGCTGGCTTAGTTCGAAGTTCTGCGGCTCACACTTCCGATCACAACGAGAAAGGCCGGTCGCTTTCGCATGAAAGCAGCCGGCCTAACGCTTTTCTTGGTGCATCTTCGTGTGCAGCATCCCGATGAATGAACGGATTCTGGTTGCAATTGCTGGCGCGTGAGCGAGACTGATCTTCTACTCCTCCCGGTTTGTCTTATCTGTCAGCCTCATCTTCAGAGTCAACTTTATGCCATCGACTTGGCGTCTGGTGCTAGTCGCTTGCGTATTCATGTCGGTCCCTTCGCTCGCCTGGGCGTGTTTGTGGGACTACGACACGCTGCTTGCCGAGCGTAGCCGGTTTCCGACTACGCTCGAATTGATCACCGGCAAGTTTCTCCGCCATAGCCCCGAGTTCTATGAATGGCGAGTGAAGGATCGAACTCGCAAGTTAGAAACCGATCCAGAGAACCTGGAACTTCTCGACGATCTCGCAGTGGCCTACGACAAACTTGGCATGCAAGAACGGGCCATCGAGCTCATGGAGCGGAAAGAAAGAATCAAGCCTGGCCTGTACGAAACGGCCGCCAATCATGGGACGTTTCTCGCCCATGCCGGCAAGCTGGAGGAATCGCTACCGTTCTTAAAGCGAGCCATCGAGATTAATCCCGCTGCCCACTTTGGCCGTGAGAAGTACCAGATCTATCTGATCGAGTTTGCCCTCGAAAAACCCGTCGATCAATCGTTCTGGCAGTTCCTGGGCACGCGCAACGAAGCCGACACCGACGAGCAACGGCAAGCTGCCATCAAGGGTGTGCTTGGAATCATCCGCTTTGGCAACCACGACAATCCACGTGTCCTCGAAGCGTTGGCCTCGCTATTGACTTCGTATGAGCCAGAATCGCGAAGTCCTGATGCGAAGGCTTTGGCTGCTCGGGCTTATTTGAAAGCATCGTACCTGACAAAAGATGATACCAAGATGTCGAGCAAACTCCGCGACCTTGCAACTCGGACCCTCGATTTGCAGGCTACTACCACGTTCACCAAACTCGAAGCTGAGTTTCAAAGCGAACTTGCCGAAGCAGACGCCTGGTACCGCGATCTGCAGCAACGCGAACTCACTTGGATTGCCGCTGGGACGGATGTCGACGCCGAGTTTGCCAGGCTCTATCAGCAAGAACCGCGATCGCTGGCCAAAGAATTGGAACCGCACGCTGCTCACGCGACCGCACAGCGAGACCCGTTTGCTCGAATCTTGGTCATTCTCTCGATCGTGCTGTTCTTCGGGTTCGTTGCATTTGTGGCCACGATCTATGCCGCGAGCCGATGGTTATCCGGGAAACGCATCTTGGGTTGACGTATCAACCACATTTGCCCAGTGTCCCGCATTGCGTGACGAAGCAAAGACAGAGGCGTCTCACTCACCAATCTTCCGCCGCCACTTCATAAGGATCATCGTCGGCCATGGCGCGGGCTTTGGTGCGAAAGGTCTCGAGGATGGGGACCTGGCGAGGATCGAGTTGCTTGAGTTGTACTTTGTCGAGAACTTTGCAGGCTTGCGCGCCGCGTTGCTTCTTGTCGATCAGGATCTGTGCAAGGGCAAGACGCACCGCGGCGTCGCGCTGCGGATACGTGCGCAGAAAAGTGACCATCAAAGTGATGGTCTCGTCCCACATGCCAGCCTTGCGCATGCCGGCGATTAGCTGCAGCAGATCATTTTCGGGCAATTGCCAGCCCGGGAACTGATTGATGGCTCGCTTGTACGCAGCCCAAGCAGCGGGAACTTCGCCCGCCGCGAGAAACTTTCGCGTTTGCTCGGCCGCCGATTCGCGCACTTGCTGAATCTTCTGCTGCCCCTCGGCAGACTTCACATACTCTTCGACCAATTCTTGTCGGTTTCGAGTGTGCTTCCCCTGCCAAACCGAGAACGCATCCCAGTTTTCGCAATCGACCATCTTCAGTTGCAACATTCCTACGCCTATGCCGGCACCCACCACCGCACCCATTAGGTGTAATGTCTGGCTCGTGATGACTGCAAGCAGGTGTTCGGCACCCATCACACTGATGATGGAGCCAACGAACTGCAGGAAGAGCGAGAAGCCAACAAAGTAGCTCACTGTGACATCGAACATCCCTCCACCAAAGCCGATGTAGACGCATTGCACGTTATTCGCCGGTGCCCAGATCATGGCGATGGCCATCAGGCCAAAGATGATTGCCGAAGCGCCGTAGGAGCCACCTTCCGTAAAGAAGATGGTTAGCACTTGCTCGGCACCGCACTGCACAAAGCCGATGGCGTGATAAAGGATCAGAAACTTCCACCAGCCGATCTTTCCTTCGACGATGATGCCGAAGACCCAGAGCGACAGCATGTTGAAGAACAGGTGGAAGATGTCGCCGTGGACGTAATTCGAGGTTATCCACGTGATGGGATTGAAGTTGCCGTACGTCAAAATGGTCCACGAGGCAACGAACTGGAATCGTTCCTCCGGTAGAGCGAATAGTGCCAAAAAAGCGAATGTGTTGGCAACGATTACACCCACGGTGGCCACTGGCCAGTAATAAATGGGCGCATCGGTGGAATAGGGTAGGATCATAGTCGATTTAGATTAATGTGCGTCGGCTATTGCATTGTCTGCGGTGCCCCGCCATTGTGTGCCGATTGCCGCCGACGTGCAAATGCCACTAGCGCGAAGCACTTGGGGAAATTGCCACAATTTTCCTCGTTATGCCTGGACCGAAAGGTCTTACTGATCGCCGCGCGAAGATTCAGCGACCGAACCTTGATGTTTACAGACTGCTACTGCACTTCAGCCAGGTAACGAAGCAGGCGAGCATCGAGCAGATCGAGATTGCTGCCGAAGGTCGCTGTAAAATCTCGTAAGCGTTCCGGGCTGCGATAAGGTTCAAAGGATTTTAATGCCGCGGTTTTCTGCAAGTACTGCAGATACTTTTTGGGTTCGGTTTCGCTCAAGTAGAAAGTGAGCGCCCAGGATTCGGCATAGGCTCCTGGCACATCCTGTTCGAAGGCTCGGTCGCTGGAAACAAGATCTGCAATCGCGTTCTTGTTCCGCCGCGGCAAGTAACGACGAAACGATTCGAGCTGACTGCGATTTACTCGCTCGGTCGCTGCTGGGTACTGCTGCGAGTTCCAAACGCCGCGAGCTTCGAAGAGTGTGCCCAGCCCTTCTGCCACCCAGCGCGGCGTTTGCCCAAAGCGATTGTGCAAGCCACCGTTGAACGCGGCCTGGTGCAACGCTTCGTGAATGATCGTCTCCGCGTTCACGGTCCAGTCGCTTGCGCGGCCGGCTGTTGAGTCGTACGTCACAATCCGGTTGGTTGCCGGCGAGTAGTATCCGAGCATGGAACTCGAAGCGTGATTCCCTTCGGCTGTGGCATAGCGGACAAAGTCGACCTGCTTGGGAAAAACGACCGCGACGAGTGGAAATCGCGGTTCGGGTGGCTTGTACCCTCGCGCGGCAAAGTAGTGTGCAAACGAGCGATGCAACTGCTCGAATCGCGGCGCCCAGGCGTTGCCTTGACCGGCTGGATGAACCACCAAAAAGCGACCACCGCCGGAGACTTCGAAACCTTGACCGAACTCGCGCAGCAATTGGCCGCGCATCTCGGCCGTAGTGTAGCTGCGAAACCCCGTACCGGCCGGTGCATACTCGGTGGCTTGCTCTGGCGCGAAGTCCAGCAGCTTGCCGCTGCGAGTGAGCATCAGCACTTGCTGCTGATTGAAACGGAGCGGTGTTCCTTCGTGAGCCTGACCACCCAGCGTGAAGCGGAACATGCTCTCTTGGCTCATCGCTTCACGGGCGAAGATTGCTACGAGCAACGCGCAGGCAATCGAAAGTCGTGGGCTCATAACAGCAGGCTCAAAAGTAGTGATGGCGAGGAGAATGTCGCCTATCAAAAACCTAGCTTGCTGGTGAAGCAGCCGCCGGTGCGGTTATGACGATTGTCGGTTTTGCCCGTAGCCCCGCGCGTCGTTCTGTGAGCGATTTATAAATACATTCCCAGGTAGCCGCCCTGTTCGTCGCTTTGAGTTTGGAGCTTGGCGATGCGATCTTTGGCCTTTTGCAGATCACCGGCTTCGATAAAGCGATCGAACTCGACGAGCACCGCTGGCGCGACGCACGATTCGAACCACTTTACGACGGGAGCCGTTAGCCAGTCGCAAGTCTCGCGAATGAGTTCAACCTGCAGGTCGGCACCTTGCGCTTTCAAATCGGTTGGATCCGTGATGAGCGTGCCTTGCCAGCGAAATTCGATCGTGCCGTGGTCGGCGCGGTTCGTCAGGTGAAACTTGCACTGGGCGTTGTACAGGTAGTACGTGTTGTGCGAACCGTGCTTGTCGAGAGCCGCTTTGATTTGCTCGCAACGTCGCTGATAGACGGGGGACGCATCGAGGGGAATATCCAAGCGGCCGATAGTTCGCAGCGGCAAGCAATCAAAGGAAATCTCAACCCAGCGATCCATGACAACAGTTCCTCGGCAGGGGCAACAGCAACTCAGCGATTGATTCTCAGGGAGAAGGTGCGAATCAACAACCCCACGCTTTGTGCGGATTCGCTAACCGAGCGACATCCACTTCACCGGATCTTTTTCGGTCTGGCTAGCCCAAACGTGCAAGCCTGGAAATTCTTTCGCGAGCACTTCAGCCAGTTGTTCGCAGGCAAATCGTTCGCTGGCGAAGTGGCCAGGGAGTAGCAGGCTCATGCCGAGAGATTCAGCTTCGAGACAGGTGTGAAAGGTTGTTTCGCCGGTGACAAGTAACTGACAACCGGCCGTGGCTGCTGCAGGGAGAAAGCTGCCGGCACTGCCGCAAGCGACGGCGACTTTCGTGATCGTGGCAGTGGGATCACCCACCAGTTGCAGCCCATCGATCTTGAGAAACTTGGCTAGTTTTGTCGCGACTTGCCGGAGTGCCTGGGGCGCGGCGAATGTGCCCACCCGGCCAGAACCTAGTCCGGCCAGATCATTTTTGGTGAGAACCAGAGGCTGAATCTGAGTTAGCCCTAGTCCATTTGCTAACTGCTGATTGATGCCCATCGCCGCAGAATCAAACGCAGTGTGCGGGCTGTAAATCGCCACACCTGCGCGGGCCAATGACCAGAGCAATCGTCCGGGAGTTTGCTCGGTCGTTAGTCGCTTGAGCGGTTTGAACGGAAGCGGATGATGCGTGACGATGAGTTCCGCACGCTCGCGAATGGCCTCTTCGGCACTGGCCGCCGTGATTGTCAGACAAGTCATGATCCGCGATACAGGCTGCTGCGGATCACCCGCGAGCAGACCGACGTTGTCCCAGTCTTCTGCCAGATGCAGCGGGGTGTGGGTGGCGAAGAATGTGGAAATGTCAGTGATGTTGGTCATGGTGGTTGCCCTTCTAAACGCGATAGGGCAGATTGCCTTGCGCATCAAACGGCATGGGGCGTGGATCGGTGAGAATGGTGAGATCCACGCGGCTCTTGGCTTCGTTCCAGTAGACGCTGGAGCACTCGACTTCGGCCACTTCCAGCGTGTTGTGAATCCACTGCAGCGCCACGCGCTCGGGCTCGACGAGGCCGATCGTGGGCAGGGCCATGTCGAGCATTTCTTGATCGGTCGGATAATCGAGCGGCAGCATTGCGGCCGTGGGATGACCGCCAGTCAGGCAGTTGATGCGGGTAATCTTCACGTCGAGTTTTTCGATGACACGCGTGCGGCAGAACTCGCTCATGCCGATGCCCGTGCCGTTGCCGTGCGTGGCATCGGTTAAGTCGCGAACGCAGATGCGCTTTACTTTCGGCCACTCATGTTCCATGGCGACGTGGTCGTTGTACTTGCGGCCGATGACATTGGTATCCATCCCCGCACCGCTGATGTTCTTGCCAATCTGATCGATGAGGAGAATCTGCGCCATGTTGAACGGCAAACGCGGGATCCATTGTTTGGCCAGCACGAGTAGCTCTTTCTCGCGGTCTTCCATTTCGTGGGAGCCAACCGCTTTGATAATGGCCGTCTGGTCGTAGGCGTTTTCGACAATCCCGACACCGCAGACCACGCGGCATTTTGCCAGCACTTCGCGGGCGACGCTCCGCACAATCTGACCAAAGCTGTAGTTCATGATTGCGCGGTGATAAATCTTGGCTCCTTCGTGTTTGCCAAGGCCGATGAGCATCATTTTCATCAGCCCGCTTTCGATATCGCCGACAAAGCCGGTATGGGGCTTGATGCGGCCAACGACGCAGACGTGATCGGCGCCGTAAGCGAACTTGTCGAAGTGAACCGGAAAGCCTTCTTCGGCCTGGCAGACGATAACCGTCTCCATGCTCGCGCGAATCGGGCAGCCCATGGCATGCTCGGTGATGCCATACCCTTCGATCAATTCCTGTTGCCCTTGCGCGGTACCACCGCCGTGCGAGCCCATCGCGGGAACGATAAAAGGTTTCGCGCCGATCTTCTGAAAGTGCCTGACCACGGCATGAATGATCTTGGCGATGTTCGCGATCCCACGACTGCCGGCCGTGATTGCCACCGTCTGCCCAGGCTGGATCTTGCTGGTCAATTCTAGTCGGGCGAGCTCGTTCTCAACGGTGGTCGGAATGTCATCGACGGTTTGTGATTCAAATTTTTGGCGAACGCGAAAAATGGCGGGATAGGACGACATGGTTCAGTACCCGAGGCGAGGGTGAGGCAGGACTGCGGCTCAGTATAAGTGAGTGAAGAGGTGGTATCAGCTGAGGAAACTGTTGAGCTGCTCCGCAAAAGGGTTTTCGTCCCAAACGCAGAGCGATTGGATGAGCATCGTCTTCTCTGCTGAGTTCGGAAGTCCCTGCAGCGCCTCAAAGACTCTCCCTACCTGGTCGTCTGTCACGTCGCGCGTGATTGGCTGGCCAAGACCCATGATGACTTTTGCCCGCTGAAGGTCGGCGAACTTTCGCGGGTCGTCTTGCATGGAAGCGAAGACTGTGGTGACAACCTGCTGAATCGCGGCCACTCGTGCCCAATCACCATTTTGCGCTGCAGTGGCAATCGCTAAGTACGGAATGAGCGCAAACGACATCGCGCCGCTCGTGAAGCCGCAGCGTTGCCGCCGCTGCAGATCGTGCCGAGGGCCATCTTGCAGGGCACGAGCTAGGTGTGGATCCCAGCCTTGAACGATTTTCAGGTGAGCGAGGCGCGGATCGTCGAGAAACTTCAGCGTGCTGTTCTCGTAGTTGGCTTCAGTGACTTTGATGGCGACGATGCTATTTCCGCCGGGGCCAGCGACTAATTCTGCGGCCACGTCGGTGCTCATGGGGTAACCGCTGACGTCTGATATCGAATACAGACCAACAGCGAGGCCTCGCTTGGCAGCTCCCTCTACAATTGGCCGCATATTTTCGGCGACGGCCGCATCACTTGGATTAGGGCCTAGATTCGTTCCGGGCCTGACAAATACCACGGCGTAGCCAAGTTCGGCCAGCACATTTAACAGGTGGTCGTTAGCAGTGCCATCTTCCGGACGAAGAAGTGCTGTGAGTAGCAGTTCGCGTTGCCGCTTACGCGTGGCGTGCAAGGGCAACGGGCGAGCGGCCACCCGAAACCATTCTTCGAGTTCCGCCGGCGTTCGCAGATGACCTTGGCCGGTAGAGGCACCGATCAGCACTGCACCAGCTTCGGCGGTACAGGCTGTCGTCTCGTGCGGCAGTGACAACAAGTGGAGAAATGTAGTTGTGAGCGAAGGATTCAACCGACGCCGTGGCAAGTCTCCCATGGTGGGATCAAAGCAGGCGACGGTCGAGAACGGATAATTCGCAATTGGGTCTTCGATGACCCGTTGCGCCGTAGCAGAACCAGAATCGGTCACAAGAAAGTCCTTCGTCGCGCCTGGGAAAGGTTGGCGCGACGAAGTGTAACTACGGATGTGTTACTTGGCGACTGCTCTCTGCACGCCAATGCGATGATTGGCTTTGAGCGTGATAAGCGCGTCACCGGTGGCAAAATCTACGCCGCGGCGGCCCTGAATATGGTCGGCACCCGCACGAAAATCAATTGCCCGGCAGGTGGTGCTCAGCGTCTGTTGCGAACGGACGATGGCCGTGGATGTCAAAACCGCTGAGTTAGACGTTTTCATGGCGGCTCTCCGTGCGCAGATCGTCCAGAAGCGGCCAACCACCAAAGACGGGCGGCACTGCTGGCGCTCGGTCGAGGTGCCAATCGTCGTCTTCGGCGTTGAGCCAATACTCGGCCGAATCTTCGGTCTCTTCAGCGTCCTTGTCGACCAGCTCCGAGTCGAAGCCCCAGCTATCGTCTTCTTCCTCTTCGCCCGTCGCTTCCAGACGTCCCATTAGCGCGGCGATATACGGATCGGCCCAAGGCAGGAGTTCTTTAGCTGGCAGGTACGAATCGCCATCTACGGCCGTTTCAAGGACTTGGACGTTGTAGTGCGGCTTCCGCATGTTCGACTCCTCCTGCTCTGTTCCTGGGGGAAACTCCGATGGTCAGTGTAAATGCAAGTCGCGGGCCAAACTTTTTCTGGCTTTGGGGCTAGCGACCCTAAAACCTGCCTGTTCGTGAAATCTGCTTGTTTTTCCCGCCTCATCTTGGCTGTTCGAGTGGCCAAGTCGCCGGACTAATCCGTCCAACCGGCATCGATCAATCACCATGATTGAAAAGGATACAATCGGTCAGCAATCTTCCAGACGGAAGCCAGCCCCCAATGGTTCGCCAGCTTGCGCAAACCCGCTCAACGACATTTTCCGGTTTCCTGTAAGGTCTTCGCTGGGGAGCGGTAAATCTCGTAGGTCAATTGCAAGCGTACTATATGCCTGGCCGGAATGCGCCCGGAATTCGGAGCGGTTTACCGAATCGCTGGCACTGACGCGGTAGTCACAACCAACGGCCATTAGGCAAGTTGCGGCAACTGCGGAAGAGCTAAAAGATTGACTACTGTACGGCTGTACTTAGAATGCAGCAGACGCCCGTTTCCGTTCCCCTCACCAGAAAAGGTCCTGACATGTCGGAACGCTGGCTGGTCGCTTTGCCCGTTTACAACGAGGTGAAACATGTCGACGGTGTGCTGGATGAAGTGCTGAAGTATTGTCGCGACGTATTGGTCGTGGACGATGGTTCCACCGACGGCACTGCCGATGTACTCGCACGTCGTAAGGATGTTCGCGTCCTACGTCACCCTCAAAATCGCGGCTACGGCGGCGGTTTGATCTCGGCGTTTGAATACGCCCATCAACATGGCTTCGATAAAGTTGTGACGATCGATTGCGATGGTCAGCACGAGCCCAAGCGAATTCCGCTGTTCTTCGAAACCTGTACGCCGGACATCGATATTGTCTCTGGCAGTCGCTACTTGCGTCAATTCAAAGACGACAATGCGGCCCCGGAACAACGCCGCCGGATCAACGAAACGATCACTGCCGAAGTGAACCGTCGGCTGTGCATGGAGCTGACCGACGCCTTCTGCGGGTTCAAGTGCTATCGCGTGGCCGCCGTTCGCAAGTTGGCGATCACCGAAACTGGCTACTCGATGCCGCTCGAACTCTGGGCCCAGGCTGCCTACGCTCGCCTGCGAATCAAAGAGGTCCCTGTACCTCGCATTTACCTCGACGAGAAGCGCTCGTTCGGCGGTGAACTCGACGACGGCGACGTCCGCCTGCAGTATTACTACCTGACGCTGAACCGCGCGATAGCCGCGGCCGAAGCCCAAGGTCTGGCCCGCGACCAAATGATGACCGGGAACTGCTGGCTGTGAACGATCCGGCGGAAACTCCCATCCGCCAGCGGCACCTTCGAGCGCCGCAAGCCGATGATCAAGCGCTGATTGAGCCGAGTGCGCGAAACGCAGATGAGCTCATCCACCGGAATCTTCAGCTTGCTTCTCTCCGGCGGGAACAATCGGCCCCCGAATTAACCCAAAGTCGCTTATTGGGGATTCGGGCGATCGCGCGAATAAGCCTAGCGGCATTTGCGCGTGACTACACGAGTTCCTATCGCGATGTTGAGCCAAATGGAAGCAACGGTGACACGTCCAACGTCTTGCCGATAGTCGCTGCTGGTCACCAGCCCGAGCTATTTCATCCCGGCGTATGGCTCAAAAACTTTGTCTTGAGCAACATCGGACAGTTTTCGAAGTCGGTGACGATTAACCTTGTCGTCGACAATGATACTGCTGGCAGCGCTTCCATTCGCATTCCCGCCGGCTCTCGCGACAACCCGCATTTCGAAGAAGTGCCGATCGACGAGCCAGCGGAGAACATTCCGTTTGAAGAGCGACGTATCGTTTCCGCACAGGCAGTGCGCGATTTTGCTGTGCGATTACGCCAGAAGTTTGATCCCAGCCAGTGGTTTCAAACGGGCCACTCCCCTGCCCTGCTCGTCGATCAGCTTTGGAAGTATGTCGAGCTGCCGAAGGATGGTGCCGCTCCGTTTCCCTTGGGCGAAACGCTCGCGCGAGCACGGCATCGACTCGAACATGACTGCGGGCTCAACACGCTGGAATTACCTCTGAGTCATGTCGCTCGGAGTTTCGAGTTTCGGATGTTCTCGCTACACCTATTGCAGAACCTCGCAAAGCTGCGCGCAGTCTACAACCGCTCCCTCGACGAATACCGAGCCGTCAACAAGATTCGCAGTCACAGCCATCCGGTCCCTGCTCTCGAAGCGGGTGCCGACTGGATCGAAGCTCCCTTTTGGATTTGGACGACCGAGAATCCCCGGCGACAACGACTCTTCGTTCACCAGCAACGGTCGGCGAATGGCGAAGTCACTTTGAAGCTGTCGAACGGCAATCAGCAAGAGTGGGAACTGCGTGGCAAGGACAGTGATTCGTCCCTAGTCGAACAATGGGATGCACTCGAAGCCCGCGGCATAAAAATCCGTCCCCGCGCGCTCATCACCACGATGTACTCGCGTCTTGTGCTCAGTGATCTCTTCATCCACGGCATTGGCGGGGCGAAATACGACGAACTGACCGATGCGATCATTCGGCGGTTCTTTCACATCGACCCACCGGAGTTTTTGACAGTTACTGGCACCGTTCGTTTGCCCATCGAACGGCCAAGCTTCACCGCTAACGATGTGCAGCATGAACGACGGCTGCTGCGAGATACCGATTATCGCCCCGAGGCTTTTTTAGGCGAAGTTGCCGAGCCACTTCGGCCAACATTGACCGCTGCTGCTAAACAGCGTGAAGCACTCCTCGATAGCCGCCATTTCGAATTCCGCCGCGTCCCCAAAGAAACCTATCATCAGCTTGATGATCTCCGCCGGCAGATGTCGAACCTGCTCGTCGGCGTTCGTCAATCGCATGCTGACAAGCTCACCGCGATTCAGCAGCAACTGCAGCACAAGAAGATTCTCGGCAGCCGCGAGTTCAGTTTTGTGCTGTACCCCGCCGACGAACTCCCCGCGAAGCTCGCCCAGATGGCGAAGGGCCAGTGACCTACGCGTCACTCGGGCTTTGTTGCCAGTTCGTATCACGGGCCCAATCTTTTGCAGCCAAGTAGATCAAATCGACGGCCGGATCTTTAACGTCGGGATACGTCTCCGTATCGCGCAGCTCCTTCGCCAACCGCCGTTTCAGTTCTCCATAGGCGGCTGCAGTCGCCGGATGAGCCCGCAGGTAATCGCGAAACAGCAGTGGGTATCGCTGATTGGCTACACCTGCCAGGCGGACGTGCGTGTTCGTCCGTCGCTGGCCGGCTGGTGCTCGAAAGAACCACTTTTGCCAATGTGCGTCTGGCGACGTATCTCCTGGCGGGCGATGGTCCGTAGTGATCTGCACGGCATGGGCATAGCCCAGCGTGATCAGTCCTTGACGCAACTCTTCGCTGAACTCGGCTGCTGTGATCTGCACGTCAATCACATCTTTGGCTGCTAGGCCTGGCACGGCTGTTGAACCAATGTGATCGAGTAGCACAGCCAAGTCGCCTATCATGCAGCGGACCTTGGTGGCGATGATTTGAAACTCAGCTGGCCACTCGGGGCGATAGTCGACGATCTCGATCATCGTCGTTAGGTGGTCGCTGCGAGCGGTTCGACCAGCCGAGTATTCGCGGGCGTGTTCCCTGCGAGCAGACTCTTCTGCCAATCAACAGCCAGCATCACGCAGTTAATGCCACTGCCAATGCCGAGCATCGCCACATGTTCATCGGGTTGGATGAAACCTTGCTCGACGGCGAGGGCCATGGTGATGGGCAAGGCCACGCTGCCGGTATTACCGAGCCAGGGGAACGTGCAGAAGTCGCGTTCCGGCGAGAGCTCGAGCGATTGCAGCATCAGCTTGCGATGCGTGCCGCCGACCTGGTGGCAGATCGAACGATGAATGTCGTCGCTGGTCCAGCCCGATTCGGTGATGAAGTCGAGGTAGGTTTCTTTGCCCGTGGCGATGCCACCCGCGAGCAGCTTTTCGCTGTCGGTTTGCATCAACAACGCGGAACTACCACCTTGATCTTGCATGCCCCCTTCGCACAACTGGTAGTGCTGCGAATGGGAGCGTACGGCGGCGGCTGTCAGCCGATTCTGCGTCTTGCTGATGTTCTTATGCGTGAGCAGCACGGCCGCACTGGCAGAGCCGATGGTGAGCGAGGCAATGGCCGACTTCACGGTTTCGCGCGTGAGTGATTGGTCGGCATTGAGGGCCGCAATGGTGCTCTCAACGAGATGCCGGCTGTCTTCGGTGCCAACCACCAAGCCTGCTTCAATCTGGCCAAGTTCGATCAGGTTGGCGATCTGCACCATGCCCGAGAGCAAGCCAAGGCAGGCATTCGAAACATCGTAAGTCTGGCATCGCTCAGGCAAGCCCAGATGATGATGCACGCGGCAAGCAGTCGCCGGTTCGAGATAATCGCGGCAAACACTGCCGTGAATCAGCGCGCCGATCCGCTGCGGATCGATCCCCGCATTGGCAATCGCTCGGCGGCCACTGACGATGCTCTGTTCGCTCGGCCGCATGCCGCGCGGCCACATGCGTCGCTCGCGAATGCCGCTAATGAGTTCCAAGCGACCTTCGGGCAATCGCAGCCGTTGATAGAGCGGTGCCAGGCGAGCTTCGATTTCATCGCTCGTCAGCACTTCGTCGGGCAACGAGTAGCCAAAAGCTTCCAAGCAAACGTGCTGATATCGCATGACGGTCCAGAGTGATCAATTCGCATTCACGAAGCCCGACGCGTCAGCGAGGGTACATCGCCGAAAAACGCTCGTCTTCAATTATCGCCCGCCGTGCAACTTGGTAAATGGCTGTTTCGTTGGCTGCGGCGAACATTTACACGGCGAAAACATGGCTACGTCGAACCGATTGAAAGGACCGCTGGCGTCGATCGCCGCAACTGCCCGCACGCGGCATCAATCTCCGCTCCTTTTCGTTGGCGGAACTTAATGTTGATCCCACCTTCGATCAGGATATCGCGAAAGCGATTCACGGCCGATGCGGACGGCGTTTGATAGGGCAAGCCCGCGACCGGATTGTACGGTATGACGTTCAGCAGCGCCGTGCGCTTCGCGAGCAAAGACACCAGTTGCTTCGCATGCTGAGGCTGGTCGTTGATGCCCGCGAGCAGGACGTATTCGAACGTCAGACGGCGACCCGAGACTTCGAAATAACGATCGGCGGCGGCAATCACTTCGTCGAGGCCGATGTTTTTGTTCACCGGCACGATCTGATTGCGCAGTTCATCGTTCGGAGCATGCAACGAAACCGCAAGGTGATAGCGAGCATTCCGCTCGCACAATTGGTGCAGTTGCTTGGGCAAGCCGACAGTCGAAATGGTGATGCGGCGGTGACTAATGCCGAGGCCATCGTCGGCTGAAGCTTCGTCGAGCGCGAGCAGGACGTTGTCGAGATTCGCAAGTGGCTCGCCCATGCCCATCACCACGATGTGGCTCAAACGCTCTTCAGCGGGCAGCAATCGCTGCAGGAGCAACATCTGTTCGATGATTTCGGCCGCCGTCAGATTGCGGTCGACGCCGTCGAGGCCGCTGGCGCAAAAGACACAGCCCATCGCACAGCCCACCTGGCTGCTGATGCAAATGCTGCGACGATCACCATCACGCAGCAGCACGCACTCAATGCGTCCGGGTACTCCCGGCAAAGAGTCGCCGCCAGCTAGCTCGAGCAGCAGCTTTTCGGTTCCATCAGCAGACTGCTGATGCTTCACGACGCTAGCCGTCCACAGCTGCCATTCAGCGGCCAATTCGTCCCGCAGCTTTTTGGGCAGGTCGTTCATCTCGCCGAAATCTTTGGCCCGCCGCTCATAGATCCACTTGCGAATCTGCGCGGCGCGATACGCCGGATAGCCATGGTCTTTGAGCCAGGTTTTGAGAGGGGCCGGATTGGGGTCGAGCAGAGATTGCATACGCCTATTCTGACACGCGAGCGTCATTTCTCCCAGGGCTCAAATTGGCCTGAATTGCCGCGATTTTCTCGGCCAGTCCCCCGCTGGCGAGATCCGCCTGAAAGCTCTCCAGGTCGGTATAGACCGCATGGCTGCAATACTTGATCGTCCAGTTCAGTGTGAGCGGGCTGATGGCAATCACCACGCGGTTCGCTCGCCAGGCCTCCCACATTTCGATCGCCGTTCCCATCGAAGCCTCAGGGACGAAGGCAATCAGCACGTCGATTTGCCCGCACAGCCGGTTGTGAAACAGGAACACCTCGCGGGCTCGATCTTCGGTGTAATCGAGCGACAGTTGATGATCGGCCAGCGGGTCGTAGACCTCCGCATGGGGCAAATGCTGTTCGAGCAACTGCCGCAACTGGCCCCGATAACCCTGGTAGTGCATGACCGCACCCAAGTGCGAACCCTGCATGATCCCCGCAAGAAAGATACGCACAACCAACTCTCCTGTGACACGTCGCGAAACAAGGCTGTCTATAATACCGACCAACTTCTACCGTCGTCCGGCGATCAAGTAGTACATTTCGCCCCCGCCCCTGCGGCGGGGGTTCAACGGCTTTTGCACTACTTGACGGCCAAAACGCATGGCTAGTGCAAAGGCCGTTGAACCCCCGGGGCAGGCCCGGGGGCGTTTGAACGAGCGATAGAATCGCGCGCGACAATACTTGAGAATCACCATGCCGAAAAAGTCTACTGAGTTGAAAGTACCGCCCCCCTCCCCTGCCCTGCCTGCGCCCGATCTTGTTCGCGCCGAAAAGATGATTCTCGATCTGCTTCCCATACCGGGCAAAAGTGGTGAAGAAGGCAAAGTCGCCGAGTTCATTCGCCAGCAGTTGCTCGCGGCAGGTGCCGACGAGAAGGCGATTACCTTTGACAATGCCAACCGCAGCACGCTGATCAAAGGGGAAATCGGCAACCTGATTTTCAAGCTGCCGGGAACGAAGAAGGCGCCGCGACGCATGCTTTCGGCGCACATGGACACAGTGCCGATCTGCGTTGGTTGCCAGCCTGTAGTGGATGGCGATTTTGTGAAGTCGGCGAATCCTGCGACGGGTCTCGGCGGCGATGATCGCGCGGGCGCGGCGACGGTTCTTACGGCCGCGCTGGAGATTCTGCGTCAAAAGCTGCCTCATCCGCCGCTGACGTTCTGTTGGTTTATTCAGGAAGAGATTGGCCTGCAAGGCTCTCGCTGCCTGCAAGTGCCGCTGCTGGGCAAGCCCGCGATGGCTTTCAATTGGGATGGTGGCGCGCCGGAGAAACTGACTATCGGTGCGACTGGCGGCTATCGCATGGAAATCAAGATCGACGGCCAAGCCAGTCACGCTGGGGTCGCGCCCGAACGCGGCATCAGCGCGATCGCCATTGCCTCGATCGCGATTGCCGAGCTGCAACGCAATGGTTGGCATGGTCTGGTCGTGAAGGGGAAGAATCGCGGCACTAGCAACGTCGGCTTCATTCATGGCGGCGAAGCCACCAACGTCGTCACCGATCTGGTCACGCTCAAGGCCGAAGCCCGCAGCCACGATCCAACGTTCCGCGCCAAGCTCATCAAGGAAATCGAACAAGCCTTCCATCGCGCCGCCAAGGAAGTGAAAAACAGTGAAGGAAAACGGGGCAAGGTAACCATCGAAGGCCGGCTCGATTACGAGTCGTTCCAACTGGCGGAAGACGCTCCCTGCGTACAATTGGCCGGTGAGGCAGCGCGAGCCATCGGCCGCGAACCGATTCACGCCATCAGCAACGGCGGCGTCGATGCCAACTGGACGAACCTGCACGGCATCCCCACGGTCACGCTCGGCTGCGGCCAAAAGAACGTCCACATGACCAGCGAAATGCTCGACCTGCCGATGTATCGCGACGCCTGCCGCATCGCCCTCCATCTGGCCACCGCGTAACTCAACCGCAAAGGACAAAGGATGAATCTCGACGAGGAACTTTGTCTCTGCTTTCACGTCTCGCGCCGTAAGGTCGTCAATTTCATTCGCATCGAGAAGCCCAAGCGGCCAGCTCAGCTGAGTGAATGCTTTGGCGCTGGTACGGGTTGCGGTTGGTGCCGTCCGTTTCTTGAACGCCTCTTCGAACAAGCGGTGCTCAAGGGCGAAACCGCGATCGACTTTCCCGATGCCGACGAATATGCCAAGCTGCGATCGAAATACGTCCTGTCCGGCGGCGGCACCCCGCCCCCTGGAGCTACACCCATCGCAAAGCCGGACGAAGAGTAAACGGGAGCCATCCAACAAGCTTGGAATCCCCGCCCACGACGCTGGCGATCGATCCTGCCAAGGCAACTGGCAGTCCGGCCCGCAATTCGCTATCATTACGGCACTTCCCATCCTTCCTCTCAACAGTCCCTTAGGGCATTTGGTCCATGGCACGTAAAGTTATCAATCGCCGTGAGTTGCGTAACCAGTCTGACGCCGCCGAGGCTCGTGGAGCCGGGGCCGACGATGTGGAAGTCGAATTGGTGGAAGGTGAAGACGGCGAAGGCAAACCTACCAAAAAGAAGAAAGCCGCAACCAAGCGCAAGAGCCGTGCCAAGAGCACTGAGCCCGCTCGGTTGAAGCTCTTCTGGGGCGTGTTCAACCAGGCTTCGAAGCGCATCGCCAAGTACGACTTCACCCAAAAGAAGCAGGCCGAAGCCAAGGCTGCTGAACTCTCGGCTGGTGGCAAGAACCAGCACTTTGTGGCGAAAGTGAAGGAAGCGGTCGAAGAGTAGTCTTCGCACGTAGTTGGCAATGCACGCGGGGCGCTCGTTCCACCTCTTGGAATTGCCCCGCCCATGTCCCATAGTTGTGGCTCGTTGGACTTGAGAATTTCGTTCCAAGTACCGAAAGGCCTGCCATGACTGACCGCCAGATTGTGCGCCCGAATCGTCTCGATCTCGATTCTCCCGGCCGTCGCGATTACTGGGTCGCCCTCGAGCACGACAGCATCTGGGGCGATCATCTGATGCCCCTGACGGTTTTCGTCGGCCCGGATGCCAAACCTGGCGAAGGTCTGCTGGCCACCGGTTCGAATCATGGCAACGAATACGAAGGGCCCGTCGTCCTCAAGCATTTGATTCGCGAGATCAAACTGGCCGATGTCTTGGGCCGGATCATTCTCATTCCAGTCTTGAACCCCGGCGCGTTCCTCGCCGGCACACGCGAAAGTTCGCAAGACGATCGGGTCAACTTGAATCGCGCGTTTGTGCCGGGCGCGGGAGTGACTCCATCGCTGGGCGGCATCACGCACCGAATCGCCGCGTTTGTACGCGAGTATCTGTGGCCGCGTGTGCATGTCGTGCTCGATCTGCATTCGGGGGGCGATGTCGCCCGCTTTGCCATTTGTGCCAACTATCACCCGGTCGACGACCCGGTCCTGGCTCGCAAGATCGAAGAAACCGCCCGTTGGTTCGGCACTCCGGCGCTGATGGTTTATCAAAACCTGACGCCCGGGCTGCTCCCCAGCGAGGCCGAGAGTCTCGGCAAGATCACCGTCGGCACCGAGCTTGGCTGGGGCCGAGCGGTGAATAACGAAGGAGTGCGCTACGGTCGCCACGGCGTGCTCGCAGCCGCGATTCACAACGGACAACTGCGCGGCACCATCGAACCCATCGCCCATCACGCGGCCGGGACCCAGCGAAAATTGGAAATGGTCGATCGCTCTTGCTTCACCGTTGCGCCCTTTGCCGGCCACTACGAACCGCTCATCGATTGCGGTACTGCCGTCAAGCAGGGGCAAACGGTCGGTCTGCTGCACGACTTCGATCACATCGACCAGGAACCTTGGCCGGCCAAGGCAGGTGTCGACGGTGTAGTCCTCGCCCAGGCCTGGGTCGCCCCGGTTCCGCGCGGCCAGCACATTGTCGTTGTCGGTCGCGACATCACTTAGCATCTGTCACTCCTTTTGTCCAAAAACCCCCTGTTCCTCGTGGCGACGAATCGCAAACTTCACCGCGAGTTTGATAACCAGATTTGATAACTATTTGAGCACTTTTTTCGCGATAACCAATTTTCCGAACCGCCAGCCAGCATTCAACTTGCGAAAAATAAAGCGAATATTCTGACGAAATGCTGATAACCATTTGAGAACCATCTTTCGGGTGGTTCTCAGGCTCCTTTTTTTGCCCGAGCAACACACGAACCTGAGTTGTACTTAACCGCTTCGTGCTCGACGAGCGCGCAAACAATCGCCAACCCTATCAGACGCTTGGCGCGTGACTAGTCTGGTCACAGATGGTAAATAAATATTTCAGATGTGTTTGGCACGTCATTAGTTTTTCACACAGCGAATCACCCCGAGCATCGCCTCCACCATGGCAGGCCCCGATTCGGGGGTGAAAGGAAACTGGTTACAGTACTTGGGAGATTGATAGCCGGCGTAACTCTTGGCGGCAATGTCGTGGGCATCGGGCAAATAGCCCACGCGACCGTTGGCATAGCAGGCGAACATTAGCCCAGGGACGTCGGCCCGCGCACGAATCGCGAGGGCGAAGGGACTGAAGAACTCGCTGCTATTGGCCACCAGATATAAGTCGCCAATCCGGAGTGCCTGAACTTCAGTTCGCAACACTTCCTCGCGCGTTTCAAAATCTTGCAGCATCAGGTCGGTCCATTCCAGGTGAAAGCGACACATGGCCCGCACGGCCTTCCGCTCGTCCCCTCCATGACGCAGCACCATGTCGTCGGGGTTGTTCGTCATCGAACGACCGATGCTCTCACGCCAACCGCTGATGTCGTCGTCCGCCAGGCGGCGAGCAGCTTCGCTGCGGTCGGCTTCGATTTCTTGACGCGTCCAGCGGCGCGTGGGGAGTTCTGCATACGCTTGCGCGGCACCGACAATCGGCGTTTCCACCCGC
Source organism: Anatilimnocola aquadivae (assembly GCF_049819085.1). Classification (GTDB taxonomy): domain Bacteria; phylum Planctomycetota; class Planctomycetia; order Pirellulales; family Pirellulaceae; genus Anatilimnocola. The sequence goes on from NZ_CP187419.1 coordinate 2,994,226, forward strand.
TCGGCATTCTGTAGAGCGGACACCGCAGCGGTCAGCAACTTCTCGGCTGGTTCCCGAAACCGCTCGGGCGAGACGTACTCGCGCAAAAAATTGACATCGCCGCAGGCACCTTGCACATAGAGTGCCTTCGCGCCGGGATAGGCCGCTTCGAGACCATCGCAAATCAGCCCCGGAACGTCGCGACTCACACTCCCGGGTCGCCACTGCGTGGTAACCGTCGGATGAGCGCCGTAATTTGCCACCACGGCAATCGTCTGCCCCGGATGAGTGACGCTATCGATGCGCAGTAGCGTGAGCAGGGAATCGACGACACCCGCCGGACGGGTGCGATTAAAGCTGATGCCTGCCACATCGACAGCCGCCTGTGAGAGCCGCGCGGGTGCCAGTGACTTCCAGGCCAGAATGGCCGCGGTCGCAGCCTGCTGACCGGCCAACTGTTCGTACAGGGGATGACATTCGCCCACGCCGCGCAGGCCGCCCGCGGCCGGTGCGTTATGGCTGTGTGAACAAGCGAGCATGATCGCTGAGCCGGGAATGCCGGTCGCGGCGGTGATCAAATCGCGCGTTCGCTGTGTGAAGGCTTCGTCGATGAGCATCAAATCGAGCGTGATCAAAATCGCTGTCTGCTCGCCATCACTCACGACGAGGGCGGTGGCGAAGAGCGGATCGGCGATCCGTTCCCAACGTCGCTCGATGTAATACCCCCAGCCTGTGAGTTCCACGCCCCAAAAGGGCGTGATTTCACGGCGCGCAACTCCCGCTAGAAATGTCTTCGGCGCTGACATTGTTACTCCTGATGATTCGTGGTGTGTGTCAACCTATACTCGGCACTGCCATCTGTCACCTTTGAATCATTAGCAATCGTTCGAGCCCCCCGATGCACATCACTCGGATTGAAGCCTTCCCCGTTCGCATTCCCCTGAAGCCCGAACGGCGGATGATCTCGGCCTTGGGTAAGCACGATGTTTCGGAGTTCACCCTCGTCCTCGTCCATACCGATGACGGCCTGATCGGGTTAGGTGAAGCGACCGTCACTCCCCGCTGGAGCGGCGAGACGGCCCGCGGAGCGCAGGTCATCATCGAGCAAGTCTTCACACCGGTGCTGTTGGGGTGCGACCCGCGCGACATGGAGGAAATCGATGCGCGCCTCGATGCAGTGGCCGTCGATAACTGGTTCGCTAAAGCAGCGCTTGAAATGGCCTGCTGGGATATCGCCGGTAAAGCGGCGAACCAGCCTGTGTACGAGCTGCTCGGCGGTGCGTGTCGACCACTCACGATTCGGAATCGCTTTTCACTCGGTGCTTACACGCCCGAGATCATTCGTGAGCGGGCACTCGCGCTCGTGGCAGCCGGCTTCGATACGCTCAAGGTGAAAGTAGGAACCGACCCGGCGGCGGATGTGATCCGCGTGCGCACTGTGCGGGAAGCGATCGGGCCCGATGTGAAACTGACCATCGACGCCAACGGCGGTTGGAACGAAGCCCAGGCTCTCGACTGTCTGCGCCAGCTGGCCGATTGCAACCTGACGCTCGTCGAGCAACCCCTGCCGCGCAAGAACTTTTCAGGGCTGAAACGCCTGCGGGCCATCACCGGCCAGAAGATTTTGGCCGACGAAAGCTGCTTTGACGAAGTCGAAGCCCGTGAATTGATCGAGCAAGGCTGCTGCGACGCCATTAGCGTGTATCCGGGCAAGCAGGGAGGCATTCGCAAAGCACGGCGCATTGCGCAACTGGCCGGCGAACATCAGATTCCCTGCACGATCGGTTCGAATCTCGAATGGGATATCGGCGCCGCCGCGATGTTGCACTTCATCGTCGCCACGCCCAACATGCAGGTCGAACTCTATCCCGGCGATTGCCTCGGCCCTTTCTATCACGAAGCATCCCTGGCCAAGAATCCGCTCCAGATCGAAGGGCCTTTCACTACGCTTCACGCTGGCCCCGGGCTGGGCATTGAATTGGATTACGATCAGGTGCAACGATTGCGCGCTTAGAGTTCAAGGTTTAAGGTTCAAGGTTGGAAGGACAAGAGTGCTCACTTCCCCAACCTGAAACCTAAACTTGAAACCTTAAACTCTCTGGGCATCTACGCTGCCGGCTCAGGTAGAGCAGCAACGCGTTCCAGCGACTTTGTGCAATCGACCATCAGCCAGCAAAGACCGCTGGCGAGGTACATGCCGGCGAGTAGGTAGAAGAGTGGATCCCAACTGGTGACCCTTGTGAGTTGTTCCGCAACCAGGACTTCGCGCGTGAACAGATCGAGCAGTTTGCCAAAGACGAGGGGCATGACGATGCCGCCGATCGTGCCCGAGGTGTTGATGATGCTGAAGACGGTGGCGCTGTAGCGGCCACCCATATCGGTGCAAGTGCCCCACACCGTGGGCTGGCTCCAATCGCCAAAGAACTTGGCAAACATCAGCATGAAACCGGCGGCGGTTGCCGAGTCTTGCCGCACGACCAGCAGCAGCATGACGCAGCCAATTACTTTGCCGCTGAAGCCCACGCCCGAGCGACTCCAACGCCGGTTGCCAGTCACGTGAATGAAAAACTCATTGAGCCAACCTCCCATCAGCCCGCCCAGCGCGCCGCCGATGAGTGGCAAACTTGTCCGCCAGCCCGAGCCGGAAAGTTGCAGATTGTGCGCCTGCAAAAAGAAACTGCCGATCAGTGAGACGAATGCGATATCGGACCCCGCATCGCAAAATTGTTGCACCGTGAACCAGCGCAAGCTGACACTGCGAACCGCATTGCCCCAGGGAAGCATAGCCGGTTGAGAGGCAGTCGCGACCGGCTTCAATTCCTCTGGACCGCGAATGATCTCACGCTCGGCATCGTTCACGCGCAAGTCTTGAGCGGGCGAATCGGCAAACAGAATCCAAAACAGCACGCCGTAGAGCAACCCGCAGGCGCTAAGCCACAGCAGGCCACTTTGCCACGTCATTCCTAGCCAGCCCATCATCACGGTGCCAAAGATGATCGACGAGAGTGCCCCGCCACTTCGTCCTGCGGTCGAAGCAATCAGCCCTTGCAAGGCGGTGCGCCCGACGGGTGAGAACCAGACCTTGCTAGCCTTGGTGAGCGCCGGATAGCAACCTGCTTGGGCGGCGCCGAACAAAAGTCGGGCGACGCCAATTAGGGCCATTACCAGCGTCAAGTTCGTGACCGAGGACGATCCGCTGGACAGAAACCACGATACGCCCACGAGCGACGCGATGGCCAGCGACCAGAGCAAAATGCTGAGCGACAGAAATGTACGAGGCCCCCAGCGATCGATGATCACTCCACTGGGAACCTGCCCGCCCGCATAGGTGTAATAGAAGAGCGAAAAGAGAAAGCCCATCTGCGTTTCGTTGATGCCGAACTGCTTCTGGATCTCGGGCTTGATGAAGTTCCAGGTGTACCGATGCAAGTACAAGAGGAACGAAGCTCCGCACGCCAGAATGAGGATCAACCAGCGAATGCCCGTGGGTCGCTGATCGGATAGGGCAGGCTTGGGTTCAGCCATGAAGGGGCAATTTGCTCGAGGTAGGTGCTGGTAGGGGCGGGAGGGCTCCCCCAGAATACGCTTTCCCTTCGATCAATCAAGCAGAACTCCCGCTCCCCTCGAAAGAAACCATGAACGCGAAGACGCTCAAAGACAAACTGATGCGCGGCGAGACCGTCTATGGCACCATGATCCAGCATGCGATGAATCCGGCGATCGTCGACTTCATTCCACCCGGCGCGCTGGATTTTGTGATTGTCACCGCCGAACACAACGCGCTCGACATCGCCGACTTTCTACCGTTGCGATATGCGCTGGCCGCGAAAGGCATCGTCTGCCTGGCGCGCACGCATAGCCGCGACCCAGACGATGTTTCGAAAGTCTGCGATAGCTTCGATGGTGTCGTGGTGCCGTATGTCGAAGACATTGAGCACGCTAAACGTCTCGCCGCGGCAGCCGTCTATCGTCCGCTCAAGGGAGCGGCACTCGATCGCGTGCTGAAGGAAAACAAATGGCCCAGCGAGAGAACGAAAAAATACTGCTTCGAAGAACGCTGTGCCGACACGCTCTTCATTCCGATGATTGAGTCGGTGGAAGCAGTCGATAACCTGGAAGCAATTTGCTCGATCCCCGGCGTGAATGCCGTGTTCGTCGGTCCGAACGACCTGACCACCAGCATGGGCATTCCCAACGAGTACGATCACCCTGACCTGATCGCCATGATGAAACGAATCATCGAAATCGCCGATCGCCAGCACATCGCCGCCGGCAGTTGGTTCGGCAAGGTCGAACAGCAACAACGTACCATTCGCCAAGGGGCGCGCTTCGTCGTCTACTCCAACGATTCATCGATGATGCGCGACGCGATGCAGTTAGCATTCGGGGCGATGAAAATTCCCATGTAGCCCGACGCGTCAGCGAGGGGACAGGCCCTGCCTGCAAAGAACTTTGTGGCATGGTTTTGGATCGTTGCCATTGCCAGCCACTCAAGTCATTGAAATCGGCGTGGATCATCCTGCGCATCTCGCACGTACAAGATTGCCGCCTCCAAGGATGCCTCATCATGGATCCAACGAATACTACCTCGCTCTGTCCACCAATTGCTGCGAAGATCGTTCGCAGTTGAATGGTGGTTCCTTGCAAATTGCTTCAATCGACGAGTGCACCAAGCCTTGAGCTGCTCACGAATCGTCTTCGGCGGTTGCGGCGCAGAGAGCACTACATGCAGATGGTTGGAGCGGCAATTGATCGCATGGAGATGCCATTGCTTGTAGGAGCATGTCTCAGCGACTTGAAATTGAACTTGCTCGCGTTGCGCGGACGTAAGTCGCACGCTGTCGTCCGTCATTCTTGCCGCGCACTCAAGTTCCCAAACTGGATCGGGAGCCTGAAATCCTTGCCGATATTCAACCCACCCTCGCTCATCGCCTGGTAACCAGGTGCCGTAAGTTGACCAAGTCAGGAAGTAGGCTATTGGAGCATCATTGCGCATCGAGTAGCTCTCGGTCGTCCTTGCTCAGGAATTGGAAGCCAAGAATTGACCAATTGTGCTGTAGTGAAAGTCAATTTGAACAGCTCCCTCGCTGACGCGTCGGGCTACGTGGTGAAGCACTACGCCAATTCAAACCCGGGCATGGTGCCGTTGCTGGAGCCGAAGGAATCGATTTCGAGGCCGAGGCGCTGGAGCATCTGCACGTAGAGGTTGCACAAAGGCGGGTTCTTTTTGGGGTCGAAGGCCAGGTGCTGGCCATGTTTGAAACCGCCGCCCGCGACCACGATGGGCATGTTGCTGTTGCTATGGCTGCTGGCGTTGCCCAGGTTGCTGCCGAAGAGAATCGTGGTGTGATCGAGCAGGTTACCGCCCGCTTCGTGAGTCGCCTTGAGCTTGGCAAGTAACTCGCCGAAGAGCTTCATCTGCTCGATTTCGATAATCTTGAGTTCGGCCAGTTTGGCGGGATCCTGGCCGTGGTGCGAGAGGTTGTGCCAGTCCTGTGATACGCCGTCGATCTTCGGCACCGCATTCATGCCGGAAAAGGCAAACGTAATGAAGCGCGTCGAGTCGGTTTTGAAGGCGAGACACATCAGGTCAACCATCAGGCGGACGCGCGCGGCGACTTCTTTGCTGTCGGTTACATCGACGGGCACCTTGGCATCGACCACGGGCTTGGGCTGCTTCGCCCAGGCCTGAGCTTTTTGCAGGCGTTGTTCGACATCACGCACGGCGGCAAAGTACTCGGCCAGTTTTTCGCGGTCGTTCTTGCCGAGATTTTTTTCGAGGGTCTGGGCTTCTGCGAGCACTGTGTCGATTACGCTTTCGCCTTGCGAGAGGCGGTCGACTTGTGAACGAATTTCCGCAGGCGAACCCTCGACGAACATCTTTTTAAAGATGGCGGACGGCCGCTCTTGCGCGGGAATGGCAACGCCGTTGCGCGTGTGCGATAAGCCACGACTCGAGGAAGATGAAAGGACCAGCGACGAGAAGCGGGTATCGGGGGCCAGGCGTTCGACCGCGAACTGATCGAGCGAGATCGTGTTTTTGAAGCTGTCGGAACGAGGATGCGGAGCGGCGGTGAGGTACGAAGCTTCTGCCGAGTGACCACCGTCGACGTCCGGATGCGAGAGTCCTGAAAAGACGGTGTAGTCGTTGCGAAAATCTTTGATCACGTCCAGATAAGGCGAAGGTTCGTAGTCTTTACCGGTTTGCTTGGGAAACAGGTTTTCGGTGTGCAGGCCAAGCGTGGTGTTAATGCAAAGCAATCGCTGCGGCGCGGGAACATTGGGCTTTCCCTCAGCGGCGTTGGTCGCGCGGCGGTGGATGGTCTGCTCGAAGACCGGCAGGGCCAAGGCAACACCAGCAGCACGCAGAAACAAGCGGCGAGAGTAGCGAGATTCGAGCATGGGTTCGGTTCGTCCGTGGGAGAGGCGTTTTTTGAACAATGTTATTTGTTGCGGAACAATTCGCTTTGCACGGCCGCATGCACCAGCGAGCGAAGACCATACTTTTGCTGCTTGACTTGAGCAACAATCTTTTCGATTTCTGGCTGATCGCCGTATTCTAAGCCTGCGCCGGTGGCATAGACCATTAGTTTCTGGCTCACGGCCCGCGCGACCTGATCGGGATCGGTGAGCAGCAATTGTTTGAACTCGGCGAGGTCAGCAAACTTGCGACCATCCTTGAGGACGTCGCCGGCTTCGACCTGCGGCCCCCAGCCATAGCCGGGGCGAGCGAGAAACTTCGAGTAGCTGGTTTCAGGGACTTTCACTTTCTCTTTCGTACCGAGTGCGCGATACTTTTCGCGGTACCCACCGATGACATCGTAGCTCTCAAGGGCAAAGCCAGGCGGATCGATCTCGGCATGACAGGCGCGGCAGCTATCGATATCGCGATGCTTCGAAAGTTGATCGCGAATGGTGACGGCGCCGCGAATATCGGGCTCGATCGCCGGTACGCTGGCCGGTGGTGGTTTGGCCGCTTGGCCCATGATGCGATCGAGGACCCAGACGCCGCGCAGCACCGGCGAAGTGGTGGTTCCGTTCGCGGTGACCTTCAAAATGCTGGCGTGCGTGAGGACGCCGCCGCGGTGAGTAGCGGGCGAGATGGGAACGCGGCGCAGTTCGGTGCCGTGGATGTCAGCGATGTTGTAGTGCCGAGCGAGGCGGCCATTGAGGATCGCGAAATCGGAATCAATGAAATTGAGAACAGGCAGGTCGCGCTTCAACAATTCATCGAAGAACAGTTGCGTCTCGCGAACCATCGACCACTTCAGCAGTTCGTCGTATTCGGGATAAAGCTGGGTGTCGGGAGTCGTCGAGTCGATCTCGCGCAGGCTCAGCCATTGGCCGGTGAAGTTGTCCACAAACCGCTGGCCCTTGGGATCAGCGAGCAGACGTTCGGTCTGAGCCCGCAGGATCTCGGGCTTGTGCAATTCACCCTTGGCGGCGAGACGGAACAATTCGTCGTCAGGCAGGCTGCTCCACAGGAAATAGGAGAGCCGCGAGGCGAGCGCGAAGTCATCGAGTTTGCCGGCCGGTTCTTGCAGATAGAGGAATCGGGGCGAGCAGAGAATCGCTTTGATCCCCAGCCGCAGCGATTCGTCGTACGGCTTGCCCGCGTCGAGCGAACTCTTTACCAGCGACAGATAGGGCTGCAGATCTGCGGCGGCTGTCGGGCGGCGAAAAGCGCGCGGCAGAATGCGACTCAGCGTCTTCGTGGCGTCTTCGATCGTTCCCTTTTTGGGATCCGCATCGCCAAGGACGCGCTGGTAGCTCTCCGTCGGCCAGGTTTCCGGCAGCGGACCTTCGAACTCAACCGAACTGACGGCAATCGACGGACCCGGATAGTCTGCAAACTCTTTGACGTACGTCCTTGGCAGCGAAACTGGCTCGACCTTGATCGTTTCCCGCGGCGCGAGCCGAACGACGATCTCAATAACCTGATTGGTGCCCGCATGGACGTCGTAAAAGCCTACCCGTCGGGCAGAGCCGGCGGCGGTGTTGAAATTGCCGGCGAGCAGGGCCAGCGCGAGTGGTGTTTCCGATTGGTGCGCGCGGGCTGTGATCTTTACCCGATACAGCCCCGGTTCCTTGGGCCGAAACTTCGAGATCTGCGTGGGATTTCCTTCGGAGCGAAAGAGGTAGGTGTCTTCGCCGTCGAAATGGCACCCTTTGAAGTACGAGGGAATGCTGTCTTTTAGTAAGTGTGGTTCGGTGGCTGGCGGGGCTTTGGTCAGCGGGGCAACGGCAGCAGTGAAGACCGCGTCGGCCGCTTCGAGGTATTGCTCAATGAGAACCGGTGAGACGTTGAGCGCCGAGCCGACATTGTCGAAGCCAAAGGCGATCGTATCTTCGGGCAGCAGTTCCTTCACCGCGACATCGACGGCGAACAGATCGCGGACGGTGTTTTCGTACTCGGTGCGATTCAAACGCCGGAGAACTACGCGCCCCTCGGCACGACGGGCGAGCGTTGCGGAATCGAGATGGGCGGCCATGCGACGGATCACGGTCGTCACGTCGGCAGCAGGCGGGCGAGGTTCTTTTTCGGGAGGCATGTCGCCGGCCCGTAGGCGAGTGACTATTCCCTGCCAGCGCTCAAAGGTCTGGTCGTCGGCGAGGTCGGTTCCCAACTGATCGAGCCGCAACTCTCCTTCAGCCTTCTTGTCGCCGTGGCAGCGATTGCAATGCTGCGAGAAAAAAGTCGTCACCTGCTGATCGAGCGGGGCGGCCTGTGCAAGCGCGCAGCAGGCCAGCAGTTGTCCCCAAGCAAGGATCGTCACTCTCGATACGAACCGGCAATTCATCTCGGCTACCTCCGCCAATACGATGCGCGAAGCTGTCAGTTTATGCGTCCGCCGGAGGAGAAGCGAACAAGTTGTGCGAGTGTTTGGTGGGTGCCTTGGGAGTGTTCAGGAGTTTGAACGTCTTGATGAAGTGATAACGAAGTGACCAATCCGGGGAACTTGCCGGCCCAAGCTGGCGTCCAAGTGCTTCGCAGGAAGCACGCAAACGTGCTTTCTGGAGCAAGATACGGGGCTGTTCGAAGAAGGTTAACCTGCTGCTAGTCAACGACTTCCGATTGCCGGCCAGTGTTCAGGTCAGGCGAGTTTTGCTGCCTGTGTCCCAAAAACCGGGATGGCAACTAGGATGGAATCTTGGCTTGGCAGAGAAGTGCCAGCGGCAGGGGTAGCCTGGATCGACTAGTAAACTGAATTTGAGGTCTCTCGTGAAGTTTGCGGATCAGCAGAATCGTCGCCGTCGGGCGGGTAGCATCGCAGCCGAGTTGAGCGCCGCGGAACGCGCTCGCCGAATCAAACTGCAGCGGCGAAATCTCTGGCTGGAGTCGCTGGAAGACCGCAGTTTGATGGCGACCATCGACTTGGTCGTCAATCTGTACGAAAACAACGGTGGCACTCCCGGCGCGCTGATCACCACCGACACCGTCACGCCGGGCCAAGAGTTCTTCGTCGAGATTGCCGCGAAGGATAGCTCGACGACTCCGTCCGGGATCGTCGGCCTGGCGCTCGATATCGATTTCGACCCGACCGCCTTCGAAGAGAGCGACGATGCCCCGTTCGATCCCGATGCCTCGGGCAGCATGATCATTACTTCGGCACTTCCGCTCTTCCGTACCGGCACGCTGGATAACGATGCGGGCACCATTGATGAACTGTACGGTTCGAGCAATCCGCCGTCCGACGGCTCGACGATCGGCATTGCCACTTCCGAACGATTTGCCCTGCTAAAGTTCCGCGCCGATAGCAGCGTCGCCAACAGTCTGCTGACTATCACCATCGGCGACAGTGGGGTGACGTTCGCCGATGGCTCGACGTTCGAAAACGCGAATATCGAAGCGCAGGAAATTACGGTCGCCTCCGAAGCGCTTCCCACGCTCTCGATTGACGACGTCACGCTGGCCGAAGGCAGCAACGGCACTTTCACGCTCTACAACTTCACGGTCACTCTTTCGGCAGAGTCGACCGAAAGCATTGACGTTCAGGTCGATACTTCCGCCCTCACGGCCAGCTCAGGCACCGACTACGAAGCCATCACCGGGGCTGTGATCACCTTCGCGCCGGGTGAACTTACCAAGACGGTTACGGTCAAGGTAAACGCCGATACGACTCCCGAGCCCAACGAAACCTTCGAGGTCAAGCTCTCGGCACCGGTGAATGCGACCATTGCCGATGGAACCGGCCTGGGCACGATCACCAACGACGACAACCTGACCGCGAGCATCACGAAAACACTCTCGCAGGCAGAAGGAAACACCGGTTCGTCGACCGCTTATGAGTTCACGGTGTCGCTCGATGGTTCGTCGGCCGTCGATGTTGTGATTCCATGGGCCTTCGACCATGGCACGACGACGGATGCCGATTTTGATGCGGGCCTGACCAAGTCGGGAAAAGTAACGATTCCTGCAGGGCAAACGTCGGTCAAGATTCCGTCTTTCTTGCTCAGTGGCGATCTGACCGTCGAACTCAACGAGACTTTCACCGTTACGCTTGGTGCGCCCGAAACAGCCGGAGTGGCACTCTCGTCGGATAAGACCGGCACGGGCACGATCGAAAACGATGACTCGGCGACGCTGATCATCACCGCGCCGGCTGCCACCAACGAAGGTGCCTTGGCGAGTGCTGATGCCGAGTTCACGGTTACCCTCTCGGCTCCTGTCGATATCGACGTCAAGTTCAACTACCAAACGCAAGATGGCACTGCGAAGACTGCGGCGAATGACTATGTTTCTGTAACGGGCAACCACACGTTTCTCGCGGGCAATGCCGGGACGTTTAAGATCCCGGTCAGTGTGCTGGGCGACAACATCGTCGAGCTCGATGAGCAGTTCAGCGTGCTGCTGGATGCGCTCGACGCTGGCTCGCGGAGTGTGACGATTCAAACGGCCACGGCTAGCGCCACCATCACGAACGATGACAGTGCCACGATCACCTTGACGCCGGTCTCGCAAGCGGAAGGAAACTCGGGCAGCGCGAACATGGCGTTCGAGGTTACCCTCAGCAATCCCGTCGAAGTCGACGTGAAGGTGGACTACGCGACCGCCGATGGCACTGCCACACTGGCCAATAGTGACTACACCGAAACGAAGGGAACGCTCACCTTCACTGCTGGTGGAGCGCTCAAGCAAACCATCAACGTGCCCATCGTTGGCGATACGGCAGTCGAAACCGACGAAACCTTCTCGCTGGCGTTGAGTAACGTGCAGGCCGATGGGCGCAGCGTCGCGGCAGGTACGGCGGCAACGGGAACGATTCTCGACGATGACGATCCGACGCCCAGCGTAAGCGTGAACGACGTTTCGGTCAGTGAAGGGGAAAGCGGCGAAACGCTGCTGACGTTTACGGTCTCGCTATCGGCGAAGTCCCCCAACCCGGTCGACTTGAAGTGGTCTACTCAAGACGGCACGGCTCTCTCCGCGAGCGACTACACCGCGGTTGCCAATCAAACCCTGACCATCCCGGCCGATACCCTTTCGCAGACCATCACCGTCAAGGTGTCGGGCGATAAGCTTGTCGAGAAGAACGAAACGCTGAAGGTGCTCCTCTCCGATATCACCGGCGCGAATGCGGGCGATATCGAAGGAATCGGCACAATTACCAACGACGATGTCGCGGTAGCGAGCATCACCAAGACGAGCACGCAGAACGAAGGGAGCACCGGAACGAAGGACTACGACTTCACGGTTTCGCTCGATCAGGCTGCGGATTTTGACGTCGTCATTCCTTGGTCGTTCAGCCATGTTACGACCAACGATGCCGACTTTGATGGCAGCTTGACCAAGAGCGGCAAGGTCACGATTCCTGCCGGTGAAACATCGATCAAGATTCCGTCGTTCAAAGTGAATGGCGACTTCAACCTGGAAGAAACCGAGACGTTCACTGTCGAATTGGGCACTCCCGAGCAGACCGAAGTGTCGCTGTCGGCTACCGACAAGACTGGAACCGGAACCGTCACCAACGACGACGATGCTACCGTCAGCATCACTTCGCAAGTGAAGCTGAACGAAGGGAACAGCGGTACGACCGATTTCGACTTTTTGGTCTCGCTCGATAACGCAGCGGGCATCGATGTGGTTGTGCCGTGGTCCTTTACTCACACCAGCACGAACGACGCCGACTTCGATGGCACGCTGACCAAGACGGGCAAGGTCACCATTCCCGCTGGGCAAACGTCGGTCAAGATTTCGCCCACGTTCAAGATCGTTGGTGATACCACGGTCGAGGCTGAAGAGAAGTTCCTCGTTTCGCTGGGCACTCCCGAGACGGCTGGTGTGACGCTTAGCGTGACGAACCAAGTTGGCGAAGGGACCGTCGAGAACGATGACGTGGCCGACACCATTGTCGCCAGCATCACCAAGACGCTGTCGCAACTTGAAGGCAACAGCGGCACGAAGGACTACGAGTTCACCGTCTCCCTAGATCAGGCTTCCGAAGTTGACGTGGTTATTCCGTGGACTTTTGCTCACGTCGATTCGACCGATGATGACTTTGCCGCTGGTCTGAACAAGACCGGCAAGATCACGATTCCCGCGGGACAAACCAGCGCCAAGATTCCCGCCTTTGCCGTGAATGGCGATACGTCCGTCGAAAACGACGAGACCTTCAGTGTCACGCTGGGAACTCCCGAAGCGACGGGTGTGGTGCTCTCCAGCACCGACAAGACTGCCACCGGCATCATCCAGAACGATGATGGTCTGACGGCCAGTATCACCCAGACGGTCACTGCCGCCGAAGGGAACACGGGAACGACCAATCTCGAGTTCACGGTCACGCTCGATCAAAACGCATCGGCCGACGTGGTCATTCCCTGGACGTTCAACAACGTCACCACCACCGACGCCGACTTTGCGAGTGGCTTGACGAAAACTGGCAAGGTGACGATCCTCGCTGGTTCGACGACCGCGAAGATTTCGTTCGCCGTCAACGGCGATACGACACTGGAAGGTGACGATACGTTTACCGTCACGTTGGGAACTCCCGAAACGGCCGGCGTGGGTTTGTCGGTCGACAAGACCGGCACGGCTACGATCACCAACGATGATCAGGTTACGGTCAGCGTCACGAAGACCAATTCGCAGACAGAAGGAAACAGCGGCACCAAGGATTTCGACTTCACAGTCTCGCTCGACAAGGCTGCCGAGGTTGATGTCGTCGTCCCTTGGGACTTCACAAACGTGACGACCACCGATGCCGATTTCACGAGTCTGACGAAGAGTGGCAAGGTTACGATTCCCGCCGGGCAAACCTCGGTGAAGATTCCGTCGTTTAAGGTGATCGGCGATACGACGGTCGAAGCGGACGAGACCTTCACCGTCACCCTGAGCACGCCCGAAACAAGCGGCGCGGTATTGTCGTCGACCGATAACGCCGGCACCGGCACCATCCAAAACGATGATCAGATCACCGCGAGCATCACCAAGGAATTGAAGATCAACGAAGGGAACACGGGCACCACCGCCTTCGAGTTTACGGTGACGATTGACCAGGTTTCGGCCGTCGATGTAGTCATTCCTTGGACATTTGCCAATGTGACAACTGCCGACAGCGATTTCTCGGGCACGCTCACGAAGAGCGGCAAGATCACCATCCCTGCTGGGCAGACCTCGGTGAAGATTCCGTCATTCCTCGCCAATGGCGACACGACAATCGAAGCGGATGAGACATTTACGGTGACGCTGGGCACTCCCGAAACTGCGGGCGTGGCGCTTTCGAGCACCGACAAGATCGGCACGGGCACTTTGCTCAACGATGACTCGGCCGTGGCCAGCATCACCAAGACCGTGACGCAAGCAGAAGGAAATTCTGGCAACACGGCCTTTGAGTTTACCGTGACGCTCGATAAGGCTTCGCCCGTCGATGTGGTCATTCCGTGGTCGTTCGCGAATGTCACATCGACCGATGCTGACTTTGCTACGAGCCTGAGCAAGAGCGGCAAGATCACGATTCCCGCCGGTCAGACGTCGATCAAGATTCCGTCGTTCTCCGTGCTGGGCAACAACATCGTCGAAGCCGACGAAACCTTCACCGTCACGCTGGGTACTCCGGAAACGGCCGGTGTTACGCTCTCAGCCACCGACAAAATCGGCACGGGCACGATCACCAACGACGATACGGCGACCATCAGCATCGGCAATATGAGTTTGCTGGAGCCAGGTAGCGGCACCGGCGATCTCACGTTGCCCGTCACGCTTTCGCAGCCTGCGGATGTCGATATCACGGTCACTTACTCGTTTGCGAATGTGACCACCAGCGATGCCGATTTTTCGAACCTTACGAAGACAGGTACGCTGACGTTCCTCGCGGGACAGACGACGCCGACGCAAGCGTTGACCTTTAAGGTTGCTGCGGACTCGGTCGATGAAGCGAACGAGACTTTTACCGTCACGCTCGGCGATCCGACATTCCCCTCGGGCATTACGCGCAGTGTGACCACTCCAACGGCCACGAAGGTGGGCACGGGGACAATTCAGTCGGATACCAAGGCCGGCAGCTTATCGGGCTTTGCGTATGTGGACTCGAATCGGAACGGCGTGCGCGATGCGGGCGAAGTGGGCATTCCCGGAGTGGTCATTTCGCTCGCGGGCACCACGACAGGCGGGGCCTCGGTAACGCTGACCGCGATGACGGCTGCCGATGGTTCGTACTCGTTTACGAACCTGATGGGAGGCAAATATTCGCTGACAGAGTCGCAACCGGCGTCGATGTTCGATGGCACGGATGTGGTGGGGACTGCCGGTGGCACGCTCACGAACGATAAGATTGCCGATATCCAACTCGACACGGCGGAAGTGGCGACCGGCAATAACTTCGGCGAGATCGGTCTGCTGCCGGCGTTCATTTCGAAGCGGCTGTTCCTGGCTTCGACGCCAGCGACCGCGCAAACACTGCGAGTGCTCAATGCTCGGGCGGCGGAAATGGCCGGGAATCAGACGCTCGCCGATCAGATTGCCAATAGCTCGATTCCGTCCGTCGTTTCGGCCAATCCGACGACCGCGAGTACGGCCAGCACGCAGTCGACTGAAGAATCTGGGGGCGAGTTTGTCGCAGAGTCGAGTAATACGCAGTCGAGCAACAACTCGATGTCTGCGGGCGAAGCCATTGATGAAACTGCGGCAGCGGCTTCCGCAGTGACCAAGTCTTTAGCCCCTGCCACGACTGCTGACAGTTCGATTACAGGCAACTCGACCTCCACAGCCACGAAGAAGGTGGCCACAACCAAGTTGACCGCGAAGACCACCTCGCCGAAGTCGACGGTCGGCAATGTCACGGCGAGCAAGATCAGCTCGAAGCGAGCCAGCACGATTCAGTCGCTGCGGAGCACGCCTCCGGAAGCTGCCTCAGTTCCAGCCACTTCAACTGCGGCAGGTGATCAGCTGAGCCTACTGGCTCTCGACGAGATCATGGCTCGGGAGAAGAAGTGGCGATAAGGGCCGACTCGGTCATTGGAGTTACGTCGAGGGCGTTTACCGAAACCGCAAAAGGGGGGTGTTCAACTATCGAGGCTATTGCTGGACACAGGATAGCGTAACTCTCGGGTTTGGGAGCAAATTGTGCCCAACGAAGGGGTGCAAAGTTGAACAAGTTGGTTCAACTTGGGGCCGGGAATTGGCCGCCGCGATTGACGTAAGTCTCGCCACACCGCTCGAGATTTGTAACGCCAATTAGCCCGTGAACTTCAGCGAGCGAATGATTTGCTCGACGTCGGTCAGCTCGTTGGCGAAGGGATCGCCCCGTTCGCAGGTGTAGGTGATGAAGGCCAGCTTGCCGTTTTCGACGACGTACCAGACACGCAGGAAATCTTGCTTCCACACGAAGTTGCCAGCCAGCAGCGGTCGCGGGGCTGATTCCTCGGCCAGGTTGTTGGGGCTGCCCAATTCGTGAGCCTTGGCAAAGTCCTTTAGCAGACCACGGAGGATTTCGACGATCGCCGGTGCATCACCTTGGGCGGGGAAGTCGGCCAGGCTGAACTGCACTTCGCCGTGGCCTTCTTCCTGAGCGACGGTGGGTGGACTGTCTCCCTCAAGCTCTGGCGTGACGTCGAACCAGGTATCCGGCGCAGTGATGGTGAACTGCGCGAAGGTGATCTCTTTCATCCGTGGTCTTTCTTCGCCCGCAGCATTGAGGGCTGCTAGGCGCTAGGCTCGTAGGCGGCAGTGAAGGGGCTGCGGTTTTGCGGCATCCAGATGCACATGGCAATGCCCAGGACATACAGCCCGCAAAGCGGAATTGCCATCAATAGCATACTGACCGGGTCTGCGGGCGTAAGGACCATGGCGACCAGAAAGATGATCAGAATCGCCATTCGCCACTGCTGCATGAATAGATCAACGGTCACCAGACCAAGGCGGTTGATGAAAAGCATCACCAGTGGCAATTGAAAGCTGATACCGAAGCCGAGCGGCAGAATCAGCACGAAGCTGAGCCATTCGCCAATTCGCGGATCGAACTCAGCGTTCAAACCTTCGTTGAACTGAAACAGGAAGTCCAACACCGGCTGAAAGACGAACGTAAAGGCCAGCGAGGCACCGGCCAGAAACAGCAGCATGCTAATGGGAAGATATAAGAAGACCTGGTTCTTCTCGTGCGGATACAAACCGGCAGCAACGAAGATCCAGATCTGATAAAAAATCCACGGGCTGGCCAGCACGATGCCCGAGACCAGCGAGGCCTTCAAATAAATCATGAAGGCTTCCTGAGCATTGAGCACCTGGTAGCGAACCTTGACGGGGCGCCAGTTGTAGAAGGTCACCAAGTTCACTTGCGGCTTGCGAAACTGGTCGCTGAAGGCTCCCGCAATCAGCGATTTGTTTAGACGGCGAGTGGTTTCCTCGCTTTCCTTCTCGGCCAGTTCTTTCCGTAAGTTCTTGGTGAGATCCTCGTTGGTACCGATCAAGTTGGCAAATTCTGCTGAGGTATGGAGCTCTGATTTCGCAGCGACTTCGTTCAGCATTGCCAGCAACTGTGTCCGTTCCGCTACGGTTAGAGGCTGGCCAGCTTTAGCCCAAGCCTGAAGCAGTTTTTGCTGATCTTCGGTCAACGATTGCCAGATACGTCGAGCGGGTGAAGCGGTTTTTGACTCTGCCTGATCGGCCAATAAATTGACGAAGGCCAGATCTTGGTTTTCCCTGAAATCGCTCGGGATGAACGCACTGGGAACTACTCGGGCGTCGCCCGTTAATCCAGGATGAGCACCAGAAATGGCCGAGATCACTTGCCCCGGTTCGACATTCATCTTCTCTGGAATGAGATGCCCGTCGATAATGGTGGTCTTATATTCTTCGGGCGGGGAACCTTTGAAGTCCGCGGTAATTCCCTTCAAGGCTCGATTGAGATAGTGCTTGGTGAGCGCTTGTTCGAGCGGAGATTGAAAGAAATTTACGATTCTGTCGGCTGCATAAAGGCCGATGAGACAGCCGATAATCATGCCGAAGATGGAGCGAAACAGGCAGACACGCAGTTCTTCGAGGTGCTCCCCGAAGGACATCGAGCCCCCTTCAAACAAATCGTCTTGTGGTTGCTTGGCCATGGCTGAACTCCCTGGTACGTAATTGTTGCCAACCGCTAACGGGCCAGCATGACTGCGACCGGCGCGAGAAGATCGCCACGCGAGTGTTTGGGGCGCAAGGGGATTGCGGCAAACATCGGCGGGGAAGCTTGGTCCGTGAGGACCGCAACCGGCAACGGCTGGCCCGCGCGTGGCGGACCAAAACATACGGTAGGAAGCTGCCGTACCAGCCTAAGACTGGGCAAGTAAATGCCCGAGCCAAACCCTATAATACTTCCGCTGCTGGCCGCCGACAACACAGGATCTCTCCTCCTATGAGTTCGCTTTACCCCCTTCGGTTCGAACCCGTTTTGAAGCGTTACCTTTGGGGTGGTCGCCGGCTGCACACCGTTTTGGGCAAGTCGTTGCCCCCTGGAGACGACTATGCAGAGAGTTGGGAGATCGCCGATCATCCTGCGGGGCAGAGCGTTGTTTCGGCCGGTTCGCTGAAGGGAGCGACGCTAGGCGAATTGGTCGCCAACCATGCCGAAGAACTGCTGGGAAAGCACGCGTCGACCGCGGCACGAACCGGTCGGTTTCCGCTCTTGTTCAAATTGCTGGATGCCCAGAAAGTGCTGAGCGTGCAGGTACATCCCACCGATGCTGCTGCGGCGAAACTCACGCCACCGGATCTGGGTAAGACCGAGGCCTGGGTTGTGTTGCATGCCGAGCCTGGCAGCGTGGTCTATGCCGGCATCAAAGGAGGCTTTGATCGCGCGACGGTCGAACGCGAGTTGAAGAGCGGCACCGTTGAACTTTGCCTGCACAAGTTCGAACCCCAAGCCGGCGATTGTCTGTTCATTCCCGCTGGCGTCGTGCATGCGCTGGGTGCCGGGCTGGTAATTGCCGAAATCCAACAATCGAGCGATACCACGTTCCGCTTGTACGACTGGAAGCGCGTCGGTGCAGATGGTCAGCCTCGGCCATTGCATATCGACCAAAGCCTGGCAGCAATCAACTTCGACCATGGCCCGGTGCAGCCTCAAAAGCCAAAGAACACGCCACACTCTGATGGTACGGCCCAAATCGAAGAACTGGTGGCCTGCGAGAAGTTTGTGCTGGAACGCTGGCAAATTCATGCCCCCAGCAAGATCGGCGGGGATGATCGCTGCTATTTGATCTGCGTTCTGGAGGGGGAGATTTCGATCTCCCACGATCCTTGTCAGAAACCCCTCGCGCGCGGGCAGAGTTCGCTCATTCCGGCCTCCTCCCCTGCCCTGCTCTCGCCGCAGTCGAAAGCAACGGTGTTGGTGGCCTATTTGCCCGATGGGCCGAACTAAAACTTTGCCCAGTCCGTACAGCCCGGCGACCGATTGACAATTCGGCAACCAGGACTCAAGCCGCAGTGCCAGCAGCGCCGATGCTGGCAAAGATGGCTACCCAATCTGTCTTGGGCGGAATTCGGCGGTTCCCTATAATCCGCCGCCCGCTCGGCACCTTTCTGCGCGAGAAACTACGCATGCGATCAGCCTACATTTTGACACTTCTGGCCCTGCTTTTTGTCCCCAATGTGGGCTGCGCGGGTAACCGCTTTGCCGCGTCACGTTGGAACTTCTGGCATCCAGGACCGACTTCCGACCAGCGAGTTCGCGCCAGCGTGCACGATCCTTACTCAGATCAAGACCTGGGACCAGCCGTTGTGGGTGGTCGGCCGCGCGAGTACATGAATCAGTATCCCGAAGCCGTTCGCAACCGGTTCTACTCCGATACTCACATGGGACGGTAGCTCTCTGGGAGTGGTTGCAAGCATGGGCGAGAAACCAACCTCGCCCGGGCTGACATTTCGCCGGCATTACTTCAAGCGAGTCATCTCAAACAGGTTTGTCGCCTGCGGACCAAGGAAGCCTTCGAAGCGAACTTTCTTCCCGGTCGTCGCATCGGTAATCTCATTTCGCTCGGCCAACTCAAAGTAAGCATACGACCAAGGCATCTTGGTGGCCTTGTCTCCCTCGCGCACATCAACCTCAATCTTTACAGCCTCCGTCGCACTCTGGCGGAGCTTGCTCCCTGGCTCTCCTTCAATTTCGTGCTTGATGGGCACTCCGGCCGCTGCCAGTGCCTGCATGGTTTGCTCGAGGCCGTTGAGCGACGCCACACCGTGGGAATTTGTCAGCGAAGTAAAGTGGTTGACGTTGTAGCCGTGCACCAGTGTCCACGCGCCATATTGGCTGACGGCATTGAGCTTGGCCACGGCATGCTTCTCGGGCGCTTGCCATGGCAGTGTATGGAACCAGTCGACAACTTCGGTTAGCAGTTCATTCCATCTGTCATCGCTGGGCTTCGCTTGATCGAGGCCCGCCAACTCTGCCAGCAGCTCCCCTCGCAATTGCGGTCGATGCGCGGCGACAGCCAACTCGACCAGCGAGCGAGCTTCGGCCGGGAGTTCCCAGGTTTTCAGCTCCGATACAAACAGCTTGGGGAACTCGCCATTGGCGTGCTGAAAGTGAATCGCACTTAACTGCTTGTCTTCAAAATGGTAATTGCCGGCTGCTCGATACCCGAGTGCTTCGAACACCCGAGACACGCTGGCAATTCCGGCCGCAGGCTGTTGAACCGCCAACGTGCGGAAGGCAATATGGTCGTTGAAGAAAGTGGCCCCGGCCTCGGCCACGACTTTTTCGTAGGTCTGTACATAGGAGACTCGCGTGCGATAACGGTCCCACAGGCGGTCGAAAACGGCTGCCAAAAAGCGTTCGCGGTTGGCATTGCCAGCCAGTCGCTCGTGCGGACCCGAAATCGCGGTCATGGTAAGTTTCCTCACGTCAGAACTGAGAAGTCAGCGGCCTATAACTAGATCAGCTTGCTGAATTATACGCTACAAGTAGATTTCGGACTTTTTAAGTTCGCAGCCCGACCTTCGTCCCAAAGGGTTTCCGATGAAGATTGCCATGATTGGCGCTGGTTATGTGGGATTGGTTACTGGAACTTGCCTGGCAGACACCGGCAACGAAGTGACTCTCGTCGATATCAACCAGGATCGTATTGAGCGGCTGGAACACGGCGAAATTCCCATTTACGAACCGGGCCTCTCGGAGCTTGTCGTGCGCAATGCCTCCTTGGGAAGGCTCCGTTTCACCATTAATACGGCAGCTGCGGTGCGGGATGCGCAGCTTGTGTTTCTCGCTGTGGGTACTCCCAGTCAAGAAGACGGATCGGCCGATCTTAGCTACCTGTGGAGTGCCGTGGAAAAGATTGCTCCGCACTTGGCCAGCGATGCCGTGGTTGTGGTGAAGAGTACTGCTCCCGTCGGCACCAATACCAACATTTTCAAACGCCTGCGAGAGTTGACGGGCCGTGATTGCGAAGTCGCCAGCAACCCAGAGTTTCTCAAGGAAGGGGCCGCGATCAACGACTTTCAATACCCCGACCGTGTCGTGGTGGGCGTGCGATCGCAGGCTGCCGAAGAAAAACTCCGTGAGCTCTACTCGCCGTATCTGCGCACCGATAAGCCATTCTTGACGATGACCCCCGAGAGCGCCGAACTGACGAAGTACGTTGCCAACGCGCTCCTCTCGACCAAAATCAGCTTCATCAACGAGATGGCCAACCTGTGCGAACGTCTGCACGGGGACATCAACGATGTCCGCCGTGGTATTGGCCACGACCGCCGGATTGGCTTTCAGTTTCTCTTTCCTGGTGTTGGTTACGGCGGCAGTTGCTTTCCCAAAGACGTGCGCGCGCTCGCCGATATGGCTCGTAAGGTCGGCATCGTGCCGCGCATGCTCGATGCGGTTGACGAGGTGAACAATCATCAAAAGTTTGTCTTGCTCGAAAAGTTGAAGCAGCAGTTCTCGGAAAAATTGAATGGACTGACGATTGCCATTTGGGGCCTCGCTTTCAAGCCGCGCACCGACGACATTCGCGAAGCGCCGGCGCTGGTCTTGATCGATCAATTACTCGCCCTTGGTTGCAAGTTGCAAGTACACGATCCCGAGGCACTGAGCAACGTGCAGGCGCAGTACGGCGACAAACTCCGTTATGCGACGGCTCCTCTCGATGCGTTGGAAGGGGCCGATGCGCTGTGTATCAACACCGAGTGGGGTGACTTCCGCAATCCGAACTTTGAAGAGATGAAACGCCGCATGAAGCTGCCGATCATCTTCGACGGCCGCAATCTCTACGAACCCGACACAATGCGGGAGTACGGCTTTGTGTACCACAGCATCGGTCGAGTGCCGGTGAAATAGCGAGCCTCACGCCTCTGTTTTCGTCTCCGGAGCCGTCATCCCTGGTACCGCCATCCCGGGAACCAACGCCTCGAACTTCAGCTTCTTGTCTTTTTGGTATTCAACTGCCGACAGATAGCGGCCGTAGTAGCGCTGGTAGTCGTCCAGAATCGTCGTCTGATCCGCTTTCAAAAACTTGTTCAGGTTGATCGTTCGTTTCTGTTTGCTGGTGCGCGTGTAATGAATCGTCATCACGCCGCTGTCATTCAGTTCGCTGCTGTTGATTTCGCTGAACAGAATCGCGTCGGGCCAGGTCGCGTGCTGGAATTTGCTGAAGTCGAATTCGATCGTGCCCTCCTTGCCCTCGATCTTCTTCGCCGGAAACGCTTTCTCCACGACGGCCTGCTCATCGGGATTGTCCGGCATAAAGCGATAGGCAAGAGTGCTTTCGTGAAAGCCACGAAACTGTTCTTCGAACTCTTCCCATTGCGCCCGCTCTAGTTCGTCGGCATAGGGAATGTGGTGATACCAGCGTCCATCGCCGGTGACCTTCAATCTTGAGCAGATATCGTTGGCATTCAACTGCACCCCAATCGCCTGAAACCTTTGCAGCATGGGAGGATGAGAATCAAATGGATGCGCCGTTTCACTCAGGCCCACATCAGGATCGGCCGAGAACGCCGTTGCGTACTCGGAGAACCCGCGGGCGATGCGCTGCGATACGTCCGCCGTGACGAGCGCCTGTTCTTGGCTGAAGAGGTCCTGCTCGACGGACGTGCGAAACTTCGAGTAGGCGGCAATTCGTAATAGAGCGCCGGCAAAATCGTGCGGCGAAGTCACCTGGGCGGCAATGGCATCCGCGCGAAACTCGCGCTCGCGACTGTGCTTGCCCAGCGAGAGCTCAAACAGTGCGCGAAAACAAAGCATGAAATAGAAGATCGGCCGCGTGTACCCGCCGTGGTAGAGCGCATCCAAGTAGGCTTCGTACCGCTGCAGCAGTGGAGCAATCTTCTTGCTGAAGAGGGTGTCTCGCCCACTGAAGTGCGCCATTTCGTGGGCCAGCACCGCATCAGCTTCGGCCGCGTGCAGTTGCTTGAGCAGCGCCAAACTGACAAACAGCGTCTTGCCAGTCAGCTTTTTGCCGTCTGCAGTGAGCGGTTGCTCGGTCACAAAGAAATTGTCGTCGATGCCAGCCACAATCTGGTCGGGTGGCTGAGCACCCACTTTGGTACAAATCGATTCGAGAGCCTGCCACAATGAACTGGAGGGATCCTTGGGCAGCACCACGCCTTCAACCACAAAGTCATGCTTAGGCCGCTTGAAGATCGCCGCCAGAATGGCCCCGACTCCGCACAGGGCCAGAATGCCAGCAATTAAAACGAGCTTCACGGAATACGCATTGAACCACAACGCAGTGACCCAGTAAGAAAGCGCGACGAGCATGATTCCGAGCGCGATCGTCAGCAAGGCACTATAAATGCGGAGTACCTGCCAGCTAAGGAGCAGGCTGAGGTACTGAGCATATTGCGAACGCAAGGAAACAAGCACGCAGGCACCGGCAAACGCAAATACCAGCACGCCGCCGACCAGCGAAGCGATGGAGAGGCGGATTAGCCAACGGAAGGTCGCGTAATCACGCAGCGTGCTGCTGGGCAGTCCGAGTTGGTCGCCTTCCGGGGTTAAGAGCAACTGCGAGACAGAAGCACTTTGAAAGAACTCGCGGGCCGCTTTCTTTTGTTCCGGCGCGACGTTTTGTTCGGCATCGATTTGATTCAGGATCGCGGTGCGGATCTCGGAGTCATAGCGGTGCTGAGCGTGCAGAAAAAACAGCAGCGAAACCAGTGGACCAACAAAGACAAACAGCGCGGGCAACACAAAGGTTTTGACGAAGCCCAGCTTGCTGAAATTTTGATGTGACTGACTCATTGGAATTGCGTGCGCTACTCACGCGCCGGTGCCTGGTGAAAAGACTGTTGATCCCGGGCCAGATTTTAACGCTGGTCGTGAAACTTTCACAAGGAAGTTTTCGCCACTTTGTTTGAGGATTCTTGGTGGCAAAAACTGCCTCATTTGTGGTTCATAAGCTCAAGCAGTTGCTTTGCCAATTTGGGACCGCTGCCGGTATCTTCATGCTTGAAGAAGACGTAGGCTTCCTGCCACTTTTGCGATTGAATACGCTCGTGCCACTGGCGAATATCGGCGGCGGAGTAGTCGACTCCGCGTAATCGCACGTAGCCCCAGTCAGCCGTGCTGACGAGCCCCGTGAGCGGCACTTCAGCGGTATCGGCAGAGCAAAGTGCGACCGAGTGATTTCGCAGGCAGTCGTAGACTTCTTCGTCGAACCAACTCGCATGCCGAAACTCGAAGGCCACCTTTCCGTGTTCACCCAGTGACTTCAAAAACGCGTCGAGCAGACCGACATCCTTCTTGAGGGTGTCTGGCAATTGAAAAAGAATCGGTCCCAGTCGGTCCTTGAGCACTGCTGCGTTGTGAAACAGCAGCTCGGTTGCTTCGCCTGTGTTCTTCAGCCGCTTGAAATGCGTGATCGCTTGCGGGGCTTTCAAGGCAAAGCGAAAGGATTCCGGTACCTGCTCAGCCCACGACTGCAGAATTGCTTCGGTGGGCATGGTGCGAAACGTGTAGTTGATTTCCGTCGTGTTGAAATGCTCGCCATAGAACGGCAGCATCTTTTTGGGCGAGATCTTCTCGGGATAAAAACTCCCCTTCCACTCCTTGTAGCTGTAGCCGCTGGTTCCGATGAAAAACTGCATGGAAGTAACGTCACAGGTGAAGAGTGAGAGGGAAATGCCAAGGGCCATAATCCACTACAACCGCAGGAAGACCCGCTGGCGATAGAGCCACCAGGCGAGCAGCCAGAGCACGAGCAAAACCCCTGTCCGCTCCGCCATCGCCTGATAAGGACCGGTAAACAGTTCTGGACCAAGATGTCGGGCCAGTGTCGTGCGGATCCACCCCGAACTGAGTTGAAAGCCCAGATAGACAAAGATCGAGTTCATGCCGATGACAGCCAGCGGAATCGACCAGGTACGCCAGTTCCGCATGTCGATCAAATAGTAGAACAACGCGAGGATCAGAATTACCCAGCCTCCGCTGAAGAGCGTCCAGGAGGGTGTCCAGATTCGCTTCACGAGCGGGCATATCGTCTGGCCGGCGATCCAACCGATTGCCAGCGTGCCGAAACCAACGATCAGCAACATCCACAGCTTCTTTTTTGGCGGTGAGTCTTCGCGCAGGCGATTGCCGATCATCAGGCCCATCAGCATCGTTCCCAAGGAGGGGACAAAGTTCAGTGTCTGGTAGCCGCCGCGCGTTACCAGGTACTCGCTTGGCCGCGGGAACAGATTGAGAAACCAACGATCAAATTCAGCTGCCGCATTGGTGTGCGGATTCCAATGTGCGAAAAAGCCAGTGAGCCATTCACTTTCGTTGAGCCAAGTAACGTCGGCCCCGGTGGGAATCGGATAGATGGGGGACAGTGCAAAGAGGAGCCAGTAGCCGATCAGGATCGCGGCCAAGGCACCCAGTTGAAACTGAAAGCTGACACGCGACAGTAGCACCAGAAAGAAATAACCCAGGCCAATCTGGGCGAGCACATTGGTGAAGAGCCAGTTGGTCTGTTTCTCGTCGGATGAATTCGAAGCCAGCATCACGCCAAGCAAGGTGAGCGCGATGGCCCGAATCGCGGCCTGTACCAGAACCTTTGTGGTCGAGCTGCCTTGCTTCAGGCGATTCGCCGTCGAGTAGGCAGCGGCGACGCCGACCATGAACATGAAGGCCGGCTGAATCAGATCCCACAGCACGCAGCCAACCCAAGGAACGTGATCGACATACGGGGCGATGGCTACCCACCAGCTATCGGGTAACTTCTTGGCGACGACGGGAATGCCAAAGCCGGCGCTGGCCATCAAGAACATGATGAAGCCGCGATAGGCATCGAGCGAGGCCAGCCGTGGCGCGGATTCCGTTGGCGGTTTCAAGGGTTTGCTCATGATTGGTCAGGCGGTTGCCAAAGGCTGCGATGGGGCGCTCAGCGAGGCAACATTCTAACCAACGCTTGCGCCGTTAAAACAGCTCTCGAATGGGCGTGCCGTC
Source organism: Anatilimnocola aquadivae (assembly GCF_049819085.1). Lineage (GTDB taxonomy): Bacteria > Planctomycetota > Planctomycetia > Pirellulales > Pirellulaceae > Anatilimnocola. The sequence continues at coordinate 3,020,040 of NZ_CP187419.1, forward strand.
TCCTTCAATCACGTTGCGAGGTCGGCCGGTGTTATCGAGATACTGCACTCCCGTGGGCACATCGAAATACTTGAACCACGTCGCAGCCAGATCTCCGGGCGTGACAGGTCGCTCGCGAATGGCACCGCCATCACTCTCCGAAGCGCCAATCACCTGACCATGCCGCAAGCCTCCACCCGCGAGGCTCATCGACATCACAGCCGGCCAGTGGTTGCGACCATCGGTGCTATCTTGCGTTCCCATGTTGGGCGAACGACCGAACTCACCCATCGCAATCACCAGCGTATCGTCGAGCAGTCCGCGCTCTTCCAAGTCGCTGACGAGTGTCGTGAGCAGGTGATCGAACAACGGGAGTAACGGCCCCAGTCCCTTGCGGATGCCGCCGTAGGGTGGAATGTTGTCGCCGTGTGTATCCCAAGTTCCACTGGCCGTGTGATAGCTCAAGTCGAGCGTCACAAACGCAACACCCGCTTCCACCAGGCGGCGGGCGACAAGAGCCTGTTGACACCATAGGTGCTTGCCGTAGCGATCGCGCGTGGCCTGATCTTCTCGCGAAAGATCGAAGGCCTGCCGCGCTCGACCGCCGACGATCATTTCGACGGCCTGCTGTTGATAGTGCGACTGGGCTGCCATCGAGCCGTTTTGATCGACACCAATCCGAATTCGATCGAAGTCGGCCAGCAACTGTCGGCGATCGTTCAGGCGGTCCATCGACAGGCCGGCCGGCAATTGAAACAAACTGCCGGTGGTCTTCTCGCCCGTGTCGTTACCGACCAGATCGTACTTCGGCAGCAAGCAGGCTTCGTTCGCAATGAACGGATCGTGCTGCTTGCCCAGGTAGCCGGCAAACGCCATGTGCGTCGGATGCTTCATGAAGGCCACATACGGTGGCACGCCCGGTTGATTGGCACCATGATGCTTGCCAATCACCGAGGCCAGCGCTGGATACTTTTCTGCCTCGGGATTCGTTCGCGGTTCCGCTTTCGGGTTCGCCGTTTGAAAAACGATGTTGGGCGAGTGGTTGCTGTGCTTGGCATCGACCGAGCGGATGATCGTGAACCGATCGAGCATCGCGGCCTGCTTGGGCAGATGTTCGCAAATGACCACGCCGGGCAGCTTGGTCTTGGTCACACCAAAGGGCCCGCGATTCATTTCGGGCCGGTCGGGTTTGCTGTCCCAAGTATCAATGTGGCTGGGCCCGCCGGTCATCCACAGCAGGATGCAACTCTTGGCAGACTTCATCGGCCGGCCCGTGGTGGCGGCTTCGCTTCTGGCCCGCACCAGTTCGCTCAGTGGTAAACCGGCGAGGCCGAGCATGCCCGCCTTCAGCATGTTTCGACGGCTGCGAAGCGTAAGCCCCTCTGCCACATTGCCCGAGTAATTCTCAAAGGCGTGTGAGGTGTGCTCCTGCGGACGACACGAACTTCGTGGCATGCTTGCGGTCCTTGCGCAACAGAATCTCTCGATGAAAATTCAGGCTCCGTACGAGACCTGAAACGTGGGAGAGGTTCTGGCCAGACGTGCATCGTAACCAGGAACTAGCGTGAACGTCCACCGTTCTTTTGTCAAACGCGGGGACGTGGTTTTTCGCTTGCACTGCTGGGGCGATCATTCGCCGCCGATTGGCAACCAACCAGGGCCATCCAAAGAGCCACTTGGGCTCAGCCCCAACACTGCCCAGCCGGGCAGTTAAGAAAGTTGGGGTGACCGCCCTTCGTTTGAACCGATGATTGCTGCAATTGTCGATGCGGTTCTTTCCCCAAGTGCCGAAACCGTTGTGACGCAACGAGTTATTCAACTTTCAGCATGAGCGTCTGTCACCCTATCTCTCCTCGCTGTGCTCGTAAAAACCGACTCGAGGTGAGCCGACGAACTGAATTTCCCCTCGCTCTCGAAGAGATTTCAGAAGCCGAAATGCAGTTTTGCTGGAGCAGCCAAACCGTTCGACAATGTCGGGGCCTTTGAGGTGACGCCCCATCTGGATTTGCTGCAAAATCCACTCGATGCGAACGTCGTCATCGGCGTCGCGCAGCACATCCGTTGTCGAATTATGGACAGCCCGATTGTGGACACCGGGATTATGGACATCATGGACACGCGGATTATGGACATCATGGACAGTACTATTGTGGACATCTCGCCCGGGAACATTGTCCATGATCGCGCCCAGGGCAGATGATTCGCCGTCAATGACACGGACCCTGGGTCCCAACTGGTACCCGGCCCCGCGATTGTGAATGACGTCGGATCCATCGGATGTGATATTCTGACTTGAAAGAACCTGACTGATGTTCGTGCGAAGTCCTCGAATCGCTCCCGCAACACTAGACTCTTTGATCTGAGCTGTTTTCGCGAGTTCTTGGCCCGTCAATGACATGTACGTTCCGTTCAGATGGCGTTCCCTTAGAGCATTGAGAATTATCCACCGTGTTGCCGATGGTTTTCTAGTGCAAATTGGTGCCCCGCAGATCTCGACGCGATCAGTGAAGAAGACCATCTCAGCGCCAGGAAATTGCGTCGTCGACGCCGATTCCGTGCGCGGTACAGTAGGATTTCCTAACACCTTTCGAATGACGCACGCAAGCGTTCGCCCTTTGTTCGGGAACGGCTTGGCGATAAATTCTCTGGCGCCATTGGCCAACAACTCGGTACTCAGGTCGAGGCAATCCGCGCTGTATCCGGTCATCACGATCACCGGAAGTTGGCCATTTCCCTTTAGGTGCTGAATGTAGCGCAGCAAATTGCTTCCAAATTCCGTATGGGCGCCACCGCGGTTGGGTTTCGCCGGGATTTGCAGATCGAGCAGGACGTAGTCGTAAAGATTCCGCTCGAGCAGCCCCTGGGCATCATGCTGGTTCGTCGCGATGTCAAAAGCGTGGCCGAGCGAAGCGAGAGTATCTGCGACTGAATCGCTAATTCGTTCGTCGTCGTCGACGATCAGTGCATTTACCTTGATGTTCATGCTGCGACCGCAGTTAACGGCTGACGAGTGGCAATGTCAATGTGACGGTAGTTCCCACGTTTTCCTGACTCTCGAACTCCACCGTACCACCATGGGCCGCCAGATTCCGAGCCACGATCGGGAGACCGTAACCGGTGCTTTCTCTCTTCGATTTGTTACGGCGGCCCGGAGTAAGTAGTAACGGCGCGTGGATTTCTTCCTCCGACATTCCTTGACCATTATCGCGGGTGACAATTCGTACCCGGTCGCCTACCAGAGCTGCAGCGATTTCAATTCGTCCTGCTCGAAGTTCAGTGCCAACTGCAAATGACTCGAAGGCATTCGTCACGACATTTGCGACCGCGATTACGATTTGATGGCGCGCCATTTCAACCACAATCGATTGGGGCACTTGGAAATCCACCTCGACTGAATCGGGATCAAACTTCGACTTTCGCAAGTTTTCACATGCCATGCCGAATGCATCGGCGACGACTGCAGCTAGCCGTTCCGGCCGCCGCTCAAGAGGAATTGGTTGGGCGAATATGCCCATGTCTTTGATCGTCGATTCAAGAAAATTCAGATCGTTACGGACTTGGTTTATTGTTCGCTTTGCTTTGGCAGTGGAGTTTGCCTCCCGCATTAAAGTGCGGCAGTTGCACGTAAGATGCGTGAGAATGCTACGGATGTCGTGGATCATTGAACCGACCAACAGTTCGCAGTATCGCTCCGCCAGGCGAAGAGCTTTCGTAGCCGCCGGCTTTCCGTGAGAGGATTCAATCGCCCGCAGATGTTGGCTGACTTGGTCGGCTGATCTACGGGTCTTCCCTATGGCACGGTCATCCTTCGTGCGACGGCCGCTTGCTCGCTCGAAAGACCCTCGCACGTAGTTATTGGTGTCCGCGGCAAATTGCGCCGCGATCCGGTCGAACACTCCGGTAGGCACGAACGGAAGAATATCGGCAAGAGCGGCACGAACCTCCCACTTGGGGTCCGCGACCAGAAAATGAACGAGTGCAACGGCGTCCTGATTCGCAGTACCGGCTGCAAACGCGTCGCGCAAGAGGTGAACGAGGTCACGACGTTGCGGCCAAGGAAGCAAATCTCCCTTTTGTTTCAGCAGCGACAAAGCCTCGCGAAAGGTAAGTTCACTAATATTCACAGTCGAATTAGTAGGCATATCGGCGCTTCCGAGCTTTGAATGCATCTTCACCACCCTCCAGTAGCGTGACGATATCAGTCTTGCACTGATCGACTGTTCCCTCATTTGCCATGCGCGCACTCGTCCCATCTGACTCGAGCACAAATACTCGTTCCGCATTACCCAGAACCGGAATGTTGGGGTTATGGGTGTTCAGGATTAATTGGCGGCGACACTTGACCTTACGAATGCTCTCTACCACGGCTTCGTAGATGAATCGGTTATCCAGGTTGTCTTCAGGCTGATCGATCAGCAAAGGATTGTCGCTGTCGAGCAATAGGATTGGCAAAATCGTCGTACACTTCTGGCCGGTTGATAGAGACAGCGAATCCTTGTACGTTGCGCCATCCTTTAGTTCAATGCGAGGCAAGTCGGAGAGTTCGACGGCCTCCAGTTCGAATAGGAGAGGCAAGTGGCCAAGCGCGGTGACGACCTTGTCCGCCTGCTCAGGGTTCACAGTAGCTTTGTCGATCAAGGTGCCCGCATCGCATCGGCGTAGTGCAGATACCAGCTCCGCAGGACAAAACGCGTCGACTAGCTTTTGCGCAACGATTCCGGATTTGAGCCGAGCTCCTTTTAACGCCTCCTCGACCTTCTTCTGGTACAGCTCGGTATTGCCAAACTGCGAGATACTGACGCGAATCGATGGTAAAAGATGCATGTTGATACGCTGCACGACTTGAACGCGTATCGCAAAGCGCTCGTCTCGGAGTTCCGACAATCGTACGAGCAATGCATCGCGTTCACGTTCCAAGGCGATCAATTGTTCGGTGAGCTGTTGCCGCTGGCGGCTTTTCACCAAGAGATCATTGCGACGTCGTTCAAGTTGTGATCGCTCAGCGACCTGGCCTTGTGCTTCTTTGTGTTTCTCAATCAGCACCCGGAATTCCATCTCTTGCTGTCCATGTGCTGTTACCAACTGCCGCCCAAACTCCGCGATTGAAAGTTGCACTGCCTCAATCTTGTGTTTGATATGAGAAGCCTGTAGTGAAATCTGCTCTACACATTGACACGCCTCGTCAACCATCTCATCGATGATCGCCGTATTCGGTGCAAGGTCGTCGGTCTCCTTAAATACAGCCAGCAGTTCTTTAAAAAGTAGACGATAACTGTCATTTGCCTTGTCACTCGCATTGCTCACCCTTTCGGAGAGAACTTGCAGCATGCTTGTTGTATCAGTAACGATTCGCTGCTCTCGGTCGCGGCACGACTTTAGCCGATGCGCGCGGTTAATCTCCTCCGCATCGTCACCACCGATTTCCGCGAACTGCTTGAGGCGTTCCTCGACTCCTGTGAGTGTGCCAAGCTCTTCCGACATCGCAGCAATTTGTGCCTGTAGTGGGATGATCTGACTCGCGTTCGACGCAAGCGCAGAGACCACTTGCTGAAGGCGGATCTCTATTTCGGCAATCTCATCGGCCTCAAAGTTGTCCAGGAGTGCGAGCTGCGACATTGTGCAATCGGCAATGCCTTCGATCTGGTTCTGGCTGTAGATATCCGCGCGGAAAACACTACCCCACTTGATTGAAATCTCAGTGGGCACTCGCTCGGCCGTCAAAACTAGCGGTCTTTCACCAGCGGATCGACTGATGATGTACGACAGACCGTCTTTGGTCTCAACCGTTACCTCGATCCGGCCGCCGGCTAGATTTCGTTCGACGAGAGACTCCAGCCGACGCCGTTCGGCGGGTTGGTCGCTTCGACCAGACACTTGGTCCAATGCGTAGCGAACAAACTCGAGAACAGTAGTTTTGCCCGTTCCACGGGCGCCGATGAAGCAATTCAATTGGTCGCTCAGTTCAAACCGAGCACCATCTAGGAAACCATTGACGACCGCGATCGTGCGGATCCGATGTGCCGGAGCGTTTGCGTTCATGGAAAACTCCCCAAGAGTTGGAAATGCGGCTTCGGAAGCGCAAACCGATATCCCGTCAGGAACTAGCCAAGCAACGGCGTGGCTCGCGAGCGTGGAGGACTGCGCTATGGTGTGGCGAGAAGCGCCACTGAAGTCTTAGAAACCAAGCATTACGGAGCTAGGAGGCCGGTCGCCACCGCACTATGCGGCTTCGGTGAAACGTGTACAAGTGTATCGCATGCTAGCACTTTGTCAATCTGCGGCAAATGTTTTCTATTCTGTCGCCAGCTGCAACACCCAAAGCTGCAATGGAACTCGCACCTCTCGTAATTTCGTCAGCCCTCTGCCGGTGTCCAGCTCTAAAAGTTGGAACCTGGGCCTAAACTTAAAAACGTGAACTCACCTGAAATTGATCGGACTTCATTTAACGAATGGCACGACGTATCCACGTGGGCTTTTTTCCTGGAGCAGTGGCTCCTCTTGGAGTCGAAATGCCCTGAAAGCCGCTACGCCTTTTTTCGGGCACGCTTTTTCTTTGGTTTGGCCTCCGGCTCGTCACCTTCAAACAGCGATTGCTGCTTTCCTTCTCCTAAAACGCGGTTCACAAGCTCGGCCCCGGAAATTCCACGATAACGTTCAGAAACAATCTCGTTTAGCCGAAAGAGTCGGTTCTGAGCCGTGCGAACTAGCTGGCCGAAACTGCATGGAACGATTCTCGCCGCAGTCGGATTTTCTCCAACGGTCATGGGACGCAGGTTCTTATCGACCTTGTCGCCGACAACGAACGCTTGGATGAAGGGCTCTCCATCGAGTAGCTGACAATTTAGTAGATCGTTGACGTAATTCTGAGCCTGCTGAAGATGTTTGAGTTTGATGACCGCGTCCCCCTTCTTCAGCTCAATCAGAAGAAGTCGTTGCATGGAGACGATGGTGGAATCCTCGCTGAACTCTTCGGTCCCAACAAGAGAAACCGTTGCATCCTTCAAAAAGATGAGATCGGGGCGTTGGCGGGGGTGGGCGATTGCGGACTCATCGATCGCTTTCTTGAACACCTTCTCTGCAGCGCGGCGGATCGTGACATTAGAGCTGAACATGGGCGAGTCATACTCTGGCCCGAATAACCACCGTGCCTGCGTTACCAGTGGGTGGATCGAATGGAGCTCGTCCGCTTTCGGGTCGCCCATGAGCTTCGAGAGAGCCTCGATAACCGATATACGCCGATCCAATTCGTCGAGAACCGCCATTGCATCGCGTAGCGTCCAGTTATCGAGCAAATTGTTGATGAGATCGACGTCTTCCGGCGAGATCGTCGCTAACTTCTCCAGCAGGGCCATTCCCGAACGGGATTTTTCCAGATTAACCGCTGCCTTAACCGCAGTGGAGAGGACATCGACGTTGAGCAAGGGATGTTCAGTTGTCATTTGCTCGACGAATTCGTTAATTTCAATTCGCGCCAGTGGCTTCAGCTTCACGATTTCGTCCCGATTCTCGCGTAGTGCAAGGACCTTGTTCTCCTGGATCTTGTCGGCCATTAATCGGTTTACGAGCAAGTCGACGTATTTCTGTATGGCTTCCGCCATTCGCTCAATCCGCGGTGACCGTTTGAAGCCGGTCCAATCCTGTTGCACTTCATCAAAGAGATCGTCAGATTGTACGACGATTAGGTGTTTGTTCGCGACAGACGTTCGACCGTCGAGGAATGTCACGCCATGCAATCCCCAATTAGGTTCGCCCACGAGCCTGCCGCCGACCCAGAAAGCGACGCCGTGAGAAATTTTCCGCCTCTTCGCACCTTCGACGGCCTTGCATTCGACCGTTACGACGGTCATCGGATCTACTCGGACCTCTTCTTTGGCGATCGTCGGATACTCCTCCAGCGTGATCGGCGTGTCATTCACGTAGATTTTGAACTGTGGATCGTAAAGAAAGCTCAATGACAAGGAGTCCCGGAGCTTGTCGACGGTCGGAAGGTTGTACGTTGCGGTTGTCCACACCTTCGTTCCGTGTTGACTGATCGCGATTGGTTCATCGCCGACCAAATCGAACGCGGATTCTCCGCTGCTCGGCTTAACAGTGAATCTGTGACCTTCCTTCGCAGAAAAGTGCTTTGTCTCGACCGTGTAATCTGGTCCAAAGCACAAAAGGCCGTGGCGCCCAATGCCATTGCGGCCGTACGCCCGGCGTTTCCAATCTTTACGTTCGGGTGGGAACTCAGCCCACTCACCTTGGTGCTTGACGCGGTTATAGCCGAGTTTCATCCAGCGATTTCGGAATTGCTCCGGACTAATTCCGACGCCATCGTCGGATACCGCGACTACTCCACCAAGCTCGTCAGGGATTTCGATTTTCACAACCGACGACCCCGCATCCCAGCTATTCGCGACCAATTCAGATAGCGCAACGTCGGGCTGCTGCGTGACCGCGCCGAGGGATCGGACAAGATACCCCTCTTCGAACAATGAATGTTGAATGTTTTCTGCCATCCGGTTATTCCTTTGTGGCATCATTTCCTGAACTTTCAGCGCCGTGAACAGCCCGAGGAGTCTACGGCAAAAACGACTTCTAAGGCGATCCTCACAATGCCAGTGCGATTGCCATTATCGTCATGGGCACTTCGCCACAATAGCGCACATGACGCAGATCATTGTCGTTGCTTGGCTCCCGACATTCAGGAATAGATTCTGTTTCTGCCTCGTATCCCGTGGGAACGGGAGCGTCATTATTCGGCGGTAGATATCTGCTCTGCCCTGACGCCCGCCTGTTCGAGGAGCGCATACAACTCCCCGATGGCCGCTCGCGATTGTTTCTCTGGCGTTCCACCCTCAGTACGGGGACGGTATTCCGAAAACGTGAATACCACTGTTTTGATTGCGCGGGAGAAGGCGACAAAGAAACCGCATTTCTCCTCATCGGGCGACTTGCGAAAGTTCCAGAGCGAGGAGTCTTCCAGCCCGACGAAAACCACCGTGTGATACTCCAGGCCTTTGCTCTTATGAACCGTCATGATCGGAATCGAATTAGCGCCCTCTAGATCATTGAGCGCTTCCAGCCATGACAGCGGCTTCAAGATTCTCATGGAAAGTTGTTGAGCAACTTGATCCAACAGTCCGGCCAGAAATGTTCCTTGTCGGTACTGCGGGAATGCCTGTTTGACAGCTTTTTCACCAAACAACTCAAGGATCTGCTTGAGCACCTTTGTTACGCTCTCGATATTCCCGTCGGTCACTTGAACCAGGTCGCCGACCAAACGCCGGGCCGCCGCCAACTTCCGCTCTACACTCTCTGCGGTGCGACTTCCCGCTTCGATCCCCCACAATTCCAAACACGTCTCCGTCACTTCCGTCCAAGCTTCCGGACTACGCGCTGAGATGGACAGCCGCAAAAACTGAAGCACAAGGTTGATGCCAGGCTCTGCCAGCAGATCTTGCAGGTCCCTCTCGACTCGAGCTGCGATGCCACGACCGCCGAGTTCTTCAATCAGTAGTTTTGAATAGCGGTCGTTCCAAGTCCGCATCAAGATGCACACGTCAGCAGGCGCAATTCCCTCGGCCTGGATGACACCAGCCAGATATTCAGCCAAGTGGCGTGCTTCGGTTCGATGGTCGGGATACAGAAAGACCCGACACTCGCCGCCTCCGTCCTTTGCTTGGCGATGGGCTTGTGGGAGCACAGCGCCCGGTTCCAGGGCAGCAATCAGATAGTGCTGAATTCGGACCAGGTCGGGAGCCGAGCGGTAGTTCATGGCAAGCTGGTGATGCTTCGCCGAGAAATCCTGTTGGAAATGTTTGAACACGCCATCGAGTGCGCCAGCCCAGAGCATGATCCGCTGCTTGGGATCGCCCACGGCGGTCATGCTGCTCGCCGATCCCTTGAATGCTGTTAACGTCAGGTCGTACTGAATCCCGGTCGTATCCTGGAACTCATCCAGGAATACAAACTGATACGTCGCGCGAAGCGCTCGTAATACTTTGGGATTATTGCGGAGCATCAACTCAGCCAATCGACCCATCATGGTGAAGTTCAATCGCGAGGCAGTTCTGCTAAATAGAAGAACCCTCCACACCTCCGCAGCGAGACGTTCATGGTCTGATCCTGCGTTTGTCAATTCTACGAGCGTTCGGCCCACGACTTGGCGATCAAAAAAAGCCTCTTCCGCTTCACTGCGGATGAGCGCCTCCACCAGGGAGGACGCCGCAGGGGCCGCCATCTTAAGCACCTGACGCACCTTCACGGCACGGTCGAGATCAAGCTCAATGCCGTAGTCCTCTGTTGGACGATAGGTGGCGGGAAGACCGGCCAGAAACCGGTCGACCAAACTTTTCGCAAAGGAATCGTAGGTCATCGAGTCGAACCGTCGCGCCGTTTCGTGACCGCAACGTTTCCGCACTCGGCGGCGAAGATTACTGGCTGCATCGCGTTTGAAACTGATCGCCAGAATGCGTTTTGGCGCCGGGCACAACCCTGTCTGAAACAGAAAGCACGCACGCTGGGCCAGAAGTTCGGTTTTTCCTGCGCCGGGTCCGGCGACGATAATCCCCGATGACAAGTCGCGGACCGCTGCATCCGCCGCCGGCTCTAAACCGTCGATCTCGATGGGGATCCAATTCTCGGGAGCAATTAATCGCATCGCAGACTACGCCTGGCCCGCGAGCTTCTCGCGGACTCGTTTCATCAGCCGTTGCAACAGAGCCGGGCATTTTTGCAGGAGTGCGGCGGCACCGATCGCATTCAGCCCGAGAATGTGGGTCGTCGGTTTCCCCTGGCCCAAAAACAGATACGCATACCAAATGAAGAGCTTCTTCTCAGCTTCAGAATACGTGCCGCCGCCTGAGTTATTTCCCTTCAACGTCGCTGTGAGCGCGTTTTGCAGTTTCTCGGCATACTTAGGCGTTCCCTCCGTGGGAATCTGTGGGCCTCGTTTGCCGGTTGCTTGGTACTCGGCAGGAAACGTCGTCAGCATTAGAAAATCCAGGTCCAGAGGACTGCAGAAGAAAACGGAGTGTGCCTCCAGCATCGTAAGCCAGCCATCCAGCGAGCTCGAAGGCATCACATTCCAAGTGTGCATTTTTTCCACTTCCTCCGTCGTGAGCACTTGTTCCGTCGTCCCATCCCCAACCGTGTAGAGTTGCTCGCGCGCCACGCCGTTACTGACCAGTTCCGCGCAGGCATATTTGATTCTTCCCCAGGCGCCGCCATCACGTTCGCGATCCAAATCGAGCAATGTTACATGCGGAATCGCCAGATCATTCAAAAGTTTCCACATGTGGTTCACGTAGCGACCTCCGAGCGGCACGATTGCCATTGCGTGAGCATCGGCGCCCAGGCCCATCGCTTCCGCCAAGCGGTGCAGAACCAGTTGCTCGCTGTCGCCTTCGCCGAGGACCGCGAGCCGAGCAAAGTACAATTCGGGATAGGCACGGACGGCTTCCTTCACGTACTTGAAAGCCTCGCCCTCGCCACTAGGCAGCTGTATTTTCTTGACGGTTGTGGTGCGCAAGGTTTCTTCCAAGCGCAGATGGCGCACGTGTGCTGGATCCACTCTTCCCAGAATGGCCGGCGAGTGACTCGTCAGGATGACTTGGGCGGCCGAGTCTGCGGTGACTTCGTCGAGCAATTGCACTATCCGGCCCAGATAATGCGAGGCCAGATGATTTTCTGGCTCTTCCACCGCAAACAAGGTCAGCGTCGGCGCGGCAATCGCCTCCTCCGAAAAGGTCTTCGCCTGACCGTCTTTGGCTTCAGCAGCTTCTCTACTCGCCGTTTGCTCCACGCGGAAACTCGCGGTCAGTAACGAAAAGTAGAACAACGATCGCAGCCCATCGCTCAGCTGCTCAGGTTCCAGCGACGATGCGCCCTTGGAATCGCTGAAGCGAACCTCTACGTGTCGCAGCAAATCCTCGATACGGCTCTCCAGCGGGTGGAGCTGAACGGCGGCCAATTCCGGAAACTGCTGCAGAGTCTTCCACGTCTGACCGACCTCGTCTTCGATGAGTTTGACGGCCGCCTCGCTACGGAACGTCTGCGTCACCGAATCGGACGCAGCCGTAATCGCTTGCTGGGCTTTTTCTGACCAGTTCGTCCCTAACAGCAGCCGGCTAAGAATCGTTCCTGATGCCTGCTTCAACTGCCTCACCGGATCGCGAATCGCAGGAACGTAATGCACATGAATGCGGGATCGCTCGTGCGGCCGGACCGATTTGCGATCGTCCGCGGTGGGTTCACCCGCCGTGGTGATCCAAGACAAGGACTCTTCAATTTCACCCTCTGCCAGGCTGGTTTTGTGCCATTTGGCATCCAGCCGCAAACGGCAAATCGGTGTCTCGCCGGCCACCGCCACCAGCATTTGATTGAAACACTCCGGGACAGCCGCTCCTTCCGGTTGTGCCCCTTCCAATTCCGGGAACTCAAGCACGGTTTCGACGCTCAACGACAGCTCATTGAAATCTTCGTGTTGCTTATTGGCTGGAACGTGAAAGTCCCATTTCCGCAATTGGCGACTCGCGGAGGTCACACCGAACATGCGGCACATGGCCTCCAGGGCCGCTGACTTTCCACACCCATTGGCACCAATTAGTGTGGTCAAACGGTCGAGCTCAATCACCGTGGGTGACGAAAAGCACTGGAACCCCTCTAAAGTGACTGACCTAATTCTCATGGGTGCGTCCGACAAGCAGATCCGACGGCTCTCAAAACCATTGAGCAACGCTCTAGGGCACGATTGTAGACGCTTTCGTCTCCTGGTTCTCCTGTATGTTGGCGCCATTATTTCGCCGGAGATCGCGATCACTTCATCGATTCAAAACACGTTGACGAAGAACTCGAGGGCAGAGTTTTCCGTTAAGCCCCGAATGTCAACTGATAAGCAGACCGGCAATTCTTGCGCACAATAGGGCCGGTTGCGATCGGGGGGCGACCCGAACCGGGTTGCTAAGAAGGAGGGGGCACGACGGCAGAGAGCGAGAGACTTCGGCGACACCGTGACCCTACTCGGTTATGGCGATCTCTGCGAAACAACCGAGAGCGTGCGTCTTCGAAGGCGCTAGTCGCAAGTTCTTTTGCGAGAGGCGGATAGAACGGGACTTCCGACAAACGAGGTTTTACTGACGAGAGCTAACTGGCGGGTCAGTTTCGTTTCGTTGATAAAAGGATAGCACCCCGCAGCGAACCCTCTTCGAACTAGTTCTCTGTTTTTGACGCTGCTAGTTACTTTAAGGTGGGAGGAGACTTCAGGCGCTTCAGATATCCGAGGCCGTCGGGACAGGTCCGATGCTGCCTACTGCGACAGTCGGTTATGCCGCTCGTCTCGCCTTCTCCGCCCGCAGGATCATGCTGAACAACTCCGGTACCTGCCACTCTCAGAAGCTAAGCGATTATTGTGATCCATTCCTCTGCAATTCGGCCTCCACGATCGTGTGCAGATTCCGTCCAGCTACTCCACGAATTCGCGTGGCGATGTCAGCAATTTGCCGAACGGCAGGTTCGAGTTCCCGCAGAAGTCGTTCGGCGAGTTCTTCACCTTCTTTGATCAACGCAGTAACGGCCGGCATCTTTGCCCATGTGTCGAACTCTTGTGTGCCGTCAATGATGTCTTGGTCTTCAGGGGCGGCAACACCCCAGGCCGCTTTGCTCGTGATGTCGGCCAATTCACCATCTGGTACGTCGAGCCAAGCTCATAATTGCAACCGAGAAAGACGCGCTCGGCGACATAGCCGGCAGCGAACTGGCAAGACCTTCTGGCGGCACTTAACGCGATTGGCAGCGTGCCATTGAAGTTCGCCGACAACTTCAGCAATTCGGCTTGCGTGGTCACACCGTCGCGCAGCAGGGAACCCTGAACTTCCGGGCAATCTGGCGCCATCGGCTTGGAATCGCCGACGAAGACCTGGCCATCGTTCCACCTCGCACCCAGCGGGCATCGGCCATGCCGGAATGATCCTAGGAATTCTCCCAGCCTCCATTGTCGGAGCGGCGGTAGAAGGTGTTGGCGAGAAGGAATTCAGTTGTGATTTTGCCCATGCTTCAAGCGTGTGCCCACGATTCGTGAAAAGCAACTGGCGGGGCCTTTTCGTGCGATGGTAGAATGGGACGCATGACAAAACCGTGGGAAGATCAAGGCTGTGCAGTTTGTCGACCTGCAGTACTTCGTGGCATGCAATCGCCACTTGTCTTGGTAGGCGATGATGACGAAATGACTCAGTGGGCGAGACTTTGGCGTTGCCAAGAATGCCAAGCGTATTGGGTGGAAGGGCAGCGACACGCTTATGAGGTGTCCAGGGAAGACGCAATGATTCGATTTCCTTCCGCGTTCAAGATATGAAGCCGTGGTTTAGCACCAATACCGTTCAATTAGTCACACGTCGCGTCCTCCTGGTAACTTGGGCGTAGTGAAGCACTAAGTATTTAAGGAGGATCGCGAAATGTGAGCGCAGCGATGTTCGACGTTAGAGCCCGGTGAGAGCGGGCGCGTGTTGGATCGACTAGCGGCGTTGGAAAAGTTGCTTTTACCGGACGTGGTTCGCAGCGTGTTGCAAGCGACGGACAAGATAAACGAGCGGTCGCGCCCGCTCACTCACGAAGTCATGTTGCAGGTCGTCCTGGCCATGGGAGTCTTCACCGACTTCCCCATCTGCCGAGTGTTTCGGCAAGCGCGGCGCTGCCAAAGGGCTCCCGTGAGATCGAGCCTGTGCTTGGCTCGCATGGTCGCTGACGTGCCGCATGGACATTGGCGAACGACGACCTTCGTCGTTCGCGCTGCGAGCCACAGAACCGACCGCGCCGTTCGTGGTCGATGGCCCGATCAACGCTTCTGTCTGCCTGGCTCCAAGCCGACGCCTACTTCTCAATGCCTCGCAACCTTTTACTCAAAGTGCATATAACGTTTCAAAGGAAATCTCGCTTTATATCGGCAACACCTTGCGGAGGCACTTCAAGCCCAAAATCACATTTTGGATTAATGACCATACCAAATCCTGTCGGAAATTGTAGAAATAAACTACGTCCATTCATCGTTAGGCAATAAGAGAAGTCTTGTGCAAAACCCTGAATCCGCAGCTTATCAGTAAACACAGCTAAGTAAGATCCGTCCTCCTTTTCAAACAGCAGCGGTCGAAAACCGCCACCGTCCGAACCAATCACAGTGCTACTCAATAAGTGAATATCCGATTCTAATAGCACCGCCAGAAACTCGGCGACCGAAAGCGAACCAAGACTTGCCTTTATCAAAGCATCCTCTAGGCCGTTTTGTGAAGCGAACTCCATAATCAACTCTCAATTCCTGCTCAATCTGAGCTAGAGTGCAGTCGGCCGCTCCCTGTCGTTCGCCTGCATTTGCACTAACGTTCAAAATCGTCGTTGCGGTATCCACTCTCCATTAGCCCCCAGCTTAAATAGTACAGAACCAGAAGGAACTGGCCCCGCAGGCGTTACGAACTCTTTGGTCGAATTTAGCATATAACCGCCATTTTCACCAGGCAGCCTCACGGCCGTATTGCCTCCCTCAAGGAAGTGTGGCCACCCTCCGGCGTCAGCGGCTGTTGGCTGTCGCACTTTCAGGTCGTTAGTCGGGAACGAGATGCCATAAACATCCCTGTCCTTAAGATATGCGTTAGTTACTGAAGGAGCATAACCGGATTGCTGAGCAGCGTCAGCTGCATTGCGAACACTTCCCATATCTTCAACTGGCGAGAAAAATATTTGCTGTCCCTCTTTGCCAAGCCTAGCGTCGTTACCTGAGTAATACTTAACTTGTTCCTCCCCGAAAAATCGCACACCATAGTCTTTCGGTTTTGCAGGCGGATCTCCAACCTTGCTCAAAGTGGCTGAAGTATCCGTTACATTGTCAGCTGCATTCCGAAGTGTACTGGCAGCGTTTGTAGGGGAGTGATTCGTCAGTTTCTGAAGAATGGGCGGACAAGGGATCGCTTTTAAAGGTGCCGCTAGCTTAGGAGGCTTTTTCGCCGCACGACTCGCACCCCGCAGCCGTCCCGCCATTAGCGGCATTGGAGCAAAACTCATGAAAAGTGATTTTGCTCTATCTGCCCTCTCATCCCCAGTCAGCTTTCGCTGATTGGGGTCGTAACCATCCCTCCCGGTAAGCAACTCGACAGCATCAATGAGTGAATCAAAGCCCCCGATCGTAGCAAGACCTTTTTGCGCCAACTGGGCCGTCTCGACACCATCATTATACGAAGCTTGCATTCGAGCGGCGTCAAATCGTGTTCCGCTTACATCATTGCGATCATTTCCAAGGTCCCGTAGTATGTCTCCTCGCCTCTCGATTAGGCCATTCGAGTCGACGAACGACGTTGGAGTATTGCCTACATACCTAGCGGTATTTGCATCACCCGCAGCAAATCCAATTGGGTCGTCACTTATCCATCTTCCAGCTACCGGATCATACCAGCGGTTCAGATTGTTCTGCAGTCCCGTAGCATCATCGAATGGTCGCGCTGTATATCCCAGTAAGGACGAGATGCCCGTACTGGAAGCTAGATTTCCAAATGAATCGTACATCCGATGCCCCGTGGTAACGGTGCCGGTAAGCCCAGAATCGTAAGCCACAAAGTCTTGCGGTGTTCCCAGGTGGTCGCTGAGTGCGAAGTTGGGCGTCTCACCATGGGTAATATCTGCGATCAGTTCGTCAACGTTCCGCCCCCAGCTATAAATGTGAGAGAGGTCATCGCCTTCATCCCCCGCAAATTCCAATGTCGGCTGACTGCCCTCATAAGCAAAGAATGAGTCAACCGCAGCGGCACCTCCAGGACCATCACCGTCGACTTCACGAAGGATCCACCGATTGAAGGCATCATAGCTGTTCTCGACAGCGCTCAGCACAACGCCGAGATCGTCCATTTCGGTTACGGCAATCAGGCGATTGCGGTGATCCCACGCATATTCTGTCACATACCCGGTTGAAATGTCCGTGCGAGTCAGACGATTGCCCTCGTCATCGTAGGTGTAGTCGTACGTGCCGTCACTTATTAGCTGGTTGTTATCGCCTGTGGAATGGCCCAACAATGTGCGGTTGCCGTTCGAATCGTAAGTGTAGGCCTCGTCTGTCACACTTGTGTGGTCAGCACCGGTCAGCTGGTCAGTATCGTCGTAATCGTACTCGCTGAGTCCATCTATGAACGAATCCACCGACAGAATCCGACCGGCTGCGTCGTAGGTGTAACCGTAGCCCGCCCAAGTCGTGGCCCCCGAACCATGCTGAATTGAAGTCAACCTGTTAGTTTCATCGTACGAGTAAGATGTAGCGACGACTGCGATAGGAGTAATACTATCACCGACAAACCGCTCGATATCGGTATACTTACTCAACCGATTGTAGCCAAACTCCACACGGTGCCAGAACGTGGCCTCTTCGTCACTGCTTCGAGTCAGCCGACTCAGTCGGTTCAGGTCGTCATAGACAAAATCGGTAGTAATTTCCTCGGTCGTTCCGAAGTTCCATCGGCTTTGCGTGCGGTTGCTTGCATCGTCGTATTCGTAATCGAAGGTCAGGGTATCGGCAAAACCATCAAACGTCTGCACTTCTTGCGCGATGCGCCCCAGAACATCGTAGCTGTAGCTGTTGACGGCGGATGGATCATTCGCTTCCGTGAGTTGATCCGCGGCGTCGAATTCAAAGCCAATGGTTCGAATTAACGTCAGCCCGTCGTACCACTCCTCGGTCGTGTTGCGATCGAGGTCATCGTAAGCGTAGTTAATGACGCGTCCATTGCGATCGGTACGCTCGGTAAGATTGCCGACGGCGTCATACTTGAAGAAGCGGCTTTTGTTAAGCTGATTTGTCTCTTGCGCCACCCTGCCGAGTCCGTCGTAATCCCAAGTCGTTGTATTCTCTTCGGGATCGGTGAGGGAAAGAAGCTGACTTGCGACGTCGAATGTGAAACTTGTCACACCTGCGAGTGGGTCTGTGATCGAAGTGCGTCTATAGAGGTTGTCGTAGCCATAGGTTGTCACTTTGCCGATAGGATTCGTTACAGTCTTCAGATTGCCGGCGGCGTCGTACGTGTACTGAGTATCTGGTGCAATGAGGAGCCCAACGCCATCTGGGTCAGGCTGCTTTTCTGAAATGAGACGCCCCAAATCATCATAGAGATAGCTTGTGACTCGCTCGTTCGGATCAGTCGAGGTCTTCAGTTGGTTCGCGCTATCGTATGAGTACTCCCACACTGGGGCTGCTAATGGTTCGCCGATACTGGGCGCTGGTTGTGTAACTTTTATCTGGCGATGCAGGTTATCAAACGTAAATGTCGTGGTGTGCTCACGAGGGTCCGTCTCTGTGACGAGATTAAGCGAATCATCGTAGCCATACACAAACTCAGGCGCATTCAGTCGCCCGGGTGCGGTGTCTTCGTGGAACAGTTTCTTCGAGACAAGGCGATCAAGTCCGTCGTATGCAAACGCGGTTGCCCGCTCGAGCGGATCCACAGCTTTGGTTAGGCGGCTCGCTGCATCAAACTCGAACGTATACGTCGGTCGCGGCAGAATGCCGTCGGGAGATGGGAGTTCCACCTTAATCTGACGGTACAGCTTGTCGTATTCGTAGTCGGTTTCGCGGTTAAGTGCGTCGGTAGTTTTGATCAGATTTCCCGAGATGTCGTACGCGAAGAGCTCGATCGGTGAAGCTAGTGGACCTATTCCGTCCGGGTCGGGTAAGGTGACCTTAGTTCTCCGGCCGAGCTTGTCGTAGTCGTATAGGGTCGTGCGTTCAAGCGGATCGGTGGCCGAGAGCAGCTGTCCCCCGGCGTCGTAGGACCAAGTCGTTACGGGAGACAAAAGCGCGCCGACTCCGTCCGGATCCGGCTGCTTGAGTTCGATCAAGTTATCGAGTGCGTCGTACTTGTATTCGGTGATGTTGTTCAGCGGGTCAATTTCGCTGATCCGACGCCCCACAGCATCGTAACTGTAACCGTATTCCGGCGAGGTAAGTGGTCCTGCGGCGTCGGGATCGGGAAGTGTGATCTGCGTCAATCTTCCGAGAAGGTCATACCCGTATTCGGTCACTCGCTGGAGCGGATCCTCGACAAACCGCAGCTGACTTCCTAAGTCGTAGGTGTACTCGGTTACGGGCGTATCGAGCGGACCTGCGTCATCCGGGTCAGGAAGCGTCGTCTTCGTGAGTCGATTTAGTTCGTCGTACGTATACAAAGTTATTGCACTGCTTGGATCAGCATTGCTGGGTTCCGTCACCGAAGTAAGGTTTCCGTTGGCATCATAGGAATACTTAGTTACAGGTGCTTTCAGGCCGCCGACACCATCCGGATCCGGCTGTGTCTCACTGATGAGCCGATTGAGCTCATCGTAGCTGTACGTTGTTTCGTGACCGAGCGGGTCTATCACCTTCGTCAAATTACCTAAAGAGTCATAGGTGTACGTTGTAGCCGGCCCCGCACCGGCGAGCCCTGTGACGGGATGAGGAGGTTTGATCGTTACCGTATTGCCGTAGTCGGCGTACTCATACAGAGTTTCATTACCCAAAGCGTCCTTCGTCGACAGAATCCAACCTGTTGCGCCGTACTCGGTTTCAAATTTCGGGCCAGGCGTCACGCCATCGGGCGATGGCTCTAGCTGCTTCGTGACCCTACCCAAGGCATCAAACTGCGACGAGGATTTTCTCCCCAGGGGATCGGTCAACGACTCGAGGCGCCCCGCAGCATCGTAGCCCAGCTTTGTCGCTGTTTTGTTGCCGTCGCTATCATGGTCTGGCGCCAATAGCGACTCAAGTTGACCCTTGTCGTTGTAAATGCTCTCGAAGAGCCGTCCCAGCGGGTCGACCGATTTGATTTGCCGGTCAACACCGTCGTATTCGTAGGTATAAACGGGAGAGGTAAGTGGATTGCCGATTCCAGGACCATCCGGATCGGGAAGCGTGGCGGACATGAGGCGGTCGAGCGCATCGTACTCATAATGGGTAGTGCGACCGAGGGCGTCGGTGAAGGTCTCCACGAGATCGCTAGGCGTGTAAGTGTAGTGTTCAGAGGTTTCCACCGATGTGCCGACTGCGCGAGTAATCGACTCCACTAAGCCTCTGCTCGTGTACTTGAACTCCGTGATGATACCGCGAGGATCGGTAACCTTTTCAATCAAACCTGCGGGAGGCTGACTCGGAAGTAATGGTTCCTCAGTGTAAAGATACGAGGTAACGACGTCGTCGGTTTCCAGCGAGGTAAGATCGTTCTCACCAACAATCTGCCTCGTTTCGAGAACCTCGCCAGTATCAGAATCTATCTGATAGTTAGTGATACTACTGCGTTCATCCGTGAACTTGGTGGGAACGTTCCACTTAAGATCGTATTCCCAAGAACGCCACGAGCTGTCTGGATTGGTCTGCTTCTCAAGGTTTCCATTTGCGGAATATTTGTACGTAGTAGTCAGAGCAGTCTGCGGCCCAGCACCGTCAGGGTCTGGTTCGATCATCTCCGTGAGAAAGCCATTTTGGTCGCGATTGAAAATGGAAGTATTGCCCAAAGCGTCGGTCAGCTTAGAGACGTAGCCAATCCCGTCGAACTCCGTCTGCCTCTCTTCCGACGCTTTGTCCGAAAACGTTCCATTGACAGCAGAGCTCTCGATCAGAGAAGCCGGCTCCGCAAGGCTCCCGAGTAAGTTACCCGGGACAACAGATCCCTTTCTCGATGCTGCGGACAACTCTTCGAACGAGCCATCGGGATAGGTTGTTTTCGAAAGCGTCCGATCTTCGTAGTAGTCGTAAGACGTCACCTCTCCCACAGGATTGGTCATCGAGGTCATTAGGCTGGTCGTCGGATCATATTCATAGGTCGTGACTGGAGATGTTAGCACTCCGACGCCATCCGGATCCGGACTAATTACCGACGTGAGTAGTCGATCTGTATACAGATACGCTGTAACTCGGCCAGCAAAGTCCTTCGTTGAACTCAGCAGGCCATCAAAATAGGAGTAGGTAGTTAGCCTACCGTAAGGATCGGTCCGCTTCCAAAGTTCATTTTCGGCATGGTCTCCGTCGGCGTCAGTGTAATCGTAGACTGTCTCTCGTCCACGTGTATCGAAGCGTGATACAATGTATCCCAATGAGTTGAAGACACTACTCGCGTTATCTTTTTGGGTAAGCGTGTATTGGCCGGATGGAGAATCGTAGGTGATTACCGAGAAACCAATTTCTCCGGCTTCCGCGATGTAAGTACCGTTCGTCTGCTTTCCAAACCAATGTGTACGGTTATCCGGAAGGATCAACAGCAGGCCATTTTCTTGCTGAACGATACGATCAACATCGACAGGGAACCAGCGATTTCCGAATTCGCTGTCGATGCGGTTGACGATGTCTTGATAGCCATCAAAGGTGCGAACGACGTCTGGAAGACTCGGATAGTCCTCGGTGACTGTCATAGTCCAGCGATAACGCGACGCCTCTAATGTCGACGCGTCAACGACAAACGAGATGCGCATTGGTTCGTCGGGAACAATCGACGCTGGATCGTAATAAACGGTGTCAATTACGAGATCCGCAAGCGTCAAATTCACCTTAATCAAGCTAGAAGATAGTGCGCTCGCGGCAAAGATTACGTTCTGTGCGATAATGGGGTGTGGATTGTCCTTGCTGTTATAACCTCTGCCGCCGGCCGTATTTGCTCCGGTGCCCTCTGGGGCAGGTGGGCAGTCGGGGCAAGGATCGCTGTCATAAAGAGCCCGCTCGCCCGTTCCAGAACCCGATTTGTCTAACCACTCATAGCCGCCACCATCGTCTTGGTACTCGTTATTTCCGCTTCCACCGTCGTTTGCATCGATGCCACCACCGCCAGCTTGGCTATCGTCGCCATCACCGCCGTTCAGGTAGTCATTGCCTGCGCCGCCAGAGAGACTGTCGTTTCCATCACTGCCAGCCAGCGCGTCGTTTCCGGCTTCCCCCGCGAGGTTGTCATCTCCGTTCCCGCCGTCCAGTGAGTCATCACCGTCTTCGCCTTGAACGGTGTCGTTGCCCTCGCCTCCCTGAAGAACATCGTTGCCGGCATCTCCATGTATTTCATCTGCGTCATCGCCGCCCGATAAAAAGTCATTGCCGCCGTTTCCGAGGAGCAAATCAAAGCCAGCATCTCCATACCCGAGGTCATTCCCGGCGCCTCCTTCAAGGGTGTCGTGTCCGAGGCCACCATGGATGGCGTCATTTCCGTTTCCGCCGTTTAATGCATCATTGTCGCCGTCTCCGTACAGCGCATCGTTCCCCTCTCCGCCGGCAACTATGTCACCTCCATCTCCTCCCGATAGTGTGTCATCGCCACTCTCGCCGACCAAATCATCATCGCCGGTGTCACCGAACAGTTGATCGTTGTCATTGCCCCCATAAAGTGTGTCGTCCCCCTCGCTTCCGTGGATCGTGTCGTCGCCGCTGCCACCAAGGATCGTGTCGCTACCAAGCCCACCAGTTAGTGTGTCGGCACCTGTTCCGCCCTCGATGAAATCAAACTCACTACCGCCATTAATCGTGTCATTGCCACCTTCGCCATTAAGTATGTCATCGCCCTGCTCGCCGTAAATGAAATCGTCACCGCCCCCGCCAGCCATGACGTCGTTTCCGCCGCCGCCATAAATCTCGTCCTCCCCATCACTGCCGTTGATCAAGTCAACAGCAAATGAGCCATGGATAAGATCATTGCCGCCAGCACCGTCGATCAAGGTGCTAAAGGTTCCGAAATCACTCTCGTCCAGCCCACCGAGTTCAAAGACGTCGTTATCCTCTGTCCCAAGTACTGTTAATTGCGTGATCGCCGATGTAGCAACAATTGGCGTTCCATTAACCGCAATATACGGAATACCGCCCACGTCCACAGTGGTGAAAGTCAGATGTGCGCCAAGTGCTTCCGCTGTTACGATTAACTCGTCGCCGTCAATTGCGACTGTGTACTGCTCAAGGTATTTTATCGTAATGTCATTGCCGCTACCGCCAATGTAAGAGATCTGGAACTTGCCGATCGAAGATAGAAATACAGTCCCTTCTGGAAGCCCATCAAATGTTCCGGAGACACTTCCCCCGGCCGTGGAGTTATTCACGATTGTAAACACATCGTTGTAGCTGGGCAGGTATCCGCTTGGAGTCGAAATCGAAAGCGAGACATTCGTTCCGATCGTAGTGCTGCCTGCACTATTGTTGGTAACCGTCAATTGATCATGATGGCTTGTCCCAGTTCCGGGCGTCGTTCCGTCCAATTCAACAGAGTAGGTCGAATCGTTCGCAAAAGCGATACGGGCCGTTGACAGTATGCCGACACCGCTGCCCGGTGCGAGAGTCCCGGAAACTGACACCACGCCTAGAATGCTTCCGTTGCCACCAAGTGTTGCCCCGGAAGCAATGCTGACATCGATCGCAGCGACGCCGTTTGCCAGGGAACCATCGACTAGCAAGGTGCCGCCACTTACCGTCGTAGTACCGCCATAGGTATTCGCTCCCGCAAGTACCGCAACTCCCGAAGTGGATTTAGTTAGCGCCGTGCTGGCTCCTGCAAGGACTGCACCCACGAAACCTTCCTCTAACGCCACCGAAGTTGCTGTGAGGATACCATTTAATAGGGAGCCACCGTTCTTTACAGTCACCAATCCTGAGGTACGAGTGAGTGAACCCAAATCGGCGATGGCAGAACCTCCGTCTACTACCAACGCGGCGCCGACTCCACCGAAACGTCCAGTTCCAGATAAGAGCAGTGTCCCCTCCAGCACGAATGTTCCGCCATTGTGATTGTTCGCACTCGTCAGATAGACAGTCCCTGCCCCCGTTTTGGTAAGAGTGTTCGACGGGCCGAAGAGAGTCGCACTGAGCGTTCCGCTTTCAGCGATAAAAGTGCTCGCCTGAATCACTCCATCGCTGATAATACCAGCCTTTAGATTGACAGAGCCTAGTACGATGGACTCGGCGTTTAAATCAACCTCTGCGGATCCACCGTCGACGGTAAGAGTGCTACTAGCGGTGCCAAGGGCAGCATGGTGCCCGATCGTGAGCAGTCCTGCGTTGACATAGGTGCTCTGATGTGAATTAGCGGCTAGTACTTCAATGTCGCAATCGGGTGTATTTTGAACGAGCGCTGTAACATTACTTCCGAGGGTGCCTTGCACTCGCGTCAGCCCATGTGTGCTGTTGTTCGTGATGGATCCATGATGATTAATTGTACCTGCTAGCTCAATTCTTGTACCGGCACTGTTGATGTAGAGGTTGCCAGTCCCCGAGATGTCGGTAATGGTGTAGGAAGAGATGCCGCTATTAATCGCAGTTATTGTTAGGTCGTGTGAGTCAAGTGTGACCCCACCGTTCAGCGTTGTTGTTCCGACGTAGGGTTTGAACAGTGTTGCTGTTCCAGTGTTTCCACCGGCGACGATAACTGGGTTCGCTATGGAATCGACCTGGATCAATGTGACATCTGCGGTGCCAGTGGTGTCACCCAAGGTGATGGCCGCTGTACCGAACGCATTTGCGCTCGTGGCACTTGTTGCCGTGCCCGCCTTCACCCACAACCCACCGGCGAAGGCTACATTTGCCCCCGACAAGGTCAACGTGGAAGTCGGACTGTTCTGAATCACCTTCGTGACGTTGGCCCCAATCACGCCGGCCAACGTGGCATCACCAGTGCCGCTACCGGAGTTGGTGATGGTCCCGATGTTGTTGGTGGCGCCGTTGACCAGGATTCCGCCTCCCGTCATCGTTCCATTGTTCTGCAGCGCGAGATTGCCGGTACCCGCGACTGCCGTCACTTTTAACTGCGCAGAACTGTTGTTAACGAGAGTCGTCCCACCACTGTTGACCGTCAGCGTGCCGGTGAAGTTCATCGCCGAGGTCGCACTGTTCTGCACCAGCGAGGTGACGTTTGTGCCAATCGCAGCGCTGCTGGAAACGGTGAAGGCGCCTGTTCCCGCGTTGATTAGGCCACCTGCTGGACTGAAAGCACCCAGCACAATAGCGCCACCGTTCGCCTTCGTTGTTGCGGTGCCCGTACCGCTGACGGCGCCGACGGTGAACGTCCCATTCGTCGCCAAGATAGTGACATCGTGCGAATTGAGCGTAATTGCTCCGCTAAAGCCGCCAGCCAGGCTTGTAGCAATGGTAGCCAATCCCGTGTTACCGGAGGACACTGAAATTGGGTTCGAATGAGTAGCGGCGACACCTTGCAACACTGTGGCGTTCGCACTCCCAGTGGTGTTACCAAGGGTGATTGCCCCAGTTCCGAACGCCGAGGCACTGCCGCTGGTGACTGTACCTGCTTTGATTTGCACTCCCGTCGTGAAGGTATTGGCACCGGAGAGTGTGAGCCCTGATGTAACGCTGTTTTGGATTACCCCCGTAACATTTGTACCAACTGCCCCCGCGAGCGTCGAACTTGAAACGCCGGTCCCGGAGTTGGTAATCGTGCCGACGTTGTTGGTCGCTCCGTTCACCAGGATTCCACCACTGAAACCATTGTTCTGCAGAATGAGATTCCCAGTACCCGTCACTGCAGTCACGGTCATTTGAGCGGTACTATTTTTTGCGAGTGTGGTACCGCCGCTATTCACCGTCAGCGTGCCAGTGAAATTCATCGCCGAGGTCGCACTGTTCTGCACTAGCGAGGTGACATTGGTGCCGATGCCCGCGCTATTTAGCAGCGATCCTGAACCGGTTCCTTCATTTATCAGGTTGCCGTTGTGATTGACCGCGGTGGCCAAGGTGATGTTGCCGCCGTTTGCTTTGCCAGTCACATTTCCAGTGCCGCTGATTGTGTTCACCGACAGAGCGCCAACGCCCATGGTCGCTAGGACGACATCGTGCGAGTTGAGTGTGATCGCTCCCGTGAAGGTGCCGGTGCCACTTGCCAGATTCGAAGCGATAGTGGCAACGCCGGTGTTGCCGGACGACACCGAGATCGGATTCGTATGGGTGCCGAGGAAGCCTTGCCTTACGGTAGCGCTCGCGCTGCCCGTGGTATCGCCAAGCGTGATGGCGGCCGTACCGAACGCACTGGCACTCGTAGCACTGGCGGCAATACCCGCCTTGACCCATAAACCGCTGGCGAAGGTCGTGTTGGCACCCGACAAGGTCAACGTGGAAGTCGGACTGTTCTGAATCACCTTCGTGACGTTGGCCCCAATCACGCCGGCTAGAGTGGCATCACCAGTGCCGCTGCCGGAGTTCGTTATGGTCCCGATATTGTTGGTGGCGCCGTTGACCAGGATCCCGCCTCCCGTCATCGTTCCATTGTTCTGCAGAGTGAGATTACCGGTACCCGTGACGGCCGTAACCTTCAACTGCGCAGCACTGTTGTTGACGAGAGTCGTACCGCCGCTATTCACCGTCAGCGTGCCGGTGAAATTCATCGCCGAGCTTGCACTATTCTGCACTAACGAGGTGACGTTGCTGCCGATTCCAGCGCTATTCAACAATGATCCTGAGCCTGTACCGGCGTTAATCAATGAGCCAGTATGGTTGACTGAAGTCGCGAGCGTGATGTTGCCGCCGTTTGCTTTGCCAGTCACATTTCCAGTGCCGCTGATCGTATTTACCGACAGAGCGCCAACGCCCATGGTCGCTAGGACGACATCGTGCGAGTTGAGTGTGATCGCTCCCGTGAAGGTGCCGGTGCCACTTGCCAGATTCGAAGCGATAGTGGCAACGCCGGTGTTGCCGGACGACACCGAAATCGGATTCGTATGGGTGCCGAGGAAGCCTTGCAGCACCGTGGCGTTCGCACTACCCGTGGTATCGCCAAGCGTGATGGCGGCCGTACCGAACGCACTGGCACTCGTAGCACTGGCGGCGATACCCGCCTTGACCCATAAACCGCTGGCGAAGGTCGTGTTGGCACCCGACAAGGTCAAAGTGGAAGTCGGGCTGTTCTGAATCACCTTCGTGACGTTGGCCCCAATCACGCCGGCTAGAGTGGCATCACCAGTGCCGCTGCCGGAGTTGGTGATGGTCCCGATGTTGTTGGTGGCGCCGTTGACCAGGATTCCACCTCCCGTCATCGTTCCATTGTTCTGCAGAGTAAGATTGCCGGTACCCGCGACTGCCGTCACTTTTAACTGCGCCGCACTGTTGTTGGCGAGAGTCGTCCCGCCGCTATTCACCGTCAGCGTGCCAGTGAAATTCATCGCCGAGGTCGCACTGTTCTGCACTAGCGAGGTGACATTGGTGCCGATGCCCGCGCTATTTAGCAGCGATCCTGAACCGGTTCCTTCATTTATCAAGTTGCCG
Source organism: Anatilimnocola aquadivae (assembly GCF_049819085.1). Lineage (GTDB taxonomy): Bacteria > Planctomycetota > Planctomycetia > Pirellulales > Pirellulaceae > Anatilimnocola. The sequence goes on from NZ_CP187419.1 coordinate 3,047,227, forward strand.
TTGTGATTGACCGCGGTGGCCAAGGTGATGTTGCCGCCGTTTGCTTTGCCAGTCACATTTCCAGTGCCGCTGATTGTGTTCACCGACAGAGCGCCGACGCCTAAGGTCGCTAGGACGACATCGTGCGAGTTGAGTGTGATCGCTCCCGTGAAGGTGCCGGTGCCACTTGCCAGATTCGAAGCGATAGTGGCAACGCCGGTGTTGCCGGACGACACCGAGATCGGATTCGTATGGGTGCCGAGGAAGCCTTGCCTTACGGTAGCGCTCGCGCTGCCCGTGGTATCGCCAAGCGTGATGGCGGCCGTACCGAACGCACTGGCACTCGTAGCACTGGCGGCAATACCCGCCTTGACCCATAAACCGCTGGCGAAGGTCGTGTTGGCACCCGACAAGGTCAACGTGGAAGTCGGGCTGTTCTGAATCACCTTCGTGACGTTGGCCCCAATCACGCCGGCCAACGTGGCATCACCAGTGCCGCTGCCGGAGTTGGTTACGGTCCCGATATTGTTGGTGGCGCCGTTGACCAGGATCCCGCCTCCCGTCATCGTTCCATTGTTCTGCAGAGTGAGATTACCGGTACCCGTGACGGCCGTCACTTTCAACTGCGCAGCACTGTTGTTGACGAGAGTCGTTCCACCGCTGTTGACCGTCAGTGTGCCGGTGAAGTTCGTCGCTGAAGTCGCACTGTTTTGAACGAGCGAAGTGACATTAGTGCCAATCGCAGCGCTACTAGAAACAGTGAATGCGCCTGTTCCTGCGTTGATCAGGCTACCCGCCGGATTGAAAGCACCCAGCGCGATAGCGCCACCATTCGCCTTCGTTGTTGCGGTGCCCGTACCGCTGACGGCGCCGACGGTGAACGTCCCGTTCGTCGCCAAGATAGTGACATCGTGCGAATTGAGCGTAATTGCTCCGCTAAAACCACCTGCCTGGCTGGACGCGACCGTCGCCAAGCCCGTGTTACCGGAGGACACTGAAATTGGATTTGTGTGCGTCCCGGCAAAGCCTTGCATCACCGTGGCATTCGCACTGCCCGTCGTATCACCCAGAGTAATCGTGCCCGAGCCAAAGGCCGCAGCACTACCACTGGTCACCGTGCCTGCTTTGACCTGAACTCCTGCTGCAAACGTGTTCGAGCCAGAGAGTGTGAAACCTGCCGAACCAGTTTTGACTAAAGAACCTACCCCGCTAATGTTTCCGCTCAGCAATAAGGAGTCGGCACTGACGTTAAGTTCGCTGCTTGAAGCCAACGACAAGGGTATTGCGAGCGACTGCGTCCCTGCCAGAACAGAAATATCGACCCCACCGTTCAAAACCACTTGATTGCCTGAGATGCTGAAGCTGCCAGCACCGGAATCAAAAGAGATACTGTCAAACGAAGTGCCATTCGGGAAATTATTGACATTTGTCGTGCGCACGTTTCCGGTGAAAACAAGGTTGTCGCCAGCAGATGGAGCGATGTCACCGACCCAGTTTGCGGCAGTTAACCAATTGCCATTCGCCCCTCCCCCGTCCCAGGTAAGTGTTGCGAGGAGATCCCGACTATCAAGGACTTCGAACAATACTCGCCGCTCGACCGCACGACGCACTATCCTACCTCGCCGACTCTTTTTTATTGAATGTAGCTTTTTGCCCGAGAATCCTGACGACATATGAAGCTCCTGCGCAAGCTGAGGCAATTAAGCCAAAAAAGGCCGAGTGAGAGGCCGAAGCCAAAGCATTAAATGCTTCGACAAAGTTGAAAATGCACCGTCGTGTTGCGCTCGCTCAGATAAACCGCTGAAAGCTCGAAATATGGACTGACGAGCCGAGAGCGCAATTCCTTCGTGAAGGTGCTTTTCTACTGAATGCCGATTCCATTCAGAGCAATGATTCAAGCTGATATCTGCGTCGAGGCGAAAATTTAACAGCTCCCATTCGCAAATGCAAACACATCAGCCGGAATTGTTTAAAGGCCGCTCTTAAGGAGCGATAAGTCACACCGACCGACCTTGCCAATCTCGTCTCAGACGGCTTCTCCTGGAGACATACCAGGCTACCATATCCACGTTTGAGATCGAGAAAGCGGCCTCGAACCAGTTAAGATTCAACGTAGCTTTAATGAACTTGGACAGATCCTGTCACCGCAAACGCCGCGGGAGTGAAGTCGTGCTCGACATCTTAGTGCTATTTCGTAAATCCAAACATGAAGATGAAGAACTACGATTCGCACTCCGCAGTGCAGAACGATTTGTTGAAGATTTGGGCAAGGTCTGGATCTTCGGTGATCGACCCGAATGGCTTTCAGATGACCGCCGGATCACAGAGCATGTCGAACACGAATACCTGGCAAGACCATTTCGCCTTCGATTGCCGGTCCGAAATCATTTTCTCTTGACATTCCTCGGCTCTCTAATTCCGGATCTATCGTCTGAATTCATTTGGATGGCTGACGACAACATCCTCTTAGAGCCGGTGAGTCGCGATTTTCTGGCTCGACCTCGAGCGTTCGAAGATCTTTCCAAAGTAACAGCGCGGGGACGAGGGCTATGGAAAGACTCACTCTGGCGCACCTACGATACACTTCTGCGGCTGAAGTACCCTGCACTGAACTACGAATCCCATGTTCCGCATCTCTTTACACGCAAACAGGTCTGGGAAACGTATTGCGAGTTCGAAGACTTTGTGACGGAGGATCGGCATTTTGGAATGGTGGTGCTCAGTGCGATTTTCAACTATCGAATGAAGCACTTTCCGTTCGAGCCAACCTGGCTTTTGAGCGAAGGGAAGTTTGTCGGATTGTACAGGACTGGAATTGTGGGATATTCTCTGCCCGGCTTAACTGGCCCAACAGCACTTTTCGAGCACTTGCGGCAAATGACCGTAGGTAAAGCGTTCCTCAATTTTGACGACGAGTCGTTTACGCCCGCAGTGCGACACTTCCTGAGCGAGCAATTCCCGGACAAATGTCGCTATGAAAGACATTGACACTACTTGCGCATGCTCCTCACCCGCACATCCCGCGAACTTTTTTGCAGTTACAGCCGAAGACAGTGTCGAATTCTACAAAGTTGCGGATATTCGATATCGTCCACGTCTTATTCAGATTCGTTATTCGGCGTAGTGGGGTGGGTTATTATAAAGCTGTTTACGAACCGCCGCATAGAAAGCTAACTTGCCAAACCGATCGTCTTCGAACGCGCCGCGACTCTGCAGGTCAGGGCCGCTGAAGCTTTCGGCCCGCAATCACTTCGTGAAATGCGTTAAAAAGCACCTTGCTTATCTGACATTCCAGCTTGGCAAGGCTGGCACCGCAGTTTTCTCACAACTGGCCACACCTTTGCACACGAGAATCGCCCGTTAGCACGGGAGAGGACCACCCGTGCTCCCAAAAGTCGTCGGTCGGCCAAGCTTTCTGCCCAGCCGGAACTGACCTACCTGGCTTCACACTTTAACAGCGAGCGTCGTGAGATCAGTTGGCAGATCCATGAATCGTGATGTACGCCTCACCGATCGCTGTGGCCCCAGACGGATCTTGCACGGTGTAATTGAACCCATCGTAGAAAGTCACGCCCGCACCCAGCCCTTGAATCAAAGCCACACCCGAGGCGTCGTACACGAACGAGCCGTCCGCGTAAATCGTTACGGTGGCTCCATACATGGAGGAGACGACGGCTGCGATCGCCGTGAGCGTCTGGCCGACGTCGTCGATGTCATTCACGAGCAGGCCCGAGCCGGCGCTAACCGAGAGGGTCTGAGTCGGATTCGTCGTGTTGTCCTCATCAAAGTGGTAGGTGGTCGGGAAGGTTCCCGGATCGGCATACGCTTCCGGTGCATCATTGATGACCGTATCGCTGCCGTCGCTGTTGACCGTGTCTCGCCCCAAGCCGCCCCGCATGGTGTCGGCTCCCGAGCCGCCAGTGAGCGTATCGGTGCCAGCTTCACCATAGAGCGTGTCGTTGCCGTTTTCGCCCGAGATAGTGTCGTTGCCGGTGCCGCCATAGAGGGTGTCGTTGCCATCGCCACCTCCCAGCGTGTCATTTCCGGCACCGCCTGTGATTGTATCGTTCCCGCCGCCACCGACGAGGGCATCGTCCGCCGCGCCGCCGGTCAGAATATCGTTGCCAGTGCCGCCGTCGGCCCGCACGGGGATCGCGACATCGCTATTGGCAATAATGCTGTCGTTTCCACCAGAGGTGAACACCCGCACGAAATTGCCGGAGGTGGGTATCGTCACCGCATAGCCCGAATCGGCGAGGAAGCCGTCCAGCGCCGCAAGGTCGGATGAGTTGAACACGCTATCGTTGTTCACATCCAGGTGATTGCGGGGCGGGGGATCTGAATTCAGAAGGTTGATCACGATCTGCGCATCGTGGTGCGTAATGAAGGAGTCACCGTCGACATCCCAGTAGGGCGGGGTGCCGCCGCCGGTAAACAAGCTGTGCTCCCCATTCAGATTAAGTTCGTTGATAATGTTGGTCGCATCGAAAGCCGAGAGGATTCCGTCGTCGTTCACGTCCCAGTATTCCGCGGGGTTCGGATTCTTCCACGGCCGCGATCCCGAATATGTGAGGTTATAAGCCAGGATCTCCCGGTCAATCTTTGTGACCTTGCCGTCGCCACTCACGTCTACATACGGCGCCGCCACCGGCAGCGGGCCGTCCGCATAGATGCGAACGGTACTGTTCGTGCCATCCTTCACGATCTCAACGTAGTCCGCCGCGGCCTGTTCACCCAGCACATAGAGGATGGTGGAACCGCTGACCGTGGAACGGAAAATGCCGTGCGAGAATTCGATCTGGTTGTTGGCCGGTGTCATGTCGCCCGTCGTGTTGTCGGCGTCGACAATTGCCAGCAGCCTGAACTCGCTGAAGATGTTCAGGTTGGCCGGCACGTTCACGGTTGCCGTCTGGGTCACCCCTAGCGGCACACTGCTCGAGACATTCGCGGTTCCCAACAGGGTGATCGGAGTGACGCCATCGGATGTGGAGTAGACCTTGACCGTGAAATTGGCGCCGGGGCCATTTTCCGTCACGTTGTAGTCGACTTTCCAGTTCGTGCCGTCCGCATAAAATCGCTCGATTTCGACTTCCGGCGCCCAATCGTTGATCGTCATCGTGGCCGATTGCTTCGCACCATTCACCGCGTAAATCAGCGGCCAGCTATCGATGCCCACAGTGATTGTCTCGCCACCGTCAAAGATGCTGTCGCTTGTCGGGTTGTAGTCGATATCGAGAGTTGTCTGACCGGACGCGAAATCGAGCGACAAATAGTGTGTGGCAGCGACAGTGCTGTGCTTCAGCGTGGGCGAACTGCTCCCATCGGCATCTGTAAGCCCTGCGGAACTGGACGCCGTAACCTTAAGGGTATAGGCCCGCGCGTCCGTCGTGCCGGTCCGCGTGATGCGGAATTTCCCGGCCGTCGCCGGCGTGCCGCTGGGATTCTGCGGATCGGCTTCGGTCGCGTCGTAGATCTTCTCAATGCCAAACGTCGGCAGGGTGGCCCCCGTTCCCGAAATGGCCATCGCGACCGTCGCTTCTTCCGCGATCGGTGTGACGGTATAGGCGGTCAAACCCGCTGTGGCATCGTAAGGAAGGATGTTGAAGTTGCTGAATTCAACTGCCTCGTTGGTAGCATCGATATAGCCCATGTAATTCAGGGAAATGCTGGAGACACCTGCCCCAAACTGCAAGACGCCCGTGTTCGTCGTGTAGTTAAAACTATAAGCAGTAGCCGTGTCCGCGTAGAAATCCGTGAGATTCACCGCGGAACCGGTGATGCTGAACTTGAAGCGTGCCGCTGCCGCAGTGCTGCCTTGCCGCGTGAAGTAGATTTTGCCGGTATTCGTGTTGCTCTCCGACACGGTCGCGATCTGCGTTTTGTAGACGTCCGGATCGCCGGAATTCGCGGCATCGATGCGCGGATACCGCGTATCGTAGGCCGGCGAAAGGCTCGTCGTGGCGTAGGCTGAGATAACCGGCCGATCACCGTCGAGTAGGTTAATCGTGGCCGATCGCTTCGCATTGTCGACCGTGTAATTGCCCGGGCTGTCATTAATGCTCAGCTGCAACGTTTCGTCAAATTCGACGCTCGCATCATCGGTGGATGTGAAGACGATGTCACTGTAGTTCGAGCCGTTCACGAACGGCACCACCACGCTGCGGGCATTTGACGTACTGCCTCCCGCAGTAAACGTGATTGACGGACTCGCCGAGCCATCGCCGGACGTGAAATTCGCTCCCTGGATCACTTGGATGCTGAGGGTCTGGTTCACGGTTCCGCTCGTCGTGTCGCGGTACACGCGAAACACGCCGTTTACGGCCGGATGGTTGGTCGAATCGTGGTTCCACACCTCCGAGGCATCGATGATCTTCTCAATCCCGTAGGTCGTGAGCGCCAAGCGCGGCTCCAGCTGCTCCAAAAGCACTCTTCGTCGATCGCGCTGCTGATGCTCAATAGCTTTCGCGCGCTTGGATGGTTTCATCTTCCGCGATTTTGAACCAGAGAACCAAAGAGACATTTGCCTACCCCCTAAAAAAGTGCGCATTGCCACCTACTGCTCACGATCGGGCCTTGTACCACGCGTAACAAGGAAAGAGTGCAGCGTTTACTATGAAAACGCTATGGGTCTGGTGCGGTCGGCGAGAAGAACGTCAATCCTTAACAATCGGCCTTTGAGAATACGCATGTCCGCCTCCTTACCGCGCCCAAATTGTTGCAGGGGCGAATTTATCGCGTGCAATTGGGATTGCAATACCCAAATTTGTTATTCAGGCAGTAAAGGCACGAATTGCTCTGGTGTGTGACATACATTGTCACCGAAGCCTTGCCAATACTTAATAGACGCACGCGCTATCTGTCATGCAGCGAATGATATTTGCCCTGCCGGGGACAGGCTGCGAATCAAGACGATCATCGCGCCGAGGCCTGCTCCAACGCCACTGTTCGGCCTCGACCTTTTCCTGCTTGGTGAGCTCACTTGTTCTCCGATTCGAAGGCTCCCGGGGAGAAATGCGAGATTCTCGATCGAGCACGCGGACTTCGGCATCTTTCGGTTCGTTGCCAACACCAACCAACTCGTAGCCCCGAGACAAGACTCTAGAAACGCAACAACGCCCGCTGAATGTTTCCCTTCGACACACCAACATCGAAGGAGGCGTTGGCGAAATCGTAGCTTCGTGTGACACGGTCATCTCGGCCTAATCTTGGTGTGACAGCGATTCACGAGTTGCGATAAGCAGTGGGCGTTTCCGCTAGCGCCAACTATTCCGTTTGTTGGAAGGCCACCGCAAGACTGGCTTCCCGTTCTCCAGTTTCTCCATTAACTATGGGCGAGGCGACAGCAAAGTGTTTGAGCGCGACCGACGACGAGGCGTTCACCTACAACCACAAGGTCAGTCGACTGCCGCCCGTTCAGGAACACTTCATGATCCTGCGGGCGCTCGAACATGGAGTTTCTGAAGTTCGGCTGGCCCGCGCTTTGGATGTCGATATTGCCAGTATGCGGCAAAAACGGGACATGCTCGATGGTATTGTCCCGAAGCGGTCCAACTTCTGAAAGACCAGCACATCACTCCTCCGGCATTTCGAAAGCTTCGCGAGATGAAGCCGATGCGGCAAATCGAGATTGCCGAAATCATGTGCACGACCAGACACTTTTCGGTGGGCTATGCAAAGTGCCTGGCGGCTACGACGCCGCCAGAACAGTTGATTGATGGGGAGCAGGCCAAGGAACTGCGTGGCGTTTCGGCCGACGAAATTGAGCGGATGGAACACGAAACCGAGTCGTTAGGTCGTGAGTTCAAGGTGATCGAAGAGACGCACGGTAAGAACACTTTGAACCTGATACTCGTGGTCGGTTACCTTCGCAAAATCTTGGACAACGCCCGCGTTGCCAGGTATTTCTCGCAGCATCATCCAGAAATCCATGTCGAATTCCAAAAGCTTGTGGAATCGCGGAGTCTGGCTGACGGCGCGGCGTAATTACTCATACACGTGTCATTGATGGGATGCCCCAACCTCGCGATTGCCAGTATGACCTGACCGCCCAATTCGCTACTCGCAAACGTCAGCCGTGATTGACTCGATGCAAATACTCAGTTGCGCCACAAAGGCCGATAGCTCGTAACACAATTGGATAGTTCGCTTCCGAATGTCGATCGGTTAGGACCATGCTCAGCGCCTCGCGAGGCCTTTCAGCAAAATGCGAGCAGCACACCAGGCCGAGTTGAGCTTCGCTGCGATTCGTCGATTTATCAATTTAGAAATGCATCCATTAGCGCATTTGCCGCCGCAGGAAACCACTTTCCATCTTCACAGCGTCGCAGGCTAACCGGAAATACTCGGCAATCTGATCATTGCCGGATTGCCGAGATATTCGTCGATCTGCTTGCCCTTCGCCTTCTGAAAGACGGGGCGCCGCAGCATCAGCCCAGCTTGCGAACCTATTTCTTGTCTTGCAAAATCGCGTCGGTTTCAGCATCGTTGGGGCGGATCGATTCGAAGTATTTGCGAATCGTCTGACGATGGCCGAGCGGAATTGGCTCGCTATCAAGCACATCTTCCGAGATCTTCTTGTACTTTGCATAGTTCTCGCGATACTCGCGCTGCGACTCTTGCGAACCTTCAGGAGAATGAGTCGTTTCGGTTTCGACTTCACCTTCGCCCGATTGTTGACCTTTGATCTTCTCTTGTTTGCCACCGAGTTTGGCGGTCCGTTCGCCTAGTTCACTATCGCTGCCTCCCAGGCCCCAATTCTTGCCACCGGGCTTGTTGGACTTCCCCTTGCTCTTGCCATTGCTTTCGCACTCGCATTCACCTTTGCACTCACTCAGGCAATTGCATTGCTTCGTCAGCAAGTCGTTGAGCTTCTTGCGTTTTCCTTGTTTGCTGGCTTCGCCGGCCAACTTCTGACTTCCTTCCGAGAAGCTCTTTTTGTCATTGCCCAGACCGGACGACATTTGCCCGAGTGCATCGCTGAGCGAATTCTGCCCGCTGCTTTCGGCTTGCTTGGCAGCCTTCTCTAGTTTCTCCTTCACCGCTTTTTCGGTGGCACGGTCTAGTTCGGGAGCTTCTGCCTTGGCGAGCTCCTGAGCTGCCTTTTCGTACTGTCCGGCCGAAAGGGCCTGGCCAGCTTCGGACATCTGCTCTGCCAGGGCAAGGGCTTCGCCGATCGCTTGAAACTGGGCATCCAGCGCAACGGGATTTCGCTTGGCTTGCTCGCTTTGCAGCGCTGCCTGCATTTCCGAAAGTTTGGCGAGCGCCTCGCGCACGTCCGTGCCGGGCTGCTTTAATTCTTCGATGGCAGCTGCCAGTTCCTTCACCAGCTTCTTCAAGTCTTCGTCTTTTTCGCTCTCGGCATACTGTTCCAACTCGGTCAGCTCTTCGGCTGCACGTTCCGCCTGCGCGACAACGACATCCAGCGTTTCTGGCTTGCCCGCCGTCGCAGGCGCGTTCCAACTGCCGACAATCACCAGCGACAACGTGGCGATGATTGCGACTACCGCATAGGGAAGCACGCGCGGCATGTGCCACGGTACTACTTCGTGCGGCTTGATCGATTTCAAATGATCGAGCGCGTCGGCGAATGCCAATTGCTCAACCAGGGGTAAGTGTGGACGGGCACTGAATTCGAGCGCCGTGCTGGCGCGATCCTTGAGCGAATAGCGGGCATCGACGGCGCTGGCCGCCTGCTGCCAATTGTGACGCCAGCAACAACCGACAATCGCCATTCCCGCGCTGCCGAGCAGTGGCAGAGCCAACGGAATCCAACTGGCCAATTGCCACGCGAAGAGCCAATTGGCTGTGGCCACGAGCAAGCCCGCCAGCGAGCCCACAAACAGTCCCCAAGCGGCCAGCCATGCCGTTCGCACCAGCTGTTGGCGGGATAGAACGGGAGCCAGTTGCGATTGCACCTTCTTGCCCATGACAATCTCCTTGACCGATCTTCCCGATCACTGCGAGTGGAACCTTTATGGTTTTACCAGGGGGGGGATTCATTGCAAATAGAAAGCTGAACTTCGGAACCAGAAAGCTCGGCAGATAATCCTTACGTTTGGGCTACCTGTTCAGTTTGCAGACAACCTTCGAAGAGCCTCTTCGTTGATAAACCCCTGAGATTTATCAACACTAATGAGCGCCAAAGCCGAGCGCCACGCGTATTGCTGTTGATAAACTCTTATCAACACCCCTCTTATCAACACCCGCCCCGGCGTTTTCGTTCGATCAAGACGGTGCTCGTTCGATCAAGACGGTGCTCGTTCGATCAAGACGGTGCTCGTTCGATCAAGACGGTGCTCGTTCGATCAGAACGGTGCTCGTTCGCCGGCAGGCTTCGAACGATGCGCGCTTCCATTTGAGCCACTCGCCGAGGTTGCTTTTCGAGTCCGGATCACTACGGCGCCTGGTCGGAACAGCAGGCTTAGATCGACTCGCCTTAAAAACACGTCCAGCACCAGCAAGATCGTGGCAATCGTGACCAGCCACGGCCAGAGGGGCGTAGGACGGAGCGCGGTCCGTTCGGTGGGTGCGAACAGCTCGGTTGCGGAAGGTGCGAACTTGCCCCCCGAGACCTCGGCCAGCTGTTTGAGAAGCGGCTCGTTGGTCGGCTTCAGGCGAAGTTCGTCACTGTAGCCGACGTGGATACCGCGCGACTGCCGGTAGATCGCCTGGCCATCTTTCTTTTGAGCAATCTCGAGGTGATAAGCACCGCTAAGGGGCGTGGCGACTGAGCCGGTGTAGCGGCCGGGCGCTGTTTGAGCCAGCGCGAGTTTTTTGTTGCCGAGTCGCGGGTCGATCAGGGTGAGTTCAGTTTTCGCCTGATTGAGAAACCGGCCCGTGGCATCGATTGCGTCGAGCGTAACGAAGGCCTTGCCATTTCGCTGCTGCACTTCGACGACGACGCCTTTCGCCTCATTCTTACGCATGGTGTGACGTACGATCTGCGCCCAGAACTTGGCAAACTCGGGCCACGTCAGCCATTCGGCAGCCCAGCGACTCTTGGCGTCGGAGGTGAACGCCACCGACATCCCCAGGCCGTAGCGCCACCACACCAAGAGCGGGTCTCCTTTTTCCGTGGCGAGAATCAATTCACATGTTGGCTTGGGACGCGTCTTCACATAGCCGAGCAGGAACGGTGCATTTTCGACATCGAGACCTTTTAGCGCTTGCGTGGCTCGAATGACCTGCGGGACAAAGGGCTGTTCGTCGATCGCACTTTTGCTGGCAGTGACGGTTTCCTTCGCGAAGATTTGTGGAATGTTGGCCGGGTCATCGGTGAAGTAGTAACGGCCGTTACCCGACTTGGCGACTTCTTCCAAAATGCTCGTATCCGAGTCGGTTCCCACGGCGACCGTGCTGACGGTGATCCGCGCTTGAGCCATCTCGGCGGCCAGGCCCGCAAAATCGCCCGGTGAAGAGACGCCGTCGGTGAGAATAATCACGTGTTTCAGCCGAGCGGTGGTTTGCTGAAGCATTTCGTGAGCCCGCTCCATGGCCGGATACATCGTCGTGCCGCCGCTGGCTTCAATCCGGCTGATGTCGTCGCTAATGCGTCCCTTGTTGCTCGCCGATTGCATCTCGCTGATCACGAAGGTTTCGCCATCGAAGGCCACCACACCCACCTGATCTTTGCTGCCCAGCAATTCGACCGCGGAACGGGCCGCAGACTTGGCCATTTCAATCTTGTCGCCCGACATTGAGCCCGATTTGTCGACAACGAGCACCATGCCCAGACCCGGCTTCTCTTTTTCCTTCTCGAAGTCGCTGCGCACCGGCAACACTTCTTCCAGCACCGATTTGTAATAGCCACCCAGGCCGAACGATTGTTCGCCACCGAGCATCATGAAGCCGCCCCCGAGGTCTTGCACATACGTGCGGGCAATTTCCATCTGCCGCTGCGAGAGAGCCGTGGCGGGCACATTCGAGAGCATCAGCAGTTCGTAGTTTTGCAAATCCGAAAGATTGTCCGGCATGCCGGTGGGCGGTCGCACGTCGACCTGAATCTCTTCCTGTTCGAGCGCCGCCACCAGATCGCGAATCAACTTGGGATCGCTCTCGACAATTAGTACCCGCGGCTTACCGGCCGTGTAGATCAACCCGCTTGCCGTGTTGTTATCGAGTAGCGCATCACTCGCCAAACCACTGACCTGCGCCGTGAAGGCAGCGAGCCGCTCACTTTCGATCGACTGCTGAAAACGAAAGCGGTTTTCACCCTTCTTGATTTGCTTTTTCTCGCTCACCACTTGATGATCGCCCCGAAAGACCTGAATCAGGCCTTCGTCGTCGTGATTGGAATCGATGATCACTTCGACGAAGAAGGGCTCGCCCTGGCGCACTTGGGCCGGCAGATTCACCGTTGAAACTTGCGCTTCGAGATCCTTGCGCGTTGGCAGCGGAACTGTCGACACCGGCACACCGGCCCGCAACACGGTTTGCAGGGCGTTGCCTTGCGTTTCGTTGCCATCGGTAACCAGCACCACTTGCGGCACGTAGCCCGGCGGCACGGCGGCGATTGCGGCTTCCACGGCTGCGGCGATGTTGGTTCCTTCCGGTCGCGGATCGTCCTTTTCCTCAGGGCTTTGGCCAGATTCGGTTGCTGCCGACTCGAGCGACTTCAGGTCGGTGCTCATTTGTCCCGGCGCGATCTGAAACGGCAAAAACGCCACTCGATTGGCGCCCGCCTTCGCCACCGCCTCTTGAATAAACGGGTCAACAACCGCCTTGGAATCGGCACCCACGCTAAGGCTTTGATCGACACACACGACTACATACTGCTCGTGCGTCGGGCGCGAGAGAGTGAGCCCGGCCAAGGCCAACACCAACAACAGCACAATGAACGAGCGCGCGACGAGCGAGGTCTTGCGCTGCCAACGCGGAAAATCGACCAGGCTGCGATAGAAGTAAAAAACAAGCAACGGCAACAACATGAGCCCCAGCAATCGCCAGGGGTGGGTCAGTTCGAGAGTGAAGTTGCTCATGGTCCCTTAGCCTATCCAGCGCCGTTGGTACAGGAACCATTCACCAATCGCGAGCAGCCAAGCTGCTGCCACGAGATAAAACCACAGCGGCCGGACGAAGAAGCCAGCCGCGGCAATGCCCGCTGTCGACTTGGCTTGCCAACTAGCCGGCACGCGCAAATCGCTTTCGATCCTGCTGCTCAGATTGCAGGCCAACTCCTCCAGCGGTGCGACGGCCGTTGTCGACGCTTCCGTGACCGCAGGCTCGATTTTCCAAATGCCCACTTCATCCAGCGGACCGATCGACACTTCGGTAGCCTTCTTCGGCAAGGGCCGCGTCTCGCCACTCGGCGTACGCAATATGGTCACCTTGCCCAGGGGCAAGGTGACCGTGGTCACAGCGCCAGAAACGATTGCTTCGCGCATTTCGCCTTCAGGACCGGCAAACCAACTGAGCGCGTTGGTGACGAGAATCGGGAACGTGGTGCGAAAAGTGAGGTCCCCTTCGTCGAGATTCACTGTCAAGACGAGTGCTCGGCGTTTCTCATCGACATGCGAGAAGTAGAGCGGGTCGCCACTGACGGCAGCCACGAGTGTTACCGCACCTTCGCACGGCTTGAGTTGTCGGGCTTGGGGCAGCACCACGTTGTCGAGACGTACATGACGCATGAGAGGGGATTCGGAATCCTGCTTGGTGACGATCGGGTTCGCGAGCGGCTCGCCAATCTCCCACAAATCACTCCCTTCCAGCGGATCGACCAGAAACGAGGCTCCAGCCGGCAATTCTTTGGGCACCAGTCGATGAAAAACATGCCAGACGCCCGGTTCGTAACTGGCGGGCAATTCTTTCACCGTCTTCAATTCCACGAGTGGATTCGCTTCGAACGCCTTTTGCAGAAACAAGTTCCCCGGCGACACGAGCAAGACCTTTTGCGTATTTCGCGTCGGCAAGATTGCCATCGCTCGATTGTCGGTCAGCAATGCGTCATCGGTGGAGAGCTTGGCAACGAGTAAGCCGCCGGTGGGCGAGGTTTTTTCGAAGGTGCGGCTCCACGTTTCTCCCGCGGCCAGTTTCAGCGGCAGAACATCGATGGGATTGTCGTTCAGATCAAGGTCGAGCCGCGTTTCTGCGGGTTCATCGGCTGCGTTCAGCACTTCGACCAGAATCTCGTAGCCCACGGGATCGAGCAGACTGCGCCGCACTTGAAATTGCGTGATGCCGATGTTCGCACTCTTGGTGCCGATCGGTTGAAGTCTTACAAGGGGATCGCTGGCCAGTGGTTCATGCTCGGCAAAGCCGCCGTCTGAGAATATGAGCACCTGGCCTGTTTTGGAATCGCCTAGCAAGCGCTTGGCCAGTTCCACGGCGTCGGTCGCTCGAGTGGGGCCATCCGTTTTGGGAATGTCATGAATCGCGGCCTGCAAAGTTCGCTCATGATTCGTAAGGCCGCTGACGACGCGCGGGTGAGTGCCGGCAGAAATGATGGCCATTTCGTCGTGAAACCGCAGCGATGCCACGTAACGTGCCGCGGCCTCTTTTGCTGCCGCAAGCCTCGTCGGCGAGACATCGGTCGCGTTCATGCTGGCCGAGTTGTCGATCACCATCACGATTCGCCGGGCTTGCAACTTCTCGCTCAAAAAGAAAGGTTCGGCGAGGGCCGCCACAAGCAACAACAGCCAAATGATCTGCACCAATAGCGATAGCCAATGCCGCAAGTTTTGCCACAGCGAACGGGGAGCTTTCTCGTCGTAGATTTGCCGCCAGAAGATGGTCGTCGAGACCGGTACCTGCTTGAGGCGGATCTTCAAAATATAGAAAACGACGATGGGAATCGTGAGCAATGCCCAGGCAAGAGCCCATGGTGCGGCCAGCGACATTAGCTCACCGCCCCTGCAGCACGCATCATCTGCAAAATGAGTTGATCGAAGGGGATCGCTGTCGTTGCTTGCGTGCAGCCCATGCCATACGTGTTGCAATAGCGAGCCACGCTGGCTTGATGCTCGGCAAACAGTTTTTTATACGCTACCAGGTGCTTCTCGGTGACGGTGACTTTGCGCGAGGAATCGTTTTCGATGTCAAACAATTCGACATCGCCCAGAAAGTCTGGATTCGCCTCTTTCAAATCGTGCAATTGAATGACGTGAGGTTCATATCGCCGATGGCGCAGTTGATCGAAGCCCGTTTCGTAGCCGGCCGGTGCAAACAGATCGCTGACGATGACCGCCAGGCCGTTGCGTTGCTTGCGGCGAAGGAACTCGCGCATGGCCGCAGCAAGATCGGTTTCGGTGCCTTGGACTTGCAAGTTCTCTAGAAAGTCGAGCAGAGCCAGAATCTGGGCCTTGCCGCGCGTGAGGGCAAAGTTGGCCACGATGCGATCGGTAAAGGCAACGACCGCAATCCGGTCGAGATCGGCTAGCGCGATATAGGCAAGGGCTGCGGTCAATTGCCGCGCCAAGTCGAACTTGGTCGATTCACCAAAACCCATGCTCCGGGAGCAATCAAGCAAAAAGTAAACGTGCAAGTCCTGCTCTTCCTGAAAGCGTTTGAGCAGGAAGTCGCCGTGGCGCGCGTAGACGTTCCAATCGAGATAGCGAAGATCGTCGCCCGCAACATACTCGCGGTAATCTGCGAATTCGATTCCCGAGCCAAATTGCATGGTTCGTCTTTGGGCCAGCAATGAACCGCGGAAGACTCGTCGCGATACCAGCGACAAGTACTCCAGCTTGCTCATGAAGTCGGAACCGAACAATGCCACGCGGCGATTCCTCAAACGTTGTGAAAGAGGCAAATTCCTGCTCAAGCTGCCAACGGAACGTCCTTGATCGACTGCAAGATTTTGTGCACGACATCGTCCGTGGACACACCTTCTGCCTGACCTTCGAAGTTCAAGATCAAGCGATGCCGCAGTACCGCGGGAGCCACATCGCGCAAATCGTCACGCGAGACGTGATAGCGGTTATCCATGATGGCGCGAATCTTCGCGCCCAGGATCAGAGCCTGAGCACCGCGCGGGCTCGCACCATACCGGACGTACCGCTTGGTGATATCAGCAGCCATTTCATGTTCTGGATGTGTCGCCATGACGATGGCAATGCCGTAGCGGCGGACCTCGTTGGCAATCGGAATCTCACGCACAAGCTGCGACATTTCCACGATCCGCTCGCCGCTGAGCACCTGCTGAGCTCGTGGCGTGGCTTTCTCGGTCGTGCGATCGAGGATCGTTTCGAGTTCGCTGGTTTTCGGGAATTTCACGAGCAGCTTGCAGAAGAAGCGGTCGAGTTGTGCTTCTGGCAAAGGATAGGTGCCTTCCATTTCCAGCGGGTTTTGCGTGGCGAGGACAAAAAATGGTTCACTCAATCGATGCGTGGTGCCGGCGACAGTCACCGAGTGTTCTTGCATCGCCTCAAGGAGCGCCGATTGTGTCTTGGGGGTCGCGCGATTGATTTCGTCGGCCAGCAGTACATTGCCGAAGATGGGGCCGGGCTGAAACTCAAATCGCTTGCCGCCCCCGGGCGTTTCCATGACGATGTTGGTGCCGATCAAGTCAGCTGGCATCAAGTCGGGTGTGAACTGAATCCGCTGAAATTTGAGGCTGAGTGCATCGGCGAGCGTGCGTACTAGCAGCGTCTTTCCCAAGCCAGGCACACCTTCCAGCAGGACATGCCCGCCAGCGATCAGTGCCGTCAGGGTGTCATCAAGAATGTGATGCTGGCCCACGATCACTTTATTGACTTCGTCGCGCAAGCGAAGGAAGTCTGCCCGGAAAGCATCGAGTTGGCCGCGCATCTGCTGCAAGTCAGAATCGCTCATAGTTGCCTTACCAATGATTGCAAGTGCCACGCTCATCGACTAAGAATCAAAGTCTTACACTAATTCTCGCGCGATTCAACTCTGCCTTTTCGTGAGAGGTCTTATCATGCTCTCGCAGCGCTTCGGTTGCCAACACCTTTTTTGGACTGCCGTCTTTGCCTTCTTCGCAGTCATTGGTCCGCCCACCTACGCAGTAGGACAAGACGACGTCAGCGGTGAAGAGGAGCTTGCCAAGCAGCAAGCCATCATCGAACGCTATCTGACGGTTCTGGAAAAGAATCCTCGAAAAAGTACGGCCCTCGACAAGATCTATGGCTTCTACGTCGAATCGGGGCAGCTCGAAACCCTGGTGAAGCGATTCGCCGATCGTACCGCCAAGAGCGACCAGGATCATACTGCCTGGATGGTCCTCGGCTTGATCGAAGCCGAGCGAGGCCGCGATGCAGCGGCAGTTGCTGCCTTCACCAAAGCTGTCGCAACTGCCAAAACGGCGCTGCCGGCCTTTTACCTGGGGCAATCGCTGGTGCTGGTAGGCCAGCCCGAAAAAGCCGTCGAAGCCTTCGAACTGGCAATCGAGCGCAAGCCTCTCGCCGCGGATCAGCTAGAAGTCTATCGCGCGCTAGGACGCGTCCATCAGCGCGTGCAGCGCACCAAGGAAGCCCTGGAAGTTTGGGAACGACTCGAAAAACTCTATCCCAACGATTCCCGCGTGCAGGAACAAATTGCCGCCACGCTGGTCGAAGAAGGGCAAGCGGCGCTCGCATTACCGCGTTACGAAATGCTGGTCAAACTCACCAAAGACGATTATCGCAAGTCGGTCTTTCGCATGGACGTGGCCGAACTCAAGGTCAAACTCAATCGCAGCAAAGAAGCCGTCACCGATTTGGAGGGCCTGCTCGCGACGCTCAATCCCACCAGTTGGTTGCATCGCGAAGTGCGCCGCAAGATCGACGATGTCTACTTGCGCACCGACGATCAGGATGGACTGGCGAAGTATTACGAAGGCTGGATGAGCACCCATCCGGAAGATGTCGATGCGATGGCACGACTCGCTCGCGTGCTGGCGCGGCAGGCGCGCGTTCCCGAAGCCAAAAACTGGCTCGATAAAGCGCTCAAACTGGCGCCTTCGCGTAAGGAGCTTCGCTTGGCATTCGTCGAGCAACTCGTCGAAGATCAGCGGTTTGCCGAAGCCAGCCAGCAGTACGAACAGCTCGATAAGCTCGACCCGAACAACCCGGACTATTTGCGAAACTGGGGCAAGCTGATACTCCGAGATACCTCGCGTCCCAAGGACGCTCGCCTCGCCGAAGCGGAGAAGATCTGGCGGCGTTTGCTTGTCGCGCGGCCGAAAGATGCCTTGATTGCCACCCAAGTAGCCGATCTGTTCCGCCACAACGATCTTCAGCAGCCGGCACTGGAGCTTTATCAAAGGGCCGTCGAACTAGCGCCAGATCAACCTCAATACCGAGAGTATTTGGGCGAGTTCTATCATCAATTGAAGAAGCCTGCTGAAGCCGAAGCTACCTGGAAGCCTATCGCCAAGGGAAAGAATCGGAACGCGACGAATCTCGCGAGACTAGCCGAGGTGTTTGCCTCGTTCGGTTACTTGCCGCAGGCCATTCCACCCATGCAAGAGGCTTGCCAACTTGATCCCAAGGATTTTTCGCTGCACGTCAATGCGGCTCAGTTGTATGCCAAAGCGGAGAAGCCAGCCGATGCTCTTGCAGCTCTAGCAACGGCTGAGAAGCTTGCCCAGAACGACGAAGAAGCAGAGGCCGTTCTGGTCGAGCAACTGAAAATCTATCAGCAAGAAGACAGCTTGACCAAACGAACGAGCGATCTGGCCACCATGCAAGATGCGAAACCCACCGCGCGAGGCTTGCTGCTGCTCGCTCGTTATTTTGAAACGTCACGGCAATATCCCGAAGCGGCCCGCGCTATCCAGTCGGCGATTCGACTCGAACCGCAATCGATCCGCAGTCTGGCAACGGCCGCCCGCGTCGACGAGCAAGCAGGCGAGTTGCAATCGGCCGCTGATTACAACCGCAAGCTGGCCATTGTCGATCGGCGCGGGCGAGGCGACTACCTGAAAAAGGTATCTCAGCTAGAAGCCCAACTTGGCCGCACCGAGGAGGCACTGAAGGCTGGTCGCGAGCTCATTACATCCGCACCGGGCAATTCGGAGAATTATGAGTATTACGCCGAGCTCTGCTTCCGGTTGAATCAACAAGAAGAAGGGCTGCAAACGCTGCGGCGTGCAATGCGCGTGAATCCAACCGAACCCAAGCTGCTCCTCACGTTGGCCGCTGCCCTGGCGAATCAATTCCGCACCGATGAGGCTGTTGAACTCTATTGGCAGGCCTTCGACAAAAGTGCCGACATCGAAGAGCGGATTAACGTCGTTCAAAAGCTGTGCGACCTCTACCTGCAGACCAACCAATTCGATCGGCTGCTCGAACGTCTCGAACGGCAACGTCGTGATGCCGAAGTCAAACGGGAAGCCACCATTTGCCTGGCCCAGGCTTATCACTCGGCCGGCGATTTCGGCATGGCCAGGCAAGAACTGGAAGGTCTCCTGTCCGAAAACACTCGCGATACGCAATTGCTGCAGCAACTCTCCAAACTGGCCGAAGCCGAACGCGACTTCGCTGGGGCGGTGAAGTACCAGGAACAGCTGGTAAAAGTTGCTCCCGGCGCAGAGACGGAATACCGTCTGGCAGCCTTGCTAGCCGACAACGGTTCCTCTCAAGAGAGCGCCGCGATCATTGTTCGGCTGACGCGGCAAGAAGCAGATCCCGAAAAAGTCTTGAAGTCGATCGATGGGCTGCTCGCCAGCAATCAGAAATCTACCGCTCTCCTGATTATCGAAGCCAAACTGCGAGAAGATCCGAAGAATTGGGAATTGCTTTATCGCGAAGGGGTTGGTCTTTCGGATAAGCCCGCCGAAGCAGCCAAGCGGTTCGAGGCGATCCTGGCGATGACGGTTTCCGATACGACGCCTGCGGTGGGAGAGAAGATTCGCCTCGCCAAACAAGCAAAAGCCGCCACAGCCGGCGCGCTGCGGACCGCCAACAGTTACTCTCGCCTGGAGCAAGCGGGGAGCATCCGCCACGCAATCGGAATCATTCAAGTCGATTACTATGGTGGCCCGACGGTCCGCTCTTGGGGCCCCACTTATTTTTGGCAGGCGCGCATGGCAGCCATTGGTTGGCTGTACAAATTCGCCCAGGAAGCCAAGCAGCAACCACAACTCCTTCAGCGGTTTGAACAGGCGGCCAATGGCACAAATCCCGCGCCTGGCACTGCGTGGGATCGCTTGTACGCTGCGGCTATGTCTGGTGAGTTTGATCGCAGCGAAAACTACGAAAAGCTCGTCTATGCAACTCGTCCGTTGGCTAAGTCGGGTGATCCAGCAGGACAGTTGCTGTTCGCTACCAGCCTCTATCAATCGCGCGCACTGTCCACGCGATCCAATAAAGCCAACACAGCGAAGCGATCTCCGCTCCCCGCTGAAGATTTGGAACTGCTACTCGTCAGCTTCGATGCGATTCGCAAGTCAAAGGCTGTTGGTGCAGCCTACGACCATCAAGTTGGCTATTTGGCGCGGGGTGTCGCCGAAGAATTGAAAGCAGCTGGTCGCGCCGAAGAAGGAGATCAGCTGCTGCAGCAAATCGTCGATTCGGCCAAAACACCAGGCGAACTTGCGATGGTGATGGGCGTTCGTGTCGAGCTAGCTCAAGCCGATACGACTTTAAAGCTGTTCGATCGCTGGGCCACGCAAATCTTGCAGCAACCGAAGCCAACGCAGGTCGGCATGCACGATCAAGCAGTCCAATCGATGTCGCAACTCATCGGTCTCGCAGGGGGCGAGAAAGACTTCGACGTGATTCTGAAAGTGCTCGACCATTACTTCAAATACAACGATGCTCGCTCCGCCAAGCAACGCCAGGTTGCCAGCCGCAAGACGACCCGCAGCCCGAATATGGGCAACGGCTATTACTACATTTGGATAGGCAATCAACAGCAACACGTTAGCTCGTCGTTTCCCACGGGCAACAATTACACCGACGAGGCCTGTTTGCAGGTGCTGCGCAATGCTTTCGAAGTTTACAAACGGCACGACGTGTTGAGCGATCTCGAAGGCTACTTGCGGAAGCGGCAGGCGGCCGCACCCGAAGCCGATCGCGTGAACTACGCGTTTGCCCTCGTCGCTTTTCAAGCTTGGAACAACGAAAAAGAGGCCGCGACAACCGAACTGGCTGCTGCCAGTCAACTGGTGCCGCACGATGTCGCAGTTCGCATGCAAGTCATCCGTGCGCAGGCGGAAGCAAAAGAATACGACCTGGCGCTCGAATCGCTTAACGAGTTGGTTCCACTCGATCAGGATGCGATGCGCGAGCGGGAAATGTTCGCCCTCGATATCGCCGTTCGTGTGGGCGATCATGCTCGCGCGCAAAAAGCGGCGGAACGCATGTTTGGTTTGCGACTAGATACGGAGACGCAAGTGCAGCTGGCCGGTCAAATGCGCCGCTTGGGAATGAACGCCGAGGCCGATGCCGTGCTCGCCCGCGCTCAACGTCAGGGCGGCAATCGACTGGCAGCACTTGTGGCCTTGATGAACTCGCATCAGGCTAATGCCAAGGGGGATACTGCCGCGCAAATCGCCTATCAGATTCTGCGTCAATCGCGCAAGTCGGCGACAGTCTCGCGCTCGCCTACGATGCGCGGCACGACGGTCGATGACCAGTACCGGACGGCGGCGTTACGCGTGCTGGGATCGGCTGGCAAGCTCAAACAAATGATTGCCGACGTCGAGCAACAACTCACGCGTTCGCCCGATGCCACCCACCTGTACGACACCCTAGCCGAATACTACGAGGCGGCTGGCGATCAAACACGTAGTCTCGAATTAATGGCCAAACGCGTGGCGATGCGCCAGGACGACTTTGTTCTTCGTCAACAATACGCCAATCGTCTGGCCCAAACGGGCAAACTTAGCGAGGCCTGCGACGAGTTCAAAATCGTCCTTCTCAAATATCCGCGTGCCTTGCAAGATCGCAGTTACGATATCGCCTCGACGTTTCGTCGCGCCAAGCGAGAGCCAGAACTGATGCAAGTCATTCAGGAGATGGATTTTGCTCAAGTAGGGCAGCCTTACTACATCATGGATCTGGCCAACAACCTGCTGCAAGGTGAGGGAGCAGGTGATAATCAAGCGGCGACGATCCTGTTGATCAAGAAGGTGTTCGCGGCTTTCCCGGAGTCGCGGCAGTACATGATGTCGTACATCCACAACGACAAGCTCTGGTCATCGCCGGAACTCTACGATATTAGTAAGCAGACTCTCATGCCGACACCGAACCGGATTTCTCAGGATCCGTGGGCCAGCTTGAGTCAGATCTATTCGTATAGCACGGGTGGCGAACTCAATACAGTGCTGCGTCGCGTGATGGATAGCGCGGTCGCCCTCAAGAAGCTGCCGGAACTTCGAGCTGAGCTAGTCTCAGCGGCAGAAGCCAATCCCGATTGGAAGGCGGGGCCCGTCCTCGTAGCCTTGCTCGATTTGCGGACTGGCAAGATTGACGAGGCCAAGAAGGTGCTCGAACCGCTGGTGGACGTAGGTGAGACCATGCCCGCTACTGCCAAGTGGATCATCGGGCTGGAAATTGAAAAACAGCCCGCGCTCAACAAGACTGCCATCAAGCTCTACGAACAAGCGATGGAGCACCCTTCGCAACTGACCAATGGCTTCGAGTACAGTCCTGGGCCCCGCCTCGTCCGTACTTACCTCGCCGATGGCCGCCGCGAAGACGCCCATCGCTTGCTGAAGAAGTCTGAAAAGGCGTCCCCCGACGAACAGTACGATCCTTCGTATGCCGCTTACCGGCGAATCTCGCAGCTGAACGAAATGGGGCAGACGTATCAGCAACACGGTTTCTCCGTCGATGCGCTGCGGCTCTATCGCCAGGCGATTCTTTTCAACTCCAACGTCACCGATGCCAGCTATGCAAGCAACGTGGACTATTATCGCCAACGAGCGCAAGAAAGCCTGAACGTCGTCCTCGAAAAGCTGGCGACTTCCAACGATGTCGGCTTCATTAAGGAATTGCTCCAACCGCAGACCGAACGCGGGACCGCGCCCATTCTGGACCTGATGGTCGGTGTGCAGAACGATACCAATGGAGTACCCCGGCTCGATAGTCAACTGCTCACGCTTCTGACGCAGCGGAAGCTATCGGATGAACTGCAACAGGCACTTCAGACTTCGCTGGCCGATCTGCGCGCCAAGCATCCCGCCGAACTGAGTGTGTTGATTACCAATGCGATGATCGCAGTCCGCGGTTCAGATCCCGTCCTAGCCGGTGCAGCACTCGCAGAGTTGCGGTCGACGCTCGAGAAGCGGCCCCTCGATGAACTAAAACCTGGCCAACGCCCCAATGCTCGCCAACGCGAGCAGGCCCAAACACAATTGGGAATCTGGCCCGTTGCACTTGAATGTCTGAAAAGTAAATCGCACGGACCAACCGGCGAGTTCCTGGCCGTGAGAGCCTTAGCGGCTGCCGAGCGGCAATCGGATCGCGGCTATCCGCTGGCGATTCTCCACTTCCGTTCGGAGCAAGCCTTTGCAGCAGGCGACCGCGCCGGCGCCGAGAAGCATCTAACTGATTTGCTTAAGATAGCCCTCGCTCGTCCAGGTATCGCCAATGATAAAATTGCGCCAATCACGCAATCGCAATTCAACTTGGGCGTGTCGACAGCCCACGTAGCACTCGAACGTGATTTTCCTAATGTCGCCGTGCAAGCCATTCGCGAAATGTTGCGTGGCGGGATGCCCGTTACCGATGCGATTCCAACGAACGCAGCCGCACGGCGGATCATGTCCAGCTCTGGAGAAGTCGTCGACGAAGCGGGCCAAATCGCCATCAGCGTGGCGGACGAACTTACCAAGCTGTCGATGCACTGGCGAAAGAAAAATCTACCGCCAGCAGACATGTATGGCGTGTTGCACGATATCGTGCTGCCTGCGGATCGAAAGGGCGTCATCAACATCTATCCTCGGCCCTTGAACAATTGGACCGAACCAGAAAGCCTGGGCCTCGAACTCGCCCGCTGGGCAGTGGCCAGTGGTAACACCAAAGACCTGTTGGCAGAAACTACTGCGCGGGACGGTTCAGCCAAGAGCGCGGCCCAGGCGCTGCGAACCTTTGTCGTGACAGAGAGCAGCGATCAGGCCGCGGCGCTCGCGAGCCTCGAAGACATTAAGGCGAGCTTGGCGGCTCAGCCGACTTCCGTGAGCATTCAATTGGCAGCGAATGCCGCAGCGGTTGCGATGAAACGCCGAGAATTGGAGCCTGCGGCCGTTGCCGTGTTGACCGTGATTGGCAAATTGCCGGAACAGCAATCTCCCGTGAAGAGCAGTATGCTGCTGCCGGTGCTGACCCGGTATTACATCCGCAATCAGCAGACGGCTGAGTTGAAAGCGTTGTGCAGCGCGTATCTCGACTCTCGGCAAACGATGTACGCCCGCTACAGTGGCGGTGGTTTGTCGGAACAGCGAAACGATCTGGCCCGCGTGGTGAATCACATTTCCCAGGCCGGTGACGCGCGCCTGACGCTCGAATATCTGGGACGGTTTGTCGACTTGCCGATTCCGGAACAATCCTATGGCGATGCCGGGTTTGATCTGTCGCTGTGGCATCTGACCTGGCAATTGCAAGCACTTCCAGCTGCCGAACGCTATGCGCTACTCAAGGAATGGACGTTGCCGACAGACAAGCGGCGCAGCGTCCGCTTCGTCACCGGCTTCAGCCCTGGCCTGCAATTGCCGGAAGTATTCTTACCGCCGGAAGTCGCCCAGCGAGGCACTGCACCCGCCATTGGCGTACTCAGCAATTTCTCGCTGCTCATTAGCACGGCACAGGAACTCGGCAAACTCGACGAAGTGAAAGTTCTCACCGAGCAGGCAGTTGCCGACAAGTTGAAAAATGCCGACGCGCTCGCAGCGCTGGTGGCGATAGCCGGCAACGACGCTTCCGTGGTCAATCGCCTAAGCAAGCTCAACGAAGTCGTGCGCAAGCGGGTCAAGACTCTCACTAAGAATGCTCCTCGCAACGAAGCAATCGAAGAAGAGCGTGGGGCTGAGCTAATGATTGCAGTTGCCGCGCTGCAGCAACCCCGGATTCGTGCCGCCGGTGCCGCCTTGGGCCAGGTCGTACTGCAAGACAATCGCCGCGCCGGCCGCCCCGCGCGGGCGGCTCACCTGTACCGCTTGCTCGCACTCGATTCGATTGCAGATGCCAAACCGCTCGAGCTTGCGCAATTGCAGACGCCGGGTCTCAAGCACTGGACTGTCGGCACGCCGACGCAAATGTCCGGCAGCAACTTTCCACCTGCGTGGTGGGCTGCGTTCGGTAACCAGATTTCGCACATCACCGGGTTCGAATCCGACAGCCTGTACTTCAATTATCCGCTAGCAGGGACGTTCGATTTCACCTATGAAGCCCACAGCTATGAGTATTCGCAAGGCGAAATGGCCTACGGCGGTTTGACGGTCAACCCACAGTTCTGGACACGCACGGCAATTGTGCGTCCCATTTCTCAACACGAAACGGTAACGCGCCCCATCGCCGTGGATGGCCGCGAATGGTGGAATCGCTATCGCATTCAAGTCACACCGGAAGAGATTCGTTTCTATTGCAACGACCATCTGGTGTACGTCGAACCAGATCCCAGCCCCACCAGCCCTTGGTTGCACCTCATTTCCTTTAATCAACGTCGCACGAACTTCCGCAACCTGAAACTCAGCGGCTCGCCACAAATTCCCCGCGAGGTTCCGTTGGTTAGCGGCAATCGCTTCGATGGTTGGGGCACCAACTTTGGACTCTTGCCTCAACGCATCGTGCTTCGGGAACCAAAGTCACCAACCGAAGCGCCTCGCCTCGTGGCCCGCGCCCGCGCGCAACTGGTACCTCAGCCCGATTGGTTCGCCGAGGATGGAACGCTGAACGGTCGATTTGTGCCCGGCAGCGGCGAATCGAGACAGTCGCATCTGTTCTACTATCGTCCACTTTCTGCCGGAGAAACGCTGAAGTACGAATTTCTGTACGAGCCTGGCCGCACACAGGTCCACCCAGTAATGGGACGACTTGCCTTTCTCTTGGAACCGGACGGAGTGCGTCTGCATTGGATCCAAGGTGTCGTGACGTTGGCAGATCCAATTGATCTGGATCCACGTAATTCGGTCGCTGCCGCCACTGAAGTCAGGCCGTTGCCGCTGAAGGTCAACGACTGGAATTCGCTAGAGATGACATTTGCAGGCGAAGAAATGCGACTCACCTTGAACGGTCAGCCGATAGTGCAACGGAGCATCGAGCCCGTCGTGACGCGTCGCCCCGGTTTATTCTATTACTCGGGACAGACGGCCGCGAAGTTGCGGAACATTACAATGTCCGGTAGTTGGCCCACGGAACTTGCTACGGCCGATCTGACGAACCTGCTAGAGGCAGCACAGCCTGAAGCTGTTTCTCTGCAGCAGAAGCGGTTCGCCTTGGTGCGCGAAGAAGAACTTGCCGACGAAGTGAACGAGGTCCTCTTGGTCGCGAAGCAAATGTCGCCTGAGGAGCGATTTGCCTTGCTGCGGGACTGGGTGCTCCCTTCCGCTTCGCATCCCTCCTTCCGCTTGCAGGTCGACTTCACCCCCGTCGATCAACCTTGGCCAGCACTCGACAAGCCATCAGCGTTAAAGGGAGTTCGGCAGCATACCGGTGGCGATATTGTCTCGCCAGCGCTCGAGCTGGTTCGCACCGCCGCGGAGCTCCGCAAGCTCGACGAACTGGAAATGCTCGTTCGCGATGCAGAATCCGAGGTCGAAGAGTCGGTACGAAATCGCCGCACTCTGCAAACCGCGATTGCCATTGCTCGCGGAGATGACAATGCAGCACTCGCCAATCTGAAATTGTTGCAGGAAGAGCAGAAAGCTCTGGCTACCTCGGTGCGCGTGACGGACCGCTATGCCGAAGTGGTCGCGGTGCTCGCCGCCCTGGAACGCCCAACTTTGCGGGCGTCCGCACTTTCACTCGCCAGGCAACTTGTCGAAAGTCAACAAGACGGAGCGACGCTCCAATCGCAAGGCATCGAATGGGAGCGGATCGTCCGCTCGCTTCGTGGCCGCGCAGCCTGGCTCGGCAATCCAGCCACGGCAGGTCTGCCGCTGCATAGCTTGCCCCCGGCGACCGCGCAGTGGGTTCCCGTCAGCCAGCCGACCGCCGATACGCGCGGTCGCGGCTTACCTCCGCCGACCTGGCTTTTGCAAAAAGGCAAAGTTGAGTTCTTCACTGGTCATGGCGCCGACTCGATCTACTTTCAGTCGCCACTCATTGGCAACTTTGAACTGCGCATGCGTCGCACGAGCAACGGCTGGAAAGAGATTTATCCGTTCTATGGCAGCATCGGAATTGATGTACTGCACGACGGCACAGGCATCTGGCGCAACCTGTCCAATCAAAGTCGCGAGCGGACGAACCTTCCCGCCAAAATTGAAAACTGGGGACCGCAGGTCGATTTCCGCCTGGTCATGAAGGACGGCGACTACACGGCATTCGTGAACGACAAGCAAATTCACACCGAACGCATTCTGCCCACTGCCGATCCCTGGCTGTACATTCAAAGCTATGCTCCCCATTACAACGGTATCGTGGAGAACGTGCAGATTCTTGGTACGCCCAGCATCCCAGAAGATATTGAGTTATCGACGGGCGAAGATCTGCGCGTGTGGCGACATAACTATTTCGGCGATTCCGGTAATCCCGATTCGAGTTGGTCGAAGGTGAACGGCGAAATCACTGGTGCTGCGTCGACCGCAGCTAAGGGAGCAAATCAGCAGACGATCATTCGGTATCACCGGCCCCTGCTGGAGGATGGCACGATCGAGTACGACTTTTACTACGAAGCGGGAGTGACGGAAGTCCATCCAGCCATTGATCGAGCGACCTTCCTGCTCTCTCCCAATGGCGTCAAACTGCATTACGTGACGGACGGCCCGCTCAATCGCACGAAACTGTTGCCCGATAATGAATTCCCATTGTCCGGTTCGAGTGACAAAGTGCCGCTGAAGGACAAAGCGTGGAATCGCGCCAAGGTGCAACTCATTGGCGACGTTATTACACTCGCCATTAACGACAACGAGGTAGCCAAATACACGGTCGAAGCCACCAACCAACGACACTTCGGACTGTTCCGCTACAGCGATCGGACGAACGCCAGAGTCAAGAACGTCACTTACCGTGGTAACTGGCCGAAAGAATTGCCTTCTGTTCCAGACCAGTTCTTGGCCAAGTGAATCGGTTATCGTTACTGTTGGACAGATTTGATCTTCTTTCTACAAAACATCCGGGAGAAAGTGGGATCAAACTTCAATATCTGCGCAAGATCGTTTCCACGACACTGGACTGGTTCACCGCAATTCGAACAATAGGCAATGTATTCATTTCATCCCTTCGTCTCGACTGTGCGTCGGTCCGACACACCGAAATTGCGAACTGCATGCGACTCGACGAGCCGATTCACCAACGATTCCGCCGCTCAGCTGGCGGATCATAGTAGGCAGCAGGTGTGTAAGGTTCGACAGGTGCCGATGGAGTCGCAACTGGCGCAAGTACCGAAATCCGACGCATCGAGCGAGCACAGATTGCCTGATACGTCGCATCGAAGTAGTGATTCGGCTTCGGTGACTTCCACCAGCCAGTCCGAGCGCCGCCGAAACCAGGCTTGTGCCGCGTCTCCCAAGTCTCGGACAGAAGATGCTTCGAATAGTTGAGATGTCCGGTAACGTTGCGGCGGCCGTCGACCCGCGCTGGATTGAATAATGTCAACGCACCCGGTTGACCGGCGTCTAACAGTAAACCTTCATGCACCTTCAGCTTCCAGTGATCGGCGTTCGTCATCACCAATGGGATCCCGCCCCGGAAGACCACGTGCCAGTTGTCACCGATCAAAATGTGCTGTGAATCGAGCGGCCGTCGGTAGTTCGGCTCGCCCTTGGAAGGGATGAACGAATGGAACCCGACTTGCGCACAGAAATGCTGCACCGGCTGAATGTTCCACGATTCTTCCTTCCAGCCTTGGTCGATCAGTGTGAGATCAGCGATTAGCTTCTCGCCGGTCGGGGTGGTGTAGGGGATCTCTTCCTGGGCAGCGTGCCAGGCGAACAGACCTTCCAAGATCAGCAGTTCGCAGTCCGCCGCTTTCCGCCCTTCGGTGAGGAACGGGAAGAAGTCATAGTCGATGATCGAGCCGGCACCGTGCTCATTCCAGGCGATCGCCACCCAGTGCAGACCTAGCTTTTGCACATCGCCGCCCACGGTGATGCAAATGGTTTCATCTGGTGCCTCGCGCTTCTCCAGACCGCCCAGGCAGTTGTTCTGGATGTGGTAAGGAGTGAGCAAGATCCTCTGCGTCGATTCATCGGCTGGTGGATCGTTGTCGTATTCGGTTGCCACCGCATCAGCACCCAAGCGTGCAACTTCCGAATAGTAGAACTCGAGCGCCGAGGCCTCGGCCGGGGTGTGACGGTTAGGATTCGCCACGCTGGCGCCGGCATCCATCAACTCACGGTTTGCCAGGTACAGTTCATGAGCCTTGTTCGTGCCGTTCACCCAGTCGGCCTGCTTAAGGGCAACGAACTCCTGCCATAGATCAGCTCGGTCGGGCTTCTTCACCAGGAAGCGAAATCGTTTCGGCTTCCAGCTCGGCTTCTGATCGCGATCGGTGTACTTGTAGGAGACGCAGGTGCGATTCTGAATGGTGGTCAGCATGACCCGCGCGAGTCGCCGCTGCTGCGAACCGAGTCCGGCGATCGCTCGATCGATGCGATCTTCAAGCTTGGCAGCCTGCTCAGGGCTCCGAGCCGTTTCTTCGGTATCTGGATCGTCGATGCAGGCGACGTCGACGCGGCGGCCTTTCTTCTTCACACCGCGGATGGCGGCATCGAGACCCCGCGTGGCAATGATCGCTCCGGCCGAGGGTGAACCGGGAACCTTCGGCAGGTAGATTTCCTGGCCACACCAGGAGAAGCGGCTGGATGTGGGTAAGTACTGCTCCCCGTTGTCAGGGCGGTTGCCGGTCACCAGCTGAAAGTGGGCGCGCTGAGGAGTGTTTTCCAGGGCGCGGACCGGCACACAGACTTCCGGATAATCGGCACACAGCCGATCGTTGTTCTCGATTTCCAGCTTGATCGATTCCAGCGAATCCTGGGCGGCGCTACCCGTGGCCGCGAAGAGGACGGCGAAGCGAATGAGTCCCTGCAGCGTGTACTTGAGCAGCATCCGTTCGAAGTACGTGGTCTTTCCTTCGCCACGGCTGGCTGCGATCGACTGATCACCGCCGTGCAGAATGGCGTTGCGAATCGCTGCGATCATTTCCTTCTGCTGATCGGTGAAGTCATACCAGAAGGGATTCTCCGAGCCGCTCTCGATCGCAAAGTACCAGCGCAACCAGGCTTCATCGTCGGCCTCGAGCCGCGTGCGTCGCTCCGGATCGGCACAGGCGGGGACAACGACCGTTTTGCTGGAGGCGCTCCGTTCGCGCTTGCGGCGAATATCGCGGTCACGTTCCGCGACGTTGCCCACGCCCGGGACGGATTCCACCTGCTGCAGCAGGTGCCGCAGCTTCTTGGCCTTGTTGCGTAGTTCGGGAATCTTCTCCACAGCTAGTTCATCCGTTGTTGGGGCGTGCGAATCGGAACGATTTCGGTCGACCTAAATCTCGGCGCGAGAAAACCTGCTGAATTCCGGCTGAGATTCGGCCTGCTTGGCTTGAGCTGTTGGCCGGCGCATGGCTGATGTGTGTCTGTCGAATGACAACTTCCCAACCACAACAGGAAACGACAGATGAGCGCAGACCGAATGAGCGGCGCGGTGGATCAAGCCGCTTTTGAGAAAGTGATTCGCGACAACCTTTCGCCGGAAGGAGTCGCAGCCCTGGTGATGGCACTGCAACCGGCGGGTTCCTTTCCCGCCAGCACACCGGAAGGCGAGCAGGCTTTGCAGCAGGTGCTGTGGTTCCGCCACACGCTGCTCGACATGATCGGAGTCGAGACCTTCAACCGGCAGATGGATGAGCTGGGGTTCTAAGCCGAAACGCAGGTTCCGCCTGCGTCGCTCGGCGGTGGTTCGCCGGGCCTGAGGATGGCAGCCAATCCATTGCGAACCGGGAGAACGATCATGTCTAAGAAGACCAGCACGAAGCAACCTGCCTTGAAGACCGCCAAGGCCAAACCCGCGAAGAAGGCCAAGGGCAAAGCAGCAGCGGCAAAGCCCGAAGCGGCCGAAACGAAGCCCGCTGGTAGCTGCCCGATGGGTGGTGACCACGAATGGACCGAAGAAGGCACCGAACGGTTCTGCGCGAAGTGCAAAGAGCCCGAGGTTGCGAAAGGCAAGCGGGCGAAGAAGGCCAAGACCACGAAGCCCGCAACCGACAAGAAGATGTCGGCCCTCGACGCCGCCGCCAAGCTGCTCGGCGAGACCAAGGAGCCGATGAACACGAAGACGATGATAGAAACCATCGCGGCGAAGGGCTACTGGTCGAGCCCCGGTGGTAAGACGCCGCACGCTACGCTCTACAGCGCGATCCTGCGGGAGATCAACACCAAGGGCCACGAAGCCCGGTTCAAGAAGACGGACCGGGGGAACTTCGCGTTCAACGGGTAACGCACCCCAGCAGACTTGGCCCCACGACGCCCCACGTTCGCCACGCTGGGGCGTTTTGCGTTTCCTGGCCAAGGAGGCGGACCATCGCAGACCTACGCCACGTTGGGCCACGGGTTGGGCCGGCGAAAAGCTGCTGGATTCCGGGGGCCGGCTATTGAACTTCGCAGCGATTGCTGGCTTATGGGTGTTATCGCAACCGCCTACGCCCGGAGCTTCACGATGACCACTTTCTACGTCGCCACCCGCGCTCAATATGTCTTGGTCGAAGCGGCCGACGAAACTGAAGCAAGTAAGCTTGGGCAAGCCGCCCTGCAGGCGATGTACGCGGCACGCTTGGGCAAACAGGTGACGATCAATATCTGCACCATCCGGCCCGCGACCGCCGACGAGATTCAGCTGCAGCGCTGGCACAACCAGATGGTTGCTGCGGAAGGCGAGTAACCTCGCCTGAGTGCTGCTGCATCGATCCCGGCCCAAATGCTCGCACGCGAGCGTGGTCTGCGAACTCGCAAGCCCAAGCTGCCATTGTCGACTTAGTTGATGCGGAGCCATCATCGCGATGTCTCCTCACCAAATCGCACTAGCCGATACCCGCAACTGCGAATCACCAGGAGAGTCGCGCTGACATACGTAGCAACCACCAGGATCAACGATGGCCAGACTGCCCAGCGCCAGCTTGGTCCACCAAAGTAGTAGGGAAATATAAGGCCGACTGCCGCCAGTCCGACAAATGCCGTGGGCAGACGTACCCCCACCCTCCCTGGGCCCAGGCTACCCCATACCAACAGTCCGACAGCCAAAGACGCAATCAGCGAAATGGCGGCCACGATGAGAACTAACCCGGCTCCCTCTCCGACTGTTTCGCGAAGAAAACGCCCGAGTGCCAGCACAACTGCAATGGTCACCGTCAAACCAATCATCGTTTTCAGAGTAAATTGCAGATCATTGCTGATGGGCATTGTCGGCCAATGTTCTCGCTGCTGAATTGTGGCGAACCAAACACGGCAAAGTACGCAAGCAATGGCAACTACCGAGATTGGAACTGCGATCAACACTCCGAGCTCGCTCAGTGGCTGATGGGAAAACGGCGCGAGGGAAATGCAGAAGACCCAGGCCACTCCAAGACATGCCCAAATGGCTCGTTTCCACCATTTGGCTTTTGCAAACCCGAGCAGGATGCCGGTGAGCAACATTTGGCTGCAAACGAACCCAAGGTAGGCGACCTCAATTCCGATGGGCCATTTCGAATCGCGATAGTAGATCGCGACGCCTGCCATCGTTAAGCCGAGAAGAATGTGGCTACTAACCAGCAGACTGACGCGGACGTTCGTTCTATTTGCGTGGGTGATCATTGGCACAACTTATCAAACGGCTCTTAGCGCATCAGTTTCAACTTGCGGGAGTGGCCTGAACTCGCGCGTCGAGATCGTACGCTGATCTTTGATCCGATTTCGAATGTTCATTTTGAGATGCTCGCGTTGATCGCCGCGGCGTGCCCGGTTTCATGAAGAGAAAGCGCACGCGCAGCTGTAGCTGTAGCTGTTGACGTGCGCCAGAAAACCCGGCGCTAGAGAAACGGAGACTGGTCTCCGTGTGTGATGAATCCTAGGCGAAGAGCATCAAAAATGTCAAGCGACTGAATGTGCCGGCGCATCGCTTTGAAGCGGGCAATTACTGGCCGAAGGTCGCCACGCGTCTTCGGCTGAGGAACGAGTTCCACCGACCCGTACTCCGGCCACGGGCTCTCGAATATCCAGCCGTCATCGGTACGAACGAGTACTGCTCCGAACTGAGGATCTTCATCATCGAGTGAGACAATCACACCGTTGGTGATGTGCACCAAATGCCCTTCCGACCGTAGCCAGGAATCGTCAAG
The DNA here is from genome assembly GCF_049819085.1 of Anatilimnocola aquadivae. Taxonomy (GTDB): domain Bacteria; phylum Planctomycetota; class Planctomycetia; order Pirellulales; family Pirellulaceae; genus Anatilimnocola. The sequence goes on from NZ_CP187419.1 coordinate 3,080,554, forward strand.
CGGCACCTCGTCGTCTGGCCGTTGGATTGTGAACGGCACACGGAGTCGCGCCAGAAATCCAGCCTGATTGGATTCGCGAGCGACTGAATCATTCGGAGCCATCGCGCGTGCCCTCGCTCGCACTACCTGAATTGGGTGGGCAAGGAAATGTGACTTGCCCATCTATGACGCGCCAGTTCCAACGGCGTTTCTTGCGATCCCGAAAGAAGACAACCGTCGCGCCATTGATGCCGACGGTCTCCTCGCGGAGGTGCCGGCTGAAAGGCATGGGCATCGGTTTTGGGGTATCTTCAGCCATGGTGTGCTTGCTTCAGTCTGTGATGCGAATGTGCGCGTAATCAACTCCGGGTTAACAACCGGAATGACATAAACTGCTGATGTTCATGGCTTTATCGGGATCGCACGTGCGCCGCGCGGGAGTATGTCTATGGTGGCCGAGGTGGGGGTGGGAAACCTGACCGTGAAGTCGCCAGGAAGTACCTAGATACCCCGGGGGTAGGCCTGCCGGCCGTCAACGCACCGTGTGGCCCACGTGCGGGCCAGTGCGCGAGTCGCGTGCTTGTTCCCGGTCATTCGTGCAACGCCCGTGTCGCAATCGTGTCCGGCGTGTTGGCAAACCGTTCCGCAAGTTGCAAACGTCACCTTGCTCGGATTTGGTTTGATGAACTTCTGCCGACCAAGCCAACTGGCGTTCACAACGGGACCTTCTTGAGTCGTGAACTTGCAGTTCACCTGCTTGAAACTTGCTCGGATATAAATCACGCACACACCCCCAACCCAATACTGCGAGATACCTCTCGCTTTGTATTGGGGGGTGTGGGGGGTGCGCGCGTTATATATAACTCCCCTCATTCAGCGGACTCCGAAACCATTCCCAATGTTGTCTGCGGACGATTAGCAAACGCCTTCTGCCGACGATCACTGCCCTGCCAAAGGAAGGCTAGGCGAGAGTCCGTGGCAGACTTGAGCAAAGCGCCCGCCCTTCGTTCTGACAGTCCGGCTTTGACGGCCGCGGAGATGATGGTCGCTTGCGACTGTGGCTGCGAGGTAACGAAATCGCTGGCAAACTGCTGGGCGTTCCATGAAGGTTCTAGTAGCGCCTCAGGGTGCGGCGTCTTGCTCTTCCGTGGCTTATCCGGAGCAAGCAGCGTGGGGTCGAGCTCTGGAGCCCGGAAGAACACAGGCCATTCAAACTTAACCGTGAACGGTTCCATCTTTGGAAACGAACGTAATGCGGCCGCTACGACAAAGGCGGACTCTTCCTCATGAGCTCGCAGGACAAGGTGACAGTCCGCCGCTCGCGATTGTGCACCCGCTCCGGCGCCGGTGTCAGTTACGCTTTTGTTGCTTTGACTACCCTTACTGGTATGCCGCACGCAAACGATTGCGCAGCCAAGATGCGCGGCGGCAGAGTCGATGAGGTTGTACAATTCGGTCGTGTGAGCATTGCTGTTTTCGTCGAATCCTTTGGGTGCAAATCGATAGAGACTGTCGAGAATAACTGCTTTGTAGGATCCAGGCGTAGTCCGCTTCAGTCGCTCCACCACACCGTGAATATCGGTCAGGCGACCTCGGTAGCACTCGACGTCTAGTCGTTCGGCGAAGGTCGATTCATCGAGCCGCAGTGTCCCAGCGATCTGGCGAATGCGATGCACCAACGTTGGCTCATGGAGTTCGTTGTCGAGCAGCAGCACTTTTCCCTGCGAAATGGGAAACCCAAGCCATTCGACACCAGCACAGATCGAGAGGGCCAAGCCGTGAACAAACCAGGTCTTTCCAACCTTGCTATCGCTGACAATGTTGATGGTTTCGCCTTCGCGGACGATGCCCTCGATTACTACATGTCGCAACATCTGGTTGGTGTCTTTGCATGCCATTTGTGCAAAACTCCCGATTCGTGCGGTCGCACGTTCGCGCGAGGTAACAAACAGTCTCAAGTGCGAGTCGATGTCTTGAAGCGACGAACCGTCGATTGTCATGTGCTGGGTTGTGACGGCGTGCTCATGACGTTGCCGCAACTCAAATTTCTCAGTCACCAAATCTGAATAGTGCGAAAGATGCGCTATCGATTGCACTTCGTTTGCGAGTCGTGACAAGTACGCGGTGCTGATGGCTTCGTCTGTGTGGTGCTTCAGCCTCGCCTCGAACAGCACTGGATCTTCCGGCATCGACTCCCGAAGCATTTCTAAACCTGTGGCATAGCAGGCCCGGCAGGCAAGATCGGCGAAGTGGAATGCCTTCAGCCCGTTCTGGACGATTGCCAAGAGGGAGTGCCGCAAGATCGCAATTCCTGCGACCTGCCTTTCCGCTCGTGCGTCATACAACGCAGCAAAACCGTTCGCCGCCGAGTACCTCGCCAGATTACGACCGTTTGCAATACTAGGCTTCACGGTCACCTCGGTGACTGACTGGGGCGTTAGGCGTATTCTTTCCGCTATTCATTCCCATAGGGGAAAGAATCGAGTTTGATCCAATTGCCGCCGGGAAAAACTCGCGTACTGTCCACTTTCCGAAGCGACCAGCTCGCGGCATGACAGGTTCCCGCTACTATCTGGAAATCCTACGAACCAATCGAGTTCCGGGAATACGGACAAAGAAAAGTCAGATGCGCGCATATGCGCAGGACGATTATGGACATGCGCGCATATGTGTTTTGCCTGCGCGGGTAGGTGTCCACAGACATGTCCATAATCGGCGCCGACAATTTCCTTCGAAGAGCATTCCGGGATCCAGGCCGTTTCCCGTTCCGCTCGCGGGGAGAATTCTTCTGTGGCGCTCTTTCGAGAACTAGCTGGACTTTCGGGCACAACCGGGCATCATGGTCACGAGCCCGGTCCAGATGGAGCACGGCCGCTGTCAACTCAGTGGCTGTCGGACGAACGCATCAGCGAAGCTCGTCGGGTGTGGTCTAAGGCCTATGGCCGAGTGATCAGTGATGACGAGGCGGTTGAAATACTCATGAACGTCCGCCGGCTCGCTGAAATCCTATTGCATGCCGAAGAGGAGAAGCGACGAACATGAATGTTGTTGTTTGGGCACGTGTTTCTTCCCGTGAGCAAAAGGAAGGTTATTCGCTCGATGCTCAGTTGCGAGTAAACCGTGAACGGGCGAGCGCCAATGGCTGGCACGTCACCCGCGAGTTCGTGGTGGCGGAATCTGCCAAGCGAGGAGCTGAACGCCTCGTTTTCAACCAAATGTTCGCCTGGGTCAAAGCAAACGCCAAACGGGAGAAAATCAAGGCGATCCTTAGCCATAAGCTCGACCGCGTGTGCCGCAACATGCGAGACGCTGTCCGCCTTCAGGAACTCGAAGACAGCTGCGGTGTCCAATTGGCGTTCGTCGATAACCAGTTCGGCCCCGGTGCCGCCGGAGCGTTGTCGTTCAACGTGATGGCCGCGGTTGCCCAGTACTACAGCGACAATTTGCGTTCGGAAGTGATCAAAGGAATCGACGAGAAGGTACGTCAAGGCTGGCCCAGTGGTCCGGCACCCTTTGGATATGTCAATGTGGAAGACCCGGATGAGCCAGTCCAGCCACACCCCGAAAAGTCCCTAACCCTCGTGCGCTTATTCAATCTGTACGCGACAGGCGGGCACACTTTTAAGTCGCTCGGTGAAGCGTTAGAGCGCGAAGGACATGTCTTCCAACGCTCTCAGCCGCGTTTTCAGCGAACCGGATTGTCTCACATCCTGAGCAACCGCTTCTACGTTGGCGAATTGCACAGAAACGGGAACGTCTTTGAGGGCAAGTATCAACGACTGATCGACCGCTCCACCTTCGACGCCTGCCAAGATGTCTTAAATGGCCGGAATCGTCGTACCGGTTCTCCTGAGCACCCTCTGGCAGGCGGTTTGTTGCGGTGCGCGTACTGTGGCCAGTCCATTACCGGAGAGCGTATTCGTCGGAAACTGGCTGGGGGAGGGATCCGCGAACACGTCTACTACCGCTGCGCGAACAATCATCCGGGCCCGGATCATCCCACCGTTCGCTGGAAGTCGGATGCGCTCGAACAGGCCATCACTGAAGATTTGGCAAAGATGCGATTCGCTCCCGCACTTGCGAGTTGGTTTCGCAGCCTGCTTGGTGAAGCCATCAAGGATTTGACCGTAGACCGGAAGCGGAGCACGATATCGCTGGCAAAGCGGAGGAGTGAGTTGGCGGCGATGCAGGACCGCCTGCTCAATGCCTATCTCGCGGGCTCGATCGACGAGGCCATCTACAAATCCAAAACGAACGAACTCAAGGCGCAACAGGCGCAAGTGGACGAGTCTCTGGCCACGGTTGGCGGTGCAGACTGCATTCGCGGTGAGGTTGCCTTGGCGATTTACGACTTCACCCAAAACGCCAGCGAGCGTTGGCGCGGTTCAAACAACTTGATTCGTCGCGAGATCTTGGATTTGGTGTGTTTGAACCGCACACTTAGCGACGTAAACCTAGTCACCACAAAGAGAAAGCCCTTCGACGTTTTCGCCGAAGGGCTTGATTCCGATCAAAGTTGACCTCCATGGATTTGAACCATGACTAAATGATCCAGAATCATTCGTGCTACCGTTACACCAGAGGTCAAGGTGAGCTTTAAAGTTACGCTGTGCCGAGAGTTGGGTCAAGGGCGGTTGGAACAGTACAGCGTAGTAGGTCGAGCGCTTGTGCTCGCACCAGCGACATCGTCTCGCTCATTTCGACAAGTCCAGCAAGCTCTTCACGCTGTGTGGGAGACAATTTGCCATCGTTATTTAGATCCATCAGAGTCTGCAGGTGTGCGTCTGTTACCGGCGGAAAACGAAATTGACTCAGTGTTTCGACAAACTCGCGGGGAGTGGGAATGATTGCGTTCATGTTCGTACTCGGTGATTGCTCAACTACCCGTATCTTAGCTGTTCCGCTTGGCCTCGTCGGCCAGCCTTGTCCTCAACTACTCCCCTCCGCTATCGCTCCCTTCCGAATCGCCGCCAGCAGCGCTCGCAGGCGTTGGCGATAGTACTTCATGCCGGGAAAGAAGAAGCAAGCTGCGGCGACCGCACCGAAGATAAAGTGAGCGTACTCAGGAAATTGGGCCATCAACGCGGCGGTGGCGAACAGCGCGATCGCCTGCACATAGAAGGCCCCAGTGAGCATGCCCGCTTTGATGAGAAAGGCCATGCCGTTGATGATGCCCAGCATCGGCGAAAGCTCAAGGACATCGAGCCCCAGTTTGTATTCGAGCGGAAAGAGTAGCGCGATGCTGATCATGCTGCCGGCCCAGATATGCGCAATCTGCCGTTCCACAAACGTCACGGGCCCCATTCGCCGGCGTAAGGCCCAGAAGACCGCAGCCCAAGTTCCCAGCCCGGCTGTCCACAACAGGAAGTAGTGCCAGCGATTTGTATCGCCCGATAATTCCAGCACGTTCGTCAGGCAGCAAACTAAAAAGAGCACCAGGCTGTGCCACATCCACAGCAGGCCCCAGTTTTCGAGAACTTGCGCGTGATGCGTTTCGCGCATCCAACCGGCGAGCACCTGGGCGAATCGTCCGCTGCGGGCGCTGATGCTTTCGTCGTTCAGGTAGGCATCAAGATCGCGCGCGAGTGCCGCGGCCGAGGCATAGCGCAGGTCAGTCGGCTTTTGCAAACAGCGCAGGCAGATCATTTCCAAGTCGCGGTCGGCGTGCTGATTGAGCATTCGCGGCGGCACGGGATCTTGCTCGAGCACCATCAGCACGGTTTCGACCGGCGACGCACCTTGAAACGGCGGCCGACCGGTGAGCATGTGATACAGCACCACTCCTAGGCTATACACATCGCTGGTCGGGCCCACTTGTCCGCGATTGCCGGCAGCCTGTTCGGGAGCCATGTATGCGGGCGTGCCGAGAATCGCGCCGGTCTTGGTTAAGCTGGCATCGTCGGTGATCTGCTTCGCCAGGCCGAAGTCGGTGACGTGCGGCATTCCCTGTTCATCGAGCAGAATGTTCGACGGCTTCAGGTCTCGATGCAGCACGCCCTTCTCATGGGCAAAATGAATGGCCCGGGCCACCGCGACGAGCAACTTTGCTGCCTCGCGCGGATGCATGGGCCCTTCGCTCAGTCGCTGGGCGAGCGTGGTGCCGCGGATGAACTTCATGCTGAAGTACGGACGGCCTTCGATCTCGCCCACTTCATACACCGGCACAATGCCCGGATGATCCAGCTTGGCGGCGGCCTGAGCTTCAGCCTGAAACCGTTCGCGTTCTGCCTGACGCGCGAGTTGACCGCGCAAGATCATCTTGATCGCCACTTCGCGATGCAGACTCTCTTGCCGCGCGCGAAACACAACTCCCATCCCGCCGCGACCAAGCTCTTCCAGCAGTTCGTAATCGCCTAGCTGGCTGGGCAACTCCAACGAACCGTTCGATGAATCCTGTCTGCTCGGTGCGATCGTTTCGGCAATCGACGAACTCTTGCCCGCCACCTGGGCGACGATCACGGCGCCCCATAACTCGCGCAGGTCCGCTGCAAACTTGGGATGCTCCCGACATTGCCCTTCGAGATCGATTTGCTCGCCCTGCTGCGCGCGGTCTGCCAGATTCGCGATGAGCATGGCCAGTTGCTCTTCGTGCTCATTCGCTGCGATGTCTTGGGGCGAAGGTTGGATCATGCCGTTGCGAGCAAACTACTCGGCCCCTTCATCGATGACGGAAGCTGGGTCGTTGAGCAACACTTTCAATCGCTTAATCGCCCGCAAATATCGCATGCTCGCCGCAGGTTCGCTCAAACTCAAAGCTTGGGCAATCTCTTGATTCGATAACTGCTCGAAATGCCGCATGATGATGATCTCGCAGTCTTGATCGGGCAGCCTGGTGATCGCTGCTTCGACTGCCTTCACCATTTCCGCCTGCGTTGCGGCGGCGGCGGGTGTCATTTGCGGATCGCACAACTGGGCGACCAGTTGCATCGTCGAGTGATCGTCGGCACCGGCTACCAGCATCGGCTGCTCGCGATCGACGCTCCGCTTGGCCGAACCTCGGTGCCTCCGATGGGCATCGATGATTCGGTCCTGGGCAATCTGCCGCAGCCACAGGTGAAATGGCATGATCGGATTGCTGATGTAATCCTGCAGCCGGCGATTCGCCTCGACGAGCACATCCTGCACGACGTCGCTCACGTCGACTCGCCGCTGCACCTTATGGTCGAGCCGCATCTGCACCATGCGACGGAGCGAGTCGCGATGGCGGTCCATCAAACGGTTCACCGCATCGGCATCTCCCTGTTGGGCACCGGCGAGTAGATCTTGCGTTGGTTCTGGTTGTGGCCACATGGGGATCATTATCGCCTGCCGGACGATTAGGGGGGAGTGGGAAGTTCGGAGATCGGGAGTCGGGAGTTAGCTACTCCCTCCTCAAACGCCACCGCCCCTGCGGCGGTGGTTCATTGGCTTTTGCACTAGCCAGCCGATCCAGCAAACCTTGAACAGGCCCTTGATAACCAGTTTTGATAACTTTTCGCGCGAACTTTTTCACGGCAATCACAGGCGATAAGTGGTTCGCCTTCAATGCGTTGCGACGCTCAAAGTCGTTATCAACGGCGGTCAGCTGATAACCAGTTTGATAGCCGCTCAACACCGTTTGAACAGGGCAGCATCGGCGGTTTAAGCGATGCGTTTCCTTCGAGGGCCGAGCGGCCACTTCTGTGAACAGTCCTGATCGAATCTGCAACTCGCCTGAACACCCCCATTCCAGACGGTTGGGTGATAACTTTTTGAGCGATTCGAATCGCAGTAATCGCGCACAATAAGTTGAATACTGGAAATGCTTTGCGATTCCAGACGCATCGGAATCACTGGCTTTCCTGATAACCGTTTGATAACCATTCTGCACCGCCTGAACAGGTCTGCGCAGAGGTCGTAAGTCGTTGGTCATTGTTCGTCCCCTCTCAATCGAAATTGCTATGGCCCGCCGCTTCCAACCTGCCTCAGAACAGCCAGCAAACAGATGGCGTATTGTTGCGTATTTGGTGCGTAACTGCGTACTGAATAGTAACGATGTCGTTGACTAGTTAGGTCACGCGTCCGACGATATTTTCCAAAAACTTCTGGTCAGCCCTCGATTGCTACTTGCCCCTCCTTGCGCTAACCCGCCAGCCCGACCTCGCCCCCGACATCTGAATCCTGACCCCTGACTTCCGAACCCCGGCCCCCAAATCCCGACTCCCCCACTCCGCGTTCCGCAATCCGAACTCCGCACCTCCCCCAGCCCCCAAATCCTTACTACCAGAGAACTTCCCTCCCATCCCCTGCCCCGTTTCTGCTAAAAAACGAGTGGGCACAAATCAAAACGTGCTGGCGCGTCGTCTATTTCTACAAGGCATGAGTGTGGCATCCCCCTCCCGCAAAGCTGTGTGCAGCGATACTGCGGTCCAGCCGGCTACGCGCCCGGTAAGACCGTTGGAGGACGCGTTTGCGCTCCACCAATCGGAATTGCTCGGCACGCTGTTTTACCTGGTGGGGAATCTGGAGGATGCGCGCGATGCCCTGCAAGAAGCGTTTCTCAAGTGTTGGAAGCATCAGGACCAGGTAGCCGAGGTTCAAAATCTCAAAGCCTGGATCTTTCGGATTGCGCTCAACACCGGACGCGACCTGCGCGAAACCGCTTGGCGACGAAAACGCCAGGGCTTGCCCGAGGATGAGAATTCTCTGGCGGGACACGAACAACGGCCGGACGAAATTGTGGAACACGACGAACGACTGCATCGGCTGCGCACCGCGATGCAGACGTTGCGCGACGAAGAAAAAGAAGTCTTTCTGCTACGGCAGAATGGCGACCTTACGTACGAAGAAATCGCCGAGACCCTGGGAATTCCCTCGGGCACGGTGAAGACGCGCATGAGGCTCGCCCTGACAAGATTGCGAGAAGTGCTGGCCGAGGGATGACGCCAGACGAATGATGGAATGAGCGCAACAGGAATTTGCAGCTAAGTGCAGGACCCAGGACGGGTGAGGCACTCAGCAGGAATGTCAGGCACGATGAATACCAACGACGAACTGAAGCAGCAACTTTGGGACATGGCCTACGGCCTGCTCGATCCCGACGTCGAAGCCGCGCTGCGAACCCAAATCAAATCGGATCCCGCTGTTGCCCGGCTCTATGCCGAAGTGCGCTTGCAGGCAGATCTGGTCGCGTCGGCAGCGCGTGTACACGATTCGCCGCTCCACATCTCCACGGGTCCAACTTCCGTCACCAAAGAAGAACGTCGCCCGCGCAATCGTCCCGGTTCCAAAACTTATTCTCATTCGTCCACGCACCAACCAACCTCCCGGAACAACTCGGCAACCAACTGGCTCGCCGTGGCCGGTACGACCGCGCTCCTCTTGTTGCTGGGCTATGCCCTGTATCAACCGAGCTTGCTTTCGCCCGTGGCCATGAACACGGGGGCCGAGCAACCCGCTTTGCAGCCTGAAGCTTTCTTTACCAAGGTGCAAACCACCGCACCGTTGACCGAAGGTTTGACCGGCAATATCGAAATCGAAACGCGCGATCAGCAAGACAATCCGCGGCCAGCGGAACTCGATGTGCGTCTGGTCGATGCGGCTGGGCACGAAGTTTTCAGCCGCAAAGTAAACACCACCGCCGCTGGTCACAGTACGGTCGAGTTACCCGGCGCTGGTTTGAAGAAAGGAGTTCGCCTTCAGATCTCGCCCGTCACTGCGGCCGCCACCAGCGAAGCAGAAAGTTCGGGCTCTCTCTCGACCGAGTTGCCACTGGCCGCCGAACCGAATCGCACCTTCATGCTGATGGAAAAGCCGTTTGCTCAGCCTGGCGAGCAAGTGGGCTTCGTCCAGCTGCGCGTGGGTCAGTTCTCGAAAGAGACACAGGCCCCCGCTGGCGCTGACCTGAAGATCGAGAAAAAACTCAGCGACGGCAGCGCCGATTCGCAGTGGACGACCGACCCAGCGACGGGTGTCGTGCAGGGACGGTTCAAACAGTCCGAGCGGGCGATCGATGGCTTGGCCATGCGCCGCCGCGAAGTTGCGCCGCTCAAAGAAATGGCCAAAGCTCAGGTTGCTGAAGGTGGTGGCTTGGCCAAAGGGATGGCCGATGGCAACACTGAAAAGCAGCAGGACCTTGATCGTGGTTCGTTGTTACCAGGCGGTGACGCCGGCGGCAATTTGTTAGCCGGTAATGCGGCTGCGCGAGGCGCGCCCGCTCCAACGGACCCCGCCCAGCAAGGTGCGGGCGAGCGAGTCCGCAAAGCTGGCGAAGTGGAGCGAAAGGCCAGCCGGATGATGGCCCCTGCTCCGCTCGCCGCACCAGCTGGCCCGGGTGGCGCGAGCGAATTGGAACGTGCCAAAACTGATAGTCCTCAGCCCCAAGCGTTTGGTGGTGCAGCACCGGGGTTAGCTCCGCCGGCTCCAGCGCCGTCGATGAGGCCTGGTATTGCACCCGCCGCAACGCCCGCGCCCGAACAGGCTCCGCCTCCGCCCGCTCCAGCTGAGCTTCAAATTGCTCCCGCTGCGCCAGCGCCGCTGCAGCGTGCCAACCGAGGTGAACCAAAGCAGAGCGAACCAGAACTGGCGGAACCAAAGCCGGCTGAACCAAAGGCTGCTGCCACGGCTGACATCGAGTTACGCGATGCCCGCTCAATGGTGCGTACCAAGCCGTTCTCGGCAACGCCTGCAGATCCCAACAAGCCGGCGGAAGGTGCAATTGCCAATGACCGCGTCGATGGTCAGCTGGGCGCAGCGATGCAGGCCAAAATGAAGTCCGCTGGGACCGCCGTTGGTTCTGAAGATAAGTTCGCCGAGGCAAAGCCCGCGATCGCGGCAGTTTTGAATGACACCAGCAACGATTTGCAAATTCCCGAGCAACTGGCGGCTGAGTCGTTGATTGTAGTGGCTCGCCAAGGGAATGCCGTGGTAGCTCGTCAGGAATTGACGGCTCGCCAACTGGCCGAGCGACGAGCGGTGGATTTGCCGCCCGAGGTGGAAGGTCTGGTCAGCTTGGAATTTTATCGCCAGACGGATGCTACGACCCCCATTCTGCGCAAAGAAGTTCAGCGCCCATCGGCTCGTGGGCTGCAGATTGTCGTCGAAGGTTTAAAGGACGGCTATGTCCCCGGCGAACGTGTGCAATTGAAGTTTCGAGTAACCGATGAGGAAGGGCGTGCTGCTCCCGCGTCGCTCGGTGTGCGCGTGTGGGAAGAAACGGCCGTGCAGCAGATTCAAGAACCGCTGCTGCTCGCCGATTCGTTTGCTCGTGGCGAGTTTGCTAAGGGAGAAGTGTCGACCGAATCAATGGCTGAGAATCATTTAGCCTTTGGTGCCAACCTGCAACAGAACAGAGCACTCGAACAGCGGCAACTGGCGGCTCCCCTGGCCGCAAATGCCGGTGGAGCGACGGGCGAAAAGGCTGCTGCGAGTATTCCGCCTGCCGATGCCTTGAGTCACCAGCCCTTCGACGCTCAGCAATTCGCCGTGGATTCTGTTCCCGCGACGATAGTACTCGCTGATAATCGCGCCGAAGTTATCGATGGTTTGCGTCACAAGGTCGTTGTCGAAAATGTTGTGGCAGGCCAACATTCCCCTCGGTTTGAAACGATTGGCAAAGTGCTCGCCTACTCGGGCGGCGCGATGTTGGTGCTGCTGGGCCTGCTGTTTGCCTTGCGTCGGCCAGTTCGCCCGCTCGTGTGGGTGCCAGCTATCTCTGTTTCGCTCCTCACGCTGGTGATTGGGCTCACGCGTTTTGTCCCCTCGGATGCTTCACCCGCTGGCGTGCAGATTGCCCAGGTGGAACCCTTTGCAGAAACTCAGATGGCTCGTGACGAAGTAGCTTCGCCCCCAGCAGTCGAGACCTTCGAGCTGAAGGATGCTGTCGAAGGCGAGTTGCTGAAGCGCACCGCCATCGCTCCCGCACCGGAGGCACCACTCGAAGCAGCGACGAACGGGGCCGTTCCCGCCCCGGGCACACCCGGTGGCTATGCTGGCGGTGGTCTGGGGGGCAGCCTTCCGCCCAGTGCTCCAGCCGCCATGGCGCCACCCGCGCCGCTGTTAGCTCCTCAAGTATTGAAAGATGACGTGCGCCGCGGCAATCAAGAGAAGATGGCCGAGGCTCGGTTACAGAATGGTGAGCAACAGGGTGGTCGTGGGCAGCTCGCACAAGCGGATGCCGCCGACCAGCCATCAGCCGGAATTCGGGCGTTCTCTGCACCCATGGCCAAGGCAGCCAACGCACCGTTGGCTGCTGCCTCGCCCATCGATGGCCGCGCGCTGGCTGGTCAACCAGCCGACGAAACCAGCTTGCCCAGTTCGCTCTTCTGGCGGCCTCTCTCGGCGACCGAGCCCGACGGCACGGTGACTATTGAGTTCACCATGCCCGCCGTTGCTTCCGAGTACCGCCTGCTGATCGACGCGATCGGCGCTGGTCGTCTCGGCGGTGAACAACGTCTGCTGATCTGCCGTGAAGCCGCGCCGAAGTAATCGCGGTCAGGCGAGAATGCCTTTCACCACGTGCCCATGCACATTGGTCAGGCGGCGCTGAATGCCGTTGTGATAAAACGTCAGCCGTTCGTGATTGATGCCTAGCAGATGCAGCACCGTGGCATGAAAGTCATGCCAGGCAACGGGGTTTTCAACGGCTTTCCAGCCGATGTCGTCGGTGTTGCCATACGCGATTCCTGGCTTCAATCCAGCACCGGCGGCCCAGATGGAAAACCCATACTGGTTATGGTCGCGACCTTTACCGAGTTCGCCGGAACCAGCCTGTGTGAACGGCGTGCGACCGAACTCTGTTGTGAATAGCAACAAGGTATCTTCCAGCAAACCTCGCTGGCGCAGATCACGTACCAGAGCAGCCACCGGTTGATCAATGCGAATCGCTTCGGCCGTGTGATTGGCTTTGGTATCTTCGTGGCCATCCCAATTGATGCGAGGTGAACCGAACGAGCCGCCGGAGAACAACTGCACGAAGCGCACGCCCTGTTCGATCAATCGCCGGGCCAGCAAACAGCTGCGGCCAAAGTCGCGAGTCTCTTCGCGTTCGAGACCGTACTCGCTTTTAGTCGTCGCCGTCTCTTGCGACAGGTCTGTCACGCGCGGTACTGCCAGTTGCATCTTGGCGGCCATCTCATAGGCGCGCATGCGAGCCAGCAATTCATCGCTATCGCCGCGCTCGGCGCGATTGGTGCGGTTCAGCAGCGCGTGCAGTTCGCGACTGTCTCGTTCGACGTCAGCGGAGATCTCGCGCGCCGGAAACAGGTCGTTGATCACCGGCCCCTTGCTCTGAAACATCACGCCTTGATGCTGGGCCGGCAAAAAGCCTTGCGTCCAGTTGCTTGTTCCTCCGGAGGGGAGTCCGCGCACATCGGGAAGCACGAGATACGTCGGCAGTTCATCGGTTTCGCAGCCCAGGCCGTACGAAAGCCATGAACCGAGCGTGGGAAAGCCATTTAGGCGGAAGCCGCTATTTTCGTGTAAAGTCGCCGGCGTATGGCTCGAAGATTCAGCGACCATCGAGCGAACGACGGTCAGCTCATCGGCCACGCTCGCAATGTGCGGAAAGAGTTCCGAAATCCACAGCCCGCTTTGACCTCGCTGCTTGAACTCAAAGTCGTTCTGCCGGATCAGGCCGACCTTGCCAAAGAAGACATCCGGCTTTTCGCTGCCGCCCAGTGGCTGCCCGTGATACTTCGCCAACTGAGGCTTGTAATCGAAGGTATCGAGTTGGCTGTATGCCCCGCACAAGCAAATGTGAATGACCCGTTTGGCCTTTGCCCCATGATGGGGCGGCGGATCGCTGGCCTGCCCGGGAATCTTATCCGCGCGGGCCGTGTTACTTTCCGACAGCAACGCCGCCAGCGCCGTTGCGCCGATTCCCTGCGCGGCGAAAGAGAGAAAATCTCGGCGAGTGTTAGCTTCTGGCATTCGTGTGTAGCCTTAATCCACATACAAAAACGCGTTCGAATTCAGCAGTACACGGCAAAAGGCACTCAGGCCGTGCTTCTCAACGAATTTCACGCTCGCCTGCTTCTGCTCATACGTGGCGGGCGAACCAGTAGCGAGAAAAAACGCGAGTGACACCTGCGCATCAACTTGATTGCCCGCTTCCCGCGGCAGTCGCTCGGCAAAGGCATCGGCCATACGCAACGTGAAGGAGTGATTGAGCAGCGACAGAGCTTGCAGCGGAGTCGTTGTACTGCCACGCGTGGGCGCTGTCGTTGAAGGATCCGGGCAATCGAACGTATCCAGCAGCGGATTCTTGCCGCCGCGGGCCCACATGCGATAGATGCTCCGCCGTTCGAACTCTGGGCCCACAAAATCTTGGGCGACATAGAACTGCGTACCGCTGCGATTCACCGGTAAGAAGTCTTTGAAGCTGGGCCCACCAGCCGTGCTGTTCAACTTGCCGGAGACCATCAGCATGGCATCGCGGACCGCTTCGGCTTCTAACCGGCGCGGCGAGTATCGCCAGAGGAGCCGATTGTTGCCATCGATTTTCATCGCATCGGCCCGTGGCAACGATGCCTGCCGATAGGCCCGGCTGGTGACAATCAGCTTGTGCAGCTCCTTCAAGCTCCAGCCGCGTGTGACAAACTCGCTGGCGAGATAGTCGAGCAACTCGGGGTGTGAAGGCTGGCCGCCGTTGTATCCCAAGTCGTTGGGAGTCGAAATTAGGCCCTGGCCAAAGTGGTACTGCCACACACGATTGACCATCGTCCGCGCAAAGAGCGGATTCTGCTCACTGGCGATCCACTCCGCCAACTTCCTGCGGCGTTCAGCTTCAGGTGCATTAGCAGCGAGCCCGAAGTCGGCCGTCTGCGTCGACACGCTGTGAATGCCGCTCGGTTTGACCGCCGGTCCCTTCTGCTGCGGATTGCCGCGCAGCAGCAGATGTGAAATTTCAGGCTGGACCGGTGTAATTGCAAACGTCTTGCGATCGCGTAAGACATCCAGCTTGGCTTTGATCTCCGCGATCTGCTTTTTCAGTCGATTCCGCTGATCTTGCTGCGTCGGCGTCAATTCAGCGACCAGTTCCTCTTCACTGACATACGTTGAAGCGACACCGGCGGCGATGGCCACTTCTCGCGCAGTGAGCGCCCGGTTGTAAAGAGCCGCGCGATCGATGCTCGCCGCCAAGTGTTTGCTTCCGCCTGCCGGACTGTGCCGCAAGCCAAACAGCACCTGCGAATCATCGGCTTCGAACATGGTCGAGGCCAGCGATTTGTATTCGGTGCCGTAAGGCTTGCCATTGCGATACGCCCGGATGAGCCCTTCCGATTCATAGACAATCGCGAAGTGAACAAACTCCTTTTCGCCGGCTGTCTCTGCCTCGCCATTGAAGGGCGTCGTCCGCTGAAAAAAGTTGCTGCCGGCGAGCCATTGCCCGGGATCGCGTTCGCCGAAGACAATCGCATCGAACACACTGCCGTCGAGCTTTTGCAAGGTCATCGCTGCACCACCCCGCTGCTTCAAACCATTCAGGCAAACAAGCACTTCCAGCGTCTTCGCCCGTATTCGCTTCGGCAGCGGAGCGGTCGAAGCATAGTCATCCTTGCCGTCGAGGACGAGCAGACCGTTTTCGATCTTCGCGCCGCCATGCAACTCGCCGTGGAGCGAACCGCGCGAGTCCTTGGCGTCGCCGTCGAATTCCCAAGCAGCGGTGGGCG
Organism: Anatilimnocola aquadivae; assembly: GCF_049819085.1. GTDB lineage: Bacteria > Planctomycetota > Planctomycetia > Pirellulales > Pirellulaceae > Anatilimnocola. The sequence continues at coordinate 3,096,162 of NZ_CP187419.1, forward strand.
TGGGAGCCTTTTCGGCGTTCTCCGGCGATGCTCGTTCCGCCAGGATCGCAGTGCGGACCTTCTCTTCGAGCGATTGTAAGGCGTGTTCCAGTGATTTCTGTTTCTCGACCAAGTCACTAGGAATGCTCGCGGGGGGCAAGGCACGTTCGCCGCGGCGAACTCCGGCCAGCGCTGATGCCAGGCTGTAGTAGTCCGTGGCGCGAATGGGATCGAACTTGTGATCGTGGCATCGCGCGCAGTGGACCGTGAGCCCGAGGAACGATTGCCCAACGAGTCCGACGATGTCTTCAAGTTCGTCCTGCCGCATGATCTGTCGCATTGGATCGCCCGCCGGCAGCAGCCCGTCGAAGGCGCCGGTGACGAGAAACCCGGTGGCAACGATCGCGCCCTGATCGGCCGGGTAGAGCACATCGCCGGCAATCTGCTGCTTAGCGAATTGATCGTAGGGAAGATCGCGATTCAGTGAGTCGATGACCCAGTCGCGATATCGCCAGGCATTCGGTCGCATCCGGTCGAACTCAAAGCCGTCGCTCTCGCCAAAATGAGCTACGTCGAGCCAATGCCGCGCCCAGCGCTCGCCGTAGTGGGGCGACGCGAGCAGTCGCTGCACGAGTTGCTCGTAAGCGGTTTTGCGCTTGTCGTTGACAAATGCCTCGATCTCGGCCGGCGTTGGTGGCAGTCCAGTGAGATCGAAAGTTAAGCGGCGAATGAGCACGCAGCGATCGGCGGCTGGCGAATAGTCGAGTTGATGGGCTTTGAGCTTGGTCAGCAAGAACGCATCGATGGGATTTGCTTCCTGCGTGTCATGAGGCTTTACCTTCTTCACCGGTTGCAGCGACCACCAGTCGTAACCGGCTCGTGCGGAGGAACTGTAGCGGAACGGATCGATGGGGTCGGTGCCCCATTTGGCGCCAGCCTCGATCCAAGCCTGTAGCAGTTTGCGTTCGCTCTCCGGCAGTGGCTTTTTGGGTGGCATATCACCGGCTGCGACTCGCTGCCAGATTTCGCTCTTATCAAGATTACTGGAAACAATGCCCGAGCCTGATTCGCCCCCCTTGGTTGCCCGCTGGAAGGTCGACAAATCGAGTCCGCCTTTGGGCTCGGCGCCGCTGTGGCAATCGAGACAACGACCGGCGAGCAACGGCGCAATTTCGCGATCAAAATCGGGTGCATCGGCCGCGCGCGTTGCCACTGGACTCATCCAACCGAGCGCGCAACAAGCAGCGATGAGAAACCAAGCTCGCAACATCAGCGATCCTTGCAGGGAGGTGGCTGCCGAGGCGATTCAAACTTCGGTCTCAGCGTGCCGTCACTATAAACCGCCGCGCGAGCAGGAACCAGCAATCTGCTAACTGCAGCTAACTTTCGAGCCTCGCGCGAATCGCCTGTTGAACCGCTGCGAACTCGTCGTTGGAAATTGCCGGCGCCAATTTGCCGCTGGACAATGCTGCCGGCAGTTCGACCCACGACTTGCAACCGGCCATCTCGGCAGTCTCTGCTACGTGAATCGTAAACTCGCTGCGAAACACTCGCAGCACGAAGAGAAACAGGCCCGCCTTGCGATAGGCAAACCGCTGACGCACGACCTCATCGCGCCAGCCGTGTAGGCCACTGAGAGCGAGTGCCTGTTTGAGCGAGGTCAGGTAATGCACCTCTTCCACGACTGCGACTGAACGCAAGACAAGCTCGCCGCTTGCTGTTCGCAATTCAGAGGTCTCAATCAAGAGCGATGCTGCGTCACTCGTCAACTGCTCGGCCGTTTGATGAAACTGCGTGGGATAGAGCCAGAAGCGATCATGCTCCGCGCGAAACCCCCCTGCCCCTTCGGCGATCCCACCTTTACGCAGCAGAATGGTCTGCTTGCCCGTTTCCAATGCGCGGCAGATGACGGCCCATTCCTTTAACGCGATGGAGCAAGCAGAATCGGTCATGATTGCGATGCACTGCCGGTAGATTTGTCATTGCCGCTACCAGTCGGGGCGAGGCCAGCGACGCGCTTTTCAAGTGCCGCAAAAAGATCACCTAGGACAAATTGAAATCCGGGGAGCACATCGCGACCTTCAATGGTATCGGCGGGTTTCGCAAGAATCGGATCGGTCGGTTGAAGATAAACCTCCGCGATCTGCTTGCGGATATCGAAAACCCACACGAGCCGGCAGCCATGCTGGAAATACTCTTTGATCTTGCGGCTGATTTCGCGCCGCGTGTTGGACTTTGACAGCACTTCGATACATAGATCGGGCGCGCCCGGAGCAAACGTGAGATCACCCTTCGCCAGCGCAAGACGTTCCCTGGTCATGAAGCTAACGTCCGGCGCGAGAATGAGTTTCGGCAAAAACTCGCAGTAGCCTTGTTCACCGGCACAAGCGCCCAACGGATTACTATCTAGGTAGTTGTTGATCCACTGAATCAGAAGCGATGCCAGAACTGACTCGGTGTATCCCATGGCCTTCATCACCAGTGTGCCGTCAACCAATTCGCAACCAAGACTCGTTTTGTCGATATAGCGGAGCAGATCGTCCGCCGTCGCGGTTCCCAGAGGCGGCTGAGAGAGAATTCTCTCCAGGGGCACGTCGCCCAGTTGATAGACCAACTGCGCGAGTGTCTCAACCGGTGGCAGGGACCAATCGGGAGTATGCGGCGTGGTTAATTCAGCAGTGGACATGTTCTGCGTCCTAAAGGCGAGAGCCAAGCTTCACAGTGTCATTATAGCCTCATCCGGATTGATTGCCGAATCCAGGGCCAGGGGATGCGATCATTTGTGAGGAATGCTCAGCGTTAAGGAATATCTATTCCATGCTCCCGAAGTACAGCCTGGTAATGACTCAAGCGGTCGGCGATACTCGCTTCCAGGTCAGCGATGCACTCTTGCAGTTCGATGTTGTCGTGGCCCTGCGCCAGTCGGGCAATTCCTCGAATTTCGTGCAGGACTATGCGCAAGGAGTCGCCCTGAATGACGCAGCCTGGATAGCTACGTCCGGGCATTCTGACGATGCCGTAGTTTGACGCTTCGGAATACACTTCAAGTTGTTTGCGTTCCATTCCGTCATTCTATCCGGATATAAGAGAGCCCTGCCCAGTGCGACGGAGGAAACTGGTGCCTTGCATGGCGTACTTACTTAAAAATTGCCGCCCCTGCGGTTGGGGCCAATGCCTCGCTCGCATCGCCAACTCTCCGTGACGTACGACTGGAAAAATTCGTCAAATTCGTCTTCAGTCTCAAACGAGAATCCGCGGTTGTCGATGTTGTCGAGCAGTTCGGTCCAGACTTCGATGGATCCACTTTCGCGATGGGTGACCTGCGAAACCTTCCAGGAGAAGTAGTCGCCATTCTTCGCGTTGCTGAATTTCACAAACTCGCCCACGCGCGGGACTGTTTGCATCTCGATCATCTTGGTGAGATGTGCCCAGCGAGTTTTGCTTGCCAGCCAGATGCTGAATTCAACTGTGATCATTCAGCACCTTGCTGCGACACGAATATCGCAAGTGGTTATCCCATAAGAATACTCGCGATCAACTACAGCAACTCGTCCAGTTCCTTCACCAGGCTGTTGAAATGCGCGAGCGTGGTATCGACTGCTTCGGGTTTTTCCATGTCGACGCCCGCGTCGCGGAGCAGGTCGAGCGGGTCTTTTGAGCAGCCTCCCTTGAGGAACGTGAGATAGCTGGCGAGTTCCGCGGGACCGCCGTTGAGCACCTTGCGGCTGAGCGCGATCGCAGCGCTGAGGCCAGTGGCGTACTTGTAGACGTAGAACGCTCGGTAGAAGTGCGGAATGCGGAAGCATTCGAGCGACAGATCTTCGTCGATGGCGAAGTTCGGGCCAAAGTAAGCGTCGAGCAGATCGCGGTAAGCTGAACGCATCGATTGCACGGTGAGCGGTTCGCCCGCTTCGGCCATGGCGTGGGTGATCTTTTCGAACTCGGCGAACATCGTCTGGCGGATGACAGTGCCGCGAATGTCATCGATTTCGCGATTGATCAGGTAAGCTCGTTGCCGCTTGTCTTTGGCTTGCTTGATGAGGTGATGGCTCAGCAGCATCTCGTTGAACGTGCTGGCCACTTCGGCGACGAAGATCACGTAGCCGTAGTACTGATAAGGCTGATGCTTGGCCGAGTGCCAGGTATGCATCGAGTGCCCCGCTTCGTGCGTGAGCGTGAAGACGTCGTTGAACACGTCTTCCTTGTAGTTCATCAGAATGTACGGATAGCCCGTATAGTTGCCGCTGCTGAACGCGCCGCTGTTCTTGCCCTGGTTTGGGTAGCGATCGCACCAACGGCCGAGCAAGCCTTCTTCCAGCACGCTGCAGTACTCGCTCCCCAGCGGCTGCAGCGATTCCATCACCAGCTTCACCGCCTGGTTCCAGGTTCGCTTTACTTCTAGGTCGCTGAGGATCGGCACGTAAGTGTCGTAGTGATGAATGTCCTTCAGCTTCATCTTGCGTCGCCGCACGTCGTAGTACTGATGCACGGCGGGCAGGTTCTTGCGCACCGCGGCAATCAGATTGTCGTAGACTGCTGTTGGGACATTGTCAGGAAACAACGCTCCTTCGCGAGCACTCGTGAAGCCGCGCACCTTGGAATAGTAGACGTCCTTTTGAATCGAGCCATTGAGCGTGGCGGCAAGCGTGTTCTCGTGTCCTTTGAACTGCTCGTAGTATTGATGAAAGGCTGTTTTGCGAACCTTACGATCGGGCGAAACGAGCAGTTTCATGAACGTCGAGTTCGAGAGCTCGACTTGCTGCCCCTTCTCGTCCTTCACGTTGCCGAACTTCAAGTCGGAATCGAGCAATTGACGGAATGCCTGGTTCGCCGCGCCGGCCATCTCGCCCTGCATGGCCACAATCTCTTCTTCGCGAGGTGAAAGCGTGTGTGGCTTGTAGCGAATGATCCGTTCGAGAACGAGCTTCCACGCCTTGAGCTCTTTCGATGCCAGGTACTCTTGTAGCTTCGCTTCCGGCAGCGCGAGCAATTCCGGCCGAAAGTATGACGCCGCTTGCGAGGCCTTGGTGGCCAGATTCTGAAACTTGGCGACCATCGACTGCGCAGCGTTGTTCGTTTGGTCTTCGGTAACACGCAGGTGCGCATAGCCACCCACGTTTTCGGCCAGCTTATCGAAGTCAGCGTCGAACTTCAGAAAGGCCAGCACCGTCTTGGCACCATCCCCCAGCTTGCCCCGAAACTTGTCGAAGCCCGAGATCAGCTTTTCGAGCTTCTTGAACTGCTGTTCCCAGTCCTGTTCACTGGCACAGAGTGTGGAAAGGTCCCAGGTGTCGGCAGTTTTGACATCGGACCGCTTGGGAAGGCGAAGAACTTTGTTCATGGCTGATCGCGCACAGAGTTGGAAACGAATAAACGAAAAGATCGGTGCTTCTAGCGCCCAAACGTATCAAGAGTTGCCGCTTCGGGGAAGGTAGGCCCTTACGGCAGGCGGAGACAAAAGAGATCGCTACAATCGGGCACCATCGGTTTCGCTCTCCCGTTTTGGAAAGTCCAGAATCATGTGCAGTTCACTTCGCCTGGCGTTTGCGTGTCTCTCATTGTGGATGCTAGCGGCTTCGGTCTCTCCGTTGGTTGCGCAAACCAAAAGCGGCGAAGCGCTTGTCACCAGCGGTCATTTCAAATTGACACTCGCCGGGGCGGAGAAAATTCTGGCCGCTGCCAAGGTCAAGGCTGAGGAACTGAAGTTGAAGGTGAACATTGCTGTCGCTGACGACGGAGGGCATTTGATTGCCTTCAATCGCATGGACGGCGCTCGGCCCGCCAGTTTGTACACGGCCATCACGAAGGCAACCGCCTCGGCCACATTGCGTGCGCCGACCGGGCCACTTCCGCCAGGCGTGAAAGAGCTCGACGTGTGGCTGAACCTGAGCGTACAGATTGCCGCTGGTCAAAGCGGCGGCAAGTTCACGACGCTCAAGGGCGGCGTGCCGGTTATTGTCGATGGCCAAGTGATTGGCGCGGTTGGTGTTGGCGGCGGCACCGGCGAGCACGATGCGGAGATTGCCACTGCGGGCATCGAAGCGCTGCTCAAGGAGTTGAAGTAGCTTCAGCGAACTAAAACGCCACCGCCCCTGCGGCGGTGGTTTATTGGCTTATGCACTAGGCTTGGCAACACTTACCGGAACAGGGGAGTACCTTGTTGCTGGCGACTAAGAAATTGTCGCTAACTCGCCCGAGATCGCTTCCTCACCCAGTACGGGTTCTTGCGCTTCGAGTTGCAGCTGACCCGCGAAGTATTTCAGCTTCGTTTCGGCCTGATCGGACTTGCCGGCCGCTTCGGCGGCGCGTTTGAGCGCGCCCATCTTGGCTTGCAGTTTGGGGTCGGAGTTGATGATCTGTTCGAGCACGGCTGCTGCATCGGAGTCGCCAGAAACCGACACCTTGCCATCGGCAGCGATGCTCAGGGTAAGTTCGCCATCGAGTTGCAGGCCCATCGATTGCAACTTGGCTTGCAGACCGCTTTGCAGTTGGTCGATCAAGGCGAGCATGCCGTCAGCATTGCCCGGTTGTTTGACGCCGTCCTCGATTTTCTTCGCGTCCTCTTCTTCGTCGTCGGTTGCCAGCATCTTGGCAAACTGGCCGCTCAGATCGGCTGCGCTCTGCGTGATTCGATTCACGACACCCGCGCCCACTTCGGCGGCGGTTTTGGCGAACGGCAGAAAAGAGAGAGGCGAAGTCATACGGAAGGTATCGTCGCCGGCCGACAACCCATTTGAGTGAATATTTCGAACTCGCAAGTTACTTTCGAGCAGGCTTACCCAGCTTCTCTTGCTGTCATCGGCTGCTGGCACGTACAAGTCGCCACATGCCTCGCCCTTTTTCCGCACCCGAACATGAGCCCGCCCTTTCGCGAGCAGATCGCCGCGCGCGGGGCGTCTTCTATACGCCTGTCGAAGTGGCAGAGTGGATCACCCAAGCCGCTTACGGCCCGCTGGTACGAGTTTGGAATGGTGAGTCCTCGCCGCCTCGGATGATTGATCCAGCCTGTGGCGGCGGAGTCTTCTTGGCCGCTGCGGCCCGGCTATTGCGAGAACGCTGCGCTCAGCTGGGTTGGAGCGAAGCTCAGACTCGCAAAGCTTGCAGAGGAGCAATCTTCGGTACCGACATCGATCCAGCCGCTGTGCAGACCGCTGCCCAGCAACTGCCCGAGTTGGGCGGCAATCTTCGATGCGCCGATTCGCTCGCTGATTCATCGCGAGCTCAGTTTGAGGTTGTACTCGGCAATCCACCTTATGTGAGCATTCGCGAATTAGCTCGCACACATTCCGCAGCGCAAGTTCACTCGCTCCGCGATCGCTATGAGACGGCCACCGGCAATTTTGATCTCTACGTGCTCTTCATCGAACGCGCGCTGGAACTGCTCAAGCCCAATGGCAGGCTCGGCTTCATTGTGCCGAACAAATGGGCCACCCTCGACTACGCGGCGCGGCTGCGGGAAATGTTGCTGCAGCAGACGACACTCGAACAAGTGGTGGATCTCTCGAACCTGCGCGTCTTTCCGCAGGCCAGCACTTATCCGCAAGTGCTCGTGCTGCGCAAATCTCCTGCTCCATCCAACCACGCGGTACATGTGAGCGAGGTTTGTCACTCGCTCGAATCGCCACTGTCCGAACGGTTGATCCTGCAAGAAACCCTAGCTTCGCGGGCCTTCGTCTTCGGCAGCGATCTCGCGGTGGAAGGGCGAGTTTCTACTGCACCGCTGGAGAATGTCTGCACCTTGCATAGCGGTGCGTCGGGCTACGCCGCCGAGAAGTTGTCTGCCGAGATTGGTGAGCGTGAAGGTGATACGTTGCAGCGTGGCGCAGTCGATTTCATCGTGAGTGGCAACATCGATCGTTACTCGCTGGAACTCGGCGACGTTCGCTTCTTAAAGCAACACTGGAACCGGCCCTGTTTGCGACTTGATTCACCGCAACTATCTCCCCAAAAGCAGCAGCTCTATCGCGAGCCAAAACTCGTCTTCAGTGGAATGAGCCGCCGCTTAAAATGTGCCTATGATGACCAAGGTTGTGCGCTGGGCGTGCAAGTGTACGCGGCCAACAATCTGCAACAGGATCCGTTCTATCTGCTTGGCCTGCTGAACTCAAAATTGCTCAGCTATTTGTTTCGCGAACGCTTTGCCGCGAAGCGACTGGCTGGCGGTTACTCGTCCATTAACAAAGGACAGTTGGCTCAACTGCCGATTCGCTTGATCGCTCCTCAAGAAAAATGGGCGCTGCAAGCTCAGCGAAAGATTGCCAGTTTGGCGAAGCAACTGCATTCGCAATGCACCGCGGACCTCGACGAGCAACTCGATGCTCTCGTCTACGACCTTTACGCAGTCACCACTGCCGAGCGGCAATTAGTCGAAGCCGCCCTCCGCGACCAAGCTTCTCCTGCGCCGGCCAAACGCCGCGTAGCCTGAGCCGGCCGATTCTTGCACGCGGCAGCCACGCCGATATATTCACGGCAGCCTTCCTTGCCTTGCTCCCGCCTGGAGATCTGCCGCCATGATATCGAGAACGCTGTTGTTTGCTTTGGTTGCCGGTCTCTGCTTCGTGAGTCGAGCCAGTGCCGAACCACTTCCCGGCACCAGGCCGCTGGAACTGCAAGGCGACATCGCCGAGCAAATGGTTGCAGGCATCGACCGCATGCTGCTCAATGAGTTAGCCGCTGCACCCACGCAGCGAGACAAGCTCTGGAAGCCAGATTTCGGTTCTACGGCCGCGTATCTCAAATCGATCGAACCACAGCGGAAACAGCTGGCGCACATCCTCGGGGTGCGGGATGAGCGAGTCAAGTTCGACGCCCTGGAACTGAACGCCACGACCAAGCGCGAAGCGACGATTGCCCGCGGTAAGAACTACACGATCCTCTCGGTTCGCTGGCCGGTAGTGCGCGAGATCGAAGCAGAGGGGCTGTTGCTTATTCCGACCGATGCCAAGCCTATCGCTGACGTTGTGGCCATTCCCTCTGCCGAGCAGACCCCCGAACAATTGTGCGGTCTGACGGAAGGCATTCCCCCTGCCTCACAGTTCGCACGCGTCCTCGCGCAAAGTGGTTGCCGGGTATTGGTGCCGACGATCATCAGTCGGCGGATGCAAAAGCGTTCGTTCGGCGGCGGAGATCGCGGTCCGAACCTCACCGATCGCGAATTCGTTTATCGACCTGCTTTCGAAATGGGGCGGCACATCCTTGGCTACGAAGTGCAGCAGGTCTTGGCCGCCGTCGATTGGTTCACGCGCGAAGCTGAGGCAAAAGATCCGGCCATCGGTGTCATCGGATACGGCGATGGCGGCCAACTTGCCATGTATGCCGGCGCCCTCGACGAACGCGTTGATGCCGCCTGCGTCAGCGGTTACTTCGGCCCGCGCGAAGGGATCTGGCAGGAGCCGCTCGACCGCAATGTGCAGGGGCTGCTGGAGGCGTTTGGCGATGCCGAGATTGCCAGCCTCATCCTTCCTCGTTCGCTCGTCATCGACAGCACGCCCGGACCTGCGGTGAAGTTGCCCAGCGAAGGAGGTGGCCCCGCTGATTGCAGCTTTCCCAAGCCGGAGTTGATTCAAGCCGAGATTTCCCGGCTGACTGCGATCAGCGATCGACTGCCCATTGCCCCCGCTCGTTCTGCCACGAGTAAAGTCGCCGCCTCGTCAGTATCGGGTAGCGACTTTTGCAACGAGAAGATTCTGGCGATCTTCTTGAAGCAACTCGCTCCGAACCTCTCCCTCAGCACCGACATTGCTCTGCCAGACAAAACAGGCTCTCTGCCCGATGGTGACGAGAGACAAGCTCGCCTGGTCAAGCAACTGGTCGACGATTCGCAGCAACTGTTACAAGCCAGCGCTCGCACGCGGGCAGAATATATGCGCCCGCTGTATGCCGCCAAGAACCTCGACGAATACAAAGTGACCGTCGAGAAGTTTCGGTCGCAATTTGCTGAGGAAATCATTGGCAAGTTCGACAAGCCGCTGCTCGCCGCCAATCCTCGCAGCCGCAAGACCTACGAGCACGAAAAATGGACCGGCTACGAAGTGCAACTCGATGTGTTTGACGATGTCTTTGCCTATGGCGTGCTGCTCGTCCCGAAGGATCTCAAGGCCGGTGAGCGGCGGCCGGTCGTCGTTTGCCAGCACGGTCTCGAAGGGCGACCGATCGACACCTTTCAAGGTGATCACTATGCCTATCACGACTTCGCCGCCAAGCTCTGCGAGCGCGGCTTCATCACCTTTGCTCCGCAGAACATCTACATCGGCAAGGACAAGTTCCGCACGCTGCAACGCAAGCTCAACCCGCTCGGCAAGACCCTGTTTTCGGTGATGGTTCCCCAGCATCAGCAGATCTGCAATTGGCTGAAGGAACTGCCGATGGTCGACAAGGACCGCATCGGCTTTTACGGCCTCTCGTATGGCGGCAAAAGTGCCATGCGCATTCCGCCCCTCGTGCCCGATTATTGCCTCTCCATCTGCTCCGCCGACTTCAACGAGTGGATCACCAAAAACGCCTCGACGAACCTTCCCTTCAGCTATGTTTGGACTGGCGAGTACGAAATCTTCGAGTTCGATCTGGGCAACACGTTCAACTACAGCGAAATGGCCGCGCTCATCGCCCCGCGCCCCTTCATGGTCGAACGCGGACACACCGACGGCGTCTCCACCGACGACTGGGTCGCTCACGAATATGCCAAGGTCTTCTTCCACTACAGCCATCGCCTGAAACTCGCCGATCGCTGCGAAATGGAAGTCTTCGATGGTCCCCACACCATCAACGGCAAGGGAACCTTCAGCTTTCTGCACAAGCATTTGAACTGGCCAGCGAAGTAGAAATTGGAAGACTGTTGCTGATGTTGAGTTTTGACGCCATCTTGCTGATTCTGTTGTTGATCTACGGTGCCTGGCAACTGTTCTTGTTCCTGCTCGGCTCGGCGTTCGCGGGCGGAATGGAGCCGACCAAATCGAAGCCGCTACTGCACGCGGGAATTGCCGTGGCTCTAGTCGGGCCACCGGTGTTAGCGCTGTCGTTTCTCGCCTGGGAAGCAGCCGGCAGCATGGGGTACGTGGTGTTAAGCAGAATTGCGGGAGTGATCTTCCTGGTGACGCTCGTGGGATTCATGATTGCCGGCATCACAATTGGCATCCTCAAAAGTCGCGCCGCCAAGCGTGAAGGCGATAAGCCAACGACGGAGCAGTAACCTCGCCCCCTCTGTTCAGTTTCTCGTGTGAACCGCATGGTCGAATTTCTACTTGCCACTTTGGTGCTATTGCTGCTCGCGCTGCTGTTGAGCAGTCGCCTCTTCGAACTCATCGCCTTCGTGTGGGCTTCCTATTCCGGCTTGCTCGAACCCACGAAATCGCCAGGTCTACGTCGCGCTGGTCGTGTCATTGCCATTGGTGGTCCGCTGCTGCTCGTTCTTTCCGTAGTTCTCTTTGGACTGGCTCTCGCGACGGAGGTTCACGCCTTCTACGCCGTGGCTGCTCCACTGTTTCTGATCACCCTCTTCGGAATGATTTCCTTGGGAGTTGGAATGAGCCTGTGGAAGGCTTGCGTGGCAACTTCGACAACCGAGGCCACGAAGCCCGACGACAAGGACTAACTTTCCCCCAATTCCCTCTACGGCTTGCGGCTTTCTCCGCTTGTCAAACCCGGCCAACCCCGGGAAGATACAACCACTTCAAGCAGCAAGTTTTCGGCAATCCACTTTTTCAGGCGAGCGAGTAACGCGTGCGGCGGGCGATTCTCAGCGACATTCACGGCAATATCGAAGCTCTGGAAGCCGTGCTGGCCGATATCCAGACCCAAAACGTCGACGAAATTGCCTGCCTGGGAGACATCGTCGGCTACGGCCCCAATCCGCGGCAATGCGTCGACAAGGTCATGACCTTCGCCTGGTCGGTCCTCGGCAACCACGATCAGGGGGCTCTCTACGACCCCGAAGGCTTTAGCAGCGGGGCCGAACGGGCCATCTTCTGGACCCGAGATCAGCTCGAAAACTCACACGAAGACTCCGCAGCCATTGCTCGCCGTTGGGAATATCTCAGCGAACTCCCTCGCGTCAAACGCGACGGCCGCCTGATGTTCGTCCACGGTTCCGCCCGCAATCCGCTCAGCGAATATGTCTTTCCAGAAGACATCTACAATCCTCGCAAGCTGGAACGCATCTTCGCCCTGATCGAGCGGTTTTGCTTCCAGGGGCACACGCACGTCCCCGGTGTCTTCACCGAGGATGGAAAATTCCTCAGCCCGACCGAAATCAACAACAAGTACCTGCTGGCCGGCACCAAGGCCATGTTCAATGTCGGCAGCGTTGGTCAGCCTCGCGATGGCGACCCACGAGCCTCGTACGTCATTCAAACCGACGCCCACGTCGAGTTCCACCGCGTCCCCTACGCCGTCGAAAAGACGATTGAGAAGATCAAAGCCGTCCCCGAACTCGATCCCTTCCTCGGCGACCGCCTCCGCGACGGCAAGTAACCGCCCGCGCCTTCTTGGCCCTCTCTGGCGGCCAAGAAACTTTCTCGTTTGCACCAACTTGTCCAACAATTGACCCCATTGTTGGACACCAACCTGCAGCCAAACCCGAGAGTTGCGCTAGTTGCTGTCCAACAAATGGCCCGATTGTTGGACACCCCCCTTTTGCGGTTTGCGCGTGCTGGTTAAGCGAATCCGCTGCTCTTGCTCAACCGAAACGTCCCCCTACTTTCCAGGTTTTTGGACGGGCACTCATCCCGAACTTGCTCGGCAACTCGCTGCGAGCACAGACTTTACCGCCTCGCGTGAGATTTCGTTGCTCGCTCCAATTGTCCAATAACCCCGCAGGTTCTTTACCGCGAAGCGGTTGAACAACCTGGCCCAGGGTCGCGGTACTCCGCACACCCTGGGTATCGAACCAACGGAAGAATCCAGCCTTGAAAGGGCGACACTAACTTGCGCGTCGGTAACGCTTACGCTTGCCCAACCAATTTGTCGAAGAACATGCTGAGATTATGGCAATGTAGTGATCGGTTGTAAAGTGTCTGTTTTGAATGTTGTGAGTATGTTGGATTGTTTCTTCCCCGCCTGAGTGAACCAGTCCCAAGTATCGGGTACTCTTCTTTCTCGGGGCCTGTGGCCTTTGGAAAGGACAAAACGTGAGTGCATCCATCTATTTCAATCGTGATGGCGGACGACAGTGCATTTTCCTGGCGGGAAGTAGCGAAATTGAGAACCGTTGGCTGCCGATCATCCAGAACCATCAGCTGGGTTGTCTTGAAGTAGTCTTCTCTGCCGGGATATCGATTGATGCCGGGGTACACGCGCAATTGCTACACGAACTTGCTGTTATTCAGCGAGAGCTAGAAGCCGCGCTTCCCTTCGAAGGGGTTGTGTCTCGCATTCATCGGCTGCTGGAGTTTCTCCGCAGCAACGAACCGAATGAGGCCTTGGGCTTGTATATCGGCTGATTAGCAACTACGGCGCTGCAACCGATTCGCCACCGGCAGCGGTCGACATGGCGCGCCAGGTGGCAAGGTCGACGTTCTGCGGAATGAACCGCACCGAGCCATCGCACAGCACACCTTGCACACCGCCGGGATGCCGGCTGCGTGCGGAAAAACGCCCGGGAGCGGCGGTGCTGCTCACATCGCAAGGCAAGTTCATCTTGGGCTCGTTGTTGCAGTAGCCAGCGGTGTAGATGCGGTCGGGGACAGTAGAGTTGGGGGCCTCATAGGCAGTGAAGCCGGCGGCATCGCCCCACCAGGTGAAGCCGCGTAAGTCGCTCTTCTTGCCTTGCAGCACCTCGGCCGCCATCAGTGTGTTCGACAAGCCATCGGGAATGTCGGAGAACTTTTGGCCATTCATGCGTTGTCCCACAGCTGTGGACTTCGCTTGACCAAAGGGAGCCTGATCAAAGGTCACTGTCGTGCTGGGGTAGGTGGCCTGCGAGTAGGTGGTGTTACCCCAGTTCACGGCATAGTTGTGATTCGTAATCGGGGCAATCGGTGCGTTGTTCGTATCACTGGGGCAAGTGAACGCGGCGAAGCGTCGCCCCGAGACATTCGTCGTGTTGGGTGCGGCGGCGTAGCGTGGGAACGCTGTGCCCACTTGTGCTGCGGGTCCATCGCCGTAAACGGTATCGCTCCCTCCCCAGTTCTGCCACAGACTATAGGCTGCCGTTTGTTCGACATACGGCAGCACCAGCACCTGCCACGTTCCCCAGCAACAGCCGTACGGGCCCATGCCCGGTGGCAGGGAGTTGTAGGTGTCGTGCCGATTGTGCATGGCGAGGCCAATCTGCTTGAGATTGTTGGCACATTGTGTCCGCCGGGCAGCTTCGCGCGCTGCCTGCACCGCAGGCAGCAGCAGGGCCACCAAGACGCCAATGATGGCAATCACCACCAGCAACTCGACCAGGGTAAAACCCCGACGTTGATTCGTAACCATGAGAAGTCTCCACGAATGATGACAAGAAAGGGATCTCGAATGGACAAACACGCACCAGCGTGTAACCGGACAAGATTGAAATACGTGGAGAGGAGGACGATCGCCGCCGAAGCAGGTTGATGCCTGCTGGCGGGTGTAGCGCGCTTGTGGGAGGGTTCAGGCGTGCCGCGCGGGAGGGGCGAAGGACAGTTTTTTAGGGAATCGTTACATTAAACTCCGCAGGCTTACCGGAGCCCACTTCGTGGGTTAGCTTCGACTGAGTGTTGAATTCTGCTGGGATTTGATCCTTGTTGGACTTCTCGATCGCCGCCGATTCGCCGGGCATGGCCGGCGCTGGCTGCGCAGAGAGAACTGAGCTTACGCGGGCCGTATAGACACCGGGCAACAAGCCCTTCGCGGCAGGAATCGAGTAAGCGCCGTCGACAATCGAGGCACCGCCGCGCTCCCCTTCTGGCGAAGTGAACTCAATGGACCCCGTCTTGAGCGGTTGACCTTGAAACGTCACCTTTCCGGAGACCCCGTGGCGTCCGCCACTTGCGCCGCCATCGCAGCCACAAAACAGTACGAAGAGCGTGCTCGCAATTGCGAGCTGCCTACAGTGCAACATCATGAAATGTGCCAAAGAAAAAGTAATGGGTTGAAACTCAATACCAAAACTTGCTCAGGGCCGCCTACCGTGGTCAATGATTCGCATTGTGCGAACGAGGCAATAAAAGTCAATCTAATTCTGTGCATTTCAAATAGTTTGTTCTCTAATGAGACCCTAACGGGTGGTTGGAGTGCTCCGGCGAGAGGATTTTCTTAGGTAGCAGGCAGCGCGTGCTGCCCGTGTACCAATTCGCCTCCTAACTACCGAGCCAGCTTCGAAATCTCACCCTGTTCGCAACTTCGTGGCCAGCGAGGTGTTTCATGGCTGGAAGTATCTTTTCACCTGAGGCGGCGAATGGAGTGTGTTATGCGGTTTCGCATGCTGGCAGTGGCAGGTTTGGCAGTCATCAGTGGTCAAGGACTCGCGCAAGCCGAGAATTGGCCGCAGTTTCGGGGGCCGACCGGTGCCGGGATCGTGAACGAACAAAAGCTCGCCACGGAGTGGGGCAACGACAAGAACGTCGCCTGGAAGGTGGAAGTCCCCGGCGCTGCTTGGTCGCAGCCTGTGGTCTGGGGTGACAAAATCTTTGTGACGACGGCAGTCACCGAGAATCAAACCAAACCCAAAGCTGGTAGTGGTGGTGGATTTGGTGGCGGTGGCTTCGGCGGTGGTCGCCCTGGTGGCGGCAGGCCTCCCGGCGGTGCGCCCTCGGGTGAAGCCAAAAAGGGTGAGGATGCTCCTCGCACCAAAACTGATAACGACGACGAGCCACGGCAACCTCCGCGCACTGGCGGCGATCGGTCGGGCGGAGACCGCCCGGGCCAGCCTGGTGGATTCGGCGGTCGCCCAAGTTCGGGTCGTCCGGGAGGCTTTGGTGGAGGTGGCTTCGGCGGCGGTGGTCGCGGCGGCAGTGCACCCAACGCAGTCTACAGTTGGAAGGTTCTTTGTCTCGATCGAGCAACGGGCAAAGTACTGTGGGAGAACCTCGCCAAGGAAGGTAAGCCCACGATCTCGATTCACAGTACCAATACCTACGCCAGCGAAACGCCCATCACCGACGGCGAACGACTGTACGCCTACTTTGGCATGACGGGCCTGTATTGCTACGACCTCGATGGCAAACTGCTGTGGAAGAAGGACATTGAATCGCATCCCATGATGAATGGCTGGGGCGCTGGTAGCTCGCCCGCTCTGGATGGCGATCGTCTATTCGTTCAATGCGACAACGAAGAGAAGTCTTATCTGGTGGCCTACGATAAAAAGACCGGCGAAGAACTGTGGCGCAAGAGCCGCGACGAACGCTCGAATTGGTCGACGCCGTTCGTGTGGAAGAACAAAGTCCGCACCGAACTGGTGACTGGCGGTGGCACAAAGATGCGTTCGTACGACCCCGCGACCGGCAAGCTGTTGTGGGAACTGGGTGGCAGTGTCAGCCGTTGCTCGGCGACACCAGTCGGCGATACCGAGTTGTTGTATGTCGGCAGCGGTGGCGGTATGGGCGGCAACGGCCCGTTGTGTGCTGTGAAGGCAGGAGCCAGCGGCGATATCACTCCCGGCGATGACGGCACTAGCGCGGGGGTCGAATGGACCGTCGAGCGAGCTGGTCCGCCGATGGCCTCCCCCCTGCTCTATCGCGGCAATCTGTACGTGCTCGATCAGCGCGGCGGCGTGATGAGTTGCTTTGATGCCAAAACCGGCAAGCAGCACTTTAAGCAGCGTCTGCCCAGTGCCAAGGGATTTACCTCATCGCCGTGGGCCGGTGACGGCAAGGTCTTCTGCCTCGACGAAAGTGGCCAAACCTTTGTGCTGGAAGCAGGTCCTGAATTAAAGGTGCTTGCCACGAATAAGCTCGACGATATGTTCTGGTCGTCCGCCGCCGTTGCTGGCGATCAATTGCTGCTGCGCGGCATTGATAAGCTCTACTGTATCAAGGAATAATTGCCGGAAAATTTGATTCTGGCGATTGAGTTTGACGGGGCGTGAAACGGGCGACTACCATAGGTGTCGCCCCCACGAAATGTTGTCTGGGGGAAGCCAGATCAACACCGTTTACCCCACTCTTGTATGGCGACGATCAAGCTCAATCGCATGGCCGCCGAAACCGGCCAGCTTCCGGCTGTATGTTTGTGTTGCGGCAAGCCAGCGGCACATCGAGTGAAGAACCAATTCTATCTTCGCTCCACCGGCATCATGATCGCAATGATGTTCCTGGGCTGGCCCTGGCGGTTGCTGTTGCTACCACAAGCCTATGAGTCGGTCACCATTTATGTGCCGATGTGCGGCACGCATCGCTACCGCCTCTCGTGGCACAACTGGATGATGATTCTGGTTGCCATTGGCGCGATCATCGTCGTCCCCCTGCTGATCGCCGGCAACTATGTCGAAAGTGACTCGGTCAAGTTTTTGGCGCAAATGCTCACGCTGGTGCTCGCTTTGGGAGTGATGGGCGCTGGCCTGGTGTTTCTGTTTTTGTGGATCACCGCGCCGCGGCTGATTGACTACTCCGGCATGGCGATCACGCTCACTTCGGTTTCCTATGACTTTGCCCAAGCGGTTCGCCCGGCAGCACCGCCGCCGATGCCAGCCTCGGCCTACGGCACATTGCCACCTCATCTAAAGCAGCAGGTTGCCAAGCCTGTCAATTGGAAGCTGTTTGGCATCATTGGGGGGAGCATCGCGGGCGGCATGGTGGTGCTGATGCTGATGTGCGCTGGGTTTGCGGCTTTCGCAGGCCGTGGTGCCGCTCGTAATGCCATAGCTCAAAACAATCACGAAGCAGAGTTTCGCCGTCAAATCGCCGAGCAAGAAGCGCAGATGGCGCGTTTTCAAGCCGAAAGCGAAGCGCGACGCAGGGCGATGCAGATACCAGGGCCTCCTTCAGCGAGTCCCACGCTGCCAGGCCCACCGTCATTACCGGGGCCTCCCGCTCCTCTGGCTCCGCCTCCAATGAATGCGCCTTCGTTCAATGAACCACCCTCGGTTCCTGCCGATCCACCGAGCATTCCGGCACCCGCCTTTGTACCGCCGGCTCCCTCGTTCGGCGAACCTCCCATGCCCCCGCTGACACCCGGGCCAAGTTCACCAATTCCCAGCGCACCCGAATCGAGCATTCCGGAACTTCGCCGCCCCGATATTGGCCGGCCCGCCACAGGGCAACCAGGGGCTGGTGGTCCGAGTATGAACGGCCCTGGTTTTCCAATCACCGATGTCAGCCAGGTGAAGCCGCGCGATCGCGTCTTTATTTTCTGGGTATCGCGGTGGTATCCGGGCTACGTGATCGAAACGAGCGCCGATCAAATCAAGGTCCACTACGACCAGCATTCCGATAGCTGGGATGCGTTCGTATCACTCGACAAGGTCCGCTCGATGCGCCCGATTCGAGCCACTCCATCCAAACCGGAAGTGGCGAAGCCGGCCGAGGCTCCCGCCGAGACAACCGTCTCCAGCAACACTCGCATCTGGACCGATTCCACCGGACAATTCACCATCGATGCCGAGTTGATTGGCTTTGAAGATGGAGCTGCTAAATTGAAGCGCAAGGACGGCAAGGTTGTGTCGTTGCCGCTCGATAAGCTCTCGGGCGCCGATCAGGCTGCCGTTCGTGCCGCGTATCCGCCATAACTACTTTTTGAGAAAGTGAACCTCACAAGGGCAATCAGGATGGGTGGCTATCCTCACAATCAGGCTGGTGGTCCTTACGGCCAGAATCCGTTCGGTCAGGGCCCTCGTACCTCGCTGAATCTGAAGCTCCCTTTGACGATCGCCGCGTGCGTGTTCGCACTCGTATTTTTGATGGTGGCCGGCATCTTCGCGTTGAATTTTGGACGACGTGCGTGGCGTGAAGTTGAAGCGGCTCAAGCGAGGGCAAAGATAGAGGCGCAAATCGCTCAGGCTGAGATCGAGCGACAAGCGCGGTGGAGCCAAATGCAGGCTGAGTCCCAAGCACGTGCCGCACAACTGCGTCAGGAGCAGGAAGCTCGAAATGCCCAGTTCGCCGCCGATCAGCAGGCGCGCATCGATCGCATGCGCAGCTTTTCCAGCGGCATACCAGCGCCGAGTTACCCGCCGCCCGCGTACACTCCTCCACCTATCTACACACCACCACCCTTTACGCCCCCGGTTTCAACGTACGTTCCACCTCCTAGCTTTTCGCCTCCTCCTGCTTTCAATCCTGTTGCTCCTCCCACAACTACCCGAGTCGAGGCACCACCGCCTGGCTTTCCCGCGACCGATATGTCGCAGCTCCGAGCCAAAGACCTGGTTTATGTGCTGTCGAACAAAACCTGGTATCCGGCCGTGGTTTTGCTTAAGCGAGGCGTACTGACGAGAATTCGCTACTCGACCAACGGCAATATCGAAATCGTGTCACTCGACCGGATTCGCTTGGAAAAAGATCCCAACGCCAAAAGCGTGAATGGAGTACCGGCGGCACTGCGACCCGTGGAAGAAGATGGTGACGAAGCGGCGTTCACCGCCAAGCCCGACAACACGGGTGAAGGTGGTGCGCCCATGAATGCGGTCACCTCAGAGACACCCGTCGCGGCAGATTCAAAGTTGCGTACTTGGACCGATTCCACGGGTCAATTCAAAATCGATGCCGAGCTGATCGGTTTTGTGTTTGACCAGGTGCAGTTGCGGCGGGCCGATGGCAAGGTCGTCAACATGCCCATCGACAAACTTTCGGCGGACGACCAAGCGATCGTCCGCGAAAAGTATCCGCAGTAGTTTGCAGCTTGGCAGTTATCGATTGCTAGAGGCAATTCCGCCGATGATGGCGATTGCCATCAAAATGGCACCGATCGTCGACAGCACGCCGCAAACGATGCCAATCCAGGCGTGAACAGAGCCTTTGACCTCTGGCTGGCGGGCTCGCTTTTGCAAGCCCATGATTCCCAGCACGATCGAGACAATGCCCACCGGCAAGCCAACGAAGCAGCAAAGCAGCGACACAATTCCGATGTAGTACGCCAGCAGCGCCGGCATGTTCTTGTACGGAATTACTCCGCCCGTCGCATCTCCTTCGCCACGGGGACCTGGTTGCGGCCCACCGGGCGACTGGGGCGATTGATAAGGGTTCGACATAGATATTCGTCAGGCAGGTGGCACGAAGTAATTGATCAAGCACAGCGACGGAGTTTACACTTCGCCAACGTCCGGCAAAGTCGGATGCCGCTTTGCGTCACGCATTTTTTCAATGCGACTATCGAGCGTGAGAATGAGAGCATCCAATGCGGCACCAACAGCCGTTTTGACGTTATCGGCGGTCTTCGAAACGACAATCGGGTCGAGGCCGGACCAGCGTGCTTCCAGCTTGCATTGCTTGTCGCTTTGATCGTTCTGAGCTGGCTTGTGGCTGTTCAAATCGGACAGATAAACTTCGACGCGCGTGAGTTGGGGCTGAAAGCGTTCGAGCGTGCCGCCCACTTCGGTTTTGACCCAATCCTGCAGCGACGCTCCACCCATGATGTGATTGTCGGTGTGAACTTGAACGAGCATGCTAGAAATCTCCGGAGAAGGAATGATCGTTGCTGTGAATGTCCCAGGTGGCAAGGCGCAGGTGTTGCAGATTGTGTGCCCGATCAGCTGCCGATGCTTTCGTCCAGCACTTCTTCGGCGACATAAATGGGAAGTGGCGGTTCGCACGCAAACGCCACGGCAATGGCATCACTGGGGCGGGAATCGATTTCGATGATTTCACCCTCCCGTTTCACGCGCACGCGCGCAAAATAAATGTGATCGCGCAGTTCGCTGATCACAATGCTATCGAGTTCGCCCCCCATCGCTTCGATCGCGCCCACGAGCAATTCGTGGGTGCGCGGACGAGGTGAGCGGATCCGCTTGACGCCGCTATTGATCGACTGCGCCTCGAACAGGCCGATAAGGATCGGAAATTGCCGTTCGCCATCGACCTCTTTCAGATAGATGAATTGTTGCTCGTTAATCTCGCTAATGATGATTCGCGACAACTGCATTTGCACGGGCATAGACGGTCATCCGACGGAACAAATCTGGAGTGCTGTGGCCTGAAGGCGTTGCTACTAGTTTAACACGTGCCGCCCGGTGAGAGGGCGATGACCTGCAGATTGAAGAAGGCCGCTGGCTGACGAAAGCTGTCGTCTCTTTCTAGTGAGCCTCTGTCCGCTTCTCTTCCGCATAACTGACACGTAGATAGTGCGGGGCGAGTGACCACAGTTCATCTGCACCGCCAGCAAGGTTGGCCAAATGGGCTAAGTGTCCAATGGTCGCTGCCTGCGCGTGCCATGTGCTTGGATCGCTGCAAACCACATTTGCAGGGACACGATTGTGCAGCTTATTCAGGGCGGGGCCCGCCACGATCGGATTTGCATCCGCTGGGGCGCTGGCCAAGGAATCGAGCCAGCTTTGAGCCGCAATAATGGTATCGGCCGCTTGTCGTTGCCATCGGCCACTGCTCGTCCGATACGTCGCCAGGAACAGCTCTTTTCGCTGCGCATCCAACACAACGTGCAAAGTGCAGTCGCTGGTTGGAACCTGAGCGGCAATGGCATCCAGTGTGTTCACGCCAATCAGTTTGGCTCCCCAGGCAAAGGCAAGCGTCTTGGCAGTGGTCACACCGACTCGGAGGCCCGTAAACGAGCCGGGACCACTGGCCACCGTGACCAGACTGATTTTCGGCTTATCCGCCGCTTCCCACAAATCGTGAATGGCAGTGGTTAACGTGCGTGCCGACCGCGACTCAAGCGGAAGTTGCTGCTGGCTGCGGATTTCCCCATCGCTCAACAAGGCGACTGATCCAGCCGTTGCGACCGTTTCGAGCGCTAGTGTCCAAACCGTCATTCAAGCAAGCTTTCAAGAAAATCGAGGGAAATCAGGCAACCAGAGGGGAAGATGAAGCGATAATTCATTTAGCTCTCGTCAGGAACGAGGCCGCTGCCTGGCTCTCGTCCGACGGAGGGGGGATTATCGCAGATATTGACCAAAGTCTAAGGTAGTCTTAGACTTGCTGGCGCTGTGTTCGCATTGTTCCAACATTGTTTTCCTTCACACTCATCCTCATTCACTCCGCCCAGCCGCCGCGGAACGTTTGAGAACCGTCGTCAGGCTCAAAAAGGTTTATCCGCGTGAAGCGTGCTCTGATCAGCGATATTCACGGCAACTTGGAGGCGCTGCGCGTCGTCCTCGCCGATATCCGTGACCAGGGCGTCAAAGAAATTTACTGCCTGGGCGACATTGTCGGCTATGGGCCGAACCCCTGCGAGTGCCTGGACGAAGTGATTGAGAATTGCGAAGCCACGATTCTCGGCAATCACGATCAGGCGACGCTCTTCGATCCTGATGGCTTCAATCCGGTTGCTCAGCGGGCCATCTACTGGACGCGCGAACAACTGGAGGATGGCCCGGGAACTCCTTCGCAGCGCAATCGCCGCTGGGACTTTCTTGGTGAGTTGCATCGCACCTTGTCGGACGGCGACTTCCTATTCGTGCATGGTTCGCCCCGCGAGCCTACGAACGAGTATGTTTTTCCGGAAGACATCTACAACCAGCGCAAAATGGACGCGCTCTTCAACCGCATTCAAAAATACTGCCTGCAAGGCCACACGCACTTGCCCGGCGTCTTTACGCCCGACTATCGCTTTATCACGCCCGAAGAGTGCAACAACTCGTATCGGCTGAGCAGCGACAAAGCGATGGTGAACGTCGGCAGCGTCGGTCAGCCTCGCGATGGCGATCCTCGCGCTTGCTATGTGATTCTGGAAGACACCAACATCACCTATCGCCGGCTGGAATATCCCGTCGAGACCACTCGCGGCAAGATCTACGATATTCCGCAACTCGACAACATGCTCGGCGACCGCCTGGTAACGGGACGGTAGTGAGCTCTCGTCAGTACGGGCGATTGGTCTCGTCGAATGGCGGCGCTTTCAGCTCGCCAGGTGGATCTTCCACAATTGGCGGAAAATCGACATCCAGATAGATCTCGCTGAGGGGCAGTTGCAAGTCCAGTGAGGCGAGGTGCAATTTGTCGGCGGCATGATCCGCGACATTTAGCTTCCACGAGCCATCATTTTCTCGCAAGAATCGCTCGACGAGCGGTTTGTGCTGCGAAACGAGCACGTACTCTTGGAGCGACTCGAGCTGCCGATAATTCTCAAACTTCTTGCCACGATCGAAATGTTCAGTTGAGGGTGATAAGACTTCAACAATGAGCGTAGCGTTTGTTAATGTGTCTGCACGCTCATCAAGAAACTTGGCCTCACCACACACCACTGTTACATCGGGATAGGTGTAGAAGGACTGTGGATTGACCTGAAGTCGAAGGTCCGATGAGAACGTCTCACAGCGGCGGAGATGTTTGCGAAAATGATTCTCGAACGCGACGAGCATATTTCTCGCGATGCGGTTGTGATTCTTCGTGCCGCCTGCCATGGCGAACATTTCGCCCCGGTAATACTGAAATCGTTCGCTAGCGACGCGATCGAGTTCCAAGTACTCAGATGGCGTAATACGACGTGTAGGTGCTGCTGACATCTGATCACCTTTCCCTATTCAACAGACTAGATCAGATGCCTGCGTGCGGCAACCTCTACAGCTTCTTCCCCGCGGCGTCCGTTCCATAGAGCAATCTCGCGAGGAACTCGCGGTCGCTCCACTCGGTGGCATCTCGGCCGCCCAGCGCTTCGAGAATCCCGCCTGCCTGGCGCACGACGACGATTTTCAACTGCCGGCTAATGTACAGCCGCTGATTGCCGGCTCCGGCCGCCTGTACCAAATCGGGAACTCGCAGCGGATGATCTTCCCCCTTCTTGGCTGCGCGAGCGAGCGCCGGGAACAAAGCGGCCCGCTGATTATTGGCAGCGCCGACGAGCCACCAAGTTAGCCCATAAGCGGGATTCGCTTTGGCGGGAATGAAGCACTCGTCGAGCAGCTTCTGATCAACAATTTGCTTATCATCCCATTTGCCGCCATTGCGAACCAGTTCGCCGAACTTGGCCCACTCAGTGGCGGTGAGATGGGCTCCTGAAGGCAAGTGCGGCATGCCATCGGTGCCCTTGCGCCAGCTGCCTACGTGCAAATCGATGGGCTGGAAAATCCGCCGCTGCAGGTAGTCGAGCGGGCTCTCGTCTTTGTCCTTCAGCTTCCGCCGCATCACTTCGCCGAAGGTTTGAAACGGCGCGGGACCGTACTGAAACCGTTGGCCCGGTTCGAAGCGAACGGTCGTTTGAATCGCATCGGCAAAGGTCGGCACGCGGGCAATTTGCCCACTGCTCATGCCACTGGTCAGGCTGAGCAACTGACGAAGTGTGATGTCCTTTTTGGCGTCGTCGTCTTTCCATTCGGTGATTGTCTCGCTGATCTTTTCGTCCCACGACTTGATCAGGCCGTCGTGGATCGCCGCTGCCGCCATCACGCCGTTAAAGCTCTTGGTGCCACTCGCCAGTTCATGGGCCCGTTCCTTGCCACCGCCGTTGGCATAGTCGGCAAAGACCTCCTTACCATCCACGCGCACCAGTACGCTCAAGCCCTTGCGGGTGGCGCTATACTCGGCCGCCAGCTTGTGGTGCGCAGCATTCGCTGGATCAGCCACGGGGTCCTCAGCCATCAGCGCACGTCCCATCAGATTGCCTAACAGTGTCGCCAGCACGAAAGCGAAGGAACGCCCGAGATAAGACTTGTACATCGTTTGCCTGCTCAATCAATCGCGTGGTTTGAACTTGCATCTCAACTCGCCGTCGTTGCTTGCCCACAAACTCTAACCGCTGGTGGCCCGCAGAGTTTCGGCCAACGTCGCAATGGATACAAGCAGGCCGAGCGGCAGAAGCCGGTTTCGCGGGCTTTCGTCGCACTCCAGGTAGATTCGCTTTGCAACTCAAATTCGCGACAACCTGTTATCAACTTGATATCGTTTTTCGGAAAGCCCGTTTTGGCTCTCGCTGTTACCAAGACACGTCGAAAAAGAGAAGTGAGCCTACACATCGATTGTTTTGAATCGAGCTAAGTACAAACGGCATTTACCTTTTCGCGCCGAACTGCACAATTGCCAGCGGGTCACTGCTCGAAACGGCACTCCGGCGGGCTGGCCTGCAACATGCCAAGGCTTACAAATTGCTTTCGTTGCAACCACGTGGTCGAATGACAAGAGGTTGCACGAGGTTTTCTCACGGGAGGATGACATGACTGTTCATCCGGCGGTACGAGGTGTGTGGTCCTTTCTGGTCGGCTTGGTGGTGGTCGGCGGCTCCGGCTCCGTCTTCGCTCAAGACGATCTCCCTCCGGCCATCGACAGCGAAGGCGTCGAGACGCTCACCCGCGGTCCGGTACACGAGGCCTTCGCCAGCCCCACGGCGGTTGATCCCGCGCCCGGCTTGATCATTGGCAAGCAGCCGCCGGCAGACATTAAGGAAGTTCCCCCGGAGTATCAGCCCGAGGGGGACAATGTTCAATGGTTCCCCGGCTATTGGTCGTGGGACGAAGATCGCGACGACTTCATCTGGATCAGTGGTGTCTGGCGCGATCCGCCGCCGGGCCGTCGTTGGGTCCCAGGCTATTGGGCCGAAGTGATGGGTGGATTTCAATGGGTCGCCGGCTTCTGGATTGCCGAGCAAGTCGAAGAGATGGAATATCTCAAGCCGCCGCCGGAATCACTCGAACAGGGCCCGTCGGTCGTCTCGCCCGGCGACAATTACTTCTACATTCCCGGCTCTTGGGCCTATGTTAACAACGACTATCGCTGGTCGGCTGGCTACTGGGCACCTTATCGCGAAGAGTGGGTGTACGTTCAGCCTCAGTGGGTCTGGACACCCCGCGGCTGCATCTACGTGGCCGGCTACTACGACTATCGCCTTCCTCGCCGTGGTCAGATTTTCGCGCCGGTTTATTTCAACCCGGTCGTCTATCACCGCCCTGCTTATTTCTACACGCCTCGCTGCGTGATCAACACCAGCAACCTGTTCGTACACCTATGGGTTCGCAATGCCAATTGCCATTACTACTTTGGCAACTACTACGGACCGACCTACGCGAATCGTCAATTCACCCCTTGGTGCAACTACAACAGCCGACCACGTTGCTACGATCCGCTGTTGTCGTATTGCAACGTGCATTATCGCGGTCAAGGTGTGAACTATTCGAACCGCATGCAGAGTTGGCACAAGCACTACGACAACCATGCCAACGATCGGCCGTCGATGACCTGGAAAGATCAGGTTGCGCGTCACAGTCGCGATCGCGATTTCCACACCCGTCCCGCGTACCTCGCGCAGGATTTGAAAGACGTCGTTCGCACTCCCGACAAGCATTGGAAGAAGCAAGATCTTGCCCAGAAGGACTTCAACAAGGGCTCGATCGAGCAGATCAAGCAACTGCACAAGATGCGGTTCGACAACGAAAAGGTAAGCCTTGTCAGCCGTGATCTGCCCGGCCGCGATGGTCCAGGCAAGGATGGCGGTCGAGACTTCCCCGGACGCGACAATCCCGGACGCGACAATCCCGGACGAGGCCCCGGTCGCGACAACGATGGCGATAACAAGAAAGGTCCCGACCTGAAGTTGCCCGGCAATGCTCGCCCCGGTGATCGCGGCAACGACAACGACAAGCCAGACATCAAGCTGCCTGGTCGCAACCCGACAGAACAATTGGCCGGTGCCAGCGACAACTTGCATGGCAAAATCAAGCTGCCGAAGTCGACGCATATTCCCAACAGGCCGAAGGTTTCGGTTCCTGAAACGCCCGACAAGACCGTCGTGTCTCGCCCCAACTTCGATCCTTCTGGCAACAAGCCGAAAATCGATCTTCCCGGCAACAAGCCGAAGATCGGTGACTTGAACGTCCCCGGTCGCAACGGCCGCGGTCCTAACAGCAAGTTGCCCGGAGTGAATCCGCCGGCCGATACCAACGTGGGCAGCTTGCCTGACGTGAAATCGACCGACTTGAATCCCCTGCCAGGACGCGATGGCGACAAGTCAAAGAAGCCAAATATCGGTGGAACATCGGCCAAGACTGACTTGCAGGAAAGGCTGAACACGATTCGCCAACAGCAACAGGATGCGGTCAATAAGGCTCGGAATCGCGGCAACGACAATCCACAACCCGGCAACACGCAGTCTGGTAACACGGGCATCGTGCCGCCCAATTTGAGCCCCACCGGTCGTACGCCAAGGATTGACACTCCGAAGGTAGATCTTCCCAAGACAGAAGTGACGCGTCCGCCACTTTCGTCGGATCGTCCGAGCTTCACTCCTCGCAGCGGCGGCGGCGGGAACACCGGCGGCAATGCCGCTCAGGATCGCGTGAAGGATTTGCAGAACCGGCTGAACAACACGAACCGCAGCGGTAACACCTCGACACCGAAGCCGAACATCACGGTGCCGAGAGTGGATCCCACTCCACGGTCCATCACGCCCAAAGTGGAGCCCCGCTCGTTCACTCCGCCGAAGGTAGAGCCGCGGATGCAAAAGCCGACGATCGAACGAACCTCGCCATCACGGCCGCCCATCAGCGTGCAGCAGCGGAACGGAGTGCCCAGTCGCC
Source organism: Anatilimnocola aquadivae (assembly GCF_049819085.1). Taxonomy (GTDB): domain Bacteria; phylum Planctomycetota; class Planctomycetia; order Pirellulales; family Pirellulaceae; genus Anatilimnocola. The sequence continues at coordinate 3,123,652 of NZ_CP187419.1, forward strand.
CAACTGCGCCGCCCAGCAATCCTGGCAACGGCAATAACGATAAAGGCGAGAAGAAACGCGGGCGATAGTATTTCCTCACTGCAGGCAGAGATGCCCATGCGAATCCAGCGGCCGTCCTTGTGGCGGCCGCTGTCGTTATTAAGATGCGTGGATGGCACAATTCACTCATCACATCTTCGTCTGTTGCAACCAACGCAAAAAGGATCATGCCCGCGGCTCGTGCGATCCCGATGGCGACGAAGAGCTGAAGTCGACCTTGAAGAAGGAACTGGAGAAGCGGGGTCTCAAGCCAATGGTGCGAGCCAACGAGGCGGGCTGTCTCGATCAGTGCGAACTGGGGCCGGTGATCGTGATCTATCCGCAGGCCATCTGGTACGGCGGAGTGCGGATCAAAGACGTGCCGCGAATCGTGGAAGAAACGATCGTCAACGGCCGCATCCTGCCAGACCTGCTCATCCCCGATGACAAGCTGAACAACTGCAAAAATAAGTAGGCTACGCCGCGTTCTTTCGCCCGCCGATCACTAACACGGCCCACCAGAACGCCACAAAGATCGCCGCGCAGACGAACACGATCAGGCCGCGGCGAACAGCGTACTCACCCCCGGTTAGATAAGTGCCCAGGCCAAGCACGGCACCCCAGACGAGCAGTCCGCCCATGATGAACGGGATCCAGCGTTTGAACTCGCTAGACGACTGCCGGGCTAACTTCGGGGCGGGCTTGTTCATGATTCCTTCGATGGTTTGATGGCGTCGCTGTTCGCGCCGTAGAAGGCCTGGGCGGGGATACGGGTTCGTTCCTGCACGCGCGCGACAAGTGCATCGACTTCGGCATCGGTCAGCGGCGTCACATAACTCTCGGTCGGCTTCCTCGCTACAGTATAGATCTGGATCAAGCTCAGCTTACCACCGGCCGCGGTGATCTCATTCAAGCGATCGCAGAAGGCGTCGAACTCGGCCGCTGTTGGTGGTTCGCCCGCGACTCGCATGAAGAGTGACTGAATCACCAGCGGGCGAACCTTCGCGGCGGTGGTGATGTTGTCGACAATCTGCTGCAGCGAGATCGGCGTCCGATCGATGAGCTTGAAATATGCTTCGGTCCCTGCTTCCAGCTTGGCCCAAATCTCGCCGTTGTTTTGATCGAGAATTTCCAATCCCCGCTGCACGTGTGGGCGATGAAACATGCTCGCGTTGGTGATCAGCACCAGCTTGACGTTGTCGAGACCGTGCTGCTTTTTGAGGGCGGCAGCCGCAGTGACAATCTCGTCGAAGTTGCGGTGCGTCGTTGGCTCTCCATCGCCCGAAAAGGCAATGTCATTGAGCCGGCGCAGGTGCGGGGGGGTGTGACTGAACTTCTCGGTCTCGTACAGTTCGCCGCTCGTGACCATCTTCAAAAAATGATCGAGCTCATCGAGCATGCGCGGCAGTTCGACAAAGCGGGTGTCGCTCTGCGTCGTGCGATCGACCTGGCAATAGATGCAGTCGAAGTTGCAGACCTTATCCGGGTTGAGATTCACCCCCAGCGAGATGCCACCGCTGCGACGGCTGAGCACGGGGTAGACAAACTTGCTCTCGGCAAACCGGCGTTGGTGCTGCGTATGGAGAACGTCGAGAGCCATGGACAGTCGCCTTTGTTGGAGCGCCGGCTTGAGCCGGTCCTCACATTGCCGGCTCAAGCCGGAACTCCAACGATCGCCAGCTACAACTTCTTCACCTGCGAAAACTCGTCGAGCGTGACCGTCGTTAACTCGCCGCTTTCCCGCTGAATTACCAACACGTCGCTGAAGACCTTGTCGTCGCTGTTACGGCGAAAGTGCAAGCTGTGGCGACGGCGTTCCTTGCGAACGACCTTGCCGATCGTCGTCGTGTGCCACTTCCGAAAGCCGACCTTCACCTCGTGATCGACTTGCACGCGATCACCCGGCACCAATTCGGCAAACAGTTCCAGCATTTCAGCTTGCGACATCGGGTTATCCATCCGTAGGAGTGTAATCAGTCATGCACTCTATTATATCCCAAGGTCGCTACTCAGATAGGCCGGAATCAGTTGTCGGGGTTTCTTTGGACACTGCATTGGCTATTCTGGCCTGCCAAATCATGTCCAAATGTCGCTGTGACGTTCTCCGCTTGTTGCCGGGGATTGATTCGACTCCACAACCTTGTTGTAACTAACGGGAGATAACATGGCCCGAGGTTCTGCAGACAAATCTTACATCGTAGCATTGCAGGAAGTGTTGAACGATCTGAGCAAGACGTTCAATCGGCCACGAGATCCTGCGCTATATACCAAGGCACGATCTTATTTTCACTCAATTCCTGACGATATACGGGCCACCGTCTTGGACAAGGCCGTGGGGAAGTCAATCAAGCGGTTCCAAGTTGCGGCTTGGCTGGTCGTCGAATGCGATCCACCTTTGCCAAGCGTGGATGAGTGGATCGTTGCCGGGTTGAATGATGAGGATGCCAAACGTCACAGTTGGATGATTCAGGTTGTCGGCAATGCCAAGCTGACACGGTTTGCAGAAGCCATCGCCAAAATCATTGCCACCGAAGGTGAGGCACGCTGGTGGGCCGTAAATGCAGCTGCCGCAATGCGGGGCGAAAGGTGCCTGCCATCACTGCTGGAGTTAGCAGAAAAGTACGCGGAGGAAGAGACTCCGTTCTCGCTTGTTGCCGCTCTCTCCAAATTCACCTCGCCCCTCGTAATCCCGCACCTCAATCGCGTTTTCGAGAGCAACGCTGAAGAGCGAGATCGCGTAGCAGCGGCTCGGGGATTGGGGCGGCAAGGCGATCAACGAGCGATCGAATTCTTGGTGGCGAAGCTCGATGAAGATGACCAAGGGTCGCAAAGCCGGCGAGCAGCTCAAGCGCTCAGCGACTTGTTTGGTTGGGAGTTTGAATGGGCTCCCGGAGCGCAGCAAATCGCCAAGGAGAACTGGCGACGAAAACAGGAAGGTCCGTAAGCCGGAACCAGCGTCCATGCGCTGTTCCGGCTAATCCCTCACCCGGACTACCGCAGCATTATTCATCAGCTACCATTCGCAACAAATCGCTTCGACTTACGCTCGCTAGCTGCTAACTATGGCAAAGCAGCTAGCAGGCAAAGTCGCTTAGTTTTTTTGGCGGTGCTACCTGATGACTAATGGTGGGATTACCGAGGCGAGGGAGTAGGAAATGCGACTAAACTTCCTTCGCGTTGATCCAGGTCATCAGCTTGCGAAGGCGGCGGCCCACGTCTTCCAGCTGGCTGCTCTTCTCATGGCGGCGAGTGGCCTTGAAGCCAGGAGCGCCGGCCTTGTTCTCGAGGATCCATTCGCGAGCGAACTGGCCGCTCTGGATTTCCTTGAGGATCTTCTTCATTTCCTTGCGAGTCTCGTCGGTGATGATCCGTGGACCGCGAGTGTAGTCGCCGTATTCAGCGGTGTTGCTGATGCTGTAACGCATGTAGCTCAGACCACCTTGGTACAGCAGGTCGACGATCAGCTTCAGCTCATGCATGCACTCGAAGTAAGCCATTTCAGGCTGATAACCGGCTTCGACCAGCGTTTGGAAACCTGCCTTGACCAGTTCGCTGACGCCGCCGCAGAGCACTACTTGTTCGCCGAACAGGTCGGTTTCGGTTTCTTCGGCGATCGTGGTTTGAATCACACCACCGCGCGTGCCACCAATGCCCTTGGCATAGGCGAGACCGATCTTGGTGGTCTCTGGCTTGGCACCCGGACCGACGGCGATCAAGCAGGGCACGCCACCACCCTTTTCGAATTCGCTGCGGACGAGGTGTCCCGGGCCCTTGGGGGCGACGAGCAAGGTGTCGACACCCGGCGGTGGCTCGACTTGGCCGAAGTGCAGGTTGAAACCGTGCGAGCACATCAGAATGGCGCCGGGCTTCAGGTTCGGCTTGATTTCCTGGCGATAGACATCGCCTTGAATTTCGTCTGGCAGCAAGATGTTGATCACATCGGCCTGCTTGGTCGCATCGGCAGCCGACATCGGCTTAAAACCATGCTTAATGGCCAGATCGTAGTTCGGACCACCCGGCCGCTGGCCAATGATCACGTTCACACCGCTGTCGCGCAGGTTCTGAGCCTGGGCGTGACCTTGCGAACCGTAACCAATGATGGCGACAACTTTACCCTTGAGGTTACTGAGGTCGGCGTCGTTGTCGTAGAAAATTGTGGCGGGCATGGAGACGAGTCCTTCTAACGGAGCGGATTATGAGTGTGATTTGGGCTGGTTGGAGTACCGGCTTTAGCCGGCATTTGTTCGTGTCGGTAACCGGCTAAAGCCGGGACTCCAACATCAATTACAGGTTGTCGTGGCTGGCGACTTCCCGGACCGGGATGTCTTCCGGCAAGCTGATGTCTTCTTCCTTGGGCTTGGTGCGAGGAAGTCCGCGCACCATGGCGATGCGACCGGTGCGAACCAACTCGACGATGCCGTAAGGGCGCATCCGCTCGATGAAAGCCACAATCTTCTGCTCGCGGCCCGAGATCTCGATCATCACTTCTTCGGGACCAACATCGACGATGCGGCCACGGAAGATCTCGACCAATTCGCGAACTTCGGTTCGCTTGGTCCCTGGTGCGGCATTCACTTTCAGCAGCATCAGGTCGCGCTCGACATAGTCTTGCGAACTGATGTCGTCGACGTGAACGACCGTGACCACCTTGCTGAGTTGCTTGCGAACCTGCTCGAGCACGCGATCGTCACCGACGACGACAAACGTCATTCGGGAAAGTGTCTTATCATCGGTCTCGCCGACGGCCAGCGAATCGATGTTGTAGCCGCGTGACGCCAGCATGCCGGAAATGTGAGCCAGCACGCCGGGAACGTTCTGCACGACGGCCGAAAGGACGTGTCGCATGAGCGGATCGCTCCGGATTTTGAGAAAACCAGTATGGTAATTACCTCGGCCCTCTCCAACAAGGGCCGGGGGTCGCTTCGGGGCCACAGGTGGCGGCGAACTTGCGGGTCTGCCGAGCCTTTATTCCGATCAGTCAGGCCAGGAGGTCTGCTGCCCCGAACTCCAGCCCCAAAAACGACAAACGCGAGACACGTGTCTCGCGTTTTAGGTTCGGTGGTCATTCCGTGGGCAATCGCCCACTCAACTTAAGCAGCCTTCGTGCTGCCATCTAATGGCAGGGCCGAGGGAGCAGTCGGGTCGGCATCGGGAGCCGTATTCGGATCAACAGCTGGGCCGTTGGTTGGGCCTTCGATGGCCGGCTTTTTCAAAGTCGGCTTCTTATCGGCCTCTTCCTTCGGCTTCACCGGTTCGGTAGCCTCGGCAGGGCGACGGATTTCACCTTGGGTGCCGGCTGGGGCAGCGGCAGGAGCGACTCCTGCAGGGCTGACAACCCGACGTTCCACGCGGACAGGTTCGGCATAGATCACGCGCGGTGGCAAGGTCGGAGCAGATGCCGGGGCATAAAAGGTGGTGGTAGCACCATCTTCGATCACACCTTCGTAGCTGCCGACAGGCACCTTCATCATCACGGTCTTGGGGACCATGCGATAAGCGGTGTATTCCACCCACTTGTTCACCGTGCGCGGCACTTGCACCTTACGGACTTCGTAGTTGATCCGCTGGACCTGAACATTGTAGTCTTCGGTCACTTCTTCAGTGACGATCTTCTGCACAGTGACTTGTACCGGACGGATGATCTCTTCCCGCTCAAAGCGGGTCGTTTCGACCGGGATTTTGCGAGTGATTCGCTGAGTGACCGGCCGTTGAACGGTTACTGGAACGTCGCGAACTTCTTCCACTTGCTGCATGCGAGTGACTTGAATCGGCGTTTCTTGCGTCACCACTTCGTCCACAAACCGAGTGACGTTCAGCGGCACCCGTTGTGTGACAATCTGTGGTTGCATGGTGGTGACCGGAACTTGCGTCGTCACCGGGTTCGAAACGAACGTCGGTTGGACGGTCGTTACACCGGGGTTCTGCATCGGCACCCAACGCAACCCGCCACGGTTCCAAACGGCCGCACCAGTCACTGGATCGGTCAACCAGCCACGCTGTACCCAGGCCAGGCGATTGCGAACATTGCCAGGCTGATAGAAGGCTTGATTGACAACGCCGCCCATTTCGACCGTCTGCGGTTGAAAGGTGGTGACCGGCGAAAACGTGGTGAACTGCTGGTCTTGCATCACCGTTTCTTGAACCGGGCGACGGACGGTGAATTGCTGCTGCTGCATCTGAGTTTCGGTGATCGGCCGATTCACAACGAAGCGCTGCTGGCGGTTTTCGGTTTCGGTGACCCAAGTGGTTTGATCGACCGTTTCTTCGCGAAACGATGTTTCCGTCACGGGCCGCAACACGGTGATTCGCTCTTCGCGGTCTTCCGTTTCCGTCACGGGCTTGCTGACCAAAAACTTGCGTTGGCGAGTTTCGGTGACCCATTCCGGCCGCTGCACCGTCACTTCTTGCTCGTCCAGAACCTGCTCGGTCACCAGGCGAAACGCCTTGACGGGCTGTTGTTCATAGATGGTTTTGTAGACGACCCGCTGCGTAACGACGGGCGTGCCGCAGCAAGAACCTTGGGCGAATACGGCTTCGCCAGCGAGAATCAGAGGGCTACCCAGAGCCAGCATACTGAGGATTCGAATGGTGCGTTTCATGACCGCTGTTCCTGTGCTCCGCAGGACGCTGTCGTCCGGCAGGGCGTAAAACCACGCTTGCGTGCCGCTTGCATTCCTCCCTATTGCTGCCGCATCGCTAGAAAAATCGCGCAGTCATTTGCGCGAGTCGCTGTTACGCACAAGTGTGGGGGACGTCTGGTCTAAAGGCAAATGCAATTTTTTCAAGCTGTAACGCGCAGCCTTGTTAACTTCTCTTGGCGCACCGCTTTAGGAATTTCGAAATTCTCTGCAGAAAACTTAAGGTTCTGCCGACAGCCAAAATCGGCAGTTTTCCGCGGGTTTTCAGCGTTTTTGCCCAGTCGCTACAGTCGCTCCAAACGGAACAATCTACGGACTCTCGCGTGCCGCTGCTGGCACACGATTCATGTCACTTGATCTTCGTCCAGCCCGCTTCGTTGCTATCCGCCCCCGCCCCTGCGGCGGGGGTTCCTTGGCTTATGCATTAGCGACCCCGCTTCCAACTCCAGACCGCCACTCAACTCCTCTGACAACCATTTCCGAGGCTCGGCCGAATTTGGTTATCAGCCACTGCAACCCCTTGCCAGCAAATCCGTTCCGTCACTACCTGCTGATAATATTCCAAAAACATGCTCACCCAGTTATCACGAAAAACTACTGAAATCCTCGCGAAAATCGGCAGTGATTCCATTTTGATAACCTTTTCGTCGATTTATTTCGTGTTTGGGCGTGTCGTAAGTTGCTGTTGTAGAATGCTTTGCGGGATTCAAATGCCTCATTCTGACGTTCGTCTGAAAACCGTTTGATAACCACTTTTTACATTGCGTTTACATGGTCACTTGGTCGCTTCAATGCCGCCGTCGCGCTCCGCCACGACGCATTTCCTCAGGCTCGATTTCCTCGCCAGAGCGATTGGACCTCACGTCAGTCACGCAGATCCCGAGCGCGGACCGCAGGCCCTGGTTGCTCTTGCCGAAATTATCTCTAGGTACTGATTTGTTGTCAAATAGATTTTTCCTGGTGATCTTCCTTTCGTTGGCAAATTGCCCGAAGTTGTTACGCTAGGCGTTATCTCTGTACCTCTTCCTCTCGGCCGTCGGTCTCCATGGAGTTCGCTATGCAAGCCGTTCTGCGAAACTGGGCGTTGTCACTATTCGTCGTCGTGGTTACCGCAGCCGGGATCCCTGTTGCCACTGCCGCCGATCCGTTCGATGGCAAATGGAAAATGGTTTCCATCGAACACGCGGGGATGAAACTCCCCGATGACCTCGTGACGAAGATCCCCAGCCAGATTCATTTTGAACTGGGCAAGGTGCGCGTAGTTGTTGGCGACAAGGTCCTCATGGAAGGGACCTACATGTTCGACGAGACCAAAACTCCCAAAACCTTCACCATGTCGGGACTGAAGGATCGGAAGGGGAACGAGAAAAAGCTGCAAGGCATCTTCGAAATCAATGACAAGGGGCAACTGCGGACCTGCGTGACCACTGCTGACAGCGAAAAGCTGCCCACCTCGTTCGACACCAAAGCCAATCCCGGCAGCGACCTGACCACCTATGAAAAGGTGCGCTAGTTCCTGTCCCTCCCTTGCACCTAACCTCTGGCCCCTTCCTCTCTTCTCCTCACATCTGCGGTTGCGTCCTGCCAGCAGACTGGTATATTGCTTGGTTTCGGTAAATGAGACTTAAGTTTGCGGGGACAATTCGTTTGTCCCGGCAGCGACCCTTGGCGAAGGATCTGGCAATGGCGTATCAGTGCGAGTACTGCGAAAAATCGAAATCCAAGGGGAATCAGATCGAGACCCGCGGTAAGGCCAAGTACCTCGGTGGCGTTGGTACCAAGGTGACCGGGATCACCCGTCGCGAGTTCAAGCCGAACTTGCAGCGCGTCCGCATCACCACCCCCGGCGGCACCAATCTGACCGTCCGCGTTTGCACCCGCTGCTTGAAGAAGGGCGTGGTTCGCAAGGCCGTCAAGCAAGCTCCGTTCAAGTTGCCCGTCTCGGCTACCAAGCCAGCCGCCCCCAAGGCCGCTGCTGCTCCGGCTAAGGCTGAGAAGAAGGCTCCTCCAGCCAAGCCTGCCAAGTAGTTTTCGAGCCTGACTTTCTTTGCTGTAGGACCACGATGTCGCTGTCGCGCGAAGATGTCGATAAGGTTTCGCTGCTCGGTCGGCTGTTGCTGACCGAGGCAGAGCTAGGAACCATGACCTCGCAACTCGGGCGTATCGTCGGCTACGTCGAACAGCTCAGCGAACTGAAAACCGATAACGTGGAGCCCATGGCCCACGCCTTTGATCTGAGCAATGTGTTCGCCGAAGACATTCAGGGCGAGCACCTTCCTCGCGCGGCCGCGCTGGCCAACGCTCCCAAACGCGACGACGAATGCTACCGCGTCCCCGCCGTGCTGGGCGAGTAATTTTTCTGGTGGCCGGTAACAAGCGGCATTCGCACTATTCCGGCATTTGGCTATCTCGTTTCGTAGCTCCGCAGCACGCACCCAGTCTGTTCGTCAATGACGAACGCGAAGTCCCTTCCAGGCGTCAAAAGGATCGCCGTCAGTTCGCCCTGCACGTAGTAGGCATCCCAAAAGCCGTGGCCATTCCTGAATTCATAGGGGATTTCGAGCTGGCATCGAACCGTACCGGTTGAGTTAATGATTTGAGCGTTACTGAAGCCGTTTTTCTCGATCGGAAAAACGACGATTACTCCCGAATCGTCGTTTAATTTCGCAACAAGTATATTTTCCTTGTCGGCTTCCCGCTGAAGCTTCGCTTTAACGAGTTGAAGCCATGAAGCACTGAGCAAGCCGGCAGGTTTTGGGACATCGTCACTCTGCATCGTTTCCCCGCGAGTTAAACGCTCCCCGCATTGTCAGTTTGCGGCGATTCCGTCATTCTAAAGCGCATCCCAGGCATGCGGAGCTTTGATCGCTTCGTATTTACCATGATGTCTAGCGCAGCGCACGCAATATGTCCGTGCGACTCGCACTAGCAGCTGTTCTGCGCTTCCTTTGTTTGCCCTGCAGGTTCCCATGTCATTGCTTCGCTCGACCGCCGCCGAACTCATTCAATCGCTCCAGTCGAAGAAGGTCTCGTCGGTTGACTTGACCACCGCGTATCTCGACCAGATTCAGCAGCACGACGGCCAGATTCAGGCGTTCTTGCACGTCGATCGCGACGCAGCCCTGAAGGCGGCCAAGGCCATCGACGACAAACGTGCCGCGGGCAAGCCTGTCGGGCAACTCGCCGGATTGCCGGTGGCGATTAAAGACGTTCTCTGCACGCAAGGTGTAAAGACGACCTGCGCCAGCAAGATGCTCGAGAACTTCGTTCCTCCTTACGATGCCACCGTCATTGCCAAGCTGAAGCAGGCCGACGCGGTCCTGATCGGTAAGACGAACATGGACGAGTTCGCGATGGGTGGCTCGACCGAAAACAGCGCGTTTCATCCTACTCGCAACCCTTGGGACAAGGCCCGCGTTCCCGGCGGTAGCAGCGGTGGTGCGGCCGCATGCCTTGCTGCTTCGATGGCGCCGCTGTCGATTGGCACCGATACCGGCGGTTCGATTCGCCAGCCTGCGGCGTTTTGCGGTGTATCGGGTTTGAAGCCAACTTATGGTCGCGTCAGCCGGTATGGTCTGGTCGCGTTCGCCAGTTCGCTCGATCAAATCGGCCCGATGGGGCATACCGCTGAAGACTGTGCGATCTTGCTTGATGTGATCTCTGGCCACGATCCCAAAGATTCGACGAGTGCCGATCTTGCCGTGCCGAAGTACGCCGACTCAGTCAAGCAGCCTCTCGTTGGGCTAAAACTCGGCATAGTAAAGGAGCACTTTGGTTCCGGTCTCAACAGCGAGATCGCCGCCGCCGTTCAAGAAGCGGTGAAGGTCTATGAATCGCTCGGCGCGACGGTGAAAGAGATTTCGCTGCCGCACAGCAAGTACGGCATCGCCACGTATTACATCATCGCCCCCAGCGAAGCGAGCAGTAACCTAGCCCGCTACGACGGCGTGCACTATGGCTATCGCTGCGAAGAAAAAGCAATGCTCGCCGAGTTGGCTGCCGAGAAGGCCGCGCTCGAAGCCAAGAACGACAAAGAAGGGCTGAGGAAACTCGACAACAGCCTGATTCGCCTCTATCGGAAGAGCCGCTCGGAAGGCTTTGGCCCGGAGGTGAAACGCCGGATCATGCTCGGCACCTACACACTGAGCGCTGGTTACTACGACGCCTACTATGTGAAGGCGCTAAAGGTCCGCCGGCTCATTCGTGGCGACTACGACGCCGCTTTCAAGGACGTCGACTTCATCGTCGGCCCCACGACTCCTTCGCCAGCTTTCAAGCTGGGTGAGAAGACCGACGATCCGCTCGCCATGTACCTGGAAGACCTCTACACCGTCACCACGAACCTCGCCGGTGTTCCCGGAATGAGCATTCCCTGCGGCTTTACCGCCAGCGGTTTGCCCATCGGCCTGCAAATGCAAGCCCAACCCTTCGACGAAGAACGCCTCCTGCGCGCCGCCCACGCTTACCAGCAGAAGACCGATTGGCACAACCGGCGAGCACCTGAGTAACCATCCGTCTTAACCGGCGTCAGCTTCCCAATCTGCAATTCACAATTAGCAATCTGCAATTCCCATGTCCGACTATCCTTACGACATCATCATCGGCCTCGAAACGCACGTGCAGTTGCAGACCAAGACCAAGCTCTTCTGCCGTTGCAGCACGAAGTTCGGCGCGGAACCCAACACGCAAACGTGTCCCGTGTGCATTGGCATGCCCGGCAGCTTGCCCGTGATGAATCGCGAAGCGTTTCAGCTGTCGCTGCAGACGGCCATCGCGCTCAACTGCGAGATTCCCGAGTTCACGAAGTGGGATCGCAAGAACTATTACTACCCCGACTTGCCCAAGGGATATCAGATCAGCCAGTTTGACCTGCCGATGTCGCAAAAGGGCTGGCTCGAAATCTTCGATACCAAGGGTGAGTTCGAGCCCAAGCGTATCGGTATCATTCGCGCTCACTTGGAAGAAGATGCCGGCAAGAGCTTGCACGACGAAGCTCACGGCAAGAGCGATACGCGGATCGATCTCAACCGCACCGGCACTCCGCTGCTGGAGATTGTCAGCGAACCGGACATGCGCAGCACGAAGGAAGCCCGTGCGTACCTGACGGAACTCAAGTTGCTCCTTACCTATCTCAACGTCTCCGACTGCAACATGCAGGAAGGTTCGCTGCGCGTCGATGCGAACGTGAATATTCATATTCACACGCCGAATGGCAAGATCGCGACCCCGATCGTCGAGATCAAAAACCTCAACAGCTTTCGCTTTATCGAGCGAGCCCTCGCGTACGAAGTGCAGCGGCAATACAAACTGTGGCAAGAGACTGGCAAGACCATCAAGGACTCGCCCAAGCAAACTCGTGGCTGGGACGATGCCAAGGGCATCACGCTTTCTCAACGTGAAAAGGAAGACTCCGCCGACTATCGCTACTTTCCCGATCCCGACCTGGCACCAGTTATCACGCCCAAGGCCGAGACCGAAAAAATCCGGGCCTCGCTCTGCGAACTTCCCGCTGCGATTCGCAAGCGGCTGGAAGGTAGCTACGGAGTTACGCAGTACGACAGCGACGTGGTCGTCATTCAAGGTCGCTCGTTCGTCGACTACTACGAAGAAGTCGCCAAGCTTTCGAACGACGGCAAGAAAGCCGCGAACTGGGTGACGCAGGAAGTGCTGCGCGTGCTCAACGAACAAGGTGGCGACATCCAATCGTTTCGCATGCGCCCCCCTGCCCTGGCTGAACTCGTCAAGCTCGTCATCGCCGGCGAGATCGAAGTCACTCGCGCCAAGGAAGTCTTCAACGACATGGTCGAGCACAACCGCTCGGCTCCCGAGTCGATGAAGGCCCTCGGCATTGCCAAGGTCGATCTCAGCGAACTCGAAGCCATCTGCCAGGAACTTGTCACAGCCAACCCCAAGATCGTCGCCGATGTGAAGAGTGGCAAGGTGCAAGCTGTCGGCTCGCTGCTTGGCCAAGCCAAAAAGCGAAATCCCAACGCCAACCCCAACGACGTGCGCCGCATCTGCCTCGAGTTGATCGAGAAGATGTAGCAACCTTCGCTCCGCAGCTTACGCAGGTATAATCGAGATACCGATCCGCTTCGGAGCATCCCACATGTCGACCGCACCCAATCGCCAATTCACCGTCGAAGAGTATCTCGCCCGCGAAGAGCGGTCCGAGCTCAAGCACGAATACTACCGTGGCGAAATCTTCGCGATGACGGGGGCGTCGTTTCGGCACGTGCAGATTCACGGTAACGCATATGCCGCCTTGCATACCAAACTTCGAGGCAAACCCTGCCAGCCGCTCGGCAGCGACATGCGACTTTCCGTGAATGCTGCTGGACTGTTTACGTATCCCGATATTTCCGTGGTCTGCGGCGAGCCGAAGTTCGACCCTCGCAATGCTAACACGATCACAAATCCCACGCTGCTGATTGAAATCCTTAGTCCCTCCACTGAACGCTACGACCGTACGACCAAGTTCGGCTTCTATCGCAAGATCCCGTCGCTGCAGGAGTACGTCCTCATTTCGCAGCACGAAGCGCTGATCGAGAAGTTCACCCGCGATGTGAACGACGAATGGAAGTTCACCGATGCCGTCGGCTTGGAAGCCACGCTCAATTTTCATTCAATCGCTTGCGAACTGACACTTGCCGAAATCTACGATGGAGTAGAACTCGATCCTCCCGCTGCAGCGGAGCCTGCATGATGTCGACCGCACCCAATCGCCAATTCACCGTCGAAGAGTATCTCGCTCGCGAAGAGCGGTCCGAGCTCAAGCACGAATACTACCGTGGCGAGATCTTCGCGATGTCAGGTGGCTCGCGCAATCATAGTAAAATTACCGGTAATGTTTACTTTCAGCTTCGAGTTGCGCTGAAGGGCGGACCTTGCCGGCCATCCAACAGCGATCAACGTATCTTCATTCCCAAGGTTGGCCTCCATACCTATCCTGATCTTTCCGTAGTCTGCGGAGCCCCCGCATCGGAGAGCATCGACCCCAACGCCAATACCAATCCAACATTGTTGGTCGAAGTACTTTCCCCCAGCACCGAATTGTACGATCGACGCCAGAAGTTCGATTTCTACAAGCGTATCTCCACGCTCAAGGAATATGTCCTTGTTGCCCAGGATGAACCTCGTATTGAACGGTATGTTCGCGGCGAGAACGGTGGTTGGACCCTCTTTACGACAGTCGGTATAAATTCCGAAATCAACTTCGATTCGATCGGCTGCACAATGCGTTTGGCGGATGTCTACGAAAGCGTGGAGTTCGCTGAAGTCGAACCCACATTGATCGTTGAGCCACCACCGACTGCCGAATCTCGCCGCCCGCACGAATAGCCTTTGCCACTAATCATCTTTTCCCTTTCTGAAATGACCGACCAACTCGAAGATCGCTTGTCCGCCCTGCTCGAAGATTTGCGCCGAGGGAATGACCTCGCGGCGCAAGACCTCAACCGCGCACATCGCCGCGCCAATTGGCTGACCGAATCGCCGCGCGAAGAATGGACGCCCTTCTTTGCCGAAGTGATCAAGCTCGAACTGCCGCTGCCGACCAACACCGATCGCCTGCTGACGTCGATCTTGGCAAGCATGGTGCAGCAACGTCGTACGGCCCTGTCGTCGGGCGAAAAGCGAGACTCGCTCCTCGCCGATCCGCAGCTGCTCTCGGTCATGCATCAGCTCTACGTGCAGCTGCCGCAGCGTAGCGGAGCCAAGGCTCCCATCCTCACTTGGCTCGCTGCGGGTGGCACACAGGAACAGTTGGAGCTGCTCGTCAACTTGCTGCTCGAAGATCCGCCCGAAGATGAGCAACAGGTCGCCCTCGCTTTGAGTCCGCTCTTTTTGAAGCGGCCACTGGCTATCGACGCCCTGTTCCCCAAGCTGTTCGCGGTGATCGATAAGCCCCAACTTGCTGCAGCGGTGCTGGACCTGGCGAATTACCTCGTCCGTGAGAAACTCGTCGAAGAGCATCCGGGCAAGGCGATGGCCGGGCCACTGATGGAACTCCTTTCTTCGCTCACACACTCGCTGGGAAGCCTCGAAGAGCGGCCCGAAGACTTCGCCGAAACGCCCCAGCAACTCGCGCGGCGAGTGGCCCACAGCGTGTCGCTGGCCGTGTCGCTTTGCGATGCTCTCGCCCTCATCGGCGACGAGCGAGCCATCGGCAAGTTGAACCAAGCCCTCGCTCTCGCCCATCGTCGCGTCCGCACCGAGGCCGCCGCTGCCCTCGCCAGGCTGGGCGATCAGCACGGCAAAGACACGCTCGTCGAACTAGCCGCCGAACCCGTCGCGCGGCTCCGCGTCCTCACCTATGCCACCGAGTTGAAGGTCACCGACAAGATCCCCCCGCAATATCGCACCCCGGCCGCTCGGGCCGAATCGGAACTGGTCATCTGGCTCGCCGAGCCCACGCAGTTCGGCGTACCTCCGACGCAGATCGAACTGGTCGACCAGCGCAAGCAGCATTGGCCGGGCTACAACGGCCCGGTCGACTGCTTCCTCTTCCGCTTCACCTATCGCCTCACACTCGAAGACGGCCAGCAGCGGTCGTACAGCAACGTCGGCATCGCCGGTCCGCTCGCCCACGCCTTCACCGCCGACCTGGCCGATCTACCGCCGGACGACATCTACGCTGCCTTCGCCGGTTGGCAAGCCGAGCACGAAGACATCAAGCAGTACGAAGTCCCCCGCCTCAGCAAGGCCGAGCAACTCGAAGTCGTCCGCCTGCAGCGACGCCTGCACGATGCCGGCTATGCCGAAATCCAACCGTTGCAAATGGGCTATTTCTTCGGCGAAAAGGCCCTGCTCGCCGAAGTCCAGCGCGACGGTGCCGCTGGCGTCGCCGTCGCCGACTTCGAAGACATCCTCTTCTATCCTGTCCGCCAACCTCGCCGCTCGCTGGGCATCGAGGAGGCTTATTCCATCTATAAGGGTCGTAAGCTGCTGCGAACCTTCAACCCCCCTGCCCCGCCCGGCAACACGCCGAAAGTTTAGGGGGCGGTTTGACTGCCCCAGCCTATGACGTACTGTTCGTTGGCTGGTGATGCGCTCGCTCGTACGACGCACCATTCCAGCGACCATTTTGTGGGCTGGAGAACTCAGGCATGTCCGTCGCAAGCACCGTCGAAGCACTTCCGGCTCCGTTCCTCGACCGTCGGCAAAACGCCGGCCCCGGCGACGCCCCCAGCCGCGAACGCCGCCAGTTCGCCAACAGCCACGACGAGCTCTCGCCCGAAGCCCGCGAGCTTGCCTTTGCCATCGATGCCTATAAGCTGATGCATCGCCGCCGCTTCATCACCTTCGAAGAAATGCTCTGCGTCATGAAAGAGCTCGGCTACCAAAAGAGCTAAGCCCCTCGGCAATTGATGCTCCTCGCCTGTCGCGGCAGACCCATTTGGTCTGCCCGCCCTTCTCTGGCAACCCTCGTTCTGCCCCGCTGAACAGTCCTCGTTCAGCCCTTCTGCCCCCTTGGTTTTGATAACTTTTTGCGTGAAAACGCGAGTTTATCGCCTCGCTCTAACCTACTCTGTTTCAGTAGTTTACAGCCGAATTATCCCACCAATCTCGGTTTTGCCGATAACCATCTGATAACCACTTTCGCCCCTGTTCAAACCGCGGCCTGAACAGGCCCTAATCGGGTGGGGGCTCTTCGTGGCGACCAGCCTCCCGTCCTGCCGATTCTTCGTCGACCCAGCCGACCACTCTCTCCGCTGAACAGTCCCCGCTCAGCCTTCCTGAAAACCAGCTTTGATAACTTTCTGCACGAAAAACGCAACGAAGCCAATCGCCATAACCTGTTATTGCTATGTTGTTTACGACCGAATCTGCCTACAAATCTCGGTTTTTCCGATAACCATCTGATAACCACATTTGCCCCTGTTCAAACTCCAGCCTGAACATCCCCTAACCGGGTGGGCGCTCGACTTGCAAAGAAGCCTTCCCCTTACTCGGCCGTACGCTCCGTTTGCCGTCCTCCCGGGTTAACCGAGCCGCTGGCGGCGGCAGCACCTCGAACCCGAGTATTCCGCACTTCGCCCGCGCAAGCGCGCGGGTCAACCAGCACCAAAACCTGACACACAGATCGGTGGCTTGATTCGCACTCCGTACCGGGACCATCTCTCTACGTCGCAGTCCGCTCCGCAACGCGCAGGGCCTAGCCGGCCCCGTCCCCAGAAACTTTAAGATGTTGTTGGCACTAAGTCAACATATCGTAATAATGTTTTCCACGTTCGCAGACGCCGACCACCCAGCGCGGGTGAGGCTGCCAACGATTCGTTACTTCGAGTAGCCCATGACCCAAGCTCACCACAAACGATGGTGTCCGGTTGGGTGGCATGGGTTCTACCCATGTGTTCCCTTGTCTTCTGAGGTAGGGCTCCTCGCCAGCTCCGGCAGGATCCAGTTCGATCTTCACCAGCAACCGCCGTGCGTCGTTACCTCAGAATGGTTTGAGTTCCACTCGCGTCTGTCACGATACGCCCCACGAGAAAGGCCATCAGGACATGGGTAAAACCCATGCCACCCAAAAATGGCCAATGACCACGCATGCCACCCTGCCGTCATCACAACAGCTTTTGGCCTCTCGGAAGGAAGCTGCCCACCCATTTGGCTGGCGCGCAGGCAAGCGGTATCATTGCTGCAGCCTGCATCTGTCTAAGTCAACTCCGCGTCAGGCAAGTGCAGAGCCAGCGGCACCCAGAAAAACCGACAGTCGGCCAATAATGCAGTTGGCGTGCTCGTGGCCGCTTACAGCCTGGCACCCCGAAAGCGTAAAAGACCTGCGATGGGCGATAACGATTTCCTAGTCATTGTGTTGGCGTCAACGTTTGTCTTGAGCTTGGGAATCGGCGTATTCTCAAGTTCGAAGGGGCTTGGTTTTGGGTACGGATTCTGGTTCAGTTTGTTGCTGAGCCCAATTATTGGGGCAATTATTGTTGCCGGAACAAGTTCGCCGGCGGCAGAACAAGAACTCCAGCTACTAGCCACCGGCCGCGGCCGAAAGTGCCCATTTTGCGCAGAAGTGATCAAGATCGAAGCGACTAAGTGTAGGTTTTGTCGTGAGGACCTACAGGCAATCGATCAAGCAGCCCGTGAAGCAAAAGCCACGATGCGTGCGCGACTACGCGCTGAAGAACAAGCAAAGGTTAATCTTCGGCATATTCAGTCTCGAGGATCAAAAGCTTCCTTCGCCAACTACTGGGCAAAGCTCTTGCTGAGTATCAGATCTTCCGCAGAGTCTGCATTGGGGAGGTGGCAAACCGTAGGAATTGTCGGGCTAAACGTCTTTCTTGTAATAGCTCTTCTTTGTGTGCTGTTTCAACCGAAGCTGGTCGTAAGCGTCTTACTGACCTTCTCGCTACCGCTGGTTGCCATGTGGTTTTCGTTCATCGCTTTTATATACCCATCGGACGACGAGATCTCCAGTTTCATAGCTTCCACCGAAGAAGACATGTTGAGAAACACCATCGAATCCGAAAACGCTCACCGTAGTCTGGAGGAAGCACGGTCGTCAAAGCAATAGATAGATAGTAGTAGCCCGACCAGCGATCTTTGTCAGACTGCCCTACTTTGGTTAACCGAGCCGCTTGCGGCCGTTGAACTGCCAGTTCAGTCATTTCATAGTTCACCCGCGCAAGCGCGTGGGTTAACCAGATGACATTGAGCGCTGGTCGGACTACTACTAGAACTGCAATCATATGCCTGAAATACTGGGTGGTGCCGTCATTTTTGGGTGCCAGTACGTGACTTGCAGCAGCGCTCAGCCGGGCAGATCGATCGCGGCTCAGGGGCCATTTTGCGAAAGGGCTGCAGCAATGATACCGGTCGATTGTGTCCGGTGGGGTGGCATGGGTTCTACCCATGTCTTCCTTTGTCTTCTGAGGTAGGGCTCCTCGCCAACTCCGCTAGAATCCAGCTCGATCTTCACCAGCAATCGCAGTGCGTCGTTACCTCAGAATGGTTTGAATTCCACTCGCATCTGTCACGATACGCCCCACGAGAAAGTCCATCAGCACATGGGTAGAACCCATGCCACCCAAAAATGGCCAATGACCATGCATGCCACCCTGTGAAGAAACATGGTTTGCAGCGAGCGAATCCAGTACGATGACGCTCGATCACCACCACCGATACGTCGTTTTGATTGGCTGCGATGTCCGGGTGGAGCATAGGATTTCACCAACTATTGAATGGACATGCGTGTTCGTCAGGTGCGGCACTTGGCCTACATTGGCGAGGCTCTGGCGGTCTAGGATGATGGCGACATTAAGCAAGGAGGTTCGACATGTTTGCGATCAGCTTTCGGGCGTTGTTCTCGATGCTGTTGCTTGTGATTGTTTGTCCCGTAGGCAAGACTCAGAGCATTCCTGATCTAATCACAGAATTGGAACAAGTGCTGGACAAGGCCGTTGCGCTCAAGAAGGCCGGCCAGAAAGACGAAGCCGAAGTGCTGCTTCGAAATGGGGCTGCAGTATTAAGGAAAGGGCTGGAGAAATACCCCGAGAATAAAATCGTCAGGACTTTCTACTGCGAATTTCTCCTGGAGCTGAAGGAGCACGACAAAGCGCTGGCGGTGGTCGAGCCGCTGCTCGAGAAAGAGCCGAATTCGCTCCTCTTTCACTGGCTCAAGGCGCGGGCATTAGTTGATGCCGAGCGATTTCCCGATGCAGAGACGGCGATCCGCCGGGTGATCGAACTCGATCCAAAGAAGAAAGCGTTGCCGCTCGTAACACTCGCAACTGGTCTCATCTCGGCAAAACGCTCTCAAGATGCAAGACCAATACTACGCGAGGCGTGCCAGGCGGATTTAGGCGAGCCGGACGCAGCCTACATGCTCGCGTTGTTAACGTTTCGCTTGGAAATGTACGATGAATGGGAGAAAGTGTTAGGTGCTGGAATTGCAGCCCATGCGCAGGACCGAAGATTCCGCGATGAGTTGGTTAAAGGCTTACTGAAGCTGAAACGACTCGACGAACTGTATCGGGCGCGCTTGGAGATCGCGAAGGTGTGGCCAGACGATGCCGACAATGAGAAAGAGCTGCTATTGCTTGCCCCTCATTTGAAGAACCCAGTCGATCCTCAAGTTCATGTTGATCGAATGTATGCGCTCCATGCGGCGGGCAAGTATCCCCACCAAAGTTTCCAGCGCGAGCAGTTCCGCCTGCGTGATGCAACTGTCGTGGTCGATGAGTTTTTTGCAGTGACCGACGCTCAGCCTGCAAAGTACATGTTCTTCCTGACGAATGGGGCAGATAAGAAACACGAAGATCAAGTCATCGTAGGCTCCACGGCAAAAATTATGGCCCACCTACTCAAAATTGGGGTCACTACCGACGCCGACGCACCTTACTTCGTGGCCTCCAATCGCGAGAATGTCGTGTCCTATGGCATCTTTCGTGCCCTGCCCCCTTATAAACAGGTTCGCGAAACTGTCGTCGAAATCTTCGAGGGAAAACGGCAACCGAAGGTCGCCGAATTGATCGAGCCAAATAAGTAGCCCCGTAGGTCGGGTCGGTACTCCGCCCTGAATCAATACCGGGGGCATTTTTTGAGCGCTGGATGGGCAGCGGCGAGTCACCCTGGTCAGGTCCGGTTCCGTTGCCGGGCAATGCGCGTGAGGTTCACTCCCAAGAAGGTCCACCTGCATTTGTTCAGGGCGGAGTACCGACCTGACCTACATAACTACATAACTAGTGACAATTATGCGAGACAATAGCATTATCGGCATTGAGGCTCGAGTTCGGTGACAAATGACTAAACAACAACTTGTTCGAATTAGGATTCGACATCGCCCGAAAACGGGTGAGTCGGCGAAGCAGCGACATGAAGTGGCTATTGAAACGTTGCTCTCTGCGTCTTTGGCGAATGAAGCGGCAACGGAGTCTGTTATTCTTGAATTTGCAGAAGGAGATGAACTTGATGTTGGAGCAGCTCAACTGAATTCAATCTGCAGGAATGGCGTCAACGCTAATGCCGTTTATGGTCCGCGATTTCAGGACATGCCAGATGTCGCGATGTATGACGACAGCCTTACGATTGTTTGTGATACACAATTGGTTGATTATGTGAGCCTGCTTACTACGTCACTTCCGATAGTAATTAGTACATTCGGCGCATATCGAGCTAATGTTGTGGTAAGTAATGAGCAAGATATGATCGACTACAAGATGCTCAATGAACTACGCCGAAGCGATCCTCGCGATTTGGATGGGCGTGACGGCATCCTTAGATTGAGTCCGGCATGCTATTTTGATCGCACTCTTTGCGAGCGGGCGTTTAGGCTTTCGTGCGAAGTCGCCGCGGCGCGATTGAAGCAGGTTGCTGAGCACGTGGAGTTATGGGAAGACGGCGTACTGGTGGTGCTCTCCGCAAGCAGCAGAGACAACGAGTATCTAGAAAGAGTCAATAGAATTGCGATCAATGTGCTGAAGTAGTCCTTGTGGTTAGCTGTGGATTGACGGCACACCCGCTACGCTTGAAGACTATTATCGCACGCTACATCTTCGTCAGCGCCGAGGCCGAGGTGAAATGACTGAACTGGCTGCTCAACGGCCGCAAGCGGCTCGGTTAACCAAGGAAGCTAAGCCTGACAAATATCGCTGTGGGGCTACTACATGGACTGGCTCAACCGGTTCAGCGTGTCATTGCCTCAAAACTGAACTCGTTGGGGGCTTCTGGCTTCGCGGGTTTGACGTCCGCGGTCAGCGTCGACTTATAACTGAAACGGTTGGCGACGATGTTGGTCTTCTTGACGGTGTCGGATTCGAGTCCGCTGTCGGGTGGGCTTTCGAAATAGGAGAAGATCCGCACCGAGTTCGCGCCGATCATCGCGTTGCCGGAGTATTCACCCGCATTGACGGGAATCAGTTGATCCGGCATGCCGGGCAACACGAACACAATCTCGCCGGTGGCCATGGGTTTGCCGTCGAGTTTGACAGTCCCCTTCACGGGGGCGAGGGGAGGCAGCTTGGTCGCCGCAGGACCACAGCCCGCGAAACCAGCCAGCATCAATAGCAACGTCGCGACCACCAGGAACCGCATGCGGAACACCCTTGCAAGAATGAGAGAGGAGGCCCTGCCAGATGGCAGGGCCGTAGAAGCAAAAGCAGGATTGCGACGGCACGTCGTCGCTAGTCGAGAGCCGCGACCGCTCCGTCGCTGCCACACGCCACTTGCTGCAGAATCAGCAACGGAGTCGTCTGGCTCACGAAGCGGGCGGAACCATCGGCGATGGCCATGATGCAGCCGCCTGGATGGGCCGAACTAAGCGGAATATTGTTCCCCGTGTTATGTCCGGTGCCGCCACTGTTGGGCAGACCGCGCTGGTTAATCTGATAGGCGACCGTCGTGCAATTGAAGTGACGATCGGTGTAGGCGGCTCCCACCGTGATGTTGCCGGCACCCATCGTCCAGCCGTGCGGCCCCTGGCTGGTGATGGCGGTGTAGCTACCGAGGATGGGCTTGTTCGTGGCATCGCGCATGTGATCGCTCTGCTCGCCAATCAGGAACGTATTGCTGGTACCGTCCGTAAGCGAGGCCATCGTCGCATTGCTATTGGCGTACATCGGACCTGTACCGGAGCCGTCGCCATGGGTTCCCGTGTAGAACGTCGTACCGGGAAGGTTCGAGCCTGCAATTCCAGTATAGGAGGTAAACATTTGAATCGAGCCGGCATTGTTCGACGCCGTATAGAACTCCGGCATTGGGGACGAAGGACAACGATAGATTTTCAACATCATTCGATTGACCAACCCCATATTGTTCGCGTTCTGATAGCCACTGCTAGTGCCATCGAAAACCCATTTGCTGTGCAGGGCGGTCTGTTCGATGTAGGGGAGCAAGTACACCTTCCACGAACTGCCCCAGGCGCCGCCGGTGGCATGAGTTCCGAACGGGGCCTGGTCGCGGGCACATCCCGGCGGAAAGCGATTGAGAACGTCGTGGTGATTGTGCGTGGCCAGCGAGAGGTTCTTCAGATTGTTGACGCACGACGAACGTCGTGCCGCTTCACGAGCCGCTTGTACTGCGGGCAGCAAGAGTGCCACCAGCACGCCAATAATGGCAATCACCACCAGCAGCTCTACGAGGGTAAACCCCGCCCTGCCTTTTCGCTTGTCCCGCTGTGTTGCGAACATGAACCACCTGTTTTCGAGAGGTAAAAAATAAGTGATGAATAACGTATCAGTCCTTAAGGGGCATCACTGCCCCCTAGGACCCGCGATAATGATGGGTAACTACCCTCCCAGTGTCAACGTGAATCCGTGCGCACCGCAAGAGAATTCCACTATTTCTGTCAGCAGGTGACAGATGGCCGCAGGGCAGTTACTTCGTCAGCGAATCAATCGCACTGCCAATTCGATGTGGCTACGATAAGCCGAGAGTAGCTATGTCTTATTAATCCGGCTTTGCAGGTGCACTGTGCCGGTCGGCAGGCATCACAACATTGTGATAAGAAGCTGCGGGTACGTGAAAACCTTGGCGACGTCGCTGGCCAAGATCTGTAGAAGGAAGCAGCGTAGAAAAAAGTGGGTCCGTCAGCGTCTGGTAGTAAGTGTTGCAAAGTAACCGGCGTTAAGCCGGGCTTGAGGAGTCAGTGATGCTTGGGCGAAGTTGTAAAAGTTTTGCGCTGCCCACCGCGCTCCAGAGCGGGCCCAGAATATTTTCAACCCCCTGGCCCCGTGTCGGGGTCTGACGCTCGCCCGGACCCATATGTTTTCAACTCATTCGCTAAGTTAGCCCTCCAGTTCGGCTTTCCAGTTGGCTTCTTGGATGGCACCGTTAATCTCGCGAATGCTCTTCGCCAAATCCTCCGACTGCTTTTGCAGGCTCGAGACCTTGAGCGTGGCAATCCACTTGATTTCCGACATGCTATAGCGATCGGGTTCTTTCTTAGTACTGGCGATCGCATGCTGCAAAAGCGCGTGCTGAGCGACGAGAGTTTCGCGCCGGGCAATGGCTGCCGTGAGCGATCGTCCGTCGGGCAACTTGTGAGTCAGGTTTGCCTGATTAATGCGAAAGATTAGTGACTCAAGTTCCTTGAGCACGCCCATCGACTCGTCCAAGAGTTTTGCGGGATCCTCGTGAGGCTCGCTTCCCTCTTGCACGACTGCGTACTGTCCAATCCGTTCCCGCAACGAGGCCAGCTTTTTCTGCATGTCGGCCCGCAGCAGTAAAGCTTCAGCAATTTTCATGAGTAGTTTCCCAAGCGACGGCGTGAAATCTGGCGAATGCAAATGGAAGGACGCCGGTCTCGTTGGAAGGTTCGTGGAACTTACGCTGTCTCCAACTCGGCATACACAATCTCCTCGCCAAACAGGCTCTTGGCGGTCGAGATCACGCGGCCATCGGGAGCCAGGATAGTGGAGAAACCATAGCCCTTCCAGTTGTTCTTGGGTTTCTTATCGACACTCCAATTCGCGCCGATCAAGTAATGGTTGAAGGGCTTCAGTCGCTCGGGCAGGCTG
The DNA here is from genome assembly GCF_049819085.1 of Anatilimnocola aquadivae. Taxonomy (GTDB): domain Bacteria; phylum Planctomycetota; class Planctomycetia; order Pirellulales; family Pirellulaceae; genus Anatilimnocola. The sequence continues at coordinate 3,147,773 of NZ_CP187419.1, forward strand.
TGCCAAAACCATTCGGCTGGATGATCGTCATCGACCCAAGCGATGGGGTACAGCAGCGCCCAGAGCTTGTGAGGCTCGTACTTCTCCAGGATCGTGTGGATGTCGAAACAGATGGCCAGACCCACGCGGCCATACTCGGTATCGTAAGTCTGCACGCCACGGTCGCCGGCGGTCGCCCAAGACTTTTCGGGATAGGGCCACGGCGTGAGTTTGCGATAGTGGGCGACCAATTCGCCGTTTGGTGCCGCCAGGCAGACCGTGTTGAACAACTGCGGTTCGTCTTCAGGTTCGCCACCCGCTCGTTCGAGCAGCGGAATGGTGAGATAGATCCCGAGCTTTTTGGCGAGCTTGCAGAAGTGCTCCGTCGCCGGGCCAGGCACCGTTTGCGCGAATGCCCGCGGATCTTTGCCGCCGAACGCTTTTTCGAGCGGCCAATCGGGCAAGTGCCAGTTGGTCTTTAAGTCTTGCGACAGATAGCCCGAGATGGCCGTCTCGGGCAGCACGACAAACTTGGCACCACTGGCCGCTGCGGTCTCGATCAGCTTCGATAGTCGCCGCGTATTCGCTTCGATCTCGCCGAGATCGCTGGGACATTGCACCGCCGCAACCTTCACGGTCTTCTTCGCTGTGCCTGTTGCTGCCGCTCTCGCTTCGCCACCGGCTGCAGGTCCCATCGACAACCCGCCTGCCATCACTCCTGCCAGAAAAGTGCGCCGCTCGATCATGATGTCTCTCCGCCTAAAGCCCCGGGCTTTAGCCTAGCGAGGCCAGGGCAAAAGACAAGCAGAGTTTTTCGTAAGCGAGTCCGGTCAGCCACGCTGCTACTTCACCCGCAATCCATTTCCTTGCCAGAGCGTTTGCAGTTTCGACTCCGACCAAAGTTCCAGCCCGATGGCCGGATCGGCGACGACGAGTTCGCCACTGGGACGGCGACCCAGGGCAACCACCGAATGCCCCATGCCGGGAATCCAGCCCCACTCTTGTTCAAAGCGCGGATCGTCAACGCCTCGCGGCAATCGCACCGCCATCAGCACGGGCCAATCGTCGTCGGCCAACAGCTTTTCCAAACGGCTATCCACAATCTCGATCTGCCGTTGATGTCGAGACGCCATGAGCTTAATGCCTCGATACAAACCCAAGGTCGGCGTGCCATCGTAATCGGTAAGGCACAGCGGAATCATGTCGCTTTCGCTGACGGGAATTCCCTCGGCCCGCAGCAGTGTGGCGGCTGCGGCTGGACTGCACGTGGCCCACGAAGTTTGCATCGCCACGGGACCTTGCCACTGGTCTTTACCTGCTGGCGGCGGACGCAAGGCGATGGAGAGGAGCGGCCAAAGAATCGCGGCGAGTGACGCGCCTGCCAGGGCCAGTGCCATGATGCTGCGCCGCCACAGCGGCGTATTGGGCAATCGCGAGCCCCAACCTGCAGCCATGGCCGCCAAGATTGCGGCCAGGTTGGTATAGATGATCGCGGCCGAACTAGGTACCAAGCGCGCCCAAAACAGCTGGCCCGCCCCGTACAACAAGAAGAAGATCGCCGCAGCCACCGAAAGAGCCAACCCCAGCATCACGCTCTGACCTGTCTGCGGCGAGAGATAGCGCGCCGCCACGATTGCCGCGCCCATGGAGAGCAGCGACATCACAGCGATCGCGATCCAAATATCGGTCATCGAGTTTTCCACCGTTGCTGTAGTTTATCTGGCGACCAACCTTGGCAAACTTGCTATCGCTGGGGAAGGACCGTGAGCTGGCCAATGGTCCATCGCGAATCGGGTGCTATCCGTTTCGCTCCTGGCGGCTTATCGTAGTGCCGTTCACGAGGAATGCGAGCACAGCGCGCTAACCTGCCTGATCGGAATTGGTGCTTCAACGGAGCTAGGTGTTTTCATGGATTCCCGGACCAAAAAAGTTGGTGTCGTTCTCGCCCTAGTGGCGATGGTCGTATTCATTTTGCCGATGTGCGGCTGGTTGTGGTATTTGCGAGTGGCCAATGCTGACCTGGTCCAGCGAACGCGGGCCGTGGTGGATAAGAACCCGCAGTTGCAGTCTGCCTGGGATCAAGCCATGCAAGATCAAAAGTTGACCGCAGCCGAGGCGAAAGCCATCGAAGATGCCGCAGGCAAACCGGTGGCTCCCGCCGAGTAACCAGCGGCAACTCGGCAAAGCGCTTGTCTGCTATTTCAAGGCAGCTCGAATCGCCTGCAATTGCGGCAGTGCATAGTTGAAGTCAGTAGCAGGGTCATCGTTGCAAATGATCTTGCTTCCCCAGGTGAGATAGTTCAACACGGCGTCGGATTGCAGCCAGGCGATGACTTCCCGATGAGGCTCCCCTTGAACATTCCAAAACGCCTCGGCTAGCTGACGTTTCTTAATTAGACTCGCGCTATTCTCGTAAACGAGCGCCGCTAGCGCACGAGCAGCGTCGGGCTTTCTGGTATGCAGCCAGTCGTCGAGAAATCGTTGTACCGACGTGCAGGCACAAGCGAGGAAGCACAGCAGTTCAGGAGCATCCGCCGTTGAGCAGCCATAGACGGGCTCGTTCAAACGATGCTTCCATAGTTGCTGGAGGTACTCTTCGACAGCTGCTTGTTCGATCGGCGGCCACGATTCCCAGTGAGCAGAGCCGAGTCGCTCAAAGACGCCTTCCCACAGTCGTGAATTGCCGGGTTCGTGCTCGCGGCACAATTCCAGCAAACGCGGCAAAAAGTGTTTGAAGTGTCGCACGTTGCCCCAAGTCGTCATGGCCTTGGTGGCGTAATGCTCGACATCTTCCGCAGTCAAATGACGCAACGGCTTCGCAGCCAGTGCCGCCGATTGACGCGGCGTCACGCAACATGGGCAACCGGCGAAATCGTTTCCCAAATGATAGGGCGCAAATACCGAGTAGAGTTGCGCGATGGATTCTTGCATGAAGATGCTACTTCCGACTCGGAACTTGCTTGCGTATGTCCAGTTGCGACCCACCCGCCCAAACCATACTCGAGTATGTGTCTCTCAGCAAAATGGCCCTCTGTAGTTCTCGTTTGGTTGCCTCGCCACTACGGATATCGAAGTACGATTCAGAGGCAAGCATTGCGACCGTAACGTCAGTTCTTGGAAATGGATAGCTCAGCGCAGGAGTCGACGGATAGATCCAGAATCCGACGAGCGTAATCTTCCCGTCCGGCAGTCGAAGTCTCGCATACACGACTTCTGGATCAACGCGTTCCATATCAATGAATGCTGCACCATTGAATCTTCGCTCAAACTTAAACAGAGTTTCGTCGGTCAGCGTATGGTCGGGCAGTTTGTTGAGTTCCGCTCTGATGTAGTCGGCAGCCTTGTGGGCCATCACACCATCAAGCCGGTAGCTTGTTGAGTGCGCGTATCGCTCACCGCGAAATGACTTGGCGCAGTAAGCGCCCGCCACGCAGGCAATAGTTACTACGACGAAAAGTGTCCGCAATCCAAACCGAGGGATTTGGCGGAAGTTCATTCCTCATTCCCACCACGGCTGCGGCCGAGGGCGACGTCGAAGCCCGAGAGCGCGGGGACGAGCATCGCGGCCACGGCAAAGCCGTAAGCAGCGGAGGTAACGAGGAAGACGTCGGACCAGTGACCCACGAGAAAGCTGGTCACGCTGAAGAACGTGGCGAGTGGCAAGACCATCGACGCCAGGCCGATCGCGCCCGAGGGATTGCGAATGCCGAGCGAGACAAAAATGCCCACGCCGCCACCAACGATAAAGGCGAGGAACGGAGCATACTGCACCTGGAACGAACCGCTGAACGAAATCATCAACAGCATCAGTGTGACGACGCCCAGGCAGAGGAAAAAAACGTTCCCCAAGCTCACGCCGATTGCATGGCGCGAGTTGGCATAGTGCAGCCCGCAATGCAGGCCCAGCGTAATCACGAACACGTTCATCACGCCGAGGCCCAGCGTCAGAAAGATCAAATTGGCGAGTGTCATGCCGCCGATGGCATACGTGAAGATGCCTAGCACCAGCGGTAAGACGATCATCTCCTTCGCGACGTACGCAACGCCGAGCAACTTGCCAAAGATGAACTCCTTGGGCGTAAGATCGGTCACGAGAAGCAAATCGAGTGCGCCGCCGTCTCGTTCGTTGGTGATGGAAGTGACCGCAAGTGCATTGACGATAACCAGGCTCACCACCAACACGGGCGCAAGTGTTCGCGCTGCTTGCGGAACGATCGACGCTCGCGCGCCGGCAACCACCGGGCCGGGGCGAGCGGTTGACCAAAGCCCGATGAGCGAGAGCACGAACAGGAAGACGTAAGCCAGGCGAACAATGAGTACCTTGCGACCATAGGCCCAGGTACACATTTCTCGCCACAGGACGGGATTGTCCCAAACCTTGCGGCTCTGTTGATTCACCTTACGAACGCGAGCATCGACATGCCCCGAGCGGGCTCGTTCTTCTTGCTCATCGGTGTGGCCAATGGTGGCCGATTCGTCAGCATTCTCATTGCGAGGCAAGGCATCGCGGCCCGTATTCCAGGCCCGCAGATTGAAAATGGAGATTGCATTCAGGATCACGCAAATCACGAATGACACGGCGACGAACAGCAACTCGCGCGGCAGGCCGTTCAAATTGCCGAGCGTGGAGTTTTGCAAGGTGCTCCAGGTCGCCCGAAAGGGACTACAAGCCATGGCGAGATCGCGGACGGCAACGCCAGCGATCATTTGCTCGCCAGCGAACATGGCTGCAGCTTCCCACAGGCCAACCCAAATCGTCAGCACGATGGCGGTCATGGTCAGTGCTTGGAAAGTTTTCTCGCGCCAGAGCGCGAACAAAGTCCCCAAGCTGCCGGCGGCGAACATTGCCCCCAGCACGATCCCGTAAATCGTCAGGACCTGTCGCCACGAGACGCCGCCGAAGAGTGTGATCAGGCCGACAACGGGAAGTGAGGCTAACAGCATCGAGAGCACAGGGAGCATGCTGGCGACCAACTTGCCGAGGACCACTTCGTGATCGGAAAGTCGCGTAAGCAACAGGAGGACGATCGTGCGGCGATCTTTCTCTTGCGCAATGCTGCTGACGCAGGCGAGGGCGGCGAGGAATGACATTACGGCGAGTTGCAGCGGCGAAACCACTTGCAACAAGATGGCGCCGAAGCGGGCCATGTCGCCGGTGTTGCGCACTTCCTGCGTGCCAACCACGATGAACCAGGCCGTCGACATCAGCACCGCGAGGGCCGTGGGATAGAGCACGCGGGTGACATAGTGCTGCCAGCGCCGCGGAGTGATGGCCAGTTCGCGAGAAAAAATGGGGCCTAGCAGCACGGCAGTCCGCTTTGCGTGAAATGGGGTTGAATGAATCAGCCCAGAGTTTGGAGTTGGGCGGTGAGGCGATTATAACGAACAGCGATAGACCGGGGTCGGGAGTCTTTGGCGAGTTAGACATACCAGATAGTAAGATCGTCACTCGCCATAGACTCCCGACCCCAGCCCACTGGCCACCAATAAAATCCCACCCGTTTTTTTGCAGTCGCGCAGCAATAAACGCAGAGCCCCAGGCATCTTACCTACGAAGCGTCCTCCGGCGCGGAGATGCCGCAGGAGCGAGCCGTTGTCCGAAAAACCGCCCTCCCCCCTTGCGACGGAACTAGTCGCTGCGCTGTATGTCCAGCACAGCGAAGAGCTTAGGTGTTTTCTCGTCGGTCTGTTGCGCGATGCGCAACTGGCCGCCGATGTGCTCCAAGCCACGTTCGTCAAAATGGTGCAGCGCGGTGGTGAGACCCAGGAAGAGACCCGCAAGGCGTGGCTCTTTCGGGTGGCTTATCACGAGGCAATGGCGATCCGCCGGCGCGATGCGGTGGGTGAGAGGATCGTCAAACGGATCGCGGAAGATGACAACGGTCGGGCAGTCCCCGAGGATTTGCTTGTCCGGCACGAATCGGTCGAACGGGTCCGGCAAGCACTCGAACTGCTGCCTCCAGACCAGCGACAGGTAGTGCGAATGAGGATTTACGAAGAGAAAACATTTGCCGTGATCGCTGAAGAGCTCAACATCCCGCTGGGGACGGCTCTAGGAAGAATGCGATCGGCTTTGACCAAATTAAGGGCTCGCTTGGGTGCCTCGTTCGGCGAAGATTGTGGTTCGCCGGCCCCAGCGAAGAATGAACCGACCAAGTAAAGCACTGACAAATCAAACACGGAACCTGAAAGCAGGTAAGCCATGTCCCAACTAACAAAGCCTGAGCCGCAAGATGAACTTGCCTGGCTGGCTTTTCGCTACGTCGCCGGTGAGTTGTCGCCCACCGAAGTCGAACAATTCGAAGAGCGGATGGCTGTCGATCAAGCCGCGCGAGAAGCTCTGGCACAATCGGTCGAACTCTATCACGCGATTGCCGCCGCCGAAGCTTCGGTCATCACCGCCGTGGCCAAGCAGCCGGTCGTTTCCCTCCCTGCTCGCGACCGCTCCCAGCATCTTGCCTGGCTGGTCGCTGGCATGTCTGCCGCAGCGGTGCTGGTCATGGCCGGTTGGAATGCTGGCTGGTTTGGTCCCGCAGCGCCACTCGCGGGCAACAACAACGTCGCGCATGTCACTGCCGCTCTGGCTGTCGCTTGGACCGAGATGCAGGCTGATGCCACCGCCGGTGATGACGAATCGGGCGACGATGAATTGGCCTTGCACGAAGCTCTGTTGCAAGAAGAAGTACTCAGCATTTCGACCGAGGCTCCTTCCTGGATGACCGCAGCCGTACTGGGTATTGCCGGTAACGAACGCAAAACTTCTGAAGCCACTCCTCTCGATGCGGCGGAATCTCGTCCGCAGGAGAACTAGGGATATGCCTGTTTGGCGTTTACTACTGATTCTGCTAGTGGCCTGCGCCTGCGTTGCCGTTGGCAACGACGTGCTGGCGCAAAAGCCCGGCAACAAGCCGACGCAAAAGCCTGGGCAAGCCCGGCAAATTGCGATCACGCCCGAGCGTGAAGCGACGGTGACGGATTTCGTCGAGCGGAATCATCCGGAACTGGCTCAGTTGCTTTCGCATCTCAAAGCCAATCAGCCCAAAGAATACGAACGGGCCGTGCGCGATCTATTCCGCGTGACCGAAAAGTTGGCGATGGTGCACGAGCGAGATAGCCGGCAATACGATCTGGAACTCAAAGCCTGGCAAGCTCAGTCCCGAGCACAGCTGCTCGTCGCTCGCCTGAAGATGGGTGAATCCGAATCCGAAAACGAAGAGCTGAAAAAGCAACTCCGCGAGATTCTTGCCGAACAATGGCAGGCCCGGCTCGATGTACTCCGACTCGAACGGGAACGCGTCACGGGCCGCTTGAGCAAGTTGGATGAAGACATCGGCCGTTTGGAGCGAGATCGAGATTCGGTCATCGAAGGTCACCTCAAGTCGCTGACGAATGCCGGTGGCAATCGAGGTAATCAAAAGAAGCCGCTGCTCGATAAGCAACGGCCCAACGAAAAGCCAGTTGCCGAAAAAGTGAAGAGCGAGAAAGTCGTCGACGAAAAGAAGTCCACTTCTCCCGCGACTTCCATCCAGCCGCCCATGAATAAGAAGAAGCCCGAGTAAGTTCATACCCAACCGCTGGGCACACCTGTGCCTGGCAACCAATACCCTCAGTATTTGCCCTCCCTGTGTGGAAGAATGGAGATTCCGTCATGCGAATCGGTTTCGTCAGGCTGCTTGCTTGCACGCCGCTCGCCTGGGCCTTGGTGGCCCTCACGACTTCGGCTGCGGAGACAACTCCCGCTGAAGTTCAAAAGCCAATTCACGAGCGCTTCGGTCAAGCAGAAGGGGAAGAAGTCCCCAGCTTTCAACGCCACATCAGCCCGCTGTTCGGTCGGCTGGGGTGCAATGGCCGCTCGTGTCACGGATCGTTCCAAGGCCGCGGCGAATTTCGCCTGTCGCTCTTTGGCTACGACTTCAAGGCTGACCACGATGCCTTGATGGACGCCAAGCGACCACGCGTCGACGTCAAGAACATCGACGAAAGCCTGATCCTCGCCAAGCCGACCGATGCTGACATGCACGAAGGTGGCGAGCGCTATAAAAAAGGTAGCTGGCAACATCACGTCCTGCTTCGCTGGGTTGCCGCTGGGGCCAAGTACAGCAACGACGAAGTGCAAAAGCTCGTCACGCTGAATGTCACTCCACAGGAAATTCTGTTCGCCAAACCGGGTCAGACTGTGCAGCTCAAAGCCGTTGCCGTATGGCCCGATGGCAGCCAAGAAGACGTGACTCCTCTCTGCCGCTTTGTCAGCAACAGCGAACAAGTGGCGAAGATCGACGAAAACGGTGTCGTGACCGCCACCGATCAGGGCGATACCCACGTTGTTGTCTCGTACGACAACGCGGTGATTGCCATTCCAGTGATTCGCCCCGTGACAGAACTCTCGGGCAAGGCTTATCCCAAGGTTCCTGCCTCGACGACCATTGATAAACTCGTCATCGAAAAGTTAAGCAAGCTCGGCGTGGTCCCCTCGGATAAGAGCAACGACGCAGAGTTCCTGCGCCGCTTGTCGCTCGACCTGACCGGTACCCTCCCCAGTGCCACGGAAGTGGAGGAGTTCCTCGCCGATAAGTCGCCGAATAAGCGAGCCGAGAAGGTCGAGCAACTGCTCGAAACCCCCGCCTATGCTGCCTGGTGGACGACCAAGCTGTGCGACTTCACCGGCAATAATGACTCGCAGTTGAACAACGTCTCGCCCGTTCGTGCCGCTCCTGGTCAGGAATGGTACGACTGGATCTACAAGCGGGTCAGCGACAATGTTCCCTACGATCAAATTGCCGAAGGGATTGTGCTCGGTCAAAGCCGCAAGCCAGGCCAAGACTACAACGCTTATTGTGAAGAAATGAGCGAGATGTATCGCGACAGCAAGGGTACCTTTGCCGAGCGACCATCAATGCCCTACTACTGGGCCCGTAACAACTATCGCCAGCCCGAAGAGCGAGCGATTGGCATCGCTTACACGTTCCTGGGTATGCGAATTCAATGTGCCCAGTGCCACAAGCATCCGTTCGATCAATGGTCGAAGGACGACTTCGATGCCTTCAAGGCCTTCTTTGCCCGCGTGCAGTTCAGCCCTGCTGGAGCTCGCGATAAAGAGACGGTCGCACAGTACCAGGCCATCATGGAACAGACGGGTCTCAAGAAGGACCTGAAGGGAAATGATCTTCGCCGGCAATTGCCCGATATCTTGAAGGATGGCAAGACGATTCCTTTCGGTGAAGTCCATCTTGTCAAGCCGACCGTCAACGCCAATCGGGGCAAGAACGACAAGGACAACAACAAGAATCGTCGCGCCCCGATGCCCGTTGCCAAGGCTCGTGTTCTTGGTGGCGAGACGATGGATTTGAACAGTGTCGAAGATGCTCGCCAGCCTTTGATGGACTGGATGCGTAGCCCGAACAATCCTTACTTCGCCAAGGCCTTCGTCAATCGCGTTTGGGCCAGCTACTTCAATGTGGGGATTGTCGAACCGCCAGACGATCTGAGCTTGGCCAATCCGCCCAGCAACCGCAAGTTGCTTGACTACCTCGCCAAGGGCTTCATCGAACACGAGTTCAATATGAAGTGGCTGCATCGCGAGATTCTCGCCAGCGACACGTATCAACGCTCTTGGCAGCCCAACGAAACGAACGCCAAGGACGAACGCAATTTCGCCCGTGCTGTTCCTCGTCGTATGCCTGCCGAAGTCGCCTACGATGCGATTGCCATTGCTACTGCTTCGGACGCGAAGGCTGCCGAAGCTCGCACGGCGCTCAAGGGCCGGGCAATCAACATTGCCACGTCCTCCGCTCGTATCCAAGGAAATCAAGCTGGTACTGCGAACTTCGGTTTGCAGGTCTTCGGCCGGTCGACTCGCGAAAGCAATTGCGACTGCGATCGCTCGATGGACGCCAGTTTGTTGCAGACCGTTTATCTGCAGAACGACAGCAGTGTGCTCACCGCGATTGGTGGCGGCAAAGATACCTGGATCGACCAGATCAAACTGAAGCAAACCAAGCTGAGGGATGGAACGGATCCGAGCAAGGTTGACCTCGACAGGGAATTGCCGCGGATGAAGGTTCGTCTCGAACGGGCCAAGAAAGAGAAGAATAAAGAGCAAGTCGCCCGCATCGAAGAACGTATCGCCGAACTGAAGAAGGCTGGCGATGCGAAAAAGGTGGTCGCCGAACAGCCTGAAGGGGTGAACGTCGATCCGGTGACGCTCGTCCGGCAGGCTTACCTTCGCACTCTCAGCCGTCAGCCTACGGACGACGAGATTGCTCGCTGCCAACAGTTCCTGGCCGATTCTTCCTCGCCGCTCGAAGGCGCGAAGGGTTTGCTCTGGACTTTGATCAACACCAAGGAGTTCATCGTCAATCACTAGTGATTGGCGACTCCGGTTCCTCTTTCAAATTTCCCAAACATTTCAACGAAAACCTCCCGTCCGATAAAAAGGAATTTCCTCATGGCTCTCTCTCGAACCTGTGATGGTGTCAAGCGTCGCGATTTTCTCAAGGCCGGTGCGCTAGGCGTCGGCCTCAGCCTGTCTGGTTACCTGCGGATGGCTGCCGCTGGCGAAGTGAAGAAGGCCAGGGCGACGAGCGCCATCTTCATCAACTTGACCGGTGGTCCTTCGCACATGGACACCTTTGATCTTAAGCCCGATGCTCCGGCTGAGTTCCGCGGCACCTTTAACCCCATTAAGACCTGTGCTTCCGGTGTAGAAATTTCGGAACACCTGCCGAAGATGGCCGCGCAAGCGGACAAGTTCTGCGTGCTCCGCGGTGTTTCGCACACGCTGGGTGCCCACGCTCTGGGAACAGAGTATGTGAACACCGGCAACCGCCCGATTCAGTCGCTCGAGTATCCTGGCTACGGCGCTGTCGTCACCAAGGAAATGGGCGGACCAAAGGACCTGCCTCCGTTCGTCGCCATTCCGAACAGCAATCAACGGACAGGCTTCCTCGGCGTGCAATACGCTCCGCTGAATACGACCGGTTCGCCGAAGGCAGGCCAGACGTACGGCGTACGTGGTATCTCGCTCGGCAACGGTTTGACGGTGGAAGAAGTCGAACGTCGCCAGAACCTGCTGCAAGATCTCGACAAGACCTTCGCAAATGTCGAATCGAACAGTCAGCTGTTGACCGGTCTCGATCGCTTCTCGGAGCAGGCCCACTCGATCATCACCTCGCGCCGCGCTCGTGATGCCTTCGATGTGAGCAAAGAATCGCCCAAGTTCGCCGAACCCTTCGGTACCGAGAGCTTCGGCATGAACTGTTTGCTCGCTTCGCGCCTCGTCGAATCAGGCGTCCGCTTCGTCACCATGACGCTCGGTGGCTGGGACACGCACCAGACCAACTTCACCAACCTGAAGACGAAGTTGCTGCCGCAGCTCGATACCGGTGTGGCCGCCCTGCTCAACGGTTTGCAACAGAAGGGTCTGCTCGAGTCGACCGCAGTCTTCATCACTGGTGAGTTCGGTCGTACGCCCAAGATCAACTCGCGGGCTGCGGAAGGTGGTCGCGATCACTATCCTCGCTGCATGTTCATGTTGCTTGCCGGTGGCGGCGTGAAGGGTGGTCAGGTCATTGGCGAAAGCGATGCGACTGCCTCAGGACCGAAGAACGAAGCCATCACGCCCGACGATGTGGCAGCGACCTTCTATCACACGCTGGGTATCGATCACACGCACGAATATCACACCAACACCGGCCGGCCAATCATGATTGTCCGCGACGGCAAGATCATTCGTCAGGCTCTTAGCTAGTACCCGCGATAAATATGAAACGAGCCGAAACAGCGCGGGTGTAGCGCTGTTCCGGCTTTACTTTGGTTCCGCAAAACGATCCTTCTCGTTCCCCCTCTCGTTGGAGTCCTCTCGCATGAAATCTTTCTATTCAAAATGTCTTGTCGCCCTCGCCGTGTTCGCGTGCATTGCATTGGCGCTTCGCGCTGATGCCCAAAACGATGGAAAAAAGGGAAAGAAGAACGCTGATCCAACGGCCGCCATGGCCAAGAAGCTGGAATCAGCTGAACTGACGGCCGACCAAAAGGCCAAGTACGAAGTGATTGCCAAGGAACATGCTCCCAAGTTGAAGGCCGCGCAGGACAAGGTCAACGCGTTGCTTACTCCCGAGCAAATCAAGGCTCGCAACGAAGCGATGAAGGCCAACAAGCAAGCCGGCACGAAGGGCAAGGCAGCGCAAGAGGCCGTCGATGCAGCCCTCAAGCTCACCGACGACCAAAAGAAGGCCAAGGCCGACGCCGACAAGGAACTGCGTGACGTTCAAGGTGCTTTCAGCAAGGCTGTCGCCGGTATTCTCACTGACGCCCAGAAGGCCACAACCAAAATTGGCGGCGGCAAGAAGAACAAGTAATCGCGACTGCGATTGCCATTCCTAACAACCACTCAGAGCCAAACTGTGCAAGCAGTTTGGCTCTGAGCACTTCTTGTTGACACGTTGCTACTCTCGTCAGGTGCCTCAGGCCGCGTCCTCCTGTTCGAGGCAGAATCGTTGATTGAACCTGGTGAGCCAATCCCACAACTGGTCGGGCAGTTTCATCTTCAGCAGGCTCACTACAAGTCCTGCCATCACCACGGCCAAGCCCACCAGTAGATAAGGCAAGCCCGCCGCCAGCCACGATTCGGCAAGCAACTTTCCCGCCGGCCAAACGAAGAGCAAGCAACTTGCCAAGGCACTGATGCCAAACGCAACCAGTTGGTGGACCTCGCGACCTAGTAGCCAAAGGCGAAACCCAACCAACAGCAAACAGCCCAGATACGCCGTGATGCTCAGTGGCGATGTTCCTGGGAAGTACCAGGGATAGGCAACTGCCGCGACTATTGCCAAGGTGGGAATCGCCGAGACCGCGTACCGTTGCAATAGCGTGGCAAGCTTGTCGTGAAAGATCGCCACCACGGCCAGCAAAATGATCAGCGGCGCATGCAATCGCCAGAAGCCTTCCGGATCGATCGGCGCCTTGGCCACTCCCGATAGCCAGACGTAACAGCCACCAAACAGCGCGGCAATCAAGGCCCGATAGCTGCTCTGTTGGCGCAGCGCTTGCGCGACGAATGCCCCGGCCAGCAGCGCCATCCTCGCGGGACTGGCCGGGACGAGCGTGTGCCAGTCTTGCGTCATCCGTCCTGTGACGCAAGCTAACACCGCGGTCGCAGTAAGTGCTACTTCCAGCCAGCGATTTACTCGCAGGCCGCTCGTTCGCCAGAACGCCCAGCCTTGAAATGCCAATACGCTCCACACCGCCAATTGTGGTGGTGAACCGAGCGTGTTGGTCACTCGATCGAGAAAGGACAGTTCGGCGTTGCTCGTTCCTGGTCCCCAATAACCTAGGGCGATCGCCAGCCAAGGCAAGAGCAAGCCGCAGCTGAGGGTGAATCTTCGTCGATGTACGAGGCCTGCTTCGACCAGGATGATGGCCCACACCAGGACAAGTGGAATGAGCAGGTACGGATGAAAGCAGTTTCCGTCGCCTTTGGTGGGATCGAAAGAGATCGTCAGCCACCAAGCGCGTAGTCCCAGACCGACCGTGAGAAATGCAAATAGCGACCACGGATACCAGGGATATTGCCAGGTTGCATCGCAGGGCATGCCTAGTCGCCGAAAGCTGCGGGCAGCTGGAATGAGCAGGGTAAGTGGTAGCGCCGCGATCAGCGCAAAGCTTCCGATGATCCAACTGCGGGCATCGTAGTAGCGGTAATAGCTGACCCAGGCCAGCACGATGGGATAGATGAACAGCAGCGAGAGCGAGAGATAAAATGCGAGTCGATAGCGTGTCGGCAATTGCAATCCGAGCACGCGCAGCAAGAATTCGCTCAGCAGCAAGCAAAAGATGAGTCCTGCGGCGAGCAACCAAGAACCGGCAGTGGGTGTCTCCAGCACGTGGACATCCAGGCTGGTCGAGAGCATGTAGAACAGCAGCACGACAATCAGCAGGATCGTGCGCATGTCGTCCCACAGGTTCCCCCAGCGGGCGATCACCACACCAATCGCTACCAGCAGCAGGGTGTAGCCAGCCAGCAAACCGGTGAGCAGACCGGAAGTGGCCAACTGGGGTTCCTTGCCCAGGCTTTGCTGCAGTCCAAACAGAATCAAGAACGTCCCAATCAAATAGAACGGATTCTGCGTGTACAGGAATCGCATGAGGCGCGATGCTGCCAACGGAGAGGATTCGCTCATGGCGGTCTCCAAGAAAAGATGAGTCCGAAAAAATGAATCGACAAGGCTGAAGAAAAATCAGCGACGCCAATCACGGACTCGGCAGCAGAGCATTCGCGATGTCGCAGCCAGTTGCAGCGGACCTGAGCGCCTGCCAGCAATCGCTGAACCAGCGCGAGATGAATAGATAAGAACGACCAACTCTGGACGAGCGACCCAACGAACACGCGTTACGAGTTTCGACTGGCCTCGCAAAATAGGAGCCAGTTACTTCATGCACACCTCCCCTCGGACAGATGAGATAAATGGGGAGCCAGCGGTCACTTGTTGTTCTAGCGCTAGCGGAACACGATCTCAAGCGCGCTCAAGCCACAAACGCCATTTTTCCCTGCCCGGGAAAGAGGCCGCATGATCGCGGTTCGGCCGCGCTGTTCGGCCCGTGTGCTGAAATTGGGTAATGTGCCACCCGCGGCATTGCCATTTACTGGTCGCTGAGCAACCGCGTCGTTCAACCGCCAAGCAGAGGCACAGTGCCCAGAGGTCGCACAGCGGTCAATTGTCGGGAAAGTCTCGCAAAAAACGGGCTGAATCGGCTTCGCTGGCCAAGGCGGCATCGATGTTGCAAAAGTTACTAAACATCACTGCCAAACCAAGTGATTGTCGCACGTTTTGCCAAAGGATTGAATCGTCATGTCTATGCAAGAAACCGCTCAGTCGAATACCCCTCCTTTCCGCTCGCGCCAACTATCGATCGAAGGATTGGAAAATCGCCAAGTGTTAGCTGGCGATATGCTGGCCACCATGATTTGTGGCAACGCCATCGTTGATGGAGAAAGTGCGAACAACGCAGTCCCTATGGAAAGCATGGCGGATGAAACTGTCGAAGTTGCGCCACTGAACTTAGATGCCGAAATGGCTGTTGAGGCAGAAATTGGAGCTCCCACTGAGCGTACAATGGAGCATGGGTCTGAACTTGGCGGCCGCCTCGCCATTCTGCAAGGTCTTCGATCGAGTGTCCCTGCGAGCACGATCGAGGCCAGTATGGATGCTGACGTTCGCGTTAACAGTCTCACTGACGGACCAAGTAGGGGTGATGCCCCGATCGAAGCTCTGGAGGCCAGCGGTGCTACTAACACAGCCGATGGCGAACTCGGAGCGATCAAACTCGGAACGATCGTAGATGGCGAGGTCGCATCAGATCAAGTAATGCTCGGGGTTAATTCGGAAATCTCGGAAATCAACGCTGCCGCAACCAACCCCATCGCAATCGGTGACATTGGTTTTGAATCGAATGCCGAGGTTCTCGCAGAAGCCAACCTCCGCACTGGGAATGATGAACTAGATATTGATGCCCTGGGGCTCGGAACGAATTTGGACATCGACACCGCGATTACCGCGAACTTGCTGAACGATGCCGCCCTGAACAGTGCCAGCAATCTGGGTAGCAGTTCGCTGTTGAACGGCGATAACAATCTGAATGGTTCGATTGGCGGCAATGCCGCGCTGAACTTGACGGGTGATAGGTCTTTCGACGACTTAGCCGCCTTCAATCAATTTGGCTCAGCGAACCTGTCCGTCGCGGATGCAGCCAACCTCGCGCTAGCCTCGTCGCCGCAGTTCAATCTGACGAATCAGGCCGCTGATGATTTTTTCACCGGTCTGCGTAGCCAGAACTCGCTGAACAGCGACGCCAATCTAAATGCGGATGCGAGCTTGTTTGCCAACCTGAATACTCAGAACGGTAGCCAAGACTCGTTTGTGAACGGCTCGCTTAACACCAGCTTTAACGCTGGAAGTAGCAGTCTTAGCCAGTCGCGCCTCGGCAGCCTGCCGCTCGCCTAATGCGATCTAGGTTCACAGGATCCCCGTGAGGCCCCGGCAAAATGCCGGGGCCTTTTTTGCTGTCAGCTGTACAAATCGCGAGAGTGTGCGAAATCGCACATTCTCGCGTAGTAAGTCCTAGTCCTACGTTCGCCAAGTAAGAGAATTTCTCTCATCGGCCGGCTGCGATCCTTGTCGCTGGTCTGACCGACGCATAGAATTCGCGCGCCACGACCAGGAGCCATTCCTCGTCGTGGCCGTTTCTTTGCAAGTCTGAACAGTGCGGGGGTGTTGTTCGACTTCTCGAGATCTTTGGTTTCAGGTTCCCTTTTTAAGGATGCTTACCATGATCGGACGAAGAGAATTCACAGTCGCAGGTCTGACGGCGGCCGCCCTGAGTGCGATGCAAGCAACCGGTAACGGACAGGCTCCAGCCAGCAAGGCCCCAACTGCAAAGGCGGCCCCAACCTCTGGCGCGCACGATCATTCCCACGGCGATATGTTCGACGCTTGTGCCAAGGCTTGTTCTGATTGTCAGCGAGAATGCGACAGCTGTGCGGCTCATTGTGCCAAGCAACTCGAAGCTGGCAAAAAGGATCACGCCAAGACACTGGCAACTTGCCAGGACTGTGCCGCGTTCTGTGCCACCGCTGCTTCAATCGTAGCTCGCAGTGGTCCCTTCGCCGCGCTCATTTGCAAAGCGTGCGTCGATGCCTGTGGAATGTGTGCCAAGGAGTGCGAAAAGTTTCCCGACGATAAGCACATGAAGGAATGTGCCGCCGAGTGCCGGAAGTGTGAGAAGTCGTGTAAGGAGATGACCGCGCACGCTGCCCATGACCACGGCTAAAACCTCGCAGGCGAATTGACTTCATCTCTGCCGGGCATTTGTCGCGGCAAATGCCCGGCGCTATTTCTGTTCGCGAAGTTTGGTCTATAATGCAGGCTGTCGCGGACTGCTGGGCTTTTACATAGCCGCAGCTGGCAAACCCATCTACAATGGGCGTCTACCGCAGTGTTACACCTGCGGCCCTACCCCGCCCGCGCATTCTCGCAGTTCGAGGCTCTCCACCGATGCTTCGTATTTGGCCTACCTTTCGCGTCTTGTCGCTGGTCTTACTGGCCACGACATTAACGCTGCTGTCATCCGCTCCAGCGGCCGACGTGACGAAGAAAATCGACTTCAATCGAGATATCAAACCGATCCTGTCGAACAAATGCTACTTCTGCCATGGGCCCGATGAGGCCGAGCGCAAAGGTGGTGTCGATGGCCTTCGTCTCGATACTCTCGAAGGTGCCCAGGCCGACCTCGGCGGTGATAATGCAGCCGTTGTTCCCGGCAAGCCTGAAAAGAGTGAGTTGATCAAGCGGGTTACGTCGACCGACAACGATCTGGTGATGCCGCCACACAATACCGGTAAGAAACTATCGCCACGGGAAGTCGAACTGCTGCAGCAGTGGATTCGCGAGGGAGCCGCCTATGCGACGCATTGGTCGTACGCTCCGCCTGTCTCCCCTCCACTGCCCTCTCTAAAAAATGCTGCGTGGCCAAAGAACGAGATCGATCACTTTCTCCTCTCTCGGCTGGAGCGAGAAGGTCTGCAACCCCAAGACGAAGCTGATCGGCACACCCTCATTCGCCGGCTGTCGCTCGACTTGACGGGACTGCCGCCGACACTGGCCGAGGTCGATGCGTTCGTGAAGGACAGCGATCCGCAAGCGTACGAGAAACTCGTCGATCGCTTGCTGCAGAAAGAAGCTTACGGCGAGCATTGGGCTCACCAATGGCTCGACTTGGCGCGGTATGCCGATTCAGCTGGCTATGCCGATGATCCAGCGCGCACCATTTGGCTCTATCGCGATTACGTCATTCGCTCGTTCAATGCCAACAAGCGCTTCGATCAATTCACCATCGAGCAGATCGCTGGCGACTTGCTTCCGAATCCGACCGACGACCAACTGACCGCGACAGCCTTCCATCGCAACACGCTCACCAACAACGAAGGTGGTACCAACGACGAAGAATTTCGCAATGTCGCCGTCGTCGATCGCGTGAACACGACGATGGCCGTGTGGATGGGAACGACCATCGCCTGCGCGCAGTGCCACACGCACAAATACGATCCGCTGTCGCAGAAGGAGTTCTTCAGCCTGTTTGCGATCTTCAACAACAGCGAGGACGCCGACCGCAAGGACGAATCGCCGTTGCTCTCGCGATACTCTCCCACACAAATCGAGAAGAAGAAGCAACTCGAAGGAGAGCTTGCGTCGTTAGAGAAATCGCTGCAAGCCATCACGCCGGAACTGGCCGCTGCCCAAACGAAGTGGGAGCAATCCTTCCCGCGTTCGTTGGAATGGCACACATTGCAGCCGACGAAGTTTGAATCGAAGATGGGGCTATCTGGAAAGATTGCCGAAGATGGCAGCGTGACAGTAGCGAAGGCTACAGACAACGATACCTACACGCTTGAGATTCCACTCGCTGCGGACAAGCTTCGTGCCCTGCGACTAGAAGCACTCACCGATGATCAACTGCCAGGCAAGGGGCCCGGCCATAGCAGCGGAAACTTTGTGATCAGCGGAGTGACTGCCGTGGTTGAACCACCGCAGAACAGTTCGCTGCAGGGCCGCTATGTGCGCGTGGAGATTCCCGGTAAGACCAAGATTCTGTCGCTGGCAGAGGTGCAGGTGTTTTCGGGCGCAGCAAACATTGCCACAGGCGGCGATTCTACCCAAAGCACGACCGACTACGAAGGGCCTGCCAAGTATGCCATCGATGGCAACACCAACGGAGACTTTCAAGGCAAAAGCGTCACGCACACCGCACAGTCGAACGATCCTTGGTGGGAAGTCGATCTGAAGGAGCTGCGCAGTGTTGATCGGATCGTGCTATGGAATCGAACGGATGGAATGGTTGGCAATCGGCTGGCTGATTTTCGGATCAGCCTGCTAGATGAGAAGCGAAATGTGGTTTGGGAGCAGAAGGTAACAAAGTCACCCAGCCCGAGCAGCGAGTACTCGTTATCGGGGCGACGGGCCCTCGAATTTGTGGCGGCTATTGCCGATTACTCGCAGTCTCAGTTTGAAGCCAGCAATCTCATCGGCAGTTCTGACCCGAAGAAGGGCTGGGCTGTTGGTGGTAAACCGGGCGAATCACACACGGTGACGCTCGTAGCGAAACAACCGTTGGAGGTTGCAGCCGGTAGTAAACTGATCGTAACAATCGAGCAGCAGTCCACGCACAAACAACACACTCTCGGCAAGTTCCGCCTGAGTGCCACTTCGTCCGATCAAGTGAAAGCCTGGGCGGAGACGCCGGCCGAAGTGCTGGCCGCTTTACAACCTGCAGCTGCGGACCGCTCCGCCGATCAAAAGGCTACGATCGAAAAGCACTTTCTCAGTATCGCGCCGGAATTGAAGGATGCTCGCACAAAGCAGGCAGCGCTCAAGAAGCAGGTCGCCGATCTTAAGCCAGATACCGTACCGATCATGAAGGAAATGGCTGGCAAGGGGCGCGTGACGCGCTTGCAGCATCGTGGCAACTATCTCGACCTGGGCGACGAAGTTCAGCCTGGCAGCCCGGCGATTTTCCCTCCACTTCGCAAGGACATGCCGCACCGTTTGGCGCTGGCACATTGGCTGGTCGACGATGCAAACCCTCTCACGGCTCGCGTCGTCGCCAATCGCTACTGGGAGCAGATCTTTGGCACCGGCATTGTTTCCACGAGCGAGGAGTTTGGCTCGCAGGGTGAACTGCCGGTTCATCCCGAGTTGCTCGATTGGCTGGCAACAGACCTGGTGAAGTCAAAATGGGACCTAAAGGCATTCGTGAAAAAGTTGGTCACTTCGGCCGCCTATCGCCAATCGTCGCGAGTTACGCCTGAACTGCAACAGCGCGACCCGGAAAATCGCCTTCTCGCACGGGGGCCACGATTTCGCCTGTCGGCGGAAATGGTCCGCGATCAAACATTAGCCATCAGTGGCCTACTCAGTCCCAAAATGTTTGGCCCGCCGGTGAAGCCGATGCAGCCTTCGATGGGGCTAAGTGCCGCCTTCGGCAGCGGCATCGATTGGCAGACCAGCGACGGCCCCGATCGCTACCGCCGTGCGCTCTACACCACCTGGCGTCGTTCGAATCCGTATCCTTCGATGGCGACATTCGATGCACCGAATCGCGAAGTATGCACGGTCCGCCGTGTACGAACGAACACACCGCTTCAAGCGCTCGTCACATTGAACGATCCGGTTTACGTCGAAGCGGCTCAGGCTTTGGCGCGCAAGATGGTCGCTGAGGGAGGCGTGACACCTGCTGACCGAGTCAGCTTCGCCTTCAAGTTGTGTCTGGCCCGTCCGCCCCATGCCGACGAACAAGAGCGGTTGGTTCAACTTTACCAGCGTTCGCTCGCGAAGTTCGAGACTCAGCCCGATGCCGCCCGCCGCTTGGCAACTGAACCCATCGGCCCGCTGCCGAAGGATTTGTCCGCACCAGAACTGGCTGCCTGGACGGTCGTTGGCAATGTGCTGCTCAACTTAGACGAAGCGCTGATGAAGCGATAAGGAACGAATTATGAATCCCGGATTGAATCGCATTCTCGCTCAAACCCGTCGACACTTTCTCCAGCAATCCGGCGTTGGCCTGGGTTCGATCGCACTCGCTGGCTTGTTGCAGCAAGGTGGCCATGCCGCCCCTAGCGATACAAATCAGGCAGTCGCCGAGATCAATCCGCTCACGCCCAAGTTGCCTCACTTTGCGGCGAAGGCGAAGCGAGTGATCTACTTGCACCTGACCGGTTCGCCACCTCACCTGGACATGTACGACTACAAGCCTGAACTCGTCAAACGCGATGGTCAGGCTTGCCCTGACGAGTTCGTAAAAGGCAAGCGGTTTGCATTTACCTCGGGCGTGCCGAAGCTAATGGGGACTCCCCGTAAATTTGCTCAGCATGGCAACGGTGGTGTGTGGCTTTCGGACGCAGTGCCAAATTTTCATGGTATTGCCGCTGAGATGTGCGTCATCAAGAGCATGTTCACGGAACAGTTCAACCATGCGCCCGCCGAGTTGCTACTTTACACCGGTTCGCCTCGTTCCGGTCGCCCCTCGTTTGGCACTTGGGTCACGTACGGCCTGGGCAGCGAGAACGAGAATCTGCCCGGCTTCGTCGTGCTCATCTCCAGCGGCGTGCAGCCCAATGGTGGCAAGAATTCGTTCGGCAGCGGCTTCTTACCCTCGGTGTATCAGGGGGTACAGTGCCGCTCGAAGGGAGATCCCGTCCTCTATGCTTCCGACCCCGCGGGCATGGATCGCGAACTCCGGCGCGATACGCTCGATGCCCTGCGCGATCTGAACGAGATGCAGGCGCGCGAACTGGGCCATCCAGAAACGGCGACTCGCATTGCTCAGTATGAACTGGCCTTCCGCATGCAGACTGCGGTGCCGGAAGTGATGGACATCAACCGTGAAAGTAAAGAAACCCTCGAAGCCTACGGTGCCCAACCCGGCGGCGCGAGCTTTGCCAACAACTGTTTGCTCGCCCGTCGACTGGTGGAGCAAGGCGTGCGTTACGTGCAGTTGTTCGACTGGGGCTGGGATTTTCACGGCACTGGGCCCGGCGAAAGCATCGGCGATGGGCTCACAAAAAAGTGCGCGACGATGGACAAGCCTGTCGCTGCGCTAATCAAGGACTTGAAGCAGCGAGGCCTGTTGCAAGACACGCTCATCGTTTGCGGTGGCGAGTTTGGGCGCACGCCCTTCCGCGAAGGTCGTACTGCTGGCGGCCCGAATTTGGGGCGCGATCACTTTCCCGATTGCTACAGCATGTGGATGGCTGGCGGCGGCGTGAAAGGTGGCTACTCGCACGGCGAATCGGACGAACTGGGCTTCTCGATTGCGAAAGACAAAGTACACGTACATGATCTGCAAGCGACGATGCTTCACTTGCTCGGCTTCGACCACACTCGCCTAGTGTATCGCTTTCAGGGCCGCGACTATCGTCTGACCGACGTTCACGGGCAGGTGGTGAAGCAAATCATTACCTGATCATTCCATTCATCTTGGTAGCAACTCGAGCGTGCATCATGGCGAAGAAGAAAAAGGTCGTGAAGAAGACTCCGCCGACGAAGCCCAGCAACAAGGCGAAACTAGCGACCAAAAAACAGACTTCGAAACCTACCAAGCAAAAGGTCGCTAAGAAGTCGGTAGCCAAAGCACCGTCACTGGGCCGACCGCTCGTCACTGCGGAAGAAAAACTCTACCTGCTGTTCAAGGAAGACTACGAAGCTCGGCAGGTGTTCGAGTTTTTGCGGGTCGACTCGGTTGGTGACCTGGAAAAACTCTCCGCCGAAGAGATCATTCGTGTGCTGACCGCGCCCGTTCGCCGCACCGTCTATCGAATTCGTGAGCGTCTGGCAGAAAAGAACCGTTCGCTGCAAGGCGACATCGAATTTGCTTTGCAGCATCGCGAGCGCAAGAACCCAGCGACCTAGTTCCCTCACCCCTCTCCTGGATCTAGCCCACCATGCGTTCTCACCTGCTAGTTGCCGTCGTCTTTGGTTGCTTCACTTCTCTCGTCGTTGCAGCCGACAAACTTACCGAAGAGGAAGCGAAAGCTGGATTTGTCTCGCTGTTCAATGGACAGGATCTGACGAACTGGCGCTTTGGGGAGGAATCGCCGCCGAAGGAGATGCCCGCGAATTGGAGGGTGGAAGAAGGCGTCATCAAAGTGACCGGTGGTGGTAGCCCGCATTTGGCGTCGGCCAAAGAGTTCACCGATTTCGAGTTTCGCTTTGAGTGGCGCGGAATGAAGTCCAAGTACAACAGTGGCTTCTTTTTTCGCTCAGGCAAGAAAGTGGGCGCGAATCAGATCAACCTTGCCAGCGGCAGTGAAGGGAATTTCATCAATGGCAAGTTGATGGGACCGAAGCCAGTGCCGAAGATGCAAAAGCCCTCCGGTGAATGGAACGAGTGGCGGCTGCGCTGTGTGGGTGACAAAGTCACCTTTCATTGCAACGGCGAGCTTGCCTGGGAAGGGAGCGGACTGGCTACCAAGAGCGGCTATCTTGGTTTGCAGGCCGAAGGGGCTCCGCTGGAGTTTCGCAACCTACGGATTCTGGAAATCAAAACGCCGTAGTTGCCCACCACGACTTGAGCCCTAAACTTGCTGACCACTCTTGTCAGGGCGGCCGCTTCTACCCGACAGCGAATCCGTTTGTACCGCTTGTACCGCTTGTACCGCTCGTTTGCCGAATTTGGTGCGCGCTGCCTGCATTCGATTCTGAATCGACCCCCGGCGGTAACCTACGCTTTTATGGGGCAGAATTGAAGCAGTGCCGACGCGCGCGGAGTGATCCGCGCCTGCGCACGGACGCTGCTGCAGTTGTGCCGTGAATGTTCCGGATTTCACGGTTACCGAGTGGTGTGATGAATCGCGTTTTGACCTGGTGCCTCTTGCTGAGCGGCGAAGCAGCGCTTGCTGCGCTCGTGGCGGCGACATTCTGGTACCAGGACTGGCAATACTCTTTGCCGACGCCTCGTCCTGCCGCGCTCGTTCAGCCTGCGCTGGGTGAAACGATCGAATTGCCTGAACTGGCAACCAGCTTCCCAGATACTAGCGATGAGCAACGGCCCACGTTGCTCCACTTCTTCAATCCCAGCTGCCCTTGCTCGCGGTTTAACTTGCTGCACCTGCGCGAACTGATCCATCAGTTTCAAGGTCAGGTGAACGTGATTGCGGTCCTGCAAGCCACGGACGAAGCATCTGCTCTGGCAGAGTTCCAGCAGTTGGCGATCCCTTGCCTCGCCGTGGCCGACAAACAAAGCAAACTGGCGCACCGCTTCGGTGTCTACTCGACTCCGCAGGCGGTGATTCTGGATGGAAGCGACAAGCTCTACTATCGGGGCAACTACAATCGCAGCCGCTATTGCACCGAGCCAGAAAGTGAGTTCGTGCGTATCGCGCTCGTGGCTTGTCTGGCAAAGGAACCACTGCCGGTGTTCTCGGCAGATGCGGCCATTGCACAAGGGTGTGCATTGCCGGCTGACCTGGTGCTGAAGCAGGAGGCTCTTGCACCATGATCTCCACATCGGTTCCTACCGAAGTGATTGGTTACGACCAACCGGTCGTCCTGAGCAAGGACGAAATCGAGCGGGCGCTCAGCGAACATCGCGCGCTTGGTCATCGCCTGATTACTCAGTTCTTGCTGCTGCATCTAGTCATTGCCTTGGCCCTCGGCTTTGTCTATCAAACTTGGCTCGTGACGCTGACGGTTTCTGCCGCTGGCTTGGCGATGTATTTGCTGAGCGCCAAGTTGTCGCCGCAATCGTTTTTCACTCGCTGCATGGCCGGCGTTGCACTGCAGGTCTTCGTGGCTTTGCACATTTACCAGATGCACGGCATGCCCGAGATGCATTTCTTCTTCTTCACGGCCTTCACCGTGATGATTGCCTATTGCGACTGGAAGGCCATGTGGCCAGGCGCTCTGCTCATCATTGGTCAGCACATCCTGTTCGCCGTGCTGACGAACTCGGGTGTGAACATGTACTTCTTCCCCGAGACATTTGTCAGCTTCACTCAGCTGTTCTTTCACTTTGGCATCGCACTCGCGCATGTGGGCGTCTGCGGAACCTGGGCGGGCATTCGTCAGAATCAAATCTTGCAAGATGCTCGCCAGCGACGGGTGCTGCGGCGCTCGTTCGAGACGGCAGCGGTTGCGGGAGCGAGGCTCGAAGAGCAGTCGATTCAATTGCAACTGCGCAACGAAGAACTGTACGAAGCGCGCAAGCGAGCTGAATCGGCAACTCGGGCGAAGAGCGAGTTTCTGGCCAACATGAGCCACGAAATCCGCACGCCGATGACCGCGATCCTCGGCTATTGTGATTTGCTGTTGAGCGAAGCTGAAACGGACGAGCCTTTGCAGCGGCATTGCAGCTCGCTGCAAACCATTCGACGGAATGGTGACTTCCTGCTGGGACTGGTGAACGACATTCTCGATCTCTCGAAGATCGAAGCGGGCAAGCTGGAAGTTGAACACATTCCCTGTTCAGTGGAGAATTTGCTGGCCGACCTCGTCGCGCTCTTTCGCGTGCGGGCAGAGGCCAAGGGGCTGCAGTTTACGGCGCGCATCACTGGCCATGTGCCTCCGCAGATCGAATCAGATCCAATTCGTATTCGTCAGATTCTGCTGAATCTGGTCAGCAATGCGATCAAGTTCACGGAAACCGGAAGTGTGAGCATCGTCGTCCGGGTGCTCATGCAAGCGACGCCCAAATTGCAGTTTGAAGTCGCCGATACGGGTATCGGCATTCCAGCCGACCTCGCTGTCCGACTCTTCAATCCGTTCACGCAGGCCGACGCTTCGACTACACGCAAGTTTGGTGGTACCGGGTTGGGCTTATCGATCAGCAGGCGCCTGGCACAGATGCTTAAGGGAGATATCACCGTTGAGAGTCAGCCAGGGCGAGGAAGTCGCTTTTGCCTGACGCTGGACCTGGACAAAGCAGTTGTCGCTCAAGTACCGGTCGGTGGTGAAGAGACCACCAGTCGTGCTCCCCAGAGCCCCGTTGTGCAGAATAAGGTGCAGTTGCCCGGGAATACGCACGTGTTGCTGGTTGAAGATGGCCCCGACAATCAGCGTTTGATCTCACATGTATTGAAGAAGGCCGGCGCAACGGTGGCACTGGCTGAGAATGGCGAGCAAGGCGTACGAGTCGCGCTAGCGGCCAGCGATCGGGGCGAAGCCTTCGATGTCATTCTGATGGACATGCAGATGCCGGTTCTTGATGGCTACGCGGCGACGTCACGGCTGCGAAAAATCGGCTACTTACAACCCATCATTGCACTTACGGCCCATGCCATGGCCGGCGATCGTCAGAAGTGTCTGGCCGCTGGCTGTGACGACTATCTGCAAAAGCCGATCGATCGCGATCAGCTCGTGCAATTGATTCGGCGCTATGTGCAACAGAGTGAAGCGGCCACACACTACGCGTAGCTGACGTTGGCTACAGCGAATTGCCAGACAGACGTTCCAGCGCCTCGAGGTATTTACCGCGAGTGTGCGCAACAACCTCGTCGGGCAAGCTTGGCGGCGGGCTGTTCTTGTCCCAGCCACTTTCCTCCAGCCATTCTCGCACGAATTGCTTGTCGTACGACGGCTGAGCTTTGCCCGGCTCGTAGTGATCGGCAGGCCAGAAGCGACTGCTATCGGGTGTGAGGACTTCATCGCACAAAATGAGTTCCCCTTCGTGCCAACCCCATTCCAACTTGGTATCGGCAATGATCACGCCGTGCGCGAGTGCGTGCTTCGCTGCCCGCACGTACACGTCGATGCTGAGATCCTTGAGCTTTTGAGCCGTTTCGTGGCCGATGAGATCGACCATTTGCGGAAATGTAATGTTGATGTCGTGACCGCTTTCTTCCTTGGTTGCGGGCGTGAAGATTGGCTGTGGTAGACGATCGCACTGCCGTAGTCCGGCGGGCAATTGCACGCCGCACACCGCTTGGTTCTGGCGGTATTCCTTCCAGCCCGAACCTTCCAGGTAGCCGCGCACCACGCACTCGATGGGGACGATGTTCGCCTTGCGGCAGATCATCGACCGACCTCGCAGCGGCGCACGATCAACGCCTGCAGGAAGCGACAGTTGATCAACATCCAACGAGAGAAGGTGATGCGGCACTTTCAGCAAATCGAACCAAAAGGCGCTCAACTTCGTGAGAATCCGGCCCTTGTCGGGAATGCCATTGGGCATCACCCAGTCGAAGGCGCTAATGCGGTCCGACGCAACCAGCAGCAGTTGCTCGCCGAGGTCGAATACGTCGCGCACTTTGCCGCGGCGAACCGCAAGGCCGGGGATCTCGGTTTGAAGTACGGGTGCCGTTGTCATGGGAGGCAATACGTTGCAGGTGAGATAAGGTCGGGAACTAATGATTCGCACTACAGCTTCGGCAATTACCACTGCCTGTCAACGACGGTCTGCGAAGGCCGCAGGTTACCGCCAAACGTGCAGCGGCGCGCGGTTGGCATGACGCGAACGGTCACTTCGGTTGCTCCGCCGAATCAGTTAAGATAGACTCCCCACGGGTGCGAGGCGAGGACCGATGTGCAACGCTACCGCCCTCTCATTTTGTCGTCTTGCGCTCGGGAAGTTCGATCAGCCAATGGGTCAGTTGCGATTTACCGTTCCCGCTCCCGAGCGACTCGCAGCACATGGCCGCGAATTGGCATTCGTTGCCGGTGCCGATGGCATTCCTTGGGAAGGTCGGGCTCGGCTCGACGGCCATCTGCTCACGATCGATCGAGATCAGCGCGAATCGGGCTGGACCTATGTCGCCTGGCACGTTCACAAGCGGGGAGTGCAGATGCTCTGCACGGGCAGCTTGATGGAACGGCAGCAGCCCTATCTGTTGCCGATTGAACTGGCTCGCGGCACGATTACTCGCTTGCGGAATCAATCGGCTGCCTGGCAACAAGCCGGCATGACCCTGCCAGACAACTACACAGCCTCGGTGAAGTTGGCGACAAAAAAGCTGGTCGCCGCGCTAACCGATCGTACTTCCCAAGCCGCGTCGCTCAAGTTTGCTGACGATAGCCTGCAGCATGGCTTGGATGCGGCCGATCATTTGGCACACGCCTACACTCAGCAGGTTTTGGAAATTCGCCGCGGCCAGCATTCGGTTCTGCCGACCCTGTTGGGCGCTCGGCTCGAACGGGCGCCAGCCAAGGAGATTGCCGACGATCTGGCTGCTGCCTGCAACACCTCGTTGATATCGCCGCGCTGGCCCATCGTCGAGCCCGAAGCGGGTGAAATCGAATGGCAGACCACGGACGCCGCAGTGCACTGGGCGCGCGAGCGTGGCCAACGGATCTGCCTCGGTCCGCTGGTGCAACTCGATCGTCCCAGTTTGCCCGATTGGCTGTTCTTGATGGCCGACGGATTTGAAGAAGTGCTGGAATACACCCTGCAGCATGTCGAACGTGTCGTGCAGCGGTATAAGGGCAAGGTTCACCTGTGGCATGTAGCCGCGCGCATGAACCTGCCGGCCGGCATCGAGATGGATGAAGAGCAGCGGCTGAAGTTGACCGTTGAGGCGGTCGACCGTGTTCGCACGCTCGATGGTAAGACACCGATGATCGTCAGCTTCGATCGTCCTTGGGCAGAGTACATTGCCGCCGAAGATCAAGAGCTTACGCCGCTGCACTTTGCCGATACGCTGGTACGCGGCGGCCTTGGTCTCGCGGGCATTGGGCTCGAATTGAATCTCGGCTACTGGCCCGGCGGCAGTGTGATGCGCGACCCGCTCGAAATCAGTCGGCTGGTTGATCGTTGGAGCCAACTGGGCGTGCCGCTCGTACTTCAGATTACCATGCCCAGCCAGGACACGCCTGATCCGCTGGCTCGGCATCACGACAAACCACACTACTGCCAGCCCTTCTCGCCGTTCACACCCACCGAGCAAGCGGCCGTCATGAATCGCCTCGGGACTCTGTTGCTGGCCAAGCAGCCTGTGCAGGCCCTGTTTTGGAATCAAGTGCGAGACGACGTGCCCCACGACTACCCACTCGGCGGCCTCGTCGATATGGGGGGCAAGTTGAAGCCGGTCGTCAGTGTGCTGGCGAAGTTACGGGCCGAACTGCTCAGCTGAGCGAATGGCCGCGACGCGGAAGGATCGTAGCGATTGTGCCGCACTTGCGGTGGCAAACGCGCCGGCCGATGAGGCAGTTCATTGGTGATTGCCGCGAGGATGCGGACCCTGCAAACTACATTTGCAGAACGCGATCAAGGCCGATCGGCAAGCAGAGTTGGTAGCGGAAAGCATCTAGATCAACCTTGAATGACAACACTGAATCGGGAGTTAGCTGCTATGGGGCGGATGGCGACGAAACGAAACTTCGCGGCGATCATCTCGATCGGCCTGTGCGCATTGGTCGCGGTGGCTTCCGCCGCTGATTCGCCAAAGGACAAAGCCAAGAAGACCTTCCTGGATGTGACTGAAGCCGGTCTCGACTATGCCTTGCAAGGTGAACTGGTTGGTACTATTCGCACGCCCGCTTGGGGCTATGTGAACAGCGGCCTGCAAGTGATCTCGAATGGCGACGGCAAATTCGATGCGGTCTTGTTCCGCGGTGGCTTACCCGGTGCAGGCTGGGACCGCACCAACAAGCTGAAACTCAGCGGCACGAGCAACGAACAGAAGATTCTGTGGCTCGAAAACGACGACGTGAAAATTGCCGTCACCAGTGGCAATGCCACCGTCTTCGATGCCTATGGCAATAACGCGGGCTCGTTCCGCAAGACGGTGCGCATCAGTCCCACCATGGGAGCTGCACCTCCGCCTGGCGCAGTGGTGCTCTTCAATGGTCAACCGACTGAAGAGTTGAAAGGTGCGAAGCTGACAAAAGACAATCTGCTGCTCGCGGGCACGCTAACCAAGATGCCCGTCGGTGATTTTCGCATGCACATCGAGTTTCGCTCACCCTTTATGCCTTATGCCAAGGGGCAGGCCCGCGGCAACAGTGGCGTCTACATCCAGCAGCGGTACGAAGTGCAGATTCTCGATTCCTTCGGCCTCGAAGGGATCGAAAACGAATGTGGCGGTCTCTATCGGCAGCAACGTCCTGAATTGAACATGTGCCTGCCGCCGCTCACCTGGCAAACCTACGACATCTACTTCTCACAGCCTCGCTGGTCGCCCGAAGACAGCAAAAAGAAGATCCAAAATGCCCATATCACCGTGCTGCACAATGGCGTGCCTATTCACTGGCACCGCGATATCAAGGCCAAGACGGGTGGTGGAAAAGTCGAAGCTCCCGAGCACTTCCCGATCAACCTGCAAGATCACGGCAACCCAGTGACCTTCCGCAATATCTGGATCGTTCCCGATCAGGGGGACACGCTTCCTACCGCCACAGTCTATCAAAGCAGCTGCTGCGGACGCCGACGCTGCCGGTAATGCCTCGCGGCCTGAAGTCCCAATGAAACCATTGGGACTTACGCGTATTCTTCCATGATCCGCCGGCTGTAGCTATCGAGCTTGCGGAAATCAGGTACCAGGTAACGCATGCCGATGGCATCGACGATTAGTAATTTGCCCGGCCCGAGGCTGCGGATGTCTTCTTCGCTTTTGAGGACGAACCGCGTGGGACCGCGATCGGTCTGCACGTGCCATTCACTGGGTTCTGTGTCGCTGCTGCAGTGAGTTACCTGCTCGATGACCGGCAGAAATTCACGGTCGGCGAGTTCGCCTTCTAGCGTCTCGCGAAGACTCTTAGGCAGGGTGAGCAAATCTTCGATCAAAAGCACTTCCACATTGCCAGGACCGACTAGCGAAATCCAATGATCGCGGTCCGAGAAGGGAAACAAGCGGAGCGGAATAATGCCCACGTGCCGCGCACCCGAGGAATCGATCAACGTTAATTGACCAAAAGAGTCGCGACTGAGGCTGAACAGGTTCTGGGATTGATGCTCGTTTTTCATGGCGAGACAACTCCCTGCGTCAGTTCGTACTGCGCTTGATGCAGTTTGGCGTAAGCACCATTGCGGTCGAGCAATTCGCCGTGACCGCCCACTTCCATCACGCGACCTTGTTCCATGACCACGATGCGGCTGGCGTTGCGCAGTGTGCTCAGGCGGTGGGCGATGGCAATCGTCGTGCGTCCCTTGGTAAGCACGTCGAGTGCTTCCTGGATTTCGCGTTCGGTTTCGGTATCAACCGAAGAAGTTGCCTCGTCCAAGATCAAAATCCGAGGATCGGTCAACAACGCGCGCGCAATCGAGATGCGCTGACGTTCACCGCCCGAGAGCGACTGCCCGCGCTCGCCGACAATCGAGTCGTAGCCATCGGGCAAACGCAGGATAAAGTCGTGAGCCTTAGCGGCTTTCGCGGCGGCAATGATCTGCGCTCGGGTGGCTTCCGGCTTGGCATAAGCGATGTTCTCGGCAATCGAGCCAAAGAACAAAAACGGTTCTTGCAGCACGATGCCGATGTTGCGGCGGTATTCCTCAACGGGGAATGACCGAATATCGACGCCATCGACCAGGATCGCTCCCGAGGCTACGTCGTAGAAGCGACAGACTAGATTGACGAGCGTACTCTTACCCGCGCCGCTCGCGCCGACGAGGCCGATCATTTCGCCCGGTTCGATCGACAAGTTAACGTCGTTAATTACCTGGCGACTACCGTAAGAGAAGCGAATATCACGGATCTCGATTTTGCCTTCGACGCGGCCGGGCGAGATTGGCTTTACCGGCTCGGCGACGCTGGGGATGCGATCAAGGATTTCGAAGATACGGTGCGATGCTGCCGCCGCTCGCTGCGAATTCGAGAACATCCGGCTCATGGCATCGAGGCGGGTATAGAAGCGGCCGATATAGGCGAGGAAGCCGATGAGCACGCCCGTTCTCAACTGGCCCTGCGAGATTTGATAAACGCCAAAAGCCCAGACCACGAGAATGCCCGCGTCGGTCAGCAGGCTGACAACGGGCCCAAAAAAGGCCCAAACGCGATTCACGCGGTCATTCGATTCCAAGACGTGATCGTTGGCTGTGCGAAACCGCTCAACCTCGCGTTGTTCCTGGGCGAAAGCCTTGACGACGCGAATGCCGGGAATGGTGTCCGAGAGGACGCTGATCATGTTCGACCAGGTGCGGTTTTCTTGGTTGAAACCATGCCGCATCTGCTTGCGGACTTTTTGAATCAAGTAGGCGATGATCGGAAACGGCACAAGCGTGACCAGTGCCAGCTTGACATCGGTCGAGAACAAAATGATCGAGGTGCCAATGATCATCAGCAAGTCGCTGGCGAACTCGAGCAGATAGATCGAAAGAAACGTGCAGATCTTGTCGGTGTCGCTGCCGACGCGCGAGATCAGATCGCCGGTACGCTTGCCGCCGAAGAACTCGAGCGACAACTTTTGCAGATGCGAGTACATCGCATTGCGAAGATCCGCAGCAATGCGGGAACTGAGGCGGGCGACGATCCAGGTTTTGGCCCAGCCTAGCAACCACGCGAGGAGTGCGGCAATCAGCAAGCCGGAGAGATACCAAACCACCAGGCTTTGCTCTGGCTTTTCGCCCCGGGCGTAGGGCGTTAGCACATCGTCAACCAGCGGCATCGTCAGGTACGGAGGAATCAGCGTCGCGGCCGTGGCGGCGATCGTCAAAACCAGGCCCGCGGCCAGCATCCCTCCCCGCCGCCGAGCAAATGGTAATAAGCGGAGCAGCGACTTCGATGGAGGCAGCTGTGCCATTGGTGCACAGTTCACGCAGGTCACATCTTCGGGACCGAGCGTCGTTCCACATGACGGGCAAACCGTCACCGTGTCTTTGTCTGCCAGGTTTTCGTTGCGCAAAGCTGCGGCAACCCGCTGGGCGAAGCGATGTGCGGCGGTCGTGTGGCGCGACGTGAATCGCCAAATTCCCAAGCGGGCCGTGGAACTTGTCAGATCAAGCATCCCCAGGCCGAACTGGTCGCGGCAACTGATGGATTGCAGTTCGTCCCGGTACCAAGCCAGCGGATCTGCATCCACGGCCGCAGCGGGAATCGCCAGGAATCGGCGTTCGGTGAAAGCCAGTAAAGTCTTACCGTAGTGCAACTTAGCGTCGAGATCGACTTCCAGCCAACAGATCAGTGTTTCGCCTGAAAGGAGCGCAGCACTGAGTTTGGGCCCCCATTCGGGCGGAATGGCGGTGGACGTTGTCGAGGGAGGTAGAGGTTCGATCACAGGCCGGCGAGAAGAGCAACTCAGGCGGGAAACGATAAACTTCGCAGAAAATCTTCGGTTACGCGGTAACGAGGCGCAACGTGCTCTCCATATCTTACTTCAGAGAGCTTATTCGACGATGGAATGCGCGTTTGAATTGGTTAGCTAAATCTTAGGAATCCTGCCCCGATTCAGCTAGCCGAATCCTTATCAACGAGCATAATAATCGTCACAATTGCCGGTGTTAAACCGGGGAAGAAGAGAAGTCTGGTGCGGATGGCGAGGGACGTCGCCAAGGGCGTCGCGGGTGTCTGGCGAATGTTTGGGTGATCTGGGGTGTTTAGCCTGGGCTCAAATCGATTCTGCGGGACATTGCGGCGCATCAGGATTTCTTCTTCGATGCGGAGCGTTTGATAGGTGCTGAAAGTAGCTGCACTCGTGCGTGGTTGAGTGCCATAGTCAGCGCCGAAATCAATCGACTTATTTGATGCATCGCCGCGCCATATCGCCTGTTCCCACAGTGTTGCCCTGCAACACGGTGCCAGGGTACGCCTTGCTCCTGTCGAACCTGCAGCAAAGATTCGAGCGGGCTATAACCCTGCGCCCAACCTGTCGATATAGCTTAGGTCCAGTTCTTCCGGTTGAGAGGATGACGTTCGCCGTGCCTGTTCCGTTGGCTGTTACGCGTCAATTGAGCACTTCAAGATGCGGTCATCGCATTTCGAACAATCGGGCGAATTCCACCGAACAGGCAACCTGCCAGATGCGTAGCCAACCCAGAGGAATCGCTCCTGATGTTATCAGGCGGGAGCTGGAAGCTCCCTCGCTACAGAGCGGACCAGGCGTTTGCGGTGTTAGATTTTTAGGTCCTTTTTCGCTGCGGCAACCATATTTCTGATCGCGGGCGCATCAGAGTTGCACTGGCAGGAAGTCTCATTCTCCTCCGAAGTCCTGCCGCTTACCGCCCAAAGTAGTCACTTCTATGTAATCACTCACTTTCAATCAATCAACGCTCTCGCCGTGCACACCTGCTGAGCCGAAACTCGCTGCATGCCGCTTGAGCCAACCGTACAACCTCTCCCCAACTTACTAACGCTTTTATCGATAGGCTTGAATCACAGCCATGCAATTCCGTAAAGTTCTCGCGCTGCGTGGACCTAACTACTGGGCCAATTTTCCTGTTCTGGAGGCTTGGGTCGATCTGGGGGAGTGGAAAGACACTTCTTCGGAGATGATGCCAGGATTCAACGAACGGTTGACCTCATGGTTGCCCACGATGATCGAACACCGCTGCAGCGTCGGTGAGCGCGGCGGCTTTTTTGAACGTCTGCGCCGCGGCACGTACCTCGCCCACATCCTTGAGCACGTCACGCTCGAGTTGCAATCGCTGGCCGGCACCGAAGTCGGTTTCGGTCGCGCTCGCGAAACGTCCGAAGAGGGCGTTTATAAGGTGGCCATCGAATTCTCCGAAGAAACGCTCGCCCGGGCGTGCCTGGAAAAAGGGCGCGAACTGGTGATGGCCGCGGTTCTCGATAAGCCCTTTGATGTCGCGGCCGAAGTGCAACGACTGAAGGAGCTGGCTTACGAA
Organism: Anatilimnocola aquadivae; assembly: GCF_049819085.1. Taxonomy (GTDB): domain Bacteria; phylum Planctomycetota; class Planctomycetia; order Pirellulales; family Pirellulaceae; genus Anatilimnocola. The sequence goes on from NZ_CP187419.1 coordinate 3,182,006, forward strand.
TCGTGCCTCGGACCAAGCACGGCTGCCATTGTTGATGCGGCCACTGCTCGCGGCATTCCTTACCGCCGTCTGAACTCGGGCAGCCTGGTGGTGCTCGGTCATGGTCACAAGCAGCGTCGAATTCTCGCTGCCGAAACCGATCGCACCGGCGCCATCGCCGAATCGATCGCTCAGGACAAAGACCTGACCCGCTCACTTCTTTCCAGTGTGGGCGTGCCCGTGCCAGAAGGTCGACCTGTGACCGATGCCGAAGATGCCTGGGAAGCAGCTCAGGAAATCGACGCTCCGGTCGTGGTTAAGCCGCAGTTTGGTAACCATGGTCGCGGTGTGGCGACCAACCTCACCACACGTGAACAGGTGATGGCCGCCTTCGACTCTGCTCGGCAGGAAGGCAAAGAAATCATCGTCGAGAAGTATGCTCCCGGTGCCGATCACCGCCTGCTGATTGTCGGCAACAAGGTGGTTGCCGCTGCTCGTCGCGATCCACCCAAGGTGATTGGGGATGGCCGCTCGACCGTGGCTCAGCTGGTCGCAGAAGTCAACAAGGACCCGCGCCGTAGCGATGGTCACGGCACGGTGATGAGCTTCATCAAGATCGACGCGATCTCTCGCGCTGTCCTCTCCGAGCAAGGCTTGTCGGCCGATGCGGTTCCAGCTGCCGGGCAGGAAGTGCTCATTCGTCGCAATGCGAACCTCAGCACCGGTGGTAGCGCGATTGATGTGACCGACGAAGTGCATCCAAGTGTCGCCGAGCAAGCAGTCGATGCCGCTCGCGTGATCGGCCTCGATATTGCCGGCGTCGATATCATTTGCCAGGACATTCGCCAGCCTCTCAATGAGCAGGGTGGTATTGTCTGCGAAGTGAATGCTGGTCCGGGTCTGCGGATGCACTTGCAGCCTGCAAGTGGCCAGCCAAAGCCTGTCGGCGAGAAGATTGTCGACCTGATGTTCCCCGCCGGCGAAAATGGCCGCGTGCCAATCGTCGCCGTGACCGGTGTGAATGGTAAGACGACCACGACCCGCCTGATTGCTCATATCTTGAGCGTCACCGGTCGGACGGTCGGTCTGACTTGCACCGACGGCATCTACATCGGTTCGCGCCGACTCGATACGGGCGACTGCAGCGGACCGAAGTCGGCTCGGGCGGTGCTGATCAATCCAACCGTGGAAGCTGCCGTGCTGGAAACAGCCCGTGGTGGCATCCTGCGGGAAGGCCTCGCCTACGATCAGTGCGACGTGGCCGTGGTGACCAACATCGGCGAAGGCGATCACCTGGGCTTGTCGGATATCGACGACCTGGAAAAGCTCGCTCGCGTTAAACGGGTGATTGTCGACGCGGTGGCACCAACGGGCTACGCAGTCCTCAATGCTGCCGACCCACTCGTCGCCGCGATGGCTGAGAAGTGCCCAGGTGGCGTGGTCTTCTTTGCCCTGGATGAGAAAAATGCCGTGCTGAGCAACTGGCGCGATGGCAATGGCCGCGTGGTGTTTGTTCGTGACAACAGCGTCGTGCTGGCCGATGGACTCTCGGAATTCTCGCTCCTGTCGCTCGAACGAATTCCGCTCACCCACGGTGGCCGCGTTTCGTTCCAAGTCGAAAACGTGCTGGCTTCGGCCGCCGCATGCTGGGCGCTGGGAGTACCCGCGGAACAGATCCGCGCCGGGCTCGAATCGTTCCACGCCAGCGTGGGTAAGTCGCCGGGCCGGTTCAATCTGTTTTCGTACAACGGCGCCACGATGATTGTCGACTACGGTCACAACCCATCGTCGCTGCTGGCCCTGATGGACGTGATTCAGCAGTTCCCGCACGAGAAACGGCTGGCTGTGTACTCGGCCGCTGGTGACCGGCGCGATATCGACCTGGTGCGCCAGGGCGAGATCCTGGGCGAACACTTCGACCGCGTGGTGGTCTATGAAGATCATTACCTGCGGGGTCGCAAGCCGGGCGAAATTACCGCTCGCTTCCGTGAAGGTCTCGAACGGGGCACACGCGTCAAAGAGATCCAGGAAATCACGGGCTGGAAGATTGCCTGCGAACAGGCCCTCGCCAATGTTCGCCCTGGCGAACTGGTGCTGATGCAGGCCGACGTAGTCGACGAAACGATCGACTACCTGAAGACGCTCGTGGCTGCCGATGCTCCGATTCGACAGATTGATCTCTCGGAAGCCTTGGCCGTAAAGCCCACCGAGAACAAGCCTGCCGATCAATCGCACTCGGTGAAAGTGCCGCGGAAGTAAAGAGAACCGGAAGTTATTGTTGACGGGCTGGCAACTTGCCAGCCCGATCTGGTGGCGGCGATCTAACTTCGCATAAAATGCCGGAATTCTCACCTTCGCCGGACCAGACTAGTCACGCGTGGGGCATCTAATCAGAGAGCGGGCTACTGCGCGCGGGCGCGGCACGATCTTTGAAATCCTGGTTGGATCCCACAGCGAAAATGGGCTGTAACTTCCGAATGGCGGGAGCAAATCGCTCAGACTTTTTTCACACCCACCTCAGCAAAACACTTGGTTGCTGAGGTGCAGTGCTGAATAAGTCGGTTGTTATTTCACCGAATAGGATGAGAAGCGAATTGGGAGTGGTTCGTCAATTCGACGTAAGTGCCAACGCTTGGAAATGGGTGGGTGTTCACAAACCCTGGGGTTTTGTGAACACTCAGGCGCGCCAAACCCGAGAGATACTGCATAGGGCGTTCACAAACCTCCCCGGTTTGTCAACAAAGTTTTCCCGGCAGCCTGGCCAGGAGCGAAGACTTACGTCGATTGGAAGACAGGCCGGCAACAGTCAGGCACCTTAACAACGGGCGGTCTTCTTCTTTTTGCCGAGCGTGCCTCGGGCGTGCATCTTGGCGATGTAGTCGGGGGCGAAAGGTACCTGGCAAGAGGTGTCCCCCATATCGACTTCGACCACGCCGATCGCTTTGGCTGCCGCTTGGGCTTGGTTTGTTAGCGGTTGCGAGTAGCCGCCGCTAGCGATGACGAAGCCGTTCATCGAACCTCGGACGCGGTTGGGTTGTTGATGAATCGTCTTCCGCACGCGTTCCAAAAGCTTCTGCAAGGCAGCGAAGTCGAGTTCTTCGTCGGGCTTCACGGCAATCAGATTGCTGAGGGTGGTCCAACCGGCCGCAGCAGTCTTTTCGTCTTGGCTTTCGATCCACTTCAGGGCCAGCTTCCAGCCGTGAGGCCCTTCGGACGCAACCCACGGGACGGTGTACTCGCTGAGCATGTACCAATAAGCACCCTGAAGCCAGTTCTCCAAATCGGTGGCGGTCATTTGCTGTTCGTCGGCGATGAGGCCGGCCAGGTACATGGCGTCGGAAATGCCAGTGGCGTACAGATCGAGGGCCAGTTGGTAGTTCTTCTTGATCCGCTTTTGGATCGGCTTCATGTCCTGGATCTTGGTGCCAAAAAAGGGCTCGCGGGCACCATGTTTCATAAGCGTCCGCTTGGTGGTCTCGCTACCGAGGGCCCGCAACTCGGCGACGATGGCGGCGGCTGACTCAGGCTTTGCTTCGCCTTTGGCGGACTTCTTCACTGCGATGGGCTTTTTAGCGGTTACTTTGGTCGTCCCCTGCGCTGCCGGCTTTTTCTTCATGGCCAAATTCCTTACCGCTTGGTTTCAGCTTCCGGCTTGGCGACTAAGTAATAAACAATCGCGCCGAGCACGATCAGCCCCGAACCGGCGATTGTCTGCGGCAAAGCATCAAGCAGCATGCTGACAAGCGCCGCGGCAAACACAAGCAGGTAGAAAAGGGGAGTAAACGGATAGCCCCAAGTGCGATAGGGACGTGGCAAGTTGGGTTTGGTTCTACGCAGGATGAACACGGCACCCACGGCCATCGCGTAGAAGATCGAGCCGCCGAAGATCACAAAATTGGTGAGTGCATCGAAAGCGGGGCCGGGGCCTTCTTTGGGGATGAAGGCCTTTTGAAACCAGGCAGTGATCGGAGAGGTTTCTGGGGCGACGACTGCAGGCGTGGTTTGAACACTGGGGTCAAGCGTCTTGGGAGCGGTCCACCAGTAAGCACCGACGACGAGTACCAGTGACCAAACCATCTGCGCGAGGACCGCATTCGCGGGTGTTTTGAAACGGGGATGTACTTTGCGAATCGCTGCGGGAAATAGGCCGTCGCGAGCCATGGCGAAGTAGATGCGCGGTCCCGCGAGCAGGTTGCTATTGAGTGCGCCGAAAGTCGAGAAGGTGACGCCGAGGGCGGCGATCCACAGGCCCGCTGGACCCAGCAAGGTTTGCGTCACATCGGAAGCAACAGCAGAGGAATTCGCGACACTCTTCATCGGCAGCACGAGGTGATAACTGGCGTTCGCACCTAAGTAGACGGTGATCACAACCAGTACGCCGACTGTCAGGGCGAACGGCACATTGCGCTGGGGCTCTTTGATTTCTTCGGCGACGGGGCCGATGTTGATCCAGCCATCGTAGGGCCAAAAGACAGCGATCATGGCCACACCCATCGAGCGCCAGAATGCTGTACCCCAGTTCGCCGGCCAGAAAGGTTGTAGGTTCTCGGTCTCGGCTTTGAAGAGCAGGAAGGGAGCGACGATCAGGAAGCAAAGGAAGGCAACCTTGATGACCGAAGTGACGTTTTGTACCCACGCGGCCCAGCGAGTGCCGATGATGTTTACCGCCGACACGATTAGGATCAGGATCAGCGAAGCAACACCTTGAGCATTGTGAGACAGCGGCACATGCTCGGCCAAAAAGCCCGGGAGTATCCCCTGCCCTTCGATGGCTTCGAGCAGTTTGTTGCCGTAGATGACGGTGGCCACGGCGAGCGCGCCGAGTGAACCGGTGCGAATGATCCAAAACTCCGTCCAGCCCCATAAGAAGGCAGGCAGACGACCGTAGGCTTCACGCAGGTAAACGTAGGGGCCTCCCGCATGAGGCAGCATCGCAGCCAGTTCGGCCAGTGCGAGAGCTCCGCAGAGCGTGACAAGGCCGACGACGACCCAGATCAGCATGATTGGGAAAAAGCTGTTGAGTTCCGTGGCGACGGTACTCGCCTTGAGGAAGATTCCGCTGCCGATGATGGAGCCGACGACCACGGTCACTGCATCGAAGCGGTTCAAGACGCGAGGCAGCGACTCCCCTTCCAACTCGAAGGACAATCTCTCTGGGCTGTTGGACATGCGGACCTTTCGGAAACCGGCGGCGGGCTGTCAGCGGGCAAGAGAGGTTTCGACTCGGCAGCATATCGTAGACGCTGCTAGAACGCGAGACATTATCGCACTCGCTGGCCGCGATGGTTGCGCTCGAGACTGCTCGGCAAACTCCAAAATCAGCGACGCGATTCTACGAGGAGCAACCCGCTATCTCACGGGTCGCTGCCCCTAGTTTCAATCGCGCCCTGCGATACAATGCACGCTACGCAGTCCGATCCTTGACAACCTGTACGATTCGCCTCTCCAGAGCCCATTCCGGCCCCATCGCGGCTGCCGGGATTTTGTGCCGGGAAACAGTAATGAGCGGTGTGCTGAATCAAACGCCTCTACACGCCTGGCATTCTGCGCATGGTGGTCGAATGGTCGACTTTGCGGGCTGGTCGATGCCCGTGCAGTACGGCTCGATCATCGACGAACATCAGGCGACCCGCACTGCAGTCGGGCTGTTCGACGTCTCGCACATGGGTCGCTTGCGGGTGGATGGCCCCGGTGGCGCTGCCCTGCTCGATCGCCTGCTGACTCGCAAGGTCATCGGTCTTGGCCCAGGCAAGATTCGCTACTCGCTGGTCTGTAAAGAAGACGGCGGCATTCTCGACGACGTGCTCATTTATCATCTGCGGGAACCGCAAGGCGATCTCTATCACCACTTGGTGGTGAATGCGAGCAATCGCGAGAAGATCGTTAACTGGTTTCGCAGCCAAATGCGTGCTTCGGACGAAGCGACGCTTGTCGATCAAACGCTCGATACCGCGATGATCGCCGTTCAGGGGCCTGGCGCCCTGCGATTGCTGGAACCACTCGTCGGAGCCGACTTGGGCGGGCTTGCCTATTACAGCGGGGCGGAAACTTCGATCTGCGGGCACCGCGGGCTGGTCAGCCGCACAGGATATACCGGCGAAGATGGCTGCGAGTTGATCGTGCCGGCTGCACATGCCGTCGATGTTTGGACCCGCGTGTTAGAGGCAGGCAAAGATCAAGGCGCACGAGCCGTTGGCCTGGCTGCTCGCGATACGTTACGGCTGGAAGCAGCGATGCCGCTCTATGGCCACGAACTCAGCGAGAATCTTGATCCCTTGACGGCCGATCTTGCCTTCGCGGTAAACTTATCCGGGCGAGACTTTATTGGTCGCGAAGCCTTGCTGGCGATTCAAGCGAAACCCAATCGTCCACGGCGTGTCGGTTTGGAGTTGGCTGGCCGGCGCATCCCACGCGAGCATTATCCCATCGTCGTTGGTGGCGAAAGGGTTGGCGAAGTGACGAGCGGGACCTTTTCTCCCACGCTGCAAAAGTCGATTGCGATGGCCTACGTTCAGCCCCAATATGCGGAACTGGGAACGGAAGTGGCAGTCGATATTCGTGGCTCTATGGAACCGGCCAAGGTCGTCAAGTTGCCGTTTTATTATTCACGAGCCAAATAACACGTCATCCGCAAGAGTGCTCCTTTTTCGACATTCCCCCGATTAATTCACAGCCCCAGCTGAGACATTCCGAGAAGCGAGGTCGCGCATGAAGCCCGAAGAACTGTTGTACGCCGAAACGCACGAATGGGTTGCTGTGAGCACCGAAGGTGGCCGCAAGGTCGGCACGATCGGCATCACGGCTTTTGCCATCGAACAATTGACCGACCTCGTTCACATGGTTCTGCCCAAGGTGGGAACCAAAGTGGCCGCCGGCAAAGAATTCGGCGAAGTGGAATCGGTAAAGGCCGTCAGCTCACTGTATAGCCCAGTGAGCGGCGAGATTGTCGCGGTGAACGATCAGCTTCCCGGACGGTTAGAGAATCTCGGTGATGATCCGTACACTGCAGGTTGGATGATCAAGGTGGCGCTTGCTGACGAGGCCGACCTCAGCAAATTGATGGATCATGCCGCCTATCAAAAGCAGTGTGCCTCGGAATAGTTGGTTGCCGGCGGGTTGAATCTTCGCTCCTACTTTTTGCTGCTGATACCTCAATGCCCTACACGTACAACACGCCCGACGACGAACGGTCCATGCTGCAGTCGATCGGCGTCAACACGGTTCAAGAGCTGTTCCAATTCGTGCCGGATGAGTTTCGCCTGCAACGGCCGCTCGATATTCCGTCGGCGCTGGGTGAGCTTGAGTTGACGCAGCATCTGTCGTCGCTCGCTGCCAAGAACGGAAATGCACAGCAAAAGGCGTGTTTCCTCGGTGGCGGTAGCTACGACCACTTTGTGCCGGCTGTCGTCGACGCGCTGGCCTCGCGCGGTGAGTTCTACACCAGCTACACGCCCTATCAGCCTGAAGTGAGCCAGGGCAATTTGCAGGTGATGTTTGAGTATCAAACGCTCATTTGCCAGTTGACGGGCATGGACGTGAGCAACGCCAGCTTATACGACGGCGGCAGCGCTGTTGCCGAAGCGGTGCTACTTGCCATGAGCGTGACGGGTCGCAACCGCGTAGTTGTTCCCGCGAGCATGCATCCGGAATATCGTCAGATTCTGGAAACCTATTTTGCTTGCATTGGCGGTGAGCTTGTCGTTGTGCCAGCGCCCAATGGCGCTGTCTCGCTCGCCGATATCTCGGCTGCCGTGAACGGCGAAACGGCCTGCGTCGTGGTGCAGCACCCGAACTTCTTTGGCTGCTTGGAAGACGTACAAGGCATTGCCAAGATTGCTCACGCCGCTGGTGCGTTATTGATTCAGTCGTTCGATCCGCTCAGCTTGGGCCTGCTCAAGCGTCCGGCAGATATGGATGCTGACGTTGCCGTGGCGGAAGGTCAGTGCCTCGGCACACCCATGCTCTTCGGCGGACCCTATCTGGGCATCATGGCTTGCAAGGAGCAGTTTGTACGTCGCATGCCGGGACGCATCGCTGGTCAAACAGTCGACCGTCGCGGACGTCGTTGTTGGGTGCTGACGATGCAAACTCGCGAGCAGCACATCCGCCGCGAAAAGGCCACGAGCAACATCTGTACGAATCAAGGTTTGTTTGCCCTTCGCGCGGCGATCTACCTTGCTGAAATGGGGCCACAAGGCTTGCGAGAAGTTGCCGACTTGTGCGTTCGCAAGACGCACTACGCTCGCCAGCAATTGACCGCTCAGCCTCGCTTTGTCTCGGCCTTTGATCGGCCGACGTTTAAGGAATTCGTCGTTCGCGATACGCAAGGTCGCGTTGCCGAAATGCTCGAACAAGCAGCCGATGCCGGCTATCTCGCTGGTGTGCCGCTGGCACGCTGGTATCCTGAAATGGCCGATTGCTTCCTGGTGGCAGTGACCGAGAAACGCACCCGCCAAGAGATTGACGGCCTGGTCACCACTCTCTCTGCTGCTGGCAAAAACACTGCTCCGCGTCCGCATGCCACCGCGCTCGCTCAAGCCGCTTGGGCTTAAGGTTATTCTCCCGCCGCGTTTTACTCCCCTGCCCTGCTTTGATCTTCGTCTGCACCTAACACATAACACTCATGCGTAATCTCAAGTCGACTACGTTGCTGTTCGAACTCTCAAAAAAGGGACGTCGCGGCGCTCACTTGCCGACCTGCGATGTTGGCGGACCAGCCGCGACCGAGTTGCTTCCCGCCGAGGCACTCGCCGCTGAACCGCCGCCACTGCCAGAAGTCGCCGAGCCTGAAGTGGTGCGTCACTTCACGAATCTGTCGACGCTCAACATGTCGGTCGATACGCACTTCTATCCGCTCGGCAGTTGCACGATGAAGTACAACAGCAAGCGGAACGAGCGAATCGCCGCTTTGCCGGGCCTGGCTGACCTGCATCCGTATCAGCCCGAAAGCACGCTGCAGGGCATGCTGCAGTTGTTCTACGAACTGCAGCAGTTCTTTGGCGAGATCTCCGGCCTGCCAGCCGTCTCGCTGCAGCCTGCCGCTGGTGCTCATGGTGAACTCACCGCCCTGATGGTCGCGGCCGCTCACTTTCGCAAGCTGGGGCAAAAGCGAACCAAGATTCTCGCTCCCGATAGTGCTCACGGCACCAACCCAGCCAGTGCGAAGATGGCGGGTTTCGAGTTTGTGACGGTCAAGAGTTTGCCGACGGGCAACGTCGATATGGACGACCTGCGATCCAAGCTCGACGATACCGTTGCCGTCTTCATGATCACCAATCCGAATACGCTTGGCATGTTCGATAAGACGGTCGGCGAGATTGCCAAGCTGGTGCATTCCTTCGGCGGACTCATCTATCTCGATGGCGCCAACATGAATGCCATTCTCGGCATCGCGCGGCCCGGCGATTTCGGTGCGGACATGATGCACTACAACCCACACAAAACCTTCAGCGGTCCGCATGGCGGCGGTGGCCCCGGTGCCGGTCCCATCTGTGTGACGGAAACATTGCGACCCTATCTCCCCTGCCCTGTCGTCGAGAAGACCGATGACTGTTATCGGCTCGTTTATGACAAGCCCGAATCAATCGGTCGCGTCCGCAGCTTCTTTGGCAATGTTGGAGTGTTGGTGCGAGCTTACTGTTACATTCGCACGCATGGACCAGACGGACTCAAGCGAGTTTCGGAAACAGCGGTGCTCAATGCCAACTACCTGCTGAGCAAGGTGAAGCACTTCTTGCCGGTTCCCCAGGGCGCGCGGTGTATGCACGAGTTCGTGGCCAGTGGCGCTCCGCTGAAGAAGGCCAAGGGCATCTCGGCGATGGACGTAGCCAAGCGATTGCTCGATTACGGCTTTCATGCCCCGACGGTTTACTTTCCGCTCACCGTGCCCGAAGCAATGATGATCGAGCCGACGGAAACGGAAAGCAAAGAAACGCTGGACTCGTTTGCCGAAGTTTTGTTCCGCATTACGGAAGAAGCGGGCGACCTGTTGCACGAAGCCCCTCACACCACCCTGATAAGTCGACCCGATGAAGTGAAAGCCGCTCGGCAGCCCATCATCAAGTGGACTCCGGCGACAACGTAAACTCCCGATGGCTGTTCCGCTGCGCGTCATTATCGATCCGCCGGCTGCCGGCGCGTGGAACATGGCCGTCGACGAAGCGTTGCTTCTCTCCGACGAGTTCGATGGGCTCACGTTGCGTTTTTATGAGTGGTCTGAGCCCACTCTCTCGCTTGGCTACTTCCAGGCATTGCAAGATCGCGAGCAGCATGCGGCCAGCCGAAGCTGCGCCGTGGTTCGGCGGGCCAGCGGTGGCGGTGCGATCCTGCACGACCTGGAACTGACCTACAGCCTCGTGGCACCCGTCCCTGAGCGTTTTGGGGCTGCTGCTCACGAACTCTACCTGGTCGCGCACCAATCACTATGTGTCGTTCTGGCTGACTTGGATGTCAGTGCCTCACTTTACGAGCCCCCCTCCCCTGCCCCGTTAAAGGCAGTTGAACCTTTCTTATGCTTCCAAAGGCGCAGCAGCGGAGATGTCGTGCTCGCGGAATCAAAAATTTGCGGCAGCGCGCAGCGGCGTCATTTGTCCCGAGTGCTCCAACATGGAAGCGTACTTTTGGGGAGTTCCCTCGCCGCTCCAGAACTACTCGGCCTCCGAGAACTCACTGGTCGCGAGGTCAGCATTGCCGACTTTCGCGGGGCTTGGCTCGCTCAACTGGCCCAGCGTTTGCATGCCGATGTGGTGCCAGCAATGCTGACAAGCGCGCAAACCCTAGCCGCGAAGCAAATTGTCCAAGGGAAATTTGGCAACCCTAAATGGACAGCCAAGCGCTAGGGATTGGCCTAGTCATCTTGACGGTGCCAGAGTTTTCGCAAGAAATTCATTGAGTTTGCTAGTTGCAATTCGATCTGGGGTCTGATGATAATTCCAGGAAGTGCCAATTGTCTGTGGCTCAGACTAAGACGATCAAGCCGGTTTATTTATTTTCATTTGGCGAGATTTCGCCACTTGGTCGGTTATGTCGGGTTTGATAGCAGTTGCCGCTGCAAGCGTTCGGAATCGCTTGGTAAAGGGTTGTTCGCCCCGCTTCGAGATTGATCAGGTCGATACGTCATTATTCTCGTAGGGTAGGTTTGCGGATTGCAAATCGCGAAGGGAAGGCGAGTTATGCAGGTTCGATTCAAGCTGTTGAAGGGATCTCATGCGGGTAAGGAAGTGAAGCTTCCAGCCCCCAAGTGCTTGATTGGTCGGAACGACGATTGTCACCTTAAGCCGCAAAGCGAAGCGGTCAGTCGGCGGCATTGCGTCATTTTGACCACTGACAGCGAGGTCATCGTGCGCGACCTGAATAGTCGCAACGGTACCTACGTGAACGGCGAGAAGATTGCCGGAGACACGGTGCTGCTCAATGGCGACACAGTCAAGGTAGGTCCACTCGAGTTCGAAATGATGATCGAGCACACTGCTGCTCGCATCAAGAAGCCGAAGGTCTCGGACATCAAGGAAGCCGCCACGCGCATGGTGCAAACCAACGCGTCGGCTTCCAGTCAAGATCTCAGCGACGTGACCGCCTGGCTGGACGAAGCCGACGTGAAAGCCCGCACCGAAACGCGGCAGTTTCGCGTGGATGACACTTCCACCGGAACCGTGGCTGACGTGTTGGGAGAGTCCGTCGCACCTCCGCCGACGCCCGAGGTCTCTCCGGAGACGACGGAAGTAAAAATGGACGACTCGAAGCGTCCCGAGAAGAAAACGCCCGGCAAGTTGCCGCCGCGACAAGCCGAGAAGGCCAAGGATTCTCGTGAGGCTGCTTCCGATATGTTGAAGAAGCTCTTCAATCGCCGCTAACGGTCTTTTTTAAGAATTTGCCGACAACAAGATCTTTGCAGGTTGTTGTCGGCAAGATTCTCTCTGCCGATTAGAATACCGCTCAGGCACTTCTTCTCGTTTGTAAGTTGCCGGGTCCGTTGGCGTGAGTTTGCCATGGCAAGTTTGTCGTGGGTGAAACCGCCCGAGTCAGAGCGGAGTACAACTGCATGACGATGCATCCTGCTCATGCAAGCCACTTGCCCGACGAACTTCGCCCCCTCATCACGCTTTGTTTGCGCGGTGACCAATTGGCGATGTTGGCGCTGGTCGATCGGTTTCGCGGGCAGGTGTTTGGTTTGTGCTTGCGAATGCTTTCCCAGCGCCAGGATGCCGAGGATGCAGCCCAAGAGACATTTGTCCGGGTGCTGAAGAATTTGCATCGCTGGGATCCTGAACGTGATTTTGAGCCTTGGCTGCTGGCGATTGCGGGAAACCGTTGTCGCACGGCGCTGGCTACTCGCAAGCGCCGACCAACGGCGGAGATTCTGCCCGAGCAGGTTCCCGACGAAGCGCCCGATCCGCAAAGTGAGCAGCAGCTTGCCGAGGAGGTTGCATTAGCGCTGGTGGATGTCCGCGACGAGTATCGGCAGGCCTTTGTATTGTTTCATGAACATCAATTGAGTTACGACCAGATCGCCGAGGCAATGGCTGTGCCACTGGGCACCGTCAAGACCTGGGTCCATCGCGCCCGGCGTGGATTGATCGAACGGTTGCGGCAACGAGGCATTGTCGAGGGAGCCTCCCATGAAGTGCACTGACTTTGAAGATCGCCTGAATGACCTGCTCGATGATCGCCTGCCCGTGCAGGACGATCCATCACTCGCCGCGCACGCCGACGAATGTGCCGATTGCCGCGAGGTGCTCGCTGCCCAAGACAATTTGTTTCGCGGTCTGCGCGTCCTGCAGCGTCAAACGAACGTGCCAGAGCTGGGCTTGCCAGTCATGGCAGAGTTCAGCGCCCCAGCGATCCCCACCATTCCCCCGCCCCGCTTCCAGCGGCCGTGGGCCGCACTCCTCACTTCGGCGGCAGCCTTGATTGTCGCCGTCAGCGTGGGTGTTTGGATTGCTAGTCGCAGTCAACCGAAGGACACCATCGCTCAGCCGAACAAATCAGGCGGGGGGCAGGTCCATCCCGATGGCCTGGCAATTATCGTGAAGCCCGGTCCTCGGCAGGCAACCAAAGGCCCCACCCCCAGCCAAGCACCGATCACGCAATTGCCCGAGTTCTTTCCCAATCCGTACCAGCAACGAGAGTCCTACTGGCAAGCCATGGAATCGCTGGCCAGTCAGTTGCCTCCCGTCGAGAATCTGGACGTCGAGCACTACGCTCCCAGTTTCCGGCCCATTCGGGAATCGTTCGAAGTGGCGATCGACGTGCTGATGCGAACGCTTCCTGGCCACCGTGCACCTCGTCCGACGCCACCTCAGGCGGTGCAGCCTTACGGCCACTCGCTGGACTTGGCTTAGCAGCCTCATCGGGCCGCGTTGATTTATTCGCGGTCCGCTCTCTGCTCGTTCGCGCCCTAGGGTTGAGCACTCTGCTCCCCTTTTCCCCATTCCCCTCGCTGCGTGACCTGAAATCGCCACAGTGCACCTTGCGAGCCTGCACAACCGTTACAGGCGTGAGCTGCGGCCCCTTTTGACTTGCCTCGCTACAACCGCTGCCCTTTCAACCGGTAAGCTTCGCTAATCGCGCAGGACCGCACGATCTGGCATCTTTGGCTCAGCCGAACATTTTCGCTGACCGGTCTATTTTACCAGGCCCGTGGGACGATTCCCTATCTTGTCGCCATCACCTGTCGGCGATCTTCCCCGTTGCGATCCCCCTCGCTCAAGTTTTCAAGGTGAATCTCGTGCCTAAGCTCAACTCGCCCGAAGTCGAAATCAGCCGCCGCTCTAGCGATCGCCGCGCCAAGGAAGAACGCCGCAAGGAAAGTGTGCCGGTTGCAACCGAACGCCGCTCGACCGAACGTCGTGGCAAAGTCCAACGTCGCCGCCAGATCGACCCCACCACCTGCGAACGCGATTACTCGGGTGAAGAGATCGAATTCATGCAAGCCATGGACGCCTACAAGCGAGCCAACGGCCGCATGTTCCCCACCTGCAGCGAGATCCTCGAAGTCATCCGCGCCATGGGCTATGTCCGCTTGAATGGCACCCCAGCCGCCACCGAAGGCACCGGCATCGACGACGCCTCGGCCACCGAAACTCCAACCGCCTAGTTCCCCAACATACATTTCGCATCGGACCCACGCCGAAAACTGCGGGGCCAGCGCGCAAGCTCTGGCCCCGCAGTCATTTCTTGGCCACTCTCGCCAGGCGGGCAATCGGTTGTTAGGCTTGGACGCAATCGCTCCGCTCATCCAACCCTCTCTCCAGAGTTACCCATGCTCAAGTCGCTTCGCTGGATTCACACCGGCTGCTTGCTGGCCCTGATGCTCGTCCCTGCCGTCGCTTCTGCCCAGCATCGCCTCGCCCTGCAGGGTGCCGGCAAGTTGGCAATTGTCGATCGCGCGGGAATGATCGAATGGCAAATGCCCTGGGGTGGCATTCACGATTTGCACGTCCTCCCCAGCGGCAACCTGATGGTGCAACAAGGTGGCGCGAAGGTCGCCGAGATCGATGTGGCGAATAAGAAGGTGGTCTGGTCGTACGACTCGGCCAAGAGCAACGGCAACGAAGGAAAGAAGATCGAAGTCCATGCCTTCCAGCCTTTGGCCGATGGCAATGTGATGATCGCCGAGAGCGGTGTAGCGCGCATGATCGAAATCAATCGCGATGGCAAGCTGCTCAAAGAGTTTCCCTTCATCGTGAAGCATCCGCACCCGCACACCGATACGCGTCTCGCTCGCAAGCTCGACAACGGCAACTACCTCGTCTGTCACGAAGGAGACGGCACCCTTCGCGAATACGACTCCGCTGGCAAGGTCGTGTGGGAATATGAAGTCCCGATGTTCGGTCGTCAGGCCAAAGGTGGACACGGCCCCGATTCCTTCGGCAACAAATGCTTCGCCGCGGTTCGTCTCGCCAATGGCAACACGCTCATCGCGACCGGCAACGGCCATAGCGTATTGGAAGTGACTCCCGCCAAGGATGTGGTTTGGAAAGTGGAACAAAAGGACCTCCCTGGCATCATGCTGGCCTGGGTTACCACGCTCGAAGTGTTGAAAAATGGAAACTATCTCATCGGCAATTGCCACGCGGGTGCCGGTCAACCGCTCGTGATCGAACTTGAACCGAAGGCCAAGAAAGTCGTCTGGACCTTCGATCAATACGAGACCTTCGGCAACGATGTCAGTAACACCAAGGCCCTCGATTAGTCCTTGTCAGCCTGGACACCTCCGCCCCTTCGTCGCCAAACTTGGGGCATCGAGTCGCCAACGTAAAACGGTCGTGATCCTTCGTCAAGCGCGCAAGTACTGAAAAGTCGAATCAAGAGTTCAGCTTCCCGATAGCGCGGCGCTCAACGCCCGTCGGAGCGTGAGCGCCAGCGGAGCATACAACTCGAAAGCACCATCCCGCTTCTGCAAAAAGTCGCACCAGGCGAACAAGCGTTTCCACGCCGGGGCCGAGTTGAAGTAGATGTAATTCTGATCCACAAATTGCGTGGATAGCATCTGCCCGAGATCAAAAGGTATTGTGTCGGGGACTGCTTCGTCTGGCGGCGGGACTGCTGGTGCAACCGATCCATCATGCATGATGCGCACGCCGCGCGCGGTTCCAGGCTCCCATTCATCGCGCATTGCACGGTTGAGGTAATCGACCAAGAGCGGCAGGAGCTTGTGAACCTCATCCCACCGTCTCAGCGACATACTGCCGATGTGGCGTTCGCTGGTTTCGTAATACAGTTCGTGACCCACAGCGACTCCTGATCATTCTGGTTTACTACAAGGAAAAGGGCATCGATCACTCTCTGCCATTTGCATTTGTGTCTTTAGCTCGCCTCTCGTCCCTCGCCTCCCGCCCCCCTTAGAACCCAACGCGAAATAACTTCGGCTTTTGATCATAGGGGGTTGAAGGCGGGCGCTGTGTAGTTGAGTTGGGGCAGGAAGCTATTGAAGCGAATGGGATTGTGATCGAGGAAGGCTTGGCTGGCTTTGATTCCCTTCTGATACATCCGGCGGGCAACTTCCGCGACGACATGCAGTCCGTGCGTCGTGTGAGTGCGTGCGATAAAGTTCCGCGCAACTTGAATGGTCTTGAGCACCACGGCCTTGATCGCGCGCGAGACGTGACAGAAGAGGCGATGCTCAATGGGATTGTATTTCGAACAGCCCGGCGGATAGTGAGCCACCTGCACGTCGCAGCGCAGATCATGGGCCAGGTGGCATAGCGTTTCCTTGAAGCGATGCTGGCGACACCCGTTGCTGCCGCCGCAGTCGCACAGCAACAACAGTCGCGGCGCGTACCAGTAATGTTCCCGACCCATTCGTTCCCACCACCGACGGATCGCATCGCAAGCGAGTTCGCTGGTGTCGGCGCCGCGGGCCAAGTACATGAACGCTTCATTACGGCGAGTGTCGTACACGCCGTAAGGCACCAGTCGTTGCTCGGCAGTTACGAAGTCGTGATCTTGCACGACCACGCGGCCATCGGTGATCGCTCGGCCCGGATGAAAGAAATCGCCGAGAATTTCCTTCTTTTTCGTGTCGATGCTCAGCACCGGCCAATCGTTCCGCTCGTACTTCGTGCGG
The DNA here is from genome assembly GCF_049819085.1 of Anatilimnocola aquadivae. Lineage (GTDB taxonomy): Bacteria > Planctomycetota > Planctomycetia > Pirellulales > Pirellulaceae > Anatilimnocola. The sequence continues at coordinate 3,198,552 of NZ_CP187419.1, forward strand.
AGCTTGGCAATGAATTGAAACTGCTCGTCGCGATGTTCAAACTCACACGCCGCTTCGTCCTTGTACGCCTGTCGCCGCGAAAGACCAAGCTCGTCGAACAAGATTCGCCGCAACGCATCGGGACCAATCTCAAAGCCCTGCTCTTGCAACTCCTCCGCCAATTCAGGAACCGAGCGGTTCGTCCAGCGAATGTTTTCGTCGACGGGCGAACCGGCCGTGTCGCGCTCGATCAGGGCTTCCACTGCAGGAATGATTTCCGGTTGCGCAACGCTAGCTGGCTTTCGGCCTCCCCTTTTTTGCGAACGCGTCCCGCAGCTTCGTCCTCCGGCAGCTGCTCGATGTCCTCCGCGCCGTGGCGAATCGTGTCGGGATCGCAACCAAACAAATCGGCGATGTACTGCACACCGCCATGCCCGAGTTTCACCGCTTCGACCGCCGCGTAGCGTCGCCGATCCTTCTCGGATAACGCCCCATACACCTTCACCATCTGCCGCTCGACCGTTGCCCGATAAACCTTCATCGCTGAGCCCTCCTGTGACTGACTCCATGCCCCCCCTTCAGATTATCATGCGACAGTACCAAAGGAAGTTATTTCGCGTTTGGCCCTTACCTCGAGTGAATCTGAATGGTCCTCAATATTTGCTCCAGAACGGTCCAATCCTCTTGCGCGCGAGCCTTGGTCGTGCCGGCAATGAACTGGAGGATATGCCCGTCGACGTAGTAGTGCGCCATGATCCCTTCGACTCGCTGCGCGTCCGTTCCGTCCAGCTGAAACTTCAACCAAACGATGCCCGTTTCCTTTTCCAGGACAGGCACGCCGAGTTCCATATTCAGTTGCAGTCCCGAGTTCTGCTCTACACGCTGAGCAATTTCATTGCCCGATTGAAGCATAAGTTGCTGGGCAGCTTTGATCTTCTCTCTGGGCATCGCAGTATCGGGAAGCTTGCGTACCAGAACGAACGGATGAACGAACAAGTCATTGCTCACTACTTGGTATCCGGCGAGATATTCAATCGTCACCTCGGGCCCAGATACCGCGGCACCTTGCGCTGCCAACGCCTCATCGGAGATTGCTCCCCACCCCGCTGGCAAGTAAATCGAAAATCCATCTTCCGAATTCTCATGCAGTTCGCTGCCGAGCGGCGGAGAGGCCGTAGGCAACTTCTTTGCAAAAGAAAGTTCGGACTCAGCATCCTGCCGCGAACAGCCAATGGTGCAGAGCAGCAGCAATACTGCGAGCTTGTAGATCATTCCGCGAAACCTTGTATGGCGTATCTCTTGTTTCTGGTGGCAGGAAGCCGTTGTAGCCTAAATCGCCTGTAAACCTTCGTCAAACACGCGAATGGCTTTAGGAAATTCGGGCTGTTAGCGAGCCGATACACCTAGCCGCTCCGCCCAGTTGAGAAACGCCTGAAGCAGGAATTCGAGTTTTCCCGCATCTCCACGTTCGGTCCTTGATCGACTTTGATGAGCCAACCTGGGTTGTTGAGGGTGGGGGTGTCAATCCCCGCGTGATGCTCACAACCGCCTTCTCAATCACCGCAGAAGACGAGCGAGCGTCTGCTAGCGAGGGCGTGCCGGTTCAAGTTCGGCCTCCTGTACCAATACTTACAGAAATGGCTTAGCACTTTGCTCAGTCGGTTTTTCATCGAGCACGCCACGGCGTTGGGGCTGGCCTTTCGGGATCAAAAGTTTCGGATGGCGGCGTTTGGATCGAGTTGGAACTTGTGCGGTCGGGAATAGATTCGAAGCATTTCCTGTTTGACGACAACATTGATTCCAAGGTTGGCACCCATGCGGATCATTTTTTCTACAATCGGCAGGTCGGACGCCAGCAATTCTGATTCAAAGCGGAGCCGTTGCCCGAGTTCAACTCTAACGACTTGATCATCAAAGTGTGGCGAATCAACCACGTAGTGGCGAATCAACTGCCCATTGATGTAGAGACAGTATTCAAATGACTCGTCGCAATCTCCAATTGACCAGGCAAAAACGTCGCGATCTTTCGCCAGCGATTCTATTGCAGCCTTCGTCGATGGCAGATGCCAGAGTTGATACAGCCAATCATCGGCCAGCATTGTCCAATCGCCCACATCGGCAAGGACAACATAGGTGGAGAACGGCGGAAGCTTGGCGGAGTACCGGTGCGTCCTCAATCCGAAGTGACCAAGGATCTGTTGGTCGGAGAGCTCTGGATCGCGCCGAAGGAAAATAAAGAACGGCGCGTGCAGATGTCCGTTAGATACTTTCGGTTCCAAGCTCAGATTCCTTTCGCCACGACCGCCACGTTGCTAGTACGAAATGCAGCCCTCGAATCGATTTGCTCGCACGGTGTACTGGCGCATAAAAGCGGGCCATGATTTGATCATGACCCGCGAAATTTCAAATTCAACGTAGTAACCTACCGAGCCGCAACCGCCACTCCAGCCGCTTCGGCCAGTTTCTCAGCCAGGTCGGTCTTTTCCCAGCTAAAGCTGGCTTCGTCGCGACCGAAGTGACCACCGGCTGCCGTCTTTTGATAGATCGGGCGGCGAAGGTCGAGGTGAGCGATGATGCCCTTGGGAGTCAGCGGGAAGAACTTGCGGATGAGCTTGCAGATCTTCTCATCGTCAACGCGGCCGGTGCCTTGAGTGTCGACATGCACGCTGACCGGGTCAGCGACGCCGATGGCGTAGGCGAGTTGAACTTCGCAGCGGTCGGCCAGGCCGGCAGCGACGATGTTCTTGGCCACGTAGCGAGCCATGTAAGCAGCCGAGCGATCGACCTTGGTCGGATCCTTACCGCTGAAAGCGCCACCACCGTGACGACCCCAGCCGCCGTAGGTGTCGACGATGATCTTGCGACCCGTCAAACCGCAGTCACCGTGCGGGCCGCCCACTTCGAAGCGACCGGTTGGGTTGATGTAGAACTTGATGTCGCCTTGGTTCAACTCGGCGGGCAGTTCTGGCAGGATCACTTGTTCCTTGACGAACTTGGCGATCTCTTCGTTGCTGACTTCTGGCGTGTGCTGGGTCGAAACCACGACGGCGTCGATGCGAACGGGCTTGTCGCCGTCGAATTCGACCGTCACCTGGCTCTTGCTGTCGGGACGAAGCCAGTTCACTTCCTTCTTGAAGCGAGCTTCAGTCAAACGGTTGATAATGCGGTGCGACAGGGCGATCGGCAGCGGCATCAATTCGGGAGTATCGTTGCAGGCATAGCCGAACATCAGGCCTTGGTCGCCAGCGCCGTCGCGGTCAACGCCCATGGCGATGTCCGGGCTTTGGCTGTGCAGGTGAACGTCGACCTTGCAGGTATCGGCGCTGAAACCGATCTTGTCGTCGGTGTAGCCCACTTCGCGAATGACCTTGCGGGCCACTTGCTCGAAGTCAACTTTTGCCTTGGTCGTGATTTCGCCGGCGAGGCAGCAGAAATCGGTGGTGACCATGGTTTCGCAAGCCACGCGACTGGCCGGGTCTTGGGCGAAGATGGCATCCAGAATGCCGTCCGAAATTTGGTCGGCCAACTTGTCTGGGTGGCCCATGCTGACAGATTCGCTCGTGAAGAAATATTTACCCGATGCCACTGCGTTCACTCCTGACGAAACCGGCTAGAGAGGGCACACCTTGTCTACTGATTCGCAGCCCCCTGATTTACGGGAAATCAGCGGTTCCACAAGGTAGGCCCGGAAGTTGGCTGATTATAGACCCCGCTGTCGCTCTTTCACAACCGCTAATCACCGACCCATCGCGTCAACGCGGCTTCCCCACTGCTTCAATCTGACATCGCGAAGCCTTCCGGCAAATCCGCTGGCCAGCGGCCGTTATCTGACCACTGAAATATGAAAACCTGGCCCGCCGAACCTCTGGCGGCCTGCGGAAAAATGACACGCTTGATAACCATTTTTGATAACCAAATGAGCAACTCGCGAAAGCGGTTATCAGCCCGCTAAGTGGCTGACAGTCAATGCCTTACGAAGCGGCCAGTCCGTTATTTCCCGTTTTGGTGATAACCGTTTGATAACCTGATTTGGCACCTTGAACAGTCTCGCGTCGACGCGCCGTCCCGATAACTTTTCGAGTCCTCGAAACACCATCCATCCGTTGCGCCAAGTGATCCGAGTCCAGCGTAGCTCTGTTCGAGTGCGCGTGCCAAGGCAGTGCCGGCGGAAGCCGTAACCAAATTCCCATGCGGTCTCATTGTCGTCACCCTTGCTAGGCTCGTACTGACGAAGCACCAAAATGACAAATCCATAGAGAAGGACATTGTCGCGAGTTGGTGCGCATAAGTCAAATAGATTGTTATAAATAATCGCCGACGCTGACAGCATATGGCAGCCTGCCAGTGGCAATTCGGTCATTGGTCGTTGTGGATGCAAATCAGCCCGCGTCCAGTTCGAACCAGCCAGCTTCGATCGACGGCGGCTACGCCATAGACGACATCCGTGGTCGAGATTGAGTTCTCACCAAGGAGTTGGGCCGTGTCTGCTGCCTGATAGACGGCCACGCTTCCTTCCTTGCAAAAGAAAAACACGCGTCCATCGCTGGCAATGGGCGACGCCCAACAGGCGGCCGGCAAACGCTCGCTCCATTGGATACTGCCATCGGCCAGGGCGACACATTGCGCCACTCCGACGCGATTGACGAAGTAGACTCGCCCCTCGTGTACCAGCGGTGAAGCGTAGCCGGCGCTGGCTTTGCTCGACCGCCAAGCCAAGTGACTCACCGAGACATCGCCGGTACCACCCAAACGAATCGCGATGCTCCCGGCCAGCGCAGGATTCGGGGCAGGCCGCGCTGGTGCCGCGGCCTCCGAGCCGCCGGCACTCGCGCCCCCAGTTCGTCTGCCGCCGCCGCCCGCTTCGGCCGAAGCGCCAATGACAACCAGGTCACCCGCAATCGTCGGCGACGCCGTGCTGTTTCCCTGCACCTCATTCATGAGCCACAGTTCCGCTCCGTCCCGCGCATCCAAGGCCCGCACGCTTCCGCTGGTAGAAACGACAACTTGCGTCTTGCCATCGCGCACGATGACGGCCGGCGTGCTCCAGCCCGTTTGCGAGGGATGGTCGACCTTCCAGCAGTTCTCGCCCGAACGGCAATCGAGCGCCAGAATGTAGGACGGACCTCCATGCGTGACCTGAACAATCAACTTGTTGTCGGCCAGCACGGGGGAACTGGAAAATCCATGCGGCCCTTTGATCTCGCCATAGTCTTTGACAAACGACCGTTGCCACAGCAGTTTGCCGGCGTGCGTGAGGGCGAAAACATCGCCGCTCTCGAATAAAAAGTAGACCCGTTCCGCATCCACCACGGGCGTCGGAGCTCCCCGGCTGACGGCATCGCTGTCTTTCACCCGCTGAGTGCCCGCGTAATCTTGCTGCCACAGTGTCTTGCCATCGGCGAGCGAGATCGCCAGCAAGTGCAGATGCTCTTTTTCATCCCCCGACACGGCACTGACGAAGATTCGATCTTTCCAGACAACCGGACTCGCCTGACCATAGCCCGGCAGGCGGATGTTCCAATTGCCGTTGCCGCGACCACGTTGTTCCCAGGTGGCAGGCAGACTCATCGCGGTGGAGTGGCTGTCTCCGTGGCCGCGAAAACCCGGCCAAGTATCGGCACCCTGAACGGCCGGACCAAGCTGACCAATGAGGGCGAGGGTGAAGAGCAAGGTAGCAGGATATCGGACGATCATGAGAAGCCTTTCAGGTTAGGGAATTGCAAGTTCCAGTGTTTGCTCGTTGGTAGACCAGGTCTTGCGCAGCGGCGTGCGCTGCGGATCGCTAGTCTCACGCGGCAAGTGGATAGGAGCGGGACTGACCGATTCCAGGGTAAATGCGTATTCGCCAGCGGGCAGATGGAGCGGCCCCGTTGCGCCGGGCAGCAACAATTCGAACGCTCCATCGGCCTTCGTCACTGCGAAGCCCACCTGCTGAAAATCGCCCGTTCGATACACGCTGATTTGTACATCGCTCAGCCCGCCACTTGCGCTGCGTAGCGTCCCTTTCGTTCCGCCCACCACGCCACGCTCGGGCGAGCAACCGGCCAAGGCGAGTAAGGCAATCGCCAGAAGATAATGAAGGGAGCGCAGCATGGGCACTTCGGCAGGGTTTGAAGTGTTGACGTGGAGGGCGGAAATCGGGATGCCAGACATCGAAATCGGTTAGTGTCCCGACGAGCTGCCGATGACTTCGATCTTCGAAGGTGAACCACCGACCTTGAACTCCGCGGCAATTTCTTGCCGGCGAACTCGCAGCAGACTCAGCGTGCCGTCGCCCGGATTGGTGAAGACCGCGTGCCGTAGATCGCCGACGAAGGCGGCATCGTGATGCCCGGCGTGACCATCCACTTTGCTCTTCCCGACCTTGAGCACTTTCGCAACCTTGGCATCGGTAAAGACACCGTCAGTGTTGGGATCGAGATCGATCAGCGACAAGTGGTGCTCGGCGTCGCTCGCGTCCGCTGGATCATGAAACACGAGCGCCATCGGCCACTTGCCGGTGGTCATACCCGCGATGGGTCCGACCGGCTTGGCGTTTTCTTCGAGTTGCAGCGAGATTTTGACAGGCTTCGGCTCGTTGCTAGTCGCATCGAGTACTTGCAACGCAGCTTCGGCACCACTGCCGGTGACAAACATCACATGCTTGCCAAAGTTGCTGAACGCTCCCGTTCGTACAGGTTTGTCCGCGGCATTTTTGCCGAGCGAGAGGTGATTTACTTTCACGGACGCGGCCGACTGCGAGCCGTTCGCATCACCCTGAATCCAGCAGATGCCATCGCTGGGGGCAAAAAAGACCTTGCCGCTGTTGGCTGTCGCGCCATGAATGCCACCGCTCGGCAGCTTCAGCGAATAAGCAATCTTTCGTGTGGCAAACGGCGTGACATCGACGCGTCCCTCATTCTCGCCGCTGCGGTCGATCCAGCTCGAATAGCCAACGGTTTTTTGGAGCGCAGCGAGTGTGATGTGGCCGCCGCCGCCGGGAATGAACTGCGTTTTGGCAACGATTGCCGCGCTGTTGTCGCCTGGCTTGATGGTGGCGGGATCGATCCGCGTGTAGCCCGCCAGCTTGTCGTTTGCCAGATAGAAGATCTCGTCGTAGACATACAAGTGCGCGGGGTTCCCCTGCTTGTCGTCGAGCTTCATCGCCCTAATGCGCGGCTGGCCGTGGTAAGTCGAGTGAGCATGCCCGCCGTGATCTTCGCTGCCGACTCCGCCCTCGATCAGCACCCAGCCACTCTGCGTTTTCCCCTCGTCCGAGTCGCGCACACCAACCAGCAACATCCCCCGCGCGGCTCCCATTTGGACGAGCGTTTGAGTCTCTGCATCCAGCTTGGGAAAGCCCGCCACATCTTGCACCGGGCCTAGCGTCGGCGGCGAACCGGCATACAGATCAGCCCAGCGCAGCGTTCTGGCATTGTCGTCTTGAAAGAAGACCCGCGTGAGCACCACGCGCTCGGTGTCGGCTGCAAGAGTGTCACCCGTTACGCAGATAAGGCCCAATAGCAGAATGAGCAGTGAAGCAAGTTTCATCGTGAATTCCTGGAATGAGCAAGCACGAAGCCGTAATTAAGAGAGCACGTCGCTCAGGGCGAAATGACTTCGCCGCCATTCACCGAGAAAAAGGCGTGCTGCACCTGCCGATCGATCGAGTCGGTCAGCATGCGCACACTGCCATCGGCGAGCGCGACGTTCGCGCCCCCCGGATGAAAGCTGCGGGGAGCAAAGAAGCCGGTACCGTGGATGGTGATATCGGGCACGCGGCTATTGGGCGAACTGTAGCCATTGATGAGCACGTTCTGCGTGAGACCGCGGAGCCAAGAGACGCCGCGCCCCGTGCCCGCTTGTCCGCCGCGCCAATTGGTTCCTGCCGCTGCGATGGGATTCAAATCGGGATTGGCGATGATCCCACCGGGCCAACCTCCACCACTGCCGGTGTAGCCCGGACCTGAACCGGGAGAAGTTCCGCTGGAGCCGAGTGTTTTGCGGTAAGGAAAACTTGGCATTGTTCCCGCGGGCAACGCGATATCGAGTCCATCGCCGCGGATCGCTTCCGCCGCAAAGACCGAGTTGGAGGTTCCGTCGGTGATATCGGCAAAGCGAATCGCGGAATTGGAAAACACCACCCCATCCGTGCGGTGGCGATCGTCGTAGTTCGTGCCCGTTCCACTCCCCGTGCTCAGCATGTAGTTGTTCCCCGCAAAGCGATACGCCTGCGGCGGACTGCCGAGGGTGGCAGTGTAGACTCGCGGCGCGGGATCGCTGGGGCAAAGAAACGTCGGCACGACCTTGTCGAAAACCGCCAAGTACAGCGGGTTCGGCACCTGGCTGCCCCCTGCACCGGTGTACGTTGGCACCGAGAAATCGAGTTGTGCGAACAGGTTCGTCTGCTCGATAAACGGCAGCAACCGGGCCTGCGGCGAGTAGCCCGTCGAGCCCGTACACATCGGAAACGTCAGGTAGGTGCTCTCGTAGTTGTGCGCCGCCAGCGCCAGCTGTTTGAGATGGTTCTGGCACTGCATCCGCCGCGCTGCCTCGCGCGCCGATTGCACCGCCGGCAGCAACAGGGCCACCAAGACTCCAATGATGGCAATCACCACCAACAACTCAACCAGCGTGAATCCGCGTCTGGATCGATTCATTTCATTCACCCTTCGGTAGTATATGCAACTCGTGTGCATGTAATGCTCTTGGGTGTTTTAGCTATTTGCAATTGAATTGCAATATGGCTGGGGCGATTTTTTGGCAGTTTGCCCGGTTTAGGCTGAAACATTGTGAGGCGCCGAGCCATCTGATAGCATGGAACTACGTGGTCGCTTCCCTAACTACTTAGCTGCGAATCGATTACGTCCCCGCCGCATCTCTCCCCCGCCTGCTCGATGGTCTTCTTCATGCGCAGCACTCTGATCGCGTTTTGTCTGCTGATTGCTGTGAGCCACATGGCCACAGCCGCCGAGCGCACGACAGACATCGATTTTCAGAACGAGGTCCAGCCGGTCCTTTCGCGGCATGGCTGCAATTCCGGAGGTTGCCACGGCAAAGCCAGCGGGCAGAACGGTTTCCGGCTCTCGCTGTTTGGTTTCGATAACAAGTTCGACTACGAAGCCATCGTGCGCCATGCCCGCGGCCGGCGAATCAGCCCAACGGCTCCCGAGCAAAGCTTGCTGCTGATGAAGGCCACGGGGGAAGTACCTCACGGTGGCGGTCAGCGACTCGAGAAGGGAAGCGAAGGCTACGAGACTTTGAAGCAATGGATTGGCTCTGGCGCACCAGCTTCGTCGCCCGATGCACCGACCGTCGTCAAACTGCAGATCGAACCGACGCAAGTTGTCTTCCAGGCCGATCAAACGCAGCAACTCAAAGTGCTTGCGACCTATTCAAACGGCGACCGCCGCGATATTACCCGGCAAGCTTCGTTCGACAGCAACCTGGACGTGATCGCAGCCGTCAACGAAGAAGGTCTGGTGCGAGTTAACGATCAGCGCGGCGAAGCGGCCATCATGGCTCGCTACATGGGGCAGGTTGCCGTCTTCTATGCGATTCGTCCGCATGGCGAAGCACTCAGCGAGATTCCAGGCTGGACACCCAACAACTACATCGACCGCCTCGTCGCCGAAAAGTGGAAGAAGCTTGGTCTGTTGCCTTCGCCGGTCTGCGACGACGCCACGTTCCTTCGCCGCTTGACGATTGACCTGTGTGGTCGCTTGCCGACGACGGCCGAAGCTCGCGAGTTCCTCGCCGATCAAGAGGTCAACAAGCGGCAAAAACTGATCGACAAGCTGATCGACTCACCCGATTACCCGGCCTATTTCGCCACTCGCTGGAGCGCCATCCTGCGGAACAGCAATCTGGCTGGCGCCGATCGCGCGGCCTATGCGTTTCATAGTTGGATCAAAGACAATCTCGCTCAGAACAAGCCTTACGATGAATTCGTGCGCGGCATCGTGGCCGCTGCGGGCGAATGGCAAGACTCGCCAGCGATTAATTGGTACTGGCAAAGCCGCGACGATCAATTGCACACAGTTACTGCCGATACGGCTCAGGTTTTCCTTGGTCTGCGGCTGCAATGTGCCCGCTGTCATCATCACCCCTACGAGCGCTGGGGACAGGAAGATTACTACGGTCTCTCCGGCTTCTTCACTCGGCTTGGTCGCAAGAGCTTCGGTGAGCCGCCGCCGTATTTTGCCTCGGCTCAGGTAAGCACCGGTGAGAAGAATCCCCTCACGAATAAAGCGCCCGAGCCAAAATACCTCGACGGTGCTTATGCCAAGTTCACTCCTGAGGAAGATCCTCGGCACGCGCTGGTCGATTGGATGGCCAAGCCCGAGAATCCCTTCTTTTCGAAGGTGCTCGTCAATCGTTTCTGGGGACACTTCTTCGGCCGCGGCATTGTTCACGAAGTCGACGACCTGCGCGAATCGAATCCTCCTTCGAACCCTGAATTGCTGAACGCGCTGGCCAAGGATTTTGTCGATCACAAGTTCGACATGAAGCACATGATCCGCACGATGGTCAGCAGCCGCGTGTATCAACTTTCCAGCGAGCCCACCGAGCACAACCTGCACGATAAGCAGAACTATGCCCGCTACTACGCTCGCCGCGTTATCGCCGAGGTCTTTGCCGACGCCGTCGACCAGGCCACTGGCAGCCGAACGAAATACAGCAACATGTCGGCCGCCAGCCGCGCTGTCGATTTGCCCCACGAAGGCTTTGGCTCCTATTTTCTCGATACTTTCGATCGCCCTCGCCGTGTCAGCAGCTGCGAGTGCGAACGGGCCACCGGGGCTACGCTCGCTCAGGTTTTGCTGCTCGCCAACAGTGACGACCTGGAAAACAAAATCGCCAGCGGCGAAGGAAAGATCGCGCGCCTGCTGAAGGAAAAACGGCCGGCGAAAGAGATCATCGATGAACTTTATCTCGGCGCTCTCGGTCGCTTTCCAAATGCCGACGAACTGACCAAGACGCACACCTTTGTCGAATCCATTCCCGCCGATAAACAGCAGCAGGCTCTTGAAGACATTCTGTGGGCCGTGCTGAATACCCGCGAGTTCATGTTCAACCGCTAAACAACCTGCCAAGGTCTCTCCATGCTCACCATTCACGGCGAATCGTTTAGGAATTGCGATCAGGTTGCTCGCCGCGACTTCCTCAAGGTCGGCGCGTTAACGCTCGGTGGACTCTCACTCGCTGATCTGCTGCGCTATCAATCGCAAGCTGGTGAAAAGTCGGCCAAGAAGAAAGCCGTGATCCTGCTCTATCTGGCAGGCGGTCCTAGTCACATCGACATGTACGATCTCAAGCCGGATGCTCCCGCCGAGATTCGTGGGGAGTTCCGCCCGATCAAAACGAACGTCGCGGGACTCGACGTGGGCGAGCATCTGCCCATGCACACGACGCACATGCATCAGATGTCGGTCGTGCGCTCGGCCTATCACACCAACGCGGGTCACGGCATGGGCAGCCAGTGGATGCTCACCGGCTGGCAACCGACGATCGAAGTGAACGACAACATTTTCCCGGCAACGGGTTCGGTCGTGGCCAAGGTGAAGGGGCCGAATGAACCGGGCTTGCCCGCATACGTGACGCTGCCGAATCGCACTCCCTTCAGCAAAGCTGCGTACTTGGGTGCCGAGTGCAATCCGTTCACGCCCGACTCCGATCCCAATCAAGATGGCTTTCAAGTTCGCAATTTGAAGTTACCTGGTCGCGTGACTCCGGAACGATTGGACCGGCGTCGCAACTTGCTTTCTCAGATCGATCAGGTTCGCCGCGATATCGACACCAAGGGAGACATGGTCGGCATCGACAAGTTCTATCGCGATGCCATGGAGATGGTGACCAGCGATAAGGCCCAAAAGGCCTTCAACTTGAAGGATGAAGATCCCAAGTTGCGAGAGAAATACGGCCGCCACGATCTGGGCCAGTCTTGCTTACTCGCCCGCCGATTAGTCGAAAGCGGCGTGACGTTTGTCACGGTTCAAACTGGCGGGGGCTGGGATACTCACGGCGATAACTTCAACCAACTGAAGAACAATCTGTTGCCCAAGTACGACCGAGCGCTTACCACGCTGGTGCAAGACATTCACGACCGCGGACTGGATAAGGACGTGCTCGTCATCAGCTATGGCGAGTTTGGCCGCACGCCGCGGATCAATCCGGGTGCAGGTCGCGATCACTGGCCCGGTGCCATGAGTGTGGTCTTCTCCGGCGGCGGCTTGCAGATGGGGCAAGTTATTGGGGCGACGAACGACAAGGCCGAGTATCCCACCGAGAAGCCCTACACACCGGGGTGCGTGCTTGCGACCATGTATCACTGCCTGGGCATCGACTACAAGCAGGCCTTCTTCGATCACGCTCGCCGGCCCATGCCGATTTTGAACGAAGGCAAACCCATCGCTGAATTGGTGTAGGCGTATGGTTCCCGGGATCGATCCCAAAGTCGACTACGCTTTTAAGAAGCTCCTTGGATCGGAGAACACCACCGATTTGTTGGTCTCGTTCTTGAATGCGGTGCTTGACCCATTGCCGCAGCACTTGATCCAACATGCGGAAATCCTGAATCCGTTTCAGCCGCAGGAGTCGGAAGACGACAAGCTTTCGATCTTGGATATTAAGGCCCGCGATGGATCGGGACGCTTGTTCAACATCGAGATGCAACTGGTGCCCGCGTACTTTTTGCCCGAGCGGATTCTGTACTATTGGGCTCGCTTGTTTCAAGACCAACTGTTTGCCGGCGACGACTACAGCGAACTTCGCCCGACGATCTCCGTCTGCGTTAGCTCCTTACCGATGTTTCCTCAGTCAACACAGGCACACTCCAAGTTTCGCTTGCTCGAAGAAAACTCCAGCTTTCCATTTACCGATCGGATCGAGCTACATACGCTAGAATTAGAGAAGTTCCGATCCGGAGAAATAGCGATCTCCAGCGACCTGGAATGTTGGATGTACTTTCTGAAGCATGCAGCCGGCTTTGACGGAGCCAAGTTGCCGCAGCCACTCGACCAGCCGGTGTTTCACCGAGCCATGGAGGTTTTAACCATGATTCAGCAAAACCGAGCCGAACACGAACTGTACGAGGCAAGGCTGAAATTTCAGCTCGATGAGAATACGAAACGGCGGATGATGGAAACAGGAATGCAGCAAGCCCTGGAGCGAGGTTTGAAGGAAGGTCGCGAAAAGGGACTAGAGCAAGGCATCGAGCAGGGCATCGAGCAGGGCATCGAGCAGGGCATCGAGCAGGGCATCGAGCAAGGCCTCCAGCGAGGAATGACTACTGGTGCAATCATCGAACGCATCAGGGTTTTCGAAGAACTGCTCGGATGGACCGTTTCGTCAGTTCAAGTCTTAAGCGAACTCACCGTCGAAGAACTTCAAGAGCGCGCGACGAAAATGAAGACAGAATGGACAGAGCGAAATGCCCGCAACTAGCAATATCATTCGTTGCGTACTTGCAGCTTTGCTAGTCACGCTTTCTTCGTCTGCGGCTCGCGCCGAACTCCCTTCGCCACGCCTGGACCGCGTCGCGCCGCTGGGCGCTGCAGCGGGCAGCAGTGTGGAAGTGCAAGTCTCGGGAAGTGAGATCGACGACCTGCAATCGCTGGTGTTCGATCATCTGGGAATTGTCGCCAAGCCTGTCGAAGGAAAAGACCTCAATAAAGATCGCAAGTTTGCTGTGACGATTGCCGCCGATGTGCCCGAAGGTACCTACGATGCTCGGGTCACAACCAAGTGGGGCGTCAGCAGTCCGCGCTTATTCGCCGTGTCGCGTGGTCTGGCCGATCAGGCTGAAACTGAGCCAAACAACGATCCTGCGACGGCTCAGCAGTTGTCGGTGAACTCGGCCCTCAATGGTCAGAGCGACGGCAACGACCGTGATGTCTTTCGCATGGCACTCAAGTCGGGCGAGAGGATTACCATCGATTGCCAGGCGGCTCGCCTCGATGTGCAACTCGATGCCGTGATGCAAATCCTCAGTAGCGACGGCCGTCAACTTGCCAGCAGTGGCGACTACTTTGGCCGTGATCCTTTTATCGATTTTCAAGCACTCGCGGATGGCGACTATTTTGTTGTCGTGCACGATCTGTCCTATCGCGGCGGTCTCCCCTACCGTCTGATCGTCAGCAACCGTCCGTATGTGGAAAACGTCTTTCCCCGGGCGATCCAAACGGGACAAACGGCTGAACTCACCGCATGGGGACGCAACCTGTCTGGCAAAAGCGAAGCCAAGTTCTCGCTCACTCCGCCTAGCGACGCGGCCATTGGTATGTACCGCTTCTTCGAACATCCCACGGCTCACTCGGTGGCACCCACTGCCGCTACCTGCACGCTCGATGGCTTTCAGGTCCGGCCCGATCTGGGCGGAGCATCGCTCAACGCGGTCCCCGTGGTGCTCGTCGATTCGGCGGTGAGCATCGAGCAGGAGCCCAATGAAACGCTCGAGTCGCCCCAAGCGATTTCGCTGCCCGCGGTCATCAGCGGCAAGTTCGATCAGCCTCGTGATGCTGACTGGTACGAGTTCAGCGTCGATGAGACCGGCCCGTATGCACTCGATGTTTACTGCGAACGGATCGGCGGCCAGGCCGATCCGTACGTGGTCTTCGTCGACGAGAAGGGAAACCGCTTTCAGGAGTTCGACGACTTCGGCCATCGCGTTGACGCCTTCGATGGCCACCTGCGAGATCCCTCGGGCATGGTCAATCTCACCGCCAAGCAGAAGTATCGCCTGCTCGTGCAAGATCGCTACCGCCGTGGCGGCCCACGCTATCAATACGTCCTGTCACTTCGCAAGCCAATCCCTGATTGTCATGTCGCGGCCATTCACTCGCAAAATCCCGGTCCCGGCGGCACCACGCTTCGCGCGGGCTCGGCCATTCACATCGATCTGATCATTCACCAACGCGATGGCTACAAGGGACCAATCACCATCACCGCCGAAGGTCTGCCCACTGGAGTGCATAGCGAACCCGCCGTCATCAATTCCAACAACCACGGTTCGTTCGTCGTTTGGGCCGATGAGAACGCCGCGAACTTCGATGGCCCCATCAAGCTGATCGCCACCGGCCGGCGCGGTGACGAAACCATCACTCGTGAGGTTCGCCCATACTCGCGCGTGTGGCAGGACAATCCAGCCTCCAGCCGACCGACACGGCAATTGATGCTCTCTGTCCGCGAACTCGCGCCCTTCGGTCTGCAGTTCGAAAGCAACAAGCTCACCATCGAAGCTGGCAAGAAGGGTGAAGCCAAGCTGCAACTCAAACGCCTCTGGCCCGACTTCACCGGCCAACTCAGCCTGCAGTCGTTTGCACCACCAGGCTCCATCAAAATGAACCTTCCGCAAATCGCTGCCGGTGCGAACGAAGCGACCGTCACCTTCGACGTGCAGAACAACACGCAACCCGGCGAGTACACCATCACCCTCCTCGGTCAGGCTCAGGTCCCTTTCGAAAAAGATGCCAAGAAGGGAAAGCAAAACACCCTCGTCACGCTCGCCGCAAGACCCATCACCATCACGGTGACGGCGGCGACCAAGTAGGCCGGCAACAAGCGGCGCTCCGTGATGTTCCGGCATTTCTATTTGTCTTACTCGCCCCCGCCCCTGCGGCGGGGGTTCATTGGCTTATGCACTAGCGGCGTCAAACCTTCACTCTGCCGGAACGCTTGCTCCGACCAACGGTTGAATTCGCGCCTCCATACGCGCGTAAACATCAGCGGCCGGCACCCGCTGGCCGCCATCGAGTTGAGCGAATCCCTTGCCGACTTCTTCGCGCAGCGCTTCGCGGGCCTGCAACAATCGCAGTCCCTCCGCTAACACGTCCTCGGCATTCAGAAATCTTCTTTCAGACACCAACCGTTGCACGAACGGCACCATGTCAGCGGGAATCTCAGTAGTCATGGTCGCCTTCCGAGGGTAATAGATGTGTTCCTAGCACTATTGTCCTACAACTTCTTAATCTTGATATTCCGCAGGCTCAGCGGCAGACCGTGATCTTGAAAGCCGATCGCGCCCGTCTTGGGACGAGTCTTGAGCTTGTCGTTGGTCAGATCGACTTCGTTGACCGTCTCGCCATTGAGAACCACAGTTAGCGTGTCGCCCTTCGCGGTGATGACAAAGCGGTTCCACTCGCCGGCGGGCTTCGAAGTGTTCTTCGTGGGTGGCAAGCCGGGGATGATGCCGCCGCTGTCGTGATCGGTCAGCTTGGCGTCGGCGGCTTTGCCGTGCGAAGCATAAATCTGCACTTCGATGCCACTGCTCACAGGCTGCTTCACGTCCCCCACATGAAAATAGAACCCGCTGTTGCCACCTTTCTCCACCTTGTATTCAAAGTCGATCTCAAAATCCTGGTACTCACTTCCCTTGAGCCACAGGTAGGCATCGTACCGCTGCCAGCCCTTTTCACCTTCGCGCGGCTTGAGCGTGACGACTCCGTCCTCGCCCAGCACCCAGTTGCCCGTCGTCGTCCAGTTTTTGGAAAGGTCTTTGCCCGTGAGCAAGTTGTCGTCTTCGGCCGAAGCAACAGTGGCAACAGCCAGGCAAAGCGCGAAAGCGAGAGCCAGTGGAGAGGTGAGTTTCATTCGTAGATTCCTTGATTGAAGTTGTTGCGCATTTAGGTAACCCGAAGCGTCAGCGAGGAGAGCGATCGATGAGTTCATGACGTGAACTGAGGGTGGTTCGTTCGCTGGATTTCCAAGACCTGAGTGCTTGCTAACGACTGCGTATTTTCTCGACGCTTTGCTGTTAACGGCGCTCTCCTCGCTGACGCTTCGGGTTTCCTTTACGTTGGGCCTACTATACTCACTGCTTTTCACCGGGCACATCAGCCTCCGGCACATCGAGCGCTGGGTTCTGTGCAAAGAAGCCCGAGGGGACGAGCAAAAAGCCGGAGTGCGCGGCCGACATCACGGGCCACTCTTCGGCGCGCGGTACATGCGTGACGGTCATTGTGTACCATATCACCAGGTCTTGCTTCTCGAGCGATTCGTCGCCGCTCCACTGCGGCAAGCCTTCGCTGGCCGCTCGTTGCCGCGGATAGTCGCCTGCCGCGTGCAGTTCGTTCTCTTTGTGCTGAGTCACCCACAGGTGATGGTCGATATAGCCGGCGCGCTTGCGCACGATTGAGTTCGCTCCCAGTTTCGGGACACAGTTGGCCCCCGGTTCCAGCAAATAGCCCGAGAAGTGGCCGAGTTCATTGGTCGCTGAGGGGTTATAGATCTTCCAGCGGCGATGTTCCTGCAAGTTGAGATTCCGCCTCGCTTCGCGCTCGGTGCGCAGCGGCGTCTCGAGGTGAATAAACGCATTTGCGGCTGGATTATCGGGCCCAGCGCCCGCGGGCTTCACGCTCGTCTCGACCACGCTGTTTGCCGCGCCGTCGACATCAAAATCCAAGCGAAAGCTGAAGATGTGCTGATGATTGGCAGCGACCACGCTCTTGCCGACGAGGGTTCCGTAACGCTGATCTCCCTGCGCTTCGCCGGCCGCGCCGCGCTCGACCGCTGCACACTTTTCACACTTTTGCGGGACCACACCTTTCACCAGCAAAAGGCCCGTCAGGTCGACGCGGGCCTCCAGTGTGCCGTCCTGATGAAAGATCCAATTGATCCCGTAGTCGTAGTTGCCCACCGTCGTTACGGTGCCAATCACCAACTGCCGCGCGCGACGAATCACCACTTGCCCCGACGTTTCGTCATAGTGCTTCCAGAGCACGCCACCATCCTGCTCGTACACGCCTACCGAGGTTGGCTTTACGTAAGGCTTGCCGAGGTCATCGACGAACGTCGTATCGAACAACTTGGCATTCGCGGGCACATCTTGCCCCAGCACCAGCGAATTGCACGTTCGGCCGAGCCCATATTCACCCTGATCGAAGGCGCTCCGCCAGTTCCAAGTGGCCGAAGCATCGCCATAAGGCACGACCATTTCGGCGACGGATGCGCGATGCAGAATCGGCCGTACCTTTCCCTTGTCTTCGTAACCAACCGTATGCAGCACCAGGCCTTCGCGCGGATGTAGCGAATAGCGGAACCGCCACTTCTGCCAACGAATCTCGTTGCCGTTCACTTCAAAGCTGACCCCCTCAGGCTGCGAAACGACCAGCGGCTTGGGTGCCTCGCGGGGCTGGATGTTGTTCTTCGCAAAGATGTCAGTCCCCGGATCGTTCGAAACCGCCACCACGCCCGTATCGATCAGCTGATGGACCTTGCCTGTATCCAGATTCACAATCGCGATTACCCCTTCGACGGGCCGGCCATACGCGTTGGTTCCTTCGCCCCGATAGAACGACAACACCCGCATCAGCCTGGCGGTTTCGAGCCCCGGGAGCGAGAGATAACCGGGAGCCCAGGCATCAAGATTGACCTGCTCAAACTTGTCGATGCCGCGCTTCTTCATTGCCGCTTGCCACTGCGGATCCGCCCGGACGATGTTGGTCACCACTTCGTACTCGCCCAGCAGCACCGTGGGCTGAATACCCGGCACCATCTTCCAGGTCGTTACTTGGCCGGCAGAAAGATCGACGGTCGCCTCATAGCTTCGCCGGTGCTGACGATCGAGCACGACGGCGCTCGCCCGCCGGGGCACCAGCTTTCCTTCCGCAAACGACCGCAGTTCCTGCTTCGTCGGTTCCAGCAAACTGAGCATGGGAAAGAGCAACTCTCCTTCCTTGCCATGTTGCGCGCGGATCAACTCGACGCTCCGGTTCAACTCGGCGTCGGTCAGCGGCAACAGCGGGTGAGCCTCTTCGGCCGCATCTACCAAACGGGCCAACATCAAGCAGCTGAATACAAACCAGGCGACAGTTTTCATCGAGCAACCTTCATACGTGAAGTGGACAGGGGATCCTTCCGGTAGGTGAGCACCGAGTTTCGCGACTTTCCGCGCGCTTGCCAATCGGCATTCGCTCGAAGTGACTCAACCTTGCCAGTCGGCGCGGATTCGTTAAGGGAAATGCTCCCACTCGACTAACCTCGCTTGAACAGCCCCTTTGCGAACAATGTTGCAGTCCATTTTGATAACTTTTTCGTTCGTTTGTTCGATTTCGCCAGCCGCGTTCAAGCCCTTGCCTGCCAACAACTTTCGTGCTCTCACAGCCCGTAATCACTCGATTTCTTGATAACCGTTTGATAACCATTTTTGCCACTCCTTCGCTGATCCCCCTGAACAGTACCGTGCCAAGCGACTCGGTCCACACGAACGGCCGACAGACCGCCATAACTAATTCGCAATGAGCGACGATCGGAAAACAGTTACGACAAGATATGGGGATCGAATTGATATATAGAAACTGACCATGTACGTTAAACATTGTCAAGATGTTGTGGAGTGAAGTAGCGGACGGTGATGGCGAGTCTTGGCGGCACCCTACTTTTTTCTTGTTTGACAAAGAATCACGGGAAGCGCAGATTCCAGGTTGCGTGGTTTTTGACGCGGCGGATCAAGGGACCGGCGAGGAAGTCGGTGCGGTCGATGAGCGTGCGCGAAGTGGATCAGGCGGCACCCGATTGGTGGTGGAGAAGGCGAATGGGAACGTCCGTTGGCGACGGCGAAGCAGCCTGAGTTGGAGTGTCCCCTCGCCAACGCGTCTGGCAACTGGGGAGAGGGAGTGGAGATGGGGGAAGATAATAACTGGTTATCACCCAGTCGTCAGTATTTGCGATTGTCTCGGCGTAAGTGGAATGCCGGTGAGAGGTGCGAGCAAATCGTTATCGCGAAAAAACGGCTGAAAAGGTTATCAAAAATGGTTATCAGAACGTGGCGCGAGTCAGGCTGCCCAGTGCTGTGTACTGGCTTCACCGTATCCGTTCATGCCAGTACTTCACGTCGCTCCCAGTGCAGACACGTTTCAGGAAACCCGAAGCGTCAGCGAGGAGAGTGCTTCCCGTCGCACGGAAGTGTGATCGTAGTCAGGCCATTCGCTTCGCCCGGATCTGATTCGCCACGAGAGTCTGGCGAACGAATTGCGAGAGGATTCCGGTCCGTGCCTCCCGTGCGCTCTCCTCGCTCACGCTTCGAGTTACCTCAGAAAATGCCAAGCGTGAATGGGTTCGCCCACGCGGTTGCGCGGGCGAACTTGGTATGCGCTAAGGTATTTCAGCAGTCGCCAATGGCCCGATTAACCTCGGAGGCAAGTACGCGCAGGCAAAAGAGGGGTGTTGAACAATGGCCGCGATAGTTGGACAAGTTCGCTGTTTTGTGAATCAGCCCATTCGCTGCAACTCGTTGCGACATAGGCAAGTAGTGATCGCGCTCGCAAAAGGGGGGTGTCCAACAACGGCTCGAATTAATCGACAAAGAGGAGGGTGCGAGGGGCGAGAGGCGAGAGGCGAGAGGCGAGGGGCGAGGGGCGAGGGGCGAGGGGCGAGAGAGGAAGACATGATGCGTAGTTTGAACATTTTCCGACCTCCGACCTCCGACCCTCTGAATCCTGTCCCTCGCCTCTCGTCCCCGTCCTCCCCCCACCCTGCGCCAATCCGCAACTTGCAGTGGCGCTTGAACTAGCGATAATGAACCGCCACGCCCGCTCCGCTCCCACGGGAATTCTGTCCGTCTTTCTTTTGGAGATGCCCGCCCGATGTCTCAAGCCAACTTGCCCAGCGAATCGACCGAAACTGAAGGTCGACGCAACTTTCTCAAAACCTCTGCTGCCCTGGCCGTTGCTGGTTCGGTCACGACAACCCTCACGGGAGCTCGCTCGTTGCATGCTGCCGGCAGCGACACGCTGAAGGTCGCCCTGATTGGCTGCGGTGGTCGCGGCACCGGTGCCGCCGTCGATGCGATGGCCGCCGATAAGAATGCCAAGATCACCGTGCTCGCCGATGCCTTCGGTGACCGCATTGAAACCGCCAAGAACTCGCTGAAGAACCCGCTCGGCGAACAGCTTGATGTGAAGCCCGAGAATTGCTTCGTGGGTATCGATGCTTACAAGCAAGTGATGGCCAGCGACGTCGATGTCGTGCTGTTGTGCTCGCCGCCGGGCTTTCGCCCAGCGCACCTGCGAGCTGCCGTGGAAGCGGGCAAGCACATCTTTTGCGAGAAGCCAGTCGCCGTCGATGCTCCGGGCGTGCGCCACGTGCTTGAGTCGGTCGAAATGGCCAAGCAGAAGAATCTCAATCTCGTTTCAGGTCTGTGCTGGCGCTACGACTACGGCGTGCGCGAGACGATGAAGCAGATTCAGGATGGCATGATCGGCGACATCGTCGCCATTCACGAGAACTATCTCGCTGGTCCTCTTTGGCATCGCGGCCGGGAGGAAAAGTGGACCGAGATGGAATACCAGATGCGTAACTGGTTGTACTTCACCTGGCTCTCGGGCGATCACAATGCCGAGCAACACATTCATAGCCTGGATAAGGCGATGTGGTTGATGGGCGATAAGCCCCCGTTGTATTGCTACGGCATCGGCGGTCGCCAGGTGCGCACCGAACCCAAGTGGGGCAATATCTACGACCATCATGCCGTCGTGTACGAATGGGAAAACGGTGTGAAGTGTTTCGCCTTCACGCGGCAGATGCCCGTCGGCTTTAACGAGACCGAAGACTTTGTGATGGGTACGAAGGGGAAGGCCTCGATCATCAAGCACGAAGTGGTCGCCGGCGACACCAAGTGGAAGTATCGCGGTCCGAAGCCCAGCATGTATAAGGTCGAGCACGTGGAACTGTTCGGTGCTATTCGCTCGGGGACGCCGATCAACAACGGCATCTACATGTCGTACAGCACGCTGCTCGCCATCATGGGCCGCATGGCGACCTACACCGGAGAGAAGATCACCTGGGAAATGGCGATGAACTCGAAGGAAGACCTGACTCCACCGAAGCTGGAGTTCGGCGATACTCCGATTCCGACCGTCGCCATTCCTGGTACGACGAAGTTCTCGTAAGACTGAGCCGGTCGATCGAAAACTAGAATTGGCGAGCTTGTTCCCTGCAGGAGCAAGCTCGCTTTTTGTTGGGCTGCGAGGTTGCACTTTCTGAAGACCTGGGTCTAACCTGCCCGGCTAAAAGACTTGCTCACGGAGGTTCCGCAAGTAAGCTGTCCCCTTACGCACTTCGGGTGGAGCATATCCTGCCATGCTCGCTGGTTAGTGCGCACTCGCCGAAAGTGCTACGGCGCTGGCCGCGTAGCAAACACGGTTCTGAATGATTCCTTCCCGCGCAATGAAGCGCCATAACGGGGCGCGCGCCTGCCGGCTCGAACAACTCGAGCCTCGCTTGGCCATGGCTGCCGCTTGGCAAAACCCAGGTCAGCCTTTGGATGCCAACAACGATCTACTGGTGAATCAGGCCGATTACCAGTTGCTGTTCAACGCGTATCTCGCGGGCAAGGCAACGAAGCCGCTCGGCACGCGCGCGGCCGGTTCGACGGAGCCTTACTTCGATGTGAATGGCAACGGCAAGTTCGACTTCGCCGACTACAACGACACCTACTCGGTCGTGGTTCTAAAGAAGCCGCTCGTCACTGCCAAGCTGATGACCGACGCCATCATCGGCGGCCGAGTCATTAGCGCTGCCGCCACCGACAAGCTGCAAGGCCGGCTCAATCAAGGCTCATGGGCCGATCTGAGTGCGCGCGTCTCGGCAAGTCAATTTCAACTGACCACCGCTGATTACCTGACCATGAGCGGGGCATCGCTCGCGGCCGGCACTCACAACCTGGAACTGCGTCTGCTGCGTGGAACGAAGGTCATCAGCACCGTGATGGATCTGGCGTTTATTTACGAAGGCCCGATTGTCTCGTCGGTGCCTCCGGTTGATTCACCACCCGAGGTTGATCCACCACCAACGGACCCGCCGCCAACGGACCCGCCGCCAACGGACCCGCCGCCAACGGACCCGCCGCCAACGGACCCGCCGCCAGCGGACCCGCCACCGGTTGATCCGCCGCCACCCGTCACACTGACTCTGCCAACACTCCCCGCCTGGCAGAATCCGGGGCAATCGCTGGACGTGAACAACGACTCGCTGGTGAACCAGGCCGACGTCACGCTGCTGATGAACGCAGGTCTCGCCGGCAAAATCTCGAAGCCGCTGGGAGCCCGCGTCGCCGGTTCGGCGGAGCCTTTCCACGACGTCAACGGCGACGGCAAGTTCGAGTGGTCCGACTACAACCTGGTCAGCAATGCGGTGCTGCTGAAGACACCAACAGTTACTGCCGGCCTGAAGCAAGATACGGACATCGTTGGTGATCGGCTGACCACCAACGCCACGTTGGTGGGACGCGTCTTCAATGCTGCCGCTACCGACAAGTTGCAAGGTCGCTTGAACCAAGGGGCGTGGAGCGATCTCTCGAGCTACGTCGCCGGCGCCCAATTCGAGCTTGGTTCCGTAGCCCTGGCAGCGATGCGCGGGCCAGCACTGACGACGGGTGTTTACACCGTTGAACTTCGCTTGCTACGTGGTACCAAGGTCATTGGCAACGGGATGGACCTGCAGTTTGGGTACACTTCGCTCGAAGCACCTCCGTCGGTCGTGCCTCCCGAAACTCAGCCGGTCGGTGATCCGACTGTCGTCACGCAGGTTCCCTGGACGGGCTCGCAAGTACCGGGGGTGGTGGTCGACTTTCAAGCTACGAGTAGCGGGCAATATATCGGTTCGCCCAGCATCGTGATTCTGCCTAACGGCGATTACGTGGCCACACACGATCTGTTTGGTCCATCGTCGGCCGAAGATACCGTGAAGGTCTTCGTCTCGAGCGATCAGGGAGCGACGTGGCAACTGCGCAGCACCATCGTCGGACAGTTCTTTTCGAACCTGTTTCTGGTCGATGACAGCCTGTACTTGATGGGGACGAAATCGGAAATCGGGAGCGTGCTGATTCGCCGCTCGACCGACGGCGGCGTCACCTGGACGTCACCGACGGAGAGCACCACGGGTCTGTTGCTCAATGGTTCGTACTCCACCGCACCGACGCCGACGGTGACCCACAATGGCCGAGTGTGGCGCGCGATGGAGTTTGTCGCCGCGGGAATTTGGGGCCTCAACTATCAGCCCTTTGTAATGTCCGCGTCGGTTGGTGCGGACTTGCTACTTGCCAGTAGTTGGACGAGCAGCAACAAGATCGTTCCTCAAGGCACCTGGTTGAATCGCGACTTCGGCGGCTTTCTGGAAGGGAACATTGTCATCGCGCCCGATGGCAGCGTGGTGAATATTCTGCGCGTGCATCAACCCAGCTTTAGTGAGAAAGCGGCGCTGGTGCGGATCTCGGCAGATGGAACTACCGCGACCTTCAACCCCACGCAGGACTTCATTGACTTTCCTGGTGGCTCGAAGAAGTTCACGATTCGCTACGACCAAGTAAGTGGCAAGTACTGGACGCTCGCCAACATGGTTCCGCCAGCCTACGCGGGGCTGGAACCCGTGCAACGGACTCGTAACACACTAGCGCTGGTGTCGTCGACCAACTTGCGCGACTGGCAAGTGAATCGCATCGTGCTGCAGCATGCCGACGTGGAAACCACCGGCTTCCAATACGCCGATTGGCAAATTGCCGGCGACGATCTGGCAGTCGTCATTCGCACGGCATTCCGCGACACGCAGGGAAATCTTCCGCCGTCGGCGCACGACTCGAACTACTTGACCTTCCTGCGGATCAAGAACTTTCGGCTGAGCAACTAGACCGCCGGCGAGCATTTGTCAGCGGTGACTTCGCAAGCGAAGACTAGTGGTGACCGTCATGGGAAGGCGCCGCTTCTGCGCGTAGCATCCGCTTGGCGAGGCTCGTACAAGCCTCGTCGTCGTTGCTCCACAAGCTCGCGAGCCAGCCTTGCACCCGGCGGCGAGACAGGGTGAGCCAGTAACGACCCGTTTCGAGTTGCCTGCGCAACGATGCTTCGTCGCCGTGATGCTCGCGAATCAGATAGTCCAGCCGATTGAGCACGCAGCTGCTCGCGTACAGGTCGGTCGCCACGTCGGCAATCCGCGCGAGTTGATATTGCCGGTCGACGATCTCCTTTTGATGGGCAATCAACAGCTTCTCGACATTCGCTCCCAGCGCCGCAATCTGCGAAGAAAGCTGGGCGGCGTCGGGTTCGAGTTCCGCGCTGCGGACAGCAATCGGAGGCGACGTGAGCAACGAGCCGAGCTTGCGGCCGCCAAATCGAGCGAGCTTCGTCAGTTTGCCGAGCGGATGATAGATCGCGTTCAAGATGCTTTCGAGTTCCAGGCCCACATCACGCATACCGACGAGCGCGCTGAAGCCGCGAAGCACATCGTTGGCCCCTTCGCCGATGGTATTGATCCGCGCATCGCGAACCATGCGCTCCCAGGGCTGATCGGTAAAGTAAGCCAAACCGCCGTGCAGTTGAAAAGTGTCGTTCAGGACAGTCCACAACAGTTCCGTTGAGAACACCTTCAGCATCGCTGTCTCGAGCATGAAGTCGCCATGTCCCGAGTCCATGAGCGCGGCCGTTTGATAGGTGCAAGATTCCATGGCGAACGTGGCGGCCTCCATGAAGGCCAGCTTTTGCTTGACGAGTTCGAAGTTGGCCAGCGGCTCGCCAAACTGCACCCGCTGCTTGACGTGCGCGAGCGCGCCTGCGACGCAGAACTTGGCCGCGCCAGTACAACTGGCGCCAAAGGTTGTGCGGCCATAGTCGAGCACCGTGAGCGCGACGCGCAGGCCTTTTCCCAACTGCCCGAGGACATTCTCGCGAGGCACATACAGGTTTTCGAATGCCAGCCGGCTCGTCGCCGTGCCACGCACGCCCATTTTCTCCATGCGCTTCTCGACGACGCGAAAGCCGGGCATATCGGGGGTGACGACAAACGCGGTGATCTTGGAATCGCCACCCTTGGGATCGGGCGTGCGCGCCATCACGGTCAGGACACTGGAGATGCCGCCGTTGGTGATCCAGCGTTTCTCGCCGTTGAGGACAAAGCCTTTGCCATCGGGCGTGGGCGTCGCCTGCGATTGCACATTGGCGGCATCGCTGCCGGCTTGAGGCTCGGTGAGTGCAAACGCACTGATCCATTCGCCGGTTGCCAACTTCGGCAGATACTTCGCCCGCTGAGCTTCGTTGCCAAACAGCACCAGCGCGCGCGGACCAATCGAATGATGCGCGTTTACAAACAGAGCCGTGCTGCCGCAATGGCCGCCGAGAATCTCCAGCACTCGGCAATAACTGGTTTGCGACAGCGACATGCCACCAGCGCTCTCCGGCAGACAAGCGCCGAGAATGCCGATGCGGCCGAGACCATCGATCACCGATTGGGGAATCTCGGCTTGTCGGTCAATCGCCACCGGGTCGATCTGCTCGCGGCAAAACAGCCGAAGTTGGTCGAGCAGAATCGGGACACGGGCGTCAGGTTCTCGAACCGGATAGGGTAGCAATGCCTCGCGACGATACTCGCCAAAAAAGAGTCCCTTCGCAAAGCCTGGCTCAGCGGGGGCATTCCCTAGAATCTCTTCCGCCTGCTTCATCTGCTTTTCGCGGTCCACAGAATTCATATCGCTGTCCTTGCTGCTGCTCAATGAAGGGAGAGGGATCAGTCAAGTTATTATACGGTACTGCGCGCAAAGTCATCTTCACGACGCACGACCAGCACCGCATCGTGCCGATCGTCCAACGACCAGTCTTCCGAAGAATGACAAAGCTGTAAGCAGTGCCTCTCGCAGTCGGCGTCAGAGAAGCGGGTAGCAAGCTCTCCAGGGTGCAGCAGGAAGTCGCGCGGAGGCTTTTCGTGCTTCGTGAGATTAATCGTTGTCGGCTGAATCATGACAAACACGCCCAGCGGCGAGAGAGCGTCACGAATCAAATCCGGCGTGGGCTGCCACAAGTAGCAAATCGACAAGATCAGGTCCCAAGGTCCTTCGGGAAGACCTTGCCGCTCCAGATCGTGCTCGATGGTTGCGAGCTTCACACCCGCATCGGCTGCGCGATGTTGCGCTACTTGCAGCCCCACCGCAGAGACATCGGCGAGCGTGACTTGAAACCCGAGTTGTGCCAGCCAGATTGAATGTCGACCACCACCGCCGGCCAGATCGAGCGCGCGGCCGCGCGTCGGTGGCAGCCAATCGCTCAGGCTAAGGAGCACCGGCGATGGTTTTCTCGGCGCGAAGTCGGGATCACTGTACTTGGAATCCCATTTTTCTCGATCTTCGGCAGACATGGTTGTTCCTTGCTACTTCAACGGTCTCAGCTGGCGAGTTTGCCGCTCGCGATTGATCCATTGCCAGGCAAGCGGCGATTGCTGGAAAAACCGAACGAGCTGTGTGGTGGATACACCCAGTTGCGTTGCGGCAGACGATAGATCGAATTCATGCGCACTGGCACAATCGAGCGCTTCGGCCAGTAACGCAGGAAAGTCGAGGTGCTCGTCGCTAACGGTGAGCTTGCGTCCTGTGGCCCGAGTTTGCCACAGTGTGCTCGGCTGCGAGTGAATGTCGTAAGGCTGCCGAACTTGCAGGGCGAGCGCGAGTCGCAATCGAAAGATCGCCATGCTCTTGTTTTGTGCTTGGCTCCGCCGCTCGCTCGCTTCGGTCCGCACACCCGTTGGCTGATGCGTGACGACGACGGCCGTCTCTACCTTGTTGCGATGCTGACCTCCGGGACCACTACGTTTGGTCGTCTGAAACGAACAAGCCGCCAGTAACTGCTCTTCGGCAATGGCGGCCGGATGATTAAAGGCAAGTGGTTCAGACATTGGAGTGACGCCGAGGAACGAGCAGTTTACACTGCAGAATGTAGTGCCCCAGCAGTGAGATGGCGAGTTCCGCAGTACAAAAGATAGGAGGAAGACGACGAATGCCCGACGTCACGATTCGCGTTCGCGAACATGGACCGCTGGTCGTTACCGGCGCTGTGAACCTGGTCGATGCTGCCGGCAATCCCATTGCGATTCCTGCCGATAAGCCCAACATCGCTCTTTGTCGCTGCGGTGCATCACAGCTCAAGCCATTCTGCGATGGAGCGCACAAAACGTGCGAACATTTTCTCAGCAGCCTGCCCCCAATGCCGCCACCGAATTAACGGCATTTAAGCTTCATCGCCGGCAAACAGGTGACAAAAGCTTTCGTAGCGACGGACATCCAGGCGGCCATCAGCCACGGCATCTTTCACCGCACAATCGGCTTCGTGCTGGTGGGTGCAATTCGCGAACCGGCATTGGCTGACATAGGGCCGCAGGTCGCGATAGTAGCCGGCGACTTCTTCGGGAACGACGTCCCAAAGTTGAAACTGCCGAATGCCGGGAGTATCAACGACATAGCCGCCCGCTTCGAGCGGAATCAGTTTGGCCACGGTGGTCGTGTGCCGTCCTTTTTCGTTTTCCTTGCTCACCCGGCCAACTTTCAACTCGAGACCAGGCTCGATGACATTCAGCAGCGAGCTTTTGCCGACGCCGCTTTGCCCCGCGACGACACTCTCTTTCCCTTTCACCAGGCGACGAAGCCGCTCGACACCAATTCCCTTGATAGCCGAGAGCAGCAGTACTTCGTAGCCCATTTGCCCAAACACACCGGCCAAGGGTTGCAGGTCAGCAGGGTCGATGAGGTCGACTTTATTGATGCAAATGATCGGTGGAATCTGCATCCGCTCGGCTTCGACCAACAGGCGGTCGATCAGGTTTGGCTTGAGCGTTGGTTCGGCCGCGCTCGTGACGATCAGTAGTTGATCGACGTTCGAGACGAGCACATGTTGTCGATTGCGACTGGTGCGACACACGATCGACCGGCGAGGCTCGATGCGCTCAATCACTCCTTCTTCTGGCCCCGATTGCGTGAAGATCACCTGATCGCCAGCCACTACCACGTGACGCAAATCGGTACTCAAACTCTTGAGGACGCCGCGCGTCGAGCATTGAAAAATCTTGCCATCGGGCGCTTGCACGACGCTGGCCAGCCCATGCACGCTGAGCACACGGCCGGGCATTGTCGCTTCGTCTGCTTGAGGCTGCACGGCAAAGCCCCCCGCAGATACAGCGTCATCTTGCCCGACCACCGTCCGCCGGCGAGTTAAGTCCCCCTTGCCGCTAACGCGTTCCTCCTTCACTTGATCGTCTGTGAGATTCTCTTTGAGAAAATCGCGCGTGAGGTCACCCCGGCGCACTCGCCCTTGATGATTCTTGCGGAAGTCGGTCCGAATTTTTCGTTTGCGTTCGGTCATGAATGCTCGTTAACGGAAGGTGTTGTCCTCGCTTCACTTTCGACGATTCGGGCAATCAAAGCAACTGCCCTGCGCCGCCCTTGTGTGCCCGCGCGAATTTGCTAAAATCCGTGCTTGCTGGCTCCGTAGCTCAACTGGTCAGAGCATCTGACTCTTAATCAGAGGGTTCTCGGTTCGAGTCCGAGCGGAGCCACTATCGCTGTGCGTTGTACCAGTTCGCACAGACACGACTAAAGCCGCAATCTGTAATGGGTTGCGGCTTTCTTTGTTTCTTGCGGTGACAGAATCGTGGCGTACAATGGCACGATTGTGAATTCACACGCGTCGGCTCAATGAGGAGTGACGGGATGAAAAACCTGCTGCTCCCCGCTGCTGCGATCGCACTCGCCGCCATCGGTTGCATGCTCGCTTCTTGTGAGCGGGGGGCATCGTCGCAGCTTGAAAACTCCGCGCGAGAGGCCGAGTCGACCAAGGTCGTCGTCTCAACAGCGGCCAGCACTCAGGAACTGATGGAAACCCTCGCCGTCGAGTTCGCGCAGCAATCGAAAGTGACGATCCAGGTGAATCCGGGGCCGTCGAGCGGCCTGGCGAAGCAGATTATTGAAGGCGCGCCTGCGGACCTGTTGCTCTCCGCGAGTCGCGAGTGGGCTGCGAAGGTTTCCGCCGCCGAGCTGGTAAAAAGCTCGCAAGAGCTGCTGACCAACCGGCTCGTGCTCATCGTGCCGAAGGGCAACCCTGCCGCGATCAAGGGACCTCAGGATTTGCTCTCGGATCAGGTAATGAAAATCGCGCTGGCCGGCGAAAACGTGCCCGCGGGAAAGTATGCCGACCAGGCGCTGACAAAGCTGGAACTGCTCGCCAGGCTGACGGCTGATCAGAAGATCGCCCGCGCTCAGGATGTGCGTGGTGCTCTCGGTTTTGTGGAACGTGGCGAGGCCGAAGCGGGCATCGTCTATTCGACCGATGTGATCGCTCCTGATGTCGAGGTGGTGCACGAATTCGATCCGAGCCTGCACGATGAGATCGTCTATGTCCTGGTGTTGCTCGAACACGGCGCGACAAACGCTGACGCCCGTTCGTTCTTCGAGTATCTACAGTCAGACGCCGCCAACACGATCTATACGAAGGCCGGCTTCAGCCGGATCAAGTAGCAGGCAACGAATGACTGCCCCCGAGTGGCAAGCCACACAACTTACCCTGCTGGTTGCCTTGACGGCGGTGATCTTCAGTTTGCCCCCTGCCATTGCCATTGGCTGGTTGCTCGCCAAGGTGAAAGTTCCCGGCAAGTTCTTGCTAGAAACAGCCGTCAATCTGCCGCTCGTGATGCCGCCCATCGTCACCGGCTATCTGCTGCTCGTGCTGTTCGGCCGTCGCGGCTTCTTGGGGCCGCTGTTGGAGAACGTGTTCGGGCTCCGTTTTGTGTTCGATTGGAAAGGTGCCGCCTTGGCATCTGCCGTGGTTGGCTTTCCGTTGCTGGTGCGACCGATTCGTCAGGCATTCGAGGCCATCGACAATCGCTTGCTGCAGGCCGCACAGACCCTGGGAGCAAAGCCTTGGGACAGCTTTTTTACGATCGCCTTGCCGCTGGCTGTTCCCGGCATTCTGAGTGGAGCAGTACTGGCCTTCGCCCGCAGCATGGGCGAGTTTGGTGCGACGATCATGATCGCCGGCAACATTCCGGGCGAGACGCGAACCATCCCGCTGTTCGTCTACTCGCAACTCGACGCGCCGGATGGTTTTGCCAATGTTTATCGCCTCGTGATTGTCTCCATCGTGATCTCAGCCATCGCATTGTTGGCGGGAGAGATCATGGAACGAATGGGGCGACGACGGTTGCAGGGAGCGGGTGCTTAGCCGCATGAGTGCCTTGCAATTCGATTGTCGCTTCGCCTATCCGACTGGCTTCACGCTGAATCAGGCGTTTGCCATTGGCCATGGAATTACGGCACTCGCCGGCCCATCAGGTTCCGGCAAAACCACCATCCTGCATTTGATTGCAGGCATTCTGCGGCCCAGCGCCGGCCAGATTGTGATGGGCGAGCGAGTGCTGTTCGATTCCAGCCGTGGAATCAACCTGCCGCTGCATCGGCGCGGCGTGGGACTGGTGTTTCAGGACTATCAGCTTTTCCCGCACCTGACTGTCGCAGGAAACCTGCGCTACGGAGCATCGCGCGCCACTTCACCAATCAGTGACTTGAATCCACTCGTCGCAGCGCTCGAGTTAAAGCCGCTGCTCGATCGCTACCCAGCGTCTTTGAGTGGTGGCCAACGGCAGCGAGTGGCGTTGGGAAGAGCCATCGCGAGTAACCCGTCGCTTCTGCTGCTCGACGAACCCGTCAGTGCTCTCGATCCCGCGCTCAAGGCCAGCGTGATCGACTACCTGGCTGCCACGCTCCAGAGCTTTCCGATTCCCACGCTGCTCGTCACCCACGACCTGCCCTCGGTTGAGGCCGTCTGCACCGAGATCATTCGGCTCCCCAGCTAGGTCCATATGGCGCGCAAAAGACCGTCGCCGTTACACCAACTTGTCCAACCAGAAACTCGAAATTAGACGGCAAAGTGCAGTATTCCTCGAGAAATATCGACACTGGTGTCCAACTTCGCACCCGCTAATTGGACACCCCCCTTTTGCGGTTCAAGCGTTACGGAAGTTGATTCGCTTCGCCGCCACCACGGCTGCCAGTGGCACGCCAGGCCACCATATCGACGCTATCCGTCACGGTGCGCGTTGAACCATCACACATGGCAACATTGACGGTACTCGGATGCAGGCTGCGAGCGGCAAAGTGCCCGCTATCCAGCCCTGCGGCTCGCATGCAGTCGCGGGCTTTGTAGTTGGGCGGCAAGGTATGGTTGTAATAGGCCGTCATGAACACGCCACCGCGGTAATATTGCCCGCCGCGATAATTCCAGGTCGTAGCGCTCGGCGTGGCGCAGCCGGGAGGAATCGTCTGGTCGCTGGCGGCAACATCCCAGGTTGCCGCGGGGATTTCATTCGCCACATACAAAGTTTGATGCGGAGCCGGGGCTGTGACCGGGCCACGAACACATTCCGAGAACATGGCTGTGTTGCTGGTGCCGTCGGTAATCTCGGCCATCCGAATTTGCGAACTGCGGAAAAACACCCCCGTCGAAGCCAGGCGAACACCATTGTCGGTTCCTGACCAATTCGCACGATCGCCGACATTGGGCATGTAGTTGTTGCGGCCCGCAGGACCGTTGCTTGTGTACCGAACGGGGGCTCCGTCGGAGGGGCACAAAAAGATCTTTACGTCCTGAGCTCGCGCCGTGGCATTGGCCGCTCCGTTGAAATCGGCGGTCCAGTCAAAGGCGTTTGCTCGATTTCCCTGTTCGAGAAAAGGCAGCAAAAAGCACAGCACGGTTGCGTTCGTCGGCGCCTGATGGCCAGCCGGAAAGCGTAGGATCGTATCGTGATAGTTATGCGCTGCCAGCGAAAGTTGCCGCAAGTGATTGACGCACTGCGCACGACGGGCAGCTTCGCGAGCGGCCTGAATAGCGGGTAAGAGAAGCGCCACCAGCACGCCGATGATGGCAATGACGACAAGCAGTTCGACCAAGGTAAAACCGCGACGCAACTTCGCTGTCATGTTGCTCTCCACCTAATGGGGATCGATCCGATGCTGAGATTAGACTCCGATTGTTTGGCAATTTCCATCGTTTGTCAACAAAATGTCTTGACGCGCCGGTTGCAAAACCCGCAATCGTGTTTTGCGGTAGCATTGTCGCCACGCTTCGCCGTGGCGCATCTATTCCCCGTGCAATCTACTTCCCGTACCGTAACTGCCGAATGAGGCCATGCGTGGAAAAGCCGCCGCCGATGCCGTAGAGCCGGCGGACGGTGACAGCCGCCCGCTGCTTTTGGTAACTACTTAGCGAGCGTTCGATTTCACCAGCCAGTTGGGCCACCACAGGCTGCATCGCCGCTTGAAAGAGATGGTAACGACGCGCGCGGGAGGGTGCTCGCTTGAGTTGTTCGGCCTGCTCGTGCGTGACTTGAAACTGCTTCACCAGCTGATTGGTGAAATTGTTGCCAGCCTGGCCAAAGGTGCGGAACCAAAGCCCGCTTGCGGAAGAGATGAGCACGCTGGTGGAACTGACGCCAATATCGACTACGGCAATCGCGGTGTCGTCTTCGCCAGCAGGCTTCTCGTCCCCAGCACCTGGCGTAGCAAACTCAAAGCGAATCGCATTGTGAAGTGCCACGCATTCGCTCTGCAGAACGGAAACCTCGATGCCCGCGCGCTTGAACAGCGAGACACGCTCCAGCACATGCGACGAGCGAGCCGCGACGATCATGACTCGCCGGGGCGAATCATCTTTGGCTGCAATGCCAGTCGCTTCATTGAGGACGTAGTAAGCCCACTTCAACTCTTCGAGCGGAATCGGGAATTGATGCTTCGCCTCGAATTGCACTGCGGCCGGAACTTTCTTTGCCGGCAGTGGAGGCAGTTCACAAAAGCGGCCGAGGACGCGCTGGGCAGAGATCGTGGTAATGATCTGGCAGCCCTTCAGATCGTGCCGGCTCGCGAAGTCGGTCAGCGTTTTCTCTTGCACCTCACCGCGCAACATGTCGGCGTCGGCTCCACCCAACGACGTGGCGTGCTGAAGATGCTCGCAAGCGGCGATCGAAATGTCGCCTGTCTTTTCATCGCGAACTAACTTGATCGCTTTCAGCGCGTGATCGCCGACGTCGATTCCCCAGGCCATCGCCGGGGCTTTGCGGCCGAACACGCTCTTGAATTGCGAGAGGACGCTTCCCTTCTCCGCCGTCATCAAGTTGAGGGGCACTTCGGCCTGCTCGACACCTTGGAGCGCGAGCCCCAGGGCGACAAAGAACTCGCCCGGATGTTCCTTCAAGGTTAACTTCACCTTTTCGTCGCCGGGCGCTTTGTTGCCAGGCGCTTTGTCGGCAGGTACCAGTCGCGTGAAGTTGGCGAGCCAATCCACGGGTGGACCAACGGCCGATTTGATCGCCGGTGGCTGCCAATCCGGAACCCCTAGCCGCGCATCGGTTGGCAACTTCGTGAGCCGATTCACCAGACGTTGCCGAAGTTTCGAGACCTCTTCGTTCTGCGGTACGAACTTGGCCAGTTTGTCGGCCAGTGCCAAGAGCGAATCGTCGGCTAGCGGCGCATTGTTCAGCGTATCGAGCAGCGTCGATAGCTCGGCTGCGGTGTCTGCCAGGGCGGTGATCTCCGGCGTGCGAAACGTATCCGGGATTTGATCGAGCAACGTCAGCGCTTCGGCATACTTGCCTGAGGCGACCTTGGCTTTGGCCTGCTTGTAGAAATATTCGCGCAGTTGGTTGGCAATGCCGACCGCCTGCGCATGTCCCGGCTTCAGAGCCAGCAAGCGTTCGATGCGCAGCAGCAAACCGGTGAAGGCCTTGGTCTCCATGGCCTGGCGAATCTCGCCGCTGAGTTGCAACAGTTCTTGTCGAGACGCTTGAGCCCGGTCAAGCAACTTGTCGATGGCCGGTGTTCGCAGCGCAGGATGAACCTCACTGAGGAGGGAAATTGCCTGTTCGTACGAATGCTCGGCCACCAGTTGTTGGCAGCGTGATAAGGTTTCTTCGGTCTGCGCGCGAAGTTGAGGTCGGCGTTGTTCGATCTGCTCGATCGCGGCCAGTGCTTCACGGGCTAACGACTCAAACCGTACATCATCGATGGCAGCCAGTTTTCGGTATCGCGAAATCGCAGTATCAAATTGATATGCTTCGGCCGCTTGCTGGGCGCTGGCAAGTTGCTCTCGATAGCTCCGCTCTTTGCCATCGAGTTCACCGCGAATGTTCGCACCGCAGCCGCCACAGAACCGCTCGTTGACGGAACACTCCGCCGCGCATTGCGGGCACTTCTCCCACAGGGGCTGGCCGCAGTCACCGCAAAAACGGCGATTCGCCGCGTTGGGTTGCGAGCAGTTGCGGCAGCAAACACTGTTGCCTGCGGCAGCCACCGCGGTCGATGACGGTTGCGGAGTGTTGCTGTTCGCTCGGCGGCGAATCTGAGCATCCAGAACGGCCTTGCGCTCGGCATCACAGAGCAGCTCGATCGCATTCTGCAATTCGCGGCGCAGCGACTCCAGCCGTTCGCTATCGTGGGAATCGCTGTGAGCTTCCAGCAGATCCATTTGCCGATTAAAGGCGACGCGCAGCTTGGAGAGTTCCGTTTCGAGCGGCGTGGCGCGCAGCAGCTGATAGGCATTCAGCGGCCGCGTTTCGTCGTTGATCTTCAGCCAGTCGCGATAGGGGTCGAAATCGATAGCGGGGGCGGACATGGTCATAGGAGATACGTGCTTGCGAGTGATTTACGGAGTGACCGCGAATTGGACCTTGTAGCGCAGTTCGCCCAAGCGGGGATGGGTCGACTTCAATACCAGTTCCCCTTCCGGCGAACCGAGATACTGACAAGCGGGCGCTGAAGCAGGTACTTCGATGCTGAGTTCGTACAAGCCAGAAGCAGCGTCTTCGCCCTGACGTTCTTGCAGACTGACCTTCAGAAACGCCGGCGATACTTCAATCGAGCAATCACCCAGGCTGCGCTCGATGTCGCGGATTTTGCCGCGGACGACGAACTTTTTGGTCCGGCCGCGCGGAATATCGCCGAGGTCAATCACGCCGTCACCGCGAATTGCGGGACCAAACAGCGCGAAGCGACGGAGCACCGTCCCATGCATCGCGAGTTGAAATTCTTCGGTTGCCGTCGCGTGCGAATCGGCAGATGCGTCTGTCTCCGTGGCGGGTCGCTTGACTTCGATTCGCAAACTGTCGGTAAAGCTGCCCGAAGCCAGGCTGCCAGGAACGGTGAGTCGGACGCGACGAACCGCTTTGGCCTTCAAATCAGGAGCGGCGGTTGGCTCCATCGGCAACACTTGCCATTTCAGGTCCTGGATGCCGCACTTGATGTTGGCAACTTCGAGTTCGTCCCACATCTGCGAGTAAAGCAGAAACTCAGCCTCTTCGTCTTGGCCTGGATCGATGTTGGGCACAATCAGTTCTTCGACGTTGGCCCCAACGAGAACGCGAACGGTTCCTTCGACCACCAACTCGATCTTGCGGTGAAAGGCGTCGTTGGTGGTTACCACGGCACCATGGGTGAATTGCAGATTGCGGCCCGTGTTCCATTCCAGGGTCACCTTGGTCTCGCCACCGGGTTCGACTTCTTTTTTGCTCAGGCCCCCGAGCGTGCATTTGCAGGTGGTGGATTCGATATCCACTAATAGGGGCGCTGTACCAACATTGCGAATGACAAACTCGTGTTTGCCCGTAGTGAGCGGATTCATCGTGCCAAAGTTGTATTCCTTTTCAGGCAACATGGCCCGTGGCAACTTGGGAGCGGAGGCATCGTCTTTGAACGCTGCGGGGTTCAGGTACTCCGGCGTGACTACCGCGCCGCCGTTCTCACCAATGACCACGCGCACGCCTTCGGTCTTGCTGTGTTTAAAGAGAAACACACTTTGCGATGCCAAGGCCACGACGCCTACGCCGCCTAGCACAAAAACCAGCAGGCAAACCAAGAAGCCTTTATTCATTGCTCATTTCCCAGCACATTCAGCGGACTGATTTAACTAGATACGCCACGAGGCAGACGGCTTGCATGTGCCGTCTGCCTGTGGCTGTTCAAGGCAAGCGGGTAGAGACTACCCAAGCTTGCTTATTCTTCGAGCTTGCCCTTGGTCAGGCGTTGCAAAAACACACCGTTGAACATTTCGCCAGGTTGGATTTCCAACGTGCCGTCGTTGTAACCAATCGAGGCTTGTTCGGCGGCGGTGATGCCAGTCACGGCATAACCAGGATTGAGGAAGCCGTCGCCGTTGGCGTCGGCAAATTCCTTCACGCTGCCATCGGCCATGACGATGTTGCAGGTCGCACCCTTGCCACCACCGTGAACGGCGAACCAGTCACGGGTGTCTTGCAGGTAAGTGCGAGTCCCCATCGGGCCGGTCGGAGGTGGGCAATTGTTCTTGAAATCGCAGTCGAGCTGATCGCTCAACACGGCGCTCTTCGCAATCAACTTGACCGACTTGGCACCGGCATCGAAGTAGGCGGGACCATCGTTCATCGTTTCCGACAGAAGTTGACCAGCGCTGGCCCACACGCGACGTTGCTTGCTGTTCAGAGCGGCCGAGATGAAGTCGTTGGCATCGTCACCATTCTGTTCGATGGTGTGGCTGAGAGTCGCTTCGTTGATGTCGCCCGGAGCGGCATCGCCCAGCAGCGGAATCGACGAGGTTGGCACATTGGCCGTTTCGGCCACGCGACGAGTCAAACCGCCGAGCGTGGTGCTCAGACCCTTCACGCCAGCCTTCGAGTCTTCCGTGCCGATGCCCGTGGGACGCACGATGACGTCCATCATGCTGTCCTGGGTTCGCACACCGGTGCGGGCAAAGTGCCAGCTCGAGGCGTAGTTGCTGCTCAGACCTTCAGCGAAGAAAGCGTGGGCAACGACGAAAGGACGCTTCGGATCCATCGAGGCGAGACCAGTTCCGGCAAAGGCAGTGCCGCTACCGCCACCGATGTTCTTGTAGGTGCTCTTGCCGCACTGACCGGCGCTCAAGCGCGAAGCAGGCACGCCGTCTTTGCCACCGTTGCTGGTGTCGCCACCGAGCAATTCGTTCGTCTTTTCTGAATGGAGCATCGGATTGCTCGGGCAGGTCATTTCGCCTGGCTTGCCAGCGGCAATCTTGGCCAGGTCAGAAACCCAGCCGTAGGTATCGGTGCAACCATCGCGCAGGTAGTCGTAGGCACCTGTGCACAGGCGGCCTTGTGGGTCTTTGTCGGCATGCAGGTGAAACCCAATGCCGAACTGACGCAGGTTGTTCTTGCACTGCGCGCCACGCGCAGCTTCACGAGCTTTGCTGATCGCAGGGAGCAGCAAGGCGACCAAGATGCCGATGATCGAAATGACCACCAACAACTCGATCAAGGTAAACGCACCACGAATCGATTTTTTCATCCCCCAAACCCTCCAATAAAACTCAATTTCCAACCAACACGTAGGAACAGAAGCAGCGGTCGCTGCTAAAACTTCTTGGGATCCAGTGCGAACGAGCTATGCAGTTCGCCGGTGACGATATCGGGATCGCCATTGGCGAAGCCGCCAATCGCACCGAAGCCGTTATTCAAATAGCCGTCGCGATTCTTGTCGGCGAGACTGCGCACGCTGCCATCGGCAAACGCCACATTGCACGAGCTGCGATGCACGACACCGAAGCCGCGATAGTCCTGCAGCACTTGCTTTTGCCACACCGCCCACCAGCCGGTCGGCCCATTGCGACTGGTGCCGTTGGGAAACGTCGGCGTGAGCATGGACGAAATCAACACCGGGCCTTGGGTGAACGACCGCGCGGTCGCGGCACCTGCAGGTGAATCTTCGAAATCGATGGGCAGCGGCTTTTGCGTCACCAGGCCGCCATCGCCCAGCAGCGGAACAAAGCTGGAAGGCGTCGAAGAGGTATCGAGAATCGCTGTGCGAAGTGGTCCGGAAGAGCAATGCTTGTTCGCCAACGAAGCCGGTCCGCAACTCATGAACGCGAGCTGCAAATTGCCGGACGAATTGACGATGGGTTCGCCGCGGACGAGATACCAGCTGGCAGCGTAGTTGGTGTTATAGAACTCGTCGTAGATCTCTGTTTGGACCAGCGAGTTGCGCTGCGCACTGCCGGGTGCCAGATTGCTTTCGACGATCGTGCGACACGGATTCGACAGCATGGTGCCATCGGGCTGAGCAGAGGCGGGCGTGCCCAAGCGGGGCACGCAGGTATCCATCGCAAATCCGCCAGCTGGCGCGGTGAGCAGGTCGTAATACGTTTCCGAAACACGCGCGCTGTTCGAGGGACACAGCATCTTGCCCGTCGGTGTTCCCACCTTCACCAGGTCGGCAACCCAGCCTTTTTCTGTCACCGCTCCATCGTTGAGCCAATCGAAAGCACCGCTGCAGAGTTGCTCGTTGCTTCGTTCCGCACGACCTAACAGGCCAATGGCAATCTGCCGCAAATTGTTTTGGCAGGCAGCAGAGCGGGCCGTTTCGCGAGCCACACCCAGCGCGGGCAAGAGCAGCGCGACGAGCAGTCCGATGATCGAGATCACCACCAGCATTTCCACGAGCGTGAAAGCGCCGGACGAGCGAGTTCGTTGACTGCGGTAAGTTCGAAAATGTTTGTATCGCGGATCGATTGCTTTGGCAGGCATCGAACAATCTCCAGTTCGCGAATCCATTCGCACTCGTTGGGAGGGAGGCAAGCACCGAGTTGAGGTCCATGTGGCAAGCATTAGGGTGGACCTGCATTCAGGCTGCGTGTGTCTCGCATGAAGAAGTGATAAAGATGCCTTCGAGTTGAGATTTGCACATGACGCAAGGTGGCAGCTCTGTGGCACTTATGCGTCAACGTGCAGCCGTTGCGTGATCCATGCGTAGAGTTTTAGAAGCCGCATATTGGCTTTTGATGAGCGCGAGAAGAAAACTCGCAGCGCTCGCCCGTTGAAGCGCTGACGGTCACGCGGAAAGAGATAGTGAGTTCGGTACTCGACTATTGCTGAGTCGAATCTGTGTTGGGCGCACCAGCTTGCAGCCAAGGGAAGATCGCCACCGCCACAGCAGCACCCAAGAGCGGACCCGCGATGTAGATCCAGATTTCCGCAAATCGTCCCGTCAGCAGCGCTGGAGCCAGAGAGCGGGCGGGGTTCATCGAGGCTCCAGAGATGGGCCCGGCGAACATCGCTTCTAAGGCGACCACGCCGCCGACGGCAATGCCCGCCATGACTCCCTTTTCTTTCGATCCGCTCGCCACGCACAGAATCACGAGCATCAGCAGTGCGGTAAGAATCGTTTCCAAAAAGAACGATTGCAGATGAGATCCAGCCGGCAAGGTTGCTCCCAGTGTTGGATGAGACCAGAACAACACTCGCAAACATGCGCTGGCCAGCAAGGCCCCTGTCAGTTGACTGACGAGATAGAGCGGCAGGTCTCTGGTCGGCAAGCGCTTCGAGATCCAGAAGCCAAAGGTAACTGCCGGATTGAGATGTGCCCCGGAAGTTTCGCCCAGGGCATAGATCATCGCCATGACCACCAGGCCAAAGGTCAGCGCGATGCCAACGTGCGTGACGGTACCACCGCTCACTTCGTTGGAAACGATCGCGCCCGTGCCTGCAAACACGAGCGCAAAGGTGCCGATGATCTCCGCGACTGCCTTGTTCATGCTCGCTCTATTCGCAACAGCCAGGCGCGCAGCACTCGCCGACGCCACATTGGTCCTTGGCGAGGCAATCGGTTTGTTTTCCGGACAGCACAAAGGTCAAGGCACTCGAGTCGACTTGCACGTCGGCCAGAGCATATTGAACGGCGATCTCTGCGCCGTACTCGACTTCGACAGGAAGTTCCTCGGTCCCCAAGATGGGCTGGGCCAGCTTGAGAATCTTGGCTAGTTTGCCGGATTCCAAGCGATGATCGACATCGTTGGCAGTCCAAGTTTGCAGCAGGCACGATGCGACATGACGCTGTGTTCCACCGCAGTCGATAAAGACCTTGTCGACACGCCCCACCTCGGTGACGTGAAAGTGGGCGGGGATGAACTCGCCCGACGGGAGTTGCAGTCGTAGTGACGATTCGTTGTTTTGGGCGAGCAAAGTTTGTAGCTGTTGAATGTTCATGACGGTGTTCCTTCGGTTGCATGTTCTGTTTCGAGCCACTGGAGAATGTGCTGCTTGATCTCATCGCGAACGCGCCGAAACTCATTCAGCGTGTCGCTTCCTGAGCCGACAAACGCGGCGGGATCCGCGAAGGGCCAAAACAGCCGTTCGTGCATGCCGGGCCAGATGCGCGGGCATTCTTCATTCGCCCCGTCGCACACAATGGCGAGATAGCGAACTGGGATCTGCCCTAAAAACTGCTTCAAGTGCTTGGGAGATTGCTGGGAGATATCGAGCCCGTCTTCGGCCATGACCCTGACCGCCACGGGGTGGACTTCCCCCTTGGGATCCGTCCCGGCGCTATGCACTTCGAACCGGTCGCCCGCATAATGGCGCAAATAGCCCTCGGCAATCTGGCTGCGGCACGAATTGCCGGTGCAGAGGACCAGAATATTGGGTTTTTGACTCATGGACTCCTCAAAGTTTGTTGTTCAAGTGTCTTCATACAATATTCGCTTAAGCGAATGCCTGTCTGACAAAACAGCCCGCGATGATTACTCGCAGCAGCGGTCCCGAACGACCTGGACTTGCTCGGCGTCCTTGGCAAACCGCGACAGCTGGCCACAACTTTGGATGCAGTTGCGAAGCGCTTGATCGAACTCGGTGACCAGCGGGCTTAGCTGGTAGTAGCTCCAAACCCCTTCCTTGCGCACCGTCACCAGACCCACCTTGCGAAGATAGGCCAGATGGCGAGAGGCGGTCGGTTGCGGGCAATCGAGCACCGACACGATGTCGCAAACGCACAACTCACCGGTTACCAGCAAGTGCAAGATTCGCAGCCTCGTCCGGTCGGCCAAGGCCCGAAAAACGAACTCGGGTTTGATGGTTGCTGTTTTCATATATTCGCCTAAGCGAATATTAGGCGGGCCGTGTTTGCCGGTCAAGACAGCCCTGCGGAAATACGGCGGGCAGTGATCGGGAAGCTGTGATCTGGAAATCGCCGTTTGACAAAGAATCACCCGTCGAGCAGATTTCAGGTCCGTGCGTTTGCCGGAAGCTGATTCGCTCGCGGGGCGAGCGTGAACAGCAGATTAGGTGCGCCCAGTCGTGACCAGACTAGTCATAGAGATGCGTATCATTAACTGCAGAGTAAATCATTAATTGATTGGCATGTGTCGTTCAGCTAGATAGTGCGTTGTGGAGATGTAGTATGTCAATGGCTATCGAGACGTTCACAGATACTTGCGAACTAGGGAGCGGTAGTCGCCCTAGACCAAACTGGGGTTCCGGTGTCGACGCGCGGCAAGGCCTCCGCCGAAGAGGGGTGCAAATTGGTTATCAAACGGTTATCGCGCGGACCGGCATATTACCACCAGTTATCGGACCGAAGTGTCGGCCAGCGTGGGCGTTAGTTGCGGTTGGCGAGCATCGAAATATTGCGCGAAAAAGTTATCACCCTTTGGTTGTCGAGCGAGGAGCGAAGTCGGCTGTCGAGACTCGGCGCAGGGGGCGAGTGTTTGCCATAAATCATTCGCAAGGATTCGCCCCCAAAGGTTATCGACGATGCGATTCGAGCGGCGACAACACGATAAGCTGAGTGCCGACTGAGTTGCGTTCCCAATCAAACTCCGAAAATTAGAAGCAGGAACCATGACGATCATCGAGCGAGTGTTTGCGCGCGAAGTGCTGGATAGTCGCGGTAAGCCGACCGTGGAAGCGGAAGTGCGCCTAGCCAATGGCGTGATGGGAACAGCCATCGCTCCTTCCGGCGCGAGTACTGGTTCGGCAGAAGCCTGCGAACTGCGTGATGGCGATCCGGAGCGCTACGATGGGCAAGGGGTACTGCGCGCAGTGCGGAATGTGAACGAAATTATTGCGCCGGTATTGATTGGCGAGGAAGTCGATTGTCAGGAGAAGATCGACTGCACGATGAGCCAACTCGACGGCACGCCCAACAAATCGAAC
Organism: Anatilimnocola aquadivae; assembly: GCF_049819085.1. Lineage (GTDB taxonomy): Bacteria > Planctomycetota > Planctomycetia > Pirellulales > Pirellulaceae > Anatilimnocola. The sequence goes on from NZ_CP187419.1 coordinate 3,241,227, forward strand.
CTCGGTGCGAACGCCATCCTGGCTGTTTCGCTGGCAGTGGCGCAAGCGGCGGCAGCAGCCCAGGGCCAGCCACTGTTCGCTCATTTGAGTCGACGGTTCGCGGAACAACGCCCCCAGATTCCGGTGCCCATGACGAACATGATCTCCGGCGGCAAGCATGCGGGAGGTAATCTTGATTTTCAAGACATTCTGATTCAACCGATTGGTGCGCCCGACTATGCCACGGGGCTCGAATGGATTGTGCGGGTGTATCGTCGCCTTGGGAAGTTGCTTGGCGAGGCTGGTTACGAAGGTTACCTGGTGGGCGATGAAGGTGGGTATGGTCCGCGGCTGAAGGGAAATCGTGAAGCGGTCGAGTTCGTGGTGCGCGCGATCGAAGCGGCCAAGTTGCAGCCAGGTGAGCAAGTGACGATTGCCATCGATGTGGCGGCCACGCATTTCTATCGCGATGGCTTTTATCATTTGGCCGCGGAGCAAGGGAAGAAACTGAGCAGCAGCGAACTGGTCGATCGCCTCGAACAATGGGTCAACGATTTTCCGATTACCAGCATTGAGGATGGCCTGGCGGAAGAAGACTGGACTGGCTGGCAGGAACTCACCGCGCGGCTGGGAAAGCGTGCTCACATCGTTGGCGATGATTTGTTCGCGACAAATTGCGAGCGAATTGAGCAAGGCATTGCTCAACGCGCCGGCAATGCCGTGCTGATCAAGATGAACCAGATTGGCACGCTGAGCGAAACATTGGCTGCAGTCCGTCTCGCCAAGCGCGCTGGGTTCGCCATCATCGTTAGTGCCCGCAGCGGAGAATCGGAGGACACTTTCATGAGCGACCTGGCCGTGGCAGTCGCTGCGGATCGCATCAAGGTGGGCTCGATTGCCCGGAGCGAACGGCTGGCGAAATACAATCGCCTGTTACGAATCGCCGAGATGCTGAAGTGAACCGATTTGCGCAGCTCGCTGTAGCGGCAGTTTTAATACGATTTTCAGTGAGCATTTGAGGAACTTATGAATCGCCGCAGAAGTTTTGGCAAAAAGGGCTCAAAATCGCCCGAAAACAGTGAACAAAACACCACTGCAGCGAGCGATAGCACGCAATTGCTAGCACCATTGGTTGTGATAGCTGTGTTGCTGGCTCGCAAGATCGGCGAAATGCATTGTTACGAGTGGATTGACCTTTACACTTTGACCCATCGGTCACAGGGTTGTGATTGATAGTCAGCCTAAGGATTGGCTGAGAGCCACAGGATAAGGAGATCGCAGACGCCGCTTCGGGACGAACGGTGTGAAAGAATAATTGGCTCGCCTATCTACAGGCGAACGTCAGGGATCGACACGACGCGCTTCTCTCCATTCGCGTCGGGTTTACTCAGGACAACAAGTCATCGTACGTCACGGTGCGCCCATTCTCTTTCGTTCGACCCACGTGGTGACTGATCCGCATGGTTGCGGAACTGGTGCCCTCCCGGCTTGCCGGGTGTTATCTATCGAAAGGAAATCGTCATGTCGAAGAAGCCCCTCATTGGTTTGAATGCTGATTACCGGCCTGCACAAAAGGCTGGTCCCGCGCTGAGCTACATTCCAGCCGGTTACTACAACGCCATTCAAGCCGCCGGTGGTATTCCTGTCATCCTGCCGCCTCTGGAAGACGAAGACGACATCGCTGCTGCTCTCGAGCACCTGGATGGTTTTGTGATGGTCGGTGGTGGAGATCTCGACCCGCGTCGTGACGGCTTCCAAATTCACAGCAGCGTTAAGCTGATGGATGGCCGCCGCGAAGATTTCGATCGCACGTTGATGAAGCTGATTGCCGATCGCCGCTTGCCTGTGTTCGGCATTGGCTCGGGCATGCAGCTGCTCAACATTTCTCAAGGTGGAAACCTCTACCTGCACATTCCAGAAGAACTGCCGGACGCCCTGCCACACCGCGACCCACAAGACCCAGAACATCGCCACGGCTTGAACATCGTGTTCGGCACGTTGATGGAACGCGTCTATGGCGATGGCGAAATCCGCGTCAACAGCACGCACCATATGTGCATCGACGAAGTGGCCAAGGGCTTTAGCGTCACTGCTCGCTGCCCCGACGGCGTGATCGAAGCTATCGAGAGCAACATCGAAGACTGGTTCGCTCTCGGCACCCAGTTCCATCCCGAAGCCGAATCGGCCTCGGCCCTCGATGTGCGCATCTTCGAAGAATTCATCGCGGGCGTGGTTGCTCGCAGCGGTGAACTGAAGATGGTTGCCTAGTTCGGCGGCACTCTTGGTCGGTTGTCTTAAACGCGAAGCAACGGATTGTAAGCCTGCCACGGAAGGCAGATTTTTCCGCCAAGAAATGCCACATCCGCGACGAATGAATCGCCGCGGATGGTTGGAAGTGGCGCGCCTCAGTCAGCGAGCCGCTGGAGGCAATTGCTATCGCCCTACGAACTAGCGAACGCGGGGAAACAGACCTGGACGAGCAGGTGGGTTGCCTGGCGCAGGAGCCGGTGCAGCGGGTGCGGGAACAGGAGTCGCTGGGCTCACGCCTGGCGGATTCACAGCTGGAGCAGGCACCGGTGCTGGAACTGGGACGGCACCTTCAACTCGTGGAGTTGGAACTGGTGCGGGGCGAGTCTCGCGGCGGTCTTCGATCCGGTCCGTGCGATTGTCACGGCGATCATCCACTCGGTCTTCCCGGCGATCAAGCCGGTCGTCACGACGTTCTTCCGCGTCAAAGTTGGGACGCAGCGCGGCGCGTCGTTCGGTGCGAGCTGCGAAGCGAGGCACGTCAACTTCGTAAGTGCGGGTCGCCTCTCCGCGGCTGACTTGCACTTGGACATTACCAGCGTCGATGCCACTCAAGCGTTGCACGAGGCCTTGGACGCCAGTCACACGTTGGTCGCCGAGCGACACAATCACGTCACCAGCTCGGATGCCCGAGTAATAAGCGGGCGAGCGAGGAAGCACGCGCCAGACAACCACGCGGTCGGTGTGGCGGTCATCGAGGACGATGCCGAAGTTCTCGAGCGGATCATTATCGACGTAGGCCACTTCGTCAATGAAGACGACAGGTTGAATGACAATCACTTCTTCGCGACCGTCGCGGACGACGATAACCTTTACATCTTGATCGCGAACGTCTTCGGCGAAGAGATAGGTGACAAAGTCCGCTTCCGTGGCGACGCGACGGCCGTTGACCGAGACGATGCGATCACCTTCGCGGAAGCCGAATTTAGCGATGGCTCCACGAGTCGAGACGTCGGAAATCACGAGGCCGTTCGACGAACCGCGGCTGAACCACAGGCCGAAGTCAGCAGCACGGGTACCTTCGGCACGGAAGCTGGCTCGAACGTCACGGGCACTACGGGCCGTATCGCGAGCGGTGTCGCGGATGTCACGGGCAGCGTCGCGAACCGTGTCGGTCGTTTCGCGGATGGCTTCACGCGTGTTGCGTGGATCGCGAGCGTCGCGCGAAAGATCGCGGGCCGGGTCTTTGGGGTCGCGTGGATCTTTGACGGTGCTTTGGGCGTCGCGAGCAGCGTCGCGGGTATCGCGGACGGCTTCGCGAGTGTCTCGCACCTTGTCGTTGGCTTGGTCGCGGACTTCCTTGGCGTTGTCGCGAGCAGCCTCGCGGGTTTCCTTCACTGTATCCTTAGCGGCGTCCCTGACGTCCTTTGCAGGGGCAGGAACAGCCGGTGGTGGTGCGGTGTTTTGGGCGTAAGCGGGGGAAGCAGCGAGTGCTGCGCTCAAGAGAGCTGCTGGCACCGCAGCAGACAGTGTCTTGAGCCAGTTGCTCAATGAGATTGACATGACGAGTTGCTCCATGAATGTTCGAAGTGGCCACAGACATTCTGCAGCCCGGCGATTGGGTGCCGAATTGCACACCGCGTGCCCGAAGCATTTCCCAGGCTGCAGGCAAGGCCGTTGTCTGCAGAAAATCCCGGCATTTTCGTGAACTTGGCGAATTCGTGCCTGCGAATGCTTGGCAACGAATCAGCTTGTCCTTACCGTTAGGGCAAGTTGCTTTTGTACGCCTGCCAGCCACGTTGAACGCGCTGCGGGCAGGCGCACGTCGCTGCTATATTGGTTGACCTTGCGCGAGAACGATCGCCGCCCCAAGCCTCGCCCACCCCTCTCCCAGGACGAAGAAAACGATGGTTCACTCAAGTGCTCGCTGGACACCTGTGTTGCTGATCTTCAGCGTGGTGGCTTCACTCATTGCTTCGGCCGAGCTTGGTCAGGGGGCTGAGACGGCAAGTAAGCCCAACGTGGTAATCATCCTTTCAGACGATCAAGCCTGGACCGATTACAGCTTTGCCGGCCACAAGCACATCAGCACACCGAAGATCGATCAACTGGCGAAAGAGAGCCTGTGCTGCAACCGCGGGTATGTGCCGAGTAGTCTTTGCCGCCCCAGCTTGATGACGCTCATCACCGGGCAATACGCTCACGAGCATGGCATCACGGGAAACGATCCGCCGAAAGGAACCGACCGCCGCGAGATGCTCAAGCACGTGCGCCGCGCAAACACGCTGCCCAAGTTGCTTGGCGAAGCGGGCTACACCAGCTTTCAGTGCGGCAAATGGTGGGAAGGGAACCATGCCGAGGGCGGCTTCACCGCCGGTATGACGCATGGCGATCCGGCCAAGGGTGGTCGCCATGGCGATCTCGGTTTGAAGATCGGCCGCGAAGGTTTGAAGCCAATCGCCGACTTTCTCGATGGCAACGGGGAGAAGCCATTCTTTCTGTGGTATGCCCCACTGCTGCCTCACTCGCCCCACAATCCACCAGCGCGCTTGCTCGCCAAGTACCGCGACAAGACTCCTTCGCTGCACATTGCCAGGTACTGGGCCATGTGCGAATGGTGGGATGAGAGCGTCGGCGAATTACTCTCGATGCTCGAAAAGCGAAAGCTCGCCGACAACACCATTGTCGTTTACCTGGCCGACAATGGCTGGCTGCAAGATCCTGAGTCGCCCAAGTACGCATCGCGCAGCAAACGCTCGCCCAACGAAGCGGGCATTCGCACGCCGATCATGGTGCGCTGGCCCGGCAAGATCAAACCGCAGCCCTTCGAGGTTCCCGTCAGCAGTATCGATCTGGTTCCTACCATTCTCGCGGCTTGCGAAGTCAAATCGCCAACAGAGCTGCCGGGTCTCAGCCTGCTACCTAGTAACCTCACCAAGGTGCAGGAGCGGCCGTACCTGTTCGGCGAAATCTTCGAACACGATGTGCCGGATATCGACAAGCCGGCTGCTGGCCTGATGTATCGCTGGGCGCTCGAAACCAATCCCAGTAGCGACAACTACAAGCTGATCGTTTCGGCCGACGGTAAGACAACCGAACTGTATAACATCACGCGCGATCCCACGGAAAAGTCCGATTTGGCGAGCAAAGAAGCCGCGAAAGTGACAGAGCTTCGTAAGGCTCTCGATGCCTGGTGGAATCCGTAATTGGTCCCGCATGGGATAGCTCCCTGAGTGCACTTCATGAACTTGAATCAGCTGTTCTTACTGCTCGAAGCTGGCGAAGCCAAAGCGATTCACTTCAGCCTCGATAGTGAGCTGCGCACCTTCAAACTTTCGCTCGATATCAATGACGAAGTCGAGCGTGAGCTTGGGCCCGAGAGCCTCGAGTTCTCGCTGGCTTCGCTCCGTGAGTCGGACGAGGTCGGGGAGGAACTTGCCGAGCATGTGAACGTGGCCTCAGCCAGTTTATTCCGCCAGATTGCCCACGAACTAAGACTGGTACCGATTGCGGATTACATGATATCGGCCGGTGCCACTTCTCTCACGATTCGCCGCGAAGGAGACTCGGTGGTGGTCGTCCGACTCGCCAATGAAGTTGCTGGGCACGTTGTCGCCTATCACTTCGCGACCACCAGCGATAGTTTGCGAGGAACCGACGAGACGAGCACTGCGGAACATGATCGCGCCTTGTATGCGCTGTCGATTGCGTTTCGGAAGACCCTGTTTGAGGCGAAGCAAGACGCATCCAGCCTGGCATTTGGCATCGAGCGTGAATTGGTTTTGGCCACTAGCCCGATCTTATGCTTGGGGGGACCAAGAGACGGCGAGCGGGTGGCCGACAGCGGTCCGTTTTATCGCTTACCGACGCTGGGGCAAGTTTATGAGAAACGGTGGTTTCGATCCGCCGGCATCGAGCGCTCGTTCTATGTCCATTCCGGCATGAGCGAGACAGCCGCCTCCACACTGGCCCGCGCGGTGATGAGCGGAACGACAAGGTCTCTGTGACTGAATGCCGCGAACAAGTCGAAATAACTTGCGATCTATGTACTTGACAATGAATCGACACATTGTCCTAATGTCGGAGTGTTCTTCGGTAATGTGGTCGATCGAATGATGGCACCCGGGGAGGGCTTTGTTCTCAGCGTGCGCGCCGTTGCGAATTTGGAAGCAAAGCGATTGCCCGGCTGGATGCTTTTATCGGGCGTGTCCAACAACTGCCTGGTTTTTGGACAAAAGGCAGCGTTGTAAACGTTGCCAAAGAGAACGCAAAGGCCTTGCAGACTGTCACTTCCGTCTTCCTTGCGAATGCTGGCGACGGCCACAAACCTCTGGGGTTGTTGGACAAAAAGGCGATGCGCCAAGTTGCTTGCCGCTCGATTGGACCACCGATCAGGCGGTGAGAGACAGATTGAGCAGATCAAATTCAGGGGGCGGAGGGCAAGCAGGGTTCACCCATTGAATGACTTCGGCCCAGCCGGCGCTATCTTCGTCGTGCTGCAAGTAGCCATGAATCGGTCGCACCACCGACCAGCCATCTTTCATGTGCACGCTGAGGACGGGGTCGAACAGGTGGCCGCCGATGACGGCGTCTACATACTGCTCGATGTCCATCGCCGACTTGTGCTTGCCATAGCCGGGCAAACGGCTGGCTCCGACCATTCGCCAGAGCGATTCTTCCTGAACCAGCCGACGGGCTTGATCGGTCAGCGCGTGACCGAGGCCGTGATGCTGATGCCGAGGGTGAACCATGATGTCGGCGCCGTAGAGCGTTGGTCCATCGGGCACGTGATCTAAAAACGAACCACCGGCAGTGAGCACGTCCCACGAGTCATCGAGGTGAAAGTCGGCCATACGCAGCCGGAGGGTAAAGTGGACGCCAGCGACTTCGTTACTAGTGCTGTCGATGGCCACGAACTGTCCCTGTGGAAAGACCCGGCGATGGTCGTCAAGTTCATCGAGGCTGTATGGCTTCTCGGTGGGATAAACCAACTGGCAAATCTCGATGATCGCTTCGTAATGCTCACGCTCCACGAGAGACAGACGATAGTTGGCAGGGAGCATAGATTTCACACAGCGCATAACAGGGCTAGATTCGTTCCAATCACTGCGTGAAACATACGACCCAGATTCTAGCGAGGCCGGTCGATTTCCGTGCGGAGTTGGCACATTCCCGGTCGGTTCCTGCCGCTCTTGTCTTTCCTGCGGATTTTGCGGGCGGCTTGCCGCCGCGAACGCAACACTATCAAACCCTGAAGGCGTGGATACGCATAGCCCGGGCGGCGGACTTCAACTTTTCGCCACTTCAGTTCTCGGGCCGACGATCGTCGGCTAAAATCAGCCCATGAGCACTACCCTCTCGACCGTTTTCGATACCACGCAGCTGGCCGATTATCAGCGCGATGGCTTTTACATCGCGCGGCAATTGTTCGCTGGCGACGAGATCAACCGCCTGCTGGAATACGCGAAGATCGACCCCAATTTTGTAGCTTCGCTGTATGGTCGCAAAGATTCGACCGGCATGGAAACCAAGCTGGCCCTGTGGAACGAGGCGGGCGAAGACCTGTACGGCATGTTTGCCCGCTGTCCGCAAATTGTCGACCGCATGGAGCAATGCCTTGGGGGCGAAGTCTATCTGTATCACATGAAAATGATGCTCAAAGAGCCGCATGTGGGCGGCGCGTGGGAATGGCATCAAGATTACGGCTATTGGTACAACAACGGCTGTCTCTACCCGCTGCTCGCCAGCTGCCTGATTGCCGTCAATCAACACACACGAGCCAATGGCTGTCTGCAGGTGCTGCGCGGCTCTCATTTGCTCGGCCGCATCGATCACGGCAAGACCGGCGATCAAACCGGCGCCGATCTCGAACGCGTTAACGCCGCGCTTGAGCGCCTCGAACTCGTCTACTGCGAGTGTGCTCCCGGCGATGCCATCTTCTTCGATAGCAACCTGCTGCACCGCAGCGACGCCAACACGTCGGACGATCCGCGCTGGTCCCTCATCTGCTGCTACAACGCGCAGCGCAACGATCCTTACAAAGACTCGCGCCACCCGCGATACTCGCCCCTTAACAAAGTCAGCACGTCAGCCATCCGCGATTGGTCCTAATCGTGGCTGCAGACCTGCTGTTGTGCCGAGCCCTCCCTTGCCTTCTGTTCTTCCACTTCGTTCCCCAGGATCTGCTGTGATGCTTCGCCGGTTTGCGGTTTTCGGACTTCTGTTTTGCTCTGCGTTTTCGTGCCTGAAGCTAACGGCAGCGGAAAAGAGTCCGCTGATTCTCGCGCATCGTGGCGGAGCACACGAATACGAAGAAAACACGATGGAAGGCTTTAAAGCCTGCTACGAGCGCGGCATTCGCGGCTTCGAGACCGACGTTCGCATGACGCGCGACGGTGTGCTCGTGATTTTGCACGACGACAGCCTCGATCGCACGCACAACGGCACTGGCGCAATCGAAGACAAGACAGCCGACGAACTGCGAAAGCTCACGACCAAACATGGGCAGAAGTTTTTGTTCCTCGACGAACTGCTCGATTATTTTGCCGATAAGCCCGGCGTGTACATCGAATGGGAAATGAAAACCAGCAACAAGACGCTCTATCCCGATGAGCGAATCGCCGAGTACTGCGCCAAGCTCTACAAGCAGGCCAAAGCCAAGCAGCCGCACGGGTCGTACTACTTGTTTACGTCGTTCGACGAGCGTCCGCTCAAAGCCATTCGCGCGCTCGACGAAGTTACTCCCATCGCCATCATCGCGGGCAAACCGCTCTCCGTTGAATTTATCGAACGAGCCAAAGGGCTCAAGGCCCAGCACATTGCCTGTCAGCTGAACGGCACCACCCGCGCGATGGTTCGCGAAGCTCAAAAACTTGGCTACAAAATCAACTGCTGGCCCGGCCACACCGTCCAAGACTACTACCTGGCAATTGGCCTCGGGGTCGATGTCTCGTGCACCGACATCCCGACCAAGATCCAGCAAGTTAAAGAATCGCTGCCGATTCCGTAGAACTCCGGTCCGCCGACATGTTTCACCTAATCGCCAATGCTGATTTCAAGCATTCGTCGACCTTCGCCATGAGGCTGGACGAAAGTTGTCCGATTGTCCGTTTCACATCAACCTGCGGTATGGTGTGTAGTCGCTCGCAGCGGACTGCAGAGTTCGTGAGCAGCCCGGATGCCGCACCGTCGGCCGTGGCAATTTCGATTAGTAACTGATGGGGCTGATAGACGTTTGCCAAGTTCGATGTGATGGCGACAATGATTGTTTCCCGCAGCATTCCACTCAGCGAATCGGCCTGCACGATGAGCGCAGGTCGTAGTTTCGTTCCGACAGTGCCAACGAACGGCACTTGCACCAGTACAACGTCGCCGCGCTTCATGGATTCGCCGGGTAAGAGTCGTATGCATCCATGCCCGGTTCGTCCCAGCCATTGTCAGCGGATGACAGCGCGAGCTGATCCCGCAATTCTTGATGGTCAGCTGCCAAGAAGGCTCGAAACTTATCGTACAGATCGGAACGCACGATTACGTATTCGACGCCATTCAATGAAAATCGAGCCCCGTCTCCGGCTGTTGGGTCGAGGTTAGGAACTGCAGACTCTGGCATCGATGATTCCTTGGAGTTGATTATCGGTCGGTTCGGATGACCTTTCAAGCTGAGCGTGGAGAATTATTGGTAGGGGCTGACCAAAGTGAATGTTACGATTCACGAAGCCAAGCCGATTCTTCGAGCAGTTCGTCGGGGCTTTGTCCGGGGCGAGCGTCGCGTAGCCAATTGTCGACGCCGACGAGATACTCTCGGCAGGCTCGCGTTCCAATAAGTTCGCGGGCTGCTTCGCGATCGATTCGCATCAGTGCGCGGAAGGCGACTCCGCGAACCGTAATTGGATGAGTGGGATCGTCGACGAAACCTTCGTCTTGGATGATCCGCTGCAACGCGGGAATCCCTTCACGCCGCTTGAGCATTCCGAGGGAATGAGCAGCACTTCCTGCAATCCAAGGGTTGGGGCTGGTCGTATATTCCAGCAAGGCAGTGAGAGCTTGATGTTGCGCTTCACTCATCGCACCAGTTTGTGGAGGGTGCAGCCGATAGCCTAGGACGATGATGCCGCCAGTGCAGACGTTTTGCTCCCACTGTCCCAACTCACGACTAAAGCCATCGATCCGGCGAATTGCAGTCAATAGGCGCAAGGTCGCCTCGTCAGGCAAAGGCAAATTCGGATGATGCATCATTCGTACAGAATTGAGATCTCGATTGATCGACTTTAGTTCTTCCTCGGATTTCATGACGATACCCGTGAGTCGCGAGTATGCTACGCCGAACATATAGGCCATGAGCAACCGCAACGGCAGTTTGCGGTTCGGCCCCTCATCGGAGCCTCTCCCTGGAGTACCGAGGCGAGGGAGTTAAGACGAAAGAGGCTGACCTCTGACTTCCGATCTCTGACTTCCGAACTCCCGACTTCCGACTCTGCTACGCCGGCAAGTCGACGTTGTGATAAACGTCCTGCACGTCGTCGCAGTCGTTGAGCATGTTGAGGAACTTCTCGAACATGGGAAAGTCTTCGTCGCTGAGGGTCTTGCTGGCTTGGGGCAGAAAGGTAATTTCCTGGGCTTCCAGCTTGGTATCGGGAAAGGCGTGCAACAGCGCGGTTTTGGCTTTGTAGAATTCGGTTGCGGGGGCGAAGATCGTCAGCGTGCCATTGTTGCTTTCTACTTCGTCGACATTGACGTCGGCGGCGATCATGGCCTCCAGCACCGACTCTTCGTTGTTCCCTTTGAAGGAGAGAATGGCCAAGTGGTCGAACCACATGGTGACGGAACCAGCGGCACCGAGCTTGGAACCGGTCTTGGTAAAGCAGTTGCGGACCTCGGTGATGGTCCGCATGTTGTTGTCCGTCAAGCAATCGACAATCACCATCGAGTTGCCGGGTCCGAACCCCTCGTAGCGGGCAGCGACAAAGTCTTCGCCGCCGACGCCTTTGGCTTTTTCGATGGCCTTGTCGATGACGTGAGCGGGAATCTGATCCTTTTTGGCTTTCTCGATGAACGCTCGTAGCGCGGGATTGGCATCGGGGTCGGGGACGCCATTCTTGGCGACGACATACAACTGCTTGCCATACTTGGAATAGAGCTTCGATTTCTGACCTGCTGTCTTGAAGATCGAAGCCTTGCGATTTTCGAAGTTTCTTCCCATTGCACTTTCTCTTGTCGCTTTGCCGCCGAAGTTGATCCGCCGCCGGGACTGTAGCCGGTCACCAGAATCTTTTCCAGCTTACCGCAACAAGCCCAGGGCAAGTAGATCGCTCCGCCCCCAATTCTGGGTGAGTACGCCGTAGTGAAGGTTTGTGGCGAAATAGGGTTTCCGCCCATGCAACCTAAATGTCCTGCAAGCACGGCCGTAGAGTTTATCCAGCTTTGCCAGATGGCAGATTTTCGCTATGATGCCGGTGCGAAGCTATACCGTTGCTTCGCAATAAACGACGGGCAGCGGTTGTCGTCGTTTTGTAGGCATGTTCCGCCGATACAGAACATGCCTGCCAGGTTGCGGCTTCGTCCTTTAACGAACGCAGCCCGCTGGTTCCCTCTCCCCCCTTGAGGGCCTCTTGCGAAGGAGTTTTCTTGTGGCGCGTACCGCCTTGCTGCACGGATTGTTAGCTGTCTTGTTTCTGGGATCCTTGGTCCGCGTAGCGCCAGCTGCGCAGCCGGCAGAAACCATTCTGCCAGCCACCACCAAGCTGTTCATCGCCACGCTCGACGTGGACGAAACCCGCAAAAAGTTCCAAGCGACTCAGTTGGGTGAACTGACGCAAGATCCGTTGATGCAGCCATTTATCGAAGACCTGAAGAAGCAAATCAATCGCAAGATGGTCGAAGCGGGCAATGCCATGGGCATTACTTGGGACGACATGGAAGGGGTCTACGGCGGCGAAGTCGCGTTGGCTCGCATCCAGCCTGATCCCAAGGACAAGAACTCGTTCGCCCTCGCTGTTGTGATTGACATCACCGGCAAGCGCAAAGAGGCAGATACCCTGCTCGGCAAGATCGACGCCCAGCAGAAGAAAGAAGGGGCCACTGCTCGCCAGGTGAAGATCGCCGATGGCTTGAACGGTTTCGAGTACACGCAGAAGGCTCGTCCCGGTTCGCCTCGCGTCGAGAAGGACTATTACTTCATCAAAGACAATTGGCTGGTTGCCACCGATTGGTATCCCGTCGCCACCGCCATGGCTGGCCGCATTGGCAAAGAAGCTAACACTGACAGCCTGGCTTCGATCGAGGCGTTCAAGTTCTCGATGAACCGGAACGCGGAAGTCGCCAAGAAGGACGAGCTGAAGTATCACGTCCGCTGGTTCGTCGAGCCCTTCGGCTTCATGGAAGCGTCGCGAGCCGCGAATCGCCGCGAAGCGAAGAAAGGCCCCGACCTGCTGAAGATTCTGCAGGCGCAAGGCTTCAGCGCCATGCAAGGCGTGGGTGGTTACGTCTTTTTCGATACCCCGAACGACGAAGTGTTGCACCGCACGTTTGTGTACGCACCACCGGTTCCGGGCGAACCGAGCAAATACAAACTGGCCGCCCGGATGCTCAGCTTCCCCAACACCAAGACGCTGCAACCGCAGGCTTGGGTGAAGGCAGATGTTGGCACTTACCTGACGCTCAACTGGAAGCTTATAGACGCCTTCAAGTACTCACGCACGCTGATCGACGCTGTCGCTGGTGAACCCGGCGTGTTCGACGACCTGTGGGCCAGCATGAAGGATGACCCGCACGGTCCCAAGATCGACATCTACAAAGGCTTGGTCGACCACTTGAGTGAACGGGTCTCGATCGTTTCCGACGTGCAGCAGCCAGTCGATGAAAAGAGCGAGCGGATGCTCGTCGCTATCGAGTTGCAAAAGGGGAAGGAAGCGATTGTTAAAGCCACGATCGACAAATTCTTCAAGGGTGACCCGACTGCCCGTCGCATCGAGTTCGAAGGTCAAGGCATCTGGGAAATTCAGAACGAACAAACTGCTGCTTCCGTCGGTCCGATGATCTCGATCGAAGGAACTGAATTCGTCGCTGCCGAAAAGGATGAGGAGGAAGAAGAACGAAAGCTGCCGAACATGGCGGTGACGGTTTACGAAGACCACCTCGTCATCTCGACCCATTCCGACTACATCCAAGACTTGATCAAGAAGGCGAAGGCCAAGGCGCCTGAACTAACCACCATTACGGATTACAAACGAGTCGATGAAGCCCTCACTCGCCTGGGCCAAGGGGACGACAGCTTCCGCTACTTCGCGAAGACGGAAGAGTCGTACCGCGCGACCTACGAGATGATGAAGCAGAACAAGCTGCCGCAAACCGAATCGATGTTTGCCCGCTTGCTCAACGCCATGCTGGATAACAACCCAGACGATGGCAAGCGTGAGAACGAAATCGACGGCAGCAAATTGCCCGACTACGCGAAGATCACCAAGTACCTCGGCCCAACCGGCCTGTATGTTCAATCCGAAGAACAAGGCTGGTGGATCGTCGGCTCGCTGCTGAGCCGCGAAGCTGCTGAGAAATAAGCTCAGACGTTTTGGAACAATACTGGTTGAAAACAAAGGCCCGCAGCACCGAAGCTGCGGGCTTTTTTTGTCTTTCACCATCCAGATGTAGGACCACTATTCGGGCTTGTTGAGCCGTACCAGGATCCAGCGATCGGTCTTGCCGTTCCTATGCAGCAGCTCCACCTTGCGTTCCGCCAGACGTAAATACGACTTCGGTCGCATCGCACGACAGTAGGCCTGCAACTTGAGATCTCGCCCTCTCGACGGCATCGCGTGCCGGAACGCCGGCCCGATTCGAGCTGAAAGGATTGCTGTATGGTTCCGACAGAGCGCGAGACATCTCGGCTGCCACCTTGTCGGCTACCCCAGCTCTGTTGATGTGGCAGCGATCTGAACCTATCTGCGAAAACTGTCACTCGGCAGGGGAGAGGGCGACAAACAGGTGAACCTGCCCTGAATCAGTTTGGAAATTCGCGGCAAAGCCAGCCCGTTTCGCGGCGATCGCGCCGCGAGACACGACGGGAAGCGACAACAGGAAGTGATAGGGAGTTCCTTTGAGCATCGTTTTTGCTTGTCCGGCAATCACGTTGGCGAACTCACCGACCACATCGTTGACAATTTCCTTCGTCAATTCCGTGCCCACAGGAAGGTAGCGCTCAGTTAATCGTTCTGCCGTATCCACTGCCATTACCAAGGCGAATGTCCCCGAGACCGGTCGAAGCAACTGCATCACAGCCTCGACAAGTTCGCCTTTCAGTTCGGATGTCGTATCTTGAGGAGCTAATAGGGCATCGAGCTGAGTCATTTCTCGCAATGCTGTCACTGCGGCCGCGGAGAACGCTTCCACGACTTCAGCCGGCAGATTCGATTGGTTCGTAAGTTCGCTCATGGCATCGTTGAGTGTTGGAAGGAGAACGATGACTTCAACTGATAAAAGCCCGACTTGAGCGCTTCCACACGCGAAAATGAATCACTGAGATTGAGCGTTGTTTCCGCTCCGCCCAAAACGAGATACCCATCGGGGCGCATCAAGCGAGCAACACGATTGAGAATCACGCTCTTCAGGTCGTTCTCGAAGTAGATCATCACATTGCGGAGGAACACGAGATCCCACGTGGTCATGGCGGGCCACGATTGAGCGAGATTCAGGTGAGAAAAGCGGACAGCATGACGCACGCGATCGTCGAGTTGCCAGGCGCCACCTTCTTGTCGGAACCACTTCAGCAAGAGAGGTGTCGGCAGGCCACGATTAACTTCGACCTGCGAGTACCGCCCCGCGCGCGAGCGTGTGAGCATCTCGTGGGAGATGTCGGTGGCTGAAAAGTTGATGTTCCAAGCAGCTAATTCGGGAAAGTATTCGTGGAGCAGAATCGCGATCGAATAAGGTTCTTGGCCACTCGCACTGGCCGCGCACCAAATGTTCAATTGCCGCTGGGAGCGCCGGCGCTCGATCAGCTCAGGCAGCAAGATCTTTCGCAGCGTCTCGAAGGGGTGAATATCGCGGAAGAAACTGGTCTCGGTCGTGACCATCGCTTCGACCACCTCCGTCAACAGGCCATTCGCCCCGCTACTTCGCAGTCGTTCAATCAACTGATCGACGCCCGCAATGTCGTGTCTTTGGGCCAGCGGCCAGAGGCGTGACTTGACCAGATACTCCTTGCCCGATTCAAGAATCAGCCCGCACTGTTCGCGCAGCAGTCTAGCGACAAATTCGTAGTTCGCTGGCGTGAGGGAGGTCTCAGCCACGGTTGGCTCTCACTCGGCGTACGATTTCGCCCGCCAGCAGGGAAAGGGGGAGTACCTTGTCCGCGAGACCCGCACGAGCGACGAAGCCGGGCATTCCCCAAACAACGCTGCTGGCTTCATCCTGGGCAAGTATTTGTCCACCCGCAGTGCGCACGGCTTCGCAGCCGCGCAGACCATCCTGCCCCATGCCCGTCAGAATGACGGCGAGAGAGTGCTGACCATAGACAGTCGCTACCGATCGAAGCAAGGGATCAACCGCTGGTCGGCATGCATTCTCGGGCGGTTCTTGTTGTATCTTCGTGCGGACGCGAACACCCTCGCGCGTTGTGATTAAGTGGTAATCACCGGGCGCGATCCAGGCCTTGCCGGGTTCAAGTTCCATTCCGGAAGTGGCTTCGACAGTCGGGATGCGGGAATTTCTGGTCAGCCGTTCGGCTAACATCTGCGTGAACATCGGCGGCATGTGCTGCACGACCAAAATGGGCACAGGAAAGTCCGCTGGCAATCCGCTAAACAACTCTGCCAGCGCATTCGGACCGCCGGTCGAAGCGCCGATTGCGAGCAGGTCAATACGTGCCGGCGCGGGCCGGGCGCTGGGAATGGAGGGCGTCGCTGTCTTGCCTGTGACGACAGTCGGTTTTGGCACCCGCTTGCAAAGCGCGCGAATGGCGGGAATGAGCTCGCTGCGGATCACTTGCCGTGATGCTTCCAGGCCCCCTGCTCCACCGGGTTTGGCAAAGAAATCGGAAGCCCCACGGGATAGAGCTTCCAGCGTTGCCGCGGCCCCCAGTTCCGTCTGCGAGCTGAACATGATCACAGGCGTTTGTGGATGACTGCGATGAAGGTGCGTCAAAGCGGTGAGTCCGTCCATCTCGGGCATTTCGATGTCCAAGATGACGAGATCGGGCTTCAGCGTCGTCATTTGGTCGAGCGCAATCCGGCCGGTAGCGGCTGTGCCAGCGACCTCGATATCTACCTGGGCAGTCAACTCCTCTGTGACGATTCGCCGCACAACGAAGGAGTCGTCCACGACCAGGACTCGAATCTTTTCCATGATTCTTATTTCTCGAAAGCGCCCAGCAGCGAGAGCTTGGCGACGAGCACTTCCGGCGTGAACGGCTTCATTACGTACTCATTGGCCCCGGCATCCATCGCCCGCTGTACTTGCTCGCTTTCCGTTTCGGTGGTGACCATCACGATTCGCAACGCATTCCAGCGCGACTGTCGACGGACTGCCTGAATAAACTCCAGACCATCCATCACCGGCATGTTCCAGTCGACCAGCACCAGGCTGATGTCAGGATTGTCCTGCAGTTGTTGCAGGCCTTCTTGCCCGTGGCCCGCGTCGCAGACGAGAAATCCCTGTTCGCGGAGGATATTGCCTACGAGCATGCGCACGGCGCGAGAGTCGTCGATGACAAGTGCCTGCACTGCGATGCCTCCTAACGATGTAACGTCCTCAAGACATTCCTATCAGCCCTGGAGCTTGGTCACTAGTCCCTGCAATTCCACCGCCATCTTTGCCAGGTCGTCTGCGGAGGACTTTGTGTTCGCTGCACCGCTCGTCGTGCTGCGCGCGGCTTGGGCGACACCAGTCACATTCTGCGCGATCTCGCGGCTGCCGAGCGCCGCTTCATTCACATTGCGAGCAATTTCGGCCGTCGTCGCCGTCTGTTCTTCGACGGCGCTGGCGATGGTGCTCTGAATGTCGTTGATGTGGCTGATGATCGAGCCGATTTGAGCGATTGCGTCTACCGCTCCCTTTGTGTCCGACTGGATCGCTTCGATCTTGCGGCTAATGTCCTCGGTGGCCTTGGCAGTTTGTTTGGCGAGCTCCTTCACTTCGTTGGCAACAACGGCAAAGCCTTTCCCCGCTTCACCGGCACGGGCGGCTTCGATGGTGGCATTCAGGGCTAACAGGTTTGTCTGCTGGGCAATCGACGTGATGACCTTGATCACATTTCCAATCTCGGCGCTGCTGGCTCCCAACTTCGAGACGGTGGCGTTAGTCTTCTCGGCCACTTTGACAGCGGAGGTTGCCACGCGGGCGGCTTCGTTGGCGCTCTTGGCAATCTCCTTGATGCTCGCTCCCATCTCTTCGGTGGCACCGGCAACGGTGCCGATATTCCGGCTTACCTGCTCCGCAGCGGCCGACACGACGCTGGCTTGCGAAGCCGTCTCTTCTGAATTGGCCGCCATTTGTTGGCTGACCGAGGTCAACTCTTGAGCGGCACTGGAGAGTGAATGAACTGTATTTTCCAACGACGATTCAACTTGTTTGAGCTGCGTGATATCGCTCGCATACTTCACCACTTTGAATGGCCGGCCCGCATAATCCAGGATCGGAAAGTACGATCCTTCGATCCAAACTTCCTTGCCGTCTTTACCGAGCCGGCGGAACCGCCCCGTTTGTTGGCGGCCGGTCGCCAGATCGAGCCAGAATTGTCGATAGGCGGCACTATTGGCATAGGTTGGATCGACAAACAGGCTGTGATGCTTTCCTTTGATTTCGTCGAGCCGGTAACCCATCGCCTGCAGAAAGTTCTGGTTGGCAGTGGTGATGATGCCGTCCAAACCGAACTCTACGACAGCCTGCACTCGGCCAATCGCCGCGACCTGGCCTTCATAATCGGCATTTTGCAGGCGTGCCTCGGTGACGTCGGTGGCGATTTTCACGATCTTGAAGGGCTTGCCGGTGCCATCGAGAATCGGACTGTACACGCCGTGGATGTAGATCTCTCGGCCACCCTTGGCGATGCGGCGGAAATCGCCGGTTATGTCCTCACCGCGGTTCAAACGCTGCCAGAAATCGCGATACTGTTCGCTATTGCGAGTTGCCTCGTCAACAAATTCGCTATGCCGTCTCCCTTTGACCTCGTCGAGCGTGTAGCCCACGCATTTCAGGAAGTTCTCGTTGGCGTGAATGATAGTGCCGTCCAGCTCAAACTCGATCACCGCTTGCGAGCGTTGAATGGCGGCAATCTGGCCCGCGTGATCGAGTTCCAGGCGACGTTGGTTGGCAGTAGGCCGTTTGGCGTTGGGTGTTTTGACAGCGGCTGGCGGTTTGGTCGATCGTTTCTTGCTCATGGTGTTCGCTCCGGGGGCAGGGAGGTTTCTCGGTGTTGTGTGTCGCCTAGGTCTTGGCAAGGGGCTGGCTGTCGATGGCGACAATGCGCTCGGGGTCCAGAATGACGAGCAACCGGTCAGGCAGTTTGTAGGCACCTTGAATGAATTCGCGCGCGGAACCGTGCAGCGTTTCTGGCGGGCGCTCGAATTGATGCTCGGATACTTCCAGCACGTCGCCAATTTCGTCCACAAGCAGGCTGACCGCGACCTCTTCGGTTTGCAGGACGACGTTCACCGGCTCGCTTGTTGCGTCGCGCTCCGGCAGATCCAACCGGCGCCGCACGTCGATGGCAGTCACGATTTGCCCACGCAGGTTGATCAATCCAGACACTGCAGGATGCGCCAGGGGCACATGTGTCAGTGGTTGGCTGCGGACAACTTCCTGCACCTTGCGCACGTCCAGGCCGTAGCACTGGTTGCCTAAATAAAAGATGCAGAATTGTTGTGGCATGGACATTGTGCTGCGATTTCAGTTGCTTGTGATAGGGCTTGGTTGCAGAAGATGTCGCTTTGTGGATTCGACTAATGCTGAGACGTCCACGAATTCGGTGACTTGGTCGTGGACGACGGCTGTGAACAGCACACCGTCGCGATTGCCGCGGGCGCGAACCGTCAGCGAATCGTTGAGGATGTCCAAGATCGCACCAACGATCAGGCCGACGCGTTCTTCGCCGGCGTCGTACACGATTACGGGAACGACATCCATTGGAGTGACCGTATTGCTGCCGAGTGAAGATGTTGAGCCTGCGAGCGCAGCCAATTCTGCCGAGACATCGATCAGCGGAAGAATCTCGCCGCGGTACTGCACGACGAGCCGCTCGCCGAGTGATTCTAGTTGAGAGCGGGGAAATTCTTCGAGCCGAGCCACTTGCGCGAGCGGTACCGCCATTCGTCCGCCGGCTGTTGGAGCAAATAGCAACAGCGAATGGCTTTCGACGTTCGTCGCCACGGCTGAGGATTCCTGCTCACCATGTGCTCGCCCTCTGGCACCTGTGATGACACTTGCCCGTTGAGCGATGCCAACAATGTCCAGCACGAGCGCGACTCGCCCATCCCCCATGATCGCCGCACCGGCGAAGGCGGAAATTCCCTTCAGTTGCTTCTGTAGGGGCTTCACCACGATTTCTTCTGTATCGCGAATAGCATCGACTACCAGCCCAAACGGCCGCTCATCGGCTTGCAGCACGACAATATTGAGATCCTGGTCGGTTGCCCGGTTTGTATTGAGTTGCAACTGCTGATCCAGAAAGACGAGCGGCAGCAACTTCCCGCGCAAGCGATAGACCGGCACACCATGCAGCCGTTCGATGCCCCGCTGGGCTTGCTCGGCGTCCAGCCACACGAGTTCGAGCAAGCTGACTTGCGGAATTGCATACCGCTCACCACCACTGGCCACGATGAGCGCAGGGATGATGGCCAGCGTCAGGGGAATCTTGGTGCGAATGGTGGTTCCTTGGCCGGGCGTGCTTTCGATGTCTACGGTGCCGCCGATTCGCTCCAGGTTGGTGCGGACAACGTCCATTCCCACGCCTCGCCCGGAAAACTGCGTCACGCGATCTGCCGTGGAGAAACCGGGCACGAAGATCAGTCGCAGCAGGTCTTGCCGCGACATGCGGGCTGCGACTTCCGCCGTGATTAGATTTGCTTTAAGTGCTTTGTCGCGAACTTTGGTTTCGTCGATGCCGCCACCGTCATCGGAGATCTCGACGATCACTTTGCCACCTTCGTGAAAGGCCACCAGCTTCAGCCGACCTTCTTCCGGTTTGCCGCGTGATTTGCGGACGGCCGGCGGCTCGATGCCGTGATCGACGGCGTTGCGAATGAGGTGTGTGAGGGGATCACGAATCGCTTCGATCAGTGTCTTATCGAGCTCCGTTTCCTGCCCGTCAATCTCGACGCGCACCTGCTTTCCGCAAGCGACCGACAAGTCGCGCACGATGCGTGGGAACTTGCTCAGCACATTGCCGATTGGTTGCATTCGTGTTTTCATCACGCTAGCTTGCAACTCGGTGGTCAGCAGATTCAACTGCTGCACGGCGCCGAGGAAACCGCTGTCTGCATGCGATTGGCTATGTTGCAGAATCTGGTTCCGCGCGAGCACTAGTTCGCCTACGAGTGTCATCAGCTTATCGAGCAACCCAACATCCACGCGAATGGCCGCATCAGCGACATGCGCTGTTACCTTCTCTGCGGGTTCCAAGTTGGCTGCTGGCGAACTCGCCAGCGTGAAGCCAAATTCAGCCGATGGCGATTCCTGGGCCGTTACCGCTGACGTGGTAATTTCCTGCGTGGAGATGGGTGGCGGCAATTCAATGCGAGTCTCCAATGTCGGAGCTGGAATCACAGGCGTTGATGGCTGAGGCTTCGATTCCCCGTGCTGCTGCCGCAGGCGATCCACTTCGGCCGCGACCGCTGTGTAATCTCCTGATCCCTCTCCACCGGACGACTCGATACTTGTCAGAATCTCGCGAATTGCGTCCACTACGCGCAACAGCGCTGTGGCGATGCCCGGGTTGAAGGCGATTTCACCGGCTCTCAACTTGCTAAGCAAGTTCTCGGCAGAATGAGAAACTGCTTGCAGCTTCACCAGCCCCATGAAGCCAGCGGTTCCTTTGACACTATGGAACGTGCGAAAGACTTGTGCGAGTGTGCTTTTCTCGGCAGGATTGATTTCCAGCTTGACCAGATCAGAATCGAGCAGCGCCAGATTCTCATGGGTCTCCAGCAGGAATTCGCGGAGGATTTCATCGTTCGACGACATAGTCGATTCACTTGCCCCGCGTTACCGCAGCTAACAAACCTCCTTGAGACTCTCAAAAGATCGAATCCAAAAGCGGTCCTACCACACTGGCCGGAAATGCCTTTTCTACGATCGCAATCACGCCCAGCTTCCGCACGGGATCAAGCACCCGCGGTTCCGTTTCGGTCGTGACCATGATAATTGGAATCGCGGCCGTGGACGGGTTTTGCTTCAAATAGCTGACCAGCGCCCTGCCATCCATTAGTGGCATATTGTAGTCCGTCACAATTAAATCGCAAATTTCGCGGGCTGCCACAGCAATCGCGTACGCGCCGTCGGGAACTTCCTGAAACTGCGTGAAACCCAGTCCCTGCAACACAGTGCGGACCTGCACTCGCGCCGTGGAGCTGTCATCGACAATCAGGACACGTAGCGCAGCGCGATTGGATTTGCCGGGCAATCGGCCCGCAGTTGCTTGAGCGGGAGTCAATGTCATCGAGGCACCGGTCACTTGCTTCACTGCCTGGGACAATTGCTCGGGTGTGAAGGGCTTATGGAGCAATTGCACGCGATGCAGGGCAATCAGTGCCGCGGAATCGGCCTCGCTACCCTCGCTGGTGATCAGCACAAAACCGGGCGATTCGCCCTTGAATTCCTCGCGAATCTGACCAGCCAATTGGAGACCATCAAGATCGGGCAAATGGAGCGCCGAGATCACTGCCTTGGGGCGGAGTTTACGTACGAGTTCGATGGCATCATTGCCTTTCGACGCAGCGCCGAGCACCGCATAGGACTGTTCCTGTAAGTAGCCCTTGATAATGGACGCTTGCACGCGCGAAGGTTCGACGATCAGCACCGACGCTTGCGAAGTGCTGGTGCCGCTCTCCATGGTTTGCTCGGAGATCCGAGTATGAACCGTGGAGCCGCCTGAGCCACTATCGCCAAACGTGATCTCCATGCCTTGACCAGGCTCAATTGCATCTGTTGGGAGATCTCGGGCGATGGTTTCTAATTCTGCAACCACTTCCGACATCGACTGAATGCGATCAGCCGGTTCTTTGGCGAGCATCCGCTGGAACAGGCCGTCTAGAGCAGCAGGCACTTCGGATCGGACGGCAGAGAGCGAAGGAATCTGGGCGTCGCGATGCTTGAGTAGAACGGACATCATTGTTGGTCCGCTGAACGGCGGCCTTCCCACCAATAGAAAGTAAAGTGTGCATCCCAGGCTATAGATGTCGGCCCGATGATCAATCGTCGTGGAATCAACCGCCTGCTCCGGTGGCATGTAATCAGCCGTGCCAATCACGCCACCTGCCATCGTTACATCGAAACCACTTGCTGGGCCTGTCGCGCCGTGATTCAGCCGAGCGAGGCCAAGGTCGGTTACTTTGACCACGCCTTGTTCATCGAGCAACAGATTGTGCGGCTTGATGTCGCGGTGGATGATCCCTTGCGTATGAGCGTACGCCAGACCTCGAGCTGTTTGCAGGATGCAATGCACGGCGAGGGAAACAGGAAAGGCTCCCTGGGCCGCTACACAGGCTGCCAGATCGCGCCCGTTCACAAGTTCCGTCACGAGGAAATGGCCGACTTCGGATTCGTCGGCATCATACGCCATGACGACGTTGGGATGACCCAGACTCGCGATCGTTTCCACTTCACGCTGGAAACGCTTCACGAAGACTGGGTTCTGCGAGAGATTGCCCGCGAGAACTTTGAGCGCTACTAGTCGCTTCATACGGCGGTGCCGAGCCTTGAACACCGTGCCCATCCCGCCCGCACCCAAACGGTCCAGGACGTCGTAATTGCCAATTCGCAGCGTCGACCCACGTCCCTCGCAAAGGGCATCAATTTGAAACCGAGTCAATAAGTCTGGAGCCGTGAGTAATTTGGCCAGTAGTTGCGAATCGTTGTCCGCTGATGCGAGCAAAGAGTTCAGTGTTTCGTCGCTAACGAGGCCACTCTCCCGCAGAGCTTTGGAAAAGTCGGCGAACGACGCGGATTCGAGGCGAGTATTCGCTTCCATAGGTGGATGAACCGTCCGGCTTCCGCCGCGCAGGGTGTTTCTCAGGTGAGAAGCTATATGGCTGACCAATTCACAGCTCGAGAACCTGCTGGAAGTTCAATACAGCAAGCAGCTAGCCATCGTAACTATCGGCAGGTCGGCTTCCAACTCATTTGAACTTCAACGGCTCTCGCCCGCCACTCCGCAGTCGATGCAACACATTCGACAAGCTGCCTTTCGTGCCTTTTGCTCATGGGGCAATAGTCGGAGGCGTGTCGGTCCGAAGCGGTACCATACAGAAACCGCTTAACGAAGAAACAAGTTGTAGATGGGGTTCGCGGTTTCATCGACGTAGCGGTAACCCAAGGTGTCGATCAGATCTCGAAAGCCTGACAACTCGTTCTCCGGGACTTGGATGCCAATGAGGATCTTTCCATAGTCGGCTCCGTGGTTGCGATAGTGGAATAGGCTGATGTTCCAAAGTGGATTCATGCCCGCGAGAAATCGCATTAGCGCGCCGGGACGTTCAGGAAATTCGAAACGGTAGAGCTGCTCCCTGCCACTAAGACGGCTCCGTCCCCCAACCATGTATCGCAGATGCGTTTTTGCCAGCTCGTCTTTGTCGAGGTCCAAAGCAACGAATCCTTGTGAGGCTAACGTACGGCTGATTTCCGGAACTTCATCCCGATTTCCGATTGCCAACCCGACGAGGACGTGAGCCTGCTGCTCATCGGAAATGCGATAGCTGAATTCGGTCACGTTCCGTTGACCAATCGCTTCGCACAGACGGCGAAAGCTTCCTCGCTCTTCCGGAATGGTGACGGCGAATAGAGCCTCGCGTTCTTCGCCCGCTTCTGCCCGCTCGGCCACGAAACGCAAACGGTCGAAATTCATATTCGCACCGCAGGCGACAGCCACCAGACTTTCTCCCTGCAGACGATGCTGCGCGATGTATTGCTTCATCCCGGCAATGCCCATTGCGCCGGCCGGCTCGAGAATGCTGCGAGTATCTTCGAAGGCATCCTTGATGGCAGCGCAGACGGCGTCGGTATCGACCGTCTGGAAGTCGTCGACCAACTCCCGCGTCAGACGGTATGTTTCCTGGCCCACGGCCTTGACCGCGGTTCCGTCAGAAAATAGTCCCACGTCCGCGAGCGCGACGGGGTGGCCGGCTTGGATCGATTGAAGCATGGCCTGGGAGTCGGCCATCTGTACACCGATGACTTTGATCTCCGGCCGCACCGCCTTGATATAAGCGGCTACGCCAGCGATCAACCCTCCGCCGCCAATAGCCACGAACACGGCATGCAAGGGATGTTGATGTTGCCGGAGGATCTCCATTCCGACGGTCCCTTGGCCAGCAATCACATCGGGATCGTCAAACGGGTGCACAAAGACGTATTGGTGTTGCTTTTCCAACTCGACAGCATGGGTATAAGCGTCGGAATAGCTGTCGCCGTACAGAATGACTTCACCACCGAGCGACCGAACGGCATCGGATTTGAGCCGCGGTGTTGTAACAGGCATGACGATGATGGCGCGGCACCCCAGTCGACGTGCGCTCAATGCAACCCCTTGCGCGTGGTTTCCTGCTGAAGCACACACCACTCCTCGCGCCAGTTCGCTGGGGGAAAGTCGCACCATTTTGTTGTACGCACCGCGCAGCTTGAAACTGTGGACGGGCTGAGTGTCTTCGCGCTTCAACCAGATTTGGTTGCCCAAGCGCAGTGATAATTTCTTCGCCAGCTCTAGCGGCGATTCGATCGCGACGTCGTAAACGCGGGCGTTGAGAATTCTCTGCAAATAGTCTGTCGGGCATCGTTCCATAAGTCGTCGCGTCCAGGCACCGTGGTTCTCCCAGCACAAGCCATCGATTTTAACACGGGGCATGTCGCGACGCAGATGCTGACTGAAAGGTCGCGCGAGTTGCTGCTTGCCGTGGCTTCAAGGAACTTTGAGCAGCCCCCTCTTTTTGAACTCCTTCTGCCACTTGTCGAGCGTAGGCAACAACCCTTACTACATCGATGCAGCGCCTGAGAATTCGAAAGACCGCTTCGCCACAGAAGAGCCTGATACTCGGCTCGATGGTTCTTACCCTCATTTCGAGGCGACCTCGCGACAACGACTGCGAAGCCATTCGGCTGCTAAGGAAAATAGGTTTGCGAATTAAAACCCATTTCGCTTCTAGCCCTTCCTTTCGCCAACGCGAACCTACCTGCGATGCCGAAGCAGATTATCTCCAGTGGTTTCGTACCAGTGCAAAGTTTGAATGCTCCGTTTCTAGAGTTCCACTAAAGTAGTACCGCCATGCATCAATCCGTCACGCGCTGGCTTCAATCGATCCAGGCATCCCTCCTGACAGGGAGGTCCGCGTCGACGGAGCGAGCCAAACGCGGTATGCGCCGCGTTGCGCGGAAGTCACTGCGTCTGGAGACGTTGGAAGCTCGTTCGATGTTTGCGGTTGCTGTTGTCGACAATGGCAGCGAGTTGGTCATCTCGACGAACGCGAACGATAACGTGACGATTTCCGCTGCGGCCGGAATCTTGTCAGTTTCCAGTGCGACTGGCCTAGTCAATGGCAATCCTGCATCAGGTGGCGTCTCCACCGCGACTTTCGACCTCGTCGACTTCACAACCATTAATGTGTTTAGCGAAAACGCAACTGCGCTGAGATTCGAGAACGCCGAGATCGCTGGCAGTGCCGCGTTCGCCAACGAGTCGATCACCGCTATTGCGAACCATATTGACCTGACAACGGGACCCCTCAGTGTGAGCGGGCTGAATCTTGCGACTGCGGTTCTTGGTGCTTCGATCACCATCGATCAGCCGATTAATTCAACGGGCAATGTAAGCATCGTGCCCCTCGGCGCGAGTATTGAGCTGCTAGCTCCGATTAACGCGACGGGCAGCAACGTCGCACTGCACGCAGGAACTTTGGTGCCATCCAACTTTACGGTTACGCAGACTTCCGCCGGGGCGATCACGGCTGCTTCGGTATTCGCGCAAGGCGCTGGTGGAGTTGAACTGTCGCAGGCCGCGAATGTAGTGGGAACAATCGCAGGCAGTGCTGGGACGGGCAACTTTAATTTCCACAACGACGGAAACCTGACAGTTGGATTGGTGAACGTCAACGGAATTCAGACGACTGACGGCAACGTCAGTTTGTCGGTCACAACTGGTCATTCCATCACCATGAACAGGCCAGTCGCCGCCAACGGCACGGGCAAGACAGCCACGCTCGCTGCCGACACCATCGATCTTGATGAGGGACAAAGTCTCAACGCCGAAAACGTCGTGCTGCAAACAGTCAACGCTGGCGTCAACATGACTCTGGGGGGCGCTGGCCTGACCGATGGTGAACTCAACGCAATCAATGCCACCAACCTCAAGCTTCAAGCAGCGGGCACCATCACCGTTTCTGGCGCGATCACCCTTGGCGACAAGGTAACTCACCTAATCACGCTGAACGCTCCTGCGGTCAACGTCGCCAACAGCATCAGTGGGAACTCTTCGACCGGTACGCTCCGTTTCGAAACCAACTCCCTCGCCACGAACGGTGCCATTTCGCAGTCGGTTTCTGCGCCTGCAGTCGAGATCGTCACGACGGCCAATGTCGCCTTCAATAACACGTTCAATTTCGGCGGAATGGACTTTACGAGCAACGAACTGGCAGCTCTCGACGAGAACACTGTCGGCACGCTACGGATTATCACGAGTGGCAACATTTCCTTTGCGGACGTGCTGACCAACTTCGCGAATGGATTCTCGCTGACATCGAACGGTGTCGTCGCGCTGCAAGCGAGCGGCACGATCACGACGAGCGCGGGTGGAGCCATCGGCGCGTCGCTGTTGGCTGCCAAGGCCGGCTCGGTTGCTCTCACGGGTTCCAGCAACACCGTTGGTACTCTCGCCGGTTCGGCCTCGAGCGGAGACTTCGAAGTCAGCGGCAGCACTGCTATGACGATCGCCACGGTGGATGTTGGTGGCCGAGGCATCGGCGCCACGGGCATCAATGTCACTGGAGCCGGCAATGGAATTTCCGTAACGGCCGGCGGAACGCTGACGGTTAACCAGGTAGTAATCGCTCCGGGAGGTATCAGCCTCACCACCACTGGAGCGACCTCCGATTTGATCGTCCAGCATAATGTCGTTGGCGGAGTTGCTTCGACAGGCGGTGCTACCTCGCTCGGCTCTGGACGCGACATCTTCCTTGGCACTGTGAGTGGATCTGGCAATGTGAGCGGACAAGGCCTCATTTTGAACGCTGCCGGAAATGTAGTTCTGGATAACCTTACTCATGTGCAGTCGAGCGGCGCGGCCGGAGTGACAGTGACGGCCGGTGGCAATGTTCGGATTGTCCAAACGACCGCTAGCGGATCTGTTTTTAGCAGCAATTCCAACGGCGCTCCCGTTTCCATCACGACCGGTGCTGGTCAAGCGTTTTTGCTCGACCCGGGAGCTACCGGTGGAGTCGCGGCAAGTGGTGGCAGCGTTACCATCAACAGCGATGTCTTCACCCTGACGTCCGGTAAAATAACAACCCTGGGAACTGTCACGCTTAAACCCGTCACCACCAATCGCGCGATCACGGTGGGATCAGAAGTTGTTGGGAACGTGAGCCTGTCAGACGCGGAACTCGACTTGGTTGAGGCAGCAACTCTAGTCGTCGGCTCGGCGACAACCGGTGCGATTACCGTCACGGCCGATATCACGCGCACGGCTAGCACTTCGGTCGAACTCATTTCCGCCAGCAGTATCGTCCAGAACAGCGCGGCTGGTTCGTTCAACACCGGTGGCGGCGCTCTGCTGCTCACTCCCGGCGGCACGGCAGAATATCAGCCGAATCGCAGCGGTACCGACGTTATCGCCAGCGCCGCGAACTTCACCAGCGGCAGCGATTTGAGCATCGTCCTCGACGGTACGACGGTCGACACGCAGTACACGCAGCTGAATGTTGCTGGTGTAGTCGATCTGACCGATGTTGATCTCGACTTATCCGGTACCTACGCACCCGTGCTGGGCAATGTTTTCACAATCGTTTCGGCGACCAGTCGAACCGGAACCTTCAACGGACTGGCCGACAACGATGAGATTACGTTGAACGGCGAAAAGCTGCGCATCAACTACACCGCCACCAGCGTGACGCTGACCGCCATTGGCGATCCGCCGGTCGTGGATACTGTCGGGCCATTCTCGATTCCTGAGTACAGCGCGAATGCAACTGCGGTTTGCACCGTGACGGCGACCGACCCTGATGCGAACCCGACATTCACCTGGTCTATCACAGCCGGCAACACGGGCGGAGCATTCGCGATCGACAATGACGGGGTGATCTCGGTAGCGGATAGCAGCGAGCTGGTTTTCACCGTCAATCCAACATTCACGCTCACGGTGCAAGTCAGCGACGGGATCTACACCGATACCGAATCGGTCACGATCAATGTGACCAATGTTGCCGACTACGACTTTGGTGATGCCCCGCTCAGCTACGGCATTGCTCAGCATTACGAAGGTGCCACTGGCACCGGTCCGCTGCTGGGGACTCGCGACTACGAGTCCGCGAGCCAGCCCAACGCAACGGCAACCGGCGATGATTTGGCAGGCACAGACGACGAAGATGGCGTGACATTCAGTTCGACCACGCTAGTGCCCAGATTCGAATCCACGATTACGTTGAACGCGAGTGCGGCCGGCATTGTAGACGTTTGGATCGACTTCAATCGCAACAATACGTTCGACGCCAACGAACGAATCGCCAATGGTCTGAGTGTCAGCGCTGGTGTGAATACCTTGGACGTCTCGGTACCCGAAGGTGCCATTTCAGGCACGACCTACGCCCGATTCCGCATCAGCACAGCGGGTTCCTCGCTACCTACGGGTTTAGCGGCCGATGGTGAAGTGGAAGATTATCAACTCACCATTCAAGCACTGCCTGTCGGTTCAGCCCAAGTGATTGACGACGTGCTGGTAATCAATGGTCGCGACAACATCAGCGATGCGATCGTTGTCCGCACCACGGCTCCGGGTGTTGTGACCGTCTACATTGCCCCGGGCGTAGCGGCGAGCACGTTCTCCCTGGCATCCTTTAGCAGCATCACGATCTTCGGTCGCTCGGGCAACGATTCCATCGTGATCGAATCGACTGCCGCCAAGCCAATCACCAAACCCAGCACCATCTACGGCGATGCCGGTAACGACACCATCTCTGGTGGCGGCGGTGCCGATACGATCATCGGGGGTGATGGCCTTGATCTCATGGCCGGCAACGCCGGGAACGACACTTTCGTCGGCGGTGCTGGAAACGACATCATCGTGGGCGGAGCTGACACCGACAAGATCATCGAGCAGCCGGGAGCGGCGACCATCTCGAGCACGCTGCTGCGAGTCGGAACTTCGAGCGATACCTACAGTCAGATCGAGCAGATCGAACTGACTGGCACCACCGGCTTTGACTACTTCGCATTCAATAACCTGACCGCGAATGTACTCATTAATGGCCAAGGCGGCAGCGATGCCGTGGCCTATACCGGCGATGGCAACTTCGTACTGTCGGATTCGCTTCTTGCTCGCACCGCGGGAACTACGACCTCGACCGTCAGTACGACCGGCATTGCGAGCGTGACGTTGACCGGTGGTGCCACGAACAACAAGTTCACCGTGACCGATTGGACGCGCCTGCTCGCAGTCAATGGCGGCGGTGGCACGGACACCATCGAAGATGTCGGTAGCGAAAACTATGTGCTGACACCGGTACAGTTGCAACGACCGAACAAGCCAGCGGTAGCCCTCAGTCTTGTCGAGCATGCCATCCTCACTTCGGCCGCTGGCGCAGTAGATAGCAAGTTTACGCTCGATAGCTGGGCCGGGACTGCAGCCCTAACGGCTGGAGCCGGTACCGATACCTTGGCGGTCGTTGACAATGCCACCACGATGACGCTGACCAACACGAGCGTCGCGCGAATCGGACGTGGAACGATCACCTTCAATGGTTTTGAGGCCGCTGAATTGACGGGCGGAGCCGGAGCTAACACGATCAATGCGGCTGCTTACAGCGGCAAGTTGCAACTCGATGGCAAGGGCGGCAACGACACGCTGACCAGTGGTTCTGGCGTGGCAATCGTCTTTGGCGGAGAAGGAAACGACACTCTCGTCGCGGGAAGTGGTCCTGCGGTACTCGTCGGAGGCAATGGCAACGACATACTCCGAGCAGGAGCAGCACCGACAGGCGGTTCCGCAGCGGGTCATGCGATCTTGATTGGAGGTGCCGGTGCCGACAAACTCACCGGCGGCGCAGGTGAGGATCTGCTCATCGACAGCTCGACCGACTTTGACCTGCTCGCCGCCGATCTCGCAAATCTGCTTGCTCACTGGACGGCGGCCGGGACGTATGCCACACGTTCGGCACAACTCGCCACTGATCTCAGCGGTCAACTCAATCCCGACGGCGTCTCCGATACCCTCGCCGGCGGAACAACAGCCCTCGACCTGTTCTTTGCCAACCTCACTGGTACGACGCTTACCAAGGACAAACTCACCGACCTCAACAAGCCGAGCACGGAAATTACCAACAACAACGTCTAAGAACGCAGTGATTGGTGCGATCTAAAGGTGCGTTGGTCAAATCTACCGCGGTGAATCGGTCTGTGGACGCGTGTCGGCGCCGAGGGCCGCGTCACTGCAAAGCCGATCAAATATGCTTCCGCTCACGATTTACGCCAATCTTGCGGGGAGCAGTTGAGAATTGCTGCTGTGCCACCGTTCGGAATCTGCCCAGTCATGCGGCACGCTTCATGGAAGACGACTCGGCAGCACAATGTTCCAGGAGACGTTCAGCGGGAAGCAGAAGTGCTGAAGCAGTGCCTTAGGTGACCAGACGAAGGTAGCACAGCTTCCAAGGAAGCCGGAAGGGACTTCAAGCCGTCATAGGTCCTTCAATCAGACGTTTCGCACCATTTCCGGCACAAATTCCAGTTCCAGTTTGGACAATGTCCCTGGGTACATAACCCAAGAAATGAAAAAAGCCGCTCGACGTAAGTCGTTGCGGCTCTAAGTACACCCAAGAGGGCTCGAACCTCTAACCTTCGGTTCCGTAGACCGATGCTCTATCCAATTGAGCTATGGGTGCATTGCGGTGGAGAGGAGCATGAACTTCTCGCCACCAGCGAAGTGGGTAGTTTATCAACGAAGGGCGGGGCAGGCAACACGGCAGCGGCGCGTGGGTACGGAAGAAATTCTGCTGCGGCTGACAATGGGGCCGCACGGTCGCAAAAGTCCGCAAAGTTGCCATGCAGGGAATTGGTCACATCGGCTGGCCAAAAGATGCTCAGCCGAGAGAAATATGCTCGGGCAAGCAGCGAGTTAGGCTTCGACGAGCGGGTCGCCGACGTACAGTTGCAGGATTTGGCTCTGAACCTTGATGGCTCGGATGAGGACCCAGATTTGTTCCGGCGTGAACTTGCGCGGGTCCGACTTAGCCAGGGATTCGAGTTCTTCGGTCATCGCCGCGTGCTGATCGGTTGCCGCCTGCAGGCGCAGGCCCATCTCGCGCCAAGTGGCGGTGAGCTTGCGGTCATCGCGCAACACATCGACATTGTTCGTGGCATTGGCGAGCAACAGGCAAAGACGGGCAACATCCTTCGTCTCCGCGCCGGGTTGCAGCGTTTCGATTTTGTGGGCAAGTTCCTGGCAATTCATAGCTCAAGCCTGTTACTCAAAGCGGTGATAATCGTTGCAGTTCTCGACGAGGTGGGGAGAACGCGCGGCCGCAGCCACTCGGGGAAGAGAGCTGCGGACACCGACAACGAGCCGACTCCGCGGATCGTCGCCGCCGATCAACAAACACTCTTGGCCCCACCGCTGGGAGCAGAATAACGTGCAGAACGTCATTCTCAGGGCCGGCCTGACAAGCCATCCATGGTCAGGCTGCGAGCATTCGGTTAATCGACATCCGAACTTTAGCTCAGAATCCCAACTCTCGCCAGAAAAACGCAAGTTTGTGTAACCGTGCCAGTTACGGCGGCATTCAGCAATTATCTGCACGCGTTTTATGGAAGATTCGTCCGCGTTAAAACCGCTGCGATCGTTTCGTTCGCAGCGGGGAGCCGCACATTCGGTGTTCAATCGGGTGAGATATCACTACCGTTGTAGCTGCATGGGAATCGTCAGCGGTGGTGGCGGCAACGAGAGCTTGCCGTGACCAACTTCGGTGAGCGTGGCCGAATATTCGTGCAGCAACTCAAGAGTCGCGCGAAATTCGAGTCGATCGTGCAGCTTGCGATACTGCGGGTCACGAGCCACCGAGTCAAATCGCTGCATCACAGCGCCCAGTGTCTCGGGAGCAGGCGATTTCCCCGCTTCATAAACTTCGGCTGGCAGCGCGAGATACCGCTTCCAAGAGTCATCGACGATCGTATTCAACACGGTTGCCGAACGAGCCAGTTCGCTGCGCACGAGTTCGACGCGCTGGCCAGCATCGACAGGTTGCAGTGGTGCACCTTCGACGATCATTGGACCATCAGCGGCGACCGTGTACTTGATCAGTGATTCCAGCAACTTCACGGCCCCTTCAGGAGCGGGGGTGGGCATGCCGTTGGGGCCTGGACGGTAATAAGCCATTTCCATCGCCGGTTCGAGTTGAATCACCGAACCATCGAGCGAAACGCCAGCAAACAGGCCGCGGCTGCGAGAGTAGGAATAGATCTCGGCTTTGAGTTCCAGGTCGGTTGCTGCTTCGGCGCGACGTCCGACTGGACCTGCCGCTGCGGCAGCATCGGCACCAATCGTGAACTTTCCTTGAAGCAGTCCCGAGACACTCTTCTTGGACTTGAAGACGAGAATAAAGTCGGTCGATTGCGCACCAATCTGCCAGCCAATGCTGCCACCGGTGATCGACACAAAGCGAGGCAAGCCGAAGTTTCGCTGTTCATCGCGAATCATCACCACACCACGGCCGCGCTGCACGCCAGCGACGAGCCCAACCTTAATCACGTTGGGAATGACTGCGACCGCCTCAGCATCTTGCAGCAGCGACTCGGGAATCCGCTTGAGAGGAACGGTCATGATCTCGTGCAGCGAGGTCGTCGCCTGGTCGACTATTTTGCCCTCATCGGCCGCTTGTGCCGGCGTACCGCTGGAGATCACCGCGAGACCTACGGCCAAAACCATCCACTGAATGCGTTTAAACATGCTCGAATCCTTCCACCCCGTGGGGTGCACGTCGCGTCCGAAATCCAACCGGCAGGCCGAGTTTCCGCTTTATTTCTGCAGGAGAACTCTACCAGATAAGTACGGAGCAGAACAATTTCAGTTCGCCGCAGCTGGCGGCGGCATTCACCAGTCACGGATGAGTACAAATGCCAGCTGAATCCGCTTAGGTCGTAAGCCTTGTCGCGCAAACCAGTTCCTGCCAGTCGGCCAGTTGTTCAAATTGGCGCAAGTCGTTTGGCAGCAAGCTCCCGGTTTGGCTAAGATAGGGCTTCTCAGGAACTGCTGTTCTGGGCTAATCGTCAGGGAATCAGGTCGCCGAGGTCGGCAATCATCAAAGGGAAATTGGTATGTCCAAAAGCGGTTGGCTGAACCGGCTCGTGGTTTGTTTCGTCGCCCTCTCATGGAGCGCTGGTGGCGTCGCTTGGGCTGCTCCGACCAAGGAGCAGCAAAAGGAAATCGACGCGATTTCGACCCTGATGACGAAGGCAGGCAATCTGTTCCAAAACGGCAAGCACAAAGAGGCGGCCGAAGCAGTCATCGAAGGACAGGGGCGGCTGGAGAAGATCGCCGCCGTCGGCGATGACCAAATCACGAACGCGCTGGCCCCAATTCACAAACGCTTAACCAATGCACACGCGCTGCTCGAGCTCGAAGGCGTGACGTTGCCCGAACTGAAGCCTCTTGCCGCACTCGCTGCCAAGCCCGATCCCAAACCGGCCGCCGGCGGTACTGCTCCTGCTGCCGGTGAAGTGAGCTTCACCAAGCAAGTGGTGCCGATCTTGAATGCTCGTTGCGGTGGCTGCCATGTACGCAAGGCCAGCGGCATGTTCTCGATGGCCAGCTATGCGGCTCTGATGAAGGGACCGCCAGCGGGACTCGTCATCTTCAAGGGCGACGGCAAGGGCAGCGTGCTCATGGAAAAGATCGACGACGGCGAGATGCCGCCGAGTGGCCAAAAAATTCCTGCCATGGAAATCGAAACGCTCCGCAAATGGATCACCGAAGGCGCCAAGTTCGATGGCACTGATCCCATGGCCGATCTCAACGCTGTGGCTACAGCCGGCACGCCAATGCCTGCAACTGCTCCCATGGTTCAAATCGCCACGGGCAAAGAAACCATCAGCTTTGCGAAAGACATTGCTCCCGTCCTCTCGGCCAGTTGCATGGGTTGCCACGGCACCAATCGCCCGCGCGAAAACTTCAGCGTGAATACGTTCGAAAGTCTGCTCAAGGGTGGCGATGCGGGCGTCAACATTCTGCCCGGCAAGCCTGCCGAGAGCCTGCTCATTAAAAAGCTCAAGGGAACCGCTGCCGATGGTGGCCGCATGCCGCTCAATCAACCGGCTCTCGACAACGCGATTATTGCCAAGTTTGAGAAGTGGATCGAAGAAGGCGCCAAGTTTGATGGCCCCGATGCGAAACAAGCGGTAAGTGAGTTGGCCGCGATTACCAAAGCCATCAATTCGACGCACGAGCAACTGAGCCAGGATCGCGCAGCACTGGCGATGCAGCACTGGAATTTGACTTTGCCTGGCGATCAACCGGCCCGGATCGAAACGACCAACTACCTCGTGCTGGGAAATGTTGGTCCCAATACGCTGACCGAAATTGGCGACCAGGCCGAAGCGCTCGCACCCAAGGTGGCAGAAGTCTTCAAGGCACCAGCCGATCAGCCGCTCATCAAAGGTCGGCTGTCGCTGCTCGTCTTCCGCGATCGCTACAGCTACAGCGAGTTCGGCAAGATGGTCGAGAAGCGAAGCCTGCCCCAAGCTTGGCGCGGTCATTTCAAATTCAGCACTGTCGATGCCTACGCAGGGGTCGTTGTGCCGAAGGCTGGCACCAGCCAGGATTATTCGATTCAAGGTTTGATCACTCAGCAACTGGCCGGCACCTACATGGCTTCGCTGGGTAAAGGCGTGCCGCATTGGTTTGCCGATGGCACCGGTCGAGTGGTCACCGCGCGTCTATCGCCCGGAGATTCGCGCGTCAATCAATGGAACGAAGCGGTCCCCGGAGTGGTCGGCTCGATGATGTCATCCGATGCCTTCCTCAACGGCAATATGGAACAAGAGGCTGCAGATATCGCAGCCTACAGCTTTGTTCGCTCGCTCATGACGGACAGCCGAAAGTTCCAAATCTTGGTCGACAATCTGCGCAAGGGCGGAGAATTCAACAAGACCTTCTCGGAAGTTTACGGTGGCAGCCCCGCCCAACTGACCGCTGCCTGGGCTCCCAAAGCGGCCACTTCCAAGCCGAAGACCGCCCGCCCGCTGCCAAAGAAATAGTTTGGTTGCCGTGATGTCGCTACTCGCGATTACCAATCGCGAGTGGCGATGACGTCCTCAATATCGACGTCCTCAAAACCGTAAGCTTGGACGATAAAGGCAAAGTCCTCGGCCATCACTTCGCGAGCGCCCGTTTCCAGTTCGCTGTCGTTATCCTCAAACTCCTCGGAGAGGCCGTTGATCCGCTCCGTGGCGGCATGCGTCAGCTGCAATAGCGATTCCTCGTCCTCGGGCTTATCCGCTTCAATCTGCTCGCATAGCTCGAGCAAGATGGCCTTTACCTTGTCGACGAGAAAGTCCGGAAAGTACCCGTCTTCATACATGCCGGCAAGAAACTCATAGTCCTTCATCTTCTTGTTCGTGATGGGCATCGCCAACTCCACATCAGGCGTTTGACTCGTTGTAATCCTACGCAACAGTCGCGATAGCGTAGGACGTTGCGTAATGATCGTCAAGCATTTCCGCAGGCTTGCATACGGATCAACAAGACTGAACCAAGCCGTGGCAGTCAATTTGTCATTGCCGACACACACCGAAACGTCCAAGAACTCGCGGGGTTATTGGACACGTACCGATTCCTGCTTTTTATCGAAAGTTGCTGCCGTTCCATGACTTGCGACGCTCAAGCATCTTTTTCCACACGCTCTTTTTGTCCAGTAACCGGGCGGCTTCTTGGACAGGCAGCTCGATCTCTACTGCGGCGTTCCACCTCGCAAGCACGACGTAATTACGACGCGCTGCGCCCCGTGCATCGAATCCACCAAGCTGTGAGAGAACTTCCCAACATTAGCTCATTTTGGTGAGCTATTGTCAAGTATCTATTTTGTAAATTCCAAGTGAGTCGTGACGAACAAAAGCTGTCCATGCCAATGGTCCCGAGCGCAAAAGCCAATGAACCACCGCCGCAGGGGCGGTGGCGTTTGTTGCCGAAAATCTGACGCTCTGACTCCTGACCCTCTGACTCCTGACCCTCTGACTCCTGACCCTCTGACTCCTGACCCTCTGACTCCTGACCCTCTGACTCCTGACCCTCTGACTCCTGACCCTCTGACCTACGGCTCCGGCACAAACCGATAAGTTCCGCCATGATTCTTGGCGATGCTTTTCATCGCTTCTTCGCCATCGCGTTGCCAGAATGCGATGGTGTGGATGACCGAACGAGGCCGTGTGCCAATTGCCGGATCGGACAAGGTGTTTTCGTCCTGCAGATAGCGGACGGTCTTGCCCCGGTCCGTGAACTTGCCATCCGAGAGAATGTAGATCGCATCGGGCTCCAGCGTGAGCGCGAACTTTACCGCCTCGAATGGATTGGTCTGCAATTCGTTCTTCACCGTCTTGATCCAGGTCACGCACTTCTTGATGTTCGTCATCGTCGCCGGTGCTGCGGTCTCTTCGGGAAACATCTCGTCGGGAAATTGCATTCGTTCGGCGTCGTTGTCGAAAAAGATTACATAGAACATTTGCTCGGGACTCAAACGCCGCAGCGAGTACTCGAGTTCTTCTTTCGCAGCGTCGAACTTGCCTCTGCGCATGCTGTTGGAACTGTCGACGATAAACACAAACTTCCGGCCGGCTGCCTTGACACCAAAAAACTCGGCCGCCTTCAGCGATGTGCCCGCTTCGCTCATGCCGGCTCCTTCGCCGGCGAACAGCCCGCCGATGTCACTTACACTGTCCACCTGCAGGTCACCTGCGCTCACACTCACTGCGCCCGCTTCTCCGCCCAACTCCATCACGTTGCTCACTTCGAGCTCAGCTGACGCCGCAGAGGTATCGAGCGGCTGCAAATTTTCCAGCGGCTCAAGTTTCAGCACTTCAACTTGCAGCAACTCGGGCTGTTCCTCCGCAAAGCTGGAGTCAAGAATCGTCGCTACTAACTTGGGATGCGTCGTGACCGTGAACAGGGCCAGCACCACAAGCAACAGCAGATGCACAGCCATGCTCACCAGCCAGCCGGGGGCATAGCGAATGGGAACTAGCGGTGCCGTGGCAGTTGCTTCAGCTTCACTTGGCAAAGGAGGTGGTGCGACTGCAGCCGGTGGTTGAACCATCGCTGCGGCTTTCGGCTGAAACTTAGGCGGCCGAACAATGGGCGGTACCGTTGCGGCAAGCGGTGCTTCAATTTGCAGACTGGAATCACTGACAGACGACATGGCCTGTCTCCACGGCGGGCCCCTGGCGATGTGACAGCTGTGATTCTCTGGGGGCCGTGATTCTTAGTCAAACAGTTTTGTCAGGAGTCGGAGGTCAGGAGTCGGAGGTCAGGAGTCGGAGGTCAGGAGTCGGAGGTCAGGAGTCGGAGGTCAGGAGTCGGAGGTCAGGAGTCGGAGGTCAGGAGTCGGAGGTCAGGAGTCGGAGGTCAGGAGTCGGCCGACGTCACTGCCTGGAACTTCAAACTACGAACTTCAAACTACCCCTACGCCAAGTCTCGATCTTCAAACAGCGTCAACGCCAGCAGCATCGCGATCGTGCTGTAAATGGCCGCGTAGATAAAGCTCCAGCCCAGGTAGGCCATGGGAACGATCCGTCCGCCGGCCACGCTCGCCTGCACATCAAAGTGGTCGAGCACGGGGAAGACCGTTGCGATTAACTTGCTGAAGAAGATCACGGGCGCGGCCTGTTCGGCGACGACCTGCGACTGAGCCAATTGCGGCGTGAGATGCCCCAGGGCCCAAATCGTGAAACAGATGATGAGGTTTGGAATGAACGGTAGCCGCGTAGAAATCGCCACGCTGATCGCCGTCATCACCACTACTTGCAAGTACACCAGCACCAGGCCCGGCACCGTCGTGGCCATCTCATGGAAGCACAACTGCCAGGTCAACTGCAGGTCGGCGCCTTCCCGCTCGTCGTACACGGGTTTGTACGAGACACCGAGTAAGAGCACGAGGCCGAGCACCAGGCACAGGAACAACGTCGACCAGGCGATGCCCGAGAACTTGCCGAGAATAAAGTCGAGGCGACTGACCGGCTTCGAAAGAACCGTGAGCGCTGTCTTGCCGTCGATTTCTTCCGCCAGCGACGTACTCGCCGACCAAATGGCGACAAACAAACCAAGCACGGCAATCAAGCTGAACCCTGCGTTCTTCAAACCCTTGATGTCGTTGCCGAACGAGTTCATCGGCACGATCACAAAGATCAGCAGGGCGAACACACCCAGCGCGAGCACCAACCCGTACACGGGCTGAGCAAAGTCGGTTTTAGCAGTCGCCAAGGTTACGGCCGTCAGCTTGGGAAGTGCCGTCCGCTGCAGCAGGTAAGCGAGAAACAGGCCGACGACGCACAGCGCCGTGATGAGCACCGCAGCCATCTCTGGATGCGCAACCGTGCTGTAACGGTTGACGGTCAGATTTGCCTTGCCGGTTCCCAGGTTTTTCACAAACAGCTTG
Organism: Anatilimnocola aquadivae; assembly: GCF_049819085.1. Classification (GTDB taxonomy): domain Bacteria; phylum Planctomycetota; class Planctomycetia; order Pirellulales; family Pirellulaceae; genus Anatilimnocola. Next base: position 3,280,487 of record NZ_CP187419.1, read on the forward strand.
GTAACGATCTTTTCACTGAACGGAGTCGCGCCGGTTGCATCCTTCCGCCACACAACCGGTTCGCCGGGAGTGACATCGAACGTGACCGTCGCAGGACCCGGCTTTTCGAACGGGGCCGTCGACACCTTCAAATGCTGATCGGCCGTGAACGTCAGTTGCCGCACTTCGTCGCGGCGAAAGTTGGTCTCAACGGTTTGCTCTAGTGACGAGTTCAGATCGAGCGAAGGAGGATCGATGACGAAGCTCTCCGTCGCAGTTCCTTCCGAAACCATCGCCGGCAAGCGCGCGAGGCTCTCGAACATTTCGCTCGGCTTGCGCACGAACACTGTTCCCAATAAGCCAATCACCGCCATCACCACGACCACGACCCCAAACGGGGCGAGCACCCCTTCCGTGACTGTTTCCCAGGCTTCGTTTGCCGCGCGAGCAGAAACCAGCGTCACCGCTGCGGCGGCAATCACATAGCTGGCGACTGCCAGGCCACCGAGCAGCAAGATGCCGTCAAAAACCGAGACTGCTGGCTTCGCGTCGACTTCGGCTTTCGCTTCCACCGCAGGAGCATTAGCGGGCGCTGCATTGCCGCCAGGTTGAAACCACCACACGAGCGTGCCGACGAAGATCGCCACGGCCAGTACGGCCGAGACGAGCCTGGAGGTCTTTTTGTCGGCCGCGAGATTTCCCAAGCCGGGAATGCGCGAGACGCCGAACATCAGCAGCCAGATCAATCCGCAGAGGACGAGCCCGAGGAGCGCTCCCACTCCCAGGATCCAGATCGGCATCAATGCGCTGACCAGTTCGTCCTTGATTTCGATGTGCAAAGAATCCAGCCAGTTGGCCAGGAACAAGGAGGGGACAGCCATATCGGGCTCACGCGCGCAGTCTTGCGGATCGAATTGTCGGAAAAGGCCTTATGGTAGCAGTTTACGCTATCTGCCAGCAGGTGGTTCGCGCTCTTTTGCAATTTCCTTGCCCTAGCCCGGGGTCGGGGGCCTTTGGCGAGCAGAGCAATCTCGTGTAGCCGGATCGCTGTTCGCCAAAGACTCGCCGACCCCGCCGTGAACCGGTCCAAACCCAGGCCAGGCACCGAACCTCTAAACACCCCCCTGCCCCATCCGTTTGATAACTTTTTGTCGCGATTTTTCGCAGTCGTGAATCTCTTCTAAGTGGCTTTTTATCATTGGTTTACATTCCAACATGACTGGTTATCAGACCGTTTCTTGATAACCGTTTGAGAACCACCATTTTGGGCTATAAATCCATCGGGCTCGACTGCTCAGGCAATCGACCTTCGCAGCAACCAGCACTCATCCCTAAATTATCCTAACATGATGATTGATTGTCAACTATTTATTAAAATACAAAACCGGGGTCGGCGAGTCTTTGGCGAAAGACGATTTAGCTACCTATTCCAGACATAACTCGCCATAGACTCCTGACCCCTGCCTCGTAAGCCCCGCGTTTCGGCCATCCACTTGCTGAACAGGGCGCATTCCGCATTGATGAGCTCGCACCCCAGCATCGCTGATGTCTCGTAAGTCTCTGCATCGCAATCGGTTGTGATTTCCGAATTCGTGTCGTCCAACCTTGCTCACCCCCTGTTCATTACCGGTCCTGAACAGGCCCTATTCAGGTGGTTCGGGGCAGGAGTCTATGGCGAGTAATCTCTCTGCAAGATTGGAAATCACTCGTCGCCAAAGAATCCCGACCCCTGGCTGGGGTGTGCTGTATTCTCACGCGATCGAAAAACCCTGATATTTCCCACTCGCGAGCTGCACGTTTTGATGGGCTGCCGTGATATTGCCAGCCATCGAGTCGGCGATATCGGCGAGGAACTGTTCGACGTGTTCCTGTTGTCCCTCGGCGATCAAGTGGACCCGACCATCGGGCAGGTTCCTCACAAAGCCGGTCACCTCGTAGCGCCGTGAAATATGCCGGGCGTTCGCGCGAAAGCCCACCCCCTGCACCCGGCCCGAATAGTAGACCTCGTACTGCTTGCCACTCGTCGTGCTCATTTTAGGTACCCAGGTGATTTGTCTGCTGTCGTTCGTTGTTGGAGAATATCCGCTCGCCGGAAGGTCCAATATGCCGGCACAGTCTCTGTTCGGCGAGTGCCAACAAGCAGCCTATCGGTTGACCGCGACAGGCTGAGAAACGCGGCCGAGCGGCATTGACGCTATTTGCAAGCCACTTCTATACTTACGATTCTCAGCTGGCATTTTCCAGCTGACTTAATGGGCGTTTGACGAAGTGCAACCGCAACCTTGCACTTCGAGCCTGCCACTAGGGGCGAATGTACGGAAATCTCGCTATGAAGTCTGATAAACGGCACGAGCTGCAAAAAAACGAACTCGCCGATTGGCTGGGTGACCGCGTCGAAAGCTACAGCGATTACTTCTGGCCTGTCGTGGGCGGAGTCGTCGTCGCCTTTGCTGCAGCGGTCGGCATTGCCTGGTACCTGGGCACTCAAGATGCCAAGACTGCCACGGCTTGGAACGCTTACTTTCAAGCCTATGGCGAACGCGATCGCGAAGCCGAACTGAAGAAGGTTGCCGAAACGGAACCGAACACGGTCGCCGCGATGTGGGCCCTGCAAGGCGTGGGCGATTTGAGCCTGGCGAAGGCTTCGAACCTGATGTTCACCGACCGCCCCGAAGCCAGCAAGCACATCAAAGATGCCGAGAGCAGCTATCAGGAAGTTCTCGATAAGGCCCGCGATCCTCACTTGCTCGCGCGAGCCCAGTATGGCATGGCCCGGTTGCAGGAAACGAATTGCCAACCGGCCGAAGCACTCAAGTACTACGAGCTGGTTGCCAAGAGCCAAAAGGACAACGCCCTGGGCAAAGCTGCCGAGCGCGACGTGAAGCGGATGAACGATCCGCAAGTAATCGCCTTCTTGGAATGGTTTGCCAAAGAGAATCCCAAGCGCCCCGTTCCAACAGGCCATGGCGGAATGCCCGGCTTGCCTCCGCTCAACACGCCCACCGATCTGCCCGAACGTCCCGATATCAGCTTGCCGGGTAACTTGAACCTCGACCTGCCGAAGGGACCGACCGGCGACAGCAAGCTGGAATTCCCCCAGCCTGGCGAAGCACCGAAGGGTGATGCTCCTAACGCTGACGCGCCAAAGACGGAAGCTCCACCTGCTGAAGCGCCCAAGACCGATGCTCCCCAAGCGGACGCACCAAAGGCTCCTGAAACGAAGAAAGACGGCGAGTAAGCCAGCCGACGCTGCGCCTTATTGATTGCCCGAGAGGATGTACGGTTTCCCATGTCTGCAAGCGACGAGTTGAACGAGCAAGCCCAAGAGCTCGTCGTCGGTGAGGCAGAGAGCGGAACTCGCCTCGACGCGTTTCTGGCGAAGAGCTTTCCCAAGTACAGCCGCATGCAGCTGCGCCGTATCATCGGCGCGGGCGGCGTGCGGGTGAACGATCAAGGGACCAAGGTCGCGCATCGTCTGCAGCCCGGCAATCGGGTTTCGATCTTCCTGCCGCTGATGCCTTCGGCCGGACCGAATCCTGAGAACATCCCGCTCGAGATTCTGTACGAAGACGACGTGATGCTGGCGATCAACAAGCCGCCGTTCATGGTCGTGCATCCCTCGCGCGGGCATTGGTCGGGCACACTGACGAGTGCCTTGGCATTTCACTTTGATCAGCTGAGTACCGCTGGCGGCGCTCATCGCCCGGGCATTGTCCATCGGCTCGATCGCGACACCAGCGGGGTGATGGTCGTGGCCAAAACCGATACGTGCCACTTTGCTCTCGCCGAGCAATTCGCCGATCGCACGACCGAGAAAGAATATCTGGCAGTAACGTCGAGCGTGCCGGATCGCGATCGCGATGTAATTTCGCAGCCTATTGGTGTGCATCCTTATCAGCGCGAAAAGATGGCCATCCGGTCGAATCACGAGACCAGTCGCGAAGCCACCACGTTCTATGAAGTGACCGAACGCCTCCGCGGCTTCGGTATTTTGAAGATGCTGCCCAAAACGGGCCGGACGCATCAAATTCGCGTCCACCTGGCCCACATCGGCACGCCGATCCTATGCGACCGCCTCTACGGCGGCCGAGCCGAAATCAAACGGGGCGAACTGAGCGGCGACCTGCGCGATCAAGAGATCGTGCTCAATCGCCAGGCCCTGCATGCCCGGCGCATCAAGTTTGTCCATCCCGAGACAAAACAGCTGATGGAAATCGAGGCTCCGATTCCCGCTGACATGCAGCGAATCATCGACGTCCTCCGCGAACTGCGCCAGCGGTAGAGCGTCATCCGCTCAACCGATGCCAGGCGGTCCGACGTCACCGTCAATCGCACTAGCCAGTCGCTTCAAGACGTCGAGCGCGGCCTGCTTGTTATCCTCCTCGACGAACTGGCGAGCGTCTCGCAGATGTTCCTTCAGGCCATTGCGTCCCAACGGCATGAGTGCTTGGAACTGCTGCCAGTTGTAGAGATGGTACACGACGTGCCAAACTGCGCCGTAATCTAGCCCCTCAGCAGGGTCGCGGATGAAGCGCTCAATCGCCGCCAGCCAGTCGACCGTCGCCTCCATCCCTTCGCTCACCACGTGATGCACCGCTGCGTTGACCATCTCTGGAGGCGCATCCGGGTACGCTCGACGGAATGCTTCAAGAGCAGCAGCAGCAACGCTAGGCCGCGCAAGCAACGCCTGCATTAGCGCGAGTGAGTCGGGGTTGATCCGAGGTTCATGAGGCACTGAGACCGCCAACGTGAGGAATAATTGTTTAACGTTCAATGGCCGGCACCGCGCCGAGCAACTCTCGAACTACGAAAAGCATACCCTCGGCACTGGTCCACTGTACCGGCCGGTTATGCGTCGTTGTTGCCGCCGTACTTCGCGTAATCATTACGCCACACGTCCAAGATGTCACTGCCGACGATCTCGTACTCAGCTTCCATTTGGTGATGGTAAGCGATGATCTCCCCGGGCCGTTGCGGACTGATGCCCCAAACCTCGTCACCACTGGCGGAGCCGAAAAAGACGAAGGGGCGCAGATCGGGAGTCTGAACCTCGGTCCACATGCACCGCGTGATCGTCACCAAGGATCCGATGTAGTCCTCGTCCGACAACGAGAGCAGATACTTCGCGTTCCCGCGGTCCTCGCGGAATCCGTCGCAGTCAAAGTACAACCGTCGAAGTTGATCCGGCAGCCGCATTCCGAGTTCCGCCTCGACGCGAACGACCCGCTCCTCCGTCGCCGGCGGGGAGAATCGTCCGTTCGGGAATAGCTCTCGCGGTGACATGTTGCTGGGACGCCAGTGCATGGCAGGCTGGGTGAGTGAACGGATTGCGGAAGGTTAAGCCAGTAGCACCCGGCGGATGGTTCGCCGGGTGCCACTGGCTTTGCCAGTGTCTGGCCGGCTTGGGTGAGTGGACGGATCGCTGAAAGTTGAAGATTTGACCCTTTTACCAACAGGCTGCCCTGTGCAAAAATGCGAGATGTCAAGTTTCCGCTGCACATCGATTTCCGTATCGCAAGTCAGCACTGGCAAAGCCAATGGCACCCGGCGGGATAACAACTTGTTATCTGTCTTGGATGAGTCGAGACTTGCCGGGCCAGCCCCAGAAATCCTTGTCGGCCCATTTTCGGATTTCGAGTTTGAGATGCTCCAGCGACGCGATTATTTGAGTTCTCGGCCAAATCGGATTAGTCTCCAGTGACCACGTGAGATGCACGATGGCAATTGGTTTTGATGCGTCGTCGGTGACAAACACAAAGTCTTTGTGCGTGACAGTGCAAACAGCCACTACTTCGGTTGCACGCGCATATAACGTGTGCCCTTCAGGCATCTCTCGATGCAGTTCAGCGTTCAGGATCTGATGAGGAGTGCCAACCGTGGTCAAATGGTCGGAAGGAAACGAGATGTAGTCGTCCGGAATCTTTATCCACGGGTGCGACCACGAAAATGATTCGGGGATCACAAACACAGTGCGCTGCTTTCTGGCTTGGCCGTCAATCGGTGAGTTGCGGAAGAGGTAGCTTCTGATAGCCGGCGGTCGCTTTAATTTGACTTGGCTACCAGATATCGGCTCGTTGCGCGAATGATTGGAGCAACTGGGCCCTGATCTCAAGCATTGTCCCGAGTTTTTCTAATTCCCTCGGGTCGTCTGGATTGCCGATCAGGGTTGTTGGATGTTGCTGCCCCTGCTTCATGTCCGAGGAAACATTCATCCAATGAGCTGCGAATTGCGACATTGCTTCACGAGCACTAAGCAGCCTATCGAAGACGAGATAGTCCGTCGGGCAATCGCCCGAAACAACCCATATCTGACGGCTGCCATCGGGTGTTGTCTCGGACCAAAGGGCGAGTTTTGGCGGCAACGAGAACTCGACCTCCAACTGCTTTGGGGGCGCGATTCCCGCGGCTTGAAAATACCTCGTGACCTGCGCGAGTTGCTCATGGAGCCAAGCTCGTTCCCCAACGTCATCGCTCATGCTCACCTCCAAAGTCGCTTGTAGTAGCATCAATCGCCAAGTCAGCCGCCAGGGTCGATTGGCATCATCGGCGGATTATGTCATCCCGCTGCGGCGATGTCTCCTGCGAAATGTTGTTTTCCTCGTCGGTTCAAACCCAGAACTAAAGCGGCATGCGAAGGCGTATCATGCACCCATGGCCGTCGAAAAATACCTGAAGCCCGAAGTCATCAACCAGATCAAGCGGCTGGACCTGCGGCCTCAGTTCTTCGTCAACCGCGCAAGTCGCGACACCCTTTGCTGATTGAATCGGCTGCCGTCGTATTGTCCCGGTGGCAATGTTTGTGGAACTGCCTTGCGCAGCTTCAGCTGCGAAGGAAAGGACTCAGCGGGACCAGCGAAGGAAGAGGCCAGCGGCTGGTCCCGCTTCGATGCTCAGCACATCGTGGCGGTCGTCTGAGAAGGACTCGGCCTGAAAGATGCGCCGGTCGAACAAATAGGCCAGCGATAGATCGAGCTTAAATCCGAACGCCAGGTCTCGCTCCAGACCAAGCCCTACCCGCTGATCGAACAGGTACAGCCGGTCTTGCGTGTTCACCCGTTCGGAGAGCCAATACGTTTCGTTGACGACCTGATAGCTGGCATACAGGTTCCAATAAACGCCGAGTCGTTGGTTGGCCCGCAGCGCAACATTCGTCAGCGGCAGATAGCTGGCCGTAAACGTGAACGTCTCGGTAGGTTGATAGCGCAGCGAAAAGGGGATGCCGATATTCGCGGTGAATTGCTCGCTGGGTCGCCAGACATACGCGACTCCAGGAATAGGGAACGGCAGCTGCGACGTAGGCGAATAAAACAGGCTGAAGCTCCAAGCATCACGCGGGCCGCTCGGAACATTGAGAAAGCCGAGCGTCGTCAGGGTCATATCGCGAATGCCGGCAAAGGGCTCATCGCTAGCAGAGCCAATGTTGACCATGAAGCCTGCTCGCCAGCCATTATCCAACTCCCGGCTGTGCAGCACTCCGATACTGAGCTTCCAGAGGTCGGCTGGTAGAGGTGTGCCCGAGTTCGGCAGAATCGCGTTGCCGCCGAGTTCCAGATGCTCCAGGTTGGCCATCGCCAACCAGATCGAGCGGCCAGTAGGCTCGATATAGAGCGGATAGGCTAAGCTCGCCTGCAAGCCGGTAAACGACAGCTCGCCAGCCTGACCGCGGACGTTTTGCGAGGGAGCCCAGAACACGCCCAGTTTCAGCGGAGAACGATCCTGGCCTGGCGAGCCCGCGTCGACCCGACGCCCTGCTATCACCGGCTCGGCGCTCGGCGCGAACAGCAGGGCCTCTTCGTCGATAAAGTCAGAATCTGCTTCTGGTTGGGGCCACTGCTCGATTAAGGGTGCGCTACTTTGCGCTGGCCAAGCGACCTCACCTAGATCCTGAGCATGCGCAATCATCCCGAGCGCCAGCCAGGCGATGGCCAGCGCATGGATCATGACAGGGCAATGCCAGCAATGCATGCAACACCGATTCCATTCGAGGTTTCCAATTGCTGGCGAAGTATAGAGAGTGGTCAAGGGCAGCAGTAGATCATCGTGCGAACCTGCGGTTAGTCCACCATCGTTGATTCATCCGCCGATGGTGAGACAACTGCGTTTGGCTCTTCACTGGGGGCGGGGGCTTCGGTGGTGGTTGCACCTTCGGCCTTCGTAGGCAGCGGCTTGGCCTTGGGCAGTTTCTTCAGCTTCTTGTCTTTGATTGCGGCCGCTGGAGCTGCTGCGGTTTCTGGAAACAGCGACGCGGCGGTTCGCTTTAGTTCAATCAACTTGGCTTCGGTGGCGGAGATTTCTTCCGCCAGCTTGCGGGCCAGTTCGTCTCGTTTGCTCAAGAACGACTGCACTTCGGCGAGCAGCGGAGTGGCTTCTCCCGCCACGGTGATGGGCGCGGTCTGCGGCGTAGCAGCGGCGGCGACAGCTGGTTCGTTCGTCGTAGTAGTATCTTCCGCAGTCACGGCATTCTCCCGATGTTTCTTCTTCGACATCCACGAATCCTTTCTCGCGAGCAAGCAATCAAAGCCCCGATTCTAGCGGTTCTGGTTTTTCGTAGAATGCCCGCTTGTCGCGAAGCGGTTTGTCGTCTGCGGGGAATGTCGCTTGTCGGAAATTGTTGCCTATCACGAGGCGGGGCACGTCTTCGTCGCCTACTACGTCGGCGCGCGAGTGCGCTCGGTGACGATCGAACCCGATCGAGACGACGGGCCCAATCGCTACGGCGACACTCAGGTGCTGTGGCAGCGGAGCCGCTACTCGCCGCGCGAATTGGCCGAGAAGGAAATTCAAGTGGCGCTCGGCGGACCAGTCGCCGAGATGATTCATAGCGGCGATCCGTTTCATCCGGCCTTCGTTGCCGAATGGTCCGCCGATTGGCAAGCAGCCTGGGAATCGGCCTCGCGATTGCTTCCCGATGAAGCCAAACGGATGAAGTATCTCGAACAAGTCTCGATTCAACTTCACCGCCTGCTGAGCCGCGACGACCATTGGGCGGCGCTCGCGGCGGTGGTCGATAACTTGCTCGCTCACGATCGCCTCGAAGAGGAAGAGATCAGCGAGATCATTCAGGCTTGGATGCGGTAGGCACCGATCATTGCCCGCCAGCTTTCGCACGGGCAATGCTGAAATCCACCAGCTCCTGGCACTTGAAGAAGCCTTCCCAGAAGTTGTGGCCCTGCCCTTTGGCAACGACGAGCGTCACTTTATCTTCAGCCCCCGCCGCTTTGTACTTTTCGACGAACGTGGCCGAGTTCTCCTTCAGCGGCACGACTTTGTCTTCGTCGCCGTGAATGATAAACGCGGGAATCTTGGCCTGGGCCAGTTTGCCCACGCGTTCGATCGGATTCAGTTCACCGGCTTGCTTCTCGAGTTCCTCGGGCTTCAGTTCGTAGGCACCGGCGGCTTTAGCGATGCCGGGGTAAGTGCGAAAATCGAAGACGGGATAGATGCCCGCAAGGCCCGACACCTTCTCGGGATGTTCACTGGCCCAACTCGTGACCCATAGACCACCGCGACTGCGGCCGAGCACGCAGCACTTGCCGGCAAAGCCCCGATTCTTGGTCAATTCCTCATACAGGGCGGTAAACTGTTCGCGCCCCTTCGGGCTGCCATAAGCTTCGCCGATATCGATCCCGGCAACCGCGATGCCTGCATTTACAAACTGCTCGTGCATCCACTTCTCGTGCGAATCGGGATAGCCGGCGAGTGTCGGCGCATACATGATCCAAGGCTGCGGCTTCGCTCGCTTCACCTCTGGCGGCAGCAAGATAAACGCGGGGCGACCAGCAACGAGAAATGATTCGCCGGGCAGGATCAGCTTTTTTACCGGTGCGGGATCCTGGCTCCATGCTTGCGGTTCAAGGGTTACGCAGAGGATGACGGTTACGGCCAACAGGGATTTGTGCATGGTGTGAAATCTCCGAGAGAGGGATGTGGTAGGCAGATTTTAGCTTGTATTTTCCCGCGAACCAGCGCGCGAGCTGCGCGTCTTTATCTGCATGTGAAGCAGATTTTTGTTCGTAAGGTTGCTTGCCATGTTTGCTCAAATTCTTTCCACCTCTTTTCAGCGACTCCGTTCATGCTCCGCCCAACTCGCGGTCCGCTGTTCGCGTAGTCAGCTTCTTTGTAGCTCCTAGCGCCGCATTGGGCCGCTCGTTGATTCACTCCGGGGCAGTTGCTGTTGGTAGTGACGCCTGGCTCTGAACCAGGAGGACGTTGGTTCGATTCCAACCCCCGGAACTTACAGGGAGCGAGGGGCTGGGAACTGGGAACTCGGGAAAGACAAAGAGTTGTCGTTGAACTCAGCGGTCTTTCCCGAGTTCCCAGATCCTAACTCCCAACGCCCAAAAAACGGAAGTCATCCGGCTGGATGAGGACCCTGTCTCGAAAACAGGTGGCGATATTGCATCGCTTGTGAGTTCGAGTCTCACGGCTTCCGCTGGGCTGGGAACTGGTTCCCAGCCCCCAAAAACACGACCGGGTACGCAAACAGGTTCAGCGGCGAGGTCGAGAGCCTCGTGTCTGTGGGTTCGATTCCCACCTCGGTCACTGTGAAGAGGAGCTAGGAGCTGGGAGCTGGGGAAATGCCAAAAGAAGAGTTGCAAGTGAACTCTTTGCCTTTCCCCAGTTCCAAGCTCCTAGTCCCCAGCCCCTTCCCAAAAGTCCTTGGAGTGTGCCGGATTCGCACGCGACCCTGCGAAGGTCGAAGACTGGGTTCAATTCCCGGCGAGGACATTCTTTAATTCGACGCAGAAGCTAAACGGCTCGGCGCTTGCCTGCAAAGCAAGTTCAAGTGGGTTCGACTCCCACCTGCGTCTTTTGAAAACCGCCCTCCACGCAATTAGCTGCCCGCGCGACAAAGAAATTTGAAGATGCCAACCAAGAAACGCAAAACTCCCATCGCGATCGGCCGGGCCGCGACGGGAGTTCAGCAATTTGATTAGACGAAGTCAAGCGAGCAATCGCTTAGACCATCGACTTCAGGCCCTTCAGAGGACGAACCTTGACCGACTTGCGAGCCGGCTTGGCAGGCACATCGCCAACGACACCGGTGAACCGATTCAGCACGTTCTTCTGCGCTGGCTTGGCGGGGATGTCCTTACGATTGATCTTGGCCAGACCTGGAATCTGGAACACGCCCGAACCCTTCTTGCCCAGAGCCTTGGCGATCTCCGCCGTCAACGCATCGAACACCGAGCTGACCTGCTTCTTGGTCAATTCCGTTGCTGTGGCGATTGCGGCGTAGACTTCTGACTTGCTGGCGGGCTTCGCCGCGGGGGCTTTCTTTGCCATCTGCTACCGACCTCCCTGGGAGACATTTCTGTGCGAAACGCCTCGATGAAACAATTGAATAGTTTGTCCGTCCCTAAGGCGGATTTGCGGCGAAATTAGATAGTTTGCCCACGAAAATGCAACTGGGCAGACCATCAAAAGCCCACAAATTCCGCAAAAAACAACTAAATCGGCAATAAACCTCGGGAAAATCCAGTGTTTTTTGCGCAACAAGGTAAATTTTCGGCGGATTCTCCTAGAACCGGCTGCCTCTCATTCACCCAACTTCGCCCTTAATGAGACCATGAACTTGTCACCACTTGCCGGGCGATTCTTTTGGCTCGCTTGCTTGTTCCTGGTAAGATATTTTGAGAAAACGAGTTGCGCTGAGTCGAGTTGCGCCAGACGGTCTCTCTCGCGGCCGCGCACCCCCGCAGACAGGATGACGAATCATGCTTCACGGTCGAAACACCACTCCCGGCTTGGATGCCTCTCGTCTCGTGGGCATGCTCTTGCTGGGTTGGGCCTGTCTCTGCCCCGCAACCGCCGGGGCTCAAGTTGAAGCCGGAAGTGACGTCGGCTCGATCATTCGGCCGGCGACGCGCGAGTTGCGTCAGTTGTTGAATCGCGCGCGGAAAGCACTCGATGAAAAGGACTACCCCGCAGCCGTTCAAGCGCTCGAAGAGTTGTTGACTGATGCTTCGCTCGATGACTACTTTCTGGCAGCGCCTGGCCAGCCCGATGCACAGCTGAGTGTGAAGTCACTGGGCAATCAGTTGCTCGGTAATCTACCTCCCGCCGCTCGCCAGCTGTACGAAACGCAGGTCGGGCACGACGCGCGGCAAAAGCTGAATGACGCGCTCACCGCTCGCGATTTGGCTGCCGTGGCCGAAGTGGCTCGCCGCTTTGTGCATACCAAGGCGGGCAACGAAGCTGCGTTCTTGCTGGGCCGCATGGAAATGGATCAGGGCCGTGCTTTGGCCGCTGCGATGATCTTGCAACCGCTGTGCGAACAGGCACCTGCCCGCGAAATGCTCGACCCGGAACTTTCGGTGCTGACTGCTGCGGCCTGGAACCATGCCCGCCGAGCCGACAAAGCCAAAGAGACGCTTCTGGCACTCAAGCTGCGAATGCCACGCGTCAAGGTTCGCTTGATGGACGGCGAGGAACCTTTGTTCGAAAAGGACGAAGAGGCCCTGAGCTGGCTGGAGCGGATCGCCGGCCGAGGCTTGGCTCCCGCCGCGCAAGTGGCCAATCAGTGGATCACCTTTCGCGGCGACGAGGCGCGCAACGCCGCCGCTGCCGGTGGCTTCCCCCTGGTGAACGCCGAGTGGTTTTTCCCGACGGTGAACCATCAAGGGACGATCGACGCGATCTCGAAACAGACCCGCACGTTGCAAGACCGGGGCGAATCGATCGTCCCGTCGATGCAGCCTTTGGCAGTGACCACCACGACGCGCGCCGGAGCCAAGGTCGACTACGTCATCATTCGCACGCCCGAAAATGTGCGCGGCATTGTGATGAAAACGGGCAAGGTCGCCTGGGTGAATCCTTGGGACCAACCTTCGGCCGCGAGCAATACGCCCAAACTGGCACAGGGCCCGCAGCAGCAAAACAACAACCAGGACATGATCATTCGCCAGCGCATTTGGGAGGACAACCTGTACGGCCAAATGAGCAGCGACGGCGAACAGCTGTACTTCATTGAAGGGCTGGAATACACGTCGCCATCGAACATGAACCAGATTCGTCCCGGCGTGTGGATCGGAGCGCGGCCGAACTCGATGGGCGTCAAAGGCGCAAACCGTTTGAAGGCTCTCAATCTCCATCGTCACGGCAAGCTCGTGTGGGAAATCGGCGGCGAAAGCGGGCTCGAAGATCCCAATCTGGCCGGCGCGTTCTTCCTCGGTGCTCCGCTGGCAGTCGCCGACCGGCTCTACGCGCTCGCTGAGTTTCAAGGCGAGTTGCGACTCCTGTGCCTGATACCAGAAACGGGATCGCTCGAATGGAAACAGCAACTCGGCAGTGTGCCGGACGAAGGCATGACCATTCGTTACGACGCAACACGTCGGCTGGCCGCTGCGAGTCCCTCGTATGCCGATGGCTTGATCATTTGCCCCACGTCGGCCGGCGCGGTGGTTGCCGTCGATCTCGGTACGCGGGCCCTGAAATGGAATTACACCTACGATCGGAACGATCAGGCGACTCGACCTCTCCGCGGCATGATCACGTCCAGTGGCACTGCCGCGCCCAGCCCTGGGCGCTGGCTCGATTCGGCAGCGATCGTTGCTGATGGCTCCGTCGTAGTCACACCGGCGGAATCGCAATATCTGCACTGCCTCGATCTTGTCACCGGCAAGCCCCGGTGGGCGCCGCTCAAGCGCGAAGACTTCCTGTTCGTCGCCTGCATCCACAATGGCAAGGCAGTTGTCGTCGGCAAGAATCGCGTCAAAGCAATTCAACTGAGTGATGGCAAAGAGGCTTGGGCTGCTCCTGTCGACTTGCAGGCCGATTTGACTGCGGGTCGAGGCTTCTACAGTGGCTCGAGCTATTACCTGCCGACGACTGGGCAACAGCTGGTCAAGATCGATCTGGAAACCGGCAAGATCACGGACCGCATGCGGACCGAATCGACGCTGGGCAACTTGATTTGCTTTGAAGGCAAAGTGGTCTCGGTCGCCAGCAATCAGGTCGCCACGTATTACCTGGCCGATCACTTGCGACCGCAGGTCGAAAAGGATCTCGCCGCGAATCCCAAAGATCCGCGCGCTCTCGCTCGCATGGGCGAACTGCTCCTTACCGACAGCAAAGCGGACGAAGCGCTACGCATGTTGCGGCAGGCTTACGAGTTGCAACCCGCCGACATCCGTGTGCGAGGCTTGCTCGCCCGCGTGATGCTGATGCTGCTACGCAGTGACTTCATGAAGCATCGCGACTTGATTGTTGACGCCCGTGAGTTGATCGACGATCCAAGTCAGCGGCGCGAACTGCTGAGGTTGCAAGCAGTCGGCTTGCACAAGGCGGGGCTTGTTGCCGAATCGCTCGAAGCGTTTGTGATGCTCGCCGATGAACTGCAAACGGTACATACTCCCGAAGATGGCAGCGGTTCGCAGATGGAGTACATCGATAGCAAGTTGCAAGTAAGCACTGGCCGCTGGCTGCAGGCTCGCTTGAGTGAGCTTTATCGCGGCTCTAGTGAAGAAGATCGAGTTCGCCTGCAAGATCGACTCAAGATTCGTCTGGACCAATGTCTCAAGAGTGGCACGCTGCTCAGCGCGCGGCGATTTGTCGAAGTCTACGGCTTTCATCCACTGGCCGATCGCGCTCGCCTGTTGCTGATCGAAAAGTTGCTGGCGGAGAGTAAGTTCCTGGAAGCTGAACTGCAGGCAGGCCAATTGCTCGACTCTGCCGATACCGGCTATCAAGCGGCTGGCCGTGTTGGGCTCATCTCGGCCTATCAAAAGGCCAAACGGCCGATCCTCGCCGCCGAGCATTATGCCGAACTGCAAAAGCTCCTCACGCTGTCACCGCTCGCCGCCGATCATGCCGCACAAGCATTCGTGGCGAACTTCAAAATCGAAGATCCCTCGCAAAAGACCCTCGCGCTCGATCATTGGCTCGGTGGTCGCGTGTCGAAGGTCGATGGCAACATCGACCCCAACCGTGCTCGCCCCTACATGAACAATTTCAACGTCTACCTGACGGAACTTAGCGGCCCAGCGCCGCGCGGCATGCGTGCATTGTACGATCCCTCGCAGCAGGCGATTCAAGTCGTCGATAGCCTGGGCAAGACAATCGCCCAAGCGCCCATTCGCCGCAGCGACGGCATCTATCGCCGCTCGTACTCAATTCCCTACTCGGGCCTCGTCGGTCGAGCCACCGGACACATCGTGGTGGTACACACCGGTGGCGAAGTGTTGGCCATCGATGCTCTGCGCCCTGCCACTGCGACCAGCGAACCAATTCTGTGGCGTGGCGAAGTTGTCTCGCTCGACATGCTCTCTGCAGGTGCTTCGTACTCACAGTTGCGGCAGGTAAATAATCCCGTGACCGGCAATCGCACGATCGCCTTCGATCAATCGGGGCAAACCAATTGCCAGCCTGGTCCGGTCACGCCGTTTGGCATTGTCTATCAACGTGCGCGACAGCTGATTTGTGTGGATCCTGTCAGCGGTCAAACGCTGTGGGAACGGGGCGGAGTCGATCCGGCCTGCGATCTGTTTGGCGACGAAGAATTCGTGTTTGCCGTGCCGCCGAATTCCGACCAGGCAAGCGTCTTCAGCATGCTCGATGGTTCGTTGCTCGGTAAGCGCACCGTGCCCAAGACAAACTCGCGGTTAACGACCAGCGGTCGTCGCATTCTCGCTTGGGAACAGGTCGGCAACTCGCTGCGGCTGAAGCTAGTCGATCCTTGGAGTGAAGGCGAAGACCTGTGGAACCTGCAGACGCAAACCGGCGCGAAGGGTCAGGTTCTCGAAGGGGATGAATTTGCACTGTTGGAGACGACGGGCAAGCTGACCATCCTCTCGCTGCAGACTGGATCAGTGGCTGTCACTTCGCAGTTGGTCGCAGAGCCGATCATCAATTCGCTGCACGTACTTCGCTCGCGCGAACAGTACACCGTGCTCGCCAATCAACCGATCGCTGACTCGGTTCCGGGTTTGATGACCACGCCTCTCTCAGGCGGCGGCATGCCGGGACAACAAGCGCACGGCCGCGTCTACGCCATCGACCGCGCCACCGGCAAACAACGCTGGCAAACACCCGCGTTCGTTGCTCAGCACGGACTTCCTTGGGATCAGCCTGTCGATTCGCCCTTGATGGTTTTCATCCGCAATAAACGCGGCCCCACCGGCGGCGGCAACTGGTCGGCCAACCTGCTCTGTCTCGACAAACGCGATGGCTCCATCGCCTATGAAGGAGACATTGCCACTGCGCAAGCCAATATGTGCGAAGTACAAGCCGACTTCGAGAAGCAAGCCGTGCAAGTGACAACCTGGGTCCAACCCGGCACCATGCGCGTGACGCTCATCAAGCTCACCGAGGATCCAGCGGCACCGCAGGCTCCAGCTCAGACTGGCAATCTATCCAGCCTCACCGCTGGCTTACCGGAGGGCACCGTTGTGAACGTGGCCGACGCCATCTTCGAAAAGGCGGCTCTAGGCAAGGACGGTGTTGTCGGTCCCAACATGCCCATCATCGGCCCCAACGGAGCACCGATTCGCGGCTTGCCGCCGAACCTCCCGCCACAGATCTTGGAGCGTCTGAAGGAGATGCAGAAACGCGGGCAGTTGCCGCCGAATTTCCCGCCGCTGCCCAACACGCCGAATCCAGCCCCAGCGCCTGCCGCGCCTGCTCCGCGACCGGCACCGGCCGACCCGTTCGAATAGGCCTTTGTTGGCAGATCGAGTCGTCGTTTCCCTTGGCTGCCGTTCGGCCTTGGGATACGATGAAAGGTACTCTCCTGTCGGTTTCCCACCTGAAGAATCCGCGGTTGCTGCAGCTACCAAGCTGCCTGAACCGTACGTTGGAATGACTCGTATGCCCGACCTTTCGGCATCTCGTTTTTTGACCACCAGCTGCTTGTTTGCAGTGCTGCTTTGCGCCGCGGTCGTGACCGCCGCACCGCGTACCGGCGAGCAGGTCTACAAGGCTCAGTGCGCTTCGTGTCACGGCGAAAAGGGTGAAGGGGTCAAAGATCAGTACGCCCAGCCTCTAGTCGGCGATCGCTCGCTGATGGAACTGACCGACCTGATCGAAAAGACGATGCCCGAGGGGGAACCGGAGGCTGTTAACGGCGAAGAAACGCAGAACGTCGCCAAGTTCGTGTTCGACTCCTTCTATTCGCCCATTGCACAAGCTCGCAATCAATCAGCCCGGTTTGAACTCTCGCGCTTGACGGTGCGGCAGTATCAGAACTCGGTCGCCGATCTCATCGGCAGTTTCCGCCAGCCAACCGCCTGGCCCAAGGAGCAAGGCCTACGCGGCGAGTACTACAAGACACGCCGGTTGCGCGGCAACGATCGAGCGATCGACCGCATTGATCCTGTCGTGAACTTCAATTTCGATGACAAGAGCCCCGATCCCGAGAAGATCGAGCCGCACGAGTTCTCGATCCGCTGGGAAGGTTCGCTGCTGGCACCCGAAACCGGCTCGTACGATCTGGTCGTGAAGACCGAACATGCCATGCGGCTGTGGGTGAACGATCTGAAGGAACCACTGATCGACGCCATTGTGAAGTCGGGCAAAGACACGGAGTATCGCGCGAGCATTCGCTTACTCGCCGGTCGCATCTATCCGCTCAAGCTGGAGTTCATCAAAGCCAACCAGGGTGTCGACGATTCGAAGAAAGCCAAGGAGAAGCCGCCGGTCAAGGCGATGATCGCTCTGGAGTGGCAACCGCCGCAGCGCGAGCAGGAAGTGATTCCGGCCAGCAACCTTTCGCCCAAGGTCGTGTCGACGCAGTTCATTCCGAATACGCCCTTTCCACCCGACGATCGCAGCATCGGCTACGAGCGCGGCACTTCGATTAGCAAAGCCTGGGATCAGGCTACCACCGATGCCGCGCTGGAGGCTGCAGCTTACATGGCGAAGAACGCTCGCGAGTTGAGTGGCGTTGAGCTCACGAAGGAAGATCAAAAACAAAAGCTCCGCGACTTCTGCAAAAAGTTCGTCGAGCGGGCCTTTCATCGACCGCTAACGGAAGATCAGCAGAAGCTGTACATCGATCAGCAACTCGACGAAGCTTCCGATCTGACTCTCGGCCTCAAACGTGTCGTGCTACTTACCCTAAAGTCACCTCGGTTTTTGTATCAGGAAGTTGCTGTCCCCGAGGCCGATCAATTCGACCGGGCCGCGCGCATTTCGTACACGCTCTGGGATAGCTTGCCCGACGAAGCACTGACGAAAGAAGCTGCGGCTGGCAAGCTCGCGACGGCGGAACAAGTTCGTGCGCAAGTGGAGCGGATGATGCCCGACCCGCGTACGCACGCCAAGTTGCGAGCGTTCTTTTTGCAATGGCTGCGCGTCGATCAGGCTCCGGATCTGTCGAAGGACGAGAAGCTGTTTCCGGAGTTCAACGAACTGATCGCCACGGACCTGCGTGCTTCACTGGAACTGTCGTTGGAAGAAATTGTCTGGAGCGAAGCATCCGATTTTCGCCGCCTTCTCGGCGAAGACTCGCTTTATCTGAATGGCCGGCTTGCCAAGCTGTATGGTGTTGACCTACCGGAGACTGCCGGCTTCGAGAAGGTGGCACTCAATCCTGGAGAACGCGCGGGGCTCATTTCGCATCCCTATTTGCTCGCGGGCTTTGCTTACACTTCGACGAGCTCGCCCATTCATCGCGGCGTGTTTATCTCGCGCAGTCTGCTCGGCCGCACGTTGCGTCCGCCGCCGGAAGCCGTCTCGCCACTTGCGCCGGACCTACACGCGAGCCTGACGACACGCGAGCGAATTCAGCTGCAAACCAAGGCTGATGCCTGCATGGGTTGTCACAAGATGATCAACCCGCTCGGCTTTACGTTTGAGAACTTCGATGCCATCGGCCGCTTTCGCGCAGAAGAAAAAGGCCGGGCCATCGATGCCACGGGGGGCTATCTCACTCGCAGCGGACAGCTGAAGGAATTTAGAAACGCTCGCGAGCTGGCCAGCTTTCTTGCCAGCAGCGACGAAACGCATGCTGCCTTCGTCGAGCAACTGTTCCACTACTTTGTAAAGCAGCAGTGGCGAGCCTATGGCCCAACCACTCGTAGCGACCTGCAGAAAAAGTTCGCCCAGGATTTTCACATCCGCAATCTAGTTACCGAAATTGTCGTGCAGACCGCGCTGCGGCCGACGGCGAAGTAGCCCACCGAGCCGGCAGCCTTCTTGGGAAGGCTGCAAGGCATTCCTGATGGCCCCCCTGACTATCAGGGGACTAGAAACCGGCATTGCCAAAATAGCCTGTCGCGGAGATGATGCCCGCATTCACGAATGCGAACCTGCGCTGAGCGACCTGTCGCTGGCACGGGAATCTCATTGGCAGGAGGCCGCCAGCATGTACTCGATTTCTTTCCGCAATTCCGTTCCTTCCTCGCCAATGGGCTTCGCCTTCGTTGCCAGCTTGGCGTGTGCGCTGTTCTCGATTGGCTGTGGCGGCAGTAAAACGCCCGTTCCGGCGGCGAGCATCGAAGCGGGCGATCCAGCTGTCACTGCGACAGCGAGCGACACCAATTCCGACACCAGCAAACCGGCCGAATCGGTTCCGATTCGCAAGGTGGCAGTGGTCGATCCGATCGTGCTGATTCAAACTTCGGCCGGCGATATCAAGCTGCAGCTGTTCCTGCAAAAATCGCCTCAAACCGTCGATAACTTCCTGCGCAACTACGTGAATCGTGGTTTCTACGAGCAGACCATTGTGCATCACGTCGACAAGGGCTCGCTGCTGGCCGCTGGTGGCTACACGGCCGATCTGCAGCCCAAGACCACGCGGGCTCCCATCTTTAACGAAGCGGCCAATGGCCTGAAGAATACGCGGGGCACCATTTCGATGGCTCGCGACCCCGCGGTGGCTCACAGTGCGACTTCGCAGTTCTTTCTGAACGTGGCCGACAACGAAGGACTGGATTTCGTTGGCAACGAGAACGACGCCGACTTCGGCTACTGTGTCTTTGGCCAGGTAGTGGAAGGGATGGAGATCATCGACCGGATCTCGCAACTGGCGGTCGCCGCGCAGGGTGATTTTCCTGCCGTGCCGCAAGAAGCGGTCGTCATTCACAGCGTGAAGCAGTTGAAGTAAGACCGCGAAATCGCTCTTAAGGTCATATTTGTCAATGGCTTAGCAATACAGAAGCTGCACTCCTTGCAGCTTTTGGGGCCAATGTATAATAGTGCGGAACGAATTCTCCTTAACTTTGCTCGCTGCTCTGGTTCGGTCTCGGTGATGCGAACGAGCGGCGAGACGTCGGTGATTACCTGTGGCGAGCAGCGCCCAGGTTGATAACTGCGGGTTAACTATCGCACCCACGCTGAACGTCGCACTTCCCACCTGACGTCAGCAATTCTTCATCTACACCCCACCGACCGGAAGCAATTCGCCGCGGCCCGTTGCTGCGGCTATAAGCCACCCCTGGTGCAGGCTGTTTGCAGGAGCGATCAAAAAAGTCGCTCCCGTTCGCCTGCCAGAGTTGCTTCCCTCCCGATTCATCCGCGACGATAGTGCGCGCGGCACCGGACACACACTCGCAGTCCGCCCTGCGCGCCTTGGACAATAGCCCACCATGACCAACGATCCCGATCCGCATAAACTTACTTCGCAACCAAGCAACCCCAACGCCCCTCCGCCCAAGCTCAATCCCGATGAGCCCGTGCAGGAAGTCGACGCCGACAAAGCGATCGAGCCTGTCGACGGCCCGGGAATGACTCAAGCAGTCAAGACGCTGCTCGTCGGCAAGCCGCTCGATCTGGCCGATCATTCCATTCACCAGCACATCTCACTCATCGCCTTCTTGGCATGGGTTGGTTTGGGCGCGGACGGTCTATCTTCGTCCTGCTACGGTCCCAGTGAAGCGTTCGAGCATTTGAAGGGGCACACCTACTTGGCCCTGTTCCTGGCGCTGGCCACGGTCTTTACCGTGTTCATCATCAGCGCCTGCTATAGCTATATCATCGAGGCCTTTCCTAGCGGCGGTGGTGGCTACCTCGTCGCCAGCAAGATGCTGGGAAAAGAAGTCGGTGCCCTCAGCGGTTGTGCGCTGGTCATCGATTACATCCTGACCGTTACCGTTTCGATTGCCGCCGCTGGAGATGCCCTGTTCGGATTGTTTGGCAGTTCGTTTCTCGCGACCGCCAGTTTCTTGCACTTGCCCATTCAGGACGAAAGCAGCATCAAGCTGCTGCTGGAATTCAGCGCGATTATCTTCCTGGTCGTGCTCAATTTGCGCGGCGTGAAAGAATCGGTCACGATTCTGGCGCCGATCTTCGTCATCTTTTTGATCACCCATGCGGTGTTGATTATTGGCGTCCTCGGTTCGCATGCCGGCGATATTGGTAGCCTCGCCGGCGATGTGAATAGCCACATTCGCGAAGATATCCGCAATCCGGCCGTAGGCTGGTGGTTTCTGCTCAGCATGCTGCTCAAGGCGTATTCGCTCGGTGCTGGTACCTATACGGGTATCGAAGCCGTTTCGAACAGCATGGCCGTGATGCGCGAACCTCGCGTCGCGACGGCTCAGCGCACGATGATCTACATGGCCATTTCGCTGGCCATCACGGCGGGCGGTCTGATGCTCGCCTACTTGCTGTTCGAACTCGATCTGAAGAAGTACTACGGCACGGTTGGAAGTCATAAGACTGCCGTTGCCACAGCCGATTCGGTCGAAGTGAGCCCGCCCGAGCCTCATCGACTCGATAGCCTGGAGGCGCTCAAGCACGATCGCAAGCAAACGATGAACGACCTGTTGGTGCAGTGGTTCGTCTCGGGAACCGATGACGTGATCGAGAAGAAGCAAGCCACCTGGTACGCGCAAGTTTTTCGATACATCACCATTCTGTCGGAAGCGGTGCTGCTGCTGGTAGCCGCGCAGGCGGGCTTCATTGGCGGGCCGAAGTGCCTCGCGAACATGGCCCACGATAGCTGGGTGCCGCACTGGTTCGGCAGTTTGTCGGAGCGGCTGTCGTCGCACTACGGCATTGTGCTGATCGGCCTCAGCTCGATTGGCGCGTTGTGGGTGACCAACGGAAACGTCTCGAAATTGCTCATCATGTACTCGATCAACGTGTTCGTGACCTTCACGCTGTCGATGATCGGCATGTGCCTCTACTACTACCCGATGCGCGGCAAGATGAAGAACTGGAATCTGCGGATGACACTCTTCACCTTTGGTGCCGTTCTGTGTAGCTCGATTCTCGTCGTCACCGGCATCATCAAATTTGCCGATGGCGCGTGGATCACCGTCGTGGTGACGGGAATCTTGTGGTGCATCGCCATGCTCATCCGCCGCTACTACGTCGGCGTAACCGCTCGGCTGCGAGGTCTCGACGAGACGCTCGGCACCATCGAAGTGCAGGGCAAGCCAAATCGGAAGGCTCCCAATCCAGAACATCCGACCGCCGTCATCCTCGTGGGTGGCTACAGCGGCCTGGGTGTGCACACGCTGCTAAACGCCCTCCGCTTTGTACCGAATCACTTCAAGAACGTGATCTTTATTTCGGTCGGCGTCGTCGACTCGGGTAACTTCAAGGGTGTCGAGGCGATGGAAGCGCTCCGCGAACACACCGAAGATTCGCTCGAAAAATACGTCGACCTCGCGCGACGCTTGGGCCTTCCCTCGCGGGCCTATATGTCGATTGGTACTGACGTGGTGGAAGAGCTCGAACAACTCAGCCGCGTGGTGCATCGTGATTTTCCCGGCGCGGTGGTCTTTGCGGGGCAGCTCGTCTTTCAACGCGAAACCTGGTACGGCAAACTGCTGCACAACCAAACGGCCTACTCGCTGCAACGCCGCCTGCAATGGGATGGCGTGCCGATGGTGATCCTGCCGACCCGAGTGCGCGGTTAGCGACATCTCGCATTTCTCGCCCCCGCCTCTGCGGCTGGGGTTCCTTGGTGTAAAAAACGCCCAGCTCTAACGGCCTCAAAAGCCGCGAGGCCTTCCGCTAGCACTCGATCTCAAGCTCCTCTGGCACGATTTCTTTGCGGTTGCTACAGTCCGCGCTGGCATGCCCCTATTCTTGCGCATGCCGATCAGCCTGCCAGGGAAGGCCGCGAACATGAAGTCCAACAAGCCCACACTGTGCGTCGCCATCATCGCGCGAAATGCAGCCCGCCAGCTTCACGAAACCTTGCTCAGCGTACGCCAGCTGACGACCGAGATCGCGGTGCTCGAGACCGGCTCGACCGATACCACGGCCGAAGCGGCCGCCCTCGGAGGGGCGCAAGTCGTGCGTCACCTGTGGGACGACAATTTTGCGGGCGCGCGCAACGCCCTATTGCCGCATCTGCAAGCGCCTTGGATCCTCTGGCTCGATGCGGGCGAAACCTTGCTGCCCGACGACGTTCCTCTCTTGCAGCAATTTGTGCAGCAATACGCCGATGACAGCCGGGCGTACTATCTGCGCGTAGCGACTCCGGCGAATGCCGGTCAAATCGGCGGCGAGCAAATTGCCCGTCTGCGGTTGCATCCGAATCGCCCCGGTCTGATCTTTCACGGACGCGTGCGCGAGTCGATGCAGCGATCGCTGAATGCTTTCAACTTGGAAGCCGAGCATCTGCCCCTGACGATTCAGCGCGGTGCGCAAGAGCACGATCCCGAGGTGAAAGCGGCCCGTGCCCGGCGCAATATTCATCTCGCTGATCTGCAGATCTCGCAACGGGGCCCCACGGCGGACCTGCTCAATTGCTTGGGCGAAGCGTTTCAGGCGATTGGCGACTCGGTGCATGCCGAACAGCACTATCGCCGCGCACTCGAATTGTCCTCGGCCCAAAGCACCGAGATGCTCGAAGCCTACTATGGACTGCTGACTTGCTTAAGCAAACCAGATTCGGCTGCCGAGCAAATGCAGCTGTGTTTGGCCGGACTCGAGCAGTTTCCGCTCGATGCTCAACTGCTGTGTGCGCTCGGTGGTTATCTGCAGGGGACACAGCGATTCGAGCTCGCCATTCGTTCGTTCACGTTGGCGGCCGAGCACGGGCAGATCAATACGCAGTTGTGGCACTTGCCAGAAATTCGCGAGATTGCCACGTCGTGCCAGGCACAGCTGTTGTTGCAGAACGGACAACTCGAGGCATCGATGCTGGCTCTCGACCAGGCACTGGCCCGCTATCCCCATTCGCAGCGATTGCAAGTTCAGCGGCAAAAGCTGATGGGCACTCAGCAAGTTTCGATCGCCGAGCCCGAGACACTGCGAGCGATGACGGAACAGCACAAAACCGACCGCACGCGCGTGGATGAATCGGCCGCCTCGGCGATGCCTGCGCCGCGGCTGCAATCTTCGCCCCTGAACAGCAAGCCTCGCGCTTCGCAGCGGTAGATTAGTCTTTCGGCGCGTCGACGGCATGCTTGAGCAGGTCTTCGATATCGACGAACTCCAGCGCCGAGATATGCGTCGCGGCCAGCACGATGGGCGGCGCGACGCCCGCTTCGAGCGCTTCTTTCCAGCGTTCGACGCACAAGCACCAACGATTTTCAGGTTGCAATCCGGGAAAGTGATAATCGGGATTCGGCGTCGAAAGATCGTTCCCCGCGTCGTACGAAAACTCGAGAAAGTCTTCGGTCATCTGCGCACAGACCAGATGCAGACCCATGTCGTCGACACCCGTCTCGCATTTGCCGGTACGAAAGAAACCGGTTCGCGGAGACATGCAGCAAACCTGCAACGGTCCGCCCAGAACATTCTTCGGGCCCGCCATGTGGTGCTCGTCCTTGATATCTTCGGCTAGTGAATCGATGCCGGAAAAAATACAGCCGGCTGATGGTTGACCAGCCGGCTGACATGTCTATCGAAAATAATCGCGAAGCCTAGTTCCACCACAGGTTGCTGGTAGAGGCGGGCTTGGCCTTTTCGCGAATCGCGCCGACAGCTGGTCGCATTTCGGTCTTGTTGGCCACTTCCCACGAGTTGATGGCGACGCCACCCGAGGCTGTGATGATCCAGTTATTGCCTCGCTTGAGAGCGCTGCTTTGCGTGGCCACCTTCTTGGGAGCTGGGAAGCTTTCGATTCCCATCTTGTCGGAAGAGAGTTCTGTCAGTTCGCACTTGGCCTTGGCGGGCAGGTTTTCTTTGGTGATCAGCGCGGCGACCACGCACATGTCCATGATGTTGCGAAGTTCGCCGAACACTGGCTCTTTCACCGACAGATCTTCGTACTTCGCCGTGAATTGATCGCACCATTTCTGAGCGACCGGGTTGACCTTGCCGGTTCCCTTGACGGTGCCAGCAGCGTTGTCGACGAATTCATCTTCCGTCATCACCTTTACGCCGGAACCACGCAGTTCCCAGGCGAGACCATCTTCGCTACGGCCCATGGGTTCGTAGTTACAGGCCATCCACCAGCGGGGCATCATGTTGTCGAGCTTGCCAGGAATCATGTCGATAAAGCTAGCCAAGCCGCGGACAGGAGACTTTTCGAGCTTCATGCCGATCCGCTTCATCTTGTAGTCGGCGGCGACCAGCACGCGAGCAAAGTGCGAAGTATCGGGCACACCGCTGACGGTGATCTGTTGATTGCCCATCGCCTTTTCGATGCCATCGATCACGGCGGGGTTAAAGGTCTTTTGTTGGCTCATGTACTGTTCGAACTTCTGACGACCTTCGACCGTCGGATCGATCGAGCAGGAGATACCGCCCTTGCGAGCTTCTTCCACGGTGCGGAAGGCGACGAGCAGGTCTTCCAGGCTGAGGACCGGGCGACCGGTGGTGACACCGACGACGCTTCCTTTGCCATCGAGTTGCCAGCCTTCGCCCGGACCGGCGAGGACGATGTCGTTTTGTTCGGGATACAGCAGCACGTACTGAATACGTTGAATGCCGGCGAGATACTTGATTTCGTCGGGCAAATCGGCGACTTGATTCTTCTTGGCATCTCGCAGGGCGGCGTTGATCGCCTTCAGCGAGATCTTGCGCATTTCGACGGGGGTGTTCAGGTCGCCCGGTGCAGCGCGAAAGTTCTGCCCCATCAAGTCGTTGAGCGCTTGCTGGTTCAATTCGGTGGCACTATCGAGAATGCCATCGGTATTGATCGAAACACCACCCACGGCGCTGCTACGGCCAATATTATTGCCCGCTTTGACGACGGTGCAGCAGATCGCCAGGACCAGCAACACTCGCCACAACACATTACGACGCGACATGAAGTCACTCCTCATCAAGATCAGTAAAGGCAGCGGCAAGTCCCGCTTTGGTTCAGACGCAGTCTGTTCCCGCAGAAGTAGGTGCCGGCCACACAGAAACCACCGCAGCGAAGCCCCTGAGCCTGCGGTCGTCTCCAGATCACAGCCGAATAGGAAGCTGCCGCACCGCGCGCAGGCGATGCCGGAAGCTTTGCTGTCATCAGCGATTAGCATAGTCGGCCCTGTCAACGGATGCAAGAAAACTCGCTGCCAAGTCGATCTTTCGGCTCACAAATGCCCGGTCATCGCCACTGGCGCTTGACCCCGCCCGCTGTTTCCGATAACTAATACGGCTTGCAGCGACTGCCAGCAGTGCTGGGCGACCTGTCTCACGCCTCGTTGCAATCGTGATCTCCGTTATTTTCGTTCGCCCACTCGCCAAGGATTGCCAAACGTGACCATTACGCGCCTCGGATCGAACCCCAAGCTGGCCGAAGGTTGGGACGCCGCTTTTGGCGGTAAGAAGGCTGCCAAGAAGGAAGAAGCCCCGAAGAAGGCTCCGGCCAAGCAAGCTGCTTCTCAGAAGGCAGCCCCGGCCAAGAAGGCGAAGAAGAAGTAAGCCGAGCCCAAGATTAATGCGTTCGGCAGCGGAGACGGACCGATGGCGGAGTCGACATCGCCCAAGCTTGGCGCCGGCGAGTGGCACTTCCAGACACCTGTCCGCTACCACAATGTGTACACAGTCGAGCGGACGACGGGGCCGGAGCGGCTCATCGTCGGGCCGGATGGAGATCACGTTGAGCTGCTGCTGTCGCTGGCTGAGCTGTGGCGGCAGGACTACTACGTGCTGTATGTCCTGCTCGTGCCCCGACAGGGCAAGCGGGAACCGGGTCGCTACCAGTCTCCTGGGCCGTTATCGTTCCAGCAGTTGGCCACGTTCTGCCGGCGGTTCGCCCCATTCCTTCAAGGCGATGGGCGGCACCACCTGTGGGTCGGCTCGACAATCAAGGCAGGGCTACTGATTTACGATCAGCACGAATGGATTTGGGCCTACGGCGACCTCCCAGCATACACCCATGTATTGCAGTCGCGGGGGTTCACTGAGGGCGAGGTCAGCTTGCCGGTACCGCACTCGCACAGCTACAACGCGGCGTTCGATGCCGACGAGGATGATTTGGCTGGGTACTGGGAGTGGGTACACTTTCCGCTCCAGCCCAGCGACGAGTATTGAGAGCGCGGAAGCAGACGGTGGGGCACGCATTTTTCTAGTGCTATCTACGCGCCAATGTAATCAACCTTGCCCATTAAACCTGCCGATGGAAGTAAGTGGCTAGGTCACCTTTGAGTTCTCGTTTGACCGTGATTTTCGCCGGAATTTCCTTACAGTCTGACTTTGTAAATTCCGTTTGGAAAAGTTTGACGCCACCCGCCTTCACCAGTTATTATCCCCGACGTGAGTTTGCCTTCCCTATCTTCCCTCTACTTGTGATGGACGACGAATGAGCTACAGCTCTGACAACTCGTCGATGGGCATTCTGGGCGGGATCGGCAGCGTGCTGCTGGTCTGCATGGTGGTGGGTTTGAAGGTGGGCGCCCGGGTTTTGGCCCGCGCCAGCCGCAACTACGACTATAACCAGTCGCAGGTCGATCAAACTCAAAGCCCGGATTTCTACACTACCCAGGGCTCACAACAAACCAGCATTGTGCCATCCGTTACGCCTTACTCGTCGGGTCCGAGCTACCCTTCGCCAAGTTACACCTCGTCCAGCCCCAGCTATTCGTCGAATTCGCACGCCGACTTCATGGCCGCCCAGACCGCCCGCCGAGAACGCGAAGCTGCTGAGTACGCGGAGCGAGAACGCCAGCGAGTCGAAGCCAACGCCGCCGCTCAAGCTCGACGTGAAGCGGAAATTGCCGCGGCTCGCGAAAACGCTCAGCGAATGGAATCCGAACGCCTCGCGCGGATTCAGGAAAACGAAAATCGCATGCGCGAGTTGCGGGAACGAACCGCGGGGATGGCGAGCCCGCCCGGCGGTTTCGCTCCCGTGCAAATCGCACCGCCCGTTCAAGCCGCCCCGCCCGCTGCAGACGAGAATGCCATTCCCGGTTTTGCGGTAACGAATATCTCGCAAATCAAGGTCAAGGATTACGTCTTCGCGCAGTCGCAGGACGGCAAGTGGTATCCGGCCATGGTGCAGCTGAAGCGGGGCCTGCTTTTCCGCATTCGCTATTCAACGAATGGGGTGTTCGATATGGTCACCGCCGACCGCATTCGCCTCAAGAATGAGCCCGCCGAAGTCGTCGCCGACGCAGCTCCCGTCGGCCCGGCTGCACTGCGCCCCGTCGCGCCACAGGCGTCTGCCAAAACAAGCGAAGAAGACGATGTGGCTTTCATCGCGAAGCCCAAGACAGACGACGAGCCTGCTGCTGCCGTGGAAGTTGCAGCGGCACCAATGCCCGCTCCGGTTACGACTGCCGATCCACCGGCAGCAGCCAATTTGCGCACGTGGACCAATGACACGGGCGAGTTCAAAGTCGAGGCCGAACTGGTCAGCTTTGAGTTCGACATCGTCAGGCTGAAACGAGCCGACGGCAAAATTCTGAACCTACCGATCGAAAAGCTCTCGATCGACGACCAGGCAATGGTGCGCAGGCAGTTTCCCTAGGGGCGTCTGGCAGTTAGTCGACTCGCTCTGCAAGTGAAAAAAATCCGCTCTGTTGTCGATCCGGCCGAGACTCACGCGACTAGCTTGTGAAGTCTCATTCTCGTTGCTCGGTTCACAAGGAGTTGGAAAATGTCTCGACAATTGCAAGTATCTGGTCTGTTGCTGGTCGCGCTGTGCCTGCCTGGACTGTGCCTGCCTGCCCTGGGCGATGACAAGCACCAGCACGATCACCCCGCCGGCCCCACCAATGCCGCTTTGGAAAAAATGAAGAAGCTGGCCGGTACCTGGGTCGAAGCAGACAAGGACGGCAAGCCGACCGACACGATTGCCTCCATTATCAAGGTTACGGCAGGTGGAAGCGCGGTCCAAGAGACGATTTTCCCCGGTCAGCCCCACGAGATGCTGTCGGTCTACACGGTCGAAGGCTCCGATTTGGTGCTGACCCACTACTGCGTGCTGGGAAATCAGCCGCGGCTGAGGGCCGATCCGAAATCGGCAGCCAATCAGATCAATTTCAAGTTCGCCGGCGGTGCAAACTTGGACCCCGCGAAAGACAAGCACATGCACGACGCGCTGCTGACGATTGTTGATGCCGATCACCTCGAAGTTGAGGGCACAGGGTGGGAAAACGGCGCTCCCGCGAAAGAAATGTGCGGCAAGATGAAACTCGTCCGCAAAAAGTAGATCGTGCCTGGCAATTGCTGAAAGTCGTCCCGGTGGAACTACGGTGGGACGAGGGACCTAAGTCAGACATTTGGCCCGCCCCGTACGGTGGGTCAAGTCGCGTGAGACCCTCTCGAGGTCACCGGGCCCGGCGCGCGACATCGACCCACCCTACCTGTGCCGACCAGCCCTCTTGAATGTCTGCTGCATTACTGCAGTATCTCTTGACAATGTGTCGTTAATTTGTTCATCTGATGCATTCGACTTAGTAACTTAGTGGTTGTCGTAAATCGCTCCATGTTGTTAGTACTTGAGAATTGACTACGGAAGATTGTCCGCCGCAAACTTCGGGCAGACAGCCTGGTACGGTACTGTTCAGGGGGTTCGGCGAAGGAGTGGCCAAAGTGGTTATCAAACGGTTATCAAGAAATCGACTGATTACGGGGTGCGAGAGCACGAAAGTTGTTGACAGGCAAGGGCTTGGC
The DNA here is from genome assembly GCF_049819085.1 of Anatilimnocola aquadivae. GTDB lineage: Bacteria > Planctomycetota > Planctomycetia > Pirellulales > Pirellulaceae > Anatilimnocola. Next base: position 3,310,355 of record NZ_CP187419.1, read on the forward strand.
CCGGGTCGGCGAAATCGAAAAAACGAACAAAAAAGTTATCAAAATGGACCTCAGTATTGTTCGCAAATGGGCTGTTCAAGAGCGGGTAGTCGAGCGGGAACATTCCCCTTAACGAAACCGGGCCCACTGGCAACCTCGAGTCACTTCGAGCGAATGCCGTTTGGCAAGCACGCGAAAATCGGTGGTCACCACCATTGTTGATGGCAAGCTGGAGAGGGCCACAACCCCTCGCTCCGTTCGGTCGCCCCTACCGCCCCGGCCCTGCTTGGTTCAACGCGATGGACCGCAATGGTGATGGCGGTGTATCGGGCCGCGAGTTCAGCGGCCCAGCAGAGATCTTCTACAAGCTCGACCTCGATCAGAGCGGACTCCTCTCTCCGGCTGAAGCGGACAAAGCAGGAGCGAAGTAGATTGTCTCTCGGCTGAAGAGTTCATTCGGTAGCTGAAAACCTCCGGTCCACGAAACCGAGGGGATTGCAAAGTTGATCTTCGGTGTCACTGTCGGCGACGACAGGCGGGTGCTGGTGAGCCGCCAGCGAGTACTTTCCATGCGGTGCGCCGATATGCTTTCGCAGGCGCAATGCTGAATCGCCGCACATAACCAAATCGAGGTAAACGCGAACTATTCGCTATGGTCATACCAAATTACCGCTGCTTCTTCAGTTCGAACTGCTTGCCGGAGAGAGCGTCTTTCACGAATGCGCCCCAAAACGGAGTGGGCGTGTAGTTCCAGTCGCTGATAAGGATGGGCGTGGCTTTGGGATGAAACGAGAAGCCGGTCCAGTTCAGCTTGTGCTTTTGAATGAGACCGAGCATGTCAGGAACCCAGGTGTACGGATCTTCCTGAGCATCGGCGGGGATGAACGACATCTTGTTGATGTCGGCCCCCACTTCGCCAATGAAGATCGGGTGCTTCTCGGCGACGGTCATCACTTTATTCTGCCAGTCGCGCTTCCAGGGATAGATGTGCGTCGAGTAGACGATGCCATTGCCGCTTTTATCGCTGAGTTCAAAACCCTTGGCGATGCCGGATAGATCGTAGGCCCAGTCGAGACCGCCGCAGATCACGATGTTGCGAGCGCCCGTCTCGCGCACGGCGTCGATCAGCTTTTGCATGCCAGGCGATTCGAAGCCGTTTTTCGCTTTGGCTTTTTCTTCCGGCGTGAGGAAGTTGTCTTCGTCGGCTGGTTTTTCTTTCTCAGCGACAAAGCCACCCTTTTGCCAGACTTCCCAACTGATGCCGTGGGGTTCATTAAACAGGTCGAAGAGAACGGCAGGATGATTCTGGTAAGTCTGGGCGGCATCCTTCCAGAATTCGACGTGCGCGTCGTTGGGTGCACGGAAGCGATGCAGGTCGAGCACCACATAGCCGCCGCGATTGGCGACGAGCGTGATGACCTGGTCGACCAGTTCGCGATACGACTTGCCGCCGTCCTTCTGCGCGCTGTTGCGGCCGAACCAGTACTCTTCCTTGACGGGCAGGCGGATGCAATTGGCTTTCCATTCGTCGACGGCTACGAGAGTCGACTTCAGCACCTTCTCGCCTTTCGCCGAGAACTCCAAGCTGACGACGTTCACCCCTTGCAGCCAAAAGTGCTTGCCTTGCGAATCGAGAATGCGGTTTCCTTCCACGTGCAGTTCGAGCGGCCACTTGGCCTTATTTGGTTCTTCGGGCGAAACTTGCGAGGCCTTCTCGATGGCGGCGGCCGCAGCAGCGGCGGCGATCAACTCCTGCGCGGCAACTGGCTTCAGCTTCAGATCGTCGAGATCGAAGGTGCCACGCTCGACTTGCAACAGGGCGGGCATGAATTCGAGCGACAGAGCACCGGCGGGAACCAGAAACTGAACTCGCTTTTTCACCCAGCCTGCCGTGTTGCTGCGCGTGAATGGGGGCGAAGGCTTTTGCGAAAGCTTCTTGCCGGCGGCATCTTTGAATTCGAGCATGATGCGAGCATCGAAGTAGGGCTCTTTACCGGGCTTGAGATCGGTGATGCGTTGCTTCCAGGTAAACTCCAACGCTTCGACCCCCGCGGGAATGTCGATCTCGCGATAGAGCAGAACGGTCTGGCCTTTTTCCAGCGACTTCAAACGCAGGAAGTGATTCTCACCTTCCGTCTCCCACGTTTGGCCGCCCTTGCCTCGGCTCCATTGATCGGGAACCAGATCTTTGTTCGCATCCGTTTCGAAGGTGCCGTTGGCAACGATCGAACCTTCTTTTTCCAGCAACGTCGCTCCCTTGGCGCGGCGGTTGGCGGCGTTCGTTTCTTGCTTCTCTTTGGCAACGGCTGCAGCAACTTTGGCCGCTTCAACCAGCGGCGCGGGATCCGTCGCGGCGAGAGTCACATCGTCGAGGTCGAACTGGCCTGCTTCCACTTGAAACAGCGCGGGCATGAACTCCAGTAGGTGAGCCCCCTCGGGCACGAGAAAGCTGATGCTGCGATCGACCCAGCCTGCGGTGTCTTTACGGGCGTAGGGAGCGGAGGGACTGCCGGCAAGTTTCTTCCCCTCGGCATCTTTGAATTCGAGCAGCACTCGGGCGTCAAACCACGGCTGCTTGCCGGGCTTGAGTCCGCTGAGGCGTTGCCGCCAGGTGAGCGTGAGGGCGCGGATGTCGGCGGGAAGGCGAACATGATGATAGATCATCACCATCTCGCCCGGCTTGGTGCAGGTTAAGCGGAGAAAGTGGTTGTCGGCCTCTTTTTCCCAGGTGATGCCTTCTTTCTGTTTGGTCCATTGATCGGGCCAGGCATCGGCGTTGGTATCGGCTTCGAAGTTGCCGTTGGCGACGAGAGATTTAGTGGTTGGTTCGGCCGCGTTCACTCGGTTAATAAGGAACGAAACGGCCACGACGGCAAGTATCAATGAACGCACGGGAGAGGTCTCAATGGGGCGCAATTGAAGAATCAACAGCAACCTTTTTTATACCATGAGATCTCCAAACGCGGGCGTAAGTGCCCTCCGCGCGCACACGCTTCCGGCTCAGGGAAGCAGATTACGGCACGAAGTAAACGTAGAGAAGTGCGAACAGAATGGTGCCGACGACCGCGGTGATGATGCCGCTCCAGCGTTTGCGCTTGATGTAGAAAATGAGCACGATGCCGGTGATGGAAACGAAGACCATCAGGATCGCGGTGATGTCGATGACCCACGACCAGACGAGACCGGTGTCGCGACCTTTGTGCAAGTCGTTGATGATCGCAACGAACCCTAGGGCCGTTTCGTTCATGGTGTATTCGCCCGTCTCACGATCGATGTAGGCATCGGCCGAGTAAGCCGGGCCTTTGAACATCACCGAGCATTCACGCTCGTCAACGCGAAACTCGCTGACCGCACCGCGGATGCGATGGGTCCCGCGCAAGTGCTCGACCACTTCCAACTTGGCGACTTGCAAGCTGTAGTCGATCTCTTCCCCTTCAGCCGGTTGTGTGAGCCCAGCCGGCAGCGGCTGGTTAAGCCACTCGACTTTCACGTTGCCTTTGTGCTCTGTCGTGCGCTCGGCTTCGACGCCAAACCACGTGGGATGGTTGAGCGTGACCCCCGTAACGGAGAAAAAAATGAGCGACGTGAAGCCAAGCAGCGAAACGTAGATGTGCAGCCAGCGGACCGCAGCGGCAAACTGCGTCGAAAAGGTCTTCCCCTTCGGCGAGTTTATCTTAGTGGCATCTGCTGGCTGGCTCGACAGGCGGCCGCTACTTGCCGGCAGCTTTGTCGTCAGGCTTTCGGTACTCGAAGGTGGCGGACTTAATTTCGACATTGCTCTTCAGGTTGGTCTTATCAATGGGCTTGGTGCCCAGTTCCAGGGGCTGACGAATGATCTGATAGGTGCCGTGCTCACGGGCGGCTTCAATAAACAAAGTGTACTTTCCCGGCTTGAGCGGCTTGCCGGCATCGTCCTTGCCATCGAATACGGCTTTGTACTCGCCGGGCCCGCGACTGGGCGAAGAGATTACGCCGATCAAATCGGTTTCGTCGGCTAGCTTGCGAACATTGTCCTGACGGTACCAGCGAAGCAAGTCGCGATGCCAACGAGAGCCGTTCCCCTTGGTCATCATGAACAGCAGTCCGGTGCGAACGGGGAATTCATCGGAGTCCTCGATCCACACGGCGACGTAAGGGCGACGATATTGCGCGCCAGCAGGCTTGGAGAGTTCGACGTTCACGGTCAATTCCAGCAGTTCGTCGGCTTTGCCTTCAGCCTTGGGCTCTTCTTTCTTGGGTTCTTCCTTCGCGGGCTTCTTCTCCGGTTCTGCCGCAGCTTGTACGAAGGACTGAGCCAAGCGGAACAGGCGAGGCTGTTCCAATTCGGCCCAACCGGCACTGGCAATCCGCTTGCCTTCGCGGGTGATGAGGAGGCACTCTGCGTTATTGCTTTCCACCAACGCCAGGCTTTCGCTAGGAGTGAGGACGTTGCAGATGGTAGCGAGCGCGTCGGCATCACTGGACGAAGCAGCGACGACCGTGGCACTGACGACATGATCGACAGGTTGGCCATTGCGCGGGTCGATGATGTGTGAGTACCATTTGTCGCCAATCTGCACGCCGCGGCGATAGTTACCGCTCGTCGCTACCGCCTGATTGCCAACGAAGATCGCGGTGATTGGTTCCGCATTTACGGCCTGGTGAAAAGGATCGGCAATGGCAACTCGTTCGACCACATCTCCGGTCACGCGTAAGTCGCCACCTAGATTCACAATGACGCCGTGGATGGCCGGTTGCTTGTACGTGGCAGCGCGACAGGCGGCATCGACGATCGAGCCCTTGGCGATGGCATTGAACGTAAACGGAACAGACGTGGTTCGCGTGGCCGTTTGTTCGGCAGTGTTCAGCTTCCACGGAGCAGCTTGGGCTGCTTTTATCGCGGCAGCAAGTTCCGCTTGTGGTGGCAGCTTGTTGTTCTGCGCCGCTTGTTGCCAGACCTTAGTAGCTGCTTCCACGGCCGGATTGAAAGCACCACCGCTGAGTTCAGCCCAACGATCGGAGGCTTGCATCATCGCAAGCAATTCGGCGGAGACCTTAACGGGTTGGCCACTGGTCGCTTGCCATTGGCTCAGTTCGCTCGTGGCTTCGTAGGTGCTGAAGATCTTCGCCTGGCGATCGATCTCACGCAGGATACGAGCTTCGGCAGCTTCTGCGGCCGCGTCGCTATCGGCAACGAGGCGAATCTCGAGCGAAGTGCCGAGGATGTGATCGTGATGATACACAAAAGTCTCAGCCTGATTGGGGACGCAGCTGAGGGCGAGCCAGGCCAACGCGAGGGCAGGTGCAACGACGTTAATGTTCAGCCGAACGGACATTCGGAACTCCCAGCAAGGCTTATCGGTGATTGGTTGCTAACGAGAGGAAATGAATGAATCTAGCGAGGTACACGTGGGCCACGCGGCGCTTCCGCGGGCGTTTGCTTTTTCACGTAAGCTTCGACTTCTTCTTTAGTGGCGATGCCATCGTTGTCGGCATCAATTTTCTCGATGAGCGGCAGAAATCTCGGGCCGACTTCTTCTTTGGCAATCTTGCCGTCCTTGTTCTTATCGAGCTTGAGGAGGCGAGTGAGCAATTCGCCGCTCGATTCACTCGCGTCGCCACCGCGATTGACGGGGGCCGCAATAAACGTCGATTCGGGGCTCAGGTCGAGCAGCGCGAAGTTCGCAACGCCTTCCTTCTGTTCATCAACACCGAAGAACAACAATCGCCCTTGGTACTCGAGCAATTGTTTTCCTTTTGCGGGCAAACTTCCCGGCATCGTCTCCCACTTGTTACTTGCGGGATCGTAGATTTCGACTTCGGCCACTTCCATGAAGTGGCCATCGACCTTGGCAAAGCCACCGGCCAAATACAGCTTGCCGGCGACGGCAATCAGGTTCGGGAAAACTCGCGAGATAGCAGGCGAAGCAATGTTGGCCCATTTTTCTTCCTTCAAGTCGAACACCGCTGCGTTATCGACGATGCCGTTCTTCTCGCCGAGTCCACCCACAACATAATACTTGTCGCCGATCGTCGCTCCGCCGAACGAGCGGCGAGCAACGGGAATTGCAGCGCCGGCAACCACTGCTGCCGGTTCTTCGCTGGCAGGCGTCCACTTGAGCGTGTCGGTCACCAGCCCGTTGCCGGTATTCACCTCAGCACCGCCGAAGACCCACAGCGTGCCGCTGGAAGAGGCCGTATTGAACATCGCTCGCGTGCCGGGCAAGTGCTGAACTTCTTCCGACCAGGCTTTGCTGCGCAGGCGGTACTGATAGATGGTGTTGAGCGATTGGTGCTGATCGCCAACGAAGCCTAGACCCCCGACAAGGTAGATCGATTGATCGTTGCGATTCCCATCCAGGAAGGCCGCGCCACTTTGCACGCCTTGTGGCAAGTGGTGCAGTTGCTCGACACTGCGGGCGGCGAGATCGAAGCGGAAGGCTTCGCTGCTAAACATCTCTTTCGAGAAGTTGTGTGGGCTGCGACTGTTGTTGCCACCAAAGGCATACAGCGACGAACCATTCAGCAGCAGAATCTGGCTGTGCTTGGCTTTGCCTTCGAAGGGGACCGACCACTGCGCCAGCTTTGGTTGCGGTTTACCAGTGCTGTTGATGCGGATGGTTTCGACGTTCGATAGATAACCGCCGCCGCGAGCCACGCCAGCAATCGCGACGAGCGCGTTGTCGCCGGCGGGAATCAGCCGATGAAAGCTGCGCGGGAACATTAGTCGTTCGACTGCTTGCCAGCCGCTGCCATCGCCCTTGAGCGTGTAGACAATTCCTTCCGAACCGTTGTAGTAGAGCTTGCCACCCGTGGCGAAGGCCGAGATAGCAAAGCCAGCGAGTTGATCGCCACCCGGTAGTTCGGGGCCCTTGGCCCAAGTGTTTGTTTGCGGATCATAAATGTGTACGTCGCGCGTGATGCTGTTGGTGCTTTGCATGCCACCGAGAACCCACAACTTGCCTTCATGGGAGGCAGCTGCCAGGGCCCGCGTTTGAAACGGCGGCTTGGCGATCGGCTCCCACTTGCCATCTTCTTTCGTCAGATCGAAGCTCAGGGCCTCTTCGTGCCAAGGAGCGTCCATCGAGCTGGCGCCTTGCAGGTTCCAGCCACCAACGACGTACAACTTGTCGCCGACGACAGCCGCATCAAGCGATGAGCGAGCTTCCGGCAGCGAAGCCAGTTCTTTCCAGGTGTTGCTGGCTGGATCGTATTTGGCGAAGATCGCCAGCGAGTTGAATGAGGTTTCTTCGCCGGCCTTGTTCGTAAAACTCAAGCCACCCACGCGATAGATCGAGCCTTTCCAGGCGACCAGCCCGGGGCTCTGTGAAGGCTGCAGCAGCGCCAGTTCTTCCCACTTGGCGTTCGGCTCGTTCAAATTCAAGCGGCTGAAGTGCGGCGACAGGCCATCGGTCGAATTGCCGGGCACCCGTCCCATGTGTCCGCTGAAGACGTAGATGTGATCGCCGCTCGTCGTGGCTCCAAAGCTGGAGATGGCCTCGGGCAACGCCGGGTAGGGCATTGGGTTCAGCCAGGCATCGGCCGCCATCACAGGGACGGAGACCATCGCGAGAAGCAGGCCAAGCAAGCGCGAGAGCATGAAATCTTCCTACCAGTTGAGCGAGCCACGAGGGAAGCCGCAAATTGGCAAGCACCGAATGCGCGAATCAACTGCGCGGGCACCTGCTGGTCGACCATAAGCGACTGGGGAAAGTCTGACAATCAAACCTGAGGAGAGTTTCAGGCGACTGGGGAGCTGGCAAACGCTGGCGATCAAAATGAGAGTCAGTCTCAGTAAGCGATAAGCATATCCGGACTACAATCGGTGTCAAGACGCGAGCCTGCTTTCCGACCACGAGCAGAACCGATACCAACAGGAAGACTGCATTCCTCTGTTGTGAAGCACCTTCGCCATTTCTATTGACGGCACGAAAGACCGCTGATGTACGATTTTTTCGAGTTCTGCAACGAGATGCTCTGCGTGGCCGATAGTCGCGGCTACTTCACGCGGGTGAATCCCGCCTGGACCCAAACCCTGGGCTGGTCGGCTGAAGAACTGACCAGTCGCCCCTTTATCGAATTCGTACACCCCGACGATCTCGCAGCCACGGTTCGAGAGTCGCAGTTGCTCTATAGCGGGACCTACGAAACCATCTCGTTCGAGAATCGCTACCGTTGCCGCGATGGCTCCTATCGGTGGCTGTCGTGGCGTGTCAAGTTTGCGCCCGGTGCCCAAGAATTGGTCGCCACCGCCCGCGATGTCACCGCGCAAAAGTTGCAGGCCGAGGCGCTGGAGGAAGCCAAAGAACGCTTCCGCGTCTTATCGAACCAAGCGCCCGTCGGGATTTTTCAAAACGACGCCAAGGGAGCGTGTAACTTCGTCAATGAACATTGGACCGAGTTGACCGGGCTGTCCAGTGAAGAGTCGTTGGGCAGCGGCTGGCAGCAGGCCATTCATCCAGACGACCTGCCGAGGAAAATGGCGAAATGGCTGACCTGCATTCAGCAGCAACAGGACTATCGAGATGAGTACCGACTGATTCGCAAAAATGGCGAAGTCCGCTACGTCATCACGGTCGCCCGCGCGACGAAAGACAGTCAGGGCAACATCGTCGGCTACATCGGCACGTTGCTCGACATCACCGAACGCAAAGAGGCCGAGGAGCGATTCGAAGCGTACATGAATCACAGTCCAGCCATCGCCTGGGCCAAAGACGAAGCCGGGCGGATTGTCTACATCAACAAGACCTGCGAAGAGCGGTTTCGCGTGCGTCAGGCAGATTGGCAGGGCAAAACCGATTTCGAACTTTGGCCAACGGAATTTGCCCGCGAGATTTGGGAAAACGATCAGAAGGTTTTGGCGAACGGCGTGCCGATCACCGTCTTGGAACAAACATCGCAGGGCGATCATCAGCATAATTTTTGGATGAACATCAAGTTTCTCTTCAGGGATCGCGCGAATCGAAAGTATGTCGGCGGCATTGGGATCGACATTACCGACATGAAGCAAGCGACCAACGATCTGAAGAACAAACAGAACTTGCTCCGCAATCTGATCGAAGTTCAAGAGCAAGAGAAGCAGTTTCTCTGCCACGAGTTTCACGATGGACTCATTCAGTACGTGTTCGGTGCGGTGATGCTGCTCGAAACTTGCCTCCGCAATCCTTTGGCGGCAGATAGCGGCGCTAATATTCAAACGGCCATCGATAGCTTGCGGCGAGGCATCGAAGACGGCCGGCGCGCCATTCGTGGAATTCGTCCTGCCGTGCTGGATGACTTCGGACTCGGGGCCGCTATTGACGATCTGGTCGATCAGTATTCCACCTCAGGTATTCTTGTCAGCAGCCAATGCGACCCAGAGGTGGGACGCCTCTCCAATACGATTCAAACGACCGTCTATCGTGTCGTGCAAGAGGCGCTCAACAACGCCAAGAAGTACAGCGGCACCGATGTGGTTCGCATCAAGGTGAAGATGGTGAACGGCGAGTTGCATTTTGAGGTGCGCGATTTTGGCACTGGTTTTGATGTCGAGGCCGCACGCAAGCGAGGCTTCGGGCTGCTCGGAATGACGGAACGCGTTCGCTTGCTGGATGGCGAGTGTCTGATTCAGAGCGATCCCGACGAAGGCACCTGCATCTCGGTCCGCTTGCCGATTCCGACCGTCCGCGAAGAAACTTGAGTCGCGCGCGGGTCACTTGAGCAGTGTCGTTGGGGAGACTCTATACTATCGGTCCCCCCTCGCTGGCTCTCACCTGTTTAAGGCGGCACACGCATGGCTCGCAACACTTTGGTTCGCGGTTTGTCTGGCCTGCAAAGGCGCGATTGGCTCACGATTTCTGGCGTTGCAGCGGGGTCGATTCTCTGCAATGCCTGGCCCGGGCAATCGCTTCACGCTCAACCTGCGCCGCAGGAGCCTCAGCCGCTCAATCGCTTTCCCCGTATGGTGCAGGAATACTTTGTCGAACTCGTGCGGGCGGCGGAGCGGAAGACCGATGCGGTCAAGCAGTTGCTCAAGACCAAGGAAGATGCCGAAGCCTATGTGAAAACGGTGCGCGGCAAGATCCAACAAGCATTCGGTCCTTGGCCCGAGAAGACTCCGCTGAATGCGAAGGTGACCAGCAAAGTCGAGCGTGACGGCTATCGCATTGAAAACGTGATCTTCGAGAGCCGGCCGAATTTCTTCGTCACGGGCAATCTCTACGTTCCCAACAATCGCAAGTATCCGTTGCCGGGCGTCGTCGGTTCGTGCGGTCACTCGGCGACCGGGAAGGCCATCGATGCCTACCAGAGCTTTGCTCAAGGTCTCGCACGGCAAGGCTATTTGGTGCTGCTGTTTGATCCGATTGGCCAGGGCGAGCGGTTGCAGTATGTCGACGAGAACCTGAAGCCGCGCCGCGGCATCGGCGTGAGCGAGCACTTGTATGCGGGGAACCAGCAATTCCTGGTCGGCGAAAGTTTTAGCGCCTGGCGAGCTTGGGATGGCATTCGCGCCCTCGACTATCTGCTCTCGCGGGAAGAAGTCGACCCCAAGAATGTGGGCATCACGGGTAACTCGGGTGGTGGCACGATGACTACTTGGCTCTGCGGCGTCGAAGATCGCTGGACGATGGCTGCCCCCAGTTGCTTCGTCACCACCTTTCGCCGCAATCTCGAAAACGAGTTGCCAGCCGATACCGAGCAATGCCCGCCGCGCGTGATTGCGATGGGCCTCGATCACGACGATTTTCTCGCTGCGATGGCACCGAAGCCCGTGGTGATTCTCGCCAAGGAGCGAGATTACTTCGACGTTCGCGGAGCGACGCTGGCCTACGAACGCTTGAAGCGACTCTACACGCTGCTGGGCAAGCCCGATAACATTTCGCTGTTCGTTGGTCCGACCGAGCACGGCTACTCGATCGAGAATCGCGAGGCCATGTATCGCTGGTTCAACCGAGCGACCGGTGTGAGCGATGCGCAGGAAGAACCCAAGCTGACGATCGAAAAGGACGATACCCTTCGCTGCACACCGCACGGGCAAGTCGCCGGCATTCGTTCCCGCAGCGTGCATCAATTCACGCAAGACAAAGCTGTGGAGCTAGCTAAACAGATCAAGACGCGCGAACCGGCCTCACTCGCCAGCATGGTGACGGAAACGCTCAAGCTGCCGAAGCGTAACGGCCCGCCCGACTATCGCATTCTGCGTCCCGTGACCAAGCGCGAGTATCCGCTGGCTGCATCCACTTCATACGCCGTGGAAACCGAGCCCGGCATCTTCGCCCTGGTCACCAAACTCAGCAAGCAAGCCCATTACTCGCGCCCGCCAAAAGGTAAAGGCCCCGCCATACTCTACATCTCGCATCACTCGGCTGACGCGGAACTGCGCGACGAACCGCTCGTGCAAGAACTGATCAAAGCGGAGCCTGAAATTCCCTTCTTTGCCTGCGATGTGCGGGGGATCGGCGAATCGCGTCCCAACACGGCTGGCGTCGATCAATTCCTCAAGCCCTACGGCAGCGACTACTTTTACAGCGTCTACTCCTTTATGCTCGATCGGCCCTATGTCGGCCAAAAGACACACGACGTTCTCTCGGTCCTCGACTGGCTCGCCGACAACGGCTACACCGAAGTCCGTCTCGCCGGCTTCGGCTGGGGCAGTATCCCAGCCGCCTTCGCCGCGTTCCTTTCGCCGTACGTCAAGCAAGTGACACTCAAGCAGAACCTCACTTCCTACGAAGCTATCGCGCTGAGCGAAGGCTACGACTGGCCTGTCAGTTGCTTCATCCCCGGCGTGCTCGGCAAGTTCGACTTGCCACAAATTTACGCCGCGCTCGAAGCCAAGAAACTGAAGCAGATCGAACCTCGCGGGGGAGTGGCGACCAAGGTGGGTTACCCCGCGTATCCCACCGCGAGTCCTGGATTTCCAGCCACGCGGCTATGATTGGTTCCGCCTTTAGCCAGGGCGAAAGTGAGCACCATTCCCATTTTTGACCGTTACAATCTTTCGGATGACGCACCCCTCTGCCGAAAAGCATCTCTACGACCCTCGTTCGGGCGCTGCGGCGATCAGCATGCTAGGGGTGGCTGTACCGGCGCGTGGATGGGAGCCACCGCGTACGAATTGCTTTTCGGTCTATTGGATCGAGAGTGGCAGTGGTGACTTTTGGGCCGATGCCGCGAGGCATTCGTTCGCGGCGAATTCCCTGCTGTTCTTTGTGCCGTATCAGTACATTCGTTTTGTGCCGGCGGAGGAGACTCGCGGCGTGGTGATTCAGTTCCACGCCAACTTTCTGTGCGTCGAAACCTTTCATGCTGAATCGGGCTGTGCGGGCTCGCTCTTCAGCGACTTGTATCATCCGCCGGTGATCGGGCTCCCTGCGAAAGACCGCCGCGAAGTGACCAGCATCATCAAGCGGATGCAGCAAGAACAGCAGGATCGCGACCTCGCCTACGAAGAGATGCTGCTCGCGCAGTTGAAGGTGCTGCTGATCCTGGCGACTCGCTTGAAAGCGCAACAGACCGATGCTTGCTGGTCAGCGTCGCGCGTGCGGCATCCGGTCCTCGGACAGTTAAAGGAATTAATTGACCAGCACTACGCCACGCTGCACGCGCCGGCCGACTACGCCAAGTTGCTGCACATGACGCCGAAGACGCTTGGACGTATTGTGCGCGAGCAACTGGGCAAGTCGCTCACCGATTTGATTCGCGAGCGGATTCTCACGCACGCCAAGTGGCAAATCCTGCATACGCTCAAGTCGGTAAAGGAAGTGGCTCGCGAAGTTGGCTTCAGCGACGAGTTGTACTTCAGCCGCATGTTCAAGAAGGCGACGGGCTATTCGCCGACGTTTTTCCGCGAGTTTGAAACGGAAATTCGCGGCGGGAGCAATCTGTCCATCCTTTCGGTCCCTGCGCCCATTCTGAAAAAACGGTCTGCCTCCGATACTTACAGCAGTTAAGTACCGCGGCCGACTTCTTCGGTCGCGATTAATCGCGAACCGGAGAAGAGCCATGAACGTGCGACGAGTTTTCGAATGGGCAGCGAGTCTGGATCGAGCGGGCATCGCCGCTACGCGTATCGGACTCATCATCGTGCTCGTTTGGATCGGCGGGCTGAAGATCGCCCGTTATGAAGCCGACGGCATTGTCCCGTTTGTGGCCAATAGTCCCTTCATGAGCTTTTTCTATGCTCATCCAGATGAGTACAAACAGCACAAGAACCCGGAAGGTGCGCTCGTGCCAGCGAATCGGGCCTGGCACGAAGCGAACCGCACCTATCCGTTCGCGCTTGGACTTGGGGCGGTCATCGTGCTGTACGGTTTGATGATGGCAAGTCACCCGTGGCTGCCGCAGGTCGCAGCGGTCGGCAGCTTTCTGGTGTTTGTGATGTCGTTTGTCACGCTTTCATTTTTGATCACTACGCCTGAGTGTTGGGTGCCGAATCTCGGCGACTCGACAGACGGTTTTCCGTACCTTAGCGGGGCAGGACGGCTGGTCATCAAGGACGCCATCATGATGGGCGCGGCCTTGGTAACTATGGCTGACTCCGCGCGAGTTTATTTGCAGCGACAGCAAACTCAGCCGCACGTGGCGACGCAAGCAGCAGTCCGCGCCGCGTGATGGTAGCAGAGCTAGCGGTCGGCAAATCGTCATTTTCGGTAAAAACCGCCTAGTCGGCAAACTTTCATTGCCCAGCGGAAGTTCGAGCGGCCGAAAATCTCAAATGGGAAACTCTGCGGCGGCAGAGCCTTGGGATTTTCGTTGCTAGCCGTGAGCATTGTCGATCGCATGAAGCTGCGCAGCCCTCTCTTAATTCGAGTCTTCGCCGCCGGCCTGGCTTTGGTCATTGGGTGCTGGTCGCGCACGTTACGAGTTCGCATTGCCAGCGCCGATGGTCGCCAGCATCCGGTCGATCCCGTGCATGGACAATACTTCTATGCTTTCTGGCATGAAGGTCTGCTCGGTCCGCTGACGACGGCCTGCCGCATCAAGATGCTCATCAGTCAGCATGCCGATGGCGAGCTAATTGCTCAGGCCTGCGAATGGCTCGGCGTGGGCGTCATTCGCGGATCGACGAGTCGTGGTGGCTGCGAGGCCATTCAAAGTCTGATCAACGAGAGCCAATCGCAGACGCATTTGGGCATCACGCCCGATGGTCCGCGCGGACCTCGCCGCAAATTGCAAATGGGCATGATCTGGGTGGCCTCGGTCACGGGCCTGCCGATCGTGCTGCTTGGTATCGGCTTCTCCCACGCTTGGCGGCTGCGCAGTTGGGATCGCTTCGCGGTTCCCAAGCCAGGCAGCACGGTCTGCGGTGTCTTGAGCGAACCAATCCTGATTCCACCCGATCTCGACCGCGCAGGCCTCGAACGTTGGCGATTGTTCACGGAAAGCAAGTTGCTCGAAATGACCAATCAAGCGGAAGCGTGGGCCGAGCGAATCGCCGATCAAGGGTCCGCTGCTGCGCCGCCGACCTTTGCCCAACCAACCACCGAATACCTGCTGCAAAAATCAGCCTAAGAATCGCCTTCGAAACCAACCTAACCAAGAGGTGACGTGATGGATCGCGCAACACTCCGGGCCACACTGCTAGATCTGATGCAACAGGAAACTTGGGAGTCGTTCGAAAACGTCAGCGACGACGTCAACCTGCGGACTGGCCTCAAGCTCGACTCGGTCGATCTGCTGAGCATGGCCTTGCATGCCGAACGAAAACTCGGCATCGCCATTCAGTCGCAAGACTTCGCCAACGTCAATACGCTCGGCGACTTGCTCGACATGCTTACTGCCAAGCTGGCCACCAAGCAACACAGTCGCGCTGCCTAGCACTTGGTGGCAGGTGCTGCCCCACGATCTCATCTCAAGTACGGCAGGAGTGCTATGACGATTCCTCACTCGCGCGGCGACGCGTCCTCCAAACGCTGCCTCGTCCATCTTGGTGGCTGGGGTTACGCCCGCTTTAGCTTGGCTGAGATCACCGGCCTGCGCCGCAAAATACCTGCGTGGGCGGTGACCGGCACACCAGGGCACTTCTTCAAGTATGCCGATGAGCAGACGATTCTCGCGGTGCAAGCGCTCGATCATTTGCTCGAACGTCAGGGCGATGACTTGGGCGATCGAAGTCGCTTTGCGGTGATTGCCGCTCCGCAGTTTTTGGGACGCATCTCGAGCGTGAACACGTTCAGCCGCTTCCAACGCAGTGGCGCTCCCAGCGTTTCGCCGCACATCATTCCTCAACACTCACTGCACAGTGTGTCGGGCGCGATTAGTGTGCTGCTGGGATGTCGCGGGCCGAATGTCGGCGTCGGTGGCGGTCCTGGAGCGCTCGACAATGCCCTGCTCAGTGCTACAACTCTCTTCGCCGGCAGCGAGACCACCTCAGCCTGGCTGGTGTGTACGGGCTGGGATCCAGAGCCCCAATTCGATCGCGAAGGTAACTGCCTGAACGAACCGATTTGTCAGGCCTTCGCGCTGGCTGTTTCCGCTCAGCCGATGCCGAAGCAACTTGGCGCACTGCAACTCCACTTGCCGGATCGAGGCAAAGCTTCGGTCGCGGCAACGTCGTCCGCGTTAACGGTTGCCCAAATCGTGGCCGAGTTGCAGGCAGTCGAAAGTCGCCAAGCTCCTGCCTCGATTGGTTGGCAAACCAACTGGGGAGCCACCGTCGAGTTGAAGATTGTGCCTCACGTGATTGCTCGCCTGCAAGCCGCTTGAACCAACGGAGACATTGTCATGACAGAACCTCGCGTTTGGATCACGGGAACCGGCGTTGCGTCGTCCCTTGGCTCTGACTTCGCCACCTTCAGCAGCAACCTGCTCGCGGGTCAATCGGCCGCGCAAGTGGTTGTTGATCAAAATGCAGACGGAGAATTTCGTTCGCCCGGCTGCCTCTGTCCGCTGCCTCCAGTACCGCGAGGTTGGACCGATGCCGACTTTCGCCGGCTGCCACGAGTACAGCAGTTTGCCCTGTGGAGCTGCTCGTCGGCGCTCGCCGATGCAGGCTGGGATCCCGCAAAAGATGACGTGCGCATCGGGCTGGTGCTCGGTGTTGGTGGCGAATGGCTGCACCATTGGGAAATGAATCTCGACGTCAGCGGCAATGATCTTTACGCTGCTCACGAAACCGAAAGCCTGCTCAGCTTGACTCAGCAAAGGCTGCATCTGAACGGGCCGAGCACGACGATTGCCGCTGCCTGCGCGAGTGGCAACTATTCGATCGCACTGGCGCGTAGTTGGATTCAACAAGGTCTGGTCGACGTCTGTGTCGCCGCGGGCGTCGAAGCGGTAACACCCATTTGTCGCGCCGCGTTTCATAACTTGCGGGCCATGTCGCGCCGCGTCGACGATGTCGCACGAGCCTCGCGTCCGTTCGACCGCGAGCGCGATGGCTTTGTTATGGGCGAAGGGGCCGTGGCGATGGTGCTGGAGGCCGATCATTTGGCCTGCTGCCGCGATTCGAAGCCGCTGGCCGAAGTGGCCGGCTTTGGCAGTGCCAGCGACGCCTTTCACATGATCATTCCCAGCAGTGATCCCGAGCCGGCATCACAGGCGATTCAAGCGGCGCTAAAAAACGCCCGCGTGGAACCGGCCGACGTGAGTTACATCAATGCGCATGCACCGGGCACTCCGGTCGGTGACGAAGCCGAAGCCAAAGCGTTGCAGCGGGTCTTTGGCTCGCATCTGCCGACCACGCCCATCAGTTCGACTAAAAGTATTACCGGTCACTTGCTCAGCGCTGCGGCCTCCATAGAAGCGCTTGCCGGCATCACGGCCCTTCAGCAACAGGTGCTGCCACCGACCATCAATCTCGACGATCCTGAACACGACCTTTGTCACGTCCGCCATCACGCTCAACAAGCCAAGGTTCGCGTCGTTCTCTCGAACTCCTTCGGCTTCGGCGGCAGCAACACGAGCCTCGTGCTGCGGCAAGTAGCATAGCGCTTCGCTGACGCTTCCGGTTCAGGTCATCTATCCCGCTGCTTCGCTAATGGCCCGCAGTAGTGGCCAGGTGTAGAGGCCCGTGTTGTGGCCATCGCTCCATTGAATGCGAATGGCGTATGCGCCGACGGCTTGCAGTTCCTGCGCGATGACGAGCGGGTCAATATCGGTGATGTCAATCAGTCGCTGGCCGGTCACTTCGTCGACGCAGCGCGCACAACTGCAAGCCACGCGCACTTGCGGATACTTCACTGCGGCTTCGAGCCCATCGTGCCAGGCAATGCGCAGAACTCCCGCTGGGTGATCGCGGCGAATACTTAACGGAGGAGTAGCTGCAGCTTCGTCGGTCATGTCGCTTCAGTGGCGTCGGGAATGGTCAGGCAAGGTCGCTGGCGGTATTATAAGCGAGCGACCACGATCTATGTTTCTCGGGCGGAGTAAGCCAATGCGTCACTGGATTTCCTCTCTCACCCTGGTAATTTTCAGCGGAGCCGGTTGCCTCACTTTGAATCTGGCTGCCGCCGCTGAGCCACTCCCCATTGTCTACAGCGAAGACTTCGAAAAGGGTGCCGACAACTGGCAGCCCATGGATCCCGATCAATGGAAGATCAAAAAGACCGACAAAGGGCAGGTCTATAGCCAGCACGAGAAGAAGTCTAAGTACAAACCGCCGCATCGCAGCCCCACGAACATCGCGATTTTGAAGGATGTGACGGTCGGCGATTTTGAACTGAAGACCAAAGTGCAAAGCACGCACACCGACTACGGGCACCGCGATGCCTGCCTGGTCTTCGGCTATCAAGACCCGAGCCACTTCTATTACGTGCACCTGGGTAAGCAGGGGGACGATCATGCCAACCAGATCTTCATCGTTAACGATGCCGCCCGGACGAAGATTTCGCTTACCACCACGCCCGGCACCAATTGGCAAGAACGCTGGCACGATGTGAAAATCGTGCGCAAGGTTGCCGACGGCACCATCGAGATCTATTTCGACGATCTGGAGAAGCCTGTAATGACCGCCAAAGACAAGACCTTTGCCTGGGGCCAGATCGGCGTCGGCACGTTCGATGACACGGCCGACTACGATAATCTCGAACTGCGCGGCGTGAAGGCCGACAAGACAACTGCTGAAAAGAAGTAACGCCTGCTTGTGGCAGTGAACGTAATTCCCGAGTGCTGAACCGAAAGACAGAGAAGAACCGTTTCCCGTGAATGCAGTGCTCGGCTCTTGGTGGATGATCCTGCGAATCTCGCTGCAGGAACGCTTGGTTTATCGCGGCGATTTTGCGCTCGGTACGCTGATGCGGTTCTTGCCGATCGTAACGCAGGTCTTTCTGTGGTATGCCATCTTCAAAACGATGAGTGGTGGCACCATCGCGGGCTACAGCTACGAAGAGTTCGTGGCCTATTACCTGCTGACGATGGTGGCCCGCGCGTTTTCGAGCATGCCGGGATTGTCCTCACAGATTGCCGGGCAGATTCGCTCGGGCGAGATCAAGAAATTTCTAATCCAGCCGATCGACCCCATCGGGTTCTTGCTGCTGAGTCGGATCGCGCACAAGTTAGCCTTCTACTCCGTCGCGGCAGGTCCGTTCGCACTGGTGTTCTTCTTGTGTCGCAGCTACTTTCCGGGCTGGCCCGATCTGACAACCTTGGCCGCCTTCGTCCTGTCGCTCGGCTTCGCTTTTCTGCTGGGCTACTTTCTGGAAGCCTGCTTGGGACTAATTGGCTTCTGGATGCTGGAAGTCAGTTCGATGCTGTTTGTCTACATGCTTTTCAGCTTCTTTCTTTCGGGGCACATGTTCCCGATTGATATGCTCAGCGAACCCTGGCAAAGCATCGTGCGATTTCTGCCACTGCAGTACCTGGCTTATTTTCCTGCTGCGGTTCTGCTCAAGAAAATCACGGGCTGGGAATTGGTCTGGGGTTTGGTGATTGAAGTCGGGTGGATCGTTTTCTTTATCGTGCTGGCGCGAGTCATGTGGGCCCGTGGTGTGCGTCGCTATAGCTCGTACGGAGGTTAACCATGGAATCGAAATTGCCGTTGCCGGCGACGATCGGTCCGGTTCATCCGTCGTACCCGAAAGTCTTTCTTGAGTTTGCCCGCAATAGCTTGATTCGGGCGATGATGTTCCGCGCGAACTTCATCATCGAGTGCATCACGTCGGTGACGTGGATGGCGATGAACCTGGGTTTTTACCTGCTCATCTTTCGCTATACGCAGCAGATCGCCGGCTGGAATCAGCACGAGTTCTTTGCGTTCCTGGCAACGACGATGATCGTCAACAGCCTGGTGCAATCGTTCTTCATGCCCAACTGCGAAGAGTTGAGCGAGTTAATCCGCACCGGCGGACTTGATTTCGCGTTGCTCAAACCGATCGATACGCAGTTTCTGATTTCGCTGCGCAAGGTCGAGTGGGCGGGCCTTTCGAACTTTTTCGCGGGCGTGATCTTGCTGACCGTGAGTGTGTGGAATCTGTCGCACCTGGACGAATCGCCGCTGCAGTTCCAGTGGTTCTGGTTGCTTGCTTACACCTACTTTGTTGCCTGCGGAGTGGCCATCATGTACAGCGTGATGATCAGCCTGGCGGCGACGAGCATTTGGCTGGGGCAGAATCGTTCGCTGTACGACTTCTGGTTTTACATCACCAATTTTTCGCGCTACCCCATGGAGATCTACGATGGCATGTGGGGTACGCCGCTGCGCTGGGCGTTTACGTTTGCGCTGCCGATCTTGCTGGTGGTGAACGTCCCCGCGCGGATCATTGCCTGGCCGGTGGCCGCTGATTGGACCAGCACGTGGCAACTGGCCGTCTATTGCCAGTTTGCGACGATCGCCAGCCTGGTCCTGTCGCGTTGGCTCTTTCAGCGATCGTTAATTGGTTACCGCAGCGCCAGCAGTTGATGGTTTCTTCGCTTCAAAATAGTGCTTCCAAGCCAACCAACGCTTTTCGTAGGCATGCCAGCTGATCCAGGCGAGGCCGCAGGTCAGCAGCGACATGACCAGCATGAAGTAGAGGCGGCCACCGAGGGCGGTGCCGGTCCACTGCTGCAGAATCGCCGCCGTGAAGAAGCCTTGCACGCCTAACAGCAGCAAATTCTGGTAGACGTACATGCCGTAGCTGTACTTGCCAAACCAGAGCAGCATTTTCGATTTACCCAGGATCGAGAGCGCGCCTTGCTTCGTCGAGGCCACCGCCAGCGGAATGAACGCGGCGAAGAACAAGGCAAAGAGCGTCGTCGGTGCCGTGACAACTCGCATGCGGAAGCAGACGAGGGGCAGCAGCATCAGGCCGGTGACGAGCAGAGTGGCCTTGGCCCAGGGCAGTAGCGCACCGAAACCGTCGGGGCCACGCGCAACGAGCGCCACAAAGGCACCGGCACACAAGGCATCGAGCCGAAACAGCGTGAAGACTTCGGCGGCGACGTTGTTGCCGCCGAGCAGCAACCAGGCGATGCGGGCACCGGCAGAAGCCAGAAAGACACCGATACAAACGCGCATCGCGGTCGTACGCGAGCAGGCGAAAATCACGAGCGGCCAGATCAGGTAAAAGTGCTCTTCGACACAAAGCGACCAGAAGTGATTGAGGGCGCCATACTGCCATTCGCCGCGATAACTCATCAGGCAGTTGCTGCCATAAACCCACAGCGAATCCACGTCGGTCGGCGACACTCGCAGCCAACTGGTCGTGATGCCAATCAGCGGTAGCCCGACAAGCACAATCAGCAGCGTCGTGTAGTACAGCGGAAAGATCCGCAGCGTGCGGCGCGCGTAAAAGTTGCGGAAGTAACCATCTTGTCCCTTGGCATCGAACAGGATGCCCGTAATCAAAAAGCCCGACAACACAAAAAACAGATCGACGCCGCGGTTGCCTAGATCAATGAGTGGCAAGACCCAGCCCGGCGTTCCTTCGTCGTGCGGCCCGGCAAAGCGATAGGCCGTCACCAGCAAAATCGCCAGCCCGCGAATGCCGTCCAGAGCCGGAATGTGCCCGCGCGGCAGGGCCATGGGCTGCGGAGCAGCAGCGGTAGATAGCGAACGGCCAAAGGTTGGTAGCCAAAGACCCATGTTGAAGTTCTCACTGGCAAGCGAGCGAAGTCGTGCAGGTTTTCCAGACTTGGAAACTTACGACATGGGGCCGCGTCTGATTTCACTGCGGTCCAAAGGAGAAGCCTGATGCACGCTGATTTTCTGATGCTAATCGGTGCAGGCGTTACCACCGCACCAAAGCGCTGGCGGCCTATTTCCAAGATGTGGCCAATTGGCTGTGATCAAGCGGCGGTACAACCATCTGGTCATTTGTTGTTCCGAGCAGTCGGATGGTCGACTCACCGGGAATCACTTCCTTACCAAACTGCGCGACCAACGAGGCAGCAACGCTCAAGCTGTGCTCGTCGATCGTTCCCGTCAGCAGTGCCAACGGGCCGCGAAATGTCGGCTGCAAGAGGACCGCTTGGCCACTTTCCGCTGAGTCAAACAGAGTAGTCAATTCGGAGCCTTCGTCGCTGTTGCGCGCTACGACGAGATGAGCAGTTGTATTCAAGCCGAAGTGTCGCCCGACTCTCAACGACTTCAACTGCCACGCTGTTGGCTGCGGCCTTTGCTGGAGCAACTTTCGCAAGCGAGACGCGTAAGTCGGTTCTAGCAGCAGGCAGCCCGTAGAATTATCTCGGTCCGATGTCAATTGCCATTCGCTGCCGATTTGCAACTGCTCCCGTCGGCCACGACCTTGCCAGGCGTGCAGTAGCGATCGATCGACCCAGCCGTTGCGCTCGGGCAAGGTCGGCGGCAATAGTTGGGCGGAAAGTGGTCTCAGCAACAGATCGTCCACGCCGCCGTGAATGGCGATGGTTTCCAAATCTCGCGAACGCAGGCTGCTAGGCCGCTGGCCGATCACTTCGCCCGAAATGACAAACGACGCATCGAGCGTTGGCATCAGGGCCTGGACTCGCTGCAGCATGCCGATTCGACAGTCGAGACATGGCGCCATCTCTTGGGCGAAGCCAAACAGGGGCCGCTCCAGCAACTTCACGTAGTCGGTGGTCCAGTCCACTACCTGCAGGTCGATGCCCAGCCTGTTTGCGGCCGTGGTCGCCACTTCCGCCGGTGGCGTGAAAGGCGTCTGCACGTAAATGCCAATCACGTCGATCGACTGCCGCTGCATCATGCGCACGGCTATCTGCGCATCGAGACCACCGCTAAAGAGTGCCAGGCATCGCACGAGGAGGAGTTTCTGCCGCAGGCCGGTTTCAAGGGAAAAGGGAGATTGCCACCACGATAGCGGCGAAGAACGTGGGGCACTAGCCGAGCGGGCCCGGCCAACACAGCCCGAACAGCAAAAGGGGGGTGTTGATAAATGCCCGAATTTATCAACAGCAAAGCGCCATATCTCTCGGGAATGGCGAAAGCCGCTGTTGATAAACTCCCCCTATTTTTCAACAAACAGTGCGACTGAGAAGTCTGGCGGCAGACGGCGAAGCGGCGGGCAAGCCTATCGAGCGAGGAACACCATTCGTACAATGGGCTGCTCGTAAGCGGTCAATTGTGTTTGCCCAGCAAGTAAGGAATCAGCGCGTGGCGGCTACCGTTCTCGATGGCAAGGCCATCGCTTCGCAAATCGAAATCGAATTGGCCGAGGAAGTCGCTGACTTCATTCAGAACAATGGCACCGGCCCCACGCTGGCCGCCGTGTTGGTGGGTGATGATCCGGCGAGCGCTGTTTACGTGCGCAACAAGCGGCTGGCCTGCGACCGCGTAGGTATCGAGAGCAAGATGTTTCGCCTGCCGGCCGAAACGGGCGAAGAAGAACTGCTCGAACTGATCGCCAAGCTCAATGCCGACGACAACATCAATGGCATTCTCGTTCAGCTGCCATTGCCGTCGCAGATTCGCCCCGCGAAGATCCTCGACGCCGTCCACCCGTTCAAGGACGTCGATTGTTTTCACCCCGAGAACGTCGGCCTGTTGGTGCAAGGGCGACCAAGATTTCTCCCCTGCACTCCGCACGGGGTCCTACAGATTCTCGATCGCAGCGGTATCTCGGTCGCAGGTAAGCACTGCGTCGTGGTCGGCCGCAGCGATATCGTCGGCAAGCCCGTTGCCACGTTGCTCGCCGCCAAAGATTCGCCCGTTGGACCGAATTGCTGCAACGGCACCGTCACGCTCTGCCACAGTCGCACGACCGACCTGGGCGCTGTGACACGCACCGCTGATATTCTGGTCGCCGCGATCGGCATTCCCAAGTTCATCAAGGCCGACATGGTGAAGCCCGGCGCGGTTGTCATCGATGTCGGCATCAACCGTACAGAAACCGGCCTGTGCGGCGACGTCGACTATGCCGCCGTTCGTGAAGTCGCCAGCGCCATTACGCCCGTGCCGCGCGGCGTGGGGCCACTCACCGTCGTGATGCTCATGCTCAATACGCTGACCGCGGCGAGGTTGCAACTGACGTGAAGAGAGTGAATGGCACTTCACTGCTCCAACTGCCGAACACCGCGAATCGTCCCCCTGAGCAAACAACCGAACCCATGACTCTGTCGCAATCATGGGGCGACCTCCTTGTAGAAGGATGCCCCCGGCAATGAAGCCCGCGTTACCGCAGACTCACCCACTACGCGACCATCGCCTGCAAAGGTCGCCTAAAGGACTCTGCAGGTCTTATGAGCTTCCTACGCGGCAATTGGCCTAATGCGCGCCATGGTCTTTCGCAGGGGGCTCTTTCATTGCGGCTGCCGGTGTCGCCTGCTTCTTTCCCGCGAGTTTCATCACCAACCAGTAGAAGATAGGAGTGAAGAGGAGACCAAAGAACGTTACACCGAGCATGCCTGAGGCCACTGCCACGCCGAGGGGAATTCGCATTTCGGCACCGGCACCTTTTGCTATCGCCAAAGGAACCACGCCGAGAATGAATGCGAATGAGGTCATCAAAATGGGGCGAAGGCGAGTGCTGGAGGCTTCGACAATTGCATCGAGTCGATTCTTGCCGGCATCTTCCAATTGCTTGGCAAACTCCACAACGAGGATCGCGTTCTTGGCAGCGAGGCCGATCAGCACCACAAACCCAATCTGCGCGAAAATGTTGTTGTCGAGACGCATCAGCCAGAGTCCAACGAGCGCCGAGAGCAGGCACATCGGCACGATCAGCAAGATGGCGAGCGGCAAGAACCAATTCTCATATTGTGAGGCGAGGACGAGAAACACGAAGAGGACCGCGAGCGGGAAAACGAGTTTTGCGAGCAAGTCCTTTTCCGCTTCAAGCTGCTGGTAGCTGAGTTCGGTCCATTCGGTGCCCATCGTCGACGAGAGTTGATTGCGCGCGACATCGTCGAAAATGGTAATTGCCTGGCGAGAGCTGACGCCGGGCGCGACGATGCCGGTGATTTCCGCCGAGGGATACAGATTGTAGTGGTTCACCACCGCGGGGCCGGAGATATCTCTCACCTTCACCAAGGTCGCCAAGGGGACCCGCTCGCCCGCAGAATTGCGCGCTTCCAGTTGCCCAATGTCTTCCACGCGAATGCGATAGCGAGGATCGGCCTGCACGGTCACTTGCCAGTTGCGGTTCTGAAACGAGAAGTCATTCACATAGATCGAGCCCAGGTAGGCCTGAAGCGTATTGTTGATCTCTTCAATGGAAACGCCTTGAGCCTTGGCTTTCTCTCGATCGACTTCCAAGAACAGCTGAGGCTGCGAGACGCTGAAGGTGGTAAAGGCACCGACAATGCCGGGTTGCTGTTTGACGTCATCGGCCAAGGCCGCGACCGATTCTTGCAACGAACGAAGACCCGCGCCGCGGCGATCTTGCACTTGCAGCTTGATGCCGCCCGTTGTTCCCAAGCCATCTACCGGCGGTGCACCAAAGACAGCAACCGCTCCCTCCTGATAAGCGGCAAAACGCTTGCGCAGTTCGGCTGCGATTTTGAGCGCATGCAGATTCGGATCATGCTTGCGATCTTCAAAGGGCTTGAGAATCACGAACATGCCACCGACGTTGCTGATATTGGTGCTAAGCAGCAGTGAATAACCAGGCACGGCCAGTGTGTGCCGAACACCGGGAGTTTCGAGCGCGACTTTGCTCAATTCACTGACGAGCTTATCGGTTCGATGCAAGCTGGCCCCTTCGGGCAGCTGCACATTCACCACGAGGTAGCCCTTGTCTTGATCGGGGATGAAGCCCATTGGCACCACGCGAAAGCCGAGAATCGTGCAGGCCAGCAGGCCAACGTAGATCACTGCCAGCACCATGCTGAAGCGGATCATGCGCCGCACAGTGGCGCCGTAGCCGGTGGCCAGTTTGTCGAAGACCCAATTGAAGCCGCGCAGGAACTTACTGAGGACAAGATTGACCGGCGCGGCAAGAAACCAGCCCGCAATCCCGGTGACGGCGACTATAAGCGCGAACACAATCCAGGAAAGGATGTTCTGCTGCATCGTCAGTGGCTCGGCATCGTGTCCGTGACCTTCGGCGGCGAGACCAAAAGCGTGCAACACATAGGAGCCAACAAAGCTGTAAACGATCAGTCCGAAGAGGATGGCAATCCCCAAGGGGGGCAGCACTTCGCGAGGGCCGTGATGATTCGGATCGTGGGGCTTGATGAGTGTGACCGCGCGAGCTGGAGCCATCGTCATGGCATTGATCGCCGAGATGATCGTGGCAGTCGCGATGGTAAGGGCAAACTGCCGGTAGAACTCGCCGGTGATGCCCGCGAGAAACGCAGTCGGGATAAAGACCGAGCTAAGCACGAGCGTAATCGCAATCACGGGCCCAGTGATTTCGTCCATGGCTTTGATCGTTGCCTCGCGCGGCGGTAAGCCCGTGGCCATCCAGCGCTCGATGTTCTCGACCACCACAATCGCGTCGTCAACGACAATGCCAATTGCCAGGACGAGTCCAAACAGCGTGAGGTTATTCAGAGAGAAGCCCAGCAGGGCCATCACGGCGAACGTACCAATCAGCGAGACCGGCACGTCGATCATCGGCAACAGCGTGGCCCGCCAGTCTTGCAAAAAGACGAGGACAACGATGAACACCAGGACGAAGGCCTCGAACAGCGTCTTGTAAACTTCATGCACCGATTCATCGATGAAAACGGTAGTGTCGTAGGCAATTTCGTAGGCCAGTCCTTCGGGAAAGTCCTTCTTCAACTCGCGCATCCGCTGGCGAATCTCGTCGGCCACTTGCAGCGCGTTCGAACCGGGCAATTGAAACAGGGCGAGTGTGACGGAAGGGTCGCCGTCAAGGTAACTATTGACGTCGTAGTTCTTGGCACCGAGTTCGACACCTTTTTCTTGTTCCGTTCCGTCGGAACGTGGCCGGCTGTCGCGGACGACATCGTGCAAATGGACGTTCTGCCCTTTGTCACCACGTTTGACGATGATGTCGCCAAATTGCTCTTCGGAGGTCAATCGCCCCTGGGTGTTAAGGACGAGTTGAAACGGCACCTCAGCGCCGGCGGGCAGTGGTGGCTGGCCAAGGCGACCGGCGGCGACTTGCACATTTTGTTCGCGAATCGCGGCGACCACGTCGCTGGCCGTCATCTCGAGCGCGGCGAGTTTGCGCGGATCAAGCCAGACACGCATGCTGTAATCGCGAGGTCCCAGAAAAGTCACATCGCCCACGCCATTGATCCGCGCGAGGGCATCCTTGATGTTCAACGAGGCGTAGTTGCTGAGATAAAGCTGGTCGTAATAGAAACTGCCGTCGTCGCGCTTCTTCGATACGAGGTTGACGGCGAGTAGAATGCTGGGAGACTTCTTTTTGGTGGTGACGCCGGTGCGTTTCACTTCTTCGGGCAACTTGGCCTGGGCGATGGCGACCCGGTTCTGAACCAGCACTTGGGCCGTATCGAGGTTGGTCCCCAGCTTGAAGGTGACGTCGAGCAGCATCTGGCCGTCGTTAGTGCAGCGTGAGGCCATGTAGATCATGCCTTCGACGCCGTTGACCTCTTGCTCGATGGGCATCGCCACCGTGTTGGCCACTGTCTCGGCGTTTGCCCCGGGATAGTTGGCCGTGACCTGAACCGTCGGCGGGGTGACGTCTGGGTACTGCGCGATCGGCAGTCGCAAGAGGGCCACCAAGCCCACGATGACGATCACAATCGACATCACGGTGGCCAGCACCGGCCGATCGACAAAGAAGCGGGCAAACATGCAGGAGCCTTTGAAAGCGAAGCGTCAGCAGGTGCAGGATCGAGTTCGACGACGGGTGCTTAGGAACTGGCTTTGCCCGCAGGCTTGCCATCGGCAAGGTACGGATCGACGGGATAATTGATCCGCGCTCTTTGCAGACCGAGCGTGATGATCTGATCGTCTTTGGTCAGTGCTTCAGCACCACCGGTTGCCGGGCGAACGATCCGTGAGCCATCGTCGAGCAAACGACCGGGAATGATGTCACGGCGGAGGACCATGTTGTCTTTGCCGAGCACTAGCACGTAGCGGCGATCTTGGTCGGAAAGGATGGCCGTATCGGGAATGACAATCGCTTCGTAGGGCCGACCATTCGGCACACGAACCTGAATCCGCGAACCCGGCACAAACTTACCGTTGGGGTTCTTCACGGTGCCGCGAATCTCGATGCTGCCCGTGGCTGAGTCGACCTGATTATCGGCGTAGTCGAGTTCGCCCGTGTTGGGAAAGCCATCGTCCGAGTCGAGCGCAAACCGAAATGGAATATGTCGCTCGCGAAGTGAGGGCGGCGGCTTGTCTCCATCTTCTACACGCCTTTCCGCCAGATAACGCTGCAGACTTCGCTCGTTGATGGTGAAGTAGGCGTAGATGGGGTCGATACTCACGATGGTCGTCAGCACGGGGTCGGTTCCACCCGCGTTGACCAGGTTGCCCTTGGTGAGCATGGCTCGACTGATGCGACCGCTAATCGGGGCGAGAATCGACGAATACTCAAGGTCCAGCCGGGCGATATTCGCCTGCTGTTGCGTAGCAATGATGCGAGCCGCTAGTGCCGCGGTATCCGCCTCGGCTTTCTCGAGATCTTGCACGCTGACTGCGTTCTTTTTGACCAGTTCGACGTAACGAACAAGTTCCTTCTCGGCCGCTTTGTGCTGAGCCTTCAAGGCATCTGCCGAAGACTCAGTAGCTTCGATCTGCGCCTGGAATGGACGGGGGTCGAGCTCGAACAGCACCTGACCGGTCTTCACGTAGTCGCCATCCTGGAATTTGACATCCAAGATGTGTCCGCGTACTCGGGAGCGAATTTCGGTGGTCTCGGCCGCTCGCAACCAGCCGCCATAATCGTCTTCGTCTTGAATGGTACGAGACTCGGGATGTGCGACCGTCACCTTGGGCAAGGCGCCCGGGCCACCGGTGGCTACCGCCGGTTTGCAGCCGGTAATGAGCAATGGCAGGGCAGCGACCGAGATCGTGCAAACAACCGCGTATCGAAAAGCAAGCATGACAGAGCCTCGCTGACAGGACGAAGATCAAACGGAGCGTTGGCCTGTTGTCACGACAGGCCGAGGCTCAATGGTTAGTTGTAGCAGAGCGATAGAAAACGAATAGGAGCAAGCTACGGAAAGGCGACGTTTTCGATCGTCCCCTGCAGGAGACCCCCATCGGTCTTCCATAAATCTCCACCTCCGTTGCGACCGCTGCGGACACTATGAAAATCAGGAATGGTTTGTACGTTGGCCAGTCGACCCGTTTCCTCCAGACAAGAGAACAGGTGATCTCGTTCGGCATCGACATCCGAGGCGATGTGATGGGTAATCTGCCCCGTCGTATGGCTGACACCCACGCTGCGGTCATAGGTTGCCGAGCCGACCCAGAGTGGCCGCTTCTGCTCGTCGAGTTTCGCCGACTTCCAAAAGCGGACGTGATGCCGATGCTGCGGACTGTCGCCGACGGGTTGCTCAAAAGCCAGGTCTTCTTTGCGTCCGAAGAGAAACAAGTTCGAGACGGGCGCGTCGGCATAAGGGCGTTTGAGAACGGTAGCGGCCGCGATCTTCAGATCGCTCTTCAGCCCGAGCGCATCGGCGGGAAACCAGCCGGCAGCCTTCAGGATCGACTTCACTTCCTCTTCGCTGCCAATCAGTGCCACGTTGATCGGATCGCCCGGATGGTCGTCGCCCGTCTTGGTGATGCCGGGAGTCTCATCGAGCGCCGGATGATGATGGGCATACCTGACCCACAGCAGCGGTAGCAACACATACGCCAGAAGCACATAGGCGCCCACAATCGAGCAGAAGACGATGACGGGCCGGTGCCACCCGCGAAAACGAGCGTTGGCTGGCGAGGCTTCATCGTGGATAGCTTCACGATCTTCATTCATGGGATGGTCGCTTCATGCGGTCGAGAAGTACTGCACTCAAGATAACGAGTCCCAGCACAATTTGCTGCCGCTTACTCTCCAGACCGACCAGATTCATGCCATTAGCGATGACCGCCAAGATGAGCGCAGCAAGAAACATTCCCCACATTGTGCCGCGACCACCGGCGAGCGAAGTGCCGCCGACAACCTATTTGTGCCGCCGTTGGCATTGCTTGTGCCTCGCCTGCGCACCAAAGAGGTCCGAACCATTGAAGTGCCGCTGACTAAACGGAGCCAGCCCAAGCAAGACTAGGTGTGCAGCCGCGACTGAAGGACAACAAACCTCCCGCCTTCTGAGCCGAAACATCAGCGTATCTCTTGCCCTGGCGTGCGCCGGACAATTTCTTAAAAAAGTACTTGCGAATACATCACCACTGGTAGATATTGGTGAGAATGTGCGAACGATGTAGTGCGCAATTGGATGGTAATGGAGTTGTAACGAGTGGTTGAGAAGGTAGGTGTTCTTGGTTAACCGAGTCGCTGGCGGATGTTGAATGAAAGTTGGGGCGCTAGTGGCGCGGCAGTTCAGCCCCTCACCCCGACCCTCTCCCCGGAGTACCGAGGAGAGGGAGTAGGGAAGGCGGGGAATGGCCGCAAGCGGCTCGGTTAACCAGGGATAAGCGAATGCGCGTGCAGGCATTTGTCTTCCACACTCTCTCTCATTGCCACTCTCCCCATCTTCACGCTCCGGAGTTCGAAACATGAGCAAGAAAAAGAAAACACAAAGCATCTTCCGCGCGCCGAAGCCGAGGGATCTGGAGATCTACGAGCGATGCTCGACGCATGGGGTCTCGCAGCGGATGGTGGCGGCGGAGTTTGGCATCTCGCAGCCTGCGGTGAGCAAGATTTTTCACAAGCTGCAGCGCTGGGAAGGTGAGCCGGAACTGACGACAAATCGCGAGACGGAGCACAAGAGCGAGCAGGGGCGGATTCAGCGCTTGCACATGCTGACGCGGCAGCACAAGCGGCGGCTGGACATGGGTTACTCGCAGATGTGCGAAAAGTGGCGGGCGTCGCAAGAGCCGCAATTCAATGCGAAAAAACGCAAGTTCAAGGGCGAATTGATGGTAGAAACGTCGTCGAAGACTCGCGATGGCAATCCGCGCTTTCTCAACGATGCAATTCGCATGAGCGAAAAGATGCTGAAGTTTGAAGGGATCAAACTCGATGGGACCGTCGACTTCGAGACGAAGAATCGGCTGCCCGAAGAGCCTGAGATGACCTACGACGAGCGGATGGCCGAGCAGCGGAAGTGGATCGATGCGGCGCTGCCGGAGGTGGAGAAGTGGGAGGCGAAGGAAAGGGAGAAGGAAAGGCAGAAGGAAGAACGCAGAATGCAGAATGAGGCAGGAATGCGCGTCGACGCAGTTGCTGCTGCTGCATTGGCTCCCTCACCTTGGTACTCAGGGGAGAGAGTCGAAGTGAGGGGCGACCGCTGGGAAAGTGGTCTGGGTTCAGAGGAGAGCTTGCGAGCGGGTAGCGTGATGTTGCCGGGCGGTAGTGCAAAAGCCGTTGAACCCCCGGGGCAGGCCCGGGGGCGGAAGGAAGAAACGCGAGGGCAGGAAGATGGCTTCAGCACGTCCGAAAGTGGTTATCAAACGGTTATCACCGAAGGCGGAATAATGCCGGAAATAACGGCTATGAAATCGTTCGAAGTCGTTGATACAGTAGAGGATATCGACGACGTGGTTATCGCTGAAATTATCGACGAAAAAGTTATCAAAACGGAGGCAAAGATCGAGCGAGTTGGCAACGCGATGTTGCCGGTCGGTAGTGCAAAAGCCGTTGAACCCCCGGGGCAGGCCCGGGGGCGGAAGGGAGAAGGTCGAGAGCAGCCTCAACTAGACTCCAAAATCTCGCCCTCTCCCGCTCTTCCACACTCCCACTCTTCTTCCTGCCCTACGATCGAGTTCCTGCGGTCGACGGCGCCAGCGTTTACGACGGAGCGGCATCCATCGGCACCGGAGAAGTTTACGCCGAAGCCGGGCTCGGCGTTCAGCGTGGATGCCCGGGGCAGGTTAGTGCAAGAGGCAGAGGGTTTTCGCCGGCTGGTGCCGACGAATTGGATCGAGCCGCCGCCGAGTAAGTTTCCTGTGCAGACCGTGGAAGAGAGCTTTTGAGGAAGTTCGGAGTGGGGAGTGCGGAATGCGGAGTGGAAGGCAGGGAGAGTTCGCGAGCGGGCGGAGCGATGTTGCCACGCGGTAGTGCAAAAGCCAATAAACCCCGGGGCAGGCCCGGGGGCGGAAGGGAGAAGGGGCGGGGAGAGTTTGCGAGCGGGTCGGGCGATGTTGCCGGGCGTAGTGCAAAAGCCAATAAACCCCCGCCGCAGGGGCGGGGGCGGAAGGGAGGAAGGGCCCCGGGGGCGGGAAGTAGGAAAGACGCTGCGCTGACCTCCGACCTCCGATTTCCGACTCCCGATTTCCGACCTCCGACTCCCGATTTCCGACCTCCGGCTCCCGAATCCTGGCCCCTAGTACAGCAGAACCTTGAGGGCGCGGACGAGTTCGTCGATTTGGTCGCGGTGGTTGTAGAGATGGCAGGAGACGCGGACGTAGCGATTGCCGTTCCATTCGACGATGGGGACTTCGATGTGGAACTGCTGAAAGAGTTGTTCCATCAGGGGCTGACGAGTGCCGGGAGTAATCGGAACGTGAGCCATCGAGCAGTACCAGGCGGGGTCGTCGGGAATGATCGGCTGCTGGCCGGTGAGGGCGACGAGTTGCTCGCGGGCGTAGCGAGCAAGGGTGTGGGCATGATCGCGAAAGGTTGTCAGGCCAATCTGCTCGATGAATTCGATGGCCGTGGGAATGGTCAGGTATTCCGAGTAGTCGCGCGTGCCGCTCCAGACGAATTCGTCCGACCAGCGATCCGGAGGAGTAGGCGGCAAGCGTCCCCAGCTGAGAACGGGCGGGCGAATGTTCTGTTGCTGATGAGGCGCGACGTACAACAGGCCGCTGCCGAAGGGAGCACACAGCCACTTGTGACAACTGGCAGTGTAAAAGTCGCAGCCCAGGGCATCGAGGGCGACGTCTTCCTGCACCAGCGCGTGGGGACCATCGATGCAAACAGCAATGCCCCGCTCGCGAGCAGCTGCGCACAGTTGCTTCACGGGCAACGTGACAGCGGTTGCGGAAGTAATGTGGCTGATGACGATCAGCTTGGTCTTGGACGAAGTGGCCGCGAGAATCGTGTCGACTGTTTCTTCAGCAGAGGTGAAGGGAAGGGGCAAGGCGACGATGCTCATGGTTGCCGAGGCTTTGGTGCAGGCTCGTTGCCAGATTCGCTCGACCGCACCGTACTCGTGATTGGTCAGCAGCACTTCGTCGCCGGCTTGCAGCGGAAACGAATCGGCAACCACGTTCATGCCAGCGGTGGCATTCTCAACAAAGATCAGGTTGTTGCCCGTGGTGCCGACAAACTGGGCCAGGCGATCGCGCGCGGCGAACCAGGCGGGTTCCAATTGCCGGACAAAGAAATCCATCGGCTGTTCATCGAGCTGGCGTTGCCACTCTTGTCGCGCTTGCTGCACGACGAGGGGCGGCGGGCCGAACGAGCCATGATTCAGGTAGGTGGTGTCGCTGCGCAATCGCCAAAGATGTTGCCAATTCGTCGGCTGACGGGTCATCGTGCTGCTCTGTCTTCGCGCACTAGCGCGGCAAGTTTCCGGGAGCAGCAGCCTGGCGGATGGGTTCGCGATAAGGCTTGCCGCTCGCATACAAACGCAGCCGCGATTGTAACGAAGGGAGCGCCTCTTGCGGGGCGACCTCAATGGCCTTTTGCACGTTCGCTTGAGCCGCCTCGAACTGCCCGAGATTGGCTTGCGCCGCTGCCACCACATCGAGCGTGCGGTAATCGCGATCGCCATCGAGGGCGATCGCCTTCTCGGCCGCTTCGAGAGCCAGTTGAGCATTGCGGAACTTCAACTCGGGGCAGGTTGCCATTAGCCAGGCGACGCCGCGGAACGCGCGACCCAAGGTGTTATCGGCTTTGGCGGCATTGCGATAGTCTTCGGCGGCTGCTTGCCATTGGCCGAGCAGCATTTCGATTTCAGCCCGTTCGCAATAAGCGGGAGCATAGTTGGGCTGGTACTGCAGCGCCGTCGAGATGTCGCGCATGGCTTCGTTTAACTTGCCGAGTTGCCGGCGAGCCGCCGCGCGGCCGATGAGGGAACCATGATCGTCTGGCTTCAACTTAAGAGCGCTGGTGAAATCTTCGACGGCATCGCCGTGCTGCCCCAGCTGCGCGTGGATCTCGCCGCGGTTGTACCAACCATTGATGTGACCGGGATTGATTCGCAGGGCTTCGTTAAAGTCGGCGAGGGCTGCTTCGGCTTTGCCATGCAGCCCCAGGCTGACGCCGCGATTGTGATAGGCCTTCCACTTGGTTTTGTCGTGGGCAATCGCCTGATGAAAATCGTCGAGAGCCAGCGCGTCGAGTTCGTTTGCTTCGCGCTCGGCACCTTTCTCGGCCAGTTTGTTCGCTTGCTCGACGAAGGCTTCGCCGCGGCGGTTGTAGCTCCAACCGGCCAGGCCGTGCGCGTATTTGATCGTCTCGACTTTATTCGTTTCGGCCAGGACGCGTTCGCAGGTCTCGATGATGCTGCTGTATTCGTCGACGGTCTTGGCCGTTTTCGAGAGCGCGTAGGCATCGGCCATTTGCAGGGCGATGGTGCGGGCCGTCGGCGCGGTTGCTTCGGGCCGCTCAGCCATGGGATCGGCAGCGGCGGGCGCAGCAGGCGTTGGCGCGTTGCGGGGAGTAATCGGGCGCAGCGCGTTTGCTTGGGCAAAGACCGAGGAAGTTGCGAGCGCGCCGAAGTAGATAGTCCCTGTGAATGCGCACACAAGCGTGCGCGTTCGCAGGTTGCGAAGTTGTCGATCAAGTTGAGTGAAGCTGCTTACGCAAAACATCACAGATCCCTCCGTGGACGAATAGCGCGTTCGATGCGACGTCTATTGGCAGGCCCCCGTCCTGTGGGTGCCAGCGCGGGATTGTCGGTGCCAGCGGGGAAAGCCGCAAACCCAATCTGGGCGAAAAATGGCTCTTGCCCAGATTTTTTCGATAATTCTCGTCAGCTAGCAGGCGAATTAGGCTTGCGGCTCGGTCATGCTCATCGGGTCGAGAGCTTCTTTGAGCGTATGTTCGGGCAGAATGCCTTCTTCCCGGCACAGTTCGCGAATTGTCTTGCCCGACTTGAAGGCCTGCTTGGCGAGCGACGCGGCTTTCTCGTAGCCGATGTGCGGATTCAAGCTCGTGACCATCGAGAGGCTCTTTTCGACGGATGCTTCGCAAGCTTCTGGATTGGCTTCCATTTCGATGGCACAGAAATCGACGAAGGCGCGCGTGGCACCGGCGAGCAAGTGAATGCTTTCGAGCGTGGCGTGTCCCATGACCGGCATCATGATATTCAGCTGGAACTGGCCGCCTGTGGCACCGCTGAAGGCGACGGTTTGGTCGTTGCCCATGACGCGGGCGGCGACTTGCATCATGCTTTCGCACATCACCGGGTTGACCTTGCCCGGCATGATGGAGCTGCCAGGTTGACGATCGGGGAGTTTGATTTCGTAGAAGCCGCAGCGAGGACCGGAGCCCAGCCAGCGAATGTTATTGCTGACATTGAAGAGCGTGTTGGCGATGGTACGCAGCTGGCCGTGGCATTCGACCAAGCCATCGCGCTGGGCGTTCCCTTCGAAGTGATCGACGGCTTCGATGAACTCGATGCCCGTTTCGCTGGCGAGCGCAGCGGCCACGCGGCGACCAAACTCGGGGTGCGTGTTGATGCCGGTGCCGACTGCGGTGCCACCAGCGGGCAACTCCAGCACGGCGTCGCTGGCGCGTTTGGCTCGGTCGATCGAAAGCTCAATCTGCCGAGCAAAACCGCCGATTTCCTGCCCCAGGCGAAGTGGCGTGGCATCGGCCAGGTGCGTGCGACCGATCTTGATGATCTGGTCCCACTCGCCGGCCTTTTGCTTCAGCACGTCGTACAGTTTTTGCAGAGCGGGAATCAAGTCGTCGCGAATGCGCATCGCCACGGCCACGTGAATGGCGGTGGGGAAGATGTCGTTCGTGCTTTGGCCCATGTTGACGTGATCGTTGGGATGGACGGGCTTCTCTTTTTGGAAGCGGTCGCCGCCGAGGATCTCGATCGCGCGGTTGGCGATCACTTCGTTGGTGTTCATGTTGCTCGAAGTACCCGAGCCGGTTTGGAACACGTCGACGGGAAATTCCTGGTCGAACTTGCCGGCAGCGACTTCCTTGCAGGCATCGAGCAGAGCCGTGACTTGTTGGTCGTTGAGCCGGTTCTTGCCCGATTGCGTCAGCTTACCCAGATCGCGATTGGCGACGGCACAGGCGAACTTGACCAGACCGAGCGCGTGGACCAACGCGGGTGGCAATGGCCAGCCGGAGACAGGGAAATTCTCGACGGCCCGCTGTGTCTGGGCGCTGTAATAGGCCTGCGCGGGAACCTGGACCTCGCCCATCGAATCGCGTTCAACACGGAACTGAGTCATTGCAAAAAGACCTGCACGAAAGCTGCGGAAAGGGTGAAAGAGGGAACGATAATCGTAGCGGGGAACGATTCTGGCTGCCACGGCGGCAGCGGCTTTCCGGCACGTTCGCTACGACCGGACCGGGCTGGAAGGCGAAAAAACGAGTCGGCCAAAAATGGTCCGTAGTTCACTTGTCGAAACCTGAACTTCAAGCTAATTTAATGAGTCTCTGATCCCCTCTAGCTCAGTTGGTAGAGCAGGCGGCTGTTAACCGCCGGGTCGCAGGTTCGAGTCCTGCGGGGGGAGCTTTTCTTTTTTACCCGGAAACGGGATACCCTGCGGTTAACGCAGTTTGCCGGCCAGAGAGTCCCTCTGGCCGCTTGCGTTTACTAGAGAAACCGCAACGGGTTACGACGACGGCACGACTCTCTGACAGTCGTAGAATTGGTCCTCCAATTCTACTTCGACCACTATCCCGCCGCTACCTTTCCGAGAACTCTCTGCGCTCTCTTCCCGCGGGGTCAAACGGGTTAACAACCTGATTGCGTTCGCACCCCGACCGCAACCGGTCGCGAAC
Organism: Anatilimnocola aquadivae; assembly: GCF_049819085.1. GTDB lineage: Bacteria > Planctomycetota > Planctomycetia > Pirellulales > Pirellulaceae > Anatilimnocola. Next base: position 3,346,615 of record NZ_CP187419.1, read on the forward strand.
GCTCGCTTTCGGCCTTCGGGTAACTTTGACCGGAGCGGCTGCCGCGGCTAGGATCGTCCATGTTGTACTGAAGGAGTAATGTAGAAAAAGGGCGTGAAGTGGCGACAATCATAGCGGAATTGGACATGCCAAACGTCCGCGAACACTACCTTACTCGGGAGCGTACGCATGCCACTCTCTGGCAGTTGTTCGAAACCGGCCGTATCGAGGAGTACGTCAACCTTGCCTTGGGGATCACTGACCCTGCGGGCAACTATAGTGCGGCAGAACATGGGCTTGGGCCCCGCATCCTGAACGAGAACACGCATCAGGAAGTTTTCGACCTAGCGACGGATATTCAGGCGTGCCCTAGCACCCACCATCTGCCAGACCTGATAAACCGACACCGACTTCCGTACCTCAAAATCAGCGTCGGTTCCGAAATTGCGATGATGCTAAGGCCAAATGTCCACTGGGTCGGCAATGTCCGCACGATTTGGTCACATCTGCTCATCAAACACGGTGGCAAACGAAGCAAGGCCAACCAGGAGTTTAAGCTTTACAAGGACGGTGAAAGGAACTCGGAGATGGAATATCAGATTTGGCGCGACATCTACCTCGCGATTGAGCCGAACATCCTAATGGTTGGTCGCTTGGCCTCCGAGGCTGCGGCCGTTCAAGATATCGAACCGGGGACACTTCGGTTTATGTGGCCGGACGCCGTGGCTAGTTTCTTGTACGACAAGTTCGCCAATTCTCGGTGAAAAACTTGACGCTAGTTTATTTGGGAACGGTGGCGCGATGTCGAAAGCTGAGGAGAGCCTTCCCGCGTGGACGGAATCTGCGACGGTCGCACTACATGGAAAAAGTGGGTTGAGGGTAAAGTAAACAGTTGTCTCTGAAGAGCTAGCAAGTGGGCTCAGCAGCGTGGAGCGTCGCCGGCTGACTTACCGACTCCGGCACAGTGGCGGTCGGCCATCTCGGCTTCAATTGAGCGTTGCGGCGGCGTTGCTCACTACTCACGACTCGAATTATCGCTTGCACCGCCACGCAAATGCACAGACTGGAACTGGCCATCAATTGAGCACTTGGAGGGGCCGGGAATCGCAGCCGTCGCACTGGAAACTCGTTTGGTCAATGACATGAAAACTATCATGTCTGAAGCGGAGTTCAAGGAAATGATTGGTCATCTGTCCGCCTCGTTATGAGTTGCGGCTACCAGCCTTCCGGTAGGTTGGAATTGTCGCCGGTCATTTGCGGCTGAACAGCCTGACGAAGAGCCACCTCTCCCAGGGTAGGCCGGTGCCGCCGAGGATGTGCATCGAACCGGATAAGAGTCGGTGCGAAAATACATGCCTTCCTATCGTACGCGAAACGATCTGCACTTTTCAGCCGAGAGACACACGATGAATCAATCTGGCTAGTACTCCCAATCCTTAACCTTGAACCCCAAGCTCGTCGCGTTCTCGCTGACGGCGCGTTTTGTGGTGTCGCTCGCGCCGTTCGGGAAATCGGCGGCGATCTCCAGCGTGACCTTCACCGTGGCGTTCGGGTCGGCCGTCAGCAACGCGATGATTTCTTCCGCGATGGTGTTAAGCCGCGACTTCGCCAGCGTCGGATTGATCTCCACACTGCCGTGGAAAGACTTGGCCTTGGCGGCCGCGACGGTCGGGCCAGGGCCGGTCGGCTTGATTCCTGTGTCTGGCGTCGGCGTGACTGTGCCGGTCTCCATTGTCGGCTTGGTTTGGTCGCGCATCTCGCCCGCTTCCAGCGGTTTGGGCTCGATGCTCGCCATGATCTTCAGGACGTACTGTTTGGCAGCTTCCGGTTCGATCAGGAGCAGCGTTCCGTTGAACGACACGTCACCGTCACCGAACTTGAAGCCTTCGTACTTATCGTCCTTGAAGCCATACGCCGTACCGAAGAAGTCCCGGCTCGCGGCTCCGTTGCGTATCACACCAGCAAGTACGTCGCGCGACTTCAAACGGGGCAGGTACAAGTAGCGCAGTGAATCCTCCCAGAACGCCATCGCCCCCACCGTGGGCTTCTCCGGCTTCCAGTAAAGCTCTTTCAGTTTGGCCCGTAGGTGGATCGGCGACCACGCCTCGATCACCAGTTCGTTCTCTTTGCTCACTCGCTCCAGTTCGCCACTAGCCGTGCCGCTCGTGGTGTTGAGCGGGAACGGCTCGACGTTTGGCTTCGTCGCCGTCGGATCATCCTGCACCGGGCAGAGCAGCCACTTGAAGCATTCGCGGGCCGCCTTCGGCAAGACCGCGTTCGCACTGGCCAACTCCTTCTCGGCCTGATCCTGACGTGGTTGATCGATGACGAGCAATTTCGCTTTGATATCCGCGACGATACTTTCCCACGCTAGTGCCGTTCGCGTGGTATCGCGCAGGCGGGTCAATACGGGGTAGTCGGGCGCGAGGAAGATAAGTCGGTTGGCCCGGTGCCGGGGTTGGCTGCCGTGTAGTTTCAAGTGCTCGAGAACCGCGTCCGTTGCGGCCCGCGGGTCGTCCTTCGTGAAACCCTGCTCCAGCCCGAGGATCACGAGCCGCAAAGCGCTGTCGTCCGGCACGTCGCCATGAGCGGTGAAGACGTGGACGCCATCGAACGGTTGCACGCTGGCGAATAGCTTCTTTACCACCTCTTCGATCTTCTTCCGCACGTCGGTTTTGGGGTCGAACCGCTGCTTGCGGTCTTCCATCTCTCGCCGCAGGTTGGCCCGCGTGTCGAACCAGAAACGGGTCGTGTCGGCCGCCTTGTCGCCGCTGGAGTTCAGATAGTGCAGGCGATCGGCCAGGCGGTTGAGGGCGTCCGAGTAGACCGCCGAGGTTTGGCCCGGTTGCAGGCAGCCGAGCAGGATGCGTCCGCGATCCAATCCGCGGGTGCCGGGCTTGGTCGCCACGCTGCTGGGTGCGGTGCCGAGGAACAGCGTCCGCGCTACGCGGCGGGCCGCGTTCACCTGGCCGAAGCGGGGTTCCTTGCCTTCGAGTTCCGTCGTCTCGGCCCGGTCGCCGTCGATGTCCCCTTCGATCACCGGGTCCCAGCCCGCCGGCAGCAGGTAGGTCATCTCGTTGCGAACATCACCACTCGCCAGCGGAATGCTCCCCGGCAGAATCACCAAGTCCTTGTTGTCGTTCTGCCACAGTCGGTAGATCACCTTGGCCATCAGCTTCAGCACGCCGCGGGTGCGCTGGAAGCCGTCGATGGTCGTCCAGTCCTCGTAGAGCCGGTCGAACACTTCCGGGTGAATCGGGTACGCCTGGCACAGCCGGTCGTAGTACCGCCCCTCGTGCGTCTCGCTCGGCAGCTTCGCCCCTTCGCTGACATACGCATCGGCGAACGCCCGGCAGACCGCGTCGCGGGTCTTCAAATCCTTGATCGGCTCGAACAACCGCCGCCGCACGATCTCGAACGCTTCCTCCGTGGCGACCGGCTTCCACAGCGCCTGCACGCGGCCAAAACGCTTCTCCAAAGCCTTGAGCGCCGCCGCGCCGCGGGTGCCGCCTACTTCGGTGTTGCTCTCCGGCAAGCTCGCCAGCACCACCGCTGTCGGCACCAGCTTCACCGCTTCGGTGAGGGCTTGAATGAACGACAGGTTGCTGTCGTAGGTGCCGCCGGTGAGAGTCTTTCCTTCCTCGAACTGGCCGATGTACGCGACCAGTTCGTCCATCAGCACCACGCACGGGGCCGCGTTCTCCAGGAGCGTCTTCAGCACTTCCTTGCCGGGCGAGGTGCCGTTGCCGTCGGCTTCCTTCACGAGGTCGAACGCTTCGCCCTTGCCGAGCTGCCAGGCGAGTTCGCCCCACAGTGTCTTGATCGTGGTGCGGCCGCGTTTCCAGCCTTGCCCCGGCGAATGGGCCGTGCCGTCGAGTACGGCCACGGTCGCCTTGGGTACGTCCATCAGCCCGGCCTTCTCCACCAGCGTGGGGATGCCGTGCAGGTCGTTGAGGGCGCCCTGCCGGCTGGCGAGGTGCAGCACGGCCAGCATCGTATGCGTCTTGCCGCCGCCGAACGCCGTCTGCAACTGGATGACCGGCTCGCCCCCCTGGCCGCTGAGCCGCTGGGCGACCTGCGTCAGCAGCAACCGCATCCCTTCGGTGATGTACGTCCGCTCGAAGAATGCGGCCGCGTCCTGGTATTCCTGCGGGGCTTTGCCCGAATGCACAGCGGAAATGTCCGCGGCAAACTCGGCCTGCTGGAAGGTTCCTTTGAGCACGTCCGCATGCGGGACGGCGATCTCGCGCCAGGGCTTCATGATGTCTCCTCGCCGTCGAACAGCGTGCCTTGTTTCGGTTGGGGAATCTTCGCGGCGGTGCTTTCGATGCCGCTCCAACCTGTGACCAGTTCGTTGTACCGCCGGGCGTCCTCGGCGCGGTTGGCCCGCTCGCAGAGGGTGTAAAGACGGTACGCCAACTGCCGGGCGGCTTCCGTCTTGCCGGCGGTCCTGGGGTGAGCGTAGATGCGGGCCGTGAGGGTGTCCCCGCCGACGCGCTGGGCCGCGATCATCTCGTGCAGCACCTGCCAGACGGGGATGCGCGGGTCGGCGTCGATGTCCCAGTCGGCTTCCAATTCTGCCGGGGAATAGAGCTGCACGTTGCCGCCGCCGCTTTTCAGTACACCGGCCTGCCGCACGCCCTCCACGCTCGTCCCCTTGGACCGGGCGAGCACGTCGGCCTCGCCGAACTTGCCCGCTTCCCAAGCGTGCTGCTCGAACCAGTGCAGGCAGAACTGCGTATCGGCGTCGAAGTCGTCCTCGGCCAGGAAGCGGTTGATGAGTTGCAGGGCGGTCTTCACCGTCATTGGCGTGCCGTCGGCTTCCAGCACGGCATCGTAACGGCTGAAGATCGCCATGCCGGGGCCGATGATCGCCTGCGACAAGTCCACTGGGGCGACCGGCGAGTGCAGCCCTTCGCTCTCGCGGGTCATGGCGTCGAGGGCAAACGGCAAGGCTTCGTTGAGAAGACGAATGAACTTGCGGCGGTCGATGGTGCCCGCTTTTTTCAGTCGCGGGCGACAGACGAGGATGATGGAAGAAGCAAGGGCATTAGACTCAAGATCACGTGAGCGCCCTGATCGCTCAGTTCGCATTGGCCAAGTGCCAGAAATGGCCAAGCCGGACTTCAGCACCGCTTCGAGAAATGTTTCCCAACCGGTTGAGGAAGTGCCTTCCGTGGTGCCCGATTCGGATTGCTTGAAGGCGTAGTAGATAGTGAGGGGGGCGGCCGGATGGGCCTGCACAGCAATGTTGTGCATCGTCTGCGTCATGCCGTCAAGGAAGAATTTTTCGGCCTTCTCTTGGCTTCCATGACGGTACGCGGTGGCTACGAGTTCCTCCGCTTTCGGCACCGCGATAGTTGCAAGCAGGTAGGGAAAAACCGGGCGCAGTGTCTGCCGCAACCAGACATAGAAGAAGTCAGACAAATCCGCGTAGGCAATATTGTCGTAGTACGGAGGATCGCAGGAAACGAAGCGATTCTGGCTTAAGACCTGACGTTGCGCGTCGGCCTGTGTGACTGTTGAAGCAATAGCAGCTGGTAGCGCTCCCAAGACGACTTTCACAACTGCGTCGATAATCTTCGTGAAACTCCCACTTGAGTCAGCGAACGGGTTCGACTCGCCAAAATCCCACGTCATCGGTAGTGCCTGTCGCCGGAATGTGCTGACCACGAGTTCATTCTTCGGAGAGTTACTCCATGTGCATATCGAACTGTGACATTCGGTGAACTTGTCAACTGCACACGCGAGATACACGCTTACCGCTTCGGCATATGCCTTGGCCCCGGTCCCGCAGGCGTCGAGCCCTCGTTCGTCGGACATAACTCCAGCCGCTACCGCGTCACACCGAATCCGCTCTGTGACCTCGCCGAGCAAATCCACACATGTTGAGAGGATTACGAGTTGCCGTCGAGTAAACAGGCTTGCCCAAGTGTTGAGTCCAAATCTATGGGCTTGTGCTCCACCGCCTGTCAACTGCGGGGGTGTCTCGCCCTCCGGTTGCCAAGCAGGCAGTGCTTCCCGTGCAACCACCTCATGCTCAGTCGTCGGTGCCAGATACACTCTGCCTTTGGTTCCCTCGGCGACTATCGCCATTAACTTCTGGCCGAGCCCTGGTGGCTGAGTATTTCCTTCGCCGAGGATGTAGTCGTAGTCGATTGGCACATTTGACATTAGGCAACGGAAAGCAGCGCGTTTCCCGGCTGAGGTTCCGGCCTTTGCCTCGGCGGGGGGCTTGCCGACCTTCACCGTGAAGGTGTAGCCAGACTTGCCGACGACCGGCTGCACATACGCTTCCTTGCCGTCCTTGCTGCTGAGGATGAACGTGCTGGCCAGCGGCACCTCGACAGTGCTGAATGCCGGGTTCGGGCTTTTCACCGTTCGCGTCCAAAGCCAGGCAATCACCGTGAGCTTCTCGCCTTCGTATTGCTTCAGGTCGGGCCGCTCCTTTACCACTGCCTTCGTGATCTCAATCGGCGGGTAGAGATGGCCGATGCGTTTGAAGGCTTCATCCCGCATCCACTGGCCGTAGCGGCGCACGTCCGCGGCCAGCCCGGCCGCGCCGTTCCAACTCGTGAGGGCCGTGTTCGCACCGGGAAACACCGGCGGCTGGCCCGCGAACTTCGGCGGAATCTCGATCATCGCTTTGTTGATAAGCACCGCGACGGGGTTCAGGTCGCTGGCGAACGCCTCCAATCCGAGACGCTGGGCTTCGAGCGGGATCGTCCCACCGCCAGCGAACGGGTCGTGCAAGCCGGGCATCTTCTCCGGGTCGAAGAGCGTCTTGGCGTCCGGGTGGTTCTTGTTCAGTTCGCAGGTGTCGCGCCAGCTTTGGCGGATCGCCTCGCGGGCCGGCTTCAGCACCGCTTCGTTCGTGGTGTTCTCCCAGAGCACCAGGTCTTCGATGATCTTGAAGAGCGTTGCCCGAGCTTTCGTCCAGTGCCCCTTGTGCTGTTTGTTCGGTTCCTTACCGGGGTTCTGGCACTTCCAGAGGTCTTCGGGGTCGTTGACGAGTTGCGAGAAGATGACGGCCCGCGCCGCCGCGAGCGGACGCCGGGCCCACCAGAGGTGCAGCGTGGACGGGTGCCCGTGGCGAATCGACTTCTCCCGCGCCGACGCGACGTTGATGGCATCCAGCGGCAGCGCCACTTCGATGAGCTTCTTCGGAGAGATGATGGTCACGCGTTCCCCTTCGCCCGCTTGAGCAGTTCGGCAATCTTGTAGTTGACGCTGGCGATGCCGAACTCCGGCTCACGCTGGAAGGGGTTGCCGAGGTAGTGCGGTCCCTGCACGCTATCGTCCGGGTTCACGAAGACGAGGGCCAACTCGAACTTCGCCGCCTGGTTGAAGGCGTAGAGCAGTTCGTTGTGCGTGACGCAGATCGTGTCCGCCCCGGCGAAGCGGCCTTTCACCTCGATGTGCTTCGGGTCCGGCTGGATGGTATTGACCACCGGCGGGTAGCTTGTGACATCCCAGCCACATTTTTCCTTGCTCACATCGACGACGCGGTGCCCCTTGGCCGCCTCCGCGTCCATCACCGCCTTCATGGCCAGGTCTTCGACACGCTTGCGGTCGGCGGCCTCGGCGGGCGTGATCGCGGAGCCATCGCCCTTGGCCTGCCGCAATAGCCCTGCCGGCACGACGAGCGCGCCGCCGAGGATCACGGGGGTTCCGTTCTGCACCTGCCGCATCGCTTGCAGGTCCTTTTTGCGGCCGTCGAGCCGGCTTTGCAGGTCGTCGAGCGTCTTCTTGACGTTGTCGATCTTGAGCCGCATATCCCGCCCCGCCGCGAGGTCGTCCTTGAACTTGATTTCGCGGTCGGTCCAGAAGGCGATTTCCTTGGTCAGTCGTTCGTGGACGGCGGCGAGGGTTTTATCGACGTGCTCGATGCGACGTCCGGCGACTTCCGCGAAGTGCTCCGGCACCAGCGACCCGGCCGCAAGGGCGATGGCCTTCTGCTCCTGGTCGGTGCGAATCCAGTCGGCGTTGAGCAGATCGGTGATGCGGGGCCGGTCGGCGTCTGGGAGCGGTTCGAGATCGAGGTGCGGTGCCCAACCGGCGAACGCGGCGGAGCCGTCCGGGTTCACGCGGATGAACTGCATCCGCTTGGAGAGGACGACGCCATCGCCCCCTTTGACCTCGTGCGTGAGCAGGAAGAGAAGCCAGGGGGTCGCACCGTCGTCGGCAGGATCGAGCAGCACCGTACCGCGACGGAGCAGGTTGGCGTTCTGCTCGAGGATCATGTCCGTCAGCGACAGCATGAGCGGATGGCCGGGGTGCATGAGCATGGCGCGGGCGAGGCCGGGCTTGTCGCTCGGCTGGATCGCCTCGCGGGTGAAGGCGACGCGGTCGTATCGCTTGAGAACGGGCTCGTTCTCGCGGCGGTTGCGGCCGGTGAGGCGGCGGTCTCGTTCCCGAATCGCGGCGGGAACGTGCGTGATCTCCCAGCGTTCGGATTCTCGCTTGTGGATGGTGCCGCCGAGGCTGTCGAAGGCCTTGAGGAAGAACGACCGGACGAAGAATGGCTGGAGCCGCCGGGCCTCGGCCTTCTCCATCTCTTCCTTCACCTTGAAGAGCCGATCGGCGGACATGGTTTCCTGAGCCAGCGCACTGCGGTTGAGCAGATTCTTCAAGTGCTCGTGGTCGAAGGCGTGTTCGATGGTCTGCGAGAGCTTGGCCCGGATTTCCGGTCTGTCGCCGTAGCGAATGGCTTCGATCAGCAATTCCTTCAGGCTCTTCTCCTCGAAGACGTCGCCGAGGATGTTGAATACCTTGCCTTTGAGCGCCTCGCACTCGACCGCGAGCTTTTCGAGCAGCCGGTGCCAGACGTCGCCTTCGCGGGTCTCCTTGGCGACGAGGCTCCAGAGGTGGCAGACTTCGGTTTGGCCAATGCGGTGGATGCGGCCGAACCGCTGTTCAAGGCGGTTAGGGTTCCAGGGCAGGTCGTAGTTCACCATCAGGTGGGCACACTGGAGGTTCACGCCTTCGCCCGCGGCGTCGGTGGCGATCAGTACGCGGGTATCGGGGTCCGAACGGAACAGGGCCTGCGACTTCTTGCGTTCGTCTTTGTTCGTGCCGCCGTGGATGGTGATGATACTGTCGGCCGAGCCGAGCACACCGGCGATCTTGGCGTGCAGGTAATTAAGCGTGTCGCGGTGCTCGGAAAAAATGATGATCTTGTGCAGGCGACCGCTGGCGTCGTGCATCTCGGGGTTGTTTTGTAGGATCTTCGAGAGCTCATCCCACTTACGATCCATGCCCGACACGACCACCTCCTTTGCCTGCTTCTCCAAGTCCGCGAGGATGAGGATTTCCGCTTCGAGTTCGGCGATGGTCTTCGCAGCCGTTGCCTGATCGACCAGCTTCTCTTCGAGGTTCTCCTGCTCGTCGGCATTCAGGTCGTCGTCGTCCTCGGGAACGTAGTCCACGGTTTCTGCGAGGAGTTGCTTGCCCCGGTCGCCGAGCTTCTCGGCCCGGAGACGCTCGCTCAGGCGGTCCTTCCGGCGGCGAAGCGACTGGTAGATGGCCTCCGGGCTGGAGGCGAGACGACGTTGCAGTGTGGTGAGCGCGAAGCCGACCGAGCCTTTGCGGGAGCCGCCGAGTTGATCGGCCTTGCCCATTTCCGTGCGGACGTAGTTCGTGACAGTCTCGTACAGCTTGGCTTCGGCATCCGAGAGCTTGTAGTTGGCGGTGTAGGCTTTGCGTTCAGGAAACAGAGGGGTGTTGTCGAACTTGACCAGTTCCTCTTTGACCATGCGACGCATGAGATCACTGGTATCGACCTTGTGGGTACCATCGCGGGGCTTGCCGTAGAAGCGATCCGAATCGAGCAACGAGAGGAAGAGTTGAAAGTCTTCCTCTTTGCCATTGTGCGGCGTGGCGGTCATCAACAGCAGGTGACGGGTATCCCCGCCCAGCCGCTCGGCGAACCGGAATCGCGCGGTCTTGTCGATCTTCGACCCGAAAAAGTGGGCGGCGAGCTTGTGCGCTTCGTCGAAGACGACCAGATCCCATCCGGCGGAACAGAGCTTGGCCTGGAGCAGGCTCGGCTTTTTTTCGTTGCCGTCGTCCTCTTCGCCACGTGAGAACTGGTCGAGCCGAACGATCAACAGGTTGTGATCCTCGAAGACATTTCCGCTGGGCGACGATGCGTCGCCGCCGGCGAAGACTTGGAACGTCAGACCAAACTTCTCGAACAGCTCGTCCTTCCACTGATCGACCAGGCTGCCGGGCGCGACGATGAGCACGCGACGAGCGTCCGCCCGCATGATCAGTTCGCGGATATAGAGCCCGGCCATGATCGTCTTGCCAGCCCCGGGATCGTCGGCGAGGACATACCGGAGCGGTTGGCGGGGCAGCATCGATTCGTAAACGGCGGTGATTTGGTGCGGAAGAGGATCGACGTTGGAGGTGTGGACGGCCATCATCGGATCGAAGAGGAACGCGAGGTCAATCCGCTTGGCTTCGCAGGCCAGTTGTAACGCGGCCGCGTCACCGTCAAACGCCCATGGCCGCTCGACCGTGGCGACGGAGATGCTCGCTTCGTCGGCGGGGCCGAGGAGACGTTCCTTGAAACTCCCGTCAGGCAGCTTATAGAAGACCTGAACAGCGTTGTGTGCGTACGGCGTGACTTGGATGATGATGCACACACGATCCGGCTCCAGGCCGACGAGGGCGAGACCGGGTTTGAGGTCGGCCAATTTCATGAAGTCTCCCTTCGCCGGACTTTCCGCGCTTGTCTTGGTGCCTCCGGCCCCTTGGCAGACTGGTCGCTGAGTTTCGGACAAGAAACGGACGGATAGCTTACCGGACCTACTCGCTTCCGCACAGGTCGGTAGCGTTTACCGGAGCTTGCCCGAGCGATCGATTAACAGCAGCACAATCCCTGCTACCCCGGCAACGTGACCAGAGACCCCTTACGCAAACCGTCTCGTTCACGGGGCCCACATTTACCGCTGCATTCGCCAGTCCAGCGTATCCACAATCGGACGGAGTTGCCTTTCCGTGAGTGGGTTGCGGCCGCGTTTGATGGCCGGCAACAAAAGAACCTGCTCCTAAATGTCCGGCGCACGACAAAGCAGGTTTATGATCTGGGTCAGACGTGCACGTGTTAAGTGGCTCAAACGCGCGAGCTCCGCCTGATTGGTCACCACCGCGTTATGCGGATGGGTCGGTTCGAGTTTGGGTCGGCAGTGATGTGCGAGATTCGCAACAAAACAGAGAGGGCGTAGTGAGCGCAGAGAACTGCCCAGCAACTTTGCTTTTAGAACGCGTGCCTTAAAATGCCAGCGCATCGTGAATTTAAATGGCGCGATGAAATGGCTACTTGAACAGATCGGGAAAACAACTTGAGTGAACTTCGGGCGCGCTGTGCCTGATCATGGAGCGATGGTGATCTCAACGTCTGCAAACTAAGCTCTATTCGAAAAAGTAAATTCGCTGCAAAGCACGTCGGCACTCTCCCTCATGCTTCGGCAGTCCCTTCATTTTGCGGAAAAAGCCCAAAATGCTATCGTCTGTAGTGCTTGGAAAAAGGTAACGCGAAAAATCAGCCGGTAGTTGATCGTACATCTGCGGCGTGAGGCGAAACCCGCACATCAGATAACTGCCCATTTGATTAGTAGCAGCCCCCCACCCCACATGCGCAAACCACGCACTTTGCCTATCCGGACGCCCGACAGGAAACTGCTTCGGCCGCACGTATCGATAATCAAAAATGGTTTCAAGTGGACATCGAAAGACAAACACTGTTGGTTCTGCGTCGTCCGGCAATATGCTGCACGCAGCATGTCCGTTTCCATCAGTAGAAATTGTATAAAGGGCAAACCAAGCAGCTACGTTAATATCGTCGGTCAGGTCGAGGCCTACACTGGGAAGGCCATAATGCTGCGCTATTCCCAGCGAGAATCCATCAAAGTCTGGTGATCGTCGCAGCGCTGCCACGTCGTCTGCATAAGCTTGCATGCTGCTCTCAGACAGCGTCTTGCGGTAGTCGCAACCAACGTCATGTAGCAATACCGCCGCCTGATTATGCCAAATCGATTGAAGTGTCAAGTCGTCAAAATCGGCCCTCAAAAAGCTCGGCAAAAACGACGGTTCGTTGACCGTCGCTCCGTAAAGCAAATTGCTGTCTGCACTATTTCGATTAAGCATATACGTCCTTGACTGCCCGCGAAGTAGCAGTTTATGACTCTGATTTGCAGAGGTGAGCCTGTCAATTGCCGACATGATTTCTTGAAGGCTACTCACAGCAAATATGGGGATTCGGCGATAGGGAACTCGCAACTCCTCGACGATTGCGAGCCCGTCAAGCTTGACGTAATGCTCCATTTTTTCCGTGCGTCCATATACGGCGCGTCTTACTATACGGTTGCGTGTAAATACGCGACCGTACTTGTGATCTAAAAACGCCTCGGGTGCGCCGAACCCACCATCACCGTCGGCGTCTCCGCTTGGGTGGGCCTCGTTGAACAACGGGTATACATTGTGCAGTGCTGGCAGTCGCAAACGAGGATCTTCTAGTTCAATAGCTTCAATCGTCATATGACCATCACATTTGCATTGTGGTCACCAAAGCGAAGCGGCACGCTCATGCGATTGGCGACCCAGGTAAGGATAAACATTGAGAATGCAGATGATGCGCGCGCGTTGAGAAAAATGCGAGCTGCATTCCCACCGCGAGCGGCAATCATTTCAGCAAAGTGACAGCACTGGGCCACCACAGCGGTATGCATCTGGGAAAGGGCAGGCAGAATCAAATCAGAAAGGAAATCAGGGAGTGCCACTACATACGCATGCCGCGCTGGATCGGCGATTACCGAGACCCGAGTTCGTTGCACACTAATTGCTTCGATAAAAAAACTGACCGTTTCATCGTCCAGCTCAGACCTAAACGCATCAAGGGAATGCGAACTGATTGTGACTCGGTTGCATACGGCCTGAATAAGTGCTGCATAGTCACTTTCAAATAATGGTGTTAATGCGGGGGCTTGGTTGATGGGGAGAATAAGTGTGGCTGGCGCGTGGGGATTGTAGCCTGGCACTTGCAATTCGCGAAACTTGTATATGAAGTCAATTACGCAAAGCCGACTGTTAATGTGGTCGCAAAAGAGCGCAAACTCCGGCTGGTCAAAAGCAACACATGGGACATATGTAGGCATTCGAAGCTCACAGTACGCGATAAATAATGATCAACAGAGTGCTTATGCGTGGGTGCTAACCACGCTGATATGACGTGATGAAGAATGCTTCGCCAAAGAGGTCATTCACCGGCTTCAACACGATAATCCGTAAGTTCATGCGTACCAGATCCTGTTGACGAGTTGATTGCCACGCAGCGATGGTGCAGTTTAACTTCCTTGACTGCGTACTCTAACGGGGCTAAACTTGAATAAACAGTCGTCGTCGCGTGAATTCGCTCAGCAGAGAAGCTGGAATCAGACCGGCCCCAAATTGTGCTGACCGGCTTCGACGGTCTGAATCACGCGGCCATCAGAAGCTCACTGCGGCGTTTGTTGATTTCGTATTTGATGGAACAGGCGCAGCCTAAGGGCCCGGCAGTCAACTTCAATCCGTGGCAGGGCGGTGATCGCTACTCGAAAAGGATTGGCCTCGGGCTCGAGAGGCGGGCGAGCCGGCTGAGGCCATCAAGACGACAACTGCACGATCGAAGGTTGGAATGCCAACCTACCGTCGGATTCGTTTTTCGAATATTCCGCGATATTGCTCACCATGCTTGCCCTGATCTTGATCTGCCGCTGATGTTCCTGTTGCTCGACGGCTCGCTCGTGAATTCCACGGTGGAAGCATAACTTTCGGCCAGGGTACGCTTCGGATCCGCCAGTTGCAGAGCGACAATGCCCCGGGGCTGTGGTATCCAACCTATCACTAGCTGAAGCGGCACCGGGATCATCGCAGTTTGATCCGAAGCTGTGTGCCGCAGTAAAGCGAGGTGCCAACCCGTTCTAGTGCAAGCTCCGTCCCGCGGCCTGGCCTTAACCTGTGCATCTCACTTTGTGATCTCGACCCACATCTCACAATGTTTCTTCCAGCATAACGTGGCGCAAATCGATCGCAACTTCTTTTCCATAAGCGCGGTTCGGCCAAGTTTAGCTTTTTGAAACTGTAAAGTATGTTCCTGAATAACAGGCGCAAGAAATAATAGATTCATGATTTGCGTCAATATGGCCCGCTTAACATGTCCAAATCGTGCCAATTCCGCCTGGTTGGTCACCAAGCCATCGCGGATTAACTGGTCGAGCCGAATTGGCAGTGCCATGAGTTTCGACATTCGCGGGACGGTGCTCCCGCCAGACGCAGATTTCTCCCGCGTGTACTGCCGTTTCCGAAAATGCACCATTCGTTCGATGATAATGCTGAATCGTCCTTTCGTTTCGCGATTTCGCTGCCCAGCGTCTGGGTCCCGCACGAGTGGAATGTGATCGATATTTTCCCAACATCGCAGTCGTAGGCCGCGCATTTAACCAGGAGATCAACAATGCGAGCCTGTTCACGCTGCGCCAGACAATCCCAAAGAGATTCGAACTCGATCGGCCCTTTCTCAGATCACCATTGAGGACGGTTTTAGGCGAAACATCAAGGTCCTGGCGTGGATTCCCGAGCGCGTTGCGTTTCTGCAGATGCGGGATGCCCGCGGCAAGGATGCTGACAATTTCACGGCGATGCTCATCGGGTGTCTTGGCATCCGGTCGATCGTGGCTTCGGCATGGTATGGCCATAGGTGAAGGGTTGACGTTGAAACGCGCACAGCGTTCCTCCCTTACTTAAGCTACGCGATGGACATGGTCCCTCGTCGAAATGCCGCAAAGAATTGTGCACAGGGAGCCGCATTTCCTCCCGCCATGTCTCGCGGGATGGTCACGGCTGCATCGAATTCTGGCATCATCCGCGGCCGATCTCGCGCAGTAAGTGTCCCAGTCAGTGCTCCTTAGCGGTAGATGATCCTATGGTGCAGTGTGATTTACGACCGTGTCGCACCTGCTACAATCATTATTGGAAGTTAACGCCTAGAAGAGCATTTAAGATGCCAGATAGTGAGCGACGGTACCCGGCGCCGCTCAACTAGAGGACTATTGCACAGGAACCGCCATGTATAAAGGCTTCGACCTTAGAGGCTTTTCCGAACGTTTTATTAAGCCTCAATTCCGGAATAGCCTTCGCGAACATGGCCGCGCTGTGACCGCGTCTAACCACGACGATGTTCGGCGCCGTTTAGCGGCAATCGCGACCGAAAATGCCGTACTCAACGGAGCGGAGATTCAAGACAGCTGGTTTCCGCAGGTAAACGCTGACGTGTTCCTTTCTCACTCGCATCGTAACGAAGATTTGGTGTTAATGCTTGCCGGGTGGCTCCACGACCGATTCGGACTCAAAGCATTTATTGATTCTTCCATTTGGGGCTACGCCGGCGAGTTGCTTCAGATTATTGACAAGGCGTATTGCTGGCAGCCGGAAAGTAAGACGTATAATTACCAGCTGCGCAATGAGTCAACCAGTCATGTGCATATGATGTTGACGACAGCATTGGGCATGATGATCCATAGAACGGAATGCTTGATTTTTGTCAACACTCCAGATTCCATCGAGGCGGAGAGAGTAATAAAATCGCAGACTTACTCTCCATGGATATACGTCGAACTCACGATTGCGGGCATAGTGGGCGAGGTTGAGCCCAAAAGACTAAAAGAGAAACGCGCGATGCTGAAAGCTGCTGCTTCTCGAGAACTCTTGGAACGTCGCAAATTGCAGGTACTTCATACGATCGAGCATCTTGATCGTCTGCGCCCGATCGAGAAGGAAACTCTGTTGACGTGGGCCAAAGACTGCAAAACAAAAGGCGTTGACGCATTAGACATGCTTTACGAAGTCGCGGCCTGGTGAACCGGAAGGCGTAATGCAAATATGAAAA
The DNA here is from genome assembly GCF_049819085.1 of Anatilimnocola aquadivae. GTDB lineage: Bacteria > Planctomycetota > Planctomycetia > Pirellulales > Pirellulaceae > Anatilimnocola. The sequence goes on from NZ_CP187419.1 coordinate 3,362,522, forward strand.
ATTGCGCCGCAACTAATGCGTCAGTTGTATCGAGCGTGACGTCGCTTGACAGTTGATGCCACCGACTCAATACCTCGCACGTATTGCCAGCGACTGATCGAACCACTCCGCCAGGTTGTCGGTGATGTACTTGTAAACTTCTTTACTGTCCCAGAAGGGAGGGTCATAGGTCTGCACAATTGAAGATAACGGAGTGCTACCTATGTTGAAGCTGGAGAACGGATTGGTACCTTTACTCGATTGATCTCCCTTCGAGTCCTTCAAATTGTGGATGTATATCCCAAGGAGTCCCTTCTTTTCACGCCAAGCCTTTTCGATCTCGTAGTTTATCCATTTTCGTCCGGCGGTATTGGCGCCAATGAGAACTACGGCGCACGACTTCCCAAATAACTGCCCGTCGATCCAACTTTGAATCGCCGCATCGCCGCCCTTCTTGATGGACTCCCAGTCGTTGTCTTCTGCGGGCCTGTTGCCTTCAATACTGCCGATGCTGCGGACGGTAGCTGCCCGCCAGCAATCGGGTTGGTAGTGGAAGCTGTAAAACGCACGTCGCGACATCGATGCATCCTATTTGTTGAGTGCCTTCAAGATTTCGGTGACTGCTTTCACGAGCTCGTCGACCGGTGCGGTCTCATCACCGAGGATCGCAAACGGCTTAGCGACATCAGCAGAGCCAAAAAACTTGGGAAGATCCTCGCTTACTTCATCCCACAATTCACGAGCAACATGGCCCGTGGCGCCTATTGGCAGCACAATCTTGCCTTCAGCCAGAGTGAGTCTAGCTTCCTCTCTAACGCCTTGGGCGCGATCAATACGATCATCTGCTCGCTTGTTTCCGCTGATTACAACGCAAATGCCAGCTTCAGCGATCATGCGCTTCCGATATTCAGTCCAGAACGCTGCGCGGTCTTGTATATCGGGGATCTCCTGGGGAAATGGCCAAAGCTTTAAGCGTTGGTCGTCGTTTCGAGGCAGGGACTGCAAAGCACCCGTGATGACATCGCCACCGATACCGTGGCCAAAACCGGAAATGACATTGAAGTCTTCTTTAACGAGTACGCGGCCTAACTCACGACATATCGCACGAAGTTTTTCCTCGCCGAGGGGCATAAAATCGGCCGCACTCCCGGATATCAGCACATCGCGCAGATGACTGCGTCGGTTTAGTTCGTTCAAAATCTCCGGGATTTCATTATAAGAATCGAGCAAAACCGGTTTGATGTTGTATCGTTCTAAGTCGACGAGAAAGTGCTTGAATCGCTGCACGTCGTAGCCAGCACCCTTGTAATCTTCCGGACGCGGTTGCCTGAGCAGGCAGAAATGCTTACGTCCCTGCGCGTCTACCAGTTGCCGCACGCGGTTAAGAATGTAGGCAAGGTTAGGGTCAGTGAAGCTCACGCCAATGAAGAGGAACGTCTTCTGAGTGAGGTCGCCCTTCAACGCAATGGAAAAAAGCTCTCGCTTGGGGTGATAGGTTTCGTAATCATCCTTTGCCAGAACAGCTTCAGCAATCGCCGTTTTGTCCCCGTGCATCTTGTAGATAGTGACGTCCGTTCGACGACGTGTGAAGTTAATGTCATCTTTGTGCCGCTTCACATCGACCCGCTTACCGGCCAATTCAAATGCCTTCTCAAGCAAGTCATCGTAGTTGGTTGTCCATATTGTTCCCAAAGGGAGCGAAGCGATAAGCTTGTGTGCCCTCGTTGGTTCGTGTGTTTCGAGAAACTCATCGACCAAAATCTGGTTGAGCTTATCCCGCCCCTTTCGCTCGTTTAGATGGAATTGCGCAAGCGTGATAAGATCGGATTCACGCTCGACGTCGAGTCCCAGATCCTCAGCAATTTCCTTCAGCAACCCCTTCCAGTCGACATATCCCGCTGCCTTCGAGACGCCAGCGCCGACGAACATTGCTGCGGAGCCGTTCCGCATAGCTTCCGAATACTCGCGAATAAAGATCTTGCGATCTATTGCGGCCATAAGTCCTCCGATTACGAATGCTTAAATCAAGCCTTAGATCCCTTCGGCAGTCCCGTTTGAAAGACACGTTTGGTCTTATCGGCAGAATCCGATTTGTGATCGCCGCCTGATTGTAACGATCGAAACACAGTCAGTTCAACATCTTCCGCTGACATTTCCGAACAATTACATCTACAAGCTGAGATGGCGTTCTGGGGCGCGGCACTGCGATTGTTTCATTCACACTGTAATCCTCCTGGATCACTGGAGCGCGATTCCGCAGGTTCACGGATTTACGTCACGTGCGGCGGCGAAAACATGCTTCAACTCCGAATTCTCATTTTCGCCTTCCTAAGCTATCAACTAACTCGGAAACGAAGGCGTTTGTACGTCCCTCCAGCTTCCCACCAAGGGCCGCCCATTGGGTCTGAAATCCCAATTCGCGTGCTTCTGCCAAGCCAAGCAAGCTATTCGTACAAACTTCTTCCGAAACGTCATGGTCTGCCATCGTAGAAAGCAGGCATCGCATCACCCAAAGCGTCGTTGACCCGGCGTCAATGCCCATATGACCAAAGCCGGGCTTCTCAATCCATTCTTCCTCGGTGCGGCCGGCAAAGGATTTTGCATCGCTCTTAGCAGGGCTAGACAATTGAAATCCACGAGGAACTATTCGCAACCAAAGCTCTACGAGGAGCCAAAAAGCCGAAACAAGAACAGCGTAAGTCGTTTTTGCACCAAATCACTTTGTTAAAACGTTCCACATCTGTCGCTGTTTCTTCCAACAGAACGTTGCGTAGATTGGGCGCAACTGCTTCTCAGTAACTGGGGCCCGCCCCGGCCCGGTCTGTTGAATTAAAAGAATCTGTTCCTGAATATCCGGAGCGAGAGTCAACAGGTTCATGATCTGTGTCAGCCGCGCGCGCGTAACATGGCCGAGCCGCGCCAATTCCGCTTGATCGGTCATCAATCCTTCGCGAATCAATTGCTCAAGTCGAATCGCGAGCGCCATTAGCCGCGAGACACGTGGAACACGACCGCCTCCCGATGCCAAATGAGATGTTGATTCTTGGCTTGCGCTTTGTTTCCGCTGAAAATGGACCTTACGTTCGATCATCATGCTGCATCGTCCTTTCGTTTCGAAACTTCACTTCCAATCGCTTGCAAACCGCTGGAGCGGAAGATGATGGCAACGCTACCGGCGTGTCCGTCATAGGACACCCGTTCGACGATTAGCTCTACCATGCGGGCTTGCTCGCGCGGCGCCAGGCACTCCCAGACTCCTTCAAACTCGGCAAGCGCGCTTGGCACGTCATCGCCATTCAGAACTTCTTTGTCGAGTGCCGCGAGTTCACAGTTGATCAGAGACATACGCTGCTCAGCGTTCTGGATGCGTTCGTGGGTGGTTGAAAGTCTCGCGGCGTCGATCTCGGTGCTGGTCGCCATTTGTGCCAATTCAGAATGGTCGTTCCGCAGCCGAGTAAACAAATTCCCTCGCTCTGCTTGCAGATTGTGAACCTGCGAATCACGCTGACGGCAAGCTTGTTGCAACGAGTCACGTACAAGCTGTGGATCACGGCAAAGCGATTTCATTTCGGTGATGACGAAACGCTCGATCTCAGCCGCGGGAATTGATGGTGCGGGACACGTTTGCCAGCCGCGCTTCTGAGCACGGTTGCAAATGTAATAGCGATATTCTCGTTTTCCGCGTGTCGTGTACGAATGGCTCATCCCGCACTTGCAAGGCTTGCACTGGAGCAGTCCGCGTAGCAACGCACCATGCTTGTTCCGAACACCGCGCCCACCGCTGCGGCCATTTCGCTCGAGCAGCGATTGAACGCGGTTAAATTCGTCCTCTGGCACGATCGCCTGGTGTTCGCCCGCGTGGACTTCCTCCTTGTACCGGACCTTGCCGATATAGGTTGGATTCGTGAGCAGCTGATGCAGCGAGCTCTTGTCGAATGTTCGACCGCCCCGGACCGACCCTTTGCGCGTATTCCACCGCTTGGTTCGCCAGCCTCGCAAGTTCAATTCGTCGCTAACCGCGAGCAGGGACTGGCGTTCTAGGTACATTTGGAAGATCTGCCGAACCATCCCGGCTTCCCCAGGATCGACCACGAGCTTCGTGTCGACCACGTTGTAGCCCAGAACTGGCATGCCCCCGGACCACTTCCCCTTCCGCCGGGCCGCGGCGATCTTGTCGCGCGTTCGCTCGCTGATCATTTCCCGTTCGAACTGAGCGAACGAAAGCAGTACGTTCAGAATGAGCCGGCCCATCGACGTCGCCGTGTTGAACGCCTGCGTTACGCTGACAAACGAAACCTTGTGCCGTTCGAAGACCTCGATGATCTTGCCGAAGTCGAGGAGGCTGCGGCTCAAGCGATCAACTTTGTAGACGACCACGCAGTCGATCTTGCCCGCTTCGATATCGGCAATCAGTTGACGCAAGCCGGGGCGATCCATGTTGGCGCCCGTAAAGCCACCGTCGTCGTACTGCGTCGGCGAACAAACCCAGCCCTCGTGTAACTGGCTCTTGATGTACGCTTCGCCGGCCTCGCGCTGCGCGTCGAGCGAGTTGAACTCTTGCTGCAATCCTTCCTCGGTCGACTTCCGCGTGTAGATCGCGCAGCGAACGCTCTTCGGCGCTGGTGTTTTGATTTGTTGGCGTTTCATTTCGCACCTGCCTTCTCGCGCAGGCCGAAGAAATGAAATCCGTTCCAGTGTTTGCCAGTGATCGCTTTGGCCACCGCGGTCAGCGACTTGTACCGCTCGCCTTCGCATTCGAAGCCGTCGTCGAGCACGATCACGCTAATGGTCCGCCCCTTGTAATCGCGCTTAAGCCTCGTGCCCGGCAGCAAGTGCGTGGATGCGGTGATCTTTGCTGGCACAGTCTTCGTGCGTTCGTCGGCACCGTCGGTGGATCGCCGTGGACGCGGTGCGGTGACGCGGAGGTCGGCATCGTTGGCCAGCTCCATCGCCCGCCGGCGAGCTCGTTCCGACAATCCGCCCTCCGCGTTCGCCTGCATTCGCCAGGCAATTCGCTTGATCAGCCATTCCTTGTTGCGGCCGGTGGTCGCTTCGCCGAAAACCTCGGCGAACTTCCCCCGCAATTCGTCGACGGTCATCCGCTGCATCGCGGTGACCTGTTTGTCAATGTTCAGCATATCTACTCCTAGGTTGAGTGACTCTCGGGACCGTTAACCCGTGTGGACACTGAGCACGGTTTCCTTCCGAAGCTCAAGGCCTCCGGCTGAGAATCGAGGAGAGTTTTTGTAGGTTTCAGTGCCCCGGCGTCGCTTGCCGAACGCTGACGCTGAACCAGCCGTAACACGCCCCGCGCCAGGATGTTAGCGAGTTCGTGCCGGCGTTCTTCAGGTGATAGATCGTCGGAGTTGGCGGCGTTACGCATGGGCTTTCTCACAAGCAGTTCTCGGGATCCCGCGAAGCAATTCCACGGACGTTTGAATGCTTGTTAACAACCCGGTCGACGGCTGAACTGACGAATTTGTCCAACGAGAATTCTGCGGCTAAATGACGTATCTCTAAGCCAGCAAGGCACTTAAAAATGCTAGCAAAAATCTGCTTGCGTTAACCCGTCAGTCTCGATATAAATCCCGTCAGTGGTATTCTTAGTCCGTTAGCGCTAATTGGAATTGCTCATGGCCAAACGTAAGCGACCTGGTCGGCCCTTCGTGGAGAAGATCACGGACGCCCAGCGAACAACGCTGCAGGCGATCCGCGATTTCATCACGCAGCACGAGTTTCCGCCGACGATGCAGGAGCTCGGTCAGAAGCTGAAGATCAGCGGCGCCAGCGCTCATCAGCTGGTGCGGCAGCTCGAGCGTAAGGGATACGTCAGTCGTATCCCGAAGCAAGCTCGCAGCCTCAAAGTCCTGCGGGAGATCGAACAGCAGCCCGCTTCGCTCGTCTCGGTTGAACTGCTCGGGATGGTGGCTGCCGGCCAAGAGCTGTGGGCCGACGAAAACAGGCTCGGCGAGGTCATGGTGGAAAGCAGCCTCATTGGTCGTGGCAAGCACTATGCCTTGCGGGTGAAGGGCCAGAGCATGATCAACGCCGGCATCCGGGAAGGCGACATCGTGATCGTCAGGCAGCAGCCAGTAGCCGAGAGCGGCGAAATCGTTGTGGCGTCAACCAGTAAGGGGACCACGGTGAAGCGGCTGTTCATGCAAGGGGATCAGATTGAGCTGCGCCCAGAGAACAAGCTGTTCAAGCCGATTCTCGTGTCCGAAGAATCGGATCTCAGAATTCTAGGAAAGGTGATTGGTATTAGACACTCAGCAGAAAGGGAAGGATGACATGACTGTGCGACCGTTTTCAGTTCCGACCGTACTTCGTTCGACACCCAATGAATTGCTCCAACAGTGCTTCCAGGAATTGGGACACGGCGACAGCAGGATTCCCTGGTTGTGGCTGAAGCATAAGGAAATCGACCCCATTCAAAACTATCTCGACAGCTTGCCCCTCGAGGAGCGGAACGCGATCGAGGGTGTGCTCCGCAATGTCTTCGAGCTCGCCAACGAGCCTGGTTACCGTGCCATCTTGGAAGCGGCTCCGCATTGCGCCGTGTACAACTTGCCGGCCCTGGTGCCGGAAGACTTGAGCATCTCCGGCCGAGTGATGTGGGTTTGGCTGCACCAGCGGCCAACCTTCGAGAAAGCGCTCATCATTAACCAGGTGGAACAGTTGTCCTGGTGGCGTAAGCGAAATGATCTTCCCAAGGAGGAGCCGGATACCAGTCCCAGCGCGAAACGTGCCCTGGCCAACGACATCTCGCATCTGTTCAAAGATCAGGGACGGGGGAAAGACTGTAGCGTCGAGGTCATGTCGCGCGACTGCATCGATTACTTCTTCGTGCATCCCGATGATTTCGTGAAGAACGTGACCGTTCACGATCAACACGGCAAGCTCACCGACGAACCCATTCGTCAGACGTTCCTGGTCGTGTTTGCCTACAATCGTTCGCAAGGCACCCTCGAGACGTTCGCCAGACTGCCGAAAAAAGAGAAAGAACGGCTCGAATGGATCTTTGCCAGCAACATTCTGGGTGTAAATCTCCCGCCGCATGAGCCCGAGCCGGCCTATGAACTGGACCACCTCAAAGATCCGATGTTCCTGCTCGAAACAGACGCTGCGGACTTACTGAGTGTCCACATTCGCAAGATGCGGCTCGAACCGCCGAATGGCCGTCGGACCTTGATCGAAATCAACGACCAGGACTCCGAGGACAGCATCCACTGCGCCATCCATGACTGCTTGAATCTGGAATACATTCCGCTCGAGCGGTGGGCCGTTTCGATGGTCACCATTTGCTTTGAATTTCGATTCAAGGATGGCCGTAAACCGGGTCAGGTGAGCGTTGACATCAGCTATCCGCACTCGGCTGGCCTACGAGGCATTCGGCCTGAACGTCTCGAACTCATCCAAAAGTATCTGAAGCGCTGGGGAATCGAACGTGTCGCAGACGCTGATGAGGATGATGATGACCTGGGAGATCAATCACCCAGTTCTAAGTGCGCATGAGGTCGTCGGCGATCTCGCAGCGCTCGTTACGACGCTGCAGAAGCAAGGGATCTTGCTTCCCACGACGCCCGCGGCAGCGTTCACTTGCACGGAATGCGGTGAACGCCAGCGGTTGATCTACATCACCGGTCAGAAAGATACGACGCACGCTTACATCAACTGCCGTGACTGCGGGCCGTCGAAAATCGACGATTCGCTCCTCTTACGCTGGCAAATCGACTCTCGCAAGTTCATTGGCGCGATCTTTCAATCGCTCGACCTGTCGGTTCGCGAGCACCTGCCGCGGCAACTTTGGCATTTGGGCCGGGCCAACCTGGCGGGCCGCAGCCGCGACGTCTGGTTCGTTCGGAACTATCAGCCCTCACTGGTGGATGCTGTTGTTACCACGTTGAAAACACGCCCGAAGTCGATCCTGTTTGCTCCGCTGGAATCGAGCGTCTTACGTTGGCAGGCGAAGCTGCCCAATCTGGTCTTCGCGCTGGAATCCAGTTTTGGCAGCGACGGAATCAGTCTCGATATCGAAGCTATCGAATCGCGAATTGCCGAGCTTGAGCCAAACACCAAGGTGAGTAAAACGACAGACAAGGTCTCCGCCAGGCGAGCGCTGCGTCTCTCGCACATTGAGTTACTTCGCAACGAACTGATCAAACATCTGCGCTCTGCCCGCGATCACGCGTATGCCCAAAAGGAGTTAACGGGCAAGTCGAAGCTGCTCAAGCGACCGTCCAAAAAGAAGCTCGGCGAGTTGGTTGGCTTACGAAGTGACACGGTTACTCGCTGCTTTCAAGATCACTCTGCCAAGGAACTCGGCCTCCTCTGGAAATTGGCCGTCGATCTTCCTCGTCTGATCAAGTGGACCGGCTCGATTTCGAAAGTGAGGACCTAGCGTTTTTGCAGTTGCACTGATTTGCTGCAACGGACGATCTGCAATTTGATGCTGCCAACAGCCTGTGGCCCAACGACTTGCGTTGAGCCACAGGTTTTTTCGTGCGCCGGGCTGCAATTCGGCCGGCGGGTGTTGCTGTGCCCAGTCGTGCACAGCGGGTTCAGCACCCGTCGGAGTCGCGCACATGGATCGTTCGGAGAAGTCACAAGGGCCGCTAGGCCCATCAAGCACCTCAGCAGATCAACTGGATTCATTCACTCAGGGATTCGTGCGCAAGTGTGCGCGCAATCTCATCGGCAAATTCGGATTTCGACACCAAGACCGTGATGACATCGAGCAGCGGCTCTATCTGAAGCTGGCCAAGCACTTACCTGCTGCTCAACCCGATGATCCGAAGTGGAAGGCCTTCGTATCCCTCACGGTCAAACGGCACATCGTCAATATGATCCGGGACCGTGAGGCGGCGAAGCGCGATGATCGAGGGACCTGTTCCATTTACGTGCGAATCGGAGCTCCCAACGATGCCGTCGAACTATCGGCGACGCTGATCCATCGAGAGATCCCATCCCGTCGCGGTCGGAGCAATCGCACGGAGCAGGAACTCTTGGAACTGCTCATCGACGTAGCAGACAGTATCTCCGCTGTCGCGGACGACAAGCAGCGCGAGTTGTTGAAGCGGTTAGAGAGCACCTCGATCGCGCAGATTGCCCGGGAAATGGGCATCCCGCGCACCACTCTCAACTCGTGGTTACCGAGACTTCGGGAGCACTTCGAAAAACGCAGTCTCAAGGAATATTTGTAATTGGTTTCGTCAGTTCGTTCCCGAACCGGGTTTTTAATAGGTATCTACTGCTCGTTTCAAGGAGTTCACTGTGGTCATGAATATTTATCGGTATCGGTTCAACGAGTCGGTTCCCGCCGAGGAGATCGAGGCGGCTATCTTGCTGGCGATTTGGGGCTGCGAAGCGCTACATGGCGAATCCCAGACGCGTCTCGATGCAGCACATTTCTTCGATCTGGAATCAAGGACTTGCATCATTGATGCAGGCACCGACGTCGGCCGGGACTTCTGCCGGTTGTTCGTGAATTTTGTTCGCCGCGAATGCGGAGATGACTCGTTCGAAGTAGAGCGGGCGACAACCGCTGACGCATTAGCACCTTCGAAACCTTCGTGATGTCGTCGAGCCCTGTACCGATTCTTTCCCAGACGGAATGAACTGCGGAAGTAATCTATCAAGCCTCTGGGGGCCATCGTGAATTCTCAAACTGCGAAAGCTCGACGCCAGGCGAATCCGCTGCCTGCGGATGGCTACGCGAAAGGAGTGACCGCGCAGCCGCCATTCGACCGACGGGCGGAGATGGGGTATATCGGGACGTTGATGATGGCAGGTTACGACCCCGCCTATCAGTCGCTCATCGACGATATGCTCGCGGTCGTCCGCTCGGATGACTGTTACGACGACGCGCATGTCACGTTAGTCGAACACATTCGAAATCTGCATGCGAACGCGAAGATCGATCCGACGTTACTCGTTGACCGACTTAAAGTTGCTGGTGACTACGAGGCAGTTGGCGGCAGTGCCTATCTCAGCAAGATTATCAACTCCGTGCCGAACGTCGCGAACGGCATGTACTACGCCGAGATCATTCGCGACCACCGGCGGCGGCGCGACTTGCAAACGGCGGCCCTACAGCTGCTGGAGGCAGGAGAGCATATCGATCTTGCACTGGCGGATCAATTGCTTCGCTCGTGCCTTGATGCTGAGACTTCCAACCGTGGAGTCGTATTCCGCGCGATGACGGGGACACAGCTTGCCGCCGCCTCCTTCACGACAACCTACCTGGTGCAAGACGTCTATGTCGAACGGCAACCGTTGATCTTTGGCGGCGGCAAGAAGAACCTCAAGACAAACTCGCTATTGGACTTCGGAATATCGGGCACAACGGGCAGCCCCTTCCTGGGACAATTCGCCGTCAATCGACGTTTCCGAGTCGCGATCATGACAGGCGAGTCCGGCGAAGCGACGGTGAAAGAATCCTGCGAGCGCATCGCTCGAGCGAAGGGCGTCGACCTCAATGACGATCTGATCATTTCACCTGACCTGCCGCGGATCGAAGAGCCGGCTCACCAACGAGCCTTGCGGAGATTTATTCGGGACTGGAAGCCAGAGGTAATCGCCATTGATCCGGCCTACCTTTGCATGTCCGGTGACGATGCCTCGAGCGTCTTTAAGAATGGCAACATTCTCCGCACGTTGGCCGAAATCTGCCGTGAGGAAAGTGCCGGGCTGATCTTGGCGCACCACACAAAAAAGAAGTCGTCCGGCAAGGGCGGCGACATGTTCGCTCCTCCGGAGCTCGAGGATTTGAGCTGGGCAGGCTTTCAAGAGTTTGCACGACAGTGGGTGCTATTCAGCCGCAGCCAGAAGTATGACCCCGAGCAGGCTGGCCATCACGAACTGTGGATGAGCATTGGCGGAAGTGCCGGTCATTCATCGCTCTGGGCGGTCACCATCGATGAAGGCTCGCCAAAGGACGCTGGTGGTCGGCGCTGGGATGTGGCGGTCAACACACCATCCGACGCACGCCAGACAGCTCAGCAGCAGCAGGAAGAAGCAAAACAAGCAAAGCAAAGCGAGGCTCATCGCAGCAAGGTCGAGAAAGCGAAGGACGGGATCACGAACGCGCTGCGAACCATGCCGAATAACTCGGGGTCGAAGAGCAGCATTCAAGATCGAGCGGGCATGAAGGGAAATGCCTTTGACGATGCACTCGGGATCATGCTGCGTGAAGGCAAGCTGGTGGAGTGCGAGATTACCCTTTCCAACAAACAGAAATACCCAGGTTTTCGATATGTATTCCAACACTAAACACTCCGCCACTCCGCCGATTCATTCAGCAGCCGACTCGCCGAGTGCCACTCCGCCACTCCGCCGCCGCCCCCCTTCTATAAGAAGGGGGCGGAGGAGTGGTGTGGTGTGGCAGAGTGATGACGATCGGCGGAGTGATCGGGACAGCATGCGATCAAGCGAAAGTGATCCGGATACTCAAGGCACAACGGATCCTCGAAGAGAACGTATCGTTATTCGTGCTGCCCCGGTTTGCCAACACGTCGACCACGTTCGCATTACGGGCGTCGCACGAATGATCGGGAACAACCACGCCGCTCGCGCACGGGCCCGCACGTGGGCCACACGGTGCGTCGATGGCCGGCACGCCTACCCCCGGGGGCTTTAGGTACTTCCTGGCGACTTCACGGTCAGGTTTCCCACCCCCACCTCGGCCACCATAGACATACTCCCGCGCGGCGCACGTGCGATCCCGATAAAGCCAAGGACATCAGCAGTTTATGTCATTCCGTTTGTTAACCCAAAGTTGGTTGCGCGGACATTTGCGTCACAAACCGAAGCAAGCACACCATGGCTGAAGATACCCCGAAACCGAAGCCCACGCCTTTCAGCCGGCACCTCCGCGAGGAGACCGTCGGCATCAATGGCGCGACGGTTGTCTTCTTTCGGGATCGAAAAAAACGCCGTTGGTGCTGGCGTGTCGTCGATGGGCAAGTCACATTTCCCTCCCCTCCCAATTCGGGTAGTACGAGCGAGGGCACGCGCGATGGCTCCGAATGATCAAGTCGCTCACCAACCGAACCAAACTGGCTTCCTGGCGCGACTCCATGTGCCGTTCACAATCCAACGGCCAGACGACGATATGCCGCTTGACGATTCCTGGCTACGGTCGGAAGGGCATTTGGTACACATCACCAACGGTGTGATTGTCTCGTTGGACAATGAGGACCCGCAGTATGGCGCAGTGCTCGTTCGTACCGATGACGGCTGGATATTCGAGAGCCCGTGGCCGGAGTACGAGTCGGTGTTAATCGTTCCTCAGCCGAAAACGCGTGGCGACCTTCGGCCAGTAATTGCCCGCTTCAAAGCGATGCGACGGCACATTCAGTCGCTTGACATTTTTGATGCTCTTCGCCTAGGATTCATCACACACGGAGACCAGTCTCCGTTTCTCTAGCGCCGGGTTTTCTGGCGCACGTCAACAGCTACAGCTGCGCGTGCGCTTCTTCGTGAAACTGGCCACGCCGCAGCTCTTACCGCGAGCGTTTCCCTGTGAATATCCGAAATCGGATTAGCGAAAAGCGCACCACGCGCGTGCGGACCACGCTCTCGTGCGAGCCTTGGAGGAACCGGGATGGATGCAGCAGCACTGAGGCGAGGTTACTCGCCTTCCGCCGCAACCATCTGGTTGTGCCAGCGCTGCAGCTGAATCTCGTCGGCGGTCGCGGGCCGGATGGTGCAGATCCTGATCGTCACCTGTTTGCCCAAGCGTGCCGCGTACATCGCCTGCAGGGCAGCTTTCCCAAGCTTGCTTGCTTCAGTTTCATTGGCTGCTTCGACCAAGACATATTGAGCGCGGGTGGCGACGTAGAAAGTGGTCATCGTGAAGCTCCGGGCGTAGGCGGTTGCGATAACACACATAAGCCAGCAATCTCTGCGAACTTCAATAGCCGGCCCCCAGAATCCAGCAGGTTTTCGCCGGCCCAACCAGTCGTCCGACGTGACGAAGCTCGCCTCAGGTCCGCCTCTTGGGCCAAGAAACGCAAAACGCCCCAGCGTGGCGAACGTGGGGCGTCGTGGGGCCAAAACTGCCGGGGTGTGCTACCCGTTGAAGGCGAAGTTCCCCCGGTCCGTCTTCTTGAACCGGGCTTCGTGGCCCTTGGTGTTGATCTCCCGCAGGATCGCGCTGTAGAGCGTGGCGTGCGGCGTCTTGCCGCCAGGGCTCGACCAGTAGCCCTTGGCTGCGATGGTTTCGATCATCGTCTTCGTATTCATCGGTTCCTTGATCTCGCCGAGCAGCTTGGCGGCGGCATCGAGGGCCGACATCTTCTTGTCGGTTGTTGCCTTGGTGGCCTTGGCCTTCTTCGTCCGTTTGCCTTTCGCCACCTCGGGTTCTTTGCACTTCGCGCAGAACCGTTCGACGCCTTCGTCGGTCCATTCGTGATCGCCACCCTTCGGGCAGGTACCGGCGGGCTTCGTCTCGAGTGCTTCGGGAATGGGCTGGGGCGCATCGGGCTTTGCCAATGCTGCTTGGGTCTTCGCCTTCTTCGCGGGTTTAGCCTTGGCGGTCTTCGAGGCAGGTTTCTTCGTGCTGGTCTTCTTGGACATGATCGTTCTCCGGGTTCGCAATGGATTGGCTGCCATCCTCAGGCCCGGCGAACCACCGCCGAGCGACGCAGGCGGAACCTGCGTTTCGGCTTAGAACCCCAGCTCATCCATCTGCCGGTTGAAAGTCTCGACTCCGATCATGTCGAGCAGCGTGTGGCGAAACCACAGCACCTGCTGCAAAGCCTGCTCGCCTTCCGGTGTGCTGGCGGGAAAGGAACCCACGGGCTGCAGGGCCATCACCAGGGCTGCGACTCCTTCTGGCGAAAGGTTGTCGCGAATCACCTTCTCAAAGGCGGCTTGATCCACCGCGCCGCTCATTCGGTCTGCGCTCATCGTTCGTTTCCTGTTGTGGTTGGGAAGTTGTCATTCGACAGACACACATCAGCCATGCGCCGGCCAACAGCTCAAGCCAGGCAGGCCGAATCTCAGCCGGAATTCAGCAGGTTTTCACGCGCCGAGATTTAGGTCGACCGAAATCGTGCCGATTCGCACGCCCCAACAACGGATGAACTAGCTGTGGAGAAGATTCCCGAACTACGCAACAAGGCCAAGAAGCTGCGGCACCTGCTGCAGCAGGTGGAATCGGTCCCGGGCGTGGGCAACGTCGCGGAACGTGACCGCGATATTCGCCGTAAGCGCGAACGGAGCGCCTCCAGCAAAACCGTCGTCGTTCCTTCTTGTGCCGATCTGGAGCGACGCACGTGTCTCGAGGCCGACGATGAAGCCTGGTTGCGCTGGTACTTTGCAATCGAGAGTGGCTCGGAGAACCCCTTCTGGTATGACTTCACCGATCAGCAGAAGGAAATGATCGCAGCGATTCGCAACGCCATTCTGCACGGCGGTGATCAGTCGATCGCAGCCAGCCGTGGCGAAGGAAAAACCACGTACTTCGAACGGATGCTGCTCAAGTACACCCTGCAGGGATTGATTCGCTTCGCCGTGCTATTCGCGGCTACCGGTAGCGCCGCCCAGGATTCGCTGGAATCGATCAAGCTGGAGATCGAGAACAACGATCGGCTGTGTGCCGATTATCCGGAAGTCTGTGTGCCGGTCCGCGCCCTGGAAAACACTCCTCAGCGTGCGCACTTTCAGCTGGTCACCGGCAACCGCCCTGACGATGGCGAGCAGTACCTACCGACCTCCAGCCGCTTCTCCTGGTGTGGCCAGGAAATCTACCTGCCGAAAGTGCCCGGTTCGCCCTCGGCCGGAGCGATCATTGCCACGCGGGGTCTCGATGCTGCCATCCGCGGTGTGAAGAAGAAGGGCCGCCGCGTCGACGTTGCTTGCATTGACGATCCGGACACCGAAGAGACTGCTCGGAGCCCCGAGCAGGCTGCCAAGCTTGAAGATCGCATCGATCGAGCGATCGCCGGCCTCGGTTCCCAGCAGCGACGACTCGCGCGGGTCATGCTGACGACTATTCAGAATCGCACGTGCGTGTCCTACAAGTACACCGATCCCGATCAAAAGCCTAGCTGGAAGCCGAAACGGTTCCGCTTCCTCGTGAAGAAACCCGACCGAGCTGATCTCTGGCAGGAGTTTGTTGCCCTTAAGCAGGCCGACTGGGTGAACGGCACGAACAAGGCCCATGAAATGTACCTGGCGAACCGTGAGTTGATGGATGCCGGCGCCAGCGTGGCGAATCCCCATCGTCACACTCCGGCGGAGGCCTCGGCGCTCGAGTTCTACTATTCGGAAGTCGCACGCTTGGGCGCTGACGCGGTGGCGACCGAGTACGACAACGATCCACCGGCAGACGAGTCGACGCAGAGGATCGTGCTCACCCCTTACCATATCCAGAACAATTGCCTGGGTGGTCTGGAAAAGCGCGAAGCCCCGGATGAAACCATCTGCATTACCGTGGGCGGCGACGTGCAAAAGCTGGGTCTGCACTGGGTCGCGATCGCCTGGAATGAGCACGGTGCCGGCTCGATCATCGACTACGACTTCTTTCCGTTCCTCACCGAGGGCCGGAAAGCGGCGGACTGCGAACTGCTGATCTTGGAAGGCCTCTTCGCCTGGCACGCCGCCCAGGAAGAGATCCCTTACACCATCCCGACCGGCGAGAAGCTAATCGCTGATCTCACGCTGATCGACCAAGGCTGGAAGGAAGAATCGTGGAACATTCAACCGGTTCAGCATTTTTGTGCGCAGGTCGGGTTCCATTCGTTCATTCCCTCGAAGGGCGAGCCGAACTACCGGCGGCCACTCGATTCGCCGCACATTCTGATTGGCGACAATTGGCACGTGGTCTTCCGGGGCGGAATTCCGCTCGTGATGACAAACGCCGATCACTGGAAGCTGAAGGTGCATGAAGGCCTGCTGTTAGAAGCCGGTCAACCAGGTGCGTTGACCTTATTCAACCCAGCGCGGGTCGACGGCCGCCGCAACGTAACCGGACATCTCAACTATTCGAAGCATCTGCTGTCCGAGACGTGGGAGACGCGGCACAAGCCGGGCTTCGGTGGCGCTCGAACCGGCTGGTGGAAGTCACCGAAGCCGAACCACTACTTCGACGCGACGTATCAGGCGATTTGTGCTCGCTCGATGCGAAGGATTTCGGTACTTGCGCCAGTTGCGACTCCATCGGCACCTGTCGAGCCTTACACACCTGCTGCCTACTATGATCCGCCAGCTGAGCGACGGAATCGTTGGTAAAAGCTCACTTGGTAAACATGAAGTCGAGCGCCTCGACTTGTCGGATCGAGGTGAGTTACAAACTGTCCCAGACAAATGAATGGTTGACAAGACTCTCTGGTAACAATTGTGCTCGGAGCGAGTCAACATCGAGTATGCGAATCTCAGACCATGCGTTCACCACCGACATATTCGCTCGGCTAATTGCTTCGGCGATGCGGCGGGATCGATGCTCTAAACCTATGGAATACCGTCGCTTGAAGCGGCAGTTGTTCTGTCAGCATGTTCACCGACGACGAAGTACCCCAATGATGCATTATTCAAATCGAAGATTTGGGAGATTGACAACAAGGAATTGCTTGACATTTGGGAAGAGTATGCGATAAACCTTCTCGCGCTGAGATTGGCTTCGCGGGCGATGCGTGATTTTACCGCGAGCCAGTAAAGTGCTACCCCACAGGAACAGAGGCGGGGCACGTAGAGCAGTGGGCAGCGTGACTTTACACGCGCTGCTCGTGAATTTGAATCTCTCCTTCATATCCTCTCCCTTTCTGGGCCACTCCTTATGGCTCGCCTGTGTCGCTATGCGCGATGTCTCATCGCCAACTCAGTAGTCATCAGAACTTGGTTCGAGCAAAACTCGGACAATGTCTGGCAGCGCCGTTACCACAGCTCAACCAGTGGCCTTGCGTGCTGAACCGTCGTGATTCTTTCTCCCTCTCCCAGAGATCATCATGCGCATCACCAAAAAGCAACGTCGTCGACATTCTCAATACAGCCGTCGGCCAATCGTCTCGCCATTTGAGCAACTCGAAGACCGCCGGCTCATGGCCGTCGTTCAACCCGGCTTCACCGAGTCGGTCTACAAGGCCGGCTTGCCGGTTCCGGCAGCTGCGATCACCCTCGACCCAATCGCTGGTGCCTTGTTTTATGCGGAAGATTTCAATACTAACGGTGTGTTGCGTAAAGTAGCCCCGGATCTCTCAAGGACACTCTCGACCGTTACCGGCGACTTCACCCCCCCAACCGGTTCGGCAGTTTTCCCATACGTCGCAACCGATATTCAGTACCACGACGGATCGATATTCACCGTGATCTCCGATGGTGGCATCGGTCAACTGATCAGAATCGACGCCACGACAGGTCAAACGACGGTTTTGCAATCGATATCGGGCGCGGGTTACGAAGCTGGCGTCGAAGTGGTTGCTACTCCCAATGCTGTTTACTTCACGGATGGTGCTGGCAGCGCAAATTCGTTGTACCGGTTCAGCTTGATAACCGGCGGCGTGACCACCGTTGCCACCAATCTGCCTCCGAACAGTTACGGCCTGGAACTTAATCCCGCCGATGGCAAGCTCTACTTCGCGCGTCAGGGAGAAGGTTTTTTTCGTGTCGACGAAGTGGTTGGCGGTCCCGCGACGATCACGCAGATTTCTAACCACCAAAGTGGCAATGGTAATTTTGCCATCGATCCACTGGGCCAATACATCTATGTCCGCGTAAATGGAAACATCAATCGCATTTCGCTGGCTACAGGTATCGTCGACACGTTTGCCACGGGCCTGGAAAGCAGTAACACCCGCGATTTGGCTTTTGGACCAGCGTCCAGCGGTAGTGGTCGCAGTCTGTATACGGGCAATTCGACGACGATCCTGGAGTACTCCGGTTTTGCCGGCACAACGGAACCACAGTTACCGGGTGAGATTCGAGGTAGCAAGTGGGACGATAGCAACGGTAACGGGTTGCGTGACGCTGGCGAGCCTGCGTTGTCAAACGTAGTCGTCTATATCGACGCGAATCGCGATGGCCAACTGAATGGACTGGAGCTCCAGACCACCACTGACGCCAGCGGCAACTATCGATTTGAGAATGTGCAGCCAGGCCGCTATGTGGTGCGCGAAGTAATATCAGCCGGATTTCGTCAAACCTCACCCGGTGCCAACCGCGATTTTTACTACGGCTGGGATGGTTCGCAGGGCGCACTCGTCAGGATTGATGCAGTCACGGGGGACGTAGCGAATCTTTTGTCGACGAGTGGCATCCCCCTGCACGGCATTGTGCAAACGAATGCAGGTGAAATCTACGGGGTCAACGGCTTCAACAACAGTTTGTACAAAGTGAATCTAGCCACCGGCACAACTTCGCTGGTTGGGCCTGCGGGTGCGCAGCTCGCATTCGGCCTGGCTTACGACGCCCAGGAAGATGTGCTTTACGGCCTGGCAACGCTTGCCGGTCAACCCACGGGCACCGTGCGGCTGGTGCAAGTGAATCGGGCAACTGGTGGGATCAGCGTGGTTGGCTCACAGCCTACGACTGGACTCACGGCTACCAGCGGAATCACTTTTGACGCTGTCACGCGGCGCGTCATTGCCTTCGACAATGCCGACGACGAAGTCTATGCCTTTAACATTCAGACAGGCCAAGGTACCCGGCTGTCATTCGCGCGGCCTGCACTCGCGACGGGTGGATTATCGCAGGATGGCGCGGGTAATGTCGTCTTTCAGACGGGCAGCTTCCTCGGACGGATGAATCTCGCCACTGGTCAAACGGCCCCCCATCTTCCGCTGTCACGGTTTGCCAGTCTGGAATCACTGGAACTTGTCGACTTTGAAGAATTTGGGCATCGAGTCCAAGTGGGATCAGGCGCAGTCGTGAGCGGAATCGACTTCGGTAACCAGTCGATCCTGTCGACGGTAGCTGGCAGCAAGTGGGAAGACCTCGATGGCGACGGAGTGCGTGATACCGGTGAACCAGCCTTCGCCAGTGTGGTGGTCTATCTCGATACGAACAATAATGGAGTGCTCAATGCTGGTGAACCGCAAACCGCGACAGGCACCGATGGCAGCTATTCGTTCACGGGTCTGATGCCCGGGGCATACACCGTACGCGAAGTATTGCCCGTCAACTATCGCCAAACATCTCCTGGGATTCAGAGAGATTACTTTTGGTCGTACGATGCGATTAATCGACGGATCGCCCGGATCGACGCCATCACCGGTTCGGTAACCCCCATAGGGAATCCAGGTTCCATCGGCGGCAATGTCAACATTCACGGACTGGCATACACGAACAATGGCGAACTGTACGGGATGAGTGGTCAGACCAACAGTTTGTATCGGATTGACACGACCACGGGCCTGGCGACACAGATTCGTGGAACCGGTCTCGTTCTCGCTTGGGGTCTGGCTTACGACTCGTTGACCGACACGCTCTATGGTTTGGCCATTCCGCCGGGATTTGCAACTGGCACCGTCCAGCCCGTGATCTTTAATCGACAATCGGGTGGAGCGGAGTTCGTCGGTACCCAGGTGACAACAGGGCTCACGGGAACATCAGGCCTAGCCTTTGATACCGTGCAGCGTCGGCTGATCGCGTTTGACAATGCCGACGATGAGGTCTATTCCTTCCATCCCACGACAGGTGTTGGAACTCGGCTGGGGAACTCTGCGAGTGCAATAAACGCTGGTGGAATGGCCGACGATGGCGCAGGGAATGTCGTGCTAACGACCAGTACCGGTCTGGTGAAGATGAACTTGACCACCCGGCAGGTGACACCGCTGACACCACCGCTGGGTAACGTCAGTATTGAAGCGCTCGAGTTCGTCAATCGCTACGACGATGCGCACCGGCTCTATGTGGGTCCTGCTCAAAGCATCTCGGGCATCGACTTTGGCAACCAAAATGTGCTGGGCAGCATTAGCGGCACGAAATGGGAAGATCTCGACGGCGATGGCGCCCGCGACGCGGGGGAACCAGCAATGGCCAACGTCGTGGTGTATCTGGATATCAACCGCGATGGTGATCTGGATGCGGGCGAGCCGCAGTTGACGACGGATGCCGAAGGCGCGTACACCTTTGAACAAGTTAATCCAGGCTACTACGTGGTGCGGGAAGTGCTGCCCACGAACTATCAACAAACGTCTCCCGGCGAACGACGAGACTACTTTTGGGGCTTTGATTGGCAGAACGGTCGCATTACCAAAATCGATGCGGTCACCGGACTGGTGACGCCAATCGGCGGCTTCCGTTCAATTGGCACAAATAACAACATGCACGGACTGGTTCAAACCAACGATGGAACGTTGTTTGGAATCAGTGGAACTGACAATAGCTTGTACCAAATCAACACGACGACTGGATTAGCGACCCGCATTGCCTCGACTGGCGTGACGCTGGCTTGGTCACTCGCCTACGATAAAACGACCGACACTATTTACGGTGCCGCAACTCCACCGGGAACACCGTCGGGAAATCTGCAGCTGATCACCATCGATCGAGTAACCGGGGCGGCAACCTTTATCGGCTCGCAGCCCACCGGCAACATCGGCAGTACGACGGGGATGGCCTTTGATCCTGTAACGCGTAAGGTACTCCTTCACGATCGCAATACCGGACGATTCTTTTCGATCGACCCCGCCACCGGCGTCTTCACCCTGCAATCCACGCGATCGTTCGGCACCAACGCCATGGCTGCCGATGGAACCGGTCAAGTGATTGTGCAGCCGAGCAGCAATTTGCTCGTTCGCTACCATCCGGTCACGGGTGCCACGTCAACCTTCCTCGCAATGTCATCACCCGTTAACTTGGACTCCTTGGAACTGATCGACTTTGCCAACTTTGCGCAGGAGGTGTTCGTCCGTCCAGCCCAACAAATTACGGGAGTTGATTTTGGCAATCAGACGGTTCTTGGGAGCCTGAGCGGTCAAAAGTTTGAAGACCTCGACGGCAACGCGGTTCGTGACCCCGGTGAACCGGCGATGGCAAACGTCGTGGTCTATCTGGACGCCAATAATAATGGCCTACTCGACGACGGTGAATTGCAAACTACCACCGACGCCAGTGGCAACTATGCCTTTCCCGATCTGCTGCCTGGAACATACGTCGTACGCGAAATCGTGCTCACTGGCTATGAGCAAACCTCGCCTGGTCTGCAACGTGACTTTCTGTATGCCATGGATGGGAATGCTCGCCGCGTCGTGAAGATCGATGCGGTTACCGGACTCGTCACGCAACTGAGTGCCGTTTACGGAAACACGATTCTCCAGGGAATTGTCCGCACAGCCACGGGGCAGGTGTACGGACTTGGAACGGATAATGCCCTCTACAGTGTCGATCCCATCACTGGGGCAGGGACGAGAATCGGCCTCGCCAGCATTCCTCCAATGGCGCGTGGGCTGGCGTATGATCCGGGCACAAATCGGCTGTATGGAGTGGCGGATCGAGGCAGCGGTCAAATTAGTCTTGTGACCATCGATCCTGCGACCGGGGTGGCAACCAACGTCAGCGCTACAACTGTAGCGGGGAACTACTTCGGAATCGGCGGCCTGACATTTGAACCGGTGAGCGGAGAAGTCTGGGCGCTCGATAACTCCTTCGGACGTTTTGTCGCCTTCAATCCTTCAACGGGGGGCGCACGCGAAGTTCGCCCAGGGCCGTTCTTTTCGGCAGGCGGATTGGCCAGCGACGGGAAAGGCAATCTGTTGATAATGGCTGGGGCCAACCTCCAGCGAATCAATCCGAATACCGGCGAAGTGTTTACGCTGTTGAGCACGTCGCAGTTCCTGGGTATCGAAGCGCTGGAGCTTGTCGATCTCGAAGCGTTCGCTCACCAAGTCTTTCTGCCCGCCGCAGGCAACCGGTCCGATCTTCACTTTGGCAACCGCTCGGTCGTGAGCAGCCTCAGCGGAACGAAGTTCCATGACCTCAACAGTGACGGGGTTCGCCAATCTGGAGAGCAAGCCTTGCCGGGCGTAGCCATCTACCTCGATCTGAACGGCGATGAGCAACTCTCCGCCAACGAACCGTCCACGCTAACTGCTGTCGATGGCACGTATGCTTTCACGAATCTCTTGCCCGGACGATATGTCGTGCGAGAAGTCGTACCGGAAGGATACGCAGCGTCTCCCCTCGTCGAGTTCGAAGATTACTTTATTGGCTACGACAGGAACACGAATTCGCTGGTGACGATTGACCCGGAGACGGGCGAAGTGGCCACCAAAGTACCCGTATTCGGCAATCCATTTGCGTTCAATGGGTTGGTACGTACGAACTCGGACGAGATCTTTGCCCTCAGCGGCACCAACAACGTACTCTATAAAGTTAATCCGGCGACTGGCCAGGCGACCGTCGTCGGTTCCGCGCAAAAGCTGGTTGCTTGGGGCCTCGCCTACGATGCAGCCACCGACACCATCTACGGCCTGGCTCATCCCGGTCGTAACCTCGAAGAGATTGCCCTCGCTCGCTACGATCGTAACACCGGCGAAGCTGTGATCATCGGTCAGCCCATCACCGGAGTGAGGTATACCAGCGGCCTGACGTTCGATCCCGTCAGTCAGAAGATAATCGCTTTCGACAATTCCGACGTGCGCGAGCTGTACGCTTTTGATCCCGAAACGGGCGAGGGTGAGTTACTCTCGGTTGTTGCGCCACCCGTATCTGGGTTTGGACTCGCCACGGACAATGCAGGGAATCTGATTCTGCCTTCAGGACCTAACACCTTCATCCGCCTCGATCCAATCACCGGCCAATGGAGCCCCCATCTTGTGCTGTCGCGAGGCATTTCGCTGGAATCGCTCGAGTTCGTTGAGTTCGCCAATGGCGGCCACGATGTTTTCCTGCCTGCGCGAACGAACTACCTTGGGTACGACTTTGGCAACCGGAATGTCGCGCCCTCGAATTTGCAACTCGAACTCCCTGACTCGATCGTCGAAGGGAGCACAGTGGATCTGGCAGGTACATTCGTCGATCCCGGATCGTTCGAAGGTCATACCGTTGAGATCGCTTGGGGCGATGGATTCGTGCAGACCATTTCTCTTGAACCTGGAGTGAAATCGTTCCAGGCCAGCTACGTGTATGCGGACGATAATCCGACGCAAACCTCTGCGGATCCCTATCAAGTGACGGTGCGGGTCCGTGATTCGGAAGCAAGCCAGGCTGAGGTGCAGGATACCGTTCTCGTGCAGAACGCCGCGCCTGCGCAGTTGGTGTTGACCACTCCGACCAGCGTGAACGAGAACGAAGAGGCGTCGCTGAGTGTTACCTTCGCCGATGCAGGTTTGCTTGATACTTACGAGGTCAACGTCGATTGGGGAGATGGTTTCGTTCAACAGCTTGAGCTAACCGCGGCAACTCGCGAGTTCACGCTCACCCATCGGTATTTGGACGACCCCGCAGCAGGCAGTAGCTACCAAATTGTTGTTACCATTGTCGACGATGACCTGGGCCAAGCCGTCGCATCAAGTGAGCTTGTCGTCCAGAACGTTGCACCTCAGGTCGCGCCGGTCGCGGGACCAAGTTCCAGCGTTCGCGGGCAGAACATCGTCTTCAGTAGTGCATTCACAGACCCCGGCTCACTCGACTCCCATGAAGTTTCCTGGGATTTTGGTGATGGTACGGTGATCCCCTTCAGCGCGGCGGCACCCGGTAACCTCTCTGCGAGCCATACCTATGCTGCTACTGGGGTGTACACCGTTACGCTTTCGGTGCGTGACGATGATGACGGCCTGACGACGACAACATTCGAGGTTCAAGTCGTTGTGGCACAGTTGCAGCCAGATCCACTGAATCCGGGCCAAACCATGTTGGTGGTCGGTGGAAGCACGGGATCGGATACTGTGATTGTTGGGCCGTGGTTTGGCGGCCAGGTAGAAGTGTTTGTCAACGGTGCATTCCTGGGGCCGTACCACCCCACAAGTCGAGTCGTTGTTTATGGGCAGGAAGGTAATGATTTCCTGACGTACATAGGCTCACTGCCAGCTTGGCTCGATGGCGGCGCAGGTAACGATGATCTGCTGGGCGGCGCCGGCAATGATGTTTTGCTGGGCGGAGATGGTGACGATCATTTGGTTGCGGGAAGCGGTTCGGACTTGTTGGTGGGTGGTCGCGGCGAAGATCGCCTCGTGGGAAGCGCCGGTGACGATATCTTGATCGCTGGTTATCTTGTTCAAACGAGCGAGCAAGACCTGGGCTCAATCATGTCGTCGTGGACTTCGTCGAACTCCTATCAACAACGTATTGCTGCTTTGGGCCATCTCGTGAATCTGAATACCGTCAGTGATGACGATGCTCGCGACATGCTCACGGGCTCTGGCGGTCTCGATTGGTTTTTTGCCCAACTCGACGGCAACGACGGGTTAGAACGCGACAAGCTTACAGGCGCTCAGTCAGCTGAAGACATTCTGGACTTAGATGCAATTCTTAACGAATGAGCTGTTGCCCCCGTGGCTGTTCATCCCTGATGCTGAATGACAACACGCGACTGTGCCCCCTCAAGCTGAACCCTCTCTATGAATACTGCGGTTTCTCCTGGAGCCGGTCGCAAAAACCGCGTCACGCTAGCTGAACCGTTGAGTGTAAGTGATCGTACGATTGACGAAAGGAGTTCGTCAATGTGCTAAAGCGCTCGCGAATTGGCGGGATCCAAGATGGAACCGACGGAGTTAGGGTATCGACCGCAGCTGAATGATGAGCAGTGGGCGTTGATTGCAGTTTTGTTTGTCGAGCCAGATCCGGATCCACGCGGTCGTCGGCCGCGGGCCGCTGCTCGGCATTGCCTCGAAAGCATTCTGTGGATTTTGAAGAGCGGTTCACGCTGGAAAGATTTGCCGTCTTGCTTCCCGTCGTACGCGACATGCCGGCGACGCTTTGCGGCCTGGTCGGTCGACGGAATATACGAAGCGGCATGGCGCAGACTCGTGCTCGCGCTTGATCAACGTGGCGACATTGAGTGGGAAGAAGGTTTGCCGATGGCACGTTTGTCTCGGCAAAAAAGAGGGCGATCTCGTCGGCCCAACCAGACGCGGCGAGCGAACCAGGCTAATGCTGCTCGTCGAGGGCAACGGCTTGCCGCTGGGGGTCGATCTCGACAGTCTGAAGGTGCATGAAGGCTTACTACTAGAAGCTGGCAAACGCGTGCACTGACCCCATTCAACCCAGCGCGGTTCGACGGCCGCCGCAACGTTACCGGACATCTCAACTATTCGAAGCATCTGCTGTCCGAAACTTGGGAGACGCGACACAAGCCTGGTTTCGGCAGCGCTCGGACTGGCTGGTGGAAGTCACCGAAGCCGAATCACTACTTCGATGCGACGTATCAGGCGATCTGTGCTCGCTCGATGCGTCGGATTTCGGTACTTGCGCCAGTCGCAACTCCACCGGCACCGGTCGAACCTTACACACCTGCTGCCTACTATGATTCACCAGCCGAGCGACGGAATCGTTGGTAGATGCTTGCACTCGGCTTCGCCTGGCGAATCACTTTCATTCGCCGTCCTCTAGGAAAGGCATTGCGAGCGGGAGCTGACCTCACTCCAGTCGATGAACTGCACGAACTTGTTGACGTATTCCTGTTTGCGGTTCGTGTAGTCGACGTAGAACGCGTGTTCGTACACATCGCAGACGATCAGCGGTTGGCCCAGCCAGACGACGCCGACTTCGTGCAGGTCGCTGGAGACGTTGTACAACCGGCCGTTGACGATGTCTCGAACAAGCATTCCCCAGCCGTTGGCGGCCATGCAGCAGATCTTAAAATCCTCGATCCAGCGATCAAGGGAGCCAAATCGCTTGGCCAGCGCAGTGCGGATGTCTTCGGTGGGATCACCTGGCCTGGGTGTAAGTCCGTCAAAGTAGAGTTCGTGCAGCAGCACGCTGTTCATCCGGTTGACCTTGTCTTTGTGGATGAACGTCAGGGCGTCGCCGCCGAGCGGTTCTTTGCCGGCGTAGAGGCCGTCGAGTTGTTGCTCGATGGTCGTGAAGCGCTTGAGCGCGCCGCCGTAATGTGCCTGGTAGTGCGGCGTCACCTGCTCTTTGGTGAGCAAGCCTGGTATCGCGTCATACTTGAGCGCCTTCATCTTGCCAGTCACCAAGCCAGAATCCTTGGCGAATGTGATGCCACCTCCGCCCGGCTCGGCGGCCCGAGCGTTTGACGACACAGCGGCAGCGCTGACACCGAGCAGGGTGGCAGTTTGCAGTATCTCGCGGCGCGAGAGGGATTTAGGCATGGACATAACAAGGCTCCTATCGACTGGGGGAAAGAAGGTGAACTACTTGGAAGCGGTGGGTAGAAAGGCAACCCGCTTTGGCGCGGCGCCAACCTTGGCACGACCAAGGTCTTGGAACTTACCATCGCTTGAAATCTCAATCTGTTGCAGCGAACTATCGCCGAGATTGCTCACCAGTGCGCGGGCTGGGTTTGTGCCGGGAATCCTTTCCACGCAGCAGGGCTTGGCAGCGGACGTAAGCCGGTCGAGTAGTTTGCCGGAGCTAACATCAACGGCGTCCACATAGGACCGGCCCTCGTTAGCCGCAAGCACAATGTTGGGAGCAACTGCCTCAACACCGTGGTACGTCACTTCCTGATTGCCTCGGTTGCTTTCCGGCGGATCGAGCGAGAAGAGTTGAGTGACCTTGCCCGATTCCGTGTCCATCGAGAAGAACCCGTTCACCCAGAACGACCCGAAGTACACCTTGGACTCGTCTGGGGAAAAAGTCAGGCTCCGAGGGTTGACGTTGAGCTGGTGGAATTTCACGAGCCTTCGTTCCTTCGGATCAACAATCGCGATGCCCGTGACCTTCTTGCAGGTCACGTAAACATTCCTGCGGAGTGGCCCGTATTTCACAACGTGCGGCGCGCTACAACCTTCGATCCGACCAACTTCCTTCATAGAGGCTACGTCGATGACCACGACATCGTCGCTATAGAAGTTGGCAACCAGAATCTCCTTACCGTCGTCGGTCAGAATGATGTGATCGTTGAACATCTTGCCAATCGGGACTTTGGCGAGCAGTTCAAACGCCGGAAGCGAGAAGAACTTCACACATTCCTCGTCCTCCACTCCCACGGCGAGTTTTCGCCCGTCTCGTGTGACTGCGATTCCATAGGGTCGCTTGCCAACTTCATGCTTCGTGATCTCGGCCATCTTTGCTAGATCCACGAGCGAGACCGAACCGTCGTCAGTATTCACGACGAATGCATGCGATGGTGTGTCGGCCGCAGTCAGCAAACCGGACGCAAGCAGCAGGATGATCAACCCGAGCACACATCGAAAGCCCTGAAGTTGAGTAGTCACGGCAAACTCCTTGAGGAACAGAAGTTGGGAAATGAACGAGTCGGCCTCATAGCTTGGCGTTCGTTGCGGAAATACCGTCGAATGGACCTTCTTTCGATCGCAATTCTGCACTCAGGCGAGCGTACAAAGCGTCGTAGACCATCGCGCCGCGTTCCAGCGCCGTGGTGTCGTCCGAACTGATGAGGCGGAGTCCTTCGCAGAGCAGATCAAGTCCCGCAGCGGCCGGTTCAACTTTGACTTCCTGCACTGTGTCGGCTTCATCAACGATCCGGGCGATTCGATGTAGCACCGGATCGTCGAGTTTGTATTCGCGAAGTATTGCATGGAACGAGCAATGCCCCTGGTGGTGCGATAGGCGAACACCGGGAATGTCAAAGGGCTCGGCTCCCGTTGGCAAGGGTTGAGTCCCTTTGGGGACGAACAGGAACTTCGCCTTGGGGTCTATCTGTTTGCGGATCAGCCAGGCGCAGGCCATCCGATCGACGCCGACATTCTCCCAGGTCACCCATTTCATGTTTCACCTCCGCCGGCAGCTAATAGTTTCTTGCGTACACGCTCGCTCAAGGCACTTGGAAAATAATCCCGCTCCTGCGCCTGCTGAAACTTCTTCGAGAGGCCAGCCAAGTCTGGCTTACGACCTTTCAATGCCGCAAGAATCTCTTCGTAAGCGGCCCGTACGGGTGTTTCGAACTGTTCCTGCAGCGAGGTGCCATCACTGGCAAAAACCAAACTCGATTCAAACAGCGAAACTTCGCCACCGAGTTCGATAATTTCTGCGGCCAACCACTGGAACTGCTCCTGCGTGCGCGGCTTTGCGGGTAGCACCCATATCGCGTCCTGGACCGAAACCGCTCCGAGCTGCTTCAGCTTGCGCCAAACGTAGACCCGACTGGAAGTCGGCTCACGCGGAACTTTGTAGACAAGCAACAGCCAACTCATGGCGGGCTCTTCTTGCGGGTCAACCACGCACAAAGGGATAAATCGCCAACCCAACCAAACCAGCGACGAGGACCACGATCGGTTCCGGCAGCTTCTTGAATCGCATCAGCAGGGCGAGGGTCAGCACGAATAGCACCATTTTGGGAATCTCCGGTGCCCAGCCGCCATCGAGTAGCGTGCGGCGGCCCAGCACAATCACCGCACCTGCAATTGCACCCACCGCAGCGGCCGTCACGCCGTCGACAAACGCCACAATGCGCGGCCGTTTGCCATGCTTCTTGAAATACGGCGCGGGGATAATCGTCATCAGGTAACAGGGCAGGAAGGTGGCAATCGCTGCCACGGTCGCTCCTTGAAACCCGCCAACGAGGAACCCAACAAACCCGACCGTGATTACCACGGGGCCGGGCGTGATCATCGCCACTGCCACTGCGTCGAGGAACTCCTGGTCGTTGAGCCAGCCATATTCTTTCACCACACCGCTATACAGAAACGGAACGATGGCGAGCCCGCTGCCGAACACAAATGCTCCGGCCTTGGTGAAGAACAGAAATACCTGCCAGAGCTTGTGCGCGTCGGCAGTTGGGATGCCGTCCCAGGTCGAAGCCGCTAACGGGAGCATAATCGCAGCAGATGTGCCCCCGCCGCCGCGAAGAAACATCGGCGGCGTTTTTACCAGCCATGTCAGCACACCTGCCCCGATGAATAGAGGCACGTACTCCGATTCAGTGACTACCGTCGTCACGGCGCTGATCAGCAGAATCGACCACAGTAGCCAATCCTTGCCCACCGTTTTTTGGGTGAGCTTGTAGGCGCTGATCGCGATAATGGCGATCACGCTGGCACCGACGCCGTAGAAGACTGCCTGCATCCAGGGAAGGCCACCGTACAGTTTGTACGCCCACCCAAGTGCGAGAACCATCAGGAATGATGGGAGCACAAACGCCACGCCCACGAGCGTGGCTCCGAAATTTCCGTAGTGGACAAACCCAAAATAGATCGCTAGTTGTGCTGCGAGCGGTCCCGGCATGATTTGGGCGAGCGTGAGACCTTCCTTGTACTCTGCTTCGGAGATCCACTTCCGTTGCTCCACCAGGTCACGGTGCATGTAGCCAACGAGTGCGACCGGGCCACCGAAACCCCAAGTTCCCAGGCCGAGCGCATAGGTAACCATCTGCCTCAAGGTATAGGAAGGAACTGCTTCGCTCGCTTGCGGTTCCGCTGCGGAAAGTTCGCTTTGCTTTGTGTCGTTCATTAGACTCAGTCGCCGTTTATGTAACCGTGGTTACATTCTAGGCTCGGTATCGGCGACCGCAATCCCAGGTATTGCGACTCGAACTTCCCATAGCAGCAGGGTGTTGCTGGCAGCCCAGTAACGTGTGGGAAGTCCGAAAACCGCCAATGGTTCCCTGTTTCACCGAGAAGCTAGGGAAGATGCGAGGGCTCAGCGCTGCGAGAAATTCCGGTTGGAGCGATTGAACCAGGGCTGCCGAGAATTCGTATTACACGTCGGTTCGCCGGTCGTGAGTATCGGACTCATTGTCCGCTGTCAGGTTTCGACGTAAGCTGAATACGAAAGCGAGAGCTAGCTAGAACCATGTTTCGCCGTTGCGTTTCACTCCTGATGATCGTAGGAATGTTTGCCAGTCAGCTGGCGGCGGTTCCGCACGCACATGGAGCGACTTCGCTGGAGGAACAGCAGAATCACGACGCCACGCCCCACTTCCATTGGTTCGGGCATTGCCAGCACTGCCATTCTGATTCGCACTCGCACTCTCATGCTCACGGGGAACACGGCCACCATCATCACGAATCGCCGAGCGAACACGAGGATTCCGATCGCCAGACTCCTTGTCCTGCTGGCAAAGCGGTCGACCATGATGCGGATGCGATCTACCTAGTAGGTGGTGGTACGCATTCCACTTTGGGTTCCATCTCGCAAGTTCCATCGACTCAAGTCCTGCTGTTCGCCCTGCAAACTCCTGTCGCCACTTCGATCTGCGGAATCGAAGCAAAGGAAGTGCGGGGGCTTCCCTGGCGGCCGCCAGATCAAGTGCTCGACGGATCGGAAATCTATCTCACTCTGCGGACTCTCCGCATCTAAGCGCCCTCTTCGCGCTTACACGCTAATTACTGCGCAACTTCCAGGTTGCCCGGTATCTCCTTCTTCGCGTTTGCATTACTCGGTTCGGCGCTTTCTGCATTTGCCAGCAGTTTCGGAGAGTCACCATGACTCGAAGCAAGTTCATCATCAATGTCGTTGTCTCGCTGTTGTCGTTGGGTGTCGCCATTGGGCTCGGTGCCTACGCCTTCAACGAATGGAAAAGTCGTCAGACCGCTGCGACCGTCAGCAAAGATGCTCCGGCCAAGTCGCCTATCGCTGATGGGAATACGCCAGTGAGGATCAGTGCTGAAGCGCGCAAGAACCTGGGCGTGATCTCGAAGCCGCTTCAACCCAGCACCTACCTTCGTAAGATCGAAGTTCCCGGTGTGATCACCGACCGTCCCGGCATTAGCGATCGGGGAGTCGTAGCTCCCGTGACTGGCATTGTCACGAAGATCCATGCTTACCCAGGTAACACTGTTGCTCCTAACTCGCCATTGTTTTCGCTTCGTCTCGTCAGCGATTCGTTGCACACTTCGCAGCTTGAGCTATTCAAAGCGACCAAGGAAATCGAGATCGCCAAGCAGCAGAAGAAGCGGCTCGAAGGACTTGCGGAATCCGGCGGCATCCCCGGATCAAGGATGATTGAAATCGAAAACCAGATTCAACGAATGGACGTCAATGTCCAAGCCTATCGGCAGGATTTAAGGTCACGAGGACTCTCTGTTGACCGAATCGACGCTGCTGCCAAGGGAGAGTTTGTGACGGAAATCACCGTGAATGCTCCGGGAGAGCAGGCCTTGAAAGTCGCAGAGGTCGCGTTAGCGTCAGCTGTCGAAGGCGAACCGGCGAGATTGCCATTTCAATTCGAACTGCAGACCCTGAAGGTCGAGTTAGGGCAACAAGTTGCGGCCGGCGAACTGCTTGGAACTCTCGCTGACCATCGGGCGCTCTTAATTGAGGGACAAGGGTTCAAGAAGGACATGCCGTTGGTGCAACGAACGGCCAAAGAACAACTGCCCATTGAAGTCGGGTTTGAAGTTGACGAAGGCAACAACTGGCCGCCGCTGCCAAATCAATTGCAGATTAACCATGTGGCGAATTTGATCGATACACAAACGCGCACCTTCTCTTTCTACTTGCCCCTAGAAAACCAGTGGCAATCCTATGCTCAAGGCGGTCAAGATCGGCTGATCTGGCGTTTCCGCCCTGGCGATCGCGTGAGCTTATCCATCGCGGTTGAAAAAATCGAAAACGTGTTCGTGTTGCCGCGAGAGTCCATTGTTCGGGAAGGGCCTGAAGCGTTCGTGTTTCGCCAAAACGGCGACTTGTTTGACCGGGTCTCCGTGCATGTGCTGCATGAAGACAGCACGTCAGTAGTGATTGCTAACGACGGTGGGCCGCGCAAGGGCTCATTCATTGCTCAGAATGCGGCCGCCTCGCTGAATCGAGTTTTGAAGGCCCAGCTTGCCAGTGGCATTCCCACGAATGTCCACGTTCACGCCGACGGCACTACCCACGCAGCTCACTAGGAACCAAACCATGCTCAACGCCGTAATCCGCTTTGCCCTGCGGTATCGCATGTTGGTCGTCGTGATCAGCCTCACACTGTTGGTCTATGGTGGCTATTCCGCGACGACCTTGCCGATCGACGTCTTTCCCGACCTCGACCGTCCTCGCGTCGTCATCATCACGGAATGCCCAGGCTTGGCGACCGAAGAAGTCGAAACACTGGTAACACAGCCGATCGAGATTGCGCTCCTCGGTGCGGCTGGCGTACAAGCCGTTCGCAGCCAGACAACCGCTGGCCTGAATGTGATTTATATCGAGTTCAGCTGGGACACAGAGATTCGGGCAGCCCGACAAACAGTGCAAGAACGATTGGGTTCTCTCGGCGGCGTCTTGCCCGCCGGTATCCAGCCGCAGATGACTCCGCCCGCTTCAATCATGGGACAAATTGTGATCGCTGGCATGTACCGCCAGCGTGGCCCGCAGGGTGGGCAACTCGTTCCTATCGGCAAATCCGGTCGGATGGCCGAATTGATTGAGGGCGGTGGTCATGTACCGAAAATACTCGCCTGGAAACCGGTCGACCGTCACCGTGTCGACACCTGGGAACCGCTGCCTATCTCGCAGGTGTCTTGGGAACAACCTGAGGCAGAATCCGTTTCGTTTGAACGGAAGGCCCTGGCCATTATCGCCGGGGAAGCTGTTGAACTGGTATTTCCTTCTGATGAAGAGCAGGTCATGGCACTGCGCACCTCGGCGGATTGGGTCGTGCGACCGCGACTATTAAAAATCCCGGGCGTGGCGGAAGTCTTCATCCAAGGCGGCGATCGTAAGCAATATCAAATCCTGGTTAACCCTGCGGCGTTGTTGGAATACGACGTGACGCTCCAGCAGGTTGAGCAGGCTCTGTCCGAGAGCAACTTGAACACCAGTGGTGGTTTTGCGATCCAGGGTGAAAGTGAACGGCCGATCCGGATTTTGGGCCGACTCGGGCCCGATGCGCACCGGGTTGTCGAAGACCTGCGAAAAATCCCGATCAAGAGCAGCACGGCTCGGCCAGTTCTGCTGGAAGATGTCGCTCGCGTGGCAGAAGGTGCTCAACTTAAACGAGGTGATGGCAGCGTCAACGGCCAGCCTGGTGCCGTCTTCACGCTCGTCAAACAGCCGCACGTCGATACTCGCGCGCTCACCGACGAGGTAGCAGCTGCGCTCAGCGACGTAGAGTCGTCTTTGCCCGCTGACATCGTCATCAATTCCGATCTATTCCGCCTGAAGAATTTCATTGACCGTGGAATCTTTAATGTCTGCGAAGCGCTCGTGATTGGTGCAGTTCTGGTGCTTATTATCCTCTTTCTGTTCCTGCTGAACTTTCGCACCACGTTTATCACGCTCACAGCAATTCCCTTGTCGTTGGTGATTACGACCTTGGTCTTCCGCGCGTTGGGATTTCTCTCGGGAACACAGCTTTCGATCAACGTGATGACGCTGGGTGGCATCGCAGTCGCGATGGGTGAACTGGTCGATGACGCAATTGTCGACGTGGAGAATATCTTTCGACGATTGAAGGAAAACAACAACGCTGCTAGTCCCAAACCGGCTCTTACCGTGGTTTACGAGGCCAGCAAAGAGATTCGCAGTGCGATTGTCTTTGGAACGATCGTCGTGATTTTGGTGTTCTTGCCGCTGTTTGCCCTGTCCGGCGTCGAAGGGCGACTCTTCACACCGCTGGGCATCGCCTACATCGTCTCGATTCTGGCGTCGCTGGTCGTTTCCCTTACGGTCACACCAGTGCTGAGCTACTATCTGCTCCCTCAGTCCAAAGCAACGCATCACGAGGGCGATGGATACCTGCTCCGCATTCTCAAATGGGGAGCGTCCTACCTGATTCGCTTTAGCATGGCCGTTCCTACGCCACTTCTGATCATCACTTGGGTAATGGTTGCCTTTGCTGCTTGGGAGTTGGCCAATCTGGGCCGGAACTTCCTGCCGCAATTTGACGAAGGAAGCATCCTCGTCAACGTCACGTTGCCCGCGGGCTCATCACTGGAGGCTTCGAACCAGTCCTCTCGCTTGATCGACGAAAAGTTCCGCCAGCGGCAGATGTCGCCGGCCAACCCTGATGGCGAGATTATTAACTTCGTCCGCCGCACAGGCCGGGCGGAGATGGACGAGCATGCTGCTCCTGTGAACGCGGGGGAATATATCCTGAGCATGAACCCCGATATGCACCAAGGTCGAGAGGAGATGATTCAGCAACTGCTGAAGGAGTTGCGTAACGAAGTTCCCGGCGTCGACATCGAGGTGGAGCAGCCGCTGGCACATCTCATCAGCCACATGGTCTCAGGCGTCTATGCCCAGATTGCCATCAAGGTGGTCGGCGACGACTTGGACACCCTGCTTTCAACGGCCGAGAAAGTAAAGCGAGCCATTCAAGACATTGAAGGCGTTACTCCGCCGGTCATTGAACCGGTTCAGCAGACTTCAGAAATTCACATTCGTCTGCGCCCGAATGACTTAGCCAAATATGGGGTCACGCGCGAGTATGTCGGCAAGATCATGCAGACTGCTTTGCAGGGTGAGGTTACGTCGCAGGTACTGGAAGGGCAGCGACGGTTCGATCTGCTGATCCGTCTGGAGCAGGCGTATCGCACGGACTACGCGAACCTCGGCCGCCTGCGAATCGACCTGCCCGACAACCGTGGGCAGGTGGAACTCGCCAGCCTGGCCGACATCGGCGAAGGGGTTGGTCCAAACGCCATCAACCGTGAAAACGCCAGGCGTCGGATCGTCATCCGTTGCAATACCGAGAACCGGGATCTAGCGAGTGCGGTCGTCGAGATTCAACAGCGAGTGAAAGATCGCGTAGAAATGCCGGAGGGATACTTTGTCGAGTACGCTGGCCAATTCGAGAGTCAGCAGCGAGCGACAACTCTCATCGTTCTGTTAGCCGGCGTGTCGGTGATCGGCATGTTTGTGGTTCTGCTGATTTTGTATCCATCGGTTCGCATCGTGCTTCAAATCTTGAACGCGTTGCCCACAGCATTTATCGGCGGCGTATTGGCACTTGTACTAACGGGGCAAACACTCACGGTCGCGAGCCTGGTGGGTTTCATATCACTCGGCGGAATCGCAGTCCGCAACGGCATCTTGCTCGTCACGCACTACTTTCACTTGATGAAAGAAGAGAACGAGCCATTCTCGGAGGCAATGGTCCTCCGCGGCAGCTTGGAGCGGCTGGCGCCGGTGCTAATGACGGCGCTGACAGCCGGCATAGGACTGGTACCGCTTGTGATTGGCGGACAAGAACCTGGGCGTGAGATTCTGTATCCCGTTGCCACGGTGATCTTGGGCGGCCTGGTCACTTCCACGTTTTGCGAGTTCTTGATCCACCCGGGTCTGTTCTGGCAATTCAGCGGCAAGGATGCTGAGCGGTTAGCACATGAAGTCCATTCCGAAGATGAGATTCTGGTCGATCACCCTGCTCCAGTCCGCCCCATGCGGCCGGCACCGGAGCCAGGCGTATCGGCAACGTAGTTCCCCCTTGTTCCTCTTGGAGAAGTTCGATGAAGCGAATTGTTGCTCTGCTTGTTTGTTCCGCGATGATCTCAATGATGTCCGGCTGCGGTGGGCCGCCAGCTCCGGCTCCTGCACCCAGTGCAGCACCAGTCCCAGGTGACATGGGCCATACGCACGGTGAGGGGCCGCACGGCGGCACACTCACGGATTGGGGTGGCGGCACTTACCACGTCGAGTTCACCGTGGATCACGACAAGAAGGAAGCCACGGTGTACATCATCGGTGGCGATGCCAAATCGCCGCAGCCCATTAAGGCGTCGTCAGTGCATCTCGTGATCAATGATCCCATGACCGAACTGGATCTCGCCGCCAAGCCGCTGGAAGGCGAAGCCGAAGGCACTTCCTCGCGGTTCGTCGGCACCCATGACACGATCGGTATTGTGAAGGAATTTGCTGGCACGATCAGCGGTCAAATCGAAGGCACTCCGTACACGGGTGACTTCAAGGAAGAACCGCACGACGCTGCTCACGAAAAGAAGTAGCTCAGTCCGCGTAAGGGGATGATCCGATGCGACTGGCTTGGAATAGTGTGAGGGTAGCGCTCATAGCCATCACGGTTGTCGCGGTGGCCGAGCTATCGAGACGTTACCCACGAATGGGAGCTGTATTGCTCTCGCTTCCGATCATCAGCTTATTGGCCTTTGTAGTAACCTGGCTCCAGTACCACGACTTGCCGATGATTTCGCGTTTGGCGCGAGAGACGCTCATCTTGGTTCCCTTGGGCCTACCGTTTTTCATCCCTCTTGCCTTTGCCGAACGCCTGCACCTCGATTTCTGGTCAGCGTTCGCGGCCGGAATTGCCCTGAGTCTGCTTTCGATTGGCACTTGGTTGATGTGTGGCCCCCGCCTCTAACGATCCCACCTGAATGTCTCTGACATTGCGTTGGAAAGGAATCCGACCATGAATATCTTCGACAAAATCGCGCCGCCGCTCATCTTCTTAGCGGTCGCTGGCCTGTGCTCTGCAAGTCTTGTCGCGCAGCAACCTGTGACGGTTAGGAAGGTTTCAGTCAATCAAGATCCTCCACTTCCAATTCCTCCACCGGAAGAGCTTAAGCCGCCAACTCCGCAACGCGGCTTGTCGTTGACGGACTTGGAGCACATCGCCCTCGGCAGCAATCCTTCGATCGGACGCGCATCTGCGCTGGTAAGCGCGGCGCAAGGCAACATGGTGCAGGTCGGACTGCCGCCGAACCCCACGGTGGGATACAACGGCCAACAACTCGGCAGCGGTGGCCTCGCCGAACAACACGGCGTGCAGTTTAGCCAGGAGATTGTGAGGGGCGGGAAGCTGCGCTTGAACCAAGCTATCGCTGAGCAAGAATTGGCACGTGCCCAGCAGGAACTTGCAGCTCAACAACAACGCGTGCTTACTGACGTTCGGATTGCCTTTTACAAGACGCTAATCGCCCAACGACAGATCGACATGACTGCGAATCTGGTTCGGACTACGACTCAGGGAGCGGACGTTGTTGATGCTCTGATCAAAGCCAAGGAAGCAACCCGCCTCGATGTACTCCAGTCGCAACTCGAAGTCGAGAGCGCGCAGATCCTCTCGAAGAATGCCCGTAACGCTCACGATGCCGCTTGGCGTGAACTTTCCTCCGTGATAGGCGATCCTTACCTCCAGGAGCAAGCACTCATCGGCGATGCTTTTGCTCCGCCGTGCGAAATCGACTTCAATCAAGCTCTCGCGCGTATTCACGCTGCAAGTCCGGAGATTGCCGTTGCGATGTCCGAAATATCCCGAGCACGGATGACCGTCGAGCGCGCTCGTGTGGAAGCTGTTCCAAATGTGAGCCTGCAAGGACTCGTGAACCCAGTCGACAACGGAATTGGTGGGCGGCCTGATGGTGGCGTGACGGTGTCGATTCCAATTCCGATCCTCAATCGAAATCAGGGCGGAATTATGAAAGCCCAGAGTGAAGTCGTCGCGGCAGAGCGAGCGCTGACGCAACTCGAACTCAGCTTGAAAAATCGACTCGCGCCGAACTTCGAACGCTACTCCAACGCTCGAAACCAAGTCGATCGCTATCGCGAGGCAATTCTGCCCGCTGCTGCGGAATCACTCGACCTGAGTCGCAAGATGTATCAGGCAGGCGAGACAGCCTACCTCAACTTGCTCACTGCTCAGCGCACGTTTGCTCAAACGCACCTGCAATACTTGGATTCACTAAGACAACTTCGGATCGCTGAGGCTGAGATCGAAGGCCTGCTGCTGTCCGGCAGCCTGGATGCAAGAGCGAGATAGAAGAGGAAAGGTATTAGCGATCTCCAGTATGGCAATCAATCCAACCAAGCTACGTTATCGTCGTCCTTGTCGAGCTCCTCGCTTTGGGCTGGGGCAGAAGGTGGTGTGCTTAGCCCGCGGGGACCTACGGCTTCATGACCGAGCCCGACGTGCCCTTTGCACTTAGCGAGATCAAACATCCACGTCTGGGTTTTGCCGCAATGACTTCAGCTACTTCCTCGGCCGGGAAACTCTAGTCGCGACCGCAAAGCCAGGCATGGCGGGCTGGCGCGAGCATCTCTTTGTGTGGATGTCGCGCAACGCACAAACGACGACCCACTACTTCCGCCTGCCGGCCGAGCGTGTAGTGGAGATTGGCACACAACTGGAGTTGTGAGCGAACCCTCGCAGGGGAAGGGCGAGATGCTCAGCAACCACAGTTTATTTGGCCACTTTTCGGCTGTAGCTTTTTAGCAGGTCCGCCGAGCCTCTCGGAGCAGCGAATCTCGTTCAGGGTGATCGCTTCCTTGAACTTTGCCCGTTTGCTCTGCTTGGGCGGGATGAGCAGTGATGTGGACGCGGACTCCACCGGTTGGCATGGCAGTGCGGATTTAGCCACAGATAAAGTGTAGCCGCCTTTGCCGGCAAGCCCGCCCCTATCGCAAGAAACGCCGGGTGGGGCCTTCTTCAGCCAGAGTGACACAACAACTCCAACGAGGCCAGCGTTCTTCGCATAAATTCTCGTTGCTGCAAATAAGTTCAAAAAACCCTCGCCGGCAGTCGATAACTACGGATGGATGCGTGATCCGTCTCACATCCGTGATCACTGTGGCATGGGCAGATGCTACTAGGGATCTCTTCTTTTCGAGCCGTTGCCGGGGCAGGTGGCCGGATTCATGGCCCTCGAACTGGATACTACAGAGCGCATCCAACATGCGCTGCACGAGTCGGAACGTTTTGCGCGTGCGACGGTAGATGCGCTCTCTGCACATCTGGCAATTCTCGACGAGAGTGGAAAAATCATCGCCGTTAATCTCGCCTGGCGGCAATTTTCCAATGACAACCAAAAGCTGAAGTCCAACGTCTGCGAAGGCATCAACTACCTTGCGGTGTGTGAAGCGTCCGCAGCCCACCAGTGTGACGAAGCGGGGGCCGTCGCCCGAGGTATTCGCGCGGTTATGCGTGGTGAGCAGGAGGAGTTCTCGCTCGAGTATCCATGCCACGCTCCCAAAGAACGGCGATGGTTCATCGTGCGCGCAACCCGCTTTGCTGGTCAAGGACCTGTTCGCGTTGTGGTGGTGCACGAGAATATTACGCAGCGCAAGTTAGCAGAACTGGAACTAGCCAAGGCCAGTGAGCGAGCCAAGGATGCTAGTCGCGCTAAGAGTGAGTTTCTCGCTAACATGAGCCACGAAATCCGAACTCCGCTGACTGCTATCTTGGGGTTCACGGAATTGTTAGCCGACGACTCAATGGCCCGGGCGCGGCGGCTGGAGGCGTTCAGCACCATCCGACGCGCTGGAGAGCATCTACTGACCGTCGTGAACGACATCCTCGATCTATCGAAGATCGAAGCGGGACAGATGACTGTCGAACGTGTCGAGACCGACCTTGTAGATTTGTTGCTAGGCGTTGAATCCTTGATGCGACCGCGCGCTATCGGAAAAGGGATCACTCTGGATATCGAACTCGATACGTCCATTCCATGCCGTGCGCTAACTGATCCCACTCGCCTGCGGCAGGTCATGCTCAACTTGGTCGGCAACGCGGTCAAATTCACAGAGCAGGGCGGAATCAAGGTGCGTGTGAGCGCCGAAAAACAGGGCGAACAAGAACATCTGCTCCGGATAGCGATTTATGATACAGGTCCAGGGCTCACGTCCGAGCAGGAACACAGATTATTCGCTGCTTTTAGCCAGGCGGATGCAACCGTTACTCGCAAACACGGTGGCACCGGCTTGGGCTTAATCATATGCCGCAGACTCAGTCAACTGATGGGTGGCACGGTGGAGCTAACATCCACCAAGCCAGGTCAAGGCAGCGTCTTCACTGCGATCGTCCTGATTGGAGAAATCCCCGGTGCTGATGAAACCAGGGTTCTAACAAGGCCGGCCTCACCGAGCACGGCTACGACCCCGGGCAGTGCTGCACGACTCTGCGGTCGCATTCTGCTGGCCGAAGATGGGCCGGACAATCAGCGGCTCATCTTAATGATTTTGAAGAAGGCGGGAGCGCAGGTTGACATCGCCGAAAACGGGCAGGTCGCTTGGCAGATGCTAGAACAAGCGAATGCCAGCGCGACACCCTATGATTTGCTACTTACCGACATTCAAATGCCGGTGATGGACGGCTACACCCTGGCTGGCAAAGTTCGAGAACATGGTTGGCAACTGCCAGTGGTGGCATTAACAGCATATGCGATGCCTGAAGAACGCCTACGCTGCCTTGATGCTGGCTGCGACGACTTCAGTAGCAAGCCGATCGACAAGCAATCGCTACTGACGATTTGCCAACGATGGATGCCGGTCGCTTCGCCTGTTGCTTAGGGTTCTGTTTCGATTGTTGTTCCGCCAAAGGCAAAGGTTTGGAATGTGCCAAGCGTTTGTATGCACCGACGAGAAGACGACTGCATGCTACATCAGAACGCGACCGCCGCTGTTAACTCTAGAGCACAACGCACCTTAGATATCGCCTGACCTGCGATGCGAACATGCACCGTGCTTCTGTTTTCGAAGCAACGGAAGGGCTAGACGCGGCGTGGTTACAATCGGCATATCGAATGGACTTTGCCTTGTTGGAATCCTCGCATGCGGTCGTCGACAATTGCAGTTCAAAAATTCATCGGCCCCAACGCAATCACAACTTGCCACGTTCTATAATGCCCGGCATATCGTGTTCCGCCGACATTGAAACGCAAAAACGAATCGTGGGAGCAGGCGAGCATGCAAAATCATTCGAGCCACATCTCTAGATCCTTTGTCACTTTCCTGGCCGCGCTAATGTTAGCGACTCAAGCGTTGGCGGCTGACAAATTCGACTTCTCCGGTTTCGATGCTGGAGAGCAATTTGTCGCCCAATCGGCGGTCAGGCGCTTGGAGGCGCATGAAGATTGCTATGCGTACGTGACGGTCAATCAGCTGGGCTTGGATGTGCTACGGCTTTCGAATAAGCCGCTGGGACGGCCGAATGGCAATCACCCCGAATCGCAACCACCGGCGGCAGACTTATTTCTTGCGGTCGGAGGTACGGTCAAGTCGCCTAAGGTTATGGGTTTCGTGAAGGCGCGTGTGGCCGAGCATAATGAACAGCTCAAAAAGAATCAAAAGAACGATGCAGCCCGTGTGGCCTCAGTCGATCCCTCCCTAAGCAAGGTGACACAGAACCCTGTGCTGCGCCGAACTGAGATTCCGCTCACCGACCTTGACCGTGTGCTGCAATTAATCAGCCAAGGGGGTGTGATTAACAGCGAGTATTTGCCGATCAGCAATGCCGAGTTCGATGATGTGACTGGCGTTGCATGGAACAAAAGAGTCCAGTCACTGCAGGCGGCCAACGGCGCAGCCGGCGAAGCGGCCCGCAAGTTGAAGCCAGCAATCGAAGATGTGCAGGCCGCGACCGACGGCTACCAGCAGGCTCTCAAAAAGTCGAGCGAAGCAGCGGGAAAGGTACCGCCGCGATTCGCCGCTGCGGATCAACTGCGCGATGATCCGCTGTACGGTGCCAGCGCTAACGACCTGCAGATGCTAGAAGCCGAAGGTGGGCAGGCCGGTATTCGGGCTCGCGAGTACATGGCCAAGCAGGAAGCAGCGATGCACGAAACGTTCCTGTCGTTTGGCGAAAAGATCGCGGCTGGCTTTCCGACGATGGATGTGGCACACGCGATGATGCAGTATCGCTACGCTCGCGCCGACGTGCGGCGGCACCAAGCCGCAATGGAAACGCTCATCCCTGCACTCACTGCGCGGGCCGGCGCTCGAATCGAGAAAGCCAAGCTAGACGTGAAGTACGCAGTGGTTCCTCGCGGTCTGGCGAGGTTTCCTGATGAGCCTATGTTCTATACCGTCATTCGCTCGCGTTCCGAGCGCGAGCTCACGCAGCTCACAGTGCTCGTCAAAATCGAGTCGGACCTGGGAACGCGATACGCGACCTACTACATCCCAAGCCTGCCTCCCGGCGCTAGTGGCCGCTTCCAGCCGGTGACGCTTTCCAAGGCAGCGCTCAGCGACCAGCTCGGGAATCTCGCTGGCCAGCCGAACATTTCCAAGATTCGGTACGCAGCGTGGTGCAATCAATTTCACGCGACCAGCCAAGAACTTGTCAAGCTGTCGACCGAACAAATGGTGACCGACATCTGGCTGCAGTCCGTTCAGCCCGGACTGTCGTATGTGTCGCTTGGGTCGAATCGCGAGGGTAAGAAAGAAGCCAAGCGGCGATTCGAG
Organism: Anatilimnocola aquadivae; assembly: GCF_049819085.1. Classification (GTDB taxonomy): domain Bacteria; phylum Planctomycetota; class Planctomycetia; order Pirellulales; family Pirellulaceae; genus Anatilimnocola. The sequence goes on from NZ_CP187419.1 coordinate 3,404,579, forward strand.
TTGACCTTTCGGCGTGTGTCGAGTGGGACAACAGGGTTTGCCATCGAGTTCGACATGATCGATCACCAGAACAACGACCGCCTCACTCGCTATCACGGGACGCTGACGCTGCCGCCCGTCAAGTTAGGCAAGGAAGGGCAAGTACTGCATGCCACCGACACCAGCAAGTTCGGCTATATCCAAAACGCTGAAGATGAAGTGCTGCTAATCCGGGCCACGGCAGGCAATGAGAAGCTGGAACTAAAGCTGCTCGGCCGCTGGAATGTCATGCCGCGACAATGGCAGGTCCGTTTTGGCAGCTTGGGCCTGCGTGACTTTGTGCCAGCGGGACAGGTTCCCACTGCAGATAGCCCCGAAGAACAATCGCGGGCAGCTGCTCAAGCTGTGCGGCCGTTGATCGACTCAGGAAAATTCGAAGAGGCGAAAGCGGCTCTTGAAAATGTCATTCGGGATTTTCCTGATCTGCCAGGCGCGAACGATGCCAAGTTTATGCTGAGTCGACTGGATCAGATCAAAGCAGGTCAAGCCAAGGCCCGCGAGATGCAAGATGCCCGCGACAAGTTCATGAAAGAGAATAACCTCCCCCCGGGCCGCCGCGGACCGCCGCAGCTTAAGAAATAGCCGAGGTAGGCATTAGCGGCCACCTTAAAAGCAAGGCGATCCTTCGCGTGTCACAAAACCACGGACGCAACCGTATGGTAGTCGTGACCGATGACGTGCCCTCCAGAGTCGGTGGGCATCAATGCGGTGAAAGCCACTGTCGACTCCAATGCCATCACGGCCGCAAGCCATCAGCTAAGGAAACAGTGTTGGCGATGAACGATTAAGATCGACAAACTGCTGCGCAATCACTATTTGCGGAAATCGCCACTCTGGGCGAGCGCGTTCCCTGCAGCTTTCGAGAACCTTCAACCAGCAGTATTCCCACCTCTACTACGAATGGTTGGCGTACCGGCCCTAAGATCGAGACGGCGCGATGTTGGCGTTCCTGCGGAAGAAATTGGTCGGGTCGTATTGGTTCTTTAGTGCGAGCAACCGATCGTAGTTGGGTCCGAACAGAGAGCGCGAGCCTGCTTTGGTCTCGTAGGTCTGATAGTTAGCGTAGATACGCTCGTCGGACGTCGGACGCAGCAAACGCAACCATTCGTCTCCCCAGGCAAGTCGTTGCTCGTTTGTCTTGGTGTCACTCCAGGCGAAGGCAGCGCGGAGATGCACGGAATGGGCCGCTCGATGCGGAAACGCGGTCGCGTCGGGCTTCACGCGACAGACTTCACCGTGCATGTAATGGCTCAGGCCCAAAATTACATCCGGTGACGCTTTCGCGAGTTGATCGACGATGATGTCGATGACGTCGTCAATGATCCGGTCACGGTACACCGTCTGAATAGCGCGAAATGTGGGTGAGGGACCTCTGCCGGAATTCGTGGCCGCCGCCTTTTCGGCGAGGTCTGCAAATGGCTGACGTCGCACGGCTTCTTTGATTGGCTTGGCGATTGACCGGATCTTGCGCAAGAGTTGTTCCGTTTCCGTCTCCTCACCTGAATGACAAAGACTGAGAAAGATTCCCCGTTCTCCTGGCGTGAGATTCAGCGTTGCCTGGAACCCATCAGGCGCTTCGTGCATGAGGTCGCGAAACCCGCGCAACACGGTTCGGGCGTCGCTAATGGCGAAATGGATATCGCCGCCGAACACTTGGTCGATTGACTGTAAGCGGGCCTCGAAGGAAGTCGTGACACCAAAGTTGGCACCTGCGCCGCGCATTCCCCAGAAAAGGTCGGGATGGGTCTCGGCATTCACCTCCAAGGTCCGCGTATTTGCAGTGACGAGACGCGTCGAAAGAAGGTTATCGCAGCTGGCGCCAAACAGTCCCGAGAGCCAGCCGAGTCCGCCACCCAGCGTGACGCCAGTGGCACCGACGCCCGGGCATTGCCCCAAGACGGGCACAAGTCCGTGCTCGCCGGCAGCTCGGGCGACCTCCCCGCTGGTGACGCCAGCCTGCGCCCGAACGATGCGTCGCTCTGGATCGACCGAAATTCGCTTAAGAGGAGAGAGATCGATGACCAGTCCGTTCGAACTACCCCAGGCCAGATGGCTATGTCCGCCCGAGCGGACGGCCACTTCGAGGCCGAATTCTCGCGCGAACTCAACGGCCCGCACGGCATCCTCTTCATTACCACACTGAACAATTCCCACCGGCTTCTGTTCGGTTTTCGGGTTCCAATAAAACACTCGTCGGGCAGTCTCATACGCTGCATCGCTGGCCAAGACGAGCCGACCCTTCAGCTTCGCTTGCAGTCGCGCGAGTGCAGCGGGATTAATCTCAGGAGGGCCTGCAGCACCGGTCAATCCGCCAATCGCTGCACACCCCAGTCCACCGCTGATAGCGGCGGTTTGCTGGATAAAGTCGCGCCGTGTGAAAGTGTTCATGCAAATTGATTCCCGTCATTTGCAGGTATTTGCGCTGCCAGCCTCGCAAGCTGGAACTCGCGATCAGCCCGCTGCATTTGGCGCGCTTCACGAGCTGATTGCAAGGCTTCCACAGGCTGAAGACGTTGTGCGAACGATCGCAATGGCCAACGAGTGTTAAAACGCGTCTTTCGCCAATAAGTGTTCCCACCCAACGGCTCTGATTGACAGCCTGCTTCACGATCGACTCAGAATAGAACTAAAATCGCAGTGGCAAATTTCTCGCAGGCACTGAGGATATAAGCCGAATGAACGTCTCATCATCGGAAGTTGCGCTGTCCCGGGAGGAGCTATACAACAGAGTTTGGGCCACTCCGATGCAAAAGCTGGCAGTCGAATTCGGGATGTCAGATGTCGGTCTTGCAAAGGTTTGCAAGAAGCACAAGATCCCCCGGCCTTCCCGAGGTTACTGGGCAAAACTGGAGAACGGGAAGCAAGTCTTGCGCTGGCCGTTGCCGCCGCTCAAAGATCAATCGCTCGGGAAGATCCAACTGCGCCAAGCACCTAAACCAGTTAAGTCGCCGGATGTGTGCCTTGCGAACGATCCCGCGATCGCAGAGTTGATCGCATACGAGCTGCTGCCAGAGAATCGGATCGAGTGCGTCACGGATCTGCGCGGAGCGGACCCGCTGGTTACAGCAACTCGTGAATCGCTATCACACCGAGATCCGGACGAGTATGGCCGTGTCTCGCGACGCTATGATTTTGCGGCAGCCTGCTTCGAGGTCGGTGTTTCGAGGGGAAACATCCAGCGAGCGCTACTGCTTCTCCAAAGTCTTGTGAAGGCGTTCAAGTCCCGAGGCTACGAGCTGTTTGCTGATGGCACGAAACAGAAAGACGCCAAAGTACGGGTGCTCGAAGACGAATTTCGAATTTCCGTGTGGGAACCGGCGACCCGCAAAGCCCGTGAACTGACCAAGCAAGAGAAAGCCGACAAGGAACGCTGGGGATGGACCAGCGCACGGGATTACGAGCACGTCCCCAGCGGAAACCTGGAATTGCACCTGAATCGCGGCACCTACTCCTCGGGTGCCAAGCTAGCCGACACGAAAAAGGCCCGCCTCGAAGACCGCCTAAATGAGTTGGTCATCGAGATGCTTCGTGACGTAGATCACCGGCGCCTTTGTCGCGAGCGGGAACGTCTTGAGGCAATCGCAAAAGAGAAACGACGACGAAAAGCGCTCGAGTTAGAGATTGTGCGGCGGACGGAATCCGTACGTGAAGAGCGTTTGCACAAGGTTGTGCCGCGTTGGCACGAATCCGAACAGATCAAGCAGTACATTGCTGCCGTCCGCCAAGAGGCCTTGCGCCGTACCGGCCAGATCGACGACGAAAGCGAGCTCGGTCGCTGGCTCCGCTGGGCGGAGAGCTACTTGGATTCCATCGACCCGCTCGCCGAGAACCGGGCACTTCCGACATTTTCACTGACGGATAAAGAGCTTGAGCAGCTCACGCGGGAGTGCGAAGTCGATTGGGTATCCTATTCGGAATCATTCCGGCCGCGACAACCCCGCTGAGCAATCTATGGTTGCCAAATTAGGTGGTTCTACGCCGCTTTCCGCCAGTAGCTCTTCAGCAAGCCGCCGAGTCTTTCTACAGAACGAATCTCACTTATGGGAATCGACTCACTTGATTTGGCCGACTCACGATCCCTTGGCTTAATCACCAGCTCGTTGCCGATTCCCTGATGCGGTCTCTCCTGATGGTAATATTTTAGATACTCCGTACACACGTGATCCATGTGCTTCTCGCCGAAGATCACGAACCGGTCCAGGCACTCTTGCTGGATCGACTGCACAAACCGTTCGACGAAGGCGTTGGTGTTCGGACTGCGGAATTCGTTCACCTTCGGCTTGACTAGTTTTGAACGGAGCACTTGATCGACTGCCTTTGTGAACTTGGTGTCGCGATCACGCTGCACCGTCGCGACACGAAGCTTTTGAGCACGTGCCTGTTCCACGAATGCCGCTGCCTGGGCGACAGCCCATGCTTCATTCGGTTGGAGGGTTGCTGGTGAGAGGATCACGCGCCTGGTTTCCACGTGGATGAAGGCGAGTACGAAGACCTCGCGGATCCCCTTCAGCGTGAGGATCCGCTTGGAGAAGAAGTCACATTGCCATAACGACGCGGCGTGCTGCTTGAGGAAGTCATCCCAGGTTCCCTCACCACGCCGCGGGCCCGGCTCGTAGCCAGCTGCCTTGAGAATGTTCTTCACGGTGTTCCGACTTGGTGGTTTGATACCAAGCTTCTTCAATTCGCCCATGATCCGGGTGTAGCCCCATTCGTTTTCCCGGGCCATCAGCAGAATGAGCTGGCGAAGCTGCTCGGGCGTATTCGGCCGGCCTCGTTTTCGTTTCTGCGGTTTCGGTTTCTTCTCGGCCCGGATCCAACTGAGGAGGGTGTCGGGGGCGACGATCGTCGTCAGTTGACGAAGCACCTTGCCACCGAGCTTCTGGGCGAACTTGATTAAGCGGACCCGCTCCTTCGGCGTGCAGACGATTCTCTGGGGCAGCCTGGAACGGAGGATCTGGTTCTCCACCTTCAGGTATTTGACCTGGCGGGCCAGCTCTTTCTGCGTGGCGCCGGCAATGACGAGCATGAGTGACTGAAAGATGTTGACCATCGAATTACACTGGATTTCAGCCATTGAATGAGGGGAGTGCGTTCTTTTTTGCACCCCGGGGGCACCATCGGCCATCTGAAACTTACGTCGTGTTCCCTCGATGTGCCGGTTGCGAATCTGGCCTCATCAGCAACTCGTGAGTAATTCGCAAGCAAACAGAGAGCGCGCAGAGAGCGCCAGAAATTTCTCCGTTCTGTTAACCGGATCGCCCCAAAAGTTAGTAAAGCGTTGGCTTCGCTTGGGACACCGAACGGGACTCGAAATCAGCAAGTGCTGTGTTCAAAGCCACTTACGCAAATTGAATAACAGAGAACTTGTTCGAAGAGGGTTGTGCACGGGGAGGTGGACAGAGGAGGACCGCAAGTTGATCGCCTAGATCGCGGCTGCGGCAAATTAACCGGCACCTGTTCTGCCATACCGCGGATCATAGTTAGCACACGTACCAAACCTCGCTTGCGCTTTTCGTAGGCGCTTAACAGCCGTCGCTTGCTAAGTGCCGTAGGTCGATTGTCGGCTCTGTCCCAGCGGGCTATAGTCGAGCTTCAAGCTACTCAACACATAGGTACCTTCATGACAGAGTCTGCTGGCGAAGAACCCGCGCTTTTACAAACGGGCGTCACCGGCCTAGACGACATCCTTCGCGGCGGGCTTTCTCCCGACTGCTTGTACATGCTGTCCGGATCCCCCGGCGCTGGCAAAACCACCCTCGCGATGCAGTTCTTATTGGAAGGAATACAAAACGGGGAGAGATGCCTGTACGTTACCCTTTCCGAATCGAAACGGGAGATCGAGAAAGTCGCCCGCAGTCACGCGTGGAATTTATCGAAGCTGCATATTTGCGAACTCATTCCGTCCGAAGGTAGTCTATCGCCCGACTCTCAACTCACCGTATTCAATCCGTCTGAATTTGAGTTGGGCGAGACAACCGAGGCAATGCTAGCAGAGATATCAAAGCACGACCCACAAAGAGTCGTATTGGACTCACTTTCAGAATTGCGGCTTGTTGCCCAAAGTTCCTTACGTTATCGCCGTCAGATACTTGCCTTAAAAAAGTTCTTCGGTAGCCGCAACTGCACAGTCTTGTTGCTAGACGACAATACCGGGACGGCGAGTGATGGTCAGCTAGAAAGCATCGCACACGGAGTGATTGTCCTTGAGCAGCTGGTTAATCAATACGGTGCAGAACGGCGTCGGCTTCGGGTCGCAAAGATGCGGGGAACTGAGTTTCGGGGTGGATATCATGACTTCACAATTCGTAAAGGGGGGCTCGACGTATTTCCGAGACTGATCGCTGCGGAACATCGCAGCGACTTTCAGGATGAGGAATTAGCGAGTGGCATTCAATCGCTAGACGACTTGCTCGGTGGCGGCGTTCCCTTCGGTACTAGCACATTGCTCTTAGGACCGGCGGGAACTGGCAAGTCTACTATCGCCTCGCAATTTGCCGTAGCCGCCGCGAAACGAAACTACCGCGCGGCGATGTTCATTTTCGACGAGAACCTCCATACGTTCCATTCCCGTTCGCGAAAGCTGGGCATTGAGCTCGAACAACCCATTGAGAATGGGTTGTTAACAGTACAGCAGGTGGACCCTGCTGAACTTTCATCTGGCGAATTTGCTGCCGTAGTACGACGCGCCGTCGACGGCACAGATGGCCACAAGTATCCGGCCAAGGTATTAATCGTTGACAGTCTTAACGGCTACTTAAACGCAATGCCGGAAGAAAAATTCCTGACCGCGCAGCTTCATGAGTTATTGACCTTCCTCGGCCAACAAGGAGTGGTGACATTTTTGACTGTCACCCAAGCTGGCATGGTCGGCACGATGCATTCGCCCGTGGACACCACGTACCTCGCGGATAACGTAATTCTGTTCCGCTATTTCGAGTCACGCGGTCAGGTTCGCCGCGCGATTTCGGTCGTGAAGAAGCGCAGTGGCAAGCATGAACTGTCGATTCGGGAACTTTACGTGACCGAGAAGGGCATCGAGGTTGGCGAGCCACTCGAAGACTTTCAGGGTGTTTTGACTGGAGTGCCGACTTATGTCGGCACGGGAACAAACCTAATCAAGAAGGCCCCATGATGCCGGATGTGGAACAGAGTGAGCTGAACCATCAGTTTCGCATTCTCTTGCTGCCTCCAACGCAACGCGATGCAGAAGCCATTAAGAAGGTTTTGAATTCTAAGCACCTTGAATGTGCGGTTTGCCAGGACTTGGATGAAGTTTGCGATTTGCTGCCGCTAGGAGCAGGCGCAGTAATCGTCTCGGAAGAAGCCCTGTATGGAGACATTTCGCGCCTTTCGCAGTTCGTTGCAGCGCAGGCGGTGTGGTCAGACTTGCCTTTGATTGCACTATCGCGGTCTGGAGCTGAATCTCCATTGCTCTCGACGATCCTTGCGGCCCTGGGGAACGTCAGTGTTTTAGAGCGTCCTGTGCGAATTAGTACGCTTTTGAGCGTGGTTCAATCGGCACTTCGGGCAAGGTCGAGACAGTATCAGGCCAGGAACATCTTGGTGTCTGAGCGGGCCGCGCGGAGTGATGCGGAACGTGCAAGTCAGATCAAAGACGAGTTCCTTGCAACGCTTTCTCATGAACTGCGCACGCCGCTAAATGCCATTCTTGGCTGGTCACAGATTGTCGCGATGGAGAACACGACGCGAGAGGAAATTTCCGAGGGCATCAAGATCATCAGCCGGAATGCGCGGATGCAAGCTCAGATTATCGAAGACTTGTTGGACATGAGCGCAATCATGGCCGGAAAGATTCGTCTGAATGTCGAAGAGGTTGATCTGGCGGACGTCATCAAATCTTCCATTGAGACTGTCAAGCCCGCTGCCATCGCGAAAGGCATCAATGTGCATGCTGTCGTCGGCACTATCCCTTCGCTGATAACCGGCGATCCTAATCGCCTTCAGCAAGTCTTTTGGAATCTGCTAAGCAACGCAGTAAAGTTTACGCCGAAAGGCGGCACAGTCTCTGTTGAAATGGAAAGGCACAAGTCGTCGCTTCGTGTCAGTGTTCGCGACACAGGAGATGGCATCACGCCCGAGTTTCTTCCTCAAGTCTTTGATAGGTTTCGCCAAGCAAATGCAAGTACGACTCGTCGGCATGGCGGCTTGGGACTCGGGCTGGCAATTGTCAAGCAGCTAATTGAGCTGCACGGCGGCTCGATACTGGTGGAAAGTGATGGTAACGGTGAGGGCACGACGTTCATAGTTCAAATCCCAGTAAGAGCCGTTCGCTCTACTGCGCCCACTGAAACACGAATTAGAACGGACGTTGTCACGGCAAACTCGAACCACACCGTTTCACTTAAAGGCCTTCGCATCGTCGTTGTCGATGATGAACCTGACGCAAGGTCACTCCTGACACGGCTTTTGGAAGAGCGTGGCGCGACAGTCTTAATGGGAGAATCGGCCGAGCAAGCGTTCGAACTTGTAAAATCATCAAGGCCAGACGTTTTGCTCAGCGATATAGGAATGCCGGATGAAGATGGCTATTCACTTATTCGCAGGATACGGGCACTTGGCCCAAGCCTCGGCGGCAACATACCAGCAGTGGCCATTACCGCATATGTCAGACCTGACGACAGGGTTGCAGCGATGCATGCGGGCTTCCAGCATCACCTAGCCAAGCCGATTCAGGCTGCCGAGTTGTTCGTTATTATCTCGAGCCTAGCAAAATTGCCGAATACCTGACCTGGTCGGATTGACGGCAAGCGCACCCAATCTCCTTGACTCTCCCAAAGCCTTTCGCCTAGGATTCATCACACACGGAGAGCAGTCTCCGTTTCTCTAGCGCCGGGTTTTCTGGCGCACGTCAACAGCTACTGCTGCGCGTGCGCTTCTTCGTGAAACCAACACGCCGCAGCTCTTACCGCGAGCGTCTCAGTGTGAATATCCGAAATCGGATTAGAAAGCGCACGACGCGCGTGCAGACCACGCTCTCGTGCGAGCCTATAAGCCGGGATCGATGCAGCAGCATTCAAGCGAGGTTACTCGCCTTCCGCAGCAACCATTTGGCTTTGCCAGCGCTGCAGCTGAATCTCGTCGGCGGTCGCGGGGCGGATGGTGCAGATGCTGATCGTCACCTGTTTGCCCAAGCGTGCCGCGTACATCGCCTGCAGGGCGGTTTGTCCGAGCTTGGTCGCTTCAGTTTCATCGGCAGCTTCGACCAAGACATACTGAGCGCGGGTGGCGACGTAGAAAGTGGTCATCGTGAAGCTCCGGGCGTAGGCGGTTGCGATAACACACATAAGCCAGCAATCCCTGCGAAGTTCAATAGCCGGCCCCCAGAATCCAGCAGCTTTTCGCCGGCGCAACCAGTCGTCCGACGTGGCGTAGGTTCCCTCTGGACCGCCTCCTCGGCCAAGAAACGCAAAACGCCCCAGCGTGGCGAACGTGGGGCGTCGTGGGGCCAAGTCTGCTGGGGTGCGCTACCCGTTGAACGCGAAGTTCCCCCGGTCGGTCTTCTTGAACCGGGCTTCGTCGCCCTTGGTGTTGATCTCCCGCAGAATGACGCTGTAGAGCGTGGCGTGCGGCGTCTTGCCACCGGGGCTCGACCAGTAACCCTTGGCCGCGATGGTTTCGATCATCGTCTTCGTATTCATGGGTTCTTTGGTCTCGCCGAGCAGCTTGGCGGCGGCATCGAGGGCCGACATCTTCTTGTCGGTTGCCGGTTTGGTGGTCCTGGCCTTCGTCGATCGTTTGCCTTTCGCCACCTCGGGCTCTTTGCACATCGCGCAGAATCGCTCGGCACCCTCGTCGGTCCATTCGTGATCGCCACCCTTTGGGCAGCTACCGGCGGGCTTCGTTTCGGCCACTTCGGGCTTGGTCGCTGGTACCTGGGTCTTGGCCTTCTTGGCGGGTTTGGCCTTGGCGGTCTTCGAGGCAGGTTTCTTCGTGCTGGTCTTCTTGGACATGATCGTTCTCCCGGTTCGCAATGGATTGGCTGCCATCCTCAGGCTCGGCGAACCACCGCCGAGCGACGCCCGCGAAGGCGTTTCGGCTTAGAACCCCAGCTCATCGATCTGCCGGTTGAAGGTCTCAACTCCGATCATGTCGAGCAGCGTGTGGCGGAACCACAGCACCTGCTGCAAAGCCTGCTCCCCTTCCGGCGTGCTGGCGGGAAAGGAACCCGCGGGTTGCAGCGCCATCACCAGGGCCGCGACTCCTGCCGGCGAAAGGTTGTCGCGAATCACCTTCTCAATAGCGGCTTGGTCCACCGCGGCGCTCATTCGGTCTGCGCTCATCGTTCGTTTCCTGATGTGGTTGGGAAGTCGTCATTCGACAGACACACATCAGCCATGCGCCGGCCAACAGCTCAAGCCAGGCAGGCCGAATCTCAGCCGGAATTCAGCAGGTTTTCTCGCGCCGAGATTTAGGTCGACCGAAATCGTTCCGATTCGCACGCCCCAACAACGGATGAACTAGCTGTGGAGAAGATTCCCGAACTACGCAACAAGGCCAAGAAGCTGCGGCACCTTCTGCAGCAAGTGGAAGCCGTCCCGGGCGTGGGCAACGTCGCGGAACGGGATCGTGATATTCGCCGCAAGCGTGAACGGAGCGCCTCCAGCAAAACCGTCGTCGTTCCTTCTTGTGCAGATCCGGAGCGACGCACGCGGCTCGAGGCCGACGATGAAGCTTGGTTACGCTGGTACTTTGCGATCGAGAGCGGCTCGGAGAATCCCTTCTGGTATGACTTCACCGATCAGCAGAAGGAAATGATCGCAGCGATTCGCAACGCCATTCTGCACGGCGGCGATCAGTCGATCGCTGCCAGTCGAGGCGAAGGGAAGACCACGTACTTCGAACGGATGCTGCTCAAGTACACGCTGCAGGGACTCATTCGCTTCGCCGTCCTCTTCGCGGCCACGGGTAGCGCCGCCCAGGATTCGCTGGAATCGATCAAGCTGGAGATCGAGAACAACGATCGGCTGTGTGCCGATTATCCGGAAGTCTGTGTGCCGGTCCGCGCCTTGGAAAACACTCCTCAGCGCGCCCACTTTCAACTGGTGACTGGCAACCGCCCTGACAACGGCGAGCAGTACTTACCCACTTCCAGCCGCTTCTCCTGGTGTGGCCAGGAAATCTACCTGCCGAAAGTGCCCGGTTCACCCTCGGCCGGGGCAATCATTGCCACGCGGGGTCTCGATGCTGCCATCCGCGGTGTGAAGAAGAAGGGCCGCCGCGTCGATGTCGCCTGCATCGACGATCCGGACACCGAAGAAACGGCTCGGAGCCCCGAGCAGGCTGCCAAGCTTGAAGATCGCATCGATCGAGCGATCGCCGGCCTTGGTTCGCAGCAGCGGCGACTTGCGCGGGTAATGCTGACCACCATTCAAAATCGGGCTTGCGTCTCATTTAAATATACGGATCCCGATCAAAAGCCCAGCTGGAAGCCGAAACGGTTCCGCTTCCTCGTGAAGAAGCCCGACCGAGCTGATCTCTGGCAGGAGTTTGTCGCTCTTAAGCAGGCCGACTGGGTGAACGGCACGAACAGGGCCCATGAACTGTACCTGGCGAACCGTGAGTTGATGGATGCCGGCGCCAGCGTGGCGAATCCCAATCGTCACACTCCGGCGGAGGCCTCGGCGCTCGAGTTCTACTATTCGGAAGTCGCACGCTTGGGTGCTGATGCAGTGGCCACCGAATACGACAACGATCCACCGGCAGACGAATCGACGCAGAGGATCGTGCTCACCGCTTACCACATCCAGAACAACTGCCTGGGCGGTCTGGAGAAGCGCGAGGCACCAGAAGAAACCATTTGCATCACCGTGGGCGGCGATGTGCAAAAGCTAGGTCTGCACTGGGTCGCGATCGCCTGGAATGAGCACGGTGCCGGCTCGATTATCGATTACGACTTCTTTCCGTTCCTCACCGAAGGCCGGAAAGCAGCGGACTGCGAACTGCTGATTCTGGAAGGGCTGTTTGCCTGGCACGCCGCCCAGGAAGAGATTCCGTACACCACCCCGACTGGCGAGAAGCTGATCGCTGATCTCACGCTGATCGACCAAGGCTGGAAGGAGGAATCGTGGAACATTCAACCGGTGCAGCATTTTTGTGCGCAGGTCGGGTTCCATTCGTTCATTCCCTCGAAGGGCGAGCCGAACTACCGGCGGCCACTCGATTCGCCGCACATTCTGATTGGCGACAACTGGCACGTGGTCTTCCGTGGCGGGATCCCACTAGTGATGACGAACGCCGATCACTGGAAGCTGAAGGTGCATGAAGGCTTGCTATTGGAAGCTGGTCAACCAGGTGCACTTACCTTGTTCAACCCAGCGCGGGTCGACGGCCGCCGCAACGTTACCGGACATCTCAACTATTCGAAGCACCTTTTGTCCGAAACCTGGGAGACGCGGCATAAGCCTGGCTTCGGCGGCGCTCGGACTGGCTGGTGGAAGTCACCGAAGCCGAATCACTACTTCGATGCGACGTATCAGGCTATCTGTGCTCGTTCGATGCGAAGGATTTCGGTACTTTCGCCAGTCGCGTCTCCACCGCCACCGGTCGAACCTTACATACCTGCTGCCTACTATGACCCGTCAGCTGAGCGACGGAATCGTTGGTAAATGGTAGCTTCGAGTAGAATGCAGATCGCAACTTCGGAGCGTCGGCCGAAGCAGGCAAGCTTGAAAGGATAGTTATCGAGCGAACACGCCCATCAGCCAACCCATCCAGATGCCAGCGGCAAACGTAAGAACGTATGGTAACCAGCTGCTATTTGTCGACACGTGCTGAGCCTGCTCAGCAGACCGCGCGGCGGAACTTATCGAATTTGGTTGAGGCGCAGTTGCGATGATCGGCAATGAGTCTTCGGAGGGCTTACACCCGTGAGAAGCAGCATCGCAAAGTGATATCTCGCCAATGCTTGGATTCGATAAACGATCCACTGCCTGAGAAGCGGGCAAAGGCGTAAGGTCAGCAGTCCTGGCGTCGAGGAGGCAATTCGTGCGAGCGACTAGTTCATCATAATTGATGGGCTTGAACAGAATATCGGCGACGCCGCGCGACCGAAGATCACGTTCCAGTTTTGGTTCGGTGACGCCCGTGACGACGATCACAAGCGGAGGCTCAGATTGTGCCATCAGTTCGACGGCAAGGCGATGGCCGTTCATCTCCGGCATGTTCAAATCGGTAATGACAGCGTCGAACTTGGTCTGCGACACCAGTTCCAACGCTTGACAACCATTCGCAGCTACTTTGCAATCGAATCCGCTCCGACTGAACGTCCGCAACATCGCATGCCGCAGAGCGCCCTCGTCTTCGACGATAAGCGCTCGATACCTTTCGCCTGTGGCTGTTTTCATCGGCACGCATCCTCGAAGTAGTGCGAGGCTCTGGATTATTCAAACTACAGCATTGGTCCTGTAGTTGGCCGCAACGGCTTGGCCGAAATCTTGGGAGCCAAGATCTTGAGACACCGAATTGGACTCGGCAGAAAATGCCACGTCTGGATTGACCATTGAGATCTGTTGAATCTCTTCCAGAATCGCAAAGAACATTCCCAATAGGCCGGGATCAAAGTGTGTTTCCCGGCCTTGGCGTAAGATCGTCAGAACTTCGTCGTGCGGCAGCGCTTTGCGATAGACACGATCATGCGTCAGCGCGTCGTAGACATCGACGATGGCGAGAATCCGGGCTGATTCGGGAATCTCCTCGCCCCGAATCCCCTGAGGATAGCCCGTTCCATCCCATTTCTCGTGATGGTTCAGGGCGATTTCATGTGCTAACTTTAACATCGGCGAGGAAGACCCTTGCAACATTTGCGCGCCGATCGTCGTGTGCGTTTTCATCACGGCGAATTCGTCCGGCGTTAAGCGGCCGGGCCTCTGCAGAATCGAATCGGGAATTCCGATCTTTCCCACGTCGTGCATCGGTGCCGCCATGCGCAGTCGTTCGCACTCGCCTCGTGACCAACCGGCGGCCCGAGCGAGGGCTTCGCTGAACAGGCCGGTGCGACGGATATGAGCGCCGGTCTCTTCATCGCGAAAACTCGAAGCCGTCACCAACCGATGAATTGTCTCTTCGTGGGCTGAGCGAATCGTCTGAGTTTGCTCCTGCACACGGCGTTCAAGCTCTTCGGTATAACGGCGACGTTCCTTGCGGAGCTGAGTTCTTTCTAGCCCTTGCCGCACTTGAAAAATCATCTCCTCACGCTGCACGGGTTTCAGCAGGTAACCGCAGGCGCCTTGAGTCAAAGCGCGAATTGCCGTACTTGTTTCTCCGCATCCCGTGAGCATCAAGACAGCCTGATCTGGATCCGCAGCCTGCAAGCGGGCCAACAGTTGAATCCCGGAGACGCCGGGCATGTTGATGTCCGACGTCACCAGGTCGACGGCCTGCTCTTGGACCTGCTGCCAGGCGGATTCAGCATCGGCCGCTGAAAGACAACGAAAACCTTCCGCGCGGAGCCAACGAGTGAGTACATCGCGCACGAGAGGTTCGTCATCGACGACCAAAATTAAAGGAGCGGGAGAGTCGGTTATGCTGGACATAGTGCCCTCTGATCCAGAACTTGACGCACGGTCTGCAACAGAACATCGGGGTCACAAGGCTTCTGCAAAAACGGAAAGTGGCCCTCTTCTGTAAAACGTGCATAGGCCGTTTCGGGGTCATAGCCGCTGCAGAAAATCACCGGCAGGTTCGGCTTGAGTTGTGCCACTTTACGCTGGACATCGCGGCCGGATTGATGGGGCATGACGACGTCTAGCAGCAACAAATCGATCTCTTCCTGGTGCGCTTGAAAGGTGTCCCACGCTTCACGCCCATCGCGCGCGGTGAGCAAGCGATAGCCGGCTTTGGCCAACACCCGCACATAGACGTCGTGCACGAGTGGTTCGTCATCCGCCACTAGGATCGTTTCGATGCCCCTATGGCTCTGGCTGTCGTAGGTGACAACACTGACCGGTTGTTCGCAGTCGACGGTCGGCAAATAAATTCGAAAAGTGGTGCCGAGTCCGACTTCGCTGTAAACACGAATCGTTCCTTGGTGCTGCTGAACCATGCCATATACCATCGAAAGGCCGAGGCCCGTTCCCTTGCCGACCCCCTTAGTCGTATAGAACGGCTCGAAGATGTGCTCAAGAACTTCCGGCGGCATCCCAGTTCCAGTATCGGAGACGGTGATTGCCAAGTAGCGGCCCGGTTCGACGCCGGGGTGAACATCGCAATAATGTTGGCTCAGACAGAGGTCTTCCGACTTGATCAACAGCGTGCCGCCGTCGGCCATCGCGTCGCGGGCATTGATGCAGAGGTTCATTAGCAGCTGTTGAAAGTGGCCCGAATCGACGTGAATGGTGCCTACCGTCGGGTCCAATTTCACGTCAACGGCAATCGTGGCGCCGATGAGCGGACGCACCAACTTCACGAGGTCTTGAATCAACTGATTCGGATTCACATTCGTCAGTTCCAACGCCTGCCGGCGACCAAAGCCAAGCAATTGCCGGGTAAGCGCTGCAGCGCGATCGGCAGCGGCCAACACTTGCTGCAGATCCTGATAACGCTGTTCCTGTGCGTCCAGGCCTTCGAGTGCAAAACGCGTGTACGCCTGCATGGCCTGCAGCAAGTTGTTGAACTCGTGAGCGACTCCGCCGGCCAGCGTGCCGACTGCTTCCATTTTTTGAGATTGGCGCAACTGATCGTCTCGTTGCTTCAACTCGGCGGAAGCGGCCTGTGCCGACAGATCGGCTTGTCGGCGCTCAGTCAAGTCGCGAATCACATTGCCGAATCCAGCCAACTGACCGATTTCATCTCGCAGGGCGATGAGTTCGCACTGTGCCCAAAATTGGCTGCCGTCTTTGCGAGTTCTCCAGCCCACTTCTTTAATCTGCCCGCTTTCCACGGCAGCCAGTAGCCGAAATTCGGAGGCGATCGACGAGTCTGCCGCCGATGAATGAAGGAGCGTGAAATGCTGCCCGGTGATTTCAGACAGCGCGTATCCGGTTGTTGTTTCCGCACCGCTATTGCACGTCAGCACTTTGCCTTTCCGGTCGAGCATTAAGATCGCATAATCCTGAACACTCTCCGCCAGCAAGCGGAACATACCGATTTCATGGTTCTTCTGGGCCAGGTTGCGATTGGCCGACACTAACTCCTCAGTCCTTTGATTGACCCGCTCGTCCAATTCTTCAAACGCTGCTCGCAATTGGCTTTCAGCTGACTTGCGTTGACGATCCGTATAATTCAAAGCGGCCGCCGTCCAACCAATGGCTGCGACCAACAGCACCACGCTTGCCGTCGCCATCAAGGCACTGCCGAACTCGGAGTTATAAAGGCCCCATTGTTGCCCGAGCAGGCAGAGCCAACCGAGCGCAATGGGCACCATGGCTGCCACGGGCAACAGGCGACGGGCGGCCGATCCGCCGACATGAGTGTTTGTGAGCAGCGCCATCCCGCCGCGCTGGGGCCGACTGAATAAAATTCCGAGCGCAAGTAACTCAAAAGCGAGGGCAGTATTCGCAGCCATCGGAATATAAGCGCCCACTCCGTACATTGCGTGCGCACTGAAGGTATACCCAACTAGGCAGAGTAATCCCAGCACCGCGATGCAAGCTGCCAGGGCTTCCCCAGGAAATATCGACTTACGCCAGCGAACGTCGAGCAGCAGAAGTGAGAGTCCGATGAACGCAAACCCGGCGGCCGTGTTGGGCGCCATCCGATTTCCGGCCAATTGCTCGACAAACAGAAGTCGGTCGATGCCGGAATTCAAGCCCAGCAAGTAGTCGGCCAGCTTCGTAAGGCCAATCGCCGTGACGATTGCCGCGGGAACCTGGCTAACAGCAACCGACTTCACACGTAACGGAAAATGTGACAAACCCAGGGCCATCGCCGTCAGCAAGAATGCCAACGCGGTCGTGGGATTCATCGCAACCGTGCCGACAACGCCAGTTTTGAGGAAGTCGATATGAAATGCCCACCCGATTGTTGCACCGCTGCTCAGCAATAGCCCGAAAGCAGCGCACAGGAGAGAAGCGAATGTGAGTCGACTCATGACAGCTAACTATTTGCAGTAGTTGATTGTTTCGCGTCACTCAACACTACCTCAACTGCGGTTGAGCAACGTGCAACTACGACTGAGCAACTGCTACAATCCGAATCATCGATCAGTGTCCTGAGGGATCGGAGGCGACTCACCGTCATTCTGTCGTACTAAATCCGACCTTAAATTCGCATTGGACTCTTTAGTTCCACGCAGCTAGATAATTGCCTGCCAAATGTCATCAGAGATTTCGGAGGAGTGTTCCCTGGCAGATTGTGCCTATGCAATGGTCATACATCGAAATGATTTGCCGGCTGAACAGCGTACCGATCGCACGCGATCATTCCGGCAATTTCACTCTGAGCGAAGATTTGTCACTCTCGCGGTGCTGCTTCCGAAGTATCTGAAGCAGGTTCGGCAGCGTCAGTGTGTCGGATCGAAGCAGTTTCGTGAAACCGGACGTTTAACATCCGAGCCTTCGATTGAGCAACGCGACCGGATCCACTACTTTCAGTGAGTTCAAGTCTGCCGTTGCAGCACCAAGTTTTAGGGTGCGGACCAGTCAAGACTGGAGACGGCAACGCTTGCTGTGATGCTTTTATTGCGCTAGTTAAGGAGGAGGTGCCACAGGGACGAGCGATGACAGTTGGAATCGGGAACTGGTGTTTGGATCGATTCAATAGCTGCTTCGTGTTCTCCAGTTTCCGTCTTCGTTGAAAGCTCTTCGTGGTCTAAACCAAGAGCTTCCTTTCTTAAATCGATTTGTCTGGACGGCTGGTGGCGGTCAGGTTTGTGACCAACTGGGATAAGCTGTTCCGTACTGATTCAGCTGTGTATGGATCTTCTTGATCTGGTGGGCAGCCCGGTTTCTCGAAGTAGGGGCGCTCGCCGTAGACGCGTCCCCATTCACAGTCGACGGCCCGAACTAACTCTTGAAGCAAGTAATCGGAATCCAAGACTCGTTGCACAAAACTCGCCAGGACAACGAGTGGCTGATCAAGATTATTCAGCAGTAGTACGCTTTCCCGGACTTGTCGGAACAGAACGGCAGGGAGCGCACCGGCGGGGCTATTCAAGTGCCGTTCCAAGTAGCGCTCGATTACCGCTTCAGCTTGCTGTTTTCCGGTTGCGGGAGAGACGCCCTTCATCGCGCCCGGGCCGGCGAGACGGCCGATGGCCTCAGCGAGTGTGAATTTGCGTCCCTCGCGAATCTCGTTTACCAGATTCGGTGGCAATTGATCGGACTTCTGTTCGTTTTCGCCCATCGGCTCACCTGCCTGTGGTCAAACCGCGTTGGTCAGTGCTTCGTACTGCTCAATCGAAGCGCCGTCTAAGCACGCGGTAATCATTTGATCCCCCAACGGATCAAGCTCGGGATTGCGGAACTGTGCGAGTTGCTCGTGGAAGAACTGGGTAAGCTGCTTAGCGCCAATATCGTAGGCCTCCACCCCGACCTCTGGCTGAACAGACACGTCGAAAAACTGGGGGTCCATCATTTGCCCCTCTAATTCCAGGCTGCGAGGATGGTGTCCCAACAGGGGACAACGCGAGGCAATCAAATTATCCTTGGGAATCGTGGTTCGCTTCGCGCGAGCGCGGGCAAGGCACTCGCGGGCAATCCATTGAGGTGCAAAACCAACCTTCCATGAGCCGATGTGTTGATTAGGAATCAGCGCGAACAGCGTGGAAGAGGTATCCACAATCTGATGCAACAGGATGTTCGCTTGATCGACGCGACGTCCCGTGGCAAAGGGCCAATACGAGCCGACCCCTTCCGACTGCATCCCTTCCTGCGAGACGATCGACGGATTGCCGTGACCGCGCGGGGCCACCAATCGCCACAACCAGGCCAGCGCCGGGGGCAGCACGTGAAACATGCCGACGATGCCGTAAGTGGGTTTCTCGCGGGTGCAGGGTGGACAGCGAATGCCGAAGCTCCGAATATCGACAGTTACTGCTTCTTTCACCACTCCAGGAATATAGTCTCGAGGAATTACCAGCCGGGGATTTGGACAGCGGACACCGGGCTTGTCTTCAATATGTTCCCAAATCAGCGTGGTAGCCCCTGGTTTGGCTTCCATGTTCAAGAACAGCAACGGTCCTGGCGGATGAACGGTTAAGCGCTCCAGCGCCGGATCGGTGCCATAGTTTTGGATGTGGTTGACGCGAACAAACCAACCCTGCTCCGCATCGACCAAAGACAACTTGCGATCAATGCCATCTTGCTTCTGCAAATCGGGATGACAAAGCGCCATGTCGTCAGTCACAGGTCGCAAGTCACACCCTTGCGGAAGAGTGACATATTGGGTGTCGTTGCTGACGAGATTGGTTCCCAATCGTAGGCGGCCATCAGGCTCGCGATGCACGGCTTCCAACATCTCGCTCTTGCCGCTGCCTGATGCCCCTTCGTGCATGATCACGGTGACATGCTTATCGGGCGTTGTCGCGAGAACGGTCGAGCAGTGCGCCGTGGTCCACGGGATTTCTCCTCGTTCGCCTGCTGTCAACAGCATGCCGTAAACACCCTTTTTCGCGGAAGGCCCTGGATAGAGGTTGTAACTGAACAACTCGTGCAAACCGGCTTCCTCGAAGCGTCGATTGTGTACGACGATTTGCTTGCCATTGAAATGCGTATGACGAAAGACTGGGGCCGTATAAAGGACGGCATGGTGGTGGTAGTCGGCACCTAATTGCCGAATCCGTTCCAATGGAATGATCCCTTGCAACATGGCCAACCCCAGGGCGAAGAAGCCTGCGTTGGCTGGACAGATTGCAACTGCATTCATGGCCCGACCGGGCAGGCCCGACTCGAAGAAAAAGCAGGCGATAGGCTGCGTCTTCAACCAGTCCAGTGTCTCTTGTCGCAGGGGCGCGAATTCTTTTCCAAAACGCTCGCTGTACGTCGGCTTGTCGGTTGGACCTTTGTCGCCAATCACCATGCAATCGGAATCTCGCCGGCGCATGTATGGCTCCGGATAATTGGCAGCGATACCGTTGCGCACTCGGCAAACCCTCGCCTCGGTAACAAAGTCAGTGCCAGGAACGTCGTAGCCGACGGTGTAGTATCCTTGCGCGTCGCACTTTTCCGCAGGAACGGCAAGTGCCACCAATTCTTCAACCGAGCCGACGAGGGTCAAGCGGTTTTCCTGATCTGCGGCTTGAAGTACGGAAAGTGCCGAATGCGAAAGTGTGATTTGTGGCAATTGTTTTAAGGACATATTGATCGCTCTGTAAGACGTTTGGTTTTAGTATTTGTGTGGCGCGACAGACTTGTTAGCGGGAGAACGTCTAGCAGAATTGTCTCGCTGACGCGCGCAACCCGCCAGCTATGCATCACAAATCGGTGCGAGTTCCGATTTGGTGTACTCGACGGAGATTTGACTCTCGATCTCTATGCCCTTGGCCCTGGATCTTAACAGTTCCTGAGCCAGTTGCTTCTAGTAGAACGAGCTGATAACGCTGCGGAGCACGATCTGATTGCCACTGCGATCTAACTCAACCGCTCGGATTCCGGTGACATCGCTTCGCCTGAGGATTTCTTGAAGTTCAAACGCGTCATCGGCGACCTGTTTCATCGGTCTACCTTTCGCTTTGGGCAGGAGATAAATGCGTAGCTGGAAAAGTATTCGTAATGTCCCACAGGGTTCGGTCGAATTCAATCTCTGAGAAGGGGCCACCTAGTTGGCTCAAACACGCCGCGGAATTGACTTCAATTGGCGCTGGGATATGCTGCAATCGCTTTTCTGCGATAGGCGTATAGCCGGGTGCAAATCAACGGCGCTTATCTCTCGACAACTTCGTAATTTGCAATTGGATCGGAGGAGCTCATGAGGACCAGAACGTGTTGGAGTTGGTTTTCAACTTTCCTGCTCGCGGCACTTTGTTTCGCGATGAGGGGCCAGACCGCCGCGGGACAATCGCCTGACGAGGCGGCAATTCGACAAGCTGTCGAAGAATACGTAGTGGCGTTCAACAAAGGGGACGCTAAAGCGCTCGCGGCGTTCTGGTCTCCGGAAGCCGTCTATACCCAGCCGGACACAGGTGAGCAAGCTGTTGGTCGCGAAGCGATCGAGAAGTTGTTCATTGCGACGTTCGCCGCGGCAAAAGGTGCCAAGCTTGAAGCCGCGACGCAAAGCATTAAGTTTGTCTCGCCCAACGTGGCGATCGAGCAGGGGACTGCCAGGGTGCTGCAGGGCAAAGGTGAAGTTGAGGAATCGGAGTATTCAGCGGTTTATGTCAAACGCGACGGAAAATGGCTGCTCGATCGCGTGACGGAAGTAGAACCGCTGGTACCGCACTCCAACTACCAGCACCTGAAAGAACTCGAATGGATGGTTGGCACCTGGCTCGACCAGGATGAACAAAGCACGATCGAGACGTCGTGCCATTGGGCCAAGAATCAGAACTTTCTGATTCGCTCGTTTACGGTAGCCATTCGCGATCGAGTGGCTCTCTCTGGAATGCAGATCATTGGTTGGGATCCCGCTGCCAAGAAAGTCCGCTCCTGGGTTTTCGATTCGGACGGTGGGTTTGGCGAGGGATCGTGGAGCAAGAAGGGTTCAGCCTGGCATGTGCAAACGACCGGTACACATGCTGACGGAAGAAAAACATCTTCAGTCAACATCATCAAGAAACTGAATGACGATCAAATCACGTGGCAGATTGTGAACGGCCAAGTTGGTGACGAGCTCGTACCCAACACTGAAGAAGTGCTTGTCGTTCGGCAAAAGTCGGCCGAGTGATCCTGCGTCAAATCTCCTCTCAAAACAAATGTTCTGCAGGTGCAACAATGAAGCGAGCTTTAATCTGCGTGGCGCTCTTCACGATGTTTTCGATGTACATGACAGATGCCTTGGCCCGCGGCGGTGGTGGTGGCGGGCGTGGAGGTGGCGGAGGTGGGTTTGGAGGCGGAGGAGGAGGTGGACGTGTCGGTGGCGGAGGTTACGGCGGAGGCGGCATGTCGCGCGCACCATCGGTGAGCCGGCCCGCTCCAAGGCCAGCTGCTCGTCCGTCCACGCCGAATATCTCGCGCCCTTCCAATGTTGCGCGTCCTTCGCCCCCCAGAGCCTCGAACCCGATCGCCAATCGACCGGCCACCGGAGCAGGAAGCGTCCGTCCTGGCACCGGAGCAGTTGGTTCCATGCCGCGACCAGGAACTGGAGTGGGCACCCGACCATCGAATGCGCAACTGCAAAACTTCCTGGATCTAAAAAGTGGACCGTCGGCGGGAGCGCTGCCGGCCAATCGACCTGGCAATGCCGCTGCAGACTTCTTGCAGAATGGAGGAAATCGACCGAGCCAACTTCCAGCGAACCGACCAGGCACGGGAGATCGCCCGGGGATTGCTAACCGACCCGGTGTGACCAACCCGATTGCCGGAGTTCGACCTGGCGTTGGTGACCGCCCCGGAGTAGGTGATCGAGCGGGGATTGGCAATCGCGCCGACATTGACCATCCGATCTCGGGGCGTCCAGACCGAATTCAGAATCGCCAAGATCGGCAGGACAACCGCGTTG
Source organism: Anatilimnocola aquadivae (assembly GCF_049819085.1). Taxonomy (GTDB): domain Bacteria; phylum Planctomycetota; class Planctomycetia; order Pirellulales; family Pirellulaceae; genus Anatilimnocola. The sequence goes on from NZ_CP187419.1 coordinate 3,427,169, forward strand.
GGCGTCGCGACGAAATTCGTGACCAGATTCGCGAAAATCACCCTCGACTCGATTTCTGGGCAGACCATCCCAACTGGGCGGCTTGGCGAATCAACCGGCCTTACCGGTGGGCTACGTGGGCAGCGATCACCGGATGGTGCGGCGGTTACGGATGGTCGGAATCCACGGACTACGCCTACGGCGAAAACGTCTACTACGACGATGGCCAAGTCTATTACGGCGATATGCCGGTAGCGACCGAAGAGGAGTACACCGAGCAAGCCGAGCAGATTGCCGCTAGTGCCCCAGACGTTGCGGCTGACAAGGCCGAATGGATGCCATTGGGCGTTTTCGCCCTGACTCCGGATGGCCAAAAGTCCGGCCCGAGTCCCACGCTCTTTCTGCAATTGGCGATCAGCAAAGAAGGTGTGATCAACGGACTGTTGCACAACACCACGACGAACAGCACTCAGGATATTGAAGGCATGGCAGACAAAGGTTGCCAGCGCGCGGCCTGGACGGTGAAAGACAAATCACGTCCGATCATAGAGACCGGAATTTCCAACCTCGCCTCCGACACCGCCCCCGCGCTAATCCACTTCGCCGATGGGACCACGCAGCAGTGGCTCATGGTTCGGCTGGAAGAGCCAACTGCTACGAAACAATGAACAAAGCACCAGCCATGTCAAAATCAGTTTCGCTTGCTCCCGGCAGCAGCTCGCCGCTGGGAGCAACGGTGAACAAGAAAGGTGTCAATTTCAGTCTCTTCTCTCGACAGGCAACCGCAGTCGAGTTGTTGCTTTTTGACAATGGGGACGATGTAGCTCCCAGTCAAATCCTGGCGCTCGATCCGATCTCGCAACGCACCTATCACTACTGGCATTGTTTCGTGCCGCGGTTGAAAGCAGGTCAGCTTTACGCCTATCGAGTCCACGGACCAGACGCAACTGACCGTGGTCTCCGCTTTGATCCGCTCAAAGTGCTGCTCGACCCGTATGGCAAGGGCGTTGTCGTTCCCAAGGGCTATTCGCGGGGCGATGCGACACAACCGGGAGCGTGCAGCACTCCTTCCATGAAGAACGTCGTCGTCGATCCTAGCCAATACGATTGGGAAGGTGACCGGCCACTTCAGCGCCCCGGAGCGCGCACGATCATTTACGAGATGCACGTCCGCGGATTCACACGCAATCCGAATTCCGGTGTGTCCGCTGAACTCAGTGGCACCTACGCCGGATTGATCCAGAAGATTCCGTATCTGCAACAGCTGGGCATTACGGCCGTCGAACTACTCCCCGTATTTCACTTCGACGCGCAGGACTGCCCGCCTGGCAAAACAAACTACTGGGGCTACGCTCCACTTTCCTTCTTCGCGCCGCATCCCGCGTATAGTTCGCGGCCCGATCCACTGGGCCCGCTCGACGAATTTCGAGACATGGTGAAAGCGCTGCATCGCGCGAACATTGAAGTCATTCTCGACGTTGTCTTCAACCATACAGCTGAAGGAAATGAACGCGGTCCAACGCTTGGCTTTCGCGGCATCGACAACCCAACGTATTACACGCTCGAACAAGGCGGCAAATACTATGCGAACTACACGGGTTGCGGCAACACGCTGAACGCCAATCACCCGATTGTTCGGCGACTGATCGTCGACAGCCTGAAATATTGGGTCGAGGTGATGCATGTCGATGGCTTTCGCTTCGATCTCGCCTCCATCCTCACGCGCGATGCGACGGGCCAGCCCCTTCCTAATCCACCAGTCCTGTGGGATATCGAATCCGAACCGGCACTCGCGGGCACGAAGCTCCTAGCGGAGGCCTGGGATGCAGCTGGCCTTTACCAAGTCGGCAGTTTTGTCGGCGATGCCTGGAAGGAGTGGAACGGCCGGTATCGCGATGACGTGCGCGACTTCATGCGGGGCGAACCGGGGGCCGTGCGCGGTCTCGCCGATCGGATTGTTGGCAGCCCGGAGGTTTACGGACATAAGGAGCGGGAAGCTGAACAGAGCATCAACTTTGTAACGTGTCATGATGGCTTCACGTTGAATGATCTCGTTTCCTATAACGAGAAGCATAACGAAGCCAATGGCGAACAAAATCGCGATGGCGCGAACGACAATCGGAGCTGGAATTGTGGTGCAGAAGGGCCAACCACCGCCGCCGCGATCGAACGACTCCGTAATCGCCAGGTAAAGAATTTTCTCGCTATCAATCTGCTCTCGCTCGGCGTCCCCATGATTTTGATGGGGGACGAATTGAGGCAAACGCAGCAGGGGAATAACAATGCGTACTGCCAGGACAACGAACTGAGCTGGCTGGACTGGTCACTCCTCGAAAAGCATGCCGATGTGCATCGCTTTTTCAGCCTGCTGTGCGCTCGTCGAGCGATACGCGACATCGAGCATGAGCGAAACCGTGTGAGCGTGAATGCCATGCTGCGCGAAGCCACTAAGGCCTGGCATGGAGTGAAACTGAATCAACCCGATTGGGGCGATGGCTCGCGAAGCATCGCGCTCAGCGGTGAATTGCGCCGCGAAGGACTGCTGTTCTACATCATCCTTAACGGATTTTGGGAGTCGCTGGATTTTGAACTGCCGCCGCTGGAAGAGTCAACCTGGCGACGGTGGATTGATACGGGGCTCGATTCGCCGCTCGACATCTCCGCGTGGCAGGAAGCGCCGGCGCATGTCGGAACCACCTATCGAGCCGTCTCCCGTTCGGTGGTCATGCTTTACGCTCACAAATCTTTAACCGACTCGCCGTGAGCCGATGTCTTCCACACCTCTCCCAATCGCCGAAGACATGCTCGAATGGTTCCTGCGCGGCTTTACTGCCCGTGATCTAACTGAGCCGCTGTTGTCCGTCGATGAGACGTCTCCGATCGCGGCTGCCCAGAGCGTCATTTCGACCAGCGGTGCCCACGTAGTTGGAGTTCGCCGACATGGCTTGATTGCCGGATGGTTTAGCGAAGAAGAGTTGGCAACCGTCAACGAACGGAGGTGCTGCCATCCCTTCGCAGAAGCAACGGTCGTCAGCGAAAACTCGCCGCTCAGTGATGTGGTCTGTTTGTTGCATGCTCAGCCCAGGTTATTCGTGCGTGCCTTTGGACAAATCTCGGGAGTCATTCCGCGGGCCGCTATCGAAAAGCCTCCGCTTCGCATGTGGCTTTTCGGTCTGATCACCATCAGTGAACAGCGGGTCACGGGCTTGATAGATGAGTTTTTTCCAAGCGATAGTTGGCAAGAGCAACTCTCCAGTGGCCGACTCGCCAAGGCGCGAGAACTGCAGGCGCTGAGACGAGCCCGCGGCCAACGACCCACGCTACTGGACTGCCTGCAGTTTGCTGACAAAGGTCAAATCGTGGCGCGCAACGAATCGCTACGCATCCGGACGCGGTTCGATTCTCGAAGAGAAGTGGAGAGGTTTGTGCAGGCGTTGCAGGATCTGCGCAATAACCTGGCTCATGCTCAGGATATTGCCGGCAACTGGGACATTATCAACGAGTTAGCAAACAATGTGCATCGCATCGTGTGCGGGGCAGACTCCGGTTTGACGAACGACAGATCGCCGGAGGCAACCTCGGAGCTGCCACCATGAGTTCGCGGAGTTTGTTGCCGATCACCGAGTGGCTGCCGCGGTACGAACGGGCGTGGATGAGTAGTGATCTGATCGCGGGGATCACACTCGCCGCATATGCAATTCCCGTATCGCTGGCGTATGCGACGCTCGCCGGCCTACCGCCACAAATGGGACTGTACTGCTACCTGGTGGGCGGCCTGGGTTATCTCGCGTTCGGGTCGTCGCGGCACCTGGCGATTGGCCCAACTTCTGCGATCTCGTTGCTGCTCGGCGTATCACTACTGGATATATCTCACGGCGATCCAGGCAAGCTGGCGGTCCTGGCGTCCATGTGCGCCATCGTGATGGCCGGCGTCTGCGCCGTCGCCTGGTTGTTTCGGCTGAGCGCGCTAGTGAATTTCATCTCCGAAAGCATCCTCACGGGCTTCAAGGCCGGCGCCGCGCTCGTGATTGCTGCAACCCAGTTGCCCAAGCTGTTTGGTGTGAAGGGGGGCGGCGATCATTTCTTTGAGCGCATCTGGCTGCTGCTTCAGAAAGTCGAAACTACTCACTTGGTGACGCTGGCTGTCGGGTTAGGAGCCATCGCGCTACTGGTGGCGGGCGGACGTTTCCTGCCAGGTAAACCGATTGCTTTGGTCGTGGTGATTCTCTCGATCGTTACCGTCTGGTTCTGGCAACTTGACCAGCGAGGAGTGAGAACGGTAGGCGACATTCCCGCTGGCCTGCCTGCGTTTCAGTGGGCTGCGCTCGATCTTTCGCAGCTCTCTTTGCAGGACGGCAGGCAAATAATCCGCCTGGCTTGCGCTTGCTTTTTGCTGTCATACATCGAGAGCGTGTCCGCGGCCAGGACGTTTGCCTTGAAACATAAATACGAAGTCAATTCTCGTCAGGAACTGCTAGGGCTTGGCGCTGCCAGTCTGTTTGCTGGGCTTTTTCAGGGTTATCCGATCGCCGGCGGGCTATCACAGACAGCGGTCAACGAACGGGCCGGCGCCAGAACGCAAATGTCGCTGCTGGTTGCCTCGCTGGCTATTGGTTGCGTGCTGCTCTTCCTAACCGGCTTCTTTCGCACATTGCCCGACGCAGTCCTGGCGGCCGTGGTGCTGGTTGCCGTAAAGGGGCTCATCGACATCAAGGAACTGCTCCACCTCTGGCGAACCAGCCGCCTCGATTTTGCGGCAGCAGGCGTCGCATTCTGCGGAGTGCTGTTGATGGGCGTGCTCGACGGCGTCCTGATTGCCGTGCTCGCCTCGATCCTGATGTTGCTGGCCCGCAGCTCACGCCCCTACATCGCTTTCCTTGGGCGAATTCCGGGGACGAATCGCTTCTCCGATCTCGCGCGCCATTCTAAGAACGAGCCGATTCCCGGGGCCATCGTCTTCCGCGTGCAGTCTTCACTCTTGTACTTCAATGTCGATCACGTCTTGGAACTTGTTCGTCAGCGGGCCGATTCAACCTCTGGATTGCAGCGAGTCATTTGCGATCTGTCCAATGTTCCCTATGTGGATGTGTCCGGAGCGAGAATGCTGCTCCGGCTCCATGAAGAGCTTCAATCGCGCGGGATTTGGTTCAAAATCGTGGAGGCGCACGGGCCGGTGAGAGAGATACTGCGAGCTGAAGGCTTGGACGAAAAGATCGGTCCAATCACGAGACTAGAATCACTGGCTGCCTTGCTCGCGTGACTGTTGGGGGCTTTGTCTTTACTATCGCAAGCACATCGGTCATGCTCTTGAGCTTATTTTTTTCAGGAGGACCGCACTCGCGGGATCTACACATGTCGACAATTGGAATCGTCACCGGGGGCGGAGATTGCCCGGGGTTAAACGCTGTCATCAGGGCCGTAGCCAAAGCCGCTCATCGTCGCGGCTGGGAAGCTGTCGGCATCTTGGGCGGATACGAAGGGCTGCTCGCTCCGCAAAAGACGAAACCACTCGTCGGAGATGCACTCAACGGTTTGCTGGTTCGGGGCGGCACTATCCTGGGCACTGCCAACCAAGGAAGGTTCTCGGCCAAGGTTGGTCATGGAACCCTGCGGCAATTGCCAACCGAGTTGCTCGAAGAAACCAAGCGCGGTTGCGAACAACTGGGATTGATGGGTCTTGTTTCTATCGGGGGCGATGGCTCGTTGTCCATCGCGCAGCAGATGTTCGAGTATGGAATTCCCGTTGTGGGAGTCCCCAAAACCATCGACAACGATCTCGCCGCCACGATGATGACCTTTGGCTTTGACTCTGCCGTCGCTTGTGCCACGGAGGCGCTCGATCGACTTCATAGCACGGCCGAAAGTCACCAGCGGGTCATGGTTCTGGAAGTGATGGGCCGATATGCAGGCTGGATTGGCATCTACGCTGGCGTGGCTGGCGGAGCCGATGTGATTCTGATTCCTGAAATCCCCTTCAACTACGAAAGCGTCTGCGCAAAGGTTAAAGAACGCGAGGCACGCGGCAAGATGTTCAGCATCGTCGTGGTCGCTGAAGGGGCTCGTGAAGCCGGCGCCGACTTTGTCACTTCCGGCAGTTCGACACAACCCCGCGAAGCGCGCCTGGGCGGAATCGGCGCTCAGGTCACTGCTCAGATTCAGGAGCGCACTGGCAAGGAAACTCGCTGCGTCGTATTGGGACACTTGCAACGTGGTGGCAGCCCGACCAATATGGACCGCGCACTCTGCTCGATCTTTGGCGCGAAGGCTGTCGATCTCATCGCGGAGAAGAAGTTCGGTCAAATGGTGTCCTATACGGGCACAGGCGTTACGAGCGTCTCATTAGACGAAGCAACGAAGGAGTTGCGGACGGTGCCACTAGACGGTGGATTTGTAACTGCTGCCCGCTCACTCGGCGTTTGTTTGGGAGACTAAAAAATTTCCTCTCCATCACACAATCCATGAGGCGGGAACTTCATGTCAGAACTAGGGAAAGAACCTTCGGTTGACCTCGATGCCTGGGAAAAGGCTTGGCAAGAACACTGGAAGAAGGCAGGCTTTACCTCCTACGAGTTGAACCTGCCGGATACAGAGGCAGCCAACCGCGAACGCAACTTCCTCACGCAGACGCGTACTCCCGAGCGTGAAAAGGCTCGACTCAAACGCATCATGGCCGAGTTTGAACGCGGCTTTGAGCGGCTGCACAAGCTCGGCCCAGCCGTCACCGTCTTTGGCTCGGCGCGATTTAAGCCGGGGCACCCGCATTACGAACTCGCTCGCGAAGTTGGCCGAGAACTAGCTCGTGCCGGTTTCACTACGATCACCGGTGGCGGCCCCGGAGCCATGGAAGCCGCGAATCGTGGCGCTCGCGAGGTCGGCGGCCCATCTTATGGACTGAACATCAAGCTACCGCACGAACAGGACGCAAATCCGTACATTGATGAGAACGTCGAGTTCAACTACTTCTTCGTCCGCAAGGTGATGCTCGTTAAATATTCCTGCGCCTACATCGTCGTACCTGGCGGCCTCGGCACGCTCGATGAGTTATACGAAGCGGCGACGTTGATTCAATGCGGAAAGATTGGTCCTTTTCCTCTCGTCCTGCTCGGGCGTGAGTTTTGGAAGGGAATGCGCGACTTCTTGCTCTTCATGGTTGACCAAGGAGTATTCGACGCCAAGGAGATCGGCTTCGGAAAGATTGTCGACTCTCCGGGTGAAGCCGTTGAAATGGTCGTTCGCAGTTTGCCAGCGTCTGTTCGCGAGCATCTGAAACCAATCAAGTGACATGTGTGAACGGATCCACGCCCACGCCGGGGTGAAGTCTTCGCAATTTAGGCTACGATAGCGGCCTATGCTTGACTGGATTTTTGAGATTTCGCAGACCAGCCCCGTTGGGCACACCATCGGATTACTGACGCTTGTATGCGCGCTAGGTATGGCGCTCGGCAGCATTAAGTTCAAAGGCATCCGACTCGGCAGTGCCGGCGTTTTGTTCGTTGGCATCCTGGTGGCCAGCGTCAGTGATCCCATCAACAAGCCGACACTCGACTTCGTGAAAGAATTTGGGCTGGTCCTGTTTGTTTTCACGATCGGTTTGCAGTTGGGCCCCGGATTCTTTGCATCACTCCGTTCCGATGGCGTGCAGTTGAACCTATTAGCCGCGGCGCTGGTTATTACCGCGGGCGTAATGACTCCGCTCTTGGGATGGTTATGCGGGATTGAACGCCACGCCTTCGCAGGGCTCTTCGCGGGTGCATCGACAAACTCACCGGCACTTGGTGCTGCTCAGCAATCATTTGCTTCGCTGCCAAATGCGTCACCGGAACAATTGGCGATTCCCGCCTTGGCGTGTGCTGTTACCTATCCCATCGCCATCGCGGGACTGCTGGGGGTATTGATCCTGATCAAGGTAATTTTTCGTATTGATCCCGAGCTGGAGGCGCGGGAATTTGCTACCGCGCGGAGCAAGACAAGCGCGCCTCTGCTGCGCTGGACACTGATCCTGGAGAACTCCGAGTTCGTAGGGCTCACGCTGCGCGAAATCTATCGCCGCACCGGCGACGGGGTGGTAGTTTCGCGAGTTCGGCACGCCGATGATGCTGTCGTGGCCGCGGCACTACGCACTACCCAACTTCAATTGGGCGATGTGGTACTAGCTGTCGGTCCGGAGACGCTCCTTGCTACGTTTCAGGCCCAGTTCGGGCCAATGAGCGAGGAGGATTTGCTGCTTGCTCCGGGCAACATTACTTATCGGAAGATCATCGTGACTGACAAGCGAGCACTCGGCCAAACCGCCGAAGAGCTTGGCCTGGAGAGCAAGTTTGGCGTGGAACTAACGCGCATTACGCGAGGCGATTCAGAAATGACCGCGGTGCCAGGCTTACGCCTGCAGTTCGGAGATGTCGTTCAAGTCGTCGGCACGGAAGAACAACTGAAGCATGTAGCTGCTCACTTGGGCAATTCCTTGAAGAAGCTGAATGAAACGCAGTTCATCCCGTTATTTGCCGGCATCTTCCTAGGCGTCATCGTCGGCTCGATCCCCTTCGCGTTACCCGGCCTGGCAGTTCCATTACGCATCGGACTCGCCGGCGGTCCGTTGATCGTCGCGCTCTGTTTGGGACGACTCGGACATGTCGGCGGCGTTGTCTGGCACATGCCACAAAACGCGAACCATGCCTTTCGTGAATTTGGCGTCGCGCTTTTCTTCGCAGCATTGGGCCTAGCGGCCGGTGATCAATTCTTTGCTGCCGTTTTCAGTCCCCGCGGCATGGTGTGGGCTGCGGTCGGCTTCGCAATCACGGTCACACCACTGCTCGCAGTGAGCATCTGGGCGCGCGCGATCAACAAGATGAACTACGTTACGCTTGGCGGAATGTTGTCCGGGGCGATGACGAATCCGCCAGCACTCACCTTTGTGAGCAGCCTCTGCAAAAGTGAATCTCCTACTCTGGCTTATGCGACCGTGTACCCCCTGGCGACCTTACTGCGGATTCTTGTGGCACAAGTTTTGGCCTTGACGTTTTGTAGTTGAATCCTGAACGGCTCAAGTTGGCTTACCAAAACACACCAAGCCGCATCGCGAAAAGATGGGCCACACTGCTGCCGGTATTCGGTTCTTCGGGGATGGCGAGGGAGTAGTTCGCCATGAGCCGAACATTATCGGTTAGATACCAGTTTGCGCCGAAGGTGAATTCAGGCAAGCGGATGCCCACGAACTGTCCTCCTGGACCTAGCGGTGTATCTGCATCCTGTACATCGAGGTAGGCAAAGCGAGCAGTCAGTTCCCATGCTCCCCAGCCGCATTCACGTTCGCAATTAGCAGGACCGCGGAACAACGGGCGATTCACTCGAACGGGTCCAAAGACTCCGTTTGTCTCCTGATACGGACGATGTTCACCCGTGATGAACCAGCCGCCATCCACGTGTACGCCGTGAAAGAACACCGGCGCGCCGCCTAACTGGTCAATCCAAGATCCGTACCATTCGGTCTGGAACCAGACCGGCCCGCGAGCTGCGGCAAGTTGGAGATTCGTTAACTGCTGAAAACTCGCGGGAATTTGAAGTTGAGGCACGAAAGGCGATGCAGCAACATCGCCGAAGCCAATCAAAGGGGTTTGCGGCTGCTGATTGACGATTATTATTCCTCGTTCCGGAAATCGAGCGGAGAGTGCAATCCCCAAATGCAGCAAGTTCTCCCCGTTACCTTCGTTGATCGGCGCAGCGGTCATCCGCCCTGTCAGGCCGAAGGTACTCCCCGGGCCCGTTTCAAAGTCATTGACATCACTCCCCGCTTGATACACGCCCAACGCGAAGGTGGTCGAATTGCAGGGTTCCGTACGGAACAAACTCAAGCCCCAGTTTCGTGCGGGGGCCAGGATGCTCGCCACGGAACACTCCATGAACGGCAGCGTAAACGAGGGAGTATTAATCTCGAAGCTAAATGGCTCCAGATAATGGCCCACGCGGATCTCTCCGCCTGTTTGGAAATCACCCAGGCCGACAAATACATCGCGCAGAACGACATTGCCATCGGCCAAATCAATCACCGACATGTATCTGCCAAAGGCGACTCGTCCTTCTGCACCGACCCAGGCGCGCCGCAGTCCGACCGCATCCCCCAAGTCACCAAACGTCGCTTCGTTCGCTGAACTTTGTGCTGTAGCCAAGAAATCGGCATCAACGCGTCCGCGAAGTTCAAAGCTGGGCGACTCGGGCTCTTTTGCACTAACCGCGACGAAAGCTGCACACCAACCGATGCAAGCAATCAAACCGAACACAAATCGTGTTGCGTTTATCAACCGGTCGCGAGTAGTCGTAGCGTATCCCACATCGTTTTCATCGTGGGCGATTGCACAGAGGTTAAGCAATTGCGCGAGAGTGACGTCTGCGTAAGTTACGCGACTTTTGCGGCAGTACGAGTGCTAGCGATTGACTATGGTCAATCGTGCGGTGGCAATGTGAGCGGTCGATCTCTTAGGCAAAAAGAATCTCGGGCACGATATAGGGAACGGGACCACAGATCTTTGTCAGGCTGCCCTTCCTTGGTTAACCGAGCCGCTTGCGGCCGTTGAACTGCCAATGCAGTCATTTCACAGTTCGCCCGCGCAAACGCGTGGGTTAACTAAATGCGGAAACCTGATATTGAGCGATAGATGGGCTACTAGGCCGGGAGGAGCCGTTCCGACCGTGAAGTTACGAGTGTTACCAAATCTTTAGCCCGTGCTATCAGCTAGGCTCCTCGATTCCACAAGTTTTTGGAATTCGACATGGATTTCTGGATGATGCTGCGAGAAATACCTGGCAACGCGGGCGTTGTCCAAGATTTTGCGAAGGTAACCGACCACGAGTATCAGGTTCAAAGTGTTCTTACCGTGCGTCTCTTCGATCACCTTGAACTCACGACCTAACGACTCGGTTTCGTGTTCCATCCGCTCAATCTCGTCGGCCGAAACGCCACGCAGTTCCTTGGCCTGCTCCCCATCAATCAACTGTTCTGGCGGCGTCGTAGCCACCAGGCACTTTGCATAGCCCACCGAAAAGTGCCTGGTTGTGCACATGATTTCGGCAATCTCGATTTGCCGCATCGGCTTCATCTTGCGAAGCTCTCGAAATGCCGGAGGAGTGATGTGCTGGTCTTTCAGAAGTTGGACCGCTTCGGGACAAATACCATCGAGCATGTCCCGTTTTTGCCGGATACTGGCAATATCGACATCCAAAGCGCGGGCCAGCCGAACTTCAGAAACACCATGTTTGAGCGCCCGCAGGATCATGAAGTGTTCCTGAACGGGCGGCAGTCGACTGACCTTGTGGTTGTAGGTGAACGCCTCGTCGTCGGTCGCGCTCAAACACTTTGCTGTCGCCTCGCCCATCGTTTTGAGGATTGACCAGCGAATGTGGCCATCCAAAAGCATGTAGGGACAATCTTTTTTCACCTGACGATACACAACGAGCGGCTCGATCAGACCCAGCTCACGGATGGAAGCCGCGATGCAGCGATACTTGGAACTCCCTTTGGTCGAGTCGTCGATCCGCCGCATCGGCAAGATCTGATCGAGCGGTAGCAACAGAACGTCATTGTCACATGCCAATCGCACTGGTTCCGTCATGGGACACCTCGCTGTTGGAAATCTGATCAGCAAGATACTGCGGCAATGTATCGAGACCTTCGGCGCGGAGGAGCGTCACAAAGTTCTCGTCCTGAAAGAGCTGCTTCAGAGCGGAGACCGCAAACCGCAATCGCGTTTCGCAAATCTTGGCCTTTTGAATGACCATCTTTTGCTTCATGGTTTCGCGTTGAAACGTGCGCAGCAGGTCATTGCTGGTGACTGGTTTCTCGGCCGCCTTCCGCCCTGGACTGTGAACCCTTTTGCCCCGACTTCTCCGGTTTTCGATCAATCGCCGCGCTCGCAGTAGATCCTTGCCGCGCAGGTCGTTCTTTTCATAGGCCTCCTGGAGCGCACGCTGGACGCCCTTGTCGTCAGAAGTGGCGATCGTGATCGCGATGCCGAGCGGCAGCTCTCCACGCTCGACTGCCATAAGCAAGCGCTCTTCGCCGTTCAAAAGCAGTTGCAGAATCCCTTTCACGTAGTTCAGATGCAAGTCCGTTTTCTTTGCGATCTCGGAGTGACTGTAGCCACGCTCTTTCAGCGAACTGATCTCCCGCAGGAGCGCAACACTCGTCGGTCGGCGACGGGCGAGGTTTTCAGTCAGTCCCATCAATAGCAGGTCTTCCTTTGTTCCTTCGACGACGATGGCCGGAATCTCTTCCTGGCCCAAAGCGATAAAGGCCTCTAAACGTCCTTGCCCGCAGACCAAGTGGTACAAGGCATCGCCATTGCTGCCGCTGACAAGGGTGACGGTGATGGGTTTCTTCAGTCCCAAGTTCGCAATGTTACTGATGATTTGTCCGAATTTACGTTTTCCGCGTCCGCGCGGGTTCAGAACGTGGATCTGCTTGACCGGGATCATTCGAACCTTGTTCTCAAAATGGGCGTTCATGCGGCCACCTCGATCTTTTTGCGAGCTGCCATCTCGGCGAAATAGTCCAGGCTCTCGAACTGATATGTGTCCAGATAGGCTCCGTTGGCTTCACACAGCAGTAACCGAGGAGCTTCGATGTCCATGATCGGCAGCAGATAGTAGTCAGCCGGCCGATGGTTCGAGACATCCATCCGCACGAGGATCGTAATGTCCGGCACCAAGCGGCGTTTCATTTGAATGAGCCAGCGCAGTGATCCGGCCGGCGTCTGTAGGCACCGAGAAAGCACCATCGTCGCGCTGTACTCGCCGTTGATGAGCAACAGGTCGGTCGTGCTGTCCTGGGTGACGGATGCCCCAACGGCATCGAGGCGGCGGATGATGTCCGCCACCAGCTGCGGATAGAGTTTGCGCAAGTCTTTGTTGATTTCTAAGTACCGGTAGTCCCTATCAGGTTCGTACCCGGCCAAGCGGTAGGCGTTTACCAAGCTCCCGAACCGTGCACGATAGGCGCCGCTCGACGGCATATCCTCCGCACTGTCGATCAGATGACTCGAAAGCAAAGGATTGCCTTTAGCCAGCTCCCGCAACCTCGCCAGCATTTCTTCGTCGGAGAAGCGACGGTTGCGCTCCTGAATGATGCCACGGGCTATAAAAAATGCTGCTGCGGAAACGATCGGTTCGAACGCGTCATTGGATCGAACCCACATGTCCGGCGTGTTGCGGACATGTTTCTTCTTCAGTTTGAACGAAGTACGGTTGTAAACGTTGTTGCCGATGTACTTTTCATTCGTCAGCACTTGCCGCACGGTGCTGCGCGTCCAAGCCCTCCCCAAATCGGTCACCACTCCCCGAGCGTTGAGCTCCTTGGCAATTTCCGCTTCTCTCTTCCCTTTGTCGGTGAACTGTTCGTAGATCCAGCGAATCGTGGCCTGCTCCTGCTCCGGACCAGGCACGAGGATCACACGGTCTGTCTGCAGGCTCTTTTGTTCACCCCGACTCAATGTCCCCTTGGGATCACCGGCTTGGTTAATGAGCATCCGCCGCAAACCGAATCCTGCCATTCCACCCTGGCGGTAACCCAGCTCGATAAGGCGACATTGGCCTTTAAACACCTTGGCCGACAGTTCCCGGCTATATTCTCCGGCCATAGCCCGCTTGACGCTCTTGATGATCGTCGAAGTGGGAGCGCCGTCGTTTTCGAATTGCTCAGCGCAGTAGTGAACCTCGATGCCAGCCCGCTTGCAGAGGTACTCGTAGTAGGCACTCTCGTCGGCATCCTGAAACCGACCCCAGCGGCTAATGTCGTAGACCAGGATGGCGTGAAAGTTCGCCCTGCCGCTTTGCACGTCATCAATCAGCCGGCGAAGACACTCCCGTCCGGCGACATTCAGGCCACTCTTGCCTTCATCGGCGTAGGTCCGCACGATTTCGTACCCGCGTTTGGCGGCGTACTCGCGGATCGCGTCATCTTGGTTGGCTGTCGAGTACTGCTGGTGCTCAGTTGACATCCGCACGTACTGGGCCGCAGGAATCAGCGGCGTAGCCGGGGAAAGAGGAGCATTCATGGTCGCCACCACAATTGTTGGCTGGGCTGACCGGACGCCGTTCATTGTGCGCCGGACCTGTGGCACGGCGCGGTACATTCCTGTGTCATCGCTGTGGCATTTTTCTTTCTTCGATGGGAAGTTTCAGCGAATAGTGCCCAGCAACCGAGCCATCGATTGCATCGGCAACTTCGCGCATTCCTCGCGAACAGAGAGCCTTCCGAAGGCGCTTCGTAACACTGCGAATCGCCGAATCACTTACGTTGCTCTCCCAGACTTCCGACAGCAGATCCTCATACGAGAGAAACGTATTCGGTTGCGCTGCCAACCGCTCGATGAAGCGGAACGGCAGCGTGTTCCCCAAGAAGCAGCACTTCCCGCCAAATTTGATCGCGAAGAGCAATCGATCAATCTCAAACCGAGCAGGAGGGGGCCTCGCACCCCGCAAGGGTTCCCCGGCATCCGGCAACAGCATCTCGGCCAGGAGCGCCAGAGCCTGTTCCATTTGCTGCATCGCCGCCGCGTGAGCAACGGCCAACTGGCGTAGTGCTTCGCGAATTCGAGCCTCTTTGATGGAATCCATAAAGCGTCCACCTTTCGCAGCAAGGAGATCCTCCACGTGTCACAAAACCACGACGCAACCGTATGGTAGTCGGGACCGGTGACGCGCCCTCCTGAGTCAGCGGTGCACCAATGCCGTAAATGCGACTGTCGACTTCAATGCCATCACGTAAGCGATTAGCTCAGCTTCGGTGTTCCCGCATCTACTGCGAATGGTGGGCGTACGGGCCTTAAGATTGAGACGGCGCGATGTTGGCGTTCCCAAGGAAGGACTTAGTCTGGTCGAATTGGTTCTTCAGTGCGAGCAGTCGATCGTAGTTGGGTGCGAATAGAGAGCACGAGCTTGCTTGGATTCGTAGGTCGCTTGGATGATGCTAAGCCGGGGCTTGCGCTTCGTGAACCGAACCGCGCAATGCGGTCGGATACTTACCGATGCGGGCGTGGCTGGCATGGTCCAAGCTAGGTGCAAACCTGTTCAATGAGCGAGGCGCGATTGACAAGTTCAAAGTGAAACGCATCAACCGCGGCCTAATTTCCTTGCTCTATTGCACAACACCTATTTCTGAGGCGCATATCTTCCAGGAGTGATCTGCGGTTTTTGGTCCGATCATTAGCTTGCATAAGTGACAGAAGGCGTCACCGGTAAATGCAAATCTTCAAAGCCCAGACAAAATCTGCTTGCTACAGCTTCGCCTGATGTGTCAGAATTCTCCGTGTTTGGTACCTAGCATCGGTTTAGTTCAAAAGTCTTTGAGGTTGTAATGGCACACTGGTCAAGAGAGACAAACTCGGTGAAACATGATGAGTCGCGCTCCTCCCCTGCAGCATCCTCCGGCCCAGTGCACTACTCCATTTCCCAAAGCGAAAGAGATTGTTAGTCCAACGAAAACAATCAGTCCGACCCTTCGGACAAAGGTGTGAACCCACTTTTGGAATGCTTAAAGACCTCTTTGGCTCCGAGCATCCCCGTCTACGAGATATTGGCAGTATCCCACAGCCAACTGCAATTATTAAATAACACGTCACTTCCTCTTCCGGCGGACGACACAACATGGCAGACGACCCCAGTCCTTTTGAAATATACACCAAAGAATTTGAACTGCGTCTCAAGCTGATCGAGACGATGGGTAAGTGGAACAAGGAGATGGCGGAAGCTGAAGTGCAATGGGCAACCGCCCGCTTGACCCATGCTCGCGCCGCCACGGTGGAAAAGATCAATCGCGAATTGCAGATCGCGATGCTTGAGCTGAAGCGTGAGGAGCGCAGGGCCAAAGATCGCATCAGTAGGGCAGAGAACGATGCTCAGAAAACTAAGATGCTGATGACCGCCCGCAAGCCTGCAAGCGCGATTTCGTTTTCACAAGCATGGAACGGATTCGACTGGTTTCTAGGTGAATCCGACTCAGAAGCAGTATTGGCAGCAATCGAGTTGCCGGCCGACATTACCCATCGGGCGCGTACGAACTTTGTCGCGATTCTCGTTACGAAACCAGAGGTTGTTGATGCCCCTGACGAGTACAACAATTTCGGCCTATTGAAAGGTTGGATGCAGTCGAACTACTTCTTCTTCAAGAGTGGCTCCCCAGTTCATTCACTAACGATCAAGGCCATGAAGGCGATTCAGAACTCGCGGACAGCCGTCTTAGCGGACTTGAGAGCACGTCTCGCGGAAACCCGTGACCAGTCATACGAAAAGATGTCCGAACTGAGGGCATTTCTCGGGTTGCCCGCCGCGGCAGAAAAAACTCCATCTGTACCGAAAACCGGCAGTCCAGGAACCTAACGCTGACGTGCTGCCGTCAACTTGACCAACGACAAAACTTCCCCAGTATCGAGGATACACTTTGCGCGGATCCGCGACATCGTGAATAAAACGGATTTGTTCATGTGCGTCACCGCGTTCTTCGCTTGATTCGGCCGCCACCCTCGTTACACGTGCAATCTCCAGATGCGCCCTAGTACACAGCTCGAATTAGAATCCCGGGGTGCCGCCCGTATCTATCAACGCGCGCTGCAATTACTCCATTCGTCGATAACACCGAAACAGGACCGAGAGGATGTGGTCCAGTCGTTCTTCGAACAGTGGATGTCAAATGATCCTGAACGCGCGCTCGAGGAATGTCGGGAAGTCGGTCTTGTGAAGGAAGACCAACCCGTAACGTTGAAGCATATACAGATCAGCCACCTTACGTCGACCGAACAGAATTCCTTTGAAAAGCGACGAAAGCTGCATTTGCACGAGCTGGCAGTCGGATCCACCGTTCTGGATCGTGTCCCCGCAAATCAACGCAATCCCATTCCAGCCGCTGCCCTAGGGATGGAAACCATTCCGCTCGGTAAAGGAGTGTATCACCCGCCAGAGGACTGGCAATTCCGCCAACCGGATCCTGATGCGAAAGCAGATCGATATGCCAAGTGGCGAGGCCTGCGACTTGAAAGCGATGTGAACCTGTTAACCGATCCGCACAGTGAAATATCGAGCGAATACTTTTCTGCCAACGACGTTCTTTATGGCGGTTGGAGCGACACTCTCAGCGATCAACTTATTCGTTTCGTAAATATTGCTGTCGTAGATGCCAATGCTAAAGTCGCCATTCCTCACGAAGAGACTCTCCTCGCTGCTACTTGTTATTTCCTGCGACTCAACATCGGACCCTTTGACCCAGAGAATGTTGTTTTGAATGCGGCTGACAACCCTTTCCCTTCCCATCTCCTACCTTACCTTCCCGAAGGGCACTGGCTCGAAGCTGTCGTAGTCAGCGACAATTTCGTCGTTTCTTCATCGGCCCAGAGTTTCTTTCTGCCAAGAGAAGGGCCGAGTTGGGTATGCGACTGTCAGCGTGAGAAACACCACCAGTGCCATCCGGCTAACCGCCGTCGTCACCTGTTCTTCGATCTCAGAACGCCGGCATCTGCCGGTTGCGCGCGGCTCCGTGTGATGGTCTACTATCATAACAATCTCATCCAGTCACAACTGCTCACCGCAGCGGTCGGCGACGCTGCAGGTGGATATTATGCATGGGTCGACTACTCACTGTCTGCTGCCCTCGACGATCTTGACTCGTTCCCTCCCCGCGGCCTCAACATCCTGACCAATGCAAATGCCGACGATTCCCACCGTATAGTTTTCCATACCGGTTCGGCCGACGGCGAGGGTTTAGTGTTTAATCTGACTGATGGTCAGATCCGGGGCGCGATTGACGCCGCCCGTGAAGCTCTCAGGGACGTCCACATTGAGGAGGTTTCCAGTAGCTTCCTAAGTGGGAGTCGGACGACCATGAGGAACCGATTCGGTCGCCGGAACGAAAAGTCACTTGCCAGCTTCACGAAAGACCTACGTCTCCTCGCGGTCCTTGGATGGCAGCTGTGGACGGCCCTCATGTCCAAGCACCCGGAACGTCGGACTGAACTGCGGACCAAGGCGTTAGCTGAGCCTACGACAATTCAGATTAGCCGGACTGATGGAAGTTCGTTCGTTTTCCCTTGGGCGCTTGTGTATGACATCCCTATTGACGTTGATCCGGATGAGCTTCAGCCATGCGAACTCTTAACCATAGATTGGGACCAGTGGTGTCGAACCTCTGCTGACGTGCCATCGTGCCCGTGCTCAAAACACTCTGCTAACACACTTTGCCCTTTCGGCTTTTGGGGCTTGAAACATATCATCGAAATGCCCCCGGCTTCAAGAACCGGCTATTCCGTCCCTCGAGTAATAAGGGCCACCAACGCCCCACCTACAGTTACTGCTGCTCTCAGTTCAGAACTCGATAAGGTGCTCACGGACACACACTTGACATCCCTTAGTTCCCGCCTCAAGGGATTATCAGTTCGTCCGTGCCATTCTCGCTCGGAAGTCAAAGAGTCGCTCGCCCAGGATGGACTGGAAGTAGCATACTTCTACTGCCACGGTCGGCGGGAGACCATTCGCGGAATGAAGGAGCCGGTCCCATTCCTTGAGATAGGGGAGGGTGAGCGGATTCGGCCCAGCGACATCATCGCTTGGGAACAGTCCGGATGGTCTCCTAGGCACTGGCGCGACACATCGCCGTTAGTGTTTATCAATGGTTGTCACACCACTGAACTCATCCCAGAGACACTGGTTAACTTCGTCGATGTATTCATGAATGTGAGGGCCTCGGGGGTAATTGGCACTGAGGTGGCCGTACACCAACAGGTTGCTGGCGAGATAGCAGAGGAATTCTTCTTCAGACTCCAAAGCGGAATATCTGTCGGACAAGCGCTCAAGGAGGTTCGGCTGACGCTTCTCAAGAAGGGCAATCTTCTGGGACTCGCATATACTCCGTACTGCTCGGCGGATCTAGTGCTCGTGCCAGGGGAGCAGAAGAATAATCTTAACTGACGGTTGCACAATAACTAGGCAGTGCGTACGCCTGTCCACGACAAACTTATTCAATTAAGGAGGACATCATGTCACCCATGTTCGGCGCGGTATGCTTCGGCGCGGTAATCGGATGGATAACATACCGGACTCTGAGGCGATCGTCGGAGCAAACTAAGCTCGGGGATATCTCAGCGGTCATTGGGGCTGTTGGTGGTGGGGCGGTGATCGCGATATTCAACGATCAGGATCAATTCTCGGGGTATTCGATTGGACTGGCTGCTGGATTCTTTGCGTATTTCTTGGTTGGACTCTTCATCGCGGGAAAGAGTGAAGTGAACGGCTGGATGGGAAAGGATTGAGCAAACTTGAATGCACCCTTCCCTACTCCGCCGGATCGAATCGTCTTCGAAGGATCATTCTGAGTTGGGGGATTGGTTTAGTTGTGCTACCGCCGCGCAGGCGTCTCGCGTTATTGCCCGCGATGGGCCGGAATTCCAAATCTCGTCTGCCCAAGCCCGAGACGAGCGGCGCTAGCCCCAACATTCCAGCCCGGCAACCGCGGCTCTCTTACGCCGCCTTGCGACTGTAGCTCTTCAGCAATCCGCCAAGTCGCTCTGAGCACTGAATCTCGTTCAGTGAGATTGCTTCAACCGGTTTCGGCTTGCGCTTTCGGACCAGCAGCTCGTTCTCGATCCCTATGCCCTGGTGCGGACGTTCTGAATGGTAATGCTCAAGATACTCGTTGCAAACGTGATCCATGTGCGTCTCGCCGAAGATCACGAATCGATCCAGGCATTCTTGTTGGATCGATTGAACGAAACGCTCGACGAAGGCGTTTGTATTTGGGCTGCGAAACTCGTTCGCCTTCGGCTTCACTCGTTTTGAACGGAGCACTTGATCTACTGCCTTTGTGAACTTGGTGTCGCGATCACGCTGCACCGTTGCGACACGAAGCTTCTGAGCACGTGCCTGTTCGACGAATGCCGCAGCCTGGGCGACAACCCATGCTTCATTCGGTTGGAAGGTTGCCGGCGAAAGGATCACACGCCGTGTTTCCACGTGGATGAAGGCCAGTACGAAGACCTCGCGAATGCCTTTCATCGTCAGAAGTCGCTTGGAGAAGAAGTCACACTGCCACAGCGACGCGGCATGCTGCTTCAGGAAGTCGTCCCAAGTTCCCTCACCACGCCGCGGGCCCGGTGCGTAGCCTGCCGCCTTGAGAATGTTCTTCACCGTGTTCCGGCTTGGCGGCTTGATGCCGAGTTTCTTCAATTCGCCCATGATCCGGGTATAGCCCCATTGGTTTTCTCGGGCCATCAGCAGAATGAGCTGGCGAATCTGCTCGGGCGTATTCGGCCGGCCTCGTTTTCGTTTCTGCGGTTTCGGCTTCTTCTCGGCCCGAATCCAACCCAGGAGGGTCTCGGGGGCAACGATCGTCGTCAATTGACGGAGCACCTTGCCGCCCAGCTTCTGGGCGAACTTGATCAAGCGAACACGTTCCTTCGGCGTGCAGACGATTCTCTGGGGCAGCCTGGAACGGAGGATCTGGTTCTCGACCTTCAGGTATTTGACCTGGCGGGCCAGTTCTTTCTGTGTGGCGCCGGCGATCACGAGCAGCAGGGACTGAAAGATGTTGACCATCGAATTACACTGGATTTGACGCAGTAAATGATGGGTGTGGATTCTTTTTTGCACCCCGGGGGCACCATCGGCCATCTGAAACGTACTTCGATTTCCATTGATGGGTCGGTTGGGATTCTGGCCTCGTCAGCAACTCATGAGAAAGTCGCAAGCAAACAGAGAGCGCGCAGAGAGCGCCAGAAATTCTCTGGTCTGTTAACCGGTTCGCCCCAAATGTTAGTAAAGCGTTGGGTTCGTTAGTGACACCGAACCGGACTCGAAATCAGCAAGTGCTGTGTTCAAAGCCACTTACGCAAATTGAAAAACAGAGAACTTGTTCGAAGAGGGTTGTGCACGGGGAGCTTTTCTTTCTTTCCCGGAAACGGGATACCCTGCGGTTAACGCAGTTTGCCGGCCAGAGAGTCCCTCTGGCCGCTTGCGTTTACTAGAGAAACAGCAACGGGTTACGACGACGGAGCGACTCTCTGCCAGTCGTAGAATTGGTCCTCCAATTCTACTTCGACCCCTCTCCTGCCGCCACCTTTCTTAGAACTCTCTGTACTCTCTTTCCGCAGGGCCGAGCGGGTTAACAACCCGGTTGCTCTCGCACCCCGAAGGCGACCAGTTCGGAATCTTGCCCAAACCTCCGCAGGGGCATTTGAGATCGATCGACTTCTTTCCCTTGATCAAAACTCTGATTAACTTGGCGGTTCAGCAAGCGAATACGTAGTAATTCAGCGGAGGCGTTTCTCGTGTCGATGTCGCACAAGGCCTACGCGTTCGACTGGCGCGAATTCGAGAGCGACGAGCTCCACCACCTCCTCATCGCGGCACTCGAATCGGGCGATCCTACAACCATCACGAAGTACATCGAGGCGCATCACGAACAGATTAAAGACCCCTTCGCGGGGCAACCAATCGAGCAACGTTGGCAGGCTACCTTTGGAAACCGCGATGTCCATGAGTACGGCGACTTTGCACTGACCCGGTTTTACGATCCTGCCGACGACCAGGGCATCGCCGATTCTTGGTTGGCGGTAGATGCGGCGCTTGCGCCGCACGATCGATCGGCACTGCTCGGTTCGACCTTGGGCAGGCCTGGGCACGAATTTGATCCGGGCCGTCAGGGTTCCTATTTCCAGACACCCGAGCGTGTGGTTGAATCGCTGCGACGAATCGAACGTATCACACGCGCTCGTGAGTTAGAGTCGTACATGCAGTTGCTTAGCAGGTGTGCGGGAAACGGCCTTGGCGTGTACGTCACTTTTTGACGTGGCTCGGCGGATCGGCCACGGGATAGCGACCCACTGCTGCGGAAAGGCCGGGCATCGCAGTCCTACCCACACTCGGTTCTCGCTTTGCTTAACCCTGCTCAGGACGTGAGATAACAAATACTATGTCTTCAATGAGCCCCACTGACATCGGTAGGAGCTACGACGCGATCACCGATCGATGGTCAGCGCCGGAACATCCGCTCAGCGGGCTTGCGGCACTTCAGCGTGCTGTGCAGTTCGTGAAGACCCGATGTGCTGCTCTTGATGCAGGCTGCGGGTGCAACGGACGCCTGATCGACTATCTCGTTTCGGAGAATTTTGAAGTCGAAGGTGTTGACGTTTCCGAGCACATGGTAGGTTTGGCTCGAAAACGCAATCCGACCGCCACCTTTCACCACGCTGACATTTGCGAGTGGCAGCTGTCCCGAAAATATGACCTGATCTTAGGATGGGATAGCATCTGGCATGTCCCACTCGCTGCGCAGGCGACCGTGCTGCAGAAGTTGTGCAAAAACCTGAATTCAGGAGGCGTGCTCGTGTTTACATTGGGCGGTCTTGACGCTTCGGATGAAGTGCAAGACGCTCACATGGGAGTGGCGATGTACACGGCCACGCTAGGAATTCCAAAAACTCTGGAGTTGCTCGCACAGTATGGCTGTGTTTGCAGGCATCTTGAGTACGACCAGTTTCCGGAGTTGCACGTGTACGTGATCGCGCAGAAGATATAGCCGCCTGCTGCAACGGCGGGCGTCGCTTATCCGTTGAATTCCGGTCCGCAACTCACTGAACTGATTGCAGATAGATCTGGTCCCATGCAATGGCGGCCCCTCAGTTTAACTTGACAGCTGCGCAAGAGAATAAGTAGTTAGGCGGCCGGGAATTTCGCAATGGACATGAGATTCTTTTCTCCCCCTGAGTTTTCTGGCGAACCACCGCCCGTGAATCCAACACCCTGGGATTTGTTGCCTGCGAATATTGATCCCATAGGATGCTCAATCGAGCATTTTCTCCCTCATCTATCGCAGCGCACTCAGCGAATTCTCGTGGCGCTGAAGGTTCAAACGAGCGGCGAAGTCCTCCGACTCACGCGAGAGCGGGTTTTCGCGTGTGAGCGCGGCAACGAAACAGTTCTAGTCGAACTCGAACACCCAATACTCGATCCGAAGAACCTTCGGAGCCCTTGGCCGGATCCACCTTCCTAGCTTTCAACCGCCTAACAATCCGTTGCCTGATAGTATCGCGGCATTTTTCACACTCAGGGGCACTTTGGTTACGCAACTGCAAGACGAACCGAGCCTCTCGCTAAGGTCTGCTTTGCCTGCCGACGGCCAGACGCTCACGGAGCTCGCGCGTGAGGGTAAGCGGCATTGGGGTTATCCCGAACCTTGGCTCGAAGCTTGGCGAGACACTCTGGCCGTGACACCAGAATACATCGAATCGAACGACGTTCTATGCTGCGAGGAGACCGGCCAAACGATCGGATTCATAGCGTTCACTCGCGCGGACTCCCAACCCTGGCTCGACCATTTCTGGCTCCGAATGTCGTTGATCGGGACCGGCCGCGGTGCCCAGCTCTTTCGGCTCGCCGTGCGGCACCTTCGCGGACTCGGCGTCGAGCGATTGATGATTGAAAGTGACCCGAACGCCGAAGGGTTCTATCTGCACATGGGCTGCCGTCGGGTCGGCTCGTCGGTTTCGCGGCTGACAGGAATGGAACGCGTCCTGCCGGTGCTATCCTACGACGTAGCGACGCCACCGGCTGCCGAATGACCGCCGTTGGGGCGAACCTCGGCGTTGGTATACTCTCTTTGCGGTCGGGCACCCCACCGTGCGCCGTCTCGGCCACTCAACTGCTTCACATTGCTCGACATTCTCGCATCAGATCGCCACACCTATGTTTTCCTCAACTGCCGATCTATACGACGAGGTCTATTCGTTCAAGGACTATGCCGCCGAAGCGGCGAAGATTCGCAGCTTGATAGCCACCGAACGGCCGGGTGCATGCTCGATTTTGGACGTGGGTTGCGGGACGGGAAGTCACGCGAAGGAACTGTCCGACGCCTTTGAAGTCGATGGCATCGACATCGATCCAACCTTCGTCAACATTGCGCAGGCAAAGGTGCCAAAAGGCAACTTCAGCGTTGCGAACATGACGTCGTTCAACCTCGACCGCAAGTATGACGTCGTGCAATGCCTGTTCAGTTCGATTGGGTATCTTTTGACTGCAGCCGACATTGTCGCGGCGTTTAGGTGCTTTGCTGGGCAACTGACGCCAGGCGGCGTGATACTTGTGGAACCTTGGCTGTCACCAGAGGCGTTTCAGCCGGGGCTACCGCGAATGCTCGTCGTCGACAAACCCGAGTTGAAGATTTGCCGAATGAATGTCTCTGAGCGCGACGGCGACGTCTCCGTCCTGCGATTCCATTATTTGATCGCGACCCCACAGGGCGTTCGCGCGGCCGAGGAGTGCCACCGCTTGGCCCTTGTCACGCCGGAACGGATGGCGGAGCATTTCGCCGAGGCCGGGCTGACCAGTAGTTTCGATCCGGTTGGCGTGTTCGGACGCGGCTTGTTCGTCGCGCGGATGGCGAGCGACAATTTGGCCGCCGATTAATCCGCCGCTGGTGCGGACCTCAGCGGCGGTATACTCTCACTGCGGTCGAGCGTCGCGCGTGCGCCGCCGCGGCCGCTCAACGGCATTATGCGATCAAATTCTAACTGCCCCGTCTTGCGGAGCTTTTTGAAGCGAATGGACTTAACATCGGCCGAGTTCGGAACACACCTAATCGATGCTGGATTCGCTCGTGTGAGTGCGCGGCGTTATCTGCGCGTGACACAAGCGGATGTTGTGCAACGGATTGAGCTGCGGCCGAATCGACACGGAGGCGAGATTTCGTGCGATTTGACAATCCATCCACTATGGGCACGTGAACACTTGCGTCTCGACGTGCTTGAACCTGGCATTTGGATCCGAACTCTTTGCGAACAATTCCACAGACCCGCGTTGACCTGGTACGAAAAAAGTGAAAAGGGAATACAACAGATGATCGATGCGATCATCAATGCTGGCTTGCCCTGGTTCGAAGCAAATACTACCGCAGAAGATATCATCGATTCCGCTACGGAATTCCCGGAACCATGGCGAAACGAGCAATTCGTGCATGTGGACCTTGGGCATTCGTACCTCCGCGCGGGTCGTCTCGACGAGGCGCTACGAATACTCGACCGCAAACCAAGCCGTGTCGCTCGTTATAAGTCGCTCGCTGACTGGATTGCCAACGGCGATACTACAGAAATCAACAAGCTGCATGCTCAATGGATCACTTCCGCCAGAGCTGAACTGCCAACCGATAGGGCATGAAGTCGCTGCCCAGCCGCTGAGCGTTGGTCCGTAATCAGACTGAATTATGAGGCCCATTCGATGTTGAAGGCGTCCGCCAATGATGTCTTAGGCCAGCTTCAACCTTTCGCCAGCGTTGGCATGCATCAACAGGGTGATTGACTCTCCTTTTGGATCAAAGCGGACTTCCCTCAGGACATTCTTTAAGGCCTTTACTTGTTGACGTTTATCGAGACGGCACCAGGCTGCCGCAAACTGCTGCTCTGGAGTTGCGGCCGTCAGGTCCGCGGGACCCTCGGTCTCGATGCTGAGTGTCTCACGCACGAACTCCTCGATCTCGAAGGCCGAAATCCCCACGTCCTCACAAGGCGGCAACCCGCTCGTGATGCTTCACGAGCCCGGTCCCGTTCATTTTCAGACAAAAGAAAGGTTGTGAGTTCTGTGCGATAGTGTTTGGTCGCCGGATCGCAAGGCAACACCGCCAGGAACGGCAATAGAGTGCGCATTTCACAATCTATAGTCGAGCACTTTAGATCCCGTAATGGAGATAGATTGCGGAGGCTGCTTGCAAGCCGCATCGCGGAGATTATGTTTTTGTTCGTGGAACTCTCAATGCTGTAGCCATGTCAGAAAAGAATAGGCTGCGGATGCGAAGCCGCCAAATCCAAAAAGGGCGAACACCAGTCCAAAGCATCGTGAGTAGCTGTATTCGCTCACGTGCGCCCGCTCTCGATCATGAGCTTCTCGCTGAAAAAGCTTGCAAATATGTGGCACCCCATCAGGACCATCGGCATACACCAACTTGTCTTCTAAGAACTGAAGTGCTTGTTCGGAACGTTTCGTGAGCGTGCGGTTGCGTCGATCCAGTTTCCAGAACACGAAGGAAACAAAGCTCAGAATGGATGCAAGGACTACAGTCATCCATTCCATTTTTGGCTCGCGCAGTACCCCACAGATACCCGCAATAATTGCACCGCAAAGTAAAAGATAAAAATTGAAAGTTTTAAGACGTTGCTCAGCGTGCCTGTCAAAGTACTTCCATGCATATTCTAGTGCTTTCCAATCATCATCCACGCAGATTTCTCCGATGCTAGTTCGTCGATTGCAGCCGTGCCAGTTGACGTTGGTTAGAACGGCCGCGGATTAAGTCAGCCTCACTAATTCCCGCTGTTGTTTTTGATTCGCCTTCATCTCAATCTCAAATCTGTGTCGCTCGTCCCTCCCGCATCTTCGCAAACATTTCAGCTTGAGCTCGAGCGTCATGCAATGCATTGTGGTCGCCCGGAACAGTCGGCAGATATTCTGTCCGAATTCTGCTCGACTTTGTCTCTTCCCAGCTACAGCCAATCATCCCCATGTAGTACGACTTCACATCCAGCGGCGCGAAACCGAAAGGATTCTTCTTCAGGAAATGGTTGAAGTACCAGTTAACGAATGACCAATCGAATCCAGCGTTGAACCCGACGAATACAGGCTTTCCATCACCAGCGACGTCTTTGACCCACGCGGCCAACTTCTTCATCGCGTCTTCGGGATCGGCACCTGTCTCGACCAGCGTTGCCAAATCGAACCCCGTCACCGTCATCGCATCAGGGACGGCGTTGTCGTTCAGCGGCTTGAACTCGACATAGAAGCTTTGGTCATCGCTGCCGACCACGCACGCCCCGAGCGATAACATGCTGTAGTCGCCGGGAATCGGGCCGGAAGATTCGACATCGACAGAAATGAACACCTCGGAATTATTCGCCATCGTTTCCTCCACCGGCCATCATCGGGGTCGGCTCCATTGCCTTGGCATGGCGCAGCAAATCTTCCGCGACCAGTGGTCGGTCTTCCGAATAGGCATCCTTCAACGCCGCCGGAATCAGTCGATCGGTGATGTCCGAAGCGGTGAATGTCGCGCCATACTTTTTCATTGCTTCATTACCCGTTAAAGCGACCAAAGATTTGAGGATGTTGCCGCTTAGGGAAAGCTCTGGCAGCGATTCTCGAAACAGACTGCTGAGCATCTCCTCGCCTGGTCGACCAAAAGTTAACCGGAGTGCAGATCGGCGGCGAATTGCTGGATCTAAGGCATCGGGCCGATTCGTAATGAAAATTACGGCAATCCTGCGGTTACTCTGCCGCAGGCCGTCGATACGCTGCAATAACGTGTTGAGGCCCGCCTTGTCTTCGTGGTGCATGTGCTGATCGGTGCGTTTTGCCGCCAAAGCGTCCGCTTCATCAATCAGCAAGAGCACGGGCTCGCCTCGAACCGAATCGGCCTTCGCCTCGGCTTGGGTGAAGGCTTGAACAATCAGGTCGGACATTTCGCCGACTAAACCTGAACCACGGACCTGTGTGTTCACCTTCAGAAGATGAACCTTCTGTTGCATCTTCGTTGCAAGTGCATCGCCGATGGTTTGCGCCAACACCGTCTTTCCGCAACCGACATCACCTTCGAGCAACACCAGCGGTGCCCGGCTGCTCATAATTTGGCAAGCGCGGAGGCTTCCGCGATGATGTTTGCTGTTCCACGAGTCGAGCCGATCGTGGAACAGCAACAGCTCCAGTTCAAGCAGCAGTTGTCGCTTGTGTTCGTCCAAACCGACCAATCGTTCGTACCACTGGCGGGCGCTTTCGTCGGGGTAGCTACGCTCGGTTTCAAAGAACTTCTGACTCATCATTGGCCTACTGGTCATGGCATGATCCTTGACAACCGGATTGCTCACGTTTGGATTTGGAAAGTTTCCGGATACCGTGATGTTAACTCGGTCGATCTTGTCGCCGCGCCGAACAGAGTCGAGAGTTTTCATCGCTTCTGCCAGGTCTCGTTCGGAAACTCGGCATCCGGCTTCTTCGACTGCCTGGCGAACAGCAACAGGGAAATAGGAGCTTTTCGCCAAATGATTGTCGCGAGCGTGTTGTTCGGCGCGCGCAAGTAGCTCCTCAGCGGTTCCGCTAATGCCGCCCAAGTCTCGCCCATCCGCCCCGATAAGGATGATTTTCGCCATTAGTTGCTCTGGAAGCGTCCTCGATCGAGGCCAAGACCGTTATTCGAGTACATTCGGTCGGACGTCACGCTTCCACGGCTAAAGTCGAGCGATTCTCCAGGGGACCACTGAATTTGGCACTTGGCCGCAATTGCCTTGCGGTCGGCCTCAGACATTGCCCACCAGTGTGAGT
Organism: Anatilimnocola aquadivae; assembly: GCF_049819085.1. Classification (GTDB taxonomy): domain Bacteria; phylum Planctomycetota; class Planctomycetia; order Pirellulales; family Pirellulaceae; genus Anatilimnocola. Next base: position 3,455,471 of record NZ_CP187419.1, read on the forward strand.
TTCTGTAGATCCGTACTCCGAAGTCACAATCTTGAAGTATCGAATCGTAGCGGATGCCGCCCGCGCGTTCGTCGGCGAGGCCACTGCCAGCGTTGATGACCTTGTAGACGTATGCGCCCATTACGACATTCGTGTTTTTATAGGTCCACAACAAGTCAATACGTTCGATTACTTCTTCGTCCAGCAGGATACGAAGATCGGAGATCAGCTTTTCCGCATGATTCTGGGTCATTTGGCTGTAAGTGTCGACCAAGTTGAACAGGTCGGCCTGCAGCTTGCGAGTAACATAGACAACCTTCGAAAGGGTCGACGTCGCAGAAGACGATCGGGTCAGGGTTTGAGATGACAAAGTTTAGTCCTCCTCGGAAAGTGTGCGGAAATTCTCGCCGAACAGACGGCACCAGTGGTCGACAGCTTCATCTTCATCGCCGTCACGTTCCGCGCTCCATGCAGCGGTGCAGGCGTCGTAGGCGTCTTCAACGTGATCAAGGAAATCTTTGCGGGTCTTCTCCGTCCACGTCGAAGTGACATTGTTTTTTGGATTGACCGAATCGATGACTACGACAGTCCCAGTTGCCAGCGTCTCTTTTTTAGAATTGAAGTGGTCGTCGAAAACGATCGGTTCTCTCAAGCCGTGTTTGCGTAGGAAGGTGAAAACCTGGCGGAGACTTGTCTGCCATTCAGAAGTCACGCCCTCGTCGCGAATTGCTGCGGCGGTAATCAACTCGCAGAAAATCGACGGCTGCACCAATGGCACCTGGAGGTTGTTCCACCACTTGATCATCCTCACCAGCCGATTGAATTTCACGGGCCCTGAAACCTTGCTGCTCGCAACCGTCCGGCTCGTAACGAAGTCGTTGTGAGCGGTGACGGATGTCAGGCGCCAGCCATCGTCGCGGGGAATAGGTCCTCCGTTTGTGATTTTCAGCGATTCGTCTTTAACGATCGGAGCAACATCGACCCACAGCTTGATGCCGCTCACAAACTTCACCCGAACCGCGCTTTGCAACTTGATAAAGTCCTTCTCTTCTTTCTGCGGGTAGATATCGATGAGCTTCTGTCTTGTGAAATCCAAAAGCGTATCTAGCTTTTCCTTGGTCGCGCCCTTACCGGAGTAATACGCTCCCAAGTCGACATCGAAGACGTTTTCAGTGGTGCGCATCAATGATGTGAACTTGGCGTTTGAGCCAGCTCGCAAAACTTTTTCCAAGGTAAATGTCTTGTCATCGGAGACCTTGTCGTGCAGCCTCTCGATCATGTACTCGACTTGTCGAGCGGCCTCATCGAGGTGGTCCTTACTGGGCTTAATTTTGGTTGTAAATCGCTCGAACCGCGTTTTGATCGTCATTTAGTTGCTCCTTCGGTTTCGGCTTTAGGTCGGATCACGCAGGGCTCGCCAGACATGGCAGCCGCAAAGTCGATTCCCCACTCGTATTTCCGGCTGAAGTTCCAGACCACGACCGGCGGGTGAATGTTCTCAGAAATCTGCTGACCGATATGGAATGCCAGTGACATTGGACCAGCGTAAAAAAGGTGTATCCGGTGACACGCGGGCATTTGCTTACGAATCAGATCTAGAGTCTCGCGGAATACTCGTCCGTATTCGCGAACCTGCGCTTCACTTTTGACGACGCCACGCTCTATGGCGGGGTGCGCAAGTTCGATTTGAAGCCGGGGTTTCAATCCCAGACCATCTGTGTCGGCGACATGAATCGGGTAGCTGATCGGCATTCGGATGATGACGTCGCCCCCTTCTTTGATATTACGCTTCGGAGTTCCAGTCCGATTCAGAGCGGCGAAACCATCTGGTGTCCCAGGCCAAATCCAATTGCCCGAGTCCGGTTGGAAATCAAAGAGCGCCACCTTTCGACGGTCGGTGACGATATGTCCGGCGAGAATCACTGGCGGAATTGCACATAGGCCGTGAAATGCCAGGCGAGCATCGGCTCGGCGTGCGATAGCTCCCAGCAGTGCACCCTGGGGGTCTGCTAGCCTTTGAGCCGCAGCTTCAGGATCGGTAATGGACTTGTTGTTAACAAGGTCGAGAAAATCGAGGTAGAAAAACTCCAGCTCACCATGCCTGGTCGCTTCGTCCAGCGCTGGCAAGATTTCCTGTTTAGAGATTGGTCGCAGCGATTGGGCGGTCATCACGAGTGTGGCGACGGGTTTGGCTTCGGAGAATTCTTCCGGTGGCGGACCAGGCGGGAACGGCCGCGATCGCAGAAATCCAATTGTGAATGCCGCGGCGGTGTTGGCGGCGTATTCATGCCAACCATCATTCTTATCTGGCCCGGCGTAGTCACTCACTCCGCGAATTTCCAAATAGCGAGGCGGATCGCCACTGCTCAGGACACCCTTCGCGGCGCCTGCGCCTTCCATTGCAACGCCGATCATCTTAGGGCACTGCTTCTTGATATCGTCCAACGCTTCAATGCTGGCGATCACTTGTTCGCCGCAGGCGATTGGGCCGAAGCGGACTGTCGGGAGTGCGGATTCTTCACCCAGGGCATCTGGGCGTGCGGCGTGAATTTCGCCCATCCATTCGGCGGCTTCGTAATGCTGCGCTCGACCATAGAGCATGAGGTCGGAATTGAACTGGCGTCCGCGACTTTCGAATCCCTCGGTCGTTGCCTTGCCCGGCTCGTAGTAGTACGCGTACTGCGAGACCAGCACATCTCCCAACTTGGCTTTGCCTTCGACCCCGCCTGCGATGCCAATCATCAAAATGTTTCGAGGGTGCCATCGACTAATGACCCTGGTCACCGCTATCGCCGCGTCGCTGATGCCCATTTCGAGGAGTTGGGTCAGGACCACGGTATATGGGTACGTCTCACCGGGGATTTTCAGCATCCCTGTGTAGAACGTGAGCGGCTCATCGTCAAATTGTTGCTTTAGGCAGTTTTCCAGCCTGCGCACGAATGCCTCGCGCTCTACGGCTAGAGCGGTAACGATAGCGAAGTCAATCTTTGCCTCCGGCATATTCGACCTTTGCCGTAGGCACTAATGACTACATCCTTGACGGCAGGGGATGCGCATATAAAATAGATGAGTACAGAAAAAACATCCATCTAGAAAGTATACCCATGCCGGAACCGGCGGACAAGCCTTTGACGGAACAAAAGAAGAAATCTCGCTGGAACATCGAGAAAAGGCTCGAGTTCATCGATTTCCGCCTTTACTGGGAAGGGCGAATCAATCGTTCAGATTTAGTTGAATTCTTCGGAGTGTCCGTCCCCCAGGCATCTGCAGATCTGGCACATTATCAGTTGGCTGCGCCAAAAAATGCTGTCTATGACAAGACGTTGAAGACGTACGTAGCAGGTGCCGATTTCGAACCGAAGTACTTTAGCCCGTCGGCCCATCGCTACTTGGCCCAACTACGGCTCATGGACTCAGGGACATTGGAGGAAAGTGAGGCATGGGCAAATCGCCTTCCATCTTGCTCAATTGTTCCTATGCTCCGGCGTCGCATCGACCCGACGATGTTACGCAGAATCCTTGATGCCATCCGCACTAATGCGTCCATTGAGATTCAGTACCAATCGATGTCTCGACCGGAGCCAAAATCTAGGTGGATTTCGCCGCACGCGATTGCTTTCGACGGCTTCCGCTGGCACACGCGCGCGTGGTGTCACAACCGAAGCAAGTTCCTCGACTTCGTTCTTGGCCGCATCCAGTCTGTCAACGACAGTGCGAAACCATCAGAAATCGACCCTGCATCAGATATGGCTTGGGCACGAGAAATTACGTTGCGGCTCCAGCCTAATCCTGAGCTGAAGGGTGGGAAGCGGCGCGTCGTCGAGCTCGACTTTGGGATGACCGATGGCGTCGTAGAGATGAAAGTACGACTATGCTTGGCGTTCTATCTCGAGCGTCAGTTCAATCTTGATCGCGGCTTAGATCATCCTGAATCGTTGCGGCAGCTTGTTTTTCTGGCTAACCGCGAAGAATTAATTGCGGCGAGAAAAATGGCGGGCATCGACGTCGACGAGCGAGACATCTGACGATCTCGCGAAGTCTGGCCCAAATAGCCGTTCACCGCATGCAATGAGTTCCTCAATGCAGCTGAGGCTGCTGTTTTGGGCAATGAGAGATTTGCGTCGTTTCACAACTTTGCAAAATGGTTACGGCCACCACGAAAGTGGCTATCATATTTGGCTAGTCATCCGTTCAACTCTAGATGAAGACTAGCGATGTTATGCACGCAGCCTGCCCTTTTTGTCGCCAGCTTCTTAGCCTCCGAGCAGATCACTTTGGCAAATCTTTGCAGTGCCCGAATTGCCACGGCACATTTGCGGTGTCTTCGTCGCCGATTCCCCAGCCAACCGCAAACGATGGTCTTGGATCCGATGGCATTCCACCAGCTGTGCTCTGGACTCTGTTGGCCGCTGGTCACGTCACTGCGGCGATTCTGCTAACGATGGCATTCGGATTGTGTGTCAGCACGTTTCTGCTGACTTCAGCAGTGGGACTTGAGATTTGCATCTGGCAGTTGCCCAATCTAAGTCGGCATTTCTGGGAATCTTTTGCTTACCACCGCGAGAACAACTTCCATCTTGATCGACTTGAATCGTTTTTCGCCAACAACTCACGAAGGTTGCCTGACAGAAATCATGCGGCGAATTCGACCTCGCCTTCAAACCGAGTTGAATCTGAAGTCTTCCAGGCGCAGATCGTCCCGCAGACTCAAACGCTTGAGTCTTCAACGCCGACTCCCGTGTCGCAACAACCGGATCCGGCATCTGCGGCAGCACATTCGAGCCGCACGACCGCGTCGGAAGCGAGTGTTGCAAAACCGCCCGTGACGACGCCCCCGGTCCTTCGAGAGAGAACATATGCGGAATCAATTCCGCCTAAGCCGAGCTTTTCATTCCCTAACCTGATTTCTCAAATCAGTCGCCGCGCTGGGCCTAGCACACTGAACGAGCAAGGAGCTGTTTTTCGTGCAGGGGCCGGTGACTTCTTTGGGCGCGGCACGGTAATTAACTTAGGCCGCGTCGCCATTCGCGATCCATTGGTTTATGCCACCGCAGGCACTCATTCTTTCCATGTTTTGGACGCGTCGCTGATTGACGGCTCTTTACCTGTTGCACCACCGGGTACGAATCCGATTGATCGACTTCCGTATTGGCCGAGTTATTCGGACGCAACCCCGCAACAACGGGCGAGATATTTAGATTGGCTGGGTACGAATCGCTGCGACCCACGTATCGAGCTCGGCTACGTTTTCATCTACTTCTATGGACTTGAACGGCGGGTAATTGTCGACCAGGCCGAGCACATTCCAATCATTGACGAATTGCTGCGACTGCGCAAGATTTACTGTTCGTCACGATCGTTCGATCGTTACTCGGCGGCGCTGCTTTGGCTGACGATTGCACTTGCCGGCCGGATCAGTTCCGTAAGTGAGCAGGTTCTCGACGCAGCTATTTCGTCCACTTCGCGATGGGATGATGGTCTCTTGGCCCAATGCTTGGCTTATTTTCAGGAGCGGGGCCTACCGCTCCCGCCGGGTCTTGCCCTTCAAGTAGCTAAAGTTGACCCACGAACTCCGTCGAGCATCGTCGTTCGTCGGCAAGAGTCGCGTTTTAAAGAGCTGTTTCTCAAGAAGTATACGGATCGATTCAACGCTGGAATGGTGCTCAAAGCATCAAAGCGGATTAAACCCCTGCATTATCACGCTGCCAGCGCAACGCTTAATGGGCCCACACATTTTGAACAGACCTCGCGGGCGCTGCTCGAAATTCCTGACGTTCTCGGAATTACGTCGCAATTCAAACCGCTCGTGGACATCTGGGAGCAATGTGTCGACGAACTGCGGGCATATGATAAAGCGAGTCAGGCCAGCGGCGGGACACAGACTGCTGAAGCATACGAAGCGCTTCCCACTTCGCTGCGCACTGGCGAACATCCGGAGTACGATCTCTGGTTTCGCCTTTGGGAGCAAAAAGCGAACGCCGGCACACTCCCCGTCGTATCAATTGAATCATTGGCAGCCCTCAAGGGCTTCGGCCAACGTGGCACATTGCTAAAAACGCAATGTGTGAAACTGCTCTCGACCGCTGATTGTTTAGGAATTGGCATCGAGCCGGATGCTCGCCTCAGCAACAAGAACTATCGCTGGGACGAGCAAGTTGTACTATACTTCCGAGAATCTGACGGCGAAGAGAATCCGGCCACCTATCAGGCCGCGGCTCTGCTCCTCGAGTTGGGAGTGTACATCGCTTCGGCTGACGATAGCATCGACAGTGAAGAATTGACAATTATTGCCAAACATCTTGAAGATCAATTCACTTTGTCGCCAGATGAAGTCAAGCGATTGGAATGCCGCCGGCAACTTCTATGTCTGAATCCACCGAAGGATGTGCGGATCTCGGCAACAATTCGAAAGAAGCTGACTAAGCAACAGCGGCGGCTCGTTGGTGAATTCCTGGTCGGCATCGCTGCCGCGGATCAAGTCATTTCACCGCGCGAGATGACCTCGCTTCGTAGGCTTTACACACAACTTGACTTAGACACGAAAGACCTTGAGGCGCTGCTGGCGCCTTTGGCGACGACTACTCCCGTACAGGCACCCAAACAAACCGTCATTGCTAAACCGGAGGAGTTTCGTCTCGATCTGCTTGCTGTGTCCAGAATTATGAATGAAACAAAGGAAGTTGCCAGAATCTTGCAGGATGCGATGGATGTTGAAGAAGAAGATGACTCTTCAGAAAACTACTCGCCTACGCGAACTGTCAACCTACCTAACCGATACGAATCAACTGCGACCGCGGTCCCTGAGACGAGCGCTGCGATCGTGGTTAGCGGAACTGATTGGGATCTGGGGGCTGCCGCAGATCATTTGGACCGCCGGTATCAACCCTTCCTGAAGGCGTTACTTACCAAGAGCGATTGGAGTTTGCGTGATGCGCGAGAACTCTCGATGTTGCATCACGTAATGCTCAATGGCGCCATCGAGGCGATCAACGAGTGGTCCCAGGAGCAGTTCGGCGACTGGTTGATTGAAGATGGAGATCCGCTCGTGATTCATTCAAATATCCTGTCGAAGTAAGAGCTATGCATAAGATTCCGGTGCGAGAACGAACGGCGATTATTCAGTCGCTTAAGGCTGGTGTAGTGCCAGCAATTGGACTCCCCTACATACAGGTCGGGAGAAAGGAGGAAGTCGAAGCCCTTGTCAAAGACCTACAAATTGTTGAGGAAGGAAGCTCGACTGTCCGCTTCATCGTAGGACGATTCGGCAGCGGCAAGACATTCTTTCTGAACTTAATTCGCAACGTCGCACTGCAGCGCAAGTTTCTAGTCCTTCAAGCGGACATCACGACGGACCGACGGCTCTATGGTACTGGGGGTGAAGGTCGCGCGCTGTACGCCGAGTTAATGCGAAACCTCGCAACTCGTGCAAAGCCGGAGGGTGGGGCCCTTCAGAGTTGTGTCGAGCGTTGGGTTGGCGAAATCGACCATGAAGTGAAATCTGCGGGAGGCAACGCGGAGGACACGCGTGGACAAATCACAAAACGATTGCGAGGTCTTCAAGACTTGGTCTCTGGGTTTGACTTCGCAACGGTGATGACAAAGTACTACGACGGCTATCACAATCATAATGATGATCTTCAGGATAAGGCTCTGCGATGGTTTCGCGGTGAGTATGGAACGAAGACCGAGGCCAGGGATGCTCTCGGCGTGAGGACGATCATCGACGACAGCAACAGTTACGACTACTTAAAACTCTGGGCTGCATTTGCTCGACTTGCCGGATACAAGGGGCTTCTGGTCAACATCGACGAGCTCGTGGTTCTCTCACACCGCCTCACCAACACGACTGCCCGCAACAAGAACTTCGAAGCAATTCTGAAGATCATCAACGATTGCCTTCAAGGACGCGCGGAGGGACTTTGCTTTCTGTTCGCTGGGACCGATGAATGCATCGAAGATAAACGCCGCGGTCTGTATAGCTATGAGGCGCTGCAAACTCGTTTAGCTCCCAATCGTTTTGCTTCCGATGACCGAAGGGATTACTCAACTCCGGTAATCAAACTTCAGAACCTTAGCCCCGAGGATTGCTATGTGTTGTTAAGCAACGTTCGCGCCGTTTTCGCGGGCGGAGATGTGGCAAAACAACTGATTCCGGACGAGGGGATTGTTGGCTACCTTCAAGACTGTCAGCAACGCATGGGCGCCGCGTATTTTCAGACGCCGCGTGATACGGTCAGAGATTTCGTCAATCTGCTGGGGATTCTGGAGCAGAATGCATCCACGAAATGGCAGGACTTGCTGCGTTCCAAGGAATTCGTTTCGCTCACAGATTATTCAAAAGAGCCAAACGAGAAGTCTGCACCGGGAAGCGATCTCAGCGAGTTCAATCTCTAATGAGTGCGTTTGAACTCTTGGCGCGTCCGATTCAGCATGCCCTTTGGGATATGGGATGGCAGAACCTCCGGCCGATTCAAGTCGACGCGATTCGCGAACTACTGCAGACGGATCATCATCTTTTGATCTCAGCTAGGACCGCTTCCGGAAAGACAGAAGCGGCATTTCTTCCTATCCTCTCCGATCTATTTGTCAATCCTCCCGAGTCAATCGGGGCGATTTATGTTGGGCCGCTAAAGGCGCTAATTAACGATCAGTTCCGACGTCTCGACGTTCTCTGCGAGCGCGCCGAAATCCCCGTGCATCGGTGGCATGGAGACGTGGATGCGGGAAAGAAAGCGAAGACTACCTCAGACCCTCGTGGCGTGCTTTTAATTACGCCGGAATCGATCGAATCTCTCTTCGTGAATCGCTCGCGGTTTCTTGGGGCCATGTTTCAGGGTTTGCGATTCGTAGTGATCGACGAAATCCATGCGCTCGTTGGCCGTGAGCGCGGTTTGCAACTACGCAGTCTTTTGAGTCGCTTGCGGCGTTACACGAATGCGGACGTTCGGATAGTTGGGCTTTCTGCAACGATCGGAGACGCGTTCGAAGCGTACAAGCGCTGGATTGCTCCTGACAAGCCGGAATCGGTTGCCCATATTACCGACCCGGGAGAGAAAAAACGCATGATGTTTGGCATCCAAACTTTTCTAGACGGCCCGCAGGAAGTAGGCGATAACTCAAATCCACTCACTGATGACCAAGAGGCAAATTCGATTCCGCCTGCCCTACTGGCAAACATCCTGCAGCATTTCGCGGGACAGAAGAACCTGATTTTTTGCAATCGGCGGGAGCAAGTTGAGCAGTTTGCGGATGAACTAAATTCCGAGTGCCAGCGATTGGGCCGCTTGCAAGAGTTTTGGGTACATCATGGCTCATTGAGCCGAGAAATTCGTGAAGATACCGAATTGGAAATGAGAGGTGGTCGTCCAGCTACGGCCATTTGCTCTTCGACGTTGGAGCTCGGCATCGATATTGGAAATGTCGTCAGTGTGGGGCAGATCGGACCTACTTGGTCAGTGAACTCGCTAGTACAAAGGCTTGGAAGGAGCGGCCGGAAGGATGATGAACCGCACTGTATGCGTGTCATGTTGATGGAGCACCGGGCGAGTGCGAAATCCGATTTGGTTCATCGATTGTACCCATCACTCTTGCAGGCGATATCCACCACTGAGTTGATGCGTGAACGCTGGGTCGAACCGCCCGAAAGTGCCTCACTGGACCTCAGCACGTTGACTCAGCAGGTTTTGAGCAGTTTGACTGAGACGGGGGGTCTGCGCGCGGCGGACATCTTCCAACGGTTGGTGAGCGAAGGTGCGTTTCGGGCGCTGGAATCTGATTTGTTTGCGCAAGTCCTGCGTGCCCTGGGCAGATCTAACCTCATCGAACAGGCACCAGATAAGACGTTGATCCTGACACCTGACGGCGAGCGCGTTGTTCATGACTACGATTTCTATAGCGCGTTTGCGACCGGGCTCGAATTCTCGGTGCGATACGATGGCAGGCTAATTGGAACGCTACCTGCCTTGCTTCTTCCGAAGGAAGGTGACCATTTGCTGCTCGGAGGCAAGCGATGGCAAGTCGACACGATCGATGTCAAACGAGTTGAGATTCTTGTACGTCCCGCGCGTGGAAAAAAGCCGCCACGATTTCTGGGTAGCGGAGGGCAGGTGCATCAGAGGGTGCGGGAAAAAATGCGAGAGGTTCTGCTCGCGGCTTCGCGATATGACTATCTAGACCAAACTTCCATCGAACTGCTTGAGGAGGCTCGGCACAACGCTCAGACAGCACAGCTTGTAACAAAACGTTTACTCGAAACGGCGGACAACACATTGCTGTGGTTCACTTGGACCGGTTCGAAAACGCAGAACACTTTGCGATGGATTTTCGAATCGCTTGACGTCGACGTTACCGACCACAGCGTTGCGCTGGAGATACCGCTTTCGCCCCAAAAATTCGTCGACAAACTCGCTTCATTTCTAGCGAACAGCTTCTCGGCCCAAGAACTCGCAGAAGGCACGAAGATTCGCGAATTGCGAAAATTTGATCGGTTCCTGGACGACTCACTACTGGTGCAGTCTCTCGCCGCGGATCACATCGACATCGAAGGGGCACGGACGCTAATTCTGACAGCATTAGTCGAACTTGAATCAACAGGGTTTCAAACCAGCCGTAGCGAAAATTCTGCCTCCGAACGATTGGTGCATTTAGAGAACGATGACGATTACGAGGTCGAAGTGCGGGATGGAGGGCAGCCGCGGTTAACTATTCCTCCAGAGACTCTGCTCTCCAACATTGAGTTCGTCGCGTTCGATCTAGAGACCACCGGACTACATCCAATTATGCACAAAGTTTTGGAAGTAGCGGCGATTCGCTTTCGCCTGGATGGAACGGAAGTGGATCGCTTTCATAGCCTGGTAAACCCTGAGTGCGAAATTCCCGAGAAGGCGATCGCGATTCACGGAATTACGTCCGCGGCGGTAATGGACGCACCACGTTTGGAAGCGGTGTTGCCAGGCCTTCTCAGCTTCTTCGCTGAATCTCCGACACTGGCTTTCGCGCACAATGCCGCATTCGACATCGGCTTTCTTGCGATGGCGATGGATACCTATCGCGTCGAAAGGCCCCCACATTCTATTTTTGACTCGCTGCAACTTGCGAGAGGAGTGATGCCGGCGCTGGCAAACTGCCGCCTGGGGACTGTTGCACGAGAACTGGGAGTTTCCACGCAAGGAAGCCACCGAGCATTACGGGATGCTGAAATTCTGAAATCCGTACTCGTTCGTTTGCTGGCTAAGTTTCGAACAGTCGGCGATCTTGCTGAAATTGCACCGCCGCTGCATTTTTCGGACTACGGCTATCTCGTTTCATTACTGCCGGATGGATTCGAATGTTTAGCAACTGCAATTGAAGAACGGCAGTCCGTGATGATGATCTACACTGGTGGGATACGCTCCGAATCACTGCTTATGGTAACGCCGCACGCAGTTGTCGAGTTTCGCGAGCGACAATACCTCCGCGCGTTTTGTCAGGCAACAGAGCAGATCAGGACGTACAGGCTAGATCGAATCAGATCACTACGCATAGCCTGATTGATTCATGATGTGGGTAGGTCGCCAAATGTTGTGCTCGCAAAGTTAGCCCGCCAAATTCGCCTTTGCAAATTCCAATTCGCAGTGGCTGCGATTTGCCGAGGCTGTTTTTCCGTTAGGAAGGCCCGTCCAGCTTCGGGTTGCTGAAGCTGTAGGATTTGTTCCTGAATGTCTGGCGCGAGAAACAGCAGATTCATGATTTGCGTTAGCCGAGTACGGGTAACATTTAACCCGTCGCGGATTAATTCGTCGGGTCTAATTGCCAGTACCATTAGCTTAGACACTCGAGGCATGCGGTTTCCGCCGGCTGCAGCTTGTTTGGTTTTCCGTTTCTGAAAATGCACCGATTGCTCGATGATCGTGCAGCAGCGTCCTTTCGTCTAGTCATTCCCTAACGAGCACCTATGACCTTGAGCATAAGGATTCAAGCTCACTGCCGCATGATAGAAGTTAATTACTCCTCGGCGATTAACACAGTTCCGTCTGATGTTCTTCTGAACTTGCCGTTACCCAGTTCTTCAATCGAGATCCCATCCGGATCAACCCATCCTCTGGCGGCCGGCCGACTAGTGGCACCTCGCTCTGTCATCACCTCAACCGACTCCACTACGTACTGAATTTCCAGCCGCGTGTCCGTGCCTTGGATTCGGTCTCGCTTGGCTTTCTTGATTAATCGCGTCATTGCATACGTCCTCGGATATCCGATGCGGCAGGTAACTGCCCTCTACAAGATGAACAGCGAGTTCAGACGCCGAGCGGACGAACCCTTCACTACCTTAGTCTGCTGGTATCTTACTAAATACTTCGAATTGCGCAACTGGCCGAGAGATGTCTGCCGGTGGACAATCGCGATCTCGCCCGATTGCCAGGTATTTTCGAGCACCCAAGAATTTCGGACGAGCTAGTTCACCCAGGAAAAGCGAAAATGAACGATGCCCTCATCGACAGACTGCTTGCTTCACCCACGCTGGACCCATATGGCTGGATCGTCGAGATTCCCGTCGATCGCGGTACCTTCTTCAATCAGCAAGTCTCGATCCGATTCGAAACAAGGTTGCTACCGGCCAACGAGCAGCCGCCGGCTGTCAGCGAGGAGGAGCGGAAACTGGCTGATTTACTGCTCTCGAACCTACCGGATCTCCTGGAGGAAGTGACGCGCCGTTTTGAGGCGTACAACCAGGGCAACAAGAACGCCGCCAAGCTCCGCGAGACCATCCGCAATCCGCACATTTGGATCTCGCGCGAGGTTACGGAAGATGAAGGTCCAGACCGCTGGTCGTTTGTGATTGGATTCCAGGAGTCGGCAGATTACGCAATCGATGTGGCGTTTGAGGGGCTGAAATGCATTGACGTGGCCGGTGGTGATTAAACTCGCGGGGACTCGTTACCCTGACCGGATGCCGACATGACCGTTTCGGGCCACATCTGCCTTTGGTTCCTCCAGCACGGCACCGCAGCGATGGGGCGAAGTTGCTTTTCTGTAAACTGAGCACGACCTTTCTCAACCGCCGGAAGCAGCAAGATCTGCTCCTGTAGATCAGGTGCAAGGTGAAGCAGATTCATGATCTGCGTTAATCGTGCTCTTGTCACATGCCCTAGACGGGCAGCCTCCGCGCGGTCGGTTACCTGGCCGTCCCGGATCAATTGGTCAAGGCGAATGGCCAAGGCCATCAGCTTCGCCACGCGGGGCACGCGAGCTTGGAGCCCTGTTGTCCTCCGTGCATCAGCGCCCCTGTTTCGATCTCGCTGGTTGGTTTGGAACACAACCTTCCGTTCAATCGTCATCATGCTGCATCATCCTTCCGTTTCGTAAACTCGCGGTCCAGCGCCTCAATGCCACTCGGTCGAAAGGTAATCGAGATAATCCCGGCATCCCCGTCGTAGAGAACGCATTCGATCAACAACTCGAACATGCGAGCCTGTTCGCGCGGCGTCAATCCATCCCACACCTCGTCGAACTGACGAAGCGCTTGCGCTATTTCGGCGTCGCGGACAATCATCTGCTCGAGCATTGAGAGTTCAGCGTCGATGGCCGAGATGTGCTGTTCAGCGGACTGAATACGCTCGTGGATCGCAGCGAGTTGCGAATCGCTGGGACGAGGGTGCGTAGCTAGTTGACCCAGTTCGGCATGATCGCTGCGGAGTTGGCCTACTAACCGCGCGTGTTCTGCCTGTAACTTGCCCACCTGGCATTCAATCTGCGCGTGGGACTGCGTCAAGGTCTCCCGAATTAGTACCGGGTCTCGACCGATGGCCTTGATCTCACCAACCACGAAGCTCTCGATCTCGGCCGCAGGGATGGATGGTGCAGGACACGTTTGCCAGCCGCGTTTCTGAGCACGATTGCAAACGTAGTAGCGGTATTCGCGCTTGCCACGGGTCGTGTAGGAGTGGCTCATGCCGCACTTGCAAGGCTTGCACTGGAGCAGTCCTCGTAGCAACGCACCATGCTTGTTCCGAACACCGCGCCCACCGCTGCGGCCATTTCGCTCGAGCAGCGATTGGACGCGGTTAAAGTCGTCCTCTGGCACGATCGCCTTGTGTTCGCCCGCATGAGTTTCGTCCTTGTACCGGACCTTGCCGATATAGGTTGAATTCGTCAGCAGCTGATGCAGCGAGCTCTTGTCGAATGTTCGACCACCCCGGACCGACCCTTTGCGGGTAGTCCAGCGTTTGGTACGCCAGTCTCGCAAGTTCAATTCGTTGCTAACCTCGAGCAGCGACTGGCGTTCCAGGTACATTTCGAAGATCTGCCGAACCATCTGGGCTTCTCCAGGATCGACCACGAGTTTCGTGTTGACCACGTTATAGCCCAGGACGGGCATGCCGCCCGACCACTTTCCTTTGCGCCTCGCCGCCGCGATCTTGTCGCGCGTTCGCTCGCTGATCATTTCCCGTTCGAACTGGGCGAACGAAAGCAGTACGTTCAGAATGAGCCGGCCCATCGACGTCGCCGTGTTGAACGCCTGCGTCACGCTGACGAATGAAACCTTGTGCCGTTCGAAGACCTCGATGATCTTGCCGAAGTCGAGCAGGCTGCGGCTCAAGCGGTCGACTTTGTAGACAACCACGCAATCGACCTTCCCAGCTTCGATATCGGCAATCAGTTGACGCAAGCCGGGGCGATCCATGTTGGCACCGGTGAAGCCACCGTCGTCGTACTGCGTGGGTGAACACACCCAGCCCTCGTGCAACTGGCTCTTGATGTACGCTTCGCCGGCCTCGCGCTGCGCGTCGAGCGAGTTGAACTCTTGCTGCAATCCTTCCTCGGTCGACTTCCGCGTGTAGATCGCGCAGCGAACGCTCTTCGGCGCTGGTGTTTTGATTTGTTGGCGTTTCATTTCGCACCTGCTTTCTCGCGTAGGCCGAAGAAGTGAAAGCCGTTCCAGTGCTTGCCGGTGACCGCTTTGGCAACCGCAGTCAGTGACTTGTAGCGCTCCCCTTCGCATTCAAACCCGTCGTCGAGCACGATCACGCGGATGGTCCGGCCCTTGTAGTCGCGCTTGAGCATCGTGCCCGGCAGCAAATGCGTGGCTGCGGCGATTTTGGCTGGCACAGTCTTCGTGCGTTCGTCGGCGCCGTCGATTGATCGCCGCTGACGCGGGGCGGTGACGCGTAGGTCGGCATCATTAGCCAGCTCCATCGCCCGCCGGCGGGCTCGTTCCGATAATCCACCCTCGGCGTTCGCCTGCATTCGCCAGGCAATTCGCTTAATCAGCCACTCCTTGTTGCGGCCGGTGGTCGCTTCGCCGAAAACCTCGGCGAACTTCCCCCGCAATTCGTCGACGGTCATCCGCTGCATCGCGGTGACCTCTTTGTCAATGTTCAGCATGTCTGCTCCTTGGTTGAGTGACTCTCGGGACCGTTAACCCGTGTGGACACTGAGCACGGTTTCTGCGGAAACCTCAAGGCCTCCGAGACCAGAATCGAGAGCTTTCTCTGGATGAGGTTGCTCGGCTGATTGGCCTTGGGTAGCCCGGCGCAGGTGTAACCGAATGAGACCGCGCGCGAGCAGTTCGGCCAGTTCATGGCGACGCTCTTCGGGCGAGAGTTCAAGCGAGTATTTGTCCTTGGCCATCGGTGATCCCAGTGCAGGTGACGGAACGCTTGCGCGTGTGATTCCATTACCTGTTAACAACCCGGTCCCGATGCCAACTGACGAAAGGAGAATCGTGCGATGCGCGAGAAACTGCCGTATCTCGTTTGCTGTCAGCGACTTAGAAAATGCTAGCAAAATCTGCTTGTGTTAACCCTGCAGGCTCGATATAAATCCATCAGTCACAACAGAAGCACGTTAGCGCTAATTGGAATTCCATGGCAGCCAAACGAAAACGGCCCGGTCGGCCGGTCGTCGAACAGATCACCGATGCCCAGCGTCAAACGCATCAGGCGATTCGGGATTTCATCGTGCGGCACGAATATCCGCCGACCATGCAGGAGCTTGGCCAGGCCCTCAAGATTAGCGGCGCCAGTGCTCATCAGCTGGTGGTGCAGCTGGAACGCAAGGGTTACGTCACCCGCCAACCGCGGCAATCACGCAGTCTCAAAGTGGTGCGCGATATTGAGCAACGGCCCACTTCGCTGGTCTCCGTGCCCATCTATGGTTTCGTCAAAGCTGGTCCCAAGATGCTCGCGGAAGAAAACCCTGATGGCGAAGTCATGGTTGAGAGCAGCTTGGTCGGTCGCGGGAGCTGCTTTGGGTTGACCGTACTGGGCGACAGCATGATCAACGCGGGAATGCGTGAAGGGGATGTGATCATCGTTCGCCGACAGCCGATCGCCGAGAGCGGCGAGATCGTCGTCGTGTGCCTGGACAATGAGACCATGGTGAAGCGGCTTTCCATCCAGGGGGACAGCATCGAGCTTCGCTCCGAGAACAAGCGTTACAAACCGATCCCCGTGACCGGGGAAGAGGAATTCTTGGTGTTAGGTAAAGTCATCGCGATTCGGCAACAGTGAAAGAAAAAGGAGTCAGGACATGGCACGCAAGGGATTCAATATTCGCACGGCACTGCGCATGATGCCCCAGGAACTGCTGGGAGAGTGCTTTCAGGAGATGGAAGTCTGGGACCAGCGGATTGCCTGGTTTCTGCTGCTCGACAACAAGGTCGACCCAATCTTGAACTATCTGTGCGAGATCTCGTCCGTGAAACGCGACGAAATCGAAACGTTTTTGCGGGCCATTTCGGATCTCGCATGTGATTCCGGCTACGAAGCGATTCTCGAGTCAGCGCCCCTCTGCGCCGTGTGGGATTTGCCCGGAGAAGTGCCGACAGACTTATGTCTCTGGGGGCGAACCATGTGGGTGTGGCTCCATCGTCGGAACATTTTCGACAAAGCTCAATTGATTCACCGAGTCGAAACCCTTCCCTGGTGGCGGAAGCGCAACGATCTGCCCCAGATCGAGGCCAATACCTCGGCCGTGGCGCGCGATGCGCTGGCCAACGAGATTTCGGAAATGCTGCGAGAAGAAGGGCGAGGTAAACAATGCACCGTCGAGTACATGCATCACGACAGCACCACCTACTTCTTTGCCTATGCAGACGACTATCTGCAGAACCTCAATGTGCATAACGAGGAAGGGAAGCTGATCGCGATCACGCAGCGACAGACACTCCAAGTTGCGTTCTCGTTTAATGGCGATCAGGGCACGCTGCAGACCTTCGCCAAACTTCGCAAGCCCTTCAAGGAGCGGCTGGAGAAGATGTTCTCCCGCAATATCTTGGCCTATGACCTGGGGCGCCACGAGCCCGAGCCTGCGTACGAACTCGAGCATCTCAAAGGAGGAATGCGGAACCTCGAAGTAGATCCGGCCGATGAGATTCAGGTCAGCATTCGTCGGTTGCGACTAGCTTCTGGGGCTCCCTGGCGCCGCGTGATGGTCGAGATCGATGGCAGCGAGCGGGAGTACCACATGGACATCGCAGTACCTGACTGCCTCAACCTGGAAAACATCCCCCTGAATAATTGGGGGGTATCACTGGTTGGCTTCTGTTTTGAGTTTCTGCCCAAACCGGGCCGAAAACCGGGCAGGACTAGCTTCGACATTGTCTATCCGCACTCGAACAATCTGCGGGACGTTGCGCCCGAACGGCTGCAGATCATCGAGAAATATCTGCGCCTTTGGGGAATCGAACGTGTCTCGATTGATGAGTCGACTCTTATCACGGTGGCCAGCTAAATCACCAATCATCGACGCGACCGAAGTGCAGGCCGAGCTTGGATTGGCACTTTCCGCCCTCTGCGGCCAAAAGATTCTCCGGCCAACGGCTCCCGCGGCCGCGTACACCTGCAATGAATGTGGCGATCGTCAGCCGCTGACTTATCTCAGCGGTGTCGACGATAAAACCCATGCCTACCTTCATTGCCAAGGCTGTGGCGTGTACGAAGTGAACGGAGATTCACTGCGACGATGGGAGATCGACACGATTGCCCTGCTCAAGTCGGCATTTCAAGGCTTGCAGCTCGCCATTCGGGCCGAAGTCTCAGGGCAGCTCTGGCAGATCGGGAAAGCGAAATGGGCGGGTCGGATTCGTGAAGTGTGGTTTGTGCGGGGATCCTCACTTGAGCAGGCGGATCAGGTCACGCGCGCACTGAAATCCCGGCCCAAGGCGATCGTGTTTTGTCCGACGGAGGCTAGTGTCACTCGCTGGTCCGAGCGACTACCCAACCTGCTTCTGGCTCTGGAGTCGACTCTAAGCTTGGGTGAGACCGGAATCAGTTTTGACACCGGCTACGTCGAGAGTCGGATCGTTGACACCCACGCAGGTGAAATCTCACCAACGGAACGCCGTCGCCCCCAGATGCGTGGTGTTCGATTGGCCGACATCGAAAAGCTATGTGACGCCCTCGTCGAGCACATCAAGTCAGCCAAAGAGTACGCGAGTCACGTCGCAGGGAAAACCGGTACATCCGAGTTGTGGCCGCGCTTAACCCAAGAGGGTTTGGGGGTACTCGTCAAATTTCGGAAATACCGTGTCAATCGTTGCTTGAATGATTCCAGGGCGGAACGACTTCGTGACCTCTGGGAGGACGCACAAAACCTAGACCAACTCATGCCCCTCGGAAAACGTTCACAGGGGAAAAAGAAGACGGCTTAGAAAGTTGCAGTTGCACTGTTTTTCTGCAACTGCAACTTTTGCAAACGACGCATTAACTGCCTGCAAAGTCCCAACTTACATCGAGGCGCAATTTTCTTCATTCGCTTTGCTGCAACTCCAGCCGTGTTTAACGCCGTGCGTCAGACGCGGCGGGAATCACATCCCGTTGGAGTTGCATCATGGATCCGCCACATGATCCTAACCAGGATCGCGGGCCCTCGTCCCCAGGCATCGATGCCTTCACCCGCAATTACGTCCAGAAGTTCGCTCGCCGAGTCATCGGTAAGTTCGGATTCCGATCGCAGGATCGGGAAGACATCCAGCAGCAGCTGTATTTGAAACTCGTCAAGCGGTTGCCGAAGCGCTGTGAGAACGAGCCGAAATGGAAAGCCTTCCTGGCCCTAGCTGTGCGGCGGCAGATCGCCAACATGGTCCGTGATCGCCAAGCCGAAAAACGTGACTACCGTCGCACTTGCGCCCTTCCCGGGCCACGCCAGGTCGACGGTCCCGATCCGGCCCCAATCCGAGCGTGCGATACACCGTCTCGAAAGGGTAGTGCGGAGCGTAGCGAGCTGGATCAGCTGACCCTGCGGATCGACGTCACGGAATGCATCGCCAGTCTCCCCGATCCACGACACCGGGAGTTTTGTGAGCGGCTTCAGGAGGACTCGATCGCTCAAGTCGCCAAGGACATGGAAGTGCCGAGAACCACGCTGAATTCATGGCTTTCCAAGCTGCGGTGCCGCTTCGAAGCCCGTGGTCTCGAAAAATATCTTTGACTTTTTTCGTCAGTTTCCCGGCGAACCGGGTTGTTAATAAGTAGGTAAATCGCCTTTCAGGAGCAAAGTGCAATGGCCAATGACATCTATCGGTACAGCTTTGAGGACACAGTGCAGTCGGAAGATATCGAGGCAGCTTTGCTGCTGGCGATCTGGGGATGCGAAGCCCTGCATGGGGAAGCTCAGGTGCGACTCGATGCCGCGTACTTCTTCGATCAGGCGACTCGGGCCTGCGTGATCGAGGCCGGCACTGCCGTCGGTCGCGACTTCAGTCGCCTGTTCGTGAACTTCGTTCGCCGTGAGTGCGGTGAAGATTCGTTTCGTGTCGAGCGAATTGACTCGTCGGCGACAACTGCCACAGCCTCAGTCGGCTGACGGCGATGAATCAAGGTTGAGCGGCATGTCCGGCAAGTATCCCAAACGTGACAGCTACTTCGCACACCGATTCGTCCGTGTGCTGCAGAAGAGTTGCGCAGCACAAGACATTGGACGAGACGCTTGCCTGCTACTCAGTTTCATCGCCCACACCGAGGATGCCGCCCGCTATACCGGACCAGTACGGTATTGGAATTCACAACTCGAGCAGACCATGGGCTTCACCTCGCCCAAGCAGCTCAATCACGCGAGGCACAAAGCAGTCGAAGCCGGCTGGTTGAATTACGAACGTGCCGGGACGCGGAATGTCGGACTGTATTTTGTGTTGATCCCAGAGCGATTTCAAACGCTCTCGGATAGCCCGATTGAGGAGCGAGGGCTGTCCTCAAGAGGCGACAATCCCGTCACGAATCACGTCGCTGATTCTTTCCCAATGGGGAAAGAATCGGCGGTAATTCTTTCCGCTAGAGGAATGAATAGCGGAACGAATCACGGAAAGAATAGCGGAATGAATAGCGGTAAGCTTTCTTACCCTAGTCCTAACCCTAACCCTAATACATTGGCGAAGTCGTCGCCCAATGAATTGGGATTTGTGTTCGATGATGTTTCTCCCCCCGCACCGCCCGCTCCTTCCGAGCCGCCGGTCCCCGCGGAGAAAGAGCCCCGTGCAGAGGACGTTCCACTGCCGGATGAACTAAACGTGCCGCACTTCGTTGCCGCCCGCGATGCTTGGCTTAAGCAACGCCGCCGGAAACGACTCTCGCTGCGCGAAGAGTTTTTGACAAAGACGTACGCGCGCTTGCTGCCACTTGGCCCCGCAAAGGCAGCCGAATGCCTCCGTCTCACCGTCGATAACGACTATTCCGGCGTTTTCCCAGAGAGGTTTACCCATGAACAAGCAGGCCGCAACCACCGTCAACTCCGCGTTGGACCAGGGCAACGCTTCACCGGATGAACGCAGCTTGCCGCTGCCAGTACGACGAATGAAACCGATTCGTTTGTCCGAAGAGGAAGAACGGGTCGAGGAGCGCCAGCGGCGACTGGCAAGCAACATTCACTTCCTTGGCCAAGCAGCCGGAGCGCGATATCGCCGCTGTCGCCTGGATAACTTCCAGACGACCACGCCTTACCAACGGCAGGTGGTCGATACGATCCGGGAATACGGCTCAGGCATTCTTGAGCGGCGAGAGAATCGTGAAGGGCTGGTCCTCTTTGGACCCGTTGGCACGGGCAAAGATCATCTCGCTTATGCCCTGGCAATGCATGTTGCCAGACAAGGGCTATCGGTGAAATGGATCAACGGCCAGAACTGGTTCGGTAAGATCCGCGATGCAATGGACTCCGAGAGCAGTCGGAGTGAATCTTCGATCATCGGTGAAGTGGTCACACCGGAGTTTGTAATCATCAGTGATCCGCTGCCGCCATTTGGAGACCTGACGCAACATCAGGCGACGATGCTGTACCGCTTGGTCGAGGCTCGCTACGCTGCGGGAAAACTGACGGCCACCACACTCAACGTGGCAGATGATGCGGAAGCAGACTGCCGCTTGGGTGCAGCTACTTGGGACCGCCTCTGCCATGGTGCTTGGAAAGTGTTTTGCAGCTGGCGAAGCTTCCGCAAACCGGCACGCGTGGTGCAACCATGTCCCTCGTAGGATTCGTTTCAGACGGTGTTGGCACAAGCGCGACGCCTTGCGACGACGTCGCCCACGGTTGCGACAATCGCGTCGCGCTAAGGGCTTTGAAGAACCACGCCACTCGCGCACTGGCTCCCACGTGGGCCACACGGTGAGTCTGCCAACGTGGAGCACGTCGACGGCCGGGCGCCTACCCCCCGGGGGCTTTAGGTACTTCCTGGCGACTTCACGGTCAGGTTTCCCACCCCCACCTCGGCCACCATAGACATACTCCCGCGCGGCGCACGTGCGATCCCGATAAAGCCATGAACATCAGCAGTTTATGTCATTCCGGTTGTTAACCCAAAGTTGATTGCGCGCACATTCGCATCACAGACCGAAGCAAGCACACCATGGCTGAAGAGACCCCGAAACCGATGCCGACGCCTTTCAGCCGGCACCTTCGCGAGGAGACTATCGGCATCAACGGAGCGACGATCACCTTCTACCGCGATCGGAAGAAACGCCGTTGGAACTGGCGCGTCGTCGATGGGCAAGTCACACTTCCCTCTCCTCCCAATTCAGGTAGTACGAGCGAGGGCACGCGCGATGGCTCTGAATGATCAAGTCGCTCACGAACCCAATCAGGCTGGATTCCTGGCGCGAATCCATGTGCCGTTCACAATCCAACGGCCAGACGACGATGTGCTGCTTGACGATTCCTGGCTACGATCGGAGGGGCATCTAGTTCACATCACGAATGGCGTCATTGTCTCGTTGGACGATGAGGACCCGCAGTATGGCGCAGTACTCGTTCGTACCGATGACGGCTGGATATTCGAGAGCCCGTGGCCGGAGTACGGGTCGGTGGAACTCGTTCCTCAGCCGAAAACGCGTGGCGACCTTCGGCCAGTAATTGCCCGCTTCAAAGCGATGCGCCGGCACATTCAGTCGCTTGACATTTTTGATGCTCTTCGCCTAGGATTCATCACACACGGAGAGCAGTCTCCGTTTCTCTAGCGCCGGGTTTCTGGCGCACGTCAACAGCTACAGCTGCGCGTGCGCTTCTTCGTGAAACCGGCACGCCGCAGCTCTTACCGCGAGCGTCTTACTGTGAATATCCGAAATCGGATTAGAGAGCGCACGGCGCGCGAGCAGACCACGCTCTCCCGCGAGCCTGGGAACCGGGATCGATGCAGCAGCACTCAGGCGAGGTTACTCGCCTTCCGCCGCAACCATCTGGTTGTGCCAGCGCTGCAGCTTAATCTCGTCGGCGGTCGCGGGCCGGATGGTGCAGATCCTGATCGTCACCTGTTTGCCCAAACGTGCCGCGTACATCCCCTGCAGGGCGGCTTGCCCAAGCTTGCTTGCTTCGGTTTCGTCGGCCGCTTCGACCAAGACATATTGAGCGCGGGTGGCGACGTAGAAAGTGGTCATCGTGAAGCTCCGGGCGTAGGCAGTTGCGATAACACACATAAGCCAGCAAACGCTGCGAAGTTCAATAGCCGGCCCCCAGAATCCAGCAGCCTTTCGCCGGCGCAACCCGTGGCCCGACGTGGCGTAAGTTTCCCCGGTTCCGCCTCCTCGGCCAAGAAACGCAAAACGCCCCAGCGTGGCGAACATGGGGCGTCGTGGGGCCAAGTCTGCCGGGGTGCGTTACCCGTTGAACGCGAAGTTCCCCCGGTCCGTCTTCTTGAATCGGGCTTCGTGGCCCTTGGTGTTGATCTCCCGCAGGATGGCGCTATAGAGCGTGGCGTGCGGCGTCTTGCCGCCAGGGCTCGACCAGTAACCCTTGGCCGCGATGGTTTCGATCATCGTCTTCGTATTCATGGGTTCTTTGGTTTCGCCGAGGAGCTTAGCGGCAGCGTCGAGGGCCGACATCTTCTTGTCGGTCGCGGGCTTAGCCTTCTTCGCCCGTTTGCCTTTCGCCACCTCGGGCTCTTTGCACATCGCGCAGAATCGCTCGGCACCCTCGTCGGTCCATTCGTGATCGCCACCCTTTGGGCAGCTACCGGCGGGCTTCGTTTCGGCCGCTTCGGGCTTGGTCGCTGGTGCCTTGGCCTTCTTCGCGGGTTTGGCCTTGGCGGTCTTCAAGGCAGGTTTCTTCGTGCTGGTCTTCTTAGACATGATCGTTCTCCCGGTTCGCAATGGATTGGCTGCCATCATCAGGCTCGGCGAACCACCGCCGAGCGACGCAGGGCGAACCCGCGTTTCGGCTTAGAACCCGAGCTCATCCATCTGCCGGTTGAAAGTCTCGACCCCGATCATGTCGAGCAGCGTGTGGCGGAACCACAGCACCTGCTGCAGGGCCTGCTCCCCTTCCGGTGTACTGGCGGGAAAGGAACCTGCCGGTTGCAGTGCCATCACCAGGGCCGCCACTCCTTCCGGCGAAAGGTTGTCGCGGATCACCTTCTCAAAAGCGGCTTGATCCACCGCGCCGCTCATTCGGTCTGCGCTCATCGTTCGTTTCCTGTTGTGGTTGCGAAGTCGTCATTCGACAGACACACATCAGCCATGCGCCGACCAACAGCTCAAGCCAGGCAGGCCGAATCTCAGCCGGAATTCAGCAGGTTTTCTCGCGTCGAGATTTAGGTCGACCGAACTCGTGCCGATTCGCACGCCCCAACAACGGATGAACTAGCTGTGGAGAAGATTCCCGAACTACGCAACAAGGCCAAGAAGCTGCGGCACCTGCTGCAGCAAGTAGAATCCGTCCCGGGTGTGGGCAACGTCGCGGAACGAGACCGCGATATTCGCCGCAAGCGCGAACGGAGCGCTGCCAGCAAAACCGTCGTCGTTCCTGCTTGTGCAGATTCGGAGCGACGCACGCGGCTCGAGGCCGACGATGAAGCCTGGTTGCGCTGGTACTTTGCGATCGAGAGCGGTTCCGAGAATCCCTTCTGGTATGACTTCACCGATCAGCAGAAGGAAATGATCGCGGCGATTCGTAACGCCATTCTCCACGGCGGCGATCAATCGATCGCTGCCAGCCGTGGTGAAGGGAAGACCACGTACTTCGAACGGATGCTGCTCAAGTACACGCTGCAGGGACTGATTCGCTTCGCCGTCCTCTTTGCGGCCACCGGTAGCGCCGCCCAGGATTCGCTGGAATCAATCAAGTTGGAGATCGAAAACAACGATCGGCTGTGTGCCGATTATCCGGAAGTCTGTGTTCCCGTTCGCGCTCTGGAGAACACTCCGCAGCGCGCCCACTTTCAGCTGGTGACTGGCAACCTCGCTGACAACGGCGAGCAGTACTTACCCACTTCCAGCCGCTTCTCCTGGTGTGGCCAGGAAATCTACCTGCCGAAAGTGCCCGGTTCGGCCTCGGCGGGAGCGATCATTGCCACGCGGGGTCTCGATGCCGCCATCCGCGGTGTGAAGAAGAAGGGCCGCCGCGTCGACGTTGCTTGCATCGACGATCCGGACACCGAAGAAACGGCTCGGAGCCCCGAGCAGGCTGCCAAGCTTGAAGACCGCATCGATCGAGCGATCGCCGGACTCGGTTCGCAGCAGCGTCGACTCGCGCGGGTCATGCTGACGACGATTCAGAATCGCACTTGCGTCTCCTACAAGTACACCGATCCTGATCAAAAACCCAGCTGGAAGCCGAAACGATTTCGCTTCCTGGTGAAGAAGCCCGACCGAGCTGATCTATGGCAAGAGTTTGTCGCGCTCAAGCAGGCCGACTGGGTGAACGGCACGAACAGGGCCCATGAACTGTACTTGGCGAACCGTGAGTTGATGGATGCCGGCGCCAGCGTGGCGAATCCTAACCGTCACACGCCGGCCGAGGCCTCAGCGCTCGAGTTCTACTATTCGGAAGTCGCACGGTTGGGCGCTGACGCGGTGGCGACCGAATACGACAACGATCCACCAGCCGATGAGTCGACGCAGAGGATCGTGCTCACCCCTTACCACATCCAGAACAATTGCCTGGGTGGTCTGGAGAAACGCGAGGCGCCGGATGAGACCATCTGCATCACGGTCGGCGGCGACGTGCAAAAGCTGGGTCTGCATTGGGTCGCGATCGCCTGGAATGAGCACGGTGCCGGCTCGATCATCGACTACGACTTCTTTCCGTTCCTCACCGAGGGCCGGAAAGCCGCCGATTGCGAACTGCTGATTTTGGAAGGGCTGTTTGCCTGGTATGCCGCCCAAGAAGAGATCCCTTACACCACCCCGACCGGCGAGAAGCTAATCGCTGATCTGACGTTAATCGATCAAGGCTGGAAGGAAGAATCGTGGAACATTCAGCCGGTGCAGCATTTTTGTGCGCAGGTCGGGTTCCATTCGTTCATTCCCTCGAAGGGCGAGCCGAACTACCGGCGGCCACTCGATTCGCCGCACATTCTGATTGGCGACAATTGGCACGTGGTCTTCCGGGGCGGAATTCCGCTCGTGATGACAAACGCCGATCACTGGAAGCTGAAGGTGCATGAAGGCTTGCTATTGGAAGCTGGTCAACCAGGTGCACTTACCTTGTTCAACCCAGCGCGGGTCGACGGCCGCCGCAACGTTACCGGCCATCTCAACTATTCGAAGCACCTTCTGTCCGAAACCTGGGAGACGCGGCACAAGCCTGGTTTCGGCGGCGCTCGGACTGGCTGGTGGAAGTCACCGAAGCCGAATCACTACTTCGACGCGACCTACCAGGCGATTTGTGCTCGGTCGATGCGAAGGATTTCGGTACTCGCGCCAGTCGCAACTCCACCGCCATTGGTCGAGCCTTACACACCAGCTGCCTACTATGATCCGCCAGCTGAGCGACGAAATCGTTGGTGAATGGTCGTCGGGTGAAGTGCGCAATCTTACTTGTAGTAGTTCGGCTTCCTCGGCACGATGCCGAGCTTGCTGTAAGCAAAGCCGCTTTCCGGGGGATCGTATTCGCCCACGATTTTCATGCTCGAGTCGGCGACAATCTCGGACTCCATATGCAAGCACCAGTAAACGGCATTCACGGTCAGGCGACGCAGGCCCTCGCTTTGAAAATCCTGTGCGCTCCCCATCGTGACGTGGAAAACGCGCGCCGTCTGGCCCGTGTTTCCGGTCCAGGATTTTACCCAGGCGACCGGCAGCGGCATCAGCTTGTCATTGACTGCGTCATCGTGCTTGCGACCCGCGAGCGGCTGGCCATCGACGAGGGTCAGGCAACCGGCGGGGAGACTGCCACCTTCTTTGTAAGTGCGATAGACATCGGAGGTCCCCCAGATATCTTTGACCCCGCTCAGAACCGGGTGGTGCTTGTTCTGCTCGACGATGATTCCGCGCGTGGAATCCTGCTGCCACCGGCCGTGATGACTGCGGAACGAACCGCCGAGCACCGCTTCGCCAAAGTCGATTCGCTTGCCGTCTTTCCGGTAGTCAAAGTCCAGGAAACCGTGATTGGCAGTGCGGATGCCGATGATCGGCTTGCCCGAATCAAGATAGTTGTAGATGTGCTTCAGCTGCTCGGGTGGCAGGGAGAGGAGCCGAGTAAACACGATCAGCAGGTCGCACTTCTCGAGATGTTCCAGGCCGGGGATGTTGTGCGTGACGGTCTTGTCTTCCCAGCGGATCTTCTGCGTCGGATCGACCTCGTTCTCCAAGTTCAGACTGAACAAGACCGTGCAATAAAATCCATGATGCTTAGCAAGCAGCCTCGCCAGCATCGGCATTGAGTGTTCGCTGCGATACTCCTGATCTCCAGCGATCAAAACGATATGCTTGCCGGCTCCTGGACCTTTGTCGCCGGAATAAGTGAGCCAGAGCGGACTCGCTGGGACGGGATGCTCGGCAGCGGTCAATGAACCTGCGTTTGCGGCTCCGAGCACCATTCCCAGAGAGAGGACAAACAAGACAGATGCGGGAGATTGTCTCATGGATGGCTCCGACTTATCGCGAGGGAATCTCGTTAACCGTGTAGTACGCGTGTCGATGCAGCAGTTCGTCTTTGTCTCGCGAACGGAGTTTGAACAGATCAAACTCATACACAAAGCCTTGGTCCAGCTTTTCCAACACAACCCTGGCCGAAAGGCCATCCTCAGCCAGCGAGACTAATTTGACGCTTGGCTTGTGCTGATCGACTTCCGGACCCCCATAGCCGCCGTGATACGGGTGAGTGAACGCCGAAATGGCGTAGGAATCCGGCGAGGATCCCGTTGTGAGATCCACCGGCTTCGTGAAGGTGATCTTAAAGCCGTCCGGTTCGATGGTGATGCGGTTGATTTCGAATGGCAGCTTGCCGCTCCACTCGATCCGCTCCAAGGCGAATGGTTTGATCCCGCGCACCGGCCAGCCCCGATTCGTGCCGCCGCACAGTAGCTTGCCGCTGGGCGTGAATTCGACATTGAGAATACCGGTCGAGAGCCCTTCGCGAAACGGATAGCAGGCGCCTTGCCAGACTCCGTTGACCTGCTCGGTTGTGGCTCGCATCACAATCGAGAGCGTGTAATCGCCGACGAACAGTTGATTCTCGAAGGGGCCGAATTTGCCCTGCGTCTGATTCACACTGAATGCGGTGATCGACCGGCCCATGCGGATGTAGGGGAAGATGACCGCGTAGGGCGTTAGTTCCGGGATCCGCTTCCGCTCCGCCGCGATGCGCGTTCCCGACTTGGGCGCATCCGGCACAGGACCGAGTTCCGGCGCGTACTTGTACCAGTTGAAACTCGCCGGGTGGCCATGAAAGCTATTCGGCGCCACGGCCTTCAGGCTGCATGAGCAATTCCAGGGGCCCTGGCTTTCGACGTAGAAAAGTGCCCGATGCTCGTCGAAGCCGATGCCCCCAGGACTGCGCAGGCCACTGGCGAACGCGGTTGTCTTGCCGTCGGGAGCGACCTTCATGATGAAGCCGCGATTCAAGGCGTGTGAGTAATAGGACTCCGAAAGTCCGAGCGCTACGAACTGATTTCCCTCGGCATCGAGCTTGGAACCGAATGCGTATTCGTGGTAATTCGCATATCCCCAGGCGTCCGAGATGGTCTCAAATCGATCGGCTACTCCGTCGCGGTTCGAATCGCTGACGCGCGTTAGCTCGCAACTTTGGGTCACGCGAAACGAGTTGCCCTGCCAGGTGAGCCCGAAGATCTCGTCCAATCCCGAAGCAAATCGCTGAAACGACGGGTTTGGTTTGGCGGAATCTACGCCGTCAATCAGAAAGATCTCGCCATGTCGGGTTCCCACAGCAATCCGGCGATCAGGCAGCACCGCGAAGGCTCCGGCCTCGATAACGGTGTCCTTCGGCAAGGGTATATTGACGATCGGATAGTACTCGCGCTCGCGTTCCTCGGTTCCCCAGCGCTCGCCGACTTCTTCGGAGCGCGCGGAACCGGCACTGGTCCACGAAATGACCAGCACCAGGCAGAGGAGTTGCCAGTAACTATTTCTTGAGTAGTTCATATTGGAACTCCAGAGTGGATTTGCCTGGGGGAATCTGCAGTTGCAGCAGCAGTTCGGCTCGCTTCGGCTCGCCTGCCAGCGTTCGCAGTTTCGTTTCGCTCTTGGGAACCGATAGCCGCAACCGGCCAGTGCGATAGACTTGCTCGGATTCCTGATGGATATCGCCTGTCAATGCGCGAAACCAAATTGATTGCGCTGCCGGCGACTCTAACTGCAAGCTGCGTTTCAAATAGAGTATTTCCGCGGCGACCATGGCCACAGATCGGTCTTCGACTTCGATGGTGCCGATCCGATACTGAAATGTTGGAACGGATTTATCACCGAGAAAATACCCACGGAATTGATAACCAAGATTCTTGGCATAGAGTGGATCGGGATTGGTCTTCGCTTCCTTGGTCATCACCGGCAGCAGCGGCCAGGCAGCATTTTCATCGGCTAGGTTTGCGAACGAGACATCCTGGGCGAGCGTGATGGGTTCGCTAGCGGGATTGAAATCACCCGAGCCCTGGCCGCTCCAGTTGACGCTGAGGAAGTCTCCCTGCCAGAGGGCGGAAAGCGTTCCAGTCTCGGCGTTGAACGCGTAACTCAATTTCTCGGGCAGGCCGACGGCGATACCCCGGAAGCCGGCGACGCGGCTGCGGCCGCGGAACGTTTTGGCCTGGTCGTCGACACTCAGTTTCGTACTCACTCCGCGAATGCCGGAGGGATCGGCGGCCGATGTGCCGAGCGACAGGTAATACCAGATGGCTTCGATCTGCGTATCGGTGTTACCGTCTAGAATCGTTTTGTGCGCAGCGATGCCGCCCGACCAGGCGCTGGGCATGACTGTGCGCGGACGAAAGGCGCCGGGGTTGCGCAGATAGCTGTTGTACCAACCGGGCTTAAGTCGCTGGCTGGTGGTGATCAGGTCGATGCCTTGACTGCCGGGCGCGGCTTTACCGTTGAATTGGTGACACGCGACGCAATTCAGCCCCTTGTCGCCGAGCAATTCGCGGCCACCAGCGCGGAGCAGTTTTTCGCGGTTTCGGTCGCTTTCGGAGCGACCTTCCGCGTTCGGAATGTTCATCGCCTTGCCGTGCAGCACATCGAGGCGCGCGAACATTGTCGGCAGGTGTTGCAGATTAGCCGAACCATACTGCGGCATCCGGGTGGACATATAGTGGCGCACACTTTCGCCGTCGAACAGCACTTTCTTGAACCAGGCGGGCTGCAGTTTCGCGCCGATCAGTGTCAGCGGCGGTGGAATACGGCCATCGTCGCCGAGCTTTTGCTCACTGCCGAGAAAATGCGAATTGTACGCGTCCGGCACGCCGCCGTAGTCGTCGCGAACGTGACAAGCGATGCAGCGGAACGCCGTCAGCGTCTTGGCGGCGACAAGCTGGTCAGTTTCCCGCTCAGGCTCTTCTCGCAGTGCCGCCGCGATCGCTTTGACTTGCGCGTCTGCGAGTTGGAATCGAGGACTGCGATCACTCGTTTTCGACAAACAGCCGCCCCCCAGGTCCGCATTCGTCAATGACCTGCCGAGGGGAACCGCGGGCATTCCCGGCAGGGCATGACAGGCAGCGCAGTTCAGCTCGCGAAAATATTCTTTGCCTTTAGCAACCAGTACGTCTTGGGGCACAAGAGCCTGTTCTTGCTTCGGCTCCTCACCAACCAGATAGCCGGCGATCGCCAGCGACTCGGCGGGAGTCAGCTTCATATCGGGCATGCGTCCGGAACTGCGGCTGCGAAGTGGCTGAAAAAGAAACTCGCTGAGCGATTTCACGCTGTATTTGCCAGTCACATGGCCCAGCGGCACGGCGATCGGCTTAATCGCTTTTCGGGCTTTGACTTGCGGGTCTTCCTCTTCCTCTGCTTCTTCGTCGCGTTTGAGCGGCGCATCGGCGAACGTTTCTTTGGGTCCGTGGCAGGCGACACAGCCGACGGAATGGAATAGCGCCTTACCTTGCTCCCAGTCAACTGACGAAGAGCGCTTTGCCGTAAAAGGCAGCTTGGACTGAGCCACTAGAAAGTGAGTGAGCGCTTCGGCAATCTGGTCGCGCTCGGCCTCCGGTCGTGTCGCCAGTATGTCCGGCATGGTGGATCCCGGATGCTCTAAAGCGGGAGACGTGAGAAATCGCCTGAGATACGCAGGCGAAATCCGCGACCCAGCTTCGGTCAAATCGGGGGCCGCCTTTTCCGAGAGCGATCGGCGCGGCGTGCCCGCATGACACGCCGCGCAGCGCAACTCCGCAATCAGCACATCGCCAGCCTGCGACTCGGTGAGCGGATGGAAGCCGGGCAGAGCCGGAGACCCGGCTGCGACAACCGAGTTCGCAATCACCAGCCAGGAGAGCAGAGCATTCATCATCGTTTCCCCTGCTCCTTCAGAATCGACAGGTTGGTCTCCGCGAACCGCCGGCCCATCAGGGCGAAGGTCTTCGCACTCCCGAGGTAATGGTGCCCGGCGTTTGAGGCGCCCCGTTTCCACATCGCCGCTTCAGCCGTCGAGTTGATTTTGGCTTCGTAGTTTTCGAGGTAGCCCCGCTTCTCTTTGTCCGACATACTACCATCGGCATTGGCGTGTCTTTTGTGTTTGGAGTTGAGGTGAAAGCCCCTCAGTCGCACCCTGTTGTACTTGTTCGCAATCGCCACCAGTTCCTCGGACCAGAACGGCGCTGTCTGCACCACGACGACGTTGCCACGGATCTCCGGCATGGCAGCCGGTACAGCCATTGCCTTGCGAAACTCGACCGTATGATCGTTCGGCTTCGCGCCGCCAACTCCCAGCACGCCGATGGCGAAGGGCAGATGCGGGCTTTTCAAGACTTTGCGGACGTCGCGAATGAAGTGGGCGAGCGCGTCGCTGTTGGCATCGTAGCCGCCGGGCTTCTGGCGATTCGGATAAGCCGAGCATGCGATAGCGAGGAGAGTGATCCCGAGAAAGGAGAGGAGGGGGGGCATATCGCTAGGTTCCTCTGATAGTGTCAGCGCTGGGAATCGCCCAATTTTACCCTCCGCGACCGACTCGCTCTTGGCCCAGAATCGCATTGAACTGTGAATCCGCGCACAACGCACCCAGAACCAGCTTTCCCGCGCATCGTCTCGCAGGTGGAGATTGACCTGCTTGAGAGGCACTTTGACCGCTCGGCGGATGTCGCCTTTTTCGTGAAGGACGCGGCGGGCAGGTATGTGGCGGTCAATGAGCGGAATTTGGCTACCTCTCGTTCCACAACCCCTCGAACGAAACGCGTGAATTTAAGATCTTCCTCGACCGGGCGATAGGACTGCCCAAGCACGCAGCGACCGCTTGCTTTTCACCTGGCCAACGATGGGCCGGCGATAAGTGAATCTGCTTCGCCAACCTGGGCGAATGAGAATCGCTTTACAACTTGCGCGGCCAGAGGCATTCCATTGGCCGGCTGGCCCGCAACCTGAACGGGCTGGGGGTTGGCCGAAACGCTGCGAGTATCCCTGGGGATGCAACTGCGGCTGACGCCGGCGGGCATCGACTTTGCCGGCAAGCACGAGCGGCGATCGGGTGGTGTGTCATCCCCAAACCTTTCGCAACCGACAAATGGCTCCAACAATGTCTTGCTACTTCGTCTTGTTTGGCATGGCTTGTAACCGCGCAACGCTCTGCCTGGCTTCATCGTCCCCTTTCTCGGCGGACTTCTTGTACCACTCGAGAGCTTTGGCGCGGCTCTTCTGAACACCAGTGCCGTTTTCGTGGCGTTTGCCCATGTCGCGCATTGCCTCGATGTGTTCCAGTTCCGCGGCCTTGGTGCGCCACTTGACGGCTTTTGCTTCGTCCTTGTTGCCGCTATCGCTATTCTGGTAGAGATCGGCCAGCCAGACCATAGCATAGACATTGCCGTTATCGGCTGCTGGCGTCAGGAAGGCGATGGCTTTGGGCTCGTCCTTGGTGACGCCGTTGCCAATCGAGTACCGGTAGCCGAGTTCGGCCTTGGCATGGCTGTCCCCGCTCTCGGCGGCTTTGGTGAACCACTCGATCCCCTGGGGCTCATCCTTGGCGATACTTTCTCCTTTGAGATACATCTCGCCCAAGTAACGCATCGCCGTGCTATCCCCCCGCTCGGCCGCTTTGGTGAACCAGGCAACGGCCTTGAGCCCATCCTTTTCGACGCCTTCGCCATTGCGGTACATCGAGCCGAGACGCAGTTCCGTGACCTGGTCGCCTTTGCCAGCGGCCTTGGTGAGCCACTCGATCCCTTTTTGCTCATCCTTGGCGACGCCTTCGCCCCGAAGATACATCTCGGCCAACAAACGCATGGCTTGGGGATGTCCCTGTTCCGCGGCCTTGGTGAGCCAGGTGGCCGCCTTGAGCGGATCCTTGTCGATGCCATCGACCCCCGCGCGATAGATTACGCCTAACTGTACCGCGCTGTTGGGGTCGCCTCTGTCGGCGCCTTTGGTGAACCACTCGATGGCTTTATTCGCGTCGCGAGGGACGCCTTGGCCGCTTAGGTGCAGCTGGCCGACGTAAAACATCGAGCTGAAATCCCCGCGCTCGGCGGCCTTGGTGTAGTACTCGGCTCCCCGGACTTCATCCTTGGCAGTGCCGCGACCCTCGAAATAGACAAGGCCTAGAAAGCCGATTGCCTCCAAATGGTGCTTTGCGGCGGCTTTATGAAATAATTCGACCGCCCGTTTTTCGTCGTGCGGCACGCCGCGGCCATAGAATGCCATCCAACCCAACTGATATTGCGCGATGGGTTCCCCCTTGTCGGCGGCCTTCGTGATTAGTTCCGCGGCTTTCTTCATATCGTGCTTGACACCCAGGCCGGCAAAGTAACACCAACCCTGGTAATAGATGGCATTGGGCAAGCCCTGGTCGGCCGCCTTGACCGTCAGCTCAAAGCCCTTGGCGACGTCGCGCGTCACCCCATTGCCATAGAGATAGGCTTGGCCCAAATCCACCATCGCATCGACGTGTCCCTGGGCGACCGCTTTGAGTAAGAGCTCTTCGGTGCGCTTCTTGTTCTTCTGAACGCCGATACCCCCCATCGACAGAGCGGCAAAGACATACTGCGCATCGGCATTCCCCGCATCGACCAGCTTGCGCACCGCGGGCAGCGCGTCCTTGATCAGGCGGAGTCCCTCGACTTGATCCTTTTTCGATGCCTTGCCGAGATAGATGCTCAAGCCGGCATACACGGCGGCGAGCGGGTGATCTTTTTTGGCCGCGAGTTTGTAGAGTTTGAGCGCCTGCTCGGGATCGTACTCCTTGGTGATGCCCCGGCTCAATTCCAGGGCTTCTTGAAAGAGCTGCTCGGGATCTGCGTTCTTTTTTTTGCCCTGGGCTTGCACGGGCGTGTGCGGCAGAACCAGGACGAGCATGACCGGAAAAGTCACGGCTAATAGACGGAAGAGGAGCGAGGTGTGCATCAAAGAATTCCAAATATCTTGAGTTAGTAACGACACAAAAATGAAGCGATACGTCCAAGACTATCTAAAACATCGGCGTATTTCGTGGCTCGGTCTTTACTCTTTGACCGGTACGAGTTCGATGGTTTGGCTGCGGTCTGCGTGCAATTTCGATTGGACCACACTGGCCTTGCGTTTCTCGGGATCTTCGGCGGTGTCGAGCACCAGGCCGCTGTGGCGAGCCTTGATCAGGAAATGCTCGCCTTGGGGGACGAGCGACCACTGTTGATTCTCGTCGTTGTTGGCCGCATCCCATTGAATGATCTCGGCGTTCTCCTCGCCCGAGGCGTTCGCGACATTCAGCGCCTTGCCGGTCTTGCGATTGAGGATTTTGTAGAATTCGCCCGCCTTGACGAACTTCCACTGTTGTCCTTCGTTGTCATTGCTCGGCGCGAGGATCACGCGGGCATTGTCGTCCTTGGCGCCGCTGATGCCGAGGGCTTTTTTGCTCTCGACAAACTGCAGCTTGTAAAAGACACGCTCGTCCAGAGCTTTCGGCACAATTCTTTGTTGGCCGGTCGCCTCGCGAACCAGACGCAAGCCGACGACCCAGGAAGAAGCGAATTCTGACTGGTCGAAAGTCGCCGCCGACTTGCAACTGGAATTTGGCCAGAGAAACGTGCCGCCCCGCGTCGCAATGTGCATTTTGGTCGCCGGCTTCCCGTTGTTATCGACCAACTTGAGAAACGGCTCCTCGGTCCATTCGGCGACATTCCCGGCCATGTCAAAAAGCCCGAACCCGTTGGGCTTCTTTTGTCCTACGGGGTGAGGCCGCTTGTCGCTATTCGCGTTGTACCAAGCGTACTCGTCGATTTTATCGGCGGTGCTGCCGAAGTAAAACGACGTGGTCGTCCCCGCGCGGCAGGCATGTTCCCACTGGGCACTCGTGGGTAGATGATAGCCATTGCCGCCCAGGATCTTGATCTCCGCCACGCGACGTGGCATCGGATTTCGAAAATCGTCATTGGGAAATCCATCCGCGCGAGGAATTGCCCCGTAATAGGGATCAAGTCCTTCTTGCATACTCAAACAGTTGCAAAAGGCAATACACCAATTCCAACTGACCATTTCCACGGGGTGCTGGGATGTGTCCATGCCCCGTACTTCTTCCTTGTGATCTCGGTAAATACTAGGTGTCGATGGCCCATTAGGAGAATAGTCGTTCTTCCATTTCACGATTTTCCATTCCGTCTGCGTGATTTCGTACTTGCCGATCCAATACGGTTCCGGCACCGCTTTCCCGTCCGGAGGAATCAGCACGAGCTCGATGCCGGACTTGCTCTTCGTTTCCACCGGGACTTTCAGCTTCTTGGCCCACTCCAGTTGCTGGTGCTTGGCTTTTTCAGCGATCGCCGCCAGCTCTTTGGCTACTTGTTCTTTAGCCAGTGATGCGGCCTTCAGTTTTTCGACCTTCTGTTCCTGTTCGGCTTGTAGTTTCTTGGCCTTCTCGGCTTCCTTCTCTTCTCTTCTTTCCTTTTTAGATTGCTTATTGGAAGGCGTTTCCGCAGGCTTTTTCTCTGCGAAAGCTCGTTGATCGTTCGAACTGGAGCCAGGTAGGAAGCCAGCGACCAGCAAGATCAGC
Source organism: Anatilimnocola aquadivae (assembly GCF_049819085.1). Lineage (GTDB taxonomy): Bacteria > Planctomycetota > Planctomycetia > Pirellulales > Pirellulaceae > Anatilimnocola. The sequence goes on from NZ_CP187419.1 coordinate 3,491,237, forward strand.
AAGACGGCCAAACAACGATTGGGGAAATTCATCGTAAGTTCTCGGCAGTGGTTTTCTGCAGTAGTTCTCTTCAAGGGGAATGAACAAGGTGCCAGGAACTTTGGCGAAAAAGTTCCTGGCACCTTGGTTTGGGTTAACGCCGGTCGCGTGAGCCGCCGAGAACTTTGCCGCTCTTACCAAAGTTCGCCGTCAGGGTAAACGCGGTCGACTTCGGGGCATTCGGCGAGACACCGCCGGTGAAGGGCATTTCGGCATACACCATTAGCCCGCCGTTGCTCTCCTGGGTGACTTTGATATTGTTGATCGGGCCAAAAGTAAACTTGGGATGCCGGGCACCCGCCAGCAGCAGATGCACGCGGGCGTACTTCTTCGCGTCGGCGATGGTTAGCACCGTCATCTGTTCACGCAAGATGTCAAAGATCCTGTCGCCGGTGTTTTTGTTGTTATCGTCATCATCATCCCGGCCGACGGTTTCGGTGCTGCCATCCGGTTTTTTGATGATAATCCGCACTGGCCGGCGATTTCCTTTATTGCCACCGTTATCATCATCATCGCGATCGCTCGTCACGGGAAAAAACATGTATCCGGGGAGCGCTTGATTGATCACCGGATTGACGATCGGCGAGGGCGCGACTTTGAGTTTCAATTTGGTGACTTCGGGGGCGATGGCTTTTTGCGCGGCGGCCACTTCTTCCGGTAACGGCGCACCCGGTTGTGAAGCCGCGTTGCCTCCAGCTGGAGAATTACTTGGCAGTGTGCCGTCGGGATACGGGGCCGGGGTTTCCTTGGCCACGGCTTCCTTGGGCTGGACCAAGACGGTTTCGGGATTCAACGATTTGGTGTACACATCGTCGATCGTCGTGTCGTGCGGAATGAGGACCATCGCGCTGCCGACCGCTTCTTGCCATGCCTTGGCGTTCTCGAGCGATTTGCCCGCGACCGTGCGGCCGTCGACCTTGCTTTGCTCGATGGTGAATTCGCGCAGTTGATTGACGAGCGTCGGCGGACCCGAACTCGTGATCTCGATCACCGGCTTCCAATAGATAAAAGTCAGCAGCTGTTGGTCGGCCGCTTTCAACACGGCAAACTTCGGCGGCTCTTCGGGTGTTGGGGGAATCGGAGTTGCCGCCGACAACCGGCCGATCAACACCATGGCCATTAGAATTACGGCCGACAAGGAACAAACAACTCGCGTCATGGGAGCACTCCAAAAGAATCTTGCTGTTTGACTATCTAATAGGACTAATTGGACTAATAGGAAATTTGCTGTCTTCATGCCACAGCTTGATCGCTGTTGGCCATTGCTTCTCATGAACGAACCCTTTTGCTAGAACCGCAATAGCTTGACTGGCTTCGTGATCGAGTAGTCACAGCTGTCTGAGACAGGTGGGATCGCCACTTGCGCGGAAAGTTGCAAGGTGAGGAATCAATCGCCTTTTAAGACATCGCCAGCCGGCTCGTCGTTGATTCGTTCCAAGGATTTGATTGTTCGCAGCAGTGGCGCGTCACGCTCGAACTCAAAGTCGCAGTAGATTTCCACGAGCGGCAAATCTGTCAGCGACTTCAATTCAGCGAGCGGCAAACCTTGGCAATCGAACGAGGCGAGCGGCATTCCCGCGAGAGGGGAAAGATCGCGTACGCTCGTCGTGTTGATGTTCAAGTGCGTCAGCTGCAAACCGCGCAAAGGTGTCAGGTCCGCCACATTCGATTCCGCACATTGTAGATGTTGCAGCGGCATTTGTTCCAGCGCGACGAGATTCGAGAGTGTGAGGGTATTGCAATACAGTGACACGAGAGGCAGACCGGATAGCTGCGCAAGGTCGAGCGCCTGCCCCTGACCGCTGCAATTCAGGACTTTGAGCGGCATACCCTGGAGCGGCCTGAGATCGGCTCCGGCCCAACCGCGAATGCCGAGCGTTTCCAGCGGCAACCCGCGCAGTGGCGACAAGTCGGTCAACTGCCAACATTCATTGAGCGACAGACTTTGCAAATGGTGAAAGTTCCGGAGCGGCGAGATGTCGCGGACCTCACGTCCATCGAGATCAAGACCCGTCACGCGGTCACCGTCATAGGTCGGCGAGAGCAACGCCACCCAGTTCGGGTTCCGCCGCTTCATTTCCGTGATCACTGCCGCGACTTGCTCGGCCACGGGAAGCGCCGCGATCCGCTGCGCGTCGGGCCCGCCGAATGACCCATTGAGAGGCGACGCAATTTCGCCGCGATCGCCAAGCCAGCCGAGCATTCTGGGGCCAATCGCGGCGACCGCGATCACGAGCAGCAACAACAGGGCCGCCACCAGCCAGGTGCGTTGCCCGATTTTTGCACCCGCAATGTCATCCTGACCGACCGAAGCCCCTCGTAATTGCGCTTCGCGAGCGGCAAGGACCGCGGCTACTTCCTGGGCGGACTGATACCGCTGGGCCGGGTTTTTGGCGTGCAGTTTCGCGATAAACTCGCACAGCCAGTGGGGTGTTTCTGGAATGATTTCGCGAATCGGGCGGGGCGTGTCTTCGGCGACTCGTTTGAGCGCTGCCACCGTAGTGCTCGCCCGAAATGGCGGATGGCCGGCAACCATCTGATACAGCACGCTCCCCAAACTGAAGAGGTCCGCTCGCGGATCAAGCGGCTGCCCGAGCGCTTGTTCGGGCGCCATGTAGAGCGGCGTGCCGGCGATCACGCCACTTTGCGTCAGACTCGCATCGTCCGCGGCGCGGGCCAGGCCAAAGTCCGTGATCTTGACCCGGTGTTGACCGGGAACTCCCGGTGACGAACCAACTTCGAGCAGGATGTTGCCGGGCTTGATGTCGCGATGGATCAAGCCGCTGGCATGGGCGGCGGACAACCCTTCGGCGATTTGGCGCCCGATTCGCAGGGTATCGGCGAGATCGAGCGGACCGGTCCGGTCGAGGTATTGTTGCAGCGTTTCGCCTGGAATGAATTCCATCACCAAGTAGGGGAGGGGCTGCTCGCCAACTTCATAGATTTGCACCACATGCTCATGGCGAGCGGCAGCCGAGGCGCGGGCTTCGCGCAGAAACCGCTTCCGGGCTGGCGAAGTCACCGCGATTTGCGGGGCCATGACTTTGATCGCCACCACGCGCTGCAGCTTGTCGTCGTACGCCCGCAGCACAACGCCGAAGCCGCCGCGACCGAGCACCTGCAGCACTTCGTAGTGCCCGAGCCGCCCGAGCGAATCCGGCCGGGTCGGCGGGGCGAGAAATTCCAGCCCTTCGCGATCCGTGACGAGATTCGGCAAGTTCAAGGTTTGGGCGGGATTGGACATTTGCAGTTGCTCGGCGGCAGCGACGTTCAAAAACTGACCGCTGCGAAAGTGGCTGGCGAGTAAAGCTTCGACCTGGTGACGGAGCTCGCTGTCGCGACCACAGGCCTGGTCGAGATAGGCGGCGCGCGACGCTCCGTCCGGCAATTCGAGGGCGGCGGCAAACAGTTGTTCTTCAGTCACAGCCGCCTCAACGAGCAGGACATTGTGGTTACATCTTCAATGCGCAATCCAGGACGAAACCTCGCCAAGAATTTTCAGGATTTTTCCACGCCCTGATCGATCGCCCGCCGGAGCCAGGCTCGAGCGTAGTTCCAATGGCGGCTCGCGGTCCGTTCGGCGAGCCCTAAAGCCGCCGCGGCCTCGGGAAGCGTCAAACCGGCGAAGTACCGAAGCTTCACCAATTCCGCTTTGACCGCATCCTCGGCTGCCAACTGGTTGAGCGCCTCATTCAAAGCCAGCAAATCCTCCTGAACGTCCGGCGCCGCCAGCTCTGGCTCGAGCTCTACCCGCGTCCTCCCGCCGCCCCGACGCAAGGCAGCCTTGCGCCGCGCTCGATCGACCAGAATACGGCGCATTGCCTCTGCAGCTGCGCCGAAGAAATGCCCCCGGTTGTCAAACTGTTGACCTCTCCCCAACCGCAGATAGGCTTCATGCACGAGCGCGGTAGCGTTGAGCGTGTTGCCCGGCGGCTCCGCGGCCAGCCGCGACGCTGCAAACTGCCGCAGTTCTTCGTACACGACCGGCAACAGCTGCTCGGCCGCCAAGGGATTACCTCGTTCGATTGCTGCTAACAATTGCGAAATGTCGCTCATAAGCCGCAAATATAGTGCCTCGCCCGCCTTGTAGATACGCGAAACTCTCGCCTCTCCGGCCAACCGCGTCGCCACGCCCGCTTAGCATTCACCGCTTCGCGACACCCAGCCATTTCTTAACCACCGGCAAAAGTGCAATCCACCGCGGAAAACACTGTGCCACACCCGCCTTCGACGGGGTCTTTAATGGCACTTAACCAAAGGGGCCATCAACGATCAAGTGCTCGGTAAGCAGTCGCGCCTACGAGATGCCAGAAATCATTCGCCACGCGTTAGCCTGTGGTACTCCCGACGAACTGTGAGACAACACTTAACGGCTGATTCCACCGAATTTGCGACGCCAGACGATAGGCCAGTAGAGTCGAGAAGTGGCGCGATGGTTTAGATCTTGCCTATCGATGGCTAGCTCTTTCGTTTGCCAGTCGCCCTGTGCCAACAATAGATCGTGCGATAAATCGAGCTGGGCGGCAGCAATGGTTATGGATCGAAAGGCGAATGATGGATTTGCGACGACCGACAGTGGAGGGCACGCATGAAACTCATTCAGTTCACTCAGGTAACAAGAGCTATTCCCCCTCAGCGTGCAGCTATGGCGCACCAAATGGATAAACGAGTCTGCATCCGCCGGTCGTCAGTCCCACGAAATACCGCAGGGAAACGAGGCTCGCGACCTCGCTTCGATGTTCGGCCAGTCGCGACAAGGCTTCGTCGAGCGCCAGCAGATCGGGATGCCGCCCGGGCGCGGGCACGCGTTCAGAATCGAGCGGCACTCGCTGACGATCCCCGCCCCGTTTGTGCGTCGGTTTGCGACGAGCACCCTCGACTAGAATTCGTCGCATGGCTTCTGCGGCAGACGCGTAGAAATGCCCGCGATGGCCCGGTGCGGTTCTGCATTCTTATCGATAAGCCGCAGGTACGCCTCATGCACGAGTACCGTCGGCTGGAATGAATTCCCCGCCGCTTCCCCGCGCAGTTCGCGAGTCGCCAACCGGCAAAGTTCCCAACGGCAACAACTCGGCCAACGCTTTCGAGTCGCCTTGTTCAATCGCCGAGAGCATGCGCGTGACATCGGGCATGGCCACATTCTGTCGAGCCTCACTCCACGATGCAAATGTCGAATGCGGCAAGCGATCGTAACAACTCCACGCATGGTCATCGACGTGCGAAAACAAGTGATGTAACCTGCTTCGGACACATCGCCCGCGGTGTGTCGGATCGACGCACGCTTGCGGCGGCGGCATTGGTTCAAATCCCGTCATCTCGACTGACCCAGGTAAGGCAATGTGCCATTACCCGGAACACAAATCATTTTGCGATAAGGAGTTCAAGACAGGGATGCCATAAGGTGTCTGGTGTGCGGCAACTTGGATGGCTTGCCACGGTCAAGGTTCAATCACTCTTGATGCCGAGAGACTTGATTCGTGAGTTGAGTGTTGTCGGTTTGACTCCCAGCAGCGCCGCTGCCCCATTGGCACCGTAGACCTTACCGTGACATTTCAACAGCGCGGCTTGGATGTTCGCGGCTTCAAGCGATCGCAGTTCCTCGTCGGTCAGAATGCGTTGCGTCGAAGGAGACTCTGAAAGCTCAGATTGCCGCTTTGTGGCAGTCGTCGGGAAATCAAATCGCAAGCGACCGTCAGCGGCAACGATACAGGCCCTTTCCAATGAGTGTTGCAGTTCGCGCACGTTTCCGGGCCAGTCGTAGCGCTGCAGATCCTGGACATTCGCCAACGTCAGTCGCGGGCGCGGGCGTCCCAATTGACGAGCAAACCGATTGAGAAAGTGCTCCGCAAGCAAAGGGATGTCTTCCACTCGCTTTCGCAGCGGCGGCAGTTCCATTGGGAACACGCTCAGTCGATAGAACAGATCCTGTCGAAAGCGACCCGCCTCGGATTCGGCTCGCAGGTTGCGATTGGTCGCCGCTATAACGCGAACGTCGATCTTGCGAGTTCGTTCCTCGCCGATTCGCTCAATCTCCCCTTCCTGAAGAACTCGCAACAACTTGGCCTGCATGTCTAGCGGTATCTCGCCGACCTCGTCAAGGAATAGGGTGCCGCCATCGGCCAGTTCAAACCGACCGGCTCGATCCCGCAGCGCGCCGGTGAACGCACCTTTGGCGTGCCCGAAGAATTCGCTTTCGTAGAGTTCTCGTGGAATCGCCGCGCAATTGACTTTGATCAGAGGGCGTTGGGCTCGACGGCTAAGACGGTGAATCTCACGGGCGACGACTTCTTTTCCGGTGCCACTCTCCCCGAGGATCAAGACAGCGGCATTGGTGGGCGCGACGAGTTCGATCTGACGAGTCACCGCTTGAAGCGCCGGAGCCTGTCCGATCAAGTCGCCAAACATTGCCGCCTGCTGCACTTCTTCGCGAAGATACTCGTTCTCCTGTTCGAGCCGCTTCTTCAGCGAGTTAATCTCTTCCAAAGCGCGCGCATTGGCGATGGAAGCGGCGAGATGATCGGCAATCATTCGCAGCCACTCGAAACACGAGTCGCCCGGCCGTTCGCGAGCGAATAGTCCAAGCACGCCCAGCACTTCCCCTCGGTGGATTAAGGGATGTCCGACGAATGATGTGATCTGCTCGGCCGCGATCCAGTCCGGCGCGGCAACCCAGGCGTGGTCGTGTTCCACATTCGCGACTTCGAGCGACTGTCCCGTGGCAGCAATTTGCCCGACCTTCCGCACGCCGATGGGAAAACGACGAAATGCTCCATCGAGTCGTTGCCAATTTGCATTTGTATCGGTGACCGATCTGCCGGAACTTGCAACGAGATGTAAGCAGCGTTCCCGGTTTGAGCATTCACTCGCCAAACGGCAGGACGAACAATCGTTGGCCAGTGGCGGCTGCGTGAGCCAAATGCGAACGAGCGCCACGGAGGACGCTTCCGACAATCGCTGAACCGCCAGCGGAAGTAGTTCTGAGAATTGGTGAAGCGACGCGAGTTCGAGGAGCAGCCGTTTGGGGTCACCGACGATTCCGGAACTTAGATGTTGGCTTGCCATATACGGACATTGTGACGAAATCTCGTCACCAATCAACGAGATATCGGTGAACAACGATATCTCGCTGCTCCGTCTGATTGGTAAGTATATCTGTAAGTCATTGATGAAAATAGACTTATAGAAATCCGACGAGTGTGGCACGGAAAGTGATTTATATGGGTCCATCGGCCGCTGAACTGTTCGGCTGGCGAAAGAGGTCCATCAAATTCCGTTCTCGAAAGGTTTTGCACATGTCACGAATTCACCAGATCGTTCCTGAATCAGCTACGGGAAAAGCCAAGGAGCTGCTCGATGCCGTGAAGGGCAAGCTGGGATTGGTTCCCAACATGACCCGAGCAATGGCCAACGCTCCAGCGGTCCTGGAAGGTTATCTCTCGCTCAGCGGCGCGTTGGGCAAAGGATCGTTGTCGGCGAAAGATCGCGAGCGGATCGCACTCGCCGTGGGGCAGGCAAACGGCTGTGAGTATTGCCTCGCCGCACATTCGACAATCGGCAAGATGGTTGGACTCACCGCTGACCAGATTCTGGATAGCCGCCGTGGGACATCCGTCGAATCGAAGTCCGCAGCGATTGTCCAGTTTGCTCGGCAGGTGTTGGACAAACAGGGACGCCTGAGTGACGCGGATCTTGCGGATGCTCGCATCGCGGGTCTTGACGATGCAGCCATCGCCGAAGTCGTGGGCAATGTCGCGCTGAACATCTTCACCAACTACTTCAACCACGTTGCCGCGACGGATATTGATTTCCCGAAGGCCGAACCAATCGTCGATCACCACGAGGTTTGTGCAACTATCCCAGGTTGCGATGAAACTCGCTAAGCATTTTCAACGCTCCGTTCGCGAAGCATCTCATTACGTAAAAACAAACTACGCTCCTGGAGAAAGAAGCCATGAACCTGTTTCACAACTCCGTCGCCGTGCTGACTCTTACCACGATCATTGCGTATGGCTTGCCTGTCAAAGCCGCTGAGCCGCAATCACCGTCGACGCAAGTGTTGCACCGTACGATCAAGGTCGACAACCTGGATATCTTTTACCGAGAGGCCGGTCCAAAAGATGCACCGACCATCCTGCTGCTGCACGGCTTTCCGACTTCGTCCCACATGTTTCGGAATCTGATTCCGGCGTTGGCGGAGAAGTATCGCGTCGTCGCCCCGGATTACCCTGGCTTCGGCCATAGTTCGGCTCCCACGGTCAACGAATTCGACTTTACCTTCGACAACTTGGCGAACGTGATCGAGAAGTTCACGGAAGAAGTCGGCCTGAAGAAGTATTCGATCTACTTGATGGACTACGGTGCCCCTGTGGGTTTCCGTCTCGCTGCGAAGCATCCGGATCGTGTGCAAACACTGATCGTGCAGAACGGTAACGCCTACGACGAAGGGATCGACAACGACTTCTGGAAGCCAGTCAAGGCGTACTGGAAGGACCGTAGCAAGGAGAACGGAGACGCACTTCGTTCGCTACTGACGCTCGACGCAACCAAGTGGCAGTACACCACCGGCGTCCGCAACGTGGAAACCATCAGCCCTGACACGTGGGGCCATGTGCAACCGCTCTTGGACCGCCCCGGCAATCAAGAAATTCAACTCGCTTTGTTCTTCAGCTATGGCAGCAATCCGCCGCTCTATCCGAAGTGGCAGGAATACTTCCGCAAGCACCAACCGCCGACGTTGATCGTTTGGGGAAAGAACGACCAAATCTTCCCTGCCGCCGGTGCATTTCCTTACAAGCGTGACCTGAAGAACTTGGAGTTTTACCTGCTCGATACCGGGCATTTTGCCCTCGAAGAAGACGGAGCGGAAATCGCCACGCTGATCCGTGGCTTCCTCGGCAAGCAACTCACCAAGTAGCCCCTCGATTCCCTTTACAACCACACCAACAAGACCTGTGTGTTCTTTCCGAATCGGGTAATGCTGAGGCGAGCATGTTGCTCGCCTCATCTCACCTGAATGTCCCCGAATAACCCTGGAGAAGTTCCATGCAACGCCTCATTTCCGTCAATCCTCAAGTCGCAACTGGCCGCACGAAGGAACTGCTCGACACGGTGCAACAAGCCTTTGGCATGGTCCCCAACACCGCCAGGGTCATGGCGAACTCGCCCGCGGTACTCGAAAGCTTTCTTGTCTTTAGCACTGCGATGGGTGGAGCTGGAATCGGCACAAAGCTGCACAACCAATTGAAGCTTACGACCAACGAAACGAATTCCTGTAGTTACTGCACGTCAATCCTGAGTGCCGTCGCTCCATCGGCGGGACTGACTGCCGACGACATTCTGGCAGGTCGCACCGGCAACTCTCAGGACCGCCGCACCAAAGCGGCGCTGGCGTTCGCGAGCGATGTGCTGGAAAGCCGGGGCAAAGTCAGCGACCGACAACTCACTGCTATCCGTGAGGCGGGGTATGGCGATGACGAAATCGTGGAAATTGTTGCCAGCGTCGTCTTGGGCTGCTTCACGAATTTCCTCAACAACGTGGCTGATACGGAACTCGACATTCCAAAGGCCGAGCCGGTCGAAACCCGCTCGACGGAAACCTGTGGGACCGAGGCTTGCTTGGTGCATTGACCCAAAGAACTTTTGACCGGGTGCTTGGATCGAGCCAGGCACCCGGCTTTCCTCGATCGCCATCAGATGGAAGGGACAAAGCTATGACATCTATACGACCGCCGTTCACGCTGGAAACCGCCACTGCCAAGGTCCGAGCCGCTGAGGATGCTTGGAACAGTCGTGACCCGCAGCGAGTGGCTTTAGCCTATTCGGAAGATTCCGAGTGGCGAAACCGGAATCAATTCCTTCGTGGCCGGAACCAGATTCGAGAGTTTCTCGCCGGCAAATGGGAACGAGAACTCGATTACCGCCTGACCAAATCGCTGTGGAGCTTCACTGACAACCTGATCGCCGTTCGATTCCAGTACGAGTACCACGATGTTCACGGTCTGTGGTTCCGAGCTTACGGCAATGAACTGTGGGAGTTTGATGATGAAGGCCTGATGCGGCGTCGTGAGGCCAGCATCAACGACTTACCCATTCAGGAAAGCGAACGAAGGTTCCGCTGGGCTGCTCCCGGCTCACGACCCGCTGATGACGCAGGTATACCTGCAGTTCGATGACCACAATTTAGCCCGTTCCAGACGGCGGGCTCTTACAAGACACCTGCAAGTTTAGAGGACTCCTGCCATGCGTCAGTATTCCAGCGACATTGCTTTCACTCCTGCCGTGAAGGCTATCCAAAGTGATAGAGGCTCTCGCACCAGCTACTCCCGAATGGAAAAAGGTGGTAGCTGGGAAACGACGGTGACGCCGGAACTCGAAGTGTTCCTGTCTGATTTGGATATGTTTTATTTGGGGACGGCCAACCCCGAAGGGCAGCCTTACATCCAATATCGAGGCGGTACCCCGGGCTTCCTCAAGGTCGTGGACGAAAAGACGCTTGGCTTCGCCGACTTCGGCGGCAATCGCCAGTACATCACGCTCGGCAATTTATCGGAGAACCCCAAGGCGTTCATCTTCCTGATGGACTACGTCCGCAGCCGGCGCATTAAGCTCTGGGGCAAAGCCCGCTTTGTGGAAGCCGATCCTGCGCTGATCGACAGGCTGCGTGACTCAACCTACCCGGGCAAAGTAGAACGGGCCATTCTGTTCGAGATCGAGGCATGGGATGTGAACTGCCCGCAGCACATCCACAAGCAATTTCCGCAAAAGCAGGTTGCTCCCATTATTGAACAGCTTCAGGCAAAGATCGCAGAGCTGGAAATGAAGCTCAAAATGCTGGAATCAGCTAGGGAAGGGAATTCCCCGGTGCGCACTTGAAATTCTGTTCAACTGTCTTGCCTGCATTCGTATCTCACCCGCGATCGAAGTGAGCCTGCGTACAACGACCTGCCCAGCTTCTTCGCAGCGGCATCAATGTGCTTTGGTCACATCGGCCGAAGTTGTGATTCCTCCGACCAATCGGTTTGTCGCTTCCGATGGGATTATCTAGCTCGGCCAATTATCCGCGCATTCGCGGCAAATGCTCGACAACAGCCTTGAGAACTATTTGCGATCACCCTGAGAGGGGTTCAAGGCGGATTCACTTCGCTGCTTGCCCTGCCAATCATACGGCCAAGGAGATGTCGACGTGAAAAAGTCTGCATGTAACCGAATCAGGCGCAAGTCCTTGCCGTCGTTCGTATCGAGTCGCGAACCGCCGCTGTAGAACAGATAACCGACGTTGTCGACGAATGTCAGGGAATGCTGCAGGAAGCCGTCGTTACCCTCGGGGGCAAAGCCGATCAGCCGAAAGTTGTCCCAGGTGCGGCCGCCGTCGCGACTGACGAGCGACGCGAGTTGGCGGCGATCTTTCGCTTTCTTACCCGGATACCAGGAATGCACGACGGCCGCCAACGTCTTGCCATCGGGCAGTAGGACGAGTTTGGGAGGATTGTCTCCGCCGCCGAGCGGGAGCACGGCATCCGTCTTTTCCCAAGTAACGCCATTGTCGCTCGAGACACTCAAGCGGTAGAAGGGCCACTCGTGTCGGCTGAGGAACACAATCTGACCATCGCCGACGTGGGCCAGCGCCGCTTCTCCCAGTCGTTTGCCAGCGACACTTCCCATCTCACGCCACGTGCCGCCGTGATCGTCGGAGCCGTAGATCTTCGCGACCCCAGAAAAGTCGGAAAGCGCTTCGAGTAGCCTCCCTTCGCTACCGACGATTAGCGTGTGATTGTTCGCCGAAAAGGGACCGATATCGACCGGCTCACTCCAAGTCTTCCCTTCATCGGCCGACGCGACAAATTGCCGTTTGCGATCGACGATCAAACCCTTCTCGTTGCACGTCCAACGACTGAAGGCCATTCCCAAGCGACCGTTCTGCATCCGCACGAGGGCGGACTTGCCGAACACCGTTTGGGCGTCGCCGGCAAAGAGAAGCCTGGCATCCGACCAGCCCGTGCGGCCATCGCGCGAGGCGCGCAGCCAGATCGATTCACCGGCGTGATTTTTCCGCTTCTCAGCGTTGCCGATTTGATAGGCCAACAGCAGTTCGCCCGAATGCAGTAAGACCGATGACGGCCCGGCAGGATATGTCTTCCCTGACGGAATGACCACTTCCGCACCCAGGTGCGACGTCATCGGCAGCGTGGCCGAGGATGCAGAAATGGCCGATTCCTCGGCGCCGCTCTTATCGAACGCCGCAACTCGATGTTCGTAGTTCGTCGCTGGCTTCATGCCGCCGTCGTCAAAGTGGGTGACGTCAGGACCTGTCGCTCCCGCCGGATACCACTCTCCACCCGACTCGCGTCGCCAGATGCGGTACCCCGTTTCGCCCGTCGCGACGTCGTCCCATTCGATGCGTAAGTGCGCCGGTGAAGCCGCCCTATGCCGCAAGTTTTGCGGCCCCGCCAAGCGGCCTTTCGTGGATGATGATGGCGGCGGCACCGCTAGGGCGGACGACACCAGAGAAGCGATTACGACCACAAGACAATGCTTTTGCATTTTCATTAGAATGCTACCTCGGATCGCGACGAAGGGCTTCACCGTGGTTACGGCGTTTCATGGACTCCGTCGTCAATGGAATAACGAGTTGGAAGAATTGATCTCGTCCGTTCCCACACATCCCACCACCAACGGCCTCTACGAATCGATCTCAAAACCCTTACGGATTTCACGCGCCAGGAACGAGTTGGCCTCCGCGTCGCCGACGATCTCCCGTTTGGTTGGATCCCAATTCAGTTCGCGGCCCAGTCGCATCGCGATGTTAGAAAGGTGGCAGATTTCCAGCATCCGGTTGTGTGACCAGACGTCGGAGATCGGTTGTTTGCGTGACTTGATGCTGTCGGTGAAGTTCGCGGTGTGGTTCTCGCTGACTTTGCCCCCATAGACGGCTTCAATCGCTCCTTCCGGCAGAGGCTTGTCCTTCAACTGCTCCACCGGCTTGCCGGTGACTTTGCCGCGGTTGACAAAGAACCGGCCTTCCGTCCCTTCAAACAGAATGCCGTTGTCCCCCTCGCTCGTGATGATCATCTCTACGTTTTTGGGCATGGCAACGCGGATATTGAAGTTAGTCGCGGCGTTGTACCGATCATCGACCACGGGGTTCCCGTTTTTGTATTCGACCGGCAACTTGTAATCGACCGGCGTGATTTTGCTCGGCCCGGTCTCGGTGGCTCCGAGCGCCCAGCACGCAATGTCGACGTGGTGGGCACCCCAATCCGTGAGCTTGCCACCCGAGTATTCGTGCCAGTTGCGGAACGAGTAGTGGCAGTTGCTGTAGAGCGGCACACCGCCCCCGTAACCTTTGCGGACTTCGGGTAACGCTCGATACGCAACTTTCGGCGCCGGGCCGAGCCAGGTGTCCCAGTCCAGCCCAGCAGGCGCAGCAACCTCGGGGATGACCGGAGACGATTCCATGTGATCGATTCCGCATGTCACTTTCTTCACGGTTCCGATGCGGCCGGCTCTGATCAGCGCGATCGCCAGCAGGAAACGCTGGTCACTCTCGGTGCGCTGCATCGTCCCGACCTGAAAGACGCGGCCCGTCTCCTTGACGACTTTTTCGATGAGCTTACCTTCCGCGATCGTCAGCGTGAGTGGCTTTTCGCAGTAGACGTCCTTGCCAGCCTTCATCGCTTCGACCGCGATCTTCGTGTGCCAGTGATCGGGCGTGGCGATCATCACCGCGTCGATGTCTTTGCGATCGAGAATCTTGCGGTAGTCTGCATAGGCGTCGGGCTTCTTCCCCTGCCCCTTTTCCACCTTGGCCACGTTTTCGCCTAGCACGTTCGCGTCGACATCGGCCAAAGCCGCGAAATCGGCGAAGCGAAACGACTTGCTGGTGATCGCCCAGCCTTGGTTGCGGAGGCCGATCGTGGCGAAGACCGGGCGCTCATTCGGCGATTGATAGCCGAAGGCGCGCTCGGCAGTTGGCAGCAGAATGCTCGCGGTGCCCCCGGCGGCGAGGCACTGAAGAAATTGGCGACGCGATCCCTGAGATTGAACTGTCATCGGTGATGTCCTTTGGGAGAGAATGGGAGAATGTGTTTAATAGCTGTCATCGTCGAGGCAGTCAATTCAACGCTGGCGGTTTACTTTTTCAAATAGTCGTTGCGTATAGCGTGGAGTTGTTTCCAGATCGTAGCGTCCCGGGCCTGAGGTGAGACACACGCAAAAAGGTAGTTACGATCGTTCCTGGCCCAGGTCTGAATCTCCAGGTTGAGTTTCTGCGACTTCTTGGTAGCGAACGGTTCGACCCAATCCAGCGTGCCTGTGTACACCGTCGCCTTATCCGCAATCTTCGGGTCCGAAGCTGGCTCTGCGTCGAATTTGACGAGTTGCAGCAGTGTGAATTTAGCCGGATCGACATCAGGGTGCTTGCCCTGGAGAACGGCCTTGCACAGACCTCGGTAGTATTTCAGAAACTCCTCTTTGACAACAGCTTCCGTCAGCGCGGGCTGGGACTCTAGCTCGAAGACAAAGGCATAGCAAAAGAATGAGTCCGCAGCCGGCTTCATCATCCCGGGGGCAAATCGAACATTCTCCGTACCTTTCAGCTTCATGTCGGGAGCAAACCCGGGTGGTAGCGAAATGGTTTCGCCCGTCCATCCTTCCGGAGCGGCTAGTGCAGCGGTCTTCGGCTCGGCAGCGACCAACAGCGATCCGGAAATCAACAGGCTGAAAGCCAATACTCGCAACATATGAACCTCTTGCCGACAGGCATCGCTTGAAAAGACCCATATCAGTAACATAGTTGACGGCTGGGACGATTGCCCGCCGCGGCAAGCTGTTCGGAAGAGAATTCGCCGCGTGCGATTATTGAATGAGCGACACCGTGAACCTGCGTTTTCACAAAGTGATTTTGTCTGCCCTGACGCTGATTGCGTGGGCACTCACGTCGAATGGTTCCACCAGAGCCGAGGAGGTCACGCGCGTGTTCCTCTTCGCTGGTCAATCCAACATGGTGGGCGCAGACGCGCATGCGGATCGCATCGACGATTACCCCAACTTTAAAGGCGCCGGGGATCCGCAGAGCGACATTCTCTACTCGTACATCCTGGGCAATGGCGATGAAGCCTCGAAAGGTTGGGTTTCGCTCAAGCCGCTCCGCTCGTTCGGGCCGGAGGTGACGTTTGCCAGGCGCGTCAAACAGCAGGCAGATTTTCCGATTGCCGTCATCAAGTCGGCGGTTGGCGGAACGACAGTCGCCTTCGACTGGAATCCCGATGCGCCCGACAAGGGGCAGAAACTCTACCCGCGCACGCTGCAGCTCGTTCGCGAGTCGCTCGCGGAACTCGACAAGCGCGGTGTTCGTTATCGGCTCGAAGCGGTCATGTGGCATCAGGGGGAGAACGACATGCTCGACCGTAATCTCTACAAGCAATATGCGGACGGACTCACGAAACTCGTCGAGCGGCTGCGAACCGACCTGAAAGCTCCGGAATTGAAGTGGTACATCGCCGAGGTCAGCGAGAAGGGGATCTGGGGCATGGATCACCGCAGCAACCTCGGCATCCTCCGTCAGCAACAAGAGCAAGTGCTAAAAGTCGATTCGCTACTGCGCTGGGTGCCGACTTCGCATCTCGCATTCGAGGTCATGGGGAGCGGCCAGCCCCACTATCACTTCGGCACTCAAGGCCAGCTGCAGATGGGCGAAGCATTTGCCGAAGCGTATCTTCGGGACATCGGGAAGCAACTTGCAACGACCGATCGCCGCTTCAAGGATAAACTTCCAATCGACAGCCCTGCCCGCGTACGACTGTTCGTGCTGGCCGGCGAGCGCAATATGGAAGGCGAGGATTCCTTTGTCTCCGAACTCGCTCAGCAACCGGGCCACGAATCCCTCGTTAAAGATCAACGAGATATCTTGTTTCGTTATTCGCTTGGCGGCGGAGCGAAGTCGTCAACGGATTGGGAGCCGCTTGGACCAGTCGACTATCTGGGGAACTTCGGGCCCGAGCTCAGCTTCGGCGCTCGATTGCGCAAGTCGCTCGCTGCGAAAGAGGGACTGGCCATCGTCAAGTTCACGCACAGCGGAGCGCAAGGCCCCGACTGGTTTCCCCAAGGTTCGCCCGAGTCGCATCGCGATCTCTATCCCAAGCTCATCGGCTTCATTCGCTCGGCCCAGGATGATCTTACAAAACAAGGATTTGATTGCAGCCTTGAAGGCATTGTTTGGCACACAGGCGAGAACGACACCTGGTTCGGGCCGTACTCCCAGAACAACGCCAAATGGATGAAGCAGTTAATCGACCAGACGCGCGCGGACCTCAAGCAACCCGAGCTTGCCTGGTTCATCTCCGAGCAACATCCGAAAGCACCTTGGCGCAACATGGAACCGGTCAACGCTGCCTTGAACGAACTGGCACGCACCGATTCGCGGCTCACGATCGTCGAGACGTCGAACCTGCCTCATTCGAAATTGCATTTTGGAACAAAGGGAACGCTCATGCTGGGCGATGCAATGGCCGACGCGTACTTGATGAACCGGCAAGTACAAAAATGAGGGCTTCTACTGTTCGTCGAATTGCTTTCTGGTTCGGGTTGCTTGTGTCTTCGACTCTGGCGGGCATCGCTGGCTGATTCGCGTTCTTGCTTTCACCGGCCTTTGGTGGAGGCGTTCGCTTTGGCCTTCGGCTGCTGCCTGCCTTCCAGTTCAGGTCGATACTTCGTTGGATCAAACGCAGGATTCGCGATGGGCAACACGGCTTTCGTGTTAGCAAGAAATATCTCGATCATCGCATCGAGCTTTGTCACGAGTTCCGCCTCCTGCGCGACGAGCTTGTTCTTCTCTCCGAGATCGTCGCGGAGATTAAAGAGCAGGTAGCGATGCGCCCCGTGCTCGCCACCGTGGAAGATACGGATAAGCTTCCAGTCACCGCGATGAACGGAAATGGTGGGCGGGAGCCAGTCGGGTGCTCCAGGCGCGTGCGGGAAAAGTTGGAACACGGCTTTGCCGTCGAGCGCATCGCCTTTCAAAGCCGAGAGAATGCTCGAGTCGTCGAAACTTTGACCTGGTGCAGGTTTGAGCGCGAGACCTTCGAGTAGCGTTGGTTAATAATCTTCACTCTGGATAATCGCGTCGCTGTGACTGCCAGCAGATGTGATGCCGGGCCAGACGACGACGCCCGGCACACGCGTGCCCCCCTCAAACATCGTCGCCTTGCCGCCGCGCAGCGGGCGGTTGCTGGTAGGCGCAGCTCCGTCGATCTCGTTGTACATGTTTCCTCCGTTGTCGGAGGTGAAGATGATAATCGTGTCGGCCGCCAGCTTCAGGCGATCTAGGCCGTCGAGCAACGTGTCGATGGCGTCGTCCATGCTTTCGATCATTGCCGCATATGTCGGGCTGCGCTGCGCATCCTTCGGATTGAGGCGGGCGAGGTTTTTTCGATGTTGGCCTTTTTCGCATCGAATGGCGCATGCACGCTGATCATCCAATAATTCAAGAAGAAGGGTTTGTCTTTGGTCTGCTCTAACCAAGCAACCGCCTCGGCGGCCATGCGATCTTCAATGTGTTCGTTGGGCGACTTTTTCACGAAGTTCGCAAGCTTCCAAGGCGCGACAAGACTCCCCGTCTCATCATCTTAGGCCTGCCTCAGCCGGTCTGATCTTTCGCTGAGTTCGTGCTCCTGTGGCTGGCGATTTGGGCGACAAAATTTGGCGTTGTTTCAGTCATTGCCTGTCGCCGGGTAATCGCTGGTGACGTATCTTGCCTAGGTCTGCTTTAAAACAGTTTTGACCTGCACGATTTGGCAAATGAACTCCTGAACAAAAATACGATGATGCAACCATTCTTGAAAGTTCGATGGCGCCAAGCTATTCGCATTTGTATCGCTCTGATGCCCGTTTTACAGTGGTTGAGTTGTTACTCGAATGCGAACGCGGAATTAAAGTTGGCCGGGATCTTCAGCGACCACATGGTTTTGCAGCGAGAACGCCCGGTTGTGGTCTGGGGATGGGCTGATAAAGGTGAGGTTGTTGCGGTTCAGTTCGCGAGCCAAAGTACTACCACGAGAGTGAACGATAACGGCACATGGCAGGTGATCCTCAAACCACTAGCGGCGAGTGATGCAGCCCGTGAACTTATTGCTTCCTGTGATGGCGAGACCGTGGCCGTTGCCGATATCGTTGTGGGGGATGTTTGGCACGCGAGCGGCCAGTCCAACATGGCCATGAACGTCCAGGCAGTGGCCAAACACTTCACACAGACTGAAGCGGATATAACAGCAGCGAAGTTCCCGACAATCCGGTTCCTGAGAATCGACGAGCCGGGGTCTTCTGTGCCGAGAAAGGACGTTCCTAATAAAGCCGGGTGGTCAGTGTGCTCGCCAAATACGGTCGGAGGATTCTCAGCGGCAGCATATTACTTCGGGAGAAAGTTGCAACTACATCTGGACGTTCCGATTGGAATCATTGATACCTCACGCGGCGGAACTCCGATTGAACCGTTTATCCCGCGGGCCGCGTTCAAGGACCATCCTACACTGCTGCGCGAATTGGAATTGGGGGATCAAGAGGATCTGCCTGGCATCTGGAAACTTCCCGGCGGCGTTCGAGCCCGCGATGCGAATTGGTTGCCCGGACGGCTGTTTCATTCGCGTCTGGCGCCGATCAACCGGTTCGCCGTGCGCGGCGTGATCTGGTATCAAGGGGAATCGAACTGTGGCGATGGCGAAGATCCCCGCGACTACCGGCACAAGATGCGGGCCCTAATCAGCGGTTGGCGAGCCGAAATGGGGAACGACGCTCTGCCTTTCTACTTCGTCCAACTTCCTGGCAGCGGCGCTCGGGCAGGTTGGCCCTATCTTCGTGAGCAACAGCGTTTGAGCTCAGACCTGCCACACTCGGGAATGGCGGTCACCATTGATCTATTTCACGAGGACATTCACCCCCCGAACAAGAAGGATGTCGGAGAGCGACTCGCGCGGTTGGCTCTTGCCAATGAGTACAGTCAAAAGTTGGCGTCTAGCGGACCATTGTTTGAGCGTGTGGAGATCGCGGACGGCCGCGCCGTTGTGATCTTTAAACACGCCGAGAGCGGTCTGATTGCTGCGACCAAGGACGGTCTAGCTGAACCCAAAGAAGATCGGGAACTTTCCTTGATGCACTTCGAGTTGGCGGACCAGGAGCAAACCTGGCATCCGGCCGAAGCGACGATTCACGGCGCGACAGTCATCGTTCGCAACGAGCATGTGCCAAGACCAGTAGCCGTGCGTTACGCCTACGCAATCAACCCACGCCAATGTTGTCTGTATAACCGAGACGGATTACCCGCCGCGCCATTCTGCTCGCATCCAGAACTTCTGAAGATTGAACCGGAGTTTCCGGGAGAATAAGGGGACCACATGAACAAACTCTTCTTCCTGGCAGCGCTTTGCTCACAGGCATTGGTAGCGAGCGCAGCTGAGCCCCGTCCCAACATCGTCGTCATCCTGGCTGACGACAAGTAGCAAACAAAGTTTATCGATGGCTCTTGGGCCCCCACTTTTGCGATGAATTTGCAGATTTCAGCCTTTTCGCTAGGCGAAGGCAAACCTCGCGAAATCGCGTTGAATGTTGCCCGGCTCCTGGCAATTAACTACACATTGCTACAGTACGCCTAAATCGGGACCAAGACATCGAAGGTTCAAATCCTGTCACTCCGATCTTACCCGGATGAGGCGAATTGCTTTGCCAGGGCCTAATCCTTGCTGTCACAACGAGTTGCACGAAGTACCAGCAAATTCAAGTGTTGACGGGATTTGAACTTTTCTAAAGACGAGTCTTTTCCAGCTTTCTCGTGCGGTGAGTCCCAACTTCGATGAATGGGCGAGTAGACTTAGCCCGTTCACGAGCACCCATGTTCGCGGTACTGGTGGCTCAGAGGCGTGGCCCGAGAGCGTGAGTACCGCGAAAGACGACTTTCACGGCGAGCGATG
The DNA here is from genome assembly GCF_049819085.1 of Anatilimnocola aquadivae. Taxonomy (GTDB): domain Bacteria; phylum Planctomycetota; class Planctomycetia; order Pirellulales; family Pirellulaceae; genus Anatilimnocola. Next base: position 3,511,231 of record NZ_CP187419.1, read on the forward strand.
CGAAGCATGTTCTGGCGGATGATCGCAAGCATCCGCCCATCCCGCCCCTCTTCGATGCGAGCCATGCCTCGCAAAACCCCGGGGTCCGGGGCAGAGCCCCGTTTCGATCAGCAAGTCGTGCCGGCCCGGGCGGCGTCAACTTCCTCTCGATTGAGCAGAACAAGTTGCTGGCGATCCGGGGGGACTTTCGCGGGATCGAGATCCAATCCAAGGGATCGCTCAAAATAGGTCGACAGGCAAGCTCTGGTCGTAATTGCCACAATGCCATTCTCCATGCCGTAGTCGAGCTCGATCACTTGGCGCGCTGTCGGTGAGTTGGGGGTGAGGGCCAATCTTGAGCGTGACGGACCGATGCCAACCTTGATCGGCGCTGGACTCAGCGTCGGAAGGCTTTGTGCTACGGACCTCCAGGATGCGGGCAATCACGAAGTCGCGAAAATCAGTGTTGTTTTGGCACAAGGCCCGGATATGCCAACGGAACCCGATGAAAACGAAGTGATCCGAGCCGCAGTCAGTGCCTGGTCGCCAGGCGGAGCGGAGTGGGCAGGCCGACGCCGGGTCAAGGTGGAGCCTTGGCCGCAGGCCAAGCAGCAGCGAGCAGAGCGAGCGGACCTTGACGCGGTGAGAGGCTTGCGAATAGGTGGGGCGGCCAAAGCTGACAGCGGCGAGTCAGGCAGTGGGAGTGAGCAAGGCGAGCGCGGGGCGGTTGCGGATCGATTTCACGGCTACCACTGAACTCGATCAGGCATCCTCAAACCGGAATCGCCCGCCGCGTTAGGGATGTGCAGGGTGCGAAGCAGTCCGGCTGTTTTAGCAGCCGGACCGAAGCGGCAGCGAAGCCCGGAGGAGCCCGGCCCGAAGGGCAACGCCCAACTTGATGTGACTTACGGTTAATGAGGAGGTCTAGTAGGTAAATCCTGGATTGAATCCGTTCAGGTTCTGGGTTGATGGCACTATGCTGCGACTACCTGGGTCGCGAAGTGTCATATCGATCACTTCAGAGACGCAACCACCGTTTAAGAATCGCAGAACTTCGGCTACTACAAGTGATGCTGCGACCGTGCCGACAAAGGGCGCGCCGACTGATCGGGTTGAAAGTTGCACCAAGCCGCAGTCATCCATGCCCTGGGCCGACAGATTTTGATATGCAGCAACTTTAGGCGGCGGTGAGCGATGTGCATCAACGTCACCCCATTTCCGGCGTGCTGTAGTCGATGCTGGAAATGTGTGCAATCGCAGAGCAAGGTATTCCGCTGGTCCAGCCCCCAAGCCAGCTTCAACAATCCAATCGAATCCAGCGTCTTCGTATGCGGCTCGCGCTTGAGGGTTGTCGACTCCACCAAGGGCTAATCGAGGTTGTTTATCGGAAACCTTCATTCCGCCAGGGAATGGTCGCTCGATGATTCTTGCGTTGAACCCACGGGCCTCCGCCCACTCCGCCATTGCCCTGGTTTTTAGGCGACCAATTAGTTTGCCGCTGGTGAGGAGAGAGGTGCTGTCGTTCGATTCCGCAAGCCGATCAAAATCCTGTAGATAGAGCATGACCTCGGAAGAGGCCGCATAGGGCAGCAGGCCGAGCACCCACAGATAAGCCTGCCCAAGATGGCCAAGCCCGATAAGCCATAGGTTCGACGGCAGAACGATATCAGCCGGACCGGTCGGAGCATTCAACCAATCAACAGACGCCGGGCTCCAAAGCGAAAGACCGACGCTCCGCCGACCGGCCATCGGGTTGCCTCTCAAGTTTTGGAAGACCTCTGAAACGGCAATAGCCGCAGCAAGAGTCGCTGCTGGCGTAATCGCGTTCTGCGCCGATGTTGAGAAAGATTCGGTGTGTGGCAAAACACCTCCACGCCAATCCCTGAAGACGACATGCAGGCAAACCGGATGCTCGTTCGACGCGCGTGCGACATTGCCCAGAATCAAGGTCGGCATCGTTTCGGCAATTTCGGGGACGATTTGCCCGCCGAGGGCAGCAACGGCTCCCGCAAGGGTTCGATGACCAGGTACCGAAACCCGCAGCGGAGTGTCGAGACTCCCTTCGATGTAGACGCCACCGAGCAGGGCACGGCGCGCGATATTGACGATCGTGAGCAGGGCCGCCTGATGCGCAGGAGATTTCTGAACCTCTGGGCCGACACGAACGCCAACGCGGTACGTGCGAAGCAGCTCATACCCGGCGGCAACGGTTGCGACCTCGCTGCTATCAATTGCGATTTTGACGACGCGATTGAGCGTGTCTGCACTGGGCAGCCCGCTGTCTACACTGGTCAAAGGCATCACATCGGAAATCATATAAAACTCCAGGTGACTTTAAGGACGGATCTTGCTTGCCAACCACTGAGGTTGGTCCAACGATGGTCGCCTTCGTACTGAAACACGCCAAGCCGATGACGCCAGATCCGTCCAGATGCATAATTCGGAACGATGATCGCAAGATGCCCTGCTCGGGCAATCATGGGGTTTGTTCGATCCGCCTCGCTTTGAAACGCCCCGGCAGGGTGCGTGTGAATGTCGGCGACGACGGTCAGTTTTTCTGTGCGGCAGATTTCCCAAAGGCGAGTAAACGAGTTGCCTTGTAAGATGCACACGCCGCTCGAATACGCATGCGGGTCAAGCTCGTCGTAGAACACGCAACGGCGAGCTTGCCGTTTGTGACGGTTTACATTCCCGAGAATAAAACACCCGGATTCATGCCGACCGTGGCTTCTGGCATGAAGCTCCATCATGCAGCGCAGCCAAAAACTGCGGTGGAATCGAATTAGCGGCTTAGCCACCACGCACTCCTTTGTAGTCGCTTGAATTGAGTAGTGAATGAAGTTCGTTCAAGTAAAGGACTACACCTCGGCTTGGCGACCATTGAAGTGCGGGGTATTCATTTCGCCAGTTGTCATGCCCGACCGCAGCGATTCGATCGCAAGGCAGGTATAGGCATGTGCCATCCTTCCAATCTGTCCTGAAGACCGCTGGAATCCGTGACGCACCATTTGGCCAACGACCGAACGGAAGCGGTTGGTCAGTTTCGTGATCCCACGGTCGGGCCGTGGGAGCATCTTGCGAATATCCGCTGCAATCGAAGCGAAACCAGTATTCGTTGGGCGCTCCTTCGCGAGTTGCCGCTGCGACGGCAATCTGCACGATTGGCCAAGCGATTGATCCGAGCTTCCAACGGCCTTGGTGAGCCCCGAGTTGGAACGCTCCAGCTGCGATGTGATCGCGGAAGGAGCGTTCATCAGGACGCATGTTGTTTGTATCCAAGTGACTAGCCCTCAACACGCTTGATGGGGACCAGGTTGAAGCAAAGCGAGCAGCATCCGCACACGAGGGTGCCGATTTGAGTGTCCGGCTCTGGACGGTCCTCGGAGCCACAGATTTGAAGCACGTGCTCGGTGGCGTCTACCGGCGACATGCCAATCGCATGCACAAAGCGTTTCTTCACGTGGTCGACCGTGTTTGCAGGGGGGAACCCGTCGCCAATGTATCCAGCGGATGATGCGGCGGGCGCTTTTACCGACGCCTTGGGAAACACTAGTGTTATTAAGGTTGACCGATTCGGCTTACCGCTAGAAATAATCGATGAAGATGGCAATGTCACGCTGTTCGAACGAGATGACGATGGCCGCATTACAAGGCAAACTGACCCTCGTCCCGACGGGCCGTTAGGTTACCAGCCCACTCCGATTACCGAGTATCAGTACGATTCTAACGGAAATCTCGAGGAGGTTACTTATCCGGACGGTACAACGGAGAGCTGGGTCTACGACTCATATTTGAATGTTCCGTATGAGTACGAGGATCGAAACGGCAATCTGATCTTTTACACATTGAATATAACGACAGGTTTGGTAGATGCTGAAATTCGCGTCGTTGGTGAGTTTGACGATCTGATCAACCTGGAAACGGACGACGTCATCACGGAGTTCACCTACTACGGAACTCCTAGCCTCGGCACCGATCCGCCGGCAGGTTCGCTCGCCAGTGTTGAAGACGCACTCGGACGAATCACTGAGTTCGAGTACGACGGGCACGGGAACCTCACGCTCGTTCGCTATGCAGTGGGGACGGCGCTCGAAGCGGAAGTGGTGTATGACTACGATGCCGATGATCAGTTGACCAAAGTCACGGACGAGTTGGGACGGGAAACCGAATTCGAGCACGACCTGTACGGTCGCCTGGTGAAGACCATTCTGCCCGATCCGGATGGGAGCGGGGTGGTTTACACCAGCCCGGAGATCGAAAGCGTTTACAACAGCCTGAATCAACTGATCAAGACCATCGATCCGCTCAGCCGCGAAACGGCCTATCACTACGATGCCCGCGGCAATCAAACGCAGGTCGATTTGCCGGATCACGATGGCGACACGAACCTCACCGAAACGATTTACGCATACAACGCGGGCGATCAAATCGAGAGCGTGACCGATCCGCTGGGGCGAGTCACCAGTTTCTTGTACGACCTACACGGCAGGCTCACCCAAACGACGCTGCCCGATCCTGATGGCGCAACCCCCACGCTCAGTTCGCCGGTGCTCGTCACCGAGTACGACGCATTGGGACGCGTCACCAGGACGATCGGTGCGCGCGGCGAAGAAACGACCTATGCCTACGGCAATTTCGGCCGGGAAATTACTGTTACTCTGCCGGATGCTGATGGGCCCAGCGAGTATGTGTATTCCACCACGACTCTCTATCGCGAATACGATGCCGGGGGCAATCTGATTGAAGAAGTCGATGCCAACAGCAACACCACGACTTACGAATACGACGACCTGAATCGCCTGGTCAAGATTTATGCGCCCGATCCCGATGGGGGCGGGCCACTCACCTATGCCCTGACCGAGTTCGAGTACGACAAGGTTGGCAGCCTGCGGTTCACGACCGATCCGCTCGGGAATGTCACCGAGTATCAATACGACGCGCGGAACCGGCAGGTGAAGGTCATTCAGCCCGATCCGGATGGTGCCGGTGGACAGGCAGCGCCGGAAACGGATTACGAATACGACGACGCCGGGCAACTGATCAGCGTCACCGATCCGCTCGACCGCGTGACGGAGTACGATTACGACGATCTGGGCCGGCTGATTCTCGTTACCCTGGCCGATCCCGATGGGGGCGGGCCGCTCGCCGCGCCGGAGATCGGCTACACCTACGATGCGGCCGGTCGCAAGCTGACGATGACCGACCCGCGCGGCAACGTGACCGCCTACGCTTACGACGACCTCGACAATTTGGTGGAATTGACGCAGCCCGATCCGGATGGAGTTGGCGGGCTCACTTCGCCGGTCACCGAGTGGGAATACGATGCCGCCGGTCAGCTGCAGGAAACGACCGATCCGCTGGGGCGCATCACGACCTACGATTACGATTTGCTGGGCAGGCTCCTCACGCTCACGCAGCCTGATCCGGATGGAGTTGGCGGGCTGGCCGCGCCGGTGACGAGCTACACGTACGATGCGAGCGGCAATCTGCTGACGGCGACGAGTCCGCTGGCGAAGGTCACCAGTTATGCGTATGACTTTTTGAACCGAACCACTGCGGTGACGGACCCGCTGGCGGGCGTGACCAGTTTTACTTACGACAGTAACGGTAATCGGACTGGGCTGACGGACCCGGAGGCGAACACCACGTCGTGGGCTTATGACGCGCACAATCGGGTGACGCAGGAGACGAACGCGCTGAGCCAGAGCCGGTCGTTTGGGTATGACGCCGTCGGCAACCTCACGCAGCGAACGGATCGGCTGGGGCGGGTGGTGCTGTTCGACTACGACAATCTGTACCGGAAGACGCAGGAGCAGTGGTGGGCGAACAGCACGTTCCCGTCGTCGTCGGTTTATACTTACACCGAAGGGAGTTCGACGAATGAAGTTCAGTATGTGGGCTTCTACGATTACTCGGCCGATATGACTTCCGGCACGTTTACGCTGACATTTGACGGGCAGACAACCTCGGCGATCGCTTACAACGCCAGTGCCGGGACGGTGCAAGCGGCTCTGGAAGCGCTGAGCAATATTGGCTCTGGTGAGGTCTCCGTTACGAAGTGGCAAAACTACGGCTACTACCAGGAATGGGAAGTCACGTTCACGGGAGGGCTCGCGGGCACCGATGTGGCGCAGATAACCATTGACGCTTCAGCCGTCTATAATGGGATCGGCGCTCCCACGGAGAATGAGACGACTTCTTATGAGGGTTCGTCGACCAACGAGGTACAGGAAGTGACCATCAGCAACGCCGACGGCGGCACCTTCACGCTGACCTTCAGCGGCCAGACCACCACCGCGCTCGACTGGGATGCCACGGCGGGTGAGGTCGAAACGGCGCTTGAGGCGCTCTCCAATATCGACGCGGTGAGTGTGAGCGGTTCCGCCGGCGGGCCGTTTACGATCACCTTCGAAGGGAGCCTGGCGGGTGAAAACGTCGAACCGCTGGTGGCCAATACGTCGGCGCTCACCAACACCAATCTCCAGCGGATTCTGACGTTCGAGTACGACCTGGCTGGCCAGCTGACTGCAGCCAACGACCCAGCGGCGGTCAACTATTACACCTACGACGACCTGGGCCGCGTAACGAACGAGACGATGACCTTCGCAGGCTATTTCGACACGATCACGCTTGGTCAGCAGTACGACGTGGCGGGAAACCGAACGCAAACGGAGTGGGCCTTCGGTACGACCGAAGCGCTAACGAGCAACTTCGTCTACGACAATTTGAATCGGCTCACGCAGTTGACCCGCAGCAGCGATGAAGAAGCCGACTTCTGGCATCACGCCGAGTTCAGCTACAACAAGCTGGGGCAGTTCCACTTTATCACAGGTTTCGTAGGCGACAACACAACGCCAATTGCTGTAGTCGATACTGCTTTCACTTACGACGGATTGAACCGGCTCGCCAGCATCATTCACGCTACTGGGGACACAACCTGGGCAGGCTACGACTACGCCTACGATGCCGCGAGCCGCATCATTGAAATCGATTCGTTCCTCGATGGCCTGAGCCAGTACGACTACGACGACACCGATCAGTTGATCGACGCCGATCACACTGGTTCGACCGACGAGACCTACGATTACGACGCCAACGGCAACCGAGACACCGGTTACACCACCGGCACCAACAACCAACTCCAATCCGACGGCACTTATAACTACACCTACGACAACGAAGGGAACCGCTTAACCCGCACCAACATCAGCACCAGTTACGTCACCGAATACTCTTGGGATCATCGCAATCGCCTCGTTGCCGTGACCGAGAAGGACGACATGAGCAACGTGCTCAGCGTCGTGGAAAACAGTTACGACGTTTTCAACCGCTGGATTCGCCGCTCGGTCGATTCCGACGGCCCCGGCGGTACCGCCGCCATCGATTCCTACTTCGCCTACGAAGGCAACCAGCTCTCCCTTGAAATCAACGGCGACGATGGTAGCGATCTCTCCCACATCTACAGTTGGGGACCAAATGTCGACCAACTCATCGCCGATATCACCCACGGCTCCACACCCAACTTCGGCCTCACCGACCACCTCGGCACCCCGCGCGACTTCGTCGCCTACGATGCCGGCCTCACTACTACCGTGGACACCGGCCACCGCATCTACGACTCCTTTGGCACCCTCACCTTCTCCACCGGCATCACCTCCTTCCTCGGCTACACCGCGCGGCCCTTCGAAATTACCTTCAGTCTCCAATACAACTGGAACCGTTGGTACGACTCATCAGTGGGAAGGTGGATGAATGAAGACCCGATTGGATTTGCTGGTGGTGATCAAAACCTCTCCAGATATACATCGAATCGTCCAGTTGACCGAGTCGACCCGAATGGACTCGAAACCGGTGGCATTGCATCTCCTGCTCAAACGGCGGAGCAAGCTTTAGACGGAGCGTATGCGACCGGACAAACTCTGAGGCCGGGCCACGGTCGAATCTTGGATCATATTGATATCCGCGGGAGTATTATCGCAAGCGAATTCGCCATTGCGATTTGGAATGAAATCGGAGACCAGATTGAAAACCTACAGTGGGAGTTGGCAACATTCGGCCTTGGGCACGGAGCTGGCATTGCCGTAGATGTTGTGAAGGAAGGCTGGGGCTTGTGGCGAAAAACGAAGTACATCGCCAAATGCGGTGACAAGACAATCGATGTAACGGAAAAAGTAGTCAAACTCAGGGAAACATATACAAAAGCTGGTAAAAATGTTTCGGACAACGAGCTTTTAGGTGTACTGTTAGATTTTACAGGTTCGGCGGCCGGTGCAATATGGAAGAACCTAGATCAACTAAGGACCTATTTGCAACGGCATGGAATTGATTTGATCACTAATGGCGAACGTCATCTCAATGGCAATGCCGGTGGGTTTTCTGTCTTGAAAGGTCGTCCAACAATCATACTGCCTTCAAATCCGACCATTCGGGCGGTGTTCCATGAAATTGGTCATGCGCTAACGTATTTGCATTATGGCCCAACAGGATACGGTCAACTACCACAACCTGTTCGCGAGCACTTGGCGGCCACTTTTGTTCGGTCACGTGGCATATGGAGTAGAATTGAGGGCGAAGAGCAATGGGTTGAACTCAAAAAAATTGACAAAAGTCTTCAGGTCACAGAAACCATGAGGCAACTTCTTCGAAAGTGGGGGGTGATTTGTGACTGAGCTTCCGATGGATGCCGCGAGTACAATTGCGATTGGATATGTGTTGAGTAGCTATGCATATGACCGGCATTCGGTACTTAGCGTAACTCCTGTTCCTGATAAAAGTCGCGAGTACGTCGTAGAGGCTGAATTTACATTCTCTGAAGACAGAAAGGCAGAGCTATTAGCTGATTGCAAGGAAGAGGAGATTCCCGCACGACTGCACTTCCTGGCAGGAGCTTTCCATGCGAGCATTTTAGTCAGGAATGGTGAAGTCGTTAAAGATACGTGGCGCGAAATTGATTTTGGATAAGCTTTGCAAAAATTGGTCTCGTCGTGTTCGAGCAGTAGTAACCTATCCGGAAATCGTCCGGTGCAATTAATAGATCGGACATAAAAACAGTCGACATAAAGCCGCAATTGGCAGTCTGTTGCTCGATTTGCGAAGTCGAATTGGAGAGGCTTAGCATTACCGAAGAGAACTTTGTGCCGTTTTCGCCCTCGCTTTTTAGAAGGAATGTGCCGTCCGGTCACGGTCCGCGCACTTCAAGTTCTTTGGGTGACGATGTTTGCGAGAACGGTGGTTGACCAGCCGGCTTGTTTGCGGAGCGATTTCAGGCTGGGGGGCGTCTTTTTGCGGAAATGAGCCGGTTTATTTTGATAGGCCTTGAGCAGGCCCAGCGCGCCCCGGCGGAGGGTGGCGAGGTTCTCCGCGGCGTGGCCTTGGTGGACGTGCGAGGCGTCTTCGCCGAACGTCACGTCGAGCACCCAGTGGGTCGCTTCGATCCACCAGTGCCGCCGCGTGCAGCGTGCGATCTTTTCAATCTCGCTGGGCGGGAGCGAACTCAGGAAGTAGCGACTATCAATGGTCGTCTTGTCGGCATGCTTGATCGTGGTCGTGGTTTGTACCAACGACTGTAGTCCCGCCCAGTTGTCTTGACCGAACAACCCAGCCGGGAGTGGCGCAGCGGTGTAGTAACGTTCCTCGTTGCGTCCCCGGGCGCGAGGCTCGTTAGTCTCCAGCGTAAAAACCTCGCCTGGCAGCGGCTCAGCGTGCAGTTGCAGAAAGTATTCAAGCACTTGCCGATGCAGCGTGGGGTGATTGTCCTTCAGGGCCAGCAGGTAGTTGCCGCCGTCGGCGACGATCTGCGCGGCGATCTTGGTTTGGCAACCGATGGCGTCGATGGTGACGACCGCGCCGCGGAGGTCGAGCAGTTCGAGAACCTGCGGAATGGCCGTGATTTCGTTCCCTTTTTTCACTTCTTCGTCACCGTTGGTATGCGTCGGCGCTTGAGCCACGATCAACTGCGTGCCGGTATTCATTGCCTGCACCAGATGCAGCGATGACTGTTCGGCGGCGCGGTCGAAACTCGAACGCAACGTCTTGCCGTCGATTGCGAAGTGCTGATCGTCGGCGCCTTCGTCGTCAGGAGTGGGTTCACGCAGCGACTCGATAAACGTGACCAGCACTTGTTGAAAGGGCCTCGGCTGGAGGCGGGCGAAGACACGGCGGAAAGTGTCGCGCGAGGGAATGCCGTGGGGGAGCGAGAGGAAGGTTTCGAACCAGGCTTGGCGTTCGTGCCCGAAATCCTCCATGTCCTCCCACGAGTCGCAGTCGGCAACCATGGCGCACAAGGCAATCGCCAGAATGTTCGTCAGCGAATGCACCGGCCGGCGGTCCGTACGTGGGTCTGGCAAGTTGCCCAGTGACTGCACCAATTGCTGCATCGCCGCCGCCTTGCCAATCGTCGCCACCCGTGGAATATCTGCATGTTGCATTCGAGAGTCTCCGACTCACGCCCAGAAAGAAAACCGACGCCTCTCGCTATACGCAACAACCCCACGCTGGCGTTCACCCGCCAGCATCACCAGCACCAAACAAATCCAGGTCCAGCTGCGTATTGCAAATTAGCTGCGCGGACCGTGGCCGTCCGGTGCAGTTAATTGATCGGATATGAAACAGACGGCAGAAAGCCACGATTGGCCGTCTGTTGTTCGATTTGCAGAGTCGAGTTGGAGAGGCCGAGCATTACTGACGAGAACTTCGTGCTGTTTTCGCATTCGATTTTAGAAGGAGTGCGCACCGCCGGCGCAGCAAGTCGAGAATGATTTGCGGTGGAAGGTCACACATTCGCGAGCTACGCCGCTTTGCGGTGATAGCTTTTCAGTAGGCCCTGCTGCTCACAACGAATGTCGCTGAGTGAAATCGTTTCAGCGATGGCCGCAGACTCGGAGTTTGTGATGCGAAGGTTGCCAGTGAGCAGCTCGTTTTCTTTTCCCTGGTGTGGACGATGCTTGTGATAGAAGCTCAACCAGGTTTTCAGAACACTGTCGAGATGCTGCGTTCCGAAGAACAGAAAATGGTTCAAACACTCGCGGCGGACGGTGCCGATGAACCGCTCGACAAAGGCTCGCGCATTCGGTGTGCGAACAGCTCTTTTGAGAGCCTTTACTCGCTTCTGCTTCAAGGCCGCGTCAATGCCTGCATATTTGCCATCGCGGTCCCGTTGCACGTAACGCATCCCCAAGCCTTGCGACCGCGCTTGCTCGACAATCGTTGCTGCCTGAGAAGCCGCCCAGGCCTCGTTCGGATGAAGTGTTGCGGGCGAAAGAATGACTCGTCGTGTTTCGACATGCAGAAAGGCCAGCACGAACACTTCGCGAATTCCCGTTATCGTCAGAACCTTTTGACTGAAGAAGTCGCACTGCCACAAACTGGTAGCGTGCCGGGCCACGAATTCGTCCCAGGTCGCGCTGGCCCGCTTCGGACAAGGATCGATGCCTGCCGCTTTCAGAATATTCCGCACGGTGCTCTTCTTGATCGAACGGATGCCGAGCTTCTTGAGTTCAGTTCTTTGCAGATGTCATCGTGAACAAGGCCAATCAGGAATGCGACCTAATCGGCCGTCGCGGCCGATGGGCAATTCAGTTGCCGCCGGGAATCATCCGATCCGAGCGTTCGCAGCAGCAGCTTTCCTGAGATCTTCCTCCACATAGATCAAGGAGATTATCCTGCAGACGCAGGACTCGATCCTGCAACCTAGCGCCGGCAATTCCACGAACAACCTCGTGCGAGAAACTCGGCAACAACCAGTTTCGTTTTCCGCCGGGAACATGACCATGTACCGGACTACATGCGGAATTACTTTACGACACCTAACCTTAATCCGGCATGACGCTTACGTTGCGGCCGTGATCATTGAACGTACTCGATCGCGGCGTATGGAGGCAATTCTACTCCTGGCAGTGGAGCTGCCAACAGATCGGAATCACTATCTAGCTTCGATGTGTCGGTCCGACGCAAGTTTGACGGGGCCTCGCGCATCAATCCCGGCGCGAGGAGCGGATGGGTTTTGGACGCCCGACGATCGCAATTCGAAAAACAGTGACACGTGAGGTGGAACTGATTGAGCTGGGATTGGAGCATGTGCTTCGACCCACTCAGTTCGATGCTCATATTTGGCGTGCGGAGTTTCTGAGCATCAGTGCGCAATGAGGGGGCAGCCAATACTTGCCATCCTTGTCCGAAATAGTTCGCATGCTCAGAGGCAACTGCATAGTCAGAAACAAGTTGCGACGACACCCTGTTTTATTCTCGTTGATCGAGATCGAGGTCTGGCGCAGAATTTGATTTCCCGCACTACGATCGAATCGTGGTTACCGGGAATTCGCAATGACATGCCTGCTTTTGTGTGTCCTCCTTACGGCCGACGAGCATGCTGTTAGTGGCACAGCGCGCCATGCCACTAGCGCCAACTTTCAAATTGACTGCCGATCGCAGGGACACGACGCGCGACAAATTGCTCTGCATTGCGAACAATGGCGTGATAGACTACTCGCGACTTGGCGGCCGCAGGATGAGCCGATTTCGTGGAAAGTCACCTGCCAAGTTGTCGTCCATTCTTCACGAAACAGTTTCGTGAACTCAGTAGGACGAGGCGGTCAAAGTAGCTTTGGGTCCAGTTGGCTGGAATTTGAAAAAGAACTGGTATCCAAGCGTCAGGTCGACCTCCTGCCGACACAGTCGGGCGAACTTTCGGCTCTTGCTCACGAGCTAACTCATGTGCTTGTGGCAGACTACTTCGCCGGAAAGCAGTTGCCTCGCTGGGCCGATGAAGGAATGGCGATACTAGCTGATAGTGTGGAAAAACGGCGACTTCACCAGCGCGACCTGAAGTTGGCTCTGAGCCAGCGCAACGCATTTCATGCGGCAGAATTACTAGCTGTCACCGATTACCCCGTTACATCTCGGATTCCGGCGTTCTACGGGCAAAGTGCATCCGTGGTGGCGTTTCTTTGCAGGCGGGACACGCCGGCCAAGTTTCTGGAATTTGTTCAGCTCGCGATGAAGAATGGGCATGAAACCTCCATTAGAGAGGTGTACGACCTGCGCGGTCATGCCGAGCTAGAACAGCTCTGGCGAGCCGACTTCCATACCGCCATCGACTCTCAAACGATCCATTTAGCATCGCTCAACAGTTCTGCTAAGAAGTCGATTGTGCAAGATTGACCTAGCGCAACAAGAAACAACGCAACTCCAGTGAGGTTTTCACGGGAGTTGCGTTTCGCGGCAATTGCCGCCTATTTGGTCACCGCCAATCATCGGCGCTACGATGTTAACGATACTTCCGCGGATCAGTCTTCTGATACCGCCAGAGATCCTGGCCGCCCCCACCGCCGTTCCGAGTGCCCCGATAAACCGGCGCGACAAACTGGGTAGCCGGTTCGTACGACATGGCGCGGTAACCTTGCACTTGCGCCTGCGGCTGAGCAGCGGCGGTTTGTACCGGCGCGGCGGCCACAGGAGGCGCGACGTATGTCACTCCACATTGACGGCGACCACCAGCTTCAGCAGTTGTCGCGATCAGCCCGAGGCCGAGGATAGCGAGAGTCGTGGTGAAAATGAGCTTGGACATGACATTCTCCTTCTCAAAGGGGCGGCAGTCGAGGTTCCTCACAAGGAGCGGGCTGTCACCAGTGGTGATGTAAATCTCTCGTCTTCGTTCATCCCGGCGGCGACGGTGGTCGCCGCCAGTTTTGTTTACCGTTCTACTTCTTTGCTGGAGCGACTGCTTTCGGAGCCAGCGAGTCCATCAACTTGGTGTGGCTGTCGAGAATCTTGTCCATCTCGGCCGCGAGGTCTTCGCAGCAAGCCATGGTCTTCATGGCATCGAACGTGGCGTCGTTGCAGCAGGCCATCAGCTTGTCGTGATGGTCATAGGCGACAACCAATTGCTTTTCCAATCCCTCGATGGCGGTCACGGCTGACTTGTTCGCAGCGTAGTGCGTCTTCATCTGAGCCAAGTGCTTTTTGGCTTCAGCAAAGTTGTGGCCAATTCCGGTCATCACTTCCTTCACAACCACAGGGCTCGGCTTCGGGTTCGCTTGCACGTAACCGCGGAAGTCGTTGCTGTAATTGCGGGCTCCTTCAAAATGCCGCTGCGAAGCCTTCGACGACCAGAAGGGAACGCTGTGTTCACCACGGGCTTTCGAGCCCGCGTCCTTCTGAGCGAGTGCGGGTGTAACCACCATCGCCATTGCGGCCATCGCCATCACACTGAACACAAACCGACCATAATTCTTCATCTTGGGGCTCCTACGAACGATCGCATCCGCTCCGCCAATGACAAACGGAAATGCAAAAATATTTCATTCGAACCGTGGCTGATTCAGCCAAACGCAGCTCGATGATTCCAAAACCATGTGTGGGATTGGCGGGCTACTGTGCTTGCCGCGCCATTTGCCTCACCACAACATTCGATGCGGTGAACCGGGCTTTCTTCTTGAAATCCGAAAGAATTGTCGAGGTAATCCGCTGATCACTTGAACGTGCGATTTCGCACAGCGCCCCGTGCGGAACGGCACAGCAAATCAAGCGATTTGAACGAGTTACTGCCGGCATCGAGCCAGATGGCGAACTTGTGCAGGGTATAGCGTTTGCTGCGACTACTCGGCGTTAGCCCGCTGAATCCTCTTCCAGATTTGGATTACGAATCATGTCCCCGCAACAATCCCTGCCGAAAGCAAGAAGATTTGAAGCAGCTGTGGCATCTGATCAAGAGGAGGAGCATTTACGCATTGTACGATCTAATCGACTGTCTAGCCTTGTGGCGAAGTGCCAGGAGCGGGACGCCGATGCTCAGCGAGATTTGGTCCTGGAAACGCAAGAGGTGGTCTATCGAACTGTGTACCGGTTGGTGGGTCGGAATGACGTTGATGACGTGACACAGCAGGTTTATCTGCAAGTGTTTCGGCACATTGGTCAGTTCAAGGGGCTCTCGACCGTTGCGACTTGGCTCTGCCGCATTGCCATCAACGAATCGCTGCAACACATCCGCCGTCGATCGAACCGAAAGGTAGCCGTGTTGAAGGTGGACCCGCAAGATTTTCACCTGCCGCGACCGGCTGATTCAGATGACCGGGAAATGTTAGATTTGGGCTTGTCCCAGATCGAGCCGGAACTGAAAGTGGTGTTCATCTTACGTGAGGAGGAAGGACTGACCTACGAGCAAATCTCTGAAATGCTGGATCTGCCAGCAGGCACGGTAGCTTCCCGGATCAATCGGGCGCGGCAACAGCTTCGAGAGCATTTAACCAGACTCGGATGGTCGCCTGAAAATCAATGAACTGCGAACAGGTCATTCCGCTGCTCTCCGCATTCCACGACGGTGAGTTGCTGGGAGACCAGGAAGATGAGGTGGTTGAACACCTTTCGCATTGCCAAAGCTGCCGCGAGCAGCTGGAGTCGCACGAAGCCCTCTCCGGTCTCGTCCGCAGGTCGCCCGCCCCTGAACCACCGGCTGGTCTAGTCCGGAGTGTGCAACGGGCCGTGGCGCGAGATGGGGTTGCTTCACCGAATTTAGTACAGCGAAGGCGTTGGCTGACTGCAGTTGTGGGAGTAGCAGCAACGCTCTTGATTGCCGTTGGGATCTGGCAGCTGTGGGTGCCAAAGCCAGCTGCGCATGATCACCGGCTGATGGTCACATCCTTCAATCGGTTCCTGGATGCGTACGTCAGCGGAAACGCTGAGGCAAAAGGGATTCTTGCCAAGCAGTTCCACGGGAAGGTCGTTGATCGGGAGGGAGCGTCGAAGTTCCTGCGCCGGCGAACGATCGCGGCCCCCACGCTACTTGCTAAACATCAGGTAGAAGAACGCCTCACGATTAAAATGCCCTGCTGCGACTGTGTGCAAACGAACTATTCCTGCGAAGGGCAAACGTCTTTCGTGCTATTCGAACACACAGAGGAACAAGGTGATTGGTTCGGCAGTCGACCCCAGGTTCGAACTGAATGTGCAGGAAAGTCTTGTTGCCTTGTAGAGGTCGGGAAACAGCTTGTCGCGACTTGGCCGGTCGACCGAGGCTTTGTGACGGTGGTCGGGGTCAAAGACGTTACCGAGCTGGCAGCACTCGTTGATGAGCTAACGCCACGGTGACGTCTAACTGCAGGGACGATGGCCGCGGAAGCCGTCATTTCTGCTGGCGAAGCGATTTGCGAGATTCCACCAGACCTTCGGCGTAGGCGATCTCTTCCAAGGTCGTATGGACTGCAATTGCCGCCTCACGAATCAGCAGGACAATGCTGTAAAGGAAGGCCATGGCTCCGAGCATCGCCAAAGAGATTGGGATCATGCTCACGATCTGGGGAATGATCACGTGAAGCCCGGCCGTGATACTGGTCACTACCAAGAGAGCAATTGAGACATACATTCCAGTGACCGCAGAACGCAACAAGAGCAGCCGCTTCAACAAACTGGCGAGTTGCTTCAAGATCAGTTCGTCCTTTAAATTCTGGTTGTCCGCCGGATTCGACGGTGGCTTTTCCGCGTCCAGGTCGGCAAGCAGTGCCTGAGTTCGGTCATTCACGCGTCCGAGGCGGTTTGCCGTGGACAACAGCAGCAGGGCCGTGGCTGAAATGAGCACGCCCGGTGTAATTAACGCTGCCAAAACTTCGACTGGATGAAGCACCTCGGTAGCCCTTGCGATGATGGTAGCTTGCCGCCTCTTCGGCACATATTAGCGGCGCTCCCTAAACCGCTCGATACCGGTGCATTTGGAATCCATGCAGCTGCGAGGTAGGGAATCAATTATTAAGCGGCCGTGATGGCAGCAGCGCCGGCGAAAAATATGGACAGATGCGTCACCAATCCCTAACGGCACAGCATGCTGTACGGCCGGCATTACCGTCACACTTTCGCTAAACGAATCCAGCCGAACGCTACGGCGTAGAAATCCGATACTCCGCCCGTAACGGTTAATACTTGGACGCGGATTGTGCCGAAGTCAGCGATAGCTCCGAAGTTTTCATGTGTGCCGGCAGGTAGGTCACTTCCCCAAGGTTCGCTGCGATGCGCAAGTTCGTGCTTTTGGACGTCGTTCTCCTGCAGGCAGCAGTAATGATCTGCTGTCTCGGGTGTGAAACGTCTAAACAGCAACAAGTCCGCTCAGCGCCTCCGCTGGCACAAAAACCAGTTGCCGTCGCGGTGACGAGTGTCGTTCCGCCCGTCGAGCCAACCGTGCAATTGGCGTCGCATCAGCAAGCGGGCAATTCAGGTCAATTGCCGCCTCCGCAAACAGTCCGGCCAGAGCAGGTCGCGCCCGTGCTTTTGCAACACGTTGAGACACTCGCTGATCTAGAAGTTGCGGCCCTGAGCAACAATCCCACGCTTCGGCGGATGCAGCAGGAAGCCGCGGCTGAATGGGCCAAAGTGGGGTATGTCGCGAAGCTACCTGACCCAACGCTCTCCGGAATGTTCTTCGGCGACGCGATGAACTTTGTGCCCGATCGGCAGTTGGCCGAACTGCAGTACATGCAGATGATTCCCTGGATCGGCCGGCTCAAAGCCGAATCTCAGATGGCGCATTTCGAAGCATTGGTCGCCGAGAATCAGTATCAAGCCGAGCGGTTGCGGATCGTGGGGGAGATTCGTGCAACCTGGTACAAGTTGTACGTCCTCGGCAAGCAGGTCAGTACAACGCAGGCGGATCAAGTACAACTCGAATCACTCATCAGAACGGCCAATTCCCGCGTCGCCGCTGGCGATGCCCAACCCGGCGATGTGCTGATGGCGACATTGGAACTGAGCAGTTTGCAGGAGCAACTCCTGAGTTATCGGCAACAGATGGTGGCGACGATGGCCGAGCTAAACCGTTTGGCCGGCAGGGAGTCGCGGACACCGATCAGCGCGCCGACGAAGTTAGACATCGAAATTCCACAATGGGACCACGACCTGCTGCATCACATCGCTATGGGCGCCCAGCCTGAGCTGAATGCAGCCCGGCTCCGCACGACGGCGACTCGCTGGGGCATTGAAGTGGCTCGGCTGAAGCGGCGGCCTGACGTGAGTGTCGGGGCAAGCTGGATGGTGATGGCGGCTGACCCGGCAGACATGTCGCCAGGCGCTGGTAACGACGCCTGGACTTTGAATGTTTCCAGTACGTTGCCGATCTGGCATCGGAAGAACGAAGCGATGGTCAACGAAGCGACCCGCCAGCATTACGCGGCTCATGCCACCGAAGACGAGGTAAGTCTGCGCATCGACGCCACCTTGCGAGATTTGTGGGAACAGGCGCGAGCGGCACAGCAAACGATCGAACTCTACGAGAAAACGATTCTTCCCCAGGCTAGGCAGACTTTCGAGGCGGATCAAAAATCACTCGTCAACAACACGGTGACATTTGACCGCGTGATTCGCGACTATCGCACACTCCTTAATCTCGAATTGGGTTACCATCGCGCTCTTGGCCAACTCGCAACGACACTGGCCCGCATCCGGCAGACGGTCGGTGTCGATCTCTTAGCCACCCCCGACGCACCACAACCTGCGCCCTAATCAACGGATCTTACGCACTAGACACGACTCCTCGCCGCAGGATAATGGAGACGTCGTGTTCATTGCGGCGCAGCCCATTGGTGTGGAATGTTCAATCGCGGCGGATATTTGCGATGTGTGATCTCCCTCTTGCTTCTGGCACCGATTGCCGGAAGCGGGTTAGGGACACCCTCGCTAGCGAACGCTGGTTGTTCTTCCGTTACAGCATCGCCTGCGGCTAGTTGTAAGAGTGCTACGAAGTGCTGCTGCAGTTCAGCCACGCCGATGCCGGCTTGTTCGTGTCAGCGCCAAGAGGAATCGCGGGAGCCATCACAACCCGCCGCAACCGACGAGAGTGGCCGATCGTTGAAGTGGACCGCAGGGCATCACGTTGTGATGCAATTGACGGTGCGAGATCGGCCGGAAGATTCCGTTTACTGCGACCAAAGCGCGGAATCCTGGAAACCGCGCTCGATTCAGTCGCGATTCTGTATCTGGCGATCTTGATCTGATTCCGGGCCACCGCTGCGCGCTGATTGCAGACAAGTTGCAGCACGGAAGCCGCAGGCCTTCTTCCCAGGCAAGTGTTTACGCTCCATTCGCAGTTCATTTCGCTGCGCCATTGGTTAGAACCAGATCTGATTTTGAGGCTTCGTTATGTCCACGCCGTCCACTATTCCTAGCAATGCGAATACGCCTTCGGCTACCCCTTCGCTGCAAGATCGACTGTTCTTGATCGGCAAGAAACTGCTCCCCGTAGGCCTGTTTCTACTCGGGGTTGTTGCCTTGATCGTCGTGGTCGGTTTGGCCCAGCGATTTAGATTGCTACCTGCAGCGGCTGGGACAACCGCAGCTACGGCCAAGTCAGGGGCGGTCTATACCTGTCCCATGCACCCCCAGATTCGGCAGCCGTCTCCCGGTCGCTGCCCGATTTGCGGGATGGAACTGGTGCCTGCTTCCAGCGGTGCGGCGGACCTTGACGAGTTCTCCGTCAAGATTGAGCCTGCCCAGCGCAGATTGGCCAACATTCAAACTGCGAAGGTGGTAAGCGGGCCTCTGGATGCAACGCTGCAGACCGTGGGCGCCATTGCCGTCGATGAGAGTCGGCAGGCTACGATCGCCTCGTATATCGACGGACGCCTCGAACGGCTCTTCGCCGATTACACCGGAGTCGAGATCAAGAAGGGTGACCATCTGGCGGTCCTTTACAGCCCGCAACTATTTGGTGCGCAGGTGGAGTACATCGAATCACGTCGCGCACTGGCCGCCGCTGGTGGATTAGCGGCTGTTCGCCAGGCTCAAGAGTCCTTGGCCGCTAATACACGCCAGCGACTGCGCGAGTATGGCATGACGGATGATCAGCTCGCCGAATTGGAACGCTCCGGAAATGCTCAGTCGCGGCTGACGATCTATGCACCGCAAGGCGGCACCGTGGTGGAGAAACTGGCCGTCGAAGGGAACTACGTAAAGGCGGGCGATCCCATCTATCGGATTGCCGAGCTATCGACTGTGTGGCTGATGCTCAAGCTGTTTCCCGAAGATGCCACACGCATTCGATTCGGCCAAAAGGTGGAGGCGGTCGTGCAATCACTGCCCGGAGAAAAGTTAATCGGCCGGGTCGCTTTCATTGATCCCACGGTCGATCCCAAGACGAGAACCGTTGGCGTTCGCGTCGAACTGCTGAACGACGGTCGCTTACGACCAGGCGACTATGCCGAAGCGCTCATCACTCTTCCCATCGGTCCCAAGGGAAACGTGTTTGACGCGGACCTGGCTGGAAAGTGGATCAGCCCGATGCACCCGCAGATCATTCGCGCTGAGCCGGGACCATGCCCGATCTGCGGAATGGATCTCGTGCCAACGTCTCGCTATGGCTTCGTCAACGAACCGGTTCCCCAGAAGGCTTCGTTATACGTGCCACGCCCGGCAGTTTTGATGGCCGGTGGCAACAGCGTGGTTTATGTCGAAGCGAAGCCCGGCGTCTTTGAAATTCGCCCGGTGACGTTAGGCCCGATCTTGCGCGACAAGATCGTGATTCTCGAAGGGCTCAAAGCGGGTGAAGAAGTTGCCACAGCCGGCAACTTCTTGATCGACTCACAAATGCAATTGGCGGGTAAGCCCAGTTTGATTGATCCGCTTCGAGCCATTGCTCGCACCAAAGAACGGAAGGGCCCACTGGTCTTTGAGAGCATCGCGGTCGCATCGGTTGGCGGCGAAACAGGGAAGAATCTCGAAGATCTATATGCGGCCTACTTTCAAGTGCAGCAAGCCCTGGCTTCGGACAAGAGGCCAGCAGCAGGTGCAGCACAATCAGTACATCAGTCCGCTGCCAAGCTCGCGGATGACCCGGCGTTTCCAGAAGCGACTAAAAGGCTCGTCCAGGAAGTAGCTGTGAAGTCAGAACATCTCCACCACATGGATCTGGCTGAGGCTCGTAAGGGATTCAAACCCATCAGCCACGCCATTGTCACTCTTGCGTCGCAGGTCCGGAGTGAAAGTGCTCAAAATCCCTTCACGCACTTCTTCTGCCCAATGGTTCCCGGCGGAGGAGGCGATTGGCTCCAGCCGGATGACAAACTTCTCAACCCGTATTTCGGCAGTGAGATGTTGCGCTGCGGCGAGAAGGTGCAAGTGTTTCCCATGCAGGGTAAAGCTGAGACCAAAGACGATTCGCATAAACAGCATCAGGCTACCCCGGTGAAGAAAGGGGATGCCTAACAATGTTGCGAGCGGCGATTGATTTCTGCGTTCGGCAGCCATTCCTGACTTTGTTCGGAGCGCTGATAGTTGCCGCAGTCGGCGGATACTGCGCGACGGTAGTGCCGATCGACGCCATCCCGAACGTCGGTGAAAACCAGGTCATTGTCTTCACCGAATGGCCGGGACGGTCTCCCAAAGACGTCGAGGACCAGGTCACGTATCCCTTGTCTGTTGCCTTGCTCACGGTGCCGCATGCAGAAAGCGTGCGCGGCAAGAGCATGTTCGGTTATAGCTTCGTGCAAGTGACCTTCGCCGACGGCACCGATTTCTATTGGGCTCGTTCCCGAGTGCTGGAACGATTGGGGACCGCGATCGCCACTTTGCCGGAGGGCGTCACGCCGACGCTCGGTCCTGATGCGACGGCTCTCGGCCAGATTTTTTATTATGTGCTCGATGGTCCGAAGGGGATGAATCTTGCCGAGCTGCGTTCGCTGCAGGACTACGTCATCAAATACGAGCTGCAATCGGTTCAAGGCGTCAGCGAAGTTGCCAGCGTCGGCGGCTACGTGCGGCAGTATCAAATCGAAATCGACCCCGATGCGCTGCGCTTCCACGACATCCCGCTGGAACGGGTCATCGCCGCGGTGAAGGACTCGAACATCGACGTCGGTGCCAAGACAGTCGAGTCGGGTGGCATGGAATACGTCATCCGGGGACGCGGCTTCATTGGCCAAAGCAAGGATACGCTGCAATCGCTGGCGGACATTGAGAAAACCGTCGTTGTTTCCCGCGACGGAGTTCCTGTGCGTATTCGCGACTTGGGCCAAGTTCAATTGGGCCCCGACTTTCGTAGCGGTGCCATCGACCTCAACGGTTCCGAGGCCGTCGGTGGGGTTGTGGTCATGCGGTTCGGCGAGAACCCACGTGACGTTATCCAGCGTGTTCGGGAGAAAATCAAGCAGATTGAGCCCGGCCTCAAAGGAGTGAAGGTCGTGGCGATTTACGACCGCACGGGGCTCATTAACGAAACGGTGGAGACGCTTACCGAATCATTGCGCGAAGAGCTAATGATTACCGCGGTCGTCATTGTCATTTTCCTCCTACACGTCAGGGCCAGCATCATTGTGGCCGTAACCTTACCCATGGCCGTGCTCATGGCCTTCATCGGGATGGTGTGGTTCAAGATCGACGCCAACATCATGTCGCTAGCGGGGATCGCCATTGCTATCGGCGAGGTCGCGGACCTGGGGATCATCATTTCGGAGAACGTCTATCAACATCTGGTGGAATGGGAAGCCAGTCAGGCGGGAGGCGTTCGTTCCACCGATGGAACCTTGCGGCCGCGCGATACACGCACGCGTACCGAAGTGATCATCGACGCCACTCACGAAGTCGCTCCGGCAGTGATGACCGGTGTGTCGACGACAATCGTAAGTTTCCTGCCAGTGTTCTTTCTAACTGGCCGCGATTACAAATTGTTTGCGCCGCTGGCCTGGACGAAGACGTTCGCCATGTTCGCGGCACTTCTGGTGGCCGTCTTCCTGGTTCCCGCGCTCTGCCGATTGCTACTCAGCAGTTCACGATGGCCGGCTTGGCGGGGGTTGGTAGCTGCCGGCGTCGCCGGCGCGATGGGCATCCTCGCCAGTATCCTGTTTTGGCATCCGTGGATCGAGGATATATCGCCGTTGCCATTGTGGGCCACTGCGCCGCTCGCTGGTTTGCTCATCGGCGGAATGGCTTACTTGATGTCGCGGGAACGACTCCGACCGATCGAGGAGAATCCGACGAGCCGGATCATTCTGTGGATCTACGAGCCAACGCTCCGTTTCCTGCTTGCGCACAAGTTCAGTTTTATGGCGGTGCCTTTGCTGATCATTTTGATTGGCACTGGTGCCTGGTTGGGTTTGCCGACAATTCTGTACCCTGCCGAGCAGGTTGTCCGCAGTTTAGGTGCGGAGCCGAATGCGCTACCAGGATACGTCGATCTCAAGCATCGCTTACCTGGGCTACGTACCGACGATTGGATCGCGCTCGATGAGGGAACCTGGT
The DNA here is from genome assembly GCF_049819085.1 of Anatilimnocola aquadivae. Classification (GTDB taxonomy): domain Bacteria; phylum Planctomycetota; class Planctomycetia; order Pirellulales; family Pirellulaceae; genus Anatilimnocola. The sequence goes on from NZ_CP187419.1 coordinate 3,534,418, forward strand.
TCTACATGCCCACCCTCTATCCCGCAGCCAGTTTTTCGCAGGGCATGGAGGTACTGCAAACCCAGGATGCCCTGATCAAAGAAATCCCGGAAGTCGCGAACGTACTGGGAAAGATCGGGCGCGTTGAATCGGCCCTCGATCCAGCGCCCGGCGTGATGATCGAGACCTATGTCATGCTGAAACCCGAGTCGGAGTGGCGGCCCGGAGTGACGATCCAGAGCATCTGGGAACAAATCAACGCACTTGGCACTTTGCCTGGCGTCACGCCGGCGTCGCCACTGCAGCCCATCGAAGGGCGTGTGGTGATGCTCCAGAGCGGCATCAAAGCACCCATGGCGATTCGCGTCTATGGCGATAACCTCGATGGCCTGGCTGAAGCAGCCCGCAATGTCGCCGAGTTGCTGAAGAAAATTCCGCAGGTCAATGCCGCCACGGTGAATCCGGATATTGTGCTCGGCATGCCTTACGTCGAGTTCGATGTGGATCGCGAAGCCGCTGCTCGCTTTGGCATGACGACGATGTCGGTTAATCAGGTCATCGAAACCGCGCTGGGAGGCATGAACCTCACGACGACCGTCGAAGGGCGTGAGCGCTATCCGATTCGCATCCGCTATCAACGCGATCTGCGCGAGCGCATCGACGATCTGCCACGACTCCCCGTGGTGACGGAATCAGGGGAGGTCGTGCCACTCGAAATCCTCGCGAAGATGAAGACGACCTGGGGACCGGGCATGATCAGCAGCGAAGATGCGCGGCTGGTAGCGCACATCGCCTTTGCTCCGTCGGGCATGACGGGTGATCTGGAAACGGTTCAAGCTGTTGAGAACCACCTGCGGCAGGCACAAACGGATGGGACGCTCAAGCTCCCTGCAGGTTATGCGCTGTTGCCCGTGGGCTCGTTCCAGAACCAGATCGAAGCCAATCGTCGTCTCGGTGTCCTCATTCCGATCGTCATTCTGGTCGACCTGCTCATTATCTATCTCAACTTCCGCAACCTGCCTCTGACGTTAATTATCTTCTCGCAGATTCCGATCGCGGTCTTCGGTGGAATGATTGGTCTGGGCATCTATGGGATCGAGATGAATACCGCGATCTGGATTGGCTTGATCGCGCTCATTGGGATTGCCGAGGATGACGGCGTCGTCATCGCTACATACATGGAGCAACTCTTTGGACGCCGACCGATGCGCACCGTTCAGGACATCCGCGAAGCTACCATCGAAGCAGGCCGCCGTCGAATCCGGCCTTGCTTGATGACGGCTTTCACGACCTTTGCGGCGCTCCTGCCCGTCATGCTGGCAACAGGGAGAGGGGCGGACGTGGCCCGAGCAATGGCCTTGCCCGTCTTCTTCGGGATGTTTGTCGAACTCGTTTCGCTTTTCGTAGTTCCTGTCCTGTATTGCGGCTACATGGAAATGAAGCTCAATCTGGGATCGCTCGATCCTGTGGGGAGCGAGCCCAACGCCTCCGATATAGAACGAACACCTTTGGTGGGAGACTCTCATGTTTAGCAAGTATCCATGCGTCGAATTGATCGCACTGTGCCTGCTATTCTTGGCAGGAGTTGCGCAGGCTAGCGAGCCAATCGAACTGACTCGCGGCGAGGCGCCTCGGCATCCGCAGCAGCCACAATTGTCTGTTGATGCGAACGGTGGTATTCACATCGTTTATGGAATCCACGACGTCGTTTGCTATCATTCCTCCACTGACGGCGGCGAGACTTTCAGCAAACCGGCGGAACTCACCTTTGCACACGCCATGTCTTTGGGCATGCGGCGCGGACCAAGGATTGCCGCGACGGACAAAGCAATTTGCATTACCGCAATCGGCGGGAAACAAGGGAAGGGACGCGACGGCGACGTCCTGGCGATGAGTTCGCAGGATGGTGGTAAGACGTGGACTGGTCCCGTCCAGGTCAACGACGTCGATGATGCGGCCCGCGAAGGTTTGCACGCGATGGCCGCAGGGCCAAAGGGGGAAATGTGCTGTGTCTGGCTCGACCTCCGCAACAAGGCAACGGAAATCGCGGTGTCGACTTCTCTCGATGGGGGTAAAACCTGGAGCAAGAACGTCCTCGCCTACAAATCCCCCGACGGCAGCGTTTGCGAATGTTGCCATCCCAGCGTCACGTTCGACGAACGGGGAAAAGTCTTAGTGCAATGGAGAAATGCGCTGGGTGGAAACCGCGATATTTATGTCGCATCGTCAACGGATGGCGGTAAGTCGTTCGGACCTGCCAAGATGCTAGGCACTGGCAATTGGGCCTTGCGCGCCTGCCCGATGGACGGGGGCGCGATTGCCGTTTCCGGCAACCAGGTCAGTTCCGTTTGGCGACGCGAGAAGTCACTTTATTTAAGCACCTCTGTCGGCAGCGATGAGCAATTGCTAGGTCCTGGCGAACAGCCCTGGATCGCCGCCACTAAAACAGGTCCGTACATCGTCTGGCTCGCCAAGCGTGGCGAGCAAGCGAACCTGCTAACGCCCGGAAGCAAGACACCCACGAAGCTCGCTTCGCGAGCTGGCGATCCCGTAATTGCCGCGAATCCCAAGGGAACAGGACCTGTGGTGGCGGCTTGGGAATCACGGGACGGCAAGAACCACACGATTGTTTGTCAGGTAGTTTCGGAATAGCGTCCGTTTGCACACTCCAAGTTTGAAAGAGGTTGACCATGACCAAGTACGTCACGATTTCACTGTCCCTGGTGCTCGCCGTCGCTGTCATTTCCGGGTGCGGTAGCAATCCTCCTCCTGCCGCAAATCCCGCTGCCAATTCAACCACTGGCGAAGGCAGCTCCGACATGGAAAAGATGAAGGCGGAGCTGGCCAAACTCTCCCCTGAGGATGCGGCGTCAGCGGAGAAACAGCACGTTTGTCTGGTCACGGACAAGATGCTTGGAACGATGGGTCCGCCGCTGAAGGTCGATGTCGACGGCAAACCAATTTGGATCTGCTGCGAAGGCTGCCGCGACGAACTCCTCGGCAACAAAGAGACCTACCTCGCCAAGTTGAAGAAGGAATAGTGCCGATGGGCGCGTGTTAGGGCTCCGTCCTAGAGCTTTGTCCCCCGCAACCGGAGCGAGTTCGCAATCACACTGACCGAACTCAAGCTCATGGCAGCACTCGCCAGCATTGGCGTAACCAGGCCGAAGGCAGCCAAGGGAACGCTCAGAGCATTATAAACGAATGCCAAAAACAGGTTCTGACGGATACCTGCGGAAATCGCCCGGCTGAGTCGCTTGGCACGCACAATTCCGCGCAGGTCACCCTTCACGAGTGTTACAGCTGCGCTTTCCATGGCGACATCCGTTCCGGTTCCCATCGCAATCCCTACGTCTGCCTGGGCCAGCGCTGGAGCATCATTGATCCCATCGCCGGCCATCGCTACTTGGCGACCTTCACGTTGTAGCCGAGCGACAACCTCCCCCTTCTGCTCCGGCAACACTTCCGCGATGACTTCGTCGATCCCCAACTTCCGTGCGACCGCTTCGGCCGTCGCACGGCTATCGCCAGTCAGCATGATGATGCGAAATCCCTCGGCATGCAGTTGCTGCAGTGCTTCCAGCGACGTGGCTTTGATTGGATCAGCAACGCCGATCAATCCCGCTACTTTCCCATCAACGGCAACGATCATCACCGTCTGTCCTTCAGAGCGCAATTGTTGAAGACGATCTTCAATTTCAATAATCTCCGCCCCCTCCTCCTTCATCATCGCTGCATTGCCAATTGCGACCCTCGAACCTGCGCTCAGGCCTCGGACGCCTTTGCCTGTCACTGATTGAAAATCCTGTAGCTTCTCTGGGTCGACGTTTTGGTCCTTGGCTCCCTGCACAATTGCCGTCGCGAGTGGATGCTCACTAGCGACTTCCAATCCAGCAGCGATTGCCATAAGTCGGTTCGAGCTAAATGTCCCGATCGGTTCAACAGTGACCAGTTTCGGCTTACCCTCCGTAAGCGTTCCCGTCTTGTCGACGACAAGCGTGTCCGCGTTCTTCAGAGTTTCCAGTGCTTCGGCATTGCGAAAGAGGACACCAGCCTGAGCAGCGCGGCCGGTGCCAACCATGATTGCCATCGGCGTGGCCAATCCGAGCGCACAGGGGCAAGCAATAATCAGGACCGCAACCGCGTTGACCAGCCCATGTGCCAACCGTGGTTCAGCGCCCCAAATGGCCCATCCCGCGAATGTGATCACCGCTGCGGTCAAGACCGCAGGTACGAAGATCATCGCGACTTTGTTGACCAGCTTTTCAATGGGGGCTCGGCTCCGCTGGGCGTCACCGACCATGCGCACGATCTGAGCCAGGAGGGTATCACCACCGACGCGCTCGGCCTTCATTAGCAGACCGCCAGTACCGTTCACGGTGCCTCCGACAACCTTGCTTTCGGATGATTTCTCGACCGGAATCGGCTCACCGGTCACCATCGACTCATCGACATTGCTTCGGCCTTCGAGAACAATGCCGTCGACCGGAACCTTTTCGCCGGGCCGTATCCGCAGGTGGTCTCCAACATGCACGTGACCTAGTGGAATGTCCTCCTCCAAACCATTCGCACGCACGACACGCGCAGTCTTCGGTGCCAGACCAAGCAACGCGCGAATCGCTGCGCCGGTCTGCGATCGAGCCCGAAGTTCGAGCACTTGCCCGAGCAAAACCAGCACCACGATGACCGCTGCGCTATCGAAGTACGGCTCTATAGTTCCAGCTGGGTTACGGAATCCGGCCGGGAATATATTCGGAACAACGGTGGCAGCCAAGCTATAGAGGTAGGCTGCTCCCACTCCGATTGCAATTAGCGTGAACATGTTGGGACTGCGATGCACCAGTGACATCCATGCTCGCTCAAAGAATGGCCAGCCGCACCAAAGCACCACGGGTGTCGCTAGCGCCAGCTGGATCCAATTCAGCATGAGCATGTGTTCATGCAGCAGACGCATCAGCGCAGCCGACGGAATGATTCCCGCCATAGCGATGACAAAAATCGGCAACGTCAGCACGGCGCCAACCCAGAAGCGACGCTGCATTGAAATGAGTTCGGGATCTGGTCCCTCCTCCGCCGTTGGCTGCATGGGTTCGAGTGCCATGCCGCATTTCGGACAGGTGCCCGGTCCGTCCTGCACGACTTCCGGGTGCATGGGGCATGTGTATTTGACACCGGTCGGCGGCGCGGAAGGCTGTATCTGCGCAGGCACTTCGCGGAGAAAATTGCCAGGATCCGCCTTGAACTTCGCCAAGCAGTGGGTGCTGCAGAAGTGATATGTCTTATCGTTATGGACGTGAGAGCCGGCGGCCTCAGCTGGATCCACGGTCATGCCGCAAACAGGGTCTTTCTCGCCATGCTTTTCGTCTTGCGTGCTGCCTATCTGATGTTGTTTGTGAGACACTTAGATTTTCCTTTCGCGTGAAGTTTTCAGAGGCGCAAATTAGTGACAGGCCGGTTCGATTGCCGCCAGGATCGGGCAACCTTCTAGCTTGCCCTTGCCGTCGCACGCCGCAATCAGCGGGAGCAGGGCCTTCTTCATGCGTTTGAGTTCACTGATTCGCAAGTCAATGTCGGCGACCTTGGCTTCCGCACGTTGCCGAACTTGAGCGCGCGTGGAAGCAGGATCGAGTTTTAATCCAAGCAACTCCTTGATCTCACGTAAGGTGAAACCGAGCCGCTGCGCTTGTTTGATGAATCGAAGTCTAGCGACAGCGTCTAAGTCGAACTGCCGATAACCCGACGCCCGACGCACGGGCTCTTCCAGCAGGCCTTCTCGCTCGTAGAACCTGACTGTTTCAACGCCAATCCCAGCTTCGCGGGCCACTTGGCCAATGGTCATAGTCTGCATGATGCTTGTCCTCCCAAAGCATCTTACAGCCTGTACCTTACTACAGAGTCAAGGGATTCTTCTGGCGGGTCGGTCGTTCCCCGTAGCAATCCATGACACAAATGATAACCAGTTTGCAAGCATCTACGATCAGGAGGTCGCTGCTGGCGTGCCAATCGGCATCGGGCGAAGCACGGCGGACTTCTTTAAGGCTCAAATCGCTATTCGGAAAAGTCGATACAGATGATAAAGGAGCGGGCGGCGTGCCTGCCTTCCCTCTTTCGAAATGGAGTTCGCTTGTGAATCGGCTTAGCGGAAGATGGCTGAGAGGCTTTGTCTGGATGGTGGCGATCATGCTACCGGTCCAGCCGCTGGCTGCTAGCCATTGTTCCTGCTGTCATTCGGCTGATTCCACAGAGGTCGCTGGCAAGGATTCCAAGGCCAAGCAACTTAGCTGTCGGTCGGGACAATGCGGTTGCTCGTCGAAGCACAAAACACCAGACCAGGGATCACAGACCAAAGTTCCATTCGCTCCCTGCGAATGCCCGGCAAATTGCCCTTGCCACCTGCAACATGCGCCCAAGTTGGCGGTAAAGACGCAGGAAGTAGAAGTTGAGAAGTGCGATGCTGTCGTCTTCTTGGCGTTGCCCATTCAGCACCCTGCTGCCGCGCATGAGAATCGGCAAACGCTCTTCAGCATCGAGCACGGCGTTATCTTGAGCGAAACCTCGCTCGAACTCTGCGTGGCACTCTGCCGCTTCACAATTTAGCGAACAGGCTGCGCCACTTTTCTTGCTGGCGCCTGTCCGGTATTCAACTGGACCCCGTTTCATCCATCGCGCCAACGGCGTCCGCCGACTGCGCTCATCTTTCTGCCTTTCGCCAATTAAATCGCCTACTTAGGACTGCGCCCATGTTGCGTCATATCTGCGTTGCCGTCGTTTTATTGGTATCTGCCATCGCCATCGCCGGATGTGCGAAATCAGATTCGACTTCAGCCGCCGTTGATCCGCGCTATTTGTTGCCATCGGAGCCGGCCACGTCAATGGGCGTCGTTGATTTCAAAGAACAGGCTAAGGCGGGCGAGACTGTTTCAGTCATCGGCCGCGTGGGTGGCGGCATAAAGCCCTGGATCGAAGGCCGGGCGGCGTTCTTGCTGGTCGATACCGGAGCCCCGCTGCCGAATCCAGACGCCAAATGTGGCCCTGAGTGTGCTCATTGCGCCCAGGAACTGGCATCCGCCACGACGGTCGTCAAGTTTGTGGACGAACAGGGAAAAACCATCGCCATTGACTCCCGTCAGTTGCTCGGCCTGAAGGAAGAGGAAACGGTGGTGGTCAAAGGCGTCGCGAAGCGAGACGAAGAGGGAAATGTCGCGCTGATGGCGAGCGGCATCTTCATCAAGCGCTGAGCCATTACACGCCGCCGGCCGAGCGGAATTGCATTTTTTCAGTTTGAGAGATAGGATTGTGAAGAGTTACTTACTGAGGACCTCATGTTTCGCTTGCTGCTTCTCATCACGATGATCTACCAAGTGCTGGGCTGTCCATACGCTTGTATGGCCGGTCCGCCAAGCACTGCGGACGGTTCAAGCGCGGTGGGATGTCGCTGTTGCCAACACGAACGCTGTTCCGAAGAAGGCCTGCCTGCCAAGGATCAGGACCAATCGGATACCGCGTGCTTCTGCAACAGCCCGGTTATTTCCGCAGCCGCGATTCAGGTTGATCAGGACATTTTCTCTTCGCAGATCTGGACGATCGTCGAGTTGCCACCACAACGGGGTGTTGTGTGTGCATCGACCGTTTTGGATGAGCATTGGTCGCCCGGCAATGTGTCGGGAAGGGACCTGCGCTTAGCCGTCCAATCTCTCTTGCTGTAAGCACATCTGCGCTGCTGGCTAAACTCCCGCCGCTTGCTCGGCGTGGTTGTCTGTCGTTTAGCTGTCGTGATCGTGGTGAATGCCAGTCTTCGTTGGGTTTGCCTCCTGTTTCCAATTTGCGTTTAAGCGCCAACGGACTATCTCATGTTTCGGCTCCGCCTATTGCCGTGGGAATACGGCGTTCGCAACCTGCTGCGACGCCCTGCCCGAAGTGCGCTCACTCTGGGCGCGCTATCGACGGTGGTGCTGCTTGTGTTTGTGGTCGTGGCCTTTATCCGCGGCCTCGAAAGCTCGCTGGCCGTTTCCGGGCAACCGAACGTCGTCCTGGTCTATTCGATCAACGCTGCCGAGGACATTGAGAACTCGGCGATACCAGCCCGGTCGGCATCCCTCCTCTCGGCGAGCTTGGAGGGGGTGGAGAAACAGTTCGGCGTCGCGCGGATTTCTCCCGAGCTTTATGTGGGTACTCGGATCTCGCTCAGAAAAGATGACCCGCCGATGTTCGGCATCGTCCGCGGCGTATCGCACGCAGCGCCCCTGGTCAGACGGCAAGTGCAAGTGACCGAAGGACATTGGCCAGGCCCGGGCGAAGTCATCGTCGGCAAGCTCGTAGCAGCCAAGCTGAGTTGCCAGCCGGCAGATCTAGAAATCGGCAAGACGATCCGCTTCGATGGCCAGGAATGGAAGATCGCGGGCCACTTTGCCGCGAATGGAGCGGCGTTTGAATCGGAAATATGGGTGCCGCTGACTGACTTCCAAAACGCTCTCAAGCGGCAGGACCTGAGCTTGGTTGCCATTGGTCTCGGCGATGGCGCGGCACCCGCCGACGTCGAACTGTTTTGCAAAGAGCGTTATGACCTGGAGCTACAAGCAATCGGCGAGGTCAAATACTACGCCTCGCTACAAAAGCATTACCAGCCGGTGCGAATGCTCGGCTGGCTGGTGGTGCTGCTAGTCGCGGGAGCTGGCGTGTTCGCGGGGCTTAATACGATGTACGGCGCTGTGATGGGCAGGGTCCGAGAACTGGCGACGCTGCAGGCAGTTGGTTATCGCCGCCGTGCCATTGTCATCAGCTTGATTCAAGAAGCGGTGTTGCTTTCGACAACCGCGTCGCTCGTAGCCGCAGTCATCGCCATCTTCGTGATCAACGGCACTGCCGTTCGGTTCACGATGGGGGCATTTGCGCTGCGGGTTGATAGTGTGGCGATTTTGGTGGGATGTGGCACGGGACTGCTCCTGGGTGTGTTTGGAGCAATTCCGCCGGCCTGGAAGGCCATGCAACATTCGGTCGTGGATGGACTCAAAGCGGTTTAGTTTCAACAGGTTCATTTTTCGGAGTTCAGACATGCGAATGATTTTGGCTCTCAGTGTTCTTGGAGTTTGTGCATTATCCGTGGGTTGTGGTCCAACGGCCGCGCCGCCCAGCGGACCATCGGCAGAAGGCAAGGCCTTCCTCCTTTCGGCTGAGCCGATGGGGGCGAAGGGCGTCAAGCAATTAAAAGTTGACGCGAAGGATGGCGACGAGATCATCGCTGAAGGTCGCATCGGTGGTGATGCGAAACCTTGGATCGAGGGACAAGCCGCGTTCCTCGTCGTTGACAAATCACTCTCGCCGTGTGCTGATGCTGAGGGATGTCCGACTCCTTGGGATTATTGCTGCAGCACCAATGAGTTACCGGAGTGCAAAGCACTCGTGAAGTTTGTTGATGCAAGCGGGAAGCCTATAAGCACTGATGCTCGCAAATTGCTCGGAGTGAAGGAACTGCAAACCGTGGTCGTCCGCGGCACTGCCAAACGCGACGAAGCGGGAAACCTGACAGTCCTTGCCAAGGGCGTGTTTGTTCGTAAGTAAGTGAAGGACGAGCCGATGAATACCCCAGTAGACCTGCGCCAACTCGCCGTGGATCGGTCAGCAAGTGTAGCTGCCACGGCGCCGAAGCGCCGCAATCTTGTCACGCGGTATGGTTTGCCACTCGGCATTCTGGTTGCCTTCGCGGGGGTTATCGGCTGGTCTTTGCAAGACAGCTTGTTGCCGGCGAAGCCGGTGACCGTCACGCCAGTAGTGCTCACCCGCGCGGAAGTCCAACAATCCGGAACGCCGCTGTTTCAAGCTGCGGGGTGGATCGAGCCGCGGCCCACGGCCACGGTTGTCTCGGCTCAAGTGGAAGGTATCGTCGAGAGCCTCCTGGTAGTTGAAGGCCAGGAGGTCAAGCTGGGCCAGCCGCTGGCAAAACTGGTCGACGCCGACGCTCGCCTGGCACTTTTAGACGCAAAGGCGGCACTTCGACTACGCGACGCTGAGCTCGCATTGGCGCAGGCCACGCATCAAGCAGCGGAAAAGAGCTTGGCACATCCCGTTCATTTGCGTGCCGCAGTGGCGGAGGCCGAAGCGGCACTCGCGAAAGTTGCCACGGATTCTCAGAGCATCCCGTTACTTTTGAACAGTGCGCGAGCACGGTTGCAACTTGCTCAGCACGATCTCGACGGCAAGAAAAAGGTAGGTGATGCGATTCCCCTGCGCTCCGTGCAGCGTGCTCAAAGTGAATTTGACTCAGCAACCGCAACGGTCCATGAACTGGAGCAACGTGCGAAAAGTCTGGATTCCGAGGCCCGTTCTACGAAGGAACGCGTCGAGGCATTGCGCTCGCAGCTTGAGATGAAGACGGAAGAGAATCGTCGCTTCAAGGAAGCAGTAGCGAATTGCAGCATCGCAGAAGCTCGTGTTGAGCAGGCCAGGCTGGCTGTCGAGACGGCCGAGCTTCGCCTGACGCGAATGGTAGTCGTCGCACCTAGCGACGGACGCGTCCTGGCACTGCATGCTCAGCCAGGCCGGCGTTTGATGGGACTGGCGCCGGCATCAGAACGAGACTCCAGTGCCGTCATTAGTTTGTACGACCCTAAGAACCTGCAAGTGCGGGCCGATGTCCGTTTGGAGGATGTTCCCAACACCCAGCTTGGGCAGCCCGTGCAGATTTCTACGGCGGCGCTAGCAACGCCGCTTACTGGCACTGTCGTCGCGGTTACCTCGCAAGCGGACATCCAGAAGAACACTCTGCAGGTGAAAGTGGCGATTCACGATCCGCCTACCGTCATCAAACCCGAAATGCTCGTTCAAGTCACCTTTCTCGCACCCGAGCAGCCAGGCAATCAGAACCTTGCCGATCAAGATTTGATTCGGCACCTGATACCCAAGGAACTCGTGAAGACGACCGCGGAAGGAACATCGGTCTGGGTCGCCAATTTGCAAACGTCGCGCTCGCGGCTGCAACCAATTCAACTGGGTAGGGCCAGCACCGAGCGCCTCGTGGAAGTTATCCAAGGCCTGACCGCGACTGACAAGCTCATCGTCTCCGGGCGCGATGAGTTGTCACCGGGCAAACGAATCCGGGTCGTTGGCGAAGACCGCAACCTAAATGGCGCTGGGAATCAAACCTCGTTGAGCAGCGCCGCGCCTCAAGTGGCAGCCGAAGCAAAGATTCAGAAGTAAGGGACCGAAATATGTCACTCGTAGAAATCACCAAGTTGACGAAGCAATTTCGCAAAGGGGATGAAGTCATCACCCCCTTGAGCGAAGTCAACCTCACCGTCGAGCAGGGCGAGTTCGTCAGCTTGATGGGCGCCAGTGGCTCAGGCAAATCCACATTGCTCAATGCCATCGCCGGCATTGATCGTCCCACTTCGGGCCAGATCGTTATCAAGGGAACCGACATCACGAAGTTGTCTCGCGCAACTCTAGCTGATTGGCGGGCCGCGAACATTGGTTACATCTTCCAAATGCACAATCTGATTTCGGTGCTTTCGGCTTATGAGAACATCGAGTTGCCCTTGCTCCTGCTGCCGATGTCGGCGGCCGAACGGCACAAGAGAGTGATGATCGCCCTCGAAGCGGTGCATCTGGTTGATCGGAAAGATCATTACCCGCGTCAATTGTCCGGCGGACAAGAGCAACGCGTGGGCATTGCTCGTGCGATTGTCGCCAATCCCACGATCATCGTCGCGGATGAACCGACCGGCGATCTCGACGCTGAGACGACGGATCAGATTCTGGATTTGATCCAGCGTCTGAACACTGAATTGGGCATGACCATGATCGTCGTGACGCACGACCCGCGTGTGGGGGCATTGGCCAAACGGCAAATCAAACTCGAAAAGGGAAAGCTCATTGAGAAGGGGCATGAAGTCGCTCTCGTCGGCGGGCATCCCTATGAACGGAGCGCGTAACCTATGTTCAAATTCACCCCTTACGTTTTCAAAAGCCTTTGGCGACACCGCGGACGAACCATGCTGACCGTCACTGGCTCGGCGGTGGCTTTGTTCGTCTTCTGCTTCGTTGGAGCGGTTCAGCAGGGCTTGGCGCGGCTTACGAGCAGCAAAGAAGCGGAGCGGACCTTGGTCGTGTTTCAAGAGAACCGCTTTTGCCCGGCGAGTAGCAAACTGCCGGAAGACTATGCTCGCACTGTCTCCAAGATGCCCGGCGTGAAAGATGTCGTTCCAATCAAGGTTTTCACCAACAACTGCCGGGCCAGCCTCGACGTCGTGGTATTCAATGGTCTGCCTCCCGAGAAACTGCGAACCGCGCGGAAGCTGGAACTCCTCTCGGGCAATTGGGGTGAGTTTGATTCGCGCACGGACGCCGCTGTGGTTGGTCAGTCGATCGCCGCGCGACGGAATTTAAAGCCAGGTCAGAAGTTTACAATCGGCGATGTCACGGTTTCGATCGTGGGCACGTTCCGCTCGACGGTCGCTGCCGAGGACAACTTCATCTACACGCATCTCGACTTTCTGCAGCGTTCCCGCGGCAAGTCGTCCGTAGGTACGGTTACTCAGCTTGAAGTGCAGCTCGCGGAAGGTGCTCAACCTGACGATCTGAGCCGCGCTATCGACGCTGGGTTCCGCAGTGGACCGGTTGCGACGACAACCCGGTCCAAGGGTGTCTTTCAGCGGGATACGCTCGCTGACCTGGCGGAACTCATCGGCTTCGCACATTACTTGGGCTATGCCTGCGTCGGCTTGGTGCTGGCACTTGTGGCGACAACGACTGTGATGGCGGTGCAAGATCGCATCAAAGAGCATGCGGTGTTGCAGACGCTCGGTCTGCGGCCAGGTCGCATCTTCCGCCTCGTATTAGCCGAAAGCGTTTTGCAAAGTATCGCCGGTGGGGTGCTCGGTATTGGGATCGGCACCTTGCTGCTCTTTCTCGGCGGCTTCGCGATCGGCGCAGAAGGTGTCACGATTGCGTTTCAACCCTCGCTGGAAGTTGCCACGCTCGGTTTAGTTGTCTCGGTGGTTGTTGGTTTGCTCGCCGGGATCATTCCCGGCTGGCAAGCGGCTGGAACGGAAATTGTCAAAGCACTGCGTCAGATCTAATTTGGTTCGCGTCTGTGAAGCAAGGAGGCTTCTGATGAGTCACCGCAAACTCCGCGTCGCCCTGTGTGGGGCACTGCCGGTTCTCGCATGGATTGGTGGGAACGCATGGGGGCAGACGCCACCGCCGAAACCGCAGCCCGCGCCGACGCCACAGTCCCGTGCAGCGACGCCTTTCCAGTTTTCGGGAATTCGTCATCAGCCCGCTCCTGTAAATTACGTTACTCCGGTTGCAGCACAGCAACCGCTGCCGCCACCGGCCGCCCTGCCCGCACCCCTGCTAAAAAGTGAACCCGTCCCCGTTCCAGTCGGGATGCCGCCGCAACCGATTCAAGAGCTCACGATCGAAATATTGGAATCCATCGCTCAGATGGAAAATCCCTCCATCGGCCGCGCCGCTTCGCTGGTCGAAGCCGCCAAGGGCAACTGGGTTCAGGTGGGCTTGGCTCCCAATCCCACTACCGGATACGAAGGGCAGCAGCTCGGTAGTGGTGGCCGAGCTGAGCAGCATGGTGTGTTCGTCGAGCAGGAGCTGGTCCGCGGCGGTAAGTTGCGAATCAACCGGGAAGTCGCTGCCCATGAAATTGGCCGTGCGAGCCAAGAACTAGCTGCCCAGCGGCAACGTGTTACGACTGACGTGCGGATCGCGTTCTATCAAGCGCTAGTCGCTCAGCGGCAGGAACAGCTCACAAATCACTTGTCCACGAATGCCGCGCAGAATCTGAAGGCGTCTCAATCGCTGTTCGATCAAAAGGAAGTCGGCAAGCTCGATGTGCTGCAAGCACAGCTTGAATCTCGTAACATGCAGATTCTCATCGTGAACGCTCGCAACCGACGCGCGGCCTCTTGGCAGCAGCTGGCGACGCTGGTTGGCCGGCCTCATTGGTCGATGCAGATCCTGGCCGGGGATCTCGATCAAGTGCCGCAGCACACCTGGCAGCAAGCACTGCACACGCTGCTAGGAACCAGTCCTGAAATCGCGATCGCCATGACGAACATCGAGCGTGCCCGCTGGCAAGCGGAACGTGCGCGTGTCGAGAAGACGCCCAACATTACCGTTCGCGGATTGGTGAACGTAGTTGATAACGGTATCGACGGTGACCCGGACGGCTCCATTATGGTTGGTATGCCGTTGCCCATTTGGAACCGCAACCAGGGGGCCCTCGTTCAGGCTCAGCATCAGGCCGCTGCCGCCGAACGGGCGCTCGAACAACTGGAATTAAACCTGCAAAACCGGTTGGCCCCAGTTTATGAGCGATACTCGAACGCTCTGAACCAGGTTAAAGAGTACCGCGAGAACATTCTTCCCGTCGCGCAAGAGACACTCGACCTGAGCCGCAGGCTCTATGAGGCCGGTGAAGGCGGCTTTATCAACCTGCTTACCGCTCAGCGGACGTTCACACAAACGAATCTCGCCTACCTGGAGGCGTTGCGTGAGCTGCGCACTGCGGCAGCTGAAATCGAAGGCTTGCTACTGTCCAATAGTTTGCAGGCTGGAGGTCAGTGAACCATTTGTCTCTGGGACGCGTATCCCACGTTTGAAATACTCCACAGGCTCGGATGTCTGACGGATCAACTTCTCAAGCGATCGCTTGCGAAGCAGTAAATTTTAAGGAGATTCGAAATGATGACTTTCGCAACACGCCGAGTGTTTATTGCCGCTATCGCCGCAGTGACTATTGCGATCACTGGACTTGCCAATGCTCAGCAGCCCGTTCACGAGCACAAGCATGATCACACGTCGGTGCTGACGGTACGGGCGATGCAGGATGCCCGCTATGTTTCACAGGAGCTTCTGAAAGTACCAGGCGTAGGTCGCGTGGTTCCGAATTATAAAGCCCAAACTTTGACAATCGTTCCGGTTAACAATGCCTTCCCGTCGCCCCGCATGATTTGGGACGCTGCCGAGCGGGCGAAGATTCAGCCCGCACGCTTGGCGACGGCGCATGGCAACTTCAATGCGCGCCCGTTGCGTTAGTAAGTGTATAGACTCGAAGTCTGGTCGCAAGTTTCTGGAAAAAAGGTCAAGGAAGGGTTTTCGATGGCACGGGCTTTGAAGTTGCTATTTACGGCCGCTGTTCTGATCATCACTTTCGCCGTAGGCGGATGCGCTACCGACTCCGGCACGCTGACCTGGAATCCGTTCCGCAGCAGTGGCGGCGGTGGTGGTGGCCACAGCTCCTGCGGGCCAGGTTGCAACCATTAACAGGTTCGATCGGAAATGAATCGCTACTTCAAAATCCACGGGATGGACTGCGCCGACGAAGTCGCAGTCCTGAAGAGCGAACTCGGTCCACTGGTTGGCAACGAGACGCTGCTGTCCTTCGATGTTTTGAATGGTCGAATGGGTGTCTCGGCTACTGAGTCTGACTTGGCTTCGGCTAAGATCATTGCCGCGGTCGGTCGCACCGGAATGACCGCGGAGCCGTGGCGAGAAGGAGGCGCAAAGGAAGTTTCAGTAAGGTGGTGGGAACACTATGGCCGGACGGTACTCACAGTCGCCTCGGGCGTGCTCAATCTGTGTGGTCTTTTGGTGCATGTGGTTGCCGCCGGCAGTCTGGTCCAAGCGCTGGGTCTCACGGAGAATCCCTTCGCCATAGAAACGCCCCTCCTCTCCAAAGTGCTCTTCAGCCTGAGCGTTATTGCCGGCGTGTGGTATTTTCTTCCGAAGGCCTGGCCTTCACTTCGGCGATTACGCCCAGATATGAACCTCCTGATGACCGTGGCTGTCATCGGAGCAATTGCGATCGGCGAATGGTCGGAGGCGGCGACTGTCGCGTTCTTGTTTTCGGTTTCGCTCGCGCTCGAATCTTGGAGCATTGGCCGAGCCCGCCGGGCCATTGCCGCTCTGATGGGACTAACTCCGCCCACGGTGCGAATCATCGGCAAGGACGGTAACGAACAAGAGGTCTCGCCTGAAGGGGTCGAGGTAGGCACGACTGTCTTGGTTCGGCCAGGAGAGCGAATTGCACTCGACGGGCTTGTTGCGCGCGGCAACAGCGACGTGAATCAAGCCTCAATTACGGGCGAGAGCATGCCCGTTGCCAAGGCACCAGGCAGCGAAGTGTACGCTGGTACGATCAACGGCAACGGAGCAATGCAAGTAACTTCAACCAAGCTCGCGCAGGACACGACGCTCGCCAAGATCATTCGCATGGTCGGTGACGCGCAGTCGCAGCGGGCACCGTCTGAACAATGGGTGGAGACGTTCGCCCGTTACTACACCCCGGCTGTGATGATTGCTGCGGCCCTAGTTCTCGTGGTGCCCCCGTTGTTGCTGGGAGGGCAATGGTCAGCTTGGATCTACAACTCGCTGGTGTTGCTAGTGATCGCCTGCCCATGCGCGCTTGTGATCTCGACTCCGGTGAGTATCGTCGCCGCCATCGCCGCAGCAGCGCGGCAAGGAGTGCTCATAAAAGGGGGGCTGTACGTTGAAGTGCCTGGCCGCATCAAGGTGATCGCCCTCGATAAGACCGGAACGCTGACCGCAGGCAAGCCCGCGGTTGTCGAAGTCATTCCCTTGAATGGTCATTCTGAGAAGGAACTGCTGGAACGTGCGGCCGCCATGGAGTTCCATAGCGACCACCCCCTGGCGCTCGCCATTTTGCGCTACGCCGAGGAGAAGGGTGTCAAGGTTGAGGCCGCCGATGAGTTTCAGATCCTGCAAGGAAAGGGAGCATCCGCGAAGTTAGATGGCCGGCTGTTTTGGCTGGGGAGTCACCGCTACCTCGAAGAACGAGGGCAAGAGACACCGGAGATTCATCAACAGTTAGAAACAATGTCCAGTGCCGGCAGGTCCGTGGTTGTGGTGGGCAACGACGTCCACGTCTGCGGCTTGATCGCCTTGGCCGATCAACTTCGCCCCGAGACAAAACAGGTGATCGCGGATCTGCACGCAGTCGGTATCCAGCATCTAATCATGCTGACCGGCGACAATAAAGCGACGGCAACAGCAATCGCCCAGGCCACCGGCATCGACGAATTTCGCGCGGAGCTGCTGCCCGAGGACAAGGTCAAAGCGATCGAGGAACTGCAGGCGAAGTACGGTCAAGTCGCGATGATCGGCGATGGTGTCAACGATGCCCCCGCCCTCGGTCGGGCATCGCTCGGGATTGCGATGGGCGCCGTCGGGAGTGATGCAGCCATCGAAACCGCCGACATCGCGTTATTGAGCGACGATCTATCGAAAGTCGCGTGGCTCATTCGCCATTCGAGACAAACCTTGCAGGTGATTCACCAAAACATCTTCGCGTCTTTAGCCGTTAAAGTGCTATTCGTAGTGCTGACTCTGGCAGGTTTCGCTTCCCTTTGGATCGCCATTGCGGCCGATGCCGGTGTTTCATTGTTGGTAGTGGTGAATGGACTACGTTTGCTTGGGAGTCGTGCTGATCAGATTTCCCTAGCGCCACGTCGAAACTCAAAGTGACTTTTGGCGTGACGATGTTACCCCTAGCGTTTCCTAAGAGGTCTGCAAATGAGATGGAGTTGATGGAAACAGCAGCCGTAGATCCCAATCCAGTCATCCATCCCGTTCCGCCGGTGCCTGACGCTCCGGCAGGCCGAGACCTTGCGCTGGATGGCCTGCGCGGACTCGCGATCCTGCTGATTTCGATCTACCGTTTTAATGGCGGGGCTACGGGTGGCGAGACTGCGGACAACTCCCTGCTTCACTTCGCTGCATTGGGGATGCGGGGCGTCGATCTGCTCTTTGTCCTCTCCGGGTACTTGATCACGCGGATGCTGGTTGACGCCAGGCACGATCCACACTTCTTCCGCAACTTCTACGCTCGGCGAGCGCTACGAATCTTTCCGCTGTACTACGGTGTGCTGATTGCCGTCCTCGTCGTATTGCCACTATTGAATCCCCGGCTTGGAGCGGTCTTCTCGGAGGCGCGTAACAATCAAAGTTGGCTTTGGTTTTACAGCACCAACATTTTGCAGGCGTATACCGGCGACTGGCCCTTTGGGTTCTTCGACCATTTCTGGTCGCTGGCCGTTGCAGTGCATTTCTATCTGCTGTGGCCCGTTGTTATCTACTTCGCTTCGATGCGGAGCGTGGCGGCCATTTGCACGATCCTGATTATTCTCAGTCCGCTTGTCCGGATCAGCTGGCTTCTAGCTGGCGGCAACGACGTTGCGCCAGAGGTGTTCACGTTGGGCCGCGCCGACTTGCTTGCCGCCGGAGGATTGATCGCGATCCTGCTGCAACACGATCGCTGGAAAACGAGGTTGCTGCCACTGGCGCAGGTAGGCATCCTGATCTTCGCCCTGACGCTCGTGGGCATCAAGCTG
The DNA here is from genome assembly GCF_049819085.1 of Anatilimnocola aquadivae. Classification (GTDB taxonomy): domain Bacteria; phylum Planctomycetota; class Planctomycetia; order Pirellulales; family Pirellulaceae; genus Anatilimnocola. The sequence continues at coordinate 3,552,759 of NZ_CP187419.1, forward strand.
AGTAATCGTAGGTGGCTCACTCTTCCCGACTCGCTATTTGCCGGGCTGTTTGCGTGCCTCATCATGCTCGTGCTGCACTCGCGACGAGGCTCCCTTTCGGGAGCCATCTGGCAAACGAGGTGGCTGCGATTCTTCGGCAAGTATAGTTACGCAATGTACGTGATTCAGTACCCTCTCATTCCGCTCCTGGCCCCTATGTTGTCCGCAGAGGTCTTATCCACGTACTTTGCGAGCGAATTTTTGGGACGAACCAGTTACATCGCCGTGATGACAGCCCTCACCTCCAGCATTGCCTTCGTAAGTTGGCACTCGTTCGAGAAGCACTTTCTCCGCCTGAAGGCTCGTTTTCCACTTGGCGACAGTCACGCTTCTCTTCCTGAATCTGGCCGCGGAATTACCGTCCAACGCGTTGAATAGGTATCAGGAATGCGAATTGTCGTGAGTAAGAATCTAAGCCCACAACTGCGAGGTATGCAAGGCTTCGATGTACGGGTTGCTACCGATGCCAGTTTGGCTGGCTTTCCCCGTTCCCCGTTGTTGGCGAGCGACTTCAAATGCTCCTGCTCCAGGTGCGCTCGTCGAAGTGATCGAGCGCCGACTAGGAGATTGGGCGTGCTTCGTGGGATTAGAATCCGATCCGCACACCAAAATTGCTGCCGCGGAAGTACATACCGTTTTGCTGATACTGGTTGGAGTAACCACCGTATCCGCTGTTGTACGGGCTATAGCCACCGTGATTGTGGTGCTGACCACCGTGATTGTGGTGCTGACCACCGTGGTTGTGACCGCCATGATTGTGGCCACCGTGGTTGTATCCACCGCCGTTGTGACCACCGTGGTTGTGACCACCGTGGTTATGCCCGCCGTGCCCACCTGCAGCCATTGCTGGGGAGGTGAACAAGCTGCCCAGCGAAAGGGCAGTAACAGCAACCATGGTGCACAGTAGACTTTTCATCGCAAAACGTCCTTGAACAGAGTTTTTAGTTGATTGAGCAATGTTGCTTGGCCAACACATGAGTAATAAAGCAGAGTCCGTGCCAGAATTTTGCGATTTGCTGTAACTCCATTTGCGGCAGCGGATTGCGATTTTGCGCGCCGTCATTGCTCAAGGGAATGGCCACGGAAGTGCCGTCGAGTTGACGACAGTCGGTTGTCGCAATGATGGCTCCCGGATGACTCGTTCTCCGGCGACCAAACGTGTTCGAGCGGTAATTTGACGGGACGGCCCGAAGCAGCACTGGGTTAGACGTTAGCGCCACGGTGCGGAAGGAACGTAGCAGCGAGGACGCTTCGGTCACATCGACCGAAGCAGGATTTGTCCGCTCGTCCGGTGCGTATTTGGGCTGAACGATGTGTGGTGCAAGACACGATGGCTTGTCAGCTTCTGCAATCAAACGTCACAGCAGGCTCGCGTCTACCCACTCCTAGATGAAGCCTCCAGCTTTACAAGTGATCTGAGCATCGTTCTAAACCGCTTCCGCTCATCTTCCGTGAGATCTTGGCCGAACTGCTCGACATGTTCCAAGAACGCTGTTCCAGCCTGCATCAGCTCCGCAAACGGTCCAAGGCTCTTGGGGCGTCGCTTGCTCATCGAATTGCTCGAAAGCAGCTTGCGCAATTCTTTTCTGTCGGCGGCTCCTTCCGCAATGACTTGCAAAAGCTTTTGTCTTCTCGGAGCAGATAACCTCTCGATTAGCAGCGCATCATTGAGCGACAGCAGACCGTTCTCTACCGCGTCCTGCACCTCCCGAGGTTGCTGCGCGACTTTCAGATAGCGATCCAGTTGGCGACCTGACTTCCCAAAGCGTTCGGCAAACTCGTCTCGAAGTTCTCCCTGACCACGTCGCGCCGCTCCGCGGGCCTCTAGATCACGTCGGCGTAAGAAGAGGCGAGCCAAGCTCAGTCGCGAAAGCTGCCGCCGGCTAAAGTTCGCATCAATCACGAATGCTTCTACTTGTTCGTCAGCCGCAGACGCCAGCTCGTGACGAACTCGCACCTGTAACGCTGGCCAACCCAGTTGTCGAGCGGCGCGTAATCGGTGTCGTCCGCTCAGCACAAATCCATTGGGAAGAATGTCGAGAGGCTCTCGTTGCCCGTAAGTGTCTAGGCTGTCGCATAATTCCTGCATCTCGGCTTCGGCAAGATCGGGAAAGTGTTGGTCATGCAGAGGGTGCTCTCTCAGCCGATCAAGCATCCAACGCTCAACTGGAATCGTTTCGGGGCCGCTTGCCGCAAGGTTTCCGGAAGTGCGTTCAAAAGTTGGGGAATCTTGCGAAAATGCCTCCACTTCTGATACGGTGTCTTTCCGCTTCTTCGGCAGCACCAACGGCGGTCGAGATGGACTAGTCGGAGCGACCAACTGACCTGCTTTGGACTTGGCATTGTGACGAGCAGGTCCCGCGGCAGAGCGAGTAGATGAAGGTTTCGGCATCGTGTTCGTCCTTGTTTTCTGGTGCAAGCGATGACTCGGTCGCAACTGCCGTTCTCTACAACTTGGGCGACGCCGGACATCGCGTCCGGCGTCAACACGATCGCGATTCCGGCACCCTAGCTGACGTGAGCTGGAGGTTATGTTAACGTTTACAGAAGTCTGAGGCAATGACGGTTGCGCTCTGGTGGGCGTTTGGGCGATCTGCTTTTGGGGGAAGTACGGAGTCAGTGGTGACACTCCGCGACTTCATTGCCGAATAGCCACTAACAGCACAGGCAACAGGTTGTCTCGTTTCGCAACTGAAGTATGCTGCAGCCTAGACATGAAGATGCCACTCTCTCGAATCGCGCCACCAATGCCGGACTCACCCACAGACGAAGTTGAACGAGAAATCTGTAGGCTTCACGCTTTGGGGAAGCGGACTATGCAGGCAATGTCCGCTGCCCCTGGTAAGAACGCGATGGGCGTCGTCTCGCGCGTCGCTAAGGAAGAGGGGATAACCGAGGCAGTGCTGCGGAAGGCGATCAAGCTGGCGAAATCGTTCAACGTGGCGAATTTGCAGGAATATTGCTCGCTGAGAACCCCCAGTGGCAACCCGCTTTCAGTCAGCCTAGCCTACCGACTGATGTACCTGCCGAATCGCCAGACAATGATGGCTGTGGCAAGGTTAGCGGCGGCAGGCGATTGGTCGGCCCGCGATGTCGAGGCAGAAGTCAAACGCCGCTCGATTAGGCCTAGCATTGAACACAAGGGTGGGAGGCTTCCTCGGTTACCTGAAGATCGTACCGAAGCGCTTCGCCAGCTGGCCGAGCGATGCGAATCTTGGGAGCGCTGGATCCGATGCATGGAGCCCTCTGAACAGGATTCGCCGCAATTCGACTTGGCTCAATTTCCCCCGTCAGTTCGAGCCAAGCTGAAGACGGCCTCCGAAGCAATCGAAAGCCTGAAACAGCAGGTGAGAAAAGTGGAGCAGACAAAGGGTGCATGAGCTGGCAGCTGCTGGCGCCAACGACCACGTGCCGATCGATGTTTCTAGCTGCGTCAGCAAGTGCTGCGAGCTTGGACGTGGAAATGAATGGCACAGAACGACTGCTGTAAACGTTTACACTACTTGCGGTAGCCCGGCTGCTCCGGTAAGACTGAGCGTACGTGGGGACGGGTAACCATCTCCATGTCGACACCATCGCCCGCTGCTAAGTGGCCTAGCCACCTGGACAGCCGACTTGGTGACGTATGCGGAGCTTCCATTAGATCACCCTGCCCTATTCGTGGCACTTCCGATCATCTGGATACCTTGCCTTACACCGAGTCAACGTCGCTCCCGCATTCATCGTCGGATCCCTTTTGGGGTCGGGCGATACACGGGGCGACTGAATATCGGGAATAAGGAAGCTCGGGAACTAGACGATACAGAAGCAGGGACACCGGCAGCTCCGCTTGCCATCCGCGGTGGAATCACCACCGTCTCCGAGGCGGGGCCCAGTCGTCTCGATTGGGTCCCGCCGCCGGTTATGCCGAGGTCAACCGCCATGTACGAGGCAATGCCACTGTTTCGCCGCCCAGTTCCAGTCGACGCGCATGTGGGGACGTGCGCGGCATTCGGCGATCGGCTCACTCGACAGATAAAACGTCGCAGCCGCCTTTCTATCGCAATGCCCTTGAAGATCGGCCCGCTGGCAGAGTTGTGGCACGATGATCGGAACCTAGCGAATGCTCTCGATCACATCCTGCGTTACGGCGGCAAAGCACCAGGACCTGACCGTGTGCAAGCCGAGCTACTAACTCGAAGCGAATGGTTCAGAACCTTTCGGGCCATTCAGCCCCACCTGCGAGAGGGCACTTACGAGCCCGATGCACCACGAACAGTCTTGATCAAAAAGTCTTCTGGTCGCGGGTTCCGCAAGATTCAAATTGCGAATGTGCTCGACCGAATCATCGCTCGTGCGATCTACCAGTGGCTCTGGCCCTGGCTCGAACCGAAGTTCGAATGCTTTTCGTTCGGTTTTCGCAAAGGAGTCAACAGCTGCCATGCCCTGCAACGTGCGGTGTCCGAAACCACGAAACACGGGCGAACTTGGTGGCTCTGCCATGACCTTGCCAACGCGTTCGACGACGTACCCCGTAACAGGCTGTTCGACTTGCTGCGGGCTTGGGCGCCGCCCTCATTGCTGACAATTACGCAACGGCTGATCGACAGTGGTCAGCGAAAAGGAATTGCGCAAGGCTCGCCCCTGTCCCCGCTCCTGCTCAATGTGTACCTCGACCAGCGGCTCGACAAGCCTTGGAATCGCCGCTACCCAGAGTTACCTTTGCTCCGCTACGCCGATGACCTGTGCGTCCTTTGTACAACTGAAGCAGAAGCAATGGCAGCCGATGGTTATCTCCGCGCGCTGCTCACACCTGCCGGGTTTAAGTTACGGACCGATCCCGGCTGTGGAATAATTGACCTTCAAGGCGGGGCTGCCGCAGAATGGCTCGGCTTTCGTATTTCGATGGGGCCGGGAATCAAGATAACGCTGGGCGAGACGGCTTGGTCCAAGCTGGAAGCCGGATTGCAGCGGGCTGCAGTTGAACACACCCCAGACTGTGGCAAAACTGTAGTTACAGGATGGTTCGACGCTCTCGGCCCGTGCTATGAGCACGAGGACCGAAGAGGGGTAATTAGCCAAGCCCATAAACTTGCCCAAACCGTATGCGGTCTGCAGGTCAAGCGCCGAGTATTGCGTGATGCGTGGCGCCGCTCCAAGTGCCGTTGGACCAAGCAGTTTCCGGTTGGAGCTACTGGTGAAGTCAGTTGAGCGAAATCTGGCATCGAAGCTACAAACCACCGTGCGAGAACGCTCACTACCGGGAAGGCATCTTCGAGAGGTCTAGCTTTGGACCGAACAAGCTCTCGATGTGCATCAGCCCACGTTCACCGGTCGAGCGTTCGCCAATCGAAATGCAGCACCTCAGCACATGGTTAAGCACATCGGCGTTGTTCGTCACAGTATCGGTTTGGGCGACGTCTGCTCCGACGATGACAATCAATCGAGCGGTTCTCGTAAACTCCGTCGCGAAGTACTGTCCACAACTGATCACGACAGCTTTGTGCGACGGATAGGAAGGGTCGCTCTCAGGAGTAGATACGTTGACTGGGCCCAATTCCTGCAGGCTCCGGGCCAGACGCGATTGGACTTCCTTGTTCTTCACGATGACGTGGATCGGCTCTTTTGGGAACGCTGCGGCCGCCGACGCCAGAATCTCGGCCGCTTGCCTGACACTTCTTACTTGAAAATGGCTGCGCGGACGAGTGGCAAAGATGATTCGTCTCTGCAGCTCTTCGCCTGGCAAACTGCTTTTCTCATTGGCGAGGCGTTTCCAAGCGTTTTCCAAGCTCGGCCAAGCCTTTTGGTTTACGTGCTCGACAGTTATCTGGCGCGACCGAAGTGCACAGTCGACCCGTTCAACAAGTCCTGCCGGAATTCTCGCCACCCCATCGTCTTGAAACCTATAGAACGTCTCGGGTACTACTCGCAACCGTAGTTGTCCAGTGTCGCCCTGTTTCGCAGCAGCACGTACCGCTAAAGCGTCCTCGCAAAGCGTTTGCGGGATCCCCACTCCATAGAGAATGTGTTCGCTCTGAATTAACACCGCCGTTCGTTTCGGCGCTTTGATGCTCTTCCAATCGACCGCTTGAGCGGTGTGGTAGAACTCTTGAGAAAACACGGTTTGCGATTCACGGCGACGCGAAGCTGCCACGGCTGGGGCCCTGAGAATCTTGATTTAGAGTCGGTAGTTATCGGCGACGTTCAGAGACGCCATTTTCAATTTGGAGCCAGTGATTTGACCTCAATTGGTCGACGGCTCCAATGGCGCTGGGAGGCCGAAGCGAGCTTCTTAGCTCTGCGGACAGTTGCGGGACCGCGAAATCGATCAACCAAGAATTCGACCGACGCCCGCGGCTTCCAATAGGTAAGAGAAAGGCAGCCGGCCGCCCGGAGGCGGCCGGCTGTCTCCAATAGCGGTGTTAAGGGGCAAGATCAGCTGTTCGCGTAGCGAATGGCCTTCTTAATTGTTGGCTCGGATTTAGCAAAGTGGATTGTGGCCGACTTGATCGTTGCACCAGCCAGTCGCATGAAATCAGCAACCTTCGCCGCGTTGAGTCGCGCCCAGTTACGCTGATTCGGTCGCGTCGACAGCTTGCCGGTCAGCTTGCCACCGCCCGCCCTCTCTCCTTCGTGAAGAGCTTGACGAATCGTCGGGATGCTGACGTTGAAATGGCTCGCTAGTTCCGACATCGAAGATTGATGCTCCTGCCGGTAAGCGGCCACTGCTATCGAGTTTCGACGCGCCCAGGAAGTGGGCGCTGGAATCGACAACACGTGCGACACAAACCACTCGGGCCCAAGCTCCGCAAACCGATGAGGGTCCACCGCAAACTCGTTTGCCGCATCAAGGACATCATCGTCGTGCATAGCCGCCCGAGCATCGCGTTTGGTGCGACGCCGCGGTTCAAAGCTCACTGTGCCATCCTCGGCAGTGCGAGGTAGTTCGGTGTGGTCCATTTCAATCGGCAGGAAATCGAAATCCCCAGCCAGCGCGCCGAGCTTACACAGCCTCACTTCGCAGCGACCATCGCGGAAGCAATGGATGCCTTGAATGTGCTGGGCCAGCAGCAGACTCGTTGCGGAGGGATTGGCGCCCAACATCACCTCAGAAAGATTCTGCAACCTCGCCATGATGACTTCGGCATTCAGCACCTCCGCTTCGATTCGTTCGCTGGCGGCGAAGCTATCGATTTCCGTGACGAGCCGTGTCAATTGCGATTCCACTTCGTTCATCTTGGCTATGAGCGCGTCACGCCCGGTCGGAGTGAGTTGGGAATTCGCGAGTGACATTATCCAGCCCTGCAACTGACCTTCTAAAGTAGTCTTCGTGGCCTGCAGACCGGGAAGTCGATTGGGCTGATCAGCCCTCTGCCGTGAGAAGGCCTCTTGAACCAGCCGAATCACTTCCTGCACAGCAACTGACTCGGCATCGCAGTTGTCGAGGTCGAGACCCTCGCGAACGATGCGAAATGTCTCGTCACGAATCCACTGCTCAGGCACGAATCGGTCATTCACGCAGGTTTTACCATGCTTATGACCACTGCAGCCGTAGTAGACATACCTGCGTTGCTTGCCGTCCTTATCGGTATACGGTAGTCCCGAAGAGGCAGTCATTGCGCGCCCGCATTCGGCGCAAATCAGCAGGCCAGACAAAGGATATCGAAGTGCAATCCCTGGTGCACACAGCCCCGCAATCCCAGGCTTACGCGTCTCAGCGTCGACTTTTCGGCGGTTTCTCTGCTTGCGCAGATTGTTGACACGCTGCCAGCGATCATCGTCGATGATCGCCTCACAATACTCCGGTACGCGCAGCCAATCAGCTTCGGGTACATCATGCAACACGCGGACATCATCGACGATATCTCCCGTCTGTTTGTTCCACACGAATTCTCCCGCATAGACGCGCCGCTTTAGGATCTCGGCAACCGTGGCTCCTGAAAGGTGGCCGACAAGGTCTACGACACGCGGGTCAGCGTTCATCACGGCTGCCACGCGAGTCGCACCGAAGCCTTTCTCATCCGCTAGCCGATACATGTCTTCGACGATCCAACGTTTGTCGGGGTCAGGTTCTAGTACGTTGTGCGAGATCGTCTCTAGTCCACCGATGTTTTTCAGCACCGGGCGCAGGCGCATCCCCAGCGGGACTGGGCCACCCGGCCATTGCTTTTGGCGAATGGCATCGGCCTTTCCTCGTCGCACTTGGTGGCCTTTGACTCTTCCTTCTTCGCGCGCACGCTCTTCTTCGAAGGCGTTCATCACTCGACCGGCAACGGTCGTCGGATCGGCGAAGGAATTGTTTGCCGTCACGACAAGCACACCTTGCCGTTCGAGCTTGGCACGGAACTCGCCACCCCGTCGAGAGCGTGAGAATCGATCGTAGGTGTCGACGACCACGATATCGACCTTAACTAGGCCCGATCGTATGTCGCGGAGCATCCGCTGATACTCGGGTCGTTTACGGTCGTACCGGCCTGAGATTGCACGGTCGATGTAAGTCCTCACCTGAATCCAAGGATAGCCAGCACGTCGAAGCCTGTCTTCGATTTCGGCCACTTGTGATTCTGGCGAACGCTCATTTTGTGCCTGCGACGACATGCGTGCGTAGATGACAAATCGATATTGACGCTTTGGATCATAATGCACTTGCAACATAAAACTATTCCCATTGGCAATGGTCAGTGAGACCGGTGACGAGCAATCGCCTCCGCTAAAAGGACCAGCAGCGAACGTCGCCGCGCGGCCCGGATCTCATGAGTGAGCTCCCGGAGGTCGATGGAGTCGCTCTCTACACGCAAGGGAATTCCGGTCGCGATCTGCAGGAGTCGTTCGCGCAAAGGGTCGGTCGGTGAGGAAAGGAGTTCTGGGTGGGGCGTGGATGGCTTGTCCATGGGATGTACCTGATTGAGGATTGGAGGAACCGGCCATGCTTCGCGCGTTCCGCTCAGGAACAATGCGAAATGGCAGATAAGCGAATTAAAGAAACGAGCACCCGGTCAGACGAACCGGCTTCTCAATGACGCGTGCTGCGATCCGCTCGCGATGGCTGCCACCCTTGCGAAACGATTTGAGTGGCTCGCTGATTGTGGCCAACGCAACCATCTGGGCTGAGAATTGCCCACACGTAGGCCCGCCGAGCATCTCGACAATAAAGCGGGGCAACCGACCCGCGCAGCATGATTTCCCGGAACCCGAGTTGGACCGCCCGTTGTAAGAATCGCCGGTCAGTGCAACACCGCACTTCCGCGCCGGTTCGCTGGGAACGCGTCAGCACGAGTTCCATCGCAGGACTCGCTGCGCACTGGGCACGAAGCGCCACCGCACCATTTAGGTCGATCGTCAGGGGGCCGTTCTGATCAGCCCCTCCCGGCATGTGATTTACGGTTCCAAGGAGGAACTTAGCATCCTGCTCCGCGATCGCGAGTGTGGTCTCGGCGAATTCGCGACTCGGGATTTGCCCTTCGACATCCGGAAACCTGGCCTCTGTTTCGATCTTCAGCCACACTGTCCAGCGCGGAGCCCGAATCACAAGCCAGTCGGCCGTCCGCCCCACCAATAGTTTTTCGTTGGTACCCACACGCAGTTTGCGGAAAGCAAGGCAGCGAGCTGCCAAAACATCGTCTGGCCAGGGAAAGGTGAACCCTTCCTGAACTAATGCCTGTCGACCATCGGTGGCGGTAAGTTGCCCACCTGTGCCCCGAAACTGCACACATCCGAGCGCAAACCGGCGTGACTCGGGAGCCGTGGTCGCCGTCGCCTCAACCAGTGCCGCGAGTAGTTCTGGCGAGTTGGCGCTCTGTTCGACCGGCAGCTCGGGCCATTCCCCGCTTTCTAAGGCGGGGGCAGACAAAGTTTGAGGTATGCCCGCCTCCACCCAGCAAAACTCACACTCGTCCGCAGTTGCGGTTAAGCCGAACCAGTCGTGGATATGACTTTCGACTTTCGTGAGAGCTTGGTAGGGAACCGAGATCGGGTCGCCGCTCCCTTCTCCCTCGATGGACAATTCGATGGCAACCTTGGCAGACCTGGCTCGCACCAATAGTCCGCTCGCAGTTGCGGCAAAAGTCACGGCCGTCTGATATTGCTTGGGCGTGAGTTCGAGGGCTGCTCGCAGCAAGGGACGGATTGTTTTGATCGTGGAACGATGACAACGAAACATGAGGACGATTCCTGGAATTGAAGAATGAACAAAGACACTCGGGGGCCAGCCGCCAACAAGCGAGCTGGCCCCCAGTGTGAAATGACGAAAGAAACGAAACGCTAGAAACCCCAACCGCTTGGCACGTGGTCTGTGGCCTGCCGGCGCATCAGGTCAACGGCATCCCAATCGACGAGTTGTGGCAAAGGTTCGGCGTCGAGTTCGATGTCGAGCGGCGAGACGACCGAAAAACCAAGGCGACGAATTTCACGCAGGTCTTCGCCGGTCGCTGCAGAAACGGCAGCGTCGAGTTCACATTGAGTCATGAGCAGGGTTCCCCTAGAAATAAAAAAAGGGAGCGGTCGCGCGCAACGGCTGCGACCACCCCCCACGAAGAAAACAACATGTGCCCTGGCCAACGATGCCAGGGTCAATCAAAACACAAACGACTGTTCACACGCCCGGCACGAGCCAGTGCGTTTCGAGCCAGTCGCGTTCCGCGTCGAGCGCAAGGGACCGTGAGGCAAAGGGCCCAAGAAGCGGTCCCTGAACCGGAGACAGGTCGGCGATCCAGCCACCGTCGGGCAGAGGCTCGACATGCGAGCCGCGGTCGATCGCCAGCTGTCCCAGGGCGGTTAGATCAATCGTTTCGTCGTACAGGCACCGAATCGAGCCATCGGTGTGAATGAGAAATTGCACGTGCCGAGCTCCTTAATGCTGGCGCCGGACAAGATTGCGGCGGGGTCGGTCGACCATCAGGCCATCCAGCATGCTTTGCACGCCGGATAGCTGAGAGGCGATCTCCCGCCGGACAATTCGGTCGTCACGCAGTTTCTGGGGGGCGACGCCATGCACGATTCGCTGCGCCTGTGCTACCAATTCGTCGAGCTGTTGATGGGTGCCAACGTTCAACGACTGAAAACGCTGAAAGAACTCGCGCAGGTTCTCAATGGCCGAGTCACGAAAGACTTTGGGCTTACCGTCCTGTTCGCCCGTCAGCCGCTCACTGAGATGTTCGAGCAGCTTGGAAAACTCTTCAAAGAAGGCTTGCTCTGCCAGCTGCATCGCTTCCGTGAAGCGGGCCTGAACGCGTTCGCATTCCTGGCGGTAGAGCTCAGGGGACAGTTGCTGCAGGTACTGCGGGGGGTCAATTGCCGGCCAATCCCAGCTCACATCGAACATCCCGCGCAGCGTGGCTGGATAGTCACTGGCATTGAACAGTTGCCCGAGGCGCTGCCGCGCCGAGCTCTTCAGTTCTGTGTAGCTGGCCTCCAACTGCTCGACCGCTTCGGCGAGCTCCGCCTTGAAGGTTGTGAGCTGAAGATGAAAGCCACCGACATCATCGCGCCGAATCAGGCGAATGCCTGCTTCGGGATAGGGGAGCGAGATCCGCCGCCAGTATTGGATGATTTGGCCGCGGACCGAAGTTACGGCCTTCATGGCCGGATGGGTGGTATCGATCAGCTTCTTCCGGGCTGACAGAAAATCTCGTTCGGCGTCAAAAGTATCGGCGGCTTGCGACTTCTGTTCGGCGGTCAAGGATTTTCGGGAGCCGAACCAAGTGAAGGCCACGCGCGCGGCCGCCATGGCGTGTCGCAATCGATTAGCGAGAGGAACGGCTTGCTCCGAGTTGCGAGCGGGTGAAGTGGGACCATCGACTAAGAGGGTCATCAGTGTCTCCAATGCGAAGTGAGAATTCGAGGGTAAGAAAAAGCGAGAGCCCCAAACGCACTGGCGTTGAGGCTCTCGCAAACTTGGTTGATTTCCAGAGCGAACCGTTGCCTTTACAGGCAGCGGTTAGTTCTGGTTAGCAGGACGACTCACCTTGCGGCGAACCGGCGCAGCGGCTTGCCCCTGCTGATAGATTCCAGGCCGGTCGGCCGAGAGGCAGCGGCCCGTGGCCCAGGTCCGCAGGTGTTCCACCGACTCGGCGGCGGTGACGGCGATTGGCGCGATGTTCTGAGCGGCGACCGTCAGAGGAACGTCGAGCAAGGCTGCTAGGCGGCAGCATGCACGAATTTCCGCGCCGGTCCACTGCTCATCCTGCGGCCGCGCTTGCTCCGCATCTAACTGGAACAGTTGCAGATACTGCTCCCAGATCCGTCGTCGCTGAGCCGCCTCGGGAAGGTCAATGAACACCACGCCGTCGAACCGCTCGGCCCGCGGAAACTCGGGTGGCAGGCGGCTGATATCGTTGCAGGTGCCGATGAAGAAGACGTCGCTGGTATGGTCGTTGAGCCAGACCAGCAGCTGAGCGAACAGCCGGGCAGAGACACCTGAGTCGCCGTTGCCCGAAACTCCTGCCAGGCTCTTCTCCAGCTCATCTGCATACAGCACGCAGGGGGCCATGACGTCCACCAGCTTCAGCGCGAGCCGCAGGTTCCGTTCGGATTCACCGACGAGACTACCAAGCATCGCGCCGAGGTCGAGCACGAGAGTCGGTCTTCCCGTTTCATGTCCCAGGGCCTTGGCGAACTGACTCTTGCCGCAGCCCGGCGGGGAGAGCAGGAGCACGCCCCGCGGACGCACGAGCGGATTGTGGTCGCCTGGCCGACGCAGCGCCCGGAGACAAAAGGCTTTCAGCGACTCCAGGCCGCCGAGTTGGGCGAACGATTCGCCGCCCCGGTGCAGCGTCAGCAAACCGCTCTTCTTCAGGAGCTGCGTTTTTTGCTCCCAGAGGACTTCTGGGCACAAGCGACCATGGCGAATCAGCGACAGTGAAAAAGCCCCTTCGGCCTCGTAGCGGGTCAGTCCCGCGGCCGCGTCGAGCACCCGCTCGAAATCAACCGGATCTGGAAGCTCGTCTGGCTGCGTGGCAATCCCGCGGGCAATCTCGGCGAGTTGCTCACGGCCGGGGAGCGCATGCTCCACCACCACAAACTGCTTTTCCAGTTCCGTCGGGAGCGCTACCTGGGAGGCCAGGATCACCAGCGAGATCCTGGTCTGCTTCCCAGCCACGATCTGCCGAGTAAGCGCTTGCACGACGTCCACGGCACCGAGAAAGCGATGGAAGTTCACCAGCACTACCAGGGTGGGCTGCTCGGTGGGCGGGAGCGAGCCGGCCACTTTGACGGCGGAGAGTGGATCGGCGGCAACAGGCGAGGTGCCCGAAGGAGCGCCAACCAGATTCAGACCCTGGTCGAGGTCCCAGACGGCCAGCCGCCAGTCCTGGGCGCGGCAGAGCTGGGCAATTTCAGCGAGGGCATCTTCGTGTTCGTGCGACTCGATCCAGATGCCGGTGAAGCATGCGCGCACGAGTTCGTCTAATCGCTCGGTGAGCGACATAGGATAGGTTCCTTGGGTTTGAAGTAAGAGAAATAGTGTGTCCGCTGGGGGTTACTAAGAGCGATGCGTTTGGCGCACCGTCCCCAGCGGTGAGGCAGACTAGCGTTGGCCTTGTTGCAACGGTTGCGCTGCTAGTTGTGGCTGATAGAATTCTGCCGTCAGCTGCTCAGCCCTGCGTTGCCCCAGTGCTTCTTCGAGAAACTGGCTCGCGGCTCGGCACGTTTGCAGCTGAAACCCGCGAGTCTGGATGGTTGATTCCCCTTGCGGAGATACGATCACTTCGATGATCTGCATGACGCTAGGCTCCCACGTGTACGAGGAGCTTGACGGAGCCATCTCGCAGGGGCTGCTCGGTAACGGCGTACCCTTTCCTGCGGGCTTCGAGCTTGGTCTTCTCGACGGCATAGGCCTGAAGTAGTTGATCTAGATCCGCCTGGGCACCCCAGCGGCCGTTGTAGTTGTCGTAACGGACCTCGCCGCTCGTCAGGTCGCAGACAACGGGATAGCGCCAGCCCCGTAGTTCGACAGCAAGGCCGGTCTCGGTCCGGCTGAACAGCTGGACGGTGCGCTCGACCGGGACTGGCAAGGCCAGCCGTTGACACGCACTGGCCACCGCGACCGGATCACGGACCTGCGTTTGGATTTGCACGATATGGGACACGAATGATTCTCCTGAAAGTTGAATGTGGAAAGATCACAAAGATGGGACGTCAATCGGAAGATTTGGGGCCGTCAGCTGACGGACTCTCGGGCAGGTTCTGCAGTGATGAAGGGGCGAGCAACGTAGGCTGCTCAGCAGTCACCTCAGTCAGCAGCACTTCGCAAAGCGCCGCATCGTCGGGATCTGGCTGACGGGCGAGGTACAGCAGGTAACCAATGAGCGCTAGAGGCAACAGCAATGGTGCCAGCTGAAGTAGTGCGCTCATGGTCGTCAGCGAGCGTGTTTCTCGCGCTCGCTCGGCAGCCAGTTCGCGCCGCTCAGTGTCGAGGACCTGGCGTGCCTGCTCAATTTGCCGTGCTTCAAAGCGTAAGGCAGCTTGCTGCTCGCGACTCGCGGCGAATAGTTCCTGACGAGCAGAGGCATCCGCTTTGACAAGGCCATCGGTTGCCCGCGTGACCTCATGGGCATTGGCCGCCACGGTCTCATTCTGCCGGGCTTGTTGTTGCACACTCTGCTCGGCGAACTGAGCCAAGCGTTCATTGGGTTCCGAACTACAGCCGCTCATCACGAGCGGCAGACTCATCCCGAGCGGGATCAGTAGGCAGCGGGGGTTCATCAGGGGGTCTCCGTTGGTGAAAGATTCGGACAAGTAGACGCTGCAAGGCTCGCCGGAGCCGAATTTCTCGGGCGAGTGCAAAAGTGAGCAGCAGGACTAGGAGCGTAAAGGCTCCCAGCACCTCGATTCGAAACATGAAAATCTCCTTTGCAGAACAGAAAAAAGATCAGCAGACAAAACCGGGATTGCATTTTCGAGGCGGAATGATTCACGTTGACGTTCGGGATTGTTGAGTGAGAGCAAGCCTGCGACGAAACAATTGTTGTTCACCTCCTCGGGATTATCTTTATGAATAATTGGTTTGAAGAACTAAGACATCTGCGACCGGCCGACAGCGGGTCGCGCAGAAACTCGCTCCGCCACACCTATGGCACCGTCGCAATAGCTGACGAAGGCATGGAGGGATCGTTCAAACGCCCTATGCGGTCAATGTCGTACACTTGGCTTCCCAACGCGGCATTGCAGGGTGAACTGGCTAATGATTTCTCGATCACGCATCACGCCTTGGTGTTACCAAATCGTGGCCGGACGATTCACTCTTGCGAACCGGAAATCTTTGCAGCAAAAGCGAACGCTGTCGGGCAGATAGTCTTGCAAAGAGAACTAGATGGCCGCTGTAAGCATGGGCTTAATCCACTACCCATCCAATTGGTTCGCTGTCGAGCCGCGTGTACCCATGCCGCCATCTACCGCCGATTTGCATGCCGGAGCGATTTGCACGTTAAACAACGCGGTTCGCAAGTAATCGGGGCTGATTCCGTGCTTCCCTACGATCTCGGTCTGGACTCGAAGGGAGATGGCGAACCATGGTCGATCAACACTTTGATCGAAGAGGGTCGGGCTCGGGCAAAAGCTGTTGGACGCGCAAACTGTCCCACTTCAACGGCGATCAGCTTTGGCTTGATGGCAGCCGCGGAACGTAATCCGCTCGCGATTTCGCCATCAGAGGCCAACTTGGTTGTCCGTCGCGCGCTTTTTGAAGTACTAACACCACCTAAAGATTGGCACGAGTCAATGCTCGACTTAGTCGTCGAACGCTTCATTGCCGCAATTGAACGACGCGCTTCCATGTCTCAGTCGAAGTTCGACGCTTCCATGTGTGGTGGCAACAGCAACCTGACGAAGTCGCTGATGGGTAAGGCGGGAACAAAAGGCGGAGTGCTTTCGAAAGAAATCGTGCTGTTCGCCTGGCAGGAGCTCACCTGGCTTTCCTACTGTTTGTCGGCGGTTGCGATCGACTGGTACTCGGCCGCATTCCTGCATTCTCTCGAGGAACCACTGAAAAAATCGGACCTGGTTCGCTTCAATCAGCTTCATCGCTCGCAGCCCTATTTCGGATATTTGCCGCTCTCGTTGGTCTGGCAGCGGATGGAGCTACTGCAGCCCATTGTCACCAGGATCTGGGCCGAGCCGGCCAACCAATCACTGTGGCATGTGCTCTGGCGCATGCTGCACTATTTCGCGGAGATGGTTGAAAACAGGCGGGTGGCCGATCGAGCGTTCAAGTAGCTCGACTGGGCCGACTTAGCGAATCGCGAAGCAATGCTTCGCGGTTCCCGCGAGCAGAACCGCCGGCCGCGACTGAAGTAGACCGGAATTCCCTTGCTGGTGAACAGACCATTCACCACGCAATCGAGTACAGGTCGTGGAAGCCGACTATTTGCAACCGAGGGAAGCTGCGCGCCGGCTCGGCATTTCTGTAACAACGCTCTACGACTGGCTCGGCCAGTCCGACTACGGGTTGCTAGAAATTCGTGGCGAGAAAGTCACAATCGACTATCTGCAGGGCGGAGCGAAGGGACAGGGGCGGATCCGCATTTTGACAAGCGAAGTTGAACGCCTGATCGAAGTCATGCGAGTGAAGCCTAAGTATCTTCCTGCGCGCCGGCCGCCAGTGCGACGCGATGTGTTTCCAGGAATCACCGTGCGACTTGGCAGGCCGCCGGGTACATAATTGACTCGAATGACCGTCACAATCGAACGACCGATAGATAACTTCCTCCTCAGTTAACTATGACGCATTTTACGAAGAAATTTAGCTCGCACCGATTGCGATGCAGAGGATCGAATGACGTACCGACTCCTAGACTAGCAACTGGGCGGACCGGGCAGCGTGAATGGCGCCAAGCTCATCGACCACACCGCAATAGCGGACAATGGTTGGGCGGGCATGTCATTATGCCCCCGATACGCAAGAAATTTAGGTGTACGTCACTCTTTCGTTGGTCGACCGCGATTTACTTGGTGATCCAGGGTCAGCAATTCTGCGCGGACTGGATTCGTACGGTGTCCGCAGATAAACTTCACCAGGTTTCTTGGCGGCCCGATGCCGCCGAACCTCATTTTCTTGCCAAGGAATGCCATTAACGAACGAAACTGACTTACGGCTCGGTGCGACCTTGCACTGAGTTGACATATCGAACGATGCGCGAGCATCGAGAACTGCTTTTCGCAAATACCGCCAACTGAACCGCAAGGTTCTGTATCAGACGAAGCAGTGCTTGAGCCGCGCCCCGCGAGGGGCGCTGGCCAGGTACTGTTCGTCTGCCCCTTGGCGGGGGTTGCGAGTGCGGGCTTGGTTCAGCGTCCTTTTTCATGCGCTGAACACAACCGCTTTGCAGATTTTTGAGCTACGCATCTCCTTATCCAAGGGAGATTTGCTGATGCAGCTCACTGATCGCGACCGCCGTGCTTCACTCGTTGCCTGGGCTGAAAAACTAGCCAAACTTGCCACCGACTACGGCCAGCCGGCCACCGCGCAGACGGTGAGGCAAGCCAGCGAACAATTCGAAACCGCTCCCTTTCGTCTGGCCGTCTTGGGCAAGGTCAAACGGGGTAAATCCACGCTGATCAACGCCCTGCTCGGTAGGCAGGATGACACCGTTGCGCCGATTGACAAGCTACCCGCATCCAGTGCCATCAGTTCGTTTCGGCGCTCGGACCTTGAGTCGGCGAAGATATTCTTTCGAGACGGCCACACCGAGGTCATCCCTTACGCGGCTATTCGCGACTACGTGACCGAAGAAGGGAATCCGGAGAATCGCAAGGAAGTTGCGCTTGTCGAAGTGTCAGGCAATTTCCCCAACCTCGATCGTCACGTGGAGCTGATCGATACCCCAGGAGCGGGTTCACTACACGAATACCATGATGCCCTCCTGCATCAGTTCATCCCGCAGGCGGATGCGGTTGTGTTTCTCGTGACAGCGCGGATGCCGCTCGATCAAGACGAACTGGCTCTGCTGGAAAAACTCAAACAGGCAGACATTCAGAAGATCTTTTTCGCAATCAACCGGATCGATGAGTCAACACCAGCCGATATCGACGCAGCCGTCGACCATAACCGTTCAGCTCTGGCCAAGCTAAACATTCCAGTCACCAAGATGTACCGGGTCAGCGCCAAACGCGCCTTCAGCGGAGATCTACCGGGCAGCCAACTCGCGCCCTTGATTGCCGACGTCCGCGCATTCTTAGCGGAACACAAGGGCCAAGTTCTGGAAGATCGCTTTCGCAGCCGCGTGCTCCAGGCCGTGCAACCACTGGCTCAGGCGATTGCCGTCGAGATTTCCAGCGCGAGCAAATCATCGGCAGAACTTGTCGCCGATCAACAACGGCTAGTGCAAGAACGGCAGCGGATCGAAGCGAGTCAAAAGCCGGCCGAGGCCGACTTCGAACGTCAGTGGCGCCGCGCGCTGAGTGAGTTCGAGCGCGAACTAGACGACGTCGAGGCCCGCGCCCGAACCACGGTCGCTTGCAAGATTGCCGAGACGAGTCTCTTTGAAGTAAATGCACTCGTCCAAGAACTGCCGACACTGATTCAGCGGCAAGTCGAAACCGAGCTACAGCCGGTAGCAGGCAAATTGGAAACTCGCTTGCAGACCGTTGCTCAAAAACTTCAGCAGGAGTATCCCCGCCTGGAACTAGGTTTCATGGGCATGCACTCCCGGGGAACTGACTTTGCTGATCAGCCTGTGAAAGAAATCGCAGGGGGATTGGCGTCTGTGGCGGTGGGAAGTGGCCTGATGTTTGCCGGACAAGCTGCGGCTAGCAGTATCGCGGCGGCGAATGCGGCCGCCATCGCCGCCGCTACCACCACCGTTAGTGCGCCATCACTTTTAAGTGCCCTGGGGACTTCTTTGCTGCCGGAGGCTGCCGGGATTTTTTCATTCTTGGGAGCCGGTACCGCGACCGTATCGGCGCCGGTCGCTCTGACCACGACTCCCTTGTGGGTCGCAATGTCGGGGCCCGTTGGCTGGACGTTGGTAGGGCTCGGCGTGGCAGCTGTCCCTTTTGCCTGGCGAGTTTCCAAGCTCAAAACGCGGCAGAAGTTAGAGGAAGCAGCGGAAACCCAGGTGGCAACCATCTTCGAGCGGCTGCGGAAAAACCGAATCGCCCAACTGCGCGAGATGGGAACGGACATTGTCGACGAATTTCGAGCACAGAACGCGGGGCAACTGGAGCAATTGGAGACCACCCTCCGCGAAGTTTTGGCCAAACGCCCTGACGAAGCACGAATCCGGCAGTTGCAGGAGACGGCGGCAAAGCTCGAATCCCTGCTGCTAGGTCCCGCAACGAGGGGTGAAGGGCCCTAGATCCATGCCAACCATCGATTCGACCGAACTATCGTCCCTCCTGGACGAACTTTACCTCCTACTAAGTGAGTCGGCTGAGTACCAGCGTGACCCTGTGCTGCAGGATGCACTGCAACAAGTAGCGCTTCTAGTGCTGAAACACTGTCAGCGAGTGGCGCAGGCGAAGCGGCGCTACACGATCGCCGTGGTGGGGCTGTCCAACGTCGGTAAGTCGACGTTGCTGAATGCTTTGCTCGGCGCCGACCTGTCACCACGGCGAAACGGCCCCTGCACCGCACTGCCCATTGAGTTTTGCTACGGCGATCATCCCTTTGTTTGCCTGCGAGAACCGAATTCAATCGAGCGACAAGTGGTCGCCTGGTCAGATCCAGGGCACTTACACCGACTATTGGCGAGTTGGTCAGCGCAAGGCGCGAACATGCGGTCCAAATTAAGTGTTCATCTGCCGCACCCGCTGCTCGCAGAGGGTTTAGTGCTGGCGGATACGCCTGGCTTCGGCGCTGCACAGTTCGATCAGGAGCTTGGAAGTCATGATTCGGCAGTCCAACGCTATCTGCAGGAGCAGGTCTCGCAAGTTTTTTGGGTTGTGCTGGGTGAGCAAGGGATTGGTCAGCGCGAGATAAAGTTCCGCGATCAATATTTTGCAGATCATTGCGATGACCTCATTGTCACTCTCGGTGAAGAATGGTCGGCCAGCGACAAAGCTCGCTTCCGAGACCGCTTCCGTGGCCAGTTTCACCGTAATGCACCACAGTTTCACTTTGTCGCTCCACTGAGCGTTCACTCCACACAAGAAACACGTTCACCCGAACAGCTGGAGGGCAGCGGGATCCATTTACTCCAGCAGCGAATCACCGAACTGTCTGATCCTCATGCACGTCAAACGACGCTAATCAGCCAGACTCTGCACACGGCCGCAAACTGGTCTGAGTGGTACCGAGAGTATGTCGTATCGAAAGGTCGCAAAACCGGCTCTCTCTGGCGCCCGGACAGCCGGTCGCGCTGGCAAGCCGTAGCCCGCCGAACATCGATCGGCCAGCAAATCGATCGTAGTCTCACGGGAGGCAACTGACGCATGACGGGCATTGTGTTTGTCGGCACCGAGGGATGCGGTAAGACGGTTCTGCTAACGGTTCTTAGCAAACTTTATGGACCGACTGCCGAAAACCTGATGCGTTTGCATCCGCAGAATCGGCCCACAGCCGAGTATGTGGAAAGTGCTTGGCAAATTCTCAAGCAATCGGAATGGCCTCCCTCCACGCCACCGGGGCAATGGCACAATCTCGAATGGCAGTACGAATTCGAGTACGGCCACACCGGACCACTCCGCCTAATCGATTCGGCAGGACAGGATCTGCGACTGTTGTTCTCCGAAGAGCAGATAGCGAACGTCGCGCATCTTCCTAGCCGTCTGCGTTTACTGGCAGAGACCATTCGCACGGCAGATGCGGTAGCTTTCTTGGTGAACCTAAGAGACTTTCTTGGTGAACAAGATCCGCTTCAGCGGCTGAAGAACGAATGGCTCCTGCGTGGTGCGATGGACTATCGTGCTGACCAGTGTCCCGAAGGCCCGATGTGCCTGGTCTTCACGCAAGCCGATCTCTACCGGGAAGAACTGAAGCAGAGCTCTGACCTCCAGCAGGTAGCTCGTCGACACCTGCCCCACGTGGCTGGCAAATATCTCCAAGATGGAAGCATTCCCATCTTTCGCGTGTCGGCGGTCGGCGAAACGGTGACGAAGCCGGATGAGCATGGGAGACCAAGACGAGTTCCAGATGGCACGCTTCGCTGCAAAGGCTTCACAGCACTCGTGAAGTGGATGGCAGCATGTACGCAAGCCAGTACCTCCGCTGCACCGCAAGCGAATTCGGTCGAAGGATCTGAGGCAAGTAGCGGAGGATCGCCTGAGTCGGCACGGTTTGATCATCCAAATTCAGAAAATGCGAGTGAATCGAGTGGTGCCGTGCGAGGTCAGCAGAGGCCAGTCAGTCCGGGAGAAACCACAGTAAGCGAATGGAATGTTCAAAACTGGCCCGAGTGGAAAACCTTGTTCCCGAGGAAGGTGACATTCGAGGATGTTAGCAAGTACATCGGGGGATTCTGGACGATCCTGTTCCTGTTGATTTGGATGCTGCGGAGTTGTGCGACATCAGCGCCGCAAGAGCGACAAACACATCGCTCTATCGAACAGCAACTCGAAGGCCACCCGCTTGAGGCAACGAGCAGCTTACGATGAAAATTTATCTAGCCCTCTACGATCCCGCGTTTCAGGCTGCCGACGGTACCTACTGGACGTGGCATCATCCGGTTCTATCGCTTGAACTCCTTGCCCAGACGTATTACGAAGGTCTTGCGGCTGATCTTCCGCCGGACCCAAGTGCTCTGACTGAATCGGTTGTTTGGGGCGGAATGGTCGACGTTAACCGTGAATGGCGGTGTTACTACCGGTTTCTCGACGGTGGTCGCGATACACGTGGAAGGCCCGGTCGATACGTAGTTCTCTGCGGTTTTGTCCCCGGAAGAGAGTTGGCAACAGCGGATCCTGGCGAGTTGTTTCAGGGACAATTAATCGAGGATGTGGCGATGGGCGCACGGACTGAGTGTCCCATCAAGTGCCGCGCCCTGGAGATTCAAGCGAGATCGATGGTTTCTGCTCAGTATCCCGAGGTACACGCGCTAGTCGAGCTGGATATCGCTAGTTCAAGCAGCAATGGTGAAACGAAAACCTGCAACCTCAGTGAACTGACCGCTTTGCCGCAGGAAGCAGGCAAGTCGTTGAGATTGAGAGGTTCCCGGGGCCGAGTGGTAGCAACATTTTCGAACCGAACTGAAGCACTCGATAACGGTAGTGAGGCAGCAGCAAAACATTCGAAGCCTAACCCAACCCCTTGGACGGCGAGCACTTCCCATGGAGGCTGGAGCAAGCAGTCGAGTCGATCATGGCTTAGTTGGAACAGCAACGCAAAGCTTCGCTATCGAATGTCCATTCAACGAAGCAGCCGAGATGGTGTTTCAAGTAGATACGGAAGCGCTATCCAGTTGCGATGTGTTGTTGGCAATTCTTGATGGGCGTACAATCGACGAGGGAGTGGCGTTTGAAATTGGGGTGGCGTATGCGAAGGGGAAGACGTGCATCGCATTTCAGTGTGATTGCCGACGGCTGCTCCCTTCTGGGAATAACCCGATGATCGACCGAGCCATTGAAGCTAAATTTGACAACGTTGTCAGTATCCATTCTTGGCTGCTAAGTCGCCGGAGTGAATGGTGATTATCCGGTGTCACTGAGGCTAAGGGCCAAACGCGAAATAACTTCCTTTGGTACTGTCGCATGATAATCTGAAGGGGGCATGGGGTCAGTCACAGGAGGCTCAACGATGAAGGTTTATCGGGCAACGGTCGAGCGGCAGATGGTGAAGGTGTATGGGGCGTTATCCGAGAAGGATCGGCGACGCTACGCGGCGGTCGAAGCGGTGAAGCTCGGGCATGGCGGTGTGCAGTACATCGCCGATTTGTTTGGTTGCGATCCCGACACGATTCGCCACGGCGCGGAGGACATCGAGCAGTTGCCGGAGGACGAAGCTGCGGGACGCGTTCGCAAAAAAGGGGAGGCCGAAAGCCAGCTAGCGTTGCGCAACCGGAAATCATTCCTGCAGTGGAGGCCCTGATCGAGCGCGACACGGCTGGTTCGCCCGTCGACGAAAACATTCGCTGGACGAACCGCTCGGTTCCGGAACTCGCGGAGGAGTTGCAAGAGCAGGGCTTTGAGATTGGTCCCGATGCATTGCGGCGGATCTTGTTCGCCGAGCTTGGTCTCTCGCGGCGACAGGCGTACAAGGACGAAGCGGCGTGTGAGTTTGAACATCGCGAACCGGCGACACATGATTTTCAGTCCACTGCTCTTCAGCTGCCAATGGCCGCCCACAGGGGGTCTTGGTAGTGCTTACCCCATTCCCGACCGTAGTGCGCAAACGCCACTTGCGGCGTGTTGCCCATCAGCTCAGCCAGCGTTTCGATGGTGCAACCTAAGCCATTGTTCCAGTACCCGGAGAGCAACCTGTGGGCGAAGGTATGGCGGCAGGTGTAACAAGAATAGCCTTTGCGAATCGGATCGGTGTCCCAGCTCAGGGCCTTCCTCATCTTCGAAAACCTCGCTCTGCCCGTCACCTTCTTCCATGCCCTTCCCTGCGGATTGGGGAACAATGGGGCATCCTTTGAGGCGGCACTCAGTCTCCGCATCACCAACTTCGCAACTTCCGATCGGACTGGAATCTTGCGAACCTTCTTTGTCTTTGTCGAATAAACCCGCCAAAGCATGCCGCCTGATTGCAGCTCCACGTCGCAAACTCGAAGTTTCGCTAGTTCGCAAAAGGGCCTGAGGCCAGTGTGAATTGCAGCAAACAGAAAATCCCGAAATGGCTTGTCAGCAACTGAGTAAAGGGCCGTCTCGTCTTGAGGGCTAAGGGATTGGAGGCGCGGCCGCGGTGGTGGCTTGGGAAATCCACGTAACGGGTTTGCCACTCTATAGTTTTCACCAGCAAATTCGAACGCAGCCAATACGGCCGTGATCGCGTTTCGCTTGGTCACTGGAGACCGCCAGTTAGGATGAGCTTCGAGCCAGTGCTCAAGATGCCCTTTTTGGAGTTGCTCAAGCGGTAAAGCGCCGCAATAACTCGCTAGATCGTTCAGCGTCCGGCGGATGTTATCTACGCCTTCTGCTCCCAGATGCTTGCCCTTTACTCTTGTCTCGCAATACTGGACGTAATCGGAGCAAACCGTGGCGACGAGCACAGCTGGTTTCGATTTAACCGCTTCCGCGGGCGATGGTTTCCAATCCGCTCGCGATTTCAATCTAGCCAGTGCCAGTTCTGCAGCCTGCTTGTTCGACTTGCCCTTGATTCGTTTGCCCGAGGAATCCAGTAACGATACCCGGCGTTTCGTGCCAGGTGGCGTAAAGTACCACGCATCCGTTTGCTGCCAATGCCAGGCCGATCCAGGTGCCCGTCGCCGTGGTTGACTCGTTTGGGGAGTAATTAACTTTTTCGCCCTCATGCCCGCACCTTCTTGCCGGCCTTAGGCCCCTTTGGCTTAGCGATTTTCTGCGACTTCGGCTGTTCGCCAATCGCGGCCCATAGCGGTGCCTGATAATGCTGTCCCCATTCGCGACCGTAGTGGTCGAAGGCAACCTTCGGAGTATCCCCGATTAGTTCAGCAACTGTCTCGATCGAACAGCCGACGCCGTTCGTCCAATAGCCGGAAAGCATGCGATGCACGAAGGTGTGACGGCAGCTATAGCACGTGTACTTTCCTCGCACAGGATCGCCGTACCAGCCCAGCTTTTTTCGCAGATTCAAAAAGCGAACGACGCCGGCAGTTCGTTGCCAAGGATTCCCCTTAGTGTTCCGAAAAAGCGGCAGGCCGGAGCCGGCAGGTGCATCCTTGATCAGCTGCTGGACCAGTTTGGCGACCTCAGGCCGCACGGGAATCTTCCGAGTCTTTTTCGTTTTGCTGGAGTAGACTCGCCACATCATGCCCCTTGGCGTCTGTTCGACGTGTTCTGCCTTCACTTTGGCAAGTTCGCAAAAGGGCCTGAGGCCCGTGTGCAACGCGGCAAACAGGAAGTTGCGAAACTGCGGTTCGAGGTTCGCGTAAATGATCTGCTCGTCAGCCGGGCTGATCGACTGCAGGCGAGGTTTTGGCGTCGGCTTCTTGAGGCCCTTCAGCGGATTGGCGACCCCAAACATTTCTTCAGCCCGATTAAAGGCTGCCAGAACTACGGACAACACGCCTCGATGCGTTTCCGTACTGCGCCAAGACGAGTGCGTTTCAATCCAGCTAGTGATGTGCCCTTTCTTGAGCTGCGAAAGAGGCAAGGCGCCGCAGTGTGCGCAAAGGTCGTTGAGCCACGACTTCGTACTGCGTAAGTGCCCGGCCGTGGTAGTCCCTTTGGGAACTCCCCGTTCACAATACTGGATGTAGTCGGAGCAGACGCGGGCAACGATCCATTCCGCTTCGGGAGTGAAGCCTGGGCCGTTATCTGCGATCCCCACCTTGATCTTGGCCAAAGCCTGTTCGGCTGCGAGTTTCTTGGCCAAGCCTTTGATCCGCTCGCCCTGCTCGTCGAACAGAGCCATTCGCTTCTTTGTGCCAGGCAACGTGTAGTACCAAGCATCCGTCTGCTTCCAGTGCCAGACGGAACCATGCTGCTGTCGCCGCACCTTTCGCTTTCGCCCCATAGTCTGTCCTTCCTTTCTGCTTGATTGACCGCAGGTTCTTCGGCCGCGATATTGATCGCTGGTCGAAGACGTCGCCCGAGAGCCGCCTGTGCGGCTGCGGATATCACTTACCCGGTTCCACTCGATACTTTATGCGTTTACTACACAGATTAGCTACACTGATCATTGCCGCCGCCGCCACTGATGCGGCATTTTCCGCGGAAAAGGCCGACGAATCTACGAAAACTGGCCGTGTACCTAATATAGTGCTTATACTTGCAGACGATCTCGGATATGGGGACCTCGGCTGTTACAACCGCGACTCGAAGATTCCGACGCCGCATTTGGACGGCTTGGCGGCGTCCGGCATGCGATTCACCGACTCTCATTCGCCAAGTTCCGTCTGTTCTCCGACTCGATACGCTTTGTTAACGGGTCGTTACGCCTGGCGAACTCGGCTGCAGCGCGGAGTGTTGGGTCCATGGAGTCGGCCCTTGATCGCGCCCGAGCAACTGACGATTGCTACCCTGCTCAGGCAGCACGGCTACGCGACGGGCTGCATCGGCAAATGGCATCTCGGCTGGGAATGGCCCACCAAAGACGGTAAGCCGCCGAGTAACGGGGCGGATAATCTCAGCAACGTCGATTTCACCAAACCAATCGCGAACGGCCCGACTACACGCGGGTTTGATTTCTATTATGGTACCGATGTTCCGAACTATGCACCGTTTTGTTTCATCGAGAACAATCGCACGGTCGGCAACCCTACGGTTCCGTTCGGCCCACAGAAAGGGCCATCTCTGCCGGGCTGGGATTGGGTGAACGTGCTGCCGGAATTGACTAAACAGGCGATCCGTTTCGTCGAGGAGCGCGCGAAAGCCAATCAACCGTTCTTTCTCTATTTCCCACTGACATCGCCCCACTACCCGGTCGTTCCGGCGCCGGAGTTCAAGGGAAAAAGCGGAGCCGGGGACTTTGGTGACTTCGTGTTTCAATCTGATTGGACAGTGGGGCAATTGCTCGGCGCGTTGCAGCGTGCGGGTGTCGCCGATAACACGTTGGTCGTTTTCACCAGCGACAACGGGCCGGAGATCAGCAACGAAGTTCATCCAGGAGCGTATGATCGCATCCAGAAATACGGCCACGCCAGCATGGGGACATTACGTGGAGCAAAACGGGATGTTTGGGAGGGTGGACATCGAATCCCCTTTCTCGCCCGTTGGCCGGGAAAGATCAAGCCTGGTTCAAGCTGTGCTGAAACAATCTGCCATGTCGATTTGATGGCGACCCTCGCCGCGCTGCTGGATGTGCAATTGCCTGATGCCGCGGGTGTGGACAGTTACAATCTGCTGCCTACATTTCTGGGGCAGAGGCTGACGAAGCCGATTCGCGAAGCGACCGTGCATCACTCCTTTTCCGGTAAGTTTGCAATTCGCAAAGGCGACTGGGTGCTGATCGTCGCAACAACCGGCGACGACAACGGCAAGCTGGGTGAACCCGATTGGTTAAAGAATGCACGTGGCTACGCACCGCACAATCAAATGACAGAACTCTTTGATCTGCGCGAAGACTTGTCAGAACGGGATAACGTCGCAGCCGAACACCCGGAAGTGGTGACAGAAATGATGGAGCTATTGCGCAAATACATTGCCGAAGGTCGAAGCACGCCAGGGGAAAAGCAGAGCAACGATGTCCCGGTGAGTTTCGACAAATCCAAGCGTTGAGAACATCTCGACCATTCAACGAGCTCCTGCCGCGGTCGAAAGGAGTGCTAGTCGACCTCGGCGATCTTGGCCGTTTAGGTCACAAAGATAACGGCAGGGGAACGATGGTCCGTTGGTCGGCTTGCAAGAGGTGACAACCTCCCCCCGGGCCGCCGCGGACCGCCGCAGCTTAAGAAATAGCCGAGGTAGGCATTAGCGGCCACCTTAAAAGCAAGGCGATCCTTCGCGTGTCACAAAACCACGGACGCAACCGTATGGTAGTCGTGACCGATGACGTGCCCTCCAGAGTCGGTGGGCATCAATGCGGTGAAAGCCACTGTCGACTCCAATGCCATCACGGCCGCAAGCCATCAGCTAAGGAAACAGTGTTGGCGATGAACGATTAAGATCGACAAACTGCTGCGCAATCACTATTTGCGGAAATCGCCACTCTTGGCGAGCGCGTTCCCTGCAGCTTTCGAGAACCTTCAACCAGCAGTATTCCCACCTCTACTACGAATGGTTGGCGTACCGGCCCTAAGATCGAGACGGCGCGATGTTGGCGTTCCTGCGGAAGAAATTGGTCGGGTCGTATTGGTTCTTTAGTGCGAGCAACCGATCGTAGTTGGGTCCGAACAGAGAGCGCGAGCCTGCTTTGGTCTCGTAGGTCTGATAGTTAGCGTAGATACGCTCGTCGGACGTCGGACGCAGCAAACGCAACCATTCTTCTCCCCAAGCAAGTCGTTGCTCGTTCGTCTTGGGGTCACTCCAGGTGAAGGCAGCGCGGAGATGCACAGAGTGGGCCGCTCGATGCGGAAACGCGGTCGCGTCCGGCTTCACGCGACAGACTTCACCGTGCATGTAATGGCTCAGGCCCAAGATCACATCCGGTGACGCTTTCGCGAGTTGATCGACGATGATGTCGATGATGTCCTCGGTGATCCGGTCACGGTACACCGTCTGTATATCGCGAAATGTGGGTGAGGGACCTCGGCCGGAATTCGTGGCCGCCGCCTTTTCGGCGAGGTCTGCAAATGGCTGACGTCGCACGGCTTCTTTGATTGGCTTGGCGATTGACCGGATCTTGCGCAAGAGTTGTTCCGTTTCCGTCTCCTCACCTGAATGACAAAGACTGAGAAAGATTCCCCGTTCTCCTGGCGTGAGATTCAGCGTTGCCTGGAACCCATCAGGCGCTTCGTGCATGAGATCGCGAAACCCACGCAGCACAGTTCGGGCGTCGCTAACGGCGAAATGGATATCGCCGCCGAACACTTGGTCGATTGACTGTAAGCGGGCCTCGAAGGAAGTCGTGACACCAAAGTTGGCACCTGCGCCGCGCATTCCCCAGAAAAGGTCGGGATGGGTCTCGACATTCACCTCTAAGGTCCGCGTATCTGCAGTGACGAGACGCGTCGAAAGCAGGTTATCGCAGCTGGCGCCAAACAGCCCCGAGAGCCAGCCGAGTCCGCCACCCAGCGTGACGCCAGTGGCACCGACGCCCGGGCATTGCCCCAAGACGGGCACAAGTCCGTGCTCGCCGGCAGCTCGGGCGACCTCCCCGCTGGTGACGCCAGCCTGCGCCCGGACGATGCGTCGCTCTGGATCGACCGAAATTCGCTTAAGAGGAGAGAGATCAATGACCAGTCCGTTCGAGCTACCCCAGGCCAGATGGCTATGGCCGCCCGAGCGGACCGCCACTTCAAGGCTGAATTCTCGCGCGAATTCAACGGCCCGCACGGCATCCTCTTCATCACCACACTGAACAATTCCCACAGGCTTCTGTTCGGTTTTCGGGTTCCAATAAAACACTCGTCGGGCAGTCTCATACGCTGCATCGCTGGCCAAGACGAGCCGACCCTTCAGCTTCGCTTGCAGTCGCGCGAGTGCAGCGGGATTAATCTCAGGAGGGCCTGCAGCACCGGTCAATCCGCCAATCGCTGCACACCCCAGTCCACCGCCGAGAGCGGCGGTTTGCTGGATAAAGTCGCGCCGTGTGAAAGTGTTCATGCAAATCGATTCCCGTCATTTGCAGGTATTTGCGCTGCCAGCCTCGCAAGCTGGAACTCGCGATCAGCCCGCTGCATTTGGCGCGCTTCACGAGCTGATTGCAAGGCTTCCCCAGGCTGAAGACGTTGTGCGAACGATCGCAATGGCCAACGAGTGCTAGAAGGCGCCTTTCGCCCACAGATGTTCAACTCACCCCCCCAACGGCTTTGGTCGATAGGCTGCTTCACGATCGACTCGGAAAAGAACTAAAATTGCAGCGGCAAATTTCTCGCAGGCACTGAGGTTATAAGCCGAATGAACGTCTCATCATCGGAAGTTGCGCTGTCCCGGGAGGAGCTATACAACAGAGTTTGGGCCACTCCGATGCAAAAGCTGGCAGTCGAATTCGGGATGTCAGATGTCGGCCTCGCAAAGGTTTGCAAGAAGCACAAGATCCCCCGCCCTTCCCGAGGTTACTGGGCAAAACTGGAGAACGGGAAGCAAGTCTTGCGCTGGCCGTTGCCGCCGCTCAAAGATCAATCGCTCGGGAAGATCCAACTGCGCCAAGCACCTAAACCAGTTAAGTCGCCGGATGTGTGCATTGCGAACGATCCCGCGATCGCAGAGTTGATCGCATACGAGCTGCTGCCAGAGAATCGGATCGAGTGCGTCACGGATCTGCGCGGAGCGGACCCGCTGGTTACCGCAACTCGTGAATCGCTATCACACCGAGATCCGGACGAGTATGGCCGTGTCTCGCGACGCTATGATTTTGCGGCAGCCTGCTTCGAGGTCGGCGTTTCGAAGGGAAACATCCAGCGAGCGCTACTGCTTCTCCAAAGTCTTGTGAAGGCGTTCAAGTCCCGAGGTTACGAGCTGTTAGCTGTTGGCACGAAACAGAAAGACGCCAAAGTCCGCGTGCTCGATCGAGAATTTCGCATTTCTGTTTGGGAGCCTTCGAATCGGAGAACACGCGAGCTCACCAAGCAGGAAAAGCTCGAGGCTGAACGGTGGCGTTGGAGCAGGCCACGGGATTACGAACACGTCCCCAGCGGAATTCTGGAAGTACATCTCGATCGCGACTCGTACTATTCGACAGGCAAAATTGCCGACACGAAGAAGGCCCGAGTCGAAGATCGTCTGAATGAGCTTGTAGTGGACATGCTACAGGCTGTCGACGCGCAGCGGCAGCAAGCGGAGCGGGAACGTCTTGAGGCAATCGCAAAAGAGAAACGACGACGAAAAGCGCTCGAGTTAGAGATTGTGCGGCGGACGGAATCCGTACGTGAAGAGCGTTTGCACAAGGTTGTGCCGCGTTGGCACAAATCCGAACAGATCAAGCAGTACATTGCTGCCGTCCGCCAAGAGGCCTTGCGCCGTACCGGCCAGATCGACGACGAAAGCGAGCTCGGTCGCTGGCTCCGCTGGGCGGAGAGCTACTTGGATTCCATCGACCCGCTCGCCGAGAACCGGGCACTTCCGACATTTTCACTGACGGATAAAGAGCTTGAGCAGCTCACGCGGGAGTGCGAAGTCGATTGGGTATCCTATTCGGAATCATTCCGGCCGCGACAACCCCGCTGAGCAATCTATGGTTGCCAAATTAGGTGGTTCAACGCCGCTTTCCGCCAGTAGCTCTTCAGCAAGCCGCCGAGTCTTTCTACAGAACGAATCTCACTTATGGGAATCGACTCACTTGATTTGGCCGACTCACGATCCCTTGGCTTAATCACCAGCTCGTTGCCGATTCCCTGATGCGGTCTCTCCTGATGGTAATATTTTAGATACTCCGTACACACGTGATCCATGTGCTTCTCGCCGAAGATCACGAACCGATCGAGACACTCTTGCTGGATCGACTGCACAAACCGTTCGACGAAGGCGTTCGTGTTGGGGGCGCGGAAGGCACCGACCTTCACTTTCACCTTCTTTCGCTTCAGCACTTGGTCGAAGCTTTTCGTGAACTTCGAGTCCCGGTCACGCTGCAGAATCGCCGGCTTCATGCCCTGTTGATTTGCCAGCTTCACAAACGATTCCGCCTGCGCCTGGACCCATTTCTCATCGGGATGAAAGGTTGCGGGCGACAGAATCACGCGGCGGGAAGCGACGTGGATGTAAGCCATCACAAACACCTCGCGAATCCCCTTCATCGTCAGGATCCGCTTCGAAAAGAAGTCGCACTGCCACAGCGAAACGGCGTGCTGCTTCAGGAAGTCATCCCAGGTTCCCTCACCACGCCGCGGACCTGGTTCGTAGCCTGCAGCCTTGAGAATGTTCTTCACGGTGTTCCGGCTGGGTGGTTTGATGCCGAGCTTTTTCAACTCGCCCATGATGCGGGTGTAGCCCCACTGGTTCTCCTTGGCCATCAGCAAAGTGAGCTGGCGAATCTGCTCGGGCGTGTTCGGGCGGCCACGCTTTCGTTTCTGCGGTTTCGGCTTCTTCTCGGCCCGGATCCAACCCAGGAGGGTCTCGGGGGCAACGATCGTGGTCAGTTGACGAAGCACCTTGCCGCCCAGCTTCTGGGCGAACTTGATCAAGCGAACACGTTCCTTCGGCGTGCAGACGATTCTCTGGGGCAGCCTGGAACGGAGGATCTGGTTCTCTACCTTCAGGTACTTCACCTGGCGGGCCAGTTCCTTCTGTGTGGCGCCGGCGATCACGAGCAGCAGGGACTGAAAGATGTTGACCATCGAATTACACTGGATTTCAGGCAGTGAATGAGGGGAGTGCGTTCTTTTTTGCACCCCGGGGCACCATCGGCCATCTGAAACGTACTTCGATTTCCATTGATGGGTCGGTTGGGATTCTGGCCTCGTCAGCAACTCATGAGAAAGTCGCAAGCAAACAGAGAGCGCGCAGAGAGCGCCAGAAATTCTCTGGTCTGTTAACCGGTTCGCCCCCAATGTTAGTAAAGCGTTGGGTTCGTTAATGACACCGAACCGGACTCGAAATCAGCAAGTGCTGTGTTCAAAGCCACTTACGCAAATTGAAAAACAGAGAACTTGTTCGAAGAGGGTTGTGCACGGGGAGCTGATTTTTTCGTTGCGAAACTGGCCGCCAAGCTGGTTTATGCCCATCGCCGGGAGCCAAAATCTCTCGGCGTTTTTGCTTTCTTGCCAGGGGTTTACTTCCCACCGAGGCCACCGGTCGAAGGTGGACTATCCAAGTGTTGCGCGCCGCCAGAATCGAGCGGAGTGACTCATGGTTATCCCAAATCATCAGGAGAGCTATATCAGACTGGAGTAGTTCGAACAGATTCGACGCATGAACGACGAGAACTGCCGAGGCTCTGAAAAACGGGGCTATTGCAAACGGATTTGAAGGCGGCAAAGACACGAGGGGCGCCTTCAGCGAAAATTCTCGCCCCCTCCCTATGCGGTTGCCCGTAGCTTACGATTCGGTCATGAATCCGGCTGATAAAGATCCAGAGACGGACGATGCGACGGCCCATTGGCAGCCCTCGCCTCAAGATCTATTTCCCACTACCAATCTCAACGAAATCGCCGCGAAACCGCCAACAATAGGCGAAAACAGCAACGCGTCGCACGAGACCCAAGCGCCGCTATCCGGCGACACGAGCCCGCCGCAAATTGCGCCGAATTACATCCCAACAAGCGGAGGGCAGGCGGACGGAATTACGTTGCCTGTTGTGCCTGGGTACGAAGTACTTGCCCGCATTGCGCAGGGTGGAATGGGGATTGTCTATCGCGCCCGCGATCTTACGCTGCAGCGACACGTGGCGATCAAGGTGCCGCGTCCTGGCTTTATCAATTCGCAGGAAGATAAGCAACGCTTTTTGCTCGAGGCAAAGTCTGCTGCCCGGCTGCGACATCCGAATATCTGTCCAATCTATGAGGTCCGCGAGATTGCTGGCCAACCGTACATTGTCATGGCCTTCATCGAGGGCCAAACACTGAAGGATTGGGGCCGCCAGCAAGAGGTGGGCCCGCGGTTCATCGCTGAGTTCATGGCGACGTTGGCTTCAGCGGTGCAATACGCGCATGCTCAAGGCGTGTTGCATCGCGACTTGAAGCCGGCCAACGTCATGGTTGATTCGCAAAACAATCAGCCTTTGCTGATGGACTTTGGTTTGGCAAAGGAATTGGGACAGGAAAGCGGGCTGACGATTTCCGGAGAAGTAATGGGTACACCGGCGTACATGGCGCCGGAACAGGCCGCGGGAAAGACCGATGTGATCGGCCCAGCCAGCGACGTTTATGCGCTGGGTGTGATTCTGTATGAATTGCTGAGCGGTTCGCCGCCGTTCCGCGGATCCATTGTCGAGATTCTGGTTAAGGTTCAAACTGAAGAACCACCCTCCTTGCGAACTTTAAATCGGCAACTTCATCCCGATTTGGAGATCATTTGTCAGAAGGCGATGGCCAAGGCTCCGGCTGATCGATACAGTTCGGCAGGAGATTTCGCTGCCGACTTGCGCCGGTTCGCTCAAGGCGAGTTGATCGTCGCGCGTCGCCAACCTTGGCATCGTCGGCTGGCTCGGGTTGTTGCCAAGAATCGTATGGTGGCGGTCCTTGGCGGACTGTTGCTCGTGGTTCTGTTGGCCATGATGTTTGCCACCCCGTGGCTCAGCTCTCAGCTGCGCAGTTCGCAGATCTCCGCCGAACTCCAGGCGAAACTAGAGAAAGCTGAATGGAGTCAGCTGGATTTTGCCGATGCGCAGCGGCTACTGGAAAGGTTACAGGCGGAGTCGCCCGCGAAGGCCGAAACGAGCCGGCGCTCGCTGATTCGGCATGTTAACGATTGGATCGATCGACGAGCGAGCCGCGGCAGATTGGAAGAATCGGACCTGACCGAGATCGAGGGACAGATTCATCTCCTGCAAAAGCTCGATGCGAAGCTCGCCGACAAGCAACTCGCAGCACTCGATGCCCGCCGCGGCCTTTGGAAACGAATTGCAACGCTGGAAGTGCCCTTTGCGAATGCCGATGCACTGCTGCCTGGTATTCGCAAAAGGGACGACGGCCTCGCATTGCTCGGCGCTCCGACCCTCGCCGACTCGATTGCCAATGCTTCGGCACTATTTCTCACGCCGGAGTCAAGCTCTGGAAACTTCGAGTTGAAGGGAACGATCCTGCTGCCGCCGGAAAGCTCAGCATCCTTCGTCGTCGCGGCCACCGAACAGCACCGGTCCATTGTTACCGCCCTGGCCGCCTCACCCAATGGCGAGTATTTCGTTTCGGCCGATGCGATTGGGAATTTGCGCCTGTACGTATCCGCATCGGGCAAAAAGGTCGCTGACCTGCCGAGACATCGAGCTGCAGTAGGTGGCGTAGCGTTTTCTGCCGATGGCAAGTGGTTGTCCTCCGCCGCGATGGATGGCGAGGTTCATCTGATTGATATGGCAACGCGAAAAGTTGCACAGACTTTTGCCATCGAAGTACCGCCGCCTCATTTCGATTACTCTTCCGCGTTCTTCGCACCGCCCGTCGCCTTCTCGGCTGATAGCCATCAATTGATGGCGGGTAGCGGCAATGGAAAAACGAACGGCGAGATTCGTCGTTGGCGATTGCCCGATGGTACCGCACTGCCACCCCTGAAAACCGCTCTTCCGACTGGCTGGGTAATGCAGCTCACAGCCAGTGCCGATCCTCCGCGATTGGCTGCAGCAACTTGGGACAATCGGCTGCAATTGTGGGATCTAAGCACTGAGAAGCCAATCTTCGACACTCCCTTGTTGGCCCCCGATCAAACGACGCGGTTGACGGCTCTGGCAATTCATCCGGCTGGCAATGTGCTGGCGTCGACCGTAGCGGGAGTAATTCATCTGGTCAATGAAAAGGGGAATCTGTTTGCCAAATTGGAGGCGTATCAGAGCGGTTCGTACGCACTCGCTTTTGATCCCAAGGGGAAAATTCTGGCGGCTGGTTATGAATCGGGAACCGTAGTGCTATGGGATCACGAACTGCGACAAATCGTGAAAACGCTGCCAGATAACCGCCGTCGCTGCGAGTCGTTGATTTTTGATCCGCACAACAATTGGCTGATTGGAGGAGTTGAGCAAGGGACGATTCATCGCTGGGATCTTGCGACTGGCGAGGAGCGTTATGCGATTGATGGCTCGGGCTATCGGTTTAGTGTCGAGCGTTCTCGTGAAGGGCGTGTGAGTCTGCGAATCAGTCGGAGTGAGCTTGCATTGCGCGAGCAAGTGATTGATCTGAGCCCGGGTCCCTTCGAGTTTACCGCTCGACGCGAGGGCGACCGTCTCGAGTTGCAAATAAACCGCCTGCCGCAGTTCATTTTTCTCGACTACTTTCCGCCGAAACCTTTGTCGATTGGCCGCTGGGGTGTCGGGCTCCAATCGGGCGCGGAACTGCAAAAGTTGATCGTGCGGCAATCGAATGAAGTCAAATCTGCGAACGCTTTGGAGCAAGCCAACGCCAAACTAGCTGCCGGCGAGTTCGAAGCTGCAATTGAAATGTTCGACCAACAAGCGGTGGGCGCAGGCGAGGATCGTGCCTCGCAACGAAGCACGAACGAAGCGCAACTCAAGAGCGCCATCGGTCTGCTCCGCCTCAACCGGCGCAGCGAAGCTGTTGATCGCTTGCGGGCTATGAGTGGCAGCGATGCCAGTGATCCTGCCGTTGCGATGGCTCGCTTCATGTTGTGGGATGCATTGATCGCACTCAACGATCGCACCGGTGCCGATCAGCTGTTCGCTTCCCTGCGGATTGATCAAACGGGGAACCAGATTGCCGAAGTGATTCCGATCGAAATGCGCAAGCGGATTCTGACCGCGTATTCTGATCCGGTCATGCGCCGCACGGGGCAATTGCAGCCCGGCATGATCAGCAAACTGCAAACCTCGATTGAAATGGCCGACTTCCTGAAACTGCCTGCTTACAGCTTCACAAACTGGCGCGTGAATCATCTCGCTGCGCTTCGCCTGAATGGTCAACACGCGGAGGCGGAGCTTGTATCGCAGCAACTGATCGAGTTGCTGGAAACGGAAGGACTCAAGGGCGACATTCGACAAAGAACCCCGGGCGAGCAGGTTAGTTTCATGCGGATGTATGGCAGCATTGCCCGGGCTCGCAAGGAGCCGCAACGCCCCGAGTCGCTATTGAAGGTCCTGCTCTTCAATCCTCAGACGAATGAGTTGTTGCCAGACATCGCTGGCGAGCGTCTAGCGTTACTGCTCGAACTTGCTCAGGTCGAAGCGTCTCGGGAAAATTGGCAACTGACCGTCGACCATTTAGCTCCCTTGCTAGGCGAAGACGCAAAAGCGAGCCTGTCGCGCGATGCGATGGGCGAAGCAGCGCTGCTGCGTGGATTGGCCTACGACAAGCTGGGCCAACAAGAAGCCGCGGTCGCGGCTTGGAAGAACCATCCTTTTCCTTTCTTGGATGACGTGGAGAAGGTCTATTCTCTGAATACTTCGGAAGTCATGCAGTACTGGATGCTTCGCTCACTGGCTGGCGATCTGGGCGATCCGGAGGCGCAGGTGTTGGCGGCTGGAATGCGTATGCGTCTCGCGGCTTCGGGTGGAAATGTAAATAAAGTTTTTGAGTTGGTGCCGATCAGTAGCACGGTCCTGAACAATGCCTGGCGGACGCGTTACGGTCGCGAGGCCGCCGAGGCGATTGCTTGCGGCAACTGTCTGCCCATGGAGATTAGCGCGCATGTAATTCAGGTTGGCGCACATTCACTACTCTGCAACGGAGCCTTCGGCGATAGTCCATCGGCCGAGCAGGAAGAGGTCGTCAAGCAACTGATACAAGACGGCTTCCGCGCCTACGGAAACGACGAATTGTCGTTCATCAGCATTTCGCAAGTTGGGTTAGGCTGGAAGGGAGTACCACCGGTATTTGGCACATGGAAGACATTGTTTGGCCAACTGCCAGTAGCAACTCGCTCGCGCGGTGCCTACGTTCTCGGTTGCCGATTCGCACGGCGTGGTAAGCCTGCAGAAGCTCGAGCGCTATGGCAGCTTGCCCAGGAACTTGCACCTGACGATATGAAGCTGAACGAGCTCATCACAGCAGAATTGAAAATGCTGCCACTCTAGCCCAAAGCTGCGGGAATTAGACGATGCTGCAGGGCTTGGCCCGCTGAAACAGCAGACGGTTCAGCGGGTAGTGATACTGGCATGAGTGTAGTGCAGGATCGCACCTACTTCATCGCCTTGACCTCGAAGTTCACGTCCTTTTGTTCGGTCGCTTCCACGGTGTGAGAAAGCGTCGACTTGGCGTTGAACTCTTTGGCGACGATCTGCTGCGGTGGGCCAGTTCCCATCACGGGGTCGGGAGCACCAGGGCGTGAGGAAGTGATCCGGACCGTCTTCTTGCCCGGCTGCACTTTCGCCTTGTACTCGCCGTTGACAATCGGAGCCGACGACGGTGATACACCTTGATCCAACGATTCGAACAGGACATCGCCGGTTTCCAGCGGGGCTCCGTCCATCGTCACTTTGCCACTGACTTCGGTCGTCTTGGGGCCAGCACCGCCGGTGCAACCGGCGAGCAAGAGCAGGGCCAGGCAAAGGGCGCTGCGAACTACGTTCTTCATGATGTCTCCAGGCTGCGGACTATTTACGCCAGCGCGGGCTGGCGTAAAGGGTGAGGATTTCCGAGAAACGCTGGCACCTTAAAACTGTGCCTCGTTTTCCTGGACTTAGTTTTCGGTAATCGGTTCCTGGCCAGCGCGAGTGCTCATGGCCTTCCAAACCACCAGATTGATATTGTTCGCCACGAACTTGACCGAGCCATCGCCCATGCCCACGGTCACACCAGCTGGGTGCGCACTGCGGGCCAGGTTGAACGAATCGGCCTGGGAACCGGAAGCTTTGCAGGGAGCTCGCGGTACGTTGACGCAGTAACCCTGGGGATTGTCTCCCAAGGTCAGGTCGTTGGGAGTCGAGATGGTGCAAAACACCGTGCTGACGTGAATTGCATTCCAAATGCGACCGCGAATGTCGTGGGTGCCGGTCTTGTCGGGCTGCACGAGCAGTTCGCTGAAGAAGATGGTGTTGGAGGTGCCGTCGGTAATGCCTGCCAGATTCATCTTCGATGCGCCAAAGAATACACCGTCCATAATGGTTGAATCACGGCCACCTGGGGTGGACGCTGGGCAGCAATAGGTGCTGCCGGTGCAGGCAGCGTAGTTGCCGTGAACGCCTTGGCCTTGCGATTGATCGTTTGTCTTGGGCGACTGACCATCGCTGGGGCAGCACATGGTCTTCAAGATCGCCTTCGCAAACGGTTGGGTGATCGTGTGGCCGGTCGGAGCCTGCAGGTAAGTGGCCAGTTGGTCATACAGCGGCTTTTGTTCCATGAACGGCAGAAGGTTGCCTACCCAGCAACTACGGTTAGCATCGGGGCCGCCCGAAAAGCCGCCACCAAAGCCGTAGGGAACCGCCGGGGGCAGGGCATTCAACGTGTCGTGATAATTGTGAGCTGCAATGCCCAACTGCTTCACATTGTTGGTGCACGACATGCGGCGGGCAGCTTCGCGAGCTGCTTGCACCGCTGGCAGAAGCAGGGCCACCAGCACACCGATAATGGCAATCACCACGAGCAATTCGACCAGCGTAAAGCCGGGGCGAAGCGACCGGGAGCGATCGTTACGAACAGAGTTTGGAGAGGAGTAATTCATGTAGGCTCCAGAATGGCACGACAAGTGGCCTATAAGGGAAGATGAGACAACTTAAAGCCGGTTTGTAGATATTCTCGGTTCGCGAGTCAAACAAAATCTGACGCAAAAACGTCAAATTTCTGCGAATGGGAAGATAGTTTCCATTCGGGTGGTTAATACCACTCGCCATTTTGGCAGCTGACAAGGCTAATACTTAAACATTCCGTTTTGCTCCAAGTTTCGCGAACGGAAAAGAAGACGCCATTCAGGTGGTAACGGCCCGCAAGATTATTTCGGTGTGGTAAGTATTTTTGGCGACAAGGGCCTCTTGCGACTATAATAGGAGCGGCAGAACACTCTGCATTAGCAAAACTCGACTAGAGCCGTCCGAAATGCGGCTCCTCAACATGCAACGATCGAAGCTGCGAAGGCAAATCACCTTCGAAGCGGCCCGCCTGATGTACTCGCGGGAAGAGTCGGAATACTTCCGCGCCAAACAAAAAGCCGCTCATCGGCTTTGCCAAGGCTGGGTCAAACCGGCCGATCTACCCAGCAACGCCGAGATTCGCGACGAAGTTCAGGC
The DNA here is from genome assembly GCF_049819085.1 of Anatilimnocola aquadivae. Taxonomy (GTDB): domain Bacteria; phylum Planctomycetota; class Planctomycetia; order Pirellulales; family Pirellulaceae; genus Anatilimnocola. The sequence continues at coordinate 3,592,141 of NZ_CP187419.1, forward strand.
CTTGGCCCGTTTGCACGAAGGTGACAAGCGGACTGACAACCTGCGCGAGATGCGAATTGAAGCCCTGCGGATGATGCGTCTGCTGGCCAGGTTTCGGCCGCGACTCATCGGCAGCGTGCTCACCGGGCATGTGCGGGCAGGGTCCGATATCGACCTGCACCTGTTCAGCGATAGCATCGAGAGCGTGACGTATCTGCTCGACGAGCAAGGGTTGATCTACGACCTGGAACGCAAGCGGGTGCGCAAGCACGACGAAGAGCGAATCTTCACGCACATTCACGTGCAAGATCGCTTTCCCTTTGAGCTAACGATCTACGCGGCCGACAAGGCTCACTTCGTCTTTAAAAGTTCGATCACGGGCCAGGCGATTGAGCGGACCAGCATCGCGGAACTCGAACAATTCCTCGAGCGCGAATATCCCGCAATGGATGTGAACGCCGAGGTCGAATCGTCGGCCGATCGCCCCGATCGTTTTCAGGTTTATCAAAGCCTGCTGCTGCCGCTGGAGAATGTGAAGCAGAACCTGAAGTATCATCCCGAAGGGGAGGCGCTTTATCACAGTTTGCAGGTGTTCGATCACATGCGCGATGAGCGGCCTTATGACGAAGAACTGCTGCTCGCCGCGCTGTTGCACGACGTGGGTAAGGCCATTGATCCTCACAACCATGTTGTGGCCGGACTCGAAGCGCTGGACAGCTTCATCACGCCGCGCACACGCTGGCTGATCGAGCATCACATGCTGGGCCAGCAAGCGCTCGACGGCACCCTCGGCGCGCGGGCGATGCGCCGGTTGAAAGAGCACGAAGACTACGACGACCTGCTGACATTGGCTCAGTGCGATCGCGCGGGACGTCAGCCCGGCGCGGTTGCGCCGGAACTCGACGAAGCGCTCGATTACATTCGTGAACTGGGCGCTACGTTTGGCTAGTGAGCCGAGTTCAAGATTTAAGGTTTCAAGTTTAAGGTCAGGACTGAAATCGATTTCCTGGCCCTCCGACTTCCGACCTCTGTTTTCTGACTCGCCGCGGGCAAGACCTCTGACTGCCGATCCCCGACCTACGTCACTACGGTGGATCTTCGCCGCCTTGGCAAAACGGATTGCAACGACAAATGCGCCAAAGCCCTTTGAGCGAACCACGCACGGGGCCGTATTTTTTGACGGCCCCGATGTAGTAATGGCTGCACGTTGGTTGAAAGCGACATTGCCGGCCGAAGATCGGGCTCAAGATCAGCTGATAGAGCCGCACGCAGCCAATGAGAACTGCAGAGAGAGCATCACGAAGTAGCCGGCCGAGTGTGTTCATGGCTGGCCTTCTGGCCGATCCTTATCGACCGGTTTGGTCACTGGCATCTTCAGCTTTTTAGCCAGGCGCGCGACGAGCGCCGGTAGCGATTGTTGAATGGCCGGGCTGTCGGCCTGGGCTCCTTTTTGTGGTCTCACCACCAGGTCGATGCCGCTCGGCATTTGTTCGCGGTTCAGGCGAAAGGCTTCGCGAATCGAGCGTTTCCAGTAATTTCGTTGCGGCGAGTTGCCCGACTTTTTTGAGACGCTCAGGCCTAATCGCGACCAGCCGAGATCATTCGGGCAGCCATGGATAATCAAATGGTCGTCGGCCGCATAGGCTCGCGAAGCGAAGACACGATCGAACTCAGCCTGTTTGCGCAGGTGCAGGGTTTTCGGAAAGTGCTGATCGGTCATGAGATGGCGCGGAGAATAATGACTTGGCGGTGCCGAATACAGGATAAGATGAGAGTCTGTAGATGGCGAGGGAGTGCGGACGAGCAATTCTAATCGAGGCAACGATGTATGGACGATTATCAGCGAACCGGTGGAAATGGTGCGGCCGTGGCAATCATTGTCGTGTTCGGTATTGTCGTCTTTCTCGGCGGCGTGTTTGTGCTAGGTGCTGGTGCTCTGTTCTTTGTGAGGTCTAGTGCGCCGATGTCGCTGCCGACCGCCACTGCCAACGCGGTTTCGACTCCACCGGTAGCAACCAAGCCGGGTCCTGTCGGCGAGAACTTGGACCTGTCCGATGCGAGTTCAACCCCGAAACTGCCCCTCGAATTGAACTCCCAGGACGAGATCCTGTTGAATGGCGAGGTCAAGTCGCTCGAGGAACTGAAGACGGTTCTCAAGGCGATGAAAAATGGCAACACGCAGCAAACTGAGATTAAGATCAAGTTCTCGGGAAGTTCGCCAGCCAAGACCGCGGAAATGATGGCGCTGCTCAAAGAGGCCTGCGTCTTTTTTGAAGTGGATCCCACGGGGGATGTTCCGGCAGATGCCGCCATGCCGTAGTAATGTCGATTTGCAGAGTCGGCGTGGCCGAACCGTCCCCCGAATCTTTTTCTCCGTTGCTGCCTTGGTTCACAGGTTGAATTAGAATCGAGGTGGCGCGATACTATCTCATCTAGGCGACTGTCGCTTTCTGCGACATGCGCGTCGCGCCTGTCGGCCCAGTGGACCGAGCACAGCTTCCCTTCCTTATGAATGGTTTGCTGCTCGGGTCATCACGGCGCGCTTCCGGGACGGAATCCGCCGAACTGAAGCGAATAGTTGCAGACTCAACGAAGAGCCGGAAAAACGCAGTGAAGCGGGAGCAGCGTGACCGATGTCGGCAGTGAAATTATTGGACCTCGCAGAAGAACAGGGCTTACTCGAGCCTCAGGTCATTCAGACGCTGCGTAAACAAATACAAAGTCGCGGCAACATCACGGCCGAGTTGATTGCCAAAACGCTCATCGACAAAAAACTCCTCACCGCTTTTCAAGCTAAAAAGCTGCTGGCGTCGGCCGTCGAAGCCAAGCCTGCCGAAACGCTGCTGGACCTGACGATCGATGAGCCATTGGATTCCCCACCGGCCGCCGAAGAAGACGACGTGGTGATGCTCGAAGCAGTCGAACCGGAGCAGCCTGTCCCTGCAAAGCCGCAACCGCCCGCTCCCAAGACCAAGGCTCCGAAGCCGCAGCCCAAAGCCGAAGCACCCAAGCCCACACGCCCCGCACCAGCAAGTCCACCGGTCGAAGCGCCGCTGGTCGACTTAATGCCGCTCGATGGGCTGTCGCCGATCTCAGGCCCGGGCGCCGATCCATTCGGTGCGCCGTCTTCGCTGGGCGGCATGGACGACCTGCTTGCTCCGCTGCCCGGCAGCGCGGGAGGTGATCCATTCGCCTCGCAGTCACCGCCCAGCCCTCTCGGCGAACAACCGCCGGCCGCTAAGCCTGGCCTGCAGAAAAAGGTCCGCTCGGCCAATGTCTGGGACTCGCCGCTGCTGCTCCTCGGCGGTGGCGCATTGATGATTATGGTCGTCGCGTTTTTCATTCTCTACTTTGCCTTGACCAGCGGCAGCGCTTCCGAAGTTTTCACCAAGGCCGAAGAGGAGTACCGCGGCAGCAACTACGCCGCCGCGATCTCGGCCTTCGATCAGTACCTCGAAAAGTATCCCAAAGACAAGGATGTGAGTCGCGCCAAAGTCTTGCGCGGCATGGCCCAGATTCGGCAGGTTAGCTCCAACGCCGCGAAGGATCCTCGTTCGGCGCTCAAGGTTGCCAGCGAAGTGCTGCCTGTCATCAAGCAAGAGCCGACCTTCGCCGACTCGCGCGACGAACTCGCGAGCATTTTGCCGGAGATCGCCGATGGCTTCGCCGAGCAAGCCAAGACCACCGACCAGATGAATCGCAAGGTCGAACTGACCAAGCTGGCCGACGAGTCGATGATGCTCGTCAACAACACCGAGTATCTGCCTGCCGCGCAGCGCAAGAATCTCGAAGCACGCATTGCCGGAATCATCGACAAGTTGAACATGGCGCGCCGCAGCATCGATCAAGACAAAGATCTGCAAACAGCCATCGGCAACATCACGACGCTGGTCGGCGAAGGCAAAACCGCGGAAAGCTACACAGTTCGAACAGAACTCGTGCGCAAGTACCCGGGCTTAGAACCTCATCCGCAATTGATCGAAACCACTCTCGCCATCAGCGAGCGGGAACGGCAAGCAGTGCGCATGTCAGAAACAGCGATTGCCCCCGCCACAGACGACCCTCGCCCTGCTTCTCAACGAATTGTGGTCGCTACGCGCACCGTGGGCACTGCACCTGCTCCCAATAGCCGACCTGTGTTTGTAACCATCGAAGGAGCCGTGTACGGGCTCGATCTGGCCAGTGGCAAGGTGCTTTGGCGACGATACGTGGGGCACGAAACCCAAGTGTCGCCAGCCACGTTGGGCCGCGAAGCTACGGCCGACGTGCTGATTGCCGATGCTCGCACACTCGAACTGTATCGACTGGAAGCAGCTACCGGCAAAGTGCGCTGGCGAATTGCGATTGGCGAACCGTTCTATCAGCCGACGATTGCCGACGGCAAGCTGCTCGTCGCTACCGCTTCAGGCAAATTGCTGGAAATTCAAACCGAAACCGGTGCCTCCGATCGACGCATCGTGTTGCCGCAAAAGCTTAACGTGCCACCCGCCCAAGACGCTAAGAGTGGCGGCTTTTATCAAGTCGGCGAGCACTCCACAGTCTTCGCGCTGAACGATTCACTCGCCTGCACCGAGACGTTTTATCTGGGCCACAAAACTGGTTCGATCCTCGTCCCCCCGATCCTGGCTGTCGATCACCTGCTGGTTGTCGAAAGTCCCGCTGACGATTATTCGTTGCTGCATGTATTGGCCCGCGATGAGGCCACCAAAAAGCTACGCGAAGTCCATCGACCGTTCCGGTTGAAGGGACGCGTGGTCACACCGATGGGCGTTGCTGGCCGGCGAGTCACGGTAGTGACCGATCTGGGCGAGGTGAACGCCTTTGAAGTCGATCCTGCGATTAAAGATCAGCCTGTTCAGCCGGTGGGCAAGATCGAAGCGAGCGAACCGGTACCCACGCTGCTGTATCAAGCCACCGATGGCGGCCGGTTGTGGCTCGCCGGCAGACGCCTGACGCTGTATGAGTTGCAGGTGTCACTACAACAACTAGGGCGGAAATGGTCGCTCCATCAAGACGACGCCTTTTTGGCTTCGCCGCAAATCTTCGGCGAGACTCTGCTGCATGTACGTCGTCGCCCCAACTCGCCGGCGGTGCTGGTCGAAGCTTGTCAGGCAACGGACGGCAAGACCATGTGGCTCACTCAACTTGCGGTTCCGCTTGTTGGTTTAGCGGCAGACATCGAGCGCCGTCAGTTCGTCACCTTCACCAGCCAAGGTCGCGTCTTCGAGATTCCCGCCGAAGCCCTCACCACCGGCTACTACGATCAACCAGCCTTCACGCCCCCTTCCGGCACAGGCCAACTAACCCTTCGTGATGCGCGACAACTGCCTGATGGGCGGCTGTTGTCGCTCGGCAAAGGTGGCACTTCCTATGCATTGTTCTACGACCTCGCCGCCAACAGCGATCGTTCGCGTTTGATTGACTTGGGGCCGACAGCCAAGGATGTGGCTACACAAACGGTCACCTTCAAGCAAAATGTCGTGCTACCGCTGGGTAGTGGCCGAGTCGAGTTACTCGACCCCACCACGACGAAACCCGCCTCGTCGCCGTTTCAACCGCCGCTCAAGCCCGGTGCCAGAATCGCGTGGAACGAACCGACTGTCATCGGCAGCGACCGCGCGGTCGCAGTGGGCGATGGCAAGCAGACGGTCTATCGATTGGCACTCAAAGAAGGGGGCCAGCCTGCCTTGGCGAAAGAAGCCGAGGGACGTGTGGAAGGAACGCTGATCTCGCCGATCGCCAGCGCTGGAGATTTTGTCTATGCCGTGGTGCGCGAAGGGAGCGGCGATGCGTTGCAGATTTTCCAAGCGGGCAATCTGGCCGCTGGGGCAAAGCTGCCGCTCGGTGGCCGCTGGAAAGCCGGCCCCGTGGCTGTGGGCGACAAGATCTTCATCGAGTTGCAAGAACGCAAGCTGATCTGTTTCGAACAAGATCGGCAAGCGTGGCAGATCGACTTGTCTCGCGGCCCCCTTTCGGCCACGCCGCAACCCATCGAAAACGATTTGCTGCTGCTGCATGCAGCGGGGACGATCGTGCGTATCGATCCCGCGACGGGCAAAGAGATCTCCACCGTCGAAGTGGGCGAACCGCTGGGCGAGGTCGTCACGCTGTTTGGTCCGCGGCTGCTTGTCGGTGGACGCGATGGCGTGATTCACGTGGCCGCTCAACCTCAGGCGAAACCGTAGCATGCCACTCCTCGAACCTATGATGCTGCCGATTCGCCTCAGTGATCGAACCCGCGCGCTCAGCACGTTGGCAATCCTGTTCTTGATCGGCTTCGCAACCGTTGCTCTTGCTCAGCCGAAGGGTGGCAAGCCTGCTCCCGCTCCGGGCGTGAAGCTGCGCATCTTTGAATCGGAACCATTCGACCAACTCACGCTGGATGACAAAAACGACAACGCCGTGATCAAGGTGCGGCCGATTCCGTTTCCGAATCGCGTCGTTCCCGCGAAGCCTAAGCCTAGCGACAAATTGAAGGTCAAGCTGCTGGACGATGCGCGCGATTTTGAAATCACCTGGTTCAACATCACCAAGATTGATCTGTTCGAGCAGATGGTTCTGGATGAGGCCAATGCTCTCACCGCCGCCGGAAAGCTGGACGAGGCTTACGACTTCTACGTTTTTCTGCTCGATAACTACCCCAGCACTCCGGGCCTCGTCGAAGCGCGACAAATGTACTTGTACCTGGCAGCCGGTCAGGCCTTTCGCCAGAAGAGCTATGCCGAAGCGCTCGGCGTGCTGGAAGAGTTGCGATCGCTCAATCCCGATTTTCGCGCGAGCGCGACCGCGCCCACGATCATGCAAATTGTCGGCAGCACAGCCGATAACTTGATCGGTGGTTATGTCGCCAAGCAGGATTTTCGCTCGGCTCGTTTGCTGCTCGCCAGGCTGATCAAAACTTACGACGCCGCCAACGAACCCTTCGCCACCAAATGGCTGGGCCAACTCAGCGAAATGGCCAGTACCGAACGCGACAAGGCTAAAGCGCTGCTTGCCGAAAACAAGTTCGTCGAAGCGTACGATGCCACCAACCGCATGCGCAACATCTGGCCCACGGTCGCCGGAGGCAATGAGTTGCTGATCGAGATGACGCGCAGATACCCGCTCATTTCCGTTGGCGTCACGCACCCTGCTAGGTCGTTCGATGCTCGCAGCTTAATCGATCCGGCCGCTCGGCGTGCAGGGCGACTCGTGCAACGCCAGATCACTGATTTTGCCAGCATGGGGCCCGAAGGCGGTAAATATTCGAGCCCCTTGGGCGAGATCATTCGCAGTGATGACGGCCGCAGCTTCGTGCTCGATATGAAACCGCTCGGCGATCGACCACCGGCGGTCTCTCCGTATGATGTTGCCCAGCGACTCTTGGAGTTGGCCGATGAGACGCACGCCGAGGTTCAACCTGCCTGGTCGCGCCTCGTCTCGGCGGTGCAGGTGAAAAAGTCGTACGAGGTGCAGATCGACCTGCGCGTACCTCATGTGCTGCCGGAAGCGGTGCTGCAGGTTCCCGTAATCCCCGTCGAAGACGAGACGCAAGGCAGCAAGCTCGGCCCCTTCAAGCTGCTAACCTCCAAGGACCAGAAAACCGAGCGGTTTGTCCGCAACGATGCCAGCCCATTCGTCTCGCCCGGTCAGCCTGCGGAGATTGTCGAACGGCTGTACGACGATCCCCAGCGAATGATCCTGGCGCTCAAGCGGGGCGAAGTCGACGTGCTGGATCAAGTTTTCCCCAGCGATGTCAGCAGCCTACGAGCCGATTCGAATGTTGTCGTCGCGCAGTATTCGGTACCCACCACGCACATGCTACTGGTGAATCGCAATCATCCGTTTCTCGCCAATCGCACCTTTCGCCGCGCATTACTCTACGCCAGCGATCGGCAAACCATTCTGCAGCAGGGGCTGCTCAAGGGGCAAACGCTCGAAGGTTGGCGCGTGGTCAGTGGACCATTCCCGGCTCCCGCCAACACTAGCGACAATGTTGCCTACGGCTACGACAATGATGTTCTGCCTCGCGCTTACGACCCGCGGCTAGCGATCGTCCTCAAGGTGCTGGCCACGCGCGAACTCAAGATTGCGGCGGAGAAGACGATGTCGGAAGTTCCCAAATGGCGACCGCTCGTGCTGGGACATCCGGCTGACGAAACGAGCCGTCTGGCGTGCCGGGCACTTGTTAAGCAATGGCAGATCGCCGGGATCGACTGCAAGTTGCAAGAGTTCCCGCTGGGTGTTTTCAGCGAGCCGCAGGACAAGTGCGATCTCACCTACGTGCAAGCAGCTACCTGGGAACCAATCATTGATGCCTCGCGCCTGTTTGGGGCCGAAGGAATCACGCCGACCGACAACGCTTTCATCCGTCTGGCCATCAAGCAGATTGAGGCCGCCAGTAATTGGCAACAAGTTCGCCAGCGAATGCAACAACTGCATCACTTGGTGCACGAAGATGTCTCGGTTCTGCCCCTGTGGCAAACCTACGACTACTATGCCTATCGGCGCGGCATAACCGCCCTCAAGGCCGACCGCGCCACGCTCTATCAGGACGTGCAGCAATGGCAGCCCGAAACGAAGCTGGTGAGCAATTAAGCCGATGAACTCGCCCTCACCGTTTTCGAACTTCGCCCCTGCCGCTCCGTGCGGAACTGGCCGAACCCGCGCGCTCATTCGCTGGACTTTGTTGCTGGCGCTGTTCTTGCTTTTCACTGTTTCTCACCGCGATTGCTACGGACAAGCGGCGTGGGAGTTTTTGCCCTACCAGGTTCGCGTGTGGGTTGCCTTGCCCGACGATCCCACCTGGCAGGCAGCTCAATTCGAACAGTTGCGCGCGACACTGGCCGGCCGGGCAGAAGCTACGTTTGGTCCACTTTGGTCGACCGAAGTGCTGACGGCCCCGCCTGCAATTGCGGGTGACCTTCGGCTGCGGATGGCCGACTTGACGGTTGCCCAGGTGCAAGCGGCGGCATCCCTGCAGGGGATCGACAAGATCTATCTGGTGGGCGTCAATGACATCGACGGCACGCTGCACCTGCAAGTGCGGGAATTCGATGCCCGCGCGCGACAATTCGGCATGATCCTGGATCGCGAAACACTCCAGCGGGAAGCGTTGCCTTGGGTCATGTGGGATGCGATCGCGCGGGCCTTCACGCCGATTGCCAAAGTCGAGCGGGTTGATGGAAAGACCATCGTGGCCCGCATTCGTGCCTCGGGACTCATCACTACGGAAGAGTCTCCCGCGTGGATCCGGCCCGGCGCAGTTCTGCGGCCGGTGATTCGCCGTAATGATCGCGCGGGTGAGCCGATCAAGGGTGGCATCAGTACGGTTCCTTGGACGTTGATGGAAGTGAAAGAGCAGAACGGTTCGCTGCTGACCTGCAAATTGAACACCGGCTACGCCTCGCCGATTCCTGCCAAGGCGAACGCGCGTACGGAACGGTTGGCGCTGCTGGTGCAGCCACAATTCCCTTCGACGGTGCTGCACCTGAGTGCGCGAGACGCGAGCAAGACGCCACTAACCGGCTACGAGGTCTGGCGCAAGACTAGCGAGACCGATGGCGAACTGCTCGGTGCCACCGATTGGCGCGGCAACATCGAATTACCTGCTGCCAAGGCCAGCGCGCTCGAAACATTGCTCATCAAAAGTGGCGGTCAGCTGTTGGCGCGGTTGCCCATGGTCCCCGGCCAACAAGCCACCATGGACGCTTTCGTGGTGAACGACGACGGCCGGCTGCAGGCCGAGGGCTTCATCATTGCGTTGCAAAGCAAGATCATGGACGTCGAAGCTCGCCGCCAGATCACCGCTGCCCGCATTCGTTCGAAGATTAAAGAAGACAAGCTAGACGAAGCGCGTCAATTGCTCGATCAGTTCCGCTCCTACGAAACCCGCTCCGATCTTAACCGCTTAATTGACCAGCAGAATATCAAGTCGGTCGATCCCACGACGCAAAAGCGAATCGAAAAACTTTTCAGCGACGCGCGGGGTCTGTTGCAGAAATTCATCTCGCCGGAACTGGCCATTACCCTGCAGCGCGAGGTGCAAAATGGCAAGGTCGCGACTGCAGCGCCCCCTGCAACAACCTCGGCGACCGCTCCCGCGGCAACGACACCTGCTGCTGCCACACCGGCTACTCCGGCTCCCTCACCGGGACCAGCAACGACTCCGGAAGCAACCACGCCGATGCCGACACCTCCTGGAACGCCAGCCGCTGCCAATCCATTCGAGCCGGCCGAGCCTGCACCGGCGACACCTGCCAAGCCTGTGAATCCGTTCGATCCTTAGTACAACCCGGCGCTGCTTATCCCTTCACGACCCCGATGGGGCGCATGCGGGCGACCTTGGTGGCCAGGTTCGCGCGATGCACAACGTCGACAACCTGGTCCACGTTCTTGTAAGCATCGGGCTGCTCTTCGGCGAGGCCGCGCCAGCTGCGAGCGCGAGCTTCAATGCCTTTGGCGAGTAGTTCCTGATCGATCCGTCGGCCAGCTGCATGCGCCACGGCCGCAGTTCGGCTCATCACGCGACCCGCGCCGTGACAGGCTGAGCCAAACGACTGTTCCATGCTTCCCGGGGCACCAAAGAGCACCCAGCTGGCGCGGCCCATGTCGCCAGGAATGATCACAGGCTGGCCAATGGACGCGTACTGCGAGGGAACCTCGGGATGGCCTTTGGGAAAGGCCCGCGTGGCCCCTTTACGATGCACCCAGACTTTCTTCTTTGCTCCGTTCACGGTGTGCTCTTCCAGCTTGGCGATGTTGTGGGCCACGTCATAAACCAGGCTCATATGCAAAGCTTCCCAACCCTTGCCGAAAGTGAGTTCGAACGACTCGCGGGCTTGCCACATCAGCAGTTGGCGATTGCACCAGGCATAGTTGGCAGCGGCCGACATGGCACCCAGATATTGTCGCCCCTCGTCACTGTTCACCGGCGCGCAGACGAGTTGCTTATCCGGCAAGTGAATGCCGTACTTGGCGGGAGCCTGACGTAGCTCCCGCAGCGCGTCGTCACAAACCTGGTAGCCGAGGCCGCGACTACCCGAGTGGATCATCACGCATACCATATCTTTTTCGAGGCCCATCACCTGAGCCGCGTCGGCATCGAAAATGGCATCGACGACCTGAACCTCTAAAAAGTGATTGCCCGAGCCGAGCGTGCCGCACTGCTGCGCTCCGCGCGTGAGCGCCCGCTCGCTGACGAAGTCGGGCTCGGCGGTGTTCAAGTAGCCGCCCGCTTCCGTGTGGTCGAGATCGTTCGCGGTAACGAGGCCGCGTTTCTTTAAATACGAAGCACCTTTGCCCATCAAGTCGCGCAGTTCACGATGGCTGAAGCGATACTTGCCTTCTTGCCCCAAGCCAGCAGGCACATGCGAGTAAAGCGTATCCATGAGCCGTTTGAGATGCGGCTTGACGTCTTGATAAAACAAACTGGAGCGGACCAGTCGCACGCCGCAGTTGATGTCGTAGCCCACACCGCCGGGCGAGATCACGCCGCCCTCGTTGGGATCCGTCGCCGCGACGCCGCCAATACAAAAACCATAACCCCAGTGAATGTCGGGCATGGCCAGACTGGCGCTTTGAATGCCCGGCAGGAACGCGACGTTGGCCACTTGTTCAGCCGCCTGATCCTTGCGGATGAGTTCCATCAGCAGTTCGTCGGCGAAGATCAGGCCGTCGACGAGCATGCCCTCTTTGTACGACTTCGGAATGCGCCAGAGGCAGTCATTGACTTGCTCGAGCGGTCCGTAGAAGCCACTTTTTGCCATGATTGCACTGCTGTCCAAAAATCGTGTCAAAAACCAAAAGTTCAAAAATCAAATATCGACAATCACTTCCGCCAGCCAACTACCGTCGGGCTGTCGCTCGATAAGCAGGTCGTGATAGGTAATCGCCTTCACTTCATGATCGAGTTCGTGACGAGTTTCATCGGCCACTTCACCGCGGCAGGTTGCCGTCAGCGAGTAAACCAGATCTGCTTGCTCGACGTGAACCGCGAACTGACCCAGTAGCATACGTGACTCTTCAAACGCATAGATCAACTCGGTGAGCCAATCGAAGAGCAAGTAATCGAGCGAGTCGCCTTGCAGCGTGAAGGTTCTCTCCGAGACAGGCCGAACCGCCTCGAGGTTCGCGAGCTGCGTCATTAATCCCCGGGCCGCATCGACAAACAGCTCATCGAGCGAACTCGCGCGGACGCGAATGCCAAGGTCCGCAGTGTGCTCGAAGACTTCAAACATGGTTACACCTTCACGATCGTTCGTCCCACGATCTCACCCTTCAAAATCTGCTGAATCTTCTCCTCGATTCCGGTCAGCCTTACTTCCGTCGCCAGTGATTCCAAATCGTTGATCCGCCACGGACCAGCCAGCTGTTCCCAGATTCGCAGGCGGCGATCGTAGGGGAGCGCTGCGGAAGCAATACCGGCCAGGATCACACCGCGGAGCAAAAACGGATGCACCGTGAGTGGCAGCTCGGTTCCGCCGACAAGCCCACAGGCCGCAACGACGCCGTAGTCTTTTAGTTGGCGCAGGATCGTCGTCAATGTGTTGCCACCGACAGTATCGACGGCGGCAGCCCAGCGTGAGGAAAGGAGCGGCTTCGTCGAAGCATTCTGCACTTCCTCGCGGCCGATTACTTCCTTCGCGCCCCAGCTTTGCAGTGTGCTGCGCAATCGTTCCTTCCCAGTTACCGCAACGACGTGGTAGCCCAACTGCGCGAGTAGTTTCACGGCCAAGGAACCCACACCGCCCGTCGCTCCGGTAACGACCACTTCGCCAGCACCAGGACCGATGCCATTGGTGATCAGCGCCTGCACGCACTGCGCGGCGGTGAAGCCGGCCGTGCCGAGAATCATCGACTCCTTGAGCGAGAGCCCCGCCGGCACCGGCACAATCCAAGAAGCTGGCACGCGAACATACTCGGACCAACCTCCCCAGTGACCGGCTCCCAAGTCGTAGCCCGTAATCACGACGCTCTGGCCGGGCAGCAGGTTCGGGCTGCTGCTTGCGGCAATCATCCCGGCGGCATCAATGCCCGGCACATGCGGCAGCGAGCGGACTACGCCCGGATGCCCGCTGGCCGCGAGGGCGTCTTTGTAGTTCAGCGACGAGTACTCCACCCGCAACAGCACCTCATCCGGCGCCAGATCATCAAGGCTGAGCGACTTTATCGATCGGGAGATATTTCCGGCGGAGTCTTTTTCGACATAGAAGCAATCGAAGCGCATGGTCATGATCGGTTCCTGGAGAGAAGGCTTGTCTGGCGCAAGTGTCCCAGCTGCGCCAGCGGACGAAGTGACGCCCGCCGTGGTCGCCCTTGTCGTGGACGTAGGTGCTTGCTCCAGCATGAGTTACGCATGACTCGTGGGGCCATGCCTCGTTGACAGCATCTTCACAAGACACCTAGAATCTGGAATTCTGCCAGCAATTGGCAAGACTGATGAAGCCACTTTCCGAAGTAGCTTAGCCGCCGCGGTGAAAGGACTGATCCACCCGGCGGTATATAAGTACGGATAACTTCGCCGTCGAACCAGAAAGTCATCATCAAGCCAGCCGCCAGGGCGGCGCAAAGGAGCACCACATGGGCGCGAATGTAGTCGAAATCAACGATACCAATTTCCAAGCGGAAGTCCTCACGGGTGACGAACCCGTGCTCGTCGACTTCTGGGCTCCCTGGTGCGGACCTTGCCGCAAGATTGCTCCCATGATCGATGAATTGGCTACCGAAAATGTCGGCAAGGCAAAGGTTGGCAAAGTGAATGTCGATGACAGCCAATCGTCGGCCATGCAGTACGGAATCGAAGCAATTCCCACGCTGATCATTTTCCACAAGGGTCAGCCGATTCAACGCTTTCAAGGCATTCCGAATAAAGCCCGCGTGCAAGAGGCGCTCGACGCCGCCAAGGCATAGTCGAAGCGTCTGTGCGCGACCAAGCTAGAAGTCTCCAGCCCGTGGATCATGAATCTGCGGGCTGGTGCTGTTTCTTGGCCACTTTGCCGCGCTAAACACCCATTGCGGCCAGCATTGCGAAGACGATCGCCACCGAGGTGACGAGCGCGCTGATCCCACAGCCAGCCAGCGAAATCGTGCGCGACCAATGACCGCTACGGCTTCCATTGGTTGCCATGGAGATCAGTGAGACGAGCAGTCCTAAAAATGGAATTGGACTGAGGACCAACGAACCAACTGCCAGGCCTCCCTTCCAACGCCCAACGGGCGGATTGAGCAGCCTCGCCAATTCATCCGGCAGCAAATAGGGCAGTTCGGCCAATGCGATTGGTGAAGTGTACTTCGTATTGCACGTGGCGCACTCGATGTAATTCACTCGCCGAAAAGGAGTTAGGGGTATGGATCGCAGCAGCACGAATCGCTCGCGGTATTCGTAGGACGTGGCTTGGGTCTCGGGGCATTTGCACGCGAGACAGCGAATCCGCAGATAGGGCCCTGGGGCGATTTGATGTTGCAGTCCGAGCAGCATGGGTTAGTCCACAGAATCTTTGAAAAGAGCTTTGTTACGCGGCTCCAAGAGTCATAGTCATCGTAGTTGGCTCGATTTCGTTCGAATGATGATTTCGCAGATTCTTGGCCGCCAGATTCTAACCTTGATGCTTTATTTCGATCTTAAGCTCTGGACTGGCGGTGTCTTGTACCATCGCTCCCTAGTAAGATAAACGCATCCAGCGAGACACATACCTTTCTCCCAGCCAGATTATGACCACCGCCGATTTGCAAGCCGTTCATCAACTGCACGAAGCGTATGGGCAAATCACGCGCGAGTTGAGCAAGGTGGTCGTTGGCCAGCAATCGGTGATCGAACAGTTGTTGGTCGCCATGTTCTCGCGCGGGCATTGCTTGCTCGTTGGTGTGCCAGGTTTGGCGAAAACACTGATGATTCGGAGCGTGGCTGATGCGCTCGCGCTGCAGTTCAGTCGCGTGCAGTTCACGCCGGACTTGATGCCGTCGGACATCACCGGCACGGAAGTAATTCAGGAAGACAAGAGCACGGGCCAACGTGTGTTTCGCTTTTTGCCCGGCCCTATCTTCGCCAATATTGTGCTCGCCGACGAGATCAACCGCACACCGCCGAAGACGCAGGCCGCGTTGCTCGAAGCAATGCAAGAGAATCAAGTAACCGTCGGCGGAATGCGACACGTGTTGCCCGAGCCGTTCTTTGTGCTCGCGACGCAGAACCCGATCGAACAAGAAGGCACGTATCCGCTACCCGAAGCTCAGCTCGATCGCTTCATGTTTCATGTCTGGGTCGATTATCCCAGCCTGGAAGAAGAGCTGGAGATCGTGAAGCGAACCACGGCCGAGCAAGATTTCAAAATCGTCCCGACTCTGTCCGCTGAGCACATTCAGGAACTGGTACGCATCGTTCGCAAGGTTCCCGTGGCTGATCACGTCGCCCGCTATGCCTTGCAACTCGTGCGCATGACTCGTCGCAGCGAGCCCGACGCGCCAGCCTTTGTAAAGGACTATGTATTGTGGGGCGCGGGGCCGCGAGCAAGCCAATTTCTGGTGCTGGGTGCCAAAGCTCGCGCCGTGCTCAAGGGGCGGCTATTTGTCACCCACGAAGACATCCAAGCGATCGCTCCGCCGGTCTTACGCCATCGCTTGAAGACGAACTTCAACGCTGATGCCGAGGGGATTACGCCGGATGAGATTGTTCGCCGTCTGATCAATCATGTCACTCCGCCCGCCGATGAGGATCCTGCTGGTGGCAAGCTCACCGACGTCCTTCGATCCCAGGCAGCTGGCTAAGCTTCGCGGCCTGCGGTTACGCGCCCGGCATGTTGTCGAGGGCTACATCGCGGGTCAGCATCGCAGCACTTTGCATGGTTACTCCATCGAGTTCGCGGAACACCGCGAATACTCGCCGGGAGACGATCTGCGCCATCTGGATTGGAAAGTTTTCGGCCGTACTGACAAGTTCTACTTGAAGCAGTATGAGGACGAGACCAACCTGCTCTGCCACCTAGTGGTGGATACCAGCGAGAGCATGACCTATCAAAGTGCTGAAGCGGCCCTGTCGAAGGCTGAGTTCGCGCAGTGCCTGGCAGCTTCGATTGCCTGGCTCGTCTTGCAGCAGCAGGACTCGGTGGGCCTCGCCACTTTCGATTCGCAGATTCGCGCACTCATTCGCCCCAGTGGTGCCGCTCCGCAGTTGCAACAAGTGCTGCAAGTGCTGGAAAACGCAAAGCCCGGCACGAAGACATCCGCGGGGCAGATTCTGCACGAACTGGCCGAAAGGCTGAACAAGCGCGGCGTGGTGGTCGTGATTAGCGACCTGCTCGACGATCCGGCGAACGTGCTTGCTGGCCTCCGGCACTGCCGGCATCGGCGGCATGATGTCGTCGTGTTTCATGTGCTCGATCCGGCCGAACTCGACTTTCCCTTTCGTGGCCCCACCAAGTTCAACGGCCTCGAAGCAATGCCCGAGGTCTTCGCGGAGCCCGAGATGCTGCGGCAAGCGTACCTGCGCGAGTTCAACGCCTATCGCGAGAAGCTCGAAGAGGGGTGCCAGAATCAGCAAATCGATTACGTGCTGGCCAGTACCGCCACGCCTTTCGATCAACTGCTCGCCCGCTTTCTGGTCGCGCGGCGGACCAAGGTGCACTAAGTCGCGGCGGGCGAACCCAATCTGTAGTTGCGCGCTCGCTTCCGGCGAGGAAGCGTTTCCCAGCAATCTTCTCGCGATTCTCGGGCAAAACCGGCCAATTTGCCGTGATTCGGCACCGTAACTAAGATAGAAGACTTCGCCCTGAGCGTTCGCCGGGGTGCTACCTGCTTGAGAATGACGATCTTCCTATGTGGAACTGGCTTGGCTCCTTGATTGGACGTACGCGCGAGAATCGGGGCGCGGGCCAGGCGCATATGACCTTTGGCCAGACATCGTTCGGCCGAACGATGTCGCGCACCGGATTGCTGCTCAAGAAGCAGATCTGGATTTGGCCGATCATCGCGGTGGTTCTGCTGGCGACGATTGGCTACTTCGTGCGGGTATCGATCCAACGGACGATGGAAGACAACCTTCGTTCGCAGTTGACGGTGCTGCGCGATGTCGAGCGGGCGATGCTCGAAAAATGGTTCAAGGTGCAAGAGTCAAATGCTCAGTCGCTGGCCAGCGAGCCAGAAGTTCGGCAGGCGATTGCCAAATTGCTCATCGCCAGTCGCCCTGATGCCGAACCGCCGTCAACTCCTGCCGTTTTGAAGGAACTTCATGCTACGCTGCGCACCGAACTGGAGCCAGGCATGCAAGCGCACAAGTTCTTCGGCTTTATCGTGGCCGATCGCGATCAGCGAATTGTTTCTTCTAACTCCGAAGAACTGATTGGTCAGAATATCCCTGCCTACGAAGAATTCCTCGGTCGCATTCTTGATGGCAAATCTACTGTTACGCCACCGTTTCCCAGCCTGGCGCTGCAGAAGGATCAGGACGGCAAGATGCGCACCGGGCTGCCGACAATGTTTGCCTGCGTGCCCGTGCGCGACGAGAACTATCAAATCATTGCCGTGCTCGGTATGCGGATTCGCCCCGAGAAGGAATTCACCGAGATCTTGCAATTCGGCAAGTTCGGCAACACGGGCGAGACCTATGCCATCGACGAGAACTACACACTCGTTTCGAACAGTCGCTTCGATGACAAATTGAAGTTGCTGGGACTCATTCCCGACAACGAACATTCGGCCTCGATTCTGAACATTCAGGTCCGCGATCCAGGCGGCGATATCACCGGTAGTTTTCGGCCGCAAGTGCATCGCTCCAAGCTTCCGCCCACGAAAGTGGCGCAGGAAGCCGTCAAAGGAACGACGGGGGTCGACCTTACTTCCTATCGCGACTATCGCGGCGTACCCACCGTGGCTGCTTGGACCTGGCTCCCAGACTACGACATCGGCCTGATCACCAAGATCGAATACGCCGAAGCGTTTGGTCCGCTGACGATTTTGAAGCGAACCTTCTACACGCTGTTCGCCTTGCTTGCCCTAAGTGCCATCGCCATTTTCGTCTTCACGCTGATTGTGACGCGATTGCAACGCGAAGCGCAAAAGGCGGCCATCGAAGCGAAGCAACTCGGACAGTATCGCTTGGAAGAACAGATCGGCGCGGGAGCGATGGGCGTCGTCTATCGCGGCCAACATGCGATGCTCCGCCGGCCGACGGCCATCAAGATGCTCGAGGTCGACAAGGTCAACGAAGCCTCGCTGGCCCGCTTCGAACGCGAAGTGCAGATTACCTGCAAGCTGAACAATCCACATACCGTCGCCATCTACGACTTTGGGCGCACGCCCGAGGGTGTCTTTTATTATGCGATGGAGTATCTCGACGGCATCAACTTGCAGCACCTGGTCGAAAAGTACGGTGCCCAGAGCGAAGCCCGCACCGTCAGCATTCTCAAGCAGATTTGTGCATCACTATTCGAGGCCCATTCGCTGGGGCTCGTCCATCGCGATATCAAGCCCGCGAACGTGATGCTCAATCGTCGCGGTGCCGAACCCGACGTGGTGAAGGTGCTCGACTTTGGCCTGGTGAAGGCGATCAACGAACGACAGGCGGCAGCGGGGAACGACCTGTCGGGAACGCCGCTTTACATGTCGCCCGAGGCGATTCAAACGCCCGACTTGATCGATGCCCGCAGCGATTTGTATGCGGTGGGAGCCGTCGGTTACTTTTTGTTGACCGGCCAAACGGTGTTCAATGCCCGTACGCTGAGTGAACTGTGTCAGCAGCACGTCGACATGGCTCCCGAGACCCCCTCGCAACGGTCGGGGCGCGCGATCTCGGCGGAACTAGAACATGCAATTCTCGCCTGCCTAGAAAAGAGCCGGGCCAAGCGACCTCAAACGGCGCGCGACTTGGCAGCCATGCTCGACCGCGTGGCAATCTCACAAGCGTGGACGCTCGACGACGCCGAAGCTTGGTGGGGACGTCACGAGCGGGGCGAATCGAACGCGAACATCGCCGCCGCTGCTTTGCCGGGCGCGACTTCTAATCCACCTCGTCCCGCCGGGACGGGCACCGTCATCAGCGGCCTCGACCGCACCATCGATGGCAGCGGTTCGTAGGCAATGACTAGCACCAACGAAGAAAAGGCCGCAGTCAGATTACTCCGACTGCGGCGCGGCAGGCGTTAGATATCTTCATCGGTCAGATCGATCAGATCTGCCTCCCCGAGCCAAAGGGAAAATCTTCAGAGCTTCGGCAAGCTACGAATCTGGTACTGATTCCCATCTTCCAGGCAGAGATAGTTCCCCAGAATTCCGCCCCGCCGAATGCGCCGAAATGTCTTACCGAGCGCATAGATCGTGCGGAAAGTGCGCGAGCACGTAACTGGCGAGATCCATGCGAGGGTGCGTCCGAGCCGCTGTCCAGGCTGAGCCGACCGGCGGATAATCAGCTTTGTTCAGATGCGAACCATGAGAACCTCCTGGCGTGAGTTGCTGCAGGAAGGACGCACAGTACGTGAAATGGTTCAGCAGAAAAGCTTCGACTGGGCAGGTGCCCTAAAACAACTCATTAATCACCGCGCCGTGATCGATCGAGACGATCGGCCGGCCGGTGAGATCGGGATAGCTGACGTGCGGATCGACGCCGAGGACTTTGAAGAGCGTGTGATGCAGGTCGCCGGGCATCAGCGGTTGATCTTGCGGAACTTCGCCTAGGCGGTTGGTGCTACCGATGAGTCGACCACCCTTGATGCCGCCGCCGCCGATGAGAACCGACATGGCATTGCCCCAGTGATCACGACCGGGCGTGCCCATGCTCCCAGCAGCGCCGCCATTGCCGCCGTCGTTCATGCGCGGCGTACGGCCGAACTCACCACAGAGGACGACAGTGACTTTTTCGTATAAGCCACGATCGGCCAGATCGGTGAACAGTGCGTAGACGAGTTGATCGATCTTGGGCAGGTAGTTGTCGTAGCCCTTTTGCAGATCCCAGTGGTGATCCCAGCCGCCGAAGTGGCAGGTGACGAACGTCGTGCCAGCCTCGACCAACCGACGAGCCAGCAGCGTGCTTTGACCCCACGGATGGCGACCGTATAGTTCGCGGGTCGCTTCTTTTTCCTGGCTGATATCAAAGGCTTGGCGAGCTTTTTCGCCGGTGATCATTTCGTACGCGCTGCGATCGAATTTATCCATCGCTTCGAGCTTGCCGCTGCGGTCCATTTCGCGCCGTAGCTTGTCCATGCTCGAAAGAAGATTGCGTCGATCTTCAAGACGATCGACGGTCATCGTCTTGCCGAGCGTGAGATTCTTCACTTCGAACTTCGGGTTGTTTGCGTCCCCTTCGGTCTCAAACGGATTCTCTTGCGGGCCGATGTAGTTGCCGCCGAAATAGCCTGGTCGCAAGCCAATGCTCATCGCATGGGGAACAGCGACATTCGCCGGCATGCCATGCTGACGCGGGCCCGATTGCTTGGTGGCGATGCCGCCAAAGAACGGAAACTTGCCAGCAGTCGCAGCTCCGCTCACCCCGCCGCGGCCCGTGAGCATCCAGTGACCGGCGGTGAAGTGATCGCCGTTGTTGTGATGCATCGAGCGGATGACGGAAAACTTGTCGGCCACCTTGGCATGCAGCGGAAACAGTTCCGTCACTTCCATGCCCGGGACGTTCGTCTTGATCGGTCGCCAAATGCCGCGATACTCCGGCGGCGCTTCCGGCTTCATGTCGTAAGTGTCCATGTGACCTGGACCACCGTCGATCCAGAGCAGAATCACCGACGTATCTTTTTTGCCGACCGCCGCCGATGCTTCTTTCAGGTTGAGCCAATAGCCCAAGCCTAAACTACCCATGCCGGCGAGGCCCAGTTGCACAAAGCTGCGGCGAGAAACGCCATCGCAGTAACGGCCAGTCTGGCCAGCATCGATTCGCAACATGGTTCGCCTTTCGCTCGCAGGTAGGGCAGGTCCATCTTTGGTGCGACTGCCAGCGGATTGAGGTGGGACCGCGGGCAGGTGAGGATTGTTCAGCTTGTTCGATTGCGTCGATAAAGTTTAACAACCCGCACAGCTATCAAAGTACGTTGATTTGTATTCTAGGTCGGCTTGGCGGGGATAGTCAATTGAGCTAGACCGGCTGTAGAGAGATTCTTGCGGGGCAAGAGGTGCGACCTTCGTCCCCCTGCTTGCCCGTAACTTCGTTCCCGCCTTATCTTACGTCCGTGCGATCAACCTTTCAGCGGAGCTGAATCAGACGCCCGATGCGCCAGATCTCTACTATTCCGGCGATACAGCTAAAGAGCAGCGCCGCGCGCTATTCGGGTTCGATTGTTCTGCGTACCTGTGCCACGGTGCGGCCCAGCTATCAGCAGCCAATTCTGCCCAATACTGCTCCGCAAGCGCTGTTGCTGCATGTCGAGGACGAAGACGAATTGCGGCACACCGCCAGGCAGCGATTGGAGGCTGTGTTGTTCCTGGCGCGCGAGCCGCTGAATACTCGCAAACTAAGTCAATACGCCAACTTGGCGGATGGTACCGAAGCCCGTACACTAATCCGCCACTTGAACGAGCACTACGATGCCGCCGGTCGGGCGTTTCGAGTAGAACAAGTGGCAGGCGGCTTTCAGTTAATGACGCGCCGTCTATTCAGTTCCTGGCTACGCAGACTGGGGCATGTGCCGCCTGAGCTAAGATTGTCGGCACCCGCCCTAGAAACGCTAGCAGTAATTGCCTATCGTCAACCAACACCGCGGGCCGATATTGAGGCCATTCGCGGCGTGAACTGCGGCGAAGTCATTCGCCAACTAATGGAACGAGACCTGGTTCGCATCGGCTCACGCAGCGAGGAACTTGGCCGCCCTTACTTATACAACACAACCAAACGATTTCTCCAATTATTCGGCCTGGTGAATTTAGACGACTTACCCCGTGCTCAAGAAATGAAGGCGTTCGCAGCTGCTGCTGCCGCGCCGAACCCAAACTTGATTCCGGCTGTCGATTCTTTGCCACCTTTGACCGATGTACCGTACACCGATTCACCGTAGCATCACCGCAAGAAGGAGTTCGACGTGAGTTTATTGACCCCGGATCGATTCTGGCTGGGCGAAGAAGAAGCCGCCACCTGGAAGGCCCGGACGGTCGTCCAGTCTCCCCGCCTGGACGACGAAGACGACTTTGAAGAAGAAGACGAACTCGACGACGACGAGGACGATGACCTCGACGACGAAGAAGACGATCTGGAAGATGACGAAGAAGACCTCGATGACGAGGAAGAAGACGACCTAGAAGACGCCGACGAAGACTTCGATGACGAATGGGAAGAAGTCGACGACGAAGAATTCGATGAAGACGAGGACGAAGAAGAAGACGACCTCGACGACGATGAAGACGACGACTGGGATGACGAAGAGGAAGAAGAAGAGGACGATGAAGAGTAGTGAGGTGAGGCGGGGGGCGAGAGACGAGAGGCGAGGGTAGGAAATCCACATTCCTGCCCTTCCCACGATGTTCTCGCTGCTTGCCGATCGCCCACTACAAAGTCTTGCTCCCGTCTCTCGTATCCCGCACCTCGCCCCCAATTCTCCACATGCCCGATTCATCTGCTCCGCGCGCGCCTTTTAAACGCATCATCCTCAAGCTTTCGGGCGAGAGCATGAGCCATGCAGGAGAGCGCGGCATCGGCGTGAATGAGGTTCTGCATATTGCGGGGCAAGTGAAGCAGGCTCATCAGGCTGGTTGCCAGATTGGGCTGGTGGTGGGGGGCGGCAATATACTGCGCGGCTCGCAGTTCAAAGGTGCTGCCGCGGGGATTCAAGAAGCGACCGCTCATTACATGGGCATGCTCGCTACGGTGATCAACGCCCTGGCGCTGCAAGACGCGCTTGAATCAATTGGCTGTCAGACGCGAGCCATGACGGCCATCAAGATGGATGGCGTCGCTGAGCCTTACATTCGCCGTCGCGCGAAACGGCACCTGGAAAAAGGTCGTATTGTCATTCTCGCTGCCGGCACCGGCAGTCCGTTCGTGACGACCGACACCGCAGCTGCTCAGCGCGCGATGGAGCTCGAAGCGGAAATTCTGATGAAGGCCACCAAGGTCGACGGTGTGTATAGCGACGACCCGGAGCGCAACCCGCACGCCATGCTCTACAGCGAACTGACGTACAACGCCGTTCGCGAACAGAATTTGCGCGTGATGGACAGCACCGCCATCGCGCATTGCATGGAACACAAGATGCCGATTCTCGTGTTCAACTTCCGCAAAGAGGGCAACGTCCTGCGCGCCGTCCGCGGCGAAAAAGTGGGCACGCTCATCAGCAACAAAGCGTAGTCGCGTCTTCTGCGACTAGCCGGGGTCCTCAGCAAGTTCAAGCCAAGCGCCGTTCCGAAGGTGGCCGCGCATCGTCGTTTCTTGTCCGTTGGGCGAGCGAGTGCCAACTATTAAGCAGACGGATTACAATCGAGGGCACTCAACCTGTCTCCTCTTTGTGTGGCGAGTCTTCATGAGCGATTTCAATTCGGAACGCAATCGAGTGGTGTGGGTCGATATTCCCGTGCAGGATCTCGACCGGGCGTTAGCCTTCTATCGGGCGGTGCTCGCCAACGACGCGAGCAAGCAAGAATATTCCGGCGGTGAGTTCGGCCTGCTCGATCACGAGAACGGCAACGGAGGCTGCCTGGTGAAGAACGCGGCGGAAGTCTCCGCGACGAGCGGCTTGCTCGTCTACTTCAACGCCGATGGTCGCATTCGCGATGCGGTGGCCCAGGCCGAAAAGCTCGGCAGCAAAATCCTCGAACCGGTCCATTCGATCGGCCCGCACGGTTTTCGCGCCGTCCTGCTCGACAGCGAAGGGAACAAAATCGCCCTCCACTCCAACCGCGATGGCTAAGAGCGTAAGCTGCAACTTGTCTTGCTTGCTCGCGCCAGATTCCAGGTAGTTTGCATGAAACCATCTACGTCCAGTTGGTTGGGTGTCTTGTTGGCCGTGGGCGTCTTTGTCGCGGCGATGGGCGTCGAATTCCTCACCGTCAACGTCTTTCTCAAAGCCAAGGAAATCGAAAGCTGGCCAGCCACGAAAGGGACGATCCTCAAGTCGGAGTTGACTTCTACTTTTCACGGCACGACGACTTACGAGGCCCAGATCGAGTACGAGTATCAGGTCGGCGAAGAAAAGTACCTGTCGAAACAAGTGCGCACGCGCGGCACCGGAACCAAGCATCAGGTCGATGTCGCTCGGTTAGTTCAGAAATTCCCGGCGGGACAAGAGGTCGACGTCTACTACGACCCGGCGAATCCGTCCGATGCCTATCTGGAAACCGGAGTCGATTTCGTCAACTACATCATCATCGTCTCACCGCTGATTTTCGCGCTCGGGGCCGTCGTGTGTCTCGTCGCAATGCTCAGAGAAAAGTTGGCCAGCGGAACGAATCACGCCACCGAGTCCTATGCTACGACTGACCGAGGTTGGAAGTAGGCTTTGGATCGTGGGAGGAGTGCACGGCCGTAGGGCCGACGGAGGATGCGCAATAGCGTGTTGTCCAGTTAGCAGTGATAGTGTTGTGTTCTATGGCAAGTTTCTTTCTTCAACCGCGCGGGCCACGGCCGGACTTTCGGCTTGTGATCTCTTTTTTGTGGAGCGACTTTCACAACGTCGACACCGAAGGAAACTCGCGCAACCCCGCGTGTCGGGAATGGACGGAACTTCATTGCCAGAACCGTGAGAACAGGAACGAGACGTTCGACGTGGCAGCAGTTTCTGAGAGGCCGCTCGTCCTGGAGGTGCAATCCGACTTTCCGGAACTGGCAGCACGGGTTGCCTACTTCCTGGCCACAGAAACCAGCGCTTCGGTGGCACCTGAGCTTTCTGGCCCGTGGCAAGAAGCTGCGTCGCTACGAACGTCCATCGGCAGCTTTGACCTTTCGGCGGCCGAACTTCGTGCGCGTCAGAGTCTCTGGCGAACAGCGACGTTGGACGAGCCCTATCCGACGCGTCGCACGCTGGGCAACGAAGCGTTATAAAAATGAGAGTAGTTTGAGAACGTGTTCTGATTTTGGTTCGCACGCTGCGAATAATTGCCGGAGGGTTTGTGTCTGCTTGTTTCGTGAATTGTCGCTGGCTGGTCTGTGGTGCCCTGGGTTTGTTGCTGACCAGTGCGGGAGTGGGGCCGTTTGATTCGGGGCAGTTTGCCGTGGCTCAATCGCCACAGGAGCTGATTGCTTCGCAGGTTCCCGCGGCGGTGAAGATCATCGATGCGTACCATGGCGAGGTACCCGTTGCTGCCAAGGAGCGAACCCTGCACTTGATCTATTGGACGCCAGCGGACCGCGAGCCGCAGCCCGAGTATCGCGGGCGGCTATCGCGGGTCTTGCTCGACATCCAAGACTTCTATCGCAAAGAAATGAAGCGGCTGGGGTTTGGCGAGCGGACCATTCGTCTCGCGACCGAAACCGATGGCTTGCTGAAGATTCATCTGGTGCGCGGCACAAAGCCTTATGACGAGTATCACGTGCAGAGCGGCCGGGCGATTCGCGAAGAATGCCTGCCGACGCTGCAAGCCGCGAAGATCGATCCGGCCAAGGAAACGATCGTCATCTTTTGCAACATGAGCAACTGGGACGAGAAGGCAGCTACAATGTCGCAAAACAGCCCGTATTACGCCTCGGGCGGCCTGCGCAATGGCACCGCCTGGCAGGTAGATTCGCCGCTGCTCGATTCGGCCCTGCTAAGCAAAAAAGAGCCAATGCTGCGCGATGGTCAGTACGGGAGGATTTCCGTCGGCCGCTACAACAGCATATTCGTGGGGGGCGTTTGTCACGAATTGGGACATGCCTTGGGCCTGCCGCACAATCGCGAACGGCCCGACGAACGTGCTGCCTTTGGAACGGCCCTGATGGGAAGTGGCAATCGAACCTATGGCGATGAGCGCCGCGGCGAAGGTCGCGGTTCGTTTCTCACGCTCGGCGAAGGATTGAGGCTGGCGAGTCATCCATTGTTCACCGGCTCGACCAAGGGAATCGACTTGCCGGCGAATGCCAAACTGACTGATGTGCAGGTGAAACCGGCTGCCGACAGCAAGTCGTTTGAGTTCTCGGCGACCGTCTCGGCTGATCCACCCGCGTACGCCGTGATCGGTTACATGGACCCGAGTGGCGGCAGCGATTACGACGCGACCACCATCACCGCAGTGCCCGATGAGGCCGGCAAGATCAAACTCAATTGTGCAGCCTTGCAGCCCGGCAAAGCGGGCTCGCTGCGCCTGGTCGTTTGTCAGGCCAACGGCGGCCGCATCGGCGACCAAGTGCTCGCGATTCCCTATGTGGTCGCCGAGAACGGCAAAGTCGATTTGTCATCGTACCAGGCCAAGTCCAGGCTGGTGCCTTTGACGTCTGCCCTGACGGCGAACAAAGCCGACGATGTCGCCGCGGAACTCAAGAAACTCGAACAAGCGGCCAGCGATACCGCCAGCGATCGGCGATTGCTCGAAGTGGCTCAAAGCTTGGCGGCCACGATGAGGCAGACTACGGGACCGATAGCTGCGGAGGCGGAAGGCGACGCTTGCTGGCTGTCCGACTGCCAATGGCAGAGTGCCCGCGTGGGCTGGAAGCGTCCAATGGCGAATCGTCTCCCTAATGAAACGCTGGCCCTGCTGGTAGGAGGTCAACTCTTTGCCCGCGGGCTGTATGCTCACGCGCCGAGTAGCTACACCTTTCAACTGGGTGGCAAATGGAAACGACTGAGTGGCCAGGCGGGACTCGCCGATGGTAACGATGGCTCAGTCGTCTTTGTGATTCAGGGGGACGGGAAAGAACTTTGGCGATCGAAGAAAATCAGCGATGCCAGCCTGCCGACGTTTGATGTGGATGTGAGCACGGTGCAGGAATTGAAGCTGATCGTCGAAGATGCGGGCAACGGCACTGCCAGCGACTGGGGCGTGTGGGTTTCGCCCCAGTTGAAGCGATAGGTTTGCCTGTCAGGCGTGTTGATTATATTTTGAATACATGCTTGACAAATACTCATCACATTCCGATAATGGCGTGGCGTTCTTCTGTAATTTGGTGGAGCGAGTGACGCAGGCAGGCTGCGCGTGCGCGCCGATCGACGGCGTAACCCTGGTCATGCTGAGACGCGATGAAGCACACCCCTCCCAACGGGGCATGTCCAACAATCGGCCCGGTTGTTGGACAAAGAGAGCGTGGTGAGGAATTGACCAAAAAGACACAAGTACTGTGTTATCAGCATCTTGCGGCGAGCTTCGGGAACGGGTGCCTGTCCAACAACCTCGCCCATTGTTGGACGTTTAGGATGTAGCGGTTGGTTTGTTTTCCCCCGTGTTTGGTTCTGCGATGACTAGTGCCGATTCCAGACTCGAGTTTCAGCCGCCACGCTGGCCGGCGAATCGCGCGTGCCGGTGGCAATTGCGAACGACGAGTTTGTCGTTTGAGGCTGGGCCGGTGTGGATGGGAATTGTGAATGTCACTCCGGATAGCTTTTCGGATGGGGGCCAATTCTTCGATCCGGCCGCAGCCATTGCGCAGGCCGAACACTTGCTGAGTCAGGGTGCCGAGATTCTGGATATCGGCGGCGAGAGCACCCGGCCCTATGCCCAGCCCGTGACCGTGGACGAAGAACTGCGGCGGGTGATTCCCGTGATCGAAGCCGTGCGGCAAACGCATCCCAACGCGATCATCTCGATCGATACCTCGAAGGCCGAGGTCGCTGCGGCCGCCATCGAGGTCGGGGCCGAGATCATCAACGATATTACCGGGCTCAGCGATGTGGAGATGATTGAACTGGCGCGGCAAACGGGAGTAGGCGTGTGTGCGATGCACATGCAAGGAACGCCGCAGACTATGCAGGACCAGCCTGTGTATGAGGACGTGGTTGCCGAGATCTTCGCCTATTTGCAACAGCGGCGCGAGGCCCTGTTAGCGGCTGGTTTGGCCGCCGCCAAGATCTGCCTCGATCCCGGCGTGGGGTTTGGCAAGACGCACGAGCATAACCTGGCGTTGATGCAAAACTGCTGGCGATTTCATGAGTTGGGTTGCCCGCTGCTGGTGGGCCATTCGCGCAAGGGATTCATTGGCCAGGTGCTGGGAGACAAACTGGCTAATCGCGACGCGGGATCCCTGGGCGGCGCACTGGCACTCGCCCTGCAAGGCGTACAGGTGATTCGCCTGCATCAAGTGCGCGCGGCCAAAGAGGCCTGGCAATTGATGCGTGCGAGCTTGCCACCACTGTCTAGCTAAGCCTAAAAAGCTACGGCTTCTTCGCGATGTCTGCCAGCAGTTGCTCGTGCAGCAACTTCGTTTCGGCATCGTCCGCGAACTTTGGATCCTTTAGCATTTCGGCAGCCTGATTAGCGATCGCCTGGGCGCGGTCCTTCTGGTCGAGCGCCAGTTGCGCCATCGCCGCAATCACCAGATCGCTCGGATTTTTACCACGCAACTGAGTCGACTCGCGCAACGCGTTGAGTGCCTCTCGTTGTGAACCAATCCGATGGGCAGCCATGCCCAGGGTGTTGATCGTCGCGCCATCTTTGGGCACGAGCAGCGTCGCCCAGAGAACTTGAGCATGAGCCAGACGATAATCGCTCGCGCTGTGATCGGGGGTAACAGCGACATTCCAACTCGCGGAGTTGAGTTGAGCGGCCAGCAACTTGCGAGCTTGATACGAAGAGAACTTCTTCGGCGGAGTTACGGGAAACTCCTTGGCTCGGTCGGGTGAGATGCGAATCAGCGCGAACCAGGCCTGTAAGCCTACTTCTTCGGACTTGGCTTCGATGGCCTTCTTCAAAGTGGGAATTGCGGGGACGGCTGCACTTTCCAGATCGCCGAGCATTTGCACGGCGGCCAGTTGATGCGGCGAATCATCGTTGGCGACTTCGGCAATCAATTGGGCAATTGCATTGCTGGTTAACGTCGCGGAAAATCGCAGGTCGGCACTCCATACGCTCTCTTGATGGACTTCGACGCTGAGGACATTCTTGCCTGCCTTGATCAACTTCGGATCAATGGCGGACAGCTCTTTATAGGAATCCGCAGCGGTCCGAGAACTGGCCGCTGGCTGGGTATGATTTGCCTGCGGCTTCAGATTGCGACGAGCCACTTCGTGCCCGTTCAGGTAGATTGCGATGCCATCGTCGTAGCTGAGCGAAAGTGCGACATCCTTCAGCGTGCTGGGATCGGCCACATCAAAGGTCGTGCGAAAGTACGTCGTTAATGGCTTGCCTTGGCCAATCGTCGAGACTTGCAGCTTGGTCGTTTCATCACCCGAACCATAACCAATGACGCCCGTCCCGGTCTTCCAACTGGAGTCGTCGAACTCGGCTGTCGTCCACTCCGAACCAACGGCTGAACCGTCATCGCGATACTTCCAAGTGCCATTGGCAGGAATCAAGTCGCCCGCAAGTTCAAATTCTGACTCATTCAAAAGCGACTCAATCGCCTTCGTTAATTCTGCGGGCTCGCGGACGTTCTTAAACCGAATTCGACCCTGCTTGTCTAGGATGTAGGTCGTCGGCCAACTGGAGATGTTCCACGCCTTGATGATGTCGCCTTTGGGGCCGTCGTACCACGATCGCCAAGTAACCTGCCCCTGGCTGACGACATGCTTCGCCCGGTCCTTTTGATCGCTATTGACGCCGACGACCACAAAAGGCTGGTCCTTCAGGTCTTCTTGCAGCTTGCGAGCATGCGGGTACATCTCGCGGCAATAGGGGCACCAATCGACCCAAAAATCGAGGAGTACCACCTTGCCCTTAAACTCGTTGAGGTTGAATTTCTGGCCATCCAAGTCTTCGCCCTCGATGTTCTGGGCATAGCAACCGGTGGCCAGATGCTTCCACTCGTTGCGCAGTCCAGCAACGGTGTCTTTGATCTTGCGGCGACCGACGCGGACCTCTCCGAACTCATCCACACAGCGATCGAGCAAGGCGACAACTTCGGCCCGATTGGCAACCGGGTTGAGCGCTAAAGCCATGGCCAGGCCATAACAGGCTGTGCCTTGGACATTCTTGTGCGGGCTCTCATTGATCAGCTTTTGCAGGAACGCAACTGATTCTTTGGCATCGTTGTTAGACAGACCGATCGCCGCATCAGTTACTTCGCGATCGCCGACGAACTCGTTGAGCTTGGTCAAGACTTCGCGGGCAGCCGCGCTGGGCCTGTGATTATTGCGACGAATCAAGGTGCTGCATTGCACCAATGCTTCCCGACGGACGTTACGATCCGAACCTTCACCGGTCATCGATAGGAGACGCGACAAGTAGAGTGCGGCAGGATCTCGCTCTTCCAAGATCTTGCGCGCTTCTGCTTCCGATTTTGCCCCACGCAGCGAATTGACAAAGACTTCCGACTCTTTGACATAGTCGAGCATGATGGCCGCAATCTGCGGATCGACGATCAGGCCCAAATCGGGCAGCGGCAACTGGGCGGCTTGAGGCTCAAGCTTGCCGGCTAGTGCCAGAAGGTGCTTCACGTGAATGGCAAAGCCCAGGTTCTGTCCGCCGGCGATCCAAGTGTTCACCCCGACGACTTCGCCATTGCGATTGAGCAGCGGTCCGCCACTGTTGCCACCAGAAATGGCTGCATTGGTCTGAATCCATACAGCTTCTGGGGGTGAAGAAAGAAACTCGCGATAATCTTCGGGCAGTTCGCTGCTTTGTCGTACCGCGCTCACAATACCGGTAGTCACGGTGAACTTGAAATCGTTGGGGTGCCCAATCGCAGTCAGGTCGTCCCCTTGTCGCAGTTGTTTAGGCAGACCCAGATTGTAAAAAGGGAGATTGGCGGGCGGGTCTTTGACTTGGATGACCGCCAGGTCGTGATCGGGGTCGTAGGCTCGATAGCCGATCACATCGTGTTTGTTGCCATCGCGAAACATGACGTGAGCTTTAACGGCCCGCGACATGACGTGGTGATTTGTCGCCACCAGTCCATCTTTGGTAATTACAAAGCCGCTACCCGAGGCTGTGCGATTGCCCAGCGCATCTTCGGTCACTATATACACGACTGCCTGATCGGCTTTTTGAAGCGAGTCTGCCAAGGTTGTGACGGGGGCTGTCGGCAGCGTTGGCTTTTGCACAACCGTTGGAGATGGCGGACCGGGAAGGTTTGGAGGTTGCGGCATCGCGGGTGGTTGTGGCATTGCTGGCGGCTGAGGCATCGACACCGACTGTCCATTTCCACTGTCGGCGACCGGCTGAATGCCCTGCGAATTGCCGCAACCTGCGAGACCCGCAACGAGGCCGGCGACCAGTAGTAACAAGCTAAAAGCTTGGCAGTGAACCGCACACTTCCGCTGCATCTTGCAAAACAGAGCCATGACATGAACCTCGACGGGAATAGAGAAGGCCAGCCGCTCGCAACCTAGAGAGAAGAGGGTCCACGTTGCAGCAGGGGCTTTAGTCTAAACACACCTGCGGGCATCCGCCAACAAGCAAGTAAAAAAGAATAGAAAGTTGGCAGCTGACATATTAAGAAAGGTTCACAATCAATTAGTTACCACCAACTATCCGCTCACTCGCGGGAATATGAACCACGGTGATGGCTGCGGTTTCCCAACCTCGAGGCTGGCCTTTGCGCCAGCCATCCCAGGAAATGAAGAGGCGTGCTCCTTGTTCGTCGAGGGCAGAACTGAAGGAGCCATCCAGCGCGTAGCCATGTTTTTCCCAGAACGTGACGTGCAGGAAGGCGAGCACTTTCCGCTGCTTGGTCTGTAGATCGAACTGTACGATCGGTGTGCCGTCTTTGATGGCACCGCCATGAGCGCCGGGAACGTAGTAGAGATAGCGACCTGTGGGATCGACTTCAATCGACGAGATGTACTCTTGTGAACCGACGGCTGCGGTGCCCCAGTCCTTCACTTCGCCTGTTTTTACATTCAGCGACCACAGGTCTGCCTTGGTGCCTGAGGTGCAATAGACGAGGCCCTGCGGCGTCTCGGGTGATGCGCTGCGGACGTGCGGAATCTTCGCCGGCGTGATTTCGTTCGTGGCCGGATCGTACTTACATCCTTCCCAAAAGACGTAGCCGGTAGAAGGTGAGAAAATGAGCACGCGCGTGGGGCCGTTATCGGCCACCTTAAGCAACTTGCCGCTCTTCACATCGAGGGCGAAGAACTGCACGCTTTGATTAGCGGCGTCTTTGCCCGGCGCGGTGCCGCCGTAATAGATCATTCGTTTGGGATCGAGTACGCTGGCGGGGAGCGTGTGCTTGGGAATCGGAAACTGCTTGACGATCTGTGTTTCGAGCGTCATTGGATTGGTACGCAGGATCCATTCGCCGAGGTAGCCATTTTTGTCGTGCGTGACAGTCGGCGAGCCGCGATCGGTCGCGTAGTAGAGCCAGCCATCGCTGCCGAGGTCGATGCGACTCTGCATTTCGCCCGGTCGATAGTTCATTTCCGGCGGAAAGACGTTCTTCGATTCGAGAAAATTGGTGGTGTCACAGAGTAAGCGAAACTGCTGCTTGCCGGCGTCGTATTCCCACAGGTGGGCCGTCCCTTTGGGGGCGAGGTGATCGTTGTCGGAAGTGTAGTACTTGTCGCCGAGCACAAAGCCATCGGCACGATTCGACCACGGATTGCCGGGATAGTTCTGCTCTGGGAAGAAGGCGAAGTCGACTCGTGGCGGCGACTTGGCAATCGCAACACCTTCGCGCAAGTTCTCACCGGGCACGAGGAACGAATCGGACTGCTCGCTGACAACCAGCTTGCCCTCGGCGAGTTTGGGCGGGTAAGAAAGCGGGTAGCGAGCCTTCTCGCGCGCTGCTGTGGCTTCTTCCGGCGAAAGCTTGGGCTTGGCTGGTTTCGCCTTGGTTGCCTCTTGGCCAAAGCAATTGCCGACAAACGCAGCTGCCAGGACAACTCCGCACAGGCTGAGGCGAACGAGTAAGGCGAGAGGCCGCATGCGAAAATTCCAATGGCAGGGTTGAATCGCCCCTTGGGAGGGGCGGTTCATGTTAATGGCAGAGGTAGGCCACCGCAAACATGCTGCGCTACGGTGCCGCTTGCATCGATTTTGCCGTATTTGCCGATTCGTGCGATTATCACCCCCCATTTCCCTTGAATTGACAGTCGGTCGCTACTATTTTGATGCCCGTCTCGCACGCTCCCTCGATCCTCTCCCCCTCTCCTTCTTCACCATCGATGTCGGCTGACCGTTCTTGCTGAGCTTGATTGGGCGCTTACGCCAGCCCAAGGCTTTGGCCAGTTGCGATCTTCTCGTTGCGATTTTCACCAAGGATTTGCTGCGCATGGCTCAGACTCCCGCTCTCCGTTCGCGTTTTGCCCGCAATGCCACCCTTCGCACGAAGCAACAGCCTCAACATCGCCGACGGCTGTTTCTGGAATCGCTCGAAGACCGCCGCGTGATGGCGACGAACGTGTTCGCCAATGTTCCTGAAGCGGCGAACTACACGCTGGCTTATGAACTAAACATCGGCAATACGAATGGCTTCTCGGCTGGAGTGCCCTACTCGGTTAACAACACCGCTCTAATCGACAACGGCTTCGACCGCATTGGGTATTACCTCGAGTTACAACAGGGAGCGGGACCACTGAACTGGGTGTTCGTATCGGCCGATGCCTTTACGAACAACCTCAATCGCATTGGAGTGCCGAATGCCACATCGGGTGCCATTTTTCAGCAAAACCTGGTGAATATGAATGTGGCATCCAACGTGGCGGGAATTGCCACGGGGACCGGTATTTCTACGGGAAACATCGAATTCTGGCCAAACGACTACGGCACCGCTAATGCCAACGCGATTCCCAACGCCAATGCCGGCACGTATGACTTTGGTGACTCACGTAGCACGGGTGGCGCACACGGATCGATGCAGATCCACAATTACGATGTGGACGGCGCGGGCCCTGGTACCGCTGGCCAAACAATTTTTGCTTTCAATAACTGGAATGGCGGCGGTGCCTCGAGCTTGGGAATTGGCAATGGACCAGGCCAGCCAGACTGGACGTTCACTAACAACACTGCCAGTTACACGATCAAGAATGTGGCAGTGCTCGTGCGCCAAGTCGGTACCGCTTTACCAACTGCCGCAGCGGCACCCGCAGGCCTCGTCGCAAATGCGCCTGAATTGGCGGCCTATCAACTCGTTTATCAGGAAGCACTCGCTACCAACACAAACCTGAACTCAGGTGGTGCGGTGCCGTACGATGTCAACAATTCTGCATTGATACCCACAGGATCATTCGACCGCGTTGCCTACTATTTGCAGCTCAACTCGAATTTCGGGATGGCTTCGTTCGACGCTGGAGGCTTCACTGCAGACGTTTCCAAGATCGGAATTCCCAACACGACCTCGGGCGCTTTTTACCAGCAGCTTGTCAACAATCTAAGCGTGGCCTCGAATGTTGGCGGCGTAGTGACAGGCACCAATCTCGCAACGGGTAACGTCGAGTTCTGGCCCAGCAACTACGGAAGTGGTGTCACCGTTGCTGGCATCGGTGGCAACGCAGGCACCTACGATTTCAATGATAACGGTGCTAATCTTGCTGCCGGCCACGGCTCGATGCAAGTCCACAACTACGGCGCTGCGCAGACAGTCATTGGCTTCAACAATTGGGGCAATGGTGGTACCTACGGCCTCACGATTGGCAACTCAGCAAATGCTAGCGCACCGGACGGCACCTTCGATGCCAACGCGAACTCCTTTGCCACTCGCAACCTCTACGTGCTGGTTCGCCCCAACGAAGTGGGCACTGCGGGCAACGACACGATCACGTTGAAGATGGTGAACGGAATTATCCAGTACAACGTAGCCGGTTCAGCTGGACCAGTGACCGTTTCCGGTACTGCCCCTCTAGTGATCAATGGCCTGGGAGGTAACGACACGCTGGTCGTCGATTTCACCGGTGGAAACCCAATTCCTACAGGCGGCCTGAATTTCAACGGCGGCGATCCCACCACGGGCCCCGGAGACAAACTCAGCATCGTCGGGGGCACGTTTGCCAATGCTATCTTCAATCACACGAATGCCACCGACGGCAGCGTGGTGCTCGATGGCAGCGTGATCAACTATACGGGGCTAGAGCCCGTCGATATCACTGGCTCGACTATCACGAACCTCGTCATCAACTTGCCCGACACGGACGATGCAACCGATGATAACACTGCCCTCAGCATCGTTGCGGGAAATCTTTTCGTCGATAGCACGAACGGTGAGCACGAAGACGACACCATCAGCCTGACGGGCATTACGAGCATCACGGTCAACGGTCGCGCCGGCGATGACGTGATTACGCTCTTGCCATCGATGTCCTCGTTTGGCGGATCGCTCACCATCGACGGCGGCGCGGGTGTCGACGATATCAATCTAAACTCCAATCTCACCCTTGGCACAAATCCGCTGTTGGTCACAGGCGAAACGATCGACATTGGTGCTGTGGCCATCGCTACGACGACCGGCAACCAAACCTACAACGGCCTGCTTGGCCTGTCAGGTTCTGCGCTAAGTACCGCTGCGGGAAGCGTGATCTTGGGTGGCAATGTCACTACCGGCGGCGCTGCACTGAGCAGTATCGCGGGCAATCTCAATCTTAATGCAGCCACGCGCACGTTCACCGTCGCTGGTATCTCGTCCGACTTGAACGTGACTGCGGTTATCAGCAACGGTGGTCTCAGCAAGGCTGGTCCTGGTACGCTAACTCTCGCCGGAGCGAATACCTACACCGGTGCGACCACCATCAGCGCGGGCACACTCGCTCTGCAAAACTCTTACTTATCGCCCACCTATTCCATCGCCGCAGGTGCTGTGCTGGAATTGAATGTCGCCACCGGTACGCGCGACTACATCTCTACCACGTTTAACGGCACAGGTACGCTTCGCAAGACTGGTGCCGGCAACGCTCAATGGGGTGCAACCACAGCCACGTTTGCGCTTGGGGCCGGTGCCCTCATTGACGTTCAGGACGGCGTATTTGTAGGTGGCAGCTTTGGCAACGAAAACTGGACGACGAACCTCTCCGACCTGAACGTAGCGGGTGGTGCTGGCGTCACTTTGGGAGGTGTCGAAGCCAACGTGCGCGTTGATCGAATCACCGGTACGGGCACAATTTCGACGGGCTATAGCGGCGCGGGTTACGTCTCATTCTCAATCGGAGTAAACGGCGGCAGTTCAACCTTTGATGGTTCCACTATCAACACTCCCGGATTCACGGGGAACCTCACGAAACTCGGTGGCGGCACGATCACCTTCAGCGGCAATCAGTCCTACACAGGTACTACGACCATCTCCGGTGGCTCACTTGTCTATCAAGGCACCTACGGCTCAACGTCGCACGTTATCGCAGCCGGCACCGTACTCGAACTGAATGTCGCTGCCGGATCGCGAGATTATGCTTCGACTACCTTCAGCGGCGCTGGCACGCTCCGTAAAACGGGTGCTGGAAGCGCGGTGTGGGGGGCTGGTGCAGCAACCTTTAACTTGTCAGCGGGGGCGTTGATCGACGTTCAAGCTGGCAACCTGACCGGCGGCAGCAGTGCCAACGAAAATTGGGTTGCCAATCTTTCCGACCTGAATGTTGCTGGTGGCGCGTCATTCTCGGGCGTTGAAGCCAATGTGCGTGTTGATAAGATCAGCGGCACGGGCTCAATCCGATCGGGCTACGTTGGTGCGGGTTACTCTACCTTCACGATTGGTGTGAACAACGGCAACTCCAGCTTCCCCGGAGTGCTCGCCAATACCGATGCGACCAACATCGGCAGCTTTACAAAGACGGGCACCGGCACGCTAACGCTCACCAACGCGAGCACGTTTACTGGGCCCTTCAATATCAACCAGGGTCTAGTCATCATCGGTGCGGGCGGCACCTTAAGCACCGCGGCGACGATCAACGCGAATAACACCGGCACCTTGCGATTCGGGCGCAACGACACCTGGGGCAATCACCTGACCGATGTCACCTCGCCCATCGTCGTCAACGCCGGTGGAACCCTTGAGTCCGGTGGCTTCTTCAATACACTGCGAAACCTCACACTGAACGGCGGAACCGTCGCACTGACGGGCGGAGTCAACGCTGCGTTCCCAGCTTTCGCCTTTAAGGGAACGGTAACTGTCGGCGGAACGCAAGCCTCGCAGATCAATGTCGTTTCCGGGACGAGCAACATCATCAGCCTGGGTGATGACAATCTGGGAGCCACCATCTTTAACGTGGCCGACGCAACCGCTGACTCCAGTGCAGATCTGCTCGTCAACGCACCCCTGCAGAACAACGCCTTCGGCGGCTTCGGGTTGGTGAAGAATGGCGTCGGCACGATGCTCCTCAATGCCTTGAATACCTACACCGGCGCGACGAACGTCAACGCGGGTGTGTTGGCGGTGAATAATGGCGTGGGGACGGGAGCGATTCTGGATACTGCTGGGCCGGTGAATGTGGCGTTGGGAGCGACGCTGCAGTTGTTGGCGAATGAGACGGTGCCGAGTTATGTGGGTGCTGGTGATCCCGGGGTGGGGACGAATGATTCGTTGCTGGCTCTGGGGGCGAACACGCTGACGACGGTGGGAGATGCGACGATCGCGAATGTCACGACTGCGGCAGGTGGCGGGATCGTGGCGGGTGGAGCGATCATTGATGGGGACGATGATAATAATGTGACGGGCCCTAATGTGTTCTTGCGAGCGGCGACGGGCATCGGTGCGGGGAATACGCTTGAGACGTCGGTGAGTGCGATTCAGCTGTTCAATACGACGAGCGGCGAGATCAACGTGCTCAACAGCGTGGGCGGCCTGCTCACGGTCAGCGATCTTCGCACGCTCGGCTTCGGTGCTCGCAACGACGGCGGCGCAACGACCATCGTCAACAGCAGTCCGCTGACGATCGCCGC
This sequence comes from Anatilimnocola aquadivae, assembly GCF_049819085.1. Lineage (GTDB taxonomy): Bacteria > Planctomycetota > Planctomycetia > Pirellulales > Pirellulaceae > Anatilimnocola. The sequence continues at coordinate 3,629,884 of NZ_CP187419.1, forward strand.
CAACAGCATCTCGGTGGGCAATGTCACCTTCACCGCCACCGACGACAACGATGCCCCGCTGCTCGATGATGATCTGACGATCAATGGCGGCGTGACGGTTCAGTCGACGACGGCGAATGTGTTCTTGAATGCCGGTGACGATGCGTTCATCAACGGCAACGTGAGCGCGGCGCTGCAGGTGACGATTGGTGTGGATGTCGGTGATGCGGAACTGCCGGCAGGTACCGATGCCACGACGGGTGGTGTGCTCACGATTGCGAATGCCGCAGTAATTACGACGCCATTGGCGCCGGCGGGTGGCACGTATCTGAACGGCAATGACGACTACGATACGTTTAATCTCGCGCCGCAAGGGACGACGGAGTTCTTCATCAACGGCAACTTGCCGACGGGAACGTCGCCGGGTGATACGCTCAATCTCGATATCGCGGCGGCGGTGAATCCGCTGCTGACGCTTGGTGGTATCGGCGCGGGGACGTGGACGTTTGGTGTGCCGCTGCGACAATTGGCGTACATGAGCATCGAAGATGTGAATGCGAATGCTCCGTATCATTTGGCCCTCGATGCGAACAACACGCCGTTCGGCAACACGAACGTCGACGATCATCTGACTCTCTCACGCAGCGGAGCGGACTTCGTGCTGACGCGGACCGGTGATGCGATCGCGCCCGATGACAACGACGTGGGCATCGTGTTTCAGGGAGATTTCGCGACGATTCTCTCGTTCACGTACCTTGGCAGTAACGATCGCGACTTCCTGACGATCAACGACCTCGGTGGGCTCGTGAACTTCAGCGGTCTCGCGCCGGGAGCCGGCGACAACACGAACCTCGCCGGCCAGGCTGAGTTCTTCTTCGACGGCGGCGGCAACAACGATACGCTCATCTTCGCGCTCACCGGACCGAGCGCCGCGCAGACCTATGCGTTCGGTACCGGCACCGGCAGCACGCCGAGCAACACGGGCGAAGTGCTGAGCACAAGCAACGCGGTCGATCTGCAAACTTACTTCGCGAACGTCGAACTCGTGCAGCGCACGGGCGCGGGCACAACGCCGGGCGCGCTCACCGTGCTCGGCAGCGACGTGGCCGATGCACTGAGCATCGCCGCGAATGGAGTTGATTCTCGCGTGAGCATGGGCGTTGGTTACACGCCGTTCGACTTCAGCGGAGATAACTTTACATCGCTCAACGTGAACGCTCTCGCAGGCGCTGATTCGCTGAATCTTGTCAGTCTCGGTAGCGGCCAGACGAACGATCCGGCGATCAACTTGCACGGCCAAGGCTTGTTCGCTGATGACGGCGCGGTCGATACGCTCCGCGTGCAGAGCACCAGCGGCAACACGGGCATCGTCACACTGCGTGGTGGTCTCGGTGGCGACTTGTTCCAGCTGTTCGATGCGGCTCCCACGGTCGACTTTATCGCGGGCCCGGTCGTGGTCGACGGCAGCGGCGGTGACATGACGTTCGCCGTCGATCGCCTCGAGATCAACGACAGTGGCGACATCACGGGCGACACCGTCGCGCTCAACGCACTGAACGGCACCGATCCGGACTACGTCCTCACTGGTCTCAACGCGAGCGGCGTGACCTTCCGCAACATCGACAACCTCGATTACACCGGCACCAGCGACGCGGACAATATCAACTCGCAGTTCACACCGACGACGACTCCGCACGATCTCGACGCGGTGATCCTGCGTGGTAACGGCGGCAACGATCAGTTCCGCGTGTTCACTTCCGATCAGATCGGTGGCACCGCGCCGCTGCCAACCGGCACGCCCAGCGGAGTGACGAGCGTCTCGCTGTTCGGCGATGCCGGCCTCGATACGTTCGGCGAAACACCAGCGGGACTCGTCGGCACCGGCGCAATGAACGTCGGTCTCGTGGTGGCACCAACCACGCAGCTCATTCGCCCGAGCATGAGCACGGCGATCACGATCAACGGCGGCATTCCCACGAATCCGCTGCCGGCACCAGTCGGCGACATCATCGGCGACACGCTCAATCTCGATATCACCTCCATCCCCAACACGGCCCCCGTCGTGGTTGCTGCGGGTTCATCCGGCGTGCTCAACAGCGCGGGTCAACCGGTGGCGTGGAGCGAAATCGAAGACTTGAATCTCGTCGACCAAGGCAAGCTGACGAATGTGCAAGTCGGCGACTTGTTCGCTCGTACGACTGCTGCGAACGACTTGATTCAGTTCAGCCGCAACAACACGGTCGCGCAACCGAACCGCGTGCGTCTGCGGATCAACAGCACGTTCGGCGATTACAACGTGAGCAACAAGACGATCGTCTACGCTGGCGACGGCGCGGACTACGTCACGCAGGCTAACCTCACGGTCTCGGCTGAGTTCTACGGCGAAGGGGGCAACGATCTGCTGTACGGTGCGACCAACAACGACTGGCTCGTCGGCGGTCTCGACAACGACAGTGTGAATGGCGGCAACGGCGACAACGTGCTGTGGGGCGATAACGCACCGGCATCGACCGACGTGGTGCCACCGCAAGATTCACCGGTTGGCGGCAACGATACACTCAGTGGCGGCACCGGCAACGACGTGATTTACGGTGGCGGCGGTAACGATCGTCTTGGCGGCTTCGACAGCAACGATTACCTGCACGGCGGCTTCGGCGATGACATCGCCGACGGCGGCTTCGGCGACGATCGCGTGTACGGCGGTGCGGGCAACGATCAACTCGCCGGCTATCTCGGCAACGACTTGCTGGTGGGTGAAGCGGGCAACGACATCCTCAACGGCGGCAGCGGCAACGATGTGCTGATCGGCGGCACCGGCGAAGACAACATGAGCGGTGAGTTTGGCAACGACCTGCTCATCACGGGCAGCGTCGCCAACGAACACAGCACCTGGACTTCGGTCGCCAGCGTTGGTCCGTTCAGCGCGGCCACGTATTCGAGCGCTACCGATAACGATGCCGCGATGCTCGCGCTGCTGAACATCTGGGGCACTTCAAACCTTCGCACCGGCTTGGCGACCATCACGCACGACGGTGTCGACGACGATGTCTACGGTAAGCTCGGCGACGACGACTTCTGTTGGGAAGCCGCCGACGTCGCCGACCAAGGCCCCACCGCCCTCTCGCCCCCCGACTTCCAAGTCCCCGGCAACGGCACCGACGAACGCTTCGGCCCTACGATGTAAGGACACGCCCTGAGTTCTGAGTTCTGAGACAATAGGCTCAGAACGCAGGAAAGGCAAAACGCCGATGCGAAGTATTTTGGATCGGCGTTGAGCTGTGAGCCGATTATTTGACGCGCACGAGCTTCATGATTCGTCCGGATGTGTTCCAGTCCTGGACGTACAGATTGCCGTCCTTGTCCCAGTAGGAGCCGTGGGTGCCGCTAAAGACGCCCTCGATCCACTGAGCCTGAGGCACATTGAAGCTGCCACGTTTGGCAGGATCAGCGTTGAAGCCAAGAACCGCCATGATCGTATTGGTTTTGTCCAGGATGACGACCCGGCCTTGGAGGTCGGGGACCGAGACGTAGTCTCCTTGAACAGCGGCGGAGGTTGGCATTCCGAGACCGGTTACCACCTCGGCGATAAAGTTGCCCTCGAGATCGTAGTGCACCAGACGGCCCTTGGGCGTGTGATTGCGGTCACAGATTAAGAGACGCGCCGGTTCGTAGCGAGTGTCGAGCGTCATGCCGTGGGCCGTGTTGAACTCTTTGAGTTCGTTGCCCTTCGTACCAAAGTGCTTAAGGTACTTGCCTGTTTTATCGAACTTAAAAATGTGATTGCTTGCGTAGCCATCCGAAAGAAAGATGTCACCGTTGGGAGCAACCGTGATAGCCGTGGGACTGAACTTTTTAAGTCCCAGGCCTGATTCCTCCGGAAAGGGCAGCTTCAGCGCGATCTCACCCGTGTGGGCATTGAATTTGATTCCTTCCGCGTTGGCGTTGCGGGCGCCATAGATGAACTCGGCATCTCCCTCGGCGCGAATCTCCATGTCGTGAATGTTGGTGTACTTGTCCCCCAAGTATTCCTTGATCACCTTCCCGTCGGGGGTGAAGACGACAACACCCTTGTTCGCGCTCGTGTAGATGTGCCCCTCTTTGTCGATGACCACCGCGCCGTGAGTTGGTCCGAGAGCTGAGGTGCCATCTGGGCGAAGTCCCCAGCCTGGAACGGTGTCGAACGTCATGATGCCGCTGCCCATACGAACGGGGGCTACATTGTCGGCCGCAACAAGTGAAGAGACGGTGAGAAGTGTCAGGGGTAGGAGTAACAAACGGCAGTTCATCGGAGGGTATGCCTTAAGGAAGGAGAGTTCGCCAGATTGTCAGAGCGGGCCTAGTATCATGCTGCGGCGAAGGCAATTCAACCGTTGACGAGAAAAACCGTCGCCACATGCGCAAAGCGTGCGCGAACGGTTGTTCGCACCAAGGCGTGCCGGAAGAGATTGCACACGACGAAGAGTAACCGACAGCGGGCAAGGCTAAATCAAGAGTGCCTCAGCCCGCAGACATCGTTGGCCGACCTTACTCGCCCAGCGCTAGTTCGCGTAGATGACTGAGGAAGCTGGCGCGGCGAGGTGCCCCACCTTGATGATTGGCGTCGGTGCGCGAGTGATTGGTGCTCGCGGGATCAATAACTGCCGTGGCAGGCATGGGTGGGATCTTGCCGAGTGTCATTTCGGATTCGGCAGTGCTCGAGCGAAGTTCTTCGATGGCACCGCGGCGAATCATATGAATCGCTGCCAGCTGGTTGGTTTCGTTCGCCTGCTGCTTAAGGGCTTCGCCCCAAGTGCTCAGCTTTTCGAGCAGGTCTTTGCTCAGATTTTGAACTCGTGAGGGAGTGCGAGCCATGACCAACTGCTGGTTCTGACGCATTTCCCACAGGCGGCGCAGATCGTTGCTGCTGATGGCTGCTTGCTCGTCCTGCACGAAAACAATTTCGCCACGGGCCTGTTCGAGACCAGTGCGAACGGCCTGCTGAGTTCCGCGGGCGACGGTGTTGCGCAGCGCTCGCACCTGCGGATATTGCCGAGCCAGTTCTTCGGCCGTTTCGAACGTATGATCGTTCGAGCCATCATCAACAATCAGCAGTTCGAACCGCTGAGTCAACTCAGGGATGATTTCGAGCCAGCGAGCGACTTGCCGGCCCAGCGTGGCTTCACAATCACGAACCGGCATGATCAAACTGAGGGTGTTACCCGGGGTCTTACTCAAGGAGGCCTCACTAGATGAGCGTTGCCGCGACACAAGCTGCCCAGCCAGGCTGAAGAACATTCGGCCCTCGAAGGGGCCGCCATCAGACACATGGCGAGCAGAGGTACTCGCTGCCGAAGCGATTGATTTCATCGTCAAGTGACAACTCGCGCAATGAAGTTGCCTCACCGCATTCGCTTAACGTCGGTTGTGAGCTTGGTAGCAATGGTTCACAATGGAAGCGGTTATCTCCAGTGCTTGGACTTATTTTACTATGCCGGTCAGTCAGACTTTTCGTCAGTGGGTGCACGATCAACTGCGGCCCAGTGTGCGCGGCCTGCGAGACTTGCGCATGTTTGGCGGCGTCGGTATCTACTCGGGTGACCTATTTTTTGCGTTGCTCGCGGAAGATCGGCTCTACTTAAAAGTGGACGATTCCAATCGCGCCGACTTTGTTGCGGCTGGAACTGGCCCGTTCCAGCCCTTCGGTCACGAGGGGATCACGATGCAGTACTACGAAGTGCCGCTCGAAGTGATCGAATCGCCGCAGCAATTGGCTAGTTGGGCAGCGAAAGCAATCGCCGTGGCGCAGGCAGCGAAAGAGTCAAAGTCGGCAAAGTCTCGCAAACCAAGGACGACGAAGAAATCGTCTGCCACCAGCAAATCTCGCAAAGTAACCAAGCGATCTACGACTCCATGAGCAATTCACCAACTATCGTTAGCGGTCCAGATTTCTCGCGAGGCGAAGGAGGTTTGCTGCCCGCCATCGCTCAAGATGCGGAGACGGGCGAAGTGCTGATGATGGCCTGGATGAATCAGCAGGCCTTCGATGAGACCGTGCAGACCGCCCAGGCAACTTATTGGAGCCGCAGCCGGGGCAAGTACTGGCGAAAAGGCGAGGAGAGCGGCCATCGCCAGACCGTGCGGGCAATCTTTATCGATTGTGACGCCGACACCATTCTGCTGAAGGTCGATCAAGTCGGGGCCGCTTGTCACGAAGGTTACCGCAGCTGTTTCTTTCGGCAGGTTGACGCGAACGGCGTGCGCGTCGTGGCCACCAGGCTGGTCGAGCCAACGGCGATCTATAAGAAGGGCTAGGTCTGCCTCTTGATTGCACGGCGCTTGCGGGCAGCTACAATCGCAGCGGAATCAACTGCGTTTTGTCTCTCCCCTCGAAAGGCCCACCATGTCTTGCTCTGTCTCGACGTCTCGTTTGCAGACGTTCGCCCTCCGCTCGGTGATTGCGGTCGTCCTCATTTTCGCTGCACTATCCGACGCATCTGCTGCCGATGGATTCTTCTTTAAGGACGGCGACCGCGTTCTGTTTCTCGGCGACAGCATCACCGAGCAATACCAGTACTCGAGCGATATCGAACTCTATCTGACCACACGTTTTCCCAAGTGGCGATTGCAGTTCGTGAATGCGGGAATTGGTGGCGACACGGCCAACGGTGGCGCGAATCGCTTCCAGACGCATGTGCTCGACGAAAAGCCAACGGCAATTACCATCAACTTTGGCATGAACGACGGCGGTTACGGCCTGTTTAATAAGCAGAACAATGACCGCTATGTCGAGAAGACCGAGTTCATGCTCGATGCAGCGAAGAAAGCTGGTGTGCGAGTGGCGCTGGTCTCCCCCAATGCCGTCGACCGCCGCGTGCAAGATCGTTTCAAGGTCTACCTCGAAACGCAGAAGGAATTCTATGCTCCGCTAGCTGGAAGTGCCGCGAAGTTTGGCTTTCCGTTCGTCGATCAATATGCCACGACCCGCGCCGCACTCGAAAAGATGGAAGCCGACAAAGCTGACAACGTAAAGCCCTTCGGTGATGGCTTTCACACGTCATCGAACGGCGGTCTGTTCATGGCGCACGCGATTCTCACTGGCCTCAAGGCTCCCGCACTCGTGAGCGAAGCTGCGATCGACGTAACTGCCGGTAAAGCCACGACCACTGCCTGCACCGTTTCCGATCTTTCGGGCGATCCTCAGGCGGTCGAGTTCACACGCTTGGATGACGCATTGCCGCTGCCGATTCAGCCCGATTGGGTTTCGCTGTTGCCTTACCTGAACGACCTGAAGGATCTTAATCTGTACGGCCTGAAGGTTGCCGGTCTCGCGTCGGGTAAGTACTCCGTGAAGATCGATGGCGAGGAAGTGGCCCAGTACACGGCCGACGAATTGGCTGCCGGTGTGAACCTCGGCAATGTCACCAAGGGCCCGATTCATGCCCAGGGTAAAAAGGTTTTCGACGCCATCAATGCCAAGAACCAAATGGTTCATCAGCGTTTTCGCGGCGTCGTCATGGCCAACGTCCCCGATTGGTTGGCTGATGTGGCCGCCGAACGCAAGCCGGCGGAACTTGCCAAGCGAACTGAGAAAATCGCCGCCGCCCAAGCTGCGATTTACGAAGCGGTGCAGCCCGTGAAGCACAAGTTTGCGATCACAGCCGTGAAGTAAGTGGGTAGTGCGGAATTCAGGTTGCGAAATGCGGAGTGAAGTTTTCACTCCGCGGTTGATGGAGAGTTGTCATGCTGCGGTTCGTTCCAATTGCGTTTGTTGCCTGCTCGATTTGTTTGGCCACTCACTTTGCTGCGGCCGCCGATCAGTTGCCGCCGCTGAAGAAGGATATTGAGTTTGCCAAGGTTGGCGATGTCAGCCTGAAGCTCGATGCGTTCGTACCGGAAGGCAAAGGTCCGTTTCCCACGTGCATTTTGGTGCATGGTGGCGGCTTCATGCGGGGGACGAAGCAGCATTACATCACTCCCCTGTTCGACCCTCTATCAAAAGCAGGCTACACTTGGTTCACGATCGATTATCGCCTGGCACCAGCGCATCGTTGGCCAGCGTGCGCGGATGACGTTACGACGGCAATTCGCTGGGTGAAGGAACACGCTGCGGAATACAAAGTCGATCTCAATCGCGTGGCCCTCATTGGCGAATCGGCCGGCGGCCATTTGGTTTCTTGGGTTGGTGCCCAGAACGAAAAAGAGAAGCTCGGCCTAGCAGCGGTGGTGCCGATTTACGCGCCGCACGATCTTGAATTTCAAGTGCAGCAACGCAAAGAACTCGGCCCCTCAATGAAAGCGCTGCTCGGTCTTGAGGAGTTAAATGACGACGCCTGGCTGAAGTTACGGGGCGCCTCGATCACCACGAATCTTCCCAGCAAACTTCCTCCGTACCTGCTGATTCACGGCACCAAGGACGAGCAAGTTCCGTATGAGCAATCGACTCGCTTTCAAGAGAAGATGAAGGCAGCCGGCAATCGCTGCGATCTCATCACCATCGAAGGTGGCATCCACGGCATGGGAGGCTGGGACAAACTCAACAGTAACTACCGCCACCAACTGGTTGCCTGGCTCGATAAGACCCTCCAGGACCAAGAACAGCCCGGCAGCACATTCTCCGGCAAGCAGAGCAATTGGAACGGCTTCCAGCGGTACGATTTTGACATTGCCGGCAAGAATGTGCTGGTCGTCGCTCCAGATCAGGCTGCACCCGGCAAGCCTTGGGTTTGGCACGGCGAATTCTTCGGTCACAAGCCGGCCCCGGATATTGCCCTGCTCAAGCGAGGCTTTCACATCGTCTACCTCAGTGTGCCGAACATGCTTGGTTCGCCGAAGGCCGTTGGTCACTGGAACGATTGTTATGCAGAACTCACCAGCAAGTATGGTCTGGCCCCGAAAGTGTCGCTCTTCGGTCTCAGCCGCGGCGGCCTGTATTGCTACAACTGGGCAGCAGCCAATCCCTACAAAGTCGCCTGCATCTATGGGGATGCGCCGGTGTGCGACTTCAAGAGTTGGCCCGGCGGCAAGCCACTGGGCGAGAAGTGGAAAGGCAAAGGAAGTGCCGGAGACTGGAAGTTGGTCCTTGCTCTATGGGGATTTAAGGACAACGACGAAGCGATCGCGTACACGAAGAACCCGGTCGACAATCTTGAACCGCTCGCCAAAGCAAAGATTCCGCTACTGCACGTGTATGGCGACGCGGACGATGTCGTACCTTGGGACGAAAACACGGGCGTGATCGCCGAGCGCTACAAGAAGCTCGGCGGCGACATCACTCTCATTGCGAAGCCAAGCATCGGTCATCATCCTCACGGCCTAGAGGACTCAACGCCCATCGTCGAGTTCATTGCCAAGCATGGCATCTCTGCGGCTTCCTCTGCTAACAGCTCAAGTCCATAGTACGACCGCCACCTTGCCAGGCAGCGGTCGTACGTGGGATTAGGGGATCCTACTTCATCGCTGGCTCATCTAACCGCACCATGAGCCACTGTTGAGTCTGGCCATCGGCGAAGTGAATGAGCGCTGGGGCAGTATCTTCGGTCAAGTTCGAGATACCGGTTTCCATCAGCGGACGATTCTTATCCTTCACCGTCCAGGCAGCCCGTTGGCTTCCTTTGTCGGCCATTCCTTCAATCGTCTGCGTGCTGTTGGTCGCCGTGTTGTGCAACAGGCCGTTGATCACTCCATCCTTGCTAATGGCCAATTGCAGGAACAGCGTAGGATCAGGCCCCGACTTCTGTCCGTCAGGCGTCAAGGCAAAGACGCCGAGCGGCATCCAGTCGGACTTGTCAGGCGCAACTTCTGGAGCGCTCGTGGCGATGTCTTCCGCCTGTTGGGCATACTCTTCTGCCGTGGCAATCGGTTGATCGCCGTAGTAGACCTGGCTGTCGTCGTAATAGACGTTTTCACCATACGAATAAGCAACGGGCTCGGACCAGCCATAGCCGCCAATCCAGCCGGTGAGTGCGGCCCAAGTGGCCCACCGATACGGGCGATTGATCCGCCAAGCTGCCCAGTTGGGATGATCGGCCCAGAAGTCTAGTCGTGGGTGGTTGTCTCGCACCTGATCGCGAACTTCATCGCGCCGACTTACGCGGTTGTCGAGACGCTCCTGCCGGTTGTTGATCCGATCCGGACGATTGTTAGGCAATTGGCCGGGACGATTGGCAATCCCTGGTCGATCACCCACGCCGGGCCTATCGCCAATTCCAGGACGATCACCAACACCTGGTCGATCACCCGCTCCAGGTCGAGTTGCTGGTAGAGTGCTCGGACGTGCTCCACTGTCACGCAGAAAGTCTGCCGCGGCTCCGCCAGCCACTCCACCTGCGACCGCGCCGCCTAGATTGCCAGGGCGATTCGCTGGCAGCGTGCTCGCACCGCCGCCTGGTTTTACGTCGAGAAAGTTCTGCAATTGAGAGTTGGAGGGACGAGTTTCTGGTCGCGGAACGGAGCCCACTGCACCGGTGCCTGGACGCGGTACCGAGCCCACTCCCGTACCAGGACGAGGTGCTGTGCCAACGCCCGTAGCGGGGCGAGTGCCGGCGGCGACCTTGGGCGGAGTTGGCCGCGCCGCTGCTGGCCGTGAAGGGCTCGGCCGGGAGACATTCGGCGTCGCTGGCCGTGGTGCCGGTCTCGGAGCGGGCCTGCTCATTGCGGGAGAGCGCGCCATGCCGCCGCCTCCACCACCGCCCATGCGAGCGCCGCCACCTCCTCCGCCACCCCCTCGACCTCCGCCTCCTCCACCGCCGCGAGCGAACAAATCAGAGTCTGCTGCGGTACTAATGATGGCCACCGCGAGGGCAACACTGCAAAGCTTATTCATGAATGCACCTATCCAATAAGTTGTTGAATTCGTTGGTACTGCTTCCGATCGATCCGCCGATCACTCCGCCTTTTGCCGCACGACAAGGACTTCATCGATGTTGGGAAGTAGTTCGTCCCCAATCTGGCCATTCACGATCTGCCACGTGAATTGATCATTGTTTACCTGGGTAATCACATTCACCGACGAGACCTTTCGACCGTCAGCTGAGACACCGGAAGTTTGCACGTGCCAGGCGTTCCCTCTTTTGTTCCAGCTTCCTTCACCAAAGCCGCCGTTGGAATCAAAGACCCACGAGCGAATCTTCTTGGCTGCAGGATCCCAACCGATGATCTGCATGCCAGACAGATTGATGCGATCGCGGGCGCTGATGGTGAACGAGCGGACCAGAAAGTTCTGGTTCTTCGCCCAATGGCAGTTCGTTTCGATAGTCGCCTGCTCGTCCTGGTCGAGCCAAGTGCCGACCATCCATTCCAGCTGTTTGAGATGCTCGTAGTTTGATTGCACTACCGGCGGCGTTTCTTCGGTGACACGGTCGAGGAGCCACTCGCCATCGCGCTTTACGTACACGGCCGAGTAACCAGACTCCTCGGGCTCTCCCATCGGCGAAAGTACCTTCGCCGTCCCTTGCTCGACGGCCACATTGGGCGAGACAAACTTGATGCTCTCGGTCTTTGCTTCCAGCTTCGCTCCCTTGGCTGCGGCAAAGATCGCGGCAAATTGCTTTTCGATCGCTTCGCGACCTACAACCTGCTCGCCGCTATCGGGGTTGCTATACACAGCCTCCGGCGACCAGAGCGCTGCCAAGGCTTTGGCGTTCCCTTGGTTGAACGCGGTCACATAGCCTGCCACGGCTTGTCGAATCTTGGCTTCTTCGGCAGCTTGATCGGCAGCCCGCGCGGTTGCACAGGCCAGGAAGCAGGCGAGAATCGCCAGCCACTTACATTGTTCTTTCATGGGTCGCTCCTTAGAGAAGGGAAAGTCTCGGCAGTCTGCCGATCAGATGAGTCGATCCAGCGTTATATGGCAAATCCTGCACCATTGGAACTAACAGGCATAAACGCGTCAGTTTTGCTTCGAGTCGCCTATCGTTCGCAAATGCGATGCGCAGAAGCGAATTGCTCCAGGATAAATCGCGCCCATTCGCGGCATGATACGCAGAGAGTCGCGCGCGAGGTGTGCGTAGTCGCACGTTCTCACCCCAGCACACATTTCACTGCAGAGCCGTGGGCTTTACAACACTCACTGATCTGCCGCTTGAATTAATCAACACAATTCGCTTCCGGCTCCGTCAAGGAGTAAAGTGATGGCATCACTTTACTCGTAGGTTCGCTACTCATTCGAGGGAACGCCGGCATCGCGTTTGCCAACAGCGTGGTTCTGGAAGTTGCCGATCACTACTCGCAGGCATGTCTCCAATCATGAGCCGCCACAAGAAACACAAGACCGAAGAAGCCTCCGCGGATAGGCTCTCGCGCAAAGAATACGACCGCGAACTCAGCCGGCTGCACGAGGAATTGGTAAAGTTGCAGGAGTGGGTGAAGCACAAAGGACTGAAGGTCTGCATCGTCTTCGAAGGGCGAGATGGTGCCGGCAAGGGCGGAACGATCAAAGCGATCACAGAGCGGGTCAGTCCGCGTGTATTCCGCGTCGTCGCGCTCCCAGCGCCGACGGAACGTGAGAAGTCGCAGATGTACGTGCAGCGGTACATGCAGCACTTTCCTGCGGCCGGCGAGGTCGTGATCTTCGATCGCAGCTGGTACAACCGCGCGGGAGTAGAACGCGTAATGGGCTTTTGCACGGCCGAGCAAACACAGCGATTTTTGGAGATGGCGCCGCACGTAGAAAAGGTGATGATCGAATCGGGAATCATCCTGCTCAAGTACTGGCTCGAGGTCAGTCCCGAGGAACAAACTCGCAGACTCGAAGCGAGGATCAACGACGGCCGGAAGACTTGGAAGCTCACGCCGATGGATCTCAAGTCGTACAGCCGTTGGTATGACTATTCGCGAGCCCGAGACGAGATGTTTGAGTCAACCGATACCGACTGGGCTCCTTGGCATTGCGTTCGTTCGGACGACAAGAAGCGGGCGAGACTCAACATCATCACGCATCTTCTCGACCAGATTCCCTACAAAGAGTTGCCGGGGGGAAAAATCGAACTCCCCAAGCGACAGAAGCCAGGCGACTACGAAGAGCCTGCGTATCCGTTCAAGTTCATTAAGGAACGCTTTTAGCGCAGTGGCGGCTGCGCTGTTTTTCAGGATGGCCAGATTATTGAAGGAGCGAGCGATGGTTGAGACCGCTGACTTTGTCGTTGCGTTGTACGTGGATCGAGCGACGCAACAATGGGTCGTTCGCGACCGCGAGGGTAACTTTTGGAGCTTGCCGAGAGAGAACAGCGAATGGGAACATCGCTGTCCGTTTGAACCGCTGCCCGAGAATTCGCTGGAATCGATTCCGGGCCACTATCGATACTTGCTAAGACTGCCGTTTTAAACAACTGATGAGGTCCCTGCCATGACCGCCGAACAAGATCGCCTGTCCGAAGCTCGCAATCCGGAATCCTCTTGGAAGAAATGGGGCCCCTATCTCAGCGAACGACAGTGGGGCACAGTCCGTGAGGACTACAGCGAAGGAGGCGACGCCTGGAATTACTTTACGCATGATCAGGCTCGGTCGCGCGCTTATCGCTGGGGTGAGGATGGCCTGGCAGGCATTTCCGACAACGAGCAGCGACTCTGCTTTGCGGTCGCACTATGGAACGGCAAGGACTCGATTCTCAAAGAGCGGCTGTTCGGCTTGACCAACAGCGAAAGCAATCACGGTGAAGATGTCAAGGAGTATTACTTCTATCTCGACTCCACGCCGACGCACTCGTACATGAAGTACTTGTACAAATATCCTCAGGCAGCGTTTCCCTATGCCGACCTGGTGCAAACCAGCCGCCAGCGCGGTCGCGGTGAGTTTGAGTACGAATTGCTGGATACAGGCGTCTTCAACGAGGACCGCTATTTCGATGTGTTCGTCGAATATGCGAAGACTACTCCGGAAGAGATTCTCATTCAGATCTCGGTTCACAATCGGGGACCCGAGGCAGCAGATATTCACGTGCTGCCAACACTCTGGTTTCGGAACCAATGGTCGTGGCACAATCCAACGTCGCGTCCTTCGATCCAGCAAGTGGCCGTCAGCAAAGAGTACAGCGTTGTGAAGGCGGTCGACGAAGAATTGGGTGATCGCTATCTGTATTGCGGCGGCGATGCTCCGCTGCTCTTCACCGAGAATGAAACGAACACCCAGCGAATCTTTGGCGTCACCAGTCGCACACCTTACGTGAAGGACGGCATCAACAATTGTGTCGTCGAGGGGCAGAAGGACTGCGTGAACCCATCCCAAACGGGTACCAAGGTTGCGCCTCACTACCACCTCTCGATCCCCGCCGGCGGCAGCCACGTTCTGCAATTGCGACTGACCGACGTTCTGCCCGCAGCGGTTGCTAGTGGCAACGGCAAGTCTCCCTTGTCCTTCGGCCCCGCTTTCACCGCTGCCGTCGACGGTCGCCGCCGGGAATGCGATGAGTTCTATCAGGCCATCACGCCACCCAAGCTGTCCGTCGACGAAGCCAACGTCATGCGGCAAGCGCTCGCAGGCATGCTCTGGAGCAAGCAGTTCTATCACTACGACGTCGACAAATGGCTCGAAGAACGTGGCTCCGATCCTTTCAAAGCGTCACGCAAGGTTGCGCCGCGCAACGACCAGTGGCATCACATGTACAACGGCGACATCATCTCGATGCCGGACAAATGGGAGTACCCCTGGTATGCGGCCTGGGATCTTGCCTTTCACGTGATCGCCCTGACTCTCGTCGATCCCGACTTTGGCAAGCAGCAACTTAAGCTGATGCTGCGCGAACGCTACATGCATCCCAACGGCCAAATTCCCGCCTACGAATGGAACTTCGGCGATGTGAATCCACCGGTACACGCCTGGGCCACCATCTTCACTTATCGCTTGGACAAAGGTCAGCAAGGCGAAGGAGACAAAGACTGGCTGAAGAGCTGCTTTCAAAAGCTACTGCTGAACTTCACCTGGTGGGTGAACCGCAAAGATCGCTCGGGCCGCAATGTGTTTGAGGGAGGCTTCCTCGGGCTCGACAACATCGGCGTCTTCGATCGCAGTGCTCCGCTGCCCACCGGCGGCTATTTGGAGCAGGCCGATGGCACTGCCTGGATGGCCCTCTTCTGTCAGAACATGCTCGACATCGCCGGTGAACTGGCGATGACCGATCCCGACTATGAAGACATGGTTCTCAAGTTCACCGAGCACTTCCTCTGGATCGCCTCCTCGATGGGGCACGTCGGCGAAAGCGGCGGCATGTGGGACGACGAGGACGGCTTCTATTACGACGTGCTGCGACTCCCCAACGGCGAATCGCATCGCCTCAAAGTTCGCTCGATGGTGGGTCTGCTACCGCTGTGCGCTGCCACGACTTTTAACGGCGAGTTGTTAAAAAAGCAGCCCTCGCTTGGGAAGCGACTGCAGAAGTTCCTGGAGTCACGGCCAGAAATCCGTAACTCCATCCATGATCCACTCAAGACGGGAGTGAATGGACGACGCTTGGCTTCGATTCTGGACGAAACGCGTCTCCGTCGCGTGTTGGCCAAGATGCTCGACGAGAACGAGTTTCTTAGTGAGTTCGGCCTTCGTTCCTTGTCGAAATACCATGCCGAGCATCCCTACATGATTGAAGCGGGCGGGCAACGGTATGGCGTGGGTTACCTGCCGGCCGAATCCGACTCCGGCATGTTTGGCGGCAACTCCAATTGGCGAGGTCCGATCTGGATGCCGGTCAATGCCCTCGTGATTCGCGCGCTGCTGCAATACTACACCTACTACGGCGATGAGTTTCAAATCGAATGCCCGACCGGCTCCGGCCACATGATGAATCTGTACCAGGTCGCCGAGGAAATCGGCCGCCGACTGGGCAACATCTTTTTGCAAGATGAAGCGGGCCAGCGCGCTGTCTTCGGCGGTTCCGAGAAATTCCAAAACGACCCTCATTGGCGCGATTACTTGCAGTTCTACGAGTACTTTCACGGTGACAACGGGGCAGGACTCGGTGCCAACCATCAAACGGGTTGGACAGGAATCATCGCCCGCATCCTGCATCTATTCGCCACGCTAACTCCGGAAAAAGCTCTCGCCGAAAGCAAGCAGGCCTACTTCAATACCTGCCCCAAGCCGCAGCCTGCGGCGGAAACGCTTGTCGGTACGCCGTAGTTAGTTATCGTATCGACGCGGACTAGGTTTCTGATGCTCCTATGGTTACTGAACCTCTCGACGTACTGCCGCTGTGGCTACTCGTGGCGATACTGGCATTGCTTCTATGGCTGGCTTTGGAAGCGGGCTATCGTTGCGGCCGCTGGCGGCATACCCAAAGGCCGAATGAACATGCCGCAACGGTTGGTGCCATTGTGGCGTCTATTTTGGGGTTGTTAGCGCTCATGTTGGGCTTCACCTTCAGCTTCGCCGCCTCGCGCTTCGACGCGCGGCGAGAAGCAGTACTCGAAGAAGCCAATGCGATTGGCGCCGCGTTTCTCCGTACGCGTGTGTTGCCGGCGGAGCAACGAGTTGCCTCAGAGCGGGCGCTGAAGGAATACGTTGACGTCCGCCTTCAAGCCGTCAGAAGTAAGGACGTGCTGCCTGCCCTCACCCGCTCGCGAGAGATCCACGAGTCACTGTGGAACGAAGCGATGGCCGCCGCAACGAGCAATCCCTCATCGGAGATGGTCGCGCTCTATGTGGATTCGTTGAACCAACTGATCGACGTGCATGCCAAACGAGTGCAGGCCGGAGTGCGCAGCCGAATTCCGGTCGTGATGTGGCTGGGGCTAATCTGCATGTCGTTGATGAGCCTGGCTGCAGTTGGCTATCTGGCTGGGCTTTCCGAAATGTGCCGCTCGCCGGCAATGGCCGTGCTCATTTTGTCGTTTACCGTCGTACTGGCATTGATCGCTGATCTCGACCGCAGCCAAGAGGGCCTGTTGCGAGTCAGCCAGCAAGCCCTGGTCGACGTGCAGATGATGATCGATGCGAAACAACCCTGATGTTATCTCCACCGCGAAAGACTCTCTCATGTCGCGCTATCCTCTCCTCTATCAAGTGAATACCCGCGTTTGGCTCACCGAACTTGCCCGGCAACTGAAACGTCCGGCAACGCTCGATGACATTGCCGATGCCACGCTCGATCAGTGGGCTGCAGCCGGCTTCGACTGGATCTGGCTCCTCAGCGTCTGGCAAACCGGTCTGGCAGGACAGCAGATCTCGCGAACCAATCCGGAATGGCTGCACGAATTTCACGAAACGCTGCCCGATCTGCGCGATGAGGACATCCCCGGCTCGGGGTTCGCCATCACTGCCTACGATGTGCATAAAAACCTCGGCGGCGATGCGGCTCTGGCGCGCTTGCGAAAGCGAATGCAGCAGCGGGGCCTGAAGTTGATGCTCGACTTTGTACCAAACCACACGGCGCTCGATCACCATTGGGTCGAAGAGCATCCGGAATACTATGTGGCGGGCACCGAACAGGACTTGGCCCGAGCGCCGCAGAACTACGTTTGGGTAAAACGCAAAGCCGGCGATCTCCTGCTCGCGCATGGTCGCGATCCTTATTTCTCCGGTTGGCCGGACACGCTGCAACTCAATTACGGTAACCCTGCTGCACAAGCGGCGCTGATCGCAGAACTGCGCAAGATTGCCACGCAATGCGATGGCCTCCGCTGCGACATGGCGATGCTCGTGCTGCCCGATATCTTCGAAAAAACCTGGGGCTTGCCGACACAGCCTTTCTGGCCACAGGCGACGCAAGCGGTTCGCGAGGTGACACCCGGGTTTTGCTTCATGGCGGAAGTCTATTGGGATCGCGAGTGGGAACTGCAACAGCAGGGTTTCGATTACGCCTATGACAAGCGACTGTACGATCGATTGCACGAAGGGCACGCCCGACCGGTCCGCGAGCACTTTTGGGCCGGGCTCGATTATCAAGACAAGCTTGCGCGCTTTCTGGAAAATCACGACGAGCCGCGAGCAGCAGCCACGTTTCCTCATGGCCAGCACGAAGCTGCCGCAGTCATTACTTATCTCTCGCCAGGACTTCGCTTCTTTCATCAGGGCCAGTTCGAAGGTCGTTTGAAGCGAATTTCGCCTCACCTCGGTCGCGCGCCGCAAGAAGCAATCGATCCCTACCTCTCGGCCTTTTACGACCGGCTGCTGGCTGCCTTGCGCGATCACTCCGTACGCACTGGCGACTGGCAGTTGCTGCAATGTCAGCCTGCTTGGGAGTCCAATTCAACTCACGACAACTTCGTAGTCTTCGCGTGGCACGAGGGCGACGAAAAACGTGTCGTAGCCGTCAACTACTCCGATCAACAGAGCCAGTGTCTCGCGCGGCTCCCGTTCGCCGACCTCGGCGGTGAAGCCTGGCAGCTACAAGATGCGCTTAGCGAAGACATCTATCATTGGCAGGGCGATGACCTGGTTCGCAGCGGGCTTTATCTCGACATGCGTCCCTGGCAGGCAGCCATCTATTCGCTCCGTCACCAACCGGCGTAAATGTCCAACAATCCCTGAGGTTGCTGGACAGGTGCCGATTTCCAACTTGCAGCGGAAGTTGCTAAGCGACAAAGAGTTGCGACCAAGCGAGCAAGTCTTGATTCGCGTCTTCTTGTCCAACAACTTGGTCTATTGTTGGACACCCCCTGAATGCCGTGTGCTAACTGTCACTTGTTTAGCAGCAACGAAATCCAACGGCGCAGCTGAGGCTTCAGCCTACAATGACACCATCCACCAAATTGCAGAAGAACATGCCTGCAATTATCCCAACATGGTGCGTGTTTGTCAATGACTGTAGTGGTATTGATAGGCTAATTAATTACGACATGCTTGCTGAAATTGGAAGACTAAGCCTTCGCTTTCGCCACCATCTTGTCGAACAGTTGTCGCTGCTCGGTGAGGGCGGCGACGCGATCGGCGGGCTTGCTGGCCGCTTCCAGCAGGAGCCAACCCACATAGCCGCTGTCGACCAGCAACTTGAAGAGCTCGGCGTGCGGATAGTCTTTGGACTCAAGTTCGTGAATGTGGACGGTCGAACCAAAGCGTTTGCGAACCAAGCCAAAGTTGTGCGCCAGGCCGTCCCCCTTCAGGTCAGTCGGGTTGCTGTTCCAACAGACAAAGACGTTTTCGTCAGTCGCGACATCCATGATGGCTTTGATTGTCGGCAATTCGGCACACTGCCCGTGCACTTCGAGACGAATCTGCTGGCCGAAGCCTGCCGCGTATTCGCCCAGTTCGTTGAGCGCCTTGCCGATCTGCTCGATGGTCTTCTCACGCGGAATGTCCTTGTGGAAGGTATCGGGCTTGACCTTGACGCCGCTGCCACCAATATCGTGACTGAGGCGAATGAAGTCCTTGGTGGCATCGATGGCTGCCTTGAGCTTGGCCGGGTCGGGATGGTCGTACCGCTCGTTGCTGCCGATGCCAACGATAGTCACGCCCGCTTCGGCAAACTTCGCCTGCACTTCGCTCCGCTGCTGCTCATTCAGGGCCGGCTCGATCATATGAGCATGCGTCGTCCGCAACTCAACGCCCAACACTTGAGCCTTCTTGCAATTAGCTAGCAGCGTGGGGACATCCCAATCCGCCCCCCACATGTACGTAACGAGGCCGAACGTCAGCGCGGAGTCTTCTTTGTTGGCGATCGAACTGGGGGCTCTTTCAGCGGCGAATGCAGCTTTTGAACCGGCCGCGAGCAGTCCACCGGCTGCAATCGCACTGGTTGTTTGCAGGAATTCGCGACGTGAAGCTTGCAGAAACTGACGGCGACTATGGGACATTGAAGTTACCTGTTTTGATTGAGAGGAAAATTCAGCGGCGTTTCAGCCATTTATTTAGCCGTCTAGCAGAATGTACCACGGCGAGAATGCGAATGATGCTGTCTTCGACCCGGTAGAGAATCACGTACGGGAATTGCTTGATCCGTGCGAGGCGAATGTCTTTCTGAAAAACTGCGAAGACGAACGGATTGTCCGCGATGAACTGGAATCGGTCAAAGAGTTCTGTATCGAAAACCGCTCCCAAGCCTGGCTGTTCGGCGTCGTACCACATTTTTGCTTGGTTAATTTCCGCAGCTAAATCAGGATGAAGCGTAATTGCAAAGCTCATACTCGCCCATCCAACCTCGCTCGCAACTGCTCTAGCGTCAACGCACGCTCTGGATGTTCCTCAAGCTCTTTATCGCGGCGCTGGAGTTCCGCCGCTAGTTCTTCCTCATCCCAAATCCCCGGCATATCGCCAATGCTTTCCCAAATCTCGTTAGCAAGTGCAAGGCGATCGGCAACTGACAATTTGTCGATGCCCAGATCTTTCATCGATACCATTGTGCAATTCTCCACATGATTAAGCCACCACGATTGTAGTTTGCTGCGTGAGCAGTTCTCAATCTACTTCACCGGTTCCAGTCCGAAGTCGCGAATGGTAAGCAATGTTTGCAGCGAATAGCCACGGGCCGCGAGGGTTTCTCGGCCACCTTCGAGGCGATCGATAATGGCCAGCACGCCGCGAATCTTCAGCCCGAAGGCTTCGGCTTTTTCGATCGCAGCGAGCGAGCTGCCGCCGGTGGTGACGACGTCTTCGACAATCACCACTTCTTCGCCTGCGGCAACAGGCCCTTCGACTTCGCGGCCGGTGCCGTGAGCTTTGGCTTCTTTGCGGACGATGAAGCCTTTGATTCGCTTACCCTGGCGGCCAGCGACGGTGATGATGGCTCCGGTGATGGGATCGGCACCGATGGCCATGCCACCCACGGCAGCGGGAAGCGGATCGCCCAGCAGGTCGAGCATGCCGTCGGCAATGAGGTTCGCGCCCCACGAGTCTAGTGTGATCTTGCGGCAGTCGAGGTAGTAGTGGGACTTTTTGCCCGAGGCGAGAGTGAAATCGCCCACTTGCAAGGCTTGTTGGCGGACCAGGTCCATGAGAGCAGGCTTATCGAACATGATGGTTCCAGAGTGACAAAAAGAAGAAGCGGCGAACCAGAAATTGGGCTGCCGGATTATAAACAATGCTCGCTACGCTGCGGCGGGGCGGCCGCACGATCGCGGCGAATCGCATCCAGGGAGCCACGATGAAGAAACCAGAGAATCTCGAATCGCTCCGCACGGTACTCATCACTGGCGGGACGAGTGGCATCGGCCAAGCCATTGCGCGGGCCTTTGCCGCCGAAGGTTGCCGCGTGATCGCGACGGGCGTGTCTGCCGAGGAAGTACAAAAGTCCCAGCTGGAATTTGCCTTTCAGGCGCTGCTGAGTGCCGAGCAACTTGATGTGACCGATGGTGCCGCGATTGAGCGACTGGTGGGGCTGTTGCGCCGCGTCGATGTGTTGGTGAACGCCGCCGGGGTCATCCTGCGGGGGCAGGAACACGAACCCGAGATGTTTGCCCGGGTGATCGATATCAACCTGAATGGCGCCATGCGAATGGCTGCCGCGTGTAAGTCAAAGCTTGCGGCAAACAAAGGCTGCGTGCTGAACATTGCCAGCATGCTCAGTTTTTTCGGCAGTGGCCCGGCACCTGCATACAGTGCCAGTAAGGGCGGACTTGCTCAATTGACCAAGTCGCTGGCGATTGCGTGGGCCGTCGATGGCATTCGTGTGAATGCGCTAGCTCCCGGTTGGATTGAAACGCCTCTGACCCAGCCTTTGCGGGACGATCCTGCCAAGGCCGAAAGAATTGTTTCTCGTACCCCACTCGGACGCTGGGGTCAGCCTGACGAAGTGGCTCCTGCGGCCGTTTTCCTCTGCTCGCCCGGGGCTTCGTTCATCACGGGCGTGGTGTTGCCGGTCGACGGCGGTTACCTAATTGCGTAGAGAATTTCTCAAGCTGAGGCAGTGTGTGTCTTTAGGAAACCGAACTTCACCTAGCGGGATCAAAACTTTTTGGCTCAGTCGGACTTTTTGTGCGACACCCATACGAAGGATGATGGTTAGATGTTGGTGAGAAAGTGGCCGCCCAGGTCCTGGCCAGGGTGACTGGCCGGCTCGCGATCTCGTTGTTAAACAACGTCCTGCCAAGGACTTCGGCAATCGGAAATCACCGTGCCTAGCGCAATCACCCTCGACGACGAAATCATTGTGGCCATCCGCCGAATCTCGCAGGCGGTGGAAGGCTATTCGCGATACTTATGGCAGGAGTATGGGCTGACCGCCCCCCAATTGGGTGCGCTGCGCGAGCTTGAGAAGAGCCCGATGGCTACCCCTGGGCACTTAGCGGAGCAGCTGCACGTCAGCCCGCAAACGGTGGCGGGCATTCTCAAGCGACTAGAGCAGCGGGGATTGATCACGCGTGCTCGTGATGAGAACGACCGTCGCAGCTTTTCGTTGCAACTTTCTGACGAAGGTCGCCGGCTGTCAAACGAGGCGCCTTCCTTGCTGCGAGATCAGTTCCGGACAGAGTTGAACCGCCTGCAACTTTGGGAAGCGACCCAGATCCTGGCGACATTGCAACGTGTCGCCACGATGATGAGCGCCGAAGACGTGGATGCCGATCCTTATTTCTCGCCTTCCTTAGGAATCGCGGAAGGGCCCGATAATCTGGCTTCGAAAGATTCCACGGCCAGCAACGGCAAGAGTGGCAGCTCGGCGAAGAACTCGCTGCGAGCTTAAGCTGGCTTGCTGAGCAGTGTTGTTGCCACGCTCCGTCGCGGCACATTTTTGTTTCCTCTCGCAAAGCGAGAGGACTGCAGTTTCGCAGCGAGTAAGAATTACTTCTTCCGCTTCTGAATGGCGCGGGCGACTGCTTCGCCCATCGTGGCCGGGCTATCAGCGATTTCGATTCCAGCGTCTTGCAGCGCGGCGACCTTCTCGGCAGCCGTTCCCTTGCCGCCCGAGATGATCGCACCCGCATGGCCCATGCGACGTCCCGGCGGAGCCGTGCGGCCTGCGATGAACGCGGCGACTGGCTTGGTCACGTGATCCTTGACGAAGGCGGCAGCTTCTTCTTCAGCCGTGCCGCCGATTTCGCCCATCATCAAGATGGCTTCGGTCTGCGGATCTTCTTGAAAACGCTTGAAGAGGTCGATGTAGTTGGTGCCGACGATCGGGTCGCCACCAAGACCGACGCACGTCGACTGGCCAAGACCCAGATTGGTCGTTTGCCAGACGGCTTCGTAGGTGAGAGTACCGCTGCGGCTCATGATGCCGATCTTACCTGGCTTGTGAATGTAACCCGGCATGATGCCGATCTTGCATTCGCCGGGAGTGATCAAGCCGGGGCAGTTTGGTCCGATCAGGACCGCGTCGCTGCGGCGAACCAGTTCGTAGACGCGGATCATGTCGATGACCGGCACACCTTCGGTGATCGCGGCAATGACCTTGATGCCCGCATCGAGAGCTTCGAGGATGGCATCGGCGGTGAAGGCAGCGGGGACGAAGATCATCGTGGCATCGGCGCCGGTCTTCTCGACGGCTTCGATCACGGTGTCGAACACGGGCAAGCCTTCGACCGTTTCGCCAGCTTTGCCCGGCGTAACACCGCCGACCATCTTGGTGCCGTATTCTTTGCAGCCCTTGGTATGAAACGCACCAGCCTTGCCGGTAATGCCCTGGCAAATGACTTTGGTGTTCTTGTTGATGAGAATGCTCATGGGAACTTCTTATGTGCAGTTGGGTGATTTGTGATTGCAGATTGAGGAACGATTGCAGCTGAATGCATTACGCACTCTTGGCCGCTTCGACAATCTTCTTGGCAGCGTCGGTCAGGCCGTCGGCAGCGATCAGTTTCACGCCGCTTTCTCGCAGGATCTTCTTGCCTTCTTCGACTTCGGTCCCTTCGAGGCGAACGACGAGCGGCACGGTAAAGCCGACTGCTTTGCTGGCCGCCACAATCGCGTTGGCGATGGTTGAGCACTTGGCAATGCCGCCGAAGATGTTGACCAGAATGCCCTTGACGTTGCTGTCCGACAGAATGATGCGGAAGGCTTCGGTCACCTGGGCCTCGTTGGCACCGCCACCGACATCCAGGAAGTTGGCTGGCTCGCCGCCATGCAGCTTGATGATGTCCATGGTCGACATCGCGAGGCCAGCACCATTCACGAGGCAGCCGATGCTGCCATCGAGTTTGACGTACGACAGGCCGGTGTTGCTGGCGCGAACTTCGGCCGGATCTTCTTCGGTCAAGTCGCGCAGCTCGAGCAGATCTTTGTGGCGGAACATCGCGTTGTCGTCAAAGGCGACCTTAGCATCGAGAGCGACCAGGTCGCCCGCTTCGGTGACGACGAGCGGATTAACTTCAACCATCGCACAGTCGAGTTGAACCCACAACTTGCACAGGGCCCGCATGAACTTTTCGGCACTGGCCACGCTCGGCCCCTTGATGCCCAAGCGATAACAGAGCTTGCGCACCTGGTAGGGATACAGGCCGGCGTGCGGATCGAAATGTTCTTTGAAGATCTTTTCGGGAGTGTCGTGAGCGACTTTTTCGATCTCGACGCCACCTTCGGTCGAAACCATCAGCACGGGCTTGGCTGCGGCGCGGTCGAGCACGATGCCCAGGTACAACTCGCGGGCGATCTTGCAGCCTTCTTCGACGAAGACTTGATTGACGACTTTGCCTTCTTCGCCGGTCTGAATCGTGACCAGCGTCTTACCGAGCAGATTGCGGGCGACGTTAGCGGCCTCTTCGGCCGACTTCACCAGTTGCACGCCCCGCTGAGCCGAGTTTTCCTTGGTCGTACCCTTGCCGCGGCCGCCAGCGTGAATCTGGGACTTCACCACCGCGATTGGGCCGCCGAGGGCCGTGAAAGCAGCGGCCGCTTCTTCGGGCGTGCGGGCAACTTGCCCCTTCAGCACGGCGACGCCAGCTTTACGAAACAGTTCTTTACCTTGGTATTCGTGAATTTTCATCGGGTTCTTTGCCTGCCAAAGTTCGCTGCCAAACTTCATTCCATCGAGCGGGCGATTATGGGGCTTTGTGCCATGGTTTGCAATCGGACTGAGGGGGCGACGAAGTTTACGGCGGGTAGTTCCCGCGTAATGCCGACGCCAGTTGCTCACTCAGTTGCGAATGATAATCACGCGCCATTTACCCGGGCCATGCACGCCGGTGGTCAGTTGCAGTTCGATGTCTCCCGTTTTGCTAGGGCCGGTAATGAGCGTGATGTTGCTGGGCAAGTTCTGTACGCCCCGCTCGTGCAAAATGTTGAATGCATCGAGCAAGTCGGGAACGATTTGGTTTTGCTCGATAACCGCCACATGCATCGGCGGCAACAGCGAAGCGACTCGCTCTTGCGTCGGCCGATGACACATTAGCAGCGTTCCCGTTTCAGCGATCGCCACATCGACACTGGTGATGCCAATATCGCAGGCCAATTGCGTTACTCGTCGTTGATGAAAATATGAATCAATCTGTGATTGATAGTCAACGCTGGCGACCGATCTTTCCAATAAAAACTGAGAAATATCTAAGCGATCCAGAACAGGATGTTTCCAGCAGAGTGCCGTCTTTGCCGCAGCTTCGAGCAAATAGCCGGCTAACACTTCGCGCGCTTGCGCGTGCGAATCGACAATGGTGGCAATGCCGCCGACGGCGTCAATCTCTTGAGCCAGTTTGGCGCACAGATCGCCCGTCACACCGACATAGCCAACATCAGCCGGCAGTTGCTGGTGCTCGATGCGATAAGCCCGCCCTTGTTCGGCTGCTTGCTTCACACGGGCGAGGAAGGCTTCACGACCCATGACGCCCCTCCTGAGACTTGCCTTCGTTGTCCCACCAGTCGCGAAATCGCCGGGGCGAAGGTGCGGGGAAGTCCCGTTTCTGGGTCCAGCCATGTAACTTGCCGGGCAGCTTCTTTAGCCAGGGACTTTGGCGATACCAACGACCAGCGGTGCGCGTGGCCAGCCAGGTTGTAAGTTTGTAGAGCCACGGTCGCTTGAGCGTTTTGGCCCAGAGGTGATACGCGAACGACTCCAGGCGATTTTTGAGTGCTGGTTCCTGATGCATCTGCTCGCGCAGTTTCACCAGCATCTCGGGAATCTGAATCTTCACCGGGCAAGCTGCCTGGCAAGCTCCGCACAGGCTCGAGGCGTGCGGCAAATGATGATTGGCGACGAGGCCATCGTAAAGTGGCGTCAGCACGGCCCCGATCGGCCCCGCATAAACACCGCCGTAAGCATGGCCACCGACGCTGCGATAAATGGGGCAAGCATTCAAGCACGCGCCGCAGCGAATGCAAAACAGACTCTCCCGCAGCGGACTGCCGAGAATCTGGGAGCGGCCATTATCGAGAATCACCAGGTGAAATTCTTCAGCACCATCGGTTTCACCTTCACGTCTGGCACCGGTAACAAACGACGTATAGACCGACAGCTTTTGCCCGGTTGCCGCGCGAGCCAGCACCTTCAAAAAGTAGGGTAAGTCGGCCAGCTTCGGAATGACCTTCTCCATCCCCATCACGGCGATGTGCATCTTGGGCAAGGCAGTCGTAAGCCGCGCGTTTCCTTCGTTGGAAACCAGCACAATAGTGCCCGTTTCGGCAACGGCAAAGTTGGCTCCAGAAATGCCGACTTCCGCTTCCGCAAACTTCTGTCGTAACTGCTCGCGGGCAAATGCCGCAAGGGTTTCGCGCTCGGCGGCCAACGTGCGGCCGGCAGGTTGGCTGAGGATCTCGGCAACTTCGATAGCCGACAGATGCAGTGCCGGCCCTACGATGTGCGAGGGGCGATGTCCGGCCAGTTGAATGATGTACTCGCCCAGATCGGTCTCGACCGTTTCGATGCCTGCTGCGGCGAGAGCCGGGTTGAGGTGAATCTCCTCGCTGGTCATCGACTTCGATTTGACGACCCGCGAGTAACCTCGCTGCTTGATCAAGTCGACAATGATCTGACTGGCCGACTGGCCGTCGTCGGCCCAGTGAACTTGCCCACCGCGCGCTTGTACGCTCGCTTCGAGCGTTTGCAGGTGCTCGTGCAAGTTGGCGAGTGTGTCATCTTTGATTTGCCTCGCCCGCTGACGGACCAGATCGGAGTTCGGCAGCTGTTGCCAGGCGTCGCGATTTCGCTGGCCGAGCGTATCGCCAAGCTGACCAAGAATGACCTGCAGGCTCGGCGTGCGGAGGGCTTTTTCCGAGGCCGCCAGAAACTCGTGATGCGTGCTGCGGATGTAGTCGGTTTCAGCCGGTGAGGCGATTCCCGCCGATGATTCAGTGCTCTTCAAGGTGAAATCCTCGGCCTGAAAATCCTAACCGCGCATGGCACGCAGCAGCATTGTAGCGATCGGCAGCAAGCCGACGAGCACCGCCACAAAGGTGATCGAGGTGGGTGGGCGATCGCGGCGGACGCGATACACGACCACCGTTAGCAGCAGGCAAGCGATACCCGTGGTCGCGGCAATAAAGGTGAACACACCCGGCAAGATGGCCAGCACTTTGGCCGGCTCGGGAGCCAATTCGACGCTCCGCCGCAGCAATACACAGATGCCGGCCGCAATCAGCGAGCCGGTCGTCGCCAGGATGGTGAGCATCCAGGCCACAGTCACGGCAATCGAGGCCCGTGACTCTTGTTCCAGCAGCAAGCGGGGCGAGAGGAGCGGGCGGCGAATCAGCATCTTTTTTCGCCGCCCCACAATCGACCCTTTGTCTGAGTACTACAAGCCGTAGTAATGCACCACGACGTCATTGCCGCGGCGATCGAACACCACCTTCAGGCTGAAACCACAGGCCCAACTGTACTCGACAACCTGCCGACCCATAAAGCCCTTGTGGCAGCAAACCTCAGGATCGCCCGAGCAGCAGACCGGCATGCAAACCGGAACTTCGACCAGACAGCAGGTGCAAGGATCCTTCACGTGCAGGATCAGCTCCACCGTCTTGCAGGGATCGAAGCACTTGCAGCCCTTGTGATGGCGATAGCTGATGCAGGGCGGGCAGCACTTGGGGGCACAGACCGGAGCGCAACTTGGTGCGGCGACCACAGCGGGAGCTGCTGCAGGGGCAGCTTCAGCGGCCGGTTGAACGCGACGATTCAGCTTGGCTTCGGCAGTCGAGCACACAGCCAGCACGAACAACACGACGGGGACTACGAACCGGCTCGCGGCCAGCAACAGGCGAACAGCAGTCATCACGAATCTCCAGTAACAATTGAGGGCGCAAGCTGCGCAAACTTTACCGCCTTGCGAGGTTAACGATAATCGGTCATCAGCCGCCAGAATAGGGGTGAACGGGGAAGTCTGGGGTGCTTGAGTAGCCACTTCTGATCAGGGCCTGAACCGGTGCTTGAACTGAGCCTGAACATCCCTTGAACAGGGGGGTGATAGGCGATTTTTGATAACCATTTGAGCAATTTTCTTCGCGCACAAAATTCGCCGTAAGGTGATCTAAGAAAACACCTTGCGTCCTGATTTGTGGCGTTATATTGCCGTTTCGCGATAACCATTTGATAACCTCCTTGAACAGGCTGAACAGTCGCTTGTCGGAACCGCTTGAACAGGTCTCATTCAGCTGCCTGAACAGCCCTTGAACAGGGGGGTGATAGGCGATTTTTGATAACCATTTGACCACTTTTTTTCGCGCACAAAATTCGCCGTAAGGTGATCTAAGAAAACACCTTGCGTTCTTGTTTGTGGCGTTATATTGCCGTTTCGCGATAACCATTGGATAACCTCCTTGAACAGGCTGAACAGTCGCTTGTTGGAACCACTTGAACAGGTCTCATTCCGCTGCCTGAACAGGTCCGCCACGTTCTCATCGCTCACCTGAATCGGTCAGGCGAGTTCGAAGCAGTTGGCGTCTCTCTCGGCCGTCGATCCCCATTCGTCGATCCCCATTCGCAGCGCGCAGGCCAAGCCTTCATCAGCCATGAACTGCATGGCTAATGTGCTTGCAAAGGGATCGCAAATCGTTAATTAATAGTAACGATGTACGTGACTAGTCTGGTCAATGACCGGAACATTTTGTAACCGTTCACCTGGCAAGTAGGCCGCATCCGCTGGATGTAATCCTGACTCCGCAGCGAGCGCCAAACTTGGCAACTGGTTGGCAACTGACAGTCAACCAAATGCCCGGGCGTCTTGGTGATTCAGGTTCCGGCCCGCGGCCAGAACCTACCGGTGCTGGCGCGACTGATGACAAGACTGGTCCAGCATCGATTTAGATCAAACCGATTTTGCTTCGTGCTCAACATGACAACACTATTTGCCTTTCAGCACATCTCGAGCAGGGTGCTTCTTGCGTAATCGCCGTGAAAAACGCCACTTGAGACAATCTTGGAGATTCTGGCACAGCCCGTGCTTTATTAGTGATTCGTTGCCCTGAGCACTTCGCTCCAACTGAGTCCGGTCAAAAGTCCACACGGGAAATTCTGCGATGAAAACGTTCCTCTACACGCTGGTTGCTGTTGCTGCCCTGTCTCTTAGCACCGCTTTCACCTCGACGGCGATGGCCGCGGGTGGGAACAACGGTGGCCACAAAAATCATGGCGGGCACAAAGGACATGGCAACGGTGGACACAATCAGGGCGGCCATCACGGACACAACCAGGGCGGGCACAATCATGGTGGCCACAACGGACATAACCAGGGCGGGCATGGCAACGGTGGACACAACCACGGCAGTCACAATGGCCATCACCACAACCACGGCAGCTATCGGCCCAACTATGGCTACGGCAGTTATCCCTATCAGTACCAACAGAATGGCGTCTACTTCCGCGGCAACAACTTCGGCCTGCGGATTGGCTTCTAACTCGCTGTCATCCGTCAGTCTTGCTGCCGCAGTTCATCAAGAGCAAGCAGCAACTGATCCACAATTCTACTGGTAGAAAATTCGGCGGCCGCAGCGATGCGAACCGCCGACCGATCAAACGCTTGGATCTGCTCCAGAGCTTGTAGAAACTGCATCGCGGCCGGATCGGCAATCCGACGATTCGCGCACGAATCACCGGAGGGGAGCCGTTCGACCAGCAGGCCGGTCACTCCCTGCTGGACCAGCGCTGCTCCGGTGCGCACGCCAACCACCGGGCAACCGGCCAGCAGGATCTCGACGAGCGCGAGCGGACCGTGGTCGTCGTCGGCCAGATAGACGCAGGCTCTGCTGCGACGTGCGGCATCGAATAATTGCTGTCGGTCGTACTGTCCGTAGTGAATTTGCACGTGGCGGGGGTAGGCTTCGGCAAGGTACTCCAGCAGTCCCGGCCGATTCCCATTTTTCGCATAGATCAACAGGTCATAGCGATCGGGCAAGGGTTCGCCCGGCCAGGGATCGATGGGGTAAGGCCACAGCATGATTGGGGACTGGTTGTTCGGTCCTCGGTGCCGTCGGATCAAGTCGCGATACCAGGCGCTATGGCAAAACATCGCCCGGCAGTGGCGGGCATCGAGTAGCGCACACTCGTCTGGATCGATGCGGGGCGTGGCGCTGTTGATAAACAACATGTTGGGGCCCTGGATGAAGGGCTGCGCCATCGCATCGCACCAGGCGGCGTAGGAACGATCCTGCCAGTTCCAGAACCAGGGCAACGCCCCTTGGCTGACCGGCAGATCCTTGATGGTCAGCCAATCGAGCCCCTCAGCGATTCGCCCACGCAGCGCTCGCTGCAAGGCGAACATCCCATTCGTGGGCCCATTACGTCCCGCTGAAGTCACCGGTCCGATCAACTCGACGCGCCGTCCTCCGTTTCCAGTAGACGAAGCCAGGGGAGCAAACGCATAGCGCCGGCGAACAGGCATCTGGTCATACGCGCGTTGCCAGCCAATTTTCAGGGGTTGCTGAGCGGTGTGGGCGACCTCTAGGTTGCGATAGGCCTGATCGTCCAGATAGCTGACGTGGTAGCTGTTGTTGTGAACCCGATAGAGGTAGAAGGGCGAACCAAACTCGCCCGGATCGCAACAAGTGACGTTTGCCGACTGCAGCCGATTGGCCAGTTCCTGATCCTCGCCGTTGTTCATCGACGAGTAACCGCGAACTCGATCGAATGCACTGCGTCGGAGAGCCCAGCCGCCATGATACAAGCCACCTGTCTCGTGTTCTTGCAGTCCGCCACGATGTTCGTGCAAAACGAGTTTCGGACGTGACCACTCGGCCCGCTGCAGCGCTTCGGCTTGGGCTGCGAACCAATGAGGCAAGTAGATATCGTCATCGTCGGCGACGAGCAAACCTTCGACATCGTGACTGGCCAGCGCCGCGCAAGCATTCCGTTTCTCGCCCAGCGTGCGGAATCGCCGGGGAAGCGAAATGATGCGCCAGCCTTCGCCTTGTTGATTTCCGTATTCGCCCGCATCGTCCAGAATGATCAACTCGCGCAAGTCGCTGGGATACGTTTGCCGCAAGAACGACTCGATCAACTCGCCGAGCAAGTGGGAACGTCGGAACGTGCAACACAGCGCGGCCAGCTTCATGATTCGATAAAACTCTGCACGGCGTGTCGTAGCGGCAAGGCCAGGCTTTGCACCACTTCAGGGTCGAGTCGCGGTCGCGGGCATTTCCACGGCGCGTTGTCGATTCGCCAGGCTAGATGTAGATACCCTCGATAGCGATTCTCGGAGTAGTGAGGTTGCACGAAGACGACTGGGGTGCCGAGCGCTGCGCATGGCAACAGAGCGTGCAAGCGATTCGTCACAACCCACTGCGCGCGGGCGTAGCGGTCGATGCGGGCGGCGGCCAGGGCCGCGCGATCGACGTCGGGAGGCAAATTGTGCGACAGTGAAATGCCACGCTCGGCGATCTCGGGGGGCAAGCGGGCGACATCATGCGGCGGCAGATCGACGAGCAGAACCTCGTCGCCGCGTGTTACGGCCGGTTGTTGAAAAGTGAGCGTGGCGCACCAGGAGATCCACGCGTCCAGGCCTTGCCTGGTACAAAGTTCAAAGGTCCAAGGATCACGGCAGCCGATGGGAAGCCTTGTGGCAGGTGGCAACACTTCCTTGCCCGTCGCATGAAAACCGACGAACAGGCAGCGAGCGGAAGTTTGTGGTGGCCACAGGCGATGAATTCCCGCGGCATGCCAACCATTGATGATCCAGCGAACGTCCTCGCCCCACGTCACAGCGGGCGTCACATCGTCACGATCGACGCGCAAGTCAACACGAGGCAACAGCCGCTCCAAGGCTAACGACTGGATGTCATCGCCCAGATTCTGCGTACTGTAACTGAGCAAGCCGAGTTTCAAGCGACGGCCCTTTGCCTGCCAGAGACTGCTTCAAAAACCTGGAGCCACGCTCGGCTGCATTGCTCGGGCGCCGCTAGTTCTTCTACGAGTCGCTCGCGGGCTTGCCTCGCGATTCTCATGCGCAGGGGCTCATCGTAAGCCAGCACGGCGGCATAATGAGCCAACTCTTCGTCGCACGAGCCTAGGAAACCGGTCTCTCCCTGCTCGATCATCTCTTTCCAGCCCCACTCCCCCTGAGCGACGATCGGTACACCGGTGGCCATGGCCTCCAGGCCGGCGCGAGGCCAGTTCTCGCGTGCGCCGCCATTGATGGGCAAGGTGCAATGCAGCGCGGCAAAGAAGGTTTGAGGCTGCAGTGCCAGCGGCTTCAGGCAATCGGCCCACGGCGGAGCGGGCCCCAATTTCGCGTGCGTTGCATCATTCATTCCCAGCATGAGCGCGCGTTTGTGGCGATACTGAATTCGCTCGTAGATGGGCCAGGTGTTGCTCGACCATTTATCGACGTCGGGGCGAGCGGCGCGGCCAATGACGAACGGTTCTCCGGGTGGATGAGGCCGGGGATTAAAGTCCCACTCGGTCCAATCGAAGGCCCCGCGAATCGTGTGACCGGTCGCCGGGTCGTAGCCAAAGCGGGCCAGTTGGGGTTCGAGCTGAGACCGTTGAAACTCCGACTGATAGATCATCGCCTCAGCTGGTCCTGCCGCCGCAAAAAAGTCGGTCTCGTGCGCGAAGAGAAACGTCATGCAATTAACCCACACCAGCGGGCAGCCGAGCCTGCGCAAGCGTGGAGCATGCACCATGAATTCGCTGTTGCACATTCCCACAACGGGACTGCCCGCCAGGCCGGGCACTTGTTCCAGTTGCGATGCGCACACTTGATGCGTGTGGCAGCCTAAGGCGTCCACTCGTTGCTGCCACCGTGGGTCACAGCCCCAAGTCGGGATGAGATGCACGTCGAGCCCGAGTCGCCGCCACAGCTTGATCGTGTGCCAGGCTTCGGTGTTCGCGCCACCGAGATCGCCGGGGTATCCCAGCAGAAACACTCTCATATTCGTCCCGTTGAAACATCAATGATGCAGACTCAAGCGAATAGCCGCTAACTGCTGCGACTAACTGCTGGAACTGGGCTGAGTGCCCGACGAAGATCCAGAACTCGCAGCACCGGATGAACCCGTTCCCGATGAACCGGAACTCGTGGGCCCCGATGAGCCCGAAGAACTGGGGAATCCCGACGACGAAGTGAACGATGAGGAAGGTAACGAAGACGACCCCGAGGAACTCGGACCGATCGGCCCTCCCGATGAACCAGTGCCGCCCGATGAACCAGTGCCGCCTGATGAGCCCGTGCCGCCTGATGAGCCCGTGCCGCTGGATCCAGTGCCTCCCGATGAAGTTGTGCCACTAGAGGACACGGCACCGCTCGAACCAGTGCCGCTCGAACCGGTTCCGCCGCTGGATCCAGGGCCACTGGAACCAGGCAAACCAGAGCTGCCGGGGACAGCGCTAGAGCTTGCTCCTCCTGAAGCACCAGAAGAAGTCGCTCCACTCGACGAGACCGAACCGGAAGAACTGCCGGGCGAAGAACTACTGCCGGGGCCGGAGGAAGTTGCACCGCTCGAAGAAGTGCTGCCCGAGGAGCCACTTCCCGATGGCCCACTACCGGATAAGCCGCTGCCTGACGATCCGCTGGAGCCTGAGCAGGCTGGACAGTCGAAGGAGATTTCGTCTTTTTGAAAGTTGTGAAACTCGAGCCACGCTCCGATCATCACATCGCCGCAGTCCGGCCAACTGGGATCGGACAGTTCGTAGTCGGACTGGCCAGGAACATGTCGCTTCAGAACACAGCAGACTTCCGGCGGCAACAAAGTTGGATCACTGGGATAGGTATAGTTCCCGGAAACGACCGCCACCCAAATGGTCTGCGGCTTAACGGGCAGCGTGCTACTGACGTTCAAGCTGATAGTTTTGGTCTGGCAATCGTAGCTGACGACTTGCAGCTTCGCCGAAGCGAGCGCGGTTTCAGGCAGACTCAAGGTTGTTTCTCCGGCAAGGGAGTTCAGGGTGCGTCATCTCGAGGCGGGATCATTCTGCAAAGCGAACATCGCGACCATTCAAGCGAGGCTGGCCAAACGAGCCGTGGCTGCCATAAGCGAACAGGCCAAACTTTCCTTGCGCACGTTCGTGCGGTTGAAATCGCTTGGCTCGCTGCTGCAGCAAGGACTTTTGCGATTGGTCGTTCCAAGTTAAATCGCTTAACTGGCCGCCACGAAAGCTCAAGCCAATGCGTTGCGCTCGGTCGTTTAATTTGGGAATCATCGCAGTACCCCACTCGGTCTCTTGCGAAAGATAGCTGGCGAGTTCCGGATACATGAGCGAGACGCCGCGCAGCTTTCGTTTGTCGCCCGTGCCCGGGTACAGTTGCAGATGCTCGACGCTTCGCCACTCGGGACGCTGCTCGTCTTCTGCATAGGCCCAGAACAGACCGATGCCTCCTTCCCATTTCTTCTGACTGATTTCGACACTGAAATCGACATCTTCATCAGCGACATCGCCAATCTCAAGCAAGACCAGGTCATCGCCAAAGAAGCGTAGGGTCTGGCCATCACTGGAGATATCCCAAGTGGCGGGAACATTCGCGGGCTGCAAGCGCGTACTCACGGTGATGGTTCGAGCATCGCTCGGCGGCGGAGCTGCAGACACCGGTGCAGCGGGGGCGACCTCTTGAATGTCGACTTTTGCCACCGGCGGTTCTGTAGCTTTGGCCACTGTCGGTTCGATGGTTGGACTAACGGGAACCGCAGGTGCGGAAGGTTGAGAATCTATGGGAGCGGGCAACCAGTGAGAGCCAATCCACAACAGAATCGCTGCGCACAAAGCGGTGATCAATGTCCCCGCGATCCAAGAAGCCTTTGCAGATTGCTTGGCCACAGGTTGCCCGAAATTGCGGAGCGCTGCAGCGAGATCAGCGGCCGTCGAATAGCGATCGGCAGTGTTTCTGGCGAGGCACTTCAGGCAGATGGCCTCTAGCTCGGCCGGAATGTCGTCGCAGATGCTGCGTGGCGGTCGGGCATCGCGCTTGAGCATGAGGTCGCGATACTGCTGGGGATCGCCAGAGACAAACGGCAATCGCTCGGTGAGCATCAGATACAGCACGACGCCCAAACTGTAAACGTCGGCCCGGCCATCGACCAAGTGGCTTTCGCCGCGCAGTTGCTCGGGAGACATATACGCATACGTTCCCACCAGGCAATTCGATTCAGAAAGCTGTGCCTGCTCGGTGACGGCCAAGCCAAAATCGGCCAGGATCGGCTCCGCCGAACTGCGCATCAGAATGTTGGCCGGCTTGATGTCGCGATGGACCAGGCCTTGCAAATGGGCATAGTGCGCGGCATCGGCAATTTGAGCCACGTAGTGGGCCGTGGTTTGGTAACTCAACTTGCCCTTGGCCAACCGCTCGACGAGCGTGCCGCCTTGTACATACTCGGCCACCAGGTAGCAAACGCCGTTCTCAAAACCGCAATCGAAAACCTGCAGGATATTGCGATGACGCAGCTTGCCAAGATTCCGGCCCTCGTCCAAAAAGATAGCGACGCCATCGGTTCCCAAGCCACGATCTTGCCGCGTGACCTTGATGGCTACATCGCGATCGAGCACCGGGTCGTGCGCGAGCCAGACTTGTCCCATCCCTCCTTGGCCGATCACTCGCAGCAGCACATAGCGGCCGAGCGTGATTTCGCCGCCATCGCGCTGCGGTGGCTGAAAGTGAACGGTCGAAGGACTATGCTCGAGCGGAGATTTGCTGAGTTCTGATGGATCGGTGTCGAACGCAAACTTGCTTTCGTCGTTCAGAGACAACGAAGATCCATCACTCGTGGCGAGTAAGCTGTTGCCAACACGTTTTTCGGGCTGGCGGCCGTCTGTCGTAGAGTGCAAATCTCGCGACACGCTGCGACCTCAAGATAATGAAGGAGAATCCTCCCCACCTGTCTCAGGGGTGAATTATCGCACCCCGCTGGGGCCAGAGCAAGCGCCGCCGGGCAGAAGAGTCACTTTGCCGCTGGCTGTTTCTCACACAGCGCCTTCATGGCGTGAGCCATGGACTCGCCGATGAGATAATAGGTCTCCGCGTTGGTGTTCCAGTGATAACCTTGACCGCTGGGAGACTCCTCTTGAGGACGCCAAAAGGCTTTCGTACCCACAAAGGCGACATTACCGCGGAACTCGGGAATCTCGGCCACCGCCGCTTGCGCTTTCATCAGCGACAACGCGCGAGGATGCTTTTCATCCGGACCAGTCATGCCCGTTTCGGCGATGACAAATGGCAGCGACGGCGTGCTCAGGTCTTTGCGAATGTCACGGATGAAGTGGGCCATGTTCGCTTCGTACTCGGCATTGAACTTGTCGTTGATCCGGTCGTTCCAGCCCTGATGCCAGCCAAAACCGACGAACTCGTAGCGGCCATCGGAACCGGGAACAAGTTCTTTCACCTTGGCCAGAGCAGCCTTCGTGAGCGACAGGGTCTCGCGGTAATACTTGCCGACGATGGTCGGATCCGAAGCAATCGCCGCATCGTTCTTCTCGCCCAGCGAGTAGGGGATCTTGCCCGCACTGGGCGGACGAAAATCCACGGCCAGACTCTTTCCGCCCCAGGCACATTTGATGAGCAGCACCGGTTCCGTGAAGGCTTCGCCCATCACCCAACCAAAAGCTAGTTCTGGTCCGATCCGATCTTGTTTTGGACCATAGCCGACGGTGAGTGCACCCTGGCGATCGAGATACGAAATCCAAACGTCGTCGCGGACTAACCACTTCCCCTCTTTGTCGACCAGATGCTTAAACTTGGCCGCGGTACTGGGCTGCTTGACGAGGTATTCCAGGCTTCCCTTGCCTTCGTTCCGTTTCGGATCTGCGGCGATGATTCCCTGGCCTTCCATGTTGGATTGGCCAGCCAGAATGAACAACTTGACCGGCTTATCGGCGGCACCGAGTGTAGCGGGCACAAAGATAGCCGCGATCAGCGACAGGAGAGCTAAGCGGACCATGGGATCACCTTTGTGTTGCTGACGCAGTGTGCCGGGAGAGGTTTAGATCAGTTCACGCATCGGCTTGTGGGAGTCGACCAGGTATTGAGGCCGCCCGGCCAGATCGCGCACGGTGGTCGTGTTGGGGTTAATGCCCAGTTGATGATAGAGCGTGGCCAAGACTTCGCCAAAATGCACGGGTCGCTCGATGGGTTCGCCGCCCAGGCGATCGGTGGCACCAATGACCTGGCCGGTTCGCAGGCCACCACCGGCAAGGAGCGCGCCGCCAACTTGGGGCCAGTGATCTCGCCCGGCATCCTTATTGATGATTGGCGTGCGGCCGAACTCTCCCCAGGCCACGACGGAAACATCGTCGCTCAAGCCTCGTTCATGCAAGTCTTCGATCAGCGCACTCAGGCCTTGATCGAACTGCGGGCCGTGGGTGTTTTTGAATTCCGAGAAGTTGTTGGAGTGAAAGTCCCAGCGGCCAAAGTTGAGCGTGACGCAGCGAGCACCCGCTTCGACCAGTCGGCGAGCAATCAAGAAGTGCTCGAGATTGCGCGGAGCGCCATCGCCGTAGTTCTTCGGATCGCCCTTGCCGTATCTTTCGCGAACTTTTGCGTCTTCGCGGCTGACATCGAGTGCTTCCGCCAATTTGCTGGAGGTCAGCACGCCAATCGCCTGTTGCGTGAAGGCATCGTAACCCGCGAGTTTGCCAGAGTTATCGGCCTCGCGACGAAACTGATCGAAGCTTGAGAGGAGTTGTCGTCGGTCCTGCAGGCGATCGACCGAAATGCCATTGAGCGTCAGATCGCCACGCCCGGCACCATTGGGCCGGAAGGCACTGTAGGTAGAACCCAAGAAGCCAGGATGTCCAGGCGAACCATACGGTGGATGACCAGTGACGGGCGACAGTCCCACGAAGGGTGGAATGCCCGGGCTGCGACTACCGTGTAACTTCGACAGTGTTGCGCCCACCGATGGCCAACCACCCGGAGGCTGTTTGGTCACGGGCCGGCCCGTGTAGCAGATAAACGAGTCATGGTCGCCGCTGGGCGAGCCCACGACCGAGCGGAGCGGCACCAGCTTGTCCATGATTTTCGCGAGTCGAGGCAGGTGCTCGCAAATGCGAATGCCGGGCACGTTCGTTTCGATAGGCTGGAACTCACCGCGAATCTCGGCGGGTGCATCCATCTTCAGATCGTACATGTCTTGGTGCGGGGGGGCGCCACACATGTAGATCATGATGATCGCTTTTTTCGACGAGCGAACACCTTCTGCGGATTCGGCTCGCAGCAAATCGGGAAGCGCTAGGCCTCCCATGCCGAGAGCACCAATCGTGAGCGCTGCACGACGGCTGATTCCATTGCACAACCGCTGCGTAGATTCACCAAGCGAAAGCATGCGGGGATTTCCTGATCGGCGGGGCAGGCTAAAGGCGGGAATCGGATTCTAACCCAGCCTGTTCCGTGGTACCAGCACATTCGCTTCGTCATGTTGACAGGCACTGTTCTGGCCTGTTCTCTCGCTATCCCGCGGTTGCCAGCGGTCTTACTGCTGCTCCGTTGGTGGCTGGGGCGGCATCGGCGGACCGCACCAACTCCGCGAATAGGCCATTCTGAGCGACCAGCTCTTCATAGGAACCGGTCGCGCTGATGCGGCCATCTTCAAACACAAAGATCCGGTCGCAGTTCTTCAGCGTGGTGAGCCGGTGGGCAATGATAATCGTCGTGCGCTGGGTGTTGGTGATCCCCAGGGCGTTTTGCACGTGCCGCTCACTGATGTTATCGAGCGCGCTGGTGGCTTCGTCGAGAATCAGGATCGGCGAGTTCTTCAGCAGGAGCCGAGCAATCGCCAATCGTTGGCGTTGACCTCCCGAAAGATTCTGCCCGCGCTCGGTTACTTCCGCCTG
The DNA here is from genome assembly GCF_049819085.1 of Anatilimnocola aquadivae. Taxonomy (GTDB): domain Bacteria; phylum Planctomycetota; class Planctomycetia; order Pirellulales; family Pirellulaceae; genus Anatilimnocola. The sequence continues at coordinate 3,668,805 of NZ_CP187419.1, forward strand.
ATAGCCGCCGGGCATTTGCAAGATCTCTTCGTGCAAGTTCGCGAGTTCCGCCGCGTGCTGTACTTCGTCGAGTGTCACTACGCCATTGCCATACGCGATGTTGTCAAAAATCGAGCCCGAGAAAACGAACGGATTTTGTCCCACGTAGCTCACCAGCTGCGCGATCTCGATCCGGCTGATCTCGCAGAGCGGCTTGCCCCCCAGCGAGATCGTTCCCTCTTCGGGATGAAGTAAACGCAGCAGCACTTTAATCCACGTCGACTTGCCCGAGCCCGACCTGCCGGCGATGCCAATCGTCTCGCCGTGTTTCACGGTCAGCGACAAGCGATCGAGCGCACGGCGTGTGCGTCCATCGGGCGTGACGTACTTCACCAGCAAGTTATCGACCTGAATCGCGGGCTGACCATACTCAAGTTGCAAGCCACTGGAGTCGGGCGTGTCGAACGCGCGGTCCATGGGCGTATGCAGCATCTGCAGCAAGTCGCCGACTCGCAAGCTCGCTTCGTGACCTTCGTCGAGCACCCGATGCACTTCGTTAAGCGGCGCCATGACGTTTAGATAGAGAACCGAAAACGTCAGCACGTCGCCAAACGAGATTTGGCCGTTGATTGCCATGTAGGTTGCCATGCCAAGCAGGATGATGTGAAAGAAGCCCTCGTTGAGCGCTTTCGCACAACCATACAGCGACATCTCGAAGTGGTGGCGCACTTCGCTGGTGCGGCGTTTTTCGGCGCGATTGAACAACCGGAGCATTTCCTGGTTGTAGGTATGCGCCACTCGGATGTACTCGGCACCATTGAGTTGCTCGACAACAGCGCCGTCAATTTCTTCGCAGTCGCGCATCAAGCTTAGCCTTACTCCCTTTTGAGATTTCAGCTGCCGCACCGTCAAAAACACAGCCAGCGGAACGACTCCGAGCATAATCAGGCCCACAATAGGCTGCTTAGTAAAGGCTGCGGCAAGCGCGAAGAAGCCAGTCAAAAACGCCGGCAAGCAATCGAGGAACATCAGCCGCACGTAGCGAATGAGCCCATCGACGCTGCGAAAGATTTTGCCATGCAGCGCGCCAACCTTCTCGCCCGAGAGCGAAACGAGATCGCCGCGCAGGGCATGCCCCACGAGTTTCAATTGCATATCGCGATTGAGTCGCGCTACGCTCTTCTCGACGATCGAGCGGCGGATGACATTCAAACCTTCGCGAAACAAATAGATTGCTGCGAGGCCGCCGAGAATCCAGCCGGCCGCCCAATACATGTCGATGTGGCTGAGCTTGTCTGTCGCGCCCGTTTGAATGCGATCGACAAGTCGACCGAGCAGAATGGCGACACCGGTATTCGCTGCGCTCGTAACGCCCATGATGAGCGCGGCGCTGCCTAACGTCAGCCGATCTTCAATCGCGACAAAGGGCCAAACCTGAGTCGCTCGCCGCGCGAGCAATGCCAATTCCGACAGCGAACGCTGTTTGCTTTCCATAGAAAAACTCGACGACCTCTCGTGGTATTGCAATCGTTTCGACCACCCGGAGAGGAGGGGCCTCCATGCAAATAGATGGCTCCCAAAGCAAACATCGTTCCAGCTGTTCCCAGAAAAGTGCGAGATCGGCTAACGGGAGGTCGCGATTCTGCGAATGAGCGCGATGATCGATCTGCGTTCACCTTGACTGCGACGAACGCACTATTTTTGGCTGCTTTTTTCTAAATTGATGGCGACGCTAGCAATGGTTTGATCTATGCCCTTAGCGGTTTCTAACGCGTGTTTGCCCAGCAGGCATATCAGGCACGGTAATTGCCTCTTAGCGGCCCAGTCCGAAACCCCTTTAGGAGTCATCCATGCCCACACTTACTGAATTGCAACGAAGCAATCCATTTCGACCTCTTCGCGACGACGCAGCTTTTCAAACCGAAGAGCTGATTGCCGACTCACGGGCGACTCTCTCTCCATCGCAATTGGTCGACCGCAAGCTGCAGGCACGAGTGCTTCCCGATTTCAATCGGCAGAAGTCCGACCTGCCCCGCCCACGCGCAAAGTAGTCGCCGCTCCCTGAGGCGGGTGCGCTGACGAACTTCCACTCGAGTACCAGCAATGACATCCGCAACCACCTGCCCGGTTCCGGGCGCGGCTTCCGCGCCTGCGCTAGCTCCCCTACGCGGTGAGGCCTTTAGCGCGGAGCATCTTGAAGCACACTTTGCGGAACTCGCCAAGAAGCTACAGCTAGCCACTGAGAACTTTGAGCGCGATCGAGACTTCTCGACTCGGTTTGAAAGCAACGCTACTCAGATCGCCAGCGTTTATAAGATCATCACCAAGGCTGCGCAGTTGGGCGAAGTCGTCCCCGCTGAAGCGGAATGGATTCTAGATAACTACTATGTCGTCGAAGAACAGCTGCGCGAGATTCGCGACGACTTACCGCGCGGGTTCTATCGCGAACTGCCGAAAGTCACGTCGGGACATCCGCGTGTGTACGAGCTCGCGCGCGAGCTGATCATTCACACTGATAGCTCGCTCGACGAATCGCTGATTCAACGCTGCGTCCAGCAATTCCAAACGGTCGCTCCTTTGACGATTGGTGAGGTCTGGGCCGTACCGATCATGTTGCGCCTGATTCTTATCGAGAATCTGCGTCGCCTCTGCGATCAGATGTTGCTCACCTACGAATGCCGCAACTCTGCCCGCCAGTTGTTAGATCAGTGGCAACCTGAGCGGCACTTCACGCTCGAATCGCATACCGAACCGCGCTGCATCCCAACCATCATTCAGCTATTCGAGCAAATTCCGGAACGGGGAGTGGAACATCGTCCAGCGGCCCGCTTGCTCGAAAAGCAAGTTGCCGATTTTGGCTGGAACCTGACGGAGATCATCCATCACGAGCATCACCGCCAGGCAGCGAATCAAGTCTCGATTGGCAACGTCATCACCAGCATGAGGCTCATCGCCAGCCTCGACTGGGTGGCGTTCTTCGAGCACGTCAACCGTGCAGAACAGATCCTCGCGCAAGATCCGGCCGGCGTTTACACGCAGATGCACTTCGAGAGCCGCGATCACTACCGACACGTGGTCGAAGAACTCGCCAAACGTACTGGCCAGACCGATATTCAGATTGCTGAACTCGTGGTGAGCCAGGCCAGCGCCGCTACGACTGGCAGTGAAGATTCATTGCGCCGGACACATGTTGGCTATTGGCTGATCAACGAGGGTCGCAAACAGATCGAAGAGCAGATCGGTTATCGCCCGCCATGGCATCGCGTCGTGCGCCACACGATGCTGCAGCGACCGCATGCCACCTACTTCGGCCTGCTCACTGCTTTCACGTTGCTCGGCGTCGGCACGATCGCGCTCCTGTGCTACGCACTGAGTATTCCTCTTGTCATCAGCGTGGTGCTGGCAATCTGTTGGTTGTTACCCGCCAGCGAACTCGCACAGAGTGTGACGAATTTAATCGTCACCAACGTTCTTCCGCCGCGGATGTTACCCCGTTTTGACTTTAAAGCAGGTGTGCCGCTTAAGTATCCCACGATTGTTGTCGTGCCGTCGATGCTCAGCAGTGCGCAGGAAGTCGACTCATTGCTGAGTCGCCTTGAAAGCCACTTTCTCGCCAATAGCGATGCAGCGCTCATGTTCGCGTTGCTTACCGATTTCACCGATGCTCCGCAAGCAGAAACAGCGAAGGATGCACCGCTCGTCGAGCGGGCCGTTGCCGGCATTCGTCGTTTAAACGAGCGCTACCACCAAGGCGACCGTTATCCGTTCTATCTCTTTCATCGCCAGCGGCAATGGAACGCTGCCGAGGGAACGTGGATGGGCTGGGAGCGGAAGCGTGGCAAGCTGATGGAATTCGGCCGCTTACTGCATGGCGAGCAAGGCACCTCGTATGTTGTGCAAGAAGGCGATCTGTCAGCGATCGAGAAGTTCCATCAGCCAGAGTTCACGCCATTCATCATCACGCTTGATTCCGATACTCAACTGCCTCACGACTCAGCGCGCAAGCTGATCGGCACCTTGGCGCATCCGCTCAATCGACCGCAGTTTTCCGCAGGTCGCGTTACTTCGGGCTATACGATTCTGCAACCGCGCGTGAATGTGCATCTCGCTAGCGCTGGTCGATCTTGGTTTGCCAAGATCTTTGCCGGCACTCCGGGCGTTGATCCCTATGTAACGGCCGCCTCCGACGTCTACCAAGACCTGTTCGGCGAAGGCAGCTTCACCGGCAAGGGCATCTACGATCTGCAAGCTTTCGAGCGCGCTCTGGCCGGCGCGTTTCCGGAAAATGCCATTCTCAGCCATGACTTGATCGAAGGCTGTCATGCCCGCGTAGGCCTCGTGAGTAACATCGAAGTCTACGATGGCTTTCCCACTCGCTACGATGCCGAAGCGCGCCGCGCACATCGTTGGGTTCGTGGCGATTGGCAGTTGCTCCCTTGGCTGCTGCCCTACGTCCCCTATGCCGAAGGTTGGAAGAAGAATCCGCTTTCAGTTCTGTCGCGCTGGAAGGTGTTTGACAACCTACGCCGCAGCCTGATCGCACCAGCACTCCTCGCTGGTCTGCTGTTGGGGTGGTATGTCGCGCCTCAGAGTGCTTGGCTCTGGAGCCTCGCCGCGTTTGTCGTACTTGTGTTCCCGCTCCTTGCCCAGCTGACGATGATCGCGCGCAACTGGTCGTGGAAGCTGGGATTCTCCGAACAAATTCGAGCAGTCTCCGGTGACATCCTGAAGACGGTCTTGCAATGTGTACTAGCTGCAGCGGTCTTGCCGCAACGGGCTTGGTCGATGCTGGATGCCATCGCCCGGACCCTGGTTCGCATGTTCATTACACGCAAACATCTGCTGGAATGGGAAACAGCCGCGGCGGTCGATATGCGCGTTGCCGGCAATAAATGGTCGCTCCTGCTGCAACTTTGGATGCTTCCAGCGGCTGCGCTGCTCGTCGCCTTTACGCTCCCTTGGGCAGCGCTACTGGCGGCATCTCCTTTCCTAATCTTGTGGTTCGTGGCACCGGCGATTGCCTTCTCTATCAGTCAACCCATCGTCATCGAGCGGTCGAAGTGTTCGGAAACGCAAGCTGCCTGGCTGCGCGAAATTGTATCGCAAACATGGGCATTTTTTGAAGCCTATGTCGGCGACCGTGATCATTGGTTGCCCGTCGATAATGTGCAGGAAGAGCCTCACGAAAAGATTGCCCATCGCTTGTCGCCGACGAACGAAGGGCTCTATTTGCTATCCGCGCTCATCGCTCGCGATTTCGGCTACTTGAGTACCCATGGACTGGTGAAGACCTGGGAGAACAACTTCGCCAGTTTGCAGAAGCTCGAAAAGCTCAACGGACACATCTACAACTGGTATGACACCGAGACGTTGCAACCGCTGTCGCCTCGGTATGTGTCCACCGTCGATAGCGGTAACCTGGCAGCGTGCTTGCTGACGATGCACGCGGGTGTACGCGATGTCATCACCGAGCCTCTGCTGCGGGCGGAAACCTACCGCGGCCTGCTCGATACGCTCGACCTGCTGGAAGCTGCCTATGAAGAGATGGGCGAGGACGACTCTCCGCCCCTGCGTACCGTTGCGCAGTCCATGCGGCGCATGCAGTCGGATCTCGAGGCACTTTTGCCCGGCGAACCGCGAGAACTGAAAACTTGGCATCAGGTTGCCCAGTTGCTACAGCAATTTGTGCATCAATTGCCCAGCTTTCCAGCCAATTCGGATGAACGGGCACGAACGCTGAGTAACAAGGTGCGTGTCGTTCGCAACCGTCTGCAGGGGATTTGTGACGACGTCACCACACTTTTTGCCTGGCTGCCAACGCTAGCCGAGCCCACTTGTCACACCCATTTGTTGCAATTCAAGGTCGGCCCCGCTGCCAGCAGCTGGGATGAGATTGAAAGGCTTCTCGACAACGCGGTGACGTTGCCGCAAATCGCGACGCTCGAACAAGCGACTCAGACGCATCTCGAAAAGCTTCGTTTTGCAACCACCGAATCTGCTGCACTGCAAACCATCGCGGCACTGAGCACCTCCATCGCCAGCAGCTCTCAAGCAGCCGCTCAACTTCAGCAGCGATTGGAACAGGTAGGCAAACAGGCCGAAGAGATGGCGGTCGCGATGGATTTCCGCTTTCTATTCAATCCCCAGCGGCGACTGTTCTCGATTGGCTATAACGTCGAAGAAGGTCGCCTCGACCGTTCGCACTACGACATGCTTTGTTCGGAAGCACGGCTGGCCAGTTATTTGGCAATTGCCAAGGGTGATGTGGAAGCGACGCACTGGTTCCAACTGGGGCGTCATGCCACCATCGCTTCCGGCAAGTTCGCGCTCCTCTCGTGGGGCGGCACCATGTTCGAGTACCTCATGCCGCCTCTCTTTCAGCGGCAATTTGAGGGATCGTTGCTTACGCAAAGCTGCCAGGCTGCGGTGCTCCGTCAGCAGGAGTATGGAAGGCAGAACGACATTCCTTGGGGCATTTCGGAATCAGCGTTCGGCGCTTTAGCGATCAATTCGGACTATCACTATCGCTCGTTCGGTGTCCCCGGCCTGGGGCTAAAGCGCGGTCTCGCGAAAGATCTTGTCGTTTCGCCCTACTCGACACTCATGGCACTTACGGTGGACCCAGCGGGAGCCGTTGCCAACCTACATCGATTAGAAGGCGAAGGCGGCCTTGGCTACTGGGGCTTCTACGACGCGCTCGATTACACGCCCGAGCGAGTGCCGTTCGGCAAGCGCCGGCTCGTGGTCCGTTGCTACATGGCGCACCATCAAGGCATGGGCCTGCTGGCACTCGCCAACGTCCTGCGCGAGAACAGCATCCAGCGACGATTCAACGCGCATCCCTTCGCGCGGGCTGCCGAACTGTTGTTGCAAGAACGAGTGCCGACGGTGATGACTCCATTCGAGCCCCACGCCGACGAAGTCGAACCCGTGGCGGTTCAGCACGAAGAGCAGCAACTGGTGAGTCGCCGGCTGACGGGAGTGAAGACTCCTAACCCGCGGACGCACATCCTCTCGAATGGCAAGTACAGCGTGATGCTCTCCAGCGCAGGCGGCGGCTTCAGCCGTTCGCAGCAACTCGATGTTACGCGCTGGCGGAGCGACGCGACGCTTGATGCCTGGGGGCAGTTCTTCTACCTGCGCGATCTCGAAAGTGAGCAGGTGTGGTCGGCCACCTATCAGCCTACGTGCGTTGAGCCTGACAACTACGAAGTCATCTTCGCGATCGACAAAGTCGAGTTTCATCGTCGCCAGGGAGACTGGGAAACGCTGCTCGAAGTTGCTGTTTCCCCGGAGCACAACACGGAAGTGCGTCAGCTGCGAATCACCAATCACAGCGACAAGCCGAAGAGTATGCAGGTGACCAGTTACGCCGAGATTGCCCTGGCACCAGCGGCCGCCGACCTGGCACACCCGGCTTTTCAAAAGCTGTTTCTCGAAACGGAATACATTGGCGAAGAGACAGCCATTCTAGCGAGGCGACGACCTCGCGATGCGCAGCAAAAGGCGCTCTATGCCGTACACGTGCTCGCCACGCCCAGTGACGGTGCGAGCGACATTCAGCACGAAACCAGCCGGCAAGCGTTTCTCGGCCGGCGTCATTCGGTGGCGAACCCGCAGGCAGTAAGATCCCCGCAACTCGCCGGAACAGTGGGCGCGGTGCTAGACCCGGTCTTCTCCCTGCGCGCGACCATTCATGTTCCGCCGGGCGAATCGGTCGTACTTGCCTACTCGACTGCCGTGGCTGCGACGCGCGAAGAGGCGTTGGCGCTCGCCGATCAGTATCACGAACTGCGTAACGTACAGCGGGTGTTTGAGCTCGCCTGGGCTTATGCTCAAGTGGAACTGCGTCATCAACATCTGTCGCCGGGGCAGGTACATCTCTACCAGCGGCTCGCGTCGTACCTGCTCTATCCCCATCGCAGCCTGCGCGGTGAAGAGAATTTGCTGCGAGCGAATCGATTGGGTCAAAGCGGCCTGTGGCGACATGGAATTTCGGGCGATTTACCAATTCTGCTGGCCCGCGTGACGGAACCCGAGCATGTCGCACTCGTGCGCGATTTGGCGTTGGCACAACGATTCTGGCGAGAACGCGGCTTCAAGACCGATCTTGTGATCATCAATGATTATCCCGGCAGCTACATCGATGCGCTGCAAGATCAGATGGTCGCGCTGATGCAGGAACTAAACAGTTCGACCGAGAAGCCGGGGGTATTCTTGTTGCGCGGTGCCCATCTGCCGCAGGAAGAGCAATCGCTGTTCGAAACGGTCGCAGCCTGTGTCTTGCACGGCGAGCGGGGAACACTTTCGCAGCAACTCGACGCCGCGAATCAACTGGCGATGAAGCTGGCTGCGTACTCTGCGCCGCGTAAGCTCGAAATTGCGAATCGTTTGCCCAAAGCACGACCCGTGAACTCGCCTTCTGCTCCCGAACCACTCGAGTACTGGAACGGTATTGGCGGCTTTGCTCACGATGGCCGAGAGTACCGCATTCGCGTGCAGCCCGAAAATTTACCGCCGATGCCATGGTCGCAGGTGGTTGCGAATGAGCAGCTAGGCTTCTTGGTGACAGAATCCGGTGGCGGCTACACATGGTTTGCCAACAGCCGCGAGAACAAACTCAGCAGTTGGTCAAATGACCCAATCGGCGATGCTCCAGGCGAAGTGCTGTACTTGCAAGACGAAGCCACTGGTGAAAGTTGGCTGCCGCTGGCCGGTGGTAGCCGCAGCAGTGAGTCCTGGGCGCACTACGGAGCGGGATTCGCGCGGTTCGTGCAACATGCGCCGGAGTTACGCCAAGAAGTACTGCTCAGCGTCGATGCCAACGAGCCCGTAAAATTCATCCGGCTGAAGATCACCAATCGCTCGGCTCAAGCCAAGACCTTCGTCGCCACTTACTTTGCCGAGATGGTGCTCGGCGTCACTCGCGAGCAAACGCACCTGCATCTCAATAGCGAGTTCGATCCGCAAACGCAGGCGATCTTCTGCCGCAATCCCTATCATCCGGAGTATCCACAGCAGGTTGCGTTTCTGAAGGTGCTCGGCGAAACGATTGGTCATACGACGGATCGCGCCGAGTTTCTCGGTCGCCATGGTTCGTGGGAAAGGCCTGAGGGGCTGCAGACCAAAAAGCTGCTGAGGCGCGTCGGCGTTGGCTACGATCCCTGCGCCGTTGTGCAATCGCGGCTGACCATCGGCCCGCAGCAGACGGCCGAAGTTGTGTTTTTATTGGGCGCGGGCGAAGATGTGACGCAAGCTCGCAAGTTGCTAGCGCAATTCAGCACACTAGCGACAGTCGAGCAGGCGACGAATCGCAATCTGGCTGAGTGGAATGAGATTCTTGGTGCGATTCAGGTAAAGACTCCGAACCGCGCCCTAGATCTACTTGTCAATCGCTGGCTCTTGTATCAAGTCCTGTGCTGCCGGATGTGGGCGCGCTCGGCCTTTTATCAATCGGGCGGCGCTTACGGCTTTCGCGATCAGTTGCAAGATTCGATGGCGCTTGTCTACAGCCGGCCCAAGGTTGTACGCGAGCACCTGCTGCGCGCCGCCGCTCGCCAATACAAGCAAGGCGATGTGCAACACTGGTGGCATCCGCCGCTCGGCAAAGGAACGCGCACTCGCTTCTCGGACGATCTATTATGGTTGCCGCTCGCCGTCAGTCACTACGTACGGGTGACTGGCGATCGTTCCGTTCTGGATGAGTCGATTCCGTTTATCGATTCCCCCGTGCTTCAGGCTCATGAGCACGAACGCTACGAACAGCCTCGCGTTTCGCAAGAGCATGCGTCGCTCTATGAGCATTGCTTGCGCGCCATCGATCGCGGGATGCAATTCGGTTCCCACGGTTTGCCGCTGATGGGATGTGGCGACTGGAACGACGGCATGAACAAGGTCGGCGAAGGTGGCAAGGGCGAGAGCGTATGGGTGGGCTGGTTCCTACTAGTCCTGCTTGACGACTTCTTGCCGCTGATGCACGAGCGGCAAGACACTGACAAAGCGAAGCAGTTTGACGAAACCGCCCGACAACTGCGCGCTGCCCTCGAAGGTCAGGCCTGGGATGGGCAATGGTATCGCCGGGCCTATTTCGACGATGGAACGCCGCTCGGCTCCAAGCAAAACGACGAATGCCAGATCGATTCGCTGGCGCAGACATGGGCAGTATTTGCTCAGGCCGACTTCGAGCGCAGCCGGCAAGGCGTGCAGGCTGCTGTTGATCGACTCGTTGATCGTGACGCCAAGTTAGTGCTGCTCTTTTCGCCACCTTTTGATCATGGCGCCCTGGACCCTGGCTACATCAAAGGTTATTTGCCCGGCATTCGCGAGAACGGTGGGCAATACACACACGCGGCCACTTGGATGATCCAGGCCCTCGCGCAACTGGGCGAACCGCAGCAAGCGATGTCGTTGTTCGACCTGATCAACCCGCTGTTGCACACGCAAACAGCCGCCGATGTCGCCAAGTATCAAACGGAACCGTACGTGATTGCGGCGGATGTTTACGGCGTTGCACCGCACACCGGCCGAGGTGGCTGGACGTGGTACACCGGGTCCGCTGCGTGGCTATACCGCGTGGCGGTTGAGCAATTGCTGGGGCTGAAGATCACAGCCGACTCGACGACGCTTCAGCCTAGCGTGCCGGCAACCTGGCCCGAATTTGAAGTGACCGTGCAGCGAAACGGTTCAACGCTCAAACTCAAAGCGACTCGCGATGCAGTGCCAAGTGAGATTAACGACGCATTGCATCGACTTGATGGTGTCGAATTACAAAGGCCCGCTGCCACGATCGTCGTCCCTCTTCGCCAAAACGACGGTGCGAAAAGAGACATCAGCCAGTTGCCGTCCGGTCCACTACCAAGTTAGACCGGTGCCAAAGGTCACGCCAATCAACTGAGCTGATGAAAGATTAGCACTGGCAAAAGAGTTGGTAGTGAGGTCTCCAATGGTGCCACCAAAGCCTGCTCCGCCCACGGGCGGACCTTCAGCAACCCAGTGCTGGTATTCAACACCAGCCCGAAAGAAAAAATTGAGCGGCGAATCGTAAATCGGCCGCTCGTATTGAAACCCTGCTTGCATTTCACCGATCGTAATATGCCCGACCGCGTTATTGCGAGAAACCGTCGCAGCACCAACGAGCGGAGCCGAAGGGGAACTCGCCACTGTGCCCGCAGAACGACCGTAAGAGTCGTTTTCACCAAACACCTGGCTGACGCGACCACCGAGATAAAGTGAGAAAGGCGAGTCGTTAAACGCTCGTCGGCCCATCAAACTGGCCGTGTAACCTGTGCCGCGAGTATCGCTGCCACTGGCCAAAATGATGTTCACAAAGTTGCCTGTCGTGACTACACCAAACGCGTGCATAGTGCCATCAGCCCGCATGTACCCATGACGCAAGCCCAACGTGGCATCAATGGTCCATGCTCCCGTGCGGAACGTGCGAATACCCTCTAAGTCGATCGCGAACATTTCCGCCCGCCCCTGATCGTAGTAAGTACCAAAGGTCGGAAGTTGGGGAACATCAGGCCGTTCCGGGTTACGGTTGGCTTGCTCAGTCAAGTGCCAATAGCGAGCTTGAATTCCCCAGTCCGGACCGAATGATCTGCCGACTACAATCCGCGGAGCAAATCCAAAATCGTTCACTCCCCGCGCACCGCGTAGGGTGACATCGGTACCCACAGTTCCCGAATCGTCGAATGATAGGTTCGCGACACCGCCGGTGCGAATGTCCGCCGCGAGGCAGGTCATTTCAATCGCGGTAAACCAGGACGGAACACGCTCGATAAACACATACTGATAGCCATCTTCGGCAAGTTCGTCGTAGAGCGGCGCAGGTGCGACAAAAGTTGGTTCGGGTGGCTGCAATTCGTCAGCAGGCAACAAGCGCGCAGAGGCCATCAAGACAATTATTGACGCGAGCGCAAAGCAGTTGCGCACGACCATTCCGTTGGTCTTCATCGAGATGTCCCCGTCCAGTGAGTTGCCAGTGATCGGTCCCGGATTGCGACGTCCAAATCGCATGCTGGCATGCTAGTGATATCGGAGGTTTGGCGTGGTCGCGCATAGACACGCCTTTGTAAACGTCAAAGCTTCAGCAGCCGGCAATGCTGTACATCGTTTGACACGATCTCGAAAACGTGCGGCGGCCCGCTAAGGGGGCCTGAACCTGCATTCGCACTGTTGCCTTAGGTAGGTGGATCTGGAGTGAATCTGCCGCAGAGTGCGACAAAGAGTTCCGAAATTAACGCCGACGGTAGGCGATCGTAACGAGTAAAACGCCACTGCCTTACCACCAAGAACAGGCCACTTAGGGTGACTTCGTTTCCCTAGATAATCGCGCAGCAAGTAGCGAATCAGCCCCTCGAGAAAGGCAAAGGACGTCGCAGCTTTGCACTTTGGGACTCGAACGCGCGGAGATATTTTTTTTGAAATACCCTGACGCACTAACCCAACTAACAAGGCGAGTGATGGTTTACCAAGATCATCCAAGGCATCTGTAAATGATTAATAGACGTCTTTGTGATAGCGTTTGTCCTTCGCCATTTGCGCAACGTATTGCTTGGCCTCCACGGCTGTTTTGCCACCTTGAGTCATCACGATGGCTTGCAGTGCCTGATCGACATCCGCTGCCATCTTCTTGGCATCGCCACAAACGAAGAAGTGAGCACCTTGCTGCAGCCACTGCCACATGTCGGCGGCATTGTCGAGCATCTTGTGCTGCACGTACAGCTTCTCGGCCTGGTCTCGCGAAAAAGCCAGATCAAGGCGGGAGAGGACGCCTTGATCCAGCCAAAGCGAAAGTTCGTCGCGATAGAGGAAGTCGTAATCAAAGTGCTGATTGCCAAAGACCAACCAGGCGGGTCCCTTAAGCCCCAGCGCGTGACGCTCTTGTAAGAAGGCCCGGAACGGGGCAATGCCGGTACCAGGGCCGACCATGATCATCGGCGTGGTGCCTTCGCTGGGAATGCGGAACTTGGGCGAAGGCTGCACGAACACGCGTACTTCATCACCGGGCAGTGAACGAACTCCCAGGAAGTGTGACGCGACGCCGTGTTTCCAGCGGCCCTGGCTCTCGTACTTCACGACACCCACCGTGAGTGTCACTTGCCGCGGGTTCGCTCGTTGCGACGATGAGATCGAGTAGAGGCGGGGTTGCAACCGCGCGAGTGCAGCGAGAAAGTCTTCTAGCGGTGGACGTGCGGAGGGAAACTTGGCCAGCACCTCGGCAATGTCGTAGCTGCCGAGCTCGCCGCTGCGGGCAGCAGATTCCAACTCGGTTCGTTCGGCGTCGAGCTTCGCATGTTTGGCAAGCAGCTCGATCAAGTCCGGTCGCGAACGCGCCAGAGTAACTTCCAACTTGAGGACATCGGCCAATCGCTTCTTTTCGGCGTCGCCACCAATGACCGTTTCTTCGCCACTGGCACCCAGTTGTTGCAAAACCTCCTTAACCAACTCCGGGCAGTTCACCGGCAAGATGCCGAGGCTATCGCCGGGCTGATACTCGATGCCCGAATCGAGCAGGTCGATCACGACATGCCGCGTGTCCTTTGGGGCATCGATGTGAGTCAAGCGTTCGTTGCTGATGAGTTTCGCGGGGAAGGGACTGGTGCGAGAATATCTTTGCGGAGCAGGAGCGGCATGCCCATTCGTTCCCTTCGTGTGGCCATTGGTTGCAGGAACTGCTGGCTTGCTGCCATTGATTGACAGGAGTTGCTTAAGCGCCTTGGCAGTATCGGAGCCGCCAGGCGAGCAACGTGTGAGATCCTTCTCTTCGCCGCGGGCGATGGCTTCCGAATAGGTCTGGCACAAGTACCCGCAAGCACCGCAATCGAGCTGCGCCATGGCAGCCATCAACTGTCGCTCGACGGGCTTTCCTTCAGCCAGCGACAATCGTTCCGGGAGCGGCAACGACGAATCGTGCCAGGGAAAGTCTTCTTCGACGGGTGCTGCCGCTGGGGCGATCACCGCAGGGGGAACACTGCCCCCGTTGATCGCTGGCTGACCTTGCCCGCTGAGGATGGCGGCAAAGAAACCGTTAAGCCATGCCCGCTGCTGGGGATTGAATGGGGCCGAGTCGGGAATGACGGGAATATTGGTCAGCATTAGCGGGCTCCCACGGCTTGGGGCTCAAGTGCGAAGGACTTTAAAGATTCAACGGCTTGAGCGCGCGACCACTCGTGGAAAGATTCTTCCTCGCTGCTTCGGCTGCCGAGCCAGGCAACAAGCACGCGTTCGAGCAGTTGCGGAATCTCCGTCGCGGGAACACTGGTCGCGATCTGGCGGCCAATCTCACGATTCTCGCCGTAACCGCCACCGACAAACACGTGATAACCTTCAACCATCTCTTCTCCGACGGTAACCTTGGTCGCCAGTAGGCCAAGGTCACCGATGTAGTGCTGGGCACAAGAGTGATGGCAACCGGTGAGATGAATATTGATGGGTTGGTCAAGATCCAGTCGCTCTTCGAGATAAGCGGCCACTTGTTTAGCATGCAGCTTGGTGTTGGCGGCCGCAAAGCGGCAACCAGCGTTACCTGTGCAAGCGACCAAGCCAGCCCGGATGTTCGTCACCGAAGTCGTCAGGCCGAGTTGTTCAATGGCGTGTTCGACAGCGGGAACATCAGCTTCGCGAATATCGGAAATGAGTAGGTTCTGCCACACTGTCAGGCGAATCGTGCCGCTGCCGTATCGCTGGGCAATGTCAGCCAGCCCGCGGAGTTGATCGCATTGAATGCGCCCCACTGGCAACACCACGCCAACGTACTTCAACCCGGCTTGTCTCTGGGTATGAGCGCCAAAATTACCCAGCGGATTCGGTTTTACCCGCGGCTCGCAATCTTCGATCGCAAACCGAGTCAACGGCTGCGGCAATAGCTTTTCGACTTCCGCCAGATAGCCCGCGTGACCAAATCGTTCCAGGACATATTTCAGCCGAGCCGTCTTGCGGTCCGTCCGATCTCCTTCGCGTAAGAAGACCTTGAGAATCCCAGCCGCGACAGGAATGCACTGCTCAGGCTTGAGCAGCACTCCTGCATCACGTGCAAAATCGCCGTGGCCGGTGATCCCACCAAGCTCCAAGCGAAAATAAATACCCGCCGGTTGGCTCCGTCCTTCCGGCACGCGTACAGCAAAGAATCCGATGTCGTTGGTGTCGGCAAGCGCGGTGATTGTGCCGCCACCATCGAAGGCAATGTTGAACTTGCGCGGCAACCCGTACATTTCGGGATGCTGCAAAATATAGTGATTCATGTCGCGGCACAGTTGCCGCACGTCGAACAGTTCGAGAGGATCGATCCCTGCCGTCGGCGTGGCTGTGATGTTGCGAATGTTGTCGGCACCGGAACCGCGAGCCACAATTCCCAAATCGATCAGGCCGTTAATGATCTCCGTCGTGTGTTCGGCCTTGATCTCACGAATCTGCAAGTTCGAACGAGTCGTGGCATCGACGTAACCACCGCCGAACTGCTCCGCCAAATCAGCAACACCGCGCATTTGATGCGAGTTCGTCATACCGCCGGCAAATCGCAGGCGGCACATGAACGAATTCTGCGCCGGCGCCACGAAGAACAGCCCGTGGTATTTGTACAGAAAAATGTCGGTTCCCTTGGGGTACTTCCCAGCCGCTGCATTGGCCGTGATCTCGTCCCACATTTGAAACGGATCTTTGGCTCGCTTGGCTTGCTCTTCGGGCGAGAGCTTCTGGCCTTTGGCGAGTGCCTGATCTTGCGCTGCTGCGTGCAAGCGGCGAGCATCAGCGGGGCAGTTATCGGCAGTGGGTGCCGAAGAAATGCCAAGCGTGCCGGCGAATGTCGGCAAACCGTTGCTTGTCTTGAGTGCTTCGCAGCCTGCATAAAAACCTTGCAGGTACTGCTGCTGCTCGACACTGAAGCCGGTGTTGTTGTCGCTCATCAGCGATTCTCCTGCGGAAGCCGACGGATTTGAACTGCACAGTCCTTGTACGAAGGCTGCCGCGAGTGCGGATCGAAATGAGGCAGCGTGAGCACGTTCGTTTCGGCATAGTGCATGGGCATAAAGACTTGGCCACGACCAACCGTTGGCGTGATCATCGCCTTGACGACCACACGGCCACGCGGACTCGTCACTTCCACACGTTCGAGTGAATCGATGCCCCGCTCGCGTGCGTCGCGCGGGTGAATCTCGACGTAGGCACCAGCCGGATACAGTTTCCGCAGCACAGCCGACTTGCCTGTCCGGGTTTGCGTATGCCACTGCGACACCGTGCCGCGTCCCGTGAGCATGATAAGCGGATACTGCTCGCTGGACGGCTCGGGCATGGGGCGAGGTTCATCGAAGAGGAACTTGGCGCGGCCATCGGGGTGGCAGAACTTGCCGTCGGCAAACAGGCGACGCTCGGGAGCGGGAGCTTCACTCCTGGCTGGCAGTGGCCACTGAATGCCGCCGTAGCGCTCGAGCATGTCATAGCCATTGATGCCCGTGATGTCGAATGGCATGTCCTTCGACAACTGCTGCATCAGCTGAAAAACCTTCTCGGGATGATCGTACTTGTCGAGCAACTCGCCGCAGCCCCAGTAGTGGGCAATCAAACGAAAAATCATCGAATCGGCCAGAGCCTGCCCCGGAGCACGAGCGACCTTCTTCAGCAGGCCGATGCGACGCTCGCTGTTAATGAAGGTTCCTTCCTTCTCGCCCCAACCCGCGGCAGGCAACACCAGATGGGCCTGCTGGGCGGTATCCGTCGTGTGATACATGTCCTGTACGACGAGAAACTCGAGCTTACTCAGAACCTCGCGAGTTTCCTCGCGCTGCAACCAAGAGTGGGCAGTATTGGTGGCAATGATCCACAGTCCGCAAATCTCGCCGCGTTTGACAGCATCCAGAATCTGGTCGTACGCATAGCCGCTCTCTCGCGGTATCTGCGCGTCATTGATGCCGACGATTTCGGCAACTTGCTGCCGATGTTCAGGCTTGCCGAAATCACGCGCACCGATGAGCATGCTGGTGTTACTGAACAGTCGCGAACCCATCGCATTGCACTGGCCGGTGATCGAGTTGGCACCCGTACCAGGGCGACCGAAGTTGCCGGTCATCAGGGCCAGATTGATTAAACCCTGGGCGGTGCGTACACCCTGGTAGCTTTGGTTCACGCCCATCGTCCACCAGAACGACGTTCGCTCCGCGGCGACGATCATCTCGACGAGTTGCTCAATCTCGTGCTTGCGCAATCCCGTCTCGGCAAGGATCCGCTCTAGCGACCACGCTGCGACGAATTGCTTGAACTCAGCAAAGCCCGTGGTGTGAGCATCGATGTAGTCTTGCTTGACCGCGCCGCGCTGGATGAGCAAGTTGGCCAGACCATAGAGTAGCGCGAGATCCGATTTCGGTTGCAGCGGCAAGTGCAAGTCGGCTGCTTGAGCCGTTTCCGTGTGGCGCGGATCGATCACAACAATCTTGCCACCTCGGCGATTACGGAGCACTCGCTCCCACAGAATCGGATGACCAACGCACGGATTGGCACCGACAAAAATCAATAGGTCGGACTCTTCAAAGTCAGCGTAGGTATAAGGCGGAGCATCGAAGCCCAGCGACTGCTTATAGGCAACGGCAGAAGTCGCCATGCATTGCCGAGTGTTGCTATCTCCGTGCAAAAAGCCCATGCCAAAGCGGGCAAGGATACCGAGGAGCACCATCTCTTCCGTCGGAATCTGCCCCGTGCTCAAAAAGGCAACCGAGCCGGGACCGTGTTCGGTCATGATCGACTGAAAGCGGCTACAGAAGGTTTTAAGCGCCGCGTCCCAACTCACGCGTTGCAGCTGCCCGCGTTCATCCCGCAGCAGAGGATCCGTCGCGCGATCGGCCGAGTTGAGTACGCTCAGTGCTTCCCAGCCCTTGGAACACGCCATGCCGAGATTGACCGGATAGTCGCTGGCTGGCGATAGATTGATCGCCACACCATCTCGCAGGTGAACTTGCAGGCCGCAACCGGTGGAGCAATAGCCGCAGACCGTGCGCGTGGTTTGATTGGGGACGAGCTTCTCCGGCAGATGGCCCAGACCGAACTCGCCGGGCGAGAGAACGAGGTCGCGCGTGAGCGGACCATCCCATTGCCGCAGCAGATGATTTGTTTTCGCGTTCACGTCGCAACCCCTCCTGGCATCTTGGGAGAGACAATTGCCGTAAAGAATAAAGTCCGTTCAATCAACTCACTCGCGAGGGCGCTGGACACAACGATGCCGATTGCCGTCCACTGCAACGAAGCGGCTGCGTTGCTTATAGTCACCGCAGCCGCAAACACCATCAGTACTCCTGATAGCATGCCGATTAAGTTGCGCACGGTTTGAAGCCGTTCCAGCGGACCTCGCAGCAAACGGGCCGCGTTGGTTAGTTGATTGATCCCGCCGCTGACTCTTCCGTATTTATCAATCGAGTGCCACGAGCAGAAACCCTCGTAAAGCAACTTGATGGCGGCGATGAACATCGCGAGCGGCCACAGTAGGCTGATGAAACAGGCCACGGCGATGGCGGAAAACAGTAGAGAGGTCAACAGAAATTTTCCGCCACCGCGGGCCAAGTTCCAGGTTGGTCGGCAGGTTACCGCGTAGATCATCGCCGAGGAGAATACACCGCAGGCTCCTAGGATGAGCGAGCACCAACTGAGGATTGGCATCATCCATGCGACGGCAGAGTCACTGCTGACGAGTCGTAGGTTGATGGCCAGAGCCAGCGAAGCCGTAGCACCCAGCATCGCGCTGTAGGCACCGAACACGACGATCTCACGGCTGAGCCAACTGGTTCGTAAACCGAGCCAAGCGCGCCATGCGCCGAAGGGGCGCCCCAGATGGAACGCAGCCGCTTGTCCACCGGCGGCACCGAGGATCAAAGCTACGATGAGGAGTGGCAACGATGCTGTTGTGTTTCCTGCGACTGCCAAAACTCGCTCAGCGAGCAGCACACCCACCGAAGCTTGCGTGAGGACGAGCATCACGACGAGTGGCCAATGCGCGTGAGCCGGTTTGACGAAAGTCGCATCGGCGGCTTGCCAGGTCGTGTGAGCCGTTTGCGAGACGAAGCGAGTCGTCGGAACTGTCTGGCGAGGATCGGGAGCGTCGGCGAGAAACTCGCCCGACTTAGCGGCCGCGATCGCTTCAGCCTGGTTCACAATCGTGATGCGAATTGCCTGATTGGGACAAGCGGCGACGCAAGCGGGAGCTTCATCGACAGCCAATCTTTGTCGGCACATATCACACTTCCGCACGATCCCTTTGGAGTGGCTGTATTTGGGAACGTCGTAGGGGCACATCAGCACGCAGTACTGGCAGCCAATGCATTGGTCGTCTAGATGTCGGACAATGCCGGTTGCGGGGTCTTTGTCGTACGCCTTCACCGGGCAACCCGCGAGGCAAGCAGGCTCGACACAGTGATGGCAGGCTGAGGTGACGTACTGGAGCGAAGGACGTTCATCGCTGCTGACCAGCAGGCCGACGTCGCGCCAAGTCTCGTGTTCTTCCAGACCATTCAAGCTGTGGCAAGCCGTGACGCAGGCTTTGCAGCCAGAACAAGCGTCCAGGTCGACTTCAAAGGCATACTGTTCGCCCGGCTGCGGAGCAGAGAGAGGAATAAGGCTGCGATAGGCGATGTGGGCCTGCGTGGAGTAGGACTGATGCTCGTCGTGCCACTGTGCGAACCGTTGCACCGCAGGCATGGCCTGCTGCTCGGCCAGCAACTGCTCAATGAGCAGCGGCGGCTTGGCCGGTTGGTACATCGGTAGTCCAGTAACAGTCGTCATTGCTTAGGCGCGGCGAGCTAGCCGAGCGGTCTCCTGCGCGAGATTGGGTTGGTTGGTTTCGTCTGCGGCCGCATCGATGCGGACGATGGCTGGCGAGTCTTCCGCAGGCTTTTCGGCTTTGACTCCCGGCGAGTGACCTTGATCCTCGAGAAAGCCAATCAGGCGTTCACGCAACGGGTAGTAGTCGGGGTGATTCAGAACTGCCGTGCGATTGCGCGGGCGAGCAAACGGAACTTCGATGATCTCGCCGATGGTCGCGGCCGGTCCGCTGGTCATCATCACGATGCGATCAGCCATCAGCAGGGCTTCGTCCACATCGTGCGTCACCATCAGGCTGGTTTTGCGATCGCGCTCAAGCAGATCGGCGAGGACTTCTTGCAAGTCCATTCGCGTTAGAGAATCGAGCATGCCGAACGGTTCGTCGAGAAGCAGCATCTTGGGGGAGATGGCAAAAGCCCGGGCAATGCCCACTCGCTGCTGCATTCCTTGTGACAGTTCCGAGGCCTTTCGTTCGAGCGATTGGCCCAGGCCGACGAGTTGCAAATGGTGAGCGGCGATTTCGCGCCGCTGAGCACGCGAGATATGGGGATAAACGCGATCGACACCAAGCTGCACGTTTTCCAGAGCCGTAAGCCAAGGGAGCAAGCAAGGCGATTGAAATACCACACCGCGATCGGGACCGGGGCCATCGATTTCGCGATTGGCCACGACGATCGCACCGGTAGAGCACTCACTGAGGCCAGCGAGCATGCTAAGCACGGTGCTCTTGCCACAGCCCGAGTGGCCAATCAGCGCGATGAACTCTCCTTGCTCAATGTTGAGCGAGAAGTCGCGCACGATCACCGCCGGGCCGTTCTTCGCGGGGTAAGACTTCCCCACGCGAAAGAGTTCCACATAACCGGCCATGTTCTTCGTTCCTTAAGTCTGCTGAATCTAATACGACTGGTGGCAGGGGCTGCTCCGGTTGGACCGCCTGGCAGTCCCTGCCAACCAGCGCAACTCTCGGCGGAGAGTTTCGATGTGTCTCGTTGTGGTGTTACGCCCGTCCTGTGAGCGCACTCCATGACCAAGCTGGCCATGCTTTGCGTCGCGGCGGAAGATCGATCGGCTCGGGAATCTCGAAGGCAGCAGCCGTGCGGGCGGCGTCTTCTTCCGTCTTGGCCTTCACGCTGCGCAGGTAGTCGTTGACTTCACTGCGGAGTTGTTGAAACCGACGATCGTGATTGAGCGCTTTGCGATCGCGGGGGCGAGGGATATCAACAACAAAGGAAGGGCCAAGGGTTGCTTTCGGACCAGCGGTCAGGGGCACAATGCGATCGGCGAGCAAAAGCGCTTCGTCGACATGATTGGTGATCAGGACGACAGTCTTGCGCTCTTGCTCCCAAATTCGCTCAATCTCGTCTTGCAGCGTGGCGCGAGTCAGCGCGTCGAGTGCGGCCAAAGGCTCGTCCAGAAGCAAGATTTCAGGGCTCATGGCGAGTGCTCGGGCGACTGCGACACGTTGTTTCATGCCGCCAGAGAGTTGCTGCGGCTTCTTGGCAGCGGCGGCGGAGAGGTTGACCATTGCCAAGTAGCGTTCGACGTGTTTCTTCTTTTGCTCGGCATTCCAAGTCGGATGCGATTGGTCCACACCGAGCCGAATGTTGTCGAACACCGAGAGCCAAGGCAGCAGCGAGTAGTTTTGAAACACCACGCCCCGATCCGCACCTGGGCCGGTAACGCGCTGGCCGTTCACTTCGACTTCGCCGCGATCTGGCTGCTGTAAGCCCGCAATCAGCGAGATCAGCGTCGTCTTGCCGGAACCTGAGTAGCCGAGGATGGCGACAAACTCGCCTCGCTCCACCTGCAGATTGATATTAGCCAGCACATCGTTGCGACGATTGCTAGGTCCAAACGATTTGTTGACGTTCTTCAAAGACAGGAAGGACATATTTGGAAGTCTCACGGAGTGATGTTGGCGTTTGTGTCGTCGTTGGCGGCTAGGTGGTTGACCATTTCAGCCGTTGCTCGACCATGCTCATCATGCGATCCATGATGTAGCCGACGAACCCAATCGTGAGAATGCACAGGATGATGTGTTCATAAATCAGGCTGTTGTATTCCTGCCACAAGAACCCACCGACGCCAGGAACGCCGGTGAGCATCTCGGCAGCGACAATTGCCAACCAGGCAATCCCCAGGCTCAAGCGAAAGCCTGTGAACATGTAAGGGAGAGTGGCCGGCAGCAGCACTTTCCAAAGCATCGTCCACTTCGAGAGCCGCAAAACCTTTCCCACATTGAGGTAGTCTTGCGGAATCGCTCGCACACCCACGGCGGTGTTAAGCACCGTCGGCCACATCGAACACATGGCGATAGTGAAGATGGCCGCCGGTTCCGATCTGCCAAACAGCACGAGCCCCAGCGGTAACCAGGCGAGTGGCGAAACTGGCTTGAGGATTTGCACGATCGGATCAAAAGCGCGAGCAAACATCTTTGAGCCGCCCAGGATGAAACCCAGCGGCGTGCCGACCAGAATTGCCAGGAAATAGCCCTTGGCAACGAGAATCAGCGAGTACCAGGTAAATCGCAAAATCCCCTGGTCGAGTTCGCCCCGCTTCTCGAAGGGAGCCGCCAAATAGGGCTTGCTCATTTCCCAAGTCTTGCCAGGCGAGGGCAAATTCGGAGTGATCGTGGCACTCATGACCATCCAGATCACTACGCAAACTGCAATGGCTGCAACGGGCAGAATGACATAGTCGAATGGAAATCGTTTCTCGGACATGGCGGAATCCTTCTCGCAGGTTTGCGAACTAACCCTTCAGATTGTTGATGGCGAACGATTTGGCGTAGCCTTCCGGATCAGCCGGATCGAACTTCACGCCATCGAACAGAGTTTCTGGATCGCTATTCGCACCGCCATGCTCGTAGCTGATCTCTTTCATCGCTTCTTCGTAGATATCACTGCGCAGAACGCGCTTCACAGTTCCTTCGTAATCGGGAGCACCTTCCACCATGCCCCAACGTCGGAACTGCGACAGCCACCAGAGGCCGTACTTCGCCTGTGGATAGTTGCAGTTGCGATCGTGGAAAATCATGTAGGGCAGTTCGTCGTTCTTACGACCATCGCCGTAATCGACTTTGCCTTGCATCCGGCCGAGAATGATGTCTTGGGCACAGTTGATGTAGGTCGGGGCAGAAACGATCTTTGCCTGTTCGGGCCGATTGCCCATGTCGTCGAGCCAAACGCTCGCTTCGTGGAGGGCTTTCAGGAAGGCCTTTACCGTTTTGGGATTCTTCTCCGCGAAGTCTTCCGTGAAGGCACAGACTTTTTCTGGATGATCCTTCCACATCTCCTGCGTTGTAATCGAAGTGAAGCCGATTCCGTCGGCAATCGCGCGGGCATTCCAAGGCTCACCCACGCAGAAGCCGTCCATTTTGCCGATCTTCATGTTCGCGACCATTTGTGGCGGCGGCACCGTTGCCAAGGCAACGTCGGTGTCGGGATGAATGCCACCGGCGGCCAGGTAATAGCGCATCCACATGGCATGCGTGCCGGGCGGGAAGGTCATCGCGAACGTCATCGGCGAGCCGGCCGACTTTGCCGCGTCCACCAAGGGCTTGAGGGCCTTGGGGTCGTCTTGAACCTTTCCCTTCAGATCAGCTTTGAGCGTGATTGCCTGACCATTGCGATTGACGATCCAGGGAGCGATTACCGGCCGCTTGGGAGCACCGAGTAAACCCATCGTCGAGGCGAAGGGCATTCCAAACAGAAGGTGCGTCGCTTGAATATCACCGTTCGAAAGTGAATCGCGAATGGCAGCCCAACTGGCACCTTTGCTGATCGTGGCGTCGATGCCGTACTTCGCAAAGAAGCCCTTCTCTTTGGCAATCACGAAGGGCGAGCAGTCGGTGAGGGCAATGATGCCGACCTTCAGCTTGCTTTGTTCAGGCGTATCGCCAGCGGTCGCACCCGCGGGAACAGTGCCCGGCGCGACAGAACTCGCTGTGGTCGACGTACCGCAGCCTGCCAATATTGCTGCGCCCGAGGCACCAGCTGTTGCGAGCAGGAACGAGCGGCGATCGAGTGAAGACTTTTTTAGCTTGGAGGCGGAGTGCATCGTAGAGTCTTTTGGTTCCATCTAAAGTTCGACTGAGTATTGCGAGCACCGTTGTGGCTTCCCTGTGCTCGCCCGTGTCCGCCCACTGCATAATTTGCGACCGCTGTGCCAAAGGTTGTGCGGCCGCCCGAAGGATGCCAGCAATCAATCCGCAGGCCCTTTCGCTGTAACCAGTTGCGCGAAATAAGATTCCTCAACCCGTCGTGAGGTTAACAGCGACTGCTGCAAAACTGTGCAGCACGGTTGCTTAGGAGCGTGGCCCGACTGCGTCAGCAAGAGTGGTGTCGCCGGAACCACCTGGGGACGCGAGGAAACCATTTGCTCGCTCGATTGTGTCTGCCGGCGCGTTAAACCTTGGCGACTGCGTTGGCTAGGCTTGGAGATCGCACGATCGTGGATTTTTCGATGAGCGGGCCCGATTCTCTGCTATAGCCGGCAAAACCCAATTCGTTCTGGGGCAGTTTGCCGGCATCTCTCTCGGCGGAGAGCGTTCCACCTGTCACTACCCCTAAACTCCTAGTGAGTTTGTATGAACGCTCGCATGCGCCGCCTTGCCCTTTGGGCTTCTGCTTTCTGCTTGCTCGGCGTCACCGCCCAGTTGCAAGCCGAAACTTTCCCCGTCACCGAGAACCATCTGCCGGAAGCAGAGATCGAGATCTCATCCGACGACGGCGAGTTCCCGGTTTCGCTGAGTGCCGATGCTGCCTCCATTGCAGCCCCCGCCTGCAATTGCCCGGAATGCCAAAAGAAGGCAGCGGCGGCCGACGCAAAAAAGAAAGCAGCGGATCTGAAGAAGGCTGTGGCAACTGCCTACGCTCCAGTCTTCTACAACAACAAGTTCGCTTACATCAACAACCCACTGTACAACGACTGGTACCCGGGCGACGACTTCAAACAGATCCCGCTGGGCTGCGACTCGATGCTCGATATCGGCGGCCAGTACCGCGCTCGATATCAGCACGAGAACAACATCCGTGGCCTCGGTCTCACCGGCAACGATGACGACTTTCTGCTTCATCGCACGCGGTTGTTTGCGAACTTGAAGATTGGCGATCGCCTTCGTTTCTACGGCGAATACATTGATGCCGAAAGCAACCACGAGAACTTTCCGCAGCGGGCGATTGAAGTGAATCGCTCCGACATGCTCAACCTGTTCGTTGACTACAAACTGTACGAGAACTGCTGCGGCGGTTCACTCACCGGCCGTGTTGGTCGCCAGGAACTGCTCTACGGCAGCGAACGATTGATCTCACCCCTCGACTGGGCGAATACTCGCCGGACCTTCGAGGGCATCAAGTTCATGTGGACCGATGCCGATTGGAACCTCGACGTGTTCTTTACTGAACCCGTGGCTGTGCACCCCATTCGTTTTGATTCCGCCATTGACGAACAAGAATTCTTCGGTGGATGGGCGACTTACAAGGCTATTAAAGACCAGACAATTGACCTCTACGCGTTGCAGTTCAACAACTCTTTGGGGTTCAACAACTTTCAGTACACCACGATGGGTGGTCGCTGGTTAGGGACCGAGTGCGATTGGCTGTGGGAACTCGAAGGGGGTATTCAATTCGGTCAAAACACCGCGGGCAATGCGCACGACGCTGCGTTCTGGACCGTTGGCTACGGTAAAAAGTGGTCTGAGCACTGCTGGAAGCCACAAGTCATGGCCTACTACGACTGGGCCGAAGGTGGCGACGTCCGTGGCGCTGGCCAGGGCTTCAACCACTTGTTCCCGCTGGCTCACAAGTATCTCGGCTTCATGGACTTGTTCGGCCGCAGCAACATCGAGACGCCGAACGTGCAGTTCACCTGCCAGCCGCACGAAAAGTGGAAAGTGCTCGTATGGTACTACTACTTCTTTCTGCAGAATGCCAACGACACGCCCTACAACGTCAACATGACTCCGTTCAACCCGGCGAATGCTCCTGCCAGCCGCGACTTGGGTCACGAACTCGACATCACGGCGACGTACGCGATCAACGCCCGCATGGACCTGTTGTTCGGCTACTCGCACTTCTGGGCCGGTCAGTACTACGCCAACACGCCGCCCGGGTTCTCGTCGAACGCGAACTTCTTCTACATGCAGTATCAGTGGAATTTCTAAGCCGCTGAATTTTGCTGCCACTCGACCAAAACGGTCATACGAAAATCAGTGCAGCTGCCCAATCTCGGAGCAGTTGCCACGCTTGGATTGCGTAAGAACCAAGCAGCGGCATCGAGCGCGATGGCCGAAACAGGTAGAATGCAGGCTGTTTCTGTGATTGTGACCGAAAAAAGCAACCGGTATGCCAATTGCTAATTGAGGCGGCGCGTGACTTCGCTAGAAACCGAAGAACCTGATCAAGCTGACCCAGCTTCCCCCATGCAGACATCTGGCAAACGACTTCCCCGGTTGCTTGTGGTGGATGACGATCCGCTTGTACTGCGATTGGCGCACGGAGTGTTCGACGACGAGCACTACACGTTGCTGACAGCGCGCACTGGCGAACAAGCGCTGCAGATGCTCAGTCAGCGTCCGAGCGTGATGATCCTCGATAACGTCCTGCCCGATCTGGGTGGCTTGGCCGTGCTCGCGCAAGCGCGCCAGCTTGATCCGCACTTGCCTGTGATCTTCATCACCGCCCGCGGGACGAGCCAAACTGCCATCGAAGCCATGAAGCGGGGCGCATTCGATTATCTGCATAAGCCTCTCGACTTGTCGGTGCTAGAACACCAGGTTCAACTCGCGCTGGAAGCTCGGCGGCTAATGCACGAGCCCGTGGTAATTGCTGCCGCGAATGAAAATCGAGAAGAAACGATCGAGGCACTTGTCGGTCGCGGTCCCTTGATGTCGGAGGTCTTCAAAGCAATTGGACGAGCCGCTGCTCGGCAGGAACCAGTCTTGCTGCAAGGCGAAACCGGAACGGGCAAGGCACTGGTCGCGCGTGCCATCTATCAAAATAGCAGCCGCAGCACCAAGCCTTTCCGAGTCGTCAAATGTTCTGACTTCGACAGCGCCACACTCGACCACGAGCTGTTTGGCGTCGACAGCCCCAGCAGTGGCGACCAGGTAGGCAAGCTAGAGCAGTGCAACGGTGGCACGTTGTTGCTGGAAGAGATCGCCGAGCTCTCACCACAGATTCAAAGCAAGCTATTTCGTCTGGTCACGACTGGGACGTTCGAACGGGGTACCACGGGGAACGTCATCTCCACCGATGTTCGCCTGCTCTGCACCACCTCGCGAGACTTGGAGCCACTCATCGGCCAGCGTGCCTTCCGGGCCGAGTTGTACTACGCACTACGGGCCTTGGCGATCACGCTGCCGCCCCTGCGGCAACGTCGCGACGATCTGCCGGCCCTGGTTGATCACTTCGTGCAACGGTTCATGCACCTGAGTACTCAATACAACCAGCAGCAGGTGCGCGTCTCGCCGGAAGCCATGGACTTGCTGCGAGAGCATTCCTGGCCGGGCAATCTCGACGAACTGCAAAGCGTGCTGCAGCAGACACTCATTGAGAACACGGGGACTGTGCTCGCCTCGAGTTCGCTCTTGCGTTCGTTGCGCCGCGGCACAAGTGGCGAGACATCCGCCAGCACCGCTCAGGCGCCTCCGGCACAAA
Source organism: Anatilimnocola aquadivae (assembly GCF_049819085.1). Classification (GTDB taxonomy): domain Bacteria; phylum Planctomycetota; class Planctomycetia; order Pirellulales; family Pirellulaceae; genus Anatilimnocola. The sequence continues at coordinate 3,696,242 of NZ_CP187419.1, forward strand.
CTTATTGGCAGCAGTTCGTTTCCTCGGGGCTGGGACGTTCGACGACGCATCTGTACAGCGAAGCCATTGCTGACATGGAGCGACACGTCGTTGCACTGGTGCTGGAGAATACCTCCGGCAATCAAGCGCGGGCCGCTCGGATCTTGGGCATTACTCGCGGCAATCTGCGCAAGAAGCTTCGCGCTCTCGGTCTGCTGCCACCGGCAAGTAACGATGATGACACCGCCGCGGAAGAAACTGCCACGACAGACAACGAAGGGCAGCAGCCATGAGTTCGAGCGCGCCTCTCGATCTCGGGACCGCGCGACTCCGCTGGCTCTATATCGCCGCCTTGTCGGCAGTGGCGCTCCTTTCCATCAGCGGACAAGTGCTGGTGCAGCGGTCGTTGCGACAGCAGCAGAGCGATTCGACGATCGTGAATCTCGCCGGTCGGCAACGCATGCTTAGCCAAAAGCTGACCAAAGCAGCGCTCGCTGGGGATCGGGCAACATCGGATGAATCGCGGGCGAAGTGTCGCCTCGAACTCAAAGAAACTCTGGCCATTTGGCAACAAACGCACCAGGGACTGCAGTTTGGCGATAAGGCTCTGCAACTCCCGGGCAAGAACAGCCCTGCCATCGCGGCGCACTTCGCCCGTTTGCAGCCAACATTCGATGAAATGGTCGCTGCGGCCAACACCCTGCTACAAAGTCCTGCTGAGCAACTACCAGCAGCCGCTCTCGACACACTGCTCCAGCGCGAAGCCGACTATCTGACCGCGATGGATGCGGCCGTTTTTCAATTCGATCGCGAAGCGCAGGCGCGAGTCGCTCGTCTGCAACGCATCGAATGGCTCTTGCTGCTGCTGACCATTCTCGTCTTGCTGCTGGAAGGAGCTTTGATCTTTCGCCCGGCGGTTGCCCGGATTCAGCGCGCGGGAAGTGAGCTAATGGAATCGCGACGACAATTGGAGCTTGCCAAAGAAGCTGCTGAATCGGCGAGCGAGCAGAAGACTCGCTTTCTTGCGAATATCAGCCATGAACTGCGCAACCCGCTGCATGCGATTCTCGGCAATGCAGAGCTGGCCGGCGAAACAAGCCTATCGAACCAACAACGATTGTTTCTCGAGACCATCAAGGACTCAGCCACTTCGCTGCGCTCACTGGTCGACGAACTTCTCGACCTGGCGTGCATGCAGGCCGGCAAACTGCGAGTTTTCACCGCGCCGTTCGATGTCTGCAATGTGGCTGAACGCTGCGTTGCGATGCTGCGCCCGATTGCAGAACAAAAGGGATTACGGCTGGAGAGTGAACTGCCGACGGAGAGCGTGTATTTGTTTGGCGATTCGCTACGCGTGCAGCAAATCATCCTGAACCTGCTGGGCAACGCGATCAAGTTTACGCAGCAAGGGAGCGTCACCTTGCGGCTCGGCTTGCTACGGCCGCATGCCGGCGTGCGAATCGACGTCATCGATTCTGGACCGGGCATCGCGCCGCATTTGCAACCAGCGATCTTTGATGCCTTTATTCAGGGGAACAATCGTTCTCCGCACGAACAGGCCGGCGTGGGACTAGGGCTCGCAATTTCCAAAGGCCTGGTCGAGCTGATGTCCGGCTGTATCACACTCGAGAGCACGCCGGGCAGCGGCTCGAAGTTTACGGTAGAGTTGCCGCTGGAGCGGAGCTTTATCGCGTCACTCACCAGTGAACCCACAAGCAAGCCCGTTCCCATCACGCGCGGGTTGAAGGTCCTGGTCGCCGAAGACGACCCCGTGAACCAAAGGCTCATCACCGACTTTTTGCAGCTCCTTGGTCACCAGCAACGGCTGGCGGTCAATGGCCGGGAAGCCTTGGAGTACTACGAGCAAATTGATTGGGACTTGGGGCTGCTCGATTGGAGCATGCCCGAGGTCGATGGCCTGGAAGTCGCACGACAGATTCGTCAGCGAGAGGCAAAAGATTCGCGGCCGCGTATTCCGCTCATCGTCATTTCGGCTGCGGGAGCCGTCGCCAATGCCGAAGATGCCAAGCAAGCGGGAATCGATCTGATCCTGATCAAACCGGTGGGGCTCGATGAACTACGCACGGCAATCAACGCGCTTGTGAACAACGGAACGCCCTCTCCATTGCCTGGCGCGCAATCGGTGGAGAACCGCTGGTCGCAACCGCTGGCACGCATGCTTGGCAAACGAGAACTCTTTCGCGAAGTCGCCCAGACATTCCTCGAACAGTTGCCTCACGAAGTGCATGCGCTTGCCGACCTGGCTGCCAGGCATGAGTTTCCCGAGCTGACGCGAACCGCGCACCTGCTGCGAGGGCAAGCAGCCAACTTCGATGCGACAGTACTGATGAACGCCACCGAACAACTAGAAGTGGCTGCGACCGCGTGCAACGCCGAGCGCTGCGTCGAGCTGAGCCGCGAAGTGGCAATCGCAGGCGAAGAACTGCAAACGGCACTTCGGTCGGCCATCATTGAAATCTGAACGTGCCAGGGGCTGCCAACTTCCAGTAGTGGCAACTCGACCCGCGCGCGTGGCCCCTTTATAATTCGGCATTCCCGGAGCGAATCGTCGCCCGGCTAATGTCGCACGAAAGGTCTTCCATGATGCGGTCCCTCTCTGTCCTGATTCTCCTCTCGCTGGCGAGTGTGTCGCTCGCCCAAGCTCCGGCGGCCGATGCCAAGGCTGCACCGCAGATCCGCTTCAAGCGGACGCAGCTCGACGACAAGTTCCGTAGCGAAGGGGTCGCCGTTGCCGACTTCAACAAGGATGGCAAGCAGGATATTGCCGCCGGCTACGTTTGGTACGAAGCACCCGATTGGAAGATGCATCAGCTCACCGAGAAGGCCCCCGAATACAACCCGACCGGCTATAGCAACGCCTTCTGCTGCTTCGCTGAAGATGTGAACGGCGACGGCTGGAGCGATTTGCTCATCGTCGATTTTCCCGGCACTCCGACCTGGTGGTACGAGAATCCCAAGGAAACCGGCAAGCTGTGGACGAAGCGAACTGCCACGCCGGTGACGAACAACGAAAGCCCACAATACCTCGATCTCGATGGCGACGGCAAGCGAGAGCTGATTCTCGGCTTTGCTCCCAGCACGAAAGAATCGGACGGTCCTGATCGCCAGGTTGGTTTTGCCAAGCCCGCCAAGGATCCGAACGAACCGTGGATCTTGACCGCCGTCAGTGAAAAGGGTGTGCAAGGAGCCAAAAAGTACGACCACGGCATTGGCGTAGGCGATGTGAACAGCGACGGTCGCAAAGACATGCTGGCCGCCAGCGGTTGGTGGGAAGCACCAGCCTCGGCCAGTGAAACTCCCTGGAAGTTTCATCCGGTCAACTTTGGCCTCGCTGCTCAGATGTATGCCTACGATTTCGATGGCGACGGCGATAGCGACGTGCTGACCTCCAGCCCGCACGGCTTTGGCCTGTGGTGGCACGAGCAAGTGGCTCCCAATCAATGGAAGCAGCATGAGATCGACAAAACGTTCTCGCAGATTCACGGCGTGATGCTGGCCGACATGAACGGCGATAAACTGCCGGACATTGTCTGCGGCAAACGCTGGTGGGCCCATGCCAAGGGTGACCCGGGTGTTGACGATCCGGCGGTCTTCTTCTGGTTCGAACTGAAACGCGAGAATGGCCGCCCGGTTTGGACGCCGCACCAGTTCGACCACAACAGTGGCCCCGGCACGCAGTTCGAAGTGGCCGACGTCAACGCCGACGGTCTGATCGATATCATCGCCTCGAACAAAAAGGGCGTTCACTACTTCCAGCAAACGCGGGAGTAGCAGTTTGGTGCCGGCAAAAGGGTGTTGATAAATAGGGTAGGTTTATCAACACCAACAGGCGTTATTTCCCGAGAGTTGCGCAAGGTGCTGTTGATAAAGTCGACGGGTTTATCAACGAATAGGCCCCAATCGGATTGGCACTCAGCAGGACTTACGTCGCGGGAACATGCGTGACAGTCAAATCGGGGGGCGTTCAACAATCGGGTCAATTGTTGAACAGCAGTTTGCGTATCTCTCGGGTTTTCTGGCACAGGTGTGTTCAACAATTCAGCCCCTGGTTGAACACTTACGCCGATTTCAACTCGCGCGAGGGCGACCGGCGGTTGACGTAAGTTGACGGAGCCGAACAGAGTCGCTCGGCACATCCTTTCCTCCGTGGATCCGTTCTGTTTGGTTGACCGGCGCCGGGGCGCCGGTCAGAATGGGCGCTGGCAACTTGGTTCCTGCCCAGACCGCAGCATGCCGTCTTAGGGGCAACCTTGTCGCCTTGTGGCTTAGCCGCCACCTCCCGCCTTTGCCCTGAACTACTTCCCACCAAGAGCGTTTCCCGTGACCAAGCTCTCGCTTTCATGCTGGTCAGCGATCGTAGGCTGCTGCCTGTTGGTGCTGCTGCACGCCTCGACGGCTGTTGCGCAGCCGGCAATCACCGGCGTCTCTCCAGCGGCCGTCAAGCCAGGCACGACTACGCAGATTACTTTCAGCGGAACCAAGCTCGATGGGGCCATAGAGATTTGGACCAGCTTTCCCGCTCGCTGCGAATGGGTGGCGCAGGACCCCAAAGCCAAAGATGTGAAGAGCCTGACTTGCAAGCTCACAGTCCCCGCCGGAGCGAGCGTGGGACCTGCGGGAATCGTGATCGCCTCGATTCGCGGGATGAGCGACATCCTGCCGGTGATGGTCGACGACCTGGCGACCGTTGCCGAAAGCGGCAACAACCATGCACCAGCCACCCCCCAGGAAATCACTCTGCCGGTTGCCATCGAAGGCTCCAGCGATGGGCCAGCGAGTGACTATTTTGCCTTCAATGCCAAAGCGAATGAGCGCCTATCGCTCGAACTGATTGCCGCCCGGCTGGGATCGGATTTTGATGGCGTGCTGCGCGTGCTCGACGCACAAGGCAACGAATTGTTGTTATTCGACGACGATGCGGCCGCTGGTGCTGACTGCCGCGGCGTCTTTACCGCGCCGGCCGATGGTAAGTATCTCATCGAACTGCGTGATAATCGCTTCAAGGCCAACGGTCGCTATCGCCTGAGGCTGGGCGACTTCCCGCTCGTAACCACGACGTATCCGATCGGCGTACAGGTTGGAGTACCCACTGCACTGCACTTTACTGGGCCTCAAGTCGACAAGCTCAGTGCGGTCAGTTTGTTGACCACCAGTTCGACCAGCAGGCGGTTGCCGATTAGCACGTCGGTCCCCGGTGTCCAGGGTTCCGGCTGGGGAACGATTGTCGCTGGCAACTTGCCACTGGCCTTGGAGTCGCCAACAGCGAAGGATCCACTGGCGCTTCCGGTGGCCGTTCACGGAGTCCTGGCAGTTCCCCGCGAGAAGGATGAGTACTCGTTCTCGCTCGCCAAGGATCAGCGCGTGATGTTCGCGCCGATTTCTCGCAGCGTCGGGTCAGCAGCCATCATCACGCTACGCTTGCTTAATTCCGCTGGTGCGCAAGTGGCAGAAGCGGCGGTGACCGAGAACGAAGAGGAGCCACTTTCGTTCGTGGCGCCAGCCGAGGGAATCTACAAGCTCGTAGTCAGTGATCTCACCGACCGCGGTGGAGCCGATTTCACCTATCGCATCGAGGCTTCGACCGGCCCCAGCTTTCAACTGATTCGCAAACTGGGTGATGCCAAGACCAAGGCCGACCTGAACAACAATCGGACGCGGTTTCCCATCAGCATTGCTGGCGGCGGTTGCTACATTGATGTCGTGGCGCAGCGCAGTGGCTATGACGGTGCGATTCAGCTGAGCATCGATTCGCCTCGCAGTGGCTGGCAACTGGTCAACAACGTGATTGCAGCCAAAGCCAATGAAACGCGTCTCTACCTTGTTCCGCCGGCCGATTGGCAGCGAGCCGAGATCGCGCGATTTCGCATTGTCGGCGAAGCCGTAGATGACGAATCCATTTCGCCGGCTGTTATGTCGACCACCGCGCAAACTCGACTGGCGAAGCCCGCGCTGATCTATCCGCCCGCCTATCAAGACGGTTTGCTGCTTGCTTCGGGACTGCAGGCCAAAAGCGAGTTCTACACGCTCTCACAGGGCAAGCCAGAAATCAAACTGCTTCGGCAAATCGGGCAGACTCAGTTGACCCTTGCCATGCAGCGAAACGAAGCGACTTTCAAAGACGTGCCGCTCACTGTGCTCGTTACGAAGCTCCCACCGGGTGTCACTAGCGAAGTGAAGCGAAACGGCAACGGCCCGGCGGAAACCTACGAGATCATTCTGAAGTCGGCCAAAGACATCGCTGCCGGGCGTCATGCGTTGCGGTACTTCACGTATGCCGAATTGGCTGGTACGGGTCTAGCGGTGGTATCGAACGATGTTGTAGTGAATCTCGTCGATCCGTTGGTGATTACCCTTACGCCAGCGGGACCTCTCGTAGCGGGGCAGAAGCAAAAGGTCAAAATTGCTGTCACGCGCCATGCCGACGACCGTCAGCCAGTAGACTTGGCCTTCAAATCGCTCCCCGCCGGCGTGACCGGCCCCGACAAAGTCAATCTGGCAGTCGATCAAAACGAAGTTGAAGTGGAGTTATCCGCCGTAGCCGATGCAGCACCGGTGATGTTCAAGGAACTCGTTGTAGTAGCGACCAGCAAAGCAGCGGAACAGAATGTGACCGGCGAAAGTGCCCCAGCTGCGCTCGAAGTGAAAAAGCCCTAGCAGAGAACTGTCAGCAAGGATTTTGCTCATGCCACTGCCACGCCCACTCATCGCATTCGCGTTTGCCGCACTCTGCGGTTGCAGTTTGCCGATGCTCGTTGCCGATGATCTACCTCTCGAGCCCCTTCAAATCGGATCGCCCACCAAACTCGAAGTGCAACCCGCAGCGGTCAAGCTGAGCGGCAAGAACGCCACCGCGCAATTGGTCGTGACCGGCCACTATGCCGACGGCACTGTGCAAGACCTCACACGCGCTGTCACGATCGCTTCCAGCAATGGTCACCTGGTCGCTGTAGAAGGCTCCGTCTTGCGTGGTAAAGGCGACGGCAACGCTGAGGTCACCATCAGCGCAGGTGGTCAGCAGGCGAAAGTCCCTGTCGAAGTCATACACGCTGCCACTCCCGCGCGCCTGTCGTTTGAGTTTGATGCCCTGGTGGCGCTCTCGAAAAATGGTTGCAACTCGGGTGCTTGCCACGGTTCGCCCAGCGGCAAGGGAGGCTTTCGCCTTTCTCTCCGAGCGTTCGACCCGGTGCTCGATAATCTCACACTCATTCGCGAAGATCTCGGTCGTCGCACAAACAAAGTGACCGCCGACGAAAGCCTGCTGCTGCTCAAGCCGCTGATGAAGGTTCCGCATGGTGGCGGCCAAAAGCTGAAGAAGTCGGATCCTGCCTATGCGGTACTGCGAGACTGGATCGAACAAGGCTGTCAGGCCGATCCCGCCGACCAGGCTCGCTGCGTGAAGATCGAAGTTTCACCACCTACCGGCCGACAGTTCAAATTTCCTGCCCACACGCAGCAACTGGCAGTCCGAGCGCATTTTTCGGATGGCACCAGCCGCGATGTCACTCCGCTGGCCTGCTATTCGTCATCCGATACTGAAGTGGCCGAAGTTACCGAGGCTGGTCTCGTGATCGGCAAGACTCGCGGCGAAGCGGCCATTTTGGTTCGCTACCTCGAACACATCGAATCGTGTTTTCTTACCTTCGTGAAAGAGATTCCCGGCTATCAATGGCCGAACCCGCCGACCAACAACTACATCGACGAACTCGTCCACACCAAGCTGCGACAGTTGCAATATCTCCCCTCGGGCTTATGCAGCGATGAAGAGTTTTTGCGTCGGGCGTACTGCGATGTGATCGGCACTCCACCGACCGTCGAAGAAGTGCGAGCGTTTCTTTCTGATGGTGCTCCGGACAAACGGGCCAAGGCAATTAACTCGCTGCTTGACCGTCCAGAATACGCTCGCTTCTGGGCACTCAAGTGGGGCGACTTGCTCCGGCTGACGAATCAACAAATCGGCAACAGCGGCATGTTCAAGTATCACCGCTGGGTCGAACGGGCTTTGGCTACCAACATGCCCTACGATCAATTCGCCAAAGAGCTGATCGTTGCCAGTGGCAGCACCTTGCAAAATCCGGCCGCCAATTTCTATCGCACTGCCGCCGATACGAACGAGTGCGTCGAAACCATTTCGCAGGTGTTCCTGGGCGCTCGCCTGCAATGTGCCAAGTGCCACAACCATCCCTTCGAACGGTGGACACAAGACAACTACTACGGGATGGCGGCATTCTTCAATCGGGTGCAACGCAAGAAGTCAGCTCGTACCGATGAACTGGTCGTTTACATGGCCCGGGCCGGCGAAGTGACGCAGCCTCGCACCAACAAACAAATGAAGCCTTGGCTGCCACAGCGGGGCGAAGTGGATCCGCCAGCTGATGGCGACCGTCGCGATACCTTTGCCAATTGGCTGGTCGAAAAGGAGAATCCCTACTTTGCCAAGATCGAAGTGAATCGCATCTGGAGCCACTTGCTGGGGCGCGGCATTGTGGAACCTGCTGATGACTTCCGCGAATCGAATCCCCCATCCAATGCACCACTTCTCGATGCCCTCGCAAAGGACTTCGTGCAGCATGGTTACGACCGCAAGCATGTGCTGCGTACGATTCTGAACAGCCGGACCTACCAGGCTGATTTTCGTCCGAACGACATGAACAAGGACGATGTAAAGTACTTCTCCCACTATCAGCCTCGTCTACTATCGGCCGAACAACTGCTCGACTCGATCTGTGCCGTCACCGATTTGCCTGAAGCATTTGCTGGATTGCCTGCGGGCACTAAGGCGACACAACTTCCCTCCCCCGATCTGGCCAAGCATGAGTTTTTAAAGATCTTTGGCCAGCCCGAACGGCAAACGGTATGCGCATGCGAGCGTACCAGCGACTCGAACCTTGGCATGGCGATTCAGTTCTTCAATGGCCCGCTGATCTATGGCAAGCTTCGAGACGCGAACAACCGCTTCCGCAAAGCCATCGCGGCAGGCAAGAAGAACGAAGACATTATCGAAGACCTGTACTTGGCCGCGGTTAGTCGGCGGCCTACGCCCAAAGAACTGGAAGCCAGCCTAGCGCACATCGCCGCGAAGGGCGATCAGGTCGTTGGTCTCGAAGACATTTGCTGGGCACTCCTCAATACCAACGAGTTCTTATTCCAACACTGACCGCTCTCTCCCCCATACTCCACTCACGATCTCCTTCGCTGACGCGTCGGGCTACCGAAGTCCCACCTCCCACCGGATTGAAATATGAAACGCTGCTCCTTCCTTGCAGTGGCGATCGTCTCCACGATTGCCACCGCGGTCCAAGCCGATCCTGTCAGCTTCAAAACCGATGTTGCCCCGCTGCTCATCAATAGCTGCCTGGCCTGTCACGGACCGAAGAAGGCGGAGGGTGGCTACCGCATCGATACGTACGAAAAGGTGATGGCAGCCGGCGATTCCACCAGTCCGGGTTTTCATGCGAAGGATCTCGACGGGAGCGAAGCATTCCGCCGGATTATCGAAACCGATCCCAAGGAGCGGATGCCTCTCGACGGTGACCCGATGACCCCTGAGCAAATCGCATTGCTGAAACGCTGGGTTGAAGAAGGGGCTAACTTCGACGGTCCCGATCCGAAGGCTCCGCTCGCCTCCTATATTCCGGCGCCGAAGCATCCTGCTGGACCTGAAAAGTACAGCGCCACAATGCCCATCACGGCGGTTGCCTTCACACCCGATGGATCGCAATTGCTCGCCGCTGGCTACCACGAAGTGACCGTTTGGAATCCTACCGATGGCCAGTTGATTCGCCGCATCAATAATGTCGGTCAACGGACTTACGGCTTGTCGGTGAGTCCCGATGGTCAACTGCTAGCCGTGGCCTGTGGCGCACCCGGGCGTCTGGGCGAATGCCGCATCTTCAAGCTCGATAGCGGCGAACTGATCCGCGTGATCTCGACCACCAGCGATGTGGTCTACGACTGCCAATTCAACCCAGCCGGCGACCGCATCGCCACCGCTGCCGCCGATGGCTCTGTCCGCGTGTTCGAGGTGGCAACCGGCAAGGAGCAACTGACGATTACCAGCCATAGCGATTGGGTCTTTGCGGTTGCTTGGAGCCCTGATGGCAACAAGCTCGCTTCGGCCAGTCGCGATAAGACTGCCAAGGTCTATGATGCCAAGACAGGCGATCTGCTCATCACTTACTCGGCTCACAACAAAGAAGTCCGCGGCGTGATGTTCCATCCGGATGGGGCCGAGGTTTATTCCAGCGGCAGCGATAACAAAATCCAGCGTTGGAAAGTCGCCGATGCGGCGCGAACTGCGGAAGTAGGCTTTGGCGGAGAAGTTTACAAGCTGTCTCCTGGCGGCGAGTTCTTCTTGACCAGTTCCGCCGAGGCGAAGGTTCGCCAGTTCAACGCCAAAGACCAAAAACAGATTCGCGAATACCCAGGCGCGAAGGATTGGGTTCTATCCGCCGCCTATCACGCGGGCACCAAACGTATTGCTGGCGGGACCTTCGATGGCCAGATCATTGTTTGGAATGCTGAAGACGGCAAGCAAGTCATCGCCTTCACCGCCGCACCAGGATTTACGGCACCGGTATCCGCCGAGAAGCCTGCCGAAAAGAAATAGTTCACTCAACGTAGACTTTGTCACCAACAGGAATGAATTCCATGACTGAGGTTTCGCGCCGCACTTTTTCGCTGTCGATCGCTTCGGGAATCGCACTCGCGGGGCTACCCGCAGTGGCCCAAGACCAGAAGGAACTGAAGGTCGGCATCATCGGGCTCGACACTTCGCACGTGATGGCGTTTACGAAGGAACTGAACAATCCCAAGGCCACCGAAGACGTTGCCCATTGCCGCGTGATTGCTGCTTACCCCCAGGGTAGCCCGGATATCGAATCGAGCACTTCCCGAGTTCCCGGCTATACGAAGGATATTCAAACTCATGGTGTGGAGATTGTTGACTCGATCGATGAACTCGTAAAACGCGTCGATTGCATTCTGCTCGAAACGAACGATGGCCGACCGCACCTCGAACAGGCACTCGCTGGCTTCAAGGCGGGCAAACCAACTTTCATCGACAAGCCTGTCGCCGGCTCGCTCGCCGATGCCATTGCCATCTATCAGGCTGCCAAAATCTATAAGGCACCGGTCTTCTCGTGTTCGTCCCTCCGTTTTGCCAAGGGCGCCCAGGAGATTCGCGGCGGAGCCATCGGCGACATTCAGGGCTGCGATGCTTACAGCCCCTGCTCGCTCGAAAAGACACACCCTGAATTGTTCTGGTATGGCATTCATGGTGTGGAAACGCTGTTTACCGTAATGGGTAGCGGCTGCGAATCGGTGTCACGCGTTTCCACTAACGACTACGATCTGGCTGCTGGAGTCTGGAGCGGCGGCCGCATCGGCACTTTCCGCGGCATTCGTTCCAAGGGCGGATCCGGTTACGGAGGCACAGCGTTTGGCAGCAAGGGGATTCGCGAAATCGGCAAGTTCGATGGCTATCGACCGCTGGCTGTGGAGATCGTGAAATTCTTCCGCGGTGGCCAGCCTCCGGTTTCGGCTGAAGAAACGCTGCAAATTTATGCCTTTATGGAAGCAGCCGACGAAAGCAAACGCCAGGGCGGCAAACCGGTGACCCTCGAATCGGTCATGAAGAAGGCCGAAGGCGAAGCAGCCGCGCGACTCGCCACGCTCGGTGTGAAGTAACTCTCAGCCGCAGCAACCAATGCCTTCTCTGATCGTTTCGTCGCGAAACACGATTGATTCCCAGATCTTGCGCAAAACGGCGCAAGGTCTCGGATGGACAACCTTGCGACTGGATGGCAGCGAGCTTCCCGAGTGGTTCGAGCCAGATGACGATCAGATCGCTCTCTTCGTTACACCGCCCCTGGCCTTCGATCTCGCCGCTCAACTTGAAAGAACTCTACTAGGCTGCCCGTCGGACTGGACGATTCGCCTTCCGGCTCGATTTTTGGTCCGCAGCCTTCAGCAAATGTCTCTGCAGGAGGCGCTGCATCTGGACGGTGCCTCCTTTATCAAGCATTCGATCAGCAAGGCATTTCCTGCCGGCATTTATCGCTCGGCAGAGCTTGCGGAGGTTACTGTTCGCATTCCTCGCGCCGCCTTGGTTCATGTCGGCGAACCGGTCCATTGGCTGGCCGAGTATCGCTGTTTTGTGCGCGCGGGCTCGGTTGCCACCATCAGTCCCTATCAGCGGCATGGCGAGGTTATCGGCGACGACCAAAGTCTTTTCGCACCACCAGAAGAGCTTGAACAAGCTCGCCAGTTCGCCCAAGCGGTGCTGTATTCGCCAGATGTCGCGTTTCCCCCAGCCTTCGTCCTCGACGTCGGTTTGATCGAGGGGCGCGGCTGGGCGGTCGTCGAATTCAACGAATGCTGGGCAGCGGGAATCTACGCGTGCAAGCCGGTGCATGTTCTGGCAACGCTGATAGCCGCCTGCGTGCCGACGTCGGCAATGTCGCCCACCAATTGGGACTGGGATTTCAGACAGCATTATCTATTCGCCTGTGCTACCGAACCTGAGTAGTCATCGCCACTGAAGCCACCCTCGGGCAGATCCGGTTCAAGAATTCTGATGCTCGTGTGACCAGACTAGTCACGACATGATATACAATTATCATGAACGTGTTCTGGACTAGTGATTGTACATGTTCGATAGATACGTCGGCGTATCGCGTGCAAGGTTTGCCTGATCGCCGCTGTCGAACCGCAGCGGCTGGGGACAAGAATGGTTATCAAACGGTTATCAAGCAGGCGGGTAATGGAAACTTATACTTGCCGCAAGTCAAGCAACGAAAGCAGGTTGCGGGTGAAGGGCACTCGTAAATTGGTGCGCGGAATGGTTATCAAAATCGCTGGCGAATTTGAGCTCGACCGATGTCGAGAAGAGGGCCCTGCAGTCGGTCGGGCTGGAAAAAGTAACGTGTCCAAAAACCTCTCGACTGTTCGAGCCTCAGGTGCAGTTTTATGCGAGATTGGCAGCGGTTTGGGCGGAAATCCGGGGGGAGGTTGTTGGACAAAAAGGCTGATGCCAGTTCGTACATTTGAGTGGACTGACCCCAGCTCGGGTAGCGATTGTTTCCTAAGAGTTCATGGCTTGCAGGTCGATGCACTCAGGTCGCTGACGTTTCCGGCTCAGGTAAGGCGACCTGCGAAGCCACCGCTTTTTGTGATTGTTGTTGTGCTACGCAACCGCTGGGGCAGCGACATTGAGCTTCTGGCCGGCGGCGACGAGCGCATTCCAGTTTTCGGTGTCGAGGTTGAGACCAGCGGCTTGGCGACGCTCGAAGAGTTTGCGCTCGGGATCGCCGGGAAGCATGATCTCTTCGCAGCCATCGATGCGGGGACAGCTGCGGATATATTCGACCAGTTGTTCCACTTCGGTCTTGAAGTGTTCAGCCCCGCCGTACAGGCCTGGATCGATGAGCATCATGAAGACGCAGTTTCCCTTTTTCTCGAAGGGAACCGGTCGCGCGGTCACGCCACCAGAGATTGCACCGGTAAAGATCTCGATCATCAGACCAAGTCCGAAGCCTTTGTAACCTTGGGTGCCGCCCATCGGCAGAATAGAGCCTGGAGGCGTGCCATAGAGTGTGTTGGGATCAGTCGTTGGCTTGCCTTCACAATCGAGCAGCCAACCATCGGGCACCTTCTCACCGGCGATTTTCTTCACGCGTACTTTGCCTTCGGCGGTCGCACTGGTGCTGAAGTCGAGCACGAGAGGCGAATCTTTGTGAGGAACGCCGATGGCCAGCGGATTGGTGCTGAGCCGCGGAGCCTTGCCGCCGGGCGGAGCCACGCGGACCGCAGCGCCGTGCGAGTTCACCATCAGCAGCGAAACAAGTCCTTGGGCAGCCGCCATCTCGCAGTATTCGCCAAGCCGACCGATGTGGCCGCAGTGGGTCATGGTGCCGATGGCCTGCCCCGTCTTATGGGCCTTTTCGGCCAGCATTTTGAGCATCCTCACGCCTTGCACCTGGCCCACGCCCCAATTGGCATCGGCCACGACGCGGCTTGGCCCTTCATCGATGACCGTGAGCGGCGCGCCGGAAATCACTTCGCCATCCTTGATGGCCTGGACGTAATAGGGCAACCGCATAACACCATGCGAGTCGTAGCCTCGCATGTTGGCATCCACGAGGCTGCGAGCCGTAACGGTCGCTTCTTCGGCCGAAGCACCTCCGGCAAGCAAGAGGTTTTCAGCATATGTTTCGAGAGCGGCGGCGGTGATGACAGGCATGGTAGAGGGGGCTAGGGGCTGGGAACTAGGAGCTAGGGTAAAGGCAAATCGATTGTAAGCCGGAACTAGAAAGTAGGCCTGAACAAGCGGTACTCCGCGATGTTCCGGCGCGAGCCATGGGTTGACCGTCATTTGCACCCGGCCTACTGCTTACGGCAGACGGCGGACTTCCAAGTTACGGAACATCACGGTGCTGCCTGGGTCGTGAGCTTGCAGGGCGAAGGTCCCTTCGCTCAGCTTGATGGTTCCTTCCTTGCTGGCTGGCTCTTCAAAATCGACCACGGTTTTGTCGTCGATTTTCACGGTCACATGCTTGCCATCGACTTTGATGTAGTAGGTGAACCAAACGTCGTCCTTGGCGGGAGCCTCGAGTACTTTCACGGTGTTGTACAGACCGCCCGTCTTTTGCGGATCCTTGTTGTAGCTGTTGTTTACCTGACACTCATAGCCGACCTTTGGCCAATCTTTTTCCTGGAACCTGGTGTGAATGAAGATGCCGGCGTTGCTGTTGTTCTTGGTCTGCACTTCGCACTTGAATTCGAAGTTCTTAAACGGCTTGTCGTTGCCGACGTAAAAGGCGTGCGAGCGGTCACCGTGGGCAACGATGGCGCCGTCCTGCACGGAGAAGCTCTTCTCGTTTTCGTTGACCTTCCAGCCAGTGAGCGTCTTGCCATCGAACATCTTCACCCAATCTGACTTCTCTTCAGCCTGCGAGAAAGCGACAAAGCTGAGAGCAGTGAGCAACAGGGGAGCAACGTAACGCATGAGAGGATTTCCTTGGGCGAGAAAGATCGAGGTTGGTTTGACCGTGGCTACATGGGCCACGACGGCACTAGTTTGACTGCCGACGAACGAATTGTAAATCGGCGGCACCCAGCCCCTTGATTTGAATTGTCCCCCCTGCGTAAGGTGACTAAGATACTCTCCTTCGTCTTATGTCAGATTCGGGGAGCAACGGGTCATGAATCTTGTTCGATCGCTCGTCTACGCAGTCGGAATGCTGTCCGCTTGGGCTGTTGTCGTTAACAGTGCTTGGGCTGCACCGCCCTACAAGGTTGACGAGCTGGTCGAAATCAAAGAGTTCGACGGCAAATGGTATCCTGCCACGGTCATCGCCACGAATGCCCGCGGCGAAGTGATGGCCGAGTACATCTGGATAGGCACTCGTTCCACCCGCAAGATCTTCGCCCCCATTAATGTGCGGTATCCCTACGAGGCCAATGCCATGGCCCCCGCGCGCCTTTGGTCCGATGCCACCGGCACGTTCAAAACCAAGGCCGCGCTGCTGAAAGTCAACGGCGAAGAGATTGTCATTCGCAAGCCCGATATGAAGGAGTTGACAATCAAGGTTGCGACTCTTAGCACGGGTGATCAGGCGTTTGTTCGCTCCTTGCAAAAGAAGATTTCCGATGCGGTCGCCTCCGGCAAGGGTTGGTTGGAACCACCACCAGCCGAATCGTTTTCGACGGTCGGCGCCGTGAATCCGTCGCTTGGCTCGGGGCAAGCCGTGGCCGTGACGCCCGATCCTTTGCCGGGCTATTTGAAAATCAAGCAAGGCGGCGTGGGGTTTGCAAAGGAGCATTCCTTCGACCGAATCAACGCCGTGATTGCACTAGGCGGAGCCGACAACTGGATTCTCGGCGTGGTGGCTCCCTGGTCACATCGTGACGAAGCGGGAACGGGGTTGTTGTGGGTTTCGCTGGCCAAGCAAAAGGTCGAGCAACGACATATGATCCCACCGGGCGAAGTGGTGGTGGACTACCACCCTTCGTCCAAGCGACTCTTAACGCGGAATTCGGACAAAGATACCAGGGAGGAGTTTTTCACGTTGTGGCATGCTTCGCCTGTCGAAAAAGAAATGAAGCCCTTAGTGAAATGGGCGGCAGAAGAATCCATCGGATCGAGAAACGGTTGGGCGCGGATCATCGATGGCAAAATCGTTCTGCAACGATCCGGGAAACAGGCGTATGCAGCCTGGGACACCGAGAACAAGCGTCTGGCGTATCGCGTCAATCAAGAATCTTTCTTTGGCGCGGACTGCATTATCAGCGGCGGCCGCAAATACCTGATTCTGCCCGAAGATGAACGGGTGCGAATTTTGGATGCGGTTAGCGGGAATACAATCTCCACACTGCCAGCAGCGGCAAGTGTGGCCAGCGTCGCGCTGTCCGACGACGGCGCCAAGCTGGCCGTGCTCGAGCGATACTCGCTCCGAGTCTGGGAATTGACGGATCCCGAAGCGCCGGAACGCCGGTTCGCCGCGGAAGCGATCGGCACGCCGTTTTCGACAACGATGTCCTGGGTGGGCAACGACCGTTTGCTCGCCCAATCGCGGCAAGGTGGCGACCTGGTGCTGTATAGCCTGACGCGCGGCCTCGCCCTCTGGACGTATGAACTCGATCGACAAGCGCAGCCGGAACACGGGGCGACTCGCACGCATGAAATCATCGATCAACACCTGATCTATGCAGCCTCGTTCGAACAAGGTCGCAGTAGCGGCCTGGCGGTCGGAGCGGTGAAGCTACCAGGGCCGAAGGTGGACGAGGTCGATGCCGCCACCGATCCCGAGTCGCTCTTGCTGATCAAGCCAGGGGCCCAGATCAAGCTGGTTGTCCAGTGCGGCGAGTATGACTCGCAAGTTCGGACCGCGGTCGAGACCGAAATTCAGCGGAATGGATGGACCATCAGCGAGTCTGCCACGACGGTCATGACGGCTTCGATGAAGCAAGGTGAATCTCAGCAGGTGAGATACCGAATGGGTGGTTTTGGCGGTCAGCCGGTGTCGGAACAATCGGCGACGCTCAGACCCTTCATTTCCGACCTCCGACTCACCGTTGGCGACACGGAAGCGTGGTCCTCTGGCACGCGAACCGGTGCCCCGGGAATGGTGAACTTGCGCGAAGGGCAAACGTTGCAGGGTGAAGTTGATCGTTGGCAAAAGCCCAATCCAGGCTTCTTCACCACGGTCGACGTGCCGGACAAGATCATGGACCCAGCCAAACGAAACGGCCTGGGAAAAACGCTGGTCACCAACCGTGGCTTGATCCCGCAATAAGCGAAGGCCTGCGTTTGGCGAGCGAACTCATGTCGGATGACCAATTCCGGGCCATTTCGGCAGCGAATCGAGGAATGGCCGCTTCGGCCCTTTGAGCCAGAAGTACTTCTGCTTGATCGACTGAAACACCAACAGTCCCTTGCGATCCCAACTAATTTTGAGAGCCGCAATGGTCAGCACGGCCAGGAAGAAAACCAACCAACCGTTGTTGTTGGGGTCGAGAAAACCGCTGGTGAACAGCAGAACGAGGAGCAAAAAGCTCACTCCCGAAACCGCCAAGGCGATGATTTGCTGGCGGCGAATCTTCCTGAGCGCCGATTGGCAGATGCCGTAACTGAAGGTCGATTTTCGACTGCTCCAGTCGATGGGGTATGACCACGTAATGGTTTGCAAGAGGCGTTCAGCCTCCGGCTCGTTGGTGAACAGGCAGCGGGATGGAAATCTCGCCCGTTCATGAACGACTACGCAATTGCCATCTCGCCAAATGCCCACACCGGGCGGCAAGTCAACTTCGTACTCGCCGGTGCTCACCGGAGCCGCATAGGGATTCAGCGGGCTCGCGGCAGATTGCAGCCGCCCCGGCAGCTCCGGTAGCGGCTCATCGGCAAAAGGATTCGAGGGCGAACTCATGTCTGCAGTTTATCGCAGCGGCAGCTCTCTTGGCCAATTGCTAAAACTGCTGGTCGGCCCCCTGGCTACCAAAGCCGTGCAACAAGTCGAAGATCTCGGCAGAGATGTCGTCGTCGCCTGCTTCACCATAGACGTTGTCGATCGAACCATCCGCGCTGATTGCTGCGAGGCCCGTACGGTTCGAACCGGTTGGTCCCCAGTTGGCCATCAGAGCCATCAGGGCGAGATCGTTGGTGTCGCCCAGCGTGTTGCTGGTTTCGCCGGCCAGCGAGTTGGCAATCATCAAATCGTTGTCGGACCCACCGTTGAGTCTGTCGCTTCCAGCGCCGCCGATCACCAGGTCGTGCCCGCCATTGCTGACGAGGGTATCGTTGCCCGCTCCGCCGGAAAGGATGTCGGCCCCGTCGTCGCCACCGATGCTGTCGTTGCCGGTGCCGCCATACAGGCGGTCATCACCGGCCCCGCCGATGATCGTGTCGTCTCCGGCACCGCCATAGGCGTAGTCGTTGTTGCCAAACGCGCCGAGGCGGTCGCTGCCACCGCCGCCGTAGAGCGTGTCGACGCCAGGTCCACCACTGAGCGAGTCATTTCCACCAACATCGAGCGATTCCTCGCCAATGTTATCGCCCCAAATCACATTGTCGCCGTTGCCGCCAATCAGCGTGTCGCTCCCCAGGCCGCCGACAATCAGATCGTTGCCAACACCACCCGCGATATAGTCGTCTCCGCCGCCGCCAAAGTAGTTAGCTGGAAGCGTCACATTCGAGTGCGTGATGTAGTCATTGCCATCGCCCGAATTAATTACCAGCGACCGGCTAAGTTGCAGATCCTGGAACGTGCTATTAAACCGCAGACGAACTCGACCTGGATTGGAATGATCCAAGCTTGAAACCACGATGAAGTCGTTGGCAGAACCGGCGCGGAGGTAGAAGTCTCCCATTTGGATCGGCGCGACGATGTTTTCGTCGACCAGGTTGATATCTTCGATATCCACGAAGTTCACGTTGCCGTGCGAGGCGCTCGTGGCGACTCCACCGGTGGTATTTACGATCACCGGGCCAGCAGTCTCGGACATATCCAGCTGCAGCCGATCGCCGATTGTGTCTTGCGTGGGAAGGCCGACGATCGAAGGACTACCGCCGTTGATGTTGAGCGGCAATGTGGTGGAAGGAACAATCGGGTTTGCCGGAGTGCCGAAGTCATCCAGCCCGTCGTTGCCGAAGAGGTTCAGCGACGTGAGCCCCGTCACGGGATCATTCGTTGTCAGCAGGAAGTCGTCGTCGCCGTTGCCACCTCGGACGTTCACTGTCGTTAGCGAAGAACCTGCCGAGAGTGTTGTGGTGAGTACATCGGCCGCTCCGCTGCCGGTGACATCCAGAATTTCCACTGATGTATAGGCAAGATCAGGAGCGCCAGCAGCGCTGGTGATTCCGTCGATTTGCAACTCGGTAATCGAGATCGAGCGGGGAACGAGCGAACCTGAATTGTCGACAGTTAGCGTATCGGTGCCAGATCCTGCATTGATGACAATCTGACCGAGAATTGCCTCCGTCGAGTTCGTGCTGCTATAGATGCGAATGGCATCATCGCCAGCGCCAGAGGTGAGTGTTGTGACTACACCCGCAGTGCTGCTGTGAACCTGCAGAATATCAGCAGCGGTGTCTGAGCCAGCAGAATTGTCGCCACTCACTTGCAACGATGTCAGCGGCACCGTACCGCCACTGTCGGTGCTGACCACTTCCATTGTTTGCGACCCGGTACCGCCGACCACCACTACCTGATTGAAGTCGCCGAAGGTTGCCGGAGTGAATGCTCCATTCGCAGTCAGCAGGTGCACGCCATCGTTCGTTGGTCCACTATTGCTGATCTGCAGTGAGGTAATCGGCGTCAGAGACGCATCGGCATACAGCAGACCGCCTGCACCGTCGAGCGTAACCGCATCGATGTTCGCGAACGAAGCCAACAAGTCGGCCGTGCTGCCGCCAATCCGCACGCTGCCGATGTTGCCGCTGCCGGCACCATCGATCGTATCGGTCGCATAGCCCACCGAGTGCGGCGTCAGGTAGTTCACCTGGTAAATATCGACGCCAGCGCCACCATCGAAGTGGAATGTTACGTCGTTGGCGTCCCAAGGCGCCTGAGCAGGGAATTGGCTCGTCAGAATGCCTTGTGAAACTGAATTGAGATGCCCACCATTCGAGACGCCGCCTCCCGTCAGGCTGTTATCGACCGGTGGAGCATTGGTGCTGAAGAAAGGCATGCCCCCTGCTGATTCCACTACACGCAGTGTCTCGTCATCGTCCGAGCCAATGATGGTGAACGACGCGATGGTGGCGTCTGGTCCGTTGAACTGCGTGACGCCATTCACCTCAACCTGTAACGAAGTGCCGGCGGCATCGAGGCCAACCTGAATGGTATCGGCAACACCGTTTTCGAATCCGCTGAACCGCATATCGAGGACCAAGTGCAACGTGCCGCCGGTGCCACCGACGTTTTCAATGTTGTTGTAAGCCACGGCACCGGCTTGCGTCCCAAAGCTCCATTGACCATTGTTCGTACCGCCCAGCGTTAGTTCCAAATCGCTGAGCCCAGCGAGATCGAGCGTCATCGAATCGCCGTTGGGATTGGCAAAGGGCGCAAGGCCGAACACGCTGATCGGCACAAGGTTGCCAGCGTCCTGGTCGGGACGAATGTTGAATGTATCGCCCACCGTATCGGCCGCTCCGCTGACAATCGCGGCGTTTACAGGAGCGGCGAGATCATCAAAATCGCCAGCGAAGGTGAAGGTGCCACCGAGGCCCGCGTCGGCATTGCCAAAATCGATGTTGATCACAATACCCGTGGCAGCAGCGACAGTCGTGCCGGCGGGCAAACTTAGATTGTCACCCGCGCTAAGCGTAACGCCGGCCGCTGCGGAGCTGATCGTAGTGCCAGCCAAGACGACAATATCCTGACCGCTACCAGCTGCATCGGTCGCGGTAATCGTCACCCCAGCACCGACGCCCGAAGCCGTCACTGACTGGTTTACATTGATCGTGCTCGTGGCGGTTAGATTGACTGCGCCACCCGCAGAGCCGATCGCGCCACCAACGGTGATTCCACCCACCGTGTTAATCGTAACTCCGCCACCCGTGGAATTAATCGCGGCACCTGTGATGACGTTGCCATTGGCGGTCAGAACGATTGCACCACTGGTCGCGGTGACGTTCTGGTTCACATGGATGCCGCCTGCTGTGGAAGTCAGATTGATCGGCCCAGCAGCACCCATTGTGCCGCCGACCGTAATGATCCCCGTTGCATTTGTAGTGATACCGCCAGCAGGAGCGCTCAGCGGAGCCGTTGTGATGAGGGTGCCACTGGACGACAGGGAGATTCCGCCCGCCGTGGAAGTCAACGCTTGGTTGACGGCAACATTTCCGGCGGTGGCCGTCAAGCTGACGACACCTGACGCGTTGACCGGGCCACCAACAGTTATGCCGCTCGTGGCGTTGACCGTCACGTCACCACCAGCAGCACTCACGGCCGCGGTTGTGGTAACGCTGCTGCTGGCGGCCAAGGTGACGCCTCCGCCCGTAGCGCTGACCAGTTGATTGACATTGATCTCGCCAGCTGTCGCATTTAGGCCGATCGAGCCCGCTGTGGTGATGACCGTCCCGTTCACAGTGATACCGGTCGTCGCAGCCAAGCTTATTGCAGCCGAAGCTGCAATTGCCTGATTAACATTCAGCGGACCA
This sequence comes from Anatilimnocola aquadivae, assembly GCF_049819085.1. GTDB lineage: Bacteria > Planctomycetota > Planctomycetia > Pirellulales > Pirellulaceae > Anatilimnocola. Next base: position 3,717,900 of record NZ_CP187419.1, read on the forward strand.
CCCGTGGCAGACAGATTCACTCCGCCAGCTGAGGCAGTCACCGTGGCGTTTACATCGATGCCGCCCGTCGAGTTAAGCATAACTCCACCAACGGTGGCGAGCACTGGTTCGGTGATGCTGAGACCAGCTGTGGTGGTAAGATTGATCCCACCGCCCGTGACCGAAACGCCATTGACTGCGGTTAAGCCACCAATTGTGAGAGCGCCAGCATTAGTGAGGAACAGACCACCCGATCCACCGCTGGCTTCCAAAGCGGTGGCTGCAGTTTCTAGGGTGGCACCAGCACCCGTGCCAATGCCGGTGCCCGCGGTGAGCACCAATTGGGCTGCATCAAGATCGATGACGGCATCACCGACACCGACCTCTTGAATCGCCAGGGGAGTCGTCAGGGTGATGCGATCAGAAACCGCAGACAGGCTGTCGACGAACAAACTGCCGGTCGAGTTGATGATCGTCAAGTCGCGTCCAGGACCACCTGCGTTGACGTTCGTCGCGGTGGTATCGCCGTTCGTGGTGATGCGAATGACCCCCAGCACCGTGGCGACAGATTGCAAAGTCACGCCGTTGGACTCGTCAATCCAGATGCCTTGCGTAGCCAGAATATTGCTTGTGGTTTGAGCAGAGATCGTGTTGGCCGTTGTATCGAGATCCTCCGTTTGTGCCCCGGAGAGAACGCTGCCGATGTTATCGGTGGTAATCATCGTCAGCAGGTCGGCAGTGATCCGCGTGCTGTCGTTGTTGTCGTCGCGAATCGAGCCCGGCGCGGAAAGAGCGACATCGCCACTCACGCCTGATCCGGCAGCAACCACGCCAACGGTGATGTCGCCAGTAATACCCACACCGAGGGTGATGTCGTTGGCGTCGCTATCGGTGGTGGAGACCACATTCGTGGCCACAATCGAGCCCGTCACCAAGACAAAAATGAGACCGTTCGCTGCCACCACGTTCGTGAGCGTAATGCCACCGATGTCGTCGATGATGATCGCACCCGTGCCTGTGGTGACGGCACTCAGCGAAGCAACGGCGAGATCCAAGTCGATGCCACTTTGGGCCGAAGCGGTCAAGTTTACGGCAGTGACGTTCGTCCCCACGACATTGTCGATGATCGCACCGGCCGGAGCCGTGAGGGTGACAGTGCTCGTCGTAGCAGTCACGCCACCAACCAACAAGTTGCCTGCCGCGCTATTGATTGTCACATTGCCGTTGGGCGACAAGACCGTATTCAGTGTCAGGCCATTGGTTTCATCAATCTGAATATTGCCACTGAGAGCGTTCGATGTGGTGATTGTTGCCACCGTCGTATCGAGATCGATGCCTGTTCCAGCGTGCGCGTTCAAATTATTGGCAGCGACGTCGATCCCCGTACCACTCGTGGTGATTCCGTTCATGGCGTTGAGTGACGCATCGCCGGTAGTTGTTACTGTTTGGCTGAAAGCGATCGAATTCGCGTTGACGATCAAATTGCCGCTGCCCAGATTGGTCGGCGTCGTTTGAAAGTTGACGGTTTCGCCACCATCTTGCAAGACAGTCAGGCCGGCGCTAAAGGCCGCATCAAGGCCTTGAATATTGAGCGTGTCGTTGCCGTTCGTCAGACTGAGCGTCAGCAATGTCGACGGGTTACTAAAGCTGGTGACCACGCCCAGCGAAGAATTGATGCGCGACACTCCAGCGGCTGGATCGTCGTCGAGGACGATCGTTTCGCCAACACCGTTGAATTGGAACAACCGGTTCGTTGCCACCATGTTATCGGTGGCAGCTTCGATTCCCATATAGGGATGAAGCGTGCCGTTCAGATTGATCAAACCATCGGTATCATTCTGAAACACATGTGCAACGGTGGGCGACGTTCCGCCACCAACGCGCAACGTATCTGCGGCACCACTTTGACCATTCACCGTCACGGGAATTGTGATCAGACCGCCAGTACCGCCGTGGTTGATAAAGATATTGTCGTTGCCATCGCCGGCATTCAACGTGTAGGTCGTAACCGAATCATAGGGACGCGAATCGATGGCCGCGCCGCCGATGGGGCTGAGCAACTGCAAGAAGCTGATGCCGCCACCGGCATCCACTCGCCGCAGTTCGAAATCTTCATTGGCGGCGGTGCCGTTGAAGGTGAATGGACCCTCCATAAAGATCGCGACGTCATTGCCCGTACCACCGGTGTAGGTAATGAACGCGCGCAGTCCGCTGCCGAGGAAGTTGGTCGCGATTTGCGCACCTTCGGCCAGACCATTGAACGTGCCAACAACGGCATCAGCACCATCGTTCTGAATGATCACAAAGGATTGGCTCAGAGCCGGAATGAAGCCGCCGATGGCCGCTGTTGCCAGCTGTACATTCGATCCGAGATTCACGGCACCCGTTACCGCGAGTTGACCATTGCCACCGCTACTAAGCTGGGCCTGGTAAGTGCCGGTGGCATTGAAGACCGGGGTGATGACCGCCAGGTCACCGAGACCCCCGGACCCAGGTGTAAGCGTGCCACCGTTATTCAAGGTGACAACACCAGCAATGGTGCCATTGCCGCTAAGCGTGCCCGTGCTGTTAACAGCAACCGCACCGGGGCCTGTTGCTGAACCCGCTGTGTTGTTGGCCACGACGGTGCCACCATTCACGATGGTGCCATTGTTGTAAGTGTTCGCGCCGTTCAGCGTTAGCGTGCCGGTGCCGCTCTTGGTCAAACTGTTGTTGGCATTAAAGTTGTCGCCCATGTCGGAGGGGGCGATGAGCCGCCGCGCAAAAGGCGTCGTGCCGTTCAATTGCTCCCAGGTAGCTTGGAAACCGGAGCCGCCGCTCCCTTCATATCCGGCAACGAGAATATCATGGACGCCGGCTGTGAGGACGACATCGCCACTCCGATTTGTCATCCCTTGGAAGAAGTTGTTGTCGACGATCCGGACACCATCGATAAATAACACCGTCCCATCGTCGCTGCGAGTCGTAAAGCGATAGGTAGCATTTTCGGGAACCCTGATTCTGCCGGTCCACACTGCGGCTACCTGATCAAGATCGATGGTTACTCCGATTCCCCCGAAGGGATTGCCATTCGAACCACCGCGATCCAGCACGCTGCCGTCGCCAGGAATCGTTTCGGTTTGATCACCAAAATCGACGCGCGGCGTCAGCCGCGTTACGGCTGGTGTCAAAGCTTGCAACGGCAGCGGGAGAGTCGTACCGTTCAAGAGAGTCGCCGCGGCCGAGGTGTTGTTGGGGGCTGCATCGAGGTCATAGTATTGGCCAACAAACCCGCCCGAGCTGATAAAGGTCGGTACGCCGATTCCACCGATCGTGCCGTTGGCCACGATGTTGCCGCTACCAACGACCGCCAGGCTAGAGAACGCCAGTGAGATGTTGCCATTGAGTGTGAGTGTGCCGGCATCCGAGCCCATAGCAACATTGCCGCCGGCAAGCGTGACGGCTGTGATTTCGCCCGCGAACGTGTTGTTCCCCGAGATATTGCGGACGGCACCGCCGCCGGCGACGCCCGTGCCGTCGATAGTCACCGCCTCGGCTGTGGTGTAATTCAAGTTTCCTTGGAAGCCCAGTGAAGCACCGGAAGCGACCGTAGTGCCTGCTCCCCCGGTCCCAAGCGCGGCGTTCGATGCCGCGACGAGCGTTCCTTGTTGAACGGCAGTAGTGCCGTTGTATGTGTTCGTGCCAGTGAGGGTCGCGGTACCGGTGCCCGTCTTCACCACGCGATTGTCGGCGACAGTCGTCACTTGGAACAATGTGCCGAGAGCGCTTGGATTGAGCGCGCTCCAGGTGCCAACCGGGTCGCGAATTTCCACATTGACGAAGTTGCCACCACCGCCGGTATCGCTCATGGCGATGCCCCACAGGTAGGACTGCGTAGCAACCAGTCCGGTAGTCAATTGATCGCCGCTGGCGCCGCAGCAGCCGCGGGCATAGATCCGCTCGTTACCCAGATCGCCAGCGGTTTCGAAGATGCCGTCTTGATCGTAGTCGACCCAAATCGAAGCGTTGTCATCGAGACTGCTGAAGCGGAAACCCCACACGCCCGTGGCGTTCGGCGTGAACGTGCTGGTCCACACTGCGGAGAAGTCACCGCTGTCGAAACCGACAGCACCAAGTGCCGTCGCACGAGCGCTGAAGGCATTGTCGTCGGCATAGGTGAGCTGCGAAGTGAGAATGCCCGTGCCATCGGCCGCACCCAAAGGAGCGGTACGGTACGCTTCGATATTGGTCTGCGCGTCTGCCGGTACGCCGTTATAGATGCGCTCTTGAATTCCTGGCGAATTCGAGTTCACACCAATTCCCCCGACCGCGCTGTTGATCACCGAGGTTCCCGAGCCACCCAATTCGAGTCGCGAGAACTGCAAGTTGATGGTGCCGTTGGTGGTGAGCGTGCCCGACGTGGAACCCACTCCAATCACTCCAGCGCTGGACACTGCTGCTGTGATGACGCCCGTGTACGAGTTCGTATCCGAGATGTTCGCAATCGCGCCCGCGCGACCTGCCGCGCCCAGACCATTCGCTGTAATGGCCTCGCCGGTAATCGTCACGTTGTTCGCAAAGCCGAGTGTGCCGCCGCTTTCGACAACGGTCGAACCAGCAGTCAAACCAAGGGCCGAGTTGTGGGCGGCAATCAGCGTCCCTTGCTGAATGGTGGTTGCGCCGTCGTAGCTATTCGCGGCAGCCAAAGTAACGGTGCCGGTCCCGCTCTTGACGATGCTGTTGGCCGGCGCAGGAAGCGTGAAGAGACCGCTGAGAGCACTGGGGTTCAGGTCATTGAACGCGCCGCTTGGTGACTTTACTTCCATATCGGCAAAACCGCCACCGCCGGCAGTATCGTTCATTGCGATGACTAGACCGTAAGACTGTCCGGCGACTAGTCCGATTGTTGAGACAACACCGGATCCACCGCAGCAACCACTGGCGTTGATCCTTTCGCTGGCAATATTCTCGAAGACGCCGTTCTGATTGGCGTCAATCCAAATCGAAGCGTTGTCATCGATCGCTGCGTACTGGAATTGCCAAACACCGCTCTCATTCGGCGTGAAATTCGTGCGCCATAGCGCTGACATGGCAACTGCCAGTGGAAGGCCTGCTTCGGCATCGAGGGCAGCATCGTTTGGAAAATTGAGATGTCCGCTGAGAACCTTGTTCACTACAGGCACCAAGTTGAGCATCGCCGTGACGTTGTTTTGAATTGTGTTGGCGTCAAAGGGCGTGTTGAAGAATCGCTCGTCGAAGCCGTTGATGCTGGCAGGAGCTGCGCCTGTGCCCAAAGTCGAATTTACTCGCGTTTCACCGGCACCAGTAAAGGTCAGCGAGGTGCGTGGTAGCCAAGTGATGGGGCCACTGAGAGTGAGCAAGCTGCCGGCTGTGCCCGAGCCAATCGTAACGTTGCTCGTCACCGCCGGAGTAAACGAGCGTTGTAGCGTGATCGGGGTGGTAATAGTCGTGTTGCCATTCACGCTGTTGATGGCGCCGATTCCACCGGTACCGTTTCCGCTGATGGTGAGTGCTTCTGCGGCTGTAAAGTCAAACGCGCCGTCAAATTCGAGCGTGCCGCTACCGCTGACGGTGGTGCCTGTCGTGGTGCTACCAAGCGAGCCGTTATTCGTGACCTGCAACCGGCCGTTCGTCACATTGGTCGCGCCAGCATAGGTGTTACCGGCATTTTCCAGACGCAACGTACCGGAGCCTTGCTTGGTGATGCCACCATCGATCAATCGAAAGAGCGTCGCGCCGCCACCGGCTGGCTCCAGCGGGAAGACATAGTCCGCGCCGTCCTCGCTAGCCGAACCACTGGTATTCAGGCCAAAACCGTAGGTGGGAGAGAAATTGGTCGCGCCGTTGTTATGCGCACCGGCACCACCCGCGCCATCGCCAAAGCGGATTTCGATGTTGTTCCAACCCGGAGGAAAGTTAAGCACGCCCGTTGAGGTTGGATCATTCCAGGTGGTGTTTCTTAACACCTGAACGCCGTTGATTCGAATCAGCGTGTTATCGTCAATGTTCTCGACAAACGAGAAGATCCCATCGGCGTCGAAGAACTGCCCTGAGTAAATCCAAGTGCGCGAACTCGTGCCATCCCAGCGTGTCGATGCGGGGCCACCAAAGCCGAACGACTCGCGACCCGCATCGGGGCCAAGCACAATCGCGGTGGCTGGGTTTGCCGAGTTCTCATCAAAGGCATTGTTGAAAATGGCTCCCTCCTGCAAACCTTCCGTCACTCCACCAGCGACCACACCGGGAATAGTGACGGTGCCACCTCCGTCAACGGTCAGGCCAAAGCCCCCGAGCACGACGCCCCCGGGAAGTGTCAGAGTACCGCTGTTGCTCGTGATCCAGGAACTAACGGCGAGGACAACAGGATCGGCAATCGAGTTGTTGCCACTCTCATTGCGAATTGCCCCTTCGTTGCCCGGCCCCGCTCCACGAATCGTGATCGTTTCACCTGCAGGAATTGCTGCGTTGTTTTGCAGACGCAACTGAGCGCCGTTTTGGACCGTGGTATCGCCGCTCGTCGCTCCCAGACCGTTCGATTGGCTGACGATCAGGCGGCCCTGTTGAATTTCGGTCAAGCCAGTGTAGTTGTTGGCGTTGCTATTGAGCACGCTGTTGAGCAAGCCTTGCTTCGCGAGATTGCCGCTGCCCGTGATTTGGCCATCGACCTGCTGATCGCTATCGATGGCCTGCAAAGTGAGCGTGCTACCGGCCGCAATAGCCACCGCGCCGCTGATGACGTTTGTTACGGCACCCGTGGGCGACATATAGCTGGCGATGTTCGCGTTTGCATTCACATTGATCGGATTGCTGAACGTCGGATTGCCAGCCTTGCTGCGGTGCACCAGTGAAACGCCAGCCGTATTCAGGTTGATAGTTGCCGAGTCGCCCGGGTTACTACCGCCATTTGTGCCGATGATTGCGAGTTGCCCAGCAGTGACATTGATAGGCCCGTCGATGTCGTTCTCGGTACCGCCGGTTGTTGTGTTGTCGAGGATGAGTTGACCGCCACCTTGCTTCACGATGGTGACGTTGTTCGCGGCATCATTCACTTGCCCGCTGAAGACGAGATCGCCGCCCCCGGTGCCGACATCGTAGGTTGCGGTGCCGCTGCCGGTGTACGTGGTCTGCCCAGCGAAGCGAAGCTCGCCTGAGCCAGCGGAACCCAAAGTCGTGCCAACCGTGTGCGTGAGATTGCCAAGCGTCACGCCAACAGTATCCGTGACGGTGATCGTCGACGAGCCAGTGACAGAGACATTGTTATTGAGAGCTAATTCAGGTTGCGAAGCAAAGATCGGTGCAGCGAAACCACCGGGAGTTCCGGCCGGGCCATCCCAAGCTTGAGCGCCAGCGCCCCCAGCGCCTTCATACATGAGCACGAAGATGTCGTACTGACCGGCAGTGGGAGCATTGAAGGTACCCGAACGCGTGGTCGCACCTTGAAAGAAGTTGTTATTGACGATCAACTGGCCGTTGATGAACAGCATGGTGCCGTCGTCGCTACGGGTATTGAAGTTCGTCGCGCCAGCGGGAAGGTCGATCTTGCCGGACCAGACGGCAACCATGTTGTCGACCGCAGTAAATCCTGCACTCGCGAAGGGCGCGGCATTGCCGTACCCCGCGTTATCGAAGTTGACGTTCGAGACTGCAGAAGCAGCTGACGTCGTTGACCGCAGCAAGCTTTGGATTTGTGCAGGCTGCGTGACTTCCGGGAAATTTCCATTAATGTTCGGTGGAGTGATGTTGTAGTAACGCCCGAGAAGACCACCGGCAGTTAGCTGGCCAGCGACTGTCAGATTGCCGCCATTCAAGACGACATTACTCGTTCCGAGCGGATTGACCGTTGCCGAAGCAGTCACTTGCAACGTGCCACCGGTCACACTCGTCGTGCCCGTGAATCCGGTGTTGTTGCCGGCGAGGATCTGTGTCCCGGCACCTTGCTTGGCAAGCGTACCGGAGCCTGTCAGTTGACCGCTGAAAGATACTGGCGAAGCGTTACCGCCGAGCAATGCGAGTTGATTGCCACCCAGATTCACCGTGCCGTTACCAGCCAGCGAATGCACACTCTCGCTGAATCCATTCAAGCTTAGCGTGCCGCCGACGTTCAGCGGGCTCGTATCGGCGATGCTCGTGCCGCTGCCCAGATTGAAAGTACCTGCTGCCAGCGAAATCGATCCCGAGCCGGCATTGAGCGACGTGAGTGTCGTGCTATTAACCTCGCGTAATGTCTGCGCAGCATTCCCCGCCGAGGTGTTTGTTGTCAGTGTGGTGACGTCAATATCCAGGTCGACGGTGCCACTAGCGGTGAGGTTCAGAGTCGGCGTCTGAAAGTTATTCGTGGCGCCGTTGCCATCGCTGAGCGGACCATTCACCGAGATCGTCGCCGAGCCACTAAATACTGCAAGGCCATTCGAATTCAATGAATCGGATCCGGTACCGGTGTTGATCACCAGGTTTGCGTTGGCATGCGCATTGTCGGCTGAGGCGATCGTGATCGTGTCGTTGCCATCGACGGCCGTCGTGTTGATCGTCAGCGTGGTGATGTTCCAAAAGGCAGCCGCTTCGAAACCAACGCCACCCGAGGTTCCCGTCGCGCGAATGGCCTGATTCGTGCCGCCATTTAGGAAGTCGACGCCGTTGGTCAGCGTGACAATGTCATCCCCACCGGGAAGTGTGAGCGAAGCCGTGGCTGTATTGAAGAAGTCGACAGGCTCGAGCCCGCTGAAGTTGACAGCGAAATTGTCAACCTGAATGAGACCGTCGCCATATGTTTCTGCCGAGGGCTGATAGTCAACGCTTTCAATTCCGCTACCGGCAATCGTCAGACCGTCGCCCAGATCTGTCGACTGAGAACCACCGCTGAAAAGAATGTGGCTCAACTGCTCGCCTAGCGGACCACCAGCGAGATTTACCGTTACGCGATCGTCGCCAGCGCCACCCGCAAAGCCGAGCCCCGCCACGCCAACCGGCAACGTGCGCACTTGGCCGTTGACGGTATATTGCGCGGTACCGTTCAACATCTGAATTGTCACGGCGTCGTTGCCAGAAGTTCCGACATCGTAGTACACCACGCTGCCCCCGACGGGCAGTTTGGCGAAGGCCGCTTCGAGCGAAGCGAATGCGTCGAGTCCTACCTCGCGAATGGGGCCTGTGTCATCGGGATCAACGCCCGCTTCCAAGCCCTCGAAGGCGGGACCGGCGTACAGGATGCGCGGGCCACTCTCCAGCGGTATCTGGTAATCTTCGACCTCGCCATCGGCCGCGTACCCAGTGGGCGATAGTCCGCCATTCGAACTGAGACGGAAGCGCGCATAGGTGCTGGTCAGACTCGTGGCCAACTCGGGCACGTGCACCGCGACCTCGGTTTCTCCTTCCGAAACTTGCAGGCTGGACGCTATTTGCTCCCCGTCGTCGGTCCAGTCGCCGTCGCCGTTCCAATCGATCCAGGCATCGAGCCGCGCACTGCCTGAGGAGCCATTCACGACGACCGTGAACACGGTTGCTTCGCCACCCCGCAATGGCTGCAAAACGATGCCATCGTCGCCCGTGTCTCCGCTCGCATCGTCGGACGGTTGTCCGTCGAATTCGGCGGTCACAAAGCTTCCCAAGGTCAGCGAACCAGCGCCGTGCTGCGCACCGTCGCTTGACAGCAGCGTGGGATAGAGCGGTTCGGGCGCATCGCCGAAATCGACTGGCATTATGGCGGTGAGAACGTGCCGATCTTCGAGCGTTTCAAGTTGCAGCCTCTTGAAGCGGCTCCGGGCAGAACCGCTCGCTTCGAGCCGATTGGCCTCGCGAATCCGGGTCAGGAGTTTTCGGCGCAGGGAGGGGCTACGGCGCAGCAACGAGTGCCACCAGTTCCGATTCATCGATCACCGAGGGTGCTAGATGGGGAGAGGTCTAGAAACGGGCGCAGCAACCGGCACGAAAGAACGTGGGCAAATCCCGCGTGCTTCCCTCGCAAGGCCTTTCGGCACCGTGCGATGAGTGTTTACCTAGCAACCAACATGCGATTCGCCGGCCATTGCTGGCCTTACTCTCTGTGCCCGTTCAACCTCAGATATCGCCGTTGCCTCTTGTTGGGCGGATCGCCGTCACGATTGCTTAAAGGTTCCAGCTCGAAGCAATTGCTACTGTCGGCGTAGAGAATACGTGGTAGCAGCTGCCATTGCAATCAGAATAGTAGAAATTTCCAGAGCCACCCGAAAGAATGTAGTGCCTACCGCTAGGTAATTCATAAAAGGCCAATCGCGGCTCTAAGGTCGTTTCGATTGCCATTGCTTGTGGCAGATATTCCCTGTGCTATTTTAATCTGGGTTTTGATCGACAGTTACAATTGCCAAGCTCACTGCTAAACCCGCTCGGCCACGCGCAGTTTGGCACTTCGGCTACGAGGATTCGCGGCCAGTTCGCCGGGCGACGCGGTGAGCGGTTTTTTCGTCAGCACGTTCATTCGAGCGTCGCTGCGGAAGGCTTCTTTGACCAGCCGATCTTCCAAAGAATGGAAACTAATAATCGCCATCCGACCTCCCGGCGCGAGCAGGGCGGGCAACCTCTCCAAGGCTTGTTGAATGGTCTTCAGTTCCTGGTTCACCGCAATCCGCAGGGCCTGAAAAGTGCGAGTTGCCGGATCGATGCCATCCTTCGACCTTGGCACGCAGCGCCGCACGAGCGTGGCCAGTTGTTCGGCAGTCTGCACGGGCGAGCCTTCGCGGGCCGCGACGATTTGCCGGGCAATTCTTCGGCTAAACCGCTCTTCGCCAAACTGAAAAATGATGTCGGCCAGTTCGTTCTCACGCAATCTGGCAATCAGCCGTGAAGCGGGCTCCCCTTCTTCGGGATTGAACCGCAAATCGAGCGGCCCCGAGCTTTGAAAGCTGAAGCCCCGTTGTTCGTCGGCCAATTGATCGCTGGACAGTCCCAAGTCGAGCACGATGCCATGCACCGCGGCTACACCCAATTCGCTGAGCAATTCGGCCAAGTCTGTATAGCTGGACGTAGCCACTTTCACGCTTAAGCCGCGCAGGTTTTGCTCCGCCGCGGCGACTGCTGCGGGGTCTCGATCGACGGCCAGGACGTAGCCCGAACCTTGCAATCGTTCGGCGAGCAACCGCGTGTGGCCACCACCGCCGAGCGTACCATCGACCAAGATTTGGCCAGGCTGAGGGTTGAGCCAATGCACAATTTCGGCAGGCAAGACCGGTATATGAATGGGCAGAGATTCCATGCCCGCAAGATAACACAGCAGTGTTGCGACGGCAGGGGCACTTGACCCGTGACGAGCCAGCTTCCGACCACGGGGGTGCGTCCGTGCACCCCCTGATGGGTCGAAGCTGGTAAGTCACTCGGCCGTTTGGCCTCGCGAACCTACCCAAGCGGCTGAGGACATCTTGCCCTCGCTTGTACCGGCAGCTGAACTACGGGAATGTCAGCATGAAGTGTGACTGGTGGCCGTTCGTCACACTCCACTCGCCGGTGCCGCAACCTCTCGGACAAACTTCTCGCGTGGAACAGTTGTTGACAATATCTGATTTACGTATTTTGCAATATTGGCGAAATTCGCCACAAAATTGTGTTTTGTATCTCAGTGTTCTTCGCCGTATCTGACATGTTCCCAACATACGAATCTGAACGGTCGCGTCAACAGAACGTAGGAGGGAGCCTTGGCCCGTGATGGCGGCGCAACCGCCTCAAACGTACGGCAAATCGCCGAGTAATCGCCGCAAGGGATCTGAAAACGCCCCAAACAGAAAATTGGGGAATTCTTACGACTTCATTAGCCGCATGTAAATTTGTTCATAAGCTTGCGTCATTACTGCTAGCGAAAAAGATGCTAGCACTCGCTCTCGATTGGACTGCCCCAGCTCGGCCGATAGCACACGGTCCTGGCACAGACGCACAATCGCATCTTCGAAAGCCGCAGAGTCGCCGACAGCCACGCTTTGCTCGGTGGCGAGCGGGCCGAGAATCTCGGTGGTGCCTTCTACGCGCGTCGTCAGCACCGGCAAGCCAGCGGCCATGGCTTCCAGCAAGACATTGGGCATCCCTTCCCAGCGAGAAGGGAGCAGCAGCAGATCCGCCCCTCGCAGTAGCTCCGGCACATCGCTGCGCCAACCGAGAAAATGAACCCGGTCGCCAATGCCAAGCTCGCTGGCCTGCTGCTGCAAGCGTCCACGATCGGGGCCATCCCCCACAAGCAACAACTCTTGCTCAGGCAGTTCCTCGAAGGCTTTTGCCAAGATCGGCAGCAGCCAATCGTGACCTTTTTGCCTTTCTAAGCGGCCGATGGCAACGAGCAGCCTGCGATTCGCCGGCACAGGCAGCGACGAGCGATCCACGGGCAGCGCCTGGGCGAAGCGCTCAACATCAACACCGTTGGGAATGACGTCTAATTTGTCGCGCGAAATGCCCACGGTCTTCTGATAAAAATCAGCGACGCTTTGGCTGACACAAATATGCATTTTGATCAGCGGCGCAAGCCAGCGCTCCACTCGTTGCCGCGTGCGGCTGGGGTCGGCTACGCGCATGCCCGCGACCACCGGCACGCCGGACAGTTTGCCGGCCAGAGCGGTCACGACATTTGCGTGAAATAAGAAGCTCTGCACTACCGCCGGACGAAGCTCCTGCAGTCTGCGACTCAGTCGCCACACCGCCCGAGGAAACTCCCACTTTTGCAGCGCATTTAAGAACTCCACTGCTACGCCCGCTGCTTCCAGTTGCTCGACGAGGATTGCCCGCGCACCAACGGGCCGAGGTCGAAGTGAAATCACCGTCGGCTGGAATCGGCTCTTGTCGAGGCGCAACACTAGTTGAGTAAGCGCGCGTTCGGCTCCCCCGGCATCGAGTTGCGTAATGACGAACACAATGGCTTGGGGGCCAGCAGTCATGCGGTCTCGCAGCGGGGGCTCGATTGGCCCTTGTTTCACAGGCAGGAGTGAAGAGCGCCGCCTATAACGCCAGCGGCAATTCCCCTATACTCGCTCGCGAGGCAACTTGCAGCAAGCCGAGTGCAGCGCGATTGCCAGTCTGTCAATTTCACCCCCCAGTTCGGCCGTTCACCAGCTTTGCCACGATGACGGAACTTGCTCAATACGATTACGAACTGCCGCGCGACCTCATCGCGCAGCATCCACTGGCCACGCGGAGCGATGCGAGGCTGATGGTCGTCGATCGGGCCCGTCAAACCATCGACCACGCTTACATTCGAGATCTGCCCGAACTCCTTCAGCCGCGAGATCTGCTCGTCATCAACGACACCCGCGTCATTCCTGCGCGCTTGGTGGGTCGCCGGGAACGAACGAATGCGCGCTGGACAGGCCTCTTTCTTGAAGCCGGCGAACAGGGAGCTTGGAAAATCCTCAGCAAGACCCGCGGCAAGCTGGAACCAGGCGAAACGATTCAGGTCCTGTCGTGGGATTTGCGCCAGAGCGTGCGGCTTCGCTTGGTTACGAAGCACGAAGGTGGCGTCTGGGTCGTGCGCCCCGAACCGCTGGGCGAAGCGTTCGAAGTGCTGAAGCAGGTCGGCCGCGTTCCGCTCCCCCCTTACATTCGCGATGGCGAAATGACCGACGAGGACGAACGAAACTATCAAACCGTGTTTGCCAAAACCGCAGGTGCCGTCGCAGCACCCACGGCCGGTCTGCACTTCACGCCCGAGTTACTCGCCAAGCTCGAGAAGGCAGGCATCACACGCACCGCTGTCACGCTGCACGTTGGTGTCGGTACCTTCCGCCCGGTAACTGCCGAGCGACTTGAAGATCATGTAATGCACTCCGAATGGGCCACCGTGAGCCAAGAGACTGTCGGAAAGATCGTGTCTACTCGCGCCAATGCCGGTCGCGTGATCGCGGTAGGCACCACCGTCGTCCGCACGCTCGAGTCGGCCGTGAAGGAAGGTATTTTGCAACCGTTCACCGGACACACCGATCTGTTCATCCGTCCGCCTCATCGTGTCACGACCATCGACGGGCTCCTCACGAACTTCCACCTTCCCAAAAGCACTCTGCTTGTCCTTGTTCGCACCTTCGGCGGCGACGACCTCATCCGCCGCGCCTATCAGCACGCCATTGAGCAGCAATACCGCTTCTTCAGCTACGGCGACGCGATGCTGATCCTGTAGACCAGAAATTGAGATGCGGGCGAAGATTCTTCCCACTCCTGCGCTTTGATACACTGCCTTCCAGAGTTCTCGTGTAAGGTTTGATCTCTGTACACAGGGTCGTGCGATCCGCAGCGGCATGGAAGAACCTGTTTCACAATTGATGGCTGGAATTATCCTACTCGCGTTTTGGCACTTTGGCAGCGGCGTCATGCTGTGGTGGGCGGCTGCGGCTGCGCTGCCGCTGTTGATCCACTTGTGGACGCGCAGGCAGTTTCGCGAGACGAAGTGGGCAGCCATGACGTTTCTGCTGGCGGCGATGCAGAAGCACTCGCGCCGCATCCGACTGGAGCAATGGCTGCTGCTGGCCCTGCGGGTGGCTATTCCACTAGTGTTCGCGCTCGCGCTCGCTAATCCGCAGCAGCTTGGTTCAGCGATCTGGCAAGGCCTGACAGGAAATGCGGCCAGCGATCGGGGACATTGCATCCTGGTGATCGACGGCTCGTTCTCGATGGACTATCGCGCGGCGGGTGTCTCGCGATTTGATGAAGCCCGCCGACTCGCCAGCGAAATGATCGATCAGAATCCGCAAGGGACGGGTTATTCTCTGCTGCTGATGGCGCAACCCACGCAAACGATCATCGGCGACCCAGCCTTCGAAGATAATGACGTCAAGCAGGAACTGGCTGCTCTCGAAATGACGCACGGCGGAGCCAATCTGCTGAGCGCGTTGACGGCAGTGGAACAAACCTTGGGCGAAGCCGAGAAAAAGTACGGCTTGCTGCCACAGAGGCGAGTGATCTTCTTTTCCGATCTCGGCAAAAACACCTGGGGAGAAGTGGGCTCACCGGAATGTCTGCAGCGGCTAGCTGGTCTGCAACAAAAGGGAATTGCTTGCTCGCTCGTTGATGTCGGGCAAATGGGTGCGTCGAATAGTGCGATTACGGAGTTAGTCGCGGAGTCGCCTTGGATCACTGTGCAAGACCCCACGACCTTTCGGGTCGATCTGAAAAACGAGAATGCTGCCGGCAATTCCGCCACCACGCCACAGCGAGTAACGGTTGCTCTGTTTGTCGATGGCCAGCGCGTGAGCGAGCAGCGTGTCGACTTGCCGGCAGGTGGCCGGGCAAGTGTGCCGTTCGTGCAGCGAATCGAAGCGGCAGGGGAGCATGTGGTCGAAGCCGTGCTGTTTGAAGACCAGTTACCGGTCGACAATCATCGCTGGCGGTGGCTTAACGTGCGTAAGGCGCTATCGGTGCTCTGCATCGAGGGCCGGCAAGGTGAGGCCGATCATTTGATTCTCGCCTTGCGACCACAGCAGAACGAAGCTCGAATCGAAGTACGCCGCGCAACCGAGAGCGAACTGATCGAAAGCGATCTCACCAAGTACGACATTGTTGCGCTCTGTAATGTGGGACGTTTCAGTCAGAATGAGGGCCAGGTGCTGCGGCAATATGTCGAGCGCGGTGGCAACCTGTTCGTGATGCTCGGCGATCAGGCGCAGGCGGCCAGTTACAACGACACCCTTGCCGGAAAATCTCCGTTGCTACCGGCTACGATTGGCGAGGTGAAACGGGGCAACGATCTGCGCGTCGATCCGCTGCAGTATCGACATCCACTGGTCACTGCGTTTCGGGGGCATCAGCGGAGTGGTCTGCTCACCACGCCCATCTGGACGTATCACCAACTGCAGGCCTTGCCGGGTGCAAACACGGCGCTGGCTCTTTCGACTGGTGATCCGATTTATCTGGAACGCGAATTTGGCCGGGGATGCTGCTTGCTGTTGGGGATTGCCTCTTCGCCACTATCGCTCGATCGCACCGTTGATCCGCCGCGCCCCTGGTCCGCACTGTCGACCTGGCCCAGTTTTCCGCCGCTGATGCAAGAGGCGGCCGCCTTTGTCGCTGCCAGTAAAGACCGCGACCGGACGGCCGAAGTGGGGCAACCCGTGGAAGGTGAATTCGACGGCACGTTGCCGCGGCCAATTGTGATTTTGCGAAAGCCGGCCAGCGATGTGGCGAGTGTCAGCGAAGACCGGCTCGCCGTGACCGACACCCAAGGTCGTACCCAATGGGTAGTACCTGGGCAGACACGCAGCGGCAAGTATGAATTGCGTTCACCAGCCGAAGGAGAGCCACTACTGGCAACATTTGTGGTCAACCCGGATACGCGTGAGAGTAATCTGGAGCGAATCTTGCTTGAGCAACTACCCGAGACCTTGCGCGCAACCGCTGCGGCAGAATCAAACGCCACGGCAAGTCAATTTGGCCCGCCGAAGACCTGGTTCCGCGAACTGCTGCTGGGAGTCTTTGGCCTGTTACTTGCCGAATCGTTTGTTGCCTGGCATCTCGGTCGAGGTGTGCGATGAACGATCGCCTGACAAGCCTGCTGGAACGCTGGTTAGGCAGTGGCGACCAGACTGGCGTGCTGGAACACTCGCTCGATTCGACCTGGCCGTGGTCCGCTTGGATCTTCTGGCTGCTGCTGATTGGCGGGATCGCGTTTGTCATCAGCGTTTATGTGCGCGAGCGAGAATCGGCGGGACGCATCGGCAAAACGCTGCTGGCGGCTTGTCGCGTTTCGCTCTTGTTGCTCCTGGGTTGGATGCTGCTGGGCTGGACGTGGCAACAGCACCGCACCGATCTCCCCGACCTAGTATTGCTGCTAGATGATTCCGCGAGCATGAACTTGGCTGATGAACTCGATGATGCCTCGTTGCGCACGAGTCTTGTCGCCCGGCTCAAAACGCTCAAGCTTAGCGAACTGACGCGGCTGAACATCGCGAGGACCCTACTGCTCGAAAATGACGAAAAGCTTCTAAAGGAACTCTCGTCTCGCTATCGGCTGAAGGTGGTGCGCGTATCGGCCCCGGCGAGCGCTCCCGCCGCAAGCACTGCAGTGGCTGACGATGCGAGTCCACAGAAGTTCATTGCTTCGCTGGCTGCCAATTATCCCAGCAGTCGACTGGGAGACAGCTTGCGCGAGGTGATTGAGTTGCAACGGGGCAGGCCGACGGCAGCCGTGGTGATGTTCACCGATGGGATCACCACCGAAGGAAGCTCGTTGCAAGATGCAGCGCAATATGCCCGGCGCAAGTCGATTCCGCTGTACTTTGTCGGCATTGGTAACGAGCGACCCGTCATCGATCTGCAACTAGCCGACTTGCTCGCCGACGAGGCCGTGTTTCTCGGTGACGCGATTCATTTCGAATTTCGCCTCGCGGCGCGAGGCTTTCAGGGTCCAGCGAAGGTCACGCTGCTGCGCGAGGGAGATTCGAAGCCGCTGGCCGAGCAGATCGTACAACTCACCGGCGATGAAGCATCGCAGGTCGTTCGCCTGAGCACGCGACCCGAGGCAGAGGGTGACATCGACTTTGTCGTCCAAGTGGAAACTCAGCCTCGTGAAATGAACACGGCGAACAACCGACTGACGCGACGAGTGAGTGTGCGGGAAGAGAAGATTCGCGTACTGTTTGCGCAATCGTACCCCAACTATGAGTATCGCTTTCTAAAGAACGTGCTGGAGCGGGAGTTGAATCGCCCCGGACAAGAGGGAGACGAGCGCGGCTTTCGTGCGGTGCTGCAAGAGGCCGATCCAGAGTTTGCTGAGAGCGACAAATCAGCGCTTTCTGTTTTTCCCGTGAGTCGCGAAGAACTGTTCAAGTACGACGTGCTAATTTTGGGCGATGTGAATCCTTCGCTCCTGACGCAATCGGTCCTGGAGAACATCTACGAGTTTGTGAACGTCCGCGGCGGCGGACTCGTACTGATGGCCGGTCCGCGTTACATGCCGCTCGCGTATCGAGATTCACCTCTGGCAGCGCTACTGCCGGCCAATATCGATTCGATTACCGTGCCCGATGTCGACACGGTGATCAAGACGAGCTTTCATCCACGCTTGACTCCGCTAGGCCTGACGAGTCCACCGCTGCAACTGGCCGACACGCCGGCTGAGAACCAAAAGCTGTGGAACGAGACGCTCGCACCGCTGCGCTGGATGGCACGCATCTCGGACCTGCGACCGGGTGTGCGCGTGCTTGCCGAGCATCCGGAGTTGCGCGGCATCGACAATCAACCTTTGCCGCTCATCACGCTGCAGTTTCATGGAGCGGGCAAGGTCGTGTTCCATGCGACCGACGAAACGTATCGCTGGCGGTTTCGCGCGGGGGATGTCTACTTTGCCCGCTACTGGATTCAAACGATCCGCAACCTCAGCCGTTCGAAGTTGCTGGGCGAAGCCGATGGTGTGGAGTTGACCTCCGACCGCGACGAGTACGAGCAAGGCGAAGCAATTCGACTGCGCGCGAGATTCCTCGACGATCGCGTGGCCCCCGGAGAAGACGACGGCGTGTTATGCATTGTGCAGCACGAGGCGGGGCAACGTCGCAGCGTGCGGTTGCGGCGCGATGCACTGAACCGAGGCATCTTCGAGGCGGTGATCGACGGATTACCGCAGGGGCGTTATCGGGCGTGGATTGCTTCGCCCGTATTTCCTGGCCGGCCACCTAGCAGGGAGTTTCGTGTGCATGCGCCTCCCGGTGAACTGGCAGAAGTGCAAATGAAGGGAGCTGAGCTGGCGTCGGCGGCCAAGGCCAGCGATGGCAAGTTCTTTCGCGTCAAGGAAGCCGGCCAACTGATTAGTGCGTTACCACCCGGCCGGCATGTGCGGGTCGAATCGCTTCCACCCGAGCCACTTTGGAACCTGCCGCTATTGCCGATTCTGTTCGTCGGCCTGCTCGCCACCGAATGGCTGCTGCGAAAGAAGTTCGGACTGATTTGAAGGCAGATCCCAGCCCGTGAAACTGTGCTATCCGCAAAAGGGGGGTGTCCAAACAAGGAGCCCTTGATTGGACAGCAGTTAGCGTAACTCTCGGGTTTGAGAGGCAATGTCTGTCCAACTAAGCCGTCTTGATTGGACAAGTTGGTTGACAACGGCCTCGCCTTTTGAATCGCAGCTAGGGCGAAGAGGCAGTGCCGGCTTGGATTCGCGGCGGGATGAGCAGCGTGACGCCGAGGGGCAGAATCTGCGGGCTGGCGAGGCGGTCGATGTTGGCGACGTGAATCTCGCCGGCGCGGGAAGCGTCTCCCAGGTAGCGCTCGGCGAGTTGGGTGAGCGTGTCGCCTTCCACGATGCGGTGCCGTCGCCAAAGGGGGCTCGGCTTTTCGCGTTCGACTGCCGCTTGCTCGTCAGCCGAAGGAAGGAGTGGCTCGTGCACAGAAAGATCGCTTGTCGGCGGCGCTGGATTACTGGCTCGCACGGGGACCAGCAGCGACTCGTAGGCCATCGGCAAAAATGGCGGGGCGGGGAGTGACTCCAGCGGCGGATCGTTGCCGGGCTGAGCGTTGAACGACGCGGGACGCGTGAGCGTACCGGGCGGCGGAGACACGGGAACCACCGGGACGAGATCGGGCGCGGGGGAACTGCCAGAGACGGGGTTCACCTGCAGGGTGAGATCTTGCGGCAGACTCCAAGTGGAGTTTGCTGGTGGCTGCTCGACCGCCAGGGTTTGCATGGGGGGCGGTGTCGCGTGGCGAAAGGGCCAGGCAGCGGCAACTCCACCGGCCATTACCAGGCCGGCCAGCAGATAGCGTTTCGTACTCATAGCGGCAAGGCTCCGCAGCGATCTGCCTAGAACGGCCTTGTTCCGCAGTCACCCTTCAATCATCAATCGCAGCGGCAAATTCCCGCGCCGCCCGCACTCGCTGCCCAGCAGCGAGAAGAATGGTCCTGTTCTGGCATCGACCAGCGGGAGTGGGGGAATTGAGCCGAGCGTCGAGAGGCGAGCTAATTGCCAGAAGAGGCAAGCTTTGCCAACGGATGACCGCTAGAGAGCGCAGAGTTTCTCAAACAGCCTGCTCGAAGGCGAAGGCGACGCTTAGGCAAACGGCCGCACAAGCGGTTCGAGAAAGGCAAAGGCCTTGGCAGCAGCGGTGGGCGCTTCGTGGCTGTGACGACTCAGTTCCACATGCACGCCGCCGCGATAATGGGTGCGGCCGAGGGCGGCGATGATCGGCGGGAACTCCATTTCGCCTTCGCCAAACATCAGGTGCTCATGGACACCGGCCCGCATATCCTCGACATGCACGTTGACGAGCCGGGAACTCCAGCGGGCGATGTAGTCGGCAATCGGCACTTCTCCCTGGCAGTACAAATGGCCCAGGTCGAGCGTGACTTGCAAGCGGGGAGAGTCGACCCATTCCAGCAACCGCTGAAAGCGGCTCATCGAGTCGATGAACATGCCGGGCTCGGGTTCGAAGCCGATGTTCACGCCGAGCCTCTCCGCCACCGGCAGTAACTCCGTCAAGCTGGCACCCAGGCGATCGAGCAGCGTTTGATCATCGGCGGCGTCCGCGGTTCCGGGCAAAGCCGTTCCTGACCACAACGAGACACAATCGCTGCCGAGTTCTGCGGCGGCTTCGGTAGCACGGCGGAGGAAGTCGATCCGCATTGTGCGGGCGGCAGCATCTGCGGAGAGCATCGTGGGCTGATGCTTGTGGCGGGGATCGAGCAGAAAGCGGGCACCGGTTTCGACCACCGAGGTGAGCTTGAGCCGGTCGAGCAAATGACGCAGGCGCTGGAGGTTACTGGGCCACTCGGGCGCAAACGGATTGAGCGGGCCGTGATCGAGCGTGATGGCGACGCTGCGGTAGCCAATGTCGGCAAGCAACTCAATTGCCGTGAACGGATCGTGATGAGCCCAGCCATTGGTGTTGTAGCCGAGCCGCATGTTTCGAACCTGTCCCTTGTTGGCAAACTATGTCGAATAAACCCAGCGGCCGAGCAGAAACGCCGGAGCTAAGAGAGACACCACGACGACGCCGTAGGGCGGTGCTCCCATCGCGAGCGTCACGGCGGCATCCAGCATGATAATCGAAAGGATCGCGTGCTTGACCGCACCCTGGACGAGTTTTGGAGAACCATCGAAAGCAGCGGAAATGGAGCGGCGCAGGATCGTGGCCGCTAACAGTGCGAGAAGTACCCAATACACGAGGTTCGGCTGAATTCGTAGCGTGGTCAGTAATGCGGCACATCCCAGCAGCACCACACCACTTGCCATAACAAGCACGCCCAGCAGCAACTGCAGGGTGTTGCTTTGCTCCGCTTCGTACTTGGCGTAGATCGTCACGCCCACGATGTAGACGCCAATTCCCAAGGCGACGACCAACTGAGCCGAGGTGTAGCCGAGCAGCGAATAGCCGCCGATGGTGAACGTCTCGCCCGCTGGATTGGCACCCGCAAGACTCATCCCCAGCAGCACATTTAACACGCGGCAAAGGCCCATATTCAGCGGGCCGAGAAAGGTCTTCTTGGCCCAAGCGTCATAGAGCAACACGGCAAGAGCCAGGGCGGTGGCAATCACTCCGCTTCGCCAAGGATAAGCGACCGGCAACAAGCGATCGTCTTGATACAAGTAGCCAGCGAGCCAACCAAAACCCACGCCCAACAGCAGCATCAAAAAGCCAAGGGCGCGAGCCTGTCCCACGGGAATCTGGCCAGACGGAAGCGGCCGTTGCGGACGTTCCTTCCGGTCGATCTCCAGGTCGAAGACATCATTGAGAATCATGCCCGCGGTGTAGAGCAGCCCCGAAGCGGCAATCAGGCAGAGCAAAGCTCCACCCGGGCTGAACGTGTGCCGGGCGAAGACAAACCCCATCATCACGTCAGCGATGGCGGTGAAGACGTTGGGCAAGCGCATCAGCCGCAGCATGGGCAGCAGCGGCTTCAAAGGCGAGTGCGAAGGGCGTTGATAGTCGGTGGGAGAAGTCACAGGCAGAAGAGCAAAGACAAGACGCCGCAGAAATGAAGAATGCGAGCGAGACAGTCTGGCCCATTGCCCCGGCGGCGACAATCCCCGGAGCGGGCGATTGCGGGGCAGCAATTTGCCGACCCCAACCTGGTTACTTGCTGGCGGTAGTCAGATTGCGAGCCACTTGCAAACCGGCACTCAGGATTGCATCTTCCGACGGGATGCGAGGAACTTGCCCATCGACAGGCTTGGCGGCCTTGGTCACCGCGATATCGGGTGCGATGCCCATTCCGCTGATCGCCTGGCCGCTCGGGGTGTACCACTTGGCAGTGGTCAAACGAATGCCGGTGCGGCTGACGGCCAGGGGGAAGATCCCCTGAACCGAACCCTTGCCGTAGCTCTTTTCGCCTACCACGGTGCCACGCTTGTGATCGCGAACGGCACCGGCGAGTATCTCGCTGGCACTGGCTGAGTCGTGGTCGATCAAAATCACCAGCGGCACTCGCCAGGTTCCTTGCACTTGACCGCGATGATCGAAATCCTCTCGTGGGCTGCGGCCACGAGTGGCGACAATCAGGCCATCGTTCACGAACTTGTCGGCCACATCCACAGCTGCCTTCAGCAAGCCACCGGGATTGCCACGCAGGTCAATCACCAGGCTCCGCATCCCTTGATCGTGCAACTTCCACAGGGCAGCGTCGACGTCGCGGGCCGTCGTCTTTTGAAAGCTGGTCAGTTTGAAGTAGCCAATGCCAGAGGCTTGATCGACGATCCGTACATCTTCGACGCTAGGGACTTCCACGCGGCGGCGAGTGAGCTTCAAAGTGCGAGGCATACCTTGAGCATCTTTCAGCACAACGGTTACCAGGCTCCCTTCCGAACCACGCAGCAGGTCGGCCAGTTGATCGGGCGAAACCTCACTGCTGGTCTTGTCGTCGACCTGAACGATGCGATCGCCGGCACGAATGCCACCTTCGTACGCTGGGCCACCGGTGATGACGTTCACCACTAGCAAGCCAGCGGGCTCGGTCTTCAACTCAACGCCCAAGCCGACGAAATTGCCTTCGATCTGGGCAAAGATCTCGTCCATCTGGCTGTCGGTCAGAAAGCTCGAGTATTCATCCAGAGCCGCCGCGGCACCACTCGCATATTCGAGGATCACTGCCTGCGGGCTGATCGAATAACGCTGCTTGACCGTGCGCGCAATCGCTTCGACAAGTTCCTTGGCCTGATGACGATCGTCGATGGCCTGACGTTCGGTCCAAAAGCGAATGTCTCGTTGCAACTGGTTGTGCTGCTCGGATGTGAGCTTCAGGTTGTTCGACGTGGCGAAGATTGGTTCCGTCAGTGCGGCGTCAAAGTTCACCGTCCCCTGACGGAGAATGTCGTGCCACTTGGGCTGATGCACGTAATGGGCAGAAACCTTCAGCAGCACTTCTTCATAGATGGCCAAAGCTTCCCGCTCGGTGAGCGTGTGAATGGCCTTGGTGTAGGTCAGATCAGAGTAACGACGGGCGACGTCGTAGTGAGCCCGAACCATCGTCAGGCGTTGCTTCAGTTCGGTCCGTTCGGGGTGCGCACGCAGGGCTTCTTCATAGTGGTTGAGAGCCTCGGCCCAGCGTTTTTGCTGTTCCAGCTTGGAGCCTTGTTCGAGCGTCTGGGCGACATCAGGTTTGACGTCGCCAATCGCAGCCAACGGCTGCTGGGCTCGAACGAGAGTAGCCGGCCACATACCAACGAAGGCTGCGGTCAGAGCGGCGGTGCAGAGCAAGATGCGGGAGCGTTTGGTCATCGTTCCGTCTCAGCCGACGGACACTCACTCACCAGACGAAACGAACTCGCCTCACGCGCAAAGCGAAAGGCAACAATCGAAGTTGGGGAGCGGGTGCCACGCCGTTTCAGGATGCGGGCGAATCATCGGGCCAGAACTCGACGAGCAGCGGGGAGGCCACTCGGCCGGGGCGAAATCTGGGGTCCCAACTGTCAAAAACAGCTGGGCTGGAGCCCCCAACATCCCGCTTGCCGGCTCCCCCCTTCGCGGTCAGGGCGGAGCTTCAGCCAGATGGAATATAGGACACGATTTGGGGCCGGTCAAAGAAAGTCGCGCCCGTCTGCTCCGCTTCCCTAAGCAACGTCATGCGACAATCGACACAGGCCACA
Source organism: Anatilimnocola aquadivae (assembly GCF_049819085.1). Lineage (GTDB taxonomy): Bacteria > Planctomycetota > Planctomycetia > Pirellulales > Pirellulaceae > Anatilimnocola. Next base: position 3,741,881 of record NZ_CP187419.1, read on the forward strand.
CAAACCTGCATACGCAGGCCACTCGGTGTCGGTTCGCTGACCTCAGATCGTGACGATTTTTCCACCCTTGCTGGCGAGCGAAGTCTTGTCGCCACACCAAGGACCTTCGTCCCAAACTCACCAGCCAGCGGCCGGTTTGGAAAACTGTGTTCACAAGCCGGAGGGGTTTGTGAACGCGCACACGCGTGGCGCCCGAGAGATATTGACTGTCGTGTTCACAAACTACCCTGGGTTTGTGAGCGCCCCTCTGTTGAGTGGGTTGCTGTTTATGTCATCAGCCGATGGCCTTCCAACAGCAGGCAGCCTTACGCCATGTGCAAACGCCTTGCGATTCGGAGGCGCGCGACGACTTGTTACAATCTGGGTCTCCCCACCACTCTCCGAAAGGGAATCCACATGTCACTCCGCCTCATGACGTTTGTGGTAGTCACGCTGGTCGCCATTGTCTCCAGTGCCTCCGAGCCGACGAAGGACTCCTTGGCAACGATCAAAAAGAATGTGGACGAAGGCAAAGCTGTGCTCGTCGACGTTCGTGAGAAGCAGGAATGGGATGAGGGACATGTCGAAGGGGCGATTCTCTTGTCGCTAAGCGATCTGCAGAAGAACGGTGACCTCGGAAAGAAACTGCCAAAGAACAAGATCATTTACACGCATTGCGTGGTTGGAAAGCGCTGCGTTGCGGCCGGCGATATTCTGGAGAAGTTGGGCTATGAAGTTCGACCGCTCAAGCCCGGATATAAGGAGTTGATCGAGAGCGGTTTTCCCAAGGCGAAGGAATAACGGCAAAGTGAAAACTCGCGAGAGTGGGATGCCCGCCGAGCCAGTTTGGGAAACATTCTTCAATCCTGAACTGGCACTTGATCACCTCGGTTTCGTTCATTCCAGCGGCGATGTCGTTGACCTTGGCTGCGGCTACGGAACATTCACCATCCCTGCTGCCCGTCGGTCCGACGGCATTGTGCATGCCTTTGACATTGATGCTGGAATGGTTGCTTCCACACTGCGAAAGGCACAGCAGAGCGGTCTCACCAATGTTCGTGGCATCGTTCGCGATTTCGTCTCCAGCGGCACTGGTTTGCCGGACTTTGCTGCGTCCTATGCCATGCTTTTCAATCTGCTACACGCCGAGTGCCCAGGCGTACTGCTGGCTGAAGCTTGGCGAGTTCTGGCTCCAGGTGGCGTCCTGGGCATCATGCACTGGAACCACGATCGCAGCACGCCGCGCGGGCCGAGCATGAACATCAGGCCCACGCCGCAGCAGTGCTGCGAATGGGCAATTCAGGCTGGCTTTGAGCCGCTGGACGAGGGAATTGTGCAGATTCCGCCCTATCACTACGGAATGGCGATGCGGAAGCCGTTTTAGTTGTTTTCTCAAATAAGGAGCAAATTTCATGCGTATTGCTACCGTTTTCAGCTTCGTTCTTTTGTTGTCAACAATCGCGGTCGCTGACGATCATGGCGAAGGAGTAAAGCTCAATGTCCCGGCCGAGATGAAATGGAAGGACGGTCCACCATCGCTGCCCAAAGGGGCTCAAATCGCGGTCCTGGAAGGTGACCCTAGCAAAGAGGGCCCATTTGTCTTTCGCGTGAAAGTGCCCGATGGCTATCGCATTCCCCCGCACACGCATCCAAAGATGGAGCGTGTGACGGTGATTCAAGGCACATTCAACATCGGCATGGGTGACAAGTTCGACGAGAAAGCCACGTCCGCGATGCCTGCCGGCAGCTACGGTTTTTGGGAGCCTGGCATGAAGCATTTCGTTTGGACGAAGGGCGAGACGGTCGCGCAGTTCCACGGCACTGGTCCCTGGACGATCAACTATGTGAATCCGAAGGATGATCCGCGAAATCAAGGAAAGTGAGCCATGTCAGCATCATGCTGCTCGTAGGTACGATGCTGACATTGCACTTTTGCTCCGATTTGTTCGCCACCAATCAATTTGCTTTGTTGCATCGCGCGCGGCCAGCCGCAATAATCACCCGCGCTGCGGTCGGCTGAGGTGGAGCATCGCGGAGATGCAAATCGGCAAGTCATCATCATGGGGTGAGTTGCTTGCCGAGGGTTCGCCAAAGTTTGAGCCTGCAGTGCTCGGCGCGAGCGCACATCCGCGCCCCACAAGGAATCACTGCATGTCGTCAAGCACGAAGCCGACGGTCCCTCGGCCCGCGGACAAGTCCGGAGGGTTCAGTCGACGAGACTTTTTACATGGCAGCGGCGCGATTGCCGCGGCTGCGACCTTGCAAACTTCGGCCACCGCTTTTGCCCAGCAAGCGACCGGCTCGAATGTCGTCGCGGGCGAAACGACGATCGAACTCGCGGTCAACGGCAAGAAGCACAAGGTGACGGTAGAACCACGCACCACGTTGCTCGACGTTTTGCGATTTCAACTCGATCTCACCGGAGCCAAGCCGATTTGCACCGACGGCAGCAGCGGTGGCGCCACGGTGCTGATCGACGGCAAGCCGATGCAAGCCAATATCATGCTGGCCCTGCAAGCGGTAGGCAAAGACATCGCCACCGTCGAAAGCCTGGCCAAGGACAAAGTTCCCGCAGCTTTCACTGCCTGCGATGCCCAGCAGTGCGGCTTCTGCACACCCGGTTTTGTCGTCGCCGTGAAGGCGTTTCTCGATAAGAAGCCCAAAGCGACGGAAGCCGAGATTCGCGACGGCCTCAACGGCAACATCTGCCGCTGCGGCACGTACGTGAATGTCGTTCAAGCCGCTGTGAAACTTGTGAAGGGAGACGCATAACCATGGCTGAAACTTATTACTGGCCGTCACGCGACAAGTCCCAACAGCTGGGCAAGCGCCATGTGCGGCTCGACGGCATGGCCAAATCGACGGGTGCCGCCAAGTACACCTACGACATCAATCTGAAAAACCAGCTCATCGCCCGAGCGCTCGGCTGCCCTCATGCCCACTGCAAGATCAAGTCGATCAATCTCGACGGCGCGAAAAAGGTCAAGGGTGTCGTTCACGTCGAAGCTCTGCGCAAGGAAGGTGAAGAAATCGAATGGCAGGGTGAAATGCTCGCCGTTGTTGCCGCCGAAACCGAAGCTGCGGCCGCGGAGGGTGTGAATGCCATCAAGATCGAGTACGAAATGCTCGAGTCGTTCACCAGCGAAGATGATCTGGCCACAGCCAAGAAACTGGGCCGCACGGTCAAGGGTGGCGGCAAGGCTGTCACTGTGAAGGAACCGGGTGACGACGACGATGAAGACGAGTTCATCGACAAGGAAATTGCTCGCCTCCTGAAAGAGTCGGCCTATGTGGTCGAAGGGACGTATGGCATCGACGCCATTACCCACTGCTGTCTCGAGCCGCACGGTTCAACCGTTGAGTGGCAAGGCAACAAGCTGATGGTGCACCTGTCGACCCAAAACGTCTCGGGTACCGACGAGGGCTTTGCCAAGGACCTGAACATCACCTCGGACGATGTCGAAGTCCGCTGCGACTACATCGGTGGTGGCTTCGGCAGTAAGTTCGCGCCCGATCTGTGGGGCATCGCCGCCGCCCGCATCAGCAAGGCGACCGGTCGCCCCGTCAAGTTCATGCTCACGCGACTTCAAGAACAGCAACTGGGTGGCAATCGCCCCAGCGGCTACCTGAAAGTGAAACTCGGTGCTGATAAGGATGGCGTGATTCAGGTTTGGGATTCGGAGCATTGGGGCAGCGACGGGGCGATCCCCGGTGGTGTCAGCCATACGGTCGTTCCGTATGTGTTTGCCCCCAAGAACTATCGCCGGCTGCAAACCAATCTGAAGACCAACACGGCTCAATCACGTGCCTGGCGCGCGCCGAATCATCCACAGTCCTGTGCGATGACGCAAACGGCCATCGACGACCTCGCGCGGAAGATGGGAGCCAACAGCTACGACATCTTCCTGAAGAACCTGGGCACCGACGAGAAGCCCGGCATCAGCGGCGCAAAGCCTTCGGTCTACAAGGCCGAAATGGAAATCGCTGCCAAACTGATGGACTGGAATGCCAAGTGGCATGCTCACGGCAAGGGACAAAAGAAGGGCTCGGTGGTCGAAGGGCTCGGCATGGCCATCCACACCTGGGGTGGCAAAGCCAACAGCTCGAACTGCCTGCTCAAGATCTATCCCGATGGTGGTGTCGAAACGACCTGCGGCACGCAAGACCTGGGCGTCGGCACACGTACGGTGCTCGCCGTCGTGCTGGCCGAAACCTTTGGCCTCCCCTACGAAAGCATCAAGGTGAACATTGGTTCGTCGAAGATGCCCGTTAGTGGACCTTCGGGTGGCAGTACCACGGTCGGCGGCGTTTGCGAATCGCATCGCCGAGCCGGCCAGGATGCCTTCCGGCAGATTGCCGAACTCGTCGGTAAGAAGTTGAGCGTCGATCCCGCGACGCTCGAAGCGGTGAAGGGCCGCATTCAAGTGGCCGGTTCGCCGGACAAGAGCCTGTCTTGGAAAGAAGCCTGCACGCTGATTGGCATGCGGCCGCTGGAAGTGACCGGCTCGTACAAGATTGACACGCCCAGCCCGCTGAGCAGTCAGCAGGTCGGTGGCGTGCAAATGGCCCATGTGGCCGTTGATCTGGATACCGGCGTGGTGAAGATGAAGAAGTTCGTCGCCGTGCAGGACATCGGCCTGGTCGTTTGTCGGCAACAGGCCGAGAGCCAGGTCTATGGTTCGGCGGTCATGGGGATCGCTTACGCGCTGTTCGAACAGCGAATTACCGATCCCAAGACCGGCGCGTTCGTCAATGCGGAACTGAAGGATTACAAGTTGCCGCGGATTGGCGATATCGGCGAAGTGGTTTGCGAGTTTTATGAACCCGACGATCAACGCTCGCGCGGCGTGATCGGCATTGGTGAGCCTCCGGTTATCGCACCGGGCGCTGCCATCAGCAATGCGGTTTGCAATGCCCTGGGCATTCGCGTGCCGGTTCTTCCCATCACGCCGCAACGCGTGTTGGAAGCACTGAAGGCCAAGGCGTAACCATTTCACTCAACTTCGCATTTTCGGATTCCAACCAACCATGAAAAACTTTGAATATGCTTCGCCGCGGTCCGAAGCTGAGGTGCTTTCGCTCCTCAGTTCTCAGCCCGGCCATACCGAAATCCTCGCGGGCGGCACCGACCTCATCGGCTTGATGCAAGCCAATGTTGTGCGGCCCGAGCGAGTCGTGAACATCCTGGAAGTCCCTTCGCTAAAAGCGATCGAGCAGCTTGATAACGGCGTCCTCGCCGTGGGCTCGGTCGTCACGCTCGATGTCCTTCTCGATCATCCCTACCTGACGCCGTACCCGGCGATTCGGCAGGCCATCGAAGGGATCGCGAGCATGCAGCTGCAGTGCCAAGGGACGCTCGGCGGCGAAGTGCTGCAACGACCGCAATGCTGGTTCTTCCGGCAAGGTCGCGGGTTGCTCGCCGGTGGCGGTAAGTTGGCTGCCGAAGGAGACAATCGCTTCCACGCCATCTTTGGCAACCAAGGGGCCGCCAAGTTCGTCAGTAATTCGCGTTTGGCTCCCGCGCTGGTCGCTTTGAATGCTCAGGTCCGCGTGATCGGTCCTGGCGAAGCGGATGAAAAACTGATTTCGGCCGAGCAACTCTATCGCGCACCTCGCCACGAGGCCGAACGCGAAACGGTGCTGCAGCCCAATCAGTTCGTCACGCACCTGCTCATTCCCGCTTCGACGGGCTTTAACGCCACGTATGAAGTGCGGCATGGTGCCGGTCCAGATTATCCGCTCGCTTCAGCCGCTGCCTCGTTGCAAATCGAAGGTGGCATTGTGCAAGACGCGAGGATTGTCCTTGGGCACGTCGCCCCGACGCCTTGGATCTCGCTCGAAGCGGCCGCCGAACTGATCGGCAAGCCGGTGAATGAAGAAACCGCGGCCGCCGCTGGTAACGCAGCGGTCGTCGCAGCATCGCCTCTTTCCAACAACGGCTACAAGGTGCAACTGGCCCAAGTTGCCGTGAAGCGGGCGATCCTTCGCGCCGCCGGCTTGGAGACGGGCGGTCTGTAATTCGCAGCCATTCGCAGTGGCGTGGAGCATGCCTTCAGCGGCCCACGCCACCATCAGGCACTTCCAACTCACAGCTCACCGGGGATCGATCATGCCCTTCGAAAAGTCTTACGACGAAGCTCCGAAAATCACGACTCCACCCTGCGTCTACCTGCGCAACAAAGCCATGTACGTGCGCGGCACGGTTGGCGACGCCGAGCGCTATCCCGACGAAAGCGGCGCGGGCTACTGCTGGTGCAACATGACCCAGCACGTGCTCGGCCCCGATAGCCTGCACGTCACGCGCGGCGAGTGCGTCCCCACCCGCGAGTGCTATCGCGAGACATATTAACCGTGGGAGCATGGAGCACCGAGATTCTTGGCAGCGATGCTGCCTGCGATGTTTATCACGGATTCGAATCTCGTTATTACGAAAAGCAGCCTTTGGAAACAATCAAGGCTGCAATCATGAAGGAGCACCGACTCATCACAGACAAGGATGAGGCGGTGCTCGCTGACAATACCAGCGAATGGCTGGCCTACGCACTGATTTGCTGGGAATGTCAGGTGCTCGACGAGCCAACCAGGCAGACCGTCAAGCGCATCGTTGACGAAGAGATCGACCTGGCAGATTGGGACGAGCAGGCACCCGCTCGCAAGAAGTCGCTAGCAAAGTTTCTGAAGAAGATTTCGACTCCCGCGAAGAAAGCCAAGTCGATCCCGCGATTCTTCACGTGCAAAGTTCCTTATCAAGCGGGCGATTGCATCGCCTTCAGCTATCCGACAGGCGACTATGGCGGGGCGATCTGCTTTGGCGTCGATACTGCCGGTAAGAAACCGGAGTGGTACAGCTACCTTATCGGTATCACTCGCCTGCGGCAGTCCGAAAAGCCCACGACTGCAGACTTCTACCGCAGCCATCTGCTTGTCTTCAACTACGGCCGAACCATAGAGGGCTTGCCAGCGAAATACATAGAGGCCCCTGTTCTACAGGTTGCCCACCACAGCCTGGGACCGATCCGGACCATCGAACAACTGCGAAAACGCCAGGCCGAATTTGAGCGTGCTGAGGTAGTCGGTCAGCTGACAGTTCGCGATTGCCTCAACTCCGATGCCTACAGCCTGTCCTTTAATCTGGGGGCCTATTGCGAAAGCCAGTTTGCTTGGGAAGCAGCCCATCCTGAGTCGATCGATCAAAGCTACCCCATTCAGCGATTCTTCGAACTGTAGTCGACAAAATTTACCTAGACTAAGCTCCGCTCTCGCTCTTTTGGCACCCCGCTTGCTCTTCCTGCGTGGGTAGCGGTTTTCGGCGATGGTTCCTATACTTTCGCTATCGAATTTCAGTCGAGCAGCATGGACGATTTGGCAATGACGGCACATGTAAAGACGGTTTCAGCAGCGGAGGCAAAGCGGCCGTTGTTCCTGGGAATCGATGTTGGCGGGACGAATATTAAGCTGGGTGTGGTCGACGACCTGGGCCGCACCCTCACCCTGACGAAGGTTTCGACCCACGAAGAACAAGGGCCCGAAGCGGCCCTGCAGCGGTGCCGCGTCGCTACCGACGCCATGATGCGGGCGATGGATCTGGGCCGCAGCGATCTCTCGGCCATCGGCCTGGCGTCGCCGGGTACCATGGACATTCCGAACGGCATGTTGCTTGAACCCCACAACTTGCCGCATTGGTACAACTTTCCGATTCGCGACCGCGTGAGCCAGATTTGGGGGCTGCCCACTTCTTACGCGAACGATGCCAACGCGGCCGCCTATGGCGAGTTCTGGGTTGGCGGCGGTCAGCAGTATCGCAGCATCGTCATGCTCACCCTGGGGACGGGCGTGGGGGGCGGCATCATTATTGGCGACCTGTCGATTGACGGCGAAAACAGCTGCGGCAGCGAATGCGGCCACATCATTATCGACTGCAACCCCTCCGCTCGCATGTGCGGTTGCGGCCAACGTGGCCATTTGGAAGCTTACTGTAGTGCCACCGGCCTGCTGGCACATACCGAGATGCTGCTGGAAAAAGGGCCCAAAACCAGCCTGCTCGGCCGAATTTCCGAGGCCGATCCACTCACCCCCAAGATGATTGCCGAAGAGGCCGAGCGGGGCGACAAGTTCTCACTCGACCTGATCGACGAACTGGCGACTTACCTCGGTTTTGGCGTCACCAGCCTGATTCACACCATCGATCCAGCGGCTGTTTTGCTGGGCGGGGCGATGAATTTCGGCGGTCCCGACCATCCGCTGGGGCTGCGGTTTCTCGAGCGTGTCCGCGGCATTGTTCGCGAGCACGCCTTTCCTATTCCCGCCCAGCGCACTACCATCGACTTTGCACTCTTGGAGGGGGAAGCCGGCTACATCGGCGCCGCCGGGATTGCTCGCCTGGCGTGGCACCGCAAAAAGAGCTGATTCTTTGCGGCGTTTCGTCCCTGCCTCGCGGTCTTGCCACACCGATCGGTCTCGCCATTTATGCCCGAAATTGCCAACAAGTTCATTCGCAACTTTTGCATCATTGCCCACATCGATCACGGCAAGAGCACCCTCGCAGACCGCCTGCTGGAGTTCACCGGCACCGTTACGCGCCGCGAGATGAAAGACCAACTGCTGGACGACATGCAGTTGGAGCGTGACCGTGGCATCACCATCAAGGCCCGCGCGGTGCGGATGATGTACATGTACGAGGGGAACGAGTATGAGATGAACCTCATCGATACCCCCGGGCACGTCGATTTTCATTACGAAGTTTCTCGCTCGCTCGCCTGTTGCGAAGGTGCCATCCTCGTCGTCGATGCCGCCCAAGGTGTCGAAGCTCAAACGCTGGCCAATGCCTTTGCGGCGATGAACTCGAACCTGACCATTGTTCCCATCATCAACAAGATCGATCTCGTCAACGCCCGCATCGAGGAAGTGCTGCTCGAAATGGAGCAGACGCTCGCCATCGATTCGTCCGAAGTGCTGAAGGTAAGTGCCAAGACGGGCGTCGGCATCGAAGGTCTCTGCGCCGCGCTCATTCAGCGCATTCCAGAACCCAAGGGCGATCCCGAAGCAATCCTGCAGGCGATGGTCTTCGACTCGCACTACGACGACTATCGCGGTGCCATCACTTACATCCGCGTGATCAACGGCCGGCTGTCGCGCGGCATGAAGATCCGCTTTTTGCGCACTAACAGCACGCACGAAATCCTCGAACTGGGGCAGTTCACTCCCCAGCGAACCGCGTGCAACGTGCTGCTGGCCGGCGAAGTCGGTTACATCATCTGCAATATCAAGTCGCTGAAGCTGGTGCACATCGGCGACACCGTGACCATCGCTGGCGACAACGGCGCGACGGCGCTCGAAGGTTACAAGCCGCCCAAACGCATGGTCTATTGCGGGCTGTATCCCTCCGATGGTCAGGAGTTTACCGAGCTTCGCGACGCGCTCGAAAAACTGGCGATGAACGACCCCAGCTTCGAGTTCGAGCCCGAAACGAGCGACGCGCTGGGCTTTGGTTTTCGCTGCGGGTTCCTTGGCTTGCTGCATATGGAAATTGTGCAGCAGCGGCTGGAAGGTGAGTCGGACATCGACTTGATCCAGACGGCTCCGAACGTGACCTACGAAATTCTGAACAAGAACGGCGAGACCTTCCAGATTCATAAGCCGCAAGATGTGCCCGACTCCGGCCAGATTGAAGAGTTCCGCCAGCCCATTGTGCGCGTGAATCTCATTCAGCCGGCCGAGTTCATCGGCAACGTCATGAAGCTGTGCCAGGATCGTCGCGGCGTGCTGGTTCGGCAAGAATATCTCTCGCCCCAGCGGACGATGATCGTCTACGACATTCCACTGGCGGAAGTGATCTACGATTTGCACGACAAGCTGAAGAGCGCTACGCGCGGCTACGGCACGATGGACTACGAAGTAATCGGCTATCAACCGGCCGACCTGGTGAAGCTCGACATTCTCGTCAACAATGTCCGCGTCGATGCCCTCTCGGTCATCTGCCATCGCTACGACGCCGAACGTCGCGGTCGCGGCGTCTGCAAGCGCCTGAAAGACGAAATCGATCGTCACATGTTCGAGGTCGCTATTCAGGCAGCGATCGGCGGCCGGATCATCGCCCGCGAATCGAAGCCTGCGATGCGCAAGAACGTGACGGCCAAGTGCTACGGTGGCGATATCAGCCGCAAGAAGAAACTGTGGGCCAAGCAAAAGGAAGGCAAGAAGCGGATGAAGGCCATCGGCCAAGTCGAGATTCCGCAGAAGGCCTTCCTCGCCGTCCTGGATACGGGCGAAGAGTAGTCCTTCCCCGCACTCCCGCTGGTCACGACATCATCAGAATGTTGTGAAAAATAGCGAATGAACTTATTGACAACGGATCGGCATTATGAGCTAATGTCGGGAAGTTCTCTCATAGTTTGGTTGCTCAGGAAGTGTGCCCGCGCTGCGCGGCTGCGGTACGCGATGTTTGCGAGGTGCGAGCCTCAGTTGCAATCGAGTCGCGTGTCCAAGAACTAGCCCGGTTCATGGACAGAGAGAGTGAGTTGCAAAACTCACCATTGATTCGCAAGTGACGCAATCCAAGGCACTTGCGGCGAAGTTCAAAGACTGCTGCCTGTCCAAAAACCCGGAGGTTTTTGGACGTTTAGGTGGGTGTGGAATGCGGCCATCCCTGGCAGCAACAATCGAGTCGCAGTGCTGCTCAACTCAGGCATGCGTTGCCGAATCAAACGCCTGGGTCAACTCAGCCAGGCAATCGTGTTCCGCTTGTGAGACCTTGTTCCCGAAGCCGAGGAATCCGCCGGTCGTCAGGGCGACTTTTTCTGCCCGATGCATGATGCCGTCCTTGAGCTTCACGGCATTCTCAGGAGTCAGCGAGGAACTCAGCTGTTTGACGAACTCCTTCCAGGCTTCGACGGCCGCGCGGGCGGGGCGATGATCGAGCCAGTTTTGCAACAGCAGGTACATAGGAGAATCGACCGCGATTCCCAAGCCGTTCGCAGCCTTCAGGACTGCTGCTTTTTCTTGTGCGGAGACCTCTCCGTCGCACCAGGCAACTTCCACCAAGGGAAGAAGGACGGTTGCGGCAGCGACCTCGACTCCGTTGTCGACCTTAGCGATTGCTTGCAGCGCCGGCGAATCGGTGATCCCCAGGCCGTGGCCGAAGTTTGCGCGCCACTCTTCCAAGTTCATGGTCCGCTTCATTTCTTCCACCAGCCGGCGGTCGCGTTCGGCGAAGTAAGCATCTTCCAGCTTTTTGCCGCGAGTGTGTAGGATGTCGTATTCGTGTGACATGGTTGCGATTCCTTGTGTCGTGCGAGAGTTTCGTCCGTTCTCCGTAGCCTATCAGGCTGCGCGCGAGGAACAAAGAGATGGACTACTCTTGTCGCACCTACGCAGGCACTGCATTCGATGCAGGAAGCTTCAGGTGCCTAGTTGCTAGTACTGCTGTTTGTCACCCGGAGCTTGAGTAGCCGGTTTGGAAGACGCGATTTGGGCAAGCAACTTCGCGAGTCGGCCTGCTGCTTCCCCTTGCTTCACGTCCCATTCTCTTTTGACGCAGCGGACCCCTTTGACAGAGAACATGGTGGGTGCCCCTTGAGCACCGCAATACCAGCAGATTCGAGACGACTGCCCTTTCTTGGTCTTGATAATCAGACAACCCATCTCTTGCATGCTAAGGCATGGGATCAACATCGATCTCGCTACCTTGAAAAAAAGCCATGATCTCCTGGTAGGATTCAGGCGGAACGGTGAGAGCCGCGATCTCACTTCCGTAAGGAGCCCCAATCGTCTTTTCTGCTGTGATCGATGCGATGTCCTCGAGGCTGGGAATTCCGGAGAGGACTGAGTCGTGTTTCAAGCGAGCCGCTTCGGCTGTGATCAATGGTGGAAAGGGGCGGCGACGCTCTTGAGTAAAAGCACTCGTTGTCATGATCCCACCCAGAATCAACGCGACAAGAATCTGCTTGGCGATTTCACTCATGATTGCCTCCCTGTGACAGTAGCGCAAAAGCCAATGAACCCCCGCCGCAGGGGCGGGGGCGATAAGACAAGGAACGGGCCAGCTATAGGACTTAGCGGCGGGCCAGCTTGTGCTTGAGCGGCAGCCAAGCGCCGCCTTGCTTGCTGGATTCCACGGCTTGCTGGATGAAGTACATCCCTTCGACGCCATCGTTGACGTTCGGGTAGATGGTGTCGACCTTTTCGAAGGCTTTCCCTTCGGCACGCAGCACCATGTTGTCGTAGGCGCTGCGATAGACGTTCGCGAAGGCTTCGAAGAAGGCTTCCGGATGTCCGCTCGGCAAGCGGCATGAAGCAGCCGAGAGTCCGCCGATGTACGGACCGCCGTTACGCGTATAGAGCTTGTGAGGCTGGCCGTTCTGGCGGAAGACGAGCGTGTTGGGCTCTTCTTGCCGCCATTGAATGGCTCCCTTGGTGCCATCGATTTCGATGAACAGGTCGTTCTCGCGGCCGTGGCTGATTTGCGAAGCAGTGACGCAGCCGAAGGCTCCGTTTTCGAACTTGATGAGGGCCGTGCCGTAATCATCGAGAGCGCGGCCTTGTTCAAACGTCTTCAGATGGCAGCTGATCTCGCTCGGCAGCAGGCCCGTCATATAGCGACCGAGATTGTACGCGTGGGTGGCGATATCGCCGAAGCAACCGGCCGCACCGCTCTTGCTGGGGTCAGTTCGCCAGGCAGCTTGCTTCTGGTCGCTATTTTCGAGTCGCGTACGAAGCCAACCTTGAATGTAGTTGGAGCGAATGGCGTTGATCTCGCCCAGTTCGCCGGCCAGGATCATTTCGCGGGCCTGGCGCACCATCGGGTAGCCGGTGTAGTTGTGCGAGACGGCAAAGACGACGCCCGACTTGTTGACCACTTCGGCCAGTTCTTCGGCTTGCTTCAGGTCGAAGGTCATCGGCTTGTCGCAGATGACGTTGAGGCCGGCCTCGGCGGCCGTCTTGGCGATCTCGAAGTGGGTGTGATTGGGCGTGGCGACCGAAACGAAGTCGACGCGCTGATCAGCAGGCAGCGCCTTCTCTTTTTGAACGAGCTCGGTGATCGATGTGTAGGCGCGGCTTTCGGGAATGTCGTAATCGGGGGCCGAAGCCTTCGCGCGTGCGGCATCGCTGGAAAGGCAGCCGGCAACAAGCATCGCGCGGTTATCCAAGACGGCGGCGGTGGCATGAACTCGGCCGATGAACGAACCTTGACCGCCACCCACCAGAGCCATGCGCAGTTTGCGGTTGAGAGAAGAATTCGTAGCCATGCGAGAGGTAGCTCCTAAGGGGCATGAGGGCTGGTTTTGAAGTGTGGAGCGGCTTTTTTAGCAGATTCGCAAGGTGCTGTCAGGTCTGGGGAGATGGCCCCCTACATCGAACCTTCACTGAACTCGCAGCGATCGCACCGAACCCGCAAGCATCGTTTGCTCTCTTGTGATATAACTAAGGAGATCGGTAAGGCTTCCGCATCGGGCTTAGGTTCGGGTTTTGCACCCAGCCTGGCTAACAAACCGCGTGCTGCCGAGGATGGCACACGCTGGCGAATAGCCGACTGGTCGTGTTGCTTTCCCTGCGGAGGTGCATGTATGTCGACGGCAGTTCTCCAGCGTCCTACGCTGGTTCTCAATCGCAACTGGCAGCCGGTACGGGTTTCGACCGTCTCGCGCTCGCTCATTCTGCTCTGGAACGGTACGGCTCGCGTTGTCGATCCGGTCGATTTTCAGCAGTATGACTGGCAGGACTGGACGCGCATGAAGCCCAGTGAAGGCGAGCCGTTCATTCAGGCTGTTCACTCGCGGCTGCGAGTACCAGAAGTTCTCTCGCTGGCCGAGTACGATCGCCTGCCGCAGATGGACGTCGCCTTCAGTCGACGGAACCTGTTCAAGCGCGATCATTACCAGTGCCAATACTGCGGCGTGCAGCCAGGCGGGGACGATCTGACGATCGACCACGTTCTGCCTCGCTCGCGCGGCGGTCTCAGCACGTGGGAGAACTGCGTCCTCGCTTGCGTCGAGTGCAATAAGCGGAAGGCGAACCACCTGACCCACGAAGTGGGCATGCGCTTGAAGAAGGTGCCCATTCGTCCCAAGTGGAAGCCGCTTTACGCGATCTCCAGCGTGCCCATCGCCAGCTGGAGCAAGTTCATCAGCGAAGCGTATTGGAACGTGGAACTGGAACCGTAGTGGGAGGGGGCTGGGAACTAGGAACTGGGGGCTAGGGTGTGAAGACAAATGCGTCTTGCATCCTAGCTCTTTCTGACTCCCGACCTCCGGCTCCTGACCTCTGATTCCGCTTCCCCCGCCCTAGCCCCCAGTTCCTAGTCCCCAGCCCCTTCCTAGCCCAGACCCTACTCATGAGCCCCCTCACTGCGGCCCGCTGGCAAATGACCGTTTCGCTGGCGTTTCATATGATCTATGCCGCGATCGGGATTGGCTTGCCTCTATTGCTGGTGATGGTCGAGGGGATGCATCTGCGCACCGGGCAAGAGCATTACAAGAAGCTCGCGATGAAGTGGGCCAAGGTCATGGGCCTGCTGTTTGCCGTGGGAGCCGTTTCGGGAACAGCGCTCTCGTTGGAACTTGGTCTGCTGTGGCCCAAGTACATGGAACTGCTTGGCGCGGTCGTCGGGCACATCTTTGGCTTGGAAGGTTACGCCTTCTTTCTCGAAGCGATCTTCATCGGCATCTATCTGTACGGTTGGGACAAGATCAGTCCGCGAGCCCACTGGTTATGCGGAGTGGTGATTGCGACGACGGGCATGCTGTCCGGAATTTTCGTACTGGGTGTGAATGCCTGGATGCATCAACCCGTGGGCTTTACGCTGGTCGAAGGAGAGGTCTCGGTCACCGACCCAATCGCAATCTTCAAGCAGCTGCTGTGGTTCTACATGGCTCTGCACAGCACGCTTGCCTGCTACCTGTCGGTAGCCTTTGCGGTAGCCGGTTGGTACGCGTACTTGGCGCTGCGTGGTCGCAACGATGCCTACACCCGCGCGGGATTGATCGCAGCGATGTCGCTTGGCGGAGTCTGCGCGTTTATTCAACCGCTGAGTGGCGACCTGCTGGCCAAGTACGTCTTTAAAACACAGCCGGTAAAGTTCGCAGCCATGGAAGGGCAATTCATTACCGAAAAGCGAGCGCCGCTGCGGATTGGTGGCTGGCCCAACGAAGCCGAGGAACGTACGGACTTTGCGATTGAAATTCCCGGTGGCTTGAGTTTTCTCGCTACGGGAGATTGGAATGCAGAAGTTCCCGGTTTGACGGAAGCCCCGCGCGAGGACTGGCCTAACGTGGAACTGACCCACGCCTCGTTTCAGATTATGGTCGGCGCGGGGACCGTATTGATGTTCGTCAGCGCCTGGTTTTGGTTTGTCTATTGGCGCTGGGGCGAGCAGGTGATGAATCACCGCTGGTTGCTACGAGCGGTTTGCTTCGCCGCCCCCCTTGGGTTTATTGGTCTCGAAGCGGGTTGGATCGTAACGGAAGCGGGACGCCAACCTTGGATCATTCACGGGGTGATGCGCACGAAAGATGCGGTCACTTCTGCCGATGGCGTGCTCGGCATGTTCATTGCGTTTACGCTGCTGTATGCCTTGTTGGGAGTAACCGTCATCGTGTTACTTCGCAAGCTGACATTTTCGAGCAAGGAAGCGGAGCCTGCCGCGAAATGATCGACACCGAGTTGCTCGTAAACCTGTCGGCCGCGGCCGCTCTTGTGGGCATGATGGCCTACGGCATTTTCGGCGGCGCCGATTTCGGCGGTGGTGTCTGGGATTTGCTTGCCACTGGCCCGCGACAAAAAGAACAACGTCTGGCGATTCAAAAAGCGATGGGCCCCGTCTGGGAAGCCAACCACGTCTGGCTGATTTTTGTCGTCATCGTCCTGTTCACTTGTTTTCCGCGGGCTTATTCCCGTTTGGCCATTGCTCTGTTTGTGCCCTTTCACTTGGCGCTCGTCGGCATCATGCTCCGCGGCGCTTCGTTCGTTTTTCGGTCGTACCAAAGTCGTTCGAAAGACGCTGCGGCCGAGACCAGCGTGTGGGGCATCGTATTTGGCGTCGCTTCGATCATTTCGCCCGTGCTCTTGGGCGCCGCATTCGGTGTGGTGACGGAAGGGCTGATTCGCGTGCAGGATGGCGAAGTCGTGCTGAGTGATCCGCTGTTCTGGTTGACGCCTTACGCGCTCCTGAACGGTCTGCTCGCGCTGGCAACCTGCGCGTATCTGGCAGCCGTCTATCTGACGAACGAAACCAAGGGAGACCTGCGCGAGGACTTTCGCCTGCGAGCGATCTTCGCTGGTACGGCCACTGCGGTCCTCGCCGGCGGCGTGATGTTGCTCGCATGGTACGAAGCCCGTTGGTTCTTTGAACGCTTACTGTCTCCCCGTTCGTTGCCAGTGGTTCTCGCCGGGCTCGCTTGTTTTGCTGCTTCCGCTTGGGCGGTCTTTACGCGGCGGTATATTCTCAGCCGCGTATTTGCCGCCAGCGAAATCTGCCTGCTCATTCTGGGCTGGGGACTCGCGCAGCATCCGTACCTGGTTTATCCCGATCTCACGTTCGCAGCCTCGGCTGCCCCAGCCCCCACGCTGCAGTTCCTCGTCCTGACTCTGCCCGTGGGCGCGGCGCTGCTGGCGCCCTCGCTCTTCTATCTCTTTCGCGTCTTTAAGTCCTAGCAACTAGCTGCGCCAGGCATTCTCGTGCGACCCGATGTACCGGGGAAATGTTACAATGCGCGAAAGTCACTTTCCTTTCACGAAATAGCATTTCATCGCCATGTCACACGGTCACGGTCGCCCTCCCGCTGCAGCCAATATTCCCATCAGCCTCGAGCCGACACAGGGTTGGCATTGCACGCATCTGTACTATCGTTTCGATCGCGGCGTGCTCGCTGGCATGTCGGCCGAGCAGATTGCCAAGGGTAAAGAGGAACTGATTGCCGCGCTCAATCCGGAAGGCCCCAACGCGAGTGCCCGGTTGCAGACGAGCGTCGTCAGTGGCCAGAAGGCGGACTTCGGCCTGATGCTCATGGACCCGAACCCGCTCAAGATCGATGCCGTGCAGCAGTTGCTCATCAGCGGCACTCTCGGCCCGGCGCTCATTCCGACCTATTCTTTTGTGTCGGTCACCGAGATCTCAGAATACGTCTCCAGCGTCGAGCAATACGGCAAGCGCTTGATCGCCGAAGGCGACACTGAAGACAGCCCGACCTATCAGGCCAAGATGAAGGCCTACGGCGATCGCTTGCCGATGATGAACAAGCAACGGCTGACGCCCGAGTTCCCTCCCTACCCGGCGACCTGTTTTTATCCGATGAACAAGAAGCGAAAAGTGGGCGAGAACTGGTTCCTGCTCCCCTTCGATGAGCGGAATCGCCAGATGGCCGAACATGCTCGCAGCGGAATGGAGTTCGCCGGCAAGGTCTCGCAGCTGATCACGGTTGGCCTCGGTCTCGACGACTGGGAATGGGGCGTCACACTCTGGGCGAAGAATCCGCAGTTCCTCACCGAAATCGTCTATCGCATGCGGTTCGACGAAGCCAGCGCCCGCTATGCCGAGTTCGGCCCATTCCTGGTGAGCTACGTCATGAGCCCGACGGAGATGCTCGCGCACTGTCGCATTGGTTAACCGCCGCGTGGGAGTGTAAAGCCGCCATGTCGAATCCATTGCTCAGGCCCGACGATCCCCGCTTTCAGCCCAAGCAAGTAGAACAAGCCGACGGTACCAACCCGTTCTCGGAAGGGGACGCGGTGCTCGAGGCAGAAGCCGAAGCGGGCAAGCAGAAAAAAGATGCTCTCTCGGCCCCGATGGGGGCCGGCAGCGAGAGGCCGTTTGTGCCCCAGTACGAGATGACCGCCGATCATCGCGCGGGCCTGTTGCTCACGCTGACTAGCATCGCCATTTTGGGCAGCCTCGTTGCCTGGTTGGCAGCGGCGAGCATCTTCTACGTCGGCTGGCTCTTGCCCCTGTTTGGCATCGTTCCCTCCTTCGCCGTCATCTTTCTCGCGATGGACGATCTGAAGACGATGCATCTTGGTGCACGCAACCCCGAGGGTCGCACACTCACCATCTTGGCCTTGACTCTCAGCATCTTCATGACGATCTGTATTCTCGCCGGCGTCGGGCTGATGGTTTACTGGGGAATGAGCATTCTGCCGAAGGGCTTTTTGGATTAACGCACGCTATTTCCACTCCACGATCGTTTCCAGGTACAGCGATCGAATCGGTTCGCTCGTGAACTTTGCCTCGGAGAGAGTCCAGTTCCGTTTTGAACCCCCTTTCATATCGGTCGCGGGATGTTTCCGCTCGTGATCGACGCGCATGATTCGTCCGCCGGTTCTGCGGTGTAATTCGTTCATCAGCGGAATGAAGGGCATGCGTCGCCAGCCTTTATTGTTGTGCGCCACATCTTCGTCGACGGGTAATAGTGCGGTGAGGTCGGTGGAGGTCATCATCTCTAGTCCCAGGTCGCTCAGCGTGGCATTGTGGCTGCCGTGATGCCCGGTTTTGTAGATCACCGTATTGGCTAGCAGTTCGGGCATGGTCGCGCGTTTGTCGTGCTTCTCCAGGGCATGCCAAGACTCCCAGTTGCCGACCTGAGCATCGCCCGGGAAGAGCAGCACTTTGCCGTTTGGCAGGCGAATCGCGAGCACCAGACTGGTGTTGTTGGTATCGGCATCGAGCTTGAGCGCCAGATCGGTGGCGGCGAACATGCCGATGTCATCGATCCGCCGCCAGGCTGCTGGATGCTCATCCAGACCGTTGTCGTACATCTGTACAAAGTAGGGGTCCGACATCGCCGACCGTAAAGGCATGCCCATGCGATTGTCGAAAGGCTGACTCTCCTGTCGGCCCGTTTCGTCTGGAGCATCAAGCCCCACGAGTGACGTGAACGCGTGAGCTTCATGCTCTTCGTAGACTTCCTTTCCCTTCTTCGTGGGCAAGTCCTTTTTCAGCAGCTTTTTGTCCGTCGGCGGTCCGAGCACGAAAATATCGATGTCGGCAGAGATATCGAGCGCTGGCGGTACTTCGAATGGCTTCAAAAACTGAGCCTCCGTCTTGCGCAGAAACTCCATTGCCTCGGCCGTTTTGCCGATTCCCTCCTGCGCCGCCGCTGCCAGGTCGATGCCAAAGAAACTCGCCAGGCCGGCCAATTGAAAATGTGTCTGGCGGGCTGGCCCGTCTGTCTCGTGGAGGCCTAAGCGACGGAAGTGGTCGAGAGCCAGTGCCAGCTTTTTCTTCTTTTCTTCGCGTTCCTCACGAAGTTCGTTGGCTAACTTGTCTTTGGGATTCTCGGTCCAAGCCAGCCAGGTTTGTTTGATGTCGAACTTTTTGAACTGCTCTTTGGCTTGCTCGAATCCAGAAATGTGGTCCCAGTGTTCGTGCGTGCCGACCAGCAGATCGATAACGCCGTTGGTGGTTGTGAAAATATCGCCAACCACTTGCTGCATTCGCTCACCGGCGGAGGGTGTTCCCAAGATCACACCGCAATCGATAAGCATCTGAAAGTCGCGACCGCCGCGCTTGCGCGGAAAGGTGAGCAAGAAGCAATCTCCCAAGCCCTGGCAATACATGCGAACTCGCACGCAGCGAGCATTGGGTAACTCCGACTTGCCAGTAGCAGCGCCCTTCGCCGTTTTCTTGGCAGTCGTCTTCGGTTTTGGAGCAGCTTTCTTCTTCGCCATGAGTGCACCTTACAGATCGACTTGGTTCTCTTGCAGCGTTTGCCGGCAGTAGGATCAGTGCTGATGCAGCAGCCGAAACGGACTCCGGTCATCGCCTTCGAAATAGGTCATCGCCAGCCGCATGTTGGTCGGGTTACGGCGAAAACTCCGTTCGTCCGCGAGTCGCTGTTCGTTGTTCACTGCCTTGCGAACGGCATAGCGAATCGCGCCGCTGCGACCATCGACGATGAGCGTGCAACCGCCGCGAAAGTAGAAATACTCTTCTGCGTCGCTATAAGGAAGTTCACCGCTTTCCAACTGCTGTTGGTCTTCAGGCTCCAGCATCACCTTGCGGCGTTGCACAATCTCAATGACCAGATCTTGCAAGTGCTGGCCATCGGGACCAAGTCGTGAACACGGATGAACCGCGTGAACTTCGAACACCGGCAGACCTTCTTTGTCGCGTTGAATGCTCAATGGCGCCCGGCGCTCGTCCAAGCAAATACCCAGAGACGCGCCCCCATTACGCGGCTTGTTGTTCAACAGCCAGCTACGCAGGCTCGCGCCGAGTTCGCTCCGGCTGCGAAACGCGCGCTGGCGATCCATGCCGATCATCCATTCGGCAAACCGCTCAGCCTTACGTTCGGCCTCGATCCACTTGATGAGGTTAGGCAGCGGATCGTCTTCCGGAGCCTGCCACAGCAGGTCACTGGTCAGCAGCGTATTGGAATCGGCGGGCGTGATGCCCCATTGTCGAAAGGCATCGACCACGGCGATTCGATAGTTGCGGTCATCGTTGCGCACCAGGTCGTAGTCGGCTGTGATAATAGCTCGCAAGTACTCGCCGAGTGTCAGATCGACTGGCGGGAGATAGTCGAGCGCGCGCACGCACATGCGCAGCAAATGCTGGGCTGACGTTGCCGCTTCGTCGGCCAATCGCTCCAGCAGGTCGGGACTCGACTTCAAATTGATCTCCCGCCCGGTTGGACTGGCGATTCGAAGCAGATCGGCCGACCGTCGCTCATAGATGTTTACGAGCGCTTGAAAAACCGCGGCGACCAGGATCGCGCCGCGTTCGTGAGGCTCGGTCAACTCCTGGATCTTCTTCGGGCAGGGAACCTCCCGCACCCACACACCGTTCACCAGCTTACCTAGGTATTGCCGCAGCCCATTGCCGTGTCCCTGCGAAGCCTCGGCAAACTGCCCGGCAAGTTGACCAAGCAAGTTCTGACGAATCAGATCGCCGCCGGAACTCGCTAGCTGAGCGCGCAAGAACTCGCGATGCGAAAAGCGCTGCAACAATGCCACGATATCGGAAAAGCCTTCATGAAACGCCAGCACGTCGGGATTGCTGGGATAGATCAGATAGCGATGCAGTCCGTCGAGCAGCGCGTGCGTCGTTTCGTGGGCGATGATATCGAAAGAGGTACACGTAAACACCGTGCCTCCCTGCTTCACTCGCGCCCCGAGTCTGGCCTGTGCAGGAAAGTAGCCAAACAGCAGCGCCTTGCGATCGGGATCGTAAAACGCATTGGCCTGGCGCATGGCGTGCGGATAAATTCGCAACCGCTGTACGAATTGCGAATCGTAGTTCTTGTTGATGACGCGGTTGTTCTTGTCGCGCTGCAATCGAGGTGACCACAGCGCCAAACGCCCGAGCGCTTTCTCAAACACGCGAATCGTCGCCATCGAAACGGCAAACGTCATCTGCTGATGAAACTGCGGATCGAGTTCGGAGGGCCGCAGTCCGTCTTGCGCAAGCAAGTGCGGATGATTGAGGTCGACCGGTGGGTAATAGCGACCGCTTTGAGGATCGACATCCACCACCTCCACATACTCCCCCACCGCCGCGGGTTGCGAGCCCACGTCGTCCCAGTTCAACTCCACCGTCAACTCCGAGTACTGCGCAGTCTCCAGCGATGTCGACAACATCGGATCGAGCGCAAAGACTCGCAGGCGACGCACCGCCGGTTCGGGAGGCAAGATGGGGAAGTGCGTCGTCGCCTCGCTCGGACGAGTCGCAACGTCGCCGGCTGCTGGTTTCGGTCGCCGCTCGGCCCATGGCCGCTCGTCCTGAAGTTGCAGCACACCGTCGCCTGCTCCGTTCAGTTCCAAAGGCAGGTTACGAATGTTCGGCGAACTTCCCCCCAGCAGGCTGATGACCGATTTGCAGACGACATAGTTGGCGGCCATCAAGCCGTGCGTTGCTTTGGGAGCCTTATAGGTCGTCACTCCCTGAATCTTGGCGAACAAATCGGGCACGGTTCCGTCACCGGCCGTGGTGTACTTCGGTATGAGCCGGTTGTTTTCGAACGACACGCTTTCGACGGTCTCAGCATCGCCCAGAATGATGCGCGTTCGATCGTTGAAAAAACGGGCATCAATGTTCTTGGCCCAGCCGCACAGGTTGAGGCGGTCTTTGTCGATACCGGTCTTCCAAAACGACGCGTCTCGCAACGAAATCACACTTGGCATCAACTCTTTGTTCCAGGGAATTAGCTGATACAGCCCCGACATCGACTGGAACACGCGCTCGACATTGAGGGGAACATTGATGGCAAAACGCCGGAACATCTCCAACTCATGAATGGTCCCCACGAGCGCTTGCACCGCCGAGAAGGTGCCAAACGTGGCGGGCCCCAGCAAGACGAGCATCTGGACCATTTGCTTCGCATTCTCTGCTCCCAGCAATTGCAGCGCACGCCGGGCCACGAGAGAGCCCTGCGAGTGGGCAATGATGCGTACCGGAGCGGATGTCTGCGCGTAGTGATCACGGATCATCTGTTCCAGTTTTCGTGCGGACTCATCCAGGTGCTTACGCCAGTCATACGGCGCATAATTGACCGAGTAACCATTCATCCACAGAAACCAGCCGAGCAAATCGTAGGCCAGCGGCACTACGCCCGTGGCCTGCACCGTGACGCCAGCATTGCCGTCTCGTTCTGGTTCGGTCGCACTCAGCGGTGCCAGTTTCAACCCGTTGATCTCCTCGCCATTCACTGCCAGCGATGGGTCGACCCAAATCAGTTTGTAGGGGCCCGTCGTATCGCGGAGCGTGCTCCCCATGAAGCCCGGCACGACAATCACGCGGGCCCCGCGATTTGCAAGCAAGGCCGTCGTCTTGCGCGAGCGCCAAGCATCGGCGAAGGCCAGATAGTTTTCCAGAACATCAGGCGTGATGATCGTGTCCGGATCACGCGGGTCCGACGATTCTGCTTCGAGCGTCAGGTCTTCCAGGAAGCCGGGCTGAGCGAGTGCATCTTCGAGTGGTGTGACTCTCAATACTTCGAGAATCCGCCGACGGCGATCTGCTCTCGCCTTGAGTTCGAGTTCATCCACGAGGTCACCTCAAGGAATGCGGTTGCTAAGCAAGTACGGGCGGTTTCTACCACCAAATAAAGCTATGCCATCCCGGCAGGCGTTACGATAAGCTTGGCAATTTAAGAAAGCAACAAAGATGCTATTAATATATGCCAAAGCCGACAAAGCTTAAGAAATATAACGTCAAACGCCCGTGCGAGTGACATGTTATGTCACCTCTAGTGCGCACATGCGACATGCCTCCTAATATCAAAAGTCGTCCAACTGCCGCTCACACCTAAAATCTCAAGATTTATTGGAAGTACGATCAGCAAACCCCTCGGCACGAATGCCACTCTCCTAAATCTGCTTCAGCGACTCACCTGGCTCAGCGCGAAAAGCCCATTGCCCGACTCCTCCCACTCACCGTTCGATTTGATAACCTTTTCGCGAGTAAATCTCTTCGTGTTTTTTGGCGGCAACCGTCTTTCTGTCTTGAACTTGCGGCACAACTGAACCGGTAATCATCGCGCTTCTTGATAACCGTTTGATAACCAAATTCCTCCCGCCTCGATCGTCGCTGTTAATGGCAACCAGCCCGCCTTTGGTTGCCCGCAAGCCGTTCGTATCAAGCTTGGTTCGCCCCCGCCACTGATAACCATTTTTGATAACCTTTTCAGTCATTTCTTCGTGATAACTGTTTGCTCGAACATTTAGCCAGCATTCAACTTAGGTGAACAAAAGCCAGATATCTGACGAAATAGTGATAACCAGTTAACAGCCACCTATGCAGGTACTAGCAAATACTCACTAGCATCATGCTTCACTAACCTTAACGCGGTGTTCCTTACCCTTCATCCTCGTCACCGCGCTGGCAGCCGACCGCGCGCAACACCACCGATCCAACGCAGCCGCCCGGCTCGTGAACGCGCGAAGCTGAAATCTGTTCGTTGCGTGATTCTTTGTCAAGTATTGAAGGATTAAAAAAGTCTCGGCGATCCAGGAGGCCGGCAAGGTCCGCGAGTATTGGGAACTGGGGGGAGCAAGCGAGCTTCTCTTGTGACTCGCGAGCGGTTGCGAGTTGCACCAGAAATGGCCCTCAAGAATTCTCCCATCGGCCGATTTTTATATTGCGGAGGTGCGCACCGCGCGCTAGACTACCGCCGCACTTACCCCTCTGAAGAGCCAAGTGTTCCCGCCTGGCTGTTCAGCGCACTTCCTACCCAGCCAACTCACTCTGGGGCATACGCATGACTGCGTGGCTCGCGCGGAGATTGAAGCTCTGGTTTCGAGCCCGGCCCCTGGCCGTTGCTCTGGCAGCCCTGTTGTTGGTCACCGCGTGCACGGTCAAACCAAAGTCCCGCGAAGACGAAACCACCACCGACTTTCGGCAGATTTCGCGGGTCTTCGAGACCACGCAAAATTTCTACAACCGGCCGCCGAAAGACCTGGCCGAAATTCGCTCGATGCTGGCCGACTTCCACAAAGATGGGCTGAACGATGAACCGGATCAAGTCTTAACTTCGTCGCGCGATAACGAGCCTTACCTCATCGTGCTGCCGGCTCGGCTGGGGAGCGAACCGGCCGACTCGATCGTCCTCTGCGAAAAAACGGGCTTGGATGGCGTCCGCTATGTGATGACGCAGAATCGACAGGTTCGCCAGGTTCCCGAAGCAGAGTTTCGCCAGTTGCGCTTGGCGAACGGCAAACTGGCAGCAGCTCCTTAATGACAGACCAAGTTCTACGGCAACGGCGAGATCCCGATTCGAAATAGCTTCAGCAGGAGAATCGACGTGGGACAGAATTTCCTGGCAAGACGGTCGTTTCACCGCGGATTTACTTTGGTCGAGTTACTAGTTGTCATCGCCATCATCGGCGTGCTGGTCGCTCTGCTGTTGCCCGCCGTCCAGGCAGCCCGCGAAGCGGCGCGTCGAATTCAATGCTCGAATCACTTGAAGCAGATCGGGCTGGGGTTTCAAAACCATAGCGATACGTATCAGCTCTTGCCGACCGCCGGCAGCGCTCCCGCAACGGGCTGGAACGGCGCCGATCACTTTCGCGCTTGGGTCACGGCCACGGGCGTTGCTCCCAGTCCGGCGGTTGGCACACCGGCACTCCATGCCAATCAAAGTTGGAATTGGGCGTATCAGATTCTGCCGTTCATCGAGCAGACCGCACTTTGGACCAACCAGAATGATGATTTTGTGAAAGCGACTCCGGTAAAGATCTATTTCTGTCCTTCGCGGCACCCGCCGCAGATCTGGTCGATCAACGCGGGCGGAACCAACGGTCTTCGCGCGCAGCTTGATTATGCCGGCTGCAAAGGAAGCCAGAACAACGGGTCCGATGGAGCGGTGACCTTCTCGCGCAACGCAAATCTGGAAACGTGTCGCCTGAAATCGATCACCGATGGTTTGTCGAATACCATGCTGGTCGGCGAACGCTGCCAATCGGTGGGCTGGTATTACAAATACGAGCCCTTGGAATCCGACTGGCATCGTGGCGGTTGGGTGGCCGGCCCTCGCTCGACCTCCGATTCGCAAACCAGCTTGAAGGGCACAGTAGCGCCGCTGCAGGATTTTCTCGCCACCAGCAATGCCTCGAAAATTGCCATCGCGGGGACGTTCGGCTCGGCACATCCAGCCGGCTTCAATGTGGTTCTGTGCGATGGCTCGGTCCGGCTCGTTTCGTACAACGTAGCCCTCCCCGTCTTCCTCAACTTCGCCAAGCGGGATGACGGCAATCCATTCAGCCCGGGAGATCTGCAGTAGTCATTATTCAGTGGCGATCGCCGTAAAAGTGCCCCTATCATCCCTACGACCGGCGCGCTGGGCGACTCCCGGCAACGAGTTAGCATGGAGGGGCCCGAACCGCGCGAAGTCCTGAAAGGCTGGCAAGCATACTGGGGGAAAACACTCACTTGTTTTCCGCGGATGCCTGCCATGTCGACTCTCGTTCTCGATTCGCCCGCTGATGTGATCTCGGCACCCGGAGTGCGTGCGGAGAAAAAGCCCGCACCGGCACCGTCCCGGTTCTATCGACCGGAACTCGATGGGTTGCGGTTCTTCAGTTTTCTAGCAGTCTTTCTCAGCCACGCGCATTTGATCAAGCCCCAGCAGTTTGCCGGTCAGGGCCCCGTGATGGCCCAGATCGGCAGTTGGCTGATGTCCCTTTCGCACTTGGGCTATCCAGCGGTCGCCGTCTTTTTTGTGCTCAGTTCGTACCTGATTACCGAACTGTTGCTACGCGAACATGAACGGACGGGCACCATCGACATTCGCGCCTTTTATGCCCGCCGCGCACTGCGCATCTGGCCGCTCTACTACTGCTTCCTTATCTCCACGTTCTTTATCGAACGCTGGATCGGCATGCCGGGAATTCCTGTCGGGCAAATGCCTTGGTACCTGGCCTTTCTAGGGAACTGGCAAATCGTCACGACGGGCACGATTCCTCGCTCTGCTGCTCAGTTGCTGTGGACGGTCGCCATCGAAGAACAGTTCTATATGGTCTGGCCGCTGCTGCTTGTCTTGATCTCGCCCAAGCGACTGGTGTGGGCTTGCGTGGCCCTGATCGTAGCTGGGCAGGCGACTCGCATCTATCTGTGGCAAACGCAGGCTTCATTCTTTGCGATTCACTTCAACACGTTCGTACAGTTCGATTCCATTGCCTGGGGTGGCTTGCTGGCGATTGCCACTCGCCGAGGCTGGCTCGATCACCTTTCCGCCGCCACTCGGTGGGGCCTGATGGGGCTGGGATTGCTCATCGCGCTCTTCACCGAACATTATCTGGCCGGTTCTCGTCCCTTCGCAGCCTGGGCGGTATTTGCCTATCCGCTGTTCGCGCTCGCCGCGCTGGCGATTGTCGCTGGGGCCATGCGTTCGCAAGCGCAGGCCACCAGTTGGCTGACGCATCCGTGGCTGCTGCATTGGGGCAAGATCTCGTACGGACTTTATATCTGGCACATCCTGGCAATTTTTCTGGTCTACAAATTTGGCTGGTGCCCGCCCAGAAGCTCTTGGACCGCACTCTATGCCTTGCCACTCACGTTTGGCCTGGCTGAGCTGTCGTACTACTGGATCGAGAAGCCGTTTTTGCGCTGGAAAGACCGCTTTGCCCGCGTCGACTCTCGCCCTGCTGATGAGACGCGCCAGCCAGCCGTTGCTGAGATTTAGTATCAGCTGCGCCCACATTTTGGCGTTTTCAGCTGCTGGCCTACGGTTGCCAGCTTGACGCTATTTCTTACCCGTCCTACGATTCCGGCTCAGGTCGGGTGATGCAAGTCGCCAGACCCGCTAGAATGCAGTTGGTTTTGGCAAACTGTCCGCCACGGCTTAGGTTACGGCGGGCAATTTGCCGATGCCAATGTGCAAGCCGCATTACCTTTGTCGTCGGCCTGAGCTCTGCAAGCACGGGTCGCGATTATCGATTTCCGTCGTTTGACTAGCAGGAGAGTTTGAGTCATGACCCACGTCGTCTGCGCACCGTGCTTCGGGTGCAAGTACACCGACTGCGTTGTTGTTTGCCCAGTCGAGTGCTTCTACGAAGACGAGCAAATTCTTTACATTCATCCCGATGAATGCATCGATTGCGAAGCTTGCGTACCAGAGTGCCCCGTCGAAGCCATCTTCCACCAGGACAATGTTCCGGAAGATCAAAAGGGCTTCATCGAATTGAACGCCGAAAAGGCTCCGCAGTGCCCTTCGATCACCGAGAAGAAGGCCCCGCTGGCTGAAGAGTAAGCGATTGCTCGTTCGTTCGCAGCAAAAACAAAAAAGCACCCGTCGCTGATGGGTGCTTTGTCGTTTTCTTGCTTCTTGATGAGCCGGAAGCGTAAGCGCCCGGAGAGTAAGACCATCAGAGGGAACTCTCCGGGCGCTTACGCTTCCGGCTCATTGTTTAAAACAACGGTGGCTTGCCTAACTGTCGACGGACGACAGCCCACTGGCCGCAGTGCATCAGCCAATGGCTCCCTTGCAGGCAGAGTTGCTCGCCGCGCGTGGGGCAGTAAGGAATGCCCGTTTGCGTATCGAGGTCATCCTCGCTGATGGCTTCGAGGGCCGCGAGCGTGCCGGCCCGTTGCTCGGCCCAGGCCTGGAGCAGTTCCGCTTTGGTGCAGAAGGCTGCGGGGTCGTCCTTGCCCGCCGTGTCTTTGTGATACTTCTCGGCGAACCCTGGCGGCAGCGGAGGCATACCCCCGCTGGTCACCATGTTCATGTGAAAGTTCTCGGCCAGGATCAAGTGTCCCACTTGCCAGTTGATGTGATTCACGCCCGCATGAGCGCGCCGCATCAAGTCTTCGTCGGTCAGATCGGCCAGATAGCCCTGGCAGACAAACTGCCCCAGGTCGATTTGCGATTTGATGATTTGTTTGGCGTTCATAGTTAGAGCAAGCGTGATATTGAAGTAGCGTATGTTCCGTCATACTGCCATGAATTGGTAATGTCTCGTCCGTGATATGTCCGTGCGACCCGCACTAGTATCCGCTCACCGCGCCAGCCTTCACGCCCGTGATGGGCTCCAAGTTGAGCCGGCGGCGTACGTCATCGAGCATGTCCTTGGTGCGGCTCGCTCCGCAGCGGGTCGCGCCGACTTCGCGGACCTTCAGGAGGGTATCGATATCGCGCACAGCGCCGGCTGCCTTCACCTGCACATGAGCGGGCGAATGCTTGCGCATCAGCGCCAAGTCTTCGAGCGTGGCACCGCCGGTGCCATAGCCGGTCGAGGTCTTCACCCAGTCAGCGCTCAGTTCGCCGCAGATTTCGCACAACTTGATTTTGTGCTCATCCTTCAGGTAGCAGTTTTCGAAGATGACTTTCACCTTCGCGCCCGCATCATGCGCCGCGTCGACAACACCCTTGATGTCGGCTCGCACATAATCCCACGCGCCGCTCAGCACCTGGCTGATGTTCACGACCATATCCAGCTCTTTGCCGCCATCGGCGAGAGCCTGCTTGGCCTCGGCAACCTTCATCGCCGAAGTGTGTCCGCCGTGCGGAAAGCCGATGGTGGTACTGGGAACGACCGTGCTTCCCTTCAGTAGCTCTGCACACCGCTTCAGGTAATACGGCATGATGCACACGCTAGCGCAGTCGTAGGCAACCGCCAACTGGCAGCCTGCTTCGAGGTCAGTCACGGTCATCGTGGGTTGCAGCAGCGAATGGTCGATCATCTTGGCCAGATCGGCGTAGGTGTAGTTCATGATTGCAGATTTCAGCTTGAGGATTCCAGATCGGCGGTAGCCACCGTAAACATTTCTCCTGCGCTACAATATGGGTGAATGCTGCCCGTTGGCAAGTAGACCATCAATACGCCAATAAACCACAGATACGGAAACCTCATGTCCGAAGAACTGCTCCTTACCGCCAGTCGCTTTAAGGTCGTTCGCAAGCAACAAGTGACCGCCAGCGGCGAGCGCAAGAATCGCGAAATCGTCCGGCATCCGGGAGCGGTGGTAATGGTGCCGCGGTTGGCCGATGGGAGTGTGTGTTTGATTCGCAACTATCGGATCTCGGTCGACCAAACGCTGATTGAACTCCCCGCGGGCACACTCGACCCAAACGAGACGCCGCAGTCGCAGGCCGAACGCGAACTGATCGAAGAAACCGGCTATCGCGCGGGCTCGATGAAATTCCTGCACGCGTTTTATCTTTCGCCCGGTATTCTCGACGAACGGATGCACCTGTTTCTCGCCACCGATCTGACCCTGGGTGACGCCGCCCGCGAAGTGGGCGAAGAGATCACGAATCTGGTCGTTCCCTGGGAAGAAGCGATCGCCATGATCTTTCGAGGTGAGATTCAGGACGCGAAGACCATCACCGGATTGCTCTACGTCGACCGTCTGCTTACTTCGGAACCTTGAGCGTGAGTGTCTGCTCGCCCGCTTGAATGGTCGTTGTCAGCGGTGTGGAAAGAATTGCGGCGTACTCCGGTCCGAAGCGAATCGCCACGCCCCGCCCGGTCTCCGACTTGCCCATCCGCTGGTCTTGAATCACCACGCGGTGCTGGCCCACAACTGCGCCTTCGCCAGTTTGCTCGCCCAGGACATAAAAGAGTTTGAAGCGGCCCTCGGCATCGGTTTGTCCCGATGAGGAAGGTCCTTTAGTACCCAGCGCAGCATCGGGATGAAACTCGACCCGCACTTCAGCGGCCGGCTCGCCGTTGACAATCAGTTGGCCGTTCACTTGGCCGAATTCGGGGCCGGATGAACAGCCGAGGCAGCTAGTCAGAATCAGCAAGCTGCCAAGGAGACAGAAAAAACGAGCCTGCGTGAGCCAAGGCATACGAACTCTCATTCAAAGTGTTAATCAATGGTGCTTTGAGCTTCGCCACCAGCGCGGGTGGAAATTGTCGCGAGAATCTGCTGGGGTAATGATTCGCTGATGCCGCGAACCGAGCCATCGCAGAGCGCGAAATTCGCTCCGCCCGGATGATTACTTCCCCAGGCGTTGTAGCGGCGATCTTGCACGGCGATATCGGGCGATGTCGGACTGCCGGGATTCAATTTGCGAACCGTCGTATTGATGGCCACTGCGGACGAGCAAAAGAGCATGGCGGAACCCTTCCGCCCACCGGCCCAGGCCCAAGCCGAAACCTGGTGCATCTTGAGTCCGCTGTTCGCAGAGGTCCAGGCATCGAAGTCGATGTCCTTGTGATTCTTCTCGCCCAGCAAAATCGTATTACTGGTTCCATCACTGATTTCAGCCATTCGCAGCGGCGGCAGGTCCTTGTGATTTTCGGCCAGCGTATGCAGACTACCCCCGGGCATTTGTAGTTCGGTACCCGGGCCACTCATAAACAGCACGCCATCGGGCTTGACCGGAAAGACCGAAAAGCTGGTGTGGTAACAGCCTGTGCCGTAGTTGCCGGCGTAACTCGTCGGGGAATAAAGACCGCCGTAAGGATTGCCGCTCTGCGACTGACTAGGGCTGAAGGTCGCGCCCGTGGCCGCCAGATTGAAGGGGTTCTCTTTGAAGATGTCGCTCGGGCAGACAAAGATCTTGATCTTCGTGGCTGCCCGCGAAGTATCGGCGGCAGTGGTCACATTGTTCGCCGAGTTGATGAAGTCCCATTTGCTGTAGAGCGGTTGTTGCTCGATGAACGGGAGAATCTCGATAAAAAACGTCGACCGTGCTGTTGTGGCACCAGCCCGCAGATCGAGCCCCAGCGGAAACTTTTTGAAGGTGTCTTCGTGGTTATGAATCCCCAATGCCAGTTGCTTCAAGTGATTCTGGCACTGGATTCTTCTCGCTGCTTCGCGAGCGGCTTGCACGGCCGGCAACAACAGGGCCACGAGCACGCCGATGATGGCAATGACAACCAGCAATTCAACGAGTGTGAACGCGCGGCGGGGAGTGTAACGGAACGCAGGTAGGCGCAACATGAGGCGACTCCACGGATGCAATCGATGGTGGGCGATGGCGATACGGCGGGAGAGGCCAGCCACAGTGTAGAGAGGTTACTGGGCAAAAGTGAAGAAATGACGACGAACGGCAGAAGAAAGTGGCAAGAACCTGGTAAATTGCCGGAAACTGCGCAGCTTCACGCTCCCCCACTTCAGCTGACCGGCCCTAGTCAATCTGGGTCCGATTCGTCACAATGCCCAGCTGCAATTTCCCGGCATTTCTGCCTGTTTTGGCAGTCATTTTTGCCAGTCCATTCCGCCTGCCAGCCCTTTTTGCTGCGAGACATTGAATGAGCATTATCGCCAGCGTTCACGGACGCCAAATCATGGACAGCCGTGGCAATCCCACGGTCGAAGTCGACGTTTACCTCACCGATGGCTCGTTCGGCCGCGCTGCCGTGCCCAGCGGTGCCAGCACCGGTGCTCACGAAGCCTGGGAACTGCGCGATGGCGACAAGAGTAAGTTTCTCGGCAAGGGTGTGCTGAAGGCTGTTGAAGCCGTCAACACTACCATCAACGACAACTTGGTTGGTGCCGACGCACTGGACCAAATCGCTGTCGATAGCCAGCTGATCGAACTCGATGGTACGCCGACGAAGAAGAACCTCGGCGCCAACGCGATCCTGGGTGTTTCGCTGGCCGTCGCCAAGGCCGCCGCGAACTTCACCAACCAACGCTTGTATCGCTACCTCGGCGGCACGGGTGCTCGCCTGTTGCCCGCCCCGATGATGAACGTCATCAACGGTGGTGCTCATGCCGACAACGCCGTCGACATGCAAGAGTTCATGATCTTCCCGCTTGGCTTCACCAAGTTCAGCGATGCGCTGCGCTGCGGCTGCGAAATCTTTCATACGCTGAAGAAGGTCATTCACGACAAGAAGCTCTCGACCAATGTTGGCGACGAAGGCGGCTTTGCTCCCGACCTGAAGAGCAATGAAGAAGCCCTCGAACTGATCCTCTCGGCCATCGAGAAGGCCGGCTACAAGCCGGGCGAGCAAGTCAAAATCGCGCTCGACTGTGCCGCGACCGAATACTACGACGAAAAGAAGAAGGTCTACAGCGTCGATGGCAAGGAACTGTCGTCGGAACAGATGGTCGACTTCCTCGCCAACTGGTGCAGCAAGTACCCAATCTGCTCGATCGAAGACGGCTGCAGCGAAGACGACTGGGAAGGTTGGAAGCTCCTCACCGACAAGCTCGGCAAGAAGGTCCAACTCGTCGGCGACGACCTGTTTGTCACCAACACCGAGCGCCTGGCCCGTGGCATCAAGGAAGGGATCGCCAACAGCATTCTGATCAAGGTCAACCAGATCGGCACGCTGACCGAAACCATCTCGGCCATCCAACTGGCCCATCGCAATGGCTATTCGTCGATCAGCAGCCATCGCAGCGGCGAAACCGAAGATTCGACCATCGCCGATCTTGCCGTCGCCCTCGGCACCGGCCAGATCAAAACCGGCTCGGCATCGCGCACCGACCGCATGGCCAAGTACAACCAGCTGCTCCGCATCGAAGAAGAACTCGGCGACGGCGCCCTCTACGGCGGACCACTCTTCCCGAAGTGGTAAAGTAGGCCGGCAGCAAGCGGTACTCCGCGATGTTCCGGCATGCTTCCTTTACCAGACAAACCGCATCGCAGGCCCGGTCACTTTGATCGGGCCGCTTTTGTATCGAGGCTAAACCGATTCAAGATCTTTCAGTGATCTGCCGTCTTTGTGCTTCCAATTCGTAGGCCCGTTCACGGTTCCCCCTGGATAGCCGCTGCGGCAGCGCGTGGGCTTGGAAACTCTTTGTCAACAAACACTACGCTAGCTTCCATGACGGCCTACCACTCGACCAAATCGCCGCTTAATTCGACTCCACGGTCCACAATATTTGACAATATCTCCTTGAGCGGCAAAAAGTTGAAATCCTCCGCACGGGCTGTTATTATCCACGCGCCTCGGGGTCGGAAGAGGTGCGTTCGCGGCGGCAAGCCCAGGTTCACGTGCTTTGAGGTGCCTTATGCCTTTCAGCCTGCAGTGTCCTTCGTGTGGTGCCAAGCTAAACGCAGAAGATCGTCTGCGCGGTCGAACGGTGGCGTGTCCCAAATGCAAGGCGAAGGTCGAGATTCCCGCACTGACGGACACCGTGGTTGCACAGGACACCTCGGGGACCAGGCCCATTCCAGCGATTCAATCGAGGCCAACTCAGCCGTTGGTAAAGCCACCGGCTGCTGCAACAGCCGCCAGTCCTGCCAGATCACTTCGTCAGCCGAGTATTGCTCCAGCTCCCGTGAAAGCTTCGGCGACAACAGCCTCACCCTCGAAACTGCCCTTGCTGATTGCCGCCGCTGGTGGAAGCCTGGTGTTGATGCTGCTGTTGGTTGCCGTGGGCATCTACTGGATGTGGCCTGCAGGTACGGTAAAAGAACCTCAGCCTCTCGCCGCAAACTCGCCGCCAGCTTCGTTGCCAGGTCCACCACCGACGGTTCCCGCGCCGCCTGCGTCGGTACCAATTCCAACTGCTGCGACGCCGGTGAAAGTGAAAACGACCGATACTTCCACCTGGGTTTCATTGCCGGATGAGCACGCGGGGATTCAGCTGAAATTTCCCACGAAGCCCGCGCCGTTCGATCTGCTGGAAGGACAGAGTGGAACTGACCGCGAGTTTGGCGAAGCGATTTTAAAGTCGGCCAAACCCACAGCGCTGCGAGCCAGTGCGGGCGGCAAGACGTTTTCCTTCACGCTCATGCCGCTGCCCCTAAGTGGGATGCCGGTCGATGCTTATCTAAATCGAGCCCTCGTCAGTATTGAGCTGATGAATCAGGGGTTCACCAAGCAGTCGGAATATCGCCCGCAGGAAGAGCCCATCACGGCTGTCGATGCGGTGCTGCGTTCCGAGGTGAAGACCCGCATCGTGCGCATCTCGCACGATGGTGAGCGCGCCATCGGCCTGGTGATCGAAGGTCCGCTGGAGATGACCTATGAAGATCCGCAAGTTCAGGCATTTCTCAGCGGGCTGCGGGTTGCCAACCGCGCGATGCCCGCGATGCAAATTGCAGGTGCCGCGCCAACCAATGCGGCAGTGGTGGAGGCCGTCATTGCGAACCTTAGCGAGTCGTTGTTGCTCAATCCCCTGCTGCTGCCGCAGTCGATCAAGCCCCTGACCAACGACTGGCAGGCAGTTCGAGGATCAAGGATCGGCTTTCAAGTGCGACTGCCAAGTGCTGCCGTGACGCACGTTACGGCGGACAAGTTTTTTGCCAAATCGCCCCAACTCGACACACTGACCGCAATCTGGAAAGAAAGCACGACGGGCAATTCCGAAATCTTCTATCTGAATCAAGGAACTCGCCGGTTCGTGGTTGTCGCTTTGGAGGTACCGACGAAGGATCAACTGTGGTTCGATGTTCGCGGCCAGGGGAACCTCTCAACCGAACTCGCCTACCAGTTCTTTACGAAGCCGAATACGACGTGGCAAACACCGGATCAGGGCGAGAGCAGCAAATCGGCAGATTGGACGACCTATCTGCAAGTCCGAAATCCCGATCAAAGTCCGGTCATTGGAACTCGGATCATGCAAAAGCGGACTGCCGGGCAATATGGCTTTCTACTGGTGCTGGAGAGTGACGAGCCACTCGAGTGGGAACACTCGCCGGAGATGCAGTTCTTCAAGGACTTTGTGCCGCCCGCCGACGCAATGAAGTTTGAGTAGTAATCGCGCTGCCGAATGGGGGGCTCGCAGGTGGTAGTGCAGCGAACGCCAGATTGCTTCCGACCGCTGGCTTCTATAAGCTACAGAGTGGATTGGGGCAGCCCAATGATTGGCAACTGAATCACCCGCGATGGAATCGAGCGCCGCAATGGCTCCGGAGCAAAAACCCGAGCAGAAACCAACGGATGACGCAGCCGGGGCAACGGCCGCGCGACGAATCTTGCTGGTTGACGACGATGCGGAGATCATCGATGCCATGCGTTATGCGCTGGAATCGAAGGGCTACCAGATTCTGGTTGCTCGCGATGGCAACCAGGGTTTGGCGATGGCCGAGAGCGATCTGCCCAACCTGGTCATCCTCGATATGATGATGCCCAAACGCAGCGGCTTTTTGGTGCTCGAGAAGCTCAATCGCACCCGCGAAAGCAACACCAAGGTGATCATGATCACCGCCAACGAAGGCAGCCGTCACAAGGCTTATGCCGAGATGCTCGGCGTGGACGAATACCTGCGAAAACCGTTCGCCATGGACAAGCTGATTGAAGCCGTGCAGCGGCAGATTGGCTAGCCGCTGCTTTCCTGCGACCCTTCGCGGCAACCTACGGGACGATTTCGCTCTTCTCGAAGATGATGGCAGTGTAAAGGCCATCGGGAGAAGTGAGAGCACCCTTGCAGTCGCCCTTGAGCGTGACGAACTGACCAGCCCATAGGGCGGCCAACGCACAGCGAACTTCTGGCTTCGTCTTGATGTCTTCCAGCAGGAAGCGGAACTCCAGACCGAACTGCAGCGGCAGTTTGCCGTCGGGCGTGATCAGGGCAACGAGCGCTTCGCGCTGGTCGAACTGCTGATTGCCGAACTGGTCGAGAACGATCTTGCCTTCGGCATCGCGGACGAGCACGGGGACCAAGTCGCGCTTGACGTTCACCAGGCGGCCAGAGATCTGCAGCCGTTTGCCTTCGAAGTGGTGATAGGCAAAAGCCTGATTATCGCGATAGGCTCGCGTCACCTTGAGAGCCGGGAAGATAGTGCCACGGTAGCAAGGATCGCCTTTGCTGACGACGCGATAGCCGGCATCGCCGGGAAAGCCCTCGCTCATGACGTCACCGCCACCGGCGGGAGGATCGCAGCAGGGACGACCGCCGAATTCTGCGGATACCAGGCAGAGAGCCATGATCAATTGATTCATCGAACCGAACTCCACGTTAGATTGGACCGAGCGGCGGAATCCTTCCGCCAGCTGCAGTGCTGCTCTCTTTGGTGCTCCGCCCGCGCAGCATTCACTCTGCAATTCGGTTCGTCCGAACTTCAAGCGGTTCTTCGATTTTTTCAGCGAGGTGCCGAATATGCCAGCTGGCGGCAGATCTGCCGCCCATTCGAGCGACCCAAGCCACAAACCTTCTCACAGTCGCCAGCTGAGTTTTCGACGAATGGATTAAGGCGCACCCGGTGGTGGCGGAGTCGCTCCTGGGAAGTTCTTCTTGAAGTCCTCGATCTTCTTTTTCTGCAGTTCCTCGTCCGACTTCTTTTTCACTTCCGGCGTAAACGAAGGGCGATCCTGCACGTTGGCTCTGGGAGCCGGTGTTAGCACGGTAAGTTCCAAGGTCTGCACCTCTCCTTCGCGGCCGACCAGATCGACCGGCTGGACATTGATGTTGTAGTGGGTCGTGCCCGGTGGCAGGCCCGTGGGCACGGCACGCGTGGCTCGAAAGGTCCCATCGCGCGAAAGGGTCGTCTCCAGCACCAGCGGCTTCGTCCCTTCAGGAACCGGTTTGCCATCCGGTTCGCGGCTCATGGTGACCTTCACGCTGTGCAAGCCCACACCTTGGCCATCGGTCACCTTGCCCAGCACTTCGATCAGGTCGTTCCGCCGCGTGTAGTCGATTTGGATCTTGTTTTTGACGAGCACGGCATCGACCTCAAACAGCGGAACTTTGCGGTCGAAGACAATCGTTTGCAAATGGTTGGCTGCTTCGCCGAATTCGTCCGATTTGCCGCCTCGCAAACGGGCCTTCAATTGCAGCCGGGTATCTTCGGGCGCGGGAGCGTCGGCGGAGACGTCCAATTTCTGAAAGTCGGCAACCGTCGTATGAAAAGTGAGGCTGCCATCGGTTGGCGGCCCCACCAGCGTGACCTTGATCGCGCGATCTTGCAGGAAGCGATAAAGGGGAGCTGCCCCTTCGTAGCCGACCTCAATCCAGCCGCCGCTGCTAAAGAGCGAAGGGTGAACGTCGGCCTGCAAGTCAGTCGTCAATTTTTGTTTCGCCGGAGAAGTGTCCAGGCGAATGCCCGCAATGCTCCGTTCTTCGCGGCGCAGGTAGCGGGTGACGAGATCGGCCGGGGAGTTTTCAGGCACGGTGGCCGGAGTATAGACGGCATCCTGCGATTGAATCAAAAACATCGTCTTGTCGTGGGTTAGTTGGCTCAGGTGCAGGCCGCTGAGTTGATCTTGCTTCAGGTCTCGCCGGCGGATCTCCTGGATTTTGTTATCGAGTTGCAAGCTGTACACAAACGAGCGCGGGTAGCCATCGATGTTTAGCCGGAGCACAACGTCTTGTCGCACCGCTTCGGGAATCTCGGCCTTGAACGACGCACTGAGTGTTTGCGGATTGAGCGGCACCACGAGCAGCGGCGGATTACCCAGCCCCGTCCCGGTGCGATCCCAAACCACTTCCAGTGGTTGATCGAGCCGCATTCCTTCCGCTGCTCCCGCAGCAAACAGATTTACCTTAAAGCTGAGCACGCCGTTCACGAAGCGGATGTCTTTGCCGACCTCAAAGAGCTCCTGCGGGGCATAGGGAACCAGATCCAGCCACTTGATGAAGCGTTCGCTAGGCTTGTCGACGTTGGTGATCACACAGAGCAAGCCCGAGGTGACATCGACTGGCGGCGGGCCTGCGTTTGGATCTGGCGGGTTGGTTGGATTGACCGGTGCGGCCCCCTTCATTTCGAGCATCACCGGCACTAGCGGCGAGCCTGCCGAGGGGAGCATAATCGGAGTCTTCTCGGGCGAGGTGGCAATCACCCGCTCGTTTAAGTAAGCCGGCAAACCTGGATTCTGCAGCAAACCAGCGTCGATCTCTTGCAGTTCCGAGATCAGCGCGCGACCTTCACCAAACAAGTACGGACTCCAAGGTTCGTCGCGCGGAATCTCGGGATTGAAGACTTGCCGCGGTACGCGAATCAACTGCACGCGGACCTTCTTGTCGTCGCTGGCCCGATTCTGCAGCATCAGCTTGAAGGTGCTGTTGCGGTTGGGATAGAGTCGTAAGACCGAGCCTTGTGAGAGCGAATCCTCTGCACCAAAGTTGGGCTTCGATTCGTCGTAGCGGTGCGAGGCAATCACCTTCAAATCGACCACGTTCGGTCGCGGCAGCAGACACGAGATTTCTTGCGCCGCACTGGCATCCTGAAACCTCGCTTGTGCGGCCAGCTTGACGGTTTCACCTTGGCCGGCACGCAGCGATTTCACAAAAAAGTCGTGTTTCCAGTGTTTGGCGCCGCCGACGAGCACCATGCTCGAAGCGGTTGACGCTTCAGGCCGCTCGGGATCAATAACTTCGATGCCGGCCCCCGGTTCTAGCAGCAATTCCACCGTCAGATTCTCGATATCCACGCGATCGGTCGTAACGTCGATGGTGACGGTCACCTTCTGCTCTTTGTCGGTAAGTTGCAGCGGATTCGGCGACAGGGTGAGTTTGACGCCGTCGGGCATCGGTTCGGGTGAGAAAGGTTGCGTGAGGAAGATTGCCGCGCGTTGCAACCGCCCGGCATCGCGGCCATCGACCAAGAGCAACCAGTGATACAGGTCGAGCAACTGCCGGCGTGTAGCTCCTTGGGCTGAGGTGCTCAGCTGACGATTTCGATCCAAGATTCGCGGCGGTAACTGCCCGTAGAAGTCACGCATTTCGGTGCCGAGTTCGTAGGCAGTCGAGCGAGGGTGTGAACCCGACGTAGTGAGTGTCGTCATCCGGCCGATGCAATACTTGGCAGAACCGACGAGCGTCTCTTCGGGGAGATTCGTGCCGCGATCTTGCGCGGTGAACAATTTGAGCAGCCGCAGTTCGGCACCGACCTGGTCGAACAGATGATCCCAAATCAGCTCGCCAGTTCCGCTGCTCGCGACCGAACGCAAACGCGTGGCGGGCATGGCCGGCGGATCAAGCAGCGGCAAGACTCGATCGAGCAACACTGCGCGCTCCTCGGCAGGTGCTACGGGCGATTCGAGCAGCAGGCCAATTGCCTGGGCGCGACCGGGTAAGGCAACGTTGCGGTCCGAAGTGAGTGACTGGGCAAAGCGACTCAGTTTGGCATCGAGCTGCCCGCGGGCACGTTGGAGTTCGGCAGCCTGCGCGAGCAGGTCGCGGGCGATGTTGGGTCGCATTTGACTGTCGTCGCTCTGGCGCTCGAACTGTACGCGCATCTCGCGCAGCTGCTGTTCGTAGCTTTCGAGTTCGGTCCCAATTGCCAATTTCACATCAGCCGCGCTCAACATCGTTCCCTGCAGACGGACATAATCCGGCAAACGATAGGCACAATCGGCGTAGATCTTGAGAGCCCGGTTGGCGTCGTTGAGCGAATTCTTCTCGGAAACCTGAAACGACTGCCAGGCCTTCGACGGTCCCACGCTGCCGTTGCTGCGCAGCCGATACCACGCGTCGGACAAATCCTGAATGACGCCCGTCCCCTGATTGCTCGGCTCGATCTCCTGTTTGAGCAACCGCTTCAAGTACCGCAGGCCGTCGATCAATTGCTGCAGGTCAAGCAGCAACTGACGATTGTCGTCGACGGCTCCCGCGCGGCAGCGTTCTTCGTAGGCAATCAGATAGGCATTCAGTTTTCGCCAATGATGCGGCGCAAAGTGAATTGGTGACCAGCCCTGGCGACCGAACGACTGCTCCCAGTCTTCGAGCTCATCGCGCAGCTTCCAGGCTTCCGCCAATTGCTGGGAGAACTCAACGAGGAACTTGCTGTGGCGCGGCGGTGCATCAGCATTTTCTGCCGGTGCTGCAGTCGCAGGTGGAGCCGTTGCTGGTGAAGTTGTTTCCATTGGCGCAGGCATCGGTGGGTCGGCAGAGTCTACAGGCTTGGTGTCTTCCGTCTTCTTCGCCTCTTCCGTTGCTGCCGGTGCGGCATCTCCGGCTTGTTGTCCCAGTGCGAGTTGACCGTGAAGAAGCGGCCCAAACGGCAAACGCCGAGTCGTCACACCAGCGGTCTTCTTTTCGCTAGCGCTTTCGGTGGCCTTGTCGTCAGCAGGAGTCTTCGCCGCGGGTTCTTCCGCGGTTGGCTCCACGGCTGGAATTGTCGGCAGCACGATCGACGTGCCAGTGGGATCGGGAATGTTTGAGGCCAGATCGCCGCTCGGCAGCATCTGCAGTTTTTGCCAAAAACTGAGGTCTGCTTCATCGCTGCGGGCAACTGCGTAGCGATCGCGAATGAACTCCACTAACTTGGGGAGCGAGGTGCGCGGCGATTTCACTTCACCCGCTTGTAGCCCGGACAACAACGACGAGCTAAACAGCGTTTGTTGTTGTTGCGGCGAAACTACCGACAGCTCGCCCGATTCACTGGGTAGCAGGACCCACAAGTTCTTCGCGTCGCTCGGAAAGACCCGCGCGACCGCCGTGGGAAACTGATTCACCAGTTGACCGATCCGCGGATCGTAGTTGAAGTGCACCGCGTCGATGATCACCAGCTTCTTCACGTCTTCCAGCTTCGCCAGATTGGTCAGCAGTTCCGTAACCGAAATTGAATTGCTGGGCGAGATGTTCGCCAGCCCTTGAAACGACGTGACGAGATAGGGCGTCGCCTTCGCGCCCACTTCCTTCCCTTCGACCATCGCCAAGCCGTGCGCGCGAATGTACAGAATGAGCGTGTCTTGTTTGCGAAGCGACTTGCCGCTCGACTGCAGGCTGCCATCGGCCGTGATCGTTTCGAACTTTGGCTGATCTGTCTCCGAGCCCAGCTTGCGGCAAAATTCATCGACCGGCTTGAGCCCGCGCAACTTGGCAAAGTGGACGGGAATCTTGGTGGCTTGGGCCCAGCCCTTGAGGGCCTGTTCGTCGCGCGCGAGCATCGGCACCGGCGGCACGGTGGCCAGTTCTTCACGATCGGCGGTGACCGAAATCAACAGCGTTTTCGGCGGCGGAATGCTGTTGATATAGATGATGTAGATCGAGATGGCGATCATCGTGACCGCGAGCAACGACAACAACCAGCGCCACATGTGCCTGGCATTGGCGTCGAAAGCCGGTCGCTGCGCAGCCTGCCACGAACGCTTCCCCGCACCAGCCGTGGTCGCCATGACTCCGATCCTTATCTTTCCCTAGTCTGTGTTCCCAGACTTTTAGCCTCTGCTGCGCTCGATTTCCCAGTCGCTGGTATACCGCTCTTGGGGGCGATGAGCAAGCGAACCCGCGATTCATCACAGGCTTAGCGTAGAAACCGCTCCCGATGCGACAATGTCCGCTGCTTCTCACTCCACATGCCAAAGATTCCAATGCGTCTATGAACCAGAAACTCAAGGCGCACCTGGAACGAGCATTTCAGCTGACGCA
Organism: Anatilimnocola aquadivae; assembly: GCF_049819085.1. Lineage (GTDB taxonomy): Bacteria > Planctomycetota > Planctomycetia > Pirellulales > Pirellulaceae > Anatilimnocola. The sequence continues at coordinate 3,783,447 of NZ_CP187419.1, forward strand.
CGATCTCGTAGCTCATCTGGATGAAGCGGCCTTAGCCTTGGACTTGCCGAAGCTGCCGTCGAACTGCATCGGCGATCAGCTCTGGTGTATCGTCGGCGCGCGAGAAAGCTATTCCACCGCGATCAAGGCGGGAGGTTGGCAAAGATTCTCGTGTAGCCTGCAGTCGCCGCGTATCAAGGAGTCTGTGCTGGCCGCCTGCAATGCGACGCAGCAGGTTTTGGGCGAGATCGACTTTGCCGATTTGACCGCTGAGCAACTCGATCTGGCCTTCGCCCTGTTGGAACACGAGGCCCAGCATCACGGCCAGTTAATTCGGTACGTTTACGCCAACGGACTGACGTTCCCAGGTAGTTGGAACAAGCGCTACACGGTCTAGCCTTTAGCGGCTTGAATGCCGCGGTGTCTGTTAATAATCGCTGGGCAATTCTTTCTTTTTATTTGGTTCCCGCCAAGCGGCGCCTTCGTTATTCGCTCAACGACACCTTGGACGGCTGCTGCGATCACCGGGCGATCATCCCCGACGAAGCCTTCCGCTTGTGAAACCCGTCGAGTTGTTGAGGATCAAAATAGGGGTTAGCATTGCCGCAGAAATTCAAAGCTGCCATCACGATCGCTTCGCCGCGGTTGCCCACGAAGTCTTTCTTCGCCACCGCTATCGTCAAATTCTGATCGTCGAAATTGTTGGCTGATTGCACTTTCGCTGACAGTCGTTTTCGACCTGTTGGCAACTCAAGAGACGGCCTTCATGACCAACTCGCTAACCCGGACTCAAGTTCGCGAAATCGATGCTCGGGCGATGGCCGAATACGGCATCTCCGGCCTGGTCCTGATGGAAAACGCAGCGCGAGGCTGCACCAATGCGCTACTGACCGTCGGCTGTCGCGGTCCGGTCGTAGTCTGCTGTGGCAAAGGGAACAACGGAGGAGACGGCTTCGCGATTGCCCGGCAATTGAACGAAGCGGGGATCGTGGTTCGCGTGCTGTTGTTGGCTAGAGCGGCAGAGTTGAAGGGTGACGCACTGGCCAATTATCAGATTGCCCTGAATTGCCAACTGCCTATTGAGGAAATTGGCAGCAACGTGACTGCAGATGAAATAGACGCATGCTTCGAAGGCGCGGAATGGATTGTGGACGCCCTGCTGGGCACAGGCACAACCGGCGATCCGAAGGGGCCGTATGCAACAGCCATCAAACGGATGAATGCCGCCACGGCGAAGCGACTGGCGGTCGACCTGCCGAGCGGACTCGATTGCGATACAGGTAAACTGGGGCAGCCCACCGTGGACGCAGATCTTACCTGCACGTTCGTCGCCGCCAAGCAAGGTTTCGCTCAACCTGCGGCGCAAGCACACCTCGGCGAAGTGCGCGTGATTCCAATCGGGGTGCCACGCAAGTTACTAGCTGACTACGGGCTGTAAACCGCAGTGCGCCAATCAAGGCTTCACGCCGATGCGAATGGCCTGGGGATCGCGCGCCCGTTGAAAAGCTTCGGCCGCTTCGGTCAGCGGGCACCAGTTTTCGACGAGTTGGGCGAAGGGATAACGCTGATAGTTACTACGGAGGAACTCGATGGCCGTGATCAAATGCTCGGGCGAGTAATTGTGGACACCCGCGAGCGTGAGATTTCTGCGCACCAATTGCTCCAGCGGCAAGCTGAAGGGATTCCCCGGGAAAACCGCGCCGACGAGCACGATGCGCCCCCCTAAGCGAACCAACGGCCAGGCGTTTTCAAACGCGGCCGTCGAACCGGTGAATTCAAACACGACATCAAAGCCATGCGCGCCAGAGACCTGTTTGGCAACCTCATCGAGTTCTCCCGGTGCGGCAACGTGCGTCGCGCCGAACTGCTTTGCTCGCTCGCGGCGATCGGCATGCATATCGACGGCCACCACGGCGGATGCTCCCGCGGCGTGACACATGGCGGCGGCAGTTAGCCCCAGCATGCCAGCGCCCAGCACGCAAACGGTTCGCTCGCGTACGTCTCCGGCAGCCGCCAGTGCTGCAGCAACCGTAGCCGTAGCGCAGCTGGCCGGACAAGCGACTTCCAAGGGCAATTCTGCCGGCAGACGAATTACCGCGGTGCCACGAACGAGCAACACATACTGGGCAAGTCCGCCGAGCAGTTCCTGTCCAGGCCGCAGAGCCTCGTGACCATACTTCACGCTCTGCAGGCACTTCTGCGCGAGGCCACGCTGACAGTAGAAACACTCGCCGCAACTTGCGACGATCGCCCAAGTGACTCGATCGCCGACGGTCAGTGCATTGCCGGCGATATCGGTCTGTGATGTTCCCGGTCCAAAACTAGCGATCTCACCCACAATCTCATGGCCCAGCACCGTAGGGACGGGAACCTTGCGATGACCTTCGTAGCTATGCAAGTCGCTGCCACAGAGTGTGCAGCCGAGCACGCGCACGAGAATCTCACCAGGCTGCAGAGCGGGCAATTCCAGTTGGCGTAGTTCCAACTCGCGCGGTTGCCCATTGAATAACGCCGCCAGCGACTGACTCATCCCGGTACCTCAGAAACAACGACCAGTTTGGTTTCACGCGCTCGGCCGCCGAAATAGAAGCAACTTCCCACCACACAGCAAAGCGAAACTCCCGCCGCGATCCAGCAGATCAGCACGAAGAAGTCGATGAACGAGCCTTCAACCCCCAGGAAGTTCTTGCCCAACAGCGCTCCCACGACTCCCAAATAGCCAATGGAATCGGCCACGTACATTAAGAATCCTAGGTTACCCTTTTCTCGCGTCATCGCCAGAAAACGCTCGAACACCGTCGTGTGTAAGGCCACATAGGGTAAGTAGGTTCCGATGCCGACAAGCACCATGAACCAGAACCCGTCGATAGCATGCATCCGCTCACACACCAGCGCTCCGCCCATGACGGCCACGCCCAGGAAGCAGACCGCCAGCGAACCAAAAAAGGCCCAGCGATTGTCGCGCAGGAATACCAGTGAGCCGTTGGCAATGATGACGCCCAGCATGACCCAGTATTCCGAGATGCGAAAGTCGGCTGGAACCGCGGGAACACCGAGCAGGTCGCGCCACAGCTCAGCTCCGAAGTCGCTGCGCAGGCTGCGGACGATGGACATGAGCAGGTAGAGGACCACCAGCAGTGTCAGCCCCACCATGTATCGCGAGTAAAGTTGCCAGCGATCGGAGCGGCTCATGACCACTCGTTCGGTTCGCTCGGAAATATCGTGCGCCGTGGGGGGAGGAATGATCGCCAGCATGGCGACAAATAGCAGAAATGGAACAACAAAAATCAGGCCCGCCACGAATGGCATCCACTGTTCCGAAACTTGCTGCTGCAACAACCAGCTACCGAGCGATTTCGTCAGCGCATCGGCCAGAATAAAGCTGGTACACAAGCCAGCCGTCAGGGCTTCCGTCGCGCGCCGCCCCTCCAAAAATCCGAGCACCAGCCCAAAGACCATTCCTAGGGCGAGGCCATTGAAGAAGAGACAAAAAGCATTTCAGGGGCTGGGAATGAGGCCGAAGAACAAGAGCATCACTTCGGCAAACATCACGAGCGCGAGAATCGTAACCGCCCGCCGACGGGGCGGCATCTCGGCAATCACTTTGATACCAATGAACTTCGATAGCATGTAGCCGAGCGTATGAGCAACGACCAGGACGACCTTCAGCGAGATGCCAGCCACCAGCAGGTTATCGAACGTGGCCGCTTTAAAAGGCTGTCGAAAGAAGTACATACAGAAGTAGGTACCGAAGGCAGCCACGACTGCCCACAAGTGCCAGAACCACAGCGGCATGGTGGTCGTCTGCAGATGAAGCTCCCTCGGCGTCCGACCATCAACCGGTTTGATTTCCTGGATGTGGTCCACAGTTGTCCCAAAATCGCATAAAGGCGGAGCGGTCAGTCGACGTGCCTACTATACCGACCTGCAGGGGCCGTTGTGTTCAGATTCTATGAATCTGGGCCAACTACCTGCTCAACGGCAATCTCGATTGCTACCATGCGAGGCAGCTGAAAATAACTTGCGTGTTCGCTCTAAGGCGACAACCGCAAAAGGGGGGTGTTCAACAATTGGCTGCCTTGTTGGACCGCACATGCAGTATTCCTCGGGATTGGCGCAAATTATTGTTCAACGATCGACTCAATTGTTGAACAAGTTGGTTGAATTTCGAGTCGTGCCAGCTACCTGGTATCTTCATCCTCCGTCACCATTCGACAAGCGTACCGATGCAACTGGACCATCATCCTACGACCGTTGCCGTGCTGAAGTTGTTCCAGGCCAATGGCGGCTCGCGCTACGGCGGCGAAAACGTCTCGCAGTTGGAACATGCACTACAAGCTGCTTACTTCGCCGAAGCCGACGGGGCCGCGTCGCCCCTGATTGCCGCGGCCTTGCTGCACGACGTTGGGCACTTGCTGCACGATCTGCCGGCCGATGCTCCTGATCGCGGCATCGACGATCGGCACGAAGCGCTGGGGGCCCACTGGTTGAAAGAACGATTTGGTCCCGACGTTTGTGACCCCGTGCAGTTGCATGTCGATGCCAAACGCTACCTGTGTGCGGTCGACGCGGCCTATTTGCAAGTCTTGAGTGGACCGTCGATCCAAAGCCTGGAACTGCAGGGCGGACCAATGTCTGCCGAGGAGGTTGCTCGCTTCGAACAACGGCCGCACTTTCAGGACGCCGTGCGTTTGCGGCGATGGGACGACGCTGCAAAAGTGCCTGAGTTGGTCACTCCCTACCTGGAACACTTTGCTCGTCATCTGGACGCAGCGGTTGCGAAGGAAGGCTCGTAATGCCCGAGCAAGTCGCCATTGTGGGGGCTGGTATTGTCGGCCTAGCCCATGCCTGGTCCGCCGCTGAGCGCGGCCATCGCGTTACGGTCTTCGAACGATCATCGCGCGCCAGCGGCGCTTCGATTCGCAATTTCGGCATGGTCTGGCCCATCGGTCAGCCCGCGGGAGAGTTGCACGAGATCGCGCTCGCCAGCGCCGCACGCTGGAAACAATTGGGCGAAAAGGCAGGCATTTGGGTGAATCCGTGCGGTTCGATTCATCTGGCTCATCGCTCCGACGAGTGGCACGTGCTGCAAGAGTTTTACGCGCAGGCCACCCAGCTTGGCTTTGAGTGCGGACTTCTTTCCCCGGCACAAGTGCTCGAGCGCACGCCCGCTGCCAATCCGAATGGGCTTCTCGGTGGCCTCTTTAGCCCGACAGAAATGGCCGTGAATCCGCCGGCCGCGATCCGCGCGTTGCCGGCATTTCTGGCAGAGAAGTATGGCGTGCGGTTTGAGTTTGAGACCGTGGTGACGTCCGTCGACAACGGGCGCATCGAAACGGCAAATCGCCAGTCGCACTCCATCGACCGCGCCGTCATCTGCTCGGGAGCCGACTTCGCTTCGCTCTTTCCGCAGGTCCTGGCCTCGGCCGGGATGAAGCTTTGCAAGTTGCAGATGCTCCGCACATCAAGCCAGCCAAACCAGTGGCGGATTGGTCCGCATTTGGCTAGCGGCTTGACCTTGCGGCACTATCACAATTTTGATGTCTGCCCGTCGCTGCCCGCACTCAAAGCGCGCGTTGCCCACGAAACCCCGGAACTCGACCGCCTCGGCATTCATGTGATGGCTTCGCAAAACGATGCTGGCGAAGTGATTCTCGGGGACTCGCACGAATACGATGCCGAGATCGACATTTACGACAAGACGATGATCGATGACCTGATGCTCCGCGAGTTGCAGAAGATTCTGCAACTGCCCACTTGGACCATCGCCGAGCGCTGGCACGGCATCTACGCCAAGCATCCTTTGTTGCCGATGTTCCTTGACGAAGTTTCACCGCACGTACACATTTGTACGGGTACGGGTGGAGCGGGCATGACGATGTCGTTTGGCTTGGCCGAACGAAACTGGCAGCGCTGGACCTAGATCCTCCTTCAACCAACTTTGAGACTTCGCCATGTCCGCAAAACTACAAGCCGTGATTCTCGATTGGGCGGGAACTACCGTCGATTATGGCAGCCGAGCACCGACGCAGGTCTTTCTCGAAATCTTTCGTCGGCGGGGAGTTGAGATCACCGTGGCAGAAGCGCGCGGCCCGATGGGGATGGCCAAGCGAGAGCACATTTCGGCCGTGATTTCGCTGCCGCGAGTTGCTCAACTTTGGCAACAAGTTCACGGACGAGCGCCCGTCGATAACGACGTGCAGACTATGTACGACGAATTCCTGCCTCTGCAACTCGAAACTTTGGCGCGCGGGTCGGAGATGATTCCGGGCGTTGTTGAGGCGATCGCTGAGTGCCGGCAAATGGGCCTCAAGATCGGATCCACAACAGGCTATACCCGAGCACTGATGGAGGTGGTGGCACCACCGGCTGCCAAGTGCGGCTACTCGCCGGACTGCATCATTTGCTCCGACGATGTCTCCACGGGACGTCCTGCCCCGTGGATGAACTTTCGCGCTGCAGAAATCCTGGGCGTTTACCCTCTGGATGCAATCATTGCGGTTGACGATACACCTGTCGGGATCGCTGCTGGTCGCAATGCTGGCTGCGTGACGGTAGGCGTATCGCAAACTGGCAATGCGCTAGGCCTGTCGCAGGCAGAAGTGGAGAAATTACCTCCTGCGGAACTAGCCGCTCGTTTGCAGCAGATTGGGCGCGACTTTCTCGCCCAAGGAGCGCACTACGTGCTGCGCAGTGTTAGTGAGTTGCCGAACCTCATCCGCAAATTGAACGGCTGATCTGCTAATCCTGCGGAGAATGCGGATTGCCGCAGCGGACGAAAGGATGGCTGTTGTAGCACGATTCGCAGTGCCCCTCTTTCGGATGCATCGCACCATTTCTTGGATGGGTGTTGACACGCCTTCGTGACCGGACATGTTTTCGGCACTTCCCAAAATACGATGAATAACATGCACATTAAGCGCGGGTAAACTCTTGAGCAGCGTTGCACAACCGTTGTCAAAGTCATTATCCGCAACTACGTTAAATCCCGGCGACGAGCTCCTCTTTCCCGTTCGTCGCCGTGTAACTCGATCAGGATTGGTTGCGAATTGACTCGCAGCCGGTGCTTTCTCTCGCAGCATCGGTCGAGTAGCGGGTTCGCGGCAACTGACTGGTTGCTCGGTTACTCATCTGCCAACTTCTCCTACCTTTCCCGCAGCGTCTTCACACGCTGTGCAGCTATTTGTTGCCCGTTTGGCTAACGAGCGGTCTCGCCGCGCGCATGCTTTACCATCTGGAAGACTTCCTACATGACACGCCTCGCATTAGTTTCCCGCCAGAATCAACGAGCACGAACTCTCACCAGCGCGAAGGCTAACCAGCGGGTTCGCCGTGCCTTCTTCGAGCAACTAGAAGATCGTTCGTTGCTCGCCACGTTGACCTGGGTGGGAGATGTCGATGGGAACTGGGCAACGAGCAACGCGGGAGATACCAACTGGTCGGGCAATGCTCTGCCAGGCGATGGCGACACTCTGGTCTTCGATGGCACCGGCGCTAACTTCACGCAGATCAACGACACCACCGCCGGCAACAGTTACACGCTGCAATACTCGGTCGGCGGCTACACGCTCACCGGTAACAGCATCACACTCGACAACGCCGCAGATGACATTGTCAACTCCGGCGGCAATAACACCATCAACACCCCGTTCGTCGTAGTGGCCGACAGTACCTTCAACATTGACAGTGTCACAACGACGCTGGGCGGAGTCATCTCAGGCGGTGGCGGCCTCATCAAAACCGGTACTGGCACGCTCACCCTGTCCGGCGCCAATACATTCTCGGGCGCTGTGGCCGTGAATGCTGGTACGGCACGTATCGGGCACACTCGCGCATTTGGTGCGTTCAACACTGCTTTCACAAAGGTGAATGTTGCCGACGGAGCGTCGGTAGATTTCAACGGCATTATCGATGCAACGTACGGCTATACGATCTCGGGTAGCGGCGTTGGTGGCGCGGGAGCGCTTCTCAACAATGCTGGTGGCATTGGTAATGGAACTGCTCAAGCAAGCAACATTCGGCTAGTTGGAAACGCAGCGATCGGCGGCACGGGCAACTGGGCATTGCTCGCGGGCGGATATGCTGCCACGACACTCGATCTGAATACGTTCACCCTCACTAAGCTCGGTGGCAACACCTTCACGCTGGCGAATGCCACTATCACCGCGGGAGCGATCGACATTCAAAGCGGTGTTGTCACGCAAATCGTCAATAACAAGCCCGGGGGTCACGACCTCAGCGGAGTGGCCGTTTCGCTGGCGAACACAACGGGAGCCGCACTCAATCTGAACAATCTCAATCTGACGGTCGGTTCGTTGTCCGGTGGCGGAACCACGGGTGGCAATGTCGGTTTGGGAACTGGCACACTGACCGTCGGCAACGCCGCTTCGACCATCTACGCCGGCATTATTAGCGGCGCGGGCGGTCTTACCAAAGTGGGCTCCGGCACGCTCACGCTCTCAGGTGGTAGCTCATTCTCCGGTCAAGTTGCCGTTAACACCGGGACGGTACAGATTGGGCACACGCACGCTTTTGGTGCTTTTAACACTGCCGTCACCAAGGTGATTGTCGCGAGCGGGGCATCGGTCGATTTCAACGGCGTTCTCGATGCAACTTATGGCTATACAATCACGGGCACCGGCGTTGGCGGCGCGGGAGCACTCCTTAACAATGCGGGCAACATTGGCACCGGCACCGCGCAAACAACCAGCATTCGGTTAGCCGGCAACGCGGCCATCGGCGGCACAGGCAACTGGGCATTGCTCGCGGCGGGATATGGTGCCACCACACTCGACCTGAATGGGTTCACGCTCACCAAACTCGGCGGCAATACGTTCACCCTTGCAAACGCGACGATTACGGCCGGAGTGATCGACATTCAAAGCGGTGTTGTCACGCAAATCGGCAATAACAAGCCTGCTGGTCACGACCTCAGTGGAGTTGCTGTTTCTCTCGCCAATACCGCGGGCGCAGCGCTCAACCTGAATAACCTGAACCTGTCCGTCGGTTCGCTATCGGGCGGTGGAGCTGTGGGTGGCAACGTCGGCTTGGGCACCGGCACGCTGACTGTAGGCAATGCAACATCAACAACTTACGCTGGCAGCATCAGTGGTGCGGGTGGAATCACCAAGGTTGGCGCAGGAGTTCTGACTCTCTCTGGCAGCAGTTCGTTTGGTGGTGTGGCCAACATCAACGCCGGCACGGCAAGAATCGGAAGCTCGCTCGCATTTGGCGCGCAAAGCGCAGCCTTTACGAAAGTCGTCGTCGCCGACGGAGCGTCGGTAGATTTCAACGGCATCATCGACGCCGCCTACGGATATACCATCACTGGCACCGGTGTCGGCGGTGTCGGTGCGCTCACTAATAGCGGCGGTGGAATCGGTAATTTTTCTGCGCAGGCGAGCGGTATTCGCCTCGCGGGAAATGCGGCGATCGGCGGCACGGGCAACTGGGCTCTGCTGACCTTCGGCTTCGCTCCCACCACGCTCGACCTGAATGGCTTCACCCTCACCAAGATTGGCGGCAATACCTTCACGCTCGTCAACGCCACGATTACCGCTGGCGCGATTGACATTCAAGGTGGCATCGTCACGCAAACCAACAGCAACAAGCCGGGGGGCCACGACCTGAGTGCCGTCGCGGTTTCTCTGGCAAACGCCCCTGGTGTCGCGCTGGACTTGAACAGCGTGAATCTGTCGGTCGGTTCGTTGACAGGTGGCGGAGCCGCGGGTGGCAATGTTAATCTCGGTACCGGTACTCTGACCGTCGGCAACGCGACATCAACCTCACACGCAGGCGTTATTTCTGGTGCCGGAGGACTCACCAAGACTGGATCCGGAAGACTAACGTTCGTTTCTTCGAACGCTTACACCGGTGTCACGAACGTCAATCAAGGTGTGCTGAACATTCAGAATAACACGGCCCTGGGCATCGGCGCGGTCAACGTGTTGGGCGGTGCAGTTCTCGAAGTCCAAAACGGTATTACCGTGGCAAACGCACTCTCACTGAGCACCAATGCGGCAATCGGCACGCTGCGAAACGTCAGTGGCAGCAACACTTGGTCGGGCTCGATTCTGATCCCTGCAGTGCAAAGCCATCTCAATATCGCCGCTGGCGATCTAACCGTCAGCGGCTCCCTCACATCGAATGGCTATGCCGTCAAAAATGGCCCTGGCACGTTGATTCTAACTGGCGTCAACGGAGGCAGCGGCTGGATGGATGTCTCCCAGGGCGTCGTCAGTCTGCGTAGCGATACCGCGGCCGTTGGCACATACTTCCACGTGAACAATCCTTCGGCCGTCGTGGAGTTCTCGGGAGGCATAACCATTCCCTCGAGCGAAACGATTTACCTTTCCGGGGCAGCCGTCAGCGGCGATGCCACTCTCCGCAGCGTGAATGGCGCCAACACGTTCAACGGCAGCTTGATCCTGCATAGTGGGACTGGCAACCGCAACATTGGAGCTGCCGCTGGCAGTTCGCTGACGCTGGGCGGAGTTGTGTCCGGAACTGACCGCAACTTTGTCAAGGTTGACGTGGGTACGGTGACGCTGTCGGGCGCTAACACCTATACCGGTACGACGTCAGTCGTCGCAGGCCGCTTGGTTTTGAATAACGCAATTGGCAACGGGGCAATCTTCAACACAGCCGGAGCGGTCTCCGTTGCCTTGGGCGCTGAATTGCAGTTGTTGGCGAGTGAGGCGGTGTCGAGTTATGTGGGGGCCGGAGACGGGGTAGGGTCGAATGATTCGGTGCTGGCTCTGGGCGCGAATACGCTAGCGACGGTGTGGGATGCGACGATCGCGAATGTCACGACTGCGGCAGGTGGCGGGATTGTGGCGGGTGGAGCGATCATTGATGGGGACGATGATAATAATGTGACTGGACCGAATGTGTTCTTGCAGGCGGCGACGGGCATCGGTGCGGGGAATACGCTCGAGACGTCGGTGAGTGCGATTCAGCTGTTCAATACGACGAGCGGCGAGATCAACGTGCTGAACAGCGTGGGTGGTCTGCTCACCGTTAGTGATCTTCGCACGCTGGGCTTTGGTGCTCGCAACGACGGCGGTGCCACGACCGTCGTCAACAGCAGTCCGCTGACGATCGCGGCCAATAGCATCTCGGCGGGTAACGTCACCTTCACGGCTACCGACGACAACGACGCGCCGCTGCTCGATGATGATCTGACGATCAACGGCGGCGTGACGGTGCAGTCGACAACGGCGAATGTGTTCTTGAATGCGGGTGACGATGCGTTCATCGATGGCAATGTCAGTGCGGCGCTGCAAGTGGTAATCGGTGTGGATGTCGGTGATGCGGAACTGCCGGCTGGCCCCGATGCCACGACGGGTGGCACGCTCACGATTGCGAATGCCGCGGTGATTACGACGCCGCTCGCGCCGGCGGGTGGCACGTATCTGAACGGCAATGACGACCACGATACGTTCAATCTCGCGCCGCAAGGGACGACGGAGTTCTTCATCAATGGGAATCTGCCGGTGGGAACGTCGCCGGGTGATACGTTGAATCTCGATATCGCGGCGGCGGTGAATCCGCTGTTGACGCTTGGCGGCATCGGCGCGGGAACGTGGACGTTCGGCGCACCGCTGCGACAGGTGGTGTACACGAGCATCGAGGATGTGAATGCGAATGCTCCGTATCACCTGGCCCTCGATGCGAACAACACGCCGTTCGGCAACACGAACGTCGACGATCATCTGACATTGTCGCGCAGCGGAGCGGACTTCGTGCTGACGCGGACCGGTGATGCGATCGCGCCCGACGACAACGACGTGGGCATCGTGTTTCAAGGCGATTTCGCGACGATTCTCTCGTTCACCTATCTCGGCAGCAACGATCGCGACTTCCTCACGATCAACGACCTCGGTGGGCTCGTGAACTTCAGCGGACTCGCTCCAGGAGCTGGCGACAACACGAACCTCGCCGGCCAGGCTGAGTTCTTCTTCGATGGCGGCGGCAACAACGACACGCTCATCTTCGCGCTCACCGGACCGAGCGCGTCGCAAACCTATGCCTTCGGCACGAACAGCGGCAGCACGCCGAGCAACACGGGCGAAGTGCTGAGCACCAGCAACGCGGTTGATCTGCAGACGTACTTCGCGAACGTGGAACTCGTGCAGCGAACCGGAGCGGGTGCGACTCCGGGCGCGCTCACTGTGCTCGGCAGCGACGTGGCGGATGCACTGAGCATCGCCGCGAATCTCGCTGACACACGTGTGAGCATGGGTGCCGGTTACACGCCGTTTGACTTCAGCGGCGACAATTTCACGACGCTGAATGTGAACGCTCTGGCGGGCGCTGATTCGCTGAACCTTGTCAGCTTGGGTAGTGGCCAGACCAACGACCCGGCGATCAACTTGTACGGCCAAGGCCTGTTCGCCGATGACGGCGCGGTCGATACGCTGCGAGTGCAGAGCACCAGCGGTAACACGGGCGTGGTGACACTGCGTAGCGGTCTTGGCGGCGACTTGTTCCAGCTGTTCGATGCGGCTCCGACGGTCGACTTCATCGCCGGTCCGGTCGTGGTCGACGGCAGCGGCGGCGACATGACGTTCGCCGTCGATCGCCTCGAGATCAACGACAGTGGCGACCTCACGGGTGACACCGTGGCGCTGAACGCACTCAACGGCACTGATCCGGATTACGTCCTCACCGGTCTCAACGCGAGCGGTGTCACCTTCCGCAACATCGACAACCTCGATTACACCGGCACCAGCGACGCGGACAACATCAACTCGCAGTTGACGCCAACGACGACTCCGCACGATCTCGAGGCGGTCATTCTGCGCGGTAACGGCGGCAACGATCAGTTCCGCGTGTTCACTTCCGATCAGATCGGCGGCACGGCACCGCCGCCCACGGGCACGCCCAGCGGAGTGACGAGCGTCTCACTGTTTGGCGATGCGGGCCTCGATACGTTCGGCGAAACACCGGCGGGACTCGTCGGCACGGGTGCGATGAACGTCGGCCTCGTGGTCGCACCGACCACGCAACTGATTCGTCCAAGCACGACCACCGCGATCACGATCAACGGCGGCATTCCCACGAATCCACTCCCCGCTCCGGTCGGCGACATCATCGGCGACACACTCAATCTCGATATCACTTCCATTCCCAACACCGCGCCCGTCGTCGTTGCCGCCGGTTCTTCCGGCGTGCTCAACAGCGCGGGTCAGCCTGTATCGTGGAGTGAAATCGAAGACCTGAATCTCGTCGACCAAGGCAAGCTGACGAACGTGCAAATTGGCGACTTGTTCGCCCGCACGACGGCCGCGAACGACTTGATTCAGTTCAGCCGCAACAACACGGTGGCACAGCCTCACCGCGTGCGTCTGCGAATCAACAGCACGTTCGGCGACTACAACGTGAGTAACAAGACGATCGTCTATGCCGGCGACGGCGCCGACTATGTCACGCAAGCGAACCTCACGGTCTCCGCTGAGTTCTACGGCGAAGGTGGCAACGATCTGCTGTACGGTGCGACCAACAACGACTGGCTCGTCGGCGGTCTCGATAACGACAGCGTGAATGGCGGCAACGGCGACAACGTGCTGTGGGGCGATAACGCACCGGCATCGACCGATGTGGTTCCTCCGCAAGATTCACCGATTGGTGGCAACGACACGCTGAGTGGCGGCACCGGCAACGACGTGATTTATGGCGGCGGCGGTAACGATCGGCTCGGTGGCTTCGACAGCAACGATTACCTGCACGGTGGCTTCGGCGATGACATCGCCGACGGCGGCTTCGGCGACGATCGCGTCTACGGCGGTGCGGGCAACGATCAACTTGCCGGTTATCTCGGCAACGACTTGCTGGTGGGTGAAGCGGGGAATGACATTCTCAACGGCGGCAGCGGCAACGACGTGCTGATCGGCGGCACCGGCGAAGACAACATGAGCGGTGAGTTCGGCAACGACCTGCTCATCACGGGCAGCGTCGCCAACGAACACAGCACGTGGACCTCGGTCGCCAGTGTTGGACCGTTCAGTGCGGCCACGTATTCGAATGCTACCGATAACGACGCAGCGTTGCTCGCGCTGCTGAACATCTGGGGCACCTCCAACCTTCGCACCGGCCTCGCCACCATCACGCACGACGGCGTCGATGACGATGTCTATGGCAAACTCGGCGACGACGACTTCTGCTGGGAAGCCGCCGACGTCGCCGACCAAGGCCCCACCGCCCTTTCGCCCCCCGACTTCCAAGTCCCCGGCAACGGCACCGACGAACGCTTCGGCCCTACGATGTAGAACAGCGAGTTGCAAATTGATGGCAAGCTAAGAGACGCCCATGGTTTCGTCATTACTTGACCGACGAAACCAGATGTGGCGGTTCCAGCGAGCGTCGTCGAGCTTGGGGAAGTCGGTACGGAGGTGGGTGCCGCGCGACTCGTCGCGCGCCAGAGCTGACTGAATCATCACGCGAGCTAAGCAGAGAAGGTTTTGAAGCTCCCAGCCCGCTGGATCGTGAAACTGCCGCAAGAGGACGTATCGACGCCACTGATCGACTGCTTCGATTGCTTCTTGGAGTAGCTCTGCTGTGCGGCGAACACCGCAAGCCCGCCACATGAGTGCTTTGAGACTGTTGCGAATGTCGGTGACATCCAGGGGCTCCTGCGACTCAATCGAAGCCGCCAGCGGCAGCGACTCGATGGGGAAGACACGAAAGTCGCCCGGCATTGCTAGGGCCGACTGCGACGCGCCGTGGCCGGCATGTGCACCATAGACGAGTCCCTCGAGCAGGCTATTCGAGGCCAAGCGATTCGCACCGTGCAGTCCCGATGAAGTTGCTTCACCGGCAGCCCACAGACCAGAAATGGTCGTGCGGCCAACGAGGTCGACCGTCACTCCGCCGATCATATAGTGAGCCCCGGGGCGAACGGGAATACGATCGCGAGTGATATCGAGCCCGAACTGCTTGCAGGCCGCAGCGATGCCAGGAAAGCGCTCAAGCGTGAACTTGCGGTCGAGATGGGTCACGTCAAGATACACGCAGGGATGCCGAGTCTTTTCCATCTGCGTGACAATGGCTTGCGAGACGATATCACGCGGGGCGAGTTCGCCCCGTGGATCGTATTGCTGCATGAATCTCATTCCCTCACGATCAACCAGCTTCGCTCCTTCGCCACGAATCGCTTCGGTGATCAAGCTTCGGCTGCCGCCGGCAATATAGAGGACGGTCGGATGAAATTGCATGAACTCCATATCTCGCAGCTCCGCGCCGGCGCGATAAGCCATCGCGTGTCCATCGCCGGTCGCGACCGCCGGATTGGTAGTCTCGCGATAGACTTGCCCTGCACCCCCGGTAGTGAGAATCGTTTGCTTGGCCCAAACAAACATCTGGTCGCCATGTCGATTGGCG
This sequence comes from Anatilimnocola aquadivae, assembly GCF_049819085.1. GTDB lineage: Bacteria > Planctomycetota > Planctomycetia > Pirellulales > Pirellulaceae > Anatilimnocola. The sequence goes on from NZ_CP187419.1 coordinate 3,798,807, forward strand.
ACAATAGCTCCCTGGCACGAGTTTTCGTAGGTAAGTAAGTCGATGGTGAAGGTGTTTTCCCAAATGCGAACATTGGGCAAGGCGACCGTGTGCTCAACGACGGCCCGCATCACTTCACGTCCCGTCATATCGCCTAGGGCATGCACGATGCGGTTATGTCCATGCCCTCCTTCGCGGCCGAGCAGAATGCGGCCGGCCTTTTCGTCAAACTTCGTACCCCATTCCACGAGTTCGGCGATGCGCTCGGGTGCCTCGCGCACGACCATGTCGACCACCCGCTTATCGCAGAGCGAACCACCGGCGATCAACGTATCGCTGACGTGGTCTTCAAAGCGATCGACAGGATCTAGTACACCGGCAATGCCGCCCTGGGCGTAGCTGCTATTTGATTGCAGCAAGGCGTCTTTCGTCACCACCAGCACCGATAGTCGCGGATCGATCGCGTTGGCCGCGCGCAGACCCGCGAGACCGCCGCCGATGATCAGCACATCCGCAAAGAAATGCGGTAATTGCCGGGGGGTGAAAGAAGTCAAATAACGGGGCGTATCGAGAGGCATTACAATGTCAATCTGTAGGAGCAAAACGATCGATGCCGATTCGCGATGAAGGCAAAGTCGGACCGGCACGCTGCACTGTACGCCCGAGGTCGAGGGAAGAAAAGTCTGACCTTGTTGGATGAGCGAGTGGCAAATATTAAAAATCCGCTGGTAACGGTTTTGCCGCTCGTGTGCGGGCATGGCGAAGCCGCCCCGCAGCCGAGTACACTACAGCCTCCCTACGTCGGCCAATCCGCTTGCCCACTCCAAAGCGGTAAGCCGAATTCCGGTTGCTCTTTACGCGAGTTTCGCAGGCCCAAGTTAGGCGGCGACTCTTGCTAGAAGTTTGTGCAGCCGATGGTATTGTCTGGTCCCTCTCCAACGAACCGTTCCCAGCAATCGACCTTCCTGAAAACGCCAGATCGCGACCCTCTCTGAACCATGAAAAAGATTACCAAGCTGCTCGTTGCCAATCGCAGTGAAATCGCCATCCGCGTGTTCCGCAGCGCTCACGAACTGGGCATTCGGACCGTCGCCATTTATGCCCACGAAGATCGTTACGCTCTGCATCGATTTAAGGCGGACGAAGCGTATCAGGTTGGCAAGCCCGGTGAGCCGATCCGCTCGTACCTGAACATTCCCGAGATTATCGCGATTGCCAAGCAGCACGAGGTCGATGGCATTCACCCAGGCTACGGCTTTCTATCCGAGAACCCAGAACTGGCTCGCGCATGTCACAAAGCGGGAATTGTGTTCGTCGGGCCCCATGACGAAGCATTGGAAAAGCTGGGTGACAAGACCTTCGCTCGCAATATTGCCCAGCAAGTGAACGTGCCGGTGCTGAGCGGCAGCGATGCCATTCCGAATGCCCAAGACGGCTTGAAGAAAGCCATCAAGATGGGTTTTCCGATCATTTTGAAGGCGGCTCACGGCGGCGGCGGCCGCGGCATGCGGGTGGTGCTGAACGAATTGGAGTTTGTAAGCTCGTTTGAATCGGCTCAGCGGGAATCGATGTCGGCTTTCGGTAGCCCCGATGTGTTCATCGAAAAGTACATCACAAGCGCCAGCCATATCGAAGTGCAGTTGCTTGGCGATAAGCACGGCAACCTGCTTCACCTGTACGAGCGCGACTGCTCGGTGCAACGACGGCATCAGAAAGTCGTGGAAATCGCTCCGGCGCCGTTGCTCGACCCGAAAGTACGGCAAGAACTGTGCGACGCTGCGGTGAAGATCGGCAAAGCGGTTCGTTATGAGAATGCAGGGACGGTCGAATTTCTGCTCGACCGCGAGACCAACCAGTTTTACTTCATCGAAGTGAATCCGCGCATTCAAGTGGAGCACACCGTCACGGAAGAAGTGACCGGCATCGACATTGTAAAGTCGCAGTTGCTAGTCGCCCAAGGAATGCTCCTCAGTGATCCCGAGATCGGCCTTCCATCGCAAGAAGGTGTGAAGTGTACCGGCTTCGCCATTCAATGCCGGGTTACCACCGAAGATCCGGCCAACAACTTCATGCCGGACTATGGACGCATTGCTCATTATCGTTCGGCAGCCGGTATGGGCATTCGGCTCGACGCCGGCAGTGCATTCAGCGGCGCAACCGTCAATCCTTTTTACGATTCCCTGCTAGTGAAGGTCAGCGCGCGCGGCCGTCGATTCGTCGATGCCGCCCGCCGTATGGAACGCTGTCTGCAAGAATTCCGCATCCGCGGCGTGAAGACGAACATCCCGTTCCTCATTCAGCTAATTACTCACCCAACATTCCTCGCGGGAACTTGCACCACTCGATTCATTGACCAGACGCCTGATTTGTTTCACCTGCCGCGACGCCGCAATCGCGCGACTAAGTTGCTAACGTACTTGGGCGAGGTGATCGTCAATGGTCATCCGCTCGTAAAGGGATTACCGAAGGCAACTCGCCGGTTAGCTGCGCCGGTGCCAAAGATCGAGAAAGGTGCGACTCCGCCGCTGGGCACACGTGACAAGTGGAAAGAGCTTGGCCCCGCCAAGTTTGGCGAATGGGTCTCGAAGCAGAAGCAACTGTTTTTGACCGATACCACGTTCCGCGATGCGCACCAGTCGCTGCTGGCGACGCGCATGCGAACGAAGGACCTGCTGAACATCGCCGAAGTTTATTCGCATCAAGCAGCCGACCTGTTTTCGCTGGAAATGTGGGGCGGGGCTACGTTCGATACCACGATGCGATTCCTGAAGGAGTGCCCCTGGCAACGGCTCGCCGATATGCGCGAGAAGGTGCCGAACATTCTCTTTCAGATGCTGTTCCGCGCGAGCAACGCTGTGGGGTATGCAAGCTACCCGGACAATGTCGTTCGCGAGTTCTGTAAAGAGGCAGCAGAAGCGGGAATGGACATTTTCCGCATTTTCGATTCGCTCAACTGGGTGCCTAACATGAAGGTGGCCATGGAGGCCGTGCTGAAGGCGGGCGGGCTGTGCGAACCGGCCATTTGCTATACCGGCGACATTCTCAATCCCTCGCGAAACAAGTACAGCCTTCAGTATTACGTCGACTTGGCGAAGGAGTTGGAATCGCTCGGCGCTCACATCCTGTGCATCAAGGATATGGCTGGGCTATGCAAACCTTATGCGGCTGAATTGCTGGTCAAAACGCTGAAGCAAGAGATCGGCATTCCGATTCACTTCCACACGCACGACACGAATGGCATGCAGGTCGCGTCGATCATCAAGGGTGCGGAAGTAAAGCTCGATATCGCCGACGCCGCGATGGCAGCGATGTCCGGCGGAACCAGCCAGCCGAACCTGAATGCAATCGTAGAGGCGATGCGGTTTACTAAGCGTGAAACTGGTCTTAATGCCGAGACGCTCAACAGCATCAGCAACTACTGGCAGGCCGTACGCGAGTTCTACTTGCCGTTCGATAGCGTGATGCCGCCCGCGACGGCAGAACTGTACGAGCACGAAATGCCCGGCGGCCAGTACACGAACCTGTATCAACAGGCTCGCGCGATTGGCCTGGCTGATCGCTGGACCGAAATCTGCAAAATGTACGCCGAGACCAATCAGTTGCTGGGTGACATCGTCAAGGTGACGCCATCGAGCAAAGCGGTGGGCGACCTGGCCTTGTTCCTCGTGGCCAATGACCTGCAGCCGAAGGACATCGTCGAAGGGACTCGCGACTTTGCCTTTCCCGAGTCGGTTATTGATCTTGTCGGCGGCATGATGGGACAACCGCCGGGTGGCTTCCCCAAGGCAGTCGTCAAACGGGTGCTACGCGATCGTAAGCCGGTGAAGGGGCGCCCGGGAGCCAGCTTGCCCCCGGCCGATATCGAAGCTGCCACCGCCAAGGTGAAGGGCCTGCTGCTGCGCGATCCTTCACGCCGCGATGTCCTCTCGCACATCCTGTATCCCAAGGTGTTTGAAGAGTTTGCCAATCATCAGCGGATCTACTCCGATACCAGCATCTTCCCAACGCCAGTCTTTTTCTTCGGCCAGGAATCAGGCGAAGAAATGGCCATCGACATCGAAGAAGGCAAAACGCTGATCGTAAAATTCCTGAACGTCGGCGAACCGCACGCCGATGGCAAGCGAACCGTCTTCTTTGAATTGAACGGTCAGCCTCGTGATGTGACGGTCATCGACAAGTCGCTGGAGGGTGGCAGCGTCAAAACGGTGAAGGCCGAACCCGGCAATAAACAGCAAGTTGGGGCCAGCATGCCGGGGATGATCGTCTCCGTCGCTGTGAAAGCCGGTGATACCGTCGCCAAGGGACAAAAGCTGCTCTCGCTGGAAGCGATGAAAATGGAAACGACCGTTGTTGCCGACGCCGAAGGCAAGATCGCTGAGATCTTTGTGAAGCCTGGCACGCGAGTAGAAACAGGCGACCTGATGATCACGTTTGCTTGATGCGAGGTCGCGCAGGGCGGAGTCGAAAGAATGCGTACCGACGATTTCGATCTTCCGCTTCTTCGTGGTAGCCAATTTATCCAGCACCTTGAGTTTCACGAATCTATCTCCAGCACCAACGACCGCGCGGCAATGTTGGCCGCCGAAGAGTCATTGCCCTGTCCGGCTTTGGTCCTTGCCCGGGAACAAACGGCCGGTCGTGGCCGCGGCAGCAATCGTTGGTGGTCGATACCGGGCAGCCTGATGTTCTCGCTGGTTTTGCAGGGCCAACCCAATCAGCAGGGCCCCGCGCAGTGGCCGGGATTTTCGTTGGTAGCAGGCCTGGCGATTTGCGAAGCCCTGGCCGCTGAAGGCAAGACAGCCACATTCAGCGTGAAGTGGCCCAATGACGTTTATGCCGACGAGCGAAAGATATGCGGTATCCTGATTGAGTCGCCAGCGCAGGCACGTGGCCGATTGATCGTGGGCGTTGGAGTAAACGTGAACAATTCGTTCGCCGAAGCACCTGCTGAACTGCAATCGACCGCAACAGCGCTCTGCGACCTCGATGATCAGTTGCATGATCTAACCGGTGTTTTGCTGCGGATCTTGAAGCGACTGGACGTTCGTTGGCTGCAACTTCAAAGTGACGGCTTCGATTCGCTGAGAGAAGAATGGAGTCACGTCTCTCTGCTGACGGGGAGGACCGTGCAATTGCAAGTTGGACCGCACCTGCATGTTGGCCGCTGCACGGGAATCGATGAATCGGGTGCCCTTAAACTGCAGACCGAACACGGCGCTGAGACTTTTCACGCTGGCAGTATCGTTCGTTTCGACTGACGCCTTGCCAAAAGAGATAGCCGGCCACTTCTTGAACGGTCCGCTGCCAGCATGATTGGGCGGACATCATCAGCGGGGTATCACGCCTCGCTATCTCGTTAGAAACATGCCGGAAATGCAGGGTGAGACGGCTGGTGAGTTCGCCAAACGCGTTTGGCATGGCCTTTGCTTTATCGCCGCTTGTCAATGCAGAGAGGGCAACGTGACCTCTCTTATCAATATTCGGTTCCAGCGGAGAAGGGTCATGGCAATGGGCAATAAAGCAATCTGGGCGTTCTTCTGGGTCATCGGCGTTCCGTTGCCGGTTTTGATCGTGCTCTACTTCCTGACGGGTGGCGGTTGCAGCTAAGTTCTCCACCTATTTGAACGAACCAGACCTACTCAAATTGAACGAACCAGACCTACTCAAACATATAATCCAGATCCGCGAGATCACGCTCGCGGGTCTGCAAGATCGATGTATATTTGGCCTTCGACGCCATAATGCTGGTCTTGCTATCGCCAGTGAGCATTGCGTCGTCGGCGAGATAGATAGGCTTGACCGCATCCTGTGCAACCTTAAGCCATTTCAGCTTCTGTTCCTTTTCGGGGGACAGCACGGCTAGGTTGTATGCCATCGAATAGATTTTCTCTCGCACGACTTGCGTCAGTGCGATGTGCTCACCAATCAGACGCGCTTCGAGGCCTTCTGCGGCATGGTCCCCTGCGAGAATGCGTTGCAGCTTGGCACGTTTTACTCGTTCCAGCCGTTCCTGCGTTTTCGGCTGTAGCGTCGCCTCATTCGCGGCCAGGCACTTTTCAAAGACAGGTAGAGACTCGAGTAGCTTTGCTTTGATCTTGCTGTTCTTTTCTGCAGTGGGAATCGTCGCAACCTGGCGGTCGAATTTCGCGATTACGTCAAACTCCTGTCTGGCAAACAAATTGTGCAAACCGGCGTTAGCAACGGCCTTGATCTGAGTTTCCTCGATCTGCCCAATGAGCGATTCGGCTTGCTTCGCGTCTTCGGGGCGATTGAACGTCATCGCACTACGCAGCAGCAGCGTCACAGCTTCGTTCAGCCAATTGTCGTCGGTGCGCCAGCGAGCCCTCACTTGGTTGCCACTAAACAACCACCGGCGATACTTGTCTGGATCGCTGGGGAAGGCCTTCGGGGAAAGAATCGCCAGTCTGCGCAACGTCTCCGAATCAAAGCTATTGGGTGCCGCCTCGAAGCTCGTAAACAGCTTCTCGGTGGCGATCTGCGCCCGGTCCAGTGCGGCGCTCTTCAGGACAATTGAAACGCCTTTGTGTTCGTGCTGGGCCAACGCGACTTCAATTTGCTGAACGCGATAGAAATGAGCCTGGGGCGAGCCGGATTTCAGTCCAATCTCGCTGGCTTCTACCAGATCGTTCTCGGCGTCTCGTAACAACGTCGGGGCGTCGGCGGGCTTATAGAGTGACAGCACTGAGCCAGCATCCGCACGCCAGAAATACGTCTCGGCCCGCAGCCGATTTTGCTCGGGAGATTCCGCAAGTGATTCCGAAAGGATAACTCGCGCCGCTTCCAGAACCTCGATCCGCTTTTTGTCGGATAGATTGGCAAGCAAATCGCGACCGTATCGGAACATGCAACGGCCCAGATGCATCTTTGCTCGCGCGACCGGCCGCTCTTCATCCTTAGCACGGTCGATGCCAGTACGAAATGCTTCGATCGAACGCTCGTAGTAGTCTGACAGGCCGAGATAAAATGCGACGTCTTCGCTGGCGTTGCCGAGCGCGTTATAGGCATTTTCCTGCTGAATGCGGCCAGCCAGATTGATTGCTGCGTTGGCGGCATCGAGCGCTGCGCGTAAATGAAAGGCTTTGGTGCCAGCCGGTAACTCGCCCCCGGACTGAAACGCTTCCACTTCACCTTTGGTGACGGTCGTCTTGGGAATCCAAAACGCCCGGCGCAGATGCGAATCGCTGAGACCTTCCAAGGACATGCTGCGCAGATCGAAGGGATCCGAGTTCTCGGTTCCCTCGATCACCAATTCGTAGCGGCGAATTGCCTCGTCCGAAAGAGGCAATCGCTCCTTCGGCGTATGCTTTTCATGGGACTGATAGCGGCGAACATAGGCCCCCATGTACAGCATGCCCAGGTTCTTCGATTTCCCCTGCGGATCAAAATCTTCCACTATCTGAGTGATCTCTTTGGCACGCTGCTCGGGATCGACTTCGCTGGTGGGAAGGTCAATGAGCGTACGACCGTAACCAACCGCATAGTCTTCAAACTTTGGCTGGCACTCTCGAGCCTTCTGAAACGCCCGGTGGGCCAGCGTAAGGGCCGCCGTTGTCAGATCTTTCTCGGCCGAGTTGTAGGCTGGATCGTGAGCGACAACGCCCGTATTTCTTTGTAGCAAGCGTCCCTTAGCTCCCCACAGGGCTCCTAGCTGAACAAGCCCCGTCTGCTTCGGCTGCAGCGGCTGTTGGAGTGACGGATGACTTAATATCGGCAACACCAAGTTGCGAAAGATGCCACCATCGTCGCTGGTGCGCGGGCCAGGGAAACTGAAGATCCGTTTCTCATCGCCGTCGTCCGCAAACAGAATGCTGTGGAAATCGCGGATGAGCGTTTCGTCGAGTGGCTTTTGTGCTGGCGACAGTTCGAGCTGCGCCCGGGCCGATACGAATCGTACTAACAGTAGTTGCTCGTGTGCTTCCAAAGCGGCTCGCGTGTCGCTGTCGTTGAGACTCACCTGCGACAAGTCTTTGACCTTTGTCCAATCTGCGGCTTTCCCGCGACTCGCCTCGATCACCGCGGACACGGCGGCTAGAGCAGGCGACTCTAACTTGGCACCGGCAATCACCGAGCGAGCTTCCGTCACCCTGGCTGGTTCAGGAATGTTGCTCAATTGATGAAACCGAACGATGTCCTCGTCATTCTTTCCAAGCGAAGCGAGAACGAGCCGCGAAAGGATCTTCGCCACTACTTCTCGCCGCCCGCTGACGAGCCAACTGGGAGCTGCATCTTTCTTGAGGATATCGAGCAGCTTTTTGCCTGCTTCGCTCTGATCGTACGAATTGGAACTTGCCGCCAACCAGCGGGAATTCAGGTAATCGCCGTACGACTTTAACTGCGTGTCGGTAGGATCGATCTCCGAGGCCGCCGAGCGAATTCGCGTTCGCCACGCATCTCGCTGTGCCTCGTCAGGCTGAGGATTCAAGACGACTTCGCACTCAACCCGAACAAGCGCTGGCAGCGGCTGCTTTTGGTCAGGTGCCTGATCGAGCCGTGCAATCACCTTCTTCGCCGCTGCGGGGGACGACAGTTCCTGGGTCAGAATGCCCGTCAGGGTGAGATTGTTGGTTTCGCTCCGCCAGCGATCAAAGTTTTCGTCCCCCTGCAAGTCGGGCGTGGGGTTCACGCTTAATTCCTTGAGCGGCGCGAGCGCCACATCGACCCAAGCGGTGTTCTGCTTCGTGCGGTCGAGCAGTCGCTTCATCCATTCGGCACCGTTCCGCGACTCTCGGACCCGCTCAACAAATCGATCGAGTGCGGCTTCGGGCTTGGCTGCGGCATCGGCAAAACTGACGCACAAGTCCAAATCGGCAAGGTCGGCAGCCTCCGCCGTTTTCAGTTTGGTATCGGTCGCAATAAACTTGGTCAAGTCTGACCAACTGGCTTGAATCGCAGCCAGTGATGGTGGTCCCTGGGTCTCATCCAAGTGCTTCCGCACCCGCGCGCGAAGCAGATCGAATGCTTCGAGTTTTCCACATAGGCCAAGCAGTGCGGGAAACGCCTCATCGGGGATGGCTTCCGGCCAATCGCGGATTTCGTTCTTGTAGCGCGCCCGTAAATCGTTCAGCGCTGTAATTTCGTGGATCGCAAAATGAGCTTCAGCGGTCTCCTGCAATTTCAGCAGGCCACCATCGGTCGCAGCAACTGTCTTATGCACAGCGTCGTCGAAAAATGATGACTCTGCGTTTCTCAACTCGTTCAGAATCAACAGCCGCAACAGCTGGCCCCGAATGAACGCCTGGCGATCTTGTTGAAGTCGATCGGCGAGCAGGGTATCGAGCGAGCGAAGATTTTGATCGTGATTGGCTTCGGGATGCTTGAAAGCCAGATGCAACTCTTCCAGCTTGAGCAGTTGCCAGAAGCCGTCATTTTCGCCCAGCGATTCCTTTGCCGTCGCCAGCATCTGGTCCAGGCTCTCCTTTGCCCTGGCGAAATCTTCCGGCGTGACGACCGCTTTACGCTGGGCCACGAGCGAGCGCAGCGAGTCTTTCAAATTCGGCGGTAGGCGAGGGTCGTCGACCGGCTCTTGAATCGCGTTGGTCCAAAGTGCCAGTTCCCAGGCCGCGAGTGCTCGAGACGATTCCTCGCTGCCTGGATTGACGCCGCCAATTTCAATCGGCTTTTGCTTGGCGATCACTTGCAGGTAGTACAGCCGCAGCCCTTGGATGGGATTGAGCTGTGCCTCCGGATCTGCGAGCATTTCTTCGATACGGTATTTCAGCCGCGACTCGATCTCGCTGCTGGGGACCTTGCTCGCTTCCGAAATCTCGGCACGTGCCAGCCCAAGAATTGCATCGTACCGCAGTTCCGCCCTATCCTTGGGCAGACGCGGCAGCTCGCGATAAAGCGAGCGAAATTCACCGAGGGCGTCCTCGTTTCGCTCTTCCATCAACTGACGTTCGGCGACGCGTACCCGCCGCTCAAACTCCTTAACGTCTGTTTTCCGGAAGCTATCGATATAGGCAACGATCGCCTGCCGAATTCCCGGATGAGTCGCCGAAGCTGCAAGCAGGACAGTGATGATCGCAACCATTGCCAACGCGACTTGCAACGCGGCAAACACTCCCGAGCGGGAGTGTTCGGCCTTGGCTAGTTGCTTGACGAACTCGCCGCACGTCGCGTAGCGATCGTTGGGGTTCTTCGAAAGTGCCTTTTTAAGAACGGCACGCACCGCCCGTTTGGGAACGAACTTCAGATGGTGCACGCCCGTTTCTTTGGCACCGTACACTGCCGTCGCGGTATTGCTCACAAAGGGCCAGCGCCCCGTTCGCAGTTCGACGTACGTCACGGCTAGCGAATACTGGTCGCTTGCTGGGCAAGGTCGATTGTTTATGGCATCGGGTGCGGCATAGGGCAACGTAAAAGCGTTGGTCGTCGCTCGCAGGTCTCCCAATTCGCTGGCCAGGCCGTAGTCGCACACTTTGGCCACATCGCCGACCAGCATGATGTTCTGCGGCTTCACGTCGCGATGGACGATTTCGCAGCGGTGCAAATAGTCCAGGCCGCGTGCTGCCTGTTCCATGTAAGGGAGCACTTCATCGGCAGGCAGCGGGGACAACTCGTCATCGTCGGCGGCTTGCTGATCGGCGGCCCGCTTGTCGTAAGTGGTATTCGAGCCCGGCGAAGTATCCCCCTTCGCATCGAGTTGCGTCACGCCTCGTCGAGAGACGCGTGTGGGAGTCTTTTGCTGCAGTTCGGTGGTGTGTTCTTTCTGGCGGTCATGCAACGTCTTGTGGCCAAGTTCCATTGCCACGACCAGCCAGATCGCTTGGCTGTTCTCTTCTTCCGCAGTATCGGCCAAGCGAGATTGCTGGAAGGTATCGCGCACGTTGAAGGCGGTGTCGCCTTCCGCACCCGGCATCATCGTCCCTTGAATGCCTGGGTTGAGCTTGAGTTGCTGCACTTTTACCGCCGTGGCGGGGTCGGTCGTCGCGGCCAAATTCGCAGCCGTACCGGCAACCTTCGCGGGCGATAGTTGCGTATCGAGATTGACGTTCCCTGGAGTCGAGATGATCGTCCCATCGCGATCGAGCAGCCAGTAGTCGATCAGGGTTAGCAGGTTGCCGTGCAAGATTTTGCGATCTTTGATCAGGCGTAGGGCACGGAACTCCTTCTTGCCACCCTTTTGTTCAAGGTTGACAACCTTCAGCGCCCGCTCGAAGCCGTTTTCGGTTACTGCCAGCCAGACGACCCCGAACGTACCCCTTCCCAACTCGCGAACCAGCCGATAGCCCGGCACTGGCTGATCGCCAACTTTAAAGCTGAGGGACATTCGAGACGAAGGTTGTGCCATGGGGCTCCACTCGCTAGCGGCAGCGAGAACTGCTCGCCTTGGCAAAAATCCTGAACCGACCAATATCCCGCGCAACATCCATGGGGGACAAGCCTTACGCCAGAATACGAAATCTCGCTCAAAAAGGCAATTTGAAAGCCACCTTGGCAGGCATTATTTCGGTCCCATAGGCCCTCAGTGTGTGCAACCAGCGGCAGCCATCTTCAGCGCGGAACGAACCTCGTTTGTTACTAGCATCGGTTCCGACGAGTGATGATCGGAAGGTCCTATTCGTTGATAAACCCTTGTCATTTATCGACACCCCACTTTTGCGGTCGCCCCGTTTGAGCCACACCGTGTCTCTCCGAATGGCTGGCCATCTGACAACCGCCTCCGCCACGGTGCTGCGAATCTTCGGCGCGGGCCCGACGATCCCCTCCGCTCCCAAGCCGAAAAAATTGCGTGGGCGCCGGCTCGTGCGCTAGCAATCCACGACCAATCGTGACTTCGCAGCTCTGCTGGTGGCCACTCCCGAAGCCCTGGCAACGCAATCGACGATCCGTTAACTTCCTGCATGGTGGTGTGCTCCTTGGCGGAAAAGGTTCTTTTGCAAAACACTTTCTCGCCAAGCACACCGCCTCTTTCAACCACTCAACGTCCACAACTTTCGGTTGTATCTCTCGTAGAATGCGTACATCAGCGGTACGGCTCTTCGCTTTGCCCCAGCATTGACAGAATGCGGCAAGCGACAGCCAAACCGGAAAGTAGAACCAGATGCCCCTCTTTGACTATCAGTGCCAAAATTGTCAGACCGAAAGTGAATTGCTCATTCGTGGCGATGAGAAGCCCGAGTGCCCGGAGTGTCACAGCCAGAAAATGCAGAAACTGCTGAGTGCTCCCGCGGCCCACATTGCCTCCAGCGGTGGTTTGCCGATGAGCATGGACGGCGGTTGCGGAAAGCCTCAGTGTGGCCAAGGTCGCTGTATGGGCGGCATGTAGGTCAGGAATCTCCCCAATGAAGTTGCTCGTCGATGGCTATAACCTGCTGCATGCCAGCGGTGTCTTCGGCCACCCGAGCGATCCGCCGACCCTCGAAACGGCTCGTCGTGCGCTGCTCGACCTGCTCGCTCAGCAGTTATCAGCCAAGGATCGGGCTCAAACGACCGTCGTCTTCGACGGCAAAGATGCACCGCCGGGACTTCCCGAGCGATCTTCTCACGAGCGTATCACGATTCTCTTCTCGCGACGCAAGACAACCGCCGACGAGTTAATCGCTGACCTGATCGCTGCCGAGAAACAACTGCGGCAGTTGCTTGTCATCTCCAGCGATCATGCCGTCCAACGATCGGCCCGGCAGCGGGGCATTGCCCATCGCGATAGTGAAGAATGGATTCGCGAACTCCGCCAGCGCTCGGCAGCAGCGGCCGTCCAGCCCGAGAATCGCGACCATGCTCAGTCGCCCGAGGAAATCGCCCAGTGGGTGAAAGAGTTCTCGCCGGCGAAGATAATTCGAGGCAAGCCGTGAACCCGTAGACAGTCGCCCGTCACTTGATCTCAGTGTACAATATACAATAACTACTTTCCGCCACTGTTGCATCTCCGGGATCCACCATGAAGCTCGTCCGAGTCGGGGCAGCCATCCTGAATCAAACGCCCCTCGATTGGGATGGGAACAAGCGGCGGATTAGTGGTGCCATCGCCGCAGCGCGTGCCCAGGGAGTTTCGATCCTCTGCCTGCCCGAGTTGTGCATCACCGGCTATGGCTGCGAAGACGCGTTTCATGCGACCGGCACGCAGCAATACGCGTTGCAAGTTTTGGGTGAACTGCTGCCGGAAACTCGCGGCATGATTGTCTCCTTGGGCATCCCACTCCTTTACGGTAGCGGACTCTACAACACCTGCTGCCTGGCCGCTGATGGCAAGTTGCTGGGCTTTGTGGGCAAGCAGAATCTGGCTGGCGAAGGAATTCACTACGAGCCGCGCTGGTTCAAGCCATGGCCAGCCGACAAGCAAGTAACCGCGCACGTGCTGGGGCGCAACATTCCGCTCGGCGATCTGATTTTCGATTGCGGCGGCGTGCGGTTGGGTTTTGAGATTTGCGAAGATGCTTGGGTTGCCGAGCGTCCGGGTGGAAATCTCGCTCAGCGTGGTGTCGACCTAATCCTAAATCCCAGCGCCAGTCATTTTGCCTTCGGAAAGCACGAAGTGCGCAAGCGCTTCGTCACCGAAGGCTCGCGGGCATTCAATGTTGGCTATCTGTATGCGAATCTGCTCGGGAACGAATCGGGGCGGGCCATCTACGATGGCGATGCCATGATCGCGGCTGCCGGCAAGTTGGTTGCCACCGGTCCACGCTTCTCGTACACCGATTGGCAGGTCACTTCCGCAGTCCTCGATGTCGACGCCATTCGTATGAGCCGTGCTCGGCTGGGGAGTTTTCGTCCGGAGATCGTCGATGAAGATCATGGTAGTGTTCGCAACGACTTTTCGTTCCCCTCGCTTGCTCCCGAACGCGCACCGCCGACGGACGTTACCTGGGAAACGTCGATTCGACTCAAGGAAGAAGAGTTCACTCGGGCCGTGGCCCTCGCGCTGTTCGACTATCTGCGCAAGAGCCGGTCGCGTGGATTTGTCGTTTCACTCAGCGGTGGTGCCGATTCCACGGCCGTCTCGCTGCTCGTCGCCTGCGCTGTGAACTTTGCCGTGGCGGAACTGGGCATTGATGGTTTCCTTGCGAAGCTAGACTACATTCCAGAATTGAAGGACGCGGGAGCTGATCCGAAAGAACTGATTCGCCGGCTGCTGACGACCGCGTATCAATCGACTCGCAACAGCGGACCGGTCACCAAGAACGCTGCTCGCACTGTTGCGGAATCATTGGGCGCAGAGTACCTCGAACTCGATGTCGACGCGCTCGTGCAGGGTTACATCAACGTGGTCAGCGGTGAACTTGGCCGTCCCCTGGATTGGAAGACCGACGATGTTGCCTTGCAGAACATTCAAGCTCGCGTTCGTTCTCCGAGCGTGTGGATGCTGGCGAATATCAAAGGGGCGTTGCTCCTTTCCACGAGCAACCGTTCCGAAGCGGCCGTGGGCTATGCCACCATGGATGGCGACACGAGTGGCGGCTTGTCGCCGATTGCTGGCATCGACAAGAACTTCATTCGTCATTGGCTCCGCTGGTTCCAGAAGGAAGGCCCGCTGGGTTACGGCTCGTACACCGGTGGCCCGCTGCCATCGCTTGTGGTTGTAAATGAACAGGCTCCGACGGCCGAGCTACGTCCGGCTGCTTCGAAGCAGACCGACGAAGACGACCTGATGCCCTACGACCTGCTCGATGCCATCGAGCGGGCAGCCATCCGGGACAAAATGTCCCCGATCGATATCTGGCAAGTGATGCAGGTCGAGTTTCCGCAGTACAGCGGCAAGCAGTTGGGACTGTGGGTCGAACGCTTCTTTAAACTCTGGTGCCGGAATCAATGGAAGCGCGAGCGATACGCCCCTTCGTTCCATTTGGACGACGAGAACCTCGATCCAAAGACTTGGTGCCGTTTCCCCATCCTTTCCGGCGGTTACGAGCGAGAATTGGCCGAACTGCGCAAGCTGGTCGAGGGGCATGAGGCAGCCAGTGACTCGTAGCGACCTTTTCACCGCCAATTGAACGCAATGGGCGGTCCGATTAGGCTGAGCCTAGCGAAAAGTCGCGTTTCGATACTCCCTTAGCCGCGTGAACTACCTCCCCAGAGTTGCTCCCAGGCATGATCAAGTTTTTGTGTCCAAACGGTCATCAATTGTCTGCGCCGGAGAACCTGGCAGGCAAAAGCGGTAAATGTCCCAAGTGTGCGACCGCCTTCATGGTCCCCACGCTAGAGGAATTGGCCCAGGCGGAAGCTGAAGCTGCCGAACAAGCGACCGAAGCGCCCGATCACTCGGCCGATGGCGATCGCCCGGGTAGTTCCACGAGCGGACCCAAATCCGGTGTTGGTAAGTCGGGTGTTGGCAAATCGAACATCGAGGGTGGCGATGCCGGCAAGTCGGGTGTTGCCGGCAGTTCGAAGATTGGGATGGGCAGCCAGAAGGGCTCGAGTCCTGCTGCCGGCGTGTTTGTCTTCTTGTGTCCCAATGGTCACAAGCTCAACGGTCCGCCATCGCTCAAAGGCAAGGCCGGTCAGTGTCCGCACTGTGGCGCTCGGTTTGTCATTCCGGAAGACGATGTGCCGGAAGACGAAATTCCCACGGGCGAAGTTGAAGACGAAGAAGTACCAGCAGGTGAACCGGTCGAAGACGAGCAGGCGGCCGAAGACGAAGAAGTCGTTGAGGCTGTCGTCGAAGAAGTCGAGCCCGATCCGGAACCGATACCACCTGGCGTTCATGCGCTCGGATATATCGTGGGGCGACTCTGGGACCACCGTAGCGAGTCGACCGAGCTGGAAATCTTCTTGCAGGAAGGGGAGATCATGTCTCCCGATCACTATGCGGAGATTTTGTCGACCGGCGACTACGGCGTGTTTGCCCACAAAGATGGGGATGACATGTATTCGTTGTCGGTCATCCCCTGGTCGGCCATTCGCCGCGTCGATCTCCGCCGCGTCAGTAAGTTGAGCAACGGCACATTTCGTTAAGCGGGCTTCAGGCCGCTGTGGTTACCAGTTCACTTCTACGCCCGTGTAGGCATTAAAGCCTGGTGACAGGGCCGCGATGATCGGTCCTGAGTTGAGCGACGTGCCGCGGAACCGCAAGTCGAGATGTTCGATGTAGGTACGATCGAACAAGTTGTCGATACCCGCGATGACGTGAATGTTCTGATTGAAGTTGTAGTAGCCCTTGATGTACGAGGTGGCAAAACCGCCCGTGCGGGTTTCGACAACCTGCGTCAACACAGGGTTGATTGCATCGGCCCGCAAGATTCCCAGGCGGTCTTGTGCAGCCACGAGGCGCCAGCCCCATTCCGTGCCCCAGGTTTCACCCTGGTTGCAATCGGTATAGCGCACACCCAACCGGCTCTCGAGCGGATAGATGCCCGGCAACGGAACTCCCAGCGTTTGATCTTGTCCCTCGACATATTGCAGCGAGGCAAAGTAGCTGAGGCGATCGGTCTGGTTGTAGTCGCCGTACAGTTCGAAACCGTTGAGCGTAGCCAGCGGAGTGTTGGTCGCGAGCAACAGGCGAGCCCCTTCGGGCACCGGTGGATCGAGACCGAACGCGATGTAGGTGTTGTAGTCTTGAATCCAGCTATAGAAGAAGCTGGCTCGGACCTTTCCGTTTTCGAAGTCGCCACGAACCGACGTATCGAACTGAATGGCTCGTTCTTTTCGCAATGATGGCGAACCGATCAAGCGGCTGAAGCCCGTCTGCAGCATGCTGATATAGACACCGTCTGCATAACGATCGGTCAGGTTTGGTGCGCGTTCGGCATAACCAGCACCCACCCGCACGCCCCACTCTTGCGAGAGATCGATGTCTCCCACAATGTAGCCCGCACCGAGCAGATCGTTTTGAATGTAGGCGTTGTCGCCAGTCACTTGTTCGTTGACCGCTGTGAAACCGGCCGGCGGATGAGTGTTCACAAAGTCCACACGAGCACCAGCGGTGGTTCGCATGAACGAGAACCAGGGCAACGAGAGTTCGGTGAACAAGCCAGGATCGGTCATGACCGAGCGCGGTTGCTGGGTCGAGAAAATAGGATCCACCAAAAAGC
The DNA here is from genome assembly GCF_049819085.1 of Anatilimnocola aquadivae. Lineage (GTDB taxonomy): Bacteria > Planctomycetota > Planctomycetia > Pirellulales > Pirellulaceae > Anatilimnocola. The sequence continues at coordinate 3,815,774 of NZ_CP187419.1, forward strand.
CGCCTGGATCGTCAATAATGAAATCTTCGCGCGTGCTTTGAGTGATGTACCGGAAATCGGCACCGTAGCGGAACTGTTCGGCCGTGTCATCGCCGTAGGTTTTGACCGTGCGACCACCAAAGTTATTCAGGTTACCCGTCACCGCTGCATTGAAGCCGGCGGGTGTAAACAAATTGGTGGCGTTCACATCGTTGAGAGCGTCCGTAACTCGGCCACGCACACCGGCCTTGCTCGCGTTTTGATTGTCGCCCTGAAAGTTCGTATGGTTGTACCAGACCTGGTTCGTCCACGTGCTGCCATCACATGGATCGGTCGTCGTGGTCACCCAGTTCCAGCTATCGGTATTGAGCTTGTTGATATCGAAGAACTGCAGCGCGTACTCGGTGTCATGCACATCGAGATAGCTGAAGCTGATCTCGGATTTGGTGTTTGGCGAAAGATCGTAGCCGAACTGCATCATCACATTCTGAGCGTGGTAGCTCGAAGGAATCTTCTGGCCATTGCCGGCCATGTAGTCGGCACCGTTACGGGTACCCCAGTGCAGCAAGTAGCCATAGTCGCTGGCACCACCGAAGGCAGTACCACGCATGCCGGTTTGGCCACCGTTGCTGCGCATATCGAAACCGAGCCGGCCGTGTGTCTCGGGGCAGTCGTAGCGGGGCGTGTCGATCATGTCGATATCGAGAAAGCTGAAGCCTGGCCCAAATCGCACGCCGTAAGGACCAGGAATGACGCTCACCGATTGAATGAGCGAAGGATCGATCTTGCTCACCATCGAGTCCAAGTCGAGTCGCACGGGCAAGAAGTTCTGGCCTTCTGCTTGAGCGTAGATTTGTCCGTAACGGTAGGCACGCACGCGCGGATCGTAGGCGACCTGCGAACGGCGCTGGGCACCGACGGTTTGAATGTTTTCCGAGTTCTGAATCAACGAGCCGACGTCCGTCACGACCGAATTCTGGGCTTCGGCCCCGCTGATGGCTTCGCCACCGGGCGCGACAATCTGGTTGATCAGGCTATCGACGGCTTCGCTATTGCCAAAGAGATTTCCAGAGTCGGGTGTCAGCCCGGGATCGAACGGTTGCGTGCTGCTGGGGTCAAAGGGCTGGGTGCTGCTGGGATCGAAAGGCTGGGTCGATTCTTCCTGCAGCATACTGGTGAGGCGAATCGGATCGTTTTGAAACTCCAAGCCGTCGCCTAGCAGGAAAATGGCGCGCGCTTCTTCCGCAGGCTCCGCAGCGCGGGACGCAGGGAGCGACCAACACATGGCGCCGCCCACCAGCATCGCGCTCAAATATCGGCGAATGTCGACCCGCATGAAGTCCCCCAATCCCTTGGTTCAGATCGCCAGAAACTGCTGGCTCAACAGACACTTGCCCAGCCACACTTTCGCGTGGATTGACCGGCTCTGTCGTTGTGCTAGCTCCATTCCCTTGGATCGTTAGGTCCGCGCAGAAGCGATTACCTAGTACGCGCGAACCAACTGCTAGAATCATCGTCGGCTGACGATGGCGGCATTCTTTACAATCCGCCTGCCCCGAATAGGTGTATGCAGGCTAGCATTGCCGGTACATGCAGAAGCGCGGCTGACCAGAAAGGCGTGTGAACATTTCAACACAGAACAGGTGGCGTACCCCACCTGCAGTCAGCTACCGCTGCCAATCGCGGACGTCGATCCATTCCATGCCTGCTCGCTTGGCCGCTTCGATGCCCAAGTCGGCATCTTCATAGACGCGGCAAAACTGCGGCGCAATATTTAACCGCCGGGCAGCTTCCAGAAACACATCGGGATTGGGCTTATGCCGAGTGGTGTCTTCGGCCGTGACGATTGTATCGAACCAATCCGCGCAGCCAATCGCTTCCAGCTGCGCAAGAATGACGGGTCGCACGCCGCCGCTGGCGACGGCCATCTTCAGCTTGCCGCGATGCTCGCGGGCAATTTCCAGAATGTGAGCAATCGGCTTGAGTTCCGGCAGATACTCTAAAAACGCTTGCTCTTTTTGGTCAGCAACCGCGGCCGAATCGAGCGTAATGTGGCACTCGTCTGCAAGCATCTCGATTATCTTCTGGCTCGGCACTCCGCCAAGGGCATAGAAGCGATCTTCAGCAAAGTCGATGCCGTGCAATTGCATCGTGGCTCGCCAGCTACGGTAGTGAATCGGCATCGAATCCGTGAGCGTGCCGTCGCAATCAAAAATCAAAGCTTGAACCATTAGATCTGCAGTCCGTTCTCAAACTCTTTCTGAAAAATGAGAGGTAAAGGGTCTCGCCGTTGCCGATGGTCCTGCTACTTGCTGATTCGCTTCTTCCGCAGGATAAAGACCACGTCCTGCGTTTCGCGATCGATTTCGATGGGCATGTCGATGCGATAGCTGAAGTCGTACGTCTCGGCGATATCGAACAGGCCGACGCTATCGAGCAGTTTTTGAATCTGGTCGCGGGTGTACGTGCGAAACACCAGTTCATCGACGATTTGCCGCCGCTGGGTGGGCGTGTAGATATCGAGCTTCATCCGGCAACGCTCGGTCCGCTTGCGCCGGTCGAGATCCATTGTCGCCAGATGCGTGTTGATGGCCAAATGGCCACGCCGGGCCGACCAGGCTTCTTCGGTCATCGGTTCGCCAGCGGTGGGCGTCAGATGCAAGCCCAGAACATAGATGCCGCCGGGCTTCAGCGCCTCGGCCATGCAGCGGAGATGAGCCTCGGCCTGTTGCTCGCTGAGCAAGTGTCGAAAGCTGTTGATCGTATTAAACGCGGCATCGACTTTTTTCGGCAACTTGAAGTCGCACATATCGCCACAGATCACACTCGCCGGATAGCCGTGCTTCTGCAGTCGCTTGTTGCAAAAATCGACGGCACGCGGGTTGAGATCCAGGCCGAACACATCCAACCCGTGGTCGGCAAATCGATACAACAGCCGGCCGGTGCCGCACGCCGGTTCAAAAACCTTTTGCACCGCAGCGCCACCAAAGCGGTCGAACACCTTGAGTAGAAAGTCGTGTTCCGCCTTCCAGTCCGAGCCAAAGACCAAGTCGTAGTAAGCGGGATAGTCGTACAAATTGCCGGAGACCTGCTCCATAACGGGCTGCAATTCACAAAAAAGGTGTGGCGGCACGGTGCGTTCTTGCGCTGCTCCATTGTAGCAATCATCAGGCCAGCGTAGCAGGCGGTCGCCCTCCTCCTGCGTTACACCACAAATAGAAACGTCCCCTTGGGGGTAAGGCTTTCTAAGGTAACGGTGTGGGGGCGGTTTGCGCGGCCGACTCGCTTCGCTCCGCACCGGGCTCCAGAGCAACTCGCGATCAGCCGCGAACAAGCGCACATGGCCATCCAACTGCTCGCACACCGTCAGCCGAGCCTGCGGTTGCAGACCACTCTTACGGTCCAATTGCAGAAAGCTGTTCTGCCAACGAATCGTCCAATCGTTCTGCACCACACGCTCTTCGTGAACTGCTAACACGCGGCACAGATCTAACTCTTGCGGCACCGCGCGGTGCAAGTCCGCGGGCTTGGTCGGTGCCACTGCGAAGCGCGTGTTGAACGGCAACAGAAACTCAGCTTCCAAGAACTTATTCGCCGACTCGAACTCGCTGATCCCACGCTGCCGCAGCGCCTTCACCAAGCGATCTTGCAACGTCCGATTCACGCGCTCGACCCGTCCCTTGGCCTGCGGACTGTTCGCCAAGATCAACCGCACGTCCAGCGATTGCATGGCCCGACCAAACTGCGTTTGAGGCTCGATTTCCGCGATTATCTCCGCAGCCGTCGGCTCGCGATCGCTCCGGTAGATCGACGCCCGATCCACATACAAGGCCCGCGGCAAGCCACGCTCCTGCGCGTAACGCTGCACCATTTCGAACGCCGCGGCCAACGTCTCCTCCTCGTAGAACCGCGCGCTCACACGGCTCGTCGCATCGTCGATCATCACCATCAACACCGCCCACGCGCGACGACCTTCGAACCAATCGTGATGCGAACCGTCCATCTGCACCAACTCGCCAAACTGCTCCCGCCGAGCTCGCCGCCGACGATGCACTTTCGAACGCCGCTGACGCGACCACAGACCCGCCGCTAACAACCACCGACGCAACGTCTCCACTCCCACCAACAGACCTTCCGTCGCCAAACATTCCGCCGCCAGCGTCGGACCGTAATCGCCGTATCGCTCGCCATACCGAGCCAACAAGCGCGCCCGCAAAGCCGCCTCGCTCTGATGATTCGACGCCCGGCCACGCAGACCGTGAACCAACCCCGCATCACCCTCACGCTGATACCGAGCCCACAACCGCTTCGCTTGCCGATAACTCACGGCCAACAACTCGCTCGCCCGCACCAACGTCAGCTGCTGCTGCTGCTTCACCCGCGAAAAAATCTCCAACCGCCGCCGCTCGCTCTGACTCATCTGAATCGTCTCCATGTTGCCCTCCTTCTGGAGGGCAACATGGGGACATTTCTAATGTGGACGTAAGGGACATTTCTATTGTGGTATGACAGGTTGCTATAGACGCAAGTTTGACGCTAGACGGGCGTGATCTGAAAGAGCAAGTAAACCAAGCCACCGATGACAATTCCGGCCACGGTCACAACCAGCAAAAGACCAGCCCAACTTGCTGGCCCCTCGCCGGAAGAACCGCCGGGAAGTCCCATCATGGTTTAGGTTCCGTAGCAGCAGGCTCGGCGGGCTTATCGCTGTCGGCGTTCTCAGGTTTGGGCTTTGCCTTGAGCCATTCGGCCCGCAATTTGTTTCCGGCCGCTTGAGGTGAGTCATCGGCTAGGTAGAGCTCGCGCGCCTTCTCTGGTTTGCCGAGAGCTTCGTAACTGCGGGCGGTGATGTAACGGGCTCCGGCTTGCCAATCGCTATTGCTCGTTTCATCGCGGGCGATCGGCTCCAGCCATTCGATGGCGTTGTCGTAGTCGCCGGTTTCGAAATACGAGAGGCCGAGCCAATAGGTGGAGTTACTCTTGGCCAGTCGCATTAGCCGACCGATTCGCTTCATCATCAGCGCTCGCTGCTCGGGATCTTCCGGCAGCGGAATCCCTTCGCCATACTTCGCCTTTAGATACTTGGGCGAATATTCGTGTTGGCTGATGTCATACTCCGCCGGTCGGAACGAGAGCATGACCGACCTCGCGCCAGGACGGCCATCGACATCTTCGAAGCGGCCACGTAACAGGTAGTCGCGGCCTTGGTTGAGCGTGACATTCTGGGCCACGCGTTGCTTTTGTTCTTGACCTTCGATCAGAGAGCGGTCGACCTTTTGGGAATCTCCCAGATAAACCATCTCTTCCTTGTTGATCACGATTTCACGTTCTTGCAGTCGCTCAGCCAAGCGAGGATCCTTGGCCACGACTTCCGGCAGGGCCATCGCGTAGAACACAGCTTCGAACGGCACTCGCCACAAACCAACAGTGCTTACGTGTTTGACGCGGCGGAGCTTGGGTTCGAGTTCTCCTGGGCGATAGGAAAGCACGATATCAAGCCGCGGAGTATCGTCCCCTTCCGGTCTCCGCTCGGTGCGAGACTGCGCGCGAGCATGATTAATCGGTCCTTCGAGAATGGCCATTCTTCGCAGTAGCGATTCGTGCTGCGCATCAAGAAGTACTGCGACGTTTTTCAGATCGTCGGTCGTGATGCCATACGCTTCACCTCCGGCCACTTTCAGATTATTACGCAAGCTCTCATCGGCGATGAACTGTGTGAGTGTGGCAATGCCGCGACCGTCGGGACCAGGAATCGGAATGCCCAGCTGAGGATCGAAGAGGTACAAGTCTTCGTCGATCAGCACGGCGGCGGCCCAAGCTTGCGGGCCGGCGAGTTCCGTATCGCGAACCATGCCGAGCATCACCGCAGGAATGCCCGCTTGCCGGCAAAGTTGAATGAAGATTCGCCCTCGTTCCCAAGCATCGCCTCGGCCATAGATCAGCGTTTGTCGTGGCAATTGTTGATAGCCGGGACCCGGTACGCCACGTTGCGGCGGCGGACGGTTATCGCTTTTGACGGCTTCTTCGGCCGTGAGTTGCGGACCTTTCGGCGGCGGCAACAACGGATCGAGCTGAATGTTCCGTACAGTCCAATCAAAAAGCCGTTCTGCTTGGCGCAATTGACGCGCGGCGTCGATCCTGCCGGCCGCATCCATTTCTTTCAGCCAAGGCTCAAGAGCAGCCGGAGCTGGTTCTAGCACCGTGCGCTGAGCGATGTCGTTTTCCCACAGGCATTGCTGCAAGTAGGTGATGTCAGGCAGCGTGAATTCGAGTTGATCGAGCCCCGCAAAAACGGGATGGCGGCGAATGACCTGCGGAGCTTTCTCAAACATCGGATCGACTTGCCACTTGTGGGCGTCAATGTCTTCCTTGGAAATCCATTGGTTCAGGTAGAAGATTGCTCGCGAGGCTGAAGTGTTCGAAGTGCTGCCTCGTTCCATCGCGGCCGGATTGTTCACGTTCCGCAAGGACTCGAATCCCAGCGTTAGCTCGTCGATCGCGCGGGATTTGTCTGCACCCTGTTGATAGACCGGCTTTTCCATGGCCGCGCGAGGCACGCAGCCAACGGTTGAAAAGAACAAGCCTGCGGAAAGCAGAAATCCGATGCTCGAAACGATCGCAATATCTCGCAGAGTGAATTCCCGGTTCATGTGAAGTCCTCCACCGCAGCGCGAACCTTCAAGACGCGATCGAGCATCGCGGCAAAGTCGTCCAAGGGAATCATGTTTGGTCCATCGCTGGGAGATTGATCGGGGTCGGGATGCGTTTCGAAAAAGAGACCATCAACCCCCACGGCTACGGCTGCTCGAGCGAGCGGTTCGACCATCGCGCGATTGCCTCCCGTGGCATGACCGAGGCCACCAGGCTCTTGCACACTGTGTGTGGCATCGAAAATCACCGGTGGACCAAGGCTACGCATCGTGGGGAGCGAGCGCATATCGTTGACAAGTGCGCCATAGCCAAAGAAGGTGCCCCGTTCGCACAGCAGCACATTCTGGCAGCCTGCGCCGTTAAGCTTCGTGACAACGTGCTTCATATCCCAAGGGGCCATGAATTGCCCCTTCTTTACGTTTACCGCTTTGCCCGTTTGAGCCGCGGCGACGAGCAGGTCGGTCTGACGAGCCAGGAACGCGGGAATTTGCAGGACGTCACAAACCTGGGCAACAGGTTCTGCTTGAGAGGATTCGTGAATGTCCGTGGTTACCGGCAAACCAGTTCGTTTTTTTACTTCGGCCAGAACTTCCAGGCCACGTTCCAGTCCAGCGCCGCGAAAAGCACCCCCGCTGGTCCGATTTGCTTTATCGAACGACGCTTTGAAGACAAGATTCACCGCGCGCGAGCTGGCGATCTCTTTCAGTTTATTGGCAATCAGCAGGGTGAGTTCCAGCGACTCAATGACACAGGGACCAGCAATGAGCAGCAGCCGCTGGCCTTTGCCGCACTGGTAAGGTCCAACCTGCGCCGGATTATGGGTGGCCGAAGTTGAAGACGCTGGTTCGGCTGGCACAAAAACACTCCCTGTGATGTCTGGCTGCGATTCGTTCGCAGTGTCGAATTCAAACGGTGATCGATTACGATTCTGCTTGTGCAGTTGATTCTACTGCTTCTTGTTGCTGCGTCACGGCCCGGTGATGGGCGACCAGGACCGTCAAACGGCGAGGTCGAACAATTATCTCCACCGGCAATGTCCCACCGGGATCTCCATCGAGTTGATAGGGTGCCTCTGGTTCAGCGGTGACGACGAGTCGCCTGGTCCGAATGTGCGAATAGTCTTGCATCGACTCGTGCTGCCCGAGCAAAACGCCGCCGAGATACACGAGCCCATTCCACAGCGAACCTTCCCGAAAGGTACACACATCCAGCAGGCCATCGTTCCCTTCCGCACCGGGAGCAATGTTTAGACCACCCGCGTAGCGTGGGATGTTCACGACAAACACCCACCGCGCGGCAACTTCTTCAGTCAGTTCGTCCCCAAGCTGGTCGCTCGGCGCATAACGCACGCGCAGCTCTGGGTATTCGTAGTTACGGATCGAATCGAGAATTGGTTTGATGTACGACCAATGATGAATATTGCCACGCCGGTCACTGTGCAGTCGGCGGACGACTTCAGCATCGAAGCCACAACCGGCCATCAGCGAAAAGAGCTGGCCGTTGGCCTCGCCCATATCGAAGTGTTGCGTGTAGCCATCGGCAATGATCTGCGCGAGAACAGCCGTATCGGCGGAAAGCTCCAGATACTTGGCCAGCAGGTTTTCCGTCCCCAGCGGCAAGATGGCCAGGGGAGCACCCGGCGGAGTGTGATTGGCCAGCAAGGCGATTGTGCCATCGCCTCCGGCGGCCACAACAGCTCGTAGTTCTCCAGTTGTCATCAATTCCGCAGCCCGCTCACGCAGGGAGTTGATGTCCGTAAACGCTTCGGTCGTGAGATCGAACTTGGCAAGCTCGGCGTGGAGTTGATCGACCAGTTCGCCGCGAAAACGAGCGCCAGCGCGCGGATTCACCGAGAACAGAACCCGGCGTCGCGATGCCGCTATTTGCTCAATCACGGACCTGGGACCAACGAGAAACGAAGTTCGGCCAAGGAGAAATTGGTCGGCTGCAGCCAGACATTTGGCTCCTGCAACTTACCCGACTTCGAGGGCAGAAACAGGGGCCCACGGAGACGCGGCAAGCAGATTTTCGCCCGTCAGCAAAGTACCGGCAAGAAGGGCACAAACCAGCTGCTGCGCAAAATTGCACAGGTGTACGTAAAGCGTACTCACCCAAAGTCCCAAGTGTGGCTTTTTTAGACACTCGCCGTCAGCGGAAATTCTGAGAAGTGCTGGCAATTGCCTGCTGTCGAATTCTGGTCAAATGTAAGTCGCTGCCACAAAAGGATTTACAATGCGAACTTTTGCCGTGTTTAGGTTTGGCGCACCGCATGCTTAAGGAATGAAACATCACCGCAGCCTCGCGGTGATGAAAACGGTTTTTTGTGCAAACTGGCCCGTTGGGGGCTCTGACGGTAGTTCGCAAAAGCGGCAGTTAGCCCCTGGTCGCTTTCGCATTCCAATCGTTCATTGGGAACGTCAGAGCCCCCACTTTCTTTTTCACGCCTTCCGGCGCGGCCTGTTGTTTCGCCAAGAACATTATTACTAGCAGACAGTCGGCGTTACCACTTTTCTGACCCGGTTTTCATCTTTTCGCCAACTCACCGCAGCCCAAACTGGCGGCATGCTGATTGCTCATACCTCGGGCAATGAAAAACTTTGGCGGACCTGCCTTTTGGATTGAATATCCAGGCCTGCCGACCTTCTATTGCGAGGAACATCATGGAAGCCCAAGACTCGGTAATTGCCATTTATTCGAACTATGCCAGGGCAGTCGAAGGAATCGAAAAACTGCAGGAAAGTGGCTTCTCGCCGGCGGAGTATTCCCTAGTGGGTGCAAGACCTTCGGACGAAGCCGACGTGCAGGACGCCGCCAAGTCGGGTGATCGTACCGAGACTGATGCGATGACGGGCGCAGGAGCCGGTGGAGCAGTGGGTTTGGTCATTGGCGCGACAGCACTCACGGTGAGTGGTATAGGACCGGTGATCGCAGCGGGCGCACTTGCCACCGGAATTACCGGAGCGATCGTTGGCGGTTTGCTCGGTGCGTTTCAAGGCTGGGGCATTCACGACGACCATCTGAAAAACTACGACGAAATGGTCAAAGCCGGCAAGGCTCTGGTAGTGGTCCGCACTTCGGCTGCCCAAGTGGCCATTGCCTACGGCATGCTCAATACGACCGATGCGGAATCGGTTCGCATGCACGCCGAGATGAGCGACGACTCGCCGGAGATTGACGATCGCCCCTTAAGTAGCCACCTGCCACCGCGCTAGTGGAAGTCGCTCAGACTTTTGCCCGGCCCATGGTCGCTGCTTCCAGAATCTTGTGCTCGGTCGCTTCCGAGCGCAAGAAACTGCCGGTGAGGTTTCCCTCGCTAAGAACCAAAATGCGATCGCAGACGGTCAGTAATTCGGGCATCTCGCTGCTCGTCATAATCACGCCGATGCCGTCGCGGCAGAGCTTATCGATCAAGCGATAAAGTTCCGCCTTGGCACCGACATCCACGCCGCGAGTGGGATCGTCGAGCAACAAGACTTGAGGATTCGTCTGCAGCCAGCGGCCGATGATGCACTTCTGCTGATTGCCGCCGCTCAAGCTGGTGATCGCGGCCGAAAGGCCCGCAGTTTTCACGGCGAGCTTGGACGCGGTTTCGCTGGCCATCGACCATTCGCGCGTACCGTTGATCATCCCCAGCCGACCTGTCTGGTCGAGCGTGCAGATCGAGATGTTCTGCCCCACATTCATGGCGGTGAAAAGTCCCAGCCGTTTGCGATCTTCCGTAACCAGTGCAATTCCTTCACGGCAGGCGTCGACTGGGTGGCGAAGTTTCAATTCGCGGCCCAACAGTTCGATCTTGCCCTGGGGAGGAATCTCCGCAGCACCAAACAGGCACTCCAGCAGTTCGGTTCGCCCAGCACCCATCAGGCCGGCGAAGCCGAGGACTTCTCCACGGCGGAGTTCGAACGAGATATTGTGCAACCGCCACTCGCGCGCATGTCCATGCCAGGGCAACGACAGATTCGTTACCTTCAGCAGCACTTCGGCCGGCTTTCGCTCGGCACCGAAGTCGATGGCCTCGATCTCGCGACCGACCATCAAGTGCGTAATCTGCTGTGCGTTCATATCGGCTTTGTTCAACGTCTTCACCGTGCGGCCGTCACGCAGCACGGTGATGCGATCGGCCAGGTGAAAGACTTCGTCCATCTTGTGCGAGATGTACAGAATCGTCACGCCCCGCTTCCGCAGACGCTCGATCACGCGATACAGCCGGCTCACTTCCGATTCGGTGAGCGCACTCGTCGGCTCATCCATGATCAGAATATCGCTCTGCAGCGAAAGTGCCTTGGCGATCTCGATCAACTGTTGATCACCAACGCGCAGTTCGCCGGCCAGCGTGCGCGGATGAACTTCGCACTCCAGCTCTCGCAGCAGCGATGTTGCGGCCAGTTCCATCGCAGCGTCATCACGCAAGCCGAGCCAGCCGCGGATCTCACGACCGAGAAAGATGTTTGCCGAGGCTGACAGTTGCTCGACCAGGTTCAGTTCCTGATGGATGATGCTCACGCCGGCCGCTTCGGCATCGCGCGTGTTACGAAAGCGGACGGGCTTGCCAGCGAGCAGCAATTCGCCCTCGAAGTCGGCGATGACTCCCGAGAGGATCTTCATCAGCGTACTTTTGCCGGCACCATTCTCGCCGCAGATCGCGTGAAACTCTCCCGGCAGAATCTCCAAGTTCACATGCTCAAGCGCGATGACGCCGGGAAAACGCTTGGTCACATCGCGAATGGCGATGATGGGCTCGTTGCTCCGTTCCTTGGGTGATCCTGCTGCAGTCATGGCCCATCCCTCGAGACTAGACGCGACTTGGTTGCCGCTCGCTAAGCTTGATGCCGCTCAGCACGATCAGAATCACGATGGAAATGATTAGGGCGTTCCAATGACCAAGGGTCACAAGCGCCACGAGTCCGCTGAATAAGGTCAGCGCGAGGATGGCCGCGCTACCGCGGAAGCCGGCAAACATTTGGCGTCCGCTGCTCAGCAGTTGCTTGGCCTGCGTAAGTGTCACGGCAGCGACGACGACCGCGCCGACAATCAGGCCTTCGTAAGTTTCGGCCTGGCTCTTAATCATTTTGGAGACGCCGTCTACGACGACGCGCAAAAAGATCACGCCAAGCAAGGTTCCCGGCACGGTGCCAATTCCACCTTGAAGGGCACAGCCACCCACGACTGCGGCGGCAATCGCATTCAGTTCGTGACCGCGGGCCTGGGTCACGGGGTCGGCCACGCTGGAGTTGGCGAGATAAAAAATGGCCGCAATGCTTGCCGTAAAACTGCTAAAGCAATAGGCGGCCCATTTGACGTTTTCGGTGCGAATGCCGCTCAGCCTGGCTGCCTGCTCGTTGCCGCCGAGAGCATAAATATGGCGGCCCAAAACGGTTTTGCTCAGCACGAACCAAGTCACCAGCACCATCGCAATCAGCACGACCACCGAGACCCACACGTTGTCCCGAATGAAGACAAAGATCGGGTTGTTGATATTGATCTTCGAGCCGCCCGTGCCCGTCACCTTCACATTCACATAGTCACAAAAGGCACGAGCCAAGCTGCGTAAGCCGACGAGCGTGGCTAGTGTCGCAACAAACGGCGGCAACTTGATCGACGTGATTAACCAGGTATGTAGCGTGCCTATCATCAGCCCCGTGACGATGCTGCCACCAATCGCCGCAATGCAGATGCCGGTCGATTGCCACATGCTGGGAGCATAGCTTTGCGGAGTGAGTGCCAAGACGATGGCAGCGCACGCCACGCCGCAGGTGGCAATCGTCGAACCAAGCGACAGATCGATGCCACCCGAGATGATGACGACGGCAGCACCGAGCGCGAAGATGCCCAGCATCGCAACTTGACGCGAGATTTCCTGCACGCTTTCGTCGCGACGATTGTAATAGGCGCGATTGCTGTCCACCGCCAACGTGAAAAGCACCACACACCCAATCGCCACAATCAGGGCCAACTCGTTCGTAAACCAGTGGCCCGCCAGCAGTGGATTGCGAGGTGTGCTCATGAACTCTTGAGGCCGAGTTTTTTCAGCCAGGCTTTCATTTCCGAAACTGTCAAAAACTCGATGTCACTGCCCGCGTAGTCTTCTTTCTTCAGCGGCGACCCTGCATCTGGCACAACCAACTTCAGTCCGGTCGTGTAGATATCCCCGTCTGGCTGACCCGCATTGGGGAACATTTCTTTGATCGTGGCTTGGTCGTCCAGGTGCATTGCCTTGAGCAGCTTCACTGCCTGCAGTCCCATCTTATATGGATCCTGCACGCACATCACATCCATGTTGCCGGCCTCCATCGCCTCGATCGATCGCGAATCGGCATCGAACGTGACCACAGCCACCTGATCGCGAGCTTTGCGTTGATTCACGACCACAGCGATCTCGGGACCGTTGTAGGCCCAGATGCCAACAAGTGCCACAAGGTCGGCGTGGTTGGTGAGGGCAATGCGCACATTCTCTTGAGCGCGGTTGTAGTCGGTTTCGTCCGACATGCGGTCGCGATCCTCGTAGCTGCTGCCGAGACCTTCCTTCACGCCGTTCATGCGATTGCGAGCGTTGTCGTTATCGGTGTAGCCGGCGAATTGAACGTAGGCTCCCTTATCGACCTTGCGGGCCTCGAGCACTTTTTTAGTCGCAGCGCCAAGCAACTTGCCCGCTTCGATGTTGTTCGTGCCAATGTAGTAGGGGCGAGCATCGCGGAACTTATCGCGATTGACGTCGCCATCGACGGTGAAAACCTTCACTCCTTTGGCTTGCAGCTTTTTCATCTCGTCGACGATGGCCGCGTTGTCGGCCTGAACGACGGTGAGGGCGACACCGACGATATCGGACTGAGTGCCGAACTGCCGGAGCGAATCAACCTGTCCCTGCGCGGTGCCGTCATTCGACTCCATCGAAATGCTGAGTCCAGCATCTTTCAGCTGAAACTCTTTCTCCCCTTCGACGAGGCCCGCCTTGCACGCATTCCAATAGTCGTTGGGCGTGTTGATCAAAAAGACAAAGCGTTTGCCGGAACCCGCCGAGGCCCCCGCGCCGCTATTCGCATTCGGGTTGCTCTCGGATTTGCAGCCAGCTGCGAATATCAGCAGCGTGGCTGCGACTAGCGCAAACCCAGGACGTAGCATCTTGCAAAGCATGGGGAGAGGACCTTTGTCAGATGAATGGATCGAGCGGAAGGACTGCGATTGGCGCAGTTTACTTCTTGCCTTCGTCAGTGATCTTGTCCGAGCTGGGCTTGCCGTCGGGACCGCTGCAGCCCACCACAGCACCACAAGTCAAGGCGAGCAACATCGTCCACAGCAGCCAGTTACGCAACATCACAGAATCTCCGGAAAGAGTGACCTATCAAAACTTGAAATCTTAATTATCTGGCGATAGCAACGCAAGCAGCAACCGCACGATCCGCGGGTCATCGCAGTGCAGTTGAACGCCGCCGCGCGCCGATGGAAGTAAGAACCTCTTCTCCTGCCTGCTATTCCCGCACCTGCCGCTCTTCTCTTCGATTTCGCTGGATTTCTCTCTATGCCTTCGCTGTTGCGTCCTGCGCATTTCACCGCGCGCGAGACCCCGCGTTCCCGCCCGCGCACACTGCCGTACGTTACCGGTTACGAACTGGCCGGGCTCATCGCCTCGGGAAATCAATTTGAGATCCATCGCGCGCGGGCAACTGGGCAATCGAAACACGAGTCTGCCGACTACGTCATCAAAGCCATTCGGGCAGACATTGCCGATAGGGAGTTGGCACGCGCTGTCTTGCACCGGGAAGTAGAAGTGGCTCAATCCGTAAGTCATGCCAACCTCATCACGGTTTTCGACTACCAGCCCGACTACGCAGTCCTGCCTTATCTGCCTGGCTCCACCCTCGAGCAACTGCTGAATCAACGTGCTCAAGTGCCGGTGCCTCAGGCACTGTGGTACGTGCGACAAACGGCCGACGCGCTCGCGATGCTGCACAGCCAGGGTTGGCTGCATGGCGACGTTAAGCCGGCGAACCTGATCGTGTCCGATCAAGGCCACGTCACGCTCATCGACTTGGGCCTTGCCCGGCAGTTGGGCTCGGCCGAGTGCCGGACCGAGAACTGGCTCGCGGGCGATGCGGCGTATCTTTCCCCCGAAGCGCTCATTCCGGGATATCAATTGAGCACCGCGGCCGATGTGTTCTCGCTGGGCCTGTCGCTGCTCCAGCTGCTCCGCGGCGAAGCGGCCAGCCCGAAGCCATCGCTGGCGGACAACTGGCACGCTGCCAGCGACCTGCGAGTGTCGCGGCCTGATGTCAGCCGGGAAGTTGCCACGCTCATCGCCAAGATGACGGCCAACGAACCGCTGCGTCGCCCGCTGATCAGCGAATTGCTGAGTACCCTCTCGCGCCTAGAAATCGAATCGCTAATGCAGTGGTAGCCTTTCGGCGGCCGGCGACCAGCAATACTCCGAGCTGTTCAGGCTTAACATGCCTGAACACCCCCATTTCGGCGGTTGCGCGATAACTTTTTCGTGACATTCGAGCGGTTCCGAATAACGCCGCAAGCCGCTATCCTGCAATATGTTATGGCTCGCCGAAAGCAGGAATTTGGCGTCATTCCGATAACCTTCTTGATAACCGCTTAACGCCCGTTGAACAGGTCGGTGCAGGCGTCGTTTACCGGTCCCTTGGACTTGGGAACCGACCCACCGCGGCTGCAAACTTGAACAGCCATGAGGCAAATGCTCGTTCCCTGAACACCCTCAATTCAGGTGAATCTATCGCGCGCACGAAAAAGGCCCGCAGCGGTTGATGCGGGCCTTTAAATCGGTTGGTTGAATTCCGGCCAAGCAAGTTACAGCTTGGGTGCAGGACGCTTTGGCGGTGGCTTGGCGAGCATCTTGGCTGCGTCGTTGGCTGGTGCAGGAGCGTTGCCGTTGCCGGCTCCCTCACGCATGGGCGTGACGTCGGTGAACGACTCTTCCCACTTCCAACCCAGCGGATCCTTCAATTCTTGCTGAGCCAGCATGGCCCACGGCGTCCCTTCGTGATCTTTGACCACGCGTTCCAGGTACATCTTGGCGCGATCGGCAACCTTTTGCAGGGCACTGCCGACCGAGATTTCGTCATCGGGCTTCAGTGTCCAGGTGTTGCTCTTGGGATCCTTGGGCTTCAGGCCACGCTTCGCGGCGGCGAGCATCGCATTGTACGATTCGGTCCGAACCTTAACGGCGAGCACGCGGCCCATCGCCAGGTCGTAACCAGCTTGCCAACGCAGGACAGTTTCTTTCTCGCGGTCAGATTCACCCTGCCGCAAAATCTCGTACAGGCCATTCACACGGGGCTCCAAAGCGGCCGCCTGCTTTTGTGCTTCTGACAGAGCATTCGAGAACGAAGCTTCATCGCGATTGACGAAGCGAGTTTCGGGCGACTCCATCTGCTGCAGCTGCGGATTTAGGGCAGCTTCGATCAACTTGCGGCGAGCCATGTTCGCGCTCACCCGCTTGTCGTACTCTTGCACTGAAACATAGTCCGGCTTGTACCGCCGCATGACCGTGGGGTCGAAGAAGTGCTTGAGGTGCGACGTATAGGCCATCGTATCTTTGCGGCTAACGGTCTTCGTCACCGAGCGATTCGGGTGTACGGCGAAGTAGATGCCACCCGTTTCCACACTCAGGCGCGTCAAACCGTACGGACCAAAGCCCGAGTCGATCGGATCGTCGTCGAGCTTGCTGCCCGAAAAGGCCAGCTTGATACGTTCGGGATAGAGGGTTTCTGGCCCTTGTTCGACCACGCCCCACTGCGGCGTTTGATCGTACTTTGGATCGGGATCGACCCACTTCATCATCGTGTCTTGACGACCAAAGGGTGCTGGCACGCCCACCACATACACAGGCATCGCCCAGCGGCGGCACATGCGAACGGTCGGTTCCAGGCCTTGCTTCCAGTCGGAACCTACTTCATCGGTCACCACCACAATCATCACGTTCCGTTCGGGACGTGGCTTCTCTTCGGTGGTATAGCGGAAGGGGGCATACTTCTTAGCTGCTTCGTGAACAGCGTAAAAGACGTTTTCGGTGCCCGAATCATCGTTCTTGATGCTGGCAATCGCTTCCTTCAATTCCGACAGGTTCGCGGTCGGTTCCTTGGTCACAGCTTCGACTTTTTGGCCGAAGGCGATGATCGAGGAGAGAAGCGGTTGATCGCTGTGCTTGGTGAAGTTCTCGTTGCCCGCAGCTTCAATGATGCCCAGTTCTTTGTAGATGCGGTCGAAGCGTTCGCGAATCGCGGCACGTTGCGGAACGAGGCTGGCCGTGGAGTCGAACAGCCAAACGACAAGCGTTTTGCGTTCTTCCAGCGAGAGCAGAATTTCGTGCGTGATGCGGTCGATTGCGCCTTCTGCGCCCGTTTCGCCCACACCAGCGGCACCCTTTACCACTTGATTCTGGCTGTAATTGAGGCCAGTGGCGACGGCGATCGCATCGTTGACTTCGACGTTGCCGACTTCAGCTTCTTCGAGCAACTCTTGGTGATTGGGAACTTCCGACACATCGGAAACGACCGGAGCGAGCGACAGAGCAACTGCCACGCCGCCCACGCTGTTGGCACCGACTTCTTCCGAAGGCTGTTCGCTGAAGAAGAACTCTTCGGGAACTTGCAGTTCGAGTTCTTCCTTCACCTTTTCTTCGGTGACTTGCGAGATCGTCAGCGTGACTTGATTCTTGTGCTCTGGCAGAACCAATAGCCCCATCAAAATGAGGATGGCAAGGTGCACGAAGAAACTGGCGAAGAAGGCTGGCGAATCGCCATCCAAAGGCGTCTCGTCTTCGCCCGTTTGTTGCCGCCAGTATTGCTTCAGATTTTCAAACAGCTTCACGGTTGACTCTCCTGTTCCGTCCGACCCAACCTTATCGTGCTGCCATGCCGAATGCAGGCGATGTCTTGACTATTGCGAACGAGATCGTGATTCGTGCCTATTCGGGGCGTGTAGAGGAACTTATTCCCGCCAAACCCTGCGAGCGAAATAGCTTACGAAAAACAACCACTGCTCAGAACATCGGTATTCTCACCGAGAACGGTGAAGAATGCAAGCATTCGCACCGACCAATGAGAACCACTCGATGGGGGAGGCTAAACAGGAACCTACAACCGCTGGCACGACCGCAGTCCATGTTCCTCCGTGATCTAAACGCACCAATCTGCCAAAAGTACTTATGCCCACAAGATTTCTTGCAGCTAGCCCGCCCCGAAATACACCTCCCGCCTGTACCTCCGCCAAGCCTTCCCCGCTGTTCGAGGTCGACGGCGGGCCAAGTGCCGTCGCCGGGCTGGTTCTGGCAAAAAACTATTTGACGTTACTCCTTTTGCTGCTTACATTTCAATCAAGGGCAACGACTGGCCCTCTGGTTCCTCTTCACCGTTTAATGCGGGCGTGTGACGCGCCTTTGCCGAGGATTTCGTATGGCTGTCTTTCGCGGTGGGCTAGCACGAATCGGTTGGATGGCCTGCGGGCTGTTGCTGGCCTGCGCATGTAGTGTGGCGAGCGGACAGGATCCCAAAGCGCCAAAGATTCCAGCGCCAGAAGATATCAATCGCGAGACCAAGGATGGCGTCGCGCTCAAAATGACTTATTTCGCCGGCACGCTCGGCAAGAAGTCGGTTCCGCTCATCCTGCTGCATGGCTGGGATGGCCAGCGGGGCGATATGGAACGACTGGCCATGCGTCTGCAGTCGCTAGGACATGCCGTGGTGACGTTGGACTTGCGCGGCCACGGCCAAAGCATGAAGTACAAGGCTGTCGAAAAGGGAGAGATCGTCTACAAAGACCTCGATCGGACCACTTTCCGCCCTCAAGACGTGCAAGCGATGACGCAGGACGTCGAGACCGCGAAGCGGTTTTTGCTCGAAAAGAATAATGCGACGGCCTGCAATATCGAAGCGCTTGGCATCGTGGGCTGCGATGTCAGTTGCCTCATCGCAATGCGTTGGTCGATCCTTGATTGGAGCGCTCCGGTCCTTCCCTCGTTCAAACAGGGGCAAGACGTCAAGGCACTCGTGCTGTTGTCTCCCGTCAACAGCTTCAAGGGGCTGAGTAGCGTCGATTTCTTTTCGAATCAAGTGACCCGCAAGCAGCTCTCGGTGATGTTGGTTGCCGGTAGTGCCGATCCCAAGTCACTTGCCGAAGTGAAGCGGCTGCAAACCAAGTTGCAGCAGTACCACCCCAAGCCAAGCGGTGATAACGATTTGGATCGCAAGAATCTCGACCTGTTTCTGGTGACTCCCGATACCAAATTAGTGGGCTCCGAACTTCTTAGCCCAGCCTTGCGCGTGAACGACAATATTGCGAACTTCTTTAATCTGCGACTCGTAGAAAAGCAGGATCAGTTCAGCTGGTCGGATCGCAAGAATCCGCTGGAGTAAGGCGTACCCGCGGCCCACTGCCGATGATTGAAAGCCTGAACCTGCGGCGGTATGCTGCAGGTTGGTAGCAGTTCCTTTCCTCCCTTGCCGATGTGTTTAATTTTGGTTTCGGCAAGCGTCTGTTTACTTTGCGGAGTGTAGCAAGCTTATGAATCAAGAATCCGGTAAGAAGTCTGAATCCACCGGTGTAACCGGTTCGCGGCGCGATTTCATCCGTCAGTCGAGCCTGCTGGTCGCCGGTGGTGCGATCGCGGCCGGACAAGTCTCGGTAGCGCGCACGGCCTACGCGGCTGGCAGCGACACGATCAAAATCGGTCTCGTGGGCTGTGGTGGTCGTGGCACGGGCGCCGCTATTCAAGCAATGAACACTTCGGGCGGCGATGTGAAACTCGTCGGCATGGCCGATGTGAGCGAAGATCGCGTGCAAACCGCGTATCGCACCATCAAGGGCAAGCACAACGACAAGGTCGAAGTGCCCAAAGACAAGATGTTCGTCGGCCTCGATGGCTACGAAAAACTGCTCGGCACCGATTGCGATATGGTGATTCTCGCCACGCCGCCAGGCTTTCGCCCGATCCACTTCGAAGCTGCCGTGAAGGCCGGCAAGCACGTCTTCATGGAGAAGCCGGTTGCGGCCGACGTGTTCGGCGTGAATCAGGTTTTGAAGGCCACCGCCGAAGCCAAGAAGAAGAACCTTGCCGTGGCCGTTGGTCTGCAACGTCGTCACGAGCGGAAGTACATGGAAACGGTTGCCAAGATTCAAGAAGGTGCGATCGGCGATATTGTTCTCGCCCGCGCCTACTGGAACGGTTCGCGCCCCTGGCTGCGTCAACGTCAGCCTGGCATGACGGAAACGCAGTTCCAGATCAGCAACTGGTACTACTTCAACTGGCTCAGCGGTGACCATATCAACGAGCAGCACATCCATAACCTGGATGTGATCAACTGGATCAAGAACGCCTATCCCGTGAGCGCTCAAGGCATGGGCGGTCTCGTCAACCAGAACGAAGTCAAGTACGGCGAAATCTTCGACCATCACTTCGTCGAATACACTTACGCCGACGGCACCATCATGTACAGCCAATGCCGCCACCAACCTGGTTGCTGGAACTCGGTTGCGGAACATGTGCATGGCACCAAGGGCCGCGCCGACGTGAGCGGTTCGAAGATCTACGACGAGTCGGGCAAGATGTTGCACGATTTCGGTAAGCTCGGCGCCGATGGTCACCAGCAAGAACATCACGACCTATTCGCCGACCTGCGTGCGGGCCGCCTGCCGAACGAAGGTGAATGGGGTGCCAAGAGCACCATGACCGCCATTCTCGGTCGCATGGCTACCTACACCGGCCAAGTGGTGAAGTGGGATGACGCGCTCAATGGCAATGGCCAATTGGCCGACTACGCCAAGCTGCTCACTTACAACGACGAAGCTCCGGTCAAGCCGCTCGAAGACGGCACCTATGCTCAACCAGTTCCAGGCAAGACCAAGGCCAAGACCTAGTCTCTTGAAGCTGGTCTGAGACGAGTTGTCGAAGATTAAAATCGATAGACACAGAGCCCCGGAAGATTCCGGGGCTCGTTTGTTTTTGCGGAGTGAAAGATGTCACGAATCGTGCTGGCCATGTCGGGAGGCGTCGACAGTAGTGTCGCGGCATTCCTGCTGCGCGAAGCAGGGCACGATGTCATTGGCGTCTTCATGCGCCACGGCGAAGAAGCCCTGGAAGCTTGCAAGACCGATGCTGCTCCTGGCTTCTCGTTGCCAATCTTCAACGCCCGCGCCGATCATAAGCAGGGATGTTGCAGCGCCAGCGACGCCGAAGATGCGCGGCGCGTCGCCGACCGGCTCGACATCCCCTTTTATGCACTCAACCTGAAGGCTGAGTTTCGACAGATCATCGATTACTTCGTTGCCGAGTACACCCGCGGCCGCACGCCCAATCCTTGCGTGCAGTGCAACAACTGGCTGAAGTTCGGCAAACTCTTTGATTACGCCGATAGTGTTGGTGCCGAGTATGTCGCCACCGGTCACTACGCGCGGCTGATCTCAACTGCTCAAGGGCCAGCGCTGTGCCGCGGCGTCGACGATGGCAAGGATCAATCGTACGTCCTCTTTGGCATCGAGCGCAAGCTGTTGCCGCGCATGTTGCTGCCGATTGGCGAATTTAAGAAGCCGGAAATTCGCGAACTTGCTACGAAGGTGGGCCTGCGCGTGGCGGACAAACGCGACAGCCAGGAGATCTGCTTTGTGACCAGCGGCAAGCATGACGAGTTCGTGCGTCAGCGCCGCCCCGATCAAACCACAGCGGGACAAATCGTAACGACCACTGGCAAGGTTGTGGGTGAGCATCCAGGCATCGAAGGTTTTACGATTGGCCAGCGCAAGGGGCTCGGTGTCGCGATGGGCGAGCCGTATTTTGTGGTGCGAATTGACCCTGCCACCAACCGCGTGGTCATCGGCCAGCAACACGAATTGGCGCGCACGGAATTGACCGCCGACCAGTGCAATTGGCAAAGCGATCCGCCCGTTGGCGAGTTCCGCTGCTCGGCGAAGATCCGCTACAACAGCCCGCCCGCTGCGGCCACAGCTGAAGCACTTCCCGGCAATCGGCTGCGGGTGGTATTCGACGAACCACGCCACGGCGTCTCGCCCGGCCAGGCCGTCGTTTGCTACGACGGCCCTCAAGTTCTCGGCGGCGGCTGGATCGAATCGTAGGCTCGCGACACGCAGTACTCTGCGCTGTTCCGGCATAACCCTTTTCGATCATCTTTGCCGTTAGCAAAGTCTATTCCACCAGTGAACTTGCTCTGGGCTCGCGCGGCGGGTTTTGCTACTCTCCGCCCCACACCTGCCTGGCCTCTCGTCGTTCGGTTCTTGTCTGTCCATAAAGAATTGCCATGCCGCGCACCGCCAAATTGCCGAAGCAGTTTGCCAGCCATTTTCACTTGCTGGGGCAGGTCGATTTTGAAGATTGCCTGACCGCGCAAAAACGCCTCGCGTACGATGCCGCGACTCGGGCCGATGGCCGTTTCACAACGCTGTTGTGCGAGCATCCCGGGCTGATCACGATTGGCCGCACCGGCTCCCGCGATCAATTGCATTTGAGCGGCGCAGAGCTCTCGGAACGCGAACTGGCCGTGCGATATGTCGCCCGCGGCGGTGGCTGCTTGGTTCACGCGCCGGGACAAGTGGCCATTTACATCATCACGCAGCTCGAATGGCACGGCTGGTCGGTTGGCGAATTCATGCGCCGCTTCCAAACGGGCCTGTCTGCCGCGTTGCAGGAACTGGGCGTGCAGACGACCACGCTGCCGGGGCATTTTGGCCTCTGGGGACAGACCGGTCTGCTCGCGGCCCTGGGGATTGCCGTGAAGTTTGGCGTCACTTCACAAGGGGCGTTCATTAACGTGAATCCCGACATGCGGAGCATTCAGCGGGTCGATTCGCTTCCTTCTCGCGAATTTTCGCGGCTGATTGCGGGGAAAAACCGCCCGCCGCACCGGCCGATTCATTCGTCTCTCCTGTCAGAAACGACGCAGCCGGTTAAAATGACAGCTGTCCGAGCCGCCGTGGTCCCCCATTTGGCCGCCGCCTTCGGCTGTGTCGACTACCACATGCACACCGGCCATCCCCTGCTGCCGGAACTAACAGGATCCACATCCCGTGAATCTGCTGCGTGAATTGCCCCTCTATCGCGAACCGACCAGCGAGTGTTCGTCGGGCTGCGCCACGCCCGCCGGTGCTATCGCGGGTGAAGAACCTGCCGCTGATATGCGCCGCTTGCCACGCTGGCTAAAGCGAGAAGTTCCCAAGGGGAATTTCAATCATCAGACTCAAGGTCTGCTCGACGAACTGAAACTCGAGACTGTTTGCGATAATGCTAAGTGCCCGAATCGCATGGAGTGCTATTCGCAGCGCACGGCCACGTTCATGATCCTCGGCAACGTCTGCACAAGGCCTTGTGGCTTTTGCGCCGTCGCTCGCGGTCGAACGCAGGCTGTTGAGAGTGATGAACCCGCCCGCCTAGCCGAAGCGTCGTTGCGATTGGGCCTGAAGCATGTGGTGATCACGTCTGTCACGCGCGACGACCTGCCCGATGGCGGCGCGGAACATTTTTATCAATGCGTGCTGGCCGTGCGAGAAAAGACGGGCGCTGCGGTCGAAGTGCTGACGCCGGACTTTCTCAACAACGATGCGGCGATTGCCCGCGTCGTAGCGTCGAAGCCCGAAGTCTTCAATCACAACACCGAGACGGTTCCTCGCTTGTATCGCAAGGTCCGTGGTCCCAAGTCAGACTATCGCTGGACTCTTCATTTGCTGAAGAAGATCAAAGAACTCGATCCCACGATTAAGACCAAGAGCGGCCTGATGCTGGGCCTCGGTGAAACGACCGACGAATTGTTCGAAGTGCTGGCCGATCTGCGCGGCGTGGGTTGCGACCTGCTCACACTGGGCCAGTACCTGATGCCGAGTGCCACATCTGCCGATCATTACCTGCCTGTGGTGCGTTACGTGCCGCCGGAAGAGTTCGATTTTCTCGGCAAAGCCGCCAAGCGAATGGGCTTTGTCGAAGTTGCGAGCGGGCCGTTCGTCCGCAGCAGTTATCACGCCCGCGATATGGCCACCGCGACAATCGAAGTCCACCCGGCTGACGTCGCGACCTCTTCAGTATCCAGTGAATGCGCATGAGCAGTCTGCCCAAGCCCGCCTCGATCGAAAAACCTGCGGCCAATATTCCGGCGAAGAAGCCGAAGATGAATACCTACCCCTGGTATAGTCCGCGGTTCTGGCACGCCCTACGCATCACCGACTGGTGCAAGCTGCTCGCTCGTCACAATTTTCGCGTTCATCCGTTTCGGATGCCGATGGCCGCGATGATCACGGCGACGACGCCGTTCAATTCGGCCGCAGCATTGCTGCAACATCTGTGGTTTGGCCGCTACATCGAACGGACGCGAATCGAAACGCCGCCAGTGTTTATCGTGGGACACTGGCGCAGCGGTACGACGTTGTTGCACGAACTGCTCCATCTCGATTCGCGGTTCGCGACGCCCAACACCTATCAGTGCATGGCACCGCACCATACGTTTGTCACCGAGTGGCTCATCGGTAAGCACATGGGTTGGTTAGTCCCCTCGCAGCGACCGATGGACAACATGGCCGCCGGCTTTCAGCGGCCGCAAGAAGACGAGTTCGCTCTGCTGGCCCTTGGTGCGCCGACGCCTTACGCCCGCATGGCCTTTCCCAACGACATGCCCGGCGATTACACCGACCTGCTCAACCTGGATGAAACATCGCCCGCCGATCTCGAACGCTTCAAGACCGCGCTCGTCTGGTTCGCCAAGCTGATTACCCTGCAAACCAAGCAAAAGCAACTGCTGCTCAAATCGCCGCCGCATACCGGCCGCATTGGTCACTTGGCGCAGTGGTTTCCCGGCGCGAAGTTCATTCACATCGCCCGCAACCCGTTCGCGCTATTCCCCTCTACCACGCGGTTGTGGGAATCGCTCGACGACGTGCAAGGCTTGCAAGTAGCCCGGCACAAGAACCTGCGAGAGTATGTGTTTGATTGTGGCGAGCGGATGTATCGCGGCTACGAAAAGCAGCGGATCGAGATCCCCGCTGGCGACTTGTACGAACTGAAGTACGAGGACCTGGTGAAGGACCCCGTCGGCCAGTGCGAACAAATCTACGAGCGGTTGAATCTCGGGAACTTCGATCCCGTGCGCGATAAGATCGCCGCCTACATGCAAACGCAAAAAGACTATCAGACCAACAAGCATCAAATGGATGCCGAAACCGAAGCCGAAATCCGCCGCCGCTGGGCCGGCTACTTCTCGCGTTTCGGCTACGAATAGCGAAGTTCGCTTACTGCTCGTGGACGACGGTTACGCTGGTCGAGATGCCGCCGCGGGGAGTAAACGAAGCGACCAGCTTCATCCGGCGAGGCTGCAGCGCGGCCACCAGGTCGTTGAGAATGCTGTTGGTGATGTTCTCGTAGAAGATGCCCTGGTTGCGGAAGCTTTGCAGGTACATCTTCAGGCTCTTGAGTTCCACGCACTTCTTCTCAGGCGTGTAGGTGAAAGTCAGCGTGCCGAAATCGGGCTGGCCCGTCTTGGGGCAAACCGAGGTGAATTCCGGACAGACGATTTCGATGACGTAATCGCGCTGCGGGAACTGATTGTCGAAGGTTTCGAGCAGGGAGGCTGGGTTTTCGGACATGGGTAAGCAGCGTTAAGAAAAAAGGATGGGCCGAGAGATACTCGGCCCATAATGACACATAAATACTCTTCGGCCGCTGACGCTCGCGGCCATCGGTCGTTAGCCGTAGAGGAATCGCCCCACGTCCATCGCCGAGGCAAAGACCATCAGCGACAGCAGGAAGAACAAACCGGCTAACGTCAACTTGTACTGTAGCTCGGCGTCAACTGGCTTACCGCGTACCCACTCGGCTGCGAGGAACACCATGTGGCCGCCATCGAGCACGGGGATCGGCAGGAAGTTAATCACGGCCAGGTTCGCACTCAGCATCGTGAGAAACAGCAACATCGCGGGAATGCCGTGTGAGGCTACCGTGGTTGCCGCTCGCAGGATGCCGGGCGGACCCGAGAGATTCGTCGGCGACAGCTGGAACGTCACCAGGCGATGCAACACAAGCAGCACCTCTTGAATGCGTTCCTTCGTTTCGCGCAGGCCGAGCGAGAAGGCTTCGCTCCAGTTGTCGGCGATGTGGATCCCCGAGTCATTTTGCAGCCACAGGCCACGCGCTTCGTCGAAGTGGGTCTTCGAAGCAGCAGGAACGATATCGACCGACGAGAGCTTGTCGCCCCGCATGAATTCGAGTCTTACGGGGTATTCAGCCTTCGCAGATTGCACCTGGGCCAGCAGTTTGAGCCATTGGTTCGGGGTCTTTTCGAGGTCAATCTTGAGCTTCGAAAGTGTCTTGTCCTCTTCGCTCGGCTGGCCGACTTCGGGAAGCACAAACGAGGCCGAGATCAGCTTGTCGCCGGGTTTGATATCTTGCTTGGCAGCCGGTCCATCGGCAGGGACTTCTGCGACAACGGGCACGAGTTCGAAGGCAATGCCGAGCGTTTCCGCCGCAGCAAAGCCTGAGTTCACATAACTGCTGAGGGGGAACAAGTTGAGGGGCTGTTCCAGCGTGGCGGTCAACTCCTTCTGTTCGCGCTTGTTGTCCTGTCCCGCGCGGTTGACGACTACCGTCACTTGCTGGCCGACGCGATCGAGCAAGCGCTGACCGAGAGACAGAGGATCGCCGGCCGGCTCACCACCGATCGTTTCGATTTGGTCGCCAACTTGGAAGCCAGCTGTTTCCGCAGGGCTTCCTTTGCGAACGGAGGCAATCGGTCCCAAGCCGAGCACCACGCCCAGTTCGCGAACTGGCGAGGCTTCAACGGTCACTTCCAGCACTTCAGGATCTGGCTTCTTGGCCTTGGGGTCGGTGCCAGGGGGCAGTTCCGGGGTGCGTTCGACGGTCAGAGTCAGTTTGCCTTGGGGATTCTGCACCAGCAGCGCGGCGATCTGGGCACCGCTCGTTACTTTTTGGCCGTTGACGGCGACGATCTTGTCGTCGGTCTTCAGCGGGATGCTCGTGACCGAAACACCAAGTTTCTGTCCCTTCTTTTGTTCGGCTTCGGAAGCGACATACAGTTCCGAGCTACGCAGCGGAGTTACACCCACCGTCGGGAACTTATTTCCTTCGTGTTTAACTGGCTTGACGTCGTACCAGGTCTCTTTGCCGCTGGCTTCCCGCACTTGAATGGCCAGATCGGCCTTCTTGCCATTGAGCACGATATTGCGCATGAGGTCTTCCCATCGCAAGTGCTCATAAGGCTTCGAATCTTTGCCAAAGGCGATGATCTTGCTGCCCGGTTCCAGTCCGGCCTGCCAGGCTGGATCGCCCGGCACGGAGCCGCCGACGCCTGCAGGCATTTCGAGCACGCCCATCTTGTAGGCGATGGTGGCGAAGACTACCGCGAAGATCGCGTTCATGATTACGCCGGCCGAGATGATAGCCATGCGGGCAGGAACCGACTTGGCCGTGTAGCTGCGAGGATCGAGGTAAATGGTCTTCCCTTCGGCGTTCTTCACAGCGACGGCATTCGGCGGTGGCACATCGGCCGCAGCAGCCGAATGCGTCGGTGGGACATGCAGAGCCTTCTCGCCGATCTTCTCGATGGTCGATCCCAACGTCAGGCCTTCAGCAGTCGACTGCTCAACGCTCGTGCCCGAAACGAGACCTTCGGCAGCGGTGCCGCTGGCGATGGCCTTGGTTCGTTCGGCTTCGGTTTCGGCGTTGCGCGGATCGTCGTCTTGGCCGAGCATCTTCACGTAGCCGCCCAAGGGCAAGCTGCCGATGCCGTACTCGGTTTCGCCGATCTGCATCTTCCACAGCGAGCGTGGAATCTTCCACGGCGTGAACGGAATGGGGATCTCCAGAAAGTCGAAGCCCACGTAGAACTTCTCGCACTTCACGCCGCAAGCTTTGGCGACGAGAAAGTGCCCGAGCTCGTGGACGAAGATAACAAAGCCCAAGCCGATGGCGACATAGAACAGGCTTTGGACCGTGCTAAGCAGCCAGGAGAGCGTCGTGGGCTCACTGGCCGCTGTAGCGGCTGCGAGCAAGAACGAACTATCGAAAACTAACCAATCCACCGTTGAACCTCCTCCCGCGCCCAAATGTCCAGCTTCATCAATTGGCTGAGGGTAGGCGAGGGATCGTAGGAATGATGATCGATGACTTTTCGGCACAAAGGGACGATTTGCAGAAAGGGAATCTCCCCTTTCAGAAACCGAGCCACTGCCGCTTCGTTGGCCGCGTTGAGAACTGCTCCCGCGGTGCCGCCTACTTTGGCCACTTCTTTGCCCAACGCGAGGGCAGGAAAGCGGTTTTCGTCGGGCGGCTCAAACTCCAGCTTCCAAGCAGTACTCCAGTCGACCTTGCGCGCGGGCGACTCTCGCCGCTCGGGCCAGGTGAGGGCGTATTGTATCGGCAGCTTCATATCAGGCGGGCTGAGTTGGGCTACAACCGATCCGTCGTTGAATTCTACCAAAGAATGGACCACCGATTGGGGGTGAACCACGACTTCGATCTGATCTGGCGGTAAATCGAATAGCCACCGAGCCTCAATGATTTCCAGGGCCTTGTTCATCATGGTCGCACTATCAACCGTGATCTTGGGCCCCATTCGCCACGTCGGATGGGCGAGCGCCTGCTCAACCGTCACCTGCGACATCTGCTCGGTGGTGAACTGGCGAAACGGACCGCCGCTCGCTGTGAGAATGATACGCCGTAGATCCTGTCGTCGCCCGGCTGCCAACGCTTGGAACACTGCACTGTGTTCGCTATCGATGGGCAGGATCTTGGCATTGCGGCTGGCCGCCAGCGGCATCACCAGCGGGCCGGCCATGACGAGTGTTTCTTTATTAGCGAGGGCAACGGTTTTGCCGGCTTCCAGAGCGGCCCAGGTTCCGTCCAAACCGGCGCTTCCCACGATCGCCGCGACCACGACGTCAACATCGGGATGCTGCACTACCCGCTGCATCGCATCGGCCGAGCAGACGACCTCGCTAATGCCATTCAGGGCTGACCAATTGCAACGCTGGGCCGCGGCCGGTTCGGTGGGAATTACCCAACGGGGCCGAAACTCCAGTGCTTGCCGGCAGAGTTGGTCGGTATTGGAGTGAGCACTGAGTGCCGCAACCTTCAAGCGACCGCCCGAGCTGCGCACGACTTCGAGCGTGCTTTGGCCGATGCTGCCGGTCGATCCGAGAATGGCAAGATTGCGGACAGCGGTAGGCGCTGATTGTTCGTGGGCAGAGGTAGCGGACTCGGGCAAAGTCATGCGGAGTATTGGTGGCCGGTACAGGTCGATGAGGTGTCCAGCAAAAGCAGGAAAAATGCTCCAAGCAAACCCTGACTTCGTCCGAAATGCGATGGCCTAAAGTCGATTGCCACTTCAGTTTGCGTACGGCTGCCAATTGTAGGGGTCAGCCCGTTTGACAGCAACATGAACTACTCCATGCAGGTGCATAAAGTGAGGGGGACGTTATACTGAGGAAGTAGCCTCTCTGCAAACGTAGCGGAACACTCACCACAACACGGTTTCAGGAACACGGTTCCGCACCTGTGAAAACCGGTCTGCCAGCGGAGCCCTTCGCTCCCCGCAGATCTACCCGCAAGGAATGAGCATGAGCAACGAAAACGGGCCCGGTCGTTCTGGCATGGACAAGGGCGGCATGTCGGGCATGAACCTGTTCGCCATCGTCATCTTGGTGCTGCTGGCAGGTGTGCTGGCCGTCGTGGTGACGAACCGGTTCTTTCACGAGCCCATGGACGCCAAGGATCTTCAGCGGCTGGTCGAAGCCAGCAAAGAACCGCTGGGCTACATCGATATCCGTGACGAGCGAACTGGCACCACTTACCGCTACTCCAAGATCCGCTCACTAAAGCTGGACGATCGCTACGCAACGGCCGTTGTTTCGAAGTCTCCGCTGGTTGCTGCCAAAGGTGGCGGCGTGATGCAGCCGGACGGCAGCCAGACGAAAGACAAAGTTCGCATCATGGCGTTTCTGGCTCCGCCGCTGAGCCACACCCGGAACGAGTTTGAGAAAGCCGTTCTGGCCAGCGGAGTCGATTATTCAGAAGCTGGGCCGCCGCATCCTCTGGAGCAAGCTTCCCCCTACATCCTGTCGATTCTGATCGGCCTGCTCGTGATCTACATCATGGTCCGCCGCCTGGCCGGCGCTGGTTCGCCGATGTCGTTTGGTCGCAGCCGCGGCAAGCTGTACGCTCAGGAAGACCTCGGAGTGACCTTTAACGATGTCGCTGGCATCGACGAAGCGGTCGAAGAAGTTCGCGAAGTCGTCGACTTCCTGCGTCAGCCGGAAAAGTACCAACGCTTGGGCGGTCGCATCCCGAAGGGCGTGCTGCTGGTTGGCCCGCCGGGAACTGGCAAGACCCTGCTCGCCAAAGCGATTGCGGGCGAAGCGGGTGTGCCGTTCTATAGTTTGTCGGGTTCCGACTTCGTCGAAATGTTCGTCGGCGTGGGTGCTGCCCGGGTCCGGGATATGTTCCAACAAGCCGAGTCGAAAGCCCCGTGCATCATCTTCATCGACGAACTCGACGCTTTGGGTAAAAGCCGCGGTAACGGCCAAATGGGCGGTCACGACGAACGCGAACAAACCCTCAATGCCTTGCTCGTCGAAATGGATGGCTTTGGTTCCAACAGCGGCGTCATTGTCATGGCCGCCACCAACCGTCCCGAAACTCTCGACCCAGCTTTGCTCCGTCCTGGCCGCTTCGATCGCCACGTGCTGGTCGACCGTCCCGATATCAAAGGCCGCGAAGACATCCTCAAGGTCCACGTGAAGCAAGTGAAGCTTGACCCGCTGGTGGAGCTGCGAGAAATCGCTGCAATTACGCCCGGCTTCGTCGGTGCCGATCTAGCGAATTTGGTGAACGAAGCGGCCCTACTTGCCGCTCGCAAGGAAAAGAACTCGGTCGGGATGGCTGAGTTCAACGACGGCGTCGAACGCGTCACCGCGGGCCTCGAAAAGAAACAGCGGGTGATGAACGACGAAGAAAAGCTCCGCGTCGCCTATCACGAAAGTGGTCACGCGCTGGTTGCTTATAGCCTGCCGAATACCGATCCGGTGCATAAGGTTTCGATCATTCCCCGTGGTCTCGCCGCCCTGGGTTACACCATGCAGCGTCCTGAGGGCGATCGCTTCTTAATGACCCAATCGGAACTCGAGAGCCGCATTCAGGTCTTGTTTGGCGGCACCCTCGCCGAAGAGATGATCTACAGCGATATCTCCACGGGTGCCTCGAACGACCTGGAGCGAGCGTCGGAAATTGCCCGCAACATGGTCATGCAGTACGGCATGAGCCGCCTGGGCCGCGTCTGCTACAAGCAGAGCCATCGCAGCCCCTTCCTCGCCGCAGCCGCCGGCGAAGAGTACACCAGTCACGCCAGCGAACAAACCCAGCGCGAAATCGATCAGGAAGTTCGCCGCATCCTGGATGAGGCGAACGAACGTGTCCGCCACATCCTGGAGGTTCGCCGTAGTTCGCTGGAAGCACTGACGCGCCGCTTGATTGAAGTGGAGTCGGTCGACGCCGATGAGTTGAAGAAGATCATGGACGCCAACTCGCCAGGCCCGCTGGTTGTTCCCGGCACAGCGATCACGCCACGAATCGCAACCGACGTGAGCGACAATCTGAGTTCTGGCACGATTCAGCAGCGGGGATAGTAGGAAGGTTCTGTCATGCGATTTGCCCGTTGGACTTTCGGCGTCGCGGGCGTGTATGGGCTCCTCTGCCTCACGCCCCAGTTGTTCATGGAAAAGCTGGTCGGCACCAATACACCCCGGCCATCACCCATCCCGAGTTCTTCTACGGGTTCTTGGGAGTTGCCATCGCCTGGCAACTCGCCTTCCTGGTGATTGCTCGCGACCCGGTCCGCTACCGTCTCATGATGCTGCCGGCAGTCGTTGAAAAGTACTCCTTCGGCATCGCCTGCATCGTCCTGTTCCTGCAGCAGCGACTCAACTTCATGATCGTGCCGTTCGCCTGTATCGACCTGCTCCTCGGCACGCTCTTCATCGTTTCGTACCTGCGCACGCCGTCCGCTTAAGCCCTCGCTTTTCGGCGTAAGTTTCTCTGCCGGTGCTTGGTTCAGAAAAACGGTGTTCACAAACCCGGGGGGGGTGCGAACGCAAATGTGCGCCGCGCCCGAGAGATACTGCAGATGCTGCTCGCCAGCACGCCCTGGTTTGTGAACGACCCTCTAAAGGGGGGGGGTCCTGCCGTTTAGCCCGCCGCACCAGGCCTACCCGAATGTTCCTGTCAGGTACTTTTCGGTCAGTGGGTTCTTGGGGTTCTGAAAGATCTGTGACGTCGGACCGTACTCGACGAGCTCGCCCAGGTACATGAAGGCGGTGAAGTCGGCGATGCGAGCGGCTTGCTCCATGTTGTGCGTGACGATCAGAATCGTGACGCTTTCCTTGAGGGCGAAAACCATGTCTTCGATTTTGGACGTGGCGATCGGATCGAGCGCAGAAGTGGGCTCGTCGAGCAACAACAATTCTGGTTCGGTGGCTAAAGCACGGGCGACGCAGAGCCGCTGCTGCTGTCCGCCCGAGAGCTTCACGGCGCTGTGATTCAGCCGGTCCTTCACTTCGTCCCACAGGGCCGCTGCCTGCAGAGACTGCTCGACCTTCTCTTGCAGCACCTTACGGTCGTTGATCATGCGCAGCCGCAGACCGTAAGCGACGTTCTCGAAGATCGACTTGGGAAACGGATTGGGCTTTTGAAAGACCATGCCGGTCTTCAGTCGCATTTCCATCGGATCGACGGACGGGCTGAGGATGTTCACGTTGCTGGGATGCAAAATGATCTCTCCCTCGTACCGATTGTTGGGATAGAGATCGTGCATCCGGTTAAAGCACCGCAGTAGTGTGCTCTTGCCGCAGCCCGAAGGGCCGATGAGTGCCGTCACGCTGCGCATGGGAACCGGCAGTGAGATGTTCTTCAGCGCGTGGCGTTCGCCATAGTGAAAGTTCACTTTACGCACATCAGCTTTGAGCTCGCTGGTGACGCGCGGTGGATCGTTCAGGGGTGTCGTCACTTGCGTACTCATGGTTCCAGCCGGCCAGCGGGTAACTTGCTTTGGCAAACTACCATTTCAGGTTCTTGCGGATTCGATATCGAAGGTACATCGCCACGCCGTTGATCGCCAGCGTGAAGACAATCAGCACCAGGCCGGTCGCCGCCGCGTTTTCGTGAAACTTGGCCTGAGGGCGCGAAACCCAGTTGAACATTTGGATCGGCAACACCGTGAAGCCACTGTGCAGCCATTCGGTATTTACAAACGGGGCCGTGGTTTGCACCGGTGGAGGCGGCAAATAGGCCACGTAGGACAAAGCACCAATCGTGATGAGCGGGGCCGTTTCGCCGATGGCTCGTGACATGGCGATGATGGTACCCGTCGCGATGCCGCCCATCGAATAGGGAATCAAGTGGAAGCGAATCACTTGCCACTTGGTCGCTCCCGCCGCGTAAGCTGCTTCGCGAATATTGCCCGGGATCGCTCGAATTGCCTCACGCGTGGCCACGATCACAATCGGCAACACCAGCAGGGCGAGCGTCAAGCCGCCCACGAGCACACTGCGTCCCAGGCGGAACTGATAGACGAGCAGGCCGAGCGCCATCAGGCCATAGATGATCGAAGGGACGCCGGCCAGATTGGAAATGTTAATTTCGATCAGCGTGGTGACCCAGTTCTTCGGCGCGTACTCTTCCAAGTACACAGCCGCTGCGACACCAATGGGAACGGCCGTCGCCAGCGTGACGGAAATGACCATCAGGGTACCGACCCAGGCCGAGAGAATGCCGGCATTCTCGGGACGGCGGGAAGGGAACGAAGTCATGAACTGATAGCTGAGACGCGGCAAGCCGTCGATCATCAGGTCGATCACGAGAACCGCGAGCGTGACGATGCCCACGAGCGTGAAGAGGATGCCGATGATGTTAAAGATTACATCCTGGCGACGGCCACGAAGAATCAGTCGCGAGCTATTGAGCATTGCAGGTGCAGTATCCTTTTCCTCTGGCCCTTAGTAGGCCTGATGGAATCGTCGCCGCAGTCCATAACCGAGAATGTTAAACGTGAGAGTCATCAAAAACAGCATCAGGCCAGTAGCGAAAATCGATTGATACTCGACGCTGCCGTGGGCTGCATCGCCCAGGCTGACCTGCACGATAAAGGCGGTCATGGTCGCGGCGGGCTCGGTCGGATTCATCGTGAGTTTGGGTTGCATACCGGCCGCAATCGCCACGATCATCGTTTCGCCGATGGCGCGCGAAATGCCGAGAATGTAGGCCGCTCCTATGCCCGAGAGAGCACTAGGAAACACCACGCCCAAGGCAGTACGAATCTTATTGGCACCGAGCGCGTACGAGCCTTCTCGCAGCAGCATCGGCACACTGCGCATGGCGTCTTCGCTAAGCGAACTGACGTAGGGAATGATCATGATTCCCATGACCAGTCCGGCACTGAGCACGCTGAACGTGGGCAGATCGGGAATCACCTGCTGCAGCATCGGGGCCACGAAACCAATGGCAAAGTAGCCGTAAACAACCGTCGGCACTGCACTCAGCAGTTCCAGCATTGGCTTGAGGAACTCGCGGACGGCAAACGGAGCAAACTCACTGAGATAGATGGCCACGACCGTGCCAACGGGCAAGGCTACGGCCAGGGCAACACCCGTTGTAAGCAGCGTGCCGGAGACGAGCGGCAGAATGCCGAATTTTGGATTCGCAAACGAGGGTGTCCAGACGGTGCCAGTCAGAAACTCAAAGACCGAGACGTGCCGAAAGAACTGCGCCGATTCGTAAAGCAACACGCCCACGATACCGACGGTCACTAGCACCGAAAGGGCCGCTGCCATGAATAGCAGGGCCTCAATGCCACGTTCGCGCACTTCCCGCCACATCCGCTGCCGATTGCTGGCAGCAGTCCGTTTGCGCAGTCGCTTGATCTTGGCCGGTGCAGGATTGCTCAAGTCGGAGCTCCAGTCTCGAGCAGTTCGCCGAGACTATCGTTGGCAGCGAGTCGTTACTGGGCTGCTTTCAAGGCTTCTTCCAGCGATTGGTGCGTTTCAGCATCGCCACCAAACATCGACCCCGTTTTCTTCTTGGCCAGGCGATCCTTCACCAAGTCGTATAGCGCCGACTCGAAGGGAACGTACTTCACTTCGGTCGCGAGAGCCGTGATGGTATCGAGATAGAACTCGCTGAACTTCTGCACTTCAGGGCGTTCCAGCGACTTCAAGCTGATGTAGACGAACAGCGGCCGCGACAGCGGGTACGAACCGTCCTTAACCGTAGCAGCACTCGGGGCAATGGCATTCTCCCCCTTCTTGATCTTCAAGGCCTTCATCTTGGCAATGTTGGGTTCGTAGTAAGCATAGGGCAAATAGCCCAAAGCATGCTTATCGCCCGAAATGCCTTGGACGAGCGTATTGTCGTCTTCGCTGGCGGTGAAGTCGCCGCGGCTTTGCTTCGCTTTGCCGCAGATCACTTCCGTGAAGTAGTCAAACGTACCCGAGTCTGCACCAGGGCCAAACAGCTTGATTTCGGCATCGGGCCACGAAGGATCGACCTGATTCCACTTCTTGATCTTTCCTTCGGCGGCTGGCTCCCAAATCGCCTTCAGTTGTTCAACCGTGATCGTGTCGTCTTTGATCCAGTCGCACGAAGGATGAACGGCAACAGTCAGGGCGTCGTAGCAGACGGGCAGTTCGACAAACTCAATCCCTTCTTTGGCAGCAGCTTCGGCCTCGGCCTTCAGGATGGGACGAGAAGCGTTGGATACGTCGGTTTCACCCCGAGAAAACTTCTTGAAACCGCCGCCCGTGCCCGAGATACCGACGGTCACTTGCACGTTCGGAACTGCTCCCTTGAACTCTTCGGCCACAGCCTCGGTCACGGGAAAGACGGTGCTGGAACCGTCAATCAGAACCTTGCCGGTGAGCTTATCGTCGCCGAATTTCTCGGCAGCCTTTTCCAGGCTGGGGTCGACGGCAGTCGAATTCTGGGCATTACTGGGCCCCGAGGGGGCTTTGTTGCAGCTGCAGCCCAATACGGCCGCTAGCGATAGCGTGAATGCCAGGGCGAGAGATGACTTCGTGTACATCGAGAGGTTCCTTCGAGGGGCTCGTAATATGCCGATTTCTTTCTCAGCACGCTACCAGTGGATTGTTAAGATTGCGCGAAGAAACCGCGCACATTCCACCGAACAGCCCGCAAGACGCTGATTCTACTCGGCTGGCTGGACTAGTAACCACCCCGGAAGACGGGTGACCTTTCCGCTGCGGTCGATGCAGGCCACGGTGCTGCGGCCGCGGCAGACCAGCTTGCCGTCACGGTGGATTTCGTATCGATGCTCGATGCGGGCCCCCTTGGCTCGCTCGGTGATGGTGGTCAGCTGCAAAAGATCGTCGAACTCAGCCCCCTGAAAGTACTCCAGGTGGACTTCGGAGACCACCAGCAGCACTCCGGCAGCTTCCAGCTCTTTGTAGCTGTGCCCGGCAGCCCGCAGCAGTTCGACTCGGCCGAGTTCGAACCACTTGAGATAGTTGGCGTGGTGGACCCGCCCCTGGCCGTCGGTCTCTTGGTAGCGGACGCGAATGTCAATCGTGTGTTGAGTAAGCATCGCCCACGATTCTACGCACTTTCGGCCCGGAAGTGATGGCCGTCGTCGTCTTCTTCCTCGTCGCCCATCTCTTCCGCGTCGTCGTCCGCCGCCTCGTCTTCCTCGCCATAGCCTTTGATGTCTTCGTCCTCGGACTCTTCCGCCTCGGCGAAGGCATCGGTGTCATCGTCGGCGAGTTCTTCTTCAGGCTCGTCGTCCAGTTCTTCCTTCTCTTCGTGGACCAGGGTGACAGTGCGTGACTTTTTCGCCGTGGGCATCTCGGGCGGGGCCTCCGATACGTACGGTGCCGGGGTTACCTTGTTCCGTTTACTAGATGCGCCATCGGCTTTGGCACCCTTGCGCGAGGCAGGCTTGGCTGGCTCCTCTTCTTCACTGGCACCTTGCATTCGTTCCCAGTCAGCAACAGTCATCAAGATTTCGCGCGCCTGGCTGCCGTTGTACTGACCAACGATGCCGTCCTCGGCCATGAAGTCGATCAGCCGGGCCGCTCGGCCGTAACCAATGCCCAAGGCTCGTTGCAATAGCGAGACACTGCCGCGCTGTTCACGCACGACGAGATCGACGGCCGATTCGTACAGCTCATCACGCTTCTTCAGCGCGCCTGGCTTGGCTGGCTCCGCCCCTTCCTCATCCTTAATCTTGATGTTCACCAGCTCGTGAACGAAGTTTTGCTTACCACGCTTGCTGCAATGCGCGACAACGGAGTTGATTTCATCATCCGAAACCCAAGTTCCCTGGCCACGCAAGAGCGTGCTCGTGCCCGGCCACAAGAACAACATGTCACCCATGCCGAGCAGTTTGTCGGCACCCATTTCATCGAGAATCACGCGGCTGTCCGTACGGCTGGCAACCTGGAACGCGATACGAGCGGGCAAGTTCGACTTGATCAAACCCGTGATGACGTCGACCGTCGGTTTTTGCGTGGCAAGGATCAAGTGGATACCGACCGCACGGGACTTTTGCGACAGGCGGATAATGTGCGTTTCCACTTCCTTGCCCGACGTCATCATCAAGTCGGCGAGCTCGTCCGCGACGATCACGATGTACGGCAACTGCAGCGGAATGCTTTGACGCTCTTCGTCGTTCTCTGGCTGTAACCGGTCCATCAACTCTTCTTCGCCGAGCTGGTTGTAGCCAGACAGATGTCGGACACCCGCGCGGGCCAACAGCGTGTAGCGCTCTTCCATCTTGTCGACGGCCCAGGCGAGGATCGCCTCGGCTTTGCGCATGTCGGTCACGACCGGATGCATCAAATGCGGCAGCCGGCCATAACCGCTGAGTTCGACCATTTTGGGATCAATCATCAGCATCCGCACTTCATCGGGACCGCGCGTCATCAGGATCGAGGTGATGATCGTATTCAAGCAGACCGACTTACCGGTACCGGTGCGACCCGCAATGAGCAAGTGTGGCAAGGCAGCCAGGTCGGCGACCATCGCGTTACCACTCACGTCTTTGCCCAAGTAGAGTGGGATCGGCATCTTCTTGACCTTGGAGTTCGACTGCGACTCTTCGATCACTTCGCGCAGGCAAACCACTTGCCGATCTTCGTTGGGAACTTCGATGCCGACCGTGTTCTTGCCGGGAATCGGGGCGACGATGCGGACGCTCGGTACGCGCAGGGCGATCGCTAGGTCATCGGCCAGGTTGGTAATTTTCGACAACCGCAACCCGGCCTCGAGCTCGACCTCGTATTGAGCGATAACGGGGCCAGTTTCGATTTCGACAACCTTTACGTTGAAGCCGAAGTCGGCAAACGTCTTCTCCAGGATCTTCGCCTTGCGACGGACCTCGGTGGCCTGCTTGTCGTAATCGATGTCTTTACCGTGCTGGAGCAGTTCGATGCTCGGCAGCTGGTACTCTTCTTCGCCGAGCGGATTGGTTTCGTCGATATTGAGCTTTTCGCGCTCGCTCATCTCCTTGCGCTTCTCGAGGGGATTGCGAACTTTAAAGATGCTATCAGGCTGAGCGGCATTGCCGGTTGCCGCTGCTGGGGAAGCCACAGGAGCGACGGCGGCTGTGGCCGCGGTCTTGCCCACAGCCTTGATCGGCAGCGCGGGCACGTCTTCGTCGACTTCGTCATCAGGCTGCGATAGCGAGACGGGCGATTTGGCCGCTTCTTCCTTGTTGAGGACCAGCTTGTTCTTGCCCTTGAGCTTGAGCGGCGAGGCTGCGTCGTCGGGAACGGAGTTCGCGTCCAGGTCGCTGCGCGTGCGCTTGCTGGCCTTGGCAGCGGCCGCTTCGGCAACCGCATCCGTCGTGCGGTTGAAGATTCGCTGGCCGTTGTTCGCCAAATCGGCCACGCTGCGGGCGACTTGCACCACCGTATCGTCGGTGCAGAGAATCAGGCCGCCGATGGTGATGCTGGTCATCAAGATCAGGCCACCGGCCGTCGCAAAATGGGCTTCCACCATCGCCTTGCCCAGGGCACCAACGTAGCCACCCGCGCCAATGACTGGTCCGGGCGAGACGCTCGGCAACATCACCGCGATAATCGTGGTCGCGCCCGCCAGCGACAAAATCCAACCAACGCCGCGCAGTAGCGGCCGGTCAATTTGTCGCCGCCGCAGCAGATGAAAATCAATCAGGGCCAGCGTGCCCAGTAGGTAGTAAGCACCGTAGCCGAACGTGGTGAAGAGGAGATTCGCGGCCAGGCTGCCCCAAAAACCACACGCGTTGTGCGTGATGTCGTTGGGCGGAATCGAAAGTGTCTCGGGCTGAATCAGCAAACCAAACGGCGGCGGCAGTGGACCGACGGAATCGTTGGGATGATAGGTGACGAGAGCGCACGTCAAGAAAATGATGACCGCTACCAGCCCTAGCGCGGTGAGATCGAGTCGGAGATTACGAGGCTCAAGCATGACGCGCCAATTGCAGCCCTTCATGAGGCTGCTTGCGGGTTCATCTTCGTGCGTGGGCGCGTCCTTGCCCTGGACACCTTTTACGGTGTCTCTCGTTTCTTCGACACGCCGGCGCGCTCGCGCTGAGTCTGGTTGCTGGCAGACCTACGATCGCCAGTTCCGCCAGAGTTTATTGGCGGGTTGTGCGGCCAATGACGGTTGTAGTGACCTCTGTGTACGAAGCAAGTTGCGGAGAATTCACGAAACGGCTCCCTCGAAATGACCAAAACGGCTTGCTCAAAACTGACTAGACTGAAGCTTCTGCAAGTGACGGGCGGGCTTGCAGGGTTCTAGTTTTCGCGTCGTTGGTCGAAATCATACGAGTGCCATGTATTTTAACTTTGCTTGTCCCCACTGCAGCAAGAGTCTTCGCGTCAAAGAGGAACTTGCTGGACGAAACGCTCGCTGCCCCTACTGCAAACATCAGGTAAAAGTACCTCAGCCTGCCCCGGCGGAACCTGACCCGTTAGCGCCGCTCGATTTGGCATCCATCGATCTGAACACCTTGGGAACAAAGCCCGCTCCAACTGCTGCCAACCCAATTCAAATGGTATCGGCTCCTGCCGCCTCTGCATTTGCCACTCAAGCGGTTGCTGCGCCCGCAACCAGCGGAACCAAGAAGGCCAAGGCCAAGCCGAAAGAAAAGCAGCACGCCAGTAACGACGACGGGACCAATGTCAGCCTGATCTGGACGGCAGCCATTGGCCTGTTGTTGACGGTGACGTTCTACGCGATTCTCGCCCCGCTTCCCCGAATGTATTTCCGCGATCTGTTCTTCGAACGCGGCTGGGTCACCATTGCCGAAGCGTTCTTGATGTTCTGGGCAGTTGCGATTTTGATCTTCAAATCTCGCAAGCTTCACAAGCAGCGCGAGTCCATGCTGTTCGACTTGCTACCAGAGAGTATTGGCAAAGATATCTCGCGGCAGAATCTGAATGCCTTCACCGAAAACATTCGCAGTTTGCCGGTCGATACCGGAGCTAGTTTTCTAGCGCGGCGCGTGTTGCGTGGCCTGGAACACTACGGTGTGCGCGGCAGTTCGTCGGAAGTGTCGACGATGCTTTCGTCGCAAGCAGAACTCGACAACAACGCAGTCAGTTCAAGTTACTCACTGCTGAACGTCTTCATCTGGGCGATTCCGATTCTCGGCTTTATTGGCACGGTGCAGGGGCTCGGCGATGCCGTGGGTAATCTCTCCGGCAGCTTGGAAGCGGCCGCCGATGTCGAGAGCATTAAGAAGTCACTGGGAGCGATCACGGGCGGCCTGGGGGTCGCATTCGATACGACGTTGGTGGCGCTCATTATGAGTCTGCTGCTCAAGTTCCCTGCCAGTTCTCTGCAAAAGGCCGAAGAGGATCTGTTGAACTGGGTCGAGGACTATTGCAACGAAAACCTACTGAAGCGGTTGCTTGACGAAGACGCCGGCACGCCGGCGACTGCGAGCGACGCCACGTTGCAGAAGGCGATCAATGCTGCGCTGGTTCCCCATCAGGCAGAACTGCGCGCTTGGACGGCCCGCTTGCGAGAGATTGGCAAAGAGCTGACCGCAGAGATCTCGCAAGGCTGGAATCAGATGCAGCAGGGCGTGCAATCGCAGCATGCCGAGCGCTTGGGAGAGATCAACACGGCCGTGCTCTCGTTGGGAGAACTAACCACTCAGATCGCGGCCGTCACACAGAACCTCAGCCAGGCACAGCAAGAGCAAACGAACTGGGCAGCCCGCGCGGCCGAGCAGCAGGCTGCCGCCGTTTCCAGCAACCAACAGCAGGTGACTGCCATCGTGCAACAATCGACGCAAATGCTGGAAGAGCAAATGGGGCTCTTACAGCAAGCGGTGCTCAATCTGAACGAAACTTTGAGCCAACTCAACGGCAAGCAGGTGGTGATTCAAGTTCAGCATCCGGCCAGAAAAGGTTGGTTCAGCCGGAGGTAAGTGATCTCGCCTTTGTTGTAAATCGGACTCATCTCGCTCGCTTCGCTCATGGCAAAAAAGGCAAATATCGACGACTCAGTCAGCCTGTTTCCCTTCCTCAGCATTCTGGCTGCAGTGATCGGAATCTTGGTGCTGATGATCACCGCCATCACGCTCGGCCAGATTGGGAAAGACAATCCTCAGGCCCAGGCAGATGCCGCATCAGCAGCTCAAGCGGCAGAAGAAGCCAAAGCCCGCGCCGCTGAATATAAGAAGCTGCGTGACCAGGCCAAGCTGGATCTCGATGCCTTAAAAGCGTTGCAGGCGAAGATCGCACAGCTGGAATCGGCCCAAAAGGAAGCGTCGATCGTCGCTGAGAATATCGCCGCAGCCAAAAAAGAACTGGCAGAACTGCAAGCGACTACCAAAACCAATCAAGAGACGGCAAGCCAGCGTCAAATCGAACTGGCCGCCAAGATCATTCGGCTCGAGCAATTGTTGAAGGAAAACAAAGAACTGGACGAGCGCCTCAAGCCATTGCTTGAGCAATTGGCCAAGCTGCAAGAACAATTGGCCAAGAGCAAGGCACCGCCGCAGGAAGCACAGGTGCAAATTCAGCCGAGCGGTACGGGCTCCGACTTGACACCAGTGTTTGTAGAATGCGCGGCAGAAAGCATCGTCCTGCACGATCGCGCGCAGCCCTTACGAATTCCCAAAGCTCAAATGGGTGGTCACGCGGAGTTCATCAAATTGCTCGACAAGGTCAAGTCCGATGCGAAGGCAACGGTGGTCTTCCTGATTCGTCCGGACGGAGTCGGTACGTATAACTCGGCTCGCGGCGTGGCCCGCAATCGGGCCGTTACCAACGGTAAATTGGCCATTGGTTCGCAAGGCAAGCTCGACCTCACCCTGTTTCAAGGAAAGTGAAGCATCATGGCAAGACGCAAGGGTGGCGAAGCCGGCATGAATCTCGATTCGCTCCTCGACACGCTCACCAATGTGGTGGGGGTGCTGGTGATGGTGCTCATGCTCACCACGCTCAACGTGCAAAGTGCCGTGCAGCGCATCCTGGATATTGATCCTTCGCAGCTAAATGTTTCGGAGGCCGACTTGGCCAAGGCCCAGCAACAGGCAGAACAGCTGCGCAAGCAGCGGGAGCAGCTGGCCAGCAAACTTCCCAAGCCAACCACGACGGAACCCTCGGAGAACTTCGGCGTCTTACTCTCGCAGATCGAAGCCTTGAAACAGCAAAAGCCAGCGGAAATCGTTCCGCTCGAGAAGGTTCAAGAGACTACGACCAAGGTTGACGAAAATGAGAAGAAGTCGAAGGAACTGGCTGCCAAACTACTCGCCACCGAAGACGAATTGGCTCGCTTGAAGGCTTTGCTGGAGAAGACAGAAGTTGTCGCGGCACCGCCGGCCAAGATTGTCAGTTTGCCGAATCCGCGCGAAGCCCCCACCGGTGCCACGCAGTATCGCGTCATCGTGCGCGATGGTCAGATCGTCCCCTTCCTCCCTACGGAGATTCGTGACCGCTGCAAGAAGCAAGTGGAACTGCTGCTTCGTCAACCAGCGATGAAAACCAAGGATGGCAAGATCGACTGCCAGAAACTGGTCGAAACCTTTAACAAGAACTCGCGTGTGTTCGACGCCAACTTTCGCGTTCAGTTGGCCGTCATCAATTTCAATCTGTATATCGTCTTTGAACTGAAGCCCACGGGGGGCGAATCTCCACAACAGGCAACCGCTGCCAGTTCGAATCTCCGCCGCGGTCTCAAATCGTTGCAGGCCAAGCATGGCGACAAGTTCTACATTCGCTTTTTGGTCTGGAACGACAGCTTCGACGCCTATGTCGCTGCTCGCAGTGTGTGCGACGAAATGGGCGTTCTCGCTGGCTGGGAGCCCTACACGGTTGATTACACCTGGCGAGAAGGGTTAGGAATGACGGTCCCCTGCGAAGGTCAGCCGCCGCCCGTAAAGCCCGATCCAAATGCCCCGGCGAAGCCCGTGTTGCCAATGGTGCCGACCGATACGGTCGACTAACGTTACAGTCGATTAAACAGGCGTCGAACTAGTAAGCCATCGCCATCACGCGGCGACTGTTGCCCGGCATGGGCAGGTCGAGCTCACCGGAATCGTGACCAGCCGAAACGAGTGCTTCTTCCGGAAGCAGATCGACCAGGAAGTGACTCAAGCCGAGGCACAGTTCGTTGCCGGGAAGCAGGCGAGCCTGATCGATCGGCTGGCCGTTGACATAGGTGCCGTGACGCGAACCGAGATCGCGCACGAGCAGTTCGTTACCCTCGACGTTCAGCTGACAGTGCCGCCGGCTGATCCAGCGATCGTCAATACGCAACGAAACGTCAACACCCCGGCCGATATCGGCGGGGAAGTGTTCGAGCACGATCTCACGCGGCGAGGCCAGAGGATCCTGGCTGATCAAGCGAAGTTTCACGGCAGTGTCTGGCGGGAAATTGTCGGTGGGCAGCAATCGGGCGGATTGCAGGCTGGTGAGATTGGCGGGCGGGAGAGAATCTAAGGTGGGATAGACCAGCACGAGTTATGTTAAGTGCTCGTCGGGTGAAGTCAACGTCTGCTGATGGATTGTGACACAAATTCGCCAACTCTTCACCGAGCTGGTGGTCGCATACCTCTTACGAACTGAGCGGCAACAGATACGCCGTGAGCTCTTCGCCGACCGGCCAAACGCGATCACCACCGGGGAAATGAGCCAACGCATTCGCTGCCGCGAGGGCCCGCAAGTCTCCCGAACCTTGCCACGACAATGGCAGG
The DNA here is from genome assembly GCF_049819085.1 of Anatilimnocola aquadivae. Lineage (GTDB taxonomy): Bacteria > Planctomycetota > Planctomycetia > Pirellulales > Pirellulaceae > Anatilimnocola. Next base: position 3,859,618 of record NZ_CP187419.1, read on the forward strand.
ATTTCGCCGGTTTCGGGCTCATATTGGGCGGGCCAATAAGCGGGTCGGTCTCCTCGATGCTTGTGTTCGACCGCCAAGGTTCCTCGCTGGAATGGCAGGCCAATCGGCTTCTGCCAGCGCATCTTTTGCAAGGCCGGGCGGACAAACAGTTCGAAACAGACTAATCCGCTGACCGGATTGCCCGGCAAGCCAAACACCAGACAAGGTGGCTGATTATCGCCCCGCTCGAAGAAGCCAAACCAGAGCGGCTTCCCCGGCTTCAGGTTCACATGATGAAAGACCTGCTTCACGCCCGCCTTGGCGAGCGCGGCGGGAACCAAGTCGTGAACACCCGCCGAAACGCCCCCCGAGAGCAAGATCGCGTCGTGATCGAGATTGCTCTCGATGGCGGCGAGCAGGGCCTCGGCCTGATCGGGGACGATGTCCATTTCGTCGGGCAGTCCGCCGGCTTGCAGCACTAGGTTCGCGAGCAGACTGCTGTTGCTGTTGCGAATCTTGCCCGGCGGTGGTTTCTCGCTGTGCGGAACAATCTCGTCGCCGGTCGCCAGAATGGCCACAGCTGGATCGAGGAGTGTCCAGACCGTATCTCTGCCTACTTCGGCGAGCAAACCCAGTTCAATGGCCCGCAGCAGCGCTCCCTGCCGCAACACCACGTCATTGAGCTTCATCGATTGGCCACGGCGGATGATATTCTGCCCGGGGCGAATGTCCCGCTCACGGAGCGAAACAAGTTCTCGCCCTCCATCCTTCCGCTCGCTGGTCTTTTCGACCATCACCACGGCTCCGCAGTTCTCGGGGATCGGCGCGCCGGTCATGATCTGTGTCGCGTGGCCCGGTTCCAGCGGTTTGGTTGGCACCATGCCGGCGAAGATCCGTTCGCAGATTACAAGCTCGTTTTCACCGCTCAAGTCGGCCGTATGAAGTGCATAGCCATCGACGATTGCCTTGTCGTGCGGCGGCGAATCGACATCGCTGGGAATGTCCTCGCCCAGCACGCAACCGAGCGCTGCGGACAAGTTTGCTTGACGGCAGCGTTGCAACTTCCCCGCATGTTGCAGGACCAGTTCGAGTGCCTGCTCGACGCTGATCATGACTTGACCCGCATCTTCAGAAACTGCCCCAGCATCTGATGACCATACTCGGTCAAGAAGCTCTCGGGGTGAAACTGCACGCCGACCAGCGGCAGTTCCTTATGGCGAATCGCCATGATCTCGCGCGAGCCATCGGGAGCGTCAGCCCAGGCGGAGACAATAAAGTCGGGATTGAGCGTGTCCGGCCGAATCACCAAACTGTGATACCGGGTCGCGGTCACAGGATTCGGTAGACCTTCGAACATACCGACGCCATCGTGATAAATCTGATCGGTCTTGCCGTGCATCAGCCGCTTGGCCCGGACGATGATGCCCCCGGTCGCTTGTCCGATCGATTGATGCCCCAGGCAAACCCCCAGCAGCGGAATCTTGCCCATGAACCGCTGAATGCACTCTACCGAGATGCCAGCTTCCGTCGGCGTACAGGGCCCAGGCGAAACAATCAGGTGCGTCGGTTTCAGCTTCTCGATCTCGTCGCAGCTGATCTGGTCGTTGCGATGGACCTGAATATCGAGCGCCCCGTCGATCTCCCCCAGTCGCTGCACCAGGTTGTACGTGAAGGAGTCGTAGTTATCGATCAGCAAAATCATGGGGGAATGCAGAAGTGAGAAGGCAGATTGCAGAAGTAGAGCCAGAATACTCCCGGCTCAGGAATAACGCGAAAACACTTGCTTGGAACGACTCGCTTGCTTCAAGATAGGTTCGCGTGAAACGGCCCCGAGTTCAATGGGGCGTGGAATCCTTCGACGACCGTGCGCGGTCATGATTCAATGTTCTGTGTTTAGAGCTTGCCAGCCAACGAGCGGGCGGCGGAATCGATGATTTCAGCCGATCTTCGCAGAGCGGCGGATTCCGCTTCGTTCAGTGGCAGGGGAATGCAGCCCAGCACTCCTGCCCCGCCGACGAGATGAGGCAGCGAGAAGGTCACCCCGCTCAGTCCCTGATAGTCTTCCACGCGAGAGGCCACGGTCAGAATCGCCCGCTGATCGTTCACGATAACATCGACAATCCGCGCAATGGCAGCGCCAATGCCGTAATACGTTGCTGCCTTCCCTTCGATGATGGTATAGGCCGCCCGTCTCACCCCGACATCGATTCGCTGGCGTAACGCATCGTCATAGGTGAGTTTTCGTAGTTGGGCAAACTCTTCCAGGTGCATGCCGGCGATTGTCGCTTGCGACCAGGTAAGCACCTCGGAGTCGCCATGCTCACCGATCACATAACCGTGTACGTGATGCGAATCGACGCCAAATTGTTCGCTGAGCAGGGTGCGAAAGCGGGCCGTATCGAGCGTTGTGCCACTGCCCAGCACCCGCGAGGCGGGTACGCCGTGCAAACTGGCAAAGTGCGCCGCGATATGCGTCATCACATCGCAGGGGTTGGTGGCAATGAGCAGCACCGCGTCGGGCGCGGCCTGCAGAATGGCCGGAATGACGCTTCGAAACACTTCGGCGTTTCGTTCGAGCAGCTGCAGGCGAGTCTCACCTGGCTTCTGTCCCACGCCAGCAGCAACGACAACTACTTGCGCACCGGACAGATCTGCATAGTCCCCCGCACGCACTAGTAGCGGCTGCGAAAAAGGAACTGCGTGGGAAATGTCTTGCGCTTCGGCGATCGCGCGTTCTTTGCGCATGTCGACGAGCACGATCTCGCGACCGACGCCTTGCTGCACCATCGCATACGCGGCTGTCGCTCCCACAAACCCGCTACCAACCACTCCTACTTTGATTGCCATCTTGGCTTCCTTTGGATACAGACTGAAGATCACGAGTTCATTGCGAAGGGACAGCGACGTTGGCGATCTTGGACGCCAGCGGGAGAGTGATGATGAACTTGGTTCCCTGGTCGAGCCGACTTTCGGCTTCAATCGTACCGCTATGCGTTTGAATAATCGACTGGCAAATGCTGAGACCCAGTCCGGTTCCGCCTGTGGGAGTGCCCCGCATGCGTGAGCGATCCACGCGATAAAAGCGATCGAAGATGTGCGGCAAATCCTCGGGACCAATGCCTGGGCCGTTGTCTTCGATGGTCAGCACCGCTCGATGGTTGGCGAAGTCTTTCAGCATCGAGATCACAATCTCGCCGCGCAGGCCGCCGTTGCTCCCCTGCTTCTCGGAAGGCTGCTGGTGATGACTGGCGGTGAACTTGATCGCGTTGTCGATGAGGTTACTGAGCACCTGTCGCAGATAGCTGCGATTGCCATTCACGACGACCACGGGCAACTTCTCGACGCGCAGTTTGACACCACTGAACTCTGCCACTCCCTGAAACATTTCCGCAGCGCGGGCAATCAAGGTGTCGAGTCGAACGTCGCCGTCCATGACAGTCGGCCGCTCGGCATCGGTTTCGGCGAGCAGCAACAGCTGATTCACCAGTGTCTCGAGCGACGAGCATTCATCAATCACCTCGGCGAGCAGTTCGTTGTACTCGTCGACTGTGCGATTGCCGCTCAGGGCTACCTCGACGCTGCTGCGAATCGCCGAGAGCGGAGTCCGCAGCTCGTGCGCGGCATTCGCAAGAAAATCGTGCTTTTGCTTGACGTACGCGGCGAGCCGATCGAGCAAGCCATTCACCGTCACGGCCAACTGGTCGAGTTCATCTTGCGTCCCCCGCACTTTCAGGCGCTCGCCCATTTCCGCCGGACGCAGCCGGGCCGTCGTTTGCATCATCTGGGCCAAGGGTCGAGTAGCGCGACCTGCGAGAACGTACCCCGCGAGTGGAGAGGCGATTAGCAGGGAAGTGGCCACGAGGAAGCCTAATCGATCGATGCTCGCCATGTCTCGTTCGATAAAGGCGATCGACGAGCCGACGCACACGACCGGTGCACGCTCACGAGTTCCATCAAGTTCGCGAATCGCTAGTCGATAGTCGCCAATGGTCTTCAGCGAGGTTGCATTCGAGACCTGCGTCAGCGGCGGCAAGGGAGGAGCGCCGGAACTCGTCCAGACAGGTTGGCCTTTGCGATCGAGAAATAGAACGAACCATTGATGATAGGCATGACCGCGAGCTTTGCGATCAAGTTCGCGGTGCAATCGCTCGAAGTCGAGTCCGCGCTCTTCTTGCAAATTGAGTGCGATTTCGTCGAGATCTTCGCCCAGGACCCGCTCAAGGTCATAGTTGAGGCGATACTCAAGCCCCTGGCGAACGGTGAGCAGAATGGCCAAACCCGTGATGAGAACCGCGAGCGCGTTCCACATCATCAGTCGAAATCGTAACGACCGAATGGTGGTTTTAAGTCGCTCGAAGAACATATCCTCTTCCCCGCACAGTCTGAATCAACGGCTCATCGAAGCCGCGATCGATCTTACCGCGCAGGCGATTGATGTGCACTTCCACGACGTTGGTCACGCCTTCCCAGTCCGATTCCCACAAGTGTTCGCACAACATCTTGCGCGTGACCACCTGACCTTGAAAGCGAATTAGGTATTCGAGCAGGCTGAACTCGGTGGGCGTGAGCGAAATTTCTGCTCCGCCGCGCGTCACGCGGCGATTGGTCAGGTCGAGCGATAGCGGGCCGGCGTTCATCGTTGAACTGGGGCGATCGGCGACGCGGCGGCCTATGGCTTCCAGGCGCGCCATCAACTCGGGGAATGCGAATGGCTTGACGAGATAGTCGTCAGCGCCGGCCTTCAAGCCGATCACGCGATCTTCGACCGAGCCCATGGCGGTCAGCATCAAAACGGGTGTGCGGATCCCTTCCGTGCGGAGGGACTTCATGATGTCGACGCCGGGCAGATCGGGCAGCATCAGGTCGAGCACAACAGCGTCGAAGCGTTGCGACCGTGCTTCTTCCAAACCTTTACGACCGTTCCGGACCCATTCGCAGGCATGGCCGGCTTCGTTTAAGCCCTTCTGCAAAGCCTTGCCGAGTACCGGATCGTCTTCAATCACCAGCAGGTTCATCTTCGTCTCCCTAGGGACATTGGAGCGCCAATTGGCACGCTCCACAACTCACCATCGTACTCTCGAACCTGGTCTTTCATCGGCTGTGGCGACTCAACCTTGCTGTTTCGTAACCTATTCCCCAATCGGTAGTTGTGTGCTCTATCACTATAACTAATTCGTAACCGTTTTGGCCCTTCTCTGCTGATTAAAGCCGGCTAAACTTTCCGAAGGTAACACAGAACAAGTTTGATTCTGTGGTGCGATGAACAAGAAATAATCCAGCAGTCGTTTGTGAGTTCTTCAAAACGAGAGCTTGCACCACCCCCACAAGTTTGGCACCCAGCGGGCGACGCGACGGTCCAACACCTTCCTCTCCAACAGCAGTAGGCAAAGACTCGCACCAAGTTACGGTCGAGCCTGGCACGAGATTCATCTTTCGGTCGGAGTTTGCAATGGAAGTCCAGAAGAGTAGCGGGCAAGCAGCACCCGCGGTTCCGTTTCCTGCTTGCTTGCGGTATGACGCAATTTCCGGCTTCCTGGTCTTCTTGATCGCCTTGCCTTTATGCCTAGCTATTGGGCGGGCCAGCGGGTTCCCGCCGATCGCCGGTGTCATCACCGCCATCGTGGGTGGCATCATAGCGCCCTTCTTCAGCAACTCGGAGTTGACCATCAAGGGTCCAGCTGCGGGGTTGATTGCGATTGTGGTCGGAGCGGTGATCGACTTTGGTGGCAACACCGGTGTGGCTGCCAACGACTTCAATGCTTACCGCATGGTACTGGCGGTTGGTCTGGTGGCTTCGATCATCCAGATCTTTTTCGGGCTCTTCAAAGCGGGCAAGCTTGGTGACTTCTTTCCCACGGCAGCAGTTCACGGTCTGCTCGCCTCGATCGGCGTGATCATCATGATCAAGCAGTTTCTGACGATGCTCGGCGTGACCGCCAAGTTGCCAGCCGAGAACCTGCACCTGATCAAGGAATATGGCAACTTCATCCTGCAACTGAATCCTTATGTGGCGGGCCTAGGCATCCTCAGCCTGTCGATCATGGCCTTGTATCCATTTCTCAAGGCCAAGCCGTTCCGGATGATTCCGGTGCAAGTGGTGGTGCTCGGCATTGCCTTACCGCTGGCGTTCTTTCTCGGCATCCGTCGCAACACGACTCCTGCTGCAGCACCCCAGGCTGCGATCGTGGCAGTTGCAGAAACCAGGCCAGCCGCTCCCCCCGCCGAGAAACTCGTCAATCCTTACTCCTTGGGCGGCCGCGAATTCAATCGCGATCCGGCTAAGTACCTAATCAATGTTCCGCAGGACTTTCGCCAGGCGTTCGTGTTGCCAGCGTTCTTCGAAATGGATGCCGCGGGCCACTACACCGGCAAGTTCCACTTTGACTTTATGTACAACAGAGACGCTTTCAAGTTTTGGAAGTGGGTGTTGATGTTCTCGGTGATCGCCAGTCTGGAATCGCTGCTGAGTGCGAAGGCCGTGGACTTTATCGATCCGCAGCGACGCAAGACCGACCTCAATCGCGATCTGTTGGGTTGCGGTATCGCCAACACCATTGCCACTTGCATCGGCGGCTTACCGATGATCTCCGAAATCGTTCGCAGCCGAGCCAATGTCGACGCTGGTGCCAAGACTCGTTTCAGCAATGTCTTTCACGGCGTCTTTTTGCTGCTCTTCGCCTCATTACTGCCCTTTGTGTTGATCTACATTCCCACCGCTGCTCTGGCTGCGATGTTGGTCTTCACCGGTTTCCGCCTGGCTCACCCACGCGAATTGTTCCACATGTGGCAGATCGGCAAAGAGCAACTGCTGGTGTTCGTCACGACCATTGTGGCCATCGTCCTCACCGACTTGCTGGTGGGCGTGCTGATTGGCATGGCACTGGAATTGGCGATCAATCTGGTGCGAGGTTTGCCGATCTCGGCGATTTTCTCGCCGGGCATTCAGGTTCGCGAAGAAGGTGACGAACTGATCGTCGCCCCGCAACACGCGGTCACCTTCAGCAACTGGTTGCCGCTCCGCAGCAAGCTGGAAACGCTAGGGCTGAAGGAAGGACGCAATGTGACGCTCGACCTCAGCCGCACCGAGTTGGTTGACCATACAGCGATGGAAAAGCTGCACGAAATGGAACGTGCCTTCCACGGTGCCAACCTTGCTCTGCACGTCGTCGGCCTGGAACAACATCGGGCGCTGTCGACTCACTCTGCTGGGGCTCGTCAGCGATTCGCCGCTGCGGTTTAATCTCCACCCAACTCTATTGGGCAGGCAGCAGGTTTTGCTCAACGAAAAAGAGTTGAGCGGGGGCGAGGGAGAGGCGAAGTTGCTCAAAAGCTTTGGCCTGAGCCAGGGCAATGCGGGCTTCGAGTTCTCCCATCTGGGCACCGGCGGCAATGAACTTCTTGTCTTGAAGCGTCGTGACTTTCTTCAGGCCATCGAGGGCAATGAGAAACTCAACTCGTTTTTTGACGTAATCGCTCGTATAGGGACGCTCGGCATTGAGCAGTAAGAGAAGTCGATCTTGCTGAGCCGGATTGAGCGTTTCCAGAAACTGCGTGGCATCGCCTGACAGGCGGGGACTCGTCTTGCCTAGCAACGTGGCCGAGCGATGGGGCCGGCGAGCGACATTCTGCTCGGCGGTGTTCCCCAGGTACGAAGCCAATTTTGCGGCCGTGTCTTGCAACAAAATCGGGTAAGGCTCTTCGAGTTTCAGCAGCAGTTCGCGAACGGCTTTCACCGCGGGCGAATCGAGCTTAAAAGCCTCTGGATTCTCGCGCAGCATGCGGAAGTAGTTTTTTTGCTCTTCGCCAAAACTGGATTCCAGCCCGATGTAGGCCCAGGCCTGAGCGACGGCAACGCGCGCTTCGCATTCACCCATTTCCTTGCCCAGATCGACGACTTCCTTTTCGAAGGTACGAGCTTCGGCGGCGGTTTCTTTCTCCTCACGATCACGGCAGCGTCGCAACTTGGCTATCAGCCGGGCGCGGGCGGAATAATACTCGGCCAGTTGCGGCTTCAGGTCCACAGCGACTCGCAGCAAGCTGCCGATTTGAGCCCGGCTGAGTCCCGAGAGGACAATCAGGCCCCGTTCGTTTTCATCGACGATTACCTGGTTGCCGTCCTCATCTTCCGTCGTTGCCCGCTGGCCGCCGTAGGGGCCAAACAGATCGAGAACCGGATCGGCCCCGGGAACTTCCCGCACATCGCCGATCCAAAGAATGTTCAACTCGGCCAGCAAGCCAACTTCGCGAGCCTGATCGTTGCTCAGGCTTTGGAACTTGGCCGGCAACCGTCGCGCCAGGCCACCACCTTTTCCTTGAGCCATGACGGTGCGGGACGGGACCGTCAGGAGCAGTAGCAGCAAGAAGGAAGCGAAGTTGCGGAGAGTCATGTCGCGAGAGTCCTGCCATTGCCTTCGCCGCGCGTCGAGTTTGTTCAGCCACGGTCTAAGTGAAAATATAGTCTGAACTTACTAGGTCGAATAGGCGCGCCGGCTGTCACACTTCCAACCCGAGAGCGGGCGACAAGTTTCGCGGCGAGTTGACCTTACCGCAGCATGGCCCGCTTATTTCGCCACGAGCGATTTGCCCGGCGAAGCAAGAGCCGCTAGACGCGCTTCGGCCTGCTGCTTGAGCCCAGCCTGATCGCGGCGAGCAACCATCTGGTAATAGATCTTCGCGATGCCCGGTTTGCCGGCCGCTTCGGCAGCTTGTCCCTTGGCAAAGAAACTGGCTGCCTCGGCATCGCGAACTGCCGCTGCCAATTCATTGCGCTCGCGAATCTGTTCGACGCTAGGCTGGCGATCACTGGCCGCCACAGGTGCTGTAGGCTGAGTGCGAGCCAGATTGCGACTGAGATAGTCGGCCTTCTGCTGCAGGGCAAGCGTGGCGGGGTCTTCCGCGCGAGTTCCTCGCCGGGCAGCCGCCTCGGCCAACACAGCGGCGTCTAGTTCCTGATGGTCGATGATCGTGGCATGCACGCTCATGTTCGAACCGCTGCGAACACTGCTGAGGCCGCGATTCGTCGTCAGCGGGCCTTTGCCCAGAGGCAGCCCACGCGTCACGCTGCTATCGACCGCGCGATTAATGCCGCCGAGCGAAACTCCGCCCCCATCCGGCACCGAGACCGTTGTATCGACCGAAAGGACTTGAATCACCGGCAGCTGCACTGTCGTGGGAGCTTGGGCAAACGCGTGCACACCTGCCAGCAAGATGGCTGTGGGAAGTGCTGTCAGCAGAATTCGCTTCATATTTTGTCGCATGGTATTCGCTCCCTCGTTCCTCATCCTAGCGGATAGCCCGCGTTGAACTCAACATTTTGGCGGCAAATTCCGCGGCGGCCATTTCACCTTTACCCAGTTCAACTTGACGCGATTTTCGCCTGCCGATATCTCTCCACCGGCCTTTCGTTCCCGTTGTCCCTCCCTGCGGTTCATAGCGCTCGTCGATAGCAGTGCGTATCCTCCTCACCCATCATCACCGTTGCCAATCTTGGATTTCGGTCCTGCTGGCCGCAGTTTGGCTGGCGGGTCTGTCGCAGCTTGGTCTGCAGCCTTCGTTCGGTCAGGAGCCCTTACCAGTCGAGCAATTGCCGCTTGCAGTTGAACCCACGCTTGCGCCGCTGACATCACCCAGTGACCTTGCCAGCGAAGAAGTGCTCCCCGGCCAGGCACTCACCGAAGATCAGCTTCTCGATGATAAGTTCGACGGCCAATTGCTGGAGCTCGAACCGGAGTCGACCTACTCGCTGGTCGACTTTCCGTTTGGCTACAACACCCGGCAAAGCAAAACCGACTGGCTCGTCGGCGGTGGCAACAAGTTCGGCTTCTTCAGTTTGGAGAATCTGCCCACACTCCCCCAAGATCGCACGTCCGGCGTCGTCACGGGGCTGGGCTTTCATTTTCTCTCCGGGCCCGTCATCACCGACATGCCGCCTAGGCTGTTCGACTTTCAAATTGGCTATCAAAAACGAACCTGGCTGTCCGAGAACTTTGGCTACGATGTGGCCGCCCGTATTGGCGCCTTTAGCGATTTCGAGGGAAGTGCCCGCGAAGGCGTTCGCTTTCCCGGCCATGCCGTTGGCTACTATCGCTGGAGTCCGCTCGTCGATGTTGTCCTTGGCATCGACTATCTCGGCCGCGACGACGTCAAGCTGCTGCCGGTCGCTGGACTGATCATCACACCGCGCGAAGACCTGCGGCTGGAGCTGGTTTTTCCGCGACCGCGAGTCGAAGTGCAAGTCAGCCCGACGAACTCCGTCTACATCGCGGGCGAACTCGGCGGCGGCACCTGGGCCATCGAGCGTGTGACCGACTTAGACGATGTCGTGACCTATCGCGATCTCAATCTTCTCTTCGGCTGGTCCACTCGCGATGCCGAAGGAGACGATAGCACCCTCGAAATCGGCTACGTCTTCGATCGGCGCCTAAGCTACCGTTCGGGGGTCGGCGACTATTCTCCCGGCGATGCCATCCTCATTCGCTTGACGACGCGGTACTAACGAACCGGCGGGTGGAAGTAAGCTTTCTTCGCAGAGGGAATGGGCGTCGCGCGATACAGCAACGCGCCGAGCGGCGCGGGAATATCGGTCTCAATCAAGTCTGCGCCGCGCTTGAGGAAGGCGCGATAGTCAGCCTCGAGCGATGATAGTTTCTTGACTTCCTGAGTGATGAATTGCCGGTCGAGATTGCGCGAAGTGCCAATCATGCAGCACGCACCCTTGGCGTGAATCAGTTTGTACAACTGCAAATCTTCCGGCGGTTTGTGGCCGACAAAAGCGACCACGTTCTTCCACGGAATTCCCAGCTTGTCGAACTCTGCAAACTTCTCGCGATTGGGGACCATCACTTCCATCATGATGTTCTTGTTCAGGGCATAGCAGGCCTGCGCATCTTTGAAGGTGTTCACAATCAGCATTGCATGGGCTTCGGCCTGGTGCTGCTCGATCTTCATCACACGGGCCGCGACGGGCACATCTTTCTGGTCGAGCACGAGAATCGTCTTGCCGCGTGACCAGATGAGCACTTCGTCGAGCGTTGGCATGGGAAACTCGGTCGGCTGACCGTCTCGATCTTTCAATCGCAGCTTTTTCAATTCCGCGAGGGTGAAGTCAATCACCTTGCCGCTGCCGGTCGTTGTGCGGTCGAGCGTGGCGTCGTGATGCACCACAATCTCGCCATCCTTGGTATAGCGAGGGTCAATCTCGAGCATGGCGTACGTGTGCGCGAGCGTATGCTCAAACGTAGGAATGCAGTTCTCGGGAAAGCCTTGCTGTGCGCCGCCGCGATGACCGCTCACCAGCGGCAAGGGCTCATCAGTTCGTTGCAACAGATCCTGCAGGCCGGCTGAAGTCTTGGCGTCAATGCGATACAGCTTTGCCGAAGGATCTTTGCTTGTCGATTTCTCCTGCGCGACGAGCACCGCTGACGTGCAGATCGCGATAAACAAAGCGAAGCGGAACACGGTTGCTGAGTGGGACATGACGAGCGTCCTGGAGAAGCGGAGTCTAGCCAGCGCGGAATTGTAACACGCGCGAACAATGACTGCCTGCTCACGGAGTCACATGAGAAGCAGCTAAGCTTACCGAAAGAGTGGTGAGCGGAATGCTTGAGGCGGAGCGTTGGGCGTGGGCGCGAGATCGCGAATGCGTCCCTTGGGAGCCAGCCCTTCGATGGTGATGGGGTCGGTCAACTGATCGGCCGATTGATTCCCCGCTCTATCCTGCGCTTCGATGCGCAAGAAGAGTTGGCGACGAACGCGAGGATCGAATTCCCAGAAGTAGCTGCCCGAGTTAGGCAGCCCGGCGGCGATGGGCGTGAAAGGTCCGGCCGCTCGATCGGAAACCGAAAGCGAAATCGGTCGCGGTCCAAAATGTTCGTCACTGGCGGTCCAGCGAATTTCCAGCTTGCCGGCCTGCTCTCCACCGGCAATCGTTGCCCCCGTGAGTCGCACCTGTGGCTTCGCCATATCGACGCCGACCCAAATGTCGGCCGCATCGCCACTTTGCGGCGTGTTACTGGCGAGCCCATTCTTGCCGACAATCACAATCCGAAAGCCATAGGTGGCCTCGTTGCTCACTTCCACTTCGAACGGCGTGACCCGGTCGGGATCGGAACCCCACTTCACCCAGGTTTGACCGCGGTCGCCGGTGCCCCATAGTTCGACATCAGCGACACCTTCGGGCCCGACGGCTTCGACGTCGTAGTCGAGGCTGAACCGCTTGGCATTCGTCATCCGCGCCTGATCACCCTGGGGCGAGGGAATGGGTTCAACGCGCCGGGGCGGAGCGATTGGCTCGCTATCGATTTGCTCGGGGCGCACGAGTGACTCGCTCGGTCGACGATCCATCGGCGGGAAGTCGCGAGACGGATAATCGCTCGGCGGTTGAGATTCGTTTTCTGGTCCATTCAGCAGTGAACGATTGGGCGACTCTTGCTGCTGGGGCGCCGGCAGGTTCTCGGTTTGATAAGGCTGGCGGTCGTTACTGGCCGGCGGCAGCAACTCGCCCGTGTTCGTCGGGCGCGCAGGCGTTCCGCTCGTCGGCGAATAAGGATTGCGGACCATCTGCGGCGATTGATTGTCACGCGGTAACTCTTCGCGAGGTGGTGGCAGCGTATTGCTTGAGCCAGAATCTCCAAAACCAGAGGTTCCCGAACCAACCTTGGCCAGAGCTGTGTTCGGCTGCATCCGCGGCAACGCAGGATCCATCATCGAAGCCGCAGGCTGCCGCGTGTACGGATCGTTTTGGTCTGGTGTCCATCGCTGAGCGAGGGCACCACTGCCCGGTGCCGAGGGGAGCAGTGCTTGTTGCCCCGCTTCGCCTGCAGCTTGTATTTCAAACTGCTGCGAAACGACCGTTTTGTTGCCGGCTGAATCTTCTGCTTCGCCGCGCAAGATCATTTTGGTGAGTCCTGCCGGCGGAGTAATGGTTGTCTTGGCGGCGAACTGGCCGCGGGTGTTGGTATCGGCGGGCGAAGCGGTCGGACTAATCCGCTGCCAGACGCCATCGCGCGGATCTTGCCACTCGACCTTCACCTTGTTGTTCAGCAGATAGGGATCGAGCGCGGCCCATGTTAATTCCACGCGTCCCGATTCATCAAGCTTGGGCGAGATCTGCAATCGCGGCTTGATGGTGTCGACAATCAGCCGCATTTGCGGTGCCCGCTGCGCTGGCTGATCGCTGACGCCATTAGCAGCAACGGTTTCGGTCGCAAACCAAAATTCGGCATCTTGTTTGGCTCGAAAGCGAAAACGCTGTTCGTCAGCCTTTACTTCCTGGTACAGATCCCAGGTTTGGCCACGATCGAGCGAAATATAAACGCGCACCCGTTTCACGTCGGCATTGCGCACCGAAAACGGAATGAAGACATCGAGCTGCGAGGTAATGAAGAGTGGAGCAGCTGGCTTGGCAGTAGCCGTAATCGTGTTCGCGCCATTGGCAGCAGGCGGATTCGCTGCGCGGGAGAACGGATCCTCTGGGGGTGGGCCCGGGTTCCGCGACTGCGCAGCAGCGATGACCGCCCAAATCAGGCAGACAGGCAGCGCTAATCCGCGGGCCAGCGATAGCCGCATGGTCCAGCCTCAGAATTCCCCCCGAGCGCGCGGGACCCCGATGGTACCGCTGCTAAGAGCTATCGGAGATTCTGCGGGAAGGACTTGAACCGAACGTATAGCGCAGAGAAGCTGGCGAAACTACATCGACTTTGCGGGCGGTTTGGCGAGGGTCTTGTTCGCCAAGGTTGTTTTCCCAGCCCGCTGGCACTGGCATCAGCTGCCAGTGACACTCTGTTTTCTGTTCCGTTTCTGTTCCGAAAAATCAGCTGCTCCGCGTGGAAGCAGCCTAGAGATTACTTGGCGAGAGCGCTCTCGAGGACCGTGCGGACGAACTGCTTCATCGCGGCGGGACGACCACGACCATAGACAACGGCGTTGTTGGTTTCGTCGGCCTCGACAGCTTCTGCGTCGGAATCGCAGAGCAAATCCGAAGCATCAATGTCGATCGTCAGCGGCAACGAATCTTGGTCGGTGTCGGACATTTCCGGACCGGCATTTTCAGCTTCCAGGCGGCGATTCGCGGTCGGTGGCAACTCACCACGAATGACGCGTACGTCGCGGGGGGCTTCGATGCCGATGCGGACTTGTTGTCCTTTTACACGCAGCACCGTCACGGTGATATTGTTGCCGATGCAGATCCGTTCTTGAAGTTTGCGAGTCAGAACAAGCATGTCACACTCCTTTGCGATGATGAGAAACTTTGTTCGCGAATGCGGGGGAAGATGAGCGAGACAGCCTTAATGCACGGGCTGTGCCAAAACGAAAGCCAAAGCAACTGCTATTGACATAACTTGTTGCCAGTCCTTGCTTTCAGTGGAAACCACAGGGCTCACCGACCACTCAGCACTAGTGTACAAATTTACACAATCCATGAAAGTTTGGCAAGAGGGTTGGTAACTCTTACCGAGCCACTCGGCTCACCGGCGAAGTACATCCTTCGCTCGACAAGTAAACATACGAATGGCCCGTGACTAGTCTGGTCACGGCACGGAGCAGAAAAAAAGAAAAGTAGTCGGCACGCTGGCGAAAATAGATTCGGGCCGTGGGACGGCGAATTTGACCTCTCTACTGGCCCCCAGATTCAGAGCAACCGAAATGCTGCCTGGGTGTTTGACAAAGAATCACGCTTCGAGCAGATTTCAGTTCCTGGCGTTGACCAGCCAATTTATGGCGACCAACTGGTCGCCCGAAGCAGGACAATGAGGCGTTCGAGAGTCGCTCAAAAGTGGTGCTCAAAATGGTTATCACCGTTTCGTCAAAAATTGCGAATTGATTCGCCTAAGTGAAGTGCCGGCAAGCGGTTGGGGCAAATGGTTGTCACGAAATAACTGCTGAAAAAGTTATCAAAAATGGTTATCAGAGGCGGCGGCGAACTAAGCTAAGGCTGGGTACAGAACGCGGCATGATGCATTACAAATAGAATCGGTGCAGTTTCAAGAAACTCCGGAATCGTTATGGCCACGCTTGCCGCTCCCTCCACTCAAATTCTGACGCGCCTTGCGGACGACCTTCGTCGCGCGATTGGGAGCGAGAACGTGCTGACGGCGCGCTCCGATCTACTCGTGTACGAGTGCGATGGGTTCGTGATCGAAAAGAACAGTCCGGACATCGTTGTCTTCCCGCGAAGCACGGCTGACGTGGTGAAGATCGTTGAGTGCTGCAATCGGGGCGACGTGCCGTTCGTACCGCGCGGCGCGGGAACGAGCCTGGCGGGTGGCTGCTTGCCGATTGGCGGCGGCGTGATGATCGTCCTCACGCGGCTGAAGAGCATTCTCGAAATCAACTATCGCGATCGTTACGCTCTCGTCGAACCGGGCGTCGTGAATGTACACCTGACGAACGCGCTCAAGGGATCGGGTTATCACTATGCCCCAGATCCCTCCAGCCAAGGGGCCTGCACGATTGGCGGCAATGTTGCCACGAACAGCGGCGGCCCTCACACGCTCAAGTACGGTGTCACGGTCAATCATGTGCTGGGAATCGAAGCGGTAATGGCCGATGGCTCGGTGATTCAAGTCGGTGGGCCTGCGGAAGATCCGCTCGGGCTCGATCTGGTCGGCGCGATGGTCGGCAGTGAGGGGACACTCGGCATTGTGACGAAAGTCTGGGTGCGCCTTACCCGCAATCCGCAAGGCTGGCGCACCATGCTTGCCATCTTCGAAAGTTGCGACGACGCGACGCAAGCGATCAGCGAGATCATTGGCGCCGGGATTGTGCCTGCCGCGCTCGAAATGATGGATCAAGGCATTCTGGTGGCTATCGAAGCGGCTTTCAGCTTTGGCTTTCCGCTCGATGCCCAGGCAATCCTGCTGATTGAGGTCGATGGCCTCGAAGCGGGGCTCGATGAGCAGCGAGATCAGATTGTCGAGTTGTGTAAGAAGAGCAAGGCCCGCGAAGTTCGGCTGGCGAAGGATGAAAAAGAACGTCTGAAATTGTGGAAGTGCCGCAAGCAGGCCTTCGGCGCGATTGGCCGCCTGAGCCCCAGCTATTGCACGCAGGATGGAGTTGTTCCGCGCACGCAGTTGCCTCACATTCAGCGGAAGATCACCGAAATTAGCGCGAAATACGAGATCAAAATCGTCAACGTCTTTCATGCGGGCGATGGCAACATTCACCCGATTCTGCTGTTCGATGAACGTGATCCAGCGCAAGTGGAGCGAGTCTTGCTGGCCAGCAATGAGATTCTGGACGCCTGCCTTGCTTGTGGCGGCAGTGTCACGGGCGAACATGGCATTGGCGTCGAGAAAATTCACTTCATGGAGAAGATGTTTTCGCCCGACGATTTGCAAGCGATGGACAACTTACGGCAGGCGTTTAACCCTCGCGGCAAGTTGAGTCCGATGAAAATGCTGCCGACGGCTGGTGGCTGTGGCATGGAACAGAAACACCCGGGCCGGCGCGCGGCGCTTTAGAATTACCAAACTCGATAACGTCCTTGCCTGAAAGCTCTTCCGCGTGCCACTTCCCAGCGACATCCTGCCGTTGCAACAAACGCTTGAACCAGCAACCGCTGCTGATGTAGTGAGCACCGTGCAGCAAGCGCGCGAGACCAAGACGCCGCTCTACCCCATCGGTGGCGGCACCAGTCAGCACTTTGGCCTGCGGACAAAAACTCCAGGCTGGGGGATTTCACTCAGCAAGCTCAATCAAGTCGTCGATTACCCGGCGCGGGATATGACCATCACGCTCGGTGCGGGTGTGACGCTCGAGCAACTTCGGCAGTCACTCGCCGCTGAAGGTCAACGCTTGCCGGTCGATGTCCCACAAGCCGATCGGGCTACGATCGGCGGTGTGATTGCCACCAACTGGAATGGTCCGCGGCGGTATGGTCAGGGGCCCTTGCGAGACTTCGTCATTGGCATCGAAGCCGTTGATGGCAACGGCTTGCTCTTTCACGGCGGCGGCCGCGTGGTGAAGAATGTCGCCGGCTACGACTTTTGCAAGCTGCTTACAGGCTCGCTCGGGACACTGGGCATCATTACGCAAGTCACGCTCAAAGTTCGACCAATTCCCGAACGCTCCGCTTGGCTCGCTTGCCACGTGGCGACTGCGGAGCAGGCCGAAGCGATGCTCGCCGCGCTTCAGCAATCGGCAATTACTCCCGCCGCAGTGGAATTACTCGCTGGTCCTGCGTGGCGAGCTTCCGCGGCACTGGCGGAGCTAAAGATCAGCGACCAAGGCTTCGCGCTGCTCGTGCTCGTCGAAGGGACAGCCGCCGAAGTGCTCTGGATGAAAGATCACCTGCGGCGTGAATGGCGCGATGCGGGAATCGTCAATCCACTAATGGAAGACGGCCTGGCGGAACCTTGGCCGCAAGTGCTGGAATTTTCGGCCGATATCGATAGCCCGCTGACGGTGCAAGCGAGCGTGAAACCAAGCGGCGTGTTGCCTTTCGTCGCTGCTTGCCGTCGGCGAGATCCGAACTGCAGCGTGCTGGCTCACGCCGGCAATGGAACCGTGTTTGTCCGCTTCGCGGCGTTTCCGGAAAAAGGCCTGGGTCAATTATTGCTAGGCGATTTGCAACCCGTTGCCTCCGCACACCAGGGGCATGTAGTAGTATTGAATGCGCCGCCCGGCGCAGAAGCCACGCATCAAAGCTATTGGGGAGGCGAAGCTCCGCTGGCCTTGATGACCGCGGTCAAACGCCGCTTCGATCCGCTCGATCTACTGAATCGTGGTCGTTTCGTGTACTAGCTGGAGTTCCGGCTTTAGCCGGCCTTTTTAGAAAACGAACAGCAGCCGGCTAAAGCCGGAACTCCAACCCCATGACTTCAATCCCTGCGAATCCGCCGCCCACCATCACCGATGCAGCCATCGCGCGCACCAAGCCGCTGTTGCAACTCGGCGGGGCTGCGCCGTTGGAACCGCACGCACGCCCGGGCACGAACATCGACTACGAACTGTTTCTCGACTGCGTGCATTGCGGACTGTGTACCGCATCGTGCCCGACGTATGTCGAAACCGGCAATGAAAACGACAGCCCGCGCGGCCGCATCTATTTGATGCGGGCGGTCACGGATGGTCGCCTCGAACTGAATCAAAATGTTCGCCGTCATTTGGAACTTTGCCTCGATTGTCGCGGCTGCGAAACGGCGTGTCCCTCGGGCGTGCAATACGGAAAGCTGATCGAGCCCTTCCGCGTTTCGATGGAACAAGCCGACGCGAAGCAACGTGGCGGCAGCAAGACAGACGACTGGTTTCATCGCTACATCTTGTTCGGCCTGTTTCCGTACCCCGAGCGGCTGCAAGCGTCGCTGGCTCCCGCCCGCATCGCGCAGTGGCTGGGTCTCGACAAACTGCTCATCAATACCGGCCTTTGGCGGCTGCTTCCTTCACGGCTAGGGCGCCTAGCGACGATGCTGCCGAAGCTTGAAAAGCCGCTGCCACAGCTGCCGACCTTCTTTGCGGCAACAGGCCGCCGACGCGCACGCGTAGCACTCTTCACCGGCTGTGTGGGCGACGTGATGTTTCGCCAGACGAATTGGGCCACGGCTCGCGTGCTGCAAGCCAATGGCTGCGATGTGGTGGTGCCGCGCGAGCAAGCCTGCTGCGGGGCGATTCACTTGCACGCCGGCAGCAGTGACCCTGCCAAGGACTTTGCCAACCAGAACATCGCTGCCTTCGATCCGAGCAGCGTCGATGCGATCATTGTGAACGTCGCGGGCTGCGGTTCGATGCTCAAGGACTATGGTCATCATTGGCATGACGACCAGCAACACGAGCGTGCCGCCTTCGCCGCCAAAGTGCGCGACTGCAGCGAGTTCCTCGATGATCTCGGTCTCGTCACGCCGCCCGGTGAAGTGCGCGTGACAGCCACTTATCATGATGCGTGTCACTTGGCTCACGCGCAAAAGGTGCGCGAGCAGCCTCGCAATTTGCTGAAGCGAATTCGCGGTTTGAAACTGGTGGAACTACCGGAGTCGGATCTTTGCTGCGGCGCAGCAGGAACCTACAACCTGACCGAACCCGAAATGGCCGAGAAGCTTGGCCGGCGCAAGCTCGAGAACATTCGCAAAACGGGCGCGCGTGTGGTGATCACTTCCAACGCCGGTTGTCTGCTGCAGATCGCCCGCGAAGCGCGCATGCAGGGCGAGGTTCTCAAAATCATGCATCCCATGGATGTGCTCGACCTGAGCTATCGCAAAGAAAAGTTGGAGTTCTAAACACCAACGCGCTCGGATTTTTCGCGTCTCACTTGCCGTGGTTGTTCAATATTTTGAACACTTTCCTGCGCTGACAGCAGGGACTCTTTACACATCGCGGCAAAATGTCGCGAGGCCAAAGATTCCGGGCTGAATAGCCCCGCAAATCGATGGGATTTAAGGACCGGCTCGTTATACTCGCTGTAACGGGTATTCCTTGCGCTGCCGGCCATGATTCGCGGCTGCGCGGGTACTTCTTGCTGTCTGAGATTCAACGGCTCGGACTAGTGGACCATCCTTTCTCCATCTGAAACCTCTCCCATGCTCAACCGCTCCCTTCGGTCGTTGTGGTCTCGTTTTCTTGGCAAGAAGCAAGGGGCTCTTG
Source organism: Anatilimnocola aquadivae (assembly GCF_049819085.1). GTDB lineage: Bacteria > Planctomycetota > Planctomycetia > Pirellulales > Pirellulaceae > Anatilimnocola. The sequence goes on from NZ_CP187419.1 coordinate 3,879,172, forward strand.
GGCGCCAAAAAAGAAATCGACGGTCGTTCTTCGAGCCGTTAGAAGGTCGCCAGTTGCTGGCCTCATTCACTTGGCTGGGGACCGCGAGCACGGACTGGGCCAATCAAGCCAACTGGGATATTGGCGATGCCTCGCCCGGCGATGATGGTGTACCGGGCGCTGCCGACAGCGCTTTGATCAACGATGTCGCCAACGATCCGCTGTTGGATTCAGCGCGCTCGCTCGGTGCGCTCACCGGCACCGGCATCATCGACCTGGGCGCGAACACTCTGACCGTTGGCGCGCTCAATACTTCGACCGCGTTCAACGGCACGATATCCGGTACGGGTGGCATTACCAAAGTGGGGACCAATGTCTTCACGCTCGGTGGCGCGGCAGCCAATACCTATTCCGGTCTGACCACAGTGAGCGGAGGTCGGTTGAATCTGGCAAAAACATCCGGTAACGCGATTGGTGGCGACCTCACCATCACCAGTGCCTTGGTCTCGATGACTGGCAGCCACCAGATTGCCGACACATCGAACGTCGTGATGAGCGGCTCCGGGAGTGTTTTTAATGGCACTGGGATTAATAGCGGGCATGTAGCTGGCTACACAGAAACTTTGGGCAGCGTTACGGTGACCGGCGGCACGTTTCAGACTGGACCCAGCGCCAATCTCACCGTTACGGGGGCTGGTAGTTTTACTGGTGGAGTTGGGAACACAATCTTCCTGGGTAACAGTGGTGCCCGGATTTCGTTTGGCACTTTGAACCTGACGGGGATGACAGCGACGGCAGGCGGAACGGTATCAACGGCCAACAGCTTCACCATGTATGGAGCCAACAGCAGCACGCAGGGCACGGTAACCGTGGGTGCGGGTGGCTTGAATCTGAACGGCAGCTTCTTCAATTTGCGGCAAGGCGGAGCAGGAAACCTCGGTTCTCGATTGGTTCTCAATGGCGACGTCACCACCTCCGGAACAGCACCTTCGTCGATTATCGTGGACTCGGCCGGCGGAACGAACGGTAGTCGGGATATTCTGCTGAGCAATATCGCTGGAGCCTTTACCCGAACCGTGACGGTGGGCGCCGGTGGAGCCGACCTGAGTATCAATGTTCCGATCACCAACGGCAGCGCAACTACCGCCTCGCTTACGAAGGCTGGGCTGGGAACTCTCAACCTTGGTGCGGCGAGTTCCTATAACGGCACCACGACCGTCAGTACGGGTATCCTGCGCATCAATGTCGCGGACGCACTCCCTACGGCAACCGCACTAACGCTCGGCAACGTCGCAAATCTCAATACCGCCACGTTCGACCTGAATGGCTTCAATCAAACTCTGGGCGGCCTGTCCTCTGTCGGAACGATGCCCATCACCGTGACGAATACTGGTGCGATGGCGACTCTGACGGTCAACAACGCTGCGGGCAACACGACTTATGCCGGCGCAATCACAGGCGCGTTGAATTTGGCCAAGACCTCTGCTGGGCAACTCACACTCACAGGCGCGACGGCGAATACCTACACCGGAACGACGACCGTGTCGGCAGGTACGCTGACGCTGAGCAGAGCGGCGCTCGCGATTCCCGGCGACCTCGATATTAGCAATGCCGGCAAGGTGACCATTACGACAAACAATCAAATTGCTGACACTTCTGCCGTGACGATGAGTGGCGCTGGCAGTGTCTTTAATGGCACCGCTCCCAACGTCGGGGTGGGCACGGTTACCGATACTATTGGCAGTCTGAACGTCACGGGTGGTACGTTTAATGCCGGGCTCGGCGCGTGGACAATTACTGGCGCCGGCAGCTTCACCGGTGGAGCAGGGAACACCATCTATGTTGGCAATAGTGGCTCGAATGTCAGCTTTGGCAGTCTTAGTCTGACGGCAATGAATGCGACTGCCGGTGGAACGGTTGGAACGAGCAATAGCTTCACAGTCTACGGAAATAGCACATTCGTTCGCACTTCCCTCACGGTCGGCGCGGGTGGCCTGTTATTGGATGGTAGCACGCTCAATCTGCGCCGTGGTGGTGCATCGGCCCTAGGTAGTCGGCTGATTCTCAATGGCAATGTAACGACCGTCGGTTTGGCGGCATCGTCCATTGCAGAGGACACTGCTGGAGGCACAACCGGCCTGATCGGAATCGAACTAAGCAGCACGGCCGCGCCTGCGACGCGCACCTTCACGTTGGGGCAAAATCTCTCCATCGGCGTTCCAATCGTCAATGGACAGGCTGCTCCCGGCTCGATAATCCAGGCGGGCCCCGCCGCTCTGACGCTCTCTGCCGCCAACACCTACACCGGCACGACGGCCGTCGACAATGGTCAACTCACGATTGCCACTGGTGGCAATTTGGCCGGCACTTCTGGCATTACGGTGGGTAGTGTTGGAAATACAGCCGTCTTGTTGGTTACTTCCGCTGCTTCGCTCAGCCTTGGTGCAGGCAACGTCTCCCTCGGCAATGGCGGAACGGGCACATTGCAGCAAACAACCACAAGTGGAATCGCGACCATCGGCGGAGGCATTTTGGACTCCGGCGTTTCGGCGCTGAATATCGATACCGGCAGTCTCGTTGTCACCAATGGTCTCTCCGTCGACTCACTCCGCGTGGGCGTGGCCACCACTGCAGGTGCTGCGGCGACGGGTACCTTGACGGTCAATGGCGGCGCGGTCGTTGCGGGCAGCAACGGTGCGGAGATGTACATCGGACGCAGAACCATCGCCAGTTCCACTGCGACCACTTCCTCGGGTACCGTCGACTTCTCCAATGCAGCCAGTGTGTCTTTGCTGGCTAGCAATCTGCTCCTTGGACAATACGTACCTACTGCCCAGGGAAATGTAACTGGCGACAATACGCGCGGATCGCTCCTCCTTTCGACTAGCGGCATCAATACAATCGCCGCGAACACCATCACCGTCGGCGTTTCCACGGACGCCGGCCCAGGGAATGCCGCCAACCTCGGCACCGAAGCTGCCAATGGAAATCGAATCGTGCTGGGCAATGCCCTCAACAACATCAATGCCGATACGCTATCTGTGGGCAGTTTGAAATCGAGCGGCTTGATTCGGTTCGCGGGAATCGGCGGCACTTTGAATCTCGCTGGTAGCACGGGCGCCACCACTTCGTTGTTGGTCGGCAACAATCTCGCACAAAATACGGGGATCGTTACGTCTGGCGTCGTCAATCTGACCGGTGGAACATTCAACGGCACACTCTCGAACGTAATCCTCGGCCGTCATGGTGGCGGTAACGGCTCGGGCTCGGGCTCACTCACGATGGACGCCGGCTTGGTCACCGCTACCAGCATCACCCTGGGAACTCCCCATGCCCTGGCTGCAACGGCCTCGGCTACACCAGCCAACACGTCCGGCACAATAACCTTGAATGGTGGGACGTTGTCCGTCGCGGGCACGATTCAAAACAGTGTTGGTACCAGAACGACTTCGGGAACTGCCAACATTAACCTCTTCGGCGGCACTCTTCAGTTCGTCACGCTCAATCGTGTCGCTTCTGCTCCCTTCAATTTCAACTTCAACAGCGGACGCATTCAGAACGTCGCTGGGCAGAACTTGACCGATAACAACGTCACTATCAACTTACTCACTGCCGCAACGCACACGTTCGAGATCGATGGCGGTCAGGTTGGCACCATCACTTCGACGGCAACCATCGCCGGCGTGGGGGCATTGACCAAAGCTGGTACTGGCACGCTAACGCTAAGTGGTCTCAATACGTACACCGGCGCGACGAATGTCAACGCGGGTGTGTTGGCGGTGAATAATGGCGTGGGGACGGGAGCGATTCTGGATACTGCTGGGCCGGTGAATGTGGCGTTGGGAGCGACGCTGCAGTTGTTGGCGAATGAGACGGTGTCGAGTTATGTGGGTGCTGGTGATCCGGGGGTGGGGACGAATGATTCGTTGCTGGCGTTGGGTGCGAATACGCTGACGACGGTGGGGGATGCGACGATCGCGAATGTGAGTACGGCGGCAGGTGGTGGGATCGTGGCGGGTGGGGCGATCATTGATGGGGACGATGATGTGAACATCACAGGCCCGAATGTGTTCTTGCGAGCGGCGACGGGCATCGGTGCGGGGAGCACACTCGAGACGTCGGTGAGCGCGATTCAGCTGTTCAATACGACGAGCGGCGAGATCAATGTGCTGAATAGCGTGGGCGGTCTGCTTACGGTTAGCGATCTTCGCACGCTGGGCTTTGGTGCTCGCAACGACGGCGGTGCAACGACCGTCGTCAACAGCAGTCCGCTGACGATCGCTGCGAACAGCATCTCCGTGGGCAACGTCACCTTCACCGCCACCGACGACAACGACGCGCCGCTGCTCGATGATGATCTGACGATCAATGGCGGCGTGACGGTGGGTTCGACGACGGCGAATGTGTTCTTGAATGCGGGTGACGATGCGCTCATCAACGGCAACGTGAGCGCGGCGCTGCAAGTAACGATTGGTGTGGATGTCGGTGATGCGGAACTGCCGGCAGGTACCGATGCGACGACTGGTGGTGTGCTCACCATTGCCAATGCCGCGGTGATTACGACACCGCTGGCGGGCGTTGGTGGTGGCACGTATCTGAATGGCAATGACGACCACGATACGTTTAACTTGGCACCGCAGAGCACGACGGAGTTCTTCATGAATGGGAATCTGCCGGTGGGAACGTCGCCGGGTGATACGTTGAATTTGGACATCAGCGCGGCGGTGAATCCGCTGTTGACGCTTGGCGGCATCGGCGCGGGGACGTGGACGTTTGGTGCACCGCTGCGACAGGTGGTGTACACGAGCATCGAAGATGTGAACGCCAACGCCGCGTATCACCTGGCGCTCGATGCGAACAACACGCCGTTCGGCAACACGAATGTCGACGATCATCTCACCTTGTCACGCAGCGGAGCCGACTTCGTGCTGTCGCGCACCGGCGATGCGATCGCGCCGGACGACAACGACGTCGGCATCGTGTTTCAAGGCGATTTCGCGACGATTCTCTCGTTCACCTACCTCGGCAGCAACGATCGCGACTTCCTCACGATCAACGACCTCGGTGGGCTCGTGAACTTCAGCGGACTCGCTCCAGGAGCCGGCGACAACACGAACCTCGCAGGGCAGGCCGAGTTCTTCTTCGATGGCGGCGGCAACAACGACACGCTCATCTTCGCCCTCACCGGTCCGAGCGCGTCGCAGACGTATGCCTTCGGCACGAACAGCGGCAGCACGCCGAGCAACACGGGTGAAGTGCTGAGCAGCAGCAACGCCGTCGATCTGCAAACTTACTTCGCGAACGTCGAACTCGTGCAGCGCACGGGCGCGGGTGCGACTCCGGGCGCGCTCACCGTGCTCGGCAGCGATGTGGCGGATGCGCTGAGCATCGCCGCGAATCTTGCTGATACGCGCGTCAGCATGGGGGTTGGCTACACGCCGTTCGACTTCAGCGGCGACAATTTTACATCGCTGAATGTGAACGCTCTCGCCGGTGCCGACTCGCTGAATCTTGTCAGCTTGGGTAGCGGTCAGACAAACGATCCGGCGATCAACTTGCACGGCCAAGGCCTGTTCGCCGATGACGGCGCGGTCGATACGCTGCGAGTGCAGAGCACCAGCGGTAACACGGGCGTGGTGACACTGCGTGGCGGTCTTGGCGGCGACTTGTTCCAGCTGTTCGATGCGGCTCCGACGGTCGACTTCATCGCCGGTCCGGTCGTGGTCGACGGCAGCGGCGGCGACATGACGTTCGCCGTCGATCGCCTCGAGATCAACGACAGTGGCGACCTCACGGGTGACACCGTGGCGCTGAACGCACTCAACGGCACTGATCCGGATTACGTCCTCACCGGTCTCAACGCGAGCGGTGTCACCTTCCGCAACATCGACAACCTCGATTACACCGGCACCAGCGACGCGGACAACATCAACTCGCAGTTGACGCCAACGACGACTCCGCACGATCTCGAGGCGGTCATTCTGCGCGGTAACGGCGGCAACGATCAGTTCCGCGTGTTCACCTCCGATCAAATCGGTGGCACCTCGCCGCTGCCAAGTGGCTTGGCCAGCGGTGTGACGAGCGTCTCGCTGTTTGGCGATGCGGGCCTCGATACGTTCGGCGAAACACCGGCGGGGCTCGTCGGCACCGGCGCGATGAACGTCGGTCTCGTGGTGGCACCAACCACGCAGCTGATTCGTCCGAGCACGACCACCGCGATCACGATCAACGGCGGCATTCCCACGAATCCACTCCCCGCTCCGGTCGGCGACATCATCGGCGACACACTCAATCTCGATATCACTTCGATCCCCAACACCGCGCCCGTCGTGGTTGCCGCCGGTTCGTCCGGCGTGCTCAATAGCGCGGGCCAACCGGTCGCTTGGAGCGAAATCGAAGACCTGAATCTCGTCGACCAAGGCAAGCTGACCAACGTGCAAGTCGGCGACTTGTTCGCTCGCACGACCGCTGCGAACGACTTGATTCAGTTCAGCCGCAACAATACGGTGGCACAGCCTCACCGCGTGCGTCTGCGGATCAACAGCACGTTCGGCGATTACAACGTGAGCAACAAGACGATCGTCTACGCTGGTGACGGCGCCGACTATGTCACGCAGGCGAACCTCACGGTCTCTGCGGAGTTCTACGGCGAAGGGGGCAACGATCTGCTGTATGGTGCGACCAACAACGACTGGCTGGTCGGCGGTCTCGACAACGACAGCGTGAATGGCGGCAACGGCGACAATGTGCTGTGGGGCGATAACGCTCCGGCATCGACCGATGTGGTTCCACCGCAGGATTCGCCCGTGGGCGGCAACGACACGCTCAGTGGCGGCACCGGCAACGACGTGATTTACGGCGGCGGCGGCAACGATCGTCTCGGCGGCTTCGACAGCAACGATTATCTGCACGGCGGCTTCGGCGATGACATCGCCGACGGCGGCTTCGGCGACGATCGCGTCTACGGCGGTGCGGGGAACGATCAGCTGGCCGGCTATCTCGGCAACGACTTGCTGGTGGGTGAAGCGGGCAACGACATTCTCAATGGCGGCAGCGGCAACGATGTGCTGATCGGTGGCACCGGTGAAGACAACATGAGCGGTGAATTTGGCAACGACCTGCTCATCACGGGCAGCGTCGCCAACGAACACAGCACCTGGACTTCGGTCGCCAGTGTGGGACCGTTCAGCGCGGCCACTTACTCGAATGCCACCGATAACGACGCCGCCCTGCTCGCGCTGCTGAACATCTGGGGCACCTCCAACCTTCGCACCGGCCTCGCCACCATCACGCACGATGGTGTCGACGACGACGTCTACGGCAAGCTCGGCGACGACGACTTCTGTTGGGAAGCCGCCGACGTCGCCGACCAAGGCCCCACCGCTCTCTCACCCCCCGACTTCCAAGTCCCCGGCAACGGCACCGACGAACGCTTCGGACCTACGATGTAGAACCGCAGTTCTGAGTTCGGGAGTTCAGAGTTCTGAGACAAGAGCCTCGGAACGCAGAGGTTGGAAGTCAGAGAGATCAGAGGCCAGAAAAAGCAAAATGCCGGTGCGAAGTGCTTTGCGCGGCGCAAAAAACAACTCCGCGGATTGTGACCGCGGAGCTGAGAGATTTCATCGATTAGAGCAACCAGCAACCACTAGGTCTTGCCAGCGTCCCCTTCGGTCTTGTCGGCGGCCATGGTCGGGCTGATCAGCGGACCGCTGCCACCCAAACCACCCTTCAGCTCGCCGCCCTTGCCCTTCTTCTTGCCTTGATCGGGCGAGGCAGCGCCTTCGGCGGCGGCAGCTTCGACGTTGTCGTCTTCGGACCAATCGACGCGCTTACGGCTGAGGCCGATCTTACGCTCGTCGATATCGACCCGCAGAATCTTGACGTCGATCTTGTCGCCAACCTTCACCACTTCTTCCGGATTCTCTACCTTATGATCGGCGAGTTCCGAGATGTGGAGTAGGCCTTCGAGGCCGTCTTCCAGGCCGACGAACACACCAAAGTTGGTGATCTTCGTCACGGTTCCGCTTACCACTTGGTTCGCGGAGTACTTGCCTGGGATGTCACGGGCCCATGGATCTTCGTCAAGCTGCTTGAGACCCAGAGCGATACGGCGACGTTCCTGATCGACCGACAGAATCTTGCACTTCACAACCTGGCCCTTTTCCAGCATTTCGCTGGGGTGACCAATCTTGCGGGTCCAAGACATATCGGAGACGTGCAACAAGCCGTCGATCCCTTCTTCGAGTTCGACAAACGCACCGTAGTTGGTGAGATTGCGAACCTTGCCTTCGACGAGGCTGTCGACAGGATATTTTTCCGCGACCTTGGTCCACGGATTCTCCTGCGTCTGCTTCATGCCGAGGGAAAGCTGTTGGCCTTCCTTGTCGACGCCGAGGATCACCACATTGATCTCGTCGCTGATGTTGACGAGTTCACTGGGGTGATTGACGCGGCGGGTCCAGCTCATTTCGCTGATGTGAACGAGGCCTTCGATGCCTGGCTCGAGTTTGACGAATGCACCGTAGCTCATCACGTTGACGACCGAACCCTTGTGGCTGCTGCCGACAGGGTACTTTTCGGCAACATTGGTCCAAGGGTTATGGCCCTTCTGCTTCAGACCGAGCGCGATTTTTTGCTTTTCGCGGTCGATGTGGAGCACCATCACTTCGACCTCTTGGTCGATGGCCACCATTTCGCTCGGGTGACCGATACGGTCCCAGCTCATGTCGGTGATGTGCAACAGGCCGTCGATGCCGCCCAGGTCGACGAACGCACCGAACTCGGCGATGTTCTTGACGACACCCTTGCGGACCTGACCGACCTCCAATTCCTTCAGCAGCGATTCGCGAGCTTCTTGGCGCTGACGTTCGATCAGAGAGCGGCGGCTGACGACGATGTTCTTGCGAGCTTCGTCGATCTTGAGCACTTCGCACTGCACCGTGCGGTTGATGTAATCGCCGATATCGGCCGGGCGACGAATGTCGACCTGGCTGGCGGGCAGGAACACGTTGACGCCACTGACGTCGACGAGCAAACCACCCTTGATCTTGCGAGTGACCAAGCCGGTGACAACGTCGCCTTCCTTGATCTTCTTGAGAATATCGAGCCATTGGTCCATCTTGCGAGCTTTACGCTTGCTGATGCGGACCATGCCACCGTCTTCGGGCGTGGCGTTCTCGTCTTCGAGATCTTCGATCAGCACGCGGACCAGATCGCCCACCTGCGGCGGTGGATCTTCGGCATCCCATTCGTCGAGCGGAATCGAGCCTTCGCTCTTAAAGCCGATGTCGACCAGAACCATTCCGTCGCCGACGCGGAGGATGCGTCCTTCGACGATCTTGTTGACGTCAAAATCCCCGCCCCCCTCGCCGGGCTCCATACCACCGAAATCATCGAATCCAGCAACTGCCAGATCGTACATCGAGGTAATGTCGGGGTCATTCTCCAGGGATCGAATCAAACTGCGATTAACCATAAGACCAGTTCGTGCTTACCTTCCTCTCGTCACCTTCTGTCTCACTTGAGGTCCCTTGCTCGAGCCGAATGGCTGTCAACTTGGGAAGCGAGCGAAAATGGAGAGGCCTTGAGGCCTGCCAGCTGCCGTTGCGAACCACTCGGCGCGCAATATCTCCGGCAAATAGCGAATCGGGCAAACTACCATATTGATCGCCCACCCACAAGACAAACTGGAGAGAGTTTGGGGGTTGTAAGTGTAGCCCTGGCAATACCGGAAGTACGCGGGCACGAAGACTAGCGATACAGAGATTGCGCTCGGATGTATTCTTCCACCGCGCGGGGCGTGCGGTAGCGAAGGCTTTGGCCAGTTGCCGCCCGCTGGCGAAGGTCGGTGCTGCTGAACTCGATAATGGGCATCTCGAGGCGAAGGGAAGAGAGTTCCAAGAGCCTCGCTGGCGATAGCAGATGGGCCAGACTGGTGAAATCGGGATCGGGAGCACCTGCGCGACGAGATACCACTGGCGTAGCCAGTTCGCAGATCCGTCCGGGTTCTCGCCAAGTGAGCAAATCTTTGAGCGAGTCAGCACCCATCAATAGGAATAGTTCAGCACCGGGCATTTGATCGCGGATGGCTTGCAGCGTTTCGACCGTGTAGCTGACGCCGCCACGATCGATCTCGATGGTCGAAAGGCGGAAGGATTCATTGCCGGCAATGGCCAGTTCCAGCATTTCGATCCGCTGGCGGGCATTCGTGGCGTGGCGATCTTGCTTGTGCGGAGCCACGGCAGCCGGGACAAACCAGACTTGATCCAGGGCGAGTTGCTCGCGGGCGGACTCGGCAAGCAGTAAGTGCCCGTTATGAATGGGATCGAACGATCCGCCGAAAATGCCAATCTTCATCAATGGTTCTCAACGCACGCAACGGCGGGCGCGAAGAGCCAACCGCCAAGACTACATTTTCGGAACTGGAATAACCGCAGTACCTGGTGGCACCGTTTTGTAGGGTCCGTGATACTCTTCGATCAAGTGTACGCCAAACCCCCGCTTGAGTTCATATTCTGCCCGAGCAGCCCAAGGTGTGCCAGGATGGTCTGTCATCACCGCGTTGAACATGGCCGTTGCCCGTTCGATGTACGGCTCCACAACCTTACCTGTGATGATCTGCTTCCGGGTGTGGATGTCCCAGCCTGTGTGAGTCAGATTTGGTGGCTTGGTCGGCGGTACGAACCGAGGATTTTTGGCAAACTCTAACAGATAGGCGCGATATTCAAACATCCGCGCCTGATAGGCGATAACCTGAGCGTAGATCAAATCGTAGTTAGCCTGCCAACGAGGTGAGGACTCATGCCGGCGGAACTTCTCCAACCGCTGCATTTCGACTTCGACCCGAGAGAGGTACTCGCCATAGATAGTGGCCTTGGCACACTCAATGTTGATCTGCTTGAACAGGTTCGGCAGATCGGGAGAAAACTCTACCCGCATCTCGATGATCTTGGCAGCCTCGGGATTGTAGGGATTCAAGTCGTAGATGACTTTTGTTAGCGAGCGACGCAACTCCGAATCTTCGATGTCCTTGCCAACTTCCATCCGGGTGCGGATATCGGGCAGGTACATGCGCATGGCTTCCAGTTCGTAACGCCGCTTTTCGCCGCGAACGAGTGCACTTTCCAAGCTGGGAAGCATGAAGAAAATGCCTCCCGATTCGTGACTCATGCGAGTCTGTTCGTAGGGGCCAAAGCCGCTGTTGTGGGCATCGTAGCGGCGGCGGAAACCGTCCGTCTGCAGTTGTTCGACAAAGGCTGTTTCCGGACCGCGGTCGATGCGGATCCAGTGGTGATGGCCGGTTTGCGGGTGAATCCAACGAATGTGAGCGTAGGGATATCCAAAAATGGCTTCCCGACCGATCACATAAATCTTGCAAGCAGCCGCCTTGGCTTCAGCCACGGCTCGTTCGAGGTTCGATTGATTGTCTTGTTGTTCACCGCTCTCATCGGTGCACAGGATCAAACACATTTGACGATTGGTCTTCTGTGCATAAGCCCGATGCGTGCCGATAGCCTGGGTGACCGCCGAGCACATCATTTCTTTGCCCGAAGGGTCGTTGGGAACTTCGTCGATGCAAGCCTTAATTTCGTACCAGTCGGAAGTGGGCTTACGCGTGTGCTGGATGTATCCTTCGCCGTAGCTGACAACGGCTGTCTCCAGAGCCTCACGGTTCGACTTGCTGACGAGACCAAGCTGCTTGTAGACATGCTCGATCCGGTCGCGAATTTCCTTCTGGTCGTCCTTCATGCTTTCGGACTGATCGAAGGCCCATACAACCAGCACGGGACCTTTCTCCAGCATCCACAGAATCTCTTGCGTGATGCGGTCCAAGGCTTCGTTGTAGTCATCGACGACCGCGCGAGCGTCACCGACCTGGCCATCGGGAGCCTGCACGATGAGTTGCCGGCTCGACGGAGTGTCGATAAAGAGGCCTTCCACCGTCACATCGTCCGCTTTGACCATTTGCTCGAGCAGAGCCTTATCCAAAGGCTCGACCTGCTGTGCACCGGCTACAGGGCCCGAAGCACCGATTGCCTCGCTCACATCCATCGAAGAACTAAACGACGTGTTCGTTTGCTCGGTGACCTCGGTGAGTTGCTTCTCCAACTCCACCGTAAGCTCTTCCTTCTTTTCAGGTTCTTCTACTGCCGAGGCCACGATCTCGTGCAGTTTGCGGACGACCACTGGGTCCGTTACCCACATCGCCATGATCATCAGGCCGATGAGATGCACCACCATCGAAACAGTCATCGAGGAAGAATTGCGGATCAGTCGTCGCACTCCGAATCCACTGCCACCATGCTCGGCGATTTCTTCCAACAACTCTTCTGGTGATGGTTCGGCCTTCGGTGACGGCTTGGCCGCTGGCGCAGCTGGGCGAGTGACCGGAGGTGCCACAGCGACGGGAGACTTTACCGGCGGCGAAACAGATGCCGTTGGAGCTTTGACTGGCGGAGTGGGTGCGGCCTGCGGAGGTCCGCTAAGGACGGTTGCCAATGGCGTTGGGGCGACAGGCGATGCCGCTACCGCAGGCGAACGGACGGATGGTGCCGGCTTGGGTGGAGCGACAGAAGTTGGCCGCGAGGGAATTTCCTCGAACTGGTCAACCTCTTCAAACTCTTCGAAGTCTTGCACTTCTTCGACGGGAGCAGAGTTGCCCGGCGATGACTTAGCCGGCTTCGGGCTGCCGCCAAGGGAAGGGACCGCAGGCGTGAACGGCGGAAACATCGCCGATTCGTGGCTACTATCCGAAAGGCTCGAGTCTGACACCGCGTGGCTCCTCACCGCAGGAACGACGGCCCTTAGCACCAATTCACCGGTGTTGATTATAGCCGTCCTTTTGAGGAAGACTCCATCGTATTTTCTCGATTCGTCCTCAGAAATCAGAACTATTGCAGTTCGCCAGAAAAACACGGAGCGAAGTACAAATTGACACGCCAGTGGCCGATCGCTGCGCCAGGGAAGCATGCCGGAACTGTGTGAAACCACTTGTTGCCGGACTACCTTCCGCTCGGCCTTCCGCTCGACGTAAGTCTTCCATCCAGCCGAGCGGCTGGGAAAACTTTGTTCACAGACCGGGGAGGTTTGTGCACGCTACCTGCGGTATCTCTCGGGTTTGGCGCGCTTGAGTGTTCACAAACCCCCAGGGTTTGTGAACACCCACCGTTTCTGCTCGGTTGGATTTACGGCGACTCAAATCTCGGCTCCTGTGATACTCCAAAAGTGTTTCTCATCCTGTTTGGTGAAATGCTCGTCGAGTTTTTCACCACAGCCTCTCGCCAAACAAACGCCCGGCGCGGGTGAGTGGTGAAAAAGCCGGATCGTTTTTCACACCCACCCCAATTAGGCCGCGATAAACGGTTTGGCCGTTTTCACGCTGCAATTCACTCAATTGCAGCAACGATTTTCGATGTTTCGGTTCCACCAGGCTGTAAAAGAGCCAGCGGCAGCAGTGCTCTTTGATTAGATGTTTTCCCTGGGACTAGACTGGTCACGTGCTGGACAGAATGTTGACCGGTCCCGCCTTCTCGCAGCACCGTAGGTGCTGCAAAAACTCAGCCCCTCAGACTTGGGAATCACCGCGAAGCGATTGAACAGCGTAGCCCGGATCGCGGTACACCGCGAACCCAGGGTTTCGAACTCTCGATTTGCACAACTTAGCGACAGCAACAGCCTCGCTTAACTTCTTCGATTTGTCTGCTAGCTCACGCCGATGAAGTTAGTACTGACCTGCCGAACTTCGCTCACGGCAGGTGAATCAAGGTGAAACCGCATGGCTGCTCAATCTGGTTCGATCACGCTTAGCATCGATTTGGAATTGGAGATCGGCCGAGCCTCGAAGGCTCAACTTCGTTGGCTCGACGAACTGACTCCCGAACTTGTCACTCTGCTCGACAGCCATGCGATTGCCGCGACCTGGGCCGTCGCTGACCCAGGCCGCTCGGCGGCGACCGAAGCGGTCCTCGCTTCGAGCCAGCCTCATGAACTGGCAGTCCTCGGCGACCGAAGTTGGCTCGGTTGGGGCGCGGGTGGCAGTCGAGCGAATCGGGAACTCTCCCGCCGCATCACCGGCGCAGCGGCTCGCCAGATTGCCATTCGAACTCTCGTCCTACGCAACGAATCGAGTTTTGCCAATGGATTGCCCTTAGCAGAACTCGGCATTCGAGCCATCCGCCAGCCCATCGGCAACGAGGTCTTACGACCGGTTTCGCTGGCGGGACTTTCGCACGGTCTGCAGGTGGCCGAGCAGGTCCAACGGCTGGCATTGCCCACTTGGTGGTCGTGGTGGGATTGGCAGTCGCAACTGTCCGCGCAATGTCGCCGCACAAGCCTGTTCCCAGGGGCGGCCGTTTCTCACTTTGGCATCGACGCCCAGCAGTTGTGCGATGCTGGCCCCCGCGGGCTGCACCGGCTGGATCAGTTGTTAGGTGCCCTGAATCTCTTGCGCGATCGACACGGCCTGACCATTCAAACGCTCCGCCAATGGAGCGATCGGCACACAGCACCACTACGCAACGCCGCCTAGCGTGCACATTTGTAACCGCGTGCTCGCCAGGCAGCGAAAACTAGCCGAACAGTTCCATGATCGGCTTGCCCGTGGTTATCGGCCGCGAGATACCGCTGTTGTTCTGCGGGCCATTCAGCGGAATATCAAGCGCGTGATAAATCGTCGCAGCCAATTCCTCCGGACGAACGGGATGGCTTTCGACATACGCCGCATGCTTGTCGGACTTGCCGTAGACTACGCCACCGCGAATACCACAGCCGGCCATGATCGAAGAGAAACAGCTTGGCCAATGCTGACGGCCCGGCGGTATCTGTGTGAGGATGTTGGGCGTCCGCCCGAACTCGCCCATGCAGACGACAAGCGTATTCTTTAGCATGCCGCGATCTTTGAGGTCCGAAAGCAGCGCCGACAGCGCTTGATCGAGCCGTGGCAGGCAAAAGCCCATACCATACGATCCATCGCCGAAGGCATTCCCCATTCCCATGTTGCCGCCATGCATGTCCCAACTGCTGCTGGGGGGCCCTTGCTTGTCGTGCGTCGCCTGACCGGTCCAGCCATTGACCGTGACAAACCGCACACCTGCCTCCACCATCCGCCGCGCGAGCAACAGATTCTGCCCCAGCGGATGCATCCCGTAGCGTTCGCGTACTTTCGAAGGTTCATGGCTCAGGTCGAAAGCCTGCCGACCTTCCGGTCGTGTCATCGCTTCGTAGGCCTTCGCGCGCAGATCTGTCCAGTCCTTCCCCTTGGCATCTCGTTCGAGCGTGCGGGGCTCCAGACTCGCGAGCAGATTCTTGCGGCGGGCGAAATCGTCCGCATTGCCGAAATCGTAAATCTCGGGCGACTTAAAGTTCGGCATCGCCGGATGGTTCTCCGCTGAGCCGACAAACACCGGCGCATACGCTGAGCCGAGATAGCCGCCGATCCCGATATTTGGCGCGCAGAACACCGGTGGACCGACACACTTGATCAGCCACGCGTTCGAAACCAGGTTCCGCTGACTTGGTTTGTGCTTGGCGACAAATGCACCCAGGTAAGGCTGGTCATCGGGCTGTCCTTCCTGCACACGCTTAGCCGATTGCCCGCTCAGCAAATTGTGCATCGCATCGAAGTGATTGCTGATCGCTCCCGGGTGCGTCATCGAGTTGATGAGCGTGAACTGGTCGGTCAGCTTGGCCAGTTCGGTATGCATTTCATTGATCCGCATCCCCGGCACCTTGGTGGCGATCGGGCGATACGGTCCGCGAATCGAAGCCGGCGCATCGGGCTTCATATCCCAGGTATCTACCTGGCTTGGTCCCCCGCACAGCAGCACAAAGATGCACGACTTCTCCGCGGCTACCGCGTTGCCTTGCGAATCGACCTTATCGCTCCCCAGCACCGCGCCGGGCATCCCCAGGCTCAGCGCCCCAAGCCCACTCGCGATGAGCGCCTGCCGCCGATTCAACTCGAAGTCTGTCATGCGTGAATTCCGTTCTGCAAAAGGACCCTACCTTCAGCACGTTCCAAGCAGCACGCCCCAATTCTGGGGGCCGGCGGTTTCATTGTCAAAGAATTTACGCGGGATGGTTGCGTATCTGGCTCGCGGGTCGGCTTTGCCTACCAGGGCGTGTAGCGAAGGCCGAAGGCTGCCAACTGCTGCAAGGCGAGCAGCACGATGCCGGCGAGTGCGAAGGGCGGGAAGTAATCGAGCCACGTCGTTTGGGCGGCGACCAGCTTGGCCCGCTGCAAGCTGTCGATCCGTTTAAAGACGCCGCGCAGAGCGGGCATATCGCCCGACTCGAAGATCTCCCCCTTGGTAACCTGGGCGACGGTGCGCAGCTCTTCGGGCGGTGAGCCGTTCCGAATCGAAATGATGTAGACCACGATGTTCTTCTTCAGCAGCTCGCGGGCAATTATCTCAGCTTGGCCGTTCTTTAGGTCCGGGCTTTCGCCGTCGGTCAGCACGATGATCATCCGATCGCCATCGTGCCGTTCTTCGAGCACCTTGGCACATTCCTTGAGCGCGTTACCGACCTTGGTGCCGTCCCACCACTTCAGCGGAAACGTGCCAGGCCCGACAAACGGAGTCGCCAGGCGTATGGCCGAGAGATCCGTGGTCAGTGGCACCCAGTGCATGACTCCTGAGGTGAAAATGGTGAAGCCAAACGCATCGCCTTTGCGAAAAGTAGTGAACTCGGTGATCGCTTCCATCGCGGCATCGTATTTGGTGTAAGGCGTGCCGTCCTTCTTGATTTTGTCACCGAGGGGATCGTTCATACTGCCCGAGGTATCGAGCGCGATCTGAATGTTCGCGACTTGCGATGGATAGTTCGGCGGCCCTTCGATCAGCGGTCTAGCCCAGACCAAGATGGCAACTGCCAGGATCGCGGCGGGGAGCAGATCGAACGTGCGTACCAGCAGTCCAAGCCAGATTCCGCTAGGCAGCTGACCATGATCGAACGGCAACACCACAGGCCTTCCACGTCGCCACCATTGCCAACAGCCGAGCAGAATCGGCAGGCCTAACAAGGGCAGCAGTTCGGGACGCGTGAAGATCATGTTGTTAGCGGAGGGCTTCCAGTTCCTGGAGCAGTTGTTTGGACGCGGTGCCGCGAACCGGTGTCGAGCGAGAGTGAAACCAGCGTTCGACGCTGTTCCATTGCGGACCAGCTTGCGGATGACGTCGCAATTGTTGAATTGTTTCGCTGAGACGTTGCTGCGAGAGATTCAGTCGCTGAGACCAAAAGGCGAGCAGCAACTGTTCGAGATCAGCCTGCTGTTCAGCCGTCAGGTCTGCGGTTGCAGCTTGCTTTAGCAACAATCGCAATCGTTCGCTAATGCTGGGGGCAGGCGGTGCAGCGCTGGTGCGCCCGCGCCACTGAGTGCCGTACCAAATGAGCGGAACGAGCAGCAGCGCCCATAATCCCCAAGCCAATGTCATCACCACCGTGTAGTTGGTGTGCAAGTCGATCGGCGAGCTTCTGGTGGCATATAGTTCGCCAGAGTATGTCTCGGGCAGTAGTGCCGCCACAGAAACGGCGAACTCTGGCTGAAGTGGTGGTGGCTTGCCGTCAGGACGAACGAGCGACTTGCCGATGTCGTGCTCACCGGGACCAAACGCCATGTACCGGATGTCGTACCGAAAGCCGGTGGCAGTGGGTTCAATACCGGCGATGCGAACTGAAAGTGCATCGCCCGGAGTAAACGGTGCCGCGATCAACTGCGGTCCCACAATCTCCAGCGTGCGTTTGCCCTCGACGCCGATGGTCACCGCGGGCTCCTGGTGCCAACGCACCGCCACGAATGCCACCGCGACAACAACGACCAACAGCACAATCGTTACGCGCAGCGTAACGGTGCGAAGCTGGGCGGTGGTTGCGGAAGTAGTGGACATTAATCGTGACCGAGCGATTTGCGATGCTTGAGGAAATAGCGAACGCGAGGGAGCACCGGTTCGTCGATGGGGATATGCAGAAACTCAATACCACTTTGCACGAGCGACTCGCGAGTCCGCTCGCTGGTAGTCAGCTTCGTCCAACCATGGAGAACCGACCTCGCGCCTGTTTCGGCTTCGCGCGCCCGGAAGATACCACCGCGCGGCAGCTGAACTTCGGCTGGATCTTGCAGCCACAAAACGACAAGTTCGTGATTGGTCGCCAGCAGCTCCATCACTTCCAGCGAACCTTCGTCATGCAAGTCGCTAAGGACGAAAACGATCGAACGAGACTTGAGTGAAGCGGCTAGCGTGCGTAAGCGAGTCGAGAGCTGCGTCCGTTCTTGAAAATTGTATTGCCGCAGCTGTTCGGCCCATTGCAACAGACTTTGGGAGGAGAGTGTTGGAGTGACTCGCAGGTCGCGTTCGCCACCGGCGATCAGGCCGACCGGGCTGAGCCGCTCAAGACCTGCCAGAGCGATACCAGCCGCCAGTCGCACTGCCCAGTAGTATTTATTGCGTTCGACCGAGCCCACGCACATCGAAGCTGAGGTATCGACGGCCAGGTAGATTGGGACCTGCCGCGCTGCTTCGTATTCCTTCACGAAGGTTTTACCCGTGCGGGCGGTTACTCGCCAATCGATCAGTTTGACGGGATCGCCCGGCTCGTACTTGCGCGACTGAGCATACTCCAGCCCGGAGCCCAGATAGCGCGAGGCATCGCCACCAAAGCTAAGGCTGTCGGCAAGCAATTTGATTTCAAATTCAAATTGTCGGCGCGGGTTCGTGATGGGAGGGAGTAAGTACGACATAAGTATCAATGGCTGATTACAGCTCCCGCATGATTTCTTCCAGCACATCGCGAGCATGGACGCCCCGCGCCACGCTTTCGTAGGTCAAACGAATGCGATGCAGAATCACATCTTCGGCCAACGCAATCATGTCTTCCGGTACCACATATGTGCGATCGTGCAACAACGCGCGGGCGCGCGAGGCTTGCAACACGGCGAGACCCGCGCGTGGGCTGCAACCCACGGCCAAAGCGGGATGTTCGCGGGTGCGGCGGACCGTGCGCACCACATGCTCGGTGAAGGCGTCGCTGACGTGAATCGTCTGCACCTGCTCCATCATGTTGACGAGTTCCGGAATGCCACACACGGGGCTTTCGGAAATCATATCGAAGGCCGACCGAGGAACCGCGCCGCCACCTTCCTGCCGAGCGAGCCCCATGTTGAGCTGGCGACGATAGACTTCTTTCTCTTGATCGGCGGAGGGGAATACAAGCCGGTGGCAGAGCATGAAGCGATCGAGTTGGGCCTCGGGAAGCTCGAACGTGCCCGATTGTTCGATGGGATTCTGCGTGGCAATGACAAGGAACGGCGCGGGAAGCGTAAACGTGTTGCCGCCCAGCGTGACCTTGCGCTCTTGCATTGCTTCGAGCAAACAGCCTTGCACTTTGGGAGCCGCGCGGTTGATTTCGTCGGCCAGCAGCAAATTGGTGAAGACCGGCCCCTTATGAATGCGGAACTTGTGCGTGGCTTGATCGAGGATTTCCGAACCGATGACATCGGACGGCAGCATGTCGATGGTGAACTGCACGCGGCCGAAGCCCATGCCGATGGTGCGCGCGACGGCGTTCACCAGCAGCGTCTTGGCCAGGCCGGGCACACCTTCGAGCAGCAAGTGACCGCCGGTTAACAGGGCAATCAAAATGCGCTCGACAACGACGTCCTGCCCCACAACCACTTTGGCAACGCGGGCGCGGATCTCTTGAATCTGCGCAATGCTTTTGCCAACCGGCTGCGCAGTAACGGAGTTCAGTTCGGCAGTGCTCACAAGAGGGTTCTTTGAAAATGGAGGGGAGGACAGGAAGTTAGAGAGCAGTGCGAACCCAGCGTTCAGCCAGCGATTGCAAATCGCGCGTCGAACCGGGGCTGGATTCGGGAGCAAAGCTGGCCCGCTCCAGAGAACTAATTTCGCGATCGAGTTCCGTTTGTTGAGCTTCAGTTAAGTTGGCTATCGGGCTATGGCGAATACGATGCAGCAGCGTGGCTACGGCAAACGGAGTCGCTTCCCGGGGTGCGACAAACGCCGGAGCAACCTTGTTGGCATGAACGGGCTTCGTCCACAGTAATTTGGCCACCACCAAACCAATAGCCATGAGCGCGACGAGTCCACCGCCGATCCACACATAGTAATTCGGCTCAGTCAGGGCTGCGGCCTCTTGACCTTCGACCAGCGTCACTTTGGCGGCTGCTTCGACCGGATCCATATCCTTGTAGGTGCGATAAGTGATCGCAATCGCCTCGCTTTTCGGTCGCGGGAACTGAAACTCGACTCGCTCCTTGGCACCTTGCAGCAGCGGCGAAGGATCGAGTTCGACCGTCCAGTTGCGCTCCGACTTGGCATACAGGCCGTCATCACCACTGTGGAGTTCGCTGACGTGCAAGCCTTCGCGATTGTCGACGTTGGTCACCTTCAGGCCCAAGGCCTGCAGATCGACCAGATCTTCCAGATCGGGAACCAGGCCGTTCGCTGTTGCAATTACATCGAGCTTCAGTCGTTTGTGCTCGGCCAGTTCGCGGGCATCGATAATTTCCGTGATGGCAACATTGGCTGCGGTCCGGCGCGAGGGAGCATCCGCGGCGATCTCGATCAGAATGGGTGTCGAAGGAAGCGGAATCACTACCTTGCCATCGCGATCAAAAAAGTCGAGCTCAATCTCGAGTGGTGGCACGCGATCGACGGTGGCGTCTTTAGCCACGAGATGCAAATAAGCCAGCGGCGTTTCTTGCCACTTCTCTTTAGTTGGTTCGGGCGAGACAACTTCCGATGCGGCAGTTGCGGCCACGCTGACTTCGCCCCCTTCGGGAATCATGGGCTGCGAACCGGCATTCGGATCGGCGAAGATGATCGACTTGATTTCGAAGAAGTCGGTGAGCGCCAGACGCAAGGACTCTTCAAAACGGTCGCGATACAGGGGCTGTTCGACAATCGTCTTCCCCGAGACCGTCCGGCGAGTTTCATTTTGTAGATACTTGCCGAAGCCACCGGCCTCGCGCGCCAAGTCGGGTGTGTGAACTAGCGTAACGAACACGCCGAACTCACCGTTTTGCCGAATCTTGCTGCTGCCATCGACTCTCGCCCGCAGGCGAATCTCGCGCAACAGCGATTCGTAGTACTGCACCTTTTCTTCCGCCGGATAAACCGTGGCATTGCGGCCGGTGATCTCCACAGCGCTCGACAGGTACCGATACTTCATCTGCGGCGCGATGACATTCGCCTTTACATTGTCGGCCACCATCGTCGAGAACATCTGCAAGTGAACGCCGCCGGCTCCCTTGGGCAGGCTCTTCATCGCCTGACTGATTTCGACGAGCGACTCTTGCGTAACTCCCTTCCGCAGGTTCACGTCGCTGTCGTGCGCGATGCCCAAGAGGCCGTAGAACCACGAGCGATACGGCAGCAGGCTGAAATCGGCGCGACTCAGCTTGGGAACCGCTTCGGCATACGCTTTCGCGCCCGCACGAAAACGATTGAGGGCCGCAGAGGATCGTTTGAGATAGGTCGCAAAACGATCGCCGCCGGGATTATTTACCACGGCTTGAAAGTAAGCGAACTCGGCCCATTCCGCGAGAATGGAACCAGCGGTGCAGGTCGTTCGCCAATCATCGGGATGAGCGGCCAGCCATTCAGTGGCGATGGTGTCGGCTTCGGAGTAGCCATCGTTGACGAGTTGAAAAACGTCGTCGGAATCGCGTTTCGTTGCTGCATCGGTTTGTACGGCCAGGTTACGCCAGTGCGCGCCCAGTTTGAATCGCATCCGTTCCAGCAGGGACAGCAGCAGACTCGGCGGCATCGATTCGAGCGAACCAAAGACCTGCACCAGCTGATCGCGCGTGTAGATTTCTGCCTTGCTGTGGCACAGATCGAAGGCAGTCACGACCATCGCCTCGTTGAGCAGTTTACGAGTTTCGGGATCGAGAGCCTTCAGCATCGCGCCCAGCTGCTTCAGGCTTTGCTCCTGCTCGGCGCGAGTCAGAACGATCGAGTGGCCATCCAGCTTGTATTGCTTCAGGGCTTCTGGAGTGAAGCTGGGATCGTGCAATTGTGTCCAGCGCAGCAGATAAGCGCTGCCCAGTTCGGCAGCTGCGGCTTTATCGCGCCGGCTGAACTCGGCCAGTTGAGGAACCAGTCGATTGATGTTCTCCGATAGCAGCGTGAGCCGGGCGATCATCAGTTTGATGGAACTAGAAAGTTGCGGCTCCAGCACCGCCAGCCATTCATCGGCCGGTGCGGTGCGGAGCATTTCTTCCAAGCCCACGTGCTGATACTTTTCGCGACCTTCGGGTGATGACTTTTTCCAGGATGGATAGACCGTCAAGGTTTGATGAGCTTCGGCGTGCCAGTTGCGCGCGTACAGATTCGCAAAAGTGGGACCAGGCGCCGCGCTGAGGCGTTTGTTCTTCGCCAGCAATTGCAGGGCGGTTTCTTGGAGTTCGAGATTGATGCGGCGAATGCCATAGTCGAAATCAGCCTGGCCACGAGCCGTTTTGCGTCCGATGAGCGAGATCAGCTCCCAAGCTGTTTCCTGCTGCGCGGCATCGCTAAGCACCGCGGCCAAGCGATTCTTCGCCGTGTCGGGAGTCGATTGCAGCATGGCGAGATGAAGACTGGCAAGCGCTTCTTCGCGCTCGTCGGCAGTGCGTGCTGCGTCGCGTAGAACCGCCAGCAGCGGCTCCCAACTGGGCTCGACGAGTTTGGCTGGGGCCTCGGGCTTAAGACCGGCTGTCAGTTCGGGGATTTCACTTTCCTTCAGGCCGAATTCTTTGGCCTCTTTCCAAAACTCGGCCGAGGCCAACACGCGGGCGGCGGCTTGACGTTTGGCGGGTTCACTGCCGCCGAGCCGAGCCGTTCCCTTTTTCAGTTGATTCATCAGCTCGGTGCGGGACTCGTTTTTGGCGATGGCCATGCCGAGCAACTTGCCGATGGCAATGGTTTGCTTGTCGGTGAGTTCGGTCGGAGAAGCATCAGCAATCCGCAGCACATCGGTGGGCAGCAGCACCGGCTTAGGGTTGCCCCACATCAGGTCGCTGAGTATTTTGCCGTGCATGCGCGAGGGGAAATCGGTGGGATAAGCAGCGATCAGGTCGCGCAGCTTTTCCCATTCGCCGGCTTGCACATAGAGCGGGAACTTCTCTTCGTCGGGCAGGTCTTTATCGGCGCCTTTGCTGACTCGAGCGACAGCGCGAAAGACTTCATCCGGCGTGCGGCTGAGCTTACCCTTCAGGCACGCTTCGCCCCGATCGGTGATGACCTTCAGCGCGGCTCGCGCGGCGGCCTCCTCGGCATCGGCCTTTTGTTTGGCTTCGCGAGCGAGGCGAGCTTCCTCGGCCTTCTTTCGTTCTTCAGCTCGTTTGGCTTCTTCGGCAGCCTTGCGTGCTTCTTCCGCGGCTTTCTTGGGGTCTTCCTGCTTGGCTGCCTCGCTGTTGGCATCAACCGGTTTGTCTTGCGCGCCAGCAATGGGGAGTGAACCAAGCGTGGCCAAGACGACGAGGCTGTACCCAAGGACTGAGCAGCGCTGCGTGCAGATTCGTTTCATCACAGATTCCACATTCTTATTTACCAAGGCGAGCGACTTACGAACCACGTTCGAACTCCGGCGGCGTGACTTCGCTGTTGTTGAGTGTGGGGGCTCGCGGGCGGTTATCGGGAGGAGCGACACCAGCGCCCGCAGTCGGCGGAGCCTGGGTCGGTGGCGTGAAGGTGACCGTCACCGCGCCACCACCGCCGCCTCCACCACCGGCTGGGGGCGGAGGTGGCGTTGGAAGATTGGCGGACTTGATGACCACTTCCAGGTTCTTACGGTCCAACCGATTGCGATTCGCCAGGCTGTGCTCGGCAAGAAAGCGAAAATTCTGCCGCGAAAGTTCCCAGTGCTTCATCCAGACTTGCTTCTCGGCCGATTCCAGCCGCAGGGCAATCATCGCCTGGTAATGCACCCGGCCGAGAAAGTCGCGCGCGTCGTATGCCAGCTGAGACTCGGCACCATGCGTGGCTTCGACATGTTCGACAAACTGACGCGTGTCGGTGAGCGTATCGTCGAGCTTGCCGAGTTGAAACGCGGCCCGCAACTGCGCCAGCCGCAGTTGATCGCGCGCGAGCGTGGCTGCGGTAGCGTCATCGCCAAAGGCGGGAACCGCACTGACGGCCTTGCCATAAGCGGCGATGGCCTGCTCCCAGTGTTGATTCTTTTCGTGCTCGGCTGCCTCTGCTCGCAGGGCAGCAGCTTCGCGCCAAGCAAGTTCGCGTTGGCCCGGTCCAAAGTGATAACTGAGCAGGGTAACGGGCACGAGGAGCCACAGCAGGATCAACCACTTCTTCATGGCTTTGGCGTTGATGCGCAGGTTCATGCAACCGTCTCCCGCGAGCGACGACTGCTGGCTGGCGATCGCGGCTCGACTTCCTCGCGCAAGCGATTGCGTGGCAGTTCACGCTCGGCATTCCAGGCGCAACCAAAGTATTCGAGCAGAAGCGGTAATAGGGCAAAAATCGTCGCCCCGATGCCGATGGCTCCCAGGGCCAGATCTTTCCACGTGAAGCCGAGCTTCGCAGGCTTCGGCCGGTTGATGGCAAGTTCGGCAAGTGCTGAAGTGGGCACGTGCCGCGTGTTCACATCGTAGTAAGAGCCCCGCAGTTCCGCGGCGAGCCGACGAAGCACGCCCGCTTGTTGCCGCGAATCGTGGCCGTCGATAAACGTGCCCACCACGGGGTCGCCCACGGCAAATATCTGCACCTGGCTGATCGAGCGGGGCATCTTGGGAATCTGACTGAAGTCGAGCGTGTCACCGTCGGTGCAAAGAATGACCGTGGTGCTGTTCGGTGCCCAATCGCGAGCCATGTCGGCCGTGGCTTGCAAGCCTTGAATGACATCGGTCTTGCCAGGCTCGAAAGCCCACACCAGCGGCAGGTTGTCGAGCACGTTGGTGATGACTGCCGTGTCGTAGGCATCGACCACTACCGGCCGCGCCGAGGTGAAGAACGCGATGATGCTGAACCGGGTGCGGGCAACGGAAATGCGAGGGAAGATCCCTTCGATCACTTGCAGCACCCGCTGGCGCCGCTCGAGATCTCGCTTCTCTCCCGAATCGGAAATCGCCATGCTCGGCGAAACATCGAGCAGCAAGATCACCCGCTGCAAGTCTTCCGGCGCGGGTTCGTCGCTGTCTGTTCCCGTCGTATCCATGGCTTCGAGTGGCGCTAACGCGAGAATCACCAGGCCCCAAGCCAGCAAGGTGGCAGCTGCCACGCGCAAAACGGGAGCAGCCTTGGTCCACTGGCGCGGTTCGCCCGTGGGACCGAAGGCCAATCGCCCGAGGGCGGCACCGCGGCGCGCGTGAATCCACTCTGCCCAGGCAGCCAACACGAACACACCAGCCGCAATCAGCAGCGCAACATAGTTCGGATTCCAAGCGGCGAGCGGCATCGTGATTCGGAGCGTACTCGCAATCGGTGCCGCCAGCGAACAGATTCGCGAAGGATGGCCAGCAGGACCAAGAGCAGAAAGGCGGGGGAGGAACCAGCGGGAAGTAACTCCAATCTAGTTATCCCCCGGTCTAGCTGCAACTGTCGGGCGTTGGCAGGCACCGCTGTTCATCGCAGGCGGAAGGCAATCCGCAAAAAGCCGGACTCAGCGATGATCGATTTCGCCACACAGTCCAAATGTCCAAGAACCCTGGGGGTTTTTGGACAGGTACTGAATTCTGTTTGTTGCTGAAAGCTGTGGCAGCAACAACACTTGCGACACGCAGGCAACTTTTGCCACTCACTCTCTTTGTCCAACAACCGGCCGGTTTATTGGATAGTGCCTGGGCAGCGTTATACGGCAACTACCTCGGCAAGAACATTGCTGCCCAACCGCGTATCGCGGCTGGCACCCGGAACCACCAATATTTGAGAGATCGAGCTCTTAGTATCGAAGAGTGGTGGCCGTTTGTCAAGTATCTAATGAACTGTTTTTACAGACATACCTCCGAAATTCTGATCGCGAGGCTGCTCGATTCATCGCGCCCAGAATGTCGTCGTTAACATCAACAGAGACACGGGGACCCGGCATTAATCATCCGCCGCGTCGCCGTCTTTGATCACAAAGCGGGCCTTGAGCCGCGCAACTTCGCTGGCGAGTCCCGCAGTTTTGACACTGCGCAGCACTTCATCGAAATCCTTGTATGCAGCGGGGGCTTCGTCTTTGGGATACTTGCGGCAGTTGGTTAGGATGTCGTGCTGGTCGAACGATTGATCCACGCTCGCCTGATCGAGTTCACGGATCGCCCGTTTGCGACCGAGGGCTCGGCCCGCACCGTGGTTCACGCTGTAGCAGCTAACGGAAGCGCCGGGATCGGCCACCATCACGCTCGAACCAGCCTGGGGATTTCCCGGCAGCAAGATCGGGTGACCAGTTTGTTCGTAAATCGTTCCCTTCAGCGCGTGATGCCCTGCAGGAAACGCCCGCGTCGATCCTTTGCGATGCACCCACGCGGGCTGATTGTCGACGATCTCGCGCCGGGCAATGTTATGGCTGATGAAGTACACCAGGTCTCCTTTCACGCCCGGAATGATGGACTGAAATGCTTCGAGCACCAGCGCGTTGATGAGCAGGTGGTTCAGCGTCGCGAAGTTGGCACCGAGGGCCATATCGTCCAGGTAAGCATCGGCTTCGGGAGTTCCGAGCGGCGCGTAGACCAATTCCCGATCGGCTCCCGGCAGCGGAATGTCCCACTGCGCGAACTTGTGCTGCAACGCGCGGAACTGCCCTGAAGCCAGGTTGTGGCCGATGCCGCGCGATCCGCAGTGCGACAAGAAGGCAACTCGCTTGTCTTTCAGTCCGAAGACTTCGGCAGCCTGGCGAGCCCGGTCGTTGTCTTCAATTTCGACGACCTCACATTCACCAAAATGGTTTCCGCCGCCATACGAACCAAGCTGAGCCACCTTGTCGCCAAACTTGTTGAACGTGCTGCAGGCGAGGTGCTTGTCGAGCCGCAGCGCCAATGCGTCGTGCGTATCATCGTGCCCCACGTGCTTCGAGTCTTCGCAGCGATCGGCCCAGTGCGGCGGGATGCCCAGCTGCGTGCAGACCGCTTCCGAAGCACCTTCCACGAGCAACTGCCGACCGAGTTCGACCGAAACCTTGCGACCAATTTTCACGTGCCGCTGGCCCCGACCAGCACCCGTGGGAATTCGGTCGCAAACGGCATTAATGAGCGCGCGACGCGTCTTGCGATCGATGATCTCGTCCGCAGGCAGATCCAGCTGCAGCAGACTCATCGAGCACTTGATATCGACGCCCACCGGGCCCGGATAAACGTGCGATGGCGACACGAGCACGCAGCCCACCGGCGCACCGTAGCCGCAGTGAGCATCGGGATTGAGCACCAGCTCGGTCACTCCCGGCGCGAGCCGCGAGTTCACCGCTTGCTGCAGGCAGCCTTCGTCGAACGTGCTGCGAATCGCCTCGGTACCGATCACCGTAATCGGCTTCGTCTTGCCGCCAGTCGGCAGCATCGCCATCGCTTCGCCAGTGGGAATGATTTCGTGTGGCATTGGTGTTTTCTTCTTCCGTAGCCCGACGCGTTAGCGAGGGAGGTGTTAATTCAAAAGCAAAAAGCCCAACGTCACGACAAAAGTGATGAAATGTTAACGCGCTCTATCCGCTGAGCTACAGCCCCAAGGGTTTTCTGCGGTCGCAATCAGCGAGCGCAGAAAAAGTAGAGCTGGTGGGACTCGAACCCACGACCTCGTGGTCCATAACCATGTAATTCCATCGGCATTCGTAACGTCAGGTGTCTCCGAGTGTGTGTTAGGTAGCCCGACGCGTCAGCGAGGGGATCTTGAAATCAAAGGGTGAGTTGTTTGAGGGGCAGCCCCTCACCCCAACCCTCTCCCCGAAGTACCGAGGAGAGGGAGTGAAGGAGGAAAAGCCGGCGACGAGTTCTGTTGAGAGTTCCGCGCTGTCCTTGTTACCAAGGTGCAGCGTGGGCGGGTTTCGAAGCCCGCAGCACATGTACTCCCAAGCGGCATTCGCCGGTGTTTCAAGGAAAACAGATCAGTCGACAAGGGTTTGTTGAGACTTGGCATTGAACAGATGTAGTCCCAACAGCATTCGGCTGAACTGTGTTTCAAATGTATGGTTAATGAGTAGTTGAGTGGGTACCAGGTTCGGCCCCTCACCCTAACCCTCTCCCCGGATTACCGAGGAGAGGGAACAGGAATGAAGATAAGGTGACACTACAGCTTCATCCGTTCGATCGTGCGGACCCAGTGGTCTTCGCTCGAGCGACCGGCGGCGACATCGGCAATAAGTGTGAACACCTGGTCGCTGAAGCCGCCGACGTTGATGACGTCTGGTCGATCGGGAGCCTGCGTCGTTGACGAAGGCTGCAAATCGATGCAGATCATCTTGGCCTGCGGATTCCGCTGCTTGAAGTTCGCCCAGGCTTGGACCGTTGCTGTCACGCTGCCGCCGAAGCGGCCGTGCGTCTTGGTATCGATCCACGATTCGTTGTCCGAAACGTACACGATCAAATCACCCTTTGCCTTGCGGTTGTTCAGGTGAACGAGCGGCGCGCTGCAGTTGGTACCACCGGCTGGCAACGACGACAGCACTTTGGCGTTCGTCATCACCGAGTCCCGCGGATTCAACTGCACTTTGACAATGTTCGACTCGAACGGAATCACTTCCGCCTGCGGATTGCGCCGCAAGATCGCAGCTGCCACCAGGGCCGCCACATCGAGGCAACGAACCTTCGTCGTCGCGCCCGGACGGTCACCCGTCACTGGCGAACGCATCGAACCCGAAACGTCGGGGAACACGTACACCTTACCGCCCGCATGCGGGACGTTACTAATGGCCAGTTCGAGCGCGTCTTGCAGAGCCTCACGAATTTCGTGCGGCATCGAGTCCGACGCGTTCAGGTAAGCCGACAACAACTGGTAAGGAAATACGCGAGCCTGTTCGATCAGGTGCGGGTTGCGCAGCCGATTCGAGATCAGCTTCACAAGTTCCGCGTTCTTCAATACGCCGTGTCGTTCAAACGTGTTGAGGTTCATCCGCGTCATTTGCCACGAAGCCTGGCGAGCGATTTGCTCCCAGTCGTGCGGCTTGAGCGGTAACGAAGTCAACATTTGGAACGGCACATCGGGCACTGCCAGCTTTTGCGTCTTCGAGTGCTGCTTGAACTGTTCGTACTGACGAACGATTGCCGGCAGCTGCTTCGCATCATGCTCGCGGCCAATCAAGTACGCGAACAGGGCGGCCCGAGCCGGCGAAGACGGCTTGGGGTGAACCATCTTCACGATATCGGCCAGCGAAGGATCGTTACCAATCGAACCGGTGAACAACTGAGCGTCCGAACGAGCTTCAAGCCATTGCTGGACCAACCGCTTGGGCAGCGAACCGAGGCTCTTGCGACCGACAACGCCCGAACGCATGATCTGCACAAAGTTGCGCAGCATCTTGGGGGAATCGATCACGCGGTCGAACACTTCGGCCATCAAGCCCGGGCTCTTCACCGACAACACCGCCAGCAGCAGCGCGGGCATGTCCTTCATAAAGCCTTGCTTGCGAGCATAGAGTGCCACGCGAGCGATGAACTCCGGCTCAACCAGATCACACAGCTTGATCACGACGGCCAGTTGCTCTTCGCCCGTCGCATAGAACGTACCGTTAAGGCAGCCCGACGCAGCGTACTGCGCCAATGCTTGCTTCGGCTGACGCAAGTAAGCTCGGCCCCCGGCTGCATTGACCGCATTGGCTCGCGGCAACAGCTTACCGATGAGCGATTGAAACAGCGTCTTGTTGGCCATGATGGGAACTCCTTGTCTTCGGTTTCAATGCTTGGGTTGCACACTGACTTGGTTCAGTGAGACACCGATAAAGCAGCCAGCGTGCCATGGGCGAAAAGATTTCTTGTGATCGTCATAAGTAGAATGCAGGAAACACCTTATGAAGTGCTCGCTGGTGCTCGTTCGCAGCCATGAATGCCACTTTGCGATTCTTTGCTATCGCAGTTTATACTTACGTATATGAGCAACCAACGCCGGCAGGTCGTGATCGGAATTCTGGGCTCGCGGCTCGATTCAGGGCTGGGCGAGAAGCGTTGGAATCATTGGCGCCCGAGCGTGGCCCTGTGCCAGTACGACAATTTGCTCGTCGATCGTTTCGAACTGCTGCATCAAGCCCACGATCAAAAGCTGGCAGCGGTGCTGAAAGCGGATATTGAGTCAGTGTCGCCGCAAACGAAGGTTCACCTGCATCAACTGTCATTACGCGACCCCTGGGACTTTGAAGAAGTCTTCGCCGAGTTGTATGCCTACGCGCGGGGCGCGAAGTTCCGGACCGACGACGAGGACTACCTCGTTCACATCACCACCGGTTCGCATGTGCAGCAGATCTGCCTGTTCCTGCTCGCCGAATCACGGCACTTACCCGGTCGCTTGCTACAGACCTCGCCACCCTCGCCGCATCGTCCCGACGACGAGCCGTTTTCGATCATCGACTTGGATCTTTCCCGCTACGATGCCCTGGCCACTCGTTTTGCGCAGGAGCAGCAAGAGGGACTCACGTTTTTGAAGTCGGGAATCGAAACCAAGAACCCGGCCTTCAATGCGCTCATTGAACGAATCGAGCGGGTGGCCATCGCGAGCACCGCTCCGCTGCTCATCACGGGTCCAACCGGTGCAGGCAAATCGCAACTGGCGCGCAAGATCTACGAGCTCAAGCGGCAGCGCGAGCAAGTGCGTGGCGAATTTATTGAATGCAACTGCGCGACGCTGCGTGGTGACCAGGCCATGTCATCCCTCTTCGGCCACGTAAAAGGGGCTTACACAGGAGCCACGGGTGCTCGGGCGGGATTATTAAAATCGGCCGATGGCGGCGTTGTCTTTTTGGACGAGATTGGCGACCTAGGCTGCGACGAACAAGCGATGCTGCTGCGGGCGATCGAAGATAAACGCTTTCTGCCTGTCGGAGCCGACAAAGAAACTTCGAGCGATTTTCAATTGCTGGCCGGGACCAACCGCGACCTGAGTGTCGATGTCCGCGCGGGACGTTTTCGCGAAGATCTGTTGGCGCGAATCAACCTGTGGACGTTTCGCTTGCCTTCGTTGGCCGAGCGGCGTGAAGATTTGGAACCCAATCTCGATTACGAATTGGAACGCTATGCCGCGCGAACGGGCCAGAAAGTGACCATCAACAAAGAGGCTCGCGAGCAGTTCTTGAAGTTTGCCATCTCACCGGCAGCAGTCTGGTCGGCGAATTTTCGGGATCTGAATGCTGCCGTGATACGCATGGCGACGTTGGCGACAAATGGGCGCATTACGGTCGATGTCGTCGCGGAAGAGATCGAGCGACTGACGCATGCGTGGAAAGTAACTCGGGGTTCTTCGTCGGACGACGACGTTTTGTGCAGTGTGCTGAGCGAACAGCAACTCGCTCAACTCGACCTGTTCGACCGGGCCCAAATCGCCGCGGTCATTCGGGTATGCCGCGAGAGCGATTCTCTCTCCGCTGCAGGGCGCCAACTGTTTGCAATTTCGCGGCAGGCGAAGTCCCAGCCCAACGATGCCGACCGCTTGCGCAAGTATCTGGCGCGGTTTGGCCTGACCTGGGCACAACTTACGGGGCGCGAGTGACGATCGACTACGGGCACACGAATCTCTGGAATAACCTCGCACGTGATGTCCACCCCAATTGACGACTCGCCCCCCGGATTTGAGAATTTGTGGTTTGCCGTCCCACGTTCCTCCCGCTGCCTTTCGAGAGACCGTCAATGAACTTGCTTGCTCAACAAGATCCCGAGGTGTGGGCCGCCATCGAAGCTGAGGCTCACCGCCAGCAAGACGGGCTGGAAATGATTGCCAGCGAAAACTACACCAGCCCGGCCGTGATGCAGTGTGCCGGAAGCGTGCTGACGAACAAATATGCGGAAGGCTATCCCGGCCGGCGGTATTACGGCGGCTGCGAACACGTGGACGTCGTCGAGAATCTGGCTCGCGACCGCGCGAAGCAACTGTTTGGGGCAGAACACGTTAACGTGCAGCCTCACAGCGGTTCGCAAGCCAATCAGGCAGTCTACTTGTCGTTGCTCGAACCGGGCGACACCGTGCTGGGGCTCGATTTGGCTCACGGCGGTCACTTGACGCACGGCATGAAGCTGAACATCAGCGGCAAGCTCTACAAATTTCTTAGCTACGGTGTGCGCGAGAGCGACCATCGGCTCGATTTCGATCAAGTCGCCAAATTGGCCCGCGAACATAAGCCCCGGCTGATCGTTGCCGGCGCGAGCGCCTACCCGCGCGAAATTCCGCACGAAAAGTTTGCCGAAATTGCCAAGGAAGTGGGTGCCAAGCTGTTCGTCGATATGGCTCACTACGCCGGTCTCGTCGCCGCTGGCTTGCACAACAGCCCGGTGCCGGTTGCCGATGTCGTCACCAGCACGACTCATAAGACGCTGCGTGGTCCGCGTGCGGGCGTCATCCTGTGTCGCTCGGAACTGGCCAAAGACATCGATCGCAATGTTTTCCCCGGCATTCAAGGCGGGCCGTTGATGCACGTGATTGCTGGCAAAGCGGTCTGTTTCCAGGAAGCTTTGCAGCCTGAGTTCAAGGCGTATGCTCAGCAGATCATCGACAATGCCAAGACCTTGGCTGAAGTGTTGATGGCCGGCGGTTTGAAACTGGTCAGCGGCGGCACCGACAATCACTTGATGCTGGTCGATGTCACTCCGCTGGGCATCGGCGGCAAGCTGGCAACCGAAACGCTGGAAAAGTGCGGCATCACGGTCAATATGAACATGATTCCGTTCGATACCCGCAAGCCAATGGACCCTTCGGGTGTTCGCATCGGTACGCCGGCGCTTACGACGCGCGGCATGGGCTGCGATGAAATGCGTAAGGTGGGCGAGTGGATTCTGGCTTCGCTAAAGAACCCGACCGATAAGACGCTGCACGAACGCGTGCGCGGCGAAGTCAGCAGCTTGTGTACACAATTCCCGGTGCCAGCTGCCGCCATGGCCATCGCGTGAGCACCATGCATGCCGCTAACACTGCCCGAGCCCGCCGCCGTTACGATTGCCTGATTATCGGCGGCGGTCACAACGGCTTGATCGCCGCTGCCTATTTGGCTCGCGCGGGGAAGAGCGTCTGTGTACTTGAGCGACGGCACGTGCTGGGCGGCTGTTCCACCACCGAAGAACTTTGGCCCGGCTTCAAAATCAGCACGGCTTCGTATGTCGTGAGCCTGCTGCTGCCGGAGATCATCCGCGATCTCCGGCTGAAGCAATACGGTCTGAACATCCTGCCGCGCAATCCTTCGTCGTTCACACCATTGCTAGACGGCCGCTCGCTCTTGATGGGACCCGATGAGCAGGCAACTTGCCGCGAAATCGCCAAGTTCAGCGAGCGCGACGCGGTAGCCTATCCGCGGTATAACCGCTTGCTCGAACGCGTGGCCGCGGTTCTTGAACCACTGCTAATGCAAAGCGCGACCGATCCGCTGCCGCTTTCGGCGGAGAAGCGCACGATCGGCATCGGCAAAAAACTGCGTGATGCCGGCAAGCTGTGGGACCTCTACAGCTCGATGAACTCGCTGGGCGATGACATTCCCGCAGCGATTGAACTGCTCGTAGGTGCCGCCCGGCCAATTCTCGAACGCTGGTTTGAGTCGGAAGTGCTGCGCACGACCCTTGCGACCGATGCGGTCATCGGAGCGTTTGCTTCGCCTTCGTATCCCGGCACTGCCTACGTTTTGTTGCATCACGTGATGGGCCAAGCTGGCGGCGCGCGAGGCGTCTGGGGTTATGTGCAAGGCGGCATGGGCGGGCTCGCTTTGTCGCTCGAAGGTGCCTGCCACGATCTGCATGTCGACATTCGTCGCGATGCAGCCGTGAAGCAGATTCTGGTGCAAAACGGCGAAGTCGTTGGCGTTTCACTCGCGGACGATTCGATTCTAGAAGCACCTATCGTGGCCTCCAGCATCGATGCCAATCAGACCTTCCTTCGCATGCTCTCGCCCGGCGATTTGCCCGCTGAGTTTCGGACGGCAGTTGAAGCCATTGATTACTCATCGGCATCCTTGAAAATCAACGTCGCCCTCTCGGAGTTGCCGGACTTTACCGCCGTGCCGGGAAAGAGTGTTGCCCCGCATCATCGCGGGACGATTCATATCGGCGAAACGCTTGATACGATGGAGCGAGCTTTCGACGATGCCAAGTATGGCCGTCCCAGCCAAGAGCCGATCCTGGAAATCACGATTCCCTCGGCGGTCGATCCAACCATTGCCCCGCCCGGCCAGCACGTGATGAACCTGTTTGTGCAATACGCTCCGTACAAACTGGCTGTCGGCCAATCGTGGGACAACATAAAGGAAGACTTCGGCGATCGCTGCCTCGATTTGCTGGCGAAGTATGCGCCGAACGTGAAGAACGCCGTGCTGCATCGCCAGGTGCTTAGTCCGCTCGACCTGGAACGAACCTACGGACTCACCGGCGGCAACATCATGCAAGGTTCCATGATTCCCACGCAACTGTTTTCGCTGCGGCCCGTCGCGGGCTGGTCCGATCATCGCACACCGATTGCAGGGCTGTATCTTTGCGGCGCTGCCAGCCATCCGGGCGGCGGCGTGATGGGTGCATGTGGGCGAAACGCTGCGGTCGAGATTCTGCGCGATCATTCCTAACGAACGAAGGAGACTCCACCATGGCTGGCGATACCGATTTGAATGCTTGTCGCGCGCGTCAACGACGCCTCCTCGATGAAATGCAGAAGCAAAAGCTGGATCTGGCGATCGTCACTCAGATCGAGCATGTGCAGTACTTCGTCGGCCCGCGGTTCGGCCCGGTCTTTTCGCCGGTAGCAGCGATTCGCGCCGATGGCCACGTCACGCTTTGTCAGCCGAAAAAGCCAGAGCTTCCCGCTGCCGCCGATGAAATCGTCACCTACGACGCGCAGCTGCATTCCACCCTGCGGAACGATCAGCGACACGCCTCGACAGAAGTCTTGCTCAAAGCGTTGGAAGGAAAAGTAAGTCCCAAGCGAATCGGCGTCGAGTTCTCGTCGTTTGGTCATCACTTCGCCCCATTGGCTGGCGAGCGAGTGGACATCGAGCCAACCATCTATCGCTTTCGCCGCAAGAAAGACGCCGATGAACTCGAGCGGCTGAAGATCGCCATCGCCGGCACCGGCAAGATGTACGAAACGGCTCGTCAGATCATTCGCCCCGGCATCACCGAGATTGAAGTCTTCAATCATCTGCAAGGTATAGCCGTTGCCGCCTACGGCGAAATGCTCACGGGCACTGGCAACGACTATCAATGCGGTTCGCGTGGTGGTCCTCCGCGCAACAATCGCCCTGCAGAAGATGGCGAGCTCTACATTCTGGACTTGGGTCCTGCCTATCGCGGCTACTTTGCCGATAACAGCCGCGCAATCGCCGTGAACGGCAAGCCGACCGACGAACAGCAAACGGCCTGGTCGCACATCATGAAGGTCTTTGCCCACGTCGAGAAAAGTGTGAAGCCCGGTAAGAACTGCAAAGAGCTGTTTGACGAAGCGCAGGCAATTCTCGATCAGGCTCCGATCGGCGTCTTCAATCACCACCTGGGTCACGGCATCGGCCTGTTCCCCCACGAGGCCCCGCACCTCAATCCGAATTGGAATGATGTGTTCGAAGTTGGCGATGTCTTCACTTGCGAACCTGGGCTGTATGATCCGGCACTCAAGGCGGGGATGAGACTGGAGAATGATTACTTGGTGACCGAGACGGGGGTGGAGAATTTGAGCAAGTTCCCGATGGAGCTTTGAGAGATTGGGGAGTAGAGCGAAGAGAGTAGAACCACAGAGACGCAGAGGTCACAGAGAAGAGAAGACTTGATTTCTCTCCCCCTCCGTGCTCTCTGTGCCTCTGTGGTTTTTAATCCTCGGAGACTTCCAATGCCGCGCCCAATCAACGCTATCACCGGAGACATCATCGCCGCTGCCATTGAAGTTCATCGTCACCTCGGCCCGGGTTTACTCTAATCAACTTACGAGGTGTGCTTCTGCCGAGAGCTGTCCCTCCGAGGCATCCCGTTTCAAAAGCAACTCGCATTGCCTGTCTCCTATAAAGGCATTAACCTCGACGCCGGGTATCGCATCGACGGATTGGTGGAGGACGCCGTCATCATCGAACTCAAGTCGGTCGAAGCTTTCGCCCCGATTCACTCCGCCCAGTTACTTACTTATCTCCGCCTCACCCAACGCGAGATCGGCTTACTGATCAATTTCAACGTCGTCGTGCTGAAAGACGGCATCAAGCGATTGATCAACAGTCCCCATCTCCCTGAATAGCTCAATGTCGAACGGACTCAACCCACCCCAGCAGGAAGCAGTGAACACCTTGCGCGGGCCGCTGCTCGTGCTCGCGGGTGCCGGTAGCGGCAAGACCCGCGTGGTGACGTTCCGCATCGCTAACTTGATTCGCCATCGAATCCAGCCGAGTCGCATTCTGGCCGTCACGTTCACCAATAAGGCGGCTGCCGAAATGCAGGAACGCATCAGCGAACTGCTGGGCAAGCAAAAAGACAAACCGCTGATCTCGACGTTTCACTCGCAGTGCGTGAAGGTCCTCAAGCGACACATTACGAAGCTGGGCTATCCGCCGCGGTTCACTATCTACGATCGGGGTGATCAGGAGAGCCTTGCGCGCCAGGTGCTGCGCGAAATTCGGGTCTCGGACGAGATGATGCGCCCCGGTGACTTGATCAATCAGATCAGCAAGTGGAAGACTCTCTCGCTGCATCCGGCGATGACCAATCAGGTCGCGCAAACTGACAAAGAGCATCTCGCCTCCATGGCCTATCGCAAGTATCAACGCGCGCTCAAGAACTCAGGCTGCGTTGATTTTGACGATTTGCTACTCCTGACCGAAGAGCTGTTCGAAAAGCACAACGATGTGCGACTTGCCGAGGCGGGCCTGTTCGACCATGTGCTCGTGGATGAGTATCAGGACACCAACGGCAGCCAATATCGGATCATCAAGGCACTCGCGCGAGATCACCGCAACTTGTGCGTCGTGGGGGATGACGATCAGTCGATCTATGGCTGGCGCGGGGCCGAGGTCAAGCACATTTTGCAGTTCGCCAAGGATTGGCCCGACGCCAAGACCGTGCGGCTCGAATACAACTATCGCAGCACGGCCTCGATTCTCGACGCCGCCAATAAGCTGATCGTCTTTAACAAACACCGGCACGACAAGATTCTGCGGCCAGCGCGGGCTGGCGGCGAAAAGCCACGCATTCTGCAATACAACAGCGAAGTCGATGAAGCTCGCGAGATTGTCGCCGACCTCGGCCGTACGATGCGTACCGAAGGTCGCGAGGCGAAGGATTTCGCGATTCTGTTTCGCACCAACGAGCAGCCTCGGGCGTTCGAAACCGAACTACGCAAGGCAAAACTTCCCTACGTGGTACTCGGCAGCCAATCGTTCTTCGACCGCAAGGAAGTGAAAGACCTGATGGCGCTGCTGCGGACGATCGAATCGCCCCGCGATGAGCAGGCGATGCTGCGGATCATCAACACTCCGCCGCGTGGCATCGGCGCCAAGACGGTGGAAGGCATCATCGCCGCCGCCGTGAAGGATGGCAAAACCGCCTGGGATATCATGTCCGGCCCTCAGCTGAGCACCATCTGCACCGGTGCCACTGCGGAAAAAGTGCTGCGGTTTGTGGCCATGCTGAAGAAGTATCGTGCGCATGCCGACATGGTCTCCAAAGCGGGCAAGCAACGCCGCCCTGGCGCGCTGGGCGAATTGCTTCGTCAGTTGGTCACCGAAATTGGCTACGAGGCGGAGATCAATCGCCTCTATCCCGACCCTAACGAGCGGCAGAGTCGACTCGCTTCGATCGAAGAAGTTGTGAACGCCATTGCTCAGTACGAGCAAGGCAAACCCGAAGTCTCACTCGGTGACTTTTTGGACGAAGTGACGCTCGGCGAGCGTGAGTTCGGCGATACGAAGGACAAGCAACTCAGCCGCAATGCCGTGGCGCTCCTCACGATGCATGCGTCGAAAGGGCTGGAGTATCCGCACGTTTACATTGTCGGTTTGGAAGAAGGGATTCTGCCCCATCATCGCACGCTCAAGGCTGAGTCAGGCGACGATATCGACGAAGAGCGGCGACTCTGTTACGTCGGCATCACCCGCGCGCAAGAGAAGCTGACTCTTTCGTTGGCGCTCACACGCATGAAGTGGGGCAAGCCGCGTGATACCAAGCCCAGTCGCTTTTTGTACGAAATCATTGGCCAAGCCGACAACGCACGGGACAAGGGCAAACGCTAGTCGACCATTGAATGACTGTGCCCGACATCACCCGCAGGCTCTACGTGGGGCGCGGGATGCATTTCAAACTCGTGCTTTGGCTCCAAGAAGCCAATTCCCCAGGCGGCGGTCACGCCGAGCAGCAACAGCGCCGTCAAGGGAAACCGATCGTGCGCGTGAAACGCTAGTTCCGGCAACAGGTCTGCGAGTGAGATGC
This sequence comes from Anatilimnocola aquadivae, assembly GCF_049819085.1. Classification (GTDB taxonomy): domain Bacteria; phylum Planctomycetota; class Planctomycetia; order Pirellulales; family Pirellulaceae; genus Anatilimnocola. The sequence goes on from NZ_CP187419.1 coordinate 3,917,639, forward strand.
ACAGAAACACGCCTGCGGAGAAAGCCAGCGCACATCCGATAACCAGCGATTGATTGCTGCCGAATTGGTTGACGCCCAGCACGAAGGCAATCGCGCCGAGGGGGCACATCAGGGCGAAGCAAATATTCGCGAACCAGGTGGCGCGGGCAGACCAGCCACCGGCCCCCATCAGCGAAGTGATCGAGAGGGCATCGAGCGGCTTGTGTAAGGCGACGGCCAGAAAGGTGCCAAAGCCCGCTAGGGCCAAATGCTTGTGATGCGCTTCGGCAGCGACCGCCGCTCCCAAGGCCAGGCCGTCGATCAGCGTGTGCAGCGAAAGCCCCACCGCCAAACCGATCCAGCTGAAGCGATGCGCCGCGTCTTCGGCGACTTCTTTCGCCCCCAAATGAAGCAATCCACTCTCTTGCGGACGGTGATCGTGGTCGTGCTCGCAACCGGGGCCATGCGTATGGCCGTGACTGTGTCCGTGCGAATGCTCGTGCCCCACATCGCTGGTGTCGCCATGTTCGTGCGCGTGGACATGAAAGACGCGAATCAGCAGGAACATGCCCAGCAGGCCGCCGAGCAGCCCCATGGCCGCCCAATCGAGCGCGCGGCCCTTCACGACGTGGGTCAGCTCCAGCACTCCGTGTGGCAACAGGTGCAACACTGCCACGCCGAGCATCAGCCCGCCGACAAAGCTCATCAACAATTGCATCTGCCGGTGAGAGAGCTTCATCAGCCGGGGCAAGGCACCACCGGCCAGTGAGCAAACCACAATGCAAACGCAATAGATTATCAAAAGCACATTGATTTCCATTCGCCAATCGTAGTCAAAAGTGCCCGCGGTTGACTATGGGGCATCACTGCAGATTCGTGTGATCCCGCACCTAACGATTCCAGCCTGTCGCCAGGTTCAATGGGGCGGTGAGCGAACCGTCCTTGATCTGTTCGGCCGAGTTCACCTCCAGAGTCATGTCGGCGGCCATCTCGCGCGCCGAACGGAAGACGAACGTATGCACGACGCGGTGCGAATCGGGGAAATAGGTCCGCTCGATGCGATCGGCGGGCAACGAAAGTTGCACGCGCGTGCGATAAAGCCGGGCTAGCGGCGTCTTCGGCGGGTGATTCTCGATGACTTGAATCTGCCGAGATTCACCCGGCTTGATCTCCTGGCGTATCGAGAACTCGACGCCGGGCATCCCATTCTTATCGCCAAAGATGACGGGCAGCGCCACATCGGCGGCGGTGATGCGCTGGGTTAGCAGCGACGGAGGGCTGCCGTAGCGGAGCCAGATTTTGACTTCGGCGGCGTCGACACCGCTCGGCCAATCGGGAATCGGGAACTGCAGGACCGGCGTGCGCGTTTTATTTTCAAACCGCACGTCGGAAAGCTGAAACACCAGATCCTGATGCTTCGCTTCGGAACTGACCGGGCGAAACTCGGCCCAGACGAAGCGCGGCCGCGTGATGAAATCGTTGTTGAGTTCCGTACGCAGTCGCAAGCGGAACGTCGTGGGCCGAGTTTCACCTTTGGCTTCTCCTACGTCGGGCTTCACCAGTTCCACGAAGAGGGGCTTCGCCGGAGGTTCGATATCGCCGGCGCGCTGCAGTTTGCTCGATCCAAAGGTCAGCATTTCGTCTGCTTCAAAATAGAGCTTGGGTACCGCGCCTCCTGTCTCGAACCAGAGTTGCAGAGCTTCACCGCCTGAGACCTGAATCTTCTGCTGCATCGGTTCACGCAGGCGGGGAGAAGTGACGGTCACGAGATGGTCTTGCGGCGGAATCAAATCGCCCTGAGCCGGCCACTCGCCGTATTGCCAGATTTCGTTGAACTGCAGGGGGCCACCTCCGTGCCGTTCCACATCGGCGGAAACGACGGCGAACGTCGGCTTCACGAATGATTCCTCGATCTTCGCTTTGATCAGCGAAGGAATCTTGATCTCTTCCAGCTGAAACGCGGGGAACTTGCGCAGCGTTTTGAGCGCGCTCAGTTGGGCGGTTTCGATTCCGGGCTTGGCTTCGCCGAAGAGAATAACGCGGACCTTCACATCGGGATAATCGTTCAGCGTTTTAGCCAGACGGTCGTAATCGGTAGCGTTCTGCTTTTCGCCGTTGGGCCGAATGGAGTCGTTGGCCGGATTTGGATTGCCGAGGTTGCAGTCGTTCGGCATGTTCACGCCGTCCGAAATGACAATCACCTGACGCGACTGAACTCCTTCTACCTTCTCCGCTTCTTTGATGGCTGCGGCAATCGAAGCATACAGCGGTGTCACGCCAAAGCAACGATTGACATTGAGCGTTTGCAGCTGCAGGGGCAATTCTTCACCCCAATTGCGAGCGGGCGTGTAGAGCACCTCAATGTCTTCATCGGGATGAGGATACTTCTTTTTGAATGCGGCCTCGCCGAGCACCTTCAGCATCGCCTTGCCGTCGGCAGTCAGATTGTCGATGTCGGTGGCCAGCTTGCTGTTGTCATAAAACATCTTGTCATTCGGCACAGGAAAATAATTGGCCCGGTTCGGTGTGCGATGTCCGTAAGCCATCAGACCAATCTGCATCCCGCCCTTATCGGTCACTTGCAAATCGTTGAGGATGGAGCTGAGCGCGCTATAGGCCGTTTTGAAGCGGCCATCCTTATTGGTCATGCTGGACGAGCAATCGAGCACGAAGAGAATTGCTCCGGTCGGAGAATCGTTGCCACGCACTTGCACCGTGGGGGCCGAGTAGGAAGCCCGGTCATATACGAGGGTGAGACCACCTTCCGGCTTGTCGTGATAGAGTTGGAATGGCTTCTCCCACTGATGACCGCGATACCAGACGCGTCCGGTGAGATCGACGGCCGCGCTTGTGAACTCGGCCGCATTCAACGTCGCTGGCAAAGAATGCACGGGTAACTTTTCGAGTGTCCGGCCGGAGATAGGGAGCGGAAGGCGATGGGGTTTGCCCTTGTCGCCATAAGTGACAAACTTGGCGTCAAGCTGCTTGTCTTCGCCGGTGCGACTCAGAAAAAAGCACGCGGAACCAGCAGGGAAATTGATTGGCTGTTGATCGCGGGTGCTCAGTTGCTCGGCCTTGGCAACGACGGGAATTCCTTTCTTGTCGGCACTGTCCAGCAACTGAACATTGTCGACCTCCAGCTTCAAGCCCCACGCGTGGGCATTCATGCGGTACTTCTGCAAATCGATCAATTGTTCGACGGGCTGGCCGGGCAAGTCGTATTGAAACGGCAACTGCTTGGCTTGCGCCGCACGAGAACATCGCGCGGTGACCACTTCAAAGAAAGGAGGCGTGGCATCACGCGGCAGACCGTTGCCCCAGAAGTCTTCGAGCACGCGATGCCCCTGCCAACACGTTTGATGCCAGTGATCGACTTCGCGCAGCCAGGCTGTCGGCGTGGGAAAGCCAACCGGCTCGGCGACCAGTTCCTGACTGAAGCAGCCGAGCCACGTCGCGTGACTACGCACGCGGCGATCCCACATGCTGAGATCTTGCCGCACGCGCACCGCTTCCGACGAAGCGCCGGCTTTGACCGGATTGGCTTGCATGGCCGTGTCGTAGGCACCAAACGTGTGACGCAAGGTTTGCCAGAGCGTCCGATTGTCTTTGATCTTCTGCCCGCGCAGCTGCTGGTCGATGGCCAGGACATCTTCTTTGCTCAGATCGAACGTCGTTACGTGCTCACTGTACGGGAGGCGAAACTCGTAGGTCAGCAGCTTGTGGTATTGAATCAAAAAGTCGCGGTACCCCTCGCGAAACTTCGCCTCGTCGCTGGCCGACTCTTTCGTCAGTGTCGGAGTTGGCGACTTGGCCTTCTTGGTCGCCTGTTCTTCCAGTGACCAGCTTTGCAGCGTGTTCTGGTACTTGGCGAGCAATCCTTCGACCCGATTGCCGACATACAGCGGCGTGTTCATCACCTGCTCGATGTTGCGAACCGAAGCGCCAGCGAGAAACTGATTTTCTTGTTGCTCGCGCGGGCGAGAATCGTCGGCCAGCAAGTCGAGCAACTGTCGCCACTGGCTGTCGAGTTGGCGAAACTGCTCGCTGGCGAGTTGCAACTCAGCGCGCAGGACGTTGTCCTTGTCACGGTTGAGCAGGATCGATTCCAGCCGTTCGGCGAACGTGACGTTAGCGGCGAGGACTTCGTTTAGCAGCGTGACGTTGTCGGTGAATGATTGTTCCAGGCGTGCCTGGGAGAGATCGTCGTTGGTCGTAGCGCCGGAGACATCGACAGCCGAAAGGGCCAGCCTAGAGCGGCGGAAGAACCATTCGGCCAGATAGGGATAGCGAGCCCAAATCTCATCGCGGAGGAGGAACATATCGGCCAGTGTTTCGGCTCGCTGAATGGCACCGAGGTAACCTTTGCTGGTCTCGGCATGCGCTTCTTCACCGGCTACGCCGCGCGCGATGCGCCAGTTCGTTTCCGGTCCTTCGGCAGAGTGCAAGTCGCCTAGGAAAAGCTGGTCTTCGCCGACGCGGCGCTTGGCATCGGCCTCGTTGACGAGCGTCTCGACGGCATAGTGCGCACGAACATCGAGGGGAGTTGCCGCTTGTTCTGCCAGCGAACGTGTACGCAGGCTAATGACCATTTGGCGATCAGCACTGGGGTTCGAACCGCGGGCGAGCAACTTCAGGAAGTGAGATTCAATCGGCAACTTGTCAGCAGGGACAGGCTCGCGCGGATCGACGAGCTTCAAAAACTCCAACACCTGCTTCAGTCGCTCGCTGGAGAGCGTATCGATGGGCGCTCCTTCTTCCAGGCGATTCAAGCCAAACCGCGTGAACAATTCGCTGGTGGCCCGGGGCAAATCGGACGCCGGGATATGAAAGCGCGATCTCTCCTCGGGGGGATCTTTCAGCCATTTATCGAAGGCAGCGCCATAGCCGAGTTGATTGTCGTCAGTGGCTTCTGGATTTTTGCTGCTCGCCAATTGTTCCCAGCGGGCAAGCCGCAAGTTGGTGATGGCCTGCGTCGGCGGCAGGTTGTGCCAGGCTCCGGAGTTGAACTCGTCGGAGAGCGCGGCGAACTGATTGCCGAGCCCCGCCTGATATTCTTCACCCGCGAACAGCCGCTCTTCGAGCGCCAGCAGTCGCTGCTCGAGCGAAGCCCAGCGGACAGGGTCCATGACAAAGCCCCGTCGCCACGAGAGGGGCAATTCCGAGCCCTGATCGTGCGAACCGGCCGAGCCGAGTCGTTGATAGGCCTGCCACGCTTGTCGCAGGGGACTGTCGTCGGCTTCGATCAGCCGCTTCGCTTCACCCAGGACATCGAATTGCGACTTCGACGTTTTTGGGCTGCGCCAGGCTTGCCAATAATCGGCCGAGACGAGAGGCAGATCGCGGGTGACTTCCAAACCGTCGGGGCCGATGAGCATCGGCGTTTGTCGCGTACCGCGACGTTGCTGCACGTAGCCATCGACGCGCTCGCACAGGTAGGCATGCAATTCCAGCAGCGAGACGACGCCGCGGCTCAGGTCGCGCGGATGTTCGTGGCTGGCATCGCCACGCAGGCCCATGGCCAAAAAGTGACCGAAGACAGAGCCTTTCAGTTCGGGAGCGGCCCAGGCAGTCTGGCCGGGGCTGGTGGAATTGAGCACGTACAGATTCGGATCATTCACGTGATCGACAATCGTCGACAACTGATCGGCAAAGCGGTTGTCCATCACACCGCAGCGCCACTTGGTCGAGATGCGATTGCAATCGAGCACCACCAGCTTGCGCGAGCGCTTCAGGTTCGGCAGGCTGCTGATTTCGCCCAGCAACTTTGAGAGGGGCAACCAGCGGGCGGAATCGAAGGCATCGGCATTGGGTGGCACAAGGCACGCCTGGCCGTCGGCATTCACCAGGCCATGCGCGCTGATATAGATGATGACCATGTCGTTGCGCGAGAACCAACCGGGGCCCGAAGGACTCACATCCTTCAGCCGCGAGAGGAACCGCTGGCGACTATCTTCTTCTCCCGACTGCAAATCGCTGGCCCCGATGTAGCTCAGCGGCACACTGACCCGCAGCGGCATGTTCGAGGGACTCACTTGCTTCAAGAAGGCTTCGTCCTCTTGAGCGAGGGCCAGCGGAGGCATCTGCAGCGGATAACGAGTCGCGCGAAACACGACCAGCGGAGTGTTCTTCGGCGGAATGAGGTACGCCACGAAGACGCCGAACAAGATAATGCAGCCAATCCAGAGGGCAGCTCGTTTGAACTTGTAGCGATACTCTTCGGTCGAGCCGCGAGCGATCGGCTTCTTCCAATCGACCTCGCTTTTCGGTCTGCCTGCTGCGGTCCGCTTGCCCATCCAGGCAGGACCACCCTTGCCGCCAGACTTACCTGCCGAATCGGGACTCGGACTCATATCGTCACTCGTTTTCGCTCGAATTCTTGTTCGGGGCGATCCCCAGCAGTAATCGCCAGTTGGGGAGCTTTGTTCTAGGGCGAAAGGGCGCGTTTCGCAGTCGGCCTACACATCCAGCGTAGCCGCTTCCCCGATGTTACCGGGCGGGTTTGCCGCCCGCCCTATTGTGGGGCGAACCGCCCCATCCGGCAATGCGGAATGGCTAGCAAAGCAGAAATGCCGGAACGGATTCAGCGCATCGGGGCTCTTGCGTCGGTGGTACTGACGTTGGATCATTCAGCCGATGAATGATGCACCTGGTGACAATCCGATTGACGACGCACTCATTGACGAAGTGCTGGGGCTGCTGAAGGCAGGGCAAAAGCTCCAAGCGGTTGCTCGGCTGCGCGAAGCGCTGGATCTGAGCTTGCTCGATGCGAAGCAGCTGGCCGATTCTCTCGAAGCGGTACGACTGCCGTCGGTGGCCGAGAAGGTTCCCTTATCCGCAGGCTGGCAAAGCGAAGCGGTGTCGCTGCTTCAAAAAGGGCAGAAGATGCACGCCATCAAACTCTGCCGCGCTTACACGGGCTGCAGTCTGAGCGAGGCCAAGGAACAAGTGGAGCGCCTGGCTGCCGAGCAAGGAATCGCACCGCCGCGCGGCGCTGGCTGTGCGGGGGTGTTCCTGTCGCTGATCGCGCTGGCTTTCGTCTTGGGCTCCTTTGCTTGGTACGTCGGGTGATGCTCCGCTCGCACTCTCTCGCTGACGCGGCGGGCTACTTGAGGGTCCGCCATAGCCGATCTGAAAATTATAAATATATATTGACGTAATGTCAAGTACATCTTAATGTTTAGCAAGTCGCCAATGCCCGGCGATGGCCTTCGTAAGGGGAGGGTGTGGAGTGCATTGCATCGCCCCCCTGTTCAGGGCCTGTTCAGCAGTGATCTGAACCGGTGCGAAAAGTGGTTATCAAACGGTTATCACCAAACGCTTGATTATTGAGGAAGATTGTTCGCAACTAGTTTCTAGTACGACGTTTAGGTCGAATGGACTCGCGTGAAGTATCGCGCAAAAAGTTATCAAAAGCGGGCTGCAGCGAGAGCCAACGGAGACTGTTCAACAGGGAGAGACGAGCGGAGACCCAGGCGAACTTCCATGATTTGCGGGACGAGGATTGCAGCACAAACCGCAAAAGGGGGGTGTCCAACAATAGGCTGCATTGTTGGACACGACCTAGCGTAACTCTCGGGTTTGCGAGCGATTGCTGTCCAACAATCAAGCCGATAGTTGGACAAGTTGGTTGAATCGGAGTCGTCAAGGTCGTTCGCCATGGACGCATATAGCAGCCGAGCCCGTTACACTAGCGGGCGATCATTTCTCTCCCAAGTGAGGCCTACCGCGATGCTACGACGATCGATCCCGTGCCTGTTGGCGGCCGTGCTCTTTGTTTCCCTGGTGACGACCTGCGGGGCAGCCGAGAAACCCAACATCATCCTCATCATGAGTGATGACATGGGGTTCTCCGACATTGGCTGTTACGGCGGCGAGATTCAAACGCCGAACCTCGATTCGCTGGCGGCGGGCGGGCTGCGGTTCTCGCAGTTCTATAACAATGCCCGTTGCTGTCCGACGCGGGCCAGCTTGCTGACCGGGTTGTATCCGCACCAGGCGGGCATTGGTCACATGATGGACGACTACGGCAAACCGGGTTACACCGGCAATCTGAACGCCAGCTGTCGCACGATCGCGCAGGTGCTCGGCAACGCGGGCTATCGGAGCTATGCCTCGGGCAAGTGGCACGTGACGCGCAACCTGGCGCAGGATGGCAACCACAGCAACTGGCCGCGGCAACGAGGCTTCGATCGCTTTTATGGCATGATCTCCGGCGGCGGCAGCTTTTACGATCCCTTCACGCTGTGCCGAGACAATACGCTGATTTCGCCGTTTGCCGATCCCGAGTACAAGCCCGAGCAATATTACCTGACCGATGCGATCTCGCATCATGCGGTGAAGTTCATCGGCGACCATCAGAGCCAGCACGCGAGCCAGCCCTTCTTTATGTACGTCACCTACACCGCCGCGCATTGGCCGATGCACGCGTTGCCGGAGGACATTGCCAAGTACAAAGGTAAGTACGACGCCGGCTATGCCGCGATTCGCCAGGCGCGATTGGAGAAGGCCCAGCAACTGAAGCTGGTGAGTGCCGAGCAAGGGCTTTCTCCGCAGGCGGGCAATTGGAACGACTTGAAGAACAAGGAACGTGAAATTGCCTGCATGGAAGTTTATGCCGCGATGGTCGATCGCATGGATCAAGGCATCGGCAAAATCATTGGGGAGCTGAAGCGGACCGGTCGCTTCGAGAATACGCTCATCCTTTATCTGCAGGACAATGGAGGTTGCGCGGAACAAATGGGGCGCGGTATGGCTGCGGGCCGCGAAGATGGGCCTCGCCAAGAGAAGCCCACGCGGCCGATCATCGCCGCTGAAGTGTTGCCGAATGGGCTCGTGCCACCACAAACGCGCGATGGCTATCCCGTGCGGCAAGGTCCGAACGTGATGCCCGGGCCGTACGACACTTACATCGGCTACGGCGAAGGCTGGGCGAATGTTTCGAATACGCCGTTCCGCGAGTACAAGCACTGGGTGCACGAAGGAGGCATCAGCACGCCGCTGATCGCGCATTGGCCCGCGGGTATCTCCAGCAAGGGCGAACTGCGTCATCAGGCTGGCCATCTCATCGACTTGATGTCGACCTGCATCGATTTAACCGGCGCGACCTATCCCGCCGAGGCCACACCCCTGCCGGGCAAGAGCCTGCGACCTGCGTTTGAGAATCGAGCCATCGAGCGGGAGGCGATTTATTGGGAACACGAAGGGAACCGCGCGGTTCGCAAGGGAGATCTCAAGTTGGTCTCGAAACATGGCCAGCCTTGGGAACTCTATGACATTTCGCGGGATCGCATTGAGGCGAACAACCTGGCAAAGAATGCCACTGAGAGTAATGCGCGTGCGATTGCCGAGATGTCGGCCGCCTACGATGCGTGGGCTGCTCGTTCGAACGTGGCACCGTGGCCAGCGAATCCTGCCGGTGGCAAGAAGAAAGGAGCGGGCAAAAAGAAGCAAGGATAGTCGGTTAGTTGGAGTCTTTGGTGGAGGGCAACTCGTTGCACTTTCGAATCAACGTCATCAACATTCGCGCCCATGCTTCGTGCGGCGTGCCTCGGCGGAGAACGAACCTGACGAGCCCGCGGCCAAAGTATTCGCTCATCGATCGCTCGTGGAAATGAGGACTTCGCTTTCGTGGTAGCAGGCCGTAGATGAGCGCGATGCCAAGATTTAGCTTGATGTAGGTTCGCACGGTGGATGCCAGGAAGGGTTCTACTCGCGGCGGTGGTCCATCGAACACGCGGTTGCGGTCGAGGTTCGCCGCTAACGCCGGCTGATCGGACAGGGAGTGCCGCGATGAGATTAAAGGATAGTGACGCAGGTCCGCAGGGCGCACCTTTCGCCGACTGGCGAGCGGATGACCCTTGGGAGTGATTAGCAAGGTTTCGAGTTCGTAAGCAGGTTCAATCGTTAAGCCCGGAGGTGGGCGGTCAGGAACGCTCTCGGATGTTAGTCCCAAATCGGCAGCGCCGGATTCAACAGCTTCGATTACCAGATCGTCGTGCAGTTCGAGAAATGCAACACGCAGTTGAGGAGCAGTTTTCAGCAGGGCGAGGATGGCATCGGGTAAGTCCTCCTGAATGACGCGCGGCGGTCCAGCGACCGTCAAGCGAATTTCAGCGTTGGTATGGGCGAGATCGAAGCGTTCTTTCAGGCCGTTAGTGGCGGTGATGATTGGCGTGGCGATCTCGGCCAGTAGTTGTCCCTCGGCGGTGAGTCGACAACCACGACGATGGGGCTCAATGAGTTTGACGCCGAAGTCGCGTTGCAAGGCCAGCACTTGTTCGCGGACGGTGGGATGCGTGAGCCCCATTTCCTTCGCCGCAGCTGCGAGACTGCCCAGCCTGGCCGTTTCGCAAAAGCTGCGGAGTTGTTGCAGCGTGAGTTCTTTGTAGACGTGGCTCTTGGCAGCTTGACGAGGCATGACCCAACTTTCTGATAAAGGCTAACCCTTCATCAAATGAAGATAAAACATCACTCAGCTTACACTTGAATTTTCTATGTCACCATCAGAAACTGCGCCCATGTGCAAAACCCCACTGTGTTGCCGAACGACTTTCTGCGAGCTTCGCAGCGGTCGGGCATCCTTCGGGGTTAGCAACTTGCTGGCCAGCGTACTGGTCTTGCTTATAGCCAGTGTGAGCTTCGCCGAGGACGCGGACAAAAAAGACGTGGCCTTCTTCGAGAGCAAGATTCGCCCTGTCCTGGTGAAGCATTGCTACGAGTGTCACTCGGCGGAGGCGAAGCAAGTTCATGGTGGTTTGAAGCTCGATACGCGTCACGCCATTCTGCAAGGTGGCGATAGTGGCGCGGTGCTCGTCGCGGGCCAACCCGACAAGAGCCTGCTGATCGAGGCGATTGGTTACGCGGGCGACATTCAAATGCCTCCAGCCGGCAAGATGTCTGCTGCGGAAGTCGATCTGCTTACGACTTGGGTTCGGGGAGGTGCTCCCCTGCCCGAAGACGCTTCGACAACGGCCGCGAAGAAGGGAATCGACTTTGCTGCGGGTCGCCAGTTCTGGTCGTTTGTGCCGCCGCGCGCGATGCCTCAGCCGACAGTGCGACAAACGGCTTGGCCGCAACTGCCAATCGATTCGTTCGTGCTCGCCGCCCTGGACAAACACGATCTCGTGCCGAGCGAACAGGCCGATCGCCGAACGCTGCTTCGCCGGGCGACGCTCGATCTGACAGGCCTGCCGCCGAGTGCCGCAGAGGTCGATGAGTTTACCAATGACAGCCGGCCCGATGCCTGGGAACGTGTGATCGATCGGCTCCTGGCTTCTCCGCAGTATGGCGAACGCTGGGGGAGATTTTGGCTCGATTACGCCCGCTACTCGGACGGCAATACGACCTCGCTCGAGGTTCGCGGCCAAGCGTGGCTCTATCGCGACTGGGTCGTGCGGGCTCTCGCGGCGGACCTGCCCTACGATCAGTTCGTCCTGCAGCAATTCGCCGCCGATCAACTGCCCGAATGCAGTTCGGCCGATCTGGCGGCGCTCGGGTTTCTTGGCATCAGTCCAGAGTACTGGAAGGAGCTCAAGCTCGCCCCGGCGGTGATTGAAGCGATCGTCGCCGATGAATGGGAGGAACGGATCGATGCCATCGGAAGGACCTTTCTCGGCCTCTCCATTGCTTGCGCCCGTTGTCACGATCACAAATTTGATCCCATCAGTACGGAAGACTACTACGCGCTCGCTGGCGTGCTCGCGAGTACGCAACTGACCGAGCGGTATGTGATTCCCGAAGTGGAAGCAGAGGTCGTTCGCCAAGCCGTGGACAAGGTCAAGACACTGCGTGCTGAAGTGGCCAAGCTCTCGGGAGTCAAAACCAAGAGCGAGGAAGAGACTGCGAGACTTGCCGAGATTCAGACGCAAATCAAGACAATTGAGAGCAACACGCCTCACTACCACTCCTCGACCGCCCATGGGGTGATCGACGCGGCGCTCTACGTTCTGCCCCAGGGCAAAAACGAAACCAAGTTGCAGTACAAACCGGGCGAAGCACTCGATCTGTGCGTCCACATTCGAGGCAACCCAACTCGACTCGGAGCGCAAGTGCCGCGGCGATTCCTCACCGTCCTTTCGCCAGACGGTACGAAGCCATTTCAGCAAGGCAGTGGTCGACTGGATCTGGGGAAGGCAATCTTGACCGAAGGCTCGCCCCTGGCAGCGCGCGTGATCGTCAATCGTGTTTGGAAGAACCACTTTGGTCACGGGCTGGTGGCCACGCTCAGCGATTTCGGCACGCAGGGCTCGAGACCCTCTCACCCCGAACTGCTTGACGACTTGACGTACCGTTTTGTAGAGCAGGGCTGGTCGCTCAAGTGGCTGCATCGCGAACTGATGCAATCGGCCTCTTATCGACAGGCCAGTACTTACAGCCGTGACAAGTTTCTGGTCGATCCCGACAATCGCTGGCTGTGGCGCATGAATCGGCAACGGCTCGATATCGAAGCCTGGCGAGATTCGTTGCTCGCGGCAGTTGGCAATCTCGATCTGACACGGGGCGGCCCGCCGGTGGTCCTTTCGGCAGCGGGGAATCGCCGCCGCACGCTCTACGCCAAGATCGACCGCGCCGATGTCGATGACGTTCTGCGGCTGTTCGATTTCCCCGATCCGGCCACTCATAGCCCGGACCGCGCACCCACCACCACTCCTTTGCAACAACTGTTCGTGCTCAACAGTCCCTTCATGCAACAGCAGGCCAGCGCGCTGGCGGAACTGCTGATGAAGGGTGGACCTGATGACAGTGATGCCATTATTCAGCAAGCTTACAGCCGTCTGTTCTTCCGTCAGCCAAGTGCCACGGAACTGCGCTTTGGTGTCGAGTTCCTGGGTCCGCAAGCGCCCGACGCTCAGCGGTTGCGAGAGTATGCCTTGGCCCTGCTGGGCACCAACGAGTTCCTGTATGCCGACTAAGCCAGAAAGTTGCCTGTGACCTGCATTGAGCCATCGCCGGGATTCACGCGACGCCAATTGATTGAGCGCCTCGGCGGCGGTCTGGGGTTGGCGGGGCTGCTCCCCTTGCTCACCGAAAGCTCCGCCCACGCCACGCCGCCGCAGTTCCGCCCCCGCGCCAAGCGCGTCATTCAACTCTTCATGAACGGCGGCCCCTTTCAGGCTGATTTCTTTGATCCCAAGCCGCTGCTCACCAAGTATGAAGGACAGCGACCCGAAGAAGTGATGCTGCGAACGGAGCGAGTCACCGCGGGGCTGCTCGCGTCTCCGTTCGCCTTTGCCCAACACGGCTCGAGCGGCCTGCCGATCAGCGAGTTGCTGCCGAACCTGGCAAAGTTCGCCGACGAACTGTGCGTGCTTCGTTCGCTCTATACCGACAATCCGAATCATGGGCCGGCGTTGTATCAAATGAACAACGGCACCATCACCCCGCGCCGACCCAGCATGGGATCGTGGTTCCTTTATGGCCTGGGAACCGAGAATCAGAATCTGCCCGGTTATGTCGTCCTGTGTCCCGGTCGCCCCGTGCGGTTCGCGGAGTTGTGGACAAGTGCCTTCCTCCCCGCGCAGTTTCAAGGAACCTACCTGAATCATTCCAATCTGGCACCGGCGGCGATGATCCCGTTTTTGAAGAACGGGTCGATGACCTCGACTTCGCAGCGGCAACAACTCGACCTGCTGCAAGCCTTGAATCGCGAACATCTGGCCGAGCGCGGCGTCGACAATCAACTCGACGCTCGCATTCAGTCGCTCGAGACCGCCTTTCGCATGCAGACCGAAGCGGCAGATGCCTTCGATATTCGTCTCGAGCCGCAGGCGATTCGCGCGGAATATGGCGAAGGCAAGTTTGCCGAAGCCTGCTTGCTGGCTCGTCGCTTGGCCGAGCGAGGCGTGCGGTTCACCCAGATTTATTACGGCAACGGCCAACCTTGGGACACGCACAACAAGCATCACGAACAGGTCCGCACGCTGGCGAAGGCCATCGACCAGCCCATTGCCGCCTTGCTCGCCGACTTGAAACGGACAGGCATGCTCGAAGACACGCTGGTCGTATGGGGGGGCGAGTTTGGCCGCACGCCCACTTCCGAGAGTGGCGATGGGCGTGATCACAATCATTATGGTTTCAGCATGTGGCTGGCGGGCGGCGGCGTTCGCGGTGGCATGTCCTACGGTGAGACCGATGACTTCGGCTTTCGCGCGGTGCAAAACAAAGTCCACGTTCACGATCTGCATGCCACGATCCTCTACCTGCTTGGGCTCGATCACGAAAAACTCACTTATCGCTATTCCGGTCGCGACTTCCGCCTAACTGACGTTCACGGTCGCATCGTTCACGAGATTGTTGCTTAGCCTCTCTCCTCAAAAAAATAACCATGTCACGTACCACCGATCACTTTCAACGCGCTCGTCAGTCCCTGGCCGGAGGCGTAAGCGCCTCGACGCGAGTCAATCGTGCGCTGGGCCATCCGATGTACTTTTCGCGCGCCGCCGGCTGCCAGGTTTGGGATCTCGATGGCCGCGACTACTACGACCTCTGCTGCAGTCACGGAGCCACGCTGCTGGGTCACGGCGACGAGCGGATCACGCGGGCCGTTCACGAATCCATCGCGTCGGGCGCTGCCTGTTCGTACGAAAACGAAACGCACGCTGAACTGGCAGAACTTCTGTGCGCAACGATTCCGGCCTTCGAGCGAGTGCGGTTCACCGGCTCTGGCACCGAAGCCACGATGCACACCATTCGTCTCGCACGGGCCTTTACGGGCCGGACGAAGATTCTGAAGATCGAAGGACACTTTCACGGCTATCACGACCAGGTGATGTTCGCCATTGGTACGCCACCGGAATCGCTCTCGGCCGATGCGCCCGCTGGTACCTGGGCTGCATCTTCGGGAATGCCCCGCGAGCTGGTCGAGCAACTGGTGATCGTTCCGTTCAATCGGGCCGATCTGCTGGCTGAAGCACTGGCCAAGCATGGCGATGAGTTGGCCGCGGTCATTTGCGAACCGGTCTTCTACAACGCCGGCTGCATTCTCCCTTCGCGCGAGTTCATCCGCGTGATGCGCGAAGAAACTCGCCGGCGCGGCATCTTGCTCATCTTCGACGAAGTTCAATCGGCCTTTCGCATGGGACCGGGCGGCGCGCAGCAACATCTGGGTGTCACGCCCGATCTGTGTACGGTCGGCAAAGCAGTCGGCGGAACCTATCCACTGAGCGTGTTTGGCGGCCGGGCCGATATTATGGCCCGCTTGCAACCGGACGGAGACTGCCAACACAGCGGAACGTACAACGGGCACCCAGTGATTGTCGCCGCAGCACTCGCGGCGCTCAAAGCGTATCTCGAGCCAGGCTTCTACGAGCACATCTTTGCTATCGCCGAACGCTTGTATGGTGGCATCAACGACGTCTTCGATCGCTACGACATTCCTGGTCGCGCCATCGGCCTTGGAGCGAGGTTCGGCATCTACTTCGGCATCGACGAACAACCCCGCGATTTTCGCGCTGCCCTGCAGCACTCCCGCGCACAAATGCTGCGATTCATTCGGGCCTCGATCGAACACGGCGTTTACTTTCACGACTACGGCGGCAGCGCTTGCCATCACGGCTTCTGCGCGGCAATGACCGAGGCCGACGTCGACGCCACACTCGATCGGCTCGATGCCGCCGTTAGCTCTCTGCAGCCACGCCGCGCACTCAACGGGCATGATCTCTCCTCGTCCTCTCCCAACCTAATCGACAATCCTGTGTGATAATTCCCTTCGCCTTTTCGAGGTAACTGCCATGAGCTCGAGCACGGTCATTCCGCGTAGGTTGCACGGTTTTACGCTGGTCGAGTTGTTGGTAGTCATCGCCATTATTGGCGTGTTGGTGGCCCTCTTGCTCCCCGCGGTACAAGCGGCTCGCGAATCCGCGCGGCGGATGTCTTGTACCAACAACCTGAAGCAGATGGGGCTGGCGTTGCACATGCACCACGACTCCAAACTGGTCTTGCCTCCCGGCACGACCGGCGGCGGTGGAGTGGGCACCGATGTCGGCAAACCGCCGGGACCGAATGAAGCGACCTGGGTTGCCTATCTGTTTCCCTACCTCGAACAAACCAGTCTCGATTCGCTCATCAATTGGAACCAACTCAACGCCAACTTCTACACGACGGGTGGCTTGAAAATCGCGCATCTCAAAGTCCCTTTGTTCCTCTGCCCATCCGATAGCCGCCCCGAACCCAACAACACGTATGCCCCCACGCTCTTTGGGCGCGGCAACTACGTTGCCAATAGTGGGATTGGCCCTGGGGTCGAGTATCGCCTTGGACCCGGACATACCACGCCCGCTTCGATGGCTCGGCCGGGAGGTGTTTTTCACATCAACAGTTGGTTGGCCTTTCGCTCGTTTACCGATGGTCTGACCCAAACGGTCCTGCTTTCGGAAATTCGCTGCCCCAAGGACAGTCGCGATGGTCGCGGCATCATGCACTATCCCGAAGGGCCGCTCTATCACCACAATCGCACGCCCAACAGTCTGGCGCCGGACGAGATCCGCACAGCCTGGTGCCAGACAACCGTGCAAGCGCCCTGCATTGGTGCCTACGCCGCTTACAACTCGATCCGCGATATTCGCACCGCCCGCAGCAATCATGCAGGCGGCGCGAACGTCCTGCTGGGCGATGGCAGCGTCCGGTTCGCCACTGAGTCGGTCAACCTGACGATCTGGCAGGCCATCTCGTCCCCCGACAGCGGCGAAGTTGTGGGCGACTTCTAGCCCACGCTTGAGCTCGAACTGCACTTGGCGTCTCCTGTCACCTTTTTTTGAAATGGCACCGTATGCCTGCTGCACGGCACACCACCCGCGCGTCGTTGGGATTGATCCTGATTGCCTTCGTCGCGTGCCTCGGCTGCGGCGGTAGTGCGACCACCGTTCAAGGAACAGTCACCTTCGACGGCCAGCCCGTCGACCAGGGAATGATCGAATTCGTACCCACCGACGGCACGGGCCCGGTGGCTGGCGGCACCATTGCGAATGGCAGCTATCAACTGGGCCCCGAGACACGCGTGGCCCCCGGCAACATGCTGGTTCGCATTCGCGCCATGCGACCCACGGGCAAGAAAATCAAAGCCGGGCCGCCCGCCCCCGAGGGGACCATGATCGACGATGTTCAGCAGTACATTCCGGCCAAGTACAACGAGCAAAGTACCCTCACGGCCCAGCTCGCGGCTGGTGAGGTCCGGCAAAACTTTGATCTGCGTTCACCGTAAACGTCCGCTGCGGTCCCACTCCAGTCTCCTGATTTCCGCTCGCTGAGCAGCCCGTGTTCAGTCCTGCTGATAACCGGATTTTGATAACTTTTTGCGCGATTTTTCGCAATTTTCTTCTTGTCATAACCTGTTTCCGGAAAATCGTTTGCGCCGATAATTCCACGCAATACGACGTTTTCGTGATAACCGTTTGATAACCACATTTCCTCGGTTCAAACCAAGGCTGAACAGGCCCTGAACAGGGGGGCTCGTGTTCCTCCTCCACCGTGGCGGCAGACCTCCTCGCCTGCCGATTCCTCTTTCGCTGCGCAGCTCCCCAACCATCGTCGCCAGGCGCTGTTACACCTGAAATGCTAGAAAGTACTTGACATTAAGTCAAGACATTTTAATAATGTCTGAATCGATCTTTAGCGGTGCCTGCAGTCCGGCCCGCGCTGTCCGACTGAGAATTAAATAGAGGAGAACGACTTGCCACTAAACCACGGGCCTTTCCTCGCCGCGCCAGGAGGCAACTTCCGATAGCCCTTCGATACTCGTGGCGATTTGCATCACCAGTTCTTCGGCGCGCGAGGCAGGCGCTCCCGTGTACTTGGCCAGGTGGATCATCGTCACCAGCTCGCGGACCGAGCTCAGGGTGTTCCGTAGATCGTCGTACAGACGGCGACGGACGGCTGCCAAACGAGCGATGTTGGCCCGCCGTCCTCGCTCGCTGGATGTCGCCGATCGTTCGGGCTCTTTCGCCGTGTCGTTCGCTGTAACCGCAGCGAAGTGGGGCTGTTGTAAGAGCCGGTCGAGTTCACGAATTTTGTCAGCCTGAGCATGCCATGCACTTCTCAATTCAGCAAAGCGATCTTGTTCGCGGGCCAGCACCGCATCGGACCAACCGTCCAGACTTCGTAACGCCAAATTCAATTCTGTTTCGACCTGCTGGATGGCTGTAGCAAGCTCATCGGGCGGGGATGCAGTTGCGCTCACCGCGACATCGAAGAACTCATTCGGTCTGCGATCTCGCCGCTGCAACAGCGCCGGTAGGTAGAGCGGCCAGAAGGCGATGGCCGTCAAGGTACAGAACCAGCGGTCGCGAGAATTCGAGCCCAACCACCTTTGGTGTACTGCGACCGCGACGGCGCTTCCAATCAGCAGATAGAACAGCAATGTCGTGGACAGGTTCATGGGGGGCCTCAGGCATTCAATTGGGCCTTGAGCGCGCACAACTGGGCTTCGATTTCCTCGTTGGCGAAATCGTGCGCGGCAGTGAACTCCAGCCGTGTCGCATCGCCGGTTAGTTCCGCTAGAGCTTCGGCCTCGGCTTCACTCCGCTCGACCTTACGACAGAGGCGCTCAAACTTTTGGAAAGCGTGTTCGCCGATGGGCACCGTGCTGAACTCGAGCAGCAGTCGCTGGCGGGCCGTTGCCGCGCGTTGGCGGGCGGTGAGCAATACCAGCTTGCGCCGCGCGTCGTCGGTCCGCAGTCTGAGCGACTCGATCTGGCGTCGCAACGACTGGCCCAGGTTCGCAGCTTCGTCCAGATGCCGCGCCAGGGTTGCACTCGCCGCCTCATGCTCGCGCTTGCGAAGCAGGGCGCTGCGGGCAGTTTCGTCATCCTTGCGCCGCACCGCTGCTGCGGCCCGCTCATGCCAGGTGGCGGCAGCCGCTTCTTCGGCGGAGAGCTGCCGAGCCAACAGCTTTTCTTCGGCCACAACCTTGACCGCGTTCGCCAGGGCAGCACCCACAGCTGCATCCATCTCGCGGATCGCCTGCTTGAGCAACAGCTCGGGGTCTTCGTAGCGCTCCACTAGTTCATTGACATTCGCAGACAGCAGATCGGAAAGTCGTTGCAGTAGGCCCATTTGGATATCTCCGGGTTGGGGAATTGAATTGTCAGCAGTTAAGGGTTGGCCAACATCGTCCAGAGCGAGTGAATCATGAGCGGAGTGACGGCCGTGTAGCACGCGGCCCACGACAAGACCAGCCGCTGCAGAAAGCATTCACGATGGCTGCGGCGCTCGGGAGGCAACGTGTCCGCTAGCCCAGCCAGGCTGCGATAGAGCGAGTACGTGCCAAAGAGCCCAGCCAAGAAAGGGAGCACAAGACCGATCCAAAAGGTTGCTTCGCGCACGAGTGGTGGCGCGTCAAAGATGACAATCCCCAGACCGAGCGCGGCATAGAGGGGCAAGATGCCGACGAGTGCCACCGCAGCCGTCGCTTTCGACTTCAGCGTTTGAATGACAACGTCCAGCATGGTCATCCGCACGCCGGCAAGCAAGCTGTAGAAGTACAAGCTGGGCAGGCAGATTCCCGAGGCGGCAACCAGGCCGATCGCATAGGCAAAGATCAATTGCCAAGCCGAGCCATCGAGCCAGAAGCTCAGCGACGAATGTCCGGCTGCCAGCGTCTCGAAGGCAATGACGATGGTGGAGTCGCCAGCCAACAGATCGCGAATTGGTGTTAGTCGCGGCCATTGGCCCGCGGCCGTGAACACGAGTGACAGAGCGACCCCGAAGAAGACGAAACCTAGCAGCGAGATTGCCAGAAACTTGGGCAACAACTCAGCCTGGCTCTCCGGCTGGCGGATCAGTTTTTCCAGCCGATCAGGCCGCTTCAGAATCATTTCGACCAGACCCAGCAGGTTCGTGCTCGCGGGTTCATTAGCGGCCGAGACATCTTCCGCAACTAATTCGGCGAAAGGCAAACCGTCGCTGTTGGTGTCGCTGATGAGATATAGCTTCTCGCAATGTTCTTGTACGGTCGACATGGCATTGGCCCTCGCTTAAGAAATTGCGTGAAACTGAAACAGCCCGAAGAAATAAAACAACTCGGCCCCGATCACGCCCACTAAGAACAGCCACCAGATCGGGGCCAGCGGGCGGGTTGGTTCCAAGCTGCGCATGACACGGCGAAAGACGTCCATCATGGCAACGCCAACTCCCGTGAAGACGATCAGGTTCACGATCAGCACGAAGGTTGGATGCGGCACGGCGACCGAGAAAAACCAATTGATGGGGATCGAGGCCAGCATTGCGCGGCCGCCCCAGCTGGTCGTTACCAGCGCGGCCAAGAGCGTGCTGCTCGCTGGCAATCGCGAACCGGAGAGACTGTTGAGGATGTACAACGCTGGCAACGAAATGCCCCAAGCGAGACCAGCGGCCAGTGTGCAAGCCAGCCCCTTGTAGAGCACATCGCTTGTGCCGCCCAGCAGCCCCATGGTCATGCCATAGGTTGTTGTTCCGAGGATGGCGGTCGCCATCAGAGAGCCCCAGACCCACCACCGATACCGGACGGTCCGGTTGTTCCAGGCGACCGCGAACTCTTCTGGCATCTGCAAAGCCTGGCCAACGTGTGAAATGCCTGACTGCAATCGCGAGCCGAACATAAGCGCCTCCACGGCAAAGGAAGAACGACTGTCGGTGGTTCAACCGTTGGCAGCACCAGCGCATTAACCGTGTGGCCGGAGATTACTGAAACAAGGCAGGGCTTTGCTGTTAATACCGAAACCAGCCCTCCTACTAATAAAGTTTGCAGCAGCCCATAATCGATTGCTGGCCTCTCCCCTGGAATTGAATCGCCGCGGGCAAAAACAAGTGCCGGAGCGTCACGAAGGATTTCTGTCATGAAAAATCATCCACTGATCGCCGCTACCATTTTGCTGTGCTGCGGCGTGGCGACTTTGCGTGCCGAAGAACCCCAACGGGCAGATGTGGTGGTGTACGGCTCGACGCCCGGTGGATTCTGCGCGGCGATTGCCGCCGCGCGTGAAGGAGCCTCGGTCATCTTGCTCGAGCCAACCGCGCATGTGGGTGGTCTGAATACCGGCGGCTTGAGCTTTAGCGATTCGAACCAGACCGTGCGCAGCACCGTGATGGGGCTGTTTGATGAATGGCACACGCGCATTGCCCAGGACTATGCCGACCGAGGCGTTGTGTTGCCCTACAAGGTTACCGTCAAAGATCAGGCCAAGTGGACTTACGAACCGCATGTGGCTGCGCGGGTGACTCGTAAGATGCTGGACGAAGCTGGAGTGAAAGTTCTCACCAAACGGTATCTGCAATCCGCCACCATGGACGGCAAGCGAATCACCTCGCTAGTAACCAAGGACGGGACGTTTGCCGCCAAGGTTTTTATTGATGCCACCTACGAAGGCGACTTGCTGCCCGCGGCCAAAGTCAGTTGGACCATCGGCCGCGAAGGCCGAGCGGAATACGGCGAGTCCTTGGCCGGCAAGCGCTATCCGAAGGGAAAAATGGCGATCGACGGCTTCGATAGCAACGGTAAACTTCTGCCGCTAGTCACCACCAGCGATGCTGGTCCCGAAGCCGATGGGGACCAGAACGTCATGGTCTACAGCTTTCGGCTTTGCTTGACGGCAGATCCCAAGTTGCGCTTGCCATTTCCGCAGCCTGCGAACTACGATCCGGCGCGGTTCGAAGTGATGCGTCGCTTCGTCAAAGCGGGCGGTAAGGTCGGTTTTGATCTCTATCCTCTCCCCGGCGGTAAGGTCGATGGGAACAATTCGATCGGCGGGCAGTTCTCCATTGGTCTCGTTGGCGGCGGCAATGACTGGTGCGCAGCCGACGAAGCCGGACGTGCCACGATCTGGGAAGCGCACAAACAATACACGCTGGAGTTTTATCACTTCCTGACGACCGACCCAGCGGTTCCTGAAGCGACTCGCAAACAGTTTGCGGCTCTTGGTCTGTGCCGGGACGAGTTCGCGGACACCGGTCACTTCTCGCCCGCTTTGTATGTGCGCGAGGGCCGGCGCATGAAGGGGATGTACGTGCTGAGTCAGAAAGACATCCTGGACCAACCAGCCAAAGAAGACCCGATTGTTGTCTCGTCGTTCCCCATCGACTCGCACGATTGTCAGCGAGTTGCGCTCAAAGGGGGCGGGGTCATCAACGAAGGCACGATTTTTCCCGTGCGGCGGAAGAGCCCTGCGCAAGGCTATGCCTACCATGTTCCTTACCGCTCGATTCTGCCGCAGCCTGACGAATGCGAGAACCTGCTCGTGCCCGTGGCGCTGTCGTGTACGCATGTGGGCATCTCCTCCATCCGTGTCGAACCGACATGGATGATTCTCGGTCAAAGCGCTGGCGTTGCCGCGGCGCTCGCTGCCAAACAAGAGGTGGCGGTGCAGAAGCTCGCCTATCCCAAGCTGCGCGAGCGCTTGCTCGCCCAGAAGCAGGTTCTCGAATTGCCCGAAGTTGTGGAAAGCGAATCGACGGCTCAATCGATTGACCCTGCCAAACTTGACGGCATAGTGCTGGACGATCAGCAGGCCAAACTAGCCGGCAATTGGTCTCACTCCACGACTTTCCAGCCTCATATCGGCCGGGGCTATGTTTTTTGCGGCGAGAAAGACGCCGCCGCGAAAGGTGATGGTTCGATAACCGCGACGTTTCGTTTCAAGGCACCTAAGACTGGACGCTATCAACTGCTAATGGCCTACTCGGCGCATGAGACTCGCGCGAAGAATGTTCCCGTGACGGTCGCCTGCGATGGTGTCAGCAAGACAATGACCGTCGATCAAACCGCGCCACTGCCCAAGGACAATCCATTTCGTGCGGTCGGTACCGTCGAGCTGCGGGCTGACGTCGAAACCACTATCACCGTTAGCAATACCGACACTGTTGGATTTGTGATTGTCGATGCGATGCAGCTGCTACCGGCCGAGTAAAGCCGAACTGCACAGACTTGCACCTTGTGGAGGGGGATGTTACGACGACAGGATATTCAACGGCCACATCACTCTCCTCTTTCGCAATGGGCCATCTATGAGAACGACAATCACGTTTCGTCTACTGGTGGTATTCACTACCGCTGCGGTGCTCCAGGGACTTGGTTTGCCAGCGGTCGCGCAGGAAGATTTCGCCGCACTGGTCAAACGTACTCAAGGTGAGAAGCCCAAGTTCGCTCAGCGGCACGAAAAGCTGCTGGCCGAGCGGTACGACATGCAGGATCGTCCAGCAACGGGCGTGACCATGGCCAAGGGCAAAAGTGTGCAAGCAGGTGTGCGCGTGCTGCTGCCGGCAGGTACCACCTGGGAGAAACTGGCCGCCATGACGCCCGCCGAGATCAAGAGCCAGAATCTTTGGCCGGCAGGCTTTTATCCGCTGCCCCATCCACATCATGAAGCAGGCGGAATGGTGTTTCCCAAGCCGCAGATTGATGAAGTGAAGAAGCAGAACGCGCGCGATCTGACGCGCTTCGATCTCGATTTCGACTTGCCCCAGCACTTGCTGCCGGAGTTTCCTCCGCCCATCTATCTCACCACTCGGCCCGATCTGGGAGATGTTTCGCAGGGACAACTCGTCACGCTCGCCAATTTCTACGACCTGTTTAAGGACGCACTCAATCCCAAACAGCTCGAAGGTCTGCGACTGCTGGTCACACCCTTCCCCCAGCAACAATTCAACGCCACCGACGACCGCCGCAGCTTGCATGCGCATGCGGGCGTGACCTGCTTCGATTGTCACGCCAACGGCCACACGAATGCCGCGACGCATACGGTGGGGGACATTCGCCCGAACGAACATCGTCACCGCATCGATACCCCGACGCTGCGCGGCGTCAACGTGCAACGCCTGTTCGGTTCACAGCGAGCGCTCAAGACGATCGAGGACTTTACCGAATTCGAACAGCGGGCTGCGTACTTCGACGGCGATATCGCCACCGCAGCGAAGAAGGGAATCAATCCGCTGGAACGCGGCAGCCAGGTCCATTTCATGGCCGAGTTTCAGGCTTTGCTCGACTTTCCCCCCGCACCCAAGCTCAACGTGCTGGGAAAACTTGATCCGGCCAAAGCCACCAAGAGCGAATTGCGCGGCCAAGAGCTATTTCATGGCAAAGCCCAGTGTGCGGTTTGCCACCCGGCTCCCTACTACACCGACAACTCGATGCACAACCTGCGCACCGAACGGTTCTTCGCCGAGAAGATGATCAACGGACGCAAAGCGTCGGCCGATGGTCCGATCAAGACGTTCCCCCTGCGCGGGATCAAGGATTCGCCTCCCTACCTGCACGACGACCGGCTTCTCACGCTCGAAGATACCGTCGAGTTCTTCAACATCGTGCTGGAGACCAAATTGTCGACGGAAGAAAAAGCAGACCTCGTCGCCTTCATGCGTTGTTTGTAGTAGCGAACGAAAGCGGCAATTATTTCTGCTGAGTGACAGCAACTTCCACCGCCTGCCCTTCGCGGTAGGCGGCGACATTGCCGGCGATGATCCGCTCGTCACCCTGCAGCCCCGAGATCACTTCGACTTCTTCGCCGGCGCGAATGCCGGTGACGATCGGTAGGCGAAGGATCTTGTTCTCGGCATTGACGATCAAGCACGAAGCCTGCTGATCTTTGGTGAGGATCGCCGTGCGTGGCAATGCGAACGTCTCTGCCCGTTCGGCAACCTTCAGATCGGCGATGACGTACATGCCGGGACGAAGAGTGCCGTCGGCATTGGGGACGTCGATCTCGGCGCGCAAGGTGCGCGTCGTGGGATGCAGCAGCCAGGCAGTACGGGTGACTTTGCCCGCCAGCGTGCGATTCGCCGCCGAGGGAATTCGAATGTTGGCTTCGCAGTCGGCCGAGACGAAGCCCGCATCGGCTTCGGGAACATCGACAAAGACTCGGACAGTATCAGCCTGCACGACGACAAGTAGCGGCTTGTCGCTGGTGCTTTTGCCAGGCTGAACGAGGTGTCCGGTGTCGATGTTTCGCTCGGTAACGATGCTGTCGTAAGGAGCCAAGATGCGAGTGTATTCGTGCACCGCGCGCAGTCGTTGTTCGTCGGCCCGGGCGACATCTTCCTTCGAAGCAATGGCCAATGCATCGGCTTCGGCCTGTTCGACACCGGCGCGCTTCTCGGCGACCACAGCTCGGGCCGAACTAATGCGGGCCTTCGCTTCCGTTCGTGCGGCATCGGCTGCGCGGTGAGTGGCTTGAGACTCGTCGAGCGTCTTCTGCGTGATCGCTTTCTCACCGAACAGCGACATGAAGCGTTCGAGTTCGGAAGCCGCTCGTTGAAACTCAGCTTCGCGGCGTTCGAGACCCGCTTCGGCTTCCGCAGCGAGGGCCTGAGCCGACTCCAGCGACGACTTGGCCACTTTGATGGCTGCTTTGGCTTGGGTCGTTTCGGCGACGGACTGCGCGACGAGAGCCTGCTTTTGCTTTAGCTCTTGGTCGTACTCAGGGATCGAGATTTCAGCGAGCAGTTGGTCTTTCTTGACTCGGTCGCCGATATCGACGTGAATCTTGCTGATGAAGCCCGTGACTTTCGAATAGAGGGGCGTTTGCTCAAAAGCATGGATCTCGCCGGGTTGCTCGACGCGGCGAACGAGCGTCTTGCGCACCGGCTGGATAGTCGCGACGCGCATCAGCGAGTTGCTGCCCGCAGATTCTTGCGTAGCGGATGGCGAGCCATGGTCGTCGTGCGAAGTGGTCGTCGGTGGTGGCGCGCAGCCAATTGCAGCGGCGAGAGAAGCTGCCGAGAGCCAAGCGTACGCTCGCTTCTTCATAACCATTAGATAGTCTCCGTGCCGGCCACAAAGTGGCGGCTCTGCTGGTCGGCCGGATCGAGCGAAGCACTGGCCCGGGTGGCGCTCCCTTGCAGCAAGGCAAAGAGCGCGGGGAGGACGAAGAGGGTGGTGAGTGTCGCCGCCATCAGGCCACCCATCACCGCGCGGCCCAGGGGTGCCGTTTGGGGCCCCGCTTCGCCGAGGGCGAGGGCCAGCGGCAACATGCCAGCGAGCATCGCCAAGCTGGTCATCAAAATGGCACGCAAACGATGCTTGCCACCATCCACGGCGGCAGCGGAAGCGTCGAGCCCTTCACGTCGGGCGTTTTCGGCAAAGGTGATGAGCAGAATGGCATTCGCCATCGCCACGCCAATGGCCATGATCGCGCCGATGAACGATTGAATGTTGAGTGTCGAGCCAGTGAAGTACAGCGCGGCGAGCACGCCCGCGATGACGGCGGGCGCGGCAGCGACGGCGACGAAGGCCAGCCGCATCGACTGAAAATTCGCGGTCAGCAGCAGAAAGATGACGAGGATGGCAAGCAGCAGACCAATCCCCAGACCGCTGATCATCTGACGCATCGGCGGAATCTGCCCGCGCAGTTCGTGCGAAATGGCCGGCGGTTTGGCTCCTTTCTTGGCGACCTCCGCCATCGCAGCTTCGTGATCGCGTTTGACTTGATCGAGCACTTTGGTGATGCGGGCGGAAGCTCGGCCGAGATCAGCGCCCGCAAGATTCGCCGTAAGGCTGATCTCGCGTTTCATGTTGTAGCGGTCGTATTGTCCGGGCATCGTGCCGCTGCTGAGCGTGGCGACATCGCGGAGTAGCAGTGGCGAGGCCGACTGTCGCACGGGAATGGCACTCAAGTCGTCGATGCTCGTCAGTAAAGGCTGGGGGACTTCAATCTGCACTTGATAACCAACCCCCGACTTGGGATCGGGCCAGTAGTTGGGAACGACGAAGCGGCTGGAAGCGGTGGCGGCGAGAACCGAGCGGGCAACTTGCCCCGCCGTAGTGTTCGCCTTGCCAGCCTTCTCGCGATCGAGCTTGATGTCGACGGTGGGATAGTCCAGCGACTGATACAGCTGGACATCTCGCATTTCCGGCAGCGTCGCGAGTGCCGTTTGCACTTTATCGAGATAGGCGCGATTCTCGGCAACCGAGCCGCCACGGGCCGCAATTTCAATCGGCGTGGGAGAACCAAAGCTCATCACTTCGCTGACAATGTCGGCAGGCTCGAATGAGAAACGTACATCGGGCAGTTTATTAGGCAACTCGCGCCGGAGTTCTTCCTTCAAGCGTTCGGTGCTGATGCCGCTATGAGGCCGCAGTGCCACGCGGAGGATCGCTTCTTCCGGTCCGCGCGAGAATTGATAGACGGCGTTGATCGGAAAATTGGAGTGAATCATGCCGACATACCCGAGCGTGAGTGAGACATTTTCGGGCCCCACTTTCTGCTTGATGTGCTCCAGCACTTCCAGCGAGATCTGCTCGGTCTTGTCGATGTGCGTACCATCCGCCGCCCGCAGGCGGAGGCGAAATTCACCCGCGTCGATTTGCGGAAAGATCTCCACACCCAGGCGATTGCCAAAGAAGGCGATCAGCAGCAGCGTACCGACGAAGTAGGCCGGAACCACCAGCCAGCGGGCTGCAATCACGCCGCCCAGCAACCGAGCGTAGCCATCGCGATAGAAGTTAAACGAAAGGGCGCGACCGAAGCGCGTCCGCGGTTCTGCGGTTGTGTGCCCCGAGTGTCGCTTGAGTAGCCAAGTCGAAAGGACAGGCACAAACGTACTGGAGAGAATGTAGGAAGCAACCATCGCGAAGCCCACGGCCAGCGACAGAGGTACGAACAATTCGCGGGCCGCACCGGTCATGAAAAAGCTGGGGACGAAGACCGCCAGGATGCACAGCATCGCCAGCAAGCGAGGCACGGCCGTTTGTGAGTTGCCTCGTCGCACGGCGAGCGCCACCGAGTCGGTATCTTCCAGCTGAGCATGAATGTTTTCGATTTCGACCGTGGCTTCATCAACCAGAATACCCACCGCGAGGGCTAACCCGCCAAGCGTCATCAGGTTGATCGTCTGGCCGCAGAGCCACAGCCCGACAATCGAAGCGGCAATCGCCAGTGGAATGTTCAGCACCACCACCAGCGCACTGCGCCAGTCGCGCAAGAACACCAGCACCATCAGGCCGGTGAGCAACGCGCCGAGGGCTCCCTCGCTGAGCAGGCTCTCAATGGCGCGCACGACATAAGGAGATTGATCGAATTCGAACGAAACCTTGATGTCATCGGGCAACTCTTTTTGCATACTTGGCAGGGCGCGCTTGATTTCGTCAATCACGCTCATGGTCGAAGCATCGGCTCGCTTCGTGGCCAAGATATAAACCGCGCGTTTACCGTTCACCAGCGCATAGCCGGCGGCGATATCAGCTGAGTCTTCAATGGTTGCCAGATCGCGCAGGTAGACGGAAGGTGTCGTTCCTGCTCGTACCGGAATGTTTCCCAGCTCGCGAGGTTCGCGCACCATCGCATTCATGGGGACGATCGGGTAACTATCGCCCACATGTAGATTGCCCGAGGGACTGATTGTATTGCCCGAGACCAGCGAATTGATCACATCGTCGGCCGAAACTCCGTAGGCTCGCAACCGATCGGGGTCGACGCGCATCACGATCGTTCGCGCACTGCCGCCGAACGGTGGTGGGGCCGATACGCCCGGCAAAGCTGAGAACAACGGCCGCACTTTGAAGAGCGCGAGGTCTTGAATCTCGGCGATCGTGCGCGATTCGCTGGAAAGGACGAGGTAGCCCACCGGGACGCTGCCGGTATCGAAACGCATCACAAACGGCGAGACGGTTCCCGGCGGCATGAAGGCTCGTGAGCGATTGACGTAGTTAATTGTCTCAGCCATCGCCTGGGCCATGTTGGTGCCGGGATGGAACTGCAACTTCATCAGCGCGTTCCCCTGCACGTTTTTGCTTTCAACGTGGTGGATGCCGCTGATGTAAAGAAAGTGGTACTCGTAGTAGTTGGTGATCAGCCCTTCCATCTGGGCAGGGTCCATGCCGCCGTAAGGCTGGCAAACGTAGATCACCGGCAAGTTCAGCGCGGGGAAGATGTCGACTGGCATCCGCTTCAGCGGCAATTCGATGTTGAACTTCGCGAGGTACTGATCGACGACCTTTGGGCGAATCGCAACTCCGGCCGCCAAGAGGACGGCGATGATCGCGACGATCACCGTCAGCGGGCGGCGCATGGCAAAGACGACAGGATTCATGAATCACGCAGGGTTTCAATCGCGGGTGCTGGGGCGAAGGCTGCGGGAAAGGTGGAGCCTCTTGCCTGGCAAGCTTCTGATGATCGCAGACCTGCTATTATTGTCCAGAACCGGGCGTGGCGGAATCTGCAGCCAAGAATCGCGGGCTGCCGCCGCCAATGGCCCGCAGCAGTTGGAACTGGGCAATATTGAAGTCGATAATCGTCCGCAAATAGTCGCGGCGGGCGAGTCCCAGGGCTTGAATCGACTGCAGCGTCTCGATGGGCAAGCCTTGCGAGTTTTCGATACGCAGCAAGTTCCGGCGGTACGAATCGACGGCAGCTGAGACACCTTTTTCGGCAACTGCAATCTGCTGGCTGCGCGAGCGCACCCGCGCGTGAGCTTCGACCACTTCTCCCGCGACGCGATCGAGGGCGGCGATCTCTCGCCAGCGAGCTTGCTCGACTCGCGCACCCGCTTCATTCTGGGCCGCGCGATCACCAAAGCCGAAGTTGCGCATTTCCCAGTAGGCAATGGCGTCGGCGTCCATGCGATCTCGGAAGGGACTGAAGTTGGTGCCTCTGCCGCCTCCGAGGCCGTTGTAGCTGACACCGAGCAACAGGCTTGGCAGCAGCGGAGCGTATTTCTCGCGCCGCAGTCGTTCGGCAGCTTCGGAAACCATCCAGCGACTCTCGGCCAGTTCGGGGCGAGTCGATAGTGCCTCGGCCACCAGGTCGGCAGTCGGATGATCGGGCCCGAACAGACGAATGGGGAGCGGAACAGGCTCTTGCACCAGGATTGGTTCCGCCGGATTGAGGCGAAGTTGCGTTGCCAGGCGGGCAGAAGCAACTTGGGCCGTCTCTTGCGTCCGGAGCAAGTCGGTTTCCCGTAGCGACAGTTCGGTCTTGGCCCGATCGAAGTCCGATTCCAACCCTTGCCCCGCGCGAGCGTAGGCGCCGGTGAGATCGACGAGACGCTTGGTGTGGGCGAGTACTTCGCGCGAGATCTCGGCTTCTTCTTCGGCGCGTAAGAGTTCGAGGTAGAGCACTGCCGACTCGAGCATTTCGTCGCTCGACGATTGCTGTGCTCCCCAACTGCGAGCTTGGGCGGCACTCGCGGCAATCTTGGGTTGAAAGATCGCATCGGCCGCATGAAAGCTCATCAGCACGCCAGGGATGCTGGGCGAGCCTTGACCGACGGCATGCGGGCCTAAGCCAGCTTGATAGCCGCCACGACTGGTATCGAAGACGTTGCCGGCGACATCTTGAATCGAGCCTTCATGCCGGTTGTAGGCGACGCCCAACCGCAGGTGAGGCAGCCACAAGACATTCGCGCGCTGAGCCTGCGCGTAGGCTTCTTGCACTCGCCACCGCGCGAACTCAACTTGTGGGTTTTGCGCATCGGTTGCGGCCAGGGCAGATACCAGATTGAGCGGCACTCCGTAGGGCTGACCGGCAATTGGCTGCGGCGCATTCACCTGCTCGGGTTCATTCAGGGACACTTGCTGAATTTCATTCAGGGACACTTGCTGAATGTTGGATTCAGCTCGGGGAACCATCGGGTTCGCTGGCGTCGCTGCGACTTGAACCTGCGGCTGTACTGCAGCGGGCTTGATCTCCGCCGTGGTTTGCGGAGCCAGCTTGGGGCGCGAACTTGCGCAGCCGAGCATGCCAGCCAGCGACAAGTGCGCGGCAAGGCAGATCGACAAACAGAGTGTCTGGCTGGAACGCATGGTGGGGGGACGTTCTGGCGGGATGCGCGGGCGTGCCAGCACCACGGGGAGCAGTGCTGAGTCGTGCTGAGAGGACACAACCTAAGTTCCATCGGCAACCGGTCATCCGTAATGGAATGATTTTGCCGAGTTCTCCGAATCTGCCTGCAATTCCCGAGAAAGCAGAAGTCGGTGTTCTTCCGCCAAGACTGTCGACCACGATACGGTCGGGCAAATGACTCGAAGCGGCGTGCAAAGCACGGTACACTAAGGAGTTATTCGGTTTCCTTCGTTCCACCTCGATCGGCGGCTTTCCACGATGATCGATTTTGCTCGCAAGGCAGTCCTTGGACTGCTGCTTGGCCTTGTTAGCCTGGCACCTGTTTTCGCCCAGAACGATACCGACGAAGCGCCTGCTTCAAGCTCGGGCGCTTATGGCGAAATTGTCGAAGCGGACCATCCGGTTGCCTGGTGGCGATTTCAGCAGGAGAAGAAGGACGCAGCGGGTAGTTGGACGCAACCGGCTGTGGGCGACAAAGCGAACACCGAGTTCGCGGACGTGAAGATGGTCGGCAAAGTGACCAACGCGGATGCTGGTCCGCGGCCTCCGCGCATGCCGCTCTTTAGTGCCGCCAACACGGCTGCCAAATTCAGCGCGGGCAACTACCTGCGGCTGGCTGATCCGGGAGAGAAGAGGCCGTTCGACTTCGACAAGGGAGATTCGATCACGCTCGAGGCTTGGGTAAATCCGAGCAAATTGAGTGACGGCCAGCAGGTGTACCTGATTGGCAAGGGGCGAACCGAGAACGAAGGTTTTCCTCGCGATAATCAAAACTGGGGATTGCGGATTGCCGGCGCTGGTGGCCAGGCCAAGATTAGCTTTCTGTTTCGCAGCGCCGATAATCGCCGCGGTACGCAAGACGATTGGCATCGCTGGAACAGCACGGCCAGCTTTAGTGTCGGGACGAACTGGCATCATCTGGCCGTTACCTACACCTTTGGCGACTCAAAATCGATTCGTGGTTACATCGATGGTAAGCCGACGACCGGTTCGTGGGACTACGGTGGTGCGACCGACGAAGCACCCGTTGTTGATAACGATGAAGTCTGGCTCGGCAGTGCTTCGAAAGGGAACGCAGGGAATTCGTATCAGGGCTTGATGGACGAAGTCGCGATCTATCGGACGGCGCTATCGGCCGAGCGAATTGCTGCCCGCTGGAAGGTGGTCCAGCCCGAAGGCTATGTGACCAAGCCACAGTTGCTAGTGCCGGACGAAGTGCTGGTCGAAGTGTTTGAGGGCTTGCCCGACGATTGGTCTTGGGACTTGGTCTATCCGCAACCAACAGAGCGCTGGACCGATCGTCGATTCGCCATGTCCGCCTCGCCGCAAAAGTATGGCGAGCATGGCACGCGCATCGATCGGGGCAGCCCGCACGTTTTGTGGCTTACCAGCCAGCTGAAGTTACCCGAGGGCCCGCAGCGGCTGTTGCTGCGATCGCGACATGCCGCCCGGCTGTATCTCGACGGCAAGCTGGTCGTGCAGAATCCGTTTCCTTCGGGCCGCACCGACGGTCACAACGCCTGGGTGCCGGTAACCAGTAAGGTTTCGCCGAACATTCGCGCTTTGCAGCCTGGCGATCAGGAGCAGGTGATCGACATCGACATCAAGCCCGGCTCACATGTGCTGCGACTGGAAGTGTTCGTCGGTGGTAAGAAGCGCCGGCAAGAGCTGGGTGAAACTTCGGTTTCGATCGCGCCCGCCGGCAGCGATGCGTTTCAAATCGTCGCCGTGCATGGCCAGCAGTTTCCGCTCAGCGACGAAGCCTGGTTGGCCTTCGAAGACGAGCAGCGTCTGCGGCTGCGCGACATCAACCAGCAACGACGCGCGGCCAGTGGCAAGGAGTACCACGAGTACTGGCAGAAGCGGCACGAATACGCGCAACAGACCATCAAGGCCTTGCCTGCCAAGTCGAAGAGTGATTCCGCTTCTGCCGCGATTGATGAATACGTCAACGAGCGACTGAAGAAGGAGGGTGTAGAACCGACTGCAGTTGTTGACGATGCAGCCTTTGTACGCAGGATCTACCTCGACGTGATTGGAGTTGGTCCGACGGCTGAACAGGTGGCCGAGTTTCTGAACGACAAGCGGCCCGATCGGCGGGCGCGCCTGATCGACCAATTGCTGCAACAGCCTGGCTGGGCTGATAACTGGATGGGTTACTGGCAGGACGTGCTGGCCGAGAATCCGAACATCATCAACCCGACGCTCAACAACACCGGGCCGTTTCGATTTTGGCTCTACGAGTCGTTGCTCGATAACAAGCCGTTCGATCGGTTAGCGACGGACCTCGTGCTGATGGATGGTAGTCCGCGGCAAGGTGGTCCCGGTGGCTTTGCGATCGCCAGCGAAAACGACGCGCCGATGGCCGCTAAGTCGCATGTGCTCGCCAAAGCACTGCTCGGCATGGAAATGAACTGTGCTCGTTGTCACGACGCACCCTTTCATTCGTTCACGCAAGAACAACTATTCAATCTGGCAGCGATGCTTGGTCGTGGTACGCAGTCGCTGCCAAAGACAAGCACCATCCCCGGCGGTGCCGGCGCGCTGAAGTCGGACATCGTGAAGATCTCGCTGAAGCCGGGGGACAAGATCGCGCCGACGTGGCCCTTTGCTGGCGAGTTGAAGTTTGACTTACCCGGGGACCTGGTTCGCAAACAAGGTGATACCCGTGAGGAGTTGGCGTTACGCCTGACGTTGCCGCAAAACGAACGCACAGCTGAAGTGCTGGTGAATCGGTTTTGGCAGCGTTATCTGGGCCGGGGGTTTGTCGAGCCGGTCGATGACTGGGAACAAGGTATTCCGTCGCACCCCGAGTTGCTTGAGTTTCTCGCGCACGAGTTTATCCAAAGCGGCTACGACATGCAGCAACTAGCGCGAGCCATCTTGAACTCGCAAACCTATCAGCGGCAGACCTCGAGCGACGTCAAACTCAACAAGCTGTTCGCGGCACCTGTTCGTCGGCGACTGTCAGCCGAGCAAGTGCTCGATTCTCTCTATGCCGCCGCGGATAAGCGGCTGCACTGCGAAGAGTTGAACATCGACGTCGATGGCAGCCGACTGGAGGCCTCGTCGATCAGCCTGGGTTTGCCGGAACGCGCGTGGCAGTTCACATCGCTATCGAACGAGCGTGACCGGCCCAGTTTGTCGCTACCGAGCGCTCAACCTCACTTGAACGTGCTCGAGGCCTTTGGCTGGCGAGCTTCGCGGCAGGATCCATTGACCGTGCGAGAAAAGGAGCCGACCGTTCTGCAGCCGGCAGTCATCGCGAATGGTACTGCCGCCAAGCGAATCGCTCAGTTCTCGGAAGATAGCCGCTTTACTCGCGCGGCAGTTGCGGCGAAGTCGCCGGCCGATTTCACCCGCGAGGCTTACCTGCAGATTCTCGGTCGCCAGCCTTCTGCCGCAGAGTTGGCACTGGGAACGGATTTGCTTTCCGACGGATTCGACAAGCGTCTGACCGGTGCCAAGCCCGGGCCGATGCCGACCCAGCCTGCGCGTGATGGCGTCTCTTGGAGCAATCATTTGCAGTCGAAGGCCAACGAGATTCGCGTGCAGCGCCAAGAAGAAGTCGAGCGGGGCGATCCGCCGACCACCTTGCTGACCGAAGACTGGCGGATGCGAGCCGAAGACCTGGTCTGGGCACTGATTAACTCGCCGGAGTTTGTGTTTGTGCCGTAAGCAAGTTCTGAGTTCTGAGTTTCGGGTTCAGAGACAAGCAATTGACTGTCTTGTCTCTGAACTCTGAACTTGAGAACTCAAGACTTTGTCCCCCAAGAAACACACCGCCCCCGGTTACCTCGAGAGATAACCGGGGGCGTTTTTCGTTTTCCGCTAGGAGGTAGTTCAGGATGGACTCAGAAGTCGAAAGACGCTTCTGCGGTGTGTCGTTTCCCCTCTCGGCCTCAACTGCTGTCGCTCGCTGTGTCGGACTACTGAGTGCGGCAGTGCACTCAGCGGTGATTCAATGGGAGAGAGTCAATCGTGCTCATCGGTGTCAATCAAAGGTTTCCACAAACTTCATTTCCAAGCAGGCCGCCTACTTTGTGGTGGGCATGGCCGTCGCCAAGCCCACCACCACTTCTACTCGTTGAAGGTTGTCAGCCTTCGATTAGAACCGGAATTCTCCACCGACGTAGGCACCGTGCAACAGCAGGCTGCCGTTGCTTTCGATGCGGTTCAGATAGTACGCATCCGAGAAGTCAGCAGGAATCTGGTGTTCCCACTGAGCCACACCAGCGGCGACCATGGCACGATAGCCAGCCTTCACCGAGAAGTGGCAGTTGATCTGGTACCGGGCACCAAGGTCCAACTGGCCGATCATCGACAACTGATTCTTCGAGTTGTTGATGTGGAACTCGTCGCCAGTCCAATCACCGGCGTTGAACACACCGTTGCCGTTGTTGCCGTGGAACGATTGATCCTGGTTGATGTTGTTGTTGAAGATACCAGCCTTGGCCAAACCATAGACTTGGAAGCAGTCGAGGACGTTCCAATTGAACCCACCACCGACTTGGAAACCGATCAAGCGGTTCTGCATGCGAATGTGGTAGCACAGTTCGTCGAGGTCACCATCGAACGTGTCGTCGGTGGCATCGGCGTTGAAGTGCAGGCCGTTATCGAACTGGAAGTAACGAACACCCATCATCCAGCCGCAACCCCAGCGAGGAGCACAGCTTGGTCCGCACATTCCGCCATTGCAACCAGCACCGGTGCAGGTGGCCATTGGGCCGCCACCGATGAAGCCATTGCCGTAGCACTGGCCCAGCAGGTTGACTTCGATGTTCTGAATGTCTTCGTAAATGATGACCTGGTGATGGTACGCGGCATTGAACCAGTCGCTGGCAGGTCCGCTAATCACACCGTCATCGTAGTCGATGGTCGAGAAGTCGAGCGGGGTACCCAGCGAACCGGTGGTGCTATAAGCATCCATCCAGCGGTCTTGGGGAAACAAACCCCAGTACGTCACTTCAATGCCGTTGTTGCCGCAGTTGAAGGTGCGGCCGATGGTGGTTTCGAAGCCACCGGTCCAATCCATGTCGCCGCCGCAAGAGCACAGGATCCGATCGCCGGTGACGGTGTCTTCCGTCAACAGCATGTGGTCGCCCTTGTTGCGGGTCATGATCAACCCACCGGCGTAGCCATACCAATAGTTTTGGCAGGGCGTGCAACCGGCGGCACCGCAAGCGCTATTCGCACCATCTTCGTACACGACGTCTTTGTCGCCCCAGCCACTGGTCGTGGCCTTCTTGTATTCGTCGCTCAGCAGGCTGTGATCGGGCTGAGCCATCGGCGGAGCGGGCAGGATCGAGGGGGCGTCGCTAGGACTTGGCAGGTTGTCTGCCATGGGAGCCTGGTCGTTGTAAGCAGCGACCGGCGAGACAGGATAGCTCTGCATGGCCGAAGGGATCGGCAGGAGCGATGGTTGATTCAGGTATTGAGCGTGTGCGGTGTTGGCAAACCAGGCCAAACCAAGGGTCCACGCGAGACTCTGCGCATAGAAAGACTTCATTTAACGTACTCCTTACGGGTGCGAGCACATCCTGTTCACGATCGCGACATCCAATGTACGCAATCGGGATGTACTCCAAGGTCATCCTGGACTAGGGACCTCATGTCCCGCAAAGGCATCCGTTCCAAGGAGACGCGTCATGTGTCTCCACGCAGCGTTGTCCGTCGCCGCGTACTAACTGTTTCGTCCAGATGCTGGCAAAGCATCGTTGCAAAGCGGTCTGCCACGGAGGAAATATCTGCAGAGGGGGCGACTAAACGGCACCAGCGGATTCCTGATTGCAGCCGGACTTTCGGGCTGTGCGGGCGGGCCACATTGCACCGGCAAACTGTCGCAACAACGTGCACGAGCGATATAATGCGACCGCCTCGGCTGTCCATTTTCATTTGCCAGACAGCCAGTCGTATGCCTGGGAACCATCTCGTATGAAACCGATTGTGCCGTTCGCTTGCTCGCTATGCCTGACCGTTTTGCTGTGTCTACCGGCTGTGTTGCCAGGGCAAGATAAACCAGCGACGAAGTCGCCAGCCGCTGCTGAACTCCCCGTGATTCCGCCGATCAAGCGCGTCCTGCCGCCGGAGGGGAAAGAGGTTCCCAAGGAGGTGCGCGAGCGATTGATGACGGGAGTCGAAGCCGCCAACATGCGACTTCAGAAGGTCAAGGACCACGAGTTTGCTGCGGATATCGCGGTGTTCCTCAAGGCCGTCACTTACGCCGTGGAACTGCGCGAGTTTAACGATGCCAAGGAGTTCGCCAAGGCCGATGCCCTGCTGAAGGAAGCGAATTTGCGGCTCGATCAGTTGGAACAAGGGAAGCATCCCTGGACCACCGCTACGGGAACCGTGGTGCGCGGCTTTCGTAGCGGCATCGATGGCTCGCCGCAGCCCTATGGCGTGGTGATTCCCAAGGATCACGACTTTTCGAAGCCAGCGCCCCTGTACGTTTGGCTGCACGGCCGTGGCGACAAGCAAACCGACCTGCACTTCATCTACGAACGGATGAGCAAGCCCGGCCAGATTACGCCGCCCGGCGCGATCGTGGTCCACGCTTTCGGCCGGCAGTGCGTCGGCTACAAGCACGCGGGCGAAGCGGATGTCTTGGAAGCAACGATGCACGCCGAGCAGCAGTACAAGACCGATCCAACCCGCCGCGTGCTGATTGGCTTCTCGATGGGCGGCGCGGGAGCCTGGCACGTCGGTGCGCACTATGCCGATCACTTTCGCGTGGTTGCGCCGGGCGCCGGCTTCGCGGAAACGGCGCTCTACCAAAAGCTGAAGCCGGAAGATTACCCGGCGTGGTACGAGCAGAAGCTGTGGGGGCATTACGACACCCCCGCCTACGTACGCAATTTGTTCAACAGCGAAGTGATTGCCTACAGCGGCGAACTTGACCGGCAAATTCAAGCGGCGCGCGTGATGGAAGCAGCCTATGAGGCCGAAGGTCGCCAGTTGACGCACTTGATCGGCCCAAAGACCGAACACAAGTACGAACCAAAGGTTCTAAAGGAGCTTCTCGCCAAGATCGATGAGGCTGTGAAGAAGCCCGCCGAAGATCCGCCGAAGAAAGTCTCGCTGCAAACACGCACGCTCCGCTATGCCCGGCAACATTGGCTGCAACTCTTCCGCCTGGAAGAACATTGGCAAGATACCCGTGCCGATGCCACGCTCGACGGCAGTAAGTTCGATTTGACGACCAAGAACGTCGCCTTTCTTGGCATTATGCTCCCCAAGGGTGTGCACGACAGAGAAGGCAAGGTTCAGGTGACCATCGACGGTCAGAAGTTGGAAGTCGCGCGGCGTACCAAGGACGAAGAAGAGCTATGTGCGATCCACAAAGTGGACGGCAAGTGGACCCACGAGGACTTGGCCAAGCTTTACAACCGCATTCAGGAGAAGGTGAAGCGAGTTGATTCCCACGGGCCCATCGACGATGCCTTTCGCAGTACGTTCGTCGTGGTCACTCCTAGCGGCAAGAGCAAGAACGCTCGCTTTCAGGCCTGGCAAGAGTTCGAACTTCAGCATTTTCGCGATCGCTGGCGCAGCTTGATGCGGGGCGAAGTGATCGAGGTGAAAGATACCGAAGTGACCGACGAAATCATCAAGCGGGCCAATCTCATCCTGTGGGGAGATGCCGATTCGAACTCCGTGATCAAGCAGATTGCCGACAAACTGCCGATCAAGCGCAGCGGCAGTGATTGGCTCGTCGGCACTGAAAAGTATGACGCGGCCACGCATGTTCCCGTGATGATCTTTCCCAATCCGCTCGACAAGCAGAACTACCCCTCGCCCCGCTACGTCGTGCTCAACAGCGGCCTGACTTTCCGCGAAGCTCACGACCGCACCAACTCGCAGCAAAACCCCAAGCTGCCCGACTGGGCCATCATCGACATGACGCAAATGCCCGATGCCACAGCGCCCGGGAGGATTGCGAATGCGGGGTTCTTTGATGAGAAGTGGGAGTTGAAGGTTCGGGAGGGCGCTGCTCCTGCCGAGCCGCAGCGATCAACTAATCGCTGATGGTATTTGCGGGAGGCCAAGACTTCTGCGGGGCCTCGTCCTCCCGAATTGAACGCTTCAGGTTCTGGCTAGCGGCCAGAACCTGCCGTCGTCGCCGGCTTGCTGGTGTGAAGAAATTCTTGAAAAAGTTGCTTGCAAAAGAATCACGCCAGCGAGATAGTGATTTGGTGTGCGCACGATGTCGTGCGTAATTGATAAATACTATAACGGCGGTGGCTGAGCCAGTTGGCTGGCTGTTCAATCCACCGGTCCCGTCGTTCGCGCATTTCTTGTTGAGTATCAGAAGTGATCAGGCAAAGGAAATGGAGAGACGGACGCTGTACTTTGAGCAGCGCAACCAGTCAGGCCGATAGCGAAGAGACATTCGCCCCCCTGTTCAGGGCCTGTTCAGCTGACGGCTTGAACAGGGCCAAAGGCGGTTATCAGACGGTTATCGGAAAACCCTGGGCTGGAGACCTTTTTTCGTTGCAAGTGATTGAAATGAAATTGGTTGCGGCGAATTGGAATATTGAGGTTTTCGCACAAGAAGTTATCAAAACGGGGATATCAAGGCGCGTTGAACAGGACTGTTCAGCAAGCCTTTTGGACGGGCGGTTGGCAGTCGCGAACTGGTGATTAAAGGAAACGGTTATCAAATAAGTAGCTGCGGAGTAGGGATTAGTCGACCGCCGACGGGCAAGCGTAGCGGGAGAGTAGCAGCGACAGATGGCGGTGCGTAAGAAAGGAAATGGAGAGACGCACGTTGCACTTTGAACAGCGCAACCAGTCAAGCCGACAGCGAAGAGACATTCACCCCCCTGTTCAGGGCCTGTTCAGCTGGGGGCTTGAACAGGGCCGAAAGTGGTTATCAGATGGTTATCGGAAAACTTCGGTTTGGGGCCTTGGTGTCATTGTAAGCGATTGATTTTATGTGGTTTACGGCGAATTGGAATATTGAGATTTTCGCACAAAAAGTTATCAAAACGGGCTATCAGGGCGCGTTGAACAGGACTGTTCAGCAGGCTATTTAGACAGGCGGTTGGCAGTCGCGAACTGGTCGTCAAAAGAAACGGTTATCAAAAAAGTAGCTGCGGAGTGGGAATTACTCGACCGCTGGCGGGCAAGCGTACCGGCGGAGTAACAGCCACCGATGGCGGTGCGTAAGAACTGATTGATGGTTCGCAAACGGGTTACCCGGCGGGTAATCTACGGGTTCAAATGTCGTTCTTTATTCCTGGCCTTGTCCTTGGAGTTGGGCTGCTAAACATGACGAACAAACTGGCTCTTCGCGCGTCGGCACTGTTGCTGCTCCTGCTGTTGGGTTTGCCCGCCCTGGCTGCAGAGCCGCTGAAGATGGACGGGAAGACGGTCCGCCTGATGACGATCGGGAACAGCTTTTCGCAAGATGCGACCTTTTACCTGGATGATCTGGCCAAGGCCGATGGGAACGAGTTGAGCTTGAAGACGGCGAACATTGGGGGCAGCTCGATGCAACAGCATTGGGAGAAGGCTCAGTTGCACGAGAAGGATCCGGAGAACAAGGCGGGCGTGTACACGGCCGGTCGTGGGTTGAAAGAGATTCTCAGCGATGGCCCGCACGATTTTGTCACCATTCAGCAGCGGAGCTTATCGAGCCACGACCTGGAGACTTATCGCCCCTATGCTTCGCACCTGCAAGGTTATGTAAAGAAGTACGCGCCGAACGCGGAACTGATTCTGCACGAGACCTGGGCCTATCGCGTGGACGATCCGCGGTTCGCGGTGAAGGCGCCGAAGGCGGGTGAGCCGAAGAGTCAGCAGGAAATGTACGAACTGCTGGCCAAGTCTTATCGCACCATTGCCAAGGAACTGGGTGTGCAGTTGATACCGGTGGGCGATGCCTTTTATGCGGCCGACACCGACGCCAAATGGGGTTACAAAGTCGATGCGGCGTTCGACGTGAAGCAAGCCAAGCATCCGCTGTTGCCCGATCAGTCGCACTCGCTGCACGTCGGCAGAAAGTGGAGCACCACCGACAAAGCGGAGCCCAAGTTGGGCATGGACGGACATCACGCCAGTGTCGCGGGGCGATATTTGGGCGCTTGCGTCTGGTACGAGAAGTTGTTCCAAACGAGTTGCGTGGGGAATAAGTTTACGGCGGGATTGGACGGCGATTATGCGAGGTTTTTACAGGAGACAGCGCATCGCGTGGTGGAGAGTGCGAAGTAGCTGGCGAGTGGCACTGCGAGTTTCGTGATTCAGCCGGAGCGTTCGGTGTTCGTCGTCCGCCGCCTGAGCCAGGCACTGAATGCCGCAGCCATTAGTACGGGCAGTGCAATCGAAACCGCGAGTAACAGGGGTAGCCATTCCAGTTCTTTCGCAATTCGACCAAAGGCCGCATAGGCCAGGGCCAGGCCGAAGTTGCTGAGGAGCACAGGCGGCAGAAACGTCCGCCACTTCATCCGGTGCATGCCGACGAACAATACGCTGGCCTCGGCAATGACGGGAATGCCGCGACCGACGACGAGCAGCCAGGGACCAAGCCGCTGGGTGAGGTCTGCCGCGCGCTGGATATCGGCCGGCTTGGCGAGCCAGCCAACCAGGGGCGGTCCGATCCAGCGGGCAAGGGCAAAGCCAATGATGGCTCCGAGCGACAAGCCGAACCAGGCGACGATGGTTCCCGGCCCGGCATCGAGCGTCCAGCCCGCGGCCGAGCATACCAGGCTGGAGGGAATTGGCAGGAAGATGTCACTGGCTAACAGACCAACGATGGCGATGGCCGACCAGCCTCGGGACTCTTGCGCAGTCCAGCGATGCGCAAGGGCATCGAGGTCGCCGCCCCAGAGCAGGAACGGAACGATGGGAATCGCCAGGACCAGAATCATCGGCAACATGGGCCGCAGCATGTCGCGCACGTGGCTAACCTTCCGCAGGCATGACCGCGAGTGCGTTGATGCAGAACTGAATGTGCTCGTCGAGATCGAGGCCGAGGTCCCCAGCACCGCGGTCGATATCGTCGCGATTCACCGCGGCCGCAAAGCTCTTTTGTTTGAGCTTCTTTTTGACGCTCTTGGCTTCCATGCCGACAAGCTTCTCGGGCCGCACCGCCGCGCAGGCGATGAGGAAGCCGCAGAGTTCGTCACAAGCATAGAGCGTCTTATCGAGCCTGCTGATGCGCGGGCAATCAGGCAGATAGTCGGCGTGCGACTTGATTGCATAGATGATGTGCTCGGGATAGCCGGCCTCGCGGAGGATTTCGGCCCCCTTCAGCGGATGATGGGGCGGATTCGGCCAGCGTTCGTAGTCGAAGTCGTGCAGCAAGCCAACGAGGCCGTAGGTATCTTCGTCCTCGCCCCATTTTTTCGCATAGGCCCGCATCGCGGCTTCAACGCAGAGCATGTGTTTGCGCAGGGCATCGCTCTTCACATACTCGTGCATCAGGGAGAGGGCTGCTGCGCGATCGAGCTTCGTCATGGTTTACTTGCTGCCCTTCACTGCGAGCCAGATGTTCTCATGCTGGAACGTATTGCCACCGAGCGCTTGGGCAAAGGTGGCAGCGGCTACTTCGTTGCCGGCTTCATCGCGAGCCAGGATGCGAATGGGACCAGCCACGGCATCTGCCGCGGCTGTGAACTTGAGCTTCACCAGTTTGGCGGTTTCGCCCTTGTTGCTGGAAGTGACCGCTTCGACGGTAACGCCTGTTGGCAATTCAATCGCCTCGATCTTCACTTCGCCGCTGAAGCCATTTTGCCGAGTGATGGTAACGGGAACCTCCAACGCTTCTCCGGCCGTGAGGAGATGACTGCCGGCAGCAACGGTGAGTGCCAGTTTTGGCTGGGGCGTTTGAATGGTCAGTCGGTACACGTGGCGCGGCCCACCGGTGCGATGAAGGTCGCGCACTTCGAGCAAGTAGTCGCCATCGGCGGGCAAGGTAGCGTTCAAGGTAGGATCGCGCTCCTTGCCTGTATCGTCGACTTCCATCACCGGCTGCCCATCAGCCGTGGTCAACTTGAGAAAAGGGTCGAGGTCATAGGCGAGACTTTGCGACTCGACAGCGATGGCCAGTTTTGTCCCCTTTTTGCCAGCGAACTTGAAGCGGTGAACTTCGCGGCGCTCCGCGACAATTCCCGAGACGCAGACGGGAACTTCGACCAACTGGCCTTCGGCAGTAAGAGCCTTGGTATCGTTGACAACGCATGCCATCGAGACCAACTTCAGCGGAACGAGGCCAGCCGCGGTCGGAGGTGTCCAGAGCCAAGGTTCGGTCAACATCTTATCGGGCTCGCTGGCAGTCAATGGTTCTGCTGGAACATTCCAGCCCACGAGCTTCAGCGGTGTTGTTGTGCCGCGCGTGATTGCGAGCGGCAACGTGGCATCGGCAAAGGCTCCTGTGGTGATTGTCAGCCGGTAGATAAACAGTTCTCCACCGGCGAAGTTGACCGTTCCATTGGGCATCGCGGGCAACGCGAAGGTCCGCACCAGATAAGTGCCGTCGCTCTTGGCGGTGAAGGTCAGCAGCGAGTCGAGCCCGCCGGCATCTTGATTCATGACAAGGACCTGGCCAGCTTCGTTGCAGATTTGCAGGGCACCGTCAGCAGGAGAGCCGAGAATCTCGTTCGACTGCAAACTGGCAACGACCGTTTGCCCCGCGGTGAGCTGAACTGCATAAGCGTCGGAGTCGCCGTTTTTGTCGTACTTGCCATGCACGACGGCAGGGAGCGAAGCC
This sequence comes from Anatilimnocola aquadivae, assembly GCF_049819085.1. Classification (GTDB taxonomy): domain Bacteria; phylum Planctomycetota; class Planctomycetia; order Pirellulales; family Pirellulaceae; genus Anatilimnocola. Next base: position 3,961,067 of record NZ_CP187419.1, read on the forward strand.
TGCTGTGCCTGCTTCACGCTGTCGTTGGGTTCTTTCTCCAGCACGCTGGGCTGCGCCGCGATGACGAACGGACGAAGTGCCGAAGCACCTTCGGCATCGATGAAGCGCAGCCAAGCGATGCCGGGGGCAGCATCGGCGGCAATGCGGATTTTGAGTTTGCCTTTGTCCTTTTCGCACTCCACGTGCAGGCGCGCGTCACTCGTCCTGATTTGCACAGGCCAATTCGCGAAGGTGCCCGTTGCCGTGACCGCCGCTTCTTCTCCAGGAGTGCCGCCTGCTGGGAACAGCGACGTCGCATCCGGCGGCGCAGCGAGCAAGGCAGTAACGGGAACGAGCAACAGCACAAGCGCGCTGAGCTTTAGCGCTGGAAAAAGAACTCCGGCGTGTTGAGCAGCGCCCATAGCAGGTCCTCGGTTGATTGACGGCGGGAAGTTTCGGGGCGGGCGAATACCTGAGTGGCAATATCGCGTTCGGCAGCATCGGGCAGACGACCATAACAGAGCAGATACAGTTCCTCGGTGATTTGATCGTTGCTCCGCTCGCTCTTGGCGAGTTGGCCGGCGATACCGGCGTCGTCGGTTACTTTCTGTTGAATCGTTTTCGAGTTCATCAGGTGCAGGGCCTGCGTCACGGCGCCGTCGCTCATCCGTTCGCAGGGCGGATCCTGATTCGGATCGGGCCTGCCAAAGGTATCGAGCGTGAGGCTGTCGATGCGCGTGGTCCACAGTTGGCTGGCGCGCGAGCCGGATGGCATCGCTTCGTATTTTTCGGGCAGACCCGTGATATCGCAAATGGCATCGGCCAAAACTTCGGCTCGCATCCGCGTACGATAGCGACGGGAGAAGTTGCGAGTGTCTTGCACGTTCGAGCCTTCCGGCCGGACATTCAAGCCATAGACATACGACGTGCAAATGGTGCGAATCAGCTTTTTCAGATCGTACTTCTCCGCCCGCAAGTGATTGCCGAGCGCGGCGAGCAGAGCGGGATTCGAAGGGGGGTTGGTCGCTCGCAGATCATCGACCGGTTCGACGAGCCCGCGCCCCATCAGCTCGGACCAGAGCCGGTTAGCGATCGTTTGTACAAACAGGTCATTGTCGTCGGCGGTAATCCAATCGGCCAGCGCTTGACGCGGATCATCATGCTCGCCAACCGCGGGTGCCTTGCCCCACAGCGGACGAGGCGACATCTCTTGGCCGGTGGACGGATGCTTCACCTCGGTTTTTTTGCCAAACAGAATGAACTCTTCGCTGCCGGAAATTGGTGGCGACAGGCCTGTCCCTTTGCGACCCACGCGAGAGAAATAAGCAGCGAAACTGTAGAAGTCGTCCTGACTCCACTTCTCGAAGGGATGGTGATGGCACTTGCAACAATCGAGGCGAGTTCCCAAGAACAACTGCGAAATCATGGTTGTGAGTTCGGCGGGCTCGCGACGATCGCGAAAGACGACGGCGGCACCATTCTTCCAAGTGCTGCCTTCGGCGGTGACGATCTCGCGGACAAACTGGTCGTAGGGCTTATTGGCCCGCAAGCTGTCGCGGATCCAGGTGTCCATCGCCATCACGGTTTTGAGACCGACTCGATAGGGATTGGGCCGCAGCAGGTCCGCCCATTTGCCGGCCCAATGATCGGCGTACTCGGGGCGTTCCAACAGCGTATCGACGAGCCGCTCGCGCTTGTCGGAATTGGGGTTCGCGAGAAAGCTGCGTACTTCGTCCGGTGTTGGCAAGCGGCCGATGATGTCGAGATGTGCTCGGCGCAAGTACGTTGCGTCGTCACAAGGTTGCGACGGAAGCAGCCCCTGCGATTGCAGTTTGTCCCAGACGAGACCATCGATAAAATTCTTACGTGGCAGCGAAGCATAGCGACTGGCATCGACTTCGCCGGTTACCGGAATGGCGACGTTGCACGTCGCGATCACGCTCATGTAGCGAGCCATCAAGGTTGCTTCGCCGGGCAGCGCTCCCGCGGTAATGAGCCCGCTGCGATCGACACCCACGATGGCTGCTTCGTTCGATTGAAAGGCCGTTTGGGCCGTCACATCGCGGCGAGTGCCATCGGAATATTCTGCGGTGACGAGGATACGATGCTTCTCTTTGGGCCGTAAAGTCGCCTGCGCGGGAAACAGAGTCACGCCAATCAGCTTGGGTTCTTCCGCGACGCGGCGCGTGGCTCCCTCCGCAATCCAGCGACGAATGGTCTCAAAATCGGCACCCGTGGGATCGAGTCGCTGACCGCCACCATGCGGCACCAGGGCGGCACCTTTCTGCAACAGCAGACTGCGGTCGGGAGCACCCGGAAACACACGTCGACCGCGGGCATGCTGCGTGAGTGAAGCGAAGTCGAACTCCGGATCGAACGACAGCAGCGAAAGTTGAAAACCATTCTGCCCGCGTGACTTGCCGTGACACGCGCCGGCACTGCAACCATTGGCCACCAGGATCGGCTGCACATCGAGTTCGAAACTGCCCGCGCGCAGAATGCTTGCCTGCTGCACTTCGACAGCGCACTCGACTTGCTTGCCGCCCAGTTCGGCCTCGATGGTTGTTTTGCCATCGGCCACCGCGATGATCCTTCCCTCGGCATCGACGGCAGCGATCTTGGGATCGGCAGAGCGGAAAGTGACACTTGGGGTAAGGTCGCAGCTGCGCCCCGTATCATCGCCGATGGCAAGCAGCTGTTGGGCGGCCCCCGTTCCTCGCAACACAACTTGCGGTGGTTCTAGGCGGGCCAGCGTGGGTTCTGCAGCGAGCACTTTGCTTCCGCAAAGGGTGGAGATGAGACCAAGCAAGAATAGGAAACGGCAGAGCGAATTCATCATGAGCGATTCCATCGGTAGCGCTGCGCGGCAGGTGGGACGGACGGCGAGGCGGGCTGCGAACGAGCTTCCATGAAGTTCGCAGGGGAGGAGTCGACTCAGACTATTGTACGAACGAATGGGGTTGCAACTCAAGCAAGGATTCGCAAGTAGAACTGCAAAGTCACGATTGGTCTCGGTTTGCTAGCCCACGAGCCGGCGCCCACGCAAGTTTCTCGGCTTGTGCGCGGAGGGGTTCGTCGGGGCCGTGTGGATGAGCGGAAAATCCCGCTTGAGCTCGGCCAAGTGATTCTTCAGCACGCCCGATTCATTTGTCGATCGGATGCCGAATAGCACGCGGCTTCCGCGGATATTCCGCCTGAGCAAAAACACGAGCCCATGACGCCATCGCAATCATGGGGCGACGTCCTTTCAGACTGCCCCCCGGCAATGAAACCCGCGGTGCCGCAGACTCACCCACTACGCAACCATCGCCCGCAAACTTCGCCTAAAGGACTCTGCCCGTCTTGTGAGCTTGCCGCGCGTCAATCGACGGCTCACAATGACCCCGTCTAGCATATTGGCAACCCAATCCTGCAACGGGAGATCTCTCCGCATGTCTCGCTTTGTTTGTTTCACGATTCTGCTCTTTAGCTCGCTCGCGTTTGCTGGCCCGACGTACACCGACCCGGATAAGACCGATGCCGACTTTGCCTACCAAGGTGAGTATGCCGGCAAGATCAAGGATGAAGAAGGGAACGAAGCTTCGATCGGTGTGCAGGTGATTGCACTGGGTAAAGGCATGTTCCGCGCGGTCGGTTATCCCGGAGGTTTGCCCGGCGACGGCTGGGACAAACAAGAGAAAATCGAAGTCGATGGTGAGTTGAAAGACGGCGTCATCAGCTTCGAAAAGGACGGCGGCAAGGGTGTCGTGAGCAAGGATGGCACGCTCACGATAGTGGCTGGCGACAAGGAAATCGGCACGATCAACAAAGTGAATCGCAGTAGCAAAACACTTGGTGCCAAGCCTCCGATGGGCGCGGTCGTCTTGTTCGATGGCAAGAATGCCGATGCCTTTGAAGGTGGCAAAGTCAGCGAAGACGGCAACCTCTCGCAAGGCTCTACCAGCAAGCAGAAGTTCGGCAGTTACAAGTTGCACGTCGAATTCCGCACGCCTTACCAGCCTGAAGATCGCGGCCAAGGTCGCGGCAACAGCGGCGTGTACATGCAGGGGCGCTACGAAGTGCAGATGCTCGATTCGTTCGGTTTGGCCGGCAAGATGAACGAGTGTGGTGGCATCTATACGGTGAAAGACTGCGACGTGAACATGTGCTTTCCGCCACTCGCCTGGCAGACCTACGACATCGACTACACCGCTGCTAAGTACGATGACGCAGGCAAGGTGATCTCGCCGCCAAAGATTACAGTTGAACACAACGGCGTCGTAATCCACAAAGACGTCGCGTTGCCAACCGATCGCAATACGACCGCCGCGCCTGTAAAGCCAGGTCCCGAACCAGGCCCGATCTACTTGCAGAATCACGGCAACCCGGTTCGCTACCGCAACATTTGGCTGCTTGAGAAGAAGTAGGCTTGCCTCACGGGGCAACAAGATGCCTGACGACGCTTCCACCGACGACTTCGCCCTGCGTCCACCCGATGGACCGGGGCGGGAAGCGATCGAGCGATTTCTTGATCCGCCGCAGCTACCTGCGGAGCCGCCAACAAAGCCGAGCGACTATCAGTTTCGGCTGACGGACCTGCTGGTAATCACGGCTGGCGTCGGCTTGGGACTAGCTGGCGGCAGTTGGCTGCCGCGAGACGTGTTCGCGGCCATTCTCGGTCTAATTACGCTCATCGGTTTGATGGCCGTGCACATTTATCCGCCGGAAACACGACTGGGCAAACTTCTTTGGGGCACACTCGTGCTCGCGTATCTCATCTCGGTTGTCGCGGCGATCGTGCGACCCTCTCTCCCGCCGCAGATGCCCTGAGTTAGTTCGGGGGCATCGCAGCTGCGGAATGCTCAAGCACAGCCAAGATCGCGCGATGATCGGAGGCGACCGCTTCGTCCAGTACTTTCACGTCGACAACTTTCCAGCGTGCTGCGGGGCGAAGCAGCACGAAATCGATTTGCCGCGTTGGCTTCTCCACGGGGATGGTCGGCTGCGGCGTTTCGTTCGCAAGCTTCCAGCTCGTTTGCAGTTCCGTGATCGCTCTGCTGGAGTGCACATCGTTCAAGTCGCCAGCCAAGAGTGCCTCGCGATCACCAGTTTTGCTGAGCAAGCCGTTGATGAACTTCGCAGAGTCAACCCGCTCTTCATCTTTGCGGCGATGATCGAAATGAGTTGCCAGGAAAAGTAATGGCGAGGCCAATTTGGGCACTTCAATCTCAGCCTGCAAAACTCCCCGCTGCTCACCGCTTTCCAAGTTGGGCAGCAAGTGATTCTTATCTGCCTTGATGGGAAAACGAGACAGAATCGCGTTACCGTACTCTCCTCCTTGTAGAGCCAGGTTACCACCAAAGGCCGCTTTCATTTCGGTGAGACGCGCCAGTTCCGCAGGCTGATCGACCTCCTTCGAACGCTTCACCTTTCGGTCGACTTCTTGCAAAGCGACCAGGTCGGGCTTCACTGACAAGATCACTTTCGCGATCCGCTCCAAGTCGAGCTTGCCATCGACACCTTCGCCGTGATGAATGTTGTACGACAGAACCCGCAACTGTAACGCAGGCTGCTGTTCTTCCTTCTGCTGTGCCGTAACTCGCGAAGGCAATAGGACACAGCAGCAGACAACGGCGGCGATGATCGTTCGCTGAGTCAACAAAGGCTTGGTTCCCGTTTCAAATCAGAATATGGGTCAATGCTCAAGATTATAAAGGCAAGCAGGCCGCCGGTGTTGTCGTTCAAACTTATCCGCGATCGAGGATTGCAGCCTGCTGAGGATTCATGTCAATTGAGCGGACTGATCCCTCACTTTTCGCCGAGTAATCGCAATGAACGAAGCGACCTCCAATCGACGTCATTTTCTGGCCACGGTCCTGGCATCTGCCGGTGCAATTCATTTCGCCACACGGTCATCGGCAATTGCTCAAGAGGCAGCCAAACCAGCGGAGGTTGATCCACTTCCCTCGTGGAATAAAGGCCGCACGCGCGGCGACATCTTGGATTTTGTAGCCTGCGCCACGGATGCTAACTGTCCTAACTTTATTCCTGAGGACGAGCGGATCGCCGTCTTCGATAACGACGGAACTCTGTGGTGCGAGCAGCCGTTTTATACACAGCTGGCCTTTGTCTTTGATCGCATTCATGCGCAGGCCGACAAACATCCGGAATGGAAAACACAAGAACCATTTGCGGCGGTCCTGAAGAACGACCTGAAGAGTGTGCTGGCCAGCGGCGACAAAGGGTTAATGCAATTGCTGGCCGTCACGCATGCCGGCATGACAACCGAGGAGTTTGAGAAGATTGTCAGCGACTGGTTGGCCACCGCCAGGCATCCCAAGTTCAAGCGGCCCTATACCGAGATGGTCTATCAACCCATGCTCGAATTGCTGGCGTTCCTGCGGAGCAAAGGATTCAAGACGTACATCGTTTCGGGAGGTGGCATTGAGTTCATGCGGCCCTTCACCGAAAAGGTATATGGTATTCCGCCAGAGCAAGTCGTTGGCAGTTCCGGTAAGCTCAAGTACGAATTGGTTGACGGTCAGCCGGTCCTGATGAAACTGCCCGAAATCGATTTCATCGATGATAATGTGGGCAAGCCAATCGGCATTCAGCGTTTTATCGGACGCCGACCGGTTTTGGCCTTTGGCAACTCCGATGGTGACTACGAGATGCTCCGCTGGACGACCGCGGGCAAGGGGCCAAGAATCGGCCTGATCGTACATCACACTGATGCAGAACGAGAGTACGCCTACGATCGCGATTCACACGTCGGTCGCCTCGCCCGGGCTTTGGATGAAGCGCCGGAGCGAGGTTGGACCGTAGTCGACATGAAGCGGGACTGGAAAACCATCTTCCCGCCGGCCAAAGAGTAATCCTGCCTCTAGCGAGACGATTAGAAGTCTGCAGAGTACTTCTGGGTCATCCTGCGTTTGATATCGCCGGTGGCTTTCTCGATGCCCTGGAACGAATCGCGAGCACTGTTGCCCGACTTAACCCGCTCTTCAGCGGCAACCGCCGTGCGGGCATGGATGTAGGCCTGCTGATCGGGCACTGCGTAGGTGTTGGTGTAGCCATAGGGGACATAACCACCGCCAAACCAGCCATCACGAACGGTGTAGCCGTAGGTATTGGTATTGGTGTAATAGTCGTACTGCATCGGCGTATTGACCTGGCGAACGCGAGTTTGCGCTGCCCCCGAACGAATCGAGTTGTACCCAGATCGCAACGAATCGGAGACATACGCTCCGTAATTCACCAGCTCTGGATCAACGTGCAGGACCGACAATTGATCGATCTTGTTGGCGTACTTGCTCATCCAGACGCCGATCTGGCCCATCGAAGAGACCGCGGTTCCTTGCTTGGTCTGCTTCAGGTCCTTTAGTTGATCTTCAACCGCGTGGAAGTAGGAGATCGAGGCTTCCTTCACGATCTCTTCCTTGCTCTTCATCGGCGCCGGTTTGGTGGGATCGAGCGGCTTGAGTGATGGTGGGCGGTTGAACAAGCTGGACACGCGACGCATGCCGCTCTCGGTCAAAAAGCCTTGCAGCGAAACGCTCTTGCCGCTGACTTCCGGCGTCCAATCGTAGAATTCGTTGAGCATGACACCATGATTGGTGAAAGCGTGAATCATGGCAGCCTTGGCGATTTCAGGCGTCATTGCCACTTCGTCTTTGAAATCGACCTTCACTTTGCCAAAAGGCTGCTCAGCAAAGGTGATGCCCAACGTAATGCCGCGAATGCCGGCAATGGTCGTGGCGACAACTTCCGGATCCAACTTGTACTTCGTGATAAACTCGCCATTGGCTGCCAGGTGACCACGAACCTCGGCAACAGGGAACGCATCCTCCAGGTCGATGGCCACAATCACTGGCGTGCCGCGATCATTGGCATACTTGAATGCTTCAAACAGATAGCCCGAGAGGTTGAGATCGTTCTTGGCCTTGACCGTCCGCAGCCAGCGAGTGGTCGATTGGCGATTGGCAGGAGCCATGAAGGCTGCGGTGTCGCTGTCAAACTTGACGACATAGGCGTCGCTCGGCAACGCAACGACCTGCAGACCTTCGATCGTGTCCGGTGCGCCACCGGTCATTTCGGCAACCTTGGCCATGTCTGGGTTGTGATCGAGCTCGATCACAGCAGCTTCCCAATTGGGCGTCCAAAGTTGCAAATCGAGATCCATCACCAGGATGGCATGCTTGGCATCGGGGGGCAAAAACGACACGCCGGACGAATAAGCCTTTTCGCGCTTCGAGGCCCAGTCTTGCTTAAGAGCAATCGGGCTCGACATCAGCTTTTCGACGTTGACGAACGCGGCCACATTCGCCGAGACCGGAACTTTCGAAGCGAGGTCCTGAAACTGCCCGCGAGCAGGCGTCACGCCGGCAATCACCAGCAACATCAACGAACATGACCAATACAAGCAGGCTTTCATGATTCAACTCGAACTTCGTGATAAGAAGAGTTTGTGGGACGCGTCGCCTGATTCTAGTTGGTGACCAGCCCAGCGAGAAGCCACAACAGCCTCGTAGGCAATTGTTTCAACCCTCGTGGATAGAATTCCGGTGCACCGGTCGATACGATGCGTTTGGCCAGCCCACCCACCACGCCGCTTTTCTTCACGATCTGTGCCGACGAAAGAGCAGACCCTGTGCATATGCTTCCGCTCTCGAAACCGATTTCGAAACTTGTCTTTTGCGTCGGTATCGGCCTGCTCGCTGCCGCGTCATTACCCACCTGCGCGCAAGATGCGGTTTTGGCGACCACGTACTCTGCCGAAATTCGGGTGCTGGTGGGCCGTTATTGCCACGAGTGCCATTCGGCAAAACGCATGGAAGCCGAAATCGACCTGACGACCTTCGCCACGCTCGCCGATGTGCGCAAGCAGGCTCAGCTGTGGCAAAAAGTTGGAGAAATGCTCGAGAGTGGCCAGATGCCGCCCCCGGAATCGAAGCAGCCATCGGAGGCGGAACGCACAGCGCTCAAAAAGTGGGTTCGTGAGTTTCTCACCCGTGAAGCAGCCGCGCATGCCGGCGATCCAGGGCAAGTGGTGCTTCGTAGGTTGAGTAACGCGGAATACACCTACACGGTTCGCGATCTCCTTGCATTGCCCGCGCTGGAACCCACCAAAGAGTTTCCCGTCGATGGTGCCGCTGGAGAAGGCTTTACAAACACCGGCAATGCATTGGTCATGTCTCCGGCGCTGGTCACCAAGTATCTCGATGCGGCGAAAGAACTTTCCAGCCACGCAGTGTTGCTACCCACTGGATTTCGCTTCTCGCGTTCCAACTCGCGTCGCGATTGGACCAACGAGACGCTGGAAGAGATTCGCAAGTTCTACGATCAGTTCACCGATCCCTCGGGGGGTGAGCGGGTGAACTTGCAAGGCATCATTTTTGAAACCAATGGTGGTGGTCGCTTACCGATTGAGAAGTATCTGGCTGCCACGATTGTCGAGCGTGACGGACTTACTTCCGGCGTAAAGTCATTCGACAAGGTTGCTGGCGAGCGAGGACTCAGTGCCAAGTATCTGGCTTTGCTCTGGCAAGAATTGACGAGCAAGGAACCTTCCATTTTGCTCGGCAATGTCCGAGCCCGCTGGCGAGATGCCAAACAGGCCGAAGACGCCGGTCCGTTGGCAGCGGAAATTGCCGCCTGGCAACGAGGCTTGTGGCGTTTTGCTTCGGTCGGGCATATCGGCAAAGTTGGCGGTCCCAAGCAGTGGCTCGAGCCCGTTAGCCCGCTGGTTGCCAAACAAGATTTCAAAGTCAAACTACCAGCCCCTGATGCCAAGAACGAGATTGTCTTCTCGCTCGTCGCCGGGGACCTAGGCGATGGCAATGAGCACGACTATGTCGTCTGGCAAAAGCCCCGCTTTGTGACTAACGGCAAGCCAGAACTGCAGCTAAGGGATATCGCAGGCCTGCAAGGCATCGACAAAGATCAATTTGGCAAGCCTCCTAAAAAGAATGCCAAACTCGATGAACACAGCGTCTGCGTGCAAGCGGCAACGGTGCTTGTCGTTCGCGTTCCTGCCGATCAGGTAGCCGGTTACGAATTCATGGTTACGGCGACACTCGATGCAAATGTTGGCCGTGAAGGAACCGTGCAAGTTGAAGTGTTGCCCGGTGCGGTCGCTCAGAAACTGCAAGTTCGTCCTGCGGAAGCCAAAACGGTGATCGGCCAAGGTGCCTGGACGGGAGATAATCGACAAACGTCATTTGCGGCGCCGATGCTTGCCAGTGATGGTGCCGAGGCTCGTAAGCGAATCGAAAACGATCTGAACAAGTTCCGCGATCTGTTTCCCGCGGCTCTGTGCTACACCAAGATCGTGCCGGTCGATGAAGTCGTTACTCTCACGCTCTTCTATCGTGAGGACGATCATCTCGCCCGCCTGATGCTCGACGATGCTCAACGGGCGAAGCTTGACCGCCTCTGGAACGAACTGCGATTTATCAGTCAGGATTCGCAGACGCTGGTCGATGCCCTCGAACAGCTGATTCAGTTCGCCACGCAAGATGCCAATCCGAAAGTCTTCGAACCGCTGCGTGAGCCGTTTGCGAATCGAGCGGCTGCGTTTCGCCAGCAGATGATCGAGGCAGAACCCAAACACCTTGACGAGTTGCTCGTCTTCGCCGGGCGAGCTTATCGGCGTCCGCTGTCCGAAAAGGAGGCAATCGAATTGCGGCAATTCTATGCAAAGTTGCGCGCCGACGACCTGCCGCACGAAGAGGCCTTTCGCCTCTCCCTCGCGCGACTGCTGATTTCACCCGCCTTCCTCTACAAGATCGAAAAACCAGTTCCCGGAACGAAGCAGGGGCCGATCAACAACTTTGAACTGGCCACGCGACTGAGCTATTTCCTTTGGTCGTCGCAGCCCGACGCAGAACTGCTGCGTGTAGCCAGCGAAGACGGCCTACACGACAAAGAAGTCCTCCTGTCGCAAACTCGCCGCATGCTGAAAGATGCGAAGACTCGCCGCATGGCCACTGAGTTTGCTTGCCAATGGCTGCAAATCTACGAGTTCGATCAGCTTGATGAAAAGAGCGAACGGCACTTCCCGACCTTCGTCTCGCTGCGAAGCTCCATGTATGAAGAGTCGATTTTGTTTCTTACTCACCTGCTCCAAAACGACGGGCGCATCGGCGATGTCCTCGCTGCCGATTTCACGTTTGTGAACGGCGACTTGGCTCAGCATTACGGCATTCCGAACGTCGCCGGCCCGGAGTTTCGCCGCGTCGACGGTATTCGGCAGCAACATCGCGGCGGCATCTTGGCTCATGCAACCACGCTCGCAAAACAGGCAGGCGCATCGCGCACCAGCCCGATCTTGCGAGGCAATTGGGTCAGCGAAGTCTTGCTCGGCGAACGCTTGCCTCGACCGCCCAAGGACGTGCCCCAACTTCCCGATGAAGACTCAGCCACCGCCACCAAGAGCGTGCGCGAACTGGTGGCAGCACACAGCAGTGTGGCTCAATGCGCCGTCTGTCACAAAAAGATCGATCCGCTCGGATTTTCGCTCGAAAGCTACGACGCCATCGGCCGCCATCGAGAGAAAGACCTTAGCAATCATCCGATCGATACGAAGGTTACGACTATCGACAATGTCAGCTTTGATGGTTTGCCAGGGTTGCGAGATTACCTGCTGACCACCCGCCGCGACTCCTTCAACCGCCAGTTCTGCCGCAAGTTGCTCGGCTACTCGCTTGGCCGGGGCATTCAACTCTCCGACGAACCGCTGCTGGCTGAAATGCAGGCGAATCTCAAGGCGAACGACGGCAAACTAATAGCAGCCATCGAGACCGTCGTTCTTAGCAGGCAATTTCGGGAGATTCGCGGCCAATCTGCAGCCACTGAGCCCTAATGGAGTCCTCTCGCTCCGCCGAGAGGTCAGCTCTCGCCACCGCGTAAACGTGGCCACAACACTACCCAAATAGTGCCTGCAGGCAGATTTGCGACCAGGTCTCAAACCGCGAGAGGTCGGCCGTGATGCTTGCAACGGGCACGAAGCCCGTTTCGCAGATGTCGTCTTCTCGGGAAGAGACGAGCGGCTCGGCAACATCAAAGATGTGCACAACGCCCAGGTGCACCTTGCCCACTTCAGTCAGGTCGTCGTTGATCAGGCCGACCAGTTGCGACTCGTAAGTGGTGTCGATCTTCACTTCTTCCAGCAGTTCGCGGCGCATCCCTTCTTCGTACGGATTCTGGCACGAAGAGTCATCCGACGAGATATGCCCGCCGATGCCTACGCTGCGTTTGGCATGCAGCCGGCTTTCGCCCTGTCCCTTGCCGCGGGTGTAGCAGAAGAGTGAGACAGTGCCGTCGGCCGCGCGATGGCGGAAGATGACATACGGGATCAATTGCTTGAAGCTGGGGTCCTTTTCCATCTCTGGGCGAGGACGATAGCTGACGTGAGCCGGGTCGAGCATCTGCGGCAGGTAGCGAGCGATCTCCGTCGAAAAACCCTGGAAATAGCCCAACTGATGGAAGACGGCCGTGGGAATTACCAGAATGTGTTCGACAGCAACCAGCGACATTGCAAACTCTCCCGCGGACGTTGAAAATCGACCTGAACTGTGCCCAGCAATCATCGTGCAAATGTCGCTGGGGTGGTAGGGTAGGTGCCACTCGTCGCGAATGATCGACCACGAACCGACGGCCAAGTTCTTCTTCCTCACACCCGATTTGGCCGCGAAAAGGTTTGCGACCCTTTTCCCGGACAGATATAGTAAATAAGTTGTCCGGCTGCACTCCTTTGCCGGACCCCTACCTTTTTGCCGGTCAGGCTATCGCACCTTGCGAACTGCGTCAGCTGCCTGCTGGGCCCACTGCGTCGACCATACTTTCCCGTGGCCATTCGCGAAGTGATTTGGCATGAAGCTTTTCGCAAACATCCCCGTATCGGCGTTGTGCCTCTGCGGCGTTCTTCATCTGACCGCTAGTGCAGAAGAGAAGCCTGCGGCGCCGACCGAGGTCAGCTACTTCAAGCAAGTGCTGCCGATCTTGCGCGCCAAGAACTGCACCGGCTGTCATCAACCCGCAAAACGTGGCGGCGACTACGTCATGACCGACTTCGCCGCGCTGCTTAAGGGTGGCGAAACTGGCGAAGCGGCCGTCGTCCCCGGCGATGCTGCCAAAAGCCAGTTGCTCGCGCAGATCACCCCCAAAGACGGCAAAGCAGCGATGCCCAAGGATGCACCACCGCTCACCGATGCCGAAGTGGCTTTGGTAAAGACCTGGATCGAGCAAGGGGCTAAGAACGATACGCCTACGTCGAACATGCTTCGTTACGATGCCGATCACCCGCCCGAATATCTCGCCCCGCCCGTGCTGAAGGCCGTCAAGTTCTCACCCAGCGGCGACGCGCTCGCGATTGCCGGCTATCACGAAGTGTTGCTGCACAAGCCCGATGGCTCTGGCCTGATTGCTCGCCTGGTGGGCGAGTCGGAACGAATCGAAGCCATCGCCTTTTCACCCGATGGCACGATGCTCGCCGCTTGCGGTGGTTCACCTGGCCGTTTTGGCGAAGTGCAGATTTGGGATATCGCCAAGCGGGAACTCAAGCTCTCGAAGATGGTTGGCTATGACACGATTTACGGCGTCAGTTGGTCTCCTAACGGTAAACTGGTTGGCTTTGGTTGCCCAGACAACACCATGCGTGGGATCGATCCCACGACGGGTGAGCAACTGCTGTTTAATGGTGCTCACAGCGATTGGGTGCTCGACACCGTCTTCTCCACGGCCAGCGATCACATCATTACCGTCAGCCGCGACATGTCGATGAAGTTGGTCGAAGTCGGCACGCAACGCTTTGTCGATAATCTGACCAGCATTACGCCCGGCGCACTAAAAGGTGGCCTGATTGCCATCGATCGTCATCCGACGAAGGATGAACTGCTTTGTGGCGGCTCCGATGGTGCTCCGAAGATCTTCAAGATGATTCGGACCGAAGCCCGCAAAATCGGCGACAACGCCAACCTGCTCAAAGAGTTTCCAGCCCAGCCCGGCCGAATCTTCGGCGTGGCGTACAGCAAGGATGGCGCGAAAATGGCCGCCGGCAGCAGCCAGGATGGACGAGGCGAGGTTCGCGTTTATGACACGACCAGTTTTCAGCCATTATGGAAGTTGGAAGTGCCCGAAGGGGGCGTGTATAGCGTCGACTTTCGCCCCAATGGCCAGACATTGGCAGTAGCTGGCTTCGACGGTGAAGTGCGCCTGGTGAACGTCGCAGATGGCAAGTTGCTCAGCAAGTTTTTGCCGATCGAAATCAAAACCGTGACTGCCGCCAAGTAGTCGCACCCCAGATCTGAATGGCCCGAGAAAAGAACGTAACGGAATCGCTTTAGCTCGAGAAGAACTATGCTCTACAAACGGACTTTGTGCTGGCTCACCGCAATTCCTCTCGCGCTGGTGATCATGTCGATCACCAGCGCGCGCGGCGAAGAATTGCCGAAGGGGCTGAAGGTTGTTTCGTTGGAACTTCGCCCGACTACCGCGGAACTGAAGCATCGCTTTGACTATCGGCAGATTCTTGTCACTGGCAAGCTCGATACGGGCGAAAGCGTCGATCTGACCCGCATCGCCAAGTCGCAGCTTACGGGGGCCGCGGCCGATAACGTGGTGAGCCTGTCTGCTGACGGTCAGCTGCGCGCTGTCGGCAATGGTAGCGCTGAAGTCGTTTTCAGCTTTGGTGAGCTTTCGGCCAAACTGCCGGTGACTTGCACGGGCATCGAACAATCCCCGTCAATCAGCTTTTTGCGAGACGTTCAGCCCGTGCTCTCGCGCACGGGTTGCAATCAAGGCACCTGCCACGGCGCCAAGGATGGCAAGAACGGTTTTAAGCTTTCGCTGCGAGGCTACGACGCTCTCTACGATCATCGAGCCCTCACCGATGATCTTGGCGCGCGTCGTTTTAACCGTGCTGCTCCCGACCAAAGCCTGATGCTACTCAAGGCAACTGGCGCAGCTCCGCATGTCGGCGGCGTCCGCATGAATGTGTCGGATCCATACTACGCGCTGCTGCGAGAGTGGATCTCGCAGGGCGTAAAGCTGGACTTGCAAGCACCTCGCGTGACGAAGATCGAGGTCTATCCGCTGAACCCCATCGTGCCGCGGCCTGATATGAAGCAGCAGATTACCGTCACGGCAACTTATAGCGATGGTACAACCCGCGATGTCACTCGAGAGGCTTTCATCGAGAGCGGTGACATCGAAAAGATCGAAGCCGACGCGCGTGGCATAGTGACCACGCTCCGTCGTGGCGAATCGCCGGTGCTGGTTCGTTACGAAGGTGCTTACGCTGCGACGACAATCATCTGCATGGGTGACCGCAGCGGCTTTGCCTGGCAAGAACCGCCGACCCACAATTACGTCGATTCGCTGGTCAACAAAAAGTTACAGCAAGTCAAGATTCTCCCCAGCGACCTATGCAGCGACGATGAATTCATCCGCCGCCTGTATATCGATATCACCGGCCTGCCACCGAGTGGCGAGCAAGTGAAGGCTTTCTTCGCGGACACTCGCGATAGCAAAACCAAGCGGGAGGCTCTCGTCGATCAATTGATCGGCAGCAGGGAATATGTCGAAAACTGGACCAACAAATGGGCCGACATGCTGCAGGTGAATCGTAAGTTCCTCGGCGAAGAAGGTTCCGTCGCGCTGCGCAACTGGATCAAAGACGCTATCGCGGCCAACAAACCCTACGATCAATTTGCCCGCGAAGTGCTCACCGCGCGAGGCTCGAATATTGAGAACCCGCCGGCCGCTTACTACAAAGTGCTGCGCGATCCTGAGAACGCGATGGAGAACACCACGCACCTGTTTCTGGCCGTGCGCTTCAATTGCAACAAGTGCCACGATCATCCCTTCGAGCGCTGGACTCAGGACCAGTACTACCAGATGGCTGCGTACTTCGCGCAGATCGGCCGCAAAGAAGACCCGCTCTACTCCGGCATGAAGATTGGTGGCTCCGCTGTCGAAGGCGCTGCCCCGCTGGTAGAAGTCATCTATGACGCCCGCGGTGGCGAAGTGAACCACAACCGCACTGGTCAGGTTACTCCTCCTTCGTTTCCTTATTCCCACAGCGATGTCGCGCCTGCCACTTCTTCGCGCCGGCAACAACTGGCCCAATGGATGACCTCGAAGGAGAATCAGTATTTCGCCAAAAGCTATGCGAATCGACTGTGGGGCTACTTATTCGGCGTCGGCATCATCGAACCCATCGACGACATCCGTGCTGGCAATCCGCCGACGAACCCCGAATTGCTCGACGCGCTCACGACCGACTTTGTGAAGTCGGGTTTTGATGTGCAGCACATGCTGCGCACGATTTGCAAGTCCCGCACTTATCAACTGTCGGTCAAGACGAACAAATGGAACGAAGACGACGGCATCAACTACTCGCATGCCTTGCCTCGGCGGTTGACTGCCGAGACGCTGTTTGATGCGATTCACGTCGCGACCGGTTCGCAGCCTCGCTTGCCCGGCGTGCCGGCTGGCTTTCGTGCTGCCGCCTTGCCGGACGCAGGCATTTCCGATCCATTCCTCGATGACTTCGGCAAGCCTGTGCGCGAGAGCAGTTGCGAATGCGAACGCTCATCGGGCATGGTTCTCGGGCCCATCCTTAAGTTGATCAATGGCCCAACGGTCGCAAATGCCTTGGCCGATGCCAACAGTGAGCTTAGTAAGTTAGTCGGCACCGAGAAGGACGATACGAAACTAATCCGTGAAGTGTTCATTCGCTTCTTGGCTCGCGAACCGTCGGAGCAAGAGATCAAGTTCTCCCAAGCGGCCCTGATAGCGACGACCGGCGAAGTCGAAAAAGCGAAGCAAGAATTGGCCGCTTATGAAGCAACCTTGCCCGCCAAGGTTGCCGCCTGGGAAGTCACGGCTGGCAAGCCTGCGGTGTGGACTCCGCTCACCATCAGCGAAGGGAAGTCGCAAGTCGGTGCATCGTTCAAGATGCTCGACGACAAAGCAGTTCTCGTCAGTGGACCTACGGGCAAAGATGTTTACTCAGTCACTGCCCAAACAGACATTAGCGGCATCACCGGCATCCGCTTGGAAGCTCTGGCCGATCCGGCCTTGTCGGCCAATGGCCCGGGCCGAGCCATGAATGGCAACTTCGTGCTCAATGAGTTCAAAGTGACCGCCGCACCAAAGGTCGAACCAACAAAGGTTGAGCCAGTAGTGCTGCAAAATGCAACTGCCGACTTCAGTCAGGCATCGTGGGCCGTCGTTGGTGCCATCGACGGCAACGAGGCCACAGGCTGGGCCGTGTCGCCCAGCTTCGGCCAGGATCACGTCGCCATCTTCGAAACCAAGGCCAACACTGGCAGCGAAGGAGGCACGATCCTTTCCTTCTCACTTTCGCAGCAGTACATGGACGGGCAGCATCTGCTCGGCAAGTTCCGCCTGAGTGTGACGAACTCCCCGCGCCCCATCAGCGGTGGCAAGTTGCCCGATGCAATTGCCGCGATCATAGCCACGCCGAAGGACAAGCGAACCGCTGAACAGAATAGTCAGCTCACGACGCACGTTCTCGGCCAGGATGGTGAACTCGCACGTCTGAAGAACGCTGTCGTTCAAGCCGAAGAGACCACTCGCAATGCCCGGCTCATTGGTGTGCAAGATCTCGCCTGGGCGCTGATCAACAGCCCGGCGTTTCTCTTCAATCGGTAGGCACTGAGACTTTGGTACGACAGCGGTGATTATGGACGATACACCTCTCACCGCGGCTGCTTCACCGGCACGCTCGGCGGTTGTCGACTCGCCGAGTCAGGCTACAGACAACAATCCGTTTCGGCCACTGATCGTCTGGATCGGCATTCCGCTCGCGATAAACAATTTCGCCCTCGCGCCGCTGATCGCCTCGATGTTCACGCCGTACGGTCTTCCTTCGGTCGCGCAGTTCTTCATTCCCTTCTGCATGTGCTTGATCGTCGTGCAGGCCGTGTTGGCGAGTCTGTGTTTCGTTCTTGGGTCGCAGCGATGGGTCGTCCGGGTGTCAATTTACTTGCTGGTAGTGCTGATGGGTTGGCTCTGCTGGTTTGGCGGCTACCTAACAACGATGCAGCGCGATACCGACACATTTTCGCAGCTGACGATCAACGGTCAGCTGGTTTCTACCGAGGTGGCTGATGTGCTCCGCTACTTGCGAATCTTTCCCGTGCTTGCCATCGGGTTTCAAGTTCCGTTTTGGATCACCCGCTTTCTTCACGGTTGGCGGTTATTGCCGCCGAATATCGCTCGCGGCTACGAGCCCGAGAATGCTTCAAATCCGTTCTCGATTCGCGATTTGCTGCTGGCGACTTCACTGGTCGCAGTCAGCTTGTCGCTGCTGCTTGCGGTTCCAGAATCGCCCGAGTCCAGCGATGCGCGAAGCCTTGTTTTTTCAACGCTTACCTACAGCAGCATCGCAGCATTTCATACTTACCTGGTCGCCGTTCCGCTTGTGGCGATATTCTTTCGCGTGGTCGACCTCCGCTTCGCCTGGCTGTTTGCAGTGGGCATGATCTTGCTTGGCGGAATCTCGTTGGTAGCTTTTCTGCTGCTGACAACACCGCGTGGAACTCCGCTGGGACAAATTTGGCAACCAATGGCTACCATCGTAGGTTTACATGCTTGTTACGTGACAACGATCGGTCTCGCGCTATGCATCCTGCGCTGGCACGGCTGGACACTCGCGCGGCGCGCGATCGCTTCGTCTGATTCATTGACAATTGCCCAGAACTGAGTCGACCTATGTTCTCGATGATACCGCGAAGGCTTCTACTCAGCACGATTGTCATGCTCATCAACAGCATGATTGCTGCAACAAGCAACGCTCAAGTCGGCGATCCCACGTTGCGTACCGATCATCTGCAGTATGCGGGCGAGGGGGCGTTTCAGACGGCTGCGGACTGTGTCAAGTTTGCGGTGAATGGCAAGCAGCCTCTGACGGAGCAAGAGCAGGCACTTGCTGTCTACAACTGGCTGCTAACTCACCAATGGCACCTAATGTCGCCGCAGGAGTTCTGCGTGCCGGGGCGAGAGCCCGATACGAAGTCGGGGCACGAAGACTCGATTGTCTACGATGCCGCGCGAGCACGGTTCTCGTATGGCTATGGTCTATGTGGAACTGTGCATGCGTGGAATGAACCCTATTGGAAGGCCGCCGGCTTTGCGGCACGGCGAAGGGCCTTTCCGGGGCATACCAACAGCGAGATTCAGTACGGTGGCACTTGGCACGCTTTCGATACAGATATGGCCGGCCTCTTGTTCCGTAAAGATGGAATCGTTGCCGGCTACGAAGATATCATCGCCGATCCCTCGCTCGCTGACTCCACCAAGGCACCCTATCCGCATTATCCCTTTGCCTGGCCGAGCGACTTCAATGCCATGAAGAAAGGCTGGCAGCAAGTGGCCAAGGAGCCCGGCAAGTGGTACCGCATGTACAACGGCGGCTACGAGGCTCAGCCTGGCATCATCAACCTGCGTCCCGGCGAAACCTTCACTCGCTGGTTCAATCCCGATCACTACGGCGGCCCGACCAAACGCCGTTTCTGGCACCATTTGCCCTGCGGACCTACTCGCGATTGGACATTCGCCAACAACGGCGAGCCCCAACACCATGGAAAAGACCACAACGCACGCGGCAATGCCTCGTATTGCAACGGAGAGTTTGTCTATGTAGCCGACGTCAAACAGCTCACATTCGATGTCGGACAAACGATTTCATCCGAGTTCGATCACTGGTCGCCGTATGTGATCTGCGGTGATCCGGTTGACGATGCGAATCCCATGACTGGCAAGGCGACAGACGGATTGGTGATCGAGGGGAAGATTCGGCCTGCGGGAATCTCGGTCTCCGTCGATCAGGGGCAAACTTGGCAGTTTGTGGGCGAATCGATTTTTCCTGTTGACCTCACCGAGTTTGTGAAAGGCCGTTACGGCTGGAAGGTGCGACTCTCCTGGGATCGACGGGACGGATACAAACAGAATATCGAGTCGCTCAAATTCACCACCACCACGCAGGTCAATCACGCGATCTATCCGCGGCTGAAAGCGGGCGGCAGTGAAGTGACCTACCGAGCCGCGCAGCGGGGCGTTGTTTCACAGTTGCCAAATTTTGGCATTTCTCCGGAGGATCTGGATGGGCTTGAGAGCGGCTTCGAGCACATCGTGCATCGAACCAAGAATCTTGCCTACCGCGGCCGCAGTCCGGTTTCGCGACTCGCTTACGAGACTACCAACAACAGGCCCGCGAGTACGGTGTTTCCCATCGTCTCCAAGCAGGCTTTAGTGGAAGTACGGGCCGCGATTCGCTACCAGGTTCGTGTTCCGCCGCCGGAAGATCACGATTATCGCTTGCAAGTATCGACAGACAGCGGCAAGACTTGGCAAACATTTGCCAAGGCGCAGATTCCCAAAGACAACGAGTTCTCCAGCGGTTGGCTGAGTGGTTCCGTTGATGTTTCTTCATCGCAGACTAAAGAAGCGTGGGTGCGCGTCACGCTCTATGCTGGTGGCCACAAGACCGGGCTGATCGATGCTCAGTTTTACGGCATCTACGAGCAGCCTAGTCCCTCCGCCATGAAGGTGGAGTATGGCTGGCGGGAAGCGGGCAACTTGAAAACGCATACCGAGAGCATTCCGCCAAGCAAAGACGCGCACGTCTGGAAGGTTCCCACGGGCGATAAAATCGTCGACGACTTTGTCCGCCTTTCTGCGAGTCGCGAATAGCAATTGCGTCAGCCTGCCATTACAAACAGACTATCCAACTCTCCGGGAGTCCTACCGATGCGATTCTATTTTGCCTCACTCGCACTGCTACTGCTGGCCGCCTCAGCCATCGCCGCCGATCTTCCCTGGCCACGTTGGCGCGGTCCCAACGACACCGGCAGCGTCGACTCGGGAACTTACCCCGCCAACTTGCTCGACGAGAAGAAGCTCAACTGGAAGGTCAAACTTCCCGGCATCGGCTGTTCGACTCCTGCGGTTCTCGCCGATCGCATCTTCGTCACCTGTCCTGTCGATGGCCACAATGGTGTCATCGCCCTCGATTGGCAGGGGAAAGAGCAGTGGCGCACCAAACTGAGCGAAGAGCGCCGCGGCAAGCATCGCAATGGTTCGGCTGCCAATTCGTCTCCCGTCACCGACGGCAATTACCTCTTCGTGTATTTCAAGAGTGGCGAACTCGCGACGCTCGATCTCAGTGGCAATATCCTGTGGTCGACGAACGTGCAAACTCGCTTCGCCAAAGACACGCTCTATTGGGACGTAGGCACTTCACCCGTTGTCACCGAGAAATCGGTGATTGTCGCCGTCATGCATTCGGGCGAATCGTATCTCGCTGCCTTCGAGAAGGCTTCCGGCGAATTGCAGTGGAAGGTCTCGCGCAACTACAAGACTCCCGTCGAAGGGGACCACAGTTACGCGACTCCGATCGTCCTTAAACGTGATGGCCGCGAAATCATTCTGGTCTGGGGTGCCGAGCACCTCACCGCCCACTCGGCCGAAGATGGGAAAACCCTTTGGAGCTGCGGTGGCTTCAATCCCGACCGCAAAGGGAACTGGGTGCAAGTGGCTTCGGCCGTCGTCGACGACGATATGGCGATCGTTCCTTACGGCCGCGGTGCTCGTATCGCCGGCATCAAGCTCGATGGCACCGGCGATGTTACGGCCACGCATCGTACCTGGACGCACGACGACCTGGGTTCTTTCGTTGCTTCGCCCGTCGCTTATAAAGGCAACGTCTACGTCGTACGCGATGAAGGCGAAGTTGTCTGCCTGAATATCAAGACTGGCGAAACAGTCTGGACCGATCGCTTGCCCCGCAATCGCAACAAATACTACGCTTCGCCGACCATCGCTGGCGGCCGGCTATACGCGCCCCGTGAAGACGGCGTGGTCTTTGTGGCCGACATCAAAGGCGGCTTCAAGCTGCTCAGCGAAAACGACATGGGCGAACGGATCATCGCTTCGCCGGTCGCGGTGAGCGGTAAACTGATCATCCGCGGCGAAGAGAATCTGTATTGTTTCAGCGAGTAATTTTTTTCCCGAGCAACATCATGCGATACGTCTGGTTGTTATTGGTAGGCGCTTGGTTCGCGACCTCTGCCTTCGCTCAGTCGATCACTGCGGAGACAGCCGCCGTTAAACAGCCTGTGGCCAAGGACGGCAAGCTGCGGATCATCGTCTTTGGCGCTCACCCGGACGATGCCGAGTTCAAGGCCGGCGGAACCGGAGCGCTGTGGGCGAAGCAAGGACATCACGTCAAACTTGTTTCGGTGACCAACGGTGATATCGGCCATTGGCAGATGGCTGGCGGACCTCTGGCTCAGCGACGAACGGCCGAAGCCAAGGCCTGCAGTGCCAAGTTGGGCACCACCAGCCAGGTGCTCGATATTCACGACGGCGAACTGCTGCCCACGCTCGAACATCGGCAAACGCTCACGCGTTTGATTCGCGAGTGGCAGGCCGACATCGTGATTGCTCATCGCCCCTGGGATTACCATCCCGATCATCGCTACGTCGGCGTGCTGGTGCAGGATGCCGCGTTCATGGTGACCGTCCCCTTCTTCTGCCCCGATGTGCCGCCACTAAAGACCAACCCGGTCTTTCTTTACTCCAGCGATGGATTTCAAAAGCCTTACGCATTTCGGCCCGATGTGGTGGTCGCGCTCGACGAAGTCTTTCAGCAGAAGATCGATGCCATTCACGAACTCACCTCGCAAGTCTATGAAGGCGGCGCGAGTGGCAGCGAAGAGTTTGTGCGCACCGTTCCTCCTGCCCGCGATGAAGCCGGACGCAAAGCCTGGCTACGCGGCAAGTGGGAAGATCGTCAGGGACGCGAAGCGGAGCGTAATCGAGATCTGCTCGTAAAATTGTACGGCGAAGAAAAGGGCAAGAAGGTCCGGTTCGCTGAGTCTTTCGAACTGTGCGAGTACGGTCGCAGACCTTCGGTTGAAGAACTCAAGAAGCTCTTTCCCTTTTTTGACTAGCAACCAATCACGTGAAGCTACTACCCATGAATCGACTCATTCTTTCGCTGTGTTTGCTCGCCTCTTGGGCAAGCATGGCTGCCGCTGAAACCAAACCGTCGCGGCCGAATATCCTCTGGTTTGTCGTCGACGATATGTCGGCAAACTTCTCCTGCTACGGCGAAAAGCTGATTGAAACACCACATGTCGATCGCTTGGCAAAGGAAGGAACTCGCTTCTCGCGGGCGTTTATCACGGCTCCGGTTTGCTCGCCTTGTCGCTCGGCCCTCATCACGGGCATGTTTCAAACCACCATCGGCTCGCATCACCACCGTAGCGGTCGAGGCAGCGAGAAGATTCATCTTCCCACGGGCGTCACGCCCATTCCTGTCCTGTTTCAGCAAGCAGGCTATTTCACCTGTATTGGCAGCGGCCTCGACGGAGCCAGCAGAAATGGGCAGCCAGCGAAGAAAAAGCAAGCCGGAGGTGGACTTGGCAAAACGGACTACAACTTCGAATACGACCCAAAAATGTACGATGCGGCCGACTGGTCGAAGCGCAAGGCCGATCAACCCTTCTTCATGCAGGTGCAGTTGGCGGGTGGAAAACTGCGTGGCGGCACGTCAGCCAGTGCTCGTAAGCTGTCCGAACGTGCCCAGGCGGAACTTGGCGCGGCCACAAAGCCAGCCAATGTCACGCTGCCGCCATATTACCCTCGTGACGAAGTGCTGCTCGAAGATTGGGCCGCGTATCTCGATTCGGTTCGCTTCACCGATCAGCATGTGGGCAAAGTACTCGATCGCTTGAAAAAAGAAGGTTTGCTCGATTCGACCCTCGTCGTCTTCATGACCGATCACGGCATCAGTCACGCCCGCGGTAAGCAGTTCCTTTACAACGAAGGGACGCACGTGCCGCTGATTGTTCGTGGACCTGACATCGCAGCGGGAGTGACGCGGGACGACCTCGTCCAGCAAATCGATCTCGCCCCACTTTCATTGGCCGCTGCCGATATCGAGATCCCTAAAGCCATGCAAGGCAGTAACATTCTGGCCAAGGACTATCGGCCTCGCGACGCGGTGTTTGCTGCTCGCGATCGCTGCGATGAAACGGTCGAACAACTTCGCAGTGTGCGGACCGATCGCTGGCTCTACATTCGCAACGGCTATCCCAATCGCCCCGCATTGCAACCAAACGCTTACAAAGACGGCAAGAGCATTTTGCAAACCCTGCGGCAGTTGCACGAGAAGAAACAATTGAGCGACTTGCAAGAGCAGTTACTTTTTGCCGAGACCCGACCGAAAGAAGAACTGTACGATTGGCAGGCCGATCCTCACCAATTGAAGAATAAGAATCTAGCCGCGGATGCCGCGCACCAAGACAAGCTGCTCGAGATGCGCGGCCGACTCGACCGCTGGATCAAGGAAACCGGCGACTTGGGCCAAACGCCCGAATCGGAGTCGCGCTACGACAGCGACATGGCCAACTATCTGGGGCGAGGTAATCCAGCAGTCGAGAAGAACATTGCGCTGATGAAAAAGTGGGCCAAGGAAGGGAAGTGAGCGTAGGTCTTTACCCACTTACTGTCCAAACTTTGATGCTGCGATCGAAGCTGGCCGAGGCAACTTGTTTGCTATCAGGCGCTATCGCCACGCCATAGATGTTGTTGTTATGAGCTTCAACGCTGGCGATTAGCTTGCCTGCTTGGGTGTCCCACAGCCGTAGAACTCCATCGCTGCCGCCACTGACCAGCCAGCGATCATCGCGAGAGAATGCCAGGCTTTTCACCATGCCGCGATGTCCTTCGAACGTCTGAAACCGCTCGCCGGACGCAAAGTTCCAGAACTCAATCAGCCCTTCGTTTCCTCCCGAGACGACCGTTTTTCCATCGCTGCCAAATGCAACTGCTTGCGGCACACCGTCGTTGTTGGCAACCGTTCTTCCTTTACCGCTGGCTAGTTCCCACAACCGCAGGGTACCGTCGTTGCTTCCCGAGGCAGCCAGTTTGCCATCTGGCGAAAGCGCGACCGAGAAGATGGCATCGGCATGGCCGTTGAGTGTTGCCTTCAGGCTGCCATTCTCCGTTGCAATGATTCGAACCGACTTATCGTGGCTACCGGTGGCGATCGTCGAGCCATCTGCCGACATCGTGAAGCTTTCGATGTAGGCTCCATGCCCCGTGTGAGTCGCTTCGACCGCGCCGCTGGCGACATCCCACACACGCACACTTTTATCGAGACTTGCAGAAACTAACTTCCTGCCGTCAGGAGAAAAGGCGACACCACAAACCCCATCGCCATGACCGGTGAGTCGAGCCAGTTCCTTGCCTGTGGCCAATTCCCACGTCTTCAGGCTGTTATCGAGACTAGCCGTGGCCAGCAGTTTGCCATCGGGCGAAAATGCGACGCCGTATGCAGAGTTAGGATGCGTCAGCCGATGCAGCAATTCCAGCTTGGTCATGGCAATGCTCGTTCCTTAGACCACTTCCCGCAGCGGCTGATACGTCGTGTGATCGACGAGATAGCGAGGCCGACCACTGAGGTCGTTGACCGTCGCTCGATTGATGTCGATGCCCAGGCGATTGTAGAGCGTGGCGAACACATCTTGAAAATGGACCGGGCGCTCAGTTGCGTGGTCTCCCAATCGATCGGTAGCGCCAATCACTTGTCCGGTCTTCATGCCACCGCCAGCGAGCATGGCACAGCCTACATTGGGCCAGTGATCGCGACCGCCGTTCTTGTTGATCCGCGGTGTGCGGCCAAATTCGCCCCAGACGACGATCGAAACATCGTCGATCATCCCGCGAGCGGTTAGATCTTCGATGAGAGCCGTCAGGCCCTGGTCGAGCAGCGGGAGGTGATCGCGGGCGTTATCGAAAGTGGTGCCGTGCGGGCGGCCATGCCAATCCCAGCGGCCATAGGCCAGACTCACCACGCGTACGCCTGATTCAACCAACCGCCGAGCAACGAGGAAATAATCGTTCATCAGCGGGCCAGCGTCGCCGTAGCCCGCATTCTCGTGCGAGCCACGGCCGTAGCGATCGCGTAGCTTGGGATCTTCCTTTTCGAGATCTAGTGCCTCAGCCAGGCGGCCGGACGTCAAAATGCTGAAGGCCTGCTGTTGATAGGCGTCGAGACCTTCGATAGCACCGTTAGCATCGGCGGCTCGTTTGAAGCGGTCGAGTTGCTGGGCCAAAGCGCGACGGTCGGCCATTTGTTCGACCGATACGCTCCCCACGGAGAGCGTACCGCCGCCGTCGGCGTTCGGGGTGAAGGGAGAATATGCTTGACCGACGAAGCCAGACTGGCCGGGATCACCCCACGGACGATTCTTCATCTTCGGAGACAGGCTCACAAACGGCGGTGTGCCCGGATTGGCAGGTCCTTTCAGTTTCGAAACGATCGAACCGAACGAGGGCCAGCCACCCGCAGGCTGCTGTGTTACCGGCCAGCCTGTGTTGCATTGAAAGGCTGCGTGCCTACCTTCGGAACCTACGAGCGAGCGGATGATTGTCCACTTGTCGATAGTGGCAGCGAGTCCTGGTAGGTGTTCACAAATTTGGATGCCGGGAACCTTGGTGGCAATCGGGCGAAATTCGCCGCGAATTTCCGCCGGTGCGTCCATTTTCAGGTCGACCATGTCCTGGTGTGGCGGGCCGCCCGAAAGAAAGATCATGATGACCGACTTCTGCCGCTGAGGCTGCTTCGCCCCGGCTTCGGCCGCCAGCAACTGCGGCAACGAAAGCCCGCCCATCGCGAGCCCGCCGATCTTCAGCACCGTTCGTCGCGAAAGGCCATCACAAAACTGGTGCGAACTTCCTTGAACCGTCAACATGGCAATCTCCTGCTGCGGCAGTCTGACCTGCTTCAATCAAGACCTGTTTATATCATCGGCAGTTGGCTGCGGTCAATAAAATCTGTGTTTCGCGCATGGATGTTGTACATTCAATGCCTCCACCTCTCTGAGTTCAGGAATCTGGTACTCGAATGACAGCAAGCATCAATTGGTTACGGCTTTGTTCCGTGATTTGTCTGGCCGTCGCCGTGCTCGCGAGTCGCACCGCGTCGGCTGAGTCGGCCAAGCAGCCGAATATCGTCATTTTCCTTGCCGATGATTTGGGAAATGGCGATCTGGGAGTTTACGGCAACCCCACAATCAAAACGCCAAACCTCGACGACTTTGCCAAGCGGGGCGTCAGGCTGACTCAGTGCTATTCTGCGAGTGCCGTTTGTAGCCCGTCACGCTCGGCGATCTTGACCGGGCGCACTCCTTATCGCAACGGTGTGTTTACCTGGATTCCGGAGAATCGCGAGATTCATTTGCGAGCCAGCGAAGTAACGCTGCCGAAACTTTTAAAGGCGGCCGGCTACGAAACGTGTCATGTCGGCAAATGGCATCTCAATTCGCACTTCAATCAACCGACCCAGCCTCAGCCGAACGACCATGGCTACGATCATTGGCTCGCCACGCAAAACAACGCGGCGCCGAGTCATGAGAACCCGAGCAACTTCGTTCGCAATGGTCAGCCAATAGGCAAGTTAGAAGGCTATTCGTCACAAATCATTGTCGACGAAGCAGCCAATTGGTTGAAAGAGAAACGAGACGCCCAGAAGCCGTTTCTGCTTTCCGTGTGGGCCCATGAACCACACTACCCGATCAAGTCGGCGCCCAAGTTCAAGGCGCTCTATCCAGATCTGACCGATGACGTGCAGCGCGAACATCACGCGAATGTAACTCAGCTGGATGCTGCCTTTGGCAAGTTGATGAAAACGCTGGACGACCTCAAACTGGCGGACGATACGCTTATCATCTTCACTTCGGACAATGGCCCTGAGGGTGATGGCATCAAGAGCCCCGGTCGCGGTTCGACCGGCGGGCTGCGCGGTCGCAAGCGAGCCGTCTACGAAGGTGGCATTCGTGTGCCCGGAATTGTGAAGGTGCCGCAAGGCAGCAAGCTCGCAGCGCAGCCAGGCAGCACCAGCGATGTGCCGGTCATTGGCTCCGATATTTTCGTCTCGGCGGTGAAGATTGCTGGAGCGAAATTGCCGACCGATCGAGTGCTCGATGGTGGCGACTTGCTTCCCGCTTTGGATAAACAGGCGGTCGAGCGCTCACGGCCCCTTTACTGGCGCTGCGTGATTGCTCCCGGACCGATGAAGACGGCCATGCGAATCGGCGATTTGAAAATCGTGGCCAACGAACCGCTGACCAACTTCGAACTATACAACTTGAAAAACGACCCGACGGAAAAAGACGATCTGGCGGAGAAAGAACCCGCCAAGTTCGCGGAGATGCAGGCCGAGTTGAAGAAGCTCAACGCCGAGATTGAAGCCGAAGGGCCTACCTGGTGGAAGACGTACGGCAACGAGGGGCAGAACAAAAAGCAGCAGCCCAAAAAGAAGAACAAGCAGCAGGAATAGGCGAGTTATCCATGATTGTTCGCTTACTGACTACGGCGACGTTGGTTTTACTCGGCAGCGTCATCTCCGTGGCCGCCGATGTTGACTTCGCTGCTGATGTGCTGCCTGTTCTGCAGCGGTCTTGTTTCGAGTGTCACGGCCGAGAAAAATCAGCTGGCGGCCTGCGGCTGGATTCGGCAGCAGCCTTACAGCAAGGTGGCGATAGTGGCGCAGTCGTTATCGCCGGCAAGCCTGGCGAAAGCGAGTTACTCCGGCGCATCTCGCTGCCGAAGACTGATAGCGAAGTGATGCCCAACCGGGGTGAAGTCCTTTCCCCGCTGGAAGTGGCCAAGATTCGCGAGTGGATTGCCGCTGGGGCCGTCTGGCCCGCTGGAGCGAAATCCGCACCTCACTGGGCGTATGTACCGCCCCAGCAGAAACCTGTTCCGAAGACTGAGCATCCGGTCGATCACTTTGTTCGTCAACGTCTCGTGCAAGCGAAGCTCAACCCTTCGCCAGGCGCATCGCCGGCCGTGATTGCGCGGCGACTCTACCTGGATGTAATCGGTCTGCCGCCATCGCCTGCGCAAGTGTCGGCTTTTGAAATGGCCGCCAAGCGTGATGTAAATTCAGCTGTCGAGCAGCTCGTCGATGACCTGCTGCAATCGCGACAGTATGGCGAAAAATGGGCGCGACCCTGGCTCGATGCGGCCCGCTATGCTGACTCGCACGGTTTTCAGCGCGATGATCTCCGCGAACTTTGGCCTTATCGCGATTGGGTGATTCGGGCACTCAATGCCGATATGCCCTTCGATCAATTCACGCTCGAACAGTTGGCCGGCGATCTGCTGCCGAACGCGACCGAGTCGCAACGCATTGCCAGTGGCTTCAATCGCTGTGCCCCCTGCAATGTCGAAGCGGGGACCGATCCGGAAGAGAACCGCGTGAATCAGGTCTTCGATCGCGTGAATACACTCGGGGCGGTGTGGCTAGGCACGACGTTCGAATGTGCGCAGTGCCACGATCACAAGTACGATCCCATCACGCAGCGTGACTACTACGGCCTGTTTGCGTTTTTCAATCAAACCGCAATCGAAGCTGAGCGAGCGAATCCCAAAGTTCCCGGTTCCATTCGCTTCGTGGGGCCGTATCTCGATTTGCAAGATCCCGAGTTGGATGAGCGGCGCCATAGCCTGACAACTGAAATTGCCAAACTTAAAGAGCAATTGGCCAAGCTCCCGGCCACTGCTAAGGCAACAACGCCGGCGGCCGAAGCGGACACTGGGGAAGCTCTGATTCCGGTTGATTTCGATTCCGCCGGTGACGCCGGTCACAAGATTCTCGACGATGGCTCGATTCTACTCGTCGGTGATCCTCCGGCGACCGATGTGTACACAATTACTGTGCATACCAAGCTAAAGAACATCACCGGCTTTAAGCTCGAAGCGCTGACCGATCCATCGTTGCCCGGCATGGGCCCCGGCCGGGGCGATCCACAGCGCACGAACTTCGTCTTGCACGAGTTTTCGGTTGCGGCCGCTCCACTTGAGAAGACAGAGAAGACCGAGGCCGTGAAGCTGACCGACGCGCATGCGAGTTTTTCGCAAGACAAGTGGGATGTCGCCGGCGCGATCGATGGCAGGCCAAACACAGGCTGGGCGATTGCGCCGCGTTTTAGTAAACCTCATTGGGCAACCTTTCGCACCACGGCACCGCTGGGTTTTGAGCAGGGAACGGTCCTCATCTTCAAGCTAGTCCAAGAGTTCGGTCAGGCCCGCACGCTGGGACGCCTGCGATTGAGTACCCTTACAGGTGAAGGCAAGGCAGTTGTCCAACAAGAGCCGGCGATTGTCTCGCCTGGTAAACGCAGTTTGGAAACACAGCTGGCCACGCTGGAAAACCGGCTCAAGGCCATGAAGGCTCCGCGCACGCTGGTCATGCAGCAAGTGGCTCAGCCTCGCCAGACAAAGCTCTTCATGCGTGGTGACTTTCGCACGCCCGGTGATTCACTCGAACCCGCGACTCCGGCGATCTTGTCCAGCGCGAACGCCAAGCAGCCAGATCGCATTGCACTCGCCCGCTGGCTCTGTCACGAAAATAATCCCCTAACCGCACGCGTGGCAGTCAATCGTATCTGGCAGGAAGTCTTCGGCGAAGGGCTCGTCACTACCCCCGAAGATTTTGGCATCAAAGGGCAACGCCCCACGCATCCTGAACTGCTCGATTGGCTCGCCGTTGAGTTTCGTCAGCAAGGCTGGTCGCAAAAGGACCTCCTCAAGACGATTCTGATGAGCGAGACGTACCGCCAGTCGAGTCGAATCACCGCGGAACTGCGTGAACTCGATCCTCAGAATCGATTGCTGGCTCGCGGTCCCAGTTATCGACTCAGCGCCGAGGGAATTCGCGACAACGCGTTGGCCATCGCCGGCCTGATCGACCTGAAACAATTTGGCCCTCCCATTTATCCGCCGCAGCCCGCCGGTCTGTGGAACAAAGTTGGTGGTGAAAAGTATGAGTACACGGTCAGTGCTGGTTCGGAACAGCATCGCCGGGGCATCTATGTGGTGCTCAAACGAATGTCTCCCAATCCGAGTCTGACGACCTTTGATGCCACCGCGCGACTCTCTTGCCGCGTGAAGCGACTCCGCTCCAATACACCGCTGCAAGCACTCACGCTGCTCAACGATCCTGTCTATGTCGAAGCCGCGCGAGCCTTTGCCCAGCGAGTAGTGCGTGAGCAACCCGCGGGATCCGTCGATGCCAGGCTGACGTACGCTTTTCAATTGGCGGTGGCTCGCACGCCAGTTGAAGGGGAACTGGCGGTGCTGCGAAAACTATTCGAGGCAGAACGAATGGCAGAGAACGAAGAGGCTGCCTGGTTTGCCGTGGCAAGCGCTCTGCTCAACCTCGACGAAACCATCACCAAGGGTTAAGCGATGTCGGATCATCTCGCCCACTTGCAACTCGTTGACCGCCGCGCGTTCTTTCAACGCGGAGGGCTCGGCATCGGCGCGCTGGCCCTGTGCAATCTGCTGCAGGCAGCACCCGCTGGCCAGACTAGTCCGCAGCCGCATTTCGCGCCGCGAGCCAAGCGGGTGATCTACCTGCATATGATCGGGGCTCCTTCGCAGCTCGATTTGTTCGATGCCAAGCCAGAACTCGTCCGCCGCCATGGTGAACCTTGTCCGGCGTCGTTGCTCGAAGGCAAGCGGTTCGCGTTTCTGGGTGCGGAGAAGAAGCTGGCCGGCTCACAATTCAAATTTGCCCCGCACGGGCAAAGCGGCCAGCAGTTTTCAGAGTTACTGCCCAATCTGGCCAAGTTGGCAGATGAGATCGCCGTCGTTCGCTCGTTGCACACCGAAGAAATCAATCATGCCCCGGCGCAGATCTTTTTGCACACGGGTTTCGGTCGCGGCGATCGCCCCAGTTTCGGTTCGTGGGTGACTTATGGCCTGGGTTCGATCAATGCGGACTTGCCCGCGTATGTGGTACTGCTCAGCGGCAATGCGGGTGGAGCAGGCACGGCCATGTGGTCGAGCGGCTTTCTGCCGAGCGTGAATCAGGGAGTGCAGTTTCGCTCGCAAGGCGATGCGGTGCTGTATTTATCGAATCCCGCGGGGCACTCGGCGGAAAGTCGACGTCGGGTCCTCGATGCCACCCGTGCGCTCAACGAAGCTCGACTGGCCGATGTGGGCGATCCCGAGATTGCCACTCGCATTAGCCAATACGAAATGGCGTTCCGCATGCAGACCAAAGTTCCGGAGCTGATCGAGATCGTAGCCGAGTCACAAGCGACGCTGGACCGCTACGGTGCTCAGCCTGGCAAAGCGAGCTTTGCAAACAACTGCTTGCTCGCGCGCAGACTGGTCGAACGAGGTGTGCGCGTCGTCGAGTTGTACGATGCCGATTGGGACCATCATTCGAATCTGGCGGCCTCGTTGCCGCGCAAAGCCCGCGACGTCGATCAAGCGATGGCGGCCTTGCTAGGCGACCTGAAAGAGCGCGGCCTGCTTAACGATACGCTCGTCGTGTGGGGCAGCGAATTCGGCCGTACGCCCCTCGCGCAGGGTTTGGGGGGCGATGGCGAAAAGACCAAGCCGGGCCGCGATCATCACAAAGATGCATTCACGATGTGGCTCGCCGGCGGTGGCATCAAGCCGGGCTGTAGTGTCGGTGCGACGGACGAATTCGGCTTCAACATTGCCGATCGCCCGGTCCATGTACACGACTTGAACGCGACCATTCTGCACTTGCTCGGACTCGATCACGAGCGTTTGACGTTCCAGTATCAGGGGCGCGAGTTCCGCTTGACCGACGTGCATGGTAACGTCGTACGAGAATTACTGGCTTAGTTGCCTTTTACGAAGAGCTTGCCTTGCAGGAAGACCTCATGAAATACTTTCTCCTCTCCCTGGCGGTCGCCCTTGGCTTCACGGTTGTCGCGGCGCGGGCCGCGGATCCGGCGAAGCCCAATGTGCTGTTGATCTGCGTCGACGATCTCAAGCCGCAACTGGGCTGCTACGGCGACAAGATTGCCAAGTCACCGAATATCGATCGGCTCGCCAGCCGTGGCGTTCGCTTCGATAGTGCCTATTGCAATCAGGCGGTGTGTTCACCTTCGCGCAACTCGTTGCTAGTTGGGCTGCGGCCGCAAACGCTGGGCATCTACGATCTGGCGACGAACTTCCGGCGCTCGGTTCCCGATGCCGTTACTTTGCCGCAGTACTTCAAGCAGCACGGTTACCGCACGGAAGGAATCGGCAAGATCTTTCACGTGGGACACGGCAACCACGAAGACAAACCCTCGTGGAGCGTGCCACACTTTCAGGCGAAGTCGATTGGGTACGCGTTGCCAGAGAACAAAGCCCTGCCTACGCGCGAGGGAGCGCTGTTCGAAAACAAGAACCCTGCGAACTTGCCCAAGGGGGCTGCTTATGAATCGGCTGACGTGCCAGATTCCGAATATGGCGATGGCAAAGTCGCCGACGAAGCCATCGCGCGCCTGCAAGCTGCGAAGCAAAAGCCCAACGAACCATTCTTTCTGGCCGTTGGTTTCGTGAAGCCTCACCTGCCGTTCTGTGCTCCGAAAAAGTACTGGGACCTGTACGATCCCAAGCAAATCGAATTGGCGAAGGTCACCGAAGCGCCGGCCGGTGCCCCTTCCTATGCTCCGCAGTTTGGTGGCGAACTACGCAACTACAAAGACATGCCCGCCAAGGGAGCCATCCCCGACGATGTGCAGCGGACGCTCATTCACGGCTACTATGCCGCCACTAGCTACATGGATGCTCAACTAGGTCGCGTGCTGAAAGCCCTCGACGATTCCGGCCTCGCCGATAACACCATCATCGTCCTG
The DNA here is from genome assembly GCF_049819085.1 of Anatilimnocola aquadivae. Classification (GTDB taxonomy): domain Bacteria; phylum Planctomycetota; class Planctomycetia; order Pirellulales; family Pirellulaceae; genus Anatilimnocola. The sequence goes on from NZ_CP187419.1 coordinate 3,994,738, forward strand.
TGGGGCGATCATGGCTGGCACTTGGGCGATCACGGCATTTGGTGCAAACACACGAACTACGAGCAGGCCGCCCGCATTCCGCTGATCGTGGCCCTGCCAAAGGCGAAAGCGGCTGGCGAAGGAACCAAGGCCTTTGCCGAGACCGTCGATATCTATCCCACGCTGTGCGAACTGGCCGGGTTGCCCGCGCCGAAAAGTGTCGATGGCAGCAGCTTTACCGCGGCTCTGAAGGATCCGCAGGCGACGACCAGGGATTCGATCATCCACGTTTATCCCCGCGGTGGTCGCATTGGCCGCGCCATTCGCACGCCTCGCTATCGCCTGGTCGAATGGAAAGATGCCGGCGCTGACTCCAAGACTGCCGAGTTCGAACTGTACGATTACCAGGCCGACCCGCTCGAAACCAAGAACCTCGCCGCCGATCAACCTGCGGTTGTCGCCGAGCTGAAAGCGATCCTGGCTAAACATCCCGAGGCAAAGCCGCAGCTGAAGCAGGCTGGAGATGCCAACAAGCAGCCTGCGAAGAAAACCCAAAACCGCACGACCATGTTCGCTGGCCGCGACAAAGACAACGACGGCAAGCTAACCCGCGAGGAGTTCCTGGCCAATCAACCCGACCCCGACGAAGCCCCCAAACGCTTTATCGCCTTCGATGCCGATAAAAGCGGCTCCCTCTCACGCGAAGAGTTCGTCACGTCAGGCGGGAAGAATCCGAACGCCAAGTAAGCGACTATTGATTAGGTTCGGATTGTCAATTATAAATAAATTGAAACCTATTCTATTGACAAACAATCACTACATGTAGAAGATAGTTGCGAGTTCTTCTACAATATGGTTGATGGGCGTCTTGTGACGAAGGCCGAACGTCTGGCCGCGATTGCGCGTTTAGCAAAGCAGCAGACAACCGGTGCCGTAAAACCACGGCCTGTCCAAAAACTACCCGGTTATTGGACAAAAAGGCGAGTGGAGAAATGTGCTAGCCTTGCCAGAAACGCCGAAATGGCAATGAGTTGCGACGCAAACCACCACGAAGGACGCGTCCAATAACCTCGCTGGTTTTTGGACAAAAGCGATGGGTTATTCGGTCTCTGCAGGTCGCTCTGCATTGGCCAGAGCGTTTTCCCAAGAGCTAGGGCAGCTAGCACCAAGCTGAATGAAGCGAGTTTGCCATAACAGGCAAAGAGTGCCTGGAGCACTTGGCCCGCACAGTTTGACTTGACTGGACAAAACTTGATTTGGCACTGGTGGCGGCTAGTATTCAGCCGAGCCAGCGAACTGCTTGGCCAACCAACGACGGGCACGCTGCGTAGAGCAGGACGCCATCGTTGGAAGTTCGAGTTCTGAGCCAGCGGAGGTCAGCTGGCTAGCGGCAAATTATTCGCCAGAAACGCAAATTCAATTGCCTGTTTGCTCCAGGAGGGAGCCACTGCGAGAGCGCTGTAACGGCGCGAGCGGTCTCAGTCCAAGATTGGCCCAGGTGCAGTCCTCGTAAGCAGGAGTGTGCAGCCATGTCAGTGGGTCTTCTCTCTCGGTCAGCCGCCGTGCGACTCAGCTCGCTGGTGGTGAGCAGCCTGGGTTTGCTCAGCGTGGGGCCAGTGGTGCAAGCTCAGACAGCAACCGGGCCGCGCGTGCAATTCGACGCGCCCTATTCCGTCGCCGTGCGAGAAATTCCCCTCGCTCCGCCTGTGTACGAACCGCGCGAGAAACTGGTCGAGTCGCGAATCGATATTTCGTCGATGATCGTCGCTGGCGATGAGCGCGATGTGACGCAGTTCGTGTTTCAGGTGCAGAGCCTGCAGCGGACGATGCTAGTGCACGACTATCTGCCGCGCTCGGCTCGCGATACCAGCATTGCAGGCAAAGTGTCGATAAACGAAGGTCGAGAAGACTCGTCCTCTGTCGGACTGGATCTCGCCGGGCAATATCAAAACCTGACGAACGCGGCCGCGCACTTTGGGCAAGGTTTGAAGGAGAATAACAGCCGCAAGTTCGAACGGCTGCCAGCACTCGAAACGGTCGTTGCCAGCGGAACTGTTTTTCGCGGCACGGGCGTCTACTTCAAACTGCACACCACCGACCGCCAGTTGCTGGAAGGTGCCACCACGGTCAATATGATGTGGCGGGTGCCGGCTAACTGGCGCGGCGACTACTTGCACGTTCGTTGCCTGGCCGAGGGGCGCTTGCGAGGTCAGAATGCCCAACGCGTTGGTCAGCGAGACTTTCTCGTCCCCCTCTACGTGAACGGTGATGCCGACGCGCAGCAGACGGCATTTGAATTCGCCCGGTCGGAAGCGAACCTGCGGATCGTCGCTCGCGAGAAGCTGGACGAAATCGTGAATCGCCCGCAGACGCCCTTTGGTCGCGGTTTTCAAGTGCTCGTGGGTGACAACGATCAACAGATTCCGCACGACTGGCTCGAACGACTTCTGTACGTTCCCAGCCAGCCTGGCATTCCCAGTAAGTTGCCTGGAGCAGTGAAAACGGCCGCGAGTGAGTACATCGCTGCTCGTCAGCAACTGGCGAGCTATTCGGGTTGGCAAGCGAGCTCGACCGAGCAAGCGGCGAAACCAACACGGCCGCTCGCGGGTCGGTAACATCGAGAGTCGCATCGCTTGTCGCAGTCCCCTGTCCCTGGAGTGATCTGGCGGTAGCATACAAAGTGCCTGAACGTCCCCCTGTGACCAGCACTGAACCATGCCCAGCCAGAACTCCAACTCGGTGATTGCGACGAGCGATTCGCTCGCCGATCGTTCGCTCACGAATACGAACATTTCGATTCGCGGGGCTCGCACGCATAACTTGCAGAACGTCGATCTCGATATTCCGCACGGCAAGTTCGTAGTGATTACCGGCCCGAGCGGTTCCGGCAAAAGCAGCCTCGCTTTCGATACGCTCTACGCTGAAGGACAGCGGCAATACATCGAGAGCCTGAGTGTTTACTCGCGGCAGTTCCTGACTCAGTTGCAGCGGCCCGATGTCGATTCGATCGAAGGGCTGCAGCCGACGATTTGCATCGATCAGCGTCCCGGCAATCAAAACCCGCGCAGCACCGTTGCGACGACGACGGAGATCTACGACTACCTGCGGTTGTTGATGGCTCGCCTGGGCGACGTCAGCTGTCATCAATGCGGCGAGCCCGTGCGCCAGCAATCGCTAGAGCAAGTGCAGGAAGCACTTCTCTCGCTGGCTGAAGGAACGAAGCTGTTGGTGCTCGCGCCGATCGTGCGCGGTCGCAAAGGGCAACATGCCGAAGCCTTGGCGACCATTCGCAAGGCGGGGCTCGTACGAGCGCGGATCGATGGGCAACTGGTAGAACTCGACGCCGCACCGCCACTCGATGCTCGCAAGGCGCATACGATTGAGGCCGTCGTCGACCGGATCGTCATTCGCGAGGGAGTGAGCTCGCGGCTGGGCGAGTCTTTACAACTGGCCGCGCGACATGGCGAGGGTGCTCTCGTTGCCTGTTACCTCGATCCCGAGATTGAAAAGCAAGCGCGGGCGGCAGGCACGACGACGGAGGGGCTGTGGACCGACAAGCTCTTCAGCACCAAGTATGCGTGCCCTAACTGCCAAGTGAATCTGGCCGAAATCGAGCCGCGGACGTTCAGTTTCAATAGCCCGTATGGCGCCTGCCCAAAGTGCGAAGGGCTGGGCCATTTGAATCAGTTCGATCCCGAGCTGGTGGTGCCGAATCGTGCGTTGTCGCTCAGCAAAGGAGTCGTCGCTCCGTGGGCAGGTCTGAAGAATGCCGCCGTGAAAAAACTGCGGGCGACGGTCGAGGCGTTTCTGGTTGCGAACTCACAGGATGCGGATACTCTTTGGAGCGGCTTGAACGACCAACTCTTCACACAAGTTCTGTATGGCGAACCGGCGGAGAAGCCGAGTCGCTATCCGGGTGTCATGACGCTGCTGGAGCAAGAGCTATCGACCGCGACCGATGAAACTCGACGCGAGCATCTCGAAGCGTATCGCGGGCAGGTTGCTTGCCAGGAATGTGGCGGTTCGCGACTCCGCCGGGAAGCACTCGGCGTGCGCGTGGCGGGTAAGACCATTCACGACATCACGCAGCAGTCGATCAACGCGGCCGCGACCTTCTTTCAAGGCCTTCACTACAGTGGACACGACCAGGAGATTGCTAAGCCAGTTCTGCAAGAGATTCGCAGTCGGCTCGGCTTTCTCAAGCAAGTGGGGCTGGGCTATCTCACGCTCGCTCGCTCGAGCGACTCACTCAGCGGTGGCGAGTTTCAACGTGTGCGGCTGGCCACGGGCATCGGCGCGGGGCTCGCTGGAATCCTCTACATCCTCGACGAGCCTTCGATCGGGCTGCACTCGCGCGATAACGACCGCCTGATCGCGGCGCTGAGAGATCTGCAGACGAACGGCAGCACGGTGCTAGTTGTGGAGCATGACGAGGCCATGATGCATGCCGCCGACTGGTTGATCGATATCGGGCCCGGTGCGGGAAGCAACGGCGGGCGTGTTGTCGCCGAAGGGACACCCGCGGAAGTTACCGCGAATCCGCTTTCGCTAACGGGGGCCTATTTGAGCGGTCGGCAATCGATCGCTGTTCCTGCTGAGCGACGTAGGGCTGATCTGTCCCGAACCATTACGCTTGCCGGCTGCACTGCCAATAACCTGCACGATGTTACCGCGACCTTTCCATTGGGGCTGTTTATTGCCGTCACCGGTGTTAGCGGTTCGGGCAAAAGCTCGCTCATCAACGAAACCCTGGCGCCGGCCTTAATTCGCAAGCTTGGTGGAGTGGCACCGAAGCCGGCAGCACATTCATCACTTACCGGCACCGAGCAGATCGACAAGGTGATTGAAATCGATCAGCGGGGCCTGGGCCGTTCGCCCCGCAGCAACGCCGCGACATACACCGGCTTGTGGGACGAAATTCGCAAGGTGTTTGCAACCACCAAGGACGCTCGGCAACTGGGCTACGCGCCGAATCGCTTCAGCTTTAATGTTGCCGGTGGTCGCTGCGAAACGTGTCAGGGGCAAGGTGTACAGCGGATCGAGATGAACTTTCTGCCTGACATTTTCGTTCCTTGCCCGACGTGCAACGGCCAGCGTTTCAATGCCCAAACACTGCAGGTGCTGTATCGCGGAAAGAACATTGCGGAGATTCTGGAAATGTCCATCGATGAAGCGGTGGGCTTCTTCGAGAACTTCTCGCACGTCGAGCGCACGCTTGTCAGCTTGCGCGATGTCGGGCTGGGATACTTAAAACTTGGTCAACCAAGCACGACACTCTCGGGCGGTGAGGCTCAGCGGGTGAAGCTAGCGACGGAACTTGCCCGAGCAGAAACAGGCCGGACGTTCTATCTGCTGGATGAACCGACGACAGGCTTGCATTTCGAAGACATTCGCCTGCTGCTGGGCGTGCTGCAAAAACTGGTCGACCGGGGCAATACCGTGCTCGTGATTGAGCACAATCTGGACGTGATCAAATCGGCCGATTGGCTGATCGACTTGGGGCCCGATGGCGGTGATGGAGGCGGCCAGATCATGTTCGCGGGAACGCCCGAGCAATTAGCCGCCCAGGCCGAAAACCTGACCGGCAAGTTTTTGAAACCGCTGTTGCGATAGTACTCAGCAGGCTGTCGGGCGTGATTCGGCCGCCGGCGGCATCGGTCGGCGCGGTTCGTACTTGCAGCAATCGGTGGGGCAAACATCGTGACTGGGGCCTAGCGCGCCGAGCGACAATTTGGGCGCAGCAGCAATGCGCTCTTCGATCAGTTCGCGAATCATGGTCACAAACCGAGGATGCGTGCCGACCGTGCCCGCACGCACGAGATTCAAACCGAGTTCTTCCGCCAGGTGCAGCGCTTCGTAGTCGAGATCGAACATCACTTCCATGTGGTCGGAAATGAAGCCAACGGGCACGACGACCACATCGCGCACTTCACCAGCGGCAGCAGCTAACTCCTTGAGCACATCGCCCACGTCGGGTTCCAGCCAGGGTTGGTTGGCCGGCCCACTGCGGCTTTGATACACCAGCCGATGCTGAGGGTGGTTTACGCCTTCACTGATGAGCCGCGAAGCCTCAGCAAAGTGCGTCTCGTACTTGCAGTTGGTGGCCATCGAGAGCGGGATGCTGTGCGCGGTAAACAGCAGGACCGCTTGCTCACGCCGCTCGGCAGGAATTTGCTCGAAGGCCGCCCGCACGCGCTCGATCATCGGTTCGATGAAGCCCGGATGATTGAAGAACACTCGCAGTTTGTCGACCGCTGGGGCTCCGTCGCCGACCGTTTGCTGGGCGACCGCGATGTTCTCGCGATATTGCCGGCAACCACTGTAAGAACTGAAACCCGACGTAAAGAACGCCAGCGCGTGCTTGACGCCGTCTTGCTTCATCTCTTCCAGCGTGTCGGCGAGCATTGGGTGCCAGTTGCGATTGCCCCAGTAAACCGGCAGGTCGATGCCATGTGACGTTAGCTCATTTTTGAGAGCCGCCAGCAAAGCTCGGTTTTGCTCATTGATGGGGCTCACTCCGCCAAAGTGCTGATAGTGCTCCGCGACAGCCAGCATCCGCTCACGCGGCACATTCTTCCCCCGCAGCACGTTTTCCAGAAACGGCATGACTTCGTCCGGACCTTCCGGACCACCAAAGGAAACCAGCAGCAGAGCGTCGTACGTCATACGGAGAGATATCAATGCGAGGCCAAGGGGCGAGAAAAAGTTCTTTGCACTTTAGCAACTGATGGCTGAGAGGCAACTGACGAGCATGTTGCCTGCCAACATTGCGGCTAGAGAGATTGTCGCCCAATTGGCAACAATCGCCGCAGAAGAAAATTGAAATGACCCCAACGGGACTCGAACCCGTGTTACCGCCGTGAAAGGGCGGTGTCCTAGACCGCTAGACGATGGGGCCAGGTGAATGAACTCACGGCTGATGGTCCAGGGAACCAACGCGGCAAGGATTCAAAACCGAAGCATGAGGTATATCGGCGAGAGGCGGGGAGCGTCAAGTGGGGCTCACCAAACTTCGCCAGGCGGACACCAAGAAACGAAGAAGTTGCAACTGACCTAGCGCCGGGCAAACATGCCTCCCAGCGCCAGCTTAGCCTTCTGCGCCGGCAGGGCCGGATTGTTCCAAATGAGCTGCTTCGTTGCGTTTGATCGCATCGTACACCTCGCGGCGGTGGACTGGCACTTCTTTGGGTGCTTCCACCCCGAGGCGAACTTTGTCGCCCCGGATCTCAACAACGACAATCGTGATGTCGTTGTTGATGACAATGCTCTCGTTCTTTTTGCGTGACAACACCAACATTGTTCGATTCCTTCGCAGTAAGCGCGGTCCTAGTTCGCCGCGTAGATTTCCTGTCCTACAGATCACCTTGGTGCAATGCTGACAATCGTTCACCACCCGCAGGCGCGGAAATCCTTCTCTTTATTGTGGATTGGGAATTCCGAGAGTCAAGGTTGCCGTGTCAAGTGGTGAAAGTTTTCCCCAAATTCTTTTCGCTTTTTAACGCTGGCATCGCAACCAGTTAGAGCAATTCACGGAGCCCGCAAACACCGTGGATAGTTGTGTCGAATGTGGGTTTGGCTCGATCTGGACTCGAATGTGCATCCGATGGCTGGACTGCAGTAGATCTGACGACAACTTGAATCCCCGTCACAACTTGGGACATTTTCGCTGAATGCCGACCTCGAACCACGATTCCACCGGCACCTACGCTTGCGGGCTTGGCTTGTCCCCTTATAATTCTGTGCAAACCCTCGCTGGGAAACTGCTATTTCCTTGTGTACGGGCGATTTAGGTCGATTGCGACTCATTTTTGCTGGAAAGCTCCTCGACATGTTCGATTGGCTGCGCAACATCTGGCTGGCTGTCGCCACCGTGGCGCATGGTATGTATGTGACACTTCGCAACTGGCTGATTACCTATCAGCCCGAGCGTGGTGCATTTACCGAGCGTTTTGAATATCCCGAAAAGCCGGTTCCGGTAGCCAATCGCTACCGTGGCTTTCATCGTTACGACCTGACGACTTGCATCTCGTGCGACCAATGTGCGAAAGCCTGCCCGGTCGACTGCATCTACATCGGCAAAGAGCGTGTCGAAGGGGGCAAGGGCTTCAAGATCACGGGCTTTACGATCGATTACAGTAAGTGCATGTTCTGTGCACTGTGCGTGGAGCCATGCCCAGTCGACTGCATCTTTATGGGTGCCACGCACGACCTGAGCTGCTACAGCCGTGATGGCTGCATCGTCGATTTTTCCCGCTTGCCGCTCGATGTTGCCTGGGGTCGTGCCACGCTCAATCCCACCGCAGTCTCCGAGTCCAAGGTTATCGCGGAGCCTGTGCACGGCGGTCCGAATCAGTAGACCTGAGGAAGCAAAGCGAGCGAAATGCCAGTCAACAGCGAACAACCCGCGAAGGTTTTCACCATTGAGCAGGCCAATGCCATGCTCCCGCTGGTTCGCGCCATCACGACGGATCTCACGATGCTCGCCCGCGACGTGGTCGAGCGTCGCACTCGCTTGGCTGCGTTTAAGTCTCGCAAGGACGCCAAAGCCGGTGATCCTTATTCGGATGAACTGGCCAGTATGCAACAGGCCGTCATTGCGGATTCGCAACGGCTGCAAGAATACATCGACGAACTGCGCTCGCTGGGCTTGGAGCCCAAGGGGGCGGTCGACGGCCTCGTAGATTTTCCGGCTTTCATGGAAGGCCGTCTGGTTTATCTGTGCTGGAAGTTGGGTGAGCCCGAAGTGACTCACTGGCACACAGTCGATGGTGGTTTCGCCGGCCGGCAGTCGCTGGTTGCCGGAGTCGCTCACGAAGAGGTTGGCGGTTTCGATACGTTCGCAGGTCCGGAACAAGCTGAGTAACTGCTGCTTGTCGCCAGACAAACTTTTGGATGAACTATGTCTGCAATTGCCTCGTCGGTTAATGTTGTCGCTTACCTCGCGCTCTTCTCTGGCGCCGGCATCATCTTCCTGTTTGTGAACCTGCTCGTCGGCAAGTTTTTGCGCCCCGCCGATCCACACTCTGAAAAGACCGAAATCTATGAATGCGGTGAGCCTACGATCGGCTCCAGCTTTGTGCAGTTCGACCTGCGGTTTTATGTCGTCGCGCTGCTGTTCATCATTTTCGATGTCGAAGTCGCGTTCTTCTTTCCTTGGGCAGCCACGTTTGGCAAAGCCACGAATGCCATGCGGCCCGAGTTTCCCGTCGTGAATCGCGTCGATGGCCAATTGGCTCTCACACCAGACGCCACGAACATGTATCGCGAAATGGGCATCCGCAATCCGACTGTCCCCACCGAAGTTCCTGCTTCGCTCAAGGACGAAGTCACCGCGACCGATCCGATCGAGCGTTCGAGCAGCATTTTCCACAAGGGGATGCAGCAGTTGGCATGGGTGACCGTCGTCGATATCGGAGCTTTCTTCGCGATCTTGATGATTGGCTTTGCCTATGTCTGGATGCGCGGCGATCTCGACTGGGTACGTGCCGTTAGTCGCGAACGTCAACAACAATCGCTCGCCCGGACACCCGCCACCGATCCCTTGGACGACGCGCAGTACTTGTCGGCCTAAAGCTGGCTTCGAGTAGCGCTTCGCCAGCCATTTTCTGCCAGAGATCATTAGGCTCGTCAGCCTGTTTAAGAAGAGTGAATCATGAGTGGTTCGAACCTGATCGAACGATTGAAGAAGAAGTTCGGCGATAAGATCACCGCCACGAACTTGACCGCCATCGATCCCTGGATCGAAGTTGCCCCCGATGCGCTGGTGGCGGTATGCGAACACTTGAAGGCCGATCCCGATGGCAAGTTCGAAATGCTGAACTGTATCACCGGCATCGACTGGTTTGAGCCCGATGCGAAGAAGGCTGCCAAGGCTGGCTTCGAGCCCCATACCGAAGTGGTGTATCACCTGTCGAGCATCAGCAAGAAGCACTCGCTGGTAATCAAGGTGCAGTTGCCTCGCTGGAAGAACGACGAGCCCGGCAACTTGCCGGAATTACCCACGGTTTCCGGTGTTTGGTCGGGTGCCAACTGGCACGAACGAGAAGTGTTCGATCTGAACGGCATCAACTTCGTTGGTCACCCCGATCTCCGCCGCATTCTGTGCCCGGAAGATTGGGTGGGCTATGGTCTGCGTCGCGACTACGAGATGCCGCTCGAGTATCACGGCATGCGTGGAAGGTAAGCGCACAGAGGCATGGTGAGTCGCAAGCGGCTCAGCCCCTCACCCCAGCCCTCTCCCCGGAGTACCGAGGAGAGGGAGTTTGTCAAACTGACTCCCGACCTCTGACTCCCGACTTCCGATTATGTCCACCTACCTAGATGATCCCCGCGTTGTCGAGTTCGATGTTCGTACCGACGAAATGCTCGTCAACATGGGACCTCAGCACCCCAGTACGCACGGCGTGTTGCGGCTGGTCCTGCGAACCGACGGCGAAATCGTCTCGCAGACCGAACCCCACTTGGGCTACCTGCATCGCTGTGCCGAGAAAATCGGCGAGAACCTGACGCCCCGCCAGTGGATTCCGTACACCGACCGCATGGATTACCTCGCGGCGATGAACATGAATCTGGGTTGGTCGCTCTGTGTCGAAAAACTGCTGGGCTACAACCTGCCCGAAAAAGCTCGCCACCTGCGCGTCATCATTTGCGAAATGGGACGCATCGCCAGCCACCTCGTCGGCATGGGCGCTTACGGCTTGGATCTCGGCACCTTCAGCCCGTTTTTGTACGCCTTCCGCGAACGCGAAAAGATCTTGGATCTGTTCGAAGAAGCTTGCGGCGCACGACTCACCTACAGCTATCTCACGCCCGGTGGTGTGACCGCCGATTTGCCGCGCGGTTGGATTCAGAAGTGCGAAGACTTCCTCACGCAGTTCGAGCCCATCATTCAAGAGTATCACGCGCTGCTGACGACCAACTCCATCTTCGTCAAGCGAACTGCCAACATCGGCATTCTCTCCCCCGAGATGGCTCTCGACTACGGTTGCACAGGACCGGTGCTTCGCGGTAGCGGCGTCGATTACGACCTGCGCCGCGATGGTGAAGAACGCTACACCGAAATGTACGACGGCTACGCCTTCGAAGTCATCGTGCAAAAGAACGGGTCCTATCCCAAGGATCACAACTATCCCGCGGTGCCGAAAGAAGCCGTGCTCGGCGATTGCTGGCACCGGTTCTACGTCCGCATGCTCGAAGTGGTGCAGTCGATCGACATCGTGCGGCAGGCCTTCGTAAAGTACAGCCAGTCCACCGGCGACTGGGGCACTCCTATCAAGCTGGCCACCAAGCTGCCCAAGGGCGATGCCTACCTCGAAACCGAAGCACCTCGCGGTCAGATGGGCTTCTACATTGTCAGCGATGGTTCGACCATTCCTTGGCGCGTGCGAGCTCGCAGTAGTTGCTTCTGCAACCTGAGCGTGACCCACGAACTGTGTAAAGGCTGCCTCATTGCTGACGTTCCCGCTATTGTTGGTTCGCTCGATATCGTGATGGGCGAAATCGATCGCTAAGGTTGCCACCATTGCAGCCCTCGCAAGTTTTCTGTGATGAAGTCTCGCGGAATGGTTTTACGATCATTCCGCGGGCCATCGCTCCGCAACATGCGGACGAACTAGCGGTTCTGTTCACTGCCTCCTTGGCTCAAGGCAGCGAGCAAGGAAGTCCGCTCGAAAGTCGCGGCACGGTCTACGCGGCCCGCAACCCGCTCGATCTGCTTCCCAATGTTGCTCAGCTTTGGCAGCACGGACCCTTGGCGGAATTTTTACCCGCGATCCTCGGACCAAACTTCGGACTGGTGCGCGGGCTCTTCTTCGACAAGCCCCCCGGTCGCTCTTGGTGGCTGCCGTGGCATAAGGACCTGACGATTGCCGTGCAGGACAACTCGCTGCCCAGTCAGCAGTTCACGCGACCGACATTCAAGGCGAACGTCCCGCACGTGATTGCTCCCGTCGAGCTATTGCAGTCGATGCTTACCATTCGACTGCATTTGGACGATGTCACCGGCGAGAACGGTCCGCTGCGCGTGATTCCCGGCTCGCATCTCACCGGCAAAGAGATCGCCGCTGGAAATGTCGAGCCAATAACCATTCTGGCGAATCGTGGCGATGCCCTCGCGATGCGTCCGCTGGTCAGTCACTCCAGCGGCGAGTCATCTCCCGAAACCAAACTTCATCGCCGGATCTTGCATCTGGAGTTCGCCGCCAGTCCTCAGCTGGCCGATGGCTACCAGTGGCAACGGTTCATTCCAGGCTGCAGTGAAGGCAACAACAGAACTAGTTAGTAAGCGAAGTTTCAGCCTGGTCGCATTTCCCAAAACGTGCCCGACTGGTGATAACAGCCGTCGATTCCTCGTGAAATCTGCTGAAAATCTTCTTGTCCATCGCTGCGCGAACCGCTAGTTTTAGCGACGGGTTGCCGCAGCGCAAGCTTCGCTCCCCGCAGTGACTCGTTTGGCTGTCTTATCATTCGCCACGAGGGTGCCATGAAACGTCGCGGTTTTACACTGGTCGAACTGTTGGTCGTGATCGCGATCATCGGTGTGTTGGTCGCCTTGCTTTTGCCCGCTGTGCAGGCCGCCCGAGAAGCGGCAAGGCGGATGCAGTGCCAGAACAATCTGAAGCAGATTGGCCTGGCGATGCACAATTACCACGATACGCACCTGCGGTTGCCGCCCGGGCAGTGGAACAACTTTTATGCGAACGATGCGCCCTGGATTCGCGGTTGTTGGGTGCAGCCAATGCTCCCGTTCATCGAGCAAAAGAATCTGTACGAGACGTATGTCGCGGCGCAACCAGGCAACGGCAACTGGGCACTTCTCTGCCCGAATAAAGACTCCATCATCAAAGCGCTGATCTGTCCTTCGGACGGCAACAGCCCGAAGACGAAGACCCGTGATACCAACACCGTCGGTGGCGTAGCTGTGATGCAAGGGATGCACGTCAACTACGCCGTCTGCTCGGGGTCCACTGCCTATGGAACGGGCGGCCTGGCGCTCGAAGGAATCTTTTACACCAAGTCGTTCCACCGCCTGGCCGATATCACCGACGGTACTTCCAGCACGCTGCTGGCGAGTGAGATTTGCGTCGTGCCTGACTCGGCTGCGGCCAACGACCTACGCGGTCGCTACTGCAACTCGTGGGAAGGAAACAGTTGGTTCACGGCCCTCAATCCGCCCAACACCACGGTCCCCGATACGCAGGGCTATCAAGGCGTGACGATCAAGAACGCTCCGCAAACGACCGTGGCCACAAGTGCCGGCACACAGGCGCTGTATGCCCGCAGCTATCATCCCGCGGTCGTGAATGCCGCACTGGCCGATGGCTCGGTCCGGTCGATCACCAACAGCATCAACCTGGTCACCTACAAAGCCCTCAGTACGCGCCAAGGTGGCGAAGTCGTCGGCGATTTCTAGTTCTCAGGGAGTACGCACTCTCAGAAATTAAGGCTTAACGCGGCCTTGAGAGTCATAGACGGGATTGAGCCCGGTCGTCCAGCGCTGCGCGGTCAAGTCGTGGCCCAGGGCTGCGAAATGGGCGAAGAGCTTTTCTTGCAGCTCGTCGGCGGTTGGTGAATCGTCTGCAGCCCGATTGTGTAGTTCGCCAGGGTCTTCCTGCAGGTGATACAGTTCACGAGTACCCGCTTCAAGGCGAAAGATCAGCTTCCATCCGGCGGGCGTAGTGATCGACCGCTGATAGGTGTACTGGCGATAGTCGGTCTCGGCGAAGATCTCCCGCTCGCTGGGCTCACCGCGCATGGCAGGTAGCAGGCTTTGCCCGCGCAGTTGATTTTTTGCGCGTTCGGGGAGCGAGACCTCTAGCAGGTCGAGAACCGTGGGCATCACGTCGATGCTACTAAGCCGGGCGGAAACCGGCTTGCTCGCCTGCTGGCCGGGTAGCTGCACGAAGAGTGGCACGTGCACCAGTTCTTCGTAGAGTGTGAAGCCGTGATCGAAGCGGCGGTGCTCGTGCAGTTCGGTGCCGTGATCCGCGGTGATAATGACCAGTGGCGGGGGATTCAATTGAAGCGCAGCGAGCTCATGCAGGAACTTGCCCAGTTGCTCATCGGCACGCTGCACTTTTTCGTCATAGATGGCGCGCCAGAACTCGACATCCTCACTACGCAGGTCGACGGAACCCTTCTCAAGGCCCTCTTCGCGCAGCAGTTCCTGTTCTGGCGGCGAGCCGGTGAAGCGGCGGTCGTAGTTGCGATCGACAAAGCGATAGTCGTAGCCACCTGCAGGACCAAATTGACCATGCACATCGTAGCCATGCAAAAACAGAAAGAACTTTTCGTTGCTGTGTTCTTTCAGCCATTCGGCCGCCTTTACTCCGCTGCGTGACAAGCTGCCGAACTTCCGCGGCTCGTGATCGTAAACATCAAAACCTTGCGCAAAACCAAAAGCCCCACTCACGCCCGCATTGCCGGTAAAGCCTGCCGTCTGGTAGCCATTGGCCTTCAATACTTCCGCCAGCGTGATCAAATTCGGCGCTAGTTGGCTGAGCCTGGCCGGGCGTTGTTCCTCGGCGTTATAAACGGCGAACTTGTTCGTCAGTCGATGTTCCGATGGGTACATGCCGGTGAACCAGGTCATCGAAGCGGGGACGGTCCATGATGAGACCGAATGAAACTGCGAGAAGACAAAACTCTCGCGCGCGAAGGCATCAAGATGCGGCGTGACGTTCCGCTTGTTTCCTAAGCAGCCCACATGCTTAGCCTGCAACGCGTCGATGCTAATCAGCACCACGCTGTGGTCGCGATACTTCATCGGCAGTTGAGCGGGATCAACCTTGGTCTGCGGCCGCGGTTGCTCGCGCGCGGCTTTCTCAGTGGTGCAGCCACTACCGACAGCGATATAGACAACAACGAGTAATGCGAGTAGTAACCAGCGCGGCACTTACGGGTTCCTCGCCACGCGAAACCCCAGATATTCCTTGCGCTCGCTGGGGGCAGCAAAGTTGCGCGCGGCAGATCGCGAACCGGCTTCATTCAACAGCCAGTTGCCGCCACGCCACGTGCGATGCGGTCCGTCGTCCGGGCCCGAGGGATCGTTGCGGGGCGAGGTGCGATAGTAGTTCCGGTCAGACACGTCCCAGCACCATTCGCCGACGTTGCCGTGCATGTCGTGCAGCCCCCAGGCATTCGCCTCGTAGCCGCCGCGCGAGCAAGTGCACTTCAAATTGGGTCCGCGAACTTCGCCGCCGTAGCCACCAGAGAACGTCGCGCCGGCCACATTCGACGCGTGGCCGTTGCGCTCGGCGCCGTAGTGATAGGGCGTGGTAGTTCCCGCGCGGCAAGCATGTTCCCACTCGGCTTCGGTCGGCAAACGATAGCCGTGACCGCCGACGATCTTCACTCGCGCGGCGACAATCGAATCGTTCTCCCGTTTGATCTCGGTCAGTTCATAATATGGCTGAAAATGATCGAGCTTGCTCAGTTCGTTGCAGAAGGCGATGGCATCGAACCAGGTCACGCGCTCGACGGGATACAGATCGGTGCCGACGATGAAAACCTTTTCTCGCCCGCCACCGGTCCTGCTGAACCAACTGGGTTCCTGCTTCATTACGCGGCGATACTCGCTTTGGGTGACTTCGTACTTGCCCAGGTAAAAGGCCTGCGTCAGCCGCGCGAGATGCGTCAACTCGTCATCCCGCCGCCCCGCTTCGGCATTGGGCGATCCCAACCACGCTTCACCCCGCTGGATAAACACCAGCTTGAGTCCCGTCGTCTCGCTTTCGCGATCGGGGCGCGAGAGTAAATGCTCGGCGCGCCAGCGAATCTCGGGGTCACTGTTTTTTGAAGCTGCGTGCCGCAAATACGGCAGCGGTCGCTCGCCCAGGCGATCGAGGGCTTTCACGGCTGCTTCTCGGGCGGCAAACTCGTCCGAGCCCAACTGCTGGATCAGCGCTTCGATCTCTTTGTCACGCGGCAGCGCTGGCGGATCATCGGCGTGCAGCATCACCCACGCGCAGGCAACCAGCAGTGCGGTCGCAACCAAGCGGTAAAGGACAGATCGCATCGAAAGTGCCCACGGAGACGGGAGAGTTACCTCCAGGATATCGAATTGTGATTCGCAGCACACGGAAAAATATCGCCGCCGTCGGACACTGCATCTCGAATTTGCCCGCGCAGCAACTTACACTCGGGGGACGTCGTTGGACGCCCTACCGATTTTCACCTCTCCCGGAAACCAGTCATGCACAAGCAGAACACCTCGCGCCGCGCATTCTTGAAGCAATCGGCTGCAGTCGCCGCCACCGCCGCGGCTGTACCTTACTTTCTCTCTTCGCCCAAAGCCTTCGCCAACCAAGACAAGAACGATCGGCCCCAAATTGGCTGCATCGGCGTCGGTAGCATGGGAACCGGCGATGCCCAGGCTCATGCCGGCTACGGCGATATTGTCGCCGTGTGCGATGTCGACAGCGTGCATGCCGATCGCGCCAAGAATCATGAAAAGATCGGCAAAGGGAAGGCCGATGCCTACGAAGACTATCGCAAGGTTCTCGATCGCAAGGACATCGACGTCGTGAGCATCGTCACGACCGATCACTGGCACGTGAAGATCGCCATCGAAGCGCTGCAGGCGGGGAAGCACGTCTTCTGTCAGAAGCCACTCACGCTGACAATCGAAGAGAACCAGCTGATGCGGAATGCCTGCAAGAAGTATTCGAAGCAGGCATTTCTCGTCGGCACTCAGCAACGGAGCGACAAGGATCGGTTCCTGCGGGCCGTGAATATGGTGCAGAAGGGCCTGCTGGGCGACATCAAGACGATTACGGTTGGTATCAACGGCAGCCCGACCGGCGGTCCGTTCCCCGTGGCGGAAGTGCCCAAGAATCTGAACTGGGATATGTGGCTCGGCCAGGCTCCGAAGGTCGACTTTCGCACCAAGCGCGCTCACTACGAGTTCCGCTGGTGGTACGAATACTCCGGCGGCAAGTTCACCGACTGGGGTGCTCACCACGTCGATATCGCCACGTGGGCGATTGGCGAAGACAAAGAAGGACAAGGCCCGATCGAAGTCGATGGCACCGATGCCAAACATCCCGTGCCGTTCGAAAAGGGATATCCCACGGTCGACGATAGCTACAACACGTCGCACGACTTTGCCACGAAGTGCAAATTTTCCAGCGGCGTCGAAATGACCATCACCAGCCGCGGCGACAACGGCGTCATGTTCGAAGGAACCAAGGGGCGGATCTTCGTCAATCGCGGCAAGATCACCGGCAAGCCCATCGAAGAGAACTGGGACAAGGATCAGTTCACGGCCGAAGATCTCGTCAAGCTCTACAAGGGCAAGCCGAGCGAAGGTCACAAGAACAATTTCTATCGCTGCATTCGCGAAGGTGGTTTGACCGTCTCGGACGTCTTCAGCCACGTGCAGACGATGAACACCTGCCACCTGGCCGCGATTGCCTCGCGCCTTGGCCGCAGCATCAAGTGGAATCCCAAGAGTGAGCAGATCGTCGGCGACGACGAGGCCGCCACCTTCCTCGCCCGCAAGCAGCGCGCCGGGTTTGAGATTCCGAAGGTGTAGTTCCCTTCGTAACTATCCAAGCTGCCAATCGTCCCGTAGGGACGCTGAGTGTAGCCACGGGTGAAGCGCCGATCGCTTTAGCGAGCGAAGCGCCACCCGTGGAGGCAGAGGAGATGGAAATAACTTCCGTCCCGGCAGGGACGGAGGAGACGTTGCCTGTGGAACAACGGTGTGCTGCGAGCGACGTATTCAGCGTCCCTGCGGGACTGAGAACCGCTCTTTATTGGTTACCACGGGTTCCGCTGCGCTCCACCCGTGGCTACGTGCAGCGTCCCTGCGGGACGAATTCGAGTTGCAGCAATTGTCCAGGCAACATTCTGTCCCGTAGTCTCTCCCAGAATTGAAATTCTGAGTAGTTCTGGTGAGGTTGACGCAGAGAAGCGAGAGTTCCCGTTACGTGCGGTCCCTATAGAAGTCTCGCCGCTATTTAGCCTCATTGCGAAATCTTCATAAAGTGGTCACAATAAAGCGAGCATGTACTTGACAATGATTAACCACTATGAGTTAATATCCGGAAGCTCTCTCAAAGTGTGGTAGTTAGGGTGAATGGCCGCAGAGGCGGTTGGGTCACTTCGTGCGCGCGGTTGGCCGGTCTAAGAGTCGGCTTGATTGGTGGCAGGCGGTTATTGGACAAAAGGGACGTGTGGCAAAATTGGCGCTGGAGTCGCAAGTGTCACAGCCGCAGCAAGTTCAGACAAGATTCAAGAATCAGTGCCTGTCCAATAACTCTTACGGTTGGTGAGGCGGACGAGCGTTGGTAGGTTCCTGAACGGTCGCGATCAGTGTGGCAAGACAATTGGCGTAGGTCTGGCCTCAACAGTCACCAGCATTGACGTAAGTCAGGGCGACGCTCAAGCGAGGGGTGTTCACAAACCTCCCAGGCTTTCGACGGGCAAAGGCGTTTTTCCTCGGGAATGGCGCGTGATGCCGAGTCCGCTGGGTAGCCGTTTGTGAACATCGACAAACCAGTGCGACTCGCCCGAGTGCCAGTTACGGCGAATTCGCCTGTTGCGAACGGCGCGGGCGCTCGCCACAATAGTCCCTCCACGTACACCCAATTTCGAGTTCAAGTTTTTCCGCTGTCAGGAGTCTGTTATGCCGCGTCCGGTTACCCTCTTCACCGGTCAGTGGGCCGATCTTCCGCTGGAAACGATGGCCCGCAAGACCAAGGATTTTGGTTATGACGGCATCGAGCTTGCCTGCTGGGGCGACCACTTTGAAGTCGACAAGGCTCTGTCCGACGACGGCTACTGCAAACGGAAGCGCGAACTGCTCGATAACGTCGGCCTGCAATGCCACGCCATCAGCGCGCACCTGGTTGGTCAGGCCGTCTGCGATGTGATTGACGAACGCCACAAGCTGATCCTGCCACCCTCGGTATGGGGCGACGGCAAGGCCGACGGCGTGAACAAGCGGGCTATCGAAGAATTGAAGAACACGGCCCGCGCCGCCAAGAAGTTTGGTGTCGACGTGGTGAACGGCTTCACCGGCAGCAGCATCTGGCACTTGCTCTATTCATTCCCACCAGTCTCGAGCAAGATGATCGACGACGGCTTCAAGCTGTTCGCCGATCGCTTCAATCCGATTCTCGACGTCTTCGCCGAATGTGGCGTGCGGTTCGCCCTCGAAGTACACCCGACCGAAATTGCCTTCGACATTTATACTGCCGAGCGGGCCCTCGCGGCGCTCGATCATCGGCCGGAGTTCGGTTTCAACTTCGACCCCAGCCACTTGATCTGGCAAGGAATCGATCCGGTCGAGTTCCTGCGTGCGTTCCCCGACCGCATTTATCACATGCACGTGAAAGACGCGATCGTCACGCTGAACGGCCGCAGCGGGATTCTCTCCAGCCATATCAACTTCGGCGATCACCGCCGCGGTTGGGATTTCCGCAGCCCGGGTCGTGGCTCGGTGAACTTCGAAGAGATCATTCGCGAACTGAATCGCATCGGCTATCAGGGCCCGCTGAGCGTCGAGTGGGAAGATAGCGGCATGGAGCGGGAATTCGGCGCTCGCGAAGCGGCCACCTTCGTTCGCCAGAAGGACTTTGCTCCATCCGGCCGCGCGTTCGATGCGGCGTTTGAGAAGGCGTAGGCTGCCAGCAAGTCGTAAAGCCGGGTGATATTGCCACTTCACCCGGCATGACGTGGTTTTATTGTGGCCGCATACAATCGGGTTTTACTGCCGAAAATTCGCGGTTTGGAAACCCATGTGTGGTGTAATCAGCATACGAACCGGAGTAATCGATTGCCTGAAACACGAGCTTGTGCATAAGTATCGTAACCTTGGCGATCTGATCGAGTTCAGTTTGATGAGGAACTTGACTAGGTCGGCAGGCGTGAGCAGTTTCGTTTCGCATTTTCTTCCACGCGAATAGTTCATCCTCGGAGAGCACATTCATCTTGCAAAGCGTCCTCAGGCGATCATCAGCTCTTGGCGATCTGAGTTGTCCTAAGCTCCCTCGCAATCGTTGACGAAAACTCTGTTCGCCGTCCCACGCAATCGGGCACTGCCAGTCATTAGTATGTTTCAAGACATCTTCAACTACGAGTAAGAAGTCGTCCGCAGGAGCATAGATTTTGTCGAAGGCAGTTTTCAATATTCCTTCGATCGCTACTCCCAGCGCCAAGCGATAGGTATCGAATCCGGCTGCTCGTGCCTCGATAGCAGAATAGACGAACCTGGACATCGGATGCCAACTATCGTCATCATCATGACGGGATGCATGCTCGAAATACTTGGCGAACAGTTGCCAGACGCATTTCGTTGGATCGTAGAAAGCAACGGACTTAATTGGCGGAAATGGCGTCCGATCGTGAACGTAGTCGGGTAGTGACCTAATGTGAGTCAGCAGGTTATTGCCAGCCTCGTGGCACATCATTGTCCACCAAACTGGACGAGCAAGAATGAATTGCAGAGATTCGACGATACGATTGTGAATCCCAGAAGGTAGCTTTGCAGATATCGCTCTTACTCTGAGAAAGTCGTCTTCTTTTGTAAACGTAAATCCAATTTCTCGCACGTCAACTTTCGCGACATTTAGCTTTGCTCCCCCGCCGCTGAAATGCTCACCATCGACTGTTATTTCAGTCACTGTTCGCGTATTCAGCGGAATATCGATCTGATCAAAAACGAACAAGGTCAGCGACGACTCCGTCAATTCCGCAGAAATGCCTTCTGGGAAAATAGGCGTGCAGCTGCGAAGGTCGTAAAGCTTTCCAGTGATTACCGCGTTGTTTGAGCAAATACTTGGTTGAATTCGAAATCCGTCAAGTTGCTCGCTGATCCACTCCGTTTTGTCGCCGTCAATTGCGACAAGACGGTAGATCAAGTCCTTAGGAACTACCTCGCCGGCCTTTAGCCGTTCGGGAATGTGGACCGCCATTACCGATTGAGCATACATGATAAACGACAAGTTGCCGCTTGCGCCGATTCGAATTGCACCGGGACCGCAGAACTTCGGTAGATCAACGTCAACTGCCTCCAGAGTCATTGTGTGACAATGCAGTTCAAAATCGGTGCGCCCCTGTAACGATTGTCGAATCTTGTCCAATTTAAGGTGCATCATCTCGTTTCCTTTTATCCATCAACGACACAGCCTTTGCTCTAAACATTCACTGTACCTAAAGTTATCGCTGAGTTTCATATGCATCGAAGGGACGGGCTAGGGACGTCTCAATTCGGCATACGACTCATCTCGCGAAGCGGCCACCTTCGTTCGCCAGAAGGACTTTGCTCCTTCCGGCCGCGCGTTCGATGCGGCGTTTGAGAAGGCGTAGCGTCCTGTCGACCGGAATCTCTCCGCTTGACGCCCTCGTAAGGTGAAGCGAGTTAGTCTGCTTCACCTCGCTGGGTTTTCTTCGCATGGAACGAGTCGCAATTTTGGGCGCTACCGGCACCATCGGTAGCGCACTGGCCCGTCGGCTGGTCAGCCATGGCCGAAGCCTGTTGTTGCTGGGGCGCAATGCCGAGGGCCTGCGCCTGCTGGGCAACGAATTGGACCAGCCCTTTGCGGCGGTTGACCTGCAGAGTTCGGCACCCTTGGAAACTGTCTTGACCGAATCGGCTGCAACAGATGGTGGTTTCAGCGGCCTTGTGAACTGTATTGGATCGGTGCTGCTCAAGCCGGCTCATGCGACGTCGGATGCTGAGTTCCGGCAGGTCGTCGAAACGAATCTCTTCACGTCGTTTGCGACCGTTCGAGCGGGAGCAAAAGTGCTGCGTGAGCGGGGTGGTTCGGTCGTGCTGTTTGCTTCGGCAGCAGCTGAGGTGGGCATTGCCAATCACGAAGCGATCGCGGCGGCCAAGGCGGGCATCATCGGCTTGTCTCGATCCGCGGCGGCTACTTACGCGCCCCAGAACGTCCGCTTCAACGTCGTCAGCCCGGGACTGGTGCGGACGGAACTAACTCGGCGGATCTGGGACAATTCCGCTGCCGCATCGGCATCGATGGCCATGCACGCGCTGGGACGCCTGGGCGAAGCGGAGCAAGTCGCCTCGCTCGTGGAGTGGTTGCTGACTGCCGAGAACGATTGGATCACTGGTCAGGTGATTGGCATCGATGGCGGCCTCGGGCATGTGCTGCCGCGAAAGTGAATTGCCCTAGCAAGCGGGGTTTCATCAGTCGGGCTGGTATAACCGAAGCAGAGGCATGGTTCGTTACACCCACGGGAAGGAAATTGCGGATGCCGGGATTGATCTTATTGACCGGCGCCACAGGCTACGTGGGGGGGCGACTTCTTTCGCTGTTGCAACAACAGGGGGCGCGTGTTCGTTGTCTCACTCGCCGCGCGGAATCGCTGCAGCATCGCATCGACGCCAACACTGAAGTTTGCAACGGCGATGTGCTTGATCGAGAGTCGCTCGACGCCGCGCTGGCCGGTGTCGACACGGCTTATTACTTTGTCCACTCCATGGGAGCGAGCGTCGATTTTGAGCAAGAGGATCGCAAGGCTGCCGCGAACTTTGGGCAAGCTGCCGCGGCGGCAGGCGTTCGGCGGATTATCTACTTGGGTGGGCTTGGCAATCCCGATCAGCGCCTCTCGCAGCATTTGCGCAGTCGTCAAGAGACCGGCAATGTCCTGCGCGAGCATCACCCGCAAGTGATCGAGTTTCGAGCCTCGATTGTGATCGGGTCTGGCAGTCTTTCGTTCGAGATGATTCGGGCTCTCGTCGAGCGGCTGCCGATCATGATCTGTCCACGCTGGGTCAACGTGAAGGCTCAGCCAATCGCCATTGAAGATCTGCTGGCCTATATGCTCGCGGCGCTCGATTTGCCGACGGGCAACTCGCTCGTGTATGAGATTGGCGGTCCCGATCAGGTTTCCTACGGTGAGATCATGCAGGAATACGCGCATCAGCGAGGGCTGCGGCGCTGGATGATTCCTGTCCCATTCTTAACGCCGTATCTCTCCAGCTTATGGTTGGGACTGGTGACGCCACTTTACGCGCGCGTCGGCCGCAAGCTTGTCGAGAGCCTGCGCAACCCGACACTCATCTCGAGCAATCTCGCAGCGAAGACGTTTTCGATTCGGCCGCGCTCGCTGCGTGACGCTATTGCCCGAGCGCTGGTTAAAGAAGATCGTGAGTTTGCCGAAACGCACTGGTCGGACGCCTTGTCATCTGCAGGACCCGCGCGCACGTGGGGTGGCACTCGTTTCGGTTCGCGACTGGTGGACAGTCGCACCCGAACGGTCAACGTACCGCCCGAACTGGCCTTCGCTCCGATCCGCCGTATTGGTGGACAAACCGGTTGGTACTACGGCAATTGGCTGTGGTCCCTGCGAGGCTTTCTCGACCTGCTGGTCGGTGGCGTGGGAGTGCGGCGCGGGCGGCGACATCCAGAGCGAGTGGGTGTCGGGGATTCGCTCGATTTTTGGCGTGTAGAACTTTACGATCCGCCGCAGCGTCTGCGGTTACATGCCGAAATGAAATTGCCCGGCCGCGCTTGGCTGGAGTTCGAAGTAACTCCCTGTGAAGAAGGAAGCATGATTCGGCAGACGGCCATTTTCGATCCACTGGGACTGCTTGGTTTGGCCTACTGGTACGGAATTTATCCGCTCCACCAGTTTGTCTTTGCGGGCATGCTGCGGAACATTGCCCGCGCCGCCGAACAAGAAAAAGCAAAGCTGCCGGGCTCATCGATTTGCTCGGCAACCGCAGCTCCTCTGCTCCCGGCACAAGATCAGAAAAGCAAAACCGGAGTTGCCGATTAGGAGAGTCTGTCCTTCTTGGCCAGAATCTCCTCCGCCAAAGCCAGTCCGCTGAGAAAGGCACCTTCCACACGAGGTCCCCCGCACCAGTCGCCGCAGACTGCCAGATGCGTGGAGTGGTCCAGCAGAAAGCGATGCTCTAGAGGTTCAGCCGGCAAGGCATATCGCCAGCGGTGTCCAAGCAAGTGCGACAAAGATCTTCGCGGCTGGCCGACCGCCAACCAGAATTCGTTGGCTAACACTTGGGCTATCTCGTCAGCGGATTCTTCCAGGTGCGCGATCGACCATGCTGCGGAGGCATGCAGGACCCAGCAATCGGCAGTGGCTCGCTCGGGCTTACTGGAGTTTCGCGCGATCCAACTCAGCGGTGAATGCTGCACAAAGGCCGCGTCAAAGGATGTCGGCACGGGTTCTGGGATTTGCATCATCACTGCCCAGCAAGGAGCCATGGGGACGTTGGCGATTTGGTCTCGCAGAGCCTGCGAATGATCGGCGATGAGCTTAGTCGATTGCTCCGCGGGAGCGGTGGAAATGAGGCAATCGAACGGACCATGAAATTGGTTGGCCGAATCGATGACCTGCCACCAGTGATCCAATCGCTGCAGTGATACTGCGGTCGTATTCGTCAGCACCTTCAGATCTGCTGCCAAGGCCTTCGCAATGGCATTCATGCCGGGGACGCCAACGTAGCGGGTTCGCTCCTCGTGCAGATCTGTGGTTTCGCCTCGATCGAGCGACACTATTTTGCCCATCCAGGAGCGAACGGTACCTGCCGCCAGCCATCGATCTACTTGTTCCTGGAAAGCCGGATCGCGAGCCGTAAAGTACTGGGCGCCGTGGTCGAACGTCACGCCAGATTCGAGGCGGCGAGTCGCCACACGGCCTCCCACGCCCCGGGACTTTTCGAGCAGCGTGACTTGAATCCCGGCCTGTTGCAACGCGCGACCGCAGGTGAGTCCGGCCACTCCGGCCCCGATGATTCCGACCGTTCGAATGAGGTTCATGCCTGGCTTTCTTCTGCGGATCAGCGAGCAACGAGAACATGATAGCCGCCCGGAAACTCCCCCGCAGTCGTAAGAGCTAGGCTGGTTGTCCGGGCGGCGCCTGTGTTGCCGCTCGTAGGTCTGGTCCGGAACCTGTGCTTCGTGCCCGTAAGGACCATGATGCGGAAAGGGACCATCGTAAGGTGGTTGCCAGCATTCCAGTGCTGGCGCGGCGAAGCGGCCGATAGATAGCATGTACTCGCCCTGCGTCTGTCAGGCTGGCTGTGATTTGCCGGACGAATGTTTCGGCCCGCGGCACCTGCAGGCGGTTGGGGGCGGTTCCGATTCTGCCGTATCGGCCCATTCTCCGGTCGGCGACTTCCGCAGGAACAAATCATGGCTCAAAAGAACACCGTCCGGGTCGTGACCCGTGGCGCCGATGGTACGCTTCGCATTCGAGATTATCCGACGACCGAATCGCTGTTGGAATCGCACACCCAGATTGGCATCGACGACTGCAGCACCGATCTGGCTCTGCGCGGCATGCCGGTCTTTCGCGGGTTGATCGGCCCCATGCCCGATGGCAAGACCGTCATTCGCTACGAAACGCCTGAAGTCTTCGAGTCGCTGACCAAAGAATGGTCGTCGGCCAAGGCCAGCCGCAAACCTCGCCGCCGCACTCAGCCCCCAGCCGATCGCGAGCAGATTCAGCTCCCCAACGAGTTCTAACAGTTCGCTGCCGCTGCTTCTCTTCAAGCCAACAACCGCCGGCCGATCATGTGATCTGACGGCGGTTTTTCGTTGCGCCCCGGCAAGTTGCTAACTGACGCGGCAAATTCTTCGCTGCCGGCAAACTCACTCTAAAGCTCCTAACCGGCAGTTGCCGAAACAGTAGACAGCGTAGAGCGACGACTGTTGTATTTGCGCGCTGGCCTCATTCCCAAAGCCAGCATTCGCCCGATAGCAGGTCAAGGACGACCCACTCATGCATTGCCTGAAATTCGCATTTGGCGTATTGTCGGCCGCCCTGCTGGCGGCTTCGAGCGGCTGTGCCATGTGCTGCGCCCCTTACGACTGCGACTTTGGTTACACCGGCGGCGCATGGGTCCGCGATAACCCGAGTTCGGGTCGCGTGGGCTCGGTGTTTGAGCCTGCGGGTTACAAGGTGGACAACGGCACCGTCGAAACGGCCACCGAACCGACTCCCGCAGAACCCGAAGCTGCTCCGCGACCGCTGCCAGCGATGGAAGAAACCAGGCTGGCCCCGCCGCGAGGGCAAACTCGCATGACCGGAGCGCCGCGTCTGCGGCCTGTCGAGCAGTACTTGCCACAAGACTAAGGCGACTAGTTGCACCGGGTTCATTCACAACATCGAGTCCAAACTCATCGAGCCACATGACCACGACCTGCCGAACTCGCTCGCATGTCTGGGGGCTGTTGCTCGTGACGGCCGCATTGTCGCTGGCCTGTGGATGTGCACCCAAGGCGAGGTTGATGGTCTGGCGGCCCGCTGAGTTGAATATCGCGGGCCTTGAACGACTCACCGTCTTGGACTTCGAAGGCGAACATCAAAGCGGCAAGATCGCTCGCTCTGCCTTGCAAGCCCAACTCTTCGAAAACAAGTACTACAACTTGGTCGACCAGGCGGAGCTTGCCCGCGTGCGACCGGTAACAACTCCCGACGGCTTGCCGGATCTCACCGCTGCCATGGAAGCGGCCCGCACGATGGGAGTCGATGCCATTCTGTGTGGTCAGGTCGTTAGCTACAACGTGCTCGATGACCTGCAAACCGATCATCACATCGAGCTTGGCGGCGGGGCCAGCAAAAACACCAAGACGGGTGATTCCGGTAGCAGTGTCGGCTTTGGACTCGATAGTACCCAAACGCTCACGCGCGAAGCTTCCGTTTCAGTCGCGGTCAAACTGATCGATGTTCGCAGCGGAGAAATTCGCGCGGCCCGACAGTTTGCGCACACCTTTCACGGCAAACGTGTGAATGGTCAAGGTGATCTTCCCACCCGCGAAGCGATCCTCACCAAGCTGCTGAACGAGTGCTCGCACGATGTCGTAAGGATGATTGCTCCGCACTATCTGCCACAGGAAGTAACGCTCGCCCGGCAGTTCTATGGCAAGGGCCTAAAGGACCTGCGCGAAGGTAATAAGCTGGCCACGCGTGGCAACTGGAAAGAAGCGGAGACGCTGTGGCAGACCGCAGCCAAAGAAAACCCGCAGAGCCATGCCGCGGAGTTTAATTTGGCGCTGGCCGCAGAAGCCCGGCAAGACTACCCGGCGGCCATGAAGCACCTGGAAGCGGCTCTGAAACAGTACGCCTCCAGCGACTATCAGGCTGCGAAGAAGCGCTTGCAAGGGAGTCAGCAAAAGTTTCAAGCTGCCTTTGCCCAGGCGCAGTCTCGTCCCACAGCGCAGGCCGCGTTAATCGCCCGCAATCAACCTCCGCCGATGCAGCAACCCGGGCTTCCTTATCCGCCGCAACAACCTGTCGCGCAACAACCGCCGCAGTATGGCCCGCCCAACATGGCACCTTATCCACAGCCTGGGCAACCGCCACTAACAACACAGCAGATCATGCCGGCGTCGCATTCGCAGATGCCACCACCTCAGTAGGTTGGGCCAGGGATTACTCTCCCTTCAGTCGCTTGCGAATTTCCGACAATCGCTCGCCAAGTTCCGCTTCAAAACCGCGATTGACCGGGCGATAGTACTGGCGGTCGACGCCAAGGTAATCTTGGGCGGCAATGCCACCTTCGACGTCGTGTGAGTAGACGTAACCCTCGCCATGTCCCAGACGTTCGGCACCGTAGTAATGCTTGTCGCGTAGTTGCACCGGCACGGGCAGAACGCGCTGCTCGCGCACATCGCGGCGAGCTTCGCCAATGGCTACCGTGGCGGCATTCGATTTCGGCGCACATGCCAGATAGGCCACGCACTGAGCTAGCGGCAATTGGCATTCGGGCAGACCGATGAACTCGCAAGCTTGCATGGCGGAGACAGCCAGCGGCAAGGCGGCGGGATCGGCATTGCCGACGTCTTCACTGGCGAGGATGACCAGCCGGCGGCACAGGAAGCGTATGTCTTCGCCCGCTTCCAGCATGCGCGCGAGCCAGTACAAACCGGCATCGGGATCGCTGCCCCGAATGCTCTTGATCAGTGCGCTGATGGAGTCGTAATGCTCGTCGCCGGTGGCATCGTATTGAATGGCCTTCCGCTGCACCGATTCCGCAGCCAACTCGCGCGTGAACTTCACCGGTCGCTCGGTGCTCGAGAGCACACCGACCTCCAAGGCGTTCAGTGCGCGCCTCGCATCGCCATCGCTGGTCTCAGCCAGGAACTGCAGGGCGTCGTTTTCGATGTCGACTGGGATATTACCCAGACCACGCGATTTGTCGGCAAGTGCCCGTTTCAACAGCGAGGTGATGTCGGCGAGGGAAAGTGACTGAAACTCAAACACTTGGCTTCGGCTGACGAGCGCGCTATTCACGGCGAAAAACGGATTGCTGGTCGTGGCACCGACGAGCGTAACGACACCTTCCTCCACATCGGGCAGCAAGGCATCCTGCTGTGACTTGTTGAAGCGATGGATTTCGTCGATGAACAGCAGAGTCCGCAGGCCGCCGCTGCTCAACTCATCCCGAGCCGCTTCCAGCACTTCACGCAGTTCCTTCACTCCGCTGGTGATAGCGCTGAGTTGCTTAAACTTCTTTCGGCTGGCCGTCGCTAGCAGGCGGGCGAGCGTCGTTTTGCCGGTGCCAGGAGGGCCATAGAAGATCACGGAGCTGAGTCGGTCGGCCGTTAGCAGCCGGCGAAGCAGCTTGCCTTCGCCCAGAAAGTGCTGCTGGCCAACGAACTCGTCGAGCCGAGCCGGTCGCATGCGTGCGGCCAAAGGCTGGGCCCGTTTGAGGTTTTCACCTTCCGCTTTGGCAAAGAGATTCATACCAACGAGCATACCGCGCGGCGAAATCGCCGTGGGCTGGCACTGTGAAGACAGCACTTCCCCTTTGCCAAGTTTTCGTGTTCGACCTAGACTGTAGATATGTCATAGCCGCCCGGAAGCGGCCGTCGAACCAGAGCGAAGCGGAGCGCCCATGCTGACGACAACCCGACAGGAAGTCCCCCCCACCATTACCCAAGGGGGTGATATTCATCTTTCACCGCCCCTCGATTTGATCTCGCGGTACCAGGAGATTGTTAACGAGAAGCGACTGCATTGGACTTCACACCTGCACCTCAACAAGCGTTTGGGGTCTGGCGGCCAAGGGGTCGTCTATCTAACCGAGTTGCGCGGCACCGACGATTTCACTCTGCCGGCAGCGCTCAAAATCTTTTCGCCCGAGCGGTTCGAAGACGAAGCTGCCTACGACGAGGCAATGAAACGCGTGGCCTTTGCTTCGGCTCGCATCGCGCAGATTCAGCACGACAATCTGCTTTATGTCTACAACTTCGTCGACCGCCGTCGCATTCGCATGCTCGTGATGGAATGGATCGATGGCTACGACCTGGGCAAGCTGATGACGACCCAGATGCTCGAGCGGATGCAGCACAAGCTGAGTCAGCGCCGCTGGGATTACATCAATCGAGTCATCATCACCGCCGGACCGGTGCAGCCTCGGTTGAAGGCCGGCGTCGCGGTCGCAATCATTCGCGATTGCCTCTCGGGCCTTGCCGCGCTGCATCGCCACGGCATCGTCCACGGCGATATCAAGCCCTCGAACATCATGGTCAAGCGCACGGGCTGCACGAAGATCATCGACATCGGTTCCGCCTTCGACTTCACCACGCCGCAGCGGTCGCGACCTTGCACACCCGCCTATGCTGCGCCCGAAGTGCTGGAAAACCGCGAATGCACTCCACGCAGCGATCTCTGTTCACTCGGCTACGTGCTCATCGAAATGCTCGCCGGTGCATCTCCAGTCGCTGGCGTAAACGATCTGCGCGAGTTGCTCGAAGTACGACGTTCACTCCCTTCTCGCCTGCACGAAGTCCTGCCCGAAGAGGTCGTCCGCTGTGAATTGCTGCTGAGTTTCATTCGCGGCATGATTGCTCCCGATCCGGTCCGGCGGTTCCCCAGTGCCGAAGCAGCCGACTTATTGAAGGAGGGTGCTGCCGCCTTCCAACGACAACTGGTGGTCAGTGATCTGTCCAGCGAGTACCCGAACGAGATACGGCTTTGGCTGGAAGAGCTAAAAGAGATTGAAAGCGATGACGTCCCTCACAATCAGTCGAGTTGGTAACACCTGCTGGTCGCCAAGCGGAAAGCTGCTGCCATGAAATCTGCTCTGCTTAGTCATTTGCCGCTGCTGCTCGTCTGCTTGCTGAACTTGCAGCCTGCGGTTGGCCAGGCACAAACGCGCGTGCAGTTCGAGAAAATGCGCAAGCAGATGGTCGACGAAGTCATCGTGGCGGCTGGCGTGAAGGACGAGCGTGTCGTCAAGGCGATGATGGACACGCCGCGGCATTTGTTTGTCGCTGCCGAACATCGCAAGAATGCCTATCTCGATATGGCCCTGCCGATCGGCGATCAACAGACTATCTCGTCGCCGTTCATCGTCGCCTACATGACCCAATCGCTCGATCCCAAGCCAACCGACAAAGTCCTGGAGATTGGCACCGGCAGCGGCTTTCAAGCAGCGGTCCTTAGTCCGCTGGTGAAAGAGGTCTATTCCATTGAAATCGTCGAGCAACTTGGTAAGACGGCCGAACGCACGCTCAAGCAACTCGGCTACAAGAACGTCTTCACCAAGGTGGGTGACGGCTATTTGGGTTGGGAAGAGCATGCCCCGTTCGACAAAATTATCGTCACTTGCTCGCCCGAAAAGGTTCCGCAGCCTCTCGTTGATCAACTGCGCGAAGGTGGCCTGCTGGTAGTCCCTGTCGGCGAGCGCTACAGCCAGACGCTGTATCTGATGCGAAAGAAGGATGGCAAGCTCGAGAGCGAAGTCCTGCTGCCAACCTTGTTCGTCCCCATGACTGGCAAAGCGGAAGACGCGCGCTTAGTGAAGCCTGATCCGGCGAACCCCACCGTGGTGAACGGCAGCTTCGAAGAAAAAGCCTTTGATAGCGGCGCTCAGCCAGGCTGGTACTACGAAAAGCAGCTTAGCTGGGATGCTCCGTCGGATGCTCCCGATGGCAAGCATGTCATCACCTTCAACAACAGTCGCGCCGGGTTATCGGCCCATTTGCTGCAAGGTTTTGGCATCGATGGGCGACAAGTGAAACAACTCGAAATCTCGGGCATGATCACCACCAAGGACATCGTCGCCAATGTTGCCAAGGACGAGGCTCCGCTGATCGCAATCACGCTCTACGATGGCAACCGTCGTCCCCTCGGCAACCACTACGTGGGTCCGGTGCTCGGCGACTCCAAGTGGCACGAAATCAAACGGACCATTCGCATTCCCGACAACGCCCGCGAAGGCATCTTGCGCATCGGCCTGTTTGGTGCCACAGGGACCGCTTCGTTCGATAAGATTCAGTTTCGCAAGATTGACGACAGGTAAACTCCAAACAACACGGATTGGAATTGAAGTCGGAGATGGCAAGCACGATACAAGCGGTTACGTTCGATCTCGATGGCCTGATGTTCAATACCGAGATGCTCTACGGGCGCGTGATGCGCCAATTGCTCGAGAAAAGGCAGAAGCCATTCGAGCAGCCATTGCTCGACAAGATGATGGGCCGGCCAGGGATCATTGCCCTGCAGATAATGCTCGACTGGCACGGATTGCCCGAGACGGTCGAGGACCTCTACGCCGATTCCGATGCCATCTTTCTTGAGATGCTCGATCGCGAGTTGGCCCCAATGCCCGGGCTGGTCGAACTGCTCGACTTACTCGAGCAGCATCAGATTCCGAAGGGCATTGCGACCAGCAGCCGAGCGCCGGTGGTGTATCGCATGCTCGATCAGTTTGGCTGGCGACCGCGGTTCAACTTCATTCTGACGTCGGCCGATGTGCTGCACGGCAAGCCCAACCCTGAAATCTACCTGAAGGCGGCTCAGCAACACGGCATTGATCCCGCCACGATGCTCGTGCTCGAAGATAGCCACAATGGTTGCCTAGCGGCCATTAATTCCGGCGCTCACGCCGTCGCAGTCCCCGGCGACCATAGTAATACGCACGACTTTACCGGCGCGCAGTTTGTCGCCGATACCTTGCGTGATCGACGAATCTACGAGTTGCTCGGCTTGCCGATCATCACTTCGTCAAACGAGTGAAGTGTGGGGTGTTGCTGCGGGTTCTCTTGTGCGGCATTGCCATGCCGAAGGACGACGCCCGTTTGCAACCCTGCCTGCTTCGCAGCGTCGAGTTCGGCCACAATGTCGCTGAGAAAGAGCACCTCGCTGGCAGGGGAGTCGAGTTCAGCAACGATGTTTGCGTAGCTGGTAGCTTCGCGTTTGGAGCCGATCGTGGTGTCGTAGTGGCCACTCAGCAGCGGCAGTAAATTACCGGCAACCGTGTGGCCAAAGAATAGCTTCTGAGCTTGAATGCTACCCGAGGAGTAGATCCGCAGTTCCTTCCCGGCTTCTTTCCACTGTTTCAGGCAGCCTGGCACTTCGTCGTAAACATGCGCCAGCAAATCGCCTGACTTGAAGCCTGCTTCCCAGACTTGCCCTTGCAAATCCTTCAGACCGGTAGCCTTTAGATCGGCATCCATCTGTCGCAGAACCTCGGCTACGACCTTCTGCTGAGCAGCATCCGTGCTTAGGTCGTCGCTGCCGGCTAGCTCTAACAGAGTTTTGCCGCCATCGAGGGCGATCTGTCGCGCTGCTGCGACGACGCTGACGCGCTCGTGGTTGTGGTCCAGAAACTCGGCCAGTTCCCGGCGCACGAACGGGAACATCTCGTCGTAGACAAAGCGGACCGAGGAAGTCGTCCCCTCGATATCCAGCAGGATGACGCGGCCGTTGAATTCAATCACAGCTTGACCGCCGAACCAATGCCAACCTGGCTAACGTAGGCTGGGCCCAGGCAAAGCGCTTCGTACTTGGTGTGCACACCGCCATCGATGTACTCGGGCGACCAGCCCGACGAATCTTGGAACAGGCGGATGCAGCGGATGTTGCGGTCGTTGCAAAGGTCGAACCAATGCTGCGTGCCGCGCGGCACGTTGATCAGGTCGCCCGCTTCGACCTGCACGGCGAAGACCGGGCCGTTGTGCGGATGGATGTGAAACACGCCGCCACCTTTCACCGTAAAGCGAACTTCGTCTTCACTATGGGTGTGTTCTTTTTTGAACTTGGCCAGCATGACATCGAGGTTCGGGGTTTCGGGCTTCACGTTGATGACGTCAGCCGTGACGAAGCCGCCGCGAGCCTTCAGGCGTTCGACCTCGGGCGCATAAGCGGTGAGAATTTCGGCATCGGTGGCATCGGCGCCGATGCGACCAGCGACATCCCACTTTTCGTACCAAATGCCAAACGGCGCGAGGAACTCGCTGATCTCCTGAGGATCGGAGATTTCGCGACTTTCGTCTTGAATGCGAATGCGGGCCATGATGGTTCCTTGCGGAAAAGATGGATGAATGAGTTGGATGGAATCATGTCGTTGGCCGCAGGTCGCCGGTCAACATCAAGCGGCGGGCTGTGCACTCCAGCAGGAACTCGATGATCTCGACATGACGTCGAGCTTCATCCAGGTCCTTGCCCCAAGTGTACATACCGTGCTTGCGAATCAGGTAGCCGTGCTTCAGCGGGCGAATGGTGTTCGTCAGCCGTTCACGCACTTGCTCGGCCAGTTGGGGAATATCTTGTGTGTTCTCAAAAATCTCGATCTGCGATGTATGCTCGTGGGTCGTAATGCCGTCGAGTCCCTTCAGCATTTCGTAGCCGCTCAGTTCGACGCCACCCTGCGTGAAAAACAAGTCGGAGAGAACCGTCGCCCAGACCGAGTGCGTGTGTAGTACTGCGCCAACGCCGGGAAGTTCGGCAACGACCGTATGCAGGAGCGTCTCGGCCGACGATTTTGGTTGCCCGTCTGAAGTAGCTTTGCCGTCGCGATCGACGATGACAAAATCCGAACGGCTCAGTCGGCCTTTGTCCTTACCGCTGGCGGTGATGAGCAAATGCAGCGGATCGCGCGAGACAACCACGCTGTAGTTACTGCTGGTACCCAGCGAAAAACCACGTTGCCAGAGCCAGTGGCCGGTTTCGCGGAGGCCGTCGATCTGTGTTTCCAGGCCCGCGAGGGGAGACGAAGCGGGAGCATGGGCAGTAGCTGTCATTCGCGGCAATCGACCAATGGTGAGAGGTAGCGGACAATAGGCCCTCATCGTAACAAATCGAGCCTCGCTGGCAAATTGGTGCCCGCGGAACTCGACTAGGCATCACATCACACTGTCGTAAGATGGAGAGGGTCGGTGGCCGGTGCCGTGATTCTCGCAGACTTGCTGGACGCTTTCAAATTTCGTCTCCACATGCCGTATGCTCAACCTTTACGAACTCACCCGCCCAGCACTTGCCAGCTTGCTGTTGAGGTGGGACTTTCGTGAAGTGCATGCAGCCAGGATCTGGAGCTATCTTTATCGAGACTTTGTTGAAAGTGTCGAGGCGATGCAAGATGTGCCGCCCAAACTGCTCGCAAAGTTAAACAGCGGGACAGAAATCCGCTCATTGCAGGTCGCGCAGGAAGCGGTGGCCGACGATGGCGAAACTCACAAGTATTTGCTGTCTCTGGCCGATGGCAATCGCATCGAAACGGTGCAGATGCAATATCGTGATCGAGCCACTGCTTGTTTGAGTTCGCAAGTGGGCTGCGCGCTGGGTTGTGTCTTTTGCGCGACGGGCCAGATGGGCTTCACGCGCGATTTGAGCGCCGGCGAGATTGTGGGCCAGGCGCTTTTCGTAGCACGTGCATTGCGACGCAGCGGCCGAAGGCTAACCAACCTCGTGCTGATGGGAATGGGCGAACCGCTGCTGAACTACGAACCTGTGATGGACGCTTTGGACATCCTGCGCGATCCCGGCAGTTTAGCCATTGGTGCCAAGCAGATCACGGTGAGTACCGTGGGTGTCGTTCCCGGCATCATTCGACTGGCCGATGAGCGCCGACCATACTCGCTGGCCGTTTCGTTGCATGCGGCCACACAAGCCGAGCGTCTTAAGTTGCTACCGGCCGCGCGACCCTGGCCACTCGACGATTTGATCGATGCCTGTCGCTATTACACAACCAAGCTCGACCGCAAGATCTTCTTCGAGTGGACGCTGATTGCCGGAGAGAATGATTCTCCCGCACAGGCTCACGCACTTGCCGAACTGCTGCAAGGCTTGCCGGCGCAAGTCAACTTGATCCCACTCAATCCTACCACCGGCTATGACGGTCAGCCTGGACGAACCGAAGCAGTCTCACAGTTCCAAGCGATCCTCAAACAGCATCACCTGCCCAGCACGATTCGTGTGCGGCGCGGGATCGAGATTGCCGCTGGTTGTGGACAATTGGCTGTCAGTGAGCCGTAACTGTTCGTATATTCGGTGAGCTTTGCTTCTCTCCCGAATGATCTTCCTCCTTCGGAGCTCTCCTTCCGATGATTGATCGCATCACACTTCTCAAGTCCTGGGCGGTATTTGGTTGGGAAACACCCGTCATTGCACTCTTGCTCGCAATGCTTCCCGCTCTTCTGCGCGCGGAACTCCCGACGGTAGATCTTTCGGGAGAAACGGACCGACACTCCATCGTGGCCGCAGGAACGCCAGACACTTATCAAGGCCATCCGACAACTCTGCTACTGCCCGATGGGCGCACGATGTTTGCCGTGTGGACCTTGAATCACGGCGGTCCCTGCGGACCTTTGAAGAGGAGCGAAGATGGCGGTCGTACCTGGAGCGAACTCCTGACCGTTCCTGAGAGCTGGCGTACTGTCAGCAACTGTCCCTCTCTCCATCGGCTCACCGATCCGCAAGGAGTTTCTCGCCTGTTTGTGTTTGCTGGGCAAGGACCCGATGGCGCGATGCACTCGTCGCACAGTACGGACGAGGGGCGCACTTGGACCCCTGTGAAGTCGCTGGGACTTAAGTGCGTAATGCCGTTTTGTACGATTGTGCCGATCGATGGTGGCAAACAATTGCTGGGGCTGACCAATATTCGCCGACCGGGCGAGACCAAAGACAAACGCTCGAACATCATCGCTCAAAGCGTTTCGACCGACGGCGGTCTCACCTGGAGCAAGTGGCGAATCATTCTCGATCTAGGCGACCTGAAACCCTGCGAGCCGGCGCTCGTTCGCTCGCCGAATGGCAAACAGCTATTGTGCCTGCTGCGCGAAAATGTGAAGCGACAAGCACTATTCATCGATGAGGGGCGCACCTGGTCGAAGGAACAGACGCTTCCTTCTGGTCTGTGGGGCGATCGTCACATGGCTGCCTATGCCCCCGATGGCAGGCTCGTCGTTACGTTTCGCGATACTGGCCCGCGCAGTCCCACCAAGAGTCATTTCGTCGCTTGGGTTGGCAAGTTTGACGACATTCAAGCGGGCCGTGATGGTCAGTATCGCATCAAGCTGTTGCATAGCCACGCCGGTAACGATTGCGGATACCCAGGGCTCGAGGTTCTGCCCGATGGCGAGTTCGTTGCGACCACATATGTGAAGTATCGTCCCGGTCCCGCTAAGCACTCCGTCGTCGCCACGCGATTCAAGTTGAGGGAGACCGATACCCTCGCGAAAAATGCTCCCGCCGCAGCCACCAAAACAGTCGAGGCCGATATTGTGATCTATGGCGGCACTTCGGGCGGTGTAGTAGCTGCCGTGCAGGCGAGCCGAATGGGGAAGAAGGCTGTGATTGTGGAGCCCGGCAAACATCTGGGTGGCATGACTTCGGGGGGCCTGAGCGCCGTCGATATTGGCGATCCACGCACGGTCGGCGGCATTGCCCGCGAGTACTTTACGCGCTTGGTGGCCAGTTACGGCAAGAAGCTGGAATGGGACAAAGCGTTCACTGCCGCCGGAGGCGGGCCCGCAACCGGTGGCGCGTACTCCATCGAGCCACACGTTGCCGAAGACGTGTTCAATCAATTGGTTCGGGAAGCTGGGGTGCCGGTCTATCGGTCGGCGCGACTGGCGGCCGTGAAGAAGGACGGTGCCAGACTGATTGAATTAACTACCGACGAAGGCCTGACGGTGCGCGGCAAGATGTTCATCGACGCCACGTACGAAGGCGACTTGATGGCTAAAGCGGGTGTGACGTACACCGTGAGGCGCGAAGGAAACAAAAAGTACAACGAAACCTATAACGGCATCTACTACGACGAGAAATATCGTCCGCGAACCAACCATTTGAAACCTGGACCCCATGGTCGCGTGCCCGGCGGTCAAGGAGTATGGGATCGAGACTTTCCGCTCGACCCTTATGTAGTTCCCGGCAAACCAGACAGCGGCTTGCTTCCGCTGATTGAAGCTGGGGACCCTGGTGTTGTTGGTGACCCCGCCCCAGGAGTGCAAGCCTACTGCTTTCGACTCTGTCTTACGAAGTCCGCTGATCGCTTGCCTATTGAGCCGCCCAGCGACTACGATCCGAAACGCTACGAGATCGTAGCTCGCTTTATTGCGGCCTGCGAAGCAATTGGCGACGACGTCGACCTGCGTTGGTTCAGCAAGCACGACGCGCTGCCGAACAATAAGTGGGACTTCAACACGGCCACCTTTGGCGGCAATCTTCCCGGTGTCTCGTGGGCCTGGCCGGAAGCTTCCTACAGCCAGCGTGAAAAGATCGCCCAGGCTCACGAAGATTATCACCGCGGGTTGCTCCATTTTCTTGCGACCGACTCGCGAGTTCCCGCTAAAGTGCGCGGAGAGATGAATCAATTCGGATTGCCACGCGATGAGTTTCGGGACAACGGAGGCTGGCCACATCAGCTTTACATTCGTGAGGCTCGGCGGATGGTAAGCGACCTGGTGATTACCGAGCATCACACGTTTGGCCGTGAGACGGCGGCAAATTCCGTCAGCCTTGGTTCTTATGGAACCGACACGCACGAGATTCGTCGGATCGTAAAAGACGGCGTGGTGACGCGCGAAGGGAAGACGGCCGGTGGGCGCGACAGCGCGCCGCCCTATCCCATCGGCTATGCCGCGATCGTGCCGCGAAAAGGTGAGTGCGACAACCTTTTGGTGACTTTTGCTCTATCGGCGAGCCATACCGCTTTCAGCAGCATCCGCATGGAACCTGTCTTGATGGTGACGAGTCAAAGCGCGGCCACAGCTGCATCGCTGGCCATCGATGAGTCAGTCCCCGTGCAGCAACTGGACTATGCGAAACTGCGAAAGCGGCTGGATGCCGACAAGCAAATCGTGGAATGGAAAGCCACCGCCAAGAAGCCACTTGAGAAGTAGCCTTGTCGTCATCAATCATGTGCCTCCGCTCGCACTCATAAGTCCACTTCTACAAATGCTTGGGCCATGTTTGCTTCGCCCACTCACTTGTGGGTAAGATTCACCTCAACTTTTCTGGTCTATCACGTTCGTTGAGGTGAGGGCGACTCACATGTCTTTGAGGCGGTTCGTCGGCAACTCGTTGGTATTGTTTGCCTCCCTGCCATGGTTCGTCAGTTGCGATTCATCCACTCCCTCCACACCACCTGTCGCCAATGCGTCGCCGCCGCAGCCGGTGCCGGGACCACCGCCGCCGGGTGTCAATCGAATGCCGGGGCCGCCCAGTGTTAAGCGAGCGTCTCAACCCCCGAAGCCAGTTCCGGGTTTGAGACGAGGAGAAGCGAAAGGTGCTCCGCTTCCCGAGATCAACGAACCGCTGGCTACGGCATTCATCGAAATCAGCCCGGATGCCACCATTGACGAGCTATCGGCGCTGTTTGCCAAGGCCCGCGAAGAGAAGAAGCATTTACCTACCGGCCAAATCGAACTGTACGAGTTGTACGGCGTCGCTGTTCG
Source organism: Anatilimnocola aquadivae (assembly GCF_049819085.1). Lineage (GTDB taxonomy): Bacteria > Planctomycetota > Planctomycetia > Pirellulales > Pirellulaceae > Anatilimnocola. Next base: position 4,033,338 of record NZ_CP187419.1, read on the forward strand.
CACGCCCTTTCAGGGCAAGGAAGATCTCAGTGAACGAATCGAGTTTTTCAAGCAATGGAGCGAAGCGAAGCCCGACGATCCTACGCCGCTGATCATTCTCGCCCGCTTGTACACCAGCTGGGGTTGGGAAGCGCGCGGCAGTGGTTGGGCCGCGACTGTCGGCCAAGAGGGCTTCAGGCTGTTTCATGAACGCTTGAAGCAGGGGGGAAAGTTCGGGGTTGCAGCCGAAAAGCTCGCTCCGCAGGATCCAGAACTGTACCGCTCACTGGTGGATATCGGCCGCGGCCTCGCAACCAAGCGGGAGCATATCGATCGCTGGGTCGAAGCGGGGCGCAAGGTCGATCCTACTTACTATCCGCTCTACCAATCGATGGCCGAGTATCTGCTTCCTCGCTGGCACGGCGAAGCGGGCGAAGTCGAGAAGTTCGCTGAAGAAACCTGCGCGGCCGTCGGCGGCGATGATGGTTTGGAAGCTTACGCACGAATTGCAATGAAGATGAATCTCTACGATTCCGAGATGCTTTATACGAGCGAATTTGACCCGGCAAAAATCGACCGCGGGGCGCAATTGATGTCCCAGCGTTTTCCGTTGGCTCCGGCCCTGCTCGACTTCCTGGCGGTGGTGGCCTGGAAAGGTGAACGCTATGAAGATGCGCGTAAGTTACTCACGTTGATTCGCAAGAAGGAAGAGCCCGACTATCGCCACTGGGCCTCGCAATCGCGTTATCAGGCATTTGTCAAATACTGTGAAGCGATGCCGGTTGCCGATCGAGCCGATCTGGTCTTTTATCCTTACCTGTATGGACCAATCGATTTCAACTTCTTCGAAGGGAACACCAAGCTCATCACCTTGCCGAATCAAAAAGGTGAGCCGATCAAGTTCTGGGATCTCAAGGACCTGAAGCAGCCTGTGGGAATGTTGCCTCCGCTACCCGACATCCTTCATCGAGTAGTCACCGACACCGAAGGCAAGATTCTGCTTTTGGAAGGCAACACCAATGAAAACAGCCTGGTGATTGTCCTTCATCTCGATAATCCTACCGAGCCAGTGATCTATCGCGACGTCGGGCAGCATGGCGGTTCGAAGCTGAGTCCTGATGGCAAGACGGCTGCTACCTGTCGCTCTTCGACCATTCATCTATGGGATCCTGCCACGGGAGAGCAACTGCACGAGCTCTCCCTAGAAACTGGATATCCCATGATGCGCTTCACGCCCGACAGTTCCCGCCTGCTGGTCAGCCATAAAGGAAATCAGCATGTGTTTAACGTCGCTGACGGCAAGGAATTGCTGGTCATCGACAACTCGAAGGCCGAGATTCCGAGCATCCTGAGCCTGATGGGATACGTCGACGGGACGGCGGTTCTCGGCAGTGGAACATTGCGAACGCCGACTGGCTTCGTCAATGTGCTGACCAAATGGGATCCTACGAACAACCAGCGGACCGAGTTTCTGCGATTGGCGCCCAGCGCCACAGGTGGACAACCACCGTCCCTCGAGGAAGTGAGTAAGAATCATTTCGTTCTGTCCGAGAGAGGCCCTGCGGGAATGAACGACACGCAGGTACTGCACGTGCATCGTCTGTCGGATGGCAAACTCGTCCGCACCATCAGCGGGCACAACAACTTTATCAAGCATCTGCGAATCACGCCCGACGATAAGCAACTGGTTACGATGGAAGTTCAAGGACCGCTACGGTTCTGGAATATTGAAGAGCGTCCTGCAGCGGCACAGTAGGGCTGTCAGGTTTAGTGCAATTACAGGCAAGGAATGGAATGATGGCTTGGCGGTATCGCTGGTCGGCTCGCTCGATCGTTCTTGCAGTTGGGTTCGGTGTGCTATTCCAGGGTTGCCAGCCGAAGGTTGACCCGGTTGCCGCGCCTGCGGCTCCACCAGTGCCAGTCGCAACACCACTTCCTGCTCCTGCTCAGCCTGTTTCTCTGCCCGGCGCGCCCGCAGTGCCGGTGATGCGGCCGGCACGACCGCTCATTAAAGACTCGCCGCTCGATATCGACGGCACGGCGACCTTTGCCGAATTCTCGCAGCGGTTTGCCAAGGCCCGGAAAGACGCCGTGATCTTGCCCTCGGGCCAGGCAGAGTTGGATCGCCTCTATCAATTGGTCTGTTCGCGCGGCTTTCAGGGTGCCAAAGATGCTCAAGAAGTGAATCAGCATTTGGAGCGCTGGGCCAAGGAAGACTCGGAAGATCCCACCCCGCTCATTGCGCTGGCGCGGGCTTCATTGGATGCGGCTTACTTGCGCCGTGGCGATCAGTACGCGGGCCTTGTCTCTGAGAAACGCGAGCAGCGATACGTGCTGCTGCTCACATCCGCACACGATCTGGCCCAGCAAGCGCTCGGCAAGGGTGCCCGCGATCCGGAATTGGCTCGCGTCCTGGCTGTGACGGGTTACGAATTGGGAATCGATCGCGCGCGAGTTGCCGAATGGGCAGGCGCCGGTGAGCGAGAGTTTCCTCGCTACTTTCCGCTCTATACCAGCATGGCCAAGTTGATTGTCGCCGATGAATTGCTTCCCTTAGCCGCAATTTCAGCCTACGCAGAACGAATCCGTCAGCAAGTGGGAGGCGACGACGGCCTCGAGGCCTATACGCGAATTGCCTTGATCGCCAATCAAGAAAAGCGAAATGCCGTCCTCTTCAGCGGGTTTTCCTACGACCACCTTCGTCACGGCGCGAACTTGCTGCATCAGCGCTATCCCGACTCGGCCCAATTGGTAGATTTCCTGGGGATTGTCGCTTATATGACGGGCGATCATGCCTTGGCCAATCAGTTGCTGCCAGAAATCGCCTCGCGACCGCGCAGTCCCAAGCAATGGGACGACGGCGGCCATTTCACCCTCTTCCAGAAGTGGTGCCAGCGAGTTCCGCCGACCGCTGAGGAAGCAGAAGTAACCTTCTGGGTGGGGCCGCAAGGAGGTCTGTCGCTCGCGTTTTGTGACGGCTCGAATGTCCTAGCGACGGCCGGCGAGGGGGATGACGTCAGCTTACGACTGTGGGATCTGAAGTCGCCCCAGACCCCGCCGCGCCCGATCAAGCTGGATGCCAACTGGAGAATGACTCTCGATGCCGATCGAACGGGCAAACGCCTGCTTGGCTGGCAGTTCATCGCCCATTGCTTTCAATTTCCCCAACAAGAAGGACTGTTCGGTTCCATTGAGATTCCCTATTACAATCCGCGGTTCGAGGGGCAGGATACGCGGAAGAGATTCTTCGAAATCTGCAGCGATGGGACCGTGGCCATGGCCTTCGAACCCGGCACCATTCATCTGTTCAATCCAGAGAACGCTCGGCAAATTCGCCGTTTCGAAGTCCCACCCGAGTTGCAGCGACTGGAGCAATTCGGCCGGCATCTCTCTGCCGATGGTAAGTGGCTCGCGTTGCAAAACGGGATGAACATTGAGGTCTGGGACGCCGAGCAAGGAAAGAAGGCTTACGACCTCACCGACAAGGTCCTCAAGACGCACTACCTACGTTCGGTCGTTGGTGTCTTGCCGCATGGCAATCTGCTGCTGCACACGATTCGCCGCACGAACCAACGGGGCGAAGTGAGGTTGTCTCGCTGGAATATTGATACACAGACGCTGCATCACTACGGCGAAGTCGACCCGCGGCTGAAGGTGCTGGCCTCGCTCGACGACAGATTCGTGGCCATGACCACAATCACTTCCAACACCACCTACGCGGAAGTCTCGGTGTATCGTCTGTCCGATTTCCAGCTGGTGCGCACCTTACGCGGTCACAACGGAGGCATCCGCGATGCTCGCTTTTCGGGCGATGGCCAGTGGATTGGCACGGCTGAAAACGCCGGGCCCGTTCGCTTGTGGAAACTTCCCACCGAGTGATTTCTAACCTTCATTCACCCATGAGTGTGCAAACCAAGACGACGTATCTGCAGATGTTCGCGCCGCCTGTGGCCAAAGTACAGCCACCTCGTGCGGATGTGACGGTGGTGGAACTGACGAAGCCGACCATCGCACAGTACCGCACGCTCTATCGCACCGTGGGAGAGCAGTATTCGTGGTTCGACCGGCTGATTATGCTCGACGAACAACTGGCGTCCATCTTGGCGGACGAGCGCGTAAAAGTCTTTGTCCTGCAGGTGAATGGAACGGATGCCGGTTACTCGGAATTGGACTGTCGAAGCGTCGGCGAGATTGAACTCGCCTATTTCGGACTCTTTCCGCGGTTTGTGGGCCAAGGTCTGGGCAGGTTTTTTCTGCACTGGACGTTGCAGCAGGCCTGGTTGTTTCAGCCAAGGCGAGTGTGGGTACACACCTGCGACTTGGATCATCCAGCCGCACTGGCTAACTACCTGCGGGCGGGTCTGGAGACCTACGACGAGCGCTTCGTCACGCAACGGACGCTCGCGGAGTGACTCGCCGCCGATTTTCTACTTCGAGTAAGCAGAGGCTTGGCCTGGCGCTTGACCGGCACGCTTCTCGGCAATCACCTGCAGCAGTGCCTTTTGCGGATCGGCGAACTTCTGAATCCCTTCGTCCATCAGCGTTTTTTCGAGATGGGCGATATCGACCTTCTTGGCGATTTCGTCAAGCACGGCCTGCGGCGGCAACGAATCGACCTGGCGAGTAAAGGTTCGCTTGCTGCGAGCGACCGCTTCGTTGGTGGCCGGTGGATTGGTTTGAATGTCGCTGCCGGCGAAGGCTTCGACATACTTCCACGCGGCGTCTTCTTTCTTTTTCGTGCCCGTGCTCGCGAAGATCATTTCCTGCTGCAGGGGCAGCTTCTTCTCGGCCCAGAAGCGAGTGTTCTCGGCCCAAATTTGCTTCGCGTTGACGATGCCGACTTGCCCTTGCGCCTCGGGCGAGAGCTTTGGCACGTGCTTCTCGGTATAGATGTCGACGCGCGATACGAAAATGCTGTAGACCGATTTGAATCGGCTGAGCGTGTTTCGTTTTTGAGCGCCACGCCAGATGGCATCGCGGGCCGCTTCGTACTGGCGTGGCGAAAAGATCAGCGTGACGTTGAGCGTCACATTCGCCGCGCACAGCGGTTCGAGCGCTTCGAGTCCAGCGGGAGTGGCCGGCACCTTGATCATGCGGTTCCGTTCGCCCGAGGCCCACTTTAGCCCCAGTTCTACATAGCGGGCCACGCGCTCGGCGTGAGGAATGTTGGCCACGTGATCTTCGATGAGCGGATCGAGTTCAAAGCTGACGTAGCCGTCGTTGCCGCTCGTCTCTTGCCAGACGGGCAAAAACACCTGCTGAGCCTGCGAGACCAGGCGGTCCGTCAGCTTCCAGGCAACCTGGTCGTCGGTCATGCCGCCCGTGGCGAGGCGCACGATTTCGTCGTCAAAACGGCCGGTGCGAATCAGGTCGGAAATGATGACGGGATTCGAGGTGGCCCCGGTGGCGCCTTCTTTGCGATCGCGCGAAACTAGTTCAGGATCGATGGAATCGAGCCACAGTTTGGTACCGGAGGCAACGAGTGATTGAAGAGGAGTCATGGGCTTTCCTAACAGAATTTCTAATTGGGAATTGCTGATTGCTAACTGGAAATACAAAAATCGAATTGCCTTTCAATAAGCAATTCGAAAATCCCAATTCGCAATTCCTAGGCCGCGTCTTCGGCGGCGGTAATGATGAATTCACTGACGAGGGCTTGATCGAAATCAAACACCTGGTCGAAGTCTTCACGGCGATCTTCGGGCGACTTGGTCATTTCGCCGATCTTGATCAGGTTATACACGATCTCGCCAAAGTCGCTCGTGCAGGTAATGCCCCAGCCGGCAAGCACCAGCTTGGCCATGTAGCCATATTGGTCGTGGGCGTATTGCTTCAGCGCGTGGCTGAGGTCTTGCCCGGTCACGTGGCGAACCTGCCGCACTTCACCTTCGGGCGTGGGTGCTTCTTCGGGTCGGCCCAGTTCGAGCACGTCCTGGGCGAACTCGAGCCCGCTGCGTACGAACTGATACGCTTCGAGCTTGTAGCGACGGTCTTCACACAACAGCTTGATGAGTGGATGAATGTCGGGAGTCATGCTTTTCGACACGGCAGGATTCCTGAGAATTGAAAAACGGTGTGCGGGCAGGTTCGCAACTAGGCGAGGATGAATTAGGGCGAGTCTGAATCTGGCGGATGTTGCTCGACCTGGGTGGGGGGCAAGGTCGGCGGCACATTGGCACTGGGATCGGGCGGAGGTGCGTTGGCAGGCAACTCACCGCGGGCCATGTCGTCGAACTGCGTATCTTGCCGGGCGACTTCCTCGCGCGACGGCTCTTCGGGGCGCTGCTGGCCGCGATCTTGCTGGCCGCGATCTTGCTGGCCGCGATCTTGCTGGCCGCGATCTTGCTGGCCGCGATCTTGCTGGCCGCGATCTTGCTGGCCGCGATCTTGCTGGCCGCGATCTTGCTGGCCGCGATCTTGCTGGCCGCGATCTTGCTGGCCGCGATCATCTCGACGTGGTTGCTGCGGCCGTGGTGGTGGTCGCGAATCGCGCCGCTGTTGACCGGGTCCAGAGGGGCGTTGGCGAGAGCCGCTGTTGCGGTCGTTGCGGTCATTACGAGGTGGAGCATCGCCCGCAGTCGATTCGGTTGCTTCGTCGGTGACTACATCGTCCCGCAGTTCTTCTTCGGCATCGCGCGAACGACCGCGTCGCACGTTACCGGTGCCGGTTTTGAGTACCGTGAGCACATCGGATACGGGAATGAGCAGGCGGCGGCCGTCTTCCATCGATACGAGCAATTGCTGCGTGAGGATTTCTTGTCCCAGCACGCGTGCCCGACCCGTGGGAGTGACAATTTCCGAGCCGGCGGGAGGCAGTGTCTTTTGCAGCTCTTCGTAAGTGTCGTATTCGTACCGCAGGCAACACTTTAAGCGGCCGCAGCGGCCCGAGATCTTCGTGGGGTCAAGCGTGGCCTTTTGCAGCTTGGCCATTTTCATCGAGACGGGCGGCATCTCATGCAGGTGCGTATTGCAGCAAACCGGTTTGCCGCAGTCGCCATAGTCGGCGAGCAGCTTGGCTTCGTCACGAACGCCGATCTGGCGCATTTCGATGCGAGTTTGAAATTCCGAGGCGAGTTTTTTCACCAAGTCGCGAAAGTCGACGCGGTCCTCAGCCAGGTAATAGACGACAACCCGTTCGCCGCCGAATAGGTGTTCGACATCGACGAGTTCCATCGGCAAGCGAAGTTCGGCGACGTGATTGCGGCAAACCTCGAACTCGTTCCGCTCTTTGCTGTGAATGTGAACCAGTTCGTTCGCATCTTCTTGGCTCAACTCGCGCAGGATGGCACCGCCGGGCGAACCGCTCAGGCTTTTGGCGACGTCGTCGGTCGCTTCGCAGAGCACATCGCCCGCTTCGAGCCCCCGCTGGGTGCGGGCCACGACTTTCATACCGCGGCCGTAGCGTTCGTTGCCGCGTGCATTGAAGATGCCGAGCGCTCGTGTCGAACCGTAGCGCAGCACATAGCGGGCTGACGGTCGGCGTGGTTCTTCGGTAGTCGCCATGCAGTGCCTGAATCGAGTGGATACGAATCGTTGGCCGCTGCCAACAGAATCAACCGGCTTAGTATATCGTGCTGACGCAAGACAAGGTAGCCGCAGGGGTTCGCATAAACGGCGACGCGCCACGCTAGCGCAGATTCATCGAGTAAAGTAGGCCGGCAACCAGCGGTACTCCGTGAAGTTCCGGCAGGAAGCGCCGATCGATGTCGCGTAATGTGTCTGCCGGAACTGCGTGAGTACACTTTGTTCCGGCCTACCAGCTGTACTGGCACTTAACGGCTGGTCGGGTCGCTCTCGGGAAAGCTTTCCCATTGGGTGCTGGGAATGCCGGTCGGAACAGATTCTGCGAAGGGAACCCGACGGGTGAAGCGAACCTGTTGCCATTGTTGGTAGTGGGTCCAAGCGGCAGCCAGGATGATCGGCCCCAGCAACAACAGGATCAGCAGGCTTCGCAGGTGAAATCGCATCGGCGTATCTTAAACCATGCGCCAGGCCTCGGGGAGCATTTGTTCGGGTAGCCTGACGCATCCGCGAGGTCTGGTGGCTCGACGACGATTTCCATCTCTAACGGGGCTCTGCGAGAGCCTCGCCCGCTCTTCCGAAAAGCTATCCAATCACCGCCACAAAGTCGTCGCCTAGGCGGCCAAGGACTTCGCGCGTGACGTTTGCCGGCACGATCTGCCGCGGCTGGCCGGCGGCTTTGTGGTAGCGGCGAAGGGTGACTTCGCCACCGCGGCGGACGAGAAGTTCGTAGTAACTACGACCATCATCGCCTACCTGCGGCGGGCTTGAACGCATTTGAATCGAAACGCTCTCGGCGTCAGTTTCGAGCAGACTGATCGGCTCCATCAGGTACGTGAGCCGTTGCTGAATCTTGTTGCTAAGGGCTTTCAGGCTATCGACCGTGGCATTGGCAAGGTTGGATGACTGGTAATCAAAGCGAGTGAAAGCACAACCGACGGCATCGACGACGTCGAGTTGACTAACAATGCGTCCGCTCGTGGTGCGCACTTCCAGCTCACCGCCGCTGGGTGCGAGTCGTTGAAGCTCGAGAGCTATGTCTTGTTTGATGGTCATCATCAATCTCCGCCTGCCATCCTGGCAACAAATCGCTTGCCAATTCCTCCGCTAGGCCTTTTTCTTATCTTCCGAGCTGGTGTGACTCTGGCCGTCGAACGACCAGAGGACCGTCGCACCTTCTAGTTTGGTTTCAATGTGCACCGGTCGCTTCCAAAGTTTGTACAGCGACGTGAGTGTGTCCTGAGCGTAGTTCTGTTGCAGCTCTGCTCCGCTGAAGCGATGTTCCAGCAGCAGTTCGCCGCGGTTCTTGTAGTTGCCGTCGGTCACGTAAATGATCGGCCGGCCCATGTTCGTTAAATTATAGAGCAGCCGCTGTTTCACGTTCGGAAATTCGCGACTCTCGATTTCGTAGTAACCCGATTCCTGCTGATAGCCGAACGAGAACAGCTTGTGGCGGCGGCAAAAGTCGAGCGTCAGGAATTCGTCGATGAACGTAAGGTCGTTGTGGACGCGACGCACTTCGAAGATCTTTTCGCGACCGAGACCGGCCTTTGTGTTCCAGTGCTGCTGTTCCTGCCAGTCTTCGCAGTTGTCGTAATCTTCGCCGAAGGCACCGCGATTCCAGCGGTCTTCGATATCGCGATACAACTCGACACCTAGCTTGTAAGGATTGAGTCGCGTGCGTGAGCCCGCTAAGGTGCCGCTGCAATGATCGGCGTAGCAGATCAGGTCTTTGGCCTCCATGGCATGCTTGGTCATGATCGTGCTGTGCCAGTAAGTGGCCCAACCTTCATTCATAATTTTGGTTTGCCCTTGTGGGGCGAAATAATAGGCCTCTTCGCGAATGATCGACAGCACATCGGCCTGCCAGTTCTTCAGCGGCGCGTTCTCCAAGACAAAGAGCGTCACGTCGCGCATGGGTTCGGAGGGAAACTTCTCCTTTCGCTCCAGATCCTTCTTCAGTTGCGCTCGTTCGGCGTCCATGGCCTTGCGCGGGTTTACGTACTGGTCGAGATAGCCTTTCGATTGATAGCGAGTAGGGGAAGTGGGGTCAAAAGCTTCTTCGTCCTCATCGTCGTGGCGCACCGGCGGGGGCTTATCGTCGCGGCGTTTGATGTGGGGCGAGTAGATGTCGATCAAGTCCTCAACGCTCAAGCAGCAGTCGATGAAGTTCTCGACTTCTTCGACGCCAAAACGGTCCATGTAGTTCCGAATTCGATTGCCGTGATTGGCCATGTCGTCGATCATGCGGCGATTGGTCTTCGCGAACCAGGCGTTGTTTTTGAAGAAATCGCAGTGGCCGTAGACGTGAGCCATCACCAGCTTGTGATCGGTGATGCCGTTGCTGCCGAGCAAGTACGCGTAGCAAGGATCGTTGTTGATCACCAGTTCGTAGATCTTTTGCAGTCCGTACGAGTAGCCTTTTTGCAGCTGCTCGTACTCCATGCCGAAGCGCCAGTGCGGGTAACGCGTCGGAAAGCCACCGTAAGCAGCGACGGCGTTCAATTGGTCGGCATCGACGACTTCGAAGATCGTGGGGAAGAAGTCCAGCCCGTACGCGCGGGCGTGACCTTCCATCTGGCGCTGGATTTCGATCAGCTCTTCGGTGAGTGAACGAAAACGATGGAGAGCAGGCATGGGCTATTTCCCTTTCCCCAAAAACGTCTTGATCGATTCGTAGATCGCTTCTTTGTTCGCGATTTCGGAGAGGACCAGCTGTTCGTGCTCGCTGCCGAAGGCTTCTTCGAGCACGCGGATGTATTCGCCGCTGCCGTAGGGGCTTTCGACCTGGCCATAGCAGAACAAATTGCAAATCGGCAGCAGTTCGTCCTTGAGCATGGCCAATGATTGGCGGTTGTCTTCGCCCCAGTTATCGCCATCGGAGAACTGAAAGGCGTAGATGTTCCACTGCGTCGGATCGAACTTCTCTTTGATCAGGCTGAGTGCCACTTTGTAAGCAGTGCTGATGCGCGTGCCGCCGCTTTCGCGAGTGTGATAGAAGGTTTCCTCGTCCACTTCTTTTGCAGCCGCATCATGGATGATGTAGCGGCGCTCGATGCCGGTGTACTGACTGCGCAGCCAAGTATCGATCCAAAACGCTTCGGTCCGGACGATCTCCTTTTGGTCGTCGGTCATCGAACCCGAGACGTCCATGATGTACAGAATCACGGCATTCGCGACCGGTTCGGAAACTGTCTGCCACGAGCGATAGCGGCGATCATCTTTGTAGGGGATGACGCGTGGATCGTTCGGGCGATAGCTGCCTTCGGAAAGTTGCCGCTTCAGAGCCTGGACGTAGGTGCGACGGAAGTGTCGCAGCGATTCTGGGCCGACTTTACGCACGCTGGTGTAGCGGACTTTTTCGTCTTCGATGTTCGCTTTACCTTTGGGCTCAATGCGCGGAAGTTTCAGTTCCTGGCCCAGAATTTCGGCCAGTTCTTCCAGCGAGACATCGACCTCCAGCACGTGTTGGCCCTCGTCGCTGCCGGCCTGACCTTGCCCGGGTTCACCATCGCCGCCGGGGGCAATGGGCTGGCCTACCTCACCTTCGCCTTGGCCTACACCACCCTTGCCGTTTTGTCCGTAGCGGAAGTGCGGCACGTCGAGCTGAGGCAGCGGGATCGAAACGAGGTCCTTCCCTTTGCGGCCGATCATCTCGCCGTGCGTGACGTACTTCCGCAGATTTTGGCGAATCTTCCCCTTCACAATCTCTTTGAAGCGGCTGTTATCGCGATCAATCTTCATGACCATGGTCGCACCTTATTTCCGTTTAACATCACCGCGGGCAAAGATGCTGGCCACATAATGCAGCACGTCGCTGGCGCTTTCGTCGTCGTAGCCAAAGTCGCGAATGAGGCGACTCTTCACCACGTCGATCTTCGCTTGCGTGTCCTTGTCGACCACTTGCGAAACCAGGCTGGTGAGCTTGATCGTGTCCTTTTGATCTTCGAACAGTTTCAACTGCAAAGCACGGTACAGGCGTTCGTTCGCTTTGTAATCGAAGGTCTTGCCGTCGATCATCAACGCGCCGATGTAGTTCATGATCTCGCGGCGGAAATCGTCCTTGCGGCTATCGGGAATGTCGATCTTTTCCTCGATCGACCGCATCATCCGTTCATCGGGCTCTTCGGTTTGCCCGGTGAACTTGTTGCGCACCTTTTCACGCTGCGTGTAGGCCTTAATGTTGTCGATGTAGTTCGCGCAGAGGCGTTTGAGCGCGTCTTCGTCGGCAGCAATCGCCCGCTGAACTTCGTTCTTCACGATGTTCTCGTACTCCTCTTTCACCACGCCCAAGAGTTCGCGGTACTTCGCTCGCAATTCTTCGTTGGTGATGAGTGAATGATGCTTGAGGCCCGCTTCGAGTTCGTTCATCACCATGAAGGGGTTGATCGACTTCGAATCGAGATTCGCGACCAGCGCGTTACTGATCTTGTCCTGCACGTACCGTGGGCTGATGCCGTGCAAGCCTTCGCTGATCGCTTCTTCCTTCATCTCCTTGATGTTCTCTTCGGTGAAGCCGGCCAGCGTGCGGCCGTTGTACAGTTTCAGTTTCTGCAGCAACGTCAGACTGGCATTGTTCGGCGGCTCGAGCCGGGTAAGCACGGCCCACATGGCGGCCATTTCGATGGTGTGCGGGGCGATATGCTTCCCCTTCACCTTGCCGGCGTTGTAATCCTTTTCGTAGATCTTGATTTCGTCGCTCAGCCGGGTGACGTAAGGGACGTCGATCTTGACCGTGCGATCGCGGAGGGCTTCCATGAACTCGTTATTCTGCAGTCGGCGATACTCGGGCTCATTGGTGTGCCCGATAATCACCTCGTCGATATCGGTCTGCGCGAATTTCTTCGGCTTGACCTTATGCTCCTGGCTGGCGCCCAGCAGATCGTAAAGGAACGCCACGTCCAGTTTGAGAACTTCGATGAACTCGATGATGCCGCGATTGGCGACGTTAAACTCACCGTCGAAGTTAAACGCCCGAGGATCGCTATCGCTGCCATACTCCGCGATCTTGCGATAGTTGATGTCGCCAGTGAGTTCCGTGCTGTCCTGGTTCTTCTCGTCCTTAGGCTGGAAGGTGCCGATGCCGCAGCGATCTTGCTCCGAGAGAGCGATTCGCTTGACGCGAATGTCTTGAATGACCTGCGTCCAGTCGCCACCGTACTTCTTTAGCCGTTCGGTGTACATGAAGCGGCAGTAGGGGCACAGGTCGCCGACGATCTTCACTTTGTAGTGGTGCTCTTCGGCATTGGCGTTCACCTGGGCGAGCACATCCTCGCGGAATCGCTCGGGAACCATGTGCAGCGGCTCCTCGTGCATCGGGCACCAGTGAATCTCGGTTGGCTCCGCTTCGTTCACCCAGCCCAATGTGTAGACAGCGCCGGCGTCGGTGGTCGAATAGCGCTCAAGGCCACGCTTGAGCAACCGAGCAATCGTGCTCTTGCTGCTGCCGACGGGACCGTGCAACAGCAGCACGCGTTTCTCGATGCCGTAGCCCTTGGCGGCTGACATCAGCGCGTTGACGAAACTTTCGAGCGTTTCGTCGAGGCCGAAGACAGCATCGCGCCCGCCGTTGTCGGGATCGTCGAAAAACTTGAAGTGGGTTCGCTTTACGCCGCGGGACTCGTCGTACACCGTGGTGCCGTACGCAATCACCATGTCGTACACGCGCTCAAAGGCGTTGCGGGCCACCTGAGGCGTTTCACGGACCAAATCGAGGTATTCCTCGAAGGTTCCGACCCAACTCTTGCGGCGGAACTGTTCGAGATCCTGCCGCCCGGCAATCAAAGAAATGATGCTCTTGCCCGTGCTACCTGTCGCCGATGTCATCGCATCGTCCTCCTGAGAACGCGCGTGATAGCTGCACTTTTGGTGCCTAAATTGGCCCCTTCATCCTCGGGCCACTTCATCCACCTGCATGCTGCCTCGCTGGTGATGTTCCGCTTGTGTACCGCTGTTACCTGCTCTAGTCGGATGGCTCTTACCGGTCGTGCCGTGACCGATTTGCTTCTTCTTGAAAGCCGTCACCAAAGTGTGCGCGCAGCAACCCACAATGCTGCTACCCGATTTGGCATAGGCACGACGCGAACCAAGGAGCACAACGGGTAAGACGTCGGTGCTGGCGACCGGCGGGGAGAAGAAGCCGGGCAAGAATGCCGACGCTAAGTTGCGACCGTGAGTCGCTGCGTCTCAAGAACTTGCAAAAGAGCATTCCGTCAGAGGCGAGAGGATCGGTAAGGGGAGTCACACGCTTACAAATGCGTTGGCTCCGGCTGTCCCTAGCCAATCAGTTTCTCCTACCTCTCCTAAGTTAAGGTTATTTCGCCATTTCCATTTCGGCAATAGCACATGCGCGCGAATTTGCCGCTGGCGCGAAAAAACAGCCGCTTTTGCGGCGTTTTCGCGACAAACGGAACGCAGGACGAAAAGTGCAATCGTGGTGGACAAAGCGAGAGCGCCGCTCGTTGCACATTAGAACGCGGGTGAAACATCACCCGCGCCACACTTTCTGAGCTACGCCCGCTCTTACTCCGCCATCAACTTCTTCACCACGGTCTGCAAGATGCCGCCGTTGCGGTAGTAGTCGAGTTCGACGGGGGTATCGATGCGAACGGCGGCAGCAAAGGTCTTGCTGGTGCCATCGGGCGAAGTGGCCTGCACACCGATCTGGGAACGAGGCGAAAGAGATTCGTTGAGGTCGAGAATCTCGAACGTCTCGTCGCCGACGATCCCCAGCGACTTCCAGGTTTGCCCTTCGAGGAACTGCAGCGGCAACACGCCCATGTTCACCAGGTTGCTACGGTGGATTCGTTCGTAGCTCGCCGCGATCACGGCTCGCACACCCAGCAGGTTCGTTCCCTTGGCGGCCCAGTCGCGGGAAGAACCCGTGCCGTATTCAGCACCGGCGAGGATGATGGTCGGGGTGCCCCCAGCCTTGTACTTCATGGCGGCGTCGTAGATGAACATCACCTGCCCCGCATCGGCATCGGCCACCGGCGGCCGGCCAGCAACGTGCCCAGCGCCCAAGTACTTCGTCACGCCACCTTCGGTGCCGGGAGCGAGGAAGTTGCGGATGCGCACGTTGGCGAAGGTACCGCGGACCATCACGCGGTCGTTACCGCGGCGAGCACCGTAGCTGTTGAAGTCGACTGGCTCGACACCGCGTTCCATCAGGAACTTGCCAGCGGGGCTGTTCTTGGCAATGTTGCCGGCAGGCGAAATGTGGTCCGTCGTTACGCTGTCGCCCAGCATCGCCAGGACGCGAGCCCCGCGAATCGGCTTCACCGCAGTGGCGTTGGCGCTGAAGTCTTCCAGGAACGGCGGCTCTTGAATGTAGGTACTGTCCAAGTTCCAGCTGTAGAGTGCTCCTTCAGCGACCTTGATCTGATTCCAGATTTCGTTGCCATCGAACGCACGCGAATAGCGGCTGGAGAACATCTCGGGCTGCACAAAGTCGGTAATCGCTTGCCGCACTTCGGCGTGAGTTGGCCAGATGTCCTTGAGCATCACCGGCCCGTTTGTACCTTCACCAATCGGCTCGTTGAGCAGATCGATATCGGTCGTGCCGGCGAGAGCATACGCGACGACGAGAGGCGGGCTAGCGAGGAAATTGGCCTTCACCAGTGGATTCACGCGACCTTCGAAGTTGCGATTGCCGCTGATGACTGCCGAGGCGACGAGATCGCCTTCTTGCACGGCAGCGGCCACGTTATCGGGCAGCGGACCGCTGTTGCCAATGCAGGTCGTGCAGCCGTAGCCGACGGTCTGAAAACCGAGCGTATCGAGGGCCTGGCTCACACCAGCGCGGTCGAAGTAATCGGTTACCACGCGCGAGCCAGGGGCCAGGCTCGTCTTTACATACGAAGGAACCTTGAGGCCTTTTTCCACAGCCTTCTTCGCGAGCAAACCGGCAGCCAGCATCACGCTGGGGTTGCTGGTGTTGGTGCAGCTGGTGATGGCGGCGATTACGACGGCCCCGTGGCCAATCGTTTCGCTGTGACCGTTCGTCTGCACGGTCCCCTTACGCTTGAGCGCCGCATCGTCGAGTTGAAAACCGCGTTCGGCAACGGGTGCTTTCAGCGACTTCTGCCAATTCTCTTTCATGCTGGCGAGCGAGACGCGATCTTGCGGCCGTTTGGGTCCGGCCAGCGAAGGCTCGACGGTGCCCAGGTCCAGCGTGACGGTTTTGGTGTAGTTCAGCGCCGGCGAACCGGGCGCATTGAACAGACCTTGTTCCTTGCAGTAGCGTTCGACCAGCGAAACTTCTTCGGCGGTGCGACCGGTCTTCTTCAGGAAGTTGAGCGTTTCGTCGTCGATGGGGAAGAAGCCCATCGTGGCACCATATTCGGGCGCCATGTTGGCAATCGTCGCTCGATCGGCCAGCGACATGCGGCGCACGCCCGATCCGTAGAACTCCACAAACTTATCGACCACGCCCACCTTGCGCAGCTGTTGCGTCACGGTTAGCACCAGGTCGGTGGCCGTTACGCCGGGTTGCAGTTCGCCGGTCAGCTCAAAACCGATGACTTCCGGCAACAACATATAGAGTGGTTGGCCGAGCATCACCGCTTCGGCTTCGATGCCGCCGACGCCCCAGCCCAAGACGCCCAGACCATTGATCATGGTGGTATGGCTATCGGTGCCGACGAGCGAATCGGGGAGCGCGACTGGGCCCTTTTTATCGCTGCGGATGAAGACACCCTTGGCGAGGTATTCGAGGTTCACCTGGTGGACGATGCCCACGTCCGGTGGCACCACGCGGAAATTGTTGAACGCGCGTTGGCCCCAGCGGAGAAATTCGTAGCGTTCGCGATTGCGCTTGAACTCCAGATCGACATTCTGCCCCAGCGACATCGAGGTGCCGAAAAAGTCGACCTGCACGCTGTGATCGATCACCAGGTCGACCGGAATGAGCGGATTGATTTTCTTGGGATCGCCGCCCAGACGTTCCATGGCCGAACGCATGGCTGCGAGATCGACCACGCAAGGCACGCCGGTGAAATCTTGCAGCACCACGCGGGCCGGCATGAACGGAATTTCACGCTTGGCCGGTTCGGCCGCGTTCCAAGTAGCGAGGGCCTTCACATCGTCCTCGGTGACGATGTAGCCGTCGCAGTTTCGCAGGGCCGCTTCGAGCAGCACGCGAATCGAGAAAGGGAGTTTGCTCACCTCGCCGAGCCCGAGTTGCTCGAGCTTGCTAAGGCGATAGATGCCCGCCTCGCCGCTGCCGGTCGAGAAGGTGTCGCGGGAGCCAAACGGATCGAAGACGGTAGTGGTCATGGCCTTGCTGGTGGGTGGAAGCCTGCCGGATGGAATACTGCCCAAAATCGCGAAAATACGATCGCAGTGACGCGGTATCGCCCCGCTCGTTGCAGTGGCGATTGTAGCATTCCCGCCGCGCTTTGTAACGTGGCAGATTACGTCGTCTGGCGGACAAGGAATCTGCCTATTTCTCGCTCATCGAAAGCCGATCCGCCGCTTCTTTTCCGCGGCAGAAGTCAGTCACTTTGGCCCCCGGATTGGAGGTCACCATTGGTGACCTCCAATTTTCGAACCGACGTGGGAGGGCGAGGCATCTGCCGAGCCTTGGTGGCAACTTGGGACGAGCGAGGCCAGACTTTGGCGCGGGCCGGCTACGGTTACCGCGATTAGATCTTGAAGTCACAAATGGTGACCTTAAGTGGCCGTCGTTCGAAGAAAGGGAGGCAACGCCAGGGCGCCGGCGACCAAGTCGTTAGGTTGTTATGAAAAATACTGGAATATATTATTGACAAACGATCACTACCGGGCGCTAATGGGAGAAATTGTCTGCGCGTTTCGTGGATCAAGGCGCGAGCCATACGCGGCCAGGCTGGTTCCGTTTTTGTTGGGGGCGGCTATACCTTCGTAGGGCTGCTGGTTGTTGGACATTTGCGCGCCGAGAGAATCGGGCAGCGGCTGAATGAAAATGGGGGCACTCTCGTGAATAGCGTCGTCGGAAAACTGGCCCCGTTCTTGGTTGGTTTGCTCGTCGCGGCGGTGGTTCTGAACCTTGGCTATTTCCTCGGCAGCCTGGTCTTGGAGCCGTTGGCAATGCGTTGGGGATTGAAGAGCCAGCGTCTGCTGGGGCCGTTCTTTTGGGTTTGCCTGGGCGGCGGAGTCGTGACAGGCTTGTTCGCGATGCTGCAGGTTCGGTACTCGATTGCGAAGGGAGCGAAGAAAGAGGTGGGCCATTCCGACCCACCCAGTTCCCACTGAGCAGCAAAGCCCGGCGCGAGACGATGGCGAAAAGGTTATCAAATGGTTTTCAGACGAGCGTCAGAATGACGGGGTTGGACTTTGTAACTGATTGATATGCCTGAGGTTACAGCAACGGGTGCGCCGGAAAGAAGTCGCGAAAAGGTTATCAAAAACGGTTATCACTCCAACCAGGCGATGCGATCGCCAATAACGGCTAGTCTATTCGGGTGGTGTCCAGCAATGGCCGGGCAATTAATGCTAAGAGTGTCAGTATTTGCCTTGTTTGGCGAATCTTGGCTACTAACAATTGCCGGCGAAGTTGGACAAGTAGGATGATTTTGGCCTACAGACTTTTTTCGCCATCGAGACTCTGAGGCAGGTCGCTGAGGTCGTCGAGACCGAAGAGATCGAGGAAGCGACTGGTGGTCCGATACTGGGGTGGAGCCTTGGGGGCCGGGAGTTCGACCTGCAGCAGGTCGCGGCGGACCAGTTGCGAGAGGACGGCTCCGCTGGGCTTGCCACGTAGTCGTTCGACTTCGTCAGCGGCAATGGGCTGCTGGTAAGCAACGACGGCCAAGACGTCGACCGAGGATTGCGACAGACGAGCTTCCTTGACGCGGCCATAGAAGCGGTCACGAATGGGCCCCCACTCGGAGCGAAGTTCCAAGCGATAGCCGGCCCCTTTCGCCACGATGTGATAGACCGAGCCATCGCGGCGATAGGTCTCGTTGAGCTCTTCGATGAACTCGTCGATTTCGGCGGGGGTTACTCCGCGCATGAGGCCAGCGATGTCCTTACTCGTCAGCGGTTCGCCTAGGGGATGACCGACGAATAGCATCGCTTCGAGAATCGTCAGCGGGGTGACTTCGGCGGCCGTGTCATCGTCGCCCGAGATGACTTCGAGTGGTTCGTCGTCGGGGGAACCGGCGGAGGGCTCTTCGGCTGATTCGCCGGTCGCCGGATCGGCTTCAACGTTGGGAGTTTTGGCCGTCGCCTCGTAGGGATCGGCCGCTTGCGTCATTAGCGAGGCATAGGCCTGGCCGAACTCCTCGAGCGAGAGACCGGCATCGTCGGGCTCTTGGAATTGTTCGAGGCCGAGCGATTCGGCCATGTCAGCTGGATCGGGATCTTCAACAACGAGAATGCGCGGGGGAGCAGCGGACTTGGCACGGCGGTTTACACCCGCAGGCTGCGGCGAATCTTCGCTGGGGACGTCTGGTGGCGGATCGCTCTTCGCTGCTTTTTTGCGTGCCATGAACGGAGGCGCTAGTCCTTCCCCTTGTGCTCGACTTCTTTCCAATACTTTTCGAAGGCACCCTTCACGTGAAAATCGGGGCTGTTGTCGAGGTCGTGGCATTCCATGCACTTGCGTTCGGCGACGCCGCCGGCGAGTGGCAGCTTCATGGCGTCGCGACGCTTCAGCACTTCGGCTTGTGCCAGTTGCTCGGCACCACTTTCGGCAGCGACGTGGGCGGAGCCTGGACCATGGCAGTTCTCGCAGCCATTCTGCTTCATGAGGGGCGTACCGCTCAACGACGTATAGCCGGAAGCAAACGGGAAGAACTTTTGTGGCTCCCAGCCTGTGACGTGGCAGCTGAGGCATTCGGGATCGAAGTGCCGCGCGATGTGCCCCCGGTCGCCGGGCGGCGTTACGAGCGAATCGGTGGCATGGGCGTGGGTGGTCTTTTGCCAGATTTCGAAGGCCTTGGTGTGGCATTCGCCGCATTTGTCGGAACCAACAAACTGCAAGCCCGACGGGTGAGGCTGAGGCCGCAAGCCAAGTTCGGTGAGCCCCATTTGTTCGAGCTGTTGCTGATAGTCGGCCAGCAGTTGCAGCATCGCAGGGGAGTCTTTCCAGCGGGCATCGAGCGGGACGCGCTCGTAGCGGAAGGGCATTTTGGGATCGTCGAAGACACCCACCACACCGACGTACATTCCCTTGGTGCCGACCTGAGCCATCTTGGCTTTGCTGCCGGTGATCTGTTCGAGTTCCAAGGTTGGTTCGCCTACGCCACCGGCGGTAACCACCAGGTCGAACAACGGCGCGGCAGCGGCAATGGTGCGAGACTCGGCGAGACTCGCGTGGCACAGCAACACGTTCAGGTCGCACTTCTGGTCCTTGAGTTCGGCACTCACTTTTTCGAGAGCGGCCAATGCAGGCTCGTGAATCAGTTCGTCACCGGCCAGTTTTTGTTCGAACGAGTCGCCCAGCACGGCGGTGATGCCGATCTTCTTGCCACCTGCTTCGATGACCTTGAAACGAGGCTGCAAGCCGCGATCGAGGACCGCGACATTGGCGCCGACGAACATACTGGGCTGATCATCGGGATTGGTAGCGACGGTCAGCTCACCGGCGGTCAGTCGCAGATCGTCGGCACCGAGCGCCACGGCGGAATAGCCCATCGCGCGGAGGGCTTCGGTGGTGCGCTGGAACTTGATTTCGGGCTGTCTGCCAAATCGCTTGCTTTGACTGCCGACATCGATGGCGACCACATTCCAGCCACGCTTCTCTCGCAGATCGTTCAGCAGTGTCTGCCGCCGCGCCAGGCCACCCTTTTGATTCTCGAGGCCCGTGCAGCCGCAGGGTTCGATGTAACCCTGTTGTTGCCCGGTGATAAAAAAGACGAGCTTGGGCTCGGGCCAGCCTGCGAACAAAGGCTGGTCGGGAAGCTTCTTGGTGGTCTTCGCGGGTGGCTCAGCCGGTGGGGTTTCGGCTGGAGTCTTTGGTTCGGTGACGGGTGCTTCTACTGGGGGAACCGCCGCCACTGCGGGAGGTTCTACGGCGGGCTTCGGTTCCGGCGGAGGCGGCTCCGGAGACGGAACCGGGGGAGTGACAGCGGTTTGAACCGGCGGCTGGGGCGGCGGTGGCCGATCGCAACCAAGCCACACGAGCGAGCAGGCCAGCGTGGTGAGTGCCACAGCCAGGGTTCGTTGAATGTATTGCCCACCAACTCGCATGACTGCCTACTTCCTTGTCTGCTGCAAACTTGTCTGGTTCAAACGCTGGCCGGTCATTCCGTGACCGCATATCGCACCAGGATGACAAACTCTTTGATTAACGGGTGCGTGGTCGACAATCGAATTACACCGGCGGTTTCAAGCGTGGTTCCTAATTTGGAAATGGGCTTGGTATCTGCGGGAATGGTTACGGTCAGCGGATACCGAGCGACCTGCGGATTGTCGGTCGATGGTTCGCCGAGTTTTACCTGCAAGTCTTTGGGTTCCACGTTCTTGATTTGCAGTTCGGTATTGTGGCGATGGGGTCCCTTGACGATCACATGCACAGTAATTGTCTTGCTCTTACCGGCTGTAACCGCTCCGATCGGGATGATGCTTTGCTCGCTCGCCACTCCAGGGCCAACCACCACAATGTCGCCGACCACGCGACCTTCGATGGGAATCTCCAGAGGCGAGGTTTCGGCTAAATTGGTGGTCAGGCGGATTGTCTGCGCCACGGTGCCGAGTGGCAAGCCGGATTTGACGCGAATTGCCACTTCGACCCCCGATTTGGCCCCTTTTTCCTCCGCCAGTTCGGCTTCGTCAAGGTCGCGAAACTCAGCACTGAAGGAACCGGCAGTTTCGGTCTTGACGAAATCGTGCATGGCGACTGCTAGCTGCTGGTCGCCGCGGAAGGAGAAGACCTTGAACTTGCCCAGGGTATCTTCACTGGCCGAAAACGACCCTAGCGAGAGATGTGCCCGGTCGGCACGCAGGGCGTCGATGATCTTGCCGTGAACATGCAATCGCACCAAAGGCTGGCGTGGATCGCTCGTCTTGATCTCGGCCGATTGGGAGAATTCCATGTCGCCGGTTTTGGCCGTCCAGTTCAGCTTAATGGGGGCGGTCTCGCCGGGCTTCAGATCGCCATCCTTCATCTCGCTCATCGTGCATTTGCAAGTGGTTTGGCCTTTCTCGAGACGGAGCGGCTGGTCGCCGTCGTTGCGTAGTTGGAACACATGCTCGCCCTCGGCATGCCGGTCCATCTGGCCAAAGTCGAAGGTGCTACCGCCGACCAGAGTCACCTTGGGTCCGCTCGCGCCGGTGGCACTGGCATTGTCGGTGGATGTTAGATAAACATCGGTCGGCAATTGCTCGCTAGCGAACTCTCGCCGAGTCGAGGCGATCCCTAAGCCAATTCCGACGCCCAAACAGATAATGACCAGCACAAGAGTTTTCATGACTTCAGGCCCTCGGAATCTACTTTTGATCGGGAGCTTGTTCAGGCGGGGAAGTTTCTACTCCCCGCAGTCGGGCAACGACGATGGCTGCGTTGCCTGCGGCGATCTCTTCAGTCGTGGGGGCTGTGCGGGTCGTCGTTTGAGGATCGTACAGCATCGTCTTTTCTAACTTCTTGTCGACGTGCGGGCAAAGGGCATCGAGTCGCGCTGCCTCATCGGCCGCCTTGCGAGCATCTTCAACGAGCCCCTGCTCGCTGTAGATTGAAGCCAACTGAGCATGCAGAAAAGCGTTGTTCGGATAGCACTGAATGGCCGCTTCGTACGCAGCTGCCGCGTCGGCTAACAGGTCTTTGTTTTTGGTCTTTCGCGAAGCCATCAGCAGCCATTCACCCCGCTGCTGATGTTGGTTGAAGTGATGGGGACTCGCCTGTTGATAGGCGGCCATCGCTTCGACAAAGGGTTGCCAGTTGCGCGGCACCGACTTGTTCAGCCAGACGTTGAACTGCAGGTTGGCTAGAAACCGGCGGAGTGCGGGCGACCAAGGATCAGCGGCTATCGCTTGCTCGGCGAGACTGATCGATTGTGGCGTGCCAACAAAATCGGGGCGTGAGGCTTCGCGCAGCCGCTCGGCCGTTGCTCGCATCTGCAAGTGTTGTCCCGCGAGCACCGGCTTGTACTCGGTATAGTTGCAAGCAATTAAGGCCACCATGCACACGACTGCAGCGACCAAGCTGATGACTTGCTGCGGAGATTGAATGCTCAAGCCTTCTGCAGGTATTGCTTCAGGCTGCACTTCTTCACGATCGGGCCGCAAGGCGATGGCCCACAACAACCAAGCGGTGTTCATCACGCCCGGGAAGATGGCGGCTCCCGCCGCAAGCAGATTCACCAGTAAGGCCGCGAGACCAACCACCACGACCGAACGAGGAAGCTCGCCGCGCTCGATCCAATCTCGCAACAGGTAGAAACCAAAGCCGAAGCAGATCGTGCCGGTGACCCACATGATCGGCAAGCCGAGCGCCGTGTCTTGCGAGTCGAAGCTGAGGTGAGTGGTCTCCAGTGGATCGAAGACAATGATGCCCAGCAACGCAGCAAGCATCAGCCCGATGAACGACCCGATAAAGATTGCGAAGGCACCAATCGGAAAGCTGCTGAACGGTTTGGGCTCGATGTCGGCAGTGGCGATTGCCGGCGTGATCGTCGATTCACTCCTCGGCTGGCGAGCCAGTTGCCAAACCGTGGTGAACATCAGCGCGACAAGAGCGAGCAAAGCGGGAGTGCCAGCGGTGCTCCAAACTTCTAATAGAAAATTGTGTGGATCGGCGACGGTCTCGCTGGCCTGAGGCAACTTGTGTTCGGCATATCGTTCTTGAAAGTTACCGGGGCCCACGCCGAGCCAGGGGTGATCGCCGATCATGGCCGCTGTGGCTCGCCAATACTCCACGCGATAGAGAACGGACTTTGGCGATTCGCTGAGCACCTCGGCATCGAGCCCCTTGAAGGCGACGGCCGCCAGTCCGAGCAACAGCACGACGGCCGAAATGCCGACTGGCCAGCGCCAATCGAGTTGCCAGCCCGAGCGACGACCAAAGGTTAAGATCAGCACGCAACCTCCGGCTGCTGCCAGCCAAGCCGTGCGACTCTTCGTCAGCACGAGAACGCCGGAAATAATCACGGCCAGTACGAGGAACACAGCGATCGTTTGCAGCGACTCGCCCTTTTGCACTAACCAGAATGCCAAGCCCAACGAGACGAGCATCCACGGCAAGAGAAAACCAGCGAGTGAGTTGGTGAGGGCAAACTCTGCCACCGGTTCCAAGCTGTTGATGCGGTTCTCGGCCATTGCCAACACGGGGCCGCTCGCCTCGGCCGTGACTCCCATTTGATCGAGAATCAGCTGGGGATTGTTCTTGAATTCCTGCCGCAACGCGGGCTGACCGATGAAGTACTGATAATAGGCATGCAAGGCCACCGCCGCGGCCAGCAGCACCATCACCACGACGACGGCTCGCGTCTCTTGCCCCGTCAACAACTGCTGGCGCATCACAATTGCCAGCGCGCCATAGGCGGCCCATTGCCAGGCGGCATTCCAGGCGTGCCGTTCGTTGCCATCGCAGAGCGCGGCGCTCAGCACGTGCCAACCCACGAGAATCACCACGCACAAGTCGGGCCAGGCCCAGCGGCGATTCGGCGAGGCGGTGAGCGCGGAACCAGCGAGCGAGATCAGGGCCAAAGCCAGCCAAAGCACATGCCAGGTTGCGCCGGTCCCTTCGGAGATGATGCCTTCGCTCGCGACGAGCGGCGTCGAAACGAGCAGCGCCGTGGCTAAGGCCAGAATAGCGGGACGAACGTAGTTACCAAAGATCGCAATGAGTTGCGCGGCAAAGCTTGTGGGTGGTTGCTTCGCTAAAACTTCATCGGTTGGACCGCGGCGGCGTTTCATGGCTGCTTGATCTTTCGCCTGGCGGTAGTTTCCAAAATGGCAATGAGCGACAGGGTGCAGCCGACGATCATCATCAGCAACACGGCGCCCAGCGTATCGACCCGGTGTAACAAGACCGCTGCGAGCCCGCACAGCGCAGTGGTCAAGTAAACCGTCAGCACCGCTTGCGGTTTTGTCAAACCTAAGTCTACGAGCCGATGCGAAAAATGGTTCTTGTCGGCCTTAAAAATACTCTGCCCGGAACGAATGCGAATGGCCAGCACAGTTACTAGGTCATACAGCGGCACGGCCATCACGCACAGCGGAGCTAGAATCGCATGCCGTGACTCGCTCTGGTAGCCGGTGTAGCTGGCCAGGAGGGTCGCGACGGCAATGTTAAAGCCCACAAAGTAGCTGCCCGCATCGCCCATGAAGATTTTGGCCGGCGGCCGATTGTGCCATAAGAATCCCAGCAAAGATCCGGTTAAGACGAGCAGAAAGCCGGCTACAAAAAACTGAGGCCCCAGTGATTCTGGGTTGGGGGCAATGAGCATGACTACGGCGAGAAAGCCGGAGGCGATGGAGGCAATTCCCGCTGAGAGCCCATCCATGTTGTCGAGCATGTTGAACGAGTTGATTAGCGCAACGATCCAGAGCACCGAAAGGAGCCCGGTGAACCAAGGCTGGTCAATGAATGCCGTCAGCCGCAGATTCGGGATGAAATAGACGCAAGCCGCGGCCACCGCGAACTGGGTCGCCATTCGTACCTGCCACGAGAGCCCCCAGCGATCATCACTGAGGCCGAGCAGCATCAGCACGGTGCCGGCCAACAGCAAAATCCAAAGCTTCAACTGCTGGGCTTGGATTCCGGCCAAATGTGGTAGCGCGAAATCCGGCACCATGGCTCGCAGCGATTCGTTGGTGCTAATCGCCAGCAGGCCAAGCAATCCGAAGGCAAATGTTCCGATGACGCCCAGCCAGATGCCGACGCCCCCGCCGAGCGGCGTGGGGGTCACATGCACTTTGCGCTGGTTCGGATGATCGACCAAACCCCAGCGTGGACTCAGCCTTCGCATGGCTGCCGTACTCGCGAGCGCAAGCAAGAACGCTGGCAGCACCGAGCCCAGCAGAAAGATCAGCGTTTGGCGAAAAGTCATGAGTGGAATAGCAGGAAAACAATGAGAGCCCGCGTCTTGCGAACTCCAACGCATCGATTCATTTCTACCATCCCAGCTTACACCAAAATCTTACCGACGAGAGTTAATTCACGATTTCAAAAATCGCCTCGATTTCGACGGTGATATTCCCCGGCAACGAGCCCATACCGACCGCGCTGCGGGCTCCCACGCCGTGATCGACGCCCCAGACGTCTCGCCACAATTCGCTGCAGCCGTTGATGACCGCCGGATGCTTGTCGAACTCAGCGACGCAGTTGACCATTCCCAGGGTCTTCACCACGCGCTTGACCTTGTCCAAGCTGCCGAGGTTGGCTCGCAGGGTCGCTAGAATCGCCAGGCCTGTTTGCCGGGCGGCATCAAAGCCCGCTTGTTGATCGACTTCCGAACCAACGCGACCCACAAGCAGCGAACCATCGCTCTTTAGCGGGCCGTGCCCCGAAACGTAGGCGATGTTTCCCACCACGACAATCGGCTTGTACACGCCCATCGCCTTAGGAGCGGGAGGAAGTTCCAATTTCAGTTCGGCCAGTTTCGCTTCGGCAGTCGACATCGTTTCACCGGTTCCGTCGGAGTAAATGTGATTGAATAGTTTGGAAGACAAAGGCCCAATGGGCGATTAGTAACGCGGCACGCGGGGATCGATTACCTGTGACCAGGCATCGATGCCGCCAGCCATATTCTGGACGTGCGGAAAACCTTGCTCGCGTAGCCACTGCGTCACTCGCATGCTGCGGCCGCCGTGATGGCAGTGGACGATGATCCGGGCATCTTTCAGCGATTCGAGTTCGGCCAGCTTGCCGGGGATCTCGCGCATGGGAATCAAGCGAGCCCCTTCGATATGAGCCGTCTGATACTCGTCCGGCTCACGGCAATCGAGCAACGTAAACTCGGCTTTGGCGTCCAGCAATTCCTTGACGGTCTGGACATCAACTTCAATAGGATCGGGTTGCGGCGTCATGAATGCAGACAGTCGATTTTAGGTTTCAGTGGAAACAGGCGAGATTGTCAGACCTCGCTGGGCATGTCATTCTAACGATGATCCCGCCCGGCGAAACTCCCGCCCACGCAACTGCAGCGGGTTGCCCTTGGAAAGCTTGTGCCTGTGTCAGCCAACTATGATCCCGTTGCCGCTCGTGACTTCGCCGTCGAGGTGGTGCGCAAGCTTCGCGGCGCGGGTTACCAATCGATTTGGGCCGGTGGCTGCGTGCGGGACCAACTGCTGGGGCGCGCTCCCAAAGATTACGATGTAGCCACCAACGCACGGCCCGAACAAGTGCGCGATGTCTTTGGCCATCGTAAAACGCTCGCCATAGGAGCGTCGTTTGGGGTGATTACTGTCATTGGTCCCAAGAACGTCGGCCAGTTGGATGTCGCCACGTTCCGTCGCGATGCAGGCTACAGCGACGGTCGCCATCCCGACAGTGTGACCTTCAGCGATCCCGAAGAAGATGCCCAACGTCGCGACTTTACGATTAACGGGCTTTTTTTTGATCCTCTCGCCGATCAGGTAATCGACTACGTCGGCGGGCAGGACGATCTGCGGACGGGCATCGTTCGTGCGATTGGCAACCCGCTCGAACGGATTGCCGAAGATAAACTGCGGATGCTACGCGCTGTTCGTTTCGCCGCCACTTTTGACTTCACCATCGAATCCGCCACACTGGATGCGATTCGCAGTCAAGCGAACGAACTTGTCATCGTCAGTGCCGAGCGCATCGCCGCTGAACTGCGCCGCATGCTCACGCTCGAGCGGCGAAAACTAGCAGTGGAACTACTCCAGCAAACAGACTTGCTCGAAGTGATTCTGCCGGAAGCGCGCGGCGTGCATACACTTGCCTGGAATCAGGCGATCTCAGTTCTCGAACAACTAAACAATCCCACGTTCACGCAGTCGCTGGCCGCTCTCCTACGACCGTTGGCTGCTAAGCCCGCGGATCTTCTTCCGCTCGCAGAAACGGTCTGTCGGCGACTAAAGCTCTCGACGGACGAACTGGTGAATGTACAGCGATTGCTGCGCGACGAGCCGCAAATTCGTAGTGCCAGTCGTTTGACATGGCCTCAACTGCAACGCCTGCTGGTTACTCCCGGCGCTGATGCCGTTTTGGCTTTCAGCGAAGCTGTGTCGCAAGTCGTAGACGGCAATACCCACGAAGTGGCTGCTTGTCGCCGGATGCTGGAGTTACCCTCGGCGCTACTGAATCCGTTGCCGCTCATCTCTGGCGAAGACCTGAAACGGCTGGGCTTACAACCGGGGGCACACTTTCGCACGATTCTCGATCAGGTCCGAGACGCTCAACTCGACAGTCTCATTAACACACCGCCCGAAGCGCTCGCGCTCGCCAGCAAACTGGCTGCCGACCTCAAGTAAAGCTGCTATGCGATTCATCGCTACTATCGCGATTTTGCTGTGCGCCATGGGGCCTTCCCTGGCAGACGACGCATCCTTTGCCGCTGTCGCCGCGATCTTTGAAAAGCGGTGCATCAGTTGCCACTCGGCGGATGAGAAAAAGGGAGGCTTGTCGCTGCAATCGCGGGCCGACCTCCTGACCGGTGGAGATAGTGGTGCCGCGATCGTTCCCGGCAACGCAAAAGAGAGTCCGCTGCTCGCGGCCATCTCGGGCGATAATCCCGAGATGCCAAAGTCGGGCGCAAAACTGACTCCCGGTGAGGTGGAAAGCATCCGAGGCTGGATCGCTGCCGGCGCACCTTGGCCCGCCGAGCGCAAACTCACCGATCGCAGCTTGGCCGACAACGATTGGTGGTCACTACGACCGCTGACTCGACCGCCGTTGCCGCAACTTCGAACCGCCAATCAGGAGTGGGTTCGCAATCCTATTGATGCGTTTGTCATCGCCAAATTGGACGAGCAGGGATACGTTCCCTCTCCGGCAGCTGACCGGCGGACGCTCATTCGCCGCTTGTACTTCGATTTGATCGGCCTGCCTCCCACCGCGGACGAAGTCGAGGCGTTTATTCGTGACCAGGCACCTAATGCCTACGAGCAATTGGTCAATCGACTGTTAGACTCGCCTCATTATGGCGAGCGCTGGGCGCGACATTGGCTCGATGTCGTCCATTTTGGCGAGACCCACGGCTACGACAAAGACCAGCCTCGTCGTAATGCCTGGCCTTATCGCGATTACGTCATCCGATCCTTCAATCAAGACAAGCCTTACTCGCGCTTCATCGAAGAACAGATCGCGGGCGATGTGTTGCACGCGGGTTCTAGCGATGGGTACGAAGCCCTGGGCTTTCTCGCCGCTGGACCTTGGGATTTGATCGGCCACGCCGAAGTGCCGGAAACAAAGCTCGATGGCAAAGTCGCTCGGCATCTCGATCGCGACGATATGGTGAGCAATGCGATCGGCACGTTCAACAGCCTGACAGTTGGTTGCGCTCAGTGCCACAATCACAAGTTCGATCCCATCAAGCAAATTGATTACTACCGGCTGCAAGCGGTGTTCGCGGCCGTGGACCGAGCCGACAAAAAATATCACGCCGATCCAGCAGTGCTTGCTCAATACACGACCCTCGAACAGCAGCAGCGAGAAGCGACGGGGACCAAGAAAACGCTCGATGCGGAAGTTAAGAAACGCGGCGGTGAAGCGCTCACTAGGCTGGAGCAGGCGATTCTTGCTGCCCGTCAGACGACGCCTGGCGCGATGCCGCCCGAACATGGTTATCACAGCCAGCTCAGTGCCAAGCAGGATGCCGAAAAGTGGGTGCAAATCGACCTAGGTGTCGCCAAGGAGATTGCGAGCATCACCACCATCGGCTGCTACGACAACTTCAATCAGATTGGCGCGGGGTTTGGCTTCCCCGTGCGATTTAAGATCGAGCTTTCCGACGATGCGGCCTTCAAAGCAGGGGTAAAGACAAGTGTTGATCATACTCAGGCCGATTTTGCGAACCCCGGCACGACGCCGCAGAACACGAAGTTCGCACCTCACACGGCGCGTTACGTTCGCTTGACGGCAACCAAGCTCTCGCACCGGCAAAACGACTACATGTTGGCACTGGCGGAACTGCAGGTGTTCAATACCAGCGGCGAGAGCATTGCGAAGAGTGCCAAAGTAACCACCTTCGATTCCATCGAAGCTCCCATTCGTTGGCGAAAGGCGAATCTCGTCGATGGCGTTTTTCCTGGTGCGAGCGCGGCCAGTGCGGCAAAGCTCGACGAATTGAATCAGCAACGGACCGAGCTGCTGACGAAGGTCTTGGACGACGCACTGCGCGAAAAGATCGAAGCGATCGATCGCCAGTTGGTGGACGTTGCAGCGCAACTGAACAAACTCAGCCCGCCGAGCGTGGTGTATGCCGGAACCGTCCATCATGGCAGTGGCAATTTTCTGGGCACGGGCAGTTCAGGCGGCAAGCCGCGTCCCATTTACTTGCTACACCGGGGCGATGTGAAGTCTCCTCGCCAAGAAGTGCAGCCCGGTGCCCTCACTTGTCTCACGGGCTGTTCCGGTGATTTCAACTTGCCCGCCGATCACACCGAAGGTGCCCGCCGGGCGGCCCTGGCGCGTTGGCTCAGCGACCGACAGAACCCGCTCACCTGGCGCAGCATTGTTAATCGCGTTTGGCAGTACCACTTCGGCCGCGCGATTGTCGATACGCCGAACGACTTTGGTCGCATGGGGCAACTTCCCTCTCATCCGGAACTGCTTGAATGGCTGGCGGTCGAATTTCGCGATGGTGGCCAATCTCTGAAGTCTCTTCATCGGTTGATTGTGTGCAGCAGCACGTATCAACAGCAGTCGGAGCCTGACGAAGTCCGACTCACTACGTTGAAAAATGATCCTCGCAAGAGCGATGCGAGCAACGTGTACTTATGGCGAATGAACCGCCGCAAGCTGGAGGCCGAAGCTATTCGAGACGCGGTTCTGCAAGTCGCTGGCAAACTCAATCCACAGATGGGCGGCCCCAGCTTTCAGGACTTTGTGATCGACCAACCGGCTCACTCGCCGCATTACGAATATCACTTGCACGATCCGAGCGATCCGAAATCGCATCGGCGGAGCATCTATCGGTTCATTGTGCGCTCGCAGCCTCAGCCTTTCATGACGACGCTCGACTGCGCCGATCCTTCGATGCGTGTCGATAAGCGAAATGCATCGCTTTCGGCACTGCAGGCGCTCGCCCAGCTCAATAACGGCTTCATGGTCACCATGAGTCAGCATTTTGCCGATCGCATCACAGGGCAAACCAACGACCAGCTAGAGCAGGCCAAGCTGCTGATTCGGCTGGCCATTTCGCGTTCGGCAACCAGTGAAGAAACGCAACTGTTTGCAGAGTTTATTCGGAAGCATGGACTGGCCAATGCTTGCCGGGCTGTGATTAATCTCAACGAGTTTGCCTTTGTCGATTAAGTCGCCTGAGGTCAGATACTGATGACAACCATTCAACCTCCCAATCGACGCGAATTTCTCCAAGGCCTGGGCCAGGGATTCGGCAGTCTTGCTCTGGCGGCGATGCTCAACGAGGATCGCTCCCTGCAAGGTGCTGACGATAAAACTCTCGCGGGCTTGCATAACCTAGCCAACGGCGCGGCGATACACACGCTGCATCATCCGCCCCGCGCCAAACGCGTGGTGCAACTCTTTATGGCCGGTGCCGCGAGTGCCATTGACCTCTTCGATTTCAAACCGGAACTCGTCAAGCATCACGGCAAGATGAGCGATTTCGGCGAGCCCGTCGAAGCATTTCAAAACGGCCTTGGACCTTGGCTCAAACCGATCTGGGATTTTCGCCCGTACGGCAAGTGTGGCAGGTTGCTCGCGGAACCTGTTGCCGAACTGGGCAAGGTCGCCGACGAATTAGCGTTTGTGCATAACGTGGTTGGCAAAACGGGTGTCCACAGTCAGGCGACACTGCTGCATGCCACCGGATTTCAACTGCCTGGTTTTCCGGGCATGGGCTCGTGGTGCAGCTACGGCCTGGGAAGTATCAACGATAACCTGCCCACGTTCGTGGTGTTGCCCGACCATCGCGGACTTGCCAGCAATGGCACCAAGAACTGGGACAGCGCGTTTCTGCCGGCGCAGCACAGCGGAACGGTCATTTATCCAGGCAACGAAACGCCTATCGCCGACCTGTTCCCGCACAAGAACGGAGCCTACGTCACCAAGACCAGCGAAGCCGCCACACAAGAACTGCTTGCCAAACTCAACGCTCAGCATGCCAGTTCGCGCGGCGAAGACTCCCGGCTAGAGTCTCGCATTCGCAGTTACGAATTGGCCGCCAAGATGCAACTCGCTGCTCCCGAAGCACTCGATTTCTCGCAAGAGCCCGAGCACATCCTCAAGCTGTATGGACTCGACAATGTTCCTACTCAGTTCGACAAAGAAATCAATGTTCGCGAAGAAACGGTTCACTTCTCGCGCAAGTGCCTGGCTGCCAGGCGACTGCTGGAACGGGGCGTTCGCTTTGTGCAGATCTGGTCCGGTAACGACAACGGTTTTCCGCGGCGAAACTGGGATTCGCACGAGGACGTGCAGCGCGACCATGGTCCGCTGGCCGGTGGCATGGCTCGCGGCGCGAGCGCTTTGATTCAAGACCTGAAACAACGCGGGCTGCTCGACGATACCATCATTCTCTGGACGACCGAGTTTGGCCGCATGCCGAGCTCGCAAGGTGGCAAAGGCCGCGACCACAATCCGTACTGTTTCACCAACTGGCTTTGCGGCGGCGGGATTCGCGGCGGCATCTCGCACGGACCGAGCGATCCGTGGGGCTACAAGCCGCTCGACCGCGACAATCCCACAACGGTCTACGATATTCATGCCACGATGCTGCACCTGCTCGGCATCGACCACACCCGCCTCACCGTTCGCCACAACGGCATCGACCGCCGTCTCACTGACGTCCACGGCCACGTCATCAAAGAGTTGATAGCCTGAGAACTGAACCTCCGACCCAGGCGTCGGGGCGCTGTAAGGGTCGACGCAGTCACCGGTAATTACAGGCAGATTCGATTTTCCTACCTGTCTGTTGCATCGGAGCCTGTCATGACTCAACTCGAAAAGGTTATTTACACCGCCAAGACTCATACCACCGGTGGCCGCGACGGCGCAGCGCAAAGCTCGGATGGTCGCCTCGATGTCAAACTATCGTCGCCGGGAACTTCGGGGACAGGAACCAATCCCGAACAGTTGTTTGCCGCGGGTTGGTCGGCTTGCTTTATCGGTGCCATGGGAGTGGCCGCCTCTAAGCTGAAAGTGTCATTGCCAGCCGATCGAGCCATTGATGCTGAGGTTGATTTGGGTACTGGTGAAGCCGGCTATCTGCTTCGCGCTCGGCTCAACGTCAGCTTGCCGGGACTCGAGCGGGAAGTGGCGCGAGCGATTGTCGACGCCGCTCATCAGATTTGCCCGTACTCCAAAGCCACGCGAGGCAATATCGATGTCGAAATCAACCTGGTTGGCTGAGGCAACCGGCGTCAACTTCGTTGTTCCAGTGAGGTGAGCCAACGCGAGGCGTGTGCTCACCTTCACGCTGACGTTTTGCCAGCATGGTGAGTTGGAACGCTGATAGTGGGTAGCTACAATTCAGAGATGAAAACCTACCTCTCTCTCAGTCTTGTTTTGGCGTGGCTCGTTTCGCTGTCGGCAGCGCACGGAGCCGAGTATGACCTGGTGATCTATGGTGGCACTTCTCCCGGAGTGATCGCGGCTGTGCAAGCCAAGAAGCTGGGAAAGTCCGTCATCATTGTCGGCCCCGATAAGCACCTGGGTGGCTTATCGAGCGGCGGTCTGGGCTTCACCGATACCGGCAACAAGGGCGTCATCGGCGGACTCTCCCGCGACTTCTACCACCGCGTGTGGAAGGAATACCAAAAGCCTGACACGTGGAAATGGCAGAAGGCCACGGAGTACGGCAACAAGGGCCAAGGAACGCCTGCCATCGATGGTGAGAACCGCACGCAGTGGATTTTCGAGCCCAGTGTGGCCGAAAAGGTGTTTGAATCGTACGTCGACGAATTCAAGATTCCTGTCGACCGCGACGAATGGCTGGATCGCGAAAAAGGTGTGAAGAAGAACGGCTCGCGGATCACCAGCATTACGATGTTGTCGGGCAAGACCTACACCGGCAAGATGTTCATCGATGCGACCTACGAAGGAGATCTGCTGGCAGCGGCCGGCGTTGATTATCACGTGGGGCGTGAAGCCAACTCGGTCTATGGCGAACAATGGAATGGCATTCAGGTGGGCGTATTGCACCATCGCCATCACTTTGGCGCGGTGAAGAAGAAAATCAGCCCGTATGTAATTCCCGATGATCCGAAATCGGGCGTGTTGCCGCGAGTCAGCACCGAACCGCCGGGCAAGTACGGCGAGGGGGACAAGCGCGTGCAAGCCTATTGCTATCGCTGGTGCGGAACCGATCACGCCGAGAACCGCGTGCCGTTTCCTAAGCCCGAGGGTTACGATCCCAAGCAGTACGAGTTGCTGCTGCGCGTGTACGAAGCGGGCTGGCGCGAGACATTCGACAAGTTCGATCCGGTGCCAAATCATAAGACCGATACGAACAACCATGGTCCCTTCAGCACCGATAACATCGGCATGAACTACGACTATCCCGAAGCGAGCTACGAGCGCCGCAAGGAGATTCTCGCCGAGCATCGCACTTATCAGCAGGGCTGGCTCTACTTTATCGCCAACGATCCGCGAGTACCGAAGGACGTGCAAGAGAAAATGAAGAAGTGGGGTTTGCCCAAGGACGAATTCAAAGACAACGGCAACTGGCCGCACCAGATTTACGTGCGTGAAGCACGCCGGATGATCGGCCAGTTCGTGATGACCGAAAATGAACTGACCAAGAAAAAGCCGACTCCCGATTCCGTCGGCATGGGCAGCTACACGATCGATTCGCACAACGTGCAGCGGTACATCACACCCGAAGGCTACGTGCAAAATGAGGGTGACATTGGCGTGGGGATTACTCCCTATGCCATCGCTTATGGCTCGCTGGTGCCGAAGAAGGCTCAATGCGAAAACCTGCTCGTTCCGCTGTGCGTCAGCAGTTCGCACATTGCCTTCGGCAGCATTCGGATGGAACCGGTGTTCATGATTCTGGGGCAAAGTGCCGCGACGGCCGCCTCGATGGCTATCGACAGTAACCTCGCTGTGCAAGACGTTCCCTATGCCAGGCTGCGCGAGCAACTGCTCAAGGATGGTCAGGTATTGGAATATGCCAGCGCCGCAGCTACGAACAAGGCAGCTAAGAACTTCGTCAATCCCAAGGACCTGCCCGGCGTGGTGGTCGATGACGAAGATGCCAAGCTGACCGGCGAGTGGAAAAATAGTTCCGCGGCCGGCAGCTACATCGGCAATGGTTATCGCCACGACGACAAGACCAACGATGGCAAAGCCTCGGCGCGGTTCGAGACCAAGTTGCCCAAGTCGGGTCTGTATGAGGTCTATCTGGCCTATCCACCAAATGGCAATCGTTCGTCGAAGGTATCGGTCGACATTCACTCGGCCGATGGCAAAACCACCGTGCAAGTCGATGAGCGAAAGACACCGTCGATTGACGAACGGTTTCACTCCTTGGGTCGGTACGAATTCAAGGCAGGTGAGCCGGCCGCAGTCGTCGTTTCGAATGCGGACTCGAACGGCTACGTCGTCATCGACGCCGTGCAATGGTTGGCGAAATAGACGTAAGTCCTGCGCAACCACAAAAGGGGGGTGTTCAACAATCGGAGGCATTTTTGGGCACCACCTAGCGCAACTCTCGGGTTTGCGAGCAAATTGGTGTTCCCTCCTGGGAATGAAGTTGAACAAGTTGGTTCAATTCTGGCAGTGCCGGTAGTGAACTTACGGCTCGCGGACTTCGGCTGGGATGCCTTTCCGCTTGATCTGGGCGCACAGCGAACCGAATAATGAGGCCTCTTACCTTTGGAGGCTGCCGATGACCGATCTACCCCGCCCGCGACCGTGGTACCGTCTGCAGTTCAACCTGGGGACGCTGCTGTGGCTGATGCTGGTGGTGGGCCTGCTGACCGCCTGGTGGAATGATCGGCGACGGTTCGACGAGCGATTGCAAAAGCTGGAACAGACGTATTACCCTACCGCCCAGCCGGTGTGGGGCGCGGCCGATATCTTGGGTGCCCCCGATGATCCGACGGGCATGGCCGGCAAGTCTTGGTGCCCGCTCAATTCTCAAGGAGCCGACTGGATCGAGGTCGGATTCCCTCGCCCGGTCGCTGCGAGCACTATCGATTTGCACGAAACGTACTCCTTGGGCTGCGTCACGGAAGTATTCGTGGTCGATGCCAGTGGCAACGAGACGAGCATCTGGAAAGGGACCGATCCCACGCCGACGATTGCTCGCACCGGGATATTCCAGGTGCCAGTGCCCGCTTCGATCAAGACAATTCAACGCGTGAAGATTCACGTCGATAGCGTGGGAAAGTCGTCGTGGCCCTGCCTGGATGCCGTGGGCCTGACCACCGCGGCGGGCAAAACCACGTGGGCCACTTCGTCCCATTGCAGCAGCGTGTATGGCAACGGCCCACTGACTGCTACCAAGCAAACAGGCATGTGGCAGGGCCTTTGGTAACGCAGGCGTAGTCCACCCGCTTCGCGAGGGGAACCACACGCCGAGGCGGAGCATGGCAACTACACTGCAGCAGGCGTCGTGCTAAATCGTCTGGAGTGGTCTCCATGCGGGAAATAGTCGACAGCAAGTCAAGATTATATACTTGACAAAAGATATGAACTGGTGTATAATATCGGTAAGTTCTCCGACAATATGGTAGATCGCAAAATGCCAGCGAGCAGGCCTGAAGGTGCGCTGCCTTGCGCGGCTGCAGATTGGATTGCGGGCGTAGTCGCCTTCCACAATTGCATCTTGCAGCCTGTCCAACAACTGGCCCAGTTGTTGGACAATTAGGAGCAAAGCAGAAACCGGTCAAACAGATGCAAGTGCCTTGCTTACAATCACTTTCCTCGCATTTGCAAATCTGAAGCCTGTCCAACAACCTCGCCGGTTATTGGACAAATCCGATTGGTTGCCTAACCTCCTCACCCTCTGAATCTCCAAACTCCTGACCTCCAACCCGCAGATCAAATGTCGCCCAGCCCCGTCAAGATTGGTGTTGTTGGCCTTGGTCGCTTTGGCAGGCTCCACGCCCTGACACTCTCGAAGCTGGCCGAAGCCGAGCTCGTGGCACTGGTCAGCAGGCGGCAAACCAGCCTCGATGCGTTAGCGGGGGAAGTACCCGGCGTTCGCGGCTGGACGAACCTGTCGCAAGCAATTGAGGAGTCGGGCGCCGAAGCGTGGGTGGTGGCTTGTTCGACGGCCAGTCATGTGGCGGTCACGAGCGAAATCCTGCGCGCGGGGAAAGCGGTTCTGCTCGAGAAACCGGTCGCCAATGACTTGGCAGAAGCTCGGCAACTAGCACCTTTGGTTCAAGCCGATTCGCGCAATCTGATGCTTGGGCATATCGTGCTGTTCAATAGCGAGTTTCAGCAACTGCGAGAAGAAGCGGCCAGTCGAGGTCCGATTTCTTTCATCGACTGCGTGCGACATCGCCCGGCGCAAACCGTGCAAGGTTTTCCGGGGGAGAACCCGCTCTTTGCGACGATGGTCCACGACTTATACGCCACGCAAGCGCTCGTTGGCTCGGCGGAGCCTGCTCGCTTCAGTGCCCAGTATCATCGTACACCAAAGGGAGAGATCGACTTAGCGCTGGCACAGCTCGAATGGACGGGCGGTCCCGTTGCGTCGTTCGCCGCTTCGTATCTGACACCGGCGGGTATGCCACCGCGTGGCTTCGATCGGATGGAGGTGTTTGGCGAGGGTTGGGCCGCGCGGATCGCTCCGAATCCGCGTCCCATCGAAGTTTGGGATGCGCAGGCCACATGGCCGCTGGCCTTAGAAATTCGCGCAAGCGGCGATGGAGCAACAGGAATGATGGCCGAAGAGTTGCGGTGCTTTTGTCGAGTGGTTCGTGGTCAGCAAACTGTCCCACGCGGCGCGACGTACCTGGATGCGATGCAGGTCCAGTCGTGGATGGAACGGCTGGCGAATCTTGCGGCAAGCTGAGGACTGCGATTTCATTCCCGCAAGATGCGCAGCACCTCGGTGCTGGCGGTCAACGAGCGGTGGACATACGAGTGATGGGCATTGAACGCGATCACGCTCAGGCAGCCCGGATGCGAAGCGCTGTGGACGGAGACGACGCCATCGGACGGTCCGTCGAGAGAAATCGGATTCGCACAGCCGATGATGTTGTGGAGCTTGATTCCCGGTTTCAACTTCATTTTTCGCATGATGTCGAGCAGGGGCGAGCGAGACGAGAGCATGTCGATGCTGGTCGGCATCCGCCGTTCGATCAACGGGTTGAACGTATTGGGATTGTCGCGCATTAATTGCTCGTGCATCTCTGCCTGCTCGGGCGATGTTTCGACGAGCAGCGCTGCCCCTCGGCCCATCAGTTCGCTGGAGTTCAGCGCTCCGCGATGAGGAGCCGCGATAAAGATCACTCGGTCCACATAAGGCGAAGGGTCGAAGTAGCTGTTCTCGGCCATGATTTTGCGAGTGCGGTCCGTCGTCACGATGGTTTCCAAAGGACGGTTGGCCAACTCGTTCCAGAGCAGTTCTTCTGAGTGGGTCACTTGCAGTTTGGCGATGAGGCCTCCCATGCTATGCCCCACGAGCACCATGTGGCGCAAGGCTGGGTCTTGCTGTTCGGGATCGAGCGCGTCGATGGCAGCTCGCAGCTCCATGCGCAAGGCAGTCGCCGACCGTAGAAAGCCCTGCCCCGTGGGATAGCGAAAGACCCAGAGTTGATAGCGGTCCAAGAAGCCCGGAGCCGAACGAAGGTCGTTGATCATGTCCGCCCAGCTTTGAGGGTCGGAGAAGAGTCCATGAATCAAGACGACGGGAATTTTCCCCGGTTGGTACGGTTCCAGGAAATTCAAGCGATGACTGATGGTGGTGCCGCCCGGTTCGATGAAGCCTGCGAAGTAGGTGCGCGGCACGCTTTGCAGGGTAAGTGCCAGCGGCGCTGTCAGATCGTAGGCCAAGGGCTGTTCGCACGTTGCGGTGCGGACGTGCGACGTTTGAGAGGGATTGTAAAAGGTGAGTTCGGCGCAGTCTGCTGCCTGGGGCGAGCCTGAGTAATCGGCCACGCTGGGGTTGAACTTCAGGACGACAGTGGCAGCGAAGTAAGACCGCTCCGGGGCGAACCGAGACTCGAGTTGGTCGAAGCTTCGGCGAGTCCGCTCGACGACGATGGGAAGCCCAGTGCCTCCCCGGGCGTAGTACCTGGTGAGCAAAGATTCATGCTGTGTGGGAGGCGGGTGCAAGCGCTCGAAATCGGTGATATCCCAAGTGAAGCCTTGGTAATTGATGGGGACAACGAAGGAACCTTCGTCACTACACACCTTCAGGCCGCGCGCGGGATCGAGGCGGCGATAGCGACACCCTGCGTACAAGAGTTTGCTGACAGCGGAGTTGTATTCGGTTTGCGCGGTCTTGCAGTTAGGCTGCTCAGTCAACGACTGCCACGAATTGGCACAGACTTGGTAATAGGCATCGACGCATCGCTCGTCGCCAGCTGCAGCGAGCGAATCGGCCTGTGCGAGATTTGGCGAGGCACACGAGAAAGAGAGCCGGCATACTTGATGTAACGGTCGTGGGCGGCAAATTCGGAGGGACGAGCAACCCACCTGGCCAACGGCGATCCCCAGCAAGATCAACGCGCACAGTTGATGGGCTGGATGCCGCATGAGAGAGCCAGGGAAGTGAAACGACGAGGCAGGAGCTGCATCCTCCTGACGCGATCGCCCTTCCAAGGGCCCAGATGGTTAGGTATCGACCAAGCCCATTCGCTGGGTGAGTTAGTAGCCGATACCAAGGCCACAAATGGGCACTCGCATCGGCCTAATGCTCGCCACTTTCGGCAAGCTCGGCACAGCTTCACACTTTGGTCCCTGCAGATGCCTCGTTCAGCGACCAAAGCGAAAGACTTCGGCGTCCGGGTTGGGCCGGCCGAGATAGAGGTCGGCAATCAACTGCGACGCGATCGTACTGAACGTGATTCCGTTGCCGCCGTAGCCAAGCGCGAAGTAAGCGCGCGGGCGGTCGGCAGGTTGGCCGATGTAGGCCAGGCCATCCTTGGTCTCGGCAAAGGTCCCTGCCCAGGCATAGTCAGGGGTGAATGTCGCCTCGGGAAACAGTTCGAGAAACCGCGCGACGAGTGCCTCGATTTTTCGCTCGACCAGTCCGTCCCTTTCGTGATCGGTCGAGA
The DNA here is from genome assembly GCF_049819085.1 of Anatilimnocola aquadivae. Taxonomy (GTDB): domain Bacteria; phylum Planctomycetota; class Planctomycetia; order Pirellulales; family Pirellulaceae; genus Anatilimnocola. Next base: position 4,073,091 of record NZ_CP187419.1, read on the forward strand.
ACATCGTATCGCCGCCACCGATGAGCGCCCGGCCGTCGTCCGTGCGGCGCGCGTAAAAGTAAGGTCGAGCGGTTTCCCAGAGCAGGCATTCGTCGGGCCAGCCCGGAATTTTGCCAAGGGGTTCGCTGATGACCGCATAAGTACTGTGCAAGCTTCCGCTGGTTTCACCATCGAGAAACGGCTTGGTTGCATAGCCCGTGGCGTAGACAATGCGATCGGCGGTGATTCGACCATGGTCAGTCGCGACCACCACTTGCGAGTCTTCTTCAGAAACGGAGACAACCTTCGTGCCCGCATGCGCTCGCAGCCCTTTCGTGATGGCCGACCGCAATAGTTGCCGCGTGAACCGATAGGGATCAATCTGCGCATCACCCCGCGAGAGGATCGCACCGGCCGCGTGAATGGTCGCGATCTCGGCCAGTTGAGGACGCGTCAGGAACTCCACATCAAAACCAGCATTCTTCCGCAATTCGCACTCCCGCTCCAAGTCTTGCCGATCCCAAATGCTAGACGCGAAATAGAGACTGCTGCGACGCGAGAAACCGCACGAGTCTCCAAGTTCACTCACGAGTTGCTCGATCTCGTCGATGGCGGTGAGGCCCCGTTGGTAGGCTCGAACTGCGTTTGCCTCGCCGACTCGTTCAATCAGCTCCTGCAGGGGTGTATCGACTTCGTACTGCAACAGACCGGTGCTCGCCGCGGTGCTGCCCTGGCCGAAGTCGCGCTCATCGATGAGCAGTACATCGACACCTTGTTGCACCAATCGATATGCCACCAGCGCGCCGGTGATACCGCCACCGAGCACAAGCAGGCTGCAGCGAGTATCGCCGGTGAGGGGAGTGGAAGGGATCGCTGGCTCTGGCTGAGCGGCGGCGATCCAATAGGGCTTGCCCGTGCGCAATTTCACTTGGTTGCATCTCTGAGGGTGTGATAAATCGAGGGAGCGGCAGGTCAGTGCACTCTATGTGCCAAGTCAACATTCGGGCACCCTGTCAGGGTACGTTTGCCGACATTCGCCTTATCGACACCGGTGCAAATCGCTCTGCTGATGTTGTCGCCGTCGAAAGGTCGTGATTACAATGGCGACGAATCGAATGTCTCGCAGGGACTGCGAGTTACGTCCGCTCAACTGGACGAAGCTGCGCGACCCTGGAGTTCCCTTGTGAATCTGCTTTGCCTGCCGTTGTTTTTCTTCAACAACATTCGGCCGATTCACTGTCAAGCAAGTTACTCCGCGAGCCGGTTCTTCGATTCTGTCGTTCCGAACTGCCTTCCCCTCGATTGCATGCGAACGATCCAGCCCAACGTCGGCTAGTTCCTCGTCCGCGGGTAATTTTCCAAGATACACTTCAAAGCCATCGCTACCTAATCAAGGATCGTTACATGGTTGCTTCTCTCGATACGCAAGCCATCGACCTGCCCGTGCTGCTGAATGCGATGAGTGCTTTGAAGCGAGGAGATTTCTCGGTTCGCTTGCCACACGATTGGACCGGAGCGGCAGGCAAGGTCGCTGATGCCTTTAACGAGGTCATCGAGCTCAACGAGCGGATGGCGCGGGAGCTGGAACGCCTCGGCCGCGTCGTTGGCAAAGAAGGCAAGCTCACGCAGCGAGCTTCGCTCGGTGATGTGCGCGGCAGTTGGGCCGCTTCGATTGATTCGGTGAACGACCTCATTGGCGACCTTGTGCGCCCAACTCGCGAAACGGCTCGCGTGATCGGCGCCGTGGCCCAAGGTGACTTGTCGCAAACCATGACGCTCGAGCTTGATGACCGGCCTTTGCAGGGTGAGTTCTTGGGCACGGCCAAGACCATTAACAAAATGGTGGATCAGCTCAGCTCGTTCGCTTCCGAAGTGACGCGCGTGGCTCGCGAGGTGGGTACCGAAGGCGAACTGGGTGGTCAGGCTCAAGTGAAGAACGTCGCCGGAACCTGGAAGGACCTTACCGACTCGGTGAACTCGATGGCCCGTAACTTGACCGGCCAGGTCCGTAACATCGCCGAAGTGACGACGGCCGTGGCCAATGGTGACTTGTCGAAGAAGATCACGGTCGACGTGAAGGGCGAATTTCTCGAACTGAAGAACACCATCAATACGATGGTGGATCAACTTCGCTCGTTCGCTTCGGAAGTGACGCGCGTGGCTCGCGAAGTGGGTACCGAAGGTCAGCTCGGTGGCCAAGCGAAGGTGGAAGGCGTTTCCGGTACCTGGAAGGATCTCACCGACTCGGTGAACTCCATGGCCAGCAATTTGACGGGGCAGGTGCGCAATATTGCGAACGTGACGACGGCCGTTGCCAAGGGAGACCTTTCCAAGAAGATCACCGTCGACGTGAAGGGCGAATTTGGCGAGTTGAGCAATACCATTAATACGATGGTCGATCAGCTGAGCTCGTTCGCATCGGAAGTGACCCGCGTGGCGCGCGAAGTGGGTACCGAAGGTCAGCTCGGTGGTCAGGCGAAGGTGGAAGGCGTCTCCGGCACATGGAAAGATCTCACTGACTCGGTCAACTCGATGGCCGGTAACCTCACCGGTCAGGTCCGTAACATCGCGGCAGTAACCACAGCCGTTGCCAATGGTGACTTGTCGAAAAAGATCACCGTGGACGTGAAGGGCGAAATTCTCGAGCTGAAGAACACGATCAATACGATGGTCGATCAGCTGAGCTCGTTCGCGGCAGAAGTGACTCGTGTGGCTCGCGAAGTGGGTACCGAAGGTAAGCTCGGTGGGCAAGCCAAAGTAGAAGGTGTTTCCGGTACGTGGAAAGATCTTACCGACTCGGTGAACTCGATGGCCGGTAACTTGACCGGCCAGGTGCGTAACATCGCGGCAGTGACGACCGCTGTGGCGAACGGTGACTTGTCCAAGAAGATCACCGTGGATGTGAAAGGTGAAATCCTCGAACTGAAGAACACCATCAATACGATGGTGGATCAGCTGAGCTCGTTTGCTTCGGAAGTGACTCGCGTGGCCCGCGAAGTGGGCAGCGAAGGAAAACTCGGCGGTCAGGCTCAGGTGCGTGGCGTCGCCGGTACTTGGAAGGATCTCACCGACTCGGTAAACGGCATGGCCGGTAACCTGACGGCTCAGGTGCGTAACATTGCCGAAGTGACGACGGCGGTGGCCAACGGCGACTTATCGAAGAAGATCACGGTGGACGTGAAGGGCGAGTTCCTCGAACTGAAGAACACCATCAATACGATGGTGGATCAACTCCGCTCGTTTGCTTCGGAAGTGACCCGCGTGGCTCGCGAAGTGGGCACCGAAGGAAAACTGGGCGGCCAAGCTCAGGTGGAAGGTGTGTCGGGCACCTGGAAGGATCTCACCGACAGCGTGAATTCGATGGCCGGTAACCTGACGGCTCAGGTGCGTAACATCGCCGCAGTGACCACAGCTGTGGCCAATGGTGACTTGTCGAAGAAGATCACGGTCGATGTGAAAGGCGAGATTCTCGAGCTGAAGAACACCATCAATACGATGGTCGATCAGCTTCGCTCGTTTGCATCGGAAGTGACTCGCGTGGCTCGCGAAGTGGGCACCGAAGGTCAGCTCGGTGGTCAGGCCAAGGTCGAAGGTGTTTCCGGTACCTGGAAGGACCTCACCGACAGCGTGAATTTCATGGCGAGCAACCTCACGGGGCAAGTGCGTAACATCGCGGCGGTGACCACGGCTGTGGCGACAGGTGACTTGTCGAAGAAGATTACGGTCGACGTGAAGGGCGAGTTCCTCGAGCTGAGTAATACGATCAATACGATGGTCGATCAACTTGGCTCGTTTGCTGCGGAAGTGACTCGCGTGGCTCGCGAAGTGGGCACCGAAGGCAAGCTCGGCGGTCAGGCTCAGGTGAAGGGTGTATCGGGTACATGGAAGGACTTGACCGACAACGTGAACTCGATGGCCGGCAACTTGACCAGCCAGGTGCGCGGTATCGCGAAGGTCGTTACGGCGGTGGCCAACGGTGACTTGAAGCAGAAGCTCACCGTAGAAGCGAAGGGCGAAATTGCGGCACTCGCCGATACGATCAACTCGATGATCGAAACGCTCGCGACGTTCGCCGACCAGGTGACCACCGTGGCTCGCGAAGTCGGTGTCGAAGGCAAGCTTGGCGGCCAGGCGAAGGTGCCGGGTGCTGCTGGTACCTGGAAGATGCTCACCGAGAACGTGAATCAGCTGGCGGCGAACCTTACGACGCAGGTGCGAGCCATCGCCGAAGTGGCCACCGCAGTGACCAAGGGTGACTTGACCCGGTCGATCACCGTGGAAGCCCTCGGTGAAGTAGCGGCTCTCAAAGACAACATCAACGAGATGATTCGTAACCTGAAAGACACCACGCTCAAGAACAGCGAACAGGACTGGTTGAAAACGAACCTGGCAAAGTTTAGCCGCATGCTTCAGGGTCAACGCGACTTGACCACGGTGGGTCGTATGATTCTGTCGGAACTGGTGCCCGTGGTAGGTGCCCAGCAAGCGGTCTTCTACGTGCACGAGAATGTTGACGATACGCCGCAACTCACGCTACTCGCCAGCTACGCCGATCGTGGCCAGGACTCACTCGGCAAGCGAATTGGCATCGGCGAAGGCCTGACTGGCCAATGTGCGCTCGAAAAGCAGAAGATCCTCGTTACGAATTGCCCACCAAACTATTTCCAGGTCTCATCGGCCCTCGGCGTGGCCGCTCCGAAGAGCATCATCGTGCTGCCGGTGATCTTTGAAGGCGAATTAAAGGGAGTGCTGGAACTCGCTTCGTTCGAACGCTTCAATCCCACGCACCAGGCGTTTCTCGATCAGCTCACCGAGTCGATTGGCATCGTGCTCAATACGATCGAAGCAAACATGCGTACGGAAGGCCTTTTGAAGCAATCGCAGTCACTGGCTCAAGAACTTCAAAGCCGGCAAGAGGAGTTGCAGAACACGAATCAGGAGTTGGAAGAAAAGGCAGGTCTGCTCGCGCATCAAAACCAGGAAGTGGAACGCAAGAATCGCGAAGTAGAACAAGCGAGGCAGGCTTTGGAAGAGAAGGCCAAGCAGTTAGCGCTCACCTCGAAGTACAAGTCCGAGTTTCTCGCGAACATGTCGCACGAGTTACGGACGCCCCTTAACAGCTTGCTCATTCTCTCTGACCAGTTGAGTAAGAATACGGAGAAGAATCTGACCTCTCGGCAAATGGAGTTCGCCAAAACGATTCATTCCAGCGGTAACGATCTGCTGATGCTGATTAACGACATTCTCGATCTCTCGAAGATCGAATCGGGCACGGTCATGGTCGATGTGGGCGAACTGCGTCTTAGCGATCTGAACAGCTATGTGGAACGGACATTCCGCCATGTCGCCGAAGCTAAAGAAGTTGGATTCAGCATTGAGCTTGATTCGCAGTTGCCAAAGACGATGCTCACCGACGCCAAGCGGTTGCAGCAAGTCATCAAAAATCTGCTTTCCAACGCATTCAAGTTTACGCATCAAGGTCGCGTCAAACTGACGGTGAAGCCCATCGCATCAGGCTGGAATACCGAGAACGACGTGCTCAATCATGCGTCTGGTGTTCTGGCGTTTGTGGTGACCGATACGGGCATCGGCATTTCGTCCGATAAGCAGCAGATCATCTTCGAGGCGTTTCAACAGGCCGACGGCAGCACCAGTCGCAAGTACGGCGGCACGGGTCTCGGTTTGGCCATCAGCCGTGAACTGTCGCGATTGCTGGGCGGTGAGATTCGCCTCACCAGCATTCCTGGCAAGGGAAGTACCTTCACGCTCTTCCTGCCGCAAGCGTTCGTCCCTCAGAAGATCTCGCGCAAGGCAGCGCCCGAGCGCTTGCCCGACGACGCCGCTCAGGCACATGCCAACGCGATGCAGGCACAGCGCGAACATGTTGCCGAGTTGGAAGAACCCGAAGTCTCGCAGTTGGTGAACGAAGTGGGCGACGATCGGAATTCGATCCAGCCCGACGATGCAGTGATTCTGATTGTCGAAAACGATCTCAATTTCGCCAAGCTGCTATTGCAATCGGCCCACGATCGCGGCTTCAAGGGGCTTGTAACCTCGATGGGTGCAGCGGCGTTGACGATGGCGAGGGAGTATCGCCCCACAGCGATGACGCTCGATATCTGCTTGCCCGATATTGATGGCTGGCGCGTGCTCGAGCGACTCAAGAACGATGCCAACATTCGCCACATTCCCGTGTGGATCGTCTCGACCGAAGAGATGCGCGAGCAAGCTCTCACCAGCGGTGCCGTCGACTTCCTGACGAAGCCCATTCGTACCCAAGACGACCTTGATCAATTCATGGATGCAGCGAGTGAGTTCACGCGACCACGCAATCGTCGCATTTTGCTGGTCGAGGCGAAGGGGCGCGATGAAGTGCGCCCCTTGATTGAGCAAGAAGACTTGCAGGTCGAACAAGTCAATTCGAATCGCCAAGCGTTGGCAGCACTCAAAAAGGGCCAGTTCGACTGCCTCATTTTGAATGCCGAGGTGAATGATATTTCGTTGACAGATCTGGCTACTCAAGTGGCTCGGATTCCCGCAATTGCCAGATTGCCGATAATCTACCGGACCGATGTTGTTCCCTCGGCTGAGAACCAGGTAGCACTCAAGGACCTGGCCAAGAACCGCGTTGTGCGTTCAGCTTTTTCCGCAGATCTGTTGTTCGACCAGGTGGCTGCGACGCTGCACTATCCACTAGCCAAACTGGCCCCGGACAAACGCGAACTACTGCGAAATCTGCACGATTCCGATGGTGTGCTCGAAGGTCGGAAAGTGCTAATTGTCGACGACGATATTCGCAACATCTTCGCACTGTCCAGCGTGCTCGAATGGCGCAACATGCAGATCTATTCGGCTGAGACCGGTAGCGATGCAATCAAAGTACTGCAGAACAATGCCGACATTGACATCGTCTTGATGGACATCATGATGCCCGAGATGGATGGCTACGAAACGATGCGCGCGATCCGCCAGATTCCCCATCTGAAGAATCTGCCGATCATCGCCGTTACCGCTAAGGCCATGAAGGGAGATCGCGAGAAGTGTATCGAAGCTGGGGCTTGGGATTACCTCGCCAAACCGGTAGACTCGGAACAGATGTTAGCGGTGATGCGCGCTTGGCTCCGCCGGGGCGAACAGAGCGGAGAAGTGGTCGAAGCACGTGCAGCGACATAGTCGCCAGTTGATAAGGTCGTTCATGACGAAGGTTACCTCCGACGCGCAAACGGGCACGCCCGGCGAGAAAGTGAACGTGCTGATCGTTGACGATCAGCCCGATAAACTTCTATCGCTCGAAGCGGCCCTGACGAGTCTGGGCGAGAACATCGTCCTGGCAAAGTCGGGACGGGATGCGCTTCGCCGCCTGCTGGAATACGACTTTGCAGTCATTCTGCTCGACGTCAACATGCCTGACATGGACGGTTTCGATACCGCTGCCATGATCCGCCAGCATCGTCGCTGCACGCACACACCGATCATCTTCGTCACCGCCTTTGGCGACGACATGCATACCGCGCAAGGCTACTCGCTGGGCGCCGTCGATTACATCCTGTCCCCGATCGTGCCCGACATTCTCCGCACCAAGGTGCGAGTGTTCGTCGATCTGTTTCGCAAGTCGCAAGCCATTGAGCGGCATGCCGAAGAACGAGTGATTCTCGCGCGTGAACAGGCAGCCAGATCCGCCGTCGAAGATTCGAATCGGCAGCTGAACTTTCTCTCGGAAGCTTCGGCCGCCATGACTCGGCACCTGAGCACCGATGCCACGATCGCGGAAACGAACCGAGTGGCGGTTCCCTTCCTGGCCGATTTCAGCTTGATTGCCTTGCTCGACGAGCAGCAACAGTTGGGTAAGTGCGACGCCGCTTGGACCACACCTCTTGGCAACATTACGTCGGTGCGCGACGAACTGTGGGTTCGCTTGCCCGCAGCGCTGCGTAGCACGATCAAGCAGTCGATCGAACATGGGCAAGTGAAACTGGGCCCGGCGGCATTCACGAAAGCGATAAGTATCTCTCTGAGCGACTATACCGCTGACGCCGGCTCCCTCAGCGACGATCAGCAAGTGTTTGCTGTCGTGCCGCTCAGTGCCCGCGGCAGAACTATCGGTGCCTTGGTGCTCGCCAGTAAGTCGCTGGCCGGAGTCTCGGCGATCGGACAGCTGCGGCTGGTCGAAGATTTTGCCAGCCGAGCCAGCATCGCCATCGACAACGCTCGCCTCTACGAGAATGTGCGGGAACACGACCGCCGCAAAGATCACTTTCTGGCGATGCTGGGGCACGAGCTGCGCAATCCACTCGCGCCCATTCGCAACGCGGTCGAGATTCTGCGTTGGTCTGACAAAGAAGGCGAAAAATCGGCAGATCCGCAGGCGACTCAGGCCCGCGAGATGATCGAACGGCAAGTGGCGCACATGACTCGACTCATCGACGACTTGCTCGACGTTTCGCGCATCGCCAGCGGCAAAATCCAGCTCCGTAAAGAACGCTGCAATCTGACGAAGATCGTGCAAGAGACCGCGGAGGATTACCGCGCAATTGTGGAACAAGGCGGTCTGAAACTCGCACTGCAGTTGCCCTCGCAATCGCTCTGGGTGCAGGGAGACAAAACCCGCATGAGCCAAATTGTCGGCAACCTGCTGCACAACGCGCACAAGTTCACCGACGAAGGTGGCGAGATCGCAGTTCAATTGCTGCCAGAAGCTGATTGCCGGACGGCGCTGCTGACCATCCGCGATTCCGGTATCGGCATGGATCGCGAAACACTCAACTCCGTGTTCGATGCTTTCTCGCAAGCCGATCGCTCGCTCGAACGGAGTCGTGGTGGCTTGGGACTGGGCCTCGCACTCGTCAAAGGTCTGGTGGAACTGCACGGTGGCACGGTCTGTGTGAGTAGTGAAGGTCTCGGCCGCGGTACCGAGTTTCGCGTGCAACTGTTCTTGGATGCGACGGCCGCCGCAGCGGCTCAGCCTGCGGCGCGAACGCCCGCGAAGGGCAAGTCGTGCCGGATTCTGATCATCGAAGACAACCTCGATGGCGCCGAGAGCATGCGGTTGCTGCTGCGGCATCTGGGCCATGAGGTGAAGGTGGCTCACACCGGCCCAAGCGGCGTGGTCACTGCAGCCGAATGGTTGCCAGAAGTAGTCCTCTGCGATATCGGCTTGCCAGGTGGCATGGATGGCTATGGCGTCGCTCGGGCACTGCGCGAAGACAGTCAACTCGATGGCCTCCTGCTGATTGCACTTACGGGCTACGGGCGTGATGAAGACCAACGCCTCGCGAAAGAAGCCGGCTTCGACCATCACATGACCAAGCCCGTCGATTTCTCCGTGCTGCAGCGTACGCTCACCTCGTTCCGCAGCTTGGTCTCTTAGGCGGCCAGACCAACGCGCGAACTAAGCTTGCCAGCACTGCTGGCAAGCCGCCACGTGTCGCATTCTCGCCAGGTGAATTTCTAACATTGGATTACAATTTGGCAGGCTGTAGCGATTGTAGCGTTTATCCGGCCGATAAGACTTGCTATCGAGTAGCCCCAGCGGGCTCGAAATTGTTCCCTCCTGGCGAGACAGCCGTATGCGTCGCTTCTTCATCGTCCCAGCGGTCGTCACGCTAGCATTTGGCTTGCTCCTGACCTCTGCTTTCGGGCAAGCGAACGATGGACCGCCCCCAGCGGGGCCCTATCAAGTTCCCGTTCCCGATTTCCAGGCGTTGCCGAATCCAGCGCCTTCGTCGGGCGATCAGCCGCCTCCGGCCGCTTATCAACCGCCGGTTACCGTAGAAGCGCTGGCCGAGATGGCGATGAATAGCAATTACGGCATGACCGAGGCGCTCGCACCGCCAGGCGATGCTACTGCGCGTATCGCGGCCCTCGAGAAGGAGATGGAAGCACTCAAGGCAGCTTCGAAGAAGCTGCCCAATGTCACCATCAACGGCATCGTGCAAGCGGACGCGGTGATGTTCAGCCAGGATGCCGCCAGCCGCGCGACGTTCGACCCCATTCAAGGCGGCCCGATCCAAAACGGTGCCGACTTCCGCCGTGTTCGCTTGAGTGCGAAAGGGGCCGTAGCGGAGAACATGAACTACTTCGTGCAAATGGATTTTGGCTTCTTCGGCCGTCCGACGTTTACCGACGTTTGGATGGAATGGACGAACCTGCCCGTGTTCGGCACAGTCCGCGTCGGTCAATGGAAGCAACCCTTCAGCTTGGAAGTAGTCAGCAGTTTTCGCTACACCACATTCATGGAACGATCGTCCCTGTTTCAGCCCTTCACCCCGTTTCGCCACATCGGCATTGGCTTTTACAACAACTCGGAAGACCTGAATTGGACCTGGGCCGCTTCGCTGTTCCGGACGGGGCAAGATCAGTTCGGCGGTTCGCTGAGCACCGACGGCGGCAATGGCGTAGCAGGTCGTTTGACGCACCTGCTGTGGTACGACGAACCGGCCGATGGTCGCTACTACTGCCACTTGGGCGGATCGTACTACTACAATTCGCCGCCTCACGATATCGTTCGCTTCCGCTCCATTCCCGAGATCTTCGTCGGCGAATTCGCCCCCGGTGCAGTTGGCACCAGCGGTCAAGCTGTTCCCGGTGCGTTCAACGGCACTCCGTTCTTCGTCGATACCCTGCCTCTGATGGCGCAGAATGTAAACACCTTTGGCGTCGAAAATCTGACCGTCCACGGAGCGTTCTCGTTCCAGGCCGAAGCGATGGCAGCCATCGTCGATCGTACGGCCGGTGGCACGGCAACCCTCAGCGGTGCTTACATGCAGGCGGGTTACTTTCTCACCGGTGAACATCGTCCTTACGATCGCAAGGCGGGTGCCATCGACCGGGTGAAGCCTTTCGAAGACTTCTTCTGGGTGAATACTCAAGATGGTGGCACCTGCACCGGTCTTGGTGCTTGGGAAATCGCCGCTCGTTGGTCCTACATCGACCTGACCGATGGCACCGTCAACGGTGGCGACATGAGTAACCTTACTGCCGGCGTCAACTGGTACTGCAATCCGTATTGCAAAGTGGTGTTTAACTACATCCACAGCTGGCTCGACTCCCGCACGGGCATTCAAAGCGAAACCAGCGCCTACGGCTTGCGAGCTCAGGTCGATTTCTAAATCTCGCAGTGGAAGCAGCTTGGCCCATCTACTCACCCCTAAACGTCCAAAAAACCGAGGGGTTATTGGACAGACTCGGGTTCTCGTTTTTTGCCGAAAGTTGCTCTAGCGACTGCACTTGCGTTCGTTTGGCCGATTTTGCGATGCGTCCCTTTTGTCCAACAACCGCCCTGGTTTTTGGACAGCACACCAAAAGCGATGCCAACTCGCGTGTCGCCAAGAACGACGCCAACACGACCGTCGATTTCGGTCTGCGCTACAAAACAACCAGGCTGTCAGAGAACGTACCTGCATTGTCGACAGTGGCTGATCGCTTGTCAATGATGTATATGTCTATTATTTCAATAGAGATCACGACATTCGATATGACTGCTAATCAATCGTCTGGCCATAGAGCCTGACGATGTCGCCAACGAACGCTTGCTGCCTATCTGGAACCGCCCCTCGCCAACGCTGCAGAAAGTCGGCGAACGATTCTTCCTTGGGTGCTGGCTGAGCATTCAGCCAACGGATCGCTTCCCAGCGTGCGGGTTCTTCTTCGAAGTAGCCGAGCAGTACGACCGCCATCGCGCCATTCAACTCTCGATTGGTCGCGTTCTTGCGAAGTTCCGCCTCATGCTCGCGATAAAAGGCAGGCATCCCGCCGCGGTAAATCTCCCGGACGTGCTTCCGCTCGCGAATGACGTTATCGGCATAATCGCGCAGGCTATCGCGATAGTTCGACCAGTGTTTGTAAGGAGGCTGGTCCTTCCAGTCGCGCGTCATACCCCGCAACGTATAGAGCGAGGCTGTTTCGCACAGGGTCTCTTCGAACCAGCGGTTGCTGCGATACCCCTCGCGAAAGCCGCACAGCACGTGACAGAATTCGTGCCCGAACTGGTAGGCATACTGCGACCAAAACGAGTTGCGCGTATCGAGCTTGAGCACGATCTCGCGGCGGTCGTTGCGCTGGTAAAGCGTGATCGGCCCCGCCTTGCCGCGAGTGACGACAAAAGGCTCCAAATCGTAGCCCGGAAACAACGGCCACAGCTGCTTCGCGGCGGAATCGCAGACCGCGCGAATGTCCGCTTCGCTCGCTTCAAAGTCCGTGGCATCCACGCGGTACTGGGGAACCGCGATGTCCTTCGTGCTCTTGGGCTGTTGAGCGAGCGCCGAGTTGGCTGCGAACACGAGCAAGATCAGCAGGGCAACGGCGAGGCGAATCATCGGCAGGAACTTTCGTCGCAACGATGGATTGAGGACGAGTGTCGCCCCAGTCTAGCCTGGGCAACGGACCGGACGAAAGCGTTTGCAATGGAAGCGAGAGAGGAGAAAATGTGGCTCGCTGGCAAATCCATTCCGCTAGGGCGAGATGAAACGTATGACGATTCAGATTGGTAAGGTGGTGGTCGGCGGAGGGGTTTATTGTTCCCGTCGCAACGGTGTTCTGGTGCTGCTCGACTTTGGCGGCGACATTGGCATCCGGCTGGAACTCGCCGGTAATCCGAGCGTTGAATTGGCCGGGCGGCGAGTCGAATTTACCACCGCAGACCGCCCAGCCGATGCTGAAGAGTTCCGCGCGGCCGCCGACGCCTTAGAATTTTTCCAAATCGGCGTTGTCGGTGCCATCGACTTACGGAATGTCGCGGGACGCCCGTGTCTGCACGTGGAATGGTTCGGCCAAAATGGCCACATCGTGGCTGAGATTCTCGACCCGGTAATTACCGACCAATCGGTTGCGGCCAAAAGTGATGATGATCCAGCAGGCGCCTCTCGAGACGACGAAGACGAAGCAAATCTCCCCCTGGTCGACGAAAGTGGTGACGACCCTTACCAGTTGTTTCCCGCCGATCTGCCGACGCACTTGCTGCAAGCCGGTTTCGCAGCAGAGGATGCTGAACAGGTTGTTCCACCCGCTGCCGACGAGCGCCCGCAGCGCCGCAGTTGGGACGAGGTGATTCCTGGCCTCGATCCCGAGACCAAGCGGATGTATGACGAATGGGACGAGATCGTCGATGGCGCGAAGGACGAGCCACTTGTGATGCAGTTCGATCCTCCCATCTCCTTGAAAAAGCCGGCAGCGATTACCACCGAAGCCGAGGCAGAGACGGCGCTACGAACGCTGCTCGCGAGCCTGGCCTTGCACAGCGTGGCAATCGATATCTGCGAGCATTTTGAACCGCTCGCGACGTATCGCTGGTTGCTGGAAGAAATCTTGCCCAAAGCGCAGATACATCCACGCTTGGGCAAAACGGGCTTCGTGAAGCACTACTGCACGTATGAATCGTGCAAGCAGTGCAATGAAGATTTTGAAGCCAATGAATAAGGGTTGCTTCAAACTTACAGTTTGAAGTCGAGTGTGGGCTTGCTTGGATCGACCTCGGCACTCAATTCCGATTTCGAGTTGTACTTTTCGGGAATGTACATTTCGATCAACGGATTCTTCTGGCCGGGGTTCGACGTGTCGAACTTGCCTGGAACTTCTCGATAGGCAGTGACCTTCACCTGGCTCGCACCGGGCGGCACTTCGCAAACGTACTTCCCTTGCTCGATCTTGCCCGCTACTGCGGGAACCTTCGAGTCGGCGGGCACAAAGATGATTTCGCCGTTCTCAATGGGCTTGTCCTGGAAGGTCACATTGCCGGCGACCTTTACTGCCGAGCTGCCGCCGCAACCAGCCAGGCTCAGGATGCTCAGTGCGGCCACGGTAAGCAGGCCCAGCGAAATGTTGCTACGTCGAACGATACGCATATTTTCCTCAGTCTTGGTGAATGAACCAGATCAACCAGCGCGGGCGAATTAGAAGTCTTTGAGTACTTCGCCGTCGTTGATAGCGCCCAGAGCGCGGTAGGTCACGATGTCAATCGTGTTGCTGATCATCCGGACGCTGCCGTCGGCCAGTGCGACCTGAACACCGGCGGGGTGCTGGCTGCGGAGCGAGTTTCGCTGGGTATCGGTCGAGCTAATCGAGACGCAGGGAGCGTTCTTCCAGGTCGTGCTTTTGCACTGATAAACCTGGTCGGCAATCGTGGTGTTCGGAGCCTCCATCGTCGTGAAGCCATAACCGCCCCAACGAGCACCGCCCCAGTAAGAACCACCGTCGCCCCAGCCACCACCCGTCTTGCCGCGAATCAGAACTTCGCCAAAGGCGAGCGCGTTCGAGCTGCCGTCAGTGATCGAGCCAAAAGTATTCGCCGACTCGTAATAGAACAAGCCGTTGAGCTGCGTGTAACCGAGCATGAAGCCGTTACCGGTGCAGCCCACATAGTTGCCTTGCGAACCGTAACCATCGGGACGCAGGCCACCGTTAGCACCCATCGGGTTGCTACTGCTGGATGGATCGGATGGGCAGTTCATCACCTTGACGGGGATGTCTTTGATGGCCGCCGGCACGTCCATGATCCACTGCACATTGGTCGCCGCGTACTTGTCGTACATGGCTCGCTGTTCGAAGTAGGGAAGCAGCTGCTGCATCCAGCAATTCCGCTTATACAGATTGCCCCCTTCCATGTACCCGTAAGGGAACTTGGTCACCGTATCGTGATAGTTGTGCAGCGCCAGGGCGAGCTGCTTCAGATTGTTCGAGCACGACGAGCGGCGGGCCGCTTCGCGGGCGGCTTGAACTGCCGGCAAAAGGAGCGCGACCAGAACGCCGATAATGGCAATCACGACTAACAATTCCACCAACGTAAAACCCGACCGAGACGAACGGCGCGACATCAAGATTCTCACTATGCTTCCTACAACGAGAGTGGTTGCGAGCAGAAGAACTGTTCCGTTGCTGAACAAGACCCTGCAACCGAGTTGTCGAAGAGCACTAGGCAACCGCTGTGCCAGTCTTGCCACTTGGTCCGATTCGAGGCAATTTGCCAGCAGTTTTGCGGATGTCGCATTCACGCCACCCCTACATCGCTGGGGATGTCACCCTTGTCGCGCAATGTCCACGATAGGGCCGCTGCTTAAAGGTCTAGCACCGATCGAACAAGGGCTAGGCACTTAACGACTGTTGTAGAAAGTCGCGAATAAGATTGCAGTTACCCGCAATGCAGAGACAACTACTTCCACTTTGGGGTGCGCTTTTCGAAGAACGCTGCGAGCCCTTCCGTGGCCGCTTCGGTGGTGCGGGCGGTTGCACTGACGGCGGCACCTGCTGAGAGTTGAGTGAGCATTTGCTCGCCAATGTTCTCGTAGATCATCCGCTTGGTGAGCTGAATTGCCTCGGGCGCCGATTGGGCAATTTCTTGAGCTAATTCGTGAGCCTTGGCCCAGATTAAGTCGTCGGCGATCAACTCGTGATAGATGCCCAGCGACAAAGCCTGCTGAGCTTCGATGGTGTTGGCGCGTAATAACAAGTGGGTCGCCGGTCCCCCACCAATGCGGAATGCCAGTAACGGAGAAACGATGCCGGCCACGATGCCGCGCTTGGGTTCGGGGAGCCCGAACTTCGCGCTCTCGGTGGCGATTACCAGATCGCTGGCGAGCAGCAGTCCTGCGCCGCCGGCCAAAGCGGGGCCATTCACGGCGGCGATGATCGGCTTGGGAAACTGCAGCATCTGCTCGATCAATTCGCGGTACTGCAGGCTGTCTTCGTACCATCGCTGCTGAGCATCGGGCTGCGCTGCGGTTTCCTGCATCTCGGCCAGGTCCATCCCCGCGCAAAAGGCGGGACCGGCACCAAACAGAATCACTGCCCGCACTTGCTTCTCACCGTGCAGGTCGGTGAAAGCTTGCGAGAGCTCCGTCATCATCTGACGGGTGAGTGCGTTGCGCTTCTCGGGCCGATTGAGGATGATCGTGCCCGAGGGGACGTTTTTCTTGACTTGAATCGTCATAATCGATTTGGAGGTAGCGAGCTTCGACCTATTCGACTTTCGCCGAGACCAGCACCCACAGTTCGCCCGGCGTGTTGCCGTTTTGGGTTTGCTGACCGCAGAGGACTGCGGTTTCTCCGGGCGCGAGGCGGGTGGCGGTATTGATCGTGCTCGTCAGTTTCCGAGGGAAAGCGGGTGGTGAAGCTGCTTCCTGTCCTTCTACTTTTTCGACCGGCTTGGAAGGAGCCAGCGAAGAGCGTTGCAGAGACAGCGAAGCGATTACTTTACCATCGGCATCGACTTCTGCGGTAACAGTGAGCATGGTCCCCAGCGACTGATAGCTCACACTCTCCGAAACTGGCATCCCACCACCACCCCCAAAGCCGCCTCCACCGCCACGCGATGTCCGACTGGTCACCAGCGGGGCATCTTCGCCGAATTGCATGCGCGATTCGACATTCTCCAGGACCGACAGCTTGAGCCGTTGCACGCTGGGGAGCTTGCCTTTCTTCTCCAACGCAAGCAGCTCGGCGGCCGTTGGCAGTTGGCCTTGTTCACCGGCGACATCGCTGGGCGGGCGATCGATGAGGACGACTTCGAAGGCAATCAGCTTTTTGCCCTTTGTGGGCGCAGCGTCCGCCGTGGCGGCATTGAAGCTGACCAGGCCAAAACGCTTGGCAATTCTGTCTAACAACTCCGGCTTGCTCAGGCGAGCGTCTTTGTCGGTATCGGACTCTTCGGCCGGCGTATTCCACCTACCTGCTTTCTGTTCTTCCGCATCGATGAAGCCGTCGGTGTTTTTGTCCATGTCGCGCAGCAGGCGGTCGACATATTCCACCACGCGAGAATCGTGCGCGGCTTGGCTGAAGGGGCTGCTGACTTTGATGCCCAGCGGCTTGATAGCGACCTTGCTCACTTGCGGGTCGAGTTGAGCTTGCGCATGTTCGGAAGCAAGGTGCACGAATCCTGTTAACACCAAGAGACAGAGACGAATGCTTAGTCGCATGACATCACCCTCGGGAGAAGATACGGTGGTTCGCAGAAACAAGCAGTTACGCAGCTAATTAACAACGGCGCATAAAAATAGTTTCGCTGAAGCCCGACCAGTTCGCTACAATGCGCGAAGGTTTTCCCGCCAATCTTTCCTCTCCAGGAACTAGCCATGAACTACAAAGATCGCTCGGACTGCTCGGATTGCAATTCGCCCAGTGGGCTCGATCGCCGCGACTTTCTCCGCAGCATGGGCACGGTGGCTTTGGCAACCGCTGCCGCTCCCCTGCTCAGCAATTCGGCCTTTGCCGCTCCTTCGCCCAAGAGTGGTGCCGAAACGGTCGCTGCCGAGCTGTACAAATCGCTTTCGGACGAGCAGAAGAAAGTGATCTGTTTTGACTTCGATCATGACCTGCGCAAGAAAATCAACGCCAACTGGCATATCACCAAGCAGAAGATTGACGACTCGTTCTACACCAAAGAACAACGCGCGATGGCCGAGCAAATCGTGCGTAAGATCACGTCGGAAGATGGCTTTCAGCGTCTGCTGAAGCAAACCGAATACGACGATGGCGGCCTCGGTGCCTACAGCATGGCCATGTTCGGCAATCCCGATTCCGGCAAGTTCCAATGGACCCTCACCGGCCGGCATCTCACGTTGCGGGCCGATGGCAACAGCGTTGATAAAGCGGCCTTCGGTGGACCACTCATCTATGGTCACGGCGAAGAAGATCCGAAAGAGAATCTCTATCACTATCAGACCAAGCAGACCAACGAGGTCTTCAAGGCGCTCGATGCAGGCCAGGCCAAGAAGGCACTGCTGCCCATGGCTCCGGGCGAAGCGGCAGTCAATATTCAGGGCGCGAGTGGCAAGTTCCCGGGTATCGGCGTGAGTGAACTCAGCAGCGATCAACAGCAATTGGTCGAAGCCACGCTGAAGGTGCTGCTGGCTCCTTATCGGGCCGAAGATGCTGAAGAAGTGATGGCGATGCTCAAAGCCGATGGCGGCGTTGGCAAGCTGCACATGGCCTTTTATTCCAACAACGACCTGAACAAAGACAGCGTGTG
The DNA here is from genome assembly GCF_049819085.1 of Anatilimnocola aquadivae. Classification (GTDB taxonomy): domain Bacteria; phylum Planctomycetota; class Planctomycetia; order Pirellulales; family Pirellulaceae; genus Anatilimnocola. Next base: position 4,091,026 of record NZ_CP187419.1, read on the forward strand.
GGATATTTGGCGCGTGGAAGGGCCGTCGTTCGTGTGGCACTTCCGTGGTGCCCCGCACGTACATGCCTACATCAATATCGCTGCCAAGGCTTAAGTGACTTACGTCGCGGCTGATGATGCCAACCGCAAATGAGTGGTGTTGATAAATCCCTGGAGCTTATCAACACCACTTGCAGTATCTCTCGGGAACCGCGCGAATTGCTGTTGATTTATTCGACCAATAATCAACGAATAGGTTCTTTTTAAGTCGCTGTTTTTGGGGTCGCATGTCGACGTAAGTTGACTAGCAGGTTCAGTGCGGCACAGTGACTTTTAGTTGCTCTGGTGGCGGCTCTTCGGCAATCGTCAGATTCGGCAAAGCAGCCTGCAGCGTTGCTTTGCCAGCCAGTGAAATCTGTGTGCCACCCAGAAAAATGGTTTGGCAACGCTGGAGTTTGGCCAGCGTGGGGATTGCTGCATCCGTCACTTTGGTGCGCGACAGATTCAACACTTCAAGCTTGGGCCACTGAGGCAAGTTCACCAGCGCGGAGTCGTCGAGATCGTTTCCGGCCAGATTCAGCCACTGGCACTTTGCCAGGATTGGCAGTCGTTGCAGGCCAGCCGAAGTTACTTTTGTCTCGCTGAAGCCGAACCAAGTAACGTGGCTGTGATTGCTGAATTGCGCCAGCTCTGCATCGGACAAACTCGTCTGTGACAACCGCAGAACTTGAAGTTGCGGCTCGGCAGTAAACTCTGTCCAACCGCTGGTGGGAAGTTCGCAACCTTGGATCTGAATCCACGCCAGTTGCCGACACTTTTTCAGCTCTTCCCAAGTGTGTTCTGGCAACTCGCAACCCCGCAGTTGCAGCAGTTCGAGTTGATGAAGCCCGGCAAGGGTATCCAAGTCAGCGTCGCTGAGCTTCACCCGTTCCCAATGCAACTCGCGCAGGTTGTGTAATCCAGCCAACAGGCTAACGACGTCTCGAGGCTGCGATTGAAGCGTTGGCGCTGTGTTAGCTGCTTTAAGAATGATCTCGAATCCGGTCGGTTCGAGTTGATAGCCGGCCTGGCGCAGCTTCCAGACCAGTTGCAAGTCTTCGAGTTCGATGGGACGAACGGATGTATCGGTCGCGGGCGACTTCGATCGCCAGAACTCTTCGCGCGCCAGAGGCTGCACTCCATTCAGTTCGCGCTTGATGAAATACTGGTCGGGAAGTCCCCACCGCGGATCGGCAATGTGCAGTTTATCGCCGGGCTGTGATGTTTTCCGAAAAAGCTCGACAAACAGACGCGGCGAATCGGGAAACGGAACTGCTTGGCCGGTCCAGCCATCCAGGTGCACGTACGAGTCGTGCTTCACATGAATCGCTCGCGGCATGTTGCCGCTATAGAGGACAAACGCCAGGTGAGGATTCAGCCAGTTGACATAGAAGAGCGCGGGAGCAAGCAACATGATGACGGCGGCACTGCGTTCTGCCCACGCGACTCGCGGCAGTTCACTGGGCTGGTTGTCGACACGCCTCAATAGCCAAAAGGCCACAGCGGCGGTAGCGATGTTCCAGGGCCACACACTCTCGTTGAAGTTACGGACGAGGGGCGACAGCGAAACGAGCAACCCAGCATGCAACACGACCGCCGGCCACGCAGCACGCCGCGGCGCAAACATCGCGAGCAGCCCGATGGTCGTTTCGAACACGGCTACGAGAATCGCAAACGGCAAGTGCCAACTGGGGTCGAGGCCGCATTGATCCAAGAACCACCACGACTGAAAGCCATACCACTCGGGCGAGAGGAACTTGTGCAGTCCCGCCCATAGCCACATCGCTGCCAGATACCAGCGAACGGTATAGCCAGCCGAGATAAACGCGCAGCCAATCAAGAGCACGGCGAGCGAGATCACTTGCGGTTGCAGACGGTGTTGATCGGCGATGATCGCCAAGCTCAACAACGCCACGTGCACGATGCTCGCGGCTCGCGGCCAATACGTCACCGCTAATAAGCTGATGACTAGTGGGACGCCGAAGGAGATTTCCGGGAACCAGATGAGCGGCAATAGCGGCGGAGTTGAACGCACTTGCCAGACGGGCCAACTGATGCCAATGGTCAGCAACTGACAGACAGCGACGAGGATCAGCAGCGGATAGTTGGCTGCCGCCGCCTGTACCTTCGCCCACCGTCTGGCGGCACTCGCAACGGCAGGCTGTCGCTCAAGCGAAGGGTTTGGCTTGTTTTTGCGACGTGACATCCGGGCTCACACGAGAGAACAAGGAGCGAGCACGTCGAGTCGTAAATGTCGTGCACCTACCTGTAATCTAGCCCACCCTCACCTGGGCACATACGCGCTCGGTACCGATTATTCCGCTCGACGCACCTTTGACTAGCGTAATGCCTGTAGCGATCTCAGAAGGTTTTCTATGCCTCGCTAGCAGCACCTGACGAAACCAATGTTGAGGACATTCAGCCAGGGATTGGCGCTTCCCAGCGATGCAGAGAGCGCGAGAAAATCCCATGTCAGCAATGGCTCACGAACCGGCTGTGATTTTGATCATCGACAACGACCCGATCATGTTGACCGGAATCGCTGCCATTCTCAGCATGTCCGGTTACGAGTGCCATTGTGCTCGCAACTCGGTCTCGGCAACGAAGGCCGCCAAGTCGCTGGCTCTCGATCTGATCATTTGCGACGTCGAACTCGGCAGCGAAAACGGCTTGGATGTGTGCGGCCAACTGCGCGAACAACCCGGTATGGAAGACGTGCCGATGATGTTCATCTCGTCGGCTCAATCGCCCGACATTGTCCGCCGCTCGCATGCTGCTGGTGGTGCGTATTACCTGCGCAAGCCGTTCGATACCGAAGTGCTGTTGGAACTGGTCAGCAAAGCACTCTGGATGCCCCACCTCATTCATTCGCATACTTCGGCAATGCCGCAGCCCGCTGCCGAGCCGGTGCAAACCTCATCGGCAGTCCCTCGCTCCAATATTCGCCACGCCCTGAGTGGCATTCGCATGCCGTTGGCTTAGCCCCTCACGGTTTTCGTGGCCTGTCCCACGATTGATTGTGTGATTTAACCGGCGCGTGCCATCGATGCCGCGCACGCTCATCGTAGCGAAGTGGCCGGTCGCTCTTCTTGCTCCTCATGCACTGCTAAAGCCTGTCCTATCGCTAGCAACGTCCGACAGCATTCTTCTCCGCTCGGGGGAGTCCGCAGTCCGATAGCGTTCGTGATGCTAGTAGTGAAACTCCTACCAACCACAAACCGCTCCAGGTCGGTTGGTATCGATCATTAGCACAGCAGCGAGCAATCGGATTCTGCATCTTCAAAGGTTCAAGGAGGACCTCTGCCATGCCCATCGCGTGGGACGTTCGTCGTTTCTTGCTGCCACTGGCAGGTGTCGTCTGTTGGACGAGCCTGGGTGTGGCCGCTGAACTCCTCACTCCCCCTCAACCACCGCCCGACAATGACGGCCTCGAATTGAATCACTCGAATAGCTTCGGGCCACAGCCCGTGCTGGTCGAAGCTGTGAGTCAGCCGGCAAATCTGTTGCCACCTCCCGATCCACAGCCGGTCATCGAACAGCCGCAGTACGAATACTCTCAATACCCTTCGCCGCCGATCGTCTATGGACCGGCCTGCGAAACGGTGATGGCTCCTTCGTGCGACACTCCGCTTTACAGCGGTTTCCATCCGCCCATGTTTGAAGCTGCCCCGACCTGCGACGCGGCCGCTGGTGGCGCGTGCTATTGCAGTTGCGTACCCACTTGGACGTTTCGCGCCGAAGCACTCCTGTGGAATCGTAGTGGCGGGGCCGATGTTCCGCTGGTGACGGCTCCCGTAGCGATCTCGTCGGGCGATCTCGATACGGGGTGGGCTGCCGGGCCTCGTTTGACGGCAATTCGTCACGGAATCTTTGGTTCTTGCTGGGATGCCGAAGTCAGCTACTTTGGCATCGATGGCTGGAACGGAACGGCGAACCTCGCGGACATCGACAATTTCCAGACAACTCCGGTCACTAACATTGTCGGTGTCGCTCCCGGCACGATTGCCTACACTTCATCGCTTCACAGCGCTGAGTTCAACTTGCGCCGCGCCCACAGCGATTGGGTCACCTGGCTGGTGGGCTTTCGCGCGGTGCAAGTCGGCGAACGGCTGAACCTGAATGCCGGCGGCGCGACAATCTCGACAGATACGATAAACCACCTTTATGGTGCGCAGTTGGGGCTCGATCTCCGCTTTCTCGATTGCGGCACCTGGTACGTCAACGGTCTCGGCAAGGCAGGTATCTACGGCAACACGGCCGATCAGGTGACGCGTACGGCCGGTGTCGGTGGTGCCTTGCCGTTCGTCACGTCGGGCGGCAACCAAACATCGTTCGTCGGCGAAGTTGGCCTGAATGCCGGCTACCGACTGACCGATCGCTTCAGCCTGCTGGCCGGTTACTCTGTGGTGTGGGTCGATGGCGTCGCGCTGGCGCCGGATCAACTGGCCGGGACCAACGTCACGACGGGTGTCAGTGCGATCAATGCCAATGGAAGCCTGGTCTACCACGGGTTCAACTTTGGCCTGGAGTATGGCTGGTAGGCGCAATTTACCACTCATATGCCACGTGCCCTCGGCAACCACTTCCCGTTGCCGAGGGCTTTTTCGTTAACGCTTGGCATCAGCACGCGCACGTTGACCGAGCCGGTAGAATACCGGCATGAAGATTACCGCCGCCGATACCGCCACGATTGATGCCGCCGTGCAACTTGCTGCCGAGTTGCAACAGCGGGCTACTGAACTGCAAACGTCGGCCGAGCGCCGCCAGCAGGCCGAGCTCGATCGGATGCTAAAACATCCGGCCGATAAAGCCACGCTCGTGCAACTCACCGACCAGGCCTTTCGCTCCCAGGCGGCTGCGCGAACCGCCGAGCAGTTCACGCACATTCTCGATGTGCAGGGCATTCCGCGGTTCTTCAGCCCACTCGACCAGGCACTTCTGCGCGGCTTTCAAACCTTCGGCGGCTGGCTTCCAACGGTGACCGTCCCGCTGGTGAAAGCCCATCTGCAGCACGAGACGGCCAACGTCGTTTTGCCAGCAGAACCCGAAGTGCTGCGCGAACATCTCGCCGCGCGGCGAGATCAGGGCGTGCGGATGAACCTCAATTTCCTCGGCGAGTCGCTGCTCGGCGAAGATGAGGCCCAGCAACGACTCAACAAGTATCTGGCCGCGTTGCAAACACCCGAGGTGGAAGTTCTCTCGGTCAAGATTTCGACCCTCTATTCGCAGATCCTGTCGATCGCTCGCAAGCACACCTTGCAGCAACTTTGTGATCGCATGGAGTTGCTGTATCGGCAGTCGCAAAAGACCACTTACCGGCGAGCCGATGGCCGAGAGGTACCGAAGTTCGTCTATCTCGATATGGAGGAGTATCGAGACCTGCCCCTGACAGCAGCGACCTTCATGCGCACGCTCAGTCGCCCGGGATTAGAAAAGATCAGCGCTGGCATCGCCCTACAGGCCTACATTCCCGATTCGTTTGCGATGCAGAAGCGAATCACGTTCTGGGCCCGTGATCGCGTGGCTCGTGGCGGCGCGCCGATCACCATTCGCATCGTCAAAGGTGCGAACATGGAAATGGAACGCATCGACGCTGCCTTGCACGATTGGCCTGCCGCGCCTTTCCAGCACAAAGTCGAAACGGACGCCAACTACAAGCAAATGCTCCGCTACGCGCTGCGGCCGGAGAATCTCGCTGCGGTTCGCGTGGGCATTGCCTCGCACAATCTGTTTGACGTGGCCTATGGCCTGGTGCTCGCGACAAAGGCCGAGGCTGGCGATCGTGTCCAATTCGAGATGCTCGAGGGGATGGCCAATCATCAGCGCCGCGCACTGCTCGAACGGACACAACAGTTGCTGTTGTACGCCCCAGCATGTCGCAAAGAAGAATTCCTCAACGCGATCGGCTACCTCATTCGTCGCCTGGACGAAAACACGGGGCCCGAGAACTTCCTGGGACATGCGTTTCGATTGAAAGTCGGCAGCGAAGAGTGGCGGATGCTAGAGCACAGTTTTCGAGAGTCATTTCGTACTCGCATCGCTGCCCATCCTCGCCGCAAGCAGAATCGGATCGAAGAGGAAGCATCCAGCAATTTGCAAGCACCACGGCCCGAGATGCCCTGGAATCAATTCGAAAACGAACCGGATACCGACTGGTCGTTGCCCGTGAATGCCAAGTGGGCCCAGCAGATTGTGCATACCGATGCTGCGGAACTGGAACTGACCACTTTGCCCATCGTGGTTGCCGGTCAAGAGATCATCGATCGCGAATCAAAACCATGCCTCAATCCTTCCCGCCCAGGCAAAGCAGTTTGTACGTACACGCTGGCGAATTTGGCGGATGTCGCTACTGCCGTTGAATGTGCCAAGGGCGATGCCGCTGGTTGGCGCGGCCTGGCCGTCGATGAACGAAGTTTAATCCTCGGTCGTGTGGCCGCCGAGTTGCGACTTGCGCGGTCGAAGTTGCTGTTCGCAGCACTCGTGAATGGTGGCAAACTTCTTACAGAGAGTGACCCCGAAGTTTCGGAAGCTATCGACTTCGTCGAGTTCTATCGAGCCAGCGCTCGACGATTCTTCGAACTCGATTCGGTAACCGCGAGAGGCTGCGGAGTGGTGGTCGTGGTTCCTCCCTGGAACTTTCCGATTGCCATTCCTTGTGGAGGAATCGCCGCGGCATTGGCGGCTGGCAACACCGTCATTCTCAAGCCCGCGTCCGATACGGTCCTCGTGGCCTGGGAGCTTTGCCAATGCTTCTGGCGTGCGGGTGTCTCGCGCGAGACGTTGCAATTCGTACCTTGCCCCGGTAGTGGTCCCGGCAGCCAGTTGGTAAGTCACCCCGATGTTTCAGCGGTGATTCTCACCGGCGGCACCGACACAGCCTTGCGCATGCTGGCGATGAAGCCGGACATGCGACTCTCGGCCGAGACCGGCGGCAAGAATGCGACCATCATCACGCCGCTGTCGGATCGCGAACTGGCCATCAAGCACGTCGTGCAGTCTGCCTTTGGTCATGGGGGACAGAAGTGCTCAGCCACTTCGCTGCTGCTGTTGGGCGCTGAAGTGTATGACGATCCAGAGTTCAAGCGGATGCTCTGCGATGCCGTTGAAAGTTTGCACGTGGGCTCCGCGTACGAATTGCACGCTCGTGTCGGTCCGCTGATTCGCCCGCCATCGGGCGCGCTCGAAGAAGCGCTGAAGACGCTCGAACCGGGCGAGACGTGGGCGGTAATGCCGCATCGTGTGGGCGACAATCCGAACCTCTGGTCGCCGGGTGTGAAGTACGGTGTTGCTCGCGGTAGTGTCACGCACCGGACCGAGTTTTTTGGTCCGCTACTCGGCGTGATGCGGTTCGAAGACCTGGCCGAGGCAATCGACATCGTCAATGAAACGGGCTACGGCCTGACGAGCGCGATCCATAGTCTGGACGATCGCGAGATCGAGCAGTGGAAGGCTGGCATTCGCGCGGGGAACCTTTATATCAACCGAGGCACCACCGGTGCCATCGTGCTTCGCCAGCCGTTCGGCGGAATGGGTGCGTCGGCAGTGGGACCAGGCTTGAAAGCGGGCGGGCCGAACTACGTAACTGCATTTATGGATTTTGAGGATCGACAACTCGAAACATCGCCGAGCAGGTCTCCGATTCAAAATCCGAATCTGAAATCCCTTGCCAACCAGTTCGACTGGAGTCTAGCTGCAGATCGTCGAATCATCAGCGCCATCGCCAGTTATGACCGTGCCTGGCAGCAAGAGTTCTCGCAGGAGCATGATCACTTTCGTTTGCTCGGCCAGGACAACTTACGCCGCTATCTGCCGCTCCCTGAGATTTGCGTTCGCATCGTCGAAGGCGATACCCAATTCGAGATCTTCGCCCGCTTGGCAGCCGCTCGAGTTACCGGCGCGCGTGTCGTGGCGAGCCTTGCCCCGACCGTGTCAGATGGCTGCCGCGAGAGAATTGACGAGTTTACGGAATCGTGGGCGGCGGGAATTGAACTGATCGAAGAAACCGACGACGAACTCGCTAGCAGTCTGGAGCAAGTGCCGGACTACCGGATTCGCTTTTCAAACCGCCAGCAGGTGCCGCCCGCGCTTCGCGCGGCAGCGGCCAAGCAGGGTCGCTGGCTGGCCGATGTGCACGTCAGTGGTGAAGGACTCATCGAACTGCTGTGGTACGTGCGCGAGCAGAGTATTTCGTACGACTATCATCGCTATGGCAATCTCGGCACACGGGCGGCAGAACCGCGTCGCCCGCTTGTTGGTGCGGAGCCTCTCCGCAAGAATGCTTGATGATCTGGGCATCGCCTCTTCAAAGTGAGATTGCAAATGAACCTGAGTTTCCTGAAAACCGCAGTTCTACGCTGCTTGGCGATGTCGACGGCCCTGATCGCGTTTGCTCTGGCAGCCAACATGAGCGCCGCCGCCGATGCCTTTCCACTCGAGTTCCGCATCATCGATCCTGACAACCCGAAGAACGCCAAACTGGCCAAGGTCGAAGATAAACTGCCGCCGCTCATCATCATGTTTCCTGAAGGGAAAACCGCGGACAAGGTCGACGCGACAGCCCCCATCGGCCGCCTGGAAGGCTTTCGCGGAAAATCGAAGCTGCTGCCAGAATCGAACGACAATCCGGGCCTGCCCGTGCTGCTGTACGGACTTCGCTTCTTGGAACGCAAGGGAGCTGATGGCAAGCTGGAAGGCTACGACGTCGAGTTGCAAGGCGAATTCAACGCCGTGAAGGTGCCCGCGCCGCAAGAAGCGATGGATGACTTCTTAGCGGGCAAGAAGGCGACGTTCGCTCTCGAATCCAAGTTGCAGTACGGAATTATCTCGACCCAATCGCAAACGAAGCTGGAGATCTCTCGCAGCGGCGATCAGATCTTCATTCATTCCGTCGAAGGCGATTTCACTTTTCGCGAAGCGTTCACGTTCTACAAAAGCGACACGCTCAAGACCGAAGCTCCCAGCACTCGCAAGTATTTGTATCAGGGCGAGAAGGCCAAGCTGCCGACGCTGCGGATTCTCTAAGCGCGGATTCTCGTAGCGGCCGTGATAGCACTTGCCTGCTTGCTTGAGAAATTTTTGGAAAGACGTTTCGCCCGCAGAATCCTCACGAACGGCAAGGTTTGCGACCGATGAAATGCTTACCAACAGACTCCGTTGGTAGGCATCTTCTTCATCGGGCCAGAAACCAAACCCATGTCGTTTGCACGAATGCTCTTGCTAGCAATCTTGGCAATTTGCTCGTTTCCTGGCTTTGCCTGTGCGCAATGGTTTGGAACGGGCGAACAGTCGGCCAGCGATGTTGACGCAGCGGCCGATGGCGGCTTTGGTGCTGGCGAAGTCGGGACTTCCGTGTTTGGCGGCTCGCTCTTTGGCGGTCAGCAGCAAACTGATGTTTGGGGTGCTCCCCAAGGAAACCAATCGCCCTTTGCAACATCCAGCTTCAACAACAGCTTTTGCAATGACTGCGTTTCGATCTGGGATGAGTTGACTTTTTTCGCGGGCCTTGATGGCTCGAAGCAGCCGCAAGATTTTGGCGTCAATGCAAACCTCGGCGCGCAGTTTCATGTGAACTGGGGCATTCCCGTTTGGCAGGACTATGGCGTGGGCGTGCAGATCGGCACCAGCCTGATTGCGACCGAGAACGCGGTGCAAGTCTTCGACCTGCTGGGCGAAGCGACCTCGCGCACGCAAAGCTATACGACCATCGGCATGTATCAACGAACACAAGGCGGTTTTGCCTATGGCTTTGTCTATGACTTTCTCAACGAGACTTCGTACGACACGTTCTCGCTTGGTCAGTGGCGTCTGCGTGCTTCGTACGACTGGGGCCCCTGCGATCAATTTGGCATCACGGCCAACATCTCCAGCTTTAGTGATACCGGCTTTGTCGGCGGACTCATCCCGGTGACCCTGCGGCCGATCTCGCAGGGCACTGCTTATTGGCGACACTACTGGGAAACCGGCGCTCAAACCGCGTTCTGGATCGGCCTTGCCGAAGGTCATGGCGAGAACAACCTCGTTACGGGGCCAGCGCCTGATCAAGACGAGGTGATCGTCATCGGGGCTGATGTTTTGGCACCGCTCACCGATCATCTGGCCCTCTATGGCGAGACCAATCTGATGATGCCTGCCGATACGGGCACCGTCGATGCCTTTCTGGGCATTCAATGGTTCCCCGCGGGTGGAGCAAAGCAGGCCCGGCGCGGTCGCTTCGCACCACTTCTGCCGATGGCAGCACCTACGTCGTTCTCGGTGGACTTGCAGCCTTAAGGCCGCAGAATCGGCATAGCCGGCACTGCTGATTTCGTCGCTGAGCATTCGCGAACTGCGGGAAGTACGCACTCGGCTACTTGCGCCACCCCATCTGCGGGCGACCTAGGCTCATCTGTCCTGCTGCGCGTTGATCCACGCCCAGCGAAGCTCAGATGCCTGCTCAAAGGTTCGCCAATGCCCGTCGATAGCCTGCCCGTGAATGCGGTTTTGCGTTCTCCCAATGCCTCCACGCAGGTGCTCGGGGAAGAGACGCAGCGGTATCATATCCAGCGGCAACTCTGGACGAATGTCTTGTGTACGGCGTATGCGGCCATCGATCTGCGTAGCCAAGCGGTGGTCGAAGTCCGTCACTTGGCAGTCACACAGATGACAGTCAGCCAGTCCGAAGCGATTGGTCGCCGACTGAAAATCGTCGAACTCTTCGACCACCCAGTTTCCCGCCGTTTGCTGCATCTCGAACTGGATCATGCTCCGCCGCGAATCGTGCTAGAAGCCGAAAGCACCAATTCGCTCGCGAAGCTCGATTTCGACCAACCGGGCGCGACGTTGCTGGCCCTCTCAACGATTCGCAGCACGGTCGAAGCGCTGTTGGCGGCACATCGGCTGGGACTTACCCACGGCGATCTCCGCTTGGAGACCATTGGCATTGAAGGGAGCCTCGCGCGGCTCGATTTCCTCCGCCTGCGAGTTGCACAGCCCGAGCTTGCCTCTGAGTTTGACGCGAGGCAGCAAGATCTTTGCCAATTGGGGATCGTGCTGCAGCAACTCTTTGCGCATGCCGCGTTCGCGCACGATTGCCAGAGCTTCAACGCGCGCGAAACCTCCAAATTGCGACAAATGGTAACGCGGCTCGCTGAGCCCTGTTCGGCCGAGAACCCGACCCCCGATTACCCCACGCTCGATCAACTGTTCGACTGCGTGCACCAGTTGGAACGACTGGCTCGCGAAGCAGATCATTCGACGACGTCCTGCCTGCGTCATCAGCAGCCCGCGACGGTGCAAAACTGCGATTCACAAGTAAGTCATACGGCCCACCTCGTGCCGGCCGAGATTGACGGTGTCCTGGTCGAAGGGGGAACGATGGCAATTCCAATCGCCGCCCCAGCGAGCATTGTCGACCTGCCGCCCCGCCTGCCTCGTCCAGGCGAGCAACTCGGCCGCTATCGCCTCGAACGCAAACTGGGCCAAGGCGGCATGGGGGCCGTTTTCAAAGCCATTGACCTGAGCAGTAATCAGCCCGTCGCCATCAAACTGCTCAATCAGGCCGCAGCCATGCATCCCAACGCGGTCCGCAGGTTCACGAAGGAAGCGAGGTTGCTGGCGGCGCTCAACAATCCGCACATCACGAACTTGCTGGAAGTGAACGACGAAGATGGCGTCCCCTACATCGTGCTGGAGTTTGTCGACGGCATCAACCTCCAGCAACTGCTGCGCGAGCGAGGACCCTTGCCCGAGCGCGAGGCGCTGGCGCTGATCGCCGATGTTGCGAAGGCGCTGGTCGATGCACATCAGCGTGAGATCGTCCACCTCGATATCAAGCCCGAGAATATCCTGCTCGATCGCGATCACCGCGCGAGGCTGACCGACTTTGGCATTGCGCGGTTCATCGATCAGTCGCAGTCCTTGGCGATGACGCAAGCTGGCGGCCTGATCGGTACGCCGCTCTATATGTCCCCCGAGCAGTTCAAAGGACGCGACGAAGTACGCCCTCAGTCCGATATCTACTCCCTGGGCATCACGCTCTACGAATTGCTTACCTGCCGTACGCCCTTTACGGCGGACGATCCGATCTCGCTCGGCTCGATGCACGCGTTCGAAGATCCGCCGGCGATTCGCAAATTGAATCCGCTCCTCAGCGAACAGGTTGCGGCCATCGTCCACAAGTGTCTCGCCAAGCATCCGGGCGATCGCTACGCCGATGCGGCGCATCTGGTGCGCGAACTCGAGCGACTGCTGCGAGGTGAAATCAGCGATGTCAGCTTGCGGCCGATTCTGCCGCCGCATGATGCGAGCAAACTGGTCGCCAACCAGATGACTTGGGAACTGGCATCGTCGCCGGAAGCTTTGTGGCCCTACGTCGCGAATACCGAACGGCTGAATCGCGCGATCGGTTTACCTCCCGTCGAATACACCACGCAGCACGATGCGGAACGAGGCACCCGCCGCTTTGGCACCATTCGCGTCGCCGGCATGAAGATGACCTGGGAAGAACATCCGTTCGAATGGATCGAAGGCCGACGCATGAGCGTGCTGCGGCAATTTGCAAGCGGCCCGTTTCAATGGTTCGTCAATACGGTCGAACTACGACGACTGCCAAGCGGTGGCACCAAACTCATTCATTCGGTGAAGATTGCTCCGCAAAACTTCTTGGGTCGCATCGTCGCCCAGATCGAAACCGGGAAGAAGTGTCAGAGATCGCTCGATAAGGTCTACCCACGCATCGATAAGTTCCTGCAAGATCGCGCGGCCGACATTCCCACCGGCGATGCGTTCGAGAGTACACCCCAGCTGGCAGCTCATTTGCGAACGCGGTTGGCCGAGCGAACCGCGCGGCTATTGATTCATGGCATCGAACCGCACATTGCTGAAGCGCTAGGGACGTTTCTCACGGAAGCTGCCACGCAGGAAGTGGCGCGCATTCGTCCGATCGCTCTAGCCAACCAGTTGGGGCTCGATGAGCAGGCACTAATCGATGCCTGCTTGTTGGGAACCACCGAAGGTCTGCTGAAGCTGGAGTGGGATATCCTCTGCCCGACGTGTCGAGTGGCTGCCGATTCGAAAGAGACACTCAAGCAACTCTCTGCGCACGCCAACTGCGAAGCCTGCCATCAGGATTTTGACACGGGTGTGGCCGGCGCGGTCGAAATGGTGTTTCGCATCCATCCGGAACTGCGCGACACTGAAGTGGGCAAATACTGCATCGGCGGTCCTTGGCATGCGCCGCATGTTGTGGCCCAGTTGCGATTGGAACCGCAGGAACGAGTGGAGCTGGAACTCGAATTGCCCGTCGGCGAGTATCTCTTGCGCGGGCCTCGCTTGCCCCACTCAACCTCCCTACGCGTGCAAACCAGTGGAGCCCCGAGCCAGCACGAAGTGCTGCTCGAACAAGCCGCGCCGCGCATCAACCGAGTATCGGTGCTGCGTGCCGGGAAGCAGATTCTGATCATCGAAAATCGCTTTGCGACTCAGCAGATTGTGCGACTTGAGCGGACGATTCCACGCGGCGATGTTCTCACTGCTGCGCAGGCCGCTGCACTGCCTCGCTTTCGCGAACTGTTCCCCGGCGAAGTACTGAGCGCTGGGCAATTGATCTCGGCGGCGCAGGTCACTTTGCTCAGCACCAGCATTCCCGCAATTGATGAACATTACGCGCACCTAGGCGATATTCGCGCTTACGCCGTCGTGCAATCGCAACTTCGTAGGATTGAGCAGGCGATTGTTGCCGGGCGAGGCGAAGTAGTGAAAGTGGTTGGCGAAGGGGTACTCGCGGCCTTTCCGGAAATGTCGTCCGCAGTGGAAGTCGCCTTCGCAATACTCAACTCCGCAGAAGATGGCCTGAACTTGGCCATCGGTGTGCATCGCGGACCAGCCATCGTCACTACGGTGAATGGCCGGCTTGATTACTTTGGTGCGACCGCGCGCCAGGCTCTCGCCTTGCCGCAAGTGGCCGGTGAAGGAATCACGCTTTCCGAAAGCGTCTTCGCCGATCCGGTCGTGGCTCAGTTCGTGCAAGAGCAGCCGCTACCTTGGCAACTGCGGACGATTGACCTGCCCGGCAAGCCCCAGCAACTGGTGCAGCAATGGAAGCGACCAGAATGCTCCTCGTGATGCAACAATAATTCGGTGGGCAGACTTGATCTACTTCACATCGAACGTAATTGCCTCAATGGCCGCATGGCCCGATTTACGCAGTGGCCGCGGCAATGGCTGGGCGAGGCCTTTCTCGTCGATCGAACGGCAACGCAGCGTGTAAGTCCCCTTGGGCAGACCGGGCAATACCGCTGCCCAGTGCGCTTTGGTGAGACGCAGCGGCCAGGTGCGCGGTTTGCCGTCGATAACGCCGTGAGTTTCCGCGGGCAGCTTGTCGTCGGGCAGCGCGTCCCACTTCGCGGGTGGCGCAAGCAATTGCGCGTCTTGCCAGGGTGCTTGCGTAAAGTTTGGATCGCCCTCGGCATGCTCCGTATCGCTGGGCTCGATCCAAACCTGCACTTTGCTCAATCCTGAGATACCCACCTGGGCATAGCCGCTGAGGGCGATCGGTTCGCCGGCCTTGCCCGGATCGGGAAACGACAAGGTCGCGGCAAACGTCTTCAGCGGGCTGTCGACATCGTTGTCTTGCTCGGCATAGGTGTCGTTCGCGTAGGCCAGATTCGTCAGTACCACATGCGTCAGCCATTTGATCGACTTGAAGCCGTAGGCCTCCGGAACGACGATGCGCACGGGGCCGCCTCGTTCGGCATCCAGCCACTCGCCGTTCAACTTGTAGCAGAGAATAACGGGCGGCAAATCGAAGGGATCTTCGAGCACGCGGCCGATGGGAAGTGAACTACGGAACATCTGCTTGGGATCGTCGTTGTGATAGCCGTAGTAGAAAACTCGGCGCAGCTTCTCGCGCGGCTTGGTTAGTAGAATCAGTTCTCGCAGCGGCACTCCTTCCCACAGGCCCATCCCGAGCGGGCAGCCCAGATTGAGGCATGTCATGATCTTGGGAAACCGGACCGCGTGCTGCTTGCCGAGTTCCAATAGCGCCGCGAAATCAAACGCGGTGTTATCTGCTTGGGTGAACGTGCGGCCGAGTTTGGCGGGGTGATCGGGATCGGCGATGACCTCCAATCGCCACGTGTCTCGCGTCAGGCCCACTTCGCGTTTCTTCTCGTCAGGCAACGAATGAGGCACCGGCTTGCCGCGCGAGACATCGCGAAAGTCGGCAGCGGGAGTGAAGTAGGGTTCGAGTTTGGCGCCCGCCTTCTCCGGCTTGGAAGGCTTCGGGTCGGCACCTTGGCCGAAAGATGGCCGCACCAGCAAGGCCGCGCCAACGGCTGCTAGACCTAAAAAGTAGCGACGCGTCAGTTGTCGATGCCGGAGGAGAAACGCCGAATCAAGCATGCACGGGACTCCGTGGAAGGGCGGGCAGTTGCCGCCGAGCGAGGCTGGCAGCGGTTGCCATTGTGATGGCTGGCTCGCGCCCGCGTCTAGCGCCGATTGAAAAACCCTGGGGTAGGTGTGCCCAACCACTTTCGCCGTAAGTCTTGTGAGACCGCAAAAGAGGGGTGTCCAACTTTAAATCGATTGTTGGACACCAACTCGCGCCGCGCCTGAGAGATACGGCACTTGCTGTCCAACAATGACCTCGATTGTTGAACAAGTTGGTCTTTTTTCGGCGTGCCTCGTCGCAGACTTACGTCACGAGAGAGGCAGCCTCCTACCAAGAACGGCAGTTGACGACGTAACGAACTGCGGGGCGGCGATCATAGCTAGTACGTCGCGCGGTCTGCCTCGGTTGTGGCAGCCGATAGCGACGACTAAAGTGGCAAGGGACTGGTTCCATTGTGCTTGCGCTACGTCGAGTGTGGACGGGGAAAGTATTAGGCATGAATCTCTGGGGCCCTCGCGGCAACACCATCTTGTTTATCGCCTGCGCCCTTGGCGGATTGCCTGGCAGCCCGTTGCTGGCTGCGCCGAGCTTTGAAGGCGATGTTCTGCCTTACCTCAAGGCAAACTGCCTCGGTTGTCATGGACCAGACAAGCAGGAAGGCGAGTTTCGGATCGATAAACTCTCGACCAAAGTCGGCCACGAGAACACGCCTCAATGGGCCGAGGTGATCGAGCGAATCAATTCGGGCGAGATGCCGCCGAAGGAATTGGCCAAGCAACCGACACCCGCCGAGAACGCAGCCATCGTCGAATGGCTGGCCGCACGCATCAAGGAAGGGCAAGTGGCCCGTTTGGCTAAGCGGGGTCGTGTTTCCTACAACCGTCTCACGCGCGATGAATACGTCAACACGGTCCAGGATCTGATTGGCGTTCACTTTGATGCGACCGACCCGGGGGGATTTTTAGAGGACGCCGAGTGGCACGGCTTTGAGCGAATTGGCGCGGTCATGACGCTCTCTCCCGCCAATGTCGAGAAGTATCTCGCTGCGGCGGAAGTCATCTTGGCCGAAGCCTACACCGACAAGAAGCCGGAATTCCTCGATAAGTCTCGGCGGGCTGTTCCCGAGAACGAAATCGACGAAAAGCATCGCGAGCACCTCCGCTCGCTGGGTCTGCTCGATAAAGTTCGCTTCGAAATGTGGGCCGGCGATATCTTTCGCGGCGCTGGCTTTGCAGATCTGCCGGAGGCAGGCATCTACGAATTCAATATCACCCTCAGCGGACTGCAGGCTGAGAAGGGGAGAGCTCCGCGGCTGCTCGTGTACGAAAAGAAGCTCGATCGCGTGTTGTTCGAGCAGGATATTCTCGCGCCCGAAGAAAAGCCCATCACGGTCACGTTCCGTGCGCACCTGCCTAAGGGGCGTCCCAGTATTGATGTCATTAACAGTATTCCCGGCCTCTCCAATAATTTTCGGTCGGGGCGGCACGGCAACAAGCCTTTCGTCAGTACCAAGGATGGTCGCATCCCCTGGCAAATGAAGCTGACCGACGAACAGGGCCGGCCGAGGTATTCGTTCCTGATCTTGGACTCGGTTTCGATCCGCGGTCCCTTTGTGACGGAAAACGAACAGCGAAACCGCGAGGAATACTGGCCGCGCGAAGCCGGCAACTTCGACCAGGTTCGCGATGGCCTACGCAAGCTGGCACGCCGCGCTTTTCGTCGTCCAGTAAGCGAGGAAGAACTCGATGGCTATGTCGGCATCGTCAAAGCCGAAATGGCCGCTGGTGAGAAGTTTAGCAGTGCCGTCAAAGCGGGGATGCGCGCGATCCTTTGCTCGAAGAGTTTTATCTTCCTGGCCGAAGGTGACGAGGACGTCAATCGTCACACGCTCAACGATTGGGAGATTGCTTCGCGACTGTCGTACTTGCTGTGGAGCACGATGCCCGATGACGAACTGTTCGCACTGGCTGAGCAAGGAAAACTGAAAGACAAAGGCGAACTTGCCCGACAGTTGAAGCGGATGCTTGCCGATCCCAAAGCGGAGCGGTTCTGCCAATCGTTTCCAGCGCAATGGCTAAACCTGCGCAAAGTGGGGCAGTTTCCTCCGGATCGCAAGTTGTATCCTGAATACGACAAGTCGCTTGAGAAGAGCATGGTCGGCGAGACGACCGCTTACTTTCGGGAAGTGCTGCACCGTGACCTGAGCTTGCGGGAGTTCCTTGACTCCGACTGGACGATGGCAAACTCTCGCCTGGCGCAGTTCTATGGCTTGCCCGATACACACAATCACGAGTTCGTGCGGGTTTCATTGCCGCCTGGGAGCCATCGCGGCGGCTTGCTGACGCAGGCCTCGATTCTGTCGCTCACGTCGGATGGAACGCGGCATCGCCCCGTGCATCGCGGCAAATGGGTAATGGAATCGATCTTCGGCAAGTCGCCTCCTCCGCCACCCGCGAATGTTGATCCGATCGAGCCGAATCCCGTCGATTCGCCCAAGGCGACGTTGCGCATGAAGCTGGAAGCACACATTCATAATCCCAACTGCTCGTCGTGCCACCGCAAGATCGATCCGCTTGGTCTGGCCTTTGATAACTACGATGCAATCGGTCGCTGGCGAACGACGGAAACGGTAGAAGGAACCGGCGACAATCCGACGGTCGATGCCAGTGGCAAGTTGCCGGACGGACGCGAGTTTCAAACGCCCGAGCAGTTCAAGCAGCTGATGGTGGCCGACATCGATTCCTTTAACCTGGCATTTGTCGAAAAGCTGGCGACGTACGGTTTGCGACGTAGCATGTCATTCGAAGATCGCGACGATCTGGCCGCTATCGCTAATGTCGGTCGCACCAAGGATTATCGCCTGCGCGATATCGTAGAAGCTTTGGTCACTTCCGATCTGTTTCAAAAGCGCTAAACCTCTCTCTGGAAAGCTCGCATGAGCAACATCAATCGGAATCTTTGGCGGCTCGATCGGCGGCAAGTCTTGCGCGGCGTGGGCGCGTCGATCGCGCTGCCGTTGCTCAATTGCATGGAAGCGCCAGTACTGGGGCAGCCTGCGACGAGCAAACCGAAGCGGAGCGTGTTTCTGTACATTCCCAACGGAGTGAACACGCTCACCTGGCAGATCGAGAAAGCTGGCAAGGATTTTGAATTCTCCCAGCCGATGCAATCGCTTGAACGACATCGGGCAGACGTCACACCCTTGAGCGGCTTGCATCATCCCAAGGTGCTCGGCAAGCATCACAATTGCGATAAGGTCTGGCTGACCGGGGCCGATGTTCCCGGCGACGGAGGTGCCTTTCGCAATACCGTCTCGGTCGATCAGCTGATGGCGGAAGCGCAGGGTTCGTTCACTCGCTTCGCATCGTTAGAAATGGCCATTGAGGGGCATTCCCTGGCCTGGTCACGCGATGGGATTCAGATTCCCGCCGAGCGCGATACTCGCAATATCTTCAACATGCTGTTCGGCGTCGAGAAGGATAGCGCCAGTGCCATCAGTCGCCGACTGAGCAGTCGTTGCAGCATTTTGGATGTCGTGGCGGAGGACGCTAAACGGGTCAATCGACGCCTCGGCAGCGAAGACCAAACGAAGCTCGACGAATACCTGACCGCTGTTCGTCAGGTAGAAGTTCGTACGCAGCGGGCGGAATCTTGGCTCAAAGTGCCCAAGCCGAAACTCGATGGTGCCGACGAAGCGCGGCTGAGTCGTAAGTTGGATATGTCGAAGGTGACGGAATACTACCGCCTGTTTTACGACCTGATGGTGATGGCTCTGCGAACCGACTCGACCCGCGTCATCACCTGTATGATCTGCAGCGAGTCGAATGGCGGTGCGATTCCCGACATCGGCATTTCTCAAGCTCGGCACGGTCTATCGCATCACAATGGCGATCCCGAGCAACTTCGCCGGCTGACCGAGACCGATACGTTCCTCGTCGAACAATTGAGTTACTTTCTCGATCAACTTAAGGCCCATCAGGAGGATGGCCGACCGCTGCTCGATACGACGCAGGTGTTGTGGGGAAGCGGTATGGCCTACGGCCACAGTCACGGGAATGCGAATTTGCCGACGATTCTCGCTGGCGGTAAAGCGCTCGGCATCAAGCACGGGCAGCACATTGATTTCAATCTGCCCAAAATTGGCAAGTACAACGTGGCCGACGCCAACAGTCACTATCGCGTTTGCTCGCGACCCGTTGACGACAACGCGCGGCTGAGCAACTTGCTGCTTACCATGTTGCAGCGGATGGATCACGAGACCGAACGGTTTCAGGACAGCGTTGGCACGATCACCGGACTCACCAGCTAGGCATTGTTCATACTCCCATGTCACGTAGAAGTCAGATCTCATTCGCGCTGCTGCTCCTGGCCACTTCGCTCACCGCGCTTAGCGGCGCTGAGCCAGCGAAGTTTCGTACCGATGGCGGTGCGGACAAATCGCTGCCGTGGTTCAAGTTGGAACCAGGCAAGTTTCCACCGGCTAACTCAGCGCACGCTATCTCGGGCGAGTTGATTCAAGTTGATCATCTCGAGCGGCGCTTTCGGATTCGCGTTGACCGCAACGACAGCCAGCAGGCGGGTCACATGGATCTGCCGCTGGACGGAGTCATGTTGCCTTACGGTTCGATTTACTATCTGGGCGCGCCAGCCTCGCTGCAGGACATTCCGCTGGGGACTCATCTGCACGGGCAGTTCTACTTGAAAGACCCCGACGACAAATCGGCTCCCCCGCCGAGCCCTTACCGGCGAGTCACGGCGGAAGCTGCGTTTTCTCGCTGCTTGCAACTAGAAGACGATTTCAGTCACCACGCTCGGCTCAAGCAGGTTTGGAAAATCGACGAGGTAAAACTTGCCGACAAGAAGCTCATTGCGACCTTGCAGCGCGACGGTGTTGCCATTGGCAAACCGCAGCAGTTCGATCTACTCGGCAGCACGCGCGTGCATTCCGAACAGGGCAACGGAAAACTCACTCAACTGCAGCCTGGGCAGATGGTGCAATTCAACATCACGTGGGCCACGCTCTACGGCCCTGGTCGCATCACCGAGATTTGGGTGGACGAGCCCAGCCGAGCATTCGCGATGGCGCAACAAACACTGCGACATCACGATCACATTCGCGATCATGGGCTCGCGGGCTGGATCGATGCGGTCGAAGACGAACCGCAAATTGTCACGATCACTTTCTTTGGCGGCGTCGATCCTAAGCTCTTCGAGGAGCTGAGCGGCATCAACAAAGAGCCTCATGGCTGGCCATTCTCGGGGCGCGAGGACGATCCTAAAGCTCCTAAGGGTGGCATCTGCGTGGCCCGCGATTGCCTGATGACCTACGACCCGGTGAACGATCGTAAAGGGGGCAATATCCTCCACATTGGCAAGTCGCCTCTGGAAGTCGGCAGCAGTGGCGTGCAAATCAAAGTGAAGTGTTGCCAGTTGCTTGAGGGCTTTCGCCCGGGCCGCATCGTCCGTTTCTATCCCGCAACTTGGAAAGTCAACGCCCTACCCCAGGAAGAGCAGTTTCACGGGCGCGAATGACCTGCGGAACGAGCGAAGAGGATCGGTCACCATGTCACAAGTCAAACCAGTTGCCATCGTCACCGGTGGTGGCACGGGAGTCGGACGCGAAACAAGTCTGGCGCTAGCTCGCCTTGGCTATCACATCATCGTCAACTACTCGCGCTCGCAAACGGAGGCAGAGGAGACTGTCGCAGAAGTTTCAGCCCTCGGTGTGCGCGCGTTTGCCTACCAGGCAGATGTCGCCGACGATGCGGCCTGTCGTGCGATGGTAGCGTTCACGGTCCAGGAGCTTGGCCGAGTCGATGTGCTCGTCAACTGCGCGGGGACTACGGACTTCATTCCGTTTCAAGATCTGGACGCGGTCTCGGACGAGTCCTGGCAACGGCTGTACAACGTGAACGTGATCGGTCCCTTTCATTGTGCCCGCGCCGTTCGCGAGCCGATGCTTGCCGCTGGTGGCGGCACGATCATCAATGTTTCGAGCGTGGCGGCTCAATTGGGACAAGGGAGTTCGATACCTTACTGCTGCACGAAAGCGGCTCTCGACAATCTCACTGTCTCCTTAGCCAGAACCTTGGCCCCGCACATTCGGGTCAACGGAATTGCTCCGGGGTTTATTGAGGGGCGCTGGACTCAGGGCGGACTCGGCGCCAAGTATGAAGGGATCAAGCAGGCCTATGAACGGACCTTACCCCTGGGGCGAGTTTGCCAGCCCAAAGATATTGCCGATGCGATTGTGAGCCTGATTACCGGCAGCAAACTGGTAACGGGCCAAACGCTGACGGTCGATGCGGGAATGATGATCAGTGGCTTTCAGGTAAAATTCGATTGATCGCCTCGCAGTTACGGAATGGGATTGTGGCACGTTGAATGAATTGCCAGCAGGATCGCTGATGAATTTCGAAGGCCGTTGTTACGGGTGCTTTCGACCGGTCGAAGCATGCTTTTGTGCTTCGATTCCCAGTATCGATAACAAGACGGAAGTGCTGATTCTGCAGCATCGGCGCGAGCAGTTTCATCGGTTCAACACCGCTCGAATCGTCCGGAGGGGACTGCGCAATTCCCAGCTTTTAGCCGATCATAACCAGAACCTCGCCCAGCGAATCCAACTTCAGCCGAGGGCGGGACTGCTCTATCCAGGGCCGTCGGCGACGTTGATTTCGGATGTACCCGCCGACCAGCGGCCTCAACAACTCGTCGTCATCGATGGGACCTGGCATCACACCAAAACCCTGATGCGCGATATTCCCGCTTTGCAAAAGTTGCCGCGATATCGATTGGCGCCGACAGAGCCAAGCCGCTATCGCATTCGCCGTGAGCCCGATGCCCTGTCGCTCTCCACCATCGAAGCTACAGTCGCAGCGTTACAAATCTTGGAACCCGAGACATTGGGCTTCGACCGCCTTTTGCAGGCTTTTGAAACGATGATCGATGCCCAGGTGGCTCACCCTGGCTCGGCAAATGGCTCACGCTTCCGGGTGCGACGTCGCCGCACCTACAAGAACATTCCGTTTGCCTTGTTAGGCAGTTTGGAGAACATCGTCGTTGCGTACGGCGAAGCGGCACCCGGCGAACGTGGACGCAAACGAGTAGCAGGCCCGCCCATCTCGTGGGTTGCCCAGCGATTGGGAGACGGCGCGAACTTCGCCTGCACACTCCCGCCGCCTGAGCCGCTGAGTGATGAGTTTCTCGGGCATCTGGAGCTGACTCGTGCTGATTTTGCCACCGCACTACCACTGGCTGAAGCTCGCCGCCAATGGGCTGAGTTCGCGCGACCCAGTGATCTCGTGGTGATGATTCAACCGGGAACTGCCCAGCTGTTTTCCTACCTTGCCGATGATCACGCTCGCCGCCTCGTGCTCAAGGCAGTCGACCTGGCGTTTCCAGAGCCTGCGGTTTTCCCGGAGGCAGTTGCCGCCAGAAGCTTCGATTTTTCGCGAACACTGGGGCGCTCGACGAAGCGGCTGGAGAGTGCCATTCAGTTGGTCCGGCATCTGAACGACCTCGCTGGCTCTTCTCTCACGAACGAAGTAGTTGACAGAGGAAGCAGCTAGTCCCCTCACCGCCCCTTGCCGGGAAGTTAGAATAGGGTTGCTCGAATACCTCCGGTTGTTCTCCCCTTCTTACTTACGATCGCATGATTTCTGGTCCTCCTTCATCGACAGTCGGCGTACTGACCAGCGGGGGGCTCGATAGCTGCATCTTGGTAGGTGATCTGCTGCGGCAAGAGCGGCGCGTGCAGCCGTTTTACATACGGACTGGCCTCACCTGGCAGGAAGAAGAGTTGCCCTCGCTGCAGCGGTTCTTGCAAGCTGTGCAGTGCGAACAGCTGTTGCCACTGGTGCTGCTCGATTTGCCGCTAGCCGATTTGTACTCGGGGCACTGGAGCTTAACGGGCCGCGGCACTCCAGACGCTGAATCGCCCGACGAAGCGGTCTTCTTGCCGGGCCGCAATGCCCTGCTGCTGGTGAAGGCGGCCGTCTATTGCCAGTTGCATGGCATTCAGGAATTGGCAATTGCTCCGCTCGGGACGAGCCCCTTCGAAGATGCCGGTCCGCAGTTCTTTCACGAGTTTCAGACGGCCATGAACCGTGGTGGTACCGGCCACCTGGAACTGAAACGCCCCTTTGGTCAGCTGAACAAGCGGCAGGTGATGCAGCTCGGCGACAAGTTGCCGCTACAGTGGACATTTTCGTGCATTCACCCGGTTCAAGGCTTGCACTGCGGTCGGTGTAACAAGTGTGCCGAACGGCAGCAGGCGTTTCGCCTGGTCGAGCGGCCTGATCCAACCAAGTATGCTCATTAAATTCGTTTCCCTCCTTTCGCCTGAATGAGTTTGCATGTTTCGCGTGACCCGAGAGATCGATTTTTGCTACGGACACCGCCTGTTGAATTACGACGGCAAGTGCAAGCACCTGCACGGCCACAACGGGCGAGCAATCATCGCCATTGAGGCCGAGTCGCTGGATGAGCGGGGCATGGTCCTCGATTTTTCGGACATCAAGCGAGTCGTCAGCACGTGGATCGATGAAAATCTGGATCACCGGATGCTGCTACATAAGAACGATCCCTACGTGAAGATCCTCGCCGATCTGGGCGAGCCGCTGTACCTCATGGATCAGAATCCAACGGCTGAGAACATCGCCCGGTTGATTCACGAATTCACAGCTAGCAGGGGCTTTCCTATCGTCGAGACACACCTTTGGGAAACGCCGCATTGCTTTGCGACCTACAAGACCAGCAAGTAGCGGTTTGTTTGCTAGCTGAATTGACGTTGGCGAGACGCTGCTTGGCTGAGTAAGATTCGGCCCGATGCCCCAGGAGAAAGCATCGCACTCCGCAGACGAAGGAGGCCACGGATGGCAATCGGAAAAAGATGGTGGATCAAGCAGAAGATCCGCGGGCTGTGCCTGGCCATTGCCTTCACCATAGGACGTCGCTGGCTGAAGTCGATTCGCTTGCGCGTCGTCTGTAGTGACCCAGGTCTGGATGTGCGTGAAAATCCCGCGGGCCACATTCTGAGCATCTGGCACCGCGACATCATTATGGGCTGCACCTCGCTGGCGACCGATCAGCTGAAGGTGCTGGTAAGCCAATCCAAGGACGGCAGCACCATCACGCGGACCATCGAAGAACTGGGCTTCTCGACCATTCGCGGCTCCTCCAAGCGTGGCGGCGTGCAGGCGATGCGCGAGATGCTGCGCGAAGCTCGCGAGAGCTGCGTGGCGATTACACCCGATGGACCCAAGGGGCCAGCGCTGGAGGTGAAAGAGGGCGTCGCGTATCTTGCCTCGCGCAGCGGCGCTCCCGTCATTGCCGTGGGATGTGCCTACAGCTGGGCTATGCGAATGCGTAGCTGGGATCGGCTCTACCTGCCTCTTCCTTGCTCGCGTGTCGTGGTGTATCTGATGCCAACGATGACCGTACCGCAATCGGCCGAGAAGCACGAGCTGGATCACTACTCGGCTGAGCTTCAACAGCAAATGGTCGACGCTCAAGCATCCGCCGAAGATGAGTTAGCAAAGTGGTCAGCAGGTCGTGCTCGTTCGGAGCATGAGCCTCAACCAGCGCGCCGCGCGCGAATTAAGCCGGCGGAGCGGGCGACTTGCTGAGCAGCAGGTGCAGATAGCTGCGCCGCTCGGACTCGGTTAGTTGAAGGTACGCCGCCAGTGCCAATATCGCTTGCCTGGCTTGCGGAAGATCGGCTTCTTCAGCTTGAATTTCGAGCTCCACAAACTGGCCTACGCCGTCGACGTCATCAAGCGCGACTTCAACCAGCCAGTCTTGCCAGATGAAACTAGCCGCAGTACGCACCTTTTTCACTTCCGTCACGCGGCGAAAGCTAAGGGCCACCAGCAACTGGCCGAACTGGGCCAGACCATCATCGCCGGCAGCGATGGGCAGTTCGATTTCGCGGCGGGTTTTGGTCAGCGTATCGAGCTTGGGCCCTTTGTAGGTGATGACGTTTTGTTCGCCGGTCTTACGTAGCCGGAGCGCTTCGTCGGATTGAGCAAAATCGCGTGCCGGATGATTGAAGTAGCAATCGACCTGCACCTGCGGTTCGTGCCAGGTGGCCTGCAAAGATGTGAGTCGCTGCCGCAAGGCAGCTTCATCGGGCAGGCGAAATTTCAATTCAACTTCGAGGGTCATGGTTGTTTCACGTTCCGATTCAAGGAATGATTTGCTCGATCGGTCGATAAGGTCTGCTGCCGCGGACATGCCGCTTTTTACTCGCTGCCGGATGTCGCGATTGCCCGCACATGCGGCACTTGCCTTCTTCGGTTTGCCACGGCGCACGACACACGGCGCAGTGCGGATCGAGCAACCACCATGGGCCATCGATCTCTCCCGCAGGATAGAGTTGCACGCTCAAGGACAGCTGATGCTGCTCGCAGGCATTCAAGGCCGCGGTGAACTCGTGCAACGGCTGGTTTGCGAGCCACTGGGGGCGAGACGAGAGCAACCGAAACTGCCGTGCCAGAAACACGATCTGAGGTGCGCGGAGTGGCGAAGTTATCCACCAGCTATACCAGTTGATTCGCGCCTGCGGAAACAGCCCTGCCGGCGAATCGGTTAGCTGAGCATAAAACTCGGCGCTGGGTTCCGGTATCGGCAGCATGCCGAAGCAGCCCGCATAACTCGGCTGCTGAAGAGTGGAGATCGCATTCGCGGGGCACGACTCGCAGCAAGTTCGGAGAGCATCTTCGCCGCCGTAGATCACGAGCGCATCTCTGACGCGGAAACCTTGAGTTCCATCAGCAGAACGGGCAATGTCATCTTGGATGCGATGTTCCGCTGTCGCTGCGGCTACGTAGCGAGCGGCTCGAAGATGCCGCTCGACCTTGTCGGGCTGATTCTCTGGCAACAACTCTCGTAGCGGACATGGCCGCTCGATGGCCCAGCAGAGAAACTCGGGCGTTTGCAACGGCGATGCTCCGCACTTGGACGTGTTGCTTCGGGATTAGTGCTTGAAGTGGCGACGACTGGTAAAGATCATCGGTAGACCGTGCTCGTTGCAAGCCGCAATGACATCGGCATCCTTCACACTACCACCGGGCTGAATGATGGCGATGACGCCAGCCGCTGCAGCGCGGTGAATCGAATCAGGGAACGGGAAGAATGCATCGGAAGCGAGCACGCTGCCAGGCCCACGTTCGCCCGCCTTTTGAATGGCGATCTCGACCGAATCGACCCGGCTCATCTGCCCAGCGCCGCAGCCGAGCAGCATGCCGTCTTTGGCAAGGACGATGGCATTGCTCTTCACGTGCCGCACGATTGACCAGCCAAACTTGAGATCGTTCAGCAGGCGCTCGGCCGGCTGTTTCTCGGTGACGATTTTCCACTCGCTCTCGGGATCGGGCAGAACGTCGGCCTGTTGCACGAGCATGCCGCCTTCGATTTGGCGATAGCCAATTGTCGCGGATTGCGGGGTGAGCTTACCAACTTCCAGCAAACGGACATTGGCTTTCCACTTCGGCTTGGTCTTGAGCATTTCGACGGCCGCGGGCTCAAACGAAGGAGCCACGATCGCTTCGAGGAACAACCCGGGTGTGCACAGGACTTCCGCTGTTGCGAGATCAATGGGCTGGTTCATCGCCAGCACGCCGCCGAAGGCACTTTGCGGATCGCCATCGAGAGCCTTGCGAGTTGCTTCGGCCAGCGAAGCACCGATGGCCGCACCGCAGGGATTGTTGTGCTTAATGACGGCACAAGCGGGTTGTGTCATAGGTCGCACGATGCCCAGGGCGCTATCGAGATCGAGCAGGTTGTTGTAAGAGAGTTCCTTGCCATTGAGTTGCTTCGCGCCCACGAGGCTCGTTCCCTTGGCACCGGCCTGTTTGTACACCGCGGCCAGCTGATGGGAGTTTTCGCCGTAGCGCAGTTCATTTTCCAGGAGCAGCGGAATGCTCAGCTGCTGCGGGAAGGTTTGACCGAGTTCCTTGGCGAACCAGGCTGAGATGGCGGCGTCGTAGCCAGCGGTGTGTGCATAAGCGGCAGCGGCGAACTTGCGACGAACTTCCAGCGAAGTGCCACCCGCTTGTTGAACCTCGGCAAGAATCTCGCTGTATTGGCTCGGGCTGGTAGCGATCGTTACGAAGGCATGATTCTTGGCTGCCGCGCGCACCAGGCTCGGTCCGCCGATGTCGATGTTCTCGATCGCTTCCTCGGCACTCACGCCAGACTTGGCGACGGTAGCCTCGAAAGGATACAAGTTGACGACGACGAGTTCGAAACTGACGATGCCGTGCTCGGCGGTCAGCCGCATGTCTTCGTCGTGATCTCGCCGGGCGAGAATGCCGCCGAAGATCTTCGGGTGCAACGTCTTCACGCGGCCGTCGAGCATTTCGGGAAAGCCGGTGTAATCGGCGACGTCGCGAATCTTTAGCCCCGCTTGTTCCAGATGCTTACGCGTGCCACCGGTGCTGTAAATCTCTACACCCGCTGCGACCAGTGCCTGGACAAACTCCGTCAGGCCTGACTTATCGCTAACGCTAATGACCGCTCGTTGCAGGCGAGGATTGCTCATGAGATTTCGCTGGTTTGTAGTGTGCAAAGGGATGTGCCGGCGGGCAAGCTGACCAAACCGCCAACTTGCCCGCCGCCAGCGGAAACGTCAAGCGGAGTTGACATCCGCCGCGAAACCTATTTAAGCGTGGACAGGTATTCCACTACATCCCGCATTTCTCGCAGCGTGAGGACTTTGTCCATCGGGGGCATCGCCGAAACCGGCATCGACCGCTCTTCGATTTCGTCCAGCTTGATGCGTTTCAGTTCGTTCTGCGGCGTGAGCAATTCGAGCACGCCCTCTTTCTCGCTTTTGATCAGACCGCCGACGGAAGTCCCATCCGCCAGCTGCAACGTGACACTCCCAAACCCGGGTGCGATTGTCAGGTTCGGCAAAACGAGCGAGGCCAGCAGATGCTGCCGCTCGGCAGTCGCAGAAACTCGCGACAAGTTCGGGCCGGCATCGCCCCCTTGCTCGCCGATGCGATGACACCGGCTGCACTGAGCCTGCCGATGCCCCGCGAATACCTGTCGTCCCCGTTCGACGCTGCCTCCTTCCAAGGCAATGCGAAAATGCTCCAAAGCATCTCCCTTCGCCTCGCGAGAAACAAAGGGCTGAAGTTTCTGTTTCAGGGCTTCGTCGCCGCGGCTGTGGATGGCCTCGACCACATCCAGTTGCAGCGAGCGTGGGACCGTGCCGCGCGACAGACGGCCGGCCCACTCGCCGAGTAGTTCGTCGGCTTCGGGCGATTTTAGTTCAGCCAGCGAGGCGATTGCCTGCTGTTTAACGGGAAGTAACGTCTGCGAATCCTTGAGCTTGGCAGCGATGATCCCAAAGGCATCAGCCGGTAGATGTCGCCCCACGAGACGAATCCCCGCAACGGCAATCTCCGGTTGAGCATCGGACACCGAAGCGATCACCAGTTCCTTGGTGAGTTCGTGTTTGCGACCAGCCAGCAACTCCAGTGCAGCGATCCGCACGCTCGGTTCCTTGGTTTGGTCTTTGACCCATTCAATGAAGGTGTTGTCATCGGTTTTGAGTTCCAGCTTGGCGATGAGCTGTGTCACCTGCACCTGTAGTTCGCCCGTGCAGTTGCTGAGGAGCGCCGAGAGTTGCGGCTGGACTGCGGCACGCACAATGCTGGCGTCGCGCGGTTCTAACGGCCGCCAGTTGCCATTCACACGGTCGCGTTGCGCAGGGTTCGACCAATCGGCGAGTGCAGCGAGCGCTTCACGACGAATCGGCAAGGTGAAACTGCTGTTGGCGGCCAGACGAGCGACCGCGACGGCGTGCTTGTTGGTACCGAGACGGAAATTGGCATGAATGACTCGCCGAGCAAGAGCTTCAGGTGTTTGCGCCGGATTCAGCAGCAGGCTATCGGCCAGCGCGGCGAGATCGGCTGTGGCATCTTCGAGCGGTAGATCGTTGATGGCCCGAGCAGCTTCGGCGGCAATGGCCCAATCGGCATCACGCAGCAGTCGTTTCACGTCAGTGTCGTTCCAGTGGCGGAGAACGAGCATCGCCGCAAGACGAACGGCGGGATCGGTGTCGTTGGTCATTGCCAGCACGACCGGTTTATCGGCAGCTTGCCCAATCGCATAGACACACGCATGACGGAGGTACTTATCGCGGTTCTGATTGCTGCGAACCAACTCCACCAGCGGACCAACGGCCGGCAGAAACTTGATTCGCCCCAGCGCGATCGCGGCGTGAAGTTGAACTCGCGGATTCTCGTCCTTGAGCAATTTCAACAGCTCCGGACCTGCTGCCCGATGCTTCACATCGCCTAAGGTACGAGCGGCCTGGGCGCGAACTTCCGCGTCTAGATCGGCCAGCAGAACCACTAGCGGTTCGAGCGCGGTCGGTTGCTTGCGACCGATCATTCCCAATCCCCAGATCGCGTGCAAACGAGCCAGCAGCGAATCGTTCTTTTGGGCAATGCCTGCGAGTGAGGCAATTGCCGCTTCACCGCGGCCCGCTAGTTCGAACTGCGTGCGCTGACGAACCCGTTGATCGGAGTGCGCGAGGAACGAGAGGAGTTCTTCGCTGGACCGCTGCTTAAATCCCTTGGCGAACAGTTCCTTCACCGCCAGTACTTCAGCGCTTTGCACCACGGCGGGATCAAAGGCCGTGTAGACTCGTCCGCCTTTGCTTTTGCCGGACCAATCGAGCCCCACGAAGTCGCTGACGTATAGCTTGCCGTCGTAACCAAAATCGGCGTCGGTCGCTGAGATCGGTTTCAGAAAATCTTCGTAACCGACAATCTCAAAGCTAGCGCCTTTTGGTTGGACGCGAAAGGTTTCGATGCCGCCATTGCCGGTGTAGTTGCAGTGAAAGAAGCGGCCGCGAAAGTGCTCGCCCCAGCCTGCTACGCCGCAATAGGCAAAGCCGCTTGGCCCCGCGCCGAGTTTGCCGACGGGCGGCAAGACCCACGCCGGGCGAATTGCTTCTGCTTCGGCGGCACCATCCAGATGCCAGATCTTTTCGGCGTGCCAGGGGCCCGTTTCGTACGGCGCGGGAATGGTTTGATAAGCCATGTTCCAGCCACTATCAGCACCTTCGACGACATACACGAGCCGCGAGTGGTCTCCCTTGTCGCAGTTGTTGTCGGCGGCGAACAAGTTGCCGAAATCATCAAAGGCCAGTTCCTGCGGATTGCGCAGGCCGTGATGCACCACCTCGAAATCGGTTCCGTCGGCATTGCAGCGGAAGACCGCCCCGCGACAAGGTTGCCCGAGCGTCTTCCCTTCTTTCGTCGTCACATGATAGCCGCGATCCCCCACGCTGAAATACAACTTGCCGTCGGGTCCCCAGCAGAGGCCGTGCAAATCGTGCCCCAGAAACGCAGCGTTCACGCCAAAACCATCGAGCAGAGCTTCGCGTTTCTCTGCGGTACCATCGCCGTCTTCGTCGCGCAGTTTCCATAGTTTGGGGATGCAAGTGAGATAGATATCGCCATCGCGAGCAATCAGACCAGCCGCCAGACCATCGAGCGGACCGTTGAAGCCGCTCGCAAACACGGTGGAGGCATCAGCGCGGCCGTCACCATCTTTGTCCTCCAGCCTGCGAACCTGATCGGTGAAGCGGGTGAACCACTCCATTCCGCCGTCAAACTTGCTCGCGTGCTTTTGAAACATCTTCAGCCGATCATCGAGGGTCTTTATTTGCAGATCGTCTTCCAGCAAGAACGGTCGGCTGCGGTTCTCTTCGGTACCGCGATTGAAGCGAAACTCTTCGGCCAGATAGACGCGACCTTGCTCATCGAGGCACAACGCGACGGGACTCGCGAGTTGCGGCTCGGCAGCAAACAATTCGACTTTGAATCCCTTGGGTATGCGTAGAGTCGCAATCTTGGCCTGGGCATCGCGGGTGCCATCGGGCAGCGGCGGATCAACCTGCCCTGGTTCAGCAGCCAACAACTCGGCGGCACAAAAGCAGAGCGACCACAATAAACCGGACGCCAGAATGATCAAGGTAGATCGGTGAAGCCGCTGCATACAGTTCGCTCGGAGAGATCAGGAATGAGCAGGTCAAATGAATCACGAGGTTTCACAATCGTGGCTGAAGCGATTCGCAGCCGCAAGCCGCGTGCGCAACTTAAGCAGCAAGTTGACCGCCTGTTCCAGCCAGCTGATACTAGGGCCACTTCGTTGACGATCACTCTCCCGCTCGAGGTTTCTCCGATGCGTTTCTTCGCTTGTTTCCTGTTGCTGCTGGTTGGCGGCTTCTTGCTTCCGTTCGACGTTTCCGCTCAAGACACAGCCAAGCGACCTCCGAATGTCGTGTTGATTTTTATTGACGATATGGGCTATGCCGATATTGGCCCCTTTGGCAACACCGAACTGCGGACGCCGCATCTTGATAAGTTTGCGAAGGAGGGAATGAAGTTCACTTCGTTCTATGCAACGCCCGTCTGTTCGATGTCGCGGGCCTGCCTGATGACCGGTTGCTACAACGTGCGAGTGTCTGTTCCCGGCGTGCTGTTTCCCGATAGCAAAGTCGGTCTGCATCCGGACGAAACCACGCTCGCGGAAATTGCCAAGCAGAAAGGCTATGCCACGGCAGCGATCGGCAAATGGCATCTGGGCTTTCAGCCGGAGTTTCTTCCGACCAGCCAAGGTTTCGATTCCTACTTTGGAATTCCCTACAGCAACGACATGGGTAGAAAGCCCGCGCGACCGAACTTTCCGCCGCTACCACTCATGCGCGATCAGAAGATCGTCGAGGAAGAGCCCGATCAATCGCTGCTGACCAAACGGTACACCGAAGAGGCGGTAAAGTTCATCCGCGAGCAGAAGGACAAGCCGTTTTTTCTCTACCTTCCTCACAACATGATTCACTTCCCTCTCTTTGCTTCGGCCGACTTCAAGGGGCAAAGCAAAGGGGGCCTGATCGGCGACACCATCGAAGAAATTGATTGGTCTGTCGGTCAGATCATGCAAACACTGGCCGAACTGAAGCTCGATGACAACACGCTGGTGATCTTCACTTCCGACAATGGCCCGGCACAGCGTAAGGCACCGCCCTTTCGCGGCAACAAGGGAACTTCCTTCGAAGGTGGCGTGCGCGAGCCTTGCCTCATGCGTTGGCCGGGCAAGATTCCGGCGGGGACTACGTGTGACAAGATTGCCGGGAACATCGATGTGCTCCCAACGCTCGCCAAGATCGTTGGTGCGGAACTGCCGAAGAATCGAGCACTGGATGGCCGCGATATCACTTCGCTGATGTTGGACCCAAAAGCGGAAGCAGTGCGAGATACGCAGCTCTACTTCAATGGTGCCAGCCAACTCGTCGCTATTCGCACCGGCGACTGGAAGTTGTTCCTGGGTGTCGCTCCGATGGTCGCCGCGAAGAACCCGAACAAGAAAAAGCTGGCCGAGGCG
This sequence comes from Anatilimnocola aquadivae, assembly GCF_049819085.1. Classification (GTDB taxonomy): domain Bacteria; phylum Planctomycetota; class Planctomycetia; order Pirellulales; family Pirellulaceae; genus Anatilimnocola. The sequence continues at coordinate 4,123,814 of NZ_CP187419.1, forward strand.
GTTGGTCCGGCGCTGTATAACCTTGCCACGGATGTGGCCGAGGAGAACAATGTGGCCGCCGATCATCCGGAAGTTGTCGAGCGGCTGAAAGAAGCCGCTGCCAAGCACCTGGCCGAAATCAAGCAGAACCAACGCCCGGCCGGACAAGCGACCGCCAGCAAATAAGCCGCTCTCTCCACCACCAGGAAGTTCCGTGCAATGAATGCCCGCTTTTTGATCTCGCTGCTGATGTTGTCTTTGTCAGCAGCCTGGACGCACGCAGCTGACAAGCGGCCCCATATCGTGCTGGTGCTTGCCGACGATTTGGGCCTCGGCGACTTGAGTTGCTATGGCGGGGATATTGTCAAAACGCCGAACATCGACCAACTGGCGAAGGAAGGGACGCGTTTCACACAGTATTACAGCGCCGCGCCCATTTGCTCGCCTGCCCGTTGCGGCATCATTACCGGGCAATATCCGGCCCGATGGAACATCACCAGCTTCTTGCAGGAGCGAAAGGGCAATCGCGAGTGCGAGCAGGTCGATTTTCTCGATCCAACTGCTCCTTCACTTCCTCGCGTTTTGAAAACGGCCGGTTATGCAACGGCTCATGTCGGCAAGTGGCATCTTGGGGGCGGTCGCGACGTTGTCGATCCGCCCAAGTTCGCCGCTTATGGTTACGACATGGGAATCGGCACCTACGAAAGTCCCGAGCCTCATCCCGAGATTACCGCGACGAATTGGATCTGGTCCGAAAAAGATCCCGTCAAACGCTGGGATCGCACGCAGTTTTTTGTCGATCAATCGCTCAAGTTCATTGCCGATCACAAAGACCAACCTTGCTTTGTGAACCTTTGGCTCGATGATCCTCACACGCCTTGGGTTCCTGAGCCGAAAGGTGAGGAAGCAGATTCGAAGAACGCAGCCACGCCGAAGAAGCTGGCCCGCGTGCTGGCCGAAATGGACAAGCAAATGGGCCGCTTGATGGCCGGCCTGCCAGAAGACACGTTGCTCCTGTTCATCTCGGACAATGGTCCGCTGCCGACGTTTCAAGCGCGGCGGAGTGCCAACCAGCGAGGCAGCAAGCTCAGTTTGTATGAGGGAGGGATTCGCGTTCCCTTCATCGCCCGCTGGCCGCAGCATGTGCCAGCGGCTCAGGTTGACAATACGACCGTGCTGTGTGGCATCGACTTGCTGCCAACACTAGCAAAGATCGCGGGCGCAAAGTTGCCCGAAGGCATCCAGCCCGATGGCCTCGATGTGAGCGAGGCGCTATTCGGCAAGCCAATCAATCGTAAGCAACCGCTGTTTTGGGAATATGGTCGCAACGACACCAGCTTTAAATATCCCGGCGTCACCGACCGCAGCCCGCCCCTCGCGATGCGCGAAGGAGACTGGAAGTTTCTGAGCCAAGCCGATGGGACGCAGGCCGAGCTTTACAATTTGCGCACTGACCCGCGCGAGCAAACCAACCAGGTCGAACGTCAGCCGGAACTGGCCCAGCGCTTGCGCGAGCAAACGCTGGCCTGGAAGAAGACGCTGCCAACCCTTCCCCAAGCGAAATAACTAGGGCGAAGTGAGATTGTTGTTCACGCCTTTGGGCGGAAGTTGCTCGTGCTCGCTCGGCGCGTCGATCAGCAGGTTGCTACTGAACAGCACGTTCGAGTTAGGCAGTTCACCAAGTTCAACTGCCTTGGGAACACTCGAAAACGTGTTGGCCGAGATGTTCACGTCGCGCGTGCCATCGAGCACGATCCCACCGGCCAGCTGATCGTTGACTCGGCGCTTGAGCGCTCCTTCGCCGATGTAGCTATCGCAAAAGCTGTTGCCAGCAATCGCGATGCGGCTAGTGTCTTTGCCCAGCTTCAAGCAGCGCGTATCCAACTGCGGCTGAGTCACGCCGTCCTTCACCGCCGGTGGCTTGAGCAGCACGAAGGTATTCGCCGAAACGGAACAGCCATGCGCATCGACCAAGTCGATGCCGCCGCCGTTATGCGCGATGACGTTCGCCGAGAGGGTGATTCCGTAGCAATCGCGAGCCAGCACAATGCCGCGACCTTCGCACTCTTCGATCATGTTGCCCGCCAGGACCGAGCCGTAAGTGTTTTCGATCACTACACCGTCGCCCAGGTGATCGTCGATGCAATTGCCGGTAAAGCAGAGATTGAACGCGTCAAAGCAATGAACGGCGTCCATGTTCTCTTCGAATTGGTTGCCGCAGACGACAATATCGTGGCAGCCTGGCACATTCAGGCCCGTCTGCTTGTTGTACGTGATCAGGCAGTCGTTCACGCGCGGGTCTTCGTAGCAGCGATCGAGCTTGATGCCGTCGCCGCCGTGGTAGCTAACGGTCACTCCTTGCAGGAAGATCTCGTTGACGAGAATCGCTTCGATCCCATCGCCGCTCTTGGGATTGCCGGTAATGCGAAACTTGCTGAGCATGACGCGCCACAGTTTGTCGTCGGCTTTCACCTTCTCGCCATCCGGATGAGCCACAATCAAGGCAGGCTCGCCGGCCGCGTTCAGGTTTTTGATGTGGGTGGCCGTGCCGGCACCTTCGAGCGACACGTCCGAGCGTGAGATCACCAGCGGTTGGGTGATTTCGAAGGTTCCCGGCGGCAAGCGAACCACGCCGCCTTGCTCAGGCAACGCATCAATGGCCGCTTGCAGCGAAGCATAATTGATCGCTTCGATGACGGGCCGCGCACCATTGAGCATCGCCCGCTGCGACGATCCTTGGGCCTGGGCGTCGCGGGGCGAGATCGGCCCCGGATTCAGTTGCCAGCTGTAACCGGCCACCAGAAGCAGAACCGCCACGAGCAGGATGGAAATGGTGCGCTGAGACATCTCTGTTCTTTCTGAACGAATAATTCTGTTTCGCGACGGTCGCCTATCGCGAATAATAGCGTCTTTCCCGGGGGAGGTACCACTATGACAGCCGATCGCATTCCGAATCTGCATCTGACCCGCCGCGGTTTTCTGGCCACGTCGGCCGGAACTGCCCTCACCTTGCAGCAACTGGCTGAAGTTCGCGCGGCCGCCGAAAAGGAACTGCCGCATCAAGCGACAGGTGTGCGAGTGGGCGAAGTTACCGCGAACTCGGCGGTAATCTGGACAAGACTCACCAAACACACCACTCGGAACAACGAGGGAGTCGTCTTTAAGGGCAAAGGCAAAGAAAACGATGCCCTGGCCGCCGAAACACCGGCCGCCGAGATTGAAGGGGCTTGTCCGGGGGCAGCTGGCGAAATCCGAGTTCGCTACGGCACGAAGCCGGATCTCAGCGATGCCCGCGAGTCGGAGTGGCGGGCGGTCGACGAAGGAACCGACTTTACGAGTGACTTTGAGTTACGCGAATTGTCACCTGCGACCGTCTATCACTATGTGGTCGAGACGCGCGAAGCGCGCGAGGGCCCGCAGCATGCCCCGCTGCAAGGCAAGTTCGAGACGGCTGCCGAGCCCAGTCAGCCCACGAATATTACGTTCTGTGTGATGACCTGCCAGGGATATCCCGACCGGGGACATGTGGATGGGCACGATATCTATCCGGCGATGCTGGCGCTGCAGCCGCAGTTTGTTTCGCTAACCGGGGACGTGGTGTATTACGACAACGATGCACCGCGAGCGGTGAATCCCGCCCTGGCACGGTTGCACTGGGAGCGAATGTTTTCGCTTCCACGGCAGCGCGAGCTATTGCGCAATGTGGCGAGCTATTGGCTCAAAGACGACCACGACACGCTGAAGAACGATTCGGGTCCGGGCAGCAAGCAAGGGTTGTTGTCGTTTGCCGAGGGGCAAAAGATCTTTCAGGAACAGACGCCGCTGATGGGCAAGGGTTATCGCACCTTTCGCTGGGGACGCGACTTGCAAATTTGGCTGACCGACGGCCGCGATTACCGCTCGCCGAACAACCTGCCCGATGGTCGCGAAAAGACCATCTGGGGAGCCGAACAAAAAGCGTGGTTCAAGGAAACCGTGAAAGCCAGCCCGGCGACTTGGAAGATCTTGATTAGCCCGACGCCCCTCGTAGGGCCTGATCGGGTGGGCAAGAACGACAACCATGCGAACAAGGGATTTTCCCACGAAGGAAACGAGCTGCGAACCTGGCTGCAAGCGAACGTTCCCGAGAACTTTATCGTCCTCTGTGGCGATCGGCACTGGCAGTATCACTCGGTCGATCCCGCGACGGGCGTGCGCGAATTCAGCGTCGGTGCGGCCAGCAACGAACACGCCGGTGGCACACCGGGCGAGGATGCGCGCTACCATCAGTTTCATCGCGTGAAGGGTGGTTTCGTTTCGGTCTCCATCCACTCTGCTGCAAAAACGAGTCAGCTGGCCGTACAACATCGTGATGTTAACGGCACCATCGTCCATGAATGGAAAAAGGCTGTGTCGCTGTAGCTGGCACCCAGTTCGCAGGAGCGCAGCCGCTAAACTCTCACTGACTTCATTATTAACAAGTATTGACACAATGTCAAGTACATTGTAAATTTTATGCTGCGATGGTGTGGCACGGGACGGCGAGCGCTGGCAACGATCATCTTGCAGTCCCCTGTTTAGGGCCTGTTCAGCCTCGCACTGAACAGGGCGAAAAGTGGTTATCAAACGGTTATCAAGAAAACGGTGATTAGCGAGACATTTGCGACGTAAATGTCTGTTGCTAATTAGGTTGTGGCGAGCTGTTGGATGCGATTTATCAACGAAAAAGTTATCAAAACCGGAGTGCCACGAGCGTTGAACAGCCCCTGTTCAAGCAGCTGTAAGAGGTGAACAAACGGGTTATCGGAGTGAGGGCAAACGAGGGAAGAGAATGTCCGTTGGCGACAGTGAGATAGGCGTCGTAGTAGTGTCCCCTCGCCGTCGCGTCGGGCGACTTGGGGGAGGGAGTGAAGATGGAGAAAGATAACAATTGGTTATCACCAATTCGCCAGCATTTGCGATTGTCTTGGCGTAAGTGGAGTGTCGGTTGAAGGTTGGAGCAAAGGTGCGTGCAAAATTGAAGTGCAAGCTAGCGTATGGTGGCTGAGAGTAGGAAAGGCCATCGCTGGGTGTTTGAATATCAGAATCTCACTTGCAGATACTCAAACGGAGGCCCAGCGATGGTTTACAAGCAGCTTAGGGTTGAGGAGCGTGAAATCATAGCGACGATGAATGCTCAGGGTTGTACTCAGGCTGCCATCGCCGAGGCGACTCATCGCGATGCTTCGACAATCAGTCGCGAATTGAGTCGCAATCGGCCGCGGAGTTGTTACTCGGCATCGGTGGCCCAGGGACTGGCGATGCGTCGGCGGGCGGCGGCTGGGCGGCCGCGTCGCAAGTTCGAGCAGCCAGAGATTCGGGAGGCGGTCAAGAAGCAACTCCAAGAAGGCTGGTCTCCGGAGCAGATCGCAGGTGTGAGCAAGCGTCAGTTTCCCGAGGATCCGCGCCGTTGGATCTCGCGGCAGACGATCTACAACTCGCTCCGCCGTGACGACCACGGACGCCCACTGCAGAAGTGCCTGCGTCGTTATCACCTGCACAAACGCCGTTGCCGCGCGCGAAAAGAGCGGATCTGCCCGCAATTGGAACAACGACCCGCGATCATTAACGAACGGGGCCGCTGCGGCGATTGGGAAGGAGATTTGATTTGCAGCGGCGGTCATGACCAGTTCTCGCTGGTGAGTCTCGTCGAACGTCAAACGGGCTACGTCGAACTGATCCTGGTTCCCAACAAAACGTCCGACGTGGTGATGAGCGCTATTCGTGTTCGCCTGGGAAAACACCCGCGTGAGTTGCGTCAGAGCGTGACGTTCGACAACGGCTCCGAATTCAGCCGCTGGGAATGGCTGCAGTGGATCCTGACCCTGCTGATCTTCTTCGCACATCCGCACTCACCTTGGGAGCGCGGCACGAACGAAAACACAAACGGCCTGGTCCGCGAATACTTCCCGAAAGGCACGCGCTTCAGCCAGGTCACTCGCTACGAGGTCCAAGCCGTCCAGGAAAAACTCAATCACCGACCTCGAAAACGACTGGATTTTCAAACACCCCACGAAGCCCTTTCAAAACATTGCTGTCTTGCAGTTCAAACTTGACTTCACCCAAATGGTTATCTCGCAAAAATCGCTGAAAAGGTTATCAAAAATGGTTATCAAGACAAGTGTAAGAATGTCCGTTGGCGAGCGTGAGCTCACCGCCGTGGTGGTATCCCCTTGCTGACGCGTCGGCTGCAGGGGGAGTAGGATGCCGATTGATTCATCGTCGATCATCCCATTGAAACATCGCTGGAGAGTTTTCATGCCGAGTTCGTTAACGGGAGCCAAACGCCCGGTGTCACGCCGTAAGTTTTTGCAGACGGCGGCTGTAGCCTCGACCTTCACACTGGGCGCGCCAGCGTTCTTGCGCGGGCAGAACCTCAACAGCAAGTTGAATCTGGCGATCATCGGGTGCGGCGGTCGCGGCGGCTCGAATCTGTCGTCGGTGAAGAGCGAAAACATTGTCGGGCTCTGCGACGTCTCCGCGTCGACGGTTGATCGGGCGGGCCAGCAGTTCGCGGGAGCCAACAAGTTCACCGACTTCCGACGTCTGTACGATCGCGCTAAAGAATTCGATGCCGTCGTGGTGAGCACCTGCGAACATACGCACGCGTTCGCGACGCTGCCGGCACTGCAACTTGGCAAGCATGTGTACTGCGAAAAGCCGCTGACCCACAGCATTTGGGAAGCTCGCGTCATTCGCGAAGCAGCCGCCAAGGCGAAAGTCGTGACGCAAATGGGGACCCAGATTCACGCGGGCGATAACTATCGCCGTGTGGTGGAGCTGATTCAAACCGGCGCGATCGGTCCCGTGCGTGAAGCCCATGTGTGGGTGTCGCGCGCTTGGGGTCGGCAATCGCCCGAGGAGTCGGCCGCGCACAAAGACATTGTGTCTGTCATGGAACGCCCCGCTGGTTCGTCGCCCGTTCCCGCCGGCCTCGATTGGGACCTATGGCTGGGGCCAGCACCCGAGCGGCCCTTTCACGATGTCTATTATCCCGGTCCCAAGTGGTATCGCTGGTGGGATTTTGGCAGTGGCACGATGTCGGACCTCGGCAGCCATTGGAACGACCTGCCCTTCTGGGCACTCAAGCTGAAAACACCGCGCACGATCGAAGCTTCGGGGCCGCCGCCCCATGCAGAACTTGCCCCGGCTTCGATGCAAGCAACTTACGAGTACGATGCGCGCGAGGACATGCCTGCGGTCAAGCTCACCTGGTATCAAGGTGTGAACAAGCCGAAAATCTGGACCGAAAACGGCATTCCGCAGTGGGGCAACGGCGTGCTGTTCATTGGCGACAAGGGAATGCTCCTCTCCGATTACGGTAAGTATGTGCTGTTGCCGGAGAAGGACTTTGCGGGCTTCAAGCCGCCAGAACCGTTCATTCCCAAGTCGATCGGCCATCACCAGGAGTGGCTCGAGGCTTGCCGCACCGGCGGGCCAACGACTTGCAACTTTGAGTACGCAGGCTGGCTGACGGAAGCGAACCACTTGGGCAATGTGGCCTATCGCACGGGCAAGAAGATTGAGTGGGACTCGGTCAACATGAAAGCCAAGGGTTGCCCTGAGGCCGATCCGATCATTCGCCGCGAATATCGGGCGGGCTGGAAGCTCGTTTAAGACTTTCAATTGACGTTGGTTCACCCACCGCCGATAATACTCGCATGCTGGAAGAGCGGCGCCAGACGTTTCTAGCGTGCAGGGCCCGTGGTCCAGTTTCAGGAAGGGATATCGCGATGGTTGTTTCTCGCCGTAGTTGGCTCGCTGGCGCTTCTGCCTTGGCATTGCCCGGGTTGCTATGGGCCCAAGAGGGAGCGTCGAGGCCCTCGGAGCCCGAAGCAAAGACCTTCAACGAGTTCACGCCCCAAGGCGAGAAGGCCGTGAAGCGGGGCGAAGAGTTCCTGATGAAAACGATGCACCGCGATGGCGGTTGCGGCGTCGACGTCGGTCAGCCTCAAGATATTGGCTGCTCGGCGATGGTCGGGCTGGCCTTGATGGCTCAAGGGAACACACCTGTCGAAGGGAGTCGCAGTCGGGAAGTGCAGCGGATTGTGTCGTACATCCTGCGTGCCACCGAAGTGATGCCGAACGACGACATCACCGCTCAAACCGGCACTCAGTTGCAGAACAAAATCGGTCGCCATGCCCATTCGTTCTTCGCTGCCTTGTTCCTGGCGGAAGTGATCGGCGAAGGCTGGGACACCGAACCGGTGCGCGACGGCCTGAAGCGAATTCTGACCGCGATTGTGGGAACGCAAACGCCGGAAGGGCACTGGGGCAATCAATCGTGGGCACCGACGCTTGGCACCGTAATGGGCTGGGTCGCGCTGCGAGCCTCTCACTATGCGGGGATGAAAGTTGGCAGTTCACCGGACATCACCGCCAAGCACCTGGTTCAGCAAATGAGCACTTCGCTCAATCAGAACCAGGGAAGCTGGATGCACACTCTGTATAAGAATGCGACCGGCATCCGCGTGCTATATGCCCTGGGCATGGAGAACGAACCGGTCGCTAAGAAGGCGTTTCAAGATGTGGCCGGCCTAGTTACCAAGGACAACACGGCGTTCTCGCAAGCGGGTGGCGAAGAATACCTCGCGTTTCATTTGATCACCGAGACGATGCTGCAAAAGGGTGGCAACGACTGGGCAGCCTGGTTTCCCACTGTGCGGGACAAGATCATTACCGTGCAGAATGCCGACGGCAGTTGGACAGGGCATCATTGCATCACCAGCCGAACTTTTTGCACGGCCGCGGCGATTCTCGTTCTGACTGCGCCCAATCGCTATTTGCCGATTTCGCAGGCGTGATAGGTGCAGTGGATCGAATGAAGAAGTTTTCGTTGGCAGCGATTTTTCTTGGCGGTTTCCTGCTGCTTGGACTGTTGGCTCGTCCATCGGTCGCCGATGAAGCAACAGCGAAGTCGCTCGCGCGTGGTGCAGCCTATTTGGCATCGCAACAAGCCAAAGACGGAGGCTGGCACTCGCAGGCTTATGGCCAGTTGAAGGGTGGCGCAGCGGTTACGTCGCTGGCCTTGGACGCGCTGAGTCAGTTGCCTGCCGAGCAGCGAATGTCGCAGGCAGCGGCCATCGAGCGTGGCTTCACTTTTTTGCAGCCCGGTTTTACGAAGAAGAGGACAATTGCCAGTCCCGATGGCTCGCTCGATTTTCCAGCCTACGGTTGCTCGCTCTGGCTGATGGCTAACCGGCGATTGCAGCGTGACCAAGATGCCGATCAAGCGACGCTGGCTCGCGAGTATTTGCTCAACGCGCAGTTGCTGGAATCGCGCGGCTTTGCCAGCGAGCATGTCAGCTATGGAGGCTGGGATTTTCTCGGTGCCGACGATGCCGAGGGAATCACGACCGGCACGAATGTCTCGGTGGTCGCTCACGCGCTGGAAGCACTGCAGTTCGACGAATCCTTGGCAGCCGATAAAGCCCGCACAGCCGCGCGAGGCTGGCTGCTACGAACACAACAGACCGATGGCGGCTTTTGCTTTACTCCTGAGCCCATGTCGCTCAACAACAAAGCCGAGTGGACCGACGAAGGGCGCACGAAGCCCCGCTCGTATGGCACGGCCACCTGCGATGGCATTCGCGGCTTGCTGGCCACCGGTCTGAAGCCGGAAGATGAACCGGTGAAGCGCGCCGTTGGTTGGCTCGCCAAACGGCCTTCGCTGGAGGTAGTCCCAGGCTTTGAAGACCTGCCGGCTGAGACCGATTGGCGTCGCGGGTTGCGATATTACTACTACCATTCGCTAGCCCGCGCGCTGCCGCTGTTACCTCCCACCGAACGACTTTCGCGCAGCAAAGAAATCCAGCGCATCTTGCTCGCCGAACAAAAGTCCGATGGCCGCTGGCAGAACGATTCGGATCGCATGCGCGAGAATGATCCACTCATTGCTACGTCGCTGGCGATTGGCACGCTCTGCGAATTGATTGACTAGTCAATTAATCGAGCTCGACCAGCATTGCCACTGCCCCGCCGCCTCCTAAACAGAGCGACGCGATCCCGCGTTTCTGGCCACGCTGTTGCAATGCGTGCAGCAGCGTAACGAGGCCGCGAGCACCACTGCAACCAATGGGATGCCCCAGCGCGATGGCCCCGCCGTGGACATTCACCTTGTCGTGCGAGAGCTTCAGCTCTTGCATGCAGGCGAGGCACTGCGAAGCAAACGCTTCGTTCAGTTCGACGAGGTCGATATCGGCGAGCGACAGTTCGGCCTTGTCCAACACGGCGCGGATGGCGGCAATCGGAGCCAAGAACAGATCCTTGGGCGCTCGCGCGGTGCTGGCCGTGGCGACGATCTTGGCTCGCAAGCCAGAGGTCACGGTGTTAGCCAACGCCTCACTCACAACCACGACCGCAGCGGCACCATCGCTGATCTGCGAAGCGTTGCCGGCCGTGGCAGTTCCTTCAGCTCCAAAGGCGGGACGTAACTTGGCGAGATCGGCCAGCGTGACACCCGCGCGCGGTCCTTCGTCGCGATCGACGACCGCTTCCACTTTGCCAACCTTCACTGTCACTGGCACAATCTCGGCTCGGAACAAGCCTTGTTCCTGAGCCTGCAGCGCGCGCTGATGGCTGGAGAGGGAGAACTCATCTTGCGCGGCGCGAGATAGCGAGGCCCCCGTGGCCGTCTCATCCGCCAGGCAACCCATGGCCCGTTGCTCGGTCGCACACCACAGCCCATCGTGCAGCATGGCGTCGAGCGTGGTCTGGTTGCCGAATTTCCAGCCGCCACGAACGCCGGGCAACAAGAACGGAGCCAGACTCATGCTCTCCATGCCGCCGGCCAAGATCACCTGCGCATCACCGGCTCGAATGGCCTGGTCGGCCAGCATGATGCTCTTCAGCCCGCTGCCGCAAACCTTGTTGATCGTTACCGCTGGCACACTAGCGGGAATTCCCGCGGCAAGCGCTGCTTGCCGCGCGGGAGCCTGGCCGACACCGGCCTGCAGCACGTTCCCCAGAATCACTTCGTCGATGCGATCGGCCGCGAGGCCGCTATCGGCGAGCGCCGCTTGCAGAGCGAGCGCGCCGAGCTTTGGTGCCGGCAGGCTCGAGAGTTGCCCGAGCAATTTGCCAATGGGGGTTCGGCGGGCAGCGACAATATACGATGGACTCATCTGCGGGCTCCTGGCTTGGTTCCACTCGTTATATTGTACGGCCATCGATCAAGCCCCGCGTGCGAGTTGACCATGACCGTAAAACTTCGTCCCCTCGGAAATTCCGGACTCTTGGTCTCGCCGGTCGCGCTCGGCTGCTGGCCCATCGCCGGCATGACCAGCCTGGGTGTGACCGACGAAGAGAGCCGGGCCACCATCACCGCCGCGATTGACGCCGGTATCAACTTTCTCGATACCGCCTACATCTACGGCACCGATGGCCAAAGCGAGAAGCTGATCGGCGAGGTGATTGCCGGCCAGCGCGACAAGCTGGTGATTGCCACGAAGGGTGGGATTCATTGGGACGCGAAGGGCGATCGCGCTTTCGATGGGAGCCGAGCCACCATTCACCGCGAATGTCGCGAGAGCCTCCGTCGGCTGACGATCGATGTCATCGACATTTACTACCTGCATGCTCCCGATCCCAACTTGCCCATCGAAGAGTCGGCTGCCGCGATTGCCGAACTGCAGACAGCCGGGCTCATTCGCGCGGCGGCGGTCTCGAACGTCACGGTCGAGCAACTGCAACGGTTTCAGGCGGTCTGCCCCGTCGCGGCGGTTCAGCCCCCGTACAACATGCTGCAGCGGCAGATTGAAAGCGACCTCGTACCGTATTGTCTCGAACACAACATCGGCCTGTGCATTTATTGGCCGCTGCTGAAGGGCCTGCTCGCCGGCAAGCTCGCGCGGGATCATGTTTTTCAACCGGGGGACGGCAGACCCAAGTATCCGATGTTCCAAGGAGAAGAATGGCAGCGAAATCAGGATCTGCTTGACGACTTGCGAGTAATTGCCGCCGATGCGGGCAAGACCGTTCCGCAACTGGTCGTGCAGTGGACCATCGCGCAGCCCGGCATTACCTCGGCCTTGTGCGGAGCAAAACGTCCCGACCAGATTCTCGAATCGGCGGCTGCCTTGCAGGATGAAATCACCCCCGAGCAGCTCTCTCGCATCGCAGCGGCACTGGCCAGGCGTGGTCCCGCCGTCACGCGCAGTGCGGTATGATAGCCAACCAACAACGCACGCCCTTCCTCCCTTCTCGCAGCTGAGATTTCGTGATGAAATTCGCGATCTGCAACGAAACCTTCCTCGACTGGCCCTTCGACAAAGCCTTCGCGTTTGCTCGCGATGTCGGCTACACCGGCATCGAGATCGCCCCGTTCACCATCGCCACGAATGTCTTCGACATCAGTCCGGCCAAGCGGGCCGAGGTTCGCAAACAGGCCGAAGATGCTGACCTGACGGTCATCGGCCTCCATTGGTTGCTGGCGAAGACCACCGGGTACTATCTCACCACGCCTGAAGACGCCGTGCGTATCAAGACCAGCGAGTACCTGGCCGAACTGGCTCGGCTTTGTCGCGACCTGGGCGGGCACATCATGGTGCTCGGTTCGCCGCTGCAGCGAAATCTGCTGCCCGGCATCTCGCACGATCAGGCGCTCGATCTGGCCGCCGATTGCCTGCGGCGTGCTATGCCGGTGATGGAAGAATGCAACGTCACGGTTGCTGTCGAACCGCTGGGCCCACAAGAAGGCGACTTCCTCAATACCGCGGCCCTTGGCGTGGACCTGATCGAACGAGTTGGCTCTCCGCACTGCCGCCTGCATCTCGATTGCAAGGCGATGTCTACGGAGGCAAAGTCGATTCCAGATCTGCTGCGTGAGAATCGCCAGTTGCTCGAGCACTTCCATGCCAACGACCCCAACCGTCGCGGGCCCGGCATGGGCGAACTCGACTTCATTCCCATTTTCCAAGCCCTCGCCGAGATCGACTATCGAGGCTGGGTCAGCGTCGAAGTGTTCGACTACGAGCCGGGCGTCGAAACCCTCGCCCGCGAGAGCATTGAGTACATGCAGCACTGCCTACACGAACTCGGCCACGTCAGCTAACCCTGTGGGACAGCGATGAATAACGATTTGCCAACGCGACAGGCTGGAGGCCTTTCCTACGGAAGACGAGACTTCCTCAGCGGGTCGTTTAGCGCGCTAGCGGGGATTGGGCTGTGCGATCTGCTGCAGCGGGATGGCCTTGCCGCGGAAGGAGCGGCGAAGACAAGCAGTTGGCAACCGGGTAAGGGGCAGACTCACTTTCCGGCGAAGGCCAAGCGAGTGTTGCAGATCTTCTGCCCGGGGGCTGCTTCGCAGGTCGATCTGTGGGATTACAAGCCGGAGCTATTTAAGCGGAGCGGGCAACCCTTGCCGGGCGAAGAGAACTTCTCTTCATTCCAGGGGAAGAATGGCAACCTGATGGCACCGCCCTGGGAGTTCGTCCCGTGTGGCCAAAGCGGCAAACGGATTTCGTCGCTGCTGCCACACATGGCCCAGCATGTGGACGATATGGCGTTCATCCATTCGATGACCTCCAAGACGAATACGCACGGGCCAGGCTGCGTGCTGATGAACACGGGGCATGCTCAGGAGGGCTTTCCCAGCGCCGGTGCCTGGTTGGGCTACGCCCTGGGGAGTGGCAATGAAAACTTGCCGACGTACGTGGCGCTGCCCGACCTGCGTGGTGAGCCACCAAACGGCAAAGCGAATTGGAGCAACGGCTTCTTGCCGGCCAAGCATCAGGCGATGGTGATGGCCGCGCATCTGGCGATTCGCAACTTGCAGCGCCCAGCAGCCATCAGCGAGGCCGAAGAGGCTGCTTCGCGCGACTTTCTTAAGCTGCTCAACGAGCAACACATCGCTGCGAACCCCGGCGATAGCAGCCTCGCCGCGCGCATGGCTGCGTATGAGCTGGCCGCGCGCATGCAGGTCTCTGCGCCTGAAGTGGCCGACTTGAATTCCGAGACCGCCGAGACGCACAAACTCTACGGCACGGGCAGCGACAACAAACTGCAGGCCGCTTATGCCAAGAATTGTTTGCTCGCGCGGCGACTGCTCACTCGCGGCGTACGGTTCGTCAATCTCTACTGCGCTTCGCGCGCCAGCGGTGTCGATGGCCTGCTCAACTGGGACGCCCATCGCACGCTCAAATCGGACTACGAGCGGCATTGCCCGATTTTCGATCAACCCACGGCAGCGCTACTGACCGATCTCAAGCGAACGGGTCTGCTCGAAGATACGCTCGTTCTGTGGACGACGGAATTTGGCCGCATGCCCACGCATCAAGCCAATACCACCGGTCGCGATCACAATCCGGATGCCTTCACCGTGTGGATGTTGGGTGCCGGCGTGAAGCCGGGCGTCAGCTATGGTGCCACCGACGACTTCGGCCGCCGCAGCGTCGAAAACGTGACCAACGTCTGGGAGTTCTACTCCACCGTGCTCCACCTGCTCGGTGTGGACTACGACAAACTCACCTGGTACCACAACGGCTTCGACCGCAAGCTGACCGACGTGCATGGCCGGGTCATTCGGGAAGTACTGGCGTAGTGGGCTAGCGCACTTGCGTCAGTTTCTGGCAGCATGCCTTAGCTTCCAACGAATCGACCTGCCAAGCTCTTGCTAAAGTGCATCGGACACTCCATAGAAACCGCTAACTACCGATCACCGCCATCCAGGTCGGCTGCCAGCATTCGGCAATGGTTCCGTGAATATTTTTTCAGCAATTATACTATAGATACTTGACAGTCACTCGCCACAAGTAGATATTAGCGAGACGTTCTCTTACAGTGTGGTGGTTGAGATGTGCTAGCGCGGCGCGGTTGATTTTTTCGCGCTCGCGTGGCAGGGCAGCAGCATTGCGATTGAGGTACCTGTCCAAGAACCTGACCGGTTATTGGACAAAGAGAGCGAGTTGCAAAAATTGTCCAAAAGTCGCAAGTGATACAGCGGCAGTCACTTCCGACAAAGTACAAGAACCTGTGCCTGTCCAACAACCCCGCCGGTTCTTGGACGTTTGGATGTTCGCAGGTTGGTACTTGATGTTGTGGTTCAGGAGCCGTTGACTGCGCTTTTGATGTCTCGGCCGGTCTGCTTGACGGCGTCGCCAGCGTCCTCGGCAGCATCACGAACTTCTTCGTAGGGGCGGGCACCGAGCGCGTCCCTGACTCCATTTTGTCGGTTGACGTTTGACTTCTGCTCGCAGGCTGGCAAGACAATCAGGGTGCTGGCGACGAGCAGGTAACGAGACAATTTCAGTTTCATGATCGGGTGCTTTCGCTGGTTGGTGCAAGTGAAATTCGATTAGCTTCTACGGTCTTTAGCCGACCTCAAACTCAGCGCGAGTTGTCCAAAACTGATCCAATCGGTCGAGAACCTTCGTCCGGTAAGTACCGGGAACTAAACGAATGTCGCGACCGGTGTGCTGGGCAAGGGTTTGCTCGATCGCCTGAGGAGTCAGTTGCTGGGGCAATGTCGCGATGGGAGTGAGTGGGCTTTTTTGGGTGAGATCGGCCGACGCCAGCGGCGATCCCCCTGCTTCTTCTGGCGGCAAGTAGATCGTGCCGTTATTGAAATCGACGGCAAACGCAATGACGCCGGGCACGAAGAAGAACAACAAGCCCACCGCATCCAGCGCGACGACGCCCCAATCTAATTGACCTGCCGGTTGCCCTTTGCGTGCCGGATACAGCAGGGTGCCGCAGCCAACGGTCGCGATTTGGACGACGCCCAAGAGGCCCAGCGACATAAATCGGGCCCGCGAGATTCGACAAGACATACGGAATCCTTGGCACGACGACGGGCAGAGACCGAAGTCTTCAGGTAGTGTGTGACGTGCGGATCGGTGGGCGAACGGGGCAGGCAGGATTCCGGTCGGTCTCAACGAACAGGCTGCGAGGTATAGTCGAAAACGAGCGTTCGCTCGATATCAATTTCAGGCGCCAGCCCGCCATCCAGCCATTTCAGGAAGTCCGTTGATGCGACTATCTGCTGGAAGTTGCTGACTTCAAAATAAAGTTGGGAATTGGCGCTACACTCGCTGGTCGTTAGCACCTAGATCAATAGGAACAGTGCATGCATGGGACTGCCATCGAGAGCTGGTGACCGCCCGCTCGAAGAATATCGCGAATACCTCAGGCTGCTCACGAGGATGCAGTTAGGGGCGCGCCTGCGCAGTAAAGTGGATGAATCGGACATTGTTCAGCAAACCGTGCTGGAGGCGCATCGAAGCGAGGGGCAGTTTAAAGGCGAGTCGGAGACGGAGCGGCTCGCTTGGCTGCGAGCGATTCTGGCCAATGTGTTGGCTGGAGCCGCTCGACAATATGCGACCCAGGCGCGCGACGCAGGCCGGGAGCGGTCGTTGGAAGCAGATCTGAACTTGTCAGCATCGCGGCTGGAGCGAGCATTAGCCGCGGACCAGACTTCACCGAGCGGCTTTGCCGTTCGCGCGGAGGAAATACTCGCGCTTGCCAAGTCGATGTCCCTGATTCCCGATGACCAGCGGGAAGTCATCGAACTCCATCACCTGAAAGGAATGCCGCTCGCGGAAGTCGCCACTTGCGTTGGCAAAACTCGGCCGGCGGTGGCAGGGCTCTTGTTTCGAGGGCTTAAACGGCTTCGCGCGTTGATGGGGGCGAATGGGACAGGTCAATCATGAACGACGCTAGTAAAACGGACACTCCCGAATCCAGGCTCGATGAATTGCTGGTTCAATACATCGAGGCCCGTGAAGCCGGCAACATAATCCGTCGCGAGGACTTTCTCGCGCAGCATCCGGAATTTGCCAAAGAACTCGCGGAGTTCATCACCGCTCATGCAGAGATCGAACGTGTCGCCGTTCCTCTTCGCGAGGCAGCATTCGAGCAGGGCGTAAGTGACGATACTCATTCGTGGTGGCAGGGCAGATCGCAGCAGGACAGCAAGCCACTTGAGCACTCGCCGCCGCGGCAGCTTGGCGAGTTTCAACTGATTCGCGAAATCGGTCGGGGTGGCATGGGAGTTGTGTACGAGGCAGAGCAGCTATCCCTTCGTCGCAAGGTTGCTTTGAAGGTCTTGCCGTTCGCGGCGGCTATCGATCCTCGCCGGTTACAACGATTCAAGAACGAGGCGCTCGCTGCGGCTAACCTGCGACATGAGAATATCGTTGCCGTCTATGGAGTTGGTTGCGAGTTGGGCGTGCATTATTACGCCATGCAACTGATCGAGGGCCAGAGTCTCAGCGAATTGGTGGGTGAACTCAGGCAGCAAAGTAGTGAGGCGTCGTTGGCCGTGGAAGTCGCAAAGGCCAGTACTGTGCGACTGGGTCCGGAGAGCACCGTCGGCAGAGGAAGCTTTGCCGAGAGCATGCATCGCAATTCTCGCAAGTACTTTGATTGGGTTGCCAAAGTAGGGCAAAAATCGGCCTACGCGCTGCATTACGCCCACGAGGTGGGGATTGTGCATCGAGATATCAAACCCGCCAACCTGCTGATCGACGCCCACGGTGAAATCTGGATCACGGACTTCGGCCTGGCACAGATTGCCGGCGATACGGGCCTGACCATATCGGGCGAAATTCTCGGAACTTTACGTTACGCCAGTCCCGAGCAAGCTCAGGCACTGCCGGGCCTTGTCGACCATCGCACAGACATCTATTCGCTGGCTGCAACGCTGTACGAACTGGTGACGTTGCGGCCGATTTTCGATGGGCGTGATCGCAATGAGTTGCTCCGGCAAATTGCGGAAGCTGATCCCGAATCACCGCGCAAGATCGCTCCAAATGTTCCGGAGGAGCTAGAAACAGTTCTGCTGAAAGCGCTGAGCAAAGCTCCTGCAGACCGCTACTCGACTGCTGCCGAATTTGCCGAAGACTTGAAGCGGTTTATCGATGACAAGCCGATTCGCGCGCGGCGTCCTACCAGTTTGGAACTAGCTCGCAAATGGTTGAGGCGACACCCGTCGGTTGTCGTCACCGCCGTGATTCTATTGATTCTGACAACGATCGGTTCGCTCGCTACTTCGGCCATCGTTCGTGGCGAGAAGCAAAAGGTCGTGGAGGCCTACAAACGCGAGCAAACCCGCGCGAACGAAGCCGAAGCGCAATACAAACTGGCGAGGCGAAGTGTCGATGATCTGTTTCGCGTGAGTGAAGAGGAACTCGCGGATCGGCCTGGAACCGAACCGTTGCGAAAGCGGTTGCTGACGTCCGTCCTTGCCTACTATCGCGAGTTCATCGAGCAGCGGCGAGAAGACAAGGGTGCGCAGGCAGACTTGCAGGAAGCACGCGCCCGGGTCGAGAAGATTCTCTCCGACCTGGGGGCATTGCGTGCTAGTCAACAACTCCGGCTGCTGGGTTACGACCCGGTGCTGGACGACCTCAAGCTTGACGATAAGCAGCGGCAGGACGTGAAGGAATTGTCGGTCCGCGTCAATCAGCAATTCAAGGATGTGATCGATCAATTGGGGCGCCGACCGCCTGCCGAACGTGCTCAGCAAATGCTGGAAAAGGCGCGACAAAACGAGGCCGTCGTGCAGACCATTCTTAGTCGCGAACAATTGCAACGGCTCTACCAGATCAGTTTGCAAAGCGATGTCTCCGACGCGTTTCGTGACCCGGACGTCGCAAATACTTTGCAACTGACGGATGAGCAGCGTGAGCATGCCCGAGTGATTGAAGAGGGACTCTTCGTCAACATGCTTCGTCAGGTGCGCCAGCCAACGGAGACTGGAACGAGCAATCAGTCCCCTTCAGCCAACAAACGAGCGTTGGCGATTCTCACCAGTGACCAAATGCTTCAGTGGCGAGAAATAACCGGCGCTAATTTTCAGGCCGAGATTCCCCGTCCACCGCTGATCATTCCCAAGGAGTAAACGGCGTTCATTTTCCCATGAAATTCGAGCGGATTCGAGGGTTTTCCCACAAAACCATGCCTTACTGCCCAGAGGCGCGCTCCGCACCCATCTCCGTCGCACCTAGTTCTGAGAGGAGTGCGACGGTCTGACCAACACCTCGAGTCCAACATCGGCAAAGCAACCCTATTCTGTCGTCGCACGCTGGCTTCATGAAAGTTTTAATGGGTCTTCTGGTGGTAGCGGTACTCTCCGCTTCCGCCTTTCTGTATGCCAACCGCGGGCCTTCCGTTCCGCAAGCGAACTACCGGACGCAGGCGATCGAACGTGGCGACTTGTGCTTCACCGTTGGTGCCACGGGGACTGTCGAACCTGAAGAGGTTATCGACGTTGGTGCGCAAGTCATGGGTAGGATCAAGGAGATCGGCAAAGATCCGCGAGGTAAGACGGACCCCAATTTCGCTGGCAAGATACTCGACTACGGCTCGCCTGTCGAAGAAGGGATGCTGCTGGTCCAGATCGACCCCGCCGTTTACCGAGCGCAGTGTGATCAAGCGCAGGCAACCCTTGATCGAGCTAAGGCTGATCTTCTGCAACTTCAGGCTCGGGCTGAACATGCTGAGGCAGAATGGAAACGTGCTCAGAAACTACACGTTGGCGCAGCCAGCAGTTCGTCATCCTCTGGCGCTTCAGGATCGCAGAAGACAACGTACGGCAGCGCAATCTCCGAGTCGGACTACCTTCTCGCCAAGGCCAACTACGGAGCCGCGCAAGCCAATGTAGAAGTTGGCAAGAGCGTGATTGCCCAATCCACTTCTGCCCTAAGCCTGACGGAGACGAATCTGAGTTACACAACCATCACCTCGCCCGTCTCCGGCACCATCATTGATCGGCGCGTAAATATCGGTCAAACGGTTGTGGCCAATCTCAGTACTCCGAGCCTGTTCCTCATTGCCAAAGATCTCCGCCGGATGCAGGTCTGGGCGTCGGTGAACGAAGCGGATATCGGTCTGGTGAAGGTGAACACGCCAGTAAACTTCAAGGTCGATGCGTTTCCCAAGGACACGTTCCACGGGACGGTGACACAGATTCGCCTGAATGCCTCGATGAGCCAGAATGTCATCCCGTACACCGTGGTCATCACGACCGACAATTCAAATCAAAGACTCTTGCCGTACCTCACCGCCGACGTGAAGTTCGAGATTGAAAAGCGGTCTGATGTGCTGATCGTGCCGAACGTAGCTCTGCGTTACAAACCGCAGCCAGACCGAATCTCGCCAGCGGATCGAGAATCTGTGCCGCAAGTTACGGACGAGAATCAGGGCCTCATCTGGATTCAAGAGGAAAACTTCGTTCGACCGCTATTGGTGACCATCGGCTTGACCGATGGCGCAGCAACCGAAGTCAGTGGTGCTGGCGTTGTGGAAGGTCGACTAGTGGTCTTAGGCGAGAAATCGCAGGCCGCTGCGGACGAAACGAACAACCCGTTTGCACCTCCAAAAATTCCGCGCAACAAGCAAACGAGCGCCGGCAAGAATGAATAAGGCTCACAATCCATGGACCTGATTCGGATCGCAGACGTAACGAAGACCTATCGCATTGGTGAAGTTGACGTGCCGGTGCTGAAGGGCGTGAGCTTTACGATTCGCCGCGGCGAGTTTGTCGCAATTGTCGGCGCTTCCGGCTCCGGCAAAAGCACGCTCATGAATATTTTGGGCTGCCTCGATCGACCGACTTCGGGCGAGTACTGGCTCGATGGCCAGGAGGTCGGCAAGCTCGATGCCAACCAGCGCGCGGTGGTTCGCACTTCGAAGCTGGGCTTCGTCTTCCAGAGTTTCAATCTGCTGGCGCGGACCACTGCGGTTCAGAACGTCATGATGCCGCTCGATTATTCGCTGCTGGCACCATCGGCCGCCGAATCGGCAGAGCGGGCAGTCGAACTGCTAGGGCGAGTTGGGCTGGAGGACCGGCTGGAGCATGTTCCTGCCAAGATGTCTGGTGGCCAGCAACAGCGTGTGGCAATCGCTCGTTCGCTCGTGAATCGGCCCACTGTGCTGCTTGCCGATGAACCTACGGGCAATCTCGATTCGCACACGAGTGTAGAGATTCTGCAGATGTTTCGCGAGCTAAATGCTGCGGGCCTCACCGTGATTCTGGTTACCCATGACCCGAAGGTAGCAGCGGCCGCAGATCGCATCATCCGTGTGGTCGACGGCCTGGTGGTTGAGGACACGGCCAATGAGGAAGCCGAATCACCGGCGAACTCGATTTTCAATGACTCAAATGCTGAGCTTCCGGCACTGGCTGATCAGATTCAAGACGATCACCGCCCGGAAGCGAGCAATGATGTATCGGAAGGTGGCGTCGCAGTTGTAACTGCGCGTCGCGTGGCAGTCCGCCCGTCAGTCCGGTCGGATAAGTCTTCAGCGATTGGAACGAAGCAACGCAGTCACAAGACGCCGTACTCGCTTTACACCTCGCTAGTTCCCACGACCGTAAGATCCTCGCTGGCTGCGCTCTGGCGAAACCGAATGCGCTCGGCACTTACGGCGCTCGGCATCGTGATTGGTGTCTCAGCCGTGATTGCGATGGTCGAAATCAGTTCTGGATCGCGCGTCGCGCTGCTGAAAACAATGTCCACGATGGGTGCCGATAATCTCATGGTTCAATCCGGCGCGTCGACCAGCGGTGGCATCAACTTTGGAACGGGAAGCGAAATGACGCTCACGCCCGAAGACGCCGAGGCAATTGCCGCCCAGTGCTCCAGTGTTGCTCATGTGGCGCCGACATTTTCCGTCCAGGGCCAAGCGGTGCGCGGCAATCGCAATTGGGTGCCCATGTCGATCATCGGCACGACGCCGACGTACCTTCAGGTGCGTGATTGGCATGACATGGAAGCAGGCGACATTTTCACCGATCGAGATGTCCGAGGAAGCAACAAGGTCTGCATGATAGGTGTGACGCTTGCCAAAGAACTGTTCGACGATGAGTCGCCCATCGGCAAGGACCTGCGTGTGAAAAATGTCTCCTTGCGAGTGGTGGGAGTTCTCGGCCGGAAAGGTGCCAACATGATGGGCATGGATCAGGACGATATCCTCATCGCGCCTTGGACAACATTGAAGTTTCGTGTTTCGGGAAAGAATACCGGCGGGGCCAGTCAAGGCTCGACCGACAGCAGCACTGCTGTGAATTCACTGGGCGAACTCTACCCAGGAACCACCACGCTTTACCCGCCTCGAAATGCGACGCAGGCTGCGAACAATCCGCAGCACACTCGCGTCACGAACGTGGACCAGATCATGGTGAAGGCTGCCTCCACCGAGCAGATTCCGCACGCGATCGCCGAAATCACGACGCTGCTCCACGAACGTCATCGCATTCGCGAAGGACAGGAGGACGACTTCAACATTCGGAACATGAGCGAAATGCTCAAAGCCTTCGGAGCGATGTCGCAGATGATGGGGGGCTTGCTCTTGATCGTCGCGCTCATTTCGCTGGCCGTCGGCGGTGTGGGGATCATGAATATCATGCTCGTATCAGTGACCGAACGAACGAGAGAAATCGGCTTGCGGATGGCGGTCGGTGCCAGATCATTTCATGTGCTTCGTCAGTTTCTGATGGAAGCCATCGTCTTGTGCTTGCTGGGTGGCTTGGTGGGGATCTTGCTTGGGCGCGGCGCGTCGATTTTTGTCTGGTTCCTGCTCCGCTGGCCGATCGAAGCGTCGATCCCGGCGATCATCGCTGCGTTCGCGGTCTCCGCAACCGTGGGCGTGATCTTTGGTTTCTATCCCGCCTGGAAGGCCTCGCGTTTAGATCCGATCGACGCGCTGCGGTATGAGTAGCAGCCGCCAACAGCATTTTACGAGGAGCACTCGATAGAGTTTCTCGATCAGATCAAAACGAGTTTGTGATTCGTCTGCAGCATTGCGGTAGAGGTTACAAAGCAAGCATCACATTCATGAGCCACACGCGAACTTCGACGGCGACGTAGGGTCCCAGGACCGTTACTTAGATTTCTGTGCCGAAGTACCCTTTTGCTTGGCCTTCTCTAAAATGCCGCGCACGCGGGCCTGCTCCTTTTCCAGTGCAGCACCAGTAACTGGCATGGGTTGGAAGTTTGGGTCGGGGATCAGCTTTTCGTCGGCTGGAATGGTGCGCAGGCGGAGATTACGGAACGCTACATTCTGACCGTGATCTTGCAACAGCAGCTTGCCACCGCGCCTCGTCAGATCACCACCCCGAATGTCAAGTAGTTCGACCTCTTTGGACCATTTGGGATCTTTGTAGTCGAAGGAAAGGACGCGCTCTTCGTTGAGCCAGTGCTCGATGACGCTGCCTTTGCAGAGAATGCGAGCGGTGTTCCACTCGCCATGCGGACGAGCGACTCGTTTGCTCGGAGCCATGCAAAAGAAAATGGAGGCAGCTGACTGCCGTGGATTTTCGCCGTAAGGACTGTGCTCGTCATCCAGCACCTGGTACTCGACCTGGCCCGGGCGATAGTAGACGCCGCTGTTGCAGCCTTTGGAAGCCTTCCAATCGAACCGTAGTTCGAAGTCATCGGGGATGAGCTGCTTCTCGTAAGTCAACTGCCCACTGGGGCGCACCCGCGCGAACGCTCCGTCTTCGATCACCCAATTGCCGCTCTGCTTCCAACCGTCGAAAGTCTTGCCGTCCGAGAGTGCCGCGAAGCCTAGCTTTTCCTCCGCAGGATCGAGCGCAAGGCTGGCCATTGGTAAGGCAACAAACAAGCAGACGAAGGCGACGCACGGAGTTAATCGATGCATGGTAATCACTTGGATGAGGTGGGCGCAACGCGGGGAGTAATCGGGGCGGGGCCAGCTTCGAGAAACCTGAGCATATCGAGGATCTCTGATTTCGTCAGAGCATTCAGCAAGCCGTTCGGCATCGCCGATACTTTGGAAGCGGCCTGTTCTTCGATCGACGACTTCTCGATTTTGGTGAGCGCCTGAGGTGTGAGCAAATTCTTTGCGATGTACAAAGCGCGCTCGTCTTCTTTCAGGACGACTCCTGTCTCGACCCGGCCATCATCGAGCAGGTACTGCAGCGTTTGATACTTAGGGTGGATTTCACTCGAAGGCTCGAGAATGTGCTGTAACAGTTTTTTGCCTTGATGCTTCTTGATCGACTCCGCGAGATCCGGACCGACGGTTGCGCCAATCCCCGCGACCGCGTGACATTGCAGGCACTGGGCCTTCATGAATGCCTGCATTCCCTGAGCGATCGCAAGGGGTTCGGTCTTGGCTGCGCCCTCGATGGATGCAGGGGTTAGTCGGGCGCCAACTTCTGGAAAATCGCTCAAGGTCCACGCCAGGTTCATGGTTCGTTGCTGGGCAACTTCGTTGCGGGCGAATTCGGGATCGGATGCCTTCGTAATGTAGCTGACCAACGTGCTGAGTTGCTTCTCTGTCAGGGTCGCGCCGACGGGAGGCATTAGATTGGCAGCGTAGCCATCCAGAAGTTGGGAGTTGGGTTCGAGAATGGATTGTTTGAGATACTTGGCATCCGCGAGCACGTCGTGAAGCTTGCCGGTATTTGCGTCACGCACTTTACGCATCGAACCGCTGAGCCCGGCGAACGTGGGGCCGACCAGTTTGAGCCCGTCAAGGCTGTGGCACGATGCACAATAGTTGCGATAGAGCACTCGTCCAGCGTTGCCCTTGGAAAAGCTGAAGTAGGGGGTTGAAGGCCGCCAAATATTCAGCGGCGCGGCACTGACAACGCCAGGTTGGCCGTGCGGGATGCGATTGACGGTGTACCAAAACTCTCCGGTCCAGAGCGAGACTCCGTTTGCCGCGGGCAGCGATTCACTCAGCGAGACATGCAGAACTTCGCCCTCGCTGATGTCCGGAATCTCGAGAAAGACGCGACGGCGATCTGCGGAGACTGTAGCCGAACGAACCTGAGCGCGACGATGCAGGACCTTGGCACCACCGTACGTCTGTGTTCCCTGATACGACCAGCGAGTCACATAGTAGCCAGCCGGATCCCAGCCACTCCCTTCCGCGAGTGGCAACGTAAACTCGACTTCTAAACCGTTGGAACGAACACGAGCAGCGAGGGGCTCAAAGACTTCTTTCCCTGTATAGCGAATCCGCGAGAGGCCACTCACGCGATGAATGAACTCTTTGTCCGCCCCACGCGCGATTCCTCCCGCATAGAGATCACCATTGCCGGTCAGTTCGAAGCGATGAAACAGGTGCCGGAAGCCTTGTGAAAAGTGAAAAACGGCTCCCTGGGTAACACCCTCGACCTCTTCCAAGAACGCACGCTGCAAGCCGCCGTAGGTTGCATCGCCGAACACCACCTGGCCTGCATAAGGTCCCCAAGTCGAGGGCAGCATGATCGGCTCGGTCGGTGAGTTGGCAATTTCACCCTGCGGTAGCCAAACAGCCGGGGGCGTCGCCTCAGGGCGGTCCAACGGATGCCACGGCTCGCGACTGCGGAACTGATAGAAGGCTCCCTGCTGCACAGAAATCAGCTTGTTGGCGGGAAGCCATTCGCCTTGATTGTCGGTCACCAGCAGAGAACCCTTCGGTCCCTCGCCCATACCATCCGGTGTTCGCAAACCGCCAGCGACGACTTCTGTTTTCCCCGTGTCAACATGCACCTTGATCACGCTGCCGCGCAGCGGAGCCTGGCGGTTGTCCTTGTCGCGCATTGCCATGCCGACGCTGGATGAGAAATAAAGCTGAGAGTCCTTCACGACGGCACCAAAGAGGTACTCGTGATAATCCATCGTGCAGGGCCAGGCGTGTGACACGCAGCGATAGGTCTCGAAAGTACCGTCGCCATCTTCGTCCAGCAGTTCGGTCGCTTCATTCTTCTCGGTGACAAAGATGCGCCCGTTCGAGACGGCCAGCCCCATCGGTTCCGATAATCCTTGCGCGATGCGGCGGAACTTGAGCGGCCCAGCGCCGTGAATCTTTGTCAGGTCGAGCGAATAGAGGTCGCCGTCCCAAGTAGTGAAAAGTAACTCGCGCGGACCACGCAGTGCCATGCCACTGATCCGCAGCGTGAGGGCTTCATCGCGTAAGTCTTCCACGGCAAGTGCTGGGTGCAACGAAGTCAGCTTTTGGCCGAAGCCCGGTGTTGCGTCGGGTGCGTCAGGTTCCTTCGGCAGTTGAGCGAGCGACAAATTGCCGGCTGTCTGACCTTCCAGCACTAACTTTCGGAATCGGAGCGGATGGTCATATTTGCGATTGGACGGCGGCACCAGCAGCACCAACACCGGCTGTCCCGCACGCACGCGAAATGACCCCAGTTCTGCCAGCCCCCACTCATCTTTCTTGGTGACGGGCACTTTCCAAAAGGTATCCTGCCCAGCGAAGGAAAGCTGGTAATCCTGATCGAGGGGCTTTTCGCAAGCATAGTCGATCGAGACGTTGATCTCCTCTTCCTGTTTGGCCTGCACATACCAGCCAATGATCGCCCCCCGCCCTTTGGTGATCTCGAGCACGTCGCCCGCGTACACGTTGGGGCCTTTGGAGAAAATCTGCTTCGCGGGAAGATCGAGCGTGCGCGCTGGCTCGGCGCCCGACAGCGATACTCCTGGGATACCCGTCAGGAGAAGCAGAACGAATGTGAGTGCAACTTGCTTCATGGGAGAATCAGTCGATGCCATTCTTTGCCGGTCAATGCTGGCTTGGAGTCTTCTTGGTCGATGGCTAGTTTCCACGCTGTACGAGCAGCGGCGGGAAGTAAGAGCGATTCTTCCGCGGCGAGATTTTCTACGCGGAGTTCTCGCACCATGCCTTCGTTTGCCGCTGCTGCAGCCAGTGGGATTCGTTCAAACAGCTTGAGTGTGCCGGAGTCAGTTTGCAGTTCCCAACTCAGCTCGATGTGATCTTTCCGCTGAGAACAGCCCAGATAGCGAACGTCGACGGGTACGGTTTTCCCGCCGCGCTGCAGTTCCCAGGTGGCTGTACCCGGATCCTCAAAGAGGCTCTTGCCTGCAGAGCGAGTGACAAAACCCGATTTGAGCAACCCCGGCTTGCCGGCCGGTGCCTGCCATGCTTTCAGCACGGTGGCCCGTTCCAAGTCGTAGCCCAGCCACTTGTCAGGCCCTTGCCGGATCGCCAGTGACCGAGGTTTTCCGTCTAAGCTCAGGCGGCTGATAATCTGCGGATCAAACGGCAAGGCGGGTGCATCAGCTTCGCCAGCATTGAGGCCACCAACAGTGATTGGAATCAGCAGCAGAGTCGCGATAACGATAAGCGTGCGTGTCATGAGAACCAGTGTGACCATCAGCGAATAAACCAGCTCGCAGCAGTGACCATTGACTGGTCAATCTAGTTCGGAGCGGGTCACTTTGCGACTAGAGGTTGCACCTACGAGGCTTTGACGACACCGGTGACCTTGTAAGAAGCCGTCTAGGTCGCCTGCCAGCATCCGGCGATGTTCTGTTCAATACATTGTCAGCATGTTCGCACCAGCTACTTGACCATCGATCACCAGGAGGAGATATTGGCGAGACGTTATCTTGCAGTGTTGCGCTTGAGTTGATCGCCCGCGCAGCGCGGTTGGGTCACGTCGTGTTCGCCAAGTGGGAGCTGCGATTGAGATGCCTGTCCAACAACCGGGCTGGTTGTTGGACAAGAAGGATGAGTTACAAGAAATGCTCGCGAGCTACAAAGGGAACACCGACAACCACTTCCGGCAAAACTCAAGAGTGGGTGCCTGTCCAAGAACCTCGCCGGTTATTGGACGTTTAGGAGATCGTAGTGCGAGCAATTAGTGCTGCTCGGCAACCTTCGACTTCTCCCGAGATTGACCGACCGCCAGGGATGCGATAACACCGAACACGAGAATCGAAAGGATCAATCCCAACAGGTAAAAGTTGAAGTGCTTGCCCAGAGATTCCTTCAGCCATTCGGCGAGAAACATTTTCAAACCCACGACGAGCAGGATCAGCGCCAGCGAGACCTTCAGGTAGCGGAACTTGTCGATTAAGCCCGCCAGGGCGAAGTACAGCGAGCGGAGGCCAAGGATTGCGAAGACGTTGCTGGTAAACACCAGAAACGGATCGGCGGTGATGGCAAAGATTGCCGGGATGGAATCGACCGCGAAGATGACGTCGGTCGACTCGACGAGGATGAGCGCGAGAGCCAAGGGAGTTAGCATCAGCGTGCCGGGGCGAATGCGGTTCGCATCGTCGTCAGCAGTGTCTGCCCCCGCCCGTACGACAAAGTGTTCGCCATGAAACTTGTCTGTCACCGGGAAAAAGCGGCGGGTGATGCGAACAATCCAGTTCAAGTTCGGCGCGCCGTGCTCCGTCTTGAAAAACAACATCTTGAGTGCCGTGAGAATCAGGAAAGCGCCGAATACATACAATACCCAGTGAAACTGAGTGATCAGAACATTACCGATGCCGATCATCGCGCCGCGCATGACCAGTGCGCCCAGGATTCCCCAGAACAGCACACGATGTTGATAGATTGTGGGGACGGCGAAGAACCCGAAGATCATCGCGATCACGAAGACGTTATCGACGCTGAGTGACTTTTCGACGATATAACCCGTGAGGTACTTTTCGACGGCGGTCGCTCCGTCATTCAGCAGGCCGTCTGCGACGTCGACCGTCGTTCCTAGGCCGAACCAGCGCCCCTCATAGGCAAAATAAACGAACACGGCGAACGTGAGGCCGAGCGAGACCCACACGCCCGTCCAGGCAACGGCTTCCTTGATGGAGATTACGTGGGCCTGGCGGTGAAACACGCCGAGATCCAAAGCCAACATCAGCAGCACAAAACAAACAAAACCAACCCATAACCAAATCATGCGAAGCTCCCTAAGTTCCTGTACCCAAAGAAGACGAGTGACCATTCAGACTCGGTCTTAGGGGCGAAAGGACGGGCTCAATCGCAGCGGGGCTGGGGAGGCGTAAGAGTGCATCGTGTAGTGGTGGCAGCGCGGATCATGCGGACTCGACGCGCTGCGGATTGCTGACGCACAGCGAGAGTTCAATTCAAGCAAACGTGATTTCCGGGTGTGTAGCATTCGACGCCTGCGATGCGTGTGCCGTGCGTTTAAGAAATGCCCGGAGCGCGGCCGAATGTTGATCGGCACGCGCTGGAACCTGTTCTTATTGCGGGAGAGGTAGGATCAATTACGAAACTCGGGTGAGCTCTGGATGCTTCACTGCCTGCGGAATGTTCTGCAGGAGAATCGGGAGCTTCGTATTCCGCAGCAGGTAGTCAGCCACGCTGCCGCGCATCAGGCGTGACCAGCCGCCATCCCCACGAGTGGCGATCGCAATCAAATCAACGTCGTGCGAAGCAGCATAGGCCGCAATTGCCTGACCAGGACTGCGCGAGGTTGTGAGGATCTCGGCCTCGGCATCAACACCTGCCTCCTTTAACCGCTGAGCCGCGGACATGAGGTAACTCCCCGGACTCGTGTGATCGAACAGGCCCAGTGACCACTGCTCGTTCTGCACGTTCAAAAGCGTCAGCGCTCCGTCGTAAGATCGCGCAAGTTGCGCGGCACTGCTGAGCACGCCTTGTCCGAGCACGGAGCCATCGAGAGGCACGAGGATGCGTCTCGACTTTGGATCGGACTTCAGGTCAACCGCTGACGAGTATGCGGAGGTCAACAACAGTGGAACCGACAAGCGACGGCGCAACTGATCGACGGTATTGCTCCACCACATACGCGACGCCAAACGGCGGCGACGGGAACCAATAACGACCAGATCGGAACCAGCTACTCCGCTGACGAGTGCGTCCACCGTGTTCGGACTATCAATCAGGACAGTCTCTGGTTGCAGGCCCTCGATTCGGGCGATCTTCCCAGCAATCCTCGCCAAGTAATGCTGCTTCTCGAGCCTGCTGAGCTTGACACTTGCTGCCGCTTGAGAGAACCGCCAAGGATCGATGTCATCCAGGTGAGAGTAGGCACGGACCAGCCGCAACGAGGCACCGGTGCGGCGTGCAATGGCCAGCGCAGGGGGCAAAGCATGCTCTGCCTGGGCGGAGCCATCGAGCAGCACGACGATCGTGCGAATCTCCTGGTCCCACGACGCACTTTGTAGGCTATGGCGTGGTGCAAAGTCAGCAGCTTGCTGACCAGTGCTTCGAATAGGTAGTCGCTGCGCACGGGAGGCATCGACAGCGATCCCGATTGCAGTTTGATTGTCGCGATTCATGTTTGCCTCCTGTTGTTGGCAATTGCAGATAGATGAAAGAGATGAAGTCAGACTCCGACATACGCCATCGACGGTTTTGCTGCGTGCCGCCGTTGGTTCACTTTGACAATCTCCATGCGACGTTTTCCCGAAGGGACGCGCCATTCGACAACGTCTCCCAGGCGGTAGCCCAGCAGCGCCGTGCCGATGGGCGCCAGAATCGAAATCCGGTCGCGCATTACGTCGGCTTCGGCGGGAATGACGAGCGTGTATTGCTCCACTTCGTCGGTTTCCAAATCTCGGAACCAAATCGTCGAGCCCATGGTGACGACATCACTGGGCAACTCGGCCGCCTCGACAATGTCGGCCCGCGCGAGTTCTCCTTCCAACGAAGCGATACTGGCAGTCGAAATGCGCAGGTCGAGCCTGGCCGAATCAATTAGCCGCAGTAGTCGCTCTCGGTCGGCGGTCGAAATCAGGATGCGAGAAGAGTGCATGGTGGTGCTCCAGCGAGAAGAGACAAGAAGAGTGCCGCCACCGGGCGGCCAGTGATCCAATGGCTATGGCAGTAGCTAAAGCAGTTACCGTGCCAAGCACGAATTACACCAAAACGCTCGGGCGCAGCATCGTTTTCAGCGAAATGCGCCAGCCTGCGGTCAAGTTTCGCCCGCTGCTGGCAAAGAATTGATCGGGGCAACTTCCACTCGTTGTGCTACGCGGCGGGATCCGCCGGCGGCAAGTTTGATCCGCACAACATCGCCGGGTTGAATGATCCGCAACTTGATCTGCTCGCCTCGCAACGTCACGAGACATTGCACTGGCACTTCCACTTCGACCTGCTGTCCACCAGCGAGGACGGTCAGTTCACGCTGTACTAGATCGACGCGTTGAACGGTGCCCAACATCGTCTCTACCAAGACCGGCGGAATCGTTTCGAGCAAGATGGGGCGAGAATGGTTTTGCTGTGGCATGGCAGACCGAATGAATTGCAAGGTGCGTGCCAGCCGAAACTGTTCATTGCCCAAGGATTACAATCGGTTACCACGACGATTCATTGAGGCTCGCATCGTGACAGGTACCTTTCACAGAAATGCCATGGCAACAGATGCTCACACTCGCCTGGAGGTCGCAGCAGAAATCGGCCGCTGGGCAATTACCGACTACGACTTCGAATCTTTGCTCGCGCAATTGGTTCGGGCGATTTGCGAACACCTGCACGTCGAGTTCTGCAGCTTTCTCGAGCTGCTACCTGACGGTAGTGTTGTTTTCCAAGCAGGCGCGGGCTGGAAAGAGGGAATTGTCGGCAACGCAACGATCGAGATGAGTGTCGAATCAGCGGCGGGCCAGGTCATTCGCACTTTGGTGCCGTTGGCGATCAGCGATTTGCGTCTGGATGACCGCTTCTTTGTTTCTCCCTTGCTGCAAGAACACGGCATCGTCAGCACGTTGATTGTTCCGCTGCTAGGCTCGGTTCGTCCGCTCGGAGTCTTAAGTGCGCATAGCTCCGAGCCTCGTGAGTTTTCTGCCGAAGAAACAGCCTGGCTCCAAGTGCTTGCTGGTTTCCTCTCAGCTCGCCTCGACCGCCTGCGAAGCCATCAGGGAGAGAACAACGAAAAACTACTGCGGGCCGAGCAGATGATGGCCATCGGTCAGGTCGCAGCAGGCGTAGCTCACGAACTCAGGAATCCATTGACGTCGATCAAAGGCTTGATTCAGGTCAATCTCCGTGAACTAGGGTCGCGTGGGATCCCGACCGACGACTTGGCAATCATCGAGCACGAGATTCGGCGCATGGAACGGACGCTGCAAACATTCCTCGATTTTGCTCGTCCTCCGCAGCCTGACCGTCATCGCCAAGAGCTTGGTCCCCTTGTCGATCGAGTTCTCACGCTAGTCGCTGGTCGTGCGCGGAAGCAACAAGTCGAATTGAAGTTCGAACAGCATGAGCCTACTGCTCAAGCAGAGATCGATTCCGATCAGATCCAGCAGTTGTTGCTGAATCTGGTCCTCAACGCGCTGGACGCGATGCCGGAGGGGGGCACGTTGGAAATCGAGCTGAGCCCGCCGCGCGATGCGCACCTGGAAGTTTATGTCCGAGATACGGGGGCGGGCATCGCTCCCCACATCCTGCCCAAAGTGTTCGAGACCTTTGTCAGCAGCAAGGAAACAGGTGTCGGCCTGGGATTGCCGTTATCGCGCCGGATTGCCGAGGAACACGGTGGAGCACTCACCGCCTACAATCTTCCCATTGAGGGAGCGTGCTTTTTATTGCGTTTGCCTGTTGCCCTGCAGTAAGCTTCTGCGCTTCACTGATTGTCGATTGAGGAAGCCGTGCCAACTCTGCTTGTTGTTGACGATGAACCGTCGATCCTGCATTTCTTCCGCCGCGCATTTCCTGCGGGCGAAGTGAACCTAGTCACAGCATCTTCTGCCTTTGAGGGGCTTGAACAGGTTCAGTCGGCCGGCCCGGATGTGATCATTCTCGATGTTGATTTGGCCGGTCAGTCAGGGCTGGAACTGTTTCGCAGAATCAAGGAACTCGATTCGCGTGTGCCCGTCATCTTCATCACGGGGCATGGTACGACAGCCACCGCCATTGAGGCCATGCAGCTCGGCGCGTACGAATACCTGCTCAAGCCGTTGGAGCTCGATCAACTGCTGGACCTGGTTGATCGCGCGTTCGAGATCAGCCGGCTGATGAAGGTTCCGCCCGTGATTGCAGAAGGTCCCGACACGACCGATGCGCCCGACGCTTTGGTGGGGCGATGCCCGGCCATGCAAACGGTTTACAAAGCCATCGGCCGCGTTGCTTCGCAAGATGTCACGGTACTCATCCTAGGTGAAAGCGGCACGGGAAAGGAATTGGTTGCGCGGGCCATCTACCACTACAGCCGGCGGGCGAAGGGGCCATTTCTGGCGATCAACTGCGCAGCGATACCCGACGCGCTCTTGGAGAGCGAGCTGTTTGGGCATGAAAAAGGCGCCTTCACTGGGGCCGACCGACGACGGATCGGCAAGTTCGAGCAGTGCAACGGCGGGACGTTGTTTCTGGACGAAATTGGCGACATGTCGCCTCTGACGCAGACCAAGATTCTGCGCGTACTGCAAGGTCAGGAATTTGAACGCGTCGGTGGGAACGAAGTCATCCGGTCGAATGTTCGCGTTGTGGCGGCCACAAATCGCGATCTGGAGAAAATGGTGGCGGAAGGAACCTTTCGCGGCGATCTCTTCTATCGGCTGAACGTCTTCACCATTCGCTTACCGGCCCTGCGCGAACGGGGTGACGACATACCCCTACTAGCCCGGCATTTTGTGCAGCGCTTTGCGAAGGAGCTGAAGACCGAAGTGCAAAGCATCGCCGATGAAGCCATGAAACTGCTCACGCAGTACCCCTGGCCGGGCAACGTCCGCGAATTTCAAAGTGTGATTAAGCAGGCCTTGCTTCAGGCGACTGGTCCGGTTTTGCTGCCTGAGTTTCTGCCAACAGCCATTCGCAACCGGCTCGAAGCGGCGGATAATTCGACTGCCTCGGCAATGGACCTGACCGCCTTGTCCACGTTCATTCAGCAGCGATTGCGGGCCGAGACCACATCGCTCTACTCCGAGTTCCAGGCGATCACCGATCGCCACCTGCTGAAACTCGTCCTCGAACATGCGGGTGGAAATCTCTCCAAAGCGGCGAGGATCCTGGGAATCACCCGGGCAACCCTGCGTACCAAACTTCCAGCGCTGGGGCTGTCGGCGGACCAATCGGTGGCGACACAGGAAGACTCTTAGTTCCAATGCTTTTAGCCGCCCACCGTGGAAAGCAGCTGGCATTCTCCGGGCCGACAATTTACTTCCAGTCGTGGGCAATCGCCGCACAGAGTTGCCAGGGTTCCAGCTGCTTGGCGGGCAACTGCAACGGTTTGGCACGCTGCCATAGGCTGCGCTACAGGTGCCACGTCCATCATCGACGGCGGATTAACATGGAACTACGAAGAGCAGCAAACGGGAAGCAAATCACATCATGACCAATCAACGAACTGACAACCCTGAATCTCGGCGCCTCGAAGAAACGGCCACTCGCGAGAAAAACTGGCAACGGTGGGGCCCTTATCTCGCGGAGCGTCAATGGGGAACCGTCCGCGAGGACTACTCCGCCGAAGGTAACGCCTGGGGCTTCTTCTCGCACGAGCAAGCCCGCAGTCGCGCTTACCGTTGGGGCGAGGATGGCTTAATGGGCATTTGCGATCGCCAATGTCGACTCTGCTTTGCGGTCACGCTGTGGAACGGCCGTGATTCCATTCTCAAAGAGCGGCTCTTTGGCCTTACAGGCCCTGAGGGAAATCACGGCGAAGATGTGAAGGAGTGCTACTATTATCTTGATTCAACGCCCACTCATTCCTACATGAAGGCCCTTTACAAATATCCTCACCGTGAGTTTCCCTATGCTCAACTCGTCGAGGAGAGTCAGCGACGCGGCAAAAGCGACCCAGAGTTCGAGCTTGTCGATACCGGGGCGTTTGAGGAGAACCGCTACTTCGACGTCTTTACGGAGTACGCCAAGGCCTCGCCGAACGACATACTCATTCGCCTGACGGTCGCCAATCGTGGACCCGAACCAGCGACAATCCACCTGCTTCCGACCTTGTGGTTTCGCAACACCTGGTCCTGGGGCTGCACGCACGAAGGCTGTGAAGTCAAACCGCAAATGGAAGCTGACGGCGCCGCAATCATCGCGCGGCACGTCACGCTCGGGGACTTTCGGTTCGACATCGATCAGGCAGCCGATGGAACCTCTGCCGAATTGATGTTCACCGAAAATGAAACCAATTCCCAGCGTATTTTTGGCTTCGACAATGGCCAGCAGTTTGTAAAGGACGCCTTTCACAAAGCTGTCGTTAAGGGCGAAGCCGGGGCAGTCAATCCTCACCAGTTCGGCACCAAGGCTGCGGCGATATTCAAGCTGACCATACCGGCGGGTTCACAGACCGTTGTACGGCTTCGGCTCACTTCGGTTGAAGAAGCGACTGGCCAGCCTTTCGCAGACTTCGACGAAGTCTTTGCGACTCGCATCCAAGAGACCGATTCGTTCTATGGCGAACGTATTCCCGGCACAGAACGTGAGACGGCGAATGTTTCTCGTCAGGCATATGCTGGGCTGCTGTGGAGCAAGCAGTTCTACCACTACGTGGTGAAAGACTGGCTCGCCGGCGATGCCGATCAACCACCTCCGCCAGCGAGTCGTCGCACCGGTCGGAATCATGACTGGCCCCACTTGTTTAATCGCGACATCATCTCGATGCCCGACAAGTGGGAGTATCCTTGGTACGCGGCCTGGGATCTGGCGTTTCACATGATCCCGATGGCAACCATCGATCCCGCGTTCGCCAAAGGGCAACTCGAACTGTTTTTGCGAGAATGGTATCTCCACCCGAACGGTCAGATGCCGGCCTACGAGTGGGCACTCTCCGACGTCAATCCGCCGGTTCACGCCTGGGCGTGTTGGCGGGTGTATAAGATGACCGCTCCGCGCGGCAAGCGAGACGTGGCGTTTCTCAAACGCGTTTTCACAAAGCTGCTGCTGAACTTTACCTGGTGGGTCAATCGCAAAGATGTCGCGGGCAATCATCTGTTCTCCGGCGGGTTCCTCGGGCTCGATAACATCGGCGTGTTCGACCGCTCCAAGCCACTGCCAGGCGGCGGCTCGCTCGAACAAGCAGACGGTACCGCGTGGATGGCGTTTTATGCCGCCACCATGCTTGCCATGGCGCTGGAACTCGCCCAGCACGACGACACCTACGAAGATATTGCGTCCAAGTTCTTCGAGCACTTCGTGCATATCGCCGATGCGATGAACACCTTCGGCGGCATGGGTCTGTGGCACGATGGCGATGGGTTTTACTATGACCAACTGAAAGTTGATGAACAGGTCGTCCCCCTGCGCATCCGCTCGATCGTCGGAATCATCCCGCTGTTCGCTGTCGAAATACTGGAACAGGCCAATATCGATGAACTGCCCGGCTTTCGAAAGCGGATGGAGTGGTTTCTGAAGTACCAGCCCGATCTGGGTCGACATATCGCCTACTGCGATCGCTCGCATCACAAGACGGCAGACGAGGTGCGCACGGGTCGGCCTGCTGGGCACCGTCTGCTAGCGATCCCATCGCGGGAACGTCTCGAACGAACGCTGCGCTATCTCTTGGACGAAAACGAGTTCCTTTCCCCCTACGGAATTCGTTCGCTGTCCCGAACTCATCACGACCAACCCTTTGTGTTGCATGCAGATGGCCAGGATCACCGCGTTGACTATACCCCTGCCGAATCGAAGTCCGGCATGTTTGGCGGCAACTCCAATTGGCGAGGTCCAATCTGGTTCCCCGTGAATTACCTCGTCATTGAGGCCTTGGAGCGGTACCACCATTTCTACGGCGACGAAGTGCGCGTGGAATGCCCCACGGGCTCGGGCCAGCAGATGAATCTCCTGGAGGTTTCACAAGAGCTGAGCCGCCGCCTGGCCAAGCTGTTTGTGCCCGACGATTCCGGACGTCGCGCGTGCCACGGCGACGACCAGCGATACGCAAGCGACCCCCACTGGCGCGATCTGCCACTGTTCTACGAATATTTTCACGGTGACACGGGTCGTGGCGTGGGTGCGAGTCATCAAACCGGTTGGACTGCGCTGATCTCAACGATACTTCGTGAGCTTCCCTCCTAATCAGAAGCGAAGCAAAAGGTCGAACCCGCCGAGTTGTTGCCCAGGCCGTAAGTGGGCGCTGGATCTCCAAACGACACAGACTTCGCTGCGCAACGGCAGTGAGCATCAGGCTGGCCAAGTCATCATTCTCTTCTCTCTTCTCTCTTCTCTCGTCCCTCGCACCCCTCCTCTCTGTTGATTAATTCGAGCCATTGTTGGACACCCCCCATTTGCGAGCGCGATCACTACCTGCCTATCTCGCAACGAGTTGCAGCGAATGGGTTGATTCACAATACAGCGAACTTGTCCAACTATCGCGGCAATTGTTAAACACCCCTCTTTTGCGGTCGTCGTACTTGCCTCCGAGGTTAACCGGCCGCTGGCGGCCGCTAAACGACCCGCAGTCCATAACAAGCTCGCCCGTGCAACCGCGTGGGTGAACCCAGTCCCCAGAACTGAGCAGCCGGACATGCACCACGTGCTGATAACCATTTTTGATAACCTTTTCAGCCGTTTTTTCGCGATAACCATTTGCTCGAACCTCTCACCGGCAATCCACTTACGCCAAGACAATCGCAAATACTGACGACTGGGTGATAACCAGTTATTGCCTTTTCCCATCTTCGCTCTCTCTCCCAGGCAGCCAGCCGCGTCGGTGAGGCAACTCCAACTCAGTCTCCTTCGCCGTCGCCAAAGGACCTTCTACTTCGCCTTCTACTTCGCCTTCGCCACCACCACTCCGACACCGCCTCATCCACTTTGCGCACGCTCACCGACCACACCGACTTCCTCGCCGGTGCCTTGATCCGCCGCGTCAAAAACCACACAACCTGGAATCTGCGCTTCCCGTGATTCTTTGTCAAATAAGAAATCGCCTCCGACCTCCGACCTCCGACTCCCGACTCCCGTCTCCCGTCTCCCGTCTCCCGTCTCCCGCCCCTCGCCTCCCGTCCCTTCGTCCCCATTTTGCCCCTCCCGGCCGCTCCCCTCTGGCGTTAGAATAAAGCCCACCAGTGCCCCCTAGAGCGAGCCAGACCATGGATAGTCGGCGGATTCTACGGCGGGATTTTGTCCGTCTTGTTGATTGCCGTTCAGAGTTCAGGGACGTCGTTATTCCGCCGGAGTGACGACTGCGAACCAACGAACGAGCGGAAAAACGCTCTCTTCCATGTCTCACGAATTGCCCGTAGTCGGGGCCGCTTCGTCTTCTTGTTCCACTTCAGGCTGCGATTCAACTGGGTCCTGTGCCACCCGTCCCGCACCTGGCGCGATGGGCACCATGCTCGAAGCACTCGCGCCGGCCATGTTGCCGCCGGTCCCTGCCGGCGGATTTCTTCAACTAGGCGCGGGCAAAAAACCTCAGCAGCAAAAAAGAGCTTCTTCGCCGTTCGCGGCGCTTCCCATGACGATGGACGAAGCCAAAAAGCGAGGCTGGGACGAAGTCGACGTGGTGATCGTCACCGGCGACGCCTACATCGACCACCCCAGTTTTGCGATGGCCATTCTCGGCCGCGTTCTGGAAGCCGCCGGCTTTCGCGTGGGCATTGTCAGCCAGCCCGATTGGCGAAAGGTCGATGACTGGCGTCGCTTCGGCAAGCCACGGCTGTTCTATGCGATCAGCGCCGGCAACATGGACTCGATGATCAACCACTACACGGCGAATCGCAAAGTGCGCAACGCCGATGCTTACTCGCCCGGGGGGCGCATCGGTCTGCGTCCCGATCGCGCGACGCTCGCCTATTGCCAGCGTGCTCGCGAAGCTTTTCCCGGTGTGCCGGTGATTGCCGGTAGCGTAGAAGCTTCGCTGCGGCGACTCGCGCATTACGACTATTGGTCCGACAAAGTCCGCCGCTCGATCATTCTCGACTGCAAAGCCGATCTGCTCGTTTACGGCATGGGCGAAGAAGCGATTGTGGAACTCGCACGGGGTTTCGCGGCGGGAAAAACCGTCAAGGAACTGCGCGAGTTGCGTGGGATTGCCTATGCACTCGGCGCTAGCGAGTCGCCGCCGGAAGATAGCCTGGTGCTGCCGACTTACGACGAAGTCGTCGCCGACAAACCGAAGTTTGCCGAAGCCACTCGCATCATTCACAACGAGCAGAATCCGTACAACGCCCGCCGCCTCGTGCAATTTCACGATCGCCAAGCCGTGGTCTGCAATCCGCCGCGCTTGCCCATCAGCGAGCGGTCGATGGACGTGGTCTACAGCTTGCCCTACACGCGGCGGCCCCATCCTTCGTACACCGAAGCCATTCCCGCGATGGACATGATCAAGGACTCGGTCACGATCATGCGAGGGTGTTTCGGCGGCTGCACGTTCTGCAGCATTACGACGCACCAGGGGCGGATCATTCAAAGCCGCAGTCCCGACAGCGTGCAGCAAGAAATTGAACGGATGGCAGTCGATCCGCAGTTCAAGGGAACCATCAGCGACATCGGCGGTCCGACGGCCAATATGTACCAAATGAAATGCACGCAGCCCGACGTGGAAGCGGTCTGCCGCCGGCAATCGTGCGTTCATCCCACCATCTGCAAACTGCTCGGCACCGATCACGGGCCACTCGTCGACATGATGCGCACGGCTCGCGAAACGCCGGGCATCAAGAAGGTACTCGTCGCCAGCGGCATTCGCATGGACCTGGCTCGTCGCAGTCCCGAGTACATGCGCGACCTCGCGCGGCACCACGTCGGTGGGCACTTGAAGGTCGCTCCCGAACACGTCGATCCCGGTGTGCTCGGGCTGATGCGCAAGCCGGCGACCGATGACTTCGAGATGTTTTCGGACGCATTCAAAAAGGAATCGGCCAAGGCGGGCAAGAAGCAATTCATCATTCCGTATTTTATTGCCAGCCATCCTGGCAGCGGACTCGACGAGATGATTCACCTTGCTGTCTTCCTCAAGCAGAACGGCTACAAGCCCGATCAGGTGCAGGACTTCATTCCCGCGCCGTTCGATGTCGCCACGGCCATGTACTACACGGGCATCGATCCGTTCACGAAGAAGCCCGTGCAAATTGCCAAGGCCCTCCGCGATCGAAAGATGCAGCGCGCGTTGTTGCAGTTCTTCAAGCCGGAAAACTACTTCGAAGTTCGCGAAGCCTTGCGCCAAGCCGGGCGGATGGACCTCGTCGGCGATGGCTGCGACAGCCTCATCTCCAGCAAGCCACCGAAAGAAGCACTCCTCAAGCGCCGCTCCGACGCCAACAGCAACTTCGCGGGCAACTACGTCCACCAGGCTCCCGGCAGTGGCGCTCGCAACGAAGGCCAAAAGCCCGGCCGCAAGCCCGCCCCATCCACGGGCAATCCCAACGCGCAAGGCTCTTCACCAAACCCCGCCCCACAAGGCAATCGCCCGCTCCGCAAGAAAGACAAGACCTCGCGCTATCAGCCCGGCAAGGGTTATCGACCGGATATTAAGCGGTAATTAGATACCCACATCCCGGATCCTATAGTTACAAGAATCAACATGGCTACAGAGTTTTGTCCGTCGTGTGACGAGTATTTGACGTTTGCTGATGCTTTGCAAGGCAAGGTTGTCATATGCGAGATATGTGGATCGTCGTTCGCAGCGCCTCCTCCATTTGATTTGAAGGAGTATATAGTTGGACGATTGATTGAGGTCATTAACATTTGCGGCTTACCATTGGTTCGCAAGGCATGGCGAGAGGTAATGCGTCGGCGGCATTTCCGTAGGTCCCAACCGACCTATCCAGAGGAATGGCGATCTGTTGTCGAGCCTCCATTCAATCAAACTCATTATGTGTCAAATTGGGGAAACGTAAAACGAATCGGAGGAAATAATCTGACTCCAGATTTTGGCCACGAGTATCTCCGAGTTTCCCTTTACTTTGACAGCGAGTACAAAGCCCAACGGGAGATCCACCTTCTTGTATGGGAGGCGTTCCATGGCCCTGTTCCCGCCGGGGAACAGATCAATCACAAGGACCGCGACAAGCACAATCCGGTCATCGACAATCTTGAGCCGCTACCGCCGAGTAAAAATAAGGAGCATCAACATGCAACTGAACCAGTTTTCGGCGGGTAGCGTGGGAGTAAACACCTTTAAGTGGTTGTAAAAGCTTAGCTGATCGATTCGTTGAAGCTTCTGCATTCTGGCAGGAACTGATGCAAGTGCGTTAGCAATTCACCCCAGCACTTCCCGAATTACCCGGCCATGCACGTCGGTTAGCTTGCGGTCGAAGCCGTTGTGGTACCAGGTGAGTTTGTCGTAATCCATGCCGAGCAAGTGAA
Organism: Anatilimnocola aquadivae; assembly: GCF_049819085.1. Classification (GTDB taxonomy): domain Bacteria; phylum Planctomycetota; class Planctomycetia; order Pirellulales; family Pirellulaceae; genus Anatilimnocola. The sequence continues at coordinate 4,164,701 of NZ_CP187419.1, forward strand.
GCACGGTGGAGTAGAACTCCCAGACGTTGGTCACGAATTCGACGCTGCGGCGGCCGAATTCGTCGGTGGCGCAGTTTCTCCTCGCGCATGACCAAGAGTGGCGCCGGGCGGATTTGAACCGACGGCCTCGAGGTTGTGAGCTTGGCGAGCTACCGGGCTGTTCCGGATTCTTACGAGCAGTGCTTACGCTACTTTGTTCGACCGACCGTCTGTCCCCTGGAGCGATGCATTTTTTGGCTGTCGTCCGCGGCGAGGATTGCCAACAGCGTATCGTCTGTTCCGGGGTCATCGCCAAGCTCCGCGAAGACGGAGTCGGCAGGGACCGCCTCGCCTGCGCTGGTAGCTTCGCTCCCAGTCGGGCGCGTGTTTAGCCAGTTGATAACGATGAGGGCATCCATCGCTGAGCAGGCACCGTCGCCGTTGACGTCCACAAAAGGAGCGTGCGTAAACGGTGTGCTGATGAGAGCAGTGTTACCACTATTCAGCCGGTTAATAATTTCCAGGGCATCAAACGCGGTAACGATTCCGTCGTTATTTACGTCCAGCTCCAGCTGAGTGTTGGTAAAGCCGCCGGTTGGTTGTGCGGAGGTGATGGGCGGGTCGAAGTTACCAGGGATTGGCAAACCGTACTCGTCGCCGAATTGGGCAAAGAGGTCATTGCCGAAAGGAGCGGGGGTGAAGACAACGCCGCCCGGGGAATTCAAACGATCCAGAATTGTTTGCCCCTGCCCAGCGATTCCTCCTCGGCCAACCGCAGTGCCGCCCGAGAGGAGCAGATACCACTCCGCCGCTTCGGCAGGGGAGACACCAGCGCGATCCGGCACCCACAAGCCCAGGTCGGTGATCCCATCGCCGTCAAAATCACCCGCCACCGGCCGTTCCCGCACGCTGGCGAAACCAAAGGTAAAGATCTTGTCAGCCGTGCCGTCAATCGGGCCGAGCGAACTCAGGTTGAGATAGAATTTGTCGGCCGACCAGGAACCAAGATCGTCAACGCCGTCATTATCGAAGTCGCCCACGATGGGGAGGCCGATCATGTTGGTTCCCGGCAACTTGGTATCAACCTTGAAGTCGTGGCCGACCTTATCCAGCAGCCACGTATTGCCCACCTTGAGCGCGACTTCGTCGCCATTGGCGGCATTGCCGTCGAAATTGCCGGCGACGGGAGTGCCATTGACGTTGGTGACCCCCGCAAACAACGGCTGATTGATCGTAACGTCGTTGGCATTCACGACGCCATCGTTATTCACGTCGATCAGCCAGCGGTAACTAGTGCCAACCTTGCCATAGGCGGCCAACTTATCAAAGCCGTCGGCGATGCCCGCGGCGCCTTTGACAAAGTTTCCGGCGAACAGGTTGTCGCTCGTGAAGCCCATCAGATACGTGATATCGCGATGGCTGGCATCGACATTGGTCGGGTCGAACAAGTAGTTGCCATTGGTATCGACGTAAACGCTCCCCGACGCAAAGGTTCCCAGTTCAACACGAGTATCGATCGTGAATCGAGCCACGAAGTTCCCACCGGCTTCGCCGTCACCGCTGGGTAGCGTGGGGCCACCGTTGGGTTCGGCTGCATTGCTCTCGCCATCCAGCTTGTTGCCTGCCGGATCAAGCAGAGTGTCGTTGATGGTCAGGGTGAATCGGTCGTCCGGCAGCGGTTCCGCAAACACCAGCCGCACTTGGGCCGCGGCCAGTCCGCCGACCCCCGGAGGCAGGTTCGTGCCGGGCTCAATGATGATCGCCGAGATGGCAATGATTCCCGACGCATCTCCCCTCAGCACATAGGTGCCAGGTGACGTGGCAGTGACGGGATCAAGAGCCGGGTAGATGAAGCCGGGAGCTCGCTGCGGAAGATCCCGAAAACTGATCAGCAGGCTGTTGGTGAGGGGCGTCGGATGCAGGGCGTTGCCGGCATCCTTCGAATTGAAGAGGTTATACGTCGCCGAAGGAACCGAATTGACTTGGATGTTGGTGACTTGCGGACCAAAAAGGTCAGCGTTGCCGACACCCGGATCTACTGTACCAACGCCGTCGAGATTGCCGAAATCGTAAAGGTTGATGGAATTCGGTGTCGTGCCACGGACCCGCACATAGATGCGATTGAACTGGGAATTTGCCGAATCATTGGTCGCCCCGAACGTAGCCGTCTTGCTGTTTCCAGCGGCGTTCGCCACGCCACTGGTGATCAGGTTGCCGGTGGCGTCATAGATGTCGAGGGACAGATCGCCATCTCCCGGCAGACCTGCTCGGCCATTCGCCAAGGTCGCGATCTTGTCGAACAAGATCTTCACGGCAAAGGTGCCGGTGGCTTGTGGGCGGAATTCGTACCAGTCCTCATCGCCGTTCACTTCAAAGGGGCTTGCAATTGCACCGGGATCAATACTGGGACTGGTAGTGTTCTGGCCCACGCGCGCCAGCTGGCCCGCATTGAGCCGACTGTCATTGGACTCAAACGGATCGGTGGGGAAGATGAGAATCCGGCCGTTGCCATCCGTACCAGTCCCGCCGGTGATGGAATTCAGCGGAGTGATGTCCACACGCTTCATGTTCTTGTAGACCACCGGCTTGAAGCCGCCGATGGTGATCGAGCCGGAGCGGCCGTCGGGGCCTTGCCGCTGGATGTTGAGATCGCCCAGACCGAGGTCCTGAACGATCAGGCGGGCGTTGGCGTCACCAGCGTCCACGTCGAACCGATTGCTGGCGGCTGGGTTTGCGGTTTGCAAGGAATCGATGACGCCGATGCGGATCAGATCGTCACCCATCAGGGTGTTGATGCCGATGATCTCGGTTCCATTGGCCGTATGTGTGAGGCCGTTCACTGTCGTATTGACCGCGGTTGCGGAGACTTGCTGAGAATCGATTACGTCGTTGACGTTCGTGCCGTTGTAAACAACGTGGTCCGTTCCCAGGCCGCCGTTGACGATGATGGCGCCCGCGCCGCTATAGTCAAAGGCCGGGCTGAGCAGCGAGCGAAAGGTGCCGGTGCTGTCGGCATTAATCGTCGCCGTGTCGTTGCCTAGGCCGCCGTTCATGGTGAGCGGGAAGCCACCTAGACCCTGAAAGATGATCTGCTCCACGCCGCCGGGCGAGGAGTCGTAGTTGAGGGGAGGGCAAGCGTCGAAGAACTGGCCCGTGGTGATTCGCGTGTCGCCAGCTTGGAAGGTGCCGTTGCCGTTCGTGTCGACCAGGATCGTTGCGGAGCCAGCGTCCAAGGCAGAGAAGATGACCGGGCTTGTGCCCGGGGTTTCTACTTCCAGCACGTCTCCTTGGTCGCCGGTCGTTGCTGCCGGCGTACCGCCGGCGACTTTCACGTCCATCGACCAATCGACCTGGTTGGGGGCCGGCATGCGAATGACGATGTCGTCGTCGCCTGCCATGGCGTCGATATTCAGTAGACCGATGATTGTCGGGTCGGCTGCGTTGCCGCCGACATTCGTGTATAGGACTTCGATACCGTCGTTGACAACCGCAGTGAAGTCGCGCCGACCGTCGGTGCCGGTGTGAGTGCTGCTGTCGCGGGCAATGACCGTGATGTCGTCATCGGCATTGGTGCCGAGAATTAGCACGCATTGGGGTGAGTCAATCGTGATGGCCTCGATGTGATCGTAACTAATGCGCTCATTGACACCGCCGAACACCACGCCTCCCTCATCGCGTTCAGGTCCAGCTTCCAACAGGGCGGGGCTGCCACTGGCTAGTACCACGAGTCGATCGCCCGCGCTCGTGCCGATCGGATCGCCGCCGTCCACAAACACTGGGAAAGCTACGGGCGCGACGTTGAAGGTGTCATTCCCACTCAACCCGAACAAGAGGTAGTCCTCAACGGCGAGAGTTCGCACGGGAACCTGACTGTTGAGCCCGATCGAAGGACCCACGACCAGTGGCGCCGGAACGGTGAAGGTGTCCGCACCAGAGGTTCCACGGTAGAGCAGTTGATCAGAACCTTCCTTGCCGTCCACAATCAGCGCGGAGCCGAAGTCTTGATAGGTAACCAGCAAGGGGGCCGGTGCAGCGGGGCCAGCAAATTCCAGTTGTCCCGCTGCCGTCGAAACGGTCGACGAGGTATGCGTAAATTGGTCGTCCAGCGCGGTGCCGTTGACCGCAAGCTGGTTCGTCGCGACTGTCGGGGTGCTCCCCTGCACGTCCAAGTGTTGAATACTGGTGAAAACGACGTCGCCAAAACCAGTTTGTGAGATTGTCTGGGAAGCCAAGTCGACGGTCACATCGGCGCCACCTTGCGCGATATAGGCCAACAGATCAGAGTCCACGCCGGTGTTGATGCTGATCGACACATATGGCCCCGGCTCAACGGTGATGGCATCAATGGCCGTCGTATACTCCAGCGCCATGGTGTCGTCACCAGCGAGATCGTGAGTGAATTGCGTCACTTGATCGCCGAGGAATACCTGGGTGACAGCGCCTGCTCCGCCAATAATGGTGCCGTCGCTGTTCGTGCCAGGCAGGGCGTTGGTAGTAAGGCTCAGCGTATCGCTGCCTGTCCCGGTGACGAAGTTGAGGGACTCGACGCTTTGGTACGACACAGTCGAGTACAGCACCGCGGTTTCTGGGCCGGCGCTTTGCGTGGTGAATTGGAAGAAACCGTTGTTGCCGAGTTCGGGCGAAAAGTAGATCGTGTCGTTCGATCCCGCGATGGGTTCGTTTACGACCAGCGAATCCAAGCCGCCGGCGCCGTAAAGTTTCACTGCTTCGATGAAACTGAAGTTCACAGCGGTGGTGTTGATTGTGACCTGGCCGGATGCGAAGTCGGCGCCCGGAGTGTAAATCAACGAATCCGTTACGGTGCGGCCATTGAGGATCAACTGATCACCGTTGTGAAAATCGCCTCCCGTGACGTTGATCTCGGTGAGCGAAGTGCCGGCCTTAGGATCGATGACAAACGTGTCGTCACCCGAGCGGCCGCCGAGATTGAGCGTGGTCGGATTGTTTTTGAGCACAATGGTGGCGTTGGCATCCACCCGCAGTTCGGTCGTCGCTCCAGTGCCGATCACGTGGATTTCATTGCCGCTATCTGGCGCGAAGTAGTTGACCGTCTGTCCGCTGCCGCCCAGCCCCAACTCTTCGATATTGGCGAACTCCGTGATGGCGTTGTCGAGCGACAACAATCCGAATCCACCACCCGGCCAAGGCGCGCCGGCGCCCACGGCGAACGGATAGTCGCTGAGCAGGATGTTGGTCGTGATGCTGGCGTATTCGACACGGTCGAAGCCGTCGCCAAGGTCGATCGCCAGGCCGCCAGAAAATTGCTCGATGTTGGTGATCACGACGTCGTCGTCGCCGCCGCCCGTGCCCAGGGCGATTTCTTCCACGTTGGACAGAATGTAGGTATTCGTCTGCCCATTGACCGTAAGCGTGAGCGTGTTCCCGGCAAAGCTCATGCTCACCACATCGCTATTATCAAAGCTGTTGATGAGCAAGATGTCGCGGCCGGCCCCGCCGTCGATCGTCTTCGTAGTACCCGAGGCTCCAAGCGTGTGAATGAATTTGTCCGTGCCCGCTCCGCCCTGCACATTGTCGTTTCCCAGGCCCATCAAAAGCGTATCGTTGCCGTCACCCAGCAGGACCGTGGAATTTTTGCCGAAGGCTGTCAGATCGACGTTGTCATCTTCATCCCCCACGTCCACGGTCACATCGCCGGAAGCCGCAGCGGCACCGATGAGCCCCAGCGTTGTCAGAATGCCGGTCATGATGGCCGGGTTCAACAGATCGGGTGGCGCCCCGTCCGGCAGCTTGAGCACGTACGCGGCGGCCAACTGTGCTGGAATCTCCGCGGCCAGCAGTGACACGGCCAAGGGGCCGATCGGGACGATCGCGCTCGCTTGAGGCAGCGCTCGCAGACCGCTGATCAGCGAGAACTCGACATCGATCTGATTCGTGGCATCATCGAGGTCAAGAGAGGGAGTTCCCGGATCCGCCGGGTTTAGTGAGATAAGTCCACTGGACGTGAGGATGCCTTGGATCGCCCCGACGCATTGCAATGTGCCGACGCCTAGGGGCGCTTCGACGGGACCTGCGCATTCCATCGGCCCGGCTACCGTACCAGAAGTAACAACCAGCGTTGCATGATTGTTCTCATCGCCTGTCAGGGTAACGGTGATGCTCTCGAGAAAGTCCGGGTTGAACGCACCGGGGGAAAAGAATAAACCGTTCGGAGTGTCTTCCGTGTAGGTCAGCCATTGGTCGTCGGTGGTCAACTTGACATTGTTGGTCTCGTTCGCAAACGCGGTGTAAGAAGCTGCCGCGATGGCGGCGAGCAGGCGACGGTCTTCGAGCTGCTCCAGCCGCGGCCGGTAGTTCGGCCGATTGCGCCGCTGGCGAAGTTTGCGTACCAATGAAGCCTGGGATCGGGCTGCGACAGAGGCGATTTTCTTTGGCACGGTAGCTGACCTAAAGTTTCTGCAGGCTTAACAACCACAACAACCATGTGGTTTATGTCAGTTAGGCAGGCTAGTTGGGGGGGATTCAGTTGTCAAATTGCCCCTCCCGCAGAGAGTCTCGCGCGCAAAAAAAGGCCGAGTCAGCGCGGAGCTGACTCGGCCTTGAGAATGCCGAATGGCTGGAAGGAATCAAAACCTTTTACCAGCGGTACTCGAGACGGACGTTGAACCCGTCGAAGGTGATCGCATTCATCGTATCGCTCAAGCTGGCAAAGTCGTTGGTCTGAACTGCTTGAATCCACTGGTTCTGAGGAATCGAGTTGAACCACCCGGCGACCATATACCCGCCGGTCACCCGCCAGCGGCCGCAGCAACTTTGCCAGCCGGCACCAAGTTCCAGGTCGAGAATGCTGATGACACGCCCAGCCTTCCAGGTCGTATCCACGATAAGTGGATCGACATCGCTGAACTGGGTATAGCGGCCGCGGAATTCGCCAGCCACGAAGCTGGCCGAGGTTTTGCCATAAATCAGAAAGCCACTGTTGCCGGCAAAACGCATGGCGTCCATCCCGACCCGCATGCCGCCGCCGTCAAAATCCATGTTGCTGACGAGCGTGTCGATGGTTCCCGTGCCGGAATAGACTCCGGTGAAATCCTGCTTCAGGCCCGCATAGCGAACGCCAAACTGGTAGTTAACGGCCCACAAATCGCCGGCCGACCAGACGGCCCGGTAATCGGCGTCAACCAAGTCAAATTTGACATCTGAATTGGCGAAGGCGTCCAGAAAATCCGAACCCGCGTTCGCCGTGCCCGGATGAAATACCAGACTCCGCAGGACGAGCGGCGCCGCGGTGCCGACCGTGTCGGTGCTGCTGCTTTGAAAGCGGCTGTAAGTAAGCGAGACGCTGGTGCAATCGTCCAAGGCTCCTGTCCCGCCGATCCGAAAGCCGGCCGAGTAGTCAGGGTCAGCGACGGCGGTCGGGCCCACCTGGACCGGCACTGCGGGGGGAGGGACGATGGCACCGTTGATCGGCACGGCATACGCCACTTCAACGCCGCGGGCTCGCAGCAGCATTATTTCACCAAAGATCCCGCTGCGGTGTGCCCAGACGGGAGAGCAATCCTCATAATCGCTAAGGTCCACCTGGCTGACCTGGTCCGGTGCTGGGGCCAAGCCACTTCCAGTGACGGTGCCAAGATCTGCTTCTCCGCTGACGAGCAGGAACTCACCTGGGCGCGGAAGGGCCTCGTAGCCAAAGCTGAGTTGCCCATCCGGCCAGCCGGAAGCGGCCGCATACGACGGCCCTTCCAAGGCAAGCTCGGCGCAATGGGCCTGACCCGCATAGGCCAAATAGGCGAATGCCACGAACAAAACGCGCCAATAGCATTTCATGGTTGGTTCCATATAAGCGGCATATCCCTCACTTGGGATATCGTGCCTCCCAACCGGCTCGATGATAAGAAACGGGATGCGCCAATTAAGCGTTGCCTGCGGGAAAACCGGAACGAATGCGAAGACCCGCACGACTGGCATGCGTGGAATAACCGCGCAAGTCGAAAAAGAGCCCGGGTTCGACAAGATCGGGAACGGAGGTTTTTCACGCAGGATGACGTGCAGATAGCTTGGTGCCTTCCACCGCCATGGTTCGGCTGGACTGCAGTAGAAGCCGACAGCGTTTCGCCCTCTTGATTAGGTCTGCTCGCTTGGCTGAAGTTGCGAGCCAAAGGCCGAAGGCATGTTTCCGTTGGGTTGTGGATCATTAGCCAATGATCCACCGCCGTCAGGATGATGAGTGCTGTGAGTGCCGGAACTGCGTGACGCAAACTGCTGCCGGCCGACCTTCGCTGCCGTAAGTCTTCCATCCGCGCCGAGCCGCAGCCGAAACTTTGTTCACAGACCGGGGAGGTTTGTGAATGTGACCTGCAGTATCTCTCGGGAGCGGCGCGCTTGCGTGTTCACAAACCCCGCCGGTTTGTGAACACCCGCCGATTCCATCCGTTTGGACTTGCGTCGAATCGCCCGCCACTCTGCTCACGACACCATCGCCCCTGCGGCGGTGGTTCATTGGCTTTTGCCCTACCTCGTCCAGCCAGATGCAAGAGTGCCGGAACTGCGTGAGACCACTCGTTGCCGGCCTACTCTTCAATTGACGTAAGTCTTCGTTTCGGCAACTTCACTGAGAAAACTTTGTTCACAAACCAGGCAGGTTTGTGAACGCTACGTGCCGTATCTCTCGGGTGCGGCGCGCCTGACTGTTCACAAACCCCCTGGGTTTGTGAACACCCACCACTTCCTCACGTTTGAACTTACGTCGACGCAAACCTCGACTCCCGTGATACTCACCAAGAGCGTCTCCTCCTGTTGTGGTGAAAAGCATGCCGACGTTTTCACCACAACCACCCGCCAACCAAAACACAGCGACCATTTTTCGCTGTGCGTTTCAACCAGGATGTAAAAGATCGCGTCGCACCTGCGCGCAGGTACACCTCCCATGATTAGATGCCCCGACCATGACTAGTCTGGTCACGTTCTGGCGAGAATTTCAGGGAATTTCAGCGTAGGCCGGAACTGCGTGAGTACACCGGTTGCCGGCCTACTCTTTGTCGCCGAACGATTTCATCCAGAACCAGGTTTCGGGCTGGGTGCTTTCGTAGCCGGCGCGGCGATAGACGGCTTGGGCTCGCTGGTTGTCGCTACGAACTTCGAGCGTGATGCGGCAACAGCCGAGGGACTGAGCTTCGGCGTCGACGGCTGCCAAGAGAGCCGTGCCAACACCTTGGCCGCGAGCGGTGGGGGCCACGGCAATGTCGTGAATGTTGATCAGCGGAGCGCCGCGGAACGACGAGAAGCCGATCATACAGATAGCAACTCCCAGAGGCTGGTCGGCTTCATCGAAGGCGACAAAGACTCGCGCGCCGCCATGCTGGAGCAAACCGGGAATCAGGTTCTGCCGGGCTTGAGGCGACAGCGGGGCACTGCTGCCGAATTCGTCCTGCGAGTACATGTCGAGCAGGTCGACAACAGTGCGGGCATCGGCTGCGTTGGTCAATTCGGCGAGGCGAACGTGCATGAATCGTTATTCACCTTCAGAAGGTCGTTCGTACTCGAACTCTTTCCACTTCATGGCCTGGCGGAAGGGTTCGATGCGGAGCATGACCTCGCCATCCTGCAGAATGCGGACGGTACCGCTCGATTGACTGACGACAATCGCGATGGCATGCGTCGCTTTACTGATGGCTGCTCCGGCCCAGTGCCGGGCACCAAGCCCCTTCGAGACCGTGAGGTCAGCATAGGGGGCGTCGACAAGCTGAGCCGCTTTTTCGACGAGACCTTCCGGCGAGACGATGAACGCGCCATCGAGCACGGCCACCTCTTTGATTGCTTCGCGAACGCGGGGATCGTGCAGATCACGTTCGGCCCGCGGATAGCCCCGGACGGGGTCGAACCCAGCAGGTTGGCTGTGCTGCAGCACCTTGCGAGTATCACCCACGACGAACATGGTGCCGACGGCTTTCCCTTCGCGACCCTCGCGGCCGATATCGACCGCCAGGTCGACGACGACCTTGAGGGTATCGAGCGGGACGCTGGTTTCGAGCTGCCGCAGGTCGCGAGCGGTCAAGCGGCCCAGGTGTTCGTCGAGGTGAATGAAGCTGATCGAGTCGATGCACTCGGAATCGAAGCCCGAGTAAGCCACGACGGCTCCCGCACCGGGAGCGAGGATTTCGCGAGCCACACCCGTGAGGAGGGCTTGCGTCAGACGTTCGAAAACGGGAGCTTCGGACATATCGAGCAGAATGGTCTGCAGACCGGCTTCGACCGCTCCTTCGACTTCCTCGGCCTTATCGGCGGTGATGACGATCTGCAGTCCGTCGAGCTTTTGCTTGAGGGCCACCCAGTCGGTCGGTCCCGGCAGCAGCACGAGCACAGCCGACGCCTCTTGCTCTCGGCAGAGGTTCGCTGCGAGAGTCAAAAAACCGGCCAGTTGATCGTCGAATTTGACGGGCTTCATGCAGGCAGCTAACGGGGGCAGCGTGATGAGAGGGGATAGCAAGAGGGACGGCGGAATCGTAAGCAACACCGCCCGAAAGAGCAACCGCCGCGAGTGCGAATCAGAGGGATTTTGTTGAACCTTTCCCCGCTGAAGGCTACGCTACGGCGAACTTTTACCGAAAGAGCCGATTATGACGACAAATCGCGAACCTGGTGACCTGCGAGCCGATTTTTCCCGCCGGCACTTCCTGACATTTTCGTCAGCTGCCGTTGCCGGATCGCTGATGAGTGGCACAGCCTGGCACTCCGCCGTCGCCCAGCCGGCCACGGACGGCGTAACTTCGCCAGCGAAGGCCAGCCGCAAGCTGCGAGTGGCGGCGATCAACTCGATCTTTCGGCTCCGCTCGCACGCCTACCACATTGTGGGGCGGCTGGTGCATGGCTACCCAGTCGACGGCTTCCACCATCAGCCCAACGTGGAAGTGGTGCGGATGTTCAACGACCAGCAACCGGCCGAGGATCTGGGGCCCAGCTTTTGTAGGGACCACGGCATTCAGCTGTGTACCACGGTCGAAGAAACCCTGCTGGCGGCCGACAAGCTGGATCTCGATGGTATCGTGCTCATCATCGAGCACGGCGATTACCCAATCAACGAGCGGAAGCAAGTGCAGTATCCCCGGCACAAGTATTTCATGGAGATTGTGAAGGCGTTTCGCAAGAGCGGCCGTAGCGTACCAGTGTTTGTCGATAAGCACCTGAGTTACGACCACGAGCAGGCGGCCGAAATGGTCAGCACCGCCAAGAAGATGGACTTCGGCCTGATGGCTGGTTCGTCGCTGCCGGTCACCTGGAGGATGCCGGAGATCGAGCCTCCGCTGGGGACCAAGTTCCAAGAAGGTATGTGCGTGTTTGGGTTCGATCGCGGCGTGCCCGAGATTTACTTCTTCCATGCTCTCGAAACGCTGCAGTGCATGCTGGAGCGACGAGCGGGTGGCGAGACCGGCGTGAAAAAGGTCACGTGGCTGCAAGGCGACGATGTGTGGAAGGCCGGCGATGCGGGCCGCTGGTCATGGTCGCTGCTCAATGCCGCCGTGAGACGTTGCAGCAGTATGAACGTGGGGCCAATTCGCGAGAATGTTCGCAACCCGCAAGCGATTTTGGTGGAGTACAACGACGGCACCAAGGGATCGGCGATTAACCTGATCGAGCAAGTTTCGGAATTTGCCTTTGCCGGTACCACCGCAGGCGTGAAAGAACCCGTTTCCTCCTGCTTCTATTTGCCCGCGCCGCCGGGAGCCGCGTTCTTCAATCCGCTGACGTGGCACATCGAACAGTTTTTGGCAACGGGCAAATCACCATATCCGGCCGAGCGAACTCAGCTAACTTCGACGGTCCTCGATCTGGCCTGTCGGCTGGCTCATGAAAAGCGCGATTCGATGACCAGCGAAGCGCTCAACATCCGTTATCAGGCTCCGGCTTCGAGCGGATTCTTTCGCGGGCCGATAGTGAACTTGCAGTAGAGGCAATTGACTCATAGAACTTGAGCCGGAAGCGTTCGTGTCCGCAGAGTATTTGCAGTGGCCGACGAACCCTCCGGGTGCCAACGCTTCCGACCACTGAACCCGTGCTCACCGAAAACGTAAGGACAAGATGTCGACCGAAGGAGAGATTATCGAAGCATGGCCAACGTGCCCTGAGTGCGGCGCGAATCGCCATGCGGAGTGCTTGGTTTGTGGCTCGGTGGCGGAGTTCTTTCCGGCCGCCTATCAAGCAGACGATCGCGACGAGTCGTTGCGGGTGTGCGAAGCTTGCGATGATACTGCCGAACTGAGGTACTTTCGCCGCTGCCCGCGTTGCAATTACGATTTTGGCGATGGCTACGAATTGCCCGCGCCGGAGCCCAGAGGCGACTACGATCGCTTTCCGGTTAGCCGCCTCGAATGGCTGTTGCTGGGGGGCATGGCGGCGGGAATGGCAGCCTTGCTGGGCTATTTCGCCTGGCTCTTCCGCAAATGAACTGGCTTGCCGTTCGCGGCTGTGGCGGGCGCAACCTTTTCAAGCAGGGCAAGCAACTTCTTTCGGCCGACCGGTGCTTTCCACCAGCGCTCAAAGGCGAGATAGCCAACTTTGGCCTGCGTCGCGTGCTGCCGACTCGATACTTTGAGGGCAGTGCGCTCAGCAGCGGGCAACTCGCTGGCCAGTTCCTGGTACTGAGCGCCGGCTGCCAGATCATCGCAGATTTTCCCCAATTGCTCCTGCAAGGCTTCGAGCGCCGCGTAGAGCTGTTTGCCCAACTGCTTGGGAAGTGACGGCAAACCAATCTCGAGGGCGTAGCGAACTCGCTTGCCTTCGATGCGCAGCGGATGAATCTTGAGCAGGCTTGGTTTTGCGCCGCGCAGTTGCTTGGTCAATGTTGATGAGACGTTTGCAAATTGCAGAGCAAACCAATTGCCGAATTCTGCGGGGTCGCCCGGTTGATCGTCGGCCTTCGCAGCACGCTGCTTTTTCAGCGTTGCCTTGGTGCAATCGCGGAGTTTGCCCGACTTGATTTTCTTCTCGTAAGTGTGCCGGAGTTTATCAGCGGCCTTCGCTTGCTTGTCTTTCAAGACTTTAAGAAAGTCGCCGAGCAGCTTGCGGGTGGGTTTGTCGAGTGATTGTTGGAGAACGTCGCAATCGCGGGCATCGCCGGCCCGCTTGCGAGCCTTATTGAGAATTTTGGCGAGTTCCGCGGCAGCTTCCGCCGGAAGGACGGGCTCGAAGAGCTTTAAGGCCGCCAAGGAACGGCGGGACCAGACTCGCAATTGATGAATGTCGTAAACGCGCGGCGATTTGCGCTTGGCAACTTGCTGCCAATAGCTCACGGCCGCCTGCACACGCTGTTTGATCACTTCGCGGGCGAGCTTATCCACCGGCGCGTTGGCCGTGGCAGCGGCGGGAATGCGGTCCAGCTTGGTCATGGCGAACGTGAATCAAGAGGCGGGTCGAGGAGAGAAGCGCCCCTCTATTCTAATTCGCGCGGTTGCCAGACGTGTTTCAATTCGGCCTTGTTTTCCTTGTTAATTTCTCGCCAGTCGTCGACGGGAAACTCCAACCAGGCGAGGGCAGCGGTGCTCAGCGGGCGATAGTTGCCCGTGACCGCTTCCAGCAGTTCTTCCAGCCCAGGATTGTGCCCAATGAGCAGTACCCGCGAGGCTTCGGCTGGAAACGCCTGGATGGTCGTCAGCAGGCGATCGGCCCAGGCTTCGTAAACATCGCCGGTGATGCGGGTTTCGCCGCGATAGCCGCTGGTTTCGGAGACAAGCTCGGCCGTGCGGCGGGTCCGTTTCGCCGAAGAGCAGACGATCAAGTCGGGCAAGAGATTCTCATCGAGCAAAAGCTGGCCCATCCGCGGAGCATCGCGTTTGCCACGCTTATTCAGCGGGCGATCGTGATCGTCCAGGTCCGAGTCTTTCCAGCTCGACTTAGCGTGACGCAGCAGCAGGAGTGTCTTCATGGGTGCCAATCTGATGAACAATGGTGAATGCCGGGACCTAGCCCGCGGCGGTCGCCGAACGATGTGGCTCAAAGGTAGTACGCTGCGATTGCTCGGCTTCCTTCACTCGCTGCCGAGCCTCGTCGTAGAGCAGCTCTTGGCTGCGGCGCCGCTTGGTCTTGCTCTTCTTCGGCCGCACGTACGAGCCATCAGCTTTTAGCTGGCGCGCTTTGACGTTGTCTTCAAAATAGATATCCAAAATCGAAATCAGGCGCTGTTTGCAATGAGTATCTTCGATCGGAGCGAGGAGCTCGATGCGCCGATCCAAGTTGCGCGGCATCCAGTCGGCGCTGGAGATAAACACGAGATCGTCGCCGCCATGATGAAATCGCAAGATGCGAGCGTGTTCGAGGTAGCGATCGACAATGCTGATGACGGAGATGTTTTCGCTCAGTCCTTCAACGCCCGGCTTCAAGCAGCAGACGCCGCGAATGTTAAGGCGAATCTTGACGCCGGCCTGCGAAGCTGCATACAAGGCGGAGATCAACTCAGGATCGACGAGCGAATTGATCTTGGCGTCGATCAGTGCTTTCTGGCCTTCCTTTTTGCGGCGAGTTTCCCCTTCGATCAGTTCCAACAAGCGAGTGCGCAAACCCGTGGGGGCAGCTTCGATCTTGCGATATCGCTGCGGCTGCGAGTAACCAGTGATCGCATTGAAGAAGCTGACGGCGTCAGCGCCCAGTTCTTCGTTATTCGTGAGCAAGCTCGCGTCGCTATACAGGCGCGACGTCATCTCGTTGTAGTTACCCGTGCCGATATGTACGTACCGCTGCACGCCATGCGGTTCGCGCCGCACAATGATGCAAAGCTTGGCGTGTGTCTTGAGCCCTTTCACGCCATAGATGACTTGCACACCGGCTTCTTCGAGACTGCGCGCCCATTCGATGTTGCGAGCCTCATCAAAGCGGGCCTTCAACTCGACAATAGCAGTTACATACTTGCCTCGCCGAGCCGCTTCGGCCAGCGCCGCAACAATCGGACTATTCCGGCTGGTGCGATACAAAATCTGCTTGATGGCGAGCACGTCGGGATCAACGGCCGCTTCCTGCACCAGTCGCACCACGGGCTCAAAGGTTTGATACGGGTGATACAGCAGCACATCGCGGCGGGCAATGATCTCGAGCAGTTTCGAACCGGGATCGATATCGAGCGAAGGCTGCGGCGGCCAGGCCTCGTTGCGCAAGGCATCGAAGCCGTGCAGATCGGCGAGGGGCATAAAGCTGGAAAGTTCCAGCGGGCCGTCGATGCGAAAGACCGCATCGTCAGCAACTTCGAGCGATTCTTGCAGAAACGCAAGCATTTCGGGACGAACATTCGCGGCGACTTCCAAGCGAACGCACTGACCGTGTTTGCGAGCCGTGAGAATGCCCTGCATGCCGGCCATCACGTCCGGCGCCAAGTCGTCACGCAGGCTGAAGTCGGCATTGCGCGTGATCCGAAATGCCGCATGCGACTCAATGATCTCGCCGGGAAAGAACCGATCCAAGAATCGGCCCACGGCATCTTCGAGCAACACATACGAATAGCCTCGCTCGGCGCCGGCCGTCAAAAATCGACTAAGCGCGCGGCCCAAAGGAATGAGCGCAAAGCGAGGCTGCTGTGGAGTGGCTGCTTCGGCCCGCAACTGCACGCACAGGTGCAGATGCACATTCATGATGAGCGGAAACTCGATGCCCGGCGAAACAGCCATCGGGGTGAGCACCGAAAAGATCTCGTTCTCAAACACCTGTTCGACGGATTTTAGTCGGCGTTCGGTGAGTTCGGTACCACGCAGATGCCGAATGCCGGCTTCCTGCAACTTGGCTTCGACCTCCTTGAAAATAGCCTGCTGATCCGCAGCAAAGCGATGCGCGCGAACGCTGATGGCATCCATTTGCTGTTGCGGGGTGAGCCCCGAGGGATCGGCCGAGGTGATCCCCTGTTCGATGAGCAACTTCAGGCCACCGACGCGGACCATGAAGAATTCGTCGAGATTCGAGGCGGTAATGGCCAGGAAACGCAGCCGTTCGAGCAGAGGATTGGTCTCGTCGGCCGCTTCATCCAGCACGCGCTGATTAAACTCGAGCCAGCTGAGTTCGCGGTTCAGGAATTTGGAAGTCGATTCGGACATGAGACAACGGACCTTTACTTGCGAGCCATCCGCAGGAGTACGGGCAGGCCAAACACTTCTTCAAAGAGCGAACCGTTTTGCTTGAGCGCCAATTGTTCGAGCGACAAGTCTTCGACGAGCGGAATCGAAATCACGAGGCGACCATCTTCGCGCGAACAGGTGACTTGATGAATCCTCTGACTGCGCGACTCGTCCAGTGCCTTGGCGACGCGCAAGATGGCCGACAGCTTCGCCACGACCACGCGTTCATCACGGTCGAGCGTGGCATAGCCTTCGTGGGTGGGTTGCGGCGATGCTCGGCGGTGATAGCGGGCAACGAGCGAAGCGAGCAATTGTTCTTTACGACCGAGACCAAAGAGTTCGCTGTTGCGAATCAGGTACATCGAGTGCTTGTGATAGCTGCGGTTGCTGACAAACAGGCCGATTTCGTGCAGCAGCGCGGCCACGCATAAAATGACCTCAGCCCGCGGCGAAAGCTGGTGGTCTTCGCGCAGTTCGTGAAACAGTGTCGAGCACAGTTCGGCAACATGTTCGGCATGCACGTTGTCGTAATCGTATCGCTGCCCCAAATCCATGGCCGAGCGGACAATCTGCTTGCTGAACTCTTTCGACCAGCCTGCGCCGGCCGCCATTTCCAGCAGCAAACCGTCCCGCAACGAGAGATCGGTAATCTGCAATTCTTTCAGCTGCAGTTGCCGCGCGAGCATTACATAGGCCAAGAGCGCTGGGCCGATTGTTTCCGCTTCGGGATAGGTCAAGTGATACTTGCGAACCAGACTATCTTCGGACTGCCCCAGCAGTTTGTTCGTGAGATCTTCGAGAGCCGATAGTTTGAGTCGAGCCAGATGCTTGCCGTCCCAGCCTGGTTGCAGCGTGCGAGCTGCGAAACGCACATCGCCCCCCATCGCCACCAGTTGCACGGGTCCCTCGACGGCTACGGTTTCCGCGATTTCCTCGACCGTGCGCTGGATATGGTTCTCCATGATGTTGCGCAGTTTTTGGGTCGGAGCGCGGAACGCTTCCAGCGTCTCTCTCAATCGCAACGAGCCGAGGCGATAGGTATGCGCATAGACGACGTCGCTCCCTTTCATCAGCAGCAATTCGGTACTGCCGCCGCCAATCTCGGCCACCACAACGTGCGACTTGCTCAATTGCTCGTCACGGGCAATCTGTGGTTGAATGCCCAGGTAAGCAACGCGATTCACTTCCGATTCATCGAGTGCCTCGACCTGCAATCCCGTGGCAATGTAGACGCGGTCGAGAAAGGCCAAACGATTGCTGGCTTCACGCACGGCGCTCGTAGCGACGCAACGAATCTGATCGGTCGATTCGATCTGATATTCGCGGAGGATACGACGATAGCTGCGCAGCACGCGGACGCAGTCTTCGATGGTGCTCTTCGAGATCGAGCCTTTGGTGAACGTGTCGCGTCCCAGGTTGACCACTTGCGAGAGCGACTCGAGGTTGCGAACTTCACCGGCCGCCGTGATCTCGGCGACGGCCATGCGAATGGCCGCGGTACCAATATCAATTACCGCGACGGGTTTTACGCCGCGGGCTGCGGGAACGGGAGTTTCGACAATCGGAGAAGTCATGGGCTGGAACCATCAAGGGGCCGGCGACTAACTTTTAGCTGGAGCGGTCGTATCTGCGAAACAATGCTCGGCCCAGGCAGCGGTTCCTCGCGCAACGGCATCGTCGCCCAACTTGGCGATTAACACTTTGAAGCCCTTGGCATACGGGGGAGCAGCCCGCAACTTCGCGGCTTCTTCCACGCCAGTGACGAACAACTCCGGCATGGCTTCGACCAGGCCGCCACCCAGCACGACCACATCGGGGGCCAGCAGATTCACAATATCGCCAACGACTTGACCGATCATGCGGGCAGCCCGTTGGATGATTCTCTCGATGGCTTTATCGCCCGCTTTAACAGCAGCGGCCAAGGCACCACTCCGAATCTTGCTCAGGTCCGTTTCTGCATGCTGATACAAATAGGGGGCTTCGCCGCGAAACGCAGCCATCGCTGCCGCAGCAGAGATCGCCAGTCGGCTGGCCTCGGTTTCTAGGCAGCCAATGCGTCCACAGCCGCATTGCAGTCCGTTGGGATTGACCTGGATGTGCCCGAACTCGAAGGCCGATAGAGTACGACCTCGCAAGATGGCTCCGTCGTACACACAGCCGCCGCCAATTCCCGTACCCGGAAAGACGCCGATCATGCAGCGCGAATTCTTGCCGGCGCCAAAGCGGTACTCTCCATACACGCCCGCATCGACGTCGTTGAGCACGACTGCCGGGCACTGAAACTCTCGCTCGAGAATCTCCTTCACATGCACATTCTTCCAGCCCAGGTTGGCGGAATCGACGATGTGCCCGCGATCCAAGTCGACGGTGCCAGGGCAGCCGATGCCAATGCCGCGCAGTTGTGCAGGCGAGCGACCTGCTTCGCCCAGCGCGTCACGGATCGTTTCGATCACGCGCTCCATGCCCATTTTGGCGCCGTCGGCACCCTTGGTCTTGCGACGCTTTCGACCCAAGGGACGAAAGGCTTCGTCGAAGACGGTAGCCATCATTTTCGTACCGCCCAGGTCGAAACCTAGCCAGCAGCGATCGGGTTGCGTTGAATCCATGCCCATCAAGCTCAAGGAAGTAATAGCGGTGAACGAAACCAATCGGCGGGCGTTGGTCGTCGGGAGTGAACGATTCTAGCCGATCAGTGGGATGTAGCCAGTCCGTAGCCGTTACAAGCCAAGCGGGGTTCGCGGGTTCTTCACATTTCCAGCCGTGCCCCACTCATCCCAGAGCGCCTGTACCTGACGGCGAAGATCCTCCAGGGAGCCATCATTCTGGATGATGTTGCTGGCCTGCTCGCGTTTCACGGCCAGCGGCAACTGCGTGGCCTCACGGCGAGCCAACTCGGCAGAATCCCAGCCTCGGAGCTTGGCCCGCTCGGCTCGGGCGGTCTGAGGGGCGTCGACAAACAGAACTCGGTCGCACAAACGGGCCCAGTCAGCTTCGAGCAGCAAAGCGGCATCAAGCACGACCACGGATTGGTTTGCTTGTTCCAGCGTGTCTAGCTCTGCTCGCAACCGCGTGGCAATCCGCGGATGCGTGAGCTGATTGAGAAACAGTCGTTCCGCTTCTCCACTGGGAGCAAACACAATCTTGGCGACGGCCGAGCGATTAATTTGACCATCGGCACTGAGGATTTCCAGTCCCCAACGCGTGACAAGTTGGTCGATGACTTCGGGCTCCTTCAGCACGGCATGGCCCGCGCGGTCGGCATCGAGCACCACGGCACCCAGTCGCACGAGCTCGCGCGCCACCGCGCTTTTGCCGCTCGCAATCCCGCCAATCAATCCGATGGTTAGCATGCACCAAGCATAACCAAGCCTATTTCGACGGACCAGCGCCCAAAATCATCCGCACCAGTTCGATATCGTTCTCGACCTTGAGCTTTTCCAAGAGCTTGGTGCGATGCTTGGCAATCGTCTGAATGCTGACATCGAATTCCGTAGCGATTTGCTTGACGGTCCTGCCAGCCACCAGGCGATCCATCACTTCGCGTTCGCGATCGGTCAGCACGCGGAGCATCGGTTCGAGTTCGTGCAGTCCGTTGCTGGCTTTGCGGGCGGCAGCATCGCGAGCCAGTGAGGTACGAATGAGATCGAGCAACGCCTGATCGTCAAGCTGCGTCTTCTCGAGAAAATCAACCGCCCCATCACGAAACGCGCGGCGACAGGCAGCCAGATCGCCGTGGGCCGTCAAAAAGATAATCGGAATCTGAGATCCTCGTTCACGCAGTACCCGCTGCAGGTCTAAGCCCGTCATCTCCGGCATGCGCACGTCTGCCAGCAGGCAGCCGGATCGATTGCCATCGAACTGATCAAGAAATGCCTTGGCCGACTGAAAGCTTTCTACCTGAAAGCCGTCAGCTTGAATTAAAAACGAGAGCGAACGAAGCGCGCCCGGATCGTCATCAACTAAGAATACTGTCTGCGTCGTGGCGATGGTCAGCGTCATGAGCTTGTTCCTCAAGCAAAGGAATAGAAAAGTGGAACGTCGCCCCGTTCGTCGCGGGCTCCGTGGAGAGGTTGCCTCCGTGCGCTTCGATAATCGAGCGACTAATCGACAGACCCATCCCTAGGCCTGATTGCTTCGTGGTGAAAAAAGGTTCGAACAGACGAGTACGGACATCGGTCGAGATTCCCGGTCCCGAGTCTCGTACCTGGCACTGAATCTCGTCGGTAGCAAGTCCCGTCGTGATTGTCAGGACTCGCTCCCGCTTTGGCAAAGATTCCATGGACTCCATCGCATTGCGAATGAGATTCACGAGCACCTGCTGGATTTGCACGCGGTCGATCAACACCGTCGGCAGATGCTCTGCCAGGGATAGCTTGATCTGAACCTGCTGCGATCGAATCTCGCTGCCCAAAAGCTGCAGCACTTCCTGAATCACGCTGTTTAATGGCAGCGAAGTACGTTCGCCCAACTGCTTGCGGGCGAACTCGCGAGCGCGCCGCACGATGACGGCAGCGCGGGTCGACTCTTGGGAGATCTGCGAAATGATGTTGCGCAGCTCGGGGCTAAAATCTTGTGGCCCTGCCCAGCGGCGCAGGATGCCGGCGGTGTAGTTTTGAATCGCAAACAGAGGTTGATTCAACTCGTGAGCCAAGCCCGCTGCCATTTCGCCCATCACACTCAGCCGCGAAACGTGAGCGAGTTCCGTTTGTTGCTGTTGCAAGCGTTCTTCCGCCTTGGCCTGGTCAATCAGCGCTTGCTGCAAATGACTATTGGCCACCTGCAGGTCGGCGGTCCGTTCGGCCACGTGGCGTTCCAGTTCGACTTTGGCCCGTAGCAAGGTTTCGGTCGCCAGTCGCTGGTCGGTGATATCAAAGCAACTGCCGACAAAACCGCGGAACTCGCCGTTGATGAGCAGCTTGGGCGTTCCCTCGTGGTGCATCCAACGGTACTCATTGTCATACCTGCGCAGCCGATAATCGAGCCGAAACGAACTCTGCGACGCCGCAGCATCGGCGTACTTCTGCTCACACAAGACGCGGTCGTCGGGATGTACATTTTCCAGCCAGCCGAGCCCCAGCTCCTGTTCGTACGAGCGCCCGGTGAAGTGCAGCCAGCGAGAGTTGCAATAGCTGAAGTGGCCGGCGGGAGTGCTGGTCCAAATGAGCACCGGTGCAGAATCTGCCAGCCGACGAAACCTTTCTTCGCTCGACTGCAATTCCAGCAGCGCGCGCTTCTTGTCGGAGATGTCGATGACATTTCCCAAGAAGCCAGTCACCTGTCCCTGTTCATCCCGAATGGGGACTGCGGTGCCGTAGACCCAGACCGTACGGCCATCGGGCGTCAGATAGCGGTACTCTTGTTCAAACTCCGTGCCCGTATCCACCGCTCGCTGAAACGCGATGTTGACCGCCTCGCGATCATCGGGATGCAAGCAATCGACCCAGCCGTCTCCCTCACCCAGCATCGAACTCCTGCCGGTAAGTTCGCACCAGCGGGGATTGAGATACTTACAGGCTCCGTGCTGATCGGTTTCATAAATGCCGACGTTCGACGAAGTCACCAGCGTGCGATAGCGGCGTTCGCTCTCTGCCAAAGCTTCGACCTGATCGACTCGCTGGGTAACGTCTCGCGACAAGCCAACCAGACCCACGATATTGCCGGCTGCGTCTCGATAGGGGCTTTTGGTCGTTAAAAACCAGTGGCGTTTTCCGTCCAGCTCGACGCTCTCTTCAAACGTGAGCGCATGGCCCGCAGCAAAGACAAGATGATCTCGTTGGCGCACTCCATCGGCATATTGCGGCGGGATGATCTCGCCGTCGAGTCGGCCGATGATGTCCGATACGGGTCGATGAACCAGCGTGGCACCCGCCTGGTTCATCAGCAAGTATCTGCCCTCGAGATCTTTGACATAGATCAAGTCGGTCGTGTTATTCAGCACCGATTGCAAAATATTCAGGTTGTGGCGCAACTGATCTTCAGCGGCATGCCGGCCATCAATGACGGTGGCGAAGATCATGGGCGTGAGCATCACAACGAGCGTGAACGATTGAAACGACATCGCTTGCAACTCCGGCAGTGGCGACGCCAAAGCAAACAGACCGACGCCATCCACGGTGAAATACAAGCAAATCATCACCGTCATGGCTGAGGCAATCGCAGCGCCCGCGCGGCCCAATCGAAGCCCCGCCCAAGCGAGTCCAGGTGCCAAATAGATGAGCCCAATGATTGCCCAGGCGATCGAATCTGCCACGCCACCAAAAGCCAGGCAGGACACCACAAACAGCAGCGGCAACAGCAGGCCCGCTTCCAGTACTCGCCGATCGGAGATCTTCCAGCGCTGCCACGACTCGGCAGAAAGCAGACTGGCGCAGGCAATTTGCACAGGGCAAACGAGCAGAATGCCAACGGAGTCCGCCTGCCACCAGAGTTGCCACAGCGTCCAGAAGCTCTGAGCTGGGAAATGAAGCCAGATTGCATAGGCTCCCACGCCGGCACCGACTAGCGGAGCAAGGAGAGCGACCGCGCCGACCACCAGCACGTCGCGTAGCTTCAGAAATTGAAAGGGGCCTCCGCTGAGCGAGCGCAAACAGGCGGCCCCCAAACACGCTTCGCAACCGTTCGCCACGGCAAACCACAGTGCCAGCCAGGCAGGCTGCTGATAGAGAGAAACCTCGGTGGCAATATTTAGCGAACTCGCCAAAAAGACAAACTGCCACCACTGGGCCCGTGGGCAAACTGCCAAGGTCGCCAGCAACAGACCCGCGGCAGGCCAGAACGTCGCAAAGTTGAGCTGTGGAAACGACAGGGCATGCCCCAACAAAATGGCGCCCAGATAGG
Source organism: Anatilimnocola aquadivae (assembly GCF_049819085.1). Classification (GTDB taxonomy): domain Bacteria; phylum Planctomycetota; class Planctomycetia; order Pirellulales; family Pirellulaceae; genus Anatilimnocola. Next base: position 4,187,587 of record NZ_CP187419.1, read on the forward strand.
CAATGCCAAACAGCAAAACCCCAACGAAATGTCGTGCGCCCGGAGCCATCAGAACGATTCAGCGCCCAGCTTGCAGAACGATAATGGTGCCAACGAATGCTGCGGAGATTCGCTCTGGAAACGACGTTTGCCAGGCGTGTTCGAAATCCTTCGAACACGAGCTAATCGGAAGCCAGCGTAGCAAAGAGTGTTCGCAACGTCGCCACAGCAATGCGACTTTATCACCCCTGAATCGCCCGCTTCAAGCAGAAAGCAGGGCGAACGATTACTTCGCGGTAACTACTACTGCCTACTTCTTCGAATCGGATTCGCCATCCTTGCCGGGGCGTTTCTTCTCAAAGAACTGCTGCAAGTCACCGAAGGACCGCATCGGAGCGCGTCCCTCTTGCTGAGCCTTGGTGATGGGCTTCTCGACCTTGGGCTTGGTCGGTGCTCGTTCGATCACGCGTGGTTGCGCTGGTTCGTCGCGACGACGATCCGGCCCACGGCCACGCCCTTGTTGCGGGCGAGGAGGACGTTGGCCTTGCGATTGGCCATCGCGAGGTCCCTGCCCACCACGGTTATCGCCGCGAGGCCGATCACCACGCGGACGGTCCCCTTGGGGTCGATCGCCGAATGGACGTGGCGGACGTTCGCCACCCGCTCCCGCACCCGCTGGCTGCGGAGCACGAGGTTGGCCACCTTGCGGTGCGCCTTCCTGCCGAGGACGACGTGGTCCACGTTCCCGCGGCGGACGCTGAGGCTTTTCACTTCCCGGCGCAATCGCCGTGAGCGAAACGCGGCGGCGGTTCTTATCGACTTCGACAACCCAGACCTTCAGAACGTCGCCGACGCCAACAACTTCGTGCGGGTCGCGAATGTAGCGGTCGGCCAGACGGCTGATGTGAATCAGGCCGCTGTCGGAGAGGCCAATATCGACGAACACACCGAAGTCGACCACATTCAGCACCGAAGCTTGCATTTCCATGCCGGGCTGCAAATCTTCGAGCTTCATGATGCCACGGCGGAAGACCGGCGCGGGGAAGCTTTCGCGGGGATCGAGGCCGGGACGCGTGAACGAATTCAGAATGTCCCGCAGCAAGTGGGTGCCGGTGCTAAGTTCGGCAGCCAACTGATCGACGACAACCTGAGCCGCGAGTTCCGCGATTCGGTTCTTCACGGGCTGAGTCGTGACGGTGTCAGCAGCCGAACCAGCCGATGGCTGTTCCGACGTGGTCTCGCTAGGCACTAGCGGTTCGGTCGTCGCGAGCGAGCTTGCGGGGGCATTTTCACCCGTTTCGCTGACCAGCGGAGCGGCCGGCTCAAGGGGCGCAGCGGCAGCATCGGTGGTGGGCGTCTCGGTGATGATCTCGCCTTCGGCTGCCGGAGCGATCGTCTCAGCGACTGGTGCTTCGGCAATTGGAGCTTCAGAGACGGGCGTTTCAGAGGCCGGTACTTCGGCAGGCTTCTCTTCCGGCAAGGCACCGAATTCGCTCTTCTGCGGCTTGGGTGGCGGTGCGGGGACGACTTTAGCGAGTTCGGTTTCGTCGGTCCCCATCTTCTGCAGAACTTGACGAGCCTTTTCGTAGCTTTCGGGATGGATCCAAGTCGCATCGAGCGGATTCTCACCGCCGATGATCTTCAAAAATCCGGCTGCCTGCACAAAGGTGGCGTCGCCGAAGCCGGGGACTTCCTTAAACTGTTCGCGATTCTTGAATGGTCCGTGCTCGCGACGATATTCATAGACGCGACGAGCCGTCAGCGCGTTCATGCCCGAGACATAACGCAGCAAAGCCGGGCTGGCTGAGTTGACATCAACGCCGACAAAGTTCACGCACGATTCAACAACCGCGTCGAGCGAATCCTTCAGATGCTTGGCCTTCATGTCGTGCTGATAGAGACCAACACCCAGGTTCGCTGGGTTGATCTTCACCATTTCCGACAGCGGATCGAGCAGGCGGCGGCCGATCGAGATCGCTCCCCGCTGCAGGGCGTCGTAGTGAGGCAACTCTTCGCGGCCCAGCGGGCTGGTGCTATAGATGCTCGCGCCCGCTTCGTTCACGATCACGTAAGCGACGTCCCGGTCCTTCAACTCCGACGACAGAACGTCGGCTACCAGTTGTTCGGTTTCCCGACAACCCGTTCCGTTGCCGATGCAGATGACCGAGACGTTGTATTGCTTGACCATGTCGGCCAAACGCGTCCGAGCCTTCTCGTGACGATCGTCCTTGCCGATCACGTACATCATGCTGTGGCCCAGCACGTTGCCGAACTCATCGAGGGCTACGAGCTTGCAGCCACTCTTAAAGCCCGGATCGACCGCGAGCACGCGGCGGCCATGAGTTGGCGGCTGCAGCAGCAGCTTGCGCAGGTTGCGAATGAAGACATCAACGGCATGCTCTTCGGCATGATCGGTCTGTTCGCGGCGCACTTCGCGCTCAAGGCTGGGCAGAATCAGGCGCTGCAACGCATCGCGCACGCAGCCTTTAAGGAAGACGCTGTGCGGATGATCAGCGGGCACCAAAAACTGCTCGGCTTCGTTGCCCATGGCCTCAATATCAGCTTCGACCTTCACGCGAATGGCGCGGGCTCGTTCGCCACGGTTAATAGCCAGAATCCGGTGGGGCGGAATCTTGGCCAGCGGTTCGGCGTAGTCGTAGAAGTCTTTGAAGGCGTTTTCGGCAACGACCTTTTTCTTCTTCTTTTTCTTCTTCTTTTGCGACTTGACGTCCGGAGCCACAATGGGCGAGGCTGGTTTTTCAAACAGGCGACCGGTCGGCAAGATGTCGCCAGCTGTCTCGGCAGTTACTTCAGCAGTGGCAGCAACTTCGGTGGCAATAGGTGTGGCCGAGAGAGAAGTATCCTCGACATCGGCTGGTGCTTGCTTGGGATCAACCGGCAAATCGCTATCGGGCGGAGGCTGTTGCAGCGATGGTGTGGAAACCTCGACGGGAGTGGCTTCAACTTCCGCAGGTGGTTCAGCGTCAGCCGATTCCTGCTCAGAGGCTTCTTCGCCAATCGCCGTTGTTTCGGTTTGTGACGACTCCGTTTCCGGAGCGTCGATTGCGGGAGTATCCGCGGCGGCAGCTGCCGGCTCGACGACTTCGATTTTGGTGCAGACAAGTTTTCCGCTGCGCTGAAAAATACGGCGCAGGCGGCCGCGCAATTCGGGATTTTCCCCGAACTTTTCGGCCAGCAGGTGACCAACGCCCAGCAGCACGTCGCCAATCGTTGCCAATTGCTTGTCGGGATTTACGAAGTCCGCAGCCCGCTTATCCAGGTCGGCAGCAGCCGGATCGGCTTCGAGAATCTCGCGGGCGAGTGGTTCCAGCCCGCGTTCGCGAGCCAAAGTCGCCAGGGTCTGTTTGCGTGGCTTGAACGGCAGGTACAAGTCTTCGAGCCGCTTGGGGGTGTGCGCGTTCTGAATCTGCTCGGCCAGTTCAGGCGTCAGCTTGCCCTGCGATTCAATCGACTTCAGGATTGTCGCTTTGCGCTCAGCGAGCATGCGCATTTTAATGACGCGGCCCTGAATCTCGCGAATTTGTTCTTCGTCGAGACCACCCGTTTCGTCCTTGCGATAACGAGTGATAAACGGCACCGTATTGCCGTCATCCAGCAGCGCGATGGTGCGCTCAACTTTTTCCGCAGGCAGGTTGACGTCGCGAGCCAATTGACTCAGGTCGACGCGAAAAGGCTCGGTCATGCAAAACTCAACAGTGCCGCGGACGTAAAGAAAAACCAGAAACCACATTGCGCGCGGTTGCCCAGCGCAAAATGCAAGCGGCGCAATCTAGCGCTGCAAGCCCGTCTTGTCAAGGTTCAACGCTAGCCCCGCAGGCTGTAATCAGCCCCTCCACCGTAGTCATCTTGCTCCGCAAGATGAGCCTTCTCGCCTGCGCGGAGCGGTTCACGCGGCTGTCATCTCGACGGAGCGAGATGACTACTCGCAGCAGCCCCAAGCGTTGCTTTGCCCCGCTACTTCGCTAGACTGACCAGGGATGCAACTCCTCCTGCTTGGCACCACCGGCTATCATCCCAGCGCGCGGCGTCATACCGCTTGCCTGATGTTTCCTGAAATCGGCCTGGTGCTCGATGCCGGCACCGGCTTCTTTCGGGTGCGCGATTGGTTGCAGACTCCCGAACTTGACGTGTTCGTCACGCATGCCCACCTCGATCACGTGATTGGCTTGACGTTTTTGTTCGATGTCGCTTACGAATCGGGTTTACAAGCCACGCGCGTTCATGGCGATGCCGCGCAATTGCAGGCCATTCAGGATCATCTGTTTGCGAAACCCTTATTCCCCGTGTTGCCACCGCTGACGTGGCATCCACTGGCGGGGCCAGTGAAAATCGGCGGTGGAGGCACCCTGCAGTACTTTCCGCTCGAACATCCGGGTGGTTCCTTCGGCTATCGACTTGACTGGCCAGAGCGGTCGCTGGCCTATGTCACCGACACCACCGCCAAGCCTGACGCCGCTTATATTGATGCCATTCGCGGAGTGGATCTGCTCATTCACGAATGCTATTTTCCCGATGGTTACGAAGAACTGGCGATCAAGACCGGCCATAGCTGCCTGTCGCCCGTGTTGGCAGTGGCCAAGGCGGCGGAAGTGAAACGCTTGTTGCTGGTGCATGTCAATCCGCTCTCGAATGACGACGATCCCCTCGGACTCGATTTGATCGACGATCCCGGTCTGCCCGTTTCGATTGCCTACGACCTGCAAAAAGTTAATCTTTGATAAACATTGTTCCTCACTGCCTCTAGAAAAATGCCCCTAGGAACGAAGGTGTTCGTCGTGAAAAGTCTCTCCTTGGCCTTACTTGCCGTTTGCTCGCTCTTCGCAGCAGTTGTCATGGCTGCTGATCCACCCGCGAAAGATGCCAAAGTGCTGCGGCACATCGTGATGTACAAGTTCAAGCCGGAAATGTCGGCTGCTCAGATTCAAGAAGTGGTCGATACGTTCGCAGCGCTCCCCAAGAAGATCGACGAGATCGTCGATTTTGAAATGGGGACGAATGTAAGTCCCGAAGGGAAGTCAGAAGGCTTCACGCACTGTTTCGTCGTGTCGTTTCGTGATGAAGCGGGGCGCGACGAATACTTGAAGCACCCGGCCCATCTGGCGTATGTGCAGGTGGTGAAAGATCGCCGCGAGAAGGTGATTGTGTTCGACTATTGGGCCAAGCCCTGATGGCTGCGTGGTCCAAAAAACTGTGGTCTAAACAGCCGAGTGAGGAAGACTCACAAAAAGCCTCCTCGCGACCGGCTGTTCCCGCACTGCTGCAATTGGGCTGCGCCCATCTGTTGGGCGTGTTGGCGGTCACCGCGGTCCTGCTGGTCTGCAATACACTGTTTGTGTCGATCGCGCATCAAACGTGGACGGCTCTGCGCCACGGCAAAAGCTACGATCCGCGAATTGCGCAAACGATTCTGATCATTGGTCCGCTGCTGCTGTTGTTTCTGCAGTATTGGCTTTACGACCGCGTGCGCGACTGGCTGCTGCGGCCCAAGCTCAAACAAGAAGACGCCCAGGTTTAACAGAATGAAACAGGCTGCCTCGTTCCGTTCGACGGGTAGCGGCAGTTACAATGCGAGGCTGTCGCTGTCTTCACCTCTCAGGAGTTCGCTACGATGCCTGGCGTTTCGTCCCTCGTTCGGATTGGTCTTTGGTCGCTGCTCGCCAGTGGCCTGCTGGGTCTCGCCAACACTGCGCAGGGGCAGGAAGCGAAAAAGGCGGAAGTGAAGCCGCTGAAGGTGCTACTTGTCACCGGTGGCTGCTGCCACGACTATGACCGGCAAAAGCTGATCCTCAGCGAAGGTATCGCGCATCTCGCCAAGACCGAGTTCACCATTGTGCAAGAAGGTGGCAAGAGCACCAACCACAAGGTTTCGATCTACGAAAAAGACAACTGGGCCGATGCCTACGACGTGGTCATTCACAACGAGTGCTTCAGCGATGTCAAAGAGCCCGCCTTTACCGAGCGAATCCTCAAGCCCCATCGCGAGGGCAAGCCCGCGATCGTGATTCACTGCGCCATGCACTGCTATCGCGACAAGACCGACGAGTGGTTCAAGTTCATCGGTGTGACCTCGCACAAGCATGGTGGCCACTTCGCCTTTGAAGCCATCAACCTGAAGGCGGACAACCCGATCATGCAAGGCTTTGGCGAAAAGTGGAAGACGCCTCAGGGCGAACTCTATCACATTGCCAAGACCTGGGAGAATTGCACGCCGCTGGCCCATGCTCATAGCCCGGAAACGAAGAGCGATCACGTCTGCATCTGGACAAACACGTACGGCAAAGGCCGTGTGTTTGGCACCACCATTGGCCACTACAGCAGCGAAATGCAGGATCCGGTCTTTTTGAACTTCGTGACTCGCGGCCTGCTTTGGTCGTGCGATAAGCTGAACGACGACTATCTGATTAAGCGGACGGAGCCGGCCAAGTTCAGCTTCGAAAGCAAGCCGGGCGATCCCCAGCCCACGCCAGCCAAGAAGTAACTTTCCCCGTGAAAACGATTCTCACCACCGATATTCGCGGCCAGTTCATCCTCTTAGGGACTGGCACGAGCGTCGGCGTTCCTTCGCTGGGCTGTGGCTGCGACGTTTGCCTCAGCACCGACCCGCGCGATAAGCGGACCCGAGCCAGCGCGCTCATCGGCCTGCCGGAAGGGAACCTGCTGATCGACACCGGGCCCGATCTGCGCTTTCAGTTGCTGCGCGAACACGTGGGCATCGTCCACGCCGTGGTCTACACGCACGAGCATGCCGACCACCTGTTTGGGCTCGACGATTTGCGATTGTTTCCGTTCTATCTGGGCCATGCGATTCCGCTGTACTGCGAAGCGCCGGTCGAACGCCGCATTCGCCGCGCCTTCGACTACGCCTTTCATGAAGAGCACACTCACCAGGGAGCCGCTCCACAGCTTTCCATTCGTCCGCTCGACTTAGAGCCAATGTCGATCCTGGGCGGCGAAATCATTCCCCTGCGCATGAAGCACGGGCCAAAGTTCGAAGTGCTAGGCTTTCGGATCGGCAACATCGCCTACTGCACCGATACCAATCACATTCCCGGCGACACGATGGCGCAGCTACAGGGTCTGGACGTGCTGATTATCGACGCCCTCCGCTGGCGGCCGCACGTCACCCATTTTTGTGTTGAGGAGGCCATTGCCGTGGCCGAGCAGATCCGCCCCAAGCGGACCATCTTCACGCACATCTGCCACGAACTGGGACACGCGGAGACGAGTTCCAAATTGCCCCCCGGGATCGAGATGGGTTACGACGGACTGCGCATTCCGCTGACGTAACAACCCACCTCGCGGTGATAGCAGATCACTTTCTCATCCGGGCATTACAAAGTCGAAACCTGGCGCATTATTGGTCCGGTTTTGAAATCATTCTGTCGGTAGAATGAGTAAACGGGCGAATATTTTACCAGCCGTCCGTGTCTGCTCATTTTGAGTTCCGTCATGTTTCCAGCATCTCTCCATCGTTGGCGCGTCTCCGCAGTAGCGACTGCGGTGCTGTTGGCGCTGCTAGCGAGTGGTTTTGCGGAAGCTAGCGGCGAGCGATTTCGCGATCTCGACCAGCGACACACCGCCAGTGAGATCGCGGTTGCTACCACCCAAGCGCCCACATGGAGCTTGAATGCTCCGTCTGCTCAGCGAGTGGTGCCGCTTGTGCCTGCTTTTGGCGTAGTGCCCGTCGACGTCAATCGGGTGCCGATGCTGCGCTGCTGCAGCCAAAGTGAATCGTTCCATCGGTCTCGCGATAGCCGCCATCGCATTCAGCGCGTCGAACGCCTGCTGCTCTTGATCTAACGGGCCCTCTTGCCTGCTCAGAACAGCTTTTTTCTCAGTGGCACCGCTGCGCACTTCCTTGCTCTGGCCCGTTGGCCTCGCTCGTGCGCACTGCCTTTCTACGATCGCACACAAATCCAACACTCTATCGAGACCTTTATGAATCAGAGCACTTCTGTCGCCACTGTCGAATCGGCACGCAAATCCACCAGCAGCACCAACCCAATTCCCAAATCGCATGACCTGGTTATCTTGCTTTGCAACGTGGAAAAGTTCCTCGCCAAGGAAGATGTCCGCAGCGCCCTCGCTGCCCTATCCCACTCGAAACTCAATTCGCCTTGGGTGATTAACGCGATGGGTGTCTGCCAGTTGCGGCAGCACAATCCCAAAACGGCCGTTGATCTATTCCGCAGCGTCGTGCTCACGGGGGGTGGCATTGTCTTTCGCAACGACATTCCGCTGATCTTCAAAACGAACTATGCCACAGCCTTGCTGGCCGCCAACAACGTGGGAGGTTGCCAAGCGATTCTGGCTGAAGTTCGCGAGAGCCATCCCGCCGCCGACCGCCTGCAAGCGGCGATCCAGCAATGGAAAAGTCGGCTCACGCTGAAGCAGACACTTGGCCGGTACCTCGGCTTTGAAGTCAGCACGCCAGTCGTTCTGGACTTCCCCCTGGGCGATCTTGAGTAGGTCTTAGGGCTGCTGAAAGTTTTTCGTTTGACAAAGAATCACGCATCGAGCAGATTTCAGTTCGATGCGTTGAGTGCAACGGGCGCGTGGGCAACGAAGTGGCCGACGCACGCTATCGGTGCGCACCAAGCGCGGAAACTGATAGTTCGCAAGTTGTACAAAATTGGTTATCAAACGGTTATCAACATTCCGCCAGATTCTGCGATTTGTTTTCTCTAAGTTCAGTTCCGGCTGCACCTTCGAGCAAACAGTTATCGCGCACAAAAGGCCAAAAAAGTTATCAAAACCGGTTATCAAAAGCTTCGTTCAGTTACTGCTTGTTCCTTGAAAACCTGGTGGGCCCGCACGGCAAGAATGGCGATGCCATTTTCACGACCCGATCCCTTGCGAATCGACGTAAGTCCAAATGCATCGAAACGGTGGGTGTTCACAAACCGGTAGGGTTTGTGAACACTCCGGCGCGCCGCACCCGAGAGATACTGCAAGTCGCGTTCACAAACCGGTCCGGCTTGTGAACAAAGTTTTCCCAAGGGCACGGTTGGAGTGGAAGACTTACGACGACTCGAAATTCGATGCTCGACCATTGACGCAGCCCGCAAGAATTACCGCGGCTGTGGTTGAACTCGATCGACGACGGCGACGCGGACATCGCAAACATTGGTGTGAGTGGGGCCGGTCTTCAGCAGGCCGCCGACCTGCTCAAAGAACGAGTAGGCGTCGTTACGGCGCAGGTAGTCGGCTGGGTCGAGTTGCAGTTGTCGCATCCGGGCAAGCGTCTCGGAATCGATGATCGCGCCAGCGGCATCGGTGGGGCCGTCTTCGCCATCGGTGCCACCGGAGAGGAGCACCGCCCCTTGGAGTGTGTCGGCTCCTTTTTCCAGCATCTGGCAGAGCGCTGCAAGCACCAGCTGCTGGTTCCTGCCACCTTTGCCGCGAATCGAAGCCGGGGCGAGTTGCACGGTGGGTTCGCCGCCGGTGATCAGGCAGTCGGGCCCCGCTTCGTGGCGCATCTGCTCGGCGAGATTGGCCGTGTGCACGCCAATTTCCTCAGCAGGACCTTCAAGACTTCTCGCGGCGAGCATCGCGTGCGAGTAGCCGCGATGTTCCGCTTCGATCCCACCTGCATCCACGGCCACCGCGTTGTTCCCAATGATCACATTCGTGACGCTTGCCGCCGGGCGAGGCGCAGGACCCGCAGCAACGCGTGACTGCAAGTAAGAAGTCGCTGCCGGAGCAACCTCAACCGCAGCAAACTTCTGCAGCACAGCCAGGGCCTCTGACGGTGTCGAGCGATCTTCTACGGTCGGTCCCGAAGCAATGATTTGCAGCGGATCGCCCAGTACATCGGAGATGACGAGAGCAATCAAACGTCCCGCGCGACAGGCCCGCGCGAGACCGCCCCCCTTGATGCGGCTGAGTTGCTTCCGCACCGTATTCAGTTCTTCGATGTTCGCGCCGGCAGCGCTCAGGTGCCGAGTGAGTGCCTGCTTATCGGCCAGGCTGACACCAATGGCCGGTGCAGGGAGCAGCGCCGAGCCACCGCCGGAAATCAAACAGAGGCACAGGTCATTGGGCCTGAGCGAACCGGCAATCGTCAGAATGTGCTCGGCGCCGGCAACTCCATCGGCCGTTGGTTCGTTCCTTCCCGCAGGACGCGCGGCGTGCAGCTGAATGGGGCCCGCCGCACTCATCGATTCGGCTGTTACGCAGTCCGCGGGGATATTCAGCCAACCGCTGACCCGCTTTTCTTGCACCACCTTCTCGCCGAGCGCCTGACACAGACCGGCAGCCATTCCCGCGCCGGCTTTACCCGCGCCGACGACGGCAATTCGACCAATCGAGGCCAGCGAAAGAAACTCGTCGCCGATGCGCAATTCATCCCGTTCAACGGCTACGTTGTCGCGCACCAACTGATCGCTGCGGACCGCATTGACGGCCGCGTTCCAAATGGCAAGAGCATCGGCGCGAAGCTGGGCGGCAGAGCGAGGAGAGGGCATAGTGCGGAATGTGAAAAAGCAGACAGACGTGGCAGCGGAAAGCGATTGCCAAATTTACCATGTCGGTGGATTTTATGTGACCTCTATATAGTGGACAACAGTTCATTCGTCGGTTGTAATAGCAATCGCCGCGAAGCCTCCACAGCGGATTGCGGTATGGTATGAGGAAATACAAGCCTTCGTTCTGCGTGAGTGCCGAGTGATGCCCGACGAGATCATTGCCAAAACGCGTGCGGTGGTCGACGAGATCTATCGCAATGATTCGCGCCGCGTGTATGCCACGCTGGTCCGCCTGCTCAACGACTTCGACCGGGCCGAAGAAGCGATGCACGAGGCGTTCGCCGTCGCGGTTGAGCAATGGGCAGCCGACGGCGTACCAGCGAATCCGGTTGCCTGGTTGGTGTCTACCGGACGCTTCAAAGCCATTGATGCGATGCGCCGAAGGGTCCGGTTTGATGCTTCGCTGACTGAACTGGCAGCCCGGGTCGAAGACGTCGCGAGTTCGAATGCCGCCAAAGCGGGCGAAGAAATTGCTGACGACCGACTGCGGCTGATTTTTACCTGCTGTCACCCGGCCATTGCTCCGAGCACGCAAGTGGCACTCACCTTGCGTGAAGTCTGCGGACTTACGACCGAAGCCATCGCTAGTGCGTTTCTGACCGCTCCAGCGACGCTCGCCCAGCGGATTGTGCGAGCCAAAGCCAAGATTCGCGACGCGAAGATTCCTTACCAGGTTCCGGGCCGTGAAGATTTGCCCGAGCGTTTGGAATCGGTGCTGCAGGTGGTCTACCTCGTATTTAATGAAGGCTATTCGGCCTCTTCCGGCACGGAGCTTACGCGCCCCGATCTTTCTGGCGAAGCCATTCGCCTGGGACGTTTGCTGGTCGAGCTACTTCCCGAGCCAGAAGCCGTCGGTCTGCTCGCACTGATGTTGCTGCATGAATCTCGCCGCCAAGCGCGCAGTTCGCCGAGCGGCGAGATTGTCTTGCTTGAGGATCAAGATCGGTCGCTCTGGAACCGCACGCAGATTGAAGAAGGGAAGGCGTTCGTCCAGCAAGCCCTGGCGACTCGCCGCTTCGGTCCATTCACGATTCAAGCCGCGATTGTCGCCGTCCATGCCGACGCTCCCAGCGCCGCACTGACCGAGTGGAATCAAATTGTCAGCCTTTACGACGTGCTGCTGCGGGTGAACCCATCGCCGGTCGTTGAATTGAACCGGGCCGTCGCAGTGGCTATGCGCGATGGACCACCGGCCGGTTTGTCACTGATTGATGACTTGCTCGCTCGCCAAGAGTTGACCGATTATCACCTGGCGCATGCCGCCCGGGCCGACCTTTGCCGGCGGATGGGGCGGTCCGACGAGGCACGAGCCGCCTATCAGCAGGCGTTGCAACTCGCCCGGCAGGATCCCGAACGTCGCTTTCTGGAAAAACGGCTGGCAGAATTGGCGTAAGGCCAGAAAAAGCACGCCAGCCTGTCGATTGCCGCGAGTCCTGCTCGACTAAGACTGTACACGACAAATTACCCCCTCCAACGAGGCCACCATGCAATACATGCTGATGATTGCCGCCGATCAAATGATGGAACATTTCACCGCCGAGGAAGCGGCCAGCCAGTACGAAGAATATCGTGAATTCACCGAGCAGCTTCGCCGCAGCGGGCAGTTGGTGAGTTGCAATCGGCTGAAGACACCCGCCGATGCCACCACCGTGCGCGTGCGAGGCGGCAAGGCGCAAGTGACCGACGGGCCGTTCCTCGAAACGAAGGAACAGGTTGGTGGCTACTATGTGGTGGAAGCGAAGGATCTGAACGAAGCGATTCAAATTGCTGCCCGCATTCCGGGTGCTCGTTATGGCTGCGTCGAAGTTCGTCCCGTCGCCGTCGACGATCAGACTCGCGCAGCGCTGGGTTTCTAACCCGGTGTTTCCGACCCTGTTTTGAACGAGCTTGTCGAATTGAATGGCCGCTGCTCGACAACTAACAAACCGCCAACTCAAACCATCGCCGAGAACTGAAGATGCAAGTTCCTGAACCGACCGCCGAACATCACTGGCTGCAGAAACTTGTGGGCGAGTGGACCTGCGAAGCGGATTGCCAGACGGCTCCCGATCAGCCTGTGGAAAAAGTTACCGGTACCGATTCGGTGACCTCGCTAGGCAAACTCTGGGTGATTTGCCGTGGTGACGGTGAAGTGCCTGGTAGCGGCGACCGCAATCATTCGATTCTAACGCTGGGTTTTGATCCCCTGAAAAAGAAGTTCGTGGGTTCGTTCGTCGCCTCGGTAATGACCTACTTCTGGCCCTACGAAGGTACGCTCGACGCCAGTGGCAAAAAGCTGGAACTCGCCAGCGAAGGGCCCAGTTTCTCGGGCAAGCCCGAGTTCGACCAATATCTCGACGTCATCGAAATGATCACCGACGACCACCGCACACTGACCTCGCATACGCGTGATGAGAATGGCCAGTGGAAACCCTTCATGACCATGCACTACTATCGGAAGAAGTAGAGCAATCACAAACCGTTTCGACATAATTCAGTGAGGAATGTTCGATGAAGTACATGCTGCTGATCTATAGCGACGAAGGCGACTGGACCGAAGAAGAGCGGTCCGCCTGCATGGCGGAGTCGGCCGGTCTGTGTCACGAGTTGAACGCGCGCGGGCAGTTTTTGGCCGCTTCGCCACTTCACTCCGTATCGCTGGCCACGAGCGTGCGAGTGCGCGAAGGACGCCGCCTGGTGACCGATGGTCCGTTCGCGGAAACGACCGAGCAACTCGGCGGCTACTTCGTCATCGATGCCAACAACCTCGACGAAGCGATTGCCATCGCCGGTCGCATTCCCGGTGCGCGCAAGGGAACGGTTGAGATTCGCCCAGTCTTCGAACTCAACACGCTGCCAATTCCTAACGAGCAACTGGCCAACGCCAGATAGCCACCACCAGATTCTCGTTTGCCAAAACTCAAGCTGTTGCTGCCTCGCTTGCCAACGATTGGCCAGTGATCGCTGTACGGCGGCCCATTGCCATTCAGTAACCTTCTGTCGGGAGATTTGCCATGAAAGTCGTCGTCTTCGTCAAAGCCACCAAGAGTTCCGAAGCGGGCGAGTTTCCACCCGAACCTCAGTTCAGTCAGTTGATGGCCGAGATGAGTGCGTACAACGAGGAACTGGTAAAGGCGGGCATCATGCTCGGTGGTGGCGAAGGCTTGCAACCAACATCGAAGGCCGTTCGCGTGCATTTCTCGGGTAAGAATCGGACCGTGACCGATGGCCCATTTACGGAAACGAAGGAAATCGTCGCCGGCTTCTGGCTGTGGCGGGTAAAGTCGATGGAAGAAGCAATCGAGTGGGTCAAAAAGTGCCCAAACCCGATGCTAGAAGATTCGGACATTGACATTCGCCCCATCTACGAAGCCGACGACTTCGGCGAAGCATTTTCGCCAGCGTTGCGAGAGCAGGAAGCCGCCCAGCGGGCGGTGGTGCTGGGGCTGAATGCGCCGCAGTTTGTCGATGCCGAAGCATTGCTGATCGCCGGCCTCAATCGCAACTACACGATGGAAAATCGCTCCGAGATTCCCGGCCAGTGGGAGGCCTTCGGTCCGCACATCGGCACGACTCCCGGTAAAGTTGGCACAGCGTCGTACGGTGTGAGCTGGAATGTGAAGAACAACAGCTCGTTCGATTACTTAACGGGCGTGCAAGTGCAGTCGAATGCGGAGCTGCCCAGCGACTTCACCAAAGTGAGCCTTCCTGCTCGCCGCTATGCCGTGTTCAGTCATACCCAAAGCGTGAAGAAGCTGCCGCAGACGATCGATACCATCTGGGATCAGTGGGCACCTGATAGCGGACTCAAGATCGCCCAATCGCCATGCGTCGAACGCTACACCGCCGACTTTTGTCCCGATGGCAAAGGGATGGAAATCTGGATTCCGCTGGAAGCGTAGGCAAATAGACGAGAGTTGATTCCCTCCAATCTCACACTTCGCAGGAACCATCCAATGGCTACCAAGATCTTCGTTAACCTTCCCGTCAAAGACTTGCCCCGCTCGATCAAGTTTTTCGAAGGGCTCGGCTATTCGTTCAATCCTCAGTTCACCGACGAAACAGCTTCGTGCATGATCATCGGTGAAGACATCTTCGCGATGCTGCTCACTCACGCGAAGTTCAAAGAGTTCACGCCGAAGGAGATATGCGACAGCACCAAGGCAACGGAAGTGCTTGTCGCCCTTTCGTGTGATAGTCGCGAAGCCGTCGACAAGATCGCCGACAAGGCGATTGCCGGTGGCGGCAGCAACAGCAAGGATCCGATGGACCTCGGCTTTATGTACTCGCGCAGCATCCAAGACCTTGATGGTCACATCTGGGAGTACGTGTGGATGGACCCGAGTGCCATTCCGTCGTAACGATCACTGCTTTGCCAATCCGGCAAACAGGATATCGAACATGCTCTCGAACTGCGGAGCCAGCGGTTCGGGACGACCGACAAAGTAGTGCACGAACAGGGTACCAAACAGATAACGCGAGATTGCCTGCTCCACTTGTTCGACCGGCAAATCGCGAATCACCCCGGAGTCAATCAACTGCCGAAACACCTGCCGCCAGCGTTCGCTCCCTTTTCCGCGAGTGTCGAAGAAGGTTGCCACTCGTTGACCGCGGGAGACGGCGCGTTCCTCGATCAGCAATTCCACCACGTCCGGATTCTCATCGAAGAAGTACAAGAACGCCCGCATCCCGCGTCGCCAATGATCGAGCGGTTCGGTTGCTTGGGCAGCAGCGGTATCCACTTCCTCCAGCACCCGCATACGAGCTAGACGCGCAGCAGCAATGAATAGGCACTCCTTGTTTCCAAACGCTCGATACACGGTCCCTTTGCCAATGCCCACCGCATCGGCAATCGCTTGCACGTCCGTCTGCGCGTACCCTTCGCGGGCGAACAACTTGGTCGCTGCGAGCAGGATCTCACGATCGCGGTCCGATAGTCGTGCGGAACCCCTCTCGTCGAGGGGATCGCGGCTTTCAAGTGAACCCACAGCCACCGTGGGGCTCCTTTGGAATGAGAAATCCGGTCCTGAATCCATGGATTTGGTGTAAGGGTAGGCATTTCGCAGCGGTAATGCACGGGAAGGCGCATTTTCGCCACCTAAACTGGACGGACTCGTCCGTCCAAACTAAGCTAGACTACCTCACAAAGCTCGTACTTGTCCGTAAGTCATTAAAATTGTTGGGTTTATGATAAAATCCAGGCTCGTCTTGCCAGTTGCCGGTAAGGTTACCCTTGGTCTCGTTGCCTTCGGACTACTTGCCACCGGGTGTGCTCCCGAGGCGGCCTATCAGCCTCCACCTCCGCCGAAGGTGAGCGTGGCGAAGCCGCTTATGGTGAAGCTGGCTGACGAACTGGAATACACCGGCAACTTGCAAGCAACCGACTCCGTGCAGATTCGTGCGCGAGTGAATGGTTACCTCCACAAGATTCATTTCCGTGATGGACAGACCGTCGAAGAGGGCCAGCTTCTATTTGAAATTGAAGAAGCACCGTTCATTGCTGCCCTCGATTCGGCCAAGGCCGGTGAACTGAAAGCTCGAGCCGCCCTCGCCCTTGCCGACGCAGAACTGAAACGTACTGAACCACTGGTCGATCGCGGCGCTCTCGCCGTTCAAGAACTCGATGTGAAGAAGGCCGGTGTCTCTACCGCCCAGGCTGATCTTGCCGCCGCGGCTGCCACAGTCGAGCAAGCTGGCCTCAATCTTGGCTATACAAAGATCAAGGCACCGCTGAGTGGGCGGATTGGTCGCCACATGGTCGACCAAGGCAACTTGGTCGAAGCGCAAAGCACCATTCTCACGGTCATCGAGAAGTACCATCCGATTCATGCCTACTTCAACATCAGCGAAAGCGATGTGGCGATTCTTCCTCGACAAAATGTGGCCGCACCTTCTGTCGAGGAGCAACCCGCCACTATCGATGACTTGAACAAAGACTCTCGGGCACCAGTGTTTCTTGGCTTGCCCAACGAGGTCGGCTATCCACACGAAGGCCGGCTCGATTACACCCAACTCGGCATCGACCCCGGAACCGGCACCCAGCAGCGCCGCGCGATCTTCCTCAATGCAGACCAACAACTGATTCCAGGCAGCTTTGTTCGTATTCGCGTCCCCTACGGCCACGAGAAGCCGCGGTTGCTCGTTCCCGAGCGTTCGGTTGGCGTCGATCAGCGCGGTGAGTACGTACTGATCGTCAATGACAAGAATATCGTCGAAGATCGCCGCGTCGTGCTGGGCTCAAGCCGTTCCGGTTTACGCGTGGTGGCGAGTGGCTTGAAACCTGACGAGCGAGTGATTGTGAATGGCCTGCAACGCGTGCGTCCTACCTCGGAAGTAATTGCCGAAGAAGAAAAGGTCTTGCCGGGGGTCGATCCCGAATTGGTCCAGGCGTCACGCGAGCAATCAACGGCAGCCACGGTGGAACCGACTCCCGTTTCGAGCACAGCGAAGGCAGGTGAGTAACGGTGTTTTCCAAATTCTTTATCGATCGCCCGATCTTCGCGAACGTCATCGCGGTCGTCACGATGCTGGTGGGGGCGGTCGCGCTGCTTCGTCTGCCCATCGAACAATACCCGGGCATCACACCGCCAACCGTCTTGGTGACGGGTGTCTATCCGGGCGCGAATGCGCAGGTGGTTTCCGATACGGTTGCCTCGCCGATCGAGCAGCAGGTGAATGGTGTCGAAGGCATGCTCTACATGTCGTCGACCTGCTCCAGCGACGGTACCTACACCCTCACCGTCACCTTCGAAATTGGCACCGATCTGGACGAAGCCCAGGTGCTGGTGCAGAACCGCGTCTCGATTTCTGAACCGCAATTGCCCGAAGAAGTTCGCCGCCAGGGCGTGACGGTAAAGAAGCAGTCCACGAACTTCATTCTGGTTTGTGCGCTTACGTCGGAAGGAAACCGCTACGACAGCATTTTCCTCTCGAACTTTTGCAACCTCCGTTTGCGCGACGAAATCAGCCGTATTCCCGGCGTGGGTGACGTTGTGATCTTCGGCGGCAGCAATTACAGCATGCGAGTCTGGCTGGATCCCGAAAAGATCAAAGCCCGTAACATGACCACGCAGGATGTGATCGCGGCCATTCAAGAACAAAATGTGCAGGTCGCTGCAGGCCAAATCGGTCAGCCACCCAGCCCCAGCGAATTAAATTTCCAGTACATCGTCACTGCGATGGGCCGGCTAAGTAGTGCCGAGCAGTTCGGCGATATTGTCATCAAGTCCGAAGGGCAAGGACGTATCCTCAGGCTCAAAGACGTTGCCAAGATCGAACTTGGCGCGCAAACATACGATCAGTTCTCGCTGAAGAATGGCCAGCCGAGTGCCAGCTTGGGCGTGTTTCAATTGCCGGGTGCCAACGCGCTTACGGTGTCAGAAGGCGTCCGCCATGCAGTCGAGCGAATGTCAAAAACCTTTCCGGAAGGCTTGAAATACGACTTTCCGTTCGACACGACGAAATTCGTCGAAGCTTCGATTCACGAAGTCTACAAAACTCTGATCGAAGCCGGCGTACTGGTGCTAATCGTCATCCTGGTCTTCTTGCAAGACTGGCGCGCGGTACTCATTCCTGCGACCACCGTGCCCGTTACGCTCATCGGTGCCTTTGCTGCGATGGCAGCCCTTGGCTTCTCGGTGAACATGCTCACGCTCTTCGGTCTGGTGCTCGCGATCGGCATCGTGGTCGATGATGCGATCGTGATTGTCGAAGCAGCTGCCCACGGAGTGGAACGCGGACTCACCCCTCGTGAAGCAACTATCAAGGCCATGGATCAGGTGCTGGGGCCGATCATCGGCATCACACTCGTGTTGCTGGCCGTGTTCATTCCCACCGCATTTCTCGGCGGTGTGACCGGTCAGTTATATCGCCAATTCGCGCTCACCATCGCCGCGACGGCACTCATTAGTGCCATCAACGCGGTTACGCTCAAGCCCGCGCAATGTGCCGTGTGGCTTCGCAAGCCGCCCGAGAAGAAGAACTTTTTCTATCGCGGCTTCAACTGGGTCTACGATCGTGTGGAAGGTGCCTACACGGCAATCGTCAGCCGCATGCTCCGAGTCAGTTGGCTCGTAATGCTCGTGTTTGCGGGCCTGATTGTGATGACTGCTTGGTGGTACAACCGCGTGCCAACCGGCTTCCTACCAATCGAAGATCAGGGCTATTTCATCTGCGCCATTCAATTGCCGGACGCGGCCTCACAGCATCGAACTGCTGAAGTCGTGGACGAGGTGAATGACATCTTGGCCAAGATGGATGGTGTTTCCGATTGGTTTGCGATCGGCGGTATGTCTCTGCTGGATAGCAGCACGGCGTCGAACGCCGCGACCATCTTCGTCGTCTTCAAAGGCTGGGACGAACGGAAAGCACCGAACCTGAGTCAGGCCGGTATTCTGGGAACCTTCTACCAGCAGACTGCTCACATTAAAGAAGCGACCATCTTAGCGTTTCCACCCCCAGCCATTCCCGGCCTGGGGCAACGGGCTGGCTTTGCGATGCAAATCGAAGATCGCGCAGACGTAGGTGCCGACGAGCTTCATTTTGCTGTGCAATCGATGCTCGAGGCGGGGCGTACCCAGGCAGCACTCGACCCGCAAACGCTCAACTCGATGTTCCGCGCCGGTGTGCCGCAGTTGTACATCAATGTTGATCGCGTCAAAGTCAAGACACTTGATATTCCATTGACGAACGTATTCTCCACGTTGCAGGCTTATCTCGGCTCTGCCTACGTGAACGACTTCAATCGCTTTGGTCGTACCTTTCAGGTTCGCGTTCAAGCGGAACAGAAGTTTCGCGTCGAGCCTCGCGATATTGAGCGACTCGAAGTGCGCAACCGCGCAGGCCAAATGATTCCGCTTGGTTCCGTAGTTGATGTGAAACGCTCGTTTGGTCCGCAGATCCTCACGCGCTACAATCTGTATCCGTCGGCACAGATCAGCGGTTCGCCTGCTGCCATGGTCAGTTCCGGCCAGGCCCTCGAACTGATGGAGCAAATGGCTCGCGATCGCTTGCCGCAATCGATGGGTTACGAGTGGACTGGAATGTCTTTCCAAGAGAAGAAGGTCGGCGGCGAATCGATCTACATTTTTGCCTTCGCCGTGTTGCTGGTGTATCTCGTGCTTGCCGCGCAGTACGAAAGCTGGATTACGCCACTGGCCGTGATTCTGGTCGTACCGCTAGGTGTGTTGGGGGCCATCGCCGCCGTCTCACTGCGCGGCTTCGACAACAACATCTTCACGCAGATCGGCATCGTGCTCATCATCGCGCTGGCGAGTAAAAACGCGATTCTGATTGTCGAGTATGCTCGCGACCTGCGCAATGAAGGCAAATCGATTTTCGAAGCATCGGTCGAAGCGGCTCGTCTGCGCTTCCGTCCGATTTTGATGACCTCGTTCGCGTTCATCCTGGGCGTCGTACCGTTGGTGATTGCCGATGGTGCAGGTGCAGCGGGTCAACAAGCATTGGGGACCGCAGTGTTCGGCGGCATGCTGGCGTCGACGATTCTCGCTGTGTTCTTTGTGCCTGTGTTCTTCCTCGTCTTTCAACACGTGAACGAATGGTGGAAGCCGTTGAAATTCGATGCGCACCACTCGCACTCGGGACATTCTGTCGCAGTCGCAGGGGCACCAGCAGTTGCAAATGCGGGCGCGGTATCTGCGGTTGTCGCTGAGCCGAAGCCCAGTGAGCACGCATAGAGTGCTTGTGTCCTCGCACGTGATATCTCTCCGTGCGACTCGCGCTAGTTCACTTCAGTCATTGCTGCCCCTCTTTGGTGTTGAAGAGGGGGCAGCTTCTCTCAGCGGCGCGCATCCTCTTTAGCACCTCACTCGAGTCTTTTTCGCGCAGAATGCGGCCGTTCGCAGACCGGTCCACCGTACGCGCCGCATCAGCCGCAAGGTTTACCAAACGGTGTGAGTTCTGGTGCCACGGATCGTAACGATTGTGCGACCGACAATTTCTCGGCATTGCGAGCAAAGGCGTTGCAACCCGCGTTTTAGCACCTGCCGTGGCCGATAATCTGGGTATAACCGTTTCGTTGAACGCAGGGAGGCGAACGATGTTTGGCCATAAGCGTGCAGAGCAAACGAGCAATCAGCAGCTGCTGCCGATGAGCTCGAGATTAACGATTGTAACGGCCGCGCTAGCCATGTTGCTGGCACTTACTACGGGCTGCCGTACGGGCCCAATGGAGTACTTTAACAACGGCTTTAAGGTTGGTCCCAACTACCGCACGCCGGCCGCGCCGGTATCGGAAATGTGGATCGACTATCGCAATGGCGAACTGATCACCCAGCAACAGGCCTACTGGGACTGGTGGCGAGTTTTCCGCGATCCGCACCTGGAGTTGCTCGTTCAGAGAGCTCATCAGCAGAACCTTACGCTGCGAACCGCGGGCTTCCGAATCGAAGAAGCTCGTGCTCGCCGAGCGGTGGCTCACGGTAACCTCTTCCCGCAATCGCAAACCGTTTTCGGCTCCTATCGCCGTCAGCAAATCAGCGTGGCATCGGGCATCACGGCGGGCGGTGGTGGCGGTCTGCCAGGCGTGCAACGTGCGTTCGACGTTTACCAAACCGGTGGCCAGTTCTCGTGGGAACTAGATTTCTGGGGACGCTATCGCCGGGCGGTAATTTCGGCCGATGCGGAACTCGACTCGACGGTGGAAAACTACGACGATGTGCTCGTGGTGTTGCTGGGCGATGTCGCGGAAACGTATGTGGAAATTCGTGTCGCTCAGCAGCGTATTCGGTACGCCCAAGCGAACGTGCAGTCGCAAGTTGGTTCGTTGAACCTGGCGAAGATCAAAAAAGAAGAAGGTGCCGCGAGCGGTCTTGACGTTGCCCAAGCCGTCACCAACGTCTCGCAGACCGAAGCCACGATTCCTGTACTGCAAGCTCAGTTGCGTCAGGCCGAGAACCGCCTGTGCATTCTGATGGGCATGCCGCCGCAAGACCTCAGCCAGTTGCTGGGAGAAACCACGGTCATTCCCGTAGCTCCTCCACAAATTGCGATTGGAGTTCCTGTCGATCTGCTTCGCCGTCGTCCTGACGTGCGTCGTTCGGAGCGAATCGCCGCCGCGCAGAGCGAGCGCATTGGTATCACCGAAGCGGCCCTCTACCCCGCCTTCACGCTTAACGGCACACTGTTTGTGCAAGCGACTGAATTCAATCGCTTGTTCACGGGTGACGCCGTGGGTGGCAACGTGGGTCCTTCGTTCAGCTGGAACTTGCTTAACTACGGCCGGATCTGGAATGCGACGAACGCTGAAGAAGCCCTCTTCATGCAGCGAGTCACCGAGTACCAATCCACCGTGCTCAATGCCAACCGCGAAGCAGAAGATGCCCTTATCGGCTTCCTCAACTCGCAACAGCAGGCTCGTATCTTGCGAGTCGGTGTCGATGCGGCGGTTGAGTCTCGCGATTTGATCAACGAGTTGTACAAGGGTGGTCGTGCCGACTTCGGTCGTGTGTTCGTCGCCGAGCTCTTCCTGGTGCAACAGCAAGATCAACTCGCTCTGGCCGAAGGCAACATCGCTGCCAACCTGGTACGGCTTTATCGCGCTCTCGGTGGTGGCTGGGAATTGCGTCTGCAAGACCCGGACGCTCCGGTCATGCTGCCGCCTCGCCAAGATCGCCCGCAAGAGCAAGCCGCTCCGCTGCAAGGCAATGGTGTGATTCCGGCGGACATCCTGCCCGTGCCTGACAAAGAGTAACCGGACCGATCCTTCCCCCCACGAGGATTTTCGTAATGCGTATGGTACGTTTTTTCAGCCCGCTCTTGCTGCTGCTCGCCCTGGCGAGTGTGCAGCTGAGCGGCGGTCGATTGGCTCATGCAGATCCACCGGCTGGTCAGAGCATTGTGAAGCTGGCACCGGACATTCAACCGTTGCCAGAACTGCAGCCTGCACCGGCGGTGAACTGCAACTGGTGGCCTGACTATCGCTGCTTCTTCTCGCCGCATACGTGCAAGCCGGCGCCGTGTGCGCCGTATTGCGGGTTTGATACGACTTGCGATAGCTATTGCCGCAAGCCGTCCCCGTGCTTCACACCGCCGTGCGCCGCCTGGTGCTGCGGAATCTATTGCCGCAAACCGCCCGTTTGCGTGTTTCCAGGGAACCCTTGTCCCCCGTGCGACAGCACGCTGCGGAAATAACAAGCACCGAGCATTCTACTTTCGGCCGCGAGGCTTCTTGGTACTCGCGGCGCGCTCGCTCGGTGTCATCAGGCCGGCCATCACGATCTGCCAGATCGCTTGAAACTGATCGGCCAGCGTCGTTGACTTGCCGATGAAGTGGTTCGTGAACATCGAACCATAGAGCAAGTTCCCCACCGTATCCATGATTCGCTCGATGGGCAGATCGCCACGAATCCGCTCCGCGGCAATCAGGTCGCGATAGAGCTCGCGCCAAGTGCCACGATTCGAGTCGCGATGTTCGAAGTAACTTGGTCGCTTCCGATCGCGAAAGATCGCTCGCTCTTGAATCAGCAACTCGGCGTAGTGCGAGTGCTCGTCAAAAAACTTTAGATAGGCGAAGATCCCCGCCGCGATCTTCTCCAGCGGATCTTGCTCACCATCCGCGGCTGCTTTCAGGCTAATCTGTAACCGCTGCATGCCGTCGTCGACGCACGCGCAGAACAACTCTTCCTTGCTGGTGAAGTAGAGATAAAGTGTCCCCTTCGCGATCTTCAATTTCGCGGCCAGCCGATCCATTTCGCAGCTGGAATATCCGAGTTCGGCAAACAGCTTCGCTGCCGTAGCAATAATCGCGCAGCGACGCGTTTCCCGCCCTTCTTCGGGCTTGCGAATTGTGGAGACCTTCAGAGGCATAGGACTTGCCCCTCCTTTTGGTGTGACCCCGGACATTCTGTCGCGTCTGGTGACGGGTGGCCAGTAAATTCGAGCGAGAGTCTGTTAGATCTCTTCCGCTGCTCGGTAGGAATCCAATAGGTCGCGTCCAAGCTCAATTGCAAAGCCTTGCCCGGTATCTATAATCTACCTGACGATCGTATGACTGACTAGTCAGTCATTGCGTCGCCCTTCCTTGTTGCCCACCGGATTCAGTCGCCTATGTTGCGAAAACCTTCAACTCGTATCGTTTGGGGCCTGCCTGTTCTTGCCGCATTTGCAGCGTTTGCTGGCTGCAGTCCGCAAACGAAGGAGGCGGAGAAAAAGGCACTTCCGGAAGTCGACTTCGCTACGCCTGTCTCTCGAACCGTTACCGAGTTCGAAGAGTTCACTGGACATTTGGTGGCAAAATCGACCGTCGCAATTCGCTCTCGCGTCAGCGGCTACCTGGACGAGGTGAAGTTCGAAGATGGGGCCATTGTCAAGAAAGGTGACTTGCTATTTGTCATCGACAGCCGTTCCTACAAAGCCACGGCAGACAATGCGAAGGCGATGCTCGATCAAGCGAACTCGCGCCGCGACAACATCCGCAGTCAGGACGAACGAGCCAATACACTGCTGAAGCGAAATGCCATTCCTTCGGAAGAAGCAGAGAAGCTCGGTTTTCAGCGTTCCGAAGCAGAAGCTGCGGTGAGTTCGGCCGAGGCTCAGAAAGCGCTGGCCGAACTCGATCTCACGTACACGCGAATCACGTCGCCCATCGACGGCACCATCAGTAACCGGCAAGTTGATCCCGGTAACCTAGTGAAGGCTGACGACACGGTGCTCTCTACGGTGGTGTCGCTAGATCCCATCTACGCCTATTTCGATGTTAACGAGCGCACGGTTCTGAAGTTTCGCCGTTTGATCAACAAAGGCGAAATGATCGCCGCCGATGAGAAGAAGCTGAAGGTTCAAATCTCGCTCGCGGACGAGGACGATTTTACCCACGAGGGGGAAATCGACTTTTTGGATAATCAACTCGATCCCAACACCGGCACGTTGCGAGTGCGCGCCACGATTCACAACAAGAGCGGCCTGCTGTCGCCGGGGCTGTTTGTGCGAATTCGTTTCCCCGTCGGTGATCCTCACGAAGCACTGCTCGTACAGGAGCAAGCTCTGGGAACGGACCAGGGTCAACGGTTTGTGTATGTCATCAACGATGAGAACAAAATTGAATATCGCCCGGTGACCATCGGCGTGCTCGATAAAGGGCAACGGGTCATTGAGAAGGGAGTGCAACTTGGCGATCGCGTGGTGGTGAATGGCTTGCAGCGTATTCGCCCAAAGGCAGAAGTGACCGGCAAGGATGTTTCGACGGAAGTTGCCAGAGAGCAAGAACCAGACGCCAAGGTAACTTTGGTTTCGGACAAGTCAGTTCAAGAGAGCCAGGCAACCCCGAGCCAACCGACTTCAAAATCGAGTTCCACCAGCGCATCTCCTGCCCCTAAGTCCACCGGCCCCGCACAGCAGCGGCACTAGGAACGACATCGTGCTTTGCCGATTCTTTATCGATCGGCCGATCTTCGCGGCGGTGCTCTCCATCTTGATCACGCTCGCGGGCGGCATCGCAGTTTTTCAGCTGCCCGTTGCGCAGTATCCGCCCGTCACTCCGCCGACAGTTCAGGTCGACTGCAACTATCCTGGTGCGAGCGCCGCCGTCGTTGCCCAAACCGTTGCCTCACCCATCGAGCAGCAGGTTAACGGCGTCGAGAACATGCTCTACATGGCCTCGCAGAGCACCAGCGATGGCTCGTACACCCTCACGGTTACCTTCAAGCCGGGCATGGATCTAAATCTGGCGCAGGTGCTCGTACAGAATCGCCTCAGCCTCGCGCTACCGCAATTGCCGGACGTGGTGAGACAGACGGGCGTCGTTACCCGTAAGCGCTCGCCCGACATTCTGCTCACCGTCAGTTTGCATTCACCCGATCTGCGTTACGACCAGTTGTATCTAAGCAACTATGCGGTCTTGCACGTGAAGGACGAGTTGAGTCGCTTGCCAGGCATTAGCGACATCATCGTGTTCGGTCAGCGCGACTACAGCATGCGGATTTGGGTCGACCCCGATAAACTGGCTGCTCGCAAACTGGCCATCAACGATGTGCTCACGGCGGTTCGTTCGCAGAATACCCAGGTTGCTCTCGGACAAATTGGCCAGCCCCCAGCGCTCGACGGTCAGGTCAATCAGTATCCGCTCACCGTGCTAGGCCGCTTGGAAGAGCCCGAGCAGTTCGAGAACATCATCATCCATTCCGATGATCTCGGCCGGAAGGTTCGCATCCGCGATGTCGGGCGAGTCGAACTCGCTGCCCGCAGCTACGACGTTTCCAATCGCTTCGATCAGAAGCCCACCGTAGGTCTCGCGATCTTTCAGTTGCCCGATGCGAATGCCCTTGAAACGGCGGACATGATTAAGGCCAAGATGGCCGAGCTATCGGTCGATTTTCCCGAAGGTTGCGAATACGAAGTGGGCTACGACACGACCCCCTTCATTCGCGAATCGGTCGAAGAGGTGTTCAAGTCCCTGCGCGATGCGGTGCTGCTGGTCGCTGTCGTCGTGCTCCTCTTTTTGCAAGGCTGGCGCGCGGCGATCATTCCGCTGCTCGCGGTCCCCGTGGCAATTGTCGGCACTTTTGCCGCCATGTACGTCGTGGGCTTTAGCTTGAACAACTTGACCCTCTTCGGCTTGGTGCTCGCGATTGGTATCGTCGTCGACGATGCGATCGTAGTCGTCGAAGCCGTCGAACATCATATCGAGCATGGCCTTGCCCCGCGTGAAGCGGCGATTCGTGCCATGGAAGAAGTTTCGAGCCCGGTGATAGCCGTGGGCTGTGTGCTCGCCGCCGTGTTCATTCCCTGCGCATTCATTTCCGGCATCGTGGGGCAGTTCTTCCGGCAATTCGCTCTGACCATCGCCATTTCAACGATCATCTCCACTTTCAATTCACTCACGCTGAGCCCCGCCCTTGCTGCCATGTTGCTGCGACCGAAAGGCGGCAAACGCGACCCGCTGACCTGCTTCCTCGATATCACGCTCGGTTGGCTCTTTTGGATTTTTAACCTAGGCATGAAGCGCTCGACGACCGGCTATACCTGGACCGTCGGCAAAATGCTGCGAGTCCCGACCATCGTCCTGGCAGTGTACGGCGGTCTGCTCTTCTTGACCTACTACGGTTTCAACAGCCTGCCGACAGGGTTCATTCCGTCGCAAGACAAGGGCTATCTCGTCGCGAGTGTGCAATTGCCCGACTCTGCCTCAGCCGAGCGCACGCGCGAGGTAATTGCGCAGATTGAGAAGATCGCCCTCGAGACGCCGGGCGTGAAAAACGTCAACTCAGTGGCCGGCAACTCCTTCTTGCTCAGCGCCTATGGCTCGAATTTCGGTTCGATGTTCATCATCTTGAAGAACTTCAGCGAGCGGCATCACCCGGGAATGAGTGGCGACCAGATTCTCAAGACGCTCAAGGATCGCTACTCCACGGAAGTGCCCGAAGCCCTGGTGAATGTCTTTCCGCCGCCGGCTGTATCGGGGCTTGGACGCGGCGGCGGCTTCAAACTAATGGTCGAAGATCGCGGCGAAGTTGGCCTGGATACGCTTCAGGTGCAAACGGACAATCTAGTCGCGTTGGGCAATAAAACGCCTGGGCTCACTGGTCTCTTCACGGTTTACAAGGCCAATTCGCCGCAGCTGTTCGTCGATGTCAATCGCGACGCCTGCCTGACGCAAGGCGTAGCTTTAAACGATGTGTTCGGCACGTTACAGGCCTATCTAGGCTCCCGGTACGTCAACGACTTCAACCGCTTCGGTCGCACCTGGCAAGTCGTCGTGCAGGCCGACGCCAAGTTTCGCGATGAAGTCGAAGACGTCAAAAAGTTGATGGTTCGCAACAATCGCGGCCAGATGGTCCCCATGGGAACTTTGGCCGCTGTGAACCCAACCAGCAATCCGCTGGTGCTGACTCGCTACAACATGTATCCCGCAGCGGCTATCCAAGGAACTGTTGCACCTGGATTCAGCTCGGGCCAAGCAAACCTCGCCTTCGAGAACCTGGCCAAAGCGCAGCTTCCCAGTTCGATGTCGTTCGAATGGACCGAATTGGCTTTCATGGAGCGGAACAGCTCGAACACTGGTTTGATCGTGTTTGCCTTCTCCGTCGTCTTTGTGTTCCTGGTGCTGGCCGCTCTGTACGAAAGTTGGGCACTGCCACTCGCAGTGATTCTCGTCGTGCCGATGTGCGTGTTGTGTTCAATCGCTGGCGTTTGGTTCGCCAAGATGGACATCAACATCTTTACGCAAATTGGCTTCGTGGTGCTCATTGGTCTCGCGTGCAAGAATGCGATCCTGATCGTCGAGTTCGCCAAAGCCCGCGTGAATGCCGGCGTAGACATTCGCACGGCCACACTCGAAGCCTGCAGCTTGCGGCTGCGTCCGATTTTGATGACTTCGTTCGCGTTCATCCTCGGCGTGCTGCCGCTCGTCATCGCCGAAGGTGCCGGTGCAGAAATGCGTCGCGCGCTCGGTACTGCGGTCTTCAGCGGCATGCTCGGCGTGACCTTATTCGGCATCGTCCTCACGCCAGTCTTCTTTTTCGTGATCGAGCACTTCGCGGAATGGCAGCTCTTCTCGCAAGGCTGGTTGCCGCGCCTCAGCGCCCAGGCGCTGGCAATTTTGCGGATGGAACCACTTCGCCGTGGCTTGAAGTCTTGGGCCACGAAGGCCTTTGCCAAGTCGCCGAACAACGACAAACCACAATAAGCTTGCCCAGGTTATACTCCATGTTTTCCCGCTTCTTCATCGACCGACCCATCTTCGCGACGGTGCTTTCCATCGTCGTGACGCTGGCCGGTGGTATCGCCGTGTTTGCCTTGCCGGTGACACAGTATCCCGAGATCACTCCGCCGACGGTCGAAGTCTCAACGGTCTATCCCGGTGCAAATGCCCAGGTCGTTGCCGATACGGTGGCCTCACCCATCGAGCAGCAAGTGAACGGCGTCGAAGGCATGCTTTACATGTCGTCGCAGTCAACCAACGACGGAGTCTACTCGCTGACGGTGACGTTTCGCCCCGGCTCCGATCTCAATCTCGCGCAGGTGCTGGTGCAGAACCGCGTTGCCCTCGCGCAACCCATTTTGCCGGACCTGGTGAAACGCCGCGGTGTGACGGTGAAGAAGAAGTCCCCCAGCACGTTGATGATCATCAACCTCTCCTCGCCGGACAAGAGCCGCGACAATCTCTACCTCAGCAACTATGCCACCATTCAGCTGCGTGACGAACTCTCCCGCTTGCCGGGCGTGGGCGATATCTCGTTCATGGGCCAGCGCGACTACAGCATGCGTGTTTGGCTCGATCCCGAGCGTCTCGCGGTCCGCAATCTCGATGCTGCCGATGTGGTCCATGCCATCGAGCAGCAGAATACCCAGGTCGCCGCGGGCCAAGTCGGTCAGCCGCCCGCACCAACCGGTCAGGCCTTTCAATACACCATGACCACGCTCGGCCGGCTGGCAGAGGCCGAAGATTTTGGCGATATGATCATTCGCACAGAATCCGGGGGCCGCGTTGTCCGCCTCCGCGATGTGGCCCGCACCGAATTAGGCGCACTTGCCTACGACCAGATCTGCACCCTTGATGGTCAGCCCTCGGTAGCTCTTTCGATCTATCAGCTGCCGGGCTCGAACGCGCTCGAGACCGCGCGCCAAGTGCGCGCGAAGATGGACGAGCTCAAGGAGCGATTTCCCGCGGGCGTGACGTACGACATCGTCTACGACACCACGCCGTTCATTCAGGAATCAGTCAACGAGGTCTTCACGGCACTCCGCGATGCGGTGATCCTGGTGGCTCTCGTCGTGCTCGTCTTTCTCCAAGGCTGGCGCGCGGCCATCATTCCGCTGGTTGCTGTGCCGGTCGCCATCATTGGCACATTCGCCGCGATGGTCGCCGTAGGTTTCAGCTTGAATACGCTCACCCTCTTCGGGCTCGTGCTTGCTGTGGGCATTGTGGTCGACGATGCCATCGTGGTGGTCGAGGCGGTCGAGCACCATATCGAGCGTGGTCTGGCACCCCGGGATGCAGCCATCAAGGCCATGGAACAGGTCTCCGGGCCGGTCATCGCGGTGGGCCTGGTGCTTACGGCGGTGTTCATCCCGTGTGCTTTCATTTCTGGCATTGTCGGGCAGTTCTTTCGGCAGTTCGCTCTGACGATCGCCATTTCAACGGTGATCTCGGCTTTCAACAGCCTCACGCTCAGCCCGGCTCTCGCGGTGCTCTTGCTTAAGCCCAAGTCGAGCGGGCATGGCGAAGCCCTTCCTCGCGTCGGCCTGATCGCGGTTGCCGCTTGGGCTGCGGGAGAGTTCCTCGGGCCCTATGCCGAACGTCTGCTTGGCAACTGGCTCGTCGGTTGGCCCCTCAGTACCAGTTGGCTCGCCTGGCTGGCCGTAGTCCTTCCCACGATGGTCATCGTCTGGTTCGCGGCCCACGCCATCAACCGTTTCCTTAGTTGGTTCTTCAAGGTCTTTAATGTCGGCTTCAACTGGCTCACTGAGGGTTACGTAGCATCGGTCGGCTGGCTCTTGCGCGGCAGCGTGATCGTGCTGCTCATTTACGGCGGCTTGCTCTTCGTCACCTATCGCGTATTCCAAGATACTCCGACCGGGTTCATCCCTTCCCAAGACAAGGGCTACTTGCTAGTCAATGTTCGCTTGCCAGACTCGGCTTCGCTCGAGCGCACCAGCGCCGTGCTGGCGAACCTCGAGAAACTGTCTGCCGAAATTCCTGGCGTGAACCACACCGTTGCCATTGCCGGGCAATCGATCCTGCTGGGCGCAGGTTCGCCCAACTTCGGTTCGATCTATGTGATGCTCGAAGACTTTCATCATCGTGTCGGTCACAATCAATCGGCGAATGACATTGCCGCCCAGCTCCAGAACTTGTACGCCAGGCGTGAGAACGACGCAGTGGTGAACGTCGTCGGTGCTCCTCCCATTGATGGTCTGGGCACTGCGGGCGGGTTCAAGATCGTCATTGAAGATCGCGGCGGCAATGGCCTCGCTGCCTTGCAGAACGCGAGTCAGCAGATCGTGGATGAAGGCTCGCGCACGCCAGGCCTCGACAAGCTCTTCACCAGCTTTCGCGCGGACACGACCTGGCAGTATCTCGATATCGACCGCGATGCTGCCGAGACCATGGGTGTCTCCATGGCCAGCGTCTTCAACATGCTGCAGATGAACCTGGGCACGCTCTACATCAACGACTTCAACCGCTTCGGCCGCACCTGGCAGGTGAACGTCCAGGCCGATGCTCAGCATCGCATGCAACCCAGCGACCTCGGCAAGCTCTACGTAAAGAGCGAACGCGGGAAGATGGTCCCGCTCAGCAGTTTTGCCAAGATCGTGCCCGTCAGTGGACCGGTGATGCTCAACCGCTACAACCTCTACCCCTCGGCAACGATCAACGCCGATGCGGCTCCCGGAGCCAGCTCGGGCCAGGCAATCGCCGCGCTCGAAAAGATTGCCCGCGACAATCTCGTGCAATCGATGAAGCCCGAGTGGACCGAACTCGCCTTGCTGCAACTCGATGCCGGCAGCACCGCGACCTTCGCCTTCATCCTCGCGGTGGTCCTCGTCTTCCTCGTCCTCGCCGCGCAGTACGAAAGCTGGACGCTCCCGCTCGCCGTGATCCTCGTCGTGCCGATGTGTCTCCTCTGTTCCATCTTGGGCGTCATCATTGCCGGCATGGACATCAACATCTTCACCCAGATTGGCTTTGTAGTGCTCGTGGGACTGGCATGCAAGAACGCGATCCTGATCGTCGAGTTCGCCCGCGCTCGTTACGAAGCGGGTGACGATACCTACACCGCCACGCTCGAAGCTTGCCGCCTCCGCCTCCGCCCCATCATCATGACATCCCTCGCCTTCATCTTCGGCGTCGTGCCACTCGTTCTCGGCCAAGGGGCCGGCGCCGAAATGCGTCGCACGCTCGGCACCGCGGTGTTCGCCGGTATGCTCGGCGTCACGCTGTTCGGCATCTTCCTGACCCCCGTCTTCTTCTACGTCATCCAGTGGCTCGCCGATTTCCGCTCGCGTGGCCGCGCCCCCGCCGCTGTCTCTGCCCCTCCGGCCGAGCATCACGAAGCGACGTAACTTCGCCGCACGCAGTTCTCGTTTGAACCAACTTGTTCAACCAGACATCGAATTGATAGAAGGCTGCGCTCGCCAAACTCAAGAAAAAACGCAGTCCTTATAATCAATTGCCGCCCATTGTTGAACGCCCCCCTGAAAATACTAATGCGCGATTTACGTCGACGGCGGCTTACACCTTCGCCGCAAAGGCCTTCAGGTCGACCTCAAAGGCCTGCATCCGTTCGGACATCTCTTGCTTGGTCCGATCGAGGTCGGAGAGCTGTTCGGCGGGGGTATAGGTGAACATGTAGAACTTCACCTTGGGCTCGGTGCCGCTAGGGCGAACGGCGACGTAGTTCCCTTCTTCGGCCAGGTCGAGGATGACCATGTCGGCCGGCGGAGCATCGAGCTTGGTGGGTTGGCCGCCCGGCTTGGTGGTGGTGAGGTTCTTGTAGTCGCGTACGGCAGTGACCTTCAGGCCTCCGAGCGAGGTAGGCGGAGCCGTGCGAAAGTTGCTCATCAGCGAGAGCATCGCCGCCATGCCAGCCGAGCCGGGCATCGTCACGTTGAGCACGCGTTCGCCGTGGTAGCCATGCTGCCAGTAAAGCGAGTCGAGTTTCTCGTGTACGGTCTTCTTCTGTTCCTTGCACACCGCTGCTAGTTCCGCCATCAGCATGCAGGCGGCGGCACCATCCTTGTCGCGCACATACTGGCCGATGAGAAAGCCGTGCGATTCTTCCGTGCCAAACAGGAACTTATCGGGACCCGAGGCATCCATTTGCTGCGCGATCCACTTAAAGCCCACGTGCAGGTTGTTGTACGTCGTCACGCCGTACGAATCGCCAATGCGGCGAATCATCTGCGTGGTAACCAGCGTCGACACGAGGAAATTGTCCTTCGTCAGGCCGCCGTTCTTTTTGCGAGACTCGCACACATAGTCAGCGAGCAACACCCCCAGTTGATTCCCGGTAAACGTCGCCCACGGACCCTTGGTTGAGTCTCCCTTCAGGTCGCGCTTAACCGGAGCAGCACAGCCCATGCGATCGCAGTCAGGGTCGGTGGCCAGAATCAATTCGGCACCGTTGGCATAGGCGCGCGAGATGATGGCGTCGAAGACTTCCACATTCTCGGGGTTCGATACATGCCCGGGCACATTCGGAAAGTCGCCACTTTGCTCGCGGTGCGGCGCGTAAACCTCGACATCGCTAAAGCCATCGCCAAGCAGCACCGGCATCACAGCCGATTCACCCACGCCATGCAATGGCGAGTAGATGATTTTCAGATTGCGCGGCCCAGGCGTCCGCTGCGTCAGCACGTTCGTATAGAAAGCCTGGTCGACCTCTTCCTTGCAGAAGATGACATTGCCGGCGGCGACCGCAGCCTCGAAGTCGGTCTTTTTGATCTCCCCCGTGTTCATCACGCGGTCGACAATTGCCTTGTCGTGCGGCGGAATCACCTGCGCGCCGCTCGACCAGTAAACCTTCACCGCATTGTCGCTAGGCGGGTTATGGCTGGCGGTGACCATGATGCCGCACGAGCACTTTTTGTAGCGCACCAGGAACGACAACTCGGGCGTGCTGCGGTAGTCATCGAGAAAATAGACCTTGAAGCCGTTGGCCACCATGATGCTAGCGCACAATTCGGCGAAACGGCGACTATTGTGCCGCGTATCGTAGGCAATCGCGCACGAGAGCGAGCCAGCGGGCAAATTCTGCTCGAGGACATACGTCGCCAAGCCTTGTGCACTTTCGCCGATCGTCCGATCGTTGATGACGTTGCAGCCAATCGGATACATCTTTCCGCGACGGCCGCCGGTGCCGAACGGAATGATCGTCCAAAACGCATCATCCAGTTCTTTCCACTTCCCTTCGGTAACATGGCGAGCCGTTTCGGCGGCATAGTCGCTGTAGCGAGGTTCCGTCAGCCACGTGCGAACATTGGCAACCGCTGCCGGCGTGATTTTTCCGGCCGTGGCCGCAGCATCGAGTTGAGCAAGAGTGGCAGTCAGGTCGGGCGCAGCCATGAGGGGTCATCTCGTGAACGTGGACAAGGAGATTGAATTGCCCACAGTTTAGAGAGACGAGCCACGAGAGGCGAGGGGCGGGAAGTGAGAAGGCAGGTTGCAGAAGTAACGGCCTGCTACTGCAGATCAAAGTCGATCGTCTGCCCATTTTTGGCTTCGACTTTACGCTTCTCGCCGCTGGCGGTGTTGTACTTGGGCGGAATGATATCGATCAGTTCCGGAACCTTGGCTCCCATGCCCCCTTCCGTAAAGCGGCCGGTCTCTTGCGTGGCGGAAATGCGGACGGTCTTCTCGCCAGCCGTGGTTTGCAGCGAATACTTACCGTTTTCGATCTTGCCGACTCCCGCGTCGCCCGAATCATCGGCGGCGAATAGGATCTGTCCGTTGTTCACAGGCTGACCCTGAAACTTTACCGTTCCGGTCACGCTGTATCGCCGCTCCTCGTTTGAGCAACCGAGCGCGCAAGCCAGCACGAACATCCAGCAGGCGAGCGACACGATTTGCTTACGGATTGCCATCTTGCGAGGCTCCTTGATTTCGCCAGGTGGTCAGATCGATGCTGTTGGTCACAAATTGCACAGAGCCATCGCAGAAAGCCGTCATCACTCCCGCCGGATGATTGCTGCGGGCCGACAGATTCTTGGGAGTCGAACCAGAGGCCTGGCCAGACTCGGTAGCGCAGGGCATTCCAATCGCCGCCGCGCCGGTGGGATCGGGGCACCAGTTCGTTTGCACGTAATCTGGCACTTTGGTATTTGGAGCATTGTGAGTCGTGATACCCGTGTGATGTCCGTACCACTGCAGGCCGCGTAGATCGGTTTGGTTACCGCTCGATGGACGTTGCCCCTGACGAATCTCGGCGAGCATCAGCGTGTTGCTGGTGCCATCGGTGATCCCCGCGAACGAGAAGGTGACCATCGCGTTTGTGGTCTGAGCCTCTTCGTAGTGAAACGGCGCTTCCTGAAACGTGACGCCATTGAAGGGCGAGACTCGGTAAGGCGTTGTATTGCCGAGATTGACCGCGTAATTCATGTTGGCCATCCGCTGACCACCGCCGTTCCAAGTCGAGAACGTCTGATTGTCGCTCGGGCAAACGTGAGCCTTAATCTTCACGCGGCACAGGTCCAAGTTCGGTTGCGAGGAGTAAACGGTTCCTTCTTGCCATTTCTCCCACAGACCACGCTGCTCGATATACGGCAGCGTCATCTTCAGCCAGCCGCCGTGCCCCCAGTGAGAGGCAGCATAAGGTAGCTTGAGATGGGTATCGTGGTAGTTGTGCAAGCCGAGAGCATGTTGCTTCAGGTTGTTGCTGCAAGACATCCGGCGAGCAGCTTCGCGAGCAGCCTGAACGGCCGGCAAAAGGAGCGCGACAAGCACGCCGATAATTGCAATGACGACCAGCAGTTCGACCAGCGTAAAGCCGCGCGCCGAATTGCGGCGCGAAGCCGAATCATGGGAGAGCATGACGGGCCACTTTCGTAAAATCTTGTGCTTCCCCTGGCCATCGCTACGGCTAGGGATGCCGGCTTGTCGAGCCGACGCTTCCGTTGCAGACTTGACGTGTCAGGCACATTTGTACCTGCTTACTTCGAAGCAAGCCACCATTTATTGCCCTCCCATCGCTACATTTTTACTCAACAATTGCCGGCTTTTTCTTGGACATTCATCATGCAACGCCCCCAGAGCCATGCCATTTTTACGCGTGCGAAAGAACTGATGCCCGGGGGTGTGAATAGCCCCGCGCGGGCCTTTGGGGCTGTCGGTGGTGAACCGGTGGTGTTCGAGCGGGCGAGTGGAGCCTATCTGTTTGACGTCGATGGGAATCAATACACCGATTACATCGGTTCGTGGGGGCCGATGATTCTAGGGCATCAGCATCCGGCGGTGGTCGCAGCGGTGCGAGCAGCGGTTGAGAAGGCCTTCAGCTTTGGCGCGCCGTCGCCGGGCGAAAACGAACTGTGCGAATTAATCATCGAAATGGTGCCATCGATCGAAATGGTCCGCCTGGTCAGTTCCGGCACCGAGGCCACGATGAGCGCCATCCGGCTGGCGCGAGGCTTCACGGGTCGCGATCGGATTATCAAGTTCGCTGGCAACTATCATGGCCACGTCGATAGCCTGCTGGTGGCAGCAGGAAGCTCGGCGGCAACTCTCGGTGTGCCGAATTCACCCGGCGTGACCGCGGGGACGACTAAAGACACGATCATTTGCCGCTACAACGATGCTGCGAACCTGGAAGAGATATTTGCCGAGCATGGATCGACGATTGCCGGCGTAATTTTTGAGCCCATCGTCGGTAACATGGGAACCGTCATTCCCACCGCTGAGTTTTTGCAGACCATGCGCGAGCTGACGTGGAAACACGGCGCGCTGATGATCTGCGACGAAGTGATGACGGGCTTTCGCGTCGCCAGCGGCGGCGCGCAGCAGTTGCTGGACTTCACGCCCGACCTGACCACGCTCGGCAAGATCGTGGGCGGCGGCATGCCGATTGGCGCTTATGGCGGCCGGAAAGAGATCATGCAGCATGTGCTGCCGGCCGGCAAAGTGTTTCAAGCGGGCACGCTCAGCGGCAATCCTCTCGCCACGGCAGCGGGCATCGCCACGCTCAAGCAATTGCGCGATCAGCCTCCGTACGAATACTTGGAAACGCTCGGCCAACAACTGGGCGATGGTCTGCTCGCCGCGGCAAAGTCGGCGAACATCCCCGCTTCGCTCACACGCGTCGGCAGCATGCTCACGCTATTCTTCAACGATGTCACACCCACCGACTGGGACACCGCCAGCCAAAGCGACACCACTCGCTTTGCCCGCTACTTCTGGGGCCTGCTGAATCGCGGCCACTACATGCCCTGCAGTCAGTACGAGGCGCTGTTCATCTCGGCGGCTCACACTCCCGCCGATATTCAAGCCACGGTCACCGCCGCGCAAGAAGTGCTGCAAGGGTTCCATTCGTAAGCAGGCTGCCAATGCGGCCTGCAGATCAATCCACGGCTACGAAGCCGCCAACTTTCGCCGCGCTCGTCGCATTCCGGCAAGTGCTAACCCCGCCATTCCCGCCCCCCAAATCACCATGGTTGCGGGTTCAGGAGTAGGCGTGTTTGTCAATTCTGGAAGCCCGCCGCCGACGATAATGTCTGCGTGCGAAATGGAACCATTCTCTCCAAACAAGAAGTGGTCGGCACTTCCAATGTTGATCGCCTCCATTCCATCCCAACCAAGTGAGTTCAGGTCATAAACGTAGAGGTTGGGGCGCGAATTTCCATCCTTGACGATCAAGAACATGTGCTGCCGCTGGATTGCGTCGCCTGCTGTGTAACTAATCGTCGCGTACTCATTGGCAGAAAAGAAACTGGTCGAGTAAGAGCCCGCAAAGCCGCCCTCTTCCGAGCCATTGTTGTTCCCTTTGTAAGCGCTCGTCAGGACATCGCTGACCGACGTGTTTCCTCCTAGCAGGTAGCTAAAGTCGGGATACGACGGATTTCCATCGACGTAAGTCCAGCCAGCAGGTGCCGCATCGTTGTCGAGAAAATACTCAAAATCCTGAGCATTGAAATTCCCTCCAGCACCATTGTCGACGGGCTGGAAAATCCAATTGACCGGAGTGTCTTCCTCCAACTGAATTGCGCCTTCGGAGCTTTGCGCACTTCCAAACAAAAGAAGCATGGCGATTAAATAAATCTTTCTCATCGCAATCCGCCTTTCTGTAGCAGGTCAGAATAATCGCTTGAACATTATCTATGCAGCCACAGAAATGAATCGCCTGACAAGCTTGCGGTTTTATCTACCGCGAATGATTCACCCCTGAGCAGAAAACGCAGGCCGAAGCGATGAAATGCCTAGCAGTTGCGCATCTCACCGCAAAAATGGCGAGTAGCGTCAGCACCAAGAGCCTGGCGCAAGAACGTCGTAGTGTGCGGCGCGGCGCTGCCAATAGCCCGGCATCGCCGCGTCACATTGCCTGTCGCAACAGCGCCATCAATTAGCCGTTCGACAACTTTCGGAACAGATAATCCACCGTTCGCACATCGCTCTTGAGCGATTGCCCCGCGCGAGCTTGGGCCAATACCTCGTCGATGTTGGAGAACTCGGTCTTGTAATTGGCAGCGGTGTAGCGGCCGATGCCGCGGCGGCCATAGAGCAAGTCGGTGCTATTCATGCCGTTGATTTCCACCGTATCGGTGCCACCTTGACCGAAGAAGGCAACCGTCGCAAAGTTTTCTGTTCGCAGATTGAGAGCACTATTGGCGAAGGTGCGGGTCCCCTGCTCAACCGTGAAGCGATCATTCCCCTTGGTGCCGGTGATGCGGCCGACATCGCCGCCCCCTTGTGAGACGACGGTCACATTGCGAATTCCGTCGACGCGCGCTTGATGCCCGTTACCGGCGAGACCCACCCAGCCTGCGGTCGATTCCAGAAAATCGAGCCCAGCCGAATCGTACATCGTGACGCGGTCATTCAGGTCACCGCGTACGTTGATTTGTTCGATGCCTAGTCCGTCAACGCGGTACGTACTGCCGATGAGTTCCACGCTGCCTGGTCGCGTCGTAATATTGTCGGCCCCGGCACCACTCACAAGCGTGAGGGAGTCGTTACCACCGCCTGCTTGAATGTTTACCTGGCTGTTCGCAGCGAAGGTGTAAGTGACGCCGTTGACCGACAGCTGTTGCTGCGCACCGGTGTGCGTCCAACTGTAGAGATCCCGAGCGGTCGTGCCGCCGACATCGACTTGGGTCCCGCTTACCGTCACAAGGTTGGTGACGCGAAAATCAACGTCACGATTCGTGCCGATAGCGCGAACGTAATAGACATTGCCAGCCGTGACATTGATATCGACGCGCTCGCTCGAGCCAGCTCCTTTGCTGCTACCGACGAGGCGATTCTGCGAATCGTAAACTTCGAGATCGATGTTCCCTGCTTTGCCGTTGAAGAGCGCTTCGACCGTTAAGGTGCCGGTGCGACCAGCGGTCACCTGGTAGAAGTTATTAGCCGATTGCAGATTCAGGTTATTTATTTGATTGCTGCTGGCCGTTCCCCAGTTACCGCTGATGCTTGGGGGAGTGACCGGAGGCTGCGGCGTGGTCGGTGGATTGGGAGTCGTGGGCGGAGGTGGCGTCTCGGGATTGGAGCCACTCAGTGCGGCCACGATCGTGAACTTGCCAATGCCGTCGCTGGTGCCCAGGCCCAGTCGATACGCCTGACCCGCTACGACGTTCATCGTCACGGTGTTGCCGTTGACGGTGCCGCCATCGGGAGTTTGCCATTTGCCGTCGAGGTTACCCAGCGTATCGAGCGTGAAGGTGACTTGACCTGTTGCGCCAGCGGTAAAGCGGAAGAAGTCGCTGTCGCTGACCTTGCCAATCGTTCCGCTGACCGTGATCGTGCTGGTCAAATTGCCGATGGAAGTCGCATCGGCGGCTGTCGAACCAAATTCATCAGCGCCGACGAGCGTATCGAGGGCTCGTTGCAAATTCAGCTTGCTGTAGCTGGCATTGGTGACTGAATCATAGAGCGTATCGGCAGTATTTTTCAGCCAGTCGTAGAGCACGTCCTGCGTAACATTGGTCCGCCCCATCGCGGTCATTGCTTCGCGCAGCAACACGCTCGCGCCGGCGACATAAGGGGCCGCCATACTCGTTCCGGAAGTTGCCCCCATATCGTTCTTGACGCCATCGCCGCCATAAAAATGGTCCGGCAACGTGCTCATGATCTTCTCGCCTGGCGCTGCGAGCACTCGATCGCTGCGCTGGCTGAACGAACTGAATTGCCCGCTAGTGCCAATGCTCGCGACCGGCACCACATACTGGCTGGCAGCGGGGTAGCTCAAACCGGCCGCTTTGTACGTCGCGAACGAATTGCCCGCAGCGACAGCGATGAAGATGCCGTCTTCTTCGAGCATCTTGAATTCATCTTCGAGTACGGCCCAGTCGGGCAGGTTCGAACTATTCCAAGCAGTTCCGAGCGAGAGATTGACGGTGGTAATGGGGTTGGCAAATGTGTGTCGATTGTCGTGAACCCAGCGCAGCGCTTGTTCAACACGTGCCAGCGTACCGCCGCCGTTGTCATCGAACACCCGCAAGGCGACAAGGTCGACATCGGGTGCCACGCCCATGTACTTCTTGTCGCTGCTGCCGATGATGCCGGAAACATGCGTGCCGTGAAAGCCCGCGGGGCCATCGTCGTAAGGGTTAGCGTCGTTCTCGGCAAAGTCCCAGCCGCCGACTACTTTATAGGCAGCGCCTAAACCGCCACCGAGGGCGATGTGGTCGTAGGCAATACCGCTGTCGATGACAGCAACCGTTTGACCATCGCCGCGCAGGCCCATCTGATTGCGCGCGTAGGCGATCTCGGCCCAGCCATGACCTTCGGCAGTCGACGACACGCCG
This sequence comes from Anatilimnocola aquadivae, assembly GCF_049819085.1. Taxonomy (GTDB): domain Bacteria; phylum Planctomycetota; class Planctomycetia; order Pirellulales; family Pirellulaceae; genus Anatilimnocola. The sequence continues at coordinate 4,227,501 of NZ_CP187419.1, forward strand.
GACGCCATCGTTTCGATGGGCGTATTGCGCCATTCGTCGGCCAGGTCACTGAGCGCTTGCGCAGTGAGAGCCAGGCGGTCTTCAAATGATTCAAAGGCGACCTTACGGTCGTCCTGCAACGTGGGACGTGTCATCTATGCTCGCTCGCGCCGAAAAGGTCTTTCCGGCCGGGAGTTCGCTCCGCTGGCATTCTTAGCCAGCAAGCGAAGACAACTGCGAGCGTGTGGCCAGCCTTGACGACAGGGAGTGTCGCTGGGGCAGGCCGCACATGGGGAGCAGCTGTCTTTCCCGGATCCGGGCACGAGGGGTGATAAATTCGCAGCCAACACGTCCCTGTGGCTGCCTTCGCAAAACTATAGGTCAGTCTCTACGCAGGGATTCTGTGAAGAGTCGTGACTAGTCTGGTCCGTGACGCATGATCTCTTTTCACCACGTCCGGACAGGTGATAAAGGCGGCGCAAGTTACCGGGCCGTCAATGAGCCTAGGCCGCACAATCGCTACAGCTTGAAATTTGCCTGCTAAAGTTTGCGGCTCGGCGCGGGGCAGTGCGGGCGAATGTCCAGCGAGTGAATTCGCTGCCGCCAGCTGCCGAAAACAACCGTATCCGCCCGAAACCTGTTTCGCCGCAAAGGAATGCGACGTTGAGCGCCGGCGCTATCATCCGCAGTACGTGGCTTTTGTACTTCTCCCAGCCCGCGAACGATCGTGCGCTGTACAAGGCCGTGAAGGGACGAACCATTCGCTCAGTGCTTGAACTGGGCGTGGGAGATGGCACGCGCACCACGCGGCTGTTCGAAGTCCTGGCGTGGCAAGAGGGCAATCTGCCGCTGCGCTACACGGGCATCGATCTTTTCGAAGCTCGCCCCACAGGCCAGAAAGGGCTCACGCTCAAGCAGGCCTTTGCGACCGTTCGCGCACCGGAAGTGAAGGTACAGCTGGTACCCGGCACCCCCTTCGATGCCATGGTTCGCTGTGCGAATGGTCTGGCCGACACCGACCTGATCATCATCTCGGCCGATCAGCAGGCAGTCGACCTGGAACGTGCCTGGAAGTACTTCCCCCGCACTCTGCACAACGACACGCTCGTTTTGCGTGAACAAACGGCAGCCGGTGGAAAGACTGTCTTCCAACAGTTGCCCGTCACCGAAATCCACCGCCTGGCCCGCGAGAGCAGCAAAACACAACGTCGGGCTGCGTAAGCAGTTTTTGATGTGATCGGATCAGATTGCTGGGGCATTCTCGTCAAAAAGATTGGACCGCCCCTCGACTACCAGCCGAAACTTGATAAACTTGGAAATCTAGTCGAGAGCGAACTTGGTCAACCGCCAGTTTACTCTCGCTAACCACATAACGCGGGGTGGAGCAGCCCGGTAGCTCGCGAGGCTCATAACCTCGAGGTCGTCGGTTCAAATCCGGCCCCCGCAACTTTTTCTTAAGTCTTTGCTGAAACAGCAGTTGCTGTTACCTGCCAACGGTTGGCAGTGCGGCTTTTTCCGAGAGCGCAAAACGGTACATACCGTTTTGTGAAACATTCGGAGGAGTTCGCACCATGCCCCGTCTCGCCACTGCGATTCCTAAATATCGCCTGCATCGCGCTTCCGGCCAAGCTGTCGTCAATCTGGGAGGCCGGGATCATTACCTCGGCCCTTATGGCACGAAATCTAGCCACCTGGAGTACGATCGACGCATCGCCGAATGGCTCGCCTCCGGGAGACAAGCACTTCATTCGGATCCGGCGGATGGCATTGTGACTTTCGTGGTCGAAGTCTGCGCCGCGTACAAACAATTCGCTGAGTCGTATTACCGCAAGAATGGTGCGATTACCAATGAAGTCACGCAGATTGTGGCCGCACTCTCTTTGGCGCAATCGATGTACGGCCGAGAGCCGGTGGCCGAGTTCGGCCCTCTGAAGCTGCAAGCGATTCAGCAGGCCATGATTGCGCGCAAGTGGTCGCGGAAGCACATCAACAAACAGATTTCTCGAATCGTGCGAGCATTCTCCTGGGCCACCTCCAAGGAAATGGTACCGGGTGGAATTGTTCAGGCTCTGCGCGAGGTTCCGGGGCTGCGTAAAGGGCGAAGTAGCGCACGCGAGACCGCGCCAATTCTGCCGGTGACCGACGAAACCGTTGAGCGGACTCTCCCACACTTGCCTGCGGTCGTAGCGGACATGGTGCGTGTCCAGCGACTAACAGGTTGCCGACCTGAAGACGTGTGCCGGCTACGTCCTTGCGATCTGGATCGAGCCGGTGATGTTTGGAGGTATACGCCTCACTCCCACAAGAACGAGCATCATGGCCGAGAGCGAACGATTTTCATCGGTCCCAAGGCCCAGGCCTTCCTGAGAACTTACTTGAATCGCCTACCCGAGGAGTATTGCTTCTCGCCGCGCGAGAGCGAGATTTTGCGGCGCAACGAACGGCGAGAGCAACGCGTGACCCCTCGCGGACGTGGAAACGGCCCGGGTACCAATCGCGTCGCAGATCCACGTCGGGTTCCGCAGAAGTCCTATACGACCGCAAGCTACCGTCGGGCTATTCATCGGGCCTGCGAAGCCACCTTCGCGATGCCAGCCAGACTACGGCGAATCGATAAGGGATTGCCGGACGCTGACCAAGAAAAACTGTCTCGTGAACGCGATGCCTGGCGAGCTGCTCATCTGTGGAGCCCGAATCAACTCCGCCACACCGCCGCTACCGAAGTTCGCAAGTTATATGGCCTTGAAGCTGCCCAAATCGTGCTTGGGCACGCCGCGGCGGACGTTACTCAGGTGTATGCTGAGCGTGATTTGGTTCGCGGCACCGAGATCATGCGTCAGATTGGCTGATTCGTGAAACGGTCCACTGAGAATTGACGCGAGGCCTGCAATGTTCTTGGATGTCAGGAATCGAGCTCCGGCAGAGTTGTACATGCCCTATGCGCTTATTCATAACTCACTTGACCAACTATGGGCCGCCGCAGAGTTGGTTCGAGTGTTGCCTCGTCGTTACGATGACGACGGCCGCATGTCGCCAGAGGATTTCCAGCGAGCTTGCGACCGCCTGATGGAATTGCTCGGAAACGTAGCGGACTATCTGACTTCCGCCCACGACCTCTTAGGAGCGGCAATACGCTGGTTTGCATTGGGAAGCGAGCAGCCGCTTCCCAGGCTCAAGTACCAAGCACTTTATCGCCATTGCGACGTGCTCCGCGCCTCAACTTATCACGAATTTGCTTACGAGTTGGCCGAGGCAGTCGTCGTAGATCTTGGCTCACAATCCAGCGCCCCTTACTCAGGGCTATCGAATTCAAAATGGACGCGATTGAAAGAGAAACAGCTACTCACTGAGTCGTTCGATCAAATTGCAAAGGACAAGTGGCACTGGCCGCTGCTGGAAGCGTATCACAAACGTCACAGGCAGTTGATTCGACGGCTTCGACGAGAGTTTCTACGAGCATGGGCACAAGGGCAATTCGAGAGGGCACCGTCTGAAGAGGTTTGTGAAGATCTTATCCTCAAAGACTCACCCGAGAAGAGGCGAAAGCCATGTTACGATCGAGATGCGTACTTCACCAAGCTAAATAAAGAAAATGGAATGAAACCGGCGGCAATCAGAGATAAATGGAATAGCAGCAGAGAGTTGCGACAAACAATTTGTTTAGACAGACCAAATCAGGTCAAACTAGCCACAGTTGTGAAGGCGCTAAAACGATTCGAATAGCCGACTCTCCCAAACTGGCCTGTGGGAGGCCAGAGCGTGAGCTGCTCGGCAAATTTCGGAAAGTGTTGTGGTTAAGAGGATTGGGTAAGCAGGGCTTCGAAGGCGGCAGGGGTGAGGTAGTCGAAAGGGAGTGGCTGCGGTCGGTATTGTTGTAGGCGAGGTAGCTGGTAATTTCCGCGCGGGCACTGCGGTTGTTGTGGTATTCGGTCATTTCGAGTTTGGTCTTGATAGTCCCGAAGCAGCATTCCATGAAGGCGTTGTCGTAGCAGTTGGCGGCGCGGCTCATTCTTTGACGGATGTCTGCTCGGCGGAGCACAGCGCGATAGGCTTGACCGGCGTACTGGCCGCCGCGATCGCTGTGGTGAATAAGATCGCGTGCTGCAATGCGTCGCGCACGAGCAGCTCGGTTATCTGCACGTCGATGGCCCAGCCGACGACGCGGCGCGAACAGAGATCAACCACGGAAGCGAGATAGGCGATGCTACTCCCTTACAGCGGCAAGTAAATGATGTCGGCGATCGCTGAATGGCCTGTAATCACCGCAATTTCAGCAGTTTGGCGAAGCGTTCAACGTGTCCAAGGACGTTGAGTTCGTAGGCGATTCGCCGCGGGCCGTAGCGGCGCTTGTGCTGCCAGAAGATGTTGCCAACCAGGGGCATCAGTTCACGATCTCGTTGTTCTTGTAAGGACTGAGTTTCGGACAGCCAGGCACAGTATCCGGCGACGCCGACTTCGAGGGTGTCGCACAACGCGCTCAAGGGAAAGGGACCAAGGAGAGTGAGTTGTTCGATGAGGGCGTACAGGCTGCATCTGGCGGCTCAAGATAGCCAACGCCTATTTTAAGATGTCCCGCTCGCGCTCGACGCGACGCAGTTCATCTTCAAGGTGAGCCACACGATCGCCCATTGTGCGGGCCGTGGGTCCAGCCTGCCGGAGGAAATCTTTTTTTCAGCAATACAAGAGATTGGGCCCGGCGAGCGCCAAGCGTTCTGCGACCGAGGTTGCCGAATGTCCGTCGAGCAACATCTGCACAGCTTCCTGCTTGAACTCTTCGGAAAGAGTACGCCGAACTCTGACTTTCTTCACGCTGACACGGGGTATCTGACGTCCTTCCTAATCCTCTCAGAATAAGATTTTGGACGGTCCACAAATAGCCGAGCACTTCACGCGCCCCTGAACGAACTGCCGAAGGCGTTTGAGCACTTATGCTCGGATAGGAAAAAAAATCTTTGAAATGTCCCCGGTTGTCCCTGATTTGTCCCCGGTGACTTGTCCCTGAAGGGCCTCATAGCATTGCGAGCGTTGGTTGTTCATTGCAACACATCGCGGAGCTTCGCTAATGATTTCACTTGACGAACAGATCCTGACCTTTTCCGAGGCGGCCGCATTGCTACCGCGCCGCCGCGCTGGCAAACCTGTACACATCTCGTGCATCTATCGCTGGACGAACTCTGGTTGCCGGGGCGTCATCCTCGAAGCAATTCAGATCGGCGGCACACGGTGCACCAGCAAAGAAGCGCTGGATCGCTTCTTCATGAGCCTAGCCGGACAACCTACTTTGAACGGCCCTAAGCCGGGCCTTTCAAATCGTCTGTTGGCCGCCGAGGCCAATTTTCAGCGACGCTCTCGTTAAAAAAAAAACGGCACGCTCTCTGTGAGCGTGCCGCTCTTAACCTCGTCGCTCCGCGTCAGGCCCTGGTAAGCAGGCGCGGATCGACATCTCAAGGATTCAATATGTCGATTTTATCGAGATCGAAACATCGTGCCAATCCCAATCAACCGCGGAAGCAGCTAATCCTGCCGGGCGTACGCATCAATCCCAGCGGTCGCTGGCTTGCGCCGTACTCGGCGGACCAAGCCGATGAGCTAGCCGCACAGCTTGCAAAGCTTGATGCCAGCGAGGTCACTGTGACCATCAGCGCGTTGCAGAAGTGGTCACGCGACTTCCGAATTCGGGCGTTCACCGCCATCCAATCGTCAGGCGTCGGGATCATCACCGTAGAGGGTAATGTTTCGATCCGGCGGACAGTCTTCGATGCCGTCCTTGAATACGTCCAGTCATATGAAGGCTTTGTCGAGAAGACCGCAATTCGCGAGGCGATCTGCGAAGCTATCGCGTTGCTCGAACCGGCGCAACACGAAGAGGCGATCAACGTTGCTCGCCAGACGTACAAGGACCAAGGTCTCAAGGCCCCGAATCTATCGTGGTTTCGTGACCGGCTTCGGAATCTGACGTTTATCGTTGACAACGGTTCCGGCGGTGATAACAGTCCACAGACCTTCGCCAGAGGTTATCTAGCAGCTCTGCGGGAAGCCGAAGACTCTGATGATGAGGACGTTCCGTGGCTGCGACGGCGCAATGGAAAATGGCTTCGATATAACGGACAGATATATCGGGAGGTGACCGACGAAGCAGTTGAATGCGACCTAGTTCAAAAGCTGCAAAGCGACACCAGCGCAGTGAAAATCACAAAACCCTTAGTCCGCGATGTGCTGCTTAACTTGCAAGCTCTTTGCATTCTGGATGACCTTCCGGAATGCGACTCAATCTTAATCAGTCGCGACTCAGCTGCAGAAGTGTCGCCGTACATAGCCTGTGCGAATGGCCTGCTAGATCTACGCCCGATTCTGGTAGGCGAGTCGGAGAGTCCCGTTCTTTACGGCTTTACGCCGCGTCACTTCTCGCCGATTCAGCTTGGCTTTGAATATCACCCGGAGGCCAAGTGCCCGGTCTATGATCAGTTCATAAACCAAGTGCTGCCGGCGCGAGACGATGGCGACCGGCGCATCCAACGGTTAGAGCAGTTCATCGCCTGGGTGCTCTCACCACCAGCACTTCGCCTGGAAAAAGCGGCGGTGCTGATTGGTAACGGCGCAAATGGCAAGTCAACTGCGCTGAATGTGTTCACTAAGTTGATAGGCGCAACGAACGTCTCTCACGTTGCTCTCCAGGACCTCGGCAATCGGTTCCGGCCCGCGCAACTCGTCGGGAAGCTGGCAAACATTTCCAACGACATGAGCCGGGTTGAGCGGTTCGAAGAAGGAACGTTTAAGCAGTTGGTGTCTGGGGATCCATTGCAGTTCGAGCGCAAGGGGCAAGACCCCGAAACAATTTACTCAAACGCCAAGCTCATCTTCGCGACGAACCATTTGCCGGCAATCAATGATCGAACCGAAGGAACTGCGCGTAAGCTGATGATCATTCCATTCCAAGAATCGTTCCCCGAAAAAAAGGCTGACAAGCTGCTCGATGCGAAACTTGCGCAGGAGCTACCAGGCATAGCCAATCGGCTCTTTCGGGCACTCGCATCACTTGTGAGAGCGCGCCGCTTCGCTGAGTGCAGCGTTTGCGCCCGCGTCGAGGCATCCTTCCGAGTAGACAATGATCCGTTCGTTCAGTTCTTCGACGAACATTGCCAAATCAACAAACTGGCTGCGATTGGATTGAAAGAGCTTTATCGCCATTACGTGCACTACTGCCTCGATAATGGCCGCCGTGCAGTGAATAGCTCTGAGTTCGCACATCGGGTCGAAGAAAAAACCGGGATGTCCACGAAGCGGCCAGGCAGTAAAGGCCCACGGCAACGTGTGCTCCCAGGAATCCAGTACGTCGATCACGTCCGACGGGACTAGATGTCCGGGACGCTGCGTGGACGCCCGAAGTGTAGCTGCCGTAAGGGCTTATCACCGTACGTCCACACGTCCTCACTGTCTTGCAAATTAAGAGAGTAGAAAAAGAAATATCCCGGTTACCACAGATAAATATTTTTCTTTCGGTAACAGCAGCAACCGTCTCCCGGCTTGGACGCAGGGACGTGCAATTCAAAGTCACAGGAAACTTCGAGGCAACTATGCTCAACCCAAGACTCCACAGTCGCCTAGTCGAACTATTTGGCCATGTTCGAATAAGCAACGAAGGAATAGCCTGCGCAACACAGACCGTCCCGGACTGGAATCGCGGCGGGCGACCGAAAGCACCTTCCTTAAGAAGTCCCGATGGACAAAATGTCGAACATTACGCCGTTGACTGCCCGGTTTGCGGTGACCAGTTTGGTCGCCTGTCAATTCACTACCTTTACGGAACGACCGCCCCAAGATCGAGACAGGCGCAGACTAACCTGCTCAAGTGCTTCAATGAAGACTGTTTTGGCGCAGACACAAGTGACTCACGGAGAAACCGAGATAAGTTGTGGTTTGACATTCGCGGTAGCAACAGATCCTTCCAGGTAGTTTCAGGTCCTAATGGCCCAAAACAGAGCACGGCACCCCGCAAAACTTTCCACTTACCGACGAATCTGGTGCCGATCGTTGGGCGAGCCGTGCCCGACAATGTCCGTGACTATGTCGAGGGCCGCAACTTTGATCCTCGCGAGTTATGGGAACGCTGGCGAGTGTACTACTGCGAATCTTGCTTCGGCTCAGGCATCCGCGACGAACGACTCGTCATCCCAATCTTTGACTTTCCCGATGACGGCAAGGTCAGCCAGAAAACCATAGTTGCAGGTTGGCAGGCCAGGCTGATCGATGATGAGCTGATCGCAGGATCCACGCCAAAGTACCTAACGGCGACAGGATTTTCTGCCGCGGCAGCAGTGTATGGCCTCACTTGGGCTGCAGCGGTTAGCGGACCAATTGTGATCTGCGAGGGAATTACTGATGTTTGGCGGCTGGGTACCAATGCCGTCGCCATCTTCGGCCGGAAGGGCAAGTTGGGGCTGGCTCAGGAGCGGGCAATTCTGACTCATGCACGAGACAGAGCCGTCGTATTCTTCTCGGACGCAGACGCGATCGAAGTGACTACCGCCAATATTCAGCCGTTTCTCAGTGCTGCTCGGAAAAGCGGCATCTCGATCCCAAAGTGTGTCGTTGCGTTGCCTCCTAAAGCACGCAAGGATCCCGGTGAGTGCAGTCGGGAAGAAGCTTGGGCATGCGTGGCAGAAGCCCTCGGAAAGCCATTGAGGAAGCTCGGCATTGACCTAACGGTCAATAAACCGCCAACGTACCCCACAGGATTGCCTCGTTAGATTCGTTTCTCATGGTGCGACTGATGAAGATGAAAGCAAGCACTTCGATACCCACCTGGCACCCATCGGATGGCCAAGTCGTCCATGACACTTTCGTGTTTCACGGAATTCCGCTTCCGCCTCGGTTCTGCTCACCGCGTAAACGCTCTATGTTTCTGCTTGCATGCGCCACCGATGGCGAAAACACGGTGACTGTTCGTAGTGATCACTTGACGCCGTTCGTAAGGCAGCACGCCCAATGCGACTGGGTAATGTTTGACTCCGTTTCTTTGCTAGAACAGCTTGACAAAGTTGTCCGTCGGGCGGGCGACGACGTCTACGCACTCGTCGATCGAAATCGTGTTTGGGATTTGAGCCTTTTATGGCGATTGCGAATGCTATGCAAGGTCGGTAAGTCCGATGCCGAACACTCCCTTCCCGAACTTCTTCGAGTCCTCAGCGCGGCACCGAGATCTGCAGTGCGGTCGTTGGGAGACCTGATTGCATGGCTGAAAGAGGAGTCGACCAAGATACTCGCCACCTACAAAATCGTGCAACGCGATATTGCTTGCCGGTTGCGACAAGCTGACGAAGCATTTCGATTTCAAGGCCGGCGTTGGATCAAGGACCAAATTGCTCACTGGGGCCCGCAAACTCATCACATTCAGATCCGCGGCGCAATCGCTCTCCAGCAAATATCGGCAGCCGGTCTGCCGATCGACGTAGCTCAAGTTCAAAAGAACTTGGCGGCCCTTCGTTCTGAGCAAGCAACGCTACTCGGCCAACTCGCAGACGAAGGCTATGTTCCCCGCGAGTCTGGGTCAGAGCAACTCCTCAGGGACCTGCTGCAACATGCGTACGCCCACCATCCGGACCTCGCACAACCCGACAGTGGGGGCGACATCTCCTTGCGTGAAGACGATCTGAAGTCGCTGGGATTACGGGAGCCATTCGTGGATGCGTATCTGCAGGAATCGAAAGTTTCGAGGCTCATCCAAGTTATGGGGAAGATGGACAAGCCGACCGTGCATACCACGTTCGACCCTCTGTTGGTCACGGGAAGATCATCCGCAAGTGGCGACATCCCGGCTCAAAGCCTGCCGCGCGACCCGCGGGTTCGGTCCTGCATATCTGCCCCTCCTGGAAAGCTCTTCGTGATCGCGGATTACGTAGCAATAGAGCTTGCGGCCCTGGCACAAGTGACCTTGGCGGGAGGTTCTCAATCCAGTCTGGCCGAGCTGTTCAACCGAGGCGTTGACATTCACCGATTCGTCGCAGGGCGGCTGTTGGGCAAGCCCACGGAAGCAGTCAATGACGCCGAACGGCAGAAGGTGAAGCCAATCAACTTTGGGGTGCCCGGCGGCATGTCGACGGCCACGCTGTGCAAATACGCTGCTAAGACTTACGACGTGACCTTAACGGAGAACCAGGCGACTGAGTGGCGGCAAAGATGGCTAGAGCTGTTCCCGGAGGTCCGTGAATATCGGTTTGATTCCCAAAACGCGAACGCTGTCTTCACATGCACAGGCAGGCTGCGATCGGAGGTGGATTACTGTGCCAGTCGCAACACCCCATTTCAGGGCTTGGCAGCTGATGGAGCAAAGTTTGCCCTGTGGAATCTCTTGCGTCAGGGCTATCTGGTACGGAACTTTGTGCATGACGAGTTTCTCGTCGAAGTCGACGCCGATTCCGACGTCGAGCTGCAGCGCAAAAAGATTTGCAAGATCCTCAGAGAAGCGATGCGCCTAGTGATCCCCGACGTGCGAATTGAAGTGAAAAGCCGCATCGCCAAGTCTTGGTCGCCATAGATGTAGGCAGATTCATATTTCTCTGAGCTCGGAGATGTCGCGGTTGGCCGCTCCAGGTGCTTGTTCATCCATTGCCGGTAATGCAGCACTTAACCGGGATAGGTACAAGACCCGCGGCGGCATCACCTTCGCAACAGCAATCACTTTGTCGTGCGACCGCTCCGCAACACTGATCGTCCTGCCAGTCCCGTGGAAGCTTTTGTCGCCCAAGCTTTACCTGAATTTTCGCCATTACTGCGTCAGAATAACATGCTCCCGGAGCGTAGCTAGCAGAGCCTCTCGTTCCTCTGCTCCTTGTGCTCGATTTCAGTGCTGACCTAACACTCGCTGCCCCTATCGGCTCTACACTTAGTGGCAAGCGGCTCCACAGCAGGGCTGGTCCTAGGTAACTGCTTCGAGTTCCGGAATCGGATTGCCGTAGGGCAAAATCGGCATTGGGCGGCCGCGGTAATCGGGATAGGCGGTTGCCATGTCGATCCCGAGGAACTTGTAGATGCTGGCTAGTAGGTCGTTGGGATCGAGCGGACGATCTTTCGGCATCTCTGAACGGTTCGTAGTCGAGCCAATCACCTGGCCAGTTTGCATTCCGCCACCAGCCACCAGAAGCGACATGCTCTCGGGCCAGTGATCGCGCCCAACATGGGTCGAGCTAGGACGAAACACCAGCTTGGGTGTGCGACCAAACTCTCCGGCAACGACGATCATTACGTTATCCTCTAGCCCACGTTGGTAAACGTCTTCGATAAGCGCGCTCACCGCCTGGTCGTAAACCGGCAACCTTGTTTGCATGTTTTTGAATATCGAACTGCCGCCGTCGCCATGATCGTCCCAAGTGAATATCCGTGGCTTAACGGTGGATAGTTCGCGCAGTTCCACAGTGACGAAGCTGCAGCCAGCCTCGACTAATCGGCGTGCGAGAAGCGCCCGCTGCCCCCATTCGTTGCGGCCATAGCGATTGCGAATGGCATCTGGCTCTTGTGAAACATCGAAGGCGCGGGCGGCTTTGTTACTGGTGAGCAAGCTGATCGCCTGGCGGTCGAATTTGTCGCCAAATCGCATCGCGCCTGCGTTATCGAGTCCACTTCGCATCCGATCGAAGCCCCGCAGCAATGTCAAGCGATCTTCGAGCCGACCAGCATAAGCAGGATCGAGCGAGAGGTTCTCGATTTTGAAATTGGGGTCATTCGGATCTCGGTCGACCACGAACGGCTCACAGTTGTGCCCCAAGTATGCACTGCCGCCCCCTTTGAGCGCCCGGGTATTCGAAATGTAGTTGGGTACACCCACGGTGCGATCCTCGCGGGCTTTTGCCACGAGTGATTCAATAGTGGGGAACTTGGAAACCGGATCACTAATGTTCAGGGGGCGACGTCCGGTAAGGAAGCGACCAGCTGCGCCTGGGTGATCGGCAACATCGTGCCTGATCGAGCGGATTAGGTTGAACTTGTCGGCGATTCGTGCATGCAGCGGCAACAATTCGCAGATGTCGAGTCCTGGTACGACCGTGGAAATCGGTTGGAGCTCGCCGCGATATTCGGCCGGTGCCTCTGGCTTCATATCGAATGTTTCCAATTGGCTCATTCCTCCTTCGAGCCACACCAGAATCACCGACGTATCCTTCGGCGTTTTACCAGCCGTTGCCGCCTGGGCCCGCAATCGCAATAGATCGCCAAGACAGAGCCCACCCATCAGCAACGAACCCGCCTGCAAGAACCCTCGGCGCGGCAAGCTTCTAGGGCAAAAACTAGTTCGTGCTGGCATCAGACGGCATCCTTACTACAGTCCGCGTTGGCTGGCGGGCAAAGCCGGAAGACGGGTCAGCGAATTCTATTCGAGTTATTGCTCATTTTCCAATCAGCAAGCTTTCGGTCAGAGGCACTATCTTACCCCGCCACTCATGAAAGGAGGTGCGCTTGCAGCTTACCACATTGGTCGTTTGTTTTTCACTGGCCTTGGCAGCTTTGGTGGTAGCCCTTGTCTGGCAGGTCCGACTGCTCAGGGCCACCCGCAGACTGCTGGGAAGGTTCCTTCTTCAAAGGAGAACAAGCACGCATGAAACGACAAGTTCTCGTGATCGGCATCGCCGCAGGCTGCGCTCTCGTCGGGTGCAGCCGAGATGAACGCCTGGCTGACCTGGCTCAGCAGGTAACGCATGAGCAGGCAGCTCAAAATGTACGGATGGCTAAGTCCTCGGAGACCGTTGCCCAGGGTAGCCGGCAACTTGTCACGGCCGACGCTCAAGCCCGTCGTGAGATGATCGGCCTACAGCACGCTCTGCGGCACGATCAAGCAGCCATTGCTGTGCAGCGGAATCGCCTAGAGGCCGAGCGACGTGAACTCGCCCAGGCTCGCTTGAGGGAGTCATTGCTCGGTAGCGGCCTAACCGCGCTGGGGATGCTATTGGCAGCGTTGTCACCCTTGGTGATCGCTGCCATCGCATTGAGCGGTCTTTGGCGAGAAACGACGAACGAAGAGGAGATTCAAGTCCTCATCCAAGAGTTCGTTCAAGATCGCAAAGCAAACCGCCCTCCTTTGTTGCTGGAGCCCGAGCTCCCCGAGACTCCCTTGCCACCTGCGGATCTGCAGCCTCCACCGTTCTAGCCCCACCGCAGCTCTCACCATCTTCACCACGAAAGGTCTCCATGTCGCATATTGTCCAGATTCAAACGCAGGTGCGTGACGGCAATGCTGTCCGCGCTGCTTGCTCGCGGCTCAAGCTGCCAGCTCCAGTCGAAGGGACTTCACTCCTGTTCAACACCTCCGTGACCGGCTTAGCCGTGCAGTTGCCCGGCTGGCGCTATCCGGCAGTCTGTCAGCTTGACAGTGGTCGGGTGCAAGTCGACACGTTCAACGGACACTGGGGCAAGCAACAAGAACTTGACCGCTTCTTGCAGGGCTATGCCGTTGAAAAAGCCAAGCTCGAAGCCCGTCGCCAAGGCTATAGCGTCCAAGAGCAGTCTTTAACCGACGGCTCGATCAAACTTACCATTCAAGTAGCAGGAGGTGTGGCTTGACCAAGCTCATCGAGGTGATCATCTCGCCGGCCGGGGAAACACATTTGGAAACCCGAGGCTTTACGGGCACAGCCTGTCGCCAAGCCAGCCTCTTTCTGGAACAGGCGTTGGGTACGAAGCTTGAGGAAAGGCTTACGCCCGAGTTCTACGCAGAAGCGACGCATCACAACCACGCAGCAACTAAGTCGGGAGCCAATTGAGGAGAACGGCTAAGCGATCAGCAGAAGGCTGGTGTGGCTTTTTCCCGCGAGCTTTCGGGGCCGGGCTTGCGCGACAGGCGGCTGAGATTTCTGCGGCCTTCGAGACGGTCCATTTTCGATTTTGGGCGCCTAACCGACGCCGGAACCCCCAAATGAGTAGAAAGCTATCCGGTAGGGGTCCAGCGTGACCTGAACCCCCTCTTCCAGGGCCAGCGATGCTCGGTTTTTCTGCGGAGCTGACTTCTCTAGCACCTCTGCCCGCGTTGCATTCTGCGACCAACGAAGGCTCCCGACAATTTGTCCGGAGTCATTTTCATTACTCGAACAAAGAAAGACTTCCATGCTTACGCAACGGCTATCCGAATTGATCCAGGCTTGCTTCACCGGCATCTGGATCGAAAGCCATGAACACGACGATGCCTTGGCAGATATCACCAGGCTCTGTCGGCAAGAGAATTGGCAACTACGAGCTTGGGATCTAGAGCAAGGCTTACACAGCCCCGGCCAAGTGCAAGTCGAGGAAGCGAGCGGGAATCTTGTTGATCCTCTAGCCGCAGTCCGTTCGGCCGGCACGCTCGCGTCGACCGACGGCACCGGGATTCTCGTGCTCAAGAATTTCCATCGCTTCCTGCAGTCGGCCGAGATCGTGCAAGCGTTGGCCAGGCAAGTCACAGCCGGTAAGCAGCTACGGACTTTTGTGGTCATTCTCTCCCCGGTCGTTCAGATCCCCATCGAGCTCGACAAATTGTTCGTGGTGGTGGAGCACTCGCTACCCGATCGCGAGCAACTGGCCGAAATTGCACGGGGTGTGGCCACCGAAGAGGGTGAATTGCCAAGTGCCCTCGAACTGGAACGCGTCATTGACGCCGCAGCCGGTCTAACCCGCTACGAAGCCGAGAACGCCTTCAGTCTTTCGTTGGTACGGCACGCGCAGATTACGCCCGAGACGCTCTGGGGCCTGAAATCACAGATGATGAAGAAAAGCGGTCTCGTGTCGCTGCATCAAAGCGAACAGGATTTTACCAGCCTCGGCGGTCTGACTGCGCTAAAGTCCTTCTGCAAGCGGGCGATGCTGCAGCCTGCACGCAACAATCCCCACAAGCGGCCGCGGGGCATTCTCTTGCTAGGAGTCCCTGGCACCGGCAAATCGCAGTTCGCCAAGTGCCTCGGCAAAGAAACCGGCCGGCCCACGTTGGTATTGGACGTGGGCGCTTTAATGGGCGGCCTTGTGGGACAAACGGAATCTAACATTCGCCAAGCACTGAAGATCGCAGACGCGATGGCGCCGTGCGTGCTTTTTCTTGACGAATGTGACAAGTCGTTGAGCGGCGTTAATGGCGCCGGGGACAGCGGTGTTTCAACCAGACTGTTCGGCACATTGCTGAGTTATCTCAGTGACAAAGAGACAGACGTGTTTGTGGTTGCGTCGGCGAATCGCATCGATCACTTGCCGCCCGAGCTAACAAGAGCTGAACGCTTCGACGGCGTGTTCTTTCTGGATCTACCCGGCAAAGATGATCGGCAGGCGATCTGGCAGCTTTATTTGCAGCAGTACGAACTCGATGCCCGCCAGAAGTTGCCGGATGATACGAACTGGACAGGTGCCGAGGTCCGTGCCTGTTGCCGTTTGGCAGCGTTACTCGATCTGCCGCTCGTACAAGCTGCCCAGAATGTCGTGCCCATTGCAGTCACTGCGGCTGAATCGGTCGACAAGCTCAGAACCTGGGCCAGCGGTAGGTGTCTTTCTGCTGAGCAGCCCGGCATCTATCAGAAGCCGGCTGCTCAAGCCGGCTCCCGTCGCCGGGTCGCGCGTTCTGATGCGTCGCAGAACTGAACCCGTCAACATGTGGGGCTGTCAATTCGTCCCCCGAACAAACTGGGGTTGGCTGGTTCCCATCCGGTTTACTCCAATGGATCGCAGCTTCGAGATTCGCGGCCCCCAGCTTCACGGGAACAGAAACATGCCCGAAATGATTTCAGCTCACATCACGCTTGGTGGCTGCGTGTTAGCCGAGCTGGTTCCGCAGCTCTGCACGCTGATCTCCCAGGAAGATCTTACGCTAGAGTGGGGTGGCAATCAGTTCTTGCCGCAGACTGCGGAAGACTTGTTGTCTGCACGACAGCCCGAACAACAGCATATCCAGTTGTTTGCCGATGAGGCCTCCTGGGGACAATTCGCAGCGCTCGAACAGTTTCTGATCGAGCAGGAGATTCCTTTCGATCGGCACCATGACGCCAAGTACGAGATCGCCAGCACCACGCTCTACTTTCGCCCCGAGTCGGGCCGCCAAGAGTACCTCACCAATGGCGACGAAGTCATCTGCGAGGTCGGTCCGCTCCGGGCACTCGCAACGAGCCTGCGCCATTTGCGTGACCAACTTAGCGGCGGCCAGATTTCGGCAGCGCAAAACATGATCGCTTCATCCATTGATCTGCTGGACGCACATCTGCCAGCGGAGGTACCGCCTCTGCCGCCCTTTGGAATCGTCGGACTGACGGCAGACAAATCGTCCAAATACCAGGAGGCGTAAGCGGCACTTTCTGGCCCTCTTTCGGAAGGGAGTTCTGTTCCGCCTGCCCCCCTCTGAACTGATCTTCTTTGCAGCAACCGATGTGTTTGGAAGTTCAGGGAACCAATGCTGAAACAGCCCATTGCTAGACCTGGGGCAGATGGGGCAAAAACAGGGTTGCTGGGGCGGAGAGTGGGGCAGCATTCCATACGGCAATTTCAGCGATTTTCTTGCGATTAAATCGATGCTGCCCCAGATGCCCCAGTCAAAATAGACATCCTCTTAAGGAATCGCAATTTTCCTTGGTGGACAGCAGAAATTTCGCTCCGAATGTACAGCCACCTTCGCGCCGAGGACTGGGGCGGGGCCGTCTGATGAGGGCTTTCAGCCCATGATTTGCCGTGCGAAAGCCCGCCCCAGACCTATGGGGCATCTGGTGGGCCCGGCCCCACCGCGCACGGACAGCCTGCCGAGCCTAATCAACATCCTTCTTTGATCTCTGGAGACCTACATGCCTACACTTCTTGATGAACCCCGCATGGCCAACACGCAGTCTGCCTCGCAGCGGTTGCGGGCGACGATGGCGGCCGTCCGGATCGCATTCACCTGGTTTGGAGTTCGCAAGTCGCTGAACACCGAACAGAAGGCCCAAGCGGCCGACACGTTTGGGGCCGAGGGATCGTTTCTGTCCGCTGGTAAGAAGCTGATCGATACTTCTCACTCGGCCTTCAAATCAGTCACGTCGGTCCGCTCCGGTATCCAGCAATACTGGCGGGCGATGACGGTTCCCTACCCGGAGCCCGGCATCCGGCTCATTCGGCGTGATGAGATTCAGATGTTCGACATCAAGCTGGCCAGTCTCAAGCAGGAGATGGAGGAAGCAGTGTCGGTGCTAGATGAGCACTATGCTGACCTCAAGGCTGCAGCTCGCCAGCGGCTGGGTAGCTTGTTCAGTGCGTCGGATTATCCCGCCACACTCGACGGTCTGTTCACGGTGGCCTGGGAATACCCGAACGTGGAGCCCCCAGCGTATCTGCAGCAGCTCTCGCCAGCCTTGTTCGAAGAAGAATCGCGACGTGTTACTGCCAGGTTCGATGAAGCGGTCGCTCTTGCTGAACAAGCCTTCACCGAAGAGTTCAGCAAGTTGGTATCGCATCTGACTGAGCGGCTCTCTGGCGGCGACGAAGGCAAGGAGAAGATCTTCCGTGACTCGGCAGTCGTGAACCTGGTCGAGTTCTTCGGCCGCTTCAAACAGCTCAACGTGCGATCCAACGCTGAGCTGGACTCTCTGGTCGAGAATGCGCAACGGATCGTGCGGAACGTAAAGCCGCAGGAACTGCGTGACAACCAGAACCTGCGACAACGTATTGCCGGGCAACTCGCCGGTGTGCAAAGCCAAGTCGAAGGGCTGCTGGTCGACAAACCGCGTCGCAACATCCTCCGTCGTAAATAGCAGGAGCGTTTTTACGATGCACCTGCATATCTCACCAGCTGGCCAGATTCGCTGCATCTACAGCGAAGAGATCCCACTTCAAGAGCTGGGCACCGTATCGATCCAGCGGGCGTCTCATGTTGAGCCAGATGCTGCTGGAAACTGGCTGGCAGACCTTTCGCCAGTCGCTGGACCCGTACTCGGTCCCTTTGGCCTTCGCAGCGAAGCACTGGCTGCTGAAGTCGTATGGCTAGAGCAGCATCTGACCTAGCTGCGTGATGCCCAGGCAACATTTGTTGCTTTAACCCGCTTCTTAACCAGCCAACATTTGTTGGTTTGTCCTCGTCCACGGCCGTTTCGCCCTTCATCGGGCGTTGCGGCTTTTTTTGTTTCTTGCCCCTGTTTGTTCGTTGTTCTTTCTTCAAGTCCTCATTGTTTAACAAGGAAAGTTGTCCCATGACTCAAGCAGAATTGAACCAAGCCGTTGCCGATGCCACCGGTGAATCTGTAGGCACCATTCGTCGCCGTGGCTTCAGCGTCGCCACGTCGCTCAGCGTGTTCCAGCCCGATGACGCGGACGACTATGCGTTGCCGAGCGTGGTTGATTGGGACGCCCTGGAACGACAGCAACGTCGTAACGCGGCGTAGCTGGCGTGTACTGGTTATTCATGGGCGGTGGCTTCTGGCTGCCGCCCGGTTGTCTTTCGCCTCATTCCCTTTGGAGTTCGATACCTTGATCCAAATTACCCGCCTGCTTGCAAAGCAGCTCCTTACCGTGATGAAGAAGGCACTCAACCGGAGCAAGCCAACGCCTGTCCTAACCGTTCGGAGCGGCGACGAGGGCCTGTTTATAGAAGCTCGGGCACCGAATCACGCCGTGCGTTTCCACGATCCGCGTTCGCAAGATCGTGATCTGATGCTCATCCCGCTCAACTTGCTCGAAGACGTGCAAGGTCCAAAGTCAGTGCCTGTGTTCCTGACCAGGCCCCGACAAGGCGTGCTCGCTGCCAGTTGGGACGACAAGGGCGTGTGCCGTGAAATGGAATACGACGAACTGGAGCCTGTACCCGATGCTCCCGCGTTTCCTGAATTGCCTGCACAGTTTGCTGACAACTCGCCTGAGCTGCTCACTGCACTTCGCAATGCTTACGAGACAACTGATGTCGGCAGTGTTCGATATGCCCTCAACTGCATTCAGCTCCGGCCAGACGGCGTGATTGCCGCTACTGATGGCCGACAGCTTCTACGTCAGTCGGGTTTTACGTTCGGCTTCGAGGCAGAGGTGCTGCTCCAGCAAACGAAGCTATTCAGTTGCAAAGAGCTGCCCAGTGACCAGCCTGTACGGGTCGGTCAGTTACAGGACGACAAAGGCGTCACGAATGTCGTATTTCAGGTTGGCCCCTGGACCTACTGGCTCGGCGTACAGAAGGAAGGTCGGTTTCCCAATGTTGAACAGATCATCCCCCCTACGCACTACGCCAAGTGCACGCTGCAATTGTCACCCACTGATGCTCAGTTCCTGACCGACAACATGCACCGGCTGCCGAACGGTGACACGCATCGAGAGCTGACGCTGGATCTCAACGGCCATGTAATTCTACGGGCAGCCTCGGCAAGCAGTCCCCGACCGGCAGAAATGATTCTGCGGAACTCCAACAAGCAGGGCGACGACGTCCGCATCTGTACAGATCGCAAGTTCCTGGCTCGTGCTGCAGAGATGGGATTCACCGATTTCCATTTGCCCAACGATGCATCGCCGGCGTTGGCGACAGACGCCACACGCACCTACCTCTGGATGCTGCTCGATCCGAAGGAAGCGATCAAACCCAACGACGATTGTCTTCGCATCGAGTCTCCGTTTGCCACGCGTACAAACTCACCGCCCCCAACCACACGAAAGGTTCCCCACGTGAATCGGATTGCCTCAACACCAACTATCCCCGCAACTTCGCCAGCAACTGCTCCGGTCACATCTGTCCCAGCCGAGCAAGTGATCCGCCGCCGCAAGCGAACCAGTAGCAACAGCAAGGCTCCGGGGTCGCTGGAGCAGGCGATCGCCCTTCGCGACCAACTACGTGCTGCTCTGAACAGCAGCAAGGAGTTGATCCGCACGATCAAAGCCGAGAAGCGGGGCCAGAGGTCGCTCAAGCTGGCCTTGGCTTCGCTCAAAGAGCTGCAAGCCGTCGCTTAGGCACCGATATTCCCGGCGTCTGGAACTTGGTGTGGCTCTGAACTTGGACATTTTGTCTGGGTTCGGTAACCGCATCAAACTTTAGACATCTGGAGTTTTCAACCTCACCACATCTGACCACTGAAGGAGCAATTCATGCCGCTCAAAATAAATGTCGGCCTCAGTAAGAAAGTCGGGCTGCCTGACTACGGCAGTCTCGGGGCATCCTGCCACGTCGAGTACGAAGCCGATGCGTCGTTGCTCAACACCGACCTCGAAGCGTTCCATCGCCAAGTCAAGAACGCGTATGTCGCTTGCAAACAGGCTGTTCAAGATGAACTGCATCGCCATCAGTCAGTAGGAGCGGCTGCCCAACCGCTTCCAGCGAATGGCAAGCCTGCCCACGGTCAGCGTCGGAGCAACGGTGCCGAACACGGGCATTCAAATGGAAGCAGCAACAGCAGCAGCCCACGTCGCAGCAACGGCCGTAAAGCTACTGCGAGCCAACTCAAGGCACTGGATGCAATCAGCAACCGGCTGCAGCTCGATCTAGAGCGCTGGCTCATGGAGAAGCATGGCCTGCGGATGGCATCTGAACTAACTGTCGCCGAAGCCAGTGCCGCCATTGATGATTTGAATGCAACCCCCAGCAACAGCGGAAGGCACAGCTAACTCATGACCGCACTTCTCTTTGAAACGGCACAAACCCGGGCACCGCCCCTGCACGCCACGCAATCCAGTCCGCCGCCACCCAGAGACTACATCTCGTACTCGGCGATCAAAGCGTACCAACAGTGTCCGCTGCGATACTTCTTTCGCTACATCGCTGGCATCCCCGAAACGACCATCTCAGCGACGTTCGTCTTTGCGGTGCAGTTCACAAGGCCATCGAGCTGCACTTTCAGCGTTTGCTCGAACGTAGTGAGTCACCTTCGCACGAAGAACTGTTTGCCGCATACAGAGACAGTTGGTCCGACCATTCACTGCCTATCCGGTTTGCCAAGGACGAACAGGTAAACTCGTTCGACGATCT
Source organism: Anatilimnocola aquadivae (assembly GCF_049819085.1). Classification (GTDB taxonomy): domain Bacteria; phylum Planctomycetota; class Planctomycetia; order Pirellulales; family Pirellulaceae; genus Anatilimnocola. The sequence goes on from NZ_CP187419.1 coordinate 4,248,373, forward strand.
AGCAACCAGAATGCTGATAGCGTTTTCACAGAGCGATTTAGCTCAGCCAAACGGCAGAATTCTAGGCATCGAAGAATCGCTGCGAGGGGAGATCATTCCTGGGCTGCCGGAAGTGCTGGGCCGCGTTGATCTGATCTGGGAAACGAAGAACGAGCTTGTCGTGACGGATTGGAAGACATCGAGAGCAAAGTACAGTCAGGATCAGGTGGAAGACTCTGCTGCCCAGCTATTGCTCTACGGCGAACTGGCCAAAGACTTCGCACCAGGCAAACAGATCAGGCTGCAGTTCGGTGTGTTGACCAAGACCAGGGAAGTGAGCATCGACACACACAGTTTCCCCTTCGATCGGTTGCAACTCGACCGAACCAAGCGTGTCATGGAGCGGATCTGGCACGCCATCGAGTCAGAGCATTTCTACCCCGCCCCATCAATGATGAACTGCCCTGGATGCCCCTATCGCGATCCGTGTCGCAAATGGCCGTATTAGCACCCTGTTCTCCACGTCCCGGTCACCGATTTGGTGGCCGGGACAGCGACGCTTCTTTTTAGATATCCTGACCGGGATGGCGACACTCCCCCACGAGCTTTCTCTGTTCTCGTCCGAAATCTGGTTAGCAGCTTCGTCGGTCCGTTCTATGCTGACCGAGAGCGCGAGCAATACGCCTTCGGCGTGTCGGACGTGTGTCGGACCGAAGCATTTGAATCTGGATGGCTTAATTCCGTTAATGCATGACATCGTTGGCATTCATCGCAGCGATTGAGTACCCGGTGGACCGTTATCGTGAGCGATTCCGGTATAGGAGCACTCCGCCGCAAAAACCTACCAGCAGGGCACTACTCCAGCCCCAGCGGCGGCCCAAGTGGCAGTACGCGAGATTGCCGAATTCACGGGGTTATCGAACAGGTTGGTCGAAACGTGCAGATTGGCGATCAACCATTTGCCGTTCTTGTCGACCAGCGTCACACTCCAGCGCGTCTTCAGGTCGAACTCATTGCCATCGCTCAGTTTGTAGTGGTCGAGCGAACTTCCCGTCGCGATCGCCGTGTCGCCGTTGTGCAAGACCGACAGTTCGTCAACGGTCGGCGCGATCGTCATGCTCTGGATGCCGCGATTGGGACCAACCAGCATGCGATCAAGATATTCGCGCACACCTTGCTTGTTGCGGATGGATTTCAGTTCCTTACCATCCTGCGCTGTCAACACAACATTTTCGTCGAGCAACGCCACGAGAGCATCGAAATCTTGCTTGCCAAATGCGGCGAGAAACTCTTCGCGTACGGCTCGCAGTTGATCGTGAATTGCTTCCGTCCGAGCGCGATCCGTCGCGACCTTTTCTGGCTCTCTTGCAGGTTCGTTCTGTGCTCCACTCGCCAGCGAAGCCGTCAGGGCGATCAGCACTACAACAGTCCGCGTTAACGTGGTCACCATCGGCATCTGCAACTCCTTGTATGATTGCCAGCATTCGACCTACAGCTCAAAGCATACGGTCTCGGGACCAGCGGCTTGCGCGGGGAACTCACCGTCTCGCAGCCACGCATCGATCCATGGTCTTAGCAGGTCGGCCTGCCAAAAAGTATATGACTGCTTTCCGAACCGCACGATGTTCCGACTTTGGCTGGTGAGTATTTCGCTGTCTTGCTTTAGCACTCGGCTGAAGACAAATCTGGCGACTGCCAGTCGCAGCCAGGAGGGAAGTCGCCCCTTTGGCAAGTAGACCTTCACGAACACATTGGTCTTGCCCGCGTCCGCCGGAGTGAAATAGGAAACGACGAGCAATTCCGTTCTCGTCGATGATCGATACTCGAGCTCGGCAGTAAATGGGGGAATAAACCTGCCGAAGCTCACCTCACGTTCCGCCTCGAAGAGGCGCGAGATCAAACCATGTTGCCGCTTCTCTCCGCGGTACTCTGCTTCGACCAGATCATCCGATCTGCGCACTACGGCTGTGATTGATTGCTTCGCCCTGGCGCTGCGAACGAGGCCAGCATGCACGAAGGGAGTGTGCGTCGCGTCGAGCAGGTTTTCGATGGCGTCTGGCAGCTTTGATTCAAGCGCTGCCGTCATGTTGAAGCTCTCGTAACCTGCTTTTTCTGCCAGCGTCGAACGATACATCCTTCGGGCTGTATTCACCGCAGGTGCGGCGATCCAGATCCACCCGTCGAACTCGTGAGCTCGCCAACATCGGAGAGTAACGTCTGGTGGAGCCGCACAAATTCCGGGCGCTGCCACGCATCGCCCTTCTTCTCCAAAACGCCAGCCATGGTATGGGCAGGTGAGTTCACCACGCTCGACCACGCCGAGTGACAAGGGCGCGTTGCGATGCGGACAGCCATCTTCGGCGACGACGACGCCCGCCGACGAACGAAAGACAACCAGCGGAGTGCCCAGCACGTTCACCGACAAGGGCTTTCTGCCGAGCTGCGCTGCTTCGCAGCAGACAAGCCAATGCTGGCCAAGGCGGTCGGCCAATGTGGTCATAGTTGGTACTTTCGCAGGATCGGAACTCCCACCTTCTGCATCAGGGCGGCTAGCGACCTCCACGCCCAATGGCTGGTTGTGGAAAGATGCCGGCAAAACACGGCCGTGTATTCGATGCACGGCTCGCCGCCGCGCAAGCGTTTGAAGTGCGCCGCTCCGCTGCTTAAATTCAATTTCACTTTTCGCCGAACCGCTTCGTGGAGAACGATTGACATCAAACTGCGATAGAGCCCCAAGTTTTGCGGCAAGGATGTATCGTACCCGACCAGCGGAACGGTCATCACGCCGTTGCGCTCGAATGCTCCAGCGACGCCGACCAACTCTCCCGCTGAATCGCGCAGTCCCCACATCGTGAGCAGATGACGCGCACGGAACTCGTCGATGAGCGCTACCGTGAACTGAGGGTTCTGCGGAGAGTACTTATCGACGTACAGCCAGCGATACAACTGTTCGATCTGCGGCGCATCACTTGCCTGCAACTCGTCGTGACTGACGATTTGCAGTCCGGAGTTGAGCAGCCGCTTGCGATCCCAAACATTGTTGCGTTTCCGAAGAAAGCTTCCATCGTCGCCGTCAAAGAAATAGACCTGCCGGCTGGGAACGAGTAGGTAGCCGTCGGCCACGAGTCTTTGCAGCAGGACGGGATTGGTGACCTCATTCAATGATCGCCAGGTGATCGCGTGACTTGGAAAGCGTTCTGCGAGCATCTGCGTCAGATCGGAAATATGTCCGCAGTCGAACGGCGGATAAAGATTCGTCGACAGCAACCAGTTGTTGACGCAAACAATCCGATTAATCTGCGCGGCTCGCAGCAGGGGTGCGAGCGAAAAGGTCAGGCAGCGCACGAGGCCCCGCACGAGGACGTTGTCAACTTTCTTCACCTCGGTCTGCGGATAAATCACACAAGCGCCGTACGGAGAACAGACGTAGGAATTGTCGTACTCCAGTTCGTTGATCGTGACCGGCAACAAAGCATCGTCAATGCGCAACACGGCCCAACGAGTTTCCAAGTTGCGAACCAATGTGTTGGCGGGGCGAGACGTCAGCAGCTCAATCCAGTCCGCATCGTGGCTGCTGCCCGGCAATTTCTCCGGGGCGACCTGCGAAAACTCGTCAATCAACGTGACGGCGCCGGCCATCAGAGGGGTTCCCCATTCCATTCGATGTCAAAGGTGGCAGCCCTCGTGAGCGGCTTCCTGCGGCAAAGCGCGGTCGCCATCACCTCCAGCAGCGAGATCGGGGAAAGAAGACTCGGGCCGAGATCATTTCTAGCAAACATCACGTCCCTGGCTTCTCGCATGTCCTTGACCAGCGCTCGCAATTTTCCCCTGGCGATAGCTTGGGGGAGTGAGAAGAGAAGTACGATGGCCGCGAGCATCGAGGGCGGAGGCGATTGAGGCTCCAATAGTGACCCGATGGGATGAAGGAACGCTTCAGCGAGTGGTAGTGATCGCAACAAGTGCAGTCCGCTGGTTGCCCGCGGATTGCATTCCAGTACGTAGAGCTTGCCGTCCTCGGCCTGCATCAAGTCGAAGCCGAGCTGTCCCGTGAATTGCTGACTCGCAACAAACTCTTGGACAAACGAGCGGATGCGTTCATCATCGACCGCCATGAAGTAGATCCCGGAACCAATCCCCACCTGGTACTTGGAATAGTAACAAGCATGCGCGCGCAAGACGCCGTTGTGGGCCACGCTGTAGGTTGAAAACTCCCGGCCGCGAATCCGCCGCTGGATGACCCAGGGATCGGCAGCGCTCGGTCGCAGTGCCGAAACGATTTCCGGCTGCGGCCCCACGAGCGTTCGCGCGGCAAACCGCGAATAGACCGGCTTGAAGACCCAGTCCACCAAGTCCTGCCGAGTAATCCAAGGTTCTAAATCGGCCGGACTTGCTGCGAGATGTGTTTCGGGTGGTTGAATCGCGGAAGAACTGCTCTTCACCAAACTGGCGAACGTCCACTTGTTATGAAGTGCCTCGAGCCGCGACAGCGGTTCGGAAAAAACGGTCACGACGGACGGGAAGAGGTGCAATTTCGCAGCGATGTAAAAAATCTCTTCGCACGTCGGAATGACCAGGTCGACTTTTTGACTGTCTGCGATGCTGGCCAAGTCCTCAACAAACTTGGTGGGCTCTAGAGCCGGTTTAGCGACCACGAACGTGCGTTTTGCAAACCGACTGAACCGAGCCAGCGGCAGGCGGACGCTGTCCGCCAGAAAGACTTCATGCCCGGCCTGATGGAAATGCCGGACCAGATCCAGTGTTACAGGTGCCCGAGCTCCCGTAAGGAGAATACGCATTAATCGGCGCTCCCAGGCATGTGCGCATTCACGATGCTGTCGAACGAATAACGATCGGCGATTTCTGGGCAGTGGGTCGGGACGATTTCGATGGCAGGATGCTGCTGGGACAATTCATGCAGTTGATTCAGCGACGCCCGCATGTCAGCGACGGAATCGACGAAGCTGAAGGTCTTCCAGTGTGGCAAGGCATTCGCTCGCAGCGAGCCGAGGGTCCAAGTGGCATCGGCCGCCAGCAGCATGCGCTTTGTGGGGCCGTGCTGCACGATGGCTCCGATGTGCCCGCGCGCGTGTCCGGGAAGTTGGATGAGTCTGACACTTCCATCGCCAAACAAATCGTGAGTGTGTGTGAATGGCCCAAACCCTGGATCATGAAAATATTCGATCGTATGCAGTCGCTTTGCGAAATCATCGGGAAGCAACGACGGCAAAAAGCCTCTTCGCAAAGCGGCGAAACTACGTCGACCAGCGACATCGCTCCAAGCGGCCTGCGACGACATAAAGTCGCTGCTGGGAAAATCACGTAGCCCGGCCACATGATCGGCGTGATAGTGCGAAAGGATGATTCCGCGGATGTCGCGGGAGTCGATCCCCAGCTCCTGCAGCTGTGCTCGAATCGTGAGCGAGTCACTGCAAACGACAGGGCTCAGCCGGCCGTAGATGCTGTAAGGAAATCGCGCGGTCGCCGTACGGAATCGCGGTGCGTATCCCGTGTCGAACAGAAAGTGTCCGAACTGTGGATGCGTAATCAGCGCGCAGGTGGCGTGAAAGGGGATGATGTTTTTTCCCTTGCCACGCTCCGCCAGGTAGTGCGGCTGAGGTGTGTAGCCGGTCGTAAATAGCTTCAAATCAACCGAACAAATGCTCGCGGACTCATCTCGGGCGGTCAACGATTCCAGTGTTCGCTGTCGCCCCTCCTCCATCGACACGATCGCGCGATAGCCCAGCACCTTCTGTGCGGCGGTGGGGGAAAATGTCTGGCTCTTCGCGAGCAGCCCCACGCTGTAGGTGGTTAGCACAGGTTCGCCACGACGCCGGCGAACACGATGCCACAACGTCGCCACATTGGCGATCGTCAGGGCCATTTTGTAGGAGACTTTGCGGCGCGTGGCCGGCATTTTCAAGTGTTGAAAAATGTGTTGGAGAGTCGGCCAAAGCTGAACCGGCGACTCGTTGGTAACCGTGCAAACATCGCCAGGCTCACCCCGCACAATCGCGAGACAGAGGGCGTAAGCGAGATTGTCGATATAAGTCAGATCGACCAAATTCTTGCCATCGCCGATCTGTGGCAACCGCCCCTTGCTTGCCGCCAACAGTAAACGTGGCAGCAGACTGTTGTCTCCCGGGCCGAAGACCGCGCGGGCTCGGATGGTAACGGCGTTCACCCCAGCCGCGACCGCGCGGCGAATTACTTCCTCGGCGTCTGCCTTGCTTCTTGCATACTCGTTGGCAAAACGCTTCGGCAGAGTGGCGTCTTCTTCCATCAGTAGCTTGTCAATGAAATCAAAATGAATCGCCGTGGACGAAACATGCACCAAGCGAGTGCCAGGCCGCTGTCGGCATGCATCGGCGACGATCTGCGTGCCTTTGACGTTGATCGCTTCGAACGCTTTGGCATCCCCCCAAATCGCCGCCAGGGCAGCCGCGTGAATCACGACATCATGATCCTGGCACAGCCGTTCGATGGCAGGTTGATCGCACAGATCCGACGCAACAAAAGTAGCCTTCGGATGGCGGGCGCGTCCCAGGCGATAGAAGTTGCGTCCAGTCACTGTCACTTGTTGACCGGCTTCGGCGAGGACAGTGGCCACGCGCGAACCCACAAAACCCGTGCCGCCAGTGATCAAAATGCGCAGCTGGCGATCGCGCAGTAACTCGCAAACCGCTTCGACGACTCTAGGATCTACCATCGGAGCAATGCGGCTCCGATCGAAACGCCGGCGGCGGTTCCGACCAATAGCACCACATCACCGCGCTCGATTCGGCCAGCCTCAGTGGCGACGGCCAGCGCCATTGGGATGGAAGCGGCAGCACAATTTCCGTAGTCCGCGATGATGTTCACAATGCGATTGGTTGTAAAACCAAACTGCTCCAGCAATCGCAATCCCGGTCCTGATGCCTGGTGCGGAACGATTGCTTTCACTTCGTCGATACTCGAACCGGCACTCTCGAGAAATGTTGTGAGAAAGCTCTTTAACCGCGGACGAACGAAGCGATACAAGCGCGGGCCTGACATATGAAAGCAGAATAGGTCGTCGTACGAAGTTTCGAGCCGTGGCCGCGGATGATTCCCCGCTCGAACGGCACAAAGGTCGAGTCCATCGGACCAGGTTTCCAGCTGCGAGTAGATCAAATCGCTGCCCGAGTCGTCGCATAGCTCGACAACGGCCGCAGCGCCGCCGTCTCCTAAGAGCGCTGCCGCCTCGGCTTCCTCGAAGCTTCTGCCTCGCGTGGCAAGCTCGCCCGTGCAAATAAGAATTCGCCGATAGGTTCCCGCTTGCAGCAATCCATTGGCAACTTGCAGGGCAACAATAAACGACAAACACGTCTGATTGACGGTGAAGCAGGGAACGCGTACGAGGCCCAATTCACGCTGCACGAACGCAGCCGTGTCGGGCACGATTTGTTGTGCGAGGGCGCCAGCATACAAAATCAAGTCCGGGGCACCTGTCGAAGCCAATGCTTTGCGGGCGGCTTCGGCTGCAAGTTGCGAAGGCGAAACATCGTCGGCTGCAATGCGGCGACACGCCACGCCGGTGCTTTCCCTGATCCACTCAGCACTGCGGCCAATGAGCGGGGCCAAGTCATCCGCAGTCTGTATGCAGGGAGGCGCGGCCATTGCGACGGAAACAATGCGCATTCCCAATGGACGAATCCTCCGTCGGCCTAGCGTTGATCAAGATTGCATTTCTCACCTAGGATTCTACCCAGGCAAATGATCGAAAGCATCGTGATGATGCCTGCGGAATGCGCATTGTCTGCTCAGAGCCGCCGACCTACGCTGCAAAGATTACCTCATTTGCTAGAAGCTTAAACTCTCATTCGGCACGAGTTGTTTTCGCTTTCTTCCTGTGAGTAGCCAACTTCGGTCACATCGGCCGAAAAATAACGGCCTCGTTCGGCTCGGGGTACTGGTCGGGACGCAGATACTAACCGAGAGCGCGGAAAACGCCGCGATCCGATCCGCGAAGTCAAAACTGACCACATCGGCCACCGTAATGGATCGATCGACGAACAATTCCATGGCAACCTCCTCGGGTGACGACAACTCTGCGAACTGATGGGATGCATGTCGGAGACTAATCTGTCCTCAGTCTCGATCGAGGATAGTGAGTTGCGCCGCAGTGCCGACGAACACTCCCAATTCTGACTCTATGACGCCGTGACACCGTTTTTCGCGGCTCGCTGCTGACAAGCCAATCCAGACTCCATCGCAAACGCAATACGCGCCGCACTAGAGCGTTACTTCGTCCAAAACACCCAGACACTGCCACCCAAGGCCTGCGGGCGATTCCGGCCCTCCCAGGAGGCTAGGTAACCTGGCATACCAGGCTGAGCTACAGAACCACTACCCTTTCTGTAGCTGTAGGGTTACAGAACCACTGCCCTTTCTGTAGCTCTCGGACTACAGAACTACTACTCCTTCTGTAGCTCTCGGTCAGACCGAGCTACAGAAGCACTACCCTTTCTGTACCTCTCGGACAAATGTTGACGGCCCTTTCTCCACGCGTTCGCGTAGCAAATTCCAGGGCACGCTGGCATGGCATCAAAAAGCACACAACAGAGAAGTGATGGCTGTTAACTAGGGGGTCGCGAGTTCGAGTCCCGACCAGGGAGCTTCTATTTCGGCCCTAACTTGGGCCGAACCAACGGTTAACGCGAAATGCCGGCCAGAGAGTTCTGCCGGCTTTTCTCGTTTACGCGTTGTTCTTCAAGGAGTTACGGCGAAGTCCGGACTCTCTGCGGCGAGCATGCGGCGCTCTCTTTTTTAATCCGGCGACCGTTTTCGTCGTCACTCTCCTGCGAACTCTCTCCGCTCTCTGTTTTCGCCCGAAAAGCGGTTAACAGCCTCGTTCAGTCCGGGGTACTGGTCGGGACGCATTTACTAACCGAGAGCGCGGGGGCTCACTTCGAAGTGTCGGACCGAAGCACTGCGTACCAATAAGTGAATCAGACTTGGGCTGGTGGATCATCTCGCGTTAGCATATTGCTGCCGAAGTCTAGGTCGGCGCTATCATTTCGTCGTCGAATTGGCGAGACCGCTGCTCATTCAGCAGTTCGAGCAATGCGAGGTCGCGAACTATACTCGAGTGATCGGACAATTTCAGAACTTGTTTATTGTTGGGAGCAGCCCGTCGGTCATATTCCGGCTCGGATGCTTCACCCGCGCTGAGGATAACCGGCGGCGGATCGCTCACGGTGGGGTGGACGTAGACGTAATCAGTGCCTCCGCCTCCATTAATGTAGACCTGCGTCGGCGTTGAGTAGTCACCAATAATAATGTTGTTCACTCGCACTCGAACTTGCGAATTCAGGGGTGCAACGTAAATCCGATCGTTGGCGCTCGTGCCGGTGACATGCAGGTAGTTTCCTTGTCGCACGGCAGCAGGAACTTCGGGCACAGGCGACTGCGGCCCAGGTAGAACTTGGAGCAAGCCATCGACGTCGAGATCGTTGTCCTGATCGGTGGGGGCAGGAGAGAAACCGGCGAGTCCTTGATTGAGCTGCGACTCGCGCACGGGAGATTTCGACAAATTCGCCAAGTTGAGCGCAATCTGGCCAACTGCCGCCGTCGGCTTGATGCTCGCATTTAAGTAAACCAAGTCACCATTGATGTCACCTAGCAGCGGCGCGGTCCCCACAAGTGAAATGAGAACTCGGCCGGCCAGGGAACTGATTTGCGTGGCAACGGACCAATTGCTCGCCGCGGCACCGAAGATATTGCCAAGCGTGACACTCGAAACATCCAGCACTTCTGCATCGAAATAAATCGATAGATCAGCCGACAGAAAACGCGTCGACACTGAGTTTGGATTGCTGTTGATCCGAACGGGGATCGCAAGATCGGCGCCAGCCATGGCTTGCAGACCTGTCGGCAGCCTGACGTGCATGCCACTTGAGGGCTCTGTGTCTGGAGGGTTGAGCAGCACCACATCATTGCCGTCGCCGCCCCTATAGGTGAGTCGCTTTTGCAATCCATTGACGTTGATCAGCGCGCCCTCCGGTAGCGATTTAAAGGTGCCCACGATCGGGTCCGTGCCGTCATTGTTGACGATGACGAATTGGTCGCTGACGGCGGGTGCCAGACCCGTGATGATCAGCTCCAGGCCGGTCAGCTGAATGACCCCCTCAATATTTAGTTGCTGATACTGCTGGTCGGCGATCGGTCCGCGCAGATCGACGACGAACTGATTCGTGGAGCTAAAGTTCACCGTTCCCGTGCCCGAAATGATGTCCAGCCCGCTGCTATTGGGCACGACCTGCGTGCCAGGCCGAAGCAAAATCGGGCCCCCAGCCGAATTCAGCGAACCGCCAGCGAATCGAATGGCTCCGGACGACTGAAGTTTCAGTTCGGTGCTGACTGCCAGGCGAATCGAGTTCGTAATCGAGATCTCGCCGCTGCTGGCGTCGCCGATATAAAGCTTGGCGGCAGAAAGTTGGTCGAGTTCAGCATCGGAGATCCCCAACGTCGTCGCTGTATCGACGCCGCCCAAGTCGATGGGTCGTCCAGCAGTGCGCGGAGAGATTTCGATCGTGCCTGTGGTCGTCGCCGATAGGCCCCGCAAGTCAAGTTGATCGGCGGTTATCACCAAGTTGCCCGAGTCGACCTGGAGTGTGATTGAGCGCGCAGCATCGGTGAGCAAACGCTTGGCTGAAAGCGCCGCGAAGGACCGAGCGTGGAGAGGAACACCTGCCGCAGCGATGATTTCTTCACCCGCAAACAATTGAATGTCGTTACCATATAGTTCGCCGCCGAGCAATTCGATGGTTTCCGCATGCGCGCGCACGCCTGCGCTCGTGATGAGGGTTTGGTAACGAATGCGTTTCCACTGCAGCAAAGAATTTCCGACATTGACCGTCAACCAACCTCCTGCATTTGGCTTATCGATCAGAATCGTGTCGTTCGGAGTGCCAGGCAACAGAGTCAAGTTGCTATTCGACACCGAGGTCGGCGTGAAAACGTTTTCTCCGCTCAAGATTTGATTGGTAAGAACTCCCGAGACAAAACTCGTCGCATTGGTTGACGATGACGGCAAGTTGATGACGTTCGTCGTCGCCGAGCTGAGTAGCTGATCGATCCCCGTGAATGTGACGAGGCCGAACGCAGTGCCCAACGTACCGGCGTTGCGGCCAGTGTAGTTGATGGTGGTCGTCCCCTGCAGGTACAAGAGGAGGTGGTCGCTGTCAGCGCCGCCGTTGAGATAAAGTCCTCCCGCGGGAATCATGTCTAGGCTCGAATAGAGCGTCACATCGTCCTTTCCACTGCCGAGATCAAGAGTAATCGAACCGGCGATGGCACTGAGCGGGATGCGTAATTTTGTACTGTTTTCCAAGAGCAGGCTGGCTGGCGTTGTGGACGGGGCGGAAATGAATTGCTGGATAGGATCTTCGATTTCCAAATAGTCGACATTGCCGATCTTGATTCCACTCAAAGTCAGATTGTTGCGATTTCCACCCGCTGCCACATCGGCAATCACCAGATTGCCCGCGGTCAGCGTGACGGCCAGTGATGGCGTTGGCACCCGAAAGCCGGAGTCGAAATCTCCAATGCGGACGACGCTTTCGCCGATGAAGGGAGCGAAGAACCGCCGGCGGACGATGTCGAGAACGATGTCTTGCAGATTTCCGTCAGCCCGCGTGCCCAGCAAAAAATTCGCCGACTGCACCAACGGTTGTCCGGTCAGGGGTGAGTCGCCCCGACCCCAAACCGCAATCCCCGCCTGTCCCCAAGAACCGACGTCAGCCTGCCACGACGAGAATACGAAGTTGCCGTTGGGAAGCGGAACGATCGGCTGTCCGCTGTAGCTGCCATAGCCCAAGCTGTCGCCACCATGCAGGCCGACAAGGCTGTTAATTGTGCTCAGTAGCCCAGTCACGCCGCTGGCACCATTGCCCCACGTCAATGCTGAGTAGTTGTAATCAGCGCCGGACGAAACGAGGTAGTTGCCGTTCGTGAGCGCGGTCACATACATACCCACGTATTCACCGGCAGCGTTACCGTAGAGACTATTGGCGGTCGAAACGGGGCCCGATATTCCCATGTTGCCGTTGCCCCAGATTGCGGCCCCGGCATCCATCGCACTGCCGTTGTCCCAGCCCGCAGCTCCCACGACGTAATTGCCGCCGGCAAGCGCGATCAGTTGCACCGGCACGCGCGAGTAATTCGGCGACAAGTCCTCTGTCAGGCTGCCATGCAAACTGTTAGTCGTGCTCACAACAGCAGCCGATGCCACAGTACCATTGCGCCACGTCACAGCGCCTGCGCGCGGTACGCTGCCAAAGGCCCATTCCTGCGAATAAACCAAATAGTTGCCATTCGTCAGCGGAACGATCGACGTTCCGATGCGATCCTCGGCCGTGCTGCCAATCAGGCTATTTGCGGCCGTGACAACTCCCGCCGATCCAGTGGCCCCGTTTCCCCAAGTCACCGCTCCAACGTCGGTCGCCGTGGCACTATCCCATTGCCCGCTGGCCACGACATAGTTGCCGTTGACCAGCGGCGTCACTCCGCCGCTGCCAATCTGGTCATTGCTACTGTTACCGACGAGGCTATTGGAAACTGCAACGGTGCCCGTTATCGCCGCCGCAGCATTGGCCCAGGTCACCGCCCCGGCATTGGTGGCTGCGGAGCGATCCCACAGCGGGCTCCTAATCACATAGTTGCCGTTGGGCAGTTCTTTGACTCCACCGCTTCCCACTTGATCGCCGACAGTGGAACCTGTCAGGCTGTTCGCCGCACTCACGGCTCCCTTGATCCCACTGGTGCTGCTGGAACTCCAAGTGACTGCTCCGACATCGGTCACCGTGCCCGCATCCCAGGCTGGGCTCAGCACAACGAAATTGCCGTTCTCCAGCGCGACGACGCCGCCGCTCCCCACGGCATCGTTCACCTGCGTGCCGACCAGGCTATTCGACACACCGATGTTGCCGCTGATGCCCGCGTTCCCGTTGCCCCAAGTCACTGCGCCCGCGGCGGCAACACCAGCCACTTGCGCAGCCGGTGAAGCCACGACATAGTTGCCGTTTTCCAGCACAGTCACAGTGCCGGTGCCGCCAGTTTGCGTGAGCAAGCTGTTGCTGACGCTCACCTGGCCAACCATACCGGTCGAGCCACTGCCCCAGGTAACCGAGCGATTGGTTGCCACCACATAGTTGCTGTCGCCCACTTCCACGATGTGCCGGTTGTTCGCCGCATCCGCGCGCGACGGCAAACCTACCAGGCTGTTATTCGCTGTCACCGTTCCCTGCAGTCCCGTAGCGCCGTTGATCCAGGTCGCCGAGGTGTAGCCGTTAACAACCAGGTTTCCATTCGCGAGGATGGTGAGATCACTCAAGAAGCCGCTGGATCCGGCGCCAACCAAGCTGTTGTCAGCGCTAACCGCGCCGGTTGTTCCCGTTTGCCCGTCGCCGACCGTTAGCGCGCCGCCACCGCTCCAATAGGGACTCATGACGACATAGTTGCCGTTGGGCAACGTCGTCACCTGTGGCTGGTAGTTCGACGTCCCGACATAGTCGCCAGCTTTCGAGCCAACCAGACTATTGGTCGCATCGACCACGCCGCTCACGCCGGTCTCGCCGTTCCCAAAGGTGACCGCGCCCAGAGGTTGGCCGTTACCGATCCTGCCGTACCAGGGCGAAACGATGATGAAATTGCTGTCGCCGACCGGCAGCACGCCTCCCGACCCAATATTCCAAAAATCGCGGCCTCGGATCGTGCTGATGATCTCGCCGGACTCGCCGTCGAACAGATAGACGGCTCCGCCACTTTGGCCGCCACTATTGTCGCCACGGGCCGTGATGACAACGTTGCCGTTGGCCAGCGGCAAGATGTGCTCGCCAAAAAAATTGTACTGCCATGGGTTGGGATCGTTGAACGCCACAGCGGCCAGCAAATCGCGTGACTCAAGCGATTCAAACACTAAACGCCTGCGCGGGCCGACGGCCTGATCTGATACGCCATGTTTCCGCCGATCCACTTGTTCAGATTCCGCTTGCCGCGTACGGCAGCGTTCTTTTAAGGGCTTCCAATTCGACAACATGAATCAAAAGACTTCTTGTAACGGTTTCAGGGGAATTTCCGAGAATGCTCATCATAGTCAAAAATCTTGGCAATTGAGGGAAGCAGAAGTCTGCAGAGCGTGGATGTTGTTTTTCCTCTACTTTCACGATCAATTGATGCCTACTTCGGGGCATCTTCCATCGAAGCGCTGGTACTTAGCAGAACATCCGCCGAAGCGGGGCGTCCAATTTGGTGATGTGATTTCTGCCTAGCCTGCTTCGGACACATCGACCGAATTGCATTCGACGTGTCGCACCGAGCATTCAAGAAGGCCAGGCCGAGGTATGTTGTCCTTGTTCAAAGGCTCGTTGAGCTTCACTGAACAGTTTGGCCGCCGTCCACTACCATTGCATGGCCAATCACAAAACCCGCCCCGTCGGAACAGAGCCACATGACAGCCGCAGCAATCTCTTCGGGAGTGCCCATGCGCCCGACCGGCTCCTCCGAGATGACCTTCGCACGGCCTTCGGAGGTGCCTCCTGTGAAACGCCCCATCATCGGTGTGTCGATGTAGCCAGGGCAGATGGCATTGATGCGGATCTTCTGTGCGGCGTAATCAAGGGCTGCTGCCTTGGTGAGGCCAATCACGCCGTGCTTCGCGGCGGTGTACGCCGGGCTCCCCTTGATGCCGATGACGCCCGCGCCTGACGACGTGTTGACGATCGCGCCGCCGCCTCCATGTTTGAGGATTAGTGGAATCTCGTGCTTCATGCACAGGAACATGCCGCGAAGATTGATGTCGAAGATCCTGTTCCACTCCTCCTCGTCGTACTCCGCTGTTGGAGCCGGAGCTCGTGGCTCGATACCCGCGTTATTGAACGCGAAGTCCAGCCGTCCGAAGGTGTCGGCGGTCTTGGTCAGGGCCGCTTTCACCTCTTCGCCCTGGCTTACGTTGCACCTGACTGCGAGCGCCCGCCCGCCTTGTTGCTCGATAAGGCGGGCCGTCTCTTGGTTGCCCTGCTCCGACACATCAGCGGTGACGACACTGGCTCCCTTACGGGCGAATGCCAGCGCCGACGCGCGGCCGATACCGCTAGCGCCGCCAGTCACAAACGCCACCTTGCCGCTGAAGTCCAAATCACTGTTCACGGTCGCACCTATTTTTCTAATTCGAACGCCACTGTCACGTCTGCCGAACCGACCGCGGCCTCCAGCCCGGAAGGATCTTCAATTCGTCCAAGCCGCGTATAGCGATACGATGACTTGAACATTTTGTAAAAAACAACCAGCGTGTCGTCTTGCCAAAGCATGAGATCGCCATTTTGGATCGTTCCAGGGCTTTCCTCCTTTTTTGGAAGCGGCTCGGACAGCGAACCGTGTTTCTCGTTGCCGTTCAGTTCGCTCATTTTTAGCGTCAATGGTAGCTTCTCCTTAAGCTTGGCCGCTGCCGCAGTGTCCGCGAGAGTCGCCGTGAATGTTTTGGAGCCGATTTTGATGTTCATCTTCCCAATAGACTCCTTGCCAGGTTGAGCACTGCCGCCCGCGGAATTCGCATTTTGAGCAGGTACACTCCTGCCGCAGGCGGCGCTCCCGAACAGCACGCCGGCGACAAGAACGATAATTACTTTTGATTTCGACATGCGTCCTCCAAGTCTCGTGGCTCACTTATTTCAAATGTTCCTTGAAAAACTTCGTGAGCTTATCGAAGGGAATTAGATTCACCCGATCGTACAAATCGACGTGTCCAGCGTCGGGTACAACGAGTAACTCCTTCGGTTCGCCTGCACGCTCGTAGGCGTCCTCGCTGAACTCCTTAGAATGGGCCGTGTCGCCAGTGATAAACAGCATAGGTCGGGGCGAAATCGTCTCGATGTCGTTGAACGAGTAGAAGTTCATGAATTTCACGTTGCTAGAAAGCGTCGGGTGAGTGGTAAGTTTCGGCGACGAACCTTGCGGCGTGAACTCGCCTCTTGGAGTGCGATAGAAGTCGTAGAACTCGCGCTGGATCGGATGGGTCTCGGCAGTGAGCTCATGCTCAGTGCCGCTGGTGTATTTCGTTTCACCGCCGGTGAACTCGATATAGCGCTGTTCCGCTGCGGCTGCAATGAGTTTCTTGCGCTGCTCTACCGTTTGGGAACGGTTCAGTGCGTTCCGGTTGGCCGCGCCCATGTCGTACATGCTGACCGTGGCAATGGCCTTCATGCGCGGATCAATCTTGGCCGCACTGATGACAAAGCTCCCGCTGCCGCAGATGCCGAGAACCCCGATCCGCTCACGATCAACAAATGGGCGAGTGCCGAGGTAATCCACCGATGCACTAAAATCCTCCGCGTACATATCCGGCAAAACAGCGTTACGAGGCTGACCTTCGCTCTCGCCCCAGAAGGACAGATCGAGAGATAATGTCACGAATCCCTGTTCTGCCAGTTTCGTGGCGTATAGGTCTGCGCTTTGTTCCTTCACAGCGCCCATTGGATGACCAACAATGATCGCGGCATGTTTGACGGCCTCGACCGCACCCTTTGGCATGAACAGGTTGCCCGCAACCTTCATCTTGTATTGGTTGGTAAAGGATACTTTCTGTGCGGTGACCATTCCACTCTTGTAGAAATTGGCTGCTCCTGGCGCCATGTCTTGAGCCTCCACGGTGGTTGCACGGATTAGAAACCCTGCCACAAGGGCGAGTACAGTTCGGAACAACAGGCTTCGCGCGCCAAATGCGGCGAAGCGGTAACCATTCTCAGTAAGATTCATCGCTGCTCTCCTTGATTTTGCGTGAAACCGGCCGCAACTATTGGGCCAGTGAGCTTCCAGGCGACCGCTTCCACGAAGTCAGCATCGCCCAAGCTCTTTCATTCCAAAAGAATCTTAGGGATGCTCGCTCGAATAGCGGTAGAACGATGCTCCGGCGAGATTGCCTAATCCTCTATGACTTTGCGCGGCTGCCAGAGCCAGCGAGAAATCTAACCGTAGAATAAGGGAGTCCCGATCGTTTCTCGGAGGGTTACCAACGTGAGCTTTGATAAACTGGCTTCGTTCATCGAACGACACATTCACGAAGATGGCGAGTATGAAACCGCCATTCCCGAGTTGGCTCTCTACCGGGCATCGTCCGTCACGGAGCACAATGCCTCGACTTACGTGCCGTGCCTGTGTGTCGTCGCGCAAGGAGCTAAGGAAATAGTCCTCGGTGGTGAGCCATACCGCTATGACCCCTCGCAATCGCTGCTCGTCTCAATTGATCTACCGGCGACCTCGCGAGTTGTCGAGGCTTCGCCAAAGCGGCCTTGCCTGGTCGCCCGAGTTAACCTGAATCTCGCCGTGGTCGGGGAAATGCTCGCGGAGCATGCAACTGCTCCAACATTGAAACCTGGTCGAGCACTTGCCTTGGCCCCAATGACTCCACCGCTGCAGGATGCCGTTGAACGCTTAGTCGCGCTGCTCAGAACGCCTGAAGATATCCGACCGCTGGCTCCGCTGATCCTCCGAGAAATCATTTATCGACTGCTGACTGGGCCCCAGGGTTCGCGCCTCCGTCAGATTGCCTCCACTGGCGCGCCGGCTCATCGAATATCGAAGGCGATCATGTGGCTCAAAGACCACTTCACAGAGCCCCTTATCGTCGAAGAGCTTGCTGGACGAGTCGGCCTGGCTCCCTCAACGCTGCACTTGCACTTCAAGAACATCACAGCAATGAGTCCCTTGCAATATCAGAAGCAGCTGAGGCTTCAAGAAGCTCGGCGGCTCCTGCTTGCCGAGTCGCTAGACGCCGCTAGCGCCGCCTATCGAGTGGGATACGAGAGTCCGTCGCAATTCAGTCGTGAATACAGACGAATGTTCGGAGCACCGCCGCGACAAGATGTGGCAGCCGTTAAGATCGGAACTTGATTTCTCGTCCGCATACGACCCAGCTGCATGGCTAGCCAATGTGCCTCGGTCACATCGTCCTCGAATGCGAACAGCGGCGTGTCGGACCGAAGCACGGTCCGGCGTGCGTAGCGCAAAAATAGACGACCTAGTTCGTTTTCAAGGTAGCAGATGGGTTGTTTTCCCCTGGCTAGAATGGTAATTATCTCGTGAAACAAACCCTTAGTGCAGTGACGTAATACCTAGCAGTCGTGGTTGTGCGGTTTGCTCTTCTCCCCCGGCGTTACGAGTAAATTGCACATGAGAACGGCATTCCGAATCCTTGAGCGGTGCAGGCGGGCACCTCGTGAGGTGAATGCTCGCGGAGTTCGATCATGCCTGACGATAATACCACCGCCGTTGTGCAGCGCTACTTGGGAGAGCTGGAAGGCGATTCGCCGGCTGAACCCATCGTGCGCCAGATGCTGGATCGGTCCGTGCTGCGATTGCAGCGACTTTGCGCTACGTTGCTGCATCGCGATTACCCGCGTTTGACCCGTTCGCCTCTGCAACTACAGACCGACGAATTGCTGAGCGCCGTCGTCGAGCGCCTGCTGAAGGCTTTGCGGGAGGCCCGCCCTCAAACAGTGCGAGAGTTCTTCGCCCTGGCCGGTCAGCACATGCGCTGGGAACTCAATGACCTGGCCCGACGCTTAGATAATCAGCCGACTGCAGCCATGTTGCCCGCCGGGGAGATTCCCACGCCGGCCAGCAGCGACAGCGGTGTATCGCCAAACGGTCGGCGTATGCTCGAGACGATCGACAACCTGCCGGCGGACGACCGCGAGACGTTTGACCTCGTCCGCATCCAAGGGATGACCTATGGCGAAGCCGCGGAGTTGCTGGGAGTCTCTCCCAAAACCGTGCAACGGCGGTTGGATCGGGGCCTGCGGTTGCTGACCGAACAATTGGGCGATCTCGACCCGCGGCCCTCCCTGCCGACGGGGCCCGGCGAAGGCGTTTAGTCGCGCGATGCGAATCCGAACTAGAAACTTGGGATGCTGAAATGCCGGATGATCCCCGAGTGCGTGAACTTCT
Organism: Anatilimnocola aquadivae; assembly: GCF_049819085.1. GTDB lineage: Bacteria > Planctomycetota > Planctomycetia > Pirellulales > Pirellulaceae > Anatilimnocola. The sequence goes on from NZ_CP187419.1 coordinate 4,267,312, forward strand.
CGACGAACTGTTCGACCAGAACTCCACTCCCGAGGAGATCTGTGTCCATTGCCCGGAACTGCTGCCTGTCGTCAGCGCCCGCTGGCGACAGATTTGCTGGGCGCGGGCGACGCTCGATGAAATGCTGCTGGTTCCGCCGCACGAGGCCGATACGCCGCAGATGAGCGATGGATTGCCACAAGTGCCGGGCTACGAAGTCGATTCAGTGCTGGGCCAGGGTGGCATGGGCATTGTGTTTCGGGCCAGGCAAGTGAAGCTCAGCCGGTTGGTTGCTTTGAAGATGACACTGGCCGGTTCTTACGCCAGCGAGCACGAGCGGGAACGGTTTCGGCGGGAAGCAGAGACAGTCGCCGCCTTGCGGCATGCGAACGTCGTTCAGATTTTCGATGTCGGCGATTTGGCGGGCCGGCCTTACTTCACGATGGAGTTGATCGAGGGAGGGAGCCTGGCCCAAAGGCAAGCCGGCGTGCCGCAGCCGCCGCGCGAGGCCGCCGCGCTCGTGGCAACCTTGGCGGAAGGTGTGCACGCGGCCCACCAGGGAGGAATCGTCCATCGCGATCTCAAACCCGCTAACATTCTGTTCACGCCTGCGGGCACGCCAAAAATTACCGACTTCGGCCTCGCTCGGCGGATCGCAGGTGGCGCCGAACTCACGCTCAGCGGCGTGCCCCTTGGCACGCCGGCCTACATGGCACCCGAACAGGCCCTCGGCCAGTCGCGCGAGATCGGGCCGACAGCGGACGTCTATGCGCTCGGCGCGATTCTGTATGAACTGCTGACGGGCCGCACGCCGTTCCGCGGCGAGACTCCCACGGAAACGCTCTTGCAAGTGATTCACCACGAGCCAGTACCGCCCAATCGTTTGAATCGCCAGGTGCCGCGCGACCTGCAGACCATCTGCCTGACTTGCCTGCAGAAAGAGCCACGGCAGCGCTACGTTACCGCGGCTGCGCTGGCGGATGATCTGCATTGCTTCCTCAACGGTGAAGCGATCGCGGCGAGGCCCGAAACTTTTCTCATGACGCTAGTGCGGCGCATCAGCCGCCAGCCGGTCTTGGCCACGGCGGTTGCGATCGCAGTCCTCTCGACACTGGCCTTCGCGGGCGGTGGTCTGTGGCTCCTCTCCGACCGTTCGGCAAAAGCCCAAGCTGCGCACGGCGACGTGCGCGATATGGTTCGCTACTTGAACGAGTCTTCCTGGCAAGCCGCAAGCGCTGCGCGTGATCGCGCCGAGGGACGACTGGGGATTCACCTGCCGGGGGATTTGCGACAGTCCATCGATCAAGGGAGTCGGGATCTCAAGTTGGCAGCTCGTTTGGAAGAATTCCAGTCGGAGGGGCTCGAAGCGACGTCGGGAGGTGTCCCCTTCACATCCTACGACACCAAGTTCATGAACGCGTTTCGAGCCGCGGGACTGGGAGCGTTCGCTGACGAACCGGAAGTTGTGGCCCGCCGAATCCGTGAATCCAACATTCGCGATGCGCTACTCGCCGCGCTCGAACGCTATTCCATCTTCATTTATCCGAAAGACGTGGCCCGCGGCTCGTGGGCGTTACAGGTCAGCAGTCAGGCCGATCGCGATCAATCCGCGTGGCGATTACGGGCCCGCGACATCAAGGTCTTAAAAGATCGCGCAGCCGTCAAAGAGCTGATTGCCACTCGGCCGGCAACAGACCCAGCGATGATTCCACTCTTCACCCTGGAAGTGTACGTGAGCGACCAGCAACTCCCGCTGGCGGATCGTCTTGCCCTCATGAGGCAACTCTACCAGGGGCATTCCAGCGACTTTTATCTCAACTTGCGACTGGGAAGTTTGCTGCGTCAGAACGGATTGAATAGCGAGGCACTCGGCTACATGCAGGCGGCCACGGCACTGCGACCGCAGTCGGCCGTCGCGCATTGGCACTTCGGTTGCGTTCTGTGGGATGTGGGGCGGCGCGAAGAAGCGGTGGCAGAGTTTCGCCGCGGCACGGAGCTCGATCCGACGAACGATTTCCACCATCAGCACTACGCGCGTCACCTGTCGCTCAGTGGACGACACTCCGCCTCCATCGAATACCTCCGCGGCATCCTGCCGACCAGGTCGCAATCAGCAATCCTGCATACCGAACTCGGTTTGTGCCTGGACCGCCAGGGCCCAGAGACCGATCCGCTCGCGTGGTTCACCAAGGGCGTGGAACTCGATCCGACGCTGCAAGACTCTCAAAAGGCGCTGCGCGACTATTTGCTGAAGCGCGGAAAGTTGGAGAAACTGCAAACCACGTGGCAACTCTCGCTCGCTAAGGACGCGGCAAAATACTCCGCCTGGTATGGCTATGCCGAGTTGTGCCTCTTTCTTGGCAAAGAGGAAGAATACCGAAACGCACGCCGGGAGATGTTGAAGCGATTCGGCGGGACCAAGGACCCGCGCTTTGCCGAACAGGTGAGCCGGTTGAGCCTGCTGATGCCCGTAGCGGGAGAAGAGTTGGCGACCGCGGTGTCTCTCGCCGAACGGGCACTTTCTTCCAAAACGGCCAAGACGGGAGGTTTCCATTCCTACTATCTCTTCGCGCGCGGCCTCGCTGAGTATCGCCAGGATAAATTCGACGCAGCAATCGCCACGATGAAAGGAGATGCATCGCGCGTGCTCGGCCCTGCGCCGCGATTGGTGCTCGCGATGGCGCTGCACCGCAGCGGCAAAGAACAAGAAGCTCGCCACACGTTGGCAGCGGCAGTGTCGTCGCACGATTGGCGGCTGCAACATTGTAAGACGCAGGATGCCTGGATCTATCATGTGCTCCGCCGCGAAGCCGAGCAGTTGATCCTGCCAGATCTGGCGGCATTCCTGGCAGGTAGTTACCAGCCTCAGGACAACGATGAGCGACTAGCGCTGACCGGCATTTGCCAGTTCAAGGAACGGAATGGAGTGCTCGCCCGCCTTTACGAAGAAGCGTTTGCTGCTGACCCCAGCCTGCTCGGGTCGGCGAACGGCTATCGATATGCCGCTGCGAAAGCAGCTGCAAGCGCTGGATGCGGCCGTGGATCGGATGCTGCGGGCCTCCGAAATATAGAGCGGTCGACGTGGCGCGGACAAGCGCTTGAGTGGCTTCGTCAGGAGCTCGCCGTCCGCCGCCATGCGCTCGACCAGAGCAACGAGCAGATACGGACAAAAACGTTGCAGGGCCTGCGGCAGTTTCAAACCGACGACGAACTAGCGGGGCTGCGCGAGGCGAGTGAGCTAGAGAAACTGCCGCCCGCAGAAAGAAAAATCTACCTGAGTTTTTGGGCCGATTTAACCACGGTTTTGGGGGAAACGAAAAGCCCTTGAGTTGTCGAGCGAAAATCGTGTCCACCCTGAACGCTTAGTAATCGTACTGGAGGACAACATGAATCGCTTGATGATATTGAATTGGCTGTTGGTTTTGCTTCTGGCGCTGGCAACGCAGGCTACTGCCGCCGATCCGCACTCCGTGAAGGTGCAGCACAAGACTACCAAGGTCGGCGACCTGGAGATCTTCTACCGCGAAGCGGGGCCCCAAGATGCGCCCGCCATCTTGCTGTTGCACGGCTTTCCGACCAGTTCGCAGATGTTTCGGAATTTGATTCCGGCGCTAGCCGACAAGTATCGCGTGGTTGCTCCCGACTATCCGGGCTACGGTCACAGCTCGATGCCATCGCGGGATAAGTTCACCTACTCGTTCGACAACCTGGCCAAGGTCATCGATGAGTTCACCGCCCAGGTCGAGCTCAACAAGTACGCCCTCTATGTGCAGGACTATGGCGCGCCGATCGGTTATCGTCTCGCCTCGGCACGTCCTGAACGGATCACCGCCATCGTCGTGCAAAACGGCAACGCCTATGACGAGGGGCTGGCCAACGACTTTTGGAAACCCGTAAAGGAGTATTGGAAAGAACCGGCGAGCAAAGAAAAACGGGATGCACTGCGCGGCCTGCTCACCTATGAAGCGACGAAGTGGCAGTACACACACGGACTGAAGCAGCCGGAGTTCGTTAGCCCCGATGGCGCGGCTCACGATCAGTTTCTGCTCGACCGCCAGGGGAACGATGAAATCCAGCTCGACATGTTCCTGAGTTATGGCAGCAATCCGCCGCTGTATCCGAAGTGGCAAGAGTATTTCCGCAAGCATCAGCCCCCCATGCTGATCGCTTGGGGCAAGAACGACCAGATCTTTCCAGCCGAAGGGGCTGAACCTTACAAACGCGATTTGAAAATGCTCGAGTTTCACTTGCTCGACGCCGGCCACTTCGCGTTGGAATCGCAGGGGGACGAAATCGCCCGCCTGATGCGAGAGTTTCTCAGCAAGCATGTTGCTGGCAAGTCGTCTCGGTAGTTTTGAACTTTACGCACGAAGGAACCTGGCCCATGAGACTTCAAGGCAAAGTAGCGCTCGTCACGGGTGCAGCGAGCGGCATCGGTCGCGCGGTGGTGGAATTGTTCGTGAACGAAGGCGCAACGGTGTTCGCTGGCGACATCAAGTCGCCTGGGCAGGCTTATCCGCGCGGTGTGGAGGCAATTCCGCTCGACGTGACGTGCGAAGCGCAATGGTCCGCGGCCGTGGCGGCGATCCTTCAAAAAACAGGTCGCCTGGATGTGCTGATCAACAACGCCGGCATCATCGCCTATGAACCGCTGCACGAACTGAGCATGGAAAACTGGCACAAGATGATCGCGGTCGATCAGACCGGCGTCTTTCTCGGCATGCGCGAGGCGGTGCGCGCGATGGTCAAGCAGAAGTCGGGATCGATCGTCAACATCTCGTCGATTTGGGGCACGACTGCGGTCAGCGGCGCGCATGCCTATCACGCGGTTAAAGGCGCGGTGCGGGTCATGTCGAAGAATGCCGCGATGACGTATGCCGAGAATGGCATTCGCGTGAATTCGATTCATCCGGGCTTTATCGACACGCCTCTGACGCAGTCGCAAGCGGCGGACCTTAATGAAGCCGTCATTGCCGCCACGCCGATGAAACGGGGCGGCAAGCCGAGCGAAATCGCTTTCGGCTGTCTGTTCCTGGCCTCCGACGAAGCGAGCTACGTCACGGGCGCTGAGCTCGCGATCGATGGCGGTTACCTCGCGCAGTAGCGCAAGTTCTCTTCTTCCCACAGGAGCAGGCCATGACTGATCGACAGAAACCCGAGAACACCGATTTGGACCGCCGCGCACTCCTCAAGACCACGGGAGCTGTGGCGATTGGACTCGCTGCTTCGTCCGCGCTGGCGAACGCAACTGCGGCGGATAAAAAATCGCTCGGCGCGCGATTGCAGGGGGTGCAGCACTTCGGCTTGACCGTGCAGAACATGGATCGCGCCTGCGAGTTCTACACCGAAGTCCTCGGCGGCACCGAGATCATGCGCGACGGCGACTTTCAGGGGGAGCGGATTCACAACACGCTGCTGACTGATCAAGAGATCGAAGCCCGCGCCCGCCGAGTGAATCCGCGGACGCTGGGAATTCCCGATCTGCGAAATGGTGCGCAGCGTCTCGATGTGCGGTTCATTCAGTTCGACAACGTGGTGATCGAACTGCTGCAGTATCGCGATGCGGAGCAGCCGGCTGGCAGCGGCGCGAGTTTCGCCGAACCGCTCGATCACATGAGTCCGGCTTTCCCGCGGATGATGCACATCTGCTTTCATCTGCGCGACGATGTCGATTTCAACCAGTTCATCGCCGATCTGGAAGCCGAGTCGGCGCGACGCGGCATGAACCAGGTCCGGTCGAACCGCACGGTTACGGTGACGTCCGAAACAGCCCGACAGAAAACGCCGCTCGATACTAACAGCAACGGCATTACCGAAGGCAAATCGAACGGCTGGCGGCTGATCTACTGCAAAGGGCCCGAAGGCGAACAGTTGGAGTTCGTGCAGGCACTCGGGCCGGTGAAAAAAGTGTTCGATGATGCGCTCGCAGCCCGGAAAAAAGGGAATTGAACATGAAGAGCATCCGCGGTCGGGAATATAAGTCGCAAATGCTGTTGTTTGGCGTCCCCTTGGTTCACATCGCCACGGGCCGCGATCCGGCAACCGGCAAAAAACGCATCGCCAAAGGAGTCATTGCGGTGGGAAACATAGCCGTCGGTTTCCTGGCCATCGGCGGCGTGGCGGTGGGTGGCTTGACCATCGGCGGAGTTTCTCTCGGTTTGATCTCACTAGGTGGACTCAGCATCGGCGCACTCGTGGCCCTCGGCGGTTGCGCTTTGGGCGGTGGCTTGAGCGCCGGCGGCTTTGCCGTCAGCGCGATTGCAGCCGGCGGCATGGCGGTGGGCTATTTTGCGATCGGTGGTGGCGCGGCGGGCATGCACACCGTTTCAGCGATGGGCGTTGACCCTGTGGCGAAACAACTTCTCCAGCCGTGGTTGCTGCCCTGGAATGAACAGGGACCGCTGCTCGCCATCTTTTGCCCAACGGCGAGTCTCATTACTTCGCTGATCCTGCTGATCGTCTTTCTCGTGAGAAGCAGCGGACCAGCGGAAGAACACCTGTCGTACTTCGTTCCTCCGCACGAAAGGAAAGTCACATGAAAGCCGCTCGCATTCGCGCGTACAACCAACCGCTCGTGCTCGAGGAAGTGCCCGTCCCCGAGATTGGTCCGGACGAAGTTCTGGTGCAGGTTCGCGCGTGCGGCATGTGCCGCTCCGACGTGCAGCTGCTGGACGGTTACTTTCGCCCTTACAACGACATCCCGACGCCAATCATTCCGGGGCACGAAATCACCGGCGTCGTGCACGAGATCGGCAACCTAGTGCCGAAGACCGCGCTGCAAGAAGGTGATCACGTCGTGGTCGCGCCCGGCTGGGGGGACGGCACCTGCCGGCATTGCCAGGTCGGCAATACGCACATTTGTCCGAATGTCCGCTGGCCCGGCTTTGGTCCGTATGGCGGGTTCGCCGAGTACATTCCAGTGCCTGCTCGTTATCTCATCAAGGTCGATCAGCGTTTGCCGTTCGAACAACTCGCGCCGCTCACCGATGCCGGCCTGACTCCCTATCGCGGCATCAAGAAACTCCGCGACGCCCGCGCGCTGGGACCGAACCGTATCTTGGGCATCTTCGGCATCGGCGGCTTGGGAAGTTACGCCGTCCAATATGGCAAGTTGCTGGGGGGCGGCGCGACCGTTGTGGCCTTTGCCCGTAATCTGGAAAAGCTCGCCGTCGCCAAGGAGTATGGCGCCGATCACATCATTGCCATTCGCGACAAATCACCGGCCGAGATTGCGAACGAACTCCACCAGGCCACGGGGCAGAGCGACCTGGACGCGATCATCGATTGCGCCGGCGCGCCGGATATGATGCAACTGGCCATGGGCCTGCTCGGCATCAGTGGGCACTATGTCGATGTCGGATTGGTCGGCGACCGGATCGATGTCCCCCTGCTACCCCGAGTCAACCGCGAACAAACAATCCACGGTTCGTACTGGGGCAACAATCTCGACTTAAGCGAGGTTGTTGCCCTCGCCGCGCAAGGCAAAATCCTGCACACCATCAAGCCGATCCGCTTCGAGCAGATTAATGAGTACCTCGAACTGCTCCGCGCCGGCGAGGTCGTTGGCCGCGCGGTCGTGAGCTTCTAAATCTTTCCGTACCGAGAGGTGGGAGACCGAAATGGAACGGGCTGTAATCGTCAAATGGATAATCAAGCCGGCTGAGGTTGAGCGTATCCTCGCCCTTTTGCCAGAACTCGCCGAAAAGACGCGCGCCGAAAAAGGGAACCTGCACTATGCGGTCTACCAATCGGATGCGGACCCCAGCGAGCTGTTTTTAGTCGAGAAGTATGTGGATGCAGATGCGGCCGACGCTCATCGCCAATCCGAGCACTATCAGCGTCTCGTGGCCACAGGCATCCTGCCGCACCTTGCCGTACGCGAGGTGACCTGCGTTAAAGCGTTGCAATAGCCCGGTTGCCGCCGGCGAATCAATCCGCACTCCTTTAAGGAATGAACGTCATGTCGAAGAAAGTACTCATCATTGTTTCCAACGCGCACGAGATCGGCCCGGCCCATCGTCGCACTGGTAATTTCTTACCCGAAGTGGCCCATCCGTACGCAGAGTTCGACCGCGCGACGTATCAGATCGATTTTGCCAGTCTCACCGGAGAAACGCCGTACCTGGATGCGCTAAACTTGGCCGGCGATCCCGACAACCTCGCCTTCCTCGTCGGCCAGGGTTGGGCCGACATGCAAAAGGCGAAGAAACTCGCGGATGTGAACGTCAGCCAATACGACGCGATCTTCATGCCCGGCGGACTCGCGCCGATGGTCGACATGCCCGAGCATCCACTGCTGAAAAAAGTCATCCAGCAAACTTGGGAACGCCACGCCGTTGTCGGCGCAGTGTGTCATGGGCCGGCGTCGCTGCTCAACGTGAAGCTCCACGATGGCTCCTATCTGCTTCAAGGCAAAAACGTCTCCTCCTTCACCAACGACGAGGAGAAGAACTACGCCCGGGCCGACGTGCCGTTCCTGCTGGAAACGGCGCTGACCAATCAAGGCGCGATCTTTCATAAGACCGGGCCGTGGGCGGACTTCAGCATCGCCGATGGCAACTTGGTCACCGGTCAGAACCCAGCGTCTGCCAAAGGCGTGGCTGAGAAAATGATCAAGATTCTTGCAGCCCAGTGAGATCGTACTTTCCTGCGCCTCGACAAATGGAAGCTCCTGATGGCACAGCCAGCGCTATTCCGGCCGCTGCGAGTTGGCAACCTCGAATTAGCCAATCGGATTGTCATTGCGCCGATGTGTCAGTATTCGGCGGAAAACGGGTGCATGACCGATTGGCATCTCATTCACCTGGGCCATTTAGCCCTTTCCGGGGCGGTCGTGCTGACCATTGAGTCGACGGCGGTGCTGCCCGAGGGGCGAATCACTTTCGGCGATGTCGGGCTTTGGAACGACGAAACCGAAGCCGCCCTGCACCGCGTGCTGCTGAGCGTGCGCAATTACTCCGAGATGCCGATCGGCATCCAATTGAATCACGCAGGACGCAAGGCTTCGACGGAAGTGCCCTGGAACGGTCGCGCACAATTTTCTCCCTCCGATGCTCGTGGCTGGCAGACAGTAGCGCCGTCAGCGATTCCTTACGAGGAACATGAATTGGCGCCCACCGCGCTCACGCGCAGCGAAATGGAGAGCATCCGCGAGGCCTTTGTGGCTGCTGCGGTACGCGCCGATCGGCTGGGCATTCAATTAGTTCAGCTGCATGTCGCTCACGGTTATTTATTGCATCAATTCCTTTCTCCGCTATCTAACCTGCGTGCTGATGAGTACGGCGGATCGCTCGAAAACCGGCTGCGATTTCCGCTGGAAGTGTTTGCAGCCGTGCGTGATGCCGTTGCTGCAGAGAAACCAGTGAGTGTGCGCCTCTCTGCAACTGACTGGGTGGATGGAGGCTGGGATTTGGAGCAGTCGATCGCTTTCGCCCAAGCGCTAGAGGTTCGCGGCTGCAGCGCAATACATATCTCGAGCGGCGGCTTGCACGCAGCTCAGAAAATTCCAGTGGGCCCGAGCTACCAGGTTCCGTTGGCTCGCGCAATCAAGCAATTCGTGAAGATGCCGGTTGTCGCCGTGGGACTCATTACATCGTTCGAGCAGGCAGAAGCAATTATCGGAACAGGTGATGCTGACCTAATCGCGGTTGCCCGAACGGCGCTTTACAACCCTCGTTGGCCATGGCATGCGGCAGCCGAGTTGGGGGCTCAGGTTCGGGCGCCCAAGCAGTACTTGCGTTGCCAGCCTCACCGACTCAAGGATCTGTTCGCTGCGGATAGTCCAAAAGGAGATCGACATGATTGAAGTAGTCCAGGCATTTGACCGCGCTCCGATTACCACGCTCCAGACCGATGACGCAGCTACGCTGGAACGCAAACTTTCGGCAGCGTCTCGACTGTTTGCAGACCGCAAAACCTGGCTGAAGCCGTTCCAAAGAGCAGCGGTTCTTCGCAAGCTAATTCTGCTGTTGGAAGGTAAGCGTGATCACTTTGGCTTGCAGATCGCCCGTGAAGGTGGCAAGCCGCTGACGGACGCTTTGATCGAAGTTGATCGGGCCATTGATGGAGTTAGGACAGCGGTCGACATGCTGCGCGTGGCCGCGGGTCACGAAATCCCGATGGGGTTGACTGCCGCTAGCGTGGATCGCCGAGCATTTACGATTCACGAGCCCATCGGCGTGGTCGCGGCTATCTCTGCCTTCAACCATCCGCTGAACCTGATTGTCCATCAGGTCGCGCCTGCGATTGCCGTTGGTTGCCCGATCATTGTGAAGCCAGCTTCGGCCACGCCGCTATGTTGCTTCGATTTTGTGCGGCTAGTCCACGAAGCGGGGCTGCCGCCGGAATGGTGCCAAACGCTTCTGCCAGCAAGCCGAGAAATCGGCGAGAAGTTCGCCACCGATTCGCGTATTGCATTCTTAAGCTTCATCGGTTCGAGCCAGGTGGGCTGGCATCTGCGGTCGAAGTTGTCGGCAGGGACGCGCTGCGCGCTGGAGCACGGAGGCAGCGCGCCAGTGATCGTCGACCGCCTCGCGGATCTCGCGCAGACCATAGAACCACTGACGAAGGGGGGCTACTACCACGCAGGGCAGGTCTGCGTATCCGTTCAACGCATCTTTGTTCATAAGGATTTGCAACGAGAATTTGTTGAACGTTTTGCCGCCAGTGTGAGCGCCTTGACCGTTGGCGATCCTATCAAACGCGAGACGGAAGTTGGTCCTCTTATTACTCCTCGCGAGTCCGACCGCGTGGCCAGTTGGATCGACGAAGCCGTGGTCGCTGGCACCCGACTGATCGGCGGCGGTCGGCTGAGTGAGTCGACTTTACTCCCCGCAATTCTTGTCGATCCTGCTGCCGATGCGAAGGTCTCCACGCTCGAAATTTTTGGTCCGGTAACCTGTGTCTATCCGTTTACCGAACTTGATGACGCCATTGCCCGGGCAAACTCTCTGCCGGTCGCGTTCCAAGCGAGCATTTTTACACAGGACGTGCGGACTGCGTTTTATGCGGCGGAACGACTCGATGCTTCAGCCGTGATGATCAACGACCATACGGCGTTTCGAACCGACTGGATGCCATTCGCTGGCCGCCGCGCAGCGGGCTGCGGTATTGGCGGAATACCTTGGACAATGCGGGAGATGACTGCGGAAAAGATGGTCGTAATTAAGAACTGATCGCCAACTTTTTGAAATCGCGATTTGCCGAGCCGGCACGCAACTGAGGAATTGTCCGGTTAATCAATCGCTAATCAAAAAGTGTTTGCCGACTACGTTTCTTGCCGCGGCAATTAGCGAAGGGGGCTGGCAAGTCGATGAAACGTGGTGGGGCAGATGCCGCTCCAGCACCGCCGTAGATCGACACCGACAAGGAATTCAAAAACGCTTCGGTCACATCGGCCGAGTTACAGTCGGAGTGTCGGACCGAAGGAGCTAATTACCCCGAAACAGAATCATCTCGGAAAATTCATCGCCGCCAACTGAAACTTTTTCGCGCACGCCCTTTTTTGGGCAGCTTCGGTCGGGCGGCTATACTGACCGCCCTATGAGCGACGTGACACAAATTCTCTCGGCGATCGATCAAGGCGACCCGAAAGCCGCTGAACAGCTTCTGCCACTCGTCTATGACGAGCTGCGAAAACTGGCGGCGTCCAGACTGGACCAGGAGAGGCCGGGACAGACATTGCAGCCCACGGCTCTAGTACATGAGGCCTATCTCCGGCTCGTCGATGTCAAGACAGCACAGCAGTTCAATAGCCGCGGGCATTTTTTCGCAGCGGCCGCCGAGGCGATGCGTCGCATTCTGATTAACCGCGCGCGCGACAAGCAACGCCTAAAACGCGGTGGGGATCGCGCGCGGGTTCAATTTGACTTGCTGACCGATTCCGCCACGGCTCCGGACGATCAATTACTTGAACTCGATGAGGTCCTCGGCACTCTTGCCGCGACGAATTTGCAAGCTGCGGAGCTCGTCAAATTGAGATATTTCGTCGGTCTGACGCTCCCTGAAGCGGCGACGATGCTTGGGCTCTCTAGCAGGAGCGCTTCCCGGCTATGGGCATTCGCGCGGGCCTGGCTGATCGACGCGCTCGACCGCTCTTAGGTCGAAGTTCGAAAAATCTCACAAATCTCTGGCACGCTTTCCCGCCAGACGGGGCACTGTTAGTGGCGAGGCGGAGCTAGAGCCGTCAGCAGCCGCAAAACTAGCGCCGGTGTGCAGGGGAAAAGTATGTGGAAGCCTGATTTGTTCGCCGCGATCATTGTAGTCGCCACTGTCAACGGATTATCCGCCAAGGAACCTGCCAAGGTTGACTACGTGCGTGATGTTCAACCCCTGTTCAAGGCGCACTGCACGGGCTGTCACGGACCCAAGCAACAGAAGAACGGGTTTCGACTAGACCGTCGCCGGGATGCGTTCCGTGGGGGGATCGCCAATCAGATTGCTCCCGGAAACAGCGAGGCGAGTCATCTTTATTTTCGACTTGTCGGCAGCCACGGCCATTTACAAATGCCCCCCGAAGCTGCGTTAACTGCGGAGCAGATCCAGGTGATCAAAGCCTGGATCGACCAAGGCGCTATGTGGCCGGATGAGGCATCTGGTGAAACTCCCGCTCCGCCCGCCGACCCGAAGGCGACCCGGCTCATGGACTCACTGCGGGAGGGCGAGCGGGCTACATTTTGCAAACTGCTGAGCGAAGAACCCTCGGCGGTAAAGCTCAAGGGTTTCGGCGGCTCAACGCCTCTCATGTATGCCGCGCTTTACGGAGATGCGGAGTCGGTTCGTCTCCTATTGGAAGCTGGCGCCGACCCAAACATCCGCAACGAGGCCGGAGCCACCGCGCTCATGTGGGCGGTGGACGATGTGGACAAGACACGCTTGCTGACTCGCAGCGGGGCTGACGTGAATGCCCGATCCGACGATGGGCGCACGCCACTGCTCGTTGCTGCGGCCAGGCCGGGATCTTACGACGTCGTCAAATTGCTGCTCGATTACAAAGCGAACCCGTCCGAAATGGTGAGCACCTACCGCGGCCCGATGACACCCCTGCGCCTGGCGGCCGAGGCGGGTGACGAGGCGCTCCTCCGCTTACTCGTAGATCGGGGAGCTGATGCGAAAGCCATGGGCGGCGTCTTGCCGCTCCTGGCAGCGATGAATGCGAACGACGCCGGATGTGTAAGTCTGACGCTGAAGACTGCCGACCGAGGCGCGCTCAAGGGATCCGGTCTATTTCTCACTCCCCCGTTCGGTGCGCCGCTGGCGCTCAGCAACGCGAAAGCGGTGAAGGCGTTCTTTGAGGCTGGGGCCGAGGTGACGGCCAGGGATCCGGCGGGACGTTCCATCCTGATGCTGGCCGTCAGTTCCGATGAGGTTTCGCTGAAAACTGTGGAAACGCTGATCGGACTCGGAGCCGAAGTGAACGCGATCGCGGCGGATAACCGAACCGCACTCGACTTCGCGCGGCAGGCAGGGCGAACCCCGATCGTGGAATTGCTGGAGAAGTCTGGGGCGAAGCCCGGGCGGCAAGCTGCACTGTCGGGTCTCAAGCCGAAGCCGGCCACGTCGGCTAGGGCTGCCGTCGAACGGAGCTTACCTTTGCTGCAGCGAGCAGACGTTGCGTTCCTCAAGAAATCTGGCTGTGTTTCCTGTCACAATAACTCGCTGACCGCGATGTCCGTGTCGGCGGCTCGTAAAGCGGGTATCTCCGTCGACGAGCAAGTGGCGAAGACGCAGCGAGAAGGAGTCGGGGCATTCATTGAAATGTGGCGCGAGCGGAGCCTGCAGGGTATGGGGACTCCAGGTGATTCAAATACTGTGGATTACCTCCTGGTCGGTCTCGCGGCCGAAAGTTATCCGCCTGACGTGGCGACGGACGCCATGGCGCGCTACTTGAAGAATGATCAGATGCCAGATGGGCGGTGGCGGCTCATTGCCAATCGACCTCCGCTGGAGTCGAGCGAATTTGAGGTCACCGCGATTTCGTTACGAGCTCTCCAGATGTACAAGCCCAAAGCATTGCCAGCGGACTATGAGAAGGCGGTTTGGCGGGCAGCGGATTGGTTGAGAACCACCAAACCGAAATCGACGGCGGACAGGGTTGGGCGACTTCTCGGTCTAGCGTGGGCCGGCGATGCCAAAGATTCCCTGAGGAAGTTTGCTGCCGAAATGTTAGCCGAGCAGCGAGTCGACGGGGGCTGGTCGCAGTTGCCGACGATGGCCAGTGATGCGTATGCAACAGGTCAGGTGCTAACCGCGCTGCACGAGTCGGGGACGGTGGTAGCTACAGATCCCGACTATCAGCGTGGTGTAAAGTTCCTGCTATCCACTCAACTCGAAGACGGTTCTTGGCACGTTAGAACGCGGGCGATTCCCTTCCAGCCGTATTTCGAAGGGGGCTTCCCTCATGGACCTGATCAATGGATCTCTGCTGCCGCCACGAACTGGGCGGTAATGGGACTCATTCCTGCCACAAAATAGCCGAACAACCGCCATCTCATCCCCTTGATAGGGTCAAGGCTGAGGTACAGTAAGTGCCGATGAAGAATGCTGACGAACAACTGATGACGATCTTCTCAGCCGCCTTGGACTGCGAGACGAATGCTGCGCGCGCAGCGTATTTGGACAATGCCTGCGGCGCTTCGCCGGATCTCCGTCAACGCGTGGAGGCACTCCTCCGAGCCCATAATCGCAGCGTCGACTTCCTGAAAGAACCGGCGACTGAGCAAGCGGTCACGGCTGCATTCAAACCAGCATCCTTGCCTGGCGGCATCAATTCATCAGGCCGTGCATTTCAAGAAGAGCTTCGCCAGCTACTGCGATCCCGTCTGATCCTAGCCCACCTGCTCTTACTCAGCTTTGTTGTGCTGATGCAACTACTGAGTTTTGCCAGCCCGTTTGGCGACAATGTCCCTTCCCATCGCCCAGATAATGGGGTTTGGTGGAGGTTCGCGCCTCCGTTTGTCGTCGCCCTGATCGGCGTTCTCGCGCTTTGGCGTTGGGATGGAATGTCGCTCCGCTCACTGAGGGTTTGGGAGATCATTTGCTTTGCATCCCAAGCCATGTTTTACGGCTACGACCGATTTGAGCGGTTAGCCTATCCTGATTCGATCGTTGAAGTCTCACCTATCACGGCCATCGGGTTTCAAGGGCTCGCCACGCTGCAAGGATTTTCCATACTGATCCTGGCTTACGGCGTGCTGATCCCTAATACACGCCGCCGGAGCCTCATCGTTGTTGTTGCGTTTGCTGTTATTGCGATCGCAGCCCTACTTTCGGCGGTCGTGATCAATCCCATGTTGCTGCGCGATGGGCACGTCCTGCCACTGGTGGTTCAAGAAGCGTTGACACTGATGTTCCCCTCGGCCATTGCAGTCTTTGCAGCCACCCGGGCCTCGGCGCTCCAAAAACGAGCCTTCGATGCCGAGCGCCGTGCAGAGCGAATGGGCCAGTACACCCTGAAGCGGAAGCTCGGCGAAGGCGGGATGGGCGAAGTCTGGCTCGCTGAACATGAGCTATTGAAGCGGCCATGCGCGGTGAAGTTCATCCGCCGTGAACTGGCGGCGGACCCGTCGAACGCGTCCCGATTCACCCGCGAAGTACAGGCCGTCACTGGGTTGAGCCATGTCAATACCGTTCGAGTGTACGACTACGGCCAGGCAGACGATGGCTCGTTTTACTTCGTGATGGAGTATCTTGATGGTCCCACGCTAGAAGAACTGGTCAAAGCATCGGGCCCAGTGCCCGCGCGCCGCGCCGTGCATCTGCTCCGCCAAATCTGCGGCGCGTTAGCGGAGGCCCACGCGGCGGGTTTGGTTCACCGGGATCTAAAACCCAGCAACGTAATTGTCACCACGCTCGGAGGACAACCCGATGTGACGAAGCTACTAGACTTTGGGCTGGTCCATGATTCGTCCGATAACGATCAACGACTTACACGGATGGGCATGGTTCTAGGGACCCCAGCGTACATGTGCCCAGAACAGGCAGCCGGGGATTCTGCCATTGACGCCCGCGGCGATATTTACAGCTTCGGTGCGTTGGCGTTTTTCACTTTGACCGGCCGGCCACCATTCCAGGCGAAAACAACTGGTCAACTCCTGGCTGCTCACCTATCCCAACCGCCGCCATTCCTTACCGAGTTCTGCCACAAGGCCCCAGGCGGTTTGGCCGCGCTGATCGCCCGTTGCCTGTCGAAAGAACCGGCCGACCGATTTCAATCAACGGTGGATGTAATCCACGCACTAGATGAATGCGTCTGAACCAAGCACTCGATAACCTCACACCTCGCCCCAAGCGTCCGAGTTTGGGCGCAGCGGTCCGTAGTGGAGATTTCTAGCTCAGGTATTAGCGTATTAGCGTCGGTCAGATCGTCATCCGTCACTTTGACTCGCCGAATAGGCGTCGACAGCAAGGACACTGTCCCTCTTGGCCCTTTACCAGGGAATGAAAGGCCGAAGGCTGCGGAATGGTCATAATGGCTTTGAAAGCCAGTGGTGCTCGATGCGCGTAGTGACGGTAAGTGATTCCGCCGACCGAATGCCCCAGGATCTCGATTGACGACTCTGGCATGTGCTCGTCGTAGTACGTGGCACAAGTCTTCCTAAGGTCCTTCAGTTCCCATGGCTCTTCTGTGCCCGACTCGACATCAAGCTTCGCCTTGATTCCAGCCAGTTGCCATAGTTCCTCGAAGCGAGCGTTCGGCCGCGAGCCTCCGCCAAGAAACATAGGATCTTCCGGATTTACCCGTTGGGGCAAAAGGCTCCTGACATGGGAATGAACCGCGCGATTCATCGGCCGATAGAAGGTCTTACCAGTCTTCACACGTTTGTAGAACAACCATCCCCAAGGTGATTGCTGTTTCACGTCCCGGTCAGGCGACTGCTTGTCCCAACAGACGTGCCGCCCGAGGATGGGTTCATGCGAAGGCGTAGATTTCCAAATAGTCCCGGTGTCGAGACCGTAGTTGTAGAAGAAAACGAGAGCGCAGCGCCAATATCGCCCGATCGGATGCTGCTCTGACCACCCACGTGGCCGTTTCATCTGATAGGTAGCGAAGTAGAGAGCGTTTAGTTCGGCCTTGGTGAGATAGTGCCGGCCCGCAACGTCACGTTGCTCTTTGGGCTTGGGGAAACGCGGAAGCGAATCGATCAGGTCTTGATCCCACGCCCAAGCGATGATGGCCCTGAGATGTGCGCGTGCCTTGTTCGCGGTGCGACCGGGGTTTGAACCTTCTTCGGCCACTGCTTGAGTATGAACCCAATCCAAAAACTCTCGGAGCTCTTTACGTCCCAGATTCTCCAGCGGAACACCATTTCCCCATTGCTGCCACTTGTTAAGCGTGGTGTGGTACTCCGCCTTGGTACCCTGCGCCAGAGTTCCGGCTCGCAGATAATTCGTCACGGCGGTTGTGAATGACGTTGGCATCAAACGCCTCCGAACCGCCGGCACTGGCTCCGATGCTGGTCCTGCTGGCCGACTGTCAGGCTTTGCTTCATGCCGCTCGACATCGCTGTCTGCGTGTAGATGAGAAGGCTATCTAACTCGCAGAATAATCCGAGATCGTGCCCGGTGCGAACTGCCCCGCGTCTTTTCGAATCCTCAGCGTGTCGGACCGAAGCACGCTATGAAATGCTCTCCAGCTGCCATCTGGTGGGCTACAATTGTTAGTCCTTGTCATCGACGCCGTGGTGCTCAATCCTGACGACGATTGCGTCCCGCAAGCAGGTCGAATTCGATAGCGGTGCAAGGGGCTGGAATTCTGGATGATCCGACCTCTTGTTCTTGATTTCAAACCAGATTGACGTTACTCGTCAACACCGGCAAAATCCTGGTCCTACGTAATTGTGATTTTCGAGATAGACCTGTGGTCTTGCGCAAAGATCGCTAATGAACCGTTCCGCCCCGGCCTCTTTTCTCGCATATAGTATTTCGCTCGCAAGTCTAACTGCGGCGGTGTTGCTTCGTTGGCTGCTGGACCCGGTGATGGGGGATACACTCCCGCTCGCCACCTTGTTCGGGGCAATCGGCGTTGCCGTCTGGATCGGCGGGTGGCGGCCCGCGCTGCTCGTTGCCGCTCTCGGCTACCTGCCCTGTCACTATCTGTTCATTGCACCCCGCGGGCAACTCGATCTGAGCAACTCGGCCGACGTCGTCGGTTTGCTCGTTTACCTAGCCACGGCGTCGATTCTCATCGGCTTTGGTGAAGCCTTCCGCCGCGCGCAGGAGCAATGCCAAAAAGCGGGAGAGATGGCTCGTCAGCAGGCCGAACGTTTGCAAGTCACGCTGGGCAATATCGGCGATGGGGTGATAACCACGGATACCGACGGCCACATCACAACGATGAATCCCGTCGCTGAGGTTCTGACCGGGTGGACGCACGACGAGGCGGTAGGTGTTCCTCTCACGCGGGTGTTCCGCATCGTCAACGAATCCACCCGGTTAGAGGTCGAGAACCTGGGGTTGCGGGCATTGAAGGAAGGTATCATCGTCGGGCTGGCGAACCACACCGTACTCATCGCCAAGGATGGCACGGAACGGCTCATTGACGACAGTGTCGCCCTGCTCCGAGGCCAGGCTGGAGCAATCACTGGGTGCGTGCTGGTATTCCGTGATATCAGCGAACGGCACCGCGCCGAGGCCGAGCAGCAGGCGGCGCAGGAGCAGACCAGAACGACCCTCGAAAGCGTCACCGACGGTTTCATGCGGTATGACGCCGACTGGCGGATCGTCTATGTGAACGCCGAGGCCGAACGCATCAACCGGCTGACCCGGTCCGAAATGCTCGGCCGAAACGTTTGGGAGGTTTTCCCCTCGCTGGTTGGCACGAAGTTTGAAGCCGAGTTCCGGCGGGCAGTGGCGGATCGCGTGACGATCGAGTTCGAGAACTTCTACGAACCGTTTGGTCGGTGGTATTCCCTAAAGGGGTTTCCAACTGCGGACGGCGGACTGACCACGTATATCCGCGATATCACCGAGCAGAAAGTGAATCAGGAGGCGTTGCAACGGAGCGAGGCCCGGCTCCGCCGGGTGTTCGAGTCGAACGTGGTCGGCATGATCCGCTGGGAACTGGACAGCAGCCTGATCCTGGACGCCAATGCCGAGTTCCTGCGGATGACCGGATATACCCGCGAAGACTTGGCCGAAGGTCGGCTAAACTTCCGCGACATGACCCCGACCGAGTGGACCCTCCGCAATGAAGAGGGGATCCGCACCATCCGAGCGGACGGACATGCCGCCCCCTACGAGAAGGAATACTTCCACAAGGACGGTTCGCGGGTGCCGCTGATCATCGCGGGCACGCGGTTCGACGACTCGACTTCGGAAGGCATGTCGCTGATCATCGACATCTCCGACCGCAAACGTGCCGAACAAGAGATTGTTCGCTTGGCCGCCGAGTCGGAGCGCCAACGGCGCTTGTACGAAACGGTGCTGTCGAGCACGCCGGACTTCGTGTATGTCTTCAGCCTCGACCACAAGGTTCTCTATGCCAACGATGCGTTGATCAAGATGTGGGGGCGCGGCCAGGAGGGCGCGATTGGCAAGACGTTCCTGGAGATCGGCTACGAGCCGTGGCACGCGGAGATGCACGACCGCGAGATCGACCAGGTGCGGGCCACGCGGCAGCCGATCCGCGGCGAGGTGCCGTTCAACGGAACGCACGGGCGGCGGCACTACGACTATATCTTTGTGCCCATTATCGGAGCCGACGGCGGGGTTGAGGCGGTAGCTGGGACCACGCGCGACGTGACCGAGCGACGCGAGGCCGAGGCGGCATTGCGTCAGAGCGAAGAGCGGCGGCGGTTGGCCCTCGACGCCGCAGAGTTGGGTACTTGGCACGTCGACCCGGCGACCTTCACCCTAACCACCGACGAGCGATTCCGCATTATCTTCACAGGTGCCACCGAGGCTATGGATTACGAGCAGGCATTCGCAGCCGTTCACCCGGAAGACCGAGAGCGACTGCACGAGGCGGTGGCAGCGTCGACCCGCATTGATGACCCTACCCCGTATGCCGAGGAGTACCGCGTGGTTCACCCGGACGCGTCTGTCCGCTGGGTCTTCGCCAAAGGGCGTGCGAGTTACGACCACGAGGGGCTAGGGCGGCGGCTCGTCAGCTTCGACGGTACGGTCGCGGACATCACCGCCCGCAAACTTATCGAAGAGGAGCGGGAGCGGCTGGTCGGCCAACTGCGGGACGCCGACCGACGCAAGGACGAGTTCCTGGCGACCCTGGCTCACGAACTACGTAACCCGCTGGCGCCGATCCGCAACTGCCTTCAAGTCCTGCGATTCGCCGGCGATAATGGAACGATCGAAGAAACCCGCGCCATGATGGAGCGGCAAGTCACGCAGTTGGTCCGGCTGGTAGACGACCTGCTCGACATGAGCCGGGTGACGAGCGGCAAGTTGCAACTCCGCCGGGATAGGGTCGAACTAAAAACTGTAATTGACGCCGCCGTGGAGACGAGCCGACCAACAATTGAGCAGTTCGGGCACGAATTGGCCGTCGTACTACCGGACGAACCGATTTCGATGAATGGCGACCTGACCCGACTAGCCCAGGTAGTGTCCAACCTGCTGAATAACGCGGCTAAGTATACGCACCCGGGCGGGCAGATTCGGTTGGCTGTCCGTTGTGAGAACGGCATGGCGGTCGTGGCGGTCACCGACAATGGCATCGGAATCCCGCCCAATATGCTCACCAAGGTATTCGACATGTTCACCCAGGTGGACCGCGCGCTAGAGAGGACGACAGGCGGATTAGGAATCGGGCTCTCGCTGGTTAAGGGGCTTGTCGAAATGCACGGCGGGACCATCGAAGTTCACAGCGAAGGTGAAGGGCGGGGTAGCGAATTCACCGTGAGTCTGCCGCTCGTATTATCAGCTGTTGAGAAAGTCAGGCCGCCTGTAGTCGACGAGCCGGTTAAATCGACTAGCCGCCGCATTCTGGTCGCCGATGACAATTTAGACTCGGCCGAATCGCTAGGGCGATTGCTCAAATTGCTGGGGAACGACGTGAGTACAGCGCACGACGGTCTACAAGCAGTAGATGTCGCAGAAGCATTCCGGCCCGACGTCATCTTGCTTGACATTGGGATGCCGAAGCTCAACGGCTATGAAGCCTGCTGCCGCATTCGAGAACAGCCGTGGGGCAAAAACACCATCGTTGTTGCCATGACAGGCTGGGGGCAAGACGAGGACAAGCGGCGGTCGCAAGCCGCCGGGTTCGATCACCACCTTGTCAAGCCGGTGGATTTTGTGGCTCTTGAGAAGCTGTTGTTGTCGTTGAAGGCGGAGACGGCTTGAATCGCCCAGCTAGGTCCGTTGGCTTTTGCACCAACGGCTGCGCTATAGCATCTGCAGCGCCAACTCGGTTCGGTCACATCGGCCGAGTTGCGGTCGGAGTGTCGGACAGAAGCGATTGCACGCCGAATTTGCCGGTCATCCCGCAGGTCCGATTCTGGGGCCTGTCCACCAGAATCATTATCTTGTGCTGCACCGTAAACTGCCGTCGTATGGTCTGGGCATCTCGAACATTTACCGGTGCCCGGAAGAGGAAACATTGAGACGATTTCCGCGATCAATCGCTTTCGCAGTTCAATCCTCCAAGAGCATGCCTAGCGGCTCTTCTAGCAGCTGTTTGATCTTCACGAGGAACTGCACTGCATCGCGGCCATCGACCAAGCGATGATCGTATGAAAGCGCAACGTACATCATGCGTCGGCCGCGAATGCGTTTGCCGATGCACACCGGTCTGCGCTGAATGGTGTGCATGCCGAGGATGGCGCTTTGCGGCGGATTGAGAATGGGCGTGGAGAGGAGCGAGCCAAAGACGCCGCCATTCGTGATCGTGAACGTCCCTCCACTCAACTCTTCGAGCGCAAGTTTACCGTCGCGAGCCGCGGCCGCGACACGCTTGATCTCGCCCTCGATCTGGGCGAACGACATGGCACCGGCATTGCGCAGCACCGGCACCACCAGGCCCCGCTCTGTATTCACGGCGATGCCCAGGTTTAGGTCCTCGTGGTACACGACGTCGTCGCCATCAATCTCTGCGTTGATCACCGGAAAGTGCTTGATCGCGAGGGCGGTTGCCCGAGAGAAAAACGACATCAACCCAAGTGACACGCCGTGGGCCTTCTCGAATTGCTCCTTGTGCTGCTCGCGGAGGTTGAGAATGTTCGTCATGTCGATCTCGTTGAACGTCGTGAGCATCGCTGCGGTGTGCTGCGCGCGAACCAGTCGCTCGGCGATGCGCTTGCGCATCTTGCTCATCGGCTCGCGGCGCTGACCGTTCCCTTCCGCCTGGCTCGTGCTGCTCGGTTGGGCGGCGGGATGGGGTCGCGAGTATGTTTTCGGGACGGGTTTCGGAGTATCAGGTTTCGCCGATGGAACTGGCTGCGGTTTCTCTTCTCGCGATGGCTGAGTCTTGTGAACTTCTGGGCGGGCGGCGCGGGGCGGAGATTCTTGCGCAGGGGGTGGTTGTGCGTTCGCTCCTTGCTTAGCAGGGGGCTTGGTCGCTGCGTTGGCGCGCGGTTTTTCCACGGCGGCGGTATCAATCTGGGCGACGACTTCCCCCACGTGCACGGTAGTGCCCACTTCGCGCGTCCCGGTCAATACTCCGCCGACGGGCGCGGGAAGGTCGAAAGTCGCCTTGTCGGTTTCGAGTTCACAAATAGGCTCGTCGGCAGCCACCTGGTCGCCGTCGGCTTTAAGCCATCGCAAGATCACGGCTTCGGAAATCGATTCGCCCATCGCGGGGACGGTTACTTCGGTCGACATGATGTTCTGCACTTGCTGCTAGGCGCTTTTAACTGCGGCCGGAGTGGAAGCCGGCTCGGGTATGTCTAGTGTTTGTTCGATGAACGACTTCTCTTCGGCTTCATGCACGTGGAAGATGCCTGTGGCGGGACTGGCCGCTTCATCGCGGCCGATGTAAATCGGCGTTGCATGCTTGGGGAGCAACTCACGCAAGCGGGGCTCCAGATAACTCCACGCGCCCATGTTGCGCGGCTCTTCCTGCAACCAACAGATATCGCTGAGCCGACGGTACTGAGCTAAGGCGGCGCGTATCTGCTGTTGCGGAAACGGGTATAGCTGCTCGATGCGGACGATGGCCAGATTCTGTTGCTCACGTTTTTGTCTGGCCTCATCGAGCGGATAGAAAACCCGGCCGCTGCAGAAGACGAGCCTGCGCACGAGTTCGGGATCGGGCTGCTGTGGGTCGCCGAGCACAGGCTGAAAGCTCGATTGAGTGAATTCGGCCAGCGAAGATGCTGCTCGCTCGTCGCGCAAGAGACTCTTGGGCGACATGATAATCAGCGGCTTGCGAAAACTTCTCCGCATTTGCCGCCGCAGGAGGTGAAAGTATTGTGCCGACCGAGTTGGGTAACAAACCTGAATGTTGTTATCGCCACAGAGTTGCAGGAACCGCTCGAGCCGCGCGCTCGAATGCTCCGGGCCTTGCCCCTCATAACCATGCGGCAGGAGCAGCACTAGTCCGCTCATGCGAAGCCATTTCGATTCGGCACTGACAAGGAACTGGTCGATGATCGCCTGCGCACCGTTTGCAAAGTCTCCGAACTGGGCTTCCCAGATCACGAGCGTGTGCGGATCGGCGGAGCTAAAGCCATATTCGAAGCCGAGCACCGCCAATTCGGAGAGCATCGAGTTGCGAATGGTGAACGAGCCTTGTTGTGCGGACAAGTGTTGCAGCGGAATGTACGGCGCGTCAGTCCGCGCATCGTGCAGCACCGCATGCCGATGGCTGAAAGTGCCGCGTTCGCTGTCCTGCCCCATCAAACGGACCGACGTCCCTTCCAGCAACAGGCTGCCGAGGGACAACATTTCGCCGCAGCCCCAATCCACTAGCCGCGTGCCTTGGGCCATCTCGCGACGACCGGTCAGAAACTTCAGCTTAGGATGAATCGCGAAATCGTCAGGCTGCTTGAGGTAGCTGTCCACGATTCGGTCGATAACTTCTTGGCCGATGACCGTATCTGCATGTTCATCGCCGCCGCGCGATAGTCCCGTCCACAGCCCGCCTAATGTTTGAATCTTCTGCTGAGGGTGGCGCTGCTTGGCGAGTTTCATCGCTTCATTCAGGCGATTCCGGAGTTGCGCGGTGGTTCGCTCGACGTAGCCTTCATCAATGTCTCCCGTCCCAAGCAGTCTCTTAGCGTACAGTTGAACGACACTTGGTTGCTGAGCAATTTGCGCATACATCCGCGGCTGCGTGTAAGCTGGCTCGTCGGCTTCATTGTGGCCGCGGCGGCGGTAGCACCAGAGATCGATCAGCACGTCGACATTGAACTGCTGTCGAAACGCAATGGCCAGCTTCGCAGCATGCACGACTGCCTCTGGATCGTCGCCGTTAACATGAAAGACGGGTGCCTGAATCATCAAGGCAACATCCGTCGCGTAGGGCGTGAATCGAGTTTGATCGGCCGTTGCGGTGAAGCCGACCTGATTATTGACGATCACGTGAATCGTGCCGCCGGTGCGATAGGCTGGAAGTTCCGAGAGGCTCAATGTTTCTGGAACGATTCCCTGGCCGGTGAAGGCAGCTTCGCCATGTAGCAGCATGGGCAAGACAAGTGCCTGGCCTTCGTCACCCTTGCGTTGCTGCTTGGCCCGCACAATTCCCTGGATCACCGGATCGACTAATTCGAGATGGCTCGGATTGTAGCTGAGTGAAGTATGAATCGGGTGGCCACAAAGCGCGGTACGATCGTTCGAGAAGCCCAGATGATATTTGACATCGCCATCTGCTTCTGACTCCTGCCAAGGCGTCGTGCCTTCAAACTCACTCATGATGAATTCGTACGGCTTGTGCAGCACGTGGGCAAGGACGTTTAGCCGGCCACGGTGCGACATCCCCATTACGACTTCCTCGACTCCAATCGCAGCTCCGTCTTCAATTACCGCTTCGAGCAGCGGAATCAAAGCTTCGGAACCTTCGATGGAAAAACGCTTTTGTCCTACATACTTCGTATGCAAAAACGTCTCGAAGGTTTCGGCCGCCAGCAACTGATCGAGCACTCGGCGGCGTTCGTCGTTAGTAAGTTGCGGAACGTTGCAATGTGGCTCGATGCGCGCCACGAGCCAATCGCGCTGCTCCTTGCTCGCGATATGCATGAACTCCACGCCCAGGTTGGCGCAGTAGGTCTGTCGCAATTGGTCGAGCAGGCTGCGCAACGTGCCATCGGTGGGACCGAGAAAGGTGCCGCTGCCGACGTCGCATGACATGTGCTCTTCGGTGAGCCCGAATTGGGCCAGCGAAAGTAGTGAGTTTTGTGGTCGTGCGTGGCCCAGTGGATCGAGGGTGGCCTCGAAGTGCCCTAGCTCGCGGTACGAATGGGCGAGATCTGACACGCCGTCGGAAAGGTCGCTCTGAGTGACAGGCGGCGTGTTAGCTACGTTCGCTGCTTCTCCATATCCGGCCTCAAACCCGGCAAAGAACAGAGCCCAATGCGGGTCGAGCGAATCGGGGCGCTCCTTGAATTCAGTGTAAAGAAGTTCTAAGTAAGCGCCATTCGCCCGCTGAAAAAAGTCGAGGGAGCGATTGCCAGTCATGTTTTCCATATTGATCGATCTATGCAGTCGGTAACGAGCAACGAGCTAGCCTCTATTTTAGCTTCGCTACAGGAATCGACACGGAATCAACATTGATTTGGAGGGCTACGATTTTCTGGTCAGCTGAAAGCAAATGCCATTCCGACATCAGATAGCATCTCTCGTAGCGATTTCGAGATTGCCTCGGCATAGGATGTGCATTCCGACTATGACAAAGCATTCACGAAGTTCACAACGCGGTCTGTCCATACTTGCTGCACTCGCCATTGAGTCAAAGAGAAAAAACAACGTGAGAAGGTTCGCCGCGCGGATTTCCAGAGGGTCGCATCATGATTGTTGTGTTGATGGGAGTATCGGGCTCAGGTAAGACAACCGTCGGCAAATTGTTAGCTGCGGAACTCAGGTGGCAGTTCGTCGACGCCGACGACTTCCACCCAACCGCGAATGTTGAGAAAATGCGCCGCGGAACGCCACTGAGCGACGACGACCGGCGTCCGTGGTTGAACGCGCTGCGCGAGTACATCGAAGCTGCTGTTAATCGCGGTGAACAATTGGTGCTTGCCTGTTCAGCGCTCAAGCACAATTACCGCGACTATCTCAGAGCGGATCGGCCCGAAGTGGTGCGGTTTGCCTACTTACATGGTAGTCAGGAGTTGATCGCTAAACGACAAGCGGAACGCCGAGGACATTTCATGCCGCCCGCCCTGCTGCAAAGTCAGTTCGAAACTTTGGAGCCGCCCAAGGACGCCATTCGGGTCGATATTACGCCCGCTCCCGACATCATCGCCGAAAGAATCATGAGAGATCTGCAACTGTGAGACGCTGCCGGAGTTGTCTCAGGACCGGAACAAGTTTAAGTAGAAGGGAGCGTCGGAGCTCAGGCCGAGTTTGCGGCGGCGCTCAGCCTAGCAACATTAGAACCTACAGAGGTTGCTAGATGTCGGCCACCCAGCGAGAATTGGGGCGTCGAGCAACGACAAAGATCGACGGCAAATGACCTGTGGGGTGGCAATGTCGGAAGTACATTTTCGCAGTGGCTTGATGGCCCTGATAGTCTTCGGCCTTCTGTGGTCACAGCCGATCACCGGCTCAGCTCAGACCTCCGTCGATGGGGAAATTGTTGGCAAGGCGGACGCCGAGCAATACTTTCGCGATCGTGTCGCACCATTTCTCAAAACCTATTGCCTAGAATGTCACCAAAACAAGCGACCGACGGAGGCCGGAGTCAACTTTTCGCCCGCGCTCAATAGTCCAGGTCACTCGGCTTTCAGTGAACTGTGGAAAAAGGCGATCGCCCGGGTGAAGGCGCATGACATGCCGCCGGACTACGCGAAGATGCAGCCAGCCGCTGCGGATCGGCAGATGTTCGTCGATTGGCTGGCCAAGGTCAAGTTTCTCAGCCCCAAGGATCCAGGGCTTTTTGTCATCCGGCGACTGACGAAAACAGAGTACGCCAACACGTTGCATGACCTGCTGGGCGTTGACCCCGCCATCGCTAGCGACCTACCAGACGAGGTCAGCGGCGCGGGATATCTGAATTCTCTTTCCCCCTTGCAGCTGGAGCAGTATCTCGCGATCGCCAATAAGGCACTCGACCGGATTGTGTCGCCTGAAGATGCCAAACCAACCGAAATGCAAAGGCGGCTGTTTGGTGAGCCACCGCTACCTGGAGCTGACGCGCGGGCAGCGGCCAGCGAAGTAGCCCGTGCGTTGGCCCGGAAAGCGTATCGTCGCCCTCCGTCGCAGGCAGAACTCGATGTTCTTTTGGAGGTGTTCGATCTGGGCAGGCAAAACGAACTCGGCTATTCGGCGTCCCTGCGATTGATGCTCAAGGCGATCCTCGTTTCACCTCAGTTCCTGTTTATTACTCCGGCAGAAGCACAACCGGGTAGTCCCGGTAAAGAGCCTAGCAAGGGCATCGTTCGCCTCGATGAATATCAGCTCGCATCACGTTTGTCCTATCTATTATGGGCAACCATGCCCGATGATCAGCTCATGGCGCTGGCGGACAGTGGGAAGCTAAGCGAGCCGGCGATTCTCAAGGCGCAGGTGAAACGCATGCTGGAGGACCCCCGCTCGCGTGCGCTGTTTGACGGGTTTGGAGCGCAGTGGCTTGGTTTAGAGAGTTTCGCAGGCAAGAAATTCGATGCTGCGCAATTTCCGCAGTTGACCAGCGAGCTCCGCTCGGCGATGTATGACGAGGCCCGGCTCTTCTTTGAAAGCATCGTGCGTACCAACCGCAGCGTCATGAGTTTTGTCGAATCCGATTACACGTTCCTCAATGAGCCCCTGGCCAAGGTTTACGGCTTGGAAGGAACCGTAACAGGATCCGAGATGCGCCGAGTGCGACTGAGCGATGGTAATCGAGGCGGGATCTTGGGGATGCCTGGCATTCTCGCGGCGACTTCCTTCCCCAACCGAACGAGTCCCGTGAAACGGGGCGTGTGGGTCCTTGAACAGGTGCTCGGCGAGCACGTTCCGCCAGCGCCGCCGGATATACCGGCCTTAGACAAACAGGACCAGGGAAAGGTTGCGAACCTGACCCTGCGCCAGCGCACCGAGCTGCACCGCACGAATGCTGTGTGCGCTAATTGTCATCAGCTGCTCGATCCCATCGGTTTTGGCCTGGAGAATTTTGATGCCATGGGTCGCTGGCGTGATCGGGAAGAGAATGGCTCAGTAATCGATGCCTCAGGTGAACTTCCCGGCGGACTGCGCTTCACCAGCCCGAAAGAATTAAAAGCGATCATCGCGGAACGCCGAGATGATTTTTCTCGCAACCTGTTGGAACGACTGCTCGCTTATGCCTTGTGCAGAAACCTGGAAGGCTATGATGAAATTGTGGTCGATGGTTTGATACAGGATATCACCGCCGATGAATACCGTGTGCAGACGCTCATCAGTGCGGTCGTGACGAGTTACCCCTTCACGCATCGTCGAATCCCGGAAGCGGCGCCGAAAACGAGGACATCCAATGACTAAGAGCGTGCTGAGTCGTCGTGCTTGCCTGCAAGGGATGGGTGTCACTCTGGCCCTACCCCTGCTAGAGACAATGGCCGCAGAATCAAACGAGAGTAAGACGAACAAGCCTCCGGTCCGGCTGGGGTTCATGTACATGCCCCATGGCGTGATCATGGATCAGTTCTGGCCCGCCGACGCGGAGAGTTTTCTGTCATCACCACCGCCAGCGCTAAAATCGCTGGAGCCGGTGCTCGACCAATGCCTTCTGATGAAGGGAATCTCGGGAGTTTCGATTGCTCCTTTCAACGGTGCGCCTCACGCCCTGGAACTCTCAACCTGGCTGACGGCGAGCTTGCCGAACCCAGCCAGGCGGAATGAGATCGACATCTCGATTTCCGCGGATCAGATTGCCGCGAATTACGTGGGAGCGTTCACCTCGTTGCCGTCTCTCGAGCTGGCCACGATGCCACAAACCTGGAAGGAGAATCAGGAAGGGCTGAACGAGGCGTATTACTCGCACTGCAGTTTTCGCTCGCCCACGCAGCCTGTCCCGGCGGAGATCAATCCGCGCAATGTGCTCTGGCGCTTATTCAACACAAAGGACCAACAGGGGGTTGGCGGCGGTTCGAGTCAGCTGGGTTCTCTTGATCAGCGCATGTTGGACCTTGTTTTGAGCGGCGCGCGGGAACTCAGGCGAACATTACCGGTAACTGACCAGCGGAAACTGGATGAATACCTGGACAGTGTGCGCTCGGTAGAACGGCGCATTGCCGCCATCGAAGCCCGCCAAAAGGAGGCAGCCTTAGAAAAAGCGGGCGTCAGGTCCAGCAAACGCAAGGACTCCGATTCGCCCCCCATCGAAATCAAGATTCCTGAGGGAGACAATCGCAGCGAGTACATGCAGGTCATGTGCGACCTCGCCGTGCTGGCGTTCCAGACCGACACGACTCGTGTTTTTACGTACATCGGCTCGACGCCGAACGGCGTTTCCTATCCCGAACTTGGATTCGATGACAAGCATCACTCCCAGACCCACCACAACAATCAGCCGGGAATGGTGAACAAGGTGGCCGCGATCACGGCCTTTAATATCGAGCAATTCGCGTACATGGTGAAGAAGATGCACAGCCTCAAGGAAGGCGACGGCACGCTGCTGGATAACTGCATCCTGATGTGGGGGTCCGGCCTGGAGGATGGCAACAAGCACACCCGGGCAAACCTGCCTTTTATCATTGCAGGCAGGGGCGGAGGTTCCATTCGCACGGGTCGCTTTCTGGCGGAAACCCGTGGAAATCAGGGAGACCTACTCACTACATTACTGACATGTGCCGGCATTCCACTGGATCGTCCCATTGGGAACGCAACCAAGCAATTGAAGGAGATGTGCCTCATAGCAAATTAGCTCTGCGGCTGCTTGCTAGAGCGTGGTTCTCCCCATGATACAACTTAGGCGCGTTGGCAACATCGGCCGAGCTGCAGTAGCGTGTCGGGCCGAAGCTGTTCTAGTCCTTTCCTGCAACAAACGTATCGGCGGGCCTAATTTGCCTGGGACGCTCCTTGGCTAGGCGAACAAACTCGGGGATGCAAGGCGGACAGCAGAAGGCATACGCTTGCCCATCGACGATCCAGGTGCAGGTTAAATTGGCTTTCGTGCGCGTGATGGGGCAGAGGCGGTCGCCGGGCTGGGGCTGAAGGTCGTGCACGGCCCGAAAGCCGCGATACTTTTGCGATGGCAACTCCGTACCGTTGGCGGTGATATCCGCCAGCGTGTATTTTCC
Source organism: Anatilimnocola aquadivae (assembly GCF_049819085.1). GTDB lineage: Bacteria > Planctomycetota > Planctomycetia > Pirellulales > Pirellulaceae > Anatilimnocola. The sequence goes on from NZ_CP187419.1 coordinate 4,297,599, forward strand.
GCCAGCTGATTGAAAAAGCTCGCGTTCCGTTTCGTCCGCGATCATCGCAGGCATCGTGGGGCGCTGCGGAGCGTAGGCTGCGTACCGCCAGATCCGCTGCAGGACTAGCGCGACGAAGACGACCGCAATCACGATGATGATGCTACGACGGAACAAACTTCACCTGCCTTGTTCTAATAAGTAGGCAGCAATGTCGCGGCCATCTTCGTCACCCACATAAAGATTGGGCATCGCGGTGCCAGGACGGACCTGTTCCGGATGTTGAATCCAGTGAATCAGATTGCGTGGTGTGTTCGCCAGTTTGCCCGCGATGTACAGCTGTTCTGGCAAGCGTACCAGACTCGGTCCCACGATCGGCCGCGAGTTGATGCCGGAAATCGCATGGCAGGAACTGCAGCCGTAGCTGCGAATGAGGTCCGCCCCGCGCTCCGGTCGAGCGCCGGGGACTTGCCAAACGTGCGCGCTCCGGGCGTCGCCGAAGCCGCGGGTCGCATAGTGGAAGACGACCATGCTGGACACGATGCCCAGCACGGCGAAAAACTTGCCGTAAAACCAGAACGCGTTTTCCATCATATACCTCCCTGCCCTGGCTGCCGGTGGCCAGGCGCGCTCGACATCCTCTGTAGCCAATGCCCCAACACCAGTGCCGCGAGCGCCGGATAGACGAGACAAGCGGGCATCCACATGAGAAAGCCGGCTAGTTGCTGATCGGCTAGCGGGGTGAGATTCCACGCCTCGGTTCGCCAGCGATAGGCCTCGTACCAAATATCGGGCGACAAAGCCAAGAAAATCCCTAGCAGCATCGCCTGCAGTGAAGTGGCGAACAGCGACCCGAGCGCCGTGAGTGGTTGCAGGCGGTATCGGTAAACAGGATCGACAATCCCGCGCCAATAGACGCATGCTGCGGCGAAAAAGCTGAGATGCTGAGCGTCATGAACGAGCGGATCAGCCAGGGCAGCCTGGTAGGCGGGCGGCCAGTGCCAAAACCATAGGGTCGCGGCGTGCAAAAGCCAAGGCCAGAGCAGCCCCGCGAATGCTCGCAGCGAAAACGTCCGGCTCCAGCGGGCGACGCTTGGCCGCCAGTGGGAATCCATACTGAAGAGCAACACCTGGCCCGGCGAACCAAATACAAACAAGGGTGCGGCGACTACCATGATCAGCATATGCTGCAGCATGTGAGCGGCGGCGAGTTCTTCGCTGAGCGCATGGAGCGGCGAAATCAAAGCGACGAACAGCACAGCGAGAGCCAGAAACCAAGCGGCGAGTTGGTTGCGGCTGATTCGTGTCGCTGATTTGCGACCTGTCTTGATTCGCAATTGGTTCCAGCCCATCGCATAGGCCAAAGCAAGTAACGTCAAGTTGAACAGGATCAGCCAGTCCCAGTTCCAGGATTGCCAGAACGTCGCTGGCGCGACGGGCGCGCTCGCTGTTTCATCTGCTCGCGAAAGGAGCGGACTCAGCAGGCAGAGGGCGATCGTCGGGGCAACAGTTCGACGCATGGAGCTTTCTCAGCAGTCGTGCAAGTAGAAAAAAATCGGGATGCTCTCAAACAAGATCACGAACGTGAAGAAGCCACTCGCCAGCAGCCCTGCTCGCGCGGTGTACTTTTCACCGACGCTCTGGGCGTCGTCGGGCTCACGGTTAAGCAGTTGGCGCTCGGTGCGATAAGCCACCCGAGTCGCCGCAGCGGCTAAACCAACGGCAATCGCGGTCGCCACCAGTTCCATCCAAGCCACTAGAGAGATGCCGCCGTAAATGCGAGCTCCCCATCCGCCGACGCAACCGAACTCGGCAATGGCATACGCGGTGAGGAAATGCAACGCCCAGGCAAAGGCACCGCCGAGGAAACCAAACCACAGTGCCGCGCGACGTACGCTTCCTAAAGATGCCTGGCTGCGGGGAAATGCTCTGCTCATTGTTCCTCCCCATCACAGAATGTGTGGCGACAAATACAGCGCGGCGAAACCGAGCGCAGCCATCGCGGCGGTGAAGTAGCTGAAGTGTGCGGCCATTTGCGTATGCAACGCATTAAACAATCGCCAATGCTCCCGCTCGCGCCACAAGCGAATAACCGCAGTGAACGTCAGCCCGAGGCCAATGCCCGCAATCCCGTCCAAGAACCAGCTGAGCAAGAAAAACACAGAGCTATAGGCATTGGTATGCGGCGAAAAGGTCCAGGTCGTCTGGTCGTAGATGTGCAGCGCGAGGAATGCCAGCTGCAGCCCGCTGGCGGCGGCTAACAAGCCGATCGAAAGTCGTCGCTGCCCTCGCCGAAACATTGCCCAGGCAGCGCCACCGGCGGCAGCGCCGAGCAGCAACAGCACAAAATAAGCCGCGGGTGAGAGCAATGCCGGTAGAGGCAAATTGTCTTGCGGCCAGTGCGTCGAATACAATCGCAGATAGAAGTAGACATACAACATCGTACCGATGCACCACCCCAGCACAGCCATCAGAAACAGCAGTCCCAACCACCCTAACGATTGCTTGCCGGTCGTGAAAATGGGGAGACCCGTTTCAGCTGGCAACCGGCTGGTGCGCATTCGCTCCAGTTCTTTGCGATCGGGCCACACCCAGACTGTCACGGCGGCCACAGTGATCAGCAATCCGACCGAAATCAACAGGAACAGCTTGGCGATTGTTGCGACCGTGAGAAGTACAATGCCCAGCGCTGCAATCAAGGGCATGTACGACGGTGTGGCCAGCCGCGCAATCGCCTGCGGCCTACCGGTGATTGCATCGACGAGCAGCGTCGCTCGCCAACCGACAGGCTCGTGGTCGAGCGTTTCGACAATCGCCTCAGACTGCTCATCGGCCGGTGCGCTGGTTTCGGACTCCCACAACGGATGACGGCTGGCGACGGTGGGAATGCGTGCGTAGAGCGCGTAAGCGGGGGGCGAAGGGAGCGACCACTCCAGCGTATCACCTCCCCAAGGATTATCGCCTGCTTCCCGGCCGTAGCGAACCGTGTACATCACGTTGACGACAAACGTGAGAAATCCCACCGCCAGCACAAACGCACCGACCGTCGCGAGCAAATTCAACTGATCGAACCCAAGACTTGCGTGATAGGTATAAACCCGCCGCGGCATTCCCAGCAGCCCGAGAATGTGCATGGGAAAGAACGACGTGTTAAAGCCGACGAAAACCAGCCAGAAGCTCACTTGCCCCCACCGCTCGCTGGGCACGCGGCCGCAGAATTTCGGCAGCCAGTAATAGATGCCTGCCAGGATTGGAAACACGGCCCCGCCGATCAGCACATAATGAAAATGAGCGACCAGGAAATAGGTGTCATGCACCTGCCAGTCAAACGGCACGACGGCTACCATCACTCCCGTCAGTCCGCCCAGCACAAAGATGAACACGAACCCGAGCACGAATAGCAGCGGCGTGACGAGCTGCGGCCGCTGACCCCACAAACTGCCGATCCACGCAAAAATCTGCACGCCGCTGGCAATGGCGATCATCAGGCTCGCGCCGGCAAAAAAGTACAGCGACAGCTCCGGCAGGCCCGTCGTATACATGTGATGGACCCACAGGCCAAAGCTAAGGAAGCCCGTCACCACGATCGCCACGACAATCCATGTGTAGCCAATGAGCCGCCTCGAAAACGTGCAGACGATCATCGACACCACGCCCGTCGCGGGCAGGAAAATGATGTACACCTCGGGATGACCAAAGAACCAGAACAGGTGTTGCCACAGCAGGTGATTGCCGCCGTGCTGATCGTTAAAAAATCGCGTTCCCAGGTCGTGATCCAATTCCAGCAAGAGCGTCGCCATGAAGAGTGTCGTGAACGCGAACACAATCATGAGTGCCGTCACCAGCCACGCCCAGGCATACACCGGCATCTTGTCGAGCGACATGCCAGGTGCGCGCAGGCGAAGAACCGAAATGGTCAGTTCCGCGCCAGCTGCCACGCCAGCCACTTCGGCTGCGCCGAGACCCACGACCCAGAAATCGATTCCTTTGCCGGCAAAGGCGGGTGCCGAAAGAGGCGTGTAGGCGAACCAGCCGATATCAGCGACGGCGTCTAACAGAAAGCCCGAAAAAAAAATCAGGCCACTGAACATGAATACCCAATAGCTGAAGGCCGTCAATCGCGGATAGGCCAGATCACGTGCGCCAAGTAACCACGGCAAGAGGAGCGCCGCGAGCCCTTCCTGAAAAGGGACGGCGAATAAATACATCATCACGGTGCCATGCATCGTGAACAGGCGATTGTAAGTAACCGGCCCGAGAAAATCGTTTTCGGCTCGCGCCAGTTGAATACGCATCAGCAGGGCGAACACCCCGGACACCAGAAAAAAAGAGAAACTCGTCACCAGGAATCGCATGCCGATCTGGAAGTTGTCGACGGTCGCGAGCGTGCACGGAAACCCGCTGGGTTCGTCCCACGTTTTTTTGAATGCGGCCTCGCGGGAAGATTTGTCGTCTTCGGGATCCTCCGGACGTTCCGTCATTTCAGGCTCTCCAGATAGGTGACGAGAGCCTGCGACTCCTCGGCTTCCAAGTACGTCCGTGGCATTTTAACGCCAGGTTTGAGCGCCTGCGGATCGGCAATCCAACCGGCGAGGTTGCCGGCGGTATTCGGCAGGAGCGCGCTGCCGATCATGCGGCGGCTGCCGAGATGCGTCAGATCGGGCCCGGCGTTGCCGGTGGCGGTGGTTCCTTCAATCGCGTGGCACTGTTTACAACCCGCCGTCAGAAAGACCTGCCGCCCGCGATCGATCGCGGGCGATTCTGATTGAGTCCGCTGCTGGCTTTGTACCTTGAGCCATTCAGCAAAGTCGTCCGGTGCTAGGGCAATCACTTCTAGCGCCATATTGGCATGTTGCGTGCCGCAATACTCTCCGCACTGACCTCGATAAACGCCGGGTTCGTCCGCCTGAATCCAGAACTCGGTTTTGATTCCCGGAATCATGTCGCGCTTGCCATGCAGGCGCGGCACCCAAAAGCTATGGATCACATCCGCGCTCGTCAGTTCCAACCGCACCGGTTCGCCGGCTGGGATGTGGATTTCGTTCGCGGTGACAATGCCATGATCCGGATAGCGAACTTCCCACCACCACATGTGACCGACGACGCGAATCGTTTGAGCGTCCTCCGGCATCTGTAAACGGGCCGACGCCAGGAGCGAATACACAAACAGCGGTGTGAGTACGACGATCGGCAGCACCACGCCCCCAGCGATGATAAAGCCAGTGCGGCCCCCAGGAGGCGCTGCCGGCTCCCGGGCGCTTGCAGGAGCAGGTCGCCACCAGATGGCGTACATCATCAGCACGATGACCAGCACAAACACGCCCGTAAATGCGCCGAACATTATCCACCACAGACTAGCGATTTCCGCTGCTGCTGGTCCCGCGGGGTGGACCATCGATTGGACTGGCTCGCCGGCAAATGCCAGCAGCGAGAGTGTCGTTAGAGGCGAAGCTGCTTCCATCACGCTATTCTTGCTTCCGGGGAAAGGTTTGAGCGACCAGGACGTAAGCGACAATCTCTTCCAGCTCGTCGTTGCTCATCCGTCCTGTATAACTGGGCATCGCGACTCCCCGGGGCGGTTGCAGGATGTATTGCCGTAGTTCTGCTTGCGAATAGATCGTGTCAAGCTGAGCGAGATCGGAACCGACCTTCGTTCCGCCTGAGCCGGCCACCGAATGACAATTCGTGCAACCGTACTGCCGGAACAATTGGCGGCCTTGTTCCGCTTCGTAAGCAAGTTCAAAGCCGGCAGGTGTCGTGGGCACTCCAGCCGAAGAGCGCGGGGTCCACGGCGATTGATAACGGAACCAGCTAAGGCCGATCACAGCCAGGACGAGCAGCGAAACGAGCAAGGTCGCGATGGGCCGATTTTTCCAGCCTCGCAGCGGCGAGCGATCGACAAGCGGAAGCATCGCTAGCCCGACAAAGACCGCGACCGGAAACAACCACTGAAACGTCGGTGCCACACTCGGCGGCAGCAGCGCCACCAGCCCGCTATACCAGGCAAACCACCACTCCTCGCTGACAGGCTCCGTCGAAGCGCTGGACGCTGGCGCCAAAAGCGCGCGTGGTCCCAAGGTAAGCGCCAATCCCAGCGCCAAGGTCAAAGACACTATTGACCATGGAGAGATCTTGATTACCGCGGTCGGAAAGAAAACCTCGCCTTTTACCGGATGATCCGCTTGCTCCTGATAGAGCTCGCGCTGCTCTTCGACAGTTTCAATCGGCTCCTTCCGTTCTGCCAGCGTGGTCGTGCCGTGCAGGATGACGAGGTACATGTGATATCCAACGAGTCCGATCAGCAACATTGGCAGAATGACAACGTGCAGCGAGTACACACGGCTCAGCGTCAGCGACGTCACTTCCGGCCCTCCTTGAATCAGCAATACCAGCTGTTCGCCCAAGACCGGTACGCTTTGCAGAGCGGCGAACAGGACCTTGAGGCCATAAAAGCCGCGTTGGTCCCAGCGCAGCACATATCCGAGCAATGAGGTCGTGAGCACAATGAATAGGAGAAAAACTCCGATCAGCCACGTTCCTTCTCGGGGCGATTTGTAACCGCCATTCAGCAACTGGCGACAGAGATGCAGGAACAGCATGACCACCATCAGCCCGCCGGACCAATAGTGAAGGCCGCGCACAAACGAGCCCAGCGTCTGCCGCTCTGTGATGTATTTGACACTTTGATAGGCTTCGTCGACCGCGGGACAATAGCCCAGCGACAAGACTACGCCGGTGATTACGAGCACGGACAGCAACACGAGCAGGGCCATGCCGTCGCCGTGATACCACGGATCTTTGGGCACATTGCGATCCAACAAGTGATCCCAAATCGGGCCCAGGCCGAAGCGATCGACAAGCCAGCGCAGCGATGAGCGGACCATGTCGCTTCCTTAAGTAGCGGGGGGAAGTGAAGCGACGTCGATTTCCAGAACGCCCTCGTGAACCCGGTTCACATAACGGAGCATCGGCGATTTCGGGGGCCCCGCCAGTCGCTGGCCATCCTGAGCAAAGATGCCGCCGTGACAGGGGCACAGAAAACAGCCGCTTCTCCGTTCAAATTCCAGCGGGCAGCCCAGGTCAGTGCAGCTGCGCGAAAAGACGATGATTTCCTCGTTGCTTGGCCGCCAGACAAATACCGCTTGTTCGCCAATCCGTCGCGGCCAGATGTCGCGATCCAAAGCAATCACAGCGGGTGTTACCGTGGCGAGGGGAAAGAGTTCTAGCTTTCCCAGCCGTCGCCAATTCTCTCGCGCTGGTTGCCAAGCGGGAGACAGCGCTGCGATCAACGCCGGCAATCCGATAGCGCTGCCAGCCAAGGCCGATCCTGCGGCAACAAGCAACCCAGAGACGGTTCGCCGCTTCATCGCTTACACTCTCCGGAGCAGGTGAAAGGGCATTAACGAGTGGACGAATCGAAAGGAGTCAGCAGGGAAGTTCAACCAGCAGCCACGTTGCTCGTTACGAAGCCAGCGGCAGTAGTTTTGCCCAGAATTTCCGAGCGTCTTGCCTGCTACCGATGCATGGTCGCCGGCTGAAATCCGGGATGGCGGTGCAAGAAGCACATTTTGTACCACTATCTTTTCGCGGGCAGCGACAAGGGCTCCCGACCAAATTTCGCTCGCCAGCGGTTCACCGATTCGAGCATGCCAGAGCGTCTGAGCAAGGCGGCAATCAGGTGCTGTTTGCCGGGAATGCTCAACAGCATTAGCCCAATCAGAATCGTCAACAAGCCTTGCCCCGGCAGCACCAGCATGATGACTCCCAGCGCGATCAAGACGAGGCCGAGTAGATTCTTCCCGATTACGAAGTCCCAGGAAGCGGGAGAACGATATTTATCCGCCCCCTTTCCTGAACGACTGAAGCCTGAACGACTGAAGTAGTTGGATGGCAAATAGATCAAGAGCAATGCGCCGATAACGGCTGTGCCCGCTACCATGGCGACTCCGATGGCTATGTACCAAGCAATTGCTTGAAGTTCCATGACGAGCCGCAAAGGCAAAACAAATGCCACGCATTGAAAGCCCCGCTTCGGTACACCGCTTGCTTTCTCCATTTAACTGAGATTCATGAGGAAGTTTACCGGTAAAGGTTTACCAACATGCCGAGTACGAACACTGAGAAGCATCCAAAATCCCCGCTGTCTCCACAAACGCAATGCGAGCGGCGCCTCGATTCGAAAATGACGCAGGAGCCTCGGTATCAAGCGCCGCTCTACAAAGGCGGGGACAAGCTCAATCACAAAGTCGCGGTCATCACAGAAGGCGACTCGCGCATCGGCCGCGCGATCGCAATCCTGGACGCCTCCTCGGATTTGGATTCCAGTTACATCAGCGGCGAGTTACTGACGGCGCTGGGCTGGGAAACTCTCGCCCTTAACGCGAAGCCCGCAGGCCATGATTCATGACTTCCCCATCCCAGCACCGTCCGGTTGTTGTCGTCACCGGCGCCTCGGCAGGCGTCGGCCGGGCCGTTGTGCGCCATTTCGCGAAGCAGGGAGCGAAAGTTGGGTTGCTCGCCCGCGGCGTGGAGGGCCTTGAGGCTGCCCGGGCCGAAGTTGAACAAGCGGGCAGCGAAGCGCTCGTGCTCCCCACCGATGTCGCCGATTCCGCTGCGGTCGAAGCTGCCGCTGTGGTAGTGGAAGAGCAACTCGGTCCCATTGATATCTGGATCAACAACGCGATGGTATCCGTGTTTTCGCCGGCCAAGGAAATGACGGCAGAGGACTATCGCCGCGTGACGGAAGTCACCTATCTAGGCTATGTGTACGGCACGCTCGCGGCTCTGCATCGCATGCTGCCGCACGATCGCGGCATGATTGTGCAAGTCGGCAGCGCGCTGTCCTACCGCGGCATTCCGTTGCAATCGGCCTACTGTGCAGCCAAACATGCAATCGAAGGGTTTTCGGAATCGGTACGCACGGAACTGATTCACGATCGCAGTCAGGTGCGTCTCACCTTGGTCCATTTGCCAGCCATCAACACGCCTCAGCACAGCTGGTCGAAGAGTCGCATGCCGCAGAAGGCCCAACCCGTGCCTCCGATCTTTCAACCTGAACTAGCCGCGGAGGCCATCTACCATGCTGCCTACCATTACCGCCGCGAATGGACACTCGGCATGATTACCGACCTCGTACTGGTCGGCAATGCAGTTGCGCCGGGCGTGGGCGATTGGTACATGGCCCGCACGGGCTACGAATCGCAAATGACCGACGAGCCGGAAGTCGCCGATCGTCCGCACAACCTTTGGGATCCACTTCCGGGTGACTACGGCGCACACGGCCGGTTCAGTGCGAAAGCCCGCGGGTGGAGCGTGCAGTGGTGGCTTACGCGTCACCGCTGGGCCGTTTTGCTGGCCGCCGCCCTGCTCGTTGGTTTGGGAATCCTGGCGTGGAAAATGATCGATTAGCTGCCGAATACGAATTGCCCAGTGAGGAACCGCAACATGATCGACCTGTGGTACAAGGACGCCGTCTTCTACGAAATTGACGTCAAGACGTTCCAAGACTCGAACGGCGATGGCTATGGCGACTTTCCCGGCTTGATTCGACGCTTGCCTCACATCACGAGTCTGGGTGTGACCTGCATCTGGTTGCAACCCTTTTATCCATCGCCGCTGAAAGACGACGGCTACGATGTGGCCGATTTCTACAATGTCGATCCGCGACTGGGAACATTGGGAGACTTCGTCGATTTTGTCCGCCAGGCCCGCGAGCGTGGCCTGCGCGTGCTGATCGATCTGGTGGTCAACCACAGCTCCGATAAGCATCCCTGGTTTCAATCCGCTCGTGCGAGCCCCACGTCTCCATATCGCGACTACTACATCTGGTCCAAAACGAAACCGGAAGACGCTGAGCAGGGCGTAATCTTCCCGGGCTCGCAACACACGATTTGGACCTACGATACCGAGGCTAAGCAGTACTACCACCATCGGTTCTACGAACATCAACCGGATCTCAATATTGCCAACCCAGTGGTGCGCGACGAAATCTGCAAGATCATGGGCTTCTGGCTAGAACTCGGTATCAGCGGGTTTCGGCTCGATGCGGCCCCGTTTCTCGGCGGCAGCCCGGAGGACGAGGGCGATCCGTCGTTGCAACTCTTTCAGCATTTAGAACAGTTTCGCCAGTTCCTCTCCTGGCGGAGCAGTTCCGCGATCATCCTCGCCGAAGCGAACGTCTCGCTGAAAGAAGTGGAGAAGTACTTTGATCATGGCCCACAACTTCACATGCTGTTCAACTTCTTGATGAATCAGAAGATATTCCTGGCGCTAGCGCGGGAAGAGGCCGAGCCGATTGCGGATCTGCTGCAGCAACTGCCCTCACGCAAGGAAACAGGTCAGTGGGGCAACTTTCTTCGCAATCATGACGAGTTGTCGCTCGATCGCTTGACCGAGGCGGAACGTGAGGAGGTCTTCGCCATCTTCGCTCCGGAGGAAAATATGCGGGCCTATGGCCGGGGCATCCGTCGCCGGTTGGCGCCGATGCTCAACGACGACCGCCGCCGCGAAGAGCTGGCCTATAGCTTGCTCTTCACGCTGCCCGGCTCGCCCGTGCTGCGATACGGCGACGAAATCGGCATGGGAGAGGATCTGTCGTTGCCGGAGCGCCTGACCGTTCGCACGCCCATGCAATGGAGTGCGGAGAAAAACGGAGGCTTCTCGAGGGCTGACCCCGAGCGCCTGATTCGTCCCGTCGTCATGACCTCCGATTTTGGTTTCGAGCGGGTCAATGTCGCCACGCAAGACCGCGAGCAGGACTCGTTAATGAGTAAAATCCAGCACCTGCTGCACATCCGCAAAAAGTGCCCTGAAATTGGCTGGGGCAGCTACCGGGTTTTGCCAGGTTGCCATCGCAGTGTGCTCGCTCACCGCTGCGAATGGCGCGAAGGCGCATTCGTAGCCGCACACAATCTTTCCAGCCAGGCCGTGCAGACTTCGCTCTCCATCGAAGACGGCGAAACCTTAATCGAACTCGCTAGCGACTGCCGCTGCCAGAACGTCGACGACCCCACCCGCATTGAACTCGCAGCCTACGGTTATCGCTGGTTCCGTATTCAAGGCGAGAAATGGAAATTCCTCTGATCCTACGATGAAAACCTGCGTCGGCCACATCGACCTCGGCGAATTCTACGTAGCGGCCCGCTTGGACAAGGAAAAGACAGTTACTAAAAGTTCCTGAGGTTCGATTGGCTTTGTTATGTGAATCTGATACCCAGCGAGCAAAGCGCGTGTGCGATCTTCGGAACGTGCAAAGGCTGTCAGCGCGATTGCAGGCGTCTGACCGCCGTCTTCAGCCTTTCGTGACCGCAGTTCGCGAACAAACTCGTAACCGTCCTTTCCGGGCATCCCGATGTCGCTAATGATGATATGGGGTCCGAATCCCTGGATCATTTTGATTGCGTCGTCTGCACTGTGCGACGTTTGGACGACAGCACCACATTCGGAAAGTAGCCGCTTCACGAAAGTTCTCGTATCAGGCTCATCATCGACTAGCAGTACTTTTACGTTCTCAAGACTAATCTGGTTGCAGTCGAGCTGTAGCGCGCGTGAAGCGGTCGGATGCTCGCGCTTCGCCGCCTGTAGCAACGGTGCTGTGGGCAAATGAACATTGAATGTCGAGCCTTGTCCTTCGCCAGCGCTCTTTGCTCGAACCGTACCACCGTGTAGTTCGACGAGATGTTTAACGATCGCCAAGCCGAGTCCCAGGCCCCCGTGGCGGCGTGTCGTAGACGAATCAACCTGTCGAAATCGCTCGAAAATAATCGGCAGGAAGTCTGGGTTGATGCCAGCACCGTTGTCGCGCACCGTGATCTCAATGTGCGAATTGACCCGTTCTAAATAAACGTCAACCTTGCCCCCTTTCGACGTAAACTTGATGGCATTGGACAGAAGATTCCAGAGAATCTGTTGCAACCTGGTTGGATCTCCATTGATCGGCCCCGCGAGCGGATCAAGCACTTTGCGGAGAGTAATCGACTTGGCATCGGCAGCTGGCCTTACGGATTCCATGGCGGATTCGATGACGCTTGCCAAGTCGACAATTTGCACCTCGAGTCGGAATTTGCCGGAGACAATCCGGCTCATGTCCAGCAGGTCTTCCACGAGCTGCGCCTGAATGCGAGCGTTTCGCTGGATGATCTCCAGGCCTTCATCCAGGCTCGCGTCGTCACGAACAGTGCTCAATAGCTGCGACCAACCTAAAATCGCATTTAGTGGCGTACGTAGTTCATGACTGACGGTTGCCAAAAATTCATCTTTCAGATGGCTCGCGTGTTCCGCTTCGCTTCGCGCTGCCCGCTCACTTTTAAGCAAAGCGTCTCGCTCACTTTCGTGTCGTAGCTGTTCCGTGACGTCGCGGGCGATCTTTGAAGCACCAACCACCTTGCCTTCCGCGTTTCGGACCGGTGACACCGTAATTGAAACGGGGATCCGTTTCCCGTCTTTGCGAACTCGCTCCGTAGCGTAGTGCTTGATTCGCTCACCGGCGGCAATTCGACTGACGATTTGAGTTTCATCGGACAGCAACTCAGCGGGAAACAACATTGTGATCGGTCGACCAATTGCTTCTTGAGCTGAATAGCCAAACAACTGCTCGGCACTAGAATTCCAGCTCGTAATGATGCTCTGTAGGTTCTTGCTGATGATCGCATCGTCCGAGGAATCGACAATTGCCGCGAGCAGGAACTTGGCTTGATCCGTCCGCTTGCGCTCGGAAACGTCGCGGGCAATCTTCGACGCGCCCACGACAGCTCCCTTGCCGTCTTTAATGGGTGAGACTGTTAGCGATACGTGGATTCGTTTGCCATCCTTGCGAATGCGTTCAGTTTCATAATGCTCGACGCGCTCAGACCTGGCGATCTTCGCCAGGATTTCAGACTCTTCTCCCAACCGGTCTGCGGGAATCAGAATTGTTACGGGCTTGCCGATTACCTCCTCTTCGGAATAGCCAAAGATCCGCTTCGCTCCGCGGTTCCAGCCGGTGATGAATCCCGTTGTCGTCTTCGAGATGATCGCGTCATCGGCTGAATCAACGATTGCATCGAGTCTGCCACGGAGTTCATCAAATTGCCTTAACGCGGTGATGTCACGAAATCCCCACACGTGACCCACGGTCGTATCGTGCATTACCTGTGAATGCGAAGAACACGCGATCGTTCGTCCGTCGACCAACTGCCATTCCGCCGAATCACTCCCAGAAGCATTTTGAATGGAGTTTAGCCAGAAATCGTAGTCAGTGTGATTAGAACGCTTCTCACAGAGATGAGCAGTGAGGTCCAGAAAGTCGCTTAGAGATTTTCCTTTCACCGCATCCGGCGGCAAACACCAAACCTCCAACAGTCGAGCGTTGTATTCGGTGATGCGGCCAGTTAGATCTGTGATAAGGATTGCATCCTGCGTTGCTTCGAGAGTGGCCCTGAGCACCGAAACTGTGTGTACGAGCTCGTTTGGCGAGTTTGGCTGCATGCAGTTCTCGATGGTTGTGAATAGACCAGTGTGTTCACAATGCACGCAGCAGATGGACGTCGAGGTCACCGCGTCGATGAACGCTGCGTGACGCGCATGCACTCGGTGTTTGTCAGCGAATGGTATGCCGTGCAGAACGGCCGACTCAATCGTCCAATTCGATCAGAGCCAGCGCTGGCATGATCGCTTAGCTCGTCGTGAGGAGGTCGCACAGTGCCTCCAGATGACCTCAAAAGTACGTGGCCAGCTTCGACGAGTTCTGGAACGTGGACGAGGGCGGCTCGTTCTACTCGCACTCATAATCAGCTGCCACGAGCCACACACTTCCATCATGTCTCTCGCGGCCGGCAACCCGGATGATGTACACGTCGATGATACTTCGCCATCAATATGGTCGGTGACTAGGTGGCTGTCAGCGATGCTGCTGTCCAACTATGCAGCTGCAGAGCGGAACATTCCACCCAGCCGTCTGGATCCAAGAAAAAGAGGTCATCGGCTTCGGCGTAATTTTCCAATTGCGGAACGACATGATGTTCTTGGCGGGATCGCGAGACGTGCAGTCACTCAACTTACGCTTTTCTCTTTTTCTGTTTTTGCGTAGCACGGCCTTTCACCTTCAACTACCGGCGTTTCAACTCGGCCAATACTCTCTCAACCGCTTGCGGCTCCGGCGGCTTCACCAAATGGTGATTAAGGGCCAAACGCGAAATAACTTCCTTTGGTACTGTCGCATGATAATCTGAAGGGGGGGCATGGAGTCAGTCACAGGAGGGCTCAGCGATGAAGGTTTATCGGGCAACGGTCGAGCGGCAGATGGTGAAGGTGTATGGGGCGTTATCCGAGAAGGATCGGCGACGCTACGCGGCGGTCGAAGCGGTGAAACTCGGGCATGGCGGTGTGCAGTACATCGCCGATTTGTTTGGTTGCGATCCCGACACGATTCGCCACGGCGCGGAGGACATCGAGCAGCTGCCGGAGGACGAAGCTGCGGGACGCGTTCGCAAAAAAGGGGAGGCCGAAAGCCAGCTAGCGTTGCGCAACCGGAAATCATTCCTGCAGTGGAAGCCCTGATCGAGCGCGACACGGCCGGTTCGCCCGTCGACGAAAACATTCGCTGGACGAACCGCTCGGTTCCTGAATTGGCGGAGGAGTTGCAAGAGCAGGGCTTTGAGATTGGTCCCGATGCGTTGCGGCGAATCTTGTTCGACGAGCTTGGTCTTTCGCGGCGACAGGCGTACAAGGACGAAGCGGCGTGTGAGTTTGAACATCGCGACGAGCAGTTTCAATTCATTGCCAAGCTCCGCACGAAGTACGAGCGGAACGATTGGCCGGTGCTGAGCATCGACACGAAAAAGAAGGAAATTCTCGGCGATTTCTTTCATCCGGGCCGAGCGATCACCGATGGCCGCGTGGTCGTGCAAGATCACGACTTCGTAACTGCCGAGCAACGACTGGTGCCTTACGGCGTGTACGACACTCGCCGTAATGAAGCGTTCATGTACTTGGCCCGCGGCGCCGACACCAGCGAACTCGCTTGCGATGCGATCCGTCGGTGGTGGGAACGAATGGGTCGGGAACATTACTGGTACGCGCCGCGACTGTTGTTGCTGTGCGACTGCGGCGGCAGCAACGGGTGTCGCCAGCATCGCTTCAAGGAAACGCTATGCCACCTGGCCCATGATCTGCGCTGCGACGTGCAGGTGGCTCACTATCCGCCGGGCTGTTCGAAATACAATCCCATTGAGCATCGCCTCTTCTGTCACGTCTCGCGCGCGATCAAGGCCGTGGTGCTCAAGACCATTCAAGTTGCGCGGAACTTTATCGCACGCACTCACACGACGCACGGACTGCATGTCGTCGCGGAAGTTGCCCGCCGGATGTATCAGAAGGGAATCAAAGCCAGCCAAGCCTTCCTCGATCACAATCCCATTCGCTTCAATAGCTTCCTGCCCCAACTCAACTACACAGCGCCCGCCTTCAACCCCCTATGATCAAAAGCCGAAGTTATTTCGCGTTGGGTTCTAAATCCTGCTTCGGCCGTGCGGCGGCGATCCTCCTGCTGCCCCCAGCCTGTCAGTGCTGCCAATACAACATTCTCCAGCCCCGTCAGTTGTCGCATTTGGCGTGCGACCTCATATCCGTCCATTCCCGGCATTCCGATGTCCAAGAACACAATATCCGGGACGAAAGCCTTCGTCACTTCTAACGCTGCCAATCCACTGTGAGCCACACGCACTTCATGGCCTTGTAGTCTAAGCAACATGGCGAAGCTCAAGGCCGCATCCTGGTTGTCGTCAACGACCAGCATCCGATGGCCGGAAGCCAAAATAGGTTGCCTCGACCGTGCCGGTCCAGAATCGCCTTTAGCCCGAAGTGCCTGCGCCGAGATCGGCAGCCGAACCACAAACTCGCTTCCTTGGCCCAAACCTGCACTTCGAGCCTCGACCGAACCGTTGTGCAACTGGACGAGGTTCTTGACCAAGGTAAGTCCGATGCCTAGCCCACCCTGCGCCTTTGTCGTGGCGTGGTCAACTTGCACGAACAACTCGAAGATGCGATGAAGCATGCCGGCGGAAATACCGATGCCGCTGTCCAATACCTTCAAGACCGCTTCACTACCGTCCCGTTCAGCGGTAAGCCAAATACGCCCATTTGCTTCCGTGTACTTGGCGGCATTGGTAAGGAGGTTGCCGACGACCTGGGTGAGTCGCACCGGGTCGGCATCGAGCAGAAGAGATTCCTTCGGAAGTTGCACATTCAAGTTGTGGCCCTGCGCATCCATGAGCGGCTGCACGGTCTCGACCGCACGGGCCACGACTGTGGCAAGCTCAATCCGCTCTTTGCGGAGTTCAATTCTGCCACGCATCACACGGGAGACATCCAAGAGGTCATCTACCAGTCGCACCAGATGGTGGACTTGTCGTTCCATCATCTCTCGTGAACGCTCGACGGTTTCCGCATCGACCCTGGGCAACTTAAGGATTTGCAGGGCATTCCTGATCGGAGCCAAAGGATTCCGCAGTTCATGGGCAAGGGTGGCAAGAAATTCGTCCTTGCGTTGGTCCGTGTTCCGAAGCTCTTGAACTAAACGAATGTTCGCATCTTCCGCGATCTTACGTTCGTGAACATCGAATACACATCCGACAAAGCCCTGGAACTTGCCAGCCTCGAATCGAGGCAAACCAGCATCGACGGCCCAGCGATATTCGCCATCGTGCCGACGCACCCGGTATTCGATACTGAAGGGCAGTTGACCTTCAGTGGCGCTGAGGAAGGTGCGTCTTGTTCGGTCGAGGTCGTCTGGATGAATGGCTTCCAGCCAGCCATACCCCACGTCTTTTCCTGGTGTTCTGCCCGTGAACTCGTACCAATGCGCACTCATGAACGTGCAATGGCCAGTCAGGTTCGTGACCCACAGCATCGCAGGTGCGTTGTCCGCCATGCTACGGAATAGTGCTTCGCTTTTCCGTACTGCTTCCTCGGCTTTTTTTCGGTCGGAGATGTCATTCACCAACACAAACAGGCCCACGACCCCACCATTGTCGAAATGAGGAACGTAAGTTGCGTCGATCCAGCGTTTGCCTGCGTCCTTGTATTGAACCTCGGCTTCGTAGTGTACGGTTTGACCCGAAAATGCTGCTTCAACCTTTTCGCAGATGACGGACCAAGCCGCTTCTCCCAACACATCTCGCATGTGTCGCCCGGTAACTTCATTGCGAGAGTGCCTAAACCACTCCTCATACGCGCGGTTGTTCAGTCGATAGATGCCTTCTGAATCTACGTAGGAAATTAACGTCGGTAGCGAGTCAGTAATTAGGCGCAGCCGTTCCTCGGTTCGCTGTAACGCCACTTCCGCGTTCTTCCGTTGGGTAATGTCCTCATGGACTAACACGACCTCACGCACATTCCCAGTCTCGTCCTTGATTGGGTAGGCCATCGCAGATACCCAGCGCAACGGGTCTTGGTATTTGCTTCGGTTCGGGATTGTTTCGTTTGGGTCGTAAAGGATCGCCGGGACGTGGCTCGGCTCCCCGGCGAAGGCTCGCCGAATGGAGGGCAGCACTCCTTTGGCGTCAAGCTGTGAGTCTTCGAGGACGTTGTAATCAGCGATCTGCTCGAACTTGAGTCCCCATAGTTCCTCCCATGCCGTATTGACTCGTAACGTGCGGCCGTCAGCGGAGAACAATTGGATGCTGAACGGGGCCTGCTCCATCAAGCTGCGAAAACGCTCCTCGCTGTGACTTATCTGCTCCTCGGACTGCCGCCGGTCGGTCACATCCCGCGTAGTACCGGCGACTGCCTCAACCTCGCCGCTCTCTCCGAGGACCGGAACGAAGATATACTCGTATATGCGGCGACCAAACGTGCCCGTGAACGGAACCTCGCCTCTAATTGGCTGCTTCGTGGCGACCACCTTGTCGATCTCCCGATCGTGCATGGCGGCATGCCATGTCTCATACCCAAGTTCAAGGCAGTTCTTACCGATGGCCTCGTCCCAGGTCTTCCCCCACATCCGTAGCAGGACTTCGTTGGCATAGGCGAAGCGGTGATTGAGGTCGAAGACATAGACAAGATCGGGGGTGTTGGAGAGTGCCGCCTCGTACAGCCGATGCTTTCGGTCGGCTTCTCTCGCCTGATTGATACGTTCGGCTTCCGTTCTCGCACGCTCGAATGCCTCCGAGGTCAGTGCTACGTTCATTCGGGTCAAGTCTGCTGTTCGTTCCTTTACCCGCTGTTCGAGGTGGCATTTGATCCGACTCAACTCGTCGTTTGCCTGACGTAGTTGTTTATTGGCGACCTGGATCTCTTGTGCCCGCAGAAAGATTTCAGCCTCCATCTGCTCGCCTCGGATACGCATCTCCTGCGCCAGCTTCTCCTGCTCCAGACCCCGTTGCTTGAGCCGAACGAATTCCGTCACATCTTCAACTCGGTGAATGATGTAGGTGATTCTGTCACCGACCCCGAAAACGGGCGAGTTGATCGGACTCCAGTACCGTTCCTCGAAACCACCACCTTCAGCGACGGGCCGGCGAATGTCGTACTTCTGGACTGCCATTGCGTCTGGCAGGTTGTTTCGCAGCACTCTCTCCAAAGAGGCTCGCAGATTGCTAACCCCCGACGCGGTAGGGTCGTCCGGGTTGTCGGGAAAGACATCGAAAATGTCCTTACCCAAAATGGATTGCCGCTGTGTCATCGTGGCCTGCAGATAGCCGTTGCTTACCGCAGCAATCTTCAAATCCGGCGTCAGCACCAGGTACAGCCCGGGCGCAGACTCAAACAGTACTTGAAAATCAAGTTCTGGGCAGCCAGCAATGTCGTGCTTCAGGTTATCCACAGGCTAATGAGGCCGCCAATACCGTGTGGGATGGCGGCGATAACTTTGTGAGGCGTACGTACGGCGATGGCTATTCCCACACGCTTGAGCACGAGTATATCAAAGCGCAACCATACTGATTTTGTGCCGCGCTCGAAAGAAGATGGTCAATCGCCCATTACCGTGCGCAGAACGTCACTCCGCGCGACACACTCTTCGCAGGAGCATCGCCTGGATTGCAGCGGCCGCAGTCGCTGAATGCGACAAGCCATTTTTTGAAAATCCTTTCAAGGACCCTCGCCCAACTGGATGCACAGCAGCCAGCTCGGCAATTTCGGGAACGCGGGTGCTCAATCAAGGTGCCCGCTCGACTGGCAAACTTCCAGTAGTTCACGAG
Organism: Anatilimnocola aquadivae; assembly: GCF_049819085.1. GTDB lineage: Bacteria > Planctomycetota > Planctomycetia > Pirellulales > Pirellulaceae > Anatilimnocola. The sequence continues at coordinate 4,316,753 of NZ_CP187419.1, forward strand.
AGCCTTACCGCGACTTTCGCTTTGCGACTTTCGGAACCTTACGTTTGGCTGCACTCGCTGGTGAGTCACCTTTTCCACGGCTTGACTTCACCATCTTCTCTTCGCCGCCTTCAGGAACGCCATCGGCTAGCAACCTCCCTTTCCGTCGCAGCATCTGTTCGCTGAGCTCAGCAAAGTCGACTTTGACGCTTCGCGCTTTGGGCAGCATCTCATTCTCTTCCTCCTTGATGTGGTGGCGAATATTCTCAGCTAAAACTAGGAATTTCGCGTCGTAATGGCTTTCAGAACCGTCCATTGACTCCAATTCGGCGATAAGAAGTTTCGCGACATGATGCTCTTCATCTGCCTCATTCATTATCGCTTTGCCAACCGACTTGCGCACCGCGGGGTAAAAGAGTTCCTCCTCAATGGCTGCGTGGATTTTGAGCTCGGTGAGCGCCTGAAGCACAATCTTGTTCTTGGCCGCGCGCGTTTTGGCGCACTCAAATTGATCGAAAAGAGTTTTTACTGCTTTGTGATCTGCCCGAAGCAGCGATTCAGCAGGATTGCGACTAAACAACTCGAACATATGTCTTCCCTCCAGATGTGCTTACTTGTTTATCAGCAGGTTAAGCAAGTTCTATGCCTACGCGTCGATCGCACGGGCCGGGAGCGGCTGTTCACGAGTCGACTCTCAGAACCAAACGCGGCGGCACTAGATTTGCCTCCACCCAGCAGAAGATCATTTTTCTCTCTTACTTACCGGACGTGTCCCACATGCGAATTACGGTTCTGGCTTATCAAGAGCCTGACGACGAAAGCCCTGACATTGTGGTACCACAAGTTGCTGAGGCGCTTGATCAACTCGGGCACGCCGTTTCATGCTTCGCGATCACTGAAGACGTCGGCAAACTCGTCCAGGGAGTGCGCGACCAAAAACCTGACTTGATCTTCAATCTGATGGAAAGCTTTGGAGATGATGTTCTCGGTGGGCTGATGGGGGTGACGGGAGTGCTCGACTTGCTGGAGATACCGTACACCGGCGGCGGACCCGGTGAGATCTACCTACAGGAAGATAAGGCGCTTTCGAAAAAGCTACTGGCCTATGAGCAGGTACTGTACCCCGACTTTGCTTCGTTCGCACCGAACGCCGATTTTGAAACGGGGGGCAAGTTAAGAATGCCGCTGTTCGTGAAACCGCTGCGTATGGACGGCAGCGTGGGAATCGTCGGCAAAGAGTCACTCGTCAAGAATGCTTCAGAATTGATGGAACGGGTTCTGAGTATCAATAAGGAACTGGGCGATTCAGCCTTGGCTGAAGAGTACATCGACGGTCGCGAGTTTTATGTCGGCATTTTGGGCAACATGCAACCGCAGACATTTGTACCGATTGAAATGGACTTTTCTGGCTTCACAGCCGACATGCCACGCGTCCTCGATAGCAAGGCAAAATGGGAGGAAGATAGCGCCGAGTTCAAAGGGAGCAAGGCGGTGATGGCAGACAAACTAGAGCCTGAATTGCTGGCAAAACTACAGAAGACGGCTCTCGATGCCTATCGTGCTCTACGTGTTCGCGATTACGGTCGAATCGACATGCGTTTGACAGCGAGCGGTGAGATCTACGTGATTGAAGTGAACGCCAGTTGTTACCTTGAACAGACTAGCGAATTTGCGATGTCGGCAGCAGCAGGTGGCATCGACTATCCGCAACTTGTCGGCAAGATAGTGGATCTGGCGCTTGAGCGCGACTCACATCGCCGCAAGGTTCGTCCGAAGTCGGAGTAAGGTAAGTCCATGACAATCTGCTCGAATTGAACACGATTTAGTTAGCTAGCTGTCGGCAGCCTCTGATCGTTTTAACTGCGGGAAGTAGCTGCCGCGGTGGACGAAGTTCATCGCCAGTGAAGTGATGAAGGTCGTCAGTGCGATGATCATGCCTGCTTCGCTTGCCTGGTAATAAACTTGATCCAGCACCTCGGCCCGCTGAGCGAGTGCTCGAATCAGCACTCGCGTTCTCTCGGGAAAATGTCCGGTCCAGCGAAAGACTTCTGCCATTATTCTCCTTTCTTCACGCCGAATGAGCGCTGCCGCCGAAATCTTCGTGGAAATCGCATCCGGAGAATCTGGCGACTGAGCTTCCCACTCCTCACGATCGAGAAAAATTGCTCGAAGCGAGCCATCAAGCCCCGGAAACTTCTCATCTGTAGCTCCGGCAATCCGCTGGTAGTACTGCTCCAGCGAATACGTCAGTTCTCCAACATCTTCGTCCTTTTCATGAATTGCGATGATCGGGGCGGTATTTTTAAGATTCGTCATCAGTTGTTCGCAGTAATGCAACTTGGCGAGCGCACCGGGAGAATCTTGATATTGCTCCAGCCAACTTGTGTTCGGTGTTAGCCAAACCGCGAACGTCTCGGCCCAATCCTCGTCGGGATGTTTTTGCGCATACCAGCCGGGTAGGTGCGAAACGAAGTTCTTACTGAAGGCTACGGGGCGATAATCTTCCTCATACGGTTGAGTAATCGCACCGAAGAATTTGACCCAGTCTTCACGCTCGTACAACTTGTACGCGTAGTTTACTACGTGCCCCGTTTCATGTCGTAGGTAGCGAAGCACATCAGCTGGATTAAAGCCTTCAATGTGCCCGACTTCTTCGTCGTGTAAGCGCGTGAGTTCGGCATTGGCCAGGTAAAAAGGGATTCCGATCGTAATGCTTCCAAACGCAACCCCCCACTCCGTCGATAGGTGAACCCGCGGCTGAAGAAGTGTTATGTCTTTCGCCAATAATTCGGCTTCAAGTCTGCGTATCAGGGGCTCCAAACGTGTGCCAGCAACCTTTAACGAAAGGTCGCGGATCGGCGTGCGGTACTGCGGTGATTCGCGGAAAATTGGCGTGGTTTGCATGATTCAAATTTGTCTAGGAGAAAACGTGGATCGCGATCAACCCTGCAACCGCTGCGCCAAGTTCTATCTCTCGGCGGTCACAAAGATCGCCTTGCGACTCGAATCCGACTGAAAATGCGACTGCAAAACCTCCAACTGCGAATTGCGTTTCGCAAATTGAAAACTGCTTGCAGCTTGACCTACTTCGCGTCTGGCGAAGCGACGGCATGTGGTTCTGGCTTGACTTGTTTCTTTGAGTCACTGGCGATTACATGAGTAATTTCGGCACCAAAGAACAGAATCTGTGCAGAGTAGTAGATCCAGACAATCAAGACGACCAGCGAGCCCGCTGCGCCGTATCCAGATGCCAGTCCACTTTGTCCCAAATAGAGTCCGATTGCGAACTTGCCGATCGTGAACAGAATCGAAGTAAGGATCGCCCCGGCCCACACGTCGTGCCATGCCACTTTTGCATCAGGAAGTAGCTTGTAAATTAACGCGAATAGCAGCGTCACCACCGCAAATGTCACCGCCAGCGAAAGACCATGCCACAACCATTCCCACTCGGGCATAACACCGCGGGCCGAAGAATGAAGGCTCGCAATTGCCGTACTTAGCAGCAGCGAGACAACGAGTAAAAAGCCTGTTCCCAGAACCATTGCGAATGACAGAAATCTAGCTCGCAGTAATCCCAAAATCGTCGTTGGCTTCGGTTTCACGTCCCAGACCGCGTCCATCGCACTTTGCAGTTCTCCAAACACACCAGAAGCGCCGAAAATCAAGGTGACAATTCCCACGACCGTGGCGATCGTTCCACCCGCTTTCGTTCCGCTGTCCAACATTCCCTGTATTGCCTCGGCGCCATCCTTCCCAACGAGTTCGCCCACTTGCGTCAACAGCTGGGCGCGAGCTTCTGCCTCGTCGTAGAAAAGTCCAGCCAGCGAAATCGCGATGAGCAGCAGCGGGGCGAGAGAAAGCACGCTGTAAAATGCCAGTGCTGCGCCCATTCGCATCGCATTGTCTTCAAACCAGTCGGAAGCTGCTTCAGAGAGGACAGACCACACGTCAGATAGCCAACGCATTACGTTTGCTCCAAAATCCCAGTGGTATTCGCCATAGCGATTCTCACTTACTTGCCAACTTCTATTCAGCTGGAGAGTTTCTAGAATTCGTCTCAGCAAACCTCGTTCCTCCGTGCCACTGGCGATCTTGCAGTCCTACAACAACGTTATTCCAAATGCCCGAATGACGATTTCCTCCTGGCCGAAACGCTCCTCCAATTCACGTCTGTAGTTGGCCCACCACCGTGTATCTACTTGCTCGGACATCAGCTCGAACAGTACGACCTCATCGTTGACGCGCACATCCCCGGTTTCCCAGATGCCCTCGGCAGGTGTCTGCGAATAGACCGTGAGGCCTCCAAACTTAGCGGTCAGTTCTTCGCGCACCTTTGAAAAGTGGCGTGCCGACATTCTGTGTCCGTCGTTATCGTTCAGGGGCAGAAGCAACTGGATTAAATGCATCTCGTTGCCTCTCCTTTCTGCTCAGGCTGGCACTGAGACTGCAGGCATTTAGAGATCACCCCCACGCTCGTCCCCCAAATGAGATGGGCCAGGATCATGGTTCCGTTCACGCGGAATGTGCGGTTACCAGCGCGACCTACGCTGTCTGCTATGGGTAAAAGCCCGAGATAGCTCACTACCCATACTTGCAGTCCAAACGCCATGCCTTGAATGACCGCGGATCGAATGGGGATAACTCGCATTGCCAAAGGATAGAGGCAGGCGACGGCAGCCCCAAAACCATAGTGCGCGACGATGATTGTTGGCTGGCGGAAGTGCTCAGGCACAGCTTCATCGAGCATCCGGGCCAACACTTCAGAAGTAATCTCGCGTGGAGGCAAGTCAGTTCCCGGCGTTTCAATGCCAGATCCTTCCGCCCATTCCATGAATCGCGTCATGGGATAGGTCGCAATTAACCCAGCCACAGACGAAATCGCCACTCGCTGAGCAATTGAGTCCAACGGTGTTCGTTCCCGTGTGCTAAACATCCGCCACCTCAGTGCAGGACGTTTGCAATGATCGTGCCACTCGTTTGCGACACGGTTCACGGCCAACGGACAGTCTGCAAAGTTCGTCTGCGTGCTGCAGATGGCGTGACTTTTGCAAAGGTGGCCGGCACGGGTCAGCAATGAAACTTTTACTTCAGGAGACTTAAAAATGGCTTCGTCAACAGTGACCGGCACAGTGATTGGCGTTTTTGAAGACCAACTGCAAGCTCAACAGGCGATCGCTGAATTGAAGCGGGCAGGCTACACCGAGGATCAGATTGGCGTTGTGTCGCAACATCGTGATGGCGCCGCGACGGCAGATTCAGGTACCAAGGTTGAAGAAGGCGCGGCGGCCGGTTTAGCAACGGGAGCAGGCATCGGCGCTTTATGGGGCTTGGGCATCTTGTCGAACGTTTTGCCGGGAATCGGGCCCGCGATCTTCGGCGGTACGCTAGGCGTAATCCTGTCAAGTGCTGCTGCAGGCGCAGCCGCGGCTGGAATCGGCGGTGCACTCGCTGGTCTCGGGATTCCCGATGATGATGCGAAGTACTACGAAGGTGAGTTCAAGTCGGGTCGTACCATTGTGACGGTTCATGGCGGGCCAAATAGGGCCAATGCTCAGAGCGTGCTAACGCAATACGGCGCTTATGACCGCTCGACAGTCCGGCGGTAGGAAATTCTCACGGCTACGGCGGCTGTTCCAGCCGCCGTGACGCCTATCGTGGATGGCCTTGGATCCATCAAGGTGATGCCGAACCGGCCAGCTCTCTCCGAACATCAATCGCGGCTTCGGCTGGTCCTCGATTTCAGTAAGTAGTTCCGCTGTGGTCCAAGCTGCGCTTTCAGGTTTGGAACGCGTTAGGTGCACTGATCCACTTTTCAGAGGTGTTAAATGAACCTTGCCGCTTTGCTATTCGTGCTTGCAGCATTTGGCGGACTTCTGATGCTGGGGATTAGGCTTACAGGGCGTGATCGGCCTCCAACCTGGTTGGCCATTGGCCATGGAGTAATTGCGTCAAGCGGACTCGCAACGCTGGGCTACGCTTACACGCAGGCACCACTTCCTAGTTCTGCAGTCTGGGCACTTTTTGTCTTTAGCTTGGCTGCTCTTGGTGGAGTAGCAATCTTTTTCGGCTTTCACTTGCGCAATCGTCCGCTACCGATACTCTTGGTTGCTGGCCATGGGCTAATTGCGGCAACAGGTCTCGGACTCCTGTTCATTGCTATATTCGGGCAATGAGGCCTTGAATACCTAGCGCGATCTTAAGCTGCCTTCCTCCAATATCCGTGCTACGAATCTCGTCGAGCGTGATGGTTGCCACCAACGGGCTCCTCGTCATCTCGGGCCTAATTGTCAGTTCATTCTCGATTCCTTGATGCGGGCGCTCGTTATGGCAGTGCTCCAAGTACGCTTGGCATACATGGTCCATGTGCTGCTCGCCGAAGATCACGAACCGATCCAAGCACACCTGCTGAATCGACTGTGCAAACCGCTCGACGAAGGCGTTTGTGTTCGGGCTGCGGAACTCGTTCACTTCGGCTTCACGCGTTTCGAACGGAACTGTCTTAGGCGGGCCGCTCGAAAGGCTATGCGACGCCAGACATGAATCGCGGCGATCAGGCCCTGAGGTTCACTCGCTGGCTGTCGTTCGGGGAAGTCGTTACAGCGACGTTACCACCGAACTCCCTGCCCGAGCCATAAAATGATTGGTCTGGCAAAACCCTACTCATCGTTTGACAGAAGTCCTTTATGAAAGCTGCCGTGGATCTATCTCCAAGTACCACCTTGTCTCGTCGGTCCTGGTTTCGCTTTTCGCTCCGCACTCTGCTCGCAGCCATAACGTTCAGTGGTGCGGGGCTGGGATGGTTCACGTGGCAATGGCGTCGGTATCAGGGCGAGATCACCGCCTGTATTTCGCTGAAGGAAGACTTTCTCGCTCGCTGGTGTGTAGATCATGGGATCGAAGCGGGGGGAGAGTCCGAGTTGCCACGACTGACTGCGGAGCAATGGCGGCACGGCCGAATCTACTTGCCGATCATCGAAGCCGGTCTATATGAAGTCCCAAATGATCGGCCTAGCCTGCATGCTGTCGAGCAGTTTCCCTACTTGGAAGGTCTTTGGATTCGCCACTGCCAGCCTCTCACACGTGGATTCTCCTATGATCGGCTCCCCTCACTCAAAGAACTGAATTTGCAGCTAGGGTCACTCTCCGACGAAGACCTGAGTGCCATAGGCCAATTGAGGAATCTGCGCACGTTAACCCTCAGCAACAAGGAGCGAGAGAATCCTGCGAGTCCCAACGCCAGTACCGCTTGGGCCGACGCCATTTCCTCGATACACGAGTTGCAACATCTCGAATTGAGGCATGTGTCCATATCTCGCAAAGCATTGCAGGGAATCGCACAGATGAGACAGCTTCGCTCGCTCAAGTTGACTGAATGTCGAATCGTTGCCGATGAAGTAGATGCACTTCGATCTCTGGAATACCTCGAGGAAGTGGAATTGGCAAATGTCCCTGTTTCCAGCAAGGTTCTGCAAGGCTGGGCGAGATCGCCTAAACTCAAACGAGTCATTCTCGACTATTGCTCGATCGTCGACCGCGATCTGATCGTCATTTCCAAAATGCGATCCTTGGAGTATCTGTCACTTAACGGCTCGCACGTTACCGATGGTGGATTAAAGCCGCTGCAGGATCTGCCCACGCTCTACAAGCTTCGGCTACGTGACACACAACTCACCGCAGCCGCCGCAGAGATACTTTCCCACATGAGCTCGATGCCGATTACTTCGGTTGACATGCCAGAGCAACTACGGCACTTTGTCGAAGTCCTGCCCGACCGCAATTTGCGAACGGTCGTTCCTATGGAGCCTACCGCCGACTAGAACATTCCATCCGTCGTTTATTTTCAACCACTGGGCGGTCTATCGGATATGTTGCATCAAGATTGAAAGCGCCACGCCCGATGGCGTGGTTGTGGTGGTGATTGACCAATGTTCGGCAGCCGACAACTTGTACGGTGGGGCCCAAGGGGTGACGAAGATGAGTTATGCATTCTTTGCGGTCGTACTTGCGGCGAGTGGTCTGGCTTTCGCCGGCGAGGACGAGAAGAGCAAGTTGCCACCGGAGGTTTTTAAGTCCTGGATTCATTCGCGTGAAGAGGACACGGACGCCGTACAAGCGTATCGCCCGAAGGGCTTCAAGTTCCCGCCGTCGCGAGGAAGATCCGGCTTCGAGATCGCGAAGGACGGCGTGTTCATCGATCATCCGATAGCTCCGGCCGATGGCAACGAAACGGTGTCCGGGAAATGGGAGTCGGCCGAAGAGGGGAAGGTCAAGGTGACCTTCCCGAAGGATGCCAAACGCAAGCCGTTTACCCTGGAGATTGTCTCCTGCGACGGCAAGGTGATGCGGGTAAAGCGAACCGAGGCGAAGTGAGAATGCATACTCACAAGGCTAACCAGTTTCAACCTGGTTGGTCTCGCACGGCAAGCCACATTTTTCGAATTTCACGCCCCCGCCGAGTAAACCTGGCGGCCGCGTAAGATAGAAGCATTTTCGGGGACAATCGCAGGAGCTTATCGATGATCCATCGTTTTGTTGGCGCTTTACTCGTCCTTTCAGTAAGCACGCTTGCGATCGCGGGCGATCCCATATCTTTCCCAAGTGATGTTCCGCCGGTAATCGGTATGGCGGTCGTGAGCGAACCTGGAACGGGTGATGAATCCCGAGAGTGGAAAATCAAGCTGACAGTTCCGAAGATCGCATGGGAAGTGGTCGGCGAAGTGACTCCCAAGAAACGATGGCCAGAACTTAAGTCGGAAGTGGAAAAGGCAATCCTTACTCTGCGCATGGGAGGCCCATCGCCGCTCACCCCTTCTCGTGTCGTCGACTTGAAGGGCATGGAACTGAGCCGCGATCAGGTGGTGAAGCGGCTTGAGAAAGAGATACCTGTACTCGTTTCTGTGTCAGGCCGGATGCCGGATGCATACTTTCTGCAGTTAACGGCCCCGGATTCGTTAGTAGTCATTCTTGGTGCGCGTGACAACTACCCCGCTCCAGAGTTACTTCCAGCGATAAAGACCGCGACCACGAAGTCGGATAAGGGTGGTGATAAGTGATCACTCACATGCAGGGTTCGTGCGCACACAAGCACGGTTGAAGAGGATGGCTTCGCGGTGGGCCGGCTATCTGGGACGTCGGCGGCAAGCGATTTCGCGTATGGTCCCAAGTTCTCGTCACTCCGAGGTAGTCATGAATGACACGATGGTTCCATTTCTGGGCATTCTTACCGAGATAATGCGTTCAAGCGTCACTCCCAGGTATTTAGTTCGCGCCTCGAAGATATCGGCGACATGCTCGCAGCCGCCATCCATTCTCGTTGAGGGTTCGTGGATTAAGGTGGCGGTCGAGTCGTTGAGCGCCTATGAAAAAATAGTTGAGCCAAAGGCATAGCAGGGATAGCTTGAATCGGGAGCGCTAGCGTGGCTTGTCACGCCGCTTTGCGAAGGTAGCTCTTCAGCAATCCACCCAACCGATCCGAACACAGGATCTCGCTCACCGAGATTGATTGGGCCGGCGTCATCGCGTTGCGTGTCATCGGCTTAATCACGAGTTCATTGTCCACGCCCTGGTGCGGTCTCTCCCGGTGGTAGTATTCCAGATACTCTTTGCACACGTGATTCATGTGCTTCTCGCCGAAGATCACGAACCGGTCCAGGCACTCTTGCTGGATCGACTGCACAAACCGTTCGACGAAGGCGTTCGTGTTGGGGGCGCGGAAGGCACCGACCTTCACTTTCACCCTTTTTCGCTTCAGCACTCGATCGAAGGACTTCGTGAACTTCGAGTCCCGGTTACGCTGCAGAATCGCCGGCTTCATGCCCTGTTGATTTGCCAGCTTCACAAACGACTCAGCTTGGGCTTGGACCCACGCTTCATCGGGATGGAAGGTCGCCGGCGACAGAATCACGCGGCGGGAAGCGACATGGATGTAAGCCAGCACAAATACCTCGCGAATCCCCTTCATCGTCAGGATCCGCTTCGAGAAGAAGTCGCACTGCCACAGCGAAACGGCGTGCTGCTGCAGAAAGTCGTCCCAGGTTCCCTCGCCACGCCGCGGACCTGGTTCGAACCCGGCTGCCTTGAGGATCTTCTTCACCGTGTTCCGGCTGGGCGGCTTGATCCCGAGCTTCTTCAACTCGCCCATGATGCGGGTGTAGCCCCACTGGTTCTCCTTGGCCATCAGCAAAATGAGCTGGCGAATCTGCTCGGGCGTGTTCGGGCGGCCACGCTTTCGCTTCTGCGGTTTAGGCTTCTTCTCGGCTCTAATCCAACCGAGGAGAGTCTCGGGGGCAACGATCGTCGTCAGCTGACGGAGTACCTTGCCGCCCAATTTCTGGGCGAACTTGATTAAGCGGACCCGCTCCTTCGGCGTGCAGACGATTCTCTGGGGCAGCCTGGAACGGAGGATCTGGTTCTCGACCTTCAGATATTTGACCTGGCGGGCCAGCTCTTTCTGCGTGGCGCCGGCAATGACGAGCATGAGTGACTGAAAGATGTTGACCATCGAATTACACTGGATTTCAGCCATTGAATGAGGGGAGTGCGTTCTTTTTTGCACCCCGGGGGCACCATCGGCCATCTGAAACGTACGTCGATTTCCCTGGATCGGTCGGTTGGGATTCTGGCCTCATCAGCAACTCATGAGAAGGTCGCAGGCAAACAGAGAGCGCGCAGAGAGCGCCAGAAATTCTCTGGTCTGTTAACCGGTTCGCCCCAAATGTTAGTAAAGCGTTGGGTTCGTTAGTGACACCGAACCGGACTCGAAATCAGCAAGTGCTGTGTTCAAAGCTACTTACGCAAATTGAAAAACAGAGAACTTGTTCGAAGAGGGTTGTGCACGGGGAGCTGCTCCAGTGTCGCGTTGAGTAAGTCAGGCGACTCCGCCAGTCCCTTCATTTGCTCGACGACAAACGCCTCGATTTCGCCCGCAGGCAGTGAAGGTGCCGCACAAGAATCCCAGCCATCCCGTTGGGCCTTCGCGCAGACGTAGTACCGATATCTCTTCGTCCCCTTTTGCGTGAACACATGGTGCATCGGTGCGTCGCAACAGCCGCAGCGGAGGATTCCCCGAAGAAGTGCCCCATGCCGATTCCGGTTCCCGGCACCACCGTTGTCCTTGTTCCTGGTCAGCGCCGCCTGAACTCTCAGGAACAGTCCTTCGTCCACGATCCCCTCGTGCTCGCCGGGGTGAACCTCGTCCTTGTACTTCACCTTGCCGATGTAGGCCGGGTTAGTGAGTAACTGCCATAACCGGCCCTTGGTGAACGGGTGCCCGCCGATGACTCGGCCCTTCTTCGTGGTCCACGCCTTTGTTCGCCAACCGCGTGAGTTGAGTTCGCGCGCGACTTTCGTCATCGCTTGGTTCTCGGCGTAGAGACCGAAGATCTCGCGGACCATTTCGACTTCGGTCGGATTCGGCACCAGACGCGAATGCTCCACGTCGAAGCCGAGCAGCGGCATGCCACCGACCCATTTGCCTTTGCGTCGGGCAGCAGCGATTTTGTCCCGGGTTCGTTCAGAAATCATCTCGCGTTCGAACTGGGCGAAGGAGAGCAACACGTTTAACACAAGCCGGCCCATCGACGTGGCGGTGTTGAATTGCTGAGTCGTTGATACAAACGCGATCTGCTTCTTGTCGAAGACCTCGATCATGCGGGCGAAGTCGAGGAGCGACCTGCTCAATCGATCCACTTTGTAAACGACCACGACGTTGATCTTCCCCGCCTCAATATCCGCCATCAGCCGCTTCAGCGCGGGCCGTTCCATATTCCCACCGGTGAAGCCACCGTCGTCGTATCGTTCCGGCGAACACACCCAGCCCTCGTGGGCTTGGCACTTAATGAACGCCTCGCCCGATTCACGCTGTGCGTCGAGCGTGTTGAATTCTTGCTCCAATCCTTCTTCTGTGGACTTGCGAGTGTAGATGCCGCACATGACGACCGGCGGCTTGGTTTGTACCTTTTTCATTTCTTGCTCTCCTTGCCGAGGCCGAAGAATCCGTAGCCGTTCCAATGTTGGCCGGTCACCTTCTTGGCGATTGCTGAGAGCGATGTGAACTTCTCGCCTTCGAACTCGAAGCCGTCGACCAAGACCGTCACCAGCAGCTTCGTGCCCTTGTAGTCCTTTGTGATCACCGACCCTGGCGGCGGCACACGCGAGTCCACCGGGCAGGCGACGACCTTCGTCACCGATCCAGCCGACGGCTTCGATTGCTTCGGTGCCATGATCCGCAGGTCGGCTTCGTTGGCGAGTTCTTTCGCTCGGGCCAGCGCCCGTTCGGACAGACCGCCCTCGATGTTAGCCTGCATCCGCCAAGCAATCCGTTTGACCAGCCAGTCTTTGTGCCGACTGTTGGTTGGTTCGCCAAATGCCTCGACGAACCGCTCGCGCAATTCGCCAACGGTCAGCAGCGGCAGCTTGGCCAGCTCCGCCTCAATTCCTCGCAATCGATCAGACATATTGTTCTCCTTGGTGGGCTATGGCGGGAACTCTCCGCCCGTTAACCACGTGACACACTGAGCCTCGATTCCCCGGTCAGTTCAAGGGGCTAGGTTCAAGATTCCTCGGGCTCGATGAGATCGAGCTCAGCGAGTCGCAGTATCCCGCGAGCGAAGATGGCAGCGATGATCTGTAGTCGTTGCTCGGGCGTGAGCTCATGGGGCGGGTCGAGGAAGAGCATGTGGCCTCCGTGCAGAATTCGGACTAGTCGGGAAATGGCGTCGCTCTATCGAGCGCTGTCTAATCGTTAACTACCCGATCGCCTAAAAAGATGACGGCCGAATTCTCAGACACGGGCGCAATGATGGACGCGACATCACTCGCAGCAACTTTGGAAGATCTGGAAAAAGCACGCGAAGTGCTGAAGCTGCATCCAGATCTAGTCCCTACCGAACACACCGAGGAGATGGTGTCGGCTATCGCCGCGATGCGTGCTAACGGCAACCGCGAGCTGTTCGATCTGAAGATGGGGTTACGCGAACCGGTGAGTCGCCGGGAACACATCTATCGAGATATGTTCCAAGGTGTGTTGACGCTGGAGGAGGCCCAGTCACAAATGAGTGACTATGCTAGCCGACCGGTTGACAGCGAAATGTTTCAGTCTTTTTTCTCCGCACTGGAGACGAGGATCGGCCACTACGCCCGGTTTCTACAGGAGGTCGGTGACCTCCACCTGCACCCACGTCGCCAACCAGTTCGAGAAGAGGATGAACAGCGTGTTGATCAACTCGCGGCCCGACTTGAAGAGAAGCTCAAGCTAGACAATAGGGAAATTGATACTGTCGATGTTTTCCTCCAGGAGGCTCGAATCGAGAAGCGGTTTGGCTCTGCTGCAATCCTGCAATTCACTGCACCGACAGTTGCTTTGCTCATCATGTTAGTAACACGACGCGCGAAGGAAGCTTGGGATGACTGCCGCCAGCTCGAGTTCAAGACGCGAACCCAGCCTCAATATGTCCGAGTCACGCAGGCCGTAACGCTGTTCGCAAACACATGGCGCGCAAGTCTGCCACAACCTCAGGATCTAGTTACGTTGCTTGCGGAAGAACAGGCGTTAGCAAGGCTTTATTTCAAGCAACAGCAGCCGGTCGCAGAAGTAGCGCCTGAGGTGAAAAGTGACAGGCCAGGGGCACTTCTCGCAGTTCGAGATTGGTCCGAGCTCGCGATTGGCGTCGACGAGAGGGGGCGTCACTGGGCCCTGACCCCCGTGCCCGCAGATGGTCAGCATTTCCGAAAGTCCGCTGCCGTTGAGTTACCGCTGCCGCCGGGACGCTGGGAGAAGGTGCTTTCAGCATTTGCTGAATCGGAAACAGGTGACCAGGTAAAACGACTAGATTTGCTGTCGGCGCTGGGCTACTTCAGTGCCGCGAAGTCGACGGAGCGAGATAGCCGCGCGCGACCAGGACAGATTGAGGCCGCACAAGTGGAAGGTATGGTTATCCGGCAACAGGCAGCGCTAACAAGGCTCAAAAACACACTAGCTGACCTTCGCCGCGAACTCGGCATGCTGGTCGCAGGCCCAAACGACCGAGCCCGCATTCCTCTGCGGGTGCAAGGCGAGTATGTGTTGAGCGGTTTCAAAGTTCGCTTTCTGCTGCTTGACGACTCCGGTAAATGGGGCTTCGGCGGCCTCAGATGATGGCTGGCCATCATCAATGCCTATCTCTTCGTTCTGGATCTCAGGGATATCCGCAGTTGCCAAACTGAACGCACATAAGCACTTAGGCTTCGGCAGGTTACATTTTCTGCGGAATTCTCCGCCAGCCATCTTCAGCCATCCCGGGCTTCTAAGCCCGCAGTGATCCGGCACCACCTCCGTGCCGACCGTGGGCCACGCACCTACGGAGACCTGAAGGATGGATCCGACCAATGACTTGTATTCCACTACCCTCGCGGCGATCGATTCGCCGGAGACGCTTTGTCAGATTGCTCGTCCGCTCATTCACTCGAAGGCCAGGCGGCTCGTAGGGACAGCTGGCTTCACTACAAGCGATCAGGATGACATCGAACAGGAATGCAGCCTGCGCCTGATCGAGCGCTTCGATGCCGCCCGAGGGAAGGCGAACCTGCCGGTCCTGGCTTTCATCAAACGTATTGTCAATCAATCGATTGCCAATCAACTGCGCGATCGATTTGCTCCCAAGCGAGACATACGCCGGGTCCATTCTCTTCACCGGGCGCGGACGTGTAATGACTCACGTGACGAGTCACTCCAACAGCCAACGACTGCCGACGGCGTAGGGGCACTCTTGGAAATGGCCATCGATGTCGATGAGGTGATCGACCAACTGGAACTCGACCAGCAGGAGCTTTGCCGCCTCCTCAAGATCGAGTCAACCTCTGAACTGGCTCGGCGGTTTAACCGTGCGCGATCCACCGTTCAGGACAATGTCAACCGGCTTCGCTCGGAGTTCGAGAAACGCAGCGTCGATCAATATCTGGACCAGTTGCGGCCCACCGAACCGTCAATTGCTGAGCGACTCGGGTAGTTCCCAAACAGATGGTTTTTCTCACCTCTGTTTTGGAAAGGTTCCCCTGTGTCACAAGTGTTCCGCTACCAGTTTGCACCCGACGTACCGATGGAAGAAGTCGAAAGCTCCATGCTCCTCTCAATCCTGGGAGTCGAAAGCCTGCACGGCGAGACTGAGGTCCATCTTAATACCTCTTACTCCCTCGACATTATCAACCGCACCTGCGTCATTGACGTCAGCACGCCTGTAGGCGTCGACTTGAACCAGCTATTCGCTGGCTTCATTCGACGTGAATTCGGCCGGAGCCAATTCAAGGTGCAACGCACCAACGCCCCGAAAACTCAGGGGGACTAACTGATGCCAACTCAACCAGCGCGCCTGTTTGACGAGGAACTAGTCATCGCCGCGATCGATCAGATTAGCGCACCCGATCAAGTGATTGAGATCCGTGTCCTGGATGGCACCGACGGTTCGAACAGTTGGCCCGCCACCTACAGCGGCTATTTCAACGATCCGTTGAAGGTCATCGCAGCTCTGAGAGCACTGCGTAGCGCCACCGGCGTTTACTTTACGGTTAATCCCGCAAACCCTGCGCTATTGGCCCGAGCCAACAACCGCCTGCGCAAAGCCGCGAAAGGCGACAGCACCAGCGACAAGGACATTCTTACTCGCCGCTGGCTCCTCGTGGATACCGACCCCATTCGCCCGAGCGGGATCTCGGCGACGGACGAAGAACATGAAGCGGCGCTCGCACGGGCCCGTGAGATTAGCGAATACCTGCAAACCCTTGGCTGGCCAGCGCCAATCCTTGCCGACAGTGGCAACGGCGGACATTTGATGTTCCGGGTCGACCTTCCTGTCGAAGATGGAGGTCTAGTCGAAAGATGCTTGGCGACACTCGACGCTCAGTTCTCCGATAAGCTGGTTTCACTCGACCAGACGGTGCATAACCCGGCGAGAATCTGGAAGCTCTACGGAACGCTCGCGGCCAAGGGGGACAGTGTTCCTGACCGGCCCCATCGCATTGCGCGGATTCTGTCGGTCCCCGGTGAACTAACTGTGGTCTCCGAGGAACAGCTTTCCGCCTTAGCTGGCCCAGCTGCTGCTGAGCCCGAGAAGACGTCAAAATCGAAGGAGGCAGGGAGGTTTGACCTCGAAGCCTTCATTAAAAACCATCAGCTCGATGTCAGCGGTCCCGAGGACTGGAACGGCAAACAGGGAAACGGTCGGCGTTGGACCTTCAACCGGTCGCCACTTTGCGACCATAACGATAGTTCGGCCTTCCTGCTCGAACACCGGAGCGGAGCCATCTCAGCAGGTTGCCACCATAATTCTTGTTCCTGGAACTGGTCGGAACTGCGAAAACGGCTGGACCCTGTCTCCGAAACCCGCGCCAACGTGGGAAAAACGAGGGTTTCGGTTACGCAGACAGAACTGCGGAAGAAAAAACGCACAGTGCTGGAGCCGTACCAACCATTCCCCACGGACGCGCTGCCGAAGGATGTGGGGAGCTACGTACATGAGACGGCCACTTCCATTGGCTGCGATGATGCGTTCATTGCCTTGCCAGTCCTAGCCAGCCTGGCACGGGCGGTTGGTAACACTCGCGTCATCCGGCTAAAGCACGGCTGGACGGAACCAGCGGTCGTCTGGGCAGCCATCGTCGGGAAGAGCGGCACTCATAAAACGCCAGCGATCCAAGCAGCGACGCAGTTCCTCAATCAACGGCAGCAGAAGGAGATCGAACGTTTTGAATATGCGCAGGAGATCTATGAGCGTGATCTAGCCAATTACGAACGTGACTTCGCCCAGTGGAAACGCACCAAGGGTGGAACACCGCCTCCAGAGAAGCCCAGAGAGCCGGTTCTAAAGCGCTTCATTGTTAGCGACATCACCATTGAGGCGATGGCCGACCGCTTGTCCAAACAATTTGACGGCGTCCTCGTGGTGCGGGATGAGTTGGCTGGCTGGGTGAACGGAATTGGAGAATACAAAGGCGCCAAAAGTTCTGACAACGGTCATTGGCTGGCTATGTGGTCGGCAGCACCAATGACCGTCGATCGCAAAACGGGCGAGAAGAAGACACTGTATATCCCCAGGGCCGCAGTATCTGTGGTCGGCGGGATTCAGCCGGGCATTCTGCGGACTGCGATGGGCAAAGAGCATATGCAGGACGGGATGTGTGCCCGCTTGCTGCTCGCAATGCCGGACGGCAGGAAAGTGCAATGGACTGAACGCACTGTGCCGCTTGGCACTTCAGAAATCCTGGCAAAGACATTTGACCGGCTCATCTCTCTGGAGCCCGCCGGGGATGAAGAGGGCCGTGATACGCCGTTCGTTCTGGCAATGACACCGGAAGCGAAGACGGCCTGGGTCGAATACTACGACCGTCACCGCGACGAACAGGTGGGACTCGATGGAGATTTAGCAGCTGCCTGGAGCAAGCTGGAAGCCTACACCGCCAGGTTTGCTTTACTCTTCCAACTTTGTGCCTGGGCAGCCGGCGACGAGGTGAGCGAGACGGAAGTCGATGAAGTCAGCATGCGCTCGGCG
This sequence comes from Anatilimnocola aquadivae, assembly GCF_049819085.1. GTDB lineage: Bacteria > Planctomycetota > Planctomycetia > Pirellulales > Pirellulaceae > Anatilimnocola. The sequence continues at coordinate 4,334,251 of NZ_CP187419.1, forward strand.
ATCGCGGTGTCCGATTGGTTTGGCGGCGAGGCACGGCGGGTCTACGCAGTTTTGAGCGAATCGGACGAAGCCCGCAGCGATCGGGAGCTTCTGGATCTCATTCGCCGCAAAGGTGGACGAGTCACCGCCCGCGATCTGAAAGCGTCATCCCGGCGTTTCGCTTCCGCCGACGAAGCCGAGGCGGCCTTACTTACCCTCGTCCAAGACGGCCTGGGCCGCTGGGATTTCATCCCGCCCGGAAGCCAGGGCGGACGTCCGACATGTGTTTTTCAGCTACTCGATAGTGTCTGCGTAACCGAAACCCCATGAATCGCCGGGATTAGCAGGGGTTTCGGAGACAAGGGCAGGTGTTTTACCGGGAGGAATTGCAAATGGGAATGCAGCACGAGTGCAAGAAGGGAACGGTGATTGTGGTGAATGGTGTGCGGATTGAAGTGCTAAGGGGATCGCCGAGGTTGGAGATTTCCGCACCTCCGGAAGTGCCTATCTACATATGCCTGGTGTCGAACAATGTCACCGCACCGCACATCAGGAAATGCCAGCTCCAACAAAAAGGTGTGAATGAAGCAGCATTGAAAAATAGCGATTGATCCGCACGTTCTAGAGCATTAGATTCTACCCTCCTGCCAACCTCCTCCCTGTGTGAGCGGTAAATGACAAACTGGCTTAAGGCGTTGTTGGCTACCGCGGTGTCTTTCGGTCCGACCGCTGTCAAGGAATATGTTCACCGCTATCTAGGGGACCAGTGGACCGACATTGCTCTAATTTCACTCGCCAGCGCCGTTCTGGTGGGAACATGGAAGTTCTTGCAGGCCGACGAGAGGTTTTTGAAGGTCAGAGATCCAAACTTAAAACACTATTTGAAGCAGAATTTGCGGCAGGCCGAGGAAGCGAAGCTACATATCCGCGGCCACGTTTTCATCCCGTGGGGGATTTGGCCGTTTATTTGGCTTGTGCCAGCATTTTCGTATGGGGCGAACACATCAGACCCTGATTATGGGAAAAGCTGGTACTGGCGTCATGGGCTGGTTTGGCAAGTCTTCCGCAACAAAATCTTCGCAATTTATCTAAAGAGTCCCAGTCCGGCAGCGACTTACGTGATGTCCGAGGCCGATAAGAAGCAGACTGAACACGTCCTTGCTGCACTGTGTCTGCCTATTTGCAAAATCCCTGGCAGCGGCCGAAATGTCGAAGGTCGGATTGTGGCGATCTTGGCGCTGGATGCCGACTGTCCAGGCGGAGTTGAGTTCCTGAATCAACATTACAAGGCTCTTTTTCAGCGGAAGAACAAAGAGCTCGTTGATCTTGTGGATGCCGTGAGCCTATACTTCTAGTAGGAACCCAGCAATGAACATCCTCAAATACTTTTTAGAACTTCAAAAAGCTCGGACGCGTCGTCTGAAGAAGCTTCAGAACCGTCAAATGCCCAAATCGACGAATTCGGCATCCACCCGCACTGAGATCGCTGAATTGCTAGATCGTGTCTCGCATCAGAGCCTGAAGGTGGAAATTGGTGAAGGCGTAAAATAGAACGACTACCATTTTGATGCTTCCTGGCAGGAGCTGGGCCCAAACGCAGAAAACTCTGCGGTTGCGCTTGGCTCCTGTTTTCGTTGAGCCCAAGCCCTCCGCAGTCCAAAGCGGAGGAATCAGTGCTTATCGCCCTAGCCAACACGAACCACCAAGTCCAATCGCCCATTGCTCTCAGAAGCGCTGGTCTCGATCAGGTGTACTTCATCCAGATCGGCTTGAGCCGAGGCGTGCAACAGCCTTCGCGCCGCTTCCCGCGCGGTCTTGCCACCAAACCCGAGCTCTGGGCTACGGGTCAGGCTGGCCGACCAATGGCCATGCGTCAACGTAGCCACGACGTGCAGTTCCCTCTGTGCCATACGGTAACCATTTTCAAGAACGGAATCTGAATATGCATATTGAACCCAAGCCGAACCCCGACGTCAAACATCCGACCAGCCAGAACATCGACTGGTACAGCGAAGGGGAAACTCGCGTCGTGCGAGTCGATGGTGTCGAGGTACGGATCCGCTTCATCGGACGGAAGGGACGAAGGGGACGGATTCTGGTGGAAGCGCCGGCGGGAGCGGTGTTTGTGGCGATCAACGAAATCTGATTGTCCGTGTGAAGCGACATGCTCAAATTTGCGAGGCCAGCACTACCGGCGATCGATTGAATCCTTCGATGACGCTAAGCTAATCCGAGCGTAGTACCAAAATCGTGGCCAGCGATTTACAACCTGGGAACGAGCGATCAGCGGCCGGTGATTTGGAGACTCCTATCGACTAAACGGATTTCTACATCAACAATTCGTATTGGCCACATTGCACGACCCGAGTGTTCCTCTCTGATGCAGCTTTTCATGCAGAACAAACAAGCAATTTCGGAGCATCTTGCCCAAGTGAGACCTTGGGATGCCCAAGAGGCCGAAGACATCGCGCAAGCATTCCGGTGGTTAACGAACGCTCGGAAAGACCGACATTTCGTAGTTTACAATGTCGTTCTTAATGAATCATGCACAGCCTTACTTTTTGTGCATCATCGCGCGACGGACCTTTGGCTCCCCTGCGGCGGCCACATTGAGCCGAACGAGACGCCATCTGATGCAGCCGCTAGAGAGTTGCGTGAGGAGCTTGGAATTGAGCCTACGCCCATCGACGGAAAAGTGTTTTTTGTTAGTATCTCACCTGGTGAAGAGGAAAGTCTGCACGTCTGCCTTTGGCTTCTCTTTCAAACTACCTGTCATCTGACGCTCAATATCGACCATGAAGAACTTATCGCAGCAAATTGGTTTCCCCGTGACGCGCTCCCTGTTCACGCCTCGGAACCGCATCTAGCGCGCTTCATCCAAAAGTTCGATGCTCGACGGGGCACTCTCCAAGACTCACAATAGGTCCACAAACATGTCGGCAGCGCTCACACCAGAGGAACTTGACGTTGTCGAGCGACTAGAGCATGGAGGTATGTCTCGAACCACTGCTACTCTTGCTGTGGCTATGGTGACGCGCGAACACGCTCGCCCGGAAGCTGAGCTAGTAGACATAGTCCGCCAGTACCAGGGCCTTGAGCATCGCGAACAGGCCATTGCGGCCATCTCTACATTAAAGGCAACCGGGTGGCTCGTCGAGACTGAGACCTACGGTACGGCTCTAGTCCGTCAGGCCCCGGATCTACGAAAGCAGATTGCCAGTAAGCTAGGTGACCAATCTATCGAACGAACGCTTGCTAGCCTTCGCTCAGCGAATGACCCAGTCATTGCGATTGTCGGTAGCATGACGGACGACCATACGTATAGCTCCTACCTAGAACGATTACGTCGCGCGCATTCGGAGATCTGTCTGGCAATGTTGGCGACTACGCCGAAACTACAAGCTGCAGAGATTATCAGGGAACGCGCGTCTTCTGGCGTGAAAATCAGAGTGCTTCTGGCCAGCACGGACGTAGTGTGCATGTTACGAAGTAATTCGATGGCGAAGACTAGTGTTGATTCCATCGCTGGCTGGAAAGATCATGCAAAGCACAGTCCCAACATTGAGGTAAGAATCAGTTCGGAACCCGCGGACATGCGTCTGGCTTCGTGCGCTCTTATTGACGGTGACGTACTTAGGCTTGACGTCTATGACCCCAAAACACAACGCAGCTTGCAGGGAACGCTGATAGAGGTGACTTCGGGTGAAGGGCGACAACTTAATATCGTGTCGATGTTCAAGGACGCGTTTGACGATGCCTGGCATCGTGCCACTCCATCAAACACGTCCGCATGGCTTTGGAAGCTCTTCTGCGAGCATTGGCAGTGGTGGTTCTTTGTTCTGTTCGCTATTGGCTCGTTTGCAACCACCTCGAATTTAGTAGTAACGGCAATCCTCGGCTCAGCGTCAGCATCGTTTCTAGCTAACGCCATCGTGACAAGTTGGCCGATGTCCATCTCAGCAATGCGCAGGGCCCTGAAGCATGAATAAAACATGTGGAGCATGCGGGGCGCATGCATGCCGTCAAAGCTGTGACCAAGCCTTTGCTACAAATGGGATCGCTAAGGTGCATTGGGAGTGCTGGGCAAAGTGCAATCTCCACTGCAAATTCTGTTACCGCACGAAAGACGAGGCCCTATCGTTCAATGACGCAGAGAAGTTACTCCGCATCGTTGCGACAAGCGGCGCACAATGGATCACGTTTGCCGGCGGCGATCCATCGGTACGGCCAGACATTGTGGCCCTCATTCGGTCCGCGCGGTCTCTTGGATTGAAGATTGAGGTTCAAACTAACGCCGATAGCATCAGCCCACAGTTCAGAGATGAGATTCTTACTGTAGACCAGGTTGGGCTTTCTCTAGACGGACCCACCCCCGAGGTGCACGATGTCTTTCGAGATCGCCCGGGTAACTATTTGAGAGTAATGGCGCTGCTGAGCGACCTTGCCGCCGCCCACGTACCGACTTTGATTCGGACAGTCGTAGCACTCAGCAATCAAGATGCGGTTCCAGCAATCGCTCATGTTTTGTCACCGTATTCCAATGTCCGAAGATGGTCGATACTGGAATTCTCACCACTCGGCGATGGGTACGTTAACCGTGAAAAGTACGAGTTGCCTCCGGATACGTTCAGAAATATTGTCGGCCGCGCCAAGCGCGAAGGGGGGAGCCATCTCAACGTGGATGGATTTGGAAACGACGCGAAAGCTGGCACATATGCACTTGTCTCTCCGGGTGGACGCCTCTACGGCACGGAGTATGTAGATGATCATTTAGGGCATCGCTTCGTTGGTAACATGCTAACTGACCACCTTAGTGACCTTGTTGAAGCACTCCCATTCAATTCGCAACGGCATCATGCTCGATATGGAGATGCTTAAAAAACCGTTACCGAACTTAAGTACGAGAGAGTAAATCTGCTAAAATTTCTTAATCAGTGATCAACGCGTTCTCTGGTCTGTTGATCCGCTTTGGGACAACTTTGGAGCGGGTCGAGAATGCCCATCAAAGCATGCTGGGCGTGGGATTGTGATCAACGGCCTTCTCATCCTCCTGCGTCAACGGCTCTTCCGAGGATTCCCAGGCATCGTAACTCGCCAGGGCGCTCCCCTGCTCGAATTTGCCTCGCCGGTCGCCCAGATCCTGTAGCGTGGCCCAGCGGACATAGGACAGTAGTTGCTGTTCTGAGCCAAATGTGGCGACGAGTCGCCGCGAGACGTTTCGTTTTGAGCCATAGAGAAAGTGCATAACTGCTCCTTGGATTTGTCGCTCGCTCGGGCCGGAAGCGAATTATTCGCCGCCGGCCGACAAAAAGCCATCGTTGCAGCAGCGGACTTCTTCCGAGCCAGATAAAGGATTGGACCTAGGGTTTAGCGCAACGTAGACATCGTGCTGGAGTTTCGCTCCTCATTCCGACACAATGACGCGAGTTCCTATCGGACAGTTCAGATTCTCAGGGGATCGTCCATGCGCACGAAACGCGGTGTTTTGTTGACACTTTTGTCGATGTTGTGCCTTAGCTTCACAACGCAGCCGATAGTATTGCAGGCGGAAGAGAGTCTTGCAGAACGGATTGCGGCAATCGGTGCGGAGTACGAGAAGCATCAGAGTGCCTTCTACGAAGAGCTTCGTGCCATTGGCAAGTTGTCGAAGTCTCTTGAGCGCGAAGAATACCGCAAGCGGATTAGTGAAGCGAACAGCCGGTTCAACGAATATCGAGGACCGACCGCGGCAAAGTTGGCGGAGCTCCTCAAAGCCAATGCCAGCGATCCCGCCGTCGTCGATGGCATCTTGCTGTACTCGGGCCCGATGAGTCACTCGATTGGCATCGTGCCGGAGTTCAAAACCATGTTGCTTGGTCAGCAGTTTGCAAATCCCGCGATTGGAAAACTCTGCTACAAGTTTCGCTACAACAACAATGATGCGGACGCTCAAGCGATCCTTGCTGCGGCAGCAGAGCGCCACCCTTCGGCTGACGTTCGCGGGATCGCGACATATTCTCTCGGCGAATACTACCGGCAGACCGCCCGGACGGAATGGGGACGCGAGCTAAGTGAGACAGAACGTGACCGCCTTTTGCAGCTGTCTGCGAATAACTTCAAGGAAGTGCTGGACAAGTACACTGGTGTAAAGACGCCGGATGGGAAGTCAGTGATGGGCACACTCGCAACAGTTTCGCTCTCGCGCGTGAAGAATATCCCGAACCTTCTCCCCGGCCGCCCAGCGCCGCAATTCGCGGGCACCGATCTAAATGAGGCTGTGGTGAAGCTTTCTGACTTTCGTGGAAAAGTCGTCGTGTTGGTGTATTGGGGATCCTGGTGTGGTCCATGCATGGCCCAGGTTCCTCATGAGCGTGAACTGGTCGAAAGAATGAACGGCAAACCGTTCGTGCTAGTCGGCGTGAACTGCGGTGACACGCTTGAGAAGGCACGTCAGACCGCCGAGGAAAGGCGAATGAGCTGGATTTCGCTCTGGGATGGCGGCACCAATGATGGCCCACTTCAAGCGTCCTACAACGTGCTGCACTGGCCCACAGTGTATGTGATCGACGACAAGGGAACGATTCAACACATCGATATCCACGGGGAACAACTAGATGCCGCCGTCGATAAATTAGTCTCCGAAATCGACCCCACGAAATAGTCGCGCGAACGATGCGTCATCCACCGCCGACAAAAAAACCCGTGTCGAGTAAACGACACGGGCCCAGTGAGCGGAACCCTGCCAGTCCCGCTCGTTGTGCCAGCCTGGCCGCCGCGCCGTATAAGAAAAATAGAGCCCAGTGGGGGCAGTCACTGGGCTCTATGATCAAGGTGCGACCCGAAAGTGCGCTGCGATTTGATCAGTGACGTTATCGGCCGTGCACATGTGCCAGATTGAATTGCTGTTGATCCACTGGACAATTTAATCAGTCCGACCGGATGTCGCTCAAGCTGCTGGCCAAAAATACGTCGCAGTGTATTCAGCGCAGCCAGACCCTCTGATTGTTTGGAAGTCACTGGTTCAGTTTGTGAGTTCGGCTTAACCGAAGTTGGAAACCATCGGGATCACCGTGCGGCAAGTTTCTGGCATTTAGTCGTTGGCGGGTTCCGCTGGACTCGCCACGTCGAGCACGACACGGAATCCGATATAGCAGTACCGGTTGTCGGCAGAAACAAAGATTCGATTGGCCGATCGGATGTCCGCCGGGGAATCTTGCCAACTGCCACCGCGATTTACAAAGCGTGGCCGCCCAGCATGGAGGGGCGCGTCGGGACCTGAGGGATCGAGCGATGGAGTTCGTTCGTAGTACTTTGGATCGAAGTAATCGCTACACAATTCGCTCACGTTGCCGTGCATGTCGAACAGCCCCCACGAATTGGGCGGGTACAGACCGACCGGTGCCGTGAATGCGTGGCCATCGCTGCCCGGAGCGTAGTCATACGACTCTCGAGGCATCGCCTGTTTCAATTCTGCATCCGCAACATTTCCGTGACGGACCAGCAGTTTGACGTCGTCGCCGAAGTAAAACAGTGAGTCCGATCCTGCGCGACATGCATATTCCCATTCTGCTTCGGTGGGCAGGCGGTAACTGCGGCCCTCTTTTTGGCTCAGCCATTTACAAAAAGCCAAGCAATCGCCATGTGTCACGTTCACTACAGGATGGCGTCTGCTCTGCGGGTAGCCAATCTTCCGCCAATCGAACTGACGATGACGAAAGACAAACTTCAGCTTCATCGGATCCCAGCCGTTGCCACCCCGCCAACTTTGATCGGTTTCGGATTCCGTGATGTGGCCAGTCGCACCGACGAATGCCTCGAAGTCGCCGCACGTCACTTCATAAATGGAGAACAGAAACGGTTTGCTCAGCGACACTTTGTGCCGAGGAGTTTCCCCCTCGGCAAAGTCACTTTCGAGTTCCGACCGCACGAGTTTTAGCTGTTCTGCAGAAGAACCCATCTCAAATTCGCCAGCAGGAATCAGAACGAATTTCATGCCGAGGGAGTTGGCCACAGCAAATGCTGGCTCCGGAATCGCAGGGCTCAGATCACGGAGCTTCGAGTCGTCCCACAAGGACTCGATCTTTGCGGGCGGTGTCGCCGCTTGGGACGGAGCTTCGTTTGAGGGCGAACCGGTAATGGCGGCGATCGGTTGCGGCTGTGGGGCTGGCTTGGGCCAGAATGTCCGTGCGACAGTGATCGAAACAATAGCGCTGCCAATGACCAGAGCGGCCCACGCAATTCTGCGAACCGTTGTGAGTCCAGCAGTCGACGAGGTGGTTGAAGTATGAGGCATTAGATTAGACGCTTTGTCACGGCGCGGGACTGCAAACGACAATGATACGGTAGCTGCGACGATGGACCTTCCCGGGCCTCACCCCTTATCTCAAAGAAACGCTCCGATCCGGTAAGATTGACGCTCTCACCTCTCCCAATTCGCAGCGAGCAATCGAACCATGTCCTGGCACACGTGTGGAATTCTAATCAAGGCAGACTACTCCGACGACTATCCCGCACTCCTTGAGAAACTAGGTCTTGGTGCTGCCACACCAGGGGAGATGGTTTCCTTTGACGAAGCATCCTCGTCCTCTTGCGAAGGCGTGGCGATCGGAACTCTGGGCGGCTGGACTTCGATCTGGGGCAACTTCGTCCTGCTGATGATCGACGATGATGCAGTCACCACAATTTCGAAAAACGCAGATGTCTTCCAGTTGCTGCTGGAAGGGGCGTCCTGTACTGCGGGATTCACTTTCCACAGTGGCGGCAAGCTCGTGCGCGATTGGATGCGACAGGAAGACAATGTCGTGAAAGACGTGGGGAAGCCACTGCCTCTAGAGGAAACGGCCTTCAAGGAGGCGGATGACGAACAAGCAGTGCTGCAGTTGGCCTCTGCCATGACGATCCAAGTGCAGAACTGGCACTTCACCAAATTCCAAACATTCAACCTTTCCGACGATGTGCTATTCGGAGAATGACACCGTGGGCGTGATCGAGGCCGAACCGAAGCAGCGCCCACTTGCTACCCGCAGCCGCGAAGCAGTGCGACTAGCGCAATGGTTGCCAGGATTGACACCGCAATGGATCCAAGGCAACCAAGGCGATTGGAATAGAAGGCGAACATAGCGACTTTCTCTGGAGTGTTTGAAAGAACACGCCAGGGATGCAAGTATCGAACCGCTTGCGGGTCTCATTCCTTCGGCTTTGCCTTTTTCTTCTGGTCAGCAGTCTTGCGATAGGGCCGCTTTCCTTTCATTCCCTTGATTGGCTCCTGAGTCGACGGACGTTCTGGCGAACACCACCGGATAGGCGTGGGCTCGGTTGGCTTTTGATCTGTCACCTGCTCTCCGAATCTCTTCCAGAAGCGGGGCAAACGCTGCGGCAGGTCATCTTCTTCCCAGGGTTCACCGACCGGTTGACTGGGATGCGGGACGACGCGATCGTACTGAGGAAATGGTTGCCCCGTCTTTTCCTCGTAGACATTCATCGGGACGGATAGTAGCCCTTCTTCGCCCCTCGGCACCATCGGAAGGTCAGCCAGGCTATCGGCGTCTCGCAGGGCTGATTCAAAGGCCGCTCTCCCGCAGAGTAGCAGTTCCGCCCGAAAGTCCTCAAATGTGTTATCGCTGGCACAGCCTTCAGTGAAGATGAAGAGTGCGGCCCACAAGTCCCAATGATAGGCAGCGATGATCCGCTCCCCGAACCGCTGGTCAAACTGGATGATCTCCTCGGGCTCCAGCTCCGACAATGTCTGAGCGAGGGCTTCGTGCTCAACGATCGCCGGACTGCTATCGCTTTGAGACGCGAAGAAGCGTTGCCGAGTCTGCTCGATCAGTTCCCAAAAGCGATCGGTTGTCATCATGACGTGCGAGGTAAACGAGTGGTTGAAGTATGGGTCATTCGAGTTGACGCTTTATCGCGGCGCTGCGAACAACAAGAATAGATTAGTAGGGTTTGCTCTGCTATAATCACAGCATAGTGATCGACGCGTTCTCTGGTCCGTCGATCCGCCGCTTTGGATACCAAGGCCGCACTCCGCATCTCGGAGCAACCAGCACGTGATAAACGTGTGGATGCTCGTATGCACTCTTACAAGAACTATCAAAGTTCATTCCCAAACGGCATCGCACCTAATCGCACAGGACGCGTTCTACAGCGTTTTGTCAAAAATGGCCTGAACCTCGCCACTCGCCGTCCGGACGCTACCCCGCCGGTCATAGGTACTTGGAGTGGCTTTTTATGATGTTTTGGCCACGGGAAGAATGGCCATTGTAGGCACAGTTTGTTTTGCTGTCCGGTCCGGTCCGATCTCCACTTCGAAAGGATGCAAACTCAATGGACGTAAAGCTTTGGAACATTTCTGATGTGAAGCCCTATCCCAACAATCCACGCCTCAATGACGATGCCGTAGACCTCGTCGCTGGCTCGCTGAAAGAGTACGGCTGGCGGCAGCCAATCGTGGTCGATCAGCAGGGTGTGATCATCGTTGGCCACACTCGCTGGAAGGCGGCGAAAAAACTTGGTTTCACACAGGTACCTGTCCACGTCGCCACCGATCTCTCGCCCGAGCAGATCAAAGCGTATCGCATCGCCGACAACCAAACCGCGACCATCGCTGATTGGGACAAGCAGCTGCTGCCCATCGAACTGGCCGATCTGCGCGCCGCTGACTACGACCTGAGCCTGTTGGGCTTCGATTCTGACGCGCTGCAGAAGCTCATGGGTACGGATGTGTCCGAAGGCCTGTGCGATCCCGATGATGTGCCACTGCCTCCAGATGAAGCGACGACGAAACCCGGTGACCTGTGGATCCTGGGCAATCATCGACTCCTCTGCGGCGACAGCAGTAAACCCGATCACCTCGATCGCTTACTCGACGGCGCACCAATTCATCTGGTGAACAGCGACCCGCCTTATAACGTCAAAGTCGAACCGCGCAGCAACAACGCCATCGCAGCTGGTCTGAGTTCGTTCGCTGGTCCCAAGCATCATCAGTCGCTCGATGTGGCATTGCATCCCGGCAAAGCCAAGCCGACGCAAAAGAAGCTCCGCGCCAAGGATCGTCCGCTCGCCAATGACTTCGTCACCGATGAAGCGTTCGACGATCTGCTCGATGCCTGGTTCAGTAACTTCTCGCGCGTGCTTGAGCCCGGCCGTAGCTTCTACATCTGGGGCGGGTATGCCAACCTCGGCAACTATCCCCCGTTCCTGAAGAAGCACGAGCTGTACTTCAGTCAAGGGATCATCTGGGACAAGCAGCACCCGGTTCTCACACGCAAAGACTTCATGGGTGCGTTCGAGATCGCGTTCTACGGGTGGAAGGAAGGAGCGGGGCATACCTTCCTCGGTCCGAACAACGTGACCGATCTCTGGCACGTGAAGAAGGTAAATCCGCAGTCGATGGTTCACCTCACGGAGAAGCCAGTCGAACTGGCTGTGCGCGCGATGCAGTATTCGTCACGCGCCGGTGAGAACGTGCTCGATCTATTCGGCGGCAGCGGTTCCACGCTGATGGGTGCGGAGCAGACGGGACGCAATGCGTACCTGATGGAGCTCGACGTCCTGTACTGCGATGTCATCGTACAGCGATGGGAGAAGTTCACTGGGCGAAAGGCTGAGCTCAATGCGGCAGGTGGCGATCAGTTTCAGGAGGCTGGCGAACGATTGGTATCAAAAGCTTAGCAAGCATCGCCCGCATGACGAGAAACGAAAGGACAGTGACACCGATCATGACCAAGCCAAACACTAAAGCTGGCCCCGCATCTTGTTGGATCTTGCCGACGACTGATCGATATGCCGCGAGGGCAATTATCAGCCCGAGAACTAACGATGCGACGCTCGTTAACCAGCCAGCTACGGTAAAGCGGCTGAAGTCGATGTCGAGCTCGTTTACAAATCGTCCGAGACGTTCGGGCAGCGAGGACACACAGTTCTCCTTTAATTCAGGAGCCGGTATTCTGTTGCTCGCCGCCGGCACCTGCAAGACGCCGATGGTGACATTCGTGCTCGCTCTGTCTCTCAGGCGAGACGGCAACTCGCGAGAACTGCATGCGCTGAACTCACTCGCGAAACACCTGCCCCAAGGTGGTTCGTGGGGGCAGTCCTCGATAGCCTCCGTAGAGGGCCGCACGGATGCTGGACCAGGTGTCGCCTTGCATGCCGGCAATGGTTCCCGACTTCTTGTTTGGCCAGCGACCGTGCACCTGTTTGTAGGCCAAACCCCATTGGCGAATCATCTCGATCGTCAGCGGAGGCTGATAATTCTTGGTTCTCAGCCCGCGGTCTCGAACCCACAACTGCACCAAGCTCATTGCGCCTTTGAGGCCTCGCCGCTCTTTTCGCAGGGCGTAGTCGACTCGCGACCACGACTCTTCGGGAGCAGCAACGACCACGCCGTCCACAGGCGTTGGCCATTCGCCTGTTCTAGCAAAGTGTTCATCGCCCCACGCCAGAATCTGTGCAACGGTCAGTGGCGGCAGGCGATTGTGCTTGGGAACGCCGCGTTCGCTAGCCAACAACTTCGACAAGGTGGTCTTCGCACCAACCTTGCCCGACACCAGAACATAGTTGACTGCGAGCCAGTTCCGGACTTTGGATCCAGGAATCGGCCCCGCTTTACGAGTCGGCCAGACTCCGGTCCGCTCGTGGTGCTGGTCTGCCCAGGCGAGGATTTGCTGCAACGAAGGGGGCTGCTTCGCGGCGAGTTTTACGTCCTTCCGTACTTTGCTCAGCAGTCGGGCCAGCGAGGTCTGTCGCAAGCCGCGTCTACCACGTCGCAAGGCGTTAGCAACCGTGGACCACGTTTCTTCGGTGCCTGGAATGGCACCCGACAAGTCATCGGGCAGTTTCCCCGTCCGCGCATGATGATCATCGGCCCAGGCAAGAATCTGCTTGATCTTCAGCTTCGGCAGCTGCCCCTGGTTACGCTTGCCACGGTGTTGGGCCAGGACCTTCGCGAGCGTGGTCTGTCGCGGACGAAACCCTCGCCTACCCGCACACATGACTTGATTGATGTTCAGCCAATCTTCGCCGGGCACACCATGCACCGGCCCGCTGAGTGCTGTCGGCCATTTGCCGGTTCTCTCGCGATGCGCATCGGCCCATGTCAGGATCTGTTCGATGGTCAGAGGAGCGCGGGGCATGAGCGTAACACGGAAGTGGCAGGAGGCAATTCGTTCACCGGCCCCAGTTTACCAACGGTTTCCGCGGCTGGAAGAAAGCTGCTTCGCGCGGAGCGGTTACTTGCCTCCCGCCGCAACCATCTGGTTGTGCCAGCGCTGCAGCTGAATCTCGTCGGCGGTCGCGGGCCGGATGGTGCAGATCCTGATCGTCACCTGTTTGCCCAAGCGTGCCGCGTACATCGCCTGCAGGGCGGCTTGCCCAAGCTTACTTGCTTCGGATTCGTCGGCCGCTTCGACCAAGACGTACTGAGCGCGGGTGGCGACGTAGAAAGTGGTCATCGTGAAACTCCGGGCATAGGCGGTTGCGATAACACACATAAGCCAGCAATCGCTGCGAAGTTCAATAGCCGGCCCCTAGAATCCAGCAGGTTTCCGCCGACGCACCGTGTGGCCCGACGTGGCGTAGTTGTCCCCTGGTCCGCCTCCTGGGCCAAGAAACGCAAAACGCCCCAGCGTGGCGAACGTGGGGCGTCGTGGGGCCGAGTCTGCCGGGGTGCGCTACCCGTTGAACGCGAAGTTCCCCCGGTCGGTCTTCTTGAACCGGGCTTCGTGGCCTTTGGTGTTGATCTCCCGCAGGATGGCGCTATAGAGCGTGGCATGCGGCGTCTTACCACCGGGGCTCGACCAATAGCCCTTCGCTGCGATGGTTTCGATCATCGTCTTCGTATTCATCGGCTCCTTGGTCTCGCCGAGCAGCTTGGCGGCGGCATCGAGTGCGGACATCTTCTTCTCGATTGCGGGTTTGGCAGTCTTGGTCTTCTTCGTCCGTTTGCCTTTCGCCACCTCGGGCTCTTTGCACTTCGCGCAGAACCGTTCGGCACCTTCGTCGGTCCATTCGTGATCGCCACCCTTCGGGCAGGTACCGGCGGGCTTCGTTTCGGTCGCTTCGAGCTTGGTCGCTGGTGCTTGGGTCTTGGCCTTCTTGGCAGGTTTAGCCTTGGCGGTCTTCGATGCAGGCTTCTTCGTGCTGGTCTTCTTGGACATGATCGTTCTCCGGGTGTAGCTGGGATGGAAATCGTTCGGACAGACACACATGAGCCAGCTTTCGCGAAGAACATCAAGCGCTGTTCTGAGAATCAGCGAAAGAATTGTTCAGCTTTGTCCGCACGATTGAGGGCAGCCTAATACGGCGAGGGAACAGCCATGCCCAGTGATGGATCACCACCGAAGATCAATCCCGCCGCGATGACGCTCGCGGATGCCGCCCGCGTGCTGTCGAAGGTCGGTAGCGCGAGCGTTACCGAAGCCACGCTGCAGGCAGACGTCGATGCCGGCGCACCGACGAACCGGGATGGCACCCTGAACCTGGTCCATTACGCGGCGTGGCTCGTGAAGGAGCTCGCCCGTGGTCGCTGACCCCCGCAAACTCCGCCCTGGCGAACTCTGCCAGCTGCTCAACTCCACTGACCTCGGTGAAGTGATCAGCGAACGGCAGTTGTTGCGTCATCGGACGAGAGCGGGGCTCCGGATCGGGGACGGGCAGAACGTCGACCTGCTCCGCTACATCGGCTGGCTCGTTGAACAGACGCACGCGGCATCGGCGGCACCGGCAATCGATCCCTACGAGGAACTGAAGGACAAGGCCCGGGCCCGCAACGCTGCCCTGTCTCTAGCCGGCCGCGATATCGGCGAACTACCGGCCGTCGTCGATGCCGATCGCAAGGCCCGCTCGCACGACGACTTTCAATTCTTCTGTGAAGCCTACTTCCGCACCACCTTCCATCATGCCTGGTCCGACGACCATCTGAAGGTCATTCGTAAGATCCAACGGGCCGTCCTCGAAGGTGGTCTGTTCGCAATGGCAATGCCACGTGGCTCGGGGAAGAGCAGCCTTTGCGAGGTCGCCTGTATCTGGGCGCTGATCTTTGGGCACCGCGAGTTCGTCTGCCTGATCGGCTCGGACGAAGGGCACGCTGCCGAGATGCTGGAGTCGATTAAGACCGAACTCGAAGGAAACGATCTGCTCCTCGAAGACTATCCGGAAGTGGTCTATCCGATCCGGGCCCTTGATGGCATCGCCAATCGCTGCAGTGGCCAGCTCTACCAGGGCGAACGAACGCACATCAGTTGGACGGCGAAAGAAATCGTGCTCCCTACGATGCCGGACAGTCTCGCGAGCGCTGCCGTCATCAAGGTGGCAGGGCTCACAGGGCGGATCCGAGGTATGAAGCATAAGCGGGCTGATGGCCAGACGGTGCGGCCTTCGCTCGTAGTGCTCGATGATCCGCAAACAGACGAGTCCGCCCGGTCACTGAGCCAATGTGCGCAGCGCGAGAGTATTCTGGCGGGTGCAGTTCTCGGTCTGGCCGGTCCTGGTCACAAGATCGCAGGGATCATGCCCTGCACCGTAATCCGTCCCAGCGACATGGCGGATAAGATCCTCGACCGAGACAAACACCCGCAGTGGCAGGGTGAACGGACCAAGATGATTTACTCGTTCCCCACGAACGAGAAGCTGTGGGAAGAGTATGCCCAGATTCGGGCGGACGGCCTGCGAGCCGAGCAGGGGCTCTACAACGCCACGGCGTTCTACATCGAGCACCAGACTGAAATGGATGCCGGCGCGAAGATCGCCTGGCCCGCGCGATTTAACGAAGACGAAGCGTCGGCCATTCAGCATGCGATGAATCTGAAGCTGCAGAACGAAGCGGCTTTCTTCGCGGAGTATCAGAACGAACCGCTGTTGGAAGCGTCGCAGTACTCCACGCGTCTCACTGCCGATGAGATCGCCGCCAAGCTCAACCGGTTACCGAGAGCCTGCGTCCCCAGCAACTGCGTCCACGTCACAGCCTTCATCGACGTGCAGGGCGATCTTCTCTATTACCTGGTCTGCGCCTGGGAGAACGAGTTCACCGGTTACGTCCTAGACTATGGGACTTACCCGGATCAGAAGCGACCCTACTTCTCGTTGCGGGATGCCAACCCGACGCTGGCCTCGGTGGCACCCAACACAGGTCTCGAAGGCTCGATCTATGCCGGGCTGGAGCGACTCACAGATGACATCCTCGCCCTGGAATGGCAGCGGGATGGTGGTGGCGTGCTGCGAGTCGGCACCTGCCTAGCTGACGCCAACTGGGGAGCGACGACCGACACCGTCTACCAGTTCTGTCGGCAGTCGAAGCACGGCGCAATTCTGATGCCCAGCCATGGTCGGTACGTGGGTGCCGCGAGCATTCCCTTCGCGGAGTACAAGCGACAGCAGGGCGATCGAGTCGGCTTCAACTGGCGGATCCCGAGCACCTATGGTCGCCGGGCAGTGCGGCACGTGATTTACGACACGAACTACTGGAAGACTTTCATCTTCGCGCGTCTCGCGGTGGCGATGGGTGACAAAAGCTGCCTGTCCCTCTTCGGTACGCAGCCCGATCAGCATCGGCTCCTCAGCGAGCACCTCACTTCCGAGTATCCGGTGACCACCCAGGGACGGGGCAGGTCCGTCGAAGAATGGAAGCAGCGTCCGGATCGCCCCGACAACCACTGGTTCGATTGCCTCGTGGGGAATGCAGTTGCCGCCTCGATGCTAGGTGTGCAGTTGGAGACGGGCAGCAAGGTCACGCGAGCGAGGACCACGCTGGCCGAAATGGCGAATCGGGCGACTGCACAGCAGTTAGCCGACCGGACGCGGCGCATGGAAGGGCGACGGTGAAATCCGGACTAGTCGGGATTTTTGATGCGACGGGGTTCTATTAGCTTTGCTCACGGCACAACGCTTGCACTGCTAGCGTCGCCATGCATGCATTCAACGCCCTTCAAATAACGCTTCGGTCGCGAAAGTGATCTACGGAGTTGCTTCTATGCCTCGGTCCACCTGGAAAGGTTACCTCAAGCTGAGCTTCGTCTCGGTCCCGGTGAAAGGCTATTCCGCCAACACTGGAGCGGAATCGATCCGACTGAATCAGCTGCACGGCGAATGTCACAGTCGCATTCAGTATCAAAAAGTCTGTCCTGTGCACGGCAAGGTTCCCGCCGATGAAATCGTCTCGGCCTATGAATATGCAGACAACCAATATGTTGTCATTGACCCTAAGGAATTGAAAGCTTTGCGGACCAGAGGCGAGCGGGCGGTGAATATTGAAGCGGTCGTCAAGGCCGATGCGGTCGATCCGCTCTACTTCACAGAGAAGGCTTATTATCTGTTGCCCGATGGCGCAGTCGGGCAGCGGCCCTATGCGCTCCTTCAACAATCTCTGGCAGACGACAAACGCTGTGCCATCGCGAAGGCGGTACTGTACGGCCGCGAGGAACTGGTTTTGATTCGTCCGGTCGAAAATCTCCTCTCGATGACGGCGCTCAAATTCGATGCTGAAGTGCGGCGTCCACAGGTATTGGGAGACGAACTCGAAACTCCGGCGCTACAGGATGCAGAAATCAAACTCACACGGACGCTGCTCAAGGCCTTCGTGCGCCCGAAGTTCAACATCGAGTCATTCAAAGACGACTATGTCGAGTCGCTGACCGAATTGATCGAAGCGAAAGTTGCGGGAAAGAAAATAGTCACTGCCCCAGCCGAAGATGAGCCGCCAATCATCAATCTTATGGATGCATTGAAAAAGAGCCTGGCTGCCGTCGGGAACGGCGAAACAAGCCGCAGCAAGAAAACGGCTGGTCCACGAATGACCAGCGCGAGTCGTCGGAAAGCAGCGCCGAAACGGCGTAAAAGTGGCTAACCGCTGGATGTGAATGGTCCGGACTGTCCAACGATCGACTTGCGGGTGCATTGATGGGTCTGACTGAATATCGCCGCAAGCGTCATTTCCGAAAAACTACCGAACCAAAAGGCATTGCGGTTCCCAGAAAAGCTGATGTCAGCGGCAACTTGCAGTTTGTCGTGCAAAAGCATGCTGCCTCGCATCTACACTACGACTTTCGTCTCGAACTGGATGGCGTCCTGAAAAGCTGGGCAGTGCCAAAAGGCCCAAGCCTAAATCCAGCGCAAAAGCGACTGGCCGTAGCGGTTGAAGATCATCCTCTGGAATATGCCAAGTTTGAAGGCGTAATCCCCAAGGGCGAATATGGTGGCGGCGAAGTTATCGTTTGGGATCGCGGCATTTGGATCCCCGTGGGTGACCCACACAAAGCCCTGGCGAAGGGAAAATTGGAATTCGAGTTACAGGGCGAGAAGCTCAAGGGCAATTGGACGCTCATCCAACTCCGTGGCCGCGACCAAGGCAAGAATTGGCTCCTGATCAAACGGCACGATGCCGCTGCAAGTGAGGTTGGGGAGGAACTCACTGAGTCAGCGCCCAAGAGCGTCATCACAGGTCGGACGCTGCTTGAGGTGGCAGAGGGCGTTCCACCCAAGCGAAAAAAGAAGTCGGAGCTTTCAACTGGAGCGAAGACGGGTATCAAGCAAGTCGTCGCGAGAGCGAAACGAACTGCCCCGACCACAGCCAAAAGTTCGCTCACTACCGGCGGCCATAAGCCCGCGACTCCTCAGTTGGCTCGACTGGCGACGCGGGTTCCCTCAGGCGACGAGTGGCTGCATGAAATCAAATATGACGGTTACCGTCTCCTTTGTACTTTGGTGAATGGCGAAGCGCGGCTATGGACGCGCAATCAGCTCGACTGGACCCACCGGTTCGCAGCCATCGCGGCGGCCGCAGAGCAACTGCCCGCGACTTCCGCTGTCCTGGACGGTGAAGTCGTAGCACTCTCTGCGAACGGTGCCAGCGATTTTCAAGCGTTGCAGAATTCATTGCAGGGAATCGAATCGCGACCGCTCGCTTATTTTGTCTTCGATCTGCTTGAACTAGACGGCGTCGATCTGAGATCTCGGCCATTAATCGAGCGCAAGCGACGTCTGAAATCGCTCCTCCCCACCGAAAGGCTCGGACGGCTGCAATATAGCGATCATTTTTCGCAGCATGGCGAAACGCTGCTCAAGCAATGTTACCAACTGGGCCTCGAGGGAATCATCTCGAAGCGCGCCGATCGACCCTATTCGCCAGGAAGGAGCGACGATTGGCTAAAGATCAAATGTCTGAAACAGGAGGAGTTTGTCATTGGCGGTTTCACGGTCTCAAAATCCGACCATCGAAGCTTTGGCGCGCTGCTGCTTGGCTATTTTCAGGGACGTAAACTCAAATATGCTGGCCGTGTGGGCACGGGTTTCAATACACGTTTGCTCACCTCACTCCGAGCGGAGTTAGAGGAACGCAACGTCCAGCTTTGTCCTTTTGATCCAACTCCATCACGCGAGCGTGGTACCGAGGTCCGCTGGGTAAAGCCCCAACTCGTAGCCCAGATTCAGTTCACCGGCTGGACTGAAGATGCTGTACTGCGCCACGGATCATTCCTGGGACTTCGTGCCGACAAAACAGCGCGATCCGTAGGCCAGCCAGAAACACTCGTTCTCGACCGAGCAGATCAACCAGTAACTCCGACCAAGCAGGCCGTAACAACGTCCAGCCGTGAATCGAAAACGGCTATTCGCTTTCCTCTCACCAATCCTGATCGAATTCTGTATCCGGATCTCGGCCTGACAAAATTGGATCTGGCGAGCTATTACCAACAAGTCGCGAACCGGATGCTGCCCTACCTGGAGAATCGTCCGCTCAGCTTACTCCGCTGTCCCGAGGGACAAGCCAAGTCGTGCTTCTTCCAAAAACACGCTGCCGCAGGCACGGCGGATGCCTTGCGACGCTTTGAAATTGACGAGAAGAACGAGCGCGTCACCTATCTCGTCGCTGATGATTTGCCAGGCCTGTTGTCGCTTGCGCAAATGGGAGTGCTAGAGATTCACGTCTGGGGATCGCGTGCTGACCGTCTCGAGTATCCCGATTGGCTGGTGTTCGATCTTGATCCCGCTCCCGATGTTCCGTGGAGCAAAGTGGTTGAAACAGCCTTCTTTATTCGTGACCTGCTTTCCGCGCTCGATCTGCAGACATTTCCCAAACTCACCGGGGGCAAGGGGCTACATGTAGTCGCTCCACTGTCACCGAGGCGCGCTGATTGGAATAAGGCAAAGGACTTTAGCCAAGCAATCGCCCAGTTGCTTGCGCAAGAATATCCCGACCGTTATGTGGCGAAAATGGCGAAGGCCGCTCGCCAAGGGAAGATTTTTATCGATTACCTGCGAAACGATCGTGGCTCTACCGCAATCGCACCTTATTCCACTCGGGCCAAGACCCAAGCCCCAGTCGCCATGCCCATCGGGTGGAG
Source organism: Anatilimnocola aquadivae (assembly GCF_049819085.1). Classification (GTDB taxonomy): domain Bacteria; phylum Planctomycetota; class Planctomycetia; order Pirellulales; family Pirellulaceae; genus Anatilimnocola. The sequence continues at coordinate 4,354,545 of NZ_CP187419.1, forward strand.
TGAACTATTGCCAAGCCTGACGCCTGACTGCTTCACTGTTCAAAACGCCGCGAAGCGATTGCGATCGCTCAAGCGAGATCCCTGGCAGGAGTTTTTTCGATTGAAACAGAAGCTGCCTAAGTTAGACGGAAATCTGAGACGCACGATTTCGAACGCTATCGCGGACAGCTGAAGCCTTTGACTTACCGCCCCTCAATTGTCGCCCGATTCAAACGAAGTTAGCTGTGGTCACAGGCGGATCGCACGCATGGACAAGCGGCGGTAAAAACCCGACTAGTCGGGATTCTCAGCCGAGGATTTGCGCGAGTGCATTGACTGCGGAACGCGCTGCATCAATCCCACCGAGCTGATCGACTAGCTTCTTGGCGTGAACCAGGTGTTCAATCCCACCGATTGCCGTGGAACGCTTGAATCCTGGCTTGGGTCCACGCTTGCCGATCTTCCCACCCTTCTTCTTGGCGTTCGAAAGGACCGTGCTCACGAACTGCGGCGAAACTTCGATCCCCGTTTTGCTTAGGGCCTCCGCGATTTCCTTCGGGCTCGCGCTCGGATTGGCATCCTTGTAGTTTCGGATCTCCAGGGACTTGTTAGGACCGCTCTTAGGTTTTCTGGCCACAATATTACTCCGAACCGATTTTTGGGCTGTGTAAGGATTTTCGCGGAAATTTGTTTCGGAACTCCAGAATAGTTCCATGCCACAACTTGTCTACCAGGGAATTACCGCGTCGCACGATGAAAATCGCAGCACGCCGAAATTCCGCAGCTTTCGCCCCCGCGAAACGGTGACTATCCTCATACACAGTAAGTGTCGATCCCATCGTGCCTCCTGCCAGCGATTTGATAAGTACCCATGACGCAACAATTCCCCGACGACGGGGACTCTGCTACGCGGCGCGTCTTTCCTGAATCTGGCGGCACGGCCCGCGGTGGTTCATCGCCGATCGTCAGCCCAGGAAAAACCCACTCGGATGACATCGAGCATAAGCTTCGGGGCCAGATTCAAAAGTGGCGAGGCAAGTTGCTCGATCTTGGAAATCGAAATCCGCTAATCAACTGCTCATTCAATCCTACGCGTGGCGTTATTGAGCTGCTGACTCCTGCCACTGAAACAATCTGGAGAAAGCTGGCAAGCGAAGGAGCCGCAGGGTCGAGCTCTATGCGTTTTCCGTGGCGACGTGAACTCGTACCGCCGCCCCCAGGATACGAGGATGAGGACACCGCAGAGGCTCCAGAGGTTGATCCCGTCAAAAAGAAGAAGGAATGGAATCCTCCACTTGATGAATGCAGAAGCTCTCCCAAGCTGGCAGTCCGCGATCTCTTGACCGGCGTTAGCGATAGAGTTCTAGAACGGAGGCTGAGAACGCTAGACGGACACGCGCATCTCTCCATGTCGGAGCAAGGAGTACGGTGTCTCTACGTGGCATTCGGGTTCCTAAAGTGGTTCGAATCTGTCGACAGTGATGTTGAACACCTCGCACCGCTGATGCTCGTGCCAGTTGCCTTATCTCGTGCCTCCGCAGACGCCCCGTGGGAACTTGCGGAAGCAGAGGACGACGTTGTCGATAACCTCTGCCTCCGGGAGCGACTGAAGCAAGATTTTGGCATGAATTTGCCGGCGCTTCCTGATATCGGCGACCTCGAAGAAGAGGGAGCGCGAGAGAGGTTCTTGGAGTCCATCCGATTAACCATAGCGCCAAATGAACGATGGGAGGTGCAAGATCGATGCGCACTCGGCCGCTTTGCGTTTCCCAAGGTGGCAATGTGGCAGGATCTGGGCGATCACGTGGAGAGCGTCCTTGCGAATGGTCTCTGCAGATCTGTGGGCACGGTCCGCGCAGCTAATTTGCAATACGCAGCTGGACCTGGATTTGTTTGGTGCTGGTGATGCTGGCGGGTGAACGCCAGCGTGGGGTTGTTGCGTATAGCGAGAGGCGTCGGTTTTCTTTCTGGGCGTGAGTCGGAGACTCTCGAATGCAACATGCAGATATTCCACGGGTGGCGACGATTGGCAAGGCGGCGGCGATGCAGCAATTGGTGCAGTCACTGGGCAACTTGCCAGACCCACGTACGGACCGCCGGCCGGTGCATTCGCTGACGAACATTCTGGCGATTGCCTTGTGCGCCATGGTTGCCGACTGCGACTCGTGGGAGGACATGGAGGATTTCGGGCACGAACGCCAAGCCTGGTTCGAAACCTTCCTCTCGCTCCCCCACGGCATTCCCTCGCGCGACACTTTCCGCCGTGTCTTCGCCCGCCTCCAGCCGAGGCCCTTTCAACAAGTGCTGGTCACGTTTATCGAGTCGCTGCGTGAACCCACTCCTGACGACGAAGGCGCCGACGATCAGCACTTCGCAATCGACGGCAAGACGTTGCGTTCGAGTTTCGACCGCGCCGCCGAACAGTCATCGCTGCATCTGGTGCAGGCAATGAATACCGGCACGCAGTTGATCGTGGCTCAAGCGCCGACGCATACCAACGGTGACGAAGAAGTGAAAAAAGGGAACGAAATCACGGCCATTCCGCAGGTTCTCGAACTGCTCGACCTCCGCGGCGCGGTCGTCACCATCGACGCCATCGGTTGCCAAACCAAGATCGCCGCGCAGATCGTCGCCGACGGCGGCAACTACCTGCTGGCCCTGAAGGACAATCACCCCACGCTGCATCGGCAAGTGCTTGAATACTTTCTGCAACTGCACGCTGAGCCGCTGCCAGGCGAGGTTTTTACGCTGGAGACTAACGAGCCTCGCGCCCGGGGACGCAACGAGGAACGTTACTACACCGCTGCGCCACTCCCGGCTGGGTTGTTCGGTCAAGACAACTGGGCGGGACTACAGTCGTTGGTACAAACCACGACCACGATCAAGCATGCCGACAAGACGACCATTGATAGTCGCTACTTCCTGAGTTCGCTCCCGCCCAGCGAGATTGAAAAGATCGCACGCTGCACGCGGCGGCACTGGTGGATCGAAGCGACCCACTGGGTGCTCGACGTGACGTTCGGCGAAGACGCCTCGCACGTCCACCAAGGCCACGCCGCGGAGAACCTCGCCACCCTCCGCCGGGGCGCGCTGGGCCTGCTCAAGGCCTATCAAAATAAACCGGCTCATTTCCGCAAAAAGACGCCCCCCAGCCTGAAATCGCTCCGCAAACAAGCCGGCTGGTCAACCACCGTTCTCGCAAACATCGTCACCCAAAGAACTTGAAGTGCGCGGACCGTGGATCTGTGGGCGGTGATACTACAGTTCCGCCGCAGCGATCATTCGGACTCAACGCTCCACTTCCAGAAGCTGCGAAACTCGATGACGAAATCGCTCCTGGTGAAATAAAGACGATTCTCGATTGCGATTCGAGTCAGCTCGAAGCGATTGTCGCCTCTCGTCGCGGGGTCAGTTTCGTCCTCGATGGACCACCGGGTACTGGCAAAAGCCAAACCATTGCCAACATCATCGCCGATGCACTCTCGGAGGGACGTCGTGTACTCTTTGTGAGCGAAAAAGTTTCGGCTCTCGAAGTAGTGAAGCGCCGGCTGGATGACTGTGGCCTCGGGGACTTTTGCCTTGAATGTCACTCCAGCAAAGCGAATCGGAAGGCAGTTTTGGAGGAGTTGAAATACTGCCTCGACCTGCCGGTTGAGGTTTACGACGATGCAAGTCCTAAGTTGGAAGAGGCAAAGCAAAAGCGAAATGTGTTGAACGACTATGTTCGCTCCATTCATCGCCGTCGACCGCCATTGGGACTCTCGCCTTATGAACTCTACGGCCAAGTCTCACGATCGCACCGTTTAGGCCATGCAGTAAAGTCCCGCTGCGACCTGCCAGGAATTGAAAACCTGGATCGACTGACATTCGAGCGTTGGTTGGAGTTGCTGGCTCGCGCCCAGGATTCGGCCGAAGTCATCAAATCCCATCGGCAACATCCCTGGAGGGGATGCTATCTCAAAGCGCGAACGCTGACGTTGTCAGATGACCTCGACCATCACCTTGGCGTTCTCGCTCAGGCATTTGATATTGTCGATCAAGCGTTGTCGCCTCTGCGGCATAAACATCTGTTCGAATCCGAGCCCCACCTCGGCAATTTGAATCTGGTGTTTCAATCGCTGAAGACGTCGCTCGATGTACCTTTAATCCCAGCCTCATGGTTCGCAGCGGCCCCGGAAACTGCGAAAGCGTTGCTGCAAAGGCATAACGCTTATCGTGAAATTGAGCGATGCAGCCAGCAACTCGTTGAGTTCAACGAAGACGTCGAAGGCTCGTTTCCGCACGATCAAGTTAACGGCCTTGCTTTCCCGCTTGAAGAAACGCTCTGGTTAAGGCGTCTGCACGGGGCGGTGCCCACAGAAGTGCGCCAACAGCACTCGTTTCTATTAACGCCAACGAATCACGTCCGGAAGCTACGAGATTCCGTCCAGCTGGCCTCAAATGCTACGGCTCAGCTCCTTGGTCTGCTGCCCATCCCAGTTCGAGCAGACTTGCCCATTTCTAAACTTCCGGCAGTGGTCGATCTTGCGAGAAGCATTGCAGCCGCATTTCCGCTGCACCGAGAATGGTTGATTCCTGAGAATTGGCCGCAGCTACGTGAAGCCAGCCAATCTTCACTGACAAACTTGGAGGAATGCTCACGTATCGCCAAGAGGCTGCAAAGTCGCCTCTCGGTGCCTCAGCTCGTGGAACTGAGTCGCTCGCATCCCGCCCCTCAAAAGCTGCACGCCGCGTGGACGTCGCTGGAGCCGCTTTGCCTGGATGGCAGTACCGAAGGATTTCTCAGCCTTCAAGGAAAGCTACTGCATGGTGTAAACACCCTGCTCATGTTGAATGAACTCACAAAAGACGCCTTGCAGAGTCTGGGCATCGATTGGATCAGTTCGCCGACGCAACAATTCACAGCCAGTTTCGCCAAGGCTATTCCTCAGATTCTCGGCATGAATCGATACCTGGGCCAATGGAGTGACTCCACGGCACGTTCGAAATTGATGTCCGTGATTAATGAAGTGCTGGCCGACGTCCGCGAAACTGCGGAAGTCCGGCAGCAACTCGAGCCCCGATTATCGCACCGAGCATTTAAAGCGGCCGCCGCCCCAACTATTGACCGCGTAGTTGTCTTTCAATCTACCTGGAAGCGACTTTTCGGGGGATTCAAAGCATATCGAATCGAAGTTGCCGATCTGTTTAAGGACGGTACTCCCCCGACCGGCACGTTGCTTGCTGACTTGATGAAGTTGCGAACCTGGCATCGCCGAATCGGTGAGGTTTCCCAAGCAGCGGATGCCGTGGCCACCTTTCTGCCGCAACCATTTGCGATCGAAAACCCTGCCGAATGGGTTGCTCTGCAAGCGGATTTGCAGGTGTTTGATAAGCTCGCGGTGGAGTTTCCCGATCTCGTCAGCCAAATGCCGGCTGGGGTGTGCGCTATTGACCGACAGCTCCTCGAATCAGCTGAGAAGCGTATCGCGCAGCTGACGCAGGAACTCGATTCGACGTTTGCCGATACAGCCATCGCTGGCCTCATCAGTCGAAATATGCCATTCGCTGAACTGATTCAGAATCTGACAAGGCTATCGGAAGCGTCGCAATTGTGTCAGTCCGCTCGCGCAGCCGCGACAAAGTGCTATTCGTCGCCGCCGCGTAATTTTGCCACCATCGTTGAGGACGTGAGCTTTGCCACCCAGTTTGTGCAACTCATTGACGACATCACTCGTCGATTTGATCGCAGCGCAGACTTGATGCCCAAGGATGCCAATCCCCACGACTTCGGCCTCTGGAAAAAGGTCGCACAAAGTGTCCAAGTGGCAGAAAGATTAGGCAAGTTAACTCGCAACTTGGAGACATACCACGACGTTCTGTGCGAAGAGGGTTCCCTAAAACCGAAGGAGTTGGCAGGAGTCGCAGACTCTTTGGAATCTGCCTGCCGCGAGCTGGAGAGAGAGCTACAGTCATTGCCGTCGCAGATGGCTCTCTTACCGGATGCACCATCGGCCGTGGAACTCAAGCAACGGCCTTTATCTGAATTACTCTCAGTGACCTCGACGGCACTTGCGCTGCTCACCAACCGATTGGCGACGCTCGATGCGATTCTGCCTGTTCTGAAGCCTGAAACTGACATCGAAATATCTGCGCTGCCGAGAGTTCTGTCGGCATTGAAAGGACTTCGTGCTGCACAGTCGGAATTTCAAGCCAGTGAAGCAATACTCGCTGGCCTCAACATTCAACCTGAACCTCACTGTCCTGTGGAGGAGCATGCGAAGGCGGTCTGGCTCCAGCAAAAAGCTGCGGAGGGGCCGGTGCCAGCATTAGTTCAAGCAGTGGCTAGTTCTTCTGCAACACGAGCAGAAGTGGCAGATGCCATTATTCGAATCAAGTCAGCGTTAGGCCCGGAGTTTTCGAGTTCACTGAAGTTCCTTAAGACCGTGCTCTCATTCCAGGCGACCACCAGACGAGGAGATTCAATCCCCCAAATGACGCTCGGAATTCTCAGTGATTACCTTCAGGGGCTTCGCTCCGAGATGGGTTCACTCGATGAATGGCTAAAATTCTCTCGATGGGAGCGAGAGATGGATGAACAGGGCTTTTCGGGCGTGGTGAATGAGCTGCTAGAGGGTAGCTACCAGCCTGACGAAGCAAAGAGCGTAATCGCTGCGAGATACTTTCGAATGGTCTTCGACCGCCTGGCGCGGGAAGAACGACTGCTGAGCGAATTCGATCTGGAGAATCACGAGCAATCACGAGAGCGATTTCGCAAACTGGATGAATGGGAGATACGCGCCGCATCGTCCCGTATTCGGCAGTACCAGTTGGGCCGTGATGATCGACCAAGGTCAGGTTGGTTTGCAGACGCTAAGTCTGAACTCGGAGTTCTGCAGAAGGAGATTCAGAAAAAGCGTCGGCAACTTCCGCTTCGCAAGCTATTCGCTGAAATCCCGAGCGTACTGCAACGGCTGAAGCCCTGCATTATGATGAGCCCGCTATCAGTTAGCACCTTCCTTCAATCTGAAGAGATCAGATTCGACCTCGTAATATTTGACGAAGCGTCCCAGGTCTTTCCGTGGGATGCGGTTGGCGCAATTTATCGCGGAACTCAACTTATCGTAGCGGGCGACGAAAAACAGCTTCCGCCAACCAACTTCTTCAATCGCGGTGACATCGAAACGGAGGACGAGGATGAAAATGATATCGGCGATTTTGAAAGCATTCTCAGTCTATGCAAGTCGATCGGCATGCCTGGGCGCAGGCTACGCTGGCACTATCGCAGTAAGCGGGAACCGCTAATCGCGTTTTCCAATCGCCATTTCTACAGCGGTGATTTAGTCACGTTCCCGAGTATTCGTGACGCTTCGAGTGATGCAGTCCGCTTGGAGTTTGTGCCACAGGGTCGTTGGGTCGATCGAGTCAATCGTCCCGAGGCAGAACGAGTCACCGACCTGATTATTCGGCACCTCCGAACGCGACCGGAAACGTCCCTTGGAATTATCGCCTTCAACCAGTCGCATCAAGGTGCGATCGAAGATTCAATTTACGAGCGGCGTCGGAAGTATCCGGAAGTTGATGCCCTCTTTCACACGGGTCTATCGGAGCCATTGTTTGTTAAGAATCTCGAGAACGTACAGGGAGACGAACGTGACGTTATCATTCTCTCGATGGGATACGGCTATAACGAAGCCGGGAAGTTTTTGAAGAACTTCGGCCCCCTCACAAAGGCCGGTGGTGAGCGTCGTCTCAACGTCGCAGTCACGCGGGCGCGAGAAGAAGTCATCCTCGTTGCATCGGTCAAGGCTGCAGACCTCGATCTTTCAGGTAGTACCAGTCAGGGTTCACGGCTACTGAAGGGATATCTTGAATACGCTGAACGCGGGGTCGACTCGCTGGCGCGTGAGATCACATCGATCACTGGCGAGGTGGAATCCCCATTTGAACTGGAAGTCGCGACTGCGCTCATTCGTCATGGTTTGCACCCGGCAGTGCAGGTCGGTTGCGGTGGATTCCGAATTGACTTGGCACTAAAGCATCCCCAGCGGCCCGGTGAGTTCTGCCTTGGCATCGAATGTGACGGTGCAACGTACCACTCATCAAAAACAGCCCGGGATCGAGACCGAATTCGACAGACAGTTTTGGAACACTTGGGTTGGAAAATGATTCGAATCTGGTCAACAGACTGGATTCGCAATCCAGATCGGCAGATTGCCCGCGTACTTGCTGCCTTCGAAAAGGCCAGTGCCCAGTCCTCTAACCGCACGTCGGGAATTGAAGCCAATTCTGACGAAGTACTGGATGATTTGAAGCTTCGCATCGACGTTAAGGCTGTTTCCACGGACATTGTATTCAGTTCGATAAGGGAAGTACCTGAGGGTCACCTACACAATACTTTTCAGACAATCGTGAAACGTGGCGGCGCAATTGACCTGGAGGGCTTAATTCAACAATCGTCGAGGAACTTAGGCTTCGGCCGCACCGGAAAGCAAATCCGCCAGCGGCTGGAGAAGGCCATACACGAACAGCTACAAATCGGTCACCTGCGCTGGGTAGGCGATCGTATCTCCTCGGGCACAGAGGAAAACGATGTCTAGCGATGGCGAACCAGAATTGCCGTACAGATCTCAGTTTACGGAATCTTGCAGCCCCGTCCCCAACTGATTGACCTTCGCAACGGCCGCCCGAACCACTTCCTCAGCGTCCGGCCTGCCTTCGAGAACCGCGTGGCAGGCAGCCAACAAGTCGCTGGCGGCGATGAACAGAAGTGCCTGGTCAATGCGGTGGAACTTCCCGACGCAGATCCCGTTTGCATCTTGGACAGTGCGCAGAAATGACATTCCGATCGGGTTGCCACCGAGAGAGTACGGCGTCTGAAGTTTTCGGCTCATCGATCACTCGCTTGCAGGTGGGGGTGATCGCAGGATTGTAATTTCGCTGCCGGCATTTCGCTACAAGCTGAAGGCGAGACACTCGATTCTTGGCGGGTGAAGTGGACAGGTCACGGACTCATCTGTTCCCGAATGTGTGGTGGAAGATGGATTTCAAACGCGTCTGGGCGGAACTGTCGGTCAATTATCTCTAGTGGCCAAAAAATCCGCTGTACCATTCCTGGATACGTCTTACTAGCTTGGTGATACGCGAGGAATGGATCTGGCTCGGTCGTCATGATCGCCAGATAGCTCACCACGTACAGCACGGGCAGGAGTAGCAGGACGATGGCGATGATCAGTGGTGCGCGGTTGGTCATCATTGCCTGCAGATGGTTGGGAGCGTTCGGATAGCCGCACGCCTGTAGTAGGGGAATCCCCATCGAGCTGGTGGTGGCATTTTGCCGATAATGGCGTAGCCAAGCCACCAAAGGACAACCAGTCCTCCCGGAAGCCACGAATGCAACGATCTAGTTATAGCGACCGTGCGGATTATAAGCTTCCGTTGTGTCCCGCCTGCTACGGCCGGTCCTCTACTCTAGAGCGGATGCCGGCAGCCAACTTTCCTGGCGTTCAATATCTAGTCCGCCAGTGCGTTTGTGGTCACTCTTGCACGACTGTCGAAGCGATCAACGACACAGGCGAGTTTTTCGCCCCTGAACTCTTTCGGCGCGGCGGGTGCTTGAAATGATGCTTAGCCCTGCAGACCGGCTAGCTCCAGGGTTTTCCGTGCGCCGGTCGATTAACCTGAGCGATTTCCTGCCAGTTATGAGTCCGCGAGAGTCTGTCCGTCCTTGCCCGGTTTGCAGTTCTCACGAAACGACGCTCGTCGATGGCGCCATCGACTCCGAATATGATCCCCATTCGGAGATTCGAGTGCTGACCTGCAAGTGCGGGGCAATCGCTACGCTCTTTATGCCCAAGAAGAAGACCGAGAGCGCGCCGGGAAACGCGATAACAGAGTGAGAGAGCTTTCGAGTTCGCTTGCCGGGTAGTTTGAGTGGCTTCGTGTGGGTAACAAGTAACGAAGAAATAAACGACCGCCTCCATGCGGTCTGCGTGGTTCAGCTCGGCAAGCCGTCAAGCACCCTTGCTTTGGCCTGAGCTAGAGACGGTTCGAGACCATCAGCCGAGGGCGCACCATGCAGCAGAATTGTGGTGCTGCATGTCCATGCCCATCGGCGATTCACCTCATTGATAACGGCAACTCCTTGCGATGTGACATTGTCGATCAGTTCCACTCGTTCTGGTATATCGCCGGGCTTCACCCGGCGATAGTGGTTGCCGGTCATGGCGCATGCCTCGATGAGAAAACGCCCCCTGCCGACGATTAGGCAAGCTCATGCCGACGAGGGGACGGGCAGACCAGTGCGCACGAATAAGCCCGCCAATGAACCTGGGGGAACATCGCGGGCCAGCATGCACAGCATTCACTTCGCGCACACTGAAATCTAAGCTCGCGATTTACAGGCGTGCAAACATTTCATCCGTCGACCGGCTCTAAACGGCCAGCTTTTTCCACTGCGGACCTGACCAGCTCTTTGGCATCTGGACTGCCTGCGAGTACCGCGTGGCAGGCAGCCAACAAGTCGCTGGCAGCGATGAACAATAGTGCCTGGTCAATGCGGTGAAACTTCCCGATACAGATCCCGTTTGCATCTTGAACGGTTCGCAAAAACGACATACCAATCGGGTTGCCACCGAGAGAGTACGGCGTCTGAAGTTTTCGGCTCATCGATCACTCGCTTGCAGGAGGGGGTGATCGCAGGATTCTAATTTCGCCGCCGGTGGTTAGCTACTCGTTGTCGTGAATGTCATACGTCATTGGCGGCAAAGTTTCCGGCCTCACCTTCCGGTCAATCTGCTCAGCGGGCCAAAAGATTCGATCCGCCCAATTCCCACCATAGCGATACGTTTCGTAAATCACCACGATTCGATACTGCGAACCGACACTCACTACTTTTGTAAATCGCACCCCCCCAGGCTCCACTAGCGCCAGATAGCTCCCGACATACAGCACCGGTAGGAGCAGTAAGACGATGGCGACGATGAGTGGTGCGCGAGCATCGCGTTTCATTCCGAGTCTCGCTCTTTTTTCTGCGCGGCCTGCTCTAAATTGAATTTCTCCGTAGTGAGCCGGTTGATTTGAGCTGTCAACGCCGCGATATTCAGCAGACACGCCTTCTGTTTCTTTTGCATGTCGATTTGGAACTTGCTCTGTTGGGAACGGTCTCTGACCCATGCCCCACAGAGGACCGCAACTAGAAGCGTCAGCCAGAACAAATCTCGCAAGGTAACTTTCATGCGTCCCATTCTACCCACGCACGAAAAAGCCCCGCCAGTGTGACGGGGTATCGGATGGCCTCGCTGGATATGAATACCGAACCCACTCAGACTAGGCCGGCGGCGCTATCGGCGTGTACCAAAAGGATAGCGTCGCATTTCGTCCAAAGCCGAACTCGTTGATTGAGTGGCTTGAGATCGTGAGGATAGCTCGCTATCGGGAAGACGGTTGGAATGTCAAACACAAAGTAGACTTCAACGAGATCGATTTCGGAGAATTCGCCACAGAAGTTGAGGCGGAGGAGCCTGGCAACTGCCGTCCAAAATCCTTAGGGTCGGTCGCCCCCGCCAAGTTTTATCGAATTGCCGATTGTCAAACGAGCTGTCGTTCATCCGCCAGAAAACAAAACGCATTTGCGGTCTGGCATTTTCGCACTATGGTTTTATTATGATCATCGGCATTTGCCCGCCGATGTTTTCGAGACCCGGGTCCTGCCGCCCGAGCTTTTTCTCGCATAAGACAGGACCGACAAATGCAGACGAAAAAAATCGTGGCAGTCCTTCCCCGGTTATGCAAAGCGCCTGTGACTTCGGCAAATACAGCCTGGTCGCGTCAGCACTTGTTAGAACTGCAAGCGGAAGTCCTTCGGTTGAGGCAGGCGAAGCAAGGATTTGCGAACGATGGAGTGTCCTCAGAAGAGAACAACAAGTTCACGGGGAAAATCGGCAGGTAAGGGCGGCACTTAGTCAGAAATCGTTCGCATGCCTGATCAACCTTTCATGGAACGTTACTCTTGGATAATTGCCTTCAACACGCCGCCACGCACAGAACTGACGGACAATGAGACGGGCGAAATAATCGCGACGGTAACCTCAGTAGCAGACCGAAAGTGGGAATGGAAGCGATTCGACACCGAGGAAACAGGCATCTGCAACACTGTGCCGGAAGCAAAAACCGCTGCAGTGCTGCGTCTGCCCATTCAGCCCAAAAGCACGGATTCCTGATAGCGGGATTTTTTCTCGTCCAAGGGGTGTTAACCGTCCAAAGTCAACGTGTGACTTAGTTGAGCCAGCTATACGGAATCGTTCAATCCACTCGACGGACGATACTACCTGGGTGGCGTCCTTTGCCCAAGGGACCGCTCCAAAGCGCCCTGGCTAGAGCTATTCAGTTGTTCGATTTCTTGCGTCGTTGCCCGACGTGAGGTAATGTTCCTTTACCTTGATTCGCTCCTTGCGCCTGCCACGCGCCAGCCAGCAACACGCCAGCTTGATGAATCGCTACCTGTGGAACAAAGTTTCCGATTCTCCGGAGCATTACCAGCTCGTCGATAACGTGACGCACCAAGCAGTGGCCACGATTCTTCAATCAGACGTTGACTGGAGTTGGGAACGCAAAACCAACCGTCTCCTGCATGGCGCACCGCCTGCTTCTGGCAAGGCAAAAAGTGTTCTGAAGGCGAAGCTTGCCGTACTTCAAGACCTGCCCAATGAGGTGTCGAACCGTGGCACAAAAGAAGAAAACCGTAGAGCGCCTTGAGGGAAGCTGGGAGCAAATCGCCGAAGCCTACCAGCGCGGCATGTCTATCGAGCAGATCGCAAACTTCTACGGATGCTCGGACACGTCAATCCGCAAACTTCTTAAGCAGCATTCCATTGAGATTCGCCGCCCTGGTGGGAGCCGAAAGCAGGGCTCGCCATCGACAGCTGGCTTACTAAATGACGACGCCCCGCGGCAATCGGGGCGGTCAGCCGGTACCTGTGACAGCAAAGCCGGCGACAGGTCATAGAGTAGTTAGATCCTTGGGCTACTTCAACTCAAGTCCATAGCTGCTCGCTGGATCTCCTATACCGGCTTACTCATCAGGTCGTGAGCGGCGGTCTTGGACGCCTTGTCGTGCGGTCCTGGCCCAATCGGCAGGGAATCGGAGAATAGGGGACGGGGCAAGCTGTGGCGTTTGCTGCTTGCTTACGATCCGTTGTTCTTCAGACGTAAGCTTCGTGCGGCTAACTCTTGAAGATTCCGATTGTGTAGCCATGTATTTAACTCCATTTAGCAGCGGGTGTATTGTCCACGTTGTCCTCTTATACCACTGACAAGAGAACGGCAGATCCCGTTGCTAGCATTGTTAAGCCATACACAAGTCCTGCGAGCTGCTGAACTCGCCATTGGGGCTTCCCGAATCGTAAGTACACTTGAGGCATGAGTATCAACACGCCTGAGTTCCTTCTCGCCTCCAATTTCAACCGTTCTGATTACGGAGGCTGGGAGCTGTTCTACGATCATTCTGGCACGGCCGATGCCTGCTGTTACGTTGGAGCGACGGCAAAGTGTTCGCGGGCGATTCCATAGAGATGGACCCAGACGGCCCGGAAGTTCAGGACGCACTGCTTTGTGACAGCGTGACCACGACTCTTTCCATCCAACTCGTCTTGACTCTTGCCCAAAGAATTCGTTGAAATGACTGGCCTGCCGCAAGTTAGAAACATCCACGGAAGGAATTCAATGCCACATCCACTTATCATCCTGTTGCTCGCGGCGTTGTTTCCGGCCCTCGCCCGCGCCGACGACGAAGCTGCCAACGCTGCAGAGTTGGCTCGGCTCGCAGGCCGGTTTGAGCGGACGATGAAGAACGAAGCCGGCACCGAGTTCCGCGTGGTGCAAGATATCGTTGGCGATCAATCGACCGTCACGACCTACGACGACATCGGCCAAGTGGTGACTGCCCACACATCGAGCTTCAAAGTCGAGCAGCGTGGCGGCATCCGCGTCCTCACCTTCTTCAATTTCAAAGCCACCGCTGGCCCCGATAAGGGCCGGGAATCACCCACACCGCGATCTTTCATCTATCGCCTCGAGGGCGATAACCTCGCAGAAGTCTGGGGGCTTCTCGCAGAAGATAAATCCCCACCGCGAATGCACTTTTGGAAACGGGCGAAGTAGGGGAGAATTTCAGAAATCTTGCCTGGTAAAGCAGGGCTGCTACTGCCGCTTCGCCTTGGTCCTGGCTCCCTGAATTGCACTGCAAAACCTGCATTGGCTGCGTTTCCCTGCCTTGCGTGCCTTGGTTAGGTCCCAGCCTAGCACCGTAAACCGAAACGGGTTCTCGTGAACCTTGGGATTGACGCACTCTGCTTGCCAATAGGTTCCTTCGTTCGTGCAATGCTCTGGTCGTGGCGCTGGCCCTAATATCTTGAGGCGACCGAATCGCTTGCCAGTTAGTTCGAGCGGTTTCATATTCGGATTCTACTCGCGCGCAAAATAGCCCGCTGAGAACCTGTCGGGAATCCAGCGGGCCATGTGCATACTTCTCCGGAAATGCACGCGACGATTCTAACGCCGCCGGAATCACTCGGCAAACGGAACAGCAACCGAATCTTGCAACGACTTCACGGACTTTCTAGACTCGGGGACAAATCATTTGCGAGTGAACGCATGAAGCTGCTGAAGTTTGTCGAAAGAGTTGAGGGCCAGGGGGACAGCATGCTCCAGAGGCCTGAAGATACTTGTTCGCCGGCAGTCAACTCGACCAAATGGCGCGGATTGGCGTCGGGTACATGCCTGTGGAGTAGTACCCGCGCGCGTCTCGGTCGTGCGGCATCAAATTCGTTAATCGAGTGGCTTAGTATCGAGCGGATCGTTCGGTACCGGCAAGACGGCTGGAACGTAACTCACAAGGCAGACTTCAATGAGATCCACTTCGGCGAACTAATTGCCGAGATCGAGTCGAGTTAACTGAACCTATGATTCGTCCATTTGAAGCGGTTGTAGCATGGATCGCTATTCTTTTGGTCCTTTCTACCCTTTTAATAAGTCGTCGAGGCGGACCCGACGCGGAATGGTAAAGCCGGCGGACACGCAGCGGCCGAAATAAGCCCGGTGGGAGTTTCCCCATCGCCAGGCTCCGTCCTCTCGGCGATTGATACGATAGTAGCTACGATTTTCAGTATCGCAGCTCTACGCATCTACGTTTCCTGCCCCAGCTTCATCATCATTTCAAATGCGACGTTACTCTTGGTCGATTGCCCTCGGGGCTCCACCCCGCCTTGAGCTGACCCACAATGAGACTGGCGAAGTGATCGCGACGGTAACCTCAATAGGTGACGGTAAGTGGCAATGGAAACGATTCGGCACCGGGAATACTGCCGAAGGCGTTTGCGACACGGTTCCCGAGGCAAAAATGGCAGTGATCCAGGAATTGCCCGTTCAATCCGAGGAAGGTTGACCCGGGCCGCTCCAGACCTGACGACGAGGAGCGCTAGTAATGTAATCTTCCGGTAAAGGTCAATGGATCAGACCTGATCGCTGCGAATTTGCTTTCATTCGTTCGATCGTTCTGACAAGCTAAGGGCACAGCCTATTCGTTGCGGGCCGCTGACCTCTTTGGCCCCTCGCCCCGAATTCTTTGCGGGAGACGAGGAAATGCGAACGTCGATTAAGCAAGAGTCTATTAGCAATACCCGATTTGCCGAGAAGCGGTACCAGTGGAGAAAGCCGTCCGATTTGCCGGATCGCCTGGAACTGATCGATGCGATGACAGGGCAACCCGCCGCAATTATTTTGACGATTGGACGGCGGTTCGTGTGGAGTCGCTTCACGAACACTCTCATCCACGGCATACGTTCGGGCGAAGGCGAGTGCGATTCACTTTCGGCGGCACAGCAACATGCGTCCGAAGGCATGACGGCTTAGCGAGACCTCGTTGAACTCTTGGCGGTTTACCCAAGCTGCCCACGCCGGTGTTCCGCTGGGGGTTTTCCAATCCACGCATCCCGCCGCCGCGCATTGGGACGTTGCTACGCGACGGCAAATAGCCGGTCGAGCCGTGAGGCTGTCTTCAGCAGGCAAGCAGTCCGCGTCAACCGAATGGTCGGCGCTACGTCATTGGCAAGACATTCTCGCTGGCTACGGCGCTGTAACCGATTCGCCGCCGGCAGCGGTCGACATAGCGCGCCAGGTGGCAAGGTCGACGTTCTGAGGAATGAACCGCACCGAACCATCACACAGCACACCTTGCACACCGCCGGGATGCCGGCTGCGTGAGGAAAACCGAGTGGGAGCGGCGGTGCTGCTCACATCGCACGGCAAGTTCATCTTGGGCTCGTTGTTGCAGTAGCCAGCCGTGTAGATGCGGTCGGGAACCGTGGAATTTGGGGCCTCATAGGCAGTGAAGCCGGCGGCATCGCCCCACCAGGTGAAGCCACGCAAGTCGCTCTTCTTGCCTTGCAGCACTTCTGCCGCCATCAGCGTGTTCGACAGGCCATCCGGAATGTCCGAGAACTTTTGGCCGTTCATGCGTTGTCCGACGGCTGTGGACTTCGCTTGACCAAAGGGAGCCTGGTCGAAGGTCACTGTCGTGCTGGGGTAGGTGGCCTGCGAGTAGGTGGTGTTGCCCCAGTTCACGGCATAGTTGTGATTCGTAATCGGGGCAATCGGTGCGTTGTTGGAATCGCTCGGGCAGGTGAACGCAGCGAAGCGTCGTCCCGAGACGTTTGTGGTATTCGGTGCGGCGGCGTAGCGTGGGAACGCAGTGCCCACTTGTGCTGCGGGGCCATCGCCGTAAACGGTGTCACTGCCTCCCCAGTTCTGCCACAGACTATAGGCTGCCGTTTGTTCGACATACGGCAGCACCAGCACCTGCCACGTTCCCCAGCAACAGCCATGAGGCCCCTGTCCTGGCGGCAACGAGTTATAAGTATCGTGCCGATTGTGCATTCCGAGTCCGATCTGCTTGAGATTGTTGGCGCATTGCGTTCGCCTGGCAGCTTCGCGGGCCGCCTGAACAGCAGGCAGCAGCAGGGCCACCAAGACTCCAATAATGGCAATCACGACCAACAACTCGACCAGGGTAAAAGCCCTGCGATTCGTAACCATGACAATGTCTCCACGAATGATGGCAACCTGGAATAAGAACAGACCGCAACCGCACACACACCGGGTAAGGTGTGGCAACGAATGATCGTAAATACTTGGAGAGGAAAGCAATCACCGACCGGGCCCTAAAGCCCTAACGCGGAGTTGGCGCGCCTGCAAGGAGGGAGGCAGACGATTTGGGATACATTGAGAAATGGTCGTTAGGGAATCGTCACATCAAATTTCGCGGGTTTACCTTTTCCTGCTTCGTAGGTTAACTTAGATTTAGTGTTGAATTCTGCCGGAATTTGATCTTTGTTAGCCTTTTCGATGGCGGCCGACTCGCCGGGCATCGCGGGCGCTTCCGCTGAGGAAGTAATCGAGCTCACGCGCACTGTATAAGTGCCAGGTAGCAAGCCACTCATGGGGGGAATCGAGTAGGCACCATCGACAATCGAAGCGCCGCCTCGTTCCCCTCCAGCGGAAGAGAATTCGATTGAGCCTGTCTTGAGTGGTTGGCCTTGAAAAGTCACCGTGCCAGCAACTGGCAGCCGGCCACCGGTATCGCTACCGCAACCGCACACCAGCAGTAATGTGCCCACTACAACGGCGATTCTGCCAGGAAGCAACATAGAGAATGGCGCCAAGATAGTGTTGAAAAATTCGGGTCAAAAAACCTGGAATTGATCGAGTCCGCCCATCAAGCTCAATTGATGGTTATTGTGCAAATGACGAACTCAGTGTCAATCTAAATCTTTCGGCGCCTGAGTATTTTTCTTCCCTGAGTGAGAGAGGCCAAGACAGGGCAACTAACGACAGCACCTTGCCCGGCATCAACTGACACCGGGCAGGGGATGGCTGGTGTGGGCGAAGTGGACAGCTAATCGCCAAAGACATTGATGAACCGCAGGCCTGCGTAAGAGCATGCAACTACAAGGAAGACTCCAAATAGGAATAGCATTTCTTCGAAGCTATCAGCCGCTGTCGCGGGACCTCCGACACCAAGCACGATTGCCGCAAGACATGTAAGCGCAAACAGATCGCGGGTCGTAAATCTCATGGTGCCCCAATTCCACCCCCGCACTAAAAAGCCCCACCAGAGTGGCGGGGCTGAAGTTCTAGGTACTGTCCCGCTAGACCCACACACGGAATGTAAGCCGGCGAGTGCCACGAACCGAAAACGGTCCAGGGGCTGGAGTACCCGAGACCACAGTCTAGCCCCGCACCATGAAAAACTTTCAGCCTCACCAGTGTCCAGTATGTGGATCAAAAGAAGTCATCCTCACTCGCACCGAACAAGTTACAGGCGGTGTCGACCGCATTGTTAGTTGCGATGAGTGCAAAACAGGAATCAAGATATTCTTGCCGAACTCGCGGTTGGTTTTGCCCGAAAAAGCCACAACAGAGTGACGGGGGATCTTCTCCGTCAGTAGGGTGTTTTTCTGCACAGCCCTGACTGAGTTGGACGATATCTAAATTGCATCCAATTACCAGTGACGATTCCTGTGGGGCAGCACAGGATTGTCGCTGAGTAACGCGCATAAAAACGCCCAGCAGTGCAGTCGCTGGGCGAGAACCTACTTGGTGGCCCGGGCAGGGGCACTAGTAGTCCAACTATCGTTCAATGTCAGGAATCGGGTAGAGCGATTTGAGTTTGATTCTGGCGTCCGTCGTGGTGAAACGCCAGTTGGTTCCGCAGCGGCGTGTGTTGCGATCGGTCTGCCAGGCCAGGATTTCTGCGTCCATCGCAGTCGTGGTGGCGAAGCGTCGGTCGCCCAGGCATTGGCGCGAGAGCAGGCTCAATTCCATCTCGGCCATGTTCAGCCAACTGCCGTTCTTGGGCGTATGCACCAGGCGGATGCGGCATTTCAGACGATGTGCTGTCTCGGCATCGAACACGAAGTACAAGCTGGCGAGATCGTGCGTGTTGAGATTGTCGCAGACCAGCGTGATCTGTTCCGCGTGGGGATAGTCGACGTCCAGCAGCTGTTTTATTTCCCACGCCCAATCGGTACGCGTGCGACTCTCGCGACAACCGACGCGTCGCCACCCCGCGATTGGATCGTAGAACATGAACAGCGAACGAACTTCCTGGCGTTCGTATTTGTCATCAATGCGTTTCGCTGCGCCAGGCTTCATCGGCAACGGTGGCGTCACATCACTCAGCACCTGCCGCGAGGCCTCGTCCATGCAGATCAGCGGATGCTGTTCGTCGTACGTTTCTTGGTAGACGTCGAGGACCGCTTCCATCCGTTCGACGAAGCGGGCTCGATCTTTTTCGGCGATGCAGAATCGCTCGGTGGCCCAAGGACGAAGCCTGTTTTTTTCAGAGCCTGCCGCACGGTTTCGGGACAAACCGACTTCACGATCTTCTGCCGTTTCATCTCACCGCATAACATCTGCAGCGTCCAATGATCGCGACCCTCAGGCGCTGTGCTGCACGCGATCGTGATGAGTTGGGCTTCGGCCCGGCCATCGATCACCTTCCGCACGCCGGCATCTTTGCGCGTGGCCCGCGTCAGCGCAGGTTGCACGCCGGACTTCACAAACTTCTGCCGAACCCGCACGACCTGCCGCTCGCAGAGACCAACATCTTCGGAGATTTCCAGGTCGGTGCAGCCATCGGCTGACATCAACGGAATCTTCGCCCGCCGCAGCTTGGCAGCGCCTACGGTATGCATCCGCGTGATCACTTCCAACTCCGCGCGGGCCTCGGCCGTCAGCACCACATGAAACTTATGCTCTAATCGTGGCATCCTTGCCTCCCTGAATTGCCAAAAAGGTCGCTTCAGGAGCAACATAACACGAACCTGACTTTGAGCGATAGTTCAACTACTAGTAGGTACAAGTGCAATCGGATGTCAGGGCGATAATATCAATGGGGTTTGTCCTACCACTGCGTGGGAACTTGCTACCGCACCACCTACCCGTTCCGCTTCTCTTGCTGCTGCTTCTTCCACTGCCGCGCACTCATGCCGCCGAAGATGTCTTTCGCGGCTTCCGGCTTGGCCTCCTCTACAGGTGGATGGTAGGTGTAGCCGACGTAGAATCCCCCGCTACTCTTCGCCAGTGCCAAATTGTGAATCACGAGCAGCAGCGCCTGCATCCGTTGCATCGCCTCGTCGGCGGCAATCACGAGCGGATCGTCGGCAGGGAAGTTGCGCTCTTTCAATCGGTGATGCATCCCAAGCAGGTAACGCATCGCTGGTGCCAACTTGTCCGTGAGCTGGTCCAACTGCTTCCGGGTTAGCTTCGACGCGTCCATGCCGGTAGTGTACGGATGGACAGTTCGCATGAAAAGCGGCGTCAGTAAGTAAAGGTCAGGGTGTTCGAGTAGCGAGGTCCGTTGCCCTGGTAGTTGTAGCCCCGCAGCGCTGCCGTATATTTCACGCCGCGCTTACGCACCGCCAACCCAACGATGCCGCCCTTCTCCAAGTCGTCGCCGTAGAGGATTCGCATGTACGGAGTTGCTTCGGGGCCGTGCACGACGAGGTGAAACTGATCGTTCGGTTTGCCTGGCAGCTGACCGACAAGCTTGTATTCGACGAAGTATTCAGACAGGTCCTCGATCTTTTTTCCTACCGGGACGTTCCACTTGGCTGGAATGGCCGACAACGGTTGGATACTCACCGGCCGGGTAGCTTCAAAACCGATCTTGCCGGCAATCAAGCCAACCATGAGCACAACCATTGCGACGGTAGCAATGATCCACACGCGACGACGACTAGGGGTAAGCGCAGTATTCATGGAGAGGGTTCCGGTGAAGGAGGGGAGAGAGGTGGAGTCGCGTATTTTTAATAGCTCCTGGCCCATCGTCAACCAAGACATAGGGCCCGGCATCAGGTAACTCCGCGACAACCCGCATGGCCGAACTTGCTTTTCACAGATCGTAGGTAAACTTTAGGCATGAGCATAATCACGCCTGACTTCCTTCTCGCCCACAATTTCAACCGGTCTGATTACGGAGGCTGGGAGCTGTTCTACGATCATTCTGGCGTGGCCGATGCCCGCTGGTTACGCTGGAACGATGGCAGGGTGTTTGTGGGCGATTCCACAGCGTTAGACCCTGACGGCCCGGAAGTTCAGGACTCGCTGCTTCGGGATGGCGTCACCACGCAAGCCGAACTGCTGAAGGTTATCGACGAACTGCAGCAGAGCGCCGCCAACCACGCAGAGTTTCGCCAGAAGGGGTAGGCCGAATGTGCGGACGCATCACGCTTCGGACAAGCCTGCGGCAAATCGCCGATGAGTTCTCTGCTCCGTTGCCAGGCTTCGATACCGTACCGCGGTACAACGTCAGTCCCGGTCAGATGGTGCTCGCAGTGCGTGGCTCGGAGACTCGCGAGATTGTACAACTCAAGTGGGGCCTGATTCCGAGCTGGTCAAAGGATCCAAAGATCGCGTTCCAATGCCTGAACGCTCGGTCTGAAACCGTTGCGACCAAGCCCGCTTTCCGCAGCGCTTACAAGTCTCGCCGCTGCCTCATCCCGGCCGATGGTTACTATGAATGGCAGAAGCAGGGCAAAGAGAAATTACCCTTTCTGCACGAGTTAACAGGCGGCCGACTGTTCGCGATCGCTGGCCTGTGGGAACGGTGGAACGATATCGAGACCTGCACGCTGCTGACGACCGAAGCGAATGAACTGGCTGCTCAGTACCACGACCGCATGCCGGTGATCCTCGACGATCCCGATCACGCTGCGTGGCTAGCCGGTGAGCAAATCCCGCTGGTTCCTCATTCCGTTGACGGAATGACAGCGAGGCGGGTCAGCCAGTATGTAAACAGCTCACGTCACGAGGGTGCGGAGTGCATCGAGGCGGTAACTACTTAGAATCCTGTCGGGACGTGGAAAATGTCGGTGGCCAGAAATGGCTCGTGGTGGCTCGCGGCGGGCTATCTCAAAATCCTATCCCACGCGTCTGGCCGCACCGTCCGATCGATCTGTTCCAGCGGCCAGTAAGCGTGCTGAGCAAACTTGCCGCCAACTCGATAGTGTCCCCAGACAAGCACGTTACCGACTGAATGGAATTTCCCACCCGGCTCCACTAGCGCAAAATAGCTCCCGACGTACAGCAACGGCAGGAGCAGTAGGGCGGCAGCAACGATTGGCGCGGGGGAGCGAGGTGTCATGCGATCGCCTTAGATTGCATCCAATTGAAAGCCGGGTCGTGGATTGTCTATCCAGGCCCTCGCACGCAGTCTCCGGTCGACTTGCTCCAACGGCCAAAAGACCAGCGGTGCCCATGTGTCCCCGAACCGATAGTGAGTCAGGTACGGGAAGCTAAGGGCGGGCGCAGATCCGTTATAAACGGCGATTCGAGCCTGGGGCGAGACGATCGCCAGATAACTTCCGACATAGACAGTTGCAATGAGCAGTAGCAGCAGGACGATGGCGACGATGAGTGGTGTGCGGCTGGTCATTAGCTGGCATTACTTGGATTGCAGGTTGTAGGCTGGGTGTTCCCAATTACTGTCACCCGAAAGCTGCTCTAGCAAAAGACGCATGTGCGTCTGATCGGATTTGTCTACGGGTCGCTGCTGATGTGCAATGAAAGCAAATTCCTTCAGTGCACGGTGATACGCTGTGAGTGATTCGACTTGAGCGGCTTTTCGCCGATTATCGAGCCACCATCCAAGCCCAAGAGCTACGATTACCGTCAGAAGGAAGAGCTCTCGCAGAGTAATTTTCATACGCCCAGTCTACCCGCACATGAAAAAGCCCCGCCAGAGTGGTGCAACAGCGGGGCGGGATAGAACACCAGCCCGGCATCAAGTGAAACCGGTTGCGGGATTCTTGGCGGGTGAAGTGGACAGGTCACGGACTCATCTGTTCCCGAATGTGTGGTGGAAGATGGATTTCAAACGCGTCTGGGCGGAACTGTCGGTCAATTATCTCTAGTGGCCAAAAAATCCGCTGTACCATTCCTGGATACGTCTTACTAGCTTGGTGATAAGCGAGGAATGGATCTGGCTCGGTCGTCATGATCGCCAGATAGCTCACCACGTACAGCACGGGCAGGACGATGGCGATGATCAGTGGTGCGCGGTTGGTCATCATTGCCTGCAGATGGTTGGGAGCGTTCGGATAGCCGCACGCGTGTAGTAGGGGAATTCCCATCGAGTTGGTGGTGGAATTTTGCCGATGATAGCGTAGCAAGCCACCAATGGACACCCAGTCCTACCGGAAGCCACGAATGCAACGATCTAGTTATATCGACCGTGCGGACAATACGCCTCCGTTGTGTCCCGCCTGCTACGCCCGGTCGTCTACTTTAGAGCGGATGCAGGCAGCCAACTATCCTGGCGTTCAATACCTAGTCCGCCAGTGCGTTTGTGGTCACTCCTGCACGACGGTCGAGGCGATCAACGACACAAGCGAAATTTTCGCCCCTGATCTCTTTCGGCGCGGCGGGTGCTTGAATGATGCTTAGCCCTGCAAACCGGCTAGTTCCAAGGCTTTCCTTCCGCCGGTCGATCAACCTGAGCGATTTCCTGCCAGCTATGAGCCAGCGAGAGTCTGTCCGGCCCTGCCCGATCTGTAGTTCTCACGACACGACGCTAGTCGAAGGGTCCATCGACTCCGAGCATGATCCACATTCGGAGATTCGAGTGTTGACGTGCAAGTGCGGGGCAATCGCTACTCTTTTTATGCCCAAGAAGAAGTCCGAGAACGCGCCGGAAAAAGCAATGTCAGAGTGACGAGAGCTTTCGAGGTCGCTTCCCGGTTAGTTCGAGTGGCTTCATGGGGTAACAAGCAAGGAAGAAATAAAGGACCGCCTCCGTGCGGTCTGCGTGGTTCAGCTCGGCAAGCCGTCCAACACCTGGGCTTTTGCCTGGGCTAGAGAGGCCTCAAGACCATCAGCCGATGGCGCACCATGCAGCAGGATTGTGGTGCTGCGTGTCCATGCCCATCGGCGATTTACCTCAGTAATAATCGCTACTCGTTGCGAGGTGACATTGTCGATCAGTTCCACTCGTTCTGGTTTATCGCTTGGCTTTACCCAGCGATAGCGATTGCCGGTCATGGTGCGTGCCTCAATGAGAAAACGCCCCTTGCCGACGATTAGGCAAGCTCATGCCGACAAGGGGACGGGCAGACCTCGCGTAACGCTGCCGTGGAGAGGATCATTCCAGAGTCCACCGGGGAGTTCGCGGCTGTAAGGCTGCCGAAGCAGACATGTTAAAAAAACACAGCAGCTTTCGCAATCGTTTTTGGATACCGTGCGACTGCATTGGAGAAAACGCGAACCCGCGCCGGCTCACTGACTTAAACCGAAGTGCGGAATTCTTGGCGGGTGACGTGGACAGCGCATGAAAAACCCCAGCTAAGTAGGGCTGGGGCTGGCACCGTCAAGGTTGCGGGGTCGATTAAGCAGCGAATTTCTTCCGCCGTCGTGCTGCGACTAGGCCAGCGATGCCGAGAACGCCCCAGATAACGCAAGAGGCTGGCTCGGGGGTAGTAGCTGTAGACGCGACCTCAAAATTGAACGTATAGCTCCTGGGTCCGGTACCAGCAAGAGAGCTGGCACTAATACTATAGATCCCTGCGCCTTGTGGGAATACCGAGGGAATAACGCTGTTCGGCTGTGAACTTGCAGAAATGTCACCAAGGAAGACAGGAACTGGCGATACGCGATAGAAACCCCATCCAGCAGAAATTACTGATGATCCACTGATGTTGGCAAGATCCAAGTTAATCGCCGTTAGTTGCTGCCCAGGCGCAATGGTAAAACGAAAACTGTCAAAATCGAGATAGCTACCCCCAAATCCAGTGGTGCCAGAAACCGTATTTATTCCAAGATCAAGCGTTCCAACTGAAATAGGGACGCTGCTTGGCAAGTCACCATTTACTGTTTCGTTGTACGCAATGATCGCTGCGTGAGAAGTGCTGACAAAACCCAAAAGAACAGCACCCAAAACGATTGACCGAACGAGCATTATCTAGGTTCCCTGCTTATCTGAGGCATTGAGTCGTCATCATCAATTTGCCGCAGTGCGCCAATTCCTGACAGGGATTTGTGGTGTGAATTGCCAAATCGCACGAGAAAGCCCCGCCAGTGTGACGGGGCCGGCTGCTCTATCCAGAGGTCCCCCACGCCCCCGGTCTCACCTGCCGGTCGATCTTCTCCAGGGGCCAGTACACCTTACTTAGAAACGAACTGGCAACGCGGTAATTGCCAAGGTCGTTCGGCGTAAGGCTCACCGCGAATGTCCTGTACTCCTCTACTGGTCTAACCAACGCCAGATAGCTCCCCACGTATAGCACCGGCAAGAGCAGCAAGACGATGGCGACGATGAGGGGTGAGCGGTTGGTCATGTCTCGGAATCACATTCATTTGACGCGTTTCCACGTTTCGTTGAACGTTCCGTTGGCGTCGGTTTGCTTGAACGTATCGCCATCGACGTTAATCTTAAACTCCCCGAAAATGCCAACTCGTGACTTCGTGCTCTCCCCCGCGAAATCAGTCGTCGTTTTCAAAGTCGCGCCATCGAGCGTGTAGCGACCGCCATGATGAAATACGACCACTCCAGTCTTGGGATCGGGCTGGGTAATCATCCAGTGTGTACCTGTAAAGGACTTGAGTCGGGTGCCGACTCCTGAAGGCGAGCCAGGCGTCTTTGCCTCGTCTAGCGTCCAGGTGCCGATCAGCTTATCCGCCAGGCTTTTTGCGGCGGCTCCACCTTGCTCGGGCTTGTCCGCAGCAAGGATGCGACCGGCTGTGGTGCCGATCGCGAGCCCCAAGACGACGACTGTCGCAGCGAACGCGGCGACATATAGATGAGCACGTTTGCGCATGGCGGAGTCCCTTGACGAGTAGAGAGAGGATGTCGCGCTTTGGCGTCCCCTCGCAATTGTAGCTGTCTGAGAAATCGCCCCGCCAGATTGCAACGCACAGTGACAAGAATTAAGATTCCCACGAAAACCTCGCCTTCGCCCACATCAAACCAGCCTTCACGGCGCATTGGGGACCTGCTGCGTGATCGAAATTCGCAAAGCCGCTGAGCTGGGTCGCCCAGGGTTGCTTTTAGTCCAAGCCTGGAACGCGAGTTATCGCCGCTCGTCGCCCAACCTCGTAACTACGACTTGCCCGCCGCCGGTTTTGCTATCAAGGGTCCCGGCTCACCGGCCCGGAGTGCCGCTAAGCGTCTTCAAGTCTTGACTCAAAAGCCAGCTGTCGATGGCGAGCCTTGCTTTCGGCTCCCACCAGGTCGACGAATCTCAATGGAATGCTGCTTAAGAAGTTTGCGGATTGACGTGTCCGAGCATCCGTAGAAGTTTGCGATCTGCTCGATCGACATGCCGCGCTGGTAGGCTTCGGCGATTTGCTCCCAGCTTCCTTCAAGGCGTTCTACGGTCTTCTTCTTTGCGGGCATATTTCGATACCTCATTGGGCAGGTTTTGAAGTACGGCAAGCTTTGCATTCAGAATGTTTTTGCGTTGCCAGAAGCTGGTGCTACGCCATACAGAAGAAAGTTGGTTTTGCGTTCCCAACTCCAGCCAACGTCAGTCTGAATAATCGTAGCCACCGCTTGGTGCGTCACGTTATCGACGAGCTGGTGATGCTCCGGAGAATCGGAGACTTTGTTCCACAGGTAATTGTTCATCGAGCTGGCTTAATGCTGGCTGGAAGGTTGCGGGAGCAAGGAGCAGATCAAGGATTAAGACTTCTACATCGCGCAAACTAATCGCAAAAAGGTGGGGTTATCGGATGACTATCAGAGTGTGTTATTCCGGCGAGGACTTTTCGCGCGCACTCTCGGACTTCACCTTGGGCATGAATAGGGTAGTGATGGAACCGCATTTACAGGTCAGAACCCGTGTCTCAGACTGCGGGGAGTGTTCAGACGCGACCGCCCCTTCGACGAAGGACGTCTCGTGAGAACCACAAATAGGGCAGGGACGAATGCTGGCTTGCTGGCTCATAACTGGCAGGTTATCGCTCGGGTTGGTCGACTGGCGTGCAGAAAAGCCCTAAGGCCAGTCGGATTCGAGGGCTGGGAAAAACCCCGGCAATCAAGATGCCAATTGATTCGCATGCGAAACTATCGCCCCTCCTTGGCGCACTGTTAATCTTGTAGCGCGACAATTGTCGTGCATGTAAGAATGATCACAGATAGCCAGATTGCGGCAAGGTTCTTCTGGCCGCTAGAGCAGATCGACCGGAAGGTGCGACCGGAGGCTTGGGAGTCACATGTAGTCGGGTTCTATTTGCTCAGATGCGCTGTCCACCTGAACTGCCAAGAATTCCACAATTAGCCCGTCGCTTTGAAGCAAACTGTCGGCGGTGAGATCACAAACTTGAAGATTGCTTTCGCGCGGAGCAGGAATTCCCCATACTCTGGTGGATGAGTGTCATCCGATGACAACGGTACCTAACGGAGACCCTGCCCGGTTCGCCAGATAGGTATCGCCCAGCGACAGCCAGCTGGGCGTTTTTCTTGCGCGTTATGTCAGCGACATTCCTGTACTGCCCTACAGGAGTCGTCACTGACAATTTAGATATCGTCCAAACCGATCGGCGATGTTCAGCGTTGTTCTCCACTTTTGGCGGAGGTACGCCAGTCCTTCGGATTGGGTTTACCTGCTGCGAGTTTTCCACGAGCTGGTCGAGTTTCCCCACAGGCCGTTGTAGCGTTCCTGCCATGAATTAATTCAGCGCTTCGAGTCTTTCCCCCGGAGACATACGGAACAAAGGTGTTTGACGGTAGTGTTTCCGTAAACCCGGTGTGATGAAGGCGACCGTGTGGCCAGTGACTCTGAACTCCGCGCCAATCGCGAAAATCGCCGATTCCGTCGTAGCGTCATTGGGAATCGTCGCTGAAGTCGGACCGCCGTTGCGAGTGCTTTCCGGCGGTGCAGGCGGCACGTGAGGCCGCTCGACGGATGCAGTGCAAGAACAATTTGAAGATGCCCTCCACATGCTCGTGAGGGACACAACCGCCCCTCGAAACAGACTGCTAGCTGCTCGCTACTGCTGCCGTATTAACAACATTCTCAGTAAAACGACCATTTGTAATGCGGATCGGACCTCGCCGAGCATTCAGGCTACCACGCACGGCCCATAAGTTGCTGCCTTGCCGGACTTTACTTGAGTATAGCCCGCCCACTCAGCAGGAAAACAAAGCCATGCGCCGTACTACTGACACTCTTTTATATGGTGTAACGTTCTCATTACTTGCGGCAGCTGCTGCCGCGCAACCAACCGAGCCTACCCGACCTCAACGGCAACCACCTCCACCCGTGCCAGCCGGTGAAGCACGGCTAGGGCAACGCGAGGGGCGAGAGGCGAGTGAGCCACTTGTCCACGGTCCGGTCCATGAAGCGTTTGCCGCACCGCCCCCCAGCCTACAGTTGCCATCTCAAAAAGTCTCCCAGTTACCGCCCCAGCCGCTCGAAGAACTAGCTCCACAAGTTGCGCCCCAGCAAGACGCCGACACTGCCCGCTGGATTCCTGGCTATTGGGGATGGGAAGCACAGGATCAGGGCTTTGTGTGGATCAGTGGCACGTGGCGATATGCGCCGCCAGAGATGGAATGGGTGCCTGGGTACTGGTCTAGGGACGGCCGAGTATGCCGATGGGTAAGTGGATTTTGGGGTCACGGCGGCGAGGAAGAAGTAGCGTATCTGCCGGAGCCGCCGGCTCCCAAAGTCGAGCGGCCCGAATCCGCGCCCGACGCCAATCATTTCTGGATTTCTGGTAACTGGCAATTCGTCGACGACGAATATCGTTGGAAATCCGGATTCTGGGCTGCAGGCCGCGACGGGTGGATCTGGACCCCCGATTGTTATACCTGGACTCCGCGTGGTCATGTGTTCGTCCGCGGATATTGGGATCTGCCACTGGAACGCCGCGGAATGCTGTTCGCTCCATTAGCAGTGCAACCCGACGCCCATCTCGTTTCGCCGACCGTCGTAATCGACGTTCGAGAGGCGCTCGCTCACTGGTTTGTCGCCCCAACTTATAAGCACTATTGCTTCGGCGATTATTACGAGACAGATCGTCGCGGCAGCGGGGCTTTAGTCTCTTGGTACGAAAATGGAACAGCAGGGCAGGAATACGATTCTGTTCGGTCATATTATTCGCAGCATGAGGCGAAGTATTTTGGCACACTGAAATCGAAGCACACACAGTGCCAACAAACCGCTTCCTACCGCCCCGCCCGTGGCTGGCGAGAATACAACGTAACGAAATCGGGTGGGCTGGCTTTTGCAATCTCGGGCGGCCATGTGCCTGTGGGCTTTTCACGCGTCGATTTTACCGACGGGCAGTTCTCCGCGATCGGTTCTCACTACCGCAGTGTGTTGGATCGCCGCACTCAGTTTGAGCAGGCAGGGATAGGCGGTGAGGGGCGCGAGGCCGTGTTCATCCAATTAGATTCCTTTGTGCCCCCCGGGCATGGCGGACTACCGCCCGGATTGGCCAAAAAGGGCTTGGTTTCGCCAGGGTTTGGGGGAGCCCCGCCTGGGCAGGCCAAAAAGGTCATCGAATCGTTCGGCCCAATCTATGAAAAGTCGTCAAAGGGCAAGGAGAAATTTGGTGGGCAAGGCGGGGGCAAGGGAAAGGGGAAAGGCAAAGGTAAGTGAGATGAAAAAGCGAGAGCGCGGTCAGTAAGAGAGTCCCAGCCATGGAGATTGTTGCTGGATCGATTGCAAGAACCGCTCGACGAACGCGTTTGTGTTCGGACTGCGGAACTTGTTCACTTTCGGCTTCACTCGTTTTGAACGAAGTACTTTATCGACTGCCTTTGTGAACTTGGAGTCTCGGTCATTCTGCGCTGTCGCGACGCGAAGCTTTTGAGCACGTGCCTGTTCGACGAATGCCGCAGCCTAGGCGATTACCCATGCTTCATTCGGTTGGAAGGTTGCCGGTCGAGGATCACACGCCTAGTTTCCATGAGGATGAACGCCACTTCCGCGTCCGGGTGAATGGCTCTGCTACTTCAACAACGCTGCCGGCAAATAATCGGACTCCACTCCGAGCTGAAGTCCCCGCGTTCGGGCTTCAACCGCGATTGCCGTCAGCCCCAGCGAGAAATAGCCGTCCAAATCATCGCGGTGCTTCTTCTTGGAGCTGTAAAACTCCTTGTGCCGTTGCACCGCATTCACCAGCGATTCGGTGAACTCCTTCTTCTCGCCCAAACAGTAGAACGTGACGGTGATCTGCGGAACATCGATACGGAGCAAGTAATTGTGATAGTCGGCGTCGTACTCCTTGGGATCGGTAGCGTCCATGCACTTCACGAATCGCCGGCCCGTGTCCTTCGACTCCGCATACCAGCCGCGTAGGGCATGCACCAGCAGATTGCGATGCCGAGGGCTCGTGGTGCTCGACAAGGAAAAATCCGGCACGGCTGCGAACAGCTGTTTTTGCAGAGCTTCGTCCTGCAGAATTGTTGCCGCATAGAAAGCGTTCATCCAGCGAGCGGAATAAAGATAGCTCTCGTCGATCTCGGCTCCTTCATAAGTGACCTGCTTACCGCCGAGCGGCACGGTTACCTTTTTTCCTCCTTGGGCGTGAATCACAAAGAGTGCCGTGAGGGCTTCCGCTGCAAGGCGAACGTTGGGCTTGATCTCGGGCGACTGGGGATCGATCGCGCTGGCGCAGTGCGCCAAGTCTAGTGCTTGCCCGGATAGGAACGGCAGGAAATTGGGATTCTTCTCGGCCGCGGACAGCCGCCTGGGGAGCGTTTCTCGATTCTCCTGAAATAGCCCCTGAGCAAACTTGCGATCGATTGGATGACGTTCAATCTTCACCGGAGCAACGCTTGGCTCCTGGGCGCCCAACTCAGCAGCGAGGATCATCGCCGCAAAACCTAGCAAAACCCCAACTCGTGCCCCGGTGGTTAATGTACCTGGCATTTCTTGATTCCTTTTTATGGTGGAAAGATTATGCGGTACGAGCATGGTCCGGGCAATCGTTTGGCACCACTTCGGGCAGCCGATCTCAGTCGACAGAACCGGGCGGTAGCGGACTGTGATCCGTGTTAGCAACTCCATCACTCGCCGGTTAACAGCCCATTTTCACAGATCGCGGAGAACCTTTCTCGAAGCTGTTAACCCGAGTTCGAAATTCGGTTCTGGGGTATCCGGACGAACTCTCCTCATAACTGCTTAACACAAAAACGCGTCGCACTCTGAGACGAAAAAGAGAGAGAGCGGTTAGTAGGAGAGTCCCGACCAGGGAGGTCGGCGATTGCCGCGACCGGCACCATGCGCGCGTAGCGCGGGTCGCTTTCATCCTGCCTGGTGAAGATGTCGACGATCTTGTGGATGTCCTGCTCGCGGAGGCGGTTTTTCGGACCGTCTTTCTTGAAGCCCTTGGAGGCATCGATCATGAAGATGCCCTTGCGGGCGGTGGCGTTTTCCTTGTCGAGCACGACGATGCAGGCGGGGATACCGGTGCCGAAAAAGAGATTGGCGGGCAGGCCGATGATGGCCTTCAAGTAACCGGAGCGGACGAGCTGCTGGCGGATGACGGCCTCGGCATTGCCCCGGAAGAGCACACCGTGCGGGAGAATGCAGGCGGCTTTACCCGTACTCTTCATCGAACGAATGATGTGCAGCAGGTAGGCATAGTCGCCCTGCTTTTTCGGCGGCACGCCCCAGGTGAAGCGCTGAAAGCGGTCGCCGCTGCCGCCCTCGCCCAAGACGAGTCCCGTGGACCAAGTCTTGTCGGAGAAGGGCGGGTTGGCGACGACGTAGTCGTAAGTGCGGAGCTGCTCGCCGTCTTTGAACTTGGGGTCGAAGAGCGTATTTCCCGAGAGGATGTTGGCCGTCGGGAAGTCGTGCAGGATCATATTCATGCGGGCGAGGCCGGCAGTGGTTACGTCCTTCTCCTGCCCTTCCAGCGTGATGTGTTTGCCGGACTCGGCGGCGACCTTCAGCAGCAGCGAGCTTGAGCCGCAGGTGGGATCGTAGGCGGTGGTGGCGGCCACGGTATTCGCCGGGGAGATGCCGATGACCTTGGCCATGATGCGGCTGACCTCGGACGGCGTGTAGAACTGGCCCTTGCTCTTGCCGCTCTGGCTGGCAAAGTGCCGCATGAGATACTCATAGGCATCGCCCAAAATGTCGTCGTTCTCCGCGCGGTTCTTCGAGAAATCGAGCGAGGGGTTCTCGAAGATGGCGATGAGGTTACCGAGCTTCTCGACCTTCTGCGCACCGTCGCCGAGTTTGTTCGAGTCGTTGAAGTCGGGGAAGTCGCTGCGGGCGAGGCGGGAGTTGGCGTCGATGAGTGGCTGGATGACCTGCGTGTTGATCTTGTCGCCGATGTCGTCCTTTCCCTTGAGGGCGATCATGTCCTTGAAGCTGGCACCCTTCGGAATCACGACTGGCGGGGCGAAGTCATCGGAGTCCCCATATTTGTCGGAGACGTATTTGATGAACAGCATGAACAGGACGTAGTCCTTGTATTGGCTGGCATCCATGCCGCCACGCAGTTCATCGCACGAGGCCCAGAGAGAGGAGTAGAGGTCGGATTTCTTGATGGGCATCGGATTATTTGCAGCACTTCACGTATGGTTAGCAGCTTGGAGGGCTGCAATCACAGATTCCGCCCGCTGCGGAGCGGATGCAGTTTGTAGTCCAGGCGCGTTGACGACAAGGTTGGTTGACGAATTTTGATCAATCACCGGAGCGGGGGTAAGTGTCGACCTAAAATCGAGCGGCGGAGGATGGCAAAGGTTTAACCGAAGCACCGCCGCACCCAGCAAATGGTGCGGCGGTGGTTGATGCGGGTCGGTAGATCGGTCGAACTAGCCAGGAACCGAATCGCTTGCCGGCGAATCGAGCAAACTATCACAGAACGAGATAATCCTAGATTCGCTCGAAAAACTCCCATCCCACTCGCCCAGATAGTCTGGGCCTTCATCGCGAACAGGTGAATGGAAGCTGACTTGGCCGTTCGGCAAGTCGACATACAGAACCCACGGGTTACGCGGATTGCTGTCGTCCGACTGCCAGCCCCAAGTAATGCTCAACGCAGTACCGTTCAGGATCTCAATCACCCCTCCGAGCGCGTATTGCTTGTTCTCGTATGCGAACTCCCTAAACGACCGGCCTCCCCGCCGTGGCTTACCGCGGTAAGCCTTTGCACAGGTCGACGCCTTCTGGCAACGGAAGAGTTCCGCTGCAAGGTAGCCATACGGCGTAATCGCCTCGAGTTTTTTTAGAAAGCGTTTAGTTGCGTTACCATCCGAACCTTGGAAAACACGCCTCGCTTCAGTGGGCGGACTCTGCGGGGCTGTTGCCCAGCTGTGAATCCAGCTGGGCACTTTGCGGCGGTTTATCTCAGCTTTGATCAGCCTCTTCGCAAATGGTGTCTTGGCACTAGCCAGACGCAGTTGAAGAACCTCGTGGGCAGTCTCTCTTAAGCAGTTGCCGTAGTGCTTCGATAGAGCACGTCGGCGATCGGCGCGACGTTGCTGGAGGGTGCGGGCGAATTCGCGGAGTGCCTGCTTAGCCTGCGAACATTTAACATCGACGCCACGAGCGCTTAAGTAGCTCTGTGCTACCTGGTATTCCTCGGAGCGCGAAAAAATCCTTCGTGGAGCAGCTTGCAGTTGCGTACGGAATTCCTCCAGCGGGCATGTAAAACTCATCATTGATGACCCCAAAACAAGAAAGTGACGACTTCGATCGACACGGCACGCTGCCGCTCGTCTAAGTGACGCTGTAACGCGTCGACTCGCGTAGTTCACAATGACACGCGTAGTGGTTGGGAGTGACGAGCCGCAGTGCAGCTGCAATCAGTCCCGTCGTCACCGGTACGAGGCCCCGATGTGGCGTTGCGGGTATTTTTAGCCGCCGCCCGGCGTAAGTCAACTCGCTGCAAGAAAAAGTCGTCTTGTTCGACATCGCCTCGGATATGTCTTCAACTTCTCCCCAGTAGAGTCGTAGTCTCCGCTCCAGCGAAACGTGTGGGCAATTTGTCTGAACTGCGGTAGACTCTAGCGGGCTCACCACCCGCAGCAGTTGACGAGCGGGTGGCGGCCGGAAGCAGAAGGGGATGGCGAGTAGAACTTGGCTTACGCAGCTGTTTTCTTCTTGAGCATCAACGGCGGTCTGTTAGCCGCGGCGACTGAGCATTTCCGCGGGTAAAGAACTGCGGTCGGCTCGGCAACTGTCTGCAGATTTGCCTGTCGGTCGCTTCACGCGGACAGCGCGACTTATTTGGGCCTCGTAGTCGTTTGATGGCCCGGCAGCTCGATTCGCGATCACTCGTCGCCACCCCTAGACGGTGACGACTGGTGATTACCAGGGGAAGCTAGGCGCGATTCCGCACTCCGACAGGCGGCAGCTTCAGTTTTGGTCGCGCGTCAGTCCTAACGGGAAGCGGATCGTCGTCTTCACCATCCTTGTACTTTCGGAACTGCTCTTCAGCTCCCCGGATTGCTGCTTGCCAGTTGATTGCATCCAGTGTGATCGGCGGCTCGTCATCGACGCCTTGCAGCTGGGGTAAAGAACCGAGTACTTCGAGCAGTTTATTTGCCGCGAAGACGATTCGGCCCATCGTATGGCGGTATTTGCGCAGCTGTCTTCGATTGTCGCAGCCAGTTATGAATTCGGCGAGCTTCGCGAGGTGCAAGTGGATGTCTGCCGCCGCAATCGCGCTAGAGTTCAAAATCTTCCGAGGGTCGATCTTTCGCAGCTTTTCAGGCTCACGCGTCGCAACCAGCCTGTCTGCTTGACGGCCGACTGGTCCTTCCTTGACAGCCAGCACGCGCAATTCTTCGATTTCATCTGGCGTGGCGTAATTCAAGAGCGCAAGAGCAACTCGCTGCTTTAGCTTCTTCACGTCTACAAGCCGTTGCAGTTCAAGCGGCAGGTCTAAGAGCCTCCAGATCCTCTCTAGCGTTTTCACATTGATATTGTATTGCTCGGCGATCGATCGCTTGAGCTTCAGCTGCTCCCCCTTTGTCGGTTTTCTGAGCTGAAACTCGTTGAAGGTTACTCGCGCGAATTCCGTGACTGTAAGGTGACGCCGATTGAGATTAGCCTGCAGCAGTCGCCGTTCGATTGCTACTTCCCCCAGCGCTGCGAGGTCGTACCGAACCTTGACCTGCACAGATGCAAATGTCGAGTGGCCGTCTACATGCAGCTTCTTCAGCACTCTGCATCGGCGGTGGCCAGAGATGATCCGATTGTCAGGGGTGATCTCCAGGGGCTCGTTGAGGCCATTCGCCAAAATGTCCGCTGCGAGGTCGTTGATGTTGGCGGCAGCAGCTTCGGGGAAAAACAATTCCTGCTTCGGGTGCGGTTTGAGCGAGTAGATGGATCGCTGTTCCAGTTTGGCGCGAGGCGGTAGAACCAATTTTTTGAACTTCGTTTCCGACATATTGTCTTCCCTTTTTGACCGGTGCGGATCGTCAAGAAACGACAAGCGGCGAGTCAAGCTCGCCGCAGTCATTACTTCGATTCTTGCAGATCGCGTTCAGCAAGAACAGAGGGTGATCGGACAATTTTACCGCAGTGAAAGATCAGAGCATACAAACGCCGACCATCGAAAGCCTCAGAGATCTGACGAATCGAGCCTTTCGATAGCTACTGTAAAGTTGTCGAGCGACACGATGGTCAGACCAAACGCATCGGGCGAGGTTCGTACCGTTTTGACGGTTGTTTACTGTTGAAACTCGGTCCAATACGCGACAATTCGCAATCCCTTGCAAACGGCGTTTCAGGCGTTAAAATCTCAATAACTCACGGAAAAACTGCTGTTTCGAGGGTGCCAAAGATCGTGCCTCATAACCTCGAGGTCGTCGGTTCAAATCCGGCCCCCGCAACTTAAAACCCCTGGTATCGAACTCGTTCGACCCCAGGGTAAACGGACCAAGCCCAGGCTAACCACCTGGGCTTTTTCGTTTCTACGCCCGGCCTGGTAATGGCTCACGATTTGTTTTGTTGCTTGCGGTTTGCCTCACCGGCGTCGCGTACGCTATCGGCAGCAAGCGAAGTTCCGACAAAACCTCCCGCCCCACGCGGAACGGCTCCAAGGTCTCTCGTCGCAATCACCGCCAGCTACAGACGCGATGTTCGAGTCTATTGCCGCAAGCGTGGCCAAGTTGCCAACGAGTTCACGACCACCTTGTATCGCGATGAAGGTTGCTACTCGTCTTTCCACTGCAGGACGGAAAGTGCGTTCAATTCACGCACGAAGAGTTGGCCATCGGCAACGGCCAAGTGAGCCCAGGCCGATTCGTCACTGACTTTGCGACGGCTGAGGAGTTTGAATTCGCTGGGACTAGCTGCGATCAACAGCAATTCCCCCTTCTCGTCCAAAGCCAATAGTCGATCGCCGCGGGCGACAACGCTCCAGTATTTGCCAAACGGTTCACTGGTCCAGGTACGCTTACCGCTCTCCAAATTGAAACACGCAAATCGTTGATTGCGAAGATGGACATACGCGTGTCCGGCGATCACGACCGGCGAACTCATGTAGCCTTGGGCTGGCTCCTCCCAAGCGGTTTCCACGCCGAAGTTCGGCGATTCGCCCATCGGTGCGCTGTTATGGATTAGATAAGCGACGGTTTTGCCCCCATAGGTGCTGGTGAAGGCCAGGTCGCCAATAATGGTTGGGGTAATGATGTTCATTCCGCGAAAGGCGGGCACTTTCTGCGACCACAATACACTGCCGCTGTCGAGCGCGAGGCCAGCTAGTTTTTCTCGGGCCTGCACGACGAGTTGGCGGACGCCGCCGATGGTTGCGATAATCGGGGACGAGAAGGCGCTACCGTTCATACCGCCTTCGTCGTGAAACTCTCGCCAGACAACCTCGCCGGTACGTTTGTCGAGCTTAACGACTCCCGCAGCTGCTTGCACGTAAAGGTAGTCGCCGTCGATCAGCGGTGACGCCACAAATCCAAACGAGGGAACCGGCGTTTTGTACTTGTCTACAAAGTCGACTCTCCATCGCTCTTTGCCGTTGGAAACATCGAGCGCCACCAGCACATCGCGGATACCAGCAACGTA
Organism: Anatilimnocola aquadivae; assembly: GCF_049819085.1. GTDB lineage: Bacteria > Planctomycetota > Planctomycetia > Pirellulales > Pirellulaceae > Anatilimnocola. Next base: position 4,391,543 of record NZ_CP187419.1, read on the forward strand.
CAGCGTCTCGCCGTCGCAGGCCGGCGTGGCTCGAATCCAGCTGCCATTTGCCCAGGCGAAGAACGGGACAATTAGCGAACCTTTCCATTCGGTTTGCCACAATTCCTCGCCGGTGTCGCGGTCGAACGCACGGACGCGCTCTTTATCGGCGGTGACGGTTTCAGTCGTAAAGACTCGCTTACCGCTGACGATCGGTCCCGAATAACTCGGCCCCAATTCGACCCGCCAGGAGGTCCGTAGTTTCTTCTCATCGAGCGATTCAGGCCAGGAAATGCCACGATAAATGCCATCCCGCGTCGGACCACGCCATTGTGACCAGTCTTCCCCAAGGGCCGGAAGTGGCAAGACCGCAACTGCAACAACGATGCAAAGCCACCGCTTGTGAGCCATCTTTTCCGTCTCCTCGCCACCTTCACCAAGTGCATTGCCTAACAGCCAACCAACCTAACTAAAGGCATTCAGTGGTCACTTTAGCGCCTTGGCAAGTGTAGCGGTGGAGGGACCACTGCAAGCCGGTCGCAACGGCAACTGTCGGATCTTCCTAGGGGATTGCTACGGCCGCCCGATACTGAGCGCGGGCTTGAAAGTAGTCGAGAAGTGCTTCGATTTCGAGGTAGCGCGCGTCAAGTTCGGCGCTTTCCTGGATCGCGATTCGCAGCACATCGCTGTTGCCGAGTTCAAAGCTCCGGTACTCGGCTTTGACCAGTTTCCGGGCGAGTTCTACGCTTTGACGGGTCCGGCCAATCCGTTCGTAGGCCGCAATCATGGCGGAGTGGGCGTCTTGAACTTCGGTGACAATCTTGTTGACGGTGAATTCTCGCTTGAGCGACAGCTGCGACAGTTTCCCCTGTGCAGACTGAATCTTGCCGTAGGCTTTGTTCCTTTGCAGAGGAACATCGAAGAGAAGCCCTGCTTCTAGCTCAAAAGGCGTTTTATCTCCTTTGCTACTGGCGGGGGCCCCGACATCCTTGGAGGCTTCCATGACAGCGGTCAAGTTGGGCAAAAGGTCATTTTCGGACTGTTTCAAGTCGACCGCGACAATCTCTCGGACCACTGTTAACTCCCGCAGTTCGGGACGTTGATCAACTGCCCGGCTGATATCGGATTCCAAATCAAAGCTGCTTGGATCGGTCGGCTCTGGAAATCGAGTGGGAAGCTCGCGGGTCGAAGGAAGGATGGGATCGCCGGCATCATCTCGCAGGAACAATGAAAGCTTAATCGCCGAGCTTTGTAGCTTACGGTTGGCTTCGATCAACTTCGCTTGCCGCGAGGCGATGAGGCGCTCGTTTTGTTGCTGTTCCGTTTGAGCGAGATTGCCCAGTTCCACCTGCCGGCGAATTGCCCGGTCCCGCTCTTCGGCGACATCGAGCAATTTCTGAGTTACTAGATATGCCTGTCCTGCGGCCACCCAAGACCAATAGACATAGGCCGCTATTTGCACGGATTCGAGAATTTGCCGTTCAACTTGCGGAGTAACCACCGCGGCTTGGAGATCGGCGCGGGCTATTTCAGCGCGCCATTCATCGATGGCTCTTCCGCGAAGAAGGGGCGCGGCCAACCCCAGCTTGAACTCGCCCCCATCGTTCGTTTCGCGCTCGCCGTACCACGGCTGAAAGTCGCCATTGCCGATGCGGTATTGACCATAGATCGCACCGCCCATCCACGTCGCTTGTTCTGCCTTCACCAAGTGCCGATAGTTCTTGTAATAGCCTTGCGGCATGTTCAGCGATTCGGCAACCAACTTCACGTCGAAAGCGCCCCTTGCCGACTGCTGTTTGCCCGCGGCAATCTGGGCCTCCAGAATGACACTCTGAATCAGAGGGAACTTCTCTACGACTGACGTCTTCACCCGCTCCAATTGCAGCAGCTGGGGCGCTATTGCTTGATCTTGGCTAAAGCTGGGGACGATTGCGTCGAGCCGTTGGCGAGATGATGCGTCGGGGCTCAGGTTGGGGGCAACGGGTGCATTCCGGTCGGGCGATATCGCTTCCCGCGGTACGCCGTCATTTTTTGGCGGCGGAAGTTCCTGAGCGACAGTATCTGACTTGGTTTCTTGAGCAACGGTCTCAACCGGCGCGTATTTCGGAGTGGCTTTATCCGCAGGACTTTTGCTCAGCCCCTGGATGTCATTTGCAGCATTGAAGTTGTCTTTAAACGCCTGGCAGCCACCCGCGCCGAGCAAGCTGAGTACCACGATAAAATTCTGCATCCGTGTCATTTCGGCAGCTTCACTTTCTGCTTTTCTTTATCCCCGCTTGCAGACTTGGGTTCATCGGTTGAAATGACCGGCGGAAATCCATTTAGTTGCCGCCACAGTTCGTACCCCAAAGAGACCTCGTTAAGCAAAATCCAGCCGTTGGCACGGGCCCCTTGTCGCAGAAATTGCTCGTCCGGCCAAGGGTGTTGGGCCGTGGGCCGGACCAGCACCCTGAATTTTCCTTTGCCGTCATCGGTTGCATCAATGGCAATAACTTCACCCCCAAACGTCCCCACAGCGACACTCGGCCAGCCAGCAAATTGCACGGCCGGCCAGCCCTCGAACTGCAGACGCACTTCGCGCTGGGCACGCACGAGCGGTACGTCGTTGCCATTGATCCAAAGTTCGACTGCCTGTTCTGAAGTTTCGGGAACAATGGTGAAAAGGGGGTCACCCTCCTTTAACATTTGCGCATTGTCTGAAACGAGGATGCGGTAAAGGATGCCATCGCGTGGGGCGGTCACTTGGCGACGACCAAATTGGGCCATCTTGCCTTGAATTTCGGCCAGTTCCTTGCGCGAAAGTGCCTCCTCACCTTGGGCCTGCTGATGTTTGGCCTCGGCTTCTTGAATTTTGGTCGTGGCTTCGCGAGCCTTGGCCTCACCCTCGGCTTGCTTGGCCTTTAGATCACTCTTGCTAGCGGCGACGTAGTTCTCTGCTGCCTGGCGTTTCGCGAAGGCCTGTTCGTATTTGGTCTGTGCCTCTTGGGCCTTCAAGTTTCCGACGATGCCTTCCTTGGCGAGTGTACTTTGCCGCTGATGATCGAGTTCAAGTTGCCACTCGGCAGTCTTGGCCGCTGATAGATCCGCTTCGGCGGCTCGAATTTTCTGCTCCGCAACAGCTAGCAACTGCTGATACGACTCGTTAATGAGTGTGCGGGACTGGCGATACTCTTCAATCTGCGAGAAGTACGACTTAACCTTCTCGACCGCAAACGAAAGCTTCTGCTCTGTCGCGGTCACTTGCTGATTGAGTCGAAATGCGCGTTCGGCATCATTGTCATCGATCTCTAAGATCAGTTGACCCTTCGTGACTAATGCCCCTTCGACGATGTTCTCGCCCCAACGAGCCACGCGCCCATAGACGGGTGCTTCCACCGTTTGTGGGCGCTCGCTCGGATGGTAGGCGATGACTCGGCCAGCGCCGCGCGAGGTTTGCTGCCACGGCAGAAAGAGCATGCCAAAGATCGACGCGACCAGGGCGATCAGTAGTAGTACCGCTAACGCCCTGGCGCCGATCGATGGGCGGACGAGTCGCATCGACCGCAGATGAGCAAATGAATTAACTGTGGAGTGGATAGTCGCAGCCATGTCTGGATCGCTATAGAGAAACAAGATTAAGGCGGGGCAACGACTGCGGAGACGGCAACAGCCTGTTGTTGCCGAGAGAGTCAGGATCTATCACAGGCTGAAGTGGAATCGTGCGGTCACAGAGTTCAAACAGACTCTCGCGGCTGGTGACAAGAACCACCGTGCACGACCGCTCGGCCTTCGCAACAGCGTCAAATACAAATCGCAAATGCATTTCGGAAAGCTGATCCAGAATCGAATCGATGAGGATCAATCTTGGTTGGCCCGCAATCGCCCTGGCAATCATCAACCGGATTGCCTGGCTGTTCGATAGTGTTCCGCCACCCAACGGCACGCGAGTCTCAAGGCCTCCTGTCAGAGCCATAATTTCGTTCCACAATCCGACCGCTTCTAGCGCATTGCGAACCTGCTGGTGGGTAACGCTGTCGCGGTGCAGGTGCACGTTTTCGGCAATCGTTCCCTCAATAAGTTCAATCGATTGGACAAGGGCGACTTGTTCTCGCAACCGCGGCGGCGCGACGGACCGCAAGTCGAGGGAGTCGAATTCGACGTATCCATGCGCTGGCTCTTTTAGGGCGTAAAGTATCTCCAGAATGGAACTTTTCCCGCTACCCGGGGGCCCAGTGAGAGCCACCCGTTCACCGGCTTCGATGATCATGGTCAGTGGGGGAGAATGCTGAGCCGCGCCTAGTTCAAGTTCCACGCATTGGAACTGCACTCTCGCTCCCAAGTTCTGTCGTGGTGGCGTTAGCCCCTCCAGGCGTTCGGTGGGGAGATCGAACAAATGACCTAGCTTGTCGCAGGCAGCAAGCAGGTCGTAGTAGCTCTCCATGTGCTTGCCCAACTTGGCAAACGAACCCACCACAACTGCGACGATCAGTTCGGATGCCACGAGTTGTCCCAACGTCAATTGCCCATTGATTACCAGGAAGCCACCGATGCCCAACAAGCAGGCCGCAGCAATTGCCTGCAAGCCGAGGGTGAAGATGATCTGTCGAAACAAAACATGAAAATGCGACTGGCGCGCTTCAAGGTAAGCAACCGTTAGCTCGTCGGCCTTCTCCATTGCCTGAGGCAGTCCCCCCGCTAGTTTGAACGTCGTCGGGTACAGAGCCAATTGCTGTAACCACGCAGCAACTGCATATTTCTTGTAGGACTCATCGATCGCAGAGTCGACTGCGCCCCGACCGAGTGCGAAGATGGCGAAGAGCACTGCACCGACTAAGAAGAGGTTGAACCCCAGCAAAAACGGATGGTAGAACGCCAGCACCACCATGCCGACTACGCCCGTAATCACGATGGTGATGCCATCGAGCACCAGCAGCGCTGCCGACTTCTGTACCGTGATCACTTCAAAAAAGCGATTTAACAGTTCCGGCCCATGTCCTTTGGTAAACGCTTCGTGGTTGACGCGGGGCAGCCGATCGGCCAAATACGCCACAACGCGGACAAAGATTCGCCGCTGAATAACTTCAGCGATGTAGGTCTGCAGTCCTTTGAGAATTGCCGCGAAGCCGAGGAACGTGAAGAGCATTAAGGCCAGGACAAACAAAGGCTGCAGGTACCGTCCAAACGCAACGGTGTTTACCAGTGCTTCTACCGTGATCGGCGTGGCCAACGACAGAATGCCAATCACGAGTGAAAAGAGAACAACGACGGCGATGTCCGTCGCCTCCGGACGGAGCAACGACAGCAAACGCCGAAATGGGGTCAAATGGTGTGCTGCTGGTGATGCTGGCGAGCCCATGAGCGGCTGATCCCCGTTGTGCTTTTCTAACTGCGTGTTTCCCGCCAGAAACGCGAATCAGCCAGAATAAACCGACCAACCCGCCCGAAAATAATCGCTCTCTTGGGGAGAACCCGTGGAGCCGAATGGTGCAATCTTCGGATAAATCCTAAACTTAGACAAACAGATAATATTGGCGGTGAGTCATTGGAAATTTCTATATGTCCGCTCCGTGGCTGAACTACCATCACTTACACTATTTTTGGGTGGTCGCGCGAGAGGGTAGCATTGTTCGCGCTTGCGAAGTGCTGCACCTTTCGCAGCCGACGATATCCTTGCAGCTGCAGCAACTCGAACGCAGTCTGGGAGGCGAGCTATTCGAGCGCAAAGGGCGAGGGCTGCAATTGACCGAGCTTGGTCGCACGATCAAGCGTTATGCGGACGAGATCTTCATGCTCGGCAACGAACTGGCCGAAGTCGCGCGGGGCAGACCCACGGGGCGACCGCATCGACTCTCGATCGGTGTTTCCGACGTGCTTGCAAAACTAATGGTTTATCGCCTCGTCTTGCCAGCACTCAAGTTGCCCGAAGCGGTGAAATTAGTCTGTCGCGAAGGGCATTTTGAGGATTTGTTAAAAGGGCTCGCCACGTTCGAGCTCGATGTCATCCTCAGTGATGCTCCGCTTAGCCCCGGTAGTCCAATCAAGGCCTTCAGCCACTTGCTGGGTGAATGCGGCGTCACCATTTTTGGCACAGCGAAGCTAAGCCGTGCCTATCGAAAAGGATTCCCACAGTCCCTAACTGGAGCACCGCTGCTACTTCCCGGCACACAGTCGTTGCCACGCCGAGCGCTGGACCAATGGCTGGACGAACAGCAAATTCATCCGATCATTGCCGCTGAGTTTCAGGATACCGCGTTGATGAAGGTCTTCGGGCAAGAAGGAATTGGTCTCTTTCCAGCGCCCTCCGCAATTGAAGCGGAAGTCTGCCGACAATACTCTGTGAAGGTCGTCGGCCGCATCGACCAGGTCCGCGAGCGATACTACGCCATTTCGGTCGAACGCCGGATCAAGAACCCAGCCGTGCTGGCGATTTCGCACGCCGCGAAGTCGGACGTTTTTCTCAGGAAGGACGAAAAGCTCGCGGATCTGTTGTAAAGTGGGCTGGGTTGTTTTAGGCAATCCACCGTGGTGCTGTTTCAACGCAAGTTGCCGATGGATAAACAGCTCTCAGCCAAACAAGCCACCTGGAGACCAATCCATGTTGACACGAATTGTCATTGCTCTGATCTTTGCTGCCGCAGTGACTACGGCCGCTGCGCAAGAGCCTGCCAAAAACCGCGCCGGCCGGTCTTATCCACCCCAGATGGAAGGCTGCCGCGTCGAAACATACAAGACCATCGGCGACACGAAGCTCAAGCTCTACATCTTCAGCCCAGCCGCTGCCAAAGATGCGCCAGCAATCGTGTTCTTCTTTGGCGGTGGCTGGAAGAGTGGTTCACCACAGCAATTTGAAACGCAATGCTGGCGACTAGCGGAGCGCGGCATGGTTGCCATTACGGCAGACTATCGAGTCGAAAGCCGGCATGGCGTCAAACCAACGCAATGCCTGGCCGATGCACGCTCGGCTATTCGCTGGATCCGCTCCCATGCCAGTCAGTTGGGCATCGATCCACAGCGGATTGCTGCCGGCGGTGGTTCAGCCGGGGGACACCTGGCGGCAAGCACCGCGTTCATCACCAATTTCGATGAACCGAAGGAAGACAAAAACATCAGCGCGACACCGAACGCGCTCGTGCTCTTCAATCCCGCTCTCGTGTTGGCTCCGATCGAGGGTTTCGATGCAGAGGGCTTTGGTACCCGCGTTCCCGAAGAGCGAATGGGATCCAAGCCAGAAAACCTCTCGCCCGTGCATCACATCACTCGAAACGGTCCACCCACGATCATCTTCCACGGTCGCGAAGACACCACCGTCCCCTACGCTTCCGCCGAAGTGTTCACCGCAAAGATGAAGTCGCTGGCCAATCGCTGCGAACTGCACGGCTATGACGGACAGAAACACGGATTTTTCAATAGCGACGATTTCAAGCAGAAAACGCTGGAGGAAGTCGAGCGTTTCCTTGTCTCGCTCGGCTGGCTCAAGCCTGCCAAGTAGAAGAAAGCAACCACGCGAACCATCCAGGCTATTTTCAATGGGTTTTTGGCGTTGCTCGACACACGGTGCGATACTGGCCTTACGTTGAGTTTTCCAGACGCCGTTGTTTGCGATAGCTGCTTGGGGTGATGCCGACTTCGCGGCGAAAGACCTCGTACAGTCGCATTCGCTCTCCGAAGCCAACGTCTTGGGCAATCTTGGCGATGCTGCGGTCTGATTGCGTCAGTTCCCGTTTCGCCCGTTCGATACGAACGCGACGGATCTCGTCCGCGATGGGCCAATCGACAACTCGCCGAAAGCGGCGTTGCAACGTGCGCGAATGCACATGCAGTGACTTAGCAACCTCGCTGCAGTTGATATCGCGATGACTGTTCGCAGCGATGAACTGCAGTGCCCTGGCCACCAACTCGTCTTCCACTGCGTAAAAGTCCGTTGACTCGCGAACAATCAAAGCTTGGGGAGGCAACAAGATGTGCTGTGATACTGAATCGCGAGGTCGCGCGCCGTGTTGCCTGGATCGCCTGGTCCTCGACTCGCGTTCGTCCATTAGGTGATCGAGTAAGTGGGCTGCCTCATAGCCGATGCGCTCGTAGCCAATCTCGACGCTGCTAAGAGAAGGCCGGGGGTGATTACAAAGCGACTCCTCGTTCATGCCGGCCAGAATTGCGACATCGCTAGGCACGCGCCAACCGCGGCGATGGCACAATTGAACTACCAGCCGCCCCATCATTTCCGTACAGATTGAAACGCCAATCGGCAGTTGCCAATGATCCATCCAGGCATCGATTTGCTTTTCCGTTCGCTGCCACGACTGGTGGTTGCGACTTGGTACAAGTGGCAGTCGTTCGATGGCGCAGGGAAAGCCAGCCTCCGCCGCAACGTCGCGAAACGCGGCAGCGGCTTGCAGCTGGGCCTGATCTTTGCGAGTTAGCACTGCAAATTGGCGCAAGCCGCGGGCCAGTAGGTGCTCGGCCTCTAATCGCCCCACGGCGATCGGATTATGGAAAACCCCCGGCAGTTCGCTACGAACGGGAGAACTAAACCAAGTATTGACCATGGGTAGATCGAATCGCTGTCTCAGGCCGGCGAGTTTGGCGTTCACTCGGCCGATCACACCGTCGTACAGTCGAACGCTCTTCGGTTGCTCCAGCAAATGCTCGGCAACGTACTCATCAATGATCGATTCCCAGCCCTGCTCATCGGCATACCGCTGCGTACCGGCAAAGATGCTCGCATGACGCTTAAGCGGCCAGCGCAAGTCGAGCATGATCGCGACGCGGCGGGTTTTTGGCACGAAAACACCTGTCGTCAAAACATGTTCTTTTGTCGGCGAAACAATCTTATCTGCCAATATAATTCAAAATGACAAAAACGCGAACTCCATCGTAGGGTCGACCCGAATGCCGAATAATCGAATGCGAATTCCGGTGCTGCTTGTCGTTGGTTGGTTGGCAACAAGCTGGTTACCGGCGTTTGCGCAGCCCGCTGTGAGAGCCATCGCAATTCCAACACAGGTAAGCCAAGTGCTATTGCGGCACTGCGCGGATTGTCATGGCAAGGAGACCAGCGAAGGCGAAGTGAATCTCAGCGATTTGGCAACACTGAGTCTCGACGGACAACTGGATCTGCTGAACAGGGTTCAGGATCAGTTGTTCTATCGTACGATGCCGCCCGCCGATGCTCGCCAACTGACAGACGCCGAGCGTGCGCCGCTCGTGAACTGGTTGCGAGCAGAGCTCCGCAAGCACGGAGCTTCGAAGCTTGATGAGAAACTTCGTTATCCGGCCTATGGAAATTACGTCGACCATGACTTGCTCTTTAGCGGAGCGGTAAAGGATGCTGCTTACACACCCGCCCGTCGTTGGCTCGTGAGCCCGCAGATTTTCAACGAACGCGTGCTAGATATTTTTCAGTTGCAGGGACGCGAGCGCGACAACTTCCGGCTGCAAGGCTTCGTCGGCGTGACCAATCCGTTTGTGTTGCCCGATCAGTCCGGCGTGCGTTATTACGACCAAGGCACGCTCGACGGCGGCACTCTGCTCGTGATGCTGGGCAACGCCCAATGGATTTCCGAGAAACAAATTCGCGCCGCCCGCGTGAAAAAGGGGGAGTTGGCAGCGGATCAGTTCGAAAATGCCCGCGACCGCTGGTATCCCAAATCAACTCCCGCGGCTTTGGAAGCGATTATCCTCAAAACTGACACGCCCACCGATGCGGAGATCGTCAGTGCGATTCAAACCCAGTTCGCTTGCGTGCTGCAACGCCCCGCGACTGACGATGAATTGCGAAAGTATCTGGCACTCACTCGCGACGCAATCCAACTCGGCGGCAACACAACGGGACTTCAGCAGATGCTGGTGACCGTGCTGCTGGAATCGGAATTTCTCTATCGACTGGAATTTGGAGCCGGCGAACCGGATCAGCACGGTCGCGTTTCACTGTCCCCGCGCGAGGCAAGTTTCGCGATTTCGTACGCTCTGGGAGATCGCGGCCCCGATGCAACTTTACTCAAGGCGGCCGACGAGGGGCGGCTACTCACTCGCGAAGATTATCACCGAGAGGTCACGCGGCTACTCGCGAATCAAAACTATTTTCGAGGCCCGGTCGATCCGTCGCTCAACGGCAAGCACATCCAGTCGCACGTCACTTCTCACCCGAAGCTCGTGCGGTTTTTCCGCGAGTTCTTTGGCTACACCGGTGCGCTCAAGGTGTTCAAAGACAGTCCTCGCAGCGGTGGCTACTATCAGAACCCCGATCGCGGACACACGGGTACTCCGGGCTGGTTGGTTCACGAAGCAGACGAATTGGTCATTTGGTGTCTTGACCGAGACCGACAAGTCTTTGAATCGCTGCTGACGACGGATCAGTTTTTCGTCTATCACAACTTGGACACCAAAGCGGGGCAGGCTTGCATTGCCGAGTGGAAGCAGATCTACGAAACGCTCCAAGACACTCCGTGGAAAACGGAGCCGGAGCGCGTGATGAGCGAGCATCTCAAGCTGCTGACCGCCGCGAAGATTCTCGACGGGCGCGAGAAAGAGTTGTGGAAGCAGAAGCGGTCGTTTCTATCTTACATGTACTACTTTCAAGACACGTTCGGTCGGGGAACCACGCCGTTTACACGCGGACCGTTCACGCACGGCTATTCCTACACGCACTCGCCAAGCTATAGCCTGCCGCCGCTTCCCACCCGGGAGCGCTACATCGGAGTTGAGACTGAACGGTACAAGGAACCACGGGACAAACCACAGTACTGGGACTATCCGATCGCGCAGCCCTTTCAGATCGCCAACCGCAAGGGACTGCTGACGCATCCCGCCTGGCTGATTGCACACTCCAGCAATTTTCACACCGATCCGATCCGACGGGGACGCTGGATTCGCGAGAAGCTGCTGGCGGGGCGAGTTCCGGATGTGCCGATCACTGTTGATGCTCAGGTCCCAGATGATCCCCACAAAACGCTGCGAGAGCGCGTCGAAGCTGTAACTCACAAAGCGGAATGCTGGAAATGCCACCAGCACATGAATCCGTTAGGACTGCCTTTGGAGAGCTTCGACGACTTCGGCCGGTTTCGGACGGAGGAAAGTCGCGAGCATCCGGAGAACTTGATCCGCAAGGGTAATGGCAAAGACTCTGCGGATATTTACCAGACCAGTCCAATCGACTCGACCGGCGCTCTAAGCGGCACGGGCGATGCAAAACTGGATGGCGAAGTGCAGAACGCATTCGAAATGATCGACCGACTTGCGCAATCCGATCGCGTCCGACAGTCGATCATCCGTCACGCGTTTCGCTTCTTCCTGGGACGCAATGAAATGCCGTCGGATTCGCAAACGTTGCTCGACGCAGATCGGGCCTATGTCTCCAGTGGCGGCAGCTTCCGAGCCGTCGTGCTGTCGCTGCTGACTTCCGATTCCTTCATCTATCGCAAAGCAATCAAGGACGCACAGCCATGACAACCACTCGCCGACAGTTCAACCAGCACGCATTGCTGGGAACCGGGGCCCTGGCATTATTGCCGCAGGCAATACTCGCCGCACCTGCTGCTGCGAAGCCGCCGATGAGGTTCATCTTCATGCATCGCGGTAACGGCCTTTTCCCGCGCGTGTTGGTCCCACCGACCTTCTCGAAAGACCTCGTCGAGAAAGAACAGCAAAAGGCCGCGTTCGACGTTGATCTGGATAAGCACGAATTGCCCCACTGGCTGAGCCCGCTGACAGCGCACAAAGAACACCTCACGCTTCTGCAGGGGCTATCGGGAAAAATGTGTACGACGGGGCATCACTCCTGGTGCTCGTCGCTGGGCGTCTTCAAAGCCAACGAACGGGTCAGCTCCATTCGTTGGGCCACGGTCGATTTCGAGTTGGCCAAACTATTCCCTTCGCCGCTCGAACACATCGAACTCGCCTGCTTTCCGCTCGACGGCGGTAATCCGCGCGGCAGTCTCAACGGCATCGCACAAGGATTTTCGGCCCGCGGCCCGCAGCAGCCCAACTATGCGTTCGGGTCACCACAGGTGGCGCTCCGTGAGATGTTCAAGTCGGTTTCGACCAATCCAGCGGAACAGATTAAGTATCAGCTCGAGCGCAAGGTATTGGAGTTCGTTGCCCGCAACGAGGGTGATCGGCTCCCGACTGCCGTCGGCACCGAACAACCGAAGATCAAGAACTACTCCGACGCCGTGACCGCTGTTCAAGGTCGAATGCAAAAAGTCGATCTCATGAAGGAAGTCTTGCGCCAGCATACTCCTCAGTTGGCAGAAAAGTACTTGAATGACGACATGACGACGCTCGACCGGCAGGCTGGTCATACGGAAGTGTTACTCGCGGCACTTATCTCTGGTTTGACGAATGTCGTCGCTTTCACAGTGGATGAACTCGGTCATCACTACACGGGAATTCCCGGCCTGGAAACTGAGAAGGTGAACATGCACGACATCGGTCACGGCAAAATGATCGGCGGCATTGCGGCCGAAGAGGTCCGCGCCCGCAGTGAGCAATACCACATGACGCTCGTCGATCGGATCGTCACGCGACTGAAGAGTGTGCGCGAAGGGGACGGGACGATGTTCGACAACACGATGCTGTTCTACTTCCCGGACAGCGGCGAAACGCATCACAGCCTCGGGCTGGAGTTTCCCTTTGTCGTTCTCTCCGGCCGCAACTCCCCTTTAAACATTGCCCGCCGCTACATCCGCCTGCCGAATTATGGCCAGCCCGGGCACAAGACGCTCGGCAACTGGTACACCACGCTGCTCAATGCCTTCGGGAATCCCATTCCCCACTACGGCGAGCTCGACACCGGCATCGCCAAGTTCAATCTTGATCAGAAGGGGCCGATCTCGCAATTCTTGGCCTGAAACTGCGCTAGCCGGGAAGCGATGCAAGCACACCAACAAGCAAAACATTTAGTGGATGAATAAATAGGCATAGCCGTCGAGCTGTTTGTTGGTGTTGACGGTCATCGCGGAGACGGCGACAGAAAACTCGCTGGCGACTTCGGCAGAGGTGAATTTGTTCCGGGCTAGCGACTGGCCGCATACAAAGACCTCCACTCCACAGGCCTTCAATTCGCGAACTAACGCTAGGTTCGGATTCTTGCCAGCAGCCGTGTGCTTTTCATAAGCTGCGTCGCCGAGCGCTGCCTTGGTTGCTGCGCCATGCAGTACAAGAGCCAGTTTCGCGTCGGCTGGTTTAAGGCCTGCATCGGCATTGAGGTTCAAATAGCGGGCCACACTTTCGAGGCCCTTATTGACCTCGTCGGGTTTACTGTCCGCGGTGATGTCGAAGATGATCTTGGCGCCGCGCCGTGGTGCTTCCGCCGCGTTGGGTACCGGGGCGATGCCGCCATACGTTTTGACCTGAGGAAAGTGAAAGACGGGCCCCTCTGCGATAACCCCCAGAGTTGCCACGGAAGCCAGTCCTGCCAGAATCAATGCCAAGCCACGCATGAGTTGCTCCTAATGCCAAACCGAACGAAAGATCACATAAATCGCGACAATCACAATCGCCGCCGCGAACACTTTCTGCAGATGCGGCCCCGCCAGTCGTTGAGCCAGCGCGCTGCCGGCAAATAGCCCGGCAATGCTCCCGCCGGTAAACACCCCCGCGGTCGTCAAGGAAAGATCCTTGCCAGCGAGGAGATGACTGGTCGTGCCCGAAGCACTGATCAAGGTGATGACCAGCAGCGAAGTACCGATCGCCCGCTGCATTCCCATGCCACTGAACATCACCAGTGCCGGAACGATGATAAATCCTCCGCCAACCCCAAACATCCCAGAAAGTACTCCAGCGCCCAAGCCGACGATGCCCAGGAGCATTGCACATTGTGAGGTCAGTCGCAGCTTTCCTTCGGGATCGCGCCGGCAGGTTGGCCCCGCGTTGTCATCCGCGAGAATCGGCAAACGAGCGACAGAATCCCTGGCCTTGAGCCACATTCGCAGCGCCACGAAGAGCATCAATAGCGCAAACATCGCCAGCAGGATTGCCTCCGGGATTTTGTCCGCCAGCCACGAGCCGAGCGGCGCTCCGATCATTCCCGCCACCGCGAACAGTAAGCCCGTTGGGAACTCGACCATGCCACGCCAAGCTCGCTGCACGAAGCCAACCAGCGCGGTGCTCCCCACGGTCAATAGCGAAACGCCCACCGCTTCTCGCGCAGGTACGCCCAGTCCATACACCAACAACGGTACAGCGAAGATCGCTCCTCCTCCCCCGGTTAGCCCGAGGGAGAATCCCACCAAGGCTCCAAAAAACAGGGTGAGGAGTGACATGGAATCTCCTTTCGACGTGACCGAGCTGCGTTAGGCTCCTGTGCTAGTCGTCGCTTCGACTTGCACAGGTAGTTTCGAGGCAGCCCAAGCTTTGTAGCCGCCGACCATGTCGAGCACATCGCCTCGCCCCAACTGCGCGAGGACGCTGGCCGCGATGGCCGACCGATAACCTCCTTCGCAATGGACGACGACCGGATGAGTCTTGTCGATCTCTGCTGCGCGATCGCGGAGGTGGTTCAAGGGAATGTTGACGCTGTGTGTGATATGACCAGCGGCCCACTCTTTTTCGCTGCGCACGTCTACCACCGTCGGTGCAGCGGGGGTATCTAGCTGCTCGGCGAGCGCGACGGCAGTGATCCGTTCGATCTTGGCCACCAATTCTGGCTGGTTTCGGAGTGCATCCATTCCATCGCGTAGATACCCCGTCACATTGTCGAAGCCGATTCGGCCCAAGCGAGTTACCGCCTCTTCCTCTTTGCCATTTTCCGCAATGACGATGATCGGACGCTTTTGGTCGAGCACCGTTCCGCACCAGGTCGCGTATTTTCCCTGAATGCCGATATTAATTGCGCCAGCCAGGTGCGCTCCTTCAAAGTCGATTGCCTCGCGCACGTCGAGCAACTGCGCGCCCTGGTGCTGAAGTCTTACGACTTCGTCGACCGAGAGAGCATTGAGCGACTCCGACAGAGTTGCGTCCAGGCTCGGGCGTTCCTGCCGATTCAAGATCGCATCGTGAACGAAATAGCTCGGGGCTTCCGGTTGCTCTTCGGTGACAATCTGTTTGAATTCCTCACGGCTCATCGGCTGCAAGGCATAGTTAAACTTCTTCTGTTCTCCGATGGTGGAGACCGTGTCCTTGCTCAAGTTCTTGCCGCACATCGACCCAGCGCCGTGAGCAGGATAGACGAGTGTTTCGTCTGGCAACTTCATCAGTTTGTTGGTTAGAGAGTGGTATAGCATGTCCGACAGTTCGTCGGCGGTCACTCCGATCGAAGCCAACAGGTCTGGCCGACCGACATCGCCAATGAACAGCGTATCGCCAGTTAGCACCGCGAATGGCTTATCCTTACTCTTGGCAAGGTCATAGACAAGAATCGAAATCCCTTCGGGAGTATGGCCAGGGGTTTCCAGGATCTCCAAACGCACATCACCGAACTCGATTCGGTCACCGTCCTTGACCTTGGTCGCCTTGAATTCGGCTTCTGCGCGCCGGCCGAGGTAAATTTCCGCTCCGCACTTATCTCGCAGTTCGATATGTCCGGCGAGGAAGTCGGCGTGGAAATGGGTCAGGAAGACGTGTTTGATTTCGCAAGAGACGGCGGCGGCGTCGGCAATGTATTGCTCCACATCGCGTTGCGGATCAACCACGACCGCCGTGTTCGTCTTTTCGTCGGTGATCAGATACGACGCGTGTGACAGGCAACCGAGATAATATTGCTTGAGTTTCATTGCATGGGTCCTTAAAGGTGTGCTTGGTTGGTGACGACGTGTGCGAAACTGCTCACCGCGCGCATCGATCAGATTTTGCAACTCGCGCCGCCGGCTTCCTTGCCAACCTGATTCCAGGGCATGCGGGCGAGGATCATCGCCATGCCGCAGGTATCGGTAATGCCAGCAAACATGAGGCCAGCGCCCACGAATGCGGAAAGACCAGCGAAGTACGGATGCACAGTGACGGCAAGCACCCCGCCGACGAACGCCAGTGAGCCTGCCGCGATTCGTACTTGGCGTTCCAGTGAAATCGACTTCTTGCCACGCACAAGCGGCAAACCAGCAGTCTCGCAGGCCAGCGTGCCTCCTTCGACGTTAACAGCATTGGAAATGCCGGCGGCTTGCAGCTTCTCGCAAGCCTGCTTTCCACGCGCGCCTGAGCGGCAAATGACGTACAGAGCCTGATCGTTGCTTCGACCCGCTCGGATTGCCTGCGGATCAAGCCGATCGAGCGGCACGTTGCGGGCAAACTCAACGTGAACCTCGCGGAATTCCGCTGGCGTGCGGACATCGATCAATTCAATTGGTTTGCCTGCCTGACGAAGGCTGGCAAGTTCGCTGGGAGTGATTGTGTGGGACATGTTGGCTTCCTTTATGAGCTGATTTAATCAAACGTATCGCAATCTTCCGACATATTATCGCAAAAAAAACTACTCTACGCCTTAGTCTCGTTCCCGAACCGCGCTTCAATGCACTCCATGATGTTGGCTAAGTGCGGCTCGGCGACCGAGTAATACACAAAGCGTCCTTCCTTCTGTGCCTGCAGAAGCCCACAGCGTTGCATCAACCGCAGGTGCTCGGATGCCATGGGGCTGGCGATCTCACACGCCTCGGCTAATTCTCCCACCGCGTGCCGTCCTTGCAGCATCATCTGCACCATCCGCAAACGATGCGGATGGGCCAATGTCCGCAAGCACTCCGCCGCCTGGCCGAGTGCTTCCAAGCTGATGAGTTTCTTTTTTGTTTTGGCATTCATGCTCGTTTCCTTCTACATGTCATAATATCGGAATGTTTCTACATGACAATGTGTCAAACGGCGGATTCCCTTGAAATGCGGCGATCCGCTGCTAGGCAACAAGCATCGCGGTTAGCGGGCGGTGCCTCGCAGCAGCAGGGGCGTTCAAGCTTAGGCGCTCATCTCGGGAATTCGCTCAATGGGGACTTCTTTTTCGTGCCACCAATCGCGGGCCAGCGTGCGGGTCCAGCCTTGAGCGTCGAGGCATTGCTCGAGGGCTGTGGCCAGGTCGGCTGCCGATTGAAACCGCTCGCCCGACTTCTTTTCCAGGCACCGCAGCACGATGGCTTCCAGGTCGCCGGAAAGATCAGACCGTAACAGCGAAGGGCGAGGGGCCGGTTCGTGAGCATGCTTGAACATGATCTTCAGCGGCTTGTCGTCCTCGAATGGAGGCTTGCCGGTCAGCAAGTAATAGAGCACAGCACCGAGCGAATACACATCGCTGCGCGAATCGGGCTCCGTATCGCCGGTCGCCTGCTCGGGTGACATGAACAGGGGCGAACCAGTGATGGTGCCATCGGCGGTAATGTGAGCGGCGTTGAGATCGGTCAGTGGTTTGGCGAGGCCGAAGTCGAGAAGTTTCACGACGTCGCAAACACCGCCCCGCGAGGCCGCGAAAATGTTGGCCGGTTTGATATCGCGGTGCACCAGTCCCAGGTCGTGCGCTTCCTGCAGAGCATCGCAGGCCTGACGAATAAGATAGATCGCCCGACCCGCAGGCAGCGGCCCATAGCGACGGACCAGTTCCGACAGGTTCATGCCGGGCAGGTATTCCATGACGTAGTAGAACGTGCCGTCATCGGCGCGGCCGTAGTCGAAAATGTCGATGGTGTTCCAGTGCGAGAGTCGGG
This sequence comes from Anatilimnocola aquadivae, assembly GCF_049819085.1. Taxonomy (GTDB): domain Bacteria; phylum Planctomycetota; class Planctomycetia; order Pirellulales; family Pirellulaceae; genus Anatilimnocola. The sequence continues at coordinate 4,409,119 of NZ_CP187419.1, forward strand.
CCGTCGCTTGCACCTCGCGTTCGAAGCGGGCGAGCACTTTGGGATCGCCTGCTTTCTCGGGGCGAATGACTTTGATGGCGCACGGTCGCTTCATCAGTTGATGTTCGGCCAAATAGACTTCGCCCATGCCGCCGCTGCCGATCAATTGCTTCAGCTGATATTGCCCCAACCGCTTGGCCTGATAAACCTCGCTGCGGAGGGTATTGATCGTATGCACACCCCACACCGAACTGACGGCGGCAATCGCCATCACCAGCACGGTGACGACGACGGCGTCCCACTGCTCGTAGAGCACTTCGGCGCTTTGGGTATGCGTCAGAGCCGACAGGGCAATCAGCAGCACCGGTAGCCCCGAAAGAACGCCGATGAAAACCGCGGCCCGCTGCCAGGTGTTGGGAATGAACAGGGCGTAGATATAAATCGGCAACAGCCACGCTGCGGCCACATCGGGATGCATGCCGTAGCTTTCCGCAAAGAACGTCGCCCGACTGTAATGCAGGGTCGCGAAAAATACCGCCGGCACAAAGAACGTCGCAATCTCGATCCAACGCAGTTCCGACAGGCTGAAATCTCGCCGCGTGCAAAGCAGAAACCCGAGCGAGCCAAGCACCAGCGTGGCCAGAATATGGGCCCCGTAGTTGATCACATAAATCGCCCGATCCCAGCGATCGAACGAAAACGTATGCCAGACGAGAAACACCGCCAGGGCTGCGAAAATGAGCAACGCCGCCGACCGCAGGCGCGAGCGCAGCAGATGCGTCACCTCCGAACGGACAGCCGTGCTGTTGCCGTCGCGCAGGTTGAGCCGGCACACTTGTTCGCTGCCGTCCAAACTGGAACCCGACGGCGCATCGAGTGTTACATCGCCGGGGCTGATCGAAAGTCGAGGCTCGGGCTGGGCCGAAGGTCTCACGCGGGGGACTCGCCTGGGTGGGTTGATAACAGACCCATCATACCGCAACTTGGCGGTCAGGCGAATCGTCCTGGCGAAACCTACTCCCCAACCGGGGGCAGCAACTGCGGAGCTTCATCGTCGGCAATCTTGTACGAACCGTCGGGCTGGGCTTGGGGCACAGCTTGTGTGCTTACGGGTTGTTGAGGAGCAACGAAGGCTGGCGAAGCTGCCGGCGGTTGGTGGTTCGCGGGAGCCGTCGGGAACACAATCTCTACCGGATTGCTCGAGGTCTGCGATGCGGGTTGGAACGGGCTTGGGTTCGTCGGTGCAGTTCGCTGAGCCGGTCCGGCTTGGAACAGGCTGAGGGCCTGTTGTTGACGTGGGTCGACAGGCTGCTGAGCATTCACCTGCGCCAGCTGCTGGCCATTCGCTGCGCCTGGTGGTACTGCTCCGCCCATCTGCGCGAGCATCTCGCGAGCCGCACTCAGCTCAGGCTCGGCCTGCAAGGCGAGTCGCAAGTGAGCGGCCGCTTCTTCCGGCTTGTTGCGAGCCGAGAGCATGTAAGCCAGGTTGTAATGCGCGCCACCTTCGGTGTTGAGTGCCTTCAACTGTTTGAAGGCCTCTTCGTTGCGGCCATTCTCGACCAGCACCGTCGCCAGGTTGTTGCGATACTTCGGATTCTTCGCCGCCAGTTCGCAGGCCTTGTTCAAATGTTCGATAGCCTTGCCAGCATCCTTTTGCCGGGCATAGCACAGACCCAAGTCGTTCTGCACCAGGCCGCTCTTGGGATGAGCCGTCGCCGCACGATTGTACGCTTCAATGGCCTTCGGAAAGTTACCTTGGCGATCGTGCAAGCGGGCAATGCTGATGAGCGAGGCCAAATCGTTGGGCGAAGTCTTCAGCGCCTTTTCGTATTGCGATTGAGCTTCGGCAAACTTGCCTTGCGTTTCATACATACGACCGGCAGCGATGAACACATCGGGGCCCATCGTCTTGGGCTTGCTGCTCAGGCTCGTCGGATCGTCCGTCGGAACCGGCGCTTTGTTCCAAGTGAACGCAGAGCCGACCGCTGCAGTCGACTTGTTCCAGGCATTGGTGAAGTAGTTGCCGCTCGAGGCTTGCGGCTGTTGATAAGCGCCGCTCGCTCCGCCCGAGAAGTCTTGCGACAGTCCGTCATACTTTTGCTTGCTGACGTCGGGCGTCGCCGAGCTGAACATGCTGCCGCCGCTGGAGCCGCTGCCCCACCAGCCAAACGGAGACTTACAGCCGGCATTCATTCCGCAAGCCAGCAGGGTGCACGCAGCGACCAACCGCAACGTCTGACGACCAACCGATGGTTGACGAATCTTCATCGTGCATCCCTCCCTAGCTGCTGACAGCCACACAGGCTGCGAACGACCGGAACTGCTATCCCTAGCGACGGTCAGGGCTCGACAAAAGCGCGCCCTGTTTTTGTCATCGTCCCGGAAGTTCCGCCGGCTGAAGTCGAATCGTGCCGACAATGCGCGAGATGCCGAGAACGACGGTTGCAACGCTAGCAGTTGCGACCGAAAACAGCCTGATTGAGCAGCATGCTCGTTGCCTCGTACAATTTGGGCAACGCCCCCTTGAATCACTCCCCACCTGCTGCTCACCGCTGCCATCTCATGCCAACTTCCCTGCTCTCGCCGATTGCTCGTCCAACGTCGCTGTGCCTCGTCTTGCTGACGCTCGCCGTTGGTCAGGCAGCCGACCCCGTCTTTCGCCAGGTGCTGCGCAAGGCCGGCGATGACGGCGTGAAGTCGTATCGAATTCCCGGTTTGGCCACCAGCAAAGCAGGCACCCTGCTGGCAGTGTTCGACATTCGCCACAACGGCGCCCAGGATCTGCCCGCCGATATCGACGTCGGCCTCCTGCGCAGCACCGACAACGGCGACACCTGGGGCAAGCAGCAGACAATTCTCGATTACGACAAAACCGTCGCCGGCTCGCAAGGGAACGGCGTCGGCGATCCCACGATCCTGGTCGACCGCGAAACGGGAGCCATCTTCGTCGCCGCCCTGTGGTCGCAAGGCAACCGCGCCTGGCATGGCTCGGGCCCTGGTTTGAAGCCGAGCGAGACCGGCCAATTTGTCCTGACCAAGAGCACCGACGATGGACTCACCTGGTCGCCGCCAATCAACATCACGTCGCAAGTCAAAGACCCTGCCTGGCGACTCTGCTTTCAAGGGCCCGGTGCCGGCCTTCAAACCAAAGACGGCAAGCTGGTTTTTCCTGCTCAATTTCGTGATGCCGCTGGCACGCCTCACTCGTGCTTCATTCACAGCAGCGATCACGGCGACACTTGGAAAATCTCCCCCGCTGCCATTCCCGACAAACCGCCGACCAGCGAAGCCCAGATTGCCGAACTCGACGATGGCTCGCTGTTGCTGACCATGCGCGACGAGTCTCGCAGCGGCCAGCGTCTGTGGGCTCGGTGGAACTGGACGACAGGAGCCTGGTCGGAATCTTGGCGCGTCGTCCCCGACCCGACCTGCATGGCCAGCTTGCTGCGTCATCCTCATGGCGAACTCCTCTTCTCCAATCCCAACAGTGCGACGAAACGGATCGCACTCACCCTTCGCTCCAGCACCGACCAAGGGAAAACCTGGACGGACGGAAAGCTCCTCGACCCTCGAGGCTGCATGTACTCGTGTCTCACGACGCTCAGCGACGGTCGTATCGGCATCCTTTACGAAGTCGATAACGGCCTCACCTTCGCCCGCTTCCCGCTCGACTGGGTCCAAACACCGGCCACTCCTTGAAAACGGCCTGTGTCTCTTGCGGCGACGATTCTCACCTTAATGCCCGTCGCTGCTCTCGAATCATCACAACTCGCGAAGTCGGATTTTGATAACTTTTTTGCGCGATTTTTCGCATCTGAACAGCCCCTTTAAGCCCTTGGCAAATAGCCACTTCAGTCGACTGATAACCGGTTATTGCCGCGTTTGGTGATAACCGTTTGATAACCACTCCTGCGCGCCCTGTTCAGCCTGAAAAGTCGACTGCTGACGCGTCCTCAATGGCAATCCACCGTCCCTTCGGCATCTTGTTACGTGGCGGCAGACCTCCTGGTCTGCCGAGCGAACAACGCCGGCAACTCCGTTGCCCCTGCGCGCAACGGTAGCTCGCCCTCTGTTGGTTAACCGAGCCGCTTGCGGCCGCTGAAACGCCTCTCCAGCAATTTGACAGCTCGCCCGCGCAAGCGCGTGGGTTAACCAACCAAGGCAGCCTCACACGTTAGACCCTCGCGTCGCTCGGATTAGTTCAGTCGAGCCAACGCCTGATCCTTTGGCAATACTATTGTTCATAAAATGAGAATTAATTAATCTCGATTTCATTCGCACAAAATGATCATGTGCGGAACACTACTTGCACACTCAGTCCGCCGGTCGTGTTCACTGCCACTAGCCGGTATGCTCTCCTGTCTGCTGGCTCGTGAAATCGAGCCTCTCACCGCGGTCGTCATTCCGGAGGTTGTCGTGCATTTGTCTCCCGTCCTCGCGCTACTCTTCATGACGAGCATGTTTCTCTTGCCCAGCTTGGCTGCGGCAGAGCAACTGAGGGCCGGTGTGGCCAGGATCGAGATCACCGACCGGCAAGCAGGTCCCGTCAACGATCCTTGCTATGCCAAGGCCCTGGTCCTGCAGAGTGGCAACGTCTCGGCGGTGCTGGTAACCGTCGACGCGGTCGCGATCGGGGAGATTGGTCACCTCCGCAACAACTTCCTCCCTACGATTCGGCGCGAACTGGCCCAGAACCCGGGCATTCCCCCCGCGCACGTGATCGTCAACGCCAGCCATTGTCACGGCATCGTACGCGCGGACACGGACCAACTCGTGATCCAAGTCGTGCGCGACGCCTGGAAGGGCCTCGCGCCGGTCAGAGTCGGCGCCGGCTCGGCAAGCGAAAACCGCATCAGCGAAAACCGCCGCCTGACCATGAAAGATGGCACGCAAGTCGACATGCGCCGTGCTTACTCACTGCCACCCGACGAGGCAGTCGCCTCCGTCGGGCCGATCGATCCTCAGGTTGGCTTGCTGCGACTGGATCGCGAGGATGGTCGTCCTCTGGCGATGGTCTACAACTTTGCCTGTCACCCGATCATGAATCCCCCGAGCAAAGGAAACTCGGCGGACTTTCCCGGCTTTGCCTCAGCCGTGATCGAAGAATCGCTGGGCCACGGAGCCCTGGCCTTCTTTGTGCAAGGCTGCGGCGGTGACATCAACCCGGTGCGATACAAAGAAGTAAGCCGGCCGCCAGATGCGGAACCACTCGGTAACTTGCTCGGCAACACCGTGGTCCGCGCCGCGCGCGAAATCAAGACTGCCGGTGATGCTCCGCTGGCGGTGAAACAACAAACCGTTTCGCTTCCGCGGGCCGCTGATTTTCAACAGCGGATCGCAGCCATCGAGGCAGAGCAAGCCAGGCTGCTCCGCTCGCTGAAGCCGACGAACATCAACTTCAAGACCTTCGTTCCCCTGTTGATCCAACAGCGTCTGAGCCCTGAGTTTCCTTCTCACTACTCGCAAAGTTATCTTCACGATCGGGCCCAAGGGCGCGACGATCTGGCCCGACTCGACAAAGAAAACCAAGCGCAAGTAGCAGCTTACCTGGCGAACATCCACACCATGGAGCAACTGACGCGACTGAATACCAATCTGGCCTTGCTAACGAAGCATCGCGCGGCGGCGGAAGCGGCAGCAGTGCAGACCGTCGATGTGGAAGTGTGTGCCTTGCGCATCGGCGACTTCAAATTGCTGACCTTTCCTGGCGAACTGACGGTGGAGATTGGTCTGGGAATCAAGCGGACCGCCAAGGACCCGCATGCCTTTGTCGCTGGCTACACCAACGGCTACATCTACTACAGCCCGACGGTCGCGCAGCGGACGAACAAGGGCTACGCGCAGGAAGACTGCGACTGCATCGTCGCCCCCGAGTGGCAGCGGATCTTCGAAACCACCGCCCTCGAGATGCTCCGTAAGTTGTGAGCAACCTGCGGCTAATTCACCGATGGCCACAGTTCGAGTCGGCGCGTGATGCCGATCGCCTCCAAGAACGTCCGGTCGTGACTAACGACTAGCAATGCACCGTCGTAAGCATGTAGTCCAGCTTCCACGGCTTCGATCGAGTCGATATCGAGATGATTCGTCGGCTCATCGAGGATCAAGAGCGGCGGCGGCGTTGCTCCCCCCAGCACGCAGGCGAGTCCAGCCCGCAGGAGTTGCCCGCCGCTGAGCGTCCCGACAATCTGCAGGGCAGCATCGGCGCGAAACATAAACCGCGCCAGCGACGCGCGGCAGGCATTTTCATCGGCCTGTGGATTGGTCCGGCGAAAGTTGTCGCGAATCGAAAGCGCCGGCTCGAGCACACTGACACGTTGGTCGATCAACGCATAGTCCGTTAAGACACGAACCGTGCCCTCCCAAGGCGTTAGTGATCCCGTGATGATCGATAGGAGGGTTGTCTTGCCAGAGCCATTGGGGCCCGTAATGGCGATGCGCTCGGGGCCTGTAACGGCGAATGAGAGTTCTCGCAGGATGGGACGATTTTGCTCATAGCCAGCGGTCACTCCTGCGAGCTTAAGCACGATCTTCGCAGAGGGGAGATGGGTGGGCGGCAACTTGACGGTGAAAGGTTGCAAGACTTCGATCCGCTGGCGCGCGGCCCAGGCTTCATCAGCCGCTTGATCTCGCAGGCGTTCGGCGAGCCGCGCGTTCTCGCCGGTCGTTTTTTCGCCACGATCTTTCCTGCCCCCCAGCAAGATTTTTGGCGTCCCACCTTTCGCTCCTTTTTTCTCCCCGGTGCTGGTGCGCCGTTCCTGACGCTCGGCAGTCTGTTGGGTCGAACGCGCGACGTCGGCGATCCGCTTTTCAGCGTCGGCCAGGTCGCGTTTGACCGCCGCCAGTTCCGCTGCCTTCCGTTCGCGATAGGAACTCCAGTTGCCTCCGTATTGCGTCGCGCCGAGTGAGGTGAGTTCCACAATCGCGTCCATCGTTTCGAGCAATTCGCGATCATGGCTGACGACAATTGCGCCGGACCGCCAACTAGCCAGCAACTCAATGACGGCTTCACGGCCGGCGCGATCGAGATTGTTAGTCGGCTCGTCGAGCAACAGAAAATCAGGCTCAGCAAAGATCAGCGCGGCGAGAGCGGCCCGGGTTCGTTGACCGCCCGACATCGCGGTAAGGAGTGTTGCCGGTGAAGCATCAAGACCCACACGCTGCAAGGCCGCAGCAATCCGACTTTCCAGCGTCCAGTCAGCATCAGCCAGTTCTTCCGCGGTCGCATCTCCACGTTCGATGCGCTGCAATAGCGTCAGCGACTCTGCCGCGCCGAAGAGATCGGCAATCGTTTCTTCAGGATCAACTTGGACCGTTTGCCGCAGAAACCCTCGTTGGCCGCTGACGACGACCTTTCCAGCTTGCGGGCGCAACTCCCCCGCGATGAGTTTCAAGAGCGTGGTTTTGCCGACGCCATTGCGGCCGACGAGCCCCGTTCGGGTCGGCCCGAAGGTCAGGTTCAGCCGAGCAAAGAGTGGTGGGCAATTCGGCGCGGACCAGGCGAGATCGAAGAGCGAAATGGAAGCAGACATGCAATCGATTCCTGCAGACGACAGTGGCGAATGACGCGGCGATGTCGAATGTGGATTTTCATTGCTAGCTGATGGCCTCTTCGTATTGAGCTTCTAAGCATGCACTACCTTCAGTTCACTCACAGACACCGCAGGTGCCAGTTTGGTTCGCGCCTTGCGTGAATTTGCTGGGAGGGGCGTTTTCGCAATGCTTGTCGTTCGGCCTACCTGCTCGCTTGCGCCAGACAGTCTCGAATGATGTCGTCGAGCGAATTTTCCGCCTGCCAGCCAATGGTGGTGCGAATGCGAGTCAGGTCGGGAACGCGGCGGCGAATATCTTCGAAGTCGGCATCGTAAGCTTCGCGGTAGCTTTGAAAATCGATCTGCGACTTGGAACCAGCGAGCGTGATGACTCGCTGAGCCAATTGCAGGATCGAAATCGGTTGATCGCTGCCGATGTTAAAGACGCGCCCCACGGTGGCCGGCGAAGCCATCAGCCCGAGGATGGCGCGGACCACATCGTTCACATGCGCAAAACAGCGGGTCTGGTTGCCATCGTCGTGCACGACCAGCGGCTTGCCAGCGATGGCCGCTTCGACAAAACGAGGCAAGACCATTCCGTATGCGCCTGTTTGTCGTGGGCCGACGACGTTGAAAAAGCGGGCAATCACGACGGGCAAGCCAAACTGCCTGCTGCAGGCGAGCGTTAAGAATTCATCGATGGCTTTGCTGGCACCGTACGACCAGCGGGGCTTGGTCGTGGCTCCAAAGACCAGATCGTCTTCTTCGTTCCAGACCGGTTTGGGGTTCTTGCCGTAAACCTCGCTGGTACTGGCCAGGAAGAACTTTACTGGCTTGCCTTGCTGGTGCCGCGCGCACAGCTCGTCGAGCAGGATCTGAGTGGGATAGATGTTCCGCTCGATCGTTTGCCGCGGTTGGCTGGCAATAAGAGCGACACCCACGGCAGCAGCCAAGTGATAGACCTCGTCGACATCGGCTAGGCACTGCTGCACGAGTGCCAGGTCGCCGATGGAGCCACGGATGACCTTCAGCAGGCCTGTGTCCTTGGCGGTGGTGAGGGAAGGCCGCTCCAGATTGGCAAAGCGGCCGGTCGATTCGTCATCGACGACGGTTACGCGATTGCCGGCACTGAGCAAGGCCTCGACGAGGTGCGAACCAATGAAACCCGCTCCGCCAGTGACTAAGAGATGCTTCACAGACAACTTCTTGGGGAAAGTGGCGACTAGTGGAACGAAAATCGCGCCCGGGCGTAACGTCCGTTCGTTATACGGCCAATTTGCTTGCAGACGGACAGGTGGGGGCGAAGCCGATGACTTTACCACCCCGTGGGCTGGTTATAAACTGGATTTGAGCCGCTCACCTCTTTTACAGGCGGCTCACTTCCAGCCAAACCTTTCCAAACCCACATTTCGGGCCGCCAAATTTCGGGATGAGTAGCCGTCGCCAGCGGTAAGCTCCTGGCGACGCCTATGGTCCCGCAGCATTGTGCGGCCAGCGACCGGCGAATCAGGCAAACAGCGGGGAACCGACGATCATGCGGCAGTATCTGGTTTTGAAGTATGGATTTGCGTTCCTTGCGACCGCGCTCGTGTTGACTCTGGCCACCTCGGTCCACGCCCAAGAGAAAGAGAAGAAAGCAGAATCCTCCGAAGCAGCCAAACTGGCGTTTTCCGATGCTGGCCTGCTGCAAAACAACGCCGCCTTCGGTGCCGCTGCCGACGATTGGGAAAAGTTTTTGAAGAATCATGCCTCGGACCCGCTCGCTCCCAAGGCCCGCTATTACCTGGGCGTTTGCCGGCTGCAACTGAAGCAACTGGATCAGGCCATCGTCGCCTTTGAGGCCGTGGCGAAAGACAATCCCAAATTCGACCAGCTCGAAGACCTGCTACTGAACCTGGCCTCGACCCAGTACTCACTCGCTGGGCAAGGCAAAGCCGGCATGCATGAGCAGGCCGCAGCCAACTTCGGCAAACTGGTGAAGGACTTCCCGAAGGGAAAATACCTGGAAGAAGCTCTCTACTATCAGGGCGAAGCTCTCTACTCGGCTGGCAAGAAGGCCGAAGCGGTCGTTCCCTACGAACAGCTGGTCAAGGATCACGAAAAGTCGACTCGCCGCGCCGATGCTTTGTACGCACTGGGGACCACGCAGGAAGAACTTGGCAAGTATGCCGAAGCCGGCAAAGTCTACGACATCTACCTGAAAGAATTTCCCAAGAGTGCCAACGCGACCGAAGTGCAGATGCGTAAGGCCGAGACGCTGCTGCAGACCAATCAATTTGCCGAAGCTGAAAAACTCTTCGCCGAAGTCGCCCAGGTGAAGGATTTTGGCTCCACCGATTTTGCACTCTTCCGCCAAGGTGCCGCGCTGGCTCGCCAGGACAAGTATGCCGAAGCCGGCACTGTGTATGCAAAGGTGGCCGCAGATCACAGCAAGAGCTCCTACGCAGCTGATGCCGCTGTATCCGCTGCCCGGGCCTTCTATCGGGCCGACAAGCTCGACGACGCAGCCAAATGGTTCCAGCAGACGCTCGACAATGGCGGTGCCAACGTCGCCGAAGCAGCTCACTGGCTCAGCCGCATTTACTTGCGTCAGAAGCAACCCGCCAAAGCGGCTGAGCTTGCCAACAAGCAACTCGCCGGTGCCAAGGACAGTCCGTTCTTGGTGAATCTGAAGTTGGACGAAGCCGACGCGCTCGTCGAGATTCCAGAAAAGAAGAAAGCGGCCCTCGACATCTACGCCAGTGTTGCCAAAGATCACAACACCCACGAACTGGCTCCCCAGGCGCTCTACAACGCCGCGTTCACGGCGCTCGAACTGAAGCAGTACGAAGACGGCGTGAAATACAGCGGCGACTTCCTGAAGTCGTTCGCCAAGGACAAGCTGGTTCCCGACGTGCAATACGTGGCCGCCGAATGCGACCTGCAGCTGAAGAAGTACGCCGATGCAGAAAAAGCCTTCGCCGCTCTGGTGAAGGACCATGCCTCGCACGCCGAGATCGATACCTGGCGCGTGCGACTCGGCCTGAGCCAATTCCTGCAAAAGAAATATGCGGAAACGATCGCCACGCTGGAAAAAGCAACTTCCGATCTCAAGGCTGCCGACGCCCAGGCTGAAGCGAGCTATCTGGTCGGTGCCAGCCAGTTCTTTCAAGACAAGTTTGCCGATGCGGAAAAGTATCTGACGCAATCGCTGGCCGCGAATGCCAAGTGGCGACAAGCCGATGAAGCTTTGGTGCTGCTCGCGCGTTCTCAGCGCAAGAACGACAAAACGCCCGCTGCGAAAAAGTCGCTTGACCAGCTAATCAAAGAATTTCCCACTAGCGCGCAGCTCGATCAGGCGCACTATCGATTAGGCGAGATCGCCTTCGCCGAAGACGACTTTAAGACCGCCGCCACCCAGTACGAAACGGTCGTCAGCAAATGGCCCGAGTCGACCTATGCTCCCTATGCCTTGTACGGCAAAGCGTGGTCGCAACTGAAGAGCAAAGAGTATCCGGCGGCCGTCGAGTCTTTCACTTCGCTCGTTTCCACTTACAAAGATCATCCACTCACCGCCGATGCTCTCTTCGGTCGTGGCATGAGTCGCCGCTTGACGGGCGACTTCAAGGGCACCATCGCCGATATCGATTCGTTCCTGAAGTCGAATCCCAGCGAGCCCAACAAGACCGACGCGCTGTACGAACGTGGCTTGGCCGAGGTTGCACTCAAGGACAACGTCGCCGCTGAAAAGACGTTTGGAACCATCTTAAAGGACAACCCCAAGTATCCGGGCATCGACAAGGTGCTGTACGAACTGGCTTGGGCAGTGAAGTCGCAAGACAAGGCCGCAGCGGCCGTTCCCTACTTCGATCAACTGGCCAAGGACCATCCGAATAGCCCGCTCACAGCCGAGGCCCTCTTTCACGTCGCCGAAGATCAATACGACAAGAAGGCCTATGCCGATGCAGCCAAAACCTATGCCGTTGCGATCAGCAAAAAGCCGGCGGGCGATTTGGGCGAACGAACAGCCCACAAACTGGGCTGGGCCAACTATCAGCAAAAGCAATACGACGCAGCTGTGAAGGCTTTCGACGATCAATTGAAGAGTTTCGCCACCGGGGCCCTCGCTGGCGATGCTGCCTTCATGAAGGCTGAGTCTCTCTTCAAGCAAGCGAACTACAAAGAAGCCCTGGCGGCCTTTCAAACAGCGGCCCAGGCCAAGCTCTCGTCGCCCACCATGGAATCGCTCCGCTTGCTGCACGGCGGCCAAAGCGCCGCGCAGTTGAAGCAGTGGAAGGATAGCCTCGCCATGCTCGAAGAGATCCCCACCAAGTTCCCCGAGTCGCCCATTCTTTCCGAAGCCATCTACGAAACTGCCTGGGCCAAGCAAAACCTTGGCAAAGTCGAAGAGGCCTTGAAGGATTACGAAGTGGCCGCGACCAAATCTCGCGATCATGTTGGCGCTCGAGCTCGCTTCATGATGGGCGAGATTCAATTCGAGAAGAAATCGTTCGAAGACGCCATTCGCGAATTCCAACGCGCCATGTTTGGCTATGGGGCCGACATGGCGACGGCGGAAACGAAGAACTGGCAAGCCAAGTCGGGCTTCGAGGCGGGCCGCTGTGCCGAAGTGCAAATCAACGAAACCAAAGACGCCGCGATGAAGGCCAAACACATTGCCGACGCCAAACGCTTTTATACCTTTGTCGTCGACAAGCACGCCGGACACGAATTGGCAGCCGATGCCAAAAAGCGCCTCGACGTATTGAACAAACTGTAAATCGCAGCCACTCTCCCAGCTGCAAACATCCCTAACACAATCGTGCCCGACGGTTCCTATGAAACAGCGCTCGCCCATCGAGATCAACACGCTCTACTCGCGCCCCTGGGTGCGGCTGGCGATTTATACCTGCTTTGCGTTCGCGCTGTTGTCTTGCGTGCAGCCCATTGCCCGCACGTTGCACGCGCAAGCGCCGCCGGATGCTGCTGCTGGCCCCAGCGGTGACGCAGCGCCCACGGGCACGCCGACTGCCGCGGATCAGCCGACGGTCGCCAAAAAGAACGACTTGAATCTGATCACTCTGGCGATCCAGGGTGGGTTCTTTATGTACCCGCTCTACGGCCTGTCGATTTTGGCGGTCACCATGATCGTCGAACGGCATATTGCGATCCGCCGCAGCCGCATCATTCCCCAAGAGTTTGTTGATGGTCTTGGGCAAATGGGAAATAGCGGTGGCTTCGACCCGCGCAAGGCCTATCGCCTGTGCCAACAGTATCCATCAGCCGCGGCCCGCGTCGTCAAGGCGATGCTCTTGAAAGTGGGACGCCCAGTGTCGGAGATCGAACATACGATCAGCGAAACGAGTCAGCGCGAGTCGGAGCGGCTGTATTTCAATGTTCGCTGGCTCAATCTTGCAGCATCCATTGCCCCGCTGTTGGGCCTCATCGGTACGATCCAAGGTATGATTCTCGCCTTTCATAAACTGGGCGGACTCGCACCGGGAGAGAGCCAAATGGAAAGCCTCGCCGCGGGCATTTATACGGCCCTTGTCACGACCTTCGCTGGTCTGGCCGTCGCCATTCCCGCTGCCATTTGGTCACAGTATTTCGAAGGTCAGTTGATTCTGTTCTTTCACGAAGTTGACGAACTGGCCTTCAATCTCTTGCCGCAGGTCGAGCGGTACGAGGGGCGAGTTCGCTTCACCCGCCAGGGCGAAGAAGAGGCAGCCAAGGAAGAAACCAAAGTGGTTGCCACTCCAACTGCACCAGCCGTCGCCAAGTAGCTCACCAGTAGAAAGGGATGAGCCACCATGGCACTCAAAGTCAATAAAGGGAAGGCCGACGAGCTAATGAACTTCACGCCGATGATCGACGTGGTGTTCAACCTGCTGCTGTTTTTTATGGTCGCCGCTCGTTTTGTGCAGGAGGAGCGGGAAGTTCCCGTGCAACTTCCTTCGGCCAGCGAAGCACGCCCGCTGACGGCCACGCCGAGCGAGATCTTTGTGAACGTCAATCAATTCGGTTCGATGTTTGCCGGCAATCGCGAAGTGACCGCCGACGAACTCGATACGTTCCTGCAGCAAGCGGCCGTCAACAATCCGGCCAATCAAACCGTCATCATTCGGGCTGATAAGCGCGTGCCGTTCGATCACGTCGTAACCGTGATGAACGCGTGCAACAAAGCCAAACTGTTCGATTACAAAATTACCTCTGCCAAGGAAGACTGAGTCGGCCCCCGCTGACTTCAGGAGCAAACGATGGCCAAGATCAGGCGCGTGGTGCGTAAGCCGCCGAGCGAGCACCAAGGCGACATCTTCGAAGATCAACTTTGGCCGACCTACATCGCGCTCGTGATCCTCGCTGCGTTTTCGATGGGCGTGAGCGCGGCGTATCTCAAGTTCAACGACCCAAATCCGGCGCTCAACGCCATCACCTGGTTGATCCTGATTCCCCTTGGCACTGGTGCGTTCATGCTGGCGTTTCGCCTGCTCGACAATCGCACCTTGCGGCGGTCAATGCAGTTCTCGGCGGTGGTCTGCGCCATCATTCACCTGGCACTCGTGGTGCAAATGTACGAAACGGGACTCTTCACCACCGAGATCGTGCGCGCGCCCGATGCGCGGCCGGTGGAACGTCGGCCGCCGAAGCCACTTCCCGAGTATCGTCCGCAGCAAATGATGTCTGCTCAGGATAGGCCGCAGCAAGATCACGAAAAGCCGATCGAAACAAAAACGCCGGAGCCCGAACGTGAGCCGGAAGAAGTGGTGCGCCAAGAGACGCCGAAAGACGTCGCGCCGCCGCAGCCTCAGCCGATTCCCGTGCCGGAAGTGGTTGCCACCACCGAACCGAACATCATTCGCAAGCCGCAGCCTAACGAGGCTGCACCCAAAGCGGCTGAAACGCCAGCCAAGCTCAGCCGGCAAGTAAAACCGGCTGAAACGAAGGTCAGCCAGATTATCGAGACACCCAAAGTGGCTCAAGCAACGGCCAAGCCGACCGAAGCCGCCGCCAGCGCAGCCGCCGTTCAAAGGCAAAGCACTTCAGCCAATGCCGCTCCGCGCGAAGTGAAAGAGCCGACCACTCAAACCGAAAGCCCCACGGCCAGCGTGGCGCGCCGCACCGAACAGAACGCGCCCACGCCCGAGACCACTGCGCAGCCAACCCTGCAGCGGCAAGTGGCTCGGCCGGCCGAGACGCCGCGCTCGCAAGTGGCGGCCGTGCAAACTCCCGCGGCGACCAAAGAAACGACGCCGCAAGAGTTGAAGCCTGCGAACACTGCCTCGACCAAAACCGCGAGCACCAGTCCATCGCTGGTTCGCAATCAGACGGAACCACTTCCGGAAGTCAGTACCCAGGCCACGCCGCAACCTCAGCGACGCCAGCAAGAAAGTGCCGCGCAACCGACCATCGCGCAAATGCAAACGCCGGTACCGAATCGTCAGCCTCGCACGACGGAACGTCCCGATGTGAAGACACAAGCGAGCGTCGTCACGCCGGCAACCACGGCTGGCCAAACTTCACCCACCGAAGCCAAGCTGACGCCGCAAACCAATTCAATCCAGCGCGCGACCGCTCAAGTGACGGCGCCGCGCCCCACGGAACTTCCGTCGGCGGAACCGAGTTCTCCGCGCGCCGATCAGGTGGCTTCGCGAATGACCCGCACCGCGGGCCAGTCAGCGCCGACTGCCACACCCAATCCCACGCAAACTCCATCGCTTACGCGCAGCACCAATAGTGCGCCTAGCGTCCCGTCGGCGACTCGAGTCGATACGACTGCTGCAGCCGCAACCCAAGTGGCTACTTCTGGCGAACTTTCGCCCACCAGCACAGCCACCCAGCGGACGGCCGTGGCCGCCGCGCAGCAAGCTCCGGCGACCGGTGCGCCACGGCCAACCACTGTCGCTGCCAATACGACGACCCCATCGCCCAACGCAACGAGTGCCCGCCGTGCGAATGATTCGAACAATCCATCCGATGCTCCTGCAGTGACCCCCGGTACGACGCAAATTACCTCCTCGCGCAGCACACAGCCGGTTCGCAGCAATACCGTGACCACCGTGGCCGATGTTCCGGCGAACGCAGGCCCGCAAACAGCTTCGTCGGCGGCTCTCGGTCCGTCGTCGGCCACTGTCTCGCGGCAGATGACTGCGAACTCAGCGGGCGCTACCCGTACACAACCCACGGCTTCAACGACTGTTGGCAGCCCGACCGCTCAGGTCTCGCAAGGTGGAGCAACTCGGGCCCAGAATTCAACCACGCCAACCATCGATCCGACGGGCAATCCGGGCCGTTCGCCTTCGCGCGCGGTAGCCACCGCAGCGCAAGCGACCTCGCCGACCGCCGTCGATAGCCCCGCTCAATCGATAGCGGCTCAAGGGGCCGGCGATCCCGCTGCTCAGCCGGCACGCATGGCTCTCAGCCGTTCGCTGGGTGGTGTCGCCGGCGTGGGCAAGAGCCCGAACATGGATCGCTCCCTTCCTGGTAGCACTGGCGCGGCGATGGTCGCCTCGTCAGCTGCTCGCCGGGCCGAAGCCACGCAAAGCGGCCCCACCGGCGATGCTCTGGCTCCCAGCGCTCCCGCGCAGATTGCTCGCGCACGAGCCGGCGACCAGGCCCCCACCGCTTCGCTCAAGGCCGAAGCCGTCGACCATGCCACTTCGCCGGGTGCAAACGAAGTGGCTGCCGTGAATGCCAGTTCGAGTGCTGCCCTCACGCGCGCCGATTCCGATGCTCGCCATGCTGAAGTTACCGGCGCCAAGGGCGCGGGCGAAGTCGATCTGGGCCCGACACAGATCGTTGCCGAGGCAGGCACTGGCCGCGCGGCCGGTGGTGGCCAGGCCGAACTTAATTTTGAGACGAACGCACCGCAAATCGCACGCAAGACCGACACCGGTGGCAGTCCGGTGATGTCGCTTGCTTCTGCCAAGGTCGATGAAAAGGTCGCCGCACCCATGGGCACCTCGGGTGGTCAACCTGCCGCGAGTGATCCAGGTCCCTCGGCCGTTTCGCCAACACGCACTTTGGCCGGTGGCGAATCGCCCGCGTCGGGTGGACCTTCGAAGGCCAGCGAGAACGGACCATCGGCTGAAGTGAACTCCGCGGCCATGCTCGCCGAGTCGGCCGTCAGTCGCCGCGATAACGCCGAAGGAGCCAGCGGTGGCGCGGCATCCGCAGGTCAGCCCGAAATCGAAGATGAAAAGGAAAAGGCACTCCGGCTGGCTCGCCAGGCCGCCGGTGGCGGTCCGCAACTCGCCATTGCAGGTCCGGTCGTCGCGGCGGTTTCGCAGTCACCCATGGGAAACACTGGCGATGGTGGCACTCCGAACGCACAGCCCAAGGTTACGGCCGTGATCGCTTCCACGGGCCGACAAAACATGGATGGCGGCGCTCCACGTGGCGGTGCAGCGATTGCGGCGGGTGAACCAGGCGAAGCCTCGCGCGGCGGCGCCGAGCAAGTGGGTAGTGTCACGGTGACACGCGCCGAAGCTTCCGACGGCGCGCCGGGCGAACCGGCACTCGGCGGCGGTACTGGCTCGCCCTCTCGCGCAGCCAAAGGCATCACGCTCGCAGCGAACACTCAGGCCGAAACGATTGAACTCGCCGGCTCGCCCCAATCGGGCGGCGCGCCTCAAGGTCAAATGATCGAAGCTCAAGGTACCGAAGCCCAGCGGCTAGCTGGTGGCGCGCCTGGTCCTGTCGGTGATGGTCCCACGGGCGCAGTCGCTGGTGCCGAACTCGTCGCGGCTAGTACCGCTGGCTCTCCGGGCGAAGCCTCGGGCCGCAGGAATGCTTCGGCCGCGACTGGCGATGGTCCGCAAGTGGGTGGCGAAACCAATAACGGTGCACCAGGCCGCCGCGCTGCGACCACCGAGATTGCCGGCGGAGCTTCGACCGTCGCGGAGATTCCGCAGATGGGGCCGACGTCAGCCATCGCACAGGCTGAGCTCGATCATGGCATGGGGAACATGGGTGCCGCGCCCATGACTCGTCAGGATGCTGCTGAATCAGTGGCAGTGAATATCGAAGCGCCCGATGGCCCGGGAGGATTGGGCGCCGAGCATGCTCCGCGCGTCGGTCTCAACACGCGGCAAGCTCGCGAGGATAGCGTGCAGATGCAAGTGCAAACGGCGCGATTCCTCCGGCAGAAGGCTGGCGGTCTACCATCGGTCAGCACGTCCGTCGTGATGGCCACGGACCCATTCGCCAAGCGGTCGGCGCGCGATAAGGGAATGGAGAGTGCGGGCGGCAAGGGCTCACCCCCGCCGCAGACCGAGCAAGCGATTGAAATGGGGCTGCAGTTCCTGGCTCGCTATCAACAGACCGATGGCCGCTGGAGCTTGCAAGGCTTTGGCGAAGACACACAACTCGCTTCCGATACGGCCGCGACAGCCCTCTCGCTGCTGGCGTTTCAGGGTGCCGGCTTCAACCATCGCGAGCATCAGTACAAAGACGTTGTGCGTTCCGGAATCGATCATCTGCTCGCGCATCAGCGCGAGAACGGTGACCTGTTCATGGTCCTCGACGATAACAGCAACCGAAGCGTCTGGCTTTATAGCCACGCGCTGGCGACGATCGCCCTCTGCGAAGCATACGGCATGACCCAAGATCCGGAGTTGCGCGTACCAGCTCAAAAGGCCATCGACTTTATCGTCGCGGCTCAGCACAAAGAGCGCGGTGGTTGGCGATATGCTCCCGGAGTCAGCAGCGATACCTCCGTCAGTGGTTGGATGATGATGGCACTCAAGAGTGGTGAACTAGCAAACCTGACGGTTCCGAAGGAAACGTACACCAAGATCGATGCCTGGCTCAACGCGGCCCAAAAGTCGGGCAGCGATCCGCATGAGTTTCGTTACAACCCCTTCGCCGAAGATACTCCCGAGCAGCGGCACGGCTTGGTTGCGAGCAAGACGATGACCTCGGTCGGTTTGCTGATGCGGCTCTATTCGGGCTCGAAGCGCGATCAGGCGGTGATGCAGCAAGGCGCCGCGTACCTGCGGAAGAACTTGCCTGCGATCGGCGATGCGCGTAATCCGCAGCGAGACACCTATTACTGGTATTACGGCACGCAGGTCATGTATCACATGGGTGGCGAGGATTGGAAAGCCTGGAACGGCAAACTGCATCCGCTGCTGGTCAACTCTCAGATCAAGCAAGGTCCGCTGGCCGGCAGTTGGCAACCGCGCGGCCCGGTCCCTGACCGCTGGTCGTCCCATGCTGGTCGACTGTATGTGACCACCATGAACTTGCTCTCGCTGGAAGTTTATTATCGTCACTTGCCGCTATACGAAGACACGGCGAAGTAGAGCCTTCTAGGCGTTAACTAACGTCATACTGCCGTCGGCCGGTTCTGATTGCTTCAGCGAATTCGGGACCAAGCGCTCGCAAGAACTCGGCGATCAATTCCCAATCGTGCAACAGTGCCTGAACTCGATCGCCACCGTCACGGGCGGCGATCAGATCGGGTTGCCTATCCCGGCAGATCAATTGGCAGTCTTCCGCGTGGCCAAGCTGTCGCATCAGTTGGCGATGGTTGAGTTCAAATCGCTCGGCTTCGCGACTGTAGACGTTGTGCCGGACGAAGTAATGCTGGTAAACGATATTGTCGATCGTTTGGCGACACAATATCTCGATATGAGTCTCGCCCCGGCAATATCTGCCGGAGGCAAAGGGCCCACAATGAGAAGACCGCACTGGATCGAATTCAAACTCAAAACCCCAGGGCCTCATCAACACGTCAAGTCGCTCGATTGCCGCTTGCAGTGCCGATTGGACCGTGCATTCGCGTTGGTGAAGGTCGAGTTCTGAATTCATAAACCAGCTACTTAGCGAGATTCTTACTCGGTCTTCTTGCGCCGATCGCGTTGGTAGCGAACCGTGCAGCCAATAGCCACAGTTTCGGTCACTTCAGGAGCCTTGCCCACCAGGGCAGCATCGACGGCTTCGCTCAGGTAGTTGCGATTGGCTTTGGCTTCGTCGGGGTTGTCGTCGAGCGCGCCCATGTAGACGATTTTGCGTTCTTTGTTCAGCACAAAGAACTCCGGCGTGCGCGTGGCACCAAAGGCCTTGGCCGTGGCTTGAGCATCGTCGTCGTGCACGTAGGTGAACTGAAAGCCCTTCTCCTTGATTTTGTCCGCCATCTTTTCGAGCGAATCGCCTTCCACCTTATTCGGATTGATGGCCACGATCGCACATTTGGCGTCGAGCTTCTTTTGTAAGGCATTCAAGCGATCTTCAACGGCCACGGCATATTCGCAGGTGTTGCAAATGAAGGCCACGATGACGACGTCCTTTTCCTTCAGGTCCGCCAATGAATGACTCTTGCCCGCCGGATCTTTCAGCTCGGACCAACTGGGAGCCGCATCGCCAATGCTCAGCGTCTTGTTGTACTTGCCGGCGAGTGCCAGGCCGCAGGAGACAAGCAGCATGCCAATGGCCAGGGAAAGCGACATTCGCAAAGTCTGCGGAAGCATGAGGGCACCCAAGCAAGATCTCAAAAGATAGTTCGAGCGAACGAGACACTGGCAATCTTAGCTGCCTCCCGAAAGCGGCTCAACGCAGGAGGAGGGCGACCGTGTCATACCACAATAGAAATGTCCCCTTACGTCCACATTAGAAATGTCCCCATGTTGCCCTCCAGAAGGAGGGCCAGGCATGGAGACGATTCAGATGAGTCAGAGCGAGCGGCGGCGGTTGGAGATTTTTTCGCGGGTGAAGCAGCAGCAGCTGACGTTGGTGCAGGCTGGCGAGTTGTTGGCCGTGAGTTATCGGCAAGCGAAGCGGTTGTGGGCTCGGTATCAGCGTGAGGGTGATGCGGGGTTGGTTCACGGCCTGCGTGGTGGGGCGTCGAATCATCAGAGCGATGCGGATTGGCGTGCGCGCGTGTTGGCTCGGTATGGCGAGCGATACGGCGATTACGGTCCGACACTGGCGGCGGAATGTTTGGCGACGGAAGGGTTGTTGGTGGGGGTGGAGACGTTGCGTCGGTGGTTGTTAGCGGCAGGTCTGTGGTCGCGTCAGCGGCGTTCGAAAGTGCATCGTCGGCGGCGAGCTCGGCGGGAGCAGTTTGGCGAGTTGGTGCAGATGGACGGTTCGCATCACGATTGGTTCGAAGGTCGTCGCGCGTGGGCGGTGTTGATGGTGATGATCGACGATGCGACGAGCCGTGTGAGCGCGCGGTTCTACGAGGAGGAGACGTTGGCCGCGGCGTTCGAAATGGTGCAGCGTTACGCGCAGGAGCGTGGCTTGCCGCGGGCCTTGTATGTGGATCGGGCGTCGATCTACCGGAGCGATCGCGAGCCGACGGCTGCGGAGATAATCGCGGAAATCGAGCCTCAAACGCAGTTTGGTCGGGCCATGCAATCGCTGGACGTGCGGTTGATCTTGGCGAACAGTCCGCAGGCCAAGGGACGGGTCGAGCGCGTGAATCGGACGTTGCAAGATCGCTTGGTGAAGGCGCTGCGGCAGCGTGGGATCAGCGAGTTCGAGTCGGCGAATAAGTTCTTGGAAGCTGAGTTTCTGTTGCCGTTCAACACGCGCTTCGCAGTGGCACCGACCAAGCCCGCGGACTTGCACCGCGCGGTGCCGCAAGAGTTAGATCTGTGCCGCGTGTTAGCAGTTCACGAAGAGCGTGTGGTGCAGAACGATTGGACGATTCGTTGGCAGAACAGCTTTCTGCAATTGGACCGTAAGAGTGGTCTGCAACCGCAGGATCGGCTGACGGTGTGCGAGCAGTTGGATGGCCATGTGCGCTTGTTCGCGGATGATCGCGAGTTGCTCTGGAGCCCGGTGCGGAGCGAAGCGAGTCGGCCGCGCAAACCAGTCGCCGCGCGCACCGGCCCGACAGGTTCGTCTCAGGGGCAGAAGCCAGCCGCCAACCATCCCTGGCGTTGAGGAATACCGGCTGATTCCCTCGCCGGATAACTCGCGACGGTGTGGGGGCGGTTTGCTCCGCTCCGGTCGCTGGCGCTCCCTGCGCTACGCAAACCGCCCCCACACCGTTACCTTAGAAAGCCTTACCCCCAAGGGGACGTTTCTATTTGTGGAGAAACAGGGGACATTTCTATTGTGGTGTAACATGCTTCTATAGCAACCCTTGACCACTGGGCGCAACTGCCGATACAATAAGTAATTAGGGCGGTTGAACAACATGGTCACTACCTTTGCTCACTTCGCCTATTGTCTGTTTGCCAGCGTAGTGTGACTACGCGCGACAAAAAGCTTGGGACGAAATGTCGCCACTCGTCATTGACGTTAATCAGACCGATGACCCTCGAGACGTGATCCATCGGGCGGTACAGGCACTGGTTGAGGGAAAACTGGTCGCTTTCCCCTCCGAGACTGTCTATGTGATGGCCGCCAGCGCGCTCAACGAGACGGCGGTGAAAAAGCTGGCCTCGATTCGTCAGCCCGCTGCCAACGAACCCCTTTGTCTGGCTATTCGCAGCACCGACGATGCCATTGATTTCGCACCGCAAATGCCCTCGCTGGGCTTGCGTCTTGCCCGTCGTTGCTGGCCCGGTCCGGTCACGCTGGAAGTAGAAGATGCTCAGCTCGAGAGCGTCATACAACGACTCCCCCAAGGTGTCCAGCAGCTAGTTGCTCCTGAAAAGCGCATTCGCATGCGAGTTCCCGCGCACGATATGTTGCTCGGCGCCCTGCGATTGGTCGCTGGCCCCTTGGTGATGAGCGGCGCGCGAAGAGCCAGCGATCCCGATACGATCACCGGCAAAGAAGTCGTCCAACGTCTGGGTTCCGATATCGACCTTGTCCTCGACGAAGGAAAGAGTCGCTTCGGTCAACGGTCGTCGCTCGTGCGGATCAATGGCAACCATCTGGAGGTTCTGCGGAGCGGTGTCATTTCGGAAACGAACTTGAAGCGACTCGCCAGTTGGATGGTGATCGTGGTGTGCACCGGCAATACCTGTCGTAGCCCAATGGCCGAAGTGATGCTGCGCAAGCGACTCGCCGAAAAGCTCGGAACCACGATCGAACAATTGGAAGATCGCGGTGTGCTGGTTCTTTCTGCGGGCATCGCCGCTGCCCCCGGCGGCCGTGCTGCGGCCGAAGCCATCACGATCATGCGTGAGCGGGGGCTCGATCTGAACCAACACGAGAGCCAGCCCCTCAGCGATCGCCTGGTTCGCTATGCCGATCTGATCATTACCATGACCCGTGGGCATCGCGAGGCCATTGTTTCGCACTGGCCCGAAGCGGGGCAGCGCACCTTCACGCTCTCGCACAATCGCGGCGATGTGGCCGACCCCATTGGTGGCCCGCCCGATCTTTATCGCAAATGCGCCGAGCAAATCGATGCCCATCTGGCTGAATGGGTCAATGAAATCGATCTCGATCAGTCCTAGTCAATCACTTGCCAGGGCCCGCGGCAAGCAGCTTCGTTGCTTCGGCGAACTGAATCACCACCCATAAGAAAGAACGACCATGCGAATTTCCATTGGCAGCGACCATCGCGGCTTGGCACTCAAGGGACAGTTGTTGCCGCTGCTCGCCTCGCTAGGGCACGAAGTCACCGACGTAGGAACGAACCAGGCAACCAGCGTTGATTACCCGGACTATGCCGCCCTTGTGGCGGGCAAGGTCGCGAAGAACGAAGTCGATCGGGGCATTCTCGTCTGCGGAACGGGCGTAGGCATGGCGATCGCCGCGAACAAGTTTCCCGGAGTCCGTGCGACCATCGTTCCCAATGAAAAAGTTGCCCGCTTGTGTCGCCAGCACAACAACGTCAACGTGTTGTGTCTGTCAGAAGAGCAGGTCGCCGAAGCCACGCCCATTGTCAAAGCCTGGCTGGAAGCCGAATTCGAAGGTGGCCGCCACGCCACCCGCCTCGACAAGATCACGCGCTGCGAACAAACGCATTGCGGCACCACTTGCTAGTGGGCCGCGCGTCGGCTGCCGCCTTCCAGATAGGTGAGCACGAGAGCCAAATCGGCCGGTGTTATGCCGCTAATGCGGCCGGCTTGCGAAAGGGTGATGGGGCGAATGCGGAGCAGTTTTTCGCGCGCTTCGGTTCGCAAGTGCTTGACCATCGCATAATCAAAGTGCTCGGGAATCTTCTTTTCCGAGAGCCGTTTCTGGCGATCGACCTGCTGCTCTTGCCGCGAGACATAGCCCGCATACTTCACGTCGTACTCAATTTGAATCGAAGACTCGCGCGAAATATCCGCCAACTGGGGTGCTCGTTCGACGATCTGCGGCCACGTAATCTCTGGCCGACGCAATAGCTGCTCAAGCGTTACTTCGCCAGTGCGTTCAGTTCGCAGCACGTGCAGCGCGCGAACAATCTCGGCTTCTTTGTCTTGCAATTTCTGCCAACGAGCATCGTCCACAAGACCTGCGCGGCGACCAATGGCGGTCAAACGACGGTCGGCGTTATCGTGCCGCAACAACAGCCGATATTCAGCCCGGCTGGTGAACATGCGGTAAGGTTCATCGACGCCGCAGGTAACCAGATCGTCGGTGAGCACGCCGATGTACGCCTGCTCGCGGCCAACAACGAGCGGTTCTTTGCCTTGCAATCTGAGCGCGGCACTCGCGCCGGCCACCAGACCCTGCGCACCGGCCTCTTCGTAACCGGTGGTGCCGTTGATTTGCCCGGCGAAGAACAGACCGCCGACGCGCTTGGTTTCCAGCCAGGGCCAAAGTTGATCGGGCGGGCAGAAGTCGTACTCAACGGCATAGCCATAGCGCATGATCTGGGCTCGTTCCAAGCCAGGAATCATTCGCAACATCTGGTCCTGCACATCGCGCGGCAAACTCGTCGAGATGCCATTTACGTACACTTCGTGCGTGCGGCGACCTTCGGGTTCCAGGAATAGCTGATGCTGTTCCTTCTCGGCAAAACGCACGACTTTGTCTTCGATGCTCGGGCAATAACGCGGCCCGCGCGATTGAATCTGACCGCTATACATCGGCGCGCGATGCAAGTTGGCGCGAATCAGTTCATGCACTTGCTCGTTGGTGTACGTGATGTAGCACGGAATCTGCTCGCGCCCCATCCTTTGACGTTCGGCTTCGCTGGTGAGAAATGAAAACGGTTCGGGGTCGTCGTCGCCGGGTTGCAGTTCCGTTTTGCTGTAATCGATGGTCTTCCCATTCAAGCGACATGGCGTGCCCGTCTTGAAGCGTTGCACGCGAAAGCCCAGCCGATTGAGCGCGCCGCTGATGCCCGCCGTGGTTCCTTCACCGGCACGTCCGCCGGGTGTTTGCACTTCTCCGGTGTGCATGATCGCTTGCAAAAACGTGCCCGTGGTCAGCACCACCGCCGGAGCGCGATAGGTGATATCGCCACGTACGCGGACCCCGACCACTCGAGCCGTTTGCTCCGTATTGCTGTCCGTGATGGGTTCCGTCAGGAGGTCTTCTACTACTTCCTGCCGCAATGAAAGATTGGCTTGCTCTTCGACCAATCGCTTCACTTCAAACTGATATCCCTTCTTATCGGCCTGTGCTCGCGGGCTATGCATCGCGGGCCCTTTACGCCGATTGAGCAGACGAAATTGAATGCCTGTGGCATCGATGGCTTGGCCCATCACACCGCCCAGGGCATCGATTTCGCGAACAATTTGCCCCTTGGCGACGCCGCCGATGGCCGGGTTGCAACTCATCTGCGCGACCGTATCGCAGTTCGTCGTCAGCAGGCAAGTGCGCAGCCCCATTCGCGCAGCAGCCATCGCTGCTTCGGTTCCTGCATGACCGGCACCAATCACCAGCACGTCGTATTCGTAATCGCTAGACATTTTCAATCGGAATTTTTCTGAATGGTCATCGCATTGGGTTTAAGGTTTCAAGTTTAAGGTTCAAGGTTGGGAAGGAATTTTCGCACTGTTGTGAATCCCTTCGTCTTTAACCTGAAACTTTGAACCTTAAACCTTGAACTTCTCACCTACCTCCACGCTAACTCGATCTTCTTTCCGTGTGCTTCGTTGGCTGGGCCGATGCCGTGCAGCGTGAGTTCCATGCTCTTGGGGCCGATGGCTGCTTCGACCCAGCCGCTGGGTTTGTCGACAGCAAAGACATAGGCGATCGGCGGTAAGTTCACGAGGTGAATTCCTTCGTGAACCTTTTGACTCCAGTTGTGAGTATGGCCGTAGAAGACGGCTTTCACTTGCTTGTGTGGGACGAGGATTTCGAAGAGTTCTTTCGTATCTTGAATGCCGCCAATCTTTTCACCTTCCCATTGCGGATGGTGATGAACCGAGACGATCGCGGGCTTATCGGTTTTTGCCGCAAGCGCGGCCGACAGCCACTTGAGTTGAGCTTCGCCGAGCCTGCCCGGCGTGCCATTCACTTTTTCGAGCGAATCGAGCAGGAACCAATTCGCGTGCTTGGTTTCGATGAGCGTCACGTGATGCGAATCGAGTGGAGAAGCCGCAGACGACTTCAATACCTCGCGAAAGCTGGTCCGGTCATCGTGATTGCCCAGCATAAAGTGCAACGGCAGCGCTGTTTTGCCGGCTGGAATGAGCAGCTTAGCCACTTGGGCATAGTCACCCGGCAGTCCCTTCAAGTGGGCCACATCTCCATGCACAATGGCCCCCGAGAGCTTGCCCGCCGCGGCAGTTACCTGTGCCCAAGCCTGCTTCAAATGATCCGACATGTTCACCTCGCGCGAGACCCTCGCGGCGTCGGCATCGATGTGCGTATCGGACATCAGGGCAAACCGCTGATAGGCATCTGCTGGCTCTTCTGCCCCAACCAACGGTTGCAGCGATAACACGGCACCCGCCACGCCGGCATAGACCAAGAACTGGCGGCGAGACGGCTGACTGGTTCCAGCGGTGATATGCAGAGGCATGTTGAGACTCCGGTGAACTTAGGAATTGCCGTTGGTTGGTGATAGCATCTTACCGCCCGGATCGCTAACCGGCACAGGCGGATCAAGAGAGCTGCAAATTTGCTCCGCGCTAGTCACCAATCCATTGGCAATCGTGGCACGATCGGCACTCGCGATCTGCACTGTGCAAATCGGTGAGTGCTTGTCGATAGTCGTTCCCCAGACAGGAATATCCTTCACCTGGATTCCAACGGCTCCCAGTTCGCCAATTAACTGCTGCAGGCGATCCCCGGCGACTCCCGATTCGGTTGCATAGACAATGAGCTTGGCGTGAAACTCTGTCGAAGCCACTCGAAAAATCGAGACATCCTCTGCCGCAAATGCTTGGCAATGCGCCACCACCAGGCTCGGTCCGGTAGTTGATTCAAGCAATTCCATGCTGGCCGTATAGCGAGGATTGACTTCGATCAACCAAATCCGCTCGGCATCGCGAATCAGATCCAGGCCAAACAGCCCGCGAAGTCCCGCGCTGGCCGCCAGCTGGTTGGCCGCACGGACAATCGTTTCCTCGTCGGCCGGCAGCAGCTTTAGCGGCGACATGGCACCGGCAAACTGGAAAGGCTGCGGCGACCCCCAGTTCTCGCCGCACCATTGCTGCGCGAAGCCAAGCAGGTGCACTCCGTTCTTCGTTGCCATAAACGAGGCGCTCAATGAAACTCCCTGAACGTATCTTTGATAGACATGTCTGGTGCCGACGAATCTACCTTCTGCGGCATCGGCCTGCCGAATTCCCATACCCCCTGCCGACCGAATTGGCTTAATCAGCCAACCGGCCTCACTGGCGATCTTGTCGCCAGCAAAGCGAGTTTCTGGGTAAGCCAGTTCGGTCTTGCTCAATTGGCTCGCCAACCAGCGGGGATCTCGCACGCGTGCTACGACTTCTGGCCCATTCCCAAGCAGTGGGCGAAGTTTGGCGAGACGCCCAACCAATCGCGGATAGTTCTCCAAGCTGCCGGTGTACATCCAAGGTGCTTCTGGTGCCGCCGAAAGCGCCCGGAGAAACTCAGCGGGATACCGCTCAATTTGGATCGTCGGCCCCAAGGTACGCAGGTCTGCATCGGCAAACAGGTCGATTCCCATGGGCTGAAATCCGCCGCGCGCTGCCGACTCTGCCGCTGCCCGGGCACTTGCTCCGACAATAATCAGCGGCGATCGGGCGTTCACAGGTAGTTCCAATTTCACAGTAGTGACAGATTGGCGCATGCGTGCGCCTTAGTCAATCATAACTATTTGCGATTTAAGGATTCAAACTTAAGGCATAAGGCTGAGTTAAACCAACGCCGCGAAATACCCCGCTGTCGGGGCAGCGCGGCAACAGCATCAATCGCCAGTTCTGCATCCATCTGGCCCCAAATCGCTTTGCAAGCTACACTTGTCTTAGTGTTAGCAGGTATCTTCGTGGCGGGCGGCAACTAGGCAAATATCGGACTCGCGTGCGGTACGAATACATTACCTCGCATCAACACCTGCGCGATTTCTGCCAGGTGATTGCTTCAGCTGAAATCATCGCCTTCGATACGGAATTCGTCTCTGAAGACACGTACATGCCGGAGTTGTGCCTGCTGCAGATCGCAGCCGATGGCAACTTGGCAATCGTCGATCCGCTAGAGTTCAGCGATCTCTCGCCGTTTTGGGAATTGCTCGCTCAGCCTGGCAAAGAATCTCTGGTACACGCCGGGCGGGAAGAATTCCGCTTTTGCTTGCGAGCCCTAGGTCATCGCCCAGCAGGCTGGTTCGATGTGCAACTGGCGGCAGGACTCGTCGGGCTCGAATATCCAGCATCGTACGGCACCCTGGTACAAAAACTCCTTGGCAAGTCCCTCTCCAAAGACGAAACCCGCACCGACTGGCGAAAGCGGCCACTCTCGCAGCGGCAGATCGAATACGGTCTGCAGGACGTCGTCGATTTGCAGGCCATTCGCACCGTGCTGGTCAATCGGCTGAACGAGCTTGGCCGGCTGGAATGGGTCTTGTCTGAACTCAAGGACTGGCAGGACGACGTCGAGAAGGCCGAACTGGGCGAGCGTTGGCGCCGCGTCGGTGGACTCGCCGGCATGAACCCGCGAGCCTTGGCCATCGTCCGAGAACTCTGGATGTGGCGCGATGGTGAAGGGGAACGCCGCAACATTCCCACCCGGCGCATTCTGCGGGACGACCTGCTGCTGGAACTTGCCAAGCGGCAAACATCCGATCCAAAGCGCATGCGTGCCGTCCGCGGCATGGAGCGGGGCGAAATCTTGCGACACCTGCCTAAAATTGGCAGCTGCGTCGAAAAGGCCCTCGCCATGAAAGAGGACGAATTGCCGCAGACCGAACGTCGCAGCAGCCGTCCGCAACTGAACCTGCTCGGTCAATTTCTCAGTACCGCACTCGGCAGCATCTGCCGTTCGGCTCAAGTAGCTCCCAATCTCGCGGGCACCGCTCAGGACGTTCGCGACCTGGTTGCCTATCGCCTGGATCTCGGCGGCTTTGCTCCCCACGAGAAGCCCCTGCTCGCCACAGGTTGGCGGGCCGAAGTAGTCGGTCAGGTGATCGACCAACTCCTCTCGGGCGAGTTGGCCATTCGCATTGCCGACCCGCTCGATCACGAGCCGCTCGTCTTCGAGCCTTGCACTCGCAAAGAGTAATTGGCCCGGCCGATTTGCACGCGTGCGTCGATCGGCGATGATAAGGGGGCGAGGCCTATGGCATGCAACCTCAAGAAATTATCATTTTCGACCAGCTCTCGCCGTGTCCCTATCTTCCTGGGCGAACGGCTCGGTTGCCTCATCGTCAGCCCGTGAAGCGGCTCACCCTCAAGCAGTTCGACGACAGGCTGGAAGTCGGCGACCGTCGCAGCGGCACCATGCTCTATCGGCCTGGCTGCCCCGGTTGCAGTGCCTGCGAGCCCATCCGGTTGAACCTCGCTAACTTTAAGCCCAATGCCACGCAGCGGCGAACCTTTCGGCAGGGAGAGCAACTGCTCGAGACGCGCCTCGGTCTGCCAACTGTCGACGACCAGCGCATCTCCCTCTTCAACTTGCATCGCGAACTGCGCGGACTCGATCGCGGTGATGAGCCCATTGATGAAATGGGCTACGAGCGATTCCTCACCGACAGTTGCTGCCGCACAGCCGAACTCAGTTACTGGCACCAGGGCGAACTCGTTGGTGTAGCCATTACCGATGTCAGCCAAAAGGCTCTCTCTGCCGTCTATTGTTTCTTCGATCCCCGGCTCACCGAGCTGAGCATCGGTACTTATTCGGTCCTCAAGCAGGCCGAGCTTTGTCGTCTTCAGGGACGGCAATATCTCTATTTGGGTTACTACGTCGCCGGCTCACGGCACATGATCTACAAGGCCAAGTTCCACCCGCACGAGCGCCGCGTGAACGGCACCTGGCAGCTGTTCCCCTAGCGAAACGCGGCCCGCTCATTTCACCAACTTGTCCAACCAGCAGCCTCCCGATTGGGTACAAATCGCTCGCAAACCCGAGAGTTGCGCTATCTGCGGTCCAAGTTGCTCCTCCTTAATTGGACACCCCCCTTTTGCGGTCCGAGAAAGCCCACGCTGCGATCGCACTGAAATTCTCCTTTGCCACTTGCCGGCCTTCTATCATCCCAGTGAACGAAGTGGACGATTCTTCGCCGCTCGTCTTGCGAATTACTAGGGCCAGCGAGTCGCTTGCCCCGCGATCACGATTGCCGGCGAAGACCACAGGAGTCTGTCTGATGCATCGCACAGGAATTTTCGCCGGATTGTTTTCGCTCGTCATGGTTGCCATCGCCGGTTTGGCCCAGGCAGCCGAGCCCGCTGCCAGCGCTCAAAAGGACATCGTCGACACCGCCGTCGCCGCTGGTTCCTTCAAAACCCTCGCTGCCGCGCTGAAGGCCGCGGGGCTCGTCGACACCCTGAAGGGAGCTGGCCCGTTCACGGTCTTCGCACCGACCGATGAAGCGTTTGCCAAGTTGCCGAAGGGTACCGTCGAGACCCTGCTCAAGCCCGAGAACAAGGACAAGCTCGTTGCGATTCTCACTTATCACGTTGTCCCCGGCAAAGTGATGGCCGCTGATGTCGTGAAGGTCAAAGATGCCAAGACGGTGCAAGGTCAGTCGGTCATGGTCAACACCGCCGATGGCGTGAAGATCAACGACTCGAAGGTCACCAAGGCCGACATCGCCTGCAGCAATGGCGTGATTCACGTCATCGACACCGTCCTTATGCCCAAGCAGTAAGTTTCCCAGCAGTCAGTTTCCAAGATCTACGGCTTACCTTCACGGGGGTGAGGCTCAAGCAGGCATCAGAAAACCAACCACGCAGGGATTGCGTGAGTGGTTTTTCTGCTTTTATTCACCGCCCGCGCCTCAGCCCAAACGTCCAACAACCAGCGAGCTTTTTGGACAGGCACCGGTTTCAGATTTAGCTTGCAAGTGATTACCTGCTCTTGGCTTGCATTTCTTTGCGCGGTTTTCTGCCGCGCTCCTTTTGTCCAATAACCGGGCCAGTTTTTGGACACCCGGCAAATTGCAACGCATCTCGGGCGATACGCAATCATCTTTCGACGCAGCCGCTCGTTTTTGATCGGGTGAATGCAAACTTGAAGTGCAATACCGCATGGAATCGTCGGCAATTGCTGATGTCTGGGATCGTCTACTTATTATTCGCAAAGCTTGATCGAGACTTCGCTAAGCACTGCTACCGCAAAAATGCTGTCTGACACCTGGTAGCGGCACCTGCTGGCACTTCTGCGTTGCACTTCAAGTTTGCATTCACCTCGCCCACCAAATTACAGCAGAACACCACGAAATTGTCGTGGTGTGGTGATTCATTGTCAAGTAGATATTTCACTTTTACTCGCGATGTCGTCGCGATATGCCGCCTGGGGCGACTATCAAACGTGGCTGTCAGTTTGTGCCTCGTTCTGGCACCTCTGGCGGCGTAACGCCTCCTTGGGCACAGAGGAGACTTGTTGACGAAAGCGAGGCGGATTGAATAGATCGCTGCAGTTGGCCGTCACCCCGCAAATTCGCTGAAAAGTGCGTTTTTTTGTCTTCTGCCAACGCCACCGTAGCGTCTCTACGGTCAAACTGGCATTGTATTTACGTCGATGCTTCCTAGAATTTCCTGTTTCCGGCATGGTCTACCCCGCACGGTTTACCACAGGGGCACAAACGGCCGGGGCCACTCCGCACAGCTACAGGCGGCGGTCAGGGACGGTAGGACTTCGTTTCGCGCGACACGCTTCGCTACAGGCAACGAGCATGATTCATCACTTACGGCAAAATTCGAAAATCTTCCTCGCAGTTTTCGGCGTCATTTTGATTCTGACGTGGCTGGTGCTCCCTGCGGTAATGGACACGATGCAGGGGAACAGCGGTGGCGGCTCCGCCAGCGACCCGATCGTGGTCAGTTGGAAAGGTGGCCGACTGTCACGCAGCGAACTGAGCCACCTGCGCATTGTGCACAGCACGACGCTGCAATTTGTCCTGTCCATCATTCAAGAAACTCGCACCCGTGGCGGCACTCCCCGGGCACCGGGCTACTTCATGCTCTCGCCCGAGCAGCAATGGGTGGGCATCTCGCCCTACACCAACGAAGAATCGCTGGTGAACACCCAGATCCTCGCCCAACGTGCTCGTGACATGGGAGTGGTGGTCACCGACGAAACGGTGAAGCAATTCCTCATCAAAATGAGTGACTTCATGCTCAACGAAGGCGACCTCGCCGAACTGGTGGAGAAGGCCACGCCCGATGCCGCCGTGCAAGTCACCCAAGGCTCGATCTTCGAACATCTGAAGAACGAAATCCTCGCCCAGCAAATGCAGATCATGGCCCAAGCGGGCGTGAATGCTCTCACTCCCGGCGACTTGACCAATGTTCGCCTCCGCTTTGGCGACCACGGTTTGCTCCCTCCCGGCGAAATGTGGAATGTCTACGAGCGTTTCAATCGCAAGGTAAAGATCGAGGCCTTCCCGCTGAATGTCGCCGACTTTGTGGCCCAGGTCAAAACCGAACCCACCGACGCCCAACTGCGCGAGCTGTTTGAAGAAGGTCGGATGCAGCCGCCAAATCCACAGTTCCCCGAGCCTGGCTTTCGCCGGCCGCACCGGATTGCCTTCGAATACGTGAAGATCGACAACGCGCCCTTCCTAGAAGCAGCGAAGAAGGAAATCACCGACGAGCAGGTTGCCGACGAATACGAAAAGGGCAAAGCCGCCGGTCTGTACAAAGTGGAAGACAAGCCTGCGGAAGTACCCGCGCCCACCAAGCCCGGCGAAACTCCCGCTGATCCCGCCGCGCCGAAAGATCCTGCTGATCCGGCCAAGCCAGAAGAGAAGAAGCCTGAGGATAAACCCGCCGATGCTAAGGCTGAAGAGAAGAAGCCAGCAGAAGAAAAGCCCGCAGAGAAGAAGGCAGAAGAGAATAAGGCTGGCGACACCAAGAAGGCTGCTGAGCCCAAGAAGAACGCCGGCTCAGCCATTGCTCGCGAAGTTCACCTGGTGAACTTCCAGAATGACGAACCCAAGACGAAGACCAAAACCGAAGACACCAAAAAGGCCGCGGAAACCAAGCCTGCCGAACCCAAGGCCGGTGACAAGCCAGCCGAGACGAAACCAGCTGAAACCAAGCCTGCAGAGCCTGCTCCTGCGGAAGGTACTAAGCCCGCAGAGACCAAGCCTGCCGATCCGGCTGCTCCGGCCACGACCGAACCAGCCAAGGAAGTAAAGTTCAAGCCGCTGGACGAAGTGAAGGATGAGATCCGCACGAAGCTGGCTGGGCCGATTGCCGCCGAACGTCGCCAGGCCGTCATTGGCAAGGTGATCGTCGCCGTCAACGAATTCGCCCGCAAGTTCAACCGTTGGAAGGCCTACGAAAATCGCCAAAAGACCGATAAATCGGCTGCCCCGAAAACGGAAGTCGTCAAACCTGCACCGCTCGATTTGACCGGCATCCTGGCCGACGCCGGAGTGAAGGTGCAAGTGGTGCCGCTGTCGGACGTCTTCGAAATTCGTAACTTCGAACTCGGTCGCGACGCCAATCGCTTCGATACAACCTCGTTCCAGCAGCAGTCGTTTGCCGACGCTGCCTTTCAAGAGAACGCCGGGCTGTTTCTCCCCGAAACACTACCGTTCTCGTGGGATAACAAGCAGTTTGTGGGGCTCGCCTCGACCACCTGGGTGTATTGGCGAACCGACGAACAGCCCGCGAAGGAACTCGACTTTGCCGAAGCCAAGGAGCAGGTCCTAGAGCATTGGAAAGTCCAGCAAGCTCTGCTGCTTGCCAAGGAAGAAGGTACCAAGCTGGCGGAACAGGCAGCCAAGGCCAACGACCTGACAAAGGTCGTGAAGGACGCCAAAGCTGTTGTTACGCCGCCTGCCTTTACTTGGATGACGACGGGCGCTCTCGGCGAACAGTTCAATCAGGCAGCTCCCACCATCAGCGCGGTGACTGGCGTTGAATTCGCCGGTCAGGACTTTATGGAAGCCGTCTTCGACCTGAAGCCCGGTGCCGCAGGGATTGCCCTGAACCAGCCTCACTCGACGGTTTGGGTAGTCCGCGTCATTAGTGACGAGACCGATCTCGCCAAGGATCGTGCTCGCTTCATCGAGACAGCCAGCAGTCCTGCGATGCTCGATACGGCCTTCCGCGTCGAAAGCCAATTGCAGCGCGATCTGTATCAGGAACTGTTCAAGCAGTACAAAGTGACCTGGGCACCCGAGACGTCGCAGCCAGAAGAAGAATAAGCGGGCCAGTCCGGTCAGCGAGCATTCCCATAGAGCACGGAGCAAGTGACTTGCCCGTGCTCTTGTCGTTTGCTTACTTGTCGTTTATTGATCAGCCGCTTTCGCCCGTTCGTTGGCCTGCCGGCTGATTTCTTTCTTCGCCTGCTGCAGACGTTCGGGCCATTCGAACCGCGGAGCGGATTTAGGATCGTAGCCTGCCAGATGCCCCGTCAGACGTGTCGCGGGCTTGGTATAGGCCAGCTTCGTTTCGCCGAACACTTCGCGGCACAGTTCGGCAACCGCCGGATCGTACTCGAGCAATTCTGCCCGGGTGTTCACGTGGTTGTGATCGTGGTCAGGCTCGCGGTTGTTATCAAACCACGACTGAACCGCTTCGGCAAAGTACTCGTGGTGATTCACCGACGCGTATTTCCCCTTCCACAGTCCACTCTTCATCGCTGCGTCGTAAGCCGCTTTCAGGCGCTGATCGAACGTGGGATCGACGCGATCGAGTCCACGCAGGTGAATATTGTGGGCGAACTCGTGAATCAGGATGCACTCGGTCGAGTATGGGTCGCCTGGATAGCCGAGCAGGTTCTCTTCACCGCACGAGCAATAAGGATCGCTCTTGCTGCCTCCCGTTCCCCGCGCCCGAGCATCCCAGTAGTCCTTGGAATCGATTTCGGCAAACTGCCTGGGCGACCGCAGCTTGGCGAACTCGGGTAAGTCGGTCGTGTACTCATGCACGCCGATAATGCACATCCGCGAGCCACTCTCGACCATCGCCTTCCGCACATCGGGCCGATGAGCCAGCATCTGGTTCACCAGATAGGCCGCCTCTTTCAGCGCGTAGTCGTTCACTTTGCCCGACGCGACGATGGGATAACCCTCAGCGTCGATGTACTTTTCGTAGAACTCGGCCGTCTTCAAACCTTCCGGAGGCTTGCCAACCGTCGGCTCTGCCGCCGAGGCGGCGACTGTGCAGGTTGCCAAGATCAAGAGCGCGGCGCTACGGCATACTTTCATGGTCATCGACTTCCACACGCTAAACGTCCAACAACTGGCCAGGTTTTTGGACAGGCAACCATATTTGTCTTTTGTCGGATATCGCAGCAGCCTCAGCACTTACGTGCTCGCGAACATTTTTCTTCACACGCGCTTTTGTCCAACAACCGGTCCGGTTGTTGGACACACTCACTACCATGGCGGCCCGCCGAGAGCCAATTACGAAATGACCCAACCGCGCAGCGAACCACCAGGCTGTGAGAGCACGCTTTCACATTGTCGACAACTGGTGATTCAATGTCAATTGTGTACTTCGCAATTTTTTACAAACTACATTCTAGTTCTGCCGGACGAAGGTCAAGCCAGTATCATCGGGTGGGCCACCCGGCACGATGAACTGGAACTTGTCGGGGCCTGCCGATTTGACGCGGCCCGTCATGGTGCCTTGATCTTCGGTTTCCAAAGCAACCATGTTTCCCTCGGCGAATAGCAATCCGGTCAGTTCGACGGCTGGCTTATCCTTAGTATTGGCTGCCCAGGTAAACTGCGACTCTTCGGAAACGCTCAGTTCGATATTGGTGCCATCGGCCTTGGCCAGCCAACGACCCACCAGGTCGGTCGTCGGCCCATCTGCGGCTTCCGCCGGCGCTGGTGCGTTGGCGGCTCGCAGGGCACTGAGCATCCGCTGAGCGGTCATGTCCTTGGGCTGCAGTTTCACTACCGTCTGCAACTTTTCGATGGCCGCATCGGTGTGACCGACAACCAGGTAGTGATACGCCAACACGAAAGCTGCAGCAGCATTCGTTGGATTAGCATCCACGTATCGCTCCAGCGTTCGCAGTTGAGTGGTGTAGAGTTCGATGTCGCCATACAGGCTGCTCATCGTTGTCCAATCCATCCCGGGCGACGAAGCCAGCAGCGAGTTAAGCACTTCGGCCGATTGCGGGAACTGGCCCAGAGCGAAATACGTGAGGGCCAGCATTTCGTGAACCACCGGATCGCCGGGCAAGAGCTTCAGCGAGGCATTGAAGTTATTCAAGGCTGCAGGAAACTGCCCCTCATGAAAAGCAGTTAATCCGGCGTCGAACTGCTTCATCGCCGCTTCGTTCTGAGCAGTGGCCTCGGCGGTTGCCTCGGCCGTCGCGCTCGCGTCAGAACTAACAATATTGTTGATCACCACCGGTTGCGAGTAGTTAAACGACGACGGCGATGACTGGATGATATACGGATTGGAATAGACCACGCGGTTATTCCACGATCCGAGCCCCCACCCCACAAAGAACGCCGACGATGGCCGGTACCAGGGACTGCGCCAATGGTTGCCCCAAGGTCCGTGATACCAAGGGTGGTTATTCCAGTGGCCCCAGCCTGAGTTCCAGCCCCAGTTGGGGTTATTGGGCCGATTGATGATGATGTTGTTGTTATTGTTGTTGTTATTACCGCCGCCGATGATCGGACGGTCGGGTCGGTTCGGCCAATTGGGCCGATTCGGGCCACCAATGATTGGGCGGTCTGGTCGGTTCGGCCAATCGGGCCGATTCGGGCGATCTCCACCACCAATGTCGGGCCGATTCGGCCAGTTGGGTCGATCCACCCCGCCCGGGCCGCCTGGTCGATTGGGGAATGTGGGGCGATCTCCACCACCAATGTCTGGTCGATTGGGCCAATTCGGTCGATCAACCCCGCCCGGCCCGCCTGGTCGATTAGGGAAAGTGGGACGATCGCCGCCGCCAATACCTGGACGATCCGGCAACGTCGGTCGATTGCCGCCGCCAATACCTGGGCGGTCTGGCAACGTGGGACGATCTCCACCACCGATACCGGGCCGATCTGGCAACGTCGGGCGGTTGCCACCGCCGATGCCTGGGCGATCGGGAAGGGTCGGTCGATTGCCGCCACCGATGTTTCCACCGCCAATTCCTGGCCGATCCGGCAACGTCGGACGATTGCCGACGAGCCCCGGACCACCTGGCCTTACGGCGGGAAGCGTGGTCGGAGGCTGCAAATTCGGGCGTGATACATTCCCCGGCATGGTCGGGCGATTCACTCCCGTGGTTGGTCGGTTGGCGCCGAGGTTCGGTGTATTCACGTTCGGACGACCGACTCCGCTCAGCGCTGGATTGGAGGGTCGCGCGATCGGCTGTGTCGGACGTGCAATGGGTTGCGTGGGCCGCGCGCCGATACCGGGATTCGACAGGCTCGGACGCGAGATGTTGCCCGGATTAGGCCGAGCAGCCGCACCGCCCCCTACATTGGGACGTCCGCCGCCTCCACCTCCTACATTGGGACGGGCACCGCCTCCACCACCTACGTTCGGACGGCCACCACCGCCGCCGCCGATGTTTCCTCGAGCACCGCCACCACCTCCGCCACCACCACCACCAATGTTTGCTCGCGCGCCGCTGAGACCTCCCCGCTGAGCGTGCAACTCAACGGCGGGCAGTAAGGTGATTGCTGCAATCACCACACCCAGCGCGCACTTGCGATACCAATGTGTCACGTTCATGTTTGTTCCCCTTTGGCGTTAGCGCGTTGGTGCAATCGGGCGAGTGGCGGGCGGCGTCACTTTAGTGCCGCTGGGAGCGACGGCGGCTGCCTTCGGAGCAGGCGGAGCTCGCGTCACGGTGATCTCGAAATCTTCGCCGCGGCTATCCCCAATCAGCCGATCGGTGCCGCGCATAGTGAACTGATTCTTCCCCTTGGGAGCAATCGTCACCGTAGCACTGCCGGTAGTGCCATCGGGCATGGTCGCGTTCGACTTGATGACCCAAGCATCTTCCAGGCTGGTCCAACTTCCTTCCGAGAAGCCGCCATCGGCATCAAAGAGCCACGATCGAACTTTGCCGGCCACGGGATCCCAGCCGATGCGTTGGGTGCTCTTTGTCACTACCGTGCCACCACGGATCACCTGAAAGCTGCCTTCGATGAAATTCTTGTCTTCGGCCCAGCGATAAGACATTTTGGTGACGAGCTCGGCATCTTCGCTGGCCCAATCGCCGACGACCCAATCGAGCGGAGCGAGTCGTTCGTTGGTGCTAGGAGCCGGTTCGTCGTAGAACTCGCGAATTGAACCAATCAGCCACTTGCCATCCTTTTTGGTGCGGACCGTGGTATAGCGCACCTGGGCCTTACCATCGCTTTTCGTCGACAAGTAGCGAGTTCCATCCTCCATGGACAGGTCGCCGCCGATCAGGCGAATCGATTCGACGTCGAGCGCCAGGGTTGCTCCGGGAAACTTAGTGAAATAGCCCGAGAAGAGCTTTTCGAGTTCCTCTTTTCCCTTGTAGAGGTTGCCGTTTTCATCGACCAGTTCGCCGTCGGCCGCAAAGAGGGCCACC
The DNA here is from genome assembly GCF_049819085.1 of Anatilimnocola aquadivae. Taxonomy (GTDB): domain Bacteria; phylum Planctomycetota; class Planctomycetia; order Pirellulales; family Pirellulaceae; genus Anatilimnocola. The sequence continues at coordinate 4,447,500 of NZ_CP187419.1, forward strand.
ACGGCGTCGGCCTTGCCATCGTTGAAGGCCTTTAAAAAGGCCTCGGCCGCGCTTTGAATTTCGGCGTCGGGTGCGGCGGCAAGCGTGTGGCAAACGGCACCGGTGAGACACCAAAGGACCGCTGAACAACCAATCAGCGCAGCAAGAAAACGCGCCATGTGAGTAACCCTCGAAGAAGAGACAGGAGATAGGAGGTGCATGTCGCCGAGCTAGCGCAGCTTTTGTAGGGCGACGACTGTTAGTATTGACGATGATCGAACGGCGCGAAACTACCGGTTCGATGATTCTTTCAAGGTACGGAGTGGTTACTTGCCCGCCTTCAGCAGTTCCTCTGCTTTGGCGGCATCAATCTCTTCCAGCTTGACGACGGGACGTTCTGGGCTGGAAGTCCCTTTGCTGGTGACGTAGTCGTGATTCCAACTCAGCAGGACAAAGTCCCCTTGCTTCAGCCCTTGAATCGTTTTCAGTTGGGCGGGGTCGCCAATCGGTTGCTTGGCGAAGTCACTGATTTGAATCAGAAAGTTCGTTTGCTGGGGATCGCCAAACTCGCCCACCTTTTCGTACTTAAGATACTTTTTGATCGTAAAGTCGGCAAAGTTGCCCGAGTGACCACATTTTTCGGGACAAAGCGAGGTCAGCCCGCGACACAAGCGAAACTCCACCTTGTTCAACACCGCCAGTGTTTCGTGAACTGCCAGACGCTCGCGTTTCTCCGTGGCGGGTTCCGCTGGTTCCGCGGCAGATAAATCAAGCACACCAACCCAGTGGAACATCGCCAGACTGAACAGCAACAAACCGTTGCGCCGCAACATGACTTTCTCCGATCGATAAGAATTTTGAAAAGAGCTGCAATACGCGAGCATAGGACGGGATCAAAAATGTTGCGAGCGAATTTTGCGTAGAAAACTTGGTTCGTCGCTGACGTGCATTAGCTGCTCTTGCGCATGGTGAGTTCGTCTATGGGCGATTTGCCACGCAAGTTACACTTGAAGGCCTTTGTGCGAAAATCCTGCTCCTTTTGTGGTGAATTATGAATGAAGTTTCGCCGCCCAGCCGTCATTCGTCGGCGGTTGCCATGACCGAGGTTGCCCCGCCACTCGCGAATGCACCGCAGGGCTTCAAGGCGCGCATCTTTGGCGGCCTGATCATGGTGCTGCCGATCTTGATTACGCTCTGGGTGATGGGTTGGTTGTTCTTTGCTCTGCAGAGTTACGTGATTGATCCGCTGGCGTTTCTGGTGCTCTGGGCGGTGCGCAAGGGGCGTCCCGCGACGGAACTCCCTGAGTGGTTTGAAATCTATGCGGCACCGCCGATTGCACTGTTGTTGGCGCTCCTGCTGTTGTACGTGCTGGGATTCTTTGTGCATTCGCGCTTGCGCCGCAGCATCGATGCGATCTTGCTCCGCGTGCCGATCTTGTCGACCGTCTACGATGGCGTGCAGAAGATCTTTAAGACGCTCGACAAGCAACGCGAGAACAGCGGCACGCAGCGCGTGGTGCTCGTCGAGTTTCCACACCCAGGCATGAAGGTGCCGGGTTTTGTCACGGCAACTTGCCGCGATATTGACACCCAAAAGACGCTGCTTTGCATCTATGTGCCGACTACACCCGTGCCTACCTCAGGTTATTTCCTGCTGGTTCCCGAAGAAGACGTGGTGGAACTCAATTGGACTTCAGAACAGACGATTCAGACGATTGTCTCGGGCGGGCTGACGGTGCCGCCCGAAGTCCGCTTCTATAAGTCGGCCCAGCCGAAGCCTGCGCCGGCTCAACTTGCGAAGACCGAGTAGGCGTTACAGCGAGACCACCTGCACCGAAACTTCCATCCGCTCGAAGGCGTCGCTGGGACCTGCCCAGAAACCCGAGAGCGGCGAAGCCTTGTCTTGGTCGCGAGCCACGGCCACCGAAACGTGCTCGTTGCCCGCTAGTTTGTGATTCGTGGGGTCGTAACCGCGCCAGCCCGCGCCGGGAATGTAGATTTCGGTCCAGGCATGCGTCGCGCCGTGCTGCCCTTCGCTCATCTGGATGTAGCCAGTGACAAACCGGGCACCGAATCCCCAGTGCCGGGCTGCTTCCATCATGAACACCGCATAATCCCGGCAAGAGCCCGTGCCCAGCGACAGCGTCTGACAGGGAAGCTGCACGCCAGGCTCATCGCGATGGCGATATTGAAACGATTCAAAGATGCGCGTGTTCAGGCTATTCAGCAACTCGGCCGTGCCGATGAGTTGCCCCGGACGATACAACTGCAATAGCCACTGCTGAATCGCTGGTCCGTCGTGCGGATAGCTCGGCAGGCGATACTGCACCAGTTCTATTTGCTCTTCGGCACCATATTGAAACGGATAGTGCTGGGCGCTCTCATCGACCAGGCACTCAATGGGGCCATCATCGTACAAGTCGACATCGATTTCACTGAACACGCGCAGCGTTTGTCCTGGCTCCGTAAAGTTGATGATGGCGATCGAATTGCCATAGATATCGCGCACCCAGCGAACATTCGCCGCAGGCTCAATCTCAACCCGCGCGGCGGTGATATGGACGTCGTGTCCTTCGCGCGGACGCAGGATCGCGCGATGGGGACCGAACGTCACGGGCGTCTTGTAGTGATAGGCCGTGTTGTGAGTGATGCGAATGCGTTTCATGAGGTCGTTGCTTGAAGGGCGCAACTAAGAGGCCTCGCACACAGCATATGCCAGATGCGAGGCCCATTCGTATTGCTAGGAAGATGTTGCTAGAAATTCGTTGACGACGTTAAGCCTTGACCGCGCTGAGTGCGGCTTGCAGCTTGGCTTCGTTTTCGTGCGTCAGCGACGACTGCAGCACCTTGCCACCGCTGCCGGCGAGTTCTTCCAGAACTTTATCGGGCGTCATCTTGCAGACCAGGATGAACAGCGCCGAACTGTTGGGCTTGAGTGTCGAAGCCAGTTCCTTCATGAAACTGTCGTTGATGCCCACGTCGGTCAGCGCACCGGAGACCGCACCGGCGGTGGCACCTACGGCCAGGCCCAACAGCGGATTCAAAAACATCAAGCCAATCAGGCTGCCCCAGAAGCCGCCGCTCATCGCGCCAGCTGCGGTAAGGTTGACTGCCTGGTGCAACACGACCTTGCCGTTTTCGTTCTTCACCGCGACCACGGCATCTTCGAGATCGATGAGGTAGTCCTGCTGCATTTTTTGCAACTTCAGGCGGACTTCTTCGGCTTTAAACTGGTCATCGAAACCAACTACGATCAATGTGCTCATCACTGTGCTCCTGGTCAATTCTGTGCGAACGAAGAGTAAGGCGGATTCGCCATGGGTGTCACCCGACTAACGCTGCCACGCAGCATCGACACCGGTTGAAGGGAATTCAAAGAATGATTGTCCCGACAATACTAGCGATCGTTTGCCGCAACCGTCAAGCAGCGAACGATTAGATGCCCAAAAGTAAACGTGAAGATTGTAATAGTTGCTCCGCACCGCTCATTTCGGACCATTCTCGTCGGACCGCAATCGCAAGGTCTGGATCGGAAGTAATCAGATTATCGACGCCGCGTTGGATCCACTGTGTCATTGCGGCGCGATCGTTGACAGTCCAGACATGGACTTCGCGCTGCAGGCGATGGGCCGAGCGCAGCATCGAGTCGCTCAGATGATCGGCCCGCACACTAAACACATCGACCTCCAGCCGATTAACGTCCCCCAGCGAGTGGGCAATGATCAACCCCACGCGCTGCTCCGGATTTCGCCGTTTGTTTTCTAGCAACGCTTCGTAGTTGAACGAGGTGACCAGAGCATCCTGCGTGAATCGATGCGCAGCGACAACCTCCGCAACTCGCCGCGCGAGCCCCTCGTCGGGGCCGTAATACTTCAGTTCGATGTTGAGCTTGATTCGCCCCTTGGCTAACTCGATCACCTCCGCCAACGTCGGCACTCGTTCAGCGGCGAAGGACGCGTCGAACCAGCTGCCAACATCGAGTTGGCGGAGTTCCGAAAAGTTGAGATCGGCCAGCCGACGGGAGTCGCCCGCGACTCGTTTCAGGTCTCGATCGTGGAGCAGGATAACTTGGTGATCGGCGGTCAGTTGGACGTCAATTTCGGCGTAATCTGCCCCGCTTTCGATCGCCTTGCGAATTGCAGCCAGCGTGTTTTCCGGCGCGGCGCGAGCGTGACCGCGATGAGCAGTGATTTGCACCGCAGGCTTGGCATATCCCGTTTGTGTCAGACCGATCCAGATCAGCACGGGAGATAAAAGCACCGCTGCGAGGGAGACATACACGAAACGCGTGACAATGATCGAGCGTGGTCCGTCGCTCGCGGTGTTTTCTTCGCTTTGGTGGCCCACATCGATGCCGAGTTGCTCGGCCCGCGTCAGGTAGAGTCGCCGTGTTAGCAATCCTTGCCCCACCGCTGCGACAAACGAAACAGCTGCCAGCAGCAGGGCTTGAACGATCAACAGCAGCAGCAATAGCCAGCTTGATCGCTCGGTGGCGGAGCCGATTACCAAGACAGCAAACTGACGATACGCGAGGCCCACCAGGGTCGCGAGCAGCAACACCACTCCTTGCCACCCGACAACAAAACATGCGACGCGCCAGGCGATGCCACGCATGCGGTCGCGACTGGTGCGCAAAGCTCGGTGCGCAAGCTGTTGTTCGAAGAGAGCAATCGGCAGTGCGAACGCCCAGCGCACATACAACCAGAGCCCCACCGTTCCCGCACAGAGAAGAATCACCAACCCGATGCTGACGGCAACCCAGAAGATGGGCGGGCGATCTGTCCAATAGAAGTAGATATCGTGCTGAGATAAGAGCAGACCGTAGAAGAACACCGCGATCGCGACAAACGGCGCGAATGTCACTGTCAGCAAGATGACTTTGACTGCGCCGAGTTTGAAGATGTTGAGCGGCTTGAAGAGAAGTCGTCTCAGCGAGGAAGCTATTTGTGGGCGTTCGTTGTTCGTCGCCAACGAGGCCACGAGCATGACTCCAGCTTGCTCGATTAAGCGTGAGGCGACCGCTACGGTACCAAAGAGAGCCGCATAGAGGATACCCAGCGGTGTGAAGAGAAAGTCAAAAATCTCGTGATTCGTCACCGTCGCACGCCCGGCTTGCATCAGCACGGTGCGCAGCAGCAAAGCGACGGCCGGGGCCAGCAGCCAGGCATCGACCAATTTGAACAGCAACTCGTAGACAACCAAGGCGCGCCAGGCACGCGTGAAATCGTACCAGGTCGCGCGAACGACGGTCGGTGCGCTAAAGGGGTGATTGTCGCTGTTGGCGGTGCTAGAGGGCATCGCCGCTGGGCTCCTTGGCGGGGGTGTTTTCGTCGATATTGAAGAAGATCGCATACAACACAGGCACGACAAACATGGTTAACACGCAGGCGAACATCAGGCCGAACATGACCGTTACCGCGAGGCCCGAAAAGAACGGGTCACTCAGTAGCGGAATCATGCCCAGCACTGTGGTGATTGCAACCATCATCACCGGACGCAATTTGGCCGTGCAGCCATCAAGAATCGCTTTGTAGGGTGCCTTGCCCGCGGCGATATCGACGGCCACTTTGTTCAACACGACGATCGAGTTTTTGATCTGTTCTCCGCCCAGAGCGAGGGCGCCCAGCAGAGCCATGAAGCCAAACGGCACACCGGTCAGCAGCAGACCTCCGGTGATACCAATAATGGCCAGCGGCACCGTCAGCCAAATCACTGCGGTGGTGCGAATGGAGTTGAAAAGACAGATGACAATAAACACCATCAGTACGAGTGCGGCGGGCAATTGTCGCGCGAGCGCGGCGCGGGCGTTGCTCGAATCTTCATACTCTCCGCCCCATTCCAGCGAATAGCCCTCGGGCAACTCGATATCTTCAATCTGCTGACGGACTCGTCTGAACAACACACTTGGCAGGTCCGTGCGCGGGTCGGCATGCACGGTAACCGTGGGAAAGCGATCGCGCCGCATGACGACGGGATTCTCCCATTCCATTTGCGGCGTCGTGGCGACCTGACTAAAGGGAATCATTCGACCAGCGGCCGGGCTCCAGATCTGCATGCTCTGGATCGCACCGACCTCGCTTCGTTCGTCCAGCGGAGGACGAGCAACGATTGGCAGCAGGCGAGTCTCCTGCGGATAGATGCCCGCACCAGCGCTGCCAGGCTCTCGATAGAAACCAACCACGCGTCCTTCCAATCCCGTTTCCAGAGCTTGGGCAACTTCCACCCGCGTCAGGCCGTTGCGGCGAGCTTGCATTTCGAGCAAGTCGGGACGGAGCACTTTCTCGCGTTCTCGCCAATCGTGGCGAACGCAGACGGCTCCACCATCGTTGTCGATGATTTTGAGAGCTTGACTGGCCAGTTCGCGCAATTTTTCGGGATCAGGTCCGCGAAAGCGTGCTTGAACACGCCCGCCCGCACCTGGTCCCAGCAAGAATTTTTTAGCCACCGAATTGGCATTCGGATGCTTCGTATCGAGATAGTCCTGAATCTTCAGAATTAGGCCATCGATCTTCTTTTCGTCGTCGACATCGACCAGAAATTGGACGTAGGCCCGGTTCTCGCGCTCAACCGAATAGACCAACACGAACCGCAACCCACCACCGCCCACAAAGGTCGTCAGGTGGGTCACGTCGGGCAAATCTTGAATGAACTTGCCCACGTCGGCAGCAAATGCGTCCGATTCGAGGATATGCGTCCCTGCGGGCAGGAACGTGTCGACCATAAACTGCGGGCGAGTGGCCGGCGGGAAGAAACTCTGTTTGACGAGAGTAAAACCGTAAGCCGAGGCCACGAAGAGCACGATCGAGGCAATCACAACGATCCAGCGATTCTTCAGACACCAACTCAGCATCGCGCGGTAGGTAGTAAATACGATGCCGCCATACGGATTGCTGTTGGTTGCTGTTTGCGGAATCGGCTTGAAGGCCAAATAACTAAGCAGTGGGGTAATCGTAATCGCCGAGAACCAACTGAGACTCAGCGAGATCAAGATCACCCAAAACAGTGAGTTGCAGTATTCACCGGTCGAGTCATCCGACAATCCAATCGCCGCAAAGGCCACAACGGCAATGGCCGTCGCCCCAAACAGGGGCCATTGGTTCTGAGCGACCGCGTCGCGCACGACAGCCAGCTTATTCTCGCCAGCCTCGATGCGGATCCGAATCCCCTCAATGATAATGATGGCGTTATCGGTCAGCATGCAGAGCGCGATGATGAGCGCGCCCAGGGAGATGCGCTCCATCAAAATGTCGCCATCGATGAACATCACGAGAAACGTGGCCATGATGGTCAGAAACAGCACCATGCCAATGATCAGGCCCGTCTTTCGGCCCATCGCAAACAGCAGCACCACGACCACAATCGCGACTGCCTTGAACAAGTTGAAAATGAACTCGTTGGTCGCGGCAGTAACCGCTTCGGGCTGAAAATTGATCTCGCCAATTTCGATGCCGATGGGTTGATGCTTGGCGAGTTCGGCAAGCTTCGCGCGCACACCCTTGCCCACGGTGACCACGTTGCCACCTTGGACTGTGGAAATACCGATGCCGATGGCGGGTTTGCCGTCGTAACGCAGCAGGCGTCGGGGCGGATCACGATCACCGCGTTCGATCGTTGCTACGTCGCGCAGAAACAACTGTCGCCCGCTGCTGCTCGAGCCGATGACGAGGTCGAGCATTTCATCCGCGGAATTGAAGTTGCCTTTGGGATCGAGCGCGATGTGCTCGTCGCCAACGCGCACGCGGCCACCATCGGCGGCAATGTTTCTCGCTTGCAATTGTCGGTAGATCTGATCTTCGTTAATGCCCAGCCGAGCCAGCCGATGCCGAGAGATCTCCAGAAACACAAGTTCCTGCTGCTCGCCAAAGAGCGCAACCTTTTTTACATCGCTGACGGATTGCAATTCTCGACGCAGAAACTCGGTGTAGCGGCGCAGTTCCGGATAGCTGTAACCTTCGCCCGTGATTGCCAGAAAAATGCCGTAGACGTCGCCGAAATCGTCAATCACTTGCGAGTTGCCACGTACTGAAGGAGGCAACTGTGGCTGCACATCGGCGATCTTTCGGCGCAATTCGTCCCAAACCTGCGGGATCGAATGTTTGTCGAATTGATCCTTGATAACAACGCTTACGACCGAGCGGCCGCGCGTCGATTCCGACTCGACGCGATCCAATTGTCCCAGCTGCTGACACGCACTTTCGATGTGCGTGGTCACTTCCTTGGCCACTTCCTCGGCGCTCGCGCCGGGATAGGGCGTGATGATCAGCGCCTCTTTGATTGTGAATTCCGGATCTTCGAGCCGTCCCATGCGGTTGTAGGCTACGAAGCCGCCGATGACGATCAGTGCCATCGCCATGTAGAGCACGCGATCATTGCGAACCGACAAAACTCCCAGGTTCATGTTTAGCCGCCTCCCAATTCGTCGCCAAGATCACGGACCTTGACGCCCTCACGGAGAAAGCTGACACCTGCTCGCGCGATTCGCTCGCCCGGCTTGAGCCCTTCGACGATCTCGATCTGGCCAGCCATCACCAGGCCGACCTTGACCGGACGACGGGTGACAGTGCTATCGGCGTTGATGACCCACACAATCTGCTCGCCCGCGCTGTCTTTAAACACCGCCGCAATGGGGACTAGGATTCGGCTGCCCAGGATGTTGGCCCGGCGATAAGAAAGCAGGACCGAGGCGGTCATCCCTGGCAGCACGTTCTGCTCTTTGGGAGCTTGCATCCCCACTCGAACTGCAAAGGTTTGCGTCGTCGGATCAGCTCGCTGAGCGATTTCTTTGACATGCACCGGAAAGCGAACTCCCGGCACGCCGCTGAACTCCGCTTCGATTTGGATGATATCGGCAGACTGCAAATTGGCGGCCATCACCGACTCGGGAACGTCGACCACCACTTCCAATTCGTCGACATCTTGAAACTTCACCACTGGCGACTTCGCGGCAATGTTCTGCCCCTCTTCGACAAACCGCTGAGCGATCACTCCGTCGTAAGGAGCTCTCAGAGTTGAGTCCGCTAGTTGCAAGTTGGCTTCGACCACACGCGCTTCGAGTCCGCGCACTTCCGCTGCTCTGGCATCGATATCTTCTTCACGGGCGATGGTGCCAATTTCGAGCAGTTGGCGGGCTCCCTTCAGGTCTTCCTGAGCGATGCGGTACTGCGCTTCGGTTCGTTCAAATTCCTGACGAGAGGCGGCATTCGACTGCAGCAATCTCGAATTGCGTTCGAACTCGGAACGAGCATTGGCAAGCCTTGCCTCGGCGGCCCGCACGTCTGCTTCGCGGCGAAGGCGTTCCTCAGGACGATCACCGGCGAGCAGCGCTCGGAGGGCCGCCCGCGATTGATCGAGTTGGCTTTGCAAGGTCTTCAGCCGGGCCTCGAACTCCTCTTGTCGTAGCTGGGCGACGATCTCACCTCTCGTGACCCTTTGGCCTTCCTTGACCGGCAACTTGACCAACAGGCCAGGGACTTGAAAGGCAAGTTCCACGCGATTGGCAGCGTCGACCTTACCGGGAAACGACCGCGTGTTTGTGGCTTCACCCTCGGTTACCACAAGGGTCTTCACCGGGCGAACGAGTTCGACCGAACTCGGCTTGGCTCCCGTGCAACCGGCAGCAGCCAGCAACAGCAAGAGGCCAGCCCGCCAATGCAGCTGGTATGGAGGATCGTTGTATCGAAAGGTCATAGCGGCTTATTCAACTCCTGCCTGGAAACATTGCAGCTTGCGCACTCATCCCTGGACCGCATGGTACTAAAAATCCATCGTTGCCAGCAAAATTGCCAGGCGACATCCTTGGGCAAACTCGGGCAAATCGATGTATTCTTTGATCGTATGAATCTCGTACTGCCCGGCACCAATCGTAACCGTGGGCACGCCGTGCTTGACGAGCCAGTTGGCATCGAGCCCGCCATTGGAAAACACTGTAATCGGTTTTAGCCCTAGCGCCTCAACCGCTTTCAGTGCTCGTGAAACGGCAGGTGAATCAGCGGGCAGATTGAAGGGCGGATACGAGGGCTTGCTGGTGAACTTGACGTCGGCGTTCGCACCACTCGCATCCATCACTTCGGCTTGAGCTTTGGCAAAGGCCGCGCGATAGGCCGCGCAAATCTCCGTCGCAAAGGTCAGTTCGGGACTGCGAGCCTCGCCGACAATGTGGACGTAGTCGGTGACGACGTTGGTGGCGTCGCCGGCGGGTTTACCGGGCTTGCCGCCGAAGATGCCTGGATTGCTCGTGCCGTTGCCGTTGGGCTTGGTGACCTTGCCAAACCAACCACCGCGATGGGCCTCTGTCAGCGCGATTGAGGCGACGAGTGTGGCTGAGATGCCCTTCTCGGGAGCGACTCCCGCGTGGGCGGCCTTGCCAGTGATCTCAACTTCCCAGTTTTCCTGCCCCACGGCACCGATGATTAATTCCGCCGCCAACTTGCCATCGACGTTAAAGCACATCGCGGCATCCTTGAGATCTGCCGGCTTCAGTTCGCGGGCCCCGTGAAGACCACTCTCTTCGCGCACGGTAAACAGCAGCGTGATCGGTGGGTGCGGCAAGTTGCGCTTGAGGAGCGTCTCGGCCAGTGAGACCAACACGGCACAGCCAGTGCGATTGTCGCCGCCGAGGGCAGTGGTGCCATCCGAGACGACTTTATCTCCTTCGCGCCTCGGCTTAGCGCCGGCACACAGAGGTACCGTATCGAGGTGCGTGGAGAAGAGAAGTCGCTGCCCCGGGCGATTCCCCGGCAAATCGACGTAGAGATTACCAGTCTGAGTAGGCAAGGGAATGCGTTCGTGCACCGTGTCAAAGCGAATCGCCGAGGCGGGAACGCCAATCTTTTTCAATTCGTCGATTACGGCCTGGCCAATGGCCGCTTCTTCGCCAGTCACGCCTTCCACTGCGAGGAAGCGCATCAAGTGATCTTCAGCTGCCTTAACGTCCAGGGGAATGTTGCTCATACGATCGCTCCGCTACTTCGCTTTGTTAAAAGTGCCCGCTCGACTCAGTTGCGATTGCAACCAGTAATTACAGGCCCCAGGGAAGTCCCAACTGCTGCCAGATGGCGAAGAGAGCCGTCCAGACCACAAACATGATGACCACATAAGGCAGCATCATGGAGACTACCGTACCAACACCAGCCCGGCTGTCGTATCGCTGGGCGAAGCCGACCACGAGGGCAAAGTATGCATTCAAAGGAGTGATGGAGTTCATCGGCGAATCGGCGACGCGATAGGCTGCCAACACCGCTTCGGGCGCTACGGCCAGGTTGATTAGCAGCGGCACAAAGACGGGAGCGAAGAGCGCCCATTTGGCGATGGCACCGGTGATCAACAAATCGATGAGGGCAACGACGATGATGAAACCAATCAACAGCAGCAACGGGGGAAAGTTCGCCGACTTCAGCAGATCGGTCATCGTCAGGGCGAGCAGAGTGCCCATATTCGTGTAGTTAAAGTAAGCCACAAACTGACTGAGAACCAAGAAGAGCAGAATCAAGCCTCCTAGCCCGGCCATCGCCTTTTCCATGGCCTTAATAATTGCGGTCAGACTATTGAGCGTCTTGGCGCCATATCCATACGCGGCACCCGTCGCGAGAAACAAGATCATGATGAGGGCGATCAGGCCATTCATGAACGGTGAATTGCCGATCAGGGCACCTGTTTCGACATCACGCAGCGGTGCCTTCTCCGGCAGCGAGAGAAACGCAAACACGGCGAGAGTCGCAATCAACGCAGCGATCGCAAACCAAAGCCCGCGAGTTTCGTCGGCCGAGAGTCCGCTGGCAGTTTGATTTTTCACTTCATCCGTCGCGTGTTCCGGATTGTATTTGCCCAAGCGGGGCTCCACGAAGCGATCGGTAATGAACGCCACCAAAAAAGTGAGCACGGCGACCGAGGCAATCGAGAACCAAAGATTCGACGCGAGGCCAATGGACTTCGTAGGGTCGACGAGATGAATGGCGTCGTTCGTAAATTCGACGAGGACGGCATCGAGCGGCTTGATCAGCACGTTGACCGTGAACGCGCCGGCGACGCCAGCGAAACCCAACGCCAAACCGGCGTGAGGATGCCGGCCGACACTGATATACGCGGTCGCCGCCAAGGGAATCAAAACCAGATAGCCTGCATCGGCCGCGATGCTCGAGAGGATGCCGACAAACGCCAGAATGTACGTGAGGGCCCAGGCCGGTGAGAGCATTACCAGCTTGCGAATGAGGGCATTCACCAGGCCCGATTCCTCAGCGACACCGACACCGGCCATCGCGACAATCATCAGGCCCACTGCTGTGAAACCCATAAAATTCGGGATCAACGACACGTAGACAAAGCGAATACCTTCTGTGGTCAGCAAACTGCGGGCGGCAATTGTCCGCTTTTCGATGTCGTAGCTTTTCTCTGAGTAACTGTGATAGTTGATAGAAGAGCCCGAGTCGTAGATTGGCGGCTCGTAGGCAGCATCGACCTCAGTCTTGGCGTCTTTCTCGCGCGGCACAATGATTTCGGTCGTGAACTTCGCACCGCTCAAATACAGCGCGTGCGACAAGACAACCACGATGCCGATCAAGATCAAAAAGATGATGACGGGATGCGGGACCTTGTTGCCGACTTTTTCGACGACGTCGAGAAAGCGTTGCATCACCGACTTCGGCGCTTCGATAGCTTTACTCATGGCAGGTATTCCAAGGTGGTAAGTCGCGCGGGCCGCCTTCGGGACTATTTCAACGGCAGAAGCCAGGGAACCATAAACACACAAACGATCATTACCAGAATGCTGAACGGCACTCCGATTTTGATAAAGTCGCCAAAGGAGTAGTTGCCGGGGGTGACGACGAGTGTGTTGACTGGCGAGGAAACCGGGGTCATGAAGGCTGTGGACGCGGCCAGCGCCACGATCATCGCAAACGGATAGGGCGAGGCCCCCAAGTCTTTGGCCACGGCAAGTGCTACCGGTGCCATTAAGACTGCGGTTGCCGTGTTGGAAATGAACAACCCCAGGATCGCGGTGATAGCAAAGAGTGCCCCCAGTACCACGTAAGTGCCCACCCCCTCAGTAACTGTCATCAGACCGTCAGCGGCGAGGTCGACACCGCCCGTTCTTTGCAGGGCGGTGGAGAAAGGCAACATGCCGACGATCAAGACAATTGTCTTCCAGTCGATCGACTTGTAAGCACTGGTCAAGTTGACGATGCCGAGGCCCCCCATGAGCAGGCAGCCAATGAGCGCCGCTTGCACGTTGGGAACGAGGCCGCTGACCATCAGTCCGACCACGAGACCCAGGCAGCCTAACGCGAGCAGCGCCTTGCCGGGAACCGGCAGAACGTCGTCCAATTCGGCGGGAAAGTTCAACACGACCAGATCGTGGCTTTGCGATCGCAAGTTCTCAATTCGCTGCCAAGGACCGATCAAGAGCAGTGTATCGCCGACTTGTAGTTTCTCTTCGCTCAAGCCACCTTCGACGGCCTCTTTACCGCGCCGCAGTCCAATCAGCGTTAAGCCGTATTTCTCCCGCAATTCGCTGCTAATGGCGGACTTGCCGATGAGATCGGAAAGGGCTGGCACGATCACTTCGGCCATGCCGATGTCCTGGGTAACATCGCTGAAGTAGGCACCCGAAAGGGACATCATCTGCAAGCCAAATCGCTCGAGCAAGTCTTGGACGGGTACCGTCTCATCAAAGCGGTTGAGGAGCAGAATGTCGCCCGCTTGCAACCGCGTTTGTGGCGTAGGCTGAATGAGCGAGCGATCTCGTTCGATCGCTACCAGTTGAGCATCTGGCTTATAGTCTTGCTGAATCTCTTCAATCGACTTACCGATCAGGATCGAGTCTTGCTTCACCCCGACACGGTATTCACGCCCCTCAAGCTTGTAAGTCAGAATCCAATCGGCAAGGCTGGGACGCTGCTTGTTGCTGGCGCTATTGGGGTCGCCAGCAGACAGCCAATGCCGGGCGAACAACATGTAAACGATGCCCATGACGAGCACGGGAATGCCAAACGGGGCAAAGCTGAAGAATTGAAAGCCAGCCGTATTCGCCCGCTGAAGTTCGGCATTGACCACCAGGTTCGGGGCTGTAGCGACCAGCGTCATCATGCCGCTGATGAGTGCCGCCATGCTGAGTGGCATCATCAGGCGACTCGGCGAGGTTCCCGTGCTTCGCGAAATGCGCAGCACGACGGGAATGAAGATCGCGGTTACCGCCGTGGAACTCATCGTGGCACCCAGGCCACACACGACTACCATCAGCAGCACCAGCAGAGTAGTGTCGCTGCCGGCTGCGCGGGCCGTCAGCCAGTCGCCGAGCAGTCGGGCCACACCAGTGCGCACCAAGCCATCGCCAATGACGAACAGGGCGGCAATCAAGACGATGTTGGCATCTGCGAAGCCCGCGAGTGCTTCGTTCATGGTGACGACTTTTTCGCCGGTCACCACGCCCACGAAAGGGAGCAAAGTCAACACGATCAGCGCGACCGCGTCCATTCGCGGTCGATTGATCGCGAACATCACTACAGCTGCAACGAGCAGGCCTAGAACTAAGCCGAGAGCTACGCTCATTCGATTGAAAAGTTGTTCGTGAAACCGTTGAGGCAAGTCACGATCCGAATTAGATCGTTTCGGACGGTTTCATCATCGTGTGTTGTAGTCCACGATGCGCAGGCTGTCCAGGAGCGTAGCTGCTCTTAGAAATTGTACTGAAACAGGCCGTTAATCCGATTCACCTCGGCCGATTGTCCGTTGAAGTTTTGTCGCTCACCTCGCAAATATTCGATGCCGAACGACATGCGTGGGATGGGAATCCACCACAGGTTCACGGCCATATAATCGCCGCGATCATAGGTGGTGCCGGGCATGCCCACATTGTTATCTACCTCAGCCACCGAGTACGTGAAGACCGACAGCCAATGCTCGTTGTACCAATGCTCATAGCTGGCGTTCCAGGCAGTCGAAGTCACGATATTGAAATCGCCGGTAATCGGATCGACCTGTCCGTCGAGCCCTTGGCCAACAAGATCCTGAACATAGCGGGCAGCACCAGGGCCCCAAGTCCCTTGCACAATGATGCGACTGCGGGTCAACCCCGATGGGTTCTCATCATGCACCGGGTCGGTCCCCAGCACGAACGCCCAGGGATGAAAGACCGTGCTGCCACTAATGGCCGCTGCCGTCTGCCGCTGAACATCGCCGCCAACGGTGGGTTGATAGCCAAGCCAACGCAGCAAACCTGAGATCTGCACGTGGCCGCGATCGGCTTCAAACCGCCAGTGTGTCGTCAAGTCGGGCGAATCTTGCACGGCAGTGCCCAGACCGCTGGTGGTAATGTCGGAGAACGGGCGTTCCATCGCCACGGCCCAACTGGTTCGTTCGGTGATGGGCAAAGTCATGCGCGCCGAAGGATGCCGCTGATTGATCCAACCATTGGGACCTTGAAAATCGACCACGCTGGGCCAGGCATTGCCGTTCATGAACACCGAGTTCTGCTGACCAAAGCGGAAGAAGCCAAAGTCGAAAAACGCGTGCCGCAAACGGAAGGGATTACCACCGCCGCCTGCTGCCTGGTCGGTGCCATTGAAAAAGTCGCCTTCGATCATTGTGTGGACATTCCAGTCGCAAAAGTCGGTGGGCGTCCACGACTCAAACGCGATGCGACTCATGCGAGCGCTCATGTTGAAGTTGCGACCCGTGGTCTGAGGCACGGGAATGGTGTTGGGCACAAACGAGTCGCGCGAACCAATCGGATTGAAATCGCCCAGCGCTTGGAGACGGACAAAGCCGCGAATTCGAAACGAAGTGTCGGTGCCCGGTGCCAAAAATGAGCCCGGGAACATGCCACCCACGACCAGGCCCTCGCGCGCAGCTTGCGGAACGACGACCGGTGGTGAGATTGGAGTGAACTCCGGCATGCCCGGCGCGCTTTGGTAGTCGCGTGCTTCGTAACCGGGCGGCGCATAGTCGGGAAGTTGACGGGCACCGATGCCGATTTGATCGAAGTAACCGCGATCATAGACGTACGAAGGAACAGGATCCGACTCTCGATCGTAATCGGCTGGATACCCCGACATCCCCGGCGCGTTCTGCTCATTGCTCGACGGGTAATAGCCGTAGGGAATGGTGTTCGCCACGGGAGGCTGCGCGAATGTGCTGACGGGTTCGATGATCGCCGGTGCGGCGGTGACTTCGCCAAATTCCGGCGGTGCTTGGGCCAAAGCAATCGCGGGAGCAAGTACGAGCAACGCCCATAGGGCGACGAAGCATTGTTTCGCTTTGTTCATGAGCCGAATCCCCGCAAGCTCGCCTTGCCAGCTGCTAAAGGCAGTAACCGCTGAGCAGCAAGCGCTACAATCACTACAATCGGCAAGGTTTACCGGCAACTTCACCCTTTAGGGGGCAAACCGGCATGAAGGCACGCAACGCTAGCGTTTGCGGCGATGTTTGAGGGGCGAATTCGCGCGACCAATCAGCAGGCGCCAGCCGCCAAAGCGTTCGCTGAGCCACTTATAAAGCGAGGCCCCCATCAGCGAGCCCAGAGCCAGGGAAATGAAGATGAACAGCGTCGACACCAGACCGTCGACGCCCGCCGCGCGGTCACTCAGCATCCGCGTCACACTGAGTAGCCCCAGCGAACCCGGAACTAAGAGCCAAAAGCAAGGTAGGAAGGTTACCATCGCTGGCGGCCCTTTGAAGCGAAGCTGAATCAAGTATCCGAGCGGGGTGGCGACCAGCATGCCAAAAAAGCCGCTGATCTCTTTGCCGAGCACGGCCGCCCCCAGTTGCTGGGCCGCGAACGTCAAAACAAGAACCAGTTGCATCCACCAAAACGAATTGCGCGGCGCGGAGAAGTGAAAGAACACTCCGATCCCGAACACGATAACCCCCAGCCATTGCACCCACGGAATCTGCACCTGATCGGAAGCTTCAATCAGGCTGTCGGAGCTGACGCCAACAAGTGCCGCGCCGGCAACCAGCCCAAAGGCCAACAGCATCAGATGCACAAACCCGGTTGTCAGTCGACTGCTGCCGCTCACCATGTCGCCGTACACCAATTCGACCATCCCCAGCGAAAGCATCGCGCCGGGAAGGAACGAAACGAGCGGCGGAACCAGCGCATGAATGGGGACGACCGGCAAATCGTACTTCACCGCCAGATAGACAAAGGCGGAGACGAGCGCGGCTGAAATTACCGGCAACGGCACTGCTAGTACCGGCCGATCTTTATTGAGCAACTTGAGCGCGCCAATGCCAGCGCCGAGCAAGGCAGCGACCATCATATTCGTGAATGCCGAAGCCAGAATCATGGCGACACCGACGGCGAGGATGGCGTGCCCCACGACGGAACCGATGGCTCCGAAGCGAGGCGAGGTCCGCATGATGGCCGCAAGTCGCTCCACTCCTTCGCGAGGCGTGATGCCGGCGGTCAGGGCCGTATTGCCCAAGTCATAGACGTCGGCAATTTGATCCAGGCGCAGGTCTCGGCTGGGACCATCGGCGATCGCAATTCGGTCGTCTTCGCCTTCGCTGACGGAAATGAAGATGGCAGTTGGAAACACAACTACTCGGGACCGGCGGGCCTTATAAGCAGTGGCGACGCGCCGCAGCAGCAGTTCCACCTGGGCGGTTTGCTCGCCACTGGCCAAGTAGGCTTGCCCTAGCCGAAACAAGAACTCCAGTAAGGCCTTCGCTTCAACGGTGGCAGGAGGCTGGGCCATAGGCTATTCGGAAATGGGTACAGTGGCCGGTGCAATGCCCAGCCACTTGCTGCCAACGAAGTACGCTATTCCTTTTTCGGTGCTGCATCACCGGGAACATTGCCCGGCGTGTAACTTGGCAACCAACTGCAAGGGAAGATAGCCAGCAGCGACAAACCGGCCAGCACGACAAAGCCGATTTTCAAAGCCCGCAGACGCGATTCGGAGTTGATGCGAACCACTTCGTCCACCTGTTCGACGGTGGCCTTGGTTTGCCCCAATCGCTCCTTGAGTTGATCGTTGCGAATAAAGTTGATGTTGTTCAAGTCAAATTGGCTGGCAAGTTCCGTCTGCTTGAACTCGGGCGAGATGGTCGGGTTATCGATCACCTGGGTGTGGATCATCGTCGATAGCAAGCCGACGAGCAGCGTACCCATGAGGGCCGTGCCCACAGCAGCAGCGAGATTTTGCGTCACACCGCGCAGCGAACCGACGTCGGCTGCGAGCGCCTTGGGCGCCGAAGTGACCAGTACGTTGAAGAGCAATGTAACGAGGGCACCTTGACCCAGGCCGACGGTAATGAGGCCGATAATGACCGGCGCGACGTTCCAGTCGTTGCTGACCACGAAAGCCAGCCACAGCGTGCCCGCAGCGACCAACACAAAGGCAGCCCGAGCAATGGCGCGCGGTGAGAAGCGATCGTAGAGCCTGACGATGAGAATGGCTGTAAAAAAGACCGTCAACATAAACGGCATCATGGCGATGGAAGTCGCCATACTCGAACTGCCTTGCACGATTTGAATGTACAGGGGAACCGAGAAATTGATGGCAGCTTCGGTACCAACAATGACAAACAGGGCGGCTGCGGCAGCCCACTCTCGCGGCGCATCGATCACCTCCAACGACAATAGCGGCGTACCACCACTGAACGCATGACGGTGTGTCCAAACCAGGAAGCCGGTACCAATCACCAGGCCAATGACGATCAATATCGGTGCGGGGGAAACGCCCAGCAGATCGAAGGGTGCCGCATCGCGGGCGAGCAACAGCCCCCAGTTACGCAGATTGTTGAAGCCAAACGTAATGCAGATGATTGCTACCGCCGAAAGCAACACTCCGAGGAAATCGATTTTGACATCGGGATTGCCCGTGGATGGCTTCAGCTTGAAGCTCAGCAGCAAGATTGCCGCGGCATGCACAATCAGCAAGGCAAAGCCGAGTCGCCAGTTGATGGCGGCGAGAAAGCCGACCGTCACAAAGGCCAGCACACCGGCGATCGCTCGGGCCGAGCCCAGCCAGCCAACTGCTTGAGCTTGTTGCTTGCCGCGATAGTGATTCGCAATGAGCACGACGAGTGTCGGCACGAGAGCAGCACCGGCAAAACCAGCGAGGCCTTGGGCGGCGAGCATGATGACGGCGGTGGGACTGGCCACCATCATGATCATGGCGGCGAGAAACATGGCCACCGCGATTTGAAAGAAGGTCTTCGACCCAAAACGCTGCCCCAACTTGCCGCCGAGCATGATAAAGCCCGAGACACCGAGCGAGTACATCACGATGGCGGTTCCCACGGTCGTGGGCGGGGTGTCGAAGCTCGCCACCATGCCGCCCATCGAGACCGGCAAAGCAGCCACGTTGAACGACATGAGCATCTGGCCCATGGCGATAACGATCATGGGAACCCATGACTCTTTGACGTCATCGTCGTCGGCCACACTTTGATTCTTGGAATTGTTTTTTTTCGCCATGACGCTGTACCGATCAGAAATGTTGCGAACGCTGAGTTGAATTGCCGCGGGGCAGGATTGTTGCGTCGGAAAATCAAACTTCCGGCTGCGATACGAATAGATCCATGCCCAGTCCTTCGGAGAGGTACTTGGCAACTAGTTGTCCCTTGACGCTATTGCCCGCCTGGTCCAACGGCGGAGCAAAAGTGCCGAGACCAGCCTTGCCGGGCGAAACCGTCACAATGCCGCCGCCGATACCGCTTTTGCCTGGCAGTCCGATATCGTAGAGCCATTCGCCGGATGTTTCGTACAGTCCCGCGGTCGTCATCACGACGAGGGCGTAGTGGCAAACCGAAGCATCAATGACGCGCTGCTTGGTGATTGGATTGACACCGCCATCAGCCAGCGTTGCGCCCATTACGGCCAGATCCTTGGCACTCACATTGAGCGAGCATTGCCGAGTGTAGAGGTCGACCGCTTCGGCTGGGTCGAGATAGACGCGGCCATAGCTTTGCAACAGACGCGCGATGCCTTGATTGCGAAAGTTGGTCTCCGAAGCGCACTGAAAGACTTCTTCGTTCAGCGACAAGGTGCGCCCCGCAAAACGCGACAATCCCGTGTGAATGAAATTCCACTTTTCGGCAAGCGTGCTACCGGGAACGAGGCTGGTCGTGGCAATTGCGCCTGAGTTAACCATGGGGTTCGTGCGACCACCGGCGCCCTGCTCGATGGCACCGAGAGAGTTGAACGCCAAACCCGTGGCGTTAACGCCTATCTTCTCGCGCACGACTTGTGCGCCCAGCACTTCGCAGACCAGTGCGAAAATGAAGGGCTTGGAGACGCTCATGATCGTGAACTCTTCGTTCACGTCGCCAGCTGAAAACACTTTGCCACGAGTGTTGACAACGCAAACGCCGAGCGCGTCGCGCGAGGCCCGTGCCAAGGCGGGGTAGACTTGCGAGTTCTGGCCGTCTTGGTTGGTCTTGAATTGCTCGTAAGCCTCGGCGACCAGACTGCTCACCAGTTCATCAGGAGGCAGATGCCCCGTAGAAACGTACGGTTTGACAGTAGATGACTTAGAGTTCATGGCAGGTTCCTCTAGGTGTTATGGTTTGTGCGCAGCAGTGCTAGTGATGCTCTTTGCTAACTGCTCTCTACCTCTACGCCACGAAACCAATTCGGAGCGATGAAGGCGGACACCGCAGCGTTGAGAAGGAGAAGATAAATTGGTCGCTGGACCGAGATGAGCACTGACTTACCAAACGGCTTTGAGTCTAGCCGTGCCCTATGCCAAACACAAGCGTGCCGTGTCGCGAATACTAGTTCAATAGGTAATGATCATCTCAGTGCGAAGGTTGCCTGACAATTCGCGGTTCCTGCAGTCCCGATGGCAACTAGTTTGACCGGCCATTTCGTACGGTAGATACGATGAAGCAATTCATATCTAGAGCACGCTCATGCTGCGCGACGCTCTTGTTCCATAGGCGGCGTGGGAATGGCAACATTAGGCTCTAGCGCGCGTTCCAGCTCTTGCATGATGGCGACAATTGGCATCTCCTTCACCATCTCCTCCAACTCGAGATCTTGGCTGATTCTCTTCATGCCAAGATGGAACCGGATTGACTGCGCCATCTGCAGCATCTTGGTCGTTTCCTGTTCATTGAGCATGCCCAATTGAAGCCCAGCGTGCGCCCATTGCTCGGCCTGGTGCGTCTGTCGCTGTTGACTCATCAGGATGAACATCGAGAGCAAGGTTGCTTCAAAAGCGATGCAGAGCCCGAGGAAGCTGAACGGGTAGGGATCAAAGTGGGAGATGCCGAAGCATTGGCAAGTGTTAACGACAATCCAACCCACAAACCAGACAATGTGTCCCAAAAAGAAGAAGGGGCTGGCGGCAATCGAAGAGATCCGATCGCTTAAGCGAGCGAGCGTCGTACGCTGGCGGTTAAACTCTTGTTCGAGTTCCGCTATGGAGTCGATATTCCGCCGGAGTGCTTCGGAAATCAGCGGGCGCATTGCTGGGCACCAGGCAAAGGGAACGGGCACCGCACGACTGGACCATTCGTCTCCAAGATTGTCGACTGTTTCTGCAACCGACTGGATGTGAATTTCTCTCGATGGCTTGTTTATTGCCACGTCACGTGGCCTGCTAGCGGTGAGGCGAGACTTTCCTGCCCAAGCTGACCGAGCTTGCGGTTGACGAACTTGCCGCACGATCTAAACGAAGGCAAGCCTTCTTTCTCTACTTGCCACTCACTTCCCTCGATCAACACAAACGAACCGCTAACACACTCTTAATCTTTACCCGCGAAAATGGCCGGACAACCTGCACGGGGTGACGCCCCTTGGAGAAAGCAGAGGAAAAGGTGCGTGGTCCGTTCCTCGCTTATAAAACAGCGTTAGCATTGGGCCGCCGCAGCGGGGCGAGAAGTTGCCCGAGCAAACGCATCCCCAGATCGTTCATCGGAATGCCAACGGTACACTTGCCATTCGCCAAGGAAAGTGGAAGCTGATTGTTGGTCCAAGTGAATTGCTGGCGATGTTGGCCAATTCAATTGCCGTCGGTCGCAGCACTGCCGAATCAAAGCAAGCAAACGACATTGCAGGCTCCCCTGCCAGTTGCGAGTTCACCTTCCGCCCAGAATAAGTAAACTTCCAGCTACCTACCTGTCATCGATCTTTCAGGAAGCACGATATGTCCCGTTGGCAATTTCCCTACGTCGATCTTGGCAATTCCAGCCGTCGTTCGTTTTTGTTCACCAGCGGGTCACTTGCCGCTGCAGCGCTTTGGGCGCAACGAGCAGAGGGTGTCGTGCTCTCGCGACTCAAGGGAGGCGATAACCCGTTCAAGCTGGGTGTCGCTTCGGGTGATCCAACGGCCGACGGCTTTGTGATTTGGACCCGCCTGGCCCCCGATCCGCTCGATGGTGGCGGCATGCCCGATGCGCCGGTCGAGGTGACATGGGAAGTGGCCGAAGACGAGCAATTCATCAAGATTGCCCGCTCGGGCAAAGTCACGGCTGTTCCGGCCTGGGCCCATTCGGTGCATGTCGAAGTGGAGGGGCTGCAGCCCGATCGCTGGTACTTCTATCGCTTTCGCACGGGTATGGAAGAGAGCACCGTCGGCCGAGCGCGCACGTTTCCCACGAACGAAGCCGTGACGAAGCAATTGAAGTTTGCCTTCGCTTCGTGTCAGCATTTTGAGTCGGGGCTGTTCACGGCCTACGAGCACATGCTGAAGGATGATCTCGATTTGGTCGTCCACTTGGGCGACTACATTTACGAAGGGCCCGGCAAGGACAATCTGGTGCGAAAGCATGTCGGTGGCAAGCTTGAGCAACTTATTGACTATCGCAATCGCCACGCGCAGTACAAGACAGATCCCGCGATGCAAGCGATGCACGCGGCAGCACCGTGGCTGGTGACTTGGGACGATCACGAATTCGAAAACAACTGTGCCGGTCCCATTCCAGAACTGCGCAAAGGTAGACCCACGCCCAGCACCGCTGAATACCTTGCCATGCGGGCGCGGGCCTATCAGGCTTATTACGAACACATGCCCCTGCGCATCAGCACGTTGCCCAAGGGGCCCGATATGCAGTTGTATCGCAGCGTGTCGTTCGGTCGGTTGGCGAACTTCTGCGTCCTCGATACGCGGCAGTATCGTAGCGATCAGCCTCATGGCGATGGCCGCAAGCCGCAAGGTGACGAAGCTCTCTCGTTGTCACAAACCCTTCTCGGCGATCGTCAGGAAGCCTGGCTGAAGGACTCGCTAACAGGTTCTCAGGCACAATGGAACGTGCTGGCCCAGCAGGTAATGATGGCTCGCGTTGATCGTATGCCTGGCGAACTCTCGGCCTTCAGCATGGATCAATGGCCCGGCTACGAAATGAATCGTCGCCGCATGCTGAAGTTCTTTCACGAGCGGAAGATCTCGAACCCGGTGGTATTGACCGGCGATATTCACAGCAATTGGGCCAATGACTTAATCGCGGATTTTGACGATCTCGATTCCAGGGTCGTGGCCAGTGAGTTTGTCGGCACTTCGCTCTCGTCGGGCGGCAACGGCGTCGACAAGCCGAAAGATCATGCCACGACCATGTCCGAAAATCCGTTCATCAAGTTCTTCAACACTGAGCGAGGTTACGTTCGCTGTGAGATCACCGACAAAACCTGGCGCAGCGACTATCAAGTGGTAACCGACGTGCTGAAGCCGGGGGGCAAGCCGCTGACGCGAGCGTCGTTCGTGGTTGAGAGTGGCAAGCCGGGAGTTCAAACGGCTTGAGCCTAGGTGGCTTGATTGCGGCACCATTCCAGCGCACGATAGTTCGCTTTGCTGCCCATTCACCCCCGCCCAGGACTCTCCGCTATGCTTGACGAACTCTTCTCACTTAAAGGTCGCACCGCACTCATCACCGGCGGCAGCAAGGGCATTGGCAAAGCGTGCGCTCGTGGCATGGCCGAAGCAGGCGCAAACATTGCCATCAGTGCGCGAACCGAAGCAGAGTTGAAGCAAGCGGCCGCTGAGATCGGCCAAGGACTCGACGTGAAGGTCGAGTACTTCGTCACCGACATGAGCGATCGCGACGCGGTGAAGAAGCTGGCCGACGATGTGTTGGCGAAATTCGGCCGCGTCGACGTGCTGTTTAACAATGCCGGCAGCAACAAGCCTCAGGCACTCGTCGATACGACGATGGATACCTGGGACAGCATTCTGGAGTTGAACTTCACCAGCTGCATGCTCCTGTCGAAGTACATTGCTCCGCAGATGATCGAGCGGAAATGGGGTCGCATCATTTACACGTCCTCGGTGATGGCATTGGCTTCCAACACCGCTCGCGGCTTGTACTCCGGAACCAAGGCAGCACTTATTGGCATGGCCCGCGCACAAGCACTGGAACTCGGCCCCTATGGCATCACGGTGAACTGCCTGGCGCCAGGCCCCGTAGCCACGGACCTTCCCATGAGCATTCTCACACCGGCTCAGAAAGAGGTATTTGCCAACCGCACCGCGGTCAAGCGCTGGGGGCAGGTGAAAGACATGGTCGGCCCGGTCGTGATGCTCAGCACCGATGCCGGCGCGTTTATCACCGGCACGGTCATCTCAGCCGATGGCGGCATGCTCTGTCGCACGTTCGACTAATTCAGGCGAATTACAACTCGATGCTCTTCATCGTATTGCCGCCGCTGTGGAGCGCGCCGTCCAGGCAACGCTCGGCGGCTGCAATAAGATCGGCTGGCGGAAAGTTACGACTCGGCAGCGAGACCGTGGCGACTCCAGCACTGATGCTGAGTCGGACAGCGTCAGGAGGCAGACATTCGTCCTGCCAGTTCGGTAGCTGATCCTGCACAGTCCGGAGCGTGGCCAGAGCATCGCTGCGGGAGCAATCGCCCCAGAGCAAAACGTACCGCGTGCTGTTCAGCTGCAAACACGGGCCGAGGCCGCCGGTGGTCTCAGCCAGGTGTCGGCGAAAGCGTTCGAGGAACAGCATCGTGGGTTCGACGCCACAGACAAACTGGGCATCGGCGAAGTGATCGAGTTGCAAGATGGCCAGCGACATCGGGCTGCGTGTTTGTCGGCAGTTCTGCAGCACACCAGCGACGCGTCCAATCAGTCCCAAGTCGGCGGTTGCTCGTTGTGTTTGCGAATGAGTTGCAGCGGGCGCGGTTGGTGAAGTGCGACGCAGCGGAGCACCAACGGCTGGGTGCAACTGCTCATTGCCGGCATCGGTGCGATGATCACTAGGCTTGGAATCGAGTGGCTTCAACTCGGACAGCTTCATCTCGAAGCCGGGTCGTGCTGCCTGTTGAGCCGTCAGCTGCAGTTCGCGTGTCGTTTGTAGCAACGAGTCCAAGCCCGCGTGCTCGCTGGCCGCACGTTGCAACTGGACGAGTTCGGGAACCATCTCGACAGTGATTGTCGCCAGCCGGCGATGCGCGGCGGTGAGCAGTTCCTGCGACGTGGGCCCACTGGGCAATTCGATCGCCAGTACGCTCGAAAGCGACTCGAAGTGCGGTGTCAGTTCCTTTACAACCGAATGGAGCCGCACTGGCCCCATTTCGAAGTATCGCTGTCCGATATCGAGCAGAGCCGCAAGCTCGGCATCGTGTGGCTGTTTGATATAGCGTGTTAGCAGCTCGGCGACATGCAGGATCTGGCACAGTTGCCGGCTAGGGGTCGGCGCGTGTTCAACGGCGGTCTCATTGGGCGGAACCGATACCGCCTGGCAGACCTTGGGCGGCAACCGCCAGTTCATCAGCATCCGCGCGCTCAACGACAGATGATCAAAACCGAGCGTGGGAATCTCTGCCGCGAGCAGATCGCCGCTCCGCTCATGCGTCTGCATGTACAGGCTGGCATAGTTCTCGCCTAGCTGTTGCAGCAGGGCGAGAACGCCCACGTCTTGCAGCAGACCGGCAATGAACGCTTCCTCTTCGTCGGAGTCGGCGACGTATTGTTCGAGCAGTCGGCAAGCCACCGCTTTCAGCAGGGTGTGTTGCCAGTACTGTTGCAGTGCTTCGGCATGTATGCCGCGCAGCAAGTTCGGCGGCAGACTAAAGCCAAGCAACAAAGCCTTGAGCGGCTTCAAGCCGAGCAGAGCGAGCGCTTGTTGCAGATCGCTCACCTGGCGACTAAGCCCGAAGAGCGAGCTGTTGACGACTTTAAGAATGCGGGCCGCCAGAGCCGGGTCGCTCTCGAGCACCATTTTGAGTTGGCGCGGATCGACCTGTGGTTGCCCGGCAAGTCGCACTACTTCGAGTGCGACGGCCGGCAGCGTGTAGAGTTGATCGGCTTGCTGTGCGAAGCGATCAAGCGGGCTGAGCGAAGCTGTCATCGATACACGCACCAAGGGTTCGCCAAGAGAGATTGCTACTGGTGAACTCTAGCTCGCGCTCAGCCGCAAGGTTTTCCGCAAATTAACTTCCACTACCAGCGGCAATGGCGGCATTGATCTTGGTTTGGCTGTCTTCAAACGCACCTTGGGTTTGAGTTCCGAGGAACGTCACGGCACCCACGCACACACCGACAATCAGAGCCAACATCACGGCATACTCGACCGCGGTCGGTCCGTCCTCTTCCCATAATAGGCGCAGTAAAAGTCGGTTCATGGCGCAGCCCTTTACCCAATAACGAAGAAAAGATCGGCGTGCCAATCAGAATGTCGGTGATCAGCAACTGCCGGGGAGTTTGTCAGGCAGCCAATCCAGGGAGACCACTGCCTGTCGTTTGAACTCTAGGTCACGACTGGGCAGTGAGCAAAAGAAGTTGATATTTTCGGCCGCTGATCCATCTCGTTAAAACGGCGGGGCATTCGCCGGCCGTTGTGCCTGTCGGAATTCACCCGGGCGAGTGGCTGTCTGCGTGGGATAAGCCTGCTGCTGTTCTGCCTGCAGTGCTTCAAAGTAACGACTACGCCGTTTATGACTGGCGTGCGGATCAGGCAGCAAACGATTGCTGGCGGGTTCAGCAGGCGCGCTGGGCAACTGCGGAGCAGGAGTTGGCTGTGCTGCGCCTGCTGGTACCTGCTCTTCGAAATAGTACGGCGCATGGCCGCTGCTATACGCGTTGTTCACTCCGTAGCCGGGCAGAGCGTACGGATGCCGAATCGGGAAGTGCCCACACGAAGACTTTGGCGGGCATTGATCATACGCGTGATAACCATCACTCCAGCCCAAGCCGGAGGTGCGAACGACGTAGCTGAACCATTCGGCCTGAGCCGGCAAGGTGGTCGCGCCGAGCAGCAAGCTGAAAGCGCCGATTTTGACGATGGTCTGTTTCATGGTCGTCCATTCCCCATTCATTGGGCGGCAGCCTCTTATCCGCCGCATCATCAGTTGCTATCGTCCCTCGGTTAGGCACGCCATTCCCAAATTCGCCCTCGCCCGCGACAATGCTGTGAAGGTCCCTCCGTTCCTGCGGTAGAAACAGTATGTTCGCCACGTTCCGCCACTTGCTGGCGATGATCCGCTTCAGTCATACCATCTTCGCGCTCCCATTTGCGCTGCTCGCGGCGGTAATGGCCTGGACCACGCCCGCCCCAGCGGGAGTCGACGTCTCCACGGCCTTCCGGTGGCAACATCTACTCGGAATCTTGATCTGCATGGTCGGAGCCCGTAGCGCAGCGATGGCCTTTAACCGGCTGGTCGATCGCCAGATCGATGCGGCCAATCCGCGCACGCAAACGCGGCATATTCCGGCAGGTTTACTATCCCTGCCGACCGTCATCCTCTTCACGCTCATTTCGTCGGTCATCTTTTTTGCTGGTACGCTCCTCTTTCTACCGAACTGGTTGCCGATCGCGCTATCCGTGCCGGTCTTGCTGTTTTTGCTGGGGTACAGCTATGCCAAGCGGTTCACATCGCTGGCCCACTTCTGGCTAGGCATCGCTCTCATGCTCGCCCCGGTCTGTGTCTGGATCGCCCTGCGTGGCGAGATCCTGCTCGTTCATCCTCGCGACATTCTGCCCGCCGTCATGCTTGGCCTGGTCGTTTTAAGCTGGGTAGCCGGCTTCGACATCATCTATGCTTGCCAGGATGCCGATTTTGATCGGCAAGCCAAATTGCGCAGCGTACCGGCCACACTCGGCGTTGCCGGAGCACTGCGATTGGCCGCTGCTTGCCATCTGGTCACCCTGGTCCTGCTCGGGCTGCTGCCCTTGCTCTGCCCGGAATTAGGGCTAGGTTGGATTTATGGCAGCGGTGTGATCGCGGTGGCCGTGCTCCTTATTTACGAGCACGCGCTGGTCAAACCTGGCGACCTGACGCGCGTGAACGTAGCCTTTTTCAACGTCAACGCCATCGTCAGTTTTGGTCTGTTCGTGTTCGGCACCATCGATCTGCTGCTGCGATAAACCCGGGGCAAGTTCAGGGGCCTGCGTTTCCCCGGTACCTCTTCCAGGAAGTGACTCATGCGAGTTTGGAGCCTCCCCGTCGCGGCTATCTGCGGTTGCTGTCTCATGGGCTGCGACAACAGGCCCCCGGCAACTCCCATCAATCCCAGCGCGCCTGCGGTTGAAGAAGCCAATAAAAAAGTCGAATCGCACGCCGCGGTTACGCCCGCAAAACCGGCCGAGCCCATTGCCAAAACGCTCATCCCGACTGAACCTCCCATCCAACCCTCCCAAGATCCCCTCCGCGAAATCGCCGCGCGCCTCGTTGAACCGAACGACATCGGAGGCTGGCGCATCAGCGAATCCGCTGCTCTGGAACTCGAACGACTCGGCCCCGATGCTCCTGCCAAGCTCTTGCCCCTGATGAGCGACGCGCAACTCGAAGTCCGTCGCGGCTCTGCGTTCCATTTGCTCAGTTGCTTCGATCCTTCGTCCCCCGCGCAAGTTGCCGCCTTCACCAAGGCCCTTGGCGATCAAGATGCCACCATTCGCGGCATCGGCCTGCAAGCGGTGAAACAGTTGCCTCCTGCCGACATCGCCGCGGCCGCTCCGCAGCTCATCGCCATGCTCGATCCCAAGCTCGAAGCCAAATACGAGAACCGCTCGGCCATTGTGCGACTCGCTGGCAGTCTCGGCCCGAAGGGAAGCGAGTTTATCGACAGCCTCGGTAAGTCGGCCACCAACGATCCCGATGAACGCGTTCGCTCCGCCGCTCTCTTCGCAATCTCGCAAGTCGCCACGCCCGAGCAATCCCTTCCCACCCTTCGCCAAGGTCTCGCCGATAAGCAACCGGCCGTCCGCCTGGTTGCCGCCGGTCGTTTGCGAAATCTAGCAGCCAAAGCCGAACCCGCCGCCGAAGATCTGGCCGCCGCACTTGCCGACAGCGACGAACGCGTCCGCACTTCCGCCGCCGAAGCCCTGGTGCGCATTGGTCCCTCCGCTCAAGCGGCCCTCACCAAAGCCCTTGAGAGCAAAGACGTCAACGCTCGCAAGCTGGCCCTCGCCTGTCTCTCCAGCTTGGGGCCCGCTGCCAAGTCAGCGCTCCCCGCC
This sequence comes from Anatilimnocola aquadivae, assembly GCF_049819085.1. GTDB lineage: Bacteria > Planctomycetota > Planctomycetia > Pirellulales > Pirellulaceae > Anatilimnocola. The sequence continues at coordinate 4,476,819 of NZ_CP187419.1, forward strand.
ATCGAAAAAGCTCAAACCGACGCCGACAAAGACATCAGCGAAGCCGCCAAGGTGCTGGCCGAACGTCTGAAACAGTAGTCTCGCCATCGCACAGGCAAATCGACATAACTCGCCTCGTCGCTCCGTAGCCCGGGAAAAGCATGTTCACAAACCGGCCGGCCCGAGAACCCAATCACGCGCCAAACCCGAGAGTTGCGCTAGTTCCGGCTCACAAACCTCACTAGTTTGTGAACACCCCCTGCTGGAACTACTGCCAAGTTACGTCGAAGTGAAGGCTGCCCGACGTCAGGCGTGCGCGAACATTGCACTCGGTTCCCGACTCATCTAAACGTCCAACAATTCCCGCGATTGTTGGACAGTCGCCTGTTTGCAATTCTTGCTGAAAGCTACTGGCGCTACGGCACTTAAACCGCATCGATCAAATTCTTCCACCATTCTCTTTGTCCAACAACCCTGGCCATTGTTGGACACGTCCCTGCCGACCAAGTGGACGTCGTTGCTCGTAACCGTTTACGCCAGCAAGTAGGTCACATCCGCTGGATGTGATCCTGGCCTCGCAGCTAGCGCAAGACTTGGTAACTGAAAGTCAAACGAATGCCCGGGCGTCTCGGCGATTCAGGTTCGGGCCGGCGGCCAGAACCTACCTGTGCTGGCGTGAACGGTAACCGTTGCTGTCTCCAGAACAACGCTTGCCTTCGGCGCAGAACGCACCATCTCTAGCCCAACCATACTTACGAAGAACATACCGTCATTGTCGCAACATAGATGACTTCTGTCAAGCACTTCGTTATTAAATTATTAATATCCGTGAGGCGCAATAAGCTATCTGTTGCGCCAAGATGACTCGTTCGCTGGTTGGGCCGATGGGAACCTTAACCAAGACCTGTTACGTGCTGCAGCCTTTGAATTGGCCCACGTACCAGAGCTGGTATCCTTTCCCTTTAGCCGACTTGGGCTTCGAGAATTCTCCTTTGTCGGCAACGAAGCAGGCGTTCAAGCCTTCAACTCCCAATGCTTCGACGGCCTTCACGACAGCCTCCGTCCCCTTTTTGGGAAAGCCCCAGCCTTCGATCAAATCCTTCGGTGTCGCCTTCTTCTTGAACTCCGCGAATACCAGATCGTGATCGTAAAACGAAACGCCCTGATCCTTGGCAAAGAGACTGATAGGAGCATCTTCGTCTTCTTGGTCTTCGTCTTCTTCCATGTACTTCTCGAGTGCCTTGCTTGATGGAAATTGGGCGACCCAAATATGCGCGTCTTTGATTGCCATGTGAGACCTCAGCAAGTTGGCGTGTGAGCACTGTACGACCGCAAGATTCTACGACAACGATGACCAAGTTCAAATGATTCGATCGGGCCTGTCGAGGACAGGCTCTCGCCAGACTGATCTGCAATGATTTGCTGGCCGATAACGACGTTGGCATCGAGGTAGATCAGCGGTCATCCCACTCCGCGCGCTCGGTGTTGACCTGCGCCAGGATGTCGTCACCACTTCGTAGGACCGGTGCAGCCCCGAAGGCGTCGGCGATTGAACCACTCGACTTGGGAGTGGTTGGCGTGATATCCAACTTCGGCACTCCCGCGGCGTGAGGCAATGGGTCGTCGCGGCGATTAGCTTTCCTTGGATGTCCCATCTGGATTCCGCATAGGGTACAGCGTGACTGCGAGTGAACAACCTGCTTTGGCCAAACCATCAACCGCGGCCAGTGGCACCGAATGGATGTAGGACCATGTGTCCCAGCACTCGAAGCCAATATTGAACTCACGCATGTAGCACGAATCGAGCTCAGCCTTGGCGACCGGTGACAGCCGATTGATCGCGTCGATGATGGCGAGGATGTCCAGCGCGGCAGTGCGATGGGAGCTATCTACTTCGTGAAAAGATTCGACGATTGAATGCCAGTGTCCGTCTTCGCAGTGGGTGTAGTGGAGCACCCGACAGGTTTCGCCGAGTTCGCGATTGAGCGTGTCAAAGGGCATTGTCGATTTGAGGTCGAAGTCGGTGTTGGCGTACAGGGTATCTCTTTGCACTTGAAACACCATTCCCTAGCAGCATAACGGACCAGTGCCTGTCGCCTATTTCGCCGCATCTTCCACATAGATGGGCACGGTGGTTTCGCTGACGGCGGGCCATTTGCCGTCTTGCATCGCGGTAGCGCGGATGACGGCCTGATAGACGCCGGGTTTGGCATCCGGGGCAATCTTGATCTTCAGCATGCACTGCCCTTCGCTGGGCGCAAGTTGCAAAGCGTCGGCGGAAAGGGGCGAGTTCTTCTCGCCGCTGAGCAGCACATCGGCCGGTACTGGCAACTTGACAGTGCGCGAGACCTTCAGGGGGATCTCGATGGTGCCGCCGGGGGCAGCCACGTATTCTTGCGGTTCCGGCGTGATCTTAAGCAGGGCACCTTCCAGCGACATCACAATAAAACCATCCATGATGCCTGTGACCTGGCGAATGTTCCCTTTGCCATCGGCCACGGGCGTGACGCCAATCACATTCATGCGGGCGGTGAGACTCGTCTCCAGCCATTCGGGCATGAAGATGGGGTACTGCACTTGCTCGACGCCAGCGGGCACGGTGACGTTGCCGCCGCGAATGCCGCGCCGCTGTCGCTGCTGGACGGCTCCCATTTGCAGAGTCACCGGCCCCGTGTAGCCATCGAGGCGTTCGACAATGACATCGGCCGGGTAGGTGGTGCCGCGGTTGACGATACGTCCGCCATCCTGCACAGTCGACTTCACCTTCACGCGAGTTTTGATAATCGACGTGATCAAGATCGGGGGGCTCCTTTTCTCGATCATCTTGCCTTCGACTTCTGCCTTGGCGGTGATCGTCACGTAGGAAGCAACCGCCGGGGCGGTTTCGGCCACGTTGAGGGTCAGGTTCAGCGCGGGCTTGTCGGCAGGAACCTGATTGGCCACCGCCGGTGCCATGACTTCGGCGAGCGAGACACCTTCGGGCAAGCCTTCCACTTTCAGATCGATGGGAGCTTTCCAGATGCCGTGACGCGTTACCTTCACAGCCAGATCGGCCTTGCCCCCCAGAGCGATATCGAGCTTATCGGGAACTTGCAGATCAAAGTCCACGAGCGTGGCGACGTCCGAGATCATCAATCGATACACACTGGCGATACTCGGCTCGATTCCGCTCACATCCCCGACGATCAGTTCGTAGGTGCCATCGGCGGCCACTTTAAAATCGAGCAGGGCGTCGCTCGCTCCGGGCTGGTCGTCATTGCGCAGCAGTTCTTTGCCATCGAGACTAGTGATGACCAGGGCGGGATCGACCGGCGATTGAAAACGATCGACCTCGGCCACGATGCGAAGGGTCTGCCCCTGTTTGGCTTCGAAGCGGTAGCGATCGACGGGCATCCCGCTGATGCCATCGACCTTGTCGAACGAAGCCGAGATTGCCGCAGGAATTGCCAGCGTGCGCTGGGCCGCGTCGTCTCCGGCCGGTTCGAGCAAATCGGTTGCTTCACCGGCAAAGACCCGCGCCGTAGTTTTGCCCAACGGTGTAGTCACGGTCACATCCTGCGGTACGTTCGTGGGACCAGCGACGAGTGTCACCTCTTGATTCACGAAGCCAAGTGCTGCTGGTTGGGAGAGTCCCCAGCCAATGATTTTCAGCGATTGCTTTTCGCCTGGCTTCACAACCAGCGGCACGGTGGTCAGCACTTCTGGGATCGACCGAATGGATAGGCGATAGACATAGCCCCGATCGCCGGCGAACTCGGCATCGCGCACGCAGGCCGTGTAGGTCATGCCGGCCTGCGAGACGAACCGCAGTGTCACGCCGGTCCCGACCGTGTCGGCGCCATCGGCGACAATCTGCCCGCTCGCGTCTTTGATGGTCAACACGCCCGAGAAAGGCTGGCCCAGGCGATCTTCCAGCCGGCAGGTGAGTTGAGTGGCAGTGGGCGTCGTAAAGCGATACTCGTCGATCTCGGTAATGCGCGACAGCCGGCCCGAGACAGCGGCAGGGATTGCGGGCAGGTCGATGAACTTGTCACGCTGGTCGGGTTCGACGATTTCGCTGACGTCGCTGACCACGAACTTGCCGACGTTGGAACCGCCGTTGGCGTTGGCGACTCGCCAGGTGATTTCGCCGGGGGGCAGATCAGCAGGTAGCGTGATTTTCGCTGGTACTTCGCGAGGTAAGGGAGGCTGCACTTGCCCCGCCTTGTTGCCGAACCAATACGGCGGCGGCGTTAAAAAGGGCTCGCTGGCTTCGCCGGTGATTTCGATCTTCACCCGCGGATCGAGCGGCAGGATCTGCATGTCGCTCGTCCAATCGTAGGTTCCCAGTTGAACTTCGATCGTCGTGCCTGCTTTGCCGGCCGGCGGATAGACGTAGCCAATCTGCGGGCGAATGTTAGCGGCAGCGACTTGGCTGACCGAGGCAGCCAAGAGCAGATAAGCGATCATGTGGTTGCCTTCTTATGTGCGTGCGTGCTGCGACCGACTTTTGATTACACCAGCCCAGGAATCACCCGGCCGCCATTCACAATCGGCACTGGACGACCCAGCGGAGTGTAATAGGTCTTGTTCGTGTCGATGCCCATCTGATGGAAGAGAGTGCAAATGACGTCTTCCACGCCGTAAGGCTCTGTCGTGGGATAGGCACAGCGGTTGTCGGTCGCGCCGATCACTTGTCCCTGCTTCACGCCGCCGCCGGCCCACAGAATGGCTTGCGTCATCGACCAGTGATCGCGCCCCGCACGAGCATTGATTTGCGGAGTACGGCCCATTTCGCCCATCATGATGACGAGCGTACTTTCGAGCAGGCCGCGTTCTTCCAAGTCGGTGACGAGCGCGCTAAAGGCGCGATCGGCCGAGGGAATGAGATCTTCCTTCAAGCTGGGGAACTGCGAGAAGTGCGTGTCCCAACTGCCGTTATCGACACCGACGAAGCGCGAGCCGGCTTCCACCAGACGACGAGCGAGCAGGGCACATTGCCCCAGCGACGTGTAGCCATAGCGTTCGCGAGTTTTGTCGCTTTCGGCTGCGATATCGAAGGCCTTCCGCGCGTCGGGCGCGGTGATCATTGAGTAAGCCTTTTCGTAGTAGGTGCTCATCACGTTGGGGCGATTCCCCTGAGCGGCCTTATTCTGCTGCTCGACCGCTGCGAGCAGCTTGCGACGGCGCTCCATGCGATTCTCGGAAACTCCGGGCGGCAAACGCAGGTCGCGCACTTCAAAGTCGGGCTGCACGGGGTCGGTCTCGAGCACGAATGGTGCGTGCGTCGGACCAAAGAAACCGGGGCCACCCGATTCCATGGGATCTGGCAAGTTGACATACACGGGAATGTTGCCGCGCGGACCAAGCTCACGCGAAACGATGCTCCCCAGTGAAGGATAGAGCAGGTTGTTGGGCGTACCACCCGCCTGACCATCGGCAAAGGCCGCCTTGTAGCCGGTCATGCAGTAGTGATAACCGGTGTTGTGACCGTTGTCTTTATGACTGTGCGAGCGGACGATGGTGAACTTATCGGCAATCGCCGCCGAAAGGGGGCAATGCTCGCCGACGAAAGTGCCGGGAACCTTTGTCGAGATCGGTTGATAGGGTCCGCGAATCTCCGCCGGCCCTTCCGGCTTGAGATCCCACATGTCGATGGTGCTGGGGCCACCTTCCAGAAACAGGAAGATCACCGATTTTGCTTTGGCCTCTTTGCCGGTCGCGGCGACAGCTTCCAGTTCGAGCAGGCGCGGCAAAGTGAGTCCACCAATCAGACCCACGGAACCAAGTCGCAACGCTTGTCGCCGGGTCACACGGTCGCAGTAGGAGCGAAGCATTCGTCACCATCCTTCGTGATTTCAGTCCGTCGTGAAACTGGCTCAGTGGTTGAACAAAAACTCTTTGCTATTGAGCAGAACCCAGACAATATCTTCGCAGGCTTCGCGCCGGTCCGGGCTTTCGGCCAAGAGCGGCAGCAGTTGTTCTTTTTCGCCCGGCTTGGGAAAGCGAGCGAGCACGGTCAAGTACAGTTGGTCGAGCGTCTCGGCTGGGGGCAATGGCTTCTTCGCAAGCACGGCGGCGTTGCCCGAGCGGCTGCGAATCTTAGCCATGATCTCGGGCGAGTTCAGCAAGTGCAGAGCCTGCGAAATGCTTGGTTCGTTGCTGCGCTCGCATTCACAGACTGTGGCGCGAACGGGGCGGCCAAAGATGCGGAAGAAGTACGACGGCAGCTTGTTATCCCAGATCTGTACCGCGCGGTGACCTTCGGGCCAGCCATTGAAAACCTCGGGCGTTCCCGTGGCTTGTCCGATGGCATCGAGCAGCACTTCGGCCGGCAAGGCCTTGTGCGAGGCATGCGAAAAGTTCTGTTCGTCGGTCGCGTTGCTGGGGGTGGTTGTCGCGGCCAACTGATACAGCCGACTGCTGAGCAGCGTGCGTGTGAAGGCCTTGAGGTCGTACTTCACCTCGCGCAGGTGTTTCGAAAGTTCAAGGAGCAATGGTTCGTTCGAGGCTGGGTTCGTCACGCGCAGATCGTCGATCGGTTCGACGAGTCCGCGACCGAAGTAGTGCGCCCAGAGACGATTGGCCATCATGGTGGCAAAGAACGGATTCTCTTCAGCAGTCATCCAGTCGGCGAGTTCCACGCGGGGATCGACCGCATCGGAAATGGCCGACTCGGGAACAACCGGTTTCTTGGGCTTGGGTGGCGGTTTGACTTTGCCTTTGTTCGGAAGAACAACCGGTTCGGGCACTTCCGCCACGACTCGCGGTTGAGGTGTGACGCCGAGCGGACGAGCTTGCACGAACTGGTTCGTGCGGGGATGCAGCAAATCCTTGGCTGGAATCGGCACGATCGACTCACCACCATCGGGTGTTCGCTTGCGGCTCACACCGCTGAACATGCCGGCCATCGCAAAGTAATCTTCCTGCCCCCAGCGATCGGAAGGATGATGATGGCACTGGGCGCACTCGAGCCGAATGCCGAGAAAAACCTGACTCACATTGCGAGCGGCCACTTCGGGCGTATCAAGCGCCTTGTAGAACGCAGCGGGACCTTCTGCCTTGACGTTTCCCTTGGCAGTGATCAACTCACGAGCGAATTGGTCGTAGGGGCGATTTTCACGAAATTGCCGGTGCAACCAGCGGGTGATCGCGACCGCGCCTTGGGGCGTGATCTTCGACTGATCGACTCGCAGCAGATCGCTGAATCGCATCGTCCAGTAGTCAGCATACTCGGGGCGTTCGAGCAGGCGGTCGACTAGCACGGCTCGCTTGTTGGGCGAGGCATCCGCCAAAAAGGCCTTTGCTTCTTCAGCGGTGGGCAGCATGCCGATGACATCGAGATAAGCCCGGCGGAGGAACGTAGCATCGTCGCAGATTTCGCTGGGCTCGATGCCAAGGCGTTGCAATTTGTCCCAAGCCAGGTGATCGACAAAGTTGTTCTCGGCTGGGCGAGCGAACGTCACTCCAGGCTGAGGAATGGTGATACGGCAGACAGTGACCTGGCCGAGATAGCGAGCGAGAATCGCCGCTTCGCCGGGCAGATCCGAAGCTTGTACAAAGCCGCGACCATCGACGCCGGCGATCGTGCTCGCGTTCGATTCGTACTCGGCTTCGGTGGTGACACAGCGGCGCGAGCCATCGCTGTCGATGGCCCACACGCGCAGTTGCTGGGTTCCCTTGGCATGTAGCACTTGTTCGGTGGGTTCCACTTCAATGCGAACGAGCGTCGGTGCTGCTTCGCTGCCGTAGTTGGCACCTTCGCTGATCCAACGGGCCAGTCGCTTATGACGAATGCTCCCTTCGTCGAATCGTTGGCCACCACCGTGCGGTTCATTCGCCAGCGCCTTCCGCAGCAACAGGCTGTGCTCCGGCGAAGCGAGCGAAATCCGCCGGCCGCGCCCTTCTTTGGTGATGGCATCGTGGTCAGCCTTAGGATCGAAGCCAAACACCGTCAGCTTGAAACCGTTCTGTCCTTCAGCCTTGCCGTGGCAGCCACCCATGTTACAAGTGGCCTTGGTGAGAATCGGGATGATGTCGCGCGGGAACGAGAGAGGCGTGGGATTCGTCATGCCCTTAACGGTCACGGGCACTTTCGTCGGCCCGCCGGCATGTTCGACCAGCACATTCGTCTGACCATCGGCTACGGGTGTGATCAGGCCCAGTTCATCGACACGCGCGATCTTCTCGTCTTCGCTGCGATACTTCACTTGTCGGGTTAGATCAATCGTCCGCTTATTTTCCGTCGCCTCGCTTACCAGCAACTGCAGGCTTGCTTCGGGCTGATCGATTTCGCCCGTCGCGGGAGTGACGGTGATCTTGCTGGCTGCAGTCGGCTCGGCCGCTGGTGCCGGCAAAGTTACGCCCGCCAGCAGAGCAAGAAATGCGGTCGCAACTGCGGCTGTCCGCAGCCAGCATCGCGAATAAGGCAAAGCTTGACGCATGAACGGTTCGTCCTGGCGGGCTATAAGGGACGAAAGGGGCGGGGTTTGGCTTCCAAACCAAAGCATCAATCTAGCACGATGGATCTGCCGACTCAAGAAATATCGGCAGCGAAATGACCAGCCATGCGAACAAAGCGTCGGGCAGGCCGTCAAAAGAACAAGCCCGGCCAAACACGACCGAGCTTGTAGGAATTGCTCTGGCGAACCTAATTCGCACTAGATGTCCGATTCCGAAGGAATCTCGTAGCCCTTGCGGTTTTGGCGCGAGAGCATCTTGTTGGCCGCTTCGTTGCCTGGGAAGGTCTCGCTCTTCGGGTCCATAGCCAGCAGCGGGCCGATCGCCAGAGGAGTCTTGGCGATATCGACGCCATTGTCCTTCAGGTGAGCGATCGTCCGCTCCAAAGTCTCCTTCGACTTATCGTTGGTGGTGTGAGCCTCGAGCTTGCTGGCGAGCATCGCGGGTGTCGCCGTTTCGCCCAGCCGGTACGAGATGTTGCCCGTATGGCACAGAGCGCTCGAGAGATGTCCTTCCGAGATATCGGCGTTCAAGTCTTCCGACTTGCGCGAGCGAACACCCTTGAGAAAGTTCTCGAAGTGGTTCTTGTCGTCGCCACCCTTGAACTCGGCGATCATCTTGCCGTCTTTGTCGAACGCAGCGCCGCCGTTGTAGCTCGGCAGCACGACATAACCTTCCGAGCCTTCGAAAATGACGCCCACCTTGGCACCGCGATAATCGCCGGTCTTCAGGCCGCGCACTTCAAACGTCAGCGTCTTGTCGCCGAACTCGTGCATGATGACCTGCGTGTTGGCGGTTTCGCCGGCGTCTTCATAACCGACGCGGCCACCGTAGCTGATGACCTTGTCACTCAGTTGATCGACACCGAGACCCCAGCGGGCGATATCCATCTGGTGAATCCCTTGGTTGCCAAGATCGCCATTGCCCCATTCCCACTGCCAGTGCCAGTCGTAGTGGAACTTGGGACGAGTCAGCGGCAGCATCTGCGAAGGACCGCACCACAGGTCGTAATTGACGCCCTCGGGAACCTTGTATTCGCCCTTTGCGCCGATCGAGCCGCGTGGTTTGTAGCACAAACCGCGGGCCAGCTTCACATCGCCGATCTTGCCGGCGTGAATGAAGGCAATCGCGTCTCGCATGCCCGGGTTGCTGCGGCTTTGCGTACCAGTTTGACAGATCTTGTTGTGCTTGCGGGCGACTTGCACCGCGCGGCGACCTTCGGCCACGTTATGGCTGACCGGCTTCTCGACGTACACGTCCTTGCCGGCGAGCATCGCCCAAATGGCAAGAATCGAGTGCGTGTGGTTGGGCGTGGCGATGCTGACGATGTTGACGTCTTTGTCTTCGAGAACCTTGCGCAGGTCTTCGAGCATCTTGGGGGTGAAGCCTTCCTGCTTCTTGCCGATTTCCTCGGCACGCTTGCCGCCGATGGTGCGGTCGACGTCGCAGACGTGAGTAATGCGGGTGTCTTTACGATGGGCGAACGCACCAATGTGCGAACCGCCGCGCCCGTTCACGCCGACGACGACAACGTTCAGCCGTTCGTTTGGGCTGCTGCTTTGCTTCTCTTCCTGAGCAAAGAGTTGTCCGCTCGAACTCGCCGCGACGGCAGCGGCAGTGGCGAACATCGAATCTTCAAGAAACTGGCGACGATTGCGCTTGGACATGGCGAGTTAGGCTCCGGTAGCGGTCAACAAACGCCCCGTAACAGGGCGGGAAGGGAGGATCCTGAACCGGCCATCTTAAACCACCGCGCAGGCCAGGGAAAGCAAGAGTTTGTGACCAAAATTGGCTATCGGTTTCGCCGCCAGTTATGACGCAACAGCTTTATGGGTGGGTCTTCGCCGCGAAACTGCCAATCCCAAGATTGCTCGATGAAGTTTCATTCGAGCATGGTGGTCGAAACAATGGGATGGCGAAACAGCGAACGAAAGATGCGCCACACTAGCTTTGGGTTGGTGTAGGGGCCTCGTTGCGTTCGCGCCAGCCGATAGTCATTGGCGATGCTGTAGCCCAACATGGTTTGCGGAGCGAGATTCTGTTGATCAGCTTTGGAGCGAAACCATGTGTGACGCGTTACTTTTTATTCCACTTACCATCGGGATCAGGAACGAAGGTGACGCCCAGTTCACCGTCTGGCCGTCCTCCCGCCGTCTTGACAAGCACGAGCCAGCCACCTGGTACTTTACTCCGAAGTGTAGAGACGTCCGCGCTGTCCATTACAAACTCCCAGCCATCCAACAATGCCTTCTTACTCTCCGATCGTTCTTCCTCTTGACCGCCTTTACCAAGTTGGAAAGCACCCAATACTAGACACACACAGAGGCCCCCGACGAATACAGCCAACTGAGATGCGCGGCGTTTCATGATCAACTCCTCTCGCAATGCAAGTTAAGAAGGACACACAATCTCAAACCGGCAGCGTATGTAACCTGCGAATGCGAATCAATACTCGACGTCGAAAGCAAGGGAGGACTCAGTTCGTCGGCTCCTGTTGGTCCCTGCGACCGATCAGTTGCTGTGCCCGCGTTTTTGCGGTTAGACCGGCGTGAGAACTAAGCAGGAGATTCATTAGTGGCTGAGACCCTGGAAACGACGAAAGGCCGATTAGCCGCTAACACTCGGCCTCGTCGGCGGTCCGCACCAGTGATTGGTTGGTGGACAGGCTGGATGCCGCTGCTTGTGTTGCCACCCGCGGTGTTGCTGGTCGTGCCAGCTACCTGGCCGCGTTGGGCGCTGATGTGGCTTTTGTCCGTTTTGATCTTTGCTGGTTGCAAGTGGTTGACCTGGCGGCGAGCAGCCAAGCACGAAGCGCCAGTTTGGCTCCACGTTGGATATCTATTTGGCTGGCCAGGACTCGATGCGAAAGGTTTTCTAACCCGGCGCACGGGCCTTCTCAAGCCGACTGTCGCTGAGTGGCTATTCGCATCGATCAAGTCGGCAATCGGTCTCTTCATTCTTATCGGCCTCGTGCGACTACTTCCTAGCGACCAACCTTACTTGATTGGTTGGCTGGGAATGATCGGCGTCGTGATGACGCTCCACTTCGGCCTGTTTCATTTACTCTCGTGCGCGTGGCGAGTGATTGGAATCGACGCGAAGCCGCTGATGAACTGGCCCCTATGTTCTGTCAGCTTGAGTGAGTTCTGGGGGCGTCGTTGGAACACTGCCTTTCGTGATCTGGCTCACAGCTTTCTGTTTCGGCCTCTCACGCCTCGACTTGGTGCTCGCGGCGCGGTGATCGCCGGCTTTCTGTTTAGTGGTGTGGTACACGACGTTGTCATTTCGATTCCAGCGGGAGGCGGTTATGGCGGCCCGACGTTGTACTTCGTCATTCAGGGAATTGGCATGCTCGTCGAACGAAGCGTTGTCGGTCGCAAGTTGGGCTTGGGACAAGGCTGGATCGGCTGGCTGTTCGCGATGGCATTGTTAGCAGGACCAGTGCCGCTACTGTTTCATCTGCCGTTCGTCACGCGAGTGGTGACGCCATTCTTGCAAGCCGTGGGAGTTGTCTGATGTCGGAGCAAACTTTGGCGTACTGTATTTTCGCTGCCGGTATTGGACAGCTGAGCGTGCTCGTTGCTTCGGCACTGGTGCCGATTCGACTCGACTGGCAAAAGGAGTTCGCGCCCCTCTCGAAGCTGCATCGGCAGATGTACTGGGTCTATGGCAGTTACATCGTGCTGTCGATTGTGGCCTTCGGACTCATCAGTTTGTGCAACTCTCGCGAGTTGGCCAGCGGCTCGCAACTAGCGCGTTGCTTTTGTGGATATGTGGCGATCTTCTGGGGAGTGCGAGTTTCGCTGCAACCTGTGCTCGACGTGAAAGAACATCTGACGGTCTGGTGGCTCCGCTGCGGATATCACGCGCTGACTGTCTTGTTCCTGTGCTTCACCGCCATCTTTGCGTGGGCCGCGCTGCGGCCTGGCTAATGCCCGCGAGTGGACAAGCGACCGAGCAACCATCAAAGTATGCACGTCCAATGTTGCTGTCTTAGGAAAGCTCTCCTGCGCCAGGGATTCACTCTGATGTGTCGCATTTTGATGATCGCCTGTCTCATTCTGCTGTATCAATCTGCCTCGGCCGCAGAGCCAATCGATGTGTGGCCGAATCTGGCACCGGGAGAAACCGCCCGCAACGCGGGGGAAACGATGCCGGCGCGTGAAAACGAAACGCCGACCATCACGCGCGTAATCAACGTCACTCGCCCAACGATGACGGTACACCAACCGGCCAAGCCGAATGGGACTGCCGTGGTCATCCTGCCCGGCGGTGGCTTCGGAAGAGTGGTGCCGGATTTAGAGGGAACCGAAGCCGCCGATTGGCTGAATCGCCACGGAGTGACAGCCTTCGTACTCAGCTATCGGACCACTGCTGACACCAAGACTCCGGGCTGGATCAAACCACTCCAAGATGCGCAGCGCGCAGTCGCGCTGGTTCGAGCAGAGTCAGCCAAATGGGGAATCGAAAAAGAACGGGTGGGAATACTTGGCTTCTCAGCCGGCGGACAAGTTGCCGGTCGCCTATTAAGTGGTGGCGATGCGAAGACCTATGCACGAATCGACGATGTCGACGCTGTATCGCATCGCCCCGATTTCGCGCTGCTCGTTTATCCCTGGAACATGTACGACGCGAAGCTGGACTCTTTGGTCGAGGGCATTCAAGTGCCGAAGACCTGCCCTCCCACGTACATCGTACACACCGACGACGATCGATCCTCTTCGCTCGGTGCCGCCCTGTTTTACGCCGGCCTGAAGAAGCACGGCATACCCGCCGAACTGCATGTGTACGGCAATGGCGGGCACGGCTATGGCCTGCGACCAGTGAAGGGATCGCAAATCTCGACCTGGCCCGAACACGCGGCCCATTGGCTCGGCACGCGCGGCTTGCTGAAGTGAGGATCAAACCTGGCTCATGCGTCGATTTCTACTATTCACATGGAGTTTAACGACTTAAGGCCCATCGATTGCACTCATCCTTCCCGCTAGGCACACAGAACACGGTTCGGGCGGGGGGGTGAGATGATCGTCAAACGGGCACCACACATTCGAAATGGCTTTCGCAGACTATTTTTGGAACAGCTTGACGAGCGCCTACCTTTTGCCGATCTCGACGATTCGCTCAGCGAAGCCATCTCGCTGGGAACTGCGTCGACCAATCCTATCACGCGTGCCCGCACGATTGATGTCGATACCGACGTCGACATGTATCGCATCTCGGTAACCAGCGGGCAGACGGTTGATTTCGATATCGACACGGCGCTCAATGGCCAGGGCGGTCTCGGTTCTTTCATCCGGCTGTTCAATTCTTCGGGTCAGCAGCTCGCTTCTAATAACAACGGTATGGCTCCGGGCGAAAGTGTCTTGGGCTTCGATTCATACCTACGTTACACGTTCAATACCGGGGGCAATTACTACCTGAGTGTGACGAATGCGACCAACACGACCTCGAATCCGGTCACGGGTAACGGAGATATTGCGGGGGGACCGCATGCCACTGGCGACTACCAACTGACTGCCGTCGCGCTTCCCGTCGACAATGATGATTCCCTCTCAGAAGCGACGTTCCTTGGCGCAATCGCAGCCAGCCCGGACGACATTAGCGACGAGATCGTGACCGATGTCGATGTGGATCTGTATCGCTTTACAGTGACTAACGGCCAGGTGGTCGACTTCGATATCGACACGGCTTTGAATGGACCCGGTGGTGTCGGCAGCTTCATCCGCTTGTTTAACGCGCAGGGCCAAGAGATTGCGTTCAATGACAACGGCACAGCGCCTGGGGAAAGTGCGCTGGGTTTCGACTCCTACTTGCGATATACGTTCGCGACAGGAGGAACTTATTACTTGGGTGTATCGAGTGCCAACAACACGCTCTACAACACGACGACCGGTGGCAATGACAGCGCCGGTGGGCAAAACTCGATCGGCGCGTATCGGTTGCTTGTTCAATCTGCTCCAACTGCCCCCGTCGATTCGGATGACTCGCTTACTGAAGCCATTGGAATGGGCCCAATAACGATTACGCCCGCTGTTGAGAATGGCAGCATCTCGCCCGATGTAGACGTCGACCTTTACGAGTTCACCGCTACCGCCGGCCAGATCGTCGATATCGATCTCGATACTTCTTTGAACGGTCCGGGAGGCCTCGGGGCGTTCCTGCGACTCTTTAATGCCCAAAGCCAAGAGATTGCCTTCAACGACAACGCAATCGCTCCCGGCGAGAACACGGTTGGCTTCGATCCCTTCCTGCGATTCACGATACCCACGAGCGGTACTTACTACATTGGAGTCTCGAACGCCAACAACACGCTCTATAACACGTCCACTGGCGGCGGAGACGTTTCGGGCGGCGCGAACGCTACTGGAACTTACCAACTGATTGTGCAAGCTTTGCCGCTCGATGACGATGACACGCTCTCCGAGGCAACCTTGCTGGGCCCCGTTAGCGGAGCGCCCAATACCGTTACAAATAGCATCTCGCCTGACACCGATGTCGATCTGTACTTGTTCACTGTCACCGCTGGCCAAACTGTCGATTTCGACATCGACACGGCGCTTAACGGGCCTGGTGGATTAGGCTCGTTCCTCCGTTTGTTCAATGCTCAGGGGCAAGAGATTGCCTTCAATAACGACGGCTCTGCGCCCGGTGAGGGGACGGTAAGCTTTGACGCCTACCTGCGTTACACGTTTACCACGGGGGGCACGTATTACGTCGGCGTATCGAACGCGACGAACACGCTCTACAACACCACCACCGGCGGACAAGATGCCGCAGGCGGCCCTCACTCAATCGGTACCTATCAGCTACGTTTGGAGAGCACAGCGCTGAATCCGAATGACACCGACGATACGTTGGCCGAAGCGTCTTCGATCGATCCGCTCTCGACAACCCCCGACACAACTCCTGGAACCATCGCTAGCGACATTGACGTCGACATCTATCGCTTCAGCGCCACGGCTGGGCAGACCGTCGATTTCAACATCAATACGCCTCTCAACGGTTCCGGTGGTTTGGATTCTTACATCCGGATCTTCAATGCGCAGGGGCAGCAGATTGCCTCGAATGACGATGGCGCCGCGCCTGGTGAAGGCGTGCTGGGGCTCGACTCGTACTTACGCGTCACTTTCACCGCAAGTGGCTCTTATTACGTCAGTATCTCGAATGCCAACAATCGCCTTTACGATCCGTTAACCGGAGGCGGCGATACCCCTGGAGGCAGCAATTCTTCGGGCGACTATTCGCTCGTCGTACAATCGCTTCCGTTGGATACCGACGACTCCCTGGTCGAGGCAACCGTGGTTGGCCCGCTCACATCCGCGCCGGTGAGTTTTAGCGACAGCATCGTGACAGACACAGACGTCGATTTGTATCGCTTCACGGTGACCAACGGCCAGATCGTCGATTTCGACATCGACACGCCACTGAATGGCCCCGGTGGCGTAGGTTCGTTCATTCGTCTGTTCGACTCGTCGGGCCAAGAGATCGCCTTTAACAATAACGCCACGGCTCCAGGTGAAGGAACGCTCGGCTTCGACTCGTACTTGCGCTACAACTTTACAATTGGCGGCACGTACTACCTGGGCGTGTCGAACGCGAACAACACGCTCTACAACACGACCGATGGAAGTGGTGATACGGCCGGTGGAGCCAATTCGATTGGCGCGTATTCCGTGACTATGCAAGTCACTGGCAGTTCTGCGCTGGATCCAGACGACGCACTCTCGGAAGCCAGCCTGCTGGGACCACTTTCGACTGCACCCACCTTGGTCAGCGGCAACATTTCGCCCGACACCGATGTCAACCTGTATCGCTTTACAGTGTCAGCGAATCAAACGATCGATTTTGATATCGACACTCCCTTGAATGGTCCGGGTGGCCTCGGCTCGTATCTTCGCTTGTTCAACTCCACCGGCCAACAAATTTCGTTCAATGACAACGGAGCGTCCGCGGGAGAGACATTGGGCTTCGATTCCTACCTGCGTTTCACCTTCACGTCTGCTGGCACCTACTATTTGGGCGTCTCGAATGCCACGAATGTGGCCTACGAGGCAACGACTGGAGATGGCGATGTTGCTGGAGGCGCCAACTCGACGGGCAACTATCAGCTGACGGCACAGATCGTACCGGTCGGCACACCCACGCTGGCACTATCCGCCACTGTAACCGCTATCTCGGAATTGAATGGTACGACGACGGCGACACTCGCTCGTTCCAATACCGACCTGAGCGTGCCACTCGTGGTTAGTCTCGCCAGTAATGACACCAGCGAAGCGACCGTCCCCACCACTGTCACGATCCCGGCCAACCAATCGTCGATCACGTTCACCATTAACGCCGTCGACGACTTTATTGTCGATGGATCGCAGTTCGCCACGATCACCGCCTCGGCAACTGGTTTCAGTGGCGGTACGGTCGGCATTCAGGTCAACGATAACGACACGGCAAGCTCACCAACGCTGGCTCTTTCAGCGAGTGTGTCGTCAATTTCGGAATTGAATGGTACGACGACGGCGACGCTCACACGTTCCAACAGCGATGTGAGCGTGCCGCTCGTCGTTAATCTGACCAGCAGCGACACCAGTGAAGCGACCGTCCCCACAACTGTCACCATTCCCGCCAATCAAACGTCAGTCACATTCACGATCACCGCCGTGGACGACACGCTGATGGATGGATCGCAGCCGGCAACGATTACTGGGGCAGCAGCCGGCTTTAATGGCGGTACCGTTACGATTCAGGTAAACGACAACGACAGCGTGTGGACCAACCCGAACTTCGCGACCGATGTGAATGACGATGGCAACACCACAGCCTTCGACGCCTTGGCGATCATTAACTACTTGAACCAGTTCGGTGCCGGTCCGGTCCCTGAGGGGAGCCCTCCGCCGTACTACGATGTGAACGGCGACAATCTGATCTCTGCGTTCGATGCGTTGGTGATCATCAATTACTTGAATGCGAATCCGATTGGATCGGGTGGTGAAGCGGCGACCGAAGCAGGGATTCAGTCGGCCGGCGAAGCAACAGATTCGGCAGAGCCGGTAGTCGATTCTCGCGATGCTTACTTTGCTGAGCTAGGCGTCGAACTCTCCGGCCGACGGCGAGAACCTGCTGCGATTTCGCTGGCAACTACTTCCGCTGGCGTTCGATTTGATTGATGTCTTGCTGCTTGATCTGGTCGGCATCAAACCGATTGAACTCCGGCGACTCGGGCAGATGCACTTTGATGGCCGTGCATTCATCAAACTTCAGCAAAGCATCTTGGAAGTCACAGGCCAAAACGTGGCCGCCAATCTGCCGGTCGTCGCTTAAAAAGTGCCAGTGGTATCCAGGCACGTTCAGCGACTTCATCCAAGCGGGGCAGCGAAAGCCCACGAGTGTGCCTTGCACGTTTTCACGTTTCCAGGTGGACTGATGCTTTACAACATTGACGAGCGGCTCAAAGGGTGGCGACTGCGCCGGGACGCTACGCAGGGTTAACTCACGAAAGGTTCCCTCAATCCGGATCGCGTACGGTGTGTTGCGGCGCGGCAGCTTGCGATCGAGTTGTTCATCGAGATCTTCCAGGGTCGCGGCCGAGACATTAGCAATCCGCCCGTCCTCACAAAAGCAGGTGACGGCTGCGAACGGGGTCGTGCTATCCAGGTTCGCCGGGCGCAGAGTGCCATTGCCGAGAGCTTGAAACATCTGCCCGTCGAGCACGATCATTTCGCCATCAAGCCGATCGAAAGTGCCGATCCCGAAGTCCCCGCTCTCTAGAACTTGGCGCAGCGGAGCACCGTGCTCGTAGTCACCGGAGGCGAGCGCGGCGATGAGCGAAAACTGTACGAGTGTGTCCTCGCTGCCGACGCTGGCGGACGATGTCGGCGAACCAGCAGTGCTGGCGACGGCATGCGACGAGGTGGGTGAACATCCGACACCAAGGCCGAGCATCGCCGCGCTGCAGAGCAGACCCAACAGACATTTTGCATTTCGCATAGCACGCTTCCGATCGAGTTGCTGGCAATCAACGGCGGCCGGGTACGAATTTGCATTTCTGGCCGTCTTGAACTCTAGGTCACGAAATGCGGCGGGACGGGCGGTAGCGAAAAGATCCTGACTGCTCGTTGTCAGGCGGACAGCGTCAGGCGATTACGCCAAGGTCGCAGTTTCTCCACTTTGTTGCTGAGCGAGCCTGCGCTGTCGACTCTTGTCATTGCTGGCAACTTCACCAGGGATTCCCTTACTCGAAAGGGCTCTGGATTCCACGCCAAAGTGATCCAAACGGAAAAAGTTCATGGGTAAGTGCATGTCAATTCGTCGATAGCCTTCCATGCTGTCCGTGCCACTACCATCTGCAAGTCACACGCCAGCAGACCATCACCGTAAGGCAACCAAATGAATCATCCAGAGTGACGCTGCCACGCTACTCACATGCCCCGATGGTCAATCAACAGAATTGCTAGCGGGTCCGCCTGCTCAAGACTTCGCACGATGTGTGGAGCGCGAGCGAACCAACCTACTCTTTGGGAAATTCACAGCGATGTTTTCATTTTTGACCTCCGCTTCCAAAACTCGCAGTTCCAAGCTTAGCAAAGCTCCTAAAAAGCAAACCAAGCAATCGCTCTTCTTTGAGACCTTGGAAGGCCGCGAGGTGATGAGCGGTTTTTCGGTGTTGAACTTGAACGACAGCGGCGCTGGATCGCTGCGTCAGGCGATCACGAGTGCCAACTCCAACCCAGGTGCCGACGTTATCAGCTTTAATGTGGCTGGCACGATCAGCCTCTCGAGCGCGCTGCCCACCATAACTGGCGAAGTGGAAATCGACGGTACGAGCGCCCCCGGTTTTGCTGGAGCGCCTGTCGTAGAAATTGACCACCGCAATTTTGGCGGTCTGACACTACTCTCCGGCGCGAGCGGTTCAGAGATTCGCTCGCTGTCGCTAGTGAAGTCGCGAGGTAACGGCATCACCCTGCGCGGCGTGAGCAACACGCTGATCGTGGGCAACTACGTCGGTTTGGATCTCAACGGGACTACCGCCGAGCCAAACGCGGGCCAGGGGATCGAACTAATTAGTTCGCTCAACAACATCATTGGTGGCGATACCGCTTTGGAACGGAATGTCATTTCGGCCAACAAGGGGAATGGCTTGCGCCTCGATGCTTCCTCAAGTAATCAGATTCTGGGGAACTACATTGGCACCGACGCCACCGGTACGCTCGACCGCGGCAATACCTTCAACGGCGTGTGGATCACGAATTCCAGTGCCAGCAACGTGGTCGAAGGGAATGTGATCTCCGGCAACAATGTCAACGGCGTTCTGATCAGTGCCAAGGCGAAGCTGAACACTGTCGCCGACAACTACATTGGCACCACGGCAGCAGGAACGGCTGCCCTCGGCAACACCAAAGAAGGTGTGCGTATCGAAAGTGCCACCGAAAATCTGATCGGCCATGCCGACCCAGTTTCGAGCATCACCTACAACGATACTGACGACATTTCGCTGCCGGTAAGTGCCTGGCAAGGCCTGCGCGCTGCCGACAATCCTGGCGACTTTCTGATCGTGGGTACTTCGGGCAGCGATGGCTTGCTGTACGAAGGAACGATCGACGGTTCGGTCGGCACCAGCTATGCGGTGAACTATCCGTCGGCCGCCGACACCAGCGTGTACGGTCCCGACAATTTGGGCAGCGGCAACTTGCGAATGGTTGGCAGTTACCGCAACGCTGACTATGCCACAGCCCCCGTGACAGTGAACGGATTCCTGTTTGAAGGAACCACGGGCGATTTGGCGACGGCTGGCAATTATCAGACGGTCAATTACCCGGGCGCGAAGTTCAACTACGTCCATAGCACGAGTGGTGGCCTTGCCGTTGGTAACTACGATAGCGTTGCCGATCACGGCGCGAACAGCCTGCCGCTGGGGCCAGGTCACGCCTACATCTACGACATTGACGGGGACGACTTCTTAACCGACGTGGTTTATCCAGGCTCTCTGAGCAACACGGCCTATGGCATCTGGCACAACGGCGAAGGCAAGTACACGATCGTTGGCGGCTATAGCCTGACGCCGGTGAACAACCTGGAAGACCAGGACCGTCCGATCGGTAGCGCCTACATGGTTGACTACGATGCGACCACCGGCAACTTCTCGAATTGGGCATCCTTCGCCTATCCCGAAGGGACGAACTACATCACGCACTTCGAAGGGATCAGTAGCGTCGAGAAGGGTATTTACACCCTGAATGCTGACTCGGTGCAAAGTGGCTCTAGCGATCCAACCCAAGGTTCGTTCGTGACCGTACACCGCCAGCCCGATGGTTCATTCGGCCCTGCGACCTGGGTTGATCTCAATTACCCCGTAATGGACCCGGAAGACAACATCAGCAGTTCCAATGCCGTGTACGGCAATCAAGTGGTCGGTCTGGTGATTGGCACGGAAGGCCCTATTCCGTATCAGGCCACGATCAATGTCGAGTTCCAACTCTCGAACGTGATCAGCGGCAACGGCGATAACGGCATCGGCCTGTACGGTGCTCACGACAACGAAATTGCGATGAACTACATCGGTACGGATCTCACCGGCACCATCGATCTGGGGAACGCGAAGAACGGCATCATGCTGACTTCGAGTTCTGCTCGCAATGTGATCGGCGGTGTCGCCACCGGTGGCAACGATCCCACCAACGATGTGTTTGTGCGTCCTCCGCAGGGGAATCTCATCTCCGGCAATAACGCCAACGGCGTACTCATCACGGGCAAGGCCACGCAGAATCAGCTGAGCGGCAACTTTGTCGGCACAACCGCCTCGGGTGTAGTGGCGCTCGGTAATGCACTGGATGGTGTTGCCATCGTTGGTGCCAACGGCAACTCGCTCATCGGCTGCACGCTGCTCGAAGATCCCTTTGTGTTTTACAACGTGATTAGCGGCAACGGCGCGAATGGCCTGCGAGTTACTGACTCGAACGACACAACCATTCAAGCCAACTTCTTTGGCATGGGTTCCGACAACGACACCGGCGTCGCCAATGCTTTGAACGGCGTGGTGGTTGAAGGCACCTCGACCCGCACGACGATGGGCGGACCGATTCCGCTGGGCAACGTCGTTGCTGCTAACACGCAGAACGGCATCGTCGTTCGCGGCAAGGCCAGCTACTTTGTTTCGTATAACACGTTCGCGGGCATCGCTGCCTTCAGCACCAATACGACGCTCGGCAACGGGCTCGATGGCATGCTGATCACCTCGACGGGCGGCAATATCTTGATCCGCACCAACGTCATCTCCAGCAATGGCGACGACGGCATCGAAGTCTCCGGTGCTGCCACCGGTGTTCGCATTACCGAGAACATTATCGGGCTCAACACCAACGGCTCGTCGGTGATGGGCAACGGCGACAACGGCGTCGAAGTCGGTGGCACCGCCCATCACTTGGTGGTCGGCGGACCGGGCATTACTGGCAGCATCATTCCGCAGAACATCATCGGTGGTAACGACGGCAACGGCGTGGCGATCATCGGTAAAGCCCACCACATCACCGTTTCGAATGGCTACATCGGCACCGATGTATTCGGCGAAGTAGCTCTGGGGAATGGTGAAGCCGGCGTGTACGTTGGAACCGGTACGTACTCGAATACGATTGGCTCAGACGATCCAGACGTGCCCACGCTCATCAGTGGCAACGACGGCAACGGCATCGAGTTGCGTGGCACCAAGGGCAACATCGTGCTGGGCACGCTCATCGGCACAAACCCTGCCGGTGTGACTGACCTAGGCAATGGTGGCAACGGCATTCTGATCAACACCAGCACCGACAATGTGATTGGCCGCATTCCTTCACCGGTCAGTCCGACCTCGGGAAGTTTCGCCAACCTGATCGTCAACAACGAAGATAACGGTGTGCTCGTCGAATCGGGCAGCCGCAACGCTATCTTCGGCAACTCGATTCACAGCAACGATCTGCTGGGTATCGATCTGGCAACGGGAGCGAACATCAACCAGGCCGCGCCGGTTCTATCCACCGCCGTAAAGAAGCCGCTGGGAACCCAGATCAGTGGCATTCTTACCAGCAAGCCGCGGACGACGTACATCATCGAGTTCTTCGCCAGCGACGTGAATGCGCCTTCCGGCAAGATCTCGCTCGGGACGAAGTCGGTGACCACCAATGCTTCGGGTGTGGCCAGCTATACCTTCTTTGGACCGCTGCCGCCCGCCACCGCGAACTTCTTCACGGCGACTGCAACCGACCCGACTCGCAATACATCGGAGTTCTCGTCCGCCATTACCTTGTAGCATCTCGCTGAGGCAATCTCACGGTTACCACAAATTGAAGCCCTGCGACATACAAGTCGCAGGGCTTTGTTGTTGTAGCGAGGAGCAAGGGTCGGCTAGTCCTGGATCAGCACGTTGTCGCCGGTGCCGCCATCGAGTACGTCGATGCCTGGGCCGCCCAGCAACACATCGTCACCATCGCCGCCCAGGAGTGTGTCAGCACCTTCACCGCCGATGAGAATGTCGTCGTCGGTTCCACCGTCCGCGACGAGACCAATCGCAGCCGCACCCAGGCCAGAAGCTTCGACAACGTCATCGCCAGCCAGGGCATGGACCACTACACGATCGCTGGCCGCTTCGGCGCCGGTGATGTTCACCTGAGCCGCCAGGCCGAGAATCGACGTGCCACTAGCATTGCCGAAGAGCAGAATCACGTCATCGCCATTGGTACCAACGACATTGACGGTATCCACGGCCGCATCGCCGGCACCGCCGAAGGCCGCGAGGTTGAGATTCACCTCCACGACATCGGTACCGCTGAGATCACCCACATTCACCACATCGGCCCCGCCGACCGCATTGAAATCAATGCCCTCTACATCGTTCAGGTCCATCACCACGTTGGCGATGTTGCGTGTAAACAGCACGCGTCCGCCGTTGGCGTTGATGTTGATCAGCTCGGCAACATTGGCCCCATTAAAAAGCATCTTGTCAAAGCCCTCTTGGCCTTCGAGCGTGTCGTTGTCGTCCCCCGGGTTCCAAACGAAAGTGTCGTTACCCGCGCCCATCAATGCCGTATCGTTGCCATCGCCGCCATTAAACAGGTCGCCCCCTTCACTGCCGATCATGAGGTCGTTGCCCAGGCCACCATTCACGGTCAATTGCATCCCATCGGCTTCGAGCGAAGTAGCGTTGATCGTGTCGTCGCCGCCCAGACCGTTGAGTGTCAGCCGATCGTTGGCGACTTCGGCAAAGAAGATATCGACTGCCGCGTGCAAGCCAAACACATTGACTCCACCGGCATCGCCAGCCGCGCCAAACACATCGGCACCGTTGGTGCCATTGACGGTCACATTGTCGGCGGCCTCATCGCCGCCACCATTCGGACTACGCAGGTCGAGAGCCACTTTGGTGACGTCGGTGCCTGACAAATCGCCAACGACGATGTTGTCGGCTCCGCCCAGAGCGCGGTATTCAATCGACTCCACGTCATTGAGATCCGTGGTCACGCTGGCGACATCGCGGAGGAACAGCACACGTCCGCCATGGGCGACGATGTCCACGTTCTCGGCGGCATTCGAGCCAATGAAGAGCATGGCGTCCGTGCCATCCTGCCCTTCGAGCGTGTCGTTGCCATCACCGGGATCCCATTGAAAAGTGTCGTGCCCCGCGCCCATCAGAGCCAGGTCGTTGCCGTTGTCGCCGAACAGAAAGTCGTTATCGTCGCCGCCGAGGAGAACATCAGCTCCCTGCGAACCAAGGAGGGTGTCGTTACCCGTGCCGCCGTCGAGCGTCAGCTTGATGATGCCGGCTGGGAGGGTGCTGGCAGTAAGGCCATCATTTCCACCGAGTCCGTTGATGACCAGAGCGTCGTTGGCTCCTTCCGAGTTGGTGATGTTCACGGTGGCGTACAGGCCGAGCACCGAGACCGAAGTTCCGGCGCCATAGACATCGACAATGTCGTTGCCACTTGTGCCGTTGACGATGATCGTGTCCGCAGCAGTGTCGCCACTGGTGCCGCCGATGGTTCCTCCCAGGTTCGCATTGATGGTGGTGAGATCCGTGCCAGCAAGGCTGTTCACCGTCAGCGAGTCGAGGCCGCCCAGGGCATTCAGATCGAGCTTCTCCACGTCGTTCAGATCCATCACGATGCTGCCCAGGTTACGCGTGAATCGAACACGCTCTCCGTTGGCGGAAACGTCGAAGATCTCAGCGCCGGCGCTACCGTTGAAGAGCATCGAGTCGACACCATCCTGCCCTTCAACCGTGTCGCTGCCATCACCGGGGTCCCATTGAAAGACATCGTTACCCGCGCCGAGAAGGGCAACATCGTTCCCCTGCTGTCCATCCAGAAAGTCGTTGCCGTCGCCACCAAGCAGCAGGTCTGCGCCGTTGCTACCCAGTAGCGTGTCGTTGCCGGTGCCGCCATCAATGGTCAGTTTGATGAGGGCCGCGAGGTTTCCCGTTGCAGAAAAGCTGTCGTCGCCGCCGTTGGCATTGAGAACGAGATTCTCACTGGTCCCAATGTCAATCGAGAAGGGAGCGGGATCGAGCCGGTCGAAGCGGACTCGCACGCCGTTCGCCGTGGTGGTGAAGACCTCGTTGCCATTGCCACCATTCACTTCAACCGTGTCGCTGCCCGCTCCACCTTCGTTGAGGTCGGTATCGTCACCAGGGTTCCAAATCATCCGGTCGTTGCCCGATTCGCCGTAAACCTGGTCATCGGCATCGCCGCCCGTGAGTGTATCGTTGTCGGTGCCGCCGAAGAGCATGTCGAAGCCCCCTTTGCCCAGCAGCGTATCATTTCCATCCTGGCCAAATAGTTGATCGGCGCCCGAGCCGCCAGTCAGCACATCGTTTCCGGAGCCGCCAAAGAGTCGCCCATTCGGCAGTGCGCCATTGGCTTCGTTGAAAGTCAGGGTGTCGTTGCCCCCTTGTCCGAAGACCAAAATCTGCAAAGTGTTCGCCACTGTAGCAGTGCCACTAGTGACACTTACAGCACCGCCGTTGACCAGCAAATTGCCCGCAGCATTGCGGCTGATTTCGATGGTGTTGTCGAGGTTGTCGCCGAGAACTGTCAGCGTGACGCCCGAGAAGAAAGCAGTCACCGCAGGCGTCAGGCGTGAGCCAAGTTGCTCGACCTGCATGACTCGACGTTTGGCAGTTCGGCCTTTTGCTGATCTGTGAGACTCAGCAGCGGTGCGCGAGAAGCAGACTCGGAAGAACTGAGACCAAGTTCGGCGGGACATGATGAACTCCAGGCGAAGGCAGTGAAGGAGGCAAGATTGCACGCGTTCGCTCGCGTGCAGGCTGCGAGGTTCGTGGCTACAATGCTTTCATCCCGGCGGCCGAGAAAATCGGCCAAGAATTTTGCGAACTTCTTACCTGCTGCCGTTTGCTCTCGATGCCTGTCATGACATCCGAACCCACTAGCCCGATCGACGACGGCGCTACGCCACTAGCGCGCAGGTTAGAGTTCGAGCAGTTCAGCCAGCAACTCATTGGCATGGCTCGCAAGCACTTAGGCGCGCGGCTAGAACACAAAGTCGATCCCGAAGACGTCGTGCAGTCTGCTTATAAAAGCCTGCTCTTGCGCTATGGTGACGCCGGTCTGGCTGCCGAAGGTTGGCAAGGACTATGGGGCCTGCTGACGACGATCACCATTCGCAAATGTGCCGATCGAGCCCGGTTCCATCAAGCCGAGCGGCGTGATGTTCGGCGCGAGGCTGTTGCGCCAGCACAGGATTCTACGCCTTGGATAGCAGCGGTCAGTCGCGAGCCCACTCCCGATCATGCCGCCATGCTGTCGGAGGTGATGGAAGATTTGTTTGCCCGCTTGGAGGATGATGAGCGGGCGATGATCGAACTCAGCTTGCAGGGTTTCTCAACACAGGAAATCAGCGAGCAAACGGGCCGGGCAGAACGATCGGTACGACGGCTGCGCGAACGGGTACGCAAGTATCTGGAACGCCAGCAGGCGACAATGGATTCGTAACGGGCGGGAACGAGCTGAACGTGAACACCACTGGCCATTCGCAACGAAGCGACGCGCCCGACCCGCTCGGCGACGACACCTGGAGCGGTTGCGAAGGCCTCATTCGCGAATTCGAGCAGGCCTGGCGCAAGGGGGCACCGCCGCAGATCAGCGACTATCTTCTTCCCGAGGATCCGCGCCGCTCGGTCATGCTGCGCGAGCTCATGCATGTCGATCTCGAGTATCGAGTCAAAGCCGGCCAGCGAACTTGCGTCGAGTACTATCTGGACCAGTTTCCAGAATTGGTCCTGGATCTCGACAGTGTTCTCGATCTCATTGCAGCCGAGTATGAGCTTCGCCGCCGCAACGAATCGGATCTGAGCTCGAGCGAATATAATCGTCGCTTCCCTGCGTTCGGCAACCGAATCGCCGAACGTCTGCAAGTCGCCGACCGCACGCTGGGAGGCATGCTGACGGCACCGCGCGATGCCGCTCAACCGATCGAGGTCCCCGGCTATCAGATTGTCGCCAAGCTGGGCCGCGGCGGTATGGGCGTGGTGTATCAAGCACTGGAGCCAAGGCTCGGTCGCCATGTGGCGCTGAAGTTCGTGCCCCCGGAACTTGCCGGCGATGCCCATCGCATGCAGCGGTTCATCCGCGAAGCGCAAACGGCATCTGGGCTCAATCATCCCCATATCTGTACTGTCCATGCTCTCGGCGAACATGAGGGTGTCCCCTTCATTGTGCTGGAGTTCATCGAAGGCCAAACCCTGAAGGCTCACGCGGCCAGTAAGCTCGATATTCCCGTTGTCTGTAGGCTCATTCGACAAGCCGCGAACGCCCTCGCGGCGGCGCATGCAGCGGGCGTGGTGCATCGCGATATTAAGCCCGAGAACTTGATGGTTCGCGCCGACGGCTACGTAAAGGTGCTCGACTTCGGCCTCGCGCGGCGCTTGCCCACGCTGAACCCAAATGCCGGCGCTGCCAGCCACGACACTTGGCCCGGCGCCGTGATGGGAACCGTGTCGTACATGTCTCCCGAGCAGGCACGCGGCGCGCCGCTCGATGGAGCGTCCGATATCTTTTCGCTCGGCATCGTCCTCTACTGGCTCATCGCCGGCGAACATCCATTTCAGCAGGCCACTTCGTTCGAAACACTGCACGCAATAGCCAACGGGCAGCCCGCGCCTGTTTCGCGACTCAACCCGGCCGCCCCGGCTGCGCTCGAAGGTCTGCTCGAAGGCATGCTGCAGAAAGACCATCGCCTGCGTCCCACGGCCACCGAGGTCGAGCGAGCACTAACCAGCATCATTCGCGGCGTGCGAGCCGCCCGCGAGCCTTCCTCTCGCCGAGTCGTCCATCGCGAGCAAGATCTTACAGCGCTCCATCACGCTTTCGCGGCAGCCGAAGCCGGTCGCGGTTCACTCGTGTGTGTGACGGGCGAACCGGGCATCGGCAAAACGACGCTGGTCGAGGATTTTCTCGAAAGCCTCGAGTCGCAGGGGAACGTACAAATTGCCCGTGGTCGCTGCTCCGAGCGACAAGCCGCCGCGTCTGCCTATTTGCCCATCGTCGATGCCCTCGCCGACTTGATTCGAGGCGAAACGGGCGAAGCCGTCTCGCGGTTGCTGCGCGTGGTTGCTCCGACGTGGTCGGCGCAACTGGTGCCAGGAAGCCGCTATGGAACCGTGCCACCCGTTGCTCATACGCAGCAAGCGATGCTTCGCGAAATTGCCTCGCTGCTAACAGCTGTTTCGCGGTTTGGAACCGTGGTGCTGTTTGTCGATGATGTCCACTGGTCCGATGTCTCGACCGTCGACCTGCTGGCTTACGTCGGTCGGCATTGTCGCGAGCGCCCGGTGCTCATCGTCGTCACCTATCGCCCCACCGAGATGCTGCTCGGGCCGCATCCTTTTCATCGCGTCAAGCTGGACCTGCAGGCCCAAGGTGTTTGCCACGAACTGGCCCTCAGTTTTCTCGGTCGGTCGCAGATTGAAAGCTACCTGTCGCTGACCTTTCCGAACCACGCCTTTCCCCGGCACTTTGCCGACCTGCTCCATTCTCGCACCGAGGGGAGCCCGCTCTTCTTGGCCGACTTGCTGCGCTACTTAAAGCAGCAAGCCGTGATCGCGGAAACCGATGGCCAATGGCGACTCGCTCGCGAACTCCCCGACATCTGGCACGATCTGCCGGAGACTGTCCGGAGCATGATTCAACGCAAGCTGGAACGTCTCGACGAGGACGATCGCTGGCTCCTCTCGGTGGCCGCCGCCCAGGGGCATCAGTTTGATTCCACCGTGATTGCCGCCGCGGCCGAACTCGATCCCGCTGAGGTCGAAGAGCGGCTGCAAGTGCTCGATCGGGTGCATGGTCTGGTGCGACTGCTGCACGAAGACGAGTTCGCTGACGGCACGCCAACATTGCGTTACTCCTTCGTTCATGTGCTCTACCAACAGGCTCTCTTCAGCAGTCTGCAGCCGACGCGGCGACGAGTCGTCAACAAGTCGCTGGCCGAAGCCTGGGAAAAGCACCTGAACGACGAGCCCAGTGCCTTCGCAGCCGAGTTAGCCTGCCTGTACGAGACAGGTCGCGAGCCCGCACGGGCAGCGCGCCAGTTTCATCTCGCCGCGCAGCATGCAGCTTGGGTCTTTGCTCATCGCGATGCCGTGGCTCTCGCCCGGCGTGGCCTCAGTCTGCTAACGGAACTGCCTCCCTCGTCCGAACGTGACTCGCTCGAGCTTCCCTTGCAAACGGTTCTGGGCCTGCAGTTACAAGTGACTGAGGGCTACGCCGCTCGTTCAGCCGAGATCGCCTACGAGCGGGCTCGCATGTTGTGCGCCAATTTGCCAGAGAAGCGGTTTCCCGTCCTGTGGGGTCTGTGGCTCGTGCGCAAGGTTCGCTCGGAACTCCATCGCGCCCAGGTCCTCGCGCACGAACTGCTCGAACTGGCCTGTCAGCTGAATGCGCCAGACTTGGGACTGCAAGCGCATCAAGCACTTGGCCTCACGGCGTTGTGCCGAGGTCTGCCGGCGGAATCGCTCAAGCATGTCGAGCAAGTCGCCACGCTTTACGATCCTCAGCGGCACCGTGCCCACGCGTTTCTGTTCGGCCAAGATCCGGGCGTGATCTGCAAGGCTTACGGTGCCGTGGCGCTCTGGCTGCTCGGCTTTCCGGAAGCGGCCCAGCGGCAAAGCGAGCAGGCTATCGCCATGAGCCAGGTCCTTTCGCCCAACAGCCAATCCGTGGCTCTCCACTTCGCGGCCATGGTGTTCCATCTGTGCCGAGACCAGGACCGAGCCCGCAGCTATGCGGAAGCATGTGCCGCCATCGCCAGCGAGCACGGCTTTCCCTTTTGGCTCGCCGGCAGTTCCGTCCTCGGGGGCTGGGCGCTCGCGGCCAGCGGCGATGCCCAGGCCGGTATCGATCGGCTAAAGCAGGGCATTGCCGATTGGCGAGCCACGGGAAGCGCCACTTACCTGACGAACTACTACGGACTGCTGGCCGAAGCATTGCTCGCCCGCGGCGAAGCCGAGGAAGCAATGGGCGAAGTCGAGAAAGGGCTGGCGCTCGTGGAAATCACCGACGAGCGAATGGTCGAAGCCGAACTCCATCGCCTCCGCGGCTTGGCCCGCCAGCAACTCGCCCGCCAGCAACTGGCCGCAGGCGATCCCGCCAAACTCAAGGAAGCCGAAGCCGACTTCCGCCACGCCCGGCAAATTGCCAGCCGCCAAGAAGCCATTTCGCTCGAACTGCGGGCTGCGGTCACCCTTGCCCAACATCAGGACCAATTGGGAATTCGAGCCGACGGCCGCGAACTACTGGCCCGACTCCTGAGCGAAGCAACCGAGGCCGCGACATCGCGCGACGGCAGCGATGCTGCCCTGCTCCTAAGTCGCTGAATCGCTGCCGGCCCGCCGATCACCCCAATGGCAGTTGAATTGCCATTCATGATTCGATTCCCTGAAGAGGCTGAACAGGGGCTGCGGTGATAACTTTTTTGCGACTTTTTCAAAATCTCGGGTGGTTCGCAAGTGCTTGCCATTCATTGTCTTGCGGAAGTTATAACCAGAATTCGCTCGTTTTCCTGATAACCGTTTGATAACCGTTTTCTGCCCCTCCTATGGGTTGTCTGAACAGGCCACATCACGCTCGCTTCAATCTTCGTTGTGGAAGATCCACTTCCCTTGAACTCGCAATCTGAACTCACTCAATGGAAGACTTATGATTACGCACGTGCAAACTAGCTATTAAGCGAGCGCGCGCAATTCGTATCTCAATGGATCGATTACGTTCACCAGATTTCCAAGGAGCATCCGCCAGTATTCATCGTCAGCCAATCTGACCTTCAGGCTCCATTGCCGAACACCGAAATGTCCAACAACCGGCTGAGTTGCCCGCCCAGCCTCGCGCGCACGACGCTACCCAACCGCGCAGCACAGGCCCGCGACTCTACGACCACACGGCGATAGACATTGCAGATATTAACTCATTGTCGTGATCGTTTGTCAACGAGTTCTTTCTGTAATAATGACAAATCATTGGCGGCAATGGCCAACGCGAATAAGCGCCTTCGTCCCATCGGAACGAATTCCAGCGAACGGTTACCGGAAACGATTCCCCCTAATAGCCAATTACCAATGCAAGGCGTAACAATTTGTCCCGGCCCACGCCTGACATAGAATGACGTCGTTTGGCATTTCCCTTTCTCCTGCTCCAGCGAGGACCTATGTCGCCACCGGGCTCTGTCACCCATTGGCTCGTCGCGCTGAAGGATGGGGATTTATCGGCCGCTCAGCCTCTGTGGAAGCGGTACTATCGCCAGCTGATTGCCCTGGCGCGCAACAAACTCCGGTCGTCGCGTCAGAACATCGCCGACGAAGAGGATGTGGTTCAGGTTGCCTTCCAGAGCTTTTTTCGGGCAGTGGGCGAGGGGCGATTCCCAGAACTGAACGACCGCGACGGCCTGTGGCGTCTGCTCGTCGTCATCACGGCCAAAAAAGCCCTAAAACAGCTGGCTTATGAACAAAGATTGAAAAGAGGTGGCACCGCGCCGGCCGCTTTGGGGATAGATACAATAGGCACGGACGATGAGACCGCCTTGGCGCAGTTTATCGATCCCGAGCCCACCCCCGATTTTGCCGTGCAGGTGGTCGACGAGTGCCGCCGACTGCTGACGAATTTGGGGGACGAGTCGTTGCGTCAGGTGGCCGTTTGGAAGATGGAAGGTTACGGCAACGACGAAATCGCGGGCAAGTTGTCCTGCTCTCGGCGCACCGTTGCCCGCAAGCTGGACGCCATTCGAATTATTTGGAGTAAGGAGCAGCCCCCTTGAGCGAGCTGTTGGTCGATTCCCGGCTATCGACGAGCGAAGTCTGGCAGATCGAGCAGATCTGCGATGATTTCGAAGAAGCCTGGAAGTCAGGCCAACACCCCAAGCTCGAATCGTTCCTGCGCCTCGCCGATCAAAAACTGCACGCAGTATTGCTGTCGCAGTTAGTCCCGCTCGAGCTCGAATATCGCTGGCGCGCCGGTGAAGTCCCCCGACCGGCAGAATATGAACTGCGCTTTCCGAGCTTAATCAATGTCGACGAGCAAATTGCCGCGGCTCGACGCGAGGCGTTCGAGCTTAAGAACAGCGATCAGCTGCTACCCGAACGAATCGGCGAGTATCGCTTGCTCCGCCTGATCGGTCGGGGCGGCATGGGCGTCGTTTACGAAGCGTTGCACGAACGGCTGGTTCGCCGCGTCGCCCTCAAGATGCTGGGCCGGATGAGCTTGGCCGACTCGATTGCCCGCGAGCGCTTTCGCCGCGAAGCTGAGGCCACGGCGAAGCTCTCACATCCGAGCATTGTGCAAGTCCTCGAAGTCGGCGAGCACCAGGGTCAGCCCTTCCTCGCCCTGGAATACGTCGCCGGTCCCAGCCTGGCCGAGCAATGGAAGCTATCTCGCTATTCGGCTCAGGAAGCGGCTGAGTTGGTCGAGCAACTCGCACGAGCCATCGACTACGCGCATCAGCAAGGGATCATCCATCGCGATCTGAAGCCGGCCAACGTGTTGCTCTCGCCCGATCGCCCCAAGATCACCGATTTTGGTCTGGCTCAGCCTTTGGAGAGCAGCGACCTGACCGTGACGGGCGAAATCGTGGGAACGCCCGATTACATGTCCCCCGAGCAGGCCCGCGGCAAGTGCAGCCAAAGCATGGTGGGCAAAGCGGCCGACATCTATGCCTTGGGGGCCATTCTTTACACGGCTGTCGCCGGTCGGCCACCGTTTCAAGGCGCGACGGCCCTCGACGCTTTGGAACTCGTCCGTTCGCACGATCCGATTCCTCCCTCGCGCGTGAATCCCGCCGTGCCGCGCGATTTAGAAACCATCTGCTTGAAGTGCCTCGAAAAGGAACCGAGTCGCCGGTATAGCAGTGCTGCGGCGCTGGCCGATGACTTGCATCGGTTCCTGGTCGGGGAACCCGTCATGGCGCGACGGGCTGGTCAAGTCGAACGACTGCGGCGCTGGTGCCGGCGCAATCCCGTCACGGCAGTCGGCGGTGTGCTCGGTCTGGTGGCAATCATGCTGGCCGTGGGCTATTCGTCGAGTCACGCGGTCACGCTGCAACTGCGCCACGAACAAAAGCTCACGAAAACCGCCCTGCAGGATGCCCAGTTTCAAAAGGCCCGCGCCCAGGAAAACGCCAAGCAATTAGCGGCCCAACAACGATTGACGAAGTCCGCCCTGATCGAGGCCGAGCGCTTTCGCCAGCAGGCCGAAGAGCTTTCGACGAGCCTGGCCATGGAACGCGGCTTGACGTTGCTCGACCAAGGAGACGTCGCGCGGGGCATGCTGCTGTTGGGTCACTGTTTGCAAATTGCTCCAGCCTCGGACAAAGACCTGCATCACGTGATTCGCTCGAACCTGGCCGCCGTTCATCGCCGGCTCCCTTTGCAACTGCATGCCGTACTGGAGCATCGCGGCGAAGTTCGCGCGGCGGTCTTCAGTCCCGATGGCAAACTGTTGCTCTCCGGAGGACGCAATAGTCGCCCGCAGTTGTGGGAAGTTGAAACCGGCAAGCCTGTCGGTGAGCCGTTGCCACACGAGGGCGAACTCAAGAGCGTCGCGTTCAGTCACGACGGAACCTTCGTTGTGACTGCGGGGACCGATCAGACGGTTCGCCTGTGGGACGCCAAAACACGTGAGCCCATCGGGAAACCTCTTCAGCATCCGCAGCCCGTGCATGCCATCGCCCTTAGCCCCGACAGTAAAACCTTAGTGACGGGTTGCAACGATGGGACCACGACCATCTGGGAACTCCCCGCAGGCAAGCGGCGACACGAGTGGAAGCAACTCGGCGCGATCCGCACTATTGCCTTCAGCCCCAGTGGTCAGCACTTCGTCACAGGCAACGCGATGCGTCGCGCGCAACTGTGGAGTACCGACACGGGCGCTCCCCTCGGCGAGCCCATGCTGCATCAAGGCGAAGTGTTGGCAGCTGCGTACCGTCCCGATGGTTTGTGGCTAGTTACCGGCAGCGAAGATGGCACCGCTCAATTCTGGGATGCCACCACGGCCAAACCGACCGGATTTCCGTTGGTCCATCGGGGGCCCGTGCGGACCGTTGGCTACAGCGCCGATGGAAAAACGCTGTGGACCGGCGGCGCGTATGGCCAAGTGAAACTCTGGGATGCCGCCATCATGGCACCGCTGGGCACGCCCATTCATCATCAAAGCGTGGTGCATACCGTGGCCCAAACAACCGATCGACGCTTTCTGGCTACAGGGAGTGCCGATGGAATTGTGCGGGTCTGGGTGCAGCCCGATAAGGCTGACCAGAACCTCGTCATTCCGCACAAGCATCTCGTCTTTTGCCTGGCCGTCAGTCCCGATGGAAACACGGTGGTGAGTGGAACTGCCGATCCGACGGCTCAGCTGTGGAACGCGCGCACCGGTGAGCCAATCGGCCAGCCGCTCGCGCATCAGTCCTCGATCATGCGCATTGCCTACAGTCCCGATGGACAGACGATTGTCACGGGCAGCGTCGATCGCACCGCGCGCATCTGGAATGCCGCCGATGGTTCGCCCGTTGGCGCGCCTATGCAGCATCCGCATCACGTGTTCTCGGTTGTGTTCAGCCCCGATGGCAAAAAGGTGCTGACCGGTTGCAAAGATAACACCGCCCGACTTTGGGACGCGAAGACGGGCGAGCCAATCGGCGAACCGTTCACGCATCCCGGCTGGGTGCATGCCGCCGTCTTCAGCCCTGATGGCGAAGTGATTTTCACGGGCTGCGAAGACGGCTCCGCGCGACTGTGGAATGCAGCCACCGGCCAGTTGATTGGTGCGCCCATTCAACATCGCGGACCCGTAAAGGCGGTTGCCTTCAGCCCCGACGGCACCAAGCTATTGACCGGAACCTGGGACGACCGCACCGCTCGGCTCTGGGACGCCAAGACCCACGAACCGATTGGTGCGCCGCTTGCGCATCAGGAGCACGTTCTCGCAACGGCCTTTAGTCCCGATGGCAAGACCATCGCCACGGGCGCTTGGGATGGCACGGCCAGGCTGTGGGATGTAGCCACCGGCCGATCGCTGGGCCCTCCGCTGGTGCAGCAGTACGCGATTCGCGATCTGGCCTTCAGCCCCGATGGAACCAAGCTCTGGACCGCTGCCTTCGATCGCACGGTGCGAGCTTGGGAATTGACGCCGCCGACGAGTGGCAATGTCCAGCAAGTCGTCACGTGGCTTCAAGTCCTCTCGGGTCTCGAACTCGATGCCGACGGAGTCTTTCGTGAATTGAACGCTGCCACCTGGCTCGAACGTCGCCAAATGCTAACGGAATTCGGTGGTCCACCCGAGCGGGTGCATCCACCGGTTCGTCTCGATACGTCGTCGCATGTTCCTACTCGCGCGGAGCCGAGTTCATGACGGTTTCATTACCTGGCACGGAATAGCTGATCGTTCACTCTTGTCGTTTATTCATCGTCCGAACCTCTTTTCTTTGAGGGCGATGCAAGTTTCCGTTACCTCTGCGCACTCGGTGCGCGCTGGCGGAACTGCGCGCCTCTCCCTTCTCCACTGCAGAGAGCAATCATGAAGAAGCAACTGTCCGGTCGTCGCGCCGCATCTCGCAACTTGCAACGTAAGAACCGCCAGCAGTTCTGGCGCGGCGAGACACCCAGCCACTCCCAAACCGCCAAGCTGTCCGTCGAAACGCTGGAATCTCGCCACCTGATGGCAGCGGACTTCTTCGCGTCCCCAGAACCCGCCGGCAGTGTGAATGTGCAACTGGTGCCGCTGGCGAATGTCGCCGCTGGAACCCAAGAGATCGTCACGTTCGGCGTGCCATTCACTCGGGGGTCGATTAGCGCCGCGCAATTGAATCAGGTACGCGTACTGAAAAATGGCGTCGAAATCCCTGCCTTCGTCGAGCAGTTGACTCCCTGGCGCAGCATCGACGATGCAGCCATCGATGGCCAATCCGTTCGCGTGGCGCGAATTCAGATTCCCTATACCTTCTCTGCACTCTCGACGGAAACCATCACGGTCCAATGGGGTGGCCCCGCGCGCTCGTTGAACCGCAGTACCTTGCAAGATCCTCGCCTGGAATGGCACACCGTGACCACCGGCACCTTCGTGGCTGGCGACAACGTCGAAGAGCCGGATGTGTTGCCGGTATTGCCGAAGGAACATCTTTCCAAGGGCTTGCTCGACGCTCGGACCGATCCGACCTCGAATGCCGTGGGACCGACGCGCGACGATCCGACATTGATGGATACCATGAACTTCAGTGGTTACACGGAATTCGACTACGCGCAGAAGAACTTCTTCTACACCACGATCAATCAGAACCCCGGCGTTACCATCAACTACAAGACCGATCCCGAGCCTTGGCTCTACGATCGTTCCTCCGGCATGTACGAGTTGTACCTGCGCAGCGGTTTCTCGACGGCCCTGCGCGAAGCAGTGCGGAGTGCCGATTTCTATGCCGACCGAATCAACTCGTCCGGGTTCTTCACGCTCCGCTCCGGCGATCCGAAGTATGCCTACAACGAGCCACTGGCCTATACCTATTGGCTGATGGGCGACAACCGGATGCTCGCGCCGATTTCGACCGTCGTCAATGCGCATGCGGGAACGGCAACGCGGTGGAATCCGAACTTAAACTTTTGGACCGAGCGGAATGTCGGCTATAAGTTGCTCGCCAATGAGATTGCCTATGAAGTGACGGGTAACACGACGTTCAAAAACAACGTACAGACCATTGTCGGCGATCTGATCTATCACCAAAACGGCGCGAATGGGCAACTGCCGGCCAATCGGATCGACGGCGGGTTGTATCACATTGGCGCACAGCACGATGCCAGCGAGGTGGATGATCCAAATGTGATCATTGCTTCGGCGTGGATGTCGGGTCTTATTGTCGATCCGCTGGTGCGGGCGTTCAGCGTTTGGCAGAACCCGCAGATCAGCGAGTTCGTAGTGCGGATGGGTAACTTTGTCAAAGTTGCTTCCAAGACCGACTCCAACGGACAATTCGGCGGCACGCTTCGCTACCCCGACTACCTAATACGAGCCGATGGGACGAGCGAGAACCGGACTCCTTCCGACGTGCAACACGCCATGGACGTGGGGGCGGTCGCGGCCTGGTCGACTTACTTCGCGGAGCTGCGCGGGACACCCGATGCTTCGCTGCGGCAATTAGCGAATGACCTGTATGCAACTTACGACGTGGGCGTCAACTTTTGGACTCGCCCGGGCGGCACCAATTTCAACGTCTCACCGCCACGACGATATACCTGGGAGTACAAGAACAGCCCGAGCTTCTCGTGGGCTCTTATCGGCAGCGATGTTCCCGGCCAGCCTGGCTCGCTGCAGTTTAACGCGACCAATTTCACGGTGAACGAGACGCAAGCAACGGCCACCATTACCGTCACGCGCAGTGGCGGCAGCACGGGTGCCGTGAGTGTTAACTATGCCACTTCCAACGGCACGGCGACGGCCGGCAACGACTACACAGCCACGAGTGGCATCCTGACGTTTGCCGCAGGCGAGATCTCCAAAACCTTTACGATTCCCATCATTAACGACACGACGGTCGAAGTGGCGGAGACCGTCACCATCACGCTGAGCAATCCAACCGGCGGGGCAGCTCTGGCTAGCCCCTCGACAGCCACGCTGACGATCGAATCCGACGATTCGACCAATCAACCGACAACCGTCACCCTGCAACAGGGAGTGAATGGCTACACCGGCACGACCGACGTCAGCATCTCGAATCAGTATGCGCAGTACACAGGAGGCAACGGCTTTATCTCGCCCGGTGATTCCCAGCTGGGCGTCTTTCAAACTTCTGGTGCCAGCGCCTACACCATCGAATCGCTCATCCGCTTTAGCAACCTGGGCATTCCGACCAATGCGAATGTCTCGGGGGCAACACTAACCCTGAATGTGGACACCTGGAGTGCGAATCCCACCATCCGCGGCTATTACGTGGCGGCCCCCTGGTCGGTGCAGCCCGGCACCAATCTCGGCTGGCTGCATCGTGGTACAGGGCAAGATTGGAACACCCCCGGCGCGCTCGGCCAGGGAACCGACGTGATTGCCGGCAAGAGCTTTGTCCTCTCCGGCATCCAAGCGATCGGTTCGCAGTTCATTACGGTGAATCTCGATCCTTCTGTAGTGCAGAATTGGATCAACAATCCCAGTTCCAATCACGGCATCCTGTTAGTAAATGAAACCACGGGCGCTGTCGTTCGCGTCAATGCTTCGGAGCAAGCAAATGCCTCTCAGCGTCCCAAATTGGGAGTGACTTACACTGTCGGTACGCCCACGCCGCAGCCTGGGTCGCTGCAGCTAGGCGCCGCGAGTTACACCGTGAACGAGAATCAAGGGACGGCGACAATTACCGTCAATCGCGCCGGTGGTAGCGATGGAGCGGTGTCCGTCAACTACGCCACCAGCAACGGCACAGCAACGGCTGGCAGCGATTACACCACGGCAACGGGCATCTTAAACTTTGCCGCGGGTGAAACCAGCAAGACCTTTACGATTCCCATCATCAACGACACGGCTGTCGAAGGAACCGAAACGGTCAACATCACACTGAGTAGCGCAGGTGGCGGAGCAACGCTCGGCAGTCCTGCAACCGCGACACTCACCATCGTCTCTGATGATGTGGCGACACAGCCCGGCATTTTGCAATTCAATAACGCAACCTACGCAGCAAGCGAAACTGGCGGCACGGTCACCATCACCGTGACACGCAC
Source organism: Anatilimnocola aquadivae (assembly GCF_049819085.1). Lineage (GTDB taxonomy): Bacteria > Planctomycetota > Planctomycetia > Pirellulales > Pirellulaceae > Anatilimnocola. Next base: position 4,515,439 of record NZ_CP187419.1, read on the forward strand.
AGGCGGCAGCGATGGAGCGGTTTCCGTCAACTATGTCACCAGCAACGGTACTGCGACCGCAGGCAGCGACTATACAGCCACGAACGGTACGTTGAATTTCGCGGCGGGCGAGACGACCAAGACCTTTACCATCCCGATCATCAACGACACGGCGATTGAAAGCCCCGAGACGGTTACGCTCACTCTGAGCAGTCCCACCGGCGGAGCAACCCTCGGCAGCCAGGCAACTGCGACGTTGACGATCACTTCCGATGATGTAGCCACGCAACCAGGTACGCTGCAATTCAGCAGTGCCACCTACTCGGTGAACGAAACCAATGCTTCGGTCGTTATCACCGTTACCCGAACCGGCGGCAGTGATGGAGCGGTTTCCGTCAACTATGCAACCAGCAATGGCACTGCGACCGCAGGCAGCGACTATACAGCCACGAACGGTACGTTGAATTTCGCGGCGGGCGAGACGACCAAGACGTTTATGATTCCGCTCATTAACGACACTGCGATCGAGAGCCCCGAGACAGTCACGCTGACACTGAGCAATCCGACCGGCGGTGCCACGCTTGGTAGTCAAGCCAGCGCCACGCTGACGATCACTTCCGACGACACCAACGGCCAGCCGGTAACTGTCAACCTTCAGCAGGGTGTGAATGGTTACACCGGCACGACCGACGTGAGCATCTCCACGCAGTATGCCCAGTACAACGGCGGTAATGGACTTACCAACTTCACCGACTCGCAGATGGGGCTGTATCAGCTCACTGGATCCGGCAGCTACAGCGTCGAGAACCTGCTGCAGTTCAGCAATCTTGGCATCCCCGCTGGCTCTACGGTAACCGGCGTTTCGCTTACCTTGCGGGTCGATACCTGGGCTTCGAATCCCACGATCCGCGGCTACTATGTGGCCGCTCCTTGGAATGCGACGCCAGGCTCCAACGCCACACAACTGGGTTGGCTGCATCGCGGCACGGGGCAGGACTGGACGACTCCCGGCGCTCGAGGCCAGGGGTCCGATGTGCTAGCTGGCAAGAGTTTTGCACTTTCCGGCATTCAAGCGATTGGCGGCCAGAACATCACCGTCAACCTTGATCCTGCCGTCGTGCAAAGCTGGGTCGACAACCCGAGTACCAACCAAGGCATTCTGCTCGTCAACGAAACCACCGGCTCGGTCGTGCGCATCAACACGTCGGAACACGGCACAGCGGCGTTCCGTCCAAAGCTGAGCGTCACATATTCCCCAGGCACGCCCTCGCCGCAACCGGGCACACTGCAACTCAGTAGCGCGGCCTATTCGGTGAATGAAAATGGCGGCAGCGCCACGATCACCGTCGCGCGGACCGGAGGCAGCGATGGCGCGGTAAGCGTGAACTATGCGACGGGCAACGGCACTGCCTCCAGCGGCAGTGACTACACCGCAACGGCCGGCACGCTCAACTTCGCTGCCGGTGAGCTAAGTAAAACATTCACCATTCCGATTACCAACGACACGCTCGTGGAAGGTAACGAAATGCTCAACGTCACACTCACCAATCCCACTGGCGGCGCAACATTAGGGAACCAAGTCACCGGCGTGCTGACCATTCAGGATGACGATGTGGCCACGCAGCCTGGCGCGCTTCGGTTCAGCAATAGTTCCTTTAGCTTGGCCGAAAACGGCGGTACGGTGACGGTCACCGTCACGCGAACCGGCGGCACGAGCGGTGCCGTCTCGGTGAACTATGCCACCAGCAACGGCACGGCAACGGCTGGCAGCGATTACACTGCCGCCAGCGGCACGCTCAATTTTGCCAATGGCGAAGCAAGCAAGACCTTCACGATTGCAGTGACTGACGACAGCGCCGTCGAAGGGAACGAAACTGTCAACCTTACGCTTACGAACGTCACGGGTGGTGCGACTCTTGGCAGTCCTGCTACGGCAATGTTCACGATTACCGACAACGACACTGCCCCGGGCATCGTCCTGCCCGCCGGCTTCACACAGACAACCGTCGCCAGCGGTATTTCCTCTGGCACGGCGATGGCCATCGCGCCCGACGGTCGCATCTTTGTCCTGGAACAAACCGGTGCGGTTCGTGTCATTAAAAACGGTGCTCTGCTCCCCACGCCAGCCTTCACTGTTCCTACGGTCAGCGAAAGTGAACGAGGCTTGCTTGGCATCACGTTCGATCCTAATTTCGTCACGAATGGCCGAGTGTATGTCTACTACACCGTCGGTGGGCCGTCTCCCGCGCCGGCTCACAATCGCGTCAGCCGGTTCACGCTCAATGGCGACGTCGCCGTGCCCGCCAGCGAAACCGTCATTCTGGAACTGCCGAATACTACCTACCGCATTCATAATGGCGGCGCGCTCGAATTCGGCGGCGACGGCATGCTCTATATCGCCGTCGGCAACGACGTCGAATGGAACAATGCCCAGGATCTGACGAACCCCTTCGGCAAAATCCTGCGCATCAATGCCGACGGGTCGATTCCGACCGATAACCCGTTCTATAGTCAGACGACCGGCGTCAATCGCGCGATCTGGGCCCGTGGTCTGAGAAATCCCTACACCCTTGATGTGCAGCCAGGCACGGGGCTGATGTACATCAACGATGTCGGCGAAGCAGCCTGGGAAGAGATCAACCAGGGCATCGCCGGCGCGAACTATGGCTGGCCGAACAGTGAGGGCTACACGACCAATCCGCTCTACACGAGCCCCGTGTATGCCTACGGCCATGGCAGCGGCACCAGCCAGGGTTATGCCATCGTCGGCGGTGCGTTCTACAACCCGCAGTCGCAATCATTCCCCGCTCAGTATGCCGGTAAGTACTTCTACATGGACTACGTCAACGGTTGGATCAGCTACATCGATCCAGCATCGTCGAATCCCAAAACGCCCACCAGTTTCGCGAGCAACATCCCTAGCAGTTATGCGGGCGGCCCCGTGGACCTCGAAGTCGGCCCCGATGGCGCTCTCTATTATCTCAACCGCCTCGGCGGCGGAGTTTTCAAGATTCAGTACCAGGCTGCTCCACCTCCGCCACCGGTCGGCACGTTCACGAATGTCACCGTCAGCAGCGGTGTAGGAGCGATCATCAATCAGAAGTATCAAGAGACACCCAATTGGTGGCTCTCGGGTCAGCATCTGATTGACCTCGACAACGATAGCGACCTCGACCTCTACCTGAGCAATCACGGTGGCGGTTCGGTTGTTGCCCTGAACAACGGCAACGGCGTGTTCACGCGAACCACAACGGGCAACTTTCCCGATAGCGAGATCCACCAGATCTACGATATCAATGAGGACGGCAAAATCGATGTGAGCATGACCTATCAAGACGGCGGCGGTCGGTGGTGGCTCAATAACTCTACCACAGGCTCGGTGAATTTCGCCGCGACCAACATCACCCGCGAAGGGAACACCGCCCGAGCGCAAGTGATGCTCGATTTCAACGGCGATGGCAAAGTCGATTGGCTGCGGTCGGGACCGCCTGGCTTGGTGGTCGACTTTGGCAACGGCAGCGGCGGTTTCACGCAGGGTAGCTTGACGTTCGCCATTCCGGGCACGTCTTCCAACGAGAATGCCAACTTCTTGCCAGCCGACTTCGATGACGACGGCGATATTGACCTGCTGGTTTTGACTGGTGGTGGTTACGACAACACCAATGGCAAGACGACGTACTGGCGCAACAACGGCAACCAGACCTTTACGGACATCACCGCCAGCAGTGGCATTCCGGCGAACGGCGTACTCGCGAAAGGGATCGGCGATTTCGATCAGGACGGCGATACCGATTTCATTGCCGTTGAGAACAAATCGATGCCGCCGACGATCTACTTAAACAACGGCTCTGGAGTTTTCACCAAGAAAGCAGGGGCAGTGAGTGGAGTTGGTTCGGGTGGGCTGGACTACAGTGCCTGGGGAACAGCCATCTCCACCGATTTCGATAACGACGGCATCGTCGACATTATCATGAATGGCAAGTACTACCTCAAAGTGCTGCGGGGCACGGGTGGTGGCAACTTCACCTCCATGAATTCGGCCTGGGGCATTGAGGATATTGCCGCATCGGCCGTGGATGACGGTCTGAGCTTTGGCGACTTTGACGCGGACGGCGATTTGGACATTGTCGGCTACGACGAGATCTGGCCTTCGCGCACGCTCAAGGTTTATCGCAACGACCTGGCTCCGAAAAACTGGGTGAACGTCCGCCCGGTTGGCCTTGCTGGTAACAAAGGGGCTGCGGGAGCCAAGATCAGCATTTATGCTCCCGGCACGAATCAGCTGCTGTGGTACGAGCAAGTGGCAACGTACGATTTTCAAGTTGCCACCAGCTATTACGGCCACAGTGAAACCGAGCGCCACTTTGGCCTTGGCAATCGCTCCACCGTCGACATCGTCGTCGAGTTCCCCTCGGGGCACACTACGCGCACGAACGGTGTCGCTGCCAATCAAACCCTTCGCGTGCTCGAAAGCGGCGGTGATTTCGGAACGGGCCTGCGTTCTGCGACTAGGGAACTGCCCGGGAGTCTAACCACTCAGCAGCAGGCTCCCAACCATGCCACCGTGGAACGTGCAGCTGCCAGCACTGTACGGGCCAATGATCCGGCGAGCGCAGTCGATCTGGCGCTAATCGAATGGAACAACGACCTGTCTGGCCGCTACCGCGCGGATGCTGAAGAGATCACCAGCTCCGGACGAAAAACTCGCAGAACATTCGTGGCAGATTGGGAAGCTTCTAGTCACTCGGCGGATGAACTGCTGGGCAATGACAGCGAACCCGCTTCGCAACGACCTCGATAGAACGGCGCGGAGTATTCGTGCGGTAGCAGAATGACCACCAAGCGGTCGCCAGCCGACAGGCCGGCGACCGCTTCCGGATTGCTTTCCGCGCTCCGCCGACTACCATCAATCGCATTGCTTCATCCACCCATTCTGCCAGGGTCATGGTCATGCGCAGGCTGCAGGGTTCGCGGTCGCTATTTGCTCTCTTACTATTGGTCACAGCCTTCGTGGCACTGGCACGCGCGGATGAAGACATCCGCCTGGCCACCGATCCCGCATTGTCGCCCGATGGTCAGACGCTGGCCTTCAGTTGGCGCGGCGATCTGTGGAAAGTGCCCGTTACCGGCGGCACAGCTCAGCGGTTGACGACCGACTCGGGCCTTGACCTGGCCCCTGAGTTTTCGCCGAACGGCGAGGAGCTGGCCTTCGTCAGCGGCCGGCAAGGGAGCCAGCATGTGTACCTGATGCCTGCAGGGGGCGGCACCTCGCGCCAAGTGACGCATCACACCGGCGGTCACCTGTTGCAAGGCTGGTTTCCCGATGGCACCGGACTGATCACGACGGCCCAGCGCGACCACTATTGGCGCCGGCCCGAGCGAATTTTTGTCGTCCCGCGCGAGGGGCGGGTCCAAGAGCGTCTGCTGTTCGACGACTATGGTGCCGACCCGCAACTTTCGCCCGACGGCAAGCGGCTCCTCTTCACTCGTGAAGGGGAAGCCTGGTGGCGCAAGGGCTATTACGGTTCTCAAGCTTCGCAGATTTGGCTCTATGACCTCGATGAAAAAAAGTTCACCAAGCTCATTCACAACAGCCGCAGTTCTCGCTGGCCGCTGTGGAAACCCGATGGCTCGGGATTCTACTTCGTGGGAGCTGAGGATGGCACGAATAATCTGTGCGAGTACACCTTCGAATCGAAAGCAACCAAGCAATTGACGAGCTTTGATGACGACGGCGTCGTGTTCCCCGCGCTTTCGCGCAACGGTAAGCAAATCGTCTTTCGCCGGCTGTTTGATTTTTATCGCTACGAGCCGGGTGGTTCCGCGCCAGTGAAAATCGACATTCGCTGCTCTGCTGATCTTTCAACGCCACCCGAGTTGCGCCGCGCGTTCAGTGCCGCTACTGACATTGCCACGACCAAAGACGGGCTCGAAGTGGCGTTCATTGCCGGCGGCGACGTGTGGGTGATGGATACGGAACTGCGCGAACCGCAGCAAGTGACGAACACGCCAGCGGAGGAACGGGATCTGGCCTTTTCGCCGGCCGGTGATGCGCTCTGGTTTGTGAGCGACGCCGATGGTAAGACCGATCTGTGGAAAGCCGAACGCGGCGACAAGGCAAAATTCTGGTGGCAGAACGCCAAGTTCAATCTGCAGCGGATGACCGACGATGCTCAGGTCGAAAGCCAGTTGCTCTGGAGCCCCAATGGCGCGCAACTCGCCTTTCTCCGCGACAATGACCTGTGGACCATCACCCCCACGGGTGAGGCGAAGGAACGCTTCAAACTCCGCGATTCGTACGGCTACGATTGGTCGCCCGACAGCAAGTGGCTTTGTTACGCGACCATCGATGACGACTACAACTCCGACGTGTGGATCGCCCCGCTCGATGCCTCGCAGCCAGCGGTCAATCTTTCTCGCCATCCAGACGTCGATCATTCGCCGGTGTGGTCTCCCGACGGCAAGCTGATTGCGTTCAGTGGTCGGCATCAGGAGGATGAGTTTGATATTCACGTCGCCTACTTGCGGGCAACCGACTTCGAACAAGCAGCCCGCGATCGCAAGCTGGAAGCAGCGGTTGAGAAAATGACAAAGGCGCGCCGCAGCGGCTCGCGCCCGAGCGGTACTCCTTCGCCGACGGTGACGCCGCCTGCGGAGAAGCCTGTGCAACCCGTCGCCATCGACTGGGATGGACTGCACGATCGCATCCGTCGCATTTCGATTCCCGATTCGGCCGAGACGAACTTGCTTTGGTCGCCTGACTCCAAAAAGCTCGCCTTCTCGGGATCTGTGGAAGGGAAACGCGGTCTGTACACCATCGAATTTCCCGAGAACCTCAAACCGACGTCGCTACTCACGGGCACAGGCAGCAACGCGCGTTGGCTGGCCGAAGGAAATCAAATCGTGTGGCTGCAAGCGGGCGTGCCGACGAGCAACGTGCCCGGCGGCAAGACGAGCACCTACAGCTTTACTGCCCAACAACAGACCAGCCGAGCGGAGCGGTATCGCGCTGGCTTTGATCAATGCTGGCGCGTGATGCGCGACCGCTATTACGACGCGCGCTTGGGCAACCGCAACTGGGACGAGATCCGCCGCAAGTATGCCGATGCTGCGGCTGCATCAGTCGACGAACGACAGCTGGCCACCGTTGTCAGCCTGATGCTTGGGGAACTCAACGGTTCGCACATGGGCTTTACTCCCATTTCGGCTGGTCAACCTAACGAGGGCTTCGGTGACGAATGGCAACTGGAAGATCGCCTGCACGATGCGACCTTCGATCCGCTGTCACTCTGGGGCGAACCCGATCCAGAACCACCGACACCAGCCGCACCACGCCCGCCCAGCGAGTGGCGTCCCGTGACCGTGCATCTGGGCTTACGCTTCGAACACGATTACAAAGGCCCCGGCCTGAAGGTGAAGCACGTCATCCCGGGAGGCCCGACCGCCAAAAAGGGCTCGCTGGTGCAAGCCGGCGAAATTGTGCTCGCCATCGATGGCGTAACTGTCGACCCCGCCTACGATCTTACGCAGGTTCTCAACGGCAAAGCAGATCGCGAAGTCATCTTGACCGTGAAAGATGCGAAAGGTGACGAACGGAAAGTCGCCGTCCGCCCTGCTCCTTCGGCCGCGCTCAATCGCATGTATGAAGAGTGGATTAAGCAGAATCGCCAAAAGGTGGAAGAGTTATCACAAGGCAAGCTTGGCTACCTGCATATTCAGGCAATGAGCAACTCGAACTTTACGAAGTTCGACGAAGACCTCTACTTTGCCGGTGCGGGGAAAGAGGGGCTGGTGATCGATGTTCGCGAGAACGGCGGCGGCTCCATCGCCGATCACTTGCTGACTGCTCTTACTCAACCGGTGCACGCGGTAACGCTCGGGCGGCAAGGGGGCGTTGGTTATCCACAAGATCGCAAGGTCTACGCCACTTGGAACAAGCCGATCATCGTGCTGTGCAATCAAAACAGCTTTAGCAATGCCGAGATCTTCGCCCACGCGATCAAGACGCTGGGGCGCGGCAAACTTGTCGGCGTACCAACGGCGGGCGGCGTCATCAGCACCGGCGCGACGCGAATCATGGACATCGGCCTGATCCGCACCCCGGGGCGAGGTTGGTACTTGGCCAACACCGGCGAAGACCTGGAACTGAATGGCGCCGTGCCCGACGTTGTCGTGTGGCCCGAACCGGGTCAGCTGCCGCGCGGCGAAGATATTCAACTTGCCAAAGCCGTCGAACTACTTCAAGCCGATGTGGCTGCTGCCAAAGCCAAGCCGCAACCTGCCTTGAAAAAAGCGAGCGAGCGGCCAGAATTCGCGAAGTAATTCGCTGCCCCTTAGGAGCCCGCTGCCCAGGCTGGTGGAGCGGCGCAAAACTCGGTTCGCTTGCGACTCAGCGGATGGACAAAGGTCAGGCTTGCCGAGTGCAAGCAGAGTGGCGGATCGCCGGTCTCGTGGGTTTGGGTGTCCCCCAGTTGCTTGCCCGGCAAGTAGGTCTGCTCGCCACAGATGGGCCAGCCTAGTTGCCAAAGGTGAACGCGAATTTGATTCGTCCGGCCGGTGACGGGCCGGGCTTCGAGCAGGCTGGTGCCATCGTCGAAACGCTGCAGCACGCGAAACTCTGTCGTCGCGGGAAGGCCAGCGGTTTCGTCCACGGTGCGCGAGCCCAAGTCACCAGCAGAATCACTGATGGGCAAGTCACAACGAAACGCATCTTGCGGCGGATGGCCTTGGACGCGGGCGAGATACGCCTTCTGCACCTCGCCCCGTTCAAACTGAGGCTGCAGCAAACCGGCAAAATGTCGCGTGCGAGCAAACACCACGATGCCGCTGGTATTGGCATCGAGGCGATGAGCCGGTCGCGGCACTTGAGGCGAGTAAACCGTGTGCAGAATCGATTGCAGCGTGTTGCGATTGAAGCGCCCACTGGGATGGACCGGCAACGGCGCGGGCTTGTTCACCACGACAATCGCTTCGTCTTCGTGCACAATCTCAATCGCGACGTTGACTTCCGGCTCGCGCGTCGCGGGAATCAAGTGCAGGTAGCGTTCACCAGCGCGCACAATGTGCTCGGCTGAAACGGGCACTTCGGTGCGAGTGAGAATCCGGTTCGCGGCGCAAATGGCCATCCACTCTTCACGCGGCACGTGTTTCAAAATGGTGCTCAAAAAATCGAGCACACTCAGGCCATCGCAGGTGGCGGGAACGATCAGGGGGCGCTGGTTGTCGTAGGGAGCACTGCCGGGAAGCGGGTTCGTTGCCTGTCGCAATTGCTCGCGCCGTTTGATCAGCGTGCGAGCTTGTTGCTCTTCGTCGGTGGCAAAGCAGTACGGGCAGGAGATCGCCTTTTGAAAGCGAGGATCCTTTAGATCGTCTTCGGTCAGTGGGGTAAGGCAGGCATAACACTGGTCGCTCTGCGTCTCGCTCAAGTTGGGGTCGAGCCCCACGCGTTGATCGAACACAAAGCACTCGCCCGAGTAATGATCGCCGCCGACATCCTCGAAGTACTTGAGAATGCCACCTTCCAGCTGATAGACCTGCTCAAACCCTTCTCGCTGCATGAACGGGCCGGCTTTTTCGCAGCGGATGCCGCCCGTGCAGAACATGACGATGGGTTGCTGCTTCAGTTCGCTCGGCAGGCGATCAACGGCGGCAGGAAACTCTCGAAAGTGATCGATGCCGATGTTTAAAGCCTGCTTGAACGTGCCGAGTTTCACTTCGTACTCGTTGCGGGTGTCGAGGAGCGTGACCGGTCGCCCTTCATCGAGCCATTGCTTCAGCTCGCGCGGCGAGAGCTTGGGCGAAGGCGATCGCGCGGGATCAATACCCGGCACACCAAACGCGATGATCTCCTGCTTGATGCGCACCAGCATCCGCGTGAAGGGCTGGCGATCGCTCTCGCTGACCTTCACTGCCAGGTTTTCCAGCCCAGGAATGCTGCGTAGTACGGTCAGCAGTTGCTCGACGTTCTCGCGCTCGCCAGCCACGAACAGGTTGATCCCCTCGGTGCTCAGCAGGATCGTCCCCTTCAGGTTCCACGCTTTGCATTGCCGCAGCAGCTCTTCACGCAGCGGCTTCAACTCCGCCAACGGAGCAAACTTGTAGGCAGCAATGTTAATAATCGACGACATGACAGGCGACGGGAATGTAGGCGAGAGAGACAACAATCTCTCATGTTACCGCGAAATGGCCGGCGCGTGAGGCTGCCGCTGGACCTCGTTTGGCAACCAAAACTCCCTACTTTGCCCGGGTACCCCTTCATTGACGGTGAATGCCGCCGTTGGTAAATTTTTCGCTTCATTTCCAGGGAGTTTTAGCCGATTTTGAGGCTTTCACTCTGTAAGTGCTGGAAAAAAGGCCAGCGGACTGCCGCCGGGCTTCAGTTGAAGCCAGGAATTTGCGTCGCGGTGGTCGGTTTCGTGGTTATTTCAATTTTGTGAGAAGAATTTCATGGCCAAGACTCGTCCCGCCGGCAAGCCGTCCAACGGCAAGATGACGTATTACTTCAGCAAGACCAAAACCGAAGGCAAAGGCCTGAGCAAGGAACTGCTGGGTGGCAAGGGACTCAATCTGGCTGAAATGACCAGCATCGGCCTGCCGGTGCCTCCCGGTTTCACCATCACCACCGAAGTTTGCGACCTCTATTACAAGTCGGGCAAGAAGATGCCTGCCGGCTTGATGGACGAAGTTCGCAAGAACGTCGCCATGCTCGAGAAGGAACTCGGCAAGAAGTTCGGCGACGACAAGAGCCCGCTCCTCGTTTCGGTTCGCTCTGGCGCCGCGATGTCGATGCCGGGCATGATGAATACCATTCTCAACCTCGGCTTGAACGACGTTTCGACCGCCGGCCTGGCGAATGCCACTGGCAACGAGCGATTTGCTTACGATGCCTACCGTCGACTCATCGACATGTTTGGCGATGTGGTGATGGGCGTCGATCATGAGCATTTCGATCATGCTTTCGGCAAGATCAAGGCCAAGTACAAGGTCAAGGCCGATACCGATGTGCCTGCCGAAGGTCTGATCGAACTCTGTGCTGCCTACAAAGAAATCTTCCGCAAGTACACGGGCAAGGACTTCCCGCAAGATCCTTACACTCAGCTGGAAGCAGCAGTCGAAGCCGTGTTCAAGAGCTGGATGGGTGCCAAGGCAGTCACCTATCGCGAAGTCGAAAACATTCGCGGTCTGCTCGGCACGGCCGTCAACGTCCAATCGATGGTGTACGGCAACATGGGTGACGATAGCGGCACCGGTGTCGCTTTCACCCGCGACCCGAACACCGGCAAGAACGAATTCTTCGGCGAGTTCCTCGTCAACGCCCAGGGCGAAGACGTGGTCGCCGGCATTCGCACGCCGCAGCCTGTGGCCGAAATGCCCAAGTGGAACAAGGCGATCCACAAGCAACTTCTCGAGATCAAGGACATTCTCGAAGAGCACTACACCGACATGCAAGACATCGAGTTCACCATTGAGAAGGGAACTCTGTTCATGCTGCAAACCCGCAACGGCAAGCGGACCGGCACTGCCGCTGTGAAGATGGCCGTGGACATGGTCAAGGAAAAGCTGATCGACGAGAAGAAGGCCATTCGCCGCATTCCCGCCGGTGACTTGTCGCAACTGTTGCTTCCGAGCTTGGATACCAAGGCTCTGGAAGACGCTCGCGAGAAGAAGCTGGTCCTCACCATCGGCCTGCCTGCCTCACCGGGCGCTGCCGTGGGCAAGCTGACCTTCACCGCCGAAGAAGCCGTGGAACGGGCCGCCAGTGGCGAACGCGTGATTCTGTGCCGTAAAGAAACCAGCCCCGAAGACGTTGCCGGTATGCACTCGGCCGCAGGTATTTTGACCAGCACCGGTGGTATGACCAGCCACGCGGCAGTTGTGGCTCGTGGTTGGGGTCGTTGCTGCGTCGTGGGCGCTGGCGAAATGACCATCGACGAGAAGGCCAAGAAGATGACCATTAAGGGTAAGACCTATAGTGGTAACGACATCATCACCATCAATGGCACCACCGGCGAAGTCTTCGCCGGTGCCATGCCCACGATGGAACCCAAGCTGGGTGGCGACTTCGCCACGGTGATGAAGTGGGCCGACAAGTACCGCACGCTCGGCATTCGCACGAATGCAGATTCGCCCGAAGATTCGCAGCGTGCTCGTGACTTCGGTGCCGAAGGTATCGGCCTGTGCCGTACCGAGCACATGTTCTTTGGTGAAGATCGTATCGCCGCGATGCGCGAAATGATCCTCGCCACGGAAGTCGACGCGCGCAAGACGGCCCTCGCCAAGCTGCTCCCCTTCCAACGCGAAGACTTCATCGGCATCTTCACCGCGATGAAGGGCTTGCCGGTCACGGTTCGTCTGCTCGATCCGCCGTTGCACGAATTCCTCCCGCACGACGCCAAGACGCAGGAAGAACTCGGCAAGCAAATGGGGCTCAAGCCCGCCGTGATTAAAGCCCGCGTCGCTCAGTTGCATGAATCGAACCCGATGCTCGGTCACCGTGGTTGCCGCCTGAGCGTGACGTATCCCGAAATCCTCGAGATGCAAGTTCGCGCCATCATCGAAGCGGCCATCATCTGCAAGAGCAAGAAGATCGATGCCAAGCCGGAAATCATGATTCCGCTCGTCGGCACCGCGGTCGAACTGAAGTACCTGAAGGACTTGACGCAAAAGACGATCGACGAAGTCATCGCCGAGAAGAAGTTCAAGGGTTCGCTCGACGTGCTGATTGGCACGATGATCGAAATTCCTCGCGCTGCTCTCACCGCCGACGAGATCGCCGAGCATGCTCAGTTCTTCAGCTTTGGCACGAACGACCTGACGCAGATGACGTTCGGCTTCAGCCGCGACGACATCAATAGCTTCTTGCCAGACTACCTGCGGAAGGATCTGCTCACCGCCGATCCGTTCCAAACGCTCGATCAATCGGGCGTCGGCCAACTGGTCGAGATGGGTGTGCAGAAGGGTCGCAAGACCAACAAGGACCTGAAGGTTGGCATCTGCGGCGAACATGGTGGCGATCCGGCTTCGGTCGACTTCTGCCATCGCGCCGGGCTGAACTACGTCAGCTGCTCGCCGTTCCGCGTGCCAATCGCTCGCCTGGCTGCTGCCCAAGCAGCAATCAAGCACGCCAAGTAACAAGAGCCTGTCTCGCCCCCGCCCCTGCGGCGGGGGTTCATTGGCTTTTGCAATATCTGACTCAGACAAACCTCAGGCTCATTGCGATTAACTCGCCGTGAGCCTTTTTTTTGCGCTCAAGGTTATCGCTTTCGGCAATTGCCCGGCGTTAAGACATTTCTCTGCTCCTTCATTTTGCGCATCCTGAGCCTGGGTAAACTGTTGCTTTGTGAATCATCCTTTCACCGGCCCACTCCCGCGAGCTTCCCATGTCGCAGCCTTTGTCGCGTCGCAACTTTGTGATTGGTTCCAGCGCCGCGCTCGCAGTGTCATCGGCAGCTGAGGTTACCTCGGCTGCGGTACCGGCAGAGGAAGTCATGGGCCCGCTGCTGGGGCACGTCGACGATACCACCGCCCACTTCTGGGCGAGAATCGCCAGTGGTGGTGAATACACGTTGGAACTGCGGACCGTAGGAGACGGCAGCCAGCCCGTGACTTCGGTCGCCCGGTTCACGGAGCGGGCCGACTTCACCGGGCATTGGTCTTTCGCCGATTTGCAGCCTGCAACCAAGTATCGCTATCGGCTATTAGGCACCGGCGGTGAGATCGAGGGGCACTTTCACACGGCGCCCAGTCCCGCGGTTCCCAGCAAGGTCAGCCTCGTTTTGGGCTCGTGCGCAACCGAAGACGAAGGCTCGCGCGGTGTTTGGCGGCGGATCCTCGCCGAGAAAGTCGACGGTCTCGTTCTCTGCGGCGATACGCCTTACATCGACAGCACCGACCTGACGAAACAACGCCAGCGATATCGCGCCTTCAGCGCCGTGCCCGAGTTTCAAGGCATCGCCAAGTCGCTGCCGGTGTGGGGCACGTGGGACGATCACGATTTCGGCAAGAACGATGCCGATGGTCGTCTGAAAGGTAAAGAGAACGCGCTGCAAGCCTTTAAGGAGTATCGCGCGAATGCCAACTTCGGCGAAAATGGCGTCGGCATCTTCACCAAGTTTCGCTTCGGTCCCGTCGAAGTCTTTTTGATCGATGCACGCTGGTTTGCGAACACGGGGCCATCGCCGGTCGATGAGAAGAAGCCAACATTACTCGGCAAGGCGCAGTTCGACTGGCTACTGGGCAGTTTAAAGGCATCGACCTCGCCGTGGAAAGTGCTGCTCACGGGCATCATCTGGGACGCCAAGACGAACGGCGAAAAGGATCACTGGGAAACTTACGCTCACGAGCGCCGCGCAATCTTCGATTTTATTCGCCAGGAAAAGATCAACGGCGTCGTTCTCTTCGGCGGCGATATTCACGTGACTCGCGTGCTGCGCTACGACGCCGAGAAAACCGTCGGCTACCCGCTCTATCAGTTCATCAGCTCGCCGATTCACGACCGCATCTTGCCGAAGCTCAACAACCCGCATCCGGACTTGATACATTCTGCCGTCAAGCCGCACACGTTCCTCAAACTGACCTGCGACTCCACGGTCGAAGATCCAACGCTCACCGCCAGGTTCCTCAACAGCGACGGCGATCTACTGTTCGAAGAAATCAAGCTCTCGCTGAAACAGACTTCGCACGCAGTGTGAGACGTGCCATCATCAATCGCCACCGCCCCTGCGGCGGTGGTTCATTGGCTTGTGCACTAGCTACCGATAATGGCGAGGCTCGCCACAAATAGTGCGCAAGCCGCTAAACCCCCGCGGCAGGCCGGCGGGTCCCGCGGGCGAATGGGATCAAAGGACGTTACCCGTTCAGTTGCTTCAGCGCGCCGGTGCTGTCGCCGAGGAACGGCAGGCGAACGTCCATTCGCTCGAGCATCGAGAGCCAGAGGTTGTTGAGGGGCGTTTCGTTCTGATACTTGATATGGCGACCGGTTTGAATGGTGCCGCCGCCACGACCGGCCAGCAGGATCGGCAGGTTATCGTGATTGTGGGCGTTGCCGTCCGAGTTACCGCTGCCGTAGGCAATCTGGCAGTTATCGAGCAGCGTGCCGTTGCCTTCGGGAATCGACTTCAGCTTCTTCAGCAGGTAAGCAAGCTGCGAAGTGTGGAAGGTATTGATGTCACGAATCTTTTCCTTCTTCTTCGCATCGTTGCCGTGGTGCGACAGGTCATGGTGACCTTCGCTCACACCAATGAACGAGTAAGGCTTGTTGCTTCCTTCGTTGGCGAGCACAAACGTCGCGATGCGGGTGACGTCGGTCTGGAAGGCCAGCACCATCAGGTCGCACATCAGGCGAATGTGCTCTTCGTAATTACCGGGGACGCCAGCAGGTGCCGCGAAATCAGGCGTCTTCACTTCGGGCAAGTGAGCGGCCCGCTCGATCCGCTGTTCGATATCGCGCACGGCGGAGAAATATTCATCGAGCTTGCGGACGTCGCTATTGCTCAGTTTGCCGCTGAGGTCTTTCGCATCTTCGCGAACGAAATCGAGCACGCTCTTCCGCTTGCGATCTCGCTCGACGCGCTCCTTGGCGGGCGTGGTGGTGAACATCCGTTCGAAGATCAGCTTGGGATTCACTTCCTTCGGCAAAGGCTGAGTGGCCGAGCGCCAAGCCATGGTCGAAGAATAGACGCAGCTATAGCCCGAGTCGCAGTTGCCGGCCATCGAGCCTTGTTCGCAGCCCAGTTCGAGCGAGGCCAAGCGAGTTTGATCGCCCACGCGCGACGCGGCAACCTGGTCGACCGAGATGCCGCTGCGGATATCGGTACCGTCGGTCTTGCGTGGTTGTGCCCCCGTCAAGAAAGCGCCCAGCGCGCGGGCGTGATCGCCGCCGCCGTCACCATGCGGGCGAGCCTTGTCGGCGGTGAGACCGGTGAGGACGTTGATATCACCACGCACTTCTTCCAGCGGCTTCAAGATGTGCGGCAACTCGAAACTGGTCCCTTCAGCTGTGGGTGTCCAGTCGGCCATGTTCTTGCCGTTGGGCACGTACAAAAAGGCCATGCGTACCGGGGCCGTGGCCGACTTTGCCGGGTTGGCATCCGCGGCCCACGAAGAGACCGAGCCCATGGCTTCGAGCCAGGGCAACGTGAGTGAAACTCCAAGACCACGCAGCACGGTTCGGCGGGAGATCGTCATTTGGCAGGATCCTTTCCTCGGCGGTTGCGAAACGGTTCGCTCTTGGCGATTTCAATGACCAGGCGGGAGAATTTGTAGTCGTCGGCGGCGAGGCTGGCGACGATCTTCTGAACGGTGGGACGGTCGTAGTATTCCAGGCCGCGACCAAGGCCGTACGTCAACATTTTCTCTGACAGGTTGCGGGCAAACAACTCTTTTTTGCTCTGAATGATCTTCTTCAGCTCGCCTGGGCCCGAAAAAGACTGCCCATCCGGCAAAGTCCCCGCGGGATCGATCTTTTGCTTGTCATCTTCCCAGCGATACTTGCCGACGGCATCAAAATTTTCGAAGGCAAAACCGATCGGGTCCATCTTCGCATGACAGTTCGCACAGGCCGGGTTTGCCATGTGTTGAGCCATTCGTTCGCGGAGCGTACCCTTCAGTTCGGCACCTTCTTTCAACTCTGGCACATCCGGCGGCGGAGGCGGCGGCGGTGTACCAAGGATCTGTTCCAGCACCCAGCGACCGCGCTTGACGGGCGACGTGCGTGTGGGGTTCGAAGTCACTGTTAGCACGCTAGCCATCGTGAGCAGGCCGCCCCGTTGATCGTCGGCCAGTTTTACCCGGACGAATTCTTCGCGGGGAAGCTTCGGCAGGCGAGGACGGCTTTTCTGGGTGGCCCAGGTAGTTCCCTGGTCATCGAGAATGCCGTAATGCTGGCCGAGTCGTTCGTTCAAATAGGTGAAGTCCGCGGCAATCAAATCTTGAATGCTGCGATCTTCTTGCACCACGGCCAGAAAGAACAGCTCGGTCTCTTTGAGCATGTCTTGCCGCAGGCTGTCGTTGAATTCCTTGAACAGCGCCTTGTCGGGCGAGTGCATCTGCAGTCGGCCCAGTTGCAGCCATTGCACGGCAAAGTTCTGGTACAGCGAAACCGCTTTGGGGTCCTTCAGCATCCGCCTAACCTGCGGCTCTAGATTCGCCGACAACTCACCCTTCCAGGCCAGCTTCAACAGTTCATCGTCGGGCATCGAACTCCAAACGAAGTACGACAGGCGCGAGGCAAGTTGAAACTCGTCCAGTCCGCGCGACTCCGGCGCTTCGGGCCGGTCATCGAGTTCCAGGCGAAACAGGAACTTGGGCGAGACGAGCACTGCTTGCATCGCCAACTGCATTGCGGCTTCCCACTTCTCACCGCTTGAGATGGCCGCTTCGGCCAATTGGCACAGGCGATCTATTTCAACCGGTGTGGCCGGGCGACGATAGGCCCGCGAGGCAAATCGCGAGAGAACTTCGCGCGTCTGTTCGGCCTGCGGCTTATCGGGCGTGCACTTCAGCAATTTCAACTGCGTCGCCGGACGCATATCCTTCGGGCCGGTGAGCGCGAAGTTCTCGACGTGCAAGGTCTGCAGTGGTTCGCCTTCGGCAGTTTTTAGCAGGCCCACCGACATTCGCTCCATCCCTTCCGGCAGGGTGAAATCGATTTCCAGGTTCTGAGCCTTCTTGTCCTCGCGAGCTTCGACGGTGAATTCCTTCAAAATCTTGAATGAGCGAAAGGCCTTCACGCCGCCGACGATCTTCTCGCCAATTTCCGGTGCATCGGCTTCGGGCAAATCTTTCCCTGTAGCCATGAAGACCACCTTCACCGGCGCTTGGCCCTCGGTCGTGGCATAGGCACGAACGCGAAATTGATACTCGCCGGGCGGCAGATTTTGATAGGGAGTGTGGAGCGGGCCCGTGAACTGCGGAGTTTCGTCCTTCGCGCTGATAGGCCGCCATTTTTGCTTCGGTACGTTACCGCCCGCTGGTTCCAAGTACTGACCACCTTGCCAACGGCTGGGCGACTTCGGCGGATCGACCACAATCGCCCGCTGCATGATTCCCTCGGCGGCGGCCAGATAGCGTTCCATGAGCACGGGCGAAAGCGTGAGCACGTCGCCGATGTTGTCGAAGCCGTGACCAACGTCGTCCGAAGGGAAATCCTCAGCCGGATTGAAATCAACGCCGACCAGATCGCGAATCGTGTTGTTGTATTCGGTGCGATTCAGCCGGCGAACGGTCACTCGGCCCGGATCGGGCTTGGCGTTCTGATCGGCCTTGAGGAAGACACCTTTCACGGCTGTGAGAAACGCCGTGGTCTCACTCGCCATTGGCTGGGGCTTGTCCTTCGGCGGCATCTCCCCCGCCTCGACCATATCGACCACACTCTCCCAAACCTTGCGCCCCTTGATGATCGACAACTCGTCCTTGAACGAGTGCAGAGCCACATCGGCCTTGGCTTCCTTTTCGCCGTGACACTTCAGGCAGTTTTGGGCGACGTAGCCGAACAGATCCTTCGAAAGGTCCGATTTTTCTTGCGACCACGCTGCAGAAGTCAGCAAGGGAAGCATCAGCAAGGCGGACAAGCAACCAGAACGCATAGGCGGGCTCTGCTCACAGAAGGCGGGATCGTCGAACGATGGCAGGAGAGGTGGGAGCGTTCATGATAGCCTTCCCCGCAGTCGCAGGAAAGCGCGAAGCGACGGCAAATCGACCGCAAAACCGCTAATCCCCCCGCCGCTAGGGCTGGTCACCCTAGCGAAGACTCCTCAATTCCCCAGATCTTCGGCGTGCTGAATTCCAGGCTGTTGCCCGAGGGATCGCGAAAGTAGATCGAGCGGCCACCTTGGGGCCAGTGATAAATGCTCTCAATGGCCACGCCTGCTCGGGTAAGTTGGTCGTGCCAGGCATCGAGTTCGTCCTCGCGCACGCCAAAGCAAACGTGCCCCGAGCCATGAGTGCCATGCGCGGGAATCGCCCCGAGCGGCTTGCTGCTTTCTTGGGGATCGAACAGCAGGAGCATGCGATTGCCGACGCGAAAGAAGATGTGCCGCTCGTTCTGCTCAGCAGCGACAACCAGCCCGAGGACTTCGGTGTAGAACTTGCGAGCCTTGTGCAGGTCTTCGACACACAGGCACGTTTCGAGAATGTGTTCGACGCGTTTCATAGTCAGGCTGTCTTCTCCAAGCGGTCGACTTCCGCGACAAGCGAGCGAAAGAACGGTTCGACATCGGTAACCAGGCCCACCGTTTGAAATGAACCGCGGTCGCCCAACTTGATGACTGTCGACGGATTAATGTCGACGCACACCACTTTGACCCAGGCGGGCAGCAAATTGCCGACCGCGATCGAGTGCAACGTCGTGGCAACCATCAAGCAGAACGAGACATCGCGCACTTGCTCGCGCATGATGCGTTGCGCTTGGAGCGCATCGGTCACGACATCGGTCAGCGGGCCGTCGTCGCGAATGCTGCCGGCGAGCAAGTACGGTACGTCGTGCTTGACGCATTCATACATAATGCCGCTTTTCAGCTCGCCCTTCTCTACCGCCGGCTTGATGCCACCCCAGCGACGAATGCGATTGATGGCCCGCAGATGATGCTCGTGCCCTGCTTCGACAATGTCGCCGCAATCGAGTCGCACGCCCAAGCTGGTGCCAAACAGCGACTGTTCGATATCGTGCGTGGCGAGCGCATTGCCGGCAAACAGGCGGTGAATGTAGCCCCGGCGAATGAGTTCGCACACATGCTCGACACTACCGGTATGCACAATCGCCGGACCACCAACCAGCAACGACTTGCCACCTGCTTGCTTGGTGCGGACGAGTTCGATTGCAACTTGCCGAATCGCCACTCCCTTGGGCTTCTCCGTCGATACCGGGCTGTTCATGAACTCAAAGCCATGCTGCGTCTGCTGACGTTCGGGCGGATGCACGCGTGTACCGGCATGACCGACAACGTACATTTCACCCTTCTTCACTTCCGTCATCGCGCGGCAAGCAGCGGTGTTGGCTGTGGGGTCAACGACCACGCCACAGTCCATTTCTTGCAGATCGACTTCGACCCACTGTCCCGCCAGCCGAACTTCGGTCCGTTGATTCGTGCTGCTATAAAAGCCTTCCGGAAAGACGCCGCCCATATCCGCAGCGACCAGCCGACAATCGGCACCCGAGACCGTAACGGCACCATGATCGGCAATGACCGCGAGGATGGCTTGTAGCCGCTCATCACTCGGGGCACTCACCTCTAGCAGCGCATAGCTGGGGTCCTTGCGCGCCTGACCCACGGTGATCCGCTCGATTTTGAATGCACCGCCGGCCGCGGTGATGCAATCAAGGATCTTGGGCAAAATCAGGCTATCGATGATATGGCCCGAAACTTCGACCTGTTCGGTAAAGACTTCGACCGCTGGCTGAGTTTTCTTTGGCATGCATCGCCTCCTGACGTATTCTACGCGGCCTGAGAGTACCTCGCGCGTCCCTACGCTGGCGCTTCCGGCTCAGGCCTAGGGAAAGAGAATCGCGGATACTCCGGCTCAGAAAGGGAGGGGTTTTGTCGTCCGTCAGTGGCGGCCGCGCACGTAGCAATGATCGGGCTAGCTCAGAGGTGAGGGACAAGAAATGCGAACGGCCGCACAAACACGATGTGCGACCGTCACAAATTCCAAAGGAACGAGTCCTCTTGCTTACTCGGCAGCTTTGGTCGTCACATACGAATCGAAGACGCGCACCTTGCTCCACAGAGCCTTGTTCTCTTCGATGAACTTGTTATGGCGAGGGTGAGGCGCATACTTTTCGTATGCGGCCTTGTTCTCGAACACGATGTGCAGGGCCACCTGAAAGCCCTTGTCGTTCACTTCGCGATCGAGATCCTTGGCGAGGGCGCCCACGGAGAAATACACCGCACCGTCGTGGCCCGACAAATACTTCTCGCAGCCGTCGATCAGCTTTTGCTGATTCTCGGGCGTATCGCTAGCGAGCGTAAAAAACACCATGTGCGCCAGCTGCGGTTCCGCCGCCGAAACAAAACCAGCGCTCAAGGCCAAGCACACCAACGCATAAAGCAAGCTTTTCATCACAGCTTCTCCAGAACAATCGAGAGGGACATAGAGTCCGCAATTATTGGCTGGTCGTGATGAGAAGCCAAGGAGGGAGAGCCCGTTAGCTCGCAGGAGGATTGAGTAACAGAGAGCTTGGCTCGATCACTTGCACAAACGGAAATCGCTTGAAGTCGGCACCGTTGAAGGTGAGCAAGTGGGTTACCGAATGGCGCTGCATGGCCGCTGCCAGGCGAGCATCGTGGGCTTGTTTGCCTTTGACGTCTAATGCAGTAACGAGCGGGTACCAGAATTCGAAAACGGTTCGTTCATCGCGAAGAAACCGAAACATATGCTGAAACGATTGAATATTTGAGTTGGCTTGTGCGACCGATAGCCCGATTCCGTTTTGGGCCACTGGACGAGTCACCACAGCCCAGTACTCGTAGAAGATCTGTGGTACGACGACCAACTCTTCGCCTAGCTCCAAAAGCATTTCGACTGCCTTGTCAGCCAGTTGGTGCTGTTGATGACCGGTCTCTGTCAGACGAAGCAGAATGTTGGTATCGAGCAAGACTCGCATTAGTCGTAGATGCTATCTCGGCTATCGTCGAAGTTTGGATTGTGCGACGTCTGCTGCGCGATGAATGCGCGATACTCTCTCTTTCGTTGCTCCTGAGATCGCTGCTCTGCGGGCAGTAGCCCTGCATTTCGTTCAGCTATTCTGGATTGAACGGCCTGCCAGATGAATTCCGAAACATCCGTACCTGTCGCTGCGGCAGCTTCCTCGAGAACCGCCTCTCGTTCCGGTGATAAATTGACCTGGATCATGTCTCAGCCACAAACGCTGGAAAACTTTGGACGAAGCACCAATTTGAATTCTATCTCAAAAGTGCCTGCAAGGTCAAAACCAGGTTTGGTCAACATTACCCCAGCGTGCCGTGCTTGCCCGTCGTATCGATGCGGGTGCCGGTGACGACCGCTTTCAGCAGGTTCAGCATGTAAGAAGTATTGCTGGGGCCATCCCAGAATTCTGCGGAACCGACGTGAACGCGGAGCAGCGCCAGATTCGGATCATCGGGCCCGGCTGGGTACCAACCTTTGGCATGAATGTTCCACAACTCGTGTGCCTTCTCGGGATTTCGTTCGCTACGCGCGGTACCAGTCACGACAACGTAGCGGTTCTTGCTGGGAGCGGCATAGGTGATGAGCACGTCCGGATTCGCCTCCAGCTCCGCGACCTTCACCGATTCGGCGTCGGTCATAAACCAGAGCGTGCCGTCGAAATCTTTGGCATCGAGCTTTTGCGTGTACATCGGCCGAGCATGAGGTTTGCCGCCGCGAGGGAACGTCGTCAGCATGGCCACGCGAATGTCGCTGATGAGTTCAGCCAGCTTTTCGATATCTCCGTGCGACTCTTCGCCGGTGGCGTTGTTGTTGTGAACGGTTTTTTGAGCGGATGCGGTCATGAGCGAGCGCCTGTAATCGGTTCGTGTAAATGCCAGTGATATGACTCTTCCGCCTATCTGCAACGCTCGTGCCTTGCCACGAGCAATTCCGTCAGCGATTATTCAGGCTCATTGATTCAAGGGCTTGTCCAAGGCGTAAACTGGTATGTCAGACGATTCACAGCAGCGGCACAGCAAGCAGCGGGCTTGGTTACGACTATCCGTTTTCGTCCTGTTAACGTCGCTTGCGGTTTGGGCAGTAACGGGCAGTGATGCGCGCACGCAAACCCCGGCACCTCCCCCTGCTGCCGCAAAACAACCCGCGGAGCCCGAAGTCGACGAACCGCTGTCGCCGCTCGAAGCAGCGCGGACGATGATCGTCCCTGACGGCTTTCAAGTCACCCTGTTCGCTGGCGAACCGGACGTGCAACAGCCTGTGGGCTTCTGCATTGATGATCGCGGCCGATTATGGGTTGCCGAGGCTTACAACTATCCGCATCACGGCACCAAAGGTGGCGACCGAATCCTCATTTTCGCAGACAGCGACAACGACGGCACCTTCGACAAGCGGACCGTCTTTTACGACAAGCTGAATTACGTCACCGGCATCGAAGTCGGTTTTGGCGGCGCGTGGGTCATGTCGCCGCCGTACTTCTATTTCATTCCCGATAAAAACGGCGACGACAAACCCGATAGCGAGCCGCAGGTGCTCCTTGATGGCTTCGGCAATCATGCCAATTCGCACAATCTGGCCAACGGCTTTTCCTGGGGCCCCGATGGCTGGCTCTACGGCACCCATGGTCGCACCAACTGGTCGCTCATCGGCAAGCCGGGCACCGCAAAGCAAGATCGCGTTCGCTTCGACGGCGGCGTCTATCGCTATCATCCGGTTACGCACGAATGGGAACCTTACGCCGACGGCACGACCAACCCCTGGGGCATCGACTGGAACGACTACGGCGAAGCGTTCGTTTGCAACTGCGTCAATCCACACTTGTTTCACGTTATCTACGGCGCGCATTACGAACCGTGGCGCAATCGCGAATCGAGTCAATTCGCCTACGAGCGGATCGATACCATCGCTGACCACCTGCACTTTGTCGGTGCCTGGAATGTGCGCGATGGGCTGAACTCGGCTGCAGAGGACAAGGCCGGCGGTGGTCACGCCCACTGCGGGACCATGGTTTATCTCGGCGACAACTGGCCCGACAAGTACCGCAACACGCTCTTCACCAACAACATTCACGGCAAGCGAATCAACAACGACATTCTGAAGCGCTCCGGTTCGGGCTACACCGCCTCGCATGGCGCCGACCTGATGCGCTCGAAAGACGCCTGGTACATGGGCGTCACTCTCCGCTACGGCCCCGATGGCTCGGTCTTCGCCAGCGATTGGTCCGATACGGGGGAGTGCCACAGCGTAAAGAACACCCGCCGCGAAACAGGCCGAATCTACAAGATTTCGTACGGCCAGCCGAAACGCGATACGGTCGATCTTGCGACGCTCAGCGACAAAGAACTCGTCGCGAAGCAGCTACACAAAAATGACTGGCACGTACAGCACGCGCGCCGCCTGTTGCAGGAGCGGATGGCTGCAGGGCAAGACATGACTGACGTGGCCAGCCAATTGCGCACCATGTTTGCCGAGCAAGTCGATGTGCCCAAGAAACTGCGGGCTCTGTGGGCTCTGCAAGCCATCGGTCAGCTGAACGACGCCCTGCTGATTGAGCAACTGACTCACGAGAACGAATACATCCGCGCCTGGGCCATTCGGCTGTTGTGCGAAGATCGCGAGCCCCCTGCTGCGGCCCTCGATCGATTTGCGATGCTCGCCGCCCACGACACATCGCCTTACGTTCGTTTGTACCTGGCCAGCTGCCTGCAACGCTTGAAAGCCGCTGATCGCTGGACCATCGCCGAAGCTTTGCTGCAACGCACGGAAGACAACAGCGATGAGAACCTGCCGCTGATGAACTGGTATGCCATCGAACCCCTCGTCGACAACGACGCGGAACGATTCGTCTCGCTGGCCGGCGTTACCGAGTTGCCACTCGTGGCCCGCCACATTGGCCGGCGAATCGCTGGCATCCCCAAGGCCAAGGAAGGCCTCACCGCCGCCGTGAAGTTGCTCGGCACCACGAAGGGCGAAGTGCAGCGGGAACTACTCACCGGCATCATCACCGGCCTGGAAGGTCGCCGCAGCGTGCCCATGCCAGAATCGTGGCCCGCGGCATTCGTCAGCTTGAAGGAGCGGCGCGACGATCGCCTGCTGGAGCAAGCGGTACAACTCGCGTTGATCTTCGACGACCCTACCGCTCTCACGCTCCTGCAATCGCAGGCTGCAGACATCAAACTTGTACCCGCGATTCGCAACCGCTCGATTCAGGCACTCGTAGCCAAGAAGGCCGCGAATCTTGACTTGCTCCTCATCAAGCTCGTAGTCGACCCCGCCGTCGCGACCGCGGCGCTGCGCGGCTTGGCCGAGTACGAAAACCCAGAGACCCCAGCCGTCATCCTCACCAGCTACAGTCAACTTTCGAACCCTGCCCGGCAAGATGCCCTCCAAACCTTGGCCTCGCGCGCTCCCTGGGCCATGAAGCTGGTCGATGCCATGGAAGCCGGCAAGATTGCCCGGAGTGAAGTGACCGCTTACACGGCTCGGCAACTCTTCAGCTTGGATAATGCCGAACTGACCTCGCGCGTGAAAACCGTCTGGGGAGAACTGCGCGAGACCTCAGCCGACAAGCAGCAACAGGTGGCCAACTTCAAACGGCGGATTCCCGTCGAATCGCTCGCGCGGGCCGATCGGGCGGCGGGTCGAGCCCTCTTTCAGAAGACGTGCGCCAACTGCCACAAGTTTTTTGATGCGGGCGGCAAGATCGGTCCCGACATCACCGGTTCGCAGCGGACAAATCTCGACTACCTGCTGCAAACGCTGGTCGACCCCAGCGCGGCCGTGAATAAGGACTACCAGATGCAGGTGATCGCGACCGCCAGCGGGCGAATCATCACGGGACTCGTTGTCGATGAGTCCAAAACTGCCGTCACCATCCAAACCGTGAACGAAAAAATCGTTGTGCCTGCCGATGAGATCGAAGAGCGCAAGCTATCGCCGGTTTCCATGATGCCCGACGGTCTGCTGCAGAACCTCTCACTCGACCAGGTTCGCCAACTATTGGCCTATCTCATGGGCCCCGATCAAGTCCCTCTCCCCTTGGAAGCCAACGCACCCAAATAGCACTTGTCGACTGAGCTGACGGGTACCGGCAATGGTCGCCAATTTAGTAGTCCCCGATTTTTCGTGTTCACAAACCGACCGGCTTGGCGAGCACAACCTGCAATAATCCTCGGGAAATACGCACAATCCTGTTCAAAGACCTGCCAGGTTTGTGAACACCCCCAAGTTTAGTGAGAGGGCAATCTGTCGCTCACCAAGCACACCGAAATGTCCAAGATCCCGCAGGGGTTGTTGGACAGGCACTCATTCCTGAAATTCGCCGGAAGTGGCGACAGCCTTGTCTCTTGCGACTCGCAGGCAACTTTTCGCACTCATCCTTTTTGTCCAACAACCGGCCCCCTCGTAGTCATCTCGCTCCGTCGAGATGACAGGTCACTGCAACTTCGGCTTCCACCGAACAAACCTCGCGCGCATGACGCAACTCAACCGCGCTGCGCGGGCAACCACTTCAACCACCACATTTGAAGAGAACGTCCCGATATTTTTGCAACGTGCTGATCGTTTGTCAACTATTTCGGCAACTCCCTTCCAGAATTTTGGACACACAGTTTGCCGGGGGGCTGCGTGCGTCTAGGCTCGTTATCACCGTGACGGGCCTCTCGTGCGAGGGTAATATGGCGGGCATGAAGTTTAGTTTGCGCACTGCTTTGATCTGCCTCGGCGTAGCACCCCCTCTCGCTGCTGGGCTAATCTATTTTTTTTCATCCACCTGGGAATTGTGGTCGCTATTATTTGCACTTGGGCCGCTAGTGCTTCTCGTGCTTTTACCGCTACTGATGATGGAGTTGCCGCCGCTGCTGTGGCGGTTATTCCGAAACAAGGGCGGAAAGAAGTGAGCGTGCCGCGAGTCATTGACGTCGTGTAGCTTCCGTTGCCGTTTGTTTCCTGTGCCGACCGCGTTACCACAAAGCTCTGGGCAGTATCTTCAGCAGGCACACACGCGTTTTTAGCAATGAAGTTAAGGGCAGAGCAATTCATGTCCACAACCATAGCCGGTGCGAGCTGCGCAGCGTTTCTGGCATACTTTGCCAGCAAGACCGCTGCCTACAATCAGCTGCGTGGTAGCCCAAGGGATGCCGCTCTGTTGAAGTCATTTTGGATTGGCACAGGGCTGATAACGGGTTCGATTATTGGCCTCTCCGCCAATCTCCGCAAAAGCTCCTCGGCAGAAT
Source organism: Anatilimnocola aquadivae (assembly GCF_049819085.1). Taxonomy (GTDB): domain Bacteria; phylum Planctomycetota; class Planctomycetia; order Pirellulales; family Pirellulaceae; genus Anatilimnocola. Next base: position 4,542,294 of record NZ_CP187419.1, read on the forward strand.
GAAACGAGATTCACTCGTAGCTCAACGACAGACCGCATGAGCAGCAAGCCACAACACCTAAACTCGATTCAACGTCCCCGTAACTCCCGCGAACGAGTCGGTTTCGACGCCGAAGCGTTGCAAGAGCGTGGTGAAGAGGAGAGCGAGAGCTTCTTCTTGAACTTTGGCGTCGCTTTGCCAGCCGGCATCGGTATCGATCCCCGCGCCTGCCTGGTTATCTTCGTTCCCTTTGCCAAACTTGAGATACCGGCCGTTGGTGAAGCCCAGGTTTTTTCCGCCGGCGGAGATGATCGGGTAGTTGCGCGACAGGTGGAAACTGCTCGACGCGGAACCATGCATCGCGAACGTGTTGTCCAGCATGTTGCCGTTGCCAGTCGGTTCGGGCGTCTCCTTCAGCCGCTGTACAAAGCGGCCGAACTCTTCGGCCTGATAGCGATTGTAGGTGCCAAGATTCTTCCAGCCACCCGGTTCCTTGACGGCATGTGTCAGCCCGTGAGCGCCGTTCAATCCGACCGCTTTGGATAACAGATCGTGCGGCCCTTCGCCGTTCTCTCGTCCGAGTTGGAAGGTCGCGACACGCGTGGAATCGCTGAGGAAAGCGAGATAAATCAGCTCATACATCGTCTGAAAGTAGAGCCGGGCTTCCTCGGGGGTAGCTTCCAAATGGAGCCTGCTGGTGTCGATCACCGGAATCGGCGTATCGATCCACTTCTGTGCTTTCGCCAGCTTGAGTTCGGTATCGCGCACGGCATCCAGATACTGCTTGAGCGTTTGTTGGTCCTGTTTGGAAAGGGACTTTTCGAGCGACTTTGTATTCGTGATGAGCAGGTCCAGGGCACTCTTGCTGCGGGCCAGTCGGGCGTGGGCGTCCTTGCCGCTGGTCACAAACAGCGTGTCGAAAATCTGCTTCGGCTTGTTCATGGCCGGAATCGGGCGGCCTTCTTTGTTGTACGACTGCGTCTGTGCGCCGCGGGGACCACCGATGCCGCCGTTGGTCGACATCACGAGCGATGCGTGCCGGGTGAATTCACCCGCATGTTCGGCAATGGCTTGGTCCAAGGAAATGGAGTTCTTGTAAGGACCATCGCCGCCGATATCCGCGCCGGTCAGGTACTGATCGGCGTTGGAATGGCCATGCACTTTGCGTGCAGCCGGGTGCGACAGCCCGGAGTAAATGGTGATTTCACTGCGCAGCGGCTCAAGCACGTCGAGAACCTTCGTCAGCTCGAAATCCTTCTCGCCGCCGCGTGGGAACCAGCTCCAATCGCTCCACGCCGGATCCGACTTGAGCGGCAGACCGACACCATCCGGATGATAGACACTCAGGAAGCGCTTCGGCGTGACGCTCGCAGTCGCGTTGGCAACGGCCAACGATTCGAGCCACGGCAAGGCGAGCGCGACGCCGGCACCACGCAGGAAGTTTCGACGATTCAAGCTCATAGGTCTATTTCTATTTCGAGTTGAATAGGTTGCTGTTCACGACCAAATGTATCAAGTCTGTCAGTCGATCGCCCCTTTTCCTGAACTGGGCGGTCAGGCCATCGACATCCGCATGATCGGCAAAAGTCAGCGGCCGACCAAGAGCATAAGCCGACATTTTGTGAGTCATGGCACGGGCAAATTGATCCTGCCGTTCTGCCAGCAGGTACCGCTTGAGGCCATCCACCCCAGCTAACTCCTGCTTGTTAAACAGGGCCGAAGTTGCATCCACGGGCTTGTTCTTGATGTTCGTGCGCCAGCTCCCCAGGGCATCGTAATTCTCGAATGCGATTCCCCACGGATCGATGCGAGAATGACACGAGATGCAGGCCGGCTTGCTGCGATGGTCGGCGATCCGCTCCTTGAGGGTCATCTCCAGGATGCGGGGATCGGTGAGATCGACTTTGGGCACGTCGGCCGGCGGTGGCGGTGGTGGATCCTGCAGAATACGCTCCAGCAACCAGACGCCCCGCTTAAGCGGATGCGAATCAGTGCCGTCGGAATTCATCGTCAACAGTCCGGCAGCGGTCAAGATGCCGCCACGATGCGTTTCGCCGTTGCTAGGCACCTTGCGAAAATGAGGCCCGAACACACCCGGTACACCATAGTGCTGGGCCAGACGCTCGTTGACGACGACATAATCGGAATGCAAGAAGTCCAGCACGCTGCTGTTGCTACGCAGGGCTTCTCGAAAGAATTCGATAGGCTCTTGCCGCATCGCTTCGCGTAACGCGGTGTCTTTCACATGCGTAACGCTGTCCATTCCGTCCAGCCCCAGCCATTGCTCCACAAAATGCCGCGAGAAGCGCTCCGCCCGCGGGTCGGCCAGCAGGCGATCGACCTGCAGCTTCAAGACGGCTGAATCCTTGAGCTTACCTTGCGCGGCGAGTTGCAGCAGTTCCTGATCGGGGACGCTCGACCAGAGAAAAAACGACAGTCGCGTCGCCAGTTCCTGGTCGCTGATCGTGTCGCGTTTTTCCGCAGCGGGTTTTTCGGCAACAGGTTTTTCCGCCACGGGCTGCCGTGCGACATCAGCGGCCGATCTTTGAGTCAGGTAGAGAAACTCGGGCGAAGCCAGCACCGTGGCCAAGACTTCCAACATGGCCCCTTCGAACGTGTCGAAGTCCGGACGATACTTGGCGAATAGTTCCAGGAAGGGAACGACTTCTTCGCCAGCAATCGGACGTCGCCACGCACGCTCCAAGAAGCGAGTGAGCACTTCTCGCCCGTAAACTTGCTCATCGCTCTTGTGCTTGCTCTCGAAGAAGATCTGGAGATGACTTTGCGGCGGCCACTGATCGAAGTGCGGGGCGCTGACTTCGAAGTAATCCATGACCACCTGCAGCGGTTCTTTGCCGCCGCGCGTGCTGGCTTCGTTGCGGATATGCAAAAACTCATCGCGCCGGGGGAAGGTGGTTTCCAATTTGCGAAAAGGGTTGCGCTGAATCTCGCTGAGCGGAATGTCGAACTCGAGAAACTCTGGTTTGTCGGCCGGTGCCGTAACGGGCAAGTCCCGCTCGCTGACGACTTGCGAGAAATTGGCGTTGTTGCTGGTATGGGCACTGAAGATCAGGCGTAGCGAAGCGTGCTCATTCGGCTCGTTCGTTGTCCGCCCCGCGCGAATCCGCACGCGCATCGTCCCTTCATCGGGCAGAAAGCGATCCAGATTCATTTTCAACTCGCTGGAACGCGGCAAGATGAATACGACGGGAGACGCTTCCGGATTGTGTCCCGCCAGTGCGCCTGGACTGGGAACTGCGTCGCCCCCGGAGACCTGAACTCCGTCTCCCGTTGCCTGGTTGAGCAGATGGGGCCTGTTCCGGTGGTTGCGGTAGTTTTCGTCAGCCTTGTTGAACCGTTTGGTTTTGTCGCCCTTCACGTTGTTCATCATTTCCTGCATTGAAATGAGGTAAGTGACAGGCGTGGGACGTTCTCCTCGAACGGTCACCCGCTGTAACGCTTTCAGGCCCAACTCGCGATAGGCCTCGAACTGCATCGCCGACATTTGCAGCAGATCCGAACTGTTCTTGAAGCCGTCCTCCGACGCCGTCTCCGGAGGCAAGCTGTTGGCGATTGCGTAGGTCAAGCCGAGGAGGTCTTGCAGGGCATAGTTGTATTCGTACTTCGTCATCCGGCGAAATGACGAATGCTCCGCGCGGCTGCGGCGAACCAGCGAAGCCTTGCTCATTTCGTCACTCAGCCAATCGACGATCGTTTTTCGCTCGCCGTCGGGCAGTCGATACTCAGCTTCGTCTTCGGGCGGCATCTCGGAGTTGCTGAGGACCTTGTAGATGCCACGCCAGCGATCGACATCGGGGCCAGTCAACAAGTCAGGATTCAAGCGGTCGATACGAAGATTCGCCATGGTCGACTCGGGACCATGGCAAGCGATACACTTCTTCGCCAGGACCGGCCCAATCGACTTATGAAATTGATCCAGATTGGCAGTCGGAATCTCCGGACTCGCTTCCTTCTTGGAGATCTCTTTCAGGAACAAAGATTTCGTTCGCCCCGCCTCGCGGACTTCGTCCCAAGTTAGCGGCGTGACTGGTTCCGCGGCCAGCAAGCAGCAACCATTTGCGTAAACGAAAAGAATCGCGACGATCAGAGTGCGCATGGGTTGATTGGCATTACGCGCCGGTTCTGAGGTAGGTGGACGTTGTTGGGACGATCCCAAACATTGCGTTCAATCGGAGGGAGCGGCTTCGGTCGACCTGAAACCGCTTGAGGAGGGTCCGTCTATCCTAGCATCCCGGCCCTTGGAGTGCACAAGTCTCTGAGAACGGATCTCTGAGAAGGTGATTCCGCCGAAACGGGCCTACCCAACTTTCACGCGATGGATGGCAATGGTCGGGACTGAAGGCGGTAGATTGTTGAGATCAACTGGAGGAAGCAATCCACTCTCACGCTTTGCCTTGGTCTCCTTTAAGCTTGGTAATTCTAAATCGAGGGGCATCTCCAGAACAAACGATTCGGGTCGTTGTCCGTCTGACCAAATCTCAATACGCGATGCAACCAGAAATCTGCCGGCATAGCCCATCCACGTTGGATACAGACTAACGCTTGCAACGAGCTTTTCTCCGGGCGTAACAACCTGAGGCTGCACTTGCTGCACAATCAAGGGTGATCCAGGACCAAGCTGCCTGCCGTCTTGAAACACGCGAATTGTATAGTAGGGATTTGGAATCGTCACAAACTTGTTCTCGACTCCGCAATTAGTGAAGCTAAGGGCCAAACGCGAAATAACTTCCTTTGGTACTGTCGCATGATAATCTGAAGGGGGGCATGGAGTCAGTCACAGGAGGGCTCAACGATGAAGGTTTATCGGGCAACGGTCGAGCGGCAGATGGTGAAGGTGTATGGGGCGTTATCCGAGAAGGATCGGCGACGCTACGCGGCGGTCGAAGCGGTGAAGCTCGGGCATGGCGGTGTGCAGTACATCGCCGATTTGTTTGGTTGCGATCCCGACACGATTCGCCACGGCGCGGAGGACATCGAGCAGCTGCCGGAGGACGAAGCTGCGGGACGCGTTCGCAAAAAAGGGGAGGCCGAAAGCCAGCTAGCGTTGCGCAACCGGAAATCATTCCTGCAGTGGAAGCCCTGATCGAGCGCGACACGGCCGGTTCGCCCGTCGACGAAAACATTCGCTGGACGAACCGCTCGGTTCCTGAATTGGCGGAGGAGTTGCAAGAGCAAGGCTTTGAGATTGGTCCCGATGCGTTGCGGCGAATCTTGTTCGACGAGCTTGGTCTCTCGCGGCGACAGGCGTACAAGGACGAAGCGGCGTGTGAGTTTGAACATCGCGACGAGCAGTTTCAATTCATTGCCAAGCTCCGCGCCAAGTACGAGCGGAACGATTGGCCGGTGCTGAGCATCGACACGAAAAAGAAGGAAATTCTCGGCGATTTCTTTCATCCGGGCCGAGCGATCACCGATGGCCGCGTGGTCGTGCAAGATCACGACTTCGTGACTGCCGAGCAACGACTCGTTCCTTACGGCGTGTACGACACTCGCCGCAACGAAGCGTTCATGTACTTGGCCCGCGGCGCCGACACCAGCGAACTCGCTTGCGATGCGATCCGTCGGTGGTGGGAGCGAATGGGTCGGGAACATTACTGGTACGCGCCGCGACTGTTGTTGCTGTGCGACTGCGGCGGCAGCAACGGGTGTCGCCAGCATCGCTTCAAGGAAACGCTATGCCACCTGGCCCATGATCTGCGCTGCGACGTGCAGGTGGCTCACTACCCGCCGGGCTGTTCGAAATACAATCCCATTGAGCATCGCCTCTTCTGTCACGTCTCGCGCGCGATCAAGGCCGTGGTGCTCAAGACCATTCAAGTTGCGCGGAACTTTATCGCACGCACTCACACGACGCACGGACTGCATGTCGTCGCGGAAGTTGCCCGCCGGATGTATCAGAAGGGAATCAAAGCCAGCCAAGCCTTCCTCGATCACAATCCCATTCGCTTCAATAGCTTCCTGCCCCAACTCAACTACACAGCGCCCGCCTTCAACCCGCTATGATCAAAAGCCGAAGTTATTTCGCGTTGGGTTCTAACGACGAAACCACGACTATCGTCTCGGACTGTCCAATCCACCTGAACACCACATATTGCAAGCATTACCATACTCCTTGGTTGTCGAACGGGCCACGAGTTGACCACCCTGCAGCTACCGGCGTACTCCGCTCACGCCGACATCATGTCACACAAGTCGCCAGTTTAGCCCACTCCGCCCCGACCTATTGCGCTTGCCGCCACGAAATGACCTGCGGTATTCTGATGGGGACGGGAAACTGGCCTGTCATCGACCCGACGAGGGGAGATTACAATGCTGGGAGCGGATTCATTCCCGTGGGTGATGCCTTGGGGATGAACGTCACGGATCAGGCAGGCAGAAGGGCCAATGATGAATAATCGCCGAACGAACGCAGCTTTCCTGGCAGTCGCCCTGCTCTCGATTTGCTTGGGCTGGTGCTCTTTCGCGCCGGCTGCAGATCCCTCCGGCAAACCGCAAGCCGATGCGGATGCCCGGGTCGCTGCGCTGATTGAGCAGTTGGGTGACGATGACTTTGCCGTCCGCCAGCGGGCCCAAGCGGTGCTCAGCCGGATGGGGCTCGAAGCTTTCGATGCACTGGTCGGCGCACAGAACCATCCGGTGATGGAAGTGCAGATGCGCTCGCGGTTTCTCGTTCGCGGCATGTCGGTCCGTTGGTTCGACGAAGCCGATCCGCCTGAAGTGGCTCGCGTGCTGAAGGCGTACGGCGAACAGTCGCCCGAAGAACGCGCCAGCCGCATGGATCGACTGGCGAATATGGAAGATATTCCCGGCCTGACGGCTCTTGTGCGGCTCGCGCGGTACGAAGTCGATCCGCTCCTCTCGAAGTACGCGGCGATCTTGATTTTGCGTCGTGCCGAACCAGCCACACCGGCTCTCAAGGCGCAAACGGTCGCGACCATCCACCAAGGCCTCGGCACCAGCAAGCGGCCAGCCATTCAATGGCTGCAGATCTATGGCCGCACGTTGTCGGATCCGGCCAGCACCGTTGCCGATTGGCAGGCAGCGATCGACAAAGAGAATGTCCTGCTGGCAGAGCAACCGACGCTCACCAGCCGCGCCTTGGTGCGAGACTTGTATCGCTGGCAGATCAAACTGCTGCAGCAATTGCATCGCGAACCCGAGGCCATAGCGCTCATGCGCCAGACCATCGAACTGCTCGATGGCGACCCCGCGCAAGTGACCGAGATCGTCGATTGGCTGATTCACCGCCAGGCCTGGGCCGTGGTGCTCGAAGTGGGTGACCGCTTTCCGCACATCATCGCCGACGATGCTTTGCTCCTGTATCTGCGGGCGCAGGCTTTTGTCGCCCTCGGCAAGGAAGACAAAGCGGCCGAGATGGCCAAGGCGGCTCTGCAACTGCGCAGCATGAACACGGAAGAGCATCTGCGCGTCGCTGCGTTGCTGGGCGATCGCGGTTTGTTTGACTATGCCGAACAAGAGTATCGCGAAGTGATGAAAACGGCCGCTGCCGGCTCAGTCGCCGATTTCAAAGCCCGTTTTCAGCTTTCCGAACAACTGCACGATCAGGGCCGTGAGTTGCAAGCTGCCGAAAGTCTGCAGCCCGCCATTGATCTGATGTACCCCGAAGGAGATGACGCGAAAGGCGAGGTCGCCCGAGACATTGCGATCCGCGCGCGTCGCGATCCCGATTCCGTTCGCTCACGCATGCACTACTTTTACTCGCGGCATTTTCACGAACAAAAGGATTTCGCCAAGGAAAAGGCCTCGCTCAGTAAAGCGATTGAATCCGATCCCACCGACGCCGACGTGTTGATTGGCCAATTCCGCCTGCCCAACCTGAATCAAGGCGAGCGACAAGAAGTCATTGATCAGATTGATATGACGGTCAAGGAGTTTCGCGATCAGGTCTCCGAATCGCGCGACAACGCCCAGGAAGCCCCCAACGAACAAATGCGGTCGCAATACAATTTGCAACTTGCGATGTCGTGCAATCAACTGGCCTGGCTGGTGAGCAACACCCGCGGTGATTTCGACGAAGCACTCAAGTGCAGCCAGAAATCGCTGGAAGTTCGCCCCGACGAAGGCGGTTACTGGGATACTCTCGGACGCTGCCACTATGCCAAGGGTGACTACGAGAATGCCGTCAAGACGCAAACGCAGGCGGTCAAGTTGCAGCCGCACTCGGGGCAGATTCGTCGCCAGTTAGCCTTCTTTGAAGAAGCACTCGCCAAGCAACGTGCTGCGGCAAAGCAGTAAGCGATGAGCACCGCTGCCGAGACATCGCAGGCTGAAGTGGCTCATGGGCCAGGCGTTTCGCCTGCTGCGCTGGGCGAAGGTCCAGCCACAGAGCTACTTCGCCCGGATTGGGCGCTGCACGTTTGGCTGCTGGTCGTTTCCGCTGCCGTCATGGCGCTGGCGGCAACGATGAGCATTCATCAAGTGGAGGAAGTTCGGCTGCCCTTCACTTGGTTTTCGTTGCCGGAGCTTTGCTACTTCCGCCGCAACACGGGGCTCGCCTGTCCGGGCTGCGGTTTGACTCGCTCGTTCATTGCCTTTGGTCACGGGCAACTACTCGCCGCCTGGCACTTTAATCCGGCCGGGGTCTTATTCTTTCCCATCGTGGTCTTTCAGATTCCGTATCGTCTGGCGCAGTTATTGCGATTAAAGCGCGGCCTACGACCGTGGAATCTAGGTACCATCGCCCAGGGCGTGTTTATTGCCCTGTTTCTGGTGATGGTCGTTCAGTGGTTGGCCAAAATTCTTTCACCAGGGTGATTTCGTGAGCAGTGCAAGCAGCAGTCAAGTTTCGGTCGGCGATCTGCAACTCCATGTCGTGCAGCAGGGAACGGGCCGCCCGTTGTTGCTCGTGCATGGCTTTCCGCTCGATCACTCGATGTGGCAAGGACAAATCTCAGCCTTGGCCAGTGACTACCGCGTCATCGCTCCCGACTTACGCGGCTTCGGTCAAAGTAGCGTGACGTCTGGCACTGCCACCATGCAGCAATATGCCGACGATCTGGCTGGTCTGCTCGACGCTCTAAAGATCACGGAACCGGTGGTGTTTTGCGGTCTCTCGATGGGCGGTTATGTCGCCTGGCAGTTCTTCGCCCGCCATCGTCAAAAACTGGCTGCCCTGATTGTGTGCGACTCCCGCGCTGTCGCCGACAACGAAAAGGCGGCAGCCGGACGTGTGGAAACGGCCGCCAAGGTGGAGAAGGAAGGAGCCAAGGTCGTGGCCGATGCCATGCTGCCGAAATTGTTCCCCGCGAGTGCCGTGGAAGCGAAGGCCGAATTTGTGACCAAGACCCAGGAAGTGATGCTTTCCGCGCCTCCCGCCGGTGTCGCCGCCGCCCTGCGTGGCATGGCCGAGCGTCCCGACTTTACTTCGCAGTTGCCAAAGATCGACGTCCCGACGCTCATCCTGTGCGGTGAAGAAGACGCCATCGCCCCTGCAGCGGAAATGAAGTCGATCGCCGGGGCCATTCCCGGCGGCAAGTTCGTCGGCATCGCCGGTGCCGGTCACATGGCTCCGCTCGAAAAGCCGGTTGAAGTGAACAAGGCCCTGCGCGAGTTTCTCGGCCAGTTGCCGAAGTAGGCAGCAGGCCAGCGAGTCGGTCGCGAACCAAGGATTGTCGATTCTTGCGACACTGTTGTCGGTTTTGTCGCTGAATTTGTTTGACACTTGGCAGCCCGCTCGTTAGCATCCCTGAAAGTTCGCGAGTCGAACCCCTTGTCATCTTCTCTTTATCTGCAGCAACTCTGCACGAGCAGCGGACTTGGGTTCTCGCAGCGCGGGGGGCTCCTGCATGAACCTGCTCACTTACCTTCGCTACCGCACCAGCGCTAGTGTGTTGCTTTTTGCGACAATCGTTCTGGGCTCATTGCCTCAGGCTAAGGCCGTCACTCCGGACAGTCCGGAAGTCAAAGCGGTACTCGAAAAGGCCTTCAAGTTTTTGGAAACGGCCGACGATCCGCGCCTCGGTGGCAAGTGTCTGATTGCTCTCGCCTTTTTGAAGAACGGGGCCGATGAATCGCACCCCAAGATCGAAGCGGCCGTGGCAGCCTGCCTTGCCGCCACCAATAAAGAGGCTGCGGCCATCAACAACGACCTGTACAGTACGGGCATCGCGATCATTTTTCTTTGCTCGCTGAACCCTAGCAAATACTCGGTCGAGATCCTCAAGCTGCGCGATTCGCTGTTAGTTCGGCAGAAGCCTCATGGCGGTTGGGGGTATCCCGAGCGCGAAACCGGCGACACATCCATGACGCAGTACGGCGTCCTCAGCTTTTGGGAAATCTCGAAAGTGGGACTTGGTACCGACATCGAATCGACCGAAAAGGTCGCCAACTGGATCATCCGCACGCAAGATCCCAACGGCAATTGGGGCTACCAAGGGAGGGAAGCCAACATTGTCGAAGAAGAGGGCAAAAAGCCTAAGATGGAACTGGTGAAGCAGGACGGTCAAAAGCTGAGCATGGGTGCGGCCGGCCTCGGCTGCACCTACATGGTGGCCGATCTGCTCAAGTTGAGTGAACTCACGACAGAACGTGACGCCAAATTGCCTCCCGCCCTACGTCCCGTCAAGCGCGAACAGGTGAAGGCACTTACCGACAAGGTCGAACTCCGGCTGATCAAGGCTGCGCAAGAACGCGGCCGCAGTTGGATGAGCAAGAACTACAAAATCGATCCGCCGGGTTTCACGTTCTATTACCTCTATGGTCTAGAGCGGTACCAAAGCTTTTTTGAAGCAGCCGAAGGTCGCTTCATCAAAGAGCCGCGCTGGTACAACGACGGCTTTGCCTATCTGAAGAAAGAACAACAGGAAGACGGAAGCTGGAAGGGAACGAACGAAGCGCTCTCCGCTCCCGATACCGCCTTTGCCGCGCTCTTTTTGCTGCGTTCGACGAAGAAGGCCATTGAACGCTCGAAAGCGTATGGCGAGGCGACCTTGGTTTCTGGCCGCGGACTTCCCGGCAATAGCCAGGACGTTTCGATTCGCGCGGGTCGCATTGTGCAATCAAAGGTTAACGTCACGCCGGGGCAATTGATCGACATTCTCCACACACCCGAGCATCGCGCGTTCAACACCGTCAGCGGCGATCTGGAAATGCTGCGCGAACGACTCTCGCCACTCACCGCCACTGAACAGGCACCTCACCTGGCTCGGCTGCGAACACTCGCCACGACCGGCGCCGCCGAGAGTCGCCTGGCAGCAGTACGAACCCTCGGCCTGGTGCGAGATTTGAACGCTGCAGAAGTGCTGATTGCATCGCTGGAAGATGCCGACTGGCGCGTGGTGCTGGCCGCCGATGACAGCCTGCGCTCAATTGGGCGCGTCGTCACTGCCAGTCCCCTGAGCGAGCAGCCGAACCCAACGGCCCGCGCAGAACTCGTCCAGAGTTGGAAGCTCTGGTTACTCTCCATTCGACCGGATGCGGAATTCCTCAACTAGTTCAAGCAGTTCGAGCTCGCATGACAGCCGGTACCACCTCTCCTCCACCGACGTCGCCGTCCACTGCAGCGGAGGTTGCCGCAGCTGCCAGCGAACCTGTTGTGGCGACCAAGAAGTCGAAGTCACCATTACTCATCATCGGGGCGACCGTCGGCTTGATACTAGTCGTGGGAATTGCGGCAGCAGCATTCCTGCTTCGCTCGGGACCTGCGGTTGTCGAAGTTGCCGCAAGTGCCCCCGTCGCTGCAGATCCTGGTCCACCGCCGGCACTGCCCGCGTTTGTTCCAAGTACGGCGACGAAAGAAGCCACGGGTGACGCTTCGAATAAGTTGATCACCGGAGTGCTGGCCGCCAGTGTGCGGATGCAATCGGGGAATCTTGTGGGCGCTGGAGAAGCGGCGGCCCCGCCCAGTTTCATCGTTCGCGGTGGAGCTACCGGCGAAGCAGCGGCCCTCGATCTGCCCAACCATGAGCGTTGGGAGTTGCAATTTGCCAACGGCACCACGCTGGAATCGTACGCGCGTCAACTCGACTATTTTCAAATCGAATTGGGGGTCATTGGTGGTGCGCCGACCGTCACCTATCTCTCCGATCTATCGAAGCCCCAGCCTCCGAAGCGGGAAGCACCGGGCAGTGCCGATTCGCGGCTGTACCTGATTTGGCAGCGTGGCCCGATGCAAGAAGCCGACGAGATTCTGGTGAAGCGTGCCGGCCTTGATCCGGCGGGGAAGGTACTCGCTCATTTTGTCCCGCCCGCCATGGAAGCCGAGATGTTGCGTGTGGAAGCCGAGCAAGCTCGTGTCAACAAATTCACCCGCATTCGCCGCACGGTCTTTGGCATTGAAGCCGCCGGACCCGATGCGTTTCGCCTGATCGTTACTCAGCAGAAGGGCGAATAGCGACGAGCCATGACTAGCGAAGAGTTACTGCAGAAGCTCGAACAAGGAGATCTCGCTCCCGCTGAGGTGGTTGCCAGTTTGCGTCGTCAGCTGGCTGCGGCCAAACAGCCTATCGCCCCTTCGGCAATCACCAAGCTGCTCGTCGACAAAGGTCACCTCACCGCCGGACAAGCCCAGCGATTGCTCGATGCTGGTGGTGCAACCAACGGCGCGGCCAAAGCGGCGGCACCTGTAGCGGCAACAACCTCTGCGATTCAGAAAGCGGCCCCTGCCAAGCCAATCGCCCCCAAGCCCGTGGTCGCGAAGGCGCCGGTTGCTCCCGCAGCATCCAATAGCTCTGTGCTCGATGATTTGGGCCTTGCGCCGCTCGACGACTTGCCGGAAACTCCGGCACCTGCGGCGAAGGCGTCGGCGGCAGCAGTCGCCACGAAACCGGCAGCGGCCAAATCTGCGATTGCAAAAACGCCGGCCGCTCCAGCACCAGCTGCCAGTAGTTCTTCACTCGATGATCTGGGCCTCGCGCCGCTGGATGACTTGCCGGAGCTGCCTGCGACCAAACCGAACACGCCAGCACCGGCAAACAAAGCAGTTGCTGCACCCGCGAAACCTGCAGCTGCAGCGCCCAAGGTCACTCCGCTGGCGCTAGACGACTTAGGGCTTGCTCCGCTAGACGACCTACCGGTTGCTCCCGCCGCGCCAGTCCCCAATCAGCCGGCGGCCAAGGCTCCCGCAAAGCCGGCAACTACCAAGCCCGCGGCTCAACCGGCTGCGGTAGCAAAAACAGCTCCAGCGACTAAGCCCGCAACTGCTGCGAAGCCTGTCGCGACTACTCCCGCTCCCTTAGACGATTTAGCCTCGCTCGACGATCTCGGATCCGGCGGGCTCGATCCGCTGGATGGGCTGGCAACGCTCGATGACTTAAGTCCGCTGGGAGCGACCGATCTATCGACTGCCGGCGGCTTCGACCCGCTGGGCGGACCTGCAGATATTGCCACCCTCAGTTCGCCTCTTGCCACTCCCGCCAAACCGCAGGCCACCGCTGCTGCGGTCGCCGCAAGAACAGCTGCCGCAGCCGCTGTCGAGAGTCGCCAAACCACCTGGGTGGCCATCGGCATCGGTGGTGTTGCGTTGCTGGTAATCGTCGTGGGGCTGGCTATTTTTCTCTGGCCGCGCGGTAACGGAGCGGTCGAATTTGCCGCCGCCGAACAGTCGTACCAGGAGAAGCAGTACGCAACGGCCATCGAAAAGTACGATCAATTGCTGCGGGCTTTCCCGCGCCATGACCAGGCATCGCTGGTGAAGGTCCATCGCAGCATGGCGGCCATTCACGCGAACGCCTCGCAACCAGCGGGGTTGCTCTCCACAGTTCAGCAGGAAGCGAAAGCGCTCGCACCGGAATCGGCAGTTACGCAAGTTCATGCGGAGTTGGCTCCACTCCTGCTGCAGCTAACCGAGCAACTAGCCGGGCAGGCAATGCAAGCCAAAACCGCGGACGAGGCAAAAGCAGCGGCGACGTCTGCCCAAGAGGCACTCGCGCTTTGCAACGATGCGAGGCTACTCCCGGCCAACTTGCGTCCCTGGCAAAAGCTGGCCGAGCTCGAAGAAAACCTGCAATTGGTCGCGCGCACCGAGCAGCGGCTCTCGGCCAGCGAGCGCGCCCAGCAGGCCATCACGACGCAACTTGCTTCCGGCAACATCGCCGCGGCCCTCGCCACCGGCAATGAGTTGCTGCTTGCCTTTCCCGAAGCCAGCGGCGATGGCTTGTGGCAAAAAATCGCGCCCGCGCTCGCCGACGCGGCCAGCAAAGCCGTAAAGACATCTGCCGAAAAGCGGTCGGCGGCCACAACCGCGGTCAATACTCCGGTCGTCGCCGCCTTCCCTTGGCAAAGCTTGCTTGCCGAACCGGTGATTGCTCAGCCTGGACCGACAGTCATCGTCGTGGCGGCGGGAGCTGTCTACGCGCTCGAGGAAGCCACGGGAGCCATCCGCTGGAGCCGCTATCTTGGTTGTGCAACTGACATCATTCCGCCGCAATCCACTGATAAGCGTTCCGTCTACCTCACCGATGTTGCCACTCGCGAATTACTTCAAGCTGACACCCAAACGGGCAAGGTTCTTTGGCGACAATCACTGCCAGCTACTCCCGTCGGCGCTCCCTTGCTTGTCGCGGACAAGGTCTATGTATCACTAAACAACGGCACCCTGCTTTGCCACGAAGGTTCCACCGGCGAAGTGCTCGCCCAAGCTGAACTTCCGCAAGCGCTCAGCATCGGCGTACAAGTATCGACCGATGGCAAGCAACTGTTGCAAGTTGCCGATGAAGCCTTGATCTATCTTTTGAACCCTGCCGATTTGAAGTGCGAACGAGCGCATTACTTGGGACATGCTGCCCGCAGCATCACTGTTGCCCCGCTGTCGTTCCGCGATCGCTGGCTCATCTGCGAAAGCACCGGCAGCGACAAAGCCAATCTGCATTCGGTTAGCGTGGGGGGCTCAAGCATCGAACACAAATTGCAGCGTATCGATGGCGGCGTTGCTGCTTCGCCGATCTTGCTGGGCGAGCGCGTGTTGCTTTCCTCTTCACGCGGCAAGCTCTTGCTGCTCGAAGACAATGCCGACGAGCCAGAGCCGTTCAAGATCGTAGGCACGGTCAATGCGACGAGCGAAGAATTGCTCACGCGTCAAATCGTTGCCCATGCAGGTGGTGTCCTCTGTGCCGATCAAGGGCTGGCACTTCTCAAGTTTGATGCCCAGCGGCAACTGCAACCTGCTTGGTCAGCAGTTACGAATGCCTACTTCGATGGCCATCCGCAGATCGTGAATCAGTCCGCTATCGCGGTGCATCACGATGCGACTCAAGGCATCACCTGGGCGACCGCCGTCAACGCTGCCGATGGAGTTGCCAAGTGGCAAGTTCCGCTCACCATGCCAGTCGGTTTAATTGCCAGCGAGCCAGGTAAGCCCGTGGTTTTGCCCTGGCAACAAGTTCCGGCAACAGCCAGTGCCTCTACTTCGCCAGCGATCGCGCCTGTCGCCAAACTGGGCTGGTTACCCGCCGGTTCTCAATGGCTGCTCACCACGATCGGCAAGACTGAACTCACCTTGATCGACAAATCGGGTACATCCCGCGTGCTTCCCCTGCCGGGTGCTCTCGCTGGCACACCAGCGCTGTGCGGCAAGCATCTTTTGGTGCCGCTCGCCGATGGTTCCGTCGTGAGCCTCGATCCCCAGACTGGCAAGCCGACTACCGCGCCAATGATTGTGCCTGCCAACCGTTCCGCCTCATCGCTGCCCGCTGCTGTTATTCCCTTGAACGAAGCTGGCACCCAAGTGCTGGTCTTCAATGGCTCGAACTTACTAGTGACGTTCCAATTCTCACCACAGCCGCAGCCCGACTGGACCGAAGTCAGTTCGACGGTGATTCCCGAGTCATTGATCGCGGCACCTGTTGCGGCAGGAGCAAACGTGTTTGGTTACGACCAGAGTGGCAACCTGCGACTCTATTCGTTGCCGGATCTGCAGGTAGGACAAGTGAGCAACGCAGTTGGTCGGCGAGTCACGTTCGGACCGCACGTGGTGCCTGACGGCGTGTTGCTCGCCACCAGCTATGACGAACTCCTGTGCCTGCAAGCCGATGGTTCTCGCCGCTGGAGCCAACCTCTGACTCGTGGCAAGCCGATCGGCAAACCCATCATTCAGGAGGCGAATGTCGTACTCGTTTCGCAAGGCGGCATGATCGAAGTCCGAGCACTCGCGACCGGCGAACTGGTTCAAAGTGTTGACTGCAGCCAACCTTTGCAAGGACTGCCGCTCCTGGTCGACAACACCCTTTGGGTTCCTGCCCTCAACGGACAAATCCTGCAAGTTTCTCTCGCGCGTGAGCAGGCCCAACCATGAACCACACGTTGATACTGTCGCGAGTTGCGATCCTATTGTTCGTGTTATTGACCGCTGCTGCGGCCATCGCTGCCGAACCACTCTATTTACAAGCACCCTACGACGAGGTGAAGCTTGATGAGACGAATGGCAACACCCTGCTGAAGGTGAAGTCACTCAATCTTCCCGAGCGAAAGGTACCGCCACCGGCCAATCGCCGTGGCGATCTCGAGTTGGAATTGCTCGAACGCCCCGGCGAAACCTTTGCCGTGCCGTGGCTCAATGTGGTCGATGTCAAACTCTTTGAAGAACGCGTACTGGCCGAAGTGGAGCAGCAGGTTGCCGCCGGCAAACATGACGAAGCCCAGGCTGGCTATCGCTACCTCGAGCAGAAGCATCCACAATTGCCGGGACTGAGCGAATCGATCGAACGCTTCCTCTGGATACAAATTGGTGGATCCTTTCGCGCTGGCAAGCACGACGAAACGCTCGCGTTGCTCGTCGAACTTTATCGTCGCAATCCCAAACGCCCCGGACTATCGACGGCCTTCGAACGCACAACAAGCGAACTGGTGAAGGCCCGCATTGCGGCGGGCAACTTCCGCGGCGCGCGAGGGTTGCTTACCGCCCTCGTCAAGCGATTTCCAGAATTGGCCGCTACCACAAGTGCTCCCTTTCAGTTGCAAATGCAAGAGCAGGCTCAGCAGCTGTTGACGCAGGCGCAAGCTGCCGCTGCTGCCAATCGCTGGAGTGAGGCTCACCAGTTCTGTTCGCAGGCCCTCGAAGTCTGGCCGCAGGTTGCCGGCGGCAGTGAACTCTCGCAGCAAATTCACGGCCGCTATCCCGTGGTTGTGGTGGGTGTGATTGGTTCTCCCGCGCCTCTGCCTGCGGGAGCGACGACGGCCATCTCGAACTGGCATCTGCGCCGCACCAACCAGTTGCTGGCTACTCCGCTGGCCGAACTGATCGATAGCGAAAAGGGCCCGACTTACCGCTCTCAGTTCGGTACCATCGTCCAGCAGGCCGATGACCGTCAGTTGATCATTCGCTTGGCCGAGCCAACTGCCGGTACGAAGTTTACCGCCGCCGATCTCGCTCGCAAGTTCAAGCCCGCTGGTGAGTCAGCTACTTTCATTTCCGCACTGCGCGCCCGCAATGCACAGGACTTGCTGATTGAGTTTACGCATCCGCAACTTCGCCCGGCGGCCTGGCTCACCTCAAGCTTCACACTGTCCGCTGGTGAAACCGACGCGCACTCGCCCAGCCAATACAAACGGGCAGCGCCCACGTCACTCATCAATACTTTTCAGTTAAACCCAAGTGTGGCTGCGGCAAGTACTGCCCCGCAGATCATTCAAGAGAAGATCTTTGCCGATTCGATCCCAGCGCTCTTGGCTTTACGTCGCGGACAGATCAGCGTGGTCGATCGCATCCCGCCGTGGGACGTCCAGCGGTATCGGGC
Source organism: Anatilimnocola aquadivae (assembly GCF_049819085.1). Classification (GTDB taxonomy): domain Bacteria; phylum Planctomycetota; class Planctomycetia; order Pirellulales; family Pirellulaceae; genus Anatilimnocola. The sequence goes on from NZ_CP187419.1 coordinate 4,559,984, forward strand.
CGTCAGTGGTATCAAGGTGTTGCCCTATGCGATTCCTACAGTCCATTTGTTGGTCCCCAACGGCAATCGTCCGCTCATGAGCAACCGGGCCTTTCGTCGCGCGTTGCTGTACGCCATCGATCGAGAGTCCATTCTCAAGCAGGGGCTGCTCGCCGATCAACAACTTGCGGGCTGCGAAGTTCTCAGCGGACCATTTCCTCAGGGTCCGGATCGTGAACCGTGGAGCTACGCGCACAACAGTCAGATGAAGCCGCGTGCCTACGATCCCAGTCTGGCCACGATGCTACTCGCCGTGGGCCGCAGCGAAGTGGGCGGCGACAAGAGTACCGCAATTACGCCGCTGGTCCTCGCACACGACGATCAACCCACGGCCAAGATTGCCTGCCAGTCGATTGCCCGTCAGCTGACTCGCATTGGCCAGCCTATCACGCTGCGGCAGGTTGCTGCCGGCGAGGCTGCCGCCGATGCAGATCTCACTTATGTGGAACTGGCGATTCATGAGCCAATCGTTGATGCTTGGACCTTGCTTGGCCCGAATGGCTTGGCCAGTCCTTGCTCGCCGCTGATGCTCGAGCATTTCCGCGGTTTGGAAGCGGCGGCAGACTGGCCATCCGCAACTTCGCGGCTCCAAGCCATCGATCGCCTCGCGGCAGCCGAGTTGCCAGTGATTCCGCTCTGGCAAACGACCAACTTTTTAGCCGCCAACCAACAGGTCACCGGGCTCGCCAATCGCCCGGTAACTCTCTACGAAAATGTAATCCGCTGGCAAATAGCCTGGCAAAAACCTCAAGATTGATCGTTGCCCGAAAGTCTCTGCGATGAAGTTCGCTTGCTCACTACAGACCGCTTTATTCGCCCTCGTGGTGATCGCGCCGCAACTGGCTGCTGATGATTCGGCTTCGTCGTCGCCCAACACAAGTTGGGAACTAACTCCCTACCGCCTTCAACTCACCGTTTTCGTCGAGCCTTCCGCACGGCTACTCCCTGCCTTGGCCGCTGACTTGCAAGCGCAGCTGATTGCCGCGACCAACACGACCATGGGCGGCCCGTGGCAAGTAACTGCGAACGACAAACTGGCATCGCTCCGCAGTCAACTGCTCGTTTCCCTCAGCGACCTGGAGGCCCCGCCGCTGAAATTAAATGCCGACACCTCTGCCGACAAGTTGCTGTTCGTTGCCATTAGTGAACAAGCGGGCAAGCTGCAAGTTTGCGCGCGCGAGTGGGATGTCGCTTGCCAGGCTTGGAATTCGCCCGTGACACGAACGACGTCCCAGGTCAGTCGCTTGCCGGCAGAAAGCCTGCAAGCCCTGCTCGCTGCGTTCGGTCCGTTAGCTCGCCTGGAAGCGATCGACAAAGACAACGTCACGCTCAAACTACGAGCGGGCAGCATTCCGTGTCGCGATGGCAGCTACCTTACTGGCAGTTCCATCTCTGCCTTTCGTCCTTTTGTGTTATCTCGATCGGCAGAACAACCAGTTACCGCAGGTACTGCCACGCTCGTCCCTTGGACGTACATTACTCCGCTCCCCATCGCTGCCGGGACAACCCGCGCACAGTTTCGCGGCAAGGTACACACGAGCCTAGGCGGGCAATTTTTTCCCGAGTATCATCCGCGGCAATTGCGAGTTGCACTCGGTGTTGCCCAGGGAACAATGCCGACGATTGTGCATGTCGTGGACGACTCGGAAGCCAAGAGACCACTCGAAGGTTACGACGTATTCACGCAGCCGCTGGGTGGTACGTCGGCTGTCGCCGAGCAGCTTCGTCTGGGAGTGACGAATCGTGCGGGTGAGCTTGCCCTTCCCACCACGGTGGTTGGCCTGCAGCGGATTACGATCAAACACGGCAGCGAAGAGCTGACTAGCATCCCACTCATTCCCGGCTCCCAAGGCCGACTGCAGCTGACACTTCCCAGCGATCGCAAGCGTCTCGAATTGGCTGCTGCAATCGCCGAATTCAATGACGACCTGCTCGATCAGGTCGCCAAGCAAGCCATTCTCGCCGTGCAAATGAAAGAGGCGCTGCTAAAGGGAGATTTGACCGCGATCGGCAAAGTCGCAGCCGAACTGCAGAGCCAACGTGGCAAAGACAAGCTCAGTGCGCGACTGGCGCAACTGGCGCAAAGCGTGGCGACCGCCGACGAAGCGACTCGCCGACGCCTGGAACCTCAACTGGCCGAGACAAAGCAAGCTCTGCAACAGTTATCTGGCGAGCAGGCTCCGTAGCTTCTGGCCGTTCGATCCCTCTAAAACGGCCACTGCTTGCCCAGTGACTTCTGCTGAATCTCGGTCAGTTCGCTGATTCCTTTGCGGGCCAGCTTCAGGAGTGAAGCGAGTTCGTCGTCGTCGAAGGTGGCTTCTTCGCCGGTACCTTGAATCTCGACAAAGCGGCCTTTCCCGGTCATGACCACATTCATATCGACGTCGGCATCGACATCCTGCTTATAGTCGAGATCAAGCGTCGGCTTGCCGTCGACAATGCCGACACTGATTGCCGCGACGCTGTCGGTGAGCGGGTACTTTGTCGGATCTGGCAGGTCCTTCTTGATGGAATTCAGAGCATCAACAAGCGCGATCAGTGCACCGGTAATGCTCGCCGTGCGCGTGCCGCCGTCGGCTTGTAGAACATCGCAGTCGACCCAGATCGAGCGTTCGCCAAGTGCCTTCAAATTGACAACCGCTCGTAAACTGCGGCCGATCAAGCGTTGAATCTCCGTTGTGCGGCCATCGACTTTCGCGCGATCGCGCCCCTTGCGCGGGCTGGTGCTGCCAGGCAGCATGTTGTATTCGGAAGTGATCCAGCCTTTGCCTTTGCCCATCATCCAATCGGGAACCTTGGCTTCGACACTGGCGGTGCACAGCACCACGGTCTCGCCCGCCTGATAGAGCACGCTCCCCGGCGTGGCGCGGGTATAGCCGCGCTTGATCTTTACCGGGCGAAGTTCGTTGGCTTTGCGAGTCATGGTAGCTTTCTGAATTGTGCGCGAGTCGAGCAAGTAGCCCGCGCGTAGGTGAAGAAGATTGGCGAGGGAGACTTGGTGGGGAACGGTAACGATATTGAGAACTGACCGATAAGTAATTTAACGCTCGATTTCGATGGATAAACCACGAGCGGCCATATCGTCTCGCAGCAGTTCAAGGATTGAATCCCGCTCTGCCACACTTACCGGCGAGCCATCTTCCCAGTTCAAGATTCTATCGGCATAAACCACGAAATTCGGTGAGTATGGCGGGGGGCCAAGTAACTCTCCTTGAACTTCGATGGTTCTAGTGCCACTGCGAAGTGTGATGTGTCCACGTGACAATTCAATGATCATCTCATGGCCGGATCGTGGACTTTGTTAGATACGCCACCGCTTTTGCAGTTCACCCCTCACCCCAACCCTCTCCCCGGAGTATCGAGGCGAGGGAGTTTAAGAGGGCTTATGCTCGTTCGCCGAGCAGCCAGGCGATGAGTCCCTTTTGCACGTGCATGCGATTGGCCGCTTGAGGGATGACGGCGCTATAATGACCGTCGATGACGTCAGCAGCGACTTCTTCGCCCCGCTTAGCAGGCAAGCAATGCAGGAAGACGGCTCCTTCGGGGGCAGCCTCCATCAGCGCGACATCTACCTGGTAATCTTTGAAGGCCAACTTGCGAGCTTCGCTTTCGGCTTCCTGTCCCATGCTCGTCCACACGTCGGTGTAAACGCCAATCGCGTTCTTCACTGCTTCGCGCGGATTCGAGGTCTGCAGCAAATTAAGGGCGGGCACTTCCCGCTTCAGTTCCGCCACGAACTCCGGATCGAACGTGTAGCCGCTGGGCGATGCCACGGCAAACTCCACACCCAGCTTGCCACAACAAACAGCCAGGCTGCGGGCCACATTGTTCGAGTCACCAATGAAGGCGAGCTTCTTCCCTTTCAGCGGGCCATGAATTTCTTCGAGCGTGAAAAGATCGGCTAGTGCCTGACAAGGATGCGCGCTGTCGGTCAAGCCGTTGATGACCGGGCAGGTGCAGTACTGAGCCAACTCTTCGATCCGCGAGTGAGCCGTCGTGCGGCAAACAATGATGTCGACATAGCTGCTGAGGACTTGTGCAAAGTCGGCCGTCGATTCCCGCTTGCCCCACCCCACGTCCTGTCCCAGGAAGAGCGTATTGCCGCCCAGATGAGCCATGGCAGTCTCAAAGCTGACGCGCGTGCGGAGCGATTGCTTTTCGAAGAGCATGGCCATCACTCGCCCAGGCAAATGGGGCTGGCGGATGCCGGCTGCCAGATCGCGTTTCAGCTCATGCGAGAGCGCGAAGACCTGAGCGATTTCTTCGGACGACAATTCAAACAACGAGAGAACATGTCGCATTACAAACACGCCTTCCTCAAGCCAGAGGAGCAGGACCAAGAATCAATCAATGAATCAAACGCAAACCGCTTCGACTAGGAACGTGGCAAATTCTGGAGAACATCGGCCAAAATATCGCAGCCTTCTTCGGCCTGCTCTTCGGGCAGATTCATGGCAGGCAGCAAACGAATCGTTTTGCCTTGGGTGCAGTTGATGAGCAGCTTGCGCTCGAGGCAGGCTTGGACGGCTGGATTGCCATCGACGGTCAGTTCGACGCCGATCATCACGCCGGCGACGCGAACTTCCTTGATAAGGTCGCACTGCTGTTGCAGCTTGGTGAGGCGGCGGCGGAAGAGTTCGCCCAATTGCTTTGTGTTGTCGAGCAGGTTTTCTTCTTCGATCGTCTCGAACGTGGCGATACCAGCTCGCGCGGCGATCGGGTTGCCACCAAAGGTCGCGGCATGCATACCGGGGCGAAGCGCTGGGGCAATCTCTCGCTTGGCAATCAGAGCGCCGCCGGCGATGCCGCCGCAAACGGCCTTGGCCAAGGTCATGACATCCGGCGTTACGCCAAAGTGCTGATAACCGAACCATTCGCCGGTGCGACCACAGCCCGTTTGCACTTCGTCGAACATCAACAGCAGACCACGTTCATCGCACAAGTCTCGCAGGCCTTGCAAGAATCCAGCTGGGGGAATGCGCACGCCACCTTCGCCCTGAATAGGCTCGATCAGGATGGCGCACGTTTCATCATCGACCAATTGCTTGGTCGCTTCGAGATCGCCAAACGGAGCATAGACAAAGCCTGGCAGCATCGGCTCGATGCCGTCGTGATACTTAGGCTGGGCCGTCGCTGTCACCGAGCCCATCGTGCGGCCATGAAAGCCGCCGGTAAAGGTAATGATCTTGTATTTACCCTTGGGCGAATGGAGACGAGCGATCTTGATGGCGGCTTCGTTGGCTTCGGTGCCGCTATTGCAAAAGAAAGCCTGGCCACCAAAGCTGCGCTCGTTAATTGCCTGAGCCCAACGACCTTGCACGTCCATATGCCACGTATTGGGCACGTGAATGAGCGTGGCGACCTGTTCCTGCACTGCTTGCACCACCTTTGGCGGGCAGTGACCGAGCAAGTTACAACCCCAGCCGGGGAAGAAGTCGAGATAGCGGTGCCCTTCGCTGTCCCAAACAAACGAGCCTTCGCCGCGGACGAGATTCACCGGGTAACGGTTATAGTTGCCGATTACGTGCTGCTTGAAGAGGGCAACGGTTTCGGCGGAACTGAGTCCAACGGCGGTAGCCATAACAACATCTCCCAAGTTCTGCAGTTTCTTCTACTGAGCCTTCATCATTTCGGTGCCCACACCCGAGGTGGTGTAGATCTCGAGCAGCAGCGAGTGCCGCAGGCGGCCATCAATGATGTGGACCTTACGCACGCCGCGGTCGAGTGTTTCGAGGCAAGCTTCGACTTTTGGAATCATGCCAGCATCGACAACACCGGTGCGGATAAGTTCGCGCGCCTCGACATCGGTGAGCGAGTGGATGATCGACGTCGGGTCGGTCTTGTCGCGACGAACACCGTTCACGTCGCTCATATAAATGAGCTTTTCGGCACCGAGTGCTTGGGCGACAGCCGTTGCTGCAGTGTCGGCATTGACGTTCAGTTTGCCGCCGCTGGCATCTAGTGCCATCGAAGGGATAACTGGTACTTGCCCGGCATAGCAGAGGTTTTCGATCACGTTGCGATCGACGCGCGTGACGCGGCCGACGTGTCCCAGATCGATCTGCTCGCCGTCTTCGCCGGGCAACGTCATCTTTTCGCCAAAGAGGACGTTGGTCGTCTTGAAGTTGAGGTTCATCGCCCGGCCGCCGAGTTCTTCGATTTGGCGAGCAATGCCTTCGTTAATTTCGCCAGCCAACACTTCTTCGACGATGCGCAACGTATCGTCGTCGGTGTATCGGCGGCCTTTAATCTTCTTGGGGATGAGTCCCGCGGCATCCATCGCGCGATCGATGGCAGCGCCACCGCCGTGGACAACCACGGGTCGCATGCCCACGGTTTCCATGAAGACGATATCGAGCAGCACGTGGCGCAGGGCGTTCTCCTGTTCCATGATGCTGCCACCGAGTTTGATGACGGTGATCTTATCGCGGAACCGGCGAATCCAACCGAGTGCCTCGATCAGCACATCGGCCTTTTGAATGGCATCTTCCAACTCAGGAATACTCCGAGCACCCGTCGTTCAATCGCTGAACAACTGCGGGCAGAAACGGCTAAACGCCGCGACCCACCAAATTCGATTGGTAGGGAGCGGCGTCTCGTAAACCGCAAATTGTTCTTTGTCGGCGCGCCGCTGTCAACGCTTGAAGACGAAGAATTTTTGCCGAAGGCGACGATTCTATCAGCCGTGACCTGCCCTTCGTAAGATGACCAAAGCAATTATTGAGCACTATCCAGGGATTTTCAGAGAAACTGCTGAGTAGTGCTGGCCCGCACCGCTGGCAAGCGAGACTGCATAGTCAATTCGTGTTGGCGACGAGGACGCTTAGTCATTCTTCTCTGTTAGATATGTCGACAAACCTAGGGAACGACTCGCTGAGACACGTCCGAGCGCCCAATCATAAGATTTTGTCATGCGGACTTCCGCTCGTTTGTTTACGAATCCTTCGCATTGCCTTGTTCAGCAGTCACATGCTGCTAGAATGAGGTCTGTGATGGTTTCTTAGCTTTCCCGCGACCTGTTTAGCGATTTACGTCGCCCGAGTGCCGCCCGAGATGAGCGAAATCCACCACGAATGCGGCATCGCCGCCATCTACCACCTTCCCGGCGAATTGCACCCTCTGGTGCCCGGTGTCGGTCACGAGGATGTTGCCCGGCTGCTGCCGCGCATGTTGCAAGACATTCAGAACCGCGGGCAACTTGCTGCGGGGATGACTTCCTACTTGCCTGGCCGGCCGCAACTGCTGGCCACACACAAAGAACTCGGCATGGTCAGCGAAGCCTTCAGGCTGTCGCAAAAAGACGAAGCCGAGGCGATCATGAGCAAAAATCTCGGCATCGCCGCGATTGGCCATGTGCGCTATGCCACCTGCGGCGCTGACGATCGCAACTACGCCCAGCCGTTCGAGCGTAGCCATATCGAAAAGCGCAAGTGGTTCAGCTTTGCCTTCAACGGGCAATTGGCGAATGTGCAGGAGCTGCGCGATAAGCTGCTGGCCGATACTTCGCACCACCTGACGCGTGACAACGACACCGAAGTCATCATGCACGAGATTGGTCGAGAGATGTCGGGCGAACGACGCCCCACGCTCATCGAACTGATGACCAACCTCAGCCGCAAGTTCGACGGTGCCTACAGCATCGTCCTGCTCAATGCTCAGGGGGATATGCTCGTGGCCCGCGATCCACTGGGCATTAAGCCGCTCTGTTATGCCAAGGAAGGGAACCTGTTTGCGGCCGCCAGCGAAAGTGTCCCGCTGCTGAATCTCGGTTTCCAGCCCGAAAGCATCAAGTCACTCCCCCCCGGTTATGCGATCACGATCATCAACGGCGAGTTCGACATTCAGCGCTATGCCGACACGGTCGGTCGCGCACATTGCTATTTCGAATGGATCTACTTCGCCAACGTCGCCAGCACGCTCGATGAACGCAGCGTGTACCTCTCGCGCACCGCTCTGGGCGAAGAACTGGCTCGGCTCGAATTGCTCGATGGCTCGGTGCCGATCGACGAGAACACGATTGTCGTTCCTGTGCCGGATACGAGCAAAGCAGCTGCCGACGCGATGGCTCACCGTCTGCGAGTTCCTTCACGAGAAGGGCTGATTCGCAATCGCTACTCGGGTCGCACCTTCATCGAAGGTGGTGCCAGCCGCCGCAAAAAGGCTGAAACGAAGTACACGCCGCTGCGCGAAGTGATGCAAGGCAAGCGTGTCTTCCTGGTCGAAGATTCCATCGTCCGCTCCACAACGATGCGCGTGCTGCTCAATCGCATTCGCACGCTGGGTGGTGCCAAAGAGATTCACGTCCGCGTTGCTTGTCCGCCGATTGTCGCGCCGTGCTTTTACGGCATCGACATGTCGACCATCGACGAACTGTTTGCCCCCAAGTTTCTGCAAGGGCGAGAAATCTCGCCCGAAATCGAAGCCGAGATGGCAGCCTCGCTGGGTGCCGATTCGCTCCGTTACTTGCCGGTCGAATCGATTGCCAAGGCCGTTCGCTACGACCGCAGCAATCTCTGTCAGGCGTGCATCACGGGAACGTATCCGACGCCCTGTGGTCAAAAGCTCTATCAGATCGCCCGCGAGAATGTTGGCAAGACAACCACCGGCGACTCGCGCACCTACGAAGTGCAGCACACCCTGACGTTCGCACAGTAACTTGTGCACTCATTTCGCCACCGCCCCTGCGGCGGTGGTTCGTAGGCTTTTGCCCTACTGCGGCCAGCCTAAGGAATCCCGGAACTCTCGCGGAGTACTGTTTGTTCCGGCCAGCTTTGCAATCGACGTAACTCTTCAATTCGGCCAGGCCGATGGGGAAACTTCTTTCACAATCCATCCAGGTTTGTGAACGCGACCTGCCATATCTCTCGGGTGCGGCGCGCCTGCGTGTTCACAAACCGGGCCGGTTTGTGAATACCCGCTCATCTACCGCGTTGGGACTTACGTCGAATCAATAGCCGTGCCCAAATAGAGTCGAGTGCCGGAACAGCGCGGAGTACCGCTGGTTGCCGGCCTACTTTTCGAGCAAGAAAAGCCACAACCCCGTTTCCGTGCACTTGCTCAGGGTGCGCAGATCCGGGGTTGTAGTTTTTTGGTGAATGCGAATCGCGATGGTTTAGTTCGCGGAGCACTCGGTGTTTTGTGTAGGCGGCTAATTCGCCAGCTTGCTGAGTCGAAAGATCATCCGCCCCAACCCTCTCTCCGTGACACTGTGGGATACCACCCGTACCGAGGCGAGAGAGTTAAGTTGGCAGACTGCTTCTTCCCCAGTTCCTAGTTCCCAGCCCCTAGCCCCCTCTCCTAGAACACATCCAGCATGAACTGGTGCCCTTGGTGGTACCGGCGTTCTTCCGGGTACTCGTTGTGCCATTGGCGGTTGTAGGTAGGGATCCGCATTTCTTGCGGATAGCGGAAGTACATGTCTTGGCTGCTACGGTAATACTCGTTGCCGTAGAAGTTTTGGGGATAGTACACGTAGGGGTAGTGATAGAACCGTTCCCAGTCCTGGCGGCTGTATTGGCCACCCCATACTCGGCCGTAGGCTCGTTCCTGAGCTTGGGCTTCCGAGGCTGTCGAAACGAGCCCCATCACGGTGACACAGGCCAGTGCCAAAAGCAAACGACGTATCATCAGAGTCCCCCCTTTGAGCTCTTCAACCCATAGCAGAGGCCGGCATGGCAGAAGCGGCACAGCAGGCTGTTGTTTGCGGGACAACAGTCAGCGGGTGCACGCCGTTGGGTCAGCGGCCTGTACAAAACTCATCGGCACACCTTGCGACCGGCATTGAACGAATATCCGGCATGACCGGCATCTTGAGCAGCTTACGCAGATTCGCGCTTTCTGCCGATTCGCGGCTGTCGATCCGGCGGTTCGCTAGCGAAATTGCTCGTTCGCCGAGTAAGTTCCTGGATTGCGAGCAGGTTCAGCAGCATATAATTGCCTGCACCGATTTGGGGGCGATTCGACCGCGGAGAAATTCAGTGATGATCACTTTCACCAGCCAATGGCACGGCCGTCTTACTCGGCTGATCTCGCTGTTGCTCCTTTCTTGCATGCCATCGTTCTTGCTGGCGCAAGGCCCGCGAGTTTCGCTGGAAGTGGTCACCGAACCGGGCTTCGCGGCGGAAAACACCCGCGAGTGGCTCCCGGCACTCGAGAAGGCTGGCTTCAGTAGCGTGCGCGTTCGTAGCGGCGGCGCTGGTGACGGCGCGGCGATTGTGACCACAGGAACCGGCAGCCAGATCAGCTATTCCATCACGGGCGTCCTCACTTCCGATAACCGCCTGCATTTACCCGCGGGCAACTTCTCGCTCGAGAACCGCGGCAAGATTAGCGCCTGGGTCGAAAAGCTGAAGGCCGGTGGCGAAGAAGGACTGAATGCCAAAGCGGGGGCCTTCGGCCTCGTACCAAAGGACTTGGTCGCGGTGCATGAGGGCCTGGCGACGAAGGTCAACTTTTCGACGACCGGCAAAACCACTCGCGAAGTACTGCAGCAAATTGCCACGAATTTGCCGCTCGGCATGAAGGTCGATCCCTCGGTGCGCGATAAGTTCGGCGAGGAAAAGGTCAATGAAGAGTTGCTTGGCATGACCTCGGGAACCGCCATTGCCGCGGCCATTCGCCCGCTGGGACTCGTCATGACGCCAGAGAAAGTCGGCTCCGATCTCACTCTCAAAATCGTCGACTCGCAGACCGCCGGGCAGGTTTGGCCCGTCGGCTGGCCGATGAAGAGTGCCCCCAAAGACACGCTGCCTGATCTCTTCAAGTTTCTAAACGTCGAGATCGCCGAGGCTCCGCTCGGGGAGTCGGTTGAAGCCATTCGCGCTCGTCTCAATGTGCCGATGGTGCTCGATCAAAACTCGCTCGCGCGACAAAAGATCGATTTTGCCACTACCAAGGTCAGCTTGCCGAAGACCAACACCTACTACTCGAAGATCCTCGATCGACTCCTCTTTCAAGCCAAGCTGAAATACGAAGTGCGCATCGATGAATCCGACAAACCATTCCTCTGGATCACCACGCTGAAGCAGTAGGTTGGTAGCCGTTTGAGCCAATCAGGTATCAACCTGATTTCATGCGCCATCAAATGGGCGACACAATCGACGAGACTGTGCGATTCGCCGTTACTGCCGGCATTGCTGGCAAATTCTTTTGCCATTCGCAAGTCATTCCCATTAAACGACTTGCATTCTCGCGTGAAGAGCCACCCACGCAACTTGGCACGTTGGGTGCTTTTTAGGGTCTGCATCGAAGCTGAGGATGACTCGAAGCTTCACACTCTCAAAAACACTTGAATCTGTTGGAGTTACGGCCATGAAGACCGCCCAAATGCTGAGCCTGACCGGTGTCGCTGTTTTGACTCTGTTCGCTGCCGCCCCTGCTCGGGCCGATCACGATCACAACCACCTGAGCAACATCAGCCGCATGGGCGGCGAGATTGCCGGGCATGCTCGCGAGCTGCGGTTGCTGGTGATCGAGTCTTCGATTCATCCTCGCGAGCAACGCGAGATGTTGGTCGACGCCGCTCAGCTGGAACAGTCCGCTCGCCGCCTGCAATCGTTTGCCCGAGTGGGACAGATCTCGCTGGTCGAACGAGAACTGACCGTGCTCCGTCAGACTTCGCGTCACTTCAGCGATCATGCGTTCAGCGTGGGGCTCGGTTTCAGCCGGGCGATGCGAAATGAACTCGCCGCGATCGATCAAGACGTCCGCTTCGTCGGCCGCGAACTGGCGAGCGAATTCGACCACTTCGCCCCTCGCCCGGTTCGCCCCATCGGTCGCCCAGGCTTCTCGATTGGTGGCAAGGGGTTCTCGATCAACCTTCGCTAACCCCCTGACCAATTGCCGAAACAAATCAGCAGCAAGGACGCTTTTTTATAGTAGATTTCGCGAGTAAACGACTGAGTTTCACTTACCCGGCAACTGGCCGGATTCAATAAAAAGCGGCCGCTGGAATTGACACTCCAGCGGCCGCTCGATTTTCTTGTTGGTGAATGCTTGATGAAGCTGCGTTGAAAACTGCGCGAAGTCTGGTGCTGCGCAGGTGCGATACTTCTACCGCTTGCCGTCGAGGAGCCAGCGCTCATCGGTCAGGTAGAGTTCGCCGGTTTCCAGATCGCGCAGGCCGCGCATCTTGGGAGCCGCTTTGTCAGCCCGCTCCATGCGGCGATTCGAAACCATGAGCCGACGAAACTCAGCGGCATCGATATAATGGGCCGATGTCCCTGCGCTGTCAGTGTCTTTTCCAAACGAGGCGAGCAAGCGACGTGGGTGCAGTTCGGGTTGGTTCATCGTTGCCGACATGGGTGACTTCCTTTTGAAGCGGACAATCCTGAGAGGTTGCATCGGTTCACTGTCACACCGACCCTCCGCTACGAGCGTAATTGTATCCGCTGGCTACCCCGGGGCGAAAGTAGCTGCTGGCACTTTCGCGGTAAATCGCATTGTACAAATAACTTACGTCGCCAGATTTCTTGCTTGCACGACACTTCTCGCTCCGCGAAACTAGGCCGCTAGCCCCAATTGCTAGCTAGGAGACGTAAAGTGCCAAATCAACTGTGGAAGCGTCGCGATGTTCTGGCCGTCGGACTCGCTGCGGGAGCGGCTACGCTCGTTGGTGATCTGCCAATGGTCGATGCTGCCGATGCGCCGACGTTTAAGTTGGCGACTTTCGCCGCCGACGTTACACCGCCAATAGGTCACCCGCTCATCGCCGGTTTGCGACCTCCAGCCAAAACGATTGGCGACCGCCTGACCGCGCGGGGCATCGTGCTGCTGGGGAGCGATCAGCCCCTCATCATCGCGGCGCTCGATTGGTGCGAACTGCGCAACCAGGCTTATGACGACCTGCGCGATGCGCTCGCGAAAGCGGCGGGGACAACGCGCGAGCGAGTGTTGCTCACTTGCATTCATCAGCACGATGCACCCTACGTCGATTTGGCCGCGCAAAAACTGCTCGACGAAGCAGGGCTGAAGGATGCCATGCACCTGCCCGAGTTTTGGGAAGCAACGAAGAAAAACCTGGCTGAGGCGGTGAGTGCTTCGCTGGCCAAGGCAGTGCCTGTCACGCATCTGGGCTTGGGCGAGGCTACGGTCGAAGGCGTCGCTTGCAACCGCCGCGTCGTAGCCGCCGATGGGACGCCAAAGTTCAATCGCTACAGCTTTACGGCGGACAAGTATCTGCTCGCTGCGCCCGATGGCTTAATCGATCCAAAACTGCGGACGCTCGCCTTCTTTCACAACGACAAGCCGATCGCGGCGCTCAGTTTGTATGCCACCCACCCGATGAGCTACTACGGCCGGGGCGAAGTCTCGTACGACTTTCCCGGCATCGCCCGCGACTTGTGGCAGCGCGAGAACCCGGATGTGTTCGGGATGTACATCAGTGGCTGCAGCGGCGATGTGGTGGCCGCGAAGTACAACGACGGCACACCCGCCGGCCGCGCTGCACTCGCGCAACAGCTAAAGCAGGGAATGGATGCCGCGTGGAAATCGCTGGAACGAGTGCCGCTGAAGACGATCACCTTTCGTAATACGCAGCTCGATCTCTCACCACCCACCGACGGCAAGCTCGATCCCAAAAAGCTGGCCGAAGTGATCGCCGATCCAAAGCAGACGAATGCCGTGCGCATCGATGCCGCGATGGGACTCAGTTACTATCACCGCTGCCAGCGAGGCCAGCAGATCGATGTCCCGCTCATCGATTTTGGCTCGGCGGCTTACTTGGTGCTCCCTGCCGAGATGTTCGTCGGCTACTCTCTTGCCGCCCAAGAGATTCTGAAAGCGAAGCAGCCAAACAAACGGTTGCTCGTCGCCGGCTTCGGCGAATGTGCGCCGGGCTACATTCCCACGAAGCAAGCCCGCACCGAAGGCTTCGCCCAAGAGCACGGCTACTGCTGGGTAAAGGAAGATGCACCTGTCGAGATCGATCGCCTGCTGAAGCAATTGCTGCCATGAGGCCAGTGTCGCTTGCGCACACGATCTGTCGAGGGTCAATCGGGGTCGATCGATTTGGGTGGTCCCGAGTCGGCAGCAGCGAGTCCGCTGAAATCTGGACCAGTGGGAGCGTTCTCCAGTCCCTTGAAATTCGGATGCTGACCCTGCTCGCCCATCTCTTGGAGCACGCGATCGACGGCATTCGACGAGCCTCGATACCACCAGAATACGAAACCAATGATCAGCACTGCGGTGCCGATCGCAAAAAAGACCAGCGCATCGGAGACCCAGTTGTTGCCTTTCTCCAAAACGACGCGCTGCGGAATCTTGCCGACAAATAGTGGAGCGATCTGTAGTTTGTTGTCGTACTTGGCCATGTAGGCGGAACGATATGCCCAAGTCTTCATGAAGATGCCATTGGCGCTGATGAGCACATCAACCTTATCGGCGGGGTTCAAGTTCGACGGCAACTGGCGGACGCAAAGTGTGACGGGAAAGTCGTTGTAGTAGACTGCGTTCTTCTCGCCGGTTGGGTCGTCGCCAAAACGAATGCTCTGCTCGCCCAGGTTTACGCCCATGTCGATCATGTAGTAGTGGTCGATATTGAATCGCTTGCGGATGTCGGCATCATCCACCACCACTTTGGTGATGCGGCGGGCGATGCCCGACACCGTCATGATCTCCCCTTGATGCTTCTCCGGCTCTTGCAGCAGCGGCACGACGTCGACGGCTCTGGGGGGCTGAGGAGTCAGCTGCTTATTGGTGGCATGTCCGACCAGATCGAGCAGTTGATAGAACGGTTCGCGATCGATGTCGCCGATATCGCGACGGTTCGCCAGTCGCAAATCCTCAATCAGGCTGATATCGAGCCCCATCTGAGCGAGCCGCAACTGATCAGGCCCAATGAACATCTCCGGCAATTCTCGATCGGGATGCCAGCGCAAGCGGCGTGAGAGAAACACCAGCTGTGGTTTGTTCGCAGTGGGTTCCATCACCTTGATAAAGATACCGTCGAAGCTGACGGGCTCGTTCAGCACCGGTGCCTGTTCCCACCACTTCGGAACTCGGCGCACCGCCACGATAGCCTCGTAAGGCTGATCGATCAGATCGATCCGGGCGAGATAGAAATGCTTGATCTCCAACCGGCGTCCCAATTCTTCGCTGACCTCTACTTGCTCCAGTCCGATCAAGCGCCCCTTGAGGGGAATCACTTCCAGGCGATTCTGGGCACTGTTGACGACGAGTTGCTCGAGCGGAATATCGGTGCGACGCCACTTCTGCAAGTTATCGAGGCCGATGCGCGGCAGCCGATACATGATGCGGACGAGCATTTCGCGCTCATCGTTCGACAAAGGCTGGCCATTGAAGAACCCATCGAGCTGACTCTCGCCAATATCGTACTTTTCCAAGATTTCGCGCACACCGGCAGGTGGGCGAATCACCGGCAACGGATCGCTTTTCTTCTCTCGCTTGAGCCAGGGCAACTCGCCGCCAGGACGAGGAGTGATCGACTTCTCGGGAACAGACTTCGGCTGCGGTTCGGGGGCCGACGCCTCTGATTCCGGCTTCTCGGCCGGTGGCACATCGAGCGCTGCCGCATCGGTGATGGCAGCGGGCTTCGCTGATTCTTCCGGCTTCGCGAGGAGCGTCTGCGCAATCGCTACACAGACCATGATCACAAATAGTCCGCAGCCCGCGTTGAAGTAGTTGCGATAGAACAAGCGAAAAGCTGCCATGGGTTTAACTGGAGAGATGTAGCTGCCGAACTAGCCTCTATACGCAGGCCGAACCAACTTTTATTGCCTGCAACCCATTCTAGCCGCCAAACGAAGGGGGAGCGACGCGCAGCGCGGCAGTTCGCCTGCTGATTCACGCCTTCCAGCCGAAACGTGCAAATACACACGAGGTTTTTGGACACGCTCTCATTTCTGCGTTTTGCTGCAAGTTGCTCCATTCACCGCACTTGCGTGCCGGCGAGCAATTTTGCAACTAAGCCTCTTTGTCCAACAACCGGCCTGATTTTTGGACAGGCCCCGCCTTGGACCCAAGCAGCGAATGTTGCGAAGCACTTCTCACGACAAAACTTCGCAGCAACCGCACTGCGCGGCTCAAGCGTCGAACAATCACAATGCAAGAGAACGCGAGGCAATTATTTGCATCTGTCGACTTATTGTCAAGTATCTATTGAGATGTTTATTTGGCAGCTCTCGCTGGCAACTACGAAGACGTTTCCTTTTGCAAAGGCACGGTCGGGTTCACTGCCAGCCAGCTGATAGACATGCACAGCAGGGCGATGGCAGATATGGTGAACACCAGCGGCCAATCTTGCTTATCGGCGAGCCGGCCGTAAAACCAGCCACACAGACCGGCTCCCAGATTGCCCCACATGTTGGCAAACCCCAGCACCGATCCCACGTGTCGTCCGCCGATGTCTTGGTACGTGGCCCACAGGGAACCGAGGCCGAAATCGATCGTAAACGACACGATCAGCATCAGGCCCACGAAAACGCGAATATCGCCGACGTAGGGAAAGGTCAGATAAGCAGCGCCGGCCAATCCTCCGGCCAGCATGCCAGGAACTCGTCGTCCCCAAATCGGTCCCAGTTTGCGGCGGAATAGATCTGCCGCAATTCCCCCCACGACGCCGCCGGCCATTCCGGCGAACAAGACAAGTGCCGACAACCTACCGGCAATCACTTGCTTCATATCATCGAGGTTTGCCCCTGCGGGGATGTTGGGAAACATCTCTCGCAGCTGCGGGGCAAATTTCTCCATGATGTAAACGGTCTGCCAGGTCGCGAGAAAGATCCAGCCGACGTTCGTCAAAAAGCCCGACGCACTGAGCAGCCAGACATTGGCACTTTTGAGCAAGTCGACAATCGGTAGGCCGGCAGAAACGGGAGCCGGCGGCTCGTGCCCGATCAATTCCACTTCTGCCTGATTGCACCACGGATGCTCGCTGGGGCGATCCCGAAAAAACAACCAAAAGACAACAACCCAGGCCATACCCAGCAGCCCATAGATCACCAGCACGCCGCGCCACCCTTGTTCGATTCCCAAGAAGCCGCGCAGCTGCAGGGCCAGCCAGGCCGTCACGGCAAAGGCCACCAGGGCGCCGATTCGCCCGCCGGCTGCTACGAGGCTATTGGCCTTCGCACGGGCGGTGGGGTTCGCCCAGCGTTTCAAAAAGCTCCCTGCTGCTGGATAGGCCCCCGCTTGCGCCGCTCCCATGAC
This sequence comes from Anatilimnocola aquadivae, assembly GCF_049819085.1. Lineage (GTDB taxonomy): Bacteria > Planctomycetota > Planctomycetia > Pirellulales > Pirellulaceae > Anatilimnocola. The sequence continues at coordinate 4,577,189 of NZ_CP187419.1, forward strand.
CGCACGCAAGCCAAGCAGTCCGATGAGTCCTGGCACAAACCCCAGAGCGATCGTGGCGGCCGACCACGTCAGAACGTAAATGGCCAGCATCCGCCGAGCACCGAAGCGATCGGCAAGCGCGCCCGCGGGTACTTGAAAAAGGGCGTACAAGTAAAAGAACAGCATGTTCCCGTAACCGAACGACTCGTTCGATATCCCCAGATCTTTGACGATCGTGGAAGTGATGGGATTGAGGGCGAATCGATCGAGGTACAGCACGAACGACATGCACATCGAGAGCGCGATGACGGCAAAGCGAACGCGGGTCGGTGAGGAGCCGCCGGGCGTAGTGACTTCAGCGGTAGATTCGAGAACTCTTGGAGAGGAGTAAGCGTGATCAACCGATTGAGACATGAGTAACTCCGAGGCAAAGGTAGGCTGGCAACAGCTTCGCCCTGATCGAGTCTGCGGTCAATCAAAAACTCGGTGAAATGCGGGTTCACCAGCTGGATCGTACCGCGCAAGAAAATGCCACCGATGAGTTAGCCTGATCGGTGGCATGGAGAATTTGCGGGAAGACTGAAAATCGAATTACGTGGCGCTCGCACCTTTGGCGGTGGCCATCGATTCGCGGAACTGGCGGAACAGATAGCGGCTGTCGTGCGGACCTGCGGAAGACTCCGGGTGGTACTGCACGCTGAACGCAGGGAATTCTTTATGTCGCAGACCGGCGACGGTGTTGTCGTTCAAATTGCGGTGAGTGATCTCGAGGCATGCCGGCAACGATTCTTCTTCAACCGCAAAGCCATGATTTTGCGAAGTGATTTCAATCTTGCTGGTATCGAGGTTCTGCACCGGTTGATTCGCGCCGCGATGTCCAAACTTGAGCTTAAAAGTCTGAGCGCCACAGGCGAGACCGAGCAACTGATGACCGAGGCAAATGCCGAACACGGGCACCTTGCCGAGCACACCGCGAATGCATTCTTGAGCGTAATGCAGCGGTTCCGGATCGCCGGGACCATTGGACAAAAAGACGCCATCGGGCTTGTGAGCCAGCACTTCTGCGGCGGTGGAGGTGCCGGGCAGGATGGTGACCTTGCAGCCTTCGTCGGTCAAATGGCGGGCGATGTTCCACTTCATGCCGTAATCGAGCGCCACGACATGAAACTTGCCATCATCAAAAGCTGGATTGGGCTCAATGGGCAATTTGGCCCATGCACTGAGTTTTTCGTTCCAATTGCGGGGCTGATCTGGCAGTACTTCTCGGACCAGGTCGCGACCTACGAGACCGGGACTCGCCTTTGCCTTTCGCACGAGGCTGCTATCGTCCAAGTCGACGCTGCTGATGACGCCCTTCATGGCGCCGTTGTTTCGCAAGCGGCGCACCAGCGAGCGCGTATCGATGCCAGCGAGCCCCACGATGTTGTACTTCTTCAAGTACGAGTCGAGTGACTCTTCCGAGCGAAAGTTGCTGGGCTTCTCGGCAAACTCTTTCACGACGAAGCCCGCCAAGTGCGGCTTCTGACTTTCGAGATCCTCGTGATTCACACCGTAGTTACCAATCTCGGTATACGTCATCGTGACGATCTGACCGCGATAGCTCGGATCGGTCAGAATCTCTTGATAGCCCGTCATCGACGTGTTGAAGCAAACCTCGCCGTCGATCTCGCCGATCGCTCCAAAAGCGATGCCAGTGAAAACCGTGCCATCTTCCAAGGCAAGCTTTGCCGGTTGCGACATGCGTGTGTCAACCTTCTCTGAATGTAATGCAAGGTATTTGCTCGAATGTCGCGCGACAGCCGAGCGGTCTAAAGTCTGATGAAGGGATGTCCCGATACGGATTCAATGGCTGTGGGTCTTCGGACATTGCGAAAGCAATGACCGAACAGCTTCCGGAAGGGTTTCTGTTGCGGCGAACAGGAACCCTTCCATTTTTTATGCGCCGAGCGAATCGCCTAGCCACTGGCGCACCTCGCACATTGCCCTGCCGGCAATCTTTACGATCGGCGCGCAGTGATCTTTCGTCAATTGCCTGGCGGTGAGAATTTTACCGCTCTGCTGGCATTCCGAGAAGGAGCCACCGAGATGGAGTTTACGCAAGCTGCGCGAACCCACTGGCTGAAATGGGCTGAAGAAGTTCGCACCAAAGTCTCCCCCCAGAGTACTGGGGCGAGCTTTGATGGTGCACGGTGCGAAGAGACTAGCCCGAAGCGGCGACAACCGTCTTGGGCACGCCGTTGGCCGGCTTCTCAGTGATTTGCGGCTTGGAATCGCGTTCCAGGCAGCGCGACATTTGGCGCAAAGCCTGCTTCAAGCGGTTCTCGTTTTCGACGAGTGCCATCCGGCAATACCCTTCGCCTGCGGGGCCAAAGCCAGTTCCCGGGCTGAGCGCGACGTTTGCATGTTCCAGCATGTACATCGCGAAGTCGACCGAAGTCATCTGGCTCGCCCACGGCTCTGGGTATTTGCCCCAAACGAACATCCCCGCGCGAGGCGTCGGCACTTGCCAGCCTTGCTTGCGCAGACCATCGAGCAGCAGGTCGCGACGAGCCTGATAGATGCGCGACTGCGATTCGACCGCGGCATCGGTATGTCGCAAAGCGACAATCGCGGCAATCTGAATCGCTTGAAACAGCCCGTAGTCGTAATAGCCCTTGATGACTCCCAGGGCTTTCACCATTTCCGGGTTGCCACAGCAGAAGCCAACACGCCAGCCGGCCATATTGTACCCCTTGCTCATGGTGGTGAACTCGACGCCCACCTCCTTCGCACCAGGAGCGGCCAGGAAGCTTGGCGGCTGATAACCATCGAAGGCGACGTCGGCATAGGCAAAGTCGCTGATGACCATGAAGCCGTACTTCTTTGCCAGCTTCACCACCTCGACCCAGAACTCGGGCTCGATCGTCACGCTCGACGGATTGTGGGGGTAGTTAAACACCACCAGCTTGGGCACCGGCGACAAATGCTCGCAGGTGAATGCAATGTCGGAGAGAAACCGCTCGTGATTGCCGACTTCCAGCGAAATCACGCTGGCACCGGCCATCGCGACGGCATACTTGTGAGCGGGAAAGAACGGCGCTGGAATGATCACGTTATCGCCGGGACCGACGGTCGCCAGCAACATGTGGCTGAAGCCTTCCTTCGAGCCAATCGTCACGCACACTTCGCTTTCGGGATCGAGCCGCACGCCAAACTTTTTGAAGTACTTGGCCGAGACTTCGCGCTTGAGATTCAGAATGCCGGTGGCTTTGCTATAGCCGTGATTGTTCGGATCGCGCGCGGCCTCGTTCAGCTTGTTGATAACGATGTCTTGCGGTGGCTCGCTGGGGTTACCCATTCCCAGGTCGATGACATCTTGCCCAGCTTGCCGCTTGGCATCCCGCAATGCGTTCACCCTTGCCAGCACATAGGGGGGCAATTTGATGAGGCGGTCGGCCAATTGAATCTTGAAGGGATTAGCTGGGGTGGTCATAGAGAGATCTCGACAGAAGTGCACTGACAGCAACAAAGCGGCAACCCTTGCTACCTTCTAGAATAATCATCGGGTCTTTTTCGCGATATGGGCAAATGAACCCTCCAAATCGTCAAAGTCAGCCTGGTTTGTGTAGGGTTCGGGGGGAAGGGGTTAGAGGCTAGGGACCAGGGCAAACTTCGAACTCTCCCCCTTGGAGCCGATTTAAGCGATTCAGGTTCACCCTTGCGTCCGTTTCCAGAGTTCGACGGCATCTGCCAGGCCGGCCCGATAGTCCGGAAACTCAAACTGCGGCGAGAGTTCGGCCAACAAGCGGCTGTTGTTCACCCGTTTGTCGGCCGAGCCACGCTTAGCCATCGCCGCCCCAGCCTCGGCGGGGGCGAATTGCGGTGGCGGAGCATTCAGCAGACGCGCCAACTCGGCGTAATACTCACCCCGAATCACTGGGTGACCATCAGCCACCAGCAGACAGGGCGAAGTTGGTTTTCGCTCGGCCAGCAACACGATACGCGCGGCGTCCACCACCTGAATCAAATTCAGATAGCCATCGGGAGCCGCTTCGATCGATTTCCCGGCCAGCAAATCCTTCGCACGCGGAATACGATCGGGCCCATAGATGCCTGCCAGTCGCAAAGCAACCGTGCGACTGGCAAACTTACTGGCGGCCAACTGCTGCTCGGCCGCCAGACACGCTTTGCCCCCCTCGCGCTTGGGCTCGCACGGTGAACTCTCGTCGATCCAGTCGCCCGCAAACGAACCGTAGACGCCGGTCGAGCTGATGTAGATGAAACGCTGGATCGAATCGGGAAGCCAGTCGATAACCCGCGCGAGTCCGTCAACGTAGACCTCGTGAATCGACTTGCCAGCTTGGGAATCGAAGCCGACCGCAAACAGCACCGTATCGACATCCGCCGGGGGGGCAATGGTCAATGGCTGCGTGATATCAGCGACCAGCGGCAAGATGCCGCTGCGTGACCATTCCGCAGCCCGCTCGGGCGACCGGGTGACTGCATACACCTTCTCTCCCGCCGCTTGCCACAACTGCAGCACTCGCCGACCCAGATACCCGCAACCAAATATCAGCTTCGCCATTGCTTTCCTCGTTCTATCTTTCGCAATCCATTTCCCGCCCCCGCCCCTGCGGCGCGGGTTTAACTGCTTTTGCGCTAGTGCCACCGTTCTGGAGCAACCGCCGATTGCCGGTTCTCAACCTATTCGCCGTCTTGTACTAACTAAGCATCCTTCGGAACGTAAGTCTGCGCCGCAACCATCTCCAAAACTATCAACTTGTCCAACTTCGGAGGTGATTGGCGACCGGCAAGTGGCATATCTCTCGGCTGCGGCGCGCGTTTGTGTTCAAAAGTCGACTCGATTGTTGGACACCCCTCTTTTGCGGTTTTCAAAGACTTACGGCGAAAGTTAATGCTCGGCAGCGGCGACTCACCTCGACTCCCTCCACGCTCGTTGATAACCACTTTTGATAACCTTTTGGCGAGTTTTGTTCATCCGGCCGCTCGTTGCAACTTCTTGCTTGAGAGCAATTTACCGCTTTGTAAGCCTTCATTCTGACGATCGTCTGAAAACCATTTGATAACCTTTTCGAATGCTCGTGGGCAATTGCAGGCCTACCGATTCGCGTCAACAAAACACAGTTGAAGTTCAGGACTGACTCAGCATCTTTCCGGTTGCAAATCCAACTTCGCGCACAGGCCCTGCGCCACGGTGGACCGGGGCGACGACACGATTACCCGCTTCGAACCTGTTCTCATTAGCGCACCATCGCGATCTATTGTCAATCACATATTGCAATATTTGCGCCGACTTGCTTACGACAAGTGTTTTTTGCTGGTGCCATTTTCCGCCCCCGCCCCTGCGGCGGGGGTTTAACGGCTTTTGCGCTAGTTCGACCTCGTTGAGGTAACCGCACGCCGTTTGTTAGGGAGGCACTTCAGGCTGATCGCGCAGTGTACCCAAGTATCTCAGCACGAGGCCCGAAAAGATGAGTCCGCCGCCGGTAATTGTCCACCAGGCAGGCATGTTTTCTCGCCACCCCCAGGCGAGACAAACCCAAACGGGAACGAGAAGCGGTTCGACGAGGCCGATGCCCGAAGCTTCGTGTCCAGGGATGACGCGCAGGGCTCGGGCAAATAGAAAATACGGCAGCCCCATCTGAAAGATGCCAAAGGCGGCGAGCATCAACCATTGCCGGCCATGCGGCCAGTACTCGGCGATGACACCGGGATCCAATTGATATACGGGCGCGAGCGCCGGAATGGCGAAAGGGGACAACACCCAGGCGGTTACGAGGTGATTTAAGGCAATCAGCCAGGCACTTTCTTCACTCCGCAGCATTCGCAGCGAGAGCACGACGCCCGCGTAGGTCACGCCGGAAGCGAGGCCAAACAGCACCGCATCGAAGGCGGCACCCTGCGACTCAAAATAGAGAATCAGGCCAACCCCCGCCGAAGAGAGCGCCGCCATCACCCAGTCGAGTCCGCGCGACGACTCTTTGAAGACAAAGACGCCGACTAACAGGACGATCATGGGCCCCGTGTTCTGCAGCCAGATCGCGTTGGCCGCGGAACCCTTTTCCATGGCGGTCAGGTACGTGTAGTTCATAACCGCGAAGACGGTCACCATCGGAATCATCTTCCACGACCAACTGGGCCGGCGAACCATGGGGAGCAAGATGACGCAGGCAAAGATTGCTCGCCAAAAGGCGATCGTTGGCCCCGGCCAGCCTTTGAAGTCCGGTGCTTTGGCGAAAAAGCCACTACTGCTCCACAAGAGCGCCGCCAGCAAAACCAGCAATCTCGCCCGCCAGCGTTCGGCAGAGGTAGGTTGAGGCGAAAACATGGCAGGATGGGTTTTGCGTGGGAAAGTCGCTCAGCATAGCAAACTTGCCTTTCGTAGCGGCAGACCTCCTGGTTTGCCCGCCACGGGGTCTCTCAAACGCCCATCGTCCCCTCCCCGCTGGCAGCAGATCATCCTAAAATCTCGGTTTCCGATTTGCCCGAACTTTTGTCGGCCGCCCCCTGTCGGATCTTTGGGCCGTCCATTCGTGGGAGAAGTGGTTCTATGTCGACCGTTACCGCCAATCAGCGCGTTTTTAACTTCTCCCCCGGTCCCGCCGTGCTCCCTTTGCCGGTGCTCGAACAAGTGCAGCGAGACCTGGTTTCGCTCCCCGGCTACGGCATGAGCATTCTCGAGATGAGTCACCGGGCCCCTGGCTTTCTCGATATCCTGGCGGGTGCCAAGCAGATGCTGCGAGAATTGCTCGCCATTCCTGAGAACTATCACATCGTCTTCTTGCAAGGCGGTTCCCGCCTGCAGTTCTCGATGATTCCGATGAATTTGCTGCGTGGCCAGTCCGCAGCCGCCGATTACCTCATTACCGGTTCGTGGAGCAAGATGGCCCTCGACGAGGCCAAGCGCGAAGGGCAAGTGAAGGTGTGTTGGGACGGCAAAGCGACCAACTACGACCGCCTTCCCACTCAGGCCGAAGCGGGCTTGAATCCAGATGCCGCGTACACCTATCTCTGCAGCAACGAGACCATCCAAGGCGTGCAGTTTGCCGAAGAACTCGATACCGGCGCTTCGCCGCTGGTCATTGATGCCTCCAGCGACTTTTTGCATCGCCCGCTGAACTTCAAAAACGTCGGTCTGGTCTACGCCTGTGCCCAAAAGAATGCCGGTCCGGCTGGTGTGACCGCCGTGATCATTCGCGACGATCTGCTGGCCCGTTCCCAGGACAGCTTGCCGGGTTACTTGAACTTCAAGAATCACGTCAAGGAAGATTCGCTCTACAACACGCCGCCAACCTTTGCCATTTACCTGATGGGCCTCGTACTTCGCTGGCTGAAGGATGATGTCGGCGGCCTGCAAGCCATGCATCAGCGCAACAAGGACAAGGCCAAGCTCATTTACGATCTGATCGACGGCAGCGGTGGCTATTTCAAGGGTCATGCCCAGCCTGCGAATCGCTCGCTGATGAACGTCACCTTCCGCCTGCCCAGCGAAGCCCTCGAAAAGAAGTTCTGCAAAGAGGGCGAAGACCGTGGTCTCGACGGCCTCAAGGGTCATCGCAGCGTCGGCGGCATTCGCGCCTCGATCTACAACGCGATGCCCGTGGCCGGCGTCGAAGCTCTCGCCGACTTCATGCGTGAATTCAAAAAGAACAACGGCTAAACGCGGTTGTTCTCCAGCGTCTCTCCCGAATCTGCAATCTGAAATCAACAATCTGCAATCCCATGGCCCGTATCATCGTTCTCGATCCGATCGCTCAAGAAGGTCTCGACATGCTGGCGGCTGCGCCGGGCATCGAGTTCGAAGTTCGCACCGGACTGAAGGGCGAAGCCCTGAAGAATGCCCTGACCGAATTTGACGGCGCGATCTGCCGCAGCGGTGTCACGCTCAACGCCGAGGTGCTCGACAACAACAAGCGGCTGAAGGCCATCGCCCGAGCCGGCGTCGGGACCGACAACATCGACAAGAATGTTGCCACGCGCCTGGGCATCGTGGTGATGAACACGCCAACCGGCAACACCCTCAGCACCGCCGAACATACATTCACGCTGATGCTGGCTCTCTCGCGCCGCGTGGCCGAAGCGTACATGACACTGTGCGGCGGCAAGTGGGACCGCAAGACTTACATGGGTTCGCAAGTTGCCGATAAGACCCTCGGCATTGTCGGCCTCGGTCGTATCGGTCAAGAAGTAGCCAAACGCGCGATTGCCTTTCAAATGAAGGTCATGGGTTACGACCCGTTCCTGTCGAACGAGCAGGCTCAAAAGCTTGGCATTCAACGGGTCGAAAAAGTCGCTGACATGCTGCCGCACGTCGACTACCTCACCGTGCATACGCCCCTCACACCGGAGACCACCGACCTGATCGACATGGCGGCTCTCGATAAGCTGAAGCCCGGCGTACGACTCATCAACTGCGCTCGCGGCGGCATCTACAACGAAGCGGCCCTCGTCGAAGGCCTCAAGAGCGGCAAGATCGGCGGCGTGGCCCTCGACGTCTTCTGCGAAGAACCGAATACCACCAGCCCGCTGCTGAAGATGCCGAATGTCCTTTGCACTCCGCACCTTGGTGCGAGCACCGAAGAGGCCCAGCAACAAGTGGCACTGGAAGCGGTGCAGCTGCTCATTAACTACTTCTCGACTGGCGAAGTTCGCCATGCCGTCAACATGGCCTCGGTCGACCCCGCCACGTTGCAGGCCATGAAGGGATACCTCGATCTTGCCTGGCGTTTAGGCCTGCTGATGGCCGAATGGCAACCCTCGGGCCTGAATGCCTGTCACATTACTTATCGCGGCGAAGTGACCAAACGGAACACCAAGCTGCTCACCGCTGCGTTCTGTGCCGGCTTGCTCGAGAAGGCCATCGAAGAAGTCAACATCGTCAATGCCGAAGTGCTGCTGCGTGAGCGGGGCATCCAGTTGACCGAAGAATCACGCTCCGACATGGGCGCCTTCAGCTCGTCGATGTCGATCGAAGTAAAAACGGACGACAAGACGCACGTTGCTTCGGGAACACTCTTTGGCAACAACATGCCGCGGCTCGTGCGCCTCGACGACTCGCGTCTCGAAGCCTACATCGACGGCAACCTGTTTGTCTTCACGCACAACGACGTGCCGGGCATCATCGGTGCTGTTGGTACCATCTTTGGTAAGCACAACGTGAACATCGGCCAGATGACCGTCGGCCGCGCTGTTCCCGGCGGCAGCGCTGTGGGTGTGCTTAATCTCGATACGGTGCCGCCGAAGGTCGCCATCGACGAAGTGCTTGCTCACCCGAGCATTACCAGTGCTCGCGTCATTCCGATGCCTTCGGCCGGCAAGCTCCCCAGCTGGCTAGGCTGGTAGTTCGAACAGCTACTTCAGCTCTTTGATACTCAGATTACGGTACTCGACATCGGTGCCATGGTTCTGCAGGCCGATAATTCCCTTGCGCGGACGATCTTTCAGCTCCGCGATTTTGGACATGTCCCCCGCCGTGATTTGTTTACCGTTGAGTTCAACGGTGATGAGGTCGCCGCGGCAGGTAATTTCGTAACTGTTCCACTGGCCGGCTCCGGCAAAAGCACTCTGGTCGGCAGGGACGGCTCCATAGAGCGAACCGCTGTATTGCCAGGGCTTGAGCTTGCCGGCGTAGACCGGACCGCGATCGTCGAGTACTTGAATCTCGATTCCCTTCACCCAGGGCTGCTCACCGGCTTTCAGTTCTGGCACGCGAATGAAGATGCCACTGTTGCCGTTCTCGGGAACTCGCCAGTCGAGCTTGAGGATGTAGTCGCCGTACTCCTTTTCGGTCGCCAGCCAGGAGTTGCCCGCCCTGGCCGTGAGGATGCCATCCTTCACTGTCCACTCCTCGGGAGGCAGATCCTGTTCGCTTTTCACTTTCCAGCCGGCGAGCGACTTGCCATCCAGCAGCGGCTGAAAACCTTCTTCCGCTGCGGCATTCAGGGCAATTCCGGAGCAGAGCAACAGCGAGCAGAAGGCGATGAAGCACAGGATGCGAAGAGACATGGAAAAATCCTTTCATCTTCGATTCGAATTTGCACTGCCCCGACTATAGAATGAAGCCAACCGAGGTCGCAACCAATTTCGCGAGGGTTCTCTCATGCAGCCCACGACGTCGCAATTCAGTCTTCGGTCGATGCTTTCGACCATGCTCACGGTCAGCATGGTCCTCGCTTATGTGCGAGTGTTCGGGAGCCATGGTTTGCTACCGGCCATTGTCGGCTGTTCGGTGGCAATCGTCGCCGGCATGCTCGTCGGCTGGGCCCGCGGTCGACTTGTTGAAGCGGTTACTTGGGCCCTGGTGGGCAATGCGATCGCTCTCTGCTGTGTCCTGTCGGCCGATCGAATCTCACTCGCGCAGCAACTGTTTTGGGTCTGCGTCGCTGGAATCACGGGGGCGGTGGCTGGCAGTATCCAACCACGCCATTGGCAGCAACGGATTTGGACCAGCGTGGCTCTCGCGGCGATTGCGGCTCCGCTAGGCATGCTTGTCGACAATCGCTCCACACAGCCCGAGTTTGTAGAAATGGTCCTCGCGCCGGCAGCGATCTTGGGATTGATGCTACTGGTGGAGTTCGTGGGGCAGCATCAAATGCGGCGGAGGATCGCCCTGGATGTGTGGGCAGCGGGAATCATCTTTGCCGTGATTGCCGGGAACTTTGGCGCGGTCGTCGTGTGGAACCTGTGGTACGTCTAACGACTGTCGGCGTTACCGCTGCTGTGTGCCGTTGCGGTTCTGCGGCTGGGCAGCAACTGCTGCGGCGGCCTCTTCGCCATAGATGGTCCAAACGACCGTCTTCTTGCGAAGTTCGTCCAGGCATTCTTTGTAGGCCACTTCACGCCGCTGCTGCGTGATCAATTCCTTGATCTTCACCTGGGCATCGGTGAATGGAATGAAGCCAGCTTGTTGACGCTCGGTCACGCGGACAATGTGATAGGCCTTTTCGTCCGCCAAAATCTGGCTGAGAGCATTCTGTTCGAGCGAGAAGATCGCCTGGTCAACCACTTCCGAAGCAAGACTCTTTTCGTTGGTCCAGTCGTAGGCTCCGCCTTTCGCGGCATTCGGTTCTTGCGAACCCTTGCGAGCAACCGCGGCGAACGGAGTGCCGTAGTAGATTTCGTTTCCCATCTGAGCGATGGCTGCATACGCGGCTTGCTTGTTGGGAAAGCTATCGTACTTGACGGTGATGATTTCGAACTTCGCCCGGGCCTTCACGGCAAAGTCATCAGCGTGGTCGCGATAGTAGTTCAGCATTTCGAGATGCGAGATCTCGGACTTGATCTTGATCTTCTCGAAGAGATTGGTGCGTCCCAGTTTGTAGTCGGCAAACGACCGCTGTTGCTTATCGAGCGACGAACCATAGCGCCGCAGGACCTGGTCGAGGTCGGCGAGGGTCTCGATCTGATTTTCTTTCATCAAGATCGCGAGTCGCGGCAAGACAGGATCACGCTTAGCGATTTCTTGCAGTTCTTCCGGAGTCTTGGCTTCGAGCACCTTCTCACGCATCGCGAGCAGCTCTTTTTCGAAATCTTCGCGCATCTTTTTGGTGATGCTGACGCGAATTTCGTCCATCTTGTCGCGGCCCGCCTTGGCTTCGATCTCGCGTTCGAAGCCGAGGTAGAGAATCTTGCTTTCGACCATCTGCTTGACGACTTGCTGAGTCAAACGAGGACGAATCGCTTCGATTTCTTTCCGTTCCGCGTCGGTGGTAATCTTCTTCATTACCGGATCGAGCATCTGATCGACGGTCGGGGCAACATCGCCATACAGGATGTACTGGTTGCCAACTGTCGCCACAATCTGGCTGGGCTGATAAAGCGCCGATCCAGCCAGCTGCGCCGCGTTGGGCGAGCTTTGGGTTGGATCGTAACCAGGAACGGCAGCCGCGATTGCACCGGGTTTGCTGGGAGCCGGATTGGCGGGCGGGGCCACTTGTGGTGGCTGTTGATAATTCGATTGCTGAGCGGGAAATGTCGGCGGCGGCTGGACGAAGGGTTGATTCGGCGCAGGTTGCTGAAATGGCTGATAGCGATTGACGGGCTGCTGCATCGGCGGAGCAGCAGCAGGAGGCTGCGCATTCGGATCGGCCGAGAAGCGGAAGCCATTGTTCGTGCCGGGCGCTGCAGGCTGGGCGTACGGATCCGCGCCAGCGGGAACTTGCCAGGCAGAAGCAGAGTTCACGCAGAGCGTGACTATCAGCATCGTGTGCAGGAGCTGCTGCAATTTCACGCCGGCGCCTTCCCTGGCAAATGTGAATGGACGGGTTCGCCAGCCACGCCTTCATGGCGCAGCATTGGCGAGACCAACTAACGGGCTGGCAACTATTAGCAGTTCACTTGATCGGTCGCAACACCGATTTCACCCAAGCAAATATCTGGTCCGGTTCGGTAACCTTTGCGGGCAGCGGCAGATACGACGATTTGTCGTCCACGATTCGTACTTTCCCGGGGTTTTGACGAGCTAGCTGTTCCATCCGCCCGCGATCTCGGTACTGGAAGACGACGAACTTTTCCTCGCGAAAAATCGCGGAGACGAACCACAGAGCTGCATCCATTTTCAGTTCGACGTGTGCCAGCAGCCGTTCGACCTGCTTAGGAATCGGGCCAAAGCGGTCGATCATTTCTGCGCGCATGTCGTCGAGTTCCTGAAACGCATGGATGCGTGTCAGGCGACGATACAGATCGATCTTCATCCGCATATCGGGAATGTAGTCGTCAGGCAGCAGTGCTTCGCCCGGCAAGCTGATATCGACGTCCAACTTGAGCCGCGGCGTGGAATTCTGCAGAGCTCGCACCGCGTTCTCAAGCAGCTGGCAATACAACTCGTAGCCGACCGTGGCGATGTGCCCGCTCTGTTGAGTGCCTAACAAATTGCCGGCACCACGAATTTCGAGATCGCGCATCGAGATCGCGAACCCTGCGCCCATTTCGCTGAACTCTTCGATCGCTCGCAAGCGGCGCGAGGCATTGGGCGTGAGATGGCGATTGGGATCGGTGAGCAAGTAACAGTAGGCACGGTGTTTGTAGCGACCAACGCGGCCGCGCAGCTGGTGCAAGTCGGCCAGACCGTAGCGATCGGCTTCGTCGATGAAAATTGTGTTCGCGTTGGGGATATCAAGCCCGCTCTCGACGATGGTCGTCGCCACGAGAATATCGAACTTGTGAGCCACGAAGTCGATCATCACTTGCTCGAGCTCATCGTCAGCCATCTGGGCGTGGCCCACTCGCACGCGCGCTTCCGGCACCAGCGTATTGATTCGTTTGGCGACTTGCTCGATGTCGTTCACTCGATTGTGTACGAAATAAATCTGACCTTCGCGGCCAAGTTCTCGCTGAATCGCATGCCGAATGAGATCGTTATCCCAGCGCGTCACGCGCGTCTCGACCGCGACGCGATCTTCGGGTGGCGATTCGAGATTCGAGATATCCCGCACACCCACGAGTGACATGTGCAATGTCCGCGGAATGGGCGTGGCAGAGAGGGTAAGCACATCGACGGTCGCCCGCAACAGCTTGAGGCGTTCCTTCACGTCGACGCCGAAGCGCTGCTCTTCGTCGATGACCACGAGCCCCAGGTTATGAAACTCAATATCTTGCGATGCGATGCGATGGGTGCCGATCACAATATCGACTTTGCCCGACTTAATCCCCGCGACTGTCTCGCGCGTTTGTTGGGGCGTGCTGAAGCGGCTGAGCTTGCCGATATCAAAAGGAAACTCCACCATCCGCTCGCAAAAACTGTTGTAGTGCTGCTCACAGAGAATGGTGGTCGGTACCAGCACCGCCACCTGGTAACCGTTGTCGACGGCCTTGAAGGCGGCCCGCATGGCAACTTCCGTCTTTCCAAAGCCGACGTCGCCGCAGAGGAGGCGATCCATGGGGCGAGGCTTCACCATGTCGGACTTGATTGCGCGGATCGCGGAAAGTTGATCGACCGTTTCGCTGTACGGGAACGATGCATCGAATTCGCGTTGCCATTCGCTATCGGCGGTGAATGCAATGCCCGGGCGACTGCTGCGCATCGCTTGCACTTCGAGCATCTCGACAGCCAAGTCGCGGACGGCACTCTCAGCTGCCTCTTTCTGCTTGATCCACGTTTTGCCACCAATCTTGGCCAGCGTAGGCCGGGTCTTCGTGCCGCCGACATACTTTTGGACGAGATCGATTTTGATCGCGGGCACGTAGATTCGCGTGCCGCCGTCGAACTCCAGTTCTAAGTGCTCTTCAGCTTGCCCCTGCTTGCTGATTTGCTTCAGCCCGCGATAGCGGCCGATGCCGTGCGCCAAATGCACAACCAGATCGCCATCACGCAAATCGAGAAAGCTGTCGATCGCTTTGCCGAGGTGTCTGCGCGGAATTCGTCGCAATTCACCGCGGTGAAACAGCTCGCCGCCGGTGATGATCAACATCTGATCGCGCGGCAGGCGAAAGCCTTCTCGCAGGCTGCCAATGACGAAATGGAGCCGGCCGGTCGTCATCAGTTTCGTATCGCGCAGCAACTCACGCAGGCGTTCGGTCTCGGCGTCGGTCGCGACGATCAAATACACACTGTGATCGACGGCCGAATGATCGAGTTCATCACGCACGCGCTGCAGATCGCCGCTAAAGCGCTCGACCGACTCGATGGGCAAGTGACAATTCGCGCCGTACGTGCCGGCCGATAGATGCGCGGCGGTAGCCACTCCCAGGCGGCTGCAGCTGCCCAGAACGGCCGTGACGGAATGGAACTCTTCCGGCTGCTCGGTCCGCTGCAGGATGTTCTTCCCCTCGTCAGCCAGCTGCTGCGGCTCGATCAGCATCGCCCAAGCATTCGCCGGCAAAAAGTCGGCGAAGTGAGCGGTCACCTTGTCCTGTGGCGATAGCACGGTGACTTCGATCTGGTCGAGAATCTCCAAGCTGCGCTGCGTGGCGACATCGAACGAACGGAGTGATTCGATTTCGTCGTCGAACAGTTCCAAGCGGACCGGCTCCAGCCAATCCGGGGCGAAGATATCGAGGATGCCGCCGCGATGCGAGAATTCGCCCGGCAACTCGACGGCGCTCGTCGCGTGAAAGCCGCTTTCGACGAACCAGCGCAGGAGCGCGTCGATATCGAGCCGCTCGCCCCGGCGAATCGTGCGCGTTCCCGTCTTCAATTGCTCGGCACTGGGCACCGGCTGCATGAGTCCAGCAATGCTTGCGACAATGACGGGCGAACCGCTAGCTCCAACAAGGGCCAGTCGCTTGAGTAGCCGAACGCGCTCGCCGTAGGTTTCGTCGCGGATGCCGCGTTCTTCGGGCAACGTATCCCAAGCGGGAAAACTGATGGCCTCGACCACACCAAACAGCGGCAAGTCGGCCACCAGATCGTCGGCTTCACGCTCGTGGGCGGTAACTACCAGCAGCGGTCGGTGGCCGGCCTTGGCGAGCGCGGCCGCCAGCAGCGCGCAGCTTGAGCCCCAGACTCCATCGAACGTGGCAGGTTGGCCGGATGCCAACGCTGCCGTCGCGGCGGCGAAGCCTTCATAACGCAGAAGCGAATCGGGTAGCTGGCGAAGGTTCTCGGCAGCTTTCTCTGTGGCGGGCAATGTTGCCGTCATGGCAGCCCTATTCTAGCGCGGCCGGCCACTCTGGCCAACGGCGGTTCGCCGCACTTGCCCCCTGGGCAAAAGGCAACGCTGCGGCCAATAATCGCGACCATGAGAAGCATCCAGCGCGAGAATTTGACCTACGATCCCATTCACGGCTACCTGCCGTTCGTTTCGGGAACCGATCTGCCACCGGGTGAAGTGGCCGAGCGGCAGATCATCGACCATCCTTGGCTGCAGCGGATGAGGCAAATTCACCAGTTGCAAACGGCTTGGTGGGTTTTTCCGGCCGCCGAGCATACGCGTTTCCCGCATGTGCTCGGTGCGATGCATCTGGGTAGCCGCGCCATCGAGCATATGTACGACAGCCTGAAGACGTCGTGTGCCGATACGCCGAGCCGCGGACTGGTCGAATGCACGCTGCGACTGGCGGGGCTGTTACACGACGTGGGGCATGGTCCGTTTGGACATTTTTTTGACGAGCATTTTCTCAAAGCACACGGGCTGACGCATGAATCTCTCGGCGCTGCGATTATCGAACGCGAACTGGGAGACCTGATTCGCGGTATTCGCCGCAATCCTCATTCAGAGCTGGCCGCGGACGAGCAGATCGATCCTGCGCACATTGCCTGGTTGATTCAACGTCCCAAGGCTCAGCACGATGGCATCGAACGACCCAAATGGCTGGTGTTCTTGCGCGGCCTGCTGAGCGGAATCTACACCATCGACAACATGGATTTCGTGCTGCGAGATGCAGCCCTCAGCGGCTATAGCAAGCAGGCGTTCGATCTTGATCGCTTGTTGCACTACACATTCTTCAGCGAGCGTGGTCTGACGATTCACGATCGGGGCAGCGATGCGCTGGTAAGGTTCGTCACCGTGCGCGCCGAGTTGTTTCGCAACATCTACTATCACCGCACGGTGCGGGCCATCGACTTCTCGCTCCGCGATCTGTTCAACGAAAGCAAGCAGTGGCTATTTCCCGGGAACCCGCTCGATTACCTCGATGATTACTTGTACTTCACCGAGTCGACTCTCTGGGCCGACGTGCAACGCTGGGCCAAGTCGCCGAATCCGCAACTGGCCGATTTGGGACTGCGCTGGCGAGCGCTGCTCGCCCGTAAGATCGAATGGCAGATGGTTTGCCAGCGGAGCCAAGTCTATGCTCCGAACGATGCCGAGCAAGCCAGCATCTTCAGCGATAGCGACCTGGTCGAACGTAAGCTCCGGCAATTGTTGCCGGCGGAAATTCAAGACATTCCGCTGCGAATTGATATCGCCCGCACGATCTTGCGGCCAAACACCAGCGGGCCAGTGCCCGGCCAGAACTTTCTTTATGATTCCGCGCGGCGCGTCGTGCGGCCGCTGGTTGCCGAGGAACTCTATCGCCGACTGCCCATCAGCCATCGACTCTGCCGCGTCTACGCAAAGTCGCAGGAATTTGCTCCGGTCATCACTGCCGCCCTCGATCAACTTGTTGGTGGCCCCAGCGGCGATGACGCGACGAATATGTGAGCGTAGTTAGGAAAAAATGATTTCGTAGAACAGGGGATCGTCGTCGCTGGAGAGGACCTGTTCCGAGCGTCGCCACTGCGCACCCGGCAAATCGGGCACAGGCTCGAATTCGATCGACTCGGGCGCGATATCCGGAGCAGCATCTTCGGGAAGTGGTCGCACATTCGGGACGGCATCGGATCGTAACACACGACGTTGCGCCCGTTCGCGCAACTGTTCATACAGTGGTTGATAAGGCATTTCCCACGGGCTGGGCATGGACTTTTCCGCCGCTTGTCGATCGACGGGGATCATAGCGATGATGTTCCGCATTATCTCCAAACCATAGGGAGTTCCCAGCGGGAATTCCTTCGTCGCTGTGTGCGGATCTCGCTTCAAAGTTGCATTCTGGCTGCCGTGATGTCCCACTTTGTAGAGGACGGTTCGTTCCAGTAGGTCGTCGATCGAGATCGTCGCGTTGCCCGCTGCGTCACGATATTTCTGATCTCGCCACGAGAGCCAATTGCCCGCTTGAGCATCACCGACAAAGAGCAGCACGCGATTTTCCCACTCGAACGCCAGCACCAGGCTCGTGTTGTTGGTATCGCTGTCCAAGTTGAGGGCCAAGTGCGCGGAGGCAGCCAGCCAATCGGAATCGATTCTTCGCCAACTGGCACGCGCCTCAAAGTAGCTTTGATCAAGCATTCGCCGTGTCGCAGCAGGCATCTTGTCAAACTGTTCATCTTCGGGAAAGTTAAACTCCAAATGTCGCCGGCGCGGGAAATCGAATGGATTGCGCAGATCGTCTGGATACTGATTGCGGCTGACGAGACCCTCGCCCAAGGCCGGGCTGAGGCCAAATGAAAGGCTCTGCGACGCACTCGAGAGATACGTTTCTTTGAATCGGTCGGAGCCTGTTTCTCCTCGCACGAGACTCGGCAGATCCTTCTTCAATTTGGCTTCGTCGTGCGGTGGCCCCAGAACATGCACGCGTACATTCTCGATGTCATTGACCTTTAGCAAATCTCCCGGGCGACAATACTTCACTTGCCTCGCCTGAGCCAGCAAAACTCCGATCGCCAGTTCATTCGACGTTGGCCGGTCTTGTTCAGCAGCACCGGCACCAAGCACTGCCTCGTCAGCCGGAATTGATCGGCGATTGGCTTGGAATCTACTTAAGTCCCGGGTTTGGCTCCGATTGCTTTGGCTCTCTACTTCGCGAATCAAGCGGTAGGCTGCTTCGCGGTCGATTCCGTCAGGCTCCTGTTCGAAGTCGGAGGCTGCCTGCAACTGGTGAGAGAGCGCTGTCAATTCCACTCCCAATCCTGAGGGTGCGGCTGCCGCAGTATGCGTGGCGGTTTCTGCGGCGCGCTCGACAATCTTTCGGGCAGTGGCGCGGCGCTCGCGCAGTTTGTCGGCCAGCTGATCGCCAGGTTGCTCTGTCCACGCCAGCCATAGCTGCTGAATGGTGAACGCGCGCCGCAGGAAAGGACTGTTCTTCTGCACAACTCCAGAAAGATGGTCGGCGTGTTCATGAGTGGCCACGACCACATCGAGTTCACCCCCGGTCACCTCAAAAATATTTGCCAGTACCGTCTGCAGCCTGTCTCGGCCGTCTGTTTGTCGCGCGTGGACCCCACAGTCAATGAGGACAAACTTTGATTTCTCACCGCCGAAGCAGAGCAGAAAGCAGTCTCCCAGCCCTTGCCGGTACATCCGAACGACAATCTTGCCGGGCGGAACGACCAACCGCCCTGCATCATCCAGGTAATTGCTCGAATCGTTGGGCATCACATTAAAATCCCGCGTGGTCGGTATCGTGCCGATGGACGAGAGCGAACGGCTCAGCGGAGTACTGCTGTCGTTGAGCGAAAGGCGTCAAAGCAAAACGATGGAGCGCCAGTTGGCGGTTGTGGACTAACTGCCCCCGGATGTACTCTCGTTGCCGTTCGAGTCGCGGCGAGGCTTGAGCCCGAATCACCTCGTCGCTTGGCAGAACTTTGCAAATGGCGTAGGAAACTCGTTTCGCATCGGGATCGATCAGCAGCGTACAGCCGCCGCGCATCTTGAACCGCAGCGGCGGGCCGTCGGCCTCTACGGGCAACTCATCGTCCCCTTCGGGTTGCAGCGAAACTGTTTTTCCTTGCGTCAGCATGACCAAAAGTTCAATGCGAGTCGTACCGTCGGCTCGTCTGCGCACGGTGGGTCGCACGGCATGTACTTCGAGGGGCGCATATCCGGGCGAATCTCGTTCGGCCAGCAACCCTTCGAGATCGAGCCCCAGTTGCTGCGACAAGCATTCTTTCACCCGGGCAGTATGTTCTGGGGAAACCGCAGACTCCAAACGCGCCTGGCTCATGATCCAAAACCAGAAGAACTGCGCGAACAGTCGCTCCGCCTGATGACGGGAACTGCGAGTGGTGGGCTCGCTCTGGTGGCGTTCGTTCGTTGGCAAACTGCCGATTTGCAGCATTTCCATTGCCAGTTGTTGCAGCTGTTCGTAACTCATCGAGCCTGGCTGAATATCCAGCAGACGCCAGTTTTTGAGATCAGCCAGTTGACTTGGCGAGTCGTAAATACTCGCCATCGCGCGCAAGACCGGCGCTGGCGGCAGAAACCGTTCCAGGACTTCATTCCAGCAAGAGCATTCCACGCGGTTCCAGCGGAGGCTGTCTTCGCCTAGGGCGCGCACATCGCGGGGGACAATGCCCCGGCGACGAAAGCCATCGATAAACGCCAGGCGATACCGGTGCGGATCTTCGGGGTGAAAGTCGAGATCGGCCGTAATCAAGGCGCGCAAAAAGTCGCCGAAGTTAACATCCACCGGTGGCAAGTAATCTAGGGTGCGAATGCAAATATCGAGCACCCGCTGCGCGGTGTTCGCTGCTGCTTCGGCCAGCCTCTGGGCCAGATCGGGGTGAATATCACCAGCCGGCAAGACACCCGTGCCGTTCGTCGCGATGCGATACAGGTCGCGCACGCGATGCTCGTAGATCGACAAGAACGCGTCGAAAACCGCGGCCACCAGAATGGCACCGCGCGCGTGCGGCTCCACCGTCCGTTTGATATCGGCCGGGTCGGGCGGGACCTGACGACCCTTTTCATCAACTCTGCCGATGGCGTTGCGCAGTGCCTGGCCACGACCGGTTGCCCGAGCAAACTGCGACGCCAGGTGAGCAAGCAGATTATCGAGCCGAAGATCGCCTCGGCTGCGTTTGATCTGGTCGAGCAACAGACCAGGCAACGTGAAGTGTTGAAAGATCGCGACGATATCGGCAAACGCCTCGTGAAAGGCCAGCATATCGCCGTTGCTCGGAGCAATCAGGCGGCGATGCATGCCATCGATGATGGCATGGGTCACCTCGTGCGCGACTATATCGTGCGATAGGCAAGTAAAAATGACAGCGCCGGGCAATTCATCGCGGGGATCGTTGGTCGTGGCATTAAAGTAGCCAAACAGCAGGGCCTTCTTTACTGGCGAGTAATAGGCATTCTCTTCACGCAAGGCGTGTGGATAGATTCGCAAGCGTTGCACGAAGCGCTGATCGCTCGGCAGATATCTTCCCTGCTCATCCTGAATTCGATCGGACCACAGAATCGCTCGCCCCAAGACTCGCTCGAAGTTGGCGATGGTGCGCATGGCAACCGCATACACCATTTGCTGATGGAACTGCGGATTGCCGATCGAAGGGGCGTGTCCATCGCGGGCCAGCAAGAGAGGGTCGTTGAGATCGACGGGGTCGTAGACACAGTTGCTAGAAGGATCGACGTCAATGACTTCGATATACTCGCCACAGGGACCTGGTAGAAGCTCAGGAACAGGCTGACCGAACGTACAAGAATCCTCGTGCTGCGGTTCGTCAGCATCGTCGCAGTAGCATGGCCGTCCCTCCCAGGGAATTTGAATCACAGCCCGACTGATGTGCGACGTTTCCAGATGTTCGTCAGCTGCGGGATCAAGCGCGAGAATCTGCAGTCGTCGATGAGCAGGTGGCAGCACCGGGTCGGAACGGGAGATTTTGCTCTTCAACTCGTTCTTACCAGACATGGGCCACTGCTCTTTGTTCGACTACGATTGCACATCTTCGCGAGAGTGCTCTCCGTACAGAAGCAGCCGACGCTAGAGTCGGCTGCGAAAAGATCTTCAGGTCCAACTGCCATGGGCCTAGACCGACACATCCGGATCGTCACCTTCCGGCCAATCTTCTTCACCCCAGTTGGCATCCGATGAACCCGTGGCACTCTGCGGAATTGCAGCACCCGACTTGGGATAGATCCGCCCCGCGAAGGCATAGTCCGTCGCGTTGATGTCGTTGCCGCCGCGGATGGGCTTGCCATCGACAGTAATACTCGCCGGCAATTGGTAACACATGATGGAATCCTGGTCGGTAGGAGTTCCCAAAATGGTCCGCCCATCCAGCGGCGTCAAAACCTGATTGATGACGGTTTGCTGATCCCAGCCGCTGGTCCGTGCGAAATAGGCGAAGGCTTTGTGCCGGTCGATGCGCCGCACCAGCGCTTCGCGCATATGCTCATGGGGAAAGCCAAGCGTATGCCCTGCTTCGTGACGAACGACCCGCTTGTACTCCGAATCCGAGGTGTTCATGGTGAACCCTTCGAGATTCATCGTCTGGCGATTGCGCGGAATGTGAAGGACGTCGGTGCCAAGGTACGAATAAAATCCACCACCGCCGCGCGAGATCCGAATTTGGCCGACGCCGCCTGTAAGGACAAACGAAATGCCACAGGTTTTTGACCAGGCGTTGAGATGGCTGAGAATCTTATTCTTCACGTCGTTGTTGGCCGCTTCCATGAAACTCACCGTCAGGCGGCGCGTTTCGGGCCCCCAGTACTTGGCGGTTACCACAGCGATTTTCAGCGGATCGTCGACGGCGAAAGTGGCACCAGCCGCAGCCATGGGACCGATCAACGGGGAGTTCAGCGGATTGATGCGAACCGCAGTCTCGGCTGCGGCGACCAGCAGACGAGTTGGCAAGAATTTGGGAGTGCAGGAGGGTGTCTCGTCGTCATGACCAAGATCGGGCGAATCTGCATCCTCTGTATCTGGCAGTTCTTCATTCAATAGGCGTTTGATTTTCGCCAACAGATCCCGCGCTTTTCGCTCGTTCTGACGCATCGTAGTAAGCCCCTAGCAGAAGTAGTAATACCCACAACGTCTAGCGGAGAATATAGGCAGTTGCTTGGCAGCGTTACAAGTATTTTCTTGTAAGCATTGCGCTTTGATCGAATGAAGATCGTGCGAGTGACAATTTATGTCACTGGCGTGGCATGAATACCACCACCAATCGGAACTCTACTCTCAGTCAAGCTGCTACTTAATCATCTTTTCGATGGTTGATTTTAGAGTGTTTGCCGCTGCCTCTGGTGTAATGCCTGGCTTGAGAATCCCTTCCAGCGACTTCTGGAATTCTGCCGAATTGAGAACCTGCTGCACCTCGGTGGGAGTCTTGCCTTTGACCAGAATGGAAAGCTCTTTCACTTCTTCATCCAACTTGTCGACGCGCACATCAACTTTCTTAATGTCGGCAGTCAGCTCTTTTTTCAAGGCGCGGAGTTCGGCTCGCACCTTGCTCATGTCGACCGCTGGTCCCACGTCCACATCCCCATCGCCAGCGTCTCCACCATCGGCAACTAAATTCTCCGCGAGCGTGCCGATCAGTTTCTTTAAGAGCGCTGCTTTATCGCCGGGAGCCATTTGAAAGCCCGGTGCATTGGCTGCTTGCGACTGCGCCTGAGCGGCTTGGATTTGTGCGCCGAGTGCCAGCAATTGATCGCCACTCAGTTGCATTTGAGCCGAGGAATCGAATGCTGCCCCTGGCACATAATAGCCGGGCATCACGGCTTGAGATTGAGCATGACGATGGCGGTGGTGCCAACCGGCCTGCACTGGTCCATAAATGCTCCCGATCAAAACCAATAATGCCACCGAGGTTGTTGCTAGTTTCATGGTTGTAGAGCCTTGTGAGGAGAGCGCAGCTTTTGGGGGCAGATGCCAGTCGCATTAGTCGAGAGCCTAAAACAGCACTGGTTGGTTTGCAATAGTCAGCATGGGAAAAGTGGGGTGAGATTGACGTTCATACGCTGCAAGTACGCTTTGCTGTTGTTCGCAATGGCTTAGGGCCAAACGCGAAATAACTTCCTTTGGTACTGTCGCATGATAATCTGAAGGGGGGGCATGGAGTCAGTCACAGGAGGGCTCAGCGATGAAGGTTTATCGGGCAACGGTCGAGCGGCAGATGGTGAAGGTGTATGGGGCGTTATCCGAGAAGGATCGGCGACGCTACGCGGCGGTCGAAGCGGTGAAACTCGGGCATGGCGGTGTGCAGTACATCGCCGATTTGTTTGGTTGCGATCCCGACACGATTCGCCACGGCGCGGAGGACATCGAGCAGCTGCCGGAGGACGAAGCTGCGGGACGCGTTCGCAAAAAAGGGGAGGCCGAAAGCCAGCTAGCGTTGCGCAACCGGAAATCATTCCTGCAGTGGAAGCCCTGATCGAGCGCGACACGGCCGGTTCGCCCGTCGACGAAAACATTCGCTGGACGAACCGCTCGGTTCCTGAATTGGCGGAGGAGTTGCAAGAGCAGGGCTTTGAGATTGGTCCCGATGCGTTGCGGCGAATCTTGTTCGACGAGCTTGGTCTTTCGCGGCGACAGGCGTACAAGGACGAAGCGGCGTGTGAGTTTGAACATCGCGACGAGCAGTTTCAATTCATTGCCAAGCTCCGCACGAAGTACGAGCGGAACGATTGGCCGGTGCTGAGCATCGACACGAAAAAGAAGGAAATTCTCGGCGATTTCTTTCATCCGGGCCGAGCGATCACCGATGGCCGCGTGGTCGTGCAAGATCACGACTTCGTAACTGCCGAGCAACGACTGGTGCCTTACGGCGTGTACGACACTCGCCGTAATGAAGCGTTCATGTACTTGGCCCGCGGCGCCGACACCAGCGAACTCGCTTGCGATGCGATCCGTCGGTGGTGGGAACGAATGGGTCGGGAACATTACTGGTACGCGCCGCGACTGTTGTTGCTGTGCGACTGCGGCGGCAGCAACGGGTGTCGCCAGCATCGCTTCAAGGAAACGCTATGCCACCTGGCCCATGATCTGCGCTGCGACGTGCAGGTGGCTCACTATCCGCCGGGCTGTTCGAAATACAATCCCATTGAGCATCGCCTCTTCTGTCACGTCTCGCGCGCGATCAAGGCCGTGGTGCTCAAGACCATTCAAGTTGCGCGGAACTTTATCGCACGCACTCACACGACGCACGGACTGCATGTCGTCGCGGAAGTTGCCCGCCGGATGTATCAGAAGGGAATCAAAGCCAGCCAAGCCTTCCTCGATCACAATCCCATTCGCTTCAATAGCTTCCTGCCCCAACTCAACTACACAGCGCCCGCCTTCAACCCCCTATGATCAAAAGCCGAAGTTATTTCGCGTTGGGTTCTTAAGCGGCCTGGGCTTGGGTGTTGTTAAGCCGTAGCGAAGTTGCGGCGCGTGCCGCGTGCGAAGAGTTTGCTGGACTTCCGGCTTTTGGCAATCTTGCCCAGGAAGCGATGACAGGAGCTGTCTTTGCAGTTCTAAGGCCCGTTTTACTGCAAGGGAAAGCGTGGCTCGTGTCGACTCTGATTATACCCCGCTGAGGGGTCTTACCCTTCAACAATCGGTTTTCTTCCGAGGTGCCGGATGTTCCGCTCCAAGACCACTCTGATGTCCGCAATGATTGCGGGAGCGTTAGGACTGACCGGTGCGACAGTCGCTCAGGCCGGCGGTGGTTGCGGCTGCGAAGCGCCGACGGTTGTGTGCGCACCCCGCTGCCACCACCATCACGGTCGCCACTATCCGCCCGCAGGCATTCTGGTGCAGTCGGCACCCGTGATGGCTGCCCCGATGATGATGGCAGCACCGCAGTTCTCGTTTGCTCCCGTGCAGCAAGCGCCGGTTGCTCAGTACGCCTTGGTACCCGTGCCGGCGAGTCAGATTCCGGCTCGGCAAGAGGCTCCCACCTGCCAGAGTGAAGAGAACCTGCGTGCGGTTCTGCGAGCCCTCGCCAATAACGCCAACGCGCAGGCCGCTCCAAATTCGCCCCAAGCCGCTTTGGCACCGCAGGCTGAGCAGGATCTCGATCGCTTGAAGGAGCGTGTGGGTGAGATCGAATCGACGATCGCGGAGATCCGCGATTTAATCGCGGATCAAAACAAAGCGATTCTCGAGCTGCGCAAAAAGTAGTAGTGCGATTAGGCCGCTGCGGTAGAAGTGCTGCCCTGATAATGTCGCGTGATCAGATCGTTCTGGACCCACAGCACCTTGTTGAAGGCTCGCAGGGCCTTCACTTCTGTCGCGCGATCTAGCCCCAAGCTGAGGACGGTGCTCAACACGGCGTCGGCGACAAAGCCCATCAGCACGTTCATTTGCACCAGCGGTACGTTTAAGTCTTTGGAACCCGCCTTGGGCGTGTGCATCTTCCCTACCATGTCGAGATAGCCGAGCATCTTGCTGTCGTAGGGGCGCGTGACCAGAGCTTCCAGGTAACGTCCCAGGTGCTGCTTTCGAAACGCGATCATGGGGTGATTCAGTTCGAGCGAGGCGACGTCCACGGGAACGTCCCCTTCGTAGCCAAACTGGCGGGGGACAAAGTGCCGCTTGGTGGCATCGTATGAGAACAGCTTGACATAGACCGCATCGACCAGGCCGGGCACCAAAGGTGCCAAGAGCGCCGCCGAAGCATGCAGCGTGGCAATATCTTCCGGTCCGAAGCCGATAAACTCTGTGGTGTAGCCAACTCGATAAGCCAGATCGTTTTCGAGACGGGATTCATCGATCCTTTGCATTGCGGAACCTCCGAGAGAGCGGCGGGGCGAAAACCGGCAGTGAAACTGGACACGTTAGTCCAGTTATCGTAAGATACGCTTTAGTAACTGGATGTCAATATCCACTTTTGCCAAATTTGCGCAGCGGGAGAACCGAACATGCTGTCTCAAACGGTCGAGTATGCCCTGCGGGCCGTCGTCCATCTGGCCAGCATGGCACCTGCTGCTCGCACGACCGACCAGATTTGCAAAGCGACGCTGGTTCCTCGCGCGTATCTTTCGAAAGTGCTGCAGAGCCTGGCCCGAGGTGGCATCGTGCAATCGACCCGTGGTCTCGGCGGCGGCGTATCGCTGCTGAAGACCCCCGACAAGCTAACGATTCTCGAAGTGGTGAACGCGGTCGAGCCTATTCAGCGAATCCGCACGTGTCCGCTGGGGCTACCAGGCCACGGCACGCATCTGTGTCCTTTGCACCGGCGAGTCGATAACGCGCTCGCCCTGATGGAGCAGGCCTTTGAGACCACCACGCTGGCGGAAGTATTGGCCGAGCCGTCGCGGAGCATTCCCCTGTGCCCGTTTCCGAATGAGAAGTTCACCGAGAAGTTGCAGAAGACCAAGTAGTCACGCTGGCCTGAGTATAAATTTCTGAAAACACGATAGCTACATGATTGACAACCGCTCACAACATTGCGACAATGTGTGGACGTTCTCTCACCGTTTGGTCGTTAGCTGAATCGCAGTACGCTGCGCGGTTGGCTCGTTATTCTGCCGACACGGAGAGAGGAATCGCTGCGTGCCGTGTCCAAGAGCTAGCCCGGTTGTTGGACAAAAAGGGCGAGTGCAAAAATTGCCCGCCAGATCGTAAGTGCTGTGCGGGCAGTCGCTTCAATCAGATTTCGAAAGTTGGTGCCTGTCCAAAAACCCCGGAGGTTGTTGGACGTTTGGGAGTGATGCGGAGTAGCAGTTTGAGGTAAAAGCGTCGCGTGTCTATTCGTTTTCTCGGTGGGCATGAACGTAGCGACTGAGGACGTCGAGATTCTTGATGAACGTTTCGCTGCGAATGATGCCGCCGGGTGGATCGACTTTTTTGCCAGTTGCGTCGCGGATGGTTCCCTTTTCGGTCCAAGCTCCGCGACCATCGATGCTTTTCATGGCAACTTGAACTGGCTCTGCCGCGGGAATGTCTGGCTTTTTGGCCGCAGTCTTGGCAGCCGTCTTGTTGGTGAAATCGAGCTTCAGTGCGGCCTGGTACTTCCGCTGAAGCGCCGGCAGGTTGGAACTGACGATGTAACCGTATCCATCGGCAATGCTTTTGTCGTCGTAGGTCCACACATGTCCTTTGCCGCCTGGGCCGCGTTCGAAGTAGATCGGTCGGCTGGTCCTCAGTTCGTAAAAGCGAGCTAACTTGCCGCCGGGCAATTCGGATTTCTGCAGATAGGCTAAGGCAGCTGGAATGGGTGCCAGATACTTTTTGTCTTGAGTCACTTCGTAGAGTGAAATGAGCGACAAGATGATCTTTTGGGTCTCACCACCGGTCGCCGCTGGCGGTTCAAAGGCGCGGCACCAGCAGGGACGCATCTGTTCGTCGTATTGCTGAGCCCACACGGCTTGAGGTTCGGGCAATTGAGCCAGGATCAAAAAGTCGCCCGCCTTCTTGGCGGCAGCGAGGTACTTTTCGTCTTGATAAATGTCGTAGGCCAGCAAGAGTGTCTCGATGCAGTTCGACATTTGATTGTCGTTCAGTACGTAACAACCCGTGAAATCCTTGGGCCATTTTTCCGATACCGTCGCGGGCAACTCTGCTTTCTTGATCGGAAAAACCTCGGCTGACGGGGAGCGATCGGGAAAGCGATCCCAGGAGGAAGACCAGCCACCACTTGGATACTGCGCACCGATCATGGCCCGCAGACTATAGAGGGCCGCATCGTGAATCTCCTCGTCCTGAAACTTCTTTTCGGCATCGACCCGCATCAGAAAGCGAGTGGCCGATTGCGTGACATCGTCGTCGTAGGTCGTGATGTTGCCTTTGTGGCGGCGACGTTTCCAATCGAGCCAGCCATTGGTGGATTGACGATCGGCCGCGGCGGTTGGATCGGGCAGTAGCTTTCCGGAAAGATCGCGGCGGTAAGCGATCGTTTTGCGAACTTCCGGCGCGAAGTGCACGCTGTAGTACCAGCCGCCGCTGTGCAACTGGCCGCGCGACAAGCTACGAGCGGCAGCATCGAGCGCTCGTTGGCAGGTCTCGTCGCCGGTGGCTTGATAGGCTCGCAGCAGAGCTTCGCCGACTGCTGGTGTGCCGGGCGGTTGTACCCAGATGGTATCGTTGTCGGGGATTCCCTCGGCTTCGCGCAGGGTGAGATCGGAACTGCTCAAATAAACATAGCCGCCATGCCGGGCGACTTGCTCGTGCGCGAACTTGACGGCCTTGAGGAGTGTCTGGCGAGCTTCGGCGGCGGTTGGGTCCGCCGCATGAACCGTGACGCAGGTCGCCAGCAACAATAGACCGGTGAATGCCAAGCGTAGCAGCATGGGAAGTACTCGATGAAAGAGACGACAGGAGAGATCGAGCGGCCCTACGATCATATCCGCGCGGAACAGCCTGAAGATAGCCTCGCCATCGACGAAGTCGTTCGAAAGGCCTTTGGCCAGGAGGATGAAGCGACGCTGGTGCGGGCGTTAAGGGAACTGGGGCTCAATCTGCTCTCGCTGGTGGCGATCTCGCAGGGAGGGATTGTGGGGCACCTGTTGTTTACGCGGCTGCCCATTGTGAGCGACGACCGAATCTGGAACGCAGTCGCCCTCGCGCCGCTGGCAGTTGTTCCAGCAAAACAGCGAATGGGTGTGGGAAGCGGTTTAATGCAAGTTGGCCTGCAGCAGTTGAAAGAACAGGGCGAGCGAATCGTGGTCGTGCTGGGGCATGAGCACTACTACACGAGGTTCGGCTTTACTGCCGCTGCGGCGGAACCTTTGTCCGGTCCGTTTCGTGGGCCGAGTTGGATGGCACTTGAGTTAGCGCCCGGGGCTTTGCAAGGGGTTGCAGGACAAGTGAAGTATGCCGCACCGTTTGGCTGCTGATGCCATAACGTCAGATGTTAAGGAATTCTTCGAGGGCTTCGCGCATCACGGCGGCGTCGGGATCGACACCGGTCCAAATCTTGAAGCCAATCACGGCTTGACTGACGATCATGCCCAGGCCGTCGAGCGTTTGGCAGCCACGCTGCTCGGCTTCGCGGATGAGCTTGGTGCGCGGCGGATTGAAAATCACATCGGCCACGACCAGTTCTTTGCGAAGCGTATTCACGTCCAAAGGCACATGAGCCTGAGCGTCTCCCAGACCGATGGAAGTGGCATTGATGACCACGTCGATCTCGGCGGGAACTTCGAAATCTCCCTTCCAATGAACCAGGCGACTATTCACCTTCACACGCTCGCTGAGCAATGTCACGAGGTCTTGTCCACGGCCAACCGTGCGATTGACGATGACAATTTCGGCAGCACCGCTCAGGCCCAGTTCGACCGCGATGGCGCGTGCCGCACCGCCACTACCAAGTATGGCGAAGCGTTTGCCGGAGGGATCGAGGATCGTACGCAGCGACTGGACAAAGCCTTTACCGTCTGTGTTTTCGCCGATGAGCTTAGCACCTTCGCGTTTGAGGCAATTGACCGCCCCCATCAGTTCGGCAGCCGGGCTCAGTTCGTCGAGCAGCGGAATGACGGCCACTTTGTGTGGAATCGTAAAGTTCGCGCCGCGAAAACCCATAGCCCGCAAACCGCGTACACCGTCGGTTAACTTGTCGGCGGACACTTCCAGCGTGAGATATCGCCAATCGAGACCAGCGGCGACGAACGCCTTCTCCATCATGTACTGCGTGGGATTGCCAGCAACGGGATGTCCCAAGCAACAGACGATTTCTTGCAACGCTTGATGAGGCACGGAAGCCGCTTTCGTTCGCAGGGTGAAAACCAACGGGTGCAGGCGCGGTTAGCGCATCAACTCTTTCATTTCGCGAACCGCGCGTTCGAAGCCCACCAGCACGGCACGTGATACGATGCTGTGGCCGATGTTCAGTTCGGCCATGTCTTGGATTCTCGCGACTGGACCAACATTTTGATAGTTCAATCCGTGGCCCGCATGCAATGTCATGCCCAGTTCACGAATTTGCTTTCCCGCGGCAATCAAATGCGCCAATTCGGCATCGCGGGCCTTGCCGGTGGTGAGCGCGTATTGCCCCGTATGCAATTCAATCGCCGCACAGCCCAGTTTGTGCCCGGCTTCGATCTGGCGGGGATCGGGATCCAAAAACAGACTGACCAAAATGCCTGCAGTGTGCAACGCATCGACCGTGCGCCGTACCGCATCCAGATTGCCGACGATATCGAGGCCACCTTCGGTCGTCACTTCTTCTCGCTTCTCGGGGACCACGGTCGCCTGATGTGGTTTGATTTGCGTCGCAATGCCCACGATCTCGGGCGCGACCGACAGTTCCAGATTCAGCTTCACCGTCACTGTCTCGCGCAGCACGCGAACATCGCGATCTTGAATATGCCGGCGATCCTCGCGCAAGTGAACCGTAATCACATCGGCCCCGGCGAGTTCAGCCAACACTGCAGCAGCTACAGGATCGGGTTCATAGGTTTTGCGAGCTTGCCGAATGGTCGCTACGTGGTCGATGTTCACCCCAAGATCAGGCATTCCGTCTCGATCTCCTTCAATGAGTTTGCTTTGACTGGCTTCAAACGGGAGGGACTAAGATAACAGTTGCTTTACCACGTGACCTTCGACATCGGTCAGGCGAAAGTCTCGCCCTTGAAAACGATAGGTCAGCCGGGTGTGGTCGATGCCGAGGCAATGCAAGATGGTCGCATTCAAGTCGTGCACATGCACGCCGTCGCGGACAATGTTGTAGCAGTAATCGTCCGTCTCGCCATGCGAGATGCCCGGCTTAATTCCGCCGCCGGCCAGCCACATCGAGAAACAGCGGCCGTGATGATCGCGCCCGTAGTTGGTCGCGGTGAGCGAACCCTGGCTGTAGACCGTGCGGCCAAACTCACCACCCCAAATCACCAGCGTATCATCTAGCAGGCCGCGATCTTTCAGGTCTTTGACGAGCGCGGCGCTCGGGCGATCAACGTCTTTGCATTGTCCGCGAATCTGTCCCGGCAACGAACTGTGCTGGTCCCAACCGCGATGCATTAGCTGAATGAAACGCACGCCCCGTTCAGCCATGCGGCGGGCGAGCAAGCAGTTGCGGGCGAAGCCACCATCGACGTTGGAGTCGTTCACTCCATAAAGTTCCAGCGTTTCTTTGCTCTCGCTGGCAATGTCCGTCAGTTCGGGAACCGACGACTGCATGCGGTAAGCCATCTCGTACTGGGCAATGCGAGTTTGAATCTCCGGATCGTTGATCGTCCCGGCTGCGAGGCGATTGAGCTCTCCCACACCATCGAGCATTTCACGACGAGCGGCCGCATCGACTCCGTTCGGATTGGATAAGTAGAGCACGGGGTCATCGCCGCTGCGGAAACGAACCCCCTGATGTTCCGAAGGTAGGAATCCCGGGCCCCACAGGCGAGAGAAGATTGGCTGGTCGGTCTTGTTGCCGCTACCTTGCGAAATCATCACCACGAAGGCGGGCAGGTTGTCGGTCTCGGCGCCCAGACCATAGCTAAGCCAGGCTCCCATGCTGGGACGCCCCGGTTGCTGCGAACCGGTTTGCAAGTAAGTGGTTGCCGGATCGTGATTGATCGCCTCGGTATGCATCGATTTGACAATTGCGATGTCATCGGCGACGCCACCGAGGTGCGGCAGCAGTTCGCTGAGCCAGGTGCCGCTTTTACCGTGCTGCTCAAACTTGAACAGTGAAGAGGCACAAGGAAATGACTTTTGGCCGGAGGTCATCCCGGTGATGCGTTGACCCATGCGCACCGAGGCGGGAAGCTCGGTCCCTTGATGCTTTTTCAGTTCGGGCTTGTAGTCGAACAAGTCGATGTGGCTGGGGCCGCCCGACATCATCAGGTACATCACTCGCTTCGCTTTAGGAACGAAGTGCAGCGCCTTCAGTTCACCGGGACGCGCACTCCCTTTCTGCGGAGCCGCCAGCAACTGCGGATTGAGCAAGGCTGCGAGTGCCGTGGCACCGATGCCCGCCGAAGCACCACTCAGGAATTGACGTCGGGCCAGCAGAAGATTCGCCGGTTGGTAATGCATGCGGATTAACCTTTGCTGAGCGCTTCGTCGGTGTTCAAGATCGTGCTGGCCACCATCGTCCAGGCGGCTAACTCAGGAGCGGAGAGCGATGCGTCGGCCGGATATTCGCCTACTTGCAGCAGTTTGCGGGCAGCATCGGCGTGCTGTTCGAAATGGACAAGCTGGCGGCCATAGAGGTTCTTGAGAACCTTCATTTCTTGCTCGCTGGGTGCGCGAGAGAGAACGGTCCGGAACAAGTACGCAAGTCTTTCGTCAATCGATGCTCCCCCTTGCTTCACCGCCCGTTCGGCAAAGAGACGAGCCGCTTCGACGTACGTGGGATCGTTCATCGACACGAGCGCTTGCAGCGGCGTATTCGTGCGCGATCGCTTCACGGTGCAAACTTCGCGATCCGGGGCATCAAAGGTCGCCAGGCTCGCAGGTGGGCAGGTCCGTTTCCAAAAGGTGTACATCGTCCGGCGATACAGATCGACACCGTGGCTCTGTGCGTACTTTTGAGCCGTCCATTTGTCGTTATCGGCACGAGACATCAGTTCTTCCCACAACCCAGCGGGCTGATAGGGCGAAACACTCGTGCCGCCGATGCGACGATCGAGCAAGCCACTGGCTTGCAGGGCCTGATCGCGAATGAACTCGGCCTGCAGACGAAACCGTGGGCCGCGAGAAACGAGACGGTTGTCGTGATCGCCAGTGCGTGAAGCGGCCGACGCAGCGGACGTTTGTCGATAGGTGGATGTCGTCACCAATTGTCGCACCAGGTGTTTGACATCCCAGTCGGTCGTGCGCGGCGAAGATGCACCGACAAAGTCGGTCGCCAGCCAATCAAGCAGTTCGGGATGGCTCGGCAGATCGCCTTGCGAACCGAAGTCATCGGCGGTTTTCACCAGGCCCGTGCCAAACAGCAGTTGCCAGTAGCGATTGACCGTCACGCGCGACATCAGCGGATGTGTTGGATCGACCAACCACTGGGCCAGTCCCAGCCGATTTTTCGGAGCCTGGGCAGGCAGCGGCGACAGGAACGATGGAACCGCAGCGGTCAATTGCTCGTTCTTGTCCGGCTTGTCGTAGGCACCACGCATGAGCAAATAGGTGGGCCGTGTTTCTGGTAATTCCTGCATCACCATCGTGGTAGGAATGGCTTGTTCCAGCTGCGTTTGAAGCTGCTTCAGTTGTTCGAGCTCGTTGCGAGCCGCGACTAGCACCTTCGAGACTTGATTACGGAAGTAGGTCGTCACTTCGCGTTGCTCGGCCGTGCTACGCGAGTCGCGGGGTTGCTTCAACAACTTCGCAACCTTCTCGGGTGGACCAGCGCCGGCAATGGGCTCGTCGGCATCGGTTACCGAGATTCTCACTCGTCCTATCTGATGCTGGGCGAACTGTGAATCGAAGGCGAGACTCAATTTGACGCGAGCTGCCTCCGAAGCAGCGATGGGCTCTTTCAATTCGAAGATGGCTGAGTGGTTCTTGCCGACCTCCGGATGAATTGCCCAGCCTGAAGCTGCATCGCCGTCGATGGCTTTGGTAATCGGAAAGGTCTCTTGCTCAAAGTCGGCAGCGGCCTTGTTAATCGGCGCAGCTGCAAAAGTATCGTTCTCAGCAGCAGCTTCGATGCGCACATTCGTCAGTACGAAGTTGCCATTGACCGACCGCCCCGGGCCTTTCCCCTTGAAGCTATCGTCCGCGAACGCTTCCACGCGAATCGCCGTCACCTTGGGAAGCGGCGCAAAGAAGTTGAACTCCAGTAACTCCGCAGCCGGATTTGCTTCGCTGAAGAGGAGCGAATGATCGTCCAGTTCTTTGATCGTGGCACCGCCGCGACTCTTCGCCGCTGGCTTTTGTACCACATGCCATTTCACTTCATTCTTAACGAGCGCGGCCTCCTCCCACTTCCGTTGTTCGGCATCAACTTCTGGCAGGTCTCCGGACATCTGCTGCTGAATCGCTTGCATCCGCTGACTGATACGGGCCAGTTCGTTCTGCTGAAAAGTGGTCGGTGTCTTCAGCAGTGGGGCCGCGTTCCCCTTCGAGCCATCGAGCCCGTTCTCTGGCACGCCGTTGAAGAACGCATAGAGCTGATAAAAGTCCTTTTGCGAAATGGGGTCGTACTTGTGATCGTGGCATTGCGAGCAGGCGACGGTCAGCCCCAAGTAAACAGTGCTGGTGGTATTCACGCGGTCGATGATGTACGCCGTCAGGTATTCTTGCGCGACGGCTCCACCTTCGAAATTGATCATGTGGTTGCGATTGAAGCCGCTGGCGATCTTTTGCCGCAGGTCGGTTGCTTCGTCACCGGTCGGTGGCAACAGGTCACCGGCCAATTGCTCGACCGTGTAGCGATCGTAAGGCAAGTTCTGGTTGAAGGCCTCAATCACGTACTCGCGCCAGCGTGTCATGTTGCGACCGCTGTCGATGTGATAGCCGTGCGTATCGGCAAAGCGGCTGGCATCCAGCCAATCGACGGCCAGGCGCTCGCCAAAGTAGGGCGAAGCGAGCAGGCGGTCGACATTTTGCTCGTAAGCATCCGGGCTGCGGTTGGCGATGAACCGATCGACTTCGTCGAGCGTCGGCGGCAGGCCGATCAGATCGAGCGAAACGCGGCGAATAAGCATCTCGCGCCCGGCAGCGGCAGAGGGAGCAAGCCCTGCCTGCTCCAGTTTGGCCAGAATGAAATGGTCAATCGGGTTCGCTGGCCAGGAACGATCCTTCACTGGCGGTAGCACGGGCTGGCGAGGCGGAACGAACGACCAGTGCTCCTGAAAATCGGCCCCAGCTGCGATCCACGCTTTCAGCAGGGCTTTCTCCTCCGCCGTCAGCTTCTTGTTGAGCGAGGCCGGGGGCATTTGCAGGTCGAGATCGTCGGAGTGGATCCGCTTGAGCAGTTCGCTGGATTCCGGCTTGCCGGGGACGATCGGGTGCTCGCCGGACTCTGCTGCCTTGATCGCCGATTCGCGCTGGTCGAGCCGAAAGCCCCCTTTGCGTTCCGCCGCATCGGGTCCGTGGCAGCGGTAACACTTGTCCGAGAGGATCGGCCGGATCTGGCGGTTGTAGTCAATAAGTACCGGTTTTCCCGGCGCGGGCGTCTCTTGAGCCGCAACCCAGTTGACCCAGCCCAGGCTCAAGAGCGTGACAGCCACGCCAAGGCCAACGTGCTGAGACCACAGCCGGCAAACTCGAGCAAACCAGTTCATGGGCGTATTACCGGCGGGAAGGTTGAGGGGCGGGCGTCAGCGATCAGCATAACTCAAATTGGCGGGGCAACCAATGTTCGCCCCGCTGGAACTTTTTTCCTCGTTCTGTTACTGTAACGCCTTGTCCATCCATTGCTTCCGGCCTCACCTCCGCTTGCTAACCATGACCACCACAGCCGTCCTTCCCGTTCCCCAGGCCATTGCCGGTGTTACTCCCGCGGAAACGCGCGAAACCACAGTCATGACGGTTTGGCCTTCGGTGGCCCGGTTTGGTGTGGGTCGTATGCTCGGCAGTGCCTACGACATCCGCATGCCGGATATCTACTTCTTCCGCCTCGGCCGGCTGATTGCCCTGATGGCAATCCCCGTTTCGCTGGTGCTGTTCTTCCTGCGTGTTGCTCCCGGCATCGGCACTCGCTACGCCCTGACCAACCGCCGCCTGATCGTGCAAAAGGGCTGGAAGATGGCCGAAGACAAAGCCATCGACCTCGATCGCTTCGACACGATCGATGTCGAAGTCCTCCCCGGCCAAAGCTGGTACGACGCGGGCGACCTTGTCTTCCGCAAAGGCAACGTCGAGACCTTCCGCCTGGATGCCGTCTCGCGCCCCGAAGCCTTCCGCTCGACCGTCATGAAGGCCCACCAAGCCTACGTCGGCGTGAAGCAAGCTCAAAAGCGCCAAGGTCGCTAATCGCGCCAACGACAGCCAGTCTGCGGAAGTCGATCGCTCTGTTCGGGGAAAGTTTGTTCACAACCCTCTGGGGTTTGTGAACACCAACGCGCGCCGCTGCCGAGAGTTATGGCACCTGCTGTTCACAAACTACCCCCGGTTTGTGAATGGCCCTCACTTAAGGGGGCGGGTGATCAGG
Organism: Anatilimnocola aquadivae; assembly: GCF_049819085.1. Taxonomy (GTDB): domain Bacteria; phylum Planctomycetota; class Planctomycetia; order Pirellulales; family Pirellulaceae; genus Anatilimnocola. The sequence continues at coordinate 4,613,322 of NZ_CP187419.1, forward strand.
CTCTACTGCAACCGCTACTTTGGCGGCTCGGGATCGACGAACAACTGCCCGATCTCTTGTGTCGCCTCCTGCTTGAACCGGCTGTCGCGCACCTTCACTCTCCCCTCGGCTGAGTCTTCGAGCGCTTCGCCACCCATCAGCCCGTGAAAGCCAAACCAGACCAGACGGTCACCTTTCGCGACCTTCTCGCCCGCAGGCTTGAGAACGAGCGCAGCCTTGCCTTGTGCGCGGGCCTTCACTTCGCGCAGGTGATCGTTGAACCACGTGGCATCGGTTTTCACCGCAGCGAGGGCCGCCGCTTCCACTTTCACATCGCCACGCTGGGCGGTCACTTGCCAGGGTAAATAGAGCCCACCGGGACGAGCCAGGTAGACGATCAGCTTTAAGGGTTCGCTGGCCGCGGTCTTCTCAACCACGGTTCCCTTAAACCAGCGCGAGCCACCGGCGAAGCGAACGGGCATTCCTGCCGGCACGGCCTCATCGTCGGCGAGCCCCTGCAGCGGTACAGCCTGGAGTTCGGCGTTGTTTGGGTCGGGCGGATCCTTCTGCTGCGCTGCTTTCAACTCCTGCGGCGAGCCGAACCAGAAGACATTCGAGACGCGCACCGGATCTTGCTTCTTCACAGCATTGGCGATCGTCATTTCGAGATAGACACGCGCGCCGCCGGGAACTTTGCCGCGATAGTCGATGAGCGAATCGGTGATGCCGTTAATCGTACCGCTTTGCTGGGGCGAGATCGCGATGCCGGGATTGGCCTGCACTGCGAACCGGCCACCACCGACCGGCAAGATGACCAGTTTGATCTCGCGCGCGAGCGTCCGAATCACTGCAGGGGTTCGCTCGTATTCGGCCTTGAGAATTTCCTGATCGACGTGATTGCGATTCACTTCGACTTTCTTGATCGTGAACGGAGTGCCCCCTTCAAAGACCGGCGGCAGGTTCTTCGTCAGCCAAGCATCGTCGGCCCCTTGCGCCGCCAGCGGAGTGACCTTCCAAGGTGCGATCAAGATCGTGAGTGACACCGAGAGGAACAGGCAACGAATCATGTGCATCCTCAGTAAGCGAGAGAGTGGGAGGAACGACCCGCACGCGTTCTGCATAATTTACCGAGTCCAATCGGCTTCGCAACTTGCGGATGCCTCGTGGTATCATCGTGCCATTAACCAATTATCTAATCGCTTAGGTTCACGATGAAGCTCTGGAATCAATTATCGATCTCGCTGCTGAAATGGATCGTTGCTCCCGCGATGTTGCTGGCTAGCGTGACCACGAGCCCGGCCGAAGAGGCGAAGCCAAACGAGGCTAACCCAGACGAGCAACTGGCCCGCTTCACGAACTCAGTTGGTCCTGTTCTGGCGGCGAAGTGCGTTTCGTGTCATCGCCCCGATAACAAAAAAGGTGGCTTCGACCTGACGACGCGCGCGGGGATGCTCAGCGGCGGTGATGCCGGCGCGGCGCTGGTTCCCGGCAAGCCCGCCGAGAGTCCGATCTATGTCCGTTCGATTCCTGCCGGTGGCCAACCGCCGGAGATGCCCGAGAAGGGCGAGCCCCTCATCGCCAAGGAAGCGGCCGCTCTGCAAGAGTGGATCGCTGCCGGCGCTCCTTGGCCGGACAAGCTGGTGCTGAAGGAAAAAGCCAAAGCCGACGGCACTTTCTGGTCGTTTCAGCCCATTGCCAAAGCTGCCCCGCCCGATGCCGCAGCTGCGCCCGCCGCCTGGAAGACGAATCCCATCGATCGCTTCGTTGTTCAAAAGCTGAGCGAGAACGGCCTGCAGCCCAACTCGCCCGCTGACCCGCGCACGTTCATTCGCCGCGCGATGTTCGACCTGCTCGGTCTGCCACCCACACCGGAGGAAGTGGCTGCGTTCGAAAAAGAATGCCGCGATGCCGCCGGCCCTTCAGCCGACTCATTGCCCGATCAGGCCGTCGCGCAGCTCATCGACCGGCTCCTTGCTCGTCCACAGTACGGCGAACGCTGGGGCCGACATTGGCTGGACGTGATTCGCTTCGGCGAGAGCCGCGGCTATGAGCGGAACGAAATCATCACCAACCTCTGGCCCTTTCGCGATTACATCATTCGCTCGTTCAACGACGACAAGCCGTTCGATCGTCTCATCGTGGAGCATCTGGCCGGCGATGTCATCGGCAAAGATCAGCCCGAGGTGGAGATTGGTTCAGCATTTTTGGTCGCTGGTCCCTATGACGACGTGGGGAATCAAGACGCGGTCGCTGCCGCTCAGATTCGTGCCGATCAAATGGACGAAATGATTCGCGCCACGTCCGAAGCCTTCCTGGGGCTGACCGTCGGTTGCGCTCGTTGCCACGATCACAAATTCGATCCCCTCACGGCCAAGGACTATTATTCGCTCTACGCCACCTTCGCTGGCACGGCGCATGGCCCGCGCGAAGTGGCTTCGGCCGCCGATCGTCAGGCACGACAGATGAAGCTCGAGCCTTTGCAACAGGAACGTGGCAAGCTGAACAAGGAGCGTGAAGCTCACCAAAAAGTGATTGCCGAACGCTTCAAACAAGTCGAAGCAGAAGCGGCCAAGACTTGGACCCGCGAGCGCGCTAGCCGTTATGGCACCGAAGAACGCTTCGAGCCGCTCGAGGCGAAACTGATCCGCCTGACCGTGGTTGGCAACGATGCGAAAGATGGCAAGGGTGGTCAGTTTCGCTTGGATGAGTTTGAAGTTTGGTCGGCCGAAGAAACCCCGCGCAATGTAGCCTTGGCAGCAACAGGCGCAACTGCCAGTGGCGGTCCAGCCCGGGATGCGAAAGACTTCGCCGGGGCCTATAGTGCCGAGCTAGTCAACGATGGCAAGTTCGGCGAGCGCTGGTTCGCGGCGGGCGATCCCCTGGTCATCACACTACCGAAGTCAGAACGCATCAGCCGAGTTGTGTTTTCGAGCGACCGCAACAAAGCATTGCCCGAAGATCATCCGCTCACCGTGTTCGTGGGGGACTATCGCCTCGAAACATCGCTCGACGGCAAAGAATGGAAGCAAGTCGCCAGCAGTGATGATCGCCAGCCCGCCAGCGAACCCCGCAAGCAGGCGCGACTGGCCAAAGGAGCAACCACACCGGAAGAAGCGAAGGTAACCGAGAGGCTCAATCGTGAGATTGCCTCCCTCGATGCCGAGATCGGCAAGATTCCCGCGCTGCCGGTCTGGTGGGTCGGTACGCACCGGGCCATCAACGAACCGCAGCATGTGTTCGTCGGTGGCAGCCCGCAGAAGAAGGGAGAGCCAGTCTCACCGGCGAGTCTCGAAGTGCTCGCGAAGTTGCCTTCTGCCTTTCAACTCACCACGCCGCCCGACGAAGGTGCCCGGCGACTGGCGCTCGCGAAATGGCTCACTGCGGCAGACAACCCACTCACTGCGCGCGTGCTCGCGAACCGCGTGTGGCAATATCACTTCGGCAGGGGGCTCGTCGATACGCCGAGTGACTTCGGCTATCTCGGCAGCCGGCCATCGCATCCAGAATTGCTCGATTGGTTGGCGATACAGTTGCAGTCTGGCGGCTGGCAACTCAAGCCGCTCCATCGCCTGCTCATGACCTCGCAAGCCTATCGTCAAAGTGGCGAGTTCCGCGAGAGCGCTGCCACGAAAGATGCCGAGAGTCGCCTGCTGTGGCGCTTTCCGCCGCGCCGCTTGAGCGCTGAAGAGATTCGCGACACGCTCTTGCAAGTCGCCGGCAAGCTCGACCTGACGATGGGCGGACCCGGCTTTCGCCTCTACGAATATCAGCAAGACAACGTGGCCACGTATGTACCACTCGATGTGCACGGCCCCGAGACCTATCGCCGCACCATCTATCACCACAACGCCCGCGCCTCGCGCGTCGACCTGCTCACCGACTTCGATTGCCCCGACCCAGCCTTCGCTGAATCTCGTCGCGCGAGCACCACCACTCCGCTCCAAGCCCTCACGCTGATGAACCACAGCTTTTCGCTGGAGATGACTCGCCTGCTCGCCGAGCGTTTGCAAAAAGAATCCGCCGCTCCGCAGCAACAGGTCACCCGCGCGTTCGAACTCACCTACTCTCGCCCACCCACGCCTCGCGAACTCGACGCCGCCACCAAGCTCGTCGAAACTCACGGGCTCCGCGCCTTCTGCCGCGCCCTGCTCAACTCCAACGAACTGCTGCACGTCAATTAGCGCCACAGTAAAACTGCCAGCTGCCGATCGCCGTAACTTCGCGTGCCAACTCCTTCCCGAAGGACCAAGTTGTTCAACTTCGGCACTCTCGATTGACCGCTGCCTGCAGCATCTCTCGCGAATGCCGCACTTTTGTGCTCAACCAGGCGGCCAAAGTTGGACACCCCCCTTTTGCGGTCACCAACGACTTACGTCGACTTTCCGGGCGACGTGTTGACAACGAGCCTGCGCATGACAACATTAGAGGGAGTCCTAGCTGGCAGCCTGAGGCCCCGCCTCGTTCCGCCCGCTTCTTCACTGCACGCCCCCATCGTCTAGTGGCCCAGGACCCCGGGTTCTCAGTCCGGTAACACGGGTTCGAATCCCGTTGGGGGTACTTTTGAAAAGAGCCACGCAAGCGATTGCCGTGGCTTTTTTTACGTCGATTCCGAACGTCGAACTTTGTCCGGGCATGGAACGCGAAGTGCATCCAAAGGTCAAGAGGTGTCCGGTTTGTCAGAGATTTGGACCGTTAGAACGCTTGGCTAACTCTCGTCTAAATAACTCAGATTAGCAAAGTCGTGCAAAGGCCTGTATCTCACGTTGGTGCCGAGATAAAATCCAAGAATTCGTCGCCGTGCTTTGATCCCCGTTTTTCATAGATGCCCTGCTGGCTCATCATCGTGTGATAGCTAAATTTGGCGAGCAACCCACGATTTTGCAGGTCAGCTATGCACTGTTCAATTAGTTCTGACTTTCCCTGCAATTCAGGCATAGCTTTTACTACCATCGCACCTAGCTACCAGCGATATGAAACTCTGGCGGGGTGATGCCTCGCTCACGGAACCATGCGAGCGGTTCGCTCAATAGGCGAAGCAGTCGTAAGTGCCACACTGACAGCGATTCGACGTAGTGAATGAACATGGTTCTTTCCCATTCATCAGGCGAATTTGGCAACGCAGTATTGAGTACCGCGTTTTTCAAAGCTTCGCGCTTTTCCTGTTGGCTTGTTCGCAATGCGGCTTGTGACGCCTGCAGAACGGTATCGATGAAATTGGGGTTATTTTGCAAGTCGTCAATAAACGACTCTTGCCTGTTGTGTATCCGCAGTATTTCTTCACCGATGCTCATTCGCCATTCATGCAGTCGCTTTTGAATCGGTGCTTCAATGATCCATGACAAAATCTCGCTTGCTGGACCACCAGCATAAGGAATTAGTGAAACGCCGAGTTTCATCACCTTATGGCCATGGTCCAATGCAGTTTCGGTAGGCGGCTCTAACTTTTGTGACATACGCTATTCCCTGCAGTTTATGCAACCATTCGACAACAACACGCACATCTGAACGCTGCGTAAGCAAAGTATGTACAACAGTACATTAGCAACTATTCGTTATGCAAAGTCAAGTCTTGAGATTTGCTCGAGAAGGGTTTCGTCGCTGACGTTCCTGGCTGTCTCCTCTCGCTTGTTCCACCAGGGGCTCGATCTAGCTTTCTTGCGCTGGCCCGCTGTTGCTTGCTCCTGCGCGCGGGGGCACTTAGAGTACACCTTGCTCTCTCCGCCAAAGATGCCGGCCCTGTTTCTGCCCCTGATCCTGCCCCGGCTGATCGACTGCCCCACCGCACACTGCTGAGGTTTCGCCGATGCGTCTGCTCGCTCGTAGCTTTGCCGTTTGGTTGCTTGTTTTTTTGGTTCAGTCGTTGCCCGCGCAAGAGAAGAAAGATCCCGCGAAGGAAGCGGAGCCGGCGAAAGTGGAGCAACCCTTCAAGCTGCCGGGCAAAGAGTTCAACTGCCGCTTTACCGAGCAGAAGATCGAGATCGATGGCCTCGGCACCGATGCTGCCTGGGAGACCGCGGAAACGATCGACGCTTTTCATCTTCCCTGGCTCGGCGACAAGGCGCGGGCCAGTCGCACGGGCACGAAGGCCAAATTGCTCTGGGACCGCGACTACTTCTACTTCTATGCCGAGATGGAAGATCACGATCTGTATGCCGACGTGAAGGAGAAGGATGGCCTGCTCTGGAACAACGATGTTTTCGAGCTGTTTTTTAAGCCAGCTGAGGACAAGCCCGGTTACTACGAATTTCAAGTGAATGCGGCTGGTGCCACGCTCGATATGTTCTTGCCGCGGCGTGGTGCTGGCGGCTATGCCCGCTACAAGGACGATGGCAAGTTCGATTTTCCCGCCAAGGTCAAGCTAAAGGGCTCGCTCAATCGTTGGACCGATCAGGATGAAGGCTGGGCTGTTGAAGGTCGCCTGGCGTGGGGCGATTTTCTCCGCACGGGCGGCCGCCCCGAACCGAACGAGACTTGGAAGTTTGCCCTCTGCCGCTACGACTACTCCGTCGATTTCGAAGGGCCCGAACTCTCGACCGTCGCACCACTAAAGCAAGCCAATTTTCATTCTTACGAAGACTACGCCACGCTCAAGTTCGCGGGTCCCCAGCAAGAGCCGGCGGGCAAGAAGCTGGGGATCGATCCGGGCAAGTTCAAACCCCTGACGACCTCCAAAGTCTTCGGCTCGCCCGATCCGCCGCTGCCGTATCGGACGGTGAAGGCTTATCCCAAGTTGCCGATGACGTTTCCCATCGGCGCGAAACGAATTCCCGGCAGCGACACGATGCTGGTGATTGCCCAGAACAAGTCGTACGGTCCGTCAGCGCTCAATAAGTTTCAGGACAATCCTGAAACGACGGAGATGACGGAGTATCTGCCCATTCCCGGCAATGGCACCGCCTACGGCCTGGATTTTCATCCCAAGTTTGCCGAGAACGGCTACGTGTACCTCGGTTGGAATGGCGCGCTCGACAAAGGAAAGAAACATTGTCGCGTGACTCGCTACAAACTCGATCCCCAGCCGCCGCACGCGATCGATCCGGCTTCGGCGCTCGAGATCATCGCCTGGGAGAGCGACGGCCATAACGGTGCCGATGTGACCTTCGGCAACGACGGCTATCTGTATATCACCAGTGGCGACGGTACCAGCGACAGCGATACGAACCTTGCCGGGCAAACCACCGACACGCTGCTGTCGAAAGTGCTGCGGATCGATGTCGATCATCCGGCAGGTGACAAGCAGTATTCGATTCCCAAAGACAATCCGTTCGTCACGCGTCCCGAGTTTCGCGCCGAGACCTACGCCTACGGCCTGCGCAACCCATGGCGGATCACTTGCGATCCGGTTACCGGGCACATCTGGGTGGGGAACAACGGTCAGGATCTGTGGGAGCAGGTCTACTTTGTCAAACCGGGCGATAACTATGGCTGGAGCGTGTATGAAGGTGGCAACATCTTCTACGCCGAGCGCAAGTTGGGCCCCGATCCCTACGTGAAGCCGACCGCCGAGCATCATCACAATGAAGCGCGCTCGCTGACGGGTGGCGTCGTGTATCACGGCAGCAAGCACGCCGATTTGAAGGGCGCGTACATCTATGGGGATCACTCCACCGGCCGCATTTGGGCCATCAAGCACGATGGCCAAAAAGTGCTCTGGCACAAATTGATTGCTGACACGGCTTTCAACATTACGGGCTTCGCGCTCGATCGTCATGGCGAACTGCTGGTGCTCGATCATCGCAGCAACGGCGAAGGGGGCATGTATCACCTGGAGCCCATTCCCGCCGAAACATCGCCGCCCAAGTTCCCCCGCAAGTTGAGCGAAAGTGGCATCTTTAAGGACGTAGCCAAGCATTCGATGGCCGACGGCGTGGTTCCCTACTCGGTGAACTCGCCCCTGTGGTCCGACGGCGCTCACAAAGAACGCTTCATCGCGATCCCGGCTATCGAAGGTCGCGATATGCAGATCGAATTTACGACCGGCCGCAGTTGGAAGTTTCCCGATGACACCCTGCTGGTGAAATCGTTCGCGGTCGAAACCACCCCCGGCGATCCTTCCTCGCGGCAATGGGTCGAAACGCGCTTCATGGTCAAGCAGCAAGGGGAATGGGCCGGCTACTCGTATCGCTGGAATGCCGATCAGACCGATGCTGAACTAGTGGCCGCCGAAGGAGCCGATCAAGCGTATGAGATTCGCGTGCCGCGCTCGCGCGAGAATCCTACCGGCCTCAAGCAGCAGACGTGGCACTATCCCAGCCGGACCGAGTGCATGGTCTGTCACAGTCGCGCGGCGAACTTCGTCCTCGGCCTGAGCGAAGCGCAGATGAATCGTGAGCACGACTACGGCGGCGTGGTCGATCATCAGTTCCGCGTGCTGGAGCGTTTAGGTCTGCTCAAGATCACAACTGGCAACGACGCCACGACGCGGTTTCGTGAGCAGTTGAAAAAAGAAGGACTCGCCGACAAAGACATTAATGAGCACTTTCGCAAATCGAGCGACGCGAACATGCAGCGGGCAGCCAAGCCAACGCAGTCGCTGTTTGTGAAAGAGATCGACACCTACAAGAAACTGCCGAATCCTTACGACGAGACGTTGCCGGTAGATACTCGCGCGCGGTCGTACTTGCAGGCGAATTGCTCGCACTGCCACATCGAAGCTGGCGGCGGCAACTCACAAATGCAACTCGAGTTCGGCACCGAACTCATCAAGATGAAGCTGGTTGGCGAAAAGCCGCTGCATCACAAGTTCGACATCAAAGACCCGCTGCTGGTCGCCCCCGGCGAACCCGACCGCAGTGTACTGTTGCACCGCTTGGCAAAACGCGGCGAGAAGAGTGGGCAGATGCCGCAGCTAGCAACGTCGATCGTGGACGAAGCGGCCGTAAAGCTCTTTCGGGCGTGGATTGCTGAAGTGAAGCAGCCCGAACCACCCAAAGTCGAGCCCAAACCGGAGCCTGCCAAGTAGTTGCGAAATTTCCAGTCTTCCCCCGCAAGACTCTCCGCCCAGCGGTAACAATAAGAGCGATCCATTTTTTCGCTGACCGCGGACAGCAACCTTGGAAACCACGCTCGCTCCCATCGACTGGCAAGCGGCGCTGGCGGTTCACGACCGCTGGCTGCGCACGGTCGTCCTTGCGCGCCTGCACGAGCCTCAAGCGGTCGACGACGTGATGCAAGAGGTCGCCCTGGCTGCGGTGCGGCAAGCGGCTCCGCTGGCCGATGTCGCCAAGCTGGCCCCCTGGCTGTATCAACTGGCGGTGCGACAGTCGCTGTTGTATCGCCGCAAATGCGGCCGACGACGACGATTGCTCGATGGTGTCTTTCAGCAAACGGACGAGACAAACTTTGTGGCCGATGCCCAGCCCGTGTACTGGCTGATTGCGGGCGAGCGACAACAACTGGTGCGTCGAGCCCTGCATTTGCTCCCCGCGCGCGATTCGCAGATTTTGCTGCTGAAGTACACGGAAGATTGGAACTATCACCAGATTGCCACACATCTTGGCTGTAGTCATTCCGCGGTTGAAACGCGCTTGCATCGTGCCCGCGGACGCCTGCGCACAGCCTTGCTGCAATTGAATTCGGAGCTTGTCACATGAGCGACTCCACCATGCAACTGAATGCCCAGACTTTCGACCGCCTCGTCGATGGCGAACTCTCGCAGCACGAGTATCGGCAGCTGCTATTGGCGCTCGAACAACAGCCCCATGCCTGGCGACAATGCGCGGAAGCATTCTTGGAAGCCCAAGCGTGGCGGCGCGACTTCGAAAGCGTTCGCACCGCGCCTGCGCGCAAGGTGCCGGAGCCTGTGACCACGCCCGCCAAACGTCACTGGCTGGAACAAGATTGGCTGCGAATGCTGCTGGTTGCGGCGGCCAGTTTTCTGTTGGCGTTTATGAGTGCGCAGGCCTATTGGCAAATGAAAGCAAGCTCGCTCGTTGCTCCACAACCCGAGCAAGTAGTGCAGGCCCCTGCGCCGGCTGCTGAGTCGCCGCCCGCGCCAACGAGTGTCACCTATCGGCCCGTTAGCAGTGTGAATCTGGCGGTGAATCGTGAGGGGCAAGAAAATGCGCAAGTGCTGCAGGTGCCGGTCTTCGATCCGAAGGCGGCCAGCGATCTGCTGAGCAATTCTCGCCCAGCGCTCCCCGACGATCTGCTGATTTCGTTGACGGCCGAAGGGCATCAAGTAGATCGACAACGCAAACTGGTGCCCGTGCAGTTGGATGACGGTCGCCAGATGATGCTGCCCGTCGAAGGCTACCGGATTGTCCCCGTCAGCCGGCCGACTTACTAAATTTCCGCAAGACAGTTTGCCCAGCGGCAACTAGTGATTTCATGAGTCGCAGGTTTAACGAGCGACTGAAGCAAACACGGATGGACATTTTTCTGAGGAGCAATTTGATGAAGTACACTCGCCTGTGGACCGCCAGCATGTTGGCAGTGGTCATTGCCGCACCAGCGACCTTTGCACAAGAGAAAGAAGCCATCGAGGTTCGCGTTCGCGCGATTGCCGGACCTGATGGCAAATTGGAAGTGGTCGAAGAAAAAATCGTCGGCCCTGAAGAAACGAAGGGGACCGAAGAAGCGCAGACCAAGTCGACGGGCAAAGCCGAAGGCAAGGCAGGAGCCGTTCGCGCCGGAGTGATCAAGCTTTATCAGCGCGCGGCCGAGAAGGTTGCCGGGAAACTCGCCGAAGTCAGCGAAGCCGGCGAGGCCGCTGATGTCAGCGGCGAAGAACTCCCTACCAGTGATTATTGGATTGGTGTGCAGCTGGAGCCGCTGCCCGATCAGCTGCGCAAGCATCTGCCGCTCAAATATGGTGTGCTCGTCTCGCGCGTCTTCGAGGATAGTCCGGCGGCGAAAGCAGACGTGCAAGCGGACGACATCTTGCTGCAAGCCGACGAAATCCGGCTCGAAGCACCAGCGTCGCTCATTAAGGCAGTCGATGCCGCCAAATTGCACGAAATGAAAGTGATCCTGCTCCGCGAAGGGAAGGAAGTCAAAGCATCCATCAAGCCCGTGAAACGCGAAGAGGCCAAGGAACGCCTGACAGAAGTCGCTCCCAACGATCCTGGTCGTTTGGCTCGGCTCCGCAGCGCTCAGCAGCAGTTCGAAAAGGCCTTGGAAGCATTGCGGGCCGAGACTGCCGGAGCAAATGAAGCCAATACAATCGACCTGATGATGGTTCGTCCCGGTGCGTTCGTCTATGGCGCGTCGGGGGCCAAGCTGCCCGACGATGTGAAAGTTCAAATCACGCGCCAGGGAGATAGCCCTGCAAAGGTGCGTGTCGAGCGGGGCGATAAATCTTGGGATGTGACCGCCGACAAGCTGGATGGCCTGCCAAAGGAACTGCGGCCTCATGTCGAAGCGATGCTCTTCGGCATGCCTGCCATCGCACACTTCACACCCGCCGAACACGCCAATCGGATCTTCACCACGCGTGTTCAGGGCTTTGCTCCCGGTACGGTGTTCGATCCATCGACAATGACCCAACGTGCCGTCCCCAGTACGGCAGCGGTACCGAGCGTGACGGTAACCAAGCCGGTTCCGGGAATGGCCGGCGTGTATCAAGCCCTGCCACACCAGCTGGCTCAGGCCAAACCGGCTCAGGCATTGTCACTTAACCGCGGGGCAGCTTGGACCGTCGAAACGTCACAAGCAGGCTTGGAATCGAAGGTTGACCAGATTCTGAAGAAGCTCGATTCGCTCGGTAGTTCCGATCTGGAAGAGATGAAAAAAGAGCTTAAGGCGCTGCGTAAGGAAGTGAACGAACTGCGCGAGAAGAATAAGGACGCAGAGTCGACCAAGAAGGAATAATTTCTCGCCGATAATCGACCGCGCCGCGGCACCATTTCGGGGGCTGCGGCTGTGACCTAAGGTCGGTGCCGACAAGCACCTGCGAGTGCTAGCGACACCTTATCCCCTTCCCGATTGATACCACCCGAATCGCTCAAGTGCTTATTCAGCCTACGACTGTCGAAATGCGGCTTCCTGACTCTGGGCGCGCTGCCACTTCGTGATAGGTTGAGCCCTTCGATTTTCTCTCTGCTCGCCGCGTGTGCAACTGCGGCGAGCCTTCGTTTGGGCAAGCCTTGCGAGAAGGATGTACGCGCGTGGAACAGCTGGATGCAACGGAGCAATCCGCGACGAATGGAACACCCACTCAACCCGAGATGCTGACGGCGGAACTGGTTGCCGCCTCGCAACCGTTTGTCGGGCAGTGGAATCGACTGGTCAGCACGACCAACTGGGACAAGGGGCGCATCATTCTCGAATGGCGCCAGGCTCTGCTCGCGCAAGAGGCCATCGTCACCGAGTATTCGGACGAAGCTTGGGGTCGGCTGGTTGGTGGCGTCACCGGCCAGCATGTCGGTCGCTTGCGCCGCGTCTATCAGCGGTTCGGGGCATCGCAGCAAGAATACGCCGGCTTGTTCTGGAGCCATTTTCAAGCGGCCCTCGATTGGACCGATGCAGAAATGTGGCTGGAAGGTGCCGTACAGCAGAACTGGTCGGTCTCGCGGATGCGCGAGCAGCGCTGGGAAACGCTCGGTGCCGTCGCTGCCGATAAACCAAACAGCGCAGACGTCGTGGCGAACGAGAAGGACGAAGACTTCGAGCCCGCCCGCAATCAACCGCCGGAAATCTCGGCCAAGTACGAAGACGTCAACGCCAATGTCTCTGGACCGCGGCACGAAGGTTCCGACTTTGGTGATGAACCCTCGGGAGGCTCGCAGAATCGCAGTGACTTCGCCGATCGTGACATTTCCGGCTCAGAATCCAAGCCCGAACCGATCGATCTTGTCCGGCCCTTCGCCAACTTGCCCGAAATGCCCGACGATCTCACCGATGCCCTCGAGCAATTCAAGCTCGCGATTCTGCATCACAAGACCGATGGCTGGAAGCAAGTGTCACTCGATGATGTGATCCACTCGCTCGAAGCGCTGAAGGTGCTGGCCACCGCGCCATCGCCCGAGAATGCCCCGTTCTAGATTTCGGCCTTAAACCGGGAGGGCGAGGCTCTTCGCCCTCCCAAAGTCGTAACTCTACTTGCCCGCTTTGTACAAATTCAGCGTGATGTGGGACTGCCCCTGATGGTGTCCTTCGTGCCAGGCGAGAATGTGTAGCACGTCGTAGAACGAGAGCTTGCGTTCGGCAAGCGCGGGCGGCATCCAGGTAAGCGTGCTGTCGTCGAACGTCTTCAGCGTAGCCAATAGGTGCTCGCGACTTTCAGTCAGCACTTTGCGAATCTCAGCAGCCGTCGGCACATTATCGTCCGGCGTACTGCCTCCTTTGAAGCGTGGCACTAGCTCGGCATACGCGGCCTTCTTGTCGGTCAATCGCTCGGTGGCAAACAGTTCTTCCGTGATGCCGATGTGCATCAGTTGCCAACCGATATGCGCGCGGCCAGGACCGGGGCGATAAGAAAGCGCTTGCTGCGCGTCGCCTTCCTGCTCAATCTTGTCGAGCAGACCCAGGGTGCGAGTGCGGTTGAATTGCATGGCCTTCAGGAGCGTTTCAACAATCGACATAGTTCTCTTTCTTCCAGTGGAACAGGTTACTCAACTTCCGTGATCATCGCTGCAGCTCGGCGGTCTTCGATCTTTTCGAGCTCCAGATCGGCTTCTTCGGCCGTTTTGCGTCCATAGGCAACCTCCAGCATCAGGGTGGCTTCGTCCGAGAGTCCAATTCGCTGGGCAAGCTCCATCGCGCGGTGATAACTGGCCCGCGATACGAGCGGAATGTAATAAGTTCCCCAAAAGCCGGCCATCGAAAGCGCGGCGAGGCTGCCCAAGGCAATCGCTCTCCCCGTTTGCTTTTCGGCGATCGTGACGATGCAGCCAATCACTCCAATCACAAAACCGATGAAGAGTGCCGCACGCAGCCAGGCAACCAGAATGCTTTTGAAGCTGATGGGAATCGAAACACCACGAAATTCGTCGCCGTGCTCTTCGAGAATGAAATAGGTCCCCGTGGGGACCAGCGGGACGTAGTTGACGTGAAAGAACTGTGTGGAGATGTAGCCAATGCGTGGCACCTCGTCCACTTTGCCCATCAGCTTGGTTCCGAAATGAATGGCCACTGCGTATGCTCCCAGTTCGACTCGCTCGCTGCCATTGTAGCTCCGCTGCGCGAGTGGCACAGCCCGACCTGCACACCTCTGCCCCTCGTCTTGCGAGCGTGAACCGCTACAATCGCATAGATATTTGCACGCAAGCATCCCTCAGCTGGCTCTCTCCGCTGGCATCATATAGAGCGGGCCGCAAGGCCTCAGTTAGGACGACCTCATGCGAGTTTGGCCAGGACAACCGTATCCACTGGGAGCGACTTGGGATGGCCGCGGAGTCAACTTCGCGCTCTTCTCCGAAAACGCCACCAAGGTCGAGCTCTGCCTGTTCGCTTCCGTGAAGGGCAAGGGCGAGTCGCATCGCATCACTCTCCCCGAGCAGACCGACATGGTCTGGCACGGCTACTTTCCGGAAGTGTTGCCGCGCCAGCTTTACGGCTATCGCGTGCATGGCCCGTACGAGCCGCACAACGGCCATCGCTTCAACCCGAACAAAGTGCTGCTCGATCCGTACGCCCGCGCGCTAGGCCGCACGACGAAGTGGCACGATGCGAACTTTGGCTACGAGATCGGTCACGCCGAAGGCGATCTTTCGTTCGATGCCCGCGATAATGCGCAGTACGCTCCGCTGGGCGTCGTTGTCGATCCGGCCTTTACCTGGGGCGCCGATGCTCCGCCGCGCACACCGTGGCATCGTACCGTCATTTACGAAGCGCACGTTACCGGCCTCACCAAGCTGCATCCGCTGGTGCCAGAAAAACAGCGAGGCACTTACGCGGGCATCGCCAGCGAGCCGGTCATCCGCCATTTGAAAGAACTGGGCGTCACTGCGATCGAACTGCTGCCGGTGCATCATCATCTGGAAGATCGTCACCTGCTCGAAAAAGGGCTGTCGAATTACTGGGGCTACAACACGCTCGGTTTCTTTGCGACGGAAGCTTCATACTCCAGCAGTCGCGGCAGTTCCGCCGTGCGCGAGTTCAAATCGATGGTGCGGGCCCTGCACTCTGCGAACATCGAGGTGATTCTCGACGTGGTTTATAACCACACGGCCGAAGGAAACCAGATGGGCCCGACGCTGTCGCTACGCGGCATCGACAACGCGTCCTACTATCGCACCGTCGGTGATAACCAGCGTTACTACATGGACTACACAGGCTGCGGCAACACGCTCAACATGCGTCATCCGCGCGTGTTGCAGCTGATTATGGACAGCTTGCGCTATTGGGTGCTGGAGATGCACGTCGACGGCTTCCGCTTCGATCTGGCGAGCACGCTCGCCCGCGAACTGCACGAAGTCGACAAGCTGGGCGCGTTCTTCGACATCATTCACCAAGACCCAATCCTGTCGCAAGTAAAGCTCATCGCCGAACCTTGGGATCTCGGCGAAGGTGGTTACCAGGTGGGTAACTTTCCCGCGTTGTGGACCGAGTGGAACGGTAAGTATCGCGATTGCGTTCGCCGCTTTTGGCGCGGCGACGGTGGCACGGTGAATGAATTTGCCACGCGTTTGGCCGGCAGTGCCGACTTGTACGGCCACAGCGGACGAAAGCCCTACGCAAGCATCAACTTTGTCACCTGCCACGACGGTTTCACGCTGCAAGATCTCGTCAGCTACAACGAGAAGCACAATCAGGCCAACGGCGAAGACAATCGCGACGGCGCCAACGACAACGAAAGCTGGAACTGCGGTGCCGAAGGGCCCACCGAAGATCCCGAAATCAACGCCCTGCGCGAACAGCAAAAGCGAAACATCATGGCCACGTTGCTCCTGTCGCAAGGCGTGCCGATGATCCTGGCTGGCGATGAATTGGGGCACACCCAAAATGGCAACAACAACACCTACTGCCAAGACAACGAATTGAATTGGCTGAATTGGGACTTGAACGACGAACAGAAGAAGTTCCTCGATACCGTGCGGCAGGCGGTTCGCCTGCATTCGGAGCAACCCGTGCTGCGCCGGCGAACCTTCTTCCGCGGCCGCCCCCTGCGTGGTTCAGAAATCAAGGACATCACGTTCTTCGACACCGTCGGCAACGAAATGTCCGATCAGGACTGGAACGCCGGTTTCGTCCGTACCCTCGCCCTGCGTTTAGCGGGCGATGCCATTCCGGAAACCGACGAACAGGGCAATCCTATTTTCGGCGATACCTTGCTGCTCCTCTTCAATGCGCATTCCGAGCCCATTGGCTTCCAGTTGCCACCACGGGCCAGCAACAGCACGCCTTGGGAAATCGTCCTGTACACTTCCACCACGGTTCCCGAAGCGGTCTCGACACCCGAATCGGAACCCAAGTTGACCATTCCGGCCCGCAGCATGTCGGTGCTGCGAACCGCGCGCATTCCGGTCGAACCGATTGGAATTCCCGCTGCGACGGTGCCGATTCCGATTCCGCTCGCGGATGTAACACCTGCAATTGAACCGGTCATTCCCGAACCGCCATCGACACCGGCGCCTTCGGCGTAAAGCTGCCGGTCAGAGGTCAGAAGACGAGGGCAGGAGCCTAATCATCGTCTTCGTGACTCTCGCCGACATCTTCCCCGCCCATCTTCATTCGCCAGCGCAGGTACGAGTCGATAAAGCCCTGGATGTTCCCATCCAGTACTTGATGAAAATTGTTAATCAAGAAACCAGTGCGCTGATCCTTCACGCGCTGGTCGGGATGCAAAAAGTAGTTGCGAATCTGCGAGCCAAAGCCCACCTTCGATTTCGCCTTGTACTGCAGATCTTTATCGGCCTCGCGTTTCTCATCAGCCAGCCGCGCTAAGCGGGCAAGCATCATTTTTCGCGCGAGCGCGCGGTTCTGATGCTGGCTCCGTTCGTTTTGGCATTTCACAACAATGCCCGATTCGAAGTGCGTCAGGCGAATCGCGCTTTCGGTCTTATTGACGTGCTGGCCACCCGCACCGCCGGCCCGCATCGTTTCTTCGCGCACGTCCTTTGCCCAATCGACCACAATCTCGGATTCGTCGTTGATTTCCGGCGAAACATCGACGGCCGCGAAGCTTGTTTGTCGCTTTGCTTCCGAGTTGAACGGGCTGATTCGCACCAGCCGATGAATGCCGTTCTCTCCCTTGAGAAAGCCATAGGCCATCGGTCCGCGAATCGCCACGGTCGCGCTATTGATGCCCGCCTGGTCGTTATCGAGCCGATCGAGCACGGTGAACTCGAAGCCGACCTTGGCGGCGTACTGCATGTACATGCGCAGCAGCATCTCGGCCCAATCGTTGGCGTCGGTGCCACCATCGCGCGCGTAGATGCTCATGATCGCGTTGGACGAATCGTGCGGACCATTCAGCAGGGCCTTTAATTCGAGATCGTCGACCAGCGTTTCGAGTTCGCCGATCTCAGTCCCAATTTCGCCCGCCAGGCTCTCGTCGGATTCAGCCATTTCCAGCAGGCCAGGCAGGTCCTCCGTCCCTTTCACTGTGCGTTGCAAGGGCTTGGTTACCGCCAGCAGGGCCTTCAGCTGCCCCATGGTATCGCGGGCCTTGTCTTGGTTATTCCAGAAGTCGGCGGCGCTCATCCGCGCTTCAATCTCGGCTACTTTTCTCAGCTTGTTGTCGTAGTCAAAGACTGTCTCGAAGTTGACCGACCCGGAGCTGCAGCGTTTCAACGCGGTTGTACCATTCAGATTCCATGATGCGTGGGCAATCTCTGCTGAGTGAATGAAGTTGGACCTTCCCAATATTAGCCGTGAGCGCGGCGAGAGGCGAGGGGCGGCACGTCAGAGCAATCCTCTTTAAACGCCACCGCCCCTGCGGCGGTGGTTCATTGGCTTTTGCGCTACCAACGGCCCGCCCTTTATTGCCAGCATTGCAGATCGAAGCGAAACGAACTCCAATTCTCCCAGCTCAAAGACGAATAACTGCCGTATTGCGACTGCACGACAGCCGGGGCCACCCTGCAGCTAGTGCAAAAGCCAATGAACCCCCAGGACAGGCCCGGGGGCGTGTGTATCGTGTTGTCCCCCTTCTCCCGGTCCCCCAACCTCTAACCCCGATCCGCCCCATGCTCATCACCGGCTTATCTGGCAACGAACTATACTGTCTCGCGCAAAAAGGCTGGGCTCCCGGCGGCATCGTCGTCGGCAACAGCGTGCAGTCTCTCGGCTTCGTCGGCAGTTTGTCGAGCAGCTTCAAAACGCTCTCGGGGGGCGAGATCGAGAATCTCACGCAGTTGATTACCGAAGGTCGGCACGCAGCACTCGCGCGCATGGAGCAAGAGGCGAAAGCCAAGCAGGCGGGCGGAATCACCGGCGTGATGTCGGACCTGAAGCAGATTGGCGGCATGCAGGAATTCATTGCCGTGGGCTCGGCTGTCGAATCGACTCGCTCGAACCTGCCCTTCTTCACGTCCGCCTGTACGGGGCAAGATCTTTACTGCCAACTCGATGCCGGCTACGAGCCGCGCCACTTTGTGATGGGCAATATTGCCTACGCGATGGGTGTCGGACGAGGCATCATGGGCGCGCTGCGCGGTATGGCGGGCGGTGAAGTAAAGGAGTACTCGCAGATGTACAACCACACGCGCCATTTGGCTCTGCAACGGCTGGAACAAGAGGCAGCGGCCTGCGGCGCGAATGCCGTCGTCGATATTCATACCAAAATTCTGTCCTTCGGCGTCGGTGCCCGCGAAATGCTGATGGTGGGTACCGCCTCGGTGAATCACGCGCTGCATAAATACGACCGCCCGGTGACCTCCGAACTCACCGGCGAAGAACTCTGGAATCTCGCGCAGTTGGGTTATCAACCGCTGCGGTTGCTGCTGGGCACGAGCGTCTATTCCATCGGCATTTCGCAAGGTATTGGCGCCATTTTCAGTGGCCTCTCACGGGGCGAAGTGAATGCCGTGACTCGCTTGATTTACGAAGCCCGCGAAAACTGCCTTGGCCACATTCATCGCGAAGCGACCGACATCAAAGCCGATGCCGTGATTGGCACCAAGCTGTTCATTCACGAAATCGGCGCCAGCATGGTCGAGGTGCTCGCCATCGGCACTGCCGTGGTCCGCAACAGCGATGTCAAAACCGCAACCGAAATGCTCCTTCCCCAGGCGATCATCCGTGACCGCGATACCTTCATCGACGCCACCCTCCAGCCCATGTCGAAACAACTCGACCGGCAATAGCTCTTGCTGAGAGCCGCACTTCGGGCTCCAGAAGATTTTCTTGAAAAAGTACTTGCGAATGAATCAACCGGGCGAGATATTGGTTCGTATGTGCGCACTATGTCGTGCGCAGTTGGTTAGTACTTGATCGGTAGTGCGAGGGTGAGAAGGTAGGTTTTCTTGGTTAACCGAGCCGCTGGCGGCCGTTGAATGGACGTTGGGTCGCTAGTTGCTGGCAGAGTTTTCGCACAGTTGTTGCAAAGTTCAGCCCCTCACCCCGACCCTCTCCCCGGAGTACCGAGGAGAGGGAGTGGGGACGGGGGGAGCGGCCGCAAGGGCTCGGTTAACCAGGGAAATAGATATGCGCTTTCAGGCATTTGTCTCCCCCTCTCCCTCACTCCCACTCTCCCCCTCTTTCTTCGCCGGAGTTCGAAACATGAGCAAGAAAAAGAAAACAAACAGCATCTTCCGCGCGCCGAAGCCGAGGGATCTGGAGATCTACGAGCGATGCTCGACGCATGGGGTCTCGCAGCGGATGGTGGCGGCGGAGTTTGGAATCTCGCAGCCTGCGGTGAGCAAGATTTTTCACAAGCTGCAGCGTTGGGAAGGTGAGCCGGAGCTAACGACGAATCGCGAGACGGAGCACAAGAGCGAGCAGGGGCGGATCCAGCGATTGCACATGCTGACGCGGCAGCACAAGCGACGGTTGGACATGGGGTACTCGCAAATGTGCGAGAAGTGGCGGGAGTCGCAAAAGGCTGCGGGAACCATTAAAGACCGCGTTTTTAAGGGCGAATTGATGAAGGAGTCGACCATCAAGACGCGCGACGGCAATCCGCGGTTTCTCAACGATGCGATTCGCATGAGCGAGAAGATGCTGAAGTTCGAAGGGATCAAACTCGATGGGACGGTCGACTTCGAGACGAAGAATCGGCTGCCCGAAGAACCTGAGATGACATACGACGAGCGGATGGCCGAGCAGCGGAAGTGGATCGACGCGGCGCTGCCGGAAGTGGAGAAGTGGGAAGCGAAGGAAAGGGAGAAGGAAGAACGCAGAATGCAGAATGAAGCAGGAATGCGCGTCGACGCAGCGGCTGCTGCTGCATTGGCTCCCTCACCTTGGTACTCAGGGGAGAGAGTCCAAGTGAGGGGCGAGCGCTGGGAAAGTGGTCTGGGTTCAGAGGAGAGTTTGCGAACGGGCAGCGCGATGTTTCCGGTTGCTAGTGCACAAGCCGTTGAACCCCCGGGGCAGGCCCGGGGGCGGAAGGAAGAAGGCCGAGGGCGGGAAGATGTCTTCAGCACGTCCGCAAGTGGTTATCAAACGGTTATCACCGAAGGCGGAAGATTGCCGGAAATAACGGCTATGAAATCGTGCGAAGTCGTGGATACAGTAGAGGATAGCGACGACGTGGTTATCGCTGAAACTATCGACGAAAAAGTTATCAAAACGGAGGCAAAGATCGAGCGAGTTGGCAACGCGATGTTGCCGGGCGGTAGTGCAAAAGCCGTTGAACCCCCGGGGCAGGCCCGGGGGCGGGAAGAGGAAGGACGGGGGCGGGTAGGAGAAGAGACGAGGAAGGAAGAAGGGCAAGGCAAAAGCTCTCCCTCTTCCTGTCCTACGATCGAATTCCTGCGGTCGACGGCGCCGGCGTTTACGACGGAGCGGCATCCTTCAGCGCCGGAGAACTACACGCCGAAGCCGGGCTCGGCGTTCAGCGTGGATGCACGCGGCAGGTTAGTGCAAGAGGCGGAGGGTTTTCGCCGGCTGGTACCGAGGAACTGGATCGAACCGCCGCCGAGTAAGTTTCCGGTGCAAACGGTGGAGGAGAGCTTTTGAGTGCGGAGTGGAAGGCAGGGAGAGTTCGCGAGCGGGTCGGGCGATGTTGCCAGGCGGTAGTGCAAAAGCCAATAAACCCCCGCCGCAGGGGCGGGGGCGGAAGGAAAACGCGGAAGTAGGAAAACGCAGGGGAAGTGGCGGGTAGCGCAGGAGATGGGCGATGAACTTACAGACCCGAGATCTTCAGCAGCGCGCCGGCTTTGCCGGTTTCGCCTTCTTTGTTTGTGCCAACGATGGTCACGTAGGCGGTGCCGTCGTCGGCAAAGGTGATGGCTGTGGGCTTATCGAGCTTGGTGAGCTTGGTGGCCTTGATGCTCTGGGTGCCACCCTTGTTTTCGCGGTCCAAACGGAAGAGGCCAGCTTCGCTGGGTTCCATCCAGGCGAAATCGGTGGCATAGAGCAAGCCGGTCTTCGGGGCATAAGCGAGGCCCGTGATATCGAACAGGCCGGTTTCGAGGTTCAGCAACTTCTTGCCGGTCTTGGCCGAGTAGAAGGTGAGCAGACCATCTTTGGGCTTGTTGATTTCGCCCATCTGGCCGACCACGATTTGCCCCTCGGCATTGATGGTGATGGCGACGGGAGCGTCGACTTCGACTTGTTCCTTGGTGGCGATCGAGCGTTCGAGCTTGCCGAACTTGGTGCCGTTGCGTTCGATCTTGGCGACCCAGCCCTTGGTATCGTCGCCATTGCAGGTGACGTAGATGGCGGTTGGCGTGGCAGCCAGTCCGTACAAGTTGCCTTCAGGCTTTACATCGCCATCGGCAGCCAGGGGGCCGATCTTTTCTTTGGCGTCTTTATCGAAATCGAGAGCCGCTTTGCCAGCTTCCGGAACGGTGTAGACGCGGACGTATTCTTCGCCGTCTTTGAAGCCGCCGTCACCGACGACGAGCGTGTTCTTGTCGAGGAAGATCAATCCCAAGGGTCCGATATCGTACATCGGTCCCTTGCCGTAGATGTCCTTGGGCGAACCGACGATCACGTCTTCGGCCTTGCCATTCACAATCCGAATTACTTTGCCCGCGCCGCTGTCCGAAACGAACACGTGGCCGGTTTCTGGTTGAATCGCCACGCCGCAGGGGTTATTCAAACCGCTGACGATGGTCTCGGTCTTTACTTCGGCAGATGCCAAGGCGGCAATCAGCCACGCAGCACATCCCAGAGCCACAGCTGTCAATTTCTTCATCGCAAACTCCTCGTATCGTGTAGTGAACTCAACTGTTCGGGCAGTTTTTTGGGAAGGCCAGACTCGTGCTCAGCCGAGGTCGTTGAGTCAACGCCATGGCTCGGCAGGAACCTCGCCTTCCCGATTCGATTCGCTCTTAATAGAACGCTCGAAGCCCGTCAAAACAAGTGACGCGCGGGTCGTGCAGACCGGATGGCGCGATCGTAGCGATCATTCGTACGCATACGACTGGAGGAGGTTTGCCGATTGGGGTGTCCATTTGTTCTTTCATCGCCGGCAATTCGAGAGGATGCGGGCGCGAACACGCCGCGTAGGGGGTGATTCCCTCTACCCTGTTTGACACTCGCTGCTGGCAACGTAGCTCTAAGTGGTGAATTTGCAGACCTTTTCATGTCTGCGATTGTTCGTACTTGTCACTTCGAAGCATTCCGCTCATGGTCGTGTGGGTCATTATCGCCGTCGTCGCCCTAGCGCTAGTCTCTGCACTAGCGTTCACTGGGTGGCGATTGCGCGCGGCCTTTGTGATTCACGAGGAAGAAGCCGGCACGCAGCAAGCAGCAAAAGAAACGCTCGGCAAACTGCGAGAGTTGGCCGGACGCGTGGCCCAGCAAGTGGACGAGCATTCGCATAAAGTCGAAGAGATCAGCGACGAGCTAGCCTCGCTCGACAAGCCCGATGAAGCCGATGTGCTGGTGACCGTCAACAAGCTGATTGACGTCAACGAGCAAATGAAGGCTCAGCTGCAAGCGGCCGAAGATCGCCTGCAGGCGCAGGCTCGACAGATTGAGTCGCATGCCGTCGAGGCCCGCACCGATCCGCTGACGCAAGTGGCCAACCGCCGCGCATTAGAAGATGAACTGCGCCGCTGCGTCGATGACTATCAGCAACGTGGGCGCCCCTTGTCGGTGATGATCATCGACGTCGACAATTTCAAAAAGTTCAACGACTCGCACGGTCACCAGGCCGGCGATGAAATCTTGCGCGGCGTGGCCCGTGTGCTGCGGCAATCAACGGCCGAAGCGAACCTCGTCGCTCGCTACGGCGGTGAAGAGTTTGCCATCGTCTTTCCCGGGGCAACCTTTGGCGCTGCTCGTGAAACAGCCGAGAAGGCACGCCTGGCGATTGCCTCGGCTCGCTTTCGTTACGAAGGTCGCGAGCTGCGCGTGACGGCCAGCGCTGGCCTCGCTGAGCTGGTCATCGGCGAAACGGAAGCATCGCTGGTGAAACGTGCCGACGAAGCGCTGTACGCCTCAAAACATGCGGGCCGTAACTGCGGCCACTTCAACGATGGCTTTGCCAATCACCCGATCAAGCTCGAAAACACGCGGGCACCTTCGACGCCCGCCAAGACTGGCAAGCCCGTCGTTGGCGACGAATGGCTGTACGAGACGGTCGCGCAAGAGATTGCCGAAGACGATCCCGCTGCGCAAGTTTCCAGCAGGCCGATCTTCTTCGACAACATGATCGAGCGGCTCTCGATTTTGAAGAAGCTGCCGAAGACGAAGCTCTCGCTGTTGCTCGTGCAGCTCGACGGGTTGGAGAAGATTCGCAACGAGCATGGCGTTTCGGCTGGCTCGATTGTCGTGCGCGTGGCGGCCCAGATCTTTAAAGCAAGCTTGCGCGATCTCGACCAGATCTCGAGACTCGAAGACAACACGTTCTCGATTCTGCTGCCAGGCATTCAAGGAACCGACGCGCTCGATATCGCCCAGCGAATTCAAGCAGCTGTCAGTCGCTATCCGCTGCCGAAGCGGGCAGGCGTGACGCGCGTCTCGGTGGCTATTGGAGTGGCCGAAGCCAGTCACGCAGATGATCTGCAGGCCGTTCTGCGTCGCGCTCGCAAAGCGCTCGATGCGGCGATGCTGCACCCCGGGCAACGACTGTTTGGCATCACCGCGCAGGATGGGCCGATGCGGGCGTCCAATGAAGAGTAGTTACGGCGACCATTCAAAATCGCGTTCGAGCGGATAGAGCGGCCGGCGACGATGCTGGTAGGCGAATGATTCGAGGTCTGCTGATGTGCAGCCGGGCGTGTTCACCTTCACGAAGCTCTTGCACACTTCGCGATAAGCGGCGAGCGGCGCGTTCACTCCCTTGGCGACGAGCAATTTGAACTTGGCCGGTTCGATGCCGAAGGTCGTGATCTGCTTCAAGCTGAAGGGGGGCACACGACGAGCGGTAAGCATGATGGTCAGGCCACGGGCGGTGCGAACGACGGCTGTCGCTCCCTGATCCATCTTGGTGAAGCCACCGTGACGAGCTTGCGTTTCTTCGAACTTGCCGTCGTAGAGTCCAAGCACTTCGACTTCGGCAACGAGGGGCGACCCATGGAGAGAATCGGTCTTGCCGCCCATCGAGATCGACAGCTTGGCACCGATGCCTGCAGTCGTGCATTGTTCCACTGCCGCAGGATCGTAGAGACAGACAAAGGAATCAGCGAGGCCTCGTTCGTGGATCGCCTGGGCGAGCAAGGTTCCATCGGCCGGTGAACCGCCACCGACGTTGTCGCCCATATCGAGCAAGCAGACCGGGCCGGGCAATTGCGTGGCTTGGTTGAGTGCCTGCTCGATGTTGATGAGGTGGCCCTCGAAATCCTGGCGATGATCCCACAAGTAGCCGGCCAGTTGATTCGCCAGTTGCTGGGCCAGTGCCTGATTGTTGTTCGTGACCACAATGAACGCAGTTCCCAGTTCGGCCACATCGGCATAGGGGAAGCCGAGCATGATGCTGTTGGTCAGCACCTGGTCGTCGTTCAGCTGATCATCGGCCAGTTTGTAGAGCGAGTAGCAAGGCTCGTCGTGAGTGCATTGCCGCTCGATGTTAATGGCCATCGGCGGGAACGCTGCCGCCATCGTTGGCTGTAGCTCGCCCTTCACCGTGCGGATCATCAGCCGGGCAGCATCGATGCCGCGGGCCCGTTGATCAAGATGCGGATTGGTGCGATAGGCGATGAAGGCATCGCAGGCGTCGATCATTTTCTGGGAGAGATTGCCGTGAGGATCGAGTGTGCCGATGATCGGCAGATCGGCCCGCGAGAGGCGGCGTAGTTCGCTGAGCCAATGGCCGTCAAAATCGGGCCACGGTTCACTGACCGTCGCTCCATGCGGCGCGACGAGCAGGCCGTCGAGCGGCCCGGCCGCTTCGTAGGCAGCGAACATGCGATTGAGCAGCTCCTCGGCCGTAGCTCGCTCGATGCGGCCAAAGGGAAACGCCCGGGCGGCGAAGATGGGAACCACTTCTACGCCCGCGTCGTCGAGGACATGAAACATGCCGCCCACTTCGTGCTGCGTTCCCGCTAACCGCGTGCGGACCTCTTCGCCCGTCGCCAGCAAGTCCTGCTCAAAGTGCTGCAGCGTCGTCGGCTGCGAGATGAAGGTATTCGACTCCTGCAGCAGCGCGATGATTCCGATTCGCATGACAGCCCCGACTCTCCGTATTCGCTGTGAGAGACTACTTGCCCACACAGTACAAAAACTTGTCACTTCGAATGAGCAGCCTGGAGCCATCCACGGCGGGACTCGCATTAAAAATGCTGCGGTCGTTGAGATCGTTCACGGCGAGTTGCTTGAACTCAGGCTTGGCTTCCAGCACAAAGCACTTTCCTTCGCGCGTGAGATAGTACACACGACCTTCGGCCAGTACGGCCGAAGCATAAACCTGACCGGCCCGCTCCAAGCGTTCTTCGTAGGTCACTTCACCGGTTTCGACCTTCGCACAATAAGCCACGCCCCGCTGTTCGTGCATCCAGTACAAATGCTTGTCCAGATAGACGGGCGAAGTCACATTCGAGCCCTTGATGCTCGTCCACAGGCGGTGCGTATCGGTGACGTCGCCGCTGCCGCCCGCCTTCACCGCCAGCGCGGCATTGCCCGATCGACCACCGAGTACATACACGACGCCATCGTTGGCAATCACGCTGGGCACCATGTACCAGCCAATGTCGGTGTCGCAGTTCCACAGCGGTTCGCCCGTTTCGGGATTGAAGGCCAGCACCTTTCCCTTCTTGGTGACGATCAATTCGGTGCGGCCGGAAGGGGCTTGGACAATGACCGGCGTATTCCAAGCGTCCTCAATCTTCTTCTGTTGCCACTTCACTTCGCCAGTCTTGCGATCGAGGGCATAGAGCGACTCGCTCTCGACGCTGGCGTTGATGAACAGCAGGTCTTTGTAGATCACGGGCGAAGACGACGAACCCCATTTGTGCGTGCTCTCACCGACGTCGCGGCGCCAGACTTCGTTGCCTTCGTGATTGAAGGCAATTACGCCCGTCTTGCCGAAGAAGCAATAGATTCGCTCGCTATCGGCGGCCGGCGTGCTCGCCGCGAAACCGTGATCGCGAATGCTGTCTTCCTCGGGCAACTTGGCGGCGACCTTTTGTTCCCAGATCAAACTGCCGTCGCTCTTCTTCAGGCAGAGCAGGTGACGCTTGAGATTGGCCTTGTCACCTTTCTCGCCGGGTACAAAGAAGCCCGAGTAACACGTGATGTAGATGCGATCGCCAAAGACGATGGGGCTCGACGCGCCCGGTCCCGGCATTTCAATCTTCCAAGCGAGGTTCTCGTCCTTGCTCCACTTCAGCGGCAAGCCGGTGGCCTCGGTCGTACCCATGCCACTCGGCCCGCGAAAGTTGGCCCAGTTCGCATCGGAAGAAGCAGCGTTGAACGATGTGAGTTGAACGTCTCGATTTGCCGGACTCTTGCTGCTTTCGCCTGCCGGAACTGGCTTGGCAGATTCCGCTTCACGAGGCTGCGACGTATCGGCAGGCTTGTCTTGCACCATCGGTGGAGGTGAACAACCGGTGATTAGAGTACCGATGAAGAGTGTGAGAATCGCGAGTACGCAGCGTCGCTTCATGGGAGGTAGCCCGTTTGTCTGGTGAGGTCAAAGGTCTGGCGCAGCTGATTCTAACGATCAAAATCGAGCTAGGGAAACTTATATCGCCGGGTAAAGCAGGCATACTCCTTTGGTTCTAACGACTAGAACTTCACACTGGGCAAGCCCTGCGGCCCTCTTCCCGGCAACTTCATAAAATCTATACGTTGTGGTTGACGGACTTCGATAGCACGATATCATGGGCCTCGTTGCTGGTTGGCTCTGAACGCTCAGAGCCTCGATAAGAGGGAACGCCGGTGAGAAACCGGGACTGCCCCGCAGCGGTAAGTGGAAACGACCGCCATCAACAGCACTGAGGTCTTTACCCGGAGCATGGACTGCCTCCATCTTCGCGCACGACCTTGGGAAGCGATGGCCAGTAGGTTGAACGAAGCAATTTGTTCATTCGTCCACAAGTCCGAAGACCTGCCAGCGACTGAGCAGCGGCTTTACCCATGACAGCCGGTTACTGTCGGGCCGTGTACGCTCATCCGCCGTTACCTTCTCGGGGAAGGTCGGTCGAGGAAAGCTGGCCCATTGCCAGATTTGGCGAGTTCCTGCGCGCACGCATCGGCCATTTGATTGCCGACTGAGCTTGCGCGCTCGAAGCTCTCGCCCCTCGATCTTCCGTCTCGAGACGTTCTCGGCGAGCCCCACGACGCGTATCGCAGGGATACGCACGCACAGGAGTCTTGCGAGATGTTGCTTGCCCCGCACGAATGGCTGGTACGGAAACGTGATGCCCGGGTTACCCCGTTTGATCTTGGCCGCATTCAAAACGCGATCGCGAATGCCTTTCGCGCCGAACTTCGTCTGGCCGATGGCCAGCCCCTTGATACCGACTTGATGCACGAGATCGCTGCAGTCGCGCAATCGGTGGCTGACGACGTTGGTCCTCTGGCCAGTCACGCGAACGGCGTCGATGTCGAGCGAATCCAAGATCTGGTCGAAATGGGGCTGATGTCGCGCGGGCACTATCGCGTGGCCCGCACCTACATCATCTATCGCGCGGAACATGCCAAGATTCGTGCCTTGCGCGGGGAAGAAGCGCTCGTCGAAGCTCCCACGACCATTCACGTGGTGCTCGACGATGGCTCGCGCGTTCCCTTCGATCAGCGGCGCGCTCGCAAGCGTCTGGCAGAAGCCGCCCGGGGACTGGAAGACGTCGTCAACGTCGACGAACTGCTCGAAGAAGTCATTCGCTCGGTCTTCGACGGTATCTCGGTTGCCGAAATCTACCGCGCACAGATTCTCGCCTCACGCTCGCGCATCGAACGCGATCCCGCGTTTGATATCGTCGCCTCGCGACTCACGCTCAACGTCATCTACCGGGAAGCGTTCGGCGAAACACCCGACGCAAAAAACCTGCAGCGAGTCCACGAGAACCAGTTCGAGCACTACATCATCGACGGCATTCGCGCCGGCCGCTTGTCGACGGAACTACGCGAGTTCAACCTCACCAAGCTCGCCGCGGCCATGAAGCCCGAGCGTGATGGCCAGTTCCGCTACCTGGGCGTGCAAGCGATTTACGATCGCTATCTGCTGCACATCGACGGCCGCCGCATCGAAACGCCGCAATACTTCTGGATGCGTGTCGCGATGGGCCTCGCGATGCAAGAAGAGCATCGCGAAGACCGCGCGATCGAATTCTACGAAGTACTGTCGAGCTTCAACTTTACTTCGGCCACTCCCACTCTGTTTAACAGTGGTACGCCGCATCCTCAGCTTAGCTCGTGCTATTTGAGCACCGTAAGCGACGATCTGGCTAATATCTTCAAGGCTGTTTCCGACAACGCGATGCTCTCGAAGTGGGCCGGCGGTTTGGGGAACGACTGGACTAACGTGCGTGCGACCAATTCGCACATCAAGGGCACGAACGGTCGCAGCCAGGGTGTGATTCCCTTTTTGAAGGTCGTCAACGACGCCGCCGTCGCCGTGAATCAAGGTGGCAAGCGCAAGGGTGCCGTCTGCTCGTACCTCGAGACGTGGCACCTCGATATCGAGGAGTTTCTCGATCTACGAAAGAACACGGGAGACGATCGCCGCCGTACGCACGACATGCACACGGCCAACTGGATTCCCGACTTGTTCCTCAAGCGGGTCAAGCAGAACGCCGAATGGACCCTCTTCAGCCCCGACGAGGTCAGTGACCTGCACGACCTGTTCGGCCGTGCGTTCGAAGAACGCTACGAGCAGTACGAGCGGATGGCTGATGCCGGCGAAGTGCAACTCTTCCGTCGCATTCCCGCCGCTGATCTGTGGCGCAAGATGCTGACGCGATTGTTCGAGACCGGGCATCCCTGGATCACCTTTAAGGATCCGTCGAATGTTCGTTCGCCACAGGATCACGTCGGCGTCGTACATAGCAGCAATCTTTGCACCGAGATTCTGCTCAACACGTCCGAAACGGAAACCGCCGTTTGCAATCTGGGCTCGGTGAACCTTGGCAACCATATTACCGACGGCAAGCTCGACCTGGTGAAGTTGCAAGCGACGATCACCCGCGCGGTGCGGATGCTCGATAACGTCATTGACATCAATTACTATCCCACGCCCGAGGCTCGCACCTCGAACCTGCGTCATCGGCCGATTGGCCTGGGGATCATGGGTTTTCAAGACGCCCTGCATGCCCTCGGCATCAGCTACGCCAGCGAAGCGGCCGTCGCGTTCGCGGACGAAAGCATGGAAGCCATTTCGTACTATGCCCTGTCAGCTTCGGCTCAGCTGGCTGCCGAACGAGGTCAATACCCGACCTACGTTGGCTCGAAGTGGGATCGCGGCTTGCTGCCAATCGACACAGTCGATGTGCTTGAGCGAGAACGGGGCGACGCAGTCCTGGTCAACCGAGCCTGCTCGCTCGATTGGCAACCCGTTCGCGAGGCGATTGCCAAGCACGGCATGCGCAACAGCAACGTCCTAGCCATTGCTCCGACGGCAACGATCTCGACGATCATCGGCGTCACGCAATCGATCGAGCCCGAATACAAACTGCTCTACGTAAAGAGCAATCTTTCGGGCGAATTCACGCAGGTGAACGAAGTGCTGGTGGCGGAATTGAAACGCCGCGGTCTGTGGGACGCCCAGATGCTGGAAGAGATCAAGTACTACGATGGCTCGCTGCAGAACATCGGTCGCATCCCGCTGGATTTGCGAGTCCGCTTTCTCACCTCGTTCGAGATCGATCCCAAGTGGCTCATCGAATGCGCGGCACGTCGCCAGAAGTGGATCGATCAAGGTCAGTCGCTGAACCTGTACCTGGCCGAACCAAGTGGCCGCAAGTTGCACGACATGTACTTGCTCGCCTGGTCGAAGGGACTCAAGACGACTTACTACCTGCGCACGCTCGCCGCGACTCAGGTGGAGAAGTCGACGGTCGACGTCAACCGCTTTGGCATCCAGCCCAAATGGATGAAGAACCGCAGTGCCTCAAGCGACGTCGAAGTTCGCCGCGAAGGAGAACTCACTGCCGACACCGGCCCTAAGCAGTGCCTCATCACCGACCCAACCTGCGAAGCGTGCCAGTAACTTCCCAACTGCCTTTTCCCGCTTTGTATTTTCCGCCCCCGCCCCTGCGGCGGGGGTTCAACGGCTTTTGCACTACTGATCGATCTTCTATTGCAAAAGCCAATCAACCCCCAGGGCTGGCCCGGGGGCGTTTCAGACAAATTAACACACTCAGAAAGCCGATATGTCTACCGTTTCCCCACTGAAAATGGATTCTCTGTCGTCAATGGCCAATGCCGCTAACAAGCGGCCCGATGCTCGCGAAAAGCGACTCATCAGCTGTCACCAAGTCGATGTGAATCAGCTAATGCCGCTCAAATACAACTGGGCCTGGGAGCACTACGTCAATGCGTGCGCCAACCACTGGATGCCCACCGAAGTCGCGATGAATAAAGACATCGAGACCTGGCGCAGCAGCAAGCTGACCGAAGATGAACGCCGCGTGATCCTCCGCAATCTTGGCTTTTTTGCCACGGCCGAAAGCCTCGTCGGCAACAACCTGGTCCTGGCCATCTTTCGCCATGTCACCAACGCCGAATGTCGGCAGTACCTGCTGCGCCAAGCCTTTGAAGAAGCCGTGCATACGCACACCTTCTTGTATGTCGTTGAAAGCCTTGGACTGAATGAAGGCGAAGTCTTCAACATGTACCACGAGGTTCCTGCCATCGCCAACAAAGACGATATGGAAATGGAACTCACGGCCGAGATTCTCGACCCGCACTTCACCACCGATACCTTCGAAGGAGCGCAGGCCTTTTTAAAGAACCTGATCGGCTACTACCTGATCATGGAAGGGATCTTCTTCTACACGGGCTTCGTGATGGTCCTGTCGTTCCATCGCCGCAATCTGATGACCGGCATCGGTGAGCAGTTTCAGTACATCCTGCGCGACGAGACGATCCATCTCAATTTCGGTATTGACCTGATCAACGGCATCCGGAACGAGAATCCGCACCTGTGGACTCCCGAATTCCAAGCTGCAATGATCGCCCGCGTTCGTCAGGCTGTGGAACTCGAAATTGCCTATGCCCGCGATGTGCTGCCGCGTGGGATCCTCGGCCTCAATGCCGACCTGTTCCGCGACTACGTGCAGTTCATCGCCGATCGTCGGCTCGAACGCATCGGACTGGCCACACAGTACGGCAGCTCAAACCCGTTCCCGTGGATGAGCGAAACGATCGACCTCTCGAAGGAAAAGAACTTCTTCGAGACCCGCGTCACGGAGTATCAGAGTGCATCGACGCTGAGCTGGGACTAGTCGCCACAGCCTCATCAGTGTCAACCAACTTGTTCAACAATCATGTCCATTGTTGAACAGCTATCCCCGGTAAAACCCGAGAATTACGCTAACTGATGTTCAACAATGGCCTCGCTTGTTGAACATCCCTCTTTTGCGGTTTGGCAGGAATGCCAGACTGCCAATCACTTCGCCGCGGCTCACCTTTCGATTCTCTGACTGCGTCACTTGGCTTCGTAGCCTTGCCACATCCAGACGAGGGTATCGGCGAGGGTGTGTTGAAAGACTTTGGCGTCGCAGTGCCGAGTGGCGCGGCTGAAGACGTAGCGATAGTCGTAGCCCTTGGCTTTGAGTGCGGCGGCGGTGCGTTCGTTGGCCATGACCCAGTTGTGATAGGTTTCTTCGGGATCCTTGGCGCGGTTATCGTTTTCGGAGACGTGCGTAAAGATGCGAAGCGGTTTCTTGTCGGCTGTTTCGATCAGCTTTTTGCCGGAGTGGTACTCCCAAGCGCCGAGAGGATACTCGGCCTCTTCGGGAGCATCGTCATCTTGCTGGTCGACAAAGGTTCCCGAGTAGGTAATCAGGCGACGAAACAGATCGGGGCGGAACCAGCCCATGGTCAAAGCGGCGGCGCCGCCGGAACTGCAGCCCATGGCGGCTTTGCCCCACGGGTCGTCGGTGAAGGCGATTTTTGGATAGGCCGCTTTAACGTCTTTGTTGGCGAGAACGGCAGGCAGCACTTCGTCGTTGATGAAGCGGGCATAGCGATCGGACATGGTGTCGTATTCGAGGCCGCGTTCGCTCCCCTTGCCATCGTTGCCGCCGTTTTCAACGCTAATGACGATGAAGGGCGGGAGCTTGCGATTTGGGTCTTTCGAGATTGTGAGATTGTCCAAGGCGTTGCGGACGAGATTGAGATTGCTCGGACCGTCCATCGTTACCAAGATCGGCGCCTTGGTTCCGTCTTGGTAGGCAGCGGGGACATAGACAAAAATCTTCCGCTCCTTGCGAACGGCCTTCTTGGGATCGAGGGTGGCATCGGTGCCGGGAAAGATCTTGCTGTCCGCCAGGCGCAAGGTGAATTCGAAGGACTTGCCCTTGGGGTTCCCTTTGTCGGCGAGATCGGGGTCGAGTTTGTAATCGGAGTCACCAACAACGACGTTGCCGTTTCCGAGGGCCGCTGGCTTGTCGGCTTTGTCCTGAGCAAAGGCATTGCTCAACGAGAGGCTACCGACGAGCAGACACAGACAACCACCAAACAAGAGGCTAGATCGAATTCGCATCGAAAATGTTACTCGCAGGAAGAGGATGAACGGCAATGATCAATGGTTAACGCTGTCTTGCTACAGGGCTGAGTATCGCTGAGCGGCAGCCTGCAGTGTAGCCAGGTCTGGCTGGGAGAGACCGTCGAGCCCGATTTCGATTCCGCAGGGATCTTCGACGAAGAGAGTCGTCAGGAACACGCAGGCAGCCAGATAGGAACCGGCGAGCGTGGGATGAGATTGGTCGCGATCGTAGAGCAGAGGTGTGGAATGCTCGGCCAAAAAGCGTTGCCAGACACGACCGACGGGAATCACTCGCGCGGCAAGTTCCTCGCCGATGCTTTCGTAGGCAGCTGTGATGGCCTGCTGCGTCTCGGGCGAATGTTGGCGGGCCCAGGTCATGTAGAGCACGGTCTGGGCGCCGGCACGTTGGATGACTTCGGCGAAGAGCCGAATGTTCTCGGCCATTCGCGTGGCGTTCTTCACCGGCAAGGTGCTTTGCTCCTGCAGAATGACGTAGTCGAATCCACCGGCCTCAATCGTCTTGGCCGCAGTGCCGGCATTCCAGTGCGTCCGCAAGGAAGCTCCGCCCGCGCTAATCAGGCTGTGTTCGATGCGCAGGTTGCGGGCACTGGCCAGTTGGGCCAGCAACTCGGGCAGGTT
This sequence comes from Anatilimnocola aquadivae, assembly GCF_049819085.1. Classification (GTDB taxonomy): domain Bacteria; phylum Planctomycetota; class Planctomycetia; order Pirellulales; family Pirellulaceae; genus Anatilimnocola. The sequence continues at coordinate 4,647,028 of NZ_CP187419.1, forward strand.
GTTTCGCTGCGTAAAGCTGTTGCCGATGAACAGCAGCTTCAGGGACTTGAGCGATTTTCGTTTGGCCACGGCGCGTCACCAATCTTGAGTGCTGAGAAGATCGCTGACGGTCAAGCGAATCTCGTCACGAGCGGAAGCGCTTGTTGCCAAGGGAATCGCGGGGATTCGCTCGAGGATTTGATCGCCAAACAGTTTGTCGTGTTCCAGTCGCGGGAGGTTCGCGTAGCCGATATAGCAATCGCAAATGCGGTTGGGACAGGCCCGCCTGGTGAGTGCCGATTGCCAGTCAGCGTTGTAGATATTGCCGATGATCGTACTGACGAAATGGCAGCGGCGGAGATTGCCATCGCCATCGATGGAGACGACCGTTTCGCCAGCTACACAGTCGGCACCCAGCGATGGATGGTTGGTCAGATTGAGACGAAATAAAGGGTCGACTCGCTCCAGCCGGGCGACTTGGTCGTCGGTGTAGTAATTGGGCAGGTTCTTGAACGCGTTGATCCACAGGTAGGTGTCGGCGGGAAGCTCGGCCCGCAAGGCTTCGATTTCGTCGAACGCAGTGTGCAATCCCACGACACCAGCGCTAAAGGAGATGCCGCGCGAGGTCAGTTCGTGGCATTGCAGGAGAAAGTCGGTACGCGAGATTTGCGTGGGATGATAGGTACACCAGAGCGCCACGCGCTGCGGGTTTGCCTGGTCGAGCCAGTCCAGCGAACACGAAAGGTTGGTCTGGATCACGACGCGAGATACGTGAGCAAGCTGGCTGAGGCGGACGAGAGCCTGTTGATACCAACGACGCGTGAGGCCCTCGCCCCAGGGCGTGAACAAGATGGAGAGCTGGCAGTCGGTTTGCTGTTCCACCCAAGCGACGAAGCGTGTCAGGCACTGCTGGTCGTGTTTCAATTGGGCTGCTGTTTCGTGCCGCTTGGCAAACGGGCAGTAGTCGCACTCGTAGTTGCAACTCGAAAGGGGGCCGCGATAAAGAATTCGCAGGTTCAACGCCATGCGTAGTCCTCCATGCGTTGCACGATCGATGGCGAGTAGAGCCATGGGCCGATGGCGTCGGAGCGTTCTAGTCCGGCCGCCGTGAGTTGCAAACGCTGGCCGGCGGACACTGCCAGGCCGTGGGCGATCAGTTCGTCGAGTTGAGGAAAGTCTTCGAGCACGTCGGAGCCAAATCGCTCGGTGTAACTCGAGCAATTCAACCCTTCGGCTTGCAACAGCGACATGATGAGCACGCGGCGGCGCTGCTCGTGCGAGCTGAGCTCAATACCGTACTCGACCTGCGAAAAGTCGGTGCTCGACTTGCCGATGTAGTTGGCCAGGATGCCCGCCACGTTGGCAGACTTGACGGCGTATTCTCGCGAGTAGTGCAGTCCGCGAGTGTAGGACCGAGCGCCGCAGCCTAGACCGACCATGCCGTCGTTCTGGCAGCAATAGGTGGGGCCGGTCGCAGCCGCGGAGGTATCGCGTGAGAACATGCGCATGGAGACTTGGGTGTAGCCAGCTTCGAGAAGTTGATCCCGTCCAGCGCGATAGAGTTGGAGTCGCCAGTCGTCCCATTGGCCCAGGCGGGAAAGGCCGGTAAGGGGCCGTATATAGAGCGGATACAGATAGATCTCTTCCGGGGCGAAGGCAATCGCTCGGTCGAGCGTGGCTGACCAGGAGGCAGCCGTCTGCGAGCTGGAGCCGTAGATCAAATCGAGATTGGTGATCGGAAAGCGGTATGCTGCGAGCAGCGTGAGGGCCTGTTCGACTTCTTCGCGCGCCTGAGGACGCCCGAGGGTTTGCAGGTCCCGCTCTTCAAAGCTTTGAATTCCCAAACTGAAGCGGGTGGTTCCCCGTTCACGCAAGAGCGACAGTTTTTCGGCGGTAAGCGTGGCTGGGGAACCTTCGCAGCTGAGCGGGACAGCGAGCCGAGCGGTTCCCGCTAAGCGTTCGATCAGGGTGAATAAGCGGTCAAGTTCGTCGATGGTCAGAAAAGTGGGAGTGCCACCGCCGATGGCCAGGCGGGTGAATCGAGGAGATACGAGTGAACTGTGGTGCGCCGCGGCCTCGCGTTCGAGCGCGTGCAAGTAGCGCGTGGTCAGCGAATCTTCAGGCTGTGACAGGGTGAACAAATTGCAGAAACCGCAGCGGTACTCGCAGAAGGGAATGTGAACATACAGAAACAGCGAATCGAGCGGCTCGCCTTGCCAGACGCGACTGAGCGGGATTGGTTCGGCGAACTGGCGATAAGCGGTCTTATGGGGATAGGCGTACGAATAGCCGACATAGGGCGAGCCGGTTAAGACTTCAGTCAAATTGGGGACCGAGGCAATGCTCATGAGCGATTGTCTTCAGGGCGGATTGCGGAGGGCCAAACAAATTCAGCGTAGGGGACGGTCCACACAGATTCGTGCGCCAGGCGATGGCCCGAGTAGCCGGACTCGCCATAAGCGGTTCCATGATCGCTTGTCAGAATACACAAAGCGGGAGCACGCTGCGCCAGTGCTTCGAACAGCGGTGGTAAATGTTGATCGACATAAGCGAGCGCTGCTGCTTGGGTAGCGGGCGAGTCAACTTGGGCCGGTGGAGCAAAAATGCAATTGGGCTGATGGAGGGCCGAAATATTGATGAACAAAAAGATGCGCTGCGCGGGGCTGATGGCTCGCAAGCGTTGGCAGGCGAGAGCCACTTGCCGCTCTGTCGAAACGGGGCTGGTGACTCCTAGCTCTTCGCTCCAATGACTCTCATGAAACAAACTCGGCAGCACGCTGCCGAGTGGACTCAACCGATTGAAGAAGCCGACCCCGCCAATACAAATCGTGTGATAGCCATGGCCTGTCAAACCGGCAACTACATTCGGTGCCTCAAACACAAAGGTCTCGTCACTCGTCGTTTCGCTGCCGGGAAAACGAGCCGCGAACAATCGCGGATGCCTGCCGGGCTTCGCGGGGGTGGGCAAAAAACCAGCGAAAAATGCTTGATGAGCTGCGTAGGTGAAACTTCCCGGCGAATGGCGCTTTTCCCAGGTTCCACCAGGAATCAGCTGTTTGAGAAAGGGAGTCTTGCCGGCCAGTGCCGCTTGTTCGGCTACGTCATAACGCAAGGTATCCAGGGTAATAAGAACAACATCATGAGATCCGATAAGTTCGCGGGCATTGATCATCGCTGTGCTCGGTGCTCGCCATTGTGCCATTCGATAACCATCGTGCAAGCTCGCAAAAAGAATTCGTGAACCACGTTGTAATTCCCAAAATGGGAACGATATAATCCCGGCTCCAATGCCCTATCACCAGAGGTCTGGTCTGCAGGAGTTTAGGCAATGCTCTTTCGACACGGTGATGTTCTCATCCAAAAAGTGGGCAAGATTCCGGCAACCAAAAAGCGATTGAAGCATCGCACGTTGGCCCATGGTGAACTCACGGGCCACAGCCATCAGATTCGTGAGAAGGATGCTACTTTGTGGCAAGCGGCGACTGAACTCTTTCTCGAAGTCCAGACCGACTTCGTAACGGTTGTTCATCAGGAGCATGCACCGATCGAGATCCCGCGAGGATTGTATCGCGTCTGGCGGCAGCGGGAATATACACCGGAACGAATCGTCATCGTCCGTGACTAAAAGGGTGGCGTGACCAACGACGTGAGGGACTAAGGCGTGGCGACAACGAGTAGCAAGTCACCGGCTGAAGCAGCCAAGCTGATCTTGTCCGGTGAGGGCAAGTCTGGCTGGGCGATTGACGGAAAATTGAATCTGGCTGGCAGCGGCAAGAAGCTGCGCAAGTTGCCAGCCAAGCTGAGCTGTTACGAGCTCGATGCGTCGCGCTCCGATCTTGAATCTGTCCCCGCAGACTTGAGCGTGGAGTGCGCATTGAATCTGGAAGGCTGCCGCAAACTCAAGTCTTTACCGGCCGGTTTGAAGGTTGGCACGCTCAACGTCGCGGGCTGCACATCGCTCAAGGAACTGCCGGAAGGACTCGATGTTTGGTTCTTGAATATCTCGGGTTGCCGGCAGTTGACCGGCTTTCCTCGCCGAGCGACGATCGCCCGCGGCAATCTCAATATCAACGGTTGCACGTCCATCACCGCCTTGCCCGACTACCTGACCGATCTGGGGACGCTGGATATCGGCAACTGCCCCGAGGTGAGCGAGCTTCCGGCGCGGCTGAATGTCTCGTCCTGGATTGAAGTTGCAGGCAGCGGGTTGACGGAACTGCCCGCCCGTATGAAGGGCGTGGGCATTCGCTGGCGGGGCGTGTTGATCGACGAGATCACGGCCTTTCATCCGGAGCAGCTCACGTCGAAGATCGTTCTTAAAGAGCGGAATGCCGAGCGGCGGCGCGTGATGATTGAGCGGATGGGCTTCGACCGGTTCATTCGTGATGCCGGGGCGAAAAAGCTTGATGCCGATCGAGATCCTGGCGGCGCGCGAGAATTGCTGCGGGTGCCCATGAAGGGGGACGAAGACATTGTGGTCTTGTCGTGCTCCTGTCCTTCCACGGCTCGTCACTATTTATTACGTGTTCCACCCGCCATGGCTTCCTGTCACCAGGCTGCGGCTTGGATGGCAGGTTTTGATGATCCCAAGTTGTATCGACCTATCAAAGAAACTTGAGCACTGGAGTGTGCCCGCATGAGCTTTCGAGAATTTGAATACGCCGACGGCAAGTCGTTCAAGTTTTGGAAAATCGAACAACAGGGAGGCGACCTCGTCACCCGCTACGGCCGAATTGGGTCCGCCGGGCAGGAAACGAAAAAGAACTACGGTTCGCCGGATGCCGCGATGAAGGCTTACGACAAGCTCGTTGCCGAAAAGACCGGCAAGGGATATGTCGAGAAGTCCGGTGGCGGCATGGCGGCAGCGAAACCAGTCAAGGCTGCTGCTGCGACCAAAGAAGAAGTTGCCTCTGCACCCGCGCCAATTTCATCGCTGCTATTCAGCACCACGCGCGATAGCAATTTTCAACACCTCACCAACTTCATTGGCGAGCGAGTGACCGACTATAAGGAAGGCAAGCCGCCCAAGGGCAAAGGCGTGTTTCGCATTCGGTGTCACTGCGAAGAAGATGAGGAGACACTTGAAGATTTTACGAAGCGGTTCCAAGCCTTTCTGGATAGTGAAGCCGCGCTAGGAACCATCGGCCTGGTAACCGGCCTGGAGGAAATGTACGGCGAATCGGGTGCCAACGCCTATACGATTCTCACCAAGAACGCAGACCGTTTGCCACAACTGCGGGCTTTGTTCCTGGGCGACATTTTGCAAGAAGAGCAGGAGATTTCCTGGATTCACCAGTCGGATGTTTCGCCAGTGCTCGCCGCCTTTCCCGAGTTGGAAGTGCTGCGCATTCGCGGCGCCACCGACCTGGCCATCAGCAAACCGCAGCATGCCAAGTTGCGGGCTCTGGCGATTGAATCGGGTGGGCTCTCGCCAGAAGTGGTTGCGCAGATCTGCCGCGGCAAGTTCCCGGAACTGGAGTATCTCGAACTCTGGCTTGGCACTCCAGATTACGGCGGCGATTGCCGCGTCAACGACCTGCAGCCGATCCTCAAAGGCAAGCTATTTCCGAAATTGACCTATCTTGGCTTTCGCAACTCACAAATTGCCGATGACATCGCGGCGGTGATTGTGAAGTCGCCGATTATGGATCAACTGGAGACGCTCGATCTATCGCTGGGAAATCTCAGCGACGAAGGAGCCAATGCCTTGCTGCAGCTGAAGGACAACAAAAAGCTAAAACGACTCGATCTGCATCATCACTACATCAGCAAGCCGGTTCAGAAGCTACTCAAACAACTGCCTTTTCCGGTGGACCTGGCCGATGCCAAAACGGTCGACGAAGATGATGAATGGTCAGGCCGGTTCATCTCCATCAGTGAATAAACAGCCGCCTCGCTGGCTCATCATCGGCAATCCCGAGAATCGGCGCGTGGGGCTCTTTCAACAAGCGCTCCACGCGTTAGGCCAACTGCCGGCCGAAGTGCTTGCCTACCGAGAACTGCTGCAAAACCGCTCGCTGCTGCCAGTCGTTCTAGCCCAAGCATCGCAGCATCGCAGTATCGTGCGGATTGAGTCGCCGGGTGAACATTCGCTCGTCGAGAAACTGCTTATCCAACGTGGTCAAAGCCAAGTAGGTTCAACATCCGATCCTACCGTCAAGGTCTTGCGCATCCGCGATGACCCCGGCCGCGTTCGCTACCCACGACTTTGGTTCGATGGCTTTTCTTCGTTGCTAAAGGAAATTGCTGCGGCTTTGAATCATCAGCCCGGGGTTCGGGTCCAAAGTCACCCGACGGCCATTCAAACGCTCTTCGACAAACGGGCTTGCCATCGACTGCTGCAGTCCGCTGGTGTTTCTGTGCCTCGAGTTTTGCCTCCCGTTCGCAGTTACGATGAACTGCGCGAGGCAATGCAGGCTCAGGGAATGAAGCGAGTCTTTGTTAAACTCGCGAGTGGGTCGGCGTCGTCCGGAGTTGTTGCCCTGTCCACAGTGAATGCCAGGCCTTTGGCAATCACATCGTTGGAACTCGCGCGTCGCCGAGGTGAGGCCCGCTTCTACAACAACCTGAAATTGTCTCGCTACACTCGCGACCAAGATCTGCGAGTCATTTGCGACTTCCTCTGCCGCGAAGGGGCTCATGTCGAAGAGTGGCTTCCCAAAGCCCAGCAGGCCGGTCGCAGCTTTGACTTGCGAGTCGTTACCATCGGCGGCAAGGCTGGCCACACCGTTGTTCGCACCAGTCGTTCGCCCATTACCAATCTGCATCTGGGGAATCGCCGCGGCGATTGGTCGAGCCTGAAGCGGGCGATGGGCCGTCACTGGAAGATTGTGCCGGAAACCTGCGAACGGGCCGCTCAAGCATTTCCCCAGATGCTCACTGTGGGTTGGGATCTGCTGGTCGCGCCGGGTTTTCGCCGTGCGTATGTCCTGGAAGGAAACGCCTTCGGAGATCTGCTGCCCAACGTGTTATTTAAGGGCGAACCAACTTATGCTGCGACCATCCGCGCGGCGGGCCAGTTGCTCAAGTAAGTTGTGCTGCTCTTTTGGAAGAAGCAACACCGAGAATACAAAGCTCGGCGGCCTCGCGTTCCCTGCGAGGCCCCTCAGAGCAATGGTGATTCTGGCGATGTGGTGAAAAGTTCCTGGTCGAAACCGGGTACAGCCACATCAGCCGCGATCAACGATCGGGCAGGTTAGCGGTAGCGGCGGCAGCAGTACCACATGCCGTTCGCACCTTGGGCGTAGCCTACGTCCACCGTGGCCATGCCGCTATTAGCGTAGCAGCAGGAGTTGTAGGCGGCCTGTGGCGATCCTGCCATTCCGCAGCCTTCGTAGCCTGGGTTTCCGCCCCAATGTCCGACGCGACCGCAGGAGGCCATGATATTGGCGACACCCTGAGCCGTCGACGTGCTGAGCGAAGTAGAGGCAGCTCGCGTGGTGGTCGTGCTAGCCGAGACAGGGGTGGCGCGCACGGCCTGAGTGGTGGAAGCGGCAGGAGCAGGCTTGGCCACAGTTGCGGCCGGCACTGGTTTCGCAACAGACGTGGTTACAGGGGCGACGTAAGTAGGCTGTGCGTAGTTCATATTGCCGTTCGAGCGAGACCGACGGGCCTCAGCGGTATTGGCAACCAACAGCAACAACGCGCACAACAAAAAAGCAATCCGTTTCATTCAATCGACTCCATCTAAAGAACAAATCAAAAAACCAACCTTGATCGGGGTTACATGACGTCGCTCCTTCTGTAGGTGGAATGTGGGCAGGCCGTCGCCAGCACGCGATGACGCGAGTTGGGTTGAGTTCCTGCGCGGCATCGCCTGCTGCAACAATGCCGTGGTTCATCTCGATGCGACCGCAGCGCGGTGCAACGTCGAGTGAAGTGAGTGCACGACCCGCGTAGGGCCGCTAGGGTAGGTTGGTGATACTGGCAGGCAGATATCGACTGGTCACCATTCCGCATGCCGACATCAGACGGCGGGACCATTTTCCAAGTGGAACGTCCCGTGCGGAATTACCAAGCATCCCTGCGAGGTACAAAGAGGGCCACCTTGCCCCCGCGAGTTGGCAGTTGGTGTCCCGTTCGGGACAGCCAATGCGTCAACTGCGGGCTTCAATGTAGCGACGGCCAGCAACGAGAAAAGGCGGCCTTGACAACGTGAGATGCTATCAGTGCGAGACTCGCCCGCTGCAGCGAGATGCAACTAGCGAGCGACGGGTGCCGAACTAAGTGGTGACGTCACGGGCGCGATGGCCGGAGCAGGCTCAGTGGCCGCGGGAGCAACGGCGGGCGCGACGGGCAGCTTGATGGTAATGGCCGTTCCTTTGCCGACGGTGCTCTCGACGCGGATGCGGCCGCGGTGCGCTTCGACGATGCGCTTGCAAGCCGAGAGGCCGAGTCCCGTGCCACCTTGGCCCGATTCGTCAGGGCCAGACTTGGTGGTAAAGAAGGGATCGAAGATCTGCCGGAGCTTGTCGGTTGGGATGCCGGCGCCGGTATCGCGCACGGTCAGGTCGACGGTGTTGTGCGTTAGGTCGTGTTCCACGCGCAGGATCAATTGCCCGCCGCCCGACATTGCCTGACGAGCATTGATAATGAGATTGAGCAGGATCTGTTGAATCTGATTGCCGACGGCCCACGCTGGGGGGGCGTTGCCAAGTTGCAGCTCGACAGCGATCCGGTATTTGTTCAGGTCGCGATCGAGCAGGATGAGCGTCTCGTCGATCAGTTTGGCCAAGTCGGTCGGCGCGAAGGAAGTCGAGCGATTGCGGGCAACACCGAGCACGCTGCCCGTGATCTTCGCGGCACGCTGCGCAGCGTTGAAGATTTTTTCGAGAGCCTTGTCGCGCGTGGGCTCATCCTTGTGACGCATGCCCATCTTCGCGTAGTTAAGCACCGTCATCAAAATGTTGTTGAACTCGTGGGTCGTGGTGCCCATGAGTTCGCCAAGCGATGTCAGCTTTTGTGCTTGCAGCAGTTGCTCTTCGAGGTTGGCTAGTTGCCGCTCGAGTTCGACAATTCGGTCCTGTGCCGCACGGTCCGCTAGCGATCCAGCCATGTTGCCGCCATTCTCCCTGTTTGCCATCGCTTGCTCGTTTCGACTGACCAACCCAACTCGCCTCGTCCGCCCCAACACACCCATTTAGCCCAGTAACGACCTAACTACAGTGCTGGGAGATACATAGTCACGAATCTGTTATCGTCGAATCGAACTGGTCGGCATGAAGAGTCCCCGGTACAATCGGCCACGAAGCAGATTGCCAGCAATTTGGCTGCAAGGAGGCAGCGTATGCATACCGTCGAAATGCGAGAACGAATGATTCGGGTCGCCGAAGAATTGGGCTACTCCGTGCGTCAGGAATGGCTCGGTGGTGCTGGGGGCGGCTTGTGCGAATTCGGCGGTCGCCGGCACATCTTTCTCGATCTGGCGCTATCGGCCGTCGAGCAACTCGATCAACTGGCCGCAGCCCTGCAGCAAGACCCAGCGATTCACTCGCTACGGCTCCCCGCCCCGTTGCAACCGCTGCTGGGGATTCGCCGCGCGGCGTAGACCCAATCCGCTGCGAGATTCCAATCCGCAGACAACCTCTCCCGATGAAGATTTGGCAAAGCTCGGATTGTTCCAGCGATGCGAAGTGAAATGATGTCAGACTACTAATCTTGACATTGTGTCACCCCCAAGTTCTAGTCAAGGCAATCTAGGGAAGGTGTCTCGAGGACGGATATGCAGTGGTGCTTTCCAGCGTGTTAACCCGGCGAACCGATTCGCTGACGAACCTACAGGCCGACGAGCAAGTCGTTCTGTTTCCTACGATCGGCTATCGCAGCGCCGACGGTCGGGGTTGGCATGTCCAAGTACACGGCGATGTCTTCTCACAAGGCCCGGTCGGCCTCGGCAAGCGGTTCCTACTCACCATGCTGCAGCGGGTGATGAAGGCCCCGAAAGATGCCTTTCAATCGGACCTATTTCGCTTTCGAATCCAACGATTCCTAGCCAAAGACGAAGCCGGCAAGCGGATCGCAGTGAAGGTCGGGGAGCATATCTATGCCCTGCCCAAGCGAACGCGACCGAATGGCCATTTTCTCGGCACCCTCCGAATCGCAGAACATGAATTGGCTCCGTTCACGGTTTCGCTGTCCCCCACGCAGCGGCAAGTCTCGCTGGACGTGTGCGATGCCCAAGGCGATACACTCGGCCTGACCGGGCACGCTCATTTGCTCGAGCCCGAAGGGGTTTCGATCATCTCCGATATTGACGACACGATCAAACATTCGAACGTGATCTGTCGGCGGACGTTGCTCACCAATACGTTTTTGAAAGAGTTCGAGCCCATCGTCGGCATGGCCCAGTTGTTTCAAGCCTGGGAATCGCAGGGCGCGGCATTTCATTACGTTTCGTCTTGCCCCTGGCAACTCTATCAACACTTGCAGGCGCTGTTTGGTGCCTCGGGCTTTCCGACCGGATCGTTCCACCTGCGAGCCTTCCGCCTGCGCGACCATTTGCTCCGCAAACTGCTGCTTCGCAAGTCCGGCAAAGCGATGGCCATTCATTCGCTGCTCAAGTTGTTTCCCAAGCGGCGGTTCGTGCTGGTGGGCGATAACGTCGAAGCGGACCCCGAGATTTATGGCGCTGCTGCCCGGCACTTTCCGAATCAGGTGCAGCAGATTTTCATCCGCTCGCTGGCGATTCCGCGGAACAACCCGGCCCGCTATGCGGCCGCCTTCCGCGGCCTGCGCCCCGGCCTCGTCCGAATGTTTACAAGCGCCAGCGACATCGCCCACGAACTGCCCGGGCGGTAATATTTGCTCTCGTCGAGTAGATCACCGAACGGAAACCTCCGCTCGCTGCGCCCTAAATCACTTCAGCTCAATCGTCACTTTGGCAATCTTGCCGTTAAAACGGTTGTTTCCCTCTTCGTAGTCGTCAGTGACCGGTGTTTCGCCATCCAGGCCTACGTCGGCCCCTTCGTCGGCCGAAAACATGTTTGGCTGCGTACGCTCGATGCGACCTTCCGCGACTTTTTCGTCGTTCACAAAGATCGTACCAATGCCACCTTTGCCGAGACCACCGCCGTCGTACTTGAACTCGTAGCGGATCGTTGCCTTGCCTTCGGGCAAGGGCTTGGTGGACGCAACTTTTGAAGAGCTGAGGCCCAGAAAGTTATAGGTGTAGGTGGGCTTGCCGTCCTTCACATACAGGCTCCAGCCGCCAAAACGGCCGGCCTGCGAAATCAACACGCCCTGCGCACCTCCCTTGGGGATTGTCACGTTTGCCGTGATGCTGTGTGACCGATTCTTGGTATTGATGAAGACGTTCTCGGTCATGCCGATCATCCCCTCAAACACCGTTAGCGAGGTGCGACCAGCCATCAGATCGGGTCGTCCCACAAGAGCTGCGTTTAATCGCTCGACCACGCGATCATCCAGCGGCAACACTTGATATTTGATCGCTTCCTGCAGGAACAACTCCTGCAACTCTTTGAGCTTATCGGGATGCTTGGCTGCCAGATCGTTGGCGGAACTGAAATCTTCATCGACGTGGTACAGCTCCCATTTGTCTTCCAGCAGCGGGCGTCGAGGCTGATACTCCCAGGCAGCGCGGTGAACGGTATGGGCCAGCCAGCCGTCGTGGTAGATGCCGCGATTGCCGAAGATTTCGAAGTACTGCGTCTTGTGACGGTCCTTGGCTTTAGCGTCGGCAAACGTGTAGACCATGCTCACGCCTTCAATGGGCGACTGCACGGTACCGTTTACGGAGGTCGGCTCCGGCAAACCTGCTGCCTCGAGGATCGTCGGCGCGATATCAATCACGTGATGCCATTGCGAGCGAAGTTCGCCCTTAGCCTCGATTCCCTTGGGCCAGTGCACAACCAGTGGATTGCGCGTGCCGCCGTAACTGCCGGCGACTTGCTTGGTCCAGGTAAACGGTGCATCGCCAGCGACCGCCCAACCGGCCGCGTAGTGAGGATACGATTTGGGGCCACCGAGATCGTCGTAGTGCTTCAGGATCTCGGGAACCGTTTCAGGGACGCCATTGAAGTAGGTCATTTCGTTGAACAGCCCGTTCATCGTGCCTTCGGCACTCGCGCCGTTATCGCCCGCTTGATAAAAGATAAGCGTGTTGTCGAGTTGGCCGAGGTCTTCAATCGCCTGAATCAGCCGGCCGATTTCGTAATCCGCGTACTCGCCGTAGCCGGCAAACACTTCCATCTGGCGGGCGAACAGTTTTTTCTCCTCAGCAGATAGTGTGTCCCAGTCTTTGATGGCTGCCGGTTTAGGCGCGAGCTTCGTTCCTGCGGGAACGACACCCAGTTTGATCTGACGGGCCAGCGTTTCCTCGCGCAGTTTGTCCCAGCCCTGGTCAAACTTTCCCTGGTACTTGGCGATCCATTCCTTCGGCGCGTGATGGGGCGCGTGAGTGGCTCCGGGGGCAAAGTAGGTAAAGAAGGGCTTGTCCGGTGTGAGCGACTTTTGCGCACTCGTCCATTTGATCGCCTGGTTCGTCATGTCGTTCATGAAGTGATAGTTCGGATCGCGAGGGATCTCGACGCGGCTCATGTCTTCGTAAATGGCCGGTGCCCATTGGTTGGTTTCACCACCAATGAAGCCGTAGAACTTGTCGAAGCCCGAGCGGGTTGGCCAGCGGTCGGTGGGCCCCGAAGGGCTGACTTCCCAAGCGGCCGTTTCGTGCGACTTGCCAAACGCCGCGGTGCTGTAGCCGTTCAGCCGTAACATTTCCGCCAGAGGAGCGATGGCATTGGGGCGTTGGCCGGTCTGGCCTGGAAAGGCAGTGGCTGTCTCAGTGATCGAGCCCATGTTGCCCATGTGATGATTGCGACCACTTAGCAGTGCCGCGCGAGTTGGCGAGCACAGGGCCGTCGTGTGAAACTTGTTGTATCGCAGGCCACCTTTGGCCAGCCGTTCCAGGTTGGGCATGTGGACGGGTCCGCCAAACGCGCTGGCCTGACCGAAGCCCATATCGTCGATCAGCACGATGAGCACATTCGGTGCTTTAGCGGGTGCTTTGACCACAAAACGCGGAGGAGCCTTCGCATTACGGGCATCAAGGACCGTGCTGTGTGGAATCTTGGGCTCGGGAATGGGCAGGGTTGTGCGGTCGAGGTTATCTGCAGCTTTGTCCGCAGTGGCTGCGGGGGCCTGAGCCGTGGCCAATGGGGACTGAAGTCCCTTCAAGGCTAGTAACGCCATGACCAGGCAGCAGCCGCCCAGCAAAACTCGGGAATCGAAGGTGAGCTTCATTGCTTGCTCCAGAAGAGATCGCCGCAGAAAAGAGTCGCGAGTAGTGTTGCGTGCCGCTGAACAGCTTAGCAGCGCGGACGACAAACCCGGCCACCCCGCCGCTTCTGAACATTTCACCCCTCTGATAACCAGTTTTGATAACTTTTTGCGCGAAAAACATCGCGAATCGAATAGACGCAACCTGTTTTCTATAAATCATTTACGCCAGAATTATCCCTCAAATCACCCGTTTACTGATAACCGCTTGATCACCCCTTTTGCCCCTGTTCACTTCGCAGGCTGAACAGGCCCTAACCGGGTGGTTCTTCATGGCGGCAGGCCTCCTGGCCTGCGTTCCTTTCTCCCACGACAGCAGACCTCGAGATCCGCCGAACTCCCTTTTCGCCGTTGCCCAACCATGCCTGAACAGTCCCCATTCAGCCTCTCTGATAACCAGTTTTGATAACTTTTTGCGATAAAAATGAAATCACAATGATCGCCATAAGCCGTTATTAATAAGCCAGTTGCGATCACTCTAACTCTCAAATCACCAGTTTCCCGATAACCATTCGATCACCCCGTTCGCCCCTGTACACCTCACAACCCTGAACAGGCCCTAACCGGGTGGGTGTTCGTGGCGCCAGGCCTCCCGGCTTTCCCTGCTTCCTATCCGTGACAGCAGACTTCGTGATCTGCCGAGCTCCCTTTTCGCCGTTGCCCGACCGTGCCTGAACAGTCCTCGTTCAGCTTCCTTTGATAACCAGTTTTGATAACTTTTTGCGATAAAAATCAATTCACCGCGATCGCCATAAGCCGTTATTATTATTCCAGTTGCGATCAATCTAACTCTCAAATCACCCGTTTCCCGATAACCGTTTGACCACCCCTTTCGCCCCTGTTCACCCCACGGCCCTGAACAGGCCCTAACCGGGTGGGTACTCAGCCTCCGTGCCGGACTATCCTCCTATTGGTTAACCGAGCCGCTTGCGGCCGCAGAACCGCCGCGAATCCGCCAACTTCGCACTTCGCCCGCGCAAGCCCGTGGGTTATCCAGCGCCAACGCCTGACACCCAGGCAGACTGCTCCACGTGGTCATCACCTACCGACGACCTGCCCTTTGCTCGGCTCCTCCGTGGCTCCATAAACTTTAAAATATCCTTGACACTAAGTCAACAAATCGTAATAATAATCCACATGGCCTTTCGCCAGTGTCCAACTCGGTTTAAAGGAGCAGGCACGGACGGCTTGGGAGACCTGCAAGTTTCGACTGACTTAAACCATGAGTTTCAGTAAGATGATGGGCAGTTGCTCCAACATCGAAGACGGTAAGACAAATTGAAGTAAGAAATGGCGACGGCGGAACAAGTTAAAGCACTGCTTAGGAGCTACGGCGAGGGGAATGGCGAGCATTTTGCTTCCGTAGCCCTGCAAATCGCCGCCGATGCCGCGCGTGGCGGTAAAGGGCAACTTGCCCAACAACTGCGCACCCTCGTTGACGACATCAAGCGAAAGCAGGCCGCCGGGAAAGTTGGCGGTGCCGTTCCAATTGCTCGCCCCGTTGGCGAATTAGGGGCCCTGCTTGTCGCCTCCTACCCGCAGACCCGATTATCGGAAATGGTACTGAGTCATGAGACAGAATTAGCCTTGAAGCGCGTGCTGCATGAGTACCGCAGTCAATCGCGTCTCCGCGAACATGGATACTCGGCCCGACGAAAGCTACTGCTTGTTGGACCATCTGGATGCGGAAAAACGATGACGGCCTCGGCGCTGGCAGGCGAACTCAAGCTACCGTTGTTTTCAGTCCAACTGCACGGTCTGATCACGAAGTTCATGGGCGAAACGGCAGCCAAGTTGCGAATGATCTTCGATGCGATGGTAGAGACGCAAGGTGTCTACTTTTATGACGAGTTTGACGCGATTGGAGCGGATCGAGGCGCGAAGAACGACGTCGGCGAGATCCGTCGGATCTTAAATTCGTTCCTGCAATTTTTGGAACAAGATGATTCGGACAGCATCGTGATTGCCGCCACAAACTACGAGGCGATGCTCGACGACGCACTTTTTCGCCGCTTCGATGACGTTATACGTTACTCTCGACCTGACCCAGAGCAAATTGCGACTTTGATTCGCAATCGTCTACGCATTTTTCTTGGTTCCCGCCCTGCCTGGACGAAAATCCGCGAGGCGGCGGACGGGTTGAGTCATGCCGAAATCGCCAGGGCGTGCGACGATGCTGCCAAGCATTGCATCCTTCAAGAACGTAACGAAGTGAAGTCTGGTGAACTCATTGCGATGTTGCACGATCGACGACGAATTGAGCGAGCAGCCGACTCCGACGATGGCCAGCAATAAAGTGAATTGTTCATGGATCAACGATCTCACCTCTTCCCGCACGAAACCGGAACGGTAGAGTCATATACATATCCAAAGCAAGTTTCGTCGTCAGAATTTCGCACGCCGCCTCGGGATCGAGTGCCGCATAGCAAGTCCCTCATTTCGCAGATACAGTCGGCCGAGCAAAAGGCGCAAATCCAATTGGCCGCAAACCCTACGGCTGAGAAGCCAAAGGGAATTGTTCTCGACTTTCAGAGCGACCCGACGTTCAAGCTGCAGCTGAAGAGTCTTGAGCGGGACAGGAGTGGAATCGAACTGCGAAACTCACGAGTTGATTCACTTGGCGTTATGCACGCTACCGTGTTTATTCCCGAAGGCAAAGTTGGCCTGTTTGTCGGAAAGTTTGAAGCCTTTGCGAATGAGGATAAGGATACACCCGCAGGAAAGCCAAAAAACAATGACCTAGTCTCGAGCATTGGTCAAATCCAGTTGGCAGTACTCGATTCATTTTGGACGGATACCGGCGAGTTTCCGTCACGTCACGACCAGTCCATTTGGTGGGAATTCTGGCTGAACACACTTCCCGGACCTCGCGACGTGGTGGATGTGTTTCGATCCCGCGCTCAGGCCGCGGGGGTTTTGGTTTCGCAGCGTGCATTGCGGTTTCCGGATCGCCGCGTGGTGCTTGCACGAGCCACGATCTCGCAGCTACTCGCAATCGAGAATCTGTTTGACTTATTGGCCGAGCTACGATTAGCAAAGATTCTTACCAGCGAATTTGTCGAACTGCCACCTCGCGATCAAGCGGATGTTGTTCAGGATTCGCTGTCGCGCATTCAACCGCCGCCAGCCAATGCGCCGTCGATTTGCCATCTGGATACAGGCATCAATCGAGGGCATCCGCTACTTGCCTTGGCACTTGCGGAAGAGCATTTGCTGTCGGTTGACCCAGCTTGGCCTGGGAATGATGGTCATCCCCAACAACATGGCACGGGCATGGCCGGGCTAGCTCTCTACGGTTGTCTGTCTGACCTATTCAACAGCACAATTCCAATTTCCCTCCAACACCGCCTTGAGTCTGTGAGAATTCTGCCCAGCCTCGGAAAACACGATCCGGACTTGTATGGCGAAGTTACTACCCAAGCGGTCTATCGGATTGAGATTGCAGCTCCTGAGACGATTCAACGCGCTTTTGCCTTGACCGTCACGGCAGACTGTCGCGACGAAGGTTATCCATCATCATGGTCGGCCGCAATCGACCAGGTCTCGTCAGGCGCTGATGAGGAGAGCCGACGTTCGAGACTGCTCATCGTTAGCGCTGGCAACACATCTGCTGCGGGTCGGCATCGGTATCCTGATCATAATCACACGCAAGGCATCGAAGACCCAGCTCAGGCATGGAATGCCCTTGCCGTTGGGGCATATACCGAGAAGGCAACAATTCGAACGGAAGCATATAGCGACTGGAAGCCGGTTGCCAACGCGGGCCAAATCAGCCCTGCTAGTCGCACATCCGTGGTTTGGCAGGATCGAACATGGCCAATCAAGCCGGACATTGTTATGGAAGGCGGCAATCAGGCAATCGATCCGACTACTGGCGAGGCAGATTACGTTGATGACCTCATGCTGCTGACGACACGAACAAGCCCGACTGGGGCATTGCTTACCGCGACAGGGGACACGAGTGCAGCGACCGCGCTGGCAGCTCGATACGCGGCGATTATCTGGTCGAAGTATCCAGCTCTGACACCGGAATCGGTGCGGGGGATGCTGGTGCACTCGGCGCGCTGGACTGATCCGATGCTTGCAGAATTCCCGGACAATAAGCGTCACAATCGGCTTCGCGTCTACGGCTACGGTGTCCCTGATTTGAACATCGCCCTCTGGAGTGCCGGTAACAACGCTACGCTGATAATTCAGGATTCACTCCAACCGTATGACCAAACGACTGATGTAAAGGGACGAAAAAAAATCAAAACCAAGGATATGCAATTGCATCGCTTGCCTTGGCCAAAAGACGTGCTGGAACAGTTGGGCGGCGAATCCATTCGCCTTCGAGTGACTCTGTCGTATTTTGTTGAACCAAGTCCCGGAAGACGAGGCTGGACTCGCAAGCACCGCTATCAATCGCACGGACTTCGCTTCGAAATTATGCGACCGACTGAAACGGAAACTGAGTTCCTTAAGAGAATTACCAGATCCGCTTGGGATGAAGACGAAGGAGTCGTTAGTTCCGGAACAGACGATCGTGCTTGGACAATCGGCTCAAACTTGCGGTGCAAGGGCTCAGTCCACTCTGACGTCTGGACCGGAACTGCTGCCCAACTTGCAGCTTCTGGGACGTTGGCTGTCTATCCAGTGACTGGCTGGTGGAAGGAGCGGCCAACTTTGCAGCGCTGGAATCAAGTCGCAAAATACTCGCTGATTCTCTCATTGGAAACTGATGCAACTCAAGCCGACTTGTATACGCCGATCGCAAACCAGATCGGAATACCCGTTCCGGTAGCGACACCGACATAAGCTCCGTAGCAATCGTATGCAGCAAATCTCGGCAAACAGAAGGCCTATCGCCAGAAATTCGCCACGCGGGCGCTAGTTCATGTCGCGGACGACGCCGATGACGACGCCGAGAATGGTGGCTTCGGTTACGTAGATGGGCGACATGCTGCTGTTGGCGGGTTGCAGGCGAATGCGATTCCCTTCGGGATGCCAATACTTGAGCGTGGCTTCGCCGTCGTCGGTTTGGGCGACGACCATCTGGCCAGGCTGAGCCGTCTTTTGCTTTTTCACCACGACATAGTCACCGTCGGCAATTTGCGCTTCGATCATTGACTCGCCGCGGACCTTCAAGACGAAGACGTTCTTGCGGGTGAACATCTCGGCAAAGTCGACCCGTTCGGCCTGCTCCCACGCGAGTGTGGTAGGGCCGGCCGCGACCGCACCGACGAGTGGCAAGCCACGATTCTCTTCGATGAATTCGGGAGCCAGTTCGATGGCCCGAGCGACCGCGCGATCTTGCTTGCGCACGCGTTGGAGCATGCCCTTTTTCTCGAGAGCACGCAGGTGGCACATCACGCCGTTGGGCGAGCTGATTTCAAAATGCAGGCCAATTTCTCGCACCGTGGGACCATAGCCCCGCGTGCTTACCTGTTCGCGGATGAATTCGAAGACAGCCAATTGCCGCTTGGTGAGTTGATCGGTCATTGACATGGTCAGCATCCTTTTGAACCGGAAAATCCTGAGCAATACTCAGGATCGTTACGCTCTTGCATCGGAGAATTGTAATATACGACTGTACACATTCAATAGCATTTGTACAGGAAACGCGATTTTCCGCCAGATTCGTCGGTGCCGAAGCGCAACAGGAACTTGATGCCGCCCGCGGGGTTAGAAGTTACGTTCGCGGATTGAATTCATTGGCGGTGTGGCAGGAGGCTCGACCTGCGGTAGACTGAACCTGGGAGATTCAATTGCAGCCAGTGGCCCCGTCACTTGGCTGCAGGATGGAACCTGAGGTAACAGAGGGAGAAGGCGTGTCTCTTAGTCAAACTCAGCCTGTGTCCTACGAACAAGCTGATCCCGACGTTCGCTTGATGCTGCAGGTGCGCGCGGGAAGTGCCGCCGCGTTCGAAGAGCTTGTCTTGCGTTACCAGGGTCGTTTGCTGACCGTGCTCGAACACCTGGTGAACAATCGCGAGCAGGCCGAAGATCTGGCTCAGGAAGTGTTCTTGCGCGTGTTTCGCGCCCGCGAACGCTACGAACCGGGGGCCAAGTTCAGCACGTGGCTGTTTACGATTGCCAACAACGTAGCGCTCAATTCGCAGCGCTCCAAATCACGACGCAAAGAAGTCGGCGTTCCCGAGCGCTCGAACAACAGCGATTCGGCTCCGATGCAACTCGATCAAATGGCCCTGGCCGCGAGCGGGCAACTTCCCACCCGTGCGCTCGATAAGGCCGAAGCGGCCGAGATTGTGCAGATCGCCCTCGAATCGCTGAACCCGCGCCAGCGCATGGCGCTGTTGCTCAGCAAATTCGAGGGCATGAGTTACCAGGATATTGCCGCTTCGATGGAAATGACCGTGCAAGCCACGAAGTCGTTGCTGTCGCGAGCCCGCGAGAATTTACGCGTGATTTTGTCTCCCTACTTCGAACATGGCGTGCGGCCGGGTGAACTGGCCGCTGCTGATGCGGATGACGCTTAGTGGCCCGTAGTGGTTCGATACCTATGAATGTTGAACGCAACCAACTCGATTCCGCCGGAGCGAAAACTCTCTCCGAGGACGAACTCGTCGCTTACCTCGACGGCGAGCTCGAATCGTCCGAGCAGGCGCGCATCGAACGTCGACTGGCCGATGACGCTGCCTTCCGGCAAAAACTGGCTCAGCTGCAAAAAGCTTGGGACCTGCTCGACATTCTGCAGAAGGCCGAGCCCGATGCTTCGTTCACGCGCTCGACCGTCGAGATGGTCGCGCTACAGCAAGACCAAGAAGCGGATCAGTTGCAGGTTGCCGCGCAACGTCGCCGCGCCGCCTGGTGGGCCGGAGGTGGTTTGGCCATCGCCTTGTCAGCCGTCGCAGGGTTCTTTTTGGTGCGCCACCAGTTGCAAGCGCCCGAGCGTGAGTTTTTGCAGGATTGGCCGGTAATCGAACGGGTCGATCAGTATCGCCATGTCGAGAGCGTGGAGTTTCTCGAACGGTTGCGTCAAGAAGGTCTGTTTGCCGGAGAGGGTGAAGATGCCATCTAGTCTTTGCCGATTCGTGCTCGGTTGTTTGCTGGTCGCCAGCTGCGCCACTCTTGGCAGCAACCCGGCGCAGGCAGAGCCGCGCACGCGCGATGATCTGTTGAATCTCTCGCCCGAAGAGAAGAACTCGCTGCTGCAGAAAAAAGAACGCTTCGAGGCGATGTCGGCCGAGGAGCAAGAACGCCTGCGCAAGTTGAATGCCGAGATTGTGACCGCCAACAACAGCCAGCAGCTGTTGACCACGCTCGATCGTTATCACGAATGGCTGAAGACCCTCACCACGAAGCAGCGGGCCGACTTGCTCGAGCTTTCGGGCGACGAACAGATCGAACGGATTAAAGAGCTGAAGCGCCAACAAGAGCACTCGCGGCTGCGCGATCTCGGCGGGCGCCAATTGCCCGAGGGAGATATCGATGCCATCTTCACCTGGCTCGAAGAGTTCATGAAGCAGCACGAAGATCAATACCTCGAGAAGTTGCCCAAAGAGTTTGCCGACCGGCTCAGGAGTCAAGACGAAGCCGCCCGGCGTCGCAGCTTGATGCGTGGCATCATCATGCGTGGCCCGCGCAGTGATTTTCCGATGCCGATTCGCGAAGATCTGGAGCGACTGTTGCCGGCGCTCTCCAAGGTCACGCGCGATTCGTTTGAGTCGTTCAAAACACCGGAAGAGAAGCAGCAATTGGCACGGCAATGGATCTTCAACGCCATGGCCAGCAAGGTGCTGCCGCAAGTCAGCGACGATGATTTGAGAAAGATCTTCAAGGAGTTGCCACCCGATCAGCAAGAACGGCTGGAGCGCAAGACTCCGGAAGAAATGAAACGGGAACTCACCTGGCGATTTCACTGGCAACAATGGCCCGGCCGTGAAGGCTGGCGCGGTGGCCCCGGCGGCGGCTTTCGTCCCGGGGGTGGCCCGGGAGGACCAGGCGGACCGGGAAGTGGCGGCCCTGGTGGACCAGGCTCGGTTGGCTCCGGTGGCCCAGGGTCAGACAAGGGTGGCCCCGAAAGAGGACCAGATCGGGGTGAGCGAGATCGCTCGGGTTCTGGTCGCGGTGGACCGGGACGCGGAGGCTTCGAACCGCGCGGTCCTGGCGGAGAGCGGCCCGGCGGTGATCGTCCGCCGCCGCCACCAGCATCACCCAGCAGCGGCAGTCCGGATGCACCGGCCGCAAAGCAGTGATCGCCGCCTGATTGCCCGTGACAAGCCCGTTAGCAGCTTGATTTTCGAGTGCCGTGACGGGAAACTAGCAGCAGCGATCGCACTGTGCCGCACTTGGCTTCTCTCGGTCGATCGCATCTCCGCTTATTTCCCTCCTGCCAATCGCCGTTCGGCGACGTGGCTTTGCAAGTGAACCTGTATGTCGCTGACCGCTACTGAAACGCTGAATCGGGAGTTTCTCGAAATTCGCTGCCGCATCCTCGATCTGGCCGCCATGCTCGATCGGCTGGAACGCTCGGATGATAACGTCGCCGAAGATCCCCGACTGAAGCGAATTCACGAAGCCATCGACCTGCTCGGCAAAGTTACCGGCGATCGCGCCGAGCAAGTGCAACTCACCTTCTCGCGCGCCTATGACGAGGCCTGGTTGCAGAACCTGAAAGTGAAAGCTCGCTAGGTTCGACTGGATCGCCTGCCACGCATTTCCATCTCACCCGGATTGAAGACCGCAATGGACTACATTGCTCTAGTCGTGCGAGACTTCTCGTGATCCAGCGAGCGTGTCAAAATCTGCTGCGGTGTGTCGGACCGGAGCATCGAACGGAGTCCTTGGCCCCAGTGCTTTGGGGTACAATACCCTCCACGATCACACGAGCGGATGGCGTGTCGCATAAGACGTAGCCGTTGCGCGATGTGCGACGCAATGTCAGACAAAACACCGTTGGGCAATCGAATTGAGAATGTGCAGACTTCTTCCGCTCGTGTTCATGCCAATGCTTATGCTCGGTTGAAGTGATCGCACTGACCGCTCGCAGAACCGTCATGGAGAATTGCCGATGGAATGCCCAAATACCCTTACTATTCGATCGGGCGCAGACGTGACAGTATTCGCGATGCAAGACGCTGGCGAACTCTGGTTTCGTCAAGGCTGGAAGCCGGGGATTGACAAGGTCGTGATAAATCTTGAAGCGGGCGAAAGAACTTCCGGCGGAAGCGAATATTCATATCCCCCTTCGGTCATTCTCTCGTGGCTTGACTCACCATTCCAACTTGATTGCCTCGTTGGCCGCTCCGTACACATTCCTCTGTCGTACAGCGAAGAACAAGAAGATCATGCAACCAACTTTTACTACGGCGAACATCTCGATTTTGACGACGTTCGCATTGACTTTGTCGAACGTATTGATGACAGTTTCCGAATTCGAGTGACAGGCAAGACTATCGACATTGAATCCGATGCGCCCAACGACATGGCCGTAGAGATTGACGCGTTCATTCAATTCGTTGATCGGAATAGTCCGCCGGTACTTGAATCCCCGCGTATAGTTGACGGTGTTGGCGAATTCTCCCAAATCGAATGGTGCTGGGAATGCGCCGCTGAATACATGGGACGTTCGATTAACATTCGGATTTCAAAGAACGACGACAGGTTCGACAATTTCGCCAACAACGCACGTGCGCTATTGCAGCAAGAAGGTGTATCGCTTGAAACAATGCGAAATGACATCAATGCTCGCTTGCCAAGACTCAAATGGAAATTCGACGCCTTCAATGTCGAGACAGAATTCCGCATTGATGGGTTCGTGCCAGATACCTTTACCATCACGGAAGCAGACAAGAAAAGCGAAGATGTTCACTTGTATGTCTTTCTGACTCATCCCGATTCGGGAACCGACAATTGGATTCTTCGATTCTGCAATTCTGAATGTTATGGGCTCGAATGGATTCCAGATCGTTAGAACTACGCGCCGCCCATCAGAGAACGGTCGCGGAGCGTAGTCACCTTCGGCGAAGTACAAGGAGCGAGGGGTGCAGTAAAATCAATCTTTGGGCGCTTCGGTCACATTGACCGAAGCGGCTGATCAGCTTGCCTAGGGACTGACGTTGCAGGAGAATAGGCAAGTAGATTAACGCACCAAGTTCCTGCCTCAAATCGTCCGTAATCTGTTGCGGCGATTCCCGCTTCACGAGCCATACCCATGCCTGACTACATCGACCCGCATATTCACATGGTTTCGCGGATCACCGACGACTACGAAACGCTCGCGCGCATGGGCTGCGTGGCGATTAGCGAGCCCGCGTTTTGGGCCGGCTTCGACCGCGGCACCGTCGATGGCTTTCGCGACTACTTTCGTCAGCTGACCGAAGTCGAACCGAAGCGAGCCGCGCAGTACGGCATTCAGCACTTCTGCTGGCTGTGCATCAACGCCAAGGAAGCTGAAAACGTCAGCTTGTCGCGCGAAGTCATCGCGATGATTCCGGAGTTCATCAACAAGCCGAACGTGCTGGGCATTGGCGAAATCGGGCTCAACAAGAACACGCGTAACGAAGCCATCGTGTTTTTGGAACACATGGAACTGGCGATCAAGTACGAGCAACAGATCTTGATTCACACGCCGCACCTGGAAGACAAGTTCCAGGGGACCAAAATGATTCTCGACATGCTCACGGGCGATCAGCGCATCGACCGCAATCGCGTGCTGGTCGATCATGTGGAAGAACACACGGTGCGACACGTGCTGGACGAAGGCTTTTGGGCCGGCATGACGCTCTATCCGGTCACCAAATGCACACCGGCTCGCGCGGCTGACATTATCGAGATGTACGGTGCCGAACGACTGATGGTGAACTCTGCTGGCGACTGGGGACCGAGCAAACCGACCGCCGTTCCCGATTTCATCATGGAGATGCGGCGGCGCAAGCATCCGGAAAGCCTGATCCGGAAGATCGTTTACGAAAACCCGCTGCAATTCTTCAGTCAGAGCCAGGGCTTTCGGTTTACCCCACGCGATGCCAGCGAAACGGTGAGTGTGCGCTAGGCGTGCAATAAAAAGCTGCCGCAATCGTTGTAAAGCAATGAACGATTCTCGCGCGAGTGTGACTTAAGGGTGAGTTGCCCTGCAGCGGCTGGCAACACATACTGAGTGGTGCCAGCTTCGCATTGTCCCAGATCCAATGCGTAGCCCGCGCACTCCCGCTGCCTGTACCGCCCCTCCTGTTGCACACCTATTACATGACCGAATCACCGGGCGAAGTAGCTGCCGAACCCGATCTGGTCGGGCGTCGCCTGGGCGACTATCAATTGCTTCGCCGCCTTGGTCGCGGTGGCATGGCCGAGGTCTATCTCGCCCAGCAGATGTCGCTCGAACGCCAAGTGGCGTTCAAGGTGCTGCGGCAAAATCTGGCCGCTAACGAAACCTACGTGCGCCGCTTTCATCACGAGGCGCAAGCAGCTGCCAAGCTGGTGCATGCCAACATCGTTCAGATTCACGAAGTGGGCTGCGTTGAAGGCGTCCACTTCATCGTGCAAGAGTACGTGCCGGGCAGAAACCTCAAGCAGCTCCTCACCCATCGCGGTCGCCCCTTCGATGCGCCGCAAGTGGCACTTGTCCTGCGACAAGTTGCCGCGGCGCTCCAAAAAGCTTCTGACGAAGGGATCATCCACCGCGATATCAAGCCCGAGAACATCATGCTCTCGAACTCGGGCGAAGTGAAAGTGGCCGACTTCGGTCTGGCCCGCATTGTCACCGGCAACGACAAGCTGGAATTGACGCAAATCGGCATGACGATGGGCACGCCTCTGTACATGAGTCCCGAGCAAGTTGAAGGGAAGCCGGTCGACCCCCGCAGCGATCTCTACTCGCTCGGGGTGACTGCTTACCACGTACTCGCCGGCAGGCCGCCCTTTGATGGTGATACAGCGCTCGCGGTCGCCGTGCAGCATCTGAAGAACGAACCACCGCGGCTGGAATCGATTCGGCCCGATGTCCCTTCCGGGCTCTGCCGCATCGTGCATCGGTTGCTCGCCAAGAAGATGGACGAGCGATACCAGAGGCCCATCGATCTGCTCAAAGAACTCCGCAGCTTAAAGATCGACGGACTCGAAGACGATTGGCTCGCCGATATGCCCTCGTGGGGGCTCGATACGTTCAGCAGCACACCGGGGCTGAACGAAGCGACTCAACAACTGTCGCGCGCCATGCTCAAGCAGGCACTCAGCCGTAAACAACACTTCGGCTGGCTGGGCGTATTGGGTTTGATTGTCGCCGCGTTCTTAATTGGGTCCGTGATTGCCTGGTCGCTAATGCCAGAGCCGTTGCTCGTCGCCAGCAATGTGCCGACGACGGTCATCAAAAAGTACGACACCATTGAAGGGCAATACGCAGAGGCCATGCTCGCCCAAAGCAACATCGAGCAACCGGGAAAAGTCGAGTCATCATGGAAGGCCGTCTGGGAGTACTTTCCACCAGGAACGAATCCTACGCGGCAACGCTTGACTCGACTCGCCAAGGGGCGACTCGCCGCCTGGTACGTGCAGGAGAATCGTCTCGAAGAGGCCTATGCGCTCTATCACGAATTGGCCACGGTGGAAGAAACCGAAAGTGAGTTTCGACTGCAGGGCCTCGCTGGCGAAACCATTGTGCTCGATCGTCAGAATCGCAGTGACGAAGTCCGCGAGCGACTTCCCACGCTCAATCTCAACCGCAGCAAACTCACGGGGCTCGATTCGCAGTTGCGCGATCAAGTCGAGCGCGTCTTCGCCAAGTACAAGGTCGAGCCGCTGCCAAATTGACTACGCAGCACGACGCATTGGCATTTGTGGCATCAGCGTCGAGATGACGTGAGCGAGCCGGCCATCAGCCGAATAGACCTTTACCTGGTTCTCTTCGACGAACCAGATGGCGTGGCCACCGTTGCCGACAAAGCGGCGACCGCAGTAGTTGCCACCCTTGATCAGAATGCTCTCGCTGAATTCCGTAGGCTGCGGCATGTTCGCGCGGGCAAAGGCCTCGGCCACCAGAAGACGGACGTGCTGGGTTAATTCCGCATGAGGCATAGCTGCGACCACCGAACCAAACAAAGAAGTTCTTCACCCAAACGGAGAGCCTGCATCCAACATCGGCGGTGCGGTAGCAGCATATTCCGTTTTCCTGACCTGTTCGCCAAGCTTCGCCCAGCTTACGCAGAGTGACGGCAAACCCTGTCCGTCATGCCGCCTATAACGCTGGGCCTCGGCCAATGCATGACACGTCTTGGCAGCGGCCGATTCTTAAGGAGTTGCCTGCCGCTAGATAGACTGCTGCGAATAAACGACTGGGAACGTCGCAGCTAGATTTGGATCCGCCTGGAGAGCCCCGCCATGTCCGACGAAACATCCGATGAACTGCCCGTCCGCTTGGAAGATCTGCAGCCCGACGAAATCCAGGAACTGCTCGCAGAAGAAGGAATCGAAGCGACGGAAGAGCAAGTGCGCATGATCACTGCCTTCGTCGCCAGCGTGGGTGGCCTCGAAAATGCGCAAGGGCTGTTTGACGAACTGCGGCAACTGCGACCCGCAGCGTAGTTTCGCTTAGGTTCTATCCTTCCGGTAGTTCCGGCCTCAATTCCGTTCTGCCATCTTCGGCAACGGGAAAAACCGCTTTTTGCGCGGCCAGTTTTTCGATCATCCCTTGCATCAGCCGGCGCAGTTGTGCGGGCTCTTGCTCGGCCAGATTGGTCGACTCGAACGGATCCTGCTTGAGGTTGAACAACTCGTACTTCAGCTTGCCGAACTTTTTACTCGGCGGATAGTGATAGATCACCTTCCAATCACCTTGGCGATACACCGTGTAGTATTCGCTGCGATGGGGTGAATGCGGGAAGTGCATCAAGAACGATTCATCGTGCTGCGGGTCGGCTTGCCCGCTGAGCAGCGTTGCCAGCGACGAACCATCGACCGAGTGCGCAGCGGGTTTCTGCACACCTGCCAGCGCGAGAATCGTGGGGAACAGATCGTAAACCGCCGCAGGCTGAGATTGGATCTTGCCTGCTGCAATGGGCAGCGATCGTTGCAGCGGATTCTGTGCATTGGCTTGGCCCCAAGCCGCGATAAACGGTACGCGCATGCCGCCTTCGTAGTGCGCGCCCTTCTTGCCTCTTAAAGGTGCCGCGCAGGCTACTTCGTGTTCAGGTCCGAGCGGAGCATCCGAGCCGTTGTCGCCCAGGAAGATCACCAGGGTATTCTCGGCCACTTGAAGTTCCTTCAAATGGTCGAGCATGTCGCCGAGTGACTTGTCCATCCCTTCAATGAGCGTAGCGAAGGCCTGCGCATTGGCAGGCTTGCCTGAGTCTGCATAGTGGGCTGCAAACCGCGGATCGGAATTGAACGGCGCGTGTACCGCGTACTGAGGGAAGTAGAGAAAGAATGGCTGCTCTTCTTTCACCGCAGCAGTCACGGCTGCCTTGGCCTCGATCGTCAACGCCTCGGTAAGGAACGTGTCGGTGCCGTGATACTTTTCCAAACTGGGCACGGCATTGTTGGATCGTTTGCCATTTTTCGCGTTCACCTTGTTGCCATAATCCTGCTGCCCGTAATAGCTGCCAGGTGCACCGCCCGAGAAGCCAGCAATGTTCACATCAAAGCCCAGGTTGCGCGGGTCTTCTCCTTCGGAATCGCGCGGGCCAAAGTGCCCCTTGCCCGCATGAATCGTTTTGTAGCCCGCTGCCTGCAGCAAGCGCGGCAAGGTGGCGTCGGCCTTCTTCAGGCCCGTCCAATTCCACTCCGGTGGTCCCTGCTCACCGCGATTGTTCTGATTCGGATTGATCCACTGCGTGGTGCGATGCCGCGCGGCATTTTGCCCCGTCATGATCGAGCACCGCGTCGGCGAGCAGACACTCATGGCATAAAACTGATTGAACCGCACGCCCTGCTTCGCGAGTCGCTCCATGCTCGGAGTGCGATAATACTCGTTAAGCGGATACTTTTTCGGCGTGCCGTTTTCGTCAGTCAGAAACGGCACTGACGTATCCATCACGCCCATATCGTCGACCAGCATCACCAGAATATTGGGCCGCTTGGCGTCTGCTGCCTGCACCGGCCGTGCAAGCGAGACGAACAACGCAGCGGCAGCGAAGGAGAGCAAAGCAGCAAGTGGAGTGTGTCGCATGATGTGATTTCAATCGCAGGGAGGGGTGAGTGCTTACTTTGGCAAACCAACCAGATCCGCCGGCAGCTTCGCTTCGTCTTTCGCCCGCTCGGCAGCGATCCGTTTACTCAACTCGACGACGCGTTCGGTTTCCTTCGCGGCCAGATCTTCTTTTTCGTAGGGATCGGCTGCGATATTGAACAGCTCCAGCTTGCCGTTCTTGCGAGCAATGAGTTTCCATTCGGCGTGCCGCAGCGAGGCATCGCCCGAACCGTGAGCGATGTAGATGACACGATCAATCGGTTGCGCCTTCTTGCCTGTAAGCGCATTCCATTGATTGACGCCGTCCCACTTCAGGTCCGTCGTCGATTCATAGCCGACGAGCCCCGCAATCGTCGGCAGCCAATCGACCGCGTGCATCGCTTCCACATGCTTGCGAGGCTGCAGCGTGCCGGGCCAGTTGGCAAAGGCACAGACCCGCGTGCCACCTTCGTAGAGCGTATTTTTCTGACCTCGCAGCGGATCGTTTTCGCTGTTGAGCGGCGAGTGGCCAACTTCGCCCACGTACGCATTTTTCAGCGACTCAATGCCGCCGTTGTCGCTGGTGAAAATGATGAGCGTGTTCTCACGCTGCTTCGTCTTCTCCAAAGCGGCGACGAACTGACCGATCTTTGCATCTAACTGCGAGACCATCGCCGCCAACCGCAGCCGCGAATCTTGCTTTTCCGGATCGTCGTGAAACTTCACACCGTCATACAGCTTTTTGTATTCCGCCGGAGCATCGACCGGCGTGTGTACGGCGTGAAACGGCACGTACACGAACCACGGTCCCTTGGCTTGCTCGATCTGCTTGAGCGCTTCGGCCGCGACCAGTTCCGTGGCGTTACCCTCTTCGTGAAAGAGCTTGCCGTCGCGATGCCAGGTGTCTTCATAAGGCCCCTTGCGATACTTGTGAGTCCACGGATCGGCGGCACCGGTCAAAGTTCCGTAGCCATGATCGAAGCCAAAAGCATTCGGGCCCCACTCGGGCTTGGCTCCCAGGTGCCACTTGCCGGTTTGCGCCGTGGTGTAGCCGAGCGACTTCAGGGCGGAAGCCAGAGTGACCGTGCCTAGAGGCATCGCGCGCAAGTTACTCGGTGATAGGGCATGCGGACCAAAGCGCCCTGGATAGCGACCACTCATCAGTGCTGTGCGCGTTGGCGTACAAACGGGCTGCACGTAGTGCTGATTTAGCTCGACGCCGGTCTTCACCAACTGGTCCATGTTGGGCGTCTTGCTGAAGCCACCGTGCCAGCCGACATCGCTCCAACCCAGATCGTCGGCGACGATCAGCAGCACGTTCGGCCGCTTGCTGGCCGTTGCGGGTTCGGCGGCAAAAAGTTGACTCGCCAGACTGAGGACGCCAGCGATGGTTAAACTCAGCAGCGAGAGAGTAGGCTTGGTAGGCATGATGGACCTTGAAGGCAGGGAGAAGTGACGACCAGCGATCCGGGCGATAGTATCGACCGCTCGCGCACCCAGGTCAACGCGCGGACGTAAGTCTGTGTGCCACACTCGCTGCGTTGACCCTAAGTGTTCAAGTAGAGCCCTCGTTGTTGAACTCACATGGGTGGGAAACACGAGAGATAAGGCACCTGCGGGCCAACAGCTGCCCGAATTGTTGAACGCCCCCCGATTTAGTGTGTAGCGAACTTACGTCGAGGACAAGAGAAGAGGCAACTTGAACGACCGTGCCTTTCGCCGCACAATGCGGAGCCGTCTTTATTCACCGGAGCAACCGCATGGCATCCATTCGACGCATTGGCAACTCCGCTCGCTGGTCCGATGTCGTCATCCATCGCGGCATCGCCCAATGGGTCGAAGTGGCTGAAGATCCCACCGCCGACTCCTTCGGCCAAGCCGAGCAGGTGCTGCGACAGATCAACGCCACCCTCGAACAGATCGGCAGCAACCACGAGCAGATCCTGCAAGTGCTCGTCTACCTTCACGACATCACCGATGCCCCTGCCCTGAACCAGGCCTGGGATGCTTGGGTCCCCCAAGGACACGCCCCCATCCGCGCCTGCGTGCAAGCCGGTCTCTCGGGCGACTACCGCGTCGAGATGATCATCTCAGCAGTGGTGGACTAAGTTACCCTCTTCGTCAGAGTCAGAGGGAACAAATCTCTGATCGCCGAACAAAAATCTGCCAGCTTCAATTCCTTGCGATAGTAGGGGCTCTCCTGGATGCGAATTGCTCCTAGCGAGATGAGTGAGAAGAAGTGCTGATCGACGATCCGCCCTGCCTCTTCGATCATCGGATCGAGGGAATGCTGCTGTCGCAAATTTACCGCTTGATTCCATTCCTCTTCGCTCATCATGGCCAGCACCGTGTACAGGTCGAGGGCATGATAACTCCCGAATTCTTTGTCCCGATCGTGAACGCGGTCCCGAAACGCAAACAGCTTCATCATGGCGAAGGTCAGCGGGTGGGGAACGTAGATCACTGCCTGATACGGCGATCCGTTGCTGATCGGTCCCTGAAGTGTCAGCGGTAGCAGTTCATCTTCCAGCGTGAGCGCTTCGTCCACCGGATGCGCGTGCAGATCGACAGAAGGGCGTGGCTGAACCCTTCGATTAGCTACTTTCGCTCCTGTTCCGCCGAATCGACTTCGAGGCCCGGTTAAGATGTCGATCTTCAATCCACCTTCCCGTCCGCCCGTCGGACCAGGCTTGGCGAATTGGTATTTTTCAGCGCCCTGAATAAACTCGTAACCTAACCGTTTTAGTGCCTCTGATAGCGGTTTCAGTTTCTGCGACTCAATTAACAGGTTTGGGCGCAGAAAGAGATCGAGGTCATTTGTCGATCTCGGGTGGGGCCACTCTGGAAAGAGCGTTCGATTACCAGCTTGGACAACGTATTCCCGTTTCAAGAAGATGCCGTAACCACCACCGATGATAAGCTTCAGATCATCGCTGCGCGTTTCATAAAGGACATCAAGGAGCGCCGTCCGCAGATTTGGCATTGTGTCCATTAGCTGCCGGCCCCGGCATGACGAAGAATGTTGTCTCGAACCTGGTCAGCTGTTTCCCTATCGCGTTTGTCGCCATGCATCAGTTCCAGATAGGTTTGCGTGGGAGATGCCCAATAGAATGGCGCGGCTAGCGGGGGCTCGCCGTCTTGCCTGGCATCAAAGTAGAGCGACTGCTCTGTTGTCTCGATCAGTTCGAGATTGGGGAAGCGATTCGTTTCCCTCCCGCCAATCGCTGCTCGTACGGCCTGCAGCTGGGGGCAGTAGATCGATAGCACTTCTTCTCGTTGCATCGTGGCATATCGTGTCACGGACGAAAGTCCTGTCGCCACCAAGGGAGAATCTTGTACCCCGATTGCTGCGTTCAATAGTTGCGGCAGCTGATTGAACTCGCAATCGACTTTCAGCCGTACACGATTCGCATTTTTGGGAGGTTCGTAGTTCTGTTCCAGTTGATCTAACAATTTATCGGCTTGGAGCAACCGAATGCCCTGGCTTCGATCAACGATCAACTCATCTTCTAGCTCTTTAAGCGCCTTGGAAACAGTTCCGAGGCTCATTGGCGTTTTGCCGGTCGTCTTGGCGAGCACGTTTCGGAAATTCACTTCAGTGAGGATTTCCTGCACGCTGGAGAACGGCGAGGCGCTCAAGAGCGCGCGGGCCACCATCGAAGTGTTCTTGCGATAAATGTTCTTGATGCGGGCATAGGTGGCGAATTGATTGCGGTTGCCTGTCCGGAAAACTCGGAATCTGCCCGGAACAATCACCACGCCGTTCCCACACCAGTCGACGCCACTGATCCCGTAGCTCTCTAGCTCTTCTAGCTGAGATGTGCGCAAGTACGGCATGAGAAGGAGCGGGAAGTGATTCGGCGGAAGGACCGCAGAGCGACACTGGCCAAGCGCCTCGTCGAAAGCCTTGGGGTTGAATAGGGACTTGTACTCGACGGCGAAGACTGCGGATTGGTTGTCCCAGACGGCTTCGATCTCGAAATCCCACTTGCGGCTGCCCGGATACCGTGGCTGGGCCGTCGTAAGTTTGAATCGTAGGGGAGGGAGGCTAAGTTGGGCCTTGCGCAGCCACTCCAGCGAGTCGTCTTCGGTTGGTGGTTTCCTGTTTTCCATTGCTTTCCAGTTCAGGAAAATGGGTGATTTCAGGAAATATACCCCAGATTTTCCTGTTTGTGACAGTTTTCCTATTCAGGAAAATGGATAATTTCAGGAAATTCAAAATTTCACCGCGAAAAACACGCAAATAAAGGGACATCGAGCCATTGGCGTAAGGGGCAGCTTCGCACTGCTTGGAAAGCTGGGGCTTCACCGGCCAGCGAAGTGCTGGCTTACTTCAAGGTGGCCAACAACCAACACGGGTAGAGTACCTACCCTAGCCACCCAAAACTTCGACTTGGCCACCCCCGCGGATTATTGTTACTATGTGTTGACTTATTGTCAAGTATGTTTTAATGTTTCTGGGGACTGCGAGCGGGGCAAAGGGCAGGTCGTCCGTAGGTGATGACCACCTGGTGAAGGGTCAGGTACGGAGTACCTGGACCTACTGGGGGCGAAGGACCAAGACGAAGGAGCTTGGTCGGAGCGGTCTGAGGTTGAAAGCAGGCCAGGAGGTTTACCGCTGCGGAGATCTTCCACCCCCTCGGTTAGGGCCTGTTCAGGGCTGTGAGGTGAACAGGGGCAAAAGGTGTGATCAAACGGTTATCGGGAAACGGGTGTTTTGAGGGCGATGGCGAGCGCAAACGGCTTTGCAGAAATGGTTTCGGGCGACCGGTGCGACGTGATTTTTCGTGCAAAAAGTTATCAAAACTGGTTATCAAAGGGAGCTGAACGAGGACTGTTCAAGCGTGACCGGGCAACGGCGGAAAGGGAGCTGGGCAGATCAGGAGGTCTGCTGTCACGGGGAGGAAGGAAGACAGGCCGGGAGGTCTGCCGCCACGAAGACCCACCCGGTTAGGGCCTGTTCAGGGCGGTGAGGCGAACAGGGGCGAAAGTGGTTATCAGGCGGTTATCGGCAAACGGGTGATTTGAGGGCGATAGCGCTCGCAAATGGCTTTGCAGAAATAGCTTACGACGATTGGTGCGATGTGATTTTTCGCGCAAAAAGTTATCAAAAACGGGTTGTTGGGAGGGCGAAAGGTGGACTGTTCAGCAGCGGGGGAGCGGAGCAAGAGCTGCTTAGCGAACCAGGAGAGTGGATGAAGGTAGGGAAGCCGGGAAGTCTGCCGGCACGGGGGAAGGGAGTGAATGCATTCATGCGGCGAGGGCTAGGCCGCCGATTACTCTCTGTTAATCGCTTGATGATCGTTCCACTGAGACTGCAGCTGTGTAGGTAGGCCGAGAAGCATAAAGCCAAGACGACTGTCCCGATTTGTCCCCCTTTTTGTTCGAGTGGAACGGATGCCCGCTTTATATACCCCCTCGGTTGAGTCTGCCGTGTCTCTGTTGGCCGCGACTGGCCCCGGCAACATGGCCCCGCATTATCGCGTGCAAACACGCGCGGGCCGCGATGAGCAGCAATGGAAGCTGGTGGCCAGCTTTAGCGAATTGTCGCTGGCTCAGATCTGTCTCGAGCGGCTTCGCAATCGCGGCGAAGCGGCGAGGTTGATTGCGTATCGCCGCGTGCCGACGGCCGCCTAGGTCTATCGCACGAGCGGCAAAGGCTGGGGTGAGGAAGCGTCGACTTGAGCGGCGGCGGGGTTGGCGCTGCCGTTCTTGTACTTGGCCTTCAGCTCTTTGGTCGAGAACTTCAGCCAGCCACCGATGAAGACGAGGATCAGGGCGAGGACCAGGTTGATGTTCATGAACATCGCCGCATTGGCCTGAACCTTTTTGGCCAGAGCAGTTTTGCCCATCAGCAGGGCAGCGATCACGAAGATCGGCAGGGCCAGGACCAGCTTGAGTCCGCCGAGCATGCTGTAGCTGAGATCGCCCGGCACGTGGTAGTCGTACCGCGCGGCGAGGCCAAGGTTCGCGATGCCGCTGATGAGCAGCATGCCCGAGGCGATGCCCACGACTTTTGCCCAACGAGCCCGCACGCCGCCGTGGACGTTGGCCCGTTCGGTTTCGCCCAGCTCGCGGACCGTCGGAAACAGGGCGAATCGCATAAAAATGGTGCCACCCATAAGCGCGATGGCTCCCAGGATGTGCAGGTAGCGGAGGCCCAGGTTCACGAAGAAGAGCGAGTCGTCCATGGTGGCATTCGTTACAAAAGTGGCTGAAAACGCGACTGGATCAGCGTAGGCGGAGACGTGGGAGTTGTCCACCCGCGGCAGCTGGCGAGCATGGGCACGGCATCGGCACTTCACGGCTGAAAGCGGGCGAATGCTGGCAAAAATAGGCTTCCATAAAGATCACGGGCTGGGTAGACTCCGCGCGGTGAGGGCTGGGCTGATTCCGTCCGCCAAATGGGCAGGGGAACCGTTCCGACCAAGCCGATTGTGCCGGTGGAAAGGCAAAATCGGCGTAAGTATAAGTCTTGAAACGGAAAATGGGGCTTTTAGAATAGATGTGACGGCCCCGTCTTCCGCCAACTGCAAGGAGGCTGGCAATGCGTGGTGTGTGGATGGGGTTCGCCGTCGTAGGTTTCGTGCTTCTCGTCTGGGGTGCCAGCAGTTTTCCGCAAGCTCAAGCTCAACGTCCCATCACGGGCGCCGAGCGGGCTCAGCCGGGAGAGTTGCTCGCACTGTCGATGGATGTTGAGGGTCGGCAGCAAGTGACGGTCGTGGATCCACGACGTCAAGTGATGGCCGTGTATCACATCGACCGGAATAGTGGCGCGATCAATCTACGAAGTGTTCGAAATGTACAGTGGGACCTGGTCATGGAGGACTTTAACAGCGGTACACCCACACCGCGCGAAATACGATCCATCGCAGATCAGCGCTGACCGGCCGCTACGCCGGTTGAAATAGGCGGTCGGTTCCGACTGCCGCTGCGGAGTAACGAAATGGCCGGCAAGAATCTCGCAAGCAATGAAGCAGCCGCGAAGTTGGGCGTGACCGAAGACCAACTCGCCACGATGCGCCAAAAGGGCGAGATCTTTGGTGTGCGCACTGGCTCTGGCTGGGAATTCAAGCCCGATGAAGTCGATCGCGTCGTTTCGGAACGAGCCGGCGGCTCGGCTTTGAATGCCGACGATTTCGATCTGACCTTGGCCGGTCTCTCTTCGCCATCGAACACTGCTGACGCCAACGAAGCGATTCTCGTTAGCGAAGAAGAGCTTGGCCGTTCGCCAGAAGGCACCAACAGCACCATCATCGGTAAGAAGAACACCGCGAAGTCTGCCGCCGATAGCGATCTCAAGTTGGCCACCGAAGACATGCTCAGCGAGGGGAGCAACCCGCTGCTCGAATCTACGAGCCCATCGGGCATTCTGGGCGGCTCGGATGTGAACCTGGGTGGCAGCGGCACCGGCTCGATCAAGATGGCCGGCAGCGATGTCGCTCTTGGCGCTGGCATGGAATTGGGCGAAGACGATTTGTCGATGGCTGATAGCTCGGCCATCAGCAGTCCGCCGAAGAAGGCTAAGCCTCCGGTGGATGACGATGATTCGGACGAGATCGATCTCGATTCGGATAGCATCGGCATGGCCAGCGGAAGTGTCATCGGTAGCGGCATCGGCAGCGATGTCACGCTTCGTGGTGGCGACTCGGGCATCAACCTGAAACCGACCGACAGCGGCCTGTCGCTCGAGGAAGAGCCGCTCGACCTTGGTGGTTCGGCCGTCGATTCGCTGGAACTGCCCGAAGACGATGACGTGATTGCCCTGGACGACGATTCGGGCGATCCAGACCAAGCCACGCAGCTGAAACAAGACGATCAGTTCCTGCTCTCGCCGACCGATTCGCTCGGCGATGATGAATCGGACAGCGGTTCGCAGGTAATCGCCCTCGAAGATTCGGAATCGTTCGATACCGACGCGGCAACCATGCTGCGCTCGGCTGGTGCGGTTCCGATGTCGGAAGATCCCTTCGGTAGTGCCCAGATTGTGATGGAGCCCTTCGCCGAATCGATGCCCGTGGCGGGCGGTGTGGGGATGGCTGGTATGCCCGGAATGGCCGGCGCGCCGGTCTATGTGCAAGTGCCTGTTGTCGAAGCGCCCTACTCCGTGTGGAACGTGCTTGGCCTGTTTTTCGTCACGCTTATGCTGGTTTGCTGTGGCATGCTGACGCTCGACATCCTGCTCAACATGTGGGTCTTTGATAGCCAATCGTCGATGTCGATGGCTTTGATGGACGCCGCGATCAGCACCTTCGGTCTCGATAAATAAGCCGACAAGTTTGTCCGCTTGATTCGAAAGGAGTCGAATCATGGCAATAAAACAATTACAAAACTTATCACTGACCAGCTTAGCCTTGGCTTGTGCATGCCTTTGCGGATGCGCGAGCCCCAATGCGCAGGTGCAGCGCGTGCAAGGCGAAAAACAAGAGTTGCTCGCGACGATTCGCCAGCAGCGTGACGCCAATCGCAACTTGCAAACTCAGATGGCTTCGCTCGAACAGCGGCTCGATCAGGCAGAAACTCAACTGGCTGGCGGAAAGCCTCGCCCGCTGGCGAATCGCACTTCACTAGCTCCGCAGCCGGGAAATGTAGCAACGGCTTTGGCTCCCAAGCCGAGGCCCGAAGCCAAGTCGGGCGAGTCGGCACTGCCGTGGCGACCACATCGCGTGGCCACGCAGCCCCCTGCTTCGTTGCCGGCGCTGGCGCAGTTGTCTCGACAGGATGACCGGATTGAAGTCGATGCAGAGACTGGAGCGGGAGTATGGGCGCAGGGCATAACCTTCGAGCAGAACTCGTCGGTGCTAACGCCGGAGAGTCGCCAGCAATTGGCTGAACTGGCCAAGCTGCTGCAACGATCGCCGGCGAGCAAGTTCCGCGTGCTGGTAGCGACTTCTGCCGAACGCTCGGGTTCTCGCACCCGCGAAGCCGCAGCGAAGAGTGGCCGCCAACTGGCAACGTCACGCGCTCAGAGCGTGGCCGATTATCTGGATCGTCACGGCATCGCCGAAGATCGACTGGCGATCTCGAGCACGGGTGTTCGCAAGTCAGCTCGCAACGAAGCGGGCGAATTGGCTATGGCGACCGACGACGTGCGCGTCTATCTCGTCGATCCCGATCAACCGGTGCTCGGTTGGCTGCAGCCCGAATCGATCCGCCGTTAGCGCTTCGTATCGTTTCATTAGCGCGACTTGGTAAGCGAACTTTACGGTTTGCGAAGACCTGGCAAACTGCAGAAATCTTGCTCACAGCGACTTGAACGCTCGTGACGATCTTGCAGCGGCTAGCATCAAAAAAGTGCGCCGCACGCGGCAGTTTTACGCAAGTTTGCGTTGGAGGCCTCTGCGCGAGCAGTTAAAGTCGATAGCACGCCAGCGCGTTCGCGGCTCTCCCCTCACTGCCCGACGACAGGCTCACCCGACGGATAAGGTTCAGATGGCCATGGCTCCCCAAAGCGAAAACACGGAAGTCGACGAACTGATTCTCAACGCGCGACTACGCGACGAGCTCGAACCGTTTCTCGATGAATCGGTCGACGTCCTAGCCTGCAAGCAACTTCCCACTTCGGACGAGAACGAGTTTCTCGCGTCGATGCTCGCCTGGGAACGTGCCCCGGCACTGCCCATCAGCCGGTGGTTCGATCCGCCGCTGCAGCTCGGTTCGCCCGAGCACCTGAGCAGCGAACAACTCCGGCTGAAACTGCTGGCAGCGATCGAGCAACTCGGCAGCCGGCGGATCTACTTGGAACTGACGGACCACCTATCCGATCGCCAACTGTATTGCTTGATTGCTCGCGACATTCTGCCGTCGCACGAGAAGATGCTCGATCTGCCGGGCAATTACTTGAACTGGCGATGCCTGGATGCTGATCTCGATCCGGAAACATGGCTAGCCTATTACGCTACTGATGAAGAGCGCGAAATGTGGGCCGCCGAGAACTCGGAACCCTTGCCGGCAATATTGCCGCCGCCCTATCCTCGCGATTTGCCGCGACGACTGGATCTGCCGCGGTAGTTGCAGCCAGTATCGCTACTGCGGAAGGTTCTTCGACTCTTCCAGTTGCACGATATCGCCCACGCGAATTGTGCCGCCTTGCAGGACTACCGTTCGCAGACCGCCTCGTTTAAGCAGAGCCTGCTTGATGTGGGGGAAGGTCTGTTTTTCGAGATAGCCGCACGGATCGCAGTGCTGCAAACCACGCAGCACGACGTCGCCGACGCGGAACGTGCGTGAGACGAGATCGTTCAGCGGCACGCCGCGAACGAGTAGATTTCGCCGCGTAATCAAGTGCGAAATGGGCAAGCCGGTTTCTTCCACGGCTGCTGCGATGGCTTCTTCAGCGATGAGCGTGACTTGCTGCTCGTCTTTGATTTTGCCACGTTGGCCGGCACCTTTGCCGGCGGAGTAGCGATCGCCGATGATCCCTTGGCCAGCAACGATTTCGACGGACTCGCGCAGTTCGAGCGGAGCCTTCGCTTGCGTTGTGATAGCGATGGCCAGCAGCTGGCCCATGAACGATTGCGGATTCGATGGGCTCATAGTCGACGCATTCAGCGAGTGGTCTTAGTACTGACCGAATGTCTGCTGATAGCGATATCCGGGCAGCGGCGAGTAGAAGTTGCTCGGCCGTGTCGGTTCATAATAGCCGCCGTTGGGCTGGTATGGCTGCGCCAGAGGCGCGGCGGGCATCGTCGTTTGCGATCCTTGCGGTGCGTAGTAGGCGGCCTGCGGCACCGGGTTGTACATCGGCGTTACCGGATTGGCGTGAGTGTGGGCATACGAGTAGGGGGTGAACTGCTGCGTCGGCAGGTAGTTGGCCGACATGTTGGG
Organism: Anatilimnocola aquadivae; assembly: GCF_049819085.1. Lineage (GTDB taxonomy): Bacteria > Planctomycetota > Planctomycetia > Pirellulales > Pirellulaceae > Anatilimnocola. Next base: position 4,686,230 of record NZ_CP187419.1, read on the forward strand.
ATGAGCGATGGGTTGACCGTACATAGCGGTCGTTACCGGTGACGACATCGGCTGCGGCGAGGCATAAATCGGCTGAGCGGTGGGAACTAGCGGCCGATAGGAATTGGTGATTGTCGGCGGCTGCAGGTTCACGACCGGAACCGGTGGCGGAACAGCAGGGCGAAACGCAGGGGCCGATGGCATTGAGTAGCCAGCGTTGACTCGATAGCGGGGCCATTCGGCCTGGCTCGCAGTCGCAGTGAAACCGACAACAGCCAGAGCGGCAATCACGGCCAGCGAGGAACTGAATAACGATTTCATAGCAACCATTCCTTACGACCGACAAATTTCGGATTCCGCTCAAGTTTTCTCTAGCAGTCGAGGTGAATCTTATCGGACGAATTGGCCTCGACAAGCAAAAGCACGCGCATTCGGCAGAAATGTCGTAAGCGGTGTTCCGGTGGTAATGCTTGCGTAAAGCTTGCCGGCACTGCTGTCGACAAAACCCCACTTCAATGCGATGGACAACCATTCCAACCGTCGCCGCCAATCTCTACGAAACTCGGTCGCCTCTGGTGCGCAAACATTGGGAATCGCGCCTTGCGGCCAATCTATGACAGCGAGCTTGCAGCTATCAAGTAGCGTGTCAGCACGGTATTCTGATAGCTCCTCTCCGTTCCACTTCGAAGTCCGCGATGCAAGGAACGCGTCCATGCGCTTGATCCTGGCCCTGATTCAACCGACCAAACTGAAAGCCGTGCAGGAAGCGCTCGCCAAGATTGGTGTCGAGCGAATGACTGTCTGCGATGCTCATGGCTATGGTCGCCAGAAAGGGCAACCGGCCACCTATCGCGGGGCGGAATACAAAACCAACCTCCTGCGCAAGGTAGCCATCGAGATTGCGGTGAACGAAGACTTTCTCGAACCCACGCTGGAGACCATTACCAACGTGGCGCGTACGGGAACCGAAGGAAACATTGGCGACGGCAAGGTCTTCGTCTTGCCGGTCGAGGAAGTCATCCGGCTCAGCGATACCGTCCGCGGCCCGGAAGGTATCTCGTAAACTTCTGCTCGCGCCGCGTCATGCCGAAGTGCGAATCCAGCAACGAAGCACTTCGGCCACGCTCCACGCCTGAGCAATACAGCCCCGTGGAACGAACGGCGACTCAGCATCAAAGACTTCGCTGATCGAGCCTATGCACGCTTCGCCCAGATGATCGACGAAGCCTTCGAGGAAGCGACGAGCCGCAACGCGATCTTCGGGATGCACCACCAGCCAGGCGTCTACGAACGGGCCAATGAGCCAGCCCCAGACGGTACCTTGATGATAGGCCGCATCGCGCGCTCGCAAATCGCCAAAGTATTTCGGCTTGTAGTCGGCATGACTGGCGGAAAGCGAACGCAGGCCGACCGGAGTTAAAAGTTGCTCGCGGACAATGTTTAAAACAGGCTTCCAACGGCTTGGTTCGAGCACCGGATGTTCCAGCGAGAACGCAAAAAGCTGATTGGGCCGCAGGGCAGTGTCGTTGCCATCCTCGCCGTCAATCACGTCGTACAGGTAGTTCCCTTGCTCGTACCAAAATCGCTTGTTGAACGACCGCTTCACCCGGTCCGCTTGCTCGGCCAAGGGCCTCGCTGCTTCCACGCCTTGTTCTTCGCGCACCCAGTTTTCGAGCAAGCGCAGCGCGTTGTACCAGAGCGCGTTGATCTCGACGGCTTTCCCTCGGCGAGGCGTTACGACCCAATCGCCGACCTTGGCATCCATCCACGTCAGCTGGTAACCGGGTTCGCCCTGCCTGAGCAGATCGTCGGACGGATCTACGCCAATGCCAAAGCGAGTACCGCGATTGTGATGCTCGACAATGTCCAGCAACTTCGGCAGGAGCAGGCGCAATGTGTTGCGATCGCCCGTCGCACTCACGTAGCGACTCAGCGCGTGAAAGAACCACATCGTGGCATCAGCCGTGTGATAGAGCCCCTCCTTCTCTCCTTCGGGGAACAGATTGGGGATGAGGCCATCGCGAACGTAGTGCCCGAAGGTACGCAGGATGTAACCAGCTTCGGTGTGCCGACCAGTCGAGAGAGTCAGCCCTTCCAGACTGATCATGGTGTCTCTGCCCCAATCGGTGAACCAGTGATAGCCGGCAATCACGGTGCGCACTTCGTCGCCAGTCGCCCGTGTGCGAGCAGCATCTTCGGCACGTGCCACGGGAGTGATCAAGAACTGATCTGCGGCGAGAGCCAACTCGCTAGCGGGCCCACTGCGCAGTGCTGGGTGCGCGATACGCAGCAATTGATGGCGCCGAGCAGACTCGTACTCGGTCGCTTGTGCGGGAGTTAGTGCCTGAATGGTGTCCCATGATTCTGTCGATGCCACCAACGTGACGGGATTGTCTACGGCCAGATCTGCGCGGAAGTATCCCGGGCTCCAGAGCTCACCAAGTGCCTCGTAACCGCGACTTTCCTCGACACGGTAAATCACATTAGGCAAGTGCGTCCCTTCCAGCGTGATGGCGACTTTCTCTCCATGTACCATCATTCGCAAGGGAGGCAGCGGAGCGGGAGCTTCGAGTTCGACTCGACCGTCAACGCAACTGACGGGGCAAGGTCCCGAGTGCGGATGGCTGACGGGTGCTTCGTGCGGCCGAAAGTGGATTGAGGGGCGCAGCTTGATGCGCAAAGTCCCTTCGCCACGAATCAGCCTGTAGTTCACATGCACGGTGTTCTGATGATGCGGCAACAGAATGCGGCGTTCGAGAATGTAGCCATCGAACTCGTACCGCCACACCGGCATACCGAGTTCCAGACGAAACTCCGTGAGCAGATTGGAACCATGCAGATGCAAACTTCCCTCTCGCTCTTCGCCGCCGATCAGTTGCGTGTGACCGTTGGGCAGCCGGACCAACTCGGTGAGATGGTTCACCATCACGCGCCGGCCAAGGGGCGCTGGCAACGCTGCAATCAGCAAACTGTGATATCGACGCGAAGCTACGCCACCGACCGTTCCCGAGGCGTATCCGCCTAGTCCATTCGTAACTAACCATTCACGGGTGAGCAGTGACTCTCGTTCCGCTTCCTGACTACCCGACCAAGGCATTCGTAAAACCCAGTTGTCCATTGTTGGCTCCTTCCAAGACTTGTTATTTCGCGTCGTTGTTGGTTTTCAAACGAAGTGGCTTCAAGACGACCGCCGCTGTTGCCGGGATGCGCCAATTGAACTCTTCGGTATCCAGATTCGGAGTTCCGAGACCACCATACTTGGGATCTTCACTCGACCACATTTCTTCCCACTCGCAACCGGGGGGCGGGGCAAGCAAAGGCTCGGGCGCAGGGTCGCATTGCAGGTCGCGACCCAGATTAATGATTAGCAATCGATCGTCGATTTCGGGCCCAAAAAAACGCAGCACCAAGGCATCTTGGCTGAGGATCGCTCCGTCGAATTTGCCTCGCTCTTGTGAACGAAAGCAAGGCTCTTCACGACGAAGCCGCAACAGGTCGCGATGCAAGTCGTACATCGGGCGGTTTGTTTCGACCTCCGACCAATCGAGAATGCACTTTTCGAAGGTCTCGACGGAGCCTGGATCGGGCAGAATCGATCTCATCTCCTCCGTTGCCAGACTGGGAAATTGTGCCAGGAACTTCAGCCGGCCTTCGCGAATCAGTGTGTTCAGTTCCGGCTTATGATCGGCAAAGAACAAAAACGGAGCACTTGAGGTGAACTCTTGCCCCTGAAAGAGCATGGGGGTGTTAGGCGCGAGCAATAACAGCGCGGTCATCGCCTTGTAAGCGCCACTGCTGGTCATGTGATGCAAACGAAGGCCGTTCGCTGAGTTCGCGACCTGGTCATGATTTTGCAGGAAGGTAATGAATTGCGGAGGCGTGAGATCCAGGGAGTAATGACCGCGCCGAGCCTTTTGCCACTTGTACCGTTGTCCCTGGTAGATAAAGCCCCACTTCACAGCCGAGAGCAGTTCCTGTGCAGATCCCTTATGATCGGAGTAGTACGCTTCGCTATGCCCGGTGGTCGCCACTCGAGCACTATGGTGAAAGTCATCATTCCAAATAGCATCTAGGCCGCAACCACCTTTTTCAACGGAGCGCACGAGCCTGGCTTCTTGCCGCTCGTTCTCATTGACGATGAGCGTATTACGCCCTTTCGCGGCAGCGCGAACTTCCTTACCAATCAGCGTGAGGACGTGCTCGGGCGAATCGTCAAAAATCTGCTGCGTAGCATCGAGTCGCAAACCATCGAGATGATATTCATCGATCCAGTAGGCAGCGTTTTTGGCCATGAACTCGCGAACCGGCGCGCTGTGTGGACCATCGAAGTTGATTGCCTCTCCCCACTCGTTCGCGTACTTTTTGGTGAAGTAGTCCTCAGAGAAGCAACCGATGTAATTGCCGTCGGGACCGAAGTGGTTGTAGACAACGTCGAGGATCACACCTAGGCCGAGACGATGGGCTTCGTTCACGAATTGGCGAAATTCGTCAGGCTGGCCATACAGTCGGGTGGGCGCGAAGAATGACACGCCGTCGTACCCCCAGCCAAACTTGCCGGGAAACTCAGCAACGGGCATCACTTCAATCAGGGTTACACCGGTATCCACCAGATAGGGCAACTTCTTAATTGCGGCCGCCCAGTTTCCCTCGGGGGTGAATGTGCCAATATGAAGCTCATAGATCACCTGGCCGGCAAGCTTGCTCCCTGACCATTGCTGGTCGGTCCATTCAAAACTGCTGGGATCAACCACCTGCGATGGGCCATGCGGGCCTTCTGGTTGAAAACGCGAAGCAGGGTCGGGGAACTTCTGGCCGTCGACCACAAACCAGTATTGAGTTCCGGTGCCTGTTTCGGGCACCAACACGGAGTAGTAGCCTTCGCTCTCGGCCACCATGTCGATCGGCTTCGTCGTGTCGCGCAGCAGAACTTGCAGCGATCGATGACGAGGTGCCCATAAGCGAAAGTGGACACCCTTCTCTTGCACCTCAGCGCCTATCGGCAGGCGTCGCGCTACGGGCATGTTGTTTTCCTTTGTGATCAGCAGGGTGCAAGGCGCGATAGTACTCCATTACGAAGTGCGCTGGCGACGCCTTGTGCAAGATGCGCGCCACCTGCGCTTTTGTAAACGCTAAGCGCGCAAAAAACGACCGAGCGCGATTGCTCACGCCCGGCCGCGAGGAGATGAATCGAGAAAGAGCCAGGCCTACTTTAAAGCGGCCGAAGCTCTTGTTAAGCGACTTCAATGAGGTCGACGATGCCGTCTAACTCCGCGAAAGATTTCACATCATGCAGCCACAACTGTCGCTGATAGTACGACCGAGCTTGCCCACGCAAAGTTGCCACTCGGTCACTCACTTCCACAGACAGCAGCTTTTCTGTCGCGCGGTTTTTGGTGCTCATGTGGCTGCGAATTCGTTCGGCTAAGAGGTCGTCTGAAAGATCCATGTGCGGAGATAGTTCCATCGACAGTGTTGACATGCAGTGGCCTTTCCCAGGGGGGTGAAAGAGCCCGTATCTGCTGGATTGAAGCTGCAAAATCCATTCCATTGCGAAAGTCCGCAGATTGCGTAGCACTTACCGGAAAATGGTGGCCGAGCTTGGCCGCTGAACGACCAAGCTGGCTTGCCGGTCAACAAACTTCCTCAGCATTGCTTGCGGTCGCTTCTTCTCAAGTCACTTCGTCTGAATTCTCGGCCGTCTCATTGCTCGACTGCAAATCTCAATACGAGAGATCTGCGACGCTATCATGACAGGGATTCCGGTCGCGCCAGCAAATTACCAAGGATTAAGTCCTAGCTGCAAGTCTTTATTTCCAATCTAGTTACATCGATCCCTGCGAGACAACAGGCACTTGAGGTTGGTTGACCATCAGCTTCTGGCGCACCGATTGCAACTAATGCGACCCACCGGCAAGCATGAGTTTGCTGGCTTAGAAGTCTCCCCTCTCTGTATTTAAGCCAAGGACGTCGTCAGATGGTCAGCCAAGTCAAATCGTTGCTCACCCCCCAATCCGCTCCCGAACCAAGCACTGGTTCGATTCAGAATATGACCGCTCGAATCCGTAACCATTGGTCGAAGGACGAGAAGGTTGATCGCCAGCATCAGGCCCTGTTGTTCCAACAACAGCTTCTCCAGCTGTGTGGTCTGGTTCCAAGCGATGGCTTGGAAGACGTCATCACGGTAGCTCGCTAAGCTCGCAACGATTTCACATCCTTGATTCGCACCCTTGATCGCCTCGCGAGACGAAAGCAGCCATGCGTTATCTGGCTTTGGCAGCCGACTACGACGGAACCTTAGCCCATCACGGCAAAGTAAGCTCCTCGACGATCGATGCGTTAAAGAGGCTCAAGGATTCCGGTCGTAAGCTGCTGATGGTTAGCGGCCGCGAATTGGAAGACCTTTTCAGCACCTTCGACCACGTCGATTTGTTTGATCGCTTGGTCTTGGAAAACGGGGCGCTTCTTTACAACCCAGCAACAAAAGAAGAAACCGTTCTCGCCGAGCCGCCCCCGCCGCAATTCGTCGAGTTGCTTGCTGCGCGGGGGGTGAATCGCATTTCGTCGGGACGAGTCATCGTTGCCACCTGGGAACCTCATCAAAAGGAAGTGCTGGAAGTCATTCAAGATCTAGGCATCGAGCGGCAGGTGATCTTCAACAAGGGAGCCGTCATGGTGCTCCCTTCCGGCACGAACAAGGCGACCGGACTTGCTGCCGGTTTGCTGCAATTGGGCCTATCGCCGCACAACTGCGTCGCCATCGGTGATGCCGAGAATGACCACACTTTTCTCGCAGCTAGCGAATGTGGTGTAGCTGTATCGAACGCCCTCAACGCACTCAAAGAGCGAGCCGACTTCATAACCGAGCGAGATCACGGTTCGGGAGTCGAAGAACTAATCGATCGCTTGATCGACGATGATCTCGCTTCGGTAAACTCCAAGCTGGTTCGCCATGGCTTGCTCGTAGGCAAAACAGCGGATGGCAAGGAACGGCGTCTCGATCCATTTGGAGTGAACTTGCTGATTGCTGGCTCTTCCGCCAGTGGCAAGTCGACCATTACCACGGGTCTGCTTGAGCGTCTTGAGAATAAGGGCTACCAGTTCCTGATTGTTGATCCGGAAGGTGACTACTCGTCGCTCAACGGCGCATCAGTGTTGGGCGATGTCAGCCGGGCACCGCTCGTCGAAGAAGTGCTCGACCTCCTGAAGTCGCCAACTCACAACGTGGTCGTAAACCTGCTCGGCATCCCGCTCGATCAACGCCCCGCGTTCTTCGATTCATTGCTGCCGCGCTTGCAGGCGTTGCGATCGGCCAAGGGGCGCCCCCATTGGATCTTGGTCGACGAAGCACACCACTTAATGCATGCGCAGTGGAAGCCAAGCCAACAAAAGCACACGGGCCAACAAATGGGCATGACGCTCATAACAGTACACCCGGAGAGCGTCTCTCAGCCAGCGCTAGAGCGCGTGAACGCCGCGATTACCTTGGGCGAACGGCCCGACAAAACCTTACAAGAGTTCTGTCGAGCGGCAGGCAAGCCGATGCCTCTCGCGCCAGAAGGTCCGCTTAGCAAGGGGGACGCCCTGCTGTGGGAAGCCAGTCGTGATGACGTGGTAATCGTCCATACCGAACCGCCCAAGACCGAGCGCCGCCGCCATTCGCGCAAGTATGCCGAAGGAAATCTTGGTCCCGATCGCAGCTTCTATTTTCGTGGCCCCGAAAAGAAGCTCAAGCTCAAAGCTCAGAATCTGATGTTCTTCCTGCAACTAGCCGAAGGAGTCGACGACGAGACTTGGCTCTTTCACCTGGAGCAAGGAGACTATGCGGAGTGGTTCCGCGACAGCATCAAGGACGAAGACTTGGCAGCCGCTACCGAGAAGATCGCCGGCACCAAACTCTCCGCTGAAGAAAGTCGCCAGGCAGTTCGCGCCGCGGTCGAGTCCCGCTATACGCTTCCCGCCGATCGCGCCACCGGGCACGAAGAGAAACCAGCGACAACTTAAAAGCCTTCTCTTTCGCTATTGCTCCGTTTGTAACATGGCGGCGTAGACTTCGTTGTTTGGCTCGAGTTCGCAAGCTCGTTTGAGCATGCTCGTGCCTTCTGCTTCGCGGCCGGGCCAATCACTCAGCAACATGCCGAGCGCATGATGAGCCTCAGCGTTATCGGGGACAATGGTCAGGCACTCTCGCAACTGCGTTTCGGCGGCTGAAGATTCATTCTGCGCGGCAAGCACTTCGGCCATTCGCAGCTTCGCTGGGACACACTTCGGGTTGTGGGCAATGATCGCGGCAAGTTGAGACTCACACTTGTCGCCTTCGCCTCGCTGCCAGAGTGCCACTGCGGCCTGAATGGACGCTGCTTCGCGTTTTTGTTCGTACGATTGAACCGCAACTGCCTTTCGCTCTTCAAAGGTAGGTGCGGGCGCAGCATCCGGCTGACTGCCGAAAATCTTCGCTTGCCAGGATGCGCAGCCGGTGAGAACCGGCAGGCAACACGCCAGGCAACAGAGTCGAAATGCGATCTGCAGTTTCATGATGCTTTCCGGATCACTCGGGCGGAGGCAATTGCTCAAGCGGATCTTGAATCACGATTCCCGGGCGAGGCCGTTCCACGGTCTTTACTGGACCCGGTTGCCCGAGGTCTTCGACCGCTTGATAGTTAGGTTCATCGCCAAACCCTTCGGACTTCTTCCAGGGATAGCCTTGGCGAGAGTAGTCGCCAATCGGATGTTGAACTGGGTTCAAGCCCCGCTTGAGATACTCGTGAATGCTTTCATTCTCGAAGCCGCCGGCGGCGACGACATCGTTCCGCAAATTGATTGCGTCGCGATTGACCGGATCGTAATGGATGGCCAAATTGACTTGGCGCATTGCCAGGTCGTAGTCTTGTGCGTTGTACGAAGCCCGCGCCCTCCGCAGCAGATGATTGCCGTAGTTACGCCGTGCAATCGGGCTCATCTTGTCGAAGTACACGCTCTGGCGCTGCGTGAATTCGTTGCCGTACTTCTTCCCTTCCTGGCACATCATCGGATCCGAGATGATGCGCGGCGTGATCAAGACGATGATCTCGGTCCGGTCGATGTTTTCGGTCTTTTGCCGGAAAGCGGGGCCCAGCCAAGGCAAGCTTCCCAGGTAAGGAATCTGGGTGGTTGTAGTTTGCAGATCTTCGCGAATCAGACCGCCGATGACGACAGTGCAACCATCGCTGCACATCACATTCGTCGTGACTTGCGTCACCGATTTGTTGGGAAGTGTCATGCCTTGATCCACGGTCACCGAACCCGTGGAAAGCTCCGGGTGAACTTCCATGCGAATCAAGCCGTCGTTGCTGATGAACGGTCGCAATCGCAGGAGCGTACCGACATCCAAAAAGTTGACGGTTTGTGTCGACGAGCTTTCGGTGACGGTGGTACTGACGTATCCCAGTTGCTCACCAATTTGAATCTCGGCCCGCTGCTTGTTAAGGCACATGAGCCTGGGCGAAGCGATGACGTTGGTATCGCCGATGGTTTCGAGCGCATCGATGAAGAGCGACAGGTTGGCATCGAGGTAGCCGAACTTCAGGCCACCCTCGGTGACGTCAATCGCTCCCAGCGTGGCAAGTGGACTGCCCGAGATGAGACGGACATTGTTGTTACCGCGTAACGCTTCGAAGTTGACACCCAGTTTGAAAGTGTCAGACAGCTTGACGCTCAGGATCATCGCTTCGATCGAAACCTGTGTCGGCTTCACGTCGACATCGATAAACACCTGGTCGAGCTGCTTGAGCACCGCTTCGTAATCGCGGACGATCACGACATCGGTCCCAGCCAGGTTGTTGCCCCCCGTTTTGATTTGGTCGGCCGGGATATCGACTTCTGCAGGTGCCGAGACAGTGACCTTGCCAATCTCGGGAGTCAGCAGCGAAGTAAACAGATTTTGCAGATCGGCCGCCTTCACATAATTGGGATGATAGACGCGCGTGAGCACGCGGTCTTCGGTCTGATCCATCGCGGCAAAGTCTGCGGGTGTACCGACGTAAATGATCTGCCCTTCGCGGCGAGCAATATAGCCGGTCGACTTCAAGATTGCCGCGAGGGCCGTCTCGAGATGCACGCCGGTGAGTGAAGCAGTCACTGCGCCCGACACGCTCTTGCTGGCAAGAATGTTCAACCCGCCCTGCTGGCTGAGCAGTTCGAGCACTTCACGAATGTCGGTGTTCTGCACGTTGATCGTCAGTTGGTCATCGCCCCCTTCGCGATCGATGCGCGGTGCCTTCGGAGCAGGCAGCGGGTCGGCTGGCACAGGCAATGGCGGAGGAGCAACCGGTGCTACAGGTACTGGCGCAGGCTCTTCGGCGGGCAGCAGATTGGGCCGTGGCGGAGGGGCCTGCTGTTCTTGCAAGTTGGAAAGGATATCGCTCAGATACTTCTGCTGCTTTTGCGAGTTGCGATCGAGCAGCTGAATGCTGTCTTGCAACTCATCGATCTGGCCATTCACCGCGCGGCGATAGGCAGCCAACTCAGGCTGAATTCGTGATTGCGCCGCAGCATAGGCGTCGGCCCAGGGATCGGGCACGGAGTGTGGCGGAGCAGGCGGAATCGCTGCAGGCACTGCGGTGGCCGGACCTTGCTGCAACGGCGCAGCAGCAACCTGAGTCGCTGAAGCGCTCGGCTGATCGACATCGTCTGGCAGTTGGACAGGATCGGTTTGAGAAAGTGCCAGCGCAATCGCGACGCCGAGGCCGACGGCCGCGCAGGCACCCAGGATCATGATTCGTAAGGCGTTGGGCATGTCTTCCTTGACCTCGTTGCAGACGTGCGTGCGTTGCCGCGCGAACTATTCCTGCCGCACATGATCGCCCGGCGACAGCTTAGGCCGCGAGCGTTCAATGCGATATGACTTATCCTGATGCTTCAAATCGACACCCAGTTCATCGATGCTGACAATCAATAGCTCAATCGCTGACTTGGCATTTTCAGCACCAAGAATCAGCTTGTCTCCGACGCGATAGACGGTACCACTAATGACCGCTGCCGCCTCACGCTTGCCAATCAAGATGCTGGAAACCATCACGCCGGCCAGTTGTTCTTTGTTGAGGGCTGGTTCCGGAGTAATCGTCTTAGGCTGCTGTGTTGCGGCCATTGCTGCCGACTCCGCAGCGGTCTCACTCTCGTCTGGCTTCGCCTGCTCGCGCAAGCGACTGAAAGGGTTCGTCCAGCTCACATGATGCGCGGCGGGGGTTAGTAGTTGATCGTTGGCCAATGCCAGGCGAACTCGATCCCAGCGTGTGCTATCAGTGGCAGCATGCGGAGCGGCTTTCGCCAGCACGGGGTCATCGGCCAGGATGACCTGACTGACAGCAACCGCCCCTGGTTTGGCTTTCCCCTTGGTCGCCTTCATCACCAGCGGAGCCCAAAAGTAGAGCGCAACCAAGATCATCAGGCCTAGCGCACCCGCTTTTTGCGGGCTCGCTGCCAGATCTCGCTTCAGTCGTTTTAGTAGTTTATCTAGCTTCACGGCTTTGCCTGGTTTGCATTCGAACGGAGCGCGTATGCGCACGCACCGTTCTATTCATCGGTTAAGTTGACTTTGCCGGACCGGAATTTTCGGCAAGGTCGGCAAAAATCGTCAAAGTCATCTCAGCCCGCAAGGTTTGTGCATCTTCCGACGAGCTTGAAAGACTCAGGTTCGTGATCCACACCCGGTGGGGCATCGATTCCACCCGATGCAAAAAATCGAAGACCTGCTGAAAGTTCCCCTCCAAGGCCACGGTGATTGGCTGTTGAGCGACCGACTTCAGCGACACTAGTGGCTGCGGATCGAAGCGCTGGATCGTCACTTCGGCTGCGCGAGCTTGCTGCGTGATGGCCGAGAGATTGCGTCCCACTTCACTGGCCCGTGGAGCATGTTGCCGCCAACTGGCCGTGGTCACTTCAATCTCGCGTTGCCGCAGCAGAGCCTTCTCGATCTTGTCGCTCATCTTGGTTTGATTGGCGACGTACTGCATCAGCTCGTACTTCTTCGATTTCAGCACGCGCGCCTTCTTCTGCGCGGGCAAGAACACGAACATCGTGTACAGCACCGCCAACACGGCGACGACGCCCGTGACCAACCACGAAGGCATGCTGCGACCGGAGTTTTGTTTGAGCTTGAGCATGGTCTTACTTGGTTAGTCTCGGCGCCGGTTGCCCAGTAGCGCTCTTGGCAGGGCGCTGCAAAAGTTCAAACTGATGCTTCGCCTGCGCGATCAACACGCGATAGCGAGCACTTGTCACCAGCAACAAAAACGGAATGACAAACGCGGCAAACATGGCGATGCCAACGAGCCAGTTGCCCATTGGTTTCTGCTTGGGCTCTTCCTCGGGCTGAACGCGGACGACGAAATTCATCGCAGTGCCTCCCAGTCAATGGTTGCGGTTGCGGCAGGTTCGTTGGGAAGAAGCGGAGCGGTCGGACCATCACTCAGCCCGTGACCGGGCCGCGTGCAAAGCTGCAGTTGAAACACAACCAGCGAGTACGTTTCCAGTTTGCGAGTCTCCAGCGAATTCAAGCGAGCCTCAACCACCAGCGGATGTCGGCCGAGCGCCTCCAGGTACGTGTGCAGCGTTTCGACTTCCTTCGCCGTTCCTTCCACAATGACCATCACCCGCTGAGATTCGTGCGCATCGTGTAACTGCAACAGATCGGCGACGGCCGGATGAGGTGGCGGCGGCTGGTTGTCGCCGCCCGCTTCGGGCGTGGCAGCAACTGCCTGCTTCACAATCAGCGATTCAGCAATTCGAATGCTGGAAAGTTCAATGTCGCTGGGCAAGGGATGCACGACCGCACTCAAGATTTGCGTACGCGGCCAGGGATGTCGCAAAAATGTGTATAGGTTCGCGCTATGGCTGAGTGCCGAGACATTGGTCTCGATTTCGAGCAGTCGCTGATCGAGTTGCCGCGCTGTGGCGACCTGCGTCTCCAACCGAGCCACCTCGCGCTTGATGCTTTGCACGTTCAGCCATTGCAGACTGAAGGTCGTGGCCACGAGTCCGCCAAACAGACTCACGACCAATGCCCACCACCAGCGCACGCGGCGCTGCTTGCGCCGCTCGCGGTAATGTTCTGGCAAAAAGTCGATGGCTTGCATGGCTGGAACCTGTTATTTAATTCACGTCGCGCAGGGCGAGTCCGGTGGCAACATCCCACTGGCCTCGGCGGCCCAAATTGGGAACGGTGGGCAGCGTACGAAACGGATCGCTCAGTTCGCACTTCACATCGAGATGCTTGCTTAGCGACTCCAGCAGTTGCGGAGTCGCTTCGCCGCCGCCCAGCACCATCCGCACGAGTGGTTGGCCGCGAAACGTCACGCTGTGATAGCGAATGCACATCGACAGTTCGCCACCCAGCCGCTCGATCACCGGCCGGCTGGCTTCCGCGACGCTGCGGGCCACTTCGGGATCTTGCATGTCGCTGCGACGGTCGCCGTTGTGCTTTCGCAGCAAGGTCGCTTCACTGGCATCCATCTTCAGGTGCCGCGCGATCGCTGCATCCAAGTGCGAGCCGCCAATCTCGATGTATTTGACGAACAGCATCTCGGCCCCTTGGGCGATGACCGCTGCCGTCCGCGAATAGCCAATGTGCACAATCAGTGCTCGTTCGTTTTTGTCGTCCTCGCGGCGATACTGCGCGGCGTAACACCGCGCGAGCGCTGCCGGCTCGACATCAACCGCCATAGGAGTCAGCTTGGCTGTTTCCACCATCTGCAAGGTTTGCTGCAACACGGCTCGCTGACAGGCAAACACAATCACTTCGCGCAGCGTGGCATCGCCTTGGCGAACGTCGGCTGCTTCCACAAACCGCAGCTCTGCCTCGTCGATTCCAAAGGGCAAGCGCCCCGCAGCTTCCTGAGCCACGAGTCGATGCATCTGCGCACCCATTTCCCGCGGCACGCGCACATTCTGCAAAAAGAGTTGGCGGTCGCCGAGGCACACCACCACCTCGCGACCGCGAAAGGCTCGTCCTTCGAGCGCCTTGCCCAAGCCATCGGACCAGCGTGCCAGGTGCTGCTCGAACGAAGTGCCCGGCTGCAGCGGCGGCAGTTCCCAGCGGCAAGCGTCGATCAATTGGGTACGATCGGCCGACAGCTGCACGAGCTTGATGGACCGCGCGCCGAGGTCGACGCCCACAGGTCCGCAACGATGCTTGCCAAGCCAGCTGATCATGAAACGTACTTACGCGAATGGGAAAGGAGGTGAATGACTTAGGGCAACGAACTCAACGCAGCCAGTCCCGTCGGGGCGGTCGCGGTGAGTGGATCGACTTCGGCCAGGCCCGTCGCGGCGTTGATTCGCACAGCCAGGTAGCGCCGCGTAGAACCTTGCCCGGCGGTGAGCCAGATCAATGTCGCCTCGGGAATGCTGGTCCCGCCGAGCGACGTAAAAGTGACTTCGGTCAGTTCGGTCGTGCTGCCGGTCGCTCGCTTGGCGCCAAGCAGTTGCACGTGGCCGGCACCAATCGGCAAATGATCGAGCCGAGTGGTTTGCTGGGCCGCGGTATCGCCGGGTGACTTGAAGGGCGAGGTGGGCAGCGCGTGCAGCAGTGTGTTTGTGCCGCTGTGAGTCAGTTGGTACCGGTTGCTCGCTGGCTGCAGCGTAAGGCGATATTCCGAGCCATTCGAAATGGCCAGATTGCGAGCGTAGTCGATATCGGCGACCACGATGCCGGCCACGGCCTGCAATTGGTCGATCGACGTGGACGAGAGATAAGGAATGGCGAGCCCGGCGAGAATCCCCAGAATCGTCAGCACCACCAGCACTTCCACCAGCGAGAACGCCGGCCGTCGCAGCGCACCGCGAACCCGTCCAGGCAAGTTGCTCGCCGGGTTCCAGGTTGCATCAACGCTGAGGTGCTGCCGTTGCATTGGTCTTGGTCGTGCCGCGAAGCAGGCTGTTCTGCTCCTTCAGCAACTCCTTGATTTCGCGCAGTTCGCGAATCATCTCGTTCCGTTGGTCAATGGGATTAGCAAACGGCGGCTGGCCCCCTTGGGGCGCGGCGCCACTGCTGCTGTAAAACCCTAGCACGTACAAACCGACGGCAGCGACCACGAGCAGGCCCGACCACTTGGGAAATTGATGTTTCATGGCAAACAGCTCCTAATCACTGCACTCGTCAACTTGGAAATGCCCGCTTCAGCCGGCACATTCGGCCCGCTGAACACTCGCGACCTCTTCAACCATCGCTCAGACCAAACCTACTGCGCACCCCGCGCGACCTCTCCAATGTGGCCGGACTCTCCCCGTTTCTCTCCGCCCCGGCAAGTCCACTTACCATTCCCCCGTGGCGGCAGACCTCCCGGTCTGCCGATTCTCCCTTCCGCCTCCCCCGGCGGCCTAGCTGAACAGTCCCCATTCAGCCCCTGTGACGACCCGGTTTTGATAACTTTTTGCGCGAAAAATCAATTCGAATCAATTGCCATAACCTGTTTTATAAATGACAGTTGCGATCACAATTCGCCTCGCATCACCCGTTTTCCGATAACCGCCTGATAACCACATCTGCCCCTGTTCACTTCGCAGGCTGAACAGGCCCTAACCGGGTGGGTCTTCGTAGCGGCAGGCATCCCGACCTGCCTTCCTTCCCCCAGTGGCGGCAGACCTCCTGGTCTGCCAATTCTCCCTGTTCGCCGTTTCCCCACCGTGCCTGAACAGTCCCGACTCAACCCCCTCTGATAACCAGTTTTGATAACTTTTTGCGCGAAAAATCACATCTCACCAGTCGCCCTAACCTATTCCCACAAAGTCGTTTACGCTCGTAATCGCCCCCAAATCGCCCGTTTCGCGATAACCACTTCATCACCCACTTTCGCCCCTGTTCACCGGACAGCCCTGAACAGGCCCTAACCGGGTGGGTCCGGCTCTTCGCGGCGGCAGACCTCCCGGCCTGCCTTCAAACCTCAGGCCGCTCCGGCGAAACTCAATCGTCTTGGTCCTTCGTCCCCAGTAGGTCCAGGTACTCCGTACCTGACCCTTCACCAAGTTGGCATCACCAACCGACGACCTGCGTTTTACTCGCCCCGCCCCCGCAGCCTCCAGAAACTTTAAAATCTCATTGACACTAAGTCAACACATCGTAACAATAATTGACAACGGCGGGACAGTTGCGTTACGCCATTAAAAAATAGTTAGGCACCAGAAGGCGCTTCACCATGGATCAGCGGTTGGCCTCCGAGCGGTTTCCCCGCGCTTCGAGCTACCATCCCGATTGGTTGCTTGCCGGAGTCAGTGGCGGGGCCAACCCGCTGTGGCTGACCGAGTGACTGGCCGAGGCGCTCGACTTGCGACCAGGCATGCGGGTGCTGGACCTCGGCTGCGGCCGGGCGTTGTCGTCGATTTTCCTCCACCGCGAATTCGGGGTGCAGGTCTGGGCGGCCGATCTGTGGTTTAGTGCCACGGAGAACATTCAGCGAGTGCGTGACGCGGGTGTGGAAGACGGTGTCTTTCCGATTCGGGCAGACGCGAGGTCGTTGCCGTTCTCCGAGGGGTTCTTCGACGTGGTCACGTCGATCGACTCCTTCATGTACTACGGCACGGACGACCTCTACCTGAACTATCTCGCGCGGTTCGTTAAACCGGGCGGCCTGATCGGAATCGCCCAAGCTGGCTTCCTGAGCGAGATCGACGAATCAGTACCGGCGCACCTGGCCCAGTGGTGGGCTGCGGAGATGCCGTATTGCCTGCATTCGGCGAACTGGTGGCGGCGCCACTGGCAGCGGAGTGGCATCATCGATGTCGCGATTGCCGACTCTTTGCCCGACGGCTGGCGGTTCTGGCAAGCTTGGCTCAAACTGATCGCGCCGCAGAATCAGACGGAGATCCAAGCACTGGAAGACGATGCCGGCGGCTACTTCGGTTACGTCCGAGCCGTTGGCCGTCGTCGTACCGAAGCGCAACTTTTCGACCCACTCATGACCCTACCCAGTGATTACACGAAAACGCCGTTGCTCCGCGCAGCGGAGTAGGCACTGCCCCGCAAAGAGACGAGACGTTCACACCCGCTGTAGTCCGCTTCCCATGACTGCCAATTAGCACTGGCTGAGCCAGTTTTTCAAAGGACTACGCATGTCCGACAGCAAGCTTGACCTACCAGTCATCAAGGCAATTCGTAACGCCATTCGAAGTGGGAACGTCGAGGATCTAGCGAACCAAATTGGCGAAGACGATTCGCGATTGCATTTCGAGACTCCCTTCGGAACCTGGCTGCATGAAGCCGCCGCGAAAGGCCAAATCGAGGTTGCCAAATTACTGATCGCGAGAGGCATCGACGTCAACGCGAGGGGTGGGCTTAGTGACGGCAATCCACTATTGCTCGCAGCGACGATGGGCCAGACTGCGATGGTCAAGTTTCTGCTGTCCGTCGGCGGTGAAATGGATACAACCGCTGTCGAGCGGAATCCATTGATGTCAGCAATCTACGGAGACTATCCGGATGTCGCCAAACTGCTGCTTGACGCCGGCATCGACACCAAAGTGAAGTACCTCGGCGAATCGGGCCGCATCAAAAACGCTCTGTCCTTTGCCCAAGAATACGGCCGAACCGAGATCGCTCAGCTGATCCTCGAATCCGCCGGCGACGCGGCACAGCTATAAATGAATTCCTGATTCGCCTGGGACCAGTGCTCAGTGTGGCGCTCGGCAGCCAAAGCTAGTTTGGAGAGACGGCCACATTCTTAATTTCTGGGCAGATCTCTCGGGCAAGGTCCACTGGAGCATTGATTTCTATTAGACCCAGCCAGTGACACCGAGCCCGCTACTAATGAATGAGCAAGGCTCGGTCGCCGCCGTTCTTTTTGAGTAACAACCTCAGCCGCTCGATGGCCTTCTGCTCGTGTTGACTTCCCGAAATATCCACCCAGCGGAGATGCGGCAATGAAGCCAAGCTATCCAGATCGCCTTCGCTGAGCATACAGTCTTGCGCAATGAGTCCCTGTAACTTAGGAAATTTACCACCAAGTCCTTTAAACGAACCGTCGACTTTGTTGTGCGACAGGTCAAGCTCAACAAGCGATGCGCTAGGCTTAATCATATTCAGCGAACGCGGAGTTGCCGCACACTTGACGAGTGAAAGCGTTGACAATTGGCCGGTTTCTACCGAAGAGAAAAACGAGTCAGTAAGTTGCGCATTGGAAACTTCAAGCACTTCTAGCTTTTTCGAGTTACGCGCTTGTTTCAGTACAAACTCCTCGGCCATCGGATCGCTTACAGACAGAGACCTCAAGTTGGGCGATTGCCCAGCGATCAGAAATGGAAACCTATCATCATATTCACATTCCGAGAAATCAAGGTGCTGCAACCGTTCGGTCTTCAATAGCTCACAGCGATGCTTGCCAAGTTGACAGCGGTAAAGCGTGAAGCTGCTAATCTGTGATTCGAATAATAGATCTGCGCTCATCTCGCATTCCGTCATTTCAATCGTGGTCAAAGACTTGCATTTGCAGATCGCGCCAATTTCATCCTGCGTTAATTTAGCCCTCGCAATCCGAAGTGACTCGAGCTGGGTCATTTGTCGTAGCGCTGCTGAACACTCTTTTGTGTGGCTTTCAATTTCTAGTCGCTTTATCTTCTGCAAGTCGAATCCTTCGATCGCAACTTCCGTTCTCAGCAGGGAAATCGACGACACTTTTGCAGGCTTCAGGGGCAACCCCTGCTTCTCGAGTGCGGTCCCCCAGATCCTCACAGTCATGACGCCATCCATTGCTGCTGCCGCGACCGCATTGTCTGTAATGCGGCAACTTTCTAGTGATAAATAATACAAGCCTGGAATCCCAGAAATTGATCGGCACGATTCACGGTTGAGTGTGCAACGAGTGAGTTCCAGTGAAGATATCCTGGCAGAACCAATGCTCGCTATCACTTCCGAGACATCATCGCGCCCTGTGACTAACAGGGAGACGTGCTTTAATGAGTGGTTAGGACTGATTTCAGTAAGGCGAGAACTTCCGTCAACCGCAATTGTTGTTTCTTGCTCTGGTGCTCTTTCACATCGAAAAATGCGGTGCTGCTCCTGTGAATTCACAGGACATTGCACACCCACCGCGATTACGAGTATGCAAAGACTACCAAGTAATCGTGACATTGATCTTTACCTCGTCCTTGTCTAATCCAGTGCCGATGCTTTCGAGCCGGAACGGAATCGTAGGTACCGTTCCTCTGCTTGCTGCACCCGTTTGCGGTGACGTTCGGTCATCGTCGAGCTCGAAGCAACAAATCCTTGGCTAGTTCACCCTGTGGTAAAATACCGCTTGAACGGAACTGAATCTAGCCAAATCGAACGGCAGCGTAAGCACTGGCCGAGCCAGATGGCACCCAAGACAGAGCACTCGATAGTGCCATTTAACCGAGTGGAACTCTAGCCATTCTGCGATACGATCATGGAGCGCGGAGTTGTCCTTTGCTCGCAGCCGAACTGTTTCCCCCGGCGACGTGCGGTTGCCTTGTTTCGGCCGGGAACGCGCTGGCATAAACTCGGGAACAGCACGGGTGAGTATCCCAGTCGCCACAAATATGCGTCCACTGACATGAACCATTCTTCAACCACCTTGTCGACTGGCGGAGTGATAACGGTCCGCAAATTGGTGTGGGGCACGATTCTTTTGGGCGCCATCGTTGGCTCGATCGTTGCCGCGAGGATGTTCTGGCCTAAGCCAGCGCCACGACCGCGGCCGCTCACCGCCGTAACTGATCTGCTTCCGAATTCAAACGAAGCTTCGTCCCAAGCGACGAAATCGCCCGCAAAGAATGAAGCTCTATGGGACGACTCGACGCTCCGTGATCTGAGTCCTGCCATTGCTGAGCCCACGTTCGCTGAAGCGAACTCTCTCGGCATGAAATTCGTTCTGATTCCTGCGGGCGAGTTTGAGATGGGTTCGCCTGCAGAACAGTTGAAAATCGCACAGTCGGAACTCAAAAGTGACTTTGCCGAGGGGGAAACTCCCAGGCACAAAGTATCGCTGAGCAAACCGTTCCTGTTCTCCATTTATGAAGTGACTTGCGCTGATTTCGAAGCCTTCGTCGCTGCGACTGGCCACGTCACGGAATCCGAAACCGATCAGAGTTGGAAGGGTGGCAACGGCTGGGATCCGATCAAGCTCAAGTTTGTCTTTCGTGATCGTCGGTTCGACTGGCGAAAGATTGGCTACCCCCAAAGCAGACGCCATCCTGTGGTGAATGTGACGCACGGCGATTGCCTGGCTTTTTGTAAGTGGCTGAGCCAAAAAGAGGGCCGCAACTACCGCCTGCCCACCGAAGCAGAATGGGAGTACGCGTGTCGCGCAGGATCGGACTCACTGTTTTACTTCGGCGATGACCCCAAACTGCTGATCCGCCAGGGAAACGTCGCGGATGAAGAATTGAAAAAAACGATGCCTCGAGAGTCGTATGAATACGCTCCGGGCAGCGATAGCCACGCTTTCACAGCACCGGTCGGTTTGTACCCGCCCAATCCGTGGGGACTGTTCGACATGCACGGCAACGTCAGCGAATTGTGCAGCGATTACTTTGATCCGAAATACTACGAACGATCTCCACCACTTGATCCCCCTGGTCCCGACGCGCCCCTCAATGCTCGGCGGCCGCGCTTTGTCGTTCGTGGTGGCAGCTGGCAAGATTCCCCGGCGGACATCCGATCGGCCAATCGAATCTTTGTCTCTAACGACAACCGGCACTGCTATATCGGCTTCCGTGTCGTGCTCGAAGTCGCGAGTCCAGCAGAACCCTTCAAGGATTAGAGAGGAATCTCCCCAGGCGACTGACTGCCAGAGCCTTGGTCGGAGTGCTCTCGGCCGACAAATCGCGGCGATCTTTTGCGCAATTCTGTGCCGGGTGTCGATTGTGGCTCGGCCCGTTCGATTAGGGAGTGACCGCTCGGCGAGTCGTTGGCTGGGTAGGTCGCCAAGGGAACTGCTTCGGCGTAGCCGCCGACGAAATTTACTGCGTACAAGTGAGGGCAGAACATGAAAGTCATGGTGTTGGGCAAGGCCACCAAGGATTCCGAAGCTGGGGTGATGCCGTCGGCGGAAGCTTGGGCTGCGATGGCCCAATTTCAAGAGGAACTGGTCAAGGCAGGAATCGTACTCGCCGCCGAAGGCCTGATGCCCAGTTCAACCGGCGTGCGTGTTCGCTGCTCCGGCAAAGAACGGATCGTGACGGACGGCCCGTTTGCCGAGACCAAGGAGTTGATTGCCGGTTACTCGATTTGGGAAGTGAAATCGATGGCAGAAGCCGTGGCCTGGGTCAAACGCTGCCCGCTGAGCGAAGATGCCGAGGTCGAGCTTCGCCCGATTTTCTGTTACTCGGCTGAGGAAGTTGACAAAATCGAGTCTCAGGCCAAGTGATGAATTGCTGGCCTACTTCTTCTGCTCCAGCAGCCAGCTGTAGAGTTCGGGAGTCGAGTACGCCTTGGTCCAGCAGTCGTGGCCGGCGTCGGGATCGATGGTGAATTTGATCTTGTCGCCACCCGCCTTTTTGATGGCGTCGACCATGGTCTCGCTGAGGGCGACGGGCGATCCGGTGTCCTTCGCGCCGTGAAAAACCCAGATCGGCAGCTTTACCAGTTTTTCGGCTTGGGCGGCATCGCCTCGGCCGCACATGGGCACGGCAGCGGCAAACTTATCGGGATACTTGCTGGTGAGGGCCCAGGTTCCCGAGCCACCCATGCTCAGGCCGGTGATGTAGAGCCGCTGCTCGTCGGCGTTTTGCTGCTTGGCAACATGGTCAACGAGTTTCGCCAGCGTTTCGGCGTCCCAGCGTTTCTCTTTGGGGCATTGCGGCGAAATGGTGATGAAGGCCCAGTCTTTTTGCGTTTCGCAGACCTTCGGCGGGCCATGCTTCTTGACCACATCGAGATCGTCGCCCCGTTCGCCGGAGCCATGCAAAAACATCATCAGCGGGAACTTGGCCTTGCCGTCGTGATTCGCAGGCAGATAGAGCCAATAGTGCAGCGTCGTTTCTTCGCCGGCTTCGTTCTTGGTCGTGAACTGCTGCTTTACTTGCGTACCCGCCTTGGGCTCGTCCGCGGCAGCCAAAGTTGCTCCGCACAAAATGGTGAACACGCCAGCGACCAGGAACCGTGAAGCAGCAAGCATGGGAGTTTCTTTCGAACGAGGAAGGTGAGGATTTAGTAGCGAGCCGTCTGGAATTATATCGCAGGAAACTCCGTTAGCCGCACTAAAAGGCGTTTGGATACTGGTGCGAGATAGTCTCGGCGGCTTGCATGTTTGTGGAGACGCGGCAACAGCTCATTCGCCAGTAGCGGTGTGCCTGGACACAATCGATTGAGCAGAATTTCGAGTTCATGCAAGCCGCCGCAAACTTGTGATTGGCCGCGACGATCGAGCGCTGTGCAAATGGCGGCTATAATTCTGCTCGAGTCCGTTGAGCAACGGGTTAGCAGCTTCAGGCCAATGATCCTGCCGTCCACCAAGGGCGGATTGAGCAGAGATATAACCGAAAGTCGTGGACGTTGAGTGATTGAAAGAGGCGGTGTGCTTGGCGAGAAAGTGTTTTGCAAAAGAACCTTTTTCACCAAGGAGCACACCACCATGCAGGAAGTTAACGGATCGACGATTGCGTTGCCAGGGTCTCGGGAATCGCTGCACGAGATTCTTCGGCAAGGAGCACAGCAGATGCTCGCGCAGGCCATTGAAGCCGAGGTTGCGGAATGGATCGACCAGCACGCACACGTGACTGATGAGCGGGGCCGTCGTCAGGTCGTTCGGAATGGGCACTTGCCGGAGCGGAAGATCGTCACGGGGGTGGGCGAAGTGGCCATCGAGCAGCCACGCGTGCATGATCGGCGCGAGGCTGGCGACGGCGAACGATTTCACTCGAAGCTGCTGCCGCCGTATCTGCGGAAGACCAAGAGCATTGAGGAGTTGATTCCGTATCTGTACCTCAAGGGGATCAGCACGGGCGACTTCCACGACGCGCTCGCGGCGATCGTCGGGCCGGAGTGTCCGGGGCTCTCGGCAACGACCGTCACGCGGCTGAAGAGCGTTTGGGAACAGGAGTATCGCGAGTGGTCCGCGCGTTCCCTCACGGGGAAGGAATACGTCTACGTCTGGGCCGATGGCATTCACACGAACATTCGTCTGGAAGAGGATCGGCAGTGCATTCTGGTGCTGATGGGAGCCACCAAAGACGGCAAAAAAGAGCTGATCGCCATGACGGACGGCCATCGCGAGAGCGCTCAATCGTGGCGAGAACTGCTGCTCGATGTGCAGCGCCGCGGCCTGGCCGTGGCGCCCAAGTTAGCGATTGGCGATGGTGCCCTCGGCTTCTGGAAAGCGCTCGCCGAGATCTTTCCCGCCACGAAAGTGCAACGCTGCTGGGTACACAAGACTGCCAATGTTCTCGATAAGCTACCGAAGAACAAGCAACCGAAAGCGAAAGACATGCTGCATCAAATCTGGATGGCCGACACGCGCGAAGCGGCCGGCAAAGCGTTCGACGCCTTCGTGGCCGACTATCAAGCCAAATATCCACAGGCCACGGAATGCCTGGCCAAGGACCGCGACGTGCTGCTCACGTTCTACGACTTTCCTGCGGAGCATTGGCGGCACCTGCGAACTACGAACCCAATCGAGTCGACGTTCGCCACCATTCGCCTGCGGCATCGTCGCACCAAAGGCAACGGCAGTCGCATCGCCTCGCTGACCATGATGTTCAAGCTCGCTGAAAGCGCCGCGCGCGGCTGGCGACTACTCAACGGCGCTCAACTCCTCCCCGATGTCATCCGCGGAGTCGTCTTCCAAGACGGCCTGCCCCTCGACCAAGCCGCCGCCTAATTCAATTCCACCATCCACAACTATTGACAATATCTCATTGAGCAGCAACTCGGCCAACTCAGGCGGGACGACAATCGCGCCAGGGTGATGTCGCAAGAAGTCATTGGCCGCGCCACCCAATCTCCACAAAGTTCTCGGGCCTTCTGCGGCCGCATAGAGTTCATCAAACCGCGTCTGAAACTCAGTGGGGGTAGGAACCGGCACCTCGCCTTTCCAGACACTGTTCCAGAGAGCCGAAGCGAGACGTGAAGTGTTTTCCCGGATGCGAGACATGATCTACGCATTCTAGCCGCCTAGGATACGGCTGCATCTACTGTTGTTTTGGCGACTATGCCACCACGGCGTTTGACCACGGCACAATGGGGCGCTTGGTCAGCGGCAAGTAAAGCGTGGAGTGCGATGCCAATTGCACCTGCGGATGCAGCAGGGGTGGCTCAGGAAGCGAAGCGGGCCCCTCTTTTTGCGAAGCCATGTAAACCAATGCGGCGATGACCGCCAGCACGATGCCGACGAACTGCATGATGAGCGACATCCAAAAAAACGTGATGTACTGGCCACATTCGTCGGAATTGACGTAGGCAAACGTCAGCCAGATTGCCCCCTTCAGCAACCGTACTGGGGACGCCAATGATTCCGATTCCGTCGCCCACGCCAACACTCGGTAGATCACTTCCAAGGCAATCGCCAGCAGAATATCGCCGAAGAAAATTCCCACGGCGTACAGCGGGTTCATTTTGGCAGCAACGGCGATGACGCGCACCCACGCGTAAAGTTGTAGTAACAGGCCCGCAAACAACAACAGTGCGGCCGTTCCGCCCAGCGCCGTCGCTTGGGGGATCATCGACATCACCAGGGCGAAGACAATGCACGCGAGTAGACCAACGGCCAGCACCCAGGCTGGCATCCCTTCGCTTCCTTTCGACTTTTCGACTTCGACGTCTTCTTCAGCATCACGGGCCGCCTTGGCCATGATCATCGCGGTAGCGTCGCCGCCATGACCGCCGTGCCCGCCGCCCGACATGACCGGTGCATCGCCCGACATGCTCATGGTCTGCATCTTTTTGCCCAGCTTCAGATTGAAGCCGCATTTGACACACAGCACGGCATTCGGCGGCAAGTCGGAGCTGCAACTGGGGCAGCGGGCGATGTTCACATCGCGGGCTTTGAGACCGATATCGTCGAACAGGCCGGCATTCCCGTGCGCGGCGAGCGGCGCCGGTGCGGCCGCTTGCGGAGCCGGAATCTTGAGCGGCTGCTTACACTTGGGACAGGCGACCGTGCGGCCAGCTAATTCGTCTTTGGCCGCGAACGCGGCACCGCAGGTACAGGCAACTTTGATAGGCATAGGAAGAGAAGGTGTGGGCCTACATTGCGAAAATAGGGGCCGAACGAACAGCCATTTATCTTAGCTACCGCCCTGCAGGGCAACTACCGCCAAGCTGCGGCAAAATTTGCTCGCTCACGGTGGGCGAGGTAGCATCGGTCGCAGCCAATGCCCTTTTCGAACCCGGGCCACCTCCCTGCGCTTTGTTCGTATGTCACCATCCATTCCACTCTTGGCTCAAATCTTCGCGCTCGTGTTGGCCATTGCGGCAGCCGAACTCGGCGCGGCTGAGCCTGTGCGCGTCTTGAGCGTCCTGCGCGATTTTGACGGTCAACGACCGGAAGCCTTCGCGCCGATCAAGCATCACACCTGGACCGCTGCCCAGCAGCAGAACGCGGGGCAATATAGCCAGCTGAAGATTGTTGCTGGAGAGCGTCACAACCGCGGCTGCCAGGTGACGATTGGCGACGATTTTCCTTGGGGCAATCGCGACGAGTACCGGGCCCTAACGATTGGTCCCGATTATCTGCCACCCGAGGCCGATGCTGTGCGGATGCGCGTGAAAGTGGTGCGAGGCAAATTTGTGCTCTCCTTGGGGAGCCCGACGGTTTATTTCGGCCACAGCGATGTGTCGACGGCCAAGCGCGAAGTGGCCCCAGCCGAGAACGACGGTTGGCAAACCTTGGAGTTCTCGTTGCATCACGATTTGCGCAGGAACTTTCGCCGCGCTCGTTTTGGCGAGAAGTCACCCGTCATTTACTACTCTCGCTGGATTCAGGAACCACTCTACTTGTACGTGGGCAAACCATCGGCGGGAGAACTGCTGATCGATCAGGTGGAGTTGCTAACCTATGGAGAAGGGCGGCCGTTTCCGGTTTTTACCGACGAGCAGGTGCGCAAGGTGGCGACCATTGCCGATTTCGAAGGAACTACTGATTTGCAGCAGGCTTTCACTTACTTTCAAGAGCCCATCGATTTCGCCAAGCCTGCGCATGTCGTCCGCCCCGATTGGCTGCCTCCTCAATTGGCACTTGTTACCGAGGGGCAGACCGGTAAGCAGTCTTTGCAAGCTCAGCAGCGGGGCACCGAAGAAACTTGCTTCACGGGAATTCATTCGATCGGCAAGCGCGAGGCGAATGCCATTCAGTTAACGCTTAAGGTTAACCATAAGAGTTCCTTGCCGGAGGTTGCGCTCGATTGGATGGTGTACGCCACGTCTCCCGCAAGCACGGTTCGTTTTCCTTGGCAGAAGTTTCAGCCGCCAGCTTCTTGGCGAGATTCGCCCCTGGCATTTACTTACTACCTGGGGCTGCCGCAAACCAAGGGAGAGAGTTACGCCTTTTATCACGCGCGGCGAGCGGTTCTGAACGGCAAGTGGACTTCGCTGGTCTTGCCCTGCGCTGACTTCGTTTGTGCCTTTGGCCAAGGCGATTGTGAGTCGCTGTTTGAACAGCAAACACCGCTGCAGTGCGGAACGATTCAGGCCATTGGGTTCGTCGCACCCTATCGCCAGCGCCAGGCACCCACGACCGTCACGATCGACGAACTGTCTTGGGTTCAAGTTCATGGCACGGCCGCCAACTTGCATTCGTACTGGCAGTTGCCGCCGAAATAGTGCGCATCAAGCCTTGCGAATGAAGTGCTCGGCGTAGCTGCGGACTTGCTTGCCGTTCAGCACGTGGACCATTCGCAATTGCTGAATGGTGGCATCGCTGAAGCCGTTCAGTGGCAAGTGTACGAACTTTTTGCCGTATCGCTGGGCGAGCTTGCGCCAGCCAGCGCCCGGCGGCGCAGCACTGAGCAGGGCAATCTGCGGGCAACTGCTATGCAGGCAAGCAGCGGCGAGCAAGCGCTCTTCCAAGGTGGTGGCAAAGTCGAGTTCGCGGTTCGTCCAGATATCGGGAATGTGAACCGGCGGAAAGAGAAACATGGCTCCGCCGTAGTTGGACAAGCCAATTCCTGGGCCGACCATTTCTTTGCTGAAATCGGCAGCAAAGAAAGCCAGCGTCGATTCGTTTTGATGTTCGGCGAACCAGGTCGCCCGCCAAGGGTAATCGCGAGGATCAGCCGGCGCGTCGAAGAGCATTACCACGCAATCGAGTTTGCCGCGGCTCGGCGGCAGAATCTTGACGTAGATCTTTTCGTCGTACCAATGCCGCAACGTATCGCGGATATCAACCCCGTCCATGATGCTGGTGGTAAAGGGCTCGGTGCGTGCCAGGTCGGCCCCCATCACCGCGCGAGCACGGTCGAAGAGATGCGCGCGAAAGGTCTCGATCTGTTCGTCTTCCGGCGGCCAACTGCACTGCGAGTACGGATTCCAACGCATCAGCCATTCGTCTTTTTCGGGCTTCTTGGGCTTGCGTGTTAGTTGCAAGGTGCGCCACACCATGGGGTGCCCCGGCAAGCGATTGTCGAGCGACACGATCTCTTTGTCGGGCAACTGCGCCTGGTCGATGCCGCACTTGATCGTCTCAAACGGCGCATAGCTAGTGAGTCCGTAGTCGCGGGCGGTTTCGGCCACATGCACGGCAAACGCATCACCGCAGGTCTGCTGCGAGGCGACGATCAAGTTGTAGAGATCGGGGGTGAGGCGCCCATCGACGAGCGACAAGTTGCGCAGGTACTTCAGGCAGTGCTTCAGCAGTTGCGGCGTGATTTTGCGAGCCCGCCGCTTGAAGTCATCGCGGTAACGATCGCGGGCGACGAGCAGTAATTCCTTGATACCATCGATGGACAGATTCTCGTCGTCTTCGAGTTCCGCACGCGCCCGTTCGTACAGTTGCGTAATGAATGGCAGCTCGCCGAGCATGAAGATGAGCGTCGCGGGATCGACGACGTAGGTTTCGGGATCGCTGACGGCGTCGTCATCGGCGAGTGGCTGCTTCCGCTCGCGATAAGCATCGCGGAGCCAGGGCCAATCGGTAAGCGAGCAGAGCGCGAGAATCCGCTGGTGCTTCTCTTCCAATTTGCGAAGTCGCAGGCCCATGTGAACGATGCGGGCTTGATGCTGCTCGGTTTGCGGCGGACGAATGCTGGGCAACGTCGCCGCGGCAAACTGCTCGAGGCTCACTTTCTTCAAGGCATACGGATCGGGCAGCGTGGCCGTGGGAGGATCGAAGCAGTTCGTTTCCAAATCGATGAAGGCCCGCGGGATATGTTCCGATAGGGCCGAGCGAATCGCGGCAATCACAGCCTGGCACGGATCGATCGGCACATAGCTGCAGCGGGCATGCTCGTCAGGCGTCTCGCGTTCGGCAGAGAAGAAGCCGCTCTCTTCTTTTTGCAGCACGGCCGTCGGTGTCGGCAGGTGACCGATCGCTTGCTCCACCGCCTGTTGGAATGACGGCGGCAAGGGGACCGCCAGGCAATCGAACGACTGCTCGAGCATCAACCTGCGCACCGCAATCGCAAAATCGCCGCTGCCGTGCAACACGGGGACGAGAGTGATTCGCTCGCTGAGATGAAGTGGTGAGTTGGTCATGCCATTGCCTTGAGCATCGCCGTGCCGCTACCGATCGTCGTCTTCATCCACTTCCGAATCATCAAAATCGTCGTCGAAATCGTCTTCATCTTCGTCCGCTCGATCGGGGTGCAGCGGATCGTCGGCCGAGAAGAAGAAATCGCCGAGCCCGAGCGGCACGTTCGCATCTCCTAACGAACGCGACTTGCGCTTGGCCAGCGAATCCAAATCGAGTGCTTCATCGCCCAAGCACTTGCCCAGCGCCTCTTGCCAGGCAGCATCCTTCGAGAGTGGATGCTTGGAATCTTGCGCCAATCGCTTCATCGCGTACCGCAGCATGTTGATGCCATCGCGCGGGCTGTAGTCGAGTTTCAATGCATGAGCCCGCTGTAAGAAATCGACCGTGAGCGCCAGCATCTCGGCCGCCGCGAACGGCAGGTGATACTGCAAAATCGAGAGTTCATCTTGGCGTTCGGGAAAGCCGAGCGTGAGCGTGGGCTGCAGGCGGCTCATGATGTAATCGGGAATCTCATACGTCGATTCGTCCTGATTCATCGTCACGCAGCAACGGAAATCGGGATGCGCCGTGATGGTGATGCCCGCGACGATCGATTCGACATACCGCCGCTGATCAAAAAGTGGAGCGAGACTCGCCCACGACTTTTCGTTCATCCGGTTGCCTTCATCCAGAATGCAAACACCTCCCCGAATGATCGCCGTC
Organism: Anatilimnocola aquadivae; assembly: GCF_049819085.1. Taxonomy (GTDB): domain Bacteria; phylum Planctomycetota; class Planctomycetia; order Pirellulales; family Pirellulaceae; genus Anatilimnocola. The sequence continues at coordinate 4,715,518 of NZ_CP187419.1, forward strand.
ACTAGGGGCGAGGCGTGATAGGCGATCTTACCGCTCTCGGCGAGCACCGGAGTGACGAGCAGATCTTCCGGGCGCGTATCGGCCGTGCATTGATAAATGAATAAGTCCTGGTTGCGCAGCTTGGCCCCAGCCATGCCCAGCGCTGTCTTGCCAATTCCGGGCGGCCCTACCAATCGGGGCGTGAGTGGCAGATCGCGCTCGTCAACGACGAGCCAGCAGGCCATCAGTTGTTGCAAAATCTCGCGCTGGCCGATCCATTCGCCCCGCGCCTCGTGAGGCTGGCTAAGGTGCAAGTGAATTCCATCAATGGTCACTTCCCGCTGCATGGGGATTTCCTGTTCTGCGTGCTACTTTGGTCAGGCGACGAGGCTCGGCGGGAGCCTCGCCCTGCAACAAGTCAATTGCGATGCTCAACTCTAGCGGTCCAGCAGAATCGCTCCAAGCGGTAGGACCGAACCATTCGCGACCCGATGCGGTGACATCCGCTGCGACGTGGCAGCCTGACGACCTTAGCGACGGCAACGTGCGTTCTATATTTGCCGGGCTAACTGCCGCTGCGCATCGAACTGCGCGCGGAGATCATCGTCTACGTTCGTGGACCTGCTGGAAACCTGAGACATGCTTGCTGCGAGTCATACGCCACGAAATCTGGCTGCTTGGATCGACCGCGGCCTGCTGCTAGCCGTGTTGATCGCCTGTGGCTGTTCCCTCTCGCTGAATGTGGCTGATCCCGATCTGTGGGGGCACATTCAATATGGCCGCGATTGTTGGCGAAACGGCCTGCCGGCGACGACAACCTATTCGTACATCGCCGAAGGTTACCGCTGGGTCAATCACGAACTGGTCGCTGAGTTCGCGCTGTTTGCCGTCAACGACACCTTCGGTGGCCCCGGTCTGCTGATTGCCAAAGTGCTGCTCGGCTGGCTCGTGATCGGACTCATCATGCGCGCCGCCTGGAAGCAGGGCGCCAGTTTGATGACGGTTGGCGCGACCGCTCTGCTGGTGGCCGCCACGCTGGGCAATCATTGGAGCCTGCGGCCACAACTTTTTTCGTACACCTGCTTTGCCCTCGAAGTGGCACTTCTCGGTTGGGCTTTCAAAGGCTGGGAAGGCGATAATCGCCTCAACGGCCCTTGGCTGCGAGCGCTATGCACCCGCTTCGGCCTCTCGAAAGTTCTGGATTGGATCTCGCAAACGCCCGCCACGGGTGAAACCGCGGAGTTGCCTTACTGCCGCTTACATCTAAAGGCCCTCTGGCTCATCGTGCCACTGATGGTCCTGTGGACGAACGCCCACGGCGGTTTCCTGGCCGGCCTGTGTGTGTTCATTGCGTATCTCAGTTTGCGGGGCGTCGAAGTCATCGCTCATCGTGGCTGGGAAGCGGCCGGCATGTTGCGGCGGTTCGCCCTTATGATTGTCGCCGCCGCAGCAGCCACACTCATCAATCCTTACGGCGGAGAGTTCCTCGTTTGGTTGTACGACGACCTGAAAGTGCCTCGCCCCGAAATTGTCGAATGGCGTGCCCCGGATTTCTTCAGCCTGGAAACCTTGCCGTTTCTGATCCTGTTGGTCGCTTGGGTCGGCGCGTTACTTTTCAGCAAGAAGCGGCACGATTTTACGCAGCAGGTGATTCTCGCGCTCCTTTGCTGGCAGTCCCTCTCGCATTCGCGACATATCGCCTTTTTCGCGATCGCTTGCGGATTCTGGCTGCCGCGACAATGGCAATCGATCTTCGAACGCATCGGCGCCTCCTCCAAAGATCAATCGCTGGCAACGGGGCTTTCCCCGCGACTGGCTCCCGTACTGGCTGGTTTGATGTTCATCGCATGTCTGTTGACCGGCGGCAGACTTGTCAGCCGCTTGAGCGAGTTGCGCGTCGAGCGTGAGAACTTTCCCGTTGGTGCAGCCGAGTTCATCGCCCGCGAGAACCTGACCGGCAAGATGATTGTCACGTTCAATTGGGCCCAATACGCCCTGGCCACTTTCGGGCCGAAGCAGCGTGGCGAAGAGGGCATTCTGGTACATGTCGATGGCCGCTGCCGCACCAGTTACTCGCAAGCCATGCTCGACGAGCATTTCGACTTCATCACGGGAGCACAATCCTCGAGCGACCGTTATCGCGATCCCAAGAGCGGACCGTTTGATGCCGAAAAAGCCTTGCGAAATCATCGCCCGGAACTGGTGCTGATCGCTCGCGCTCAAGAGCCGGGTTGCAACGTGATGCTCCGGCAACAAAAGACTTGGGTGCTGCTGTATCAGGATGAACTAGCCCAGTTGTGGGGCCGTCGCAGCCGTTTCGACGATCCCGCTAATCCCGATTTTGTGCCCCTCGCCAATCGCATCATCGGCAGCCAGCGCCAGACGGGCTATGTCGCCTGGCCAGCGATGCCTACTTACGAGCCGGCAGCCCGTACGGCCAAGCGGCAGGCTGCCAGAAACTTTGCGGCCATCAACCCATGATCGAACAACGCCCGGCCTCTCGCACGAAAGCACTGCCTGCCATGAGCGATCTTGCCTCCACCGAAGTGTGCGATTCCATTCCCACGGTCACGTCGGGTGACTACAGCCGTACTCCGCGAGCGGCAAGTGGCGTGGACGAAAAGCGTCCCGCTGGCGACAATCGGGGCCCCTCACGTCAACGATTGAGCGACATGCTGCCCAAGCCCACGAATTACGAAGTCCCTGCTCTCAACTATGCACTGCCCGCCAGCTTCAAGCTGTCGGTCATCATTCCCGCGTACAACGAAGAGCGGACCATTCGCGAAATTCTCGGTCGCGTGGCGTCGCTGCCCGTGCCGCTCGAGATCATCGTCGTCGACGACTGCAGCCAAGATCAGACCTGCGAGATCCTGCGCGAGTACCACGCCGCCGGCGACCTGCATGTCATCTTTAAGTCGCAGAACGAAGGCAAAGGCGCTGCCCTGCGGACTGGCTTTGCGCGGGCCACAGGTGACATTGTCGTGGTGCAAGATGCCGACCTGGAATACGACCCACGCGACATCCTGCCGCTTCTCAAACCAATCTTGGCTGGCGATGCCGACGTAGTTTACGGTTCGCGATTCTTGCACGAAAAGCCGCACGACAAGTCGCTCATTCACCGCTTTGGCAACTGGGCTCTGACGTTCGCCTCGAACTTCACGACCGGTCTCAAGCTGACCGATATGGAAACGTGCTACAAGGCCTTCAAGCGACACGTGCTGACGACATTCGAGATTCAACAGAACCGCTTTGGCTTCGAACCTGAAGTGACCGCCAAACTGGGCCGCCGCAAGTTCCGCGTCGTCGAGGTCCCCATCAGCTACAACGCCCGTTCCTATGCCGAAGGCAAAAAGATCGGCGTCAAGGACCTCTTCAACGCCCTCTGGTGCATCGTTCGCTACGGGGTGAGAGACTAGCGGAAAGGAAGAAGGCAGAACGCAGAAGGCGCAGCCACACTTGAAGTGTCCGCTATCACGGGCGGAATTTGCGTGAAGATCCACCGCCGGGGAGTTTGAATGAGGTTAGTTCAACCACTCTTCAAACGGAGTCCCGGCGATGGAAGAGCGACAAACCTATCGGCATTTTACGTTGGTCGAGCGGCAGGTCCTAGCGCAGCTGGTGGCCATGCGCGCCACACAGCAGGAGATGGCAAGCTGCTTGGGTCGTGACGTGCGAACGATCCGAGCCGAGCTCAAACGCAACTCGCGTTATGGTGGCTACTCTGCGTGCGAAGCGCAACGCTTGTCCGAACAGCGGCGTTGCCAGGCTCGGCAGAAGTGCCGCAAGTTACGCCGACCCGAGTTGGTGGCAGTCGTCACGGCAGGGCTCCGTAAGCGCTGGTCACCCGATCAAATCGCCGGTCGTTTGAAGCGGCAATTCCCGTGCGAACCGCAGCGCCGCTGCTCTAGTCAAACGATCTACCGCTGGATCGACACCGACGATTTCGGTTACCTTTGGCGGCGAATGTTGCGAAACCACAAACGCCGCAAACCTCGTGCGCGGCAGGTCAAGTCACCGGCGCGCGAGATCGCCGGGCGGCCCGAGATCATCAACCTTCGAGAGCGAATCGGCGACTGGGAGGGAGACACGATCGTCGGCCGTGGCGGGCGGGCCTCGCTGGTCAGCCTCGTCGAACGGAAAACCGGCTTCGCCTTGCTGCTCCCGGTGGAGAACCGCTGTGCTCCCACGGTGAACAGCGCGATAAAACGGCGCTTAGGCACGCTTCCACCCGAGGCTCGGCACTCGCTGACATTCGACAATGGCTCCGAATTCGCCGGTTACCAAGAGCTGATGTCGAGTCTGTCACTCGACATTTATTTCGCCACGCCACGCTGCCCTTGGCAACGTGGTAGCAACGAGCATTTCAACCGCCTGGTCCGCGAGTTCTTCCCCAAAGGCACCGACCTGCGTGGCCTGAATCGGCGCAAGCTGGCCGAGGTGCAGCGGTTATTGAACCAACGACCACGCAAACGCTTAAACTATCAAACCCCCGACGAAATCTTCTCCGAATTCTGCCAGCGGACACTTCTAACTTGACAGCGCCGAATGCAGAACTAAAGACAACTTTTCCGACTCCCGACTCCCGACTCCCGACTCCCGACTCCCGACTCCCGACTCCCGACTCCCGACTCCCGACTCCCGACTCCCGACTCCCGACTCCCGACTCCCGACTCCCGACTCCCGACTCCCGACTCCCGACTCCCGACTCCCGACTCCCGACTCCCGACTCCCGACTCCCGACTCCCGACTCCCGACTCCCGACTCCCGACTCCCGACTCCCGACTCCCGACTCCCGACTCCCGACTCCCGACTCCCGACTCCCGACCGCAGGGCTTGCCCAGTCGTTGCGATGAATTTGCTAGCGGGCCCGCAACTTCCATATCTGGCCTAAATTCGCGCCTATGCGGGTTGGTCGCCGGTGCAGCAATGGGTATGATTGATTCGATAGTCAAGCTATACGAATACCTTACTCGCTGCACCCAGCCCGCCATGCTCTATAACCGTAAGCCCCGCCTGAAACTCGACGAAGCCGAGCGTCAGGCCATGCGGAACGCTTGTCAATTCAATGCGCGCTTGATGGATGAAGTTCGCGCGATCATTAAGCCCGGCCTGACCACCGCCGAAATCGACAAGCTGATTCACACCTACACGCTCGATCACGGCCACACTCCCGCGACGCTAGGCTATGCCGGCCAACATGGCCCGTACCCTAAGAGTTGCTGCACGAGTGTGAATGACGTGATCTGCCACGGCATTCCGTCCGACTACGCGCTGCGCCCCGGCGATATCGTGAACGTCGACATGACGACCATCGTCAACGGCTGGCACGGCGACTCTTCCGAGACTTTTCTCGTCGAGCCCGTCAGCGATCTGGCGCGCAAGGTAACACAGTGCTCATTCGACTGCCTGTGGGCAGCCATTGATACGATTAAGCCTGGCTCGCGCGTCTCGGAAATTGGCGAAGCGATCGTCCGCAATGCTCGCCGCCAAAGCTTCTCGGTCGTGCAAGAATATGTTGGTCACGGCGTCGGTCGCAAGTTTCATCAGCCCCCGACCATCCCTCACGATCCAACTTCATCGCCCGAAGCTCGCCGGCAGCGCCTAGAGCCTGGCATTTGCTTCACCATCGAGCCGATGATCAACACCGGCACCCGCGATACGCTGCTGAGCAAACGCGATGGCTGGACCGTCCGTACTAAAGACGGCGGCCTGAGCGCTCAGTTCGAGCACACGATTCTGATGACCGAATCTGGTCCCGAGCCGCTGACCGTCTCGCCCAACGGCCCCAAGCGCGGGCATAAGTTTTAGGCCAGAATCTTCACCACGCTCGTCTGCAACTCGCCGCCGGTAACATGCACGCTGCTATCGGCACCGATGTAGACATCGACTTCACTGCGCACACCGAACTCGGGCAGATAGATACCGGGTTCGATCGAAAAGCAGCAACGCGGCAGGACAAGGCGATCTTCGCGAGTCTCCAGGTTGTCCATGTTCGCGCCGTTGCCATGCACTTCCTGACCAATGCTATGGCCCAGGCGATGGACAAAGTATTCGCCGTATCCGGCAGCAGAAATCACTTGCCTAGCGGCATCGTCGACTTGCCAGCCGTGTAATGGTTCGCGGCGGGCGAAAGCATCGCGAGCCTTGGCAATCGCCGCATCGCGAGCGGCAGCGACGATTTGAAATACTTGTTCGTACTTCTCGGGCACTGATTGGCCCACAAAGCCAACACGGGTGAGATCGCTGTAAACGGCGCGCGGACGATTCATCTTCGCCCACAGATCGATCAGGACGAAATCTCCTTCTTTGATCGCGGTATCGGTTGCTGTGCACGTCTCGAAATGTGGATCACCACTGTGAGCATTCGCGCCGACAATCGGCGGGTGGTACGTGGCCAGTCCATGTTCGGCGAAATGATCCATGATCAGTTGCTGGACCTGCGTCTCCCGCACGCTCCCATTTTTTCGCACTTCGCTGGCGATGAACTTCCAGGCGCGATCGTAGGCGCTGTTGGTATGCTGGGCAGCTTCCAGGTGCATGGCCCACTGCGCATCGTCCCAGGTGGCTTCAAAGCGTTGAATCAAGTTTCCCGACGACAGTACTTCGGCGCCGGTTGCCCGCACCACTTCCAGCGTGCCGGCATCGACGCGCGAGACATACGGATTGGCATTTCGCGGCGAGTATTCCATGGCGATCCGTTTGGCCGACGAAGCGAGCTTCGTCACGCCAGCATCCCACTCCTGCCACTTCAAATAGATCGTCTTCTCGCCCGGCAAGTGGTCGAGCATGGCGGGCTCGATGCGATGCACCAGCTTTTGCGGCTCGCCACTGGCGGGAATGAGATAATGCCAACGGCGTGAGCCCATTTGATCGTCGGGGATCCCGAGAATCCTGCGCGCAAGGACATTGCTGCCGCGAAAATCGCCGAGCAGCCAGGCATCGAAACCAAACTCACGCAGAGCGGACTGAATCGCGGCGATATCGACCATGGGTAAACGCAGAATGAGGAAGGCAGAAAGCAGAATGGAAAGTCAGCAGTTCGCGATTGTAAAAGATTTTGTCACCCGGTGGTGCAACGGAAATCGCTGAGCAAGAAATGAGCAAAGCCGGTCGGGTCGTGACCGGCTTTGCCGTTGTTCGCTGAAGAGAAGAGTTTTATTGCCGCATGGTGCGAAGGTCACGCGGCTTCATCTGCCTTCAGGCTCGTTACTTCAAGCTCCAGGGAAGGTAGCGATTGATCATCGGCTTGCGAGCACTTTTGGCGTCGTCAACCAGGGGTGTACTTTCGTCGGCAGCAGGAGTTGGAACCGATTCGGGAGTTCCCATGTCGCCGACGGGTGCGGCACAACCGCAACCCATGTCGCCACCATCGCAGGAACTGCACAAGTTGGCGAACCAACCTCGGTGCTTACCGCTGAACAGACCACAGCCATGTTTGCCGCCGCAAGCATCGCCGCAACCACCACAGCTCAAGCCCGTGTAACGATGCCGCCCCGAGTGCAGGAAGCAGCCGTGGCACTTGGCAATGCCACAACCTGAGTCACAACCGACGTCGGCTCCGGTCGAACAAGAGCTACAGCCGCTCGTGGCAACTCCGCAGCCGCCCATTTGCACACCACAGCACCCGCGGAAATGATGATGATGTCCGCCGCAGCGGTGTGGTCGCTGGCAATAGCCATCCCACAAATGATCGACGCAAGGTGGTGTGTGATCGCAGCTGCCGGGTCCAAACACATAGCCGGTGTACTGATGTTCGCCGTTCCAGGCCGTCTGCGAAATCATGGCACCATTGCCAATCACTTCGCGCGGGCTCGCATTGCCAATGCCTGCATGCCCGGTGATTGCCGGAGCCATCGCAGGGGCTGCCGCTTCTTGCCGCATGGCAGCGACGCGGGCATGAGCGGCAGGAAACACGGGCGTACGAGCTTGACTCGTCCAGGGTTCGGCGGCGGCCACAGGGCCGACCAGGCCCGCCACAGCAACCAGCGTGGTCACTGAGGCCAAAATCCAAGTTTTCATATCGGATCCTCCTTCGAAACTGAAACCGCCGCGAGCACTGCAGGTGGGATGTGTGCGTTTTCGTTGTAGGTGGGGGAAAACGCGGGGCAGGCTGCGGCAGCAAGACTCCACTGCTGAACCATGCCCGCCGATTGCCTGCGCAGCAACTTAGTCCGCTGGTTTTCTTGCTGTTTTTTCGAGTTTCTCTAGCCGAGTTGCGGGGGGCGAAAACCTTGCCTGCTGCGCAAGAGAAAGCGACTGCGGGCTCTTCAACCTGCTTGCCGATTGCGGGGCGCGATCGCGCGGCTCGGGCAATCTGCAAGCTCCGGCAGGGCACCTCGGACCTTCCCTTCGCAGCGGAGCACTATCTTCTATACTCGGCAACATGGACCTTGCAGCTCTTGCCACGAATGACAATCACACCACTTACGTGGCCGCGACCGTAGTGCTCGCGGCGACCTTGCCGGCTGCGGTAGTCTTGCTGGCCGCTTTTCGCTCCCTTTCGCGGACGACCTTGATCGTCCCTTGGTCCTGGAGCGTGATCAGCTTTGGCTTGGCGGTGGCGAGTTGCCTCTATGCCGCCATCGTTCCCATCGGCGAACGCCCCGCAATCTTCACCTCGATGCAGTTCGTTGCTGCGTGTGGAACGCTCTGCCCGCTGGTTGCTCTCATTGGCGCGAAGCGCCCCCAGCATGCCGCTTGGAGTTTTGTGGTGCTCTCCCTGTGGGGCGTGCTGGCATTGCCGGCAGCGGAAGTCATCTTTTTGCAGCCAGGACAGAAGCTCGAAATCAATGCGTTTCGCAGCTGGTTTCTCGCCGCCCTGTTGCTCGCGGAGTTGATCAACTTTGTAGCGACTCGCTACTGGCTGGCGGCCAGTTTGTTTGTGATTGGGCAAAGCATCTGGCTCAGCGACTACCTGCCACTCTTCGCGCGCGAGCGCTGGTTCGGCGAGTATCAAGAAGTCGTGGGACTGCTCGTCGTGGCTTCGTCGCTGGTTATCGCGTGGCTCGTGAGTCGCCAAGCGAGGGCATTTGCGAATCCCTACGATCGACTGTGGTTCGATTTTCGCGATGCCTTCGGATTGTTCTGGGCTCTGCGACTCAGCGAACGTGTAAACGATGCAGCCACTCAGGCAGGCTGGAATTTTGATCTGGGCTGGAGCGGCTTCCGCACGAAAGATACCTTCGAGTCGCTCGGCGACTTGCCCGCCGAAACTGCTCGCCCGCTGGAGCACAGTTTGCAAGGCTTGCTGCGCCGTTTCGTTTCGCCCGAGTGGATTGCCCAGCGATTGGAGAAAGGGAACTCATGACTGTTCGCCGCATTGTCCTGACCGGCGCCACGCGCGGTTTAGGCCGCGCACTTACGGACCGCTTTATTGAGGCTGGGCACACCGTCATTGGTTGCGGTCGCTCGCAGGCAGAGATCGACGATCTGAACCAGCAGTATGGTTCGCCTCATCGCTTCGACGTGCTGGACGTTACCAACGAGCCCGCTGTCAAAGCCTGGGCCGCAAGCGTGCTCGCCAGCGGAGAACCGCCCGACCTGCTCATCAACAACGCGGCCATGATCAATCCGAACGCTCCGCTGTGGAAAGTCGAGCCCGCTGACTTTGACCACATCGTTAACGTGAACATCAACGGCGTCTTCTACGTGCTGCGACACTTCGTCCCGGCGATGGTCCAGCAAAAGAAAGGCGTGATCGTGAACCTCAGTTCCGGCTGGGGCCGCTCGACTTCTCCCGAAGTCGCTCCCTACTGCGCCACGAAGTACGCCATCGAGGGATTGACGCTCGCCCTGGCCCAAGAACTGCCACGCGGCATGGTGGCGATTCCTCTCAATCCAGGCATCATCAATACGGAGTTGCTACAGAGCTGTTTTGCCGGCGCCGACAGCTTTCCATCCCCCGAGAAATGGTCTCGCCAAGCCGCGCCTTACATTCTGGGCCTAGGTCCGCGCGACAACGGCCAGTCGCGAACCGCACCAGGATAAAGCACTTCGTGGCGGTCGACCGCTGCACTTACCCCGCGAACTGGTTATGATAAGCAGCGAACTGAACTTGCCCTGCGCGCGTTGAGGAACACCATGTTTCTGCTCGGTCAAAACGATGAGATCAACATTATCCCCATCCTGTTTATTGCAGGTCTGGTGGTCGTAGCGATCGTCTTGCTGATCATTATCGCCATCTTTGCCAACTTCTTCCGCCTGTGGATCCAGTCGGTGCTGACCGGGGCGGGCATCTCGCTGCTCGATCTCATCGGCATGACGTTCCGTAAGGTGAACAAAGACGTCATCGTCAAATCCAAGATCATGTGCGTGCAGGCTGGCCTGCCCGACGAAATCTCGGGCAAGGCCCTGGAAGCCCATTACCTCTCGGGCGGCAATGTACCGCTCGTCATTCGCGCCCTGATTGCCGCCAACAAGGCGAAGATCATTCGCCTCAGCTATCGCGAAGCAACCGCCATCGATCTCGCCGGTCGTAACGTGCTGGAAGCCGTGCAAACGAGCGTGTATCCCAAAGTCATCGATTGCCCCGCCAAAGGTTCCGGCAAAGAGTACCTCGATGCGGTCGCCAAAAATGGCATTCAATTGCGAGTGAAGGCGCGGGTGACCGTGCGGGCCAACTTGCAACAACTGATTGGTGGTGCGACCGAGGAAACCATTATCGCGCGCGTTGGCGAAGGGATCGTGAGTGCCATTGGTTCGGCCGACGATCACATGGAAGTGCTCGAAAACCCCGATCGAATTTCGAAAGCCGTGCTCGCGCGCCGGCTCGATTCTCAAACTGCGTTCGAAATCGTTTCTGTAGACATCGCCGATATCGACGTGGGCGAAAACATCGGTGCACGCGTGCGGGCCGACCAGGCAGAAGCCGATACTCGCGTGGCTCGCGCCCGGGCGGAAGGCCGCCGCGCTATGGCCGTCGCTGCCGAGCAAGAACAAATTGCCCGCATCGAAGAATCGCGGGCCAAGCTGGTTGCCGCCGAAGCAGAAGTGCCCAAGGCGATGGCTACGGCTTTCAATACCGGCAAGCTTGGCATTCTTGACTACTACAAAATGCGGAATCTGGTCGCCGACACCGACATGCGCCGCGGCATTGCCACTTCAAGCGGTCTTGCCGGTAAAACGTCGTAGAGGTGAACCATGCGTGACGAAGTCGAAGAATTCTTGCGCCGGGCCGCTCAGCGCCGAGCGCAGGCCGAAGCGAAACGACGTGGCGAACTGCAGCAGGCGGCCCAGCCTCGCACGCCACGTCCCGAGCCTATTAGTCGCCCACCCCTGAGCACGCCGAAGCTTCCGATTGAGCCCCTCGTCGAGATCATCGAAGCAGAAGACGCGGGCACCAGTGATCGCTTTAGTACTTCCGTCCAGCAAAATCTGCGTGGTTCGTCAGAAATCTCCCGCCACGCCAGTAATCTCGGTGCCGAAGTCGATCTGGCCGATGACAAACTCGAAGCCCGTCTGCATCAGACGTTCGACCATCAGATTGGCGCTCTGAAAGACACCACTACCGCTGCGAAGGTCATCGTGGCGGGTGGAACGGCAGGCGCATTTAGCGTGACGGAAATGCTGGCGAGTCCGCAGAACATTCGCAATGCGATCATCCTGAACGAAATCTTCGCCCGGCCAGAACATCGCTGGGAATAGCATCTCTCTTAATCCACAACTTGATTCAACGCGGCAGGAGCATCGATATGGCCATTTCTCGCATCGTTCCCGGACAAACACGCCTGGGCTGGATCGGCACCGGTGTCATGGGCTCGAGCATGTGCTCGCACCTGATTGCCAAGGGCTTTCAGATGACGGTCACGACCCGCTCTCGCAGCAAGGCCCAGGCATTGCTCGACCGAGGCGCTAATTGGGCCAGCACACCGCGCGACGTTGCCCAACGTAGCGACGTGATCTTTGCAATCGTGGGTTTCCCACGCGACGTGCGCGAAGTATTTCTGGGGCAGGACGGCGCGCTCGCCGGTTCGAAGCCGGGGAATATCCTCGTCGATATGACCACCAGCGAACCTTCGCTGGCCGTCGAAATCTATGAAGCAGCCAAGGCTCGCGGCTGCTACGCGGTTGACGCCCCTGTTTCTGGCGGCGATGTAGGTGCCAAGGAAGCACGCCTGTCGATCATGATCGGTGGCGATCGTGAAGTGGTCGAAGCGCTGCATCCTTGCTGGGAAACGATGGGAAAAACGATCATTCACCAAGGCGCCGCCGGCGCCGGCCAGCACACCAAGGCCGTCAATCAAACTTTGATCGCCTCGAACATGGTGGGCGTGTGCGAAGCATTGCTCTACGCGTACAAAGCGGGCCTCGACTTAAACACCGTGTTGCAATCGGTTGCCCCGGGCGCTGCCGGCAGTTGGTCGCTTTCGAACCTGGGGCCCCGAATCATCGCGAACAATTTTGACCCTGGCTTCTTCGTCGAGCATTTCATCAAGGACATGGGTATTGCTCTGGACGAAGCCAATCGCATGGGGCTGGCACTGCCCGGCTTAGCACTCGCACGGCAGTTGTACGTGGCGCTGAAGGCTCAAGGGCACGGTCGCGATGGCACACATGCCCTGATGTTGGCTCTTGGTCAAATGAGCGGCGTCGAGTGGCGTCGCCGTTAGATCGTCTGCTCTCTCTCCCCTTCGATCGACAGGCCCTGGAGGCCAGCGATGTCAGCAGAAAATGTGGCAATGGCCCGGCGTTGGTTCGAAGAGGTTTGGAACCAGCGCCGCGAGGCGACCATCGATGAGTTTCTGACTGCCGACAGCGTTTGCTACGGCGACGATGGCCCGATCATCGGCCCCGAAGAATTTCGCCAGCGACAATTCATTCCGTTCCTCGCCGCCTTTCCGGACTTGCAAGTTCAGGTGGACGACGCGCTGGGTTCTGGCGATCAAGTCGTCGTGCGCTGGACAGCTCGCGGTGGGCATCACGGTCATGGATTAGGGTGTGCTCCGACTGGCCGCACCGTCGTAATGCAAGGCATCACCTGGATTCGCGTCGCCAACGGGAAGCTGGCCGAAGGCTGGCAATGCTCGAACATTCCACAGGTCTTTCAGGGCCTGATGCACCCGCCAGCTTGAAGTTGCCATCGGCCCTTCCTTAAGCGATCTCGCCATGCGAATCTTTTGTCTCTTTATACTCAGCCTGACTGCTGGTCCGCTCTTTGCCCGGGAGTCGGCCAAGCCCGAGATCATCACCAACTCGGTCGGCATGAAGCTGGTAAAGGTCCCTGCTGGCGAATTCACCATGGGCTCGCCCGCAGCGGAAGAAGGGCACAGCGAGGTCGAGACCCAACGGCCGGTGCGGATTACGAAGCCGTATTACCTGGGCCAGCACGAAGTGACCGTGGGGCATTTTCGCAAGTTCGTGACGGAGACAGGCTATCGCACGACGCTCGAGCGTGAAGAAAAACCAGGCTTCGGCTTTGAACCTTCACTCGATGCCATCGAGATCCTGCCAAAGTTCAATTGGAAGAACACCGGCTTTGGCACCGACGAGCATCCGGTGGTGAATCTCAGCTGGGACGATTGCGTCGCCTTCTGCAAATGGTTGAGCGAAAAGGAGAAGCAAACCTATACGCTCCCCACTGAGGCCCAGTGGGAGTATGCCTGCCGCGCGGGAACCAAGACGCGTTATTCCACCGGCGATACAGAGGAATCATTGAAAGGCTATGCAAACATCTCTGACGCCGCGTTCCTCTCCAAGTACAAAAACGCAACTTGGAGCATTGAGTGGAGCGACGGTCATCCGTTTTCAGCCCCCGTCGGCAGCTTGAAGCCGAACCCGTGGGGCCTGCACGACATGCACGGCAATGCCTGGGAATGGTGCAGCGACTGGTACTCGCCCGATTACTACAAACAGTCTCCCGCCACCGATCCCACCGGCCCCGAGACCGGCGAAAAACGCATTGTCCGGGGCGGAGCCTTCACCAATCGCAACCGCTACATCCGCTCGGCCGATCGCGACGCCGAACGACCGGGCTATCGCTACAATTTCACCGGATTTCGCGTGGTGCGGGTGGTAGAATAGGATTGCGACGAGATCACAGGGAAGCGGCAGATGTCGGGACAATCGTATGACTACCATTACTCTTGCTGAAGCCCAGGCAAACCTGTCTGACGTGATTCAGCAACTTCGACCGGGCGAAGAGATCGTCATCACTGATAATGGACTACCCTTAGTGCACATGAAAAAGGCGCCACGTACATCCTGGCCGGCACAGCCTGGAACGGCGAAGGATAGCATCCTCTGGATCTCGCCAGATTTCGATGCACCGCTTGAAGACTTTTGCGAATAGATGGAATGAAGGTTCTGCTCGATACGCACGCCTTGCTCTTACTAAAACCGCAAAAGGGGGGCGTTCAACAATCGGGGCAATTGTTGAACGCGACCTAGCGTAACTCTCGGGCTTCGCTGCAAAGTGTGTTCAACTATCGAGGTTAAAGTTGAACAAGTTGGTGCAAACTGGACGTCATTTTGTCCGACGCCCAGCTCATTTCTTCTCTTCCAGCTTCTTCAGTCGTTCTTCGAGTTGCAGGTTCTGCTTGCGGAGTCGCTCGACCTCTTTCAGCAGGGCTTCGGTCCCTTGCTGCTTTTCGCGAACCTTGGCGATGGCTTCGTCGAGCGACCGCAGCATGCGGGATGAGACTTCCTGGCCACGACGCGTTTCGAGCGCGGCGACGGAACTGGCGTCGGCAACTTGCGTCACGGCTTCGATGGCCGAGCGACGAACATTCTGCCGTTTGTTGTTTAGCTGATCGTGCAGCAGCTTGAGCGTGTCTGCATCGCCGGGCTTCAACTTGGCCAAAGCGCCGATGAGGGCCACGCGCCTTTCGGGCTCGGTTGTTTTCTCCAGCATCTTCGTCAGCGAATCGGCCACCTGACTGTCGATTTGCGAGCCCAGCGCTTCGACGGCTGCCTTCAGGATCACCTCGCGGTAACTTGGCTGCTCGCAGGCCTTGAGCAACAGTTCTCGGCTGCCGGCCTTGTCGATGGCGGCCAGCGATTTGAGCGCTTCGGCCACGGCATAGTACGAAGGATCGCTGTCGATCACTTTCCGCAGGGCAGCCTTCGTTTCGTCGTGCGAAAACTTGCTCATCGCCTGCAGAGCCTCGCGGCGGACGAACGATTTGTCATCGCCGGCAGCTTTTAGCAGGGCCGCACGCGTGGCGTCACCGGGGAATTTCTTCACGGCCTTCACCGCATCTTGACGCACACCCCAAAACTTGTCCGCTGTTGCTGCAGCCGCGAGTGCAGCCTGGGCATCTTTGTCTTCTTCCATCGCACCGAGTGCTTTCACGGCTTGCGAACGGCACATGAGGTACTCGCTGTTCGCTAGCTGATCGAGCAGTTCTTCTTTGCTCTTCTCGGCGGTCAACTTCTTGAGGAGCCAATCGCGCGGGTCGAAGCAGACGCGGGTGGGTGGCTCGTCACTATCGAAGTGAAACGTCTCTTCTGCTTTGCTGAGCGAGATGCGGCGAATCTTTGACTTCTTGCCACTGGCGATTTCAAGCTCGGCCGATGTGCGAAACAGTGGAGTCGTTTCATCGACCTTTTGCGTCTGCTTGATGGTCACCCGCACTTGCTTGGCCGCCGCATCGTAGTCCCAGCTCACCTGAAACTCGGGATGACCACCTTTGTAAGCCCATTGGTCGAAGAACCAGTTCATTCCTTGGCCGGTGGATTCCTCCACGGCGATGCGCAGGTCAGCGGTCTCGACCGTGCGAAACTGATTCACTTCGCAGTAGCGGCGAATGGCCTTCCAAAACAGATCGTCTCCCAGTTCGAACCGCAGCATGTGCAGCACGCGGCCACCTTTGGGGTACGAATGGCCGTCGAACATGTTCTCGGGCGAGTTGTACCGATAGTTGACGATCGAGCGACGATAGCGGGCATCTTCGTTCTGATAGTTCGTGGCTTCTTCGGCCCGCTGCCAGGTGGCTTCGTCCCAGCCTTTGTCTTCTTCAGTCCACAGGGTGGCGAAGTAAGTAGCAAAGCTCTCGTTGAGCCAGAGTTCGCCCCAATCCTTGCACGTGAGTAGATCACCCCACCACTGATGGGCCAGTTCGTGCGCGACGAGATTGTCGCTGGAGACATCCTCATGTGCGCGAGCGTCATGAAGCGTATCGAGATTAAGCGTGGTGGCCGAAGTATGTTCCATGCCGCCCCAAGCGTACTCGTCGACACAAATCTGCGCGTACTTGGGCCACGGATAGCGATAGCCGATCTGCTTCGTAAAGTACTTCAGCATGGCCGGAGTCTTTTCGAAGCTCCGCTTGGCATCAGGCAGCCGACCGACCGGAACGTACGAGATGATGGGAATGCCGTCCCAACTTTCTTCGAGCGTTTCGAACTCGCCAGCGACCACGGAGAGCAGATAAGGCACGTGCGAGCGGGCCTGCGTCCAGTGCCAGGTGGTTTGATCGTCGCCGGCTGGTGTTTTGCTGGTGAGCGTGCCATTCGACAGGACCACGTACTTGCTGGGAACGGTGGCGATGATTTCGCTGGTGATGCGATCGCCGGGAGCATCGATGCAAGGCAACCAGTAACGCGCATACTCGGGTTCGCATTGCGTCCAGACCATGCGCAGGCGAGCATCTTCGCTTTGATCGGGCTCGACGAAGTGAACGCCGTGCTTGGGTTTCGAGATCGAGTAGTCAATCTCCAGCGTAAGTGCGGTTCCAGCCGGATACTCCTCCGGCAGCTCGATCGCTAACTGATGGTTGCGATGCGTGTATTTGAGCTTGGTGGGCGTGGGCTTCGCGGTGCTGCCCGTACTCAGCAGCATGACGTCGCCTATCTTCATATCTGCCGCATCGAGCTGAATGCTCTTGGTCGGACGAAATAGCTCCAGTTGATGTCGCACCTTGCCCGCGACGGCCTGCTTCTGAAAATCAAACTTCAGGTCCAGACGGATGTGTTGCTGATCGACATCTCGCGACCGAACCGACTTCGGCGGAGCGGTGAACGGCCCTGGCCGGGCTTGCCCCAAGATGATTGAATTGGCTGCTAGCAACAGGCCAGCGGCGACAAACAGACACGGAAAT
Organism: Anatilimnocola aquadivae; assembly: GCF_049819085.1. Classification (GTDB taxonomy): domain Bacteria; phylum Planctomycetota; class Planctomycetia; order Pirellulales; family Pirellulaceae; genus Anatilimnocola. The sequence goes on from NZ_CP187419.1 coordinate 4,732,533, forward strand.
GTTGAACGCATCGGGGGAGTTTCGTTGGGCAGGTGAGATCCAAAAATCGTTGAGAGGCACTTACCAGCGTAAACCGGGACACACGCGCTTGATAGCATGTTCGCGCTCGGTTTTTCGCTCGGCGAACTTGAGCAAATCTTTTGCTGATCTTGACGGTTCCAGCAGGCACTGATATTTCCCGGTTTGCTTGTCGAGCTTTTCATTTTTCTCCCTAGGTAGTTTGCCTGTGCCACGATTGGGCCTGATCTTTGTCGCCTGCCTCGCCGCGCTAGTCGCTGGAGAGATCGCACGCGCACAAACGGTGCAGTTCCCTCGCGGCGGCATGCCCCCGACCAGCAGATTTCCGGTGGGTCCGGCGCCGGGTGCTCCGCCCGCTAATGCCTTCGGTGCAGTGCCGACCTATCCAACCGGTCCGGTGGCGGCACCCAATCCGTACTCCCCCCCCATCACCTTCACGCCTCCGAATGCCTTCGGCCAGCCACTCCCATTCGATCCCTACTCGCCTAATGGCCAGGAAGCCGCGCGGTTCTGGTCTGGGGCTGGCGGAGTTGCTCAGCCCCAGACATTCCCCGGCGGTGCAGTGCCGCCGAATGCCGGCGCTGCACCTTACGGATCGCAATGGGCCACACCAGTCGCTCAGCCACAGAATCAGTACCTGTTCCCAAATGGGATGAGAGATCCCAACGGCAGCTACAACCTGTACGAGAGCCTGAGGCTGGTTCACGACGTTCGCTTTCGGCACACGTATCTTGCCGGTGGCGACGACGGCAACGACCTGGGAATCAACGACTCCGAGGTGAGCGTGTCGTTCGCCTTTCCCAACTTTTTGACGACCGGCCAGCCGCTGTTTATTACGCCCGCGTTTGCGCTGCATCTATGGGACGGCCCGAAGGACGGAATCCACAACCTGCCCGGCTCGGCCTACAGCGCGTATCTCGATTTTCAGTATGCGACCGACCCCAACTTGCAAATCGGAGCGGAACTCGGCTTTCGCGCGGGCGTGTACACCGACTTCGAAACCCTGACGACGGACAGTCTGCGATTGCAGGGCTTGGCCCTGGGTGTGGTTCGTTTGACGCCCACACTCACGGCGAAGTTAGGCGTCATGTACATCGATCGGAACGACATCAAGATCTTGCCTGCTGGTGGTATTCTTTGGCAGCCGAATCCTCAGTTGCGTGTGGACTTGTTCTTCCCGCAGCCCCGGATTTCGCAGTACATCTCGACCGTCGGCACTTATGAAGTTTGGTGGTATGTCGCTGGCGAATATGGCGGCGGCGCTTGGACCGTAAAGCCACTACCGACTGACGGAGTGAATCGGATCGATATCAACGACATTCGCGCTTCGTTCGGCCTGGAGTGGAGCAGCCCACGTGGTCTGAACGGCTTCCTCGAAGTTGGCTACGTCTTTGAGCGTGACATCTTCTACGTAGAGTTGAACGAGGATTTCGACCTGTCCGACACCTGGATGGTTCGCGCTGGATTCTCGTTCTAAGCAGCAACTGGTGGAAACCAAGTACTTCTGTTGAATCAATCGCGATCAAGCCCACTCGATGAACCCCACTCGATGAATACTGTCGCGCTCTGCCGCTCCTTGCTCGCCCGCATCTGTGGGATGCTGCGCGCGAAGCATCTTGGCGGGGTGCTCTGTATGGGACTTGGCAGTTGGACTGGCGTTGGCTTTGCTGAGCATGAAGCGGTTCGGCAGCCCCCGGCAGCGCTCGCCGGTGGCGACTTGCCGCTGCAACCTCAGGCGCGGTACTTCGCCCAGCCGAGTCGCTTGCTCCCTGCTGTTTCGCCCGGGTACGTGCGGCTTGCCTCCGACTACGAACAGCCCCAGCGGCTGCCTCAACCGGGCGTCGAAGTGCTGCAGCCGGTGAGTCCTGCGCCATTGAGCAATCCGCTCCCTGGACCGGAATTTGTGGGGCCAGGGCAAGCAGGCCCGGGCTATATGATGCCCGGCGAGATGCATATCCCCAGCGGAGGCTACGATCCGCTGAATATGCCCGAGCAGCCTGCGGTCAGCGCCGTGCAGTACAACGTCGATGGCACTCAAAAACTGAATCCCTATAAAAGCGGCTTCTTTCAAAAGCTGTCCCTTTCGGCCGCCTGGCTGGGCGATGGGACCGATCCGACCGACCTGGGCATCACCGAAATTGAGTCTTCGCTAACCGTGGCTCTGCCAGCACCGATTCGAGATTGGCCGCTGTTCATCACGCCCGGGTTCAACATGTACCTGATCTCAGATCCCGGTGGCGCGCAAGACTTGCCCCCGCGACTATATACAGCCTATGTCGATTTCACTTGGGCCCCCTTGTTCTTGCAGCACCATCGCCTGCTGCTGTCGGTCGCTCCGAGCGTGTACTCCGACTTTGAAGCCGACCATCCCGATGCGTTTCGCCTCACCGGCAAGGCAATCTACGCCTGGGACTATGTTCCCGAACGATTGCAGTTCGTCGCGGGTGTGCTGTACTTGAATCGAGACAACATTCGCCTCCTGCCGGCTGGTGGTCTGATCTGGAAGCCCACGCCCGATTTCAACTTTGAATTGATTTTCCCCAAACCCAAAATTGCGACCCGGGTGAATGTCGGTGCCGGCTATGAAGACTGGATCTTTGTGACGGCAGAGTTTGGTGGCAATACTTGGGCGATCGAGCGAGCCAATGGCACATCGGACAAAGTGACCTGGGCCGACTATCGCCTGATGGCGGGCTACGAACGACGTGTCGATGGCGGTGGCGGCTACCGACTCGAAGTGGGCTACGTCTTCGGCCGGACGCTTGAATATTCCAGCGGAATCGGCGACTTCGATCCGCGGTCGACGTTCATTCTCCGGGGCGGCATCACCTTCTAGTCGATCACACCAATATGTCCAACAATCGGCGGGGTTGTTGGACAGGCAACCATTCTTGGATTTCGTCGGAAGTTACTGCAGCCCTGACACTTGCGGCTGTCTTGCAACTTTGGCAACTCATCCTTCTTGTCCAACAACCGGGCTAATTGTTGGACAGGCACCTCAATCGCAAGAGCCGCTCCCACTTCGCAAGCACGAAGTAAGCTCAACCGCGCAGCGCGGCCCGCAACTCAACCACCAGACTGTGAGAGAGCATTCCACCATTAACTCATGGTAGTGATCTGTTGTCAACTACCTGATTTAAAATTATTTCACACTAAGTAACGGTACTTTCGCCATGCTGGCAGCAAAACCGCAGGAACGTGAGGTTTCACGTCGCAACTGCGATTTCGCCAGCATCGCTCTTGACCTCCTCAGCCACGTTCGATACTGTCCGCCACCCAATGGGGACCGCGCACGATGCGCATTGGTACACCAGCTAGCAAATGAGGGCCGGCATGACGCCGCACGCTGCTCGCAACTCGCACTACAACCGCCGCGCTTTCCTGGCCGCCACCCTTGGCAGCTTGGGACTCGGTGCCCTTTCTGGTTGCGCCAATCCATTGTTTCGGGGGCAATCGCCCGAGGTGGATTTGCCGACCGATGACGTCAAAGAACGCAAACTGGTGGGCGACTTCACTCGTCCCTGGGGGCTGAACTGGATCAAGGTCGAATCGGTGGCCCTGGTCACCGGGCTCGATAACACCGGCAGCGATCCACCGCCTAACGAACAGCGCCGCCTGCTGATTGCCGAAATGCAATCGCACGAAGTGCCCAATGCCGACAAGATTCTGGCCTCGCCCGCGACTTCGATGGTGATCGTCCGAGGTTACTTGCCCCCTGGCGCACAAAAGGGTCAGAACTTCGATATTGAGGTTCTTGTCCCCAAGAACACCGAGACCACAAGTTTGGCAGGTGGCTGGCTGATGCAAACCCGCCTGCGCCGCCTGGAAGTTCTCGGCGGCACGATTCGCAGCGGCGATGTCGACGCAATCGGTCGCGGCAATGTGCTGGTCAACTCGGTCATCACCGGCACCGACGACAAAATCAACAATGTGCGAGGTCGCGTATTGGGTGGCGGCCTGGCCTTGGAATCGCGGACGCTCGGCCTGATGTTGCGCCGGGAAGATGCCTCGGTTCGCGTCAGCACGCTCATCGGCAAGGCGATCAACAATCGCTTCCATACCATGGACCGAGGGCAAAAGAAGGGTGTCGCCAAGCCCATGCGCGACAACTTCCTCGAACTCAATGTGGCGAATCGTTACAAGAACAATCTCGGTCGTTATCTGCGAGTCGTGCGTAATATCGTGCTGCAGGAAACGGCTGTCGCCAAGACCGAGCGTCTCGAAATGCTCGGCCGCAAACTGCAAGAGCCATCCGCAGCTCCGCTGGCCGCGTTGCAACTCGAAGCCATCGGTCGTGATGCCATCGGAACACTGAAGACCGGGCTCACCAACAGTGACCCCGAAGTTCGTTTTTACAGCGCCGAGGCGCTGGCCTACTTGGATGACGCTGAGGCATCTGCGCCACTCGAACTGGCTGCTAGAGAAACGTCTGCCTTCCGTTGGCACGCCCTGACGGCTTTGTCATCGATGAACCAATCGACCGCCTACGATGCGTTGACCAACCTGCTGCATGCCCCCAGTGTCGAAACTCGCTACGGTGCGTTCCGCGCCTTGCGGCTTTACAACGACGCCGATCCGGTTACCAAGGGAGAGCTGCTGGAAGGTAAGTTCTATTACCATCTGTTCCCCACGACCGCAGAACCGCTGGTGCACGTCACCCGCAGTAAGCAGCCCGAAATTGTCATCTTTGGTCACGAGCAAACGATCAAGCCGCCGCAGTTCCTCACCTGTGGCAAGGGCATCCTGCTGAAAGCCCATGATGATGGTCAGATCAAGGTATGCAGCTTCAAAACGGGCCCCATGGGCGAAGATCTGGATTCGTTCGACTATTGCCCGCCCGTGCTGAACAACGTGATCCGCACGGTCACCAAGCTGGGTGCCAGCTATGCCGAAGTGGTCCTGATGCTCAAGGAAGCTAACAAGCAGGGCTTGCTGACGGGCCGCTTTGCCATCGAAGCCCTCCCCACGCCCGGACGCAAGTACTATCGCGATAACGATGAGCCAAGCGACCAGCCTCCCGTGGATTCGGGAGACGATAGCGACGAGCCATCGACTTCGCTGAGCGGGACCAGCGTCGCCACCCCGCAGCCCGAGCTGTTCACCGATCGTTTGAATCAAGAATCGGGCCGCGATCAGGATCGATCGGTAACGGAAACCTACATTGATCCGGATTATGCCAAGAAAGATCGTGGCATTTTGGATAGACTGAATCCGTTGTCGGGAAACTAATCCCCGACCGCTTGTGACACCCCGTTCGTCGTGTTCGTCATCCCATGCTCAAAGCGCTGGAAGTATTCGGCTTTAAAAGTTTTGCCGACCGCACGCGCTTTGAGTTTCCGGCGGGCATTACGGTGGTTGTCGGCCCTAACGGCTCCGGCAAGTCAAACGTCGTCGATGCCGTCAAATGGGTGCTGGGCGAGCAATCGGCCAAAAGCCTGCGCGGCAAGGACATGGCCGACGTCATCTTCAAGGGCTCCGGCGGAGCCACGGGGCGACGCCCGCTCAATACGGCCGAAGCCACGCTGATTTTTGATAACTCCTCGCGCGTGCTGCCAATCGATGCACCCGAAGTACACATTACGCGGCGCGTCTTTCGCGGCGGTGAAGGCGAGTATCTGATCAATCGCCAGCCCGCGCGATTGAAAGACATCAAGGACATGTTTCGAGGCACCGGCGTCGGTGCCGATGCGTACAGCATCATCGAACAGGGCCGGGTCGATAAACTGCTGAACGCATCGTCGAAAGATCGCCGCGCGATCTTCGAAGAGGCCGCCGGCATCAGCCGCTTCAAGGCCAAGAAGCTCGAAGCGCAGCGCCGGCTCGAACGAGTCGATCAGAATCTGCTCCGGCTGACCGATATCGTCGAAGAAGTCGAAAACCGGCTGAAGACGGTTCGCAACCAGGCGGTAAAGGCTCGTCGATATCGGGAGCATACCGAACGCCTGCAGCAGCTGCGCACGCAAGTTGCGATGACCGATTGGCGGCGCCTCACCGACAAGCTGCGTCGCATTGAGCAGGAGATTTTCCAAGGCCGCGAACAGTCGCAGACTGCGGCTGCAACTGCAGAACGACTGGAAGCGACCATTCTCGAATGCGATGCTTCGCTCGCGGTGCGCACCGAAGAGATGCGAGCCGCCGACAATCGCCTGGCTGCCAATCGCGAGCAGATTTCGCTGCAGGAAGCGACCATTCGCGACCAGCGAAATCGCAGTCACGAGTTGTCCGATGAGGCTGAACAGCATCGCCGCAATCTGGCCGCCATGCAGGAGCGCGCGGGTGATTTGGTCGAACGGTTGAAACAGACCGAAGCGGAATTTAACGCCGCCGAACTGAGTCACGCGGTTGTCGAAGAGCAAGCGACTACGTTTGAACAGCAAGCCGCGAAACTTTCCGACGCTCATCGCGAACTGCACGAGCAGACGGAAGCTGCTCGCCGCGAGTATTTGGATCACGTGCAATCGGCGGCTACCGTTCAGACGCAGCTCAGCGGCCGGCAGACCACTCGTCAGCAGGCCGTGACGCAGATTGAAGTCCTCACGCGCCAAGCTGAAGATCTGCTCGCCGCGGCCCAACTTCTCGAAGTCGAGTTGGAACAAGTTCGTCAGCACGAACAGGATTTTCAGGCCGAACTCGATACCCATCACCGCAAGCTGGAATCTGCTCAGCTGGAACTAGCCGATAATCGCCGGCTGCACACCGCACGCACACATGATGTGGCTCAACTTGTCGGTCGCCACCATGCGACCGAAGATCGCATTGCGGTCCTTGAAGAGTTGGAGCGGAATTTCGAAGGCTTTGGCGCCGGCGTGCGCGAGATTCTCGACGCGGCCTTTGATGCCACCGCCGCACCTTGGACGCACGTGAAGGGCATTGTTGCCGACCTGCTGCAGACCGAGTTGCAATACGCGACGGTCATCGATGCGGCGCTCGGTGAATCGGCACAGCACGTAGTACTGGACTGCCCCGCCGATCAAGCGACGGTCGTGGTCAAACGGGCCCAGCACGCTTCGAGTCGAGTTACGTTGCAGTTCGTCCGCGAAAGTGCGGAAGCCACGCCGCTACCCAAACACGCCTGGGAAGGCGATCCGGCCATCATTTCGCGGCTCGATCGGCTCGTCACGTACTCGGCAGCGGGCAAGTCGCTCGCCGAACGATTGCTCGGACAGACTTGGCTGGTTCGCACTTTGCCCGAAGCCTTGCGCCTGGCAGCAGCAGCGCCGGCTCATTGCCGCTTCGTGACTACCGAGGGCGAGATTGCGGCCGCTGATGGCACGATCACGGCCGGTGCTCGTCAGGCAGCGGCGAGCCTGGTTTCGCGAAAAAGCCAACTGCGACACTTGAAGGATGACCTGCTCGTCATTCACGAGCAGATCACCAACGCCCAGCGCGAGACAGATCACCTGCGCGGCCTGGTTGAGTTGCAAGACGAAGAAGTTCGCAAGCTGGTTCTCGCGCGATCGCAGGCCAACGAAGGCCTCGCCGCCGAGCGGCAACGACTGGGGCAACAGCAGGAACGGCTTGAACAAAACGAGCGTGAGCGCCAGCACGGTGCCGTACGAAAGACCGAGTTGCTCGCTCAGCAGCAGCAGTTGCAAGACGAGATCGCCGCGTTGGAAAGTAAGTTGGCTGCGCATAAGGCGGCCATCGAAGCCTATCAACAAACGGGCGAAGCTCAGCAGCAGCAACTCATGCGGCTGGAAGTCGATCGGCAAGAGGCTTCTCGCCAGGCAACTGCCGCACGAGTGGCCCTGGCTCGCAGCGAGCAGCGACTTGAGGGGTTGAAGCATCGGCTGACGCAGTTCGTCGACGATCAAGCCGAGCGCGAACGAGCAGTCGCTCAGGTTGAGCAACAATTGCAATCGTGTACTACTCGCCACCAAACTGCCGAGCAGACGATCGCCACCGTTACGGGCGCGATTGGTGAACTGTACGAACAGAAGCGCCTGTTAGAGGCCGCTGCACTGGATTTGCGCGAAGGTCAGTCCGCCGCGCAGACGCTGCGGCAACAACAGGCCGAAGAATTGCAGAGCCTGCGCAAAGATGTTCGCAAATTGGAAGAGCAGCTGCATCAGCTGGAACTCTCCGCCACGCAAGTCGGTCAGGAACGGACCACACTCGCTGACCGCATGCGCGAGGACTACAGCATCGATCTGGCCGGCGCCGATCAAGCTACCACCGCGGAAGAGGAATCCGCCCGCGTTGAAGTAGAAGCTGAAATCGAATCGCTGCGCCGCAAGATCAATCAGATTGGTGCCGTGAATCTCGATGCGCTCGACGAACTCGACGACCTCGAATCTCGCTTTGGCACCATCAGCGGCCAGCACAAAGATTTGACCGAGGCCAAGCAAGCACTCGAACGCATCATCGTCAAGATCAACGCCGACAGCAGACGTTTGTTTCTCGATACCCTCGAAGCCATTCGCGTCAACTTTCAGGCGCTCTACCGCAAAGCATTCGGCGGCGGCAAGGCAGACATCATCCTCGAAGAGGGCGTAGATGTGCTTGAGTGTGGCGTTGAGATCATCGCTACTCCGCCAGGCAAGCCATCGTTCAACAACTCGCTCCTCTCTGGCGGCGAAAAGGCCCTCACGGCCGTGTCTCTGTTGCTCGCGATCTTCCAATTTCGACCGAGCCCGTTTTGCATCTTGGACGAAGTCGATGCGCCGTTCGATGAGGCCAACATTGGCCGCTTTATCGACGTGTTGAAAGACTTTCTGGGTTGGACTCGGTTCGTGGTGGTCACGCACAGCAAGAAAACGATGACCGCGGGTAACACACTGTATGGTGTAACCATGCAGGAATCGGGCGTTTCGAAGCGAGTCTCGGTTCGCTTTGAAGACGTCAGTGAAGACGGCGAGATTCGCCGCGAAGCGATCGAACGCTCGGCCGCGCAGGAACGTGCCGCCCGCGCCGCAATCGCTGCCGAAGCCGCCGCCGAAGAAGAATTCGGCGATGAAGAATTGCCTGCCGCGGAAGAAGACGCGGCGTAGCACTGGCGGGTGCCGCGTTATGGAACGCTGTAGGTTGGATGGTATAATCTAGCGTCACGTAGTGAGGCACGTTCGAGACTTGTCATGACAACTTCTCTTTCAGCGGAATCATTGCCGGAGCTGGTGGCGCCACCATTTCCCGTACAGCGTTTTACCGTGGCGCAGTATTTTGAGATCGCTGAGGTGTTGGGCGAGGGTGCGAACGTAGAACTTCTTGAAGGCTGGATCGTTCCCAAGATGGTCAAGAAACCCCAGCATGACAATACGATTGATGTCATCCTCGGTCTTTTGGAACAAATCGAAATGGCAGGTTGGTTCGTTCGCGTGCAAAATGTATTGCGGACGGCTGACAGCGCCCCTGAACCCGATTTGACGATCACGCGTGGCAAACGCGGCGATTACCCGACCCAGCATCCAGAGGGAAAGGATGTGGCGTTGGTCATTGAAGTAGCGGACGCTTCGCTCAGTCGTGATCGTCGCAAGGCCATTATCTATGCCAAAGCTGGCGTGCCCGCGTACTGGATCGTGAACTTGCGCGATCGTTGTGTGGAAGTGTTCGATCAGCCTACGGCCGAGGGTGCCTATGCTCGGCAGGCCAGCTTACGGAACCAAGAGCAACTCGAAATCGTACTCGATGGCCAGCACGTTGGCGGTTTGACTTGTGATCAGCTCTTGCCAGATCAAGCTGTTGCCTAATCGCTACTTGCCTGCACTTTTGGTACCGCCGAGTTTGGCGAGTTTGACCAGCAGGGTTTCCAGCCGCGTGAAATACTCTGCTTCACCAAGGTTCGGCTTGCGAGCACGCAGTGCGGCCAATTCAGTTTCGAGCTGATCTCGTTCCACTCGAACGGCCGCAGGAATAGCCTGTTCTTGCTCACTGCGAACCAACACGAATTGGCTGGCTAGTGTGCTATCGACTGCCGCCCCCGCTTTGGTTTGCTTGACGACTCGTAAGCCTTGAAACCAATCGGCCGGTGTCCCCAGTTTGTCGCCATTGTCGTCGATCAAGGCGTGCTCGGTGGCGAGACGCGATTCGCTGGCATAAAACTCCCGCAGCTTGGCACTGGCGGCCAGGTAGGCTTCGAGAAGTGAAGTCTGATCGTCTTTGTCCAAGTCGACAGAGCGGTCAGCGATAGACGAGGACAGATAGTCGCCAAAGCGAGCGAAGTTGTATTCATGCCCACTCTTCGTCGCCGTAATAATCACGCGATTGGGCCCCGATAGTTCCCCGAGAAACGGCCCACTGGATGAAGAGCAATCGATGACTGCCAGCGGCGACGTAAGCGGCTTGAGCATTTCCTTCAGTTCACTGCTGCTGAGATCGGGCCCGCGTAGATTGAACCGTGCAACTTTGCCGTCGTAGGTTCCGTGGCCAATCATCACTAGCCATACGGGCCGTGGATCTGGCTCACTAGCCAGCTTGGCGATGGCCTGCTGCAAGCGATCTCTGTCGGGGTTCTGCTCTAGCGAATCGAGCCCAATGACGGTGAATTCGACTTTGCCAGACTTGGCGGCAGCGATCCACCGCCCGGCCCAATCACGAAAGGGCTGTTCGAACTCTTCCCCACCGGAAGCTCCCACGACAACGATTACATGGGGACGAGTCCCCTCGTGGGCTGCACTCGTTGCAGTAGACGCAAATAGCAATGCGGTCACGAGCCAGTAACGCATTACGCAAGCCCTTTCCAGCGACGCAAGCCCCACTCGCCTACGAGGCAGCCAACCGCGATGGCCAGCACCTGCCACTGATGCCAGAGGGGATAGGTCCATGTTTCGACATGCGGAATCTTCCGGTTTGGCAAACTGGAAACAAACGACGACAGGTTGTTAAGTGATATCACTTCGCCGCCGCTCTCTTCCGCCAGGCGTTTGAGGAGTGGCTGATTGCCGGCTAGTTCACGAAACTCATCGGTCTCGGGCTCGACTGACCAGCCCGTGTCGCGGCGACCAACATCGCTGCCATCGGGAGCAGTGACAACGACCGATGCGCGATAGGCTCCAGCAAGTCGCGGCACGAACGAAGCGCGATACTCGCCGGCAGACTGCTCGCTACTCTCGGCAGCGATGGTGAGTTCGCGTGCGTCAGGTGTTTTGATCGAAATCGATACCTGCGCGTTATCGAGCGGACGAAACTGAGCGTCCCGGGCACGCACGATGATTTCGCGGGCCGGGAGGCCTGTGCCTGCCGATCGCTTAGTTTCCACTTCCACAGGCTGAGGTACATCCGCCACCAACCAACGAATCGTTTGTCGCCAGGCTTTCTCCAGATCACTGGGGGCTTGTTCTGCGCGGCGAAGCTCCCAGCGCCAAAGATCGCCGATAAGTAACGCGCCGACACGTCCGCGACCGAAAGGTTGAACCGCGAGCGCTGGTCGCGAAGTGCCAGGCCCGGTTTCCACTTCAGCCAGGACTGACGCGCCAGGCTTGATGGCTTCAATACGATTGAGCGAACGAAAGCCAGGCATCGAGGTAAGTCGCTCTTGTTCATCTTGCTCGTTAGCCCGCACCCGAATCCAGGGTTGCAACCAGCCTTCGCGGGTGAGCTTCAGTTGGAGAGGCTGTGGATTAACTTCAGGCGCGCCGCGATCCAGATAAACCGGCAGCATTTCGGCCACTGGCGTTCGGGCGTAACCGCCTTCGCCGAAGGAGCCTTTGCCCCCCATCATCAGCAGGCCACCGCCGCGCTGGCTCACAAACTGCTGCAGTAGGGAAAGTTGATCCTGCGTGAAGAACGCTGCCTCCATGTCATCCAAAATGATTGCGTGAAATTTGAATAGATCCTCGGAATCTTTGGGAAAGCCTCCCCGCAGTTCGTCTTTGTCTTGAGTTCCCAACCGCAGCAGCACCGCTTCGTCGTATTGCTCGGCCTGTTCGTCATTCTTGGTGCCGAAGCCGCGGAACAGCGGGTTGGTGCTCTCATCGTTGCGGCCGCGAAAGCTGAACTTCGCTTCCTTCTTCGCGACACGGACCAGACTAACAAGATTCACTTCGTCGTCCTTGGCCTCTGCGCGCCGCAGAAATTTGAACTCCCAATTCGGTAACCCGGAAACATAAAGCACTCGATAAGGACCACCACCACGATCGACAGTTGCCAGTCGGTTGTTGTTTGCCAGGGTGGCCTCGGCCGAACGGGCCGAATCGGCTGCCAGTTCTTCTTCGCCGGCCAACGAAACCTGTACGCGGTAGAAACTGACTCCGGGCTTTTCTGGCTTGATAAGAAAGCGGTGCGAAAGTGCCTCGCTATCTTTCTTCACGCTTAAGGTTTGTCGTTCCACTTCTTGGCCCTGCTCGTCCAACACTCGCGCGGTAATCTTTCTGCCGGCCAGCGACTGCGTGGCAATCTCGGCGGCAATCGTGACCGGCGCTGCTTCGAAGTTTGTCTGGCTGACGGCAATACTAGATAGTGAGAGATCCAGCGAGGGCGAAGCGGAGGCAAGCGACACAGGATAAATCGGCGGCAGTTCTTTTGCGCTCAGGGCAATACCCTCCAAGTCTGTCGCGTTGCCATCGGTGAGCAGTAGAATGCCCGCGACAGGCTTGCCTCGGTAGCGATTGGCCAGTTGAGCGAGCGTCGTCGAAAGGGCTGAGGCTTCGCCGGTGAAATCGAGTTGAGTGAAATCTTGCGCAGGCTGCAGTTGCGTATCAAACGTGTACTTGCGCACGTCAAAGTCTTGAGCGAGTCGCGTCAGCCAACCAGAGTCCGGCGAGAGACTCTGTTGCAATTGAGTGCCGCGAGATTCTCGCTCGCCGTGATTGGCCAGTTGCAGACTGCGACTGTTATCGGCGACCACGAGAAACAGGTTACTGCCTGGACTGGGGCGTGAGCCGCGATAGAGCGGATCGAGGAGGCAGATCGCCAGCAAGATCACCGCTGCTGCTTTGAGTAGCAAGCAGACAATACACAACCATGATGGCGAGGAAGTTCGCAAGTACGACCACACGAGCAGACCCAGCGCCAGTGCGGCGAGCACGACTGCGGCACCCAGCCACTGCCGCGCACCGAGTATAATTTCGGCGAGCGGAAGCGCGATGATCGGGCTGTCAATCAGTCCATCATTCATTTGCCACTCCCGAGTCGTTCGTAGTACTTCCGCGTCTTCTCGGAGTACTGGGGTGGAACCGGGTCGCGATCGAGTGGCACTAGTGCCTTTTTGGAAGTTCGCTTGAGGACTTCTTCGGCAACTCGCTGCTCGAGTTCTGCCAGCGGATTCACCAGTTGCTCCCGCACGAGATCCCAATTCGGCGGTGCCGAGTGACGCTTGCTTTCGGCTCGCACAGCACGTGCCCGTTCGCGAATCCTGGCAGCATCTGCCCGCAATTCTGGATCACCCACCATTTCTTCCACGTCTCGCAACCGGTCGGACCATTCGCGGAATCGTTCGCCCGTCAGCGGGCCCGCTTGCTCCTGACCATCGCTTTCGTAGGGGCCAGTGAGACCGCCCGATGGATTGGCCTGGCTGCCACCTCGCTGATTCTGCTGGCCGCTTCGTTGGCCCGGCTGCTGCCCAGCTTGCTGGCTCTGCCGTTGGCCCGATTGTTCGCCCTGTTGTTCGCCCCGCCCCGGATTGTTGCCGGGCTGACCCTGTCCCGGTTGAGAGCCCTTTCCTTGTCCTCCCTTGGCTTCACCCTGAGCAGCTCCTTTACCTTGCTCACCTTGCTTTGGCTCGCCCGGGCCACCTTTCCCTTGACCTTGGCCGGGCTGCTGCCCCTGTCCCGGGTCGCCTTTTTTGGGCTGTCCATCACCACCGTTGCCTTCGCCGGGCTGGCCACCTTGTCCTTTGCCGGTGTCGCCCTGCTGCCCTTCTCCCTTTTTGCCTTCGCCTTTGCCCGATTGTTGCTCGCCAGGTTGTCCGCTCTTGGACTGTCCTTTGCCCTGTTCGCCCTTGCTTGGCTCGCCACTCATTGGCTGACCAGCTTGCCCTGGCTGAGGGCTACCCTGTTCATCGCCAGCTGGTGAAGGAGCTTCTCGCTGCAGTTCCTGATTCAGTTCACGCGAGAGTTGCTGCAACTCTTCGCGCGCTCGACGCAAGGCTTCGGTCTCATCGCCGAGCACACCTTCGGCGGCTCGCTCAATTCCCTCGCGTAGCTGCCTCAGCCCTTCGCCCGCGACGGCTTCTTGCTTCTGCGCATCCTGATTCAGGCCTTGCCGCACCGAGCGCTCGGTCGCTTGCAAGGCCTGCTCGATTTTCTGATCGCGCAGATTGCGGGCCGTTTCATAAAGTCGTTCCGAAAGAATTGGCTCGGTGGCTTCCGCGCGCTCGATGGTCTCCCGCATCTGATCCTGCAAGCTCGATAGCCGCTTCCGTTGCTCGGCCAACTCCTGCGCAAGAGGCTCGCGCGAACTCTCTTGCTCCTGAAGTGAAGGCTTCTTTGGCTTTTTGACTTCCGTCGTTTCTTTCAGCTGTTCGGCGACTTCCTGCTCTTTCTGCTCCAGTTCGCGAGCCGATTGCCGCAACTGCTGGACCTCTTCGCTAAAACGGTCGGCTGCTCGCCGACGGAACTCTTCTCGCATTTCTTCGAACTGTTGCTCGGCGCGAGTGCCTGCGGCAGCGGCCTGACCGACCTTTTCTTGCTGCAACGCTTCTGAAGCACGACGCACCTGATCGCGCGTTTCGTCAAGCTGTTGCTGCTGCTCCGCCATCCGCTCCTGATTTTCCGGCTGATCGAGCCGCGCTTGCAATTCGTCGGTGTCTTGCAAAATCTGGCGCTCTTCGTCCTGCAGCCGTTGCAACTGGCGACGAATCTCTTCTTTCTCGGCTGGTGTTTGCGCCTCTTCGAGAGCCGATTGCAGCTCCTTTAGCCGATCGTTGAGGTCGTGCTGCCGCTGCGCAAGTTCACGCAAGCGATTCAGCACTTGGCGATTCTCACGATCAGCTGCGGACTCCTGCTGTTGCTGCTCCTGAGCGGCTCGTTGCGTTTCGTAGCGATTCTCTTCCTCTTTCAAGTCGAGTTGCTGCAACTGCTCTCTCTGCTGTTGCGAGCGTGATTGCTGCGAACTTTGCTGACCTTGCTGTTGTTGCTGCTGCTGACGAGTTACTTCATGCTCGCGAGCCCGCAACTTGAGCAACGCTTGATACGCAGCTTGCTCGGCCGCGAGTGCCACGGGCAATGGCTCGCGGACCGGCCCATCCTGCGCTAACTGCAACTGCTGGGTTGCCCTCTGCATTTGTTCGAGGACAGCTTCGACAAATGCGAGTGATTTCTCATCTTCGAGCTTTTCGGCCAAGGCCGTCGCCTGTTCCTGGGCAGCCGCCTGCGAGAGGCGAATCTGCTCGACGTCACCCGCAAAGGCAGGTGTCAGTTGATCGCCAATTTCTCGGCGAATGATCTTCCAAGTCGCGTTGATGATGTCTTTTTGCAGCTTAGCCAGTTGCTGAGCATCTTGGGCGTTCTGACCCTGACCTTGTTGTTGCTGCTGTTGTTGACGCTGCTGCTGACCACTCGGAGGCTGCTCGCCCTGGCGAAAGATCTCTTCGAAGGGCCGCACTTCGGCAAAGTACATATCACTTTGTGTTCGCCGTACCTTGCCGCTCGGGTCGTGATCTTCGGCCCACCAGTAATACGACAACAGTTGATCGGGCTCAGCCTTCATTTCTTCGAGTCGCAATTGATGCACCAACTCATGCTTTTGCTTGGCGGCGGCTTGTTCGCTGAGCACGATCTCTTGCAAAGGCTGGCCAGCGATCGAGTAAGTCAAGCCAACCCGCTTCACACCGAAGTCGTCCATTACACTCGCGCGGATATCCAACTCTTCGAGCGCGGAAACCTCGACATCGCGAGCGGGGAAGGTCGGCTTGAGTGTCGGTGGTGAATTGGGCAGCACATTGATCGTGAACTGATCCTGCTTTTGGTTCTTCCGCCCAGCATCGTCGACCAACTCAAGCTTGAGGCGACGAGACTGCTGCAACGTCAGCGATGCTTCATAAATCAGGGGTTCCGTGGAACTGGCAACCAGTTCGATGGGATCGCCTTTGCCATCAGCGCGACTGTTCGTCAGCCTGGCGGAAGCAACCGACTTGTTGAGGCGGAATTGCAACGTCAGTTTCGTTCCTTCCACCGCCGAGACCGTCCGCACATCTTGAATCAGCTTTTCTTCGAGTCCTGTGTACTGCGGATAAACTAGCTTGGCGTCCGCACGTTCGAGTTTGGGATACTCAAAAACAGTAACGCGATACTTTGGGGACGATTGCCCATCGGCAGTGACAAAGTATTCCAGCGGTTCCATCACGACGGGGATGCGGCCACCGAACACCGGATCGGCAAGGCTGGGGGGCATCGGCAGGACCTGCTCCTCACCAGTCGCGACAGAGTAGTGCAAGGTTGCTTCGCTGGGCATGCGACCCTGGATGCGAGCGAGCACCAGCAGACTCGTCCCACGCTCGATCTCGGTAGTGCCCGGCTCCACGGCCATTACAAACTCTTGTCCCAAGGGCAAAATAACGGAGGGCGCTGCGGTTGGTTGACTGCCGCGTGGCGTTGTTGCCGTAAAGAGCGTAGCAAAGAAGATCACAAGAAAGAGTGCAAAGGTGACCACGTTGGCCAAGGCACCGACAAGCAGCTTTTGTCCCGAGACAATATTGCCCCATTGGTTTCGGTAGGCATGCTGCAATGCATCTCGCATCACGCTCACCTGCAAATAGCCAAATTCCCCATTGTGTAAATCAGGCCGTTGCTGAATGGCAGCCAGCAACTGTGTATGAAGTTCAGGAAAGGCAGCTTCGACGCGCGAAGCGAGCCACGCGTAGTTGCGCGGGGAAGCAATCGTTTGCCAAATCACGACGCCAGCGAGTACGATCGCCCCAACGACGAGCAGGCTCGCGGGGATCGCGGCGGACGAAGCCGTTTGCAGTTTCCACGCGAGCAGCAGGCCACCGGCTAGGGCCGCGACCAGCCACACGAGTGCTAAAAATTGAAACAGCCGAAGCCAGCGGTGACGAACGGCCACGCGGTCGAGTTGGGCAAGTAACAGTTGCTGGATCATGCCACGGCCTCCGGTGCGATGGCGGCCGCGCGCGAAGTTCGCCCGGCCCACCACGTTTCCAATATCACAAAGCTCAAGCAGCCCACAATCAACCACCGCCACACTTGCTGGCGACATTCGAGTTCCGTATCTCGTTCTTGCCGCTGCCGCGAAAGTCTGTCGGCGGCACTTACCGACTTTTCCAACTTCAGTCCCAGTTGTTCCAGCTGTTCGGTTGCTAGGGGAACAGTATCGCTTTCGCTGGCGGCGAGATTCACGGCAAAGCGGAATTCTTCCTTCCCACTACCCGCCTGATAGATGCCAGGCGTAGCGGTCTCGCGAAACTGCGTCTCGGCTGGCTCTACCGAAACGCGATGGCCGGCAGGCGTTTGGATTTGAACATCGTTTTCGCGATTGGCCGGCAATGCGACTGGGCCGTTGACGATGGTCCCGGCCAGTGACGCGGTTCCGCCGGCAGCCTGATCGAGCAGGCTGCCGATCAGCGGCAAGAACTTGCTCGAAACGGCCAGCTGACTTTCTTCGGGTTGCCATCCGCTGGTGAACGCCCAGACGCGACCTTTGCCCAGACTCCGTTCTAGCAACCAGGCATCGCCATTATCGAAACTGGCGAATACGCGAGTGGAAGGCTCAGCCTTTTGATCTTCCGTATGCACGCTCACCGGCCGATGTCGCCAAAAGTGAATTCGAGTGAAATCGTTGTAGCGCGGGTTAGCGAACGGCACAAACAGCGGATGGGAAAAGTCAATTTCACCCAAGATTTGAAAGTCGTTTTCGCCACGCTGCTCGGGCTCTTTGCCAAATGCCAGATCGGGAAAGAACTCTTTCATTGCGACAGTTGCAGCCTGATCGGGCGGGACAAGGACCAGCGAGCCACCCTCTGCGACGAACGTCTTCAGCTCTTGCTGCTGCTTGGCTGTGGTCGCTTTGGAAACAACGACGATCTGTGGCAGAGAGGCAGGAGATAGAGCAGCATCGTCTGCACTGGTTGCGTCGATCGCCACTTGCCGCAGCGGATCGCCGTCGGTGGCCAGGCGCAAGTAATACTGGAGTCCTTGGGGATCGTCGGCCGCGTCGCTGCCCCAATAGACAAGCGCGATTTGCTGCTGACGGAGCGGAACCACATAAAAGGCATTGTCGAAACTTGTCGCGTCGCCACGCAGCACCACGCGGTCGGCGAGCAAGTTGTTCATGGGCCGCGGCAACTTCACCACGCGACTTTGACCCGGCGGCACATACACAGCCACCTCCCCTTCGGTCGCTTTTGGCTGCTGGGGGTTATGCCAATGGACGAAGAACTGATCCTTGGTGGAATCGGCGGCATTGACAACACGCACGCGCGGTTCCGTTTCGGTGTCTTCTTCGTCACTCGCCAGGAGTTGCAACGTCGCATTGCTGTTTTGCTGGAGCGAAACTGGCTTGGTAACGACCCGGATTTTGTCTGGCCATTCGAATCCTTGCAGCGAATCGAGCTTGCTGCCTCGCTGAAAATCGCTGATGACGACCAACTGGGCCAGCGCCTGTTTCTGGTTGACGTCGGTCGCGGCATCGAGCTCGCTGGCAATCGCGGCCAATGCGCTGCCCAGGTCGCCAGCTGACCAGGTGGGTTGCAGATCGGCCAGGGACTGGCGAACGATTTGGGCGGGAGGCACGGTGCTTGTTTTGTCTGGCGTGGCAAAGCCGACGATCGTCTGCACGCGATCGGCAAACGTGTAGAGCGCCACTTCATCGTGAGGCGCGAGGCCAGCGAGTTCCTTCTGGGCCGCGGCGATGGCCTGCTGCCATAGATCGCCCCGCTGCATGCTGGCGCTCGTATCGATGACAAGTGCCACACGACGTTGGGGCAAATCGGTGATCGAGAGGAGCGAAGACTCGCGCAGAAATGGCCTCGCGAAGGCAAACGCGAGGAGCGCGAGCGCCGCGAGTCGCATCAATAGCAGCAGTACCTGGTCGAGCCTGCTGCGGCGCGTGAGCCGCGGCGGCGTGGGCGCCAAGAACATCAGCGAACTGAATTGCTGCTTGCCGCGCGGCGTACGGCGAACGAGGTGAAAGATCAGCGGCAGAGCAAGCCCAGCCAGCCCAGCCAAAAACAGTGGTGCAAGGATGCCCATCAGCGGCAACCTCCGCGATGACGGGCAATCGCACGACCGCGGCGCATCCGCGACTGCAGCAAATCGAACAGGGCGTGTTCCAGTGGCTTGTTTGTTGGCAAATCGTACAGGTCAACTCCCAGCCTTTGGCAAATCTCTTTCAGGGCTCGTGCATGGGCGGTGAACTTCGCCTGGTATTGTTGCCGGGCTTGATCGGGGTCGATATACAACTCGCGCCCCGTTTCCACATCGAGAAACATGGCAGCTTCCTGAAACGGAAAATCGATCTCAGCCGGATCGAGAATCCGTAGCACTGCCACTTCGTGTCCCTGCGTGCGCAAGTAGCCTAGCTCTCGCTCCAGCGACTCTGCTGGCGCCAGCAAGTCGGAAAGGAGCACCACCAGTCCGCGTTTGCGTGCGGTCTTGGCGACTTGTTCGAGCGGAGCCTTCAAGTCGGTCGCAGTTCCGGCGGTAGCTCGTTCGAGGGCCACGAACAGGCGATGCAAGTGTCCCGGGCGAAATCGCGCGGGAAGATACTCACGAATACGATCGTCAAAGGTAATAAGCCCGGCAGCATCTCGCTGCAGCGACAAAAAATACGCGATCGTCGCCGCGGCTGTCTTGGCATACGTGGCTTTGTCGTAACTCAGGGACGAATAGGCCATCGAGCGACTGAGGTCCACGAGCAAGTAGCAGCGCAGGTTCGTTTCGTCCTCAAACCGCTTCAAGTAATAGCGATCGCTGCGGGCATAGAGCCGCCAATCCAGATAGCGAGGATCGTCGCCGGGCGTGTATTGCCTATATTCGGTGAATTCGACACTGAAGCCGTGATAGGGGCTGCGATGCATGCCGCTGAGGAATCCCTGGACGACCTGCCGCGCGCGGATCTCAAGGTTCTTAATTCGCATCAGCGTGGCGGGATCGAGAAACGACGATGCGCGCCGCGAAGCGGCCTTGGACGCTGCGGCGGGAGTCGTCGAATCGGGAGCACCGGTGGGCATGAAAGACCTTGCGGCGAAAACTAGGTGGGCTTGGGCAGGGGAACATAATCAAGCAGGCGGGTAATCACTTGCTCGACGGTGATTCCTTCGGCTTCGGCGCGGTAGCTAACCAATACACGATGCCGCAGCACGGGATAGACCACCGCGCGAATGTCTTCGACAGTCGCCAAACTGCGTCCCTGCAGTAGCGCTCGAGCCTTGGCTCCCAGCACCATGTACTGCGCCGCGCGAGTTCCCGCGCCCCAGCTAACCCAGTCGGTGACGAACGGCGGCGCGTTCGTCTGTCCGGGCCTGCTCGCAGCGGAGAGGCGAACGGCATAGCGCACCACCTCGTCGGCAATCGGAACTCGTTTGACGACTTCGTGAAAGCGACGCACATCTTCGCCCGTAAAGAGCGGCGCGATCGGTTCAGGCTTGCGTGACGTGGTTTGTTTTACCACGGTCACTTCGTCGTCTTCCGGCAAATAGTCGATCATCACGTTGAACATGAAACGATCGAGCTGAGCCTCGGGAAGCGGATACGTACCTTCCATTTCGATTGGGTTTTGCGTGGCCAATACGAAGAACGGCTCTTCCAGCGGATATCTCTGGCCAGCGACAGTCACCTGGTGCTCTTGCATGGCTTCTAGCAAGGCGGCTTGTGTTTTTGGCGGCGTACGATTGATTTCGTCGGCCAGAATCACGTTGCCAAAGATGGGCCCCTTCACGAACTGCATCCGGCGATGGCCGTCAGAGCCTTGATCGAGAATCTCGGTGCCGGTGATGTCTGCGGGCATCAGGTCGGGGGTGAATTGAATGCGTTGAAAGTGCAGGTGAAACACCTGCGCGATCGACCGGACAAGCAACGTCTTGGCCAGACCGGGCGCGCCGGTAATCAAGCAATGGCCGCCCGCAAACAGGCTGATGAGAAGCTGCTCGACGACCTCCGACTGGCCAATGATCACTTTCGACAGTTCTTTGTCGATGCGGCTGCGGCTGCCGCGAATCATCTCGACAACCTGCTGTTCCAACTGAAACGAATCGAGTTCCGTAGACACAAGAAAGTCCTTTAGTGAGTCATGGCGTACGTCACGATGTTAATGCCCATTGGATACGAATACTTCTCCGACATCTCTTTGAAATACTGCGGGTCCATCCCTTCCCGCTCCCAACCATCGCCCAGATCGGTGTTGTGGCAAATGATGACCATCATCCGGCCTTCATCATCGAAGATTGCGCGGTAATGAGCTTCTTCCGCGTCGTAGCGCTCCGTGGTCAGGCCGTTGTACCAGGCGTGAATGCTGGGAACCTGAGGCTTCTTTTTCAGGTCATAGACGCAGTGAAAAATCTCGTGCTCCAGCGGCAACTCAACCGGCTCGCGATTCGGAAAGACGCGTTTCATGTTCTCGTACAGATTGGCGTATTCGTCTTCGCCCCAGAAATCATCGACCATTAAGAAACCACCGTTGTTCAGATATCGCCGCAGAGCGACCACCTCTTCTTCACGTAGCCACATGCGACCAGGCTCGATGATGTAGATGAACGGATAATCGAAGAGAGCGTCGTCGGTGAGTTCGAGAATCTTGCCGTTCGGATCGACTTCGAGCGAAGTCAGTTCGTGCAGTCGATACGAAAAGTTAAGGTCACTGTCGGGATAGTCGGTGGCCCAGCCTCCGCCGCCGCGACCTCGACCACCGGTCGATTCATACCGAATGCGTACAAAGGTAAAAACGTCACTCTTGAACTGCTCGTCGTTCTTCCATTCGGGCACGCCGTTGCGGTCGACATCTTCGGGCCGAATATCGCGGTACCAACGGCTGCGTTGGGCGATGGCGAGGGCAGTCGTCGAAACGAGAGTGACAACGAACAGCAAGATGCAGCGTCGAAAGCGACTCATTGTGATTTCTCCGGCACAGCGGGAGTGGTGGGCTTCTCGGCGGGCTTGGCAGATTCGTCTGGGAGAGGAGGCGTGGGGACAGCAGCCACCAATTCGAGCAACAACTTCTGCGCTGCCTGATAACGGGGCGTCTCTTCGAGTGCCAGCAGTGCCTCGCGTTTGGCTTCGACGAACTTCTTCTGTTTCTGCAGCGAGGTGGCAAGATTGAAGTGAAGTTCGGCCCGATCGAAAGGATCGAGCAAGAGAAGTGCCCGGTAGCTGTCTGCGGCAAGGACGGGATCATTCAGCTGTTCCGCAGCGGTTGCTGCCTGGCGATGAATGGCGGGGAGAAGTGGACTCACTGCCAGCGAGCGAATCGCGTACTTTTTTGCAGCTTGCCAGTCCTTGGCTTCGACAGCCAATTCGTTTAGTCGCGTGAGCATATCGAGATCACTGGCCGAGAGCGCTGCGAGCTTTTCGAGAGCTGCCCGCTCTTGCTTTGTATCCTTGGCCTCGCGATGAACCCGCGCGAGGATTGCATAGGGGCCACTGCCACTTGCATCCTGGGGATAGAGTTCAATCATCTTGTTGAGGGTTGCTTCAGCCGACTTCCAGTCCTTGGCAAGCAGTTGCTGGGCTGCGAGCCTTCCCAAGGCGACATAGTTATTCGGATGGTCCTTCAGCCAGGCACTGATCGCATCGGCGGAGGCACGTTTTGGCAATTCGGGCTCTGCCCAATCCGCTTTCGGCGCCATCGCTTTGGCCTGTTCGCGAGCGTACTTCTCAAACTCGGCATCGAGCGTGGCGATTGAGCCCGTGTATCTGCCCAGGGCTTCGTTGATCGGCATGCCAACACTCAGATCGACCAGCACCCTTTCGAGTTTATCGCGGCCGTACTTCTCGATGAAGAACTTCACGACTAGCGACGATTCGAAATACGCGAATTGCAGATGCGCGGGCGAGGGAGGGCTGAGGAAGGCACCACTTAATTTGCTGACGGGAGTCAGATCGTCGCCGAGGAGCATTTCGCGAAAGCGGGGCGTGATGGCTTGCCCCCAGGTGGGATCTTCAGCCCCTTCTTCATAGACGGAAATACCTTCACTCAGCCAGCGCGGCATCTTGTTCTTGGTTTTGGTGAGCGTGACGACGTGACAGAACTCATGCCAGAGAGTTGCTTCCCAACAGGCGGGAGAAGTGCCTTGCGAAGCAGGACTAGGGGCCGTGATCACTGTCCCAAAGCACACTCCGAGAAAGCCGCTGCCGCCGGGCATGCCGAAGGTGCGAATCGCAAAGTCTTGCTGGCGGGGGAACATCTCGATAATGATGGGCTGGTCGAGCGTGACTTTGTACTTGGCACAAAGATCCTGCTTTGCTCTTTGAAGAAGCGCGAGGACTCGTTGGCCATAGATCTCCGCCTCGCGAGCATCCATGCGAAGCTGCAGACCGTCGGCTTCCAGCGTTTGAAACTTGGCCAGATGCTCTTGCAGCGTTACCAAGTTATGCGCGAGGACGTTGTAGGCATCCGCTGCGTAGACTTCCTCCGCCAGCTTCAGCCCTTCTTCTTCTTGACCCAAACGCAGCAAATCTTGAGCGAGTTGCATCTTGGCAACCAGATACTTAGCGTCCAGCTTCAGCGCCTGTCGTTGATAGGCCGAGCCTTCGGCGAAGCGATACTTTTGCGACAACTTTTGGCCAATGACATAGTCGACTTCAGGATTCGTCGGCCAGGACTTGAGTGCTACGGTGCGTAGTTGCTTTTCCTGGTCGAGTTTGTTGCGCAGGTGGGCGATGACCGCGCGGTAAGCAAGTGCCCGCGGCTGCTGCGGATTGATGCCTAGGACTTGCAGCAGTTGCTTTTCGGCATCGTCGTATTGTTCGGAGTCGATTTGCTCGTTGGCGACCATCAGCAGGCCGGCCACATGCCGCGGATTGATTGCCAGCGTGGCTTGTAGAGCAGCTTCAGCTTTCTTGCTGTCGCTGGGGGCGAACGCGCGGGCGATGCCAAAATGAGCCTCGGGGTTGGTCGCATCCAGCTTGGCGGCTTGCTGAAACGAGTCACCGGCCAACTTGTAATCGTGCTTATCGAGGGCGAGATCGCCGATCGCGAGCCAAACATCGACGTTGGCTGGCTGTCTGCGTTTGACTTCATTATAGATCTTGGTCAGCACGTGCTTGGGATCAGTCTGCTGGCTGAGCATCCAGCGACCCACAACGATTTGGTTCACCAAATCCGAGTAGCGCCACGGAGTCTGCTGCAGCATCGTCAGCACTTCTGCATCGAACTTGTCGGCTCGTTCCAGTTGCTGGGTGTGCCGACAGACATCGCCACCTAGCCAGCGAAGCTGCACGCTGGTCGTCAATTTGGCGAGCGCCGCATCGAGCGACTTCGCTGCCTCGGCATAACGGCCAAGCATCATCTCGGCTTGAATCTTCAGAACCCAAGCCGGCTCGTGATACTCGTTCTGTGCGGTGAGTTCAGCGGCTTGCGCAATGCATTCGGCGTATTTGCCGGTCCGAAATTCCAAGGTCGCTTCGGCAAGATCGGCAGCGGATGCACGAACAGTCAGCGAAAGAAATACAACGATGACCGCAATCAGAAAAGGGAACTTGCCCGGACCGCGAGAAGTGCGGCTGACCACGTATCCGTTACGCTGGCGAGCGAGCATGCAATCGATCCTCATGGCCACCGAGGGCTAGACCGAGACCCATGAATTCTATTTCATCGCGCGGCGAGGTACTACCCTTCCACGCGAGCCGGAGGAGAATTTGTCGCCGGAATCGTCGAGCACTCGTGCTCTGGATTCATTCGCCACCGAACTTGGTTACGCTGTTGTGATGAGCGACGAACAACTCACCGCCAAGCTACACATCAAACCCGAACTCAAGGCGGCGGTTCCGCCGTTTATCGAGCGACTCTGGCACAGGTCCGTCTTCGTCCCGTTCGTGCCCTCGCTGATCGTGATTGCCATCGCCAATGCCGCTGTGGCCGAACTGATGGATGAGATTTCGCCGCAAGATGCGGCCTCGGTGATTGTGTACACCAGCTTTGGGGTGATCTGTTCTCAGCTGGGACTGCTCAGTATTGGTATTGCTCTCGGCGATCAACCATTTTGGCGCAGAATGGCCATCGGTTCCGGCCTTGGCTTGCTGCTATTTGCCTGCTGGTGGTGCGGCTTTGCAATCACGGCGGAATTCGACGGCGTAAATGTGCGAGACCTGGTCAAGCGCGAAGCGGGCCAGGCGATCTGCGCTTTACCACTTATTTTCTTGGCAGCTCAAGCACCACTTTGGCTCATGCGCACCGCGTTCGGTTGGCGATTATTGCCCGGCAGAGCGAAAGACATTCATGGCCAACCAGTCTATCCGCATCCCGATGAAAAGCTGAGCCTGCGCGATTTGTTTACTGCAACCGCCGTAGCCGCGGTGAGCTTGAGCGTGCTGCGACTCGCCCCGCTCGAAACCGGAAGTGCCAGGTTTCAGACATTTGTCATCACCCTGGCGATCAGTTGCCTGGCCACCGCGACGGTCTCGCTCGTGAGCACCGTACCGTTGCTCCGACTGTTTTTCTCGTTGCCACTTTCGCTCGCGTGGCTCGGTTGGCTGGGCTACGTCACGATGGTCGCACTTGTCCTGCTCGTCGTTCCCCTCTCGGGCTTCATGGGCATGAGCCTCGATTCGCGGGAACTAATTGGCTACTTCGCGGCCATTTACGGCTTCGCCGTCACTCTCGGCAGCGGGGCCACCCTTCTGCGCGTATGCCGTTGGCAGTTGCAGCGGGGGAATGGATGACAAATGAGCAGGAGACTCGAACGGCTGAACGGCAACGAACCACGAAAGTGGTATCAGCGTTCCTTGGGCCATTCGATGGGACTATTGCTGGTTCCTGCTGGCTTGGTGAATCTAACGCTGGTGATTCTTGCCAATGAACGAGGTTCGGGGCAAGACTCCGGTATTGGACAGGGATTGGCGGTGGGCTTGGTATTGACGCAAGCTTGTCTGATTAGCGTGGGCATTGCGCTCGACAGTCAGTCATTCTGGCGTCGACTGCTTATCTACTGGAGTTACCTGTTTGGCCTGCTTGCCTGCTGGAGTGCCGGGTATGCCCTCTGGTTACTCGGTGACGCCAGCCGCGACACGACAGAAAACTGGAATCAACTTCGCAAGGACTCAGGCTTGCTCATGTGCTTGGTGCCGCTCGTCTCCATCGCCATGCAAGTGCCGCTCTGGATCGCACGTGCGCTCTTCGGCTGGCGAATTGTGCTGCATCGGCAAGGAGTTTCTTCGAACCATGCGGCGCAAGATGAGCGCCTGGCCCTGAGCCACTTTTTCATCGGTACGGCGATTGTGGCCATCGCCTTGGCAGGCTGGCGAGCCGTCGGCAGTTTTACGCCGGTGACGCCGCAACAATTGGTGCGTGCACACCTGATTCTCTGCGGATTCGCGTTGGTAACGAGCGTACTGGCGGCTGTTCCTTTCAGCCGCCTGGCCTTGGGACCACTCAAAACTGACAGCGCATTTCTAATTCTCGGCGGCTATTCAATCGCAAGCACCATTGCCCTCACGAGTTTTCTCAGCAGTACCAGTGGTGACGTTGACGTATCAGGGGCCTGCTTGTGCCTCTTTGGCTTCTTCTCGGCCAGCTTGCTGGTGTCCATGATCATCCTGCGCAACTGTGGCTGGCGGATGATTTGGAACGGAGCCACTTGGACCGCGTCGAACTCCACGAACAGCCCAGAGTCCGCTAATACGACTTCGCAATGATCGCCCGCTTGCTGGTGGGCTGGCCGGTGAAGATGCACTTGCCGGGAACATCTTCGAGACCGAGGGGCATGTTGCGAATGGTCAGCTTGTGTTGTTTTAGCAGCGCGTCGACCTCTTTGTTCTCGGTGAAGTGGCAGAGCGCGTAACCGCCGTGAATCTCCGGATCCTTCTCGTTTTTCGGCGTGAACCAGGCGAGGAGTTCGTCGAGATTATCGATGGTGCGCGTATTGTCTTCGCGCATCTTCAGGGCTTTTTGAAACAGGTTGTCCTGAATGGCTTGCAGGCGGGCAGCGATGGTGGTGACAAGTTCGCCTCGTTCGACGCCGGCCTTTTCGCCCGTATCGCGACGAGCGAGAAACACGCCGTTTTTGGCAATGTCTTTCGGGCCGATCTCGGCTCGCAATGGCACACCGCGTTTGATGTGATACCAGACCTTATCGCCGCCGCGAATGTCGCGGTCGTCGATGTGCACGCGAATCTTCGTCTCCGCGAACATCTGCCCTTCGAGTTCCTTCTTCAAGCTCTGCACATACGGCAGCACGGCAGCCTTCTCTTCGTCGTTGCGATAGATGGGGAGCAGCACGATGTGCTTGGGAGCCAGCTTAGGCGGCAGCACCAGGCCGTCGTCGTCGCTGTGGGTCATGATCAGGCCGCCGATGAGTCGCGTCGACACACCCCACGAGGTGGTCCAGGCTAGTTGCTCGGTGCCATTCTGATCCTGAAACTTGATGCCCTGCGCCTTCGAAAAATTCTGCCCGAGAAAGTGGCTGGTGCCGGCTTGCAGGGCTTTGCGGTCCTGCATCATGGCTTCGATCGAATAGGTGGCCACGGCGCCCGGAAATCGTTCGCCAGCGGTCTTTTCGCCCTTGATGACCGGCATGGCCATATAGTTCTCGGCGAAGTCGGCGTAGACGTCGAGCATCTTCATCGTCTCTTCGCGCGCTTCGGCTTCAGTTGCGTGGGCGGTATGCCCTTCCTGCCAGAGGAACTCGGTAGTGCGCAAAAAGAGCCGCGTGCGCATTTCCCAGCGGACGACGTTCGCCCATTGATTGATCAGAATGGGCAGGTCGCGGTACGACTGCACCCACTTGGCATACATGGCCCCGATGATCGTTTCGCTGGTTGGCCGCACAATCAGCGGTTCTTCCAGCGGGCTGGCCGGCTGCAACTTGCCGTTGGCATCGGGCTGCAGCCGGTGATGCGTCACGACTGCGCATTCTTTGGCAAAGCCCTCGACGTGGTCGGCCTCTTTTTGCAAGAAGCTGAGCGGAATGAACAGCGGGAAGTAGGCGTTCTCGTGGCCGGTGTCTTTGAACATGCCATCCAGTACGCGCTGAATGTTCTCCCAGATTCCCCAGCCCCAGGGCTTGATCACCATGCAGCCGCGAACGTCGCTATTTTCGGCCAGATCAGCAGCCTTGATGACCTGCTGATACCACTCGGGATAATCGTCGGCACGGGTCGGTGTAATCGCGGTCTTGGCCATCCTAGTCATTCTTTCGTGGCGGCAGACCTCCGGGTCTGCCTTGCTTCCAAACAATCAACGCCTATCGTGGCGGCAAACCTGTTGGTCTGCCGAACTGCGAACAAACGGCAGGCTGTTCGCAGGCCAGATTGTAAAGGCCAGCCGAAAAACGAGGGAGAGGGGAATGGCCAGGGCCTAGTGTTCAACAATCTCTGGAGGATCTAGATCTGCGCCCAGCATCCGCTTGATCTGCGCGACTGTCGCACGAACCGAGTCGAGATCGCCATCCGCAGCAAACTCATTGATGTCATCAAGAAGCCCGCTCATGCCCTCTTTTCCAACCGGCATGAGCGCTTCGAGCATGTACCAATTGTAAACATGAATCAGCAGGTCATACGTAGCTCCGCAACTGATCGGCCGACTTGGGTCGCGCAAGAATCTCTCTGTTTCGGCGAGCCAAGTCACTGCGGCTCCAATCCCGTCGACATAAACATGAAATGTTGCGCCGTCGATCATTTCTTTCGCCGCATCCGGATACTGCTGCCGAAAGCTGGCGCGGGCCAGTTCGATGCGAGAAGCATCTCGCCGCATGACGGCTTCTGCAGCCTGCAATCGCCGCTCTTTTTGCTCGTCACAGTCCATGCTATTTCGTCCTCAATTCAAAGTCGTAGCCAACGTGCTTCTCCTTCGCCACGTCCACTTTTAGATTGGCAATATTCGAGATGTGGATCGGCTCCAGCAAGGGTTCGTTCCCATCCGGCCGATCGTAAAAATCCGTTTTCGCGATAAATGAGCACCCGGTCTTACCCAAACGGATCTACGGCAGATTGCGGAGGAGGTGCTGGCGGCGCTGCGACGGTTGGTTTGCGTCATTGCCCTCGAGAATATCTGGCGACGGAGGCGATTCCGCGGCTGGTTGGTCCCCCGCAATCGGAATGCCGGCGGCGGTCAGCGGGGCATCGAAGGCCGCGCGCGGACTGTGCGTCGTGAGGAATCCACCCACCGGCTTATCGTCCACAAAGATCTGGGCTGAAAAGCATTCGAAACAGATCACCAGATCGACCGTTTTATCTCCCTTCACAAGCCGTAGTCCGTGACGGGGGTTAAAGCAGGCAGCCACCAATCCTGGATTATTGGCTGTTGCCTCGCGGAGAGTGGCAACCAATTCTTCACGCACGGAGGCGTCGCGAATCGCTGTTTTTCCCAGCACCGACCAGCCGCAGAACTGGGGACGGTCTTTGCTCCCTTTCGCTCTGAAATCTGGGTCCAGCGAATAGAGCACCATCGACTCCGCGTCAGTCAGCGCGCTATCCGCCGGTTCCGGAATTTTTTGGGGCGTGTATATCTGATTCGGCTTCAACGGGCCCGCCACGATGGCAGCTGACTGAGGTCCGGAAACGCGAACGAGAAGCGTGAATCGCTGCAGCGGGTTGAACATCAGGCGGACGGCCCAGTCGTTGTCATCCAAGGCCTCGGCAAACAGTGTCTGCGCCACTTCGTCCTGATTGGGCCACTCCTCGTTCTCTAAATACAGGCTAAACGAAATGTCGGGGTCACCACGCTTCGGCCATTGCTGAGCCAATCTTTCTAGCACGCCTGGCAGCTTCGTCCGATCGCGGATGAATTGGCGATCGAGATCGAGGAACGGAACCTCAACGACGGCGGCCATTGCCGCGACATCCTGCTTCCGGATTGCATCGAGATACCGCTGCACGACATCCTTGACTACGGCTGGCGGCTCAGTTTCGATCTTTGCGACTCGCGTGTCGCTTCTCGTAGCCGTCATTGCAGCCTTTTCCACATTCGCCGTTTCCGACCGTGGCGTTTCGCTGGTTGGCGACGTGGCGCTGACTGTCAACGCTTCGCTGACTTTTGGCGGAGGCGCTGCGCGCTGGCAACCCATTCCTGAGGCAACGAAAAACAGCACACAAACTGTTTGAAACCAGAGTTGCCTATACATGTGCAGTCCTGTTCGGAGAGTTGCCCCCGCGATCAGCATACCAGCAGTAGCAGCCTTCGATCAAACTCGCCGGTGCGGCCCTACTTCGACTTCAACTCAAAATCGTAGCCGTCTTTCTTCTCCTTCGTCACGTCCACTTCTAGGTTTGCAGCGTTGCTGACGTGGATTGGTTCGAGCAAGGGCTCGGTTCCCATCGGGCCAAACTTGCCCGGCACAACGCGGCTGGCCGTGACTTGTACCTTGCTCTTACCCGGGCGGACCTTGGCCGTGTAGGTGCCGTTTGTCACCTTGCCCGGTTCGGAACCAAAGCTGGGGTCAGCGGGGACAAACAGCAGATCGGCTGATTCCAGCGGCGCGCCGTCGAGAGTCACCTTGCCCGAAATGGGAAGTGTGGTGGCCGCAGGCGTGCAACCAGCAATTGCGAGGCAAAAGCAAACGATGAGCAGGGAACGTGGCATGGCCTGAGACTCACGATAATGTGGAAGGGTTGGATGAAGCGCCGGATGGGGTTGAAGCCGTTGCCACCGACGACATCGGCACTAACTCGGACGTTTTTGTATCAAAGGTGGCGAAACAGCCGTCGCAGAGTGCTTCGACCACGACGAAATAGCGGCCTTGATCGAGTTTCACAGGCCGTTCGCCGTGCCAGTCGATAATCTCTTCGGGCGAAGCCAGCACCCACTTGTGAAAATGCCCCGCAAACATCAATCGCTGAGGGACTGCATTGAAAATTCGCCAGAGCTTGCCATGCTCATCGGGCGGGCCGTCGTAATACCACAGATCGAACAGGCTCTCGGGATTGAGCCACGGCTCGACGTGCGAGAAATAACAGCCTTCGATTTCGAGCGACGGTCGCAGCCTGCGCATGAATTCGAATACGGCCGGAGAAAACTTGCGCTGCATTTCGATGGGTGGATCGACGCACAGTCCATAATCATGGTTACCCCACACACCCACGACGTTCGCCTCGAGCAGCAAGCGACAGGTCTCTTCGAGTCGCTGGCCCATTTCGATCACGTCGCCGATCATCACAATCTGGTCGACTTTTTCTTGCTTTAGACGCGCAAGGGCGACTTCCAAGTGTTCCACGTGTTCGTGAATGTCAGTAATCAGTCCGAGTTTCATGCGTTACTTCTTCACCGCTGGTGCAGCTGGTGGCAAGTAACCTTGGGCAACAAGGAAAGCATCGACTCGGTCCGTTGTCGCCTGCTGATGAGGCGGCCGATTGAAGAATCCATGTCCTACACCCTCGACGCGCATCATTTCTGCTTTGATACCGAGTTCTTTGCTTCGCGAAAGATATTCATCACCTTGCTCGATCAGATTGTCATCAGTTCCGTACATTAGCAGCGTCGCCGGCGAGTCTTTCGTCAGGTGCTGTGTGGGAGAGATGGCTTTGGCCAGTTCTTTGTCGTTACCCACGCGTTCCGTCAGGTTGGCAACATTGAAATTGAGCACGGGGTTATACAATACGAGCAGATTCGGTCGCGAAGAGACAGATTGGTTCTCATCTTTCTCATCAAGACCGGGGCAGAGCGCCGTGCTCGCGGCAAGATGACCGCCCGCGGATCCACCAGCACCGACGATCTTGTCGGGATCAATTCCCAGCTTGGCGGCGTTTTGCCGAACCCACCGAATGGCCGACTTGGCATCACGAACGCAGGCATCGGGCGTGACGCCGTGCCGCGACTTCACGCGATAATCGGCACATACCGCGACCATACCACGGCCGGCCAGATGCTTGGCCTGTGATTCGAACTGGGTGACCTTCCCGTTGTTCCAACCGCCTCCGAAGAAGAACACAATCGCCGGGTACTTCTTGGTAGCTTGCCAAGCTGCTGGGCGATAGACCTGCAGCGTGAGTTCGGCCTCTTTGGTCTTCTTGTACGCGTGCTGTACTGGTGCCGTTTCGTCCTGCGCCTGTGCGAGCGATGCAGCGCTCAGCCAGAGAAAACTCAAGAGGCAAATCGATCGCAGCATGTTCGCACACCTTTCCGCGGGAGAGTTCTGGCAGCGTGAACGCGGCGTCATTCTATCGACTGAATCGCGCCACCGAAAGAATTCCCGTGGAACTAAGTGTCGCCTGCGCAAATCTAGTTGCTTATCCTGGCAGCAGAAGCCAGAATTAACGCTGCAAGCGTTCCGGAAGCTTCTCTTAAAAGTCTATTCACGGGTCCCAGGAAGAGTCGAGTCATGGCCAATTTGTCGCCTGCTAGTGACACGCAAGCTTTTCTGGATTCCTTGCAAACGAGTCAACTGCTGTCGCCCGAGTCCATGGCGAAGGTGCGGGAGCAATTTGGTTCGGTTGATAACGCCAAGAACGTGGCCCGCGAACTGCTCAAAGCGGGCACCATCACGCGCTGGCAAGCCGGTCAATTGCTGCACAACTTTACCGCGCTGTTGGTGGGCAACTACAAGTTGCTGGACCAATTGGGCGTCGGCGAAATGGGCCGCGTTTACCTCGCCGAGCATGCCAAAATGCAGAGCAAGGTAGCCCTGAAAGTTCTAGCCCGCAAACATACGGCCCAGCCTCACGTGCTGCGGCGCATCTTGGCCGAAGCGCGTCGCGTCGCAGCCATTGAACACCCACATATCAGCCACATTCAAGACGTAAATCAGGACGGCGAACGGTACTTCATCGTGCTGGAGTACATTGATGGCCTCGACTTGCAGCGACAGGTAGAGCAGAAGGGAAAGTTCTCGCCGGCTCAGGCCTGGAACTACATTCGCCAAGCAGCAGCTGGCTTGGCTTATGCCCACGGCCAGAATGTTGTGCACGGCGGCCTCAAGCCTTCGAATTTGCTGACCGATGCCGGGGGAACCGTCAAGATCCTGGACTTTGGCTTGGCCCAACTGGCGACCACGGAAGAAACCGATAGCAACGACTCGGTTGATCAAGTCGCCCTCACTGCCAAGCTGTATCGAGCTCCCGAAGCCAGCCAACCGGCCACGATGACCGGCGATATGTATGGCTTGGGCGCCACACTCTACTTCTTGCTAACCGGCAAGCCTCCGCTCAAAGGGCCAAAATCAGCCGAGCAGTTGGCTGAACTCGCGCCGGAAGCGCCCGGCAACCTGGTTGAGCTTTGTCGGCGTTTGATGTCGGCAGCACCTGCGGATCGCCCCCAAAACGATCAAGAACTGCTTGCTGCCATCGAATTGGCCAAGCCGGACAGTTCGATCTCGAAAACGGCAGCCAAAGAGCTCCCTTCAAAGGTCCCTGCGGCCAAAACAACGGTCACTCCCACCAAGACAACGACGTTGCCGAGTGCTAAGCCGCTGGCCGAAGAGCCCGCTGCGAAAGCTCCGCCGCCGCGCGCGAAAAAGCCACTGACTGCCAAAGCGCTGCCCACCGCCGAGGCAAAAACCGATTCATCAACGGCCACTGCATCCCTATCTGCTGCCGATACTCCCACCGAGTCCTCGCCGAGTGACACTCCGTTTGCGGGCTTCGCCATTCAAACCGGGCCGAAATCGAAGGGTACCGCGCCTGCCAAATCGGGAGCCATGCCAGCGATCAATGCCGCAGCACCGGCACCCAAGAAGGCCGAAAAACCAACTTTAGTTGTGAGCGAAAAGCCGAACGAGACCGTCAACGAAAAAGCCACTTCCGCTGAAAAGCCAACGAAGGGGAAGAAGGGTAAGGGCGGAAAATCGAACATGCCACTGATCCTGGCCGGCGGCATCGGGGGCGGCGTGCTGGTGCTGGGGCTCATTATCGGTCTTGTCATGTTTTTGATGAGCGGTAAGGGCGACAAGAAGGAAGTCGCGAAGGCTGATCCTGATGCCGCGGCCACGACCGAAAGCACCGAATCGAACGGGGAAGCCAATCCGCCAACGGCAGCCGGCGAAGCGAACCCAGCTGTGGTTGAATCCAATCCGGCCATTCCAACAGCCACCGTCGAAGCGAACCCAATGCCGGTTGCTCCAATGGCGGAAGTTAAACCAGCAGAACCTGTTGCTGCCGCGCCAGTGGCACCTGCACCAGACACAAAGCCCGCTGAGCCACCCATGACGGCGGTTGCATCGGCAGACCCGGTGAAGCCTGAATCGAAGCCAGAGCCAAAACCCGAACCAAAGCCTGCACCAAAGGCAACGCCCAAGCCAGCACCAAAACCGGCCGCGCCGGTTAATCCGTTTGCCGGCTTCGCTGCCACAGCAGTCCTGCCCAAAGTCCCCTCCGGGGTCACGGAAGCTCCAGCAGAGATGCTGGTTCCCGTTGTGCTGGGACCTTGCAAGGTTCCTGACGAAAACACCGTGATTATCGCGCGACTCAAGGGCGCTAACTCGGCTTATGGCAAAGGCAAAATGAAGTTCACTCTCGAAGCGGCCAACGGCGGGACATCGCTCCGCGATTGGGACATCAAAGTTGGCGGCGAGATGAGTGATGCGCCCGTCGTTGTCGCCACGCTCTCCGCCAAAAACGATCAATTAACCTTCCAGTGGACCGCCGATGCCATCAAGCAGCCTGCTGCCCCGTACCTCGTCAACTGTGCGCTCGATTTGGCAGCCGGTAATGGCAAAGCGGTGGTCGCCCTCCGCGAACCAGTCACGGCCGAAGCGATTCCGATCACCATCGACAAACGGGGTCAGCCGGCCAAGTTCAATATCGATCTTCCCCCAGATCCCAAACAGCTGATGTTCGAGATCACGGCCGTCGAAGGGGATGTGCCAAAGGTGAAGTACGACAACAAGGACATCGCTGCCGATAAATCGACAACCTTCTTCTGGGTTGGCAATGTCGAAACCGAAATGCCGTTAGGCATCAAGATCGATACCACAGTCCAGAATGGCAAAACAGTACAAGTCATCGCCTTGCCGCATTTCAAACTGGAAGGCGTAAACACACGTCCCGAAGCCTATGAGAAGAAGAAGTTGCAAGGACTCGATCAGTCCATTAACCAAAAGCTGCAGTTCGCAACGGGAGCACTGTCTCAAGCAGCCGGCTTGAAAGACAAGAAGCAGAAGGATGAAATCACCCAGCAGGCTACGCTTGCGATCGAACCTTTGCAAAAGGCCAAGGCCCAACTCGAACAGTTGGTCAATCTGGCCAAGGGCTTGCAGAGCAATGGCAAAATTCAGTTCCGCATCTATGCCAATGCCGAGGACGACTCCGGCGAAGCTGCCAAAATCGTGCTCGTCCAATCAGCAACCGGCGCTCCACCCGCAGAAGAGAAGCTCAACCTGGGCGGTGGCGGCGATAACAACAAAAAGAAGCTGTAACAAAACGCGGCCTGGGCTTCGTAGGCGCACCGTATTGGCGACTCGGCAGAATCCTGCCCCTGCCAAATTGACAACGAAGCCCACTTCTCACGACTGGCACGCCTCCGCACCAGCGATACCTTCGGCTCCAAGTCGATATCTGCCAGCACCTTGCGATGAACTGCTCGCCCGTGGCACAAGCGTTGCATTACAGGGCAAAATCTGCGGCGGAACTGCCAAATTGGGCCCAGGTCGTATTTGCGACTCGGTACCCAACAAGCCCCAGCTTGGCAATCTCGCCAGATCCCTTTCATGAAACATTCGGTTGCTGCCAACTCTGTTAGTTGCGACGCGGCCCTCTGGTATTCAGCACTCTCTCGTATTTTGCACATTTAGTCTTCGGTATATCGGCAACAGGAGAAATCCATCGTGGCAAAGCAAATGGTCTTCGATGACGACGCTCGTCAGCCTCTTTTGGCGGGCGTGTCGAAGCTGGCTCGAGCAGTCCGCAGCACGCTCGGCCCCCGCGGTCGCAATGCGGTGCTCGACAAAGGTTGGGGTTCCCCCAAGGTGACCAAGGACGGTGTGACCGTCGCGGAAGACATCGAACTCGATGATCCGTACGAAAACCTGGGCGCTCAACTCGTCAAAGAAGCCGCCAGCAAGACCAACGAAGTCGCTGGCGACGGCACGACCACGGCTACCGTGCTCGCCGAAGCCATCTTCCGCGAAGGCCTGAAGATGATCGCCGCGGGTTACGACCCGATGGCTCTCTCGCGCGGCATCGGCAAAGCAGCCGAAGCCGTCTGCGACGAAATCTACGCGATCGCCACGCCGATCAGCGAAAAGAACAAGAAGGAACTGCAGCAGATCGCCACCATCGCGGGCAATAACGACCCGACGATTGGTGCAGTGCTCGCCGATGCGTTCCTCAAGGTCGGTAAAGACGGCGTGATCACGATCGAAGAAGGCCGCGGCGCAGAGACAACCGTCGAAGTGGTCGAAGGCATGCAGTTCGATCGCGGTTTCCTCTCGCCTCACTTCGTCACCAATCAAGACGAAGTTTCGGTCGAACTCGAAAACTGCTATGTGCTGTTGTACGAAGAAAAAATCTCGAACAACAAGAAACTGATTCCGCTGCTCGAAGCCATCAGCAAGGCCAACAAGCCGCTGCTGATCGTGGCTGAAGACGTCGAAGGCGAAGCCCTCGCCACGCTCGTCGTCAACAAGCTCCGCGGCATTCTGCAAGTTTGTGCCGTCAAGGCTCCCGGCTACGGCGATCGCCGCAAGGCCATCCTCGGCGACATCGGTGTGCTCACCGCTGCCACCCCGATCTTCAAGGATCTCGGCATCGAGCTCGAAAGCGTCAAGGTTTCGGACCTCGGCTTTGCCAAGAAGGTGAAGATCACTTCGGAAAACACCGTGTTCGTCGGTGGCAAGGGAACGAAGCAGCAAATCGAAGCCCGCGCCGAGCAAATTCGCCGCGAGATCACGGTCACCGATAGCGAATACGATCGCGAAAAGCTGCAAGAACGCCTGGCCAAGTTGGCCGGTGGCGTGGCCCAGATCAGCTGCGGTGCCGCAACCGAAACCGAAATGAAGGAACGGAAGTGGCTGCTGGAAGACGGCAAGAATGCCGTGCAAGCCGCGCTTGAAAGTGGCATCGTCCCTGGTGGCGGTGTGGCTCTCATCCGTGCCGAAAAGTCGATCGAGAAGTTGAAGCTCGAAGGCGACGAAAAGATGGGCGGCCAGATCATCCGCAACATTCTCGATCAGCCGCTGCGATGCATCGCTCAAAATGCCGGTCTCGATGGCGCAGTGGTCGTCAATCGTGTTCGCCAGCTGAAGAGCAAGACCGAAGGCTACAACGCCGACACCAACCAGTACGGCGACATGCTCAAGTTCGGTGTGATCGATCCAGCCAAGGTAGTTGCGACCGCGCTCAAGAATGCGGCCAGCGTCGCGGCTCTGCTCCTCACTACCGAAGCCCTCGTTTGCGAAATGCCCAAGGAAGATGGCGGCGATGATCATCACGATCACCACGACCACGGAATGGGCGGCGGCATGGGAGGTATGGGTGGCATGGGCGGAATGGACATGGGCGGTATGGGCGGCATGATGTAGTCCCCGTGGCCTGAAGTCAGGCTTCGGGCTCTGCAGTTGTCCTCACTCAACAGGCACGCACCAGCGGTTCGTGCCATCAAATCGAACAAACCAAAAAACTAAACACAGAAGGATTTCACACATGGCCAAGTTGAAGATTCGCCCGCTCGACGACAGAGTCGTAGTCAGCCCACTCGAAGCCGAACAGCGCACCGCTGGCGGCATCGTGTTGCCCGATTCGGCGAAAGAACGTCCCCAGCGGGGTACGGTGGTCGCGGTCGGTCCCGGCAAGCTGCTCGAGAGCGGCAAGCGGGCCGAGTTGGCAGTCGCCGTCGGTGACCAGGTCATCTATGGAAAGTACGGCGGCACCGATATCGAAGTCGGTGGCGACGACGTCAAGGTGCTCCGCGAGAGCGACATCCTGGCGAAGGTCGTTGAGTAATTGACCCAGTCGTAATTTACTCAGTCATTGATTATCCGCCTGTGGGCGTTGTGCAACTCACGACGCCCGCTCACTCCCTTTCGCAAATCATTCATAACTCACGTTAGAGGCCTGTAGTCGTGGCAAAACAACTGTTATTCGACGATCTCGCTCGCGCTCGCATGCTCGCGGGTGTCGACAAGCTCGCTAATGCCGTCGCGGTCACCATGGGACCGACCGGTAAGAACGTCATCATCGACAAGTCGTTTGGCGGCCCGACGGTCACCAAGGACGGCGTGACGGTCGCCAAAGAAATCGAACTCGAAGATCGCTTCGAGAACATGGGTGCCAAGCTGGTGGTCGAAGTCGCTCAAAAGACTTCGGACCTCGCCGGTGACGGTACCACCACAGCTACCGTGCTGGCTCGAGCGATCTTCAAAGAAGGTCTCCGCAGCGTGGTCGCTGGCAGCAATCCGACCGGCATTCGCCGCGGCATCGACAAGGCTGTCGAAGCAGCCACCGCCAAGCTGGTCTCGATGGCCAAAAAGGTCACGAGCAAGGACGAGGTCGCTAACGTCGGCGCCATCTCGGCCAACAACGACATGGCGATTGGCGAATTGCTCGCCGAAGCTTTGCATCGCGTCGGTAAAGACGGCGTGATCACGGTCGAAGAAGGCAAGACGGCCGATACCAAGGTCGAATACGTCGATGGTATGCAGTTCGACAAGGGCTTCGTCTCGCCCTACTTCATCAACCGCCCAGCGTCGATGGACTGCTTGCTGGAAGATGCCTTGATCCTCATCCACGAAAAGAAGATCAGCAATCTGCGCGACTTGGTGCCGATCCTCGAAAAGGTCAGCTCGACCGGCAAGCCATTGCTCATCATCGCCGAAGATGTCGATGCCGAAGCACTCACCCTGCTCGTCGTCAACAAGCTCCGTGGCGTGCTGAACGTCTGTGCCGTCAAGGCTCCGGGCTTCGGCGATCGCCGCAAGGCAATGCTGGGCGATATCGCGGTGCTCACCGGCGGTACGCTGATCAGCGATGATCTCGGTTTGCAGCTCGAAGCTCTGTCGCTCGAACACCTGGGTCGCGCCAAGAAGGTCTCGGTTGATAAAAGCAACACGACGATCGTCGAAGGTGCCGGCAAGCGGAACGACATCGACAAGCGTGTGCAGCAAATCAAGAACCAGATGAACCAGACCGAAAGCGAGTACGACAAGGAGAAGTTCCAAGAACGTCTCGCCAAGCTCGCTGGCGGTGTGGCTGTCATCTCGGTCGGTGCTGAAACCGAAGCCGACATGAAGCAAAAGAAGGCCCGCGTCGAAGATGCGTTGCACGCCACCCGTGCCGCTCTCGAAGAAGGCATTCTCCCTGGTGGTGGTGTCGCTCTGCTGCGTTGCTCGGACGTGGTCGAGAAGCTCGTTGACACGCTCAAGGGTGACGAAAGCGTGGGTGCGAGCATCATTCTGCACGCCCTCTCTTCGCCCATGCGGACGATTGTCGACAACGGCGGCCGCGATGGCTCGGTGGTCTGCGACGAAGTGCTGCAAAAGCCTGCCAACACCGGCTACAACGCCCTGACCGGCGAGTATGTCGACATGTTCAAGGCTGGCGTCATCGACCCGGTGAAGGTAGTTCGCACGGCTCTCGGCAATGCCGCGAGCATCGCTGCGTTGCTCCTCACCACCGAGGCGCTCGTGACCAACCTGGACAAAGACGACAAGGCCAAGCGGTCGGTCGAAGGCTCGATCCGCTAAGCGAACCTGGAGGACGAAGCCGTGCTTCGTCCTTGCAAAACTGGGACGAAGCATGCTTCGTCCCACGCTCGGAACTAAGTCAGGTCTACTACGGGCCACTTCGCATAGAGGTGGCCCCTTTTTTGGAGCGAACGGGCGAAAGCGAACCTTTCCCAGCGTCCTAGAATGCTGGTAGAGATTTACTGACACCCTTTTGCACGAAGAATCATGGCAGCGATGGCCAAGCGCGATTACTACGAAGTGCTGAGCATTAAGCGCGAAGCTTCCGAAAAGGAAATTGCGACCGCTTATCGCAGGCTCGCGCTCAAATACCATCCCGATACGAATCCGGGCGATCCGGACTCGATGGAAAAATTCAAGGAAGCGGCTGAAGCCTACGAAGTGCTCGCCGATGCTGATAAGCGGGCCCGTTACGATCGCTTTGGCCATGCCGGCGGCGATCAGTTTGGCTCGCAGTTTCAAGACGCCGACGACATCATGGATGCGTTCGGCAGCATCTTCGGCGACCTGTTCGGCGGCAGTGGTGGCCGTCGCGGTAAACGGGCTCGCCAAGGTGCCAACCTGCGTGCCGACGTTAAACTCACCCTGGAAGAAGCCGCCAAGGGGATCAGCAAAACCGTTGAGTTCGCGCGCAGCAAGAGCTGTGAAACGTGCAAAGGCAGCGGCAGCAAGCCTGGCTCTTCAAAGACCACTTGCCGTTACTGCGCCGGGCATGGCCAAGTTGTTCAATCGGCGGGCTTCGTCCGCGTGCAAACGACGTGTCCTCAGTGTCGCGGCGCTGGTTCGGTCATTACGGAACCCTGCACCGATTGTCGCGGCAACGGCTACGTGCAAGAACGCACCAAGCTCGATGTGGCCATTCCGCCGGGCATCGACGACGGGATGCGCGTTCGGATTCCTGGCCAAGGTGAACCGAGTCCCGAAGGGGGCCCACCGGGCGACTTGTTCTGCTTCATCAGCGTCAAAAAGCACAAGCTGTTCGAACGTGAGGGCGTGCATCTCATTTTGCGAATGCCAATCACGTTCAGCCAATCCGCGCTCGGTGCGACGATCGAAGTTCCCACGCTCGATGGTCCGCACGATTTGAAGATCCCCGCAGGCACCGAAGCGGGTGAGGTCTTCCGCGTACGTGGCAAGGGGCTGGCTGATCCGCGCGGCGGTAGCGGCAAGGGCGATCTACACGTGCAGACCTATATCGAAGTGCCGAAGAAACTCACGGCGCGTCAGCGAGAGTTGCTGCAAGAACTCGCAGAACTTGAACATGCGAATGTGACACCGCACCGCAAGACATTTTTCGAAACCATCACGGAGTATTTCAGTCCTTCCAACGCTCCGAGCAAGAAGACTGAGGAATAGTCATGTCTGCTGAAGTTGAAAAAAACGAAGACGCCGGCGATGCCCCCACGAATCCCCTCTTTTCGTCGGGCCCCGAAGCCAAGATCGATCAGCTCGAAGCCGAGCTGAAGAAGGCTCAGGACGAACTGCTGCGGCAACAGGCCGAGTTCGAGAACTTCCGCAAGCGCAAGGCACGCGAAATTGAAGAAGAGCGAAAGTACACCATTCTGCCGTTTGCCCGCGACTTGCTGCCCGTCGTCGATAATCTCGATCGCGCGCTGGACGCGGCTGCCCAAGGTGGCGATGCCACTTCGCTGCGTGATGGCGTAAAGATGGTCTCGGCCCAGCTGATGAACGTCCTCTCGCAACACCAGTGCGTCCGTATTCCCGGTGTGGGTGCCGAGTTCGATCCCAACTTTCATCAGGCAATCGCCCAGGAAGCCACTGCCGAGTATCCGGCTGGTTCGGTCAGCCGCGAGGCCCAGGTCGGGTACAAGTTGTACGACCGTGTTGTTCGGCCGGCTCAGGTGTTTGTGTCCACGGGTCCGGCGTCATAGTCTTCGTGTCGTAGTCTTTGTTGAGCGAGAATCCAAGCATGCCCACGTACGATTACGAATGCGACGCCTGCGGCCACAAGGAAGAAGTCTTCCAAAGCTTCAGCGATCCGCTGATCGAAAAGTGCCCGAAGTGCAAAAAGAAGAAGTTCCGCCGCCTGTTCGGTGCGGGTGCGGCCGTGATGTTCAAGGGAACCGGCTTCTACACCACCGATTACCGCAGCGACTCCTACAAAAAAGCCGCATCGGCCGATAGTAAGCCCAGCGATTCGAGCAGCTCGACTTCGGCAGAAAGCAGTAAGAGCAGCGAAGCAAAACCGGCAACGCCTGCTCCCAAGCCAGATTCGCCATCATCTGGTTCGAGTAGCAAATCGAACAAGAAGGACTAAGCGGTCAATCTCATGAGCATGATGTGCTGCAGTGTTTGCGAGCGAGTCTTCGATTCGGCGATATCGCCCTCCATGCCCTTCTGTTCGGAACGCTGCAAGACGATCGACCTGGGCCGCTGGCTCGGCGAGAAGTACAGCGTGCCTTACGAGCGAACCGAAGACGACGAGGAAGAAGACTCGCCCCCGCCACGCCACAATACGAGTGGTGAAGACTAGTCGCTCGGCGGTAAGTCGACGCAAGTCGTTGTCAACCGCAAAAGGGGGGTGTCCAACAATCGGGTTGATTGCTGGACAGCGGATAGCGCAACTCTCGGGAAATACTGCCAAGTAGTGTCCAACAATGGGCCGCTCGTTGGACAGATAGGCTCGAAACGGCAACAGCCAAGACGAAAGTTACGGCGAACGAGGCCACCGGAATATTTGCTGCCCGCCCGCTGCTATGCGATGCTTGAGCGCCATTCTGTGGCAGAAACTGCCCCCTCCGGGAGAGACCCATGCTCAAGATCCGCTGCTATCGCTCGCTCTTGCTTCGCACGCTTGGACTTCGGCTCGGATTGTTCGCTCTGGCGATCATCTCGCCAGCGGTCGTAGCTCGGGGGCAAACTGCGTCCAAGCCCGCCTTTCAGTATCAGTCGGGCGAGATCCGGATCAGCATTCCCTCGGCCGATGAGCCGCGCGTGAAACAGTTTGGGCCAGAGTCGCTGAAGCTGGCAGGGAAGTATCTGGACGCCGGCGCGGTGAGTTGGGTGCGTGAAAGGTCCTGTGTAAATTGCCACACGACCGGTCCTTACATGACCGAGTACACAGCCTGGTCGCGGCAGTTTGGCAAGCCCAGCGAAGAGGTGCTCGCGAACTTTGTGGCGGCCGTGCCGAAGGAAGTGAAGGAGGTCGCGGAGACCGATAAGAATGGTCACAAGTACTATCCCGGGGCGTTCTTCAGCGTGTGGCGTAGTGCGGGACTGGCCGAGTGGGATCGAAACGTCACCGGCAAACTCTCGGAAGTCACCGATCGTTCGCTCCGCGATATGTTCGCGCGCCAGTCGGAGAGCGGCGCGCTAGTCAGTCACGGCGAGGTCGAGATTCCGCATATCACCACCGACTTCGAACTGTCGCTGCAAGCTGCGCGGGCCATCACCGCCGCGCCGGGCTGGCTCGCCGGATTGAAGGACGAAGCGCTGCTCGCGCGTGTAGACAAACTGAAAGAGTGGCTGCGA
This sequence comes from Anatilimnocola aquadivae, assembly GCF_049819085.1. Classification (GTDB taxonomy): domain Bacteria; phylum Planctomycetota; class Planctomycetia; order Pirellulales; family Pirellulaceae; genus Anatilimnocola. The sequence continues at coordinate 4,775,629 of NZ_CP187419.1, forward strand.
ACCTCGCCGCCGAAGAACGATTTTGATCGCATCTTGAAATTGCAGCTGGCCCACTACCTGCCGGAACTGGTGCCACAATCCGAGCGCGACGCCGCACTGGCCCTGCTGTCATCCAAGCAGCACGCTGACGGCGGTTGGAGCACGCGCGACATGTCCCCGCTGGCGGACTGGCACTTTGAAATGAGCGCGACCGTGCTGAACCTCATCAAAGGCCTGCCCGATGCTGAGAAGCCAGAAAGCGATGCGTACCTGACGTCGCTGGCAATCGTGCTGATGCGGCAGAACAAGGTTCCCGTCTCTGACCCACGGATCCAGCAAGGGCTGGGCTGGCTGAAGCGTGAGCAGCGCGAAAGTGGCCGCTGGTGGATGCACTCGCTCTATCGCGGCAACTACCACTACATCACGTACATCGCCACCGCCGAAGCAATCAAGGCCCTCGACCTGTGCGGGGAACTGGACGCGATTTCGGCCGACTAGTAGCCCCAAAGCGGCGCTCGATCGTTCGCCCGACATTCTTAAAAAATCAAGTTGCCGAGCGCGCGGCAGATCCCCATACTCACAACACCCAGCTCATTGCCAGGCAAACTTCGGGAGCCCCTCTCATGCGACGCGCGTTACTCTGCTTACTTGTTGGCTTGCTCGGTTGCGTTTCGACGCTCTCTGCCCAGACGCGCGAACAGAAGGTTCGCGGCGATAAAACCAAGTACGAAGCCACGGGCTTTTGGATTTACAACGATCTGACCAAAGGCTTCGCCGAAGCCAAAGCCAGCGGCAAACCAATGCTGGTGGTGCTGCGGTGTTTGCCGTGCGAGCACTGTGTGAAGCTCGACGATGAACTGGTCGAAACCGATGCCACGCTGCGGCCCCTGCTCGAGAAGTTCGTGCGAGTCCGGGTGATCTCGGCGAACGGTCTCGACCTGTCGCTGTTCCAATTCGATACCGATCAGTCGTATGCCGTCTTCATGCTCAATGGCGACGGTACCATCTATGGTCGCTATGGCACGCGGTCCGATCAGACACTTTATGCCGACGATGTTTCGATCGAAGGACTCGCCAAAGCGCTTGACGGCGCCCTTTCATTGCACCAAGACTATCCGAAAAACAAGGACGAACTCGCACTGAAGCGGGGACCAGCACCGGCCTTTTCCTCGCCCGAGAAGTATCCCAAGCTGCAAGGCAAATATGGTTCGGCGATTAACTACGAAGCCAATCTCATTCAAAGCTGCATCCACTGCCATCAGATTGGCGATGCCGTCAAACAGCACGCCCGCGAGCGCGGCGGCGCTTTGCCAGAGCAGGTGCTGTTTCCCTATCCGCATCCCAAGGCATTGGGGCTGATATTGAATCCACGTGAACGCGCGAAAGTGGTGCGAGTCGAAGCCGATTCGCTCGCTGACCAAGCGGGCTTTCGCGCTGGGGATGAAATCCAAAAGCTCGGCGGCCAAACACCGCTTTCGATCGCCGACGTGCAATGGGTGCTGCATCACACACCGGCCAGCGGCGGAACCGTCGCCGCCACCGTGCTGCGCGATGGCAGGTCTGTACCCGTGGAACTGAAGTTGCCCGCGGAATGGAAGCAACTCGACGACATCGCCTGGCGAGCCTCAAGCTGGGAACTACGGCGGATGGCACTCGGAGGACTGTTCCTGAAAAAGATGCCTGCCGAAGTACGTGCAGAAATGAAGTTGCCCAGCGACAAGTTGGTCCTGCGAGCACAGCACGTTGGTCAGTACGCACCTCATAATGGTGCGAAAGAAGCGGGCTTGAAGGTGGGCGATGTGCTTGTCTCGTTCGATGGCAAAGACGATTTTCTGCGCGAGACCGATCTGCTCGAGTACGCGCTGAACCACGTGAAACCCGGCAGCAGTGTGCCTGTTGTGGTGCGACGCGAGGGGAAGAATCTGGAGCTGACGCTGAAGATTCCGAAGTAGCAGTCGCCTGCGCCGCGATGCTGCTCGACGGCGATGCTAAACGATGATTTCTTTCAGCACCTCGCCAGCCACATCGGTGAGGCGGAAATCGCGGCCGTTGAAGCGATAGGTCAGCTTGGTGTGTTCGAGGCCGAGTAAATGGAGCAGGGTTGCATGCAGGTCGTTCACATGCACCTTCTTCTCCACGGCCTTGTAACCAAACTCGTCGGTCGCACCGTAGTGCAGACCGGCCTTCACACCGGCGCCAGCCATCCAGATGGTGAAGCCGTTCGGATTGTGATCGCGCCCCTTGGCTCCTTGCGAATCGCTGGTGCGGCCAAACTCGCCGCCCCAGATGACAAGCGTTGATTCGAGCAGACCACGCGCCGCGAGATCGGCCAGCAAGGCGGCTGCGGGCTGGTCGGTGTGCAGCCCGCACGAACGATGATTCGTCTGCACGTCGGTATGGCAGTCCCAAGGAACATCGTTCACGCTCCCATCGCCACCCACGCCCTTGCCGGCGAAGATCTGCACGAAGCGAACGCCCCGCTCGACGAGCCGCCGCGCGAGCAAACACTGCCGAGCGAACGTGGCGCATTCGGGTTTATCGAGCCCGTATTGTTGATGCGTCATCGCCGTTTCTTTGGACAGGTCCATCGCCTCGGGCGCGGCCATCTGCATACGATACGCCAATTCGTACGAATTGATGCGGGCAGCCAGATCGGCCTGGGTGGGTCGCGAAGCGGCGTGCTCCTGATTGAGTTCGCGAATCAAGTCGAGCTGCGAGCGCTGCTGCGCGTCGCTGTGCTTGTTATCGCGCAGCAGGTTATCGATGGCCTCTTTGCGGCGAGCATCGAGGGCCAGTGCCTGGTAGGTCTTCGGCAGAAAACCGGCCGACCAGATCTGATCGTCACCACGCGGCCGCGTATCGTGCATCACCACGTACGAAGGCAAGTCTTGATTCAGCGAACCCAGACCATACGTCAGCCACGCGCCGAGAGCCGGCAGACCGGGGCGATTTGTGCCGCACATCAGTTCAATCGAGGCTGGCGCGTGATTGTTCTGCTTCAGGTGCATCGAGTGCAGAAAGCACATCTTGTCGACGTGCTGCGACAAGTGCGGAAAGATATCCGAAACCCACGAGCCCGACTGGCCGTGTTGCTTCCACTCAAAGGGGGACTTCAGGCACTTGCCGCTCGTCGTGAAGAAGCCCGTCTTGGGATCGGAGCCAGCCAGTTCCTGGCCATCGCGCTTTTGCAATTCGGGCTTGTAGTCCCACGTATCGACTTGCGACGGCGCGCCGGTCATGAACAGCCAGATGATCGACTTCACCTTGGGCGGCAAGTGAGGTTGCTTCGGCGCGAGGGGTCCGCCGCTGATTGCTTCCGCAGCGGGCGACTCGCCTTGCAGCATGCTGGCGAGAGCCAGCGAACCAAAGCCAAGTCCAGCGTCTTTCAGGAATTGACGTCGGGCTGGCAGGGAGAAGTTGTGGTTGAACATGACTGTTCCAACGGGCGAGGGAGCGAAGCAGGGCAATCAGTCGATATACACAAACTCACTCAAGCAAAGCAAAACCTGGCAGAACTCGGTGAGTGATTTTTCGGCTGCGGCTGGATCAGCACCGACCACAGCCTGTTGTTGTTCGAGAAAGGCCATCAAGCGACTACGCTCGGTTTCGGTGGGCAAGCGAGCGAAGCTGATTTGGTAAGCGAGGTCGATGGACTTCGTGAGTGGCTCGCCCGCAGCGGGCTTGATTCGCTTGGCCAGTTTCTCGGCCTGGTCGCGCACGAACGGCGAGTTCATCATCGCCAGCGATTGTGTGGGCACGGTCGTGCTGATTCGCTCGCCAATGCTTTGCGTCGGTTCGGGCGCATCGAACATGGTCATCAGTGGAATGAGTTCACTGCGCTTCACACGCAGGTAAATGCTACGGCGGGGAGTGTTGTCGAGAATGCTCGGGCCGAACATCTGCTTGTCGAGATTGCCGCCGATCGCGAGGAGCGAGTCGCGAATTAATTCCGCATCCAGCCGCCGAGGCTGATAGTGCCACCAGAAGCGATTCGCGGGATCGATCTTCAGGTTCTCGGGCGATACTTCATTGGCTTGTTGATACACGGCACTGAGCATGATCTGCTTATGCAGCGGCTTCAGCTTCCAGCCGTTGTTCACCAGTTCGCTGGCCAGCCATTCGAGCAATTCGGGATGCGAGGGGCGTTCGCCTTGCGCGCCAAAATCGTTTGGAGTACCAACGAGTCCCTGGCCAAAGTGATGTTGCCAAAGTCGATTGGCCATTACACGGGCGAGTAACGGCCCCGCACCTTGTTCGACGTCGGTCATCCAATCGGCGAGGGCTATGCGGGGATCGGCTGCGCTGGTGCTCACCGGTGTCGTGTCAGCGGAGGGGACATCGCTCGTGCGTCGCAGGACCTGAATGAAGCCGGGTTCCGCTTTGCCCAGTTTGTTTTCGACTTCGCCGCGCCGCAACAAGAAGACATCCTGGCCACCGGCGACCGTGGTGTAGACTTCGGCCAGCTTTGGGCGAGGTTCGGCTGCTGTGTGATTGCGAACGATCTCCACCGCCTTGGCGGTATCCGTATCGAACGGCGCGAACCAGCGGGTCATCTCTTCGCGCTGGGCATCGGGCAGCTTGTTGCCGTTGGCAGCCAGAATGGCCCTGATCTCGCCCACATGTTGAGGAGTCAGGTCACCGGCCCAAGTCGCGGGATTGGCTTCGGTGCTGAGCGCGAGTCGCAAGCGACCGATGCCGAGATCTTTGAACTTCATCTCCACTTGCAGTTCGGTGCCACCAGCAAAGCCGGCCAGTGGCGTCTCCAATTCAAAGACGGCCGCGTTGTCTTTCTTGGCGTTGGTCTTCACGACCCAAGCCGTATTCGGCTTGCCATCGACGGCTTGCGCAATGGGCTGGTCTTTATCTTCGAAGGCAGCGAAGACCGGCTTCAGCTTGAGAACCAGTGGAGCATCTTTCGACTGCGGGTCTAGCGGTTTCGCGGTGACTTTCATCTCGCCCAGTTGAAAGCTGCCGTCGGTATTGAGCCCTGGTCCCTTTTGCGGCAGCGACTTCTCCGTGAAGGCATCCAGCCGCAGCGACATCACATTCTTTTGGTGCGTGTGATACGTCAGGCTGTAGGACTCCGCTGCGCCAACCTTGCGACCCTGCCCGCGTTTGGGAACATTCACGCCCGCGACCATCAAGCCATCGTGCGCGAGGATGCCGCCGGGCACACTCTTCAGCCAGGAGCGCTCGGCGTCCCAAGCGACCGGCTCCATGGTTTGCCAGCGGGGTGCTTCGGGCTGCTTGGCCAGTTCCGCCTTACGCCATTTTTCGACGCGCGGTGGTAATTGCTCGGTAGCAAACTTGCGCAGGTCCGCGACCAGCGGTTCATGCGCCACGCGATGGGCTTCGAGTGCCCGCTCGCTGGCAGCTGGATCGGGATCGATCGTGCGCGAGCCATGGCCGGTCTTGGCGAGAGCCGCAGCGAGCGCGTAGTAATCGGTTTGCGGAATCGGGTCGTACTTATGGTCGTGGCAACGAACGCAGCCGATCGTCAGGCCGAGCATCGAGCCGCCGACCGTCATCAGCATGTCGTCGAGCTGATCGTAGCGGATACGTTCGACGGTCTTCGCGGTAATCTGCCCCGGATACGGACCAGCCACAAGAAAGCCGCTCGCCGAAGCGGCCGCATACTCTTCGGGCTGCAACTTGTCGCCGGCCAATTGCTGGCGGACGAACTGGTTGTAAGGCAGGTCTTCGTTGAGCGCGCGAATCACCCAATCGCGATAGTGATAAGCACCGCCACGAAAGCCGTCAAACTCGTAGCCGCCACTCTCGGCATAGCGGGCAACATCCAACCAATGCCGAGCCCATTTCTCGCCGTAGTGCTGGCTGGCGAGCAGCTCGTCGATGACCTTCTCGAATGCCTGCGGCGATTCATCTTTGGCAAAAGCGTCGATCTGCTCGGGCGTGGGCGGCAAACCGATCAAGTCGAAATAGGCGCGGCGGAGCAGCTTCGCTTTTGAGGCGGGGCCATTGGGCGTCAGTTTTTGTTGTGCGAGCGCGGCCTGAATGAACTGATCGATCGGAGTCTGGATGCGAGCGCCACTGGGTGCAGCAGGGGGAGTTACGGCAGCCAATGGTTGAAACGACCACCATTGCTTCCCCTCTTCGATATTGATCTCGCGTTTCGACTTGACGACCGTACCATCCTGGCGAGGATCGGCTGCGCCGTTATCGATCCAGCGAGCAAAGTCAGCGACGATCTCGGCCGACAATTTGCCGCTGGGGGGCATCTCAAAGCCGTCGTACTTCAGGGCCTTAAGCAGCAGACTCTCGGCCGACTTCCCTTTGACAATCGCCGGGCCACTTTCACCGCCAGCGAGCAAGCCAGCAGCCGAATCGAGATACAGGTCGGCTTGCAGCTTCTTTTGCTCGCGCGCGGCGACCGAGTGGCAGCTGTAGCAATGCTGGACAAGAACGGGCCGAATCTTCTGTTCGAAGAATTTTACTTCCTCTTCGGCGGGAGCCTGTGCATAAAGCTTCGCGCACAAACACAGCATCAGCAGGGGAGAGATCCAGCCTGATCGCATCATTCAATCCTGTTGCCAAAAGACAAATGTCGGCAGGCAAGGCAAGCTCTTAGTCTACCTGCTGCGGTCGCAAAAAGCAGTCTTTAAGCGGGCCCATTATTGTCCCGCAACCGTCGCAATCGGGGCCAGAATGCGTGAGGCATTCAGGCGGTGATGGTAAATCGTATTTACTGCCTTTGTGGCATTGGCGGGGAACTCCACGGTGAGTGGTTCGCCCGTTTGGGGATTCGGTTCGTAGAGGGGAGCGCCGGTGCTGGCGACGGTCACACGAATGCGATGACCCTTGGCAAAGATCTGGCTCAGCCAGCCGACATCGAAGTTGAGCTTGTGGACTTCGCCGGGTGTTAAGAGTGCCTCGTGGTCGAAACCTTCGCGATAGCGGGCCCGCAGCGGATACTCGATGATCAAAATCGAGCGACCATCGGGATAGACATCGCTGACGCGGACGATCACGTCGGTGTCGCGAGCCGTTGAGGACAGCAGCAACTCGGCGCGCACGCGGCCGGTCCATTCGACCGGTTCAGCCAGAGGCGCGGTGGTGAAGGTGCGAACCTCGGTCTGCTGCTCAAAGGCTCGAGCATCTTTGGCTCCCAGAAACGCTGCACCGGGCATTTGCATCGGGTGGAGCGGATCGCTGGTGAAACTAGTCGAGCCTTTGTCACTCGTCGGCAACTCGGTCGACAGCGCGCCTTCGGCTTGCAAGTAGTACGGGGACATCTTGGCCGGCGGCGGGAAGTCGGCGGCGGTACGCCACTCGTTGCCCGGCGCACCTTCTTCGCCGACGGCGCCCATCACGTAGTAACGCACGGCGGGCTCGCGCTCGACGCCGGTTGCTTTGCCTTTCAGCCAATGGTCGAACCAGCGGACCATGTGTTCGTGTTCCGGCCAAGTGGCATTGGCCGGATAGGTGAGTTCCGCCACGCGGTTCCCTTTGTTCAATCGCCCGTGCAACCAAGGGCCGATGATCAGTTGCTGCTTGCCGCGCGAATTAGGCCCGCCCTGCTGCTGCCGACCTTGAAAACTGGCGATCGAGCCCTGGTTCATGAAGTCGTACCAGCTGCCGATCGTGAAGCAGGGGACATTCATCTTGGGGAAGTGGAGCGAGCAATCTTCCTCGCGCCAGTAATCGTCGTAATGGGGATGACGGAACCACTCGGCGACAAGTTGGCGATTGTCCTCGGGATTGCGACACGTCTTTTCGAGCGAGACGAAACGATTCGGGCGCGTGATGCCGCCAATGCGATAACCTTCCTGAAATAGGCTCAGGCCGGTATCGACCATGTACTGACACTTGAGATGCGGAGGCTGAGTGACCGCCAAAAAGTTCTGGGCAAAGCCTCCCTGCGAACTGCCGAAGGTGCCGACCTTGCCGGTGGACCATTTTTGCGTGGCGAGCCATTCGCAAGTGTCGTAGCCATCCTGCAATTCGCCCCAGCCGAGCGCCCGATACCCCACCCACTTCCCTTCCGAGAGATGCGTGCCCCGAAAGTTAACGAGGGCGACCACGTAACCAGCCTCTGCCAGTTTGGCGGCTGCCTTGCGAGTTCCTGCCCCGCGGAGGTCGGCGTACCGCTGTTCAAACACGACTGGCCAGGGACCTTCGCCCGGCGGCACATACAGATAGGCCGACAGTCGTTGACCGTCGCGCATGGGAATCCGTTCGTGCCGCTCGGTGATCGTGCCGAGGTCAACTTCGGCCTGGGCCAGCAGCAACGTCGGAGTGAGGCTGGCGAGCAAGACAAAAACCAGCAGGCGGGCAGCAGCATTCATTGGGTAAGCACCTGGGGGAAGGTGGAGTCTGGCGGGTGCCGCTGAGTCTAGCAGGGAAAAGTGCAGCTAGTCGACTCGCTCCCCGAGTCGCCATGCTGCACGGCGGACCATGGCCACTACACTTTCGCCAGGCTGTTGGCGTGAATGTCTACACAAACAGGGGCACCGGCCATCGCCTACCTAGCGCCATTCCCGAGGATTATCGCAATTTCGCCCGGCAAGCGACCGCGGTTTGTGAACACCCCCTGAAAGAGCGTTCCGCTGCCTTGCGTCAAAGCGACTGCGGACTTGCCCCCTGCGAAAGTGCCGGTTGTAGGGTTCGTTTCGCCTGGGGACGAGCCACAGAAAAACCTATACTGCGATGGGGCCGTCCAGCGGTTCGCCCCGAGTTGGCAAACCGCTACTCGCCTCGCTTTTGTTTGGAAGGGTCGTTCTCGTGCGGCAGATTGTCGATTGGCTTTTGCATGTTGATGACAAGCTGTTAATGCTGACGCATGCCTACGGCGCTTGGACCTACGGCATCTTGTTCGCCATCGTGTTTGTCGAGACCGGCCTGGTCGTCATGCCGTTTCTGCCGGGCGACTCGCTGCTGTTTGCGGCCGGTGCCCTAGCCGCCAAGCCAGAGTCGGGCCTGAACGTCTGGCTGATCTGCATCCTGCTGTCGATTGCTGCGGTGCTGGGCGATACGGTCAACTATCACATTGGCCGCTATCTGGGGCCAAGAGTCCTCAGCGGCAAATGGTCCCGCTGGCTGAATCCCAAGCACTTAGCCAAGACCCAAGAGTTTTTCGAAGCCTACGGGCCCAAGACCATTGTCATTGCCCGCTTCGTACCGATTGTCCGCACCTTTGCGCCGTTCGTCGCGGGAGTGGGGCAGATGGACTATCGCCGCTTTCTCGTTTACAACGTCGCGGGCGGCATCTTCTGGGTGCTGAGCATGACGTTTGCCGGCTACTGGTTTGGCCGGATCGAGTTCGTCGAAAAGAACTTCGAACTCGTCGTGCTGGCGATCGTCTTTGTCTCGATCTTACCGGCCATTGTCGAGTACCTACGCCACCGCTTCTTCAAGCCCAGCACGCCACACTTGGCAACCGAGGCCGCCGCACCCACTACGGATTGCGCGAAAGAAAAAGTGTGAGCATGGCCAGCGACAGGCCAATCGAGACGATGAACAACAACAGGCCGGTCACGCCATTCCAGGCTTCCGAGTCCTCTGCCAAATGTTCGTTCGCTTCGTGCTCTTCAAAATGATTGTCGTGCGAAGGTGGCGAGTGAGCGGCCATCAATAAAATCCTTGCGAGAAAACCCGAGGCTGGGCGCGAACCAGTCCCGCGGCGAGCTGTGCCAGCCGCGTTCTCTGTAGCGAAACTTCATTCGTTGCTTGCCGGCATTACTGCCAACTTGCCACGAACGTGCTTAACGCTTTTCTTCCAAACCGAGAGCCGCGATGATGATCTCGGCACCGGGAGTCATGCGACGCAACTTGGCAGCCAATACAGCTTTCTCCGAGATGCTCGCCTTGGCGGCGCGGCGCTTGATCACGGCCAGCTTCTTCTTGCGGTGCCGGCGTTGCGCGATTTCCTTCATCCGATGGATAATTCCACCCATGCTAACTGCCTTTGTGCTTGCTTCTGTTGCCCAAATGTAGGTTTTGGCGAATCCAATCTTCTACCAGATGCCAGCGACGCCGTCAACGCGTGCTGAAAACGGGTAGCGCCTGGTTTTGAGTGACTGGTCTGGTCACGGACGAAGCTTTATCCCTGGGTGAAGGGAAGTTGAATGTAAGATGCTCGTGCGGCAACCGGCACCACATGCTTGAGCATTTCGCGATCACACGCCCCAAGCAAAGAGAAGTTCGCCCGCCCTTGCCGCAATGTTTGATGGTTACATATCGACAACTCGTCCAGTTGATCGCCCACGAAGACATCGTCCTCCCAGAAGCATATCGGACAGATTAGGCTCCGTCTGCGTTCTGCAAGGGTGACGTAGCCGCAGCATGGGGTACTGGGCGATTAAGTGGGGCTGCCGTAAAATCCAAAAAGGTTTCCGAAATATTCGGTAGTCGCGCGACTACATGATGTCAATTAGCGTGACTGACTTTGTGGAACAATTCACAACGAAACGAAGTGATGGCGGATCGCAGGTTGCGGCACGTCCGTCATATCCGTGGTGGGCGAGTTCAACATCCCACATCGCGTCGCCTAGCTGAGTTGCAGCAATCACAGGTCCATGTTTGCACGAATGGGCCTTCATGTCGGCGAGAACAAGTTTAATCGCTTCGTCCTGTTCCATTACCCCATTCTACCCGCGTACGAAAAAGCCCCGCCAGTGTGACGGGGCTGAATTTGACCTACGATCCCAGCGACAAGTCGCACCCTTCGACAGCTAATGCTTTGAACTCAAATTCCTACGCTCCCGGCCTCACCTTCCGGTCGAGTTGGGTACTAGGCGGCTAAGTGGTGCTGCCTGCCCCGCACCGGCGATTGGCACGGAAGTGCCTACTTCGAGTTCGGCCAATACGGGTTTTCTTGCCATTCGTGGGTAGCTTCCCACGCTCTCGGCCTTACCTTCCGGTCGATCTGCTCCAGAGGCCAGAAGCCAATTTCGGAAGTTCGACCGCCGAAGCGATAAATGGCAACTGCGTCACCACCAAGTAGAACCCATGGCCCCGGCACCACTAGCGCCAGATAGCTTCCCACGTAAAGCACCGGCAGGAGCAGCAAGACGACTGCGATGATCGGCGGGGCCAGACGGTGGTTCATTGCGCGCGTCCCAGGCAATGCAAGTCGGCATCAGGCGACACTTCACGGATCAAAAATGCCCTGAGCCGCGATATTTGTTCCGCTGACATTCGATTCGTGCTCCATCCAGATTCAGGGTCAAAGCCATGACCACAAAAGTGTTGCCAACGTGCCATGTCACAAGTGAGCTCATCTGGAATACCAATGGCTAATAACTCGTCGCGATTGCGCGCAGTCCACCGTTTCCATTCGAATGCAGCGTTGCTGTTGCGTCTGAATCCCATCGCCCTATTCCTCCTGCGCACGAACCCTTACGGCGCCTTAACTTCCGCACGAGTGATGGTGCCGTTGATCGTGCCGCCATGTTCCTTGTTGGCGGTCTCCCACCAACGACCGGCGTAAACATCGTCGTGGAACATGACGCGAGCCGACCAGTTGGCTGATCCCGGTCCCGCACGAACATTGTCGAGCACCAGCACAGCCGTATCGCCCGCGAACTTCACGCTGCAGGCAATGGGAAATTCAATCTCGCGACCTTGCACCTTGAAAACCGAGACGACCGACCACTTGTCTCCCTCTCCCTTCTCGACCCGGGCAATTTTGTACGAGTCGTTCCCTTTCTCACCACCCAACTTGCCACCAGCCACCGGCGCCCACGTTCCCTTGAGCGTCGCGTTCTTCAACATGGCAACAAACTTCGCTTCAACCTCGGCATCGCCTTGAGCGGAAGCAGGTGCAACAGATGTGAGGCAGTAGGCAACAAGCAATCCGAGAATCGCAGCATGGATGGGTTTCATCAGCGTATTCCAACATTTTAATGACAGGCGTGAATGGACGAGCAGATTGTAGGGTGCCTTAATGCACGTCGCAAACATACCGTTTGCCCGAGCGGCAGGCAAATGATCAGAGCGGCAGGAAGAAGACTTGGTTCTCAATCTCGCGTGGCTCTACCTCGCGGGCGAGAAACGCGATTTCGTCAATCGCTCGCCCAATGGCAAGTTGGTCAGGCACAACAATGACACCTGGCATTGGCTTCGATGCAACGATTCGCTGATAGGCGGCGGGTGGAATAGTGGAAACGTCGTGCGTGACGAGGATCAGTCGCTCGCGTGCCGCCCATTCCAGAATCAACTCGTCGGGCGTGTTCATCAAGCCGACGTCTTGCACCCGCACACATGGCAAGTCTGGATAAAGCCGCATCAGCCCGCGGACGATATCGCCGTTTAAGTTCTCATCACTCAGCAGGCGGAGCATGAGCCGCTCCCGATACATCGTTTTGATGTTCGTTTCGGCGTGCCAGCAGCTTCGCGCGCAGGGCGGACTGTCCAGGCAACTGCGCCTCGATAGTGCAACGGTCGTTCTCCGCTTCTAGCTCCCGCCTCCGAAGATACTCCTGCACCGCCTCAGGATGCTGGAGATACCAACTGAGCACCGCATAAACGTCCGCGAGTTGCAGCGTGTCATAGCTTTGCACAATCCCTTCCGGTGTCGCTCCATTTTCAAACCCACGGACGATTCGCTCTAACAGCACGCGGGTGCCCCGAACACGCAATCCACCTTGCTCGTCGCCCACGAGCGGCACTTCAACGGCTGCCAGCGGTAAGATCATGATCGTGTTCTCGGGATGGTTGATGAATGCCTGCTTAGTTCATTCTAGGTCACTGGCGTTCCGATTCCCACTTATTCGACTTGCCGCCCTGCGAGCCGCGCGATCTATGCCAAGGAAAACCTCTTGGTCCTAGTTTTCAACAAGAGTCCATTGGAAATCGTGCTGCCCGCCTGGCCACATTGCCTTCCCCTCAATGGTGTCATTCGAGTCAGACAATTTCCCGGTACGAGTTTGATTTTGATAACCCTGTGGTGCCTTGGTGTGGATAAGGGTGCCGTTGACTTCCCCACCCTTGGTAATGGTTCCGGTCATTCGCCAGGCAATCTCGACTTTGTCACTACGGCGATAACTACAGGCGGCGATGAACTTGTCGCCGTTCTGTGTTACGGCAACTCGAATCCCATTTGCGTCCGGCCCTTCGCGCCAAACGCCAGCAATAGGCGGATAACCGGCCTCGGCTTGGAAGACTTCCAGTTCCTTTTCGGCGGCAGCCGCCAAATCATCGTGCTTGGTACGTGTGTACTCCTTGACTGCTTTTGAATAGGCACTCTTGAGGCCGGACAATGCATTGGCGGGACGCACACGTAGCACAGCTGGCGCGCTCGGTGGCAAGATTCCGCTTTGGTCAAATGCCTCGCGTGCCACCTTCAATTCGTCCACGCTGCGCTTGTTACCCTGCTTACGCGCTTCTTCTTCACGCTTGTCGAAGTACACCTTCGCGAGTTCACGATATTTAGTAAGACTTGCCTGATACTCCGTCTTGGCTTTCTCAATAGCTTCACGTACTGCATCACCCTCTGCGCGGCTTTCCTTGGAAACTACAAATACGAGCAGCATAAAGCAAAGTATGAACCGCAACATTGGACCCTCAAAGACAAGACGTAAAGGTGACCTCAGCGCGTGTTAGAGTAAAGCTCGACTGACCTAACGTCAAATTGAGCCACCCAACGCCAAAAAATTCCAGCCCCCTAAACCTCCTGCATGGCGAGCTAAAGAGGCCGAGTACTACTCCCGCGTCAACTCATGAAACTTCGCAGTGAGCTTTTTGGTCATGGGGCCGGGTTTGCCTTCGCCGATGGTGCGGCTGTCGATCTCGACGACGGGAATCACTTCGGCGGCGCTGCCGGTGAGGAAGACTTCGTCGGCGATGTAGACGTCGTGACGCGAGAGGGGGATCTGGCGAACGACAATGCCAGCCTTTTCGGCTAGTTCGATCACCGCGTTGCGGGTGATTCCTTCGAGAATGCCCGCGTCGATCGGCGGCGTGTAGAGAATGCCGTTACGGACGAGAAAGATATTGTCGCCGGTGCACTCGGCCACTTCCCCCTGGGTGTTGAGCATCAGCGCTTCGACGCAGCCAGCTCGCATGCCTTCGATCTTGGCGAGGATGTTGTTCAGGTAGTTGAGCGACTTGATTCGCGGGCTGAGGGCAGCCGTGTGATTTCGCACGGTCGAGGCGGTGATGATCTTCAGCCCGTTGTCGTAGAACTCTTTGGGGTAGAGCTGGATGTGATCGGTGATGATGATCACTTCGGGCATCGGGCACTTGTTGGGATCGAGGCCCAGCGTGCCGGCGCCGCGGGTGATAATCAGGCGAATGTAGCCATCGCGAATGCTGTTTTTCGCGAGTGTCTCGTTCACGGCCTTGGCCATCTCTTCTTTCGAGATGGGAATGTTCAACCAAATCGAACGAGCTGAATCCCAGAGGCGATCGAGGTGCTCCGCCAGGCGAAAGACCTTGCCGTGATAGCTACGCATGCCCTCGAACACGCCGTCGCCGTACAGCAGGCCGTGATCGTACACGCTCACTTTGGCGTGTTCTTTGTCGAAGTATTTTCCACTGATATAGATTTGGAGGGACATGGGTGAAGGGGCCAGAGGTTAGAGATCAGGGGTCAGGGAAAAGGCAAATCGGGATTGGGCGATCCCAAATATATCGGACTTGGCAACGCTTGAGCAGAGAGCAGAGCGGAGGCTTTCAGGTTCACAGTCACGAGGGTCGCTAGCAGCGATTAGCGGCAAGTTCAGCAGCGCGAAATCGAGATTTTGGAAATGGCGCGATTGTTGCTTTTAAGGGTACTTCGTGCTTACAACCTGCCGAAATGTCGAGGGTGGATCGAAACTGGTGATTCCAGCTAGACATTTGTCAGCGAGGCGGCCGAATCACAGTTCACGTTTGCCAGCAACCTTCGCTAACCGCTTGAAATCATTCATCTTGTCGCAAATTTCGTCTGCCACTAGAATTCGCCGAGGCTCAGGGGAGAAGCAGCCTGATTGCAGGTACCCTCGCCCCTTAAAGCGTCGATCACGGAGGATTGGGTTCGCCGTACATGCCAAATTCGTCCGCTACCATAGCTGCGAGTTGGTTTCCGCCGCCGGTCACGTCGTTGTGGCCCGGTTTGGCTCGGCTCTGGCTGCGCGGAGAGTTTCGCGGGTTGTTAACGGCGGTAGCGTTTACGCTGGCAGTGAATTTTGCCCTGATAACAACGCTTGTATGGCCGCAACTCGTCTCGCGGCAACTTCCTCCTTGGCTCGTTCCCGCAACGGCCTGGATTGTGGTGGTATGGTTTTGGGTTGCCGGAATGCGCGCCGGCGGAGAGCTTGTCGCGACCATCAAGCGGGCCAATCAGCCTGCGGATGCCCAGTCGCTAGAACTCTTCCGCCAGGCACAACTCGAATACTTAAAAGGTCACTGGATCGAAGCCGAGTCTCGATTGCTCACGTTATTGGGACGAACGGCCGGCGATGTCGAAGCCCGCTTGCTCCTGGCAAGTGTGCAACGACGAACCAAACGCCTGGCCGAAGCCAAAAAAACCTTGACTCAACTGGCCGAACTGTCCGGTTCGGCTGCCTGGGCCGAAGAAGTGCAGCGAGAAGCGACCAAGATTCAACAACTAGAACGCGAACCACCAAGCGAGACCGGATTGCCCAAGACCAAAGCCGCCTAGAACGAAACGAGCCACATAAATCTGGCCTGCGCAGAACTAGACCACTTGGCGATTGATACCGAACACGAAAGAATGCCTGCGGAGTTCGCCCTCATCACCCTCCACGAAGTGATGAACGAACAGGCAGGCAGTGAAGAACAACTGAAAGAAGTCGAATACAGTCGACAGAACTTAGTTAAAGCAACCACGAAGATCGTTGGCTGTACACCGGGTAAGGATGCTAACACTTGTCACAAGGTGACTCACGCGACTGGACTGTCCAGCACACGAAGCACCTGCGGGAGATGAAGAATGTACGAACGATTTACTGATCGCGCCCGCAAGGTCATGCAATTGGCCAACCAGGAAGCTCAGCGCTTCAACCATGAATACATCGGTACCGAGCACATCCTGCTCGGGCTGGTCAAGGAAGGCAGCGGCGTCGCGGCGAACGTGCTGAAGAACCTCGATGTCGATCTGCGCAAGATCCGCCTCGAAGTCGAAAAGCTGGTGCAAAGCGGACCAGAAATGGTCACCATGGGCAAGCTGCCCCAAACGCCCCGCGCCAAAAAGGTCATCGAGTACTCGATGGAAGAGGCTCGCAACCTGAATCACAACTACGTGGGCACCGAACATATACTGCTCGGCCTGCTGCGTGAACAAGAAGGTGTCGCCGCTCAGGTTCTGATGAACCTCGGCCTCAAGCTCGAAGAAGTTCGCGAAGAAGTCCTCAACCTGCTGGGCCATGGCCTGGAAGGTGAAGGGAGCAGCGAACGGGGCGGACGCGAAGGTGTCGGCGCTGGTGGCGGCGGTGGTGGCGGAGAACAAGCCGCTTCGGGCCGCAGCAGCAAAAGCAAGACACCGGCCCTCGATAGCTTCGGCCGCGATCTGACCGAACTCGCTCGCCAGGGCAAGCTCGATCCCGTGATCGGCCGCGAACGCGAAATCGAACGTGCGACGCAGATCCTCTGCCGCCGCACCAAGAACAACCCTGTGTTGCTCGGTGAAGCTGGCGTGGGCAAGACCGCCATCGTCGAAGGCTTCGCTCAACGTGTCGTGGCCGGAAACGTGCCCGAGATTCTCGCCGAAAAGCGAATCGTGGTGCTCGACCTGGCCATGATGGTCGCCGGTACCAAGTACCGCGGTCAATTCGAAGAACGCATCAAGGCGGTGATGAACGAAGTTCGTCGCGCTCGGAACACCATTCTGTTCATCGATGAGCTTCATACCCTCGTCGGTGCCGGTGGTGCCGAAGGTGCGATCGACGCAGCGAACGTGCTCAAGCCAGCCTTGGCACGTGGCGAAATCCAGTGCATCGGTGCAACGACTCTCGATGAGTACCGCAAGTACATCGAAAAGGATTCGGCCCTCGCTCGCCGGTTCCAAGAGATCATTGTCGAACCGACCGGCAAGGAAGAGACCATCTCGATCCTGAAGGGTCTGCGCGAGAAGTACGAAGAGCACCATCGCGTGCAAATCACCGACGACGCTGTCGAAGCGGCCGTCGAGTACTCGGAGCGCTACATCACCGCTCGTTGCTTGCCCGATAAGGCCATCGATGTGATCGACGAAGCCGGCGCTCGCGTCCGTCTGCGTTCGATGACTCGTCCGCCAGATCTGAAGGAAATCGACGAAGAAGTCGAAACCCTGAACAAGCAAAAAGAAGAAGCTGTCGCCAATCAAGATTTTGAGAAGGCCGCTGCTCTTCGCGATCAGGCTGACAAGCTGAAGAAGAAAAAAGACACGATCACCCGCGAATGGCGTGAGAAATCGCGCGACAACGAAGGCGTGGTCGATGAGGAAGTGATTGCCGAAGTTGTCAGCAAGATGACGGGGATTCCGCTCACCCGCATGACGACCGAAGACAGCATGCGGCTGATGAAGATGGAAGAAGAGCTGCATCGCAAGATCATCAGCCAGGAACAGGCCGTGAAGGCCGTTGCCAAAGCAGTACGTCGTAGCCGCAGCGGTTTGAAAGATCCGCGCCGGCCGGCTGGCTGCTTCCTGTTTGCTGGTCCGACCGGTGTCGGTAAGACGTTGCTCGCCAAGGCTCTCGCTGAATTCATGTTCGGCGATAGCGACGCGCTCATTCAAATCGACATGAGCGAGTACATGGAGAAGCACAACGTCAGCCGGCTCATCGGTGCTCCGCCGGGATACGTCGGTTACGAAGAAGGCGGTCAGCTGACCGAAAAGATTCGTCGCCGTCCGTACGCCGTCGTGCTGCTCGACGAAATCGAAAAGGCTCACCCCGACGTCTTCAACACGCTGCTGCAGGTGATGGAAGAAGGTCGTTTGACCGACAGCTTCGGCCGTCGTGTCGACTTCCGCAACGTCATTTTGATCATGACGACCAACGCCGGTGCCGCTGCCATCAAGAACGAAGCTCACTTCGGCTTCCAAGCCACGAGTGACCAGGATGCTTCGTACGATGGCATGAAGCGCCGCGTGACCGAAGAAATCGAACGTCAGTTCCGTCCCGAGTTTTTGAACCGGCTCGACGACATCATCGTCTTCCGGCACCTCAACACGAAGGACCTCAAGCAAGTCATCGACCTCGAACTGTCGAAGGTTCGCGAACGCTTGCTCGAGCGTGGCCTGAAGCTCGAATTGACCGATGATGCCAAGGAATTCATCATCATGAAGAGCAACAAGGGTGGCGAAGACGATAACCCGTACGGTGCCCGTCCGCTCCGTCGCGAAGTCGAACGAATGATCGAAGATCCGCTGTCGGAAGAGCTCCTCAAGGGCGAGTTCCAAGGCAAGGACACGATCACCGTCAGCGCCATTCGCGACGACGAGAACAAGCTCCGCCGCCTCGACTTCAAGGGCTCGGTCTCCGCCAAGGAACCAGTTCCAGCAGTCACCGAGACGAAGTAGCAACCTCTTCACTCCCTCGCCTCGGTACACGTGGTACTCCACGGTGTGACGGGGAGAGGGTTGGTATGAGGGACTCGGCCCGTAGGAAGACTTAGCTAAAAAACCTAAAGCCCGCGATCAAAAATGGTCGCGGGCTTTTTCTTTTGTTATGGTTGTCTGATCGGCAGCGTAATCGACTCAACTCGCGCGTTTGGAATCAACTTGCGATCGGCCTTACGACTAAGCGAGCAATCTGTTTGGCAATTGCTGTTGGCAGTCCACGTGGGCCTGCTGACCCTAATTTCGTGTGAGCAGCATTTGTTTCGCGGTCTGGATAGCCTTGTTGAGCTGGACTACGAGTCGTTGCGAACGCTGGCGCTCATCGCCAGTTCCGTTTTTATTGCTCAGGTGGCATTGATCGCGATAGGAGCCGTGTTTGGCCACTGCTCCCTGGGTCTGCGGCTGTCTGCGCTGCTTTTGCTTTTTCCGCTGTTGGCGGTGACTGCTTCGAATCTCGCGGGAAACTCATTTTTCTTTTTGTACGGTTGGCTGCGCAACGGTGATATGTGGACTGTCGATCGCCACATGAGTTGGCTAATCCGACTATCGGCGTTTGCAGCCGTCGTCTGCCTGACGGGCGGATTAGTGCGGCTGCTGGGCTTCGACATTCGCAGCGAGGAGGGGACGAATGCAGGTGCGCGGTGTTCCGTTAGCCTGCGAGATTTGCTCAGTGTCTTCTTGGTGATCTGTGTGACGCTGGCCATCTTCCGCTGGCTGCAGTCCGACCGCGGCTGGACCTGGAGACGATGGTCCGTAGTGCTCAATTGGCACTGGCCATTCGATACAGCACCCATTCGCTTCGCTTTGTTCACTCATGTTGTTTTATTCGCAACGCTCTCGCGCCTGTCACTGTGGCGCACGCTGCCGTGTTTGATTGGAGTGACGCTGCTGTTCAGCCTGGCGGATGCAACATTTTTCCGACCCTGGATTACCGATTCCTTGGGGCACCAGTTGAGCGGCCTCTTCTACCTTTGGTCCTACAGCTCCTATGCCGTCGTGCTGGGCGGTAGTCTGCTCGTCGTGCGTGATCTCGGCTATCGACTATGCCGTCAGCCGCAGTCCAAATCACTCACAAACGAACTCTCCGGATAGATCCGCTCGTACTCAACGCCCAATTGTTCGGAAATGATTCGGCGGACCTTGAGTGCCACCTCGCGGCTGGTACCCGGCTGGCAGCGAGCCATGAACTGGTCATCGGTGATCGGCGGGAACTTGGCTTCGAACGCATTCTTCCAACAGCGCCCCATCAAGTTGCATATCAGCAGCCAAGCACCTACCAGGGCCAACATAGCGAGAATGACAATCGCGGATTCCATTGCACGTTCCTCTCATTGAGCGAGGAGTTATGCGGTCCCAAACATCACCTTGCGACCGTCGGGATCATCGACGGTGACAACGACATCATCGCAGGCGACCGGCGAGATTCCCAGGGCATCCAAGTGTTGCAAGAAAGGCGCCTGGTCTTCGATTTTGAAGTAAAGATGCGTCGCATTCGATCCGTACTGAACGGGATGCGTGTACGAAGCGAACTTGGCCGCATCGTGAATGGCGATCTGCACGCCGTCGCGATCCACTTTCCAATACAGATACGTGGCCGAGCTGCCGACTTGTTCTAGCTCCAGCAGGGCGACGTCGCGGTAGAAGGCCGCCGTTCGTTCCGGCTTTTCCGAAGTGAGAAAGATTCCACGCAATGTCGTCTTCATCGTGAAGTGTTCTCGTGGATAGAGCGACGGATACTTCCTGTATCGCCATTTCGTCCGGCATCAGTCCATCATCTTCTAAGCTTCGCTCCGTACTATATGCCAGCCAGCAACGACTCCTGACGGTTGTTCTCTGGGGTTTCGGCCCCACCGAACTCGGGTGGTGGCCAAACGTGTCAGTGCCAACCGACGCTAAGCTGCCTTCGCGATTGCCCGGTCGATTCTCGCGAGGCAAGCATCTTTGCCGAGCAACTCCAGGCAGTCATATAAGCCAGGACCGACGCTTTTGCCCGTGGCAGCAACGCGAACCGTATGGACAATGTCGCCGATCTTGATTCCCTCGGTTTCGAGGAACGCCTTGGTCATTTCCTCGAGTGGGTGAGCGGTAAAGTCGGTGGCTGCGGCCAGCTTCTCGCGATACTTTTTCAGCAGGGAGAGCGAGGCAGCGGGTTTGACGCGCTTTTCGAAATCCTTCTCGTCGAAGACGATTTGGTCATCGGGAATGAAGAAGAAATCGGCATAGCTGAGGATATCGCCAGCGACTTTCAAACGATCGCCGGCTGCTTCGATGATGCGGGTCAGTTTGGGAGCAATGTCGCACGGCGGCGGAGTCGAGATCAGTTTGGCCGATTGCAAGAAGTCGCACATGCGCGAGACCTTCTGTTTGATCGGCAGTTTCTGCATATGCCGATCTTCGAAGTTCCACAGCTTTTTGCAGTCGAAACTAGCCGGGGCTTTGGTGACGCGCTCGAGCGTGAAGCTCTTGATCATCTCTTCGCGGGTGAAGTCTTCGGTCTTGTCGTCAAGCGACCAGCCTAGCAGCATCAGGTAGTTGATGATGGCATCGGGCAAGTAACCGACGTCGCGATAAAAGTCCACGATCACCGGATTGAAGGTATCGGGCGAAAGTTCCTTGCCAAAGCGGCTGACGATCTCCACACCGTGATCGTAGAGCCGTTTGAAGTCGGGGTTTTTGAGATACTGCGGGATCTTCCGCTTGCTCAGCTTGTTTTTGCTTCCTGGCTCGGCGACGTACGGCAGGTGAGCATACACGGGGAGCGGATAACCGAGACCTTGCACAATGAAGATCTGCCGCGGCGTGTTCGAGAGATGCTCTTCGGCGCGGATGACGTGGGTGATCTTGAAGTCGTAGTCGTCGACGACGCTGGCCAGGTGATAGAGGCACGTCCCATCGGCGCGTTGAATGACGTGGTCCTGTTCGCGAGCCCAGTCGAACTCGCAAGTACCACGCACCTGGTCGTCGATGATGCACTTCCCTTCGCGGGGCATCTTGAGGCGCATAACGCCCTGGCGGCCTTCGGCTTCGAAGGCTTTCGCCTGCTCGTCGGTCTCAGCCATCCACTTGCGGCTGTAGAGAAAGGGCTTCTTCTCGGCCTCGGCCTGTTCACGCTCGGCTTTGAGTTCGTCCGGAGTGGCATAGTCTCGGTAGGCGAAACCGCGTTCGAGCAGCACCTTCACGGCTGCCTGGTACTGCGGCAGGCGTTGCGATTGAAAGTAAGGGCCATACGGACCACGGCTGTCCTTGCCATCGTCGGTGGGGCCTTCGTCCCAATCGATGCCCAGCCACTTGAAGCCGTTGATGATCGGCAGCAAGGCTTCGGCCACATTGCGGCCGGCGTCGGTATCGTCAATCCGCAGCAGAAACTGCCCCCCGTGTTGGCGGGCGTACAGCCAATTGAAGAGCGCGGTCCGTACGCCGCCAATGTGCAAAAAGCCGGTAGGACTGGGGGCGAAGCGAGTGCGAACGGTCATCGGTCCGAAAACCTTGCGGAGAGTTGTACGTGCGTGCGGGAAAGCCATTTCCTTAGGGACAGGCTATTAGACGACAAGTTCGCCGCGCGCGGGAGGGCAGGAGCATCCGTGGAACGAAGCCGTGCTTCGTTCGGAGAACTGCGATCGAATGAGATAGGGGCAAATGCACGAAGCACGGCTTCATGCCACGAGGGAAGAAGCGAGGCGCTAGGAGGAAAGAGCTGGGAGCAGCGACAACCTGTCCGGCAATGTCTCGCTAATCGGCTTCCGCCGATTTTTGCCAACTGGGCTGTGCAGATTCCTTCGCCTGCATAGTGAAAAACCCTTGCCGTCGGCGCACAGCGTACTTACACTGCGAGGCTCCCACCTATCCTGGAGCACGCCTTTCAATGCATGGTTTTGATGAAGTTGCACCGGCCAAGCCGGATGACCCGAACGACAATCGCCCCTGGTACAACCTGCTGTCGAGCTATCACTGGTTCGTGCTAACCGTCGCCGCTCTGGGCTGGCTGTTCGATACGATGGATCAGCAGCTGTTCAACCTGGCTCGTAAGCCGGCGATGCGCGAACTGCTGACGGTCAAGGAAACCATTGACGGTGCCTTGGTCGACAAGCTGCCGGCCGACTCGGACATCAACTTCTGGGCCGGCGTCACCACGTGCATCTTCATGATGGGCTGGGCGTCGGGCGGGCTCGTCTTCGGCGTGCTCGGCGATCGCTGGGGCCGCGCGAAGGTGATGCTCTGGACGATTCTGATTTATTCGTTCTGTACGGGCTTAAGTTCACTTTCAACATCCGTCTGGGACTTTGCCTTCTACCGATTCTTGACGGGCCTGGGCGTCGGCGGCGAGTTTGCCGTGGGCATCTCGCTGGTGGCAGAGGTCATGCCGTCGAAGGCGCGACCCTTCGCGCTTGGCTTGCTGCAAGCGCTCTCCACGGTCGGCAACATTACGGCCGCGTTCATCAATATTGGGCTCGGCGTCGTGGAAGGCCAAGGCGGCCTGGAAGACCTGAGCTTCAACGGAATGCCGATCACCGCCTGGCGAATTATGTTCGTCATCGGTACGTTGCCCGCGCTGCTGGCGATCTTGATTCGCAGTCGCTTGAAAGAACCGGACACGTGGAAAGCGGTAGCTGCGTCCGAATCGGCCAACAAGCAGCTGGGCTCCTACGCAGAGTTGCTGGGCGATCCACGCTGGCGTCGCAATGCGATCGTCGGCCTGCTGATGGGATTTTCCGGTGTCGTCGGTCTGTGGGGCATCGGCTTCTTTGTATTCGACCTGTTCGGCGGCGTGCTGCGCAAGCACTTTATGGACCAAGGCTTGACTGGTCCTGACTTGAATTCGAAAGTCGCGCTATGGGTCGGCATCTGTTCGGTGCTGATGAATGTGGGTGCTTTCTTTGGCATCTATGGGTTTAGCTATCTTTCGCACTATATCGGGCGGAAGATTTCGTTCGCCATTGCGTTTATCGCTGCGATGTTTAGTACCGCGCTCGTGTTCTCGCAACTCGACAGTTTCGGTGACTTGTGGATGGTGCCAGTGATGGGCTTCTGCCAGCTTTCGCTGTTCGGCGGCTATGCGATTTACTTCCCAGAACTGTTCCCCACGCGGCTGCGCTCGACCGGTACCAGCTTTTGTTACAACATTGGCCGGTTTATCGCCGCACTTGGCCCGCTGACGCTCGGTGGTCTCACCAAGTACGTCTTTAACGAAGCCAACGGCTTCGGCAACGAAGGCCTGCGGTGGGCCGGCGTCGCCATGTGCAGCGTGTTTTTGGTGGGCCTGTTTGCCCTGCCATTCGCGCCCGAAACCAAAGGCAAGCCATTGCCCGAGTAGGGACGAGCGTGAATGTGACTTTGAAGGAGCCTGCTGCGGCCAAGATCGATTGGCCGCGGCATGTGGCGAGGCTGTCGATCATTGCGGCGGTTGCCTGCTGCCTCTCGCAGATTGCCTACGCTCAGCTGAGCGCCAAGGAAAAGTCTCCCGAGTGGAGCACCGCCGACCGAGTCGTCTCGGCGGCCGGTATCGCACTCTTGCTGAGCGGTGTTGTGCTGGGCATTGTGGCGCTGACGGCAGCCATTCGCCGCAGTAACTACGACACGGGGGTGATCGCCGTGATCGGCCTGTTTCTCAATGGCGGGCTGCTCTCGCTGATTGCCTGGTGGGTGCTAGTGGTGCGGCCCTCGTTGCCGCTGCAATAGGACTTACGTCGCAGAACCGCAAAAGGGGGGGTGTTCAACAATCAAGGTCATTTTTGGGGACTAACTAGCGCAAATCCCGAGTTTCGCTGGGTTTTCCTGTCCCATAAGCGGATCGAAGTTGAACACCTTGGTTGTAAACGGCGGGGATGTGGTCGACGTAAGTGGCGAGTGAGGCACTCGCGAAAGCGACTTACTTCGCATCTCTTTGCCGTACG